>NZ_CM147293.1:0-4622070 GCF_055768815.1 Pseudomonas sp. R4-15
AAAAAGACCAAACCCCAGCCTGATCGCTCAGGCTGGGGTTTGGCGGGATAGAAGCTTGACGATGACCTACTCTCACATGGAGAAGCTCCACACTACCATCGGCGATATGTCGTTTCACTACTGAGTTCGGGATGGGATCAGGTGGTTCCAACACTCTATGGTCGTCAAGCAATGGGGTTGGGGTATCGTGGTTTAGACGCGACCCCAAAACGGGTTTGTGATAGTGCTTTTTGCGAATTCATGCGTGAACTTTCGGTTCACATCGACTTCACCACCACCCTCTGCAGCTAGGCCACAGATTGTTTGGGTGTTATATGGTCAAGCCTCACGGGCAATTAGTACAGGTTAGCTCAACGCCTCACAACGCTTACACACCCTGCCTATCAACGTCGTAGTCTCCGACGGCCCTTTAGGGAGCTCGAGGCTCCAGTGAGATCTCATCTTGAGGCAAGTTTCCCGCTTAGATGCTTTCAGCGGTTATCTCTTCCGAACATAGCTACCCGGCAATGCCACTGGCGTGACAACCGGAACACCAGAGGTTCGTCCAACCCGGTCCTCTCGTACTAAGGTCAGCCCCTCTCAAATCTCAAACGTCCACGGCAGATAGGGACCGAACTGTCTCACGACGTTCTAAACCCAGCTCGCGTACCACTTTAAATGGCGAACAGCCATACCCTTGGGACCGGCTTCAGCCCCAGGATGTGATGAGCCGACATCGAGGTGCCAAACACCGCCGTCGATATGAACTCTTGGGCGGTATCAGCCTGTTATCCCCGGAGTACCTTTTATCCGTTGAGCGATGGCCCTTCCATACAGAACCACCGGATCACTAAGACCTACTTTCGTACCTGCTCGACGTGTCTGTCTCGCAGTCAAGCGCGCTTTTGCCTTTATACTCTGCGACCGATTTCCGACCGGTCTGAGCGCACCTTCGTACTCCTCCGTTACTCTTTAGGAGGAGACCGCCCCAGTCAAACTGCCCACCATACACTGTCCTCGCTCCGGATAACGGAGCAGAGTTAGAACCTCAAGCATGCCAGGGTGGTATTTCAAGGATGGCTCCACGCAGACTAGCGTCCACGCTTCAAAGCCTCCCACCTATCCTACACAAGCAGGCTCAAAGTCCAGTGCAAAGCTACAGTAAAGGTTCACGGGGTCTTTCCGTCTAGCCGCGGATACACTGCATCTTCACAGCGATTTCAATTTCACTGAGTCTCGGGTGGAGACAGCGCCGCCATCGTTACGCCATTCGTGCAGGTCGGAACTTACCCGACAAGGAATTTCGCTACCTTAGGACCGTTATAGTTACGGCCGCCGTTTACCGGGGCTTCGATCAAGAGCTTCGCTTGCGCTAACCCCATCAATTAACCTTCCGGCACCGGGCAGGCGTCACACCCTATACGTCCACTTTCGTGTTTGCAGAGTGCTGTGTTTTTAATAAACAGTCGCAGCGGCCTGGTATCTTCGACCGGCATGAGCTTACGGGGTAAACCCTTCACCCTCACCGGCGCACCTTCTCCCGAAGTTACGGTGCCATTTTGCCTAGTTCCTTCACCCGAGTTCTCTCAAGCGCCTTGGTATTCTCTACCCGACCACCTGTGTCGGTTTGGGGTACGGTTCCTAGTTACCTGAAGCTTAGAGGCTTTTCCTGGAAGCAGGGCATCAACCACTTCGCGCTCTAAAGAGCACTCGTCATCAGTTCTCGGCCTTAAGATCCCGGATTTACCTAAGATCTCAGCCTACTACCTTAAACACGGACAACCAACGCCGTGCTGGCCTAGCCTTCTCCGTCCCCCCATCGCAGTAACTAGAAGTACGGGAATATTGACCCGTTTCCCATCGACTACGCATTTCTGCCTCGCCTTAGGGGCCGACTCACCCTGCGTCGATTAACGTTGCGCAGGAACCCTTGGTCTTTCGGCGTGGGTGTTTTTCACACCCATTGTCGTTACTCATGTCAGCATTCGCACTTCTGATACCTCCAGCAAGCTTCTCAACTCACCTTCACAGGCTTACAGAACGCTCCTCTACCGCTCATCCAGAGGATGAACCCGTAGCTTCGGTACCTGGTTTGAGCCCCGTTACATCTTCCGCGCAGGCCGACTCGACTAGTGAGCTATTACGCTTTCTTTAAAGGATGGCTGCTTCTAAGCCAACCTCCTAGCTGTCTGAGCCTTCCCACATCGTTTCCCACTTAACCAGGATTTTGGGACCTTAGCTGACGGTCTGGGTTGTTTCCCTTTTCACGACGGACGTTAGCACCCGCCGTGTGTCTCCCGTGCTCGCACTTGCCGGTATTCGGAGTTTGCATCGGTTTGGTAAGTCGGGATGACCCCCTAGCCGAAACAGTGCTCTACCCCCAGCAGTGATACACGAGGCGCTACCTAAATAGCTTTCGAGGAGAACCAGCTATCTCCGAGCTTGATTAGCCTTTCACTCCGATCCACAAGTCATCCGCTACCTTTTCAACGGGAGTCGGTTCGGTCCTCCAGTCAGTGTTACCTAACCTTCAACCTGCTCATGGATAGATCGCCCGGTTTCGGGTCTATACCCAGCGACTAAACGCCCTATTAAGACTCGCTTTCGCTACGCCTCCCCTATACGGTTAAGCTCGCCACTGAATATAAGTCGCTGACCCATTATACAAAAGGTACGCAGTCACCTAACAAAGTAGGCTCCCACTGCTTGTACGCATACGGTTTCAGGTTCTATTTCACTCCCCTCTCCGGGGTTCTTTTCGCCTTTCCCTCACGGTACTGGTTCACTATCGGTCAGTCAGTAGTATTTAGCCTTGGAGGATGGTCCCCCCATCTTCAGACAACGTTTCACGTGCGCCGTCCTACTCGTTTTCACTTCAAGGACCCTTTCGTCTACGGGGCTATCACCCACTATGGCCGCACTTTCCAGAGCGTTCGACTAAAATCCAAGAAGCTTAAGGGCTGGTCCCCGTTCGCTCGCCACTACTAAGGGAATCTCGGTTGATTTCTTTTCCTCAGGGTACTTAGATGTTTCAGTTCCCCTGGTTCGCCTCTTACACCTATGTATTCAGTGTAAGATACCGATCTTATGATCGGTGGGTTTCCCCATTCAGATATCTCCGGATCAAAGTCTGTTTGCCGACTCCCCGAAGCTTTTCGCAGGCTACCACGTCTTTCATCGCCTCTGACTGCCAAGGCATCCACCGTATGCGCTTCTTCACTTGACCATATAACCCCAAGCAATCTGCCTCTCGGCAAGCTCGGTATGGCGGTGAAGACGACATTCGCCGAAAATTCGCGCTTGAACTCGCAAATTTTACCTTGAGCTGTTCGATTGCAGTGAAAACAATCAAACAGTCACTTCTATCACAAACCCGAATTTTTAAAGAACAGTTCTGGCGCAAAGTCCAGAACTCAACACCCTTCCCTCTTCAGGAAAAGCGCTCAGTTCTGAGCTTTCGAAGCAATCGTGGTAAATGGTGGAGCCAAGGAGGATCGAACTCCTGACCTCCTGCGTGCAAAGCAGGCGCTCTCCCAGCTGAGCTATGGCCCCATCGATTGGTGGGTCTGGGCAGATTCGAACTGCCGACCTCACCCTTATCAGGGGTGCGCTCTAACCAACTGAGCTACAGACCCAATCGTTTACCGCTCGGGTCTATCAACCCAATCGCTTCTTCGTCAGTGAATCAAGCAATTCGTGTGGGTGCTTATGGCAAGGGAGATCTGTCGATTAAGGAGGTGATCCAGCCGCAGGTTCCCCTACGGCTACCTTGTTACGACTTCACCCCAGTCATGAATCACTCCGTGGTAACCGTCCCCCCGAAGGTTAGACTAGCTACTTCTGGAGCAACCCACTCCCATGGTGTGACGGGCGGTGTGTACAAGGCCCGGGAACGTATTCACCGTGACATTCTGATTCACGATTACTAGCGATTCCGACTTCACGCAGTCGAGTTGCAGACTGCGATCCGGACTACGATCGGTTTTATGGGATTGGCTCCACCTCGCGGCTTGGCAACCCTTTGTACCGACCATTGTAGCACGTGTGTAGCCCTGGCCGTAAGGGCCATGATGACTTGACGTCATCCCCACCTTCCTCCGGTTTGTCACCGGCAGTCTCCTTAGAGTGCCCACCATAACGTGCTGGTAACTAAGGACAAGGGTTGCGCTCGTTACGGGACTTAACCCAACATCTCACGACACGAGCTGACGACAGCCATGCAGCACCTGTGTCTGAGTTCCCGAAGGCACCAATCCATCTCTGGAAAGTTCTCAGCATGTCAAGGCCAGGTAAGGTTCTTCGCGTTGCTTCGAATTAAACCACATGCTCCACCGCTTGTGCGGGCCCCCGTCAATTCATTTGAGTTTTAACCTTGCGGCCGTACTCCCCAGGCGGTCGACTTAATGCGTTAGCTGCGCCACTAAAGTCTCAAGGACCCCAACGGCTAGTCGACATCGTTTACGGCGTGGACTACCAGGGTATCTAATCCTGTTTGCTCCCCACGCTTTCGCACCTCAGCGTCAGTGTTGGTCCAGGTGGTCGCCTTCGCCACTGGTGTTCCTTCCTATATCTACGCATTTCACCGCTACACAGGAAATTCCACCACCCTCTACCACACTCTAGTCAGCCAGTTTTGGAGGCAGTTCCCAGGTTGAGCCCGGGGATTTCACCTTCAACTTAACAAACCGCCTACGCGCGCTTTACGCCCAGTAATTCCGATTAACGCTTGCACCCTTCGTATTACCGCGGCTGCTGGCACGAAGTTAGCCGGTGCTTATTCTGTTGGTAACGTCAAAATTGCAGAGTATTAATCTACAACCCTTCCTCCCAACTTAAAGTGCTTTACAATCCGAAGACCTTCTTCACACACGCGGCATGGCTGGATCAGGCTTTCGCCCATTGTCCAATATTCCCCACTGCTGCCTCCCGTAGGAGTCTGGACCGTGTCTCAGTTCCAGTGTGACTGATCATCCTCTCAGACCAGTTACGGATCGTCGCCTAGGTGAGCCATTACCTCACCTACTAGCTAATCCGACCTAGGCTCATCTGATAGCGTGAGGTCCGAAGATCCCCCACTTTCTCCCGTAGGACGTATGCGGTATTAGCGTTCCTTTCGGAACGTTATCCCCCACTACCAGGCAGATTCCTAGGCATTACTCACCCGTCCGCCGCTGAATCCGGAAGCAAGCTCCCTTCATCCGCTCGACTTGCATGTGTTAGGCCTGCCGCCAGCGTTCAATCTGAGCCATGATCAAACTCTTCAGTTCAATACTGATCGGGTTTTGAGAAAACCCTAAACTTGGCTCAGCAATCGCAAAAAACTCTCGAATTCACGAGTGTTGCTTGTGATGCTGATAATCTTGCGATCTCAGTCTTAATCCACAAGCACCCACACGAATTGCTTGATTCAACTTGTTAAAGAGCGTTTCGGTCAGGCTTTCGTCTCAACCGAGGCCGCGCATTCTACAGCAGCCTTTCAATCTGTCAAGCAACTTTTCGAAAATTTCTTTTCTACTCAACCGCTTGGCGCTTACCGTGTTCGGAGAACCTCGTTAAGCGGGAGGCGAATTCTACAGCGAGCAATCTCGCTGTCAACTCCTTTTTCCTCCTCCTTCCAGCGCTTCGAGCCTGACGGCAGCACCGTCATTCTCGCACCTTCTTAACCGCTAACCCCTTGATTCTCAAGGCCTTTTCGGTGACGACCGCGCCGGAAGTGGTGCGCATTCTATAGCCTTTCCAATTCCGGTCAAGCGCTTTTTGGAGGTTTCTTTCAAAAAGAGGTCAGGCCTTGCGCCGCATCTGCGAAAGGCGCGCTGAAATGGGCGACCAGCGCAGCGCCATCAGCAAGACCGCGAGACCGGCATAGAGCGACCACTGCCCGATGTCCGAGCGCACAACCCAAAGCATATGCAGCAGGGCCAGCGCGAGAACGACATAAACGAGCCGGTGAAGTCTTTTCCAGCGAGCGCCCAAGCGGCGCATGCTCATGCGATTGGAGGTAACCACCAATGGCAGGAGCAGTAGAAGCGCCAACGCACCGACCAGAATGTAGGGACGTTTCGCCAACTCGGTTCCAAAGCGTTCCCACTCGAACCCCAGCACGAAGAACAGGTAGCAGAAGAGATGAAGCAGCGCATAGGCGAACGCCCATAGGCCGATCTGCCGACGTATCAGGATCCAGCCACTCCAGCCAGTGACCTTCTGCAGGGGCGTCATGGCAAGGGAGGCAAGAAGCAGGATCAGCGCGCCCTGCCCCAGGTTGAGCAGCAGGACCTTTCCCGGGTCGGGCCCGAGGGCGAAAATCCAGGCCTGATATAGCCAGTAGGCAGGTACCAGGGTCGCGCCAATGAACAGAATCAGGCGAAGTAACGGATAGCGCATCAGTAGTTCTTTCGCAGGTCCATGCCACTGTATAGGGATGCGACCTCGTCATAGCCATTGAACAGACGGGTGTCGATGAGGTTGGGATTGAACAGTCCACTGGGCAAGCGCCGCTCGCGCGCCTGCGACCAACGAGGGTGATCGACCTGCGGATTGACGTTGGCGAAGAAACCATATTCGTTCGCCGCCAGCTTCGGCCAACTGGTCTGCGGCTGCTCGATCACCAGACTGATGCGGACGATCGACTTGATGCTCTTGAAACCGTACTTCCACGGCACGACCAGGCGTAACGGCGCGCCATTCTGATTGGGCAGGACACGGCCATACATACCCACCGCCATGAACGCGAGCGGATGCATCGCCTCATCCAGACGCAAGCCTTCGACGTAAGGCCAGTCGATCAAGGCGAAGTTGGACTCCACCCCCGGCATGTTGCTCTTTTGCACGACCGTCTCGAAACGCACGTAGCGAGCCTGCCCCGTGGGCTCGACCTGGCGCAGCAAATCGGCCAGAGGAAAACCCAGCCAGGGGATGACCATCGACCAGGCTTCCACGCAGCGCAACCGGTAGATGCGCTCTTCCAAAGACTGCGGTCGAACGAGAGACTCGATATCGTAACGCCCTGGCTTGGCGACCTCGCCATCGACCTCCACCGTCCAGGGCTCTACCTGCAGCGCACTCGCGTTGCGCGCCGGGTCGCTCTTCGAAGTCCCGAACTCGTAGAAGTTGTTGTAGCCCGTTGCGGCGTCATAGGGCGTGATGCTCTCCCCCTCGACGGTCATCGCATCCCAGTGCGTGTCAGCCAGTTTATCGCTGAACCAGGAGGGCGCCTGGACTTCATCGACGCCCGGATAGCGCCCCTGAGCGGCACGCGCCATTGGCGAGGCGCCCAATGCTACCGCCCCGGCACCGAGCAAGCCCGCCATGAACCGGCGGCGGGCTTGGTATATCGGCTCGGGAGTGACCTCTGACTCGTGACAGGAAGACGAACGGGGCGACCTGATCAGCATGCAAGACTCCCGGGACCGTCGGGCCCCTTCAGGATGGGGTCGATTGTTTACGCCGTCCTCTAAGCAGGATCTGGATCGGGCCGGAGCAAGCGTAGGCAAGGAAAATCAACAGCAGGATACGCGGCGGGTCACTGAATACCACGGCGAACACCAACACTACCGCGAGGATCGCGACGAAGGGCACGCGCCCCCGCAAGTCCAGGTCCTTGAAGCTGTAGTACTTGATATTACTGACCATCAGCATCCCCGCGGCAGCGACCAGCAGCGCCACCAGGAACGCCATGTTGGAGCCCTTGATGCCAAAGTCGGAGAAGGCCCATACCGTGCCGGCAACCACCCCAGCAGCGGCAGGACTGGCCAACCCGGTGAAGTAACGCTTGTCCGCCTTCCCCACCTGGGTGTTGAAGCGCGCCAGGCGCAACGCAGCGCCAGCGACATAGATAAAGGCGACCATCCAGCCGACCTTACCCAGGCTCCCCAGCGCCCACTCGAAGGCGAGCAGCGCCGGCGCCACGCCAAATGCCACCATGTCAGAGAGCGAGTCGTACTCGGCGCCAAAGGCGCTCTGAGTATTGGTTAGACGCGCGACTCGACCATCCAGACTATCGAGCACCATCGCTACGAAAACCGTCGCGGCGGCCACGTAGAAATTGCCACTCATGGCATTGATGATCGAATAGAAGCCGGCAAACAGGTTGGCCGTGGTGAACAGGTTCGGCAGCAGGTAGACGCCACGCCGGCGCACTTTGCGTCCGTCGGCCTCATGTTCTTCCTCGAAATGCTCGTCGACGGGCAGCAGGCTTTCGCTGGAGGATTCCTTGCCTGGTTCCTCGTTGAAATCGCTCATGGAACTTACCTTGATTCGGACTCGAAAAATAGGACCGGGCCGCGCCGAAGGGGTTCGCCCAGACCATGCGGGCACTCTACCACCACCGCCCGTCGGAAACGAAAAAGCGCGGCCAAGGCCGCGCTTTTTTCATGCTGCAGACGTCGATCAGTTCTTCGATTTGTCGACGATCTTGTTGGCAGCGATCCACGGCATCATCGCGCGCAGCTTCTCGCCGACCTGCTCGATCGGGTGCGCGGCGTTGTTGCGGCGGTAGGCGGTCATCGACGGGTAGTTGGCGCTACCTTCGGTGATGAACATCTTGGCGTACTCGCCGTCCTGGATGCGCTTCAGGGCGTTCTTCATCGCCGCGCGGGACTCGGCGTTGATGACCTCGGGGCCCGTCACGTACTCGCCATACTCCGCGTTGTTGGAGATGGAGTAGTTCATGTTGGCGATGCCGCCTTCGTACATCAGGTCGACGATCAGCTTGAGCTCGTGGAGGCACTCGAAGTAGGCCATTTCCGGCGCGTAACCGGCTTCGACCAGGGTTTCGAAACCGGCTTTGACCAGTTCCACAGCGCCACCGCAGAGCACGGCCTGCTCGCCGAACAGGTCGGTTTCGGTCTCGTCCTTGAAGGTGGTTTCGATGATCCCGGAACGGCCACCGCCGACGCCGCAGGCGTAGGACAGAGCGAGGTTCTTGGCATTACCGGACACGTCCTGGAACACGGCGATCAGGTCGGGGATACCGCCGCCCTTGACGAACTCGGAGCGCACGGTGTGACCCGGGGCCTTCGGCGCGATCATGATCACGTCCAGATCGGCACGCGGCACCACCTGGTTGTAGTGGATGGCGAAGCCATGAGCGAAGGCCAGGGTCGTGCCTTTCTTCAGGTTCGGCTCCAGCTCGTCCTTGTACAGCTTGCCCTGGAACTCGTCGGGGGTCAGAACCATGACCACGTCCGCGGAAGCGACGGCGGCCGGCACTTCGGCGACCTTCAGACCATGCGCTTCGGCCTTGGCGACCGAGGAGGAACCCGCACGCAGACCGACGACGACGTCGACACCGGAGTCCTTCAGGTTGCAGGCATGGGCGTGGCCCTGGGAGCCGTAGCCGATGATCGCGACTTTCTTACCTTGGATGAGGGACAGATCGCAGTCTTTGTCGTAATACACTTTCATGAAATTCCCCTTGTTGCCGGCGGCGCCGGCCTTTTGCGTTAGAAGGTTCAGATACTCAGGGTCTTGTCGCCACGGGCGATGCCAGTGACGCCGCTGCGTACGGTTTCCAGAATCGACGAGGTGCCGATGGCCTGCAGGTAGCTGTCCAGCTTGTCGCTGGTACCGGCCATTTGCACCGTATAGACGCTACTGGTGACATCGACGATCTGCCCACGGAAGATGTCGGTGGTGCGCTTGACCTCGGCGCGCTGGGCGCCGGTAGCCTTGATCTTCACCAGCATCAGCTCGCGCTCGATGTGCGCGCTTTCCGACAGGTTCACCAGCTTGACCACCTCGATCAACTTGTTCAGGTTCTTGGTGATCTGCTCGATCACCTCCTCCTGGCCAATCGTCGTGAGGGTCAGGCGCGAGAGGGTCGGATCCTCGGTCGGCGCCACGGTCAGGCTTTCGATGTTGTAGTTGCGCTGGGAAAACAGGCCGACCACCCGGGACAGCGCGCCCGGCTCGTTTTCCAGCAGCAGGGAGATGATATGACGCATGATCAGGTCCGCTCCGTCTTGCTCAGCCACATGTCGCGCATCGCGCCACCACGAATCTGCATCGGGTAGACGTGCTCGCTGGTATCCACCGCGATATCGAGGAACACCAGGCGATCCTTCAGCGCGAACGCCTCTTCGAGACCGGGCTTGAGATCCTTGAGCTCAGTGATGCGCATACCGACGTGGCCATAGGCCTCGGCGAGCTTGACGAAGTCCGGCAGCGACTCCATGTAGGAATGCGAGTGACGGCTGTTGTACTGCATGTCCTGCCACTGGCGGACCATGCCGAGCGCGCCGTTATTGAGGTTGACGATCTTCACCGGGAGGTCGTATTGCAGGCAGGTCGACAGTTCCTGGATGTTCATCTGGATACTGCCCTCACCGGTGACGCAGGCCACGTCGACATCCGGGAAGTTCAACTTGACGCCCATCGCCGCCGGGAAGCCGAAGCCCATAGTGCCCAAGCCGCCCGAGTTGATCCAGCGATTGGGTTTGTCGAAGCGGTAGTACTGCGCCGCGAACATCTGGTGCTGGCCGACGTCCGACGCGACGAACGCATCACCACGGGTGACCTCCCAGAGCGCTTCGATCACCGCCTGCGGCTTGATGATCGAGCCGTCGCCTTTGTCATAGGGGAACAGGCCGCGGCTGCCACGCCACTCCTCGATCTGCTTCCACCAGTTGGCGACCGCATCCTTGTTCGGCTGCTGGCCCATTTCCTTGAACACCGCGACCATTTCCGACAGCACGCTGTCTACCGGGCCAACGATCGGGATATCGGCCTTCACGGTCTTGGAGATCGACGCCGGATCGATGTCGATATGGATGATCTTGGCATTGGGGCAGAACTTGGCGGCGGTTTCGCCATTGATGACGCGGTCATCGAAGCGCGCACCGACCGCGAGGATCACGTCCGCATGGTGCATGCACAGGTTGGCCGTATAGCTGCCATGCATGCCGAGCATGCCGACGAACTGCCGATCGGTACCCGGGAAGCCGCCCAGCCCCATCAGGGTGTTGGTCACTGGCAGATTGAGCAGGCGGGCCAGCTCGGTGAGCGGCTCGGAGGCATGCCCGAGAATGATCCCGCCACCGGCGTACAGGACCGGACGCTTGGCTGCCAGGAGCATTTCGACGGCCTTGCGGATCTGTCCGGAGTGTCCACGCACCGCCGGGTTGTAGGAACGCAAGCGGGCCTTCTTCGGATAGACGTACTCGAACTTCTGGGTCGGGTCACCCATGTCCTTGGGAATATCCACCACCACCGGACCAGGACGCCCAGACTCGGCAATGTAGAACGCCTTCTTCAGCACCTCGGGGATTTCCGACGGGTGCTTGATGATGAAGCTGTGCTTCACGATCGGGCGGGAAACACCGACCATGTCGGTTTCCTGGAAGGCATCGGTGCCGACCATGTTGCTCGCCACCTGGCCGGAGATCACCACCATCGGGATGGAATCCATGTAGGCGGTAGCGATGCCAGTGATGGCGTTGGTCGCACCGGGACCGGAGGTCACCAGCACGACGCCGGCCTTGCCGGTGGCGCGGGCATATCCATCCGCCATGTGCGTTGCGGCCTGTTCATGGCGGACCAGGATGTGCTCGACTTCCTTTTCCTTGAACAGCGCGTCATAGATATGCAGCAAGGCACCGCCCGGGTACCCGTAGATGTACTTAACGCCTTCGTCACGCAGGAAGCGGACGACCATTTCAGCGCCGGATAAGAGCTCCACGATTTTTCACCTCAAGAACGCCAGGTACGCCACCCCTCACGGATGGCCCTTAAAAGGTCTACTGCCGGAGCACGGATGACGGTGGTCATCGCCCAGAGGCTCAAATGAAAAGGGCAGTATCGGGAGCGCTCCTGCACGTTCGGAGCGTCCCACCCAGCGCGAGGTAACGCGTTGCGGGGTGTTACACAGGTCGAAGCGCCGGTAAGCGCCACTTGTTGTCGAGCTGGAGTACGCTTGCGGCCTATCCCACTTCGACGAACGCCCCATTGTTCGGCAGGCATGCGGGGCAAGTCAACCCCCAAGCAAGACAGCGACAGGTCCAGGGGTTGTATAGTGCAAGCCCGCGCCCCTTCAGCAAGGATTTCAGATGCGTCCTATCTCCGCCCTACTCGCCCTGCTGTTGTTCTCCAGCCTCGGCGTAGACGCCGCCCAGATCTATCGCTGGGTGGATGAGCAAGGGGTGACCCACTTCGGTGAACAGCCGCCCGCAGGCCAGAGCGCGGCCACGCTGATGCCGAATCCAGTGCCTGCCGCGAGCGCAGTCCCTGAACCGCTGCCCAGCGCCGACCGCTTGCCGCGCCTGGACAGCCAGATGAAAGACGAGATTCAGCAGACTTACGACGAAAAAGCACGACAACAGGCCGCAACCCAGGAAGCCGAGCTCAAGCGCTATTGCGAGAACGTGCGCAGCAGCCTGGCGCAGCTACGCGCCAACGCCCGGCTTCGGGTCAAGGACGAGGATGGCGGAATGCATTATCTGACGGAGGAAGAACGCCAGGCACGCATCGCCGAAGCCGAGCAAGGCATATCCGAGCACTGCCGGGCGCCACGCTGAACGAGGGCACTAACGCCCACTGGCGATGAGTTGGTCGAACTCGCGCAGCAACTGGATCAATCCTCGCGCCCGCAACGGCTCAGTGCGGTAGGCGACCTCCGCCATGGCGCGGATGCCGGATTCGCTGGGCAGCGCCCGATCACTTTCCAGCAGCCCTTTCATGCCCGGCAGGAAAATCCACTGCAGCCATTGCTCGAAGGCCAGGGTATCGACGCAGAACGGCGCATCGCTGGCCAGCGCCTCGGCACTGGGGGGCTGGTCCTGCCACCAGCCCTGCAGGCGCAGTTCACGCTCGATCAGCAGCAATTGCTCGGCGATCGCCGGAAGTCGCCCATCCATCAGGACGGTGCCTGCGCACGCTGACGAGCCTGGGCAGCACCGGCGGCATCGCCCTGTCGCTCGCGCGCCTTGGCAATCAGCTCCCAGAGGCTCGCCTGCAGCGTCGCTCGCCCACTGGCGTAACTCAGTGCCCGCCGTGCCAATTGCTCGGACTGCGCCGCATCGCCCTGGGCCAGACGCACTTCGGCCAACTGATAAAGCACCTGCGGCTCGCGCGGAGCGATGCGCTGGGCGCGCTCGAGGCTCGAGGCAGCACCGTTCAGGTCGCCACCGCCCTGCTGCTGCTGAGCCGAGGTCAGCAAGGCGAGCACCGGACCGTCGAGTTGCTCGTCGGCGGACAGCGCCGAAGACGATGAGCTCGAAGAAGGTACGCCGGAGGGTGCCGAGGGCGCATAGCCGCCGGAGTATGACGGCACGGAGGGAGCCGGCGCCGATGGAGAATACGCAGAGGACGGCGTGGTCGTGATGGGTGCAGAGGACGCCGCCGGGTAGGTCTGGATCGGGGACTGGCTGGCACCCTGCGGAACCATCACCACCACGCCGCTATCGCTCGCCGCCGCCGTGTTTGCCGAAGCGCTAGGTTGCGGCGCCCGGTAGCCGGAAGACTGGCGAGCCAGTCGCTGCTCTTGGTTGGATACTGGAGCACCGGCATCGACCACTGGCACCGCGCCGCGCGGATTGCTGACGCAACCGGCGAGCGCCAGCGTCAGCCCGAGCAAGGCTATCGATTTATTCACACCCACTCCCCTCGATATCTATTGCAACCAGCCACGTACCCAGTCCATCACCGAGTCGCCCGGCGTCGCCTGGCCACAACCCGGCCCGGGCACGGGCTCACTGCCGCGAATATAAGGCATCTGCACGGCCCCGGGGCAGTCCTGGGAACTACCTTGCCCGGTCCGGGAGTCGATCCACGCCCAGTCCACGTTATCCGGCTTGGGCATATCCAGCGATAGCGGACCGGCGCGCTTCATGAACTCCGTCCAGATCGGCAAGGCGCCGCTGGCACCGGTCAGCGGGGTACGACCATTGTCGTCGCGACCGACCCAGACCACCGCCAACAGGTCCTGACCGAAGCCGGCGAACCAGGCATCGCGAGAGTCGTTGGTGGTGCCGGTCTTGCCGGCCAGGTTCAGCGACGCCGGCAACTGCCTGTAGACGGCGCTCCCGGTCCCCTCACGCATCACCCGCTGCATGGCGTTCTGGGTCAGGTAGATGGCCCCCGCATCGAAACGCTGCTGGATCTGGAAGGGGTAGCGCTTGAGCGGCTGGCCCTGAGCGGTGAGCACGCTGCGGATCGAACGCAGGGGCGTATTGAACCCCCCGTTGGCCAGCGTCTGGTACATGTTCGCCACTTCCATCGGCGTCAGCGCACCGGCACCCAGCAGCATCGAGGGATAGGCCGGCCACTCGCGCTCGACGCCCAGCCGCTGCAGGGTCTTGAGAACCTGTGGTACGCCCAGGTCCAACCCGAGGCGGGCGCTGGACAGGTTGTAGGAGTGCGCCAGCGCCTGGTACAGGTAGAGCGTGCCATGCGCCTGGCGATCGTAGTTCTGCGGTGTCCACACCTGGCCATCGGCGCCCTTGACTGAGAACGGCTCGTCCTCGATCAGGCTGGTCAGGGTGTACTGGCTCGGGTGTTCCAGGGCTGTCAGGTAGATCGCCGGCTTGATCAGCGAACCAATCGGTCGCACGGCGTCAAGGGCGCGATTGAAGCCTGCGAAACGCGGCTGACGCCCACCCAGCAGGGCCTGTACCTCCCCCGTCTCCGGATTGGTGACGACCATCGCCGCCTCGAACTGATCGCTCCCCTTGCGCCCGGCCAGGCGCTTCATGCTCGCCTCCATCGAGGTCTCGGCCTTGCGCTGAAGGACCGGGTCGAGGCTGGTGAAGATACGCAGGCCTTCCTCCGTGAGGTCCTCTTCGCGGTAGTCCTGGCGCAACTGGCGCTTCACCAGATCCATGAAGGCGGGATAGGTGCTGTCCGCCAGGCTGCCGCGGGTCGCCACGCCCAGCGGTCGCTGCTTGGCCTGGGCAGCTTCCTCGGCGGTGACCACGCCTTGATCGGCGAGCAGATCGATCACCAGGTTGCGCCGCGCCAGGGCCCGCTCCGGGTGCCGACGCGGGTTGTAGTAGGTCGGTCCCTTGACCATCCCCACCAACAACGCAACTTGATGCAGACGCAACTCGGACAGCGGCTGGTTGAAGAAATACTGACTGGCCAGGCCGAAACCATGGATGGAGCGCGAGCCATCCTGGCCGAGGAACACCTCGTTCAGGTAAGCCTCCAGAATCTCCTGCTTGCTGTAGTGCAGCTCCAGCAACACGGCCATCATCGCTTCGGTGGCCTTGCGCGTGATGCTACGCTCGTTGGTCAGGAAGAAGTTCTTCACCAACTGCTGGGTCAGGGTACTGCCACCCTGCACCACGGCGCCGGAGGTCGCGTTGACCCAGAGCGCGCGCGCGATGCCCTTCGGCGAAATGCCGAAATGGTCGAAGTAGTCACGATCCTCGGTGGCGACCAACGCCTCGATCAAATACGCCGGTGCCTGGTCGAGCTGGATGAGGATGCGGTCCTCATTGTGCGCAGGGTAAAGACCACCGATCAGCAGGGGCTCCAGGCGCGCCACCGGCAGCGCACTGCCATCACCCTGGCGCAGCGTGCTGACGCTGTTGCCGGAGAAGCTGACGCGCACCTCGCGGGAGGGCTCCGCACCTTCATAGAACTGGAAGCCGCGGGTATGCAGCACCACCTGGTTGCCGTTGACCGCCACACCGCCCGGTCCATCCACTGCGTTCTCGCGACGGTAGCCCAGGGCATCCAGTTCCTGCAGGAAATCATCGCGCTGCAGACGCTGGCCGGCGAACAGTTCCAGCGGACGCGCATAGACCTTGGCCGGCACCGTCCAGCGCTTGCCGGAGAATTTTTCCTGGACCACTGCATCGAGATAAACGGCGAAGCCGCCCAATGCGACGAGGCCGACCAGGCCGAGTTTGACCAGCCAGCCGAGCAGCGCGGGGCGACGGGATGACTTGCGTTTGGAGCGGGAGCGGGGGGAGCGGGATTTCGTCATGGTGGCGGATTATACGCGGTTGCCGTCTGACCGGCAGATGCGCTGGCAGTTCGCAGACCAAACGACAATCGCCATAATAAAGTGAATCGAACGTCTGCCGACCAAAGGAAGTCCCGTGAGCCGAGCCCTGTTGCAAGCCCTGCAAAACCCTGCCCTCTACCCGCATCCGGTGGAGTCCTTCGAGGTCATCGAGACACATATCAGCTGGGTGCTGCTGACCGGACCCTTCGCCTACAAGATCAAGAAGCCGGTCGACTTCGGCTTTCTAGACTTCACCACCGCCGAACGCCGCAAGCACTTCTGCGAGGAAGAGCTGCGCCTCAACGGGCGACTGACCCGTGACCTTTATCTCGACGTACTCCCGATCAGCGGCAGCGAAGACGCGCCGCTCCTGGATGACGCCAGCGCGCCCTTCGAATATGCGCTGAAGATGCGCCAGTTCCCCCAGCAGGACCTGCTGGCCGCCGTCCAGGCCCGCGGTGAACTGTGCAGTGGCCAGGTCGACGGACTCGCCCGGCAGATCGCCGATTTCCACGCCCGTACGCCCCAGGTGCCGGTCGATCATCCGCTGTGCAGCGCGGACGCCATCGTGGCACCGATGTACCAGAACTTCGAGCAGATCCGCCCCCTGCTCAGCGAGCCGCGTGACCTGCAGCAACTCGACGCCCTGGAGGCCTGGACGCTCAGCAGCATCGAGCGCCTGCGCCCCTTGCTGGAAACCCGCGCCAAGGATGGTTCCATTCGCGAATGCCACGGTGACCTGCACCTGGGCAACGCCACGCTCATCGATGGCGAGCCGGTGCTCTTCGACTGCATCGAGTTCAACGAGGAATTCCGCTTCAATGACATCGCCCTGGATGCCGCCTTCCTGGCTATGGACCTCGAGGACCGCGGCCTGAAGAACCTCGCTCGACGCTTCCTCAGCGCCTGGCTGGAGGCCACCGGCGAGCATGCCTGCCTGCCGTTGTTCAACCTGTACAAGGCGCACCGCGCAGTGGTGCGCGCGAAGATCAACCTGTTCCGTCTTGGCCAGGAGGACGACAAGGTCAAGCGTGCGGTGATCCTGCGTCAGTACCGCGCGCTC
Source organism: Pseudomonas sp. R4-15 (assembly GCF_055768815.1). NCBI lineage: Bacteria > Pseudomonadati > Pseudomonadota > Gammaproteobacteria > Pseudomonadales > Pseudomonadaceae > Pseudomonas > Pseudomonas sp. R4-15. The sequence continues at coordinate 16,986 of NZ_CM147293.1, forward strand.
GCCGATCTGGCCGAAAGCTACAGCAGCATTCCCTCGCGTTTCCTCGCCATCACCCATGGCGTCTCGGCTGTCGGCAAGAGCCACGTGGCCCTGCGGCTGGTGGAAGCCCTGGGCGCCGTCCGCCTGCGTTCGGACGTCGAGCGCAAGCGTCTGTATCCGGGGGCCGCACTGGACGAGCTGTATTCCAGCGGCGCCACCCAGGCCACCTACGTGCGCCTGCATCAACTGGCCGAAGCGGCCCTCAAAGCGGGCTATCCGGTGGTCATCGACGCCACCTACCTCAAGCGCGAACCGCGCCAGGAAGCCTGCCGCATCGCCGAAGAGACCGGCGTGCCCTTCGTCATCCTCGACTGCCAGGCGCCCGAAGCGGTGATCGCCCAGTGGCTGGAGCAGCGCCGTCAGGATGGCAACGACCCCTCGGACGCTACCCTCGACGTAGTACGCGCACAGCAGGCCGGTCGCGAGCCACTGGACGACGGGGAGAAGAACCACAGCCGTCGGGTGCAGACGGACGACAGCGCCAGCCTGGATGGCTTGGTCGGCCGCTTGCGCGAGTGCCTGCCGGGCCTCTGAGGGGTGAATAAAGATGATGCCTTCGAGCAACGGCGACGAACGGTAAAAAAACTTCGATCCGAACGTTGACTCACGAATGAGAATTGTTATTATTAACCCAACTGGTCGCGAGGCCAGCCGGTAAGCTGAAGACGCAGTCGGCTCTTCAGATTATCTCCTCATCAGGCTAATCACGGTTTTAGACCCGCCTCTTGGCGGGTCTTTTTTTGCCTGCCGATTCGCCCAACCTCACCGCTCAGGGCTCGAAGGCCGCACAGGGATCGCCCCGCTCGGGAGACCCGGTGAACCAGGCGTAATCGGCCTGCGCCTGGCCCAGCGTCTCACCGGCCTCCGCCAGCATCAGCACCACCGGCCGCGCGCCGTCGGCATCCTGCAGGTGCAGAGGCGCGCCCAGGTCCTGCCGCACATGGAAAGCCCCCGCCACCAGCAGCGCAGGCTGCGGGGCTCTCAACAGCTCTTCCGCCATGCGCCGATCACGCTGCTGCTGGACGGCCAGCATCGCCGGCAACTGGCTTTCCGGCAGCTTGCCGCAGTGTGACTCACGGATCTGCCCGAGCAACGCCTCGCGCACGACCGGCGCCGATGCGCGGGGTCCGGCCAGGGTGGGCGGCTGGCGATAGACCTTCATCAACTCATCGCGCCCGAGATTGGCCGCAAACAGCGGATAGGACTGCGCCAGTGCGTGCCTCAGCAAGGGGCCATAGAGCGACCAGTCCCAGCCATCGCGCCAGGCCAGCGCCGCCGGTAGCTGAGCGTCCGCAGGCCGTTGTTCGCGGACAGCCACAATCAGCGGCTGTTGGTCCGGCTCGAGCATTTCCAGCAGAAGGCTGCCCTGGGGCCTGCGGCTTTCCAGCGCCTGCAGCAGCCACAACTCCAGCGCATGGTGGTCGGGGTTGTCATGCCGCTCTCCGACCAACAGCCGTGGCGCCTTCGCCAGACGCCGCAGCAGTTGCCGGGGGGTCAGGCTCTCACCGCTGTGCAGATCGACGATGCGCCCGAATTCCGCCGCCTCACGCCCCTCCTCCGTCTGCCAGCGCGGCAACGGTGGCAACGCCTGGCAGGCGGCAAGCGAGAGCGACAAGGCGAGCAGCAGGAGGCGCATGACGGGTATCCAGGGCAGACAGACAGCCCTGAGTCTAACGCCGCCCGGCGCTCGCCAGGCGAATCGCGATCAGCGCACCACCACCAGCGGATGGTCGCGTTCGGGGTGACGCTGGACCAGCACATCGAGGCCGAACACCGCGCGGATCGCGTCGGCCTCAAGCACCTGTGCCGTGGCTCCCAGGCGGCTCGCACGGCCACCCTCGAGCAGCAGCAGGCGATCGCAATAACGGGCGGCGAGGTTCAGGTCGTGGAGAATCACCAGCACCGCCACACCCCGTGCAGCGATCGCAGTGGCCGCTTGCAGGATGCTGTGCTGGTGTAGCGGATCGAGTGCCGCGGTCGGTTCGTCGAGCAGCAGCACCTGCCCTGACTCACCCGGCCAGAGCTGGGCGAAGACCCGCGCCAGATGTACGCGCTGGCGCTCGCCGCCGGACAGCCTCAGGTAGTTGCGCCCCATCAGGTAGCTCGCATCGACAGCGTGCAGCGCCTGCTCGACGACGGCCGCGTCCGCCTGGCGACCGCTGGCATGCGGCAGGCGCCCCATGCCGACCACCTCCTCGACGCGGAAGGCGAAGCCGAGTTGCGACTGCTGCGGCAGCACTGCCAGTTGGCGTGCCCGAGCCGCCCCCTCCCAGTCGCGCAGCGTGCGCCCGTGCAGACTGACGCCACCGGCGTACGCCGGCAGCTCGCCGCAGAGCGCGCCCAGCAAGGTGCTCTTGCCGGCGCCGTTGGGGCCCAGTACGCCGAAGACTTCCCCCGGCTGCAGCGACAGGTCGATGGCCGAGAGCACCTCCCGGCCGGCGCGCCGCACGCACAATCCCTGGGCAGTGAGCATCAGTGACGTCCCCGTGCCAGCAGCCAGAGAAAGAACGGCGCACCGATCAGCGCCGTGACGATCCCGATGGGCAGTTCCGCCGGCGCCAGCACCAAGCGTGCCGCCAGGTCGGCGAAGAGCAGCAGCGCGCCACCGGCAAGCGCCGCCGCCGGCAACAACACGCGATGATCGGGACCGCAGAGCAACCGCACGAGGTGCGGAACCACCAGGCCGACGAAGCCGATCAGCCCCGCCGCAGCGACCGCGGCCCCCACACCGAGCGCGGTACAGAACACCAGCTCGGCCTTCAGCCGTTCGACGTCGAAACCCAGGTGACGCGCCTCCGACTCGCCGAGCAACAGAGCGTTGAGCGCCGCGGCCCGGCGCGGCAACCACAGGGCGACCGCCAGCACCACCAGCAGCAATGGCCACAGCCGCGCGTAGCTGGCGCCATTGAGGCTACCCAGATTCCAGAACGTCAGGCTGCGCAGGGTGGCATCGTCGGCAAGGTAGGTGAACAGGCCTATCAGCGCCCCCGCCAGCGCTGTCAGTGCGATGCCAGCGAGCAGCATGGTGGCGACGCTGGTACGCCCGTTCTGACGCCCGAGGCGGTAGACCAGGGCGGTCACCAGCAGTCCGCCGGCGAACGCGCAGAGCGACAGCAGATAGGGCTCCAGCAGCGGCGGCAGTCCACCCAGCTCGGCGCCCATGACGATCGCAAGGGCAGCGCCCAGTGCCGCGCCACTGGAGACGCCAACCAATCCCGGATCGGCCAGCGGATTACGAAACAGGCCCTGCATCGCGACCCCGGCCAGCGCCAGCACCGCGCCCACCGCCAGCCCCAGCAAGGCCCGCGGCAGGCGGATTCGCCCGATGATCAACTCGGCCTGGGCCAGATCCGCATCACCCGGTGAGAGCCCCGCCAGCGACAGCCCGGCGCGCAGCGTATCGCCCAACGGCAGACTCACCGGGCCCAGCGCCAGCGACAGCCAGAAGGCCAGCAACAGGAGCAGCGCAAGGGTGACGAACAGGCTTCGCGGGGACAACGGGGGACTCATCGAGGATCTTGTTCGACCGTTTCGGCGGAAGGATAGAAACGCTGCGACAACCACTCCAGCGCCTGCGGGATCCGAGGGCCGAGACCGCCGACCAACAGCGTCGGATCGAGGCCAAGGATACGCCCCTCGCGCGCGGCGCGCCCATGGGCCAATGCCGGTTGCGCGCTGAGCAACGCTTCACGCGCCGCCGCTTCGCCGAGGCTGCGGTCGCTGACGATCAGCACATCGGCATCCAGACCGGTCAGGGCCTCGGCGGAGAGCGGCTTGTAGCCGTCGTGGGTCGCCAGGTTGCGGCCACCGGCGCGGCGAATCAGCCAGTCAGCCGCCGTATCACGCCCGCCGACCAGGGTACTACCACCGGCATGACTGAGCACCAGCAGCACGCCCGGGGCCCGGCCGTCGCCCCGGGCCTGGCGTATCCACGCGCTGCGCTGCTGTAACTCGGCATGAAAGTCCTTGGCCAGTTGCGCAGCTTTTCCGCGCGCACCGAGCAGCATCCCCAGGCGCGTCAGGGTGTCATCCAGCGCCGCCTCGCTGGGCTGCGCCGATAGGCGCTCGACCCTCACGCCGGCAGCCTGCAACTGCTCGAGAACCGGCGGAGGCCCCATTTCCTCGCTGCCCAGCACGAGTTGCGGGCGCAACGCCAATACCCCCTCGGCGGACAACTGCCGCTGGTAACCAACGCTCGGCAATTGCCGCAACGCCGGCGGGTTGAGGCTGGTGGTATCGACGCCGACGAGACGCTCCTGCGCCCCCAGGGCCACCACCCACTCGCTGATCGAACCGCCCGCACTGACCACCCGCTGCGCAACCTGCTCGGCTGACGCCGGCAACCCGGCCAGCATCAACAGTCCACAGACCAGGTACTTCATGGCTCACCTCCAGGCTTTGCGGGGATTCAACCAACGCCCGCCAGGTCTTGAGCAGCGCCTGCGGCATCTGGGAGACAGAAGCATTCGTCGCTACGGCCGGAGCAGGCAGGAAGACCGCAGCATAACGACGCGCGCACGCAGATACAAATCAATCTCATCTGCGAGGATGTTTCATGTAGAGCATCGACTCGCGGTCGCCGTGCGCCCAGGGGATAATCCCGTGCCACGGAGGTGAACATGAAACGACTGTGTTCCAGCCAGACGCTGGAGGAGGGCCAGGCCCGGGCCCTGCAACTGGAAGACCTGGCATTGCTGGCGGTACGCCGCGATGGGCGCGCCTACGTCTATCACAACCACTGCCCGCACCGGGGTGTGGCCCTGAACTGGCGCGAGGATGACTTTCTCGACGACAGCGGCAGCCTTCTGCGCTGCTCGGTGCATGGCGCGCTGTTTCTCATCGAGGACGGCGAGTGCGTCACCGGACCCTGCGCGGGCGAACGCCTGCGAGGCTTGCCTTGCGAAGAGCGGGAAGGCTGGCTGTGGCTAGAGGACGACGCGTAGCGGCCGTACCAGGCGGATCTCCTCAGGCGATAGCTGCGCCCCGTAGGCCAGTACCTGCACGCCGGCGGCACGCGCCTCACGCAGCGCCTGAGCGTAGGCCGGATCGATCTCCTCGGCGGCGCGCACCGCCTCGACAGCGGAAAGATTCACGCAGTAGAGCAGCGCACAGCGCACGCCATCGCGCGCCAGTGCCGCCAGCTCACGCAGGTGCTTGGCGCCACGCTGGGTGCGCGCATCCGGAAAGGCCGCCACCGGGTCGTCGGCAAAGCCCAGGGTGACGCTCTTCACCTCCAGGTACAGCGGCCCATCGGGGTATTCCAGGAGAAAATCGACGCGGCTGTTTTCCTGTCCGTAGCGCACCTCACGGCGCAACGAGAGAAAACCCGCAAGCTCGCTGATCACCCCGCCTCGCAACCCTTCCTCGACCAGGGCATTGGCACGACCGGTATTGATGCAAGCGAGCCTCCCATGGGGCGTTTCACCCAGCTCCCAGGTAGCCGACAGTTTGCGCTTGGGATCGCTCGAGCGCTGCAGCCAGACACGCCCGCCTTCGGCCATGCAGTTGAGCATCGAGCCGGTGTTCGGGCAGTGGATGCACAGCGCCTCGCCGTCATCGGTGATGACATCGGCGAGAAAGCGCTTGTAGCGCCGTACCAGGCGGGCAGGCTGCAGGGGCGGATCGAAGCGCATCAGCCACGCCACTCGCGCAGGCCGAGCGCGATGCGCTCCACCGCCTGCTCCAGACGCGGCAAGTCCTGGGTATAGGCGAAGCGCACGTGACGGCTGGCCAGGTGACGACCGAAGTCCTGTCCCGGCGTGAAGGCCACGTGGCGGGTCTCCAGGAAATGTCGGCAGAAGGCGAAGGCATCGTCGCCGAAGGCACTGATGTCTGCGTAGAGATAGAAAGCGCCCTGGGGCTCGACCTCGATACGAAACCCCAGCTCGCGCAACGCCGGCAGGAGGAAGTCGCGGCGCTGAGCGAAGGCCTCGCGGCGTGCCTCGAGAATCTCCAGGGTGGCGGGCTCGAAGCACGCCAGCGCAGCATGCTGGGCCATGCTCGGCGCGCTGATGTAGAGGTTTTGCGCCAGTTTCTCCAGCTCGCCCACCGCCGCAGGCGGTGCCACCAGCCAACCCAGACGCCAGCCGGTCATGCCGAAATACTTGGAGAAGCTGTTGAGTACGAAGGCCTCGTCGTCCACCTCCAGCACGCTGGCGGCATCCGTCCCGTAGGTGAGGCCGTGGTAAATCTCGTCCACCACCAGATGCCCGCCGCGCTCGCGCAGGGCAGCGGAGAGCGCGGCCAGATCTTCCCGCGACAGCAGGGTGCCGGTGGGATTGGCCGGCGAGGCGACCAGCGCGCCGACGCTGTCTGCGTCCCAGTGCCGCGCCACCAGGCGCGGATCGAGCTGATAGCGCTCCGCGGGGCCGACCGGCACCAGTTGCGCGGCGCCCTCGACCAGGCGCAGGAAATGCCGGTTGCAGGGGTAGCCCGGGTCGGCCAGCAGCCAGTGACGCCCCGGATCGACCAACAGACTGCTGGCCAGCAGCAGTGCGCCGGAACCGCCGGGAGTAATCAGGATGCGTTCGGGGTCAATGCTTAACCCGTAGCGCCCGGCGTAGAAACCGGCGATGGCCTCGCGCAGCTGCGGCAGCCCGCGTGCCGCGGTGTAGCGGGTATGCCCGGCAGCCAGTGCGGCCTGCCCGGCGGCGACGATGGGCGCGGCGGTGGTGAAGTCCGGCTCGCCGATCTCCAGATGGATGACGTCATGGCCGGCAGCCTGCAGCTCATTGGCGCGGGCCAGCAGCGCCATCACCTGGAACGGCTCGATGGCGCGACTGCGGGCGCTGTAGGGGTGGGACATCGACCCTTCCTTTATATAGAGGCGCTATGGGGTGGAAGTGGCATTCTAACGGAGGCGTTACGCCTGCCACAGCACAGCAAAGCGGGGAGTAGCGCGGCCTCCGGCGATCTGGTAAGTTCGCCGGCTTGCAGACGAGGGGCCGGGCCAGCCGGCGAAGGACGCTGCTGCGCAATGGATCAAGAACATCGAGAGGCGGTCATCCATGCCAACAACGAGTGAACAGCCCGCATTGAACCGCGGCTACGAACCCTACAAGGAAACGCCCGGCGAAGAGTACATGGGCGAGCCCATGCGCGCGCACTTCGTTGCGATTCTCAACAAGTGGAAGAAGGAGCTGATGGAAGAGGTCGACCGGACCGTCAGCCACATGCAGGAAGAAGCGGCCAACTTCGCCGACCCTGCCGACCGCGCCACCCAGGAAGAAGAATTCAGCCTCGAGCTGCGTACCCGCGATCGTGAGCGCAAGCTGATCAAGAAGATCGACGAGACGCTGCAACTGATCGAGGACGAGGAATACGGTTGGTGCGATTCCTGTGGCGTCGAGATCGGCATTCGCCGCCTGGAAGCCCGCCCCACCGCGACGCTGTGCATCGACTGCAAGACGCTCGCGGAAATCAAGGAAAAGCAGATCGGCTCCTGAGTCGGACTGCGATGTCACGAAACGGGGCGCTTTGGCGCCCCGTTTTCGTTGTGGCGAGGGGGACGCCCTCGCCGGCCCCCTCCTGCTACTGCCATAATCGCTGCATGCCCGAAACAGACTATGTCGGCCGCTTCGCCCCGACGCCCAGCGGCTACCTGCACTTCGGCTCGCTGGTCGCCGCCCTCGCCTCCTATCTGGACGCCCGTGCCGTTGGCGGGCGCTGGCTGCTGCGTATGGAGGACTTGGACCCACCCCGGGAAGTACCCGGCGCAGCCGATGCGATCCTGCGCACGCTGGACGCCTATGGCCTGCACTGGGACGGCGAAGTGCTCTACCAGAGTCGCCGTCACACCGCCTACGCCGAGGTGATCGAGCACTGGCTGGGCAGCGGCCTGGCCTACGCCTGCCGCTGTTCGCGCAAGCAGCTCGAAGATCAGCCCATTTACCCCGGCACCTGTCGTAATGCCCTGCACCAGCGCCACGACGCCGCCATCCGCCTGCGTGTGCCCGCACTCGAGTACGCCTTCGATGATCGCCTGCAGGGGCATTTCGCCCAGCATCTGGGACGTGAAGTCGGCGACTTCGTCATCCAGCGCCGTGATGGCCTGTACGCCTACCAATTGGCGGTGGTGCTCGACGACGGCCTGCAGGGCGTACGCCAGATCGTCCGCGGCGCCGACCTGCTCGACTCCACGCCACGCCAGTTGTACCTGCAGGAACTGCTCGGCCTGCCCGCCCCCAGCTATCTGCACGTCCCGCTGATCGTGCAGCCGGACGGCCACAAGCTCGGCAAGCGCTACCGCACCCCACCGCTGCCCACCGACCAGGCCGCGCCGCTCCTGCTACGCGCCCTGCGCGCCCTGGGCCAGCCCACGGAGCCGGCCCTGGCCGACGCCTGCGTGGAGGAAGTGCTCGCCTGGGGCGTGGCGCACTGGAACCCGGCGCGGCTGCCGCGTAGCCCAAGCCTGGCCGAGGCGGGCCTGCGCTGAAGGCCGCTCGCCAAGTGGCGCCACAGTCCGTATAAACGGTAGTCCTTGATCAGACACAGACCGCGACATGTACATCTACCGACTGGTGCTGCTCCTGGTGGTCGGCATCTACCTCTTCTCGCCGGCCATCATGGACTGGTGGATCGACCCCAACGGCGCCTGGTATCGCCCCTACCTGCTGTGGCTGATTCTCATCGTGGTCACCGTGCTGCTGCAGACCGGGAGGGACAGCGATGAGCTTTAGCCTCGGCCAGTTGCTCGGCATCAGCGCGCTCTACCTGCTTGCCCTGTTCAGCGTCGCCTGGCTCAGCGACCGCGGCGCGATTCCGCGCCGGATTATCCGCCACCCGCTGGTTTACACCCTGTCGCTGGGCGCCTATGCCAGCGCCTGGGCGTTCTATGGCACCGTCGAACTGGCCTACCAGTACGGCTATGGCTTCCTCGCCAGCTACCTGGGGGTCTCCGGAGCCTTCATGCTGGCGCCGGTGCTGTTGTTCCCGATCCTGCGCATCACCCGCACCTACCAGCTCTCGTCGCTGGCGGATCTCTTCGCGTTCCGCTTCCGTAGTACCTGGGTCGGCACCCTGACCACCCTGTTCATGCTGCTCGGCCTGCTACCGCTGCTGGCCTTGCAGGTCCAGGCGGTGACCGACGCCATCGCCCTGCTCACCCACGCTCCGGTGAAGGCGCGAGTGGCGCTGTCCTATTGCGTCCTACTGATCCTCTTCACCATCCTCTTCGGCGCGCGCCACATCGCCAGCGGCGAGAAGCATTCCGGCCTGGTGTTCGCGATCGCCTTCGAATCGGTGGTCAAGCTGTGCGCCCTCGGCGGCATCGGCCTGTACGCCTTCATCTCCGTGTTTCACGGCGCCTCCGGGCTGGAACGCTGGCTGCTGGACAACCAGAGCGCGCTGACCACGTTGCACACGCCGCTGCAGGAAGGTCCCTGGCGCACCCTGCTGCTGGTGTTCTTCGCCTCGGCGATCGTCATGCCGCACATGTTCCACATGACCTTCACCGAGAACATCGAACCCCGTGCGCTGCTCAGCGCCAGCTGGGGTCTGCCGCTGCTGCTGCTGTTGATGAGCCTGGCCGTGCCTCTGATCCTCTGGGCCGGCCTGAAGATGGGCGTGGAGACCGATCCGGAATACTTCGCGTTGGGCCTGGGGCTGACCACAGGCAATTCGGCGCTGGTGCTGCTCGCCTACGTCGGCGGCCTGTCGGCCTCCAGTGGCCTGGTGATCGTCTCCACCCTGGCGCTGTCGGGCATGGCGCTCAACCATCTGGTCCTGCCGCTCTACCAGCCACCTACCGGCGGCAACATCTATCGCTGGCTACGCTGGACGCGCCGCGGGCTGATCGCCGCGATCATCCTCACCGCCTACGGCTTCTACCTGATGCTCGGCGCCAAGCGCGACCTGTCCTACCTGGGCATCGTGTCCTTCGTCGCCACCCTGCAGTTCCTGCCTGGGGCACTCTCGGTGCTCTACTGGCAGCCCGCCAACCGCCGCGGCTTCCTCGCCGGCCTCGCCGCGGGTGCCTCGGTCTGGGCGCTGACCATGCTGGCGCCGCTCATCGGCAATCTGGAAGGTTTCCAGTTGCCACTGTCCGGCGTGATCTACAGCCTCGACGACCGCAGTTGGCACCTGGCGGCCATCGCCTCGCTGGCGGCCAACGTCCTGGTCTTCACCCTGGTCTCGTTGTTCACCCAGACCTCCGCCGAAGAGCGCAGCGCCGCCGAGGCCTGCGCGGTGGACAACGTACGCCGACCGGCGCGCCGCGAGCTGCAGGCCGGTTCGCCCCAGGAATTCGCCACCCAGCTGGCTACACCGCTGGGCGCCAAGAGCGCGCAACGCGAGGTACAGCAGGCGCTGAGCGACCTGCACCTGCCCTTCGATGAGCACCGCCCCTACGCCCTGCGACGCCTGCGCGACCGCATCGAGGCGAACCTCTCCGGGCTGATGGGACCGAGCGTGGCGCAGGAGATGGTCGAGACCTTCCTGCCCTACAAGGCCAACGCCAGCGGCTATGTCACCGAGGACATCCACTTCATCGAGAGCCGCCTGGAGGACTACCAGTCGCGCCTCACGGGCCTGGCCGCAGAGCTCGACGCCCTGCGCCGCTACCATCGGCAGACCTTGCAGGAGCTGCCGATGGGCGTCTGCTCCCTGGCCAAGGACCAGGAGATCCTCATGTGGAACCGCTGCATGGAGGAACTCACCGGAATCGCCGCCAGCCGTGTGGTCGGCTCACGCCTAGCGAGCCTAGACGAGCCCTGGAAAGGCCTGCTGGAGCGCTTCGCCGAGGCGCGCGACGAGCACCAGTATAAGCGCCGACTGACCGTCGAGGGACGTGCGCGCTGGCTGAACCTGCACAAGGCGGCGATCGACGAACCGCTGGCGCCGGGCAGCAGCGGTCTGGTCCTGCTGGTCGAGGACCAGACCGGCATCCAGTCGTTGGAAGAGAAGCTGGTGCACTCCGAACGCCTGGCGAGTATCGGCCGCCTGGCCGCTGGCGTCGCCCACGAGATCGGCAACCCGATCACCGGGATCGACTGCCTGGCGCAGATTCTCCGCGAGGAGCGCAAGGACGACCCTGAACTCATCGAGATCGGCGGGCAGATCATCGAGCAGACGCGCCGCGTCACCCGCATCGTGCAGTCGCTGATGAACTTCGCCCACGCCGGCGGTCGCCAGCAGGAAAGCGAGTCGGTGAACCTGGCCGAGATCTCGCAGCAGGCCATCGCCCTGCTCTCGCTGAACAAGAAGAGCGTCGACGTGGTGTTCCACAACCTCTGCGACCCGGCGCACCTCGCCGAAGGCGATCCCCAGCGCCTCACACAGGTGCTGGTCAACCTGCTCGCCAACGCCCGCGATGCCTCGCCCGACGGCGGCTTGGTGCGTGTCAGCTCCAGTGCCGACGCGGAAAGCGTCGAGCTCATCGTCGAGGACCAGGGCAGCGGCATTCCCAAAGACATCGGCGACCGCCTGTTCGAGCCCTTCTTCACCACCAAGGACCCCGGCAAAGGAACCGGGCTGGGCCTCGCGCTGGTCTATTCCATCGTGGAAGAGCATTATGGACAGATAACATTCGACAGCCCGGCCGACCCGCAGACCCTGCGCGGCACCCGTTTCAGGGTGCGTTTGCCGAGGCATGTCGAGACGAACTCCACTGCCCTCTGAAGGCGTCGGCCGGGCCCGCTGCCACTTGGCAGCGAAGGCTCCCCCGCCCGCAGACCGTCGAGAGAGCCTTTTAATGCCTCATATCCTCATCGTCGAAGACGAAACCATCATCCGCTCCGCCCTGCGCCGGCTGCTGGAACGCAACCAGTACCAGGTCAGCGAGGCCGGCTCGGTGGCAGAAGCCCGCGAGCGCTACAGCATTCCCGATTTCGACCTGGTGATCAGCGACCTGCGCCTGCCCGGCGCCCCGGGCACCGAGATGATCGGCCTGGCCGCCGGCACCCCGGTGCTGATCATGACCAGTTACGCCAGCCTGCGCTCGGCGGTGGACTCGATGAAGCTCGGCGCGGTGGACTACATCGCCAAGCCCTTCGACCATGACGAGATGCTCCAGGCGGTGGCGCAGACACTGCGCTCCCGTGGCAACCGCGGCGAAGCCCCCGCCTCCCAGGCCGATGCCGTCGCGCCGGCCACCGGTGACATCGGCATCATCGGCACCTGCAGCCCCATGCAGGATCTCTACGCGAAGATCCGCAAGGTCGCGCCCACCGACTCCACGGTGCTCATCCAAGGCGAGTCCGGCACCGGCAAGGAACTGGTCGCACGCGCCCTGCACAACCTCTCGCGCCGCGCCAAGGCGCCCCTGATCTCGGTGAACTGCGCGGCGATTCCGGAAACCCTGATCGAATCCGAACTGTTCGGTCACGAGAAGGGCGCGTTCACTGGCGCCAGCGCCAGCCGTACCGGCCTGGTGGAGGCCGCCGATGGTGGCACGCTGTTCCTCGACGAGATCGGCGAGCTGCCGCTCGAAGCCCAGGCTCGCCTGCTGCGCGTGCTGCAGGAAGGCGAGATACGCCGGGTGGGTTCGGTGCAGTCGCAGAAGGTCGACGTACGACTGATAGCCGCCACCCACCGCGATCTCAAGACCCTCGCCAAGACCGGGCAGTTTCGCGAAGACCTCTACTACCGCCTGAACGTCATCGCCCTGCGTTTGCCGCCGCTGCGTGAACGTGGCAACGACGTCCTGGAAATCGCTCGTGCCTTCCTCACCCGTCAGGGCGCACGCACCGGGCAGGACGGCCTGCGCTTCGGCGCCGATGCCGAGCGCGCCATCCGCCAGTACAGCTGGCCGGGCAACGTACGTGAACTGGAAAACGCCATCGAGCGAGCGAGCATTCTCTGCGAGGGACCGACGATCTCCGCCGAGCTGCTGGGCATCGATGTCGAGCTCGCCGAACTCGACGACGACGACTTCGAGATGGCCCCCAACGGCAGCGCAAGCCAGAGCCTGGAGCCGACCGAGGACCTGTCGCTGGAGGACTACTTCCAGCACTTCGTCCTCGAGCACCAGGAGCACATGACCGAGACCGAACTGGCCCGCAAGCTCGGCATCAGCCGCAAATGCCTCTGGGAACGTCGCCAGCGCCTGGGGATTCCACGGCGTAAAAGCAGCAGCACCGCCGGCTGAGTGTGGGATGCGTCTATTCCGGGTGTTACCGCACCCGTGCCGGCGTAACAGACGGGCGGGCGCGACGGTAACGAAAGCACCTCCCGGGCGGCTCCCGAAATCGCCCAGATTTCACTAACTCATTGTTTTACAAGCAATACCAAAAGTTGGCACAGCAAATGCTTTAGTTCGAGCACAACAAAAACAACAAACCCGAACCCAACAAGAACAACACGAAACGGCTCCAGCATAACAACGACAAGACAGCGGAGGCGCAGCTAACTGATTCTTTTGGAGAGGATGTCCCCGGGGCGACCCGGACCGATTGACGAGAACAAGACTGCGCCAGGCAGCGACGATAATCGGTAGAACGCGCAAGCGCTCACGACCTCAGCGTCCAAAGTAATCCGTTTGCTCTTGGCTCCCGATTTTGGGAGATCGCCACCGGCCTCCGGGCCGACTGGTGAGCCGGGTAACAAAAACAACAAGACCCGGAACCTCGAGAACAACAAAATGCAGGCCTGGTTCGGGGGGACGAGAGTCCCCCCGAGTCGCTTGTCAAGTGCATATTGTTCTAGGCAGTGCTAAAATCCGCGGTTTCCGTCCGGCGCCCTGTCCGGTCGCCCACCTCGACAACAGTGCCGCCCATGCTGAAGAAGCTGTTCCAGTCCTTTCGTTTTCCCCGCCTCCGCCCCCAGCAGACCCGCAGCACACCGACCGTCATCGGCGAGCGTCAGCACGCACTGCAGCGCCAGCGCATCAGTCGTAACGCGGTGAACGTGGTCGAGCGTCTGCAGAAAGCCGGCTATCAGGCCTACACCGTTGGCGGCTGTGTCCGCGATCTGTTGCTGGACATGACGCCGAAGGACTTCGACGTGGCAACCAACGCCACCCCCGAGCAGGTCCGCGCGCAATTTCGCAATGCCCGGGTGATCGGCCGCCGCTTCAAGCTAGCTCACGTGCAGTTCGGCCGCGAGATCATCGAGGTCGCCACCTTCCGCGCCAACCACCCGATCGCCGAGGATGACGAGGACGACAATCCGCTGGGCGTGCGCAACGAGAGCGGTCGCATTCTGCGCGACAACGTCTACGGCACCCTGGAGAATGACGCCCAACGCCGCGACTTCACCATCAACGCGCTCTACTACGACCCGGTCACCGGGCGCATTCTCGACTACGCCAACGGCGTGCATGACATCCGCAACCGCCTGGTGCGGCTGATCGGCGTGCCCGAGCAGCGCTACCAGGAGGACCCGGTACGCATGCTCCGAGCGGTGCGCTTCGCCGCCAAGCTGGACTTCGAGATCGAGCGCCACAGCGCCGAGCCGATCCGCCGCCTGGCGCACCTGCTGGAAGACATTCCTTCCGCGCGCCTGTACGACGAAGTGATCAAGCTGCTGCTTTCCGGCTACGCGGAGCGCACCTTCGAACTGCTGCTGGAGTACGACCTGTTCGCGCCGCTGTTCCCAGCCACCGCCCAGGCCATGCGCCACGACAGCGAATACGTCACCGCACTGGTCCGTCAGGCGCTGGCCAACACCGACGAGCGCATCGCCCAGGGCAAACCGGTCACCCCCGCGTTCCTCTTCGCCGCCCTGCTTTGGCCGGCGTTGCCCGCCCGCGTGCTCTACCACCAGGATCGTGGCCTGCCGCCGATCCCTGCGATGCAGGAAGCCGCCCACGACATCACCCTCGCCCAGTGCCGTCGTACCGCCGTGCCCAAGCGTTTCAGCATTCCGATGCGCGAAATCTGGGACATGCAGGAGCGCCTGCCGCGCCGCAGCGGCAAACGTGCCGACCAGCTCCTGGAAAGCCCGCGCTTCCGCGCCGGCTATGACTTCCTGCTGCTGCGCGAAAGCGCCGGCGAGCGTACCGACGGCCTGGGTGACTGGTGGACAGACTACCAGGACGCCGACGACAGCGAGCGGCGGCGGATGATCCGCGACCTCGGCAGCAAGGATGAGGGCGCCCCCCGCAAGCGCCGGCGCAGCGGCGGCCGTCGCCGGCGTGGCCCGCGTAACGAAGGTTCCGCCGGCGAATGAGCCAGCGCGTCTACCTCGGCCTGGGCAGCAACCTGGGCGACCCCCTGCGGCAACTGCACGAAGCCGTCGATGCGCTGCGCGTCCTGCCATCCACTCGCCTGGTTGCGGTGTCTTCCTTCTATTCCAGCGAGCCCCTCGGACCTGCCGACCAACCGCAGTACGCCAATGCGGTAGCGGCGCTGGATACCGACCTGCAACCCCTGGCGCTGCTCGACGAACTGCAGCGCATCGAACGCGAGCATGGCCGCGAGCGCAAGGCAGAGCGCTGGGGGCCGCGAACGCTGGACCTGGACATCCTGCTGTTCGGCGAGAAGCGCATCGATCTGCCGCGCCTGCAGGTCCCGCACTACCACATGCACGCGCGCCCCTTCGTGCTCTATCCACTGGCCGAGATCGCTCCGGCGCAGCTGCAACTGCCGGACGGCCGCCCCCTGCAGCAATGGCTGCAGGACTGCCCCCGCGAAGGGCTGGAGCGCCTGCCCGGCAATTGACTTGCACGGTCGCCACCGGGACTATAGCGCCCCTGGCCCACAGAGCCGGTAGACATAACCGGCAGAGATCGGGCGGCAGGGCGAACGGTGCGGTTGCGCTGGCCCCACACCGCCTGCGAGAGGACACACTTGATGCCTGTCACTACCCTGTCCACCCTGCGCGATCTCAAGTCGCGGGGTGAAAAGATCGTCATGCTGACCAGCTACGACGCCACCTTCGCCGCCGCCAGCTGCGCGGCCGGTGTGGAAGTCCTGCTGATAGGCGATTCGCTGGGCATGGTCCTGCAGGGCCACAACAGCACCGTACCGGTCAGCATGACCGACATGTGTTACCACACGGCCAACGTGGCACGTGGCAATGCCGGTGCCCTGGTCCTCGCCGACCTGCCGTTCATGGCCAACACCGACCTCACCCGCACGCTGGAAAACTGCGCCGAGCTGATGCGCGCCGGCGCCCACATGGTCAAGCTCGAAGGCGGCGCCTGGCTGGCCGAGACGGTGACCGCACTGGCTGAACGCGGCGTGCCGGCCTGCGTCCACCTGGGCCTGACGCCGCAGGCAGTGAATCTGTTCGGCGGCTACAAGGTGCAGGGACGCGGTGATGAGGCGGCACAGAAGCTACTCGACGAAGCACGCACCCTGGAAGCCGCTGGCGCCGCCATGCTGCTGCTCGAGTGCGTGCCCAGCGAACTGGCCGCACGCATCTCCCGTGCCGCCAAGGTCCCGGTAATCGGCATCGGTGCCGGTCCGGATACCGACGGCCAGGTGCTGGTGCTGCACGACATGCTCGGCTTGTCGCTCACCGGCCGCGTGCCCAAGTTCGTGAAGAACTTCATGGCCGGCCAGGCGAATATCCAGGGCGCTTTGACGGCCTACGCGCAGGCGGTGAAGAGCCGCCAGTTCCCCGCCGCCGAACACGGGTTCAACGCATGATCACCGTGCATAGCATCGCCGAACTGCGTCAGGCCGTGGCAGCGGCCCGCGCCGCCGGCCAGCGCATCGGCCTGGTGCCGACCATGGGTAATCTGCATGCCGGGCACATCTCGCTGCTGCGCAATGCCCGCCAGCGCGCCGGCTTCGTGGTCGCCAGCATCTTCGTCAATCCCCTGCAGTTCGGCCCCAGCGAAGACCTGGACAAGTATCCGCGCACCCTCGCCGAAGACCAGCGGCAACTGGCGGAAGCCGGCTGCGACCTGCTGTTCGCCCCCAACGTCGAGGAAATGTACCCCCACGGCATGGACCGCCAGGTCAAGGTGGTGGTCCCCGGCGTCAGCGAAGGGCTCTGCGGCGCCAGTCGCCCGGGGCACTTCGACGGCGTCTCCACCGTGGTCTGCAAGCTGTTCAACATGGTCCAGCCGGACGTCGCCGTGTTCGGCGAGAAGGACTTCCAGCAGTTGGCGGTGATCCGCGCCATGGTGGAAGAGCTGAACATGCCCATCGAGATCGTCGGCGGACGCACCGTGCGCGCCGACGACGGCCTGGCGTTGTCCTCGCGCAACGGCTACCTGGAGCCCGCCCAGCGCGACCTGGCACCGGCCTTCCCCGCCCAATTGCAAGCGCTGGCCGAGGCGATCCGCGGCGGTCGCCGCGACTACCCTACGCTGCTCGCCGAGGGGCGCGCGGCGCTGCAGGAACTGGGGCTCCATCCGGACTACCTGGAACTGCGCGAAGCCCGCGGGTTGCGCCCGGCGCAGCCGAGCGACCGCGACCTGGTCCTGCTCGGCGCGGTTTACCTGGGCAACACTCGACTGATCGACAACCTGCGCGTGGAATTGATCTGACGGTTCAGTCGCAGGCATCGCTTCCGCTACAGTAGTGACGTTTCTTCACGGCCGGCCGCTGTTCCCGAGGGGAACGCTGCCGGCCGTTTTCGCGTCTATCCCACGGGACTGCCGCCCGCCGACGTGCGGACGCCTCACGCATCAGCTAAGGAAGCCGTAAGCCCATGGCGTATTACCAGCAACCTCTCGACGTCACCACCCTGCCCTCCTGGCAAGCACTGCTCGACCACCGCCAGGAAATGCGCGACTTCAGCATGCGCGCCGCCTTCGCTGCCGATCCGCAGCGCTTCAAGCAATTCTCCCTGAGCACCTGTGGGCTGTTTCTCGACTATTCCAAGAACCTGGTCACCCCGCGCACCCTCGAACTGCTCTTCAGCCTGGCGCGCGAGGCCGGCGTGGAACAGGCCATCCACTCGCTGATGATCGGCGAGCCGGTGAACGCCTCCGAAGGACGCCCGGCGCTGCACACCGCACTGCGCCGCCCGCTGGGTGACTGCGTCGAGGTCAACGGGCGCAACGTGATGCCCGACGTGCACAAGGTGCTCAACCAGATGACCGATGTGGTCGGGCGCATCCACACCGACCAGTGGCGCGGCTACAGCGACAAGACCATCACCGACGTGGTGAACATCGGCATCGGTGGCTCTTTCCTCGGCCCGCAGTTGGTCTCCGAGGCACTGATCCCCTATACCCAGAACGGCGTGCGCTGCCATTACCTGGCGAACATCGACGGGAGCGAATTCCGCGAGGTGACCGCCAAGCTGAATGTCGAGACCACCCTGTTCATCATCTCCAGCAAGACCTTCTCGACCCTGGAGACGCTGAAGAACGCCGAAGCGGCGCGAACCTGGTACCTGGCCAAGGGCGGCACCCAGGAAAAGCTCTACCGTCACTTCATCGCGGTGACCAGCAACAAAGTCGCGGCGGTGGCTTTCGGCATTCTGGAGAAGAACGTCTTCCCGATGTGGGACTGGGTCGGCGGGCGTTACTCGCTGTGGTCGGCCATCGGCCTGCCGATCGCCCTCGCGGTGGGCATGTCCAACTTCAAGGAGCTGCTCTCCGGCGCGGCGAGCATGGACCAACACTTCGCCAACAGCGACTTCGAGCACAACATGCCGATCCTGCTGGCCATGCTCGGCGTCTGGTACAACAACTTCTGGGGCGCCCAGAGCCACGCCTTCCTGCCCTACGACCACTACCTGCGCAACTTCGTCAAACACCTGCAGCAGTTGGACATGGAATCCAACGGCAAGAGCGTGCGCCAGGACGGTACGCCGGTCTCCTGCGAGACCGGGCCGATCATCTGGGGCGGCGTGGGCTGTAACGGTCAGCATGCCTACCACCAGTTGCTGCACCAGGGCACGCCGCTGATTCCCTCGGACTTCATCGTCCCGGTGGTCAGCTACAACCCGGTCGCCGACCACCATCAGTGGCTCTACGCCAACTGCCTGTCGCAGAGCCAGGCGCTGATGCGCGGCAAGACCCGCGAGGAAGCCGAGGCCGAGCTGCGCGCCAAGGGCCTGGATGAGGACGAAGTGCAGCGCCTGGCGCCGCACAAGGTGATCCCCGGCAACCGCCCGAGCAACACCCTGGTACTCGAACGCATCAGCCCCCGCCGGCTCGGTGCGCTGATCGCGCTGTACGAGCACAAGGTGTTCGTCCAGGGCGTCATCTGGGGTATCAACTCCTTCGACCAGTGGGGCGTCGAACTGGGCAAGGAGCTGGGCAAGGACGTCTACCAGAAGCTCACCGCCTACGAGACCGAAGCGGCCGATGACAGCTCTACCCAGGGCCTGATCGACTTCTTCCGTGGTCGTCATCGCGGCTGAACGAAAACGCCCCCTGCGGCACCCTGACGCCTCCCTCTTGTCCTAGACTTCAGACTCAGAACAAGAGGGAGACCCGTCATGTACGAGATCGCCACCCACCCCGTCAGCGACGCCATGCGTGCTCGCGCCCATCTCGACGAAGACGCCTACGCGCGCCTCTATCGTCAGTCCATCGAGCAACCGGAGCACTTCTGGTCCGAGCAGGCCAAGGCCTTCCTCGACTGGATCGAGCCGTGGAAACGTGTCCAGCACAGCGACCTCGCCCGAGGTGAGGCACGCTGGTTCGAAGGCGGCAAGCTGAACGTCGCCGCCAATTGCATCGACCGCCACCTGGCCACCCGTGGCGAGCAGACCGCGATTATCTGGGAGGGCGACGATCCCTCCCATGCCCAGCGCATCAGCTACCGCCAGTTGCACGAGGCGGTCGGCCGCCTGGCCAATCTGCTCAAGAGCCGAGGCGTGGCCAAAGGCGACCGGGTCTGCATCTACATGCCGATGATCCCCGAGGCGGCCTATGCCATGCTCGCCTGCGCGCGAATTGGCGCGGTGCATTCGGTGGTGTTCGGCGGCTTCTCCCCGGACGCCCTGCGTGATCGCATCCTGGATGCCGACTGCCGCACCCTGATCACCGCCGACGAGGGCGTGCGCGGCGGCAAACGCATCCCGCTCAAGGCCAACGTCGACAAGGCGCTGGGCGACTGCCCGGACGTCGCCAGCGTGATCGTGGTGCGCCGCACCGGCGCCGAGGTGCCCTGGCAGGACGGCCGCGACATCGCCTACCAGGACGCCGTCGCCGAGCAGAGCCCGGACTGCCCCGCCGAACCGATGGACGCCGAAGACCCGCTGTTCATCCTCTACACCTCCGGCTCCACCGGCAAACCCAAGGGCGTGCTGCACACCACCGGGGGCTACCTGCTGGGCGCGGCGATGACCTTCAAGTACGTCTTCGACTACCACGAGGGCGACGTCTACTGGTGCACCGCGGACGTCGGCTGGATCACCGGCCACAGCTACATCGTCTACGGGCCGCTGGCCAATGGCGCCACCACGCTGATCTTCGAAGGCGTGCCGAGCTACCCGGACGCCTCGCGCTTCTGGCAGGTGATCGACAAGCACGCGGTGAACATCTTCTACACCGCGCCCACCGCCATCCGCGCGCTGATGCGCGAGGGCAAGGCGCCGGTTCAGAAGACCTCGCGCACCAGCCTACGGCTGCTCGGCACGGTCGGTGAACCGATCAACCCGGAAGCCTGGGAATGGTACTTCGATGTGGTCGGCGAGCGTCGCTGTCCCATCGTCGACACCTGGTGGCAGACCGAAACCGGCGCCATCATGATCGCCCCGCTGCCCGGCGCCACGGCGCTCAAACCCGGCTCGGCGACGCGCCCGTTCTTCGGCGTACAGCCGGTGCTGCTTGAGACCGACGGCAAGGAGATCGAAGGTCCCGGCCAGGGGCTGCTGGCGATCAAGGCCAGTTGGCCGAGCCAGATCCGTAGCGTCTATGGCGACCACGCACGGATGATCGATACCTACTTCAAGCCCTACCCCGGCTACTACTTCACCGGCGACGGCGCTCGCCGCGACGAGGACGGCTACTGGTGGATCACCGGCCGCGTGGATGACGTGATCAACGTCTCCGGGCACCGCATCGGCACCGCCGAGGTGGAGAGCGCGCTGGTGCAACACGACGCCATCGCCGAGGCCGCCGTGGTCGGCTGCCCGCACGACCTCAAGGGTCAGGGCATCTACGCCTTCGTCACGCTGATGGAAGGCGCCGAAGCCAGCGATGCGCTGCATGCGGAGCTGCTCGCCAAGGTCAGCCAGGACATCGGCAGCTTCGCCAAACCCGAGTACCTGCAATGGGCCCCAGGGCTGCCGAAGACCCGCTCGGGCAAGATCATGAGGCGCATCCTGCGCAAGATCGCCTGCAACGAGATCGACGCCCTCGGCGATACCTCCACCCTCGCCGATCCGGCGGTGGTCGATGAGTTGATCGAGCATCGGCAGAATCGCTAGCGCTTCGAGCGTCGCCGCCTAGTCCAGCGCTCCCAGCGCTCGCATGGCCTCAAGCCACACGAGCGTCGAGCGGGAGGAGGTCCGTGCGATCCGGCAAAGGACCGTCCCGGAGCGGTGCGGGGACGAGGCCACGGGAGAGGAAAGCGACGCTCGTATACCCAGGCGTAAAACCGCAGCGGCAGCGGCTCAGGATTAGAGCAGGTGCACCGGACCCTCGGTGCCAAAGGACTATTCTCGGTGTTCCTCCGGAACTCCCTGTTTCGCCCTCCTGGGCGAGCTACTTTTGGCAGCAAAAGTAGCCAAAACCCCTGCCCCTACGATCCGGCCCCGCCCGCTGACGCGGACGGGGTTCGTTCACTCCATCGCCGCTCCGGGGGTCGCCGCCAAGGGGCGTCCTGCCCCTTCGCGGCTTTCGCGGCCGTCCTGGCCGCTCACCCCCCTACACGACGATTCCGTTCACCCGGACCAACGGGGCGCTTCGGCACCGTCTGCGAGTCCGTACAAAAGAGCTAAAGCCGGTCTTTGCGTAGGATGGGGCGGGCCGGGGCCGAGCCAAGGACAACGTAGCCACCGATAACACGGCTTGCACCCGGGGCCCCTTCAGGAGGCCGAGTGCAGGCGTTGCGCAGGGGAGCGAGCCGCCAGGACGGCGGCGAGAGGCCTGTGCGGTCCAGGGATGGACCGTACGGGCCGGCCCCCGGTGCAGCGCCGGAGCGAGGGAAGTCCGTTCGCACAGCGAACGGACCCGGATGCTGGGGTGCCCTTCTCTTTGGTTACTTTCTCTTGGGCAGGCAAGAGAAAGTGACTCGCCGTGCAAGGCGAAACCTGTCATCCCAACCGAGGAAAGCGCCACGCCCCCACTCCAAAACGCAAAAACGCAAAAACGCCAGGCGTCGGGTGGATCACACATCATCGATCCGCCATCCGAGGCGCCGGATGAAAAGGCCGGCCTTGCTCAACGCTCGAGAATCGCCGTGACCCCTTGCCCGCCGGCGGCGCAGATGGAGATCAGTCCACGATGCCCGTCGCCCGCGGCAGCCAGCAGCTTGGCGAGATTCGCCGCGATACGTCCCCCCGTGGCGGCGAACGGATGCCCCGCCGCCAACGAACTGCCCTTGACGTTCATCTTCGCCCGGTCGATGGCGCCCAGCGGCTGTGCCAATCCCAGGCGCTCCCGGCAGTAGTCGGCGTCTTCCCAGGCTTGCAGGGTACAAAGCACCTGGGCCGCGAAGGCTTCGTGGATTTCGTAGTAGTCGAAGTCCTGCAGGCTCAGGCCATTGCGCGCCAGCAACCGCGGCACGGCGTACACCGGCGCCATCAGCAGACCTTCGCGACCGCTGACGAAATCCACCGCAGCCGCCTCGCCATCGCGGAAATAGGCCAGCACAGGGAGGCCGCGCTCACGCGCCCACGCTTCACTGGCCAGCAGGACCACCGAGGCGCCGTCGGTGAGCGGTGTGGAGTTGCCGGCGGTAAGCGTGCCGCGCGAGCCCTTCTCGAAGGCGGGCTTGAGCGTGGCGAGCTTTTCCAGGTCGATGTCCGGACGCAGGTTCTGGTCGCGCGTCAGGCCCAGGAACGGCGTCATCAGGTCGTCCTGCCAGCCCTCGGCATAGGCGGCGGCGAGCTTGTGGTGGCTTTCCCAGGCGAGCTGGTCCTGCGCGTCACGGGGGATCTTCCAGTGCTGGGCCATCAGCTCGCAATGCTGCCCCATGGACAGGCCGGTACGCGGCTCGCCGTTGCGCGGCAGTTCCGGCTTGAGGTGCCCGGGCCGCAACTTCAGCAGCGTCTTGAGCTTGTCGGCCGTGGACTTGCCGCGATTGGCCTCCAGGAGAATCCTGCGTAGCCCCTCATTGACGCCGATCGGCGCATCGGAGGCAGTGTCCACCCCGCCGGCCACCGCACAGTCGATCTGCCCGAGGGCGATCTTGTTGGCGACCAGGATCAGCGCTTCGAGGCCGGTGCCGCAGGCCTGCTGCAGGTCGTAGGCCGGGGTTTCCGGGGCCAGGCGCGAGCCGAGCACGCATTCGCGCGTCAGGTTGAAGTCGCGCGAGTGCTTGAGCACCGCGCCGGCGACCACCTCGCCCAGGCGTTCACCATGCAGTGCGTAGCGGTCGATGAGCCCCTCCAGCGCGGCGGTGAGCATCTGCTGGTTACTGGCGGTGGCGTAAGCGGTGTTGGAGCGAGCGAAAGGTATCCGGTTGCCGCCGACGATGGCGACGCGGCGTGTCTGGGCCATGCTGGAACTCCTAGAACGAAAACGATCCCCTGTGAGCAGGGTAGCCGCCAGCGCCGGAAATGACGACGAACGTCTGCTCGCCTACGCTGGTCAACATTCGAGAGCCTCAGCAGGAGCCGCGTTCCATGAATGATCGCTATTTCACCTTCGCCAACTCCAACCTGGGCCGCAAGCTGGTCTCCAGCCTAGGCCTGCCGGCACCGGTGCCGCTCGCACGCTGGCGGGCGGGGCGCGGCAAGGTGGTGGAAGGCGCCCTGCTGCTGGGCGGCACGGGCGTGGCGCTGGAAGCCCTGCGCGAGAGCCTGCCACGCCTCGCCGACGACTGCTTCGCCGAACGCGAGGGCCTGCTCGACCTGCCGCGCTGGACCGCCGAACACGGTCCCAAGCTGCAGGCCCTGGTCTTCGACGCCACGGCGATCAGCGATGTCGAGCAATTGGCCGGCTTGCGCAGTTTCTTCCAGCCCGCACTGAAAGGCCTGGCGCGCAATCCCCACGTGGTGATCCTCGGGCGTCCGCCGGAAACCCTCGCCGATCCCTTCGCCGCCAGTGCCCAGCGCGCCTTGGAAGGCTTCAGCCGCTCCCTGGGCCGAGAAATCCGGCGTGGCGGCACGGTGCAGTTGCTGGAGGTAGTCGAGGGCGCCGAGGATCAGCTCGAAGGTGCCCTGCGTTTCTTCCTCTCGCCGAAAAGCGCCTATGTGTCCGGGCAGGTGGTGCGCATCGCGTCGGGCCATGATGCTGTGAAGGACTGGAGCCGCCCGCTGGCGGGTAAGCGGGCGCTGGTCACCGGCGCCTCGCGCGGCATCGGCGCGGCGATCGCGGAAACCCTTGCCCGTGACGGCGCAGAGATGGTGCTGCTCGACGTGCCCCAGGCCCTCGAGGCCACCCAGGCGCTGGCCGCGCGCCTCGGCGGCAAGGCACTGGGACTGGACATCACCGCCGAGCAGGCCCCCGAGGAACTACTCGCGGCCCTGCCCGATGGCATCGACATCCTCGTGCATAACGCCGGCATTACCCGCGACAAGACCCTGGCGAAGATGAGCGCCGAGCAGTGGGATGCGGTGCTCGCCGTTAACCTGCGCGCACCGCAGCGTCTGACCGCGACACTCCTGGAGAACGGCGCGCTGCACGACAACGGCCGTGTCGTGCTGGTTTCCTCCACCAGCGGCCTGGCCGGTAATTTCGGGCAGACCAACTACGCCACCAGCAAGGCCGGGCTGGTCGGCCTGGTGCAGGCCTGGGAGCTGGAGCTTGCCAAGCGCGGCATCACCATCAATGCCGTCGCACCCGGCTTCATCGAGACGGCGATGACGGCGGCCATGCCCTTCACCATTCGCGAAGCCGGACGCCGGATGAACGCCATGGGCCAGGGTGGCCAACCCCAGGACGTCGCCGAGGCGATCGCCTGGTTCGCCCAGCCCGCCTCCTCCGGAATCAGCGGCCAGGTGCTGCGCGTCTGTGGCCAGAGTCTGATCGGAGCCTGACATGACCCAATGGCACGAACTGCAACAGCCACCGGCGCTCCCTCCGCTCTACCTGCGCGCAGCATTGCGCCGTGGCATTCGCGGCAAGGCGCTGCCCGAGCGCGGCCTGCGCTGCGAGTTGAGCGTCGATCCAGCGGCACTGGCGCGCTACCGCGCGATCTGCGGTTACCCCGAGTCGCACTACCTGCCGCCCTGCTATCCCCATGTCCTGGCGTTCGCGTTGCAGATGCAATTGCTCACCGCCAATGACTTCCCGTTCCCGCTGCTGGGCCTGGTGCACCTGGAAAACAGCATCCGTGTCCTGCGCCCCCTCGGCGGCCTGGGCCCCTTCCAGCTGAGCCTGCATGCCGAAGGCCTGGCTCCCCACGACAAGGGCGCCACCTTCAGCCTCATCACCCGATTGGAGGATGCCCTGGGGCTCCTGTGGGAAGGCGACAGTCGGTTGCTTTGCCGTGGCGTCAGGCTGCCCGGAGAAGCCCCGCCGCGCGAAACGCTGGTCGATGGCGAGCTGCACGAACGGGACCGCTGGAAGGCACCAGCGGACATCGGCCGGCGCTACGCCCGCATCTCCGGCGATTACAACCCGATCCATCTCAGCGCCATCAGCGCCAAGGCATTCGGCTTCCCGCGGGCGATCGCCCACGGGCTCTGGGTGAAGTCACGCGCACTGGCGGCGCTTGGCGAGAGCCTGCCGTCAGCCGGCTACGCGGTGCAGGTGCAGTTCAAGAAGCCGCTGCTGCTGCCGGGCGAGGCACGCCTGCTGGTGGACGAGGGAAACGGTTTCACGGTGCAAGGCAGCGAAGAGACACCGCACCTGAGCGGACGTTGGCAGACACTCGGCTAGGCGCTTGCACGGCGACCGGGGAGAGCCGAAGCTAGCGCTCCCGACGCCGGAGCAGCCCATGGACATCGCCGAACTCACCACCCGCCTGCACGCCATCCGCGACGCCAATGACTGGCGTCGCTTCCATAGCCCGAAGAACCTGGCGATGGCTGCCAGCGTGGAAATGAGCGAGCTGGTGGAGATCTTCCAGTGGTTGGACGAGGCGCAGTCCCGGCAACTCCCGGCCGAGGTCCGCGAGCACGCGGGCCAGGAGGTCGGCGACGTGGTGCTCTATCTGCTGCTGTTCTGCGCCGAGGCCGGCATCGACTTCGAACAGGCGGTGCGCGCCAAGCTCGCCGACAGCGAACGGCGCTTCGCCCGATGAGCGGCGATCGTCACTTCGACGAACTGGCTACGCGCTTCGCCGAGAAGATCTACGGCGGGGCCAAGGGCGCCATCCGCCTCGCGGTGCTGCAGGCCGATCTGCAAGAGGTCCTGCCGCAGCGGCCCCTGCGGGTACTGGATATCGGTGCCGGTCTCGGTCACATGGCGCTGTGGCTGGCCGAGCAGGGCCACTCGCTGACCCTCGCCGAACCCGCCGCGCCAATGCTCGATGCCGCCCGCGCGCGCTTCGCCGAGGCCGGCCAGCAGGCGAGCTTCATCCAGTCACCCTGGCAGGCGCTGGAGAACCAGATAGACGGCCCCTTCGACCTGGTGCTGTGCCACGCGGTGCTCGAATGGCTGGCCGAACCCGAGGCGATCCTGCCACTGCTGGCGCGCCTTACAGCCGAAGATGGCTGGCTCTCGCTGGCGTTCTACAACAAGGACGCGCTGGTCTATCGCAACCTGCTCAAGGGCCACTTCCGCAAGCTGCGCCGCGAACGCTTCGCGGGCGAAGGACAGAGCCTCACGCCCCAGCGACCGCTGGACCCACGCGAACTTCGCGTGCAACTGCAGCCCTGGCTGACAGTCGAACAGGAGAGCGGCGTACGGGTCTTCCACGACTACATGCCCAGCGAGTTCCAGGCCAAGGCCGAGGTCGCCGCACTGCTGGAGATGGAACTGGCGCACCGCCGCCACCCGACCTTCGCCGGACTCGGCCGCTACCTGCACTGGCTCTGTCGTCCGCGCCAGGGAGACGCCCCATGAAACGCCTGCTCGCCTATCTGCTGCTACCGCTGCTCGCCGCCTGCCAGAGTCGCAACCCCTACCAGGCGCAGAGCCTACCGCTGCCACCGGCGCCGCCCGCCGCCGCGACCACCTTCGACGCCAGCGCCTATCCTGCCGCGCCGCGCGACTTTTCCCGCTACCGCTCCTGGGTCTGGCGCGAAGACCTGCCGCCCACCGGCAGCAGCGCAACGACGGCCGAGCAACTGCGCGAGGCGCTTTCCGCCGCGCTCGACCAACGCGGCCTGCGTCCGGCGCGCGAGGCACAGCCGGACCTGCTGGTGAGTGCGCGCATCCAGCGGGAGCGACGTACGCGGCAGGTCTACGACGATTACGGCGGCTACTATGGCAATGGCCCCTGGGGTTACGATCGCTATGGTGCCTACGGCCGCATGCCCATGGTGCGCACCTACGAAGAAGAGGTGCTGGTGGTGCGTGTCGACCTGTTCGACGCCAAGGATCGCCAGCCCGTCTGGAGCGGTAGCGCCGAAGCGCCCGCCGGCGGCGACCAGGCCGCCCGCGCCGAAGCCCTGCGCAACGCACTGGCCGACGCCCTGCAGAACTATCCGCCGGCCTGATCCGGCAACCCGAGGAGAACCTGCCATGCTCCGCTCGATCCTGCTCGTTACCAGCCTGCTGTTGCTCAGCGCCTGCCAGAGCGTCACGCTCGACCGCGATTACGATGCCAACCGCGACTTCGCCGCCTACCGCAGCTGGAGCTGGCAAACGCCGGCGCTGCTCTATCGGCCGGACGACCCACGCATCAAGAGCGACCTCACCGAACAGCGTATCCGTGAAGCGGTCGGCAGCGCCCTCGACCAACGCGGCCTGCGCCCCGCCGCCGCAGGTACGCCTGCGGACCTGAAGGTGCAGGCGGCGCTGATCGTCGAGGAGCGCCAGGACCAGGTCACTACCGGTTTCGCAGGTGGCTGGGGCGGCTACTGGGGCAACTACTGGGGTGGCCCGCTGATGACCGAGACACGCACCGTCGAATACAAGGTCGGCACCATCCAGGTCGACCTCTACGACGGCAAGGACGGCAAACTGGTCTGGCGCGGCAGCGCCGAGCAGATCATCCGCCGCGACCCACCCAGCCCCGCCGAACGCAGCCAGGCGATCCGCGAAACCGTGGACAAGGTGCTGAGCCAGTATCCGCCGCGCTGACCGAAGCCGGGATCACCCTCTCCACCGGTCCTCTCCCGTGAAGGGAGACGACGGGATCGACGATGAAGGTGCATAGCCCTTGTATGTTGTTTTGGCTGTTCCCGCCGCAGCAGACCGTAAGCCCTCTGGTTACAAGACCGTGGGAGAGCGAGGGTCGCTATGGCGGTTTTGATTAGAGAACCCGAACGGTTGCCTGAGCTCGAAGCTCGCATTGCAAGGCAGGGAGTCAACGTCATGAAACAGCAAGACGCAGAAGTGGTATTGGGTGTAGACGTTTCTAAGGCTCGGTTGGACTGTGCGACCTGGCCGGCGTCTACCGCGTGGGCGCATGAGAATACGGTGGCAGGCATTGACGCGCTGGTGGCCAAAGCCCTCGAACAGCGCTTCAAGCTGGTTGTGCTCGAGGCCACGGGTGGCCTGGAGGCCGAGCTTGCCGCAGAGTTGGCGCGTGCGGGTGTCCCGGTGGCCGTGGTCAATCCGCGGCAGACGCATCGTTTCGCCCAGGCGTTGGGTATTTTGGCCAAGACCGATCAGGTCGATGCCGGTGTCCTGGCGCGTTTCGGCGCGATGACCGGCGTTGAACCCAGAGCCCTCAAGGACGAATCGCTGCGAGCACTCGATGAGGTACTGACACGGCGGCGGCAGACCGTCGAGATGCTGGTCATGGAGCGCCAGCGCTTGGCTCAAGCGCGCGACCCTCGGGTCTCCAAGCATCTCAAGCAACACATCCGCTGGCTGGAGAAGGCCGTCAGTGATTTCGATGACGAGATGCGTCAGCGGATCAAGGACAGTCCCGCCTGGAAAGCCAAGGATGACTTGCTGCAAAGCGTCAAAGGCATTGGAGATATCAATGCGTCGACGCTGATCGCCGATCTGCCGGAACTGGGTCAGCTCACGCGCAAACAGATCGCCGCGCTGGTCGGTGTGGCTCCCTTCGCCCACGACAGCGGCCAGATGCGCGGCAAGCGCAGGATCTGGGGTGGACGTGCAGCCGTTCGCCATGCGCTGTACATGGCGACCCAAAGCGCTCGTCGGTACAACCCCCAGATCAAAGCCATGAGCGACCGCCTGGTGGCGGTCGGCAAGCCACCCAAG
Source organism: Pseudomonas sp. R4-15 (assembly GCF_055768815.1). Classification (NCBI taxonomy): domain Bacteria; kingdom Pseudomonadati; phylum Pseudomonadota; class Gammaproteobacteria; order Pseudomonadales; family Pseudomonadaceae; genus Pseudomonas; species Pseudomonas sp. R4-15. Next base: position 46,213 of record NZ_CM147293.1, read on the forward strand.
GTCGTCATCGTAGCCTGCATGCGCAAACTGCTCGTGATCCTCAATGCGATCCTGCGTACAGGAACGCCCTGGAATCCGGCCTGGGACAGTCGTCAGGCTTGACCGGGAACACGGTTGCTCTCCCGCGAGGGGTTGGGGAGAGGGGGAGCCCCGGAAGCCCCGCTACGAATCGGCGTCGTCGGTGTAGCACCCGGGCACCCAAGCTGCGGCATAATGCGCCTCCTGTCTCGCACATTAGAGGTCGTCATGCCCGCCTGGTGGTTGTTCGCTTTGCCCTTTATCGCGGGTGCCGTATTGCCGCTGCAGGCTGGCATCAACGGCCAACTGTCGCGCCAGGTCGGCAGTGTCACCGGAGCGGCGATGATTTCCTTCTTCGTCGGCACCATGGCGCTGCTTACGGTAACCCTCGCCCAGCGTGAATTCCCCAGCCTTGCGACCTTGCGCGGCACCACCGGCTGGTACTGGGTCGGCGGCCTGCTCGGCGCACTGTTCATCTTCACCGCTGCGTTCGCCGGCCCGCGCATCGGTGCCCTGCTGTTCATGGTGCTGGCGCTCGCCGGCCAGTTGAGCATGGCGACGCTACTGGATCATTTTGGCTGGGTCGGCTTTCGCGAGGCGCCCATCAGCCTGAGCAAGTTCGCCGGCCTGGTGACCATCTTCATAGGCGTATGGCTGATCCGCCGTGGCTGAGCCGAAGGCATAGAACAGGTTCGGCTCGCTGGCGACATAGAGATTACCCTGCTCGTCCAGGGTCAGGCCCTCGGCCTGAGGCACGTCGCGCCGAAGACCGGCCACCCCCGCATCCAGATTCAGCCGCGCATACAGGCGCTGGTTGTCGTCCAGTGCAAGGATTTGGCGCGACTCATCACTGAGCAGCAACAGCTGGCCACTCGCGGCATCGTAGGCCACGGCGGACAGGTCCGATGGATCGACCTGCTCAAACAGCCCCTCGCTGTGATCCACCAGGTGCAGATCGAACTCGCCCAGCAGGCTGCGCTTGAGTCCGCGCAGCTCATAGAGCCGGCGTGGCGCACGCTCCTTGACGATGAACAGGCGGTCGCCCGCACGATCGTAGGCCACCCCCTCGAACCCCTTGTTACCCCCGGCCTCCAGACCGAGGGTGAAGCCACGCGCGGCGCGGCGCTCCAGGCGCTCGCCTGGCCGAGGCACCGGCAAGACCAGCAGCGCATGACTGCGCTCTTCGAGCAGCAGCAGGAGGTCGTCGCCCAGGTAAGCGATATCCTCGACGTCCTGAAAGCCCTGCAGTGGCCAGCGGGAAAGGACGTTGCCGCTACGATCCAGCGCGAGCAGTTCCTCGGGATTGTTGATCACCCCCCACAACTGCCCACGGCGTTCGTCCCAGGCCAGCCCGGAGAAATTACTCAAGCCGGCCAGGGGCTTGGCGTCGATGCGCACCTGCAAGGGCGCCCAACCGCCCGCCGCCGGCGCCAGGAAGCGCCAGGCCGCTTGCAGCAATCGGTTTTCGAACCCGCTGACCAGGCAGGCCAGCCCCAGGACGGATACCAGCAACAACGCCAGGCGCGCACGCTTACGCCGCTGGACGAGAAACAGGACTGACGTGGACATGGCGGGGACCTTGGCAGCAGAGGCGGCCAGGGCATCTAGCCAGGGGCAGATTGCATGCTGATGAAAGTCCCGTGGCAGACGAATTTCCGGACCGGTCGAGGCGTTCCCGTCGGGATCGGCAGGCACTTGTTTCCCACCGGTTGGCGCGCGCCATGCCGGTGCGAGGCTTCGCGGGCTTCGACGCCAGCGGCAGCAAGCTTCACGCCAGTTGCCAGGGAACTCGTCGAATCGCAATCTGCCCAATGGCAAACGTGGATTCGGTGAGCGACAGGAGCGGCGAGATGCAGGTGCAAGGTTTCTTCGAAGGACTGGGTGAAGCCCTGGGCTCGGCGCTGCGCTGGGTGCTCGACGTACTCTCCGGGCTGCTCGGCGCCCTGGTCGGCGCCGGCGCCAGCTTTCTCGACGGCCTGGCCTCCGCGCTAGGCATGGACCGCTCGCTGATCGGCCTGGCGGTCCTGGTGATCGGTCTGCTGTTGCTGATTGGCGCGTTTCGCGCGTTCTTCCGCCGCTCCATCGTCAGCGGCGTGATCCTGTTGCTGCTGGCGCTCTGGCTGCTCGGCCTGGTGATCCATTGAGCCCGCCGGCCTGGCCGTTACGCGGGCCCTTTCGGCTTCATGGCCCCCACTCGATTCGGGTAAACTCGCCGGTCATTCTTCCCAGAACGACCAGTCTGATGTCCAAGACGTTCCACGAGATCCCCCGCGAACGGCCCGCAACGCCTCTGCTCGACCGCATCGACGATCCGCGCGCCCTGCGCAACCTGAGCGAAACGGAACTTGCCGAGTTGGCCGACGAGCTGCGTCTGGAGCTGCTGTACGCCGTGGGCCGCACCGGCGGGCACTTCGGTGCGGGGCTGGGCGTGGTCGAACTGACCCTCGCCCTGCACTACGTCTTCGACACCCCCGACGATCGCCTGGTCTGGGACGTCGGCCACCAGGCCTACCCGCACAAGATCCTCACCGGTCGCCGCGCGCGCATGGAAACCTTGCGCCAGAAGGACGGCCTGGCCGCCTTCCCACGGCGCAGCGAAAGTGAGTACGACACCTTCGGCGTCGGCCATTCCAGCACCAGCATCAGCGCCGCACTGGGCATGGCCCTGGCCGCACGCCTGAAGGGCGAGTCGCGCAAGACCGTAGCGGTGATCGGCGACGGCGCGATGACCGCCGGGATGGCCTTCGAGGCACTCAACCACGCCCCGGAAACCGGTGCCGACATGCTCGTGGTACTCAACGACAACGACATGTCCATCTCGCGCAACGTCGGCGGGCTGTCCAACTACCTGGCCAAGATCCTCTCCAGCCGCACCTACGCGAGCATGCGCGAAGGCGGCAAGAAGGTGCTCTCGCGACTGCCCGGCGCCTGGGAAATCGCCCGCCGTACCGAGGAGTACGCCAAGGGCATGCTGGTGCCCGGCACACTCTTCGAAGAGCTGGGCTGGAACTACATCGGCCCGGTCGACGGCCACGACCTGCCGACTCTGGTCGCTACCCTGCGCAACATGCGGGACCTCAAGGGGCCGCAGTTCCTACACGTGGTGACGCGCAAGGGCAAAGGCTTCGCGCCAGCCGAGGCCGACCCCATCGGCTACCACGCGATCACCAAGCTGGAAGCCCCCGGCGCCGCGCCGAAGAAGGCCGGCAGACCGAAATACTCGAACATCTTCGGCCAGTGGCTGTGCGACATGGCCGCAGCCGACCCACGGCTGATCGGCATCACTCCGGCGATGAAGGAAGGCTCGGACCTGGTGGCCTTCGCCGAGCGCTTCCCGGAGCGCTACTTCGACGTCGCCATCGCCGAACAACACGCGGTGACGCTGGCCGCCGGCATGGCTTGCGAAGGCCAGAAGCCGGTGGTGGCGATCTACTCCACGTTTCTCCAACGCGCCTACGATCAATTGGTCCACGACGTCGCGGTGCAGCACCTGGACGTGCTGTTCGCCATCGACCGCGCGGGCCTGGTCGGCGAAGACGGACCGACCCACGCCGGCAGCTTCGATCTCGCCTACCTGCGCTGCATACCCGGCCTGCTGGTGATGACGCCCAGCGACGAGAACGAACTGCGCCGCTTGCTGAGCACCGGCTATCACTACGACGGCCCGGCTGCCGTGCGCTATCCCCGCGGCAGCGGCCCGAACGCCGTGCTGGAGCCCGGCCTGGAGCCGCTGGAAATCGGCAAGGGCGTACTGCGCCGCGAGGGCAGCAAGGTCGCCATCCTGGTCTTCGGCGTACAGCTCGCCGACGCCTTGCAGGTCGCCGAGACCCTGGACGCCAGCGTGGCCGACATGCGCTTCGTCAAACCCCTGGACGAAGACCTGGTGCGGGACCTGGCGGCGAACCACGAGCTGCTCGTCACCGTCGAGGAAAACAGCGTGATGGGGGGGGCCGGCAGCGCGGTCAGCGAGTACCTCAGCGCCGCGGCTCTGCAGACCGAGGTGCTTCATCTGGGTCTGCCGGATCGCTATGTCGAGCATGCGAAACCCGAGCAGATGCTCGCCGAGTGCGGCCTGGATGCCGCCGGCATCGAGGCCGCCATCCGTCGTCGGCTAGCGGACTGACTGCCCCCTTTGGCGCAGGCAAACCCGCCCCCTGCACCGGCCCCGCTCAACGCCATCGAGCACCGACTGCTCACCGGTCGTCGCAAAGCCCACCCTACGGTGGGCTTTGTCGTTTCAGAGACATATCGCGCACCTATTCTGAACCGACACCCTGCGTGCGAGCGCCTCACGAGCCTTATTGCGCACTCAAACGTCCAGCCTCGGCAAACCGGCACGCGACTTGCTACCCGCGCCCGTTTATCCGTTTTTTTTGGAGCAAGGCGTCCATGGAACTCAAGAGCCAGCGCATGCAGCGGTCGAGTAACGAACGCCATTGGCTGGGCTGGTTTGGCAGCAATGGAGCCCTGAAGCTGCGCTGGGCTAGCCTGGTGAATCGCCATCAGGCTGCACGTATCGAGAAGACCTTCGAAGGCCTGGTGCAGACCCGCACCCGCTTGCTGATTAGCTGGGCCAAGCAGCACTGGCAGCAACTCGGCCAACTCAGTCAGCATGTCGCCAGCCAGTGGCCAGATGTCGACGAGCGCTGGCTGATGACGATCCAAGCGAATCTGCCGGAAGTCTCCGAGTTATTCGTGGTCGCCGCCGATAGCGCGATCCTCGCGTCCAGCCGTCCCGGCCGAAAGGGGCAGATACATGAGGCAAGGGCACTGGCCCAAGGGCTGCGCGACAAATTCCTCCAGGGTCCCTACTGCGATCCGCTCACCGAACGCTTCGGCGCCACCCGCTCGCGCTTCCATGATGCCGTGACGCTGATGTTCCACCAGCCTGTCCAAGTCGCCGGACAGGCCGCAGGCTGCCTCTGTGCCCGCATACCCAATGACGTACTCAGTGACCTGATCCAACGTGAGGCTGGGCACGTCTACCCGGATTCCGGCGACAACTACCTGTTCATGGTCAAGGCGGTCTTCGATCCGAGCATCGCCCAGGGTACCGCGCTGTCTCGCTCACGCTTCGAGGACGACACATTCAGCGGCGGCGAAAACCTCAAGCAAGGCGTAAGCACCGCCTTCGGCAGCGTCCGGGTACAACGCCAGACCGAGTTCGAACTGCGCTTCACAAACCCGGCGACAGGAGAATTGCACCCAGGCGTGCGCGAAACCATCCACCGCGGGCATAACCTCTTCGTGCTCTATCCGGGCTATCCGGACTATCGCCACATTCCAGTGGTCGGCGCGGGCACCACCTTGCAATTGCCCGGCTCCCCGGACACCTGGGGGATGATGTGCGAAGGCGATTTGGCCGAGGTCTATCGCCCGCGCAGCAGCAACTATCGTCTACTGCGCAGCCTGCTAATTCATCTCGCCGTGGTCGCCGCCGGCTACGCCGGGGGACGCTGGCTGGGGCTGACCCAGCCAGCGTTGGATGCACTTGCCGGAGGACTCGCGCTGGGCGCCATGGGCAGCTTCTGGGCGCTCAGCCTGCGGCCACTCTCACGCCAACTGCAACAGCTATGCGATTTTTTCCTGGACACCGCCGAGTGCGGTGCTCCGCTTTCCAGCCGGCTCTCGGCGGAGCACTTCCGCGCTGACGAAAGTGGAGAGCTCGCGCGCTGGGTGAACAGCTTCGTCGACAAGCTCGACACCACCATGAACAGCATCAAGACCGCTGGAAATGCGCTCAGCCGTACATCCAGCGAACTCGGCCTGGCGTCTGCCCAGGCCAGCCGTTGCGCCCAGGACCAGCGCACTGCAGCCGGTATCACCGCCGAAGCCACCGATGGGGTAAGTCGTAGCATCGGCGAGATGAGCGAACACATGCTCGACAGCACCAGCGCTTCGCAGCGCACCCTGGCCATGGCCCGAGAAGGCGCTGCGCAGGTGACCCGAACCACCACCGAGATCGGCCAATTAGCCAAGCAGGTCCAGAGTGCCTGGGAAAAGGTCTCCGGGCTCAACAGCCAAGCCCAGTCGGTAAGCAACCTGAGCAATTCGATCCGCGGCATCGCTGAACAAACCAATCTGCTGGCCCTCAACGCCGCCATCGAGGCCGCGCGGGCCGGCGACTCCGGGCGCGGCTTCGCGGTGGTCGCCGACGAGGTGCGCAAACTCGCCCGAAATACCACCGAGGCGACCCAAGCGATCGCCAGCAGCCTGGCCGAGATCATCGCGCAGATCGCCCAGGCGGCCGAATCCATGGAGGCCTGCCAGCGCAGCGCCGGCGGCAGTGTGGAGCAGGCACAGGAGGCCGATCGCACGCTGCATCTGATCCAACAGGAAGTCGCCGCGATGCAGCGTCGCATCGAGCAGGTCAGTCAGACGATGCACGAACAGCACGCCCAGGCGCAGGCCGCCAACCAGCAGGCGCAGACCATCACCCAAGGCGCCATCCAGAGCACCAGCGCGGCACAGGAAGCACGCAGTGCAACGCTGGTGCTGGAACAACTGGTGCTGGACCTGCACAAAGCCGCCGCCAACCTGGGTGAAAGCCAGGCGGTCTGAGCCAGCGGACGCTCACAACCCCCGAGCCTTCACTCGGTGTCCAGATAGGGCGACTCGAGTGGCGCTGGCGCGAGGGACAGCGCCCATCCCGCCAAGGGAGATAGCGAATCACCGAACCGCTACATGAGCGTCGTTCAGGCGCCCAGCTCAGGGGTTTCGCTTGCCTGCATCGCACAGTGCCATTAAGGTGCGCGCGATATCTGTTTGCCATCCTGGTGCGCGTGCCCCGCACGCGTGAAACGGGAAGCCGGTGAGCCCCAGGGCAATTCCGGCGCTGCCCCCGCAACGGTAATCGACGTCGGTCCATTCCCCTGGGCCCACGGCTGCTCCAACGCCACTGTGCCGATCGGCATGGGAAGGCGAGCCGCCGAGTCGAAAGCCCGGAGACCGGCCAGGATGGACGCTACCAGGTGCTGCGGAGGGCCGCACCGTCGAGCACGGGTGCCCGTCGTCCGCCGTTCGCTATCTGCCCTCCTCGAAGCCTTCTTTCGCCTTTGAGGACGTCCATGAAACTCACTCCCCTGGCGCTGGCGATCAGCCTGCTGCCGACCCTGCCCGCCACCGCCGAAGAGGTCTCGCGCGAGGACGCGCTCAAGCTCGACGCGCTACTGATCACCGCCGACCGCAGCGTGGAAGAACGCGCGCAGAGCAGCGCGGCGAGCAGCGTGTTCACCCGCGCCGATATCGAGCGGCTGCAACCGACCGACGTGCTCGACCTGCTGCGCCATGCCCCGGGCGTGAGCATCACCCGCAACGGCGGCCCGGGCAGCCTCTCGGGCCTGTTCATCCGCGGCACCAGCAGCGCCCAGGCGCTGGTACTGGTGGATGGCGTGCGCATCGCCGGCGCCTCCAGCGGCCTCACCTCGCTGGAATACCTGAACCTCGACCAGATCGAGCGCGTGGAAGTGGTACGCGGCGGCCGCTCGGCGCTCTACGGTGCCGACGCCGTCGGCGGCGTGGTGCAGATATTCACCCGCCGCGGCGAGGCGGGCCTGAGCCCGCGCGTGCACTTCGGCATTGGCAGCCACGGCACCTTCGAGCGCAGCCTGGGCCTCTCCGGCGGTGACGCGCAGACCCGTTTCGACCTCGGCGCGTCCCTCGATGAAAGCGATGGCACGCAGCGCACGGACCTGCCCGGCAGCGAGGACAGCGCTTACCGCAACAAAGCCTTCAACCTGAGCCTGTCGCATCGCTTCAGCGACAGCCTGCAGGCCGGCGTGAACCTGCTGCGCCAGACTGGCAAGGCGGAATATGACAACACTGACTACCCGACCACCCCCGCCGATACAGACTTCGAGCTGTCGAGCGCCAGCGCCTTCCTCGACGCCCGGCTCAGCCATTACTGGAGCAGCCGGCTCGAACTCGGCCATGCCGAAGACCGGCAAACGTCAAATGCGTCCTATGGCATGTCCCTCTACAACACCTATCGGGATCAGGCGTCCTGGCTCAACACCCTCAGTCTCAGCGAGACTCAACAGCTTCAGTTAGGTGTCGACTGGTACGAGGACGAGCTGCATAGCGCTCCGGATTTCGCGCAGGACTCACGCTGGAACCATGGGGTCTTCATTCAACATCGCCTGGAAGCCGAACGCTTCGCCACCGAAGTAGGGGCGCGCTACGACGATAACCAAGCGTACGGCGGCCACACCAGTTGGAATGCCGCTGTCACTTACCACCTGGATGACACCAACGATCTCATTGCCTCCTACAACGAGGCATTTCGCGCCCCTAACTTCAATGACCTCTATGATCAGTACGGCAACGGCAACCCGGACCTGAATCCCGAGAAGGCGCGCACCCAAGAGCTGCAATGGCGTAGTCAGCTGACAACCGAGACACGTCTGGAGCTCTCGGCCTACCACACCGTTATCGACGACGCGATCGTTGGCTACCCATCGGTCAACGTGGACAAAGCGCGTATCCAAGGCCTGGAAACCAGCCTTTTCTATACGCTGCCCGGCTGGCAGGCCCAGGCGAGCTATTCACTGGTCGATGCACGTAACGCCAGTGGTGGTAGCAATGATGGCCAGCGTCTACCGCGCCGTCCGCAGAATACATTCAAGTTCGACCTGGACCGCCACTTCGGCGACTACAGCATCGGTGGAAGTTGGCAGTTGGTTGGCCATAGCTATAACGATGTGGCCAACGCGGAGGAAATCCCGGGCTACGGCGTGCTCGACCTGCGGGCCAGTTGGCTGGCGCGCAAGGACCTGCGCCTGGAATTGAAGATCGACAACCTGCTGGACCACGACTACTACCAGGCCACCGGCACGGCCTATGATGCGAGCTTCGCCAGCGTCCCCTTCCGCTACCAGGAACTGGGCCGCACCGCCCTGTTCGGCGTGACCTGGACCCCCGCGCTGTAACACGCGCCCCCGCAAGAACCACGAGGCCCGCATCAGCGGGCCTCGTGCGTTAGGGCTTGATACGCTGGAACCTCAGACCCAGCCCTGCACCTTCAGCTCGGTCTTCAGGTAGGCGTAGTAGACCGGCGCGGCCACCAGCCCCGGCAGGCCGAAGGCGGCCTCGAACACCAGCATCGCCAGCAACAGCTCCCAGGAGCGCGCGTTGATCTGGCCGCCGACGATGCGCGCGTTGAGGAAGTATTCGAGCTTGTGGATGAGCACCAGATAGCCCAGTGCGACCACCGCCACCCACAACGACACCGACAGCGCGACGATGCTGATCACCGTGTTGGAGATCAGGTTGCCGATCACCGGCAGCAGTCCGGCTATGAACGTCACCAGGATCAGCGTCTTGGTCAACGGCAGCTCGACACCCAGCAGAGGCAATACGCCAGCGAGGAACACTGCGGTGAAGGTGGTGTTGAGCAGGGAGATCTTGATTTGCGCGAAGACGATGTTGCGGAAGGCACGGGCGAAGTGCGTCACCCGCACCAGCAGTTCCGCGGCCAGCGGACGCAGGGTTTCCGGCGCGGGAACCCGCTGCAATGCCACCACCGCACCAAGGATCATGCCGATCAGTACGGTGACGAACAGGTGCACCGCGCCCTTGCCGACCAATTGCAACTCCGCCACGTGTCCGCGCAACCAGTCGTGCAGCAGTTGGCGGATATCGTCGACGTTCGCCGGCAGGTAGCTGACCAGCGATTCGGGCAATTGCTCACGGGCACGATCGATCAGGTCCATCGCCCGGGCGAACAGCTGCCCCGGGTTGTTGACCTCGTGCAGCACGAAGGAAAACGCGCCTGCGAAAGCCAGCCCGAGCACCAGGATAATCACCACGCTGAGCAGCCCCACCGCCAGCAGGCGGCCCATATGCCCGGCGAAGAGGCGTTGCAACGGCGGCGTGAGGCTGTTCACCAGCTCATGCACGAGGAGCCCGGCGAGCAGGCTGGGCAACAGTTGCAGGGGAAGCGCCAACAGCAGGGCGACGATCACGATCAGCGCGCTGGCGAGGACGAAACGGTAGGACGGCGGGGACATGTGCAAGAGAACGACTGGACGGGAAGCTCAATCTGCCACCAGCGCCGGCACAATGCCAGTGACATGAAGCAGCTAATCCGCGGGGCGGGCCTCGGAGAGACGCTCGCAGAGCCGTTCGGTCGCCTTCAACATCTGAAAACTGGGGCGTTCCAGGCCCTTGTCCGGCACCGCCAGCAATTGCTTAAGACGCACCGCGCTGAGTTGCGGCCAGGCCTGCCAGGGCTCCAGTTCGGCGCCGCTGCCGGCGAGTATGACCTCGGGGTCCGCCGCCAGCACCGCCTCGACCGAGACCTGCGGCGCCGGCAGGGTCAGCGCAGCGAACAGGTTGCGCGCGCCACACACCTCCAGCGCACGGCTGATGATCTGTCCGCCGCCAATGGTGTACAGCGGCTGGTGCCAGACCTGGTAGAAGACCCGCAGCGGGCGCGCCCTTGCGTAGCGCTCGCGCAGCCGCGCCATGCCCTGCTCGAAGCGCTGGCGCAGGTCTTCGCCCTGCTCGGCGTGGCCAACCCGCGCACCGATCAGCGCGAAGCTCTCGGCCAGTTGTTGCAGGTCATGGGGCTCGACCACCAGCAACGGGATGCCCAGTTCTTCGAGCTGCGCGCGCTGGGCCGCCGGCAGGCTACCCGGCCAGAGCAGCACCAGGTCCGGCTTCGACGCCAGCAGGCGTTCCATGTTGAGTTGCCCGAGGTGCCCGACGGACGGCACCCGGGCCAGCGCGGCGGGACGCTCGCCGCCATCGAGCACACCGACCAGGCGGTCGCTGGCATCCAGTTCGAGCATGATCTCCGAGAGCGAGGGCGCCAGGCTGACCACCCGCTGCGCGGCCAGCGCCGGCAATCCCAGGAAAAGGCACAGCAGGCCGGTCGCGAAGGACCTCAGCACAATTGGCGCGGCAACCGGTAGAGCCACAACAGCAGCACGCTGCTGGCCCAGAGCAGCATCAGCGGTACGCTTTCCAGACCGCAGAACAGGCCGACCACAGCGAGCCAGGCGGGCAGCCCGGCAACCAGCAGCGCACGCCGCCAGACCCGCGCCATCTGTGCCCAGGCCTCGGCTTCGCCGGCGCCATCACGCTCACGCGCCACGCTGAATAGCGCCCGCTTGTAGTGGCGAAAGGCGCGCAGGGTAGGAAACAGACTGGCCAGACCGAGCAGGAACACCGCCATCGGCAATTGCTCCGGCACCTGCGGCGCCTCCACCAGCCACGCCAACAGCGGCAGCGGCGCCAGCACCGCCAGGCCCAGCAGCCACCACTGCCACAACAGCGCGGCGCGGGTCGCGGCGCGATTCACGCCGAGGTCTCGTTCTGGTGCACCTGACCGAGCAGGTGGCCGAGCTTGCCGGCCTTGGTCGACAGGTACTTGGCATTGTGCGGGTTGAGCCCGGTCTGCAATGGACGGCGTTCGGCAACGCGAATGCCGAAGCCCTGCAGCGCCTTGATCTTGCGCGGGTTGTTGGTCATCAGGCGGATCGAGTGGATGCCCAGGTGTTCGAGCATCGGCAGGCAGATCGCGTAGTCACGCTGGTCGGCACCGAAGCCCAGCCGCTCGTTGGCCTCGACGGTATCGGCACCCTGGTCCTGCAGCTCGTAGGCACGGATCTTGTTCAGAAGGCCGATGCCACGACCTTCCTGACGCAGGTAGAGAATCACGCCACGACCTTCTTCGGAGATGGCCCGCATCGCCGCCTCGAGCTGGAAGCCGCAATCACAGCGCAGGCTGAACAGCGCATCGCCGGTCAGACACTCCGAATGCAGACGACCGAGCACCGGCTCGCCATCGGCCACGTCACCCAGGGTGAGCGCCACGTGCTCCTTGCCGGTCTCCTCCTCGAGGAATCCGTGCATCTCGAAGATGCCGAACGGCGTAGGCAGTTTGGAGGAGGCAACGAAAACGACGGACACCGTTCAGGCTCCAGGGTAGGGACAGGGGCGACATTGTAGCGCCACCGCTGTCGCTGAGTCAGCGAAAAGGCGCCTAAGGCCTGTTCCCGTTTCATTCACGGCCGCGCCGGCGCCTGTTTTGCCGCGAGACAAGGCGCGAGTCGCAGGACTTACCGGGGTAAGTCCAAGACGAGTAACGCCGTATCGCGGCAAAACAGGCACCGGCCCTGTGGGTTGTGCCAGAAATGGCCTGCGCTGTCGTTGCAGGACTTGCCAAGGGAATAACCATTGGCTGCGTCCTGCGCCTAACCGCAGGCCATTTCTGGCGACAACGCGGCTCGCGAATGAAACGAGAACAGGCCCTAGGGCGGCGACGTTCAGAGATAGGGATAATCCTGCTGCCAGCGGGCGAAGATCTCGCGCAACGCACCGCTGCGTACCAACTCGTCCATGCGCTCATCGTAAAGCGTGCGCAAAGCACGCCCGCGGGCACTGTCATGGAAGGCGAGATACAGCGGCAGGTGAAGGAGATCGAGCACCTGGAAGCGCTTCGGGTCCTCGGCCTGCTTCAGCACTTCCGCCACCTCGTCATCGTCGTCGAGGTAGAAATCCGCATAGCCGTGTTCGAGCATGTCGATGATCCCGTTGCGGCTTCGCACCTCACGGTACTGCAGCGGTCCGGGAAGGTACTGTTGGAATCCGTAGCCGCGCATCCACACCAGGCGGAATTTGGCCAGGCCATCGAGGCTGGGCACCGGCAGACTGGCCAGGCCGAGCGCCTGAATCGAATCGACATCATAGTGCCAGCGCGGATAGAGCGCTTCCGGCTGCTCGGCGGCGTAGGCGCCCAACCAGGCATCGGCGTTGCCGCGCTGCACCAAACCGCTGGCGCGCGTGTAAGGTACGCTGACGATCTTCAGGCTCACCCCGGCGGGCTCGAACACTTCGCGCAGCAGATCCCAGGCCAGCCCGCTGCCATCCGCCTCGCTGTAGCGCTCCCAGGCTTCGCTGGCGACGACGATCTCGCGGGGGGCGGCGACGGTTTGCAGCGTCGCGACCAGTCCCAGCAGCAATGGCAGCAGCGATTTCACGCCAGGCCCCAGGCGAAGGCCTGCAGCAGCCCCCAGGCGCAGATACCTGCCAGCACATCGTCGAGCATGATGCCCAGGCCACCCTCCAGGTGCCGGTCCAGCCAGCCGATTGGCCAGGGCTTGAGGATGTCCAGCAGGCGGAACAGCACGAACCCGAGCAACACCCAGCCCAAACCGGTCGGCGCCAGCCAGAAGGTGATCCAGATGCCGACGAACTCGTCCCAGACGATGCCTTCGTGGTCATGCACACCCAGCTCGCGGGCGACCCGGCCACACAGCCAGATGCCGAACAGGCTGGCGGCGACGAGCAGCGCGAGGTAGCTCCAGGCCGGCAGCAACTGCAAAGCCGGGAGGAACCCCAGCGCCAGCAGCGAACCCCAGGTACCGGGCGCCTTCGGCAAGGTGCCGCTGCCCAGGCCAAAGGCGAGAAAGTGCCAGGGATCGCGCCAGACACTGACGGGCACGGAGGAACTGACGGACTCGACGGGATCGCTCATGAAGGACTTCCGAAATGCTGATAACCACGGCCCGGCACGCGCAGCGCCTGACCATCGGGGCCTGACACATGCACGCCTTCGCCGTGGACGACACGCCCGATGACGCAGACCTCGGCGAACACCTCGCACACGGCCTGCAGATGTCGCTCGTCCAGGGTGAACAACAGACGATAGTCATCACCGCCGCAGAGGGCCAATGCCGCGGCCGCATCGCCCTGCACCTCGCGCAGCGCCGTGGACAGCGGGAGGCGCTCACGCTCGATCCGCAGAGCGACCCCGGACGCCTCGGCGATATGCCCGGCGTCGGCGAGCAGGCCGTCGGAGATGTCCAGCGCGGCGCCGGCACGACCGCGCAAGGCCAGGCCGAGGGCGAACTGCGGCGGCGGCGCCCAGTAGTGGGCGAGCAACGCCTCCGCATGCGGCCCCGCCGCGTCCTGCTCACCGAGCACCAACGGCAAGGCCCCGGCCGCATCGCCGAGGCTGCCGCCGACGCAGAGCAGTTCGCCGGCGCGGGCACCGTCGCGGCGCAACGCGGCTCCCGCCGGCAGCCGGCCAAAAACGGTCAGGGTCAGGCTCAGGGGCCCGCGTGTGGTGTCACCGCCGACCAGCGCCAGGCCGCAGCGCGCGGCCATCGCATCGAGCCCTTCGGCGAAGCCGCGTAGCCAGGCTTCGTCCGCTTGCGGCAGGCTCAGCGCCAGGGTGAAGCCCAGGGGCGCAGCGCCCATCGCGGCCAGATCGGAGGCTGCCACGGCCAGCGCGCGCTGGCCGAGTAGAAAGGGATCGCAGGGATCGGGAAAATGCACCCCGGCAACCAGGCTATCGGTAGACACCGCCAGTTGTTCGCCGGGGCCTGGGGCCAGCAGCGCGCAGTCGTCGCCAATGCCCAGGACGATGCCTTCGCCACCGCGTGCGCAGGCCGCGGCGGCGAAATAACGGCGGATCAGCTCGAACTCACCCACCGCACGCCTCAGGCCTTGCCGGCGCCCCGCACTTCGGCGGCACGCAGACGCGGCGCCAGCTTGTCCAGCACGCCGTTGACGAACTTGTGACCATCGGTGGCGCCGTAGACCTTGGCCAGCTCGATGCCCTCGTTGATCACTACCTTGTAGGGCACGTCCACGCGCTTGAGCAACTCGTAGGCGGACAGGCGCAGGATCGCCAGTTCGACCGGATCGAGGTCCTCCTGGGGAATCGCCAGGCAGGGCGCCAGTGCCTCGTCGAGCTCGGACTTGTGCGCCGGCACGCCATGCAGCAGTTCGTGGAAGTAGGCACCGTCGACACCGGCGAAGTCGTTGTCGACGCGGAACTGGGCCTCGATCTCGTTGAGCGACTGGCCCGCCATGTGCCACTGGTAGAGCGCCTGCATGGCCAGGCTGCGTGCCACCCGGCGGGTGGCGATGCGGCCCTTCGCCGGCTTGGCCGGCTGGGCGTCGTCGTCGCGGTTCAGGCTCACTTGTCACCATCCTCCAGAGCGGCCATCAGGCTGACCATCTCCAGTGCGGAAAGCGCGGCCTCGGCGCCCTTGTTACCGGCCTTGGTGCCGGAGCGCTCGATGGCCTGCTCGATGGAATCGACGGTCAGCACGCCGAAGGCGACCGGGACTTCGTACTGCAGCGACACCTGGGCCAGGCCCTTGGTGCATTCGCCGGCCACGTATTCGAAGTGCGGGGTGCCGCCACGGATCACCGCACCCAGCGCGACGATGGCCGCGAAGTCGTTCTTCTGCGCGACGCGCTGCACGACCAGCGGAATCTCGAAGGCGCCCGGAGCGCGGATGATGGTGATGTCGTCTTCGGCAACGCCATGGCGCACCAGCGCGTCGACGGCGCCGGAAACCAGGCTCTCGACGACGAAGCTGTTGAAGCGGCCGACCACCAGGGCGAATTTGCCTTTGGGGGCGATGAAGGTACCTTCGATGGTCTTCAGGGTCATGGGGAATCTCGTGATGCGGTTAAAGAGCCGGCGCGTCGAGCGCACCGTGATAGAGCATTACCCGACGCCAAACAGGCGCCGGGTGGCGGTCCGGTGTCACTCGGGGGAGAGGTATTCTACAACCTCGAGGTCGAAGCCGGATATGGCGTTGAACTTCATCGGCGCGCTCATCAGGCGCATCTTGCGTACGCCCAGGTCACGCAGGATCTGCGAACCGGCACCTACCGTGCTGTAGGTGGAGGCGGGTTTGGGCGCACCGCCTTCGCGGATCTGCGCGAGCATCTCCTCGGCGCTGGGCAGGTGGCCGAGCAGCAGCACCACGCCGCTGCCGGCGCGCTCCACCTCGGCCATCGCCCCGCGCAGCGTCCAGCGGCCGGCCTGGCGCACCATCAGCAGGTCGCGCAGCGGCTCCATGTTGTGCACGCGTACCAGGGTCGGCAGCTCGGGGCTGATCTCGCCGAGGGTCAGCGCCATGTGCACGTCGCCTTCGACCGAATCACGGTAGGTGACCAATTGGAAGGTGCCGTGCTCGGTATCCAGCGGCTGCTCGGAGACCCGACGCACGGTGTGCTCGTGGAGCAGGCGGTAGTGGATCAGGTCGGCGATGGTGCCGATCTTGATGCCGTGCTCGGCGGCGAAGGTCTCCAGCTCGGCGCGGCGCGACATGCTGCCGTCGTCGTTCATCACCTCGCAGATCACCCCCGACTCGTCGAAACCGGCCATCCGCGCCAGATCGCAGGCCGCCTCGGTGTGGCCCGCGCGCGCCAGCACGCCGCCGGGCTGGGCGATCAGCGGGAAGATGTGCCCGGGTGAAACGATGTCCTCGGCCACCGCATCCTTGGCCACCGCGGCCTGCACGGTGCGCGCCCGGTCGGCGGCGGAGATGCCGGTGGTGACGCCGGTCGCCGCCTCGATGGAGACGGTGAACTTGGTGCCGAAGCCGGAACCGTTGCGCGGCGCCATCAGCGGCAGGCGCAGACGCTCGCAGCGCTCCTTGCTCATCGGCAGGCAGATCAACCCGCGGGCGTGCTTGGCCATGAAGTTGATGTGCTCGGCCTTCACGCATTCGGCGGCCATGATCAGGTCACCTTCGTTCTCGCGGTCCTCGTCGTCCATGAGGATGACCATCTTGCCCTGGCGGATGTCCTCGACCAGTTCTTCAATCGTATTGAGTGCCATGTCGGCGGTATTCCTTATCGATTCAGGTAGCCGTGTTCGGCCAGAAAACTTTCGCTGATGCCGGAGGCGCTGGGCTCGGCGGCCTTGTCGCCCAGCAGCAGGCGCTCGATGTAGCGCGCCAGCAGGTCGACCTCGAGATTCACCAGGCGACCGGGGTGGTAGTCGACCATGATGGTCTCGGCCAGCGTGTGCGGGACGATGGTCAGCTCGAACTCGGCGCCGTTCACCGCGTTCACCGTGAGGCTGGTGCCATCCACGGTGATCGAGCCCTTGAGCGCGATGTAACGCGCCAGCTCGGCCGGCGCACGCACGCCGAACTGCACCGCACGGGCATTTTCCTCGCGGCGGACGATCTCGCCGACGCCATCGACATGGCCGCTGACCAGGTGCCCGCCCAGGCGACTGGTGGGGGTCAGCGCCTTCTCCAGGTTGACCGGCGTGCCGGGCTTGAACTGGGCGAAGGCGGTACGCGCCAGGGTCTCGCGGGAGACGTCGGCGCAGAAGCCGTCGCCGGGCAGCTCCACCGCGGTCAGGCAGACGCCGTTCACCGCGATGCTGTCGCCGAGCTTGACGTCGGCGAGGTCGAGCTTGCCGGTGGCCACGCGCAGGCGCACGTCGCCGCCACGCGGAGTCATCTCGCGGATCTGCCCAATGGATTCGATTATGCCGGTGAACATGCGACCTCCCCGCCCTCTCGGGCGAGCCGCGGACCGGCTCCTGATTCGTGCAACATCGATGGACTCCTGTTTTGGAAAAAACAGGGCATGGCGATCGATAGGGAAACGACCGGCGCACGGACGCGCGCCGGGAATGTCCCGCTCTCTCTCATCCGGACTCTAACCGTCGGCTCCGGAGTCTCACCGGATCTGCTGACCTTGCCTGGGGCAAGCGCTCGCGGGCTGGGTGCGCTGCACCATCACCGCCGGTGGGGAATTTCACCCCGCCCTGAGAACGTACCGGCACTAGGGCCTGTTGACGTTTCGTTCACGGCCGCGCCGAAACGTCAACAGGCCCTAAGGCCGGCGGGTGTTTTTAACACATTTGCCATCGCTTTGACGACGCCTGGAGCGCGCAGCCGGGTGGTTAGGCGGGTACCGCGATGATCCGCCAGTCGTCGCCCACCGCACGAATATCGCGGATGCGCAGTGCCGGGGCCTCGGCCATGCGCGCCAGCGGCCAGTCGAGCAACGGCCGCGCGCTGCTGCCCAGCAGCTTGGGCGCCATGAAGATCTGGTATTCGTCGACCAGCCCGCTACGGGCGAAAGCGCCGGCCAGGCTCGGACCAGCCTCCACCAGCACCTCATTGGCGCCCTCGGCGGCCAGCCGTTCGAGCAGCGCACGCAGGTCGACCCGACCGTCCGCCGCCACGCCCTGCAGCCAACGATGTCCGGCGGCGGCATAACGCGGCTCATCGGCCTCGCTGCCGCCGGCCACCCAGGCGCTACCGGCGCTGAAGAACGGCGCCTCCAGCGGCACCCGCAGGCGACCATCGATCAGCAGCCGCGCCGGCGGACGCGACAGCGCCAGCTCGCGGGCGTCCGCCTCCAGCCCGAGTTCGTCGCCGCGCACGGTGAGCCGTGCGCCATCCGCCAGCACGGTGTCGGCGCCGCTGATCACCACGCTGGAGCGCGCCCGCAGACGCTGCACCTCGGCGCGCGCCGCGGGTCCGGTGATCCATTGGCTCTCGCCACTGGCCATGGCGGTGCGCCCGTCCAGGCTCATCGCCAACTTGACCCGCACGTACGGCAGGCCCTGTTCCATGCGCTTGACGAAGCCCTCATTGAGAGCCCGTGCCTCATCCTCCAGGACGCCGCTCAGGCAACTCACACCGGCCGCGGCGAGGCGCGCCAGGCCGCGCCCGGCGACCAACGGATTGGGGTCCTGCATGGCGCACACCAGCCGCGACACGCCCGCCGCCAACAAGGCGTCGGCACAGGGAGGCGTTCTGCCGTGGTGACTGCATGGCTCCAGCGTGACGTAGGCGGTCGCGCCGCGTGCGCGCTCGCCGGCCTGGCGCAGCGCGTGGACCTCGGCATGCGGCTCGCCGGCACGCTGGTGCCAGCCCTCGCCCACCACCTCGCCATCGCGCAGCAGAACGCAACCGACCCGCGGATTGGGATGCGTGGAGTAGAGCCCGAGGCGCGCCAGTTGCAGGGCACGGGCCATCCACTGGGAGTCGTTGATGGCGCTCACCGCGACTCCCCATCGGGCTCGCGGGACAGCCGCTCGATTTCCTCGCGGAATTCGTTGACGTCCTGGAAACGCCGGTAGACCGAGGCGAAGCGAATGAAGGCGACCTCGTCGAGCTTCTTCAACTCGCCCATCACCAACTCGCCGAGCACCCGCGACTTCACTTCGCGCTCGCCAGTGGCGCGCAGCTTGCTCTTGATGTGGGCGATCGCCTCTTCCAAGCGCTCGACACTCACCGGGCGTTTCTCCAGCGCACGCTGCATGCCGCCACGCAGCTTCTCCTCGTCGAACGGCTGGCGACTGCCGTCCTGCTTGATCAGCCGCGGCATCACCAGCTCGGCGGTCTCGAAGGTGGTGAAACGCTCACCGCAGGCCAGGCACTCGCGACGGCGACGCACCTGGTCGCCCTCGGCCACCAGCCGCGAATCGATGACCTTGGTGTCGTGGGCACTGCAGAAGGGACAATGCATGGGAAACACACGCCGGTACGAAAAAACGGGCGGCCATGGTAGCGCATCGCAGGGACAAACGGCGCGGATTGGGCTATACAGCGCGCTGTCTGAAGTTCATCACCCGCCATCGTCGAATCGTCATGCGCCTGCCTCTCTCCCTACTCTTCACCAGCCTGCTGCTCGGCGGCTGCGCCGAAACGCCGCCGACCGCTCCGGCACCCTCCACGCCGGTAGCAACCGCGCCCGTCGCCGCGCAGAGCGGACTCGCACTGAGCGGGCAATTGCGCAATGCGCCACCGGGCAGCCAGTTGGAAGTCGCGCTACTGCTGGTGGATGCCCGCGACCGCCCGCTACGGACCCTAGCCAGCACACGCATGCCGGCGCAGGACGGCGAAACGCCCTTCGTGCTGCATTACCAGCCGCTGCAACTGCCCGCAGACACCCGCGTCGAGCTGCGTGCCCGCGCCAGCGCCCATGGCTGGCTGGTACGCCGCCTGCCGCCCATGCGCATCGACACCCAGGCGCCGCTGCGCCTGGGCAGTCTGACCCTGCAGATGGCGCCGTGACCCAGGCCGCATTGCAGGCGGCACTCCACGCGTGTCTCGGCGATGCGCGCCTGGTCGCCACGCCGCTGCCGGACTGCGGGCTGTCGCTGTGGCTGATCGACGCCGCCAACATGGATCGCGCGTTCAGCCCGGAAGAGACCCGGCGCATCCTGGAAGAGCCGCCCTACTGGAGCTTCTGCTGGGCCAGCGGCCTGGTGCTGGCGCGCTGGCTGGCGGCGAACCCGCAGGTCGTGGAGGGACGCCGGGTGCTGGATTTCGGCGCCGGCTCCGGGGTGGCCGGCATCGCCGCGGCGCGCGCCGGCGCGGCGCGGGTCACCGCCTGCGATCTCGATCCACTGGCGCTGCTCGCCTGTCGCGCGAACGCCGAGCTCAACGGCGTCGAGCTGGAGTATTCGGCGGACTTCTTCGCCGAGGCGCAGCACTACGACCTGATCCTGGTCGCCGACGTGCTCTACGATCGCGCCAACCTGCCACTGCTGGACGCCTTCGTGGCGCGCGCCGATGCGGTGCTGGTAGCGGACTCGCGGATTCGCGATTTCAGCCATCCGCGCTATCGTCGTTTCGGCCAATTCGACGCCTGCACCTGGCCGGACCTAGGGCCTGTTGCCGTTTCATTCACGGCCGCGCCGGTGC
Source organism: Pseudomonas sp. R4-15 (assembly GCF_055768815.1). Classification (NCBI taxonomy): domain Bacteria; kingdom Pseudomonadati; phylum Pseudomonadota; class Gammaproteobacteria; order Pseudomonadales; family Pseudomonadaceae; genus Pseudomonas; species Pseudomonas sp. R4-15. The sequence goes on from NZ_CM147293.1 coordinate 66,663, forward strand.
CTGTTTTGCCGCGAGACAAGGCGCGAGTCGCAGGGCTTACTGGGGTAAGTCCAAGATGAGCAACGCCGTATCGCGGCAAAACAGGCACCGGCCCTCCGGGTTGTGCCAGAAATGACCTGCGCTGTCGTTGCAGGACTTGGCAAGGGAATGACCATTGCCGGCGCCCTGCGCCTAACCGCAGGTCATTTCTGGCGACAACGCGGCTCGCGAATGAAACGGCAACAGGCCCTAGCCAAGCCCGACGAATTTCGCCGGGTGAGCCTCTACCACGCGGGTCCACTCGACCTGGGCACGGGCAGGGAGTCTTGCGGCGAACAACTTGTCACATAGAAGAGTCCTTCCCGGCTAGCCTGCCAGGCCCGCGCCGGGGATCATTCAACCACTGCCATTGCCCCGGTTCCGCGCATGCCTCGAACGCCTCCCGAACATCGTCCGCGTCCGCTCGTCGACCTGCTGGTCAGCCTGCTGATCCCCTCGGCGATCCTCATGAAGCTCAGTAGCGAGCAGCACCTGGGCGCCGATGGCGCGCTGCTGCTGGCGCTGGCCTTCCCGCTCGGCTGGGGTGCCTTCGAAGCGCTGCGTTACCGCAAGTTCAACGTCATCGCCCTGCTCGGGCTGGTCAGCGTGCTGCTCACCGGCGGCATCGGCCTGCTGCGCCTGGACGCGACCTGGCTGGCGATCAAGGAAGCCACGGTGCCCGCGCTGATCGGCGCCGCCGTGCTGATCTCCAACTTCACCCGCTATCCGCTGATCCGCACGCTGCTCTACAACGAGCGCGTCATTGATGTCGCCAAGGTCGCCGAGCACCTCGCCGCGCGGGGCCACAGCGAGGCCTTCGAACGTCGCCTGTCGCGCGCCACCTACGGCCTGGCCGGCACCTTCTTCTTCTCGGCGCTGATGAATTACCTGCTGGCGCGCTGGATCGTGGTCAGCCCCGCCGGCAGCGAGGCCTTCAACGCCGAACTGGGGCGCATGAACCTGCTCAGCTATCCGGTCATCGTCGGCCCTTCGACGTTGATGCTGGTGGCGCTGCTCTACTACCTCTGGCGCACCATCCATGATCTCACCGGGCTGGGCCTGGAAGAGATCATGGTGCAGCGCCCATGAGCGACGGACGATCGGCATGAAGATGAAGCGCAGCGACATCCTCTGGAGCCTGGTCGGCCTCGGCGCCGTGCTGCTCTCCGGAGTGCTGCTGTATCGCGAGGTGCGCAACATTTCGCTGGAGGAAATCGCCGACAGCCTGGCGGCGATTTCCTCCGGACACTGGGTGGCCGCCGTGCTGGCGACCCTCGGTGCCTACTGCGCGCTGGCCTGGTACGACCGCATCGCCATCGCCCACCTGGGCAAGTCGATCTCCTGGTGGTTCATCACCCTGTGCTCCTTCACGACCTATGCCCTGGCGCACAACATCGGCGCCTCGGTGTTCTCCGGCGCCCTGGTGCGCTATCGCGCCTACCGCAGCAAGGACCTCTCACCCCAGGAAATCGGCGTACTGATCGTCTTCTGCTCCTTCACCTTCCTGCTCGGCACGCTGCTCGCCGCGGGCCTGGTGCTGGTGTTCGAGCCAGCCCTGAGCAACCGTGTACTGGAGCTGCCGCGCGGGCTCACGCTGTCCGTCGGGCTGGGCCTGCTGGCGCTGGTCGGGCTCTACGTGCTCGGTGCCTGGCGCCAGTTCGAGGCGCGCACCTGGGGCAAGTGGCGGCTGGAGTACCCGCGCCTGCGCATCGTCGTACGGCAGCTGCTGGCCGGCCCGCTGGAGCTGGCCTGCGCCGCGGCGATCATCTACTTCGCCCTGCCCAGCGCCGGGAACCCGGGCTTCCTGGTGATCCTCGGGGTGTTCCTCGCATCGTTCTCCCTGGCCCTGCTGTCACACGCGCCGGGCGGCCTGGGCGTGCTCGAGGTGACCTTCCTCGCGGCCCTGCCGGAGCTGCCCAAGGCTGACGTGCTGGCGGCGCTGATCGTCTTCCGCTGCCTTTATCTGCTGCTCCCTTTCGGCCTCTCGCTGTTCGTCGTACTGACCTTCGAAGGCAACCAGTGGCGCGAGCGTCGGCGCCTGCGCGCGGCACTCGAGGCGCAACAGGAGCACTGATCGGACAGGCCTCGACGCCAGCGCCTGCATCGCTATACTGCGCGGCCGTTTTTTCGTGGAGGCTCGCATGCTCCAGACCCCCGCCCGCGCCTGCGGCATCGACTTCGGCACCTCCAACTCCACCGTCGGCTGGCTGCGCCCCGGCGTCTCCGCGCTGTTGCCGCTGGAGGATGGGCGTCCGACGCTGCCATCGGTGATCTTCTTCAACGTGGAGGAGCGTCGCCCGGCCTTCGGCCGCGCCGCCCTCGGCGAATACCTGGATGGCTACGAGGGGCGTCTGCTGCGCTCCCTGAAGAGCCTGCTCGGCTCCAAGCTGGTGAAGGGCGAAACCGCCGTGCTCGGCGGCGCCATGCCTTTCGAGAAAATCCTCGGGCTGTTCCTCGGCGAGCTCAAGCAGCGCGCCGAAACCCAGGCGGGCCGGGCCTTCGATTGTGCCGTGCTGGGCCGTCCGGTGTTCTTCGTCGATGACGATCCGGCCGCCGACGACGAAGCCGCGGCGACCCTGGAAGCGGTCGCCCGCGAGGTCGGTATCCGCGAATTGTCCTTCCAGTACGAGCCGATCGCCGCGGCCTTCGACTACGAGTCGCGCATCAGCGCCGAAGAGCGTGTGCTGATCGTCGACATCGGCGGCGGTACCTCGGACTTCTCGCTGCTGCGCCTGGGACCGCAACGCCGACAGCGTGCGGAGCGCGACGAGGACATCCTCGCCACCGGCGGCGTACACATCGGCGGTACCGACTTCGACCGGCTGCTGAGCATGCATGGGGTGATGCCGCTGTTCGGCCTGGGCAGCCAGATGCGCAGCGGCGCGCCGATGCCGACCCACCACCACCTGAACCTGGCGACCTGGCACACCATCAACCTGCTGTACACGCGCAAGGCCAGCCTCTCGCTACAGCAGATGCGCTACGACAGCCTGCAGCCACAAGGCATCGACCGCCTGCAACGCCTGATCGAACAGCGCGCCGGGCACTGGCTGGCGATCGAGGTGGAAGCGGCGAAAATCGCCCTCAGCGAATCCGCCACGCACCGTATCGCCCTGGAGCGCATCGAAGACGAACTGGCCGCCGGGCTCTCCCGCGCCGACTTCGACGCCGCCATCGACGCACCGCTGCAACGCATCGGCGACTGCATCGAGACACTGCTGCGTAGCGCGGGGCTGCGCGCGGACGAAGTGGATACGCTGTTCTTCACCGGCGGCTCCAGTGGCGTACCGGCGCTGCGTCAGGCCGTCTCCGCGCGCCTGCCGGGCGCGCGGGTGGTCGAAGGGGACAATTTCGGCAGCATCGGTAGCGGCCTGGCCATCGAGGCCGCTCGGCGCTACGGCTAGGGCCTGTTCCCGTTTCATTCGCGGCCGCGCCGATGCCCGTTTTGGCGCGAGACAAGGCGCGAGTCGCTGTGCTTACCGGGGTAAGTCCAAGACGAGCAACGCCGTATCGCGCCAAAACAGGCACCGGCCCGTGGGGTTGTGCCAGAAATGGCCCTAGGCCTGCCGACGCTCTATCTCATAGAGAGGCTGCACACGAACGTCGGCGATGCTGATCGACTCCAGCGAGCGCCCGACCGGCAGGTGACGCCGGGCGAGCTCGCGCACCGCCTGGGTGACGGGTACGTCGAGATCGGCGAGCACGTCGGTGAGACGGTCGCCATCGAGGGTGTAATGGACTGCGTAGAAGCCGCTCTGTCGCATGGTCTTTCTCCGGCAAGGGCTACATGACTGTCGATCCGCGACACGCCGAGGATGTTCTGCCATGCCGCCGAGCGGTCGAAATCCGCGCCGCCTGTCGCGATCACCGAGTCGGGAATCGCGACGGCGGGTCAAAGGCCCATGTCCGCCAGGCGTCGCGCGTGCTCGACGAACAGTTGTACCGGTTTCAAGCCAGGCCCGACCCGTCCACGCCACTGGTTGACGATATCCAGGTGGTCGAACGGGTGATCGGAGCGCAGTACCTGGCCGAGGTGCGAACTGAAGCGCCCGACGATGCCATCGTTCTGCCCCGCCTCGCGGACGAAGCTGCGGGATAGGTAACGACACAGCCACTGGGTCGGATCGCGGCGATTGGCGCCCTGGTCGCTCACCCCTGGGCGTAACACGCCGCTCCAGGAGTAATAACGCACGCCATCCACTTCATGGGCGCCCTCGCCGCCCCAGACCGCGGGCACGCCCTGGGGATAACGCTGGTTGAATTCGGCCATGCCGACACGGGTCAGCTCGCGGTGCGCCGCGAGCACGTCGCGTGGTTCGGGCAGCCCGCTGGGGCAGCGCTCCAGACGAGCCATGGCCCAGGACACCGCGCTCACAGCCGCGGCCAGGCAACGCTCGCCGCGGCTACCCGCTGGGTAGCGCCGCTGCAGGAAGTCGGCGAGTTCCGACCCCTGATTGGGCCCAGCCACGGAGGTGACCGAAGCCACGTTCTCCGGGCAGTGAGCAGCCGCGTAGCGCGCGGCTATCGCGCCCTGGCTGTGCCCGAGCAGATGGACTTTCTTCGCACCGCTTTCCTTCAGCAGTCGGCGCATCTGCGTCAGGAGCTGCTCGCCACGCAAGGCGTGCCCATGGGTGGCGACCAGGCGCAACGGATACACCTGCACGCCCTCGGCCAACAACGCCGCCTCGATACCATGCCAATAGCTGGCGCCAGGCATGCGCACGAAACCCAGCAGGCCCGGTACCAGCAACAAGGGATAGCGCAGCGCAGGGTCGGACATACCCCCTCCTTGGGAGGCCGAAAACGCCTGCGGGGACGGTCAGAACAAGAGTTTGAACAGACCGATCACCACCAGCAGGCCGATGATGAAGATGAGACCTACAGTACCACCGATGAAACGCAGCATGATGAAGCTCCTCTGAACGACGGGTTCATTGGAATTGACCCACGCTGTCGCCCAGACGTTTCGTCTTCCGGCCAGACGGGCATCAGCCGTGTACCAGATGCATCCACATCGGCAGGCTGAGCGCGGCCAGGACCGTGGAGAGGAAGACCGTCGAACCGACGATGCGCACCTCCTCGGGACGTTGCGCGAAGGCCAGCACGTTGACCCCGCTGGGGCAGGCAGCCAGCAATACCAGCACGCTGCGCGCCGTGTCATCCAGCGGCAGCAGGCGCCCCAGCGCCAGCACGGCCAGGGGGAACAGCAGCAGCTTGGCGATGACCAGCCCGATCACCGTCGCATCCGGCTGCGGACGGTAGCGCGACAGGCTGATGCCCAGCACGATCAGCGCACAGGGCAGCGCCGCCTGTGCCAGCCACTGAGGTAGCGTCCATAGCCAGTCGGGCACGCGCCAGCCGGTGAGGTTGAGCAACGCGCCTGCGAGCAGGCCGACGACCAGCGGGTTGGCCAGGTTCAGCAGCAGCTTGCCCGGATCGACCTTATCCCGCGTACCGAACGCCGCATAGAGACTGTGCGCGGTGAACAGCAGCAGGCTGTGGAACACCAGGATGGAGAACACGTAGACCAGGCTGCCGATACCCAGCAGTGCGCTGACCAGGGGAATGCCGATGAGCACGTTGTTGGAGTAGGCGGCCACCAGCCCCAGCGGCGTGGCTCGACCACTGCGCCAGTGAACCACGGCGTTGATCAGCGCGAACACTCCCAGCACCGGGACGAAGTAGCCGAGCAGCAGCATCGGCGACAATCCCTCGGCCAGCGGCGCACGGGCGATACCGACGAACAGCACTGCCGGCATCAGTACCTTGAAGGTCAGCTTCGCCAGCCCCGCGGCGGCATCGCCCGCCAGCCAGCGGCGCGCCCCCATCAGGTAGCCCAGCACGATCAGCAAGAAGATAGGCACGATCGTCTGAATCGCCTGCATACCCCACTCCAGACACCTCGCCCCGCCCATCGCGGGGTCACGAAGGCGCGCAGCATACGCGCCTGCACGGCGCCTGGCGAACGAAGCGGCGGGCGCAACGCTCAGATATGACGTGCCTATCACCCTCAGGAGGGAATCCCATGCGCACGCCCATCTTCGTCATCGCTTTGGCCACCCTGGCCGGTTGTGCCAGTCACCCGCAGAACCCCGTCGATTTCGTCGTCTACCGTAACGAGCCACTGGTCCATGAGGTCAAGGAAGGCATGACCCGCGAACAGGTGCTGACCCTCGGCGGACCGCCCTCGAGCAGCGTGCAGCGCCAGGTGCATCCGGGTACCTGCAACAACTACGTACTCGAGCACGACGGTCACGAACAGGTCTACTACGTGGCCTTCGACAGCGCCGAGCGCGTCACCGGCAAGGGCTTCCTAACCTGTGCGCAGATGGAGGACAACCAGCGCGCCCATTGACCACCGGTCCGGGCGCGGGCGTAGCCACGCCCGCGCCCGTGGTCGACGCAAGACAGGTAGCAGCCACAGAAGAGGAGAACCCTCATGCCCCGCGGCGACAAGTCCAAGTACAGCGACAAGCAGCAGCGCAAAGCCCAGCACATCGAGCAGAGCTACGAGGCGCGCGGCATTCCCGAGGAGGAAGCCGAGGCGCGTGCTTGGGCCACGGTGAACAAACAGTCCGGTGGCGGAGAACAGGGCGGGTCGGCGAGAGACAAGGGTGCGACAGCCAAGCGCGCCGACCGCAAGGACTCGGCTCGCCGCGCCGCAGCCAGCCGCCAGGGCCGCTCCCCCAACCGAGGCTCGGCGAGCACTCGGCGCGGCGGCGGCAGTACCTCGCTGAGCGAACTGAGCCGCGACGAACTGCTCCAGCGCGCCCGCCAGCAGGACATTCGCGGCCGCTCGAAGATGCGCAAGGCAGAGCTGATCCGCGCCCTGAGTTGAAACCTTCACGGCGCCTCGCGACTCAGATGACAGACAGCGCCACCCCGCCGGCAAGCCAGAGCGGGGACCGCCGTACCGTGACCTGATGATGAGGAAAGACCGATGAGCTACGTACAACTGTCCGACAAGGAAACCCTGCGCCAGCGCGCCCGCCAGCACGTGGAGAATGGCGCCGTCACCGAGGACTACAGCGCCGACCTGCCCACCGTGCTGCGCCTGCTCAACGAGGCGCTGGCCACTGAACTGGTCTGTTGGATGCGCTACAAGCGCCACTACTTCATGGCCGACAGCATGGGCCTGAAGGCCAGCGTTGCCGCCGACGAATTTCTCGAACACGCCAACCAGGAACAGGAACACGCCGACCGCCTGGCCGAACGCATCGTTCAACTCGGCGGCGAGCCGGACTTCGATCCCCAGGGCCTGACCGAACGCTCCCACGCCCAGTACGTGGCCGGCGAAACCCTCAAGGACATGGTCTACGAGAACCTCGTCGCCGAACGTATCGCCATCGAGAGCTACCGCGAGATCATCCAGTTCCTCGGCGACAAGGACCCGACCACCCGCCGTATCTTCGAGGACATTCTCGCCCAGGAAGAAGAGCACGCCGACGACATGGCGGACATCTTCGAGAGTCTGGGCTGACAGAAGAGCACGCATGGCAGCGTCGCACCGACGACGCTGCCTTCTTTCTACGTCTACCGATAGCGCCTGCTCAGAGCGGAAAACTGCGACCTCGTCGAGGTCTCGACGCCGCGCATTTGCATCGCTTGCCAGGCCGCGCGATGGTCCGACCCTTCTCTATCGACAAGGACGTCGGCCATGTCTGGCAAGCCCGCAGCACGCGCGAACGATTCCACCGCCTGCCCGGTATCAGGGCACGGCACCAACCCCATTGCCGCCGGCTCCGGCGACGTATTCTTCGACGGCCTTCCCGCCGCCCGCCAGGGTGATCCCAGCGCCTGTGGCGGCGCCCTGAGCGGCGCATTGATCGGCAACGTGCTTATCAACGGCAAACCCGCCGCCGTGGTCGGCAGCGTGGGTAGTCATGGAAACGTAGTGATCGGCGGCTCCGGCACGGTGATCATCGGCAACAGCGTTACCACCGCCGCTTTCGAACCGCCCGCGCCGTTACCGATAGCCGCCGCCCTCGTCGCCGCAGCCAGTAGCCCCACGGCATTGCTCGATGCCAACCCGCTCGTTGCCAGGGGCCGCTCATTTGCACAGCCCTCGGAACAGAAGCTGGAAGAAGAGGAGGAGGAGGAAGAACTGCCCGTGCAGCAGAGCATCATCCTGCGCATTGGCGTGTTCTTCGATGGCACGGGCAACAACCTCGCCAACGCAGCCGTCACCGAGCAGTGCCGGCGAGATGACTTGCAGCAACTGGACGAACGCACCCTGGCGGAAGTGGTGGATTACTGCGAGCGCAACGACTTCACGGTCAGCGAGGAGTCCACCCACTTCGAGCGCTCGGGCAATGACAGCCATGGGAATGCGCCGAGTAATGTGGCGCGGTTGTACAACTTATATATCGACAATGCACTTAGCCCACTGCAAGCCGAAGACACCAAAGCTTCCATCGCGGTTTACCTGGAAGGCATTGGCACCAGCAGCGGAGAATCCGACTCGCTATACGGGCGGGCCACCGGCACTGGGGAAACCGGGATTTTGGCGAGGGTTGCTCAAAGCCCGGATGAAATATCCAAACAATTACAACGTTTCATTCAAAGCAATCCCGATGTGCAAATCGACAATCTCGAGTTCGACATTTTCGGCTTCAGCCGGGGTGCCGCAGCAGCCCGTCACTTCGCCAACGAGATTCTCAAGCCCCAAGGCGGCCTGCTGGCCAACCTATTCAATGCACAGTCGCCCGGCTTCAAGCCGGACTTCGACTGGGCCAGCCGGGCGCAGATCAACTTCATCGGTCTGTTCGACACGGTGGCCGGTGTAGTCAGTGTCGCCGATGGCGATTTCAGTGCCGCCGACAATATCAACCCAGGCGTCAATCTCTACCTGCCGCCAGGCTGCGCGCGGAAAGTGCTGCAACTCACCGCCCGAGACGAAAAACGCTGGAACTTCGCCCTCAACAGCGTGGCACCGGACCACCAGGAAATCAGCCTGCCCGGCAGCCACTCGGACATTGGCGGCGGATACCGCCCGGTGATGAGTGAGAAACTGGTGCTCAGCCGGCCACTGAGCTCCCGAGTACCTGCGGACACACCGGTCGAGCACACCCATGCCTGGCGTGAAACCCAGCGGCAGTATGAAAAGTGGGGCGCTCTTGGGTTGCCTGGGCAAGGCATTTTACAGCCGAGAATTTGGATCAACCGCTTGCACCGCTTCCAGAATCGCGGGGTACAACACCCACCGGAAGACCTGGTAACCGCCGCCGTAGTCATCGACCGGCAAGTGCGAGGCGAGCTGGCGTTGGTGTACCTGCGCGTGATGCGGGAGTTGGCGATGGGATATGGAGTGCCATTTGACTTCATTGATGAACAGGAAAAGGCAACAGCTATTCCAGCTGACCTTATGGGGATCTCACAAAAGCTGATAACCCTTTCCCAGCAGGGGACCGCTCCCCTGACTCAGGACGAAGAACGCTTACTGTGGTCCCGCTATATCCACCTCTCGGCGAACTGGACTCCCAACTACGGATTTATGATCAACAAACCCGCACCTAACACTCGCTTGGCTTACAACAACAAACCACAACAGGGTTACCCCCAATGAGGTTTTTCTTTATTGCACTCATCTTGGCCCTTTCAGTCGGCTGTGCCGGTGGACAAGGGAGGCCCAAGCTCCCCTACGATGCATGGTACGTAGGTCTATTCGCTCCAGACTTCATGGAGGTCTGGATCGAGAGCGTCGATGTGATCGATCAGCGAGGATTGGCCTACGAGCGAGTTGCCGGTGGTGTGGCGGCCATTCGTTCACTTAGTGATGAAAGTCAGGCGAAAGCGGGATGGCCGGACAGGGTGGGTAGAGGGGCTGGAAAATACCTAACCGGCATTGATCTTCCAGAGTTCATCTTCGTACGCTGGCAATCCTTGGTCGAACCACAGACCTACAACGTGCGCATCAAAATTCCGCAGTGGGTGCGAGCTGAAATGCTCAAGCCTCGGCGAGCTTATTGTCGCCTCCAGGGCAAGAGTCTTGATGGACTGTATCGTAAGGACATTACCATCGGCCTGGCCCCCGGTGGCATCGCCAAAGCCTGGGTCGGCGGACCTTGCCTGGAGTCCATGGAGATAGGTCGCTTCAAGGCCGCGGTCAGCAAAGTCGGCCCCTATGGCGGTACGTCCGGCGGTAAGCATCGCCCCCTTTCGGAAGAGGCCAAGGCGTACATCAAGACGCATAAGATTCCCTACGACTCATGGTGAGCCTTCGGTCTGTTCGATACGGCGGTCGGTGTAGTCAGTATGCCGAGGGCGATTTCAGTGTCGCCGACAATATCGACCCGGGGCCCCGCCATATCCACCTCTCGGCGAATTGGACTCCCAACTACGGATTTATGATCAACAAACCCGCACCTAACACTCGCCTGGCTTACAACAACAAACCACAACAGGGTTACCCCCAATGAAGTCGTTATTTCTCTGCTTTGTTTTAGCGCTGATAAGCGGCTGCGCTATCGGACAAGGGCGACCGCATTTGCCGTTTAACGCATGGTATGTGGGTATCGGCGCGCCCAAGCACATGGAAGTCTGGATCGAGAGTGTCGATGTGATCGACAAACGTGGATTGGCTTATGAGCAGGTCTATACAGGCATTCCGTCCTACGCGGGCAGCGTTGCGGGCTGGCCTGTGCATCCGTCGGGAGGCAAGGGGAAAAACCTGCCTGGCATCGACCTGCCGGAAATCATCTTCGTACGCTGGCAATCGCTGGTGGAGCCACAAACCTACAACGTACGCATCAATATTCCGCAGTGGGTGCGCGATGAAATGCTCAAGCGGCAATCTCATTATTGTCGATTCGACGGAAAGGTCATCGATGGTCTGTATCGCCATGACATCATCATCGTCTTAGCGCCAGGCGGCATCGCCAAAGCCTGGGTCGGCGGACCTTGCCTGGAGTCCATGGAGATAGGTCGCTTCAAGGCTGCGGTCAGCAAAGTCGGCCCTTATGGCGGTACGTCCGGCGGTAAACATCGCCCCCTTTCGGAAAAGGCCAAGGCGTATATCGAGACGCATAAGATTCCCTACGACTCATGGTGAGCCTTCGGTCTGTTCGATACGGCGGTCGGTGTAGTCAGTATGCCGAGGGCGATTTCAGTGTCGCCGACAATATCGACCCGGGGCCCCGCCATATCCACCTCTCGGCGAACTGGACTCCCAACTACGGATTTATGATCAACAAACCCGCACCTAACACTCGCCTGGCTTACAACAACAAACCACAACAGGGTTACCCCCAATGAAGTCGTTATTTCTCTGCTTTGTTTTAGCGCTGATAAGCGGCTGCGCTATCGGACAAGGGCGACCGCATTTGCCGTTTAACGCATGGTATGTGGGTATCGGCGCGCCCAAGCACATGGAAGTCTGGATCGAGAGTGTCGATGTGATCGACAAACGTGGATTGGCTTATGAGCAGGTCTATACAGGCATTCCGTCCTACGCGGGCAGCGTTGCGGGCTGGCCTGAGCATCCGTCCGGCGGCGCGGGAAAAAACCTACCCGGCATCGACCTGCCGGAAATCATCTTCGTACGCTGGCAATCGCTGGTGGAGCCGCAAACCTACAACGTGCGCATCAATATTCCGCAGTGGGTGCGCGATGAGATGCTCAAGCGGCAATCTCCGTATTGTCGGAGCGACGGAGCAGTCGTCGAGGGCCTGTACCGCAAAGTTATCACCATTGCAGTCGCACCCGGTGGCATCGCCAAAGCCTGGGTCGGCGGGCCTTGCCTGGAATCCATGGAGATAGGTCGCTTCAAGGCCGCGATCAGCAAGGTTGGCCCCTATGGCGGTACGTCCGGCGGTAAGCATCGCCCCCTTTCGGAAGAGGCCAAGGCGTACATCGATACGCATAAGATTCCCTACGACTCATGGTGAGCCCTCCCTGCGAGAATTCCCGCAGGAAAACGAAGGCCGATGAGTCGTAGGCAATCCGTTCCGTCTTACTTATCCGCCACCGGTAACTCATACACCAGGCAGTCGGCCACGCCGATGCTCCCGCGGGTCAGCGCCTCGACATCGCGGCGCGTCTGTTGCGGGTCCTCGACCCAACGGCGGTAGAAGTCGAACGGGCACTCGGCGACACCCTTGTCGCCGTCACCGGACTGGTAGACGCCGGTGTAGCCCCGGTGCAGCAGCTTGAACAGGTGGTTCTCGGACTGATCGTTGGCGCGCGCGTCACGGATCTGCGAGACCGACAACTGGGCGTACTGAATGCCCATTTCCTCCTCGCCGCACTCGCCCAGGGTGCGCCCGTCGAAGCCGATGATCGCCGAGTGGCCGAAGTAGGAATACACGCCGTCGAAGCCGGCGGCGTTGGCTACCGCGACGTAGCAGTTGTTGGCCCAGGCCATGCTCTTGGCCATCAGCACCTGCTGTTCCTTGGCCGGGTACATGTAGCCCTGGCAGCGCACGATCAGCTCGGCGCCCTTCATCGCGCAGTCGCGCCAGATCTCCGGGTAGTTGCCGTCGTCGCAGACGATCAGGCTGATCTTCAAGCCCTTGGGTCCGGTGCTGACGTAGGTGCGGTCGCCCGGATACCAGCCCTCGATCGGGCACCAGGGAATGCACTTGCGGTACTTCTGCACGATCTCGCCGTGGTCGTCGATCAGGATCAGCGTGTTGTACGGCGCCTTGCCCGGCTCCTCGTGACGCTCGCCGGTGATCGAGAACACGCCCCAGGTCTTCGCCTCGCGGCAGGCGGCGGAGAAGATCGCGGTTTCCTCGCCGGGCACCGTGGCGGCGGTTTCCATCATCTCGCCGGGGTCGTACATGATTCCCATGGTGCTGTATTCGGGGAAGATCACCAGGTCCATGCCCGGCAGGCCGAGCTTCATGCCCTTGACCATCTCGGCGATCTTGCGGGCGTTGTCGAGCACCTCGGCACGGCTGTGCAGGCGCGGCATCTTGTAGTTGACGACGGCGACGCCGACGCAATCGGGACTGCTGGAAATATCGCCGTGGCGCATGGGAAACCTCCGGTCGGTGTGCAGCGCTGCTCTGCATCGTGCGGTGTGGGTGGCGGGCGCCGAACAGCAGCCCTCAGTGACTGATCATCCACGGCCTCGCCGAGGGGCTGGCCTTCATGCCGTGGGGATTGGCCTTGCTGCGCGCCACCGGCTGGCGGGGGCCGCAACAGCTGCAACCGGCTGGGTGCTTGCGACTGGCCTTGTACTCCTCCAGGCTCTTCGGTGCGTGGGCGCTGCGCTCGTTGGTCTCGATGGCGCGGCGCTGGCTACCGGCCAGGGTCGCCAGGCCCGGTGCGCTGAGGATCACCCGCTGGCTGGCGCCGCCGCAGGTCGGACAGGCGCAGGCGGCGTCGCGCTCGGCCATGGGCCGCAGCAGGGTGAAGTCGCCGCACGCGGGGCAGTCGTATTCGTAGATCGGCATGGCGCATTCCTCACACCCTCCCCCATCTGCGGGAGAGGGCGGTGCAGGTCACAGGTCGTGGGCGATGGGCATGTCGATGGAGCCATCGAGGTGCTTGGTCGGTCCGCTCGCACTGGGATTGATGTCGAACTCGAAGATGTCGGTGGGCAGCCACAGGGTGGCGCAGGCATTGGGGATGTCGACCACCCCGCTGATGTGCCCCTGCACCGGCGCCGAGCCGAGCAGCGAATAACCCTGGGCGCCGGAGTAGCCGAACTTCTTCAGGTACTCGATGGCATTCATGCAGGCCTGCTTGTAGGCGAGGTTGACGTCCAAGTAGTGCTGCTTGCCGGCATCGTCCACCGAGATGCCTTCGAAGATCAGGTAGTTGTTGTAGGTGGGCACGATCGGGCTGGGCTTGAAGATCGGGTTGCGGATGCCGTACTTGGCCATGCCGCCCTTGATCAGTTCGACCTTCATGTGTACCCAGCCGGCCATCTCGATGGCGCCGCAGAAGGTGATCTCGCCGTCGCCCTGACTGAAGTGCAGGTCGCCCACCGAGAGCCCGGCGCCGTCGACGTAGACCGGGAAGAAGATCTTCGAGCCACGCGACAGATCCTTGATGTCGCAGTTGCCGCCATGCTCGCGCGGCGGCACGGTGCGCGCGCCCTCGGCGGCGATCTTGTCGCGCAAGGCGCCGGTGGCCTTGCCGGCGTGGGCGGTGGCGGCGAACGGCGGGTTGGCCAGCGGCGGCACGCGGGTCGGGTTGCTGTCGATCAGCGCCTGCTCGCGGCTGTTCCAGTCGGTGAGCATCTTCGGGTCCGGCAGGCAGCCGATCAGGCCCGGGTGGATCAGTCCGGCGAAGCGCACGCCGGGAATGTGCCGGCTCTGGGTGAACATGCCCTGGAAGTCCCAGATGGACTTCTGCGCGGCGGGGAAGTAGTCGGTGAGGAAGCCGCCGCCGTTCTGCTTGGAGAAGAAGCCGTTGAAGCCCCACTGGGACTCGGCCTTGGCGCCGATGTCGAGCAGGTCGACCACCAGCAGGTCGCCCGGCTCGGCGCCGTGCACGCCCACCGGACCGGACAGGTAGTGCACGGTGGAAAGGTCGACGTCACGCACGTCGCTGGCGTCGTCGTCGTTCTTGATCGCGCCGCCGGTCCAGTCGTAGGTCTCGAGGATGAAGTCGTCACCCGGCTTGACCCAGCACGCCATCGGAATGTCCGAGTGCCAGCGGTTGTGTACCTGTTCGTTTTCGGTGGCGGCCTGCGCGAGGTCGACCTTGATCAGCGTGTCGGTCATGACGAAAGCTCCTTGGACCTGGTTTGGATTCGGTGCAGCGCGCACCGGCTCGGAACACAGGTTGGTGGCTTGCGGCATACGGCGAAATACGTCGGATGACGTATGCCCTGCGCACACTCGGGAAGCTTTTTCGCGGACGCGAAAAAGCGGCCGGGGCATGGAGAACACCCCGACCGAAAAGCGTTGAACGTTACACCGACAGATACCGGCTGATGGTCGCCTCGTCGACCTTGTCGCGGGTTTCCTCGACGACGAAGCGGCCCTTCTCGATGACCAGGAAGCGGTCGGCGATTTCCAGGGTGAATGACAGCACCTGCTCGGAGACCACGATGGTCAGGTCGCGCAGGGTGCGGATTTCCTTCAGGGTCCGGGCGATGTCCTTGATGATCGACGGCTGGATGCCCTCGGTGGGCTCGTCGAGCAGCAGCACCTTGGGGTTGGTGGCCAGGGCGCGGGCGATCGCCAGTTGCTGCTGCTGGCCGCCGGAAAGGTTGCCACCCTTGCGCTGGCGCATCTCCTGCAGCACCGGGAACAGCGCGTAGAGGTCGTCCGGCACCTTGCCGCGGGCCGAAGCCGGCAGGCCGGTCTGGATGTTCTCCAGCACCGTCATGTGCGGGAAGATCATGCGCCCCTGGGGCACGTAGGCGATGCCGCTGGCGACCCGCTGATGGGTGGCCAGGCCGCCAACCGCGCGGCCGTCGACGCTTACCTCGCCGCCCCAGCTCGGCAGGATGCCCATGAGGCTCTTGAACAGGGTGGTCTTGCCCATGCCGTTGCGGCCCATCACCGCGACGATCTCGCGTTTTTCCACGTTCAGGCTCAGCTCGTGGAGGATGCGGCTCTGGCCGTAGCCGGAGACCAGGTTTTCGATGGTGAACATGCGTGATGTCTCCGCGCAGAAAGGGATGCGCCTCAGTGGCCGAGGTACACCTCGATGACCTTCGGGTTGCTCTGCACCGCGTCCATGCTGCCCTCGGCGAGCACCTGGCCCTGGTGCAGCACGGTGACCTTGTGGGCGATGCTCTTGACGAACTCCATGTCGTGCTCGATGACCAGCACCGAGCGCCCCTCGCTGATGCGCTTGAGCAGCTCGGCGGTCTGCGCGCGCTCGGAGACGCTCATCCCCGCCACCGGCTCGTCGAGCATCAGCAGCACCGGGTCCTGCATCAGCAGCATGCCGATCTCCAGCCACTGCTTCTGGCCATGGGAGAGCAGCTCTGCCTGTTGCTGCAGCAGGTCGCCGAGGAAGATCTGCTCGGCGACCTCGCGGACCCGCTCGACCACCGCGGCGCTGCGCCGGAAGAACAGCGCGCCGAACACCTTGCGCCCGGCGGGGTAGGACATCTCCAGGTTCTCGAAGACCGTGAGGTTCTCGTAGATCGAGGGGTTCTGGAACTTGCGCCCGACCCCGGCGCGGACGATGTCGTACTCGCGCATGCGGGTCAGCTCGCGGCCGTCGAAGTCGATGCTGCCGGCGGTGGCGCGGGTCTTGCCGCAGATCAGGTCGAGCACAGTGGTCTTGCCGGCGCCGTTGGGGCCGATCACCACGTGCACCTCGTTGCGGTCGACGTAGAGGTTGAGATCGTTGACCGCCTTGAAGCCGTCGAAGGACACGGTCAGCCCTTCGATGGCCAGCACCGGCTTGGCCTGCTGGAATCCGATCGGCGAGTTCATGGGGTGGTCTCCAGGGTCTTGGCCGGGCTGGCCGGGACGCTGCTCGGCGGCGTTGCCACGGCAGCCGGTGCGGCTTGCTGACGACGCGCCAGGCGCGGCGCCACGTGGCTCTTCCAGAGCCCGGCGATGCCGTTGGGGAAGTACATGACGACGAGGATGAACAGGCCGCCCATCAGGTACAGCCACAGCTCGGGGAAGCTCTCGGAGAAGTAGGTCTTGCCGAAGTTCACCAGCAGCGCGCCGTACACCGCGCCGAGCAGCGACAGGCGTCCGCCGACAGCGGCGAAGATGACCATCTCGATGGACGGCACGATGCCGACGAAGGACGGCGACATGAAGCCCACCTGCAGGGTGAACATCGCACCGCCGATGCCGGAGAACGCCGCCGCCACGCAGAACACGAAGACCTTGAAGCTGGCCACGTCGTAGCCGGAGAAACGCACGCGTTCTTCCTTGTCTCGCATCGCCAGCAGCAGGCGGCCGAGCTTGGAGGCGAGGATGAAGCGCCCCACCAGAATGCAGCCGAGCAGCAGCACCGCGTTGACGAAGTAGAGGATCAGCTTGGCCGAGTCCTCGCGGATGTCCCAGCCGAGCAGCGTGCGCAGGTCGGTGATGCCGTTGACACCGCCGGTGAGGCCCTGCTGGCCGATGATCAGAATGGTCAGGATCGCCGCGATGGCCTGGGTGACGATGGAGAAGTACACGTCGCCGACGCGCCGCTTGAACATCGCCAGGCCGATCACCAGCGCCAGCAGCACCGGCACCGCGATCACCGCCAGCAGCGTGAAGGCGAAGCTGTGGAACGGCTGCCAGAGCAGCGGCAGTTCGGTGATCTGGTTCCAGTCCATGAAGTCGGGAATGCCCGGCGTGGACTGGATGGCGGTGCTCTCCGGGTCGGAGGCTTCGAGCTTGAGGAACATCGCCATGCAGTAGCCGCCAAGGCCGAAGAAAATCCCCTGACCGAGGCTGAGGATGCCGCCGTAACCCCAGCACAGCACCAGGCCGACGGCGACGAAGGCGTAGGTCAGGTACTTGCCGACCATGTTCAGGCGGAAGGCATCCAGCGCCAGCGGGAACACCAGCAGGATCAGCGCGGCCAGCACCAGGAAGCCGATGGCGCCCTGGCGGCCGCCGAGGAAGTTGGCGTAGATGGATTTCATGGCTGGACTCTCCCCAGGCCGTGGGCGCGCTGCCACACGCCGCTCATTTGCGCACCTTCATCGCGAACAGCCCCTGGGGCCGCGCCATGAGGATCAGGATCACCACCGAGAGGGTCAGCACCTTGGCCATCGAGCCGGAGAGGAAGAATTCCAGGATCGATTGCGCCTGAGCGATGGAGAACGCCGAGGCGATGGTGCCGAGCAGGCTTGCGGCGCCGCCGAAGACCACCACCAGGAAGGTGTCGACGATGTACAGCGAACCGGAGGTGGGGCCGGTGGAACCGATGGTGGTGAAGGCCGCGCCGGCGACCCCGGCCACACCGCAGCCGAGGGCGAAGGTCATGCGGTCGACGCGCTTGGTGTCGATGCCCACGGCTCGGCTCATCAGGCGGTTCTGCACCGTGGCACGCACGTGCAGGCCCCAGCGCGAGCGGTACAGCAGCACCACCAGGGCGAGGGTCAGCAGCAGCGTCAGGGCCATCACGAAGAGACCGTTGAGGGGAATGTCGATCATGTCGGTGGGCGTCCACGAGCCCATGATCCACTCCGGCATCTGCGCACTGACCTCGCGCGCGCCGAAGATCGAACGGAACGCCTGCTGCATCACCAGCGACAGCCCCCAGGTCGCCAGCAGGGTGTCCAGCGGGCGGTGGTAGAGCTTGCTGATCATCGCCCACTCCACCAGCCAGCCGATGGCACCGGCGACGAAGAAGGAAGCCACGATGGCGACGAAGAAGTAGTAGGGCTGCGCCGCCGGCAGGTAGCTCTGCACCAGCGTCGACAGCAGGTAGGTGGTGTAGGCGCCGACGGTGAGGAATTCGCCGTGGGCCATGTTGATCACGCCCATCTGGCCGAAGATGATCGCCAGTCCCAGCGCCATCAGCAGCAGCACGCAAAACACCGAGAGGCCGTTGAAGCCCTGCATCACGGCGATGGCGCCGAAGTCGGAAAGCGAAAGATCCATGTCGGGGTCCCCCTGGATTCAGGCAGGACGCCGCGCCGGTCAGGCGACCGGCGCGGCGTCGCGCGGGCTTACTGGTAGCCTTTCGGGAAGGGGTTGGGTTCGATCAGGTCGGACTCGTAGACCACCTTGAACTGACCGTCGGACTGGGCTTCACCGATGCGCGTCTTGCTCCACAGGTGATGGTTCTCGTGGACCTTCACGTAGCCTTCCGGCGCGGTGGTCAGTTCGATGCCCGGGGAGGCTGCGACCACTTTGTCGACGTCGAAGCTGCCGGCCTTCTCCACGGCGGCCTTCCACAGCCAGGGGCCGAGGTAGGCGGCCTGGGTGACATCACCGATCACCGCGTCGGGGCCGTACTTGGCCTTGAAGGCGGCGACGAATTTCTTGTTGTTCTCGTTATCCAGGCTCTGGAAGTACTTCATCGAGGCATAGAAGCCGGCCATGTTCTCGCCGCCGATGCCGAGCAGTTCGTCCTCGGTGACCGAGAGGGTCAGCAGGGTCTGCTTGTCAGCGGTGATGCCGGCGGCCTTGAGCTGCTTGTAGAAGGCCACGTTGGAGCCGCCGACCACGGCGGCGAAGATCACGTCGGGCTTCTTCAGCTTGATCTTGTTGGTCAGCGAGCCGAACTGGGTGTTGCCCAGCGGGTAGTACTCCTCGCCCACCACCTTGCCGCCGAGCACGTTCTCGATGTGCTTGCGGGCGATCTTCATCGAAGTACGCGGCCAGATGTAGTCGGAGCCGAGCAAGTAGAAGGTCTTGGCGCCCTTCTCCTTGGCCACCCAGTCGAGCCCGGCGAGTATCTGCTGGGTCGCCTCCTGGCCGGTGTAGATGACGTTCTTCGACTGTTCCAGGCCCTCGTAGAAGGTCGGGTAGTAGAGCAGCCCGTTCTCCTTCTCGAACACTGGCAGCACCGCCTTGCGCGAGGCCGAGGTCCAGCAACCGAAGACCGTCGCTACCTTGTCGTTGACCAGCAGTTTGCGCGCCTTCTCGGCGAAGGTCGGCCAGTCGGAGGCGCCGTCTTCCTGAATCACCTTGATCTGCCGACCAAGGATGCCGCCGGCGGCATTGATCTGCTCGATGGCCAGGCGCTCGGCCTGGATCGAACCGGTCTCGGAGATCGCCATGGTGCCGGTGGCCGAGTGCAACTGGCCGACGGTCACGGTGGTGTCGGTCACCGCCAGGCCGGTGCTGTTGGCGTCGTCGGCCTGGGCCGCCTGGCCCAGCATGGCGGCGGCCAGCAGCGACAGCGCGGCGGCCTGCGCGGCGAACCGGCGTGGCAAGGATCGTTGGGCTGCTCGGGTGGGTTGCATGCTCTTGCTCCTTTGGGGGTTGGCGCGACCGGCTCGCCTGATGGGTACCGGTCTCGGACGGGGCAAGAATGCGCAGCGCAGCGCAGGCGGGGGTATACGCAGGATGACGTAACGGCATACGTCATCTGACGTACAGGCGCAGCACGGTCGTTGGGGCATGCTGCCGCTCTCGCGCCTGCGCGCGACCGAGCGAACGGCGCACGCCGGGGAACGGAAATTGCTGGCCAGACCGACCGACCGGACAGGAGCCTCACCGTGCAAGCCACCGGCACCCAACGCATCGCCAAGATCCGCCGCGACTACAACGCCTGGGTCGCCGACGAGACCCTGGAGGACTACGCGCTGCGCTTCACCCCCGGCTCGGCGCGACGCTGGTCGGAATGGCGTATCGCCAATACCGCGCTGGGCGCGGTGTCGTTCCTCGCGCTGGAGGCGATCGGCGGCGCACTGGCACTGAGCTACGGCTTCGACAACACCTTCTGGGCGATCCTCGCGGTGAGCCTGGTGATCTTCCTCACCGGCCTGCCGATCAGCTACTACGCCGCGCGCTACGGCGTGGACATGGACCTGCTCACCCGTGGCGCCGGCTTCGGCTACATCGGTTCGACGCTGACCTCGCTGATCTACGCCAGCTTCACCTTCCTGTTCTTCGCCCTCGAGGCGGCGATCATGGCACTGGCCCTGGAGTTGTACTTCGACCTGCCGTTGGCGCTGGCCTACGTGATCTGCTCGATCATCATCATTCCGCTGGTGACCTACGGCGTCACCCTGATCAACCGCCTGCAGTTCTGGAGCCAGCCGCTGTGGCTGGTGCTGCTGGTGCTGCCCTACGTGTTCGTGCTGGCGAAGAACCCCGGGGTACTGGGCGGCCTGCCCAGCTTCGTCGGGCGCGAAGGTGAGGCGGGGCATTTCAACCTGCTGCATTTCGGGGCGGCCTGCACCGTGGCGCTGGCCCTGGTGACGCAGATCGGCGAGCAGGTCGACTACCTGCGTTTTCTCCCCGAGAAGACCCGGACCAACCGCCGCCGCTGGTGGACGGCGATGTTGCTGGCCGGCCCCGGCTGGATCATTCCCGGCGCACTGAAGATGTTCGCCGGGGCCTTTCTCGCCTTCCTCGCGCTGCAGCACGAGATTCCCATCGAGCGCGCCGCCGAGCCGACGCAGATGTACCTGGTGGCCTACCAGTACGTGTTCGCCTCGCCGCAATGGGCGCTGGGGGCGATGGTGCTGTTCGTCATCGTCAGCCAGGTGAAGATCAACGTGACCAATGCCTACGCCGGCTCGCTGGCGTGGTCGAACTTCTTCGCACGGCTGACCCACAGCCATCCGGGACGGGTGGTCTGGCTGGTGTTCAACGTCGCCATCGCGCTGATGCTGATGGAACTGGGCGTGTTCAAGGCGATCGAGCAGGTGCTCGGGCTCTACGCCAACATCGCCATCGCCTGGATCGGCGCGGTGGTCGCGGACCTGGTGATCAACAAGCCGTTGGGCCTGTCGCCGCGCGGTATCGAGTTCAAGCGCGCGCACCTCTACGACATCAATCCGGTGGGCGTCGGCGCCATGGCCATCGCCTCGCTGCTCTCGGTGGCGGCGCATTTCGGCAGCTTCGGCGCCTTGGCCCAAGCCGCCTCCCCGGCCGTGGCGCTGGTCGCCGCGCTGCTCTGTGCGCCACTGATCGCCTGGGCCACGCGTGGGCGCTACTACATCGCCCGGCAGCGCCAGCCGGCGCTGCTCTACCCGCACACGCGCGCCGACGGCCGCGTCGCCTGCGTACTCTGCCGCAATGCCTTCGAGGAACCGGATACCGCCTTCTGCCCGGCCTACGGCGCGCCGATCTGCTCGCTGTGCTGCTCGCTGGATGCGCGCTGCGGCGACCTCTGCAAGCCGCGCTCGCGCATCGCCGAGCAGTTCGACGATTTGCTGCGCTGGCTCTTCCCCAACGTCGCCATCCCGCGCCTGCACACACGTCTCGCGCATTACCTGGGCGTGTTGACGGTGATCGTCGCGCTGCTCTCCGGCGCGCTGGCGCTGATCTACGACCAGGTCGTCCAGGGACTGGGCAGTGCCTCGGCGGCGATCGCCCCGACCCTGGCACAGGCGTTCCTCAAGGCCTTCATGGTGCTCGCGCTGTTTGCCGGAATGCTCGCCTGGTGGCTGGTACTGGCGCGCGAGAGCCGTCGCGTGGCGCAGGAGGAATCCAACCGCCAGACGCAGTTGCTGATGCAGGAAATCGAAGCGCACCAGCGTACCGACGAGGCCCTGCAGCGCGCCAAGGAAGCCAGCGAGGCGGCCAACGCGGCGAAGAGCCGCTACGTCACCGGGCTGTCCCACGAGCTGCGCACGCCGCTCAACAGCATCCTCGGCTACACCCAGATCCTGCAGCGCGATGCGGCGATCCCCGAGCGCCAGCAGGCGGCACTGGCGACCATCCGCCGCAGCGGTTCGCACCTGCTGTCACTGATCGACGGCCTGCTCGACGTCGCGCGCATCGAGGCCGGTAAGCTGAACCTGGAGCCTTGCGAAATCCCCTTCCCGGACTTCGTCCTGCAGTTGCAGCGGATGATCGCTCCCCAGGCCGAGGAAAAGGGCCTGGGCTTCGAACTGGAGGTGCGCGGGCGACTGCCGGCGGTGGTGCGCGGCGACGACAAGCGCATCCGCCAGATCCTCATCAACCTGCTCGGCAACGCGGTGCGCTTCACCGAAGCCGGACGCGTCGGTCTGGCGGTGAGCTACCTGCGCGAGACCGCCACCTTCGAGATCAGTGACACCGGCATCGGCATCGATGCCGAGCAGCTCGAACGCATCTTCCAGCCGTTCGAGCGCGGCGACCCGCTGCGCCAGGACGCCGGCGTCGGCCTCGGCCTGACCATCTCGCGAATGCTGGTGGCGCTGATGGGCGGCCAGATTTCCGTGAGCAGCGAGCCCGGGCGCGGCACCACCTTCCAGGTGCGCCTGTTCCTCTCGGAAGTGCGCGTGCCCGAGGCGGTGATCCACGTCGAGCACGACATCCGCGGCTACCAGGGCCCGCGCCGGCGCATCCTGGTGGTGGACGACCACGCCGAGCATCGCCAGGTGCTGGCCGGCATGCTCGAACCGCTGGGCTTCGCCATCGCCCAGGCCGGCGACGGCCAGCAGGCACTGCGTCAGGTGGTCGAGCTGACTCCGGACCTGATCCTCATGGACCTGTCGATGCCGCAGCTAGACGGCCACCAGACCGCGCGGCTGATCCGCGCCAATCGGCTGTCGGCGGCGCCGATCATCGTGGTTTCCGCCAACGCCTTCGCCGACGACCGCGAGCGGGTCGGCGCCGATTGCGACGACTACCTGGCCAAGCCAGTACACAGTGCCGCGCTGCTGGAGAAGATCGAGCATCACCTGCAACTGAGCTGGATCACCCGCGGCGACAGCGCGCCAACCGCGCCAGCGCTCGCCCAGGCGCCCAGCACCGAGGCCCTCGACGAGCTGGATGAGCTCGGCGCACTCGGCTACGTGAAGGGCATCCTCGAAGCCCTGGAACGTATCGAGCAACGCGAGCCGACCTGCGCCGCGGCCCTCGCACCACTGCGCCAGCGCGCCCAGCGTTTCCAGCTCAACGACTTCAATCGCCTGCTGCGCGCCCTGCGCCAGGACTCCCCCGCCATCACCACAGGAGGTGCCCATCGTGATTGACTGCCCCACGCCGATCCAGCAGACCAACCCAGGCAGTCCCGTCGCCCAGCAAGGCGTGGTGCTGATCGTCGACGACACTCCGGACAACCTGGCGCTGCTCGCCGATGCCCTGGATGCCGCCGGCTACATGGTGCTGGTGGCGCTGGACGGCACCAGCGCGCTGGAGCGCATGCAGCGCCGGCGCCCGGACGTGGTGCTGCTCGATGCCATGATGCCGGGCATGGACGGCTTCGAGACTTGCCGGCGCATCAAGGCGCAGGCGGAAATGGCCGACATCCCGGTACTGTTCATGACCGCGCTGACCGAGAGCGAGCACGTGGTCGCCGGCTTCGCCGCCGGCGGCATCGACTACGTGACCAAGCCGATCCATCCGGATGAGGTACTGGCGCGGGTCGCCGCGCACCTGCGCACCGCACGCAGCCTGCAATCGGCCCGCGACGGCGCACCAGCGGCCGCCCCCGGACTGGACGAGCGCCAGCGCCAGGCGCTCGCGGAGCGCTACGGACTCACCAGCCGCGAGCTGGAAGTGCTGCACTGGGTTGCCTGCGGCAAGACCAACCGCGACATCGGCGACATTCTCGGACTCTCCCCGCGCACGGTGAACAAGCATCTGGAGCACGTCTACGTGAAGCTCGGCGTGGAAACGCGGACCTCCGCGGCGGCGGTGGCGATGGGGGGCGGGCGTTAGGCTAGGCGGTTGCCCTCAGCATGGGGCTCGTGCGCGCATGCATAAAGCCGTAAACACCCGTGTCGGCAGCGGCAAGAGTTCAGCAACTCAGCAATTCAGGATTAGCGCAGGTGCACCGGGCCCTCGGTGCCAAGGACAGTTGTCGGCGTTCTTCCGGGACGCCCTGTTTTGCCCTCCTGGGCGAGCTACTTTTGATGCCTAGCCGGCCGCCACAAAAGTAGCCAAAACTCTGCCCCTATGATCCGGCCCCGACCGCTAACGCGGACGGGGTTCGTTCACTCCATCGTCGATCCACAGGCCCGGCTACACGACGATTCCGTTCACCCGGACCAACGGGGCGCTTCGGCGCCGTCTGCAAGTCCGCATGGTTAACCCCGTAGGATGGGTCGGGCCGCGTAGGTTGAGCGCAGCGATACCCATCACGCCGCCACGAGGGGTATCGTCGCTAAGCTCCTCTTCCCATCCTACGGGGCCGGGGCCGAGCCCGAACAACGCGACCACCGAGGACACGGCTTGCACCCAGGGCCCCTTCAGGAGGCCGAGTGCAGGCGTTGCGTAGGGGAGCGAGCCGCCAGGACGGCGGCGAGAGGCCTGTGCGGTCCAGGGATGGACCGTACGGGCCGGCCCCCGGAGCAGCGCCGGAGCGAGGGAAGTCCGTTCGCACAGCGAACGGACCCGGATGGTGGGGTGCCATTCTCTTTGGTTACTTTCTCTTGGGCAGGCAAGAGAAAGTGACTCGCCGTGCAAGGCGAAACCTGTAGTCCCAACCGAGGAAAGCGCTACGCTCCCACTCCCAAGCACAACCCCCGGCATTTAGGCCGTCTCGCCAAGCGCCTGCAACGCGTCGACCAGCTCCACCTTCCCTTCACGCCATGCGCAGCAGCGCGGCGCTGCAGCTCCGGCTTGGACAGTCCGCCCAGCGAGGGCTTGCGCGTCTCGGCCGCTTTCTGCGAGACGTCGGCAGGCTGCCGAATGCTGGCCGGCCTCAGCGCAGGTCGAGCCGTTTCTGCGGGCGTACTCCTCGTCACTCAGGGCGTTGCGCGCGGCCTTGGGCAGGTAGCGCTCGCCGCTCTCGCGGGATGGCCACCCCGAGGCGGTCCCCCACTGCTCGCGGGTCCAGCGCCGCTTGATCCGCGCCCACAACTGCGGGTCGCTTTTCTTCGCCATTGCAGCCATCTGCCGGTTCCCCGTCTTGGGCCTGTTGCCGTTTCATTCACGGCCGCGCTGCCTTGACCTGCTCCAGCAGCGCCGAGCACTGCGCGCCCTGCTCGCTATCCGGGGAGATCAGCGCCAGCACGCCCGCCGCGGGCGCCACCGCCGCACCGAGGATCACCAGGCCGGCGCCACGTAGCGCCAGGGGGCCGACGTGTACGCCGGGACTGGGATTCTTGTAGGTGCCATGCACGTAGAGCGGCGAGCGTAGCGAGAAAATGCGCAGGCCCTTGGACTTGGGCACGATGTCCAGGTCCAGTGTTTCGCGCTTGAGGCTGGTTTGCCCGGTGACGTTGATTACCGCGTTGTCGGTATCGAAGACCATCACCTGTGGCGTCGCCAGGCCATCGCTGAGTTTCACGTCGGCCACCGCGCAGTTGATGTTCACCTCGTCGTCGCCAAACAAGCGGGCGACCACGTAGTTGCCGACGTTGAGGCCGGCCAGCTCCATCAGGCTGCGGCTGACCACGCCGTCGTTCATCGCCAAACGTAACTGGCCATCGGCGGTACCGAGCAGGGCGGCCACCGAGTTGCCCGTGCCCTTGAGCTGCAGGTCGCCGTTGAACTGTCCGAGGCTCTTCTGCATCGTCTGCACGTCCGGAAAGAGCTGCTTGAGGCGCAGGCCTCGAATCGACAGGCGCACATCGCCGGCCATAGGCTCGCGACGGCCGTCCAGGTCGAGCGTGCCGTTGAGGGTGCCTCCGGCCATGCCAAACCGCAGCGGGTCCAGGCGTAGGCGCCCGTCATTCAGACGCAAGTGCGCCTGCAGGTTGTCGAAGGGCAGGTCCTCCTGCTGGACGATGCGCTTGCCGGTGAACTGCACGTCGGCATCCATGCTGCGCCAGGCCGCGGTGTCGAAACGTTCATAGGGCAGCACCTTGTCCGCCGGCTGCACCTGCTTGGCACCGCGTTCGGCTTTCTTGGCGTTGGAGTCGGCACCGATCAACGGCGCCAGGTCGCTGAACAGCAATTGATTGGAGACGAGTTCGCCGGACAGTTGCGGTCGAGGCTGCCCAGCGTTGTAGGTCAGGCTGCCGTGGATATCGCTCTGGCCGATGCGCCCGTTGAAGTCACGGTAGCTGAAGCGGGCGCCTTCGGGGCGCTGCATCTCGGCCACCAGTCGGCCGTCGGTTGAATAGGCTGGCGTGTCAGGCAGCACCACGCCGGTGAGTGCGGAGAGGTTGCCCAGGCTGTCGCCGGACAGGCGCAAGCGCAGGTCCAGTGCGCCCAGTTCGAGCGGCTCGCGCAGTATGCCCTCCACCTGTACGCGGGTGGCGCCGTTGCGCAGGTCCAACTGGACCGGGAACGGCAGGTCACGTCCCTGCAGGGCGAGCAGTCCGCCGATCTTGCCCTGGCCCTGCAGGGGTTGGCCCTTGTAACGACCCTTGGCACGCCAGGCGAACCGGTAGTCCTGCGGCGCGGCCTGCTCCTCGCTGGCATCGCTGGCGACGATCTGCGCATAGGGCACGGGCTCGCCGAGCAACTCGACGGTGGCCTCGAGGTCAGCATCGAGCTGCCGGTCGTGCAGGCTCGCGTGCCCCTGATCGAAGCCGATGGTGCCGATATCGAGGGTCCAGGAGGACGGCTCGGCGGACGCGTCTTCGCCGTCCTCGGCCTGTTTGCCTAGGTCGAAGGTCCAGTTCGCCCGACCATCGGCCAGGCGCTCCAGGCGCGCATCCGGGCCCTTGAGTTCGATCCGCGGAATGCTCACCGTGCGGGCCAGCAGCGGCAGCGGCGAGAGCACGATCTCGGCGCGCTGAAGATGGAGGAAGTAATCACCCTCGGCCCACGTGGGGTTCCCCAGGCGCAGGCCTTCGGCACTCAGGTGCGGCCACGGTATCCAGGCGCGCCAGCCTGGCTCATCCGGCTCGCGACGCCAGTTCAGGTCCAGGTCGCCCTCGATGGCGAAGGGTCTATCCAGCGCCTGGGAGACCTTCTCCTCGAGGGTCGGCTTGAGGCGGTTCCAGTCGAAGGTCGCCAGCAGCACTACCAGGATCACCAGCAACAGCGCGAGGCCGGCGAGCACCCAGGCGAAGATTCTAGAAGCACGACGCATGCGACCTCCCAAGCAACTTGTAACGGCTTGGACTGGCGGAGGGCCCCGACTGTTCAGCGTGCGATGGGGTAAAGTGACTCCACTCCAAAGGACGGCCCATGCCCAACCAACGCGCGGAACAGAAAAGGCTCACCCGCCAGGCCCTGCTGGACGCTGCCCAGCGCCTGATGGACTCCGGTCGTGGCTTCTGCAGCCTCAGTCTGCGTGAAGTGGCCCGCGGGGCGGGCATCGTGCCCACCGGTTTCTATCGGCACTTCGACGATCTGGATGCCCTCGGCCTGGCGCTGGTGAGCCAGGCCGGGGAGTCCTTCGCGCAATGCCTGGGCGAGGTGCGCCGCAACGAGTTCGAGCGCCATGGCAGCGTTGAGTCCAGCGTGCGTCTGTTCCTCGATGCGGTCGCCGCTCAGCGTGCCCAGTACCTCTTCCTTGCCCGTGAGCAGTACGGTGGCTCACGCGTCATCCGCCAGGCCATCGGAGAACTGCGCCAGCGCATCACCGACGACCTGGCGGCCGACCTGGCGCTGATGAACCGCATGCCGGCGCTCGACGGTATCGCCCTAGATGTGGTCGCCGATCTTTTCGTGAAGACCGTCTTCGCCACCCTGCCCGAGTTGATAGACCCTCCCCGTGCCGGCCTGCCAGCGCACCTGCAGCCCCATGCGAAGATCGTTCAGCAACTGCGTTTCATCATGATCGGTGGCAAGCACTGGCGTGGCATCGAAAACGCACCAGATGAGGGCGAATAAAGAGTAATACGCACGCATCCGGGGCACTATTGCGCCGCCGAACCCCAGCCATGGGCATCCCAGTTGGCAAGACACTTGCTCATGCCCCGCCGGAGTGCTGAACTCCCCCTCCACGAAAGTTGATCGAAGCGACAAGATAATGCTGGTGATCCACCACCGAATCGAAGCCCAGGCCCACTGGGATGCCGAACTGGAACTGACCTTTGACGCCCGCAGCAAGAGCCGCCTGCGCTGCTTCACCCGCGACGGCGAAGAGGTCGGCTTGTTCCTGCCGCGCGGCCAGTCGCCGCTGCGCGATGGCGAATGCCTGCGCGCCGAGGATGGACGCATCGTGCGCGTGGTTGCTCGCCCCGAGGCGCTGCTTCACGTGACCTGCGCCAACGCCTTCGAGCTGACCCGCGCCGCCTACCACCTGGGCAACCGCCACGTCGCCCTGCAGATTGGCGACGGTTGGCTGCGCCTGCTCGACGACTACGTCCTGAAAGACATGCTGGCGCAGATGGGCGCCAGCACCGAAGCGGTGGAAGCGCCCTTCCAGCCCGAGCACGGCGCCTACGGCGGTGGACACCACCACTCCCACGCCGGTGAGGAAGAGTTCTCCTACGCCCCGCGCCTGCACCAGTTCGGCGTACGCAAATGAATCCGGCCTGGGCATTGCTGCGCCTGGCCAGTCCTCAGTTGCCCATCGGTGGTTACAGTTACTCCCAGGCGCTGGAACTGGCGGTGGAACAGGCGCAAGTACACGACGAAGCCAGCGCCAGCCATTGGCTGACGGACCAGTTGCTGCTCAACCTGGCGCGCTTCGAGGCCCCCCTGCTGCTCGCCCACTGCGAAGCGGCGGCGAACGACGACTGGCAGCGCCTGGGCGAACTCGCCGACCAGCATCAGGGTAGCCGTGAAACCCGCGAACTGCGCCTGGAAAGCCGGCAGATGGGCTACTCGCTGGAGCAACTGCTCGCCGGCCTGCCGGAGCAGGATGATGCCGCCCGCACCTTTCTCGCTGCCCGCGCCGAACCCGGCCTGGCCTGTGCCTGGGCGCTGGCCGCGCGCGCCTGGAACCTCTCACCGGCAGACGCCCTGGCCGCCTGGCTGTGGGGTTGGCTGGAGAATCAGCTGGCGGTGCTGATGAAGACGCTGCCGCTCGGCCAGCAGGCCGCGCAGCGGCTCACCTCGCAATTGCTACCGACCCTGCAACAGGCGCAACGGCAGGCCGAGCAGTTACCCGAACGACACTGGGGCAGCGCCGTGTTCGGCCTGGCCCTGGCGAGCATGGCCCACGAGCGGCAGTACAGCCGCCTGTTCCGTTCCTGAGCCGCCCCGACAGATACAGACAGCCGCGCCCCGGCACGGCCTAGCGATGGAGTAAGAAAGACGATGAACAGCCAACCCTTGCGTGTCGGCATCGGCGGCCCGGTCGGTTCAGGCAAGACCGCCCTCACCCTGGCGCTGTGCCGTGCCCTGCGCGAACGCTACAACCTGGCGGTGGTGACCAACGACATCTACACCCAGGAAGACGCCGAGTTCCTGGTGCGCAACGAGGCCCTGCCACCGGAGCGCATCATCGGCGTGGAAACCGGCGGCTGCCCGCACACCGCGATCCGCGAAGACGCCTCGATCAACCTGGAAGCCGTCGACCAGCTCAACCGGCGCTTCCCGGGGCTGGACCTGATCATCGTCGAATCCGGCGGCGACAACCTCTCGGCGACCTTCAGCCCGGAGCTCTCCGACCTGACGCTGTACGTGATCGACGTTTCCGCCGGCGACAAGCTGCCGCGCAAGGGCGGCCCGGGCATCTGCAAGTCGGACCTGCTGGTAATCAACAAGGTCGACCTGGCCGAACAGGTCGGCGCCTCGCTGGAGGTGATGGACCGCGACGCACGCAAGATGCGCGGCGAACGCCCCTTCGTCTTCAGCAACCAGAAAGTCGGCCAGGGTCTCGACGAGATCATCGCCTTCATCGAACGCCAGGGCATGCTCGGCGCCTGATTTCCTTTTCTGCACCAAGGAGCTTCACCATGAATGCACGCAAGACCCTGGCAGCCGCCGCACTGCTGCTGACTCCGGCCCTGGCCTTCGCCCACCCGGGGCACGGCGACTCCGGTCTGGTCGCCGGTATCGCTCACCCCATTACCGGGCTGGATCACCTGCTGGCGATGGTCGCGGTCGGCCTGTGGGCCGCGCAGCAGCAGGGCAAAGCCCGCTGGGCACTGCCGGTCACCTTCGTCGTCACCATGCTGCTCGGCGGCCTGGTCGGCTTCGAAGGCGTCGAGCTGCCGCTGATGGAGACCGGCATCGCCGCCTCGGTGCTGGCGCTTGGCCTGCTGGTCGCCCTGGCGGTGCGTCCGCCGCTGAGCCTGGCCGTGGCGCTGACCGCGCTGTTCGCCTGCGCCCACGGCGTGGCCCACGGCCTGGAGCTGCCGGAGCTGTCGAGCCCTTGGGCCTATGCCTTCGGCTTCGTCGTCGCCACAGCCGCCCTGCATGGCCTGGGCTACGCGGTAGCACGCAGCCTGCCGCAAGCCGCCGCGCCGCTGGTACGCATCGCCGGCGCCGCCTCTGCCGTGGCCGGAGCCTGGCTACTGGCCGCCTGAGACAAGTAGACCCAAAAGACGGCGGCAGACGAGCAGTCTGCCGCCGTCTTTGCTTTTAGCCTCCCGAATTGCTGGAATACACGTCTCGACGTTTAGGGACGGATACACTATATATGCGCAGAATCCTGGTCACCGGCGGAGCCGGCTTCATCGGCTCGGAGGTGGTACGACTGCTGGTCGGCAACGGCTGCTTCGAGGTCGCCAACCTCGACAAACTCACCTATGCCGGCAACCTGGAGTCCCTGGCTTCGATTGCCGAGTCTCCACACTACCGCTTCTACCCGGCCGATATCTGCGATGCCGCCGCGCTGGCACAGGTGTTCGCCGAATTCCGCCCCGACGCAGTGATGCACCTGGCCGCCGAGTCCCACGTGGACCGCTCCATCGACGGCCCGGCCGACTTCATCACCACCAATATCGTCGGCACCTACACCCTGCTCGAAGCCATCCGTGCCTACTGGAACGGCCTGGAGGCCGAGGCCCGCGCAGCGTTCCGTTTCCACCACATTTCCACCGACGAGGTGTACGGCGACCTGGAGGACGACGGCTCGCTGTTCCACGAAGAAACGCCCTACGCGCCCAGCTCACCCTACTCCGCCTCAAAAGCCAGCTCCGACCACCTGGTACGTGCCTGGCAGCGCACCTACGGCCTGCCGGTGCTGGTGACCAACTGCTCGAACAATTACGGGCCGTTCCACTTCCCCGAGAAGTTGATCCCGCACATGATCCTCAACGCCCTGCACGACAAACCGCTGCCGGTGTACGGGGACGGCGGGCAGATCCGCGACTGGCTCTACGTGGAGGACCACGCCCGTGCCCTGCTGCAGGTGCTGACCCAGGGTGAGCCAGGGCAGACCTACAACATCGGCGGGCACAACGAGAAACGCAACCTGGAGGTGGTCGAGACCCTCTGCGACCTGCTCGACGAACTGCGTCCGCGTGCCGACGGCGCCAGCTACCGAGCGCAGATCACCTTCGTCAAGGATCGCCCCGGACACGACCGACGCTACGCCATCGACGCCGGCAAGATCGCCCGCGAGTTGGGCTGGACCCCGGCGGAGACCTTCGACAGCGGGCTGCGCAAGACCGTGCAGTGGTACCTGGACAACCCCACCTGGTGGCAACGCGTGCTCAACGGCGACTACCGCCTGGCACGCCTGGGAGACGCACAATGAAGGGTATCATCCTCGCCGGCGGCTCCGGCACCCGGCTGCATCCGATCACCCGTGGCGTGTCCAAGCAACTGCTGCCGATCTACGACAAGCCGATGATCTACTACCCGCTATCGGTGCTGATGCTCGCCGGCATCCGCGAGGTGCTGGTGATTTCCACCCCCGACGACCTGCCAAATTTCCGCAAGCTGCTGGGTAATGGCAGCGAGTTCGGTATCCAGCTCAGTTATGCCGAGCAACCCTCTCCGGACGGCCTGGCCCAGGCCTTCCTGATCGGCGAGGCGTTTATCGGCGAGGACAGCGTCTGCCTGATCCTCGGTGACAACATCTTCTACGGTCACGGCTTCAGCGCCATGCTCGCCGAAGCTGCGGCCCGTCCGCGCGGCGCCACGGTGTTCGGCTACCACGTCAATGACCCGCAGCGCTTCGGCGTGGTCGAGTTCGATACCGAAGGCCGCGCGCTGTCCATCGAGGAAAAGCCCAGGCAGCCGAAATCCAACTACGCCGTCACCGGCCTGTACTTCTACGATAACGACGTCGTCGAGATCGCCCGTAATATCCGGCCCTCTCCACGCGGCGAACTGGAGATCACCGACGTCAACAACGCCTATCTGCAGCGTGGCGACCTTAATGTCGCGTTGCTTGGTCGTGGCTTCGCCTGGCTCGACACCGGTACCCACGACTCGCTGATGGAGGCCAGCCACTATGTGCAGACCATCGAAGCGCGCCAGGGGCTGAAGGTCGCCTGCCTGGAAGAAATCGCCTTTCTTCAGGGGTGGCTGGGCATCGACGACCTCCTTCGACAGGGAAACTCACTCGAGAAAACCGGCTACGGCCAATACCTGTTGAAACTGATCAAGGAACACGCGTGAACGTCATCGAAACCGTCCTCCCAGGCGTCCTCATCATCGAGCCCAAGGTCTTCGGCGATGCCCGAGGGTTCTTCCTGGAGAGCTTCCAGCAGCAACGCTACGCCGAGGCGGGTATCGAGCTGCCGTTCGTTCAGGACAACCATTCGCGCTCCCGGCGCGGCGTCCTTCGCGGCCTGCACTTCCAGAAGAGCCGCCCCCAGGGCAAGCTGGTC
The DNA here is from genome assembly GCF_055768815.1 of Pseudomonas sp. R4-15. Taxonomy (NCBI): domain Bacteria; kingdom Pseudomonadati; phylum Pseudomonadota; class Gammaproteobacteria; order Pseudomonadales; family Pseudomonadaceae; genus Pseudomonas; species Pseudomonas sp. R4-15. The sequence goes on from NZ_CM147293.1 coordinate 99,679, forward strand.
AGCGTCACCCGCGGCGCGGTGTATGACGTGGCGGTGGACATCGACCCCGCCTCGCCCACCTGCGGCCGCTTCGTCGGCGTCGAATTGAACGACGAGAACCACCGCCAGATATGGGTACCGCCTGGCTATGCACACGGCTTCTGCGTCCTCAGCGAAACGGCGGACTTCACCTACAAGTGCACGGACTACTACGAACCTGGCGACGAAGGCGGCCTGGCCTGGAACGACATCGACGTGGCAATTCCCTGGCCGCTGGAGGCGCCGCAGTTGTCGGCCAAGGACCAGAGCAACCCGACACTGCGCGAACTGTTGGCAAGCCGCCCATGAAGCTTCTGATCACGGGTGCCAACGGACAACTCGGCGAGGAGCTGAAGCGTCTGGCCGACGACTTTGGCTTCCAGCCGCTAGCGCAAGGTTCCCAGGCGTTGGATATCACCGATGCGGCGCAGGTCGACACACGCGTCGTCGAGCTTTCGCCCGACGTGATCATCAACGCTGCCGCCTACACCGCCGTGGACAAGGCCGAAAGCGAGCCCGAGCGGGCTTACGCGGTGAACCGTGACGGTCCGGGTAATCTTGCCAGGGCCGCCCAGACGCTTGGCATTCCCCTGCTGCACGTATCCACCGACTACGTGTTCGACGGCAGCGGCGAGCGTCTCTGGCACGAGAACGATCGTCCAGCCCCGCTGGGCGTCTACGGCGCCAGCAAACTCGCAGGCGAGCAAGCCGTGGAGCAGTACTGCGCACGTTATTTGATCCTGCGCACCAGTTGGGTATTCGGCGTCCACGGCAACAACTTCGTGAAGACCATGCTGCGCCTGGGTGCCGAGCGCGAACGCCTGGGCGTGGTAGCGGACCAGTTCGGCGGACCTACGCCAGCCGCGGACATCGCCCGCACCCTGCTCACCCTGGCCCAAAGGCTGGTCACGCAGCCCACCTGTCCCAGCGGCATCTACCACTACAGCGGATCGCCCGCCTGCTCCTGGCATGCCTTCGCCAGTGAGATCTTTTGCCAGGCACAGGCATTGGGCTTGCTGGACAAGGCGCCACAGTTGGACGCCATCGGTACTGCAGACTACCCGACCCCCGCCCGTCGCCCGGCCAACTCACGGCTCAGCGGCGAGGCTCTGCTCCGGGATTTCGCCATCGCCCCGCCAGACTGGCGCCAGGGACTGAGTGAGGTCCTGGCGACGTTGCGCGCTCAGCGTAGCTGACTGTCCTTGCTGCCGCGCCGGTTATAGCCGGACACCGCCTGGCGCTGGCGGTCGAGCTCGGCCTGGCAGTTGATGCACAGGCGCACGCCGGGCACCGCCCGGCGGCGCGCCTCGGGAATAGGCACATCGCACTCCTCGCAATGGGTCAGGCTCTCGCCGTGCGGGAGTTGGCTGCGCGCCCGCTGCACTGCGTCGTCGACGGTGCTGTCGATCTGCTCCTGTACCGCGCCTTCGCGTGCCCATCCGGTTGCCATGCAACACCTCCACACTAGGGGTCTGTTAACGCTTCGTTCACGGCCGCGAACGAAACGTCAATCAGCCTAACGAATAGCCTGCCTACCGCGATCACTCCTCCACGTTCATGAAGCGCCGCGCCCAATCGATGTAATCCTCCGGCTGGGTGTAGGTATGAGTGAGTTCGGTGGCACCCAGTTCGGAGCCCTGCACGCCACGCTGCTCACGCAGGCAATCATAGGTCGCCTTGATCGCGGCGAAGTACGCGGCGTGACCGTTGACCACGATGCGCACCCCCAGCGCCGCCAGACGCTCGTTGTCGCGCAGCTTGGGATTGCCGTAAGTGACCAGCATGATCGGCAGCCTCAGGTGCTCACTGATACGCTCCAGGTGTTCGAAGTCTTCGATGCCAACCAGGCAAATGCCGTCGCTCCCCGCCTCCTGGTAGGCCAGGCAACGATCGATGGTGCACTCGATCGACTGCACGCCGGCGTGGGTGCGGGCGATGATCGACAGCGTCGGGTCGACCCGCGCCTCCAGTGCGGCGCGCAACTTGCCGACGCCCTCGCCGATGCTGATCAGGTCGGTGGATTTGCGACCGTACTGCGCCGGCAGCAGGGTGTCCTCGAGCGTCAACGCGGCAACGCCGGCCCGCTCGAGCTCCATCACCGTACGCATGGCGTTGAGGGCATTGCCGTAGCCATGGTCGGCATCGGCGATGACGGGCAGGCCGGCGACACGCCCGATGCGCGTGGCCTGCTCGACGAATTCGGAAAGCGTGATCAGGGCGAAGTCCGGCGCGGCGAGTACCTGCAACGAGGCGACCGAACCGCCGAGGATGCCGACTTCAAAACCGAGGTCCGTGGCGATACGCGCGGACATCGGATCGAAGACCGAAGCGGTGTGATAGCAGCGCTCGTGCTGCAACAGCGCACGAAACGCCAGGCGCAAGGCGTGGTGGGAATTTTTCTGCATGCAAGTGTCCATGGCGAAATGGATCCTGCCAGTCTGCTCGCTGTATTTCCCTCGGGCTGGCTTGGGACGACCGACATCTCGACGACCCTGGAGATGTCACTGCGGACAATACTACCCCTTGCGCCAGGGCCTCCGCGCCCCCACCTTATGCGTCTGACGCAAATTTGTCCGTAGAGACCCCTCATGAGCGACGCACCCTATATCTTCGACGTATCAGGCGCCGCCAGCTTCGAGCAGCTGGTAATCGAGAACTCTTTCCACAAGCCCGTCCTTGTGGACTTCTGGGCCGAATGGTGCGCGCCCTGCAAGGCGCTGATGCCGCTACTGGCGAAGATCACCGAGGAGTACGCCGGCGAGCTGCTGCTGGCCAAGGTCAACTGCGATATCGAGCAGGACATCGTGATGCGCTTCGGCATCCGCAGCCTGCCGACCGTAGTGTTGTTCCGCGACGGCCAGCCGGTGGACGGCTTCGCCGGTGCGCAGCCGGAGTCGGCGATCCGGCAGATGCTCGAACCCCACGTGGCACTGCCGCCAGAGCCCGAGGCGGATCTGTTGGAAAGCGCCCAAGCCGCCTTCGCCGAAGGCCGTACCGGGGAGGCCGAGGCCCTGCTCAAGACCCTGCTGAACGAAGACAACGGCAACGCCGCCGCATTGATTCTCTACGCCCGCTGCCTGGCCGAACGCGGCGAACTCGGCGAAGCCGAGGCCGTGCTGAATGCGGTGACGGGCGACGAACACAAGCAGGCCCTGGCCGGCGCACGTGCGCAATTGACCTTCCTCCGCCAGTCCGCCGAGCTGCCCGAGATGGCGGAACTCAAGTCACGCCTGGCGCAGGATGCCGGCGACGACGAGGCGCTGTACCAGTTGGCGATCCAGCAACTGGCGCGCCAGCAGTATGAGGCGGCCCTGGACGGCTTGCTCAAGCTGTTCCTGCGTAACCGCAGCTATGCCGAAGGGCTGCCGCACAAGACCCTGCTGCAGGTCTTCGAGCTGCTCGGCAACGAGCATCCGCTGGTTACCCAGTATCGTCGTCGCCTTTACCAGGCGCTCTACTGATCGATCCACAGGTACAGCGGGGTCTCGCGGCCCTGCTCCACGCGTACCTGGGGTGCATGACGCAGACGCACCAGCAAGCGCTTGCCGGCCTGTTCGCCGCCCGCCAGAGCGGCCAGTTGAGCGAGCAACTCCGGTCCTTCGATGCGTCCGGCACTGCGCAGCAACGCCTGGGCAAGCGCCCAGTGTCGGTCGCCAGCGTCGGGTGGCGCATTGCGCGGCAACGACGCCGGCGCGTCCACGCCTGACCCACTCGGCACCGACCCGAGCTGGCCGCTCAACAGCGCAAGCTCGCGTTCGTCCAGATCGATCTGCAAGTCCACCGGCCAGTCACCCACCGTTCCCCTGATTCGCACCGTCGTCACCTCCGTCCTGTCTGTGACTATGCTCCCACGACCGGTGGTTGACGCCAACGTCGCACAATCCCTAGGTAAGCATTTTAAAATTTGTTATAACGTAGCAAATTCTTGCCCACTGGAGTTGCTCCCATGCGCCCTGCCCTGTTCGCGCTGTCCCTGCTCACCGCCACGCTGGCCCACGCCCACGAAGATCATGACCACGAACATGGCGCGCTGGGTGCCCACGAGCACGGTGTCGCCCAACTCGACGTGGTTCTCGAAGGCGACAGCCTGCAGCTGCAGATGGAGAGCCCGGCGATGAACATCGTCGGTTTCGAGCATGCCGCCAGCAGCGATGCCGACAAAGCCACACTGGCCGAGGCCCGCGCGCAACTGGAGAAGCCCGACACCCTGTTCGGTCTTCCGGCGGCGGCTGGCTGCAAGCTCGCTGGCGTGGATCTGGACAGCCCACTGTTCGGTGATGCCGAACACGAGCACGCCGATGAAGATCACGATCACGATCACGATCACGATCACGATCACGATCACGAGGATCATGACGGACACGCCGGGCACCAGCACAGCGATATCGATGCCGGCTACCGCTTCAGCTGCACGGATAGCGATGAGCTCGACGCCATCGACTTCGCCGGCTTCTTCGAGCGCTTCCCGGCGACCCATGAGATCCGCGTCCAGGCCATCGGCCCGAATGGCCAGCAAGGCGGCGAACTGACTCCGACGGATGCGCGCCTGGCCTTCTGATGAACACTCTGCAGATCAGCGGCCTGCGCTTCGCCTGGCCTGGGCAGCCGACGCTGCTGGCGATAGACAGCTTCCACCTGGCGGCCGGGGAAACCCTCTTCCTGCACGGCCCCAGCGGGAGCGGCAAAACCACCCTGCTGAGTTTGCTCGGTGGGGTGCAGACGGCCAGCAGCGGGCAGGTTAAGCTGCTCGAGCAGGACCTGGGCCAGCTACGCATGGGCGCACGCGATCGCTTCCGCGCCGATCACAGTGGCTTCATCTTCCAGCAGTTCAATCTGTTGCCGTTCCTCGCCGTGCGCCACAACGTCGAGTTGCCGTGCCGCTTTTCCAGGCTGCGCCGGCAGCGCGCCGAACAGCGCCACGGCAGCGTCGAGCGGGCCGCCGAGCACCTGCTGCAACGCCTGGGACTGCCGGCCGAGCTGGCCGAACGGCGCGCCGACAGCCTGTCGATCGGCCAGCAGCAGCGCGTCGCCGCGGCTCGCGCCCTGATCGGCCAACCCGAGTTGGTGATCGCCGATGAACCCACATCGGCGCTCGATGCGGACAGCCGCGAGGCCTTCCTGGGCCTGCTCTTCGAGGAGTGCCAGGCCGCTGGCGCAAGCCTGCTGTTCGTCAGCCACGATCGCGCCCTGGCCAGCCTGTTCGACCGTAGCGTCGCCCTCGCGCAGCTCACCGAGTGACTCCATGCACCTGATCCGTATCGCCCTGGCCAGCCTGGCCAATCGTCGCTTCACCGCCGCCATCACGGTGTTGGCGATCGCCCTCTCGGTGTGCCTGCTGCTCGCCGTGGAGCGCGTGCGCAACGAGGCGCGCGCCAGCTTCGCCGCCACCGTCAGCGGCACCGACCTGGTGGTCGGCGCACGCTCCGGCCCGGTCAATCTGCTGCTCTATTCGGTGTTTCGTATCGGCAACGCCACCAACAACATCCGCTGGGACAGCTTCGAGCACTTCGCCAATCACCCGCAGGTGAAATGGGCGATCCCCCTGTCACTGGGCGATTCGCACCGTGGCTACCGGGTCCTGGGCACCAGCAGCGCCTACTTCGAGCACTACCGCTATGGCCGCGGGCAGCCCCTGGCGCTGCGCGAAGGCCGTGCGTTCGGCGACGACCCGTTCGAAGTGGTGCTCGGCGCCGAGGTGGCTCAGGCGCTGAACTACCACCTCGGGCAGCAGATCGTGCTCGCCCATGGCGTGGCCAGCGTGGCGCTGGTCAAGCATGACGACAAGCCGTTTACCGTGGTCGGCATCCTCGCCCGTACCGGCACGCCGGTCGATCGTACGCTGCACATCTCGCTGCAGGGCATGACAGCCCTGCACGTCGACTGGCGCAGCGGTGCGCCGGCACGCGGCAACGCCCGGGTCAGCGCCGAGCAGGCGCGGCACATGGACCTCACGCCCCAGGACATCACCGCCTTCATGCTCGGCCTGAAGAACCGGGTGGCGACCTTCGCGCTGCAACGTGAGATCAACGAATACCGGGGCGAGCCCTTGCTGGCCATCCTCCCCGGTGTCGCCCTGCAAGAACTGTGGAGCCTGATGGGCACGGCGGAGAAGGCACTCCTGGTGATTTCGCTGTTCGTCGTCGCCACCGGCCTGGTGGGCATGCTCACCGCGATCCTCGCGAGCCTGGGCGAACGGCGTCGGGAAATGGCCATCCTGCGTTCCGTAGGCGCACGCGCCTGGCATATCGCCGGACTGCTGATGCTCGAGGCGCTGCTGCTCGCCGGGCTCGGCATGCTCTTGGGCCTAGCGTTACTCTATGCCGGCATCGCCGTGGCACAATCGCCGCTACAGGCTTACTACGGGCTGTACCTGCCGCTGGCAGCGCCGAGCCGCTACGAATGGACGTTGCTCGGCGGCGTGCTGCTGGCGGCCCTGGCGATCGGCGGTGTGCCAGCTTGGCGCGCCTATCGCCAGTCGCTTGCCGATGGCCTGTCGATCCGTCTCTGAGGTGTGCTGCATGCGTCCGTCGTTCTACCTGTTAGCCCTGCTCTGCGCCTGGCCGGCCCTGGCCGCCGAGCCACGCGAGCTCGGCTGGGAGGAAATGATCCCCGCTGATGCCGTTCAGGAAGAGGACGCCCCGCGGGCGCTGCACGATCCCTCGCTCAGTGCGGCACAACAGGAAAGCGCACCCGCCGTGGCCCAGCAGCAACCGGCCGCACCGGTAGTGGAAGCTCTGAATGGCGTGCAGGTGAAGCTACCCGGCTACGTGGTGCCCCTGGAGATCAGCGAGGAAGGCCAGGTCACCGAGTTTCTCCTGGTGCCTTATTTCGGCGCCTGCATCCATGTTCCGCCGCCGCCCTCCAACCAGATCGTGCATGTGCGTAGCCATAGCGGCGTGCGCCTTGATGCACTTTGGCAGCCGTTCTGGATCGAGGGCGAATTGCGCGTGGAGCATAGCGACAGCGAGCTGGCGGCCGCGGGCTACGCGATGAGTACGGACGAGATCCGTCCCTACGAATGAAACACCGGGGCCGCCGTGGCGGCGGCTCCGCTCAGTCGGCGCGGGCCAGACTGCCCTGCTGACGTTCCCAGTCCAACTGCCCCTGTGCCCAGTCCCGCCATTCGCGCACGCGACGACGGTCGGCACCGGCCCGCTCGGCCTGACGCAAGGCGTCGAGCCCCGCCTGCCAGCGTTCCTGCTCCAGCTCCAACTGCGCGACATAGAGCCAATGCTCCGGCTTGCTCGAGTGATCGGCCAGATCGCGGTACAGGCGCACGGCCTGTTGCCGATCGCGCGCCTGCCACCAAAGTTGCGCCAAGCGCTCCTGATGCTTGGCGTCGCGCGGCAGCAGGCCGCTGTCGAGCATACCCGCCAGCATCCGCGCACCCTGCCAGGGCTGACCGGCCGCGGACGCCAACAGGACCAGGTTGTCCAATTCCCCCGCATCGAAACGCACGCCCTTGGCGTAGGCGGTACGCAACGTGGCGAGGGCATTGTCGTCCTTCCCGGCGAGTTGCTGCAGACCGGCGAGCTGACGCCAGGCATTCGCCTGGTCGGGATGACGCAACAGCAAGCGCCGCTGCCAGGTCTCGGCCGCGGCGTAGCGCTTGAGATCGGCGTTGGCGGCGACCAGGAACTGCAGCCAGCGGTCTCCTGCTTTCGGATTGGCCTGCACATAGCGCTCGGCCAGCGGCAGGGCCTTGTCGTACTGTTTCAGGCCCTGATAGGCCTGCACCAGCATCAGTTGCACCTCCTCGGTCTGCGCGGGCATGCCGGCCAGCAGCTTCACCACCGGCGTGTAGCGCTCCTCGGAGAGATTCAGCTTGGCCAGGTTGAGGCGCTCGACCTCGGCCACTTCGGCGTCCAGCTTGCCGCTGGACAGCGCCTTGTCGAGAAACTCGATAGCCTGCGCATTGCGCCCCTCGGCCCAGGCCACATAAGCGCTGCTGCGCCAAAGCAGTGCTTCCTCGACGGAGCCCGGCGTGGCCTGCACCGACTCCAGGGCGCGTCGAGCGGCCGCGTAGTCCCCCTTCTGCTGGGCGACCTGGGAGTCGTTGAGCACCTTGAACACCGCGGGTGACACGGTCTGCGCCGCCGCCAGCGAGGTTGCGGAGCAGAGCAGCGCCGCGATCAGCAATCTGCGCATCAGGACCTCCCTCCTTCGAGACGGAAATACAGGGTTTTCACCGCTTCGCGGTCCACCGAGAGCCCACCCTCGGTGCGCGGGGCGAAGCGCCAGCGCACCGCGGCGCGGCGGGCCTCGCGGTCGAAGACGTTCCTTGGCGAGGACTCCACCACCCGCACGTTTTCGACACGCCCGGCGCGGTTGATGGTGAAGGCCAGCTTCACGTAGCCCTCGATCCCCCGCCGCAGGGCAAAGTCCGGGTAGTTCGGCCGTACATCGTTGAGCGGTACCACCTCGCTGTCGTCGCCACCCAGCTTACCGCCACCCGCATCGTCGGCCGTGCTCGGCGCGCTGGGCGCCGGCGCGGGTGCCTGGGCTTTCGCCGCACTCAGGCCGCTGAGGCTGGGCGTCGGTGCGCTGGACAGTTGGATGCCGCTGTCCAGCGTCGGCAGCTCCAGGTCGAGCTTGGGCAGGTTGGCGTTCGGCGTGGCCATGTTCGGCGTCGGCGGAGCCGGCGGTTGCGGCGTCGGTGGCTCCGGCTGCTTGGGCGCCTGCTGGCGGTTGCGCGTGGCGGTGTCGTTGGAGTCGCCGTCGGCGCGCACGAAGCTGGCCACGCTGATCGGCTCGTCGCTGGGCATGCGCGACGGCGGCGCGACCATCGCCAGCATCAGCGCGAACAGCAGCAGTGCCATCAGGCAGCCGCCGAGCAACGACAGGGGCACACGCACGTGCATCAGTTGCCTCCGGCGGTGGCGGCCAGTGCGACGTCGACGACCCCGGCGGCGCGCGCCTGATCCATCACCTGCACGACCAGGCCAGTACGCGCATCCTGGTCGGCCTGGACAACGACCGCGCCATCGGGCTGATCGACGCGCATGCGCTCGATGGTGGCGCGCAGGCTGCGCACGTCGACGGGCTGCTTGTCGATCCAGATCTGCCCGTCGGCGGTAACCGCGACAAGGATGTTGCCCTTGTCCTGGGGCGCAGCTGTCTGCGCCTGGGGGCGCTGAATCTCGACACCGGTTTCCTTGATGAAGGTACTGGTGACGATGAAGAAGATCAGCATGATGAAGACGACGTCGAGCATCGGCGTCAAGTCGATGCCGGTTTCCTCATCCTGTACGTGGTGGCGACGCATGCGCATCAGGCATTCCTCAATCGTGACGCAGCTGGTCGGCCAGCCGCTCCAGAGCCAGGCGCGCGTTACGTTCCAGACGCGCCAGGCTGAACAGTCCAGTGATGGCCAGGACCATGCCGGCCATGGTGGGCAGGGTCGCCTGCCAGACGCCGGCGGCCATGCCGCGGGGGTTGCCGCTGCCATTGGTTGCGAGCACGTCGAACACCGCGATCATGCCACTGACGGTGCCCAGCAGGCCCAGCAGCGGGTACAGCGCCACCAGGGCACGCGAGAGTCGCAACGGCGCACTCAGACGCTGCCGTGCCTGCGCCAGCCAGGCACTGCGCACGGCGCGCTGCCAATGGCCTACACCGGCATGACAGATCACTTCCCACTCGACACGGCGGGCATCGGCCCAGCGCGGGAACACCCGGCGGATGAACCAGAGCCGCTCGAACACCAAGGTCCAATAGATCACGCACAACCCGGCCAGCGCCCACATGACCAGACCACCGGTGGACATGAAGTCCAACAGTGCGTAGACGCGGTCTACCAACGGTAGCCAGAGGGCGTTCAGATCAGTCACGGCGCGGGGTTCCGGACAGGTGCAGGGCGATCAGACCCGCGCTCTGCTGTTCCAGTAGCTGCACCAGCCCCTTGCTGCGACTGGCCAACAGGCTATGCAGGAACAGCAGCGGAATGGCCACCACCAGGCCAAGCACCGTGGTCACCAGCGCCTGGGAGATGCCGTCGGCCATCAGGCGCGAGTCGCCACCGCCGGACTGGGTGATCGCCTGGAAGGTCACGATCATTCCGGTCACGGTGCCCAGCAGGCCGAGCAACGGCGCCACTGCACTGAGCAGTTTGAGCAAGCCCTGGCCTCGCTCCAGCGGCGGAGTTTCCTGGAGGATCGCCTCGTCCAGCTTGAGCTCCAGGGTCTCCAGATCCGCCAGTTGCGGCTTGGGCCCGAGCACGCCGATGACACGCCCCAGCGGGTTGTCGTCACGGGGCATGGACAGTTCGCGCAGCTGCTGCGCGACACGCCGACGCACACCGCCCAGGTAGACCATGCGCCAGATCGCCAGGGCGAGACCGAAGACGCCCAGCGCCAGGATCACCCAGCCCACCAGGCCACCCTGCTGGGTACGATCCCAGAGTCCGGGTTCGCGCTGCAGTTGCGCCAGTAGCGTGCCACGGGTCGGGTCGATCGGCAGCGGCGCCACAGCCGCAGTGCTGCTCATGTAGTCGTCCAGCAACCCCAGTCCCGAAGGCTGTTTGGGCGGCGCCAGCAGTTCGTGGCTGTCGGCGTCGTAGCGCAGCATCGCGTCGTTGGTATAGGCCGAGAAGTTACCCACGCGCAGTACCGGGCGGGTCTCGCGGCTACCGTCGGCGGCCACCACCGGCAGGTCGACACGTTCGACGCGGCCACCGGCGGTGAGGTCTTCGAGCAGCAGCATCCAGTAGTTCTCGAGGTCGTCAGCCGACGGCAAGGCACGGCTCTCGGAGAGCTTGCGCAGTGCCGCCAGACGCTTCGGATACTGGGCGTTGAGCAGATTGTCCTGCCATTGGTTGGCGACGTCGCCGGCGCTCTGACGAATCACCCCGAAGACTTCGCCCAGGGTGCCGCTACGCTGGGCCAGCAGCTTCTCCTGCTCGGCCAGCTCGTTCTCCTGGCGGTCGAACTCGGCTTTCAGGCGCTCGGCCTCGGCCTTCTGCTCGGCCAGCGCAGCCTTGGCTTTCGCCAGCAACTGAGTGCGCTGGCTACTTTCGGCGACGAAGGTCTTCTCACGGTCAGCCATGGCCTGCTCTTCGGCCGCGCGCTCGCTGCGCACGCGCTGCAGCAACTGGTCCGGCGTGAGGGGTTCGGCTGCCTGCACCGCCAGCGGCAGCAGCAGGCAGCTCAGCAATACGGCACGGATCATTGCGCGGCCTCCTTGGCCAGGGTCTTCACTGGCAGTTCGAGATAGGTCGGGGCCTGCTGCTGGCGGGCGATGTCGATGGCATGCGCCAGCGGCCGCCGGGCGTCATTGTCGAGCACTTCCCAGTGCTGCGCCGCCGGGTTCCACCAGCCACTCTCGTGAGCATCGAGGGTCTGGTAATAGAGCATGGTGCGGCCCAGGCGGAAGAACTCGACACTGCGCGGATTGCCGCCGTCATCGAGCTCGCCGCGCCAAGCTTCCAGGGTGCGTCCGTAGTCGCTCTCGATGCGGTAGGCCTCGAGGATTCGCCGGTATTTTTCGGCAACACTGACATCCGCTCGCGGCAACAACGCCTTGAGCTGGAACATGCGGTCCTCACGCTCCTCGGGAAGGAACGGCAGATCGGCCTCGACGAACTCGCCCAGCACCTCGACCATGCGCTGCATCAGCGGCACGACGGCCTGCTGGGTCCGCTCGATGCCATCGAGCTGCGCCTGGTAGCCGGCCAGCTCCTCGCGCTGCGCCGCGACGAGGTCACGCATTTGCGCGTTGTAGCCTTTCAGCGCTTCGGCCTGCTGCAGTGCGTTGCGGTATTCGCCGAGCATCTCGCGGCTGGCGTCGTCCATCTGGTCGATACGTGCCTGGGAGGCCTGAGCCTCGTCCGCCAGACGCTGGCTCTCCTCGAGCGCCTGGTCCAGGGGCGCCGCCGCCAGGGGCAGACACACCGACAACAGTGCGCCAGCGAGCAGGCGGGTCGGGTAGGAAGTCATGCGAAGCCTTGCCTCGAAATTGGTGTAGAAAAGAATCGGGAGCGATCCCTTGCGTCGGTCAGCGTCGCGCCTTGGCACGATGCGACCGGGCGAGATGATACGCCTTCGCAGACCGATTCGTGAAGGAGAAACATTATCATCCGCGAACCGATGCCCTATATCCCACACGATAAAAGCGGTTTAGCGACAGGGCCAGCCAGCGACGCAAGCACGTACCGACCATTGAGCTAAGTCAAGACCCCCTGGGGGGTGAAGCCTAAGATGGCGCCACCAACTAGAAACATGACTCGACTGGAGCTCACCTATGCGCAAGTCCCTTCTGACCCTGGCCGTTCTCTCGGCCGCCCTGGCCGCGCCGTTCGCCCAAGCGCACGAAGCCGGTTCCTTCATCGTCCGCGCCGGTGCGGCGACGGTCGATCCGCATGAAGACAGCAGCACACTGAAACTCGATGGCACCTCCCTGGCTGGCACCAAAGCCACCGTCGATAGCGATACCCAACTCGGTCTGACCTTCAGCTACATGCTGACGGACCATGTGGGCGTGGAACTCGTGGGTGCCACCCCCTTCCAACATGAAATTGGTGTCAGGGGCGCTGGGCTTGATGGCAAATTGGCCGACGTCAAACACCTGCCGCCGACCGTGCTCCTGCAGTACTACCCGCTGGCCCCGAGCTCGGCATTTCAACCCTACGTCGGTGCCGGCCTGAACTACACCACGTTCTTCCAGGAGGATCTGACCAGCGAACGCAAAGCGCAGGGTTTCCATAACCTGGATCTGGATGACTCGTTTGGCGTGGCATTCGAAGCCGGCATGGACTACATGCTCACCGACAAACTGCTGGTCAACGCCGCCGTCTGGTACATGGATATCGATACCAAGGCGACCGTCGACCTGGGCGCTAGCCGGGTCAAGGCGGATGTGGACATCGACCCCTGGGTCTACATGGTCGGCCTGGGCTACAAGTTCTAAGTCGAACCACGAAAGAAAACAGGCGCCTCGGCGCCTGTTTTCGTTTCATCGTTTCAAGCCTGGAGCAAACGCCGCAAGCCACTATCGATGGGCGTGGGCTGCCCCAGCCGATAGTGCTGGAGCAAACGCGCGTTGTCCGCCCGGGAATGGCGAATATCACCGGCACGCGACGGCTGGTAATTGATCGCCGGCAACCCTCCACAGAGTTTCCCCAGTGCCTCGAGCAACTGGTTCAAGCTCGTCGCACCGCCCAGCCCCACGTTCACCGCCCCCTGAGCAGGGCAGCGATCCAGCGCCTGCAGCAGCAACTGCACAAGATCGCCTACATAGAAGAAGTCACGGGTCTGCTCGCCATCGCCAAAGACGGTGATCGGCAAACGGCGACGCACGCGATCGACGAAAATGCTGATCACCCCCGAATAGGGCGAAGCGGGATCCTGGCGGGGACCGTAGACGTTGAAGAAACGAAACACCGCCGGCTCGAGCGCATGTTCGCGACGGTAGAAATCCAGGTAGTGCTCGCTGGCCAGCTTGTCCGCCGCATAGGGCGTCAGCGGCGCCAGCGGCGTGTCCTCGCGAATCGCCTCGCCTTCACCGTTCTGCCCATACACTGCCGCGCTGGAGGCAAACACCACACGGCGCACGCCCTGTTCGCGCATCGCCTCGCACAACGTCAGGGTTCCGATGAAGTTGCTCCGGTGCGTACCCGCCGGATCCTCCACCGAGGCTTGTACCGAGGCCACCGCGGCTAGGTGCACCACCGCCTGGCAGCCGCGCAAGGCAGTGGCAACGCGGGTAGCGTCAGCCACATCGCCCTCGATGAAGCGCAGCGCAGGATGCTCCAGCGGCAGGTTGTGACGATGCCCTGCAGAGAGATTATCAAGCACCGTGACCCGATCGCCCCGCGCCAGCAGTGCGTCGACCAGGTGCGAACCAATGAAGCCGGCGCCGCCGGTTACCAGGATGTCAGCCACGGCGGTAATAACGCTCCAGCAGGGCCGGCAGGGCCGCACGCCAGGCGCGCGGCTTGACGCCGAAGGTGTTGAAAATCTTCTTGCAGGCGAGCACTGCGTTCTGCGGTTCCAGGGCGGTATCGCTCAGGCTGCCATGGGCCTGGGCCTCGATCTGCGCCGGCAAAACGGCGCGCAGGTTGCGCGCCTCGGCGATGATCGCCTGCCCAAGGGCCAGCGCCGTCGTAGCCTCCTGACCACCGTAATGGTAGGTGCCCCAGAGCGGTGCCTCGCAGTCCAGTTGCTTGAGTACCGCCAGCATTACCCGGGCGACGTCATCCACCGGGCAGGGATTGCCACGCCGGTCGTCCGCCAGCGGCAGCAAGCCATCCTGCGCGGCGCGACCGAGGAAGCGGCCGAGCAGGCCGTCCTCGCTGTCGTCTAGCAGCCAGCCGAAACGCAGCAGCACATGCCGCGGACAGAGCTCGCGCACGCGCTGCTCGATCCGCCACAGCGCGTGGCCGCGAGCCCCCAGTGGCGCGGGCTCGTCGCGCTCCGAATAAGCGGTGGCACGCGCGCCATCGAAGAGCAGATAGCTGGACGGCTGCAGCAGCACGATGTGATGGTGCTGGCACAGCTCGGCGAGGCGTTCGACGGCCTGTTCCTGTTCGGCCAGACGCGCGGGATCGACCTGTTCGAGCTGGAACCAGTCCCGGTAGAAAGCCAGATTGACCAGAGCGTCCGGACGGGTGTCGTCGAGTAGCTGGGTGAGGCTGGCAACATCCCAGCCTGCCGCCGGCGGGCGCGGCGCGAGGAAGCTGATGTCATCCTCGGCACCGAGCCGGATCAGGGCGTGGCCCAGTGCGTTACCGCCACCGAGCAGCATGAGGCGCATGCGCATGTCGCGTGTTCGGACCTGCGCTTAGAACGGGATGTCGTCGTCGAAGCTGTCGTAGTCCGGTGCCGGTTGCGGCGCAGGCTGCGAGGGCTGCGGACGCTCCTGGCGCGGTGCGGCCTGCGGACGCTCCTGACGCGGCGCACGGGGGGCGTCGTCGCCGGCGTTGCCACCACGGCTACCGAGCAGCTGCATGGTGCCGCCCATGTCCACCACGATCTCGGTGGTGTAACGATCCTGGCCGTCCTGCCCCTGCCATTTACGCGTCTGCAGGCGTCCTTCGACGTAGCATTGCGAACCCTTGCGCAGGTACTCACCAGCGATTTCCGCAACCTTGCCGAAGAACACCACGCGGTGCCATTCGGTACGCTCCTGGAGCTGGCCGGTCTGCTTGTCCTTCCAGCTGTCGGTGGTGGCCAGGGTGACGTTGGTCACCGCATTGCCATTGGGCAGGTAGCGAGTTTCCGGATCGCCACCGATGTTACCGACCAGGATGACTTTGTTAACCCCACGGGCCATGACGATCTCCTCGACTCAAGCGTTCCCCGCCGCCGGGTCGAGCAGGCGTTGCAGGGAAGCGCGATCAATAATTTTGGTATCCACTTTGACGTAGACGGCCGACTCCTCGTCGGCTATCAGGGCATCCGTCACCCCGGGCACTGCCAACAAGCGCTCGGTGAGCCCGGCATCGCTCGCCTGGAGAGGCGACAGCGGCAGGCGCAGACTGGTGACGTACGGCGGTTCACGCATGGTAACAGTAATGCCAAGCCAGATCACACCAAGCAGCGCACAACCCAAAAACACCCCCGACAATCCACCATGCTGGAATAGCCAGCCGCCGAGGATGCCGCCCAGCGCAGCACCGAGAAACTGGCTGGTCGAGTAGATCCCCATCGCCGTGCCCTTGCCACCGGCGGGTGCCACCTTGCTGATCAGCGATGGCAGGGAGGCCTCGAGCAGGTTGAACGCCGTAAAGAACAGCACGCAGCCGGCGACCAGCGCACCGAGATGCTCGCCGAAGCCCCAGAAGAACAGCTCGCAGGCCGTCAGCAGTGCGACTGCACCGATCATCACCCGGCGCATGCGTCGACGCTTCTCGGCGTAGATGATGAACGGCACCATGCCGAAGAAGCCCAGCAGCAGCGCGGTCAGATACACCCACCAGTGCTGCTCGCGCGGCAGCCCGGCCTGCTCCACCAGGGCCAACGGCAAGGCCACGAAACTGGCCATCAACAGTGCATGCAAACAGAAAATGCTGGCATCGAGCTTGAGCAGTTCCGTGTGCTTGAGCGTGGCCAGCAGGTTCTGCCCCGCGACCGCAGACTCCCGGTGCATCAATTGCCGGGGGGCCGACGGGACTACCAGGGCCACCAGACCTATACCGATCACCGCCATCGCGGCGGTGACGAGAAACAAGCCGCTCAACCCATACCAACGGGTGATCACCGGCCCCAGCACCATCGCCACGGCGAACGACAGGCCGATGCTCATGCCGATCATCGCCATGGCCTTGGTACGGTGCTGCTCCCGGGTGAGGTCCGACAGCAAGGCCATGATCGCCGCCGAGATCGCCCCGGCGCCCTGCAGCACGCGTCCGGCGATGACCCCCCAGATCGAATCGGCCTGCGCCGCTAGCAGGCTGCCAGCGGCGAACACCAGCAGACCGAAGAAAATGATCGGACGCCGCCCGATGCGGTCAGAGAGCATGCCGAAGGGAATCTGCAGCACGGCCTGAGTCAGACCGTAGGCACCGATGGCCAGACCGATCAGCGCGGGCGTAGAGCCGGCCAGATCCTGGCCGTAGGTCGCCAGGACCGGCAGCACCATGAACATACCAAGCATGCGGAAGGCGAACACCAGCGCCAGGCTGCCGGCCGCACGCAGCTCTGTCGGGCTCATGCTATCGCTGTGCGGATCGTGCATTGAATTGTCCCATTGATAAGCAAGGCGGCGATTCTAGCAGTCAACCCTCTGCATTACTTCCCGCCGCAGGCGCGATGGCCGCCCAGGCGCGTTTCCTGGCCCGGACAGACAGCTCCCGTTCCGCTTTGCCGTGACATTCGCCACAGACCTATAATCGCGGGTTTTCCCGCTCGCCCAGCGAGGCCGTTTTGGACAAGATCCTGATTCGTGGGGCACGCACCCACAACCTGAAGAACATCGACCTGACCCTGCCCCGCGATCGCCTCATCGTGATCACCGGGCTGTCCGGCTCGGGCAAGTCCTCTCTGGCCTTCGACACCCTCTATGCCGAAGGCCAGCGGCGCTACGTGGAGTCCCTGTCGGCCTACGCGCGGCAGTTCCTGTCGATGATGGAAAAGCCCGACGTGGACACCATCGAAGGCCTTTCACCGGCGATTTCCATCGAGCAGAAGTCCACCTCGCATAACCCGCGCTCCACCGTCGGCACCATCACCGAGATCTACGACTATCTGCGCCTGCTCTACGCCCGCGTGGGTACGCCACGCTGCCCCGACCACGACATCCCGCTGGAGGCGC
Source organism: Pseudomonas sp. R4-15 (assembly GCF_055768815.1). NCBI lineage: Bacteria > Pseudomonadati > Pseudomonadota > Gammaproteobacteria > Pseudomonadales > Pseudomonadaceae > Pseudomonas > Pseudomonas sp. R4-15. Next base: position 116,944 of record NZ_CM147293.1, read on the forward strand.
AGACCGTCAGCCAGATGGTCGACCAGGTGTTGGCCATGGAGGAAGGTGCTCGTCTGATGCTGCTGGCGCCGATCGTCCGCGAGCGCAAGGGCGAGCACCTGGCAGTGTTCGACGAACTGCGCGCCCAGGGCTTCGTGCGTGCGCGGATCGACGGTCGCCTCTACGAACTCGATGAAATACCCGCGCTGGACAAGCAGAAGAAGCACAGCATCGACGTGGTGGTGGACCGCTTCAAGGTACGTAGCGATCTCCAGCAGCGCCTGGCGGAATCCTTCGAAACCGCCCTGGGCCTGGCCGACGGCATCGCCCTGGTGGCGCCGATGGAAGGTGAGGGAGAAGAAACCATCTTCTCCGCACGCTTCGCCTGCCCGGTTTGCGGACACTCGATCAGTGAGCTCGAACCCAAGCTGTTTTCCTTCAACAACCCCGCCGGCGCCTGCCCGACCTGCGACGGCCTGGGCGTGAAGCAGTACTTCGACGCCAAGCGCGTGGTCAACGCCGAACTCAGCCTGGCCGAGGGCGCCATCCGCGGCTGGGACCGACGCAACGTCTACTACTTTCAGATGCTCGGCTCGCTGGCCGCGCACTTCGGCTTCAGCCTGGAGAAGCCCTTCGGCACGCTCGATGCGGAACAGCAGAAGTTGATCCTGCAGGGCTCCGGACGCAACAACGTCGAGTTCCGCTACCTCAACGACCGTGGCGATATCGTCAGCCGTGCCCACCCTTTCGAGGGCATCCTGCCGAACCTGGAGCGCCGCTATCGCGAGACGGAGTCACAGAGCGTGCGCGAGGAACTCGCCAAGTACCTGTCGACCCAGCCCTGCCCCGATTGTCACGGCACCCGCCTGCGTCGCGAAGCACGCCACGTCTGGGTCGGCGAGAAGACCCTGCCGGCGGTGACCCGCCTGCCGGTCGGCGATGCTTGCGATTATTTCGGCGGCCTGAGCCTGAGCGGCCAGAAAGGGCAGATCGCCGACAAGATCCTCAAGGAAATCCGTGAACGCCTCGAATTCCTGGTCAACGTCGGCCTGGACTACCTGACCCTCGACCGCAGCGCGGACACCCTTTCCGGAGGCGAAGCCCAGCGGATCCGTCTGGCCAGCCAGATCGGTGCCGGCCTGGTCGGCGTGATGTACATCCTCGACGAGCCCTCCATCGGCCTGCACCAGCGTGACAACGAGCGGCTGCTGGGCACCCTCACCCACCTTCGCGACCTGGGCAACACGGTGATCGTGGTCGAGCATGACGAGGACGCCATCCGTCTCGCCGACCACGTCATCGACATCGGTCCCGGAGCCGGCGTGCACGGCGGTCAGATCATCGCCGCCGGCACGCCCCAGGAGGTGATGGACCACCCGGACTCACTGACCGGCAAGTACCTTTCCGGGCGGATGAAGATCGTCGTCCCAGCCAAGCGTACGCCTCGAGACAAGAAGAAGCTGCTCAAGCTCAAGGGCGCGCGCGGCAACAACCTGCAAAAGGTCGACCTGGAAATTCCGGTGGGCCTGCTCACCTGCATTACCGGCGTGTCCGGCTCGGGCAAGTCGACGCTGATCAACAATACGCTGTTCCCGATCACCGCCACCGCGCTGAACGGTGCTACCAGTCTCGAGATCGCTGCCCACGACAGCTTCGACGGCCTGCAGCATCTGGACAAGGTGGTGGACATCGACCAGAGCCCCATCGGCCGCACCCCACGCTCCAACCCGGCGACCTATACCGGATTGTTCACTCCCATCCGCGAGCTGTTCTCCGGCGTGCCGGAAGCCCGCGCGCGCGGCTACGGCCCGGGGCGCTTCTCCTTCAACGTCAAGGGCGGTCGCTGCGAAGCCTGCCAGGGCGATGGCGTAATCAAGGTGGAGATGCACTTCCTGCCGGACATCTACGTGCCGTGCGACGTCTGCAAGGGCAAACGCTACAACCGCGAAACCCTGGAAGTGAAATACAAGGGCAAGAACATCCACGAGGTCCTGGAAATGACCATCGAGGATGCGCGGACCTTCTTCGATGCCGTACCCGCCCTGGCGCGCAAACTGCAGACGCTGATCGACGTGGGCCTGTCCTACATCAAACTGGGGCAGAGCGCGACCACGCTATCCGGCGGCGAGGCGCAGCGCGTCAAGCTGTCCCGCGAGCTCTCCAAGCGCGGCACCGGCAAGACGCTGTACATCCTCGACGAGCCAACCACCGGCCTGCACTTCGCCGATATCCAGCAACTGTTGGTGGTACTGCATCGACTGCGTGACGAGGGCAATACGGTGGTGGTCATCGAACACAACCTGGACGTGATCAAGACCGCCGACTGGCTGGTGGACCTCGGCCCGGAAGGTGGCTCCAAGGGGGGGCAGATCATCGGCAGCGGCACACCGGAGCAGCTCGCCGAGCTGCCGCAGTCCTACACCGGGCACTTCCTCAAACCACTGCTGGAGCGCGACCGCGAATAACTGTTGGCCGCATGAAAAAGCCCCGCGGTTTGCGGGGCTTTTTCATGACACAGGAGAAGCGTCTACATCTTCGACTGCAGGTAGTTCTGCAGGCCGATCTTGTCGATCAGCCCCAACTGTTGCTCGATCCAGTAGGCGTGGTCTTCCTCGGTGTCCTTGAGTTGACGTTCGAGGATCTCGCGGCTTTCGTAGTCGCCACAGCGCTCGCACAGCTCGATGCCCTTCGCCAGCGCTTCACGCACCTGATACTCCAGCGCCAGATCGTTGCGCAGCATCTCGGGGACGCTGTGACCGATGTTGACCGGCTCCGGGGTCATATCCGGCGCCCCTTCGAGGAACAGGATCCGGCGCATCAGCGCATCGGCATGCTCGGTCTCTTCCTGCATCTCATGGTTGATGCGCTCATAGAGCTCGGTCAGCCCCCAGTCGGCATACATCCGCGAATGCAAAAAGTACTGGTCACGAGCGGCCAGCTCTCCCTTGAGAAGGTCGATGAAGTAACCGATGACCTGCGGATTGCCTTGCATGGGTGCGTCCCTCCGAAATACCCGTCGCGATGGCGGATATGCTGCGCCGCAGAGCGCGGCAAGGCAACCGCAAAGGAGGTAAAAAACGAAAAAACGGGGGCTTATCTACGGCTTTCTTCGGGGAAAACGCCCCTATTGCGCAACGCTATCAAGATCGATTCCCAGTCCAGCGGAAATCGGCCATGAAATGGCTCGCAACCGTAGGCGCAAACGAGAAGGGCTGCCTCTCGGCAGCCCTTCCGTAGCCCGTGCGCGAGGTCAGGCGAGGTCGAAGCGATCCAGGTGCATCACTTTGATCCAGGCTGCGGCGAAATCGGCAACGAACTTCTGCTGCGCATCGCTGCTCGCATAGACTTCCGCCTGCGCCCGGAGGATCGAGTTGGAACCGAATACCAGATCGGCGCGGGTGGCTCTCCACTTTTTCTCGCCGGAGCTGCGATCGCGCCCTTCGAACAGGTTGCGATCCTCGGAGACCGCTTTCCAAACGGTGCCCATATCCAACAGATTGACGAAAAAGTCATTGCTCAGTACGCCGGGACGCTCGGTCAGAACGCCATGCATAGCACCACCGACGTTGATATTGATGGCACGCAGGCCACCCAGCAATACCGTCAGCTCGGGCGCGGTCAGCGTCAACAACTGCGCCTTGTCGATCAACTGATGCTCGGCCGGAACGCCCGTCGCACCCTTGAGGTAATTACGGAAACCGTCGGCGAGTGGCTCGAGCACCGCGAAGGACTCCACATCGGTCTGCGCCTGCGCTGCATCCACCCGCCCCGGATTGAAGGGTAACTGCAGCGTCTGCCCTGCCAGGCGCGCGGCCTCCTCGACACCGGCATCACCGGCCAGGACGATTAGATCCGCCAGGGATATCCGCTTGCCGCCGGTCGATGCATTGAATTCACCTCGCACCCGCTCCAGGGTTTCCAGCACGCGGGCCAGTTGCTCGGGCTGGTTGACCGCCCAATCCTTCTGCGGAGCCAGACGAATGCGCGCACCATTGGCGCCGCCGCGCTTGTCCGAGCCCCGGAAGGTCGAGGCGGACGCCCAGGCAGTCCCCACCAGTTCCGCAACGGACAATCCGCTGGCCAGAACTCGCGCCTTGAGGGCGATGACGTCGGCAGCGTCGACGAGGGCGTGCTCGACAGCCGGCAGCGGATCCTGCCAGATCAGATCCTCGAAAGGGACCTCCGGGCCAAGGTAGCGAGACTTCGGCCCCAGGTCTCGGTGAGTCAGCTTGAACCAGGCGCGGGCGAAGGCTTCGGCGAACGCCTGGGGATTCTCCAGGAAACGCCGGGAAATCTTCTCGTAGGCCGGATCGAAGCGTAGCGAGAGGTCCGTGGTCAGCATCGTCGGCAGACGCTTCTTGGACGGGTCATGGGCGTCCGGGATGATCGCCTCGGCGTCCTTTGCGACCCATTGATGCGCACCGGCCGGGCTCTTGCTGAGCTCCCAGTCGAATTTGAACAGGTTCTCGAAGAAGAAGTTGCTCCACTGCGCAGGGGTCTGCGTCCAGGTCACTTCCAGTCCACTGGTGATAGTGTCCGCCCCCCTGCCGCTGCCGAAGCCGCTGGCCCATCCCAACCCCTGGCTTTCCAGGTCGGAAGCTTCCGGATCGGCGCCCACATTGTCCGCAGGGCCTGCCCCGTGAGTCTTACCGAAGGTGTGGCCGCCAGCGATCAGGGCCACGGTTTCTTCGTCGTTCATAGCCATGCGCGCGAACGTCTCGCGAATATCATGGGCCGCGGCGATGGGATCAGGCACTCCCTCGGGTCCTTCGGGGTTAACGTAGATGAGGCCCATGGTCGTAGCGCCCAACGGACGCTCCAGGTTACGTCCTGCCTCGTTGCGCTCATGCTCGTGGCCGTGCGCCTCGGCGTCGGCGACCAGCACGGCATCATCGTCCTTCTGGTTCTTGCCATAACGCAGATCGGTACCCAACCAGGTCTTTTCCGCACCCCAGTAAACGTCCTGATCCGGCTCCCAGGTATCCGCCCGCCCACCGGCGAAGCCGAACGTGCGAAAGCCCATGGTTTCCAGGGCAACGTTACCGGTGAGGATCATGAGATCGGCCCAGGAAATGCTCTGCCCGTACTTCCGCTTGATCGGCCACAAGAGGCGCCGAGCCTTGTCCAGACTCACATTGTCAGGCCAGCTGTTGAGCGGCGCGAAGCGCTGCTGCCCGCGCCCGGCACCCCCACGCCCATCGCCAATGCGATAGGTACCGGCGCTGTGCCAGGCCATGCGGATGAACAGCGGACCATAGTGCCCGAAGTCGGCAGGCCACCAGTCCTGCGAGTCGGTCATCAGCGCCCGCAGGTCACGCTTGAGACCTTCGTAATCGAGTTGCTTGAACGCATCGGCGTAATCGAAGCCTTCGCCGAGCGGATTGGATTTGGCCGAGTGCTGATGCAACAGGTCTACGCGCAACTGCTGCGGCCACCAGTCCAGGTTGGAGGTTCCGCTGCCCGAGGTGTGCTTGGGTGCGTCCGGAATCGCGGCCCCGGAAAACGGGCATTTACTCTCGCTCGACTGGCTCATGTCTTACTCCTCTCGTGCTCAGGCCGGCTAACGGCAGATGTAGGGAGTCTAGAAGAATGCCAAGCAGAGATATAATTTATTGAATAAACGTGCTCGATAGAAAAAATCATTATCCAAGACAACAAAAAGCCGGGCGCTAGGCCCGGCTTCTTGTTGTAGCGCGATCCGCTTATTCGGCGGCAACGACCTCACCGGTGACCGGGCGGTCAACCAGCTCGACGTAGGCCATCGGGGCGTTGTCGCCCGGACGGAAACCGCACTTCAGGATACGCAGGTAGCCGCCCTGACGGTTGGCGTAGCGCTTGCCCAGATCGTTGAACAGCTTGCCTACGGCCGCTTTCGAACGAGTACGATCGAAGGCCAGGCGACGGTTGGCGACGCTGTCTTCCTTAGCCAGGGTGATCAGCGGCTCGGCAACGCGACGCAGTTCCTTGGCTTTGGGCAGGGTGGTCTTGATCAGTTCGTGCTCGAACAGCGACACCGCCATGTTCTGGAACATGGCCTTGCGGTGGGCGCTGGTGCGGCTCAGGTGACGGCCACTTTTACGATGACGCATGATTGAAATTCCTTACCAAACGTTGAGTTCGGTGATCAGGGACGAATCAGGCCGTGGCCTTATCGTCCTTCTTCAGGCTTGCCGGCGGCCAGTTGTCGAGGCGCATGCCGAGGGACAGACCACGCGAGGCCAGCACGTCCTTGATTTCGGTCAGGGACTTCTTGCCCAGGTTCGGCGTCTTGAGCAACTCCACTTCGGTGCGCTGGATCAGGTCACCGATGTAGTAGATGTTCTCAGCCTTCAGGCAGTTGGCCGAACGGACGGTCAGCTCCAGGTCGTCGACCGGGCGCAGCAGGATCGGATCGATCTCGTCTTCCTGCTCGACCACGACCGGCTCGCTGTCACCCTTGAGGTCGACGAACGCGGCCAACTGCTGCTGCAGGATGGTCGCGGCGCGGCGAATGGCCTCTTCGGGATCGAGGGTGCCGTTGGTCTCCAGATCGATGACCAGCTTGTCCAGGTTGGTGCGCTGTTCGACGCGGGCGTTCTCCACGACGTAAGCCACGCGGCGGACGGGGCTGAACGAAGCATCGAGCTGCAGACGGCCGATGGAACGGCTTTCGTCTTCCTCTTCCTGGCGCGCATCGGCGGGCTCGTAACCCCGACCGCGCGACACCTTCAGCTTCATGTTCAGTGCGCCGTTGTCCGCCAGGTTGGCGATGACGTGGTCACCGTTGACGATTTCGACATCGTGATCCAGCTGAATATCGGCGGCGGTAACAACGCCGGCACCCTTCTTGCTCAGGCTCAGCGTGACTTCATCGCGGCCGTGCAGCTTGATCGCCAGACCCTTGAGGTTCAGCAGGATCTCGATGACGTCCTCCTGGACGCCCTCGATGGCGCTGTACTCGTGGAGTACGCCGTCGATCTCGGCCTCGACCACAGCGCAGCCGGGCATGGAGGACAACAGGATGCGACGCAGCGCGTTGCCCAGGGTGTGGCCAAAACCACGCTCGAGAGGCTCGAGGGTGATCTTGGCGCGGGTTTGACTGACCGCCTGTACGTCGATGTGACGCGGGGTCAGGAACTCATTTACCGAACTCTGCATGGATACACCTATTTTCTAGCCCTTACTTGGAGTAGAGCTCGACAATCAGGTTTTCGTTGATGTCGGCGGACAGATCACTACGAGCCGGCACGCTCTTGAACACGCCGGATTTCTTCTCGCTATCGACCTCGACCCACTCGACGCGGCCGCGCTGAGCGCAGAGATCGAGAGCCTGGGCGATACGCAGCTGGTTCTTGGCTTTCTCGCGAATGGCAACCACGTCACCGGCTTTCACCTGGAAGGACGGGATGTTCACGGTCTGGCCGTTGACGGTGATCGCTTTGTGCGACACCAGCTGACGGGATTCGGCGCGGGTGGCACCAAAGCCCATACGGTAGATCACGTTGTCCAGACGGCATTCGAGCAGCTGCAGCAGGTTCTCACCGGTAGCGCCCTTACGACGGGCAGCTTCCTTGTAGTAACCGCTGAACTGGCGCTCGAGAACGCCGTACATACGACGGACTTTCTGCTTCTCGCGCAGCTGGGTGCCGTAGTCGGACAGGCGACCACGACGGGCGCCATGCTGACCGGGGACCTGCTCAGCCTTGCACTTGGATTCGAGCGCGCGCGCACCACTCTTCAGGAAGAGATCGGTGCCTTCACGGCGAGACAGTTTGCACTTGGGACCAATGTAACGAGCCATTTCTCACTGTCTCCTATTACACGCGACGCTTCTTCGGCGGACGGCACCCGTTATGCGGGATAGGCGTCACGTCGGTGATGCTGGCGATCTTGTAGCCACATGCGTTCAATGCACGCACGGCGGATTCGCGACCCGGACCGGGACCCTTGACGTTGACGTCGAGGTTCTTCAGACCGTATTCCAGAGCGGCCTGACCGGCGCGCTCAGCGGCCACCTGGGCTGCGAACGGGGTGCTCTTACGCGAGCCACGGAAACCGGAACCACCGGAGGTGGCCCAGGAAAGCGCGTTACCCTGGCGATCGGTGATGGTGATGATGGTGTTATTGAAAGACGCGTGGATATGGGCGATGCCATCCACCACTGTCTTTTTGACTTTCTTGCGAGGACGAGCTGCGGGCTTAGCCATGACTTAATTCCTGTCGATTCGCGAACGCAATTACTTGCGGATCGGCTTACGCGGACCCTTACGGGTGCGGGCGTTGGTCTTGGTGCGCTGACCATGCACGGGCAAGCCGCGACGGTGACGCAGACCACGGTAGCAACCCAGGTCCATCAGGCGCTTGATGTTCATGTTGATTTCGCGGCGCAGGTCACCTTCGGTGGTGAGCTTGGCGACTTCGCCACGCAGCTGCTCGATCTGTTCGTCGGACAGATCCTTGATCTTTGCCGCCGGATTAACGCCGGTGGCAGCGCAGATGTTCTGCGCCTTGGTGCGACCAACACCGTAGATGTAGGTCAGCGAGATAACAGTGTGCTTGTTATCTGGAATGTTGACGCCTGCAATACGGGCCATTCAGTGGAACTCCAATTGACAGCTACCTGCGCCCCGGAAGCCAAGAAAAGGGCGCGAGATATTATCGCTGTAGTAACAAATATACAACCCGGCAGCACACTAGCTGCCGGGTTATCTAGCTAGACCACACTCAGCCTTGGCGCTGTTTGTGGCGCGGCTCCGCGCTGCAGATCACGCGCACGACGCCGTCGCGACGAATGATCTTGCAGTTGCGGCACAGCTTCTTCACCGATGCACGAACTTTCATTTCTAGCTCCTAGAACCTTACGGGTCAGCGCAGCATGCCGCTGCCGTAGCCCTTCAGGTTCGCTTTCTTCATGAGGGAATCGTACTGGTGCGATACGAGGTGCGACTGCACCTGGGCCATGAAATCCATCACGACCACGACGACGATCAGCAGCGAGGTCCCGCCGAGGTAGAACGGTACGTTGGCTGCGACCACCAAAAACTGCGGCAGCAGGCAAACGCCGGTAATGTACAGGGCTCCGAACAGGGTCAGACGAGTCAGCACGCCATCGATATAGCGCGCGGACTGCTCACCCGGCCGAATGCCCGGAATGAAGGCACCGGACTTCTTCAGGTTTTCCGCCACGTCCTTCGGGTTGAACATCAGCGCCGTGTAGAAGAAGCAGAAGAAAATGATCCCTGCGCTAAACAGCAAGATGTTCAAGGGCTGCCCGGGCGCGATGGCCTGGGCGACATCCTGCAGCCAGCCCATATTCTCGGACTGACCGAACCACTGCCCGAGCGAAGCCGGGAAGAGCAGGATGCTGCTGGCGAAAATGGCCGGAATGACACCGGCCATGTTTACCTTCAGCGGCAGGTGGCTGGTCTGCGCAGCATAGACCTTGCGGCCCTGCTGACGCTTGGCGTAGTGCACGGCGATGCGCCGCTGACCACGCTCGATGAACACCACGAAACCGATGATGGCAACCGCCAGAAGTGCGATGGCGAGCAGCGCGATAATGTTGATATCGCCCTGCCGCGCCGACTCGAAGGACTGCCCGATCGCCCGCGGCAAGCCAGCCACGATCCCGGCGAAGATCAGCATCGAGATGCCGTTGCCGACACCCCGCTCGGTGATCTGCTCACCGAGCCACATCATGAACATCGCCCCTGCCACGAAGGTAGTGACGGCCACGAAGTAGAAGCTGAAGCCGGTGGAGAAAGCCACCTGCTGGGTAGCCAGACCGACGGACATGCCGACAGCCTGAACCAACGCCAGCACGAGCGTCAGGTAGCGGGTGTACTGGCTGATCTTGCGACGGCCAGCTTCCCCTTCCTTTTTCAACTGTTCCAACTGCGGGCTGACGGCGGTCATCAACTGCATGATGATCGATGCCGAGATGTACGGCATGATCCCCAGTGCAAAGATGCTCATCCGCTCCAGCGCGCCGCCGGAAAACATGTTGAACAGGCTAAGAATGGTCCCCTCGTTCTGTCGAAACAGGTCGGCCAGCCGGTCAGGGTTGATACCGGGCACCGGGATGTGCGCACCTATTCGATAGACGATGATCGCCATCAACAGGAAACGCAGACGAGCCCAGAGTTCGGACAACCCGCCATTGCTGAGCGCGGAGAGAGCACCTTGCTTAGCCATTTAGTCCTCGAACTTGCCGCCAGCGGCTTCAACGGCAGCGCGCGCACCTTTGGTGGCGCCGATGCCTTTCAGGGTAAATGCGCCGGCCACTTCACCAGACAGCACCAGCTTGACGCGCTGGACGCTGCGATTGATGACGTTCGCATCTTTGAGCGCCTGCAGGGTGACAACGCCACCTTCGACCTTGGCCAGTTCCGAAGTACGCACTTCGGCACGGTCCATGGCTTTCAGGGAGACGAAGCCGAACTTCGGCAGACGGCGATGCAGCGGCTGCTGACCACCCTCGAAGCCCGGAGCCACCTTGCCGCCGGAGCGCGAGGTCAGACCCTTGTGACCACGGCCACCGGTCTTACCCAGACCGCTACCGATACCACGACCGGGGCGATGCTTTTCGCGACGGGCACCCGGCGCGGAACGCAGATCGTTCAGTTGCATGGAATCAGCCCTCCACACGAAGCAGGTAGTGAGCCTTGTTGATCATGCCGCGGTTTTCCGGAGTATCCAGAACCTCGACGGTATGACCGATACGACGCAGGCCGAGACCTTTGACGCAGGCTTTGTGATTGGCCAGACGGCCATTGGTGCTCTTGATCAGAGTCACTTTGACGGTGTTAGCCATCAGAGAATCTCCTCGACGCTCTTGCCACGCTTGGCTGCCACCGAGTTCGGGGACTGCATGGCTTTGAGACCTTCGAAGGTGGCATGCACGACGTTGACCGGGTTGGTCGAGCCGTAGCACTTGGCCAGCACGTTCTGCACGCCAGCCACTTCGAGAACGGCACGCATGGCGCCGCCGGCGATGATCCCGGTACCTTCGGAAGCCGGCTGCATGAACACCTTGGAGGCGCCATGGGCCGAGCGAATCGGGTACTGCAGCGTGGTACCGTTGAGGTCCACCTGGATCATGTTACGGCGTGCAGCTTCCATCGCTTTCTGGATGGCCGCAGGCACTTCGCGGGACTTGCCACGGCCGAAGCCGACGCGACCTTTGCCATCACCGACCACGGTCAGTGCGGTGAAGGTGAAGATACGGCCACCCTTCACGGTCTTGGCAACGCGGTTAACCTGAACCAGTTTCTCGATGTAGCCTTCGTCGCGGCTGTCGTCGCGGTTGTCGCGATCGCGTCTTTGCTCGTGATTTGCCATCTTAGAACTCCAGCCCGCCTTCACGAGCAGCATCGGCCAGCGCTTTCACACGACCGTGGTACTTGAAGCCAGAACGGTCGAACGCCACGCGGGTGACGCCAGCCGCCTTGGCACGCTCGGCGACCAGCTGACCAACTTTCTTGGCCGCTTCGACGTTGCCGGTAGCGCCTTCGCGCAGTTCCTTGTCCAGGGTCGAGGCGCTGGCCAGGACCTTGCCGCCGTCGGCCGAGAGGACCTGGGCGTAGATGTGCTGGGAGGAGCGGTACACGCAAAGGCGTACGTTTTCCAGCTCGCGCATCTTCAGGCGTGCCTTGCGAGCGCGACGCAGACGAGTTTCTTTCTTTACGCTCATTTGCTATGCCCTACTTTTTCTTGGCTTCTTTGCGAAGGACGACTTCGTCCGCATAACGCACGCCTTTGCCTTTGTACGGCTCGGGACGACGGTAATCGCGGATTTCAGCGGCCACCTGACCAACCAGCTGCTTGTCGATACCCTTGATCAGGATGTCGGTCTGGCTGGGGGTCTCGGCAGAGATGCCCTGAGGGAGCTTGTAGTCGATCGGGTGGGAGAAGCCGAGCGCCAGGTTGAGAATTTCACCCTTGGCCTGAGCTTTGTAACCAACGCCGACGAGCTGCAGCTTGCGCTCGAAGCCCTGGCTGACACCGATCACCATGTTGTTGACCAGCGCGCGGGTGGTCCCGGCCATGGCCTTGTTCTGCTGATCGCCATTGCGAGCAGCGAAACGCAGCTCACCAGCTTCCTGGGTAACTTCCACGGAAGGATGGACAACCAGATCCAGAGCGCCTTTGGCACCCTTCACCGAGAGCTGCTGGCCGTCCATCTTGACTTCGACGCCGGCGGGCAGTTTGACGGGGTTCTTAGCAACGCGAGACATGCTTGACCCCCCCTTAGAACACGGTGCAGAGCACTTCGCCACCCACGCCAGCGGCGCGTGCAGCGCGATCAGTCATCACACCTTTGTTGGTGGAGACGATCGAGACACCCAGGCCGCCACGAACTTTCGGCAGCTGGTCTACGGATTTGTACTGGCGCAGACCAGGACGGCTGGTGCGCTTGAGCTCTTCGATGACCGGACGGCCTTCGAAGTACTTGAGCTCGATGGACAGCTGCGGCTTGGCCTCGCTGCTGACCTGGTATCCGGTAATGTAGCCTTCGCTCTTGAGAACGTTGGCAACTGCCACCTTCAGCTTGGAAGACGGCATGCTAACCACGGTCTTCTCAGCCATCTGGGCATTACGGATACGAGTTAGCATGTCCGCTAACGGGTCCTGCATACTCATGGGCTAATTGCTCCTGAAACAATAAAAGGGCCTTTCGGCCTCGTGCCACCCCACCAGCAAAAGACACAGGCTCGGGCGAGCCGGGTATTCTAGAGACGGGGCAGAAATGAATCAAGCCCCATAAGGGGCTTGATTCATACAACGAGGAGCCGAGCGAACCCGACTCCGACGTTCGCTTACCAGCTGGCCTTGACCAGACCCGGTACGTCGCCGCGCATGGCAGCCTGGCGCAGCATGTTGCGCGACAGGCCGAACTTGCGATAGACGCCGTGGGGACGACCGGTCAGACGGCAGCGATTACGCAGGCGCGATGCGCTGGCATCACGCGGCTGCTTCTGCAGTGCGACCTGTGCGGCCCAACGCTCTTCCGGAGTGCTGTTCGGGCTGACGATGGTGGCTTTGAGTTCAGCACGCTTTTTGGCGTACTTGGCAACCGTCTGCTGACGCTTCAGCTCGCGGTTTTTCATGCTCTGCTTGGCCATTTCCTGCTCCGATCAGTTGCGGAAGGGGAAGTTGAACGCGCGCAGCAGCGCACGGCCTTCTTCGTCGGTACGGGCGGTGGTGGTCAGGGTGATATCCAGACCACGCAGCGCATCGATCTTGTCGTAATCGATTTCCGGGAAGATGATCTGCTCTTTCACGCCCATGCTGTAGTTACCGCGGCCGTCGAACGACTTGGCGTTCAGACCACGGAAGTCGCGCACGCGCGGCAGGGAGATCGACAGCAGACGATCCAGGAACTCGTACATCCGGTCACGGCGAAGGGTAACCTTCACGCCGATCGGCCAGCCCTCACGGACCTTGAAGCCGGCAACCGATTTGCGAGCGTGGGTGACCACGACCTTCTGGCCGGTGATCTTTTCAAGATCGGCTACTGCGTTGTCGATGATCTTCTTGTCACCGATCGCTTCGCCCAGACCCATGTTCAGGGTGATCTTGGTGATGCGCGGAACTTCCATCACGTTGGCCAGCTTCAGTTCATCCTTCAGCTTGGGCGCGATTTCCTTCCGGTAAATCTCTTTAAGTCGTGCCATGGTGATCTACCTGTATGCTCAAGCGCCAACCGGCTTCTGGGTGGACTTGAAGACACGAATCTTCTTACCGTCCTCGACCTTGAAGCCGATGCGATCGGCCTTGTTGGTTTCGGCGTTGAAGATGGCCACGTTGGAGATGTGCAACGGGGCCTCCTTCTCGACGATCCCACCCTGAACGCCAGCCATCGGGTTCGGCTTGGTGTGGCGCTTCACCAGGTTGACGCCAGCGACGACCAGACGGTCGTCGGCGAGCATCTTGAGCACCTTGCCACGCTTGCCCTTGTCTTTACCGGCGATGACGATGATCTCGTCGTCGCGACGAATCTTTTGCATGACGCCTTCTCCTTACAGCACTTCGGGTGCGAGCGAGACGATCTTCATGAACTTCTCGGAACGAAGCTCACGGGTCACGGGCCCGAAGATACGGGTACCGATGGGTTCCTGCTTGTTGTTCAGCAGAACCGCGGCATTGCCGTCGAAGCGAATGATGGAACCGTCAGGACGGCGTACGCCGTGCTTGGTACGGACGACAACCGCGGTCATGACCTGGCCTTTTTTGACCTTGCCGCGCGGGATGGCTTCCTTGACGGTCACCTTGATGATGTCACCGATGCCGGCGTAACGACGATGCGAGCCGCCAAGCACCTTGATGCACATGACGCGACGAGCACCACTGTTGTCGGCGACGTCGAGCATGGATTGAGTCTGAATCATAACTTTCTCCGACCCTTAGCCTTTTAGACTTCCACCGCGCGCTCGACGACATCAACCAGCGCCCAGCACTTGGACTTGGCGACGGGACGGGTCTCACGAATGGTGACCTTGTCGCCGATCTTGCACTGGTTGGTTTCGTCGTGGGCGTGCAGCTTGGTCGAACGCTTCACGTATTTGCCGTAGATCGGGTGCTTGACGCGACGCTCGATCAGAACGGTGATGGTTTTGTCCATCTTGTCGCTGACGACGATGCCGGTCAGCGTACGAACGGTTTTCTGAGCTTCAGCCATGTTCACTTACCTGCCTGCTGGTTGAGCACAGTCTTGACGCGAGCGATGTCGCGCTTCACTTGCGAGAGCAGGTGAGACTGCCCCAGCTGACCGGTTGCTTTCTGCATGCGCAGATTGAACTGGTCGCGCAACAGACCGAGCAGTTGCTCGTTCAGTTGCTCAACGGATTTTTCCCGAAGTTCATTCGCTTTCATCACATCACCGTCCGCTTAACAAAGGAGGTGGCGAGCGGCAGCTTCGCAGCAGCCAGGGCGAAAGCCTCACGCGCCAGCTCTTCGGAAACACCCTCGATTTCGTAGAGCACCTTGCCCGGTTGAATCTGGGCTACCCAGTACTCGACGTTACCCTTACCTTTACCCATACGAACTTCGAGGGGCTTCTTGGTGACAGGCTTGTCGGGGAATACGCGGATCCAGATCTTGCCGCCACGCTTGACGTGACGAGTCAGCGCACGACGTGCAGCTTCGATCTGGCGAGCGGTCAGACGACCACGGGAAACCGACTTCAGCGCAAATTCGCCGAAGCTCACTTTGCTACCGCGCTGAGCCAGGCCACGGTTGTGACCGGTCATCTGCTTGCGGAATTTTGTACGCTTGGGTTGCAGCATTTTGCGTACTCCTTACTTGGCAGCTTTCTTACGAGGAGCGGGCGCCTGAGGCTTGAGCTCTTCCTGGCGGCCACCGATGACCTCGCCCTTGAAGATCCAAACCTTCACACCGATCACACCGTAGGTGGTGTGCGCTTCGTAGGTGGAGTAATCGATATCGGCACGCAGGGTGTGCAGGGGCACACGACCTTCGCGATACCACTCGGTACGGGCGATCTCGGCGCCGCCAAGACGGCCGCTAACCTGGATCTTGATACCTTTGGCGCCGATACGCATGGCGCTCTGTACCGCGCGCTTCATGGCGCGACGGAACATCACACGACGCTCCAGCTGCTGAGCTACGCTCTGGGCGACCAGCATCGCGTCGAGTTCCGGCTTGCGGATTTCCTCGATGTTGATGTGGACCGGAACACCCATCTGCTTGGTCAGGTCCTGACGCAGCTTCTCGACGTCCTCACCTTTCTTCCCGATCACGATGCCGGGACGAGCGGTGTGGATAGTGACGCGCGCGGTCTGAGCCGGACGCGCGATGTCGATGCGGCTTACGGACGCGCTTTTTAGTTTGTCTTGGAGGTACTCACGCACCTTCAGGTCGGCCAGCAGATAGTCGGCATAAGTGCGCTTGTCTGCATACCAAACGGAGGTGTGCTCCTTGACGATTCCCAGGCGAATGCCTACGGGATGTACTTTCTGACCCATCTGATCGACTCCGTTACTTGTCCGCAACCTTGACAGTGATATGGCAAGACCGCTTGACGATGCGATCAGCACGGCCCTTGGCGCGCGGCATGATGCGCTTCAGCGAACGCCCTTCGTTGACGAAAACGGTGGAGACTTTGAGATCGTCCACGTCTGCGCCTTCGTTGTGCTCGGCGTTGGCAACGGCCGACTCCAGCACTTTCTTCATGATTGCGGCGGCTTTCTTGCTGCTGAAAGCCAGCAGGTTGAGCGCTTCGCCCACTTCTTTCCCGCGGATCTGGTCGGCGACCAAGCGGGCTTTTTGAGCGGAGATGCGAGCGCCCGACAACTTAGCGGCTACTTCCATTTCCTTGACCCCTTAACGCTTGGCTTTCTTGTCCGCTACGTGACCGCGATAGGTGCGGGTAGCAGCGAATTCGCCCAGTTTGTGGCCGACCATGTCTTCGTTCACGAGAACCGGGACATGTTGACGACCGTTGTGCACGGCGATGGTCAGACCGACCATCTGCGGCAGGATGATGGAGCGACGCGACCAGGTTTTCACCGGTTTGCGATCGTTCTTTTCCACCGCCGTTTCGACTTTCTTCAACAGATGAAGGTCGATGAAGGGACCTTTTTTCAGAGAACGTGGCACTGTCGTAACCCTCTATTTACTTGCGGCGGCGAACGATCATGTTATCGGTGCGCTTGTTGGAGCGGGTCTTCGCGCCCTTGGTCGGGAAGCCCCACGGCGACACCGGATGACGACCACCGGAAGTACGACCTTCACCACCACCATGCGGGTGATCAACCGGGTTCATCGCCACGCCGCGAACGGTCGGACGAACGCCACGCCAGCGCTTGGCACCGGCTTTACCCAGCGAACGCAGGCTGTGCTCGGAGTTGGAAACCTCGCCGAGGGTAGCGCGGCACTCGCAGAGCACCTTACGCATCTCGCCGCTACGCAGACGCAGGGTCACGTAGGCACCTTCACGAGCGACCAGCTGAGCGGAACCGCCAGCCGAACGAACCATCTGCGCGCCCTTGCCAGGCTTGAGCTCGATCGCGTGGACGGTGGAACCGACCGGGATGTTGCGCAGCTGCAGGGTGTTACCGGGCTTGATCGGAGCCTGCTGGCCGGAGATCAGCTGATCGCCAGCGCTCACGCCTTTCGGCGCGATGATGTAGCGACGTTCGCCGTCGGCATACTTCAGCAGAGCGATGTGCGCGGTACGGTTCGGATCGTATTCGATACGCTCGACCACAGCAGGGATGCCATCTTTGTTGCGACGGAAGTCGACAACGCGATAGTGCTGCTTGTGACCACCACCGATGTGGCGGGTGGTGATGCGACCGTTGTTGTTACGACCGCCGGACTTGGATTTCTTTTCCAGCAGCGGTGCGTAGGGAGCGCCCTTGTGCAGCTCCTGGTTGACCACCTTGACCACGAAACGGCGGCCAGCGGAGGTCGGCTTGCATTTAACGATTGCCATGGAAAGCCCCTTTACTCAGCACTGCTGGAGAAATCGAGATCCTGGCCAGGCGCAAGGCAGATGTATGCCTTTTTCCAGTCATTGCGCTTGCCCATACCGCGAGCGGTGCGTTTGGTCTTGCCCTGAACGTTCAGGGTGGTGACCTTGGCGACCTTCACTTCGAACAGGCTTTCGACGGCCTTCTTGATTTCCAGCTTGGTCGCATCGGTAGCGACCTTGAAAACGAATTGCTTCTTGCTGTCCGCCAGCACCGTGGCCTTCTCGGAGATATGCGGGCCCAGCAGGACTTTGAATACGCGTTCCTGGTTCATCCCAGCAGCTCCTCGAATTTCTTCACGGCCGACACGGTTACCAGCACCTTGTCATAGGCGATCAGGCTCACCGGATCGGAGCCATTGACATCGCGCACGTCGACATGGGGCAGGTTGCGGGCGGCGAGGTACAGGTTTTCGTCCACGGACTCGGTGACGATCAGCACGTCATTCAGGCCCAGACCGCTCAGCTTGCTCAGCAGACCTTTGGTCTTCGGTGCGTCGACAGCGAAGTTCTCGACCACGACCAGACGCTCGCTACGAACCAGCTCGGCAAGGATGGAGCGCAGGGCTGCGCGATACATCTTCTTGTTGAGCTTCTGCGAGTGATCCTGGGGCTTGGCCGCGAAGGTGGTGCCACCGGAGCGCCAGATGGGGCTGCGGATGGTACCGGCACGAGCGCGACCGGTGCCTTTCTGGCGCCAGGGCTTCTTGCCACCGCCGGAGACTTCGGAGCGGGTCTTCTGGGCACGGGTGCCCTGACGACCAGCTGCCATGTAGGCCACGACGGCCTGATGGACCAGAGTCTCGTTGAATTCGCCGCCAAAGGTGGCGTCGGACACTTCGATCGCCTGAGCGCCGTTTACGTTCAGTTGCATCTCGAATACTCCCCTTACGCCTTGACTGCCGGACGAACGATCACGTCGCCGCCAGTAGCGCCCGGAACGGCACCCTTGACCAGCAGCAGATTACGTTCGGCATCGACGCGAACCACTTCCAGGGACTGCACGGTAACGCGCTCGGCACCCATATGACCGGACATCTTTTTGCCCTTGAACACACGACCAGGAGTCTGGCACTGGCCGATGGAACCGGGGACGCGGTGGGATACGGAGTTACCGTGGGTGTTGTCCTGACCACGGAAGTTCCAGCGCTTGATGGTACCGGCGAAGCCCTTACCTTTGGACTGGCCCGTGACATCAACCATCTGGCCGGCCTGGAACAGCTCGACATTGACCTGATCGCCAGCCTGGTAATCGCCCTCTTCCAGGCGGAATTCCCAGACGCCGCGACCGGCGGCAACGTTGGCCTTGGCGAAGTGACCGGCCTGAGCCTTGGTCACACGGGAGGCGCGACGCTCACCGACGGTGACCTGCACCGCGCGATAGCCATCGGACTCTTCCGATTTGAACTGGGTGACACGGTTCGGCTCGATCTCGATGACCGTAACCGGAACGGAGACACCATCTTCGGTGAAAATGCGGGTCATGCCGCACTTACGACCGACTACACCAATAGTCATGTTTAAAACCTCATGAGTGTACGGGGCTTTCACCCGCTATGGCCGCCCATTTCAGAGCGTTACACGACTGAAACCGGGTGGTTTCAGCCGAGGCTGATCTGCACTTCGACGCCAGCCGCCAGATCGAGCTTCATCAGCGCATCGACGGTCTTGTCGGTGGGCTGAACGATGTCGAGCACGCGCTTGTGGGTACGGATTTCGTACTGATCACGCGCGTCCTTGTTGACGTGCGGAGAGACCAGAACGGTGTACCGCTCCTTGCGAGTGGGCAGAGGAATCGGACCACGCACCTGAGCACCAGTACGTTTCGCGGTTTCCACGATTTCCTGGGTGGATTGATCGATCAGGCGATGGTCAAAAGCCTTCAACCGAATACGGATTTGTTGGTTTTGCATTTTGACCTCAGACTCTAGTTACTCCCTACCGGACGCACTACGCCCGATAAAAGGAGGCGTGATTTTACGGATGCGGCCACGGGGTGTCAATAAATGACCAACGAAAAGAAAAGGGGCCCCGAGGGGCCCCTTTTCCAGACGCAACCTTCGATTATTCGAAGATCTTGGCAACCACGCCGGCGCCGACGGTACGACCGCCTTCGCGAATGGCGAAGCGCAGGCCGTCTTCCATGGCGATCGGAGCGATCAGGGTGACAACCATTTTGATGTTGTCGCCCGGCATCACCATCTCGACGCCTTCGGGCAGTTCGCAGTTACCGGTCACGTCAGTGGTACGGAAGTAGAACTGCGGGCGGTAGCCTTTGAAGAACGGCGTGTGACGACCGCCTTCTTCCTTGCTCAGCACGTACACTTCAGCTTCGAACTTGGTGTGCGGCTTGATGGTGCCCGGCTTGGCCAGAACCTGGCCACGCTCCACGTCTTCACGCTTGGTGCCGCGCAGCAGTGCGCCGATGTTCTCGCCTGCACGACCTTCGTCGAGCAGCTTGCGGAACATTTCAACGCCGGTGCAGGTGGTCTTGGTGGTCGCCTTGATACCGACGATTTCCACTTCCTCACCTACCTTGACGATGCCGCGCTCGACACGACCGGTCACCACGGTGCCACGGCCGGAGATCGAGAACACGTCTTCGATCGGCATCAGGAAGGGCTGGTCGATGGCACGAACCGGCTCGGGGATGTAGGCATCCAGGGTTTCCACCAGCTTGCGCACAGCGGAGACGCCGATTTCGTTGTCGTCTTTGCCTTCCAGCGCCATCAGCGCGGAACCGATGACGATCGGGGTGTCGTCGCCCGGGAAGTCATAGGTGGACAGCAGGTCGCGAACTTCCATCTCGACCAGTTCCAGCAGCTCGGCGTCGTCGACCATGTCGGCCTTGTTCAGGAACACGACGATGTAAGGAACGCCAACCTGACGGGACAGCAGGATGTGCTCGCGGGTCTGCGGCATGGGGCCGTCAGCAGCGGAGCAAACCAGGATCGCGCCGTCCATCTGAGCGGCACCGGTGATCATGTTCTTCACATAGTCAGCGTGACCGGGGCAGTCAACGTGCGCGTAGTGACGGATGGACGAATCGTACTCGACGTGCGAGGTGTTGATGGTGATACCGCGAGCCTTTTCTTCCGGCGCGTTATCGATCTGCGAGAAATCGCGAGCGGCACCGCCCCAAGTCTCGGCGCAGACTTTGGTCAGCGCAGCAGTCAGCGTGGTCTTACCATGGTCAACGTGACCGATGGTGCCCACGTTCAGGTGCGGTTTGTTACGTTCGAATTTTTCTTTAGCCACGACAGTGAACCTCTTGCCTAAAGGGCTGGATTAGCCTTGTTTCTTAACGAGTGCTTCGACGATGTTAGCCGGAGCCTCAGCGTATTTGGAGAATTCCATGGAGTAGCTTGCGCGACCCTGAGACATGGAACGAACGTCGGTCGCGTAACCGAACATTTCCCCAAGCGGAACTTCAGCCCGAATCACCTTACCGGAGACCGAGTCTTCCATACCCTGGATCAGGCCACGACGACGGTTCAGGTCACCCATCACGTCGCCCATGTAGTCCTCAGGGGTCACTACTTCCACCTTCATGATCGGCTCGAGCACCTTGCCGCCACCCTTCTGGGCCAGCTGCTTGGTCGCCATCGAGGCAGCAACCTTGAACGCCATCTCGTTGGAGTCGACGTCGTGGTAGGAGCCGTCAAAGACGGTAGCCTTCAGACCGATGAGCGGATAGCCGGCGACGACGCCGTTCTTCATCTGCTCCTCGATACCCTTCTGGATCGCTGGGATGTATTCCTTCGGAACCACACCACCCACGACTTCGTTGGTGAAGGCCAGGCCCTCGGTGATGTTTCCGTTTTCATCGATGTCAGGCGTCGAGAAGCGGATCCAGCAGTGACCAAACTGACCACGACCACCGGACTGACGAACGAACTTACCTTCGATCTCGACATTGTCCTTGGTGATGGTCTCGCGGTAGGAAACCTGCGGCTTACCGATGTTGGCCTCGACGTTGAACTCGCGCTTCATGCGGTCAACGAGGATGTCCAGGTGCAGCTCACCCATACCGGAGATGATGGTCTGGCCGGTCTCTTCGTCGGTCTTGACGCGGAACGACGGGTCTTCCTGAGCCAGCTTGCCCAGAGCGATACCCATCTTCTCCTGGTCAGCCTTGGTCTTCGGCTCTACAGCAACCGAGATGACAGGCTCCGGGAAGTCCATACGCTCGAGGATGATCGGCTTGTCCGGATCGCAGAGGGTTTCACCAGTGGTGACGTCCTTCATACCGATCAGAGCCGCGATATCGCCCGCGCGCACTTCCTTGATCTCTTCACGCTGGTTGGCGTGCATCTGCACCATACGACCAACGCGCTCTTTCTTGCCCTTGACGGAGTTGATGACCGACTGGCCAGACTCCAGCACGCCCGAGTAGACACGCACGAACGTCAGGGTACCGACGAACGGGTCAGTGGCGATCTTGAACGCCAGAGCAGAGAACGGCTCGTCATCGTCAGCGTGACGCTCGTCGTACTCCGACTCTTCCATCTGCTCTTTCGGCTTTTCAGCCAGATCAGGATGGATGCCCTTGATTGCAGGAATCTCGGTCGGGGCAGGCAGGAAGTCGATCACGGCGTCGAGAACCAGGGGAACGCCCTTGTTCTTGAACGAAGAACCGCATACGGCCGGAACGATCTCGCTGGCCAGGGTGCGCAGACGCAGACCCGCCTTGATCTCTTCCACCGACAAGTCACCTTCTTCGAGGTACTTGTTCATCAGCTCTTCGTTGGCCTCGGCTGCCGCCTCGACCATGTTGTTACGCCATTCGTTGGCCAGCTCGACCAGCTCGGCGGGAATCTCTTCCTCACGGTAGCTGGTACCCTTGTCGTCTTCGTTCCAGTAGATAGCCTTCATGTTGATCAGGTCGACCTGACCCTGGAAGTTATCTTCTGCACCGATGGCGAGCTGGATCGGCACCGGGGTGTGACCCAGGCGCGTTTTGATCTGGCCGACGACGCGCAGGAAGTTGGCACCCGCACGGTCCATCTTGTTCACGTAGACGATACGCGGAACGCCGTACTTGTTGGCCTGACGCCATACGGTTTCGGACTGCGGCTCCACGCCGGAGGTACCACAGAACACCACAACCGCGCCGTCGAGTACGCGCAGCGAGCGCTCTACTTCAATGGTGAAGTCGACGTGACCGGGGGTATCGATGACGTTTACGCGATACTTGTCGTACTGACGACGAGAACCTTCCCAGAAGGTGGTGATTGCAGCGGAGGTGATGGTGATACCACGCTCCTGCTCCTGCACCATCCAGTCGGTCGTCGCAGCGCCGTCATGCACCTCGCCCATCTTGTGGCTAAGGCCTGTGTAAAACAGGATCCGCTCGGTCGTAGTGGTCTTGCCCGCATCGACGTGCGCACAAATACCGATGTTACGGTAGCGGTTGATAGCTGTGTTACGAGCCATAAAACCCTCGCAAATTGAGTGACGCTGAGTTTAGAAACGGTAGTGCGAGAACGCTTTGTTGGCCTCGGCCATACGGTGCACGTCTTCACGCTTCTTGACTGCAGCGCCTTTGCCTTCGGATGCATCGAGCAGCTCGCCAGCCAGACGCAGGGCCATGGACTTCTCGCCACGCTTGCGCGCGGAGTCCACCAACCAGCGCATGGCCAGGGCGTTACGACGGGACGGGCGAACTTCGACCGGAACCTGGTAAGTAGCACCGCCAACACGGCGGGACTTCACTTCGACCAGCGGAGCGATGGCGTCGAGAGCTTTCTCGAAGATTTCCAGGGGATCGCTGTTCTTGCGGGTCTTGACGGTGTCCAGGGCGCCATAAACGATGCGCTCGGCCACGGCCTTCTTACCGCTTTCCATCACGTGGTTCATGAATTTGGCGAGGATCTGGCTTCCGTATTTCGGATCGTCCAGGATCTCCCGCTTTGCTGCTACACGACGTCTTGGCATTGATAAGCCCTCAAACGGTCTTCAGGTTAGCCCGGGACCATGACATTCAGTCACGCCCGACCTTACTCTTATCGACTCAGAAAAATAGAAAGGCCCGAATTACTTCGGACGCTTGGTACCGTACTTGGAACGGCCCTGCTTACGATCCTTGACGCCGGTGGTGTCGAGGGAACCACGCACGGTGTGATAACGCACACCCGGAAGGTCCTTCACACGGCCGCCACGGATCAGCACGACGCTGTGTTCCTGCAGGTTGTGGCCTTCACCGCCGATATAGGAGGTGACTTCGTAGCCGTTGGTCAGGCGTACACGGCACACTTTACGCAGTGCCGAGTTCGGCTTCTTCGGAGTGGTGGTGTACACGCGAGTGCACACGCCACGGCGCTGCGGGCAGTTCTGCAGCGCAGGCACGTCGGATTTCTCGACGATGCGCTTGCGCGGCTGACGCACGAGCTGGTTGATCGTTGCCATCTTAAAGCTCCACTGGTTGTCTTTCGACGTATTGCCCTAAAACAAACCGACAGGACATGACGCCCTGTCGGATTTAAGGGGTGCACGAGTCTAATGAGAGGCCCGTGTCCCGTCAAGGCGACAGCGGCCGGCGGGCAAGCCGGCCGCTGTTCTTCCTTTAGTTGCCGCTGGAATTCAGCGCTTCGGTCAGCGCTGCTTCCACTTCGTCGGCGCTCACGCGCAGCGGCTTGTCGGCGTCACGCTTGCGCTTGCGCTCGCTGTGATAGGCCAGACCGGTACCGGCCGGAATCAGACGACCGACCACGACGTTTTCCTTCAGACCGCGCAGGTAGTCGCGCTTGCCGGTGACCGCCGCCTCGGTGAGGACGCGGGTGGTCTCCTGGAAGGAGGCCGCGGAGATGAACGACTCGGTCGACAGCGAGGCCTTGGTGATACCCAGCAGCACGCGATCGAACTTCGCCACGAAGCGATCGTCGGTTGCCAGGGTCTCGTTCTCCTCGAGCACCTGGGTGAGCTCCATCTGGTCGCCCTTGATGAAGCTGGAGTCGCCGGACTCGGTGATCTCGACCTTGCGCAGCATCTGCCGCAGGATGGTCTCGATGTGCTTGTCGTTGATCTTCACGCCCTGCAGGCGGTACACGTCCTGGATCTCGTTGACGATGTACTTGGCCAGCGCGCTGACGCCCAGCAGACGCAGGATGTCGTGCGGGTTGCTCGGGCCGTCGGAGATGACCTCGCCGCGCTGAACCTGTTCGCCTTCGAAGACGTTCAGGTGGCGCCACTTCGGAATCAGCTCTTCGTACGGATCGCTGCCATCGGTCGGCGTGATCACCAGGCGACGCTTGCCCTTGGTTTCCTTGCCGAAGGAGATGGTGCCGCTGATCTCTGCGAGAATCGACGGTTCCTTCGGACGACGCGCTTCGAACAGGTCGGCAACGCGCGGCAGACCACCGGTGATGTCGCGGGTCTTCGAGGTTTCCTGCGGGATACGCGCGATGATGTCACCCACGCCCACCTGCGCGCCGTCGGCAACACCGACCAGTGCG
The DNA here is from genome assembly GCF_055768815.1 of Pseudomonas sp. R4-15. Taxonomy (NCBI): domain Bacteria; kingdom Pseudomonadati; phylum Pseudomonadota; class Gammaproteobacteria; order Pseudomonadales; family Pseudomonadaceae; genus Pseudomonas; species Pseudomonas sp. R4-15. The sequence continues at coordinate 141,850 of NZ_CM147293.1, forward strand.
TTCGGCGGCAGGAAGTACTGTGCAGGCACGTCGGTACCGGGCAGCAGCAGTTCCTTGCCGGAAGCGTCGACCAGCTTCACGGCCGGACGGATGTCCTTGCCGGCAGCCGGACGATCCTTCGCGTCCATCACCTCGATGATGGTCAGACCGGTCAGTTCGTCGGTCTGACGCTTGATGGTGATGCCCTCTTCCATCCCGACGAAGGCCACGGTGCCCTTCATCTCGGTGACGATCGGGTGAGTGTGCGGATCCCACTTGGCAACCACGGCACCCGGCTCGACCTTATCACCTTCCTTGATGGAGATGACCGCACCGTACGGCAGCTTGTAGCGCTCGCGCTCACGACCGAAGTCATCGGCAACCGCCAGCTCGCCGGAACGCGACACCGCCACCAGGGCGCCATCGGCACGCTCGACGTGCTTCAGGTTGTGCAGGCGAATGGTACCGCCGTTCTTCACCTGGACGTTGTCCGCGGCGGAGGTCCGGCTGGCCGCACCACCGATGTGGAAGGTACGCATGGTCAGCTGGGTACCCGGCTCACCGATCGACTGGGCAGCGATGACGCCGACCGCTTCGCCGATATTCACGCGATGACCGCGAGCCAGGTCGCGACCGTAGCACTTGGCGCAGATGCCGTAGCGGGTGTCACAGGTGATCGGCGAACGCACGACCACTTCGTCGATGCTGTTCAGTTCGATGAACTCGACCCACTGCTCGTCGATCAGGGTACCGGCCGGGAGGATGACCTCGTCGCTGCCGGGCTTGAACACGTCACGGGCGATAACACGGCCGAGTACGCGCTCACCAAGCGGTTCGACGACGTCGCCGCCTTCGATGTGCGGCGTCATCAGCAGACCATGCTCGGTGCCGCAGTCGATCTCGGTAACCACCAGGTCCTGCGCCACGTCGACCAGGCGACGGGTCAGGTAACCGGAGTTAGCGGTCTTCAGTGCGGTATCCGCCAGACCTTTACGAGCACCGTGAGTGGAGATGAAGTACTGCAGTACGTTCAGGCCTTCACGGAAGTTCGCAGTGATCGGGGTCTCGATGATCGAGCCGTCCGGCTTGGCCATCAGGCCGCGCATGCCCGCCAGCTGGCGGATCTGCGCCGCGCTACCACGCGCACCGGAGTCGGCCATCATGTACATGGAGTTGAAGGACTCCTGGGCGACTTCCTGACCTTCGCGGTCGATGACCTTCTCCTTGGAGAGGTTGGCCATCATCGCCTTGGACACTTCGTCGTTGGCCTTGGACCAGAGGTCGATGACCTTGTTGTACTTCTCGCCCTGGGTGACCAGGCCGGAGGCGTACTGGGTCTCGATTTCCTTCACCTCGGCGGTGGCGGCGTCGATGATGCGCGCCTTCTCGTCGGGGATCACGAAGTCGTTCACACCGATCGACACGCCGGAGATGGTCGAGTAGGCGAAACCGGTGTACATCAGCTGGTCGGCGAAAATCACGGTCTCCTTCAGACCCACCGTGCGGTAGCACTGGTTGATCAGCTTGGAGATCGCCTTCTTCTTCATGGGCTGGTTGACTACGTCGAAGGCCATGCCGTCCGGAACGATCTGGAACAGCAGCGCACGGCCGACGGTGGTGTCGACGATGCGGGTGTTGTGGGTCAGGCTGCCGTCTTTCTCTTTGACGACTTCGTTGATGCGCACCTTGATGCGCGCATGCAGCGAGGCTTCGCCACCACGGAATACGCGGTCGACTTCCTGCAGGTCGGCGAACGCGCGACCTTCGCCCTTGGCGTTCACCGCCTCACGGGTCATGTAGTAAAGACCCAGGACGACGTCCTGCGACGGCACGATGATCGGCTCACCGTTGGCGGGCGACAGGATGTTGTTGGTCGACATCATCAGCGCGCGCGCTTCCAGCTGGGCCTCGAGGGTCAGCGGAACGTGGACGGCCATCTGGTCACCGTCGAAGTCGGCGTTGTATGCCGCGCAAACCAGCGGGTGCAGCTGGATGGCCTTGCCTTCGATGAGCACCGGCTCGAACGCCTGGATACCCAGACGGTGGAGGGTTGGCGCGCGGTTGAGCAGCACGGGGTGTTCACGGATGACTTCGGCGAGAACGTCCCAGACCTCGGGCAGTTCGCGCTCGACCATCTTCTTGGCGGCCTTGATGGTGGTCGCCATGCCGCGGGCTTCAAGCTTGCCGAAGATGAACGGCTTGAACAGCTCGAGCGCCATTTTCTTGGGCAGACCGCACTGGTGCAGACGCAGGGTCGGGCCCACGGTGATCACGGAACGACCGGAGTAGTCCACGCGCTTGCCGAGCAGGTTCTGACGGAAACGGCCCTGCTTGCCCTTGATCATGTCGGCCAGGGACTTCAGCGGGCGCTTGTTCGAGCCGGTGATGGCACGGCCACGACGGCCGTTATCCAGCAGGGCGTCGACGGCCTCCTGCAACATGCGCTTTTCGTTGCGCACGATGATGTCCGGCGCAGCCAGGTCGAGCAGGCGCTTCAGACGGTTGTTACGGTTGATGACGCGACGATACAGATCGTTCAGGTCGGAGGTCGCGAAGCGGCCACCATCCAGCGGCACCAGCGGACGCAGGTCCGGCGGCAGCACCGGCAGGACGGTCAGCACCATCCACTCGGGCAGGTTGCCCGAGCCATGGAAGGCTTCCATCAGCTTCAGGCGCTTGGACAGCTTCTTGATCTTGGTTTCCGAGTTGGTTTGCGGAATCTCTTCGCGCAGGCGACCGATCTCGTGCTCCAGGTCGATCTGGTTCAGCAACTCGCGCACGGCCTCGGCACCCATGCGGGCGTCGAACTCGTCACCGAACTCTTCGAGGGCTTCGAAGTACTGTTCGTCGTTGAGCAGCTGGTTCTTCTCGAGGGTGGTCATGCCCGGATCGATGACGACATAGCTCTCGAAATAGAGCACGCGTTCGATGTCGCGCAGAGTCATGTCCAGCAGCAGGCCGATACGGGACGGCAGCGACTTCAGGAACCAGATGTGGGCGACCGGCGAAGCCAGCTCGATGTGCGCCATGCGCTCACGACGCACCTTGGCCAGGGCGACTTCTACGCCGCACTTCTCGCAGATCACGCCACGATGCTTGAGGCGCTTGTACTTGCCGCACAGGCACTCGTAGTCCTTCACGGGCCCGAAGATCTTGGCGCAGAACAGACCGTCGCGCTCAGGCTTGAAGGTACGGTAGTTGATGGTCTCCGGCTTTTTAACTTCGCCGTAGGACCAGGAGCGAATCATCTCGGGCGAGGCGAGGCCGATACGGATGGCATCGAACTCCTCGACCTGACCCTGGTTTTTCAGCAGATTCAGCAAGTCTTTCAAGGTCTTTCCTCCTCACGGAGCAAGGGAGCGGGCAACCCACTCCCGCTCCCGATGCGCGGCGCGTTATTCGGTTTCCAGTTCGATGTCGATGCCCAACGAACGGATCTCTTTGATCAGTACGTTGAAGGATTCCGGCATACCGGCCTCCATGCGGTGATCGCCATCCACGATGTTCTTGTACATCTTGGTACGGCCATTCACGTCGTCCGACTTGACGGTGAGCATTTCCTGCAGGGTGTAGGCGGCACCGTAGGCTTCCAGCGCCCAGACCTCCATCTCCCCGAAACGCTGACCGCCGAACTGCGCCTTGCCGCCCAGCGGCTGCTGGGTGACCAGGCTGTAGGAACCGGTGGAACGCGCGTGCATCTTGTCGTCCACCAGGTGGTTCAGCTTGAGCATGTACATGTAGCCGACCGTGGTCGGGCGCTCGAACTGGTTGCCGGTACGGCCATCGATCAGGCGCATCTGGCCGCTCTCCGGCAGGTCCGCCAGCTTGAGCATCGACTTGATCTCGGCTTCCTTGGCGCCATCGAACACCGGGGTCGCCATCGGCACGCCCTTGCGCAGGTTGTTCGCCAGGTCGACGATTTCGCTGTCGCTGAAGGTATCCAGCTCTTCCTTGCGACGGCCGCCGATCTCGTTGTAGACCTGCTCCAGGAACTGACGCAGCTCAGCGATCTTGCGCTGCTCTTCGAGCATGCGATTGATCTTCTCGCCCAGCCCCTTGGCCGCGAGGCCCAGGTGAGTTTCGAGAATCTGGCCGACGTTCATACGCGACGGTACGCCCAGCGGGTTGAGGACGATGTCCACCGGCACGCCGTGTTCGTCGTGCGGCATATCCTCGACCGGCATGATCACCGAGACCACACCCTTGTTACCGTGACGGCCTGCCATCTTGTCGCCCGGCTGGATGCGACGCTTGATGGCGAGGTAGACCTTGACGATCTTCAGTACGCCCGGCGCCAGGTCGTCGCCCTGCTGCAGCTTGCGCTTCTTGTCCTCGAACTTCTCGTCGAGCAGCTGACGGCGGTCGGAGAGGTAGGCCTGGGCCTTCTCCAACTGCTCGTTCAGCGCGTCGTCGGCCATGCGCAGCTTGAACCACTGGCCACGTTCGAGTTCGTCGAGGGTCGCGTCAGTCAGCTCGGTGCCTTTCTTCAGACCAGCGCCGCCTTCGGCGGTCGCGCCGACCAGCGCCGAACGCAGACGTTCGAAGGTAGCGCCTTCGACGATGCGGAACTCCTCGTTGAGGTCCTTGCGGATCTCGTCGAGTTGCATCTTCTCGATAGCCAGGGCGCGCGAGTCGCGCTCCACGCCGTCGCGGGTGAAGACCTGCACGTCGATAACGGTGCCCTTGGTGCCGGTCGGCACGCGCAGGGAGGTGTCCTTCACGTCGGACGCCTTCTCACCGAAGATCGCACGCAGCAGTTTCTCTTCCGGAGTCAGCTGGGTCTCGCCCTTCGGGGTGACCTTGCCGACCAGGATGTCGCCCGCCTGCACTTCCGCGCCGACGTAAACGATACCTGCCTCATCCAGCTTGTTCAGCGCAGCCTCGCCGACGTTCGGGATGTCCGCGGTGATCTCTTCTGGGCCGAGCTTGGTGTCGCGAGACACGCAGGTCAGCTCCTGGATGTGGATGGTGGTGAAGCGATCTTCCTGAACCACGCGCTCCGAGAGACAGATGGAGTCCTCGAAGTTGAAGCCGTTCCAGGGCATGAACGCAACGCGCATGTTCTGACCCAGAGCCAACTCGCCCATGTCGGTGGACGGGCCGTCAGCCATGATGTCGCTGCGCGCAACCTTGTCACCCTTGCTCACCAGCGGACGCTGGTTGATGCAGGTGTTCTGGTTGGAACGGGTGTATTTGGTCAGGTTGTAGATGTCGACACCGGCTTCGCCAGTTTCGACTTCGTCGTCATTGACGCGCACCACGATACGGCTGGCATCGACCGAGTCGATCACACCGCCACGACGGGCCACGACGCAGACGCCGGAGTCACGGGCGACGTTACGCTCCATGCCGGTACCGACCAGCGGCTTGTCCGAACGCAGGGTCGGCACGGCCTGGCGCTGCATGTTCGAACCCATCAATGCGCGGTTGGCGTCATCGTGCTCGAGGAACGGAATCAGCGAAGCAGCCACGGAAACGACCTGCTTGGGCGACACGTCCATCAGGGTGACGTCTTCCGGCGCCTTGACGGTGAACTCGTTCAGGTGACGCACGGCCACCAACTCGTCGACCAGCTTGCGACCTTCCAACTTGGCGGAGGCCTGGGCGATCACGTGATCGGCCTCTTCGATGGCGGAAAGGAACACGATGTCGTCGCTCACTTCACCGTCCTTCACCACGCGGTACGGGCTTTCCAGGAAGCCGTACTGGTTGGTGCGGGCGTAGGTAGCCAGCGAGTTGATCAGACCGATGTTCGGACCTTCAGGGGTTTCGATCGGGCAGACGCGACCATAGTGGGTCGGGTGCACGTCGCGCACTTCGAAGCCGGCGCGCTCGCGGGTCAACCCACCTGGGCCGAGTGCAGAGACACGGCGCTTGTGGGTGATCTCGGAAAGCGGGTTGTTCTGGTCCATGAACTGCGAGAGCTGGCTGGAACCGAAGAACTCCTTCACCGCCGCCGCGACAGGCTTGGCGTTGATCAGGTCCTGCGGCATCAGGCCTTCGCTTTCGGCCATCGACAGGCGTTCCTTGACCGCGCGCTCGACACGCACCAGACCAACGCGGAACTGGTTCTCGGCCATCTCGCCGACGCAACGTACGCGGCGGTTACCCAGGTGGTCGATGTCGTCGACGATGCCTTTACCGTTGCGGATGTCGACGAGGGTCTTGAGAACCTCGACGATGTCTTCGCGGCTGAGCACACCGGCGCCTTCGATCTCGGTACGACCGATGCGACGGTTGAACTTCATGCGACCGACGGCCGACAGGTCGTAACGTTCGGCGCTGAAGAACAGGTTGTTGAACAGCGTCTCGGCGGCATCCTTGGTCGGCGGCTCGCCGGGACGCATCATGCGATAGATCTCGACCAGCGCTTCGAGCTGATTGGCGGTGTTGTCGATCTTCAGCGTATCGGAGATGAACGGGCCGCAGTCGATGTCGTTGGTGTACAGCGTTTCGATGCGTGCGACCTGAGATTTGGCGATCTTCACCAGCAGATCGGTGGTCAGCTCGGTGTTGCACTCAACGACGATTTCACCGGTCGACGGATGCACGATGGCCTTGGCCGTGGTGCGACCCAGCACGTAGTCCAGCGGAACTTCGAGCTCCTTGATGCCGGCCTTCTCGAGCTGGTTGATGTGACGCGCAGTGATACGACGGCCCTGCTCGACGATGACCTTGCCGGTCTCGTCCTTGATGTCGAACGCGGCGATTTCACCACGCAGACGCTGCGGCACCAGCTCCAGCGCCAGGCCTTCACCACGCACGTGGAACACGTTGGTATCGTAGAAGGCGTCGAGGACTTCCTCGGTGCTGTAACCCAGCGCACGCAGCAGCACCGAAGCCGGCAGTTTGCGGCGGCGGTCGATACGCACGAACACGGCGTCCTTCGGATCGAACTCGAAGTCCAGCCAGGAGCCGCGGTAGGGGATGATGCGAGCGGAGTACAGCAGCTTGCCGGAGCTGTGGGTCTTGCCACGGTCGTGGTCGAAGAACACACCCGGGGAACGGTGCAGCTGGGAAACGATGACGCGCTCGGTACCGTTGATGATGAAGGTACCGTTCTCGGTCATCAGGGGGATTTCCCCCATGTAGACTTCTTGTTCCTTGATGTCTTTGATGGCCTTGTTCGACGATTCCTTGTCGAAAATGATCAGACGCACTTTGACCCGCAGCGGTACGGCAAAGGTCACGCCCCGCAGGACGCATTCCTTGACGTCGAAAGCCGGCTCACCCAGGCGATAGCCGACGTATTCCAGCGCCGCATTGCCGGAATAGCTGATGATCGGGAAAACAGACTTGAAGGCCGCATGCAGGCCGATATCCCGGAACTGCTCCTTGCTCATGCCCGCCTGCAGGAATTCGCGATACGAATCCAGCTGGATGGCCAGGAGGTAGGGGACATCCATGACGTCCGGCAACTTGCTAAAGTCCTTGCGGATACGTTTTTTCTCAGTGTATGAGTAAGCCATCAGCGTTCCCCAGCTTGGTCACCTGCTTGTTCGGCCGCACCTCACGGAGCAGGCCGGAAATCGTGCAGACATCGCGTCTGCGCCACCGCTGTCCGGTGGACGTCATAGGGGCTCGACGGGCGAGCCGCCCATAACGGAAAAAGGCCGGTGGCCTCAGCCACCAGCCGTCAGCCTCGGGCTTAGCCCGCCGGCTGGATACGCAAGGCGCGAGCTTACTTGAGCTCGACCTTGGCGCCTGCTTCTTCCAGGGACTTCTTGGCCGCTTCGGCCTCTTCCTTGGAAACGCCTTCCTTGACCACGCCAGGAGCGCCGTCAACGACAGCCTTGGCTTCTTTCAGGCCCAGGCCGGTCAGTTCACGAACGACCTTGATCACGTTCACTTTCTTGTCGCCGGCTTCGGTCAGCATGATGGTGAACTCGGTCTGCTCTTCGGCAGCCGCAGCAGCCGGGCCAGCAGCAGCAACGGTAGCAGCAGCGGCGGTAACGCCGAACTTCTCTTCCATCGCCTTGATCAGTTCGACGACCTGCATGACGGTCATTTCGGATACGGCGTTGATGATGTCTTCGTTGGTCAGAGCCATGACTCTATTCCTGTAATTGCTTGATGGCCGTCGGCCATCCGATTGAAGGGGTATGAAGGAAACGACGTCGCGCCATCAGGCGGCGGCGGATTCCTTCTGATCGCGGATGGCCGCCAGAGTACGAGCCAGCTTGCTGGTAGCGCCTTGAATCACGCTCATCAGCTGGGAAATGGCTTCGTCATAGGTCGGCAGAGTTGCCAGTACGTCGATCTGATTGGCTGCGAGGAACTGACCCTCGTAGGCAGCCGCCTTGATCTCGAACTTGTCCTGACCCTTGGAGAACTCCTTGAAGATACGGGCAGCAGCGCCCGGATGCTCGTTGGAGAACGCAATCAGGGTCGGGCCTTTGAACACGTCGTTGAGGATCTCGAACTGAGTGCCTTCAACGGCGCGACGAGCCAGGGTGTTACGTACGACTTTGACGTACACACCAGCCTCGCGGGCCTCTTTACGGAGTCCGGTCATGGCGCCTACGGTCACGCCACGGGCATCAGCCACGACAGCGGACAGGGCAGCTTTGGCAGCCTCGTTGACTTCAGCGACGATGGCCTTCTTGTCTTCGAGTTTAATTGCCACGGGTTTACTCCTGGATGTTACCGTTGCGATCGGCCGAGGCCGCTCGCCGTTTTGGTGTCTGATTCGGTACGAATCGGGAGCACCATCTGCGTAGGCTCCGTACTGCGTTTTAAGGCTTGCGCCACCTACGGTCTTGGATAGCCCCCGCCAGGCAGGGACCCCAATAGTTCGCGCATGGCCGCGGCCATGCGCGGGGTATTGCTTAGGCCTCGAGAGAGCCCTGATCGATCTGCAGGCCCGGACCCATGGTGCTGCTCAGGGTCACGCGCTGGACGTAGACACCCTTGGAGGTCGACGGCTTCAGGCGCTTGAGGTCAGCCAGCAGGGCTTCGACGTTCTGCTTGAGCTTGACCGGCTCGAAGTCGATCTTGCCAACGGAAGCGTGGATGATGCCGTTCTTGTCGGTACGGAAACGCACCTGACCAGCCTTGGCATTCTTCACGGCGGTAGCCACGTCCGGGGTCACGGTACCGACCTTCGGGTTCGGCATCAGGCCGCGCGGACCGAGGATCTGGCCCAGCTGACCGACGACACGCATGGCGTCCGGGGAGGCGATGACTACGTCGTAGTTCAGATCGCCCCCTTTCATTTCGGCAGCCAGCTCGTCCATGCCAACGCGCTCGGCACCTGCGGCCAGAGCAGCTTCGGCGTTGGCGCCCTGGGTGAACACGGCAACGCGAACGGATTTACCGGTGCCGTTCGGCAGCACGGTAGCGCCACGCACGACCTGGTCGGATTTACGCGGATCAACGCCAAGGTTGATGGAGATATCCACCGACTCCTTGAACTTGATGGTGGAGAGCTCGGCCAGCAGGCTGGCGGCTTCCTCGAAGGCATACTGCTTGCCGGCGACGACTTTCTCGGCAATCGCCTTCTGGCGCTTGGTCAGCTTGGCCATTACAGACCCTCCACGTTCAGGCCCATGCTACGGGCAGAGCCGGCGATGGTGCGCACGGCGGCATCCAGGTCAGCAGCGGTGAGGTCAGCCTGCTTGGCTTTGGCGATCTCTTCCAGCTGGGCACGGGTGACGGTGCCGACTTTCTGGCTGTTCGGACGGCTGGAGCCGCTAGCAATGCCAGCAGCCTTCTTCAGCAGCACCGAAGCCGGGGTGCTCTTGGTTTCGAACGTGAAGCTACGGTCGCTGTAGACGGTGATGATCACGGGAGTCGGCAGACCGGGCTCCATACCCTGGGTCTTGGCGTTGAACGCCTTGCAGAATTCCATGATATTGACACCGTGCTGGCCCAGAGCGGGACCGACCGGCGGCGACGGGTTGGCCTGACCGGCCTTCACTTGCAGCTTGATATAAGCCTGAATCTTCTTAGCCATGATGACTCCAGTTGCGGGTTCCAGCGCCCGAAGGCTCCCCGTTTGCTTACGCGTACATCCCAGTGACGACAAAACCCCGCAACCTTTGGCTGCGGGGTATGGGATCCATTAACCAGGTTAAACCTTCTCGACCTGGCTGAATTCCAGCTCCACCGGCGTGGAGCGCCCGAAAATGAGCACAGCGACTTGGATGCGGCTCTTTTCGTAGTTAACTTCTTCGACCACGCCATTGAAGTCCGCGAACGGACCATCGATGACACGAACGGTCTCACCCGGCTCGAACAGCGTTTTCGGCTTCGGACGGTCACCGCTATCGGCAACGCGACGCAGAATGGCCTCGGCCTCTTTGTCGGTGATAGGCGCGGGCTTGTCAGCGGTACCGCCGATGAAGCCCATGACGCGAGGCGTATCCTTGACCAAGTGCCAAGTCCCCTCGTTCATCTCCATCTGCACCAGCACATAGCCCGGAAAGAACTTACGTTCACTTTTGCGCTTCTGGCCATTACGCATTTCCACCACTTCTTCGGTGGGAACCAGAATCTCGCCGAACTCGTCTTCCATCCCGGCCAGCTTGACGCGCTCGATCAGCGAGCGCATGACATGCTTTTCATAACCTGAATAAGCATGCACGACGTACCAACGCTTAGCCACGGCGCACCCTTAACCTACGATGATCGAAACAACCCAACCCAGCAGGGAGTCGAGCCCCCAGAGCAGAAGCGCCATGATCAGCACCACCGCCACGACGATAAGCGTCGTCTGAGTGGTTTCCTGGCGCGTCGGCCAGACAACCTTGCGAATTTCGGCGCGAGCTTCCTTTGCAAGAACAAAGAAAGCCTGCCCCTTGCTGGTCTTGATCGCCACAGCGGCAGCAATCACCGCCAGAACCAGGACACCGAGCACGCGATACAGAATCGGCTCGCCAGCATAGTACTGGTTGCCGACAACCCCCACGACCACCAGCGCAGCCACTACGGCCCACTTGGCAAGATCGAAGCGAGAGTCTTTGGCTTCAGCCTTGGCGTTCATCTGCTGGATCCTGTGAAAAATGCCAGATTCACTTACTTCGGGAATCTGGCAGGCCAGGAGGGAATCGAACCCCCAACCTGCGGTTTTGGAGACCGCCGCTCTGCCAATTGAGCTACTGGCCTGTAACAAAGTCAGGCCGACCATTATGCCGGCCCGAGAGTTTCAGATCAACGATTATTCGAAGATCTTGGCAACCACGCCGGCGCCGACGGTACGACCGCCTTCGCGAATGGCGAAGCGCAGGCCGTCTTCCATGGCGATCGGAGCGATCAGGGTGACAACCATTTTGATGTTGTCGCCCGGCATCACCATCTCGACGCCTTCGGGCAGTTCGCAGTTACCGGTCACGTCAGTGGTACGGAAGTAGAACTGCGGGCGGTAGCCTTTGAAGAACGGCGTGTGACGACCGCCTTCTTCCTTGCTCAGCACGTACACTTCAGCTTCGAACTTGGTGTGCGGCTTGATGGTGCCCGGCTTGGCCAGAACCTGGCCACGCTCCACGTCTTCACGCTTGGTGCCACGCAGCAGTGCGCCGATGTTCTCGCCTGCACGACCTTCGTCGAGCAGCTTGCGGAACATTTCAACGCCGGTGCAGGTGGTCTTGGTGGTCGCCTTGATACCGACGATTTCCACTTCCTCACCCACCTTGACGATGCCACGCTCGACACGACCGGTCACCACGGTGCCACGGCCGGAGATAGAGAACACGTCTTCGATCGGCATCAGGAAGGGCTGGTCGATGGCACGAACCGGTTCGGGGATGTAGGCATCCAGGGTTTCCACCAGCTTGCGCACAGCGGAGACGCCGATTTCGTTGTCGTCTTTGCCTTCCAGCGCCATCAGCGCGGAACCGATGACGATCGGGGTGTCGTCGCCCGGGAAGTCATAGGTGGAGAGCAGGTCGCGAACTTCCATCTCGACCAGTTCCAGCAGCTCGGCGTCGTCGACCATGTCGGCCTTGTTCAGGAACACGACGATGTAAGGAACGCCAACCTGACGGGACAGCAGGATGTGCTCGCGGGTCTGCGGCATGGGGCCGTCAGCAGCGGAGCAAACCAGGATCGCGCCGTCCATCTGGGCGGCACCGGTGATCATGTTCTTCACATAGTCAGCGTGACCGGGGCAGTCAACGTGCGCGTAGTGACGGATGGACGAATCGTACTCGACGTGCGAGGTGTTGATGGTGATACCGCGAGCCTTTTCTTCCGGCGCGTTATCGATCTGCGAGAAATCGCGAGCGGCACCGCCCCAGGTCTCGGCGCAGACTTTGGTCAGCGCAGCAGTCAGCGTGGTCTTACCATGGTCAACGTGACCGATGGTGCCCACGTTCAGGTGCGGTTTGTTACGTTCGAATTTTTCCTTAGCCATCACCGTCTCCCGTCAGAGGAATTGAGCGAGTACGCCACCATTAAAACAAAGGCAGATATTTTCATATCTGCCTTTGCGAGATGGAGCTCATGAGCGGATTTGAACCGCTGACCTCACCCTTACCAAGGGTGTGCTCTACCAGCTGAGCTACATGAGCGAACCTTTTGCGACACCTGAAAAACTGGAGCGGGTAGCGGGAATCGAACCCGCATCATCAGCTTGGAAGGCTGAGGTTCTACCACTGAACTATACCCGCGGAGCCTTCAGCTCACGCTTGAATCTGGTGGAGGGGGAAGGATTCGAACCTTCGAAGTCGTAGACGTCAGATTTACAGTCTGATCCCTTTGGCCACTCGGGAACCCCTCCAAAGGAGGCGGCATTCTCATCGCTTGCCACCCTACTGTCAAGCATTTTCTCATTAAAAACTTGAGGTTAGCTTATCGACAGCCACTTCGTTGGGACCTTTCTAGAAAGCCTACCCCGCGAAGCGGGCGCCATTCTATTCAAACTATCAGGGCGTTGCAACGCTTTCGCACGACAATAGTTCCTGGCGCATCGTGGGGAAGTCCCTGACCAACTGAACCAGCAGCGCATCACCGAGCAAGGGTCGCTGAGAAGCGCTCAAGCGCAACCAGTAACTGCTCTCGGAGCGAGGTTGCTCTCGCATTTCTGCTCGATACCCGAGCGCCCTAACCCGATCGAGCAGCTTCCGAGCTGGCTCGGGCCTGGAGAAACTGCCAAGAGACAAGCCTCCAGCAAAGGCACCCTCGCCGATCAGATAGGCCTCGACCTCGCGTGCCTGCAACTCTCGCAACTGGCGTAGAGCGGCATCTCGCGATTCAAGCGGCGGCAGATACACCCAGTAATCCACCGCACGAACGGTCTCAAGCGTCCTTGGCTCCGCTGCGATATCCAGCCCATTCAGTCGCTGACCTAGCGCAAGCTGTGCATCGCGCCCGGCAAAGCCCCCAATAAACAGACAAACGCCAGGGGCCACCTCCGCGGGTGGGTTACCTTGAACAGGCGCCGATGGCGGAGCTTGCTCATCGACCTCATTGAGCAGACGTATAGGCGCAGCCCCACCCGTCACGAGCTCGAGCGGCGAGATCTCTCGAGCACGCAAAGGCGTCTGCTGTTGATGCCAGAGCCAGTAAAAAGTGTTGAGTACCAATAACAACAGGAATAGCCAGCGCATGCTTACTCCAACGGGCAAGCCAATGCCAACCCTCTGAACACAAGGTCCGGCACTACCTGGACTTCGGGCAAATGCGCCGTCACCAAATCCGCATCCCCTCCCGTCAGGTAAACATCGAACACATCCCCGAGATGCGCTTCCGCCAATGCCCACTGACCCTCGACGAATCCCCGCAGCATCAGCAAGCACCCACGCTCCACCGCCTGAACCGTGGTAACGCCCGGACGGGTGTCATGCAACGCGCGTTCGGCAGCCGTGTCGTCGTAGCGAATACGTCGCGTATGAGTTCGCAGCTCACTACGCATCAGCGGCATCCCCGGACAGATATAGCCTCCCAAGTGCACCCCATCAGCACTTACGAAATCGCACGTTACCGCCGTCCCCAGATCGATGACGAGACAAGCTCGACGGCGCACGCTATAAGCACCCACCAACGCCAACCAGCGATCCAGGCCCAGTCGCCGATAGTCTTCATAACCATTGCGCACGCCACCTAGCGAAAGGGCAGGCTGAGCACAAAGGGGGACTACCGAAAAAGCCTCGGCCAGCAGCCGGCAAAGACGGGCGGTTTCCTCGTCACTGCGCACGCTTACCAAGCGACACGCATCGATCTGCAAACCAGTGCGCAGGACATCCTCGAGTAACGCTTCATCGGAGGAGGCCAAACCCGCCGCCACCTGCAGCGCAGACTCAGAGACAACTCGCCATTTGAGCAGGCTGTTACCACAGTCCAATTCGAGAATCATGCCTGCAGCCTCAAACTGATTTCTCCTCCGCTGAATACCTGCTCACGTCCTTCAACCTGCAACCTCAGCGCACCACGCTCATCCACGCCCAGGACCTTTCCATATACCGGTTGCGCAGCACCACTAAGGGTAACATCGCGCCCCTGCCATAGATGAGCACGCTCCCACTCGGCACGCAGCGCGAGGAATCCTTCGGCAGCCAAACGTCGCAAGTAGCCTGTCAACAAGTGGTAAAAGCTCACGCACAGGCGATTACGGTCGCAAATCCGCCCCGTCTCCATGCGCAGGGAAGTCCAGGGCCTATCGATGGCGGTCTCGTCTCGCATGTTTACATTGATCCCGACACCAATCACGACCTGGCAGCTATCCGCCGGATCTCCAAGCAACTCCAACAAGACACCACTGATCTTGCGTTCGGCCACCAGAACATCATTCGGCCATTTGAGGCCTGCCGAAACACCCTCTCCCAGCAACAAGTCGCGAACAGCAAGACCCACGACCAGACTCAGCCCGTCCAAACCTTGCAGACCGAAAGGCAGCGGCCAGGCCAGAGAGAAATACAGATTCTTGGCAAAAGGGCTAATCCAGGACCGACCCCGACGACCGCGCCCCTGCGTCTGTTGCTCGGCCAAGACCAGCAAAGGCTCGCCACCGCTCTCCCGCAATAACCGAGAAGCCTGACTGTTGGTCGAATCAATTTCGTCGTAGGTGAATACACGTCCAACCAACCCTGTTTCCGTGGCGATCAGAACGGGATCCAAAAGGTCGACAGGTTCGGCGAGTCGATAACCCTTGCCAGGGACACGATGGACAATCAGGCCATAGTCACGCTGCAAGTTCTGCAAACGCTTCCACACCGCAGCGCGACTGACGCCCAGCGCAGCACCTAGCGCCTCGCCGGAGTGGAACGAGCCGTCCTGCAGCAGCTCAAGCAATGAACGCATGGAGGCCTCTCTCAAGGAAGGGACGCATCATAGCCACGCAAGCAGACCTTGCAAAGGAAGTACCGGGGACTTTTCTGCCGCCGAAAAGACCAAACCCCAGCCTGATTGCTCAGGCTGGGGTTTGGCGGAATAGAAGCTTGACGATGACCTACTCTCACATGGAGAAGCTCCACACTACCATCGGCGATATGTCGTTTCACTACTGAGTTCGGGATGGGATCAGGTGGTTCCAACACTCTATGGTCGTCAAGCAATGGGGTTGGGGTATCGTGGTTTAGACGCGACCCCAAAACGGGTTTGTGATAGTGCTTTTTTGCGAATTCATGCGTGAACTTTCGGTTCACATCGACTTCACCATCACCCTCTGCAGCTAGGCCACAGATTGTTTGGGTGTTATATGGTCAAGCCTCACGGGCAATTAGTACAGGTTAGCTCAACGCCTCACAACGCTTACACACCCTGCCTATCAACGTCGTAGTCTCCGACGGCCCTTTAGGGAGCTCGAGGCTCCAGTGAGATCTCATCTTGAGGCAAGTTTCCCGCTTAGATGCTTTCAGCGGTTATCTCTTCCGAACATAGCTACCCGGCAATGCCACTGGCGTGACAACCGGAACACCAGAGGTTCGTCCAACCCGGTCCTCTCGTACTAAGGTCAGCCCCTCTCAAATCTCAAACGTCCACGGCAGATAGGGACCGAACTGTCTCACGACGTTCTAAACCCAGCTCGCGTACCACTTTAAATGGCGAACAGCCATACCCTTGGGACCGGCTTCAGCCCCAGGATGTGATGAGCCGACATCGAGGTGCCAAACACCGCCGTCGATATGAACTCTTGGGCGGTATCAGCCTGTTATCCCCGGAGTACCTTTTATCCGTTGAGCGATGGCCCTTCCATACAGAACCACCGGATCACTAAGACCTACTTTCGTACCTGCTCGACGTGTCTGTCTCGCAGTCAAGCGCGCTTTTGCCTTTATACTCTGCGACCGATTTCCGACCGGTCTGAGCGCACCTTCGTACTCCTCCGTTACTCTTTAGGAGGAGACCGCCCCAGTCAAACTGCCCACCATACACTGTCCTCGCTCCGGATAACGGAGCAGAGTTAGAACCTCAAGCATGCCAGGGTGGTATTTCAAGGATGGCTCCACGCAGACTAGCGTCCACGTTTCAAAGCCTCCCACCTATCCTACACAAGCAGGCTCAAAGTCCAGTGCAAAGCTACAGTAAAGGTTCACGGGGTCTTTCCGTCTAGCCGCGGATACACTGCATCTTCACAGCGATTTCAATTTCACTGAGTCTCGGGTGGAGACAGCGCCGCCATCGTTACGCCATTCGTGCAGGTCGGAACTTACCCGACAAGGAATTTCGCTACCTTAGGACCGTTATAGTTACGGCCGCCGTTTACCGGGGCTTCGATCAAGAGCTTCGCTTGCGCTAACCCCATCAATTAACCTTCCGGCACCGGGCAGGCGTCACACCCTATACGTCCACTTTCGTGTTTGCAGAGTGCTGTGTTTTTAATAAACAGTCGCAGCGGCCTGGTATCTTCGACCGGCATGAGCTTACGGGGTAAACCCTTCACCCTCACCGGCGCACCTTCTCCCGAAGTTACGGTGCCATTTTGCCTAGTTCCTTCACCCGAGTTCTCTCAAGCGCCTTGGTATTCTCTACCCGACCACCTGTGTCGGTTTGGGGTACGGTTCCTAGTTACCTGAAGCTTAGAGGCTTTTCCTGGAAGCAGGGCATCAACCACTTCGCGCTCTAAAGAGCACTCGTCATCAGTTCTCGGCCTTAAGATCCCGGATTTACCTAAGATCTCAGCCTACTACCTTAAACACGGACAACCAACGCCGTGCTGGCCTAGCCTTCTCCGTCCCCCCATCGCAGTAACTAGAAGTACGGGAATATTGACCCGTTTCCCATCGACTACGCATTTCTGCCTCGCCTTAGGGGCCGACTCACCCTGCGTCGATTAACGTTGCGCAGGAACCCTTGGTCTTTCGGCGTGGGTGTTTTTCACACCCATTGTCGTTACTCATGTCAGCATTCGCACTTCTGATACCTCCAGCAAGCTTCTCAACTCACCTTCACAGGCTTACAGAACGCTCCTCTACCGCTCATCCAGAGGATGAACCCGTAGCTTCGGTACCTGGTTTGAGCCCCGTTACATCTTCCGCGCAGGCCGACTCGACTAGTGAGCTATTACGCTTTCTTTAAAGGATGGCTGCTTCTAAGCCAACCTCCTAGCTGTCTGAGCCTTCCCACATCGTTTCCCACTTAACCAGGATTTTGGGACCTTAGCTGACGGTCTGGGTTGTTTCCCTTTTCACGACGGACGTTAGCACCCGCCGTGTGTCTCCCGTGCTCGCACTTGCCGGTATTCGGAGTTTGCATCGGTTTGGTAAGTCGGGATGACCCCCTAGCCGAAACAGTGCTCTACCCCCAGCAGTGATACACGAGGCGCTACCTAAATAGCTTTCGAGGAGAACCAGCTATCTCCGAGCTTGATTAGCCTTTCACTCCGATCCACAAGTCATCCGCTACCTTTTCAACGGGAGTCGGTTCGGTCCTCCAGTCAGTGTTACCTAACCTTCAACCTGCTCATGGATAGATCGCCCGGTTTCGGGTCTATACCCAGCGACTAAACGCCCTATTAAGACTCGCTTTCGCTACGCCTCCCCTATACGGTTAAGCTCGCCACTGAATATAAGTCGCTGACCCATTATACAAAAGGTACGCAGTCACCTAACAAAGTAGGCTCCCACTGCTTGTACGCATACGGTTTCAGGTTCTATTTCACTCCCCTCTCCGGGGTTCTTTTCGCCTTTCCCTCACGGTACTGGTTCACTATCGGTCAGTCAGTAGTATTTAGCCTTGGAGGATGGTCCCCCCATCTTCAGACAACGTTTCACGTGCGCCGTCCTACTCGTTTTCACTTCAAGGACCCTTTCGTCTACGGGGCTATCACCCACTATGGCCGCACTTTCCAGAGCGTTCGACTAAAATCCAAGAAGCTTAAGGGCTGGTCCCCGTTCGCTCGCCACTACTAAGGGAATCTCGGTTGATTTCTTTTCCTCAGGGTACTTAGATGTTTCAGTTCCCCTGGTTCGCCTCTTACACCTATGTATTCAGTGTAAGATACCGATCTTATGATCGGTGGGTTTCCCCATTCAGATATCTCCGGATCAAAGTCTGTTTGCCGACTCCCCGAAGCTTTTCGCAGGCTACCACGTCTTTCATCGCCTCTGACTGCCAAGGCATCCACCGTATGCGCTTCTTCACTTGACCATATAACCCCAAGCAATCTGCCTCTCGGCACGCTCGGTATGGCGGTGAAGACGACATTCGCCGAAAATTCGCGCTTGAACTCGCAAATTTTACCTTGAGCTGTTCGATTGCAGTGAAAACAATCAAACAGTCACTTCTATCACAAACCCGAATTTTTAAAGAACAGTTCTGGCGCAAAGTCCAGAACTCAACACCCTTCCCTCTTCAGGAAAAGCGCTCAGTTCTGAGCTTTCGAAGCAATCGTGGTAAATGGTGGAGCCAAGGAGGATCGAACTCCTGACCTCCTGCGTGCAAAGCAGGCGCTCTCCCAGCTGAGCTATGGCCCCATCGATTGGTGGGTCTGGGCAGATTCGAACTGCCGACCTCACCCTTATCAGGGGTGCGCTCTAACCAACTGAGCTACAGACCCAATCGTTTACCGCTCGGGTCTATCAACCCAATCGCTTCTTCGTCAGTGAATCAAGCAATTCGTGTGGGTGCTTATGGCAAGGGAGATCTGTCGATTAAGGAGGTGATCCAGCCGCAGGTTCCCCTACGGCTACCTTGTTACGACTTCACCCCAGTCATGAATCACTCCGTGGTAACCGTCCCCCCGAAGGTTAGACTAGCTACTTCTGGAGCAACCCACTCCCATGGTGTGACGGGCGGTGTGTACAAGGCCCGGGAACGTATTCACCGTGACATTCTGATTCACGATTACTAGCGATTCCGACTTCACGCAGTCGAGTTGCAGACTGCGATCCGGACTACGATCGGTTTTATGGGATTGGCTCCACCTCGCGGCTTGGCAACCCTTTGTACCGACCATTGTAGCACGTGTGTAGCCCTGGCCGTAAGGGCCATGATGACTTGACGTCATCCCCACCTTCCTCCGGTTTGTCACCGGCAGTCTCCTTAGAGTGCCCACCATAACGTGCTGGTAACTAAGGACAAGGGTTGCGCTCGTTACGGGACTTAACCCAACATCTCACGACACGAGCTGACGACAGCCATGCAGCACCTGTGTCTGAGCTCCCGAAGGCACCAATCCATCTCTGGAAAGTTCTCAGCATGTCAAGGCCAGGTAAGGTTCTTCGCGTTGCTTCGAATTAAACCACATGCTCCACCGCTTGTGCGGGCCCCCGTCAATTCATTTGAGTTTTAACCTTGCGGCCGTACTCCCCAGGCGGTCGACTTAATGCGTTAGCTGCGCCACTAAAGTCTCAAGGACCCCAACGGCTAGTCGACATCGTTTACGGCGTGGACTACCAGGGTATCTAATCCTGTTTGCTCCCCACGCTTTCGCACCTCAGCGTCAGTGTTGGTCCAGGTGGTCGCCTTCGCCACTGGTGTTCCTTCCTATATCTACGCATTTCACCGCTACACAGGAAATTCCACCACCCTCTACCACACTCTAGTCAGCCAGTTTTGGAGGCAGTTCCCAGGTTGAGCCCGGGGATTTCACCTTCAACTTAACAAACCGCCTACGCGCGCTTTACGCCCAGTAATTCCGATTAACGCTTGCACCCTTCGTATTACCGCGGCTGCTGGCACGAAGTTAGCCGGTGCTTATTCTGTTGGTAACGTCAAAATTGCAGAGTATTAATCTACAACCCTTCCTCCCAACTTAAAGTGCTTTACAATCCGAAGACCTTCTTCACACACGCGGCATGGCTGGATCAGGCTTTCGCCCATTGTCCAATATTCCCCACTGCTGCCTCCCGTAGGAGTCTGGACCGTGTCTCAGTTCCAGTGTGACTGATCATCCTCTCAGACCAGTTACGGATCGTCGCCTAGGTGAGCCATTACCTCACCTACTAGCTAATCCGACCTAGGCTCATCTGATAGCGTGAGGTCCGAAGATCCCCCACTTTCTCCCGTAGGACGTATGCGGTATTAGCGTTCCTTTCGGAACGTTATCCCCCACTACCAGGCAGATTCCTAGGCATTACTCACCCGTCCGCCGCTGAATCCAGGAGCAAGCTCCCTTCATCCGCTCGACTTGCATGTGTTAGGCCTGCCGCCAGCGTTCAATCTGAGCCATGATCAAACTCTTCAGTTCAATACTGATCGGGTTTTGAGAAAACCCTAAACTTGGCTCAGCAATCGCAAAAAACTCTCGAATTCACGAGTGTTGCTTGTGATGCTGATAATCTTGCGATCTCAGTCTTAATCCACAAGCACCCACACGAATTGCTTGATTCAACTTGTTAAAGAGCGTTTCGGTCAGGCTTTCGTCTCAACCGAGGCCGCGCATTCTACAGCAGCCTTTCAATCTGTCAAGCAACTTTTCGAAAATTTCTTTTCTACTCAACCGCTTGGCGCTTACCGTGTTCGGAGAACCTCGTTAAGCGGGAGGCGAATTTTACAGCGAGCAATCTCGCTGTCAACTCCTTTTTCCTCCTCCTTCCAGCGCTTCGAGCCTGACGGCAGCACCGCCATTCTCGCACCTTCTTAACCGCTAACCCCTTGATTCTCAAGGCCTTTTCGGTGACGACTGCGCCGGAAGTGGTGCGCATTCTATAGCCTTTCCAATTCCGGTCAAGCGCTTTTTGGAGGTTTTTACTCGGCCACCAGGGAAATCCGCGCAAAGGCCTTCTTGCCAGCCTGGCAGACATGCATGGAACCGACCTCGAAAAGAAATTCGCGATCGACCACCTCTCCGTCGATCTTCACCGAACCCGCATTGAGCAGGTCACGGGCCGCGGCGGAGTTCTTCGCCAAGCCCGCACGGTTGAGTACCGCAGCGATAGGCAGCGCCTCCGCCGAAGCCAATTCGACTTCCGGCAGGTCCTCAGGCAGCTCGCCGTCACGCATGCGGTTGCCAGCGGAGCGGTGAGCGCTGGCCGCAGCCTCTTCCCCATGGAAGCGCGCCACGATCTCTTCAGCCAATTTGATCTTGATGTCTCGAGGATTGGCACCCAGCTCCACATCACGGCGGAAACCGTCGATCTCCGCCATGTCACGGAAGCTGAGCAACTCGAAGTAGCGCCACATCAACGAGTCAGGCATCGAGACCAACTTGTTGTACATGACCCCGGGCGCTTCCTGGATGCCTATATAGTTACCCAGCGATTTGGACATCTTCTTCACGCCGTCCAACCCCTCGAGCAGGGGCATGGTAACGATGCACTGCGACTCCTGACCGTACGCGCGCTGCAACTCGCGCCCCATCAGCAGGTTGAATTTCTGGTCAGTGCCGCCCAGTTCGACGTCGGCATGCAGGGCAACGGAGTCATACCCCTGCACCAGCGGATAAAGGAACTCATGGATGGCGATGGGCTGATTGCTGTTATAGCGCTTGTCGAAGTCGTCACGCTCGAGCATCCGGGCAACGGTGTACTGCGAAGCCAGGCGAATGAAGTCGGCCGGTGACAGAGCGTCCATCCAACTGGAGTTGAAGGCCACCTCCGTCAACGCCGGATCGAGGATCTTGAAGACCTGCGACTTGTAGGTCTCCGCATTCTCGAGGACCTGATCGCGGGTAAGTGGCGGGCGCGTGGCGCTCTTGCCACTGGGGTCGCCGATCATCCCGGTGAAGTCGCCAATGAGGAAGATGACCTGATGCCCTAGCTGCTGGAATTGACGCAGCTTATTGATAAGCACCGTATGCCCCAGGTGCAGGTCGGGCGCAGTCGGGTCAAAACCCGCCTTGATGCGCAGTGGCTGCCCACGTTTGAGCTTCTCCACCAACTCGGTCTCTACCAGCACCTCTTCCGCCCCGCGCTTGATCAGCGCCAGTTGCTCTTCCACCGACTTCATGGCCGCACTCGTCTACCCAGGTTTACGAAGGAACGCAACCATACAAGATCAGCCGGTAAAAACAAATTTGCCGCTCGGCGCGACCGCCCGACGCATAAGCCCCGGAATGGGGCATTCAGGGTTGCCTGTTGCTTTTTTTGATTATATTTTAGGCAGTTATTCGTAGCCCCAAAAGCCAACGCCCGCCATGACGACCCCCGCTCCCCGAGGCTTGCTATACCCGAAGAGCCATATTTTGGCCGCCAGTGGTGTCGCAGCGCTGCTCAGCCTGGCGCTGCTGGTCTTTCCCACCCGTGAGGTGGAGGCCAAAAGAACCTATCTGGACCTTGAAATGGACAGTGGCTCGCAAGCCACGATCCAACAACCCGACGAACTGACCCAAGCCCCCGAGGCCGATCAGGAGACGCCGTTCGCCGAGATCGATGCGCCTGAGGCCGCCGCAGTCGCGGGAACCGACGCCGACGCACAGGGGGGCGAACCCTCTTCCGACTCGCTGAAGAGCATCGTGGTCAGCGACGGAGACACGCTCTCTACCCTGTTCGCCAAAGTCGGACTGTCTGCCGCGCTGCTGCACCAGTTGCTCGACGGCAACAAGGAAGCACGTCAGTTCAGCCAATTGAGAGTGGGCCAGCAGCTCGACTTCGACCTTTCTCCGGAAGGCGAACTGCTCCATCTGTCCACCCGTGAAGGCAAGCTGGTAACCATCAGCCTGGCGCGCCAGGATGACGGCAGCTACCAGTTCAGCCGTGAAGAAGCGACCCCAGAGGTACGCAACAGCTATGCCCACGGCGTGATCGATAGCTCTCTGTTCCTCGCCGCGCAACGTGCAGGCCTCTCGCACAACCTGACGATGGAACTGGCCAATATCTTCGGCTACGACATCGACTTCGCGCGCGAGATTCGCGAAGGCGATGAGTTCGAGGTGATCTACGAGGACAAGTACCACGACGGCAAGCGCGTCGGGGCTGGCAACATTCTCGCCGCACGCTTCGTCAACAACGGCAAGACCCACACGGCGGTTCGCTACACCAGCAAGGGTGGTACGACCAACTACTACACCGCTGATGGCAACAGTATGCGCCGCGCATTCATCCGCACTCCGGTGGAGTTCTCGCGCATCAGTTCGCGCTTCTCCATGGGCCGACGCCACCCGGTGCTGAACAAGATTCGCGCACACAAAGGCGTCGACTACGCAGCACCTACCGGAACGCCGATCAAGGCGGCCGGGGACGGCCGCATCGTCGAAGCTGGGCGCAAGGGCGGTTACGGCAACGCCGTGGTGATCAAGCACGGCCAGCGCTATTCCACCCTCTACGGACACATGAGCCGGATCGCCAAGGGCATTCGTGCCGGAAGCAATGTGAAACAGGGCCAGATCATCGGCTATGTCGGGATGACCGGCCTCGCCACGGGCCCTCACCTGCATTACGAGTTCCGCATCAACGGCCAGCATGTCGATCCGCTCGGCGTGAAGCTGCCGATGGCAGACCCCATTGCCGCCAGCGAGAAGAAACGCTTCATGCAGATCAGCCAGCCGCTCATGGCACGCCTTGATCAGGAAAAGGCGACGCTCGTGGCGATGAACAAGCGCTGATGCCACGTTACCTCGGGGTGATGTCCGGTACCAGCCTGGACGGACTGGACATCGCCCTGATCGAGCAGGAATCCAACCGGACTCGCCTGCTCGCCTCCCACTACACTCTGATGCCCGATGATCTTCGTCAGGACCTGCTCGCACTGTGCAGCAGCGGTGAGGACGAGCTCGCACGCGCCGCACTGGCAGAGAATCGCTGGGCAGCCCTCGCCGCAGAAGGCATCCAGCAGCTCCTGCACAACCAGCAACTGCACGCCAGGGACATACGCGCCATCGGCAGCCACGGGCAGACGGTACGCCACGAACCGGCACGCGGCTTCACCGTGCAAATCGGCAACCCGGCATTGCTTGCGGAACTGACCGGCATCAGCGTCGTGGCTGACTTCCGTCGTCGTGACGTCGCTGCCGGAGGTCAGGGCGCACCATTGGTTCCCGCCTTCCACGACAGCCTGTTCGGCGCGGACGGCACCCCCCGGGCGATTCTGAACTTGGGCGGCTTCAGCAACCTGAGTCTGGTGGGCAGCGGTCCGGTTCGCGGGTTCGACTGCGGCCCGGGAAACGTACTCTTGGACATCTGGATCGCCCGTAGCCTGGGCCAGAGCTATGACGCGAACGGCGCCTGGAGCGAAAGCGGAACACTGGACGAAGCATTGCTGCACGAACTGCTGAGCGATCCCTTCTTCGCCTTGCAAGGGCCCAAGAGCACAGGCCGGGAAACCTTCAATGAAGCCTGGCTGCTGGACAAGCTCGGCACCCGGCAGATTCCCGCAGAGAACGTACAGCGCACGCTGTTGGAGCTTACTGCAGCCTCTGTCAGCGATGCACTGCTCGCTTCCGGGCATGCGGCACAAGAGCTATTGGTCTGTGGTGGAGGTGCGCACAACGGTGCTCTACTCAGGCGCCTCGGCGAACGACTACCGGGCATCCGCGTGCGCACGACGGACGAGTGTGGCATTTCAGCAGACTGGATGGAGGCGATGGCCTTCGCCTGGCTGGCGCACTGCTGCCTGGAGGGCTTGCCAGGCAATCGGCCAGAGGTTACCGGCGCACAAGGACCACGAATTCTCGGCGCTATCTACCCCGCCTGAAGCGCCACCTCATGCGGCGCTCCGAAAAGGCCGGCATGGTCAGATCGAGAACGACTGACCGCAACCACAGGTGGTGGAGGCATTGGGGTTGTTGATGACGAAGCGAGAGCCCTCGAGCCCCTCTTGATAGTCAACTTCCGCACCGGCCAGGTACTGGAAACTCATCGGATCCACGACCAGACTCACGCCCTCGCGCTCGACGATGGTGTCGTCTTCCGCCACCTCCTCATCGAACGTGAAGCCGTACTGGAAGCCGGAGCAACCACCACCGGTGACGAAGACGCGCAATTTCAGCCGCGGGTTGCCTTCCTCATCGATCAGCGTCTTAACCTTGCTGGCCGCACCCGGGGTGAACTGCATGGCAGAAGGGGTGAAGCTTTCGACAGTCATCATGTATCTCCCGGCCGAAGGCCGTCATCCAAGCGGCTCATTATCCGCTTTCCCGACAAATTCAGTCAACTTTAGCGAAAGAAACTGACGCCGTATTCCTCGACAGGCGAGGCGCGCACGATGCCCCATGATACGGCGGGCCTATTGCAGCGGCCAAGCGCCCCGGTGACGAGCGTTCAAGGCTGCCTTAACATGCCAGATCAACCTGCACTGGAAGCACGCGCATGCTTTACCTCTGGATCAAGGCCTTCCACATCATCGCGGTGGTCTGCTGGTTCGCCGGTCTCTTCTATCTGCCGCGGCTGTTCGTTTACCACGCCATGAGCGACGACGCCCCCAGCCGCGAGCGCTTCTGCGTGATGGAGCGCAAGCTGTACCGCGGCATCATGGGTCCCTCGATGATCCTCGTGCTGGTCCTTGGCGCCTGGATGCTCTACCTCAACCCCGCCTGGCTGAAGATGGGCTGGCTGCACGTCAAGCTACTGCTGGTCGCCTTCCTGATCGGTTACCACCATGTCTGTGGCGCCCAGATCAAACGCTTCGCCCGAGGCGAGAACGGTCGCAGCCACGTCTACTTTCGCTGGTTCAACGAAGTCCCGGTGCTGTTTCTCTTGGTCATCGTGATACTGGTGGTGGTCAAGCCGTTCTGAGCCCGTACATGCGCCTACGTGTCCCACGAGCGCCCCGGCCAACTGCGTTAAACTGCCGCGTCATCCTGCTGTCGGAGAACCCCATGCCCGAGACCAGCCGTCATTACACACCGCTGGATCGCCTACTTCTTCAGGCCAATACCGCCTTGCGCACCCTCTTGCCGTTCAGTGGCCAGCCACACCGGCCATCCCCGGCGTTGCTCAAGGAGTCGGCGGAGCTGGACGAAGCACAAGGCCGCCACGTCGCCGGCCTGATGCGCATCAACCATACCGGCGAGGTCTGCGCGCAAGGGCTTTACCAGGGGCAAGCGCTCACCGCCAAGCTTCCCGAGATCCGCCAGGCGATGGAGCACGCGGCCGAAGAGGAAATCGATCATCTGGCCTGGTGCGAGCAGCGCATTCGTGAGCTGGGTAGCCACACCAGTGTGCTGAACCCGTTGTTCTATGGCATGTCCTTTGGCATCGGTGCGCTCGCCGGCGCCATCAGCGATCGCGTCAGCCTGGGCTTCGTGGCCGCCACCGAGGACCAGGTATGCAAGCACCTCGACGCCCACCTGGAGCAGATACCGGAAGCCGACCAGCGCTCCCGGGCGATTCTCGAACAGATGCGCGTCGATGAAGAGCAGCACTCGACCAACGCCCTGTCCGCAGGAGGCATACGCTTCCCAGCACCGGTCAAATTCGGCATGACGCTACTCTCCAAGGTAATGACCAAGACCACCTACCGCATCTGACGCACGACGAAGAAGGGCGCCCTCAGGCGCCCTTTTCATATACGGCCACGGCGTCTAGCCGAGCTCGACGATCTCGTAGTCGTGGGTGATCTCCACGCCCGCGCGCCCGAGCATGATCGAAGCCGAACAGTATTTCTCTGCCGACAATTCAACGGCGCGCTTGACCTGTGCCTCCTTCAACCCGCGCCCCTTGACCACGAAATGCACGTGGATGCGGGTGAAGACCTTGGGGTCTTCATCGGCGCGATCGGCGTCCAGAAAGGCTTCGCAGCTCTCTACCGCCTGCCGGGACTTCTTGAGGATGCTCATCACATCGAAGTTGGTGCAGCCACCCAGGCCGAGCAGCAGCATTTCCATCGGACGCACACCGAGGTTACGACCACCATGATCGGGCGGGCCATCCATCACGACCACGTGGCCGCTGCCCGACTCTCCCAGGAACATCGCCTCACCGGCCCACTGGATTCGCGCTTTCATCGTTTCGTACCCGCCGCGTCTGCTCAGCCAAAGGCTGGGAAAGATAGGGGCTCGGCGCCCCGGGCGCAAGGCCTCCTGGGATGCCCCTTGCCCCCTCAGAGAAGCGCAGCAACGCCAAACCGTTCACAAAAAACGCACTGCGTCCGAGCGTCGTCTTATATGACGCTATTGCAACAGGCAGAATATCCTTTCAAGCCGCAAGGACATGCACTTTCCGCCGCTGGCCACAGACAAAGGACCCCGGGCATGGTAGCCATCAATCCTCTCACGCGACCCCGCCATTTCGACATTCTCCTCGCCCACGCTCACCGGCGCCGTCACGCGGCCAAGAGCACCATCATCTATGCGGGTGATCCCTGCGATTCGCTGTTCCTCATCGTGAAGGGCTCCGTCACCGTACTGATCGAGGACGACGATGGCCGTGAGATGATCATCGCCTACCTCAATGCCGGAGACTTCTTTGGCGAGATGGGGCTGTTCGACACCGACGGCGAGGAGCATCCCCGCAGCGCCTGGGTGCGCACCCGCAGCGAATGCGAAATCGCCGAGCTGAGCTACAGCAAGTGCCGGGAACTCGCCAAGCAGTCCCCGGAAATACTCCTGGCGATCGGCCGGCAGCTCGCCGAACGGCTGCGCAATACCACCCGCAAGGTTGGAGACCTGGCCTTTCTAGACGTCACCGGCCGTGTCGCGCGTACGCTGCTGGACCTGTGCAAGCAGCCCGACGCCATGACCCACCCCGACGGCATGCAGATCAAGATCACCCGCCAGGAGATCGGCCGCATCGTGGGCTGCTCAAGGGAAATGGTCGGCCGCGTGCTGAAAAGCCTGCAGGAGCAAGGTCTGGTACACGTCAAAGGCAAGACCATGGTGGTGCACGGGACGCGCTAGCACTCCGCACCCAATGGAAAAAGCCCGCGAATGCGGGCTTTCTTTTGCGATCAGGCGAAGAACAATCGCTGCAGGGCATCGCCCGGATCATCGGCGCGCATGAATGCTTCTCCGACGAGGAAGGTATAGACCCGGTTGATCGTCATCAGCTCGACGTCGGCGCGGTTGAGAATACCGCTCTCGGTGACCACCAGACGATCCTGGGGAATCTCCGGGAGCAGCTCCAGGGTGGTTTCCAGGCGTACGTCAAAGGTATGCAGGTTGCGGTTGTTGATGCCCACCAAGGGCGTCGACAGACGCAGCGCCCGCTCCAGTTCCTGCGCATCGTGCACCTCGACCAGCACGTCCAGGCCCTGGGCCTGGGCCGTATCGGCCAGTTCATGCATCAACACATCGTCCAGCGCCGCTGCGATCAGCAGCACGCAGTCCGCGCCCAGTGCTCGCGCCTCGACCACCTGGTAAGGATCGATGAGGAAGTCCTTGCGGATCACCGGCAGCGAACAGGCCGCGCGGGCCTGCTGCAAATAGGCGTCGCCGCCCTGGAAGAAATCCACGTCGGTGAGTACCGACAGGCAGGCCGCACCGCCCGCCTCGTAGCTACGGGCGATCTCCGCGGGAACGAAATGCTCGCGCAACACACCCTTGCTCGGTGAAGCCTTCTTCACTTCGGCGATCACCGCCGGTGACTTGCGCGCAGCACGCTCCTGCAGCGCCTGGGCAAAGCCGCGCGGCGCATCGGCCTGGGCGGCGCGCGTCTCCAGCTCGGCGAGGGACACCTGGCCACGGCGTTCGGCAACCTCTTCGGCCTTGCGTGCGAGGATCTTCTCCAGCACGGTCGGAATACTCATCCTGCATTCTCCTGGCGGTAGACGGCGGTAAAGGAGACCAGCTCGTCGAGTTTCTCCCGGGCCAGCCCGGTGTGCAGCGCATCCTGGGCGAGGCGTACGCCATCGGCCAGGTTAGCAGCATGATCCGCGGCGTAGAGGGCCGCGCCGGCGTTGAGCACGATCATGTCAGCGGCCTTCTGGCCACTCTCGGTCTTGCGCTTGCCCAGCGCATCGCGAATCAGTGCCAGCGACTGCTCGGCGCCTTCGACGGTCAGGCCGATCAGGCTCTGGCTCTTGATGCCGAAGTCTTCCGGCTGGATGCGATATTCCTCGACCTTGCCGTCGCGCAGTTCCGCGACGAAGGTCGGTGCGGCCAGGCTGATCTCGTCGAGACCGTCCTGGGCATGCACTACCAGCACGTGCTGGCTGCCCAGGCGCGCCAGCACCTCGGCCATCGGCCGGCACAGGGCCTGGCTGAAGACACCGATGACCTGGTGCTTCACCCCGGCGGGATTGGTCATCGGGCCGAGCATGTTGAACAGGGTACGCAGCCCCAGTTCGCGGCGCGGCCCGATGGCATGCTTCATCGCACCATGGTGAGCCGGCGCGAACATGAAGCCGACCCCGACGCCCTCGACACAGCGCGCCACCTGCTCCGGCTTGAGATCGAGATAGACTCCGGCGGCTTCCAGCAGATCGGCACTGCCGCTCTTGCCGGAGACCGCTCGGTTGCCGTGCTTGGCCACCTTGCCACCCGCCGCGGCGACGACGAAGGCCGCCGCGGTGGAGACGTTGAAGATGTTCATGCCGTCGCCACCGGTACCACAGGTGTCCACCAGGCGCTCGGCGCCGATGCACACCGGCGAGGCCAGCTCGCGCATGGCCTGGGCGGCGCCGACGATTTCGTCGATGGTTTCGCTCTTCATGCGCATGCCCATGAGGAAGGCACCGATCTGCGCGTCGGTGCACTGCCCGGTCATGATCTGCACCATCACCTGCTGCATTTCGTCGGTGCTCAGGTCGAGCTGGGCAACCACCTTGTTCAGCGCTTCCTTGATGTTCATTGGCGTACGCCTCCCTGCTGCTTGAGGAAGTTGGCGAAGAGCTCGTGCCCCTGCTCGGTGAGGATCGACTCGGGATGGAACTGCACGCCCTCGACGTTCAGGGTGCGATGGCGCAGGCCCATGATCTCGTCGACCGAGCCGTCCTCGAGCTGGGTCCAGGCGGTCATTTCCAGACATTCGGGCAGGCTTTCGCGACGCACCACCAGCGAGTGGTAGCGGGTCACGGTGAGCGGGTTGGCGAGGCCGGCAAACACGCCCTGGTCATGGTGGTGCACCGGGCTGGTCTTGCCGTGCATGGCCTGGCGCGCGCGCACCACTTCACCACCGAAGGCCTGGCCGATGCTCTGATGGCCCAGGCAGACGCCAAGGATCGGCAGCTTGCCGGCGAAATGACGGATCGCCTCCAGGGAAACACCCGCTTCGTTCGGGGTGCAGGGTCCCGGGGAGACGACGATGCGCTCGGGCGCCAGCGCCTCGATCTGCGCGATGCTCAGTTCGTCGTTGCGCACCACCTTCACGTCGGCACCCAGCTCGCCCAGGTACTGCACCACGTTGTAGGTGAAGGAGTCGTAGTTATCGATCATCAACAGCATGTCAGCGCCCCTCCACGGACTGCTCGGCCAGGGCCACGGCACGGAACATGGCGCGGCGCTTGTTCAGGGTCTCGACCCATTCGGCGTCGGGTTGCGAGTCGGCGACGATGCCGGCGCCGGCCTGCACGTGCAGTTCGCCGTCCTTGATCACCGCGGTGCGGATGGCGATGGCCGTGTCCATGTTGCCGTTCCACGCGAGGTAGCCGACCGCGCCGCCATAGACGCCGCGCTTGACCGGTTCCAGTTCGTCGATGATTTCCATGGCACGCACCTTCGGCGCGCCGGAGAGGGTGCCGGCGGGAAGGATCGCGCGCAGCGCGTCCATCGCGCTCATCCCGTCCTTGAGTTGGCCGGTGACGTTGGAAACGATGTGCATCACGTTGGAGTAGCGCTCGATCACCATCTTCTCGGTGACCTGCACCGAGCCGGTGGCGGCAACCCGGCCGACGTCGTTGCGTCCCAGGTCGATGAGCATCAGGTGCTCCGCGAGCTCCTTGGTATCGGACAGCAGGTCCTTCTCCAGCGCCAGATCCTCTTCGGCACCGGCGCCGCGCGGGCGGGTGCCGGCGATCGGACGCACGCTGACCAGGCCATCCTCGACGCGCACCAGCACCTCCGGCGAGCTGCCCACCACATGGAAGTCGCCGAAGTTGAAGAAGTACATGTAGGGCGTCGGGTTGAAGCAGCGCAGCGCCCGGTACAGGTCGATCGGCGCGGCGGCGAAGGGGATCGACATGCGCTGGGAGATCACCACCTGCATGCAGTCGCCGGCGAGGATGTAGTCCTTGATGCGCAGCACCGCTGCCTCGTAGTCCTCACGGGCAAAGCTGGAACGGAACGCCGGCTCGGCCCCCGCCGGGGCGTCCAGATCCAGCCCCAGGCGCGGGGTGATCGGCTGACGCAGGCGCTCGCGCAGCTCGGCCAGGCGCGCCTGCCCCGCCTCGTAGGCGTTCTCGACGGCCGGGTCGGCCAGCACGATCAGATGCACTTTGCCGGCCAGGTTGTCGAACACCACCACGGCGTCGGACACCATCAGCAGGATATCGGGCGTGCCCAGCGGATCGGGATTAGGGCAACGCGCCAGCTTCTTCTCCACGTAGCGCACGCTGTCATAGCCGAAGTAGCCGACCAGGCCACCATTGAAGCGCGGCAGGCCAGGCAGCGTGGGCACCGAGAAGCGCGCCTTGTACTGCTCGACGAAGTCCAGCGGATCGCTGCTCTCGCCCTCCTCCACCACCCGGTCATCGCGGTAAATCGCATAGTGGTGGTCGTGGATGCGCAACACTTCGCGGCAGGGCAGACCGATGATCGAATAGCGGCCCCATTTCTCGCCCCCCTGCACGGATTCCAGCAGGTAGGCGTTGGGCGCATCGGCGAGCTTGAGATAGAGCGACAGCGGCGTGTCGAAGTCGGCCAGGGTTTCGAAGGCCAGGGGAATGCGGTTGTAGCCCTGAGCGGCCAACCGCAGGAATTCTTCGCGGGTCATGATCGGTCTCGTGGTGGAGCCAGAAAAAGGGTCGAGCAAGCGGGCCGGGAAAACCGGCAGAAAAGGATCAGGCGCGCCAGCGCCAACGGGCCAGGGCCTTGATGACCTTCATCCACAGCTTGCAGGTAACCACCACGTCATGAATCTCGCATGGGCGGGCAACAGGCGGTCACGTTAGCGCAGCAAGCCCATACAGATCAACCGGGCAACAGCTCGGCCAGGCTGTCCAGTGCCAGCGCCGGCGCTTCCTCGTCGATAGGGCGGCCGTGGTTGTAGCCGTAGCGCAGGGCCACGCAGGGCACCCCGGCCGCCTTGGCGGCACGCACGTCGTTGCGCGAGTCGCCGACGAACAGTGCATCCTGCGCGCCAACCCCGGCCTCTTGCATCACGTGCAGCAGGCCGGCCGGATCAGGCTTCTGCTGCGGCAGCGTGTCGCCGCCAACGATCCAGGCGAAGCGCCCGGCCAGGCCCTTCTCCGCCAGCAGCGGTTCGACGAACTGCGCTGGCTTGTTGGTGACGATCGCCAGTTGCACGCCCTCGGCGGTCAGCCAATCGAGGCATTCGCGCACCCCGGGATAGACCGTGGTCAGCGCATGCCCCCCGGCATACGCCTGCATGAACAGCGCCAGCGCGCGTTCGGCCTCGGCATCGTCTACCGCGGCATGCTCGAGCTGGCCGGCCAGGGCGCGGCGCACCAGCACCTTCGAGCCATTGCCGACCCAGTCGCGCACCCGTTCCACGCCCGCGGGCGGCCGCCCGAGCTGCAACAGCATGGCGTCGATGGCGGCAGCCAGGTCCGGCACCGAATCCATCAGGGTGCCGTCCAGGTCGAACATCGCCAGACGCGGCAGATGTCCGCCGAACAGTGCGCGCAGGCTCATACCGAGCGGGCCTTGGCCAGCGCCTGACGCATGGCGTCGATCACCGTCTTGTAGTCCGGCTGGTTGAAGATCGCCGAGCCGGCGACGAAGGTATCGGCGCCCGCGGCGGCGATCTCGCCGATGTTATTCACGTTGACCCCGCCGTCGATCTCCAGACGGATGTCGCGCCCGGACGCGTCGATCAGCGCCCGCGCTTCGCGCAGCTTGTCGAGGGTGCTGGGGATGAACTTCTGCCCGCCGAAGCCGGGGTTGACGCTCATCAGCAGCACCATGTCGACCTTGTCCATCACGTACTTGAGCACGTCCAGCGGGGTTGCCGGGTTGAACACCAGGCCAGCCTTGGCGCCGCCGTCCTTGATCAGTTGCAACGAGCGGTCGATGTGCTCGGAACCTTCCGGGTGGAAGGTGATGTAGCTGGCACCGGCCTCGAGGAAGTCACCGATGATGCGGTCCACCGGCTTGACCATCAGGTGCACGTCGATCGGCGCGCTGATGCCGTACTTGCGCAGCGCCGCGCAGACCATCGGGCCGATGGTCAGGTTGGGCACGTAGTGGTTGTCCATCACGTCGAAGTGGACGATGTCGGCTCCGGCGGCGAGCACGGCGTCCACTTCCGCGCCCAAACGGGCGAAGTCGGCGGAGAGGATCGACGGGGCGATGGCATAGGGTTGCATGGCGGACCTGCGGGCTGCACGGGGAAAGGCGCGCATTGTACCGGCTCGGGCAGCATCTGGCAGCGCCCCCGACGGGGCGCTGCCCTCGCCATCAGAGGCCCAGGCAGAGGTACTTGATCTCCAGGTACTCGTCCAGTCCGTACTTGGAACCCTCACGCCCCAGCCCGGAAGCCTTCATGCCGCCGAACGGCGCCACCTCGTTGGAGATCAGTCCGGTGTTGACCCCGACCATGCCGTACTCCAGCGCCTCGCCGACGCGGAACGCGCGGGCCAGATCGCGGGTGTAGAAGTAGCCTGCCAGACCGAACTCGGTATCGTTGGCCTGGCGTACCACCTCGGCTTCATCGCTGAAGCGGAACAGCGGCGCCAGCGGGCCGAAGGTCTCCTCACGGGCCACACGCATGTCAGGCGTCACGTCGGCCAGCACGGTGGGCTCGAAGAAGTTGCCGCCCAGCGCCTGGCCGCCCTGCAGCACCCGCGCGCCTTTCTCCAGTGCATCGGCCAGGTGGCTCTGCACCTTGGCCACGGCGTTGCCGTCGATGAGCGGCCCGGTGGTCACACCGGCCTCGACGCCCTCACCCACCTTCAGCTTGGCCACCGCAGCCGCCAGCTTCCCGGCGAACGCGTCATACACGCCATCCTGGACGTAGATTCGGTTGGCGCAGACGCAGGTCTGCCCGGCATTGCGGTACTTGGCGATCATCGCGCCCTCGACCGCCGCATCCAGGTCGGCATCGTCGAAGACGATGAAGGGCGCGTTGCCGCCCAGTTCCAGCGACAGCTTCTTCAGGGTCGGCGCGCACTGCTCCATCAGCTTGATGCCGACACCGGTCGAGCCGGTGAACGACAGCTTGCGCACGACCGGGTTGGCGCATAGCTCGCCGCCGACCTCGCGAGAGCGCTCGGCATCGGCCGGCAGCACGCTGAACAAACCGGCGGGAATTCCCGCGCGCTCGGCCAGCACCGCCAGGGCCAGCGCGCTGAAGGGCGTCTGCGGCGCCGGCTTGAGAACCATCGCGCAACCGGCCGCCAATGCTGGCCCGGCCTTGCGGGTGATCATCGCCGCAGGGAAGTTCCAGGGCGTGATCGCCGCCGTAACGCCAACCGGCTCCTTGGTGACGATCAGCCGCTTGTCCGGCTGATGGCCAGGGATGGTATCGCCGTAGACACGCTTGGCTTCCTCTGCGAACCACTCGATGAAGGACGCGGCATACAGCACTTCGCCACGCGCCTCGCTCAGCGGCTTGCCCTGCTCGGCGGTCATGATCTGCGCCAGGTCTTCCTGGTTGGCCAGCATCAGCTCGAACCATGTGCGCAAGCGCGCGCCACGCTCCTTGGCGGTGAGCGCACGCCAGGCGGGTTGCGCGGCCTCGGCCGCGGCGATGGCACGCCGCGTTTCGGCGGCGCCCATGTTCGGCACGGATCCCAGAGACTCGCCGTTGGCCGGGTTGAAGATTTCCGTGGCGCTGCCGTCATCGGCAGCGCACCAGCGGCCATCGACATAAGCCTGATGACGCAACAGATCGGGGTCGTTCAGTTTCATGCACTACTCCAGCAGCCGGAGGCGCAGGCCATCCGGCAGGTCGGTTCGAGAGCTCACTCGGACGGCGGCAAATCCTTGGTAAAGGTCTGGTCGTTCTCGCCACGGAACATGTGCGCACCGTAGATCAGTGCGCAGAGACCGACGCCGATGGCGAAGGCCCAGCCGGCCCCCTTGATCGCCAGCACCGCACCAATCACCCCGGCGATGCCCAGATCGCGCTGGCTGCGCGCTTCCATGATGCCCAGGCGCACGCTCACGTAGCCCTGGATCAGCAGGGTCAGCGCCAGCGCCACGCCGAGGATCGGCTGCACCAGGGTCACCACCGGCAACAGCAACAGGCCGGTGTTGGTGCCCCAGCGGAACGAACCGACGCCGCCATAGATCGACTTCATCGCCTTGGCGCCACCCTTGAAGCGTTCGGTGATCACCACCTGCATGGCCGACCACTGTGGCCCGCACATGGCCACGTCCGGGCCGAGGATGCTCATCAACGCGTTACGCCCGCCGAAGATCAGGTGCGAGCGGTTCGGGTTGAAGTCGACCTTCTCGTCGCGGCGCACGTGATCGGCCTCGGAAAGAATCGCCCGGGCCCCGAGTACGTCGCCGAACACCACCAGGTAGGCGGCGAACACCGTCGGGATCGCCGTGACGAACATCATCAACGGCGGCATGCCCAGGCCGAACACGGTGTAGTCGCTCCACAGGGTGGCGAAGTCCGGCTTGCTGATGCCCCATTCAATGCTCGGCCAGGGAGCCTCGCCGAAGATCGGCGCGACGAACACCGCCAGCAGGATGATCGGGAAGATCCCCAGCTTGGCGAAGTTCCACCAGAAGCGGTTGCGCTTCTTCAGCGCCTGGAAGTGCACGGAGAACACCAGGTAGAAGGCGATGCCGATGGCAATGGAAATGGTCCAGGGGAAGGTGTCGAAGCGACCGCCTTCCTTGAACACCGTGACCACCGCACTCAGGCCGGCGCCCATGATGATGCCGGCCTTGAGCGCCGAGGGCACCAGCGACACGACCTTGCGTGCCGTACCCGTCATCCCCAGGCCGATGGAGAACGCCCCCAGCATCAACTGGAAGGCGATCAACGCGTGGACCCGCTCCGGTCCCTCCGGGAACTGGCTGCAGTAAGCCATCAGCAAAGGAATCGCCGGGGTGATCCAGCCCGGCACCACCGGGTCGCCGAGCAGATGGTGAACGAGATAGAGCAAGCCGTTGAGCATGACCACGGCCAGCGCCACCTCGAAGGGCATGCCGAGGAATTCGGTCATCAGCGGAATCGCCGCCAGGTCCACCGCGCACATGAGCAGACCCTGCATGTAATCGGCGACTTCGAAGCGGTAATGAATGAACGGCAGACGCACCTTGAAAGGCCCCAACGGCCAGTAAGGGGCTTCCACACCCAGTTCTTGTTGATGCAGTTCGGACATTTGAGTCACCCGGTTTTATTAGAGTTGTAAGCAGCGAGCCCCGGCATGACCGGGGCTGTCCATCGGTTGTTGCAGAGAAATCAGTAGGCTGCGCGGTAGATCTGCTCGATATCGCCCGCCGTCAGACGACGCGGGTTGTTGCGCATCAGGCGATCGATCTTGCTGGCCTCTTCGGCCATAGCCGGGATGGCGTCCTCGGGCACCCCGAAGCTGCGCATGCCCTTGGGGATGTCGACGCTGGCGCACAGCTCGGCCATCGCCTCGACGGCGAGGTCGGCCGCGGCCTTGTCGCTCAGGCCTTGGGTCTGCACGCCCAGGGCCGCGGCGATCTCGGCCATGCGCTCGACGCAGGCGAGCTTGTTCCAGGCCATCACGTAGGGCAGCAACAAGGCGTTGCTGACGCCGTGGGCGATGTTGAAACGCCCGCCCAGCGGGTAGGCCAGCGCATGCACGGCCCCCACGCCGGCGTTGCCGAAGGCCATGCCGGCCATCAGGCTGGCGGTGGCCATGTCCTCGCGCGCGGCCATGTCGGCCGGATTGGCGTAGGCCTTGGGCAGCGCCTTGGCGATCAGCTTGATGGCGCCGATGGCCAGCGAGTCGGTAATCGACGAGGCATTGACCGACAGGTAGGACTCGACCGCGTGCACCAGCGCATCGACACCGCTGGCCGCGGTGACGCCGCGCGGGCAAGTCAGGGTCATCACCGGGCTGACCAGCGCCACGTCGGGCAGCAGGTAGTCGCTGACGATGCCCTTCTTCAACTGCGCTTTCTTGTCGGACAGGATCGACACGTTGGTCACTTCCGAACCGGTGCCGGCAGTGGTCGGGATGGCGATCAGCGGCGGGCCCTTGCGCTTGACCTGATCGACGCCGAACAGCTCCTCCAGCGCGCCCTCATGCCCCACGTAGCCGGCCACCGCCTTGGCGATGTCGATGGCACTGCCTCCGCCGACGCCGATCAGGCCGTCGTGTCCACCGTCGCGATAAGCCTTGGCACAGGCCTCGACGATGGCGATCTCCGGCTCCGGCTCGACGCCATCGAAGATCCCGTAGGAGCACTCGCCCAACTGCTTGAGCACGTGGTCGACGGTACCGGACTCGATCAGGATGGCATCGGTGACGATCAGCGGGTGGGTGATCTTCAGGCGGGGCAGTTCGACCGCCAGTTGCTCCACGGCATGTTGGCCGGTCAGCAACTTATTGGCGATCTTGAATGCAGCAATACTCATCGGCAGGCCCTTTTATGCGTTTTTGCTGAACGGGTTCGGGCCCTGCCATAGCGATTCCTGTGCCAGCTCGCGCAAAGCGGCGTCCCACAAGGCTTGCGTCCATTTGCCACAGTTTTTACAGCGCGCCGAGCGATCAGAAAACCAATCAAAAAAACGCCATACGATCCATTTCTAAATCAACCCTGTTCCCAGCGCTTCATCTTCTGCACCAGGGTCGCCTGGCTCAGGCCGAGGACCTTGGCCGCCTCACGGGTGGTCTTGTGCTGCACCAGGGCCTTGCGGATCAGCCGCCGCTCGAGGTTCTCCACCTGCTTGCGCAGCGGCAGCAGGCTGTCATCGGCGTTTTCGCCCCGTGCGGCGCGCATTTCCTCGGGGAGTTCGAACAGCTCGACGCTCTCGCTGCTGCAGGTGACCACCAGGCGCTCGACCAGGTTGATCAGCTCACGGATGTTGCCGGGCCAGGCGTAGTCGGTCAGCGCATCCAGGGCCTCCAGCCCCCAGCTCAGTTCGCGCCCGTAGCGCTGGTTGAACTCGGCCAGGTAGAAGTCCAGCAGCGGCTGGATCTCCTCGCGACGCTCGCGCAGCGCCGGCACGTGGATCGGCACCACGTTGAGCCGGTAGTAGAGGTCCGCGCGGAAGCGGCCTTCCTCGACCATCTTGCGCAGATCATGGTGGGTCGCGGTGATGATGCGCACGTCCACTTCCCTGAGTTCCAGGCCACCGACCGGAATGAAGCGGCTCTCCTCGATCACCTTGAGCAGCTTTACCTGCAGCGCCAGCGGCAGGTCGCCGATCTCGTCGAGGAACACCGTCCCCTGGTGCGCCAGCTCCAGCAGGCCGCGCTTGCCCTTGCTGCCGGCACCGGTGAAGGCGCCCGCCACGTAGCCGAACAGCTCGGCCTCGATCAGGTTCTCCGGCAGCGCCCCGCAGTTGAGAGCCAGGAACGGCTGCGCCGCACGCGCGCTGCGCTTGTGGATGTACTGGGCAATGAGCGTCTTACCCACCCCGGTTTCACCCTGCAGCAACACCTTCACGTCACTCGCGGCGACCTGCCGGGCCAGTGCGAAGACCCGGCCCGAGGCGGGCAGGCTGGCGACAGGCGAGGCGTCGAGCAGGTCATCGCGCGGAGCGGCGTGCAACTTGGCCGTGCTGTTGCGCAACTGGCGCAGTTGCTGCAACTCGTCGCGCTCGTGCTTCATGCGCAGCAGCTCGGTCATGTCACGCACCGTGCTGACCACGTAGCTCACCCGTCCGTCGTCGGCGAAGATCGGCGTGCCGCTGACCAGCAACCGCTTGCCCTGGCCGACGTTCTGCATCAGCGACAGCGCCTTGGC
The DNA here is from genome assembly GCF_055768815.1 of Pseudomonas sp. R4-15. Classification (NCBI taxonomy): domain Bacteria; kingdom Pseudomonadati; phylum Pseudomonadota; class Gammaproteobacteria; order Pseudomonadales; family Pseudomonadaceae; genus Pseudomonas; species Pseudomonas sp. R4-15. Next base: position 180,983 of record NZ_CM147293.1, read on the forward strand.
CTCCTTGAGCACACGCAGGGAAACCGATTGCGAGATCAGCCCCTGCTCCACCAGCGCCTGCATGTGCTGGCCGACCACGTCCTCGCTGCGCAGCCCGGTCAGGCGCTCATAAGCCCGGTTGATCGTGACGGTGATACCGTCTGCATCGGTGATGTAGACGCCGTCATGCAGGGCATCGAGCAACTCGCGAAAACCGGGATCATCGAAGTCCATCTGGCGCCTCGGTAGGACTGGGAGAGCGCCGCATTCTACGCCGGGAAATGCAAAAGGCCCCGCCGGCTAACCGGCGGGGCCTTCGAGCAACGGCTATGCGCCGGCTACTCGGGGGTCTGGGTGCGCAGTCGCTCGCTACGTCCGCGCAGCCACTCCAGGGTCAGCAGCAGCACCACCGAGAAGCCGATCAGCAGGGTCGCGGCGGCCGCGATGGTCGGCGAGAGGTTCTCGCGAATGCCGCTGAACATCTGCCGCGGCAGGGTGGCCTGCTCGGGGCCGGCGAGGAACAGCGTCACCACCACTTCGTCGAACGAGGTAGCGAAGGCGAACAGCGCGCCGGAGATCACGCCGGGAGCGATCAGCGGCAGGGTCACCCGGCGGAAGGTGGTCAAGGGCGCGGCCCCCAGGCTGGCGGCGGCACGCACCAGGTTGTGATTGAAGCCCTGCAGGGTCGCCGAGACGGTGATCACCACGAAGGGCACGCCGAGCACCGCGTGCACCATGATCAGCGACAGGTAGCTGTTGCCCAGCCCCAGCGGGGCGAAGAACAGGTAGCTGGCGACACCGACGATCACCACCGGTACCACCATCGGCGAGATCAGGATGCTCATCACCAGCGCCTTGCCGCGGAATTCGCCACGGTTCAGACCGATCGCGGCGAGGGTGCCGAAGGCCATCGCGAGCAGCGTGGCGGCGGGTGCGACGATCACGCTGTTGGTCAGCGCGCGCATCCAGCCGGCGGAGTTGAAAAAATCCGCGTACCAGCGCAGCGAGAAGCCCTGCAGCGGATACACCAGGAAGGTGCCCGAGTTGAACGACAGAGGAATGATCACCAACACCGGCAATACCAGGAACAGCAGCACCAGCGCGCAGAGGATGCGCAGGCCGTAGTACCAGAGGCGCTCGATGGGAGACATGTAAGGGCTGAGCATGGGTTCGACTCCAGTGATCTTTTAGCGTTGTGCCCGGTTCGTGGAGCGCGGCCCGGCCTCTGCCAGAGCCCGCTCCCGCCCTTCGGGCACCCTCTCCCGCAACGGGCAGAGGGTCATCGGATGGCCTGTCCTGCAGACCCGTTCAGCCCAGGCGCAGCTTGCTGGCGCCGACCAGCCAGCTGTACACCACGTAAAGGCCCATGGTCGCCACCAGCAGCAGCCCGCCCAACGCGGTGGCCATGCCCCAGTTGATGGTGCTGTTGGTGTAGAAGGCGACGAAGTAGCTGATCATCTGGTCGTTGGCGCTACCGATCAGCGCCGGCGTGATGTAGTAGCCGATGGCGATGATGAACACCAGCAGGCCACCGGCGCCGACGCCGGCCAAGGTCTGCGGGAAGTACACCCGCCAGAAGCTGGCGAACGGGTGGCAGCCCAGGGAGATCGCCGCGCGCATGTAGGTCGGCGAGATGCCTTTCATCACACTGTAGATCGGCAGGATCATGAACGGCAGCAGGATGTGCACCATCGAGATGTAGACGCCGGTACGGTTGAATACCAACTCCAGCGGCGCATCGATCAGCCCCAGCTTCATCAGCGCGCCGTTGATCAGCCCGCCCGACTGCAGCAGTACGATCCAGGCGGCCACGCGTACCAGGATCGAAGTCCAGAACGGCAGCAGCACCATGATCATCAGCAGGTTGCTGGTGCGGGTCGGCAGGTTGGCCAACAGGTAGGCCAGCGGATAGCCGAGCAGCAGACAGATCACGGTGATCACCGCACCCATCCAGAAGGTACGCGCGAACACGTCCAGATAGATGGCTTGGTCCGGGGTGGTGGCGACGATATCGCCGAAGTCGTCGACGCGATGATCGAGCGCCGCCAACAGATAATAGGGGGTGTATTGGCTGGCGTTGCGGCGAATCACTTGCCAGTAGGCCGGGTCGCCCCAGCGCTCATCGAGGGACTCCAGAGCGTCCTGATAGCTCGCCGGGGTCGGCTCGAGCGGCAGTTTGCGCGCGGTCTTGGCGATCAGGCTGCGGTAGCCGGCGAGTTCCATGTTCAGGCGTTTCGACAGGTCACCGTGGGTCTGGTTGCGGCGCGCCTCTTCCAGGTCCAGCGCCAGCGAACGGAACACCGCTTCCTCCGGCAGGCCACGACCGTCCCAGGCGGCGATGGATTCGACCGTACGCGGCAGCGACTCGATCACCTCGGGGTTATGCACGCTGCGGTAGAGCAACGCGGCGATAGGCACCAGGAAGGTCAGCAGAAGGAACAGCAGCAGCGGCAGGATCAGCAGCTGCGACTTGCAGCGGCTCATCCGTTCGGCACGCGCGAGGCGCTGCTTGAGGGTCAGCCCGGTGGTCACGGCATTGGCCATGGCGAACTCCGCAAAGAATGGATCACATCGAAACGACGGGAGCGCCGCACAGGACGCTCCCGCGGGGCATCAGCGCGCCGCCCAGGCGTTGAAGCGCTGTTCCAGCTGCTCGCCGTAGTCGGCCCAGAAGGACACGTCCATGGCCACCTGATCCTTGATGTTGGCCTCGGTGGTCGGCATGTTTTCCAGCAGGCCGGCATCGAGCAGCGGCACCGCCTGGGTGTTCGCCGGGCCGTAGGCGATGTTCGACGAGTAGACCTTCTGCTGCTCGGGCTGCAGCGTGTAGGCGATGAACTTCAGCGCCTCGTCGGACTGCTTGGCCCCTTTCGGAATGGCCCAGGCGTCGAAGTCGTAGATACCGCCGTTCCACACCACTTTCAGGTTGCTCTCCTTCTGCACCGCAGCGATGCGGCCGTTATAGGCCGAGCTCATCACCACGTCGCCGGAGGCGAGGAACTGCGGCGGCTGGGCGCCGGCTTCCCACCACTGGATGTAGGGCTTGAGTTCGTCGAGCTTGAGGAATGCGCGATCCTGGCCGTCCTTGGTGGCGAGCACCTTGTAGACGTCCTTGGGTGCGACGCCGTCGGCCATCAGGGCGAATTCCAGGGTGTACTTGGCCCCCTTGCGCAGGCCGCGCTTGCCGGGAAATTTCTCCACGTTCCAGAAATCCGCCCAGCTCTGCGGCGCGCTGGACAACTTGTCGGCGTTGTAGGCCATCACCGTCGACCAGACGAAGAAGCCGACGCCGCAAGGGCTGATGGCGCCTTTCACGTAGTCGGACTCGTTGCCCAGGATCGACGGATCGATCTCTTCGAACAGGCCTTCGTCGCAACCGCGCGCCAGCTCCGGCGACTCGACTTCGACCAGGTCCCAGGAAACGCTGTTGGTGTCGACCATGGCTTTCACCTTGGCCATTTCACCGTTGTACTCACCGGCGATGATCTTGTTGCCGGTGCTGGCCTGGTAGGGCTCGTAGAAAGCCTTGACCTGGGCATTCTTGTTGGCGCCACCGAAGGAAACCACGGTGAGGTCGGCGGCCTGCGCCTGGGAAGCCGCGGCCAGGCCCAGGACGAGGGCGGAAAGCGTGAGACGTTGGATCATTGTTATCGCTCCTTGTATGCCAAGTGTTCGAACTCGATGAGGGTGCGCGTTCAGTCCGCCAACTGGGGGTCCAAGGCACGCACATGCTCGACCTGCCAGCCGAGCGGTACCACGTCGCCCACCGCCAGTGCCGGGTCCAGCTCGGCGATCGGCTGCTTCACGACGAAATCGTTCTGCCCGCAAACCTCCAGGCGAATACGCACGTGGTCGCCGAGGTAGACGAACTCCTCGATGCGACCGGAGAAGCGGTTGCTGCACTGTTCGCTGGCCGCCTCGATGCGCACGCGCTCCGGACGGACCGAGAGGCTCACCGGCTCACCGGGAGCACCCACGTTCACCGCCAGTGCCTCGACCCGCTCGCCGCGGCCCAGCAGCACCGTGCAACGCTCGCCGTCGACACGCTCCAGGCGCCCCGGCAGACGGTTGTTCTCGCCAATGAAGTGAGCGACGAAGGCATTGCGGGGCTCTTCGTAAAGGTCACGCGGCGGCGCGATCTGCTGGATCTCGCCCTGATGGAACACCGCCACGCGGTCGGACATGGTCAGCGCCTCCCCCTGGTCGTGGGTGACGTACACCACGGTCACGCCCAGGCGTTGATGGATGTGCTTGATCTCCATCTGCATGTGCTCGCGCAACTGCTTGTCGAGCGCCCCGAGGGGCTCGTCCATCAGCACCAGCTGCGGCTCGAAGACCAGCGCACGGGCCAAGGCCACGCGCTGCTGCTGGCCACCGGAGAGCTGCGCCGGGTAACGGTTGCGGAAGGCGTCGAGTTGCACCATCGACAGCGCGCGCTTGACCCGCTCGGCGGCGTCGGTGCGGTTCATGCCACGCACCGAGAGCGGGAATGCCAGGTTCTCGCCGACGGTCATGTGCGGAAACAGCGCGTAGTTCTGGAACACCATGCCGATGTCGCGCTTGTGCGGCGGCACCCGGTTCAGCGAGCGACCGTCGAGCAGGATCTCGCCAGCGGTCGGCGTTTCGAAGCCGGCCAGCATCATCAGGCTGGTGGTCTTGCCGGAGCCGGACGGCCCCAGCAGGGTGAGGAATTCGCCGCGGCGAATGTCCAGATTGAGGTCCTTGACGATCAACGACTCGCCGTCGTAACTCTTCTGCACGCCTTTGAAGCTGACCAGGACGTCCTGCTGCTCGGCCATACCGCACCCTTGGTTGTGTCTGTCTCAAGGGCTCTAGACTAGGCAAGCGAAGCGGCGGAAAAAATCGGGCGGCAGGAGAGAATGCCGTGGGCCTTGCGGAAGTGCCGTGTAGGCATCGCCCTACACGGCAGGCGTTCAGACCAGGCGGTGTTCCACCGCGTAGCGCACCAGCTCGGCGACGCTGGAAAGCCCGAGCTTCTGCATCAGCCGGGCCTTGTGAGTGCTCACCGTCTTGCCGCTGATCGCCAGGTGCTGGGCGATCTCGTTGACGCCCTCGCCGCGTACCAGGCGCTCGAACACCGAGAACTCGCGCTCGGAGAGCTGCGCGTGGGCCGGGCGCTGGTCGGTCAGGCCGACCTCGAAGACCATGCGGTCGGCCAGTGACGGATCGATGTAGCGGCCGCCGCTGGCGACCTTGCGCAGGGCGGTGAGCAGCAGCGCAGGGTCGCTGTCCTTGGTCGCATAGCCCGCCGCGCCGATCTTCAGCGCACGGGCGGCCATCTGTGCCTCGTCGTGCATCGACAACACCAGCACCGCCGGCGGCTGGCTCAGCGCACGAATCCGCGGAATCGCCTCCAGGCCATTGCAGCCGGGCATGGAGATGTCCAGCAGGACCACCTCGCAGGCGGTCTCGCGCAGGCGCTCCATCAATTGCTCGCCATTGCCCGCCTCGGCCACCACGCAGAGGTCCGGCGCCATGCCGATCAACTGCTTGATGCCCTCGCGAACGATGGTGTGGTCCTCCGCCACCACGACACGGATCATGCCGCCACCTCCTCTTCGACGACCAGTTGCACGCGCAACAGCGTACCTTGTCCGGGGCGGCTGTCGATCTGCAGATCGCCGCCAAGCATCAGCACCCGCTCGCGCATGCCCACCAGGCCGAACGAGTGCCCTTGCGCCAGGGCGGCCGGATCGAAGCCGCAACCATCGTCGGCGACCTGCAGGCACAGCGTGCCGTCGAGGTACGCCAGTTGCACCTCGACGCTGTGCGCCCGGGCATGCCGCATGACGTTGGTGAGCGCCTCCTGCAGTACGCGGAAGAGCCCCACCGCACGCGCATCCGAGAGTTCCGGCAACTGCTCCGGCACGCTGACCAGGCAGGGCGTTCCGGTGCGCGCCTCGAACTGCAGCGCCTGCCATTCGATGGCCGAGGCCAGGCCGGCATCGAGGATCGGCGGACGCAGCGCCGAAGCCACGTCGCGCACCAGGCTGAACAACTGTGCCAGCAGCTTCTTCATCCCGGTCATGCGCTCACCGAGCCCGGCCACCTCGCCGTGGGCCAGTTCGCACATGGAGATCTCCAGCTTGAGCACGGTGAGCACCTGGCCGAGTTCATCGTGCACCTCGCGGGCGATGCGCGCCTTTTCCTCCTCGCGCACGCTTTCCAGGTGCGCCGCCAGCTCGCGCAGTTGCCCGCGCGAAGCCTCCAGTTCCAGCTCGTTGACCTTGTTCTCGCTGATGTCCCACAGCACGCCATCCCACACCGCCCGGTCCTCGCTGCTGCGGCGGGCGCTGGCACGGATGTCGGCCCAGCGCAGTGCGCCGTCACGGGTGAGGATGCGTCCCTGCCAGCGCCAGTCGTGGTTCTCCGCGAAGGCGCGAGCCTGGGTCTCCAGGTAGCCGGACAGATCATCCGGATGCACCAGCGAACGCACGCCACGCGCGGCCAGCGCTTCGCTGTCATAGCCGAGCAGCGCCTCGCAGCCATCGCCAATGAAGGCGAAGCGCGGCGCCAGGTGCTCCTCGGGGCGCTCCAGGCGAAACACCATGCCCGGCACGTTGGCGGCGATGCCCTGCAGGCGGGATTCCCGTTCGAGCAGCGCGGCCTGGGTCCGCCGCCGCTCGCTGACGTCGCTCAGGAAGGCCACCAGGTATTCCGAATCGCCAAAGCGCAGGAAACTCAGGTCCAGCTCCACCGGCAGCCAGCTGCCATCGCTACAGCGGTAGAAGGTTTCCATCGCCGCCGCGCCGCCCTCGCTACGGGTACGCCGCCACAGTTCCAGCCAGCGATCCATGTCCAGCTCCGGCTGCAACTCGCTCAGCGGGCGCTCGCTGAGCCCGCCGGGGGCATAGCCGAGCATGCCTTCGGCGGCATGGTTGGCGTAGCGAATGCTGCCATCCCAGTTGACCCAGAGGATGCCGACACTGCCGTGGTCGACGGCGAACTGGGTCATGCGCAGGGCCTCTTCGGCGGCCTTGCGCTCGGCCGCGGCGCGACGCTCGGCGAGCAGCCGGCGCTCCAGGTCGCGCTGCTGGCGGCGCTGGATCAGGAGCAGCGCCAGCAGGCCGGCCACCAGCAGCAGCAACAGCACGCTGCTGCTACGCCAGAAGGCCAGGTCGCGGGACGTGGCCAGCGTATCCTCCGGCAACCAGCGCCGCTGTAGGCGCTCCATCTCGGCCGAGGGTAGCTGCAGCAGCGCTTCGTCGAGTACCTCGCCGAGCAACGGCGCGTCGAGCCGGGTACCGATACGCAGCAGCTTGGGCAAGCCCAGGTCGCCGACCACCGAAACGCCGGAAAACTCGTACTGGCGCGCCAGCAGGCCGAGCTGCACCTTGTCCACCACCGCATAGTCGGCGCGCTGTTCGAGCACCGCGCGCAGCGCCTGGCGCTCGCTGTTCAGCGGCAGACGGCGCACGCCGGGGTAGGTTTCACGCAGGTAGCCCAGCGCCGTGCTGCCTTCGCGCAAGGCGATGGTCAGCCCGCTGGGCAGACGATCGATATCCACCCGCTCGGCGCCGGCCTCGCCGACCAGCAGCTGCGGCACCCGCATGTAGGGATCGGAGTAGCGCCACACGCGCAGCCCCGCGGGCGTTTGCTGCAGTCCCGGCGCCAGATCGATGCGCCCTTCGCGCAGGGCACGCTCGAGCGCCGCCTGGCTGTCGAAGGCGGTCCACTCCAGGCCAACGCCCAACTCGCGGGCCAGCGCCTCGACCAACTCCACATTGGCGCCGCCCAACTGCTGGCGGCGGCGATCGATCTGCGCAAACGGTGGTTGCAGCACGACCCCGACATGCAACTGCGGGTGCGCGTGCAGCCACTCGCGCGGAGCATCGTTCAGCTCCGGAGCGGGCGCGGCACTGGCGAAGGCACTGCCGGTCAGACAGAAACACAACAGCAGCAGCGGCCAGCGGGGCATGGGAAACTCGGCGCAGAAAGAACGGAGGTTGTACATTACTCCACTCACCGCCGCCGATGAACGCAGCGCCGATGGCGCGTCACCCCGGAGGTCGATTCCGATGCGCGCATATGCCCGAGCCTGGTGCCTGGGAACCCTGTTGGTCCTGCCGTCGTTGCAGGCCGCCGAGCCCACCGCTGCGGCACCGACCGAGCCCAGCGCAGCGCCACGCGCACCGCTACTCACCCGCAGCGAGGAAGCGGCCCAGGGCCTGCAACGCAGCCTGCCCGCCGAAGAGCAGGTACGCCTGCCACTGCCGGACGGCGACTTCCTGGCACTGTGGCGACCGGCGGAAAGCGCTCATCCCAAGGGCCTGGTGGTGATTCTTCCCGGTGCCGACGAGCATGCGGACTGGCCGGACGTGGTCGGCCCGCTGCGCAGGGAACTGCCACACGCCGAATGGCACACCCTCAGCCTGATGCTGCCCGATCCACCCGATCCGCCGCTGCCCGCACCCGCCCCAGCGGCCGATGCGAACAGCGACGCAGCCCCCGCCACCACCGACGCCCCTGCGGCCTCGCCCGAGGCGACCTACGCCGCAGCCATCGCCGCCCGCCTGGGCGCCGCCCGTGCCTATGCGCAACAGGCGCAGCTCAAGCCCGTGGTGCTCCTGACCCACGGCAGCGCCGCCTACTGGGCGGCCCTGGCGTTGAGCAGCGACAACGCGCTGGCCCAGGGCCTGCTGATGATCGACGCCGAACAGCCGGCGCTCGCCGCCGCTGCGCTGCCGCCTCTGCTGAGCGGCCTGAGCCTGCCGGTCGGTGACTACAACTATGCCGAGCACGACCCGGCCGGCCAGCGCCTGCGGCGCCTGGCCAACCTCGGGCACGCCAACTACGCGCAGGTCAATCTGGACGTGCTCGCCGACAGCGACGGCGAAGAGCAGCGATTGGCCAGTCGCGTGCGCGGCTGGTTGTCACACAATTTCCACTAGAAACCACGTTGCTTGCGCACCAGCGCATAGGCCGTGTGCAACTCGCCGGTACGTTCGGTGGCGCGTCGCACCTCGGCCTCGGTGGCGCCCGCACCTGCCAGTTTGTCCGGATGGTGGCGGCTGAGCTGACGCCGATAGGCCCGCTTGATCGCCTGCTCGTCGCTCTCCTCGCCGATGCCCAGCAGCTTCAGGGCCTGGCGGTAGGCATCGTTGCCGCCGGAGGATGGCGGTCCGCCGGTCTTCGGCGCCGGGCGCAAGGCCACCGTCTGCGCTTCGTTCAGGCCCAGCCAGGCGCCCCATTCGACGATCAGACGGCGCTCGACGTTGCCATAGCGACCATCGGCCGCGGCCATGCGCCAGCAGGCGGCTATCAGGCTTTCGACAATCACCCGATCACCGCGCAAGGCCTGCAGCGGCTCGCGCAGCTCGTCCGCGGCCAGCTTGCCTCGGGAGAAGGCATCGATGGCGCGGCGCAACTCATCGCCTTCGAGCCCCAGTGCGCGCATTTCCTCGCGGGCCTGGCGAATGTGCGCTTCCGCGACCCGTCCCTCGCACTTGGCGACCCGCCCCATGAGCATGAAGCGCAGGCTCTGCAGATCGGGCCCACGACGCCCACGCAGGCGCTGGCGCAACTCCCGCCAGGAGCGCAGCTTCAGTTGCCGGTCGAGCACCTGGCCAAGCAGCCCGCCGAGCAGCGCGCCCGGAATGTCGGCAATCGCATAGCCTGCCGCAATGCCACCGAGAGTCCCCAGCCAGAGCATCTCAGGGCGCCTCGGCGAGCATGCGCTCGACATCCGCGAGCCGTTCCGGGGTGCCGACGTCGACCCAGCGGCCCTGTTGGCGCACGCCGCCCACACGCCCGGCAACCATCGCCTGGCGCAGCAGCGGCGCGAGCTTGAAGGCGCCAGCCTGGCAACCCTCGAACAGCCGCGGATCGAGTTGCGCCACGCCGCTGTAGGTGAGCCGCAGGCCCTCGCCGGCCTCGTGCACCCGCCCGGCCGCGTCGAGCAGGAAGTCCCCCGCAGGGTGGTGCGGCGGATTGTCGACCAGCAGCAGCCGCGCCAGGTCGCCCTCCAGCGGACGCTGCAACGTGATGAAGTCGAAGTCGCCCCAGACGTCACCGTTCACCAGCAGGAAGGGCTCATCACCGAGCAACGGCAGCGCCTTGAAGATGCCACCACCGGTTTCCAGCGGCTCGCCCTCGGCGGAGTAATGCAGGCGCAGACCGAAGCGCGCGCCATCGCCGAGATGCGCCTCGATCTGCTCGCCGAGCCAGGCATGGTTGATGACCACCTCGCGAATGCCGGCCGCGGCCAGCGCCAACAGGTGGTACTCGATCAGCGGCCGGCCGGCCGCCGGCAGCAAGGGTTTGGGCGTGTGCAGCGTCAGCGGGCGCATGCGCTCGCCCTTGCCGGCCGCCAGCAGCATCGCCTTCATGCGGCAGGACCACGCAGGTCGGCAAGCAACGTGCGCAGACCGTCCAGCTCGGGACGTCGGGCGAGCACCGCGTCGATGTAGGCGAAGAAGCGCGGCACATCGGCCAGGTAGCGCGGCTTGCCGTCGCGGTGGCAGATACGCGCGAAGATGCCGATGACCTTCAGGTGACGCTGCACGCCCATCAGGTCGCTGGCTCGCAGGAAGTCCTCCAGCGCCGCCGGCAGCGGCAGGCCGAGTGCCCGGGCGCGTTGCCAGTAATCGGCCAGCCAGCCCTGCACACGCGCTTCCGGCCAACTGATGAAGGCGTCCTTGAACAGGCAGGTGATGTCGTAGCTGACCGGGCCGTAGACCGCGTCCTGGAAGTCCAGCACACCCGGTTGGGTTTCACCGGGCATCAGGTTGCGCGGCATGAAGTCGCGATGCACCAGCACCCGCGGCTGCGCCAGCGCGCTGTCGATCAATTGCCGGCAGACCTGATCCCAGGCGGCCTGCTGGGCGGCGTCGAAGCTCAAGCCGAGGTGACGGCCAACGTACCACTCGGGGAACAGTTGCAGCTCACGACGCAGCAGCGCTTCATCGTAGACCGGCAGATCGGCGTCCAGGGGCAGCCGCTGCAGACGCAGCAGGCTGTCGACCGCGGCGCCGAACAGACGGTCGGCATTACCCTCGTCGAGTACGTCCAGATAGATCTGCCGACCGAGGTCCTCGAGCAGCAGGAAGCCTTCCACCAGGTCCTGGGCAAGAATCTCCGGCACGCGCAGTCCGGCGCCCGCGAGCAAGCCGGCGACCTTGACGAACGGTCGGCAGTCCTCCGTGGCCGGCGGCGCGTCCATGACGATCAGGCTGTGGCCATCGGCCTCCCAGCGGAAATAGCGGCGGAAGCTGGCGTCGCTGCTGGCCGGGGTCAGGCGCTCGCCGTCGCGGCTCCAGCCGCGGGCCGCGCAGAGCGCGGGAAGTTGCGCATCCAGCCAGGCCTGCAGCTGCTGCAGGCGTAGATCGTGTGGCATCAAGGGGTTACTCCGCAGAACGCTAGCCGTTGAGCAGGTCATGCTCTATCATCCGGCATCTTATCCGCCCATCGAGAGGCGTGCAGCCCCAGCGGCTTTTCGCGCGCAGGAAGCCTGGATCAAAAGATGGCAGTCATCTCCCCCGCGTTTCGCAAGAAATTCCCTCTCCTGGTAACCGGTGGCCTGCTGGCGATGCAGCCAGTCGCCGCGCAATACGTGGTTGCCGCCGAACAGTTCGATTGCCAGGCCTCGGCCAGCGGCGGCTGGGCCTGCGCACCGCGCCAGTCCAATGCCTCGCTGCCACCGCGTCCGCAACCGCAGGCCGCTGCCGCCAGCAGCGCCAAGCCGGCGAGCCGCACGACGGGCGCCGACGAGGCCGTCGGCAGCCGTGGCAACGCCGCCGTCGCCGGCATCCAGGCCCGCCCGCTGGCCCTCGAGGGCACCGACCACAGCCGTCTGGACTGGGTACCGCGCGAGCAGCTCAGCGCCGCCCAACTGGCCGAAGTGGCGCCGTACTGTGCCGGCACCTACGTCGAGCCCAACCGGCCGGGCATGGACGACGACACGCCGCTCAACCAGGCGCCGCTGTACCTTTCCGCCGACGCCTCGCGCTACGAGCAACAGCAGCAGGTCGCGACCCTCGCCGGCGACGTGGTGATGCGCCAGGGCCGCCTGCAGGTGGAGGCCGACGAGGCCAACCTGCGCCAGCTGGAGAACAAGGGCGAGCTGATCGGTAACGTGCGCATGCGCGACCGGGGCGCGCTGGTACTCGGCGACCGTGCCGAACTGCAACTGGACAACGGCGAGGCGCAGATCGACAACGCCGAGTACGTCATCCACCAGGCTCGTGTGCACGGCAGCGCGCGCTACGCCAAGCGCGAGGCCGACGCGGTGATCCGTCTCAAGGACGGTACCTACACCCGTTGCGAGCCGGGCGAGAACACCTGGGAACTGCGCGGCAACAACGTCACGCTCGACCCCAACACCGGTTTCGGCAGCGCCACCAACGTGACCCTGCGGGTGAAGGACGTCCCGGTGTTCTATACGCCGTACCTGTACTTCCCCATCGACGATCGTCGCCAGTCCGGCTTCCTCATGCCGACCATCGGCAGCGACAGCGACTCGGGCCTGAGCGTCACCACGCCCTACTACTTCAACCTGGCGCCGAACTTCGACGCCACCCTGTATCCCAACTACATGAGCAAGCGTGGCCTGCTCATGGAAGGCGAGCTGCGCTACCTGACGCGCTCCAGCGAAGGGAAGGTCGGTGGCGCCTACCTCAAGGACTCCGAGGGCGAGCGCAAGAACCAGTCCGAGTACCAGGACCAGCGCTGGATGTACCACTGGCAGCACCGCACCGGGCTCGACTCGCGGCTGCTCGCCGAGGTCGACTACACCGATATCAGCGACCCGTACTACTTCCAGGACCTGAACACCAACCTGGGTATCAGTACCGATGACTTCGTCGACCAGCGCGGCGCCCTGACCTGGCGCGGCGACAGCTACACCGCGCGGCTGAATGCGCATGCTTACGAGCGCGCCACGGTCACCGACATCACTCCGTACGACCGCCTGCCGCAGCTCACCCTCGACGGCAAGCTGCCGTTCCAGCCGGGCGGCCTGCAGCTGAGCTACCAGAGTGAACTGGTGCGCTTCGAGCGCAGCCTGAAGAACGGCGACTTCACCAACCGCGACGGCGTTGCCGAAGAGTGGTACGACAATCGCCTGCAGGGGCTGAATCGCGCCGAGGGCACCCGCCTGCACCTCGAGCCGGCGGTCAGCCTGCCGCTGGAATGGCGCTCCGGCTTCCTCAAGCCGACGCTCAAGTACGCCTACACCCAGTACGATCTGGACCTGGACTCCCAGGGCCTGGCGACTCTCCAGCCCGGTCAGGATTATCACGACAACCAGAACCGCGGCGTGCCGATCTACAGCCTCGACAGCGGCCTGTACTTCGACCGCGAGACCAGCCTGTTCGGCACCTCCCGGCAGACCCTGGAGCCGCGCGCGTTCTACCTCTACGTGCCGGAAGAAGACCAGGACGACATCCCGGTCTTCGACACCAGCGAACGCATGTTCACCTACGACTCGCTGTGGCAGGACAACCGCTTCTCCGGCTCCGACCGCATCGGCGACGCCAACCAGCTGTCGCTGGGCGTCACCAGCCGCTGGCTCGACGCCGACGGCTTCGAGCGCCAGCGCGCCAGCATCGGCCAGGCCTACTACCTCGAGGATCGCAAGGTGCAGATGCCCGGCATCGACTACCGCGATCGCGACGATGCGCAATCCTCGGTGTCGCCCATTGCGATGGCCTACCAGTTCCGCTTCAACCGCGACTGGCGCCTGACCTCCACCTTCAACTGGGACCCGGACCAGCACGTCACCCGCTCGGGCAGCGCGATGTTCCACTACCAGCCGGAAGACGAGCCGCGCAAGATCGTCAACCTGGGCTACCGCTATCGCAACGACGCGGTGCGCTTCGACCGTGCCACCGGTACCTGGAAGACCGGCAGCGACTATGGCTCGGAGACCCTTGCGGACGGTTCCGCAAACCCGAACTACATCAAGGACTACTACAAGATCAGCCAGCACGACCTCTCCACCATCTGGCCCCTGGGTCCGCAGTGGAGCCTGATCAGCCGCTGGCAGTACGACTACAACCGCAACCGTACTCTGGAAGCCTTCGGTGGCTTCGAGTACGACAGCTGCTGCTGGAAACTGCGCGTGGTCAACCGCTACTGGATCGACTACGACGAGCGCAGCCTGAACCCCGATCGCAACGATCAGCCCGACCGCGGCATCTTCTTGCAGATCGTCCTCAAAGGGTTGGGCGGCGTGACCGGCAACAACGTCGAGTCCTTCCTCACCCAAGGCATCGAAGGTTATAGCGAACGTGAAGAAAAAGCTTTCTGACAAGTTGCGCCCCCTGCTGTTGGGCGCACTCCTGCTGGGCGCCGGCGCCCAGGCGCAAGTCCAGCCGCTGGACCGCATCGTCGCCATCGTCGACAACGACGTGATCATGAAGAGCCAGCTCGACCAGCGCGTCACCGAGGTCGAGCAGAACATCGCCCGTCAGGGCGCCGAGCAGCCGCCGCACGACCAGCTCGAGCGTCAGGTGCTCGACCGCCTGGTGCTGGAGAATCTCCAGTTGCAGATGGGCCAGCGCGCCGGCATCCGCATTGGCGACGATGAGCTCAACGACGCCATGCAGACCATCGCCCAGCGCAACGGCATGAGCCTCGAGCAATTCCGCTCCGCGGTGGCCAAGGACGGACTCTCCTTCGAGCAGGCCCGCGAGCAGGTACGTCGCGAGATGATCCTCAGCCGTGTGCGCCAGGCGCGTGTCGCCGAGCGCATCCAGGTCACCGATCAGGAGGTGCAGAACTTCCTCGCCTCGGACCTGGGCAAGCTGCAGTTGTCCGAAGAGTACAACCTGGCCAACATCATCGTTCCGCTCCCCGATGGCGCCACCTCCGAAGCCATCGAGGCTGCCGAGCGTCAGGCCAATGAGATCTACCAGCAGTTGCAGAACGGCGCCGACTTCGCCCGTACGGCAATCGCCCGCTCCGCGGGCGACAACGCCCTCGAAGGCGGCGCACTCGGCTGGCGCAAGGCCGCCCAGTTGCCGCCCCCGTTCGACGCCATGGTCGGTTCCATGAACGACGGCGACATCACCCAGCCGATCCGTACCCCCTCCGGCTTCATCATCCTCAAGGTGCTGGGCAAGCGTGGCGGACAGAACCAGATGGTCGACGAAGTACATGTCCGCCATATCCTGCTCAAGCCCAGCGAGATCCGCAGCGAAGCCGAGACCGAACGCCTGGCCGAGCGCCTCTACCAGCGCATCAAGAACGGGGAAAACTTCGCCGACCTCGCACGCAGCTTCTCGGAAGATCCGGGCTCGGCGCTCAACGGTGGCGACCTGGGCTGGGTTTCCCCGGACGTCCTGGTCCCCGAATTCCGTCGCGTGATGAACGAGACCCCGGTCAACGAGCTGTCCAAGCCGTTCAAGAGCCCCTTCGGCTGGCACGTTCTGGAAGTGCTTGGCCGTCGCGCCAGCGACAACACCCAGCAAGCGCGCGAACAGCAGGCACGCAACCTGCTGCGTAACCGCAAGTACGACGAAGAGCTGCAGAACTGGCTGCGCCAGATTCGCGATGAGGCCTACGTCGAAATCAAGCTCTGATCTCGAACGCGTTACCCGAGAATCCGCTGCCGGGCAACCGCAGCGGATTTTTTTTGCCCGGGCCTGCGGATGTTCCGTTCACGGCCTCGGAGAAAATCCAGGCGAAAAAAAACCCCGAACTTCGTATGGGGAGGGGAAGTTCGGGGTCCAACTCCGGACCGCTAGGGCGAGGCCCGGATATCTGCCAACACTAAACACAACAAGGAGCATTTGAACGGCTTCACCCATTCAGCAGCTCAGACTCCCACAAACGGGCAAAAGTTCACTGCACCACGAAGTTTTTAGTGCGCCTCATCCCAGTTGCCGCCCACACCGGCTTCAACCCGCAGCGGTACCGACAGCTCGGCCGCGTCGCTCATCAGTTTCACGACCTGCCCGCGCACCTCGTCCAGCGCGGCCTCGCGCACCTCCAGCACCAGTTCGTCGTGTACCTGGAGAATCACGCGGGCATCCACGCCGGAGGATTGCAACCATTCGTCGACCGCGACCATGGCGCGCTTCATGATGTCCGCCGCGGTACCCTGCATCGGCGCATTGATCGCCGTGCGCTCAGCCGCCTTGCGCATCGCCGCGTTCTTCGAGGCGATCTCCGGCAGGTACAGGCGCCGGCCGAAGAGCGTCTCGACGAAGCCCTGCTCGGCCGCCTGGGCGCGGGTGCGCTCCATGTAGTCGAGCACCCCGGGATAGCGCTGGAAGTAACGGTCGATGTAGGCCTGCGCCTCCTTGCGATCGACGCCGATCTGCTTGGCGAGGCCAAAGGCGCTCATGCCGTAGATCAGTCCGAAGTTGATCGCCTTGGCGCTGCGGCGCTGCTCGGAAGTCACCGCGTCCAGCCCCACGCCCATCACCTCGGCGGCGGTGGCACGGTGGATGTCCAGGTCGTTCTGGAAGGCGTGCAGCAGGCCGGCGTCCTGGGCCAGGTGGGCCATGATGCGCAGCTCGATCTGCGAGTAGTCCGCCGCCAGCAGGCGGTAGCCCTCGGGGGCGACGAAGGCCTGGCGAATGCGCCGCCCTTCGGCAGTACGGATCGGGATGTTCTGCAGGTTCGGATCGGACGAGGACAACCGCCCGGTGGCAGTCACCGCCTGGTGGTAGCTGGTGTGGATGCGCCCGGTGCGCGGGTTGATCTGCTGCGGCAGCTTGTCGGTGTAGGTGCCCTTGAGCTTGCTCAGGCTGCGGTGCTGCATGATCACCTTGGGCAGCGGGTAGTCCTGCTCGGCCAGCTCGGCGAGCACACCCTCGGCGGTGGATGGCTGGCCGCCGGCGGTCTTCGACAGCACCGGGCAACCGAGCTTCTCGTAGAGGATCGCGCCCAGTTGCTTGGGCGAGCCCAGGTTGAATTCTTCGCCGGCGATGTCGAAGGCCTCGCGCTCCAGGCGCTCGAGCTTCTCCGCCAGTTCCAGGCTCTGCTCGCCGAGGCGCTTGGCATCGACCAGCGCACCGTTGCGCTCGATGCGCGCCAGCACCGGCACCAGTGGCATCTCGATCTCGCGCAGCACCTTGGCCAACGACGGGATCGTCTCCAGCTTCTGCCACAGCTTCTGGTGCAGGCGCAGGGTGACGTCGGCATCCTCGGCGGCGTAGGGGCCTGCCTGCTCGATGGCGATCTGATCGAAGGTCAGCTGCTTGGCGCCCTTGCCGGCGATCTCCTCGAAGCGGATGGTGCCGCGGCCCAGATACTTCAGCGCCAGGCTGTCCATGTCGTGGCGGGTGGCAGTGGCGTCGAGCACGTAGGATTCGAGCATGGTGTCGAAGGCCAGCCCGCGCAGCTCGATGCCGTAGCGCATCAGCACGTTCATGTCGTACTTGCCGTGCTGGCAGATCTTCGCCCGCGCGGCATCCTCCAGCAGCGGCTTGAGCGCCGCCAGCACCGCGTCGAGGTCGAGCTGCGTCGGCGCGCCCATGTAGCTGTGTGCCAGCGGCACGTAGGCGGCCTGGCCCTCCTCCACGGCGAAGGACACGCCGACCAGGTCGGCGCGCTGGGCGTCGATGCTGGTGGTCTCGGTGTCGAAGGCGAAGGCGCTGGCGCCGCGCAGACGCTCCAGCCAGGTGTCGAACTGCGCCTGTTCGAGCACCACCTCGTACTCGGCTTCGGCCTGGATCGACGGCTCGCCAGCCGCTTCCTCACCGCTCTCGGCCGCCTTGGCCTCGCGCAGCAGGTCGTCCAGCCAGTTCTTGAACTCCAGCTCGCGGTACAGCGCGATCAACGCCTCGCGGTGCGGCTCACCGGGCATCAGGTCGGTCACCTCCACATCCAGCGTCACATCCGTCTTGATGGTCGCCAGGGTGTAGGAGAGAAACGCCGCATCGCGATGCTCCTCGAGCTTGGCGCCGAGACTCTTGGCGCCGCGGATCGGCAGGCCGGCGACCTGGTCGAGGTTGGCGTAGAGGCCTTCCAGGCCGCCCTCGATACCGTTGAGCAGACCGCAGGCCGTCTTCTCGCCGACCCCCGGCACTCCGGGGATGTTGTCGACCTTGTCGCCCATCAGCGCGAGGAAGTCGATGATCAATTCCGGACCGACGCCGAACTTGTTCTTCACGCCCTCGATGTCGTAGACGCTGCCGGTCATGGTGTTGACCAGGGTGACATGCGGACAGACCAGTTGCGCCATGTCCTTGTCGCCGGTGGAAATCACCACGTCACGCCCCAGCGCCGCGCACTGCCGCGCCAGGGTGCCGATGACGTCATCCGCCTCGACGCCCTCGACGCACAGCAGCGGCAGCCCGAGGGCGCGCACGCAGGCGTGCAGCGGCTCGATCTGCACGCGCAGATCGTCGGGCATGGGCGGGCGCTGGGCCTTGTACTCGGCGAACATCTCGTCGCGGAAGGTCGGGCCCTTGGCATCGAAGACCACCGCGAAGGGGCTCTGCGGGTACTGCCGGCGCAGGCTCAGAAGCATGTTCAGCACGCCCTTCACCGCGCCGGTGGGCTTGCCATTGGATGCGGTCAGCGGCGGCAGGGCGTGGAAGGCGCGGTACAGGTAGGAGGAACCGTCCACCAGGACGAGGGGGGTCTGGCTCATGCAGGGGATCAACCTTTGCGAGAGCGGTCGGCGCCAGGCTGGAGCAAGGTCGCCCACGAGCCTGTGAGGAAACCGCGCCGAAGCCTAGAATGGCCGCACCACATGAATGAATGGGCACAGATTATCATGGCCGGGCCTCGCGGCCGTGTACCGGCCACCGCGCCCCTTCACGTTTTTATGCCTTACAACGGGACAATCGATGTCGGTCTTCACCCCTCTCGCCTTCGACGAACTCGAAGCCTTCCTCGCCGACTACGACCTGGGTCGCCTGCGCGGCTTCCAGGGCATCGCCGCCGGTAGCGAGAACAGCAATTTCTTCGTCAGCCTGGAGTCGGGCGAATACGTACTGACGCTGGTCGAGCGCGGCCCCGTGCAGGACCTGCCATTCTTCGTGGAACTGCTCGAAGTGCTGCACCAGGCGCGACTTCCGGTGCCCTACGCCATCCCCGGACGCGACGGCCACGCCTTGCGGCGTCTCAAGGAGCGCCCCGCACTGCTGCAGCCACGCCTCGCCGGCAACCACCTGCGCGAGCCCAATCCCCACCACTGCCGTGAGGTCGGTGACTTCCAGGGCCGCCTGCACCTGGCCACGTGCGGCGCCCGGATGCTCGAACGACGCAGCGACCGAGGCATCGACTGGATGCTCTCCCAGGCGCCCGCGCAACTCGCCGGCCTCGCCGAGGCCGACCGGCAGATGCTCGAAGCCGTGCTCGCCGAGGTCGGCACGCAACAGCAGGCGATCCAGGCCCTGCCGCGGGCCAACCTGCATGCGGACCTGTTCAAGGACAACGCGCTGTTCGAAGGCGCGCACCTGGCCGGGGTCATCGACTTCTACAACGCCTGCTCCGGGCCGATGCTCTACGACCTGGCCATCGCGGTGAACGACTGGTGCTCCGACGCCAGCGGACGCCTCGATACGCAACGGGCCGAATCCTTGCTCGCCGCCTACGCCGCACAACGCCACTTCAGCGTCGCCGAAGTCGAACTCTGGCCGTTGATGCTGCGCCTCGCCTGCCTGCGCTTCTGGCTGTCTCGGGCGATTGCCGCCGAGGCCTTCGCCGGCCAGGAGGTGCTGATCCATGATCCGGGCGAATTTCTCCAGCGCCTGCGCCATCGGCAGCAGGTGGCTATCCCACTGCCGATGGCGCTCTGAGCGCCCGTCTCAACCGCACTTGGAGTGGCCGCAGTTGAGGCAGGTGGCGCAGCCGTCCATCTGGATCACCGCCTGGGTGCTGCACTTGCTGCATAGCTGCGCCCCGGGCGGAAAACCGTCACCGGGCTCGGCGGTGCTGGCGCCCTGGCTGGCCTCGTAAGCGGCGCGCTTCTCCGCCAGGTAGCGCTTCTGCGCCTCATCCAGGCCCTGCCCCTCCATCAGGCCAATGGCGATGAGATGGCGCTCCAGCACCGCACCGATCTCCGCGACGATCGAGGGCATGTAGACCCCGCCCTTCTTCAGGTAGCCGCCGCGCGGGTCGAACACCGCCTTGAGCTCTTCGACCAGGAAGGTGCAGTCGCCGCCCTTGCGGAACACCGCGGACATGATCCGGGTAAGCGCGACGATCCACTGGAAGTGATCCATGTTCTTCGAGTTGATGAAGATCTCGAAGGGTCGGCGCTGCTCGTGGGGCGTGCCGGCGTTGAGCAGTACGTCATTGACCGTCACGTAGAGCGCATGCTCGAACAACGGCGACTTGATCTTGTAGGTGGAGCCGATCAGTACCTCGGGGCGCTCCAGCGCCTCGTTCATCTGTACCGGCTTGCTACCGCCCTCCTCGGCGCTGGATTCGCTGGCCGTGTGCTCGACACTGGGGTCGACCACCCGGAAACTCTTGATGCGTTGCTCGATCTTCACGGGCATCTCGGAAATCCTCAGTACTTGCCGTAGTAGCCCTCCTTGAGGGCATCGAACAGGTTGGCCGCGGTATTCACCTCACCGTCGTACTCCACTTCCTCGTTGCCGCGCAGCTCGAGGACGCGACCGTCCTCCAGCTCGAAGCGATAGAGGGTGTTGGCGAGATCGCTGTCCTTGACCAGCACGCCCTGGAACGCCGCCGGGTTGAAGCGGAAGGTGGTGCAGCCCTTCAGGCCCTGCTGCCAGGCGTACAGGTAGATATCCTTGAACTGCTCGAAGGGGTAGTCGGTGGGCACGTTGGCGGTCTTCGAGATCGACGAGTCGACCCACTTCTGCGCCGCCGCCTGGATGTCCACGTGCTGGGTCGGCGTCACCTCATCCGCCGCGACGAAATAGTCCGGCAGGCGATGCGTCGCGTCCTCGGCATCCGGCCGCGCCTGACCATCGACCCACTGGCGATAGGCGAGCAGCTCGTAGCTGAACACCTCGACCTTCTCCTTGGCCTTGCGCCCGGGGCGGATCAGGTTGCGCGAATAGTGATGCGCGAAGCTCGGCTCGATGCCATTGGAGGCGTTGTTGGCCAGGCTCAGACTGATGGTGCCGGTGGGCGCGATGGAGCTGTGGTGGGTGAAGCGGGCGCCCTCCGCGGCCAGCGCCGCGACCAGCTCTGGCGCGTGCTCGGCGATCTTCTGCAGGTAGCGCGAGTACTTCGCGTGGAGCACCCGTCCTGGCAACCTGTCGCCGACCGCCACGCCGTCGGCGGCCATTTCCGGACGCTGACGCAGCATCTCGGCGGTGACCTCGAATTCCTCGGCCAGCAGCGGCGCCGGACCTTTCTCCCGGGAGAGTTCCAGCGCCACATCCCAGCCGACCAGCGCCATCTCGCGCGCCACCTCCTCGGTGAACACGCAGGCCTCCGGGCTGCCGTAGCGCAGCTTGAGCAGGGTCAGCGCCGAACCCAGGCCGAGGAAACCCATGCCGTGGCGACGCTTGCCGAGGATCTCCGCGCGCTGCTGTTCCAGCGGCAGACCGTTGATCTCCACCACGTTGTCGAGCATGCGCGTGAACACCCGCACCACCCGGCGGAAGCGCTCCCAGTCGAAGCGCGCCTCGGCGCCGAAGGGATCGAGCACGAAGCCGGTCAGGTTCACCGAACCGAGCAGGCAGGAGCCGTAGGGCGGCAGCGGTTGCTCGCCGCAGTTGTGGGCGTGCAGGCCATTTGCGTCGAAGCGATTGATGCCGGGGATCTGCACATCGTAGACGTCCTCGCAGCCGTCCTCGCTGAGCGACTCGACACAGGCGACGAAGCGGCTGCGGTTGAGCTTGCGCCGATAACCCGCCAGCGCTCGCGCCAGCTTCGCCGCCTTGTCACTGTCGGCAAAGCCGATCAGCGCTGCATAGTCCGCCAGGCCCTCGCCGCTGATGACCAGTTCGTACTGCGCCTGGGTCGGGTAATCGCGCGCCCCACCGCGGCCATCCGGTAGCAGCGCGCTGCCGGCCACCCGGCGCGCGTAGATCGTCGAAAGAATCCCCAGCCGTCCGAGTATCCGCTGCATGGCCTGCAGACACACCCGGTCGGATTGCGCCAGGCGCACGGAGACACCCTTGGCCTGGCTACCCTGGACGCTTCCGTCTGCGTCGAAAAAGCCGCGCAGGAAGCCCCGGCATGCCTCGCTGGAGGCCTTCTCCAGCGCCGGCGTGATCGCCTTGGCGCCCGGCGCCAGGCCCAGCTCGAAGGCTAGATCACGCAGCGCTACGGATTTCAGCCGCCATTCGCCACGCCCGGGCACCACCATCCAGCCGGCGAAGTCGCTGCGGCGGTTACCAGGCAGCGACTCGATGCAGCGCAGCGCCTCCGCCATCAGCGCCTGGGCGGCAGCTCCGCAGGAGGCCGGCGCATTCGCCTGAGCCGCCGCGCGCCACACACTGAGCACCGCGCAGTCGCTTTTCAGGGTGCCGTCACCCAGTAGCAGGCCGAGCAAATAGCCCTGCTCCGCCGACAGCGTGCCCGGCCAGTGCGGGGTCTGCCGATGATCGTTGAGCAGCAGCCGATCGCCGGGTTGCAACTGGCCCGCCGCGCACCATTCGCTTTCCAGGCTCCAGCGAGTCTGTCGCACGACACGGCGCACGCGATGGTCGGCAGTCAGGCGCAATTGCTGACCCTCGCGCAGCGCCAGACGCAGCACCGGTTTGCGCGCGGTGAGGAAGAAGCCTTCAGCCGTACTGGCATGCTCGCTGCCGTCGACACGGGCGACGAAGGGGCGGCCGATCAGCTCGCCGACCTGGCGTGGTCCTTCGCGGGTGTGGACCCAGGTGTCGGCGGTGACGCACGGGTTGGTCGCGCGGATGCGTTCGCACCACCAGTTGTTGTTCAGCTCGTTGACCCGGTCGATGAGGATGAAGCCCGGCTCGGCGAAGTCGTAGGTGGAGGCCATGATCATGTCCCACAGGTGCCGGGCCCGCACGCGCCCGTAGACCCGACAGGCGACCAGGCCGTCCTCGCGCACCCGGTACTCCTCATGAATCGGCCATTCGCGCCAGAGCACCGTGTCGCTGTCGTCGAGGTCCACCTCGGGGAGCTCCTTGGCGTGCAGCGGGAAGATCAGCGGCCAGTCGCCGTCCTCGCGTACCGCCTGCATGAAGCCATCGGTGATCAGCAGGCTGAGGTTGAACTGGCGCAGGCGACCGTCCTCGCGCTTGGCGCGGATGAATTCGCGCACGTCCGGATGGGCTACGTCGAAGGTGCCCATCTGCGCACCACGCCGGCCACCGGCGGAACTGACGGTGAAGCACATCTTGTCGAACACGTCCATGAACGACAGCGGCCCACTGGTGTGCGCACCGGCGCCGGAGACGAAGGAGCCGCGTGGGCGCAGGGTGGAGAACTCGTAGCCGATGCCGCAGCCGGCCTTGAGGGTCAGCCCGGCCTCGTGGACCTTGCCGAGGATGTCGTCCATCGAGTCGCGGATGTTGCCCGAGACCGTGCAATTGATGGTCGAGGTCGCCGGCTTGTGCGCCTGGGCGCCGGCATTGGAGATGATCCGCCCGGCAGGAATCGCGCCGTTGCGCAGGGCCCAGAGGAATTCCGCGTACCAGTGCTCGCGGCGCGGAGCCTCCTCGACCTCGGCCAGCGCCCGCGCCACCCGTTGCCAAGTGGCGTCCACGCTGGCGTCCAGGGGCACGCCATTGCGGTCGCTGAGCCGGTACTTCTGCGCCCAGATATCCTCGGAGGCCGGTTGCAGGGGAATCTCGACCCGTGCCGCCCGCTCGTCCAGGGTGCCGCCTTGATCCGCCTTGTCCATCTCGCGCCTCCTGTCCTGGTGGAAATGAGACCCTAGGCAGTATGGACAAAGACCGAGTGATGCAAATCAACGGCGCGGACAATCGGTTCCTGCGTCAGAGCGACTCCAGGCAGTTCGCCAGCGAGCCGCCCAACTGTTCGAGCAGCACCGGGTAGCCCTCGGCGTCGGCGGGGATGTCCATCCCCAGCGCATCGAGCTGCTCCAGGCGTGCCGGCAGCCCCTCCGTCAGGGTCGCCGCCAGGCGCGGCAGCACCGGCGGCTCGCTGAACACGCAGGACGGCCCGGCCTGTTGCAGCGCGGCGCGCATTGCCGCCACGTGGCGGGCGCCCGGCTGGACCTCGCCGAGCACGCTGAAGACGCCGGCATGCTGCAGTCCATAGTGTTCCTCGAAGTAGCCATAGGCGTCGTGGAAGACGAAGAACGGCTTGTTCGCCAGACCGGCCAGACGCGGACCCAGCTGTGCGTCCACTTGCGTCAGGCGCTTTTCGAAGGTCGCCAGGTTGGCCGCGTAGCGGGCCGCGTTGGCGGGATCGGCCGCGGACAGGTCGGCCGCCATGCTCGCCGCGATCACCCTGGCGTTGGCCGGCGCCAGCCAGAGGTGGGCATCGAGCGCGCCCGGGGCGTGATCGTGATCGGCGTCTGCATCCTCGTGCTCGTGCTCGTGCTCGTGCTCATGGGCCTGCGCAGTCTGCGGGAAATGCCGCAGATACAGCCCAGGCAATTGCTGCAGCGCCACGCTCGGTCCCTTGCGCTGCACCAGCACCTTGCCGAGGAAGGCCTCCAGATTGGGGCCCACCCAGTAGAACAGGTCGGCCTGCTGCAAACGCCGCAGGTCCGAGGGGCGCAGGGCGAAGTGGTGCGGCGAGGCGCCCGGCGGCAACAGCACCTGCGGCTCGCCCACACCGTCCTGCACCGCCGCGGCGATCAGTTGCAGCGGCTTGATGCTGGTGAGCAGGCGCACCTCGGCCTGGGCCAGGGTGGCGGAGAGAAAGAGCGCGAAGGCAACGAGCAGGCGGATCACTGGAGGCAGACCTGGAGGACAAAGGGCAATAGAATAACGTCTCTACCCAAGGACGTCGCCCATGAAGACTCCCCTCGCCTTTCGTCCCCACGACCACAGCCACTGCGTACACAGCGCCCTGGCCGAGGCCGAAGTGCTCTGCGCACGCCAGGGCACACGGCTGACCGCGCTGCGCAAGCGCGTGCTGGAACTGGTCTGGCAGAGCCACAAGCCGCTCGGTGCCTACGACATCCTCGCCGTACTCAGCGCCGACGATGGCCGCAAGGCCGCGCCGCCCACCGTCTACCGCGCCCTGGAGTTCCTCCAGGAAAACGGCCTGGTGCATCGCCTCGCCTCGCTCAACGCCTTCATCGGCTGCAACCACCCGGCACACGCCCACCAGGGACAGTTCCTCATCTGCCGCGAATGCCACTCGGCGATCGAGATGCAGGGCGAGCAGATCAGCGAGGCGATCAACGCAGGCGCGAAGACCCTGGGCTTCGCCGCCGAAGCGCAGATGGTCGAGGTGCTGGGACTCTGCGCGGCTTGCCAGGAGGCGGCATGAGCGATGCGCTGCTGCGCCTGACGGATGTCGCCATCAGCTTTTCCGGCCGCAGCATCCTCGATGGCGTCGACCTGGCCCTGCAGCCGGGGCGCATCGTCACCCTGATCGGCCCCAACGGCGCCGGCAAGACCACCCTGGTGCGGGTCGTGCTCGGCCTGCTCAAGCCGCAGCGCGGCGAAGTCTGGCGCCAGCCGCAGCTGCGCATCGGCTACATGCCGCAGAAGCTGCAGGTGGACGCCACGCTGCCGCTGACCGTGCTGCGCTTCCTGCAACTGCTGCCCAAGGTCGATCGTGCCCGTGCCCGCGCGGCGCTCGAAGAGGTCGGCGCGCCCCAGGTGATCGACAGCCCGGTGCAGGCGATCTCCGGCGGCGAGATGCAGCGCGTGCTGCTGGCCCGGGCGCTGCTGCGCGAACCCCAGTTGCTGGTGCTCGACGAGCCGGTGCAGGGCGTCGACGTCGCCGGCCAGGCCGAACTCTACCGGCTGATCGGACGCCTGCGCGAGCGCCATGGTTGCGCCGTGCTGATGGTTTCCCACGACCTGCACCTGGTGATGAGCGCCACCGACCAGGTGATCTGCCTGAACGGCCACGTGTGCTGCTCCGGGCATCCCGAGCAGGTCAGCACGGACCCGGCCTTCGTCGAACTGTTCGGCAACGATGCCCGCTCGCTGGCCATCTACCAGCACCACCACGACCACGATCACGACCTGCACGGCAGCGTCGTCGCGCCCCACGTACACGGTCCCCACTGCAAACATGACTGACTTTCTCGTCAACGCGCTGCTCGCCGGGCTGGCCCTGGCGCTGGTAGCAGGCCCGCTCGGCTCCTTCGTGGTCTGGCGGCGCATGGCCTACTTCGGCGACACCCTGTCCCATGCCGCCCTGCTCGGGGTCGCACTGGGCCTGCTGCTGGACGTCAGCCCGATGCTTGCAGTGACTGCCTGCTGCCTGCTGCTGGCACTGCTGCTGACCACCCTGCAGCAACGCCAGCCGCTGGCCTCGGACACCCTGCTGGGGATCCTCGCGCACAGCACCCTGTCCCTCGGGCTGGTGGCGCTGAGCTTCATGCAGGATGTGCGCATCGACCTGATGAACTACCTGTTCGGTGACCTGCTGGCGGTCAGCGCCGGCGACCTCGCCTGGATCGTCGGCGGCGGCGCGCTGGTGCTGGTGGGCCTGGCACTGCTCTGGCGGCCGCTGCTGGCGGTCACCGTGCACGAGGAGCTGGCGAAGGTCGAAGGCCTGCCGGTGGCCGGCATCCGCCTGGCGCTGATGCTGCTGATCGCCATCGTCATCGCCGTGGCGATGAAGATCGTCGGCGTGCTGCTGATCACCTCGCTGCTGATCATTCCCGCCGCTGCTGCACAGCGCCACGCCCGCACGCCCGAGCAGATGGCCGCCGGGGCCAGCGCGCTGGGCATGCTCGCGGTGTGCCTGGGGCTGAGCCTGTCCTGGTACCAGGACACCCCGGCCGGGCCGTCCATCGTGGTCTGCGCCGCCGGCCTGTTCCTCGCCAGCTTCGCCCTGCCGCGGCGCGCCTAACGCGCCGTCCCGGCCCTCAGTCCTGCTCGATCACCGCCACCCGCTGGCCGGCGCGCACGGCGCTGCCCGGCTGCGCGAGGATCTCGCGGACCACGCCGGCGCAGGGCGCCAGCAAGGGGATTTCCATCTTCATCGACTCGAGGATCACCAGGGTGTCGCCGGCCTCGACCCGCGCGCCCTCCTCCACCGCCAGCTGCCAGAGGTTGCCGGCGATGTGGCTCTCCACCGCCTGCTGACCGGCGGCCAGCGGCGCGTCGGCCTCCGCTTCCGGCGCCGGCTCCTCCAGCTCGAACTCGGCCTGGCCGTTGGCGATCCAGCGCTGCCGCTCGGCATCGAAGGCCGCGCGCTGGTGCGTGCGGAATGCCTCGATGCCGTCGGCCTCGGCGGCGAGGAAGCGCTGGTAGTCGGCCAGCGACAGCTCGCTCTGCTCGATGCGCAGCGGGTAGCGGCCCAGCGGGAAGTCGCGGCGAATCTGCAGCAGCTCCTCGGCGGACACCGGGTAGAAGCGGATCTGGTCGAAGAAGCGCAGCAGCCAGGGCTTGCCGTGGAAGGCCTCGACCTCGCGGTAGCGGTTCCACATCTGCAGGGTGCGGCCGACGAACTGGTAACCGCCGGGGCCTTCCATGCCGTACACGCACAGGTAGGCGCCGCCGATGCCCACGGAGTTCTCCGCGGTCCAGGTGCGCGCCGGGTTGTACTTGGTGGTCACCAGACGATGTCGCGGGTCCAGCGGCGTGGCCACCGGCGCGCCGAGGTAGACGTCGCCCAGGCCCATCACCAGGTAGCTGGCGTCGAACACCGTGCGATAGACCTCATCGATGTCGGCCAGCTCGTTGATGCGGCGGATGAACTCCAGGTTGCTCGGGCACCAGGGCGCGTCCTTGCGCACCGTGGTCATGTACTTCTCGATAGCCAGGCGGCAGGCCGGGTCGTCCCAGGACAGCGGCAGGTGGACGATGCGCGACGGCACCGTCAGGTCGCCGCTGGCGCAGACGGCGTCCCACAGCCCGGCGACGCTATCGAGCAGGCGCTGCAGCGGCAGCGTCTCGGGCTGGTAGTGCACCTGCAGCGAGCGGATGCCCGGGGTCAGGTCGATCACCCCGTCCAGCGCCTGGGCTTCCAGCGCCTGCATCAGCGCGTGGCCGCGGAAACGCAGCACCAGGTCCAGCTCGGCCGGGCCGATTTCCAACAGCAGGTGGGTATCACCGGAGAGCCGTGCGATCAGCCGGGTGTCTTCGGCGCCCAGGTCGAGGACGATCGGCGAGGCCGGTTCGGTCGCAGGCTTGAGCTCGCAGGCCAGCGGCGCCAGGTTGCGGTACTCCTCGGCCTGGGCCTGCGCCAGGGCGCGCGCCTGGGCGACGTCCACCGGCACGAAGCGCAGCTTGTCGCCGGCCTTGAGCTGGCCCATCTGCCAGAGGTCGGCCTCGATGATGGTCACCGGGCAGACGAAGCCGCCGAGGCTCGGGCCGTCCGGGCCGAGGATCACCGGCATGTCGCCGGTGAAGTCGATGGCGCCGACCGCGTAGGGGTTGTCGTGGATGTTCGACGGGTGCAGACCCGCCTCGCCGCCGCTCTCGCGCACCCACTCGGGCTTCGGCCCGATCAGCCGCACGCCGGTGCGGCTGGAGTTGAAGTGCACTTCCCATTCGGCGGCGAAGAACGCCTGCATGTAGGCCGGGGTGAAGTATTCCGGCGCGCCGTGCGGGCCGTAGATCACCCGCAGTTCACGCAGCGCCGGCAGCGGCGGATAGAGCCCGGCGGGCAGTTGCGCGCCGGCACTGGCATCGGCCAGCGGCGCCAGGTGCAGCACGTCGCCGGCACGCAGCGCGCGACCGGCATGGCCGCCGAACTGGCCGAGGGTGAAGGTGCTCTTGCTGCCCAGGTAGTCGGGCACCTGCAGGCCGCCGCGCAGGCACAGGTAGCTGCGTGCGCCGACGCCGGCCAGGGTGCCGAGCGCCAGGGTGCTGCCGGCGGCGACGTGCAGCGCGGTGTCCATCGGCTGCGCGACACCATCGAGGGTCAGCGGGATCGGCGCGCCGGTCACCGCCAGCACGGCGTCGGTGTTGAAACGCAGGGTCGGCCCGCTGAGGGTGATTTCCAGCGCCGCGGCACCTTCCGGGTTGCCCAGCAGGCGGTTGCCCAGGCGCAGCGCGCGGTTGTCCATCGGCCCCGACGGCGGCACGCCGACCGCCCAGTAGCCGAGGCGACCGGGGGCGTCCTGCACGGTGGTCTGGGTGCCGGCGGCGAGCACCTCGAAGGTCTCGGCGCGGTACACCAGGGACTCCAGGCAGCGGGTCCAGGCGCGGCCCTCGGCGAAGGGCGCATCGGCGATGATCTGCCGCAGGTAGCCACGGTTGCTCTCCACGCCGTAGAGCTGTGTCTGCGCCAGCGCCTCGTCCAGCGCGGCGACGGCGCCGGCGCGGTCTTCGGACCAGGCGATCAGCTTGGCGATCATCGGATCGAAGTACGGCGGAATCTCGCAGCCGGCCTCGACCCAGGTATCGATGCGCAGGCGCCGGCCATCCGCCGGCGGGAAAGCCACGGCGCTGAGCAGGCCGGGGCTGGGCTGGAAGTCGCGGCCCGGATCTTCGGCGTACAGCCGCGCCTGCACGGCGTGTCCACGCGGTTTGAGCGGCGCGGCCAGTTCGGCCAGCGGCGGCAGCTCGCCGGCGGCCAGCTCGATCATCCAACGCACCAGGTCGACGCCCCAGACCTGCTCGGTAACCCCGTGCTCGACCTGCAGGCGGGTGTTCACCTCGAGGAAGTAGAAGCGCCCCGCTGCGTCGTCGTAAACGAACTCGACGGTGCCGGCGCTGCGGTAGCTGGCGGCGCGCGCCAGGCGCACGGCGGCTTCGCAGAGTGCTTCGGCTATGCCTTCGGGGAGGTTCGGCGCGGGGGTTTCCTCGAGCACCTTCTGGTTGCGCCGCTGTACCGAGCAGTCGCGCACGCCCAGGGCGATCACCTCGCCGGCGCCATCGCCGAACACCTGCACCTCCAGGTGGCGGGCGCGCTCGATGTACTTCTCGACGAACACCCCGGCATCGCTGAAGTTGTTCTGCCCCAGGCGGCGCACCGCCTCGAAGGCTTCGCCCAGTTCGGCCGCCGAGCGGCACACGCGCATGCCGATGCCACCACCGCCGGCGGTGCTCTTGAGCATCACCGGGAAGCCCACGGTCGCGGCGGCCGTCTGCGCCGCCTCGATGGATTCCAGCAGGTCGCTGCCTTCGAGCAGCGGCACGCCATGTTCCCGGGCCAGGGCGCGGGCGGTGTGCTTGAGGCCGAACAGGCGCAGCTGCGCCGGCGTCGGACCGACGAAGGCGATGCCGGCGGCCTCGCAGGCCTCGGCGAAGGCGGCGTTCTCGGAGAGGAAGCCATAGCCGGGATGGATCGCCTGGGCGCCGCTGGCACGGGCGACCGCGAGGATCTTCTCCACTGCTAGGTAGGTGGCGGCGGCCGGGCCGTCGCCGAGGCTGTGGATTTCGCCAGCCTGCTGCAGGTGCAGGCTGGCGGCGTCCGCCTCGGCGTATACCGCGACGCCCTGCACGCCGAGCGTGTCCAGGGTGCGCAGGATGCGGCAGGCGATGGCGCCGCGGTTGGCGATCAGCAGTTTGCTAAACATTCGAGGCGTCCTCGAAGTGGGCGGGCCGTCCCGCCGTCATTCGGTGTGCATCCCGGTCGTCCAGGACGGAAAGGCCAGCGGGGTTTGGGCTGGGCTCGATGGGTATCGCTGCGCTCAACCCATCCTACGGGTACACACCCAGCGCCTCGTAGGATGGGTCGGGCCGCGTAGGTTGAGCGCAGCGATACCCATCACCGCCCACACCCTCAATCCCAGATCAGCACTTCGGCCGGCGTTGGGTTCCAGCCGTTGCAGGGGTTGTTCAGTTGCGGGCAGTTGGAGATCAGCACGATCACGTCCATCTCGGCGCGCAGTTCGACGTACTTGCCGGGCGCGGAGATGCCGTCCTCGAACGTCAGGCCGCCCTCGGGGGTGACCGGCACGTTCATGAAGAAGTTGATGTTGGCGCTGATGTCCGGCTTGCCCAGGCGACCGTCGTGCAGACTGGCGCGCAGGAAGTTGTCGCGGCAGCTGTGCATGGAGCGCTTGTCGATGGCGTAGCGCACCGTGTTGCTTTCCTGGGCGCAGGCGCCACCGAGGGTGTCGTGGCGGCCGCAGGTGTCGGCGGTGAGGGTCAGCATCGGGTTGCCGAGGTTCGAGTAGAGCACGCTGCCGGCGACCAGGTAGACGCGGTTCTGCCGACGCAGGGTGCGCTGCACGTCGTAGCGCTCACGCGGGCTGGCGGCGCTGAAGAACAGGGTGTCGATGGCCTGGTTGCCTTCCAGGTCGTGCAGGCGCAGGGTCTGCCCGGCCTTAACCTCGAACAGGTAGGGCTCGCCGGCCGGGATCTCGTGGCGGAATGCGGCGCTGGCGGGCTGCAGGTCGCTGGGGGTGAGATTCATGGCGCGCTCCTCAGATATACAGGCGTTCGGTGTTGTAGAAGGCGCGGCCGTTTTCCGGGCGCGAGGTGCGGCAGAGCACGCTGATGCCGTCGCCGACGGCGCGACGGATCTGCAAACCGACCGGCTTGGGCGCGTACTGCGGATCGGGGTCCATCGGGTGCTGCAGCGCGGTGAGCACCACCAGGGTGTCCATCGGCGCATACAGCTCGACGTAGTCGCCGGCCTGGCTGTTGCCGGGGTGGAAGGCGAAGGCACCATCGGCATCGACGGTGACCTTGCTGAACAGGTTGACCACCATCAGCAGGTCGGCCAGGCCGAGGTTCCACTTGCCCATTTCCACCAGCAGGTTGTCCACGCCGTTGCGGTGGAAGCCGTTGCGCAGCTCCTGATAACGGCCTTGGCCGTACTTCTCGGCGACTTCCTCGGCGTTCAGTACGCCGCCGAAGCTGTCGTGCCAGCCGCAGGTGTCGGCGGTGATCGCGGCGAGCACCCGGCCCATGTCCGAGTACAGGCAATGGCCGACGGTGAGCTTGGCGGTGTGCTGGCCCTTGAGGCTGTCGGGCAGGTTCAGCCGCTCGCTTTTCTCCACGGCGTTGAACAGCATCATCGACACGTTGGCGCCGCCCTCGAGATCGCTCAGGCGCAGCAACTGGCCGCGTTTGAGGACGAACGAGGCGGTTCCGCCGCCGGGCAGGGTTTCTTCGTAGAGCGTCGGACGCAGGGTCGGCTCGGTGTTCATGCGGATATACCTCGGGTCAGCGTGGCGGCAACCTCGGCGGGCACAGCGGCCGGGCCGTCACGGCGGGAAAGCGGAATGTCGTAGGTGATGCGGGCGCCGTAGGCGCCGGGGGCCTGGGGATCGACGCGGGTCTTGTCGAAGACCAGCACGCGACTGCCGAGGGTGAAGCCCTCGGAGAGATCGTGGGTGACCATGAAGACGGTCAGCCGGGTTTCCTGCCAGAGCTCGCGCAGCAGCCCGTGCATGTCCTTGCGGATGCCCGGATCGAGCGCCCCGAAGGGCTCGTCGAGCAACAGCATGCGCGGTTTCATGATCAGCGCCTGGGCGATTGCCAGGCGTTGCTGCATGCCGCCGGAGAGCTGCGCCGGGTACT
Organism: Pseudomonas sp. R4-15; assembly: GCF_055768815.1. Classification (NCBI taxonomy): domain Bacteria; kingdom Pseudomonadati; phylum Pseudomonadota; class Gammaproteobacteria; order Pseudomonadales; family Pseudomonadaceae; genus Pseudomonas; species Pseudomonas sp. R4-15. The sequence continues at coordinate 213,361 of NZ_CM147293.1, forward strand.
TGTCCAGGGAATGCCCGAGGCCGACCCGTTCGAGCATCGTGCAGGCTTCGTCACGGGCGCGGCGCTTGGCGCTGCCGAGCAGGCGCCCGAGCAGCGGCGTGCGTGGCAGCTCCAGGCCGAGGGCGACGTTGTCGCGTACCGACAGGTGCGGGAACACCGAGTAGCGCTGGAACACCACGCCACGGCTGGCATCCGGTTCGCTCGGCAACGGCTCGCCGTCGAGCAGGATCTGCCCGCGGCTGGGTTGCTCCTGGCCCAGCAGCATGCGCAGGAAGGTCGACTTGCCACAGCCGGAGGCGCCGACCAGCGAGCAGAATTCTCCCTCGCGCACGGTCAACTGCAGGTTCTCCAGCACCACCTGATCGCCGTATTCCTTCCACAGGTTGCGGATCTCGATCATGCCTTGCCCTCCACGTACCAGGGGAACGCGCGGCTGGAGATCAGGCGCAGCAGGTAGTCCAGGGCCCAGGCCAACAGGGTGATCCAGATGACGTAGGGCAGGATCACGTCCATCGCCAGGTAACGGCGCACCAGGAAGATGCGATAGCCGAGCCCGTCGGTGGAGGCGATCGCCTCGGCGGCGATCAGGAACAGCCAGGCGGAACCCAGCGCCAGGCGCACGGCGATCAGCAGGCGCGGCAGCAGTTGCGGCAACACCACTCGCAGGATCAGCGTCCAGGTGTTGGCGCCCAGGGTCTGCGCCTTGACCAGCAGTTCGACGGGAATCTCCCGGGCGCGCTGCTCCAGGTCGCGGGCGATCACCGGGGTGATGCCGAGGGTGATCAGCACCACCTTGGACAACTCGCCGAGGCCGAAGACGATGAACAGGATCGGCAGGATCGCCAGCGGTGGCACCATCGACAGCACTGCCACCAGGGGCGACAGCGGCGCCCGCAGCAACGGTAGGGTGCCGGCGGCGACGCCCAGGCAGAGTCCGAGCAGCGCCGAGACGCCCAGCCCCATGCCCAGGCGCTCCAGGCTGGACAAGGTGTCGCGCCAGAACAGGTAGTCGCCGCTGCGACGGTCCTCCTCGAAGGCCAGCCGCTGCACGGCGTCGACCATCTGCGCGGCGCTGGGCAGCAGCTTGTCGTTGGGGTTTTCCGCCAGTCGCGCGTTGGAACCGGCGACATAGGCGAACAGCAGCAACGCGAACGGCAGCAGCACCAGCAGCAACCGCCCGGAGCGACCGGGATGGAGATTGATCAGACGCATGATGTTCCTCCGAGGGACGCGCGCCGGCGCGCCCCCCGTCTGCTCAGAGCTTGCCGTCGGCGGCCATCTGCACGTAGGTCGGGTCGAAGCGCAGCTTGACGTTGCCCTTGTCGCCGGTAACCACGTCTCCGGCGAAGCTCATGCCGATGGCGTCCGGGCTGCTGGCGCCCTCGCCGAGGATGCCGTGCTCGAAGCTGAAGTTGGCGACCTTGCTCATGGTCTGCGCCAGCGACGCTTCGGTGACGAACGCCACGGCGTCCTTCGGCGTGTAGAACAGTTGGGTGGTGGCCAGCTGCGCCTTGTAGCCGGCGAGGTCGGTGCCCGAGGCCTTGGCCATCTCGCTCAGCGCGGCTTCGGATTCAGGCGTACCGGCCTGCATCAGCGCCATGATCTCGAACCAGGCGCCAGTCAGCGCCTTGCCCAGGGCGGGGTTGTCCTTCAGCGTCTGGGTGTTCACCACCATCATGTCGAGGATTTCGCCGGGCAGCTTGGAGGAGTCATAGACTTCGCTGACGCCGGGCTGCGCGGCGATTTCCGCGAGCATCGGGTTCCAGGTGGCCGCAGCCACGACATCCGACGTGGAGAAGGCGGCGACGATGTCGGCATCGGAGGTGTTCACCACCTGCACGTCGCGCTCGCTCATGCCGACGCTTTCCAGCGCGCGGGCGAGGAAGTAGTGGGAGACCGAGAGCTCCACCAGGTTGACCGGCTTGCCCTTGAGGTCGGCCAGGGTCTTGCCCTCGCCCTTGATCAGCAGGCCGTCGTTACCGTTGGAGTAGTCGCTGACGATCAGCGCGGTGGAGTCCACGCCGCCGGCGGCGGGAATGGTCAACGCGTCCATGTTGGTCATCGTGCAGCCGTCGAACTGGCCGGCGGTGTACTGGTTGATCGACTCGACATAGTCGTTGAGCTGGGTGACATCGATGCTGATGCCGTATTTCTTCGCCCACTTGTCGACGATCCCGGAGGTGCTGGCGTAGCCCCAGGGCATCCAGCCGGCGTAGAGGGTCCAGCAGACGTTGAAGTGGTCTTTCTTTTCCGCGTGGGCATTGGCCCCGAGAACGGCGACGAGGCCGGCGGCGGCGAGGGAGAGTAGACGGCGCTTACGCATGGGAACCTCCGGTTCGATGGTTAGGCACGGGCAGGAGTCGCGGCACGTTTCGAATCGCTTCGAAAGGCGCGTTCTCCCGGGCTTTTATCCCGCCGTGTAACCTCGATGGAGGTCGACGACTCTCGGACCAGCACCCGCTTTGCGGCGGATCGGAACCCTAGTCGTCCATTGATCAGATTGTGGTGCCGCGATTCCGGGAACATCCCGGGCAAACCCTGCACGTACGAGGTTTTAGCGAATACCGTGCCAAGCGCCGCAGCCGCTGGAAGCCGGGGCTTGAAGCCAGGACAGCGCCGCTCCACGCACAACATCGAGGCAAAAGCATCGCCTCGGCGCACCAGCAGCAGGCACTCCCCACCCTGCAAGCGCCTGTTTCGCGGATGGCACGCTTATCGCTTCATTCTGCGCGCAGCAGCCTCCCGGCTGGCGGGACGACCCGCCCGCGCTGCTCCACTGGACGACCAGGTAACGCGGGGCCTGTTGACGTTTCGTTCGCGAGCCGCGTTGTCGCCAGAAATGGCCTGCGACTAGGCGCAGGCTGAAGCCAATGGTCATTCCCTTGGCAAAGCCTGCAACGACGGCGCAGGCCATTTCTGGCACAACCCGGAGGGCCGGCTCCTATTTTGGCGCGATACGGCGTTGCTCGTCTTGGACTTACCCCGGTAAGCCCTGCGACTCGCGCCTTGTCTCGCGCCAAAATAGGAACCGGCGCGGCCGTGAACGAAACGTCAACAGGCCCTTAAGGACCGTTCGCCATGGCACCGAGTACCTTCAGCAGCATCCCCCTGATCGACGTCGCCGACCTCGACTCGCCCGAGCTTTCCCGCCGCCAACAGGTGGCCGAGCGTCTCGGCGATGCCGCGCGCAACGTCGGCTTCCTGCAGATCACCGGACACGGCATTGGCCGCGAGCTGCGCGGCGACTTGCTGGAACAGGCCCGCCGCTTCTTCGCCCGCCCGCTGGAGGAGAAGATGCGCTTCTATATCGGCCAGTCGAGCAACCACAGCGGCTACGTGCCGGAAGGTGAGGAGCGCTTCGCCGACGGCGGCTTCGATCTCAAGGAAGCCTACGACGTCAATTACGACTACCGCGACGGCCCCCAGCGCTATCCCCTGCTGGGGCCGACCCAGTGGCCGGACTCGACGGCGTTCCAAGACGCGGTGAGCGCCTACTACCGCACGGCCCTGGCACTGGGTGAGCGACTGTTCCGCGGCTTCGCCCTGGCGCTGGGTCTGCCCGAGGACAGCTTCACCGCACTGACCCGCCAGCCGACCAGCCAGCTGCGCCTGATCCACTACCCACTCGATCCCGACCCGCAGGCCGACCGCCCCGGCATCGGCGCACACACCGATTACGAGTGCTTCACCATCTTGCTGCCCACCGCACCCGGCCTGCAGGTGCAGAACGGCGCCGGCACATGGATCGAGGTGCCGCTGATCGAGGACGCCTTCGTCATCAACATCGGCGACATGCTGGAAGTGCTCAGCAACGGCCAGTTCGTCGCCACCGCGCACCGCGTGCGCAAGGTTGCCGAGGAGCGCTACGCCTTTCCTCTTTTCTGCGCCTGCGACTATCCCACGCGTATCGCGCCGCTGCCGGGCCTGGCACGCCGCGGCGACCGCGACTATCCGCCGGTGATCTGCGGCGATCATCTCTTCGCACAGACCGTGCAGACCTTCAGCTACCTGCGCCAGCGCCTGGAGTCCGGCGAACTACGACTGCCCGACGGCAGCCTGGGGCTATCCAGCTTCGGCCCGGGATGTGCCGGAGGTGCCGCATGAACCTGCTGCAACTCGCCCGCCAATACCCCCGGCGTGCCGAAGGCGGCGTACCGGACTGGATGCTCGGGCACTTCCGCCGCCGCTGCATCAGCTTCGCCGACGGCCGCAGTGACGAGCGCACCCAGGTGCACTGGCTACAGAGCCGCCACTTCACTATCGACCTGCGCCTGCCCGACGTCGCGCCGCCGCCCGTGCGCCCGCTGCGGGACTACGACGCCGAGCAGTTGCGCCAATTGGCGAACCATGAGGGCTGGGCCGCGGACAGCCTGTGGGACGGGCAGCGCCTGAGTTGGCAGGGCGGCGTGAGCCTGCAGCTGCACAACCGCTGGCCGGAGCCGGCGCTGCTGCAACGGGTGGGCAACTGCATGATCGAGTTCGCCCCCAGCGGGGCCTACGTCGAGGACTGGCGCCTGCAGGCCAGCGGAGGCCCGCTGATCGGCCTCCGCCTGCTGGAGGAATGCGATGCCGATGACGGTCGCGTACTGCATCGCGGCGGTGGCCTGATCGTCTGCGGGCACCATGCCGGCCTGGTGCGCGGACGCCCCGTCAGCCTGGACGAGCAGGGCGCCAGCCTGCGTGACCGTGCCCGGCAGGCAGCCGGCGACGCGGCGGCGCTGGTGGCGTTGTTCGCCTGCGATACGATGCTGGCGGTGGATCGCGGCGACGGCTATCGCGTCGAGCGCGCCACGCTGCCGGCGAGAAGGGGTGAGCGTCTCCCCCTGGACGGCTTCGAGAAGCTCGCCGATGGGCGTCTAAGGCAATCCTGGGAAACGCCTCAGGGCCCACGGGTGCGCCTGTTCGAGGTAGGCACCCTGGAGCCGGATTGGCAGGCCGCGCCGAACACCGCGCAAGACGCCCAGGCAGGCGCCTGGTTCGGCGCCGAGCGGGAAACCCTGGAGCGCCACCTGCGCATCCTGGAATAAGGGCGCCGCGCCCCAGATCAGCCGGCGGCGCGCGCCAGCGGTGGCAGGTCACCCGACAACCCCAGCGCCTGGCGTACGAACAGGCCCTTGGCCTCCGCCTGCCCTTCCACCAGTTTCAGGCCGGCGTTGCGCAACCAGCGCAGCGGCAGCGTGTCGGCCTGGAACAGCCGCTCGAAGCCTTCCATGGAGGCCATCATCGCCAGGTTGTAGGGCATGCGCCGACGCTCGAAACGCGATAGCCGGCGCAGGTCGCCCAACGCCTCGCCACGGGCGAGTCCGTTCTGCAGTTCCTCGGCCAGCACCGCGGCATCGAGGAAACCGAGGTTGACGCCCTGCCCGGCCAACGGATGGATCACGTGTGCAGCATCGCCGATCAGCGCCAGCCCCTGCTGCACGTAACGCTTGGCATGTCGCTGGCGCAGCGGGATGCACAGTCGCGGGTCGGCGGATTCGATACGCCCCAGGCGCAGCTCGAAGGCCTCGCCGAGGGCCGCGCAGAACGCTGCATCGTCCAGCGCCATCATCTGTTCGGCGCGTGCCGGCGGCAGCGACCAGACGATCGAGCATTCGCGACCTCCCTCGCTGGCGAGGGGCAGGAAGGCCAGCGGACCCTGGTCGGTAAAGCGCTGCCAGGCAGCACGCTGGTGCGGCTTCTCGCAACGCACGCTGGTGACGATCGCGTGGTGCAGGTAATCCCATTCGCGGGTGGCGCAGCCGGTCAGGCGGCGCACCAGCGAATTGGCGCCATCGGCGGCGACCAGCAGCGGGGTACGCACCTCGCGGCCGTCGGCCAGGCTGAGCAGCCAGCCGTCGCCGGAGCGCCGCAACTGTTCCACGCGAACCTGGCCGATACGTTCCACGCCGGTGCTCCGCAGGCGCTCGAGCAGGGCGTCCTGCACCACGCGGTTCTCGACGATGTGGCCGAGTACCTCGGCCTGCACGCTGGCGGCGCTGAAGTGGATCTCACCGGTGCCGGCGCCGTCCCAGACATGCATCTCGGCATAGGGGCTGGCACGCCGGGCGAGCACGCCGTCCCAGGCACCGAGGCGCTGAAGGACGCGCTGGCTGGCCAGCGAAAGCGCGCTGACCCGCGGCTCGAACGGCGCCTGGGCGTCGAACGCCGAGGGCTCCACCGCACCACCATCGACCAGCACGATGTCCAGGCCGCTGTCGGCCATGGCCAACGCCAGGGCACTGCCGACCATGCCGGCACCGACCACCACCAGTTGCGCCTGTCTCGTCATGCTGTCTCGCTCCTCGCTCGCGGCTTGCGCCGCACGTATAGGGTCTTCTGTACTCGCGCGACCAGGGTGCCGGCGTCATCGCGCACCTCGACATGGATCTGCGGCAGGTACTTCTCGCCACCGGCGGTGTGCTCGCGCACCCGCTCCAGCAGCGCGTCGTCCACCACGAAGCACGCGTGTACCGCGCCTCGCCCGGGGCTGACGAATTCGATGTGTGCGGCCTTGTCCCAGACCACGTAGTCGCGCCCGAGCAGCTCCATCAGCATCAGCATGTAGAAGGGATCGGTCATGCTGTACAGGGAGCCGCCGAACTGGGTGCGAACGTAGTTGCGGTTGTACCAGGTCAGCGCCATGCGTACGTCGATCTGGCGGAAGTCCGCGCTGATCCGTCGCACACGAATGCCCGCGCCAACGAAGGGCGGGTAGACGTTCATCAACCAGCGCAGCCAGCGCGCCTTGCGCGCACGACGCACCTCAGAGCGCACGTACGCCCATCCCCATGGCCTGGCGAGCGAACCAGCGCTTGGCCGGCGGCAACAGGTCCAATGCCAGCAGACCGAGGTGGCGGCCGTGGTTGAGCAGCGTGTTGTCGCGCCCGAACAGCCGGGTGACCTGGTCAGAGAACCCCACGGTCAGTGCCTGGTCGCGTTGCTGCCCGGCCAGGTAGGCCTGCAGCACGCCGAAATCACCGGGCAGTGCCTCGCTGGCCAGCACGGCGTCGGCCAGTGCCTGGGTGTCGCGCAGCGACAGGTTGTAGCCCTGCCCGGCGATCGGGTGCATGCCGTGGGCCGCGTTGCCGAGCACCGCCAGGTGCGGGCGAACCTGCTCCTCGGCCTCGCTGAGCACCAACGGATAGGCGTGGCGCACACCGACCTGGCGCAGCGTGCCCAGACGGTAGCCGAAGGCGTCCTGCAACTCGGCGAGGAAGGCGGCATCGTCCAGTGCCAGCAGCCGCTCGGCATCCGCCAGCGGTCGCGTCCAGACCAGCGCGCAGCGCTTCTCCGGCAGCGGCAACAGGGCCAGCGGACCCTCGGCGCTGAAACGCTCGAAGGCCAGGCCCTGGTGATCGTGACCCGGCGTCAGGTTGGCGATCAGCGCGGTCTGCCCGTAGGGCGTCTGCCTGACGTGGATGCCCAACTGCTCGCGCAACCGCGAGCGACCGCCATCGGCGAGCACCGCCAGGTCGCAATCGATCTGGCTGTCGTCGTCCAGGGTCAGACGATAGCCGTCGGCCAGCGGCTGCAGTGCGTTGACCTCTGCCGGACAGCGCCACTGCACCACCTCCGGGTCCAGCGCCCGCCACAGGCAGTGGCCGATCCAGGCGTTCTCCACCACGTAGCCGAGCGCCTCGACGCCCTCTTCCGACGCCGACAGGCGGGTGGCGCCGAAGCGCCCGCGCTCGGACACGTGAATGTCGCGGATCGCCTCGGCACGCTCGGCGATCGCCGTCCACAGGCCGTGACGCTCATAGATTCGCCGGGTACCGAAGGACAGCGCCGAGCAGCGCGCATCGTAGCTGGGCTGGTATTCGTGACCCGGCGCATAGGGCTCGACCAGCAGGATCGACCAACCGCGCGCGCGCGCGCCGGCCTGCAGCGCCAAGGCCAGGCTGGCGCCAACCAGTCCGCCACCGATGATCGCTATCTGATATCGCTTGCTCACGCCACCGTCCCCCGGGCCTCGGCCATCAGTGCCTCGATTTCCGCGACGCGCTTGGGCACGCCGTCGGTCAGTACCTCGCAGCCTTTCTTCGTCACCACCACGTCGTCCTCGATGCGAATGCCGATGCCACGCCACTTGCGTGGCACGCTGGCGTCCTCGGCACCGATGTAGATCCCCGGCTCGACCGTCAGGCACATGCCCGGCTCCAGCACGCGCCAGGCGCCGCCGACGCGGTAGTCGCCAACATCATGCACATCCAGGCCAAGCCAGTGTCCGGCACGGTGCATGTAGAAGCGCTTGTACGCCTCGCTGGCGATCAGCGCCTCCAGCTCGCCTTCGAGCAAGCCGAGTTCCAGCAGCCCCGCGGTGATCACCCGCACGGTCGCTTCATGGGCTTCATTCCAGTGGCGTCCCGGCGCGATGTGCCGGAAGGCTTCCTCGTTGGCCGCCAGGACGATCTCGTAGAGCGCCTTCTGCTCGGCGGAGAAGCGACCGCTGACGGGAAAGGTGCGGGTGATGTCGCTGGCATAGCAATCCAGCTCGCAGCCGGCGTCGATCAGCACCAAGTCGCCGTCGCGCAAGCGCGCATCGTTCTGCTGGTAATGGAGGATGCAGCCGTTGCGCCCGGCCGCGACGATCGAGCCATAGGCGGGCATCTTCGCCCCGCCCTTGCGGAACTCGTACTCCAGCTCGGCCTCGAGGTGGTACTCGTAGAGGCCGGCGCGCGCCGTCTGCATGGCCCGCACGTGGGCGCGCGCCGAGACCTTCGCGGCCTCGCGCATCAAGCGCACTTCGGCGGCGCTCTTGTACAGGCGCATGTCATGCAGCAGCGGGTCGAGGGCGATGAATTCCTTGGGCGGGCGGGCGCCGAGGGCGGCCTTGCCACGGATCACGTTGACCCATTCGAGCAACCGCGCATCGAACTCCGGGTGCGCGCCGATGGCGTAGTAGACGCGGCTACGCCCTTCGATGAGGCCCGGGAGGATGTCGTCGATATCGTCGATGGGAAAGGCGTCGTCGGCTCCATAGCGCTCCACCGCGCCTTCCTGGCCGGCCATCAAGCCTTCCCAGAGTTCACGCTGGGGATCGCGCTCGCGGCAGAACAGCACGTACTCGCCGTGCTCGCGCCCGGGAATCAGCGCCAGCACCGCTTCCGGCTCTGGAAATCCGGTGAGGTACTGGAAATCGCTGTCCTGGCGATAGACATGCTCGACGTCGCGGTTGCGCATCTTCACCGGCGCCGCGGCGAGGATGGCGATGCTGTCGACTTCCATCTGCGCCATCAGCGCCTTGCGGCGCCGGGCGAACTCCGCTCTCGGCAGGCTGGGCATGGGCGCCTCAGTGCAGCGCGGGCTTGTCGGCGGGTGCCGGTGCGGGGGCGGCGCGCGAGCATTCCGCGTAGAGCAGCAACGGGGCCACGCGCAGGTACTCCATGACTTCCATGTAGTCGTTCTCGGCGGCCTCGCTCTCCTCCACGTCGTTACCGACCTGGGCGATCGCGGCCATGTCCTGCAGCACCTCCATCGCCTCCGCCGACAAGGGCGCGTCGCCGGCGATCACCCCGAAGCCTGCGAGGAAGCCCTGGCACCATTGACCGAGGGCGGCGGTGCGCTCGGCCACCGGCAGTTCGTCATCGGGCAACAGCAGCACCACCGCGGCGTCTTCGCCGGTGAGCTCGCCGCGAACCATCTCCTGCAAACCGATCAGGGCCTGGCGCACGGCGCCTTCCGGCTCGCTGCCGAGCAACTCGACGGCGTCACTGAGCCAGGCCTCGGCATCGAAGCCGGCGCCGGCGCAACTGCGCCCGAGCAGCAGGCCGTGCAGTTCGGCGGCGGAGACCAGTTGGCCGGAGTCGGCCAGCAGTTGGGAAAAGGCGGAATAGGCAGAACTGGACATGGCGACCATCGTGGCTGGAAAAAGCGGAAAAGCGGCGATGCAGCGGAATTTCAAACAGCCGCTAGGCGCATCGACGCACAAACAATAGAATCTGGGTTTCGTATCCTAGCAGCCCGGCCCTGCCAGCACAGCCCTGCCATCCGGGCATCGCCGCCAAGGGCGACACCATGGACAATCCCGAAATACGCGCGCTGGCCGAAGGTCTCGACCGTCTGTTGCAGCGCGTACACACACTGCAGGCGGAGAATCGCGCCCTACGCGCCAGCGAACGCGCGTGGCGTGAGGAGCGATCCGCACTCATCGAAAAGAACGAAATGGCCCGGCTTAAGGTCGAAGCGATGATTTCGCGCCTCAAAGCCCTGGAGCAGGACTCATGACCCAGCCTGAAACCCTCAATGTGCAGATCCTCGACAAGGAATACTGCATCGCCTGCCCACCGGCCGAACGCACCAACCTGGAGAGCGCCGCGCGCTATCTGGACGGCAAGATGCGCGAGATCCGCAACAGCGGCAAGGTGATCGGCGCCGACCGCGTCGCGGTAATGGCCGCGCTGAACATCACCCACGAGCTGCTGCACCGCCAGCAGCACCAGGAGCGCGACGCCAGCGCCACCCGCGGTCAGGTCCGTGACCTGCTGGAGCGCGTCGACGCCGCCCTGGCCACCGATCAGGAAGAAACGCGCGATTGATGTTCGCAGCGCCCTTTGCGATATACTGGTGCCGCTCCCTGGTGTGTGCGCCAGTTGGCCACGTCCCTCTCCCGATACGCTACACCCTGGAGAACGTACGCTCGGCCCGTGTGCATGTCCGCCCGACGGAAAGCCTGACGGCCGACGGCGTTCGCCACCTTGAACTTTCGGGTTCAAGGGTCAAGCCGACAGCGGCACTTCGGGGAGTCGCTTCCTTCCTGCCAGCCCTGGCAGTATCCGCATGATCCACGCCAACTCCCTCAGCCGCGTCCAACTGCGCCGCCTGTTGCGTCAAAGCCGCCGCGCCCTCGATGCCAGCCAGCAACGCCAGGCCGCACGCGACCTGTATCGCCAGCTCAGCCATGCACCGGTCTTCCTACGCGCCCGCCATATCGCGCTCTACCTGCCCAGCGACGGCGAGATCGATCCCCGTCCCCTGATGCGTGCAGCCCAGCGCCGGGGCCAGGCGACCTATCTGCCCGTACTCCGCCGCTGGCCGCGCACGGCCATGGTGTTCCAGCGCGTACGCCCCGGCGAACGCCTGCTGCGCAACCGCTTCGGCATTCCCGAACCACGGCCGAACACAGCCCGCCAACGTCGCCCATGGGCGCTGGATCTGGTGTTGCTACCGCTGGTGGGATTCGACGATCACGGCGGCCGTCTCGGGATGGGCGGCGGCTTCTATGACCGCAGCCTGGCATATCTGCATCGCCAGAGCAGCTGGCGCAAGCCGCTACTGCTGGGGCTGGCGCATGAATGCCAGCGTGTGGACAGGCTGACGCTGGCCAACTGGGACGTCCCCCTGCACGCCACCCTCACCGATAGGCGCTGGTACCCGGCAGGGACAAAGGGGAGAGATGGCGTCTAGCGCGATCCGGCCTGAGCTACCGGCAGCGCGTTGACGGGCGCCTCGTTCGCCATCGGCTCGCCGTTACGCTCGAGCAGACTCTGGGTGTAACCGGTGGTGACCATTCCAAGTCCGAACAATACGACCAATACCCACAAAAGATCTGGTTTGCGCTTCATCGAGTTGCCTCCCCCTTCAAGGCAATCTGCTGACGTTGGCCGAATGACGGTTTCTTGAAGAACTTCTAGTTATGCGGTCCCCAGACGGGGCCGATGTGAAATCGGCGGCATTTTCCGCCAAGTCTCCGAAACCCGCAATTGGGCAGAATGACCAACCATCGGGCGCCGTAGACCTTTTTTACGGAGCAAAGTTCATGCCCTATTGGCTAATGAAGTCCGAGCCCGACGAATTGTCGATCCAGACGCTGCAGCGCATGGGTCAGGCGCGCTGGGATGGGGTGCGCAATTACCAGGCGCGCAACTACCTTCGCGAAATGGCCGACGGCGATCTCTTCCTGTTCTATCACTCCAGTTGCCCACGCCCTGGCGTAGCTGGCATCGGACGCCTGCAGGGCCCGGCCTATGCGGACCCTACGGCGCTGCAGGCGGACAGCGCCTATTTCGACGCACGCGCCGCCGCCAAGGGAAGCAATCCCTGGCTGGCCCGCGACGTAGCCTGGGTGGAGACCTTCGAACCGCTGCTGGACCTATCCCGCTTGCGCGACGAGGAGGCGCTGGACGGTCTGGAACTCCTGCGCAAGGGCAGCCGGCTCTCGGTCATGCCGGTGAGCGAGGAACACTGGAAACACCTTTGCCAGATGGCCACGAGCCAGCACTGATGCACCAGCGGCGTGCAAGCGCTCGCCGCTGCAACCACTCTAGGGCCTGTTCCCGTTTCATTCGCGAACCGCGGATGGCCGCCCCGCGTTCTCGCCAGAAATCGCCTGCGGTTAGGCGCAGGACGCAGCCAATGGCCACTCCCTTGGCAAGTCCTGCAACGACAGCGCAGGCCATTTCTGGCACAACCCTACGGGCCGGTGCCTGTTTTGCCGCGATACGGCGTTACTCGTCTTGGACTTACCCCGGTAAGCCCTGCGACTCGCGCCTTGTCTCGCGGAAAAACAGGCGCCGGCGCGGCCGTGAATGAAACGGGAACAGGCCCTAGGGCTGGACGATGAGGTTGTTGAACAGCAGGTCATCGACCTGCGGCGCGCCGGTCTCCTGCTCGAGAATGTGACGCGTCTGCTCAAGGGCCTTCTTGCGAACCTCTTCCTTGGCCTCGACCGAGCTCAGCGTCTCGTCGGTCTGCTCGGCAAACAGCATGATCAGTTGATTGCGCAGCAGCGGCTCGTTGGCCTCCACCAACTTCTTGGCGTCCTCGTTGGCCACGCGCAGGGAGATGTCGGCCTTGTAATACTTCAGCTTAGGCCCGCTGCCGTAGTTGCCGACGATCGGCGGGTAGAGGTTGACGTAGACGACCTTGGGCCCGGCCGCCTCGCCTTCGGCGGCCTTTTCCTCGGCGTGCAATGGCATCGCCAGAAAGGCCGAGAGGGCCAGGGACAACAGCATGCTCGTGAGCTTCAAAGGATCTCTCCTGCAGGGACAGCCCCTAGGATAGCCATTCGCCAGGCATCGCCCAAGCCCGCCGATGATGCCTGCCGCTGATGACGCCCCATCAGCGGCGGGGATGCCAGTTGCCCAACCCACGCAACGCACCTAGTGTCACGACACGTATCGGATGTCGAAGCGCGCGCTGCCATCGGCAGGCAGCCCAAGGCGCTTCGCGCCGCCAATACTGGAGCATTGGCAAGCGGAGCAACGCAGTGATGCCTGTCGAGGCCAGTGCGGGCCGGCATTTGATGCGTGTCGTGACACTAAGCACTCACGGGGTTTGCGCGATGAAAGCATTGCTGTGCAAGAGCCACGGCCCAGCCTCGGCGCTGGTCGTGGAAGAGCGACCGACACCGACCTGCAAGCCCGGCGATTTACTGATCGACGTGCATGCCGCCGGCGTGAACTTTCCCGACAGCCTGATCATCCGTGGCCAATACCAGTTTCAGCCGCCCCTGCCCTTTTCGCCCGGCGGCGAAGTCGCCGGCGTCGTCGTCGCCACCGGTGAGCGGGTGCAGGGATTGCGCGCCGGCCAGCGGGTGATGGCGCTCACCGGTTGGGGCGGCTTCGCCGAGCAGGTCGCGGTCAACGCGCAGAACGCCATCCCCTTGCCCGAGAGCCTGAATTTCATCGAGGCCGCCGCCTTCGGCATGGCCTACGGCACGTCGATGCACGCACTTCGCCAGCGCGCGCAGTTGCAGCCCGGGGAAACGCTGCTGGTGCTCGGGGCCGGTGGCGGAGTCGGCCTGGCGGCGGTGGAGATCGGCAAGGCAATGGGCGCGACGGTGATCGCCGCCGCCAGCAGCCGGGAGAAACTGGACGCTGCGGCCGAGGCGGGCGCCGACGAATTGATCGACTACACACAGGGCAGCCTGCGCGAGCGGTTGAAGGCCCTCAGCGGTGGGCGCGGCGTGGACGTGATCTACGACCCGGTGGGCGGAGCCCTGTTCGAAGAAGCCTTCCGCTCGCTGGCCTGGAACGGGCGCATGCTGGTGGTGGGTTTCGCCAGCGGTGCGATTCCCTCGCTCCCGGCCAACCTGCCGCTGCTCAAGGGCGCCGCCCTGCTCGGGGTGTTCTGGGGCAGCTTCACCCAGCGCCAGCCCGAAGACAACGCCGCCAACTTCCGGCAGCTCTTCGCGTGGCACGCCGAGGGACGGCTGAAACCCAAGGTTTCGCGCACCTACCCGTTGGCCCAGGCGGGCGACGCGATCGATGCGCTCGCCAATCGCCAGGCGCTCGGCAAGCTGGTGATCAGAACGCGAGACTAACCGCGCGGCGCATAGGCGAATACGTCGGCACGCATCTGGTGCGCATCCATGCCCGCCTCCACCAGGGCGTCCAGGGTCGCGTAGACCATCGCCGGTGAGCCGCTGGCGTAGACGTGCAGACCGCGCAGATCGGTGAAGTCCTCGCGTACCGCCTCGTGCAGCAGACCACAGCGGCCTTCCCAGCCACACAGGTCGCTGACCACCTGGTGCAGGTGCAGGCCGGGGGTTTCCTGCCAGGCCTTCCAGGCCGGCAGCGCATAGAAGTCCTCCGGCCGCCGCGCGCCCCAGTAGAGATGCACGGGATGGGTGAAGCCACGCGCGCGGCAATGCTCGATCAGGCTATGCATCTGCGCCATGCCGGTACCGGCGGCGAGCAGGACCAGCGGCCCGTCGGGTAATTCTGCGAGGTGCGTATCGCCGAAGGGCAGGCGCACCTTTGCCAGCCTCTCGCGACGCAGTACATCGAGCAGCGCCCGGGTCGAAGCCTCGCGCGCCAACACGTGCAGCTCGAGATCGCGCCCAGCCTCCGGCGGCGAAGCCAGGGAGAACGCCGCCCAGCTACCGTCCTCGCGCTGCAGTTGCAGGTACTGTCCAGCGTGGTAGCGCGGCGGCTTGCCGGCCGGCGCGCGCAGGCGCAGACGCTGCACGTCGCCGCCCGCATCGATGCACTCGAGCACCTGGCAGGTGAGCTCCCGCTCGGGCAATGCGCCCGGCGCCAGGACGCCATCCCAATAGATCACGCAGTCGCCGAGCGGCTCCGCCAGACAAGCGAATATCTCACCCTTGTCGTGCTCGACGTCGCGCTGGCGCACGCGACCTTCCACCAGCAATGCGGCGCAGGCATGGCAGTTGCCGTTGCGACAGGCGTGGGGGCACTCGTAGCCCAGGCGCTGCGCCGCGGCGAGGAGGGTTTCGCCCGGCGCCACCGTGAGCACGGCGCCGGAGGGTTGCAAGGTCACGTTCACGAATCGCATTCCGTACTTCGGGGCTGTTCTAGTCGATCCCCAGGCTGGCCCAGAGTTCGTCGATGCGCTTGACCACCGCCGGATCCTTCTCGATCGCCCGCCCCCATTCGCGCGTGGTTTCGCCCGGCCACTTGTGCGTCGCATCCAGGCCCATCTTCGAGCCCAGACCGGAGACCGGCGAGGCGAAGTCGAGGTAGTCGATCGGCGTGTTGTCGATCATCACCGTATCGCGCTTGGGGTCCATGCGCGTGGTGATCGCCCAGATCACGTCATTCCAGTCGCGGGCATTGATGTCGTCGTCGGTGACGATAACGAACTTGGTGTACATGAACTGTCGCAGGAACGACCAGACACCGAGCATCACGCGCTTGGCATGCCCCGGATACTGCTTCTTCATGGTCACCACCGCCATGCGGTAGGAACAACCTTCGGGCGGCAGGTAGAAGTCGGTGATCTCCGGGAACTGCTTCTGCAGGATCGGCACGAACACTTCGTTGAGCGCCAGGCCGAGCACCGCCGGCTCATCCGGCGGACGTCCGGTGTAGGTGCTGTGGTAGATCGGCTGGCGGCGGCGGGTGATGCGCTCGACGGTGAACACCGGGAAGGTGTCGACCTCGTTGTAGTAGCCGGTGTGGTCGCCGTAAGGACCTTCTGCCGCGGTCTCGCCGGGATGGATCACGCCTTCGAGGACGATCTCCGCGCCAGCCGGCACCTGCAGGTCGCTGCCGATGCACTTCACCAGTTCGCTGCGCGAGCCGCGCAGCAGACCGGCGAAGGCGTATTCGGAGAGGCTGTCCGGCACCGGGGTGACGGCGCCAAGAATGGTCGCCGGATCGGCGCCCAGGGCGACGGCCACGGGATAGGGCGTATCCGGGTGCTTCAGGCACCATTCGCGGTAATCCAGCGCACCGCCACGATGGCTGAGCCAGCGCATGATCAGCTTGTTGCGACCGATCAACTGCTGGCGGTAGATACCCAGGTTCTGCCGCTCCTTGTTCGGCCCCTTGGTGACCGTCAGGCCCCAGGTCACCAGAGGCGCCGCATCGCCCGGCCAGCAGTGCTGGATCGGCAGGCGCGTGAGGTCGACGGCGTCGCCCTCTTCGATCACTTCCTGGCAGGCGGCGTCCTTGACCACCTTGGGCGCCATGCTGATCACCTTCCTGAAGATCGGCAGCTTGGACCAGGCGTCCTTGAGGCCCTTGGGCGGCTCCGGCTCCTTGAGGAAGGCCAGCAGCTTACCGATCTCGCGCAGCTCCGACACATCGTCCGCGCCCATCCCCAGGGCCACCCGCGCGGGCGTGCCGAACAGGTTACCGAGCACCGGGATATCGTGGCCGACGGGGTTTTCGAAGAGCAGCGCCGGGCCACCCTTGCGCAGGGTGCGGTCACAGATTTCGGTCATCTCCAGCTTCGGCGAAACCGGGGTGGTGATGCGCTTGAGCTCGCCGCGCTGTTCCAGCGCCGCAATGAAGTCGCGCAGGTCGCGATACTGCATGCCTGAGTCTCGGAGGGGCGAAAGGGAGGGATTCTAACAGGCTCGTGCGGTGAAGCCAGAAACGCAAAAGCCGGGTTTCCCCGGCTCTTGGCTGTACTCGCAGACTTACTTGCGACGCATCGACAGGAAGAATTCGTCGTTGGTCTTGGTGTCCTTGAGCTTGTCGAGGAGGAACTCGATGGCGGCGATCTCGTCCATCGGGTGCAGCAGCTTGCGCAGAATCCACATGCGCTGCAGTTCGTCCTCGGCGGTCAGCAACTCTTCGCGGCGGGTGCCGGAACGGTTGATGTTGATCGCCGGGAAGACGCGCTTCTCGGCCACGCGGCGGTCGAGCTGCAGCTCGAGGTTACCGGTACCCTTGAATTCCTCGTAGATCACCTCGTCCATCTTCGAGCCGGTTTCCACCAGCGCGGTGGCGAGGATGGTCAGGCTGCCGCCTTCCTCGATGTTGCGCGCGGCGCCGAAAAAGCGCTTGGGCTTCTCCAGGGCGTGGGCGTCGACACCACCGGTGAGGACCTTGCCGGAGCTCGGGATCACGGTGTTGTAGGCACGCGCAAGACGGGTGATGGAGTCGAGCAGAATGACCACGTCCTTCTTGTGCTCGACCAGGCGCTTGGCCTTCTCGATGACCATCTCGGCGACCTGCACGTGGCGGGTCGGCGGCTCGTCGAAGGTCGAGGCGACCACTTCGCCGCGCACGGTGCGCTGCATCTCGGTCACTTCTTCCGGGCGCTCGTCGATCAGCAGAACGATCAGGTGGCACTCGGGGTTGTTGCGGGTGATGTTGGCCGCGATGTTCTGCAGCATGATGGTCTTGCCCGCTTTCGGCGGGGCGACGATCAGGCCGCGCTGGCCCTTGCCGATCGGCGCGCAGAGGTCGATCACGCGGCCCGTCAAATCCTCGGTGGAGCCGTTACCGGCCTCCATGGTGAGGCGCTGGTTGGGGAACAGCGGCGTCAGGTTCTCGAAGAGAATCTTGTTCTTCGCATTCTCCGGTCGGTCGTAGTTGATCGAGTCGACCTTGAGCAGTGCGAAATAGCGCTCACCTTCTTTCGGCGGGCGGATCTTGCCGATGATGGTGTCGCCGGTGCGCAGGTTGAAACGACGGATCTGGCTCGGTGAGACGTAGATGTCGTCAGGACCTGCGAGGTAGGAGGAGTCAGCCGAACGCAGGAAGCCGAAACCATCCTGGAGAATCTCCAGCACGCCGTCGCCCGAAATCTCTTCGCCGCTCTTCGCGTGTTTTTTCAGCAGGGCGAAGATGACGTCCTGCTTGCGCGAACGGGCCATGTTCTCCACGCCCATCTGTTCGGCCATATCCAGCAGTTCGGCGATAGGCTTTTGCTTGAGTTCAGTCAGATTCATAGAGTTGACGTAGGTGTGTAGAGGTAGGGAGCAAGCATGGGGGCTTGGATGGCCGTGCCGAGGGGAGGCAACTGGATCGCGCAGGTTTGGCGAGTAGGAGTGCGTCGGCGACGGCTTGCGAAAGGGCTACAGCGAATGTGCAGCAAGGTCGAATCTAACACCCGTCCCCAGGTACGTCCAGCCCTAGCGGCAAAAAGCCCCGCCAGACGGCCCCAGCAGGCAATTGCCCGCCGCAAGAACGCCGATGCCCGCACAGGGCGGGCATCGGTGAATGATCATGCGATGACGATCAGATGTTGCTGTCGAGGAACGCAGCCAACTGCGACTTGGACAGCGCGCCGACCTTGGTGGCCTCGACGCTGCCGTTCTTGAACAGCATCAGCGTCGGGATACCACGCACGCCGTACTTGGGCGGGGTGTCCTGGTTTTCGTCGATGTTCAGCTTGCAGACCTTCAGCTTGCCCTCGTACTGCTGGGCGATCTCGTCGAGAACCGGCGCGATCATCTTGCACGGGCCGCACCACTCGGCCCAGTAATCCACCAGCACGGGACCTTCGGCCTGGAGCACATCCTGGTCGAAGCTGGCATCGCTGACATGGGTAATGAAATCGCTCATGGATAGCTCCGTGTAAATCACTCAGTCGCGCATCATAGCCCGCAGCGGGGACGAACCGGAAGCGCCGGTACCGAACCCGGAACCGAAACGGCACCATTACTCATCCAGTACCGCGAATGCAATACCGGTGCGCGAAGCCGCGGCACGAATGTGTTCCTGCATCGCCCGACGCGCCCCCGCGGGGGACTGCCGGGCGAGGGCGCGCAGGATGCGCTTGTGTTCGCGCCAGGTTTCCAGCGCGCGCTCGGGGCGGATGAACGGCAGTTTCTGGCTTTCCAGGAAGATCGCCGCGTTACTGGCGATGACCTTGAGCATGGCCGCGTTGCCGCTGGCTTGCAGCAGTTGCCGATGGAACGCGAAGTCGAGTTGCGCGGCACCTTCGAAATCCCCGGCCTGCAGGCAACGATGCATCGCCTGCACGTTGTGCTCCAGCAGGGCGATCTCGGCGTCGGTGACCACCCGCGCCGCCAGGCCGGCAGCGAAGCCTTCCAGGGCATGGCGCAACTGGAAGATGTCCGCGGCGGAAACGGCTTCCGCGAAGGGCCACTCGAAACCCGTGGCCGCCCCCTGGCCCGACGGCTCGCGAACGTAGGCGCCCTTGCCGGGATGCACGCTGACCAAGCCCAGGGCACTGAGCGAGGACAGCGCCTCGCGTAGCGAGGCGCGGCTCACCCCCAGGCGTTCGGCCAACTCGCGCTGCGAAGGCAACAGATCGCCGGCGGCATACCCCTCCTCCTCGATCAGCTTGCGGATCTCTCGCGCGACGAGTTCGGGCACTGCACGAGGTGCGTTTTCACTCATGACTGGTCAGGCCGGTTGGTCCAGAAGAGGGGTGTTTTAGCGCGTCGCTAAAATCGACGCAAGCCAGGCTCCATAAGAGTGCGAGCGAAATGTCGAATGCACCAAAAGGCATCGTAACGACCCCAAAACAAAGCTGACCAAATGCTCAACTGTTCAGACCAGTACGACCAGCAAATCAGCGACTTGAAGGTTCCGAACCCTGGGTTGGCATGCCCGCTGCAATGCGTGGAGCCTGCCCATCGCACTCTGGAGAACCTCGATGCGTCATTCCCGCAAGTTGTTGGCCGGCCTGTTCGCCGGTCTAGTGCTCTGCGCCAGCGGCGCTCAGGCCGACGCCCTGTCCGACATCACTGAGCGCGGCGTACTGCGCGTGGCCGTACCCCAGGACTTCCCGCCGTTCGGCTCGGTCGGCCCGGACCTGCAACCGCGCGGGCTGGACGTGGATACCGCGAAGCTGATCGGCGAGCGCCTGGGCGTGACGGTCGAGCTGACCCCGGTGAACAGCACCAACCGCATCCCCTTCCTCGCCACCGGCAAGGTCGACCTGGTGATTTCCAGCCTCGGCAAGAATCCTGACCGGGAGAAGGTGATCGATTTCTCCGTCCCCTACGCCCCCTTCTTCCTGGGCGTATTCGGCCCCGAGGATGCCAAGGTGGCGAGCCTCGCCGACCTGGACGGCAAGACCCTGAGCATCACCCGCGGCTCGGTGGAAGACATGGAGCTGACCAAGGTTGCCCCGGCCGGCCTTGAGATCAAGCGCTTCGAGGACAACAACTCGACCATTGCCGCCTACCTCTCCGGGCAGACCGAACTGATCGCCAGCGGCAACGTGGTGATGGCGAGCATCGCCGAGCGCAATCCGCAGCGCGTACCGGCGATGAAGATCAACCTGAAGGACTCGCCGTGCTATGTCGGCCTGAACAAGAACGAGCCGGCCCTGCTGGCGAAGGTCAACGGCATCCTCACCGAAGCCAAGGGCGATGGCAGCCTCAATGCGCTGGCGGAGAAATGGCTGAAGCAGCCGCTGCCGGCCGGCTTCTGAGGCATCGCGCATGGCTTACCAGTTCGACTTCGCCGCCGTCATCGAGCAGTACCCACTGCTGCTCGATGGCGCGGCCTTCACCCTCGGCCTGACGGCCATCGGCACGCTCTTCGGCGTCGGCCTCGGCATCGTCGGCGCCCTGGCTCGAGCCTGGAGGATCAGCCCGCTGGACCGGATCTTCGCGGTCTACGTGGAACTGGTCCGCAACACGCCGTTCCTCGTCCAGCTGTTCTTCATCTTCTTCGGCCTGCCGTCGTTGGGGGTGAAACTCAGCGAATGGCAGGCCGCATCGCTGGCGATGATCGTCAACCTCGGGGCTTATTCCACCGAGATCATCCGCGCCGGTATCCAGGCGACGCCCAAGGGGCAACTGGAAGCCGCCGCGGCGCTGGCATTGACGCGCATGGAAAGCTTCCGCCACGTGGTCCTGCGCCCGGCACTGAGCAAGGTCTGGCCGGCGCTCTCCAGCCAGATCGTGATCGTCATGCTCGGCTCTGCCGTGTGCTCGCAAATCGCCGTGGAGGAGCTGACCTTCGCCGCCAACCTGATCCAGTCGCGTAATTTCCGCTCCTTCGAGACCTACCTGCTGACGACGCTGCTCTACCTGGTGATGGCCATTCTCGTGCGCCAACTGCTGAATGCCTTCGGCAAACGCTTCGTGGAGGGCCGGCGATGATCGAGTTCACCCTGTGGGACATCGTCCGCAACCTGCTCACCGGCCTGCAATGGAGCCTGCTGCTGAGCCTGGTCGCGTTCCTCTGCGGCGGCCTGGCCGGGTTGCTGGTGCTGTTGCTGCGCATTGCACCCGCCCGCCTGCCGCGCATGCTGGCTCGCGGCTACATCGAGCTGTTCCAGGGCACGCCGCTGCTGATGCAGCTGTTCATCGTGTTCTTCGGCGTGTCCCTGGCCGGCGGAGACATCTCGCCGTGGGTCGCGGCGGCGATCGGTCTGACGCTGTTCACCAGCGCCTTTCTCGCGGAGATCTGGCGCGGCTGTGTCGAGGCGATTCCCGCCGGCCAGTGGCAGGCCGCCGAGAGCCTGGCGATGACCCGCCTGGAGATCCTCCGTCACGTGGTCCTGCCCCAGGCCCTGCGCATCGCCGTGGCACCCACCGTCGGCTTCTCCGTGCAGGTGGTGAAAGGCACCGCGGTGACCTCGATCATCGGCTTCGCGGAACTGACCAAGACCGGCAGCATGCTGGCCAACGCGACCTACCAGCCGTTCCTCGTGTACGGCCTGGTGGCGCTCGGCTACTTCCTGCTCTGCTATCCCCTGTCGCTGTTCGCCCGTCATCTGGAAAGGAGGCTGCATGCCACTGCTTAAGGTATCCGCCCTGCACAAGCACTACGGCGAAAACCACGTGCTCAAGGGCATCGACCTCGACGTCGAGGAAGGCGAGGTGATCGCCATCATCGGCCGCAGCGGCTCCGGCAAGAGCACCTTCCTGCGCACCCTGAACGGCCTGGAGACCATCGACGACGGCGTCATAGAAGTCGACGGCGAATACCTCGACGCCGCCCGCGCCAACTTGCGCGTGCTGCGCCAGAAGGTCGGCATGATATTCCAGCAGTTCAACCTGTTCCCGCACCTGACGGTCGGCGAGAACGTCATGCTGGCGCCCCAGGTGGTGAAAAAGACGCCGCGTGCCGAGGCCCGCAAGATCGCCCAGGCGATGCTCGAACGGGTCGGCCTGGCGGAGAAGTTCGACGCCTACCCAGAACGCCTCTCCGGCGGCCAGCAGCAGCGCGTGGCGATCGCCCGCGCGCTGGCCATGTCGCCCAAGGTGCTGCTCTGCGACGAGATCACCTCCGCGCTCGATCCCGAGCTGGTCAATGAGGTGCTGATGGTGGTCAAGCAGCTAGCCAGCGAGGGCATGACGCTGGTCATGGTCACCCACGAGATGCGCTTCGCGCGCGAAGTCGGTGACAAGCTGGTGTTCATGCACCAGGGCAAGGTCCATGAGATGGGCGATCCGCAAACGCTGTTCGCTGCGCCGCAGACCCAGGAACTGCGCAACTTCATTGGCTCGGTGAACCTGTGAACCTGCCGGCACAACGGCAGCGGGACGAATCGCCGCTTCGGGCCTTCATCGGCGCGCGCCGCCCCGTCGCAATCGCCCCCAGGCCATGGGGGCCGCGCGGCACAGGCTAGCGCCTGGTCACGCCCCTACCCTGCACATTCGCGAGCACCTGGCCGCGCGGGCGTAATCTTGTGCCTCAAGGTAGAGAGGACCTATGGTGAGCGCCCCTCAGCCGATTTTGCAGGGACGTTTCATGCCGAGCACTGCGCCCGCGCCTTCCTACGATACCGAACGTGCTCAAGCCGGGGTGCGCCTGATCATCGTGCCCATCGCCATCGGCTATACCTTGGCGCTGTCTCTGCACTCGATGCTCAAACCTGAGCTGGCCAACTGGATTCTTCTGCTCGAAGGACTGGCGCTGCTCGCCTCCCTGGCCTTTTGGCTCGACATCCGCAGACGTCCCGGCAATTACCCAGGTCGCCGCTTGCTCACGATGCTCACCGACTACCTGTGCATCGGCCTGGGCATGAGCTTCGGTGGCGCGGCCATGCTGCCGGTGTACGCCCTCCTGATCTGGATAACGGTGGGCTACGGCCTGCGCTACGGTTCCAAGTACCTGCTCTTCGCAACCATCCTGGCCACGCTGTCGTTGCTCGTTACAGCCAGCCTCTCGGCTTACTGGCGGTCGCAGCCCTACCTGATCATCACGCTGCTGATCACGACGCTCATAGTGCCGCCCTACATCCACACGCTGCTGCAACGCTCGCAGCGCGCCAGCGAGGCCGAGCGAGCGGCCAATCACACCAAATCCCA
Source organism: Pseudomonas sp. R4-15 (assembly GCF_055768815.1). Taxonomy (NCBI): domain Bacteria; kingdom Pseudomonadati; phylum Pseudomonadota; class Gammaproteobacteria; order Pseudomonadales; family Pseudomonadaceae; genus Pseudomonas; species Pseudomonas sp. R4-15. The sequence goes on from NZ_CM147293.1 coordinate 236,720, forward strand.
ACTCCTTGCCCAAGCCAGCCACGACCTGCGCCAGCCGATCCACTCCATCAGCCTGTTCACGGCCTGCCTGCGTGATAGCAGCCTGGACGGAGAACAGCGACGCCTGGTGGAGAACATCGATAAGTCCCTGCACAGCGTTGCCCAATTGTTCCACTCGATTCTCGACATGTACTCACTGGACAGCGGCAAGGTAGTAGCACGGAGGCAGCTCATTCCCCTGCATGAGCTGCTGCGCCAGCTAATCCAGCAGAATGCCGAGGCAGCGCACTGGGCAGACGTGGAGATCCGCCTGCATTGCCCTCCCCTCTACGTGCATACGGACCAGGCCCTGCTGACCACCATGCTGCAGAATCTGCTCTCCAATGCCCTCAAATACGCCGGGGGGCACCCCATGCTGATCGGTGTGCGCAAGCGCGCTACGGGCATTTCCATCGAGCTCTACGACAAGGGCCGCGGTATTGCCGAAACGCATCTGGAAAACATCTTCGAGGAGTTTTACCGGGTGCGCCAAGTACGCGACAGAGATGTCGAAGGGATGGGCCTGGGGCTGGCCATCGTCAAGAAGTTGAGCCAGTTGATGGGCTTGCAGGTGCGCATTGTCTCCATCGAAGGCCGGGGAACCCTGGCCGCCATCGATGGCCTGCCACTGGCCCCCACACCGACGGCGAAGCCTGCCACACAGGCGATCAAGAAACAGGAGTCGGGGATACTCAATGGGCTGCGGATCTGCCTGATAGAAGACGACCAGAACGTGTTGCTCGCCACGGCCACCCTGCTGCAGAAGTGGGGCTGTGTCGTCGAGACCCATACCTCGCTTCCCGATGTGTCAGCGGACATCGACCTGGTGTTGACCGACTACGACCTCGGCCTGGAAGCCTCCGGCGCCGACTGCATCGCCCATGTACGCGCCATCGCAGCCCGCCAGGTGCCGGCGATCATCATGACGGGGCATGATGTACGCCGCGTGCAGGACGCAGTCGGCGACACGGAAATTCCCGTCCTTTCCAAGCCGGTTCAGCCGGCGGAGCTGCGGTCGCTGTTGGTCTCGCTGAAACTCAAAGCCCGGGCCGCCTAGGGCCCCTGGGTTCAGCCCAAGCCGGCCTTGGCGGCAATGGCAGCCGCCGCGGCACGGCTGTTGACATCCAAGGTGCGCATCAACGCAGAAACATGGATGCGCACGGTAAACGGCGAGATATCCAGTTCGCGGGCTATTTCCTTGTTCGCCAGGCCACGCACCAACAGCCGCAGCACGGCCAATTGACGAGGGGTGAGCCGCTCCAGCACATGCTGCTCGCTGGCGTAGGTCGGCACGCCGGGGGGCCCCAGCGTCATGACGAAATCCCCCTCACGTACAGCCTGCAGCGCAGCGACAATTTCATCCGGCGGTGTCGCCTTACCGATAAAGCCGTCGGCACCTGCCGCCATCACCTCGTCGATCACATCACGGTTGTCGACCATCGACACGATGACGATGGAGCTGCGCGTGAATTTCTGACGCAACGCGCCGATGGCCTCCGGCGATTGCCCAGGAAACAGCAGGTCGAGCATGAACAGGCTGGGCGCCGTACCGGCATCAGCCAAGGCCTGCATCTCGTCCATATCCCCGGCTTCGAGCACGCAGGCTTGGGGGAATACCCGCCGCACGATACGGCTCAGCCCCTCGCGAAAAACAGGGTGATCATCGGCCACGATGATGCGTTCTTGCGTAGCGCGCTCGGGCACTGGGGACGTGTTGTTCATGCTGTTGGGTGCCGTTGGCGCTGCAGCCAGCTTGCAGCTTCCGCTGAGCGAATAGCGACAAGCCGAACTCAAGCGCTCGGTAAAGCGGTAGGGCGAGCTACGTTAGATACCACCTTCGCAGCAAAACACAAATGCCGGCAATCTGCCGCCTACGCGCCAAGCCTTGAGGCTCGAGCGAAGCGATTCGAGGTCTACACGGCCGTGACTAGCACATCCGCACTATATCGGTGCCAAAGGCGGCCACTTAGTCTAGGTCCCTGTCAACGCCTGCCATATAGCCGTTACCACGGCTCTCGCCAGTCGAAGCCTCTGGCTATCGGGTATGCCTCTAGTTCACGGATAGTTCAGCTGCAAAGGAGCATATATGGTTCTCGCTCTCCATACGGCGAAAATAACGATACTGACCGCCGCCCTGACCGCCATGGTTACTCTGACGGGTTGCGCGAATGACAATGGACTCAGCAACCCTCTGGACTCGCTGACCGGTGAATATAAATATGCGCCGGACTACATAAAGACCAATGTCATCGCGAACAAGTCGACGAAGGAAGACATTCGTCAGAAGTTCGGCGCACCGTCTTCGGTGATGGAGTCCTCAGCCAACGGCACCGCCATATGGGTCTATGACCGCAGCAAGTCAGGCCTGACAGCCTGGACGGATATGGCGTCCAAATACGCCGCCAAATATGGCAATAGCGAACTGGCGTCACAGGTCTGGGAGGGCAAGTCGCAGATGAACAACGCCCAGGAAGCCATGACGGACGCCCAAAGTCTGTCGGGAACGAATGTAGATGGCCGGTACGCGAAAATTCGCGAGATAAGTATCAGGTTCAAGGGTGACGTCGTCGACGGCTATACCACGTATTGACCTCTCCCACCCAGGACAGGCCGAACAGGTCTTGTCCTGAGGCAGGCCTTGCCCTTTCCCGTAGCCAGCGAATCACCCTGCGCTTGCCCTGCATCCGCGGTGCTCCTGCGCCGCTGTATGCACGTCCCTTTATCTGATCCAGACCCGTTTCCCGCCACCCCGAATGCGTTGGCTCATGCGCTCAGTCGTGGCACGATGGCAGCCTCAGTAGACGAGACGCCGTAGCATGCCGCATTCCGCTCCCAAGAACTTCCCGCTGATCGCCGCCATCGACCTGGGCTCCAACAGCTTCCACCTGGTCCTGGCCAAGAGTGATCACGGGGAGATCCGCATCCTCGAGCGCCTCGGCGACAAGATCCAGCTGGCCGCCGGTCTGGACGAGCAGCGCCAGCTCAGCGAGGCCGCGATGCAGCGCGGGCTCGACTGCCTGGCGCGCATGGCGCAGATGATCCACGGCCTGCCCCAGGGTGCGGTGCGCATCGTCGGTACCAATGCCCTGCGCGAGGCGCGCAACCGCGACCAGTTCATCCGCCGCGCCGAGGCCCTGCTCGGGCACCCGGTGGAAGTGGTATCCGGCCGCGAGGAAGCGCGCCTGATCTACCTCGGCGTCTCCCACACGTTCCCCAACATGCCGGGCAAGCGTCTGGTGGTGGACATCGGCGGCGGCAGCACCGAATTCATCGTTGGCCAGCGCTTCGAGCCGCTGCTGCGCGAGAGCCTGCAGATGGGTTGCGTGAGCTTCAGCCGACGCTTCTTCAGCGATGGCAAGATCACCGCCACGCGCTACGCCCAGGCCTACACTGCCGCGCGCCTGGAACTGATGAACATCGAGCAGGCCCTGCAACGCCAGGGCTGGCAGGAAGCCATCGGCGCCTCCGGAACCATTCGCGCGGTGGGCCTGGCACTCAAGGGCGCCGGCATGGGCAACGGCGAGGTGAACGCCCAGGGCCTGGCCTGGTTGAAGACCCGCCTGATCAAGCTCGGCGATGTGGAAAAGATCGACTTCGACGGCGTGAAACCCGACCGCCGCTCGATCTTCCCCGCCGGCGTGGCCATCCTCGAGGCGATCTACGACGCCCTGGGTCTGGACGTGATGGTGCACTCCGAAGGCGCGCTGCGCGAAGGCGTGCTCTACGACCTGCTCGGCCGGCACCAGCAGGAGGACGTCCGCGAGCGCACCCTGAGCGCACTGATGGAGCGCTGCCACGTCGACCCGGAGCAGGCGGCACGCGTCGAGCAGCGGGCGCTGCTGGCCCTCGACCAGGTCGCCGAGACCTGGAAGCTCGACCAGGAGTGGCACCGCGAGCTGCTGTCCTGGGCCGCACGCGTCCATGAGGTGGGCCTGGACATCGCCCACTACCACTACCACAAGCACGGCGCCTACCTGATCGAGCACTCCGATCTCGCCGGCTTCTCGCGCCAGGACCAGACGCTGCTCGCGCTGCTGGTCCGCGGCCACCGCCGCAACATTCCCCAGGACAAGTTCGCCGAACAGGCGGTGGACGCCCGCGCGATGGTGCGCCTGTGCGTGCTGCTGCGTTTCGCCATCGTCTTCCATCACATCCGTGGCAACCAGAGCATGCCCGAGGTGCAATTGGCGGCCGGCGAGAACAGCCTGGAGATTCGCTTCCCCGCGGGCTGGCTGGCGAAGAACCCGCTGACCCAGGCCGATTTCGAGGCCGAGGCCGAGTGGCTCAAGCGCGTCGGCATGGAACTGAGCGTGCGCTAACCCCCGTCACCAGCGGTGAGCGAAGCGGCTATCGGGCTTAGGCATTTTCCGCGGGCGGAGACGCAGCCCAGGCGATAACCAGAGCCTCCTTGCGCGCGAAGCGCCCGAGGTGGTCGTCCAGCACCCAGCGTATGCGCCCGGCGGTGGTCTCGTCCGTGGCCTGGCAGAGAAACACCAGTTGCCGCGCATCGGCGTGCATCTCGCAGCGACCGAAGGGGAAATGCACCTGAGCCTGGTGCTCGTCGAACTCGACCTCGACCTTGTGGCGGAAGTGCCGGCACAGCTTGCTCAGGTAGAGCGAAGCCGCGGAGGTCTCCACGGCGCCCTGGAAATGGATCATGGCTATCAGGCTCGCTTGCGCGGGCGGTCCGCCAAGCGCCGCCCTATCGTTGTGTGTCTCGGCGGGACGTAGCGATACGGCTCGCCACGTCCCTTGCCCTTAGAACGAAGTGCTGACGCGGGTGTAGAAGGTGCGCCCCGGCTCGTTATAGGTGTAGGCCCCGGCGGTCACCGCGTTGCCTTCGCGGTAGAGACGCTTGTCGAGCAGATTGTCGATGCCGGCGCCCAGGGTCAGGTGCTCGCTGACCTTGTAGTTCGCCGACAGCCCGACCAGGGCGTAAGGCGATATCTCGCGACGGGCATCGCCGGTGAGCACTTCACCCTGGTAGCCGTACTTGCCCGGTTTCTGCTTGCCATACCAGGTCACGCTGGCGCGCATCGACAGGGGGTCGCTGTATTGCCAGTCGAGGCTGGAGTTGAGGGTGTACTCGGGGATGATCGACAGCGGGTCGCCGGTCTCCTTGTTCTTCGACTGGATCATGTAGGTGATATTGGTATTCCAGCGCAGCGTCTCGGAGAGCGGCAGGTTGAGGTTGCCCTCCAGACCCTCGACCACGGCGCGCGGCACGTTCTCCCACTGGTACACGTCCTGGTCGGCGCCACGGGTGTAGTAGGTGCCCACCGGCGTGCGACCGAATTCGATCTTGTCGTGGTAGTCGTTGCGGAACCAGGTCAGGCTGGCATGCACATCACCCTGCTGGAACTCGATGCCCAACTCCTTGTTGACGCTGGTCTCGGCCGTCAGGTTCTCGTTGCCCATCAGGAAGCAGCCGGTTCCCGAATACGCCCAGCAACCGTTGCCGGCGCTGTACAGGGCATAGCTGGAGTTGAGCTGGTAGAGGTTCGGCGTCTTGTAGGCGCGGGCGATGCCGGCCTTCAGGGTCAGCGTGTCGGTGAGCACCTGCGACAGGTTCAGCGAAGGACTCCAGTTACTACCGGTCCACTCGTTGTGGTCGAAGCGCACACCTGGGGTGAGGATGGTGCCGGGACGCAGCTCGATGTTGTCCTCGACGAAGGCGGAGAGCACGTGCATGGAGATTTCGCCCTGCAGCGCGCCGGAGGGGTTGGCGATGCCCTGTACGGCGGTCAGGTCGGACACGCCGTCTTCGAGCTTCTGATCGCTGAACTCCACCCCCAGGGTGGCGACCTGGTCGAACCCATACTGCAGCGGCAGGCTGACTTCACTGTGGGCGGTCAAGGCGTCGAAGTGGATGGTGCCGAAATTGGTACCGTAGATGTTGCCTTCGGGACCGCCGGCCAGACCTTCCTTGAGTCGCGTGTTACGGGTCGTCTCGTACTGCAGGTAGTTGAGGGTGCTGCCGAAGTCCCAGTCACCGTAATGGGTGATGGCGTACTTCTCGCGGTACATCTTGTTGGTTTCGCGTCCGATCCACGGGTCGCGGTAGCCGGACAGGGCGCCCGAGGCACTGTTGTTCATGCTGTCGCCGGTGTAGATGTTGCCCTGGCGACCATAGCCGGCCTCCAGTTCGAGGCGCTGTTCAGGACTCAGGCGCCAGGATAGTTCGGCGTTGATGTCCTTGTTGCGCACCCCCTCTCGCCCGGAGGTGGAGCGATTGACGGGATCGATGATGTGGCCTTCGTTGATGTCCTGATCATCCGAGCCGGTGCTGGCGATGTTGCCATAGACGCGATAGCTCAGCGTATCGGTCAGCGGGCCGTTGAGACCGAAGGTGGCGCGTCGGGTCCAGCCCTCGTCGTCGTGGGCTGGGAAGTTCTGGTAGAGACTCAGGTTGCCATGCTGCTCGGTGCCCGCCTTCTTGGTGATGATGTTCACCACGCCACCCGCGGCGCCCGAACCGTAGCGCGCGGCTGCCGGGCCACGCAGCACCTCGATGCGCTCGACCTGGTCGGGCGGCACCCAGTTGGTGTCTCCACGGGTATCGCGGTCGCCACGCCAGCCGTAACGCACCGAGTTACGCGAGCTGACCGGCTTGCCGTCGATGAGGATCAGGGTGTTCTCCGGGCCCATGCCGCGGATGTCGATCTGCCGGTTGTTGCCGCGCGCCCCAGAGGCACTGTTGCCGGTCAGATTCACGCCGGGCTGTTTGCGGATGATCTCCGAGAGATCGTTGGCCGGGGGATCGCGGGCGATGTCCTCGGCGCTGATGATGGACACCCCGGGGGCCTGCTTGAGCTCTTCCTGGGCGGTGCCGAGCACATAGCTCTCGCCCAGCTCGAGGGGCTCCCCGCCGCTCGTCTCGCTGGCCTGCCGAGTGTCCTCGGCGTCCTGCGCCCGAGCCAGGCCAGACAGCGTCAGCGCCGCAGCTATCGCCAGTGCCAGGCGACTGAAGCGGGCGACACCCCGCGTGGTATTCACGTCCATCGACTCCTCCCCCGACCGCGCTTCAAGCGAAACGCAGATCTAATGATAATGATTTGCATCAAAATATGGCGGGGCGTAGTCTTGCACAGGGCCTTGGGCAAAAGGTTTGCGGCAAAGAGGTTTTGCTTTGCGCCAGAGGACGTATCGATGTGCAATCCGGCAAACATCATTCACCGCGACCAGCTCGGCGGGCTGGCCGTCAATGAACTGCGCCTGGTCGAGGATCGCAGCAACGACGAACGCCTGTTCCAGGGCAAGCTCGCCTGGTACCGGCTGCGTACCGGATTGACGCTGCACTGCTCGGATTGCGTGGAAATGCATGATTTCACCACCGAGTCGAAGATCGGTCCGCGGTTGAACTTCATGCTCTTCCTCGAAGGCGCCAGCCAAGTGAGCTATGGCGAGCACGCCCTGCGTGTGGGCCGGCCGACGCCGCGGGCACCTTACGAAGGGGTCGCGGTGGCGCTGGCCGAGCCGGAGCGCTTCCGTCGCCATGCGCACAGCGGCGCACACATTCGCAAGCTGGTGATCAGCCTGGACCCCAGCTGGTTCGAGACGGGCGGCTTGAGCGAGCAACAGGACTTCCGCCAGGTCCTCGACTTCCAGCACCAGCACCTGGCGATTCGTCGCTGGGAGCCATCCACCCGCCTGCTGGCGCTGGCCGAGCAGTTGCTGTCACCGCCCGACTACGCCCCCATGCTGCGCAATCTCTATCTGGAGAGCCGTTGTCTGGACATCGCCGGCGAGGCCCTGGCGCGCCTGGTCGACAGCTCGCCGCAGGAGCAGGCGGGGCTGCGCCCCCACGAACATCGGCGCATCGCGCGTCTGCTGGAATTGCTCGACAGCGGCGCGGCGGATGACTGGTCGCTGGAACGTATCGCCCAGGAAATCGGCCTGAACGCCAACAGCCTGCAACGCCAGTTCCGCGAGGCGAAAGGCACCACGGTGTTCGAGTACCAACGGGTGCGGCGTCTGCAGAGGGCGCGCGAGGCGCTCGAACGCGATGGTCTGAGCGTCGCCCAGGCCGCCTGGCTGGCCGGCTACAACAGCCCGCCCAACTTCGCCACCGCCTTCAAGCGGCAATTCGGCATGAGCCCGCGCCAGGCACGGGCGCGCCTCTGAAGTCGCTCAGCGGGCGTCCAGCACCGGACTGCCGAGTTTTTCCAGCAACATCGCCTGGGCATTGCGCGGATTCTGGTTGCCGCTGGGCGTCACCCGCGTGTAGCTGCCGTCGGCCTGCAGCAGCCAGCTCTGGGTGTTGTCGGTGAGGTAGCTTTCCAGCTCCTTCTTCACCCGCGTCACCAGCTTCTTGCCCTCCACCGGGAAGCAGGTCTCCACACGGCGGTCGAGGTTGCGCTCCATCCAGTCGGCGCTGGAGAGGTAGAGCTTCTCGTCGCCGCCGTTGAGGAAGTAGTAGATGCGGCTGTGCTCGAGGAAGCGGCCAATGATCGAGCGCACCTGGATGTTATGCGAGACGCCGGGAATTCCCGGGCGCAGGCAGCACATGCCGCGCACCACCAGGTCGATCCTCACCCCAGCCTGACTGGCCTTGTACAGCGCGCGGATGATCTTCGGATCGGTCAGCGAGTTGACCTTGGCCATGATCTGCGCCGGCTGACCATCCAGCGCGTGCTGGGTCTCGCGGGCGATCATGTCGAGCATGCCCTTCTTGAGGGTGAAGGGTGCATGCAGCAACTTCTTCATGCGCAGCGTCTTGCCCATGCCGATCAACTGGCTGAACAGCTTGGAAACGTCCTCGCAGAGCGCATCGTCGGAGGTCAGCAGGCTGTAGTCGGTGTACAGCCGCGCGTTGCCGGCGTGGTAGTTGCCGGTGCCGAGGTGGGCGTAGCGCACCAGCTCGCCGTTCTCCCGGCGCAGGATCAGCATCATCTTGGCGTGGGTCTTGAAACCGACCACGCCGTAGATCACCACCGCACCGGCCTGCTGCAGGCGGCTCGCCATCTGCAGGTTGGACTCTTCGTCGAAGCGCGCACGCAATTCGATGACCACGGTCACCTCCTTGCCGTTACGCGCCGCCTCGACCAGCGCGTCGACGATTTCCGAGTTGGCGCCGGAACGATACAGGGTCTGCTTCACCGCCAGCACGCTCGGGTCCTTGGCCGCCTGGCGCAGCAGGTCGACCACCGGGGTGAAGGATTCGAAGGGATGCAGCAGCAGCACGTCCTGCTTGCTGACGACGTTGAACAGGTTGTCGCTGTTCTGCAGCATCCGCGGGATCACCGGGGTGAAGGCGCGATGCTGCAGCTCGGGATGGCTGTCCAGGCCGGTGACGCTGAACAGGCGGGTCAGATTGACCGGCCCGTTGACGCGATATAGCTCGTTCTCGGAAAGGCCGAACTGCTTGAGCAGGTACTCCACCAGATGCCGCGGGCAGCTGTCCACGACCTCCAGGCGCACCGCATCGCCGAAGCGCCGCGAGTAGAGTTCGCCGCGCAGCGCGCGCGCCAGGTCCTCCACATCCTCGGCGTCCACCGAAAGGTCGGCGTTGCGGGTCAGACGGAACTGATAGCAGCCCTTGACCTTCATGCCATGGAACAGATCGTCCGCATGCGCGTGGATCATCGAGGAGAGGAACACGAAGTTGTCGCCCGGCCCGGCGATGTCCTCCGGCACGCGGATGACGCGCGGCAGCAGGCGCGGTGCGGGAATGATCGCCAGACCGGAGTCGCGGCCGAAAGCGTCGATGCCTTCCAGCTCGACGATGAAGTTCAGGCTCTTGTTCACCAGCAACGGAAACGGGTGCGTGGGATCGAGGCCGATGGGCGTGATGATCGGTGCAATCTCGTCGCGGAAATAACGCCGCACCCAGGTCTTGAGCTTGGTCGTCCAGAAGCGCCGACGGATGAAGTTGACCTGGTGCTGGGCCAGTTGCGGCAGCAGCACGTCGTTGAGGATCGCGTACTGGCGCGCCACCTGCTCGTGGGCCAGCTCGCTGATGCGCGACAGCGCCTGGTGAGGCTGAAGACCGTCGGGGCCGGCCTGTTCGCGGGCGAAGGTGACCTGCTTCTTCAGCCCCGCGACGCGGATCTCGAAGAATTCGTCGAGGTTGCTGGAGAAAATCAGCAGGAACTTCAAACGTTCGAGCAGCGGGTAGGACTCGTCCAGCGCCTGCTCCAGCACTCGGATGTTGAACTGCAGCTGGGACAGCTCGCGATGGATGTACAGGCTGCTGTCGTCCAGGCTCGGCACCACGATGGCGGGCGCACTGACCGGTTCCACGACCGCGGGCGCTTCCGGCGTCACCGCGGCGTCGATCGGGTCGGTCTGGGTGGTCTGCTCGAGTTCTTGGGTATTCATCCGTCAATCCCGCTGGAGAGGGGCACGCCCCGTTCTACCGTGCAACGCACGGGCCTGCTCATGGGAACGCGCGAACGGCCCGACGCATCACAAATCGGCACCCACGCACCCGGCTCGTTATACGACAATCGCATGACAGTTGCGTGACAGGCATGCCCCATTCTGGCGCGCCAGAGGTGCTGCGTCGACCCTGCCGCTGCCGGACGAACGGCGTTGGTGGTAGTCTGCACGCCTCGTTTCGCGGACCACAGCCCATGCTCGAACAGTTGCTGCAGCACTACGGCTATCCGGCGCTGCTGATCGGCACCTTCTTCGAGGGCGAAGCAGTGCTGGTGCTCGCCGGCTTCCTGGCCTTTCGCGAGTATCTGGACATCCGCCTGGTGATAGCCGTGGCCTTCATCGGCAGCTATGCCGGCGACCAGCTCTGGTATTTCCTCGGGCGCCGCCAGGGCCGTGCGCTGCTGCAGCGGCGGCCGCGCTGGCAGACCAATTGCGAACGTGCCCTCGTCCACCTGCGCCGCCATCCGGACCTCTGGGCCCTGGGCTTTCGCTTCGTCTACGGCCTGCGCACGGTGATGCCGGTGGCGATCGGGCTGTCCGGCTACCCGCCCCGCCGCTTCCTGCTGCTCAATGCCTTGGGCGCGCTGATCTGGGCCAATGCTCTGGGCATCGCCGCCTATCATTTCGGCGCCGCGCTGGAAATCCTGCTCGGCGACCTGCGTCGCTACGAGGGCTATGTACTGCTGGCCCTTCTGGTACTCGCCGGCCTGCTCTGGTGGCGCCGCCGCCGACGTACCCGCCTGGGCTGAACGCCGCGCCACGCTCGTGTTCGAATCAGCAATAGACCCTGGGAGAACTGCGATGAACAAGAAGGTTGCCGTGATCCTGTCCGGCTGCGGCGTCTACGACGGTGCAGAAATCCACGAAAGCGTGCTCACCCTGCTGCGCCTGGACCAGCGCGGCGTCAAGGTCCAGTGCTTCGCCCCGGACATCCCGCAGATGCACGTGCTCGACCACACCAGCGGCGAGGAAATGGCCGAGACGCGCAATGTACTGGTGGAATCCGCACGCATTGCCCGTGGTGCCATCGCGCCGCTGGACCAGGCGAAGGTCGAGGACTTCGACGCGCTGATCGTCCCCGGCGGCTTTGGCGCGGCAAAGAACCTCTGCGACTTCGCCGTGAAGGGCGCACAGATGAGTGTGCAGCCCCAGGTCCTGGCCGTGGCCCAGGCCTTCGCCGCCGCTGGCAAGCCGATCGGGTTGATGTGCATCGCACCGACGATGGCTCCGACGATCTTCGGCAAAGGGGTGCGCTGCACCATCGGGCAGGATGCCGACACCGCTGCGGCGCTCACCACGATGGGCGCCGAGCACGTCGAGTGCGAAGTGCAGGACATCGTCGTCGACGAGGCCCACAAGCTGGTGACGACACCCGCCTACATGCTCGCGCAGTCGATCTCCGAGGCTGCCAGCGGCATCAACAAGCTGGTCGACCAGGTTCTGGACATGGCCTGAGGCTGCCGGTTGGAACGCCCGGCCGGCCGGCGGGGCCTCGCAACGCAGGTCCCCGCCCTACGACCGAAGTTTCCGCCCCGTAGGGTGGGTTGAGCGCAGCGATACCCACCAAGCAGGCCGCGCGATCATCGCGCCAGGACGAACACGCTGGCCTCAGCGCTTGGCAAGCTGGGTCAGCAGCCGATCCAGCGCATTGGCGAAGGCCTGGCGGTCGCGCTCGGAATAGCCGGCCTGGCCGCCACCCACCTGCCCCTGCTCACGCAGGTCGGTGAACAGATTGCGCATGGCCAGGCGCTCGCCCATGTTGCGGGCGTCGAAGGCCTTGCCACGCGGGTCCAACGCATCCACGCCGTTCTTCACCAGGCGATCGGCCAACGGCACGTCGCTGCAGATCACCAGCTCGCCGGGTACGGCGTGCTCCACCAGGTAGTCGTCGGCGGCATCCGGGCCGCTGGGCACCACGATCAGCTTCACGCAGGCGAAGTTCGGCCGCGCCACCGCCTGTCCCGCCACCAGCACCACCTCGAAGCCCCGCTTCAGGGCGAACTTCACCACCTGGTCGCGCGCCAGGCGCGGACAGGCATCGGCATCGATCCATACCCGCATGTCGTTCAGCCCGCCCGGTTCACGGTGGCCAGCAGACTCGCCGCACCAGCGAAGGCGGCAGCGAAGCCACGGTTGAGCAGCCGCTGCTGACGCGGTGTGCGCAGCAGCCGCAACACCCGCGAAGCCAGCCCGGTGTAGCCGGCCATGACGATCAGGTCGACGACGATCATGGTCCCGCCCAGCACCAGATACTGGCTGACCAGTGGACGCGCCGGGTCGATGAACTGTGGCAGCACCGCGAGCATGAAGACGATCGCCTTGGGGTTGCTGGCATTGACCAGGAAACCGCGCAACAGCAGCGACAGGCGCCGCCCGCTGGGCTGCGGCGCATCCTCGGCGGCGATGGCGCCCGGCTGCGCCACCCACTGGCGCCAGGCCAGCCACAGCAGGTAGCCGACACCGAACCACTTGATGAAGGTGAAGGCCATCGCCGAGGCCGCCAGCAGCGCGCCGACGCCCGCGGCAACGATGGCGATCTGCAGCACCAGGCCCAGTTGCAGGCCGAAGGCGACCCAGTAGCCACGGCGGAAACCGTACTGCAGGCCACAGGACATGCTCGCCACCGCACCGGCGCCCGGGGACAGGCTGATCAACCAGCAAGCCACCAGGAACGCGAGCCAGGTATGCAATGCCATGGGAAACTCCTCGTCAGGCCACGCCGCCACGCCAGCGGCGCAACACCTTCTGGAAAAACAGACTGTTGGGGATCTGCACCTGGTGGGTGCTGCCGCCCTCTTCCTGCGCGATCAGCGTGGTGTAGAGCAGGTTGATGGCACTGACCCGACCCCGTGCGACGGGTTGCTCCAGATGATCCAGCAACTCGACCCGGTCGCCCAGGCGAAACGGTCCGACGGTGAAGATCAATACCGCACAAAGCAGGTTGGACAATACGCTCCAGATGGCGAAGAAAGCGATCGCCACCACGGCGACGAAGCCGGACACCGCCGTCCACAGCACCGTGGCCGACACCCCGAGGCGCTCGAGCACCATGATCAGCGCGCTGCCCATGATGAACCAGCGCACCCCACCGCGCAGTGGTAGCAGCAGTTCACCGGGCAGGTCGTAGCGCTCCGCCACGCGGGTCAACGCGCGGGCCAGCAGGCGTTGCAGCACGTAGGCGACCAGCAGGATCAGCAGCACCTGCAGGCCGAGGATCAGCGGCGCGGCCCAGCGCTGCGCCAGGGCAATGTACGCATCCAGATCAGTCATTGCGCCGCCTCCAGTTGCGCCTGCAAGGCTTCGAGGGTCTCCAACGCCTCCAGCCACTGCTCTTCCAGCTCGGCCTCGCGGCCCTTCAGCGAGGCCTGCTCGGCCAGGGCCTGGCGCAATTCGTCCTTGCGCGCCGCCTCGTACATCTGCGGATCACCCAAGCGGGTTTCCAGCACGGCGAGCTTCGCCTGAACCTCGCCCAACTGCTTCTCCAGCTTGTCGGACTCGCGCTTGTGCGGCGCCAGTTGCTGTCGCAGGGCGGCGGCGGCCTGGCGCTGGGCACGCTTGTCGGCGGTCTTCTCGGCCGGTGCTACGGCCTCGCTGCCCGGCACCGGACGGCTGCGGAACTCCAGCAACCAGCGGGCGTAGTCGTCCAGGTCGCCGTCGAAGGTCTGCACGCGACCGTCGGCCACCAGCAGGAACTCATCGGTGGTGCTCTTGAGCAGGTGACGGTCGTGGGACACCACCATCACGGCGCCGGAAAACTCCTGCAGCGCCAGGGTCAGCGCCAGGCGCATCTCCAGGTCCAGATGGTTGGTCGGTTCGTCGAGCAGCAGCAGGTTGGGCTTGCCCCAGGCGATCAGTGCCAGGGCCAGGCGCGCCTTCTCGCCGCCGGAGAAATTCAGCACCGGCTCGTCGCAACGCTCGCCACGGAAGTCGAAGCCGCCGAGGAAGTCGCGCAGGGTCTGCTCGCGCTCACCGGGGGCGATGCGCTGCAGGTGCAGCAGCGGGCTGGCCGCATCGTCGAGGGCGTCCAGCTGGTGCTGGGCGAAGTAGCCGATGACCAGGTTCTCGCCACGCGCCAGGCGCCCGCCGAGTGGCTCGAGCTCCCCGGCGAGGGTCTTGATCAGGGTCGACTTGCCGGCACCGTTGGGGCCCAGCAGGCCAATCCGCGCACCCGGCACCAACTGCAGCTTGACCTTCTCCAGCACCGCACGCTCGCCATAGCCCAGGCGCGCCTCGGAGAGGTCGAGCAGCGGGCTGGAGACCTTGTCCGCTTCGCGGAAGACGAAGTCGAAGGGCGAATCCACGTGGGCCGGTGCCAGGTCTTCCAGGCGCTCCAGCGCCTTGATGCGGCTCTGCGCCTGGCGCGCCTTGGTCGCCTGCGCCTTGAAGCGGCGGATGAAGCTTTCCATGTGCGCGCGCTGCGCCTGTTGCTTCTCGTAGGCCTGCTGCTGCTGCGCCAGGCGCTCGGCGCGGGTGCGCTCGAAGGCCGAGTAGCCGCCGCGGTAGAGGGTCAGCTTCTGCTGCTCCAGGTGCACCACGTGGTCGACCACCGCGTCGAGGAAGTCGCGGTCGTGGGAGATCAGCAGCAGGGTGCCCGGATAGCTCTGCAGGTAGCCTTCCAGCCAGAGGATGGCATCCAGGTCCAGGTGGTTGGTGGGTTCGTCGAGCAGCAGCAGCTCGGCCGGACGCATCAGCGCCTGGGCCAGGTTCAGGCGCATCCGCCAGCCACCGGAGAAGTCACCGACCTGGCGCTCCATCTGCGCCTCGGCGAAGCACAGCCCGGCGAGCAGCTTGCGCGCCCGGGCGTCGGCGGAATAGCCATCCAGCGCGTCCAGCTCGGCGTGCAGGCGTGCCTGGGCGGTGCCGTCATGCTCGGCTTCGGCGTGGGCCAGCTCGCGCTGCACCCGGCGCAACGCCAGGTCGCCATCGAGCACGTAGTCCACCGCGCGGCGGTCGAGGGTATCGACCTCCTGGCGCATGTGCGCGATGCGCCAGTCCGGCGGCATCCGGCAATCGCCGGCGTCCGGGCCCAGTTCGCCGCGCAGCAGCGCGAACAGGCTCGACTTGCCGGCGCCATTGGCACCGATCAGGCCGACCTTCTGGCCGTGGTGGAGGGTCAGTTCGGCGCCATCGAGCAGGCGCTGCGGGCCCCGTTGGAGGGCAAGATTCTGCAGTCGTATCATGGCGGCGGAGTTTATCAGTTCGCCCCGCTCGCCACCTCTGGAAAGACGATGACCACCAGCCTTTGGGATTTCGCCCTGGACTTCTACACCCGCCCCGGCGTGCAGACGGCCTGCCTGCGCCTGCAGGACGCCGGCAGCGACGTGTGCCTGCTGCTCGCTGGTGTCTGGCTGCAGCGCCGCGGCGTGGCCTGCACGCCAGCGCGGCTCGACGCCCTGCAGGCGCTGTCGGCGCCCTGGCAGGCTCAGGTCGTGCAGCCGCTGCGCGAATTGCGCCGCGCCTGGAAAAGCGCAGCCGCCGAGGACGACGCCCTGGGCGAACTACGCCACCAGCTGGCCTCCCTGGAACTGCGCGCCGAACGCGTGCAGCTCGAACGCCTGCAGTCGCTGGCGCAGGATTGGCCGGCGGACGCTACGGACGCCGACGACTGGTTGCGGGCGCTGGATGCACAGGGCGAGGCGGTGCTGATGGGCTGAGCAGATTACGCTGAGGCGTGGCTGCCCCCCTCTCCCCGGCCCGCTCCCGCGAGGGGAGAGGGAGTGTTCGGCGACGGCAGGCACCGCTTTGCTCCCCTCGCCCCTTGCGGGAGAGGGGCCGGGGGAGAGGGGACAACACCGCGCACCAAGCCCGTCGATCAGAGCACCTGCACCGCCCGGCCAATGAACTGGATCGGCCCGGTCGGTCTGCCGACGGTCGAGCCACCACGGGCTTCCAGGGTCAGCTCGAACAACTGGTTGGGCTGCAGTGGCGGCAGCCGTTGCAGGTCCACTTCCAACCGTTCGCCGGGCTCGACCAGCCCCAGTGACACCGGCCCGGACCAGCCGTCGGCCTTGGTCCAGAACTGCAGCGAGCGATCCGCCGGGATGCTCGCCTCGCCCAGCGGGATCAATTGCAGTTGCTGGCGATTACCGGCCTGTACGACCCAGCCGGGCGCGCGGTCGTCCGGTGCCACCAGTACCACCAGGAAGCGCGGCGGCTCCTGTGCCGGGCGCAGCACCAGCATCACGGCGAGCAGCAACGAGGCGGCCAGCCCCAGGCCGGCCATTCCGCGCCAGAGCCCCAGGCGGGCAGGCCTGAGCGCCGGCGTCAGGCTATCCAGGCTGCGCTGGATACGCCACCAGAGCAGTGCCGAAGGTGGCTGTGGTGCGGTGCGCTGCTGCAGTGGCAGCAACTGCTCCTGCCAGTCGCGCACCGCGCGTTGCAACTCCGGGTCCTGCGGCAGGCGCCGTTCGACGTCTTGCCGCTGGGCCTCGTCGAGCGTGCCCAGCACGTACTCACCGGCCAGTTCCTCGAGGTCCCGGTTCATCCCAGACACTCCCGCAGCGCCGTCAGGCTGCGCTTGATCCAAGCCTTCACGGTACCCAGCGGCGTGTCCATGCGGGCGGCTATCTGCGCGTGGCTGTAGCCGTCCAGGTAGGCGTGCAGCAGGCAGGCCCGGCGCTGCGGGTCGAGCCCCTGTAGACAGTGTTCAATACGTTCGCCATCCAGCGGCCGGTCGCTGCTGTCTTCTTCCGCGACTTCTTCCGGCCAGTCCTGCAACTCGCCATGTCGCTCGCGCAGCCCATTGCGCAGGGCGCTCAAGGCCAGGTTGCGAGTCAGCGTGTAGATCCAGCCGCGGGCCGAGCCGCGCGCCGGGTCGAAGCGCGCGGCCTGCTGCCAGAGGCGCATCCAGGCGTCGTGCAGCAGGTCCTCGGCCAGGCCGCGGTCGCGCACCAGGCGCAGCAACATGCCCAGCAGGCGCGGGCTTTCCTGCTCGTAGAGCCGCTGCAGGGCGCTGCGGTCTCCGCTGGCGCAGGCGGATAGCGCCTGCGCGTAATCGAATTCTTCGGGGGGAAGCGGCACGGAGCGGGTTCCTTGTGCGGCGGCTGCGTTCCACAGTCTAGTCGGCCTCAGCCGGGCCGTACCACGCGAAGCGAGGCGAAGCGCGGACGGCCGCACCCCGCTCGCGCTCATCTCAGCTGGCCTTCCAGAACAGGTAGTCGGCCTGATAGTCGACCACCGTCTTCTTGCCGACGCTGGCCGTGTCGCAGCCCATAGCCGGCGCGGCGCCGCCCTTGAGCCCGGTACGCTGGATGTAGGTGATGCCCGTCATCGCGCCCTGCCCCATCGCCGGATTGGCCTTCACCAGTTGGAAGGGGATGTTGCCGGCCCCGGCCGGCGCCGTGGCAACCTGGGTTCCGGTGACCTTGGAGCCGTCGCTGGATTCCCAGGTGGCCGGCGGGCCGTAGTAGCGGCCAAGGGCCTTGCCATCGCGGCTGGAGAGCACCGCATCGGGACCGGCGAAGACCCACTCGACCTGCCCGGGCATGTCTTTCTTCTCACGGCATTCGTAGGTGATCTTGCCCTTGCCGACGGTTTCCAGTGCCAGGGTGTTGCCCTCCGGCACGCGGATCGCTTCAGGTTCTTCGTGGTGGGCGGCCTGGGTCGCCACGGCGGCGGACAGCAGGGACACGGCGAGCAAATAGCGCGATGCGGTCATGATCCATTCTCCTTGGGCCGGTACCCGAGTGGCACCGTCATGACCACTACGCGTGGGCGGAGAAAATGGATGCACCGCGGGGTGCAACAGGATGTTTCAGGGGCCCCGCGGGCAATAAAAAGCCGCTCCGAAGAGCGGCCGGGGGTGGCCCAGGCAGGCCGGTAATCGCATACCGCCTGGAGCCAGCATCGACCCAATACGGCGGCTTGTCCACCGTCGACGGCAGGATCAGTCGATACGCTCGAACTTCAGGTCCCAGACGCCATGGCCCAGGCGCTCGCCGCGCTTCTCGAACTTGGTCACCGGGCGCTCCTCGGGACGCGGCACGTAAGTGCCGTCGGCGGCCTGGTTGCGGTAGCCGGGTGCGACGCTCATCACCTCGAGCATGTGCTCGGCATAAGGCGCCCAGTCGGTGGCCATGTGCAGCACGCCGCCGATCTTCAGCTTGCGCCGCACCAACTCGGCGAAGGCTGGCTGGACGATGCGTCGCTTGTGGTGACGGCTCTTGTGCCAGGGATCGGGGAAGAACAGCAGCACACGATCGAGGCTGGCGTCGGCGACGCAATCGCGCAGCACCTCCAGGGCATCGCAGCTGTACACGCGCAGGTTGGTCAGTTCCTGGGCCAGCGCACCGGAGAGCAAGGCACCGACGCCCGGCTTATGCACCTCGACGCCGATGAAATCCTGCTCGGGCGCCGCAGCGGCCATTTCCAGGGTGGAGTGGCCCATGCCGAAGCCGATCTCGAAGGTGCGCGGCGCGCTGCGCCCGAACACCGCGTCGAAGTCCTGCGGCCCGTCGGCCAGTTCCAGCCCGAAGCGCGGCCAGCCCTGGTCCAGGCCCCGTTGCTGGCCTTCGGTGACGCGTCCGGCACGCATCACGAAGCTCTTGATGGTGCGCATGCGCGGCGCGCCGGTTTCGATGGGGGTTTCGTCGCTCATGGCGATTCCTCTGAGACGCACGAGCCCCGCCGAAGCGGGGCTCGTCGGGGACGCGAAAGGGAGTTAGCGAACCAGGCCTTCCAGGGGCGAAGACGCGCTGGCGTAGAGTTTCTTCGGCATGCGTCCGGCGAGATAGGCCAAACGGCCGGCCTCGATGGCGTGCTTCATCGCCTGGGCCATCAGCACCGGCTGCTGGGCATGGGCGATGGCGCTGTTCATCAGCACCGCCTCGCAGCCCAGTTCCATGGCGATGGTGGCGTCCGAGGCGGTGCCGACACCGGCGTCGACCAGCACCGGCACCTTCGATTCCTCGAGGATGATGCGCAGGTTGTACGGGTTGCAGATGCCCAGCCCGGTGCCGATCAGACCGGCCAGCGGCATCACCGCGATGCAGCCGATTTCGGCGAGCTGACGGGCGATGATCGGATCGTCGCTGGTGTAGACCATCACGTCGAAACCGTCGGCGACCAGCGTCTCGGCGGCCTTGAGGGTCTCGATGACGTTGGGGAAGAGGGTCTTCTGGTCGGCCAGCACTTCCAGCTTCACCAGCTTGTGGCCGTCGAGCAGCTCGCGAGCCAGGCGGCAGGTACGCACGGCCTCGGCGGCGTCGAAGCACCCGGCGGTGTTCGGCAGGATGGTGTAGCGCGACGGCGGAATCACGTCGAGCAGGTTCGGCTCGCCCGGGTTCTGGCCGATGTTGGTGCGGCGCACGGCAACGGTGACGATCTCGGCGCCGGACGCCTCGATGGCCTCGCGGGTCTCGTCCAGGTCCTTGTACTTGCCGGTGCCGATCAGCAGGCGCGAGCTGTAGGTGCGTCCGGCGAGGACGAAGGGTTTGTCTTGCGGAAGGCTACTCATGGCGGAACTCCTGGCGACGACTAGCCGCCACCGATGGCATGGACGACTTCGACCCGGTCGCCCTCGGCAAGGGCGGTGGCCGCGTGCTGGCTGCGCGGGACGATGTCCAGGTTGAGCTCGACGGCCACCCGGCGGCCGCCCAGCTGCAGGCGTTCGAGCAGGTCGGCGACCGACTGGCCGGCGGGCAGCTCGTAGGGTTCGCCGTTCAACTGGATGTGCATGGCAAGAAGGTCGCGTGCGTAAGGGGGACGCATTCTAGCCCGATCCTGGCAGACGACCAAGGTTGCCCGGCGCCGCCCGGGCGAATGGCATCAGCCGCGCGCGCGCCAGCCGGCCAGGCCCAGGCACAGCCAGCCGGCGAGGAAGCAGACACCACCCAGCGGGGTGATCAGCCCCAGCTTGCCCAGGCCCACCAGGGTCAGCGCATAGAGGCTGCCGGAGAACAGCAGGATGCCCGCGATAAAGAAGCGCCCGGCCAGACGCAGCAGGCGCGGCGACAGCTGCTGCGCCAGCAGGGCCACCAGCAGCAGCGCCAGGGCGTGGAGCATCTGGTAATGCACGCCGGTCTGGAACACCGCCAGGTGCTCGGGACTCAGCCGGGCCTTGAGCCCGTGGGCGGCGAAGGCGCCGAGGGCGACACCGGTGAAACCGAAGAAAGCGGCGAGCGAAACGAAGGGGCGCAACATGGTCCAACTCCGGACAGGGACGAGACGGTCGTTATAATGGCCGAGTAGCGGCCAATGCCCAATCCGTGGATCGGCCCTGCAACGCGACACTCCGCCACGCCCGACCAGGACCCCACGCCCGCGATGCTGCGATCCCTCTCCCGCCGCCTGCTGAAAATCCTGCTGATCTGCGCCCTGGCCAGCGCCCTGCCGGTACTCGTCATGCGCTGGGTGCCGCCACCGGGCACGGCGTTGATGGTCGAGCGCAAGATCGAGTCCTGGACCGCCGGCAAGCCGATCGACCTGCAACGCCAATGGCGGCCCTGGGAGCAGTTGCCCGACAGTCTGAAGATCGCGGTGATCGCCGGTGAGGATCAGCATTTCGCCGAGCACTGGGGCTTCGACATCGCGGCGATTCGTGCGGCCCTGGAGCACAACGCCGAGGGCGGCAGCCTGCGCGGCGCCAGCACCTTGTCCCAGCAGGTGGCGAAGAACCTGTTCCTCTGGTCCGGACGCAGTTGGTTGCGCAAGGGCCTGGAGGCATGGTTCACCCTGTTGATCGAGGGGCTGTGGTCGAAGCAGCGGATTCTCGAGGTCTACCTCAACAGTGCCGAGTGGGGCCCCGGCGTGTTCGGCGCGCAGGCCGCGGCGAAACACCATTTCGGCGTCGACGCCGACCAACTCAGCACCCGCGAGGCCTCTCTGCTCGCCGCCGTCCTGCCCAACCCGTTGGGCTGGAGCGCCAGCCGGCCCAGCGCCTACGTCGCCCGTCGCGCCGCCTGGATTCGCCAGCAGAGCCGGCAGTTGGGCGGAGCCGGTTACCTGAAGCAACTGCAGCCGTAATCGAGGGTACAGTCCCAATCCCCCGAGGGCACGCCGCAACCCATGCAGCGCGGCGTCCGGCGCTGCGCTCCCAGGCAGGGGCCTGGAAGCGATCAAGTCACACGCCACCGCGGCGGCCTACACCCCGGTCCTCCTTGCAGATGGTCGAGCCAGCCGGCGGGCTTGCCGTGCGCGGTCGCTTTGACGCCCCGCTGACACGCCGGGGCGGTTTACCTGCCTATATCTACGCAACTACAGGTGCGTTCTTGCAACCTGGTGCAGTCTGTATACCTTCAAGTTTTCCTAAGGAGGTATCTGCTGATGACTGCTACCGACGTGCTATTTCGTCCATTCCAGATAGGCACCCTGACGCTGAAGAACCGCATCGTGATGGCGCCCATGACCCGCAGCTTTGCACCTGCCGGCATTCCGGGGCCTGCGCATGCCGCCTATTATCGGCGGCGTTCCGAGGGCGGCGTCGGTCTCATACTGTCCGAAGGAACGGTGATCGACCGACCGGCGTCGCGGAATGATCCGGATGTGCCTTTCTTTCACGGCGCCCAGGCACTGGAGGGTTGGAAAGGCGTCATTGATTCCGTGCATCAGGGCGGCGCCAGAATGGGCCCCCAGCTCTGGCACACCGGCGCCTTGAAAAGCTTTCTGACGGAATGGGTCCCGGATTCGCCGGTCGAGAGCCCTTCCGGGCTGGAGGCTGCGGACATCGAGCGTGGGGTCGCCATGAGCGATGGCGATATCGCCGACACCATCGCGGCCTTTGCCCGCGCCGCAAGCGACGCGAAGCGCCTTGGCTTCGACACCCTCGAGCTGCACGGAGCGCACGGCTATTTGCTCGACCAGTTCTTCTGGGCTGCCACCAACCGGCGGAGCGACCGCTATGGGGGTGCCACGATTGGCGAGCGCTCGCGCTTCGCCGCCGAGGTCGTCGCGGCCGTTAGGGCGAGCGTCGGCCCCGACTTTCCGATCATCCTGCGCCTCAGCCAGTGGAAGGTGCAGGACTTCACCACGCGGCTCGCGGAAACGCCGGAGCTCATGGCGGACTGGCTGGTTCCGCTCGTCGAGGCGGGCGTCGACGTACTGCACTGTTCGCAGCGGCGATTCTGGGAGGCGGAGTTTCCGGAGATCGACGGCGAGCAGGGCCTGAACTTCGCCGGGTGGGCCAAGAAGCTAACCGGGGCGGCCACCATCAGCGTCGGCTCGGTCGGGCTGACGGGAGACTTTATGGGTGCGTTCGCCGGCGAGGGCTCGTCTACGGCCAAGCTCGACAAACTGGTCGAGCGGATGGAGCGTGACGAGTTCGATCTGATCGCGGTAGGGCGCGCGCTGATTGCTGATCCGACGTGGGCAGAGAAGGTTCGCATCGGTGATGTCAGCGGTCTGAAAGACTTTGACGCATCGGCACTCGCTCACCTGGCGTAGAGCCCCGGATGCATCGCTGAAGGCAGCTCAAGGAACAGCGCACATCACGGGCTTTAACGCTCATCGGCACCGGCGATGAGCGCGTGCTCGCGGGAACGACCCAAGCGCCGGGGCCGATCCGAGGCAGCCTTGCTCCTCGGATCGTGGATCACGATGACACTGCAGCGCCCCCACTCGCGGAAGGCGCATCGATGATGCGGGCCATCAACGACGTCCCTACCGCTCGAATGCTGTATCTGCAGCACAGCTAGGGCCTGTTCCCGTTTCATTCGCGAGCCGCGTTGTCGCCAGAAATGGCCTGCGGTTAGGCGCAGGACGCCGCCAATGGTTATTCCCTTGGCAAGTCCTGCAACGACAGCGCAGGCCATTTCTGGCACAACCCTGCGGGCCGGTGCCTGTTTTGCCGCGATACGGCGTTACTCGTCTTGAACTTACCCCGGTAAGTCCTGCGACTCGCGCCTTGTCTCGCGCCAAAACAGGCGCCGGCGCGGCCGTGAATGAAGCGGGAACAGGCCCTAGGGCAACGAAGTCGATGAGCACCGCCAGGTCTGCCACATCGACCAATGGCTGTGCTTTCCCAGGATAATAGGCTCGTACGTTCTCACGTCCTGGGGACGACGGCCGGGTATAACGCCTATATCCAGCACTGGAAAGTCCCCCTTAGCGAGGCACATACCCTATGTCGAACGATGCACTCGAACTGCCGCTAGACGTCGCGGCGACGCGACCGATCCTCGAACACATCGCCAACAAGTGGACGGTGCTGATCCTCAGCGTGCTTTGCACGAATCCCGCGCGATTCAACGACCTGAAGCGGCGTCTCGACGGCATCACGCACAAGGCCCTGTCCGAAGCCTTGAAGCGTCTGGAGCGCAACGGCCTTGTCAGTCGGAAGGTCCTGCCGACACAGCCGATCGGCGTCGAATACACCATCACCGACCTTGGCTGCTCGCTGCGCGAACCCTTTGCAGCGCTCTACAACTGGTCGCTGGCCAACGGTCCCGCGATGCAGCGCGCACAAACTGCCTATGACGACGCGAAGGCCGAAGCGCTGGACCAGACAGCCGTATCATGATCGATCGTCAAAGGCATCGCGCAGCATCTCGAGCGCGGCGCGCACGGCAGGGTTGTTACGCCGGCTTTCGGGCCAGATCGCGGTGACGCGGCTCCGATTCACCGCGAATTCGCTCAGCACCGGCACGAGTTCGCCGCGCGCGACATAGGGTGCCGTGACGAATGCCGTACCCATGCCAATGCCCGCACCGGCGGCAAGCATGGCAATCAGCGCCTCGCTGGTATCGGTCGTCAGTGTCGAAGGCGGCACGATCTCGGTCGTCTTGCCGCCGATACGGAAGGGCCAGTGCATAGGCTGGCCGGTACTCTGATAGCGCAGGCTCACCGTGTCGTGATCGGCCAGATCGTCGGGGTGCTTCGGCGTACCGCGCTCCGCCAGATAGGAAGGGGCGGCGAAGCAGCAGAAGCGCAGCGGGGCAAGCGTGCGGGAAAGCAGGCGTGAATCGGCAAGGTCGCCAATCCGGACGGCGATATCGATGCCTTCCTCGACGATATTGACGAAGGTGTCGCTCAGCCGCAGGTCGATCGAAAGTCCGGGGTAGCGCCGACGAAAGGCAGGCAGCGCGGGCGCGATCACATGGATCCCGATCGGGAGCGAGGCGGCAATGCGCAAGGACCCGGACGGTTCCGAGCGTACCGATGCCGCAACCTGCGCGATCTCGTCCGCGTCGCGCAACAGCCGAACCGCCCGCTCATGCAGTTCCCGCCCCTCCGGGGTCAGCGTCAGCGACCGCGTGGTGCGCGTGAACAGCGGGACGCCCAACTGCTTTTCAAGCCGCTGGATGCTTTTGCTGATCGCCGACGGCGAAACCGACAGCGACCGCGCCGCGGCGCTGTAGCTACCGAGGGTTCCCGAGCGCGCAAAGGCGATGAGGCCGGTCAGCCGGTCAAGCGATATTTGTTCCGTCATGGAATGATTGAAGCGTCATACGCCCTTATTATCAACCTATGGGCCCGATGATAGCGTGGTGTCGCAAACGATCCCCCAGGAGTTGATGATGAGCGACACGATGATGGCCGTGCGATTGCACGAATTCGGCGGACCCGAGGTGCTGCGATATGAAGCCGCGCCGCGCCCGGTGATCGGACCCGGCGAAGTGCTGGTCCGTGTCCACGCAGCGGGGCTCAATCCGCCCGACCTCTATCTACGAGACGGTTATCGCGCGCTGCCGCCGGAATGGCGGCCCGAAGCGGCGTTTCCGCTCATCATCGGCACCGACATTTCAGGCGTCGTCGCGGCGGTTGCCGACGACGTGACACAGTTCGCGGTCGGCGATGCGGTGTTCGCGATGGTGCGCTTCCCCGCGGATCTGATGACGGGCAGCGGAGCCTATGCCGAGTATGTCACGGTGGCCGCCGACGAACTCGCGCTCAAGCCCGGCGGCGTCGATCATGCCCATGCCAGTGCTGCCCCCATGTCGCTGCTGACGGCTTGGCAATTCCTAATCGAGGTCGGGCACGACGCACCCAATCCTTTCCAGCCCTCGCCCCATGTGCCGGTCCCGCTCAACGGCAAGACGGTGGTAGTGAACGGTGCCGCTGGCGGCGTCGGCCACCTGCTCGTCCAGCTTGCCAAATGGCGAGGTGCGCATGTCGTCGGTGTCGCATCGGGCAAGAACGAGTCGCTGTTGCGCGAACTGGGTGTCGATCGCTTCATCGACTATCGGCGAGAGGCCGCAGAGACGGTGATCCAGGATGCCGATCTGGTGGTGGACGCCGTGGGCGGCGCGGACATGGAACGCTTGCTCGGCATCCTCAAGCCGGGCGGCGCGCTGTTTCTGGTGAATCCACTCGGCTTTGCCGGCCATGAGGAAGCGCGGCGGCGCGGCATCACCGTATCGTCCACACAGGTCCGATCGAACGGCCAGCAACTCGCCGAGGCGGGACGCCTGCTCGACGACGGAACGATCCGGGTTGTTATCGACAGCCGCTTCGCGCTTGCAGACGCGGCGGACGCCCATGCGCTCGCCATGAAGGGCGGCGTGCAGGGCAAGATCATCCTGACGGCCGCCTGACGATGGCTGGCATGCTGATCGTTAGCGGAACGCTGTGGGTGCCGCCGGCCGAGTTGCCGCGCTTCGTCGACGATTTCGCGGACCTTTCCGCGATAACCCGACAGCGCGACGGGTGCCTCTCGTACGACACTGCCGTCCTTGATGCCGCCAGGGGACTGCTGCTGGTCGCGGAGCGGTGGAGCAACGAGAACGCACTTGCCGCGCATCTGGGCGCCGAGACGACAGCGGCGTTCGTATCGCGCTGGTCGGAACATCTTCGCGGTGACGTGCGTGTCTACGATGTAACCCATGAGCGCGGTCTTGAGGACGCCATGAGCAGTCCCCTCGATCGAACTCCGCCCGACTGAGCAGGCAGGCCCAACCGGGAATCGTACGTCCGCGGCTTGCGCCCGGATCAGCGGAGGTTCGCCCACGGCGTTCACGCGAGGCGTGGTGGTCGAGGTAAGCATGGCGATCTCCGCTGAAGCCCTGGCAATCGCTCAGGCCACGCTTGATGGCTGGGCGGCGAGGCGCTCGGCGGTCTCGCGGTAGCTGTACAGCGAACGCCCGAGCATTGCGGTGAGGCGATCGGCATCGCCGGGCTGCGGGATCATGCCGTGGCTGACATAGCGCTCGGCCATCAGGCGCATCTCGTAGGCCATCCAGCGCGGCATAAAGTTGCCCATATTCTGCTCGAACCCGCTGGGATCATCGCCGGCATAGGCAATCGGCCGGCCGAGAATATCGGACCAGATCGCCGCAATCCCGCTGCCGGTCAGTAGATCGGGACCGACGATGTTGATCGTCTGGCTCGGCAGCTTCTCGGCGGAGCGCTCGCGACGAACCAGTTCGATCGCCGCGATCTCGGCAATGTCGCGAGTGTCGACCATGGCCACGCCCTTGTCGCCGATCGGCATCGGATAGACGCCATGGCCGGCGATCACGTCCTTCACCATCGCTTCGTTGTCGATGAAATAGGTCGGGCGCAGGATCGTCGCAGCGAAGCCCATCTTTTCGAGCATCCGCTCGGCGCCGTATTTGACCGCGAAGTGCGGGACGTTGACCGCCTCGTCAGCCTCGAACACCGACAGATAGACGACATTGTCGACCCCGGCTTCGCGAGCGAGATTGAGGGTGATGATCGCCTGGGTGAATTCATCCCCGGCGACGGCATTGAGCAGGAACAAGGTGCTGACGCCGGCAAATGCCGCACGGACGCTGTCAATGTCGAGCAGGTCGCCCTTCACGACGTCGACGCCAGCAGGGAATCTGGTTTTGCCTGGGTCGCGGGTGAGGACGCGGACCTTTGCATCGCGCGCGACGAGTTGGTCGACGAGGTGGCGGCCGATGCGGCCCGTAGCGCCGGTAACGAGGATGGTCATGGTGAGTACTCCTTGGCTTGATGGGGAAGGCCAAGATAAGTGATCCACCGGACGTCGAATAGCTGCTATATATAGACGCATCGTCTCACTGACGAGACGGTTTAAGGAGCCGTTATGGACCTGCTCGCACTCGCCGATTTCACCCTCGTCGCCCGCCATGGCGGGTTCGGCAGAGCGTCGCGCGCGACCGGACGGCCGAAGGCGACGCTATCGCGGCGGGTCGCCGAACTGGAAGCCGCGCTCGATCTGCGGCTGTTCGAACGCGGCGCGCGCGATGTGAAACTGACCGAAGAAGGACGCGCCTTGTACGAGCGCGCCGGCGCGCTGCTTACGGAACTGGAAGAAACCGCCGCTGCGATTGCCTCGGGCGGCACTCAGGTCCGCGGCGGCATGCGGATCAGCGCGCCGCTTCTTTTCTCGCAAACCGCGATGGGTCGGATCGCAGGCGAGTTCTCCCTGCGCTATCCCGAGGTCAGGCTGGAGGTCACGACCGAGGACCGCGCCGTCGACATGATCGAGGAAGGCTTCGATCTGGCCATCCGGGTGAACCCCGATCCGGACGAAACGCTGGTTGGGCGCCCCTTTCTGCGGGATCGACTGGTGGTGGTTGCCCACCCCACCTTGGCACGCCCGAATGACGCCCCCGTCCCTGCGATCGTCCGCAATAGCGAGCGCGGCGATAGCTGGACGATCACCGACGGGCACGGCACGTCGAGAATGCAGATCGCGCCAGTGCTACGTCTTTCGTCGCTGGTGATGATCCGCGATGCCGTGCGTGCGGGCGCCGGGGTGGCCCGGCTGCCCATCTCGTTCGTCGGCCGCGATATCGCGGAGGGACGTCTCGCGCACTGGGCCGACGTGCCGGATACCGACATCGCATTATGGGCGCTCTATCCGACCCGCCGACTTCTCAATGCCCGCGTGTCAGCCTTCCTCGACTTTCTCAGACAGGCCTTTCCCACAGGCGAGCCCGAGGAGCTTGGGAGGTATCTCGATCTGCAGTAGGCCTCGCCAGCGCCGGAGGCTTTTCACGCGCCCGCGCTCACTACCCAGCCTGGGCGTCGTTGGGCAGCCCGGACGGCGACCGATACGGCCTCGAGGGAAACCACCCTCTCCGCACAGCCCTAGGGTGGACGAGCAAACCGTCATCCACCCTCGGGTGCAGCCCGCCAGTGGCGGGACTGCATCGCTTACTCGTTGGGCAGCACGCGGCAGGTCAGGCTCTTGATGTAGCGCGTCTCGGCGATCGCCGGGTGCACCGGGTGGTCCGGGCCCTGGGCGCCACGCTCGAGCAGCTGGATATTGCGGTCCAGGTGCCGCGCGCTCTGCAGCAGGATGTTCTGCAGGTCATCCTCGGGCAGGTGCATCGAGCAGGAAGCGCTGACCAGGATGCCGTCGCGGTTGAGCAGGCGCATGGCCTGTTCGTTGAGGCGGCGGTAGGCGGCCTCGCCGTTCTTCAGATCCTTGCGGCGCTTGATGAACGCCGGCGGGTCGGCGATGACCACGTCGAAGCGCTCCTCGGCGGCCTTGAGTTCCTTCATCGCGGCGAACACGTCGCCCTCGACGCAGGCCATGCGCTCGGCCACGCCGTTGAGCGCGGCGTTGCGCTCGACGCCGTCGAGGGCGAAGCTCGACGCGTCCACGCACATGACTTCGCTGGCGCCGTAGACCGCCGCCTGCACGCCCCAGCCACCGACGTAGCTGAACAGGTCGAGCACGCGCTTGCCCTTCACGTAGGGCGCCAGGCGCGCGCGGTTCATGCGGTGGTCGTAGAACCAGCCGGTCTTCTGTCCTTCGCGCACCGGCGCCTCGAAGGCCACGCCGTTCTCTTCCAGCGCCAGCCAGTCCGGCACCTGACCATAGGCGTCGGCAACGTAGCGCTCGAGGCCCTCGGCGTCGCGCGCGGAGGAGTCGTTCTTCCACAGCACGCCGGCCGGCTTGAGCACCTGCAGCAGTGCGGCGAGCACGTCATCGCGCAGGCGCTCCATGGTCGCCGAGGCCAGTTGCACCACCAGGTAGTCGCCGAAGCGGTCCACCACCAGGCCTGGCAGCAGGTCGGAGTCGCCATACACCAGGCGGTAATGCGGGGTATCGAAGAGCCGCTCGCGCAGGCTCAGGGCGACCTTGATGCGGTGTACCAGCAGCGACTTGTCGAGCACGTGGCGTACATCGCGGGACACCAGGCGCGCGCAGATCAGGTTGTTCGGCGACAGCGCCACCACGCCCAGCGGCTTGCCGGCGGAGGTTTCCAAGAGGGCCTGGTCGCCTGCGGCGAACAGCGTCAGCGGCGTGGCAGCCACGTCCACCTCGTTGCTGTAGACCCACAGGTGACCGCCGCGCAGGCGGCGTTCGGTGTTGGCTTTCAGACGCAAGGAGGGAAGGGACATGGAGCGACTCCGGAAAAAGGGCCGGCGATTATAACGCAAGCCCCGTCGCCCC
Source organism: Pseudomonas sp. R4-15 (assembly GCF_055768815.1). Classification (NCBI taxonomy): domain Bacteria; kingdom Pseudomonadati; phylum Pseudomonadota; class Gammaproteobacteria; order Pseudomonadales; family Pseudomonadaceae; genus Pseudomonas; species Pseudomonas sp. R4-15. The sequence continues at coordinate 266,385 of NZ_CM147293.1, forward strand.
CGCCCGGGGCAGCGCTCCGTGCGCCGGGGCGCGAACGGGCCGCCCGTCGTTTAGCAGGCGTTGAGGCGGACTTCCTGGCGCTCGCCGGGGAAGAAGAACGGCCGCAGGCGCACGCCGACGCCGTTGCCGACGAAAGCCGCGACCAGCCAAAGCCAGCCGTGCAGACTGCCGGAGGCGATGCCGCTGAAGTACGCGCCGATGTTGCAACCGAAGGCCAGGCGCGAACCGTAGCCCAGCAGCACACCGCCAATCACCGCGGCCACCAGCGAACGTGCCGGGATGTTCAGGTTGGGCGCGAAGCGCCCGGCGAGCCCCGCGGCGAGCAACGCGCCGAGCATGATGCCGATGTCCATCACCGAGGTGATGTCGGCCCAGACCGGCGCGGCGAGCGCCTTGGCGTTACCCGCCTGCTGCCAGAACGGCCAGGCGCTGACGTCCACGCCGAAGCCCTGGAGGGTCTTCGCCCCCCACAGGGCAAAGGCCGAGGTGATGCCCCAGGGACGCCCGGCCAGGGCCAGGGTGGCGAAGTTCAGCACGGCCAGTGCCACGGCGCCCCAGACCAGCGGCCAGGGGCCGCGCAGCAGACGCCCGAGCCCCTCGCAGGAGCTCGCCTCGGGGCGTTCCAACGAACCGTGACGACGGCGTTCCAGTTGGATGCTCAGCCAGGCGATGGCGGCGAACAGGGCTAGGCTGATCGCCAGCCCCGGCAGCAGGCCCAGGCTCACCAGCGAGGTCGGCGGCAGGCTCGGCAGGGCCGCCCACCAGTGCAGGTGATGGGTCGCCAGGGTGCCGCCGACGATGAAGAACAGCAGCGTCACCAGCATCCGCGCGTTGCCGCCGCCGACGGTGAACAGGGTGCCGGAGGCGCAGCCGCCGCCCAGTTGCATGCCCACGCCGAAGAGGAACGCACCGATCACCACCGAGGTGCCGGCCGGCGCCACCAGGCCGCGCACCGGGGTGCCGAACAGACTGCCGGCGGACAATGCCGGGAAGAACAGCAGCACCGCCAGCGCCAGCATCACCATCTGCGCGCGCAGGCCGGCGCCGCGTCGATCGCGGATGAACACGCGCCAGGCGGAGGTGAAGCCGAACGCGGCGTGGTAGAGCACCAGGCCGAGGGCCGCGCCGACCAGGAAGAGCAGGGCCTGGCGCCCCCCTGCCAGCTGTTGCAGCGCCAGCGCCGCGAGCAGTGTCAAGGCAGCGGCGAACCCAGGGGTGGCGCGGCCTGAGCCAAGGGGCGCAGCGCGCAGGGAAAGGGACATGGAGAACTCCGGTCAGTGAAACGCCGCGCAAGCCTATGCGCTCGACGAACTACAGACCAATAATTTCGCGGAATCGCTTATTCCGAAGGTGATGCGCCCATCGGCTATACCCTTACCGACGCATGTCGCTAAACTGCGATGAATCGTCACTACTACCGTCCGTGCCCCATGACCCAGGAACTCTCCGCCGAACAGATTCGCCAGGCCCTGCAGGGCATCAGCGTTCCGCCGCAGCCGCAGATCATGGTCGACCTGCAGCTCGAGCAGTTCCTGCCCAACCCGGACCTGCGCACCATCGCCCGCCTCATCGGTCAGGACCCAGGTCTGTCCGGTTCGCTGCTCAAGCTGGTCAACTCGCCCTATTTTGGCCTGGCCAACAAGGTCACCTCGATTCAGCGCGCGGTGAACCTGCTGGGCGTGAAGAGCGTGGTGAACCTGATCAACGCCCAGTCGATCAAGGGCGAGATGAGCGACGAGACCATCGTCATCCTCAACCGTTTCTGGGACACCGCCCAAGACGTGGCGATGACCTGTCTCAACCTGGCCAAGCGCCTGGGCATCCAGGCAGTGGACGAGGCCTACGCACTGGGGCTGTTCCACGACTGCGGCGTACCGCTGATGCTCAAGCGCTTCCCCAGCTACATGGACGTGCTCGAGCGTGCCTATGCCGAGGTCAGCCAGAACAACCGCGTGGTGGATACCGAGAACCGCGAATTCAGCACTAACCACGCGGTCGTCGGCTACTACACCGCGCGCTCCTGGAACCTGCCGCCACACCTGTGTGACGCCATCGCCAACCACCACAACGCGCTGACGCTCTTCTCCGAGGACATTGGCGGCGATCCGCTGCGCAAGAACCTGGTGGCACTGCTGAAGATGTCCGAGCACATCTGCGGCAGCTACCGGGTGCTCGGTAACCAGGCCGAGGATCGCGAATGGCAGCAGATCGCCCCGCTGGTGCTGGACTACATCGGACTCACCGAGTACGAATTCGAAGGGCTCGAGCAGAGCATCACCGAACTGGGTATCGGCTGAGCCGCCTGTCACGAGTCACCCGATGCCTGAACTCCCCGAAGTCGAAACCACCCGCCGCGGGATCGCCCCGCATATCGAGGGCCAGCGCGTGGCGCGGGTCTGCGTGCGCGAGCGGCGCATGCGTTGGCCGGTGCCCGAAGACCTCGACGTGCGTCTCTCCGGGCAGCGCCTCCTGCGCGTGCAGCGGCGCGCCAAGTACCTGCTGCTCGAAGCGGAAGTGGGTACGCTGATCATCCACCTGGGCATGAGCGGCAGCTTGCGACTGGTGGCCAGCGGCACGCCACCGGGCAAGCACGACCATGTCGACATCGAGTTCGAAGACGGCCAGGCGCTGCGCTACCACGACCCCCGGCGCTTCGGCGCACTGCTCTGGACGGGCGATCCGCACGCCCATGAGCTGCTCCGCCACCTGGGGCCGGAACCGCTGACCGAGGCCTTCGACGGCGACCGTCTGTTCAACCTCTCGCGGGGACGGCAGATGGCGGTCAAGCCCTTCATCATGGACAACGCCGTGGTCGTCGGGGTGGGTAACATCTACGCCAGCGAGGCGCTGTTCGCCGCCGGTATCGACCCCCGCAAGCCCGCAGGCAGCATCTCCCGCGCCCGCTATGCGCGCTTGGCCGACGCCATCAAGCGCATCCTCGCGCATGCCATCGAGCGAGGCGGCACGACCCTGCGCGACTTCGTCGGCGGCGACGGCAAGCCCGGTTACTTCCAGCAGGAACTCTGGGTCTACGGACGTGCCGGCGAGCTGTGCAAGCAGTGTGGCGGCACCTTGCGCGAGATCCGCCTGGGCCAGCGGGCCAGCGTCTACTGCGTGCGCTGCCAGCGCTAATTCCACAAAAGCGCTGCCCGCGCAGCGCCCTGTGACACGACAGAAACTGACAAACGCCCCCGCGCTGTTATATTTAGCAGATCCACTTACCCTCATCGTCCAAGGACCGCCCATGAACCCGTTTCGCTGCCTGGCCGCCGCCCTGGCACTCTCCCTCGGCGTTCTCACCCTGCCCGCCCAGGCCCAGGTGAAGCAGTCTGCGGTGGTGAGCTCGAATCCCAGTGGCGACCCGGTGTACAACGCCGACGCGCCCAAAGGCTACTCGATGATGGGTGACCTGCTGATCGCCCGCCCACTGCTTATCGGCCTGACCGCGCTCGGCACGGCGGCCTTCGTCGTCAGCCTGCCGTTCAGCGCCCTGGGCGGCAACGTGGGTGAGTCGGCACAGGCGCTGGTCCTCGACCCGGGCCGCGAGGCCTTCGTCCGCTGCCTGGGCTGCACCAGCTCGCAATCGAACACCCGTTAACGTCCTGCCCGACCCGATGCCTACCCCTACGCCCGGTCGCCCCGGGCCGCTGCTCGGTGCGCTGCTGATCGCTCTCGGCGCGGCGGGCCTGCTGCTGTCGTTCTGGTACAGCCCCGCCTGGCTGCAACTGTGCGCCGGTCTCGCCCTGTTCCTGTTCGGCATGCAATGCCTGGAGGAAGGCCTGCGCCAGCTCGCCGGCGGCGGCCTGGAGAAACTACTGGCGCGGAGCACGGCAACGCCGCTGAAGAGCCTGGCCGTGGGCATGTTCGGCACCGCCCTGCTGCAATCCAGCACACTGGTGTCGCTGCTGAGCATCGCCTTCATCAGCAGCGGACTGATCCAACTGGCCGGCGGTATCGCCATCATCCTGGGCGCCAACCTCGGCGCCACCACCGGCATCTGGCTGCTGGCGCTGGCAGGACAGAACCTCAGCCTCGCCCCCCTGGCGCTACCGCTGCTGGTGCTCGGCGTGGCGGCCAGCTTCCTCGGCCCCAAGGCCCGCGCGACGGGGCGGGTGGTGCTGGGCATCGCGCTGATCTTCCTCGCCATCGAGCAGATCAAGAACGGCTTCGCGGCCTTCGACAGCCAACTCGACCCCAGCCTGTACAGCCACCCGGGGCTGCTTGGCCACCTGGCGTTCTTCCTGCTCGGCACCCTGGCGACGATGATCCTGCAGTCGAGCCACGCCACCCTGCTACTCACCCTCACCGCCATGGCCAGCGGCCAGTTGCAACTGATGCAGGGCCTGGCGCTGGCGATCGGCGCGAACCTCGGCTCCAGCGCCAGCACCGCGCTGGTCGGCTGGTTCGCCGGCAGCCGCGATGGCCAGCGCCTGGCGGCGGCGCACGTGATCTTCAACCTGCTCACGGCGAGCGTGGCGATGCTCCTGCTGCTGCCCTTGCATTGGCTGGTCGAGCTGCTCAGCCGCGGATTGGGCTTCGGTGACAACCCGCTGTTGCAGTTGGCACTGTTCCACAGTCTGTTCAACGCCCTGGGCGTCGCCCTGTTCTGGCCCTGGCAGGAGCGCCTGGCCAACGCGCTGCAGCGCTGGCTGCCGACTCAGCCGGAACCCCAGGTACTGATCACCGAACTCCCCCATGCGCCCCATCAAGCGCCGGTAACCCACGCCCGCTACCTCAACCCGGCGGCGCTGGGCAGCGCGGAAACCGCCGCCGGTGCGGTGACCTGCGAACTACAGCACCTGGGCCGCCTGAGCCTGGAGGTGATAGCCCACGCGCTCTACCTGCCCATCGCCGAACTCGACAAGAGCACGCTCGACGAAGCGCTGCTGCAGGCACGTCCCAACCCCGGCGCGCTGGACGCCGAAGCGCTTTACCAACGTCATGTGAAAGGCGTTTACGGCGACCTGCTGAGCTTCATGGGCCGCCTGGAGCTGCAACTGGACGAAGACCACCAGCACTTCTGGGTCGACTGCCAGTTGGCCGCGCTGCAATTGGTGGACGCCGTGAAGGATGCCAAGCATCTGCAAAAGAACCTCGGTCGCTTCCTCCGCGAGGCCGAATCACCGGCCCGCGAGGCCTACGTGGACCTGCGCCGGCACCTGCTCGGGCTGCTCCGCGAGATTCGCCAGCTCAGTCGCGCGTCCCTCGCCCCGAACACCTTCGAAGCCCATTTGCAGGCGCTCGACGAACGCGCCGCCGCATTCGATACGAAATTTCGCCTGCGCCTGTTCGCGGCGGTTCGCGACGCTCATCTGGACGGCCAGCAAACCAGTTCGCTGATGAACGACCTGGGCTACACCAGTCGAATTTTCCAGAGCCTGCGGAACGTCCTGCGTCTGGCCGAGCGGCATGCCCGCTTTCGCGAACTCGGGCAACCACTGGGCGACGATCCACCGCTGATCCAGAGCGTCCACGGCGAGCTGCATTGATATTTCCACGACCGTGAAAGCGGGACGATGGTGACGATTGCGGGGCACCCGTGACGGGAAAGGAGCGCGTTCGGAGCACCTCCGATCCTCAGGCCAGCCAGTCGAGCGTCAACAGCAGGCGGCGCTGCCCCACCGGCACTTGCGGCGAACGATGGACGATGCCTCTGCCCTCGTTACCCAGCCACTTCTCGCCCTTGAGCAAGGCGACATCGCCACAGGTCAACTGGCGGACCTCGCTTTGCGCCACCTCGGCGTGCGGCAGGCCTCCCGCCAGCCATTGGCTGCCGGGACCGGCATAGGTGGTGACCAGGCGCAGCGGCACCTGGTCGACGTGAAAGCGCGGACACATGCTGCCGTCGAGCGCTCGCAGGCGCAGACCGACACGCCGCGCATCCACCAGGCACGCGTAGGCACTCGTCAACCAGGCGACGTCTTCCAGGAACTCGGCATGCCCGGGAGACGCTTCATGGCCATGGGCGAGTCCGTGCAGTACAGGTGCAGCCTCGTCACCGGCGAATTCCAGGGAAAGGCTCTCCGCCAGGCGGGCGGAGCCGGCCAGCAGGTCGGCACAGAACGCCGAGACCGGCTCGCTCAAGCGGCGTTGCCATACCGCCAGGTTGACCCCCTCTTCGAGAATGCGCGAGAGCACCTGCGGGCTGTCATCGGACACCTGCAGCGGGCTGTCCGGAATCTTCAGAGCAAACATCGACGACCTCCCTCAACTATCGCGCAGATGGCGCTCTTTCCTTTCCTGGCGCTCCTTGGCCTCGATGCACAGGGTTGCCGTAGGCCGTAGCAACAGGCGGGCGAGCCCGATGGGCTCACCCGTCTCCTCGCACCAGCCGTATTCCCCGCGCGCCAGGCGCTCCAGCGCCTCATCGATCTTGTCCAGCAGCTTCTTCTCGCGTTCGAGCATGCGCAGTTGCCACTGGCGCTGCTCCTCGGCGCTGCCGATGTCCACCGGATCGCTGTTGGGCTCCTGCTCACGCAGCGCCTCGAACTCGGTGGCAATGCGTTCCTGCAACTGCGCTCGCTGTTGCAGTAGCAGCTCTCGGAAGAAGACCTGTTGGCGCTCGTCCATGTAGGCCTCGGCAGGTTGTTCCAGTAACTCTTGCTCGTTCATGGCCTGTTCCGGGTAAAGTTGTTATAACCTAACAATTTAGTATCCCAGGGCTCCCTGGGTGCGGCCGGGGTAGCGCCTCGGCACACAGGGTCGCACCGCGAGCGGAGCCCGATTGAATCTCTGTACGTTACAACATAACATTAAATCACCGAGTGTTAGCTAGCCTGCGACCTGCCCTCCTGCTCCCAACGAAACAACGGGCGACGACTGCCTAAAGCCCGTCCGATAGCGTGGACTGCGTAATGAAAACGACCCCGGCCATCCCCGACAGCTACGCCGCCTGGCGCCATTGCATCACCGTGGAATGCGGCATTCCGCTGAGCGCCGCGTTCATCGAACGGCGCCTCGCGATACTCGCCAACCCCCAGGAATACGAGGCCCAGCGCTTCGCCGAGGTCTGTGGCCCGGCGCACCGGCAGGCCGTACTCGCCTGGTTCGAACAGGCCGCCAAAGACCTGCAAAGGGAACGAGCGTCGCACTAGCGCCCCCCCCCCCCCCGCATCGAGACCCTGCTGCCGCAGGCTCCCCCTGCCGAGGAAACACCGTGTCGATCCTGAATCTCCTGGGAAGACTTTCCCAGCTCCAGCGCGGAGCACTCATCGCCGCGCTTGGAACCGTCGCGCTCGCCGTCATCTGGCCGATCAGCGAACACCGCACTCAACCCTCCGAGATCGTGCCCGCACAGCCGCAGCAAACGCCACAAGCCACGCCCATCGCCGCTTCCACCCCGGCACCGAGCGCCCCTGCGACGCCGCGTATCGTCGACTACCGGATACAGGCGGGCGACACCCTCAGCGGCATCTTCCAGCGCCAGGCACTGGACAACGCCACGCTGCACGGCATCCTCGCCGCCGATGAGGACCTGCTGGAGCTGGAGACGCTGCGCCCCGGTCAGGACCTGCAGTTCGAATGGAGCCAGGACGGGCAGCAGTTGCAGCGCCTGACGCTGATGATCCAGCCCGGTCACCGGGTCGATTACCGGCGGCTGGAGGATGGCTCGGGCTTCGCGTACGAACAGATCGTCAGCCCCAGTCACTGGCAGGAACAGGTACTGGCCGCGAGCATCCAGGGCAGCTTCTACGCCAGCGCGGCGAAGGCCGGACTGAGCGACGCCGACATCGACCAGGCGCAGCGCATCCTCGGCGACCGGGTGAACTTCCGACGGGACGTGCGCGCCGGCGATCCTTTCCAGATCGTCATCGAGAACGAGCGCCTCGAAGACGGCACGCCGACCGGCGAGACGCGCATCGACGCCATTCGCCTGAGCGCGGGCAAGCAGGCCATCACGGCCTTCCTGCACGACGACGGCAGCTATTACGACATCCATGGTCAGAGCCTGCAGCGCGCCTTTCTGCGCTACCCGACGCTCAAGCACTATCGGGTGAGCTCACCCTTCAACCTGCACCGCCTGCACCCGGTCACCGGACGCGTCGCGCCGCACTACGGGGTGGATTTCGCGATGCCGGTGAATACGCCGATTCTCTCCATCGGCGACGGCGTGGTGGTGCGGGTCGGCAACCACCCCTATGCCGGCAAGTACCTGTTGATCAAGCACTCCGGGCGCTACGCCACCCGTTACCTGCACCTGAACAAGATTCTCGTCAAAGCGGGCCAGACGGTCAGCCGGGGGCAGCGCATCGCCCTGTCGGGCAATACCGGACGCACCACCGGCCCACACCTGCACTTCGAACTGCACGTGAACAACCACCCGGTGAACCCGATCGACGCGGACATCCCGCTGCTCAAGCAGATACCCAAGACGCAGATGCTGGCCTTCAGCAGGAAGGCGCAGTCCATGCTCGCAGCCATGCAGAGCGCACAGATGAGCGTTGCCCAGCACATCGCAGCCGCTGGCGACGGGCAAGGTTGAAGACCGAGTCGTTACGAAGGACGCGGCTCGCTCACCGAACGGCGTCGAGGCTCGCGCCCTGCCCCGCGCGGGATGAGGTCCAGACCTCGGCGTCCCCCACCCCCCGCGGATCGCTGGCCGCCTCTACCCTGTCCTCGTCCTTGCGCCAGCGCAGCACCTGCAGGTTGCCGTAGCCGTCGGGGATTTCCTGCAGGCGATAGCCGCGCCGCTGCAGCTCGGCCCGCTCGGCGGCGTCGAAGGCCTGCGGCTCGTGCTGGATGACGTCCGGCAGGTACTGGTGGTGGTAGCGCGGCAGGGCCGGCCAGTGGGCGATGGGCGCGCCGTCCAGGTAGTCGAGGATGCCGAGCAGCACCATCGACGGAATGCGACTGCCGCCCGGCGTGCCGAACGCGGAGAAATCCTCGGCGCTCTCGATGAAGGTCGGGCTCATGCTCGACAGCGGCCGCTTGCCGGACGCGACCAGATTGGCATGCGCCGCGCTCAGCCCATAGGCGTTGCTGCCCTCGGGGTCGGCCGCGAAGTCGTCCATTTCATCGTTGAGCACTACGCCGGTACCGGGCACGCTGAACGCCGCGCCGAACGGCAGGTTGATCGACAGGGTGGCCGCCACCGCGCTGCCCTCGGCATCCATCACCGCGAAGTGGGTGGTGTGGTTGCCCTCGCGCCAGGCCGGCGCCGGCGGCAGCTCGCTGCTCGGGGTGGCACGCTGCGGATCGATGCCCCTGGCCAACGCGGACAGGTAATCACGATCGAGCAGTTGGGCGAGCGGCACCGCCACCTGATCCGGGTCCCCGAGCAGGCCTCGGTCCCGATAGGCCCGGCGCAACGCCTCGACCACCAGATGCACCCTGTCCACGCCCTGGGTCGCTTGCCAGTTGCGCGCCTCGAGCATCGCCAGACTCTGCGCCAGAGCCACGCCGCCGGCCGATGGCGGGGGTGCCGAAATTAGTTCGCGGCCGCCGGCCAGGCTGAAACGCAACGGCGCACGCCAGGCCACTTGGTAGTTTTCCAGGTCGCTGCGGCTCCAGACGCCGCCGCCAGCGCGCACGCCGTCCACCAGCCGCGCCGCGGTCTCGCCGGCATAGAAACCCTCACGTCCCTGCTCGGCAAGCCGCATCAGGGTCTTGGCGAGCTGAGGCTGGCGCAGGTTCAGGCCCTCGGCGGGCACCTCACCGTCACGCAGGAACAAGCGGGCACTCTCGGGATCGCCCCGCAGGGCCTCCAGGCGCCACTGCGCGCGCTGGCGATAGACGCGGTCCACGGCGAAGCCTTGCTGCGCCAGGCGAATCGCCGGCGCCAGGCTGCGCGCCAGCGGCAAGCGCCCCTGCTCCTCGGCGAGGCTGACGAGCGCCGCAGGCAACCCGGGAATCGCCGCGGCCAGCGCACCGTCCAGGGACAGGCGCCGCTGCGCCTTGCCGTCCACCAGGTACATGCGCGCATGGGCCGCCGCCGGCGCCTTCTCGCGGGCGTCGAGGAACAGGTAGCGTGGCTGCTCGCCGGCCTGGCGCAGCAGGAAGAACCCCCCGCCGCCCAATCCCGAGCCATAGGGCTCGACCACCGCCAGCGCGGCGGCGATGGCCACCGCGGCATCGGCGGCGTTACCGCCGGCGTCGAGTATCTCGCGTCCGGCCGCGCTCGCCGCCGGGTGCGCCGTGGCCAGTGCGGCCCGACCCGGCGCCGGAGCGGCCTGCAAGACCCCGGCGAGGAGCAGCAGCAGGCCACCAAGGCAGGTGCGCAGGCCGTGACTGAGCACCCGTCAGGCCTTGCCGGTGATCTTCAGGTATTTGTCCATCAGTTGCTCCTTGCTCTCGACGTTGCTGTCGTCGAGGGGGATGCAATCGACCGGGCAGACCTGCTGGCACTGCGGTTCGTCGTAGTGACCGACACACTCGGTGCACAGGTTGGGATCGATGACGTAGATCTCCTCACCCTGGGAGATCGCGCCGTTCGGGCACTCGGGCTCGCACACGTCGCAGTTGATGCAGTCATCGGTGATTTTCAGGGACATGGCCACTCCAGCCCCGGACGACAGTCGGGGGCACACACAGGGGAAAGAGGCGAATTGTGCCGCATCCCTCGCCCGGCTGCACGCCGGGTGTCAGTGCGCGAAGCGCTCGCGCAGGGCCTTGGCCACGACGGGATGCACGAACTTGGTGATGTCGCCACCGAGGTTGGCGATCTCGCGTACCAGGGTGGAGGACACGTAGGAAAGGTGCTCCGAGGGCGTCAGGAACATGCTCTCGACGTGCGGCGCCAGTTGCCGGTTCATGTTCGCCAACTGGAACTCGTACTCGAAGTCCGAGACCGCGCGCAGGCCGCGCAGCAGGATGTTGGCGTTCTGCTCCTGGACGAAATGCGCGAGCAGGGTGGAGAAACCCACCACCTCGACGTTGGCCAGATGGGCGGTCACTTCGCGTGCCAGCGCCACGCGCTGCTCCAGGGGGAACAGGGGATTCTTCTTGGGACTGGCGGCGACCGCGACGACCACGCTGTCGAACAGTCGGGAAGCCCGCTCGATGAGGTCGCCGTGGCCCTTGGTGATAGGGTCGAAGGTGCCCGGATACAACACTCGGTTCATCGCGACGTCCTGGCAGGCTGGGAAAAGCCCGGATGGTAGCGCAGGGGCGCGCGACGGCCAAGCGAAGGGCAACGGCCGCGATCATCGGCGAACGCTACGCCTGCGCGCCAGCTACCGAGCTAGAGCCTCCGGACTGCAGACGCTCGACCAGCGCACTGCTCAAGCGCGCGGCGAATGCATAGACCGACAATTGCGGGTTGGCGCCGATGCTGGTGGGGAAGATCGAGCCGTCGTGGATCGACAGGTTCTCCAGTTGGTGATGCCGGCCAAGGCTGTCGACCACCGCCCGCCGCGGGTCCTCGCCCATTGCGCAACCACCCATGACGTGGGCGCTGCCCAGCCGCGTGCGGTAGAGCGCCAGGTCCAGCCCATCGATCAGCTCGCGGGCGGCCTGCGGGGTCTTCACGTAGTCGGCGTCGGCGTGGATCGGCAACACGGCCCGCGCACCGGCGGCGAACTGAATCTCCGCCATGCTGTGGTAGGCGCGCCGTACGCCGTCCCAGGTGTAGTCGGTCATGCGGTAGTCGAGCACCGGCGTGCCGTCGTCACGCAACTTCACCGTGCCGGCGGCGCTGTCCGGGTGAAAACCGTCGCGCAACAGCGCCAGCAGCATGTTGGTGTGCGGCAGTTGGGCCATGCGCTGGGCGTTGTCGCTGCCCGCACGGCCGAGCAGGGAGGACGCCAGCGCCGGCTGCAACGGCGGTGCTTCGAGCTTGTAGGACATGCGTCCGCTGACTCCGTCCTGCCACTGGAAGTGGTCCGAATAAATCGACTGCGGCGCGCCGTAGAACGGATTGACCACCTCGTCGAACTGCGCCGCCGAGAAATTCACCAAGTGCAGGAAGGTGCGCTGACCCACCACGCCATGCGGGTCCGGCGCCTGCGAGCGCAGCAGGATCGCCGGGGTGTTGATGCCGCCTCCAGCGAGCACCACGTGGCGCGCATGCACGCGGATGCGCCGTCCACTGGGCGCCACCGCGCGCTCGTCCATGGCCAGGCAGTCGACGCCGACGACCCTGTCGTGTTCCACCAGCAGGCGCTCGGCGCGTGCCAGGTAGAGCAGCTCGCCGCCGGCTTCGAGCATGGCAGGGATGGTCGTCACCAGCATCGACTGCTTGGCATTGACCGGGCAGCCGAGCCCGCAGTAACCCAGGTTCCAGCAGCCGCGCACGTTACGCGGGATGACACTCCAGTGATAACCGAGCGCTTCGCAACCCCGGCGGATCACCTCGTTGTTGCTGTTCGGCGGCAGCGCCCAGGGCGCCACACCCAGGCGCTGTTCCATGCGCGCGAACCAGGGCGCCATCGCCGCCTCGGAGTGGCCGCGCACGTCCCAGGTTTGCGCCCAATGCGCCAAGGTCGCCGGGGGCGTGCGGAAGCTCGAGGTCCAGTTGATCAGCGTGGTACCGCCCACCGCGCGCCCCTGCAGGATAGTGATCGCGCCATCCTCGCTCATGCGTCCGATACCTTCCTGGTAGAGCTCCGCGTAGGCCTGCGGCTCGCGCAGCTTGAAGTCCGAGCTGGTCCGCAGCGGCCCCTCTTCCACCAGCAGCACGGCGAAACCGGCCTGGGCGAGGATCTCCGCAGTGACGCCACCCCCGGCGCCACTGCCGACCACCACCACATCCGTCTCCAGTTGCAGATCCTGCTGCAACCGGGAGGCGTCGTGGGTCTTCCAGCCGCGGGCCATGCCTTCGCGGAACGGATCGGGTTGCGCCATCGAAAGGCTCCTGTTCAGACCTGCGGCGGGCCGGGATAACCGCAATGCGCCCAGGCGGCATCGCTGCCGTACCAGGCCATGATCACCAGTTGCAGCAGCGAGGCGTGGCCCATCTGCAGCAGGTCCAGGCGACTGTTCCGCCAGCGCGCCAGAAACCGCCGGATGTCCTCGGCCGAGGCCTGCTCCCACGCGCCCCAAATGCCGGTCAGCGGGCCGCGGGTGAATGGCAGCGCGAGCACGTCGAAGAGTTGTCGGGTCAGCTTGAGCATCGCTGGCGACAGGTGCTCCAGCGCGTAATCCAGGTTAGCCAGGGTGAGTCGTCGGGCATCGTCCATCCGGGCGGGCAGCGCTGCGCCTTCGAGCAGCACCGGGACCAGCGCAGCGAGCACCGGCAGATCGCCCTCGCGCAGCATTCGGTAGCCCGCCGCGGGACGCTCGCCACTGCAACCGCCCAGGCTGGCGAGCAAACCGCCACCGGCCAGCAACGCCGTACTGCACAGACCGAGGCGCAGCAACTCGCGGCGCCCCGGATCAGCAAGCCTCTGGTTCATGCCTGCGCTCCTGCGTCAGCGAATGAACAGCCGGTAGACCAGGCGCTGCAGCCACCCGCCATAGGGCGGGTAGACCAGGCGAGCGGCATTGAAGTGGCCCTTGACGAACACCGCCTTGGCCTTGCTGAAGGTCAGGAAGCCTTCGTGACCGTGGTAGTGGCCCATGCCGGAAGGTCCGATCCCGCCGAACGGCATGTCGTCCTGGGCCACGTGCAGCAGGGTGTCGTTGAGGCATACTCCGCCGGAGTGGGTGCGCTCCAGCACCTGACGCTGCTGGCGACGATCGTGGCCGAAGAAGTACAGCGCCAGCGGACGCGGCCGCTCGTTGATGTAGTCGATGGCCTCGTCGAGATCGCGGTAAGGCACCACCGGCAGCAGCGGCCCGAAAATCTCCTCGCGCATCACGCGCATGTCGTCGTCCACATCGAGCAACAGGGTATGCGGCACGCGTCGGCCCTGTGCCTCGTCGAACAGCGGCAGCAGCCGCGCGCCCCGGGTCTGGGCGTCCTCCAGGTAGGCATTCAGCCGTGCGAGCTGGCGGTCATTGATGATGGCCGTGTAGTCCGGGTTGTCCGCCAGGCGTGGGTAGAGACGGCGCAGGGCCGCACGGTACTCGCCGACGAAGGCCTCCTGCTGGCTGGCGGGCACCAGCACGTAGTCCGGGGCGATGCAGGTCTGCCCGGCATTCAGCGCCTTGCCCCAGGCGATGCGCTCGGCGGCCTGCGCCAGGTTGGCATTCGGCGCCACCAGTGCCGGGGACTTGCCCCCCAGCTCCAGGGTCAGCGGCGTCAGGTTGTCCGCCGCCGCGTGCATCACCTGGCGGCCGATACCGGTGGCGCCGGTGAACAGCAGGTGGTCGAACGGCAGGCGGGAAAAGGCGATGCCCACCTGCACCTCGCCGGTGACCACGGCGACCTGCTCTTCATCGAAGATACGCGCCAGCAGGCGCTGCAGCAGGCCGGCGAAGACCGGGGTGGACTCGCTCATCTTGATCATCGCGCGATTGCCCGCGGCGAGTGCGCCGATCAACGGCCCGATGGCGAGGAACAAGGGGTAGTTCCACGGCACCATGATGCCGACCACGCCCAGTGGCTGGTAGACCACCCTGGCACTGGCCGGCTGGAAAGCCAGTCCCACCGAGCGCCGCGAGGGTCGCATCCAGCCGCGCAGGTGGCGCCGCGCATGGCGAATGCCCTGGATGCACGGCAGCAGCTCGGCCAGGCGCGTTTCATCGGCGCTACGTTGGCCGAAGTCTGCGTGGATCGCTTCGATGATCGCCTGCTGCTCCTCGACCAGCAGCCGGCGCAGGGCATCGAGCCCGGCGCGCCGCTGACGCGCGCAAGGCATCGGTTCGCGGCGAAAGGCTGCGCGCTGGCGCTCCAGTAGCTGGTGCAGATGTTCATCGATGGCGGAACGGGCCTGCAGGTGGGGCTGCAGCGGAGTGACTTCGGCGACCATGACAGAGGCTCCTCGAACGCGACAGGGTGGCGCTCGTTGTCCTGTTTATTGTTGTCCTGCGCAGTGTAGCCAGCCCCCGCCCGCGGCGAGAGGCTGGCTACCCGGTCGAAAGTAGGGTCTGCGCCCCCTAGAAACTGACCTTGGAGAAGTCCTGCCGACCGAACGGGCTGACCTGGTAGCCCTTGACGTTGCTGCGGGTCAGGGCGCTGGCGGTCGGATGCGCCAGCGGCAGCCACAGCGCCTGGTCGTGGATCAGCTTCTGCGCCTCGCCATATAACGCACTGCGCTGGGGCTGCGAGGACTGCCGACGCGCCTCGCCGATCAGGCTGTCCAGGCGCTCGTCGCAGAAACGTGCGAAGTTCAGCCCCGACTCCAGCGACGCGCAGGAGAATTGCGGGGTGAGGAAGTTGTCCGGGTCGCCGTTGTCACCGGCCCAGCCCATGAACAGCAGATCGTGCTCGCCGGCTTTGGCGCGGCGAATCAGCTCGCCCCACTCGATCACCCGAATCTCGGCGCGGATACCCACCTTGGCGAGGTCGGCCTGCAGCATCTGCGCGCCCAGGCTCGGGTTGGGGTTGAGCACGCTGCCCGAGGGGCGCGTCCAGATCGTCGTGGCGAAGCCATCGGCAAGCCCGGCCTCGGCGAGCAGCGCGCGAGCGCGCTTGGGGTCGTAGGGATAGTCGGCGAGATCCTTCAGGTAGCTCCAGGTATTGGGCGGCAGCGGGCCCTTGGCGGCTATCGCGCTGTCCTCGAACACCGCCTTGAGGTAGCTCTGCTTGTCGAAGGCCAGGTTGATCGCCTGGCGGACCAGCGCGCGATCGAGCGGCGGATGCTCACTGTTGAGGGCGACGAACGCGGTCATGAAGGCCGGCGTGGAGACCACCGCAAGGTTCGCATCGGCCTTCGCTGCCTGGATGTCCTGGGGCTTGGGCGAGAGGGCGATCTGGCACTCGTTGCGCCGCAGCTTCTGCAGGCGCACGTTGGCGTCGGGAGTGATGGCGAAGATCAGCCCGTCGAGCGCCGGCTTGCCGGCGAAGTAGTCGGGATTGGCGACATAGCGGATCACCGCATCCTTCTGGTAGCGCTTGAGGACGAAGGGGCCGGTGCCGACCGGCGCGCTGTTGAGCTTCTGCGGCGTGCCAGCGGCGAGCAGTTGCGCGGCATATTCCTCGGAATAGATCGAGGCGAAGCCCATGCTCAGGGTGGCGAGGAAGGTCGCGTCCGGATGGTTGAGGGTGATCTTCACATGCTGCGGATCCGGCGCCTCCAGCGACTTGATCAAGGCCGGCCACTGCATCGACTGGGCATGCGGATAGCCCCCGGCGGCGCTGGCGTACCAGGGATGCTGCGGATCGAGCATGCGCTCGAAGCTGAACAGCACGTCCTCCGCCTGCAGCGGGCGCGTCGGCTTGAAGTACGGCGTGTGCTGGAAGGCCACGCCATCGCGCAGGGTGAAGGTATAGCTGAGCCCGTCGGCGGAGACGTCCCAGTGCGTGGCCAGGCTCGGCACCAATTCGCCGCGTTCGGCATCGTAGTCCAGCAAGCGATTCATCAGTACGTCGGCCGACGCATTGGTGGTGGTCAACGAGTTGTACTGCACCACGTCGAAGCCATCGGGACTGGCCTCGGTGCAGACCGCCAGCGTGGCCGCCTGGGCCAGCAGCGGAGAAAACAGCAGGGGCAACAACAGCGCACGCATGGGAGACTCCGATGGTCATGACGGAAGGCCCTGCCGTGGGGCCGCGGATGGGTTACCCTAGCCCACCGGCCGCCCGTCGACAACGAGCGCTGCATCAACGGCCCGCCTTGCTACGCCGTGGTCCTTTCTGATATAAAGCTGCGCTCTTTTCTGGGGGCCCGGTCGTCGTCGCCTATTCAATGGCAGACAGCCTGGTCGGTAAGACCTCCGGTCAAACGAGAGTCAACGAGTTCAAGCGGCCAACCCATGCCGGGTTGGGCATGTGGTTACAGAGGGCTGAGTCATGTCGAGAGTCTGTCAAGTTACCGGTAAGGGTCCGGTAACCGGGAACAACGTTTCCCACGCACACAACAAAACCCGCCGCCGTTTCCTGCCGAATCTGCAGCACCATCGTTTCTGGGTCGAATCCGAGAAGCGTTTCGTGCGTCTGCGCGTTTCCGCCAAGGGCATGCGCATCATCGATAAGCGTGGCATCGACGTCGTTCTGGCCGAGCTGCGCGCCCGCGGCGAAAAGTTCTAAGGGAGAACTCTCATGCGTGATTTGATCCGTTTGGTGTCCAGCGCCGGTACCGGCCACTTCTACACCACCGACAAGAACAAGCGCACCACCCCCGACAAGATCGAAATCAAGAAATTCGATCCGGTGGTTCGTAAGCACGTGATCTACAAGGAAGCCAAGATCAAGTAATTGATCGGCCCTTGATCGCTCGCCCCGTTTGCGCGGTGCGAGCCAGAACAGGCTCCCGGGGCGACCCGGGGGCCTGTTTTCGTTCTAGGCGCTTTTCTCGAAGACCACGTAGACCTTGCGACAGGTGCTCAGCACCTCCCACTCGCCGCGAAAGCCGGCGGGAATCACGAAGCGATCACCGGCCCGCAGCAGCCGCTCGCCACCGGCCGCATCGCGCAGCAGCGATTCGCCAGCGAGAATCTCGCAGTACTCGTGCTCGCTGTAGGCCACCGTCCAACGCCCCGGCTCACCTTCCCAGATGCCCGCACCGAATTGCTGGCAGGGGCTCTCGTAGGCACTCCAGACGCGCTGCAGCGGATCGCCGGCGCGCACCTTCTCGGGGGCCGGGCGGTAGCTCAGCGGCTCACCCTGCACGGGGCCGATGTCGATGAGGGAATCCAGGTTCATGGGGCGCGCTCCACGGCTAAAAGCGCAGTCTATGTGCGATAAAACGAACAGCAAAGGCCGCCTTCGCCGGTCACGTAAAATATATTGAAAACCCGCCAGACGCTGGTTTAGGGTGGCCGGATATTTCCCGGCGGCCACGTTGCCGCATGCCCGAAGGAGTTCCGTATGACCACCCTCACCCGCAGCGACTGGGAACAGCGCGCCAAGCAGCTGGCCATCGAATCCCGCGCCTTCATCGACGGCGAATACCGCCCTGCGGCCTCGGGCGCCACCTTCGACTGCATCAGCCCGGTGGATGGCCGCGTGCTGGCGGCGGTCGCCAGTTGCGACGCCGCCGACGCCGACGCGGCGGTGCTGGCCGCGCGCCAGGCCTTCGAAGCCGGCAGTTGGTCGCGCCTGGCGCCGGTCAAGCGCAAGGCGGTGCTGCAGCGCTTCGCCCAGTTGATGCGCGATAACGCCGAGGAGCTGGCCCTGCTGGAAACCCTGGACATGGGCAAGCCGATTTCCGATTCGCTGCACATCGACGTCCCCGGCTCCGCCCGCGCCATCGCCTGGTGCGCGGAAGCCATCGACAAGATCTACGACGAAGTGGCCGCCACCTCCCCTGACGAACTGGGCCTGGTGACTCGCGAACCGGTCGGCGTGGTCGCCGCCATCGTGCCCTGGAACTTCCCGCTGATGATGGCCTGCTGGAAACTCGGCCCGGCACTGGCCACCGGCAACTCGGTGATCCTCAAGCCCTCCGAGAAGTCGCCGCTCACCACCATTCGCATCGCCCAGTTGGCGATCGACGCCGGCATCCCGGCCGGCGTGCTCAACGTGCTGCCGGGCTACGGCCACACCGTCGGCAAGGCGCTGGCCCTGCACATGGACGTCGAGACCCTGGTGTTCACCGGCTCCACCCGCATCGCCAAGCAACTGATGATCTATGCCGGCGAATCCAACATGAAGCGCGTCTGGCTGGAAGCCGGCGGCAAGAGCCCGAACATCGTCTTCGCCGACGCCCCCGACCTGCAGGCCGCCGCCGAGGCCGCGGCCGGCGCCATCGCCTTCAACCAGGGCGAAGTCTGCACCGCCGGCTCGCGCCTGCTGGTGGAGAACTCGATCAAGGCGCGCTTCGTGCCGATGGTGGTCGAGGCGCTCAAGGGCTGGAAGGCCGGCAACCCGCTGGACCCGGAAACCAACGTCGGCGCGCTGGTGGACACCACCCAGATGGACACCGTGCTCGGCTACATCCAGGCGGGCCACGACGACGGCGCCACGCTGCTGGTCGGTGGCAAGCGCGTGCTCGAGGAAACCGGCGGCACCTACGTGGAACCGACGATCTTCGACGGCGTGGACAACGCCATGCGCATCGCCAAGGAAGAAATCTTCGGCCCGGTGCTCTCGGTGATCGGCTTCGATGACGCCGAGGAGGCCATCCGCATCGCCAACGACACCGTCTACGGCCTGGCCGCTGCGGTGTGGACCAGCGACCTGTCCAAGGCCCACCGCAGCGCCCGCGCGCTGCGCGCCGGCAGCGTCTGGGTCAACCAGTACGACGGTGGCGACATGACCGCGCCGTTCGGCGGCTTCAAGCAGTCCGGCAACGGCCGCGACAAGTCGCTGCACGCCTTCGACAAGTACACCGAGATCAAGGCCACCTGGATCAAACTCTGACCTGATCCCCCTCCCGCCTGGAGAGCCGCGCCCTAGGGGCGCGGCGTTCGTTTATGCCCTGGAAAACCTATTTCGCCGTGGTTTCGGCGGTGCTGAGCATCGGCCTGGCGCTCGGCATGACCCTGCCCCTGGTCTCCCTGCGCCTGGAACAATGGGGCTACGGCAACTTCGCGATCGGCGTGATGGCCGCCACTCCGGCGTTGGGGGTGCTGCTCGGCGCCTCGCTGGCCGGACGCCTGGCCGCCCGCCTGGGCACGCGCCGGCTGATGCAGGGCTGCCTGCTGATCGGCGCAGCCTCGGTGGCGTTGCTGGCGCTGCTGCCCAGCTACTCGCTGTGGCTGCTGCTGCGCCTGCTGCTCGGCGTGGGCCTGACGGTGGTCTTCGTGCTCGGCGAAAGCTGGATCAACCAGATCGTCGTGGAGCGCCTGCGCGGGCGCCTGGTCGCGCTCTACGGTACCGGCTATGCGTTGAGCCAGCTCAGCGGCCCGCTGTTGCTGGGCGCTCTGGGCACCGATCACGACGGCGCCTTCTGGGCCGGCACGCTGCTGTTGATGCTCGGTGCGCTAGCACTGGCCAAGCGCACCGGCGCACCGCGCGCCGAGGCGCACGGCAGCCTGGGACGTGGCCTGCTCGATTTCTGCCGGGACCTGCCACCGGTGGCCTGGGCGGTGATGCTGTTCGCCGCCTTCGAGGCCATGGTGCTGACGCTGCTGCCGGTCTACGGCCTGCGCCAGGGCTTCGAGCAGAGCGACGCGCTGCTGATGGCCAGCGTGGTGGTGATCGGCGATGCCCTGCTGCAACTGCCGGTGGGCTGGCTGGCCGACCGCGTGTCCCGCGCCCGGCTGTTCCTCGCTTGCGGGCTGATGCTGCTGCTCACCAGCCTGGGCATGCCGCTGCTGTTGCACACGCCATTGCTCTGGCCGCTGCTGGTGCTGTTCGGCGCCAGCGCCGGCGGTCTCTTCACCCTCTCGCTGATCCTCATTGGCGAGCGCTTTCGCGACGACGCGCTGGTGCGCGCCAACGCCCATGTGGCGCAGCTCTGGGGCCTCGGCTGCCTGGTCGGACCGCTGCTCACCGGCGCCGCCAGCCAATGGGCGACCGGCCACGCACTGCCATTGCTGATGGCGGTCGGCGCCGCCGGCTTCGTCGGCCTGGCGCTACGCTTCGCCGGACGCCTCAGCCTGGCTAGCGACTGAGTGGCGCACTTGCGCAGCGCCGATCTGCAGCTTAACTGTTCATCTGCACCCGAGCGGGCCTGGTGGCCCGCCGCCAACGGATGGAGCGCTGCGCATGACCAGCCTGCTGCTGTACAAGGAGATCAGGGCCCTCAACCGCGACGAGCATCGCGCACTGCGTCTGCGACCGGCGCAAGGCTGCGAATACGCCGCCCATACGCACCTCGTGCCGCTGGCCGGCGCCGAGTTCGCCCAGGCCGCACGCCACTACCCGATCCTGTTCATCGGCGAGGGCGGACAGCCGATGCCAGTCGCCCTGCTCGGACTGGCCAAGGAGCGTAACGACTTCCTCGATGCCCAGGGCCAATGGCGCTCGCACACCTACGTGCCGGCCTTCGTGCGGCGCTATCCCTTCGTGCTGACCCAGCACGAAGGCGACTTCACCGTCTGCTTCGATGCCGCCTACGCCGGCTGGAACGAACGCGAGGGCCGCGAGCTGTTCGACGCCAGCGGCAAGAACAGCGCCTTCCTGGAGGAGATGATCCAGTTCCTGCAGAACTTCACCCTGGAGATGGAGCGCACACGTGCCTTCGTGACGCAGCTCAGCGCCCTGCACCTCCTGCAGTCACGCACGCTGCAACTCAACCATCACAGTGGTGAACACCTGACCCTGCGCGACGTCCTGACGGTGGACGCGCAGCGACTCGGCGAACTCCCGGATACGGAAATCGCCGGCCTGCAACGCAGCGGCCACCTGGCCTGGATCCATGCCCACCTGCTGTCCCTGAGTAATCTCGACGCGCTGTTCGACGACTATCTGGCACGCCGCTAGGGCTGGCTCCCCCTCTCCCCAACCCCTCTCCCTTGATGGGATAGGGCCGGGGAGAGGGTGAGCCCCAAGGAACGCGGCCCAACGATCCCCTAGCCCAGCGCATTCAGAGCATGCGTTCCAGCCCGATCACCCGGGCGAACCAGGCGTTGAAGCGCCGCCACAAGCCGCCCGGCTCCCGGGTCAGCAGGTAGCGCTGGCCACCATCCTCGGCCAGCCAGACCAGGCGCTGGTTACCCGCGGCATCGCGCTGCAGGCGAACCTCGTAGCTCAGCGCCGGGGTCATACCCTCCAGGGTCGCCGCGCGCGTCTGCTGCGCCAGTTCGCGACTGTCCACCAGCACGCCGACCTCGGTGTTCCACAGCACCGAGCGTGGGTCGAAGTTAAGCGAGCCGATGAACACCCGACGCCGATCCATCACCACCGCCTTGCTGTGCAGGCTGGATTCCGACGAGCCGCTCAGGTTGTAGGTCGGCTCCTCATCGGGCTGGCGGCGCAGTTCGTGGAGTTCCACGCCGGACTCCAGCAGCGCGCGCCGGTAGGGCGCGTAGCCGCCATGCACCGCGGGAACGTCGGTAGCCTCCAGGGAGTTGGTCAGCACCCGCACGCGCACGCCACGCTGGGCAAGGCCGGTGAAGTAGTCGACCCCCGTCTGCGCCGGCACGAAGTAGGCCGAGATCAGCAGCAACTCCCGGTGGATGTCGCGCAGCGCCGGAGCCAACTGCGTGGTCATCAGCAGCGACGGATCAGGCGCGCCCTCGCTGAGTACCTTCTGCGGCGGGTCCCAGTAGGCCTGGGCTGGCGCCCAGATCAGCTCGCCGAGCCAGTCGTCCAGGCGCGGCCGGACCTGGTACTCGTGCAGGCGCGCATAGGCATCCGGGCGCTGCTCGCGCTGCTGGGCGAAGTAGCCCGGCAACGCCTGGCGCGCCAGTGCCAGTTGTCCCCGCCGTGGCGGATCGTTGAGAAAGTGCTGGATCGGCTGGCTGAGCGGGTCGTTCCAGTAGGCGTCGAAGCTCTCGCCGAGCTGCTGCGCCACCGGCCCGGCGGCGAGCAGGTCGATATCGGTGAAGTTCAAACCCGGTTCGGCATCGAAGTATTCGTCGCCCAGGTTTCGCCCGCCGACGATGGCCACGCGGTTGTCCGCCAACCACAGTTTGTTGTGCATGCGCCGATGCTGCAGCGAGAGATGGAAGGCCCTTCCCAGCAACCGCGTGACGGTGGTCGCGCGGCCCAGGTGCAACGGGTTGAAGACGCGGATCTGCACGTTCGGATGCGCCGCCAGCAGGCTGATCTCGTAGTCCTGGCCATCGCTGGTGGTGTCATCCAGCAGGATACGCACGCGCACGCCGCGGTCGGCCGCCTGCAGCACCTCGGCGGTCAGGGTGCGGGTACTCAAGCCGTCGTGCACGATGTAGTACTGCAGGTCCAGGCTGACCTGCGCCTCGCGCGCCAGCTCGGCGCGGGCGCTGAAGGCCTCATTGGCCGAGGACAACAGGCGCAGGCCCGAGTCGCCTGGCGAATGCTTTGCGGCCTGCGCCTCGACCCGCTGGGCCAACGCGCTGTCGGCGGCCGGCAGCACCTGGCTCGGCTGTGCCGGCCAAGGGCTTCCGGCACAGCCGGTGAGCAGGAGCAGCAACACGAACGGCAGGCATCGGGGCAAGGGAGCGCTCTCCACGGGGACGATATGCCTTCGACGCTGCCGCTGCGTTTTGATTCGCCCGGCGCGCCAGGCGGCTGCTGTCGCGCCCCTACCCCTCCGCGAGCAATTCGCTGGCCGCCTCGCCCACCGTGCGCACCGCCGCTTCGATCACGTCCGAAGCGGGCGCGGCGTAGCTCATCCGCAGGCAGTGGCGATACTTCCCCGCCGCCGAGAAGATGCTTCCCGGCGCGATCTGTACGCCACGCGTCGGCAGCAGGCGCGCCAGGCGCTGGCTGTCGAAGCCCTGGGGCAACTCCACCCAGAGCATGAAGCTGCCCGCAGGCCGGCTGGCCCGGGTACCGTCGGGGAAGTAACGCGCCACCTGGTCGATCATGCGGTCACGACCGGCCTGGTACTGGGCGCGCATGCGCCGCACGTGGGGCTCGTAGCGACCCTGGTCGATGAAATCGCAGAGCGCCAACTGCGGCAACAGCCCACTCGGCCCGCTGCTCATGTACTTCATGTGCAGCACCCGGTCGTAATAGCGACCCGGAGCGATCCAGCCGACCCGCAGCCCCGGCGCCAGGGTCTTGGAGAAGGAACTGCAAAGCAGCACGCGGCCATCCTCGTCGAAGGACTTGATGGTGCGCGGCCGCGGATAGTGGTAGGCCAGGTCGCCGTAGACATCGTCCTCGATGATCGCCACGTCGTAGCGCTGCGCCAGCGCCAGCAACTCGCGCTTGTTCGCCTCGGGCATGATGTAACCCAGCGGGTTGTTGCAGTTGGGCGTGAGCTGTATGGCCTTGATCGGCCACTGCTCCAGCGCCAACTCCAGGGCCGGCAGGCTGATGCCGGTGAGCGGGTCGGTGGGCAACTCCAGCGCCTTGAGGCCGAAACCCTTGAGCGCCTGCATCACCCCGTGGAAGCTCGGCGAGTCGACCGCAACGATGTCGCCGGGTTGGCACAGGCTGCGGATCGCCACCGACAGCGCCTCGTGGCAACCGGTGGTCATGATCAGTTCGCCAGGCGCCACCTGGCAGCCGGAATCGAGCATCAGGCGGGCGATATGCTCACGCAATGGCGCGTGACCATAGAGACCTCCGTAGCTCAGGCTCTGCAGCTCCTGGCGACGCCCCAGGCGGGCCATCGCCCGTGCCAGGGGGCGCAGCGTCGGCACCTCGATGTCCGGGCGTCCGCGACCGAGCTGGATCAGCCCATTGTCCGGCTCCTGCCCCATCAATTCGAGCACCTGCTCCCACTGGCCGACGTCCACCGGCCGTCGCGGCGCGCGCCCGACCGCCGGCAGCGCCGGCAGCTCACGCCGCGGCGGCACGAAATAGCCGGACTTGGGCCGCGCCTCCGCCAGCCCGCGATCCTCCAGCAGACGATAGGCCTGCTGCACGGTCGACAGGCTGACGCCATGCTCCTGGCTGAGCACCCGCACCGAGGGCAGGCGTTCGCCTGGGCGGAACAGGCCAAGCTCGATGCGCGAGCCGATTTCATCGGCCAGCGAGTCATACAGATTCATAGGACCAATCCACAATCAGTACAGATGAGCGAGAAAACTACCATTCAGATACACCTCCGGCCAATCTGTATGGAAAAAATAGCTTTTCTTTGCATCTGTAACGCAGCGACTGCCAGCGGCACCATGGACTGCCATAGGAGGAACTGCCATGACCGCCCAGCAACGCTTCGAAACCCGCACGCCCCAGCCCGACTCGCTGCCCCAGGAAGTCGCCCGTCCGACCTTCGGCGCCTGCCTGTACGCCGCCTGGGTTCGCGTACGCACCCGCCGCGCACTGGCCCATCTGACGATGGCGGAAATGGCGGATGTCGGCATTACGCGATGCGACGCGCTGCAGGAACTGTCCGTCCCCCTGTGGAAGATCTTCCGCGACGCCCTGCGCCAACGCTGAGCCATCCGGCCTCGCCGCCTGAGCCACAGACGGCGAGCCCGCCACTCGCACCGGAACGCCAGGCGCCCTAGAATGGCCGGATGCGTACCGATCCCGAACTTCTCATCGCCTCCCTCAACGACGCCCAGTGCCAAGCGGTCACCGCCCCGCTGGGTCGTCAACTGGTGCTCGCCGGTGCCGGCTCCGGCAAGACCCGTGTGCTGGTGCACCGCATCGCCTGGCTGATCCAGACCGAAGGCGCCTCCGCGCACTCGATCCTCTCGGTCACCTTCACCAACAAGGCCGCCGCCGAGATGCGCTCGCGCATCGAGCAACTGCTGGGCATCAACCCGGCGGGCATGTGGGTGGGTACCTTCCACGGCCTCGCCCATCGCCTGTTGCGCGCCCACTGGCAGGAGGCCGACCTGCCCCAGGACTTCCAGATCCTCGACTCCGACGACCAGCAACGCCTGGTCAAGCGGGTGATCCGCGAGATGGGCCTGGACGAGCAGCGCTGGCCGGCGCGCCAGGCGCAGTGGTTCATCAACGGGCAGAAGGACGAAGGCCTGCGCCCGCAGCACATCCAGGCCAGCGGCGACCTGTTCCTCGCCACCATGCGCGGCATCTACGAGAACTACGAGATCGCCTGCAAGCGCGCCGGGGTGATCGACTTTTCCGAACTGCTGCTACGCGCCCTGGACCTCTGGCGCGACAACAAGGGCGGCATCCTCGACCACTACCGGCGGCGCTTCCGGCACATCCTGGTGGACGAGTTCCAGGACACCAACGCCGTGCAGTACGCCTGGCTCAAGCTGCTCGCCACCGGCGGCGACAGCCTGATGGTGGTGGGCGACGACGACCAGTCGATCTACGGCTGGCGCGGCGCCAAGATCGAGAACATCCGCCAGTTCTGCGACGACTTCGACGATGCCGTGACCATCCGCCTGGAGCAGAACTACCGCTCCACCGCGAGCATCCTCAAGGCCGCCAACGCGGTGATCGCCAACAACCAGGGGCGCCTGGGCAAGGAGCTCTGGACCAGCGGCGACGACGGCGAGCCGCTGGCGCTGTACGCCGCCTACAACGAGCACGACGAGGCCCGCTACGTGGTCGAGGGCATCGAGCGCGCCGTACGCGACGGCATGGCGCGTAGCGAAGTCGCCATCCTCTATCGCTCCAACGCCCAGTCACGGGTGCTGGAAGAGGCGCTGCTGCGGGAGAAGATTCCCTACCGCATCTACGGCGGCCAACGCTTCTTCGAGCGCGCCGAGATCAAGAACGCCATGGCCTATTTGCGCCTGCTGCAGAGCCGCCACAACGACGCGGCGCTGGAGCGGGTGATCAACCTGCCGCCGCGCGGTATCGGCGAGAAGACCGTGGAGAACCTGCGCGAATTCGCGCGCGTTCACGGGCTGTCGATGTGGGCCGCGCTGCACCAGGCGGTCGGCACCAAGGCCGTCGCCGGGCGCGCCGCCAGCGCCCTCAACGCCTTCGTCGAGCTGATCGACGGCCTCGCCCTGAGCACCGAAGACAAACCGCTGCACGCGATGGCCCAGCAGGTCATCGAGGGCTCCGGCTTGCTCGCCTTTCACCGCGACGAGAAAGGCGACAAGGGCCAGGCACGGGTGGAGAACCTCGAGGAACTGGTTTCCGCCGCGCGCTCTTTCGACAGCTACGAAGGCGACGAGGAAGACGAGGCGCAGACGCCGTTGGCCGCCTTCCTCGACCACGCCTCGCTGGAGGCCGGCGAGCAGCAGGCCGGCGAGCACGAGGACAGCGTGCAACTGATGACCCTGCACAGCGCCAAGGGCCTGGAGTTCCCGCTGGTGTTCCTGGTCGGCATGGAAGAAGGCCTGTTCCCGCACAAGATGAGCCTGGAGGAACCCGGCCGCCTGGAAGAAGAACGGCGCCTGGCCTACGTCGGCATCACCCGCGCCATGCAGCGGCTGGTGGTGACCTACGCCGAGACCCGCCGGCTCTACGGCAGCGAGACCTACAACCGGGTCTCGCGCTTCGTCCGTGAAATCCCGCCGGACCTGGTGCAGGAAGTACGCCTCTCCGGCAGCGTCAGCCGTCCCTTCGGCCAGCAGCCCTACCAGGCCGGCATGCCCTCCTTCGCCGGTGCCGAAGTCCCCGAAACCGGCCTCGCGCTCGGCCAGCGGGTACAGCACCCGCTGTTCGGCGAGGGGGTGATCCTCAACTTCGAGGGTTCCGCCAATCAGGCGCGGGTGCAGGTCAATTTCGACGCCGAAGGCAGCAAATGGCTGATGCTCGCCTACGCCAAGCTGCAACCCCTCTGACACGCGCCCCGGCCCTGCCGGGGCAACAGCCCGAAACATACTGCGACTGGCCGCCACAGGTTCGACTGGGCAACATGGCGCGCGTGTATCCACTTTCCAAAAACGGGACACCCCTAATGCAACGATTCATGAGCCTTGCCCTGGCCTTCTGCCTGGCCCTCACCGTGAGCCTGGATGCCAACGCCAAGCGCTTTGGCGGCGGCAAGTCGTTCGGCTCCGCCCCCATGCACCAGACCCGCCAGGCGCAGTCACCGACCAGCGCCAACACGACCCAGGCCGCGCGTCCGCAAGCCGCCGGCGGCGCCGGTCGCTTCCTCGGCCCGCTGGCCGGCCTCGCCGCCGGCGGCCTGCTCGCCGCGATGTTCATGGGCGGCGCGTTCGAAGGCCTGCAGATGTTCGACATCCTGATCTTCGCGCTCATCGCCTTCCTGCTGTTCCGCTTTCTCGCGGCGCGTCGTCGCCAGCAAGCTCCGCAGCACGCCCCGGCCGGTGCGCCCTTCCAGCGCGAAATGCCGCAGCAGCCGCAGAACGATCGCAACATCTTCGGCGGCCCGCTGGGCGCCAGCGCGGCCAACGCCGCCCCGGTGATCAACGCCCCGGCCTGGTTCAACGAGGAACGCTTCCTGGAAGCCGCGCGCGGTCACTTCATGGCCCTGCAGCAGCACTGGGACGCCAACGAGATGGACAAGATCGCCGAGTTCGTCACCCCGCAGATGCTCGACTTCCTGCGCCGTGAACGCGCCGAGCAGGGCGAGGGTTTCCAGTCGACCTACATCGACGAACTGCAGGTGCAGCTCGACGGCGTGGAAGACCGTGCCGACGTGACCGTCGCGACCCTGACCTTCGCCGGCGTGGCCAAGACCAGTCGTTTCGACCAGGGCGAGGCGTTCAGCGAAAGCTGGCGTATGGAGCGCGCCCAGGGCGAAAACCAGCCATGGCTGGTGGCCGGCATCCGCCAGAACTAAGCGCTTCCCGGTAACGGGCTCCAACGGCCGCCGCCAGCCTCGCTGACGGCGGCCGTTGCGTTTAGCGCAGCGCCGCGGCGATGGCCTGGCCCAGTGCCCGGGTATCGCCCTGGCCGCCCAAGTCGCGGGTCAAGGGTGCCTGCTCGGGCCCCTGCGCCAGCACCTGTTCGATGGCGGCCAGTACCGCCGCGCCAGCCTCCGGATGGCCCAGATGCTCGAGCATCATCGCGCCACACCAGATCTGCCCGATGGGGTTGGCGATACCCTTGCCGGCGATGTCCGGCGCCGAGCCGTGTACCGGTTCGAACAGGCTGGGGAAGGTGCGCTCGGGGTTGATGTTGGCCGACGGCGCGATGCCGATGGTGCCGGTGCAGGCCGGGCCGAGGTCGGAGAGGATGTCGCCGAACAGGTTGCTCGCCACCACCACGTCGAACCAGTCCGGGTGCAGGACGAAGTTGGCGGTGAGGATGTCGATGTGGAACTTGTCCACCTTCACCTCGGGGAAGGCCTTGCCCATCTCGGCGACGCGGCCATCCCAGTAGGGCATGGTGATGGCGATGCCGTTGGACTTGGTGGCCGAGGTCAGGTGCTTCTTCGGCCGGCTCTGCGCCAGTTCGTAGGCGAACTTGAGGATGCGGTCGACGCCCACGCGGGTCATCACGGTTTCCTGGATCACCACTTCGCGCTCGGTGCCGGGAAACATCGTGCCGCCGACGCTGGAGTACTCGCCCTCGGTGTTCTCGCGGACCACGTAGAAGTCGATGTCGCCGGGCTTGCGGTTGGCCAGCGGCGCCTTCACTCCGGGCATCAGCCGGCACGGGCGCAGGTTGACGTACTGGTCGAACTCGCGGCGGAACTGCAGCAGCGAGTCCCACAGGGAGATGTGGTCGGGCACCACGTCCGGCCAGCCGACCGCGCCGAAGTAGAGGGCGTCGTAGGTCTTCAGGGTGGCGAACCAGTCGTCCGGCATCATCTTGCCGTGCTTCACGTAGTAGTCGGCGCTGGCGAAGTCGAACCAGTCCCACTGCAGCTCGATGCCGAACTTCTGCGCCGCCACGTCCATGACCCGAACGCCCTCGGACATCACTTCCTTGCCGATGCCGTCGCCGGGGATCACGGCGATTCTGTAACGCGGTGCACTGCTCATGGGGCAACTCCGTTGGCTTGTGGATAAGGTTGTCTCCAGTGTATTCAGTCATCCCAGGCGAACAATTCGACTCGCGGGAAAAGCATTCTTGAAAACCAGTAAAGAATCCATCACCTCCACCGACGACCTGCAGTTCTTCCAGCGGGTCGCCACCCTCGGCAGCCTGACCGCCGTGGCACGCGAGCTGGGCCTGTCGCTGCCGGCGGTGAGCAAGCGTCTGAGCCAGCTCGAGGCGCGCCTGGGTGTGCAACTGATTCGCCGCACCACCCGGCGCCTGGACCTGACCCCGGAAGGCCAGCTCTACCTGGAGGGCGCGCGGCCGATCCTCAGCCAGCTGGAGGCGCTGGAAAGCGCGGTAAGCAGCCGCCAGCCGGTGCTGCGCGGGCACCTGAGGATCAATGCCTCGCTGGGTTTCGGCCGCAGCCACATCGCCCCGCTGCTATCCGCCTTCGCCCATGAACACCCGCAGTTGGAACTGTCCCTGCAACTGAGCAGCAGCCCGGTGAACCTGCTCGACGATGCACTGGACATCGACATCCGCGTCGGCGAGCCACCGGACTCGCGACTGATCGCCCAGCATCTGCTGGCCAACCCGCGGGTGCTCTGCGCCGCGCCGAGCTACCTGCAGCGTTGCGGCGCGCCGCAGACGGTGGCGGAGCTGGCGCAGCACAACTGCATCGTGCTGCGCCAGTACGAGAGTGACTATGCGCTGTGGCGCTTCACCCGGCAGGGCCGCGAGTACACCCAGAAGGTTTCCGGCAATCTCTCCAGCAATGACGGCGAGGTTGCCATGCGCCTGGCGCTGGACGGCCACGGGCTGCTGCTGCGCTCGCTCTGGGACGTGCGTGAACACCTTGCCAGCGGCGCCATGGTAGCCCTGCTGCCGGACTACCAAGCGCCCTCGGCGGACATCCACGCGGTATACCAGCAGCGCCGTCACGTCCCGCCGCGGATCGGCGCCTTCATCGCCTACCTGAGCCGCGAGCTGCCGCCACGGCTTGCCGCAGCGCCCCGAATTTAGTGCTGGGCGAAGGGCCAAAACGGTAGGTTATGCCCCGCCGCCAGGGCAAAACGGAACATCCGCCGAGAGGACGGCGCGGATACTTCTGCCACGGGCCTTCACGCCTCGAACCCGCCATTGATCCAGGAGTCCTCGCGCCATGCCTCTGCATCCCTTCAAAGCGATGTCGTTCGACGTCGTCGGTACGCTGATCGATTTCGAAGCCGGTATCCTCAACCACGTGCGCGCCGTCAGCGGCGAAGCCGGCAAAGCACACAGCGATGACGACATCCTCAAGGCCTACCGCTACGCCCGTGCACAGAAGGATTCGGGCTGGTTCCCGGATGACCTGGAACGCTGCTACCACCTGATGGCCAAGGAACTCGGCCTGCCAGACTCGGAAGAAAACGCCAAGGGCCTGGCCCTCTCGGTGAAAGACTGGCCGGCCTTCCCGGACTCGGTCGAAGCGCTCAAGCGCCTGCGCCGCCACTACAAGCTGGTGGCCATGACCAACGCCCAGCGCTGGGCCCTGGAACACATGGCCAAGACCCTCGACTGCCCCTTCGACTACGAATTCACCATCGACGATTCGCGCTACGAGAAGCCCGATCCGCAGTACTTCGCCTTCGTCCGCGGCGCCTTGTCCCGTGATGGAATCCTCTTCGAGGACATCATCCATACCGCGCAGAGCCAGTACCACGATATCGGTGTGTCGATGAAGCTGGGCTACACCACCTGCTGGATCGAGCGGCGCTTCGACAAGAAAGGCACCGGCGGCACCCTGGAGTCGGAACGCACCGAGCCGACCTACCACTTCACCTCGCTGGCCCAGTTGGCGGATGCGGCGGACGCCGAACGCGGCTGACCCGACGCCGCGGCGCCCGCGGGCGTCGCGGCCTCCTGCTGTCTGGCTCTGCTTCCCGGATGACTCCGATGACTGCCAATTCCCTGTGGGCCGCCACTGCCGTGGCGGCACCTTCGCTGACTCCGCTGGAGAACGACGTCGAGTGTGACGTTGCGATCATCGGTGGCGGCTTTACCGGCCTCGCCGCGGCCCACAAAATCGTCGCCGCCGGCGAGCGCCCGGTGGTGCTCGAGGCCAACGACCTGGCCTACGGTGCCAGTGGTCGCAACGGCGGGGTGATCTCGCCGAAGTTCCGCGTCAGTTTCAGCGCGATGACCGCCAAGCACGGGCGCGAAAAGGCGCTGCACATGTATCGCCTGGGGCATGCCGCGGTCGACGCGCTGGTGGACAACATCCGTCGGCTCGGTCTGCAGGAAGCCCAGTTGCAGATGGGCGGACACATCGCCGCCGCGCACACCGAAAACGCCCTGCAGGGATTGCGCGACACCGCCGAGTGGGTTCGCCGGGAAACCGGCGGCAATGCCTCACAGATCATTTCGCGGGAGCAGGTCGCCGCGTGCGTCGGTTCCAGCCTCTACCTCGGTGGACTGCTGACGTCCCATGCCGGCGGCCTACACCCGCTGAACTACGCCCGCGGCCTGGCCCGCACGCTGCAGGAGCGCGGCGTGCCGGTACACCCGCACAGCGCCGCGCTGAGCGTGACACCCGAGGCCGGCCGCCTGCGCGTGCGCACGGCCCGCGGCAGCCTGTTGGCGCGCCGGGTGATCTACGCCAGCAACGGCTATTCCGACCAGACGCGCCTGACCGACAGCCTGCACCGCCGGCTGATCCCGTTCCGCAGCGCGATCATCGCCACCGAGCCGCTGCCACCGGAGGTGCTCGCCGGCGTAATGCCCGGCGGCCAGGTCTGCGGCGACACCAAGCGCATGCTGCGCTGGTTCCGCGTGGTCGGCGACCGGCTGATCTTCGGCGGCCGCGGCGCCTTCGGCAAACACGACTCGGAGTCGTCCTTCGCCGATCTGCAACGCAGCATGGGCGTGGTCTTCCCCAGCCTGCGCGAGCAGCCCATCGCTTATCGCTGGTCCGGCCTGGTGGCGATGACCCTGGACTACCTGCCCCACGCCGGCCAGTTGTCCGACGGCCAGTTCTACGCCATCGGCTACAACGGCGGCGGCGTGGCCATGTCCACCTACCTCGGCCAGCAGGTGGCGCGCATGAGCCTGGGGCAGTCGGCGGACGTCGGCCTGATGGTCGCCCAGGGCTTTTCGCCGATTCCGCTGCACCCCTTCCGCGCCCCCGGCGTACGCCTGGCGGCCGGCTGGCAGCAGTTCCTCGATCTGCTCGGCCGCTGAGCGCGGCCGTTATCCCGTTTTCAGCAAGGCCTGCGCATGTCCGATATTCTGCATTTCCGCCATCCCGAAGATAGCCGCCAGTTGCCGGAGGCATTGCCTCTCACCCTGCCCGGCGATCCTTTCGCCGAAAGCCGTCGCTGGCACTTTCACAGTACCGCTCAGGATTGCGCCGCCGGCGCCGCCCAGGCGCCGGCCAGCGACCTGTCGCTGCACGACTATCCCTGGGTCGAGTTGAGCCTGATCGAATCCGGCGAGTTGTTCATCGAAAGTGAGGGCTACCAGTTGCGCCTCGGCCCCGGCGACATCCTCGTGGTCCCCCGTGGGGCGAACCTGCGCTGGCGCCATGCGGCGCCGCTGCAGCGCATCTGCGTGGCCTTTCCCGGCCGTGCCAGCGAAGGTCCCATGCCGGCCCGCGCCGTGAAGATCGACCCCGCCGCCGAACTGGCCCCCAGCGCCGCGCCATCCGCCGAGGTACTGCTCAGCCCGACGCCCAGCGCATGCAACTGTACCCAGTTCGCCAGCGGCGGTTGCCTGCGCATCGGCATCTGGGCCTGCACGCCGTATCGCCGTCGGCAGATCGAGCCGAACTACAGCGAGTTCATGTTCTTCTACGAAGGTGGCGTGGACTTCGACGCCGCCGACGGCCAGCGTTACGCCGTGCGTACCGGCGAGGCGATCTTCATTCCGGCTGGCGCCGACAACGCCTGGGACAACCCGCAGGCGGTGAAGAAGCTGTTCTGCATCCTCTCGGGCTGAGCGCGGCTCAGTAACCGCGGCGCAGATCCACGCGATTGAGCAGTGGCTCGCCGGCGCGCTCGCGGCGGATGTTCTCCGCCACGGCGCGGGCGCCGCCGTCCACCTGCACGGTGCTGGCGATATGCGGGGTGACGAGGATGCGCGGGTGCTGCCAGAAGGCATGCGTCGGCGCTGGCGGCTCCTCGGCGAACACGTCGATCACCGCACTACCGAGCTGGCCGCGCTCCAGGGCGGCCAGCAGGTCCGCCTCGCACAGGTGCGCGCCGCGTCCGGTGTTGACCAGCCCGGCGCCGCGCGGCAGGGCGTCGAACAGCGCCGTATCGAGCAGGCCGCGGGTCTCTTCGGTGAGCGGCAGCAGGTTCACCAGGATGTCGCAACCGGCGAGGAATTCGCCCAATTGCCCGCGCCCGGCGAAGCACTGCACCCCTGGCAGGTCACGCGCCGAACGGT
This sequence comes from Pseudomonas sp. R4-15, assembly GCF_055768815.1. Lineage (NCBI taxonomy): Bacteria > Pseudomonadati > Pseudomonadota > Gammaproteobacteria > Pseudomonadales > Pseudomonadaceae > Pseudomonas > Pseudomonas sp. R4-15. Next base: position 300,043 of record NZ_CM147293.1, read on the forward strand.
TCCAGCCACGCAGGGCGAAGCCCAGCGGCGCCAGCGCGGCGAGCGCCGCCGTGCCCAGTCGTCCCAGCCCCATCACGCCGACCCGGCGTCGCGCGGCGGCGATGATCGGGCGCGGCGACCAGCGCATCGCCGCCTGGTCCGCGCGGTAGTCGAGCAGGTCGCGGTGCAACGCCAGCACCGCCATCAGCACGTACTCGTTCATGCTCGCGACGATGGAGTCATCGACCATGCGAATCAGCTGGGTCTGTGGCCCCAGGCGCGCCGGGTCGAACTGGTCGACCCCGGCTCCGGCGGAAAACAGCAGGCGCAGGTTGGGGAACTGGGTGTAGTCCTCAGGGGCTTCCCAGGCCAACAGGTAGTGGATCTGCGTCGGATCGCCGACGTCCGGCCAGGCGCGAAACTCCAGGTCCGGCAGCCAGTGGGCGAGCGCCTGACGCCAGGCGTCGGCGCGCTCGGGAGCGGACTTGTAGAGCAAGGCCATGGGATGACTCCGTGGATCGTGAATGATCTTCATGATCGCGGCTGAGCAAAGAATTTTCTGTCGTTAGCCGCGAGAGAAAAGCATGAAGCACTGCGTCGGGGGCCGTAAAAGAGCATCTCCGCCGGGCAGGGCCATGGTCAGATGAGCCCATTGCCGCGTGATGCGTCACGCACCGCAGCGGGCACGCCCCCAGGGCCTGTTTGCGTTTCGTTCGCGAGCCGCGCTGTCGCCAGAAATGGCCCGCGCTCCCCCCAGACTTTTACCGGCGCCGCGCCGCCAGGAGCAATCACATGCAGGGCTTCCAAGAAGGCTTCGAGTCGGTCACGGTGGACCACGTCTGCAAGCAGTATGGCAACCTCAAGGCGTTGGACGACGTGAGCCTGAAGGTCGAGGCCGGCGAGTTCATGTCCCTGCTCGGCCCGTCCGGCTCCGGCAAGACCACCCTGCTGAGCATCCTCGGCGGCTTCAACCGGGTCAGTTCCGGGCGCATCCTGTTCGGCGAGCGCGACGTGACGCTGATGCCACCGCACAAGCGCGACATCGGCGTGGTGTTCCAGAACTACGCGCTGTTCCCGCACATGAGCGTGCTGGAGAACGTCGCCTTCCCGCTCAAGGCACGCGGCGAGAAGGCCGCCAGCGCCCGCGAGCGCTCGCTCAAGGCGCTCGCCACGGTGGAGCTCAAGGGCTACGAAGAGCGCAACATCGCCGCCCTCTCCGGCGGCCAGCGGCAGCGCGTGGCGCTGGCCCGGGCGATCGTCTTCGAGCCCAAGCTGATCCTCATGGACGAACCGCTCTCGGCGCTCGACAAGCAATTGCGCGACATCATGCAGATCGAACTGCGCGCGCTGCACAAGCGCCTCGGCGCGACCATGGTCTACGTCACCCATGACCAGCGCGAGGCGCTGACCATGAGCGACCGCATCGCGGTGATGCGCGGCGGTCGGTTGGTCCAGGTGGACACGCCACGACGCCTGCACGATCACCCGCTGAACGACTTCGTCGCCAGCTTCATCGGCGAAAGTACCCTGGTGCCGCTGCAACGGGGCCACGGCGATGCACTGAGCCTGGCGGACATGCCGCTGCGCACCAGCCGCCCGGTGCCAGCCAGTGGCGACCTGCTGCTGGCGCTGCAGGCGGAGAAGCTGCTGCTCGACGACGCGCAGGCCGGCCCGGAGTGGAACCGCCTGCGCGGCACCGTCGCCGACATCGTCTTCCAGGGCGAGAGTCTCAAGGTCTTCGTCGACCTGGGCAACGGCCAGACCATCAGCTTCCGCCAGCCCAGCCACCACCAGAACAACCTGCAACTGCCGGGCATCGGCGCGCCGCTGGCGATGCGCCTGCACCCCGAGGACACCATCGTGGTGCCCCGCTCGGCCTGATCCCGGCGCCCGGCGGCGGCAGTGAAAAATGCCGCGCGCAGCGGGCAGAACAACCGATCCCGATAGTGCAGCCGGCAACTTCGGCGTTAGCCACCCGGCCCACTGCTTACCCTCTGCGTACCCCTCGCCGTTTTCGGCGACCCTGATGGAGAGCGAAATGAATTCTGCAGGCACCCGCAACGACACCCTTCTGGCGCTGCGCGAACAGCACGTTCCACGCGGCATCCTCACCGCCCACCCGGTGGTCGCGGCACGCGCCGAAGGCACCGAGTTGTGGGACGTGGACGGCAAGCGCTACCTGGACTTCGTCGGCGGCATCGGTGTGCTGAACACCGGACACAACCATCCGAAAGTGGTCGAGGCGGTGCGTCGCCAGGTCGGCGAGATTTCCCACGCCAGCTTCCAGGTGCTCGCCTACGAGAGCTACCTCGACGTCTGCGCGCGCCTCAACCGTCTGATCGGCGGCGACGAGCACTACAAGAGCGTGCTGTTCACCTCCGGGGCCGAAGCGGTGGAGAACGCGATCAAGATCGCCCGGGCCTACACCAACCGTTCCGGGGTGATCTCCTTCCGCGGCGGCTTCCACGGCCGCACCCTGCTGGGCGTGACCCTCACCGGCTTCGCCGCGCCCTACAAGCAGAACTTCGGCCCGTTCCCCGCGGACATCTTCCACACGCCCTACCCCAACGCCTTCCGTGGCATCGACAGCGCCCAGGCGCTGGCAGCGCTGGAGGACGTGCTGGCCACCGATATCGCCCCCGAGCGCGTGGCGGCGATCCTCATCGAACCGGTGCAGGGCGACGGCGGCTTCCTCGCCGCGCCAGTGGAATTCATGCAGGCGCTGCGCACGCTCTGCACCCGCCACGGCATCGTGCTGATCTGCGACGAGATCCAGGCCGGCTTCGGCCGCACCGGCACGCTGTTCGGCTTCCAGCATTCGGGCATCCAGCCGGACCTGGTGACCACCGCCAAGAGCCTGGCCGGCGGCCTGCCGTTGTCCGGCGTGGTCGGTCGCGCCGAAATCATGGACGCGCCGCTGCCCGGCGGCCTGGGCGGCACCTACGGCGGCAACGCGGTGGCCTGCGCCGCGGCGCTGGCGGTGCTCGACCTGTTCGAGCAGGAAGACCTGCTCGGCCGCAGCCGAGCCCTCGGCGAACAACTGCGCAGCGGCCTGCTGGAACTGCAACGCAAGCACCCGCGAATCGGCGAAGTGCGCGGCCTGGGCTTCATGCTGGGGATCGAGATGGTCGCCAGCGATGCCGCGCAGAGCCCCGACGCCACGCTGGCGCAGAAGGTCATCGACGAAGCCCGCGCGGCCGGTCTGCTGGTCATCAAATGCGGCGTGCATCGCAATGTGATCCGCTTCCTGGCACCCCTGACCACCACCGACGCGCAACTGGCCGAAGCCTTGCAAGCACTGGCCACGGCATTGGCCAAGGCTGGCGCCTGATCGCTCGTAACGGCGCCCCGGAGGGGACGCGCACTTTCACGGCGTAGTACGCGTGGCAAGGGAGTCCCATGAAAATCACGCAGTACCGGGCGCTGGGCTTTTCCTGTTACGGCACCCTGATCGACCGCGATGGGGGCGTCCTCGAAGGATTGCGCTCCTTGTTGACGCATATCCCGGCCAACTGGCTGATGGCGCGTTACCAGCACCTCTGCCAGAGCCTGCACGCCGAAGCGCCAGCACTGGATCAGGCGACCCTGCATCAGCAGGTCTACCTGCAATTGGCTCGGGACTTGCAAAAGCCCTCCGAACAAGACGCGGCCCTGGCTTTCGGTAACAGCGCAGGCCACTGGCCGATCTTCGAAGACACACCAGGGGCCTTGCAGTATCTGAGCAAGTTCTACCGGTTGCTACTGATCTCCCCAGCGGACATGGGCGATGCGTCGGCCCTGGCCGCCCGTCTGCCGGTGGCGTTCGACGCCATCGTCGTCAACGACGGTCAGAAAGCACTGCAGGACGCGCTGAACCAAGCACTGGAAGGCCTGGCGCTGGAGCGCGCCGATCTGTTGCCGGTGCGCAGCCCGGCCCAGGACGATCCCTGGCAGGGGGTGGTGGACTTTCCGGTGTGCACGCTGCGTCGACGCCACGGGCAACCCTGGCAGAAGGCGTCGCAGGCCATCGACGTGAAACGTTGCGAATACGCGAGCATGGCCGACCTGGTCCACGCTCACCAGATCGCACTGCGAGCGTAGCGCGATCGACAAGACCCGACACTTTCGTTGAGCGAGGTACCGATTGATGGATGCTGCGATGAAGCTGGACCGGATAGACATCAACATCCTGGTCCAACTGCAAAAGGACGGCAGGATGACCAACGTCAGCCTGGCAGAGGCCGTCGGCCTCTCGCCCAGTCCTTGCCTGCAACGGGTCAAACGCCTGGAAGCGGCCGGCTACATCAGTGGCTATGAGGCGCACGTCGATCTTTCCCGGGTCGCCAACACCGTCACCGTGTTCACCGAGATCACCCTTTCCGACCATAAGCGCGGCGACTTCGTGAAATTCGAATCGTACATCCGCAACGTCGACGAGGTGCTGGAGTGCCACTTGATCAGTGGCGGCTACGACTACCTGGTACGTTTCATCACCAGCAGTATCCAGCACTACCAGGAGCTGATGGAGTCGATCCTCGAAAAGAACATCGGCATCGAGAAGTACTTCAGCTACATCGTCATCAAGTCCCCGGTCATCAAGAACGCCATGCCCCTGCGCAGCCTGATCAAGGCGGGTTGAAGCTTCCGACGTCTGCGATCAGACCGGCAGGAGGGGTCGGGCCGCGTAGCTCGAACGCAGCGCTACCCAGCGAGCCCACCCGCGATGGGTAGCGTCGCTGCGCGCCTCGCCCCCTCCTGCCGCCCTGCTCAGTCGAGCCCGCCGATGTGCCAGGCCTTGACCTCGAGGAACTCCTCCATCCCGTACTTCGAGCCTTCGCGGCCGATGCCGGACTGCTTGATGCCGCCGAACGGCGCGACGTCCATGGAGATGACCCCAGTGTTCAATCCGACCATGCCGAACTCCAGCGCTTCGCCCACACGCCAGGAGCGGCGCATGTCCTGGGTGAAGTAGTAGGCGCCGAGACCGAACGGAGTGGCGTTGGCCAGTTCGATGGCTTCTTCCTCGGTCTTGAAGCGGAACAGCGGCGCCACCGGGCCGAAGGTTTCTTCGCTGGCCAGGCGCATCTCGGCGGTGGCGCCGCCGAGGATGGTCGGCTGCGTGTACAGGCCTTCGCCGTTCGGCGCGCCGCCGAGCAGTACCTGGGCGCCCTTCGCCAACGCGTCGTCGATGTGCGCAGACACCTTGTCCACCGCCGCCTGGTTGATCAGCGGGCCGAGGGTGACGCCCTCTTCAAGGCCGTTGCCGACCTTGAGCGTGGCGACTTCCTCGGCCAGGCGCGCGGCGAAGCGCTCGTAGATGCCGTCCTGCACGAGGATGCGGTTGGCGCAGACGCAGGTCTGCCCGGCATTGCGGAACTTGCTCTGCATGACACCGGGGATCGCCAGATCGAGGTCGGCGTCATCGAACACGATGAACGGCGCGTTGCCGCCCAGCTCCAGGCTCAGACGCTTGATGTTGTCGGCGCACTGGCTCATCAGCAGCTTGCCGACGTTGGTGGAGCCGGTGAAGGTCAGCTTGCGCACCAGCGGGTTGCGGGTGAGCTGGCTGCCGATCCCCGCCGGCAGGCCGGTGACCACCTGAATGGTGCCCTTGGGGAAGCCGGCGCGTTCGGCCAGCGCGGCCAGCGCCAGGGCGGTGAAGGGCGTCAGCTCCGAGGGTTTGACCACCACGGTGCAGCCGGCAGCCAGCGCCGGGGCGCACTTGCGGGTGATCATCGCCGCCGGGAAGTTCCACGGGGTGATGGCGGCGCAGACGCCCACCGGCTGTTTGAGGGTGAGGATGCGGCGGTCCGCGGTCGGCGAGGGAAGGGTGTCGCCGTAGATGCGCCGGGCTTCCTCGGCGAACCACTTGATGAAGGTGTTGGCGTAGGCGATCTCGCCGCGCGCCTCGGCCAGCGGCTTGCCCTGTTCGGCGGTCATGATCTGCGCCAGGTCTTCCTGGTGCTCCACCAGCAGTTGGTGCCAGCGCTCGAGCAGCTTGGCGCGTTCGGCCGGGGTCACCTTGCGCCAGCTTTTCCAGGCGCTGTCGGCGGACTCGATGGCACGCCGGGTTTCCTCGGCCTGCAGTGCCGGGATGCGCCCGACTTCGCTGCCGTCGGCTGGGTTGAGGACGGCCAACGTGGCGCCGTCGTCGGCGGCGATCCATTGGCCGTCGACATAGGCGCGTTCGACCAACAGGGTCGGGTCTTGCAAGCGGGATCTGAGCATGAGGCTGACTTCCTTCGGTAGATGGCAAAAGTCTAGGGAGAGGCCGCGACACGCCGCTGCCGTATCGCAGCCGAGTGGATGGGGGAGATGCCGTATTTGCAGGTGCGGCGGCAGACTCTGCCGATGCCTGCGCCAGACCGGCGCAGGCATCGGCGGGTCAGCCGCGTTCGCGGTTGCCGCGACCGGCGAGGAACACCATCAGCAGGGTGACGGCGACCAGCATGGTGCTGATCGAGGCGATGGTCGGATCGATCTCGTCACGCAGCGCAGTGAACATGCGCTTGGTGATGGTCTCGTTGTCGCCACCGGAGATGAACAGCGCCACCACCGTTTCATCGAGCGAGGTGATGAAGGCGAACAGCGCCGCGGACACCACGCTTGGCTTGATCTGCGGCAGGGTCACCGCCATGAAGGCGCGGAAGCGGTTCAGGCCCAGGCTGCGCGCGACCATCTCCTGGGACATGTCGAAATTGCGGAAGCCGGCGAGCATGGCGATGATCACGTAGGGCAACGCCAGCATCACGTGCGCCAGCACCAGCCCCGGCAGGGTGCTGATCAGACCGATGCGCGCGTAGACGTAGAACACCCCGGCAGCGATCAGGATGATCGGCACCATCATCGGCAACAGCAGCAGCAACTGCAGGCTGCGCATCACGCGCAGGCTCGAGTTGTTGATCGCGTAGGCGGCGGCGATGCCGATCGGCAGGCTGATGGCGGTGGTCGCCGTGGCGGTGATCAGGCTGACGCGGGCCGCCGACATCCACTCCACGCTGTCGAAGAAGGCTTCGTACCAGCGCAGCGAGTAGGCCTTGGGCGGGAATTGCAGGAAGCGCGCCTCGGAAAACGACATCGGCACCACGATCAGCACCGGCAAGACCAGGTAGGCGAGGATCACCAGCACCACGACGATGAACAGCAGCCGCGACAGGCTGAACCTTGCGAGCAGGGCCTTCATCAGCGCACCCCCAGTACACGTTCGACGGGAATCACCTTGTTCACCGCCCAGAAGATCAGGAACACCACCGCCAACAGCACCAGCCCTACCGCGCTGGCCGCGCCCCAGGCGTGGTACAGCTCGACGTTGCGCTGCACCAACATCGACACCAGCACGGTGCGTCCGCCACCGAGCAGTTCCGGGGTGATGTAGAAGCCCAGGCAGATGACGAAGACCAAGATCGAACCGGCCATCACGCCTGGCGCAGCCAGCGGCAGGAACACCCGGCGGAAGCTGTAGAACGGCCGCGCGCCCAGGCTGTCGGACGCCTGCAACAGGTCGTTGGGAATCTTCTTCATCACCGCGTAGAGCGGCAGCACCATGAACGGCAGCATCACGTGCAGGGTGCCGATCACCGTGCCGGTGGCGTTGTGCACCAGCTCCAGCGGACGGCTGATGATGCCCAGATCGATCAGCGTCTGATTGACCACCCCGCGCCGCTGCAGCAGCACCAGCCAGGCGTAGGAACGCACCAGCACGCTGGTCCAGAACGGCAGGATCACGCAGAGCAGGATCAGACTGGAGACCAGCCCGCCGCTACGCGCCGCGGCATAGGCGATGGGAAAGCCCAGCAGCACCGAGAGCACGGTGACGATCAGGCTGATCTGCAGCGTGGTGCCGAAGGTGTCCCAGTAGATGCCTTCGCTGAAGATTCGCGTGTAGTTGGCCAGGGTCCAGCCCTCGTCGCCCTGCAGCGACTGCAGCGCCAGCCAGAGCATCGGCAGGATCAGCAGCACCACCACCATCAGCAGCGCTGGCGCCAACAGCAGGAGCATGCTCAGGTGCTCCTTGCGTTCCTCGCGGCGCACCGCATCACGATTGAGCGACAGCGCCTCGACGGGCGCCACTTGCCCAGGCAATACCTGGGCCGTGGAGGGCATGGACATACGGCGCCTCCCTCAGTTGGCCTGAACGAAGGACAGCCAACGCTTCTCGGCCTTCACACCGTCCTCGGAGGCCCACCACTTGGCCGACAGCAGCGCCTGCTTGGCCATGTTCTCGGGGGACGACGGCAGCGTCGCGGCCACTTCCGGAGTGATGTCGCCGGTATCGAAGGCCTCGGGGTTGAGCGGACCGTAGTCGATGTAGGTGGGCAGCGCGGCCTGCAGCTTGGCGCTGATCGCGGCGTTGACGAACTTCATCGCCGCGTCACGGTGCTTGGTACCCTTGACCACGCACAGCGAGTTGGTTTCCAGGATGCCCTGGTTGTAGTTGTAGGCGATCGGCGCGCCGGCTTTCTGCACGGCGCTGGCGCGGCCGTTCCAGATCTGCACCATGTCCACCTCGCCGTCGCTGATCAATTGCGCCGACTGTCCGCCCGAGGTCCACCAGGTGGTGATTTCCGGCTTGATCTCTTCGAGCTTCTTGAACGCACGGTCCACGTCCAGCGGATAGAGCTTGTCCTTCGGTACGCCATCGGCGATCAAGGCAATCTCCAGGGTCGGTCGCGGCAGGTTGCGCAATGCCCGCGCACCGGGGAAGTCCTTGGTGTTCCAGAAGTCCGCCCAGGTCTTCGGCGCAGTCTCCTCGTCGAACGCATCGGTGCGGTAGGCAAGCACCGTGGAATAGCTGATGTAGCCGGCGCTGTATTCATCCTTGAGTGAGGCGGGGAGCTTGGCCAGGTTGGGGATCAACGCCGGATCGAGCTTTTCGAACAGCCCCTCTTCCTCACCGCGCAGGCAGTCACCGGTGGGCAGGTCGACCACGTCCCAGCTGACCTGGCCGCTCTCGACCTGGGTCTTGATGATCGGGTACGCCTTGGGCGAGCTGTCTTGCTTGAGCGTGAGTCCCAGCAACTTGGCCGCAGGCTCCAGAATCGCCTTGGATTGTGCCTCCTGGTACGCACCGCCCTGGGAAACGAACGTGATCTCCTCGGCAAGGGCCGCACTACTCACCCCCATCAGGGTGACTGCGAGCAACGGGACGAAACCTTGGGTAGCGTGGCTCATACGTATCTCCGGGTTGAAGGCAGCTATTGGAAAAAGAACACGGCTCTTGTTGTCTGGTAGCGACTCGCCATCGACCGAGCGTCCTTCGACCAATGTAAAGAGTCCGGAAAATATGAACGCTGCGAATTGGCCGGTGGCGAAACGCATAATTCCGTTTTGCACGGACTTCACAGCATGAATTGCTCAGGACGTCCTTAGGCATCGACAGCCACCGACTGACGCATGCCGCGCGCGGTATTTGATGGGTGCCGCGGCACTGGCGTATAAAGCGCCCCCTGCCCTCTAGCGGAGAAGTGACGTGGAAGAACTCATCGAACAACTGCGCGAACTCAACGAGCCGGTGCCGGTGCCGCTGGAGCTGCCCGACGAGGATCGCCTGGTGGAGGTCGAGGAAGAAATGCTGATCGGCCTGCCGAAGGAGCTGCGGCAGTTGCTGCTGAGCGTCAGCGACGTGGTCTACGGCAGTATCGAACCGGTGACGGCGGTCGATCCGCAGGCGCACAACTACCTGCCGGACGTCGCCGCGCGCGCCTGGGACGATGGCGTGCCACGGCACATGGTGCCGCTGTGTGAGGCGGGCCGGAATTACTACGTGGTCGACATGGAAGAGCAGGTGCTGCTCTGGCTCGGCGACACCGGCGACTTCGCCGAAGAGACCTGGGAAGGCGTCTGGGCCTGGGTGCAGGACGTCTGGCTGAAGAGCTGAACTCGGTGCCGCCTCTCAAGAGGTAACGGCGAGCGCTCAACCCGCCGGTTGCTGCTGGGTGATGCAGTGGATATTGCCGCCGCCCAGCAAAATCTCCCGTCCCGGCACCATCACCACCTCGTGTTCGGGGAACAGCCGCTTGAGGGTCGCCTCGGCCTCGGCGTCGCGCGGGTCGTCGAAGCGCGGCGCGACGATGCCGCCGTTGACGATGAGGAAGTTGACGTAGGAGCCAGCCAGGCGCACCGACGGGTCGCGCGGCTGGCTGCCGGTCGCCCGGTCCACCCCGGCGCATTCCTCGGCGGTGGCGTAGAGCGGGCCGGGTATGTTGATCTTGTGTATCTGCAGAGCGCGGCCACGGGCGTCACGGCTCTGCTCCAGCACCTGCAACGCGGCCTGGCAGCGCGGGTAGTTGGGATCGGCCGGATCGTCGGTCCAGGCCAGCAGCACTTCGCCGGGGCGCACGAAGCAGCAGAAGTTGTCGACGTGGCCGTCGGTCTCGTCGTTGTACAGCCCTTCCGGCAGCCAGATGATTTTCTCCACCGCCAGGTGCTCGCAGAGCACCGCCTCGATCTGCTCGCGGGTCAGGTGCGGATTGCGGTTGCGATTGAGCAGGCATTCCTCGGTGGTGACCAGGGTGCCTTCGCCGTCGACATGGATGGAGCCGCCCTCGAGCACGAAACCCTCGGTGCGATAGCGCGGGCAGCCTTCGATCTCCAGCACCTTGCGCGCCACCTGGTCGTCACGCAGCCAGGGGAAATACAGGCCACCCTCGAAGCCGCCCCAGGCGTTGAAGGCCCAGTCCACGCCGCGCACGCCGCCCTGGTCGTCGACCACGAAGGTCGGCCCGGTATCCCGCACCCAGGCGTCATCGGTGCTCATCTCGACCACCCGGATCGCATCGCTCAGGCGTGCCCGGGCGTTCTCGTACTGGCCGGCGGAAACGCAGACGGTGACCGGTTCGAAACGCGCGATGGCCTCGGCCACGGCGCTGAAGGCCGCCTGCGCCGGCTTGCCGCCCAGGCGCCAGTTGTCCGGACGTTCGGGCCAGACCATCCAGGTGCGGGTGTGCGGCGCCCATTCGGCGGGCATGCGAAAGCCATCGGCGCGCGGCGTGCGGGTCAGCGTGGTCATCGGGTTCACCTTGTCGGGTGAGCGGCGGCGCGGCTGGCGCCTCCGCCCAGGCACGGAATTACTCGGAAAGGCTCTCGCCATCGAGGCTCGCCACCGGCCAGTAGAGGTTCGGCCGACGATCGCGGAACACGCCCCAGGCGGTGCGCACCTTCTCCAGTTCGTCGAGATCGAAGCTGTGCACCAGGATGCCTTCCTCGGTCTCGTTGAGTTCCTCGACCTTCTCACCGAACTGATTGGCGATGAACGAGCTGCCGTAGAAGGTGATGTCGTAGCCGTCCTGCTCTTCCCTGCCGATGCGGTTGGAGGCGATCAGCGGCATCAGGTTGGCGCCGGCATGGCCCTGCTGAACGCGCTGCCAGTGGTCGCGGGAGCTGATGCTCGGGTCGTGCGGCTCGCTACCGATGGCGGTCGGGTAGAACAGCAGCTCGGCGCCCATCAGCGCCATGCTGCGGGCGCACTCGGGGAACCACTGATCCCAGCAGATGCCCACACCGATGCGCGCGTAGGCGGTATCCCAGACCTTGAAGCCGGAGTCGCCGGGATTGAAATAGTACTTCTCGTGGTAGCCGGGGCCGTCCGGGATGTGGCTCTTGCGGTAGAGGCCGAGGTTGCTACCGTCGGCGTCGATGATCGCGATGCTGTTGAAGCGCGCGCGCCCGGCACGCTCGAAGAAGCTGATCGGCAGCACCACCTTGAGCTCGGCGGCGAGCTGCTGGAAATGCGCGATGGCCGGATTTTCCTCGACCGTGGTGGCCAGCTGGGTGTAGTCCGGGTTCGGCTTCTGGCAGAAGTAGGGTGTCTCGAACAGTTCCTGGATGAGGATGATCTGCGCGCCCTGCGCGGCGGCGGCACGCACCAGCTTCTCGGCATTGGCGATATTCGCCGGGGTATCCCAGGAACAGGCCATCTGGGTGGCGGCGACGGTAACGCGGCGGGACATGGAGACACCTCGCAAAAATGGCGGGCCGGTAGGCCGGTGAGAGGTTGGACAGGTGACAAGGGAGACTGCTCACCCGTTGATCGCTCTATTTATAGACGATAAAAATCGACCTTAAAAGCCAGCAAACGAAAAATAACGCTCCATTTATCGTCATAAAATGAGCGTAATTTCGAGGAAACCGAATCAAGCTCTCTCGACGCCTGCCTGCTTAAAGTCGATAAAAATCGAGAAAATCAGCGCTGCTGCAACCACGCCGGCAAGTACAGACCCAAGTAGGCCTCGAACACCCGCATGCCCTCCTCCGCCATCCGCGGAGTGACCACGCCGTGCAACTGCACGGAGCGCGCGTAAACACGGTCGCCCAGCTCCATCGCCAGAGCGAACACATCCAGTTCCTCGGGCAGGACGGGGAGCACGAAATGGCGATCGAACAATGCGCGCATCAGCCGCCCCAGCTCCAGGTCGTGCTGCCCGTCGGCACGACTCAGCTCGGCCAGCCCATGCTGGGCGAGGATCAGTTGCCGCGCCGCCGGATCGCGCTCGTACACCGCCAGCATGCGCCGCTCTATCAGCCGCGCCAGATCCGGCCAGCGCGTCAGCGTCGAGGCGTCCACAGGCTGCCGCAGACACTCGCGGAACGCACCATGCACCTCGCTGGCGAGCCGCTCCAGCAAGGCCGGAACGCTCGGGAAGAAGTGGTACACCGAAGACGGCGGGATGCCCGCACGCTCAGCCACCGCGTAGATGCTCAGGGACTCCACCCCCGCCTCGGCGAGCAACGCGCGCGCGGCCTCGAGCAGCGCATCGATGCGCGCCTGGCTGCTGGCACGGGGTTTACGGGATCGCGGGGCGGCACTGGACATGCGAAACGAGCATCGGCGGAGTGAAGCACGCAGCTTCGCCGATGCCCGTCAGCGGGGCAAGCCGTGCAACGCAGGCGTTACACGGTATGCAGGTACCAGTTGTACTCGAGGTCGGAGATCGAGTGCTCGAACTCCTCCAGCTCGCTTTCCTTGCAGGCGACGAAGATGTCGATGTAGTCCGGGCTGATGTAGCGCGCCATGACCTCGCTGTCGTCCAGCTCACGCAACGCATCGCGCAGGTTGTTCGGCAGGCTCGGCTCGAACTGCTCGTAGGCGTTGCCCTCCACCGGCGCAGGCGGTTCGATCTGGTTGACCAGGCCGTGGTGGATACCGGCCAGCAGCGAAGCCATCAGCAGGTAGGGGTTGGCGTCGGCGCCGGCCACGCGCTGCTCGATGCGCAGCGCCTCGGGGCTGCCGGTGGGCACGCGCAGCGCCACGGTGCGGTTGTCCAGCCCCCAGCTCGGCGCGTTGGGCACGTAGAACTGCGCACCGAAACGGCGGTAGGAGTTGACGTTGGGGCAGAGGAAGGCCATCGACGCGGACATGGTCTCCAGCACACCGCCGATCGCGTGACGCAAAGCGGCGTTCTGCTGGGGATCATCGGAGGCGAAGATGTTCTTGCCATCCTTGTCGAGTACCGAGACGTGTACATGAAGACCATTGCCAGCCTGACCCGGATAGGGCTTGGCCATGAAGGTCGTGTCCATCTCGTGGTCGTAGGCGATGTTCTTGATCAGGCGCTTGAGCAGCACCGCGTAGTCGCACGCCTTGAGCGGGTCGGCGACGTGGTGCAGGTTCACCTCGAACTGCGCCGGGGCGCTTTCCTTGACGATCGCATCGGCAGGGATGCCCTGCTCCTTGGCTGCATCGAGGATGTCCTGCAGGCAGTCGACGTACTCGTCGAGGTCGTCGATCAGGTAGACCTGGGTGGAATGCGGACGCTTGCCGGAGATCGGCGAGCGCGGCGGTTGCGGCCGGCCGTTCACGTTCTCCTGATCGATCAGGTAGAACTCCAGCTCGAAGGCGGCGCAAAGCGTCAGGCCCAGCTCGTCGAACTTCTCCACCACGCGGCGCAGGACTTCCCGCGGGTCGGCGAAGAACGGTGCGCCATCGAGCTCATGCATGGTCATCAGCAACTGCGCGGTTGGGCGCTTTTGCCAGGGTTCGCGGCTGAGGGTGTTGGGGATGGGTAGGCAGATGCGGTCGGCGTCACCGATATCCAGGCCGAGGCCGGTGCTTTCGACGGTGGAGCCGTTGATGTCGAGGGCGAAGATCGAAGCCGGGAGGTTGATGCCTTTTTCGTAGACCTTGGAGAGACTGGCGCTCTCGATGCGCTTGCCGCGCACGACGCCATTCATGTCCGCGATGAGCAGATCTACGAACTGCACCTCGGGATGTTCCTCGAGGAACCTGTTCGCTTCGCTGAGCTGAACGGCACGCGGGGGTACCGACATGATGAAACACCTTTCACATTGTTAAAAATATCAATCAGAAGATGACTAGGGTTGGAGTCAATCCGAAAGCCGGAGTGAAGTCAATACTGCCCTATTTTGCCCCGTTTAAGTGCGCCGAGCCCATTTCAGGGGCACGCAGGCCTTTGCAGAGCCCTTCACGTTGCCCTCTTTTTACCCGCCCGTTCGGCGCCCAATGGCTGCGTTTCTCCCCAGTTGTGAAAAAAAATGAACAAGTCTAAGCTCGATCGAGATCGCAAAGCCCTTCCTGCGGGTCAATGCGCCCGGTCGCCGCTGTTCGGCAACACGCCTTGCCGTGCAGAAAACTGAGCGCCCAGCCTATCCGGACGGGGGCAAAGGCAGCGCCCTGCCACGTGCAGGGCAACCGTCGGGCCGCGAGGGCGGCGCCGGCAAACACACCGAGGTCTTTATGACGAGCAAGCTCGACCAGCTCACCGGCTGGCTCAAAGAACGGCAGATCACCGAAGTGGAATGCGTGATCAGCGACCTGACCGGCATTGCCCGGGGCAAGATCTCACCCACCAACAAGTTCCTCGGCGAAAAGGGCATGCGCCTGCCGGAAAGCGTGCTGCTGCAGACCGTCACCGGCGACTACGTCGAGGACGACATCTATTACGACCTGCTCGACCCGGCGGACATCGACATGTTCTGCCGCCCGGACGCCGACGCCGCGTTCCTCGTGCCCTGGGCCATCGAGCCCACCGCGATGGTCATCCACGACACCTTCGACAAGCTCGGCAATCCCATCGAGCTGTCGCCGCGCAACGTGCTCAAGAAGGTCCTGAAGCTCTACGCCGACAAGGGCTGGCGGCCGATCGTGGCGCCGGAGATGGAGTTCTACCTGACCAAGCGCTGCGAGGACCCGGACCTGCCGCTGCAGGTACCGCTGGGACGTTCCGGCCTGCCGGAGACCGGCCGCCAGTCGTTCTCCATCGATGCCGCCAACGAATTCGATCCGCTGTTCGAGGACATGTACGACTGGTGCGAGCTGCAGGGCCTGGACCTGGACACGCTGATCCACGAGGAAGGTCCGGCGCAGATGGAGATCAACTTCCGTCACGGCGAAGCGCTGCACCTGGCCGACCAGATCACCGTGTTCAAGCGCACCATGCGCGAGGCGGCGCTCAAGCACAACGTCGCGGCGACCTTCATGGCCAAGCCGATCACCGACGAGCCGGGCAGCGCCATGCACCTGCACCAGAGCATCGTCGACATGCACACCGGCAAGAACATCCTCGCCAACGAAGACGGCTCGATGAGCGAACTGTTCCTCGCGCATATCGGCGGCCTGCAGAAGTACATCCCGGAAGTGCTGCCGCTGTTCGCGCCCAACGTGAACTCGTTCCGCCGCTTCCTGCCCGACACCTCGGCACCGGTGAACGTGGAATGGGGCGAGGAAAACCGCACCGTGGGCCTGCGCGTGCCGGACTCCACGCCGGACAACCGCCGCGTGGAGAACCGCCTGGCCGGTGCCGACGCCAACCCCTACCTGGCCATCGCCGCCAGCCTGCTGTGCGGCTACATCGGCATGGTCGAGGGCCTGCGCCCCAGCGCCCAGGTCAAGGGACGCGGCTATGAGCGCCGCAACCTGCGCCTGCCGCTGACCATCGAGGCCGCACTCGAACGCATGGAAGGCTGCAGCGAACTCAAGCACTACCTGGGCGAGAAATTCGTCACCGGCTACGTCGCCGTCAAGCGCGCCGAGAACGAGAACTACAAGCGGGTAATCAGCTCCTGGGAGCGTGAATTCCTGCTGCTCACCGTCTGATCCGAAAGGCCGCGGGCGCAAGGCTCGCGGCCCGCGAAGCGAGAAGGAGTCCCCATGCGTAACACCGAACAATGGCAGGCCCTCGGCCGTGCCCACCATCTGCCGCCGTTCTCCGACTACAAGCAGCTCAACGCCAAGGGCGCGCGCATCATCACCAAGGCCTCCGGCGTCTACCTGTGGGATAGCGATGGGCAGAAGATCCTCGACGGCATGGCGGGCCTGTGGTGCGTCAACGTCGGTTACGGGCGCAAGGAACTGGCGGATGCCGCCTACCGCCAGATGCAGGAGCTGCCCTACTACAACCTGTTCTTCCAGACCGCCCACCCGCCGGCCATCGAACTGGCCAGCGCGATCGCCGAAATCGCGCCGGAAGGCATGAACCACGTGTTCTTCACCGGCTCGGGCTCGGAGTCCAACGACACCGTGCTGCGCATGGTGCGCCATTACTGGGCAGTGAAAGGCAAGCCGTCGAAGAAGACCATCATCGGTCGCTGGAACGGCTATCACGGCTCCACCGTCGCCGGCACCAGCCTGGGCGGCATGAAGGCGATGCACGGTCAGGGCGACCTGCCGATCCCCGGCGTGGCGCACATCGACCAGCCGTATTGGTACGGTGAGGGCGGCGAGCTGTCGCCCGAAGCCTTCGGCATCAAGGTCGCCGAACAGCTGGAGCAGAAGATCCTGGAGCTGGGCGTGGACAACGTCGCCGCCTTCATCGCCGAGCCGATCCAGGGTGCCGGCGGGGTCATCGTGCCGCCGGAGAGCTACTGGCCGAAGATCCGCGAGATCCTCGCCAAGTACGAGATCCTGTTCATCGCCGACGAGGTGATCTGCGGCTTCGGGCGTACTGGCGAGTGGTTCGGCAGCCAGTACTACGGCAACGCGCCGGACCTGATGCCGATCGCCAAGGGCCTGACCAGCGGCTACATCCCCATGGGCGGGGTGATCGTCCGCGACGAAGTCGCCGAGGTGCTCGGCGAGGGCGGCGAGTTCTACCACGGCTTCACCTATTCCGGACACCCGGTGGCCGCCGCCGTGGCCCTGGAGAACATCCGCATCCTGCGTGAAGAGCGCATCGTCGAGACCGTGAAGGCGGAAACGGCACCGTATTTGCAGCGCCGCTGGAAGGAGCTGGCGGAACACCCGCTGGTGGGCGAGGCACGGGGCGTCGGCATGGTCGGCGCGCTCGAACTGGTGGCCGACAAGCGCACCCGCACCCGCTACACCGGCAAGGAGGTCGGCATGCTCTGCCGCGAGCAGTGCTTCGCCAACGGCCTGGTGATGCGCGCGGTGGGCGACACCATGATCATCTCCCCGCCGCTGGTGATCAGCCATGCGGAGATCGACGAGCTGGTTGACAAGGCGAAGATAGCCCTCGACCGTACAGCAGCCGCCGTGTTGTCTTGAGCTGGCCCGCGGAGATTGCCAGACTGCGCCGGTGCGCCGGCCGGTCTTGCACGGGGTGAGAACCAGGGCCCTGCGGGTTTTCCGCCGCTGACACTAAATAGGACACGAAAACAGGAGCTTCACGCATGAAAATGTTCGGCAAGACCCTTCTGACGATGTCGCTGGCGGCCATCGCCGGGGTCTCCCAGGCGCAGGAAAAGGTGCTGCACGTCTACAACTGGTCCGACTACATCGCCGAGGACACCCTGGATAACTTCCAGAAGGAAACCGGCATCAAGGTGGTCTATGACGTCTACGACAGCAACGAGGTCCTCGAGGCCAAGCTGCTCGCCGGCAAATCGGGCTACGACATCGTGGTGCCGTCCAACTCCTTCCTGGCCAAGCAGATCAAGGCCGGCGTCTACCAGAAGCTGGACAAGTCCAAGCTGCCCAACTGGAAGAACCTCGATCCCGACCTGATGAAGACCCTGGAAATCAGCGACCCGGGTAACGAGTACGCGATTCCCTACCTGTGGGGCACCATCGGCATCGGCTACAACGTCGACAAGGTCAAGGCCGCACTCGGCGACGGCGCTCCGGTGGACTCCTGGGACCTGGTCTTCAAGCCCGAGAACATCGAGAAGCTCAAGGGTTGCGGTGTGTCCTTCCTCGACTCGCCCACCGAGATCATCCCGGCCGCGCTGCACTACCTGGGCTACAAGCCCGACACCACCGACTCCAAGGAACTCAAGGCCGCCGAAGACCTGTTCCTGAAGATTCGTCCCTACATCACCTACTTCCACTCCTCGAAGTACATCGGTGACCTGGCCAACGGCAACATCTGCGTCGCCATCGGCTACTCCGGCGATATCTATCAGGCCAAGGCACGCGCCGAAGAGGCCGCCAACGGTGTGAACGTCGGTTACAAGATCCCGAAAGAGGGCGCGGGCGCCTTCTTCGATACCGTTGCCATTCCGAAGGATGCGGAGAACCCGGAAGCTGCCCTGCAGTTCATCAACTTCCTGCTCAAGCCCGATGTGATCGCGGGCATCTCCAACTACGTCTCCTACCCCAATGGCAACGCCGCTGCGACCCCGCTGGTCGACGAAGCCATCCGCACCGACCCGGGCATCTACCCGACCCCCGAGGTGATGAAGAAGCTGTACGCCTTCCCGGATCTGGATCCGAAGACCCAGCGGACCATGACCCGCAGCTGGACCAAGATCAAGTCCGGCCGTTGATCGCTCGCGGCACCCGTCAGGGTGCCGCTGGCACACCGATCCGGCTGCCTGCCCCGGTAGGCAGCCGCCGCTGAAGAACACGTGATACGCAGCACAACAACGCCCAGGAAGGGAGACAAGCATGCGCTTCGCAACCTGTTCTCAGGCCCATCCGGCAGCGCTTTCGCCAGCACGCCGGGTGACGACCGCACCCTCCGATTCCAACACTTTCGCCAGTTCACGGCGGCGCGATGACGCCTGCCGCGGCCTGACCGTGGGCGAACCTTTCACAGAGCGGTCGGTGATCCGGCCCTGACCCAGACGCCCCGCGCGGGCTAGCAAGTTGAGGAGACACCCAGTGCCCCATCCCTTCCGCCATACGCTCGTCGCCCTAGCCGCCTGTGCCGCCATCGGCCAGGCCCATGCCGAACAGAGCGTGCATATCTACAACTGGTCCGACTACATCGGCGAGAGCACGCTCGAAGACTTCCAGAAAGCCACCGGCATCCATCCGATCTACGACGTCTTCGATTCCAACGAAACCCTCGAGGGCAAGCTGCTCGCCGGCCATACCGGCTACGACATCGTCGTGCCTTCGAACCACTTCCTCGGCAAGCAGATCAAGGCCGGCGCCTTCCAGAAGCTCGACCGCAGCAAGCTGCCGAACTGGAAGAACCTCGATCCCAAGCTGCTCAAGCAGCTGGAGAAGAACGATCCGGGCAACGCCTACGCGGTGCCCTACCTGTGGGGCACCAACGGCATCGGCTACAACGTCGAGAAGGTGAAAACCGCGCTCGGCGTCGACCACATCGACTCCTGGTCGGCGGTGTTCGAGC
Source organism: Pseudomonas sp. R4-15 (assembly GCF_055768815.1). NCBI lineage: Bacteria > Pseudomonadati > Pseudomonadota > Gammaproteobacteria > Pseudomonadales > Pseudomonadaceae > Pseudomonas > Pseudomonas sp. R4-15. Next base: position 319,494 of record NZ_CM147293.1, read on the forward strand.
CGGAGAACATGAAGAAGCTCTCCAAGTGTGGCGTCGCCTTCCTCGACTCCGCCGACGAGATGATTCCCGCGGTCCTCAACTACCTTGGCCTGGACCCCAACAGCCAGAGCGCCGACGACCACAAGAAAGCCGAAGACAAGCTGATGGCGGTGCGCGAGTACGTCACCTACTTCCATTCTTCGAAGTACGTCTCCGACCTCGCCAACGGCAACATCTGCGTGGCGGTGGGCTACTCCGGCGACGTGTTCCAGGCTGCCGCGCGCGCCGAGGAAGCCGGCAAGGGCATCGAGATCGCCTACGCGATTCCCAAGGAAGGCGCCAACCTGTGGTTCGACATGCTCGCCGTACCGGCCGACGCAGAGAACGTCGACGAGGCCCACGCCTTCATCAACTACCTGCTCGATCCCAAGGTGATCGCCCAGGTCAGCGACTACGTCGGCTACGCCAACCCCAACCCGGCCGCTGACGAATACATGGATGAGGAAGTGCGTAACGACCCGTCCATCTATCCGCCCGAGGACGTGCTGGACAAGCTCTACGTGCAGGCCGAACTGCCGCCGAAGGTGCAGCGTCTGATGACGCGCAGCTGGACCCGCATCAAATCCGGCCGCTGAGGTGACATCCGGGGCCTGGCGCGCCATCGACAGATATGAATAATGGCGCGCCGCGCCCCCTGGGCTGAAATCCATTACCTACACCGCACCGGATACCGGTGACGCGAACATTCTGGGAGAGCGTTATGGCCGTTGCCTCCGGCGCGTACAAAAAGGCCCTCACGGGCGATCAGCAGGCCAAGCCCGTGCTGATGAAGATCGACCGGGTGACCAAGAAATTCGACGAGACCGTGGCCGTCGACGATGTCTCCCTGACCATCAACAAGGGCGAGATCTTCGCCCTGCTGGGCGGCTCCGGCAGTGGCAAGTCGACGCTCCTGCGCATGCTCGCCGGCTTCGAGCGTCCCACCGAGGGCCGCATCTATCTCGATGGTGTGGACATCACCGACCTGCCGCCCTACGAGCGGCCGATCAACATGATGTTCCAGTCCTACGCGCTGTTCCCGCACATGAGCGTGGCGCAGAACATCGCCTTCGGCCTCAAGCAGGACGGCATGTCCCGGGCGGAGATCGACGAGCGTGTCAACGAGATGCTCAAGCTGGTGCAGATGAGCCAGTACGCCAAGCGCAAGCCGCACCAGCTCTCCGGCGGCCAGCGCCAGCGCGTGGCCCTGGCCCGCTCGCTGGCCAAGCGACCCAAGCTGCTGTTGCTCGACGAGCCGATGGGCGCCCTGGACAAGAAGCTGCGCTCGCAGATGCAGCTGGAACTGGTGGAGATCATCGAGCGCGTCGGCGTGACCTGCGTGATGGTGACCCACGACCAGGAAGAGGCCATGACCATGGCCCAGCGCATCGCCATCATGCACCTGGGCTGGATCGCCCAGGTCGGCAGTCCGATGGACATCTACGAGACTCCGGCGAGCCGCCTGGTCTGCGAGTTCATCGGCAACGTCAACCTGTTCGATGGCGAGTTGGTCGAAGACGTCGAGAACCACGCGGTAATCGCCAGCCCGCAGCTGGAGCGACCGATCTACATCGGCCACGGCATCAGCACCCGTGCGGAAGAAAAGCGCGTGACCTACGCGCTGCGTCCGGAGAAGGTGCAGGTCAGCCTGCAGAAGCCCGACAACCTCGAACACGCCGATTTCAACTGGCTGGAAGGCACCGTTTATGACATCGCCTACCTCGGCGGTCACTCGGTGTACTACATCAAGCTGCCGTCCGGGCTGGTAGTGCAGGCCTTCATGGCCAACTCCGAGCGCCACGTCGAGCGCCCCACCTGGGAACAGCCGGTGTACCTGAGCTGGTATGACGATTCCGGCGTGGTGCTGCAGTCATGAACATCATCCGCAGCCTGCAGAAACGCCTGCCCACCGGGCGCCATGCCGTCATCGGCGTGCCGTTCATCTGGCTCTTCCTGTTCTTCCTGCTGCCGTTCGTCATCGTCCTGAAGATCAGCCTGTCCATGGCGGCGGTGGCCATCCCGCCCTACACCGACGTGCTGAGCTGGGCCGACGACCAGCTCACCGTGGTGCTGAACATCGGCAACTACATCTTCCTCAGCGAAGACGAGCTGTACCTGGCCGCCTACCTGGGCTCGCTGCGCATCGCCTTCTTCAGCACCCTGCTCTGCCTGCTGATCGGCTACCCGATGGCCTACGCCATCGCCCGCGCCAGCAAGCAGGCACAGACGGTCCTGCTGCTGCTGATCATGATGCCGACCTGGACCGCGATCCTGATCCGTGTCTACGCCTGGATGGGCATCCTCAGCAACAACGGCCTGCTCAATGCCTTCCTGCTCTGGCTGGGGGTGATCGACTCGCCGCTGCAGATCCTCAACACCAACCTGGCGGTGTACATCGGCGTGGTCTATTCGTACCTGCCGTTCATGATCCTGCCGCTCTACGCCAACCTGGTGAAACACGACACCAGCCTGCTGGAAGCCGCCTCCGACCTCGGCGCGAAGGGCTTCACCAGCTTCTGGAAGATCACCGTGCCGCTGTCGAAGAACGGCATCATCGCCGGCTGCATGCTGGTGTTCATCCCGGTGGTCGGCGAGTTCGTCATTCCCGAGCTGCTCGGCGGCCCGGAAACCCTGATGATCGGCCGCGTGCTCTGGCAAGAGTTCTTCAACAACCGCGACTGGCCGGTGGCCTCGGCGCTGGCGGTGATCATGCTGGCAATCCTCATCGTGCCGATCATCCTGTTCAACCGTAACCAAGCGAAGGAACTGGAGGGCAAGGTATGAAGCAGCGCTTCTCGTTCTCCAACCTGATGTTGTGGCTGGGGCTGGTGTTCATCTACCTGCCGATGGTCATCCTGGTCATCTACTCGTTCAATGGCTCGCGCCTGGTGACGGTGTGGGGCGGCTGGTCGGTGAAGTGGTACCTGGGCCTGGGCGAGAACCGCCAGTTGATGAGCGCCGTGGCGCGCTCGCTGGAAATCGCCCTGTACACCGCCGTGGCGGCAGTGGCGTTGGGTACTCTGGCGGCCTTCGTGCTCACGCGCATCCCGCGCTTTCGCGGGCGCACGCTGTTCGGCGGCATGGTCACCGCGCCGCTGGTGATGCCCGAGGTGATCACCGGCCTGTCGCTGCTGCTGCTCTTCGTGGCGATGGCGCAACTGGTCGGCTGGCCGGCCGAGCGCGGCCTGGTCACCATCTGGATCGCCCACACCACCTTCTGTACCGCCTACGTGGCGGTGGTGGTGTCCTCGCGCCTGCGCGAGCTGGACCTGTCGATCGAGGAAGCGGCGATGGACCTGGGTGCGCGCCCGTGGAAGGTGTTCCTGCTGATCACCATCCCGATGATCGCGCCCTCGCTGGCCGCCGGCGCCATGCTCTCCTTCGCCCTGTCGCTGGACGACCTGGTGCTCGCCAGCTTCGTCTCCGGCCCTGGCGCGACCACCCTGCCGATGGAGATCTTCTCCGCCGTGCGCCTGGGGGTTAAGCCGGAGATCAACGCGGTCGCGAGCCTGATCCTGCTGGCGGTATCGCTGTTCACCTTCTGTGCCTGGTACTTCACCCGTCGCGCCGAGGAACGCCGCAAGCGCGCGGTGGCGCAGTCGATGGAAGACCCGGAGCAGCCCCCGAGCTGGAAGCAGGTGATCGACAGCCACAAGGCGACACCCAGCAAGGGTTGAGCCCATTGCAGGCGAGACCGGAATGACCGCTGGGAGGGTGCTCCCCCCAGCGGTTCCCTCGATCATGCACCGCCGCAACGGCGATGCGCCCTTCGGCTAGTTCCGGTCCGCCAGCACACCCACCAGAAAGAACACCAGCAGCATTACCGGTCCGAGGGTGTAGTTGTTGAAGTAGCCGAGCATGTGCGCCACCCAGGGCGTGGCGTACACCAGCAGCAGACCGCAGGCGGTCAGGCACAGCGCGGCGGAAACCAGGCAACGCAGCACGAAGTTGATACCGCCGATGGCGCCCTGCAGGCGGGCGTTCAGCGTCGGCCCATAGAGCGCCAGCAAAACGCCCAGCAGCGCCAGCGAGAAGAGTGACAGGTGCCCGCGGCAGAAGCGCGACAGGGCGAAGATCCAGTCCAGTACGAAATCCATTCAGGCTCCTAGGGCCTCTCTTGCGGAGCACCCTAGCCTAACGGAAATCGCCGCCCGTAGCGCAGGCTCCGGGCGGCGATCGCGTTCACACGTAGCGCGCGTTGAATTCGCCGAGCACTACGTCGAGGATCGCCAGGCCTTCGGCCACTTCTTCGGCCGTGATGATGCACGGCGGCACTACGTGGATGCGGTTCTCCACCGTGAAGGCGAGTAGCCCACGCTCGGCCAACGCGGCCTTGATCTGCAGCACCACCGGCCCCGGCAGCGGGGTCTTGCTCTGCACGTCGCTGACCAGTTCCAGTGCCCAGAACAGGCCCACGCCACGGCACTGGCCGATCAGCGGGTACTTCGCCGCCAGCGCGTGCAGGCCGGGGCCAAGCACCTCGTCACCGATCTGCCGGGCATTGTCGACGATGCCTTCCTCTTCCATCGCGTCCAGCGTGGCGACGATCGCCGCCATCGCCAGCGGGTGGCCGGAATAGGTCAGGCCGCCTGGGAAGAAGTGGTCGTCGAAGTAGCTGGAGATCTTCTCGCTGAGCATCACGCCGCCGGCCGGCACGTAACCGGAGTTGACGCCCTTGGCGAAGCAGATCAGGTCCGGCACCACGTCGAAGTGCTCCAGCGCCAGCCAGCGGCCGGTGCGACCGAAGCCCGCCATCACCTCGTCGAGGATCAGCAGCATGCCGAACTCGTCGCACAGCGCACGCACGCCCTCCATGTAACCCTTGGGCGGAATCAGGATGCCGGCGGTGCCGGGAATGCTTTCCAGCAGCACCGCGGCGCAGGCATTCGGGCCTTCGCACTCGATCACCCGGCGCAGGTGCGCCAGGGCGCGCTGGCATTCTTCTTCCTCGCTGCTGGCGTGGAATTCGGTGCGGTACAGGTAGGGGTTGAAGAAGTGCACGTGGCCACGGGCGAATTCGTTGGGCACGCGACGCGGATCGCCGGTGGCAACGATCGCAGCCCCCGTGCTGCCGTGGTAGGAACGGTAGGCCGAGAGAATCTTGTCGCGCCCGGTGAACAGGCGCGCCATGCGCATGGCGTTCTCGTTGGCATCGGCGCCGGCGTTGGTGAAGAACACCTTGGAAAAGCCCTTCGGCGCGCGGGCGATGATGCGCTTGGCGGCCTCGCCACGCATCAGGTTGGCGGTCGCCGGGGCGATGGTCACCAGGCTCTCGGCCTGCGCCTTGATCGCCGCGATGACCTTCGGATGCTGATGGCCGACGTTGGTATTGACCAGTTGGCTGCTGAAGTCCAGGTAGCGCTTGCCGTCGTAGTCCCACAGCCGGCACCCCTCGCCACCGGCGATCACCAGCGGATTGAGCGCGCCCTGGGTCGACCAGGAGTGGAAGACGTACTGACGATCCAGGTCATGGACGTACTGGTTGCTGATCGGACTGGAGCTCATGGTGAAAACCTCGAAGACGGCGGGAGGCGTGACCGGCACGCGATGCACGCACATTAGAAAGCTTGCGCTTGCCCCCGTAGGGCCAGATACGCTCGCGGTACGGGACAACTGGCCCCAGGCCCATGCACCGGTTCGCGCTAGCCTGCAGATTCACTCACCGATACGGAGTCCCCATGGCACACGCCTTCGAGGTCAACACCAGTCACGCCGAATACGCCGACCTGGACACCCCGGCCATTCGCCGCGCCCGCCTGGAGCTGGCCGCCTGCCTGCGCATGGCCGCGCGCCTGGGCTTGGGCGAAGGCATCTGCAACCACTTCTCTGTGGTGCTGCCCGGACATCCGCAGTTGTTCCTGGTGAATCCCTATGGCCTGGCCTTCGCCGAGGTCACCGCTTCCTCGCTGCTGATCTGCGATTTCGACGGCCACGTGGTACGCGGCGAGGGCCGCCCGGAAGCCACCGCCTTCTTCATCCACGCCCAGTTGCACCGCCTGCATCCGCGCGCGGTGGCCGCCTTCCACACGCACATGCCCAACGCCACCGCGCTGTGCATGCTCGAAGGCGAGCCCTTCGTCTGGGCCGGGCAGACCGCACTGAAGTTCTACGGGCGCATCGCCGTCGACGAGGACTACAACGGCCTGGCGCTGGACAACGCCGAGGGCGAGCGGATCGCCCACGCCGCCGGGGACAAGGACATCGTGCTGCTGAAGAACCACGGCCCGCTGGTGCTCGGCCCGAGCATCGCCGAGGCCTGGGACGACCTCTACTACCTGGAGCGTGCCGCCGAGGTGCAACTACGCGCGCAGTCCAGCGGCCGGCCGCTCAAGGCGGTGAGCCCGGAGATCGCCGCCGCGGCCTGCCAGCAGATGCTCGACGGCGCCGCCGACAGCGCCAACCCGCACCTGCAAAGCGTGATCCGCCAGTTGCAGCGCCTGGAGCCGGACTTCGCCGACTAGCCGCGCAGCACCTCCAGACGCTGCCGCTGACGACCTTGCGCATCGAAGTTGTCCGCCGCCAGCCAACGCTCGAAGGCCTGCTGGCGCGACGGCCACTCGCCGTCGGTGATGGAGAACCAGGCGGTATCGCGATTGCGCCCCTTGACCACCAGATGCTGGCGGAACACGCCCTCGAAGGTGAAGCCGAAACGCTCGGCAGCGCGCCGCGAACGCAGGTTGGCGGCATTGCACTTCCACTCCAGGCGACGATTGCCCAGGGCGAACGCTAGCTGAGCGAGCAGGTACACCGACTCCGTGGCCAGCGGGCTGCGCTGCATGCCGGCGCCGAAGGCGATATGGCCGATCTCGATGCTGCCGTGCGCCGGCACCCGACTCATCAGGCTGAGCAGCCCGAGCACTCGGCCACCGGCGGATTCGCGCACCGCGAAGAACAGCGGATCGACGCTCACCGCCTGGCCGCGCAGCCAGGCATCGAAGGGCTCGCGGGTGGCGAATGGGCCATAGGGCAGGTAGTCCCACAGCGCCGGATCGCTGTCCGGCCCCTGCAGCGCCCGCCAGAGGTCGTCGCCATGAGCCTCCACGTCCAGCGGCTCGAGCCGTACGAAGCGGCCCTCCAAGGGTTCACGGCGGGGTTCGGCGGCGCCCCGCCAGTGGGGTAAGGGATCACTGTTCGACATGACGATGCTCAGAGGATCTTGCGGTATTGGATGAAGCCCGACCGATCGGCGATGCGCTCATAGAGCAGCCGCGCCCGGGCGTTGCCTTCCTGGGTCAGCCAGTGCACGCGGCCGGCGCCATCGGCCTGGGCCCGCGCGTAGACGTACTCGATCAGCGCACGACCGAGGCCGCTGCCGCGCTGGGCATCGACGACGAACAGGTCCTGCAGGTAGCAGTAGTCCTCTACCGTCCAGCAGGAGCGGTGGTAGATGAAATGCACCAGGCCCAGCGCCTTGCCGTCACGCCAGGCAAGCGCCGCATGCATCGGCTCGGTGGGATCGAGCAGACGCTGCCAGGTGGTCTCCCAGACGGCCTCCGGCAGTTGGCTTTCGTAGAATTCGAGGTAGCCCTGCCAGAGCTCGCGCCAGGCGGCGTGGTCTTCGGCCCGCAGGGGGCGGATATCGATCGAGGACATCGTGGTTTCTCCTTGCTAGTGTCGTGACACTAGTCGTCCATTCGCGCCGCCAGGGCGCGGTCGCCGGCATCGTTGCTGCTCGCCAGTGCCTCGCGCACGCCCTGGCGATCGGCGGCGCTGCGGTTCTGGCTGAGTTTCCATTTACCTTCCAGGCGCTCGATCGGCAGGGTCACGCCGACGATGCCGCGCAGCATGCCCTCCAGATAGTCCGCCGGGGCGTCCTCCAGCCGCCAGGGCTGCGCACGCGCGGCCTCGTGCCGCGCGGTCAGCCGCTCCAGCAGCGCGCGCAGGCGTTGCGGATCGTCGAACAGCGCGGCGCGTCCGTGGGCATGCACGGCGACGTAGTTCCAGGTCGGTACCCCCTTGCCGTGCTCGGCCTTGCTGGCGTACCAGGACGGGCTGACATAGGCGTCCGGGCCCTGGAAGACCGCCACGCAGGCGCGCCCGTCGAGTTGCCGAAGCTGCGGATTGGCCCGCGCCAGGTGACCGTAGAGCACACCCCGCTCGCCCTCTTCGGGCACCAGCAACAACGGCAGATGGCTGATCTGCGGCGCCTCCTCGCCCTGGCTGACCAGCAGTGCGAGGCGCGTCTGCTCGATGCAGGCACGCAGTTGTTCGGCGTCGTCCTGTCGGAAGGGACTGGGCAGGTACATGGAGGGCTCCGCTTGTCAGACGCCTACACTAGGCCGAAGATTGGACCTTTGTAAGATCCACTATCTTTCATTTTCATGGAGCCAATCTTGAGCGTTCGTCCCCTGCCGCTGTCCGCCGAACTGGCCGGCATCCACCTCGACGGCGGCAGCGGCCTGGCCCTGCAGCTCTACCGGGCGCTGCGCGAACGCATCCTCGACGGGCGCCTGGCGCAGGGTACGCGGCTGCCGGCCAGCCGCGAGCTGGCCAAGCGCCTGGGCGTCTCGCGCAATACCGTGACCCGCACCCTGGAGCAGTTGCAGGCCGAAGGCTTCGTCGAAACCCGCCTCGGCGCCGGCACCTTCGTCAGCGCCGCGCCACGCAGCGCCGAGCAACGTCCTGCGCCCCCCACCGACGCAGCCCCACCGGCCCCCGGCCTGGCGCTGCCGCCAAGCGGTCCGCCACGGGCGTTTCGCATCGGCGTACCGGCGCTGGACCTGTTTCCCTACCAGACCTGGGCACGTCTGCAGGCGCGCTTCTGGCGCCGGCTGACGCCAGCGCGCCTGGGCTATGGCGACCCGGCCGGCGAGGCCACGCTACGCGGCATGATCGCCGCCTACCTGCGCGGCGCCCGCGGGCTGGCCTGTGCGCCGGAACAGATCGTCGTCACCAGTGGCGCCCAGCAGGGCATCGCCCTCTGCGCACAATTACTCGCCCGTGACGCCGAGGTGGCCGTGGAGAATCCCGGCTATCGCGCCGCGGCCGCCGCCTTCGCCGAGGCCGGCGCGACCCTGCGCGGGGTGGCCGTGGACGCCGAAGGGATGCAGGTGCAACAGCTCTACGCCCTGCCGGATTGCCGGCTGGTGTACCTGACGCCCTCGCACCAGTACCCCACGGGCGTCACCCTCTCGCTGCCCCGGCGCCTGGCCCTGCTCGACTGGGCACAGCGCCAGGGCGGCTGGATCGTCGAGGACGACTACGACGGCGAGTACCGCTACAGCGGCACGCCGCTGGCGCCGCTGGCCGCGCTGGATCGCCAGCAGCGGGTGATCTATGTCGGCACCTTCGGCAAGACGCTGTTCCCGGCGCTGCGCCTGGGCTACCTGGTGCTGCCCGAATCCCTGGTGGCGCACTTCACCCGGCGCCGGGCACTGGACACCCGTCACCAGGAGATTGGCAGCCAGGCGGTGATGGCCGAATTCATCGCCGCTGGGCACTTCCAGCGCCACGTACGGCGCATGCGCAAGGCCGCCCAGGCGCGCCGCGCGGCGTTGCTCGCCGCTTGGCCGCAGGGCATCGAAGGGCTCGGCCAGCCACCGGCGGTGGAGGCCGGGCTGCACCTGTGCGTGCCGGTCAGCGACCTGGCGCGTGAGCGCCATTTGGTCACCCGCGCACGCGGCGCCGGCATCGAGATCAACGGACTGGAAGACTATTGGCTGGCAGGCACCCCGGCCGACGCACGCAGCGCCGGCCTGGTGCTGGGCTTCGCCGCGGTGCCGGAAGCGGCCATCGGCGAAGCCCTGGCGACCCTGGGACGGGTCTGGCGGAGGCGCGGCGTTTAGATCCAGCCCAGCCAGCGCCACCAGGTCACGGCAAACACCATCATCAGGGCGAAGCCGATGATCGTCACGAAAATGCCGACCCTGGCGAACTGCCGGGCATTGAAGGTATCGGTGCCCAGACAGACCATGTTCTGCGGTGCGTTGATCGGCAGGATGAAGCCATAGCTGACGACGAAGCCGAGCAGCATGCTCATGCCCAGCCGGTTGAAGTCGCCGGGCAGCGCCTGCAGCACCGCGATGAGGATCGGCAGCATCGCCGAGGTCAGTGCGGTGGCGCTGGCGAAGCCCAGGTGGATGAGGATCAGGAAGACCCCGAGCACGGCGAAGATGCCCAGCGGGCCGAGGGCGTCGAGACCGGTATGGCCCACTACCTGCGCCGCCAGCCACTGCCCGGCCTGGGTGGTCAGCAGTACGGTGCCGAGGCTGATGCCGACACCGAAGACGATCACCGTGCCCCAGGGAATGCGCGACTGCACGTCCTTCCAGGTCATCACCCCGAAGCGCGGCAGCAGCAACAGCACCAGGCCGCTGTAGGTCGTGGTGGTGGTATCGAAGTGATGCAGCTTGCCCTCGGTGGCCCACAGCGCGAGCAGCGCCAGGGACACCCCGAGCAGGCGCTTCTGCGCGCTGCTCATCGGCCCCAGGGCCGCCAGCTCATTCAGCACCGCTTCCTTGCCACCGCTGACCTGGCGGGTTTCCGGCGGCAGCAGCTTGAGCACCACCACCAGTAGCACGAAGGACATGAGAATCGCCCAGGGCGCGCCGGCCACCAGCCATTCGACCCAGCTCACGCGGGCGCCGAGCAGCTTGTCCATGAAGCCGACCAGCAGCAGGTTCTGCGCCGCGGCGGTCTGGATGCCGATGTTCCAGATGCTGGTGCCCTGGGCCACCACGATCATCATCCCGGCGGCGAAGTTGGAACGCTTGTCGACCCCGAAAGCGGCGATGATGCCCATCATGATCGGCACCACGCAGGCGCTGCGCGCGGTGGCGCTGGGCACCACCAGGCTGAGCAGGACGGTGACCACGATGGTGCCGAAGAGGATCGCCCGAGTGTCGGTGCCGACCTTCGACAGGGTGACCAGGGCGATGCGCCGGTCGAGGCCGGTGTGGGTCATCGCCGCGGCGATGAACAGCGCCCCGGCGACCAGCGCCAGCGCCGGGTTGGCGAACCCGGAAAGGCCCATGGAGATGGCCTTGGAGCTGCCGTAGAGCTGCTCGGGGTTGTCGATCATCGGCGCGGTGCCGACCAGCAGGCCGAGCAGCGCGGTGATGATGATGGCGCTGGCCTCGTAGGACACCGCCTCGCTGATCCACACCACCACGGCGAAGGCGAGGATCGCCAGCACGCGCTGGCCGGCCACCGGCAGATCGGCCGGCAAAGGCAGCAGCAAAACACCGACCAGGGCGGCAATGCCCAACAGCAGTCCGATCGGCAGGTTGAGGGGAAAGGGCAGGTGGACTCGTACTTCGCGCATGCTCGGGCTCCGTGGCTGGCGGGGGCGCATCGGTGCGATCTTTCGACGCACTTCGAGCATGCCTTACCGTCCGCCCCAGAACACTGACATGTGTCTATGTCGCGCCTTTGCGGGCTAGGAATGGTCGCGAAGAGAACCCAGAGCGTCGCCCTCTCGACGCCCTGGGCAATGCCAGCGCGCCCTCACGGGTGCGCTGGCGAGCCCGAAGACTCAGGCCGGTACCGAGACGATCTTCGGCAGGCGCGCCCAGACACGGTGCTCGGCCATCGCGGCGAAGAAGTCCTTCTGCACGGCTTTGGCGTCCGCACCACCGAGCAGCCCGGCATCGGCCTCGAGCTGCAGTTGTTGCATCAGCGCCTGCGCCTCGCCGGCGAGGGCGATGGCCTTGAGGTGCTTGTAGGCCTCGTACAGGTAGTGCTTGGCCGCGCCGTTACCCGCCAGGGCTTTCGCAGCCTCGGCGCCACCCGGGACGAACACCGCGTCCAGCGCCACCGAGGGCATGCCGTCGGCCGAGGCATCCACCGCCAGCTCGCCACCGTCGGCGGTCTTCACCGGGGCGCTGGTCGGGCCGAGCACCTTGGCGTGGGCGCCCTCGCCCTGCAACGCCTGTTTCATCGCCTCGACATCCTTGGCGTCGACGCCATCGGCCACCAGGATCGCCACCTTGAAGCCCTTGATCTTGCCGGACAGCAGGTTCAACTGGCTCAGCGCCGGCGACTTGTCGATGGAGACCTTGCGCGGCGCTAGCGTGCCTTTCGCCGGCTTGGGCAGGCCGAGCTTCTCGGCCACCGCGCCGGCCAGCTCGAGGTCGATGTTGGAAAGGATCTCGTTGACCTGGCGCTCGCGAATCCACGGCCGCTCGACCTTGCCCAGCTCGAAGGCGTAGGCATCGATCACGTGCTGCTGCTCGGCCGCCGACAGCGAGCGGTAGAACAGCGTGGCCTGGCTGAAATGATCGCCGAAGGACTCGCTGCGCTCGCGGATCTTGTGCGCGTCGATGCGCTCGTAATAGCTCTCGAAGCCGCCGTCCACCGGACCGGGCGGGGTTTCCTTGGGCCAGCCGGCGTCGATCGAGTTGGGCTCGTAGGAAGCACGCCCCTTGTCGATGCGCTGGCGGTGCGCGGCGTCGCGCTGGTTGCTGTGGTTAGGCGCCAGCGGGCGGTTGATCGGAATCTCGTGGAAGTTCGGCCCGCCCAGGCGGCTGATCTGGGTGTCGGTGTAGGAGAACAGCCGGCCCTGCAGCAGCGGGTCGTTGGAGAAATCGATGCCGGGCACGATGTGCGCCGGGCAGAAGGCCACCTGCTCGGTCTCGGCGAAGTAGTTGTCCGGGTTGCGGTTGAGCACCATCTTGCCGATGGGGGTAACCGGCACCAGCTCCTCGGGGATGATCTTGGTCGGGTCGAGCAGGTCCCAGTCGAAGGCGTGTTCGTCCTTTTCCTCGATGATCTGCACGCCCAGCTCCCACTCGGGATAGTCGCCGGACTCGATGGCCTCCCAGAGGTCGCGACGGTGGGCGTCGGTGTCCTTGCCGGCGAGCTTCTGCGCCTCGTCCCAGACCAGCGAGCGTACGCCCTGGGCCGGCTTCCAGTGGAATTTCACGAAGCGCGAGGTGCCGGCCTTGTCGATCATGCGGAAGGTGTGGATGCCGAAGCCCTGCATGCTGCGCAGGTTCACCGGAATGGCGCGGTCGGTCATGGTCCAGAGCACCATGTGTGCGGACTCGGGCACCAGCGAGACGAAGTCCCAGAAGGTGTCGTGGGCGCTGCCGCCGGTGGGCATCTCGTTGTGCGGCTCGGGCTTCACCGCGTGGACGAAATCGGGGAACTTGATCGCGTCCTGGATGAAGAACACCGGCATGTTGTTGCCGACCAGGTCGAAGTTGCCCTCGTCGGTGTAGAACTTCACCGCGAAGCCGCGCACGTCGCGCACCGTGTCACCGGAGCCGCGCGGCCCCTGCACGGTGGAGAAGCGCACGAACACCGGGGTCTTCTTCGCCGGGTCCTGGAGGAATCCGGCCTTGCAAAGCGTGTCGCCCAGCGCCTCGTACACCTGGAAGTAGCCGTGGGCACCCGCACCGCGGGCATGCACGATGCGCTCGGGAATGCGTTCATGGTCGAAGTGGGTGATCTTCTCGCGGAAGATGAAGTCTTCCAGCAGCGACGGTCCGCGGGCGCCGGCCTTGAGGGTGTTCTGGTTGTCGGAGATCTTCACGCCCTGGTTGGTGCGCAGGGCCTGGCCGGTGGCGTCGGATCGATCGCGTTCGAGCTGTTCGAGCTTGGCATTGCTGTTCTGGCGATCGAGGGTATCGGTACCGGCGAGTTCGCTCTTGGGCGGCTGGGTGGCCATGCTATCTCCTCATCATTATTGGCTTTTATGGATCTGAATCGTGGGTGGCTCTAGGGCCTGTTCCCGTTTCATTCACGGCCGCGCCGGCACCTGTTTTGGCGCGAGACAAGGCGCGAGTCGCAGGGCTTACCGGGGTAAGTCCAAGACGAGTAACGCCGTATCGCGCCAAAACAGGCGCCGGCCCTCCGGGTTGTGCCAGAAATGGCCTGCGCTGTCGTTGCAGGACTTGCCAAGGGAGTGGCCATTGGCTGCGTCCTGCGCCTAACCGCAGGCCATTTCTGGCGACAACGCGGTTCGCGAATGAAACGGGAACAGTCCCTAGAAGCGACTCGACATCGCCTGCGAGCGTTCCGCGATTCGGATGAGGTGACACCTATGGGCCCGATAGGCATGGGCTATGGTTGCTTATTCCAATCCTTCTCGCCGCTGTGCAGAGAAAGACTAAGCGTCTATAAGCAAAGCGGCTAAAATGGTTCGCTTTGAGTGGCCCTAGGGCCTGTTGCCGTTCCATTCACGGCCGCGCCGAATCAGGCGGCAACAGGCCTAGGCCAGGAAACACAAGGTTTACCACCCCTGTGATCGAATTCCAGCACGTCCACAAGACCTACCGGCTGGCCAACCGTGAAGTGCCCGCCCTGCACCCCTGCGATCTGCAGGTGCGCGCCGGCGAGGTATTCGGCCTGATCGGCCATTCCGGCGCCGGCAAAAGCACCTTGCTGCGGTTGATCAACCGCCTGGAGGAGCCCTCCGGCGGACGCATCCTGATCGACGGCGAGGACGCCACCGCGTTGCCGGCCAACGGCCTGCGCCAATTGCGCCAGCGCATCGGCATGATCTTCCAGCACTTCAACCTGCTGTCATCGAAGACCGTCGCCGACAACATCGCCATGCCGCTGCGCCTGGCCGGTGGCTACGGCCGCGCGCAGATCGAGGCACGGGTCGCCGAACTGCTGAACCGTGTCGGCCTGACCGAGCATGCGCGCAAGTACCCGGCGCAACTTTCCGGCGGGCAGAAGCAGCGCGTCGGCATCGCCCGCGCGCTGGCCACCGGACCGAAGATCCTGCTCTGCGACGAAGCCACCAGCGCCCTCGATCCGCAGACCACCACCCAGGTCCTGCAACTGCTCGCCGAACTGAACCGCGAGCTGGAACTGACCATCGTGCTGATCACCCACGAGATGGACGTGATCCGTCGCGTCTGCGACCGCGTGGCGGTGATGGACGCCGGGCGCATCGTCGAGCAGGGCCCGGTGAGCGAGGTCTTCCTGCACCCGCAACATGCGACCACGCGGCGCTTCGTGCGCGAGGCCGAGCAGGTGGACGAGAGCGACCCGCTCGCCGAATTCGCCCAGGTGCGCGGCCGCATCCTGCGCCTGACCTTCACCGGAGAGGCGACCTACGCACCGCTGCTGGCGCGCGTCGCCCGCGATACCGGCGTCGACTACAGCATCCTCGCCGGCCGCATCGACCGCATTCGCGAAACCCCCTACGGCCAGTTGACCCTGGCCCTGGATGGCGGCGACATCGACGCGGCGCTGCGCGCCTTCGAAGCCGCCGACGTGCATCTGGAGGTACTGCGCTGATGCTCGAATCCCTGCTGCCCAACGTGTTCTGGCCGGAGATCTGGCAGGCTGGCCTGGACACCCTGAACATGCTGCTCGGCGCGATGCTCTTCACCGTGCTGCTCGGCCTGCCGCTGGGGGTGCTGCTGTTTCTCAGTGGCCCGCGCCAGCTGTGCGAGCAGAAAGCGCTGTATGGCGTGCTCTCGCTGCTGGTCAACGTGCTGCGCTCGGTGCCCTTCGTGATTCTGCTGATCCTGATGATCCCGCTCACCGAGTGGCTGGTCGGCACTTCGCTGGGGGTGGCCGGCGCCATTCCGCCGCTGGTGGTCGGTGCCACGCCGTTCTTCGCCCGCCTGGTGGAGACCGCACTGCGCGAGGTGGACCGCGGCATCATCGAGGCGACCCAGGCGATGGGCGCCAGCACCGTACAGATCATCACCCGCGCCCTGCTGCCGGAAGCCCTGCCCGGGCTGCTGGCGGCGGCCACGGTGACCGCCATCACACTGGTCTCCTACACTGCCATGAGCGGTCTGATCGGCGGCGGCGGCCTCGGCGACCTGGCGGTGCGCTACGGTTACCAGCGCTACCAGCCAGACGTGATGGCGGTCACGGTGGTGCTGCTGCTGATCCTGGTGCAGGCGCTGCAGATGGTCGGCGACCGCCTGGTGATCCACTTTTCCCGCAAATGAAGCAAAGCGGCGACCCGGCGCACGCCGGGACCCGCGCGACAACGTCCCGAAAGGAACCCTGAGATGAAAAAACTGCTAACTGCCCTCGCCGCCTTCGCGGCCATCAGCTCCGCCCAGGCGGCGGAAACCCTCAGCGTCGCGGCCACCCCGGTGCCCCACGCGGAAATCCTCGAATTCGTCAAACCGATGCTCGCCAAAGAAGGCGTCGAGCTGAAGGTGCGCGTGTTCACCGACTACGTGCAGCCCAACCTGCAGGTGCAGCAGGGCAACCTGGACGCCAACTTCTTCCAGCACCAGCCGTACCTGGACGAGTTCAACGCCAGCCGCAAGACCGACCTGGTGAGCGTTGCCGGTGTGCACGTCGAGCCTTTCGGCGCCTACTCGAAGAAGATCAAGAGCCTCGATGAGCTGCCCGAAGGCGCCACCGTGGCCATCCCCAACGATGCCACCAACGGCGGCCGCGCCCTGCTACTGCTGCAGAAGGCCGGGGTGATCACCCTGAAACCCGAGGCCGGCATCCTCGCCACCCCGCGCGACATCGTCGACAACCCCAAGTCGATCAAGGTGCGTGAACTGGAAGCGGCGACCCTGCCGCGCGTGCTGAATCAGGTCGAGCTGGCCTTGATCAACACCAACTACGCCCTGGAAGCAGGGCTCAACCCGACCCAGGACGCCCTGGCCATCGAAGGCAGCGACTCGCCGTACGTGAACATCCTGGTCACCCGCAAGGACAACCAGGACAGCGACGCCGTGCAGAAGCTGGTCAAGGCCCTGCACAGCGATGCGCTGAAGCAGTTCATCGTCGACAAGTACAAGGGCGCCGTGGTCCCCGCGTTCTAAGCCCCTGCGCAACGTCAGGGCTCCCGGCCCTGGCAGCCCCGCTTCGCCACGCGAGCGGGGCCCATCGACAACGTCAGTCCCGGTAGCCCGGCGGGCCATGCAAAGTTGTAATGGGAATGATTCGCTATTAATGTGAGCGCCGCTCGCCATGGTTCCGCATGGTGCAATCGACACGGCTCACATCATGTCCTCACCGGAAACCGACTCGACCGTCCCCCTCCAGGTGCTCTACGGCACCCACCAAGGCTGGCTGCATGGCTGGTTGCGGCGCTCGGTCGGCTGCTCCCAGCAAGCAGCGGATCTGGTACAGGACACCTTCGTGCGCCTGCTGGTCCGCGGGCGGCCCATCGACAACCGCGCCCCGCGCGCACTGCTCGCGCGCATCGCCCGTGGCCTGGTGATCGACCACTGGCGCCGCGACGCCCTGGAGCGCGCCTACCTCGAGGCCCTGGCGCAGTTGCCGGAGGCCAATCATCCCTCGCCGGAAGCACGCCACGAGGCGCTGCAGGCCCTGGAGCGTATCGCGCAGTTGCTCGACGGCCTCAAGCCCGCGGTACGCGAAGCCTTCCTGCTGTATCAGCTCGGTGAGCTGAGCCATGCGCAGGTCGCACGGCAACTCGGCGTCTCCAGTCGTACCGTGGAACGCCACGTCGCCAGTGCCCTGCTGCACTGCTATCGGCTGTGCTTCGAGGACCCGCGATGAACGCCGCAGCGTCCCTGCCGGAATCCATTGTCTGTGCCGCCATCGACTGGCAGATGCGCCTGCGCGCGGAAGCCGGCAACCCGGAGCTACAGCGTCAGGTGCAACACTGGCTGGACCAGGACGCCCGGCATCGCCTGGCCTGGCAGCGCCTGCAACGGATGGCCGGGATGTTCCAGGTCGACTCGCTCTGCAGCGGGGCCCAGGCCATCCCGCTGCTGCAACGCGCCGAGGCGGACCTGAGCCGCCGGCGCCTGCTCAAGCTGCTCGGTCTGGTCGCCGGCAGCAGCGCGCTGCTGGCCGCCGGTACGCATCAGGCCTGGCGCGCGGACTTCGCCACGAGCACCGGCGAGCGTCGTCACGTGGTCCTGGCTGACGAGGGCGAACTGCTGCTCAACACCGACAGCGCCGTGGACATCCACGGCCATCAGCTACAGCTGCGCTCCGGCGAAGTGCTGGTGGATGGCGCCCAGTGGCGGCTGCGCTGCGCCTTCGCCGAGTGCCAGGGCCAGGACGCCCGCGCCCTGGTGCGCGATCACGCGGACTACAGCGAGATCCACGTCGAGCACGGCCAGGTCAGGGTGACATCCGCCGCCGGCCAGCGCTGGCTGGCGGCCGGCGAAGGCCTGAGGGTGTCCTCGACACGCCTGAGCGCCCTGGGCAAGGGCCCGCTCGACCCCTTCGCCTGGACACGAGGGCTGCTACGGGTCGAAGACATTCGCCTGGCAGACTTCCTCGCCGAACTGGGACGCTATCGCCACGGCTGGCTCGGCTGTGACCCCGCCGTGGCGGATCTACGACTTTCCGGGGTGTTCCGCCTCGAGCGACCGGAGCTGATCCTGCAGAACATCAGCTACCTGTTGCCGGTCGCCATCATCGAGCGCACCCGCTGGTGGGTACGCATCGTCCCCATCGCGTAAAAAGTTTGTCGGACTTTCAGGACTCGTCCGGTTAGAGCTCATCAGACCCTAACTGGATAACCTCATGCGTCTTACCGGATCACGCTCCCTGCACCTTCAGCCACGCGCCCTGCCCACGGCCATCTGCCTGGGTCTGGCGCTGTCCGCCGCGACGGCCAGCCCCACGCTGCGCGCCGCCGAACCCGCCGCCAGGGTGGCGGCCCCCAGCGTGCCGGGCGGGCCGCTGGACCAGGCGCTGGGGCTCTTCGCCGAACGCGCCGGGATCACCCTGTCGTACTCGCCGGAGCAGGTACGCGGGCTCACCAGCCCCGGCGTGAGCAGTGCGGCATCGCTGGAGGAAGGCTTGGCGAAGCTCCTCGCGGGGACCGGGCTAGTCGCCGAGAAGACCGTCTCCGGCTACGTCATCAAGCCGGTCGAGCAAGACGCCAGCTACGAGCTGCAGCCACTCACCATCGAGGCGGCGCCACTGCAGAGCGCCTTTGCGCCGACGCCCGGCTATTTCGCCGCCAACGCCAGCAGCGCCAGCAAGAGCGATCGGCCGATCCTGGAGACGGCGCAGAGCATCAGCGTGGTCACCGCCCAGCAGATCGCCGATCGCAAGGTGGACCGCGTCGAGGATGCCGTCGCCTACACGGCCGGCGTGCGCGTCGGCGGCTCGGGGCTCGACCCGCGCTTCGACCAGATCAGCCTGCGTGGTTTCGACACCACCATGTCCGCCGACTACCTCGACGGCCTGCGCCAGCCCTACAACGGCTGGCTGTCCATCTACGGCGTGGAAGCCTACGCGCTGGAGCGCATCGAAGTGCTCAAGGGACCGGCCTCGGTGCTCTACGGGCAGATCAGCCCTGGCGGCATGGTCAACCGGGTGAGCAAGCGTCCGAGCCTCGATGCCGAGAACCAGATCGAGATCCAGGCCGGCAACCATGACCATCGTCAGGGCCAGTTCGATATCGGCGGCCAGCTCGATGACGACGGCGATGTGCTGTTCCGCACGGTCGGCGTTTACCGCGATGCCCAGTACGACATTGAGCAGTTGAACAACGATGTGCGCCTGTTTGCCCCGTCGCTGAGCTGGCAGATCGACCCGGACACCCACCTGACGCTGCTCGCGCAATACCAGGAGCGCGAAACGGCCGCCTCGCCGATGCTCTACCAGGATGGCGACCACCTCACCGACTTCTGGCAGGGCGACGAATATTTCGACAAGCTGGACCAGCGCCAGTGGACCTTCGGCTACGAGTTCGAGCACGCCTTCGACGAGACCTTCACCCTTCAGCAGAACCTGCGCTATGGGCAACTGGACACCACCAACCAGTACCTTCAACCGACCGGCGTCATCACCGACGGCATGATGGAGCGTTATGCGGTGGGCGTTTACGAAGACATGGATTCGCTGACCAGCGATACGCGCCTGGTCTCGCGCTTCGCCACCGGCGAGTTGCAGCACACCCTGCTCAGCGGCTGGGACTACACCTGGTTCGACAGCTCGGTGCTGTACGCCACCGGGCCGGCGCCGTCCATCGACATGAATGCGCCGGACTATCACCAACCGGTGAGCCGCCCGGGCACGGTGCTCGCCGACCAGGACAGCCTGACCCAGCGCAGCGGGTTGTACCTGCAGGACCAGATCGAACTCGACCGCTGGCGACTGTCCGTCGGCGTCCGCCGCGACTGGGCGCACGTGCGTAACCGCGGAAGCGGTAAAACCACCGATTCGGCGACGACCTTCCAGCTCGGCGCGCTGTACCTGTTCGACAATGGCCTGGCGCCCTACGCCAGCTATGCCGAGTCCTTCCTGCCGCAGAGCGGCAGCAACGCCTACGGCCCGCTCAAGCCCACCGAGGGCAAGCAGTACGAGATCGGCCTGAAGTACCAGCCGCCGGGCACCCAGGCGATGTTCACCGCTTCGCTCTATCACCTGACCGAGGAGAACGTCTCCACACGTGATCCCCTCGATCCGCTCAACACCGTGCAGACCGGTGAACAGGTATCCCGCGGCCTGGAGCTCGAAGCCGTGGCGGACCTCAGCGAGCGCCTGCACCTGACCGCCAGCTACAGCTATAACGACCCCGAGGTGACCAAGAGCAACGACGGTAACCAGGGCAAGGACCCGAAAGACGTGCCACACCACCTGGCCTCGGTCTGGCTCGACTACCAACTGCCGTTCGGCCTCGGCTTCGGCGCCGGTGCCCGCTACACCGGCAGCGTCTATGGCGATGACATGAATACCGTGAAGAGCGAGGACTACACCCTGTTCGACGCCGCCGTACACTACGACTTCGGAGGGTCCCTGGATGGCGTGCGGCTGTCCCTCAATGCGCGCAACCTGACCGACAAGCAGTACATCAACTGCCAGGACGGCTACTGCTATCGCGGTGAAGCACGCAGCGTGATCACCAGCCTGAGCTACAACTGGTGAGCGCCAAGACCTGGCTATTGGGGCTGACGCTAATGCTGCTGGGCGCCGCCCAGGCCGCGCCGGTCAGCCTCGACGGTAGCGAGGAGTGGTCGATGCGCAGCGCCGAGGGCCGCGACTACCGCATCCTGATCAGCCTGCCGGAGGGCGAGTTGCCCTATACCGGCGGCTATCCGGTGATCTACCTGCTCGACGGCAACGCCTACTTCCCGGCGTTCCACGCCGCCAAGCGCGCACAGGCACGCTGGCGCGCGTCGATCGTGGTCGCCATCGGCTACCCGAGCGACACGCCGCTGGACTTCGAGCGGCGCGCCTTCGACCTCTCGCCACCCCAGCCGCCCGAGCGCAACGACCCGCCCCAGGGCGGCCAGGACCTGTTCCTCGACTTCATCGAAAAGCGCCTGATGCCCAGGGTGAATCAACGCTTCCAAGTCGACCGGGACCAGGTCAGCCTGGTCGGCCATTCGTTCGGCGGCATGTTCGCCGTCTACTCGCTGTTCACCCGCCCGGACCTGTTCCAGCATCGGGTAGCGATCAGCCCGAGCCTCTGGTGGCACGACCGCTACCTGATGCCCCTCGAACGCACCTTCACCCGCCAGGCGCAGGCCGGAGCGCTGAACCTGACCCACAGCAGCCTGACGTTGTGGGTCGGCAGCCGGGAAATGCCCCAGGAAATCCAGGATGCACGGCAGTTGCAGCATCGCCTGGAGGGCCTCTCGCAGTATGGCTTGCGTAGCGACTTCCAGATCGAGACCGGGCAGGACCACATGTCGATGCCGTTCCGGGTCACGACCCAGGTGCTCGAGGAGCTTCTGAGTACGCGGAGGTATTAGGCCGCAGGAGATACGTGCAGAAGGCAAAGGCAGCGCCAGCTATTGGGGACTGGAGGCGTTGATCGTTGCTCGCTCCCACGCTCCTGCGTGGGAACGATCAAAAAAGCCAAGCATCAACCGATGACGCGGCCTGCACCCGGGGCCCCTTCAGGAGGCCGAGTGCAGGCGTTGCGCAGGGGAGCGAGCCGCCAGGACGGCGGCGAGAGGCCTGTGCGGTCCAGGGATGGACCGTACGGGCCGACCTCCGGAGCAGCGCCGGAGCGAGGGAACCCCAGCCGCACAGCGGCTGGGGCCGAATGTTGGGGTGGTCTTCTTCTTGCCTACTTCTTCTTGATCGGGGCGGCCATCCGCACTCAAGAAGAAGTAGGTCGCCGTGCAAGGCGAAACCTGTAGTCCCAACCGAGGAAAGCGCAACGCTCCCACGCCCGAGGTAACGGACGCGGAGCGTCCGGGCTGCATTCCCACGCGGGCGCGTAGGAACGATCAACGCAGGAGCGTGGAACGATCAATCACGCCGCCACGATGGGTATCGTCGCTACGCTCCTCCACCCATCCTACGGGGCCGGGGCCGAGTGGAGGTGTTTGATCATTCCCACACGGAAAAACGGCAAAAAGCAGCAGCCCCGCTACAGCACCACACTGCGATTGGCGTGCAGGAACACCCGCCGTTCGAGGAAGTAGCCCACCGCCCGAGCCAGGGTCAGGCACTCGATGTCGCGGCCCTTGGCGATCAGGTCCTCGGGATAGTGCGCGTGGTCCACCGGCTCGACGCCCTGGGCGATGATCGGCCCCTCGTCGAGGTCGTTGTTGATGAAGTGCGCCGTGGCGCCGACCAGCTTGACGCCCTTCTGGTAGGCCTGGTGATAGGGCTTGGCGCCCTTGAAGCCGGGCAGCAGCGAGTGGTGGATGTTGATCGCGCGGCCGTCCAGGCGCTGGCACAGCTCGGCCGAGAGCACCTGCATGTAGCGCGCCAGCACCACCAGCTCGGCGCCGGTGCTTTCCACCAGTTCCAGCACCTTGCGCTCCTGCGCTGGCTTGTCCAGCGGGTCCAGCGGCAGGTGGTGGTAGGGAATCCCGTGCCAGCGTGCCAACGGCTCAAGGTCGGGATGGTTGGAGGCGACCGCGACGATATCCATCGGCAACTGACCGATGCGCTGGCGGTAGAGCAGGTCGTTGAGGCAGTGGTCCGCCTTGGAGACCATGATCAGCACCTTGGCCCGATAGCCCGGCGGAGTCAGCTCCAACTGCATGGCGAACGGTGCGGCGCGCTCGCCCAGCTCGGCGCGAAAGGCGGCTTCGTCGAAGCCCTCCGGTGCGCGAAACTCGACACGGATGAAGAAGCGGTTGGCCAGGCGATCATCGAAGCTGTGGTGCTCGACCACGTAGCATTCGCGCTCGAAGAGAAAACGCGTGACCACATCCACCGTGCCCAGTCGGCTGGGGCAGTGGGCGGTGAGAATCCAGGTATCGGGGCTGCGGCTCATGGGAGATTCCGGCAAGAGGGGAATTCAGCTCAGGGTGACGCAGCGAAGGACGACGAGCCAGCGCCCGTCGCCCCACCCGCGCCAGGTCAGGCGTCGATGGCCAGGCCGTATTCGGCGCTGGCGTCCTGCAGCCACAGCCAGAAGTAGTCGGAGAAGCTGCGGCGCACCAGCAGTTCCCAGCGGCCCTCGGCGACGTGGCGAATGGTGCAGCCGGCCTTGGCGAACACGGTGCCCACGGCCTTGCCGACCGGTAAGCGATCCGGATGCACGTCGTAGCTGGTGGACTTCATCAGCACCTCGCGAGCCCGGGCGCCGGAGAGCTCCAGCAGGGTCTGGCCGCCGGAGACGTTGACCACCTGGATGTGCTGGCCGGCCAGCGCGTCACGCAGACGCTGCTCGGTGGCCAGTTCCTCGCCTGTCGGGACGACGATCAGCCACTGGTCCGGAGAGACCCATTGCAGGCTGGTCTCACCCTGGACCGCCAATCCCATCGGCTGCGGCAGTTGCAGGCCCAGGGCCTGCTGCACGCCGGCGGCGAAGGCCGCATCGGCGGCGTCGCCGCGCAGGGTCAGGTGGCCCAGGAGTTTCTTCTCGCGCAGGCGTACGCCTGCGTTCGCCGGGCCCTTGCCGGCCAGTTCGGCGAAGCCGGCGTGGTGCAGCGGGGACTCGCCCCGGGCGCCCTCGCTGGGGCGCTGTTGGTAGACGTTGATCGCGCTCATGTCGCACATCCTTCGAAAAAGGGGGAAGCCTGGCGGGCGCTGGCGCCCGCCCCTGCCGTCATACGTTCTGGCGGTCGCCTTTCGGGTCGTAGAACACCGAGCTGACGATCTCCGCCTCGATCACCTTGCCGTCGCGTCCCGGGGCGTAGACCTTCTGCCCCATGCGGCTCAGGCCGCCGCGAACCAGCGCCAGGGCGATACCGTGGCCAAGGGTCGAACTCATGTAGCTGGAGGTCACGTGACCGACCATGGTCATCGGGATCGGCTGCTTGGGATCGAACACCAGCTGGCCGCCTTCGGGCAGCACCACGTTCGGGTCCACCGGCTTGAGGCCGACCAGTTGCTTGCGGTCCGGCTTCACGCAGTCCTCGCGGTTCATCCCGCGCCAGCCGATCCAGGAGAAGGCCTTGGTCTTGCCGACCGCCCAGCCCATGCCCAGGTCGAACGGGGTCACCGTGGAGTCGGTTTCCTGGCCGACGATGATGAAGCCCTTCTCGGCGCGCAGCACGTGCATGGTCTCGGTGCCGTACGGGGTCAGGTCGTATTTCTTGCCGGCCTCGACCAGTTGCTCCCAGACGCCCAGAGCGTAGTCCGCCTGCACGTTGACCTCGTAGGACAGCTCGCCAGTGAAGGAGATGCGGAACACCCGCGCCGGTACGCCGCCGACGGTGCCTTCCTTCCAGGCCATGAAGGGAAAGCCTTCGTTGGCCAGGTCGATGTCGGTGACCTCGGCCAGCAGCTCGCGGCTCTTCGGCCCGGACAGGGTCATGGTCGCCCAGTGGTCGGTGACCGAGGTGAAGTACACCTTCAGCTCCGGCCACTCGGTCTGGTGGTAGATCTCCAGCCACTCCATGACGCGCGCGGCGCCGCCGGTGGTGGTGGTCATCATGAAGTGGTTGTCGCCCAGGCAGGCGGTCACGCCGTCGTCGAAGACCATGCCGTCTTCCTTGCACATCAGGCCGTAACGGGCCTTGCCGACGTCCAGCTTGGTCCAGGCGTTGGTGTACACGCGGTTGAGGAACTCGCGGGCGTCCGGCCCCTGGATGTCGATCTTGCCCAGGGTCGAGGCATCGAGGATGCCCACGCCATTACGCACGGCGCGGCACTCGCGGGCCACGGCGGCGTGCAGGTCTTCGCCGCCCCGCGGGTAGTACCAGGGGCGTTTCCACTGGCCGACGTCTTCGAACTCGGCGCCCTGTGCCAGGTGCCAGGCGTGCATCGCGGTATAGCGCTTGGGCTCGAACAGCTCGCCACAGTGGCGGCCAGTCACCGCGCCGAAACTCACCGGAGTGTAGTTCGGACGGAACATGGTGGTGCCCATCTGCGGAATAGTCACGCCCAACGCCTGGGCGCCGATGGCCAGGCCGTTGATGTTGCCCAGCTTGCCCTGGTCGGTACCGAAGCCCAGCGCGGTGTAGCGCTTGACGTGCTCGACCGACTCGAAGCCTTCGCGCACGGCCAGTTGGATACCCGCGGCGGTGACGTCGTTCTGCGGGTCGACGAACTGCTTGGGCGCACGCGCGCTGCCTTTCTCGTGGGGCACCAGGAACAGCGCCTCGGTGGCACCTTCGCGGCGTTCCGGGGCTTTCGGCAGGCTGCCGCTGACCGGACCGAAGCCGACCTGGCCTGCGGCCTTGGCGCCCGTCTCGAAACCATCGGCGATGACGGCGGTGAGGGTGAACACGCCATTCACCGCGCCGGCGTCCAGGCGATCCTGCACGCCGACGCTCTTGCCGGGAACGAAGCCGAGGATGTCCTCGCGCCATACCGGACGGCCGCCCAGGTGCGAAGCCAGGTGCACCACCGGGCTGTAGCCGCCGGAGCTGGCGAGCAGGTCGCAGTCCAGGGTTTCGCCGGAGCCGAGCACACGGTTGCCCGGCACGTCGATGGCACAGACGCGCACGCTGCTGACACGCTTGCCGCCCTGGGCTTCGACCACCGCGCTGGCGGGCATGATGCGCACGCCGCGCTGGCGCGCCTCGTTGACCCAGTCGCCCTGCGGGTTGCTGCGCGAGTCGGCCACGGCGACCACTTCCAGGCCGGCGTCGAGCCAGTCGAGCACCGCGCGGTAGGCGTAGTCGTTGTTGGTCGAGAGCACCAGCTTCTTGCCCGGTGCCACGCCGTAGCGGCGCACGTAGGTGGAGACCGCGCCGGCCAGCATGTTGCCGGGCAGGTCGTTGTTGCCGAACACCAGCGGACGCTCATGGGCGCCACTGGCGAGCACCACCCGGCCGGCGCGCACGCGATGCAGGCGCTGGCGCACGCTGCCCATCGGCGCACGCTCGCCGAGGTGGTCGGTGAGGCGCTGATGGATGGTGAGGAAGTTGTGGTCGTGGTAGCCGTTGACCGTGGCGCGCGGCAGCAGCAGCACGTTGTCCAGGGTCTCCAGCTCGCGCAGCACGCTGGCGACCCATTCGCTGGCGGGCTTGCCATCGAGGGTCTCGCGGGTATCCAGCAGGCTGCCGCCGAACTCTTCCTGTTCGTCGGCGAGGATCACCCGCGCGCCGCTACGCCCGGCGGCCAGCGCGGCGGCCAGGCCGGCGGCGCCGCCACCGACCACCAGCACGTCGCAGTGGTGGTTCATGTTGTCGTACAGGTCCGGGTCGACCTCGGTCGGCGCGCGGCCGAAGCCGGCGGCCTTGCGGATGTACTTCTCGTAGGTCAGCCACATCGACTTCGGAAACATGAAGGTCTTGTAGTAGAACCCGGGCGGCATCATCGAGCCGCCGACCTTGCCGAGGATGCCCATCACGTCACTGTTGACGCTCGGCCAGCCGTTCGTGGCGCTGGCGGTCAGGCCCGCATAGAGCGCCTGCTGGGTGGCGCGCACGTTGGGCACCTGGGTCGCTTCGCTGGAGCCGATCTGCATGATCGCGTTGGGCTCCTCGGCACCGGCGGCGACGATGCCGCGCGGACGCGAGTACTTGAAGCTGCGGCCGATGATCTCGACGCCATTGGCCAGCAGGGCCGACGCCAGGGTGTCGCCGGCGAAGCCCTGCAGGCGCTGGCCGTTGTAGGTGAAGTCCAGCGGCTGACCGCGATCGATGCGGCCGCCCTTGGACAGACGGTTGACCTGGCTCATGCGCGGACTCCCTGGGCAGCGGCGGCGGGCTGGACGGTTTCGGCGGTAACGCTGGGCTGCTCGCCGATCTTGTAGGTCTCGAGAATTTCGTACGTCAGCGTGTTGCGGGTGGCGTTGAAGAACTTGCCGCAGCCGGCCGAGTGCACCCACAGGTCATGCTGGATGCCGCGCGGGGCATCGCGGAAGAACAGGTACTCGCCCCACTCGGCGTCAGAGCAGGCCTCGGGGTCCAGCGGGCGGGCGATGTGCGCCTGGCCGCGGCAGTGGAATTCCTCTTCGGCACGCAGCTCGCCGCAGTGGGGACAGTAGATGTTGAACATGCTTGCAACCTCCAGGCCCCGCCCTTGGCGGAGCCATTCGAAAATCAGTGGGCGACGGCGGCGGCGCCGTGTTCGTCGATCAGCGCACCGTTGTGGAAGCGCTCGATGGAGAACGGCTTGGCCAACGGGTGCGGCTCGCCCTTGGCGAGGGTAGCGGCGAACACATGGCCCGAACCCGGGGTGGCCTTGAAGCCGCCGGTGCCCCAGCCGCAGTTGATGAAGAGGTTGTCGATGGGCGTCTTGCCGATGATCGGGCAGGCGTCCGGGGTGGTGTCGACGATGCCGCCCCACTGGCGGTTCATGCGCACCCGCGAGAGCACCGGGAACATCTCGACGATGGCCTGCAGGGTGTGCTCGATGATCGGGTAGGAACCGCGCTGGCCGTAGCCGACCCAGCTGTCGATGCCGGCGCCGATGACCAGGTCGCCCTTGTCCGACTGGCTGATGTAGCCATGCACCGCATTGGACATGATCACGCTGTGGATCACCGGCTTGATCGGCTCGGAGACCAGTGCCTGCAGCGGATGGGATTCCAGCGGCAGGCGGAAGCCGGCGATCTGCGCCAGCGGGCTGGTGCTGCCGGCGACGACCATGCCGACGCGCTTGGCGCCGATGAAACCGCCATTCTTGGTTTCCACCCCGATCACCTTGCCGTCCTGCTTGCGGAAGCCGACGACCTCGGTGTTCTGGATCAGGTCCACGCCCAGGGCGTCGGCGGCGCGGGCGTAGCCCCAGGCCACGGCGTCGTGGCGGGCATTGCCAGCGCGGCGCTGCACGGAGGCGCCGAGGATCGGGTAGCGGGTGTTCTTGCTGCAGTCGAGGAAGGGAATCTCTTCGGCGACCTGGCGGGTGTCTAGCAGCTCGTTGTCGATGCCGTTGAGCAGGTTGGCGGTCACCAGGCGCTCGGCGTCACGCAGGTCCTGCAGGTTGTGGCACAGGTGATAGCAGCCACGCTGGGAGAACATGACGTTGTAGTTGATGTCCTGGGACAGGCCTTCCCACAGCTTCATGGCGTGCTCGTAGAGCTGCGCGGACTCGTCCCACAGGTAGTTGGAACGCACGATGGTGGTGTTGCGGCAGGCATTGCCGCCGCCCAGGTGGCCCTTCTCCAGCACCGCGACATTGGTGATGCCATGCACCTTGGCCAGGTAATAGGCCGTTGCCAGGCCATGGCCGCCACCGCCGATGATGATCACGTCGTACATCGGCTTGGGCGTCGGGTTGCGCCACATCCGCTGCCAGTTCTCATGGTGACTCAGGGAGTGCTTGAACAGGCCGAAGCCGGAATAGCGTTGCATGGGTGGCTCCTGGAAACACGGCCCCTGCGCGGCAGGGGTTGTTCGTGGGCCGGGCGCACGGCACCCGGCGTTTTGAAGTTAGGCGCGGTACACCGGGAAGTCGCTGCACAGACCGGCCACCTGGGTGGCGACCTGGGCCTCGACGTCGGCGTCGCCGAGGTGGTCGAGTACGTCGCAGATCCAGCCGGCCAACGCCGAACACTGGGCTTCCTTGAAGCCACGGCTGGTGACCGCCGGGGTGCCGATACGCAGGCCGGAGGTGACGAAGGGCGACTGCGGGTCGTTCGGCACGGCGTTCTTGTTCACCGTGATGTGGGCGCGGCCGAGGGCGGCGTCGGCGTCCTTGCCGGTGATGCCCTGCTTGATCAGGCTGAGCAGGAACAGGTGGTTGTCGGTACCACCGGAGACCACGTCGAAACCGCGCGCGACGAACACCTCGGCCATCGCCTGGGCATTCTTCAGCACCTGCTGCTGGTAGGCCTTGAACTCGGGCTCCAACGCTTCCTTGAAGCACACCGCCTTGGCCGCGATCACGTGCATCAGCGGGCCACCCTGGGCGCCGGGGAACACCGCGGAGTTGAGCTTCTTCTCGATCTCCGGGTTGGCCCTGGCCAGGATCAGGCCGCCGCGCGGACCGCGTAGGGTCTTGTGGGTGGTGGTGGTGACGACGTCGGCGAAGGGCACCGGGTTCGGGTACAGGCCAGCGGCGACCAGGCCGGCGACATGCGCCATGTCGACGAACAGGTAGGCACCGACCTTGTCGGCGATGGCGCGGAAACGCGCGAAGTCGAGAATCCGCGAGTAGGCGGAGAAGCCGGCGACGATCATCTTCGGCTGATGCTCGACGGCCAGGCGCTCGACCTCGTCGTAATCGATCAGGCCATTCTCGTCGATGCCGTACTGCACCGCGTTGTACAGCTTGCCGGAGGACGACACCTTGGCGCCGTGGGTCAGGTGGCCGCCGTGGGCCAGGCTCATGCCGAGGATAGTATCGCCGGCGTTGAGCAGCGCCAGGTAGACCTCGGAGTTGGCCGAGGAACCGGAGTGCGGCTGGACGTTGGCATAGTCGGCGCCGAACAGTTGCTTGGCGCGCTCGATGGCGATGCTCTCGACCACGTCGACGTGCTCGCAGCCACCGTAGTAGCGCTTGCCCGGATAGCCCTCGGCGTACTTGTTGGTCAGCCCGGTACCCTGGGCCTGCATCACTCGCTGGCTGGTGTAGTTCTCCGAGGCGATCAGCTCGATGTGATCTTCCTGGCGACGCTCCTCGGCCGCGATGGCGGCGAACAGTTCGTCGTCATAACCTTCGATACGGTCGTTTTTGCTGAACATCGTCTTCCCCATGCGCTAGGACCTGTTGGCGTTTCGTTCACGGCCGCGCCGGTAGCTGTTTTGGCGCAAGACAAGGCGCGAGTCGCAGGGCTTACCGGGGTAAGTCCAAGACGAGCAACGCCGTATTGCGCCAAAACAGCTACCGGCCCTGCGGGTTGTGCCAGAAATGGCCTGCGCCGTCGTTACAGGCTTTGCCAAGGGAATGACCATTGGCTGCAGCCTGCGCCTAGCCGCAGGCCATTTCTGGCGACAACGCGGCTCGCGAACGAAACGTCAACAGGCCCTAGGCGCCGCTGGCCCCGAAAAAGGGCGGTCTGTTTGCGGCGATGGTAGGGCTGGGAAGGGGCAGCAGGATGCCTGTTTGCGACATGCCTAGGGCATTCCACGACGAAGTCGCGAATCCGTGCAAAGGACTTGGGGCAAACGCAGCGGGGCGCCGAAGCGCCCCGCCGGGGGGATCAGGGATTGAGGTGCGTCAGGCAGGCATTGGACGCCTTGGCCAGGCGATTGCGGACCTCGGGGGAGATGTCCATGCCACGCTTGGCATGCAGCTCCTGGAGTTCGGACTGGCTGAATTCCTTACCGACCTCGTCGGCCGCGCAGGTGCAGTACGCCTTAGCCTTGGCGGCATCGACGTTGCCTTGGGCACCGCTGACGCATTCGGTGAGGAACTGCTCGCGGGCGCCGTCCGGCCAGTTGGCCGCGGCGGCCGGCAGGGCGAAGGCCAGCGGCGCGAAAAGTGCGATCAAGCTCGAATAACGCATTCGATGATGCTCCTTGTGGTGACAGGGGGGCCCAGGCAGGCCGGTAACGCATCCGAACCCGCCGGTGCCGACGAGTTCCCTCAGCGCAACAGGCTGGCGTATGCCAGCAGGTGGCTAGGGTCTGTTGACGTTTCGTTCGCGAGCCGCGTTGTCGCCAGAAATGACCTGCGACTAGGCGCAGGCTGAAGCCAATGGTGATTCCCTTGGCAAAGCCTGCAACGACGGCGCAGGTCATTTCTGGCACAACCCGGAGGGCCGGTGCCTGTTTTGGCGCGACCGTGAACGAAACGTCAACAGACCCTAGGATAGAGCAAGTAGGCCCAGCGGCGCATGGCCGGCACGCCCAGTCCGTGCCCCTTCGCAAGCAGTTGCCGGCCCAGCGGCACGGCAGCACCGGCGACGGCGATGCCCAGCCAGGCCAGTCCATCGCCCTGCAACAGCAGCACGCGCATGGGCGCGCCGAGATTCGCCGCCAGCGCCAGCCCACAGGTCAGCCACAGCCAGCGCGCATCGCGCAGCGCCAGCAGGCAGGCGCCTGGCAGTAGCACGCCGGGCAGGCCGAACATCAGTTGCGAATGCCAGACCGACGCCAACAGCGCCGCCAGCAGGGCCACCGCGCGCACCCGCCCCGCGTGTTCCACGCCCAGGGCCAGCAGCAAACCCAGCGCCAGGGTCGGCAGCACGTTCAGGGTCGTCGCCTGAGGCATGAACAGTCGATAGGCCGGTTCGCTGAGCAGTGAGAACAACAGCAGCCCGCCCAGGTAGCGCGCCAGCCGAGGCGTCTCCAGCGGACGCGCGCCGCTCCGTGACAGGTTGGCCGCCAGCGCCAGGCAGAAGCCGGGAAAGGCCAGGCGCCCGGGAACGAAGGTCCAGGCCAGCGACGGCCAGACCAGGCGCAGGTGATCGAGCAGCATCGCGCCCATCGCCAGCCATTTCAGCAGGTCGAGCGCGGCATCGCGCCCGCTGTCGCCGTGGGCGTCGCCAGGCCGTGTGGTTTCGCTAAAATGTCCCATCGGTCTATTCAGGAATTCCCCATGCAGCGTGAACAGCAATTCGCCAGCGACAACTATTCCGGCGTCTGCCCGGAAGCCTGGGCCGCCATGGCCGCAGCCAACACCGGCCACGCCCGCGCCTACGGCGAGGACGAGTGGACCAGCCGCGCGGCCGATCGTTTCCGCCAACTGTTCGAGACCCGCTGCGAAGTGTTCTTCGCCTTCAACGGCACCGCCGCCAACTCGCTGGCGCTGGCCTCGCTGTGCCAGAGCTACCATAGTGTGATCTGCGCGGACACCGCCCACGTCGAGACCGACGAATGCGGCGCGCCGGAGTTCTTCTCCAACGGCTCCAAGCTGCTGCTCGCCCCCTCGGTGGACGGCAAGCTGACCCCGGAGGCGATCCGCCAGGTCGCCACCCGTCGCCGGGACATCCACTATCCCAAGCCGCGCGTGGTGAGCATCACCCAGCCGACCGAAGTCGGCTGCGTGTACAGCGTCGAGGAAGTCCGTGCGATCTCCGCCACCTGCCGCGAGCTGGGCCTGCGCCTGCACATGGACGGTGCGCGCTTCGCCAATGCCTGCGCGACCCTGGGCTGCTCGCCGGCCGCGCTGACCTGGCAGGCCGGTGTCGACGTGCTCTGCTTCGGCGGCACCAAGAACGGCATGGCGGTGGGCGAGGCGATCCTGTTCTTCAACCAGGCGCAGGCCGAGGACTTCGACTATCGCTGCAAGCAGGCCGGCCAACTGGCCTCGAAGATGCGCTTCCTCTCCGCGCCCTGGGTCGGTCTGCTGGAAGACGGCGCCTGGCTGCGCCATGCCGCCCACGCCAATGCCTGTGCACAACGCCTGGCGCAGGCGGTCCTGGACGTCCCCGGGGTCAGCCTGATGTTCCCGGTGCAGGCCAATGCGGTGTTCCTGCAGCTCTCGGAACCGGCGCTGGAATGGCTGCGTGGGCGCGGCTGGCGCTTCTATACCTTCATCGGCAGCGGCGGCGCGCGCTTCATGTGCGCCTGGGACAGCGACCCGGCGCAGGTCGACGCCCTCGCCGCGGACATCCGCAGCGCCATGCAGGCCGCCCCATGAGCGGCCTGGGCGGAGCGACACCGATCCTGCGCGTTTTCGACGAGGCGAAGACGCGCGAGTTCTACCTGGAGTTCTTGGCTTTTCGAGAAGACTGGCGGCATCGCTTCGCCGACGACCTGCCGCTGTATCAGCAGGTCTCGCGCGACGGCTGCGTGCTGCACCTCTCCGAACATCATGGCGATGCCTGTCCGGGCAGCGCCTTGCGCATCGCCTGCGCGGACCTCGAAGGCCTTGCCGCCGAGCTGCGGGCACGCCGCTATCGCAACGCCCGTCCGGAAATCGTGGAGATGCCCTGGGACGAGCGGCAACTGAGCCTGCACGATCCGTTCGGCAACCGTCTGGTGTTCTTCGCTCAGGGCTGAACGCGGTTGGCCTGGCGCAGTCCCAATGGATACGCGCCAGCCACCCTGTGGAGTTCGAGCATGTCCTCTGATCGCAACGCCTATCTGAGCCTGCTGGCCCAGGCGCAACGCCAGGCCGACGAAGCCGCCGCGCAGAACCGCCCGGAAGGCTACCGGGACGCTTTCCACAGCCTGGTCGACGCCTTGCGCCTGCTCGACCCGGGCGACTGGCGCGAGGCGGTGGCCCGCGCCACCGAGGAATACCAGGGCGACGAGGGCGTCTGAGTCAGTAGTCCATCACCACGTCGCCCTTGGGCACGCTGCAGCAGGTGAGGATGTAGCCTTCGGCGATGTCCTCGTCGGTGATGCCGCCGTTGTGCGCCATTTCCACCTCGCCGGAGACCTTCTGCACCTTGCAGGTGCCGCAGATGCCCATGCCGCAGGCCTTGGGAATGTGCAGGCCGAGCTTGGCGGCGGCGGCGTGGACCGTCTCGCCGGGGCCGATACGCACGCTCTTGCCGGTCGCGGCGAACTCCACCAGGGTCTGTTCGCTGCTCGGCACTTCCGGTGCGTCGGCGGCTTGCTCGGCCTGCTCGATGACTTCTGCCTCGACTTCTGCGGGCGTCGCGCCGAACGACTCCTCGTGATAGCGGCTCATGTCGAAGCCGTTTTCACGAAGCATCCGCTTCACCGCGTTCATGTAGGGCGTCGGGCCGCAGCAGAAGATCTCCCGTTCGAGGAAGTCGGGCGCCATCAGTTGCAGCATGGCGGGCGTCAGGAAGCCCCGGTAGCCGGACCAGCTCTCGCCGAGGTTCTGCCGCTCGCAGATCAGGTGCAGGCTGAAGTTGGAAATGCGCGAGGCCATGAACTCCAGTTCGCGCTGGTAGATGACGTCATGGGGCGAGCGGGCGCTATGCACGAAGACCATGTCGACGTTGGCGTTGGTGTCGAAGAACCAGCGGCTCATGGACATCACCGGGGTGATGCCGACACCGCCGGAGAGCAACAGCACCTTATCCGCCGGGAAATCGATGGCGTTGAACAGCCCCACCGGCCCATGCACGGGGAGCAGGTCGCCTTCCTTGAGGTTGTCGTGCAGCCAGTTGGAAACCTTGCCACCGGGCACGCGCTTGACCGTGATGGAGAAGCTGTAAGGCACCGAGGGCGAACTGGAGATGGTGTAGGAGCGCATCACCGGCTGGCCTTCGATCTCCAGTTCCAGGGTGACGAACTGCCCCGGCTTGAAGAAGAACAGGATCGGCTGATCGGCCATGAAGCAGAAGGTGCGCACATCCCAGGTTTCCTGGATCACCTTGACGCAGCGCACCAGGTGACGGCCGTTGGTCCAGGTCTGGGTGTTCACCGGCTGGGTGCTGCCGGGGGCGAAAAGACTGGTCGACATCGCAAGGGTCCTCGGGCCGCACGCCGGCCTCTCATGGGAGGCGATCTTGCCGAGTGGATTCGCGACCCATTTACCTGTTCGCGACATCGGCATGCTTGCCGCGACCGCACAAGCAGGCGCTATTCCGCCAAGTCGGGAACGATGGGGATCGATGTCGCCCATGGACATGATTCCGCCCATGGCCACGCCCACACTGCCGGCCAGCCGGGATCGCAAAACTATTCGTGTGCAAGGCCGCGTTTTTCCAGCCAACGGCAGGCTGCCAGTGCCTTCTCCCTCTTGCGTAGCAACAACCGTCACAGCCAATTTTTTGCGGCCGCTCGCGCGGCCATGAGGAGTCACCGATGGACCAGACCACCGCCAACCTGGCCGACCCGCTGGAGAGCGCTCGCCAGGCGACCGCCGAGATGCTGCAGACACGCGACCACACCTTTTCCCTGCCGCAGCCGTTCTACAACGACGAGCGCCTGTTCAAGCTCGACATGCAGGAGGTCTTCGGCAAGGAGTGGCTGATCGCGGGCATGACCTGCGAGATCCCCGCCAAGGGCAACTTCATCAGCGTGCAGATCGGCGACAACCCGGTGATCGTGGTGCGCGGCGCAGAAGGCAAGGTGCATGCCTTCCACAACGTCTGCCGTCACCGGGGTTCGCGCATCTGCGTCAGCGACAAGGGCAAGGTGGCCAAGCTGGTCTGCCCCTACCACCAGTGGACCTACGAGCTGGACGGCCGCCTGCTGTTCGCCGGTACCGAGATGGGCGCCGACTTCAACCTGGCCGACTACAGCCTCAAGCCGGTCAACGTGAAGACCGCCGGTGGCTACATCTTCATCTGCCTGTCGGACAACCCGCCGGCGATCGACGAATTCCTGCAGACGCTCGACCATTACCTCGAGCCGTACGACATGGAGAACGCCAAGGTCGCGGTGCAGACCACCCTGCTGGAAAAAGCCAACTGGAAACTGGTGATGGAGAACAACCGCGAGTGCTACCACTGCGCCGGCTCCCACCCCGAACTGCTCAACACCCTGCTGGAATGGGACGACGTCACCGACCCGCGCGCCAGCCAGGCATTCAAGGACCAGGTCGCCGAGTGCACCACGCGCTGGGAAAACGACAACATTCCCTACGCCCACGCCAGCTTCGGCCTGCGTAACCGCATCGTGCGCATGCCGCTGCTCAAGGGCACCGTGTCGATGACCATGGACGGCAGCCAGGGCAGCAAGAAACTGATGGGCCGCATCACCGATCCTGACCTGGGCTCGATGCGCATCCTGCACCTGCCGCACTCCTGGAACCACTGCATGGGCGATCACATGATCGTCTTCACCGTGTGGCCGATCGGCCCGCAGGAAACCCTGGTGACCACCAAGTGGCTGGTTCACAAGGATGCCGTGGAAGGTGTCGACTACGATCCGGAAAACCTGCGCAAGGTGTGGGATGCCACCAACGACCAGGACCGTCGCCTGGCCGAGGAAAACCAGCGCGGGATCAACTCCACCGCCTACCAGCCCGGCCCGTACTCGCAGACCTACGAGTTCGGCGTGATCAACTTCCTCGACTGGTACAGCGAGCGCATGCTCGCCAACCTGGGCGCGGAGCCGGCACCCTACTTGCGTGAAGTGAAGAACTAAGCGAAAAAACGCGACCCCGGACGGGTCGCTTTTTTTCGGCAGACAGGATCAACGGCTGATGCGCGACTTGCGCCAGCCGGCGTGGGAGGTGAACAAACCGGTATCGCCCAGCCATACGTAGCGGCAGGCGCGATAGGCCGCCCGCAGTCGCCCCACCTGCAAGCCACGAATCTTGTGATAGGCCCAGCGCCAGCTGTGGCGAGCAGGACCCGATACCGGGTGATCGACTTCGACTTTCATTGATACGTCCATGCACACTCAATGCGACCGGTTAGTCATTTTTCCGTCACGCAAGTTCTTGAATGACGGAATACCATCATGCCATCAGCGGTCGAATTTTGGTCTATCACTGCGAAAATTTTTTACGCCGTCCGCACACGTCGACGGAATCGCGACGTGAATCGATAGGCATGAGCGGCCATGTGTCTGCTCAGAGGACCGGTGCCACCAGCCGCGCCACGCGCATGCCCAACCGCTGCCAAAAGGCCGGCAACTCCTCGCCGAGCGGCTCGCTGAGGGCGAAATCGGCCAGCAGCATCGCCTCCACCTGTTCGGCGAAGTCCTGGTCGGACACCAGCGCGACCACCTCGAAGTTCAGCCGGAAGGAACGGTTGTCGAGGTTGGCGCTACCCACCGCCGCAAGGTCATCGTCGACCAGCAGCACCTTCTGGTGGAGGAAACCGGGCCGATAGCGCATGACCTGCACGCCGATCTTCGCCGCCTGCCGCGCATAGAGGCTGGAAGCGGCGTAGACCACCCGGTGGTCCGGTCGCGACGGCAGCAGCAGACGGACCTCGACGCCACGCGCTACGGCCAGTTGCAGCGCGGCGAAGACCGCCTCGTCGGGGACGAAGTAGGGGCTGGTGAGCCAGAGCCGGTGACGCGCCGCATGGATCGCCTCGACGAAGAACAGCGAGCCGGTCTCGCGTTCGTCGGCGGGGCCCGGGGCAACGATCTGGCAGGTCGCACCGTCCTCCGGATAGTCGTCCGGCAGCAGCAGCGGCGGCAGCTCGCGGCGCGCCCAGTACCAGTCCTCGGCGAAGGATTCCTGCAGGCAGGCCAGCGCCGGGCCACACAGTTGCAGATGGGTATCGCGCCAGGGGCTCAGTCGGGGGTTGCCACCCAGGTAGTCGTCGCCGACGTTGAGTCCGCCGAGGAAACCACACTCACCGTCCACTACGACGATCTTGCGGTGGTTGCGAAAATTCAGCTGGAAACGGTTGTAGAAACCGCCATGGGTGGAGCTCGCCGCCACCTGCACCCCGCCCTCACGCAGGCGGCGCACGTAGCGACGCGGCAGTGCATGGCTGCCGATGCGGTCATAGAGCAGGTAGACCTTGACGCCGGCGGCGGCGCGTTCGAGCAGCAGCGCCTGCAGACGCCTGCCGAGCGCGTCGTCCCGCACGATGAAGAACTGCACCAGCACCACCTGCCGGGCCTTGGCGATGGCGGCGAAGATCGCCTCGAAGGTCGCCTGGCCGTCGACCAGCAGGCGCAGCCGGTTATTCGCCAGCGCCGGCCAGCCGGCGAGCGTGGCGAAGGCGCGGCGGTTGCCCCAGGGATCCTCGCGCTCGGCAGCCAGCGCTTCGTCGATCCACGGGCGCCAGTTCAACCGCGCCATGGCCCGGCGCATCTGCCGGTCGGCCTCGCGGCGCACCTTGAGGTAACGGTCGAAACGGCGGCTACCGAACACCAGATACGGCAGCAGCGTGAGGTAGGGCATGAACGCCAGTGCCACCGCCCAGGCGATCGCGCCCTGGGCGGTACGCACCGAGGCGATAGCATGCAACGCGGCACCCAGCCCGGCCAGTTGCACGGCCAGCGCGAGGTAGCCCCAGAGATAGAGGGTTTCGGCTTCCATGGGTAACCCTGGGCGACGTTCAGGCGATCATCATACCCATACGTCGTTGCGCTTGCGGCGGCGGGTGAGCATCGGCAGCATCAGCCCGGCAAGCAGGCCGACACCGGCAATGCAGCCGCCGTAGACCATGTAGCGCATCAGTACCCGCTGCTGCTCGTTACCCAGTTGGGCGCGCGCCTCGCGCAGCTCCGCCTGGGCCTGGGCCAGCTCGACGCCCAGACCATCGCTGCGCGCCTGCAACTCGTCGATCAGCGACTTGCGCGCGTCCAACGTCTCGCGCATGCCGGAAACGCGCTGTTCCCAGCCCTGGTCGACGTTCTCCAGGCGCGCACTGAGTTCGCTGACCTGCTTCTCGAGCTGTGGAAGGCGCTCGGCCTGGCCCGGCACCGACTGCAGGTCGCGGGTGGGAATCCACACCGTATCGCCGCCGTCGCTGCGCACCTGGCTGTAGTCGCCGCTCTGTTGCAGCAGGCGTACCGGCTGCCCGGAGGTCAGACTGCCGACGATTCGGTAGCCATCGGTGGGGCCGCTGCGAACATAGGTGCTGAGCTGGTCGCTGACCCAGCGCCGGTCGTCATCGGAGGATTGCGCCTGGGCCAGAAGCGGCAACGAGAACGCGACGCCCAGTAAGGAGGGAAGGATCCGGCGCCAGGAGCGCGCGGTACGGGGACACAGAGAGGAGAGAGAGTCGGGCATGCAAGATCGTAGGCTGGCGGTTGCAGGGTAGCCGGGGTCGAAGCGACGCCGGCACGCGAGACACGCCACCCGATCCAGGCAGCGGCCAGCCGAATGACCCGTTAGGATCGGCAAAGTTCCTCAGCTCCCGCCGCGCCCGCCAAGCGGCTAGGGTCTGTTGACGTTTCGTTCACGGCCGCGCAGGCATCTGTTTTGGCGCAAGACAAGGCACGAGTCGCCACCTTTACCGGGGTAAAGGTAAGACGAGCCACGCCGTATTGCGCCAAAACAGATACCGGCCCTGCGGGTTGTGCCAGAAATGGCCTGCGCTGTCGTTGCAGGACTTGCCAAGGGAGTGACCATTGGCGGCGTTCTGCGCCTAACCGCAGGCCATTTCTGGCGA
This sequence comes from Pseudomonas sp. R4-15, assembly GCF_055768815.1. Lineage (NCBI taxonomy): Bacteria > Pseudomonadati > Pseudomonadota > Gammaproteobacteria > Pseudomonadales > Pseudomonadaceae > Pseudomonas > Pseudomonas sp. R4-15. Next base: position 358,471 of record NZ_CM147293.1, read on the forward strand.
GAACGCGGGGCGGCCATCCGCGGCTCGCGAACGAAACGCCAACAGACCCTAGCTACGGGCAATTCGCCAGTAGTCGGCCCACAGCCCGGCCAGTGCCTCGGGCTTTTCCGCATAGATTCGGCGACCCAGATGGAAGGCCTGGCGCTGCAGCTCGGCGCGCCGCTCGCGCAGCACGGCCGTCAGTTGCTCGGCCTGCACGGCATCGCCGAACAGCGCCGGCTCCGCGGCGAGCAGGCCCTGCAGCAGCGCCAGGTCATGGTCATCGCCCAGCAGGTCGGAGAGTCGCTCCAGGCTGCGCCGACGCGCCTTGAGCAGGTCGGGCCAGGCATCGCGCAACAGGCGTGTGTGATACCAGTGGTCCTTCACCCGCTTGCGCCACTCGTGGAGTGTCTCGTCGCTGCCTTTCTGCTGCGCCACCTTGAGCGCCCGGCGGCCGTCGCCGAAACTCTGCTGCAGACCGGCCTTGAGCAGGGCGAATGCACTGCCGGAGAGCGGCCAGTCAGCGCTCAGCGCCTGCTGCTCGCGCAGCGCCTCGATCAGCGGCTCGCGTGACGGAGCGGCAGCCGGGGCCAGGCAACGCGCCAGCAGGCGCTCGCGTATCGCCTCCAGCGGCAGCGTCTGCAACGCCGGCGCGGCCACGCTACAGAGGGCGGTCCAGGCCTCCACCAACGCCTGCGCATCGCGCTCCTCGGCGAGGACCCGGGCGAGATCGCGCAAAGCCTGGTTGTGCCGGGCGAAGACTTTCTTGCCCAGCGGTTTGTGCACCAGGCGCAGCAGCGCGCGGACTTCCTTGAGCCGCTTGCGTGCTTCGTGGGCCGCGTCGGCCGAGTCCTCACTGAGCACCTTCACGGCCTTGGATAGACGCTCGCCAGCGACGCGGCGCACCTCGGCATCGCAATCCCGCCGAGCCTGTAGTCGATAAGCCATTGCACACTCCCTACAAGGATTATCGCCAGCCTAGCGAGGGCACCCCGTGGCGCACCAGAGACGCCGCGCAAAGTTCACAAAAGCGTCACATGCCTATCAGGAGATATCGATCTGGTAGCGAAAGCTCGCCGCCGCGCCGCGCGAGAGGCGGTATTCCAGGGGGGTGCGGTCGTAACCGAAGGCCGTGCGCTCGATGACCACCACCGGATCGCCCACAGCGATGCCCAGGGTTTGCGCCAGCTCGCCATCCGCCGCTTCGATGCGCAGCATCTCCCGGGCCGAAGCCACCGCCTGGCCACAACGCGCTTCGTAGAACGGATAGAGCAGGTTGGCGTAGTCCTCGGCGGGGAGCGCCTGCAGCGCCGCGAAGCGGCTGGCGGGCAGCCAGATGGATTCGCAGATCAACGCGCCGCCCGCCAGCTCGCGCAGGCGCTGCAAACGCAACACCTGCTCGCCCTCGGCCAGTTGCAGGGCCTGGCTGACCTGCGCCGAAGGCGCCTCCACCTGAGTGGAAAGCACCCGGCTGTGCGGCACCACCTGACCGCCATCGCTGCCGACCTGGCGGAAGAAGCGGAAGAACGAGGCATCGAAGTTCGGCCGTCGCACGAAGGTGCCACGCCCCTGGCTGCGTTGCAGCAGACCCTCGGCGACCAGCGTCTCCAGCGCCTTGCGCACGGTGCCGATGGCCACACCGTAATGGCGGGTGAGTTCGGCTTCGGTGGGAATGGAACGTCCCGGCAGCCATTCACCGGCGGCGATCCTCGCCAGCATATCGTCACGAAGCTGTTGATAGAGCGGCAAACGCGTGTCCGCACCCATCCTGTTCGATGCCATTTTCCCCTCGAATTCCCACAGATAAGCCTGAGAAGACGCGACTTTAGCACCCGTTGGCAACACGTGGCGTGTTGACAGGGATCGCTGCGCCGATTAATTTCACCATTCATATATATGAATATATGACCACAAGAATCGGCGAATCCACACCACACGCCGCGACAAGAAGCCCATCAGGTGACTGCCATGACCACCTCCTCGTACCCCGTCACCGGGGTCGACACCCATGCCCACATCTTCACGCGCGACCTGCCCATGGCCGCGGGGCGACGTTACGCGCCGGACTACGACGCCAGCGTCGACAGCTACCTCGCCCATCTCGACAGCTGCGGTGTGTCCCACGGCGTGTTGATACAGCCGAGCTTCCTCGGCACCGACAACAGCTACCTGCTCGACGCCCTGCGTCGACACCCGGAGCGCCTGCGTGGGGTGGTGGTGGTGGATCGCTCGATCGACGACGAGCAGTTGCAACGGATGCATGCGGCCGGGGTGCGTGGCATCCGTCTGAACCTGATCGGCAAGACGCTGGAAAACTACGCCAGCCCGGCCTGGCGCAGCTTCTTCGAGCGCCTCGCGGCACGCGACTGGCAGGTGGAGATCCAACGCGGCATGGAAGACCTGGCGATGTTCCTGCCGAGCATCCTCGCCAGCGGCGTCACCGTGGTGATCGATCATTTCGGCCTGCCGCCTTCGGCGATCGACCCGCGCAGTCCGGCGCAGCGTGCCTTCCTCGCCCTGCTGACCCACGAGCCGATCTGGGTGAAACTCTCCGCGCCTTACCGCAGCCAGGCCAACCCGCAACAGGCCCGGGCGATCTTCGAGCACCTGCGCGAAGCCTGTGGCGGTAGCCAGCGTTTCGTCTGGGGCAGCGACTGGCCGCACACCCGTTTCGAGGAGCGCACCGACTACGTCAGCCAGTTCGAAGCCCTGCAGCAATTGCTGCCCGATACCCAGGAGCGCCGCCAGGTGCTGATCGACAACCCCGTACGCCTTTTCGGCCTCGACGCCTGAGCGGAGTCCCCACCATGATGAGTCTTATCGTCGTCGCCGCGATTGCCGTGGCCATTGCCCTGGGCTACGCCACCGGCATCAACATCGGCCTGTTCGCCATCGCCTTCGCCTACCTGATCGGCAGCTTCGCCATGGGCCTGTCGCCCTCCGAAGTGATCGCTCTGTGGCCGCTGAAGATCTTCTTCATCATCTTCTCGGTATGCCTGTTCTACGGCTTCGCCACCGTCAACGGCACCCTGGAGAAGCTCGCCGAGCACCTCATCCACCGTTGCCGCAAGGCGCCCTACCTGCTGCCGTACGCGGTGTTCTTCGCCGCCAGCCTGATCGCTGCGCTGGGCGCGGGCTACTACACGGTGCTGGCGTTCATGGCGCCGATCACCCTGCTGCTGTGCACGCGCACTGGAATGAACCTGATAGTCGGCGCCATGGCGGTCAACTACGGTGCGCTGGGGGGTGCCAACTTCATGTCCAGCCAGAGTGGGATCATCTTCCGCGGGCTGATGACCAACGCCGGCATCAGCGACCAGCAGGCCTTCATCGATAGCGCCGGCATCTTCGCCGCCACCTTCGTGCTGCCGCTGATCGTGATCAGCGCGATGGTGTTCTTCACCGGCCAGCATCGCCACATGAAGGTGGACGCGGACAGCCCGGCACCGGCGCCGTTCGAAGCCAAGCAGAAGACCACCCTGCTGCTGACCCTGCTGATGATGGCCCTGGTGCTCGCTGCGCCGGTCGCCAGCCTGATCCTTCCGGACAACGCCACCGTCGCCTTCTTCAACAAGAAGATGGACATCGGCCTGGTCGCCAGCGTGTTCTCGGTCATCGCCCTGCTGCTCAAGCTGGGTGACGAGCGCAAGGTCATGGCAACCCTGCCGTGGGGCACCATCGTGATGATCTGCGGCATGGGCATGCTGATTTCCGTGGCGATCAAGGCGGGCACCGTCGCCGCACTGGCCTCCTGGATCGGTGGCAACATTCCTTCCGTGCTGATCCCGGTGGCGTTCGGCGTGGTCGCCGCGCTGATGTCGCTGTTCGCCAGCACCCTCGGCGTGGTCACCCCGGCGCTGTTCCCCATCGTGCCGCCGCTGGCGGCGAGCCTGGGCATCGATCCGATGCTGATCTTCATCTGCATCGTGGTCGGCGCCCAGGCCACCTCCATCTCGCCGTTCTCCTCCGGTGGCAGCCTGATCCTCGGCTCCTGCCAGGACGACGAGAGCCGCGCCACGCTGTTCCCGAAACTGCTGCTGCGCGCCGCGCCGCTGGGCTTCATCGCCGCGCTGCTGTGCAACCTGGCGCTGACCTTCGTGATCTGACGCACGCGGCACCTCGCGGCAAACGGACGCCGGAGCCCTCAAAGGACTTCGGCGTTCTGCTTTTCAGTAGCGGATCATCACCGACTTCAACTCCGTGTAGTCGTCGATGAAGGCGCTGCCGAACTCGCGGCCACTGCCGGAGGCCTTGATCCCACCGAACGGCACCGACGGGTCGAGGAAGGTGTGCATGTTGACGTAGACGGTGCCGGCCTCGACCTGCGGGATCAGTCGCAGCGCGGCGGACAGGTCATTGGTCCAGAGACTCGCGGTGAGCCCGAACGGCGAGTCGTTGATCAGCCCCGGCAGCTCCTCGATGTCGTCATAGGGCAGCAGGCAGATGATCGGACCGAAGGTCTCCTCGTGCAGCAGGCTGTCCGCCGCGCTGCCGGCGAGCACCACGGTGGGCTCGACGAAAAAGCCGGGGCGCTGCAACGCCTGGCCTCCGCAGACGATACGCCCCTGCTCGCGCGCCTTGGCGAAGAAGCCCAGCACCTTGTCGAACTGCGGCTTATTGGCCAGCGGACCGAACTGCGCGGACTCGTCCAGCGGCGAACCGATGCTCGCCCCGGCCAGCGCGGCGGCGAACGCCTGCAGCACGTCGTCCAGCCGCGCGCGCGGCACATAGACCCGCTCGGGCGCCGCGCAGACCTGCCCCTGGTGTACGAAGCCGGTCTGGATCAGCCCGGCCACCGCACCCTGCAGGTCGAAGTCCGGCAATAGTGCGGCGGCATTCTTGCCGCCCAGTTCCAAAGTCACCCGGGTCAGGTTGGCGGCCATCGCCGCCTGCCCCACCTTCAACCCGGTGGGCACCGAGCCGGTGAAGGATACCTTCGCCACCTGCGGGTGCTCGATCAACCGCGCACCCACCTCGCCCAGGCCGTTGACAACGTTGAGCACGCCCGCCGGCACCCCGGCCTCGCTGGCCAGCTCGGCCAGGCGCAGCAGCGTCAGCGGGGTGAACTCACTGGGTTTGAGTACCAGGGTGCAGCCGGTGGTGAGTGCTGCGGCGATCTTCCACACACCGATCATCACCGAGAAATTCCACGGCACGATGCCCGCCACCACACCGAGCGGCTCGCGGCGGGTGAAGGCGGTGTACTGCTCGCCGGCCATCGAGGGGAGCGACGGGCTCATGGTCTCGCCGTTGATCTTGGTCGCCCAGCCGGCGTAATAGCGCAGGAACACCGCGCTCTGGCCAACCTCGAACATCCGCGACAGGTGGATCGACTTGCCGGAGCACAGGGTTTCCAGCTGCGCCAGCTCCTCGCCATGTGCCTCGATCAGGTCGGCCAGGCGATTGAGCAGCACGCCACGCTGGTAGGGCGAGGTCTGCGCCCAGCTGCCGCGGAAGGCTTGTCGCGCTGCCGCAACGGCGGCCTCGACCTGCGCCTCGTCGGCGCCCGCCACCTGCGCCAGGGGCTCTCCGCTGGCGGGGTCAATCACCGCCGTGATGGGGCCGGCGCCGGCAACGTAGGCGCCGTCGATGTAGTGACCGTGCTGGCGCGTGAGGAACGCCCGAACCTCGGGCAACAGGGAAATTTCGCTCATGGGGACTCCAATGGGACGGGTGAGGATCAGAGAGGCAGGGCGACGTTGAGCCAGAACTTGTCGCCCTCCGGGCGGTTCTGCACGTCGAATTCGTGCTGGTAGCGGCCCTGGATGTTCAGGCCGCCGGCGCTGGTGTAGCTGAGCTGCGGACCGAGGGCCGTGGCGCGCCCCTTGAAGTCGCCGAGCACGGCGCCCTCTCCGCTGTCGCCGCTGACCTGCTTGTAGGTGTAGCCACCGATGCCCACGCCCCATTTGCCGAAGTGCCGGGCGGCGACGAAGTCGGCGTGCAGTTCGTTGCCGGAGCGGTAGTCGGTGTCGCTGTTCTCGTAGTTGTGGTCGAACATGGTCTTCATCGAGAACTCGTAGCCGGCCGCGTTGCGGTAGGTGAAGGCGAACAGGGGCTCGAGGGTCACGTAGTTGCGCCCCATGTTGGACAGCTCGTTCTTGTCGTAACGGCCGGTGGGCAGGTAGATGTCCATGCCGACGATCCAGTGCCAGTCGCCGGCGTGCCAGCCGATGGCCAGCGGATCGAAGATGAAGTCGCCCAGGCCGGCGCGGTCCTGGCGGCCGCCGGCGCCCATGTCGACGTCCACGTCGGCCGCCACTAGGAAGGCGTGCATCGCCCAGTTGCCGCCGAGGATCTGTTTATCGCTGACGTGGATGGCGCGCAGGATGGTCGCTGCGGTGCTCACCTCGAAGTCGTCGAAGGCCGGGTTCGAGTTGGCGAACTTGTCGGCGTGGTAGTAGGTGTTGTAGCTGATCAGGTAGTTGCCGGGCGGCGGCAGCGCACCGGTCATGAAGCCTTCGCTGCCATTGGCGTAGGCACCGCCACCGCCTTCGGTGGCCAGGGCATGACAGGAGAGCAGCGCGAGCGCGGTGCCGCCGAACAGGGGACGCAAGCGGGAAGGAAGCATGGGAGGACTCCTCGAAACGAGATTTTCCGGGCATGGGGAGGCCTTGGCGCGAAGGGACGCGCCAGGCGGGAAAGGGGGATCAGGAACGTTGGGCTTCGGCGCGCTCGGCGACGCTGGCGCCCACCAGCGAATCCAGGTGCAGGGCCGCTTCAGCTGGCGCCGCGAGCAGCGGCGCTGCCTTGCCGAGGATCAGGTCGGCACCGCGCTCACCGAGCATGATTGCCTGCGCATTGGTGTTGCCGCTGGCGATCTGCGGGCAGACCGAGAGATCGACCACGCGCAGGTTGGCCACGCCATGCACACGCATCTGCAGGTCGACCACCGAGTTCGCCGGGTCCGTACCCAGCCGGCAGGTGCCGCCGGGGTGGTAGACGGTCTTGATCGACTTGCGCACGAAGGCTTCGATGCCGGCGGTGTCGCGCCAGTCGATGTCCTCCGGCGCGGTGACCTTCTTGATCAGCCGCTTGAGCGCCGGCTGCTGCATCAGTTGCAGACCGACCTGCACGGCGCGGATCTGCCCCTGCAGGTCCTCTTCGTCACCGAGGTAGTTGGGGTCGATCAACGGCAGGTCGGCGGGATCGCTGCTGCGCAGGCGCACCTCGCCACGCGCCCGGGGACGCAGGTGGCCGACCTTCACCGTGAGACCGTGCTCGGCGGCCGGCGGCGCTTCGCCGGGGGTATTGTCGAAGTTGTCCATCACCGGCAGGAACATGAACTGGATGTCCGGGCGACCGACGCCGAGGCTGTCGACGAAGCCACCACCCTCGAGGATATTGCTGGTCAGCAGGCCGCTGCGGAAGGCCAGCCACTGGGCCATGTGCTTGATCCCGCGCAGGCCCTTGTCCTCGCCGAGGATGCTGTTCTGCGCATGGGTGGTGGCGTTCAGCGACAGGTGCAGGTGGTCATGGAAGTTCTTGCCCACCGGCAGCTCGACGCGGGTCTCGATGCCTAGGTTCGCGAGGTGCGCCCGCGGACCGATGCCGGAGAGCATCAGCAGCTTGGCGCTGCCGAAGGCGCCCGCACTGAGGATTACCTCCTTGCGCGCCCGGGCGGTCTGCGTGGCGCCGCCCTTGCTGCTGTATTCCACGCCTTCGGCGCGGCCCTCGGCGAGGATCACCCGGTGCGCCAGGGCATCGGTCACCACCTTGAGGCGGGCGTCGTCGCGCACCGACTTCAGGTAGGTGCGCGAGGTGCTGGCACGGGCGCCATTGCGCGTGGTGGTCTGGTAGAAGCCGACGCCCTCCTGGGAGGCGCCGTTGAAGTCGTTGACATAGGGCAGGCCCATCTCCTGACCCGCCTTCACGAAGGCCATGGTCATCGGGTGCCGGTAGCGGTTCTCGCTGACCGGCAGCGGGCCGTCCTGGCCGTGGTATTCGCCACTCAGGCTCTCGTTGGCCTCGGCTTTCCTGAAGTACGGCAGGAGGTCCCGATAGCCCCAGCCGGGGCAGTTCCACTGGCTGACCCAGTCGTCGTAGTCCTGCTGCTGGCCACGGATGTAGATCATGCCGTTGACCGAGCTGCCGCCGCCGAGCACCTTGCCCTGGGCGATGATCATCTCGCGGCCGTTGCAGTGCGGCTGCGGCACCGTCATGTACGGCCAGGACTTCTGCTGGAACACCTGCACCACGGTGGCCGGCATGCTGTGGAAGGGGCTGCTGTCCTTGCCTCCGGCCTCGAGCAGCAGCACGCTGCCGGCGTTCTGCTGGAGCAGCCGGGCAGCGACCACGCAGCCCGCCGAACCGGCGCCGATGACGATGTAGTCGTATTCCTGGTCAGACATGGTGTTGGCCTCAGTGATCCCTGCACGGGAGTTCGATGAAGTGCCATTGCAACCCAAGGCGACGCGGAAAAATTGTTCGAGGCTGACAGGTTGTTGTACTTCCCTGCCAGACTGAAAGCGTCAACCATCGACTATGCTGAAAATACTTCCAGCCTCCCCGGCAGCCAGGCCTTGCGCGTGAAGTATTCGATCCTCGCCCTGGTGCTCTTCGCCCTCCTGCATGACCCGTGGGCCAGCGCCGCTACCTATCGCGTCGTGACGGAAGAGTGGGCACCCTACAACTATCAGGAGGATGGTCGTCTCACTGGCCTGTCCACCGAGATCGTGCGCGCGATCATGGCGCGTACCGGCGATCACTTCCCCATCGAGCTGCTGCCCAGCATGCGCTCCAGCCACATCCTGCAGACCCAGCCCAGGACGATCATGTACTCGCTGTTCCGCACGCCCGAGCGCGAGGCGTTGTACCAGTGGGTCGGGCCCATCGTGGAGGAGTCGATCCATGCCTATCAGCTGACCAACGCACCGCGCTACCTGAACTCACTCGACGCGCTGCGCGCGGCCCCACGAATCACTACGCGGCACGCCGGACTGGTGCCCTCGCTGCTCGCAGCCGCCGGCTTCACCAACCTCGACCCCAGCGCCAGCGAAAGCCTGCAGCTCTATCGCATGCTCCTGGCCGGCCGTACCGGCATCATCGTCGGCGACACCGACGCAGGCGTGGCCTACTACAGCCGCATGCTGCATATCCCGCCCGGCAGCCTGCGCCGGATACCGGTCGAGCTGTATCGCTCCTCGCTGTACATCGCGTTCAGCCTGGACTGCGATGAGCGACTCGTCGCTCGCTGGCAGCGGGCGCTGGATGCGCTGCGCGAGTCCGGCGAGCTGGCGCGCATCCAGCGGCGCTACGAGGAAACCTCGGGCTATGCCGTCCCCAGGCCGGGGCGCGCTGCAACCGCCGTCGCTATCCCTGCAGAAAACGCCGCGCCAAGCCCAACTGCGACTCCGCCAACTGGTGCAACGACTGACTGATCTCGGTGGTGCGCCCGGCCTGCTGCAGGGTGCTCTCGCTGAAACCGGCGATCTGCGTGACCTGACGGGTGACCTGCTCGGCGACCTGCCCCTGCTGCTCGATGGCCGCGGCCATCTGCAGGCTCATGCCACTGATGCGCCCGACATCCTCGCAGATGCCCTGCAGGGCGATGCGCGCCTGCGCCACGTCCTGGGCGGAGCGCTGCGCCGCGGCCTCGCCGCGTTGCGCGGTGGCCAGCGCGGCGAGGCTGCCCTCGCGCAGGCTGGCGATGGAGGCCTGGATCTCGCGGGTGGATTCACCGGTGCGCGAGGCCAACCCGCGTACCTCGTCGGCGACCACGGCGAAGCCGCGCCCCGACTCGCCGGCGCGCGCCGCCTCGATGGCTGCGTTGAGCGCCAACAGGTTGGTCTGCTCGGCGATGCCCTGGATCACCCCGGCGATGTTGCCGATGGCCTCCACCGCCGACGCCAGGCGCGAGACCGCCGCGCCGATGTCCTGCACCGCGCTGCGCATGTCGTCCATCGACGCCTGACTGGCAGCGGACAGCCGCTCGCCCTCGCGGGCCTGCAGGTCCGCACTCTGCGCCGCTTCGGCGGTGTCCTGCAGGCTGCGCGAGAGCTCCTGGATGGTCGCGCTCATCTGCTGGATGGCGGCGGCGGTCTGCTCCGTCTCGCGAGCCTGCCCGTCGAGTTGCGTGGCGGACCTCTCGACCACCTCGGAGGCGGTGTGCGCCTGCTGGCGCAGCAGCTCGCCGTTGATGCAGATACGCGCCATCACCGTGCTCATGCGCGCGCGCTGGCCGTCCAGGGCCATCTCCAGGGGCGCCAGCAGCGGATCGTCGCCGTGCAGCGCGGCGAGCTGCGCATCGCCCCGCGCCTGGGGCTGACGCCGTAGCAGCGCGGTGATCCGCCGACGCAGGGAGACGCCGTCGATGCAACCGCCCAGGGCCTGCGCCGCCAGCAGGGCGATGCCGAGCCAGGCGGGCAGCAGCCCGGCGACCAGCGCCGCGCACAGGGCCACGGCCGCCAGGCCACGCCCGGCATGCAGGGCCAGCGCGCCGCGCAGCCGTTGCGCCAGGCGCCAGCCATTGCGCCCGCCAGCCAGCCGCGCATAGAGCGCCTCGGCGCGTGCGCTCAGCCCGGACTCGATCGGCAGATAGACGGTACCCAGGGCGGTCAGGCGGCCATCGTCGATCAGCGGCATCACGTACAGCCGGTACCAGGCGGACGCGCCATCCGCCCGGCGAATACGCATCGGTCCGCACCAGGGGCGCCCGTCGCGCAAGGTCCGCCACATGCCGGCGAGCACCTGCGGCGGCACCCGCGGGTCGTTGATGCACTCATGGGGCTGACCGAACAGCTCCTCGCGGCGCCGGCCGCACATGGCCAGATAGGCGGGGTTGCAGGTTTCCAGCAGGCCCTGGGGGTCCAGGCGGGAAATCGGCGGTTCGGCAAAGGCGAGATCGGCACGCACGGCGGCATTCATCGGCGGTCTCCGGGAAGGGAGCCCCACAGCGCGGGGCCCGGATCATTAGCATCGCGACGCTAGAAGGGTTGGCCACGCTCGGCGATCAGCTTGCGCACCATGGCGTCGAAGAACTTGGTGGCGAAGCCGCTCTCGCGGATCAGCATGGCGGTGAGGTGGGCGCACTTCTCGGCGATGCCGTCCTGCAGCGGGTTGTCCTCGCCGCCCAGGGCGCCGGCGGCGAGCTGGTTCTCGGCGGCGCGCTGCACCGTCCAGAGCAGGAAGAAGGTCTTCTCGATGCTGCTCTCGCCCACCGCGATACCGTGGTTGCGCAGCACCAGGATGTGCTTGTCGCCCAGGCTCTCGATCATCCGCACCTTTTCCTCGGGGAACAGGGTGATGCCCTCGAAGGTGTGGTAACCGATGCGCCCGTAGAGCTGCGCGCCGTAGAAGTCGTCGTGGGTGAAGGCGCGCTTCTTCTGCACCACGGCGGAGACCGGCGTGGTGTGGGTGTGGATGACGCAGTGGATGTCGTCGCGCGCGCCGTGCACCGCCGAGTGCAGGGCGAAGCCGGCAGGGTTGGCGTCGTAGGGCGAGTCCTCCAGCTTGTGCCCGTCGAGGTCGACCTTGAGCAGGTTGGCCGGGGTGACCTCGGTGTAGTTGAGGCCGAACGGGTTGACCAGGTAATGGTGCGCCGGCCCGGCGACGCGGGCGGAAATGTGGTTGAAGATGGTTTCGGTCCAGCCGAAGAAATCCACCAGGTGGTAGCAGTAGGCGAGCTTGATGCGTAGCGCCCACTCTTCGTCGCTGCAGGTCTCGGGCTTGGGGGTCTGGATCATGGCGTTCATCGGGCGTGCTCTCGGTGTGCGTGTGTCAGTGAAGGGCGACCTGGGCGCCGCGAAAGCGCGCCAGGCCGAGGATGTCCTGGGTGACCGGCATGGTCAGGCCCTGGTAGCCGGCCAGCTCGACTACCGCGTCGCCGATGGCGGCGAGCTCCAGCGGCCGGCCCTGCTGGTAGTCCTGCAGCATGGAGGTGCGTACCGCGCCCATGCCGGCGCCCAGGGCCATGAAGGTCTCCGGGTCGAAGGCGATGCGCGCGCCGTAGGCCGCCGCGGTGAGCAGGGTCTCCTGGAGGATCTTGGCTACCAGGCTCTTCAGCTCGGGCAGGCCGTAGAGCTCCTCCAGGGTCGCGCCGGTAACCACCGACAGCGGGTTGGAGGTGAGGTTGGCGATGATCTTGGTCCACAGCTGGTCGCGGATGCGCTCGGTGGCGCGGGCCTCGATGCCGGCGCGCTCGATCAGCGCGCGGACCCGTTCCAGACGCTCGCTCATCTGCCCGTTCGGCTCGCCGAGGATCATCAGGTGCGGATTGTTCGAGCGCACCACGCCGGGCGCCACGCTTTCCGCGGTGATGAACACCACGCAGCCGATCACGCGCTCCAGGGACAACGCCGCGCTGAGTCGCCCACCCGGATCGACCGCCTCGACGTGACGCTCGGCGAAGCGCCCCTCGACGCCATGGAAGTACCACCAGGGCACACCGTTGACCACTGGCACCACCACCGTCTCCGGGCCCAGCAGCGGGCCGAGGGTCGGCAGCAGGTCGGCCAGCGCCGGCGCCTTGGTGCAGAGGAGGATCAGCTCCTGCTCGCCGAGTTGCGCGCAGTCGTCGCTCGCCGTGACGCTCACCGCGTGTTCGCCGTCCAGGTCGCTGAGGCGAATGCCCTGGCTGCGCAGCGCAGCCAGGGTAGTGCCGCGCGCCAGCAGGCTGACCGGCTGGCCGCTCTCGGCGAGGCGCGCGGCCAGCGTGCAACCGATGGCGCCAGCGCCGACGATGCACACGCGCAGGGGGGAATGCGAAGCCATGTCGTGCTCCTGTCCAATCATCAGAGGACGCGGCGCCAGCGCGCCGCGCGCCGCGGCTCGCTCAGGTGGCGAGCATTTCCTGGTGCTTGCTCGCCAGGCCCAGGTAGGCCTCGATCACCCGCGGGTCGTCGGCCAGCTCGCTGGCCGGGCCCTGCATGGCGATCTGCCCGGTCTCCAGCACGTAGGCGTAGTCCGCCACGCGCAACGCGGCGCGGGCGTTCTGCTCGACCAGCAGGATCGACACCCCCTGCTGACGCAAGGTGGTGATGATGCGGAAGATCTCCCGGGTAATGAGCGGCGCCAGGCCCAGACTGGGTTCGTCGAGCATCAGCAGCTTGGGCTTGGCCATCAGCGCGCGGCCCACCGCGAGCATCTGCCGTTCGCCGCCGGAGAGCGTCGCGGCCTGCTGCTTGCGCCGCTCGAAGAGCCGCGGGAACAGGCTGTAGACCTCCGCCAGGGTGCCGTCCAGGTAGCGCTCGCCGCGCCGGTAGCGCATGAAGCCGCCCAGGCGCAGGTTGTCCTCGACGCTCATGCTGCCGAACAGCTCACGCTTCTCCGGTACCAGTCCCAGGCCACGACCGACCAGCACCTCGACTTCCGGCACGGCTTCGAGGGTGCCGTCGAAGGTGACCCGGCCGCGGGAGCCGAGCACGCCCATGATCGCCGACAGCAGGGTGGTCTTGCCGGCGCCGTTGGGGCCGATGACGGTGACGATCTGCCCTTCGCCGACGCGCAGGCTGGCGTTCGACAGCGCCTCGACCTTGCCGTAGGCGACGCTCAGCTCGTTCACTTCGAGCAGGGCATTGCGGGTCTCGTTGTGCTGGCTCATCAGTCGGCCCCTCCCAGATAGGCTTCGAGTACCGCCGGGTCTTTCTGCACGTCCTCGGGCAGGCCCTCGGCGATCTTGCGGCCGAATTCCATCACCACCACGCGATCCACCAGGCCCATGACGAAGTCCATGTCGTGCTCCACCAGGAGGATCGCCATACCTTCGCCCCGCAGCCGCGCGAGCAGCTCGGCGAGCGCCTGCTTCTCCTTCAGGCGCAGGCCGGCGGCGGGTTCGTCGAGCAGCAGCAGGCAGGGATCGGCGCACAGCGCGCGGGCGATCTCCAGAATGCGCTGCTGGCCCAGCGCCAGGCTGCCGGCTTCCTCGTAGAGGTAGTCGCCCAGGCCGACGCGCTCGAGCTGGGTGCGCGCCTCGCGCAGCAGGCGCAGCTCTTCCTCGCGCTCCAGGTGCAGCGCCGCGGGCAGCACGCCGCGCGCGCCGCGCAGATGCGCACCGATGGCGACGTTTTCCAGCACGCTCATCTGCGGCAGCAGCTTGACGTGCTGGAAGGTGCGACTCATGCCCTGGCGGGCGATCTGCCGGGACGGCACGCCGTTGATCTTCTCGCCACGGAACAGAACCTCGCCCTCGCTGGGCACGTCGACCCCGGAGAGCTGGTTGAACATGGTGCTCTTGCCGGCGCCGTTGGGGCCGATCAGGGCGAGGATCTCACCGGCGCGCACCTGCAGGCTCATGCCGTCGTTGGCCACCAGGCCGCCGAAGCGCTTGGTCACCGCGCGGGCCTCGAGCAGCACGCTACCGGCGGCCGGCGCTTCCCGGCGCGGCAGCCCGGAGGGTTCGGCGTCCACCCGCGGCACGCCCTGCCCCTGGCGCAGGCGCGCCGGCAGCAGGCGTACCAGCAGCGGCCAGAGCCCGCCCGGTGCCTTCTGCATCATCAGTACGATGAGCAGCCCGAAGACGATGGTCTCGTAGTTGCCCTGGCTGCCCAGCAGGCTCGGCAGCCAGTCCTGCAGCCACTGCTTGAGCAGGGTCAGGATGCCGCTGCCGAGCAGCGCGCCCCAGACGCTGGAGACGCCGCCGATCAGCGCCATGAACAGGTAGTCGATGCCCATGTTCAGCCCGAACGGGGTGGGGTTCACGAAGCGCTGGGTGTGCGCGTAGAGCCAGCCGGAGAGCGCCGCGAACAGCGCCGAGACGACGAACGCCACCATCTTCGAGCGGAAGGTGTTCACCCCCATCGATTCGGCCATCACCTGGCCGCCACGCAGCGCGCGGATCGCGCGGCCTTCGCGGGAATCGAGGAGGTTGCGGGTGAGCAGGATGGCGAGCAGCAGGATCGCCCAGATCAGGTAGAAGATCTTCTCGCCACGATCCAGCGAGACCCCGAGTAGCGAGATCGACGGCAGGTCGGCGACGCCGGTCTGCCCGCCCAGGCCCTCGAGCGTGCCGAACAGGTAGTACAGCGAGATGCCCCAGGCGATGGTGCCCAGCGGTAGGTAGTGGCCGGACAGCTTGAGCGTCAGCGCACCCAGCAGCAGCGCGACCAGGGCGGTCAGCAACAGCCCCAGGAGCAACCCCAGCCAGGGCGAGCCACCGGTCCAGGCGAGCCAGCCAGGCAGTTGCTCGGTGGTCGTCAGGTAGGCACTGGCGTAGGCACCGAGGCCGACGAAGGCGGCCTGGCCGAAGCTGGTCATGCCCGCCACCCCGGTGAGCAGCACCAGCCCCAGCACCACCAGGGTGTACAGGCCGATGTAGTTGAGCAGGGTGATCTGGAAGGTCGGCAGCAGCAACGGCGCCAGGCCCAGCAAAAGGATCAGCGGCAGGAGGTAGAGGCGCATCTTCATTCCTCCTCCTCCACGTGACGGCTGGTCAGCGAGCGCCAGAGCAGGAAGGGAATGATCAGGGTGAACACGATGATCTCTTTGTAGTTGCTCGCCCAGAACATCGAGAACGCCTCGACCAGGCCGACCGCCAGGGCGCCGAGGGCGGCCACCGGATAGCTGGCCAGCCCGCCGATGATGGCGCCGACGAAGCCCTTGAGGCTGATGATGAAGCCCGAGTCGAAGTACAGCGTGGTGATCGGCGCGATGAGGATGCCCGACAGCGAACCGATGAAGGCCGCCAGGGCGAAGGTGGTCTTGCCTGCCAGGCTCGGCGAGATGCCCATCAGCCGTGCGCCCATGCGGTTCACCGCGGTGGCGTGCAGGGCCTTGCCCCACAGGCTGCGCTCGAAGAACAGGAACAGCGCGACGATCAGCGCCAGCGACACCAGGATCACCCACAGGGTCTGGCTGTTCAGCGTCACCGGGCCGATTTCCAGGCCGGCCTCGGAGAACGGCCGGGTGCGCGCGCCCTCGGGGCCGAACAGCAGCAGGCCGACACCGACCATCGCCACATGCACGGCGATGGAGACGATCAGCAGCACCAGCGAATGGGCGCCGGCGATCGACTGGAAGAACAGCCGGTACATCAGCGGGCCGAGCGGCACCAGCAGCGCCAGGGTGAGCAGCGCCTGGATGCCCTGGGGCAGTTCGGCCAGCCCCAGGCCGTGCAGCAACGCCAGCAGCACCAGCGCGTAGGCGAGCTTGAGCAGGTGCCACTTGGACAGCCGCCAGCCATGGCCGGCGCGGCGCGCCGCGAACAGGTCGAGCAGGGCTTCGAGCAGCACCAGCGCCAGCAGCAGCCAGGCCAGCGCCGTCGGCTTGCCGGCCTGCAGCGCGGCCATGGTCAGCGCGCCGAAGGTGACGAACTCGCCGAGCGGGATCAGCAGGATCCGCGTGACGCTGAATACCAGCAGGATGGAAAGGGCCAGCAGCGCGTAGATGGCGCCATTGGTCACGCCATCCTGCCCAAGCAGCATGGCTATCTGAAAATTCATCGCGCAACGTCCTCAGGAACAGGCAGGGCGCCGTGAAGGGACACGCCAGCGGCGGAACCGGACAGCTCCGCCGCTGGCGCCGGGTAGGTCAGATCGGGCTCAGCGCAGCAGCTTCCAGTGGCCGTCCTTGACGGTGATCAGCTCGCGGCCGCGCTCGTCGAAGCCGCTGTGGTCCTCGGCGGTCATGCTGTAGACGCCCTGGGTGGCGACCAGCTCGTGGGTCTGCTCCAGCGCATCGCGCAGCGCCGCGCGGAATTCCGCGGTGCCCGGCTGGGCGCTCTTCTCGGCCACCGGAATGGCGCGTTCGAGCAGCAGGCCGGCGTCGTAGACGTTGGCGCCGAAGGTCGCCGGGGTCTCGCCGTACTTCGCCTTGTAGCGACCGATGTAGTCGCTGGCCACCGCCTTGGAGGGGTTGCTGTCGGGTATCTCGTCGATCACCAGCATCAGGCTGGCGGCGAGGATGGTGTTCTCCACCTTCTTGCCACCGAGCTTGAGGAAGGCGTCCAGCGCCGCGCCGTGGGTCTGGTAGACTTGGCCCTTGTAGCCCTGGTCGAACAGCGTGGTCTGCGGCATCACCGCCGAACTGCCGGGGGCGGCGACCAGCACGGCGTCGGGCTTGGCCATGAGGATCTTCAGGCCCTGCCCGGTCATCGAGGTGTCCTGGCGCTGGAAGCGCTCGCTGGCGACCAGCTTGATGCCGTGTTTCTCCGCCAACCCGCCGATCACCTTGGCCCAGTTTTCGCCGTAGGGGTCGGCGGTGCCGACGAAGCCGAGGGTCTTCACCCCGCGCTTGACCATGTCGTCCATCAGCGCGGCGGCGATCAGATCGTCGTTCTGGGTGGTCTTGAACACCCACTTCTTCTGCTCGGTCATCGGCAGCACCACGGCCGCGGTGCCCACCGGCGCCAGCATCGGGGTGCCGGACTCTGCGGCGAACTGGATCACGCCCATGGCATTCGGCGAACCGCTTGGGCCGATGATCGCGTCGACGTGCTCTTCATCGATGAGCTTCTTGAAGGCCTTCACCGAGGCCGTCGGATCGCTGCCGTCGTCGAGGGTGATGTACTGCACCTTCTGCCCACCGATGGTCTCGGGCATCAGCGCGACGCTGTTCTTCTGCGGGATGCCGACCAGCGCGATAGGGCCGGTCGAGGAGGTGATGACGCCGATCTTCACGTCGGCCAGGGCGATCCCGGGAAGGACGACCGCCAGGCCCAGGGCACTCGACAGCAGGAATGGAGCGGCTTTCTTCAGCGACATGGAAATTCTCCAGAGCAAGGCATCTACGGCACGTGGCGGCGCGCTACAGGTAGGCACGCTGCGCAATGTTCGAGTGTGACCGGGGGCGGCTTCGGCGGGAGCGAGCCGCCATCCTCGGTTGCCAGCCCCGGTGCAGGTTGCATGCCAGACAGGCGGTTGCACCAACGCTGTGCCAGGCGTCCCAGAGCTCTCCAGCAGCCTGCGGGGGTTCCTTCCAGTCCCACCGCCGGCGCCCGTGCGAAAAACTCGGGGCAGCGCGCATAGGCCAGGAAAAACAACGGCTTGAAGCGGAAAAATAACTTGAAAATTCCATCTTAAATCGAACGATTTTTTCGCGATTTTCAGGCTATTGAATCTGCGCTTTTCTCCGCCAAAAAAATTTCCAGAGCGTCCTTGAAGCGCGCCCTTGTTTCTTGACCCGAAAGTCATGAAAGAGCCCAGAAGCGCCCCCCCCAACGCCCTATAAATAATTGATTTAGATCAATAAAAAGAGAGATTAAAACGCCTTGATGTCACACTGAGAGCCCCTCGAAAAATGCACAAGTTATGTGCATTAATCATTCGCAATGCACTGATTTTTGGCGAATTTTATTTCAACAATTCAATTGACTTTTCACGTAATCAAGGCGAGCTTTTATTAGCGATTCGCAGCGACCCATCGTCGCAGCAGAACGAAATAGAGGACTCGTAACGTGTCGATCGTCGTCAAGCAACTCAGCCTGGGTGGCAACGGCCTCCGCGTGATGGTGAAGGACACCATCGACGTGGCCGGCTACCCGACCCGCGCCTCCAGCCCGGCCCTGGCGGATGCCCCTGCCGCCGAGCGTCATGCGCGGGTGGTCGAACTGCTGCTCGCAGGCGGCGCACGACTCACCGGCAAGACCGTGCTGCACGAACTGGCATTCGGCACCACCGGCATCAACCACGCCTACGGCACGGCCGACAACGTACGCTTCCCCGGACGCATCCCCGGCGGCTCGTCCAGCGGCTCGGCCGCCGCGGTGGCCGCCGGCCTGTGCGACGTCGCCCTGGGCACCGACACCGGCGGTTCGGTACGCATCCCCGCCTGCTGCTGCGGCGTGTTCGGCCTCAAGCCGACCTTCGCCCGCGTCAGCCGCGCGGGCGTGATGCCGGCGCAGAGCAGCCTGGATTGCGTCGGCCCGTTCGCCGCCAGCCTGCCGCTGCTGGAGCAGGCCATGCGCCTGATCGACCCCGGCTTCGGCGAACTGCCAAAGGTCCGCGAGGCGCGCCTAGGCGTGGTCCCGGTCACCGCCAGCGAGGGCGTGCAGGACACCCTGCGGCAGGTCCTGGATGCCAGCGGCCTGGTCGGCGGCGAAGCCCCATTGCCCGGCCTGCAGGACGCCTACGCCGCCGGCATGGTGGTGATCAACCGGGAAACCTGGAATGCCTGCGAAGCCCTGATAGATAGCGGCAAGATCGGCGCAGATGTCGACGGACGCCTGCGCGCCGCCGCACAGACTACGGACGCCGCGCTGGCCGACGCCGAAGCGGTGCGCCAGTCCTTCAGCGCCGAGGTGGATGCCGCCCTGCAACGCTTCGACGTGCTCGCGCTGCCGACCATGCCCGACTACCCCCTGCGCCTCGAGGACGCCGCCGATACCCGTGCGGTGCTCGGCATGACCGCCTTCGTGCGCCCCTTCAACCTCTCCGGCCACCCGGCGCTGACGATCCCCTTCGTCAGCGCCGAGGGTCTGCCGGTGGGTCTGCAACTGGTCGCCGCGCACGGCGCCGATGAACTGCTCCTGGCAGTCGCCGGTGAGCTGCTGCGCCGCCTGTATTCCAACCCGAGCGATTGTGGAGCCTGACATGACTTCGCTGAACGCGGCCGGCGATCCTGCCGGCCTGACCCAGAGCGCGGATTTCCAGGTCCTGCTCGACGACATCCGCCAGCGTGCGCGTAGCGGCGAGTTCGACCGCCTGCGGCACATCCCGCAGGACCTCATTGAGCGCTTCAAGGCCCTCGGCGTATACCGCGCCCTGGTGCCGAGCCGCTTCGGCGGCGCGCAGCGCGGGCCGCGCGAATTCTGCGAGATGGTCGAAGCCATTTCCCAGGCCGACGGCTCCGCCGGCTGGGTCGCCAGCTTCGGCATGAACCCGGTGTACCTGGCGTCCCTGCCCGCGGACACCATCGCCGAGGTCTACGCCAACGGCCCCGACGTGGTCTTCGCCGGCGGCATCTTCCCGCCGCAGCCGGCCGAGATCGTCGACGGCGGTTTCAAGGTCAACGGCCGCTGGAAGTACTCCAGCGGCTGCATGGGCGCGCAGCTGGTCGGCGTCGGCATCGCCCCGCGCAACGGCGACAAGCTGGACCTGCCGCGCCTGGCGGTGATGCCCCGCGCCCAGGCGCGCATCGAGGAAACCTGGGACACCGTCGGCCTGCTCGGCACCGGCAGTCACGACCTGGTGGTCGAGGATGTGGTGGTGCCCGAGGCGTGGACCTTCGTCCGCGGCGGCCAGCCGAACCTGGACGAGCCGATGTTCCGCTACCCGTCGCTGTCCTTCGCCACCCAAGTGCTCTCGGTGGTCGGCCTGGGCGTTGCCCGTGCCGCGCTCGACGAGCTCTACGCGATGGCCGGCGGGCGTGTCTCGGTCACCGGCGCGCCGGGCCTGGGCGACCGTCCGCTGACGCAGACCGACGTGGCCCGCGCCGAAGCCAGCCTGCGTGCCGCGCGCTGCTTCTTCTACGAGGCCATCGACGCGGCCTGGGCCTACGTACTGGCCGGCGACCCGGTGCCGGCCGAGGCGATCAACCTGCTGCGCCTGTCGTCCACCCACGCCACCCGCGTGGCTGCCGAGGTGGCGCGTAGCGCACAGATGCTCAGCGGCATGACCGGCGTCTACAACGACCATCCGCTGGCGCGCTGCGTCAACGACGCGCACGTGGTCACCCAGCACGCCTTCATGGGCGACATCACTTTCCAGAATGCCGGTGCGGTGTTCTTCGGCAAGAAACCCTTGCCCGGCTACCTCTGACAGGAGACTCGAAATGAGCGAGAAGAAACCCTTGCGTGTGCTGTTCTGCATGGGCATCAACCAGAACTTCTTCGATGCCCCGCGCGAAGAGCAACTGCAGGTCTGGGCCGCGTTCAGCGCCATGTGGAACGGCATCCACGACCTGCCGGGCGTCAGCGTGCTGGGCAACATGGACGACGACCAGAGCATGGTCGGCCCCTCCGACGGCTTCCCCTGGACCACCTACCTGCTCGCCGACGTGCCGGACCTCGAGACCGTGCATGCCGCCTGCAACCTGTTCCGCAGCACCGCGGTGGGCGACGGCCCCTACAAGCTGTGGCGCTACGCCAAGGTCGAGGCCCGCGTCGGCCGCGAACTGATCATCCAGCGCGCCTGACGCCATGAGCCAGCAAGCCACCCTCGCCGACCTGCAGCAACGCCTGGCGCGCTTCGAAGCCGAGCACGCCGTGCGCGCCTGCATGAACCGCTACATGGTGCTGTGCGACGCGCTGGACGCGGACACGCCGCTGGACGAACTGGCCGGCCTGTTCACCCGCGAGGCGCTGTGGGAAGGCAAGGGCGCCAAGTACGCCAAGAGCTTCGGCGGCTACCGCGGCCGCGCGGCGATCCGCGCGATGTTCGAGGGCTACATGAAGCCGCCCGCGCACTTCGCGCTGAACGTGCATTTCCTCACCAGCGAGCTGATCGCGGTGGACGAGGACGGTGCCCGCGGCAGCTGGGTGATGCTGCAGAGCTCGACCTTCGCCAGCGGTGCCTCGCACCTCAACGCCGCGCGCCTGAACGTGCGCTTCGCCTTCGAGGACGGCGCCTGGCGCATGGCGCACTTCCAGACCGAGAACCTCTTCGGCCGCCCGGTGAGCGCGTGGAACAGCGACGCCGAACTGCCGGTGCCCGCGCGCCCGGGCCAATAGACCAACCCCAAATCCAAGAGCCGGCGCGGCGCGCCGACGAGGAGCTACCGTGAACAAGCTGATCGAAACCGTGAACCTGGAGTGTTCGCCCGCCGAGCTGGTGCAGGCCGACCGCGTACACACCTCGCTGTACACCGACGAGCAGATCTTCGATGCCGAGATGCAGAAGATCTTCTACAGCACCTGGGTCTGGGTCGCCCACGAGAGCGAGATTCCCGAGGCCGGCAGCTACAAGAACACCTACATCGGCAAGCAGCCGGTGATCGTGGTGCGTGACCGCAAGAAGAACGTCCACGTGCTGCTCAACCGCTGCCGCCACCGCGGCGCCACCGTCTGCGAAGGCAAGAAGGGCAAGACCGCGAGTTTCGTCTGCCCCTACCACGGCTGGAGCTACGCGCTGGACGGTTCCCTGCGTGGAGTGCCTCACCCGGAAAGCTACGGCGAGTGCCTGGACAAGGGCGAGTTCCCGCTGGTCTCGCTGCGCGTCGAATCCTACGCCGGCATGCTCTTCGCCACCTTCAAGGACGACATCGAGCCGCTGGTGGACTTCCTCGGCCCCGCCAAGAAATGGATGGACCTGTTCATGAAGCAGGGCGCCGGCTACGGCATCAAGGTGCCCGGCGAGCACCGCTTCCGCTTCCCCGGCAACTGGAAGATCCAGCTGGAGAACACCACCGACGCCTACCACTTCCCGCTGGTACACAAGTCGTTCCTCTCCTCGGTCGACCAGCAGACCCTGGACATGCTCGATTTCGTCGACGGTTCCGGCTACGTCGAGGATCTGGGCAACGGCCACAGCGTGATGGTGATGATCCCCGACCTGATCGACCTGGAAGCCAATCTCGATGCGCCGATCCCGACGCGCTTCGAAGCGCTGGCCCAGGAGCTGCGCGACGAAGGTATCGACGAGTCGCAGGTGCGCCGCATCGTCCGCGCCGTCGGCGGCTCGGGCTTCAACCTCAACCTGTTCCCCAACGTCGCCTGCTCGATGGCGTTCTTCCGCGTGCTGCAGCCGATCTCGGTGAACGAAACGGAGATCCACCACGCGGTGATCACCATGGACGGCGGCCCGGCCGTGGCCAACCGCTACCGCCTGCGCCTGCACGAACACTTCCAGGGCCCGATGGGCTTCGGCACCCCGGACGACTCCGAGGCCTGGGAGCGCGTGCAGAAGGGCAGCCATGCCGGCGAGGACCTGTGGATCCTGCTCAACCGCGGCCTGCCCGGTGAGAAGCCCAGCGAGGACGGCCGGGTCAGCGACGTATCCGCCGAGACCGGCATGCGCGCGGCCTACCAGCAATGGAAAAAGATGATGTCGGCCTGACCGACCGGACCGACGGAGAACCCACGATGAATCTGCAATTGCTGCAAGAAGTCACCGCCTTCATCTGGCAGGAA
The DNA here is from genome assembly GCF_055768815.1 of Pseudomonas sp. R4-15. Lineage (NCBI taxonomy): Bacteria > Pseudomonadati > Pseudomonadota > Gammaproteobacteria > Pseudomonadales > Pseudomonadaceae > Pseudomonas > Pseudomonas sp. R4-15. Next base: position 381,386 of record NZ_CM147293.1, read on the forward strand.
GGCGACATGCTCGACCACGGCGAATACGACGCCTGGCTGTCCCTGTGGAGCGACAAGGGGGTCTACGTGATTCCCATCGACCCCAACGAGCAGGACCTGGAGAACACCCTCAACTACGCCTACGACGACGCCCACATGCGCGAGAAGCGCGTGGTGCGCCTGACCGGCGACGAGTCCATCTCCACCAGCCCGGCGCCGCGCACCGTACGCACCCTGTCGCGCTTTCGCGTGCTGTTCGAGGACGAGCGCCACGTCACCGTGCGCTGCGCGCAGAACCTGCGCGAGTTCCGCAAGGACGCCCTCAAGCACTACAGCGCGGACATCGTCTACGAACTGGAGCGCAGCGCCGACAGCTTCAAGATCCAGCGCAAGCTGATCCGCCTGATCAACTCCGACGATGCCCTGGCCGGCATCGGCTACATCCTCTGAGGCGCCGCCCATGACGCAGATCGCACTGGTCACCGGCGCCGCCCAGGGCCTGGGCTACGCCATCGCCGCGCGGTTGTTCGCCGCCGGCTACGCCGTGGTCCTGAGCGACCTCAGCGGCGAGCGCGCCGAGGCCGCCGCCGCCCGGCTCGACCCCAGCGGCGAGCGGGTCCTGGCGCTGCAGCTCGACGTCGCCAGCAAGGCCGATTTCGAGGCCGCGCTGGCGGCCACCCTGGCGCGCTTCGGCGCGCTGCAGGTGGCGGTCAACAGTGCCGCGATGACCCAGGCCACGCCGGTGATGCAGATCTCCCCGGAGGAGTTCGACCGCGTCATGAGCGTCAACACGCGCAGCATCTTCCTCGGCTGCCAGGTGTTCGGCGCGCACATGGCCGCTGCCGGCTACGGACGCATCGTCAACCTGGCCTCGCTGGCCGGGCAGAACGGCGGCACCGCCACCGGCGCGCATTACGCCGCCTCCAAGGGCGCCATCGTCACCCTGACGAAGATCTTCGCCAAGGAGCTGGCGGCCGGCGGCGTGACCGTCAACGCCATCGCCCCGGGGCCGATCGATTCGCCCATGGTGCGCGAGCTGGTGCCCGCCGAGCGGATGGGCGCGATGCTCGCCAACATCCCGGTGGGGCGCCTGGGCGACGCGGATTTCCTCGGCGACCTGGTCGTGCAACTGGCACGCCCGGAAGCCTACTTCACCACCGGCGCGACCTGGGACGTGAACGGCGGCCTGTTCATGCGCTGAGCGCCAGCGCCTTTACCTTGACGTGCACTACGGGTGATCCCGATGACTGAACAACTCCTGACGGTACAGGTCCACAAGCGCCAGCTGCAGGGCGACGGTGTCGTCGTCCTCGACCTGGTACCGCTCGACGGCGCCACGCTGCCGAGCTTCGAGGCCGGCGCCCACGTGGACCTCCACGTCGCCCCCGGCCTGGTGCGCCAGTATTCGCTGTGCAGCGATCCGGCGGATCGCGCCACCTACCGCCTCGGCGTGCTCAAGGACCCGGCCTCCCGCGGCGGCTCCGTGGGCGTCCACGAGACCCTGCTCGAGGGCGCCGAGGTGCAGATCAGCGCCCCGCGCAACCTGTTCCCGCTGGCTCCCGATGCCCGCCGCTCTCTGCTGCTCGGCGGCGGCATCGGCATCACCCCGATGATCGCCATGGCCTACGCGCTGCACGCCCAGGGCGCGGACTTCGAACTGCACTACTGCGGCCGCTCCCGCGCGCGCAGCGCATTCCTCGCCGAGCTGGCCGAGGCGCCGTTCGCGGCGAAGGTCTTCACCCACTTCGACGACGAACCGCAAACCCGCCTGGAGCTGCCGGCGCTGCTCGGCGAAGGCACCTCCGGCAACCACGTCTACACCTGCGGCCCGAGCGGCTTCATGGACTGGGTGATCGCCGGCGCCACGGCGGCCGGCTATGCCGACGACCACATCCACCGCGAGTACTTCCAGGTCGAGGTGGACGCCTCGGGCGCGAGCTTCGAGGTGGTCGCCGCACGCAGCGGCAAGAGTGTCCAGGTCGCCGAGGGGCAGAGCATCCTCGATGCCCTGGCCGAGGTCGGCATCAAGGTCGAGAAATCCTGCGAACAGGGCGTCTGCGGCACCTGCCTGTGCGACGTACTGGAAGGCGAACCGGACCACCGCGACGTCTACCTGACCGACGACGAGAAGGCCGACGGCGACCAGATCCTGGTCTGCTGCTCGCGCGCCAAGTCCGCGAAGCTGGTCCTGGATATCTAGAGGAGAATCGAAATGGTCGATACAAGCGGATTCCGCAACGCCATGGCGATGCTCGGCGGCGCCGTCACAGTCATCACCACCGACGGCCCGGCCGGACGCTTCGGCTTCACCGCCTCGGCGGTGTGCAGCGTGACCGACAGCCCGCCCACCCTGTTGGTGTGCATGAACCGCTCGTCTTTTGCCAACGAGCAGTTCAAGGCCAACGGCGTGCTTTGCGTGAACGTCCTGGCCGCTGTGCATCAAGACGTCTCCGGCACCTTCGCCAACCGCGACCTGCGCAGCGAGGATCGCTTCGCCACGCAGGCCTGGTCGAGCCTGGAAAGCGGCGCCCCGGCGCTGGACGAAGCGTTGGTCAACTTCGACTGCCGCATCGCCCAGGTCCACGAAGTGGGCACCCACAACATCTTCTACTGCGAGGTCGTGCAGATCCGCCAGGGCGCCTCCCGCGAGGGCCTGGTGTATTTCGACCGCGCCTACCACCGCCTCTGCGAGACCTCGAAAGCCGTTTAGCCCATAGACCCGGCCCGAGCCGGGCAGCGGGCCGCAACGCGGCCCATCTTGCGCCAGCGCACCGCAAAGAGTGCGCGACGCCTTGCCCTGCCTTCTTCGCGACCTGCTCACACAACACGTCAAGCATTACGAAGAAAGGAGCGACACATGTTTCACAAGACCTTGCTTGCACGCACCGTCCAGGGCTCGACCCTGCTCGCTGCGCTGGGCGCGCCCCTGGCCGCGCAGGCGGATTTCGTAGACGACAGCCATCTCAAGCTGGACCTGCGCAACTACTTCCTCGATCGCAATTTCACCGAAAGCGGCGCCGCCCAGTCCAAGGTCGGCAACTGGTCGCAGGGCTTCGACCTGCAGTTCAGCTCCGGCTACACCGACACGCCGATCCAGTTCGGTCTGGACGTAGATGCACAGTGGGCCTACGTGATGGACTCCGAGGGCAACGACGGCTCCCTGCCGCTCGATAGCGATGGCGACGCGGTGGACAACTACGGCCGCGCCGGCGCCACTCTGAAAATGAAGTACTCCAAGACCGAGCTGAAGGTCGGCGACATGCGTCCCGAGCTGCCGGTCGCCTTCCATGATCCGAGCCGTCAGCTCGACACCATCTACCAGGGCGCGGTGCTCGAATCCAAGGAGATCGACGGCCTGACCCTGACCGGCGGGCGCTTCTGGTCCGCGGTGACGCGTGATTCCTCCGACCATGAGAAGTTCTACAAGTACGGCTCCACCAACGAACTCGACAGCGATGGTATGGACTTCGGCGGCCTGACCTACAACCTCACCAAGAGCTTGCAGGCCAGTTACTTCTACGCCGTGGTCCATGACATCTACCAGCAGCACTATGTCGGGCTGATGCACAAGGCCGACCTGGGCAACGGCTTTGGCCTGCGTACCGACGTGCGCTGGTTCGACAACAACGAAGAGGGCGACGCGAAGAACGGTGAGGTCGACAACCGCACATTGTCCGCCGGCTTCACCCTGACCAAGGGCGGCCACAAGGTCAGCCTGGCCTACCAGAAGATGATCGGCGACAGCATCTTCCCCACCCTCAACGGCTACATCCCGCAGTTCTACCTGCTGAACTGGGCCAACCAGCCCTTCATGCGTCCGCAGGAACGCTCCGTGGGCCTGGGCTACGGCTACGACTTCGCCGCCGTCGGCGTGCCCGGCCTGACCTTCGCCTCGCGCTACATCATCGGCGAGGACATCCGCCTCGGCGCCGGCGTGTCCGACGGCTCGGAGAAGGAACGCGACCTGGCCGTGCGCTACGTGCTGCAAAGCGGCCCGCTCAAGGGCCTGGGCTTCGAATGGAAGAACTACCTGGTCAAGCAGCACAACTTCGGTAGCGACTTCACCGAAAACCGCCTGGTCACCACCTACACCTGGAACTTCTGGTAAGCCCGGGCGCCCGCCCCGTCGGGGCGGGCCTACTTGTTCGCCGTCCGGCCGCCGGTGGCGGCCTGGGAGCCCCCATGACCTCCGACTCACCCCGCTCACTCAAGCGCATCGTCGTCGCCTCGGTACTCGGCAACGCGCTGGAGTGGTACGACTTCTTCCTCTACGGCACGGCCGCTGCGCTGATCTTCGGCCCGTTGTTCTTCGCCGCCGGCACCGATCCGGTGCTCGCCACCCTCGGCGCCTTCGCCGGTTTCGCCATCGGCTTCATCGCCCGTCCGCTGGGCGGCATCGTCTTCGGCCACATCGGTGATCGCCAGGGACGCAAGAAAGCACTGGTGATCACCCTGTCGATGATGGGCGCGGCGACCTTTCTCATCGGCCTGCTGCCGACCTATTCCCAGGTCGGCTTCCTCGCTCCGCTGTGCCTGGTGATCCTGCGCGTCGTGCAGGGCATCGCCTCCGGCGGCGAATGGGGCGGCGGCGTGCTGATGCTCAGCGAGAACGCGCCCAAGGGCCGGACCGGCTTCTACGCGGCCTGGAGCCAGCTCGGCGTTTCCGGCGGCTTCGTGCTCTCGGCGGCGGCGTTCTACCTGGTGCAGATGCTGCCGGAGGAGGATTTCATGAGCTGGGGCTGGCGCCTGCCGTTCCTCGCCAGCGTGGCGATCTTCGGGGTGGGCGTGTACATCCGCCGGCGGTTGCCGGACTCCCGTGAATTCGTCGAAGACCGCGAGCACGCCGGCGCCGCCCGCCATCTGCCGGCCCTGCAGGTGCTGCGCGAGCATCCCAAGGCGGTACTGCAGGCCATGGGCCTGCGCCTGGCGGAGAACGGTGGCGCCTACATCTTCCTGGCATTCTCCATGGCCTACGCCAAGTTCACCGGGCTCTCCACCCAGGTGGTGCTCAGCGGCGTGATGCTCGCGATGATCGTCGAAGCCTTCAGCATCCTCTTCTGGGGCTGGCTGAGCGACGTGATCGGCCGCCGCGCGGTCTATGCCATCGGCTCGCTGAGCCTGGTGGCGCTGGCCTTTCCGTTCTTCTGGCTGCTCGACACCCACTCCACCGGACTGGTCTGGCTGGCGCTGATGCTCGGCCTGCCATTCAGCCACGCCGCGATGATCGGCACCCAACCGGCGCTGATGGGCGAGCTGTTCCCCACCCACGTGCGCTACACCGGTTTGGCCATGGGCCACGAAATCGCCTCGATCTTCGCCGGCGGCTTCGCGCCGATGATCGCCACCGCGCTGTTCGCCAGTGCGCAATCCGCCTGGCCGGTCTCGCTGATGCTGGTGTTCTTCGGCCTGGTGACCACGGCCACCCTGCTGAGCATCCGCACACAGCCCGACGAGGACCTGGTGCCGGCACTCGCCTGATCGTTTCACGCGCCCTCCGCCCGGCGCTGCGCCGGGCGTTTTTTCGTTCTCAGCAAGGACCTTCGCGGATGCGTCGCTACTACCGGGGCAATGACCTCGACCGTTACCAGAGCATCGCCGAGCTGGCCGCCGCCGCGCGCCGACGACTGCCCTACTTCGCCTGGGAATACCTGGCCGGCGGCGCCGAGGAGGAATACACCCTGGCGCGCAACCGCCAGGCCTTCGCCGACTACCGGCTGCACTCGCGCACCCTGGTGCCGGCGTACCCGCCGAACACCGCACGCGTGTGGCTGGGTGCCGAACGCCCACTGCCGATGGCCATCGCGCCGACCGGCTACAACGGCATGCTGTTTCCCGACGCCGACCTGCACCTCGCCCGCGCCGCCGCCAGCCGTGGCCTGCCGATGGCGCTGAGTACCGTTTCCAATGCGTCCCTGGAGGAGGTCCGGGCCGCGGCCCCGGGACTGGACCTGTGGTTCCAGCTCTACCCCCTGCGCGATGCGGCGATCCAGGAAGACCTGCTCGCCCGCGCCGAGGCCCAGGGCGTCAGCACCCTGCTGCTGACCAGCGACGCCTCGACCCTCGGCAATCGCGAATGGGATCGCCGCAACTTCGTCCGCCCGCGCCAACTGAGCCTGCGCAACAAGCTCGACACCCTCTGCCACCCAGGCTGGCTGCGCCGCGTGATGTGGCCGCGGGGCCTGCCGATCATGGGCAACCTGGCGCCCTACCTGCCGGCGAAGGAACGCACCGCGCTCGGCTCGATGCAGTTCATCGCCACGCAGATGGACACCCTGCTCGACTGGGACACGCTGGCGCGAGTGCGCGAGCGCTGGTCCGGGCGCCTGCTGCTCAAGGGCGTGCTGCACCCCGCGGACGCCGAGCGCGCCGCCGACCTGGGGCTGGACGGCATCGTCATCAGCAACCACGGCGGTCGCCAGCTCGACGGCGCGCCCTCCAGTCTGGAAGCGCTCGCCGCGATAGCGCCACGCCTGCGCGGACGCCTGGCCCTGCTGCTCGACAGTGGCGTACGCCGTGGCGGCGACCTGGCCAAGGCCGTGGCCCTGGGTGCCGACGCGGTGCTGCTCGGACGCGCCACGCTCTACGGCGTGGCGGTCGCCGGTGAAGCCGGTGCCGCACGCGCCCTCGACCTGCTCGCCCACGAGTTGCGCCTGACCCTCAACCTGATGGGCTGCAGCGGCCTGGACGCACTCGACCGAGGCTGGCTGCTGGGCCCCGGAGAATCCTGGACATGACGCACTACGAACTGCTGCGCCTGGAGCTGCAGCCGGGCAGCCTGAGCGCAGCCCAGGTCAGCCTGCAGCGCGCCCTGCAAGGCAGCCCGCAGGCGAGCCTGGTGGGCGCCTGGTACAGCGAGATCGGCCCGCTCAATCAATTGATCCTGCTGCGCGGCTTCGCCGATCTCGCCGCCCGCGAAGCCGAGCGCGAGCGCTGCCTGATGCAGGTCGACCCGTTCGGCGTCAGCGCCTGGCTGCTGGGCCTGCAGGTCGACGACCTGCAGCTGTTCCCCTTCGCCCGACTGCTCCAGCCCGGTGCACACGGGCCCTGGTACGAACTGCGCGAGTACCGCCTGCTCGACCACGGCCTGCCAGCCACCCTGGCCGGCTGGCAGCGCGCCCTCGGGCCACGGGGCGCGGCGCACTATTCGGCCAACGCCGGGGTGTTCTACGCCACCTCCGGCGCACTGCCGCGCATCCTTCACCTGTGGCCTTACGCCAGCCTGGAGCAACGTTTGGAGGTACGCAGCCGCTCGGTCGCCGATGGCGTCTGGCCGCCGGAGAATTCCACGCCGCAATTGCGGCAGATGCAGTCCACCGTCTGCCTACCCTGCGAATTCTCGCCCCTGCGCTGAATCTGGCCTGGAGAATGCTTGAAGTTTCCAGTGATTAGCCGACCCATGAGCGCCTGACGCCCAGAGACGCACGGAGGTGCCCCGTGACCCCGCAAGCCATCGAGGATTTCGACCGCTGGAACCACCGCGTGCAGGCCGTATGCGGACGCTTCCGCACCCAGCCGCTGGAGCAGCCGGGGTTCGTCGGCGCCATCGCGCACCAGTGCCTCGGCGGACTGGAGCTGGCCGACATCCACGTCAACGCACCGTCCATCGTGCGTGAGCGCGGCAACACCGACCGTGGCGACGAACGTTTCTACTTCCTGGTGATGCAGCGCCAGGGGCACATGGACGTGGCCCACGATGGCGAACAGTTCGTCCTGGCGCCGGGCGAGATCGCCCTGCTGGATGCCGCCCAATCCTTCGAGATGCGCCCCCACGGGCTGATCCGCCAACTCTCCGTGCACCTGCCACGGGAGGCACTGGACCGGGTCCTGCCGAGCCGTGCGCGACGCTTCGGCAAGCTGCGCACCGGGACCCTTAACGAACGCCTGCTGCACGGCATGCTGCAACAGATCGCCGAGGGTGAACTGGATGCCGCCGCCGACCCGATGCAGGGCGGTGCCCTGCAGCAGGCACTGATCAGCCTCCTGCAACCCAGCCTGGACGAGGCCCTGCCGCAGGTCGGCCGCCCCTTGCGGCGCCTGGCCGAGCGCCTGATCGACGAGTCGTTGCAACAGCCGCCGACGCCCGCGCAGCTGGCCGCACGCCTCAACGTATCGCTGCGCCAGCTGTACCGGCAGTTCGAGGAGGACGGCGACAGCATCTGCCGCTACATCCAGCGCCAGCGCCTGGCCCGCGCTGCCGCCATGCTCAGTGGCCCGGCGGAGCGGATGCCATCCATCACCACCCTCGCCTACACCTGGGGCTTCGCCGACGCCGCGCACTTCTCGCGGCTGTTCAAGCGCCAGTACGGGATCAGCCCGCGCGACTATCGCGCACAGCAATCAGGCAGGTAGGGTTAGCACTCCAGCAGCGGCAGGCAGGCTCGCCGGCAATCGGACCGACTGGCTAAATTACGAGAAATATCTATCATTGGCCTCCGCCCCCAGGATCTTCCTCTCAGGCATGAGCACTCAGAACAAGAAGCGTCGTAGCCGTTACAACCCCACCAGCGAGGACTTCCACAAGGAAGACTTTCCGTTCTACTGGCTGGCCCGGGTCCATGGGCGCTATTCGATGGTGATGGAGCGCCTGCTGAAGAAGGTCGACCTGGACATCCCCCGCTGGCGCGTGCTGAACATCCTCTACGAGCAGGGCGAGTCGAGCATTTCCGAGATTTCCGAGCACGCCATCGCCAAGCTCTCGACGATCACCAAGATCGTCTACCGGATGAAAGACGACGGCCTGGTCGAGACGGCTCCCAGCGCAACCGATGGACGGGTCACCCAGGTGACCATCACCGACAAGGGTCGCCAGGCCTTCTTCGACATGCACGAAGTGACCGACGGGCTGTTCCACGACAGTTTCCGCGGCCTTACCGAAGCACAGATCCGCAAGCTCAACCAGACCCTGGCGAAGATCTTCGACAACCTCCCGGAGACGTGAGCGAGCCTTCGCGCCTGGACATGAAAAAGCCGCCCGAAGGCGGCTTTTTCAGCACCGGTAGCGGCTCGGATCAGAGCTGCGGGCCGGCGTTCTTGATGGCGTCGGAGACGTCGAACTTCTTGAAGTTCTCGATGAACTTGGTTGCCAGCTCACGCGCAGCGGCATCGTAGGCGTCCTTGTCCGCCCAGGTGTCGCGCGGGTTGAGCAGGCCGGTCTCGACGCCCGGCACGGCCAGCGGCACGTCCAGGTTGATGATCGGCAGGTGCTGAGTCTGCGCACCGATCAGCGCGCCACTCTGGATGGCGGCGATCACGCCACGGGTAGTGGGGATGCTGAAACGCTTGCCAACACCGTAGCCACCGCCGGTCCAGCCGGTGTTGACCAGGTAGACCTTGGAGTCGAAGCCGTTGATGCGCTTGATCAGCAGCTCGGCGTACTCGCCGGCCGGACGCGGGAAGAACGGCGCGCCGAAGCAGGTGGAGAAGGTCGACTTGATGCCGCCGCCCGAACCCATCTCGGTGGAACCGACCAGAGCGGTGTAACCGGAGAGGAAGTGGTAGGCCGCCTGCTCGTTGTTGAGGATCGACACCGGCGGCAGTACACCGGTCAGGTCGCAGGTGAGGAAGATCACCGCGTTCGGCTCGCCGCCACGGTTGGTCTCGGCACGCTTGGCGATGAAGTCGCGCGGGTAGCAGGCGCGGGTGTTCTGGGTCAGGCTGTCATCGGTGTAGTCCGGGGTGCGCTGCTCGTCGAGCACCACGTTCTCCAGCACCGAACCGAACTGGATGGCTTTCCAGATCACCGGCTCGTTCTTCTCGGTGAGGTCGATGCACTTGGCGTAGCAGCCGCCCTCGATGTTGAACACGGTGCCCACGCCCCAGCCGTGCTCATCGTCACCGATCAGGTAACGGCTTTCGTCGGCGGACAGGGTGGTCTTGCCGGTACCGGACAGGCCGAAGAACAGGGTGACGTCGCCTTCTTCGCCGACGTTGGCGGCGCAGTGCATCGGCAGCACGTCTTTTTCCGGCAGCAGGAAGTTCTGCACGCCGAACATGGCCTTCTTCATTTCGCCGGCGTAGCGCATGCCGGCGATCAGCACCTTCTTGCGGGCGAAGTTGAGGATCACGGTACCGTCGGAGTTGGTGCCGTCACGCTCGGGTTCGCAGACGAAGCCGGGGGCGTTGAGGATTTCCCACTGCTCGCGCGAATCCGGGTTGAAGGTCTCCGGATTGATGAACAGGCAACGCCCGAACAGGTTGTGCCAAGCCGTCTCGGTGGTCATGCTCACCGGGATGTAGTGCGCCGGATCGGAACCGACATGCACGTGGGAAACGAAGCGCTCGCGCTCGCCGACATAGGCCGAGACGCGCTCCCAGAGGGCGTCGAACTTGTCAGCCGGGAACGGACGGTTGATCGCGCCCCAGGCAATCTTGGCACTGGAACCGGGTTCATCGACGATGAAACGGTCGGCCGGGGAGCGGCCGGTGCGATGGCCGGTCTTGACGACCAGCGCGCCATTGGCCGCCAGCTCGCCTTCGCCCCGGCGAATGGCCTCTTCGACCAATTGCGCGGTGCTGATGTCGGTGTACACGGCAGGGTTGGCTTGCGTCATGAGTATCCTCGTCGGCGTGCAGCCGATTTCTCTGAACCTTTGTAGTGCGCGCCTGCGACCACTACAGCGAAAAGGGTACCGCCGATTATGCCAGAAGCGGGCCGGCCTTGTGGAGACTGTCGAGTCAGAGACCCGCTCAGTGACGGGTCGCGGCCGGCCCCTGGCTGCCGCCACCGGCGAACAACTGCGCCACGTCGGCGGCATCGAACAGGTAGCGCTGGTTGCAGAACTGGCAGTCGATTTCCACCGTGCCACCACACTCCTCGACCAGTTGCCGGGCATCGTGCTCGCCCAGGCTGACCAATGCATTGGCCGAACGCTCACGGGTGCAGCTGCAGGAGAAGCACAACGGCAACGGGTCGAACAGGCGTACCGGCTCCTGGTGGTAGAGACGGTGCAGCAGCGTCTCGTTGTCGAGCCCGAGCAGCTCCTCGGCGGACAGCGTGTCGGCGAGGGTCACCAGGTGCTCCCAGGCATTGGCGCGCGCCTCCGGATCGCGCTGGCGATCGGCCGGCAGCGCCTGCAGCAGTAGGCCACGAGCGCGGCGCCCGTCGGCGTGCAGCCAGAAGCGCGTGGGCAACTGCTCGGACTGGGCGAAGTAGCTGCCCAGGCACTCGGCCAGGTCCTGTCCTTCCAGCGGCACCACACCCTGGTAGCGCTGGCCATCGCGGGGATCGACGGTGATCGCCAGCACGCCACTGGGCATCAGCTGCGCCAGGCCGCTGCCGGCCTCGATCTGCTCGGCGTGGTAACGCGCAATGCCGCGCACCTCGCGCTCGCTGGAGCATTCGACCATCAGCAGCGGCACCGCACCCTCGCTGCGCATCTGCAGTACCAGCAGGCCCTCGAACTTGAGGGTACCGGCCAGCAAGGCGGCGGCCGCCAGTAGTTCACCGAGCAACTGCGCTACCGGCTCCGGATAGGGGTGCTTGGCCAGCACGTGGCCGTAGCTCTGCTCGAGCACGGCCAGTTCGCCGCGCACGTCGGTATCGTCGAAGAGGAAACGCTGGGTGAAATCGGACATGGCTCGACGAACTCGCGGGAAAAGAGGCGGATTCTAGGCGATAAGCCGTTGCCGAGCCATGCCGAGACGACCGACGCCGGTAGCTGAACGCACTCTGAACAGCCCCTCAATCCTGCGTTACCCGCAACGAGCGAGCGCTAGCATTTGTCATTTAATCCTGCCTTGGAGCCCTCAATGAACCCCGATCCCGCCCAACCTCGCTGGCGCCCGCAAGCCTTCGTGGCCTGCCTGTTGCTCGCCGCCGCGCTGTTCGGCTCCTGGCTATTGCCTGCCACCCGGGAACTCTGGGATGCGGCGGACCTGCACGCCTACCGCGTACTCAACGGCAGCCTTGGCCATGTCTGGGCCTGGGATGCGCTCTGGGCACTGGCCAGTACGCGCCTGGCCGACATTCTCATCGGCGCGCTGATGCTCACGCTGCTGATCCGCGCCGACTGGGCCTTTCCCAAGGGGCAACTGCGCCACGGCTTCTTCGTCTTCGTCGCCCTGCTGCTGATGCTGCTGGTGCTGCGCGTACTCTTCGACAAGTCGTCCACGCCGATGGGCTGGCAGCACGCCAGCCCTTCCATGCAACTGGGCGGCTATCACCTGAGCGATGCCTTTCCCCTGCTCGAGCGGGTATTCGAACTCAAGGACCGCTCCAGCCGCAGCTTCCCTGGCGACCATGCCTCGGTACTGATGCTCTGGGGGCTGTACATGGCGATCGTCACCGGCGGCCGGCGCCGCGCGCTGGTACTGGCTATCGCGGGCATCTTCATGCTGCCGCGTCTGGTGGCCGGGGCGCACTGGCTGAGCGACGATCTGGTCGCCGGCAGCGTCGTCACCCTGCTGGCGCTGGCGCTGGGCTACTGCACGCCGCTAGGGGCGCAGCTCGCGGCCGGGCTGCAGTGGGCAGCCCGGCCTGGCCTCTGGGTCGCCGAGAAGCTGCCACTGCTCAGCCGCCTCGAACTGGTGCGAGAGGCGCATCGCTAGCTAGTCACGCCAAGCGTGCAGATGATGGATCTGCCGGCGCTGCTTCTTGCTCGGCCGGCCCTCGGTCTGCACGCCCAGGGCGCCGGCCTTGCGCAGTTCGGCCGCCTGCTCGCGACGCTGCAGGCTTTCGGCGGTCTCCTCGTAGAGCAGTTGGGCCTGCGGCGCGCCACGCCGGACCGCCGATAGCGCCTTGATGATCACGGTGCGCTCCTCGAAACCGGTGCGAATCACCAACTCATCACCCACCCGCGGCTCCTTGGCGGGCTTGCAACGCTCACCGCCGCAGTGCACCTTGCCGCCTTCGATGGCCGCCTTGGCCAGGGCGCGGGTCTTGAAGAAGCGCGCCGCCCATAGCCACTTGTCCAGGCGTACCCGGTCGTCGTCGTTCTCGCTCATGTCACCACGCTGTTGTAGGGTTGTGTGCATCGGACCACAGCCCGCCCGTCGCCGGCAATCCGTCCCGACGTCCATACCGCACGGAGGTGCGCCCGCTTGAACTCCAACGACCAGCTCGCGGTGATCGGCCTGAGCGAGTGGATCGCCCTGCCCGACCTGGGGATGGTCGGCGTGCGCGCGAAGATCGACACCGGTGCCAGCACCTCCGCGCTGCACGCCACGGAAATCACCGAGTTCGAGCGCAACGGCGAGCGCTGGGTGCGTTTCACCGCGCACATAGGCACCCTGGTGCAGCGCCGCCATCGCTGCGAGGCGCCGCTGCTGCGCCGCAAGACCATCAAGAGTTCCAACGGCCAGGTGCAAACGCGCTACGCCATCCGTACTCTATTGGCGCTGGGCGATCGCGCCTGGCCCGTGGAATTCACCCTCGCCTGCCGCAAGACCATGCGCTACCGGGTACTGCTCGGTGCCAAGGCACTGGTGGAGGGCGGCCTGCTGGTCAATCCGGCACTGGCCTACGTCCAGGACAAACCCCAGATTCTCATCGGTGCCCCATGAAGATCGCCGTGCTGTCGCGTAATCCCCGCCTGTATTCGACCCGACGTCTGCTGGAGGCCGGCGAACAGCGCGGCTACCAGATGCAAGTCATCGATACCCTGCGGGCGTACATGAACATCGCCAGCCACAAGCCGCAGATCCATTACCGCGGCCAACCCATGGAGGGCTTCGACGCGGTGATCCCGCGGATCGGCGCCTCGGTGACTTTCTACGGCTGCGCGGTGCTCCGCCAGTTCGAGATGATGGGGGTCTATCCGCTCAACGAGTCGGTCGCCATCAGCCGCTCGCGGGACAAGCTGCGAGCCCTGCAACTGCTCTCGCGCAAGGGCATCGGCCTGCCGGTGACCGGCTTCGCGCACTCCCCCGACGACATCCCCGACCTGATCCAGATGGTCGGCGGCGCGCCGCTGGTGATCAAGGTGCTCGAAGGCACCCAAGGCATGGGCGTGGTACTGGCCGAGACCCAGAAGGCCGCCGAATCGGTGATCGAGGCGTTCCTCGGGCTCAAGCAGGACATCATGGTGCAGGAGTACATCCGCGAGGCCGGCGGTGCCGACATCCGCTGCTTCGTCGTCGGCGACCGGGTGATCGCGGCGATGAAGCGCCAGGCCAAGCCGGGCGAGTTTCGCTCCAACCTGCATCGCGGCGGCAGCGCCAGCCTGATCAAGATCACCCCCGAGGAACGCTCCACCGCGATCCGCGCGGCCAAGGTGATGGGCCTGGCGGTGGCCGGTGTCGACATCCTGCGTTCCAACCACGGGCCGCTGGTGATGGAGGTGAACTCCTCGCCGGGCCTGGAAGGCATCGAGCAGACCACGGGCAAGGATGTGGCGGGGATGATCCTCGACCACCTGGCCAAGCATGCCGAGCCCGGGCTGACGCGGACGCGCGGCAAGGGTTGAGTGGTGCGAGGTCACGCGTAGAAGCGGCTCATCTGATCGTTCCCACGCTCCTGCGTGGGCATGCCTCCCGAGACGCTCCGCGTCTCCCGTGCACCGGGCCTTCGGTGCCAAAGGACGAAGGACGGTTGTCGGCGTTCCTCCGGGACTCCCTGTTTCGCCCTCCTGGGCGACCCTCTTTTGTTGCACCTCGCCGGCCGCGGCAAAAGAGGGCAAAACCATTGCCCCGGCGATCCGGCCCCGCCCGCTGGCGCGGCCGGGGCCGGATGGTGGGGTGGTCTTCTTCTTGCCTACTTCTTCTTGATCGGGGCGGCCATCCGCACTCAAGAAGAAGTAGGTCGCCGTGCAGGGCGAAACCTGTCGTCCCATCCGAGGAAAGCGCGACGCTTCTACGCCCAAGCACAAAACCGCAAACACCAGCGGCTCAGATTCAGATTAGAGCAGGTACACCGGGCCTTCGGTGGCAAAGACCTGTTACTCCCTACTTCGCCAAAAACGCGCGGCCATAGGCAGCTATCCGCACGCCTCACAGAGGTCTGCTCCAGAAGCGCTCAGCCAAGATCCGCCAGAGCGCCGACCAGCATGCGCTCCAGCGCATCCAGGTCGGGAATCTTCAGCACCCGCTCACCGAGGCTGGCGGCGTCCAGCTCCAACGCTCCCAGCGGCGCTTCGGCACGCGGCAACCGTGCGTCGACCCTCAGGGAGTGCGGGATGCCACGCAACTGCAGGGCATAGTGGGAAAGCCCGGGATGGCCGCCAATGGCATTGAACACACCGATGCGCAGGCGTCCCTGCCCCTCGGTGTGGCCGCCGGAAGCGCGCTCGAAGGACAGCAAGGGTACCTGCCGCTCGCGCCAGTTCAGGGTTCCCAACAGCCAGTCCGGCGCGCCCGGCACGGGCGTCACGCCCTGCTGGCCGATCAGCTCGGCCAGTGCCACGCTGGGCAGCAGCAACTGCCGATCGGCCAGCGAAAGGATCAGCGCATTGAGGGTGTCGACGGGCGCGGCGTGCTCGCTCATCACGGATCTCCTTAGCCGTTGCCAGCCAGCTCGGCAATGCGCGCCAGCAGCTGGTTTTCCTGGTAGGGCTTGCCGAGGTAGTCGTCCACGCCAATGGCCAGCGCCCGTTCGCGGTGCTTCTCGCCGGTACGCGAGGTGATCATGATGATCGGCAAGTCCTTGAGCTGTTCGTCGTGGCGTATGCGCGTGGCGACTTCGAAGCCGTCCATGCGCGGCATCTCGACGTCCAGCAGGAGCACATCGGGGCGTTGCTCCTGCAGTAGCAGCAGCGCTTCGGCACCGTCCTTGGCGGTACTGACCTGCATGCCATGGCGTTCGAGCAGGCGTCCGGTCACCTTGCGCACCGTCACCGAGTCATCCACCACCATCACCCGCGTCGTCCGCTTCGGGCTCTCGACCAGCGCCTCCTGCGGCTCGCGCGTGCCTCCTTGGCGCTGCTGACGCGCGCGCTGCAGCGCCAGCGGGTCGAGGATCACCACCACCCGGCCATCGCCGAGCAGGGTCGCTCCGGAAATTCCCGGAACCGCGGCGAACTGCGGCCCCAGGCTCTTCACCACGATTTCCCGGGAACCCGCCAGACTATCCACCTGCAACGCCAGGGCAACGTCCGCCGAGTGCAGCAGCAGAACCGGCAGTGGCAGGCTCTGGCCGGTCAACTTGGGTTGACTGCCATTACCCAGAAGTTCGCCGAGGTAGTGCAACGCGTAAGTCTGCCCGGCGTATTCCAGGCGCGGCGCACTGGTCGCGTAGTAGGCTTCCAGCTCTAGGGCGGAGACCCGCACGATGCCCTCTACGGTGTTCAGGCCAACGGCGTAGAGGTCCTCGCCCGAGTACACCATCAGCGCGCGATTGACCGAGACGGTGAACGGCAGGCGGATGACGAAGCGCGTGCCCCGACCGGCCTCGGAAAGGATCTGCATGCTACCGCCGAGCGCACGAATCTCCGCGTTGACCACGTCCATGCCGACGCCACGCCCGGAAATCTGGGTGACCTGGCTGGCGGTGGAGAATCCGGCCTCGAGGATGAACTGCAGCACCTGCTGCTCGTCGAGTTCGTCGTCCGCCTGCATGAGGCCCCGCTCGATCGCCTTGCGGCGAACCGCGGCGAGGTCGATGCCGCGACCGTCGTCGGCCAGGCGGATGACCACGTCGCCAGCCTCCCGGCCGATCTCCAGACTGATCTGGCCCTGTCGCGGCTTGCCGGCCGCCAGACGCTGCTCGGTGTCCTCGAGACCATGATCGACGGCGTTGCGCAGCATGTGCTCCAGCGGCGCGACGATACGCTCCAGGATGCTGCGATCGAGCTCGCCCTCGGCGTTGCCGACCTGGAAATCGACCGCCTTGTCGAGCTCCTCGGCGACCTGCCGGACGATGCGGCGCAGGCGCGGCACCAGGCGCTCGAACGGCACCATGCGGGTCCGCATCAGGCCTTCCTGCAGCTCGGTATTGACCCGTGCCTGCTGGGCCAGCAGCACCTCGGCGTCACGGTTGCGGTTCGCCAGGGTTTCCTTCAGGTCGACCAGGTCCGAGGCGGACTCGAACAGCGACCGGGAGAGCTGCTGCAGTTGCGAGTGACGGTCCATTTCCAGCGGATCGAAGTCCTCGTAGCCGCTGCGCTCGATGTCCTGCTGACGGGAGAGGATCTGCGCCTGGGTCTCGGTATCCAGGCGGCGCAACTGGTCACGCATGCGTTCGATGGTCGCTTCCATCTCGCCCAGGGTGGCCGTGGCGTCGCTCACCTGTTGCTCAACACGGCTACGGAAGATCGAGGTCTCGCCGGCCAGGTTGACCAGCGATTCGAGCAACTCCGCCGCGACCCGCACCTGTTCCTGGGGCGCCCGCCGCGCGTTCACGCTGGGCGCCTGGGGTTGCGCCGAGGGCGGCTCGACAGCGGTCGCGGGCGGCGCCGCAGCCGGCTCGGCATGGCGCTGCTGCTGCAACAACCGCAGCCCCTGACGCAATCCCGCCTGGCCCTGATCGAGGTCGCTGAACAGCACCGCGTCCGGCCGCTCGCCAGTCTCGCCGATGCGCTGCTCCAGGTTGTGCGCCAAGTCGCCGAGCGCACGCTGGCCCGCCAGCCGCGCGCCCCCCTTGAAGGTGTGCAGCAGACGCAACAGTTCTTCGCGATGCTGACGCTCGTCCGGTGCCTGGCGGTAGGCACCGAGGGCGGCGTCGAAGCCTTCGAGCAGCTCTTCGGCTTCCTCGATGAAGATGTCCAGAATCTCGTCGTCGACCGTCGACGACGGTGCCGCCGGCGACAACCGAACCTCGGCCGCTTGAGGCGCGGCGGGTGGCCCCGCCCGCCAAGCGGCAAGCGCCTGCAGCAGGTCTTCGGCGGGCTCCGGCTCGCGGCCTTCGCGCAGCCCCTCGAGCATGTCGGCGAGACGGTCCTGGCATTGCAAGAGCAGGCTTGCCAGGGCTTCGTCATAGTGCAGGCGAGTGCTGCCCAAGCCCTCGTAGATATCCTCGAGGTTGTGGGCGAGATCGCCCAGCGCGGTGACCTCGGCCATCCGCGCCCCCCCCTTGAGCGTGTGCAGATCACGCTGCAGGGTGGCGATCTCGCGCAGGTCCACCGGATCGCTCAACCACCGCTGCAAGGAGGCGCCGGACTGCTCGAGCAGGTCGAACCCTTCCTCCAGGAAGATCTCCAACAGCTCGGCATCACGGGTGGGCTCGGGCGCCCTCGTCAGCGGCTGCAGGTTTTCCTCGCGGACCTGGCGGCGCAAGCCCTGCAAGTCATCGAGCAACCCCTGGGAGCACGCTGGCACATCCCCCAGACGCAACAGCCGCAGTTGTTCAGCGAGCGCGGCGTGAGCCCGTTCGAGCAGCGCCAGGTTGCCGTTGTGAGGTGTCAGATTACGATCCAACAGGGCTTCGTAGACGGCCTGCAAGGCATCGGCAAGCGTGGCGACCGGTTCATGACCGGCGAGCCGCGCGCCGCCCTCGAGGGTCTGCAGGTCACGCTGCAGAGCCGCGAGGCCGAGGCTGTCGGCTACGCCGTCGCGCCAGCGCTGCAGTGAAAGGTCGGCGCTCTGCAGCAGATCGCCGGCTTCGTCCAGGAACAGGTCGAGCAGGTCTTGTTCCGCCGAAGGCGCTGCAAGGCTCGGCTCTGGCTCTGGCTCTGGCTCTGGCTCTGGCTCTGGCTCTGGCTCTGGCTCTGGCTCTGGCTCTGGCTCTGGCTCTGGCTCTGGCTCTGGCTCTGGCTCTGGCTCTGGCTCTGGCTCTACGGCAGCATCGGGCAGGGACGCTCCGGGCGCAACGAGCGGAACGGATTGCAGACGTTCGAGCAGTTGCGGGTGGTCGCTCAGCGGAGAGCCGCCCGCCGCCTGGTCGAGCTGATCGTTGAGCGCCTCGACGCCTTCGTCGAGCAGCGCGAGACTCAAGGCATCGGGCGCACCGGCGTGCTGCAAGCGCTCCAGGCAATCAACCAGGCCTGCGGCCAGGGCTTCCAGCGGCTTCAAACCGATTTGCCCGGCGTCCGCCTGCAGCGTTTGCAGGGCCGTGCGCAGCTCAGCCAGCGGCGCCTCGCTCGGCTGTGCCTGACACAGCGCGAGGAGCCGTTCCGCCTCGCCGAGGACGTCCACCGCGCGATGCAGGAAGTCCCCTACCGGACTGCCGGTCGCCGCCTCAGGCTCATTGGCGGCGCCCAGGCGCTCGGCCAATTGCCGATCCAGCGCCGCGATGCATTCGCCTGCGCCCAGCAGCGGTTCGCGCAGTCGGCTGTCTTCCCGTTGCAAGCCTACTTCGAGCAGATCGTGGCCCCGTCCCAGCAACTGCGCTTCGTCCGATTCGCAGGGCAGCAGTGCCAGGCGATACTCGCGAACCAGTCGCTCCATGGCGCCGGCGAGCTCGGCCATCGGCTGTACGCCGGCCATGTGAGCGCTGCCCTTGAGCGTGTGCAGGGCTCGCTGCAGGGTCTCGTCGATGGGCAACGCGGCAGTCTGGCAACGCTTGCAGAAGTCCGCCAGGGTACGCAAATGCGCCAGAGCCTCACTGCGGAATATCTCCAGCAGCAGAGGATCGCTGTCCTCCGGCGTCTCGTCCGCCACAGGCGCGGCACCAAGCACCGGCATCGGCACCGGACGGCCACGCGCCAGGGCATGGGCCGCGGCGGCGAGCTGATCGACGTCGTCACGCTGGCGCTGGCGGCCGGCCGCGAACTCCTCGACCAACTGCGGCAGCACTTCGAACACCGCGTCCACCACCTCGACCAGCTCGGCGCTGGCGGCGATGCTCTGTTCGAGCAGGCGGTTGAGCAGGTTCTCCACCGCCCAGGCGAGTTCGCCGATGACCAGCGCGCGGACCATGCGCCCGCTGCCCTTGAGGGTGTGGAAGGCTCGCCGCACCTCGCCGATGGCAGGTTGCGCGGCAGGCGCCAGACGCCATTCGGGCAGTTGCTCGGCGAGGCTCTCACGCACCTCGCCAGCTTCCTCGATGAAGACCTCGATGAGCTCTTCGTCCACCGGTTCTTCGCCCGCCGGCGGCGGCAGCAGGCTCGGTGGCGCCTCGCGGGCAGGCGGGTTGATCGCGGCCACCGGCTCCGCTGGCACCTCGATCACCGGGGGTTCGATGACGTCATCGGCAACGGATTCGGGCTCGGGCTCGGGCTCGGGCTCGGGCTCGGGCTCGGGCTCGGGCTCGGGCTCGGAGAGCATCGGCGCTTCGTCGGCGAGCGCCAATGGCAACTCCACGGCGGCCGCTTCGCCGGACGGCGAGATACCCAGGCGTGCCAGGCTCTCGGCGGCGGTATCGAGCATCCGCTCGCCCGGTGCGGCGCGATCTTCCGCACAGCGTTCGAGGTAGTAATCCAGCGCACTGATACCGTCGGCCAGCGCATCGAGCTGTTCCCAGGCGGGAATCGCCTGGCCCTCCAGCCACTTCTCGCGGAGGAAGCGCGCGCAGGCCTCGAGCAAGGCCGCGGCGCGACTCTGCTCGGCCATGCGCAGGGCACCAGCGGTCTGCATGAGCAAACCGGGCGCGGGCTCCAGCACATCGGCGGACCATTGCGCGGCGATGAACTCGACGACCACGTCCTTGACCTGCTCCAGGCTGACCCTCGCCTCACGCACCACGCGGCGCTGGATCTGCGCCATATCGGTGGTCGGTAGGCGACTGTCCTCGCTGTTGCCCTCTTCCTGGCCAAGCAGCGCTGCCAGACCGACCTCGATCTCGAGCAAGGCCGCCGCCATGTCCAGCAGCGCCCCTTCATCGGCAGAACGCTCGCCGTTGACCAGCGCATCGAGCACCTGCAACTGTTCGTTCAGGCGCTGCCGCTCGGCCTGCAGGCCGAGCATCAGCAAGGTATCGGCGATCTGCTTGAGCGGCAGGCGCAGGTTGGCGAGCGTCTCCGGCTGCCGGCGCTCGCCGTGGACGAACAGGTCGAGGCCATCCTTGACCCGCCCCAGTTCTTCGCGCAGCGCGGCCACCACCGACTGCAGTGCGTCCTGGTCGGGGCCCTCAAGTTGCCGCGACTCGTCCTCAGTCGGTGCGCTCAGGTCATAGGCCTGGCGTAAGGCCTCGATCTGCGGGCTGGCCGAGGTGGCGGCCGCGATGTGGTAGAGCAGCCCGCGCAGCAGGTCCGCCGGTGGCGCCTGGTCGAAGCCCTCGGCGCCCTGCTCGAGTAATTGGCGCAGACGCTGGTCGACCTGGCGCAACAGTTCGCTGACGGCGGGCCCCGCGGCGATGCCACCGACGGCGAGGCCTTCGACCAAACCACTCGCTGCCGTCCACAAGGGTGCCAACGGCGCCTGTGGAGCGAGCTTGAAGAGGCGCTGGAAGACCTTGCCCATGTGCTCCAGCAGCGCCGCCGTCTGCTCGCCTCGCAACAGGCCGAGCAGGGCCATCTGCAGGTGTTGGCGCAACTTGCGCAATTGCGCCTGGGTTTCCGCACGCCCCAGGTGTTCCAGTACCTCCGCGTCGAGCGGCGGGGCGCTCGGCGGCAAGGGCACATCGAACAGGCGCGATTCGGGCAGCGCCGGCTCGCCGCGCAATTCGCGCAGCGCATTCAGCCGCGGCAGCAGCGGATGCGCCAGGTCATGTCCGGCCAGTTGCACCCGCTCCAGATAACGCGGCAGTTGCAACATGCCCTGCATCAATTCTTCGATCGCCTGGGTACGGGCCTCCACGCGCCCGTCGAGCAGCGCCTGCAGCAACAGCTGCAATTCCTCGGCGAGCAATGCGCCGCCGGGCAATTCAACCATCCGCAGGCTGCCGCGCACCTGGTGCAGTCGCTCCAGGCAGTCGTACAGCGGCGCCTCCTCGGCGGGCTGTTCGACGTAGTCTTCGAGGCTCTGCCGGGCCTGTGTCAGCGCCTCGGTGATGCCGCTCCTGAGCCAGTCCAGGGCGATCTGGTCGTGGCGTTCGCTCATGCCCACTCCACTGTCGGCCGGGCCGCGAGGCGGCGCCGGAATTCAGGACACTCAGCCACGGGGCTGAGCGTCGGGCAGGGTGAAACCGGACACCGAACGCCGCATCTCGCTGGCCAGTTTGGCCAGTTCACCGATGCTGCGCGCAGTGGCGGTGGTGCCGGCCGAGGTCTGCGAGGTGATTTCCTGGATCACGTTCATGGTGTTGGAAACGTGGCCCGCGGACGACGCCTGCTGGCGCGCTGCATTGGAAATACTCTGGATCAGCGCAGCCAGCGAGCTGGAGACGGTCTCGATCTCGCCCAGAGCGACACCGGCATCCTGCGCCAGGCGCGCACCGCGAACCACCTCGGTGGTGGTCTGCTCCATGGAGATCACCGCCTCGTTGGTATCGGTCTGGATGGTCTTCACCAGCGCCTCGATTTGCTTGGTCGCCGCGGAGGACCGTTCCGCAAGGCGCTGCACCTCGTCCGCGACCACGGCGAAACCACGCCCGGCATCGCCGGCCATGGAGGCCTGGATCGCGGCGTTGAGGGCGAGAATGTTGGTCTGGTCGGCGATGTCGTCGATCAGGCTGACGATATCGCCGATCTCCTGGGAGGATTCGCCCAGGCGCTTGATGCGCTTGGCGGTGTCCTGGATCTGCTCGCGGATGTTGTCCATGCCGATGATGGTGTTATGCACCACCTCGCTGCCGTTGTTGGCGATGGCCACGGAGCGCTCGGCCACCGCCGAGGATTCCGCGGCGTTGGCCGACACCTGATCGATGGACACCGCCATCTCGTTGATCGCCGCCGAGGCGCCAGCGATCTCCTGCGCCTGGTGCTCCGAGGCTTCGGCCAGGTTCATCGCGGTGGTCTGGGTCTGCTCGGCCGCGGAAGCCACCCGCATTGCGGTCTGGTTGATGGTCTCGACCAGTTCGCGCAATTGGTCGATGGAGTAGTTGATGGAGTCGGCGATGGCGCCGGTGAAGTCTTCGGTCACCGTCGCCGTCACCGTCAGGTCCCCGTCCGCGAGGTCGGCGATCTCGTCGAGCAGACGCAGGATCGCGGCCTGGTTGCGGTCGTTCTTTTCCTTGCTCTCGTCGACGGTGCGGCGGGCGTCGCGAACGATCACCACGCCGATCAGCAGCACGCAGGCCAGCGCCAGGGCGCCGAGCAGGTAGCCGGCGACCGTGTGCAGGTTGCGCGTCTCGACCTGCGCCTCGATGGCGACGACCAATTGTGAGGCCTTGTCCAGCAGCACCTGGGAGACGCCGAAGATGGTGTTGGCCGATTCGCGGACCTGGAACAGCTCGGGCGAGGCGGCGAGGATCTGCTCGACCGAGCCGGAGACGAACTCGAACTGCCGCGCCACGTCGTTGAGGCGCTGCGCTACCGGCCCCTGGGCCTGCTCGATGCCCATCTGCGCATCGCCGCCGAGCATCGCCGCGAGAACCCGACCGAACTGGCTGGCATCGCGGCCGAAAGCGTCCGCGGCCTGCACCGAGTCGTCGTCGCCGGCGAGCACTTTGTTCACCGAGCCGAGGATGCGCTCGGCAAGCAGCGCCTGCCGCTGGGCGATGGCCACCTGGGAGGCCGGCGCGCCGCTGGCGATCATGCGTTCGACCACCTGCTGGTAGTCGCTCTGCAACTGCGGGATGGTCTGCGCCAGGGTCTGCGCGACCTGATGCAGGGCCAGCACCGTCTCGCGCCCCTGGAGGATGCGATCGGTGTTTTCGCGCAGGCTGTCCCAGTCGCCCTGCAGCTCGTCCATCTGCGCCTGCACCGGCGCCGGGGCAGGCGGTGTGGAGCTGTCGGCGATGCCCTCGCGCAGGGCCTGCCAGCGCGACTCGAACTCGTCCCGCGCGGCCTTGAGCAGCGGGTAGGCATCGGCGGTGCCCGTCGCCGCTTCGCTGGCGTTCTTGGCGATGCGCTGCGAAAGCACGCGCAGTTCGCCGGCATGCCCGAGGTACTCGGTGTCGAAGCCGGCCTGTCGTTCCAGGTAGGCGAAGTTGGCGAACAGCAGCACGATGGAAACGATCAGCACGACGAACAGGCCGGCAATCAGCGTACTACTGCGCATCCCGCCCAGCAGATGTCCCACGTTCACTCTACTCATATCCGCCCTACCCCCGGGCCTACTGCATCGAATCCGTAAATGATCAAAGGCCGCGCGAACGGCCACCCCTGGGTGCCGGCTCAGGCCGCCACGTCGAGAAACGCCTGGTGCTGCGCGAGGATGTGCGGGCTGAACACCTGCCATGCCTGCGCCTGCTCGAAGGTCCCGCAGAGAAACGGCTGCAACGCGGCGTCCTGGACCTGCGACTGGGCGCGGAAGGCGCTACGCGGAAAATGCTGCATGCCCAGCAGCTCGTCCACCAGCAAGCCACTGAAGATCTCGCCGAACTCCACCACCAGCACCCGCCGCTCCTTGCGCTGCGACGAGGGCTCGCGCCCGATGAAACGGCACAGGTCGATGATCGGCAGCAGCCGGCCACGCACATTGGCTACCCCCAATACCCAGGGCTTCACCCCGGGCAGTTGGGTCTGGCGCGGCTCATGCAACACCTCGGCCACCTCGCCCATGGGCGCGACCAGTTGCAGTCCCGCCAGGCGAAAACCCACGCCGCTCCAGTTCGGCTCGAGCTGGGCGGCTTCGGGCAGGCGCGCCCGGGCGCGACAACGGCGATCGATGTCCTGTAGCAGCTGAAAGGGAGAAATCGACGGCATGGCACCCCCGCTGGAGACTCCGTGGACGCTGTGGTCGGTCAGACCAGCACCGCGTTCAGCGTCTTGACCAGGGTGTCCTCGTCGACCGGCTTGGTGAGGTAGTCACGCGCGCCCTGGCGCTTGCCCCAGACCTTGTCGGTCTCCTGATCCTTGGTGGTGATGATCACCACCGGAATCTGCGAGGTCTCCGCGTCCTTGCTTAGCTGGCGGGTGGCCTGGAAGCCGTTGAGGCCGGGCATGACGATGTCCATGAGTACCGCATCGGGCTTTTCCTGGCGCGCCAGAGCGACGCCGTCGGCACCGTTTTCCGCCTTGAGGACCTGGTGGCCGTGCTTCTCGAGCATGGCGCTGAGCTTGTACATCTCGGTAGGCGAATCATCGACGATCAGAATACGGGCCATGCGGGTTCCCCAGAATCAGAAAAATAACGTCAGGAAGCCTGCTCCACCGGGGTGAAATCCGGTACGTGGGTCTTGATCGCGCCCAGCAGCTCTTCCTTACTGAAAGGTTTGGTCAGGTATTGGTCGGAACCGACGATGCGTCCCTTGGCCTTGTCGAACAGGCCGTCCTTGGAGGACAGCATGATTACCGGCGTGCCACGGAAGGTGCTGTTGTTCTTGATCAGGGCACAGGTCTGATAGCCGTCCAGACGCGGCATCATGATGTCGACGAAAATGATCCGCGGGTGACTGTCGGCGATCTTCGCCAGGGCGTCGAAGCCGTCCACCGCGGTGATAACGTCGCATCCCACTTTCTTGAGCAGGGTCTCGGCCGTACGACGAATCGTTTTGGAGTCGTCGATCACCATCACCCTCAAACCATCGGCATGCTGTTCCATGTCGCTGCACCGCCTTGTCGGTTCCGTCACGCGGCCGGAGACGGCCGGCAAGGACCGCACAACCGCGCCGCAGCTGTTTTAGCACACTCTCCCAGGGCAGACCACAAGCCCCCGCGGGACAAGGTTTTTCCCTTGACCCCAAGGCCCCCGGAAGCGACCCTTCACGCCTTGCCCGGGCCCGTCGGCCCCTCGCCCCATTTTCTGGAGGATCACCCCATGAGCGTTCGCCTCGGGATTGTCATGGACCCCATCGCGAGCATCTCCTACAAGAAGGACAGCTCACTGGCCATGCTGCTCGCCGCCCAAGCGCGCGGCTGGTCGCTGCACTACTTGGAACCCCAGGACCTCTACCAGCTCGGCGACCGGGCCCGCGGACGCGTGCGCGCCCTGCAGGTGTTCGCCGACCCCGCGCGCTGGTTCACCCTGGGCGAGGAAGAAGACATCGCCCTGGACGAACTGGACGTGGTGTTGATGCGCAAGGACCCGCCGTTCAACAGCGAGTATGTCTACGCCACCTACCTGTTGGAACTGGCAGAACGCCGCGGCACGCTGGTGGTGAACCGTCCGCAGAGCCTGCGCGACTGCAACGAGAAGTTCTTCGCCACGCAGTTCCCGCAGTGTACGCCGCCGACCCTGGTGAGCCGACGGGCCGACATCCTGCGCCAGTTCGCCGCCGAACACGGTGACGTCATTCTCAAACCCCTGGACGAGATGGGCGGCGCCTCGATCTTCCGCCATCGCGAGGGCGACCCGAACCTCTCGGTGATCCTCGAGACGCTGACCGACCACGGTCGCCGGCAGATCATGGCGCAGCGCTACCTGCCGGCGATCAAGGACGGTGACAAGCGCATCCTGATGATCGACGGCGAGCCGGTGGACTACTGCCTGGCGCGCATTCCCGCCGCCGGCGAGACCCGCGGCAACCTGGCCGCCGGCGGGCGTGGCGAGGCGCGCCCGCTGAGCGAGCGGGACCGCTGGATCGCCGCCCAGGTCGGCCCGGCACTGCGCGAGCGCGGCCTGCTGTTCGTCGGCCTGGATGTGATCGGCGACTACCTCACGGAGATCAACGTGACCAGTCCGACCTGCATCCGCGAGATCGACGCGGCCTACGACACACGGATCGGCGAGCGCCTGATGGACGCCATCGAAGGCAAGCTGCAGCGCGCCTGAGCGCCGCGAGCCCACCATGCCGGCGGTCCTCTGCCGCCGGCGGACCCTGTGGTAAGTAACGATGAATGCAGCCGTGTCCTCGCCCCGCGTCGCCCCGCCGACGGTCCGCTCCGCGGACCGCCTGGGCTTCACGCTGATGCTGGCGGCGCTGTTGCACGCGGCCCTGCTGCTTGGGGTCGGCTTCGCCTTTCCGGAGGCGGCGCCACCGAGCAAGTCACTGGAGGTCACCCTGTCGACCTTCAGCCAGGAGCAAAAGCCGGACAAGGCCGACTTTCTCGCCGCCGACAACCAGCAGGGCAGCGGCTCGCTGGAACAGGCCGAACGGCCACGCACCACGGAGCTCGCCCCCTTCCAGGACACCCGCATCAACCCCGTCGCGCAGGCCGCGCCGACGCCTCCGCCGAGTCCGCCACAGCCACAGAAGGTGCTCACCACCCGGGCGCCGCAACCACAGCAGGTCGCGGTAGACAAAGCCCAGCAGCCGCCCAGTCCGGAGCAGCCGACGGTCACCCCGGACGCCGAGCGCGCACGCCTCTCGGACGAGATCGCCAGCCTCGAGGCGGAGCTCGCCGAAGAGCGCGAGCTGTACGCCAAGCGGCCGAAGATCCATCGCCTCAACGCCGCCTCGACGATGCGCGACAAGGGCGCCTGGTACAAGGAGGCCTGGCGCAAGAAGGTCGAGCAGGTCGGTAACCTCAACTACCCCGACGAGGCCCGCCGGGCACGTATCTACGGGCAGTTGCGGTTGCTGGTGTCGATCAACCGCGACGGCTCGCTGTACGAGGTCCAGGTGCTGGAATCCTCCGGCCAGCCGGTGCTCGATCGCGCAGCGCAGCGCATCGTGCGCCTGGCCGCGCCCTACGCACCGTTCAGCGGCGACCTGGCCGACATCGACCGCCTGGAGATCATCCGCACCTGGCGCTTCGAGCGCGGCGACCGCCTTTCCAGCCGCTGATGCGCCGGCGGCTTGTGGCTTGCCGCGCAGAGCCCCAAACTAGTGCCCCATGAAAAGCGCCCCCACTTCCCTGAAGAACCACCTGCTGATCGCCATGCCGCAGCTCGAGGACGAGCACTTCGCGCAGACGCTGGTCTACCTGGTCGAGCACGATGACAAAGGCACCATGGGCCTGGTGGTCAACCGTCCCGGCGGACTCGATCTCGCCGATGTCATGGCGCAGCTGCGCCCCGGCGTCGAGCCGGCCGCGCATTGCCGCGGCGTACCGATCTACGAAGGCGGCCCGGTGCAGACCGAGCGCGGCTTCGTGCTGCATCCCGCCGGCCCGCAGTACCAGGCAACCCTGGCGCTCGGCGAGCTGGCGCTGACCACGTCCCAGGACGTGCTCTTCGCGATTGGTGCCAATGAAGGTCCCGAGCGCCACCTCATCGCCCTCGGCTACGCCGGCTGGGCGCCCGGTCAGTTGGAGAGTGAGCTGGCCGAGAACACCTGGCTGAGCTGCCCCTGCGATCCCTCGATCCTGTTCGACGTCGCGCCTGGCCAGCGCCTGGCCGCCGCCGCCGCACAGCTGGGCGTGGACCTCAACCTGCTCGCCCGCCAGGCGGGCCACGCATGAGTGCTCCGCGCCTGCTGCTCGGCTTCGACTACGGCACCCGGCAGATCGGCGTCGCCGTCGGCCAGGTGATCACCGGCCAGGCCCGCGAACTCTCCGTGCTCAAGGCCCGCGACGGCGTGCCGGACTGGACCCGCGTCGAAGCCCTGATGCGCGAATGGCAGCCGGACGCGCTGGTGGTCGGCCTGCCACTGAACATGGACGGCACGCCCAGTGCCATGAGCGAGCGCGCGGAGAAGTTCGCCCGCCGCCTGCACGGCCGCTTCAACCTGCCGGTATTCACCCACGACGAACGCCTGACCACCTACGAGGCCAAGGGCCAACGCCTGGCCCAGGGCCAGCGTGGCGGCTATCGCGAAGACCCGGTGGATGCCCTGGCCGCCGCCCTACTGCTGCAAGGCTGGCTGGAACAAAACGCCCAATGACCCTGGCGGATCGCACCGCCGCGACAAATGCGCACGGAGACGCCCATGAACCTGCCCGATCCCGCCGACCTGCTTCCCGTCATGGCGACGCAATTGAGCGACCACCTGCGGCGCCGCGGCATCGACACCCCGCGTTTCGTCGGCATCCGCACCGGCGGCGTCTGGGTCGCCCAGGCCCTGCTCGAACAGCTGGGCGACGACTCCCCGCTGGGCGTGCTGGATGTCTCCTTCTACCGTGACGACTTCACCCGCAACGGCCTGCACCCGCAGGTACAGCCTTCGGAGCTGCCGTTCGAGGTCGACGACCAGCACCTGGTACTGATCGATGACGTACTGATGAGTGGGCGTACCATCCGCGCCGCGCTGAACGAGCTGTTCGATTACGGCCGTCCGGCCAGTGTGACCCTGGTCTGCCTGCTCGACCTGGATGCCCGCGAGCTGCCCATTCGCCCCGACGTGGTGGGCGCCAGTCTGTCGCTGGCGGCCGACGAGCGGGTAAAATTGACCGCCGCGCCGCTCGCCCTGGAGCTGCAGACCCTCTCCGCCTCCTGATCAAGGCCACCCACCATGCCCATCGCCGCACAGTGCCCCCTGCAACTCAACGACCAGGGTCAGCTGCGTCACTTCCTGTCCCTCGACGGACTGCCGCGAGCGCTGCTCACCGAGATCCTCGATACCGCCGACTCCTTCCTCGAAGTCGGCGCGCGCGCCGTGAAGAAGGTCCCGCTGCTGCGCGGCAAGACGGTGTGCAATGTGTTCTTCGAGAACTCCACGCGTACCCGCACCACCTTCGAGCTGGCCGCCAAGCGTCTCTCGGCTGACGTCATCACCCTCAACGTGTCGACCAGCTCGACCAGCAAGGGCGAGACCCTGACCGACACCTTGCGCAACCTCGAGGCGATGGCCGCCGACATGTTCGTGGTGCGGCATGCCGACTCCGGCGCCGCGCACTTCATCGCCGAGCACGTGTGCCCCGACGTAGCGGTGATCAACGGCGGCGACGGACGCCACGCGCACCCCACCCAGGGCATGCTCGACATGCTCACCATCCGCCGCCACAAAGGCAGCTTCGAGAACCTCAAGGTAGCCATCGTCGGCGACATCCTGCACTCGCGGGTGGCGCGCTCGAACATCACCGCGCTGAAGACCCTGGGCTGCCCGGATATTCGCGTGATCGCCCCGCGCACCCTGCTGCCGGTGGGCATAGAGCAGTTCGGCGTGCGAGTGTTCAACGACATGCACGCCGGGCTCGAGGACGTCGACGTGGTGATCATGCTGCGCCTGCAGCGCGAACGCATGCAGGGCGGCCTGCTACCCAGCGAAGGCGAGTTCTTCCGCCTCTACGGCCTCACCGAGGCTCGCTTGGCGCGCGCCGCGGCGGACGCCATCGTCATGCACCCGGGACCGATCAACCGCGGCGTGGAGATCGATTCGGCGGTGGCCGACGGCCCCCACTCGGTGATCCTCAACCAGGTGACCTATGGCATCGCCGTGCGCATGGCGGTGCTCTCCATGGCCATGAGCGGCCAGACCACGCAACGCCAGATCGACCAGCAGAACGGGGAGCAAGCCTGATGAACATCCACATTCAGGGTGCTCGCGTCATCGATCCGGCCAGCGGCCTGGACGCGGTGACGGACCTCTACCTCACCGGCGGGCGCCTCGTCGGCATCGGCCAGGCACCGGAGGACTTCAGCGCCCAGCGCAGCATCGACGCCCACGGCCTGGTCGCCGCGCCCGGCCTGGTCGACCTCGACGTGGCCCTGCGCGAGCCGGGCTACAGCCGCAAGGGCAGCATCGCCAGCGAGACCCGTGCGGCGGCCGCCGGCGGCGTCACCAGCCTGTGTTGCCCACCGTTGACCCGGCCGATCCTCGACACCCCAGCGGTGGCCGAGCTAATCCTCGACCGCGCCCGTGAAGCCGGCCACACCAAGGTCTTCCCGATCGGCGCGCTGACCCGTGGCCTGGACGGCGAGCGCCTGGCCGAGCTGGTGGCACTGCGCGATGCCGGCTGCGTGGCCTTCGGCGACGGCCTGCGTGAATTCGCCAGCAGCCGCAACCTGCGCCGTGCGCTGGAGTACGCCGCCACCTTCGACCTGACCCTGGTCTTCCACTGCCAGGATACCGCGCTGGCCGAGGGCGGCATGGCCCACGAAGGCCCCACCGCCAGTCTGCTGGGACTCGCCGGCATTCCCGAAACGGCGGAGACCCTGGCCCTGGCGCGCACGCTGCTGCTGGTCGAACAGAGCGGCGTGCGCGCGCACTTCAGCCAGCTGACCAGCGCCCGTGGCGCGCAGATGATCGCCGAGGCACAGGCCCGTGGCCTGCCGGTAAGCGCCGACGTGGCGCTCTACCAGTTGCTGCTCAACGACGAGGTGCTGGAAGGCTTCTCCAGCCTCTATCACGTGCAACCGCCACTGCGCAGCGAGGCGGACCGCCAGGGTCTGCGCGAAGCACTCGCCAGCGGCGTGATCGGCGCCATCTCCAGCCACCACCAGCCCCACGAGGCGGACGCCAAGGCCGCGCCTTTCGCCGCCACCGAGCCGGGCATCGCCAGCGTCGAGCTGTTGCTGCCGCTGGCCCTGCGCCTGGTGGAGGACGGCCTGCTCGACCTGCCGACGCTACTCGCACGCCTTACCCAGGGCCCGGCCGAGGCCCTGCGCCTACCGACAGGGCAACTGCGCGTCGGCGGTGCAGCCGACCTGGTGATCTTCGACCCCAGCGCGCCGAGCACCGCCGGCGAGCACTGGTACTCGCGCGGGCGCAACTGCCCGTTCCTTGGCCAGACGCTGCCGGGCCGAGTGCGCTACACACTGGTCGATGGCCAGGTCTGCCACGGCGACGAGGCCTAGCCTCACGACGCTCCGGCTGGTCGCCGACGCCCTGGGGAGCCGGCAGCCCACGCGCTGGGGCTCTGCCCTTCTGCGCCACGGCGACCCGCGCGTTTGTCGAGGCGCGCGCTTCAGCCGGCCAGCAACGCATCCATCGCCGCAAACACCTGGGCCATTGCCTGCGCCTCGCGCCCAGGGCCACCGGCGCAGTGCCCCCAGTCCGAGTCCAGCACGCGCAGTTGTGCGCCCGGGATCGCACGCACCTCCTCCTCGGCGTCCGCCACGGTGAAGTACAGATCGCTGCGGCAGGGCATCGCCAGGGTCCGTGCGCGAATGCCGGGCAACTCGGCCAGCGCCGGCTGGGCACACTGCCAGGTGTCCAGCACGCAGAGCAGGTCGTTGGCGTCCTGGGCGAGATGGTCTTCCTCCCAGAACGCCAGCAGCGCATCGACGTCGGCGAAGCCCAGCGCCCGGTAAAGCGCCTTTCTATAAAAGGCCTGGGAGTAGGCCCAACCGGCATACACCCGACCGAAGGCCCGCAGGCCGGCATGCGGCGGCGTCGTGTAGCGCCCGCCCTGCCAGGCGCCATCGGCGCACAAGGCGGCGCGCACGCCATCGAGGAACACCCGGTTGTGCGCGGAACAACGCGCGGTGGCGCAGAACGGCAGGATGCTCGCGACCTTGTCAGGATGACGCAGCGCCCAGGCGTAGGCCTGCATGCCGCCCATCGACCAGCCGCAGACCAGCGCCAGATGCCAGTCGCCGAACAGCGCGTCGAGCAGGCGATGCTGCGCCTCGACGTTGTCGCCCAGGGACACCCGCGGAAAATCCGCGCCGCGTTGACCCTCGACGGCGTTGCTCGGTGAACTCGACCAGCCGGCACCGAACAGGTTGGTCAACACCACGCAGTGTTCGCCGCGCGCCAACGGACTACCTGCGCCAAGCAGGGGCAGGCTGCCCCAATGTGAGCCACCGTAGTAGCTGGGAATCAGCACCAGGTTGTCCCGCGCCGCATTCGGCCGCCCGATGACCTGGTAGCAAAGCCGAGCCTGGCGCAGCACCTGGCCGCTCTCCAATTCCAGGTCGCCCACTTCGAAGAAGTTTTTTTCCTTTTCCAATTCAATCATTTGCAAATTCTCCACGATCGTCTCGAGCAGCCCTGCCGGCAGTTCTTCGGGCGCATCGCCAGGGTATTTATATACATGATGGCATGTATGTTGAATGAACGAAGCGTGCCAATCCGGCCTGCCCCAACGCGATCAGAGAGACCCGCACATGAGCCGCCACCCCGAAGTCGAAGCCTTGAAGAACAGCCTGCAAGCCAAGGGCGTGAAATACGCCATGGCCAGCTACGTGGACATCCACGGCGTGATCAAGGGCAAGTTCGTCCCGCTGTCCCACCTCGGCCAGATGCTCGGCGGTTCCGAGCTGTACACCGGTGCGGCGCTGGATGGCGTTCCGCAGGACATCAGCGACAACGAAGTAGCGGCGATGCCAGACCCGGCCAGCGCCGTGCAATGCGCCTGGAACAAGGACCTGGCCTGGTTCGCCAGCGACCTGTACCTGGACGGCAAGCCCTTCGCCGCCTGCTCGCGCGGTGCCCTGAAGCGCCAGACCGAGGCCGCCGCGGCCATGGGCTACACCTTCAACCTGGGCATCGAGACCGAGTTCTTCATCTACAAGGACAGCGCCGACGGCGGCTTCGAGCCGGTCAGCGCCCGCGACGACCTGGCCAAGCCCTGCTACGACCCACGCGGACTGATGGACAACCTGCACATCGTCGGCGAGTTGGTCGAGGCGCTCAACGCGATGGGCATGGACGTCTACTCCTTCGACCACGAAGACGCCGCCGGCCAGTTCGAGACCGACTTCAAGTACGCCGATGCGCTGACCATGGCCGACCGCTTCGTGTTCTTCCGCATGCTCGCCAACGAGATCGCCCGCAAGCACGGCGCCTTCGCCAGCTTCATGCCCAAGCCCTCGGCCAAGCGCACCGGCAGCGGCGCGCACTACAACATGTCGCTGGCCGACCGCGAGAGCGGCCGCAACCTCTTCGAACCCGACGGCGACGACCTGCACGACTGCGGCGTGAGCCAGCTCGGCTATCACTTCATCGCCGGCGTGCTCAAGCATGCCCAGGCCATCTGCGCGGTGATCGCGCCGACGGTGAACAGCTACAAGCGCCTGGTGCGCAAGGGCAGCCTGTCCGGCTCCACCTGGGCGCCGGTGTTCGTCTGCTACGGCAACAACAACCGCACCAACATGCTGCGCATCCCGTCCCAGGGCGGCCGCGTGGAATGCCGCGCGGCGGACATCTCCTGCAACCCCTACCTGGGCGCCGCGATGATCCTCGCCGCCGGCCTGGAAGGCATCCGCGAGCAGCTCGATCCGGGCCTGCCGCACCGCGAGAACATGTACCAGTACAACGAGAAGCAGGTCGCCGAGATGAACATCGAGTGCCTGCCGCGCACCCTGAGCGAGGCCATCGACGCCTTCGAACAGGACCCGCTGAGCCGAGAGGTCTTCGGCGACAGCCTTTTCCAGGCCTTCGTCGACTTCAAGCGCGACGAATGGAATGCCTACCACACCCACGTTTCCGACTGGGAAATCCAGCGCTACCTGAAGTTCTTCTGAGCCGATCCGGGGCGCTCCGCGTTGCCTCCACTGCGGTGGGCGCAACGCTGGGCGAGCCCGGCCAACGAGGAGTTACCGCATGTCGTTGAAGACCTTGAAAGCCCTGCTCTGCGCCACCGGACTTGCCTGCAGCAGCCTGTTGCCGCTGGCCGCGCACGCCGAGCACAAGCAGCAGTTCAACCTGGCCTGGACCATCTACGCCGGCTGGATGCCGTGGAAGTACGCGGACGAGTCCGGAATCATGAAGAAATGGGCCGACAAGTACGGCATCGAGGTGAAGATCACCCAGATCAACGACTACGTCGAATCGATCAACCAGTACACCGCCGGGCAGTTCGACGCCGTGGTGCTGACCAGCATGGACGCGCTGTCGATCCCCGCCGCCGGTGGCGTCGACAGCACCGCGCTGATCGTCGGCGACTACTCCAACGGCAACGACGGCATGGTCATGAAGGACGGCGACCTAGCCAGCATCAAGGGCCAGAAGGTCAACCTGGTGGAGCTCTCCGTCTCCCACTACCTGCTCGCCCACGCGCTGCAGAGCGTTGGTCTGAGCGAGCGCGACGTGCAGGTGGTGAACACCTCCGACGCCGATATCGTCGGCGCCTTCGCCAGCGAGGACGTGCGCAACGTGGTGACCTGGAACCCGCTGCTCGATGAAGTGGAAAAAGCGCCCGGCGCGCATCTGGTGTTCGACTCCAGCCAGATCCCCGGACACATCAAGGACCTGACCTTAGGGTCTGCTGCCGATTCGTTCACGGCCGCGCCAGTGTCTGTTTTTGCGCGAGACAAGGCGTGAGTTGCAGCCCTTACCGGGGTAAGGGCAAGACGAACAACGCCGTATCGCGCAAAAACAGACACTGGCCCTTCGGGTTGTGCCGGAAATGGCCTGCACTGTCGTTGCAGGACTTGGCAAGGGATCGCCCTTACCGGCGTCCTGCGCCTAACCGCAGGCCATTTCTGGCGACAACGCGACTCGCGAACGAATCGGCAGCAGACCCTAACCAACACCCAGACCCTGGCCGACAACCCCGCCTTCGCCAAGGCCGTGGTCGGCGCCTGGTACGAGGTGATGGGCATCCTCGCCAGCGACACCCCGCAAGGCGCCGAAGCCCGCGCCGTGCTCGGCCAGGCCTCGGGCACCGACCAGGCCGGCTACGAATCGCAGCTCAAGGGCATGAAGATGTTCTGGACGCCCCGCGACTCGCTGGCCTTCATCGAGAGCGACGAGGCCTACCAGGCGATGGACAGCGTACGGCACTTCTCCTTCGACCACGGCCTGCTTGGCGAAGGCGCCTCCAGCGTCGACTTCGTCGGCATCAGCATGCCCAACGGCAAGCTGCTCGGCGACAAGGGCAACGTCAAGCTGCGCTTCGACACCACCTACATGCAGATGGCCGCAGATGGCAAACTCTGAGGCCTGAATCGAGGAGGCCCCGCGCCGGGGCCTCCCAGCACCTACGATCGTTCCCATGCGCCGCACCAAAGAAGACGCCGAGAAGACCCGCCTGAAAGTTATCGAGGCGGCCCTCGAGCAATTCAGCAAGACCGGATACTCCCGCACCACCCTGGCGATGATCGCCGAAGCCGCCGGCGTCAGTCGCGGGCCCATCTACTGGCACTTCAAGAACAAGGACGAGCTGTTCGAGGCCGTCCTGCTCTACTCCCAGGAGCCGCTGGAGCAACTGGTGGCGAGCAGCCTGACGCTGGCCGACACGCCGCTGCAGGCGATCCGCTACCTGATCGACCAATGGTTCGCCCTGCTGATCGACAACCGCTGGCACCGCCAGTCCTTCGAGATCCTGCTGAACAAGACCGAAATGACTTCCGAGGTCGCCGGCACCCTGCGCCGCGAGCGCAAGCTCACGCGCAGCATCGTGCAATGCCTGGCGCGGCACATCCAGGCCGCCCGCGAGGCCGGAGAACTGGCCGGCGAGCAGCCCGCTGAAGACAGCGCGGTCCTGCTCTACAGCGCACTGATGGGTGTGACCCAGACCTGGCTGGGCGATCCCAAGCTGTTCAGTCTGCGCAAGCAGGCGGGGTTCTTCAGCGACAGCCTGATGCAACTGCTGCCACGCGCCTGAGCGGCAACGCTCAGCCGAGCAGCATCCACAACCCCATCAGGATCATCATCAGGTTCTCGGTGAGCGAGACGAAGCCCAGCGGCACGTTGCTGTCGCCGCCCATGCAGGCGCACTTGAGTTCACGCTTGTCCAGGTAAACCGCCTTGAACACTGACCAGGCACCCACCGCACCGATGAATACGGCCACCGGTGCCGCGAGCCAGATCAGCGCGCCAGCGAGCATCAGCACCGCCGCACCGGCTTCGGCGAACGGGTAGAAATAGGCGTAAGGCACGTAGCGCTGGGCGAGCAGGTCGTAGCCGAGGAACATGGTCGTGAAGCTCTCCAGGTCACGCAGCTTGAGCAGCGCCAGCACGCCCATCGAAAGGGCGATGAACCATTGCAGCGCGCGCGGCGTGAAGGGCGTGCCGAACACCGCCTGGCTCAGCGCCAGCGCCATCAGCGCGGTCATCGCGAAGGTGGCGATCACCGGCGTATAGCTGGTCTCGCCCGGCTCGGCCACGTGCTGACCGAAATACCGGCGCAACTCGTCGTAACCGCCAATACGCTCGCCGTCGATGAAGGTCTGCGGGGTGGTCTCCACGCCGTGCTCGGCCTTGAAGGCATCGGTCTGCTCGCGAGTGGTCAGCCAATGATCGTCCACCTCGAAGCCCTTGCGCCGCAGCAGGCTGCGTGATTTCAGACCGAACGGGCAGATGTGCTCGGGCATGACCATACGGTAGAGGCGGGCCAGTTTGGTGTCGGGCATGGGGCGTCTCCGAATCGGGGGCTTATAGGGCTGACCCTCCATGTCGCCACGAGATTCCCCGGCTGATGCGTATTGGTGTGATTGCCTCTCCATCGCCGCTCCGCAGGCCCGGCCAGTACGGGCCATCCATGGCCCTACAGGCCTTTCGCCGCCGTCCGGGCGGCTCAACCTGCTACGCGACGATTCCGGTCACCCGGATCAACGGGGCGTTGAGTGTTGTTTGTGAGAACGTGCGGAAGAGCAATCGAGGGCAAGGGCAAGGGAACCCCGTCTGCGCAGCAGGCGGGGCCGGATGTAGGGGTGCCTTCTTTCGGTTACCTTTCTTGGGCAAGCAAGAAAGGTGACTCGCCGTGCAAGGCGAAACCTGTCGCCCCTGGCGAGGAAAGCGCGTCGCCCGTATGTCGAGGCCAAATCCCCGCAAACAATTTGCGCGATCCAAACCTGAGCGCACAAAAAAGCCGCTGGCGAATCACTCCGCCAGCGGCTTTTGCAACGATGCTCAGCGACGTGCGCCGCGGACGCCTTCGGCGAGCTGGGCGCAGAGGCTCAGTACACCGTCGATGGCCCTGGCGCGATCGCTGTTGTTGGCGATCTGGTCGACCAGCGCCGACCCCACCACCACGCCATCGGCAATCCGCGCGATGTCGGCGGCGTGTTCCGGGGTGCGGATGCCGAAGCCGATGCACACCGGCAGTTCGGTGTGCCGACGCAGACGCGCCACGGCTTCTTCGACGTGGTCCAGGGTGGCGCGTCCGGCGCCGGTGACGCCGGCCACGGAGACGTAGTAGACGAAGCCGGAGCTGCCGTTGAGCACGGTCGGCAGGCGCTTGTCGTCGGTGGTCGGGGTGGTCAGGCGGATGAAGTCGATGCCCGCGGCCTGGGCCGGATCGCAGAGGTCCTCGTTATGCTCGGCCGGCAGGTCGACGACGATCAGGCCGTCCACGCCCGCTTGCGCGGCATCGGCGACGAAGCGCTCTACGCCGTACTTGTGGATGGGGTTGAAGTAGCCCATCAGCACCAGCGGCGTCTCGCTGTTCTCGGCGCGGAATTCGCGGACCATGCGCAGCGTCGCGGCGAGGGTCTGCTTGTTCGCCAGGGCGCGGATGTTGGCCAGTTGGATCGACGGGCCGTCGGCCATCGGGTCGGTGAACGGCATGCCCAGCTCGATGACGTCGGCGCCCGCCTTGGGCAGCCCACGGAGGATCGCCAGGGAGGCGTCGTAGTCGGGGTCGCCGGCGGTGACGAAGGTCACCAGGGCGGCGCGGTTTTCCTGCTTCAGTTCGGCGAAGCGGCTCTGCAAGCGGCTCATGCGTTGTTCTCCAGCTTGTCGCCCAGGTGATGCATCACGGTCTGCATGTCCTTGTCGCCACGCCCGGAGAGGTTCACCACCATCAGGTGATCCTTGGGCAGGCTCGGCGCGCGCTTGAATACCTCGGCCAGGGCATGGGAGCTCTCCAGCGCGGGGATGATGCCTTCCAGGCGGCAGCACTGGTGGAAGGCGGCGAGCGCCTCGTCGTCGGTGATCGAGGTGTACTGGACGCGGCCGATGTCATGCAACCAGGCGTGCTCGGGGCCGATACCGGGGTAGTCGAGGCCGGCGGAGATCGAGTGGGCGTCGATGATCTGGCCGTCGTCGTCCTGCAGCAGGAAGGTGCGGTTGCCGTGCAGCACGCCGGGCACGCCGCCGTTCAGGCTGGCGGCGTGCTTGCCGGTCTCGACGCCGTAACCGGCAGCTTCGACGCCGATGATCTCGACGCTCTGGTCATCGAGGAACGGATGGAACAAGCCCATGGCGTTGGAGCCGCCACCGATGCAGGCGACCAGCGAGTCGGGCAGGCGCCCTTCCTGCTCGGCCAGTTGCTCGCGGGTTTCCTTGCCGATCACCGCCTGGAAGTCGCGAACCATCGCCGGGTACGGGTGCGGGCCGGCCACGGTGCCGATGATGTAGAAGGTGCTGTCGACGTTGGTCACCCAGTCGCGCAGGGCTTCGTTCATCGCGTCCTTGAGGGTGCCGGTGCCGGCGGTAACCGGGATCACCTCGGCGCCGAGCAGGCGCATGCGGAAGACGTTGGCCTGCTGGCGGTCGATGTCGGTGGTGCCCATGTAGATCACGCACTGCATGCCGAAGCGCGCGGCCACGGTGGCGGTGGCCACGCCATGCATGCCGGCGCCGGTCTCGGCGATGATGCGC
The DNA here is from genome assembly GCF_055768815.1 of Pseudomonas sp. R4-15. NCBI lineage: Bacteria > Pseudomonadati > Pseudomonadota > Gammaproteobacteria > Pseudomonadales > Pseudomonadaceae > Pseudomonas > Pseudomonas sp. R4-15. The sequence goes on from NZ_CM147293.1 coordinate 420,348, forward strand.
TGCTTGCCCATGCGCTTGGCCAGCAGGATCTGGCCGATGCAGTTGTTGATCTTGTGCGCGCCGGTGTGGTTCAGCTCTTCGCGCTTCAAGTAGATCTTCGCGCCGCCGCAGTGCTCGGTCAGGCGCTCGGCAAAGTACAGCGGGCTGGGACGGCCGACGTAGTCACGCTGGAAGTAGGCCAGTTGCTGCTGGAATTCCGGGTCGGACTTGGCCTTCTCGTATTCGGCGGCCAGGTCGTGGATCAGCGGCATCAGCGTCTCGGCGACGTACTGGCCGCCGAAGCTGCCGAACAGGCCCTTGGCGTCGGGGCCGTTGCGCAGTGAAGTCATCGCAGTCTCCAGGTCAGGGGTCGCCAGGCGACCCACTCGAAAGTCGTAAGGAGGTGACGTCTCCTCGATGGTTGACCATGCTACCGGACACGGCGCCAATGAAAAGCGATAAGATCGCCTCAATACGTCAGGAAAACTCACGAATATGAGGAGTCCCCTTCCCTCGCTCAATGCCTTGCGTGCGTTCGAGGCCAGCGCCCGCCTGGGCAGCCTGGCGGCCGCGGCAGGCGAGCTATCCGTGACCCACGGCGCCATCAGCCGGCAGATCAAGAGCCTCGAGGAAAGCCTCGGCACGCGCCTTTTCGAAAAGGACGGACGCGGCGTCAAGCTCACCGATGACGGTGTGCGTCTGCGTGAGGTCGCCAGCGACGCCTTCGCCCGTCTGCGACTGGCCTGCGACGAACTGCGCAGCCGCCAGCAGGATCGCCCGTTCGTGCTCGGCTGCCCCGGCAGCCTGCTGGCGCGCTGGTTCATCCCGCGCCTGGATCGCCTGCAGCGGGAACTGCCGGCCCTGAACCTACAGCTTTCGGCCAGCGATGGCGAACTCGACCCCCGCCGCCCTGGCGTGGACGCCACCCTGTGGTTCGCCGAGCCGCCCTGGCCCACGGACATGCAAGTGTTCGAGCTGGCCGCCGAGCGCATCGGCCCGGTGCTCAGCCCGACGCATCCGCGCTACCCGGCGCTGGCCGACACGGATCCCGCCCGGGTGCTCGACGAGGCCCTGCTGCACACCGTCTCACGGCCCCAAGCCTGGCCGCAGTGGGCCAGCGCCAGCGGTCTCGCGGGGCGCACGCTACGCCTGGGACAGGGTTTCGAGCACCTGTACTACCTGCTCGAAGCGGCGATAGCCGGGCTCGGCGTGGCCATCGCCCCCGAGCCCCTGGTCGCCGACGAGCTGGCCGCCGGTCGCCTGGTGGCGCCCTGGGGCTTCGTCGAGACGCAGGCGCGCCTGGCGCTGTGGGCGCCGGCACGCGGCGTCGACGCCCGTGTCGAACGCCTGGCCGCGTGGCTGCGCAAGGAGCTGCAGGGCTGAACTACGGCCTCAGAACTTGTAGCGCGCCGTCAGCAGGTAGCTGCGCGGATCGCCGTAGGTATCCACCGAGCCCCAGGTGACGTCGTAGCCGATCGCCGAATAGTAGGTTCGGTCGAAGATGTTGTTGGCATTGAGTTGCAGGTCCAGGTGCTCGCTGGCCTGGTAACCCAACAACAGGTCTGCGATGGCGTAGCTGCCCTGGTCGAGCCGATAGGTACCGCTGTCCACGCTGATGTCGTTGTAGATGCGGCTCTGCCAGTAGACGCTGCCCCCCACCCTCCAGCGGGCGAGCGGTCCTTGCAGATGGTAGACGCTGGACAGCTTGAACAGGTGCTCGGGACTGTCGGTATTGAAGCGTTCACCTTCGTTGGCCTGGGTGGCGTCGTCCACGTAGCGCGCCCGGGTATAGGTGTAACCGGCGCCGACCTGCCAGCCCTCGCTCAACTCGCCCTGTAGTTCCAGGTCGATACCCTGGCTACGCACCAAGCCCGCCGCTTCGTAACAGGAGGTCGCCGGATAGGTGGCGCAACCGCTCTGGTCGCTCAGCAGGCTGGCTCGGTTGGTCTGTTCGATCTGGAAGATCGCCAGACTGGCGTTCAGCGCGCCGCCGAAGTATTCGCCCTTGATGCCCACCTCGTAGTTTTCGCCGGTGATCGGTTCGAGCAGGTTGCCGGCGATGTTCTTCTGCGTCTGTGGCTGGAAGATGTCCGTGTAGCTGGCATACAGCGAGTGATGTTCGTCCAGGTCGTAGACCAGGCCGGCGTAGCGGGTGAGGTTGCGGGTGACCTTGTAGTCGCCGCTACCACTGCGGTTGTCGTACTCGTACCAGTCCAGGCGCCCACCGAGGATCAGCGTGAGCGGGTCGGCCAGGCTCAAGCGGGTCGTCAGGTAGGTGCCGTCCTGGGTGGTGACGTTGCGTGACTTGCCGGAACGAACGAAGTCGGGTTTGGGCGCATCCAGGGCGATCAGTCCGCCACCGCTGTAGTTCCGGGTGGTGAAATCCTTCTCGCGGCGGCTGACGCCGGCGACCACCTCATGGGTGCGTCCCAGCAGTTGTAGCGGGCCACTGGCGAAAACGTCGAAAGCGTCCTGGTCTTCGTAGTAGCGCGCTTGATAGGCGGAGCGCACCAGGCTGTCGTCGGCCTGGCGGTAGATGTAGGAGCCGGAGAACAAGGCATCCTGCGAGGACGACATGGCGGCGACACGCAGCTTCCAGTCGTTGTCGAAGCGATGCTCGATTTCACCGAATACCGTGTCGATCTGCTGGTTCTTGTCCTCCCAATCGGCACCGGGATAACTCGAGCGCGACAGATCCAGGTGGTGGCCACTGGCACTTAGCGGCAGGCCACCCCAGAACAGATTGGTCTGATCTTCCTGGCGAGAGAGCCCCAGGGTCGCGGTGGTTCGCTGGCCAAGATCGGCCTCGCCAATGGCATAGAACAGGCCATGGTCGTGCGCTTCCTCGTCGCGGAAACTGTTGGCATCGCGATAGGCACCCACCACCCGCCCGCGCAGCGTGCCGGACTCGTTGAGTGCGCTGGAGGTGTCCACTTCACCCCGGTAGTCGTCCCAGCGTCCAGCGCCCGCCGTGAGACTTGCCTGGGGCTCGACGGTTGGCCGCTTGCGCACCAGGTTGATCGCCGCGGACGGATTGCCGCTTCCGGCGACCAAGCCGGTGGCTCCGCGAATCACCTCGACCCGGTCGAACATCGCGAGGTTGGGTTGCACCCCGGCGACCCAACCCTCATAGGCGCTGGGCAGGCCGTCGTACATCACGTTGTCGATGTAGAAGCCGCGCGCCATGAAGGACGGCCGACCGGGGCCATCGGACTTGCTGAGGAACAGCCCGGGCGTAGCCCGTACCACATCGTTGATACTGGTCATCGTCTGATCATCCATCCGCTGCCGGGTGATTACCGTGACCGCTTGTGGCGTCTCGCGCATCGACAGCGGCAGCTTGGTCGCGGTGCTCATCCGCCCGGTGGTATAGGACTGCGTGCCCTCGGTAGTGCTGCCCAGCTGTGAGCCGTAGACGCTGGTCGCCTCCAGCTCCACGGCATCCCCGGTTTCGGCCCGTTCGAGCAAATAGCGCCTGTCACCCACTTGGCGCACGCGCAGGCCACTCCCGCGCAGCAAACGGGCGAAGCCCTGCTCCAGTTCGTAGTCCCCCTGCAGGCCTTCGCTGCGCAGCGCCGCCGTCTGCTCGGCACTGAAGCTGATCATCACACCGCTAGCCGCCGCGAAACGACTCAGAGCATCGCCCAGCGGACTCGGAGGAATCTCGTAGTGCCGGGCAGCCCAGGCCGACGCGCTAGCGATCGCCGCGGCGAGCGCCATGGGAAGGAAATGGAGATGACGCGTGCGGCGGGACAGCGGGATCATGAAGGGCTCCTGAGGTATGGGCTGGCGATCGTCTGAGCGACCGTTCAGCGGGGAGCCGAACGACAGATGAGAATCTGTCACCCCTGAGAATTATTTTCTTCCAAAGGCTCGAGCCTGACCCACAGGCGACTCAGCCGCCGTGTGCGTAGCGGTAGCGAAGCCTCGAGCATCTCCAACGCCGCATCGGTGTCATCCAGGCTGTAGGCACCGGATACCCGCAGGCCGGCGATTTGCGCGGCACACCCCAGGTAACCCGGGCGATAGCGCGAGAGCTCCGCAAGCAGCTCCGCCAGCCGCCAGTCCACCGCCACCAGCATCCCGCGGGTCCAGGCATCGGCCTCGGCCGGCGCAGGCTCGACGACACCCACCTGCGCCGCCGTGAAGCGCAAACTCTGCCCGGCTCCGATCCGGGCACGCTGTTCCGGCGCCAGGCAGGGGAGCACCTCGACGGCCTGTCGTTCGACGATCACCCGGGTCGTCCGCTCGTCCTGACGAACGCTGAAGCAGCCATCGAGGGCCTGCACCCGGCCCTGCTCGCTGACGAGGCTGAACGGGCGCGCATCCGCCGCGGCATCCACTCTGACCGCTCCGCGCAGCAGATGTAGCTCACGCCTGGCATCCTCGAAGCGCAGGTCGACGCGGGTGTCGGTATCCAGATCCAGCCGACTGCCGTCAGCCAGTGTCAGCCGGCGGCGCTCGCCCACGCCGGTGGCGAGATCCACGCTGTAGGGCGATGCTCGGTAGCCCTGCCAACCGGCCAGGCCGACGCCCAGCAGCAACAGCAGGGTTTTCAGCGCCGCGCGGCGCCCCTGCCGGGCCCTCTCCAGCGTCGCCGCCGCCAGCTCCGGCGAGGCGAAGTTCATTCGTCGCTGCAACTGCTCCAAGCGCCGCCAGGCCTCGGCATGCTGGCGGTCAGCGGCCAGCCAGCTGCGCCAGTCCGCCCGCGTACGTTCGTCGACGGCGCTGTCGTGCAGACGCACGTACCAGTCCACGGCCTGCGCCAGCGCGGCCTTCAAGCGTCTTCCAGCAATAGACAGTGCATCAGCGCGCGGGCCAGGTGCTTGCGCACCGTGGTGACCGACACGCCAAGCTTCTCGGCGGTCTTCTCGTAGCTCAGCCCGTCCAGTTGCACGGCGAGGAAGATGCCGCGGGTGCGTGTGCCCAGGCCGTCCAGCAGGCGATCGATGGCCAGCAGGCTGTCGAGTATCTCGCTGCGCTCCTCTGCCGAAGGTGCGTACTGCTCCGGTCGCAGCGCCAGGGCCTCCAGATAGGCCTGCTCCAGGGAGCGCCGCCGGTAGAGATCGATCACCAACCCACGGGCGACCGTCGCCAGGTAATGTCGCGGCTCACGCAGCGTGTCGGCGCTGCGCGCCAGCAGCACACGAACAAAGGTGTCCTGGGCCAGATCGGCCGCGTCGGCCGAATTGCTCAGGCGCCGACGCAACCAACCACTCAGCCAGCCGTGGTGGTCGCGGTAGAGGCTATCGATCCCAGCCGGCGGAGTAAGCGGAGCACTGGGCAAGCAAGCTCTCCCACAAGTTGACGAGTATGAGAATTGATCGCAATTGTAGGGAGAAGGGAAACCTTTGCAAAGCCCGCCGGCCAACCCCTGCTGCGCCGCCTGAATGACTGGCTCACTCGAGCGCAGAGAGAGGTGCAGAACGCAGCCAGCGACGCTTGCCGGGGCGGTCGACGAAGGCGCGGCGCAGCGCCTCGACATCCGCCAGGCGCCGCTCGGGCGCCAGCGCCAACGCCTCGCGCAATACCGGCCAGCACGGCGCGGGCAGGCAGGGCGGCGCCTGCAGCGTGCGCTCCAGGTCCATGGCGCGGGCCTGACGGGCACTCAGTCGTCGGTAGGGATGGCGCCCACTGCTCAGTTCATAGAGCACGCAGGCCATGGCATAAAGATCGCTCGAGGGGGTCAACGGACCACCGTCGAGCAGTTCGAGGGCGGCATAGCGCAACGTCCAGGCCTTCACTCGCTGGCGTGAAAGGTGCGGCAGCGAAGCATGGCAGGACTCCCCCAGGCCGAAATCGATGAGCCGCAAGCCATCGCTGGCCAGCACGACGTTGCTCGGCTTGATGTCGCCGTGGAGGACTCCCTGGCGATGAGCCGCCGCCAGCGCCGCCAGTAAGGGCTGGGCGATTTCGCAGATCAGCGACCACGCCGGTCCACCGGGATTGTCGGCGAGGAACTGGTCCAGGGTCGGCCCATCGAGCAGTTCGAGGGTGAGAAACGCCCGCTGGCATTCGAAGTCGACCTCGAATGCGAAGGGCCGCACCACATGGGCGTGATGCACACGACAGGTGAGCGCGTATTCGCCATGCAGCAAGGCATGGGCATCGGGATACTCGGCAAAGTCCTCGTTGAGCGTCTTCAGGGCGACCCAGGGAGCCGGATCGCCGAATTGCTCGCGCAGCAGATCGCGAGCCCGATAGACCGCGCCCATGCCTCCGACGCCAAGCAGTCGCTCGATACGATAGCGCCCGCCCAACACGTCTGGCAGGGGACCGGGGCGGTAGGATTCGAGACGGCTCAAGGGCGCACCACGATCGCCGCCAGGTTGTCGCGCGCGGGCCCCTTGAGCGCGGCCTCGAAGAGCGTGCGCAAGGCCACCGCAGCGCTGCAGCATTGCAGGGCGCTGCCCAGTTGAGCGGCGCTCAGGCTCTGGTAGAGACCGTCGCTGCACAGCAGCAACGCATCGCCGGGATAGAGATCCAGGCGGCGCCGTTCCAGCAACAGCTCCGCATCGATGCCCACCGCGCGCGTCAATGCCTGGCCCTGTGGATGCAGCGCTGCTTGAGCGGGCGGCATGCCGTCCTCGATCAACAGGCGCATGTGATTGTGGTCATGCGTGAGCAGGTGCAGACGCCCTGCGCGAAAGAGATAGCAGCGACTGTCTCCCGCCCACAGGCAGGTGGCGCGTTCACCGTCGCTCAACAGCACCACCACGGTCGAACCGATCAGGGACGCTGGCTGCCCCGCAATCACCGTCGGCGTATCGGCCAGTCTCCGGTTGAGCCGCTGCAGGCAGGTCGCGACCCACCGCTCGCGCTCATCGAGGGAACCGGAGAGGACCAGCGCCGCCAATTCATCGACCACCAGGCGGCTGGCAAGATCGCCACGCGGTTGACCACCGATGCCATCGGCGACGGCCCAAAGCCCCTCCCGCGAGCGTTCGAGGCAGGCGTCCTCGTTACGCCGCCGCAGTTTGCCCGCCTCGCAGCGCGCCGCACTTTGCAGACGCTGCGCCCAGGCCTCGCTCGCCTCGATCATCAGAGCACCGCAGGCAGGCGGAAGCGCCGCAGAGGCTGGGTATCGAACGGATTGGGCGAGCGCTGGCTGTGCAGCAGGTAGTCCGCCTGACGGCCATCGATGTCCGCGCGCAGCATCAATACGTCGCGGCCGCTGTGCTGCTGGGCATGCAACTGGTCGAACAGGCGGAACAGTGACCAGGGACCACCGCTGCGCTCGATGCCCAGGCGCCGACCGCCCAGTTCCTCCACCACCAGCGAGCTACGGCCATCGTCCGAATCTCCCGGCCAGACGAAGGCCGTCTGCACGATGGGGCCGTGGCGATACTCCAGGCGCTGCCCGGCAAAGCGGAAGTCGGCGCGTCCCAGGCTCGAATCCAGCGCGTACGGCTCCAGGCGAAAGCTCACCTGGGGCTCGGACGCATCCTCGGCGAAGAAACTCTCGCGGATGGTACGCAGCCGTTGCAATTGCCCGAGGAACTCCCGCGACAGGCTCAGGCCGTTGCCATCGACCTGGCGCGCCCGATAACCGCCACTGGCCTGACTGACGAAGGGCGCCAGGTAGCGCTCGATGAAATGTGCCGCGACACCATCCGCCTTGAAGAACTCGCGAAAATCGCCCAGCGAGACTTCGCTGTCGCTGTCCGCGTCGAACGGATAACGCTGGCGCAGGGACTTGCGATAGAAACCGTAGAGTTCGCCGCGATAGCGCTCGTTGAGGTAGCGCTGGGCGCCATCCAGCACCACTTGCCAACTGTTCTGCGCCAGGTGCGTGAACCAACCCGCCAAAGGCTGCGGCAGGCGTGCAGTGGCGCTACGTACCTGGCCAAGGGCATCCGTGCCACGTCCCCCCATGCGCTCGCGCGCCATCTCATAGGCCGCCTGGTCCGCGGCCCCGGCGTGCGCCAGGCTGTCCACCCGCAGTTGCCAGGCGTCCAGAGCCTGCAGCAGCGCGAGCAATTCCGCACGTGCGCCGCCCTGCTCGTCGAGCAGATTGCGCAAAGCCTCGAAACGCCGCGCGAGCGATTGACCGGCGCTGCTCAACTCGACGGCCTCGCTATCCGCCGGCGCCTCGCCAGCGGCCTCGAGAGCGCCGCTGGGTGATGGCTCCAGAGGAGAAGACGCCACGACCAAGCGGGTATTCTCCTGCACTTCCGCCAACAGGTGCAGCAACGGCGAATTCGCTGCCGTCAGGCCCGCCAGCGTCTGCGCCAGTTGCTGTAGATCTTCGGCCGGCCGCAATGTCAGGCGACCGATTGCCTGTCCCCAGTGTTCGGCGTAATCACGCAGGTAGAGCTGTTCGATGTCGGCATACAAGCGCTCGAAGTCGGCGCCGCTCAGCCCCTCGCTGGCGCCCAGCACCCAGTCGTCCCGCATGGCATCGCGGACCAGGGCGCGCCCCTGGGCCTGGAAGAAATCTCGGTAGCCGGCCGCGGTATAGAGGCCCGGAATACGACCATCGGCCCCTGCGAAAAGCCCCGCTTGCGCCCCCATACGACTGCCCAGACTGTATTCGGGCAGGCCGCTGGCACGTGCCTGTAGCAGGCGATAGAAGACGCCCGCCAGCGACTCGCCGCGCAAGACTTCACGTGCCTTTGCCAACAGGGACTCGTCCAGTTGCGCCGGCTCGAAACCGGCCGCCAGCAGCCGTGCGAAATGTCCCGCCAAGGAAGCCTGGCTGGAGCCATCCGCGGGATAGCGCCGCGACCAGTCGGCCATCAGCCAACGTTGCAGAAAGTCCACGTCACGTCGCTCGACGTCGCGCAGCATCAAATAGGCGCGCAGGTTGTCCAGCAGGCGGCCACGATCATCGAGGCTGTGCCGAATGTTGTCCTCCAGTTGCCGCAGCACGCGCGGCAGGAGCACCCGCTGCAGTTCCTCGCGATAGGCTGGCTGCACCACGGTCGTAACGGCAGCACCCTGATACAGTCCTGCCCGCTGCCAGTGGGGTACCGCCTCAGCCTCGGGAAACAGCTGCTGCGCGGCGAATGCCGTATCCAGCAGCGCCAGCCCGGAGCGGGCATCACCGCCAGCCGGCAGGGCTTCACGTTGCGAGCCCCACTCGCCGAGCAAGCCACGCAATTGCTCCAGGCGCCCTTGGTTGGCGGAGAACGCATAGGCCCAGGTTCCACCCAGCACCCCAAGGCAGGCGAAGATGCCGAGAACGAGGCTGCGCTGGCGCCAGACGATGCGCCGCCGCTCACTCTGGTTCAGCGCGGCCAGGTCCGACTCGGGAAAGATCACCCGATCCAGCAGTTGGCCGATAAAGCGGGCACGTCCTTGGCGCAGACTGGGCAAGCTGTCGCGGGGCATTCCCAACTGTCGGCCAATGCCACTGGTCAACGGATCGAGCGATTCGCTCAGGTGCGGTGCGCTGGTGAAGTAGAACCCGCGCAAGCTGCTGGCACGCTGATAGCGGTTGCCGGAGAACGCCAGTTCGACGAACAGGCAAAGGCGCTCGCCAAGCTGAGCCAGTTGTCGTGGGAAGTCGAGGACCAGCCCGCGGCGCAGGCAGTCACGCTCCTGATGGATACGTTGCACGACCTGGGCGTTGAGGCGCTGCAACAGCTCGCCCAGGGCGTTGCCGAGCACGCCCTGCGCCGTGCCGTCCTGACCGGGCGTGAAGGTCGCTCCCAGCACCTGCGCGCTTTCCTCGCGAGTCAGCAGATCGAAGAACTCGTCGAAGCCCGCTATCCGGTCGGTCTTGCTCAGTACCAGGTAGACCGGCACCTCGCAGGCCAGCCGCTGGTGCACCTCCAACAGCCGCTGTCGCACCTGTCGCGCCAGGCTCTCCAGCGCCAGCTCGTCACCGTCGAGCAACTGTTCGACCGACAGGGTGACCAGGACGCCGTTCAGCGCCCGCGGCGCACGTTTTCGCAGCAGGCCGAGCAGGGTCTGCCAGGCCCGGCCATGGACCTGGGGCTCGGGCTGGGTCAGGTAGTCGCCGGCGGTGTCGATGAGCACCGCATGCTCGGCGAAGTACCAATGCGCATGACGCGTCCCGCCCATGTCACGGGTCAGGCGCTCGTGCTGCCCCGCTTCCAGGGGAAAGTCCAGGCCGGAGAATTCCAGCAGACTGGTCTTGCCGCTCGCTGGCGGGCCGATCAACAGGTACCAGGGCAACTGCGCCCGCCCGCGCCGCCCCAGTCCCCGGTAGAGCCCGGCGCTGGAAAGCGTGCGCAAGGCATCGCGAAAGCGTTGGCGAAGCACCTGCTGCTCCTCGTCGGACTGCGCTTCCAGCGCCTCGCGCTGTTCGCGCTGCAGCGGCTCCAGCGCATTGCGGCGGCGCCGGGCAGACCAGGCACGCAGACTGAGCATGAGCATCGCCCAGAGCAGCAAGAGCGATCCGATGGCGATACCCCGGGCACCTTTCGAAGGCAGCAATGGCGCGCCATCGAAGGACAGCGAGGGGGCGAGGAACCACAGCGCCGCCGCCAGCGGCAGCAGCAACAGGAAACTCCAAACCGGCGCGAGACGCAGACCTGCCAGGAGACGCCGCAGCCATCCAGACGGATTCATGGGCGCACTCCTCGATCATCCTGCAGAGGGCTGGAAACGACAGAAAGCACCTGCTCCCGCTGTAGCTGCAAGGTCCAGGCGAAGCCTCCATAGAGCGCCACCAGACAACCCAGGGTGAACACGCCGAGCAACCACCAGGGCACTACCCGCACAACGCGCGCGCCACCGCGAGTGGCGCCTTGCCAATGGGGTGAAAGCGCCTGGGGAACATCACCACGCAGATGTCGGATCTGCCGGTAGAGCGCGTCGCGCAGGGCCTCCAGTTCGAGCGTGCCGCGCGGCAATACGCGGTACTTGCCTTCGAAACCCAGCGCCAGGCACAGGTACATCAACTCGAGCAGGAACAGGTGCTTGAGCGGGTTACGCACCAGACGTTCGAGCAGCAGGAAGAACTTCTCACCCCCGAAGGTCTCGCCGTGGAAGGCCGACAGCAGACTGATACTCGACCACTCGCTTTCGTTACCCCAAGGCGTCGTCACCACGGCTTCGTCGAGCACCGTGCACAGTGCGTAACGTGCGGCCATCACCTCGTTGCCGTCACAGCCGGTATGCAGCGCGATCTCTTCGAACTCGCGCATGCGCGCGGCAAGGCGGTCGTTGAGAACCCGTAGATCCTCGCCACTGAAGTCGCGCTTGAGTTGCAGCAATTCGGCGAACAGCTCCCGCGCCGCGGCCACCAGGGGATTCACGCCTTCCTCGAAGCGCCGTGAATTCTGCTGGCGAGCAGCGAAGCGCATGCGCGCCTCCAGGGCCTCGAAAGCCGGTGCGGGACTGTCGGTCAACGGGGCCTGCGCGCCTCGCGCGCCGTCACGCAGCATGACGACGGTGCGCCCGTCGTCGGGGTAGGGTCTTTCCTTGATCATGCGGGTGCGTTCCTTATCGCCCAGAATTGAAGCTCTAGCCCCGGGAAGTCCCCGGAGACGTGGAAGGCGAAGCCGCCCGAGTTTTCCAACTGCTGCATGGCCTCGCCCTGCAACTCGAGCGCGAAGTAGGTCTTGCCGGCATGGAAAGGAATCTGCCTGGGTGCCACCGGCAAGGGACGCAGGGTCAAGCCGGGCAGGTGCAGGTTGACCAACTGGCGGATGTGCTCGACCGGACCGATCTTGAGCTGTGCCGGTAGCCGCGTGCGCAGGCTCTCGGTATCGCAGTCGGCACGCGCGGCCAACACGAAGGTGGCACTGTCCAGCAGCTTGCGGTCGTGTAGCGCGGCGACACGAATACCGTATTGGCGCTGCTGTAGCGGCAGCTCCAGTGCATGCTGTTCGAGCACCATCGACAGCAGCTCGCGTAACGCCACCAGCAGCGGCGTGAAGCAGCCATGCAAGTCGGCATGGCGGTAGCCTGCCTGTACCGCGGGACGCCGCGAACCGGAGAAGCCCGATAGCTCGCCAAGCAGTTGCAGCAACTGCCGGTAGAGGACCTGGGGATGGCCATGCTCATGTTCCAGCAGGTGGCGCAACAAGGGCTCGTAGCGATTGATCAGTTGCAGCAGCAGGAAATCTCCGACCTCCGCGCTACCCAGGCGACCGCTGGCGCGCACACGCTCGGCGAGTACCTCGCCGCGATGGCGCAGCAGGCTGACCACCTCTTTCAGGCAGTCGAACAGGAATGGCGAGGCCTGGATATCCACTACGCTGGGGCAGAACGTATCGTCCAGGGTCAGCGCGCCGTCGGCGCCACTGTCGAGGATCCGGCACAACGCCAGGCGTACGAACCGCTCGGCGCCCTCGGCATCCTCCAGTTGCAGGCGAAACTCGGGGTGGGCGCAACCGACCTGCAAAGGCTCGGCGTCGCCGGCATTGGCATCCACCACCGACTCTTCACCCACTACGTATCGCGCCAGCACGTTGGACTGCTCCGGGCGACGACACTCGGTCCGCCCTGGTGTGACCAGCGGCAGCGCCAGAAATATCTGGGTGGCACGGGTGCCCGGCACGATGTCCAGCGCCAACGGCTGTTGCGCGGCATCCAGCTCGAACAGCGTACCGTCCGGCAGCAGGCCACTGGCGCGGCTGAGCACCAGCTTGCCGAGGGCGAGGAACTGGCGATCCAGGCTCAGCTCGAAGAATCCCCAGGGGTGCTCCAGCAGGTGTTGGCTGCGAGCACGCAACTGATGCTCGTGGTAGCGATCCTGATGCTGCAGGTGTTGCGGCTGCAGCAGCATGCCTTCCTGCCAGGCGACCTTGTGCAGCGTCATGCCTAGTCCTCGCGTCCTTGCGACGGGTCATCTTCCGGCAGCTCGATGCCTCGCTCGCCGAGCAGCACTTTCACCGGATTGTGCGCTTTCGGGCGCAGCGGGATGACCAGGCGCCAGGCGTTTTCAGGCAGGTCACGGTAGGCCGCCACCACGCCCACATAGCCGCTCTCGGGAGCGACGCTCAGGCGCAGCTCACGGGTTTCTCCGGGGCGTAGCTCGAGCTCCTCCTGAGCCGTGAGATCGGGATTGAGCACCTCGCGCGGGCGCTGATAGACCGCGAAGAAGTCACTGTTCTCGAAAGCCACCGGATTACGCAGTTCCAGCAGACGCACCACGATCGGCGAGGGCCTGTCATGCAGGTCCGGATTGAGCCGCTCATCGGCCTGCAACGTCAGCTCGAGCTTGGTCAGCTCGGACGATACGGTGCAGCCCCCGAGCAGCACCCAGAGCCCCAGCGCCAGGCACCTGGACAGACGGCTCATTCGCGCCCCCCATCGAGGCTGGCGATCAGCCGGATCTGTTCCTCGTAGACCTGAGCGAAGTTGCTGCCGAGCAAGCGCTCGCTCCAATCGTCATCCTCGCTCAGGCGCTCATGCAGGCGCTGGTAGGCACGCCAGTGGGCACCGGAAGTTCGTAGCCGGGTCTTGCCCTCACGCTCGAACTGCTGCGCCAGGCGCGACGGTGAGAGCTGCTCCAGCGCGCCGCGCAGCACCGCGCGGCTGGCGGCGAGCAACGCGACCTGCTGCGCCTGCAGGTCGCGAAAGGCGCGTGCCACGTTCTGCTCGGCCAGCGTCCGCGCGCTGGTCGCGGGTCGCAACAGCAGGTGCATGAGCTCGCCTTCCTCGGCGTACTTCAGCGGGTTGCTGCGGCTGCCCTGCAAGGTGGTGTGCGGCAGGCGCAGCTCGGCCTTCACCTCCGCACGGGTACGCAGTGCCTGCTGTAGTCCGCGCAGGGTCTGCCGCAGCAAGGTCGCGGCAAGCAATGCCAGTCGCTGACGCGCCGCCGTATCGAGTCCATCCAGCGGCAGGTCGAGGGCGGCGGCATAATCCTTCCAGAAGTCGCCCTGGGGCGGCTCCACGCAAGGTTCGGCAACCGGCGGATCGATCAACTCCGGCAGCGGCAAGCTCTGCTCGTCGATGGCGGCGGCAAGCTCGGTGGCCACGGCCGGCTCGGCGAAGTCCTGCAGGTCGTGTTCCAGCGGCTCGTCCGCCAATGCCTGCAAAGGATCGCGCTGCAGGAAGGCATCGTCCGGGATGGGGACCCCGCGCGGCGTCTGGGGTGAGCGCCGCGAACGCAGGTTGGCGCGCACGCGCAGGCCCCCCATGCGGTAACGATCGCCCTGGACGATCGCACGGGGCTGGCCTTTGCTCAGCGGCGTGCCGCTGTCCTCATGGAGGATGCCGTTGCTGCTGATATCGGTGAGGAAGAAGGAGCCATCGCTGAAGCTCACCCGGGCATGCTGTGAGGAGAGCAGTCGTCGAGGATCGGCGATGACCCAGTCACAACCCTCGCCACGGCCGATCACTCCGCCCGCAGGGCCGAACAGGCCCCGGGCCGCTTCGTCGCCCGCAGGGGCGTCGAGCAATTCCATGAGCAATTCCATGCTCAGCGCCCCTTGGAGGCGGATGGCGCCCCACGCTGCAGTGCATGGGGATCGCCGAGCGGACGATATTGATCGTCATCGGAGCGCAGATTGCCGCTGCAGGCGGACAGGCCGGCAACGGTACACAGGAGCAGGATGAGAACGCGCGGTATCACGCCGATTCCTCCTTGAATGCGTGGCTGGGCGGACGCGATGCGTCCGAGGCCGTCTATTGAAGGAGGAACTCGACGAGGGGGGCTTGAAGGGGTTCACGAACTCGGGAAGACAACCCGGTAAAACGGAGAAGCAGGTCTCGTTGTCAGCGCCGCTGCGCTCCAACGAGCGCAACGGCGCCTGGTTTCAGTCCACGGCCTTGAGCATTTCCTCGATGGTCTTCTTCGCGTCGCCGAAGACCATCATGGTCTTGTCCAGGTAGAAGAGTTCGTTATCCAGACCGGCATAGCCGCTGGCCATCGAGCGCTTGTTGACGATGATCGTGCTGGCCTTGAACGCCTCAAGGATCGGCATGCCGGCGATCGGCGAGTGCGGATCGTTCTTCGCCGCCGGGTTGACCACGTCGTTGGCGCCGAGCACCAGCACCACGTCGGTCTGACCGAACTCGGCGTTGATCTCTTCCATCTCGAAGACCATGTCGTAGGGCACCTCGGCCTCGGCCAGCAGCACGTTCATGTGACCCGGCATGCGCCCGGCCACCGGGTGGATGGCGAACTTCACCGTCACTCCACGTTCGGTCAGCTTCTCCACCAGCTCCATCAGCGCGTGCTGCGCGCGGGCCACCGCCAGGCCATAGCCGGGGACGATGATCACGCTGTCGGCGTTACCCAGGAGGAACGCGGCATCGTCCGCCGAGCCGGACTTCACCGGGCGCTGCTCGCCGCCGCCAGCCGCCGCCGAGCTCGCGCCGGATTCGGCGCCGAAGCCGCCGAGGATGACGTTGAAGAACGAGCGGTTCATCGCCTTGCACATGATGTAGGAGAGGATCGCGCCGCTGGAGCCGACCAGGCTGCCGGCGACGATCAGCATCGAGTTGTTGAGCGAGAAGCCGATGCCCGCCGCGGCCCAGCCCGAGTAGCTGTTGAGCATCGACACCACCACCGGCATGTCCGCACCGCCGATGGGGATGATGATCAGCACGCCGATGACGAAGGCGAACAGCAGCAGCAGGACGAAGGGCACCAGGTTGCCGGTGAGCATGTAGGTCACGCCAAGCACCAGGATGGCGATGCCCAGCACCAGGTTGACCATGTGCTGCCCGGCGAACTGCACCGGCGCGCCCTGGAACAGGCGGAACTTGTACTTGCCGGAGAGCTTGCCGAACGCGATTACCGAACCGGAGAAGGTGATCGCACCGATCGCCGCGCCGAGGAACAGCTCCAGGCGGTTACCCACCGGGATCGGATCGCTGATCGTCGCGACGATGCCCAACGACTGCGGCTCGAGCACCGCGGCGAAGGCGATGAACACCGCCGCCAGGCCGATCATGCTGTGCATGAAGGCGACCAGCTCGGGCATCTTGGTCATTTCCACGCGCTTGGCCATCAGCGTACCGACGCTGCCGCCAACCAGCAGGCCGACCAGCACGAAGGCGATGCCAGTGGTGGCCAGCTCGCTGCCCAGCTTGAAGATCAGCGCCACGGTGGTGAGTACCGCGAGGGTCATGCCGGCCATGCCGAACAGGTTGCCGCGCCGCGAAGTGGTCGGGTGCGAGAGGCCCTTGAGCGCCTGGATGAAGCACACCGAGGCGATCAGGTAGAGGACAGTGATGAGGTTCATGCTCATGGCTTACGACTTCTCCGCCTTCGGGGCTTTCTTCTTGAACATCTCCAGCATGCGCCGGGTCACCAGGAACCCGCCGAACACGTTGACCGCGGCCAGCGCCACCGCCAGGGTGCCCATGGCCTTGCCCAGCGGGGTGACGGTGAGCGCCGCGGCGAGCATGGCGCCGACGATGACGATCGCCGAGATGGCGTTGGTGACCGCCATCAGCGGCGTGTGCAGCGCCGGGGTGACGTTCCACACCACGTGGTAGCCGACGTAGATCGCCAGCACGAAGATGATCAGGTTGTAGATACCGTCGGAAATCAGGTCCATGGCGGGCTCCTTAGGCGTTCTGTCGCACGACTGCGCCGTCGCGGCACAGCAGGCACGCGGCGACGATGTCGTCTTCGAGGTCGATGTGCAGCTGGCCGTCCTTGTCGAGGACCAGCTTGAGGAAGTCGAGCAGGTTGCGTGCGTACAGCGCCGAGGCATCCGCCGGCACCAGCGCGGGCAGGTTGGTGTGCCCGACCAGCGTCACGCCGTGCTTGACCACCACCTCGCCCGGCTCGGTGAGCGGGCAGTTGCCGCCCTGCGCCGCGGCCAGGTCGATGACCACCGAGCCGGGTTTCATCTCGGCGACGGTGGCCTCCTGCAGCAGGGTCGGCGCCTTGCGCCCGGGGATCAGCGCGGTGGTGATGACGATGTCCGCCTGCTTGGCGCGCTCGTGTACCGCCTTGGCCTGGCGCTCCATCCAGGACGCCGGCATCGGCCGCGCATAGCCGCCAACCCCTTCGGCGCATTCGCGCTCTTCGTCGGTTTCGAAGGGCACGTCGACGAACTTCGCACCCAGCGATTCGATCTGCTCCTTCACCGCCGGACGCACGTCCGAGGCCTCGATCACCGCCCCCAGGCGCTTGGCCGTGGCGATCGCCTGCAGACCGGCGACACCGGCACCGAGGATCAGCACCCGCGCGGCCTTCACGGTACCGGCGGCAGTCATCAGCATCGGCATGAAGCGCGGGTAGTGGTTGGCCGCGAGCATGACCGCCTTGTAGCCGGCGATGTTCGCCTGTGACGAGAGCACGTCCAGGCTCTGCGCCCGCGAGGTACGCGGCGCGGCCTCGAGACCGAAGGCGGTGATGCCGGCGGCCGCCATGCGCGCGATGTTCTCGCCATCGAACGGCCGCAGCATGCCGACCACCACGCTGCCGGCGGGGATCTGCGCCAGTTCGGCGTCATCGGGTGCATGCACCTTGAGCAGCATCTCCGCGGCGAAGACCTCAGCGGCCGACCCCAGTGTCGCACCGACCGCCTCGTAGGCACTGTCCGGTTGGCTCGCGGCCACGCCCGCGCCGCGCTGCACGGTGACCCGATGGCCCTGGTCGATCAGCTTCTTGACGGTCTCCGGTGTCGCGGCGACCCGCGTCTCTCCGGGGTGGGTTTCCGATGGTACGGCGATATGCACGGCAGGTCTCCGCTCGCAGTGGCAGTGAATGAAGAAGGTTTCAATTTGGCGACACTCTGCATTAAAAGTGCGACGCTCACAAGAAACCATTCGAAGAGAAAGCTACATGAAAGGAAAAATCCAGAAATACGCTAATTCGTCCAAATGGCGCGACTTTTCGCCACATGTAACACAGCATTCGAGGAGACACATCGAGGAGAAACCGTGGGACCTTTTCTGACCGGAAGGTCTCGCAGAACCCTTATTTTACTGGGCTTGCGCTAGAGGGGCGGCAATGTAGCACCTATTTAAAAGCGCTACATACCGGAAAGCTGCCAGAAGAACGGTCGGAAGGGACGTTATCGAGGCGCTCTCACGGTCGGCTAGCGGCCGACTGCTCGTCGCGATAACGCGTGGCCTGCTCCAGTAGCCATTCGCGGAAAACGCCCAGCGCACCGCCGGCGGTGCGGCGCTCGGGAATCACCAGTTGGTAGGCCAGGGTGCTGGGCACTGGGTCGGGGTGAGCAATGCACAGGCGTCCTTCGGCGAGCTCACGCTGGATCAGGAAGGGCGGAATCAGCGCCACGCCCATGCCCAGCGTCGCGGCCTGGGCGAGCATGGAAAACAGCTCGTAGCGCGGTCCGGAGAGGTCGCGCGGCGTGCTCACGCCCTGCGCGGCAAACCAGCGTCGCCAGGCATAGGGCCGCGTGGTCTGCTGCAACAGCGGCAGCTCGGTCAGGCGCGCGGGGTCCAGCATCCGCCCGTCCGCGAGCCACTGGGGACTGCACACGGGCAACAGGTTCTCCGCCATCAACGCATCGCTGCGCGCGCCCGGCCAGTCGCCATCGCCGTAATAGATGGCGGCATCGAAAGGCGTGTCGGCGAACAGGAACGGTCGTGTGCGATTGGTCAGATGTACGCTGATCTGCGGCTGCAGTTGCTGGAACTCGCACAACCGCGGCAACAACCACTGGGTGCCGAAGGTCGGCACCACCGCCAGTTCGATGCTCTGACTGCCCTGCCGGCCCATCACCGCGAGCGTGTCACGCTCCACCGCGTCGAGCCCCTCGGCCACCTTGCGCGCGTAGGACTGCCCGGCCTCGCTGAGCACCACGCCACGGCGCACCCGGCGAAACAGCTCGACGCCCAGGAACTCCTCCAATGCGGCGATCTGTCGGCAGATCGCGCCCTGGGTCAGCGCCAGCTCCTCAGCCGCGCGGGTGAAGCTCTGGTGCCGTGCCGCCGCTTCGAAGGCAATCAGTGCAGCCGTGCTGGGAATCTTGCGACGCATCGGAGGCCCCCGCGAAAAAATCGCTCATGAAGTGAGCTTTTCGCACAGTTTGGTGCGAAATCCTCGTTTGCGCAAAGACCGGGGGCCGCCTAGCCTGAATCCTTAATTTACCCAAAGGAGCCCTTCCAATGGCTAACCATGCCGCCTTCAACTGGTCCGACCCATTGCTGATCGACCAACAGCTCAGCGATGAAGAACGCATGGTGCGTGACAGTGCCGCACAGTTTGCCAAGGACAAACTGGCGCCCCGGGTGCTCCAGGCGTTTCGCGAGGAACGCACCGATACGGCGATCTTCCGCGAGATGGGCGAGATGGGCCTGCTCGGCGCGACCATTCCCGTGGAGTACGGCGGCAGCGGCCTGAACTATGTCGCCTACGGTCTGATCGCCCGCGAGATCGAGCGCATCGACTCCGGCTACCGCTCGATGATGAGCGTGCAGTCGTCCCTGGTGATGGTGCCGATCTACGAATTCGGCAACGAGGCGACGCGCCGCAAGTACCTGCCCAAACTGGCCAGCGGCGAATGGATCGGCTGCTTCGGCCTGACCGAGCCCGATCACGGCTCCGATCCCGGCTCGATGGCCAGCCGCGCCAGGAAGGTCGAGGGCGGCTGGCGCCTGAGCGGCAGCAAGCTGTGGATCACCAACTCGCCGATCGCCGACGTTTTCGTGGTCTGGGCCAAGGACGAGGCCGGCGACATCCGTGGTTTCGTGCTGGAGAAAGGCTGGTCCGGCCTCTCCGCCCCGGCGATCCACGGCAAGGTGGGCCTGCGCGCCTCGATCACCGGCGAGATCGTCATGGACGAGGTGTTCTGCCCCGAGGAGAACGCCTTCCCCGACGTGCGCGGGCTGAAGGGGCCGTTCACCTGCCTCAACTCCGCGCGCTACGGCATCAGTTGGGGGGCCTTGGGCGCCGCCGAAGACTGCTGGCACACCGCACGCCAGTACGTGCTCGACCGCCGTCAGTTCGGCCGGCCGCTGGCGGCCAACCAGTTGATCCAGAAGAAGCTCGCGGACATGCAGACGGAAATCACCCTGGCCCTGCAAGGCTGCCTGCGCCTGGGACGGCTGAAGGACGAAGGCACCGCCGCGGTGGAAATCACCTCGTTGATGAAGCGCAACAGCTGCGGCAAGGCGCTGGAGATCGCCCGCCTGGCGCGGGACATGCTCGGCGGCAACGGCATCAGCGACGAGTTCGGCATCGCCCGGCACCTGGTCAACCTGGAAGTGGTGAACACCTACGAGGGCACCCATGACATCCATGCGCTGATCCTCGGTCGTGCGCAGACCGGCATCCAAGCGTTCTTCTGAGGAGCCTCGACATGCCCGGCGCACTCGACGGTATTCGCGTACTCGACCTGTCCCGCGTACTCGCCGGCCCCTGGTGCGGGCAGATCCTCGCCGACCTGGGCGCCGAAGTGGTGAAGATCGAGCGTCCCGGCAGCGGCGACGACACTCGCCAATGGGGGCCACCGTTCCTCGAAGGCAGCGCGGAGTCGGCCTACTACCTCTCGGCCAATCGCAACAAGCGCTCGCTGGCACTGGACCTCGCTCACCCCGAGGGCCAGCGTATCGTCCGCGAGCTGGCCGGCAGCGCCGACGTGCTGCTGGAGAACTTCAAGGTCGGCGGCCTCGCCGCCTATGGCCTCGACTACGCCAGCCTCAGCGCCCTGAATCCGCGTCTGGTGTATTGCTCGATCACCGGCTTCGGCCAGCATGGCCCCTATGCCCAGCGCCCCGGCTACGATTTCATGATCCAGGGCCTAGGCGGCCTGATGAGCCTGACCGGACGGGCTGACGACGAACCCGGCGCCGGCCCGCTGAAGGTCGGCGTGGCGCTCACCGACATTCTGACCGGCCTGTATTCCGCCGTGGCGGTGCTCGCCGCCCTGCAGGCGCGCCAGCACAGCGGCCGCGGACAGCACATCGACATGGCGCTGCTCGACGTGCAGGTCGCCTGCCTGGGCAACCAGGCCCTCAACTACCTCACCAGCGGCCAGTCGCCACGGCGACTGGGCAATGCGCACCCGAACATCGTGCCCTACCAGGACTTCCCCAGCGCCGACGGCGACTTCATCCTCACCGTCGGCAACGATGCCCAGTTCCGACGCTTCTGCGAGGTGGCCGGGCGTCCCGAATGGGCGAGCGATCCGCGCTTCGCCAGCAACCAGGCGCGGGTCGCCCATCGCACCGAGCTGATCCCATTGATCCGCCAGGTCACCGTGTTCCGCAGCAGCGCCGAATGGGTCGCGCAACTGCAGGCCGCTGGCGTGCCCTGCGGGCCGGTCAACGACCTGGCCCAGGTGTTCGCCGACCCGCAGGTGCTCGCCCGCGGCCTGCGCATCGACCTGCCGCACCCCCAGGCCGGCAGCGCCCCCGGGGTCGCCAGTCCGCTGCGCCTGGGCGAAACCCCGGTGCAGTACCGCAGCGCACCGCCCCTGCTGGGCGAGCACAGCGAGGCCGTGCTGCAAGAATGGCTGGGCCTGGACGCCGCGCGCGTGGCGACGCTGCGCGAGCAGGGCGTCGTCGGCTGAGGCCGGCCCGGCACGGTTGCCGCCCGTCGCGCGCGGCGCTTATCCTGCGTTGGATTTTGCAAACGACCTTCCAGGATTTCGCACATGCGCGCCCCCGTCCACCGTGCCGAACACGCTCCCTCCTATTACGCCGCCAGCCGTAACCTCGAACTGGCGTTTCCGCTACTGGAGGAAGAGGTTGAGGCCGACGTTTGCATCATCGGCGGCGGTTTCACTGGCCTCAATACCGCCCTGGAGCTGGCCGAGCGCGGCCGCCAGGTGGTGCTGCTGGAGGCGCGCCAGGTCGGCTGGGGCGCCAGCGGGCGCAACGGCGGCCAACTGATCCGCGGCCTCGGCCACGACCTGGACAAGTTTCTCCCGCAGGTGGGTGAGGCCGGCGTGCTGGCACTCAAGCACATGGGCCTGGAAGCCGTGGAGCTGGTCCGCCAGCGCGTCGAGCGGCATGCCATCGACTGCGACCTGACCTGGGGCTACTGCGACCTGGCCAACAAGCCCGCGCACGTGCAAGGCTTCGCCGAGGAAATGCAGGAACTCCGAAGCCTGGGCTACGGTGCCGAGATGCGCCTGCTCGAGCGTCACGAACTGCCCGAGGTGGTCGCCTCCGAGCGCTATATCGGCGGCATGATCGACATGGGCTCCGGTCACCTGCACCCGCTCAACCTGGCGCTGGGCGAGGCGCGCGCCGCTGCCGCCGCCGGCGTGCGCCTGTTCGAGCACTCGGCGGCTACCCGCATCGAGTACGGTCCCAGGCCGCTGGTGCACACCGCCCGCGGACGGGTACGCGCACAGACCCTGGTGATCGGCTGCAACGCCTACCTGGAGGAACTGCAACCGCAGCTCTCCGGCAAGGTGCTGCCGGCCGGCAGCTACATCATCGCCACGGCGCCCCTCGGCGCACGCGCGCGCCAACTGATTCCACAGAACATGGCGCTGTGCGACCAGCGCGTGGCGCTGGACTACTACCGGCTCTCCGCCGATGGCCGCTTGCTGTTCGGCGGCGCCTGTCACTATTCCGGACGCGACCCGGCGGACATCGCCAGCTACATGCGGCGCAAGATGATCGCGGTCTTCCCGCAGTTGGCGGACGTGGACATCGACTACGCCTGGGGCGGCATGATCGGTATCGGCGCCAACCGCCTGCCGCAGATCGGCCGGCTCGCCGAGCACCCCAACGTGTTCTATGCCCAGGCCTATTCCGGCCACGGCGTGAACACCACGCACCTGGCCGGCAAGCTGCTCGCCGAGGCCATCGGCGGCCAGGAGGAGGGGCGCTTCGAGCTGTTCGCCCGGGTGCCGCATCTGACCTTCCCCGGCGGCCGCCTGCTGCGCTCGCCGCTGCTGGCGCTGGGGATGCTCTGGCACCGCTTGCGCGAGCTGGCCTGAGCGCTTCTGGGTTACCCTGATAGGGAACGCAGCGGCGTGCGTCCCTGTCGCACGCCCTCACGGATACGAGGACCCCGCCGACCATGCTTCCAGGACGCCTTCGCCGATTCGCCACCTGGCTGATCGCCCTGCTCTTCCTCTACAGCCTGTTCGGCTTCCTACTGCTGCCGGCCGTGGTACTGCACCTGGGCAATCGCCTGTTGGCGCAGTACGTCAGCGAGCCGGCCTCGATCCAGCGCGTCCTGTTCAACCCCTTCAGCCTCGAACTGGAAGTCCAGGGCCTGCGTATCGGCAGCGCCGAGCAACCGCGTATCACCCTGCAACGCCTGCGCGCCAACCTGCAGCTGGACAGTCTCTGGCGCGGCGTACACCTGACCGAGGTGCAACTGGAGGCACCCCGTGTCGCCCTGACCCTCGACAAGCAGGGCCAGCCGGATCTCGCCGCGCTGTTCGTCGTCCCCGAGCAGGAAGCACCGGCCGACGACAGCGAAGAGGGCGAGCCCTTCCCGCTGCTGATCGACAATCTGCAGCTGCTGCGTGGCGACCTGGCGTTCCAGGACCTGGGCCCGGCCACGCCGGTGAGCTATCGCCTGAATGGCCTCGACCTGCGCGTCGAACACCTCTCCACCGGCCGCGACGAGCGCGCCCAGGTGGCGCTGCTGGCCCATGGCGAGGATGGCGCGCAGCTGTCCTGGCTCGGCCAACTGGGGCTGTTCCCGCTGCAATCCAGTGGCGAACTGAAACTCGCCGACGGTCGTCTCGCGCCCTTCTGGCCCTATGTCCGTGAGCATTTCGCCGCCCAGTTGCGCGACGGCAACCTGAACCTCGCCACGCACTACGACTTCAGCCTCGACGACCACCTGCAATTACGCCTGGAGCAAGGCCAACTGCAGCTGGCACCGCTGGCCCTGGACGACCTCGACGGCACGCCGCGCCTGCAGCTCACCAGCCTGAGCCTGGACGACCTGGCACTGGACCTCGCCGCACGCCAGCTGCGCATCGGCCGCCTCGACAGCCACGGCCTGGAAACCTGGGCCACCCGCCGCGCCGACGGCAGCCTGGACTGGCAGGCGCTGTTGCCGCCGAGCCAGACGCCGCGCGAAGCGCCCGATACCGAGCAGCAGAGCACCGAGCCCTGGACCCTGGCCCTCGACGAAGCGCGCCTGGACGACTACCGCGTACACCTGCGGGACCTGGCCAACGCGCAGCCGGTGAGCCTGGATATCGGCCCGTTGCAGCTCGCCGTCGAGGACCTGGACACCGGCAGTGGTGCGCCCTTCCGTCTCAACCTGGCGACCGGCGTCGGCAGCGGCGGGCAACTACAGGCAGAAGGCCAGGCGACCCTGTCGCCGCCCAGCGCCGCGCTCAAGGTCAGCCCCCGCGACATCGACCTGCGCACCGCCCAGGCCTACCTCGAACCCTACGTGCGCCTGGAGTTGCGCAGCGGGATGCTCTCTGGCGACCTCGACGTCGACCTGCAATCCGTCGACCCGCTGGGGCTGCACGTCAGCGGCAACGCGCGGGTCAGCCAGTTGCACACCCTCGACACCCTCAAGCAGCGCGACTTCCTGCGTTGGCACGTGCTGGACCTCGAAGGCATCGACTACCGCCACGGCGAGGCCCTGCAGATCGATCACGTCGCGCTGCAGAAGCCCTACGGGCGCCTGATCATCAACGAAGACCTGACCACCAACCTGGACGAACTGCGCGTGCCGCAGTCGCCCTCCAGCGCGCCCGATCCCACGCCGCAGGCCGCGAGCGCGCCCCTGGCGATCCGCATCGGCAGCGTGGACATCGTCGACGGCTCGGCGAACTTCGCCGACTTCAGCCTGCGCCCCAACTTCGCCACCGCGATCCAGCAGATGCAGGGACACATCGGCACCCTGAACAACGCCGCCGGCAGCCCGCCGGCGACGGTGGACGTCACCGGCAAGGTCGACCGCTACGCGCCGGTGACCATCAAGGGCAGCCTCGACCCCTTCGATCCCCTGCGCAGCCTGGACATCAATGCCGGCTTCCATGGCGTCGAGCTGACCACTTTGACGCCTTATTCCGGCAAGTTCGCCGGCTATCGCATCCAGAAGGGCCGCATGGACCTGGACCTGCACTACCAGGTCAACGC
This sequence comes from Pseudomonas sp. R4-15, assembly GCF_055768815.1. Lineage (NCBI taxonomy): Bacteria > Pseudomonadati > Pseudomonadota > Gammaproteobacteria > Pseudomonadales > Pseudomonadaceae > Pseudomonas > Pseudomonas sp. R4-15. The sequence goes on from NZ_CM147293.1 coordinate 445,197, forward strand.
CGGCCAGCTGAGCGCCGAGAACCACGTCCTGCTCGACCAGCTACAGCTCGGCGAGCGGGTCGACAGCCCGGACGCATTGGACCTGCCGATCCGCCTGGCGGTGGCCCTGCTCAAGGACACCCAGGGGCGCATCGATATCAGCCTGCCGGTCTCCGGCAACCTGCAGGACCCGCAGTTCAGCGTCATGCCGATCGTCTGGCAGACCCTGCGCAACCTGCTGCTGCGCGCCGTGCAGGCGCCCTTCAAGCTGCTCGCCTCGCTGGTGCCCAGCGGCGCGGACGAGGACCTCGGTCAGGTGCCCTTCACCGCCGGCAGCGACGAACTCACCGCACCGGCCCAGGAAACCCTGCGCACCCTGGCCAAGGCCCTCGGCGAACGCCCGCAGCTGCGTCTGGAAATCCAGGGCACCAGCGCCGTCGCGGATGCCCGGCCGCTCGCCGAGCAGCGCCTGGAACGCGAATACCAGCAGACCTGGTACCGCATCCTGCAGCGCCGCGGCGACAAGGTGCCGGCCAGCGCCGACACGCTGCAGGTACCGGAGGAGGAAAAGGCGGCGATGCTCGAGGGCATCTACCGCGCCCGCCTGCGCCAGCAACCGCCGCCGCAATGGCGCGAGCTGAGTGACGAGGCGCGCGCTACACAGTTGCGCGAGGCGCTGTTGCAGCACTGGGCCGCCAGCGAGGCGCTGCAGCGGCGCCTGGCCCAGGCACGCGCCATGCGCATCCGCGAATACCTCGTCGAGCAAGGCAAGCTCTCCGCCGACCGGCTGTTCCTGATCGACGCCGGAGCCGCCGCCGTGGATGGCGACGGCCAGGTGCCAAGCAAGTTGCAGCTGGAGGGCGGCTAGACGCCGAGAAGCTAGAGCGCCTGCGCGTAGAGCCGCGGCTTGAAGTACAGCGTCGCGCCACGCGCCAGGTCCTGCAGGCTTTCGTCGTCCTTGGCGACCTCGACCTCGATCGGCGTCGCCTGACCCTCGACGCGCAGGGTCACCCGCACGATGGCGCCGAGCAGACGGATGTCGCGCACCTCGCCAGGCAGGAAATCGGTGGCACCGTTGCGCGCCAGCTCGACCTCGTGGGGACGGAACTGGATCTCGCCGGTCGCCGCCTGCAGGCTGTTGGAGTCGCCGAGGAAGTGATAGACGAAGGGGCTCGCCGGCTTCTCGTAGACCTCCGCCGGCGTGCCGATCTGCTCGATCACGCCCTTGTTCATCACCACGATGCGGTCGGCCACTTCCATCGCCTCTTCCTGGTCATGGGTGACGAACACGCTGGTCAGGTGGACGTTCTCGTGCAACTGCGCCAGCCAGCGGCGCAGCTCCTTGCGCACCTTGGCGTCCAGCGCACCGAAGGGCTCGTCGAGCAGCAAGATCTTCGGCTCCACCGCCAGCGCGCGCGCCAGGGCGATGCGCTGGCGCTGGCCGCCAGAGAGTTGCTCGGGATAGCGATCGGCGAGCCAGTCGAGCTGCACCAGGCCGAGCAGTTCGTGGACCTTCTCGCCGATGACCTTCTCGCTCGGCCGCTCACGACGCGGCTTCATGCGCAGGCCGAAGGCGACGTTGTCGAACACCGTCATGTGGCGGAACAGGGCATAGTGCTGGAACACGAAGCCGACGTTGCGCTTGCGCACGTCGTGCCCGGAAACGTCCTCGCCATGGAACACGATGCTGCCGGTATCCGGCGTCTCCAGTCCGGCGATGATGCGCAGCAGCGAGGTCTTGCCGCAGCCGGAGGGACCGAGCAACGCCACCAGCTCACCGCTCTCGATGTGCAGGTCGATGTCCTTGAGCGCCTGGAAACTGCCGAAGCGCTTGTTGATGCCTTGTACTTCGATACTCATGTACTTACCCGTCAGTCGTCGTGCTGCGCGTCGCGTTCGCGCGCCAGGCGCGCCTCGGCCCACTGCCGCAGCAGCAGGATCACCAGGGCCATGGCCAGCAACAGGATCGCCACGCTGAACGCGGCGACGATGTTGTATTCGTTGTAGAGGATCTCGATGTGCAGCGGCAGCGTGTTGGTCATGCCGCGGATGTGTCCGGAAACCACCGACACCGCGCCGAACTCGCCCATCGCTCGGGCCGTGCAGAGTACCACGCCATAGATCAGCGCCCACTTCACGTTGGGCAGGGTGACGTGCCAGAACACCCGCCAACCGTTGGCACCCAGCAGGCGCGCAGCCTCTTCCTCGGCGCTGCCCTGCTGCTCCATCAGCGGGATCAGCTCGCGGGCGACGAAGGGCAGGGTGACGAACAGTGTCGCCAGGACGATTCCCGGCACCGCGTAGACGATCTGCAGGTTCTGGCTCTGCAACCAGGGCCAGAGCAGGCTCTGGCTGCCGAACAGCAACACGTAGACCAGCCCGGCGACCACCGGCGAGACCGAGAACGGCAGGTCGATGAGCGTTACCAGCAGGCTCTTGCCCCGAAACTCGAACTTGCTCACCGCCCAGGCCGCGGCCAGACCGAAGACCAGGTTCAGCGGCACCGCGATGGCCGTGGCGAGCAGCGTCAGTTTCAGCGCGGCGACGGCATCCGGCTCGGCCAGCGCCGCCCAGAACGCCGCGAAGCCGCGCGCCAGGCCCTGGCCGATGACGATCAGCAACGGCAGCAGCAGGATCGTCGCGAAGATTGCCCAGGCCAACAGGATCAGGCTCCGTTCGGCAGGGCCGCGGCGCCGACCTGGGCGACGCGCCAGCACGGGGCTTACGGAAAGGGCAGCGGTCATGGCTTGGCCTGGCGGGTGTGGGGTTGCATGCGCCGCTGCAAGAGGTTGATCAAGAGCAGCAGCACGAAGGACACGCAGAGCATCAGCACACCGATGCCGGTGGCGCCGGCGTAGTCGTACTGGTCGAGCCTGGAGACGATCAACAGCGGCAGGATCTCGGTCTTCAGCGGGATGTTGCCGGCGATGAACACCACCGAGCCGTACTCGCCGACGCCACGGGCGAAGGCCAGTGCGAATCCCGTCAGCCAGGCCGGCAGGAGCACCGGCAGGATGACGTGGCGAAACGCCTGCCCCGGACGCGCACCAAGGCAGGCGGCGGCTTCCTCGATTTCCCGCGGCAGGTCGGCAAGTACCGGCTGCACGGTGCGCACCACGAACGGCAGGGTGACGAAGACCAGCGCCAGGGTGATGCCGAGCGGCGTATAGGCGATGCGCCACGGGAACAACGCGCCGATCAGGCCATTGGGCGCGTACAGCGCCGTCAGGGCGATACCGGCCACCGCGGTGGGCAGCGCGAAGGGCGTGTCGACCATCGCATCGATCAGCCGCCGGCCGGGAAACCGATAGCGCACCAGCACCCAGGCCAGCACGCTGCCCAGCACGCCGTTCAGCGCGGCGGCGAACAGCGCGGTGCCAACGGACAACTGCAGGGAGAACAGCACCTGGCGGCTACCGAGCAGCCGCCACCACTGCTCGGCGGACAGTTGCAGGGCATAGGCGAACATCGCCCCCAGCGGGATGAGCACGAGCAGCGCCAGGTAGGTGACGCTGAAGCCCAGGGTCAAGCCGAAGCCGGGAATGACCGGGAGATTTCGACGAGGCATTGCGCGTCCTTGGCTAGGTCACTGATTGATCCGGGTGAAGATCTCGTCGAACACCCCGCCATCGTCGAAGAACCTCGGCTGCGCCTGTTTCCAGCCGCCGAATTCGTCATCGATGGTCAGCAGATCCAGCGCCGCGAACTGTTGAGCAAACTCCGCAGCGACCTCGGGGTCGCGCGGGCGGTAGAAGTGCCTGGCGGCGATGCGCTGGCCTTCGTCGCTGTACAGGTACTGCAGGTAGGCCTGGGCGAGCGTGCCGGTGCCCTTCTTCGCGACGTTGGCATCGACCACCGCCACCGGCGGTTCGGCGAGGATCGACAGCGACGGCGTGACGATCTCCAGCCCGTCGCCGCCCTCTTCGGCCAATGACAGGTAGGCCTCGTTCTCCCAGGCCAGCAGGACGTCACCCAGGCCTCGCTGGACGAAACTGATGGTCGCGCCACGGGCGCCGGTGTCGAGCACGGGGGCGTGGCGGTAGAGCTCGGTGACGTAGGCGAGCGCCTTGTCATCGCTGCCGTACTGCCGTTTCGCCCAGGCCCAGGCGGCGAGGAAGTTCCAGCGCGCGCCGCCGGAGGTCTTCGGATTCGGCGTGATCACCTCCACGCCGTCCTTCACCAGGTCGCTCCAGTCATGGATGCCCTTGGGATTGCCCTTGCGTACCAGGAACACGATGGTCGAGGTGTAGGGCGTGCTGTTGTGCGGCAGGCGCGCCTGCCAAGCCGGGTCGATCAGCGGTTGGTGCAGATTCAGCGCGTCGATGTCACCGGACAGCGCCAGCGTCACCACATCGGCCTGCAGGCCGTCGATCACCGCGCGGGCCTGCTTGCCCGAGCCTCCATGGGACTGCTTGATGACCACGTCTTCGCCGGTCTGCGCCTTCCAGTGCTTGGCGAAGGCCTGGTTGTACTCGGCGTACAGCTCGCGGGTCGGATCGTAGGACACATTGAGCAGCTCAGCGGCAAAGCTGCCGGAGGCGAACAGGGCAGCGGCCGCGAAGGCCAGGCCGGAAAGGGTAGTGCGGGACATGCGAATGCTCCGAAGCGCGGCGTGCGCGCAGCGACAGGAAAAGGTCGGTTCCGGTGAGGGCCATCAGGCCCTGGGCATTCGCGGGGTACAGAGGTACGTGGTCATGTCGGGGCTCTCGGGTCGAGTAACGGGCATGGCACGTCCTCCGGCGGTCCGGTCGGACGGGGGTATCAGGCCTTGGCGGGGGGCTGCAGGCGGAATTTTTCCTTGCGCTCGATCTGCACGACCTGGCCGTTGTGCACGGTGATCTCCACCGAGCCGAAACGCAGGTCCTTCAGGGCGTCGCGCACCTCGCGCAGGAGGGTGGTGTCGTCCTGTGCGGCGAGGCTCTTGATGCTCGCGCTCATGGGGTCGTCCTTTTGGGGTTGGGTCGCGACAGTGCGATCTGCGCGGACTATAAGACGGCTCGTTTATTCCTAAAAATATCTTTTAAGAATTTTGATAGCCGAAATACTTATATGCCTGAGCGAACCCAACGGTCGCCGCACGGCTCGAAGCTGAACCCCTGTCCGGAGCCACCATGCAGATCGTCCTCGTACGTCACGGCAAACCCGACTACCACGGGCCAGCCCGCTGCAGTCCACGGCAGATGAAGGACTGGGTCGAAGGCTATAACGCCGCCGAGGTGCTTCCCCAAGCGCTCCCCGAGGCATTGCGCAAGACCGCCCGGCAAACCGCCTGGATCGTCTGCAGTTCACTCTCGCGCTGCCAGCAGTCGCGGCGTCTGCTGTTGGACGAAGGTCCTTGCGAGGTGGACGAGGTGTTCGCCGAAGCGCACCTGCCCTACTTCGACAGCACCTGGCCACGCCTGCCCGCGCGCGCCTGGCGACTGCTGTTGCGCAGTGCCTGGTTCCTCGGCTTCAGCGCCCATACCGAATCGATCGCGGCGTCCAACCGTCGCGCGGCGCAAGCCGCCGAGCGCCTGGAAGCGCTCGCCCGCGAGCATGGCAGCGTACTGTTGATGGGACACGGCATCATGAACGTGCTGATCAGCCACCAACTGCGCAAACGTGGCTGGCGCGGCCCTTGGAATCTGCTGCTCAAACCCTTCTGGCACCCCTGTGCCTACCGCAAGGACGCTTGACCGAAGCGAACCCAGACGGACCTCGGGTAGTCCTCCCTAGTGACTTACGATCAGGGAGCCACCATGTCCATCCACGCCACCCCTGCAGCCGATGCGATACACCGGCCGATCGAGGCGCACGGCATCATCGGCGACCTGCGCAGTTGCGCGCTGGTCGCCGATGACGGTTGCATCGACTTCTTCTGCTGGCCGCACTTCGACAGTCCGACGCTGTTCGCCGCGCTGCTCGACGGCGGCCAAGAGCGCGCTGGCGCCTTCAGCCTGCAGCCGCTGTTGCAAGGCGCGCGACGCCAGCAGCTCTACGTGCCACAGACCAACGTTCTGCAGACCCACTGGCTCGCCGAGAACGGCATCGCCGAAGTCACCGACCTGATGCCCCTGGGCGAAGACGGCGAGCCGCCCAGGCTGGTGCGCCAGATCATCGCCCAGTACCGGGACATCCGCGTTCGTCTGCGCTGCAGGGTGAGCCACGACTATGCACGGGCCGCCACCCGCGTTCGCCGTGACGACGACGGACAACTGCTGTTCGAAGCCCCTGGGCAGCCGTCCTTGCGCATCGCGTCGAGCGTCCCGTTGGCGCTGGAAGGCTCCTGCGTGGTCGCCGACTTCCTGCTGCGCGAAGGTGAGCAGGCGCAATTCGTGCTCGGTGCGGCAGACGATCCCCGAGTGTCCGTCGCGCACCTCGAACCCTGCCTGGAGGGCACCGTGCGATGGTGGCGACAGTGGGCGTCGCAGATCAGCTACCGTGGCCGCTGGCGGGAAATGGTGGAGCGCTCGGCACTGGCGCTCAAGCTGCTGACCTCCCGCGACCATGGCTCGATTGCCGCGGCCGCCACCTTCGGTCTGCCCGAACACCTGGGCGGCGAGCGCAACTGGGACTATCGCGCGACCTGGCTACGCGACGCCTCCTTCACCGTCTATGCCTTCATGCGCGTGGGGCTGACCAGCGAGGCCACCGAGTTCATGCGCTGGATACAACGGCGAGTGGATGCCGACCGCCACACCCACGAACACCTGCGCATCATGTACCGCATGGACGGCGACAGCGAGCTGGAGGAGCGACCGCTACCGCAGTTGGAAGGCTACGCCGGCTCGCGCCCGGTACGCATCGGCAACGCCGCCCATGACCAGAACCAACTGGATATCTACGGCGAGCTATTGGATACCGTTTACCTCGCCAACAAATATGGCGAGGCCATCTCCCAGGAGGGCTGGCGCCGCGTACAGGCCACCGTCGATCACGTCTGCGCCAACTGGCGCACGGCAGATGCGGGCATCTGGGAGATGCGCGGCGAACCCCAGCATTTCCTGCATTCGCGGCTGATGTGCTGGGTGGCCATGGACCGTGCAATCCGCCTGGCGCAGAAACGTTCACTGCCCATGGACTACTTGCGCTGGAGCGATACCCGCAGCGCCATTCGCGAGGACATCTGGGAAAACTTCCTCGATCCCACGGGCAGCCATTTCGTGGCAACGCGTAGGGGCCATACGCTCGACGGCGCGCTGTTGCTGATGCCACTGGTGCGCTTCGTCTCCGCGACCGATCCGGTGTGGCTGACCACGTTGGACGCCATCGCCGAGCAACTCGGCCGCAACGGCCTGATCCGTCGCTATCGCGTCGAACAGACGCCGGCGGACACCCTGGCCGGAGAGGAAGGCAGCTTCATCGCTTGCTCGTTCTGGTACGTCGAGTGTCTGGCCCGCGCCGGACGCCTGGAACAGGCGCGCCGCGAGTTCGAGAAACTGCTCGCCCTGGCAACGCCCCTGGGGCTGTATGCGGAGCAGTTCGACGCTTGCGGTCGCCACCTGGGCAACCTACCCCAGGCACTGAGCCACCTGGCCCTGATCAGCGCCGCAGTGTTTCTCGATCGTCGCCTGGAAGGCAACGAGGGCCACTGGCAGCCCTGAAGCGTTTCAGGGACGCGGCAGCTTGCTGTCCAGGTCCAGCGCTTCGGCGGGACAGGGTCGACCGAACCAGTAGCCCTGGCCCATGTCGCAACGCTGCTGCAGCAGGAACGCCGCCTGTTCGGGGCTCTCGATGCCTTCGGCGAGAACCGAAAGTCCCAGACTGCTACCCAGGGCGATCACCGCGCGGGCGATGGCCGCATCCTCGCTGCCATTGGGCAGACCGGCGACGAAGCCCTGATCGATCTTCAGCTTCTGTACCGGCAGACGCTTGAGCCGCGCCAACGACGAATAGCCGGTGCCGAAGTCATCGATCGCCAGGCGCACGCCGAGGGTTCGCAGCGCCTCCAGGTGATGCAGGGCGAGGTCTTCGTTCTGCATCACAGCGCTCTCGGTGACTTCCAGTTCCAGCTTGTTCGCCGGCAGGGCATTCTCCTCCAGCACCTGGGCGACCAATTGCGGCAGGTCCTCACGGGAGAACTGCCGGCTGGAGACATTCACCGCGATGAAGTCCAACGCGTGTCCCGCGTCGAGCCAGGCCTTCATCTGCCGGCAGGATTCGCGCAGCACCCAGAGGTCGATATCGCTGATCAGCCCGCTCTCCTCGGCGATCGGGATGAACTCCATCGGTGGCACCAGGCCACGCTGCGGATGCTGCCAGCGCACCAGCGCCTCCAGGCCGCGTATGCGCCCACTGACCAGGTCATGGATGGGCTGGTAGAAAACCCGCAGCTCACCGTGCTCCAGGGCATGCCGCAGGCCGGTGAGCAGCGCCACGCGCTGCTGCGCGTACTGGGTCATCTCTTGGGCGTAGAAGGCATAGCCTTCGCGACCGCTGCTCTTGGCCTTGAACAACGCCGAGTCGGCATTGCCGAGCAACTGCTGGTCGCTCTCGGCGTCGCCGGGATAGAGGCTGATGCCGATACTCGCGGTGGTGAAGAGTTGTCGGCCGTCCAGCTCGAAGGGCTCGCGGATCGCTTCGAGGATCTGTCGCGCCAGCTCGGTGGCTTGCTCCACGTGAGGGCAATCCTCGCTGAGCACCGCGAATTCGTCACCGCCCAGGCGCGCCAGGGTCAGCGCCGGATCGAGGCGCTCGAGCAGACGCTCGCCAACGGCCCGCAACAGTTGATCGCCACAGCGATGGCCGAGGCTTTCATTGATGTGCTTGAAGTGGTCGAGATCGATCAGCAACACCGCGCCGGAACGCCGCTCACGGCGCGCGCGCGCCAGGGCCTGGGCCACTCGCTCGGTGAACAGCAGCCGGTTGGGCAGGCTGGTCAGCGGATCGTGGTGGGCCAGGTAATCCAGCTCGCGCTGCGAGCGCTTGATCGCGGTGATGTCGGAAAACACCGCGACATAGTGGGTCAATACACCCTCGTCGTCATGGATGGCGCGGATGTTCTGCCACAGCGGGTACACCTCGCCACTCTTGCGCCGGTTCCAGACCTCGCCACTCCATTCGTAGCGATTGATCAGACCATTCCACATGCCCTGATAGAACGCTTCGTCGTGCCTGCCGGACTGGAACATGTTCGGCGTATGCCCCAGCACCTCGCGCTCGGTGAACCCGGTGATCCGCTGGAAAGCCCGGTTGACGTGGACGATGCGCTGCGCAGCATCGGTGACCACCACGCCCTCGAGGGTGCTGTCGAAGACCGCAGCGGCCTGGCGCAGGCTCGCCTGGTCACGCCGCGCGGCTCGCTCGTGGGACTCGTTGCGCGCTCGCTGACAACGCAACAGCGCGCACAGCAAGATCCCGCTGATGCCCACGAACACCAGCCCCTTGAAGTGCTGCCAATACTCCCGCTGCCCACTCGCAACGGGCAGCAGACGCTCCAGCAGCATGTCGCCGAACAGCACCCAAAGGCTGGCGAACAGCATGTACAGGAGGGCGATACGCAGCGGACTGCGGGGCGGTCTCATGGGTTTCGGGGTTCCTTGGAACAGCAATGCGGGAGCTGATCGAATCTGAGTATAACGGCGTAGGCGTGTCTGCCCTACAGCCCGCTATCGGCCAAAATCCAAATGTCAATATCCTGACAAAGAAACAACCGCTAGCGACAAAGCGTCAATAAATAGGGCAGCATGTTCTAACGCAACGGTCGTACATCACCGCTGTCCATGTAGGAATGTGCCATGACGAACTCTCCCTCCATGCCCGGCTTCACCCCCGACACGCCAGATGAGTTGCGCCTGGCCCTGGTTCATGCCCAGGCCGAGGTGCTGCGCCTGGGGCAGCGCGAGCGGCTGTTCAGCATGCTGCTGAGCAGCGTCGATGCCGTGCTCTGGGCCTATGATCGCAAAGCACGGCGCATCGTCTATGTCAGCCCGGCCTACGGACGCGTGTTCGGCCGCTCGGCTGCGCGGCTGATGGCGGACCCTCAGGAATGGCGCAACGCGATCTATCCGGATGATCTGGAACGGGCCACGGCGTTCCTCGAAGAGGGTCCCAGCGAAAGCGCCAGCACCTGCGAGTACCGAATCATCCGTGGCGACGGGGAACTGCGCTGGCTGAGCGATCGCTGTTTCATCAGCCAGGATGCCGGCTATGAACTCCTGTTGGTGGGCATCACCGAGGACATCACCGAAAAGAAGCAGTTGCAGGATCATCTGCAGCGCCTGGCCACCACCGACGCACTGACACTGTCGAGCAATCGGCGGCATTTCTTCGAGTGCGCCCAGTTGGCCTTCGCCCAGGCGCGCGCCCAGGGCACCCCGCTGGCCTTCCTGCTGATGGACGTGGATGACTTCAAGCAGGTCAACGATCGCCACGGCCACCCCGAGGGGGATCGGGTACTGCAGCAGGTGGCACGCGCCAGCAGCTCGGTGTTGCGCCGCGGCGACCTCTTCGGCCGGGTCGGCGGTGAGGAGTTCGCCGTGCTGTTCCCGGATTGCACCCAAGCACAGGCACTGCCCGTCGCACAACGCCTGGAACGGGAGATCGCCCGTCTGCGCCTCGGCGAACCCGGCGCCCACTTCTGCGTCAGCCTGAGCCAGGGACTGGTCGAGCTGAGCCCCCAGGACATCTCCCTCGAGGCGCTTTTCGCCCGTGCCGATCAGGCCATGTATCAGGCCAAGCGCGACGGCAAGCGGCGCATCGTCACCGCCTGATTCAGCGCATTTTTCATCAACACTTCACCTTAATGTGAAAAAAACGTTAATCTCTGGCCACCCAGTGAGCCAGAGCCTGCCGTAGTGCGTGCTCGGCGCCCTACGCGCCCACGCCCGGCACCTCGACAAAAAAGACAATCAGAGGACCGATCAATGCTCGTTCACGCCGTCTCGTACTTCACCCGTTCAGGCTGTTGAGAGCGGTCCGTACCCTTGCGGAGCGCGGGTTTTGTGTGCCCGTCTCCCGACCGATGCGTCGGTTCGCGACTTGAAAGTCATACGCGCACCGATGTGTAACCCCAAAAAAGAAGAGATCCTTGGAGCGAACACAATGAAGAAGCAACTACTGGCGTTGGCCGTCGCGGCCGGGACCCTGGGCCTCAGCCAGATGGCATCTGCCGACTTCGTGGGTGACAGCAAGCTGACCCTCGGCCTGCGCAACTTCTACTTCAACGCGGATCCGCGCGAAGGCACCGGTAACCGCGAAGAGTCCTGGGCCCAGGGCGCGGTACTGAACTACCAGTCCGGCTTCACCGAAGGCGCGGTCGGCTTCGGTCTGGACGCCATCGGCATGGTCGGTCTGCGCCTGGACGGCGGCCGCGGCCACCATCCGAACGGCAGCTCCTTCATCCCCAGTGAGAGCGACGGCAGCGCCGTGGACGACTGGAGCCAAGCTGGCGCCACCGCCAAGATGCGCTTCTCCAAGACCGAACTGCGCTACGGCACCCTGATGCCTAAGCTGCCGGTACTGACCTACAGCGACGGCCGTCTGCTGCCGCAGACCTTCGAAGGCACCCAGATCACCGTCAAGGAGATCGACAACCTGACCCTGACCGGCGGCCTGATCGAGCGCGCCGTGGGCCGTGCCTCGACCAACGACACCGGCCTGTCCATCTCGGGCGCCACCCAGGACAGCAACAAGTTCTGGTTCGCCGGCGGCGACTGGAAAGTCACCAAGGAACTGACCGCGCAGTACTACTACGCAAAACTGGAAGACTTCTACACCCAGCACTTCGTCGGCCTGACCCACGTCCTGCCGCTGGGCGATCAGCAGTCCCTGAAATCCGACCTGCGCTACTTCAAGTCCGACGCCGATGGCCGCAACGATGACAATGTCGTCGGCTCTGGCTATGGCACCAAGGTCGACAACCGCACCTGGAGCGCCGCGTTCACCTACAGCCTGGGCAGCCATGCCTTGATGCTGGGTCATCAGCGCGTCTCCGACGACGGTGCGTTCGTACAGCCCAACCAGGGCACACTGACCAACGAAGGTGCCGGCGGTGCCAGCGTCTACCTGCTGACCGACCGCATGCTGACCTCCTTCACCCGCGCCGGCGAGCGCACCACCTTCGGCCAGTACACCTACGACTTCAGCAAAATGGGTGTGCCGGGCCTGAAGGCCAACGTGGCCTACCTGAAGGGCACCAACATCCAGACCGCTGGCAGCGACCAGAAGGAATGGGAACGTGACGTCGGCGTGGAATACACCCTGCAGAGCGGTCCGGCCAAAGGCCTGGGCATCTCCCTGCGCCACGGCGTGCTGCGTTCGGAAGCCGCTACCGATGGCGACCAGACCCGTATCATCCTGAACTACGCCCTGAACATTCTGTAAGGGCCGTTCACGGCATACGCCGTCTGCGTCATCCGGAAGGCCGCCCTCGGGCGGCCTTCTCCATTTCGGGCGCGGCAACCCGGCGCACCCTACGCGAGAGCTTTGTAAGGCCTTGTGTCCAGACCGGCAATGCCAGCGGCAGGATTGATACCGGTCAACCGCAGGCCGCCATCGAACACCCATCGTCACTCAGGCAGTACAAGCCTGAGGAGCGATAATCATGAAAACACTGATCCTGGCGATGGGGCTGTGCCTGAGCACCCCGCTGTTCGCCGCACCGTCCGACGAGCCCATCCAGCCCATTCAACCGGCCAGCGTCGGCGACCCGAGCAAGGTCGAACTGGGCAAGAAACTGTTCTTCGATCCACGCCTGTCCAAGTCCGGCTTCATCTCCTGCAACTCCTGCCACAACCTGAGCATGGGCGGCAGCGACAACCTGCCGACCTCAATCGGTCATAACTGGCAGCAGGGGCCGATCAACTCGCCCACCGTACTGAACGCCACGCTCAACCTCGCGCAGTTCTGGGATGGCCGCGCCAAGGACCTCAAGGAACAGGCCGCCGGCCCCATCGCCAACCCCGGCGAGATGGCCTTCACCCACGAACTGGCGATGGACGTGCTGCGCTCCATTCCCCAGTACCGTGACGAGTTCAAGAAGGTATTCGGCAACGACGCCTTGACCATCGACCAGACCACCGATGCCATCGCCGCCTTCGAGGACACCCTGGTGACCCCGCACTCGCCGTTCGACCGCTGGCTGCTGGGCGACGACAAGGCCATCAGCCAGACGGCCCGCGAAGGCTATGAGCTGTTCAAGAGCATCGGCTGCGTCGGTTGCCACAATGGCCAGGCAGTCGGCGGCAGCTCCTTCCAGAAAATGGGCCTGGTCGAACCCTACGCGACGCAAAACCCCGCCGAGGGCGTCGCCGGGCTGACCGGCAAGGACGCCGACCGGATGCTGTTCAAGGTTCCCACCCTGCGCAACGTCGAGCTGACCTATCCCTACTTCCACGACGGCGCCTACTGGAAGCTCGAAGAGGCGGTGGACGTGATGGCGCGCCTGCAACTGGGGCGCAAACTGAGCGACGATGAAGTCGGCAAGATCGTCGCCTTCCTCCACACTCTCACGGGCGACCAGCCCAGTTTCGCGCTGCCGATCCTGCCGCCGTCGACCAATGAGACCCCGCGTCCGCAGCCATTCGGCAGCTAGTCGCCGGGACATGCCACGAAAAAGGGGGCCGATGGCCCCCTTCCTGGTTTGTTAGAGCCTGTTGACTCAACTCGCCTCGTTGACCGCACTGAGGAAGGCCCGCGTGCGCTCCTGCCGAGGCTCGCCGAAGAGCACCTGCGGCGCCCCCTGCTCGTGGATGTTGCCCTGGTGGAAGAAGCACACGCGGTCGGCGAACTCTCGGGCGAAGCCCATCTGGTGAGTCACCATCAACATCGTCAGCGAATGCGCCTCGCCCAGGCGGCGGATCACGTTGAGCACTTCGCCACACAGCTCGGGATCCAGCGCCGAGGTTACCTCGTCGAACAACATGACCTTCGGTCGCATCGCCAGCGCACGGGCGATGGCCACGCGCTGCTGCTGCCCACCGGAAAGCTGCGAGGGATAGTGCTCGAGCTTCTCGCCCAACCCCACCATTTCCAGCAGCTCGCGCCCCCGCTCGCGGGCTTCCACCCGTGACAGGCCGAGCACCTGCACCGGTGCCTCCATGACATTGGCCAGCGCATTCATGTGCGGGAACAGGTTGAAGCTCTGGAACACCATGCCGATCTTGCCGCGTACGCGGCGCTGATGGCGCGCATTGGCCGGGACCAGTTGGCCACTGCGGCTGTGCATGTGGGTGAGCGGTTCGCCGTCCACCTCGATGACGCCCTCGTCGATGCCCTCCAGGGTCATCAGGGTGCGTAATAGCGTGGACTTGCCCGAGCCGGACGGCCCGATGATGGCGACCTTTTCGCCGGGCGCCACCTCCAGGTCCAGGCCGTCGAGCACGGTGAAGTTGCCGTAGCGCTTGGTCACGCCCGAGAAGCGCACCATGGGTTCGGTGTGTGGCATGCGGATCTCCGTCGAAGCGTTGCGGGGCGGGCGGCTCATCGCGGCGCCTGCTCCATGCGGTATTCAATGCGGCGCACGCACCAGGCAAGCGCCAAGCTCAGGATCAGGAAGAACAGCCCCACCATCGTGATCGGCTCCAGGTAGCGGAAGCTCTCCGAGCCGATGTTCTTGGCCTGCTGCATGATCTCCACCACGGTGATCGCCGAGAGCACCGGCGTGTCCTTGAGCATCGCCACCAGGTAGTTGCCCAGAGCCGGCAGGACCGGGCGCAACGCCTGCGGCAGGATCACGTCGCGGTAGGCGACCCAGGGGCGCATGTTCAACGCGGTGACCGCCTCCCACTGGCCACGCGGTACCGCATCCAGTCCGGCACGGTAGACCTCGGCGGTGTAGCAGCCGTAGTGCAGGGCGATCGCGGCGATACCCGCCTGCAGCGCGGTCAGGTCGAGCCCGTAGTTGGGCGCCACGTAGAACAGGAAGTACGCCTGGATCAACAAGGGAGTGCTGCGGATGAACTCGATCACGCCGGTCAGCGGCCAGGACAACCAGATGAAGCGGCTGCGCCGGCCGACGGCGAGGAACAGGCCGAGCACCACCGCGATGGCGAAGCCGGCAAAGGTGATCAACAGGGTCTTCAGCGAGGCCTGCAGCAACTGCGGCAGGATGGACAGCGCGAACTGCCAGTCGAACAGGTTCATCGCAGTCCTCCTTGCAGGCGTCCACGCGCCAGCCGGCGTTCGAGCAGGCGCATCGCCAGGTTGATCACCTGCGCCAGGATGAAATAGATGAGCAGCGCCGTGGCGAAGATTTCCAGGGTCATGAAGGTCGCCTGGTCCAGTTGCCGTGCCCGGAAGGTGAGGTCGGAGAGCGTGATCAGCGACACCAGCGAAGTGTTCTTCAGCAACTCGATCAACAGGTTGGTGCCGGGCGGAATCGCCGCAAGCAGCGCCTGCGGCAGGATGATCCGGCGAAAGCGCGTGAACGCCGGGATATTCAGCGCCGTGCAGGCCTCGTACTGCCCTCGCGCCACGGCGCGGATCGCGCCACGCATCACCTCCGCGCCATAGGCGCCGATGTGCAGGCCGAGGCCGAGGATGGCCACCGCATAAGCCGACAGCTCGATGCCGAACGGCGGCATGGGCAGGACGAAATACAGCCAGAAGAGCTGGACCAGCAGCGAAGTGCCACGGAACAGCTCGATGTAGGTCACCGCCAGCCAGCGCAACGGCTTGAATGGCGAGAGACGGCCGAGGGCCGCAACGATCGCCGAAACGATCGCCAGCAGCGAGGCGAAGAAGGTGACCTGCACGGTCACCCAGGTGCCTTGCAGCAACAGGGGAAGGAGTTCACCCATGGTCGGTTCCTGTATCGCTGGGCCGGCAGCTCGCCGGTCCGGATCGAGGGTCTGTTGACGTTTCGCTCGCGAGCCGCGTTGCCGCCAGAAACGGCCTGCGGTCAGGCACTGCCGCGAACGAAACGCCAGCCCCCTGGGACGCGGCCTACTGGCCGGCGCAGAGTTCCGCAGCCGTCTTCTGGGTCAGGTTGGAGGCATCGAAGCCGAAGGGTGCCACCGTTGCCAGGTGCTCCTCGCTGCCCAGCCATTGCTTGAGCTCGGCATTCACCGCATCGCGCAGGGCCGTGTCCTCGGGGCGGAAGGCCAGCGCTCCGTAGCCGGTGTGCGCAGGATCGTCCTTGAACTCGGCGACCGCCTCGACGCCCTCGCCGCCCTTCTGCGCCAGGCCCTTCATGGTCAGCTGGGTGCCTACCGCGGCATCCGCGCGGCCCGCGCGCACCGCCTGAAGCTGGGCGGTGGTATCCGGCACCTGGAGGATCTGCGCATCGTCGATACCCGCCTCGCGGGCATAGCCGAGGTTCACGGTGCCGGCCATGATCGCCAGCTTCGCTCCGCTCTTGGCCACGTCCTCGTAGCTGTGCAGCTTCATCGGGTTCCCCGCCTTGACCAGCAGGGTGTCCGGCAGTTGGTACTGGGGATCGGTGAAGATCACCTGCTTGCAGCGTTCGGGGGTGATGTACATGCCCGCGGCGATCAGGTCGAAACGTCCGGCGCGTAGCCCGGGAATCAGCGAACCCCACTCGGTGAGCACCGGCTCGATGGTTTTCACACCCATGCGCTGGAAAATCTTCTTCACGATTTCCGGCGACTCGCCCGTGACGCTGCCATCGAGAGCGGTGTAGGCGAACGGTGTCTCGTTGGCGTAGCCGATGCGCACGGCGCTGTTTTCCTTGACCTTGTCCAGGGTGTCGGCCTGGGCAAGGGTCGTGGCGACCAGCGCGGCGCAGGCGAGCAGGAGCTGGCGAGGACGGAACGGGGTGGCGCTGCTCATCATGTGTATCTCCTGTTTCTTGTGCGGCCGGGGACGGCCGTCGATAGCTGTTAGGAGGCAGATTCGGGAAGCGTCGGACAGGCGGGCCTGCCAGGTACGGTCACCGACCTTCTGCGAGGCGTGTCCCGTTCCTTGGACTGGAGCATACAAAAGCCCCCAGCCCGCCGACATTGCACTAGGACAATTGCCCTGGATGACCTGGGACGGCATGCTGATCCCGCCGCACAGGAGCCCACCATGCACGCCTGGAAAGAAGCCCTGAGCGCCGCCCAAGGCGGCGTCTCCAAGTACAAGTTATTGGTCACCGCGATCACCGCGGACATCGAGCGTGGCGCGCTGCAGGATGGCGAACGCCTGCCGCCGCAGCGCCAGCTCGCCGACAGCCTGGGCATCAGTGTGCAGACCGTCACCAATGCCTACAAGGAACTCGAACGCCTCGGCCGCGTACGCTGCGAAGTGGGGCGCGGCAGCTTCGTCAGCCGGCGCAGCAGCGAGCGGGTCTCCACCTCGATGCTCGACTACAGCGAGCAGGCGCTGCTCGACTGTTCCAGCGCGCACCTGCTGCATACCCAGACCCACGATCAGCTGTGGCGGCAGACCTGTCGAGAACTGGCCGATGAAGAGCGGCAGCCGTGGATTCAGGCCTTTCGTCCGATCGCCGGCTTCGAGTCCCACCGCGAAGCCGGCAGTCGCTGGCTGGCGCGCCTGGGCCTGAGGGTCGAGCCTCGCGACCTGTTGCTGACCAACGGCGCGGCCCATGGCATCTTCCTGGCCCTGGCCTCGCTCGCCGGGCCGGACGACACCGTACTCTGCGAAGGCCTCACCGACCATGGCGCGATCGGTAGCGCCCAGGTGCTGGGGTTCAATCTCAAGGGCGTGGAGATGGATCGCCACGGCCTGGACCCGGAGCACTTCGAGGACCTGTGCGGCAACGAACGGATCACCGCGCTGGTCTGCACGCCGAACCTGAACAACCCCACCAGCGCCGTCATGCCCGACGCGCGGCGCCGGGAAATCGCCGCCATCGCCCGCCGCTACGGCGTCTACGTGGTCGAGGACGATGTCTACGGCGCACTGCTCGCCGATCGACCGGCGGCAGCGCCGATCGCCCATTACCTGCCGGAGTTGACCTTCTACGCCACCAGCATGACCAAGAGCGTGCTCACCGGCCTGCGCCTGGGCTACCTGGCGGTACCGCGGCGCCTGGCCTTGCGCAGCGAGAGCATCCTGCGGGTCAGCAGCTGGATGGCCGCGCCGCTGCTCGGCGAGATCGCCAGCCGCTGGATCGATGGCGGCCAGGCGGACGAGCTGGTGGCCCTGCAACGCCGCCTGCTGGAAGCTCGCCAGGGCGCGCTGCGCGAAATCCTCGGCGAACACCTGCGCAGCACCCACGAGCGCTCCCTCAACAGCTGGCTGGAGGTGCCCGGCCACTGGGAGGTCGATGCCCTGGTGCGCGAGCTGCGCCGCCGCAACCTGGCGCTGACCCTGCCCGATCCGTTCATGCCGCCGGGGGTCCCGCGGCCACGCGCAGTACGCCTGTGCGTAGGCGCCGAATGCGACGAGCGCCGCTTCCGTCAGGGCCTGCGCCAGGTCCGCGAGGTCTTCGAGCAATATCCCAAGGTGCATGAGTACTAGAAAAATCGTCCTAGTACATTAATCGCGACAATTCCCCGCTCTTAGACTCGGCGGCATCTGGACTTCCGGAATCCGCCGCCATGCCCTCCCTCAGCTTCGAAGACGTGCAGCAGGCGCGCCAGCGCATCGCCGCGCTGGTCCGCCGGACTCCACTGGAGCACTCACCCAGCCTGAGTCGTCTGGCCGGTGTGCCGGTGTGGTTGAAGCTGGAGTCGCAGCAGGCCACCGGCAGCTTCAAGCTGCGCGGTGCGAGCAACGCCGTGGCACAACTGGATGACGCGCAGAAGCGTCTCGGCGTGGTCACCGCCTCTACCGGCAACCATGGCCGCGCGCTGGCCTACGCCGCGTCGCAGCAGGGCGTGAAGGCCATCGTCTGCCTGTCCGAGCTGGTGCCGCAGAACAAGGTGCGCGCCATTCGCGAGCTGGGCGCCGAGGTGGTCATCAGCGGTCGCAGCCAGGACGACGCCCAGCTCCAGGCCCTGCGCATCGCCCGCGAACAGGGTGCCGCGTTCATCCCGCCGTTCGACCACCCGCAGGTGATCGCCGGCCAGGGCAGCCTGGGGCTGGAGATTCTCGAACAGTGTCCGGACGTCTGGGAAGTGCTGGTGCCGCTGTCTGGCGGCGGCCTGTTCGCCGGCGTGGCGCTGGCACTCAAGACCGCCAACCCGGCCATTCGCGCCCACGGTATCAGCATGCGGCGCGGCGCGGCGATGCACGCCAGCCTGCAGGCTGGAACGCCCGTGGAGGTGGAGGAGTTACCGACCCTGGCGGATTCGCTCGGCGGTGGTATCGACCTGAACAACCGCTACACCTATGCCCTCACCCGCGAACTGTGTGACCAGGTCCACCTGCTCGACGAGGCCTCCATCGCCCGCGGCATCCGCCACGCCTATCGCGAGGAACGACTGGTGGTCGAGGGTGCCGCGGCCGTCGGCATCGCCGCCGTGCTCGATGGCCTGATCGAGCCACGCGGGTCGATGGTGCTGGTGATCAGCGGGCGCAACATCGATATCGATCAGCACCTACGCGTCATCAATGGCGCTGAAGCCTGAGGAGTTGCCATGGCCAAGACCCTGATTCTCAACCAGGCCGACCTGCGCGCCTGCGTCGGCCTAGACCACGACAGCCTGGCGGTGGTGGAAAACGCCTTCCGTCTGCTCGCCACCGCCGCCGTGGCCATGCCGCCGATCCTGCGTCTGGACGTGCCCGAGCACAACGGCGAGGTGGACGTGAAGACCGCCTACCTGCCCGGCGTGGCGCATTTCGCGATTAAGGTCAGTCCCGGCTTCTTCGACAACCCCAAGCTCGGCCTGCCCAGCCTCAACGGCCTGATGATGCTGTTCTCGGCGCAGACCGGCCTGGCCGATGCGCTGCTGCTGGACAACGGCTACCTCACCGCCGTGCGCACCGCCGCCGCTGGCGCCATCGCGGCCAAATGGCTCGCCCGCGAAGACGCCCGGGTGGTCGCCATCCTCGGTGCCGGCGAGCAGGCGCGCCTGCAGTTGCAGGCCCTGCGCCTGGTGCGCGAGGTGCGCGAGGTGCGCATCTGGGCCCGTGATCCCGCCAAGGCCCTGGCCATGGCCGCCGAACTGGACGATGCGCGCGCGGTGGACAGCGTCGACGCGGCGCTGGATGGCGCCGATATCGCCATCACCACCACGCCCAGTCGCGAGCCGCTGATCCAGCCGCGGCACCTGCGCCCCGGCCTGCACATAACCGCCATGGGCTCGGATGCCGAGCACAAGAACGAGATCGCCCCCGCCGTGCTGGCGCGGGTCGACGCCTATGTCGCCGATCGCCTGAGCCAGACCCGCGTACTCGGTGAGCTGAATCACGCCATCGCCGCGGGCCTGGTACAGGCCCAGGAAGACTTCGCCGAACTCGGCCAGGTCATCGCCGGCCAACGTCCGGGCCGTACCGCTCCCGAGCAGATCACCCTGTGCGACCTGACCGGCACCGGCGCCCAGGACACCGCCATCGCCAGCTTCGCCTACCAACGTGCAGTCGCGGCGGATAAAGGCTTCCGTTTCGACTCCTGAATTCGTTCCATCACGAGGGGCACCCGCAATGTCCGAAATCGTCGTCAACCTCCCCTTCAGCCGGGAGGAATATGCCCAGCGTCTGGCCAAGACGCGCAGCGCCATGCAAGCCAGGGGCATCGAACTGCTGATCGTCACCGACCCCTCCAACATGGCCTGGCTCACCGGCTATGACGGCTGGTCGTTCTACGTGCACCAGTGCGTGCTGTTGGCGCTCGACGGCGAGCCGGTCTGGTATGGCCGTGGCCAGGATGCCAACGGCGCCAAGCGCACGGTGTTCATGGAGCAGAGCAACATCGTCGGCTACCCCGATCACTACGTGCAGTCCACCGAGCGCCACCCGATGGACTACCTGTCCAAAGAGGTCATCGCCGCACGTGGCTGGGACAGGCTCTGCGTTGGCGTGGAGATGGACAACTACTACTTCAGCGCCGCCGCCTACGCCTCGCTGCAACGCCACCTGCCCCGCGCACGCTTCGTCGACGCCACCGCGCTGGTCAACTGGCAGCGGGCGATCAAGTCGCCCACCGAGATCGGCTACATGCGCATCGCGGCGAAGATCGTCGAAAAGATGCACGCGGCGATCTTCGACAAGATCGAGCCGGGCCTGCGCAAGAACGAGCTGGTCGCCGAGATCTACCGCACCGGCATCCTCGGCGCGGACGGCCATGGCGGTGACTACCCGGCCATCGTGCCGTTGCTGCCCACCGGGGCGGACGCCAGCGCGCCGCACCTGACCTGGGACGACTCGCCAATGCTCGGCGGCGCCGGCACCTTCTTCGAGATCGCCGGCTGCTACAAGCGCTACCACTGTCCGCTGTCGCGCACCATCTACCTGGGCAAGCCGCCACAGCATTTCCTCGACGGCGAGAAGGCCGTGGTCGAAGGCATCGCCGCCGGCCTCGACGCCGCCAAGCCGGGCAACACCACCGGCGACATCGCCCGCGCCTTCTTCAAGGTGCTGGAGAAATTCGGCATCCACAAGGACAGCCGCTGCGGCTATCCGATCGGTATCAGCTACCCGCCGGACTGGGGCGAACGCACCATGAGCCTGCGCCCGAGCGACGAGAGCGTGCTGCAGCCGGGGATGACCTTCCACTTCATGCCGGGCCTGTGGCTGGACGACTGGGGCCTGGAAATCACCGAATCGATCCTGATCACCGACAGCGGCGTGGAAACCCTCTGCGACGTGCCGCGCAAGCTGTTCGTGAAGGACTGACGCCATGACCGACGTCCTGCGTGACAACCCCATCAGCCCTACGGTCGATTTCGAGCGAGACGGCGTGCAACACGGCTTTCTCAAGCTCCCCTATTCCCGTGACGATTCGGCCTGGGGCGCGGTGATGATCCCGGTGACCGTGGTGAAGAACGGCAGCGGCCCCACCGCGCTGCTTACCGGCGGCAACCACGGCGATGAATACGAAGGCCCGTTGGCGCTCACCAAACTGGCCCAGCGCCTGCGCGCCGAGGACGTCACTGGCCGGGTGATCATCGTGCCGTTCATGAACGCGCCCGCGGTGCAGGCCGGCAGCCGCACCTCGCCGATCGACAAGGGCAACCTCAACCGCAGCTTTCCCGGCAAGCCGGACGGCACGGTGACGCAGAAGATCGCCGACTACTTCCAGCGCACCCTGCTGCCCATGGCCGACGTGGTTCTGGACATCCACTCCGGCGGCAAGACCCTGGACTTCCTGCCCTTCGCCGCCTGCCACGTGCTCCCGGACAAGACCCAGGACGCCGCCTGCGCCGCCGGCATGCGCGCCTTCGCCGCGCCCTACTGCATGCGCATGCTGGAGCTGGACGCGGTAGGCATGTACGACACCGCCGCCGAGGAGCTGGGCAAGGTGTTCGTCACCACCGAACTGGGCGGCGGCGGCAGCAGCACGGCGAAGAGCCTGGCGATCGCCGAGCGCGGCGTGCGCAACCTGCTGATCCATTTTGGCCTGCTACGGGGCGAGATCGAGGCGGGCGAGTCGCTGATGCTCGACATGCCCGACGGCGACTGCTTCGTCGCCAGCGAGGACGAGGGTCTGCTGGAGATGTGCCGGGACCTCGGCGAACAGGTCGAGAAAGGCGAGGTCATCGCCCGCGTGCACAGTGCGCGGCGCACCGGCGTGGCCGCCAGCGAGTACCGCGCCAAGCGCAGCGGCCTGCTCGCCGCACGGCACTTCCCCGGCCTGGTCAAGGCCGGCGACACCCTGGCGGTGGTCGCCGAAGTCGTAGAGCCCGTGGCGTAGCCACGCTCGCGCGTTCATCCCACCCGAGAGAGTCCGCGATGCACAAGCTAGACCGCTACGACCTGAAGATCCTGCGCATCCTCGCCGAGGACGGGCGGATCACCAAGTCGGCCCTGGCCGAGGCCATCAACCTGTCGGTGGCGCCGGCCTGGGAGCGCGTGCGCAAGCTGGAGAACGCCGGCCTGATCAGCGGTTATCGGGCACAGATCGACTGGGGCGCGCTGTTTCGCTCCCAGCAGGTTCTGGTGGAAATCACCCTGGCGCGGCACACCGCCCAGGACATGCGGCGTTTCGAGGAGCGCCTGGCGCAGGCCCCGGAAGTCGCCTTCTGCTACGCCACCGGCGGCGGCATCGACTACCTGGCGATGATCCGTGCCCGCGACATCGATCACTACCAGCGCTTCATCGATGCGCTGCTGCTCGAGGACCTCGGCATCGAGCGCTATTTCACCTACATCGTGACCAAGACCGTACGCGCCGATGCCAGCGCGCCGGGCGATCTGCAGCACCTGGAGTAGCACCGAAAAAAAACCATCGGCGGCGGCGGCAAACGAAAAAAAGCCAAGGTGTCGGGCCCGTTTGCCAAAAGAACCGCGACGCGCAAATCCCTAGCCTATCTCCCATGCCCTCAGCTCTGGAGACCCGCCATGCCCCTCGACCATCCCTTGCTGTTCAAGTCGCTCTGCTACGTCGATGGACATTGGCTGCACAGCGAAGACGGCGCCAGCGTCGCCGTGCAGAACCCCGCCGATCAGAGCCTGATCGGCCACGTGCCGATGCTCTGCCGACAGCAGATCGTCGCGGCGGTGGATGCCGCCCAACGCGCCTTTCCCGCCTGGCGCGATAGCGCGCTGGAGACCCGCGCGGGCGTGCTTCGGCGCTGGGCCGAGCTGATCCTGCAGCACCAGGAAGACCTCGCCCGCATCCTCAGCCAGGAGCAGGGCAAGCCGCTGGCCGAGGCACGCGGCGAAATCCGCTATGCCGCGAGCTTCATCCCCTGGTTTGCCGAAGAGGCACGCCGGCTCTACGGGCAGAACATTCCCAGCCACATCCCCGGTGCCCAGCTTGGCACGCTGAAGGAGCCCGTCGGTGTCTGCGCCCTGCTCACGCCCTGGAACTTCCCCAGTGCGATGATTACCCGCAAGGCCGCGGCAGCCCTGGCCGCCGGTTGCACCGTGGTGGTCAAGCCGGCGCACGAAACGCCCTATTCCGCCTTCGCCCTGGCGCAACTGGCCGAGGAGGCGGGCTTTCCCGCGGGCGTGTTCAACGTGGTGCTCGGCGAGCCGCAGATGGCCATGGAGACCTTGGTCAAGGATTCGCGGGTACGCTCGGTGAGCTTCACCGGCTCGACCCGCGTGGGCAGGCTGGTGTTGCAGGCCGCCGCGACGGACGTGAAGAAGGTGGCCCTGGAGCTGGGCGGCAACGCGCCCTTCATCGTGTGCGCCGATGCCGATCTCGATCACGCCGTGCAGGTGGCGCTGGACGCCAAGTTCCAGACCTCCGGGCAGGACTGCTGTGCCGCCAACCGCATCCTGGTGCAGCGCCCGGTCTACGAGGAATTCCTGCAGCGCTTCGCCAAGGCCGTACGCGGACTGCGTGTGGGGCCGGGCAGCGACGAGCGCAATCAGATCGGTCCGCTGATGCACCAGGCTGCGCTGGACGCGACGGCCGCCCGGGTGGCCGATGCCATCGAGCAGGGTGCGCGCCTGCTGGTCGGCGGCGAGCCGCACGCGCTGGGCGGCTGGTACTGGCAGCCAACGCTGCTGGCCGACGTCAGCGACGCCATGCAGATCTACCGCGAGGAGAACTTCGCGCCCATCGCCGGCGTGCGCGCCTTCGATAGCCTGGACGAGGCCGTGGCCATGGCCAACGACACCGAATATGGCCTGGCCGCCTACATTTGTTCCAACCGCCTGGACATCGTCCACCCGCTGATCCGCCGCCTCGACCACGCCATGGTCGCGGTCAACGGCAGCAAGTTCACCGGCCACCCGATTCCCTTCGGTGGCATGAAAGCCTCCGGCCTGGGCCGCGAGGGTGGCACGGAGGGCTTCGAGCCCTTCGTCGAGACCAAGTACTTCTGCATTCATCACCAGGGCCAGCGTTACTGAGCCTGAGCCAATCCGGAGGATTTTCCATGAGCCATTACGACGAGCTGTTCGAACAGGACCGTGCCCACTTCATGCACCCGTCCACCCATGCCCACGACCACGCCAGCGGCGCCCTCAAGGGCCGCATCATCAAGGGCGCCTCGGGCATTCGCATCCAGGACCACGAAGGCCGCGAGCTGATCGATGCCTTCGCCGGCCTGTACTGCGTGAACATCGGCTACGGCCGCACCGAGGTGGCCGAGGCCATCTACAAGCAAGCCAAGGAACTCGCCTACTACCACACCTATGTCGGCCACTCGACCGAGGCCATCATCGAGCTGTCAGCGCGCATCATCGACTGGGCGCCGCAAGGCATGAAGAAGGTCTACTACGGCATGTCCGGCTCGGATGCCAACGAGACCCAGATCAAGCTGGTGCGCTACTACAACAACGTGCTCGGGCGCCCGGCGAAGAAGAAGATCATCTCCCGCCAGCGCGGCTACCACGGCTCGGGCATCATGACCGGTAGCCTCACCGGCCTGGCCAGCTTCCACCAGCACTTCGACCTGCCGCATGCCGACGTCAAGCACGCCGCCTGCCCGCACTTCTACAAGGCCCCGGCCGGCATGGACGAGGCGGCCTTCGTGCGCCATTGCGCCGAGGACCTGGAGCGCCTGATCCTCGCCGAGGGCCCGGATACCGTGGCCGCCTTCATCGGCGAGCCGGTGATGGGCACCGGCGGCATCATCGTGCCGCCCAAGGGCTACTGGGAAGCGATCCAGGCGGTACTGGCCAAGTACGACATCCTGCTGATCGCCGATGAAGTGGTCTGCGCCTTCGGCCGCCTGGGCACGCCGATGGGCAGCCAACTGTTCGGCATGCGCCCGGACCTGATCACCACCGCCAAGGGCCTGACCAGCGCCTATGCGCCGCTGTCGGCGGTGATCGTCGGCGAGAAGGTATGGGACGTGATCGAAGCGGCGTCCAGCCGCGATGGTGCCATGGGCCACGGCTGGACCTACTCGGGCCATCCGATCTGCGCCGCCGCGGCGCTGGCCAACCTGGATATCCTGGAGAAGGAGAACATCACCGCCAACGCCGCCGAGGTCGGAGCCTATCTCGGCCAGCAGTTGCGCCAGACCTTCGAAGGCCATCCGCTGGTCGGCGAGGTACGCCACGTGGGCATGCTCGCGGCCCTGGAGTTCATGGCCGACAAGGACGCCCGCACGCCCTTCGATGCGGCGCTGAAAGTGGGCCCGCGCGTCTCGGCCGCCTGCCTGGAGCGCGGCATGATCGCTCGCGCCATGCCCCACGGCGACATCCTCGGCTTCGCCCCGCCGCTGGTACTGACCAAGGCAGAAGCCGACGAGGTGGTGGGCATCGCCAAGGCCGCAGTGGACGCGGTGGCGAGCGAGGTGCTCTGAAAGCCCATTCAGCCAGCCGTTTGCTCGAACGCGCGTTGCCGCGGGCGATCGCCTAGGCGTCGCTCAGCGCAACCATCCACCCATGGCGAGCCCGGCCGGCAGCGACCCTGCAGCCGGGCCGAGAAGCCCAGGTCTGAAACCTCGTTGAGAGGCCAACGCTGCATGTCGACGAGCTCCGCCTGGCCAGCGGGCTCTCCCACTGGGCGAGCCCGGTAGCGTATGCCGTGTCATCCCCGGCAATATCCGGCTTCGCCCGATTCACGGAGCAGCCGTCTTGGCCCTCGACCCGATTTCCCTCAAGCTCTTCATCCGCGTGGTAGAAGAAGGTCGCATCGCCGCAGCGGCGAACAGCGAGCACATTGCCGCCGCAGCAGTGAGCAAGCGGCTCGCCGAACTGGAGGCGACCCTCGGTACGCAGTTGCTGATCCGCACCAACAAGGGCGTGGCCGCCACGGCTGCCGGGCTGGCCCTACTCGGTCCGGCCCGCGCCGCGCTGCGCAGTCTGGAACAGATAGAATCGAGCATGCAGGACTACCGGCTGGGCGTTCGCGGCGATGTCCGCATCGCCGCCAACATCTCTTCGCTCTCCCAGTTCCTGCCCGGCGACCTCAAGGCATTCTCGGCGCGCTACCCCCAGGTGAACATCCATCTCGACGAAAGCGTGAGCACGCGGACGCTGCAGGCCGTCGCCAGCAACTCCGTGGATATAGGTATCTTCAGCTACGGCAGCCTTCCGGTGGATCTCGAAGTAAGGCCCTACCGGCGCGACCAGCTCATGCTGATAACCCCCGCCGACCATGCCCTGGCGGGTAGAACGAAGGTCCGCTTTCACGAGACGCTCGATTATCCCTATGTGGGCATGCGCGCCGACAGTGCCCTGTCGATCATGATGGCGGCGGCCGCCAACGAAATGGCGCGCCCCTGGCACGTGCGGATGCACGTGGCCAGCTACGACGTGCTGTGCCTGATGGTCGACGCCGGGCTGGGGCTGGCGCTGCTGCCCAAGGAGGTGGCGCGACACCATGCCAACCAGCTGGACCTGGCGGTGGTCGAGATGGACGAGACCTGGAGCTATCGCGAACTCAAGCTGTGCATGCGGGACTATGCCGAGCTTCCGGTCGCCGCCCGCCTGCTGGTCGACCAGTTGCAGGGCAAACCCTGAACCACCTCCTCGCGCCGCCATCGTGAAACGCGATGGCGGGCTCGCAAAGCATTGCTATGCAGCCTCGCACCCACGCCCCTACATTGCCGAACGACAATAACAGGAGGCGACCATGGCAGAGGCCAAAACGCTCTTCAGCAAACTCTGGGACAGCCACCGGGTCGTCGATCTCGACGATGGCGAGGCGCTCATCTACGTCGACCGCCACCTGCTCAACGAGGTGACCAGCCCCCAGGCCTTCGAAGGCCTGGCTCGCCGCGGACGCAAGCCCTGGCGCGTCGATGCGCTGCTCGCGACAGCGGACCACAACGTCCCTACCCTGATGCGCTCCCAGGGCATCGACGACGACCTGGCACGGGTGCAGGTGAATACCCTGGCGAGCAATTGCCAGGCGCTGGGCATCACCCACTACGGCATGGGCAACGCGCGCCAGGGCATCCTGCATGTCATCGCGCCAGAGCTGGGCGTCACCCAGCCAGGCATGACCATCGCCTGCGGCGATTCCCACACCAGTACGCATGGCGCCTTCGCCTCGCTCGCCTTCGGTATCGGCACCTCGGACATCGAACACCTGCTAGCGAGCCAATGCCTGCGCATGCGGGCGCCCAAGACGCTGCGGGTCAGCGTCGACGGCACGCTCGGCAAGGGCGTCTCCGCTAAGGACCTGGCGCTGGGTATCATCGCCCAGCTGGGAGCCTCGGGCGGAGCCGGCCACGCCATCGAATTCGCCGGCGAGACCATCGGCGGGCTGTCGATGGAGGCGCGCATGACCCTGTGCAACATGTCCATCGAAGCGGGCGCCAGGGTCGGCCTGATCGGTGTCGACCAGACGACCATCGACTACCTGCGGGGCCGCAGCGCAGTGCCATCCGGCGAGCATTGGGAACAGGCCCAGGCCTACTGGCGCGGGTTCGTCAGCGACGAAGGCGCCGTCTTCGACCGGGAGCTGGCCCTCTCGGCGCAGAGCATCCGACCCGTCGTGACCTGGGGCACCTCCCCCGACATGTCCTGCGCGATCGACGAGCGCATCCCGCACCCCGAGGACGTCGAACCGCTGCGCAGGGACAGCTATGCGAGAGCTCTGTTTTACATGGATCTCTGCCCTGGCATGTCCATCGGCGACATCCGCCTGGACAAGGTCTTCATCGGCTCCTGCACCAATGCCCGGATTGAGGACCTGCGCGTCGCCGCCTCGCTGGTGAAAGGGCAACGGGTGGCTGCGAACATCCGCCAGGCCCTGGTGGTGCCCGGTTCGGGAATGGTCAAGTCCCAAGCCGAAGCCGAGGGACTGGACCGCATCTTCATCGATGCCGGTTTCGAATGGCGCGAGCCCGGCTGCTCCATGTGCCTGGGCATGAACGAGGATCGGCTGATGCCCGGTGAACGCTGCGCCTCCACCTCCAACCGCAACTTCGAAGGGCGCCAGGGGGCCGGGGGTCGATCCCACCTGGTCAGTCCGGCGATGGCCGCCGCCGCGGCGATCGCCGGGCATTTCGTCGATGTCCGCAATCTTTGAGGAGCTGGCTCATGCAGCCTTTCACTACGCTCGACGGCCTAGTCGTGCCTTTGGACAGGCGTGACGTAGATACCGACGCGATCATACCCAAGCAGTTCATGAAATCGATCCGGCGCAGCGGATTCGGGCAGAACCTGTTCGATAGCTGGCGCTACCTCGACGAGGGCATACCGGGCGCGGACTGCTCACAGCGTCCGCTCAATACCGAGTTCCCACTCAACCAACCGCGCTACCAGGACGCACAAATTCTGCTGTGTCGCGAAAACTTCGGCTGCGGTTCGAGCCGCGAGCACGCCGTCTGGGCCATCGAGGAATTCGGCCTACGCGTATTGCTCGGCACCCATTTTGCCGACATTTTCTACAACAACTGCCTGAGGAACGGCGTCCTACCGGTACGTCTGGTGCCGGAAGCGATCGACTGGCTGTTCGCCGAGGTTGAGCGCGTGCCCGGCCTGCGCCTGCAGGTCGACCTGCAGGCGCAGCAGGTGCGCTGCGGCGCACGGCAGTGGGGCTTCGAGATCGACAGCCACGCCAAGCGTTGCCTGATTGAGGGGCTGGACGACATCGACCAGACCCTCGAACACGCCAGAGCGATCAGCCTATACGAACGGCAACGGCAGCAGCGAACACCGTGGCTGTTCGCTGCGACCCAGGGGAGCTGATCGAAAGCCCCTCCCACGCATCGACAATTCACCCATTCCAATAACAATACGGGAGCACTCGTTCGTGCTGACGATCATTATCATCCTCGCCATCCTGTCATCCATCGGCATCGGCTACTGGCTGAACATCAACATCGGTCTCCTCGCGATGGGCTTCGCTTACGTCATCGCGGTGCTGATGATGGGCCTGAGCAGCAAGGTTCTGCTCGGCTTCTGGCCGATCAATCTGTTCTTCATCATATTCGCCATCACCTTCTTCTTCGGCTTCGCCATCAGCAACGGCACGCTGGACAAGATCGCCCACCGCACTGTGTACATGGCACGGCGCATGCCGGCGATGATCCCTTTCGCCCTGTATGGCCTGGTCATGCTGATTTCTGGGGTAGGACCGGGACACTACGCGGTATTCGTGTTCCTCTCCCCGCTGGTTATGTCGGTCGCGGCGCGTACCGGGATGAGCCGGGTGCTGGGGGCGATCATCGTCGTCTGCGGCGGCATGGCCACCACCTTCGTGCCCATCAGCATGGGCGGCCGGGTTACCCAGGGCATCCTCGAGAACGCCGGCTACGACATCGCGACCGCAGCGAGCCACACGCACGTGCTGCTGATCGATGCGTTCCTGATCAACACGGCGATGTTCATCGCCGCCTACGTGCTGCTCAAGGGCTACCGCACCCGCCACTTGGACAGCGAGCCGCCGGAACCGCTCGATCCGGCGCAGCGCAGGACGCTGGTGCTGATCCTCGGGGTGATCTCCGCCATCGTGCTGCCGAGCGTGCTCGCTGCAGTCCTACCCTCGGTCACGCTGCTGGGCACCATCGCCTCGCGGATGGATGCCACCTTCGTCTCGATCATCGGTATCGTCCTGGCGCTGGTGCTGCGCGTCGGCAACGAGAAGGATGCGCTGGCCAAGGTGCCATGGACGATCATCGTGCTGCTCTGCGGCATGGGCATGCTCATCGCCGTGGCAGTGAAGGCCGGGACCATCGGCGCACTGTCACAGTGGTTGGCGACCCATGTCAGCGCTACCAACGTGCCCTACGCGACGGGTATCTCCGCGAGCCTGATGAGCTTTTTCTCGAGCACACTTGGGGTGGTTATGCCCACGCTCTTCCCCATGGCGCCGAGCCTGGCGGCACAGACCGGCACCAGCGAGACACTGCTGCTGGCAGTGATCATGCTGTGCGCCTCGATGACCGGGTTCTCGCCCTTCTCTTCCGCAGGCGCGCTCGCGCTGGCCGGCGTACAGAGCGAAGCGGAACGCGGGCGGCTGTTCTTCCAACTGCTGTCGCTGCCGTTCATCGGCGTGTCCTGCATACTGCTGCTGGTGTTCCTCGGGCTGCTCGGCTGAGCGACCCGTCCGCCGCTTAGAAGAACGTCAGTCCGGCCTGGAACATCCGCTCGATGTCGCGGATGTACTTCTTGTCGACCAGGAACAGGATGACGTGGTCGCCGGACTCGATCAGCGTGTCGCCGTGGGCGATCAGCACCTCTTCGTCGCGCACGATGGCGCCGATGCTGGTGCCGCCGGGCAGGCTGATCTCGTCGACCATGCGCCCCACCACCTTGCTCGAACGCGAGTCGCCGTGGGCGATCACCTCGATCACCTCGGCGGCGCCGCGGCGCAGCGAGTGCGCGCTGACGATGTCGCCACGGCGCACGTGGGACAGCAGCGAACCGATGGTGGCGAGTTGCGGGCTGATGGCGATGTCGATCTCGCCACCTTCCACCAGGTCCACGTAGGCGGGGTTGTTGATGATGGTCATCACCTTGCGCGCGCCCAGGCGCTTGGCCAGCAGCGAGGACATGATGTTGGCCTCGTCGTCGTTGGTCAGGGCGAGGAAGATGTCCGCGTCGCTGATGTTCTCCTCCATCAGCAGGTCCTTGTCCGAGGCGCTGCCGTGCAGCACCACGGTGCTGTCCAGGCTGTCGGAGAGGTGCCGGCAACGGGCGGCGTTGCGCTCGATGATCTTCACCTGGTAGCGGCTCTCGATGGCTTCGGCGAGGCGTTCGCCGATATTGCCGCCACCGGCGATGACCACCCGCCGATAGCTCTCCTCGAGCCGCCGCATTTCGCTCATCACCGCACGCAGGTGCGCCTTGGCCGCGATGAAGAACACCTCGTCGTCGGCCTCGATGACGGTGTCGCCGCGCGGCGGAATCGGCCGGTTGCGGCGGAAGATCGCCGCCACCCGGGTATCCACGTTGGGCATGTGCTCGCGAATCTGCTTGAGCTGCTGGCCGACCAGCGGGCCGCCGTAGTAGGCGCGCACCGCCACCAGTTGCGCCTTGCCGTCGGCGAAGTCGATGACCTGCAGCGCACCGGGGTATTCGATCAGCCGCTTGATGTAGTTGGTGACCAGCTGCTCGGGGCTGATCAACACGTCCACCGGGATCGCCTCGTTGTCGAACAGGCCGCTGCGGGTCAGGTACGCCGACTCGCGCACACGGGCGATCTTGGTCGGCGTATGGAACAGGGTGAAGGCGACCTGGCAGGCGACCATGTTGGTCTCGTCCGAGTTGGTCACCGCCACCAGCATGTCGGCGTCGTCGGCACCGGCCTGGCGCAGCACCGTGGGGAACGAGCCACGGCCCTGGATGGTGCGGATGTCCAGGCGATCGCCCAGGTCACGCAGGCGATCGCCGTCGGTATCGACCACGGTGATGTCGTTGGCCTCGCTGGCCAGATGCTCGGCGAGGGTGCCGCCGACCTGGCCGGCACCGAGGATGATGATCTTCACCCGAACTCCTTATCCGCGGGCGGGCGCCGCGGCGATTTTCATCAGCTTGGCATAGTAGAAGCCGTCGTGCCCATCGTCCTGCGGCAGCAACTGGCGGCCGTGCGCCTGGGCGACGCCGAAGGCGCTGCCCAGGTCCAGTTCACGGGCGCCGGGGGTGCGCGCGAGGAAGGCGGCGATGTTCTCGCTGTTCTCGGTCGGCAGCACCGAGCAGGTGGCGTAGAGCAGGATGCCGCCGACCTCCAGGGTCTGCCACAGCGCATCGAGCAGCTCGCCCTGCAGGCGGGCGAGTTCGGCGATGTCCTCGGCCTTGCGGGTCAGGCGGATTTCCGGATGGCGGCGAATCACCCCGGTGGCCGAACAGGGCGCATCGAGCAGGATCCGCGCGAACGGCTTGCCGTCCCACCAGGCGCCCAGGTCACGGCCGTCGGCGGCGCACAGACTGGCGTCCAGTTGCAGCCGCGCAAGGTTCTCGCGAACCCGCGCCAGGCGGCCGGCGTCGGCGTCCAGGGCCAGCACCTCGGCCAGTGCCGGTTCGCGTTCGAGCAGGTGGCAGGTCTTGCCGCCGGGCGCTGCGCAGGCATCCAGCACGCGCTGGCCGGGCGCCAGTTCGAGCAGCCCGGCGGCCAGCTGGGCCGCTTCGTCCTGCACGCTGACGCGACCCTCGGCGAAGCCCGGCAGCAGGTTCACGTCGCAGGCCTGCAGCAGACGAATGCCGTCTTCGGCGTAGCGGCAGGGCTCGGCAGCGATACCGGCGCTGCGCAGCTCATCCAGGTAGACGTCGCGCGTCACCTGGCGGCGATTGACGCGCAGGATCATCGGCGGATGGGCGTTGTTGGCCGCGCAAATCGCTTCCCACTGTTCCGGCCAGAACTGCTTGAGGGTCTTCTGCAACCAGCGCGGATGGGCGGTGCGCACCACCGGATCGCGCTCCAGCTCGACGAAAAGCGTCTCGCCTTCGCGCTGGGCACGGCGCAGCACGGCATTGAGCAGGCCTTTGGCCCAGGGCTTCTTCAGCGCGGCGGCGGCGCCAACCGTCTCGCCGATCGCGGCGTGCGCCGGAATGCGCGTATGGAACAGCTGGTACAGGCCGACCAGCAGCAGCGCATCGACGTCCCGCTCGGACGCCTTGAACGGCTTCTGCAGCAGACGCTCGGCGAGCGCCGCGAGGCGCGGCTGCCAGCGCGCCGCACCGAAGGCCAGCTCCTGGGTCAGGCCGCGATCGCGCGGCGCTACCTTGTCCAACAGCGGCGGCAGGCTGCCGCCGAGGGAAGCCTTGCCGTCGAGCACCGCGGCCAACGCGCGGGCGGCTGCCAGGCGTGGATTCATTCGCCGAGTACCTGGCCGGCGACGAAGCGCTCGCGACGGCTGTTGAACAGGTCGGCGAAGTCCAGCGGCTTGCCGCCGGGCAATTGCACACGGGTCAGGCACAGGGCGCCGTCGCCACAGGCGACCCGCAGGCCCTCACGGCTGGCCTCGAGGATCGTTCCGGGCGCGCCCTGTCCCTCGGCGAGCTGCGCGGCGTAGACCTTCAGCGTCTCACCGCCCAGGGTGCTGTGGCACACCGGCCAGGGATCGAACGCACGGATGCGCCGCTCCAGCAGCGCCGCCGGTTGGCTCCAGTCCAGGCGCGCCTCGTCCTTGCTCAGCTTGTGCGCGTAGGTGGCCAGGGCGTCGTCCTGCACCTCGTCGACCAGGCGACCTTCGGCGAGGCCCGCCACCGCTTCGACCAGCGCCGCGGCGCCCAGCGTGGCCAGGCGGTCGTGCAGGCTGCCACCGGTGTCGTCGGCGGCGATGGCCGTGGTTTCCTTGAGCAACATCGGGCCGGTGTCCAGCCCGGCCTCCATGCGCATCACGGTGACGCCACTCTCCGCGTCGCCGACTTCGATGGCGCGCTGGATGGGCGCCGCGCCGCGCCAGCGCGGCAGCAGCGAGGCGTGGCTGTTGACGCAGCCCAGGCGCGGGATGTCGAGCACCGCCTGGGGCAGGATCAGGCCGTAGGCGACCACCAGTAGCAGGTCGGGCTGCAGCGCGGCGAGCTCCGCCTGGGCCTCGGTGGCGCGCAGGGTCTGCGGCTGCAGCACCGGAATGGCATGCTCGACGGCCAGGCGTTTGACCGGACTGGGCATGAGTTTCTGCCCACGCCCGGCGGGACGATCGGGCTGGGTGTAGACGGCCACCGGGGTCAACCCGGCATCGAGCAGGGCTTGCAGGTGGACGGCGGCGAATTCCGGGGTACCGGCGAAAACGATGCGCAAAACAGGAGGCTCCAGAATGCAAGAAGGCTTGCGATGCAAGCCTTCGGAAAAGGGCGGTCAGGCGCGTTGGCGGTGCTGTTTTTCCAGCTTCTTCTTGATCCGGTCGCGCTTGAGGCTGGACAGGTAGTCGACGAACAACTTGCCGTTGAGGTGATCGCACTCGTGCTGGATGCACACCGCCAGCAGGCCTTCGGCGACCATCTCGAAGGGCTCGCCGTCACGCCCGAGCGCCTTGATGCGCACCTTCTGCGGACGGTCGACGTTCTCGTAGAAACCCGGCACGGACAGGCAGCCTTCCTGATACTGGTCCATCTCGTCGGTGAGCGTTTCGAACTCCGGGTTGATGAACACCAGCGGATCACTCTTGTCCTCGGACAGGTCCATCACCACCACGCGCTTGTGCACGTTGACCTGGGTCGCGGCGAGGCCGATGCCGGGCGCGTCGTACATGGTCTCGAACATGTCGTCGATCAACTGGCGCAGGGCGTCGTCGACAGCCTCCACGGGCTTGGCGATGGTGCGCAGGCGCGGATCGGGGAATTCGAGGATGGTCAGGATCGCCATAGGTCTTTGTGATGCGTTATGGAACAAATTCGAGAAGCGCTGCTAAGATGGTCGGCAGCTCGCACAAGCCCCCGAAATGCCCGCCGGGGGCGGGTTTCAGGCGGTTTCGACGGACATGATAAAGGGATTCATGGCATGAGGAAATCACTACTCGTCCTGCTGCTGCTCGGCCTCTGCGGGCTGGCACAGGCCGATGTACGCCTGCGACAGGATCACCCAGACCGCTACACGGTGGTGCGAGGTGACACCCTCTGGGACATCGCCGGCAAGTTTCTCGCCGAACCCTGGGAGTGGCCACAGATCTGGCAGGCCAACCCGCAGATCGAGAATCCCCACCTGATCTACCCCGGCGACACGCTGTCGCTGGTGTACATCGATGGCCAGCCGCGCATCCGCCTCGAACGCGGTGCCAGTCGCGGCACCATCAAGCTGTCGCCGCAGATCCGCACCACGCCGATCGCCGAGGCGATCCCGACCATCCCGCTGAGCACCATCAACAGCTTCCTGCTCTCCAACCGCATCATCGACGATGCGGAAGAGTTCAAGACGGCGCCCTACGTCCTCGCCGGCAACGCCGAGCGGGTGATCAGTGGCGCCGGCGACCGCATCTACGCACGCGGCACCTTCGACGATGCGCAGCCGGTCTACGGCATCTTCCGCCAGGGCCGCAGCTACGTGGACCCGGACACCGGCGACTTCCTAGGCATCAACGCCGATGACGTCGGCACCGCGCAGATGCAGGCGCTCGAAGGCGATATCGCCACCCTGGAGCTGACCCGTTCGACCCAGGAAGCGCGCATTGGCGACCGTCTTTTCCCCACCGAGCAGCGCGCGGTCAACTCCACCTTCCTGCCCAGCGAGCCGCTGGAGGACGTGAACGGCGTGATTCTCGACGTACCCCGCGGGGTCAGCCAGGTCGGCCAGTTCGACGTGGTGACGCTGAACAAGGGGCGCCGCGACGGCCTGGTCGAGGGCAACGTGCTGGCGGTCTACAAGACCGGCGAAACCGTGCGCGACCGCATCACCGGCGAGCAGGTGAAGGTCCCCGACGAGCGCGCCGGCCTGCTGATGGTGTTCCGCACCTACGAGAAGCTCAGCTACGGCCTGGTGCTCGCGGCGACGCGGCAACTGGAGTTGCTCGACAAGGTGAAGAATCCCTAGCGTCAACGGCGCCCAACCCCTCTGATCACGGACGATCGGATGCCCCACTCCCCTGCCGAACTCGAAGCGCGCCTGCGCCTGCACCTGATTCCCGGGATGGGCCCGCGGCGCTACCGCCGCCTCCTGCAGGCCTTCGCCGATGCCAGCTCGGCGCTCGCCGCGCCGGCCTCCGCCTGGCGTGCGTTGGGCTTGCCTAGCGTCTGCGCCGAAGCCCGCCGCACGCCCGACATCCGCGAGCGCGCCGCGGCCACGCTGGCCTGGCTGGAGACACCCGGCCAGCACCTGCTGTGCAGCGACGAGGACAACTACCCGGCCTTGCTCGCCGAGCTGCCCGACGCCCCGCCGCTGCTGTTCGTCGCCGGATGCGCGGAGATCCTCGAGCGGCCGCAGTTGGCCGTCGTCGGCAGCCGTCGCGCCAGTCCGCCGGGGCTAGAGAGCGCCCGACGCTTCGCCCGCAGCCTCGCAGGCGGTGGATTCGTGGTCACCAGTGGCCTGGCACTGGGTATCGACGGCGCCGCCCACCAGGGCGCACTGGATGCTGGCGGGCTGACCGTCGCGGTGCTCGGCACCGGCCTGCAGCGGCTCTACCCGCAACGCCACCGGGGCCTGGCCACCGCGATCCTGGAGGGCGGAGGCGCGCTGGTCTCCGAGCTACCGCTGGACTGTCCACCGGTGCCAGCCAACTTCCCCCGTCGCAATCGGCTGATCAGCGGCCTTTCGCTGGGCGTGCTGGTGGTCGAGGCGAGTCCGTCCAGCGGTTCCTTGATCACCGCCCGGCTCGCCGCCGAGCAGGGTCGCGAGGTCTTCGCGATTCCCGGCTCGATCCACCACCCCGGCGCCCGCGGCTGCCACCAGTTGATCCGCGAAGGCGCGCAACTGGTCGAGAGCATTGACGACATCCTGCCCAATCTGCGCGGCTGGCAGTCCTCCGGCACGCCGAGCGCCGAGGCAACCGGCGCCAACGCCGAACACCCGCTGCTGGCGCTGCTCTGCGCCGCGCCGCAAAGTGCCGAGAGCCTGGCGCAAAGCAGCGGACAACCGTTGCCCAGCGTGCTCGCCAGCCTCACCGAACTGGAGCTGGACGGTCTCGCCGCGTGCCAGGCCGGGTGCTGGTTCGCGCGCATGTGATGCGTGCCGCGCGGAGAGAGGGCTACACTGCGCGCGTTTTCCAAGACGGGAGGGGCGGCATGAGCGACTGGCAGGTTCGACGGGTGGCAGAGGCGGTACGCTGCGGCGGCGTCATCGCCTATCCCACCGAAGGCGTCTGGGGCCTGGGCTGCGACCCCTGGGACGAGACCGCGGTCCTGCGTCTGCTGGCACTCAAGGAACGGCCGATGCACAAGGGCCTGATCCTCGTCGCCGACGACATCGAGCAGTTCGACTTCCTCCTCGACGAGCTGCCGGACCTGTGGATAGAGCGCCTGGCCAGCACCTGGCCAGGGCCCAATACCTGGCTGGTACCGCACCAGGGCCGGCTGCCCGAATGGATCACCGGCGAGCATGACAGCGTTGCCCTGCGGGTCAGCGACCACCCGTTGGTGCGCCAGCTCTGCGCACACACAGGTCCCCTGGTATCGACCTCGGCGAACCCCGCCGGGCGGCCGTCGGCGATGAGCCGCCTGCGTGTCGAGCAGTACTTCCACGGGCAGCTCGATGCGGTGCTGGCCGGCGCTCTCGGCGGACGTCGCAGCCCCAGCACGATCCGCGACCTGCGCAGCGGCGAGGTGCTGCGCGGCGGCTGAACCGTGTCGCGACTCCTGCGGTCGGATAGGACGTGGCCTCTCTGCCACGCCCCATTCGAGCACCCTGGAGGAAACACATGGGCATCATTGGCACCATCATCATCGGCCTGCTGGTCGGCCTGGTCGCGCGCTTCCTCAAGCCCGGCGACGACAGCATGGGCTGGATCATGACCATCCTGCTGGGTATCGGCGGCGCCCTGCTGGCAACCTATGGCGGCCAGGCCATCGGTTTCTACGAAGCCGGCGAAGCGGCGGGTTTCATCGGCGCGGTCGTCGGTGCGATCATCCTGCTGGTGATCTTCGGCATGGTCCGCGGCAAACGCTGACCTCCCTTACCGGGGCCGCCGCCGACGGCCCCACCCTCTGGAACTTCCATGCGCACATTCCTGCTGTCCCTGCTGTGCTGTCTGAGCCTGGCCGCTCACGCGGCTCCCGCCGAACTCGACTGGCTGGAGCTGATGCCGCCGGAGGATCGCCAGGCACTGGAGGACATGCCGGAGATCAGCCACGACAGCCCCGAGGCCCTGGGTTTCAGCGACAAGGGCGGGCTCAAGCAGCAGAAAGGCCTTCCGGCCGTGATGTACTCCGCCAAGACGGTGCCGTCGATGAACGGCCGGGTGGTCCGCTTGGGCGGCTATCCGGTACCGCTGGAGACCGACAATCACGGCAATACCACGCTGCTGTTCCTGGTGCCCTACCCCGGCGCCTGCATCCATGTGCCGCCACCGCCCCCCAACCAGATTGTCCTGGTGCGTTACCCCAAGGGTCTGCGCATCGACGATATCTACGCGCCGCTGTGGGCCGACGGCACGCTGAAGGTAGAAGCCGCCGATAACGAACTCGCCGACTCGGCGTATGCCATGGACGCCGACCTGCTCAAGGTGGTGACCGAGGACGACCTGTAGATCACCGCGAAGGCCGCGCCTGCGTGGAAGGTGCGAATTCGTAGGATGGGTCCTACTCGGCTACGACCTCGATACCGGCATAGCCCTCGGCAGGCTCGCCCGCCAGTTGCAGTTGTCCACGCCCGGCGAGCACCCGTGCGCGCCAGTAGAGGAACAGGTCGGTGGCGAAGAAGCCATCGCAATGCGCCATGACGTCGGCCATGGCCCTGGCCAGGCGCGGGTGGCGTGAACAAGCGTCGAGCAGTTCGGCGTCGATCGTCGAGAAATCCTCGCCGAGGAATCCGTCCCCCTGCCAGCGGCGTATGCAGGCATTCTCGGTCAGCACCTCGCGCCATTGCCGGGCGAGAACCGCCACCTGAGCGCCACTCAAGAGCAACGGACTGGCGAACCGTGCCAGGGCCTCCGGCGCGTGCATGGCCACGGCCATGCGCTGCCCGGCACGCGAGCTGCCGTTGCCGCAGGCGACGCCCCAGAGCGGCGTCGGGCCGTCCTCCACGGCCGCCGCGACACGCGCCAGCAGCAATTGCTCGCTGCAACTGTCGCCGTGCCAGACCACCAGCGGGCCCGCGAGCGAGTCGAGCCCGGCCAACCAGGCCGCGTCATCGGCGAGCCCGGCGACGTCCGGGGGCGGCAGCGACGCCTCCGGCCAGACCTCGGTCCAGAACGCCTGGCGGTGCGCGCAGGGCGGTGCGTCGACGTCCAGCAACGGACCGACCGCCAGATCGTCACGCAACACGCGGATCTGCGCGGCCTCGCCCAGGACCTTTCGCACGCCTGCCACGGCATTGTCGCCACACACCAGATGCAGGGCCTGCGCCGGGAAGCTCATCAGGACTTCTTCAGCTTGGGGTTCGGATAGAACTGCACGGTGACGGTCTTCGCCTCCACCGGTTTGGCGTCATGCGCCACCCGCGTCGGCAGCTCTTTGGGTACCGAATTACCCTGGGCATCCAGGGTATCGGCATAGCCGCAGGCGGCGCACTCGCGATGCGGCACGCCGTCCTCGTCCCACATGCGGATGGTGTCCTGGGCGCTGCACGCCGGGCACACGGCACCGGCGATGAAGCGTTTGCGGGCGACGACCATCACGCGGCCTCCTGATCGAGACCCAGATGGCGCAGCAGCGCGTCGATCGACGGCTCGCGACCGCGGAACTCGGCGAACAGCACCGCCGGCTCCTGGGAGCCGCCCCGGGCGAGGATCGCCTCGCGGAAGGCACGGCCGGTCTGCGGGTTGAGCACGCCCTCTTCCTCGAACTTGGAGAAGGCGTCGGCGGACAGCACCTCGGCCCACTTGTAGCTGTAGTAACCCGCCGCATAACCGCCGGCGAAGATGTGCGCGAAGCTATTGGGGAAGCGGTTGTAGGCCGGCGGACGCATCACCGAGACCTGCTCGCGCACGCCTTCGAGCACGTCCAGCACGCTGCGCCCGTCGCCGTGGCTGGCATGCAGTTCGAAGT
Organism: Pseudomonas sp. R4-15; assembly: GCF_055768815.1. Taxonomy (NCBI): domain Bacteria; kingdom Pseudomonadati; phylum Pseudomonadota; class Gammaproteobacteria; order Pseudomonadales; family Pseudomonadaceae; genus Pseudomonas; species Pseudomonas sp. R4-15. The sequence goes on from NZ_CM147293.1 coordinate 485,478, forward strand.
CGAACAGGGAGAACTCCAGCTGGCGCACCATCATCAGCCCGGACTGGAAGTTCTTCGCCGCCAGCATCTTCTCCAGCAGGTCCGCCGGCAGCGGCTCGCCGGTCTGGTAGTGACCGGAGATCAGCGCCAGGCCCTCGGGCTCCCAGCACCAGTTCTCCATGAACTGGCTGGGCAGCTCCACCGCATCCCAGGCCACGCCGTTGATGCCGGAGGCACCGGCTTCCTCGATGCGCGTGAGCAGGTGATGCAGACCGTGGCCGAACTCATGGAACAGCGTGGTCACCTCGTCATGGGTGAGCAGCGCCGGCTTGCCGCCCACTGGCGGAGTGAAGTTGCAGACCAGGTTGGCGACCGGGGTGATCAGCGCGCCATCGAGACCGCGACGCTTGTCGCGGGCGCCGTCCATCCAGGCGCCGCCACGCTTGTTGGCACGCGCGTAGAGGTCGAAGAAGAAGCGTCCGAGGCGTTCGCCGTTCTCGCGGATCTCGAACAGGCGTACGTCGGGGTGCCAGGCATCGAAGCCTTCGAGCTCCGCGATCTGGATGCCGTAGAGTCGCTCGACGATGGCGAACAGCCCGGAAAGCACCTTGTCCACCGGGAAGTAGACGCGCAGGCGCTCCTGGGAAATGGCGTAGCGCTGCTCGCGCAGCTTCTCCGCGTAATAGCCGACGTCCCAGCTCTGCAGATCGTCGCAGCCCTGTTCGGCGGCGAAGGCACGCAGCTCGGCCAGGTCCTGCTCGGCGGCAGGCTTGCTGCGCTGCGCCAGGTCCCGCAGGAAGCCGATCACCTGCTCGCTGGAGTCGGCCATCTTGGTCGCCAGCGACAGCTCCGCGTAGTTGGCGTAGCCGAGCAGCCGCGCCAGTTCCTGGCGCAGGTCGAGGATCTCTTCCATCAGCGGGCCGTTGTCGAACTCACCGGCGTTCGGTCCCTGGTCCGAGGCGCGGGTGCTGTAGGCCGCGTAGAGCTCTTCGCGCAGGGCGCGGTCATCGGCGTAGGTCATCACCGCGTAGTAGCTGGGGAATTCCAGGGTGATCAACCAGCCATCCAGGTCGCGTGCCTCGGCGGCCTGGCGCATCTGCGCGCGGGCCGACTCGGTGAGTCCGGCCAGTGCGGCTTCGTCCTCGACCAGCTTGGTCCAGGCCTGGGTCGCGTCGAGCAGTTGGTTGGAGAAGCGGCTGGTGAGGTCCGACAGCCGCGTCTGGATCTGCGCATAGCGCTGCTGCTGCTCGGCCGGCAGATCGATGCCGGACAGGCGGAAGTCGCGCAGGCTGTGCTCCAGGATGGTCTTGCGGGCGGTGTCGAAGCCGGCCACCGCCGGGCTCGCCGCCAGACGCTCGTAGGCCTCGAACAGGGCGCGGTTCTGGCCCATCTCGGTGTAGTACTCGGACAGTTTGGGCAGGCAGGCCTGGTAGGCATCGCGCAGCTCGGCGGCGTTGCACACGGCATTGAGATGGCTGACAGGCCCCCAGGCGGCACCCAGGCGCGCACCCAGCTCGTCGAGGGGCAGCACCAGGCCTTCCCAGGTCGGCTCGCTGCCCTGCTCGGCCAGCAGGCGCTGCAACGCGGCACGGTTATCGGCCAGGAGCTGCTCGATGGCAGGTTCCACGTGCTCGGCACGAATGCGCGAATACGGTGGCAGGTCGAAGGTTTCCAGCAGGGGATTCTCGGTGGTCACGGGCAGGCACCTTGCGCTTCGGATACAGGAGTCGGACCGCGACGATGGGCAGGTAGCTGCACATGGGTCCGGCAGGCTTGCGCTCATCTTATTACAATCGCCCCCTGACGCAGCCTTCGAGGTTTCTATCGTGACGATACGCAGCTACAAGCAGAACACGCCGCAACTGGGCGCGCGGGTCTTCGTCGACGCCACGGCCGTGGTGATCGGCGACGTGCATCTGGGCGACGACGCCTCGGTCTGGCCGCTGACGGTGATCCGTGGCGACATGCACCACATCCGCATCGGTGCGCGCAGCAGCATCCAGGACGGCAGCGTGCTGCACATCACCCACGCCGGGCCGTTCAACCCGGACGGTTACCCACTGGAGATCGGCGAAGAAGTCACCGTCGGCCACAAGGTGACGCTGCACGGCTGCCGCATCGGCAACCGCGTACTGGTCGGCATGGGCGCCATCGTCATGGACGGCGCGGTGGTCGAGGACGAGGTGGTGATCGCCGCCGGCAGCCTGGTGCCGCCGGGCAAGCGTCTGGAAAGCGGCTACCTGTACGTCGGCAGCCCGGTGAAGCAGGCGCGCCCGCTCAACGACAAGGAGCGCGCCTTCTTCGCCTACAGCGCCGGCAACTACGTGAAGCTCAAGGACCAGCACCTGGCCGAGGGCTTCGACCGCGCCGACAGCTGAGCCGCCCGCGACTCAGAGGAACATGCCGCCGGAGGCCTCGATACGCTGGGCATTGATCCAGCCGCTGCCCTCGTCGAACAGCGCGGCCACGGCGCCGCCGATGTCATCCGGCAGGCCGACCCGGCCCAATGCGGTATTGCCGGCGACGAAGCCGTTGAGCCCGGCATCATCGCGCACCCGGCCGCCGCCGAAGTCGGTCTCGATGGCGCCCGGGGCCAGGCAGTTCACCGCAATCCCCCGCGCGCCCAGCTCCTTGGCCATGTAGCGGGTCAGCACCTCCACGCCGCCCTTCATCGACGCATAGGCCGCGTAGCCCGGCAACGCGAAGCGCGTCAGCCCCGAGGAGACGTTGAGGATGCGCCCGCCGTCGCGCAGCAGCGGCAGCAGGCGCTGGGTCAGGAAGTACGGCGCCTTGAGGTGGATCGCCAGCAACTGGTCGAAGTCCGCCTCGCTGGTCTCGGCGAAGGACGAATGCAGGCCGATACCGGCGTTGTTGAGCAGGTAGTCGAAGCCGTCGCTGGCGAACTCGCTGCTCAGCGTCGCGCCCAGGCGCTCGGCGAAATCGGCGAAGCCGCTGCTGTCGGCGACATCCAGGGGCAACATGGCGCAGGTCACGCCCTGGGCGCGGACCTGCTCGGCCACCGCCTCGGCTTCGGCGGCCTGACTGCGGTAGGTACCGACGATATCGACGCCACGGGCGGCGAGGTGCAGGGCGGCGTTGCGGCCCAGGCCGCGGCTGGCGCCGGTGATGAGAGCGATCTTGCGAGTCATGGGCGAATCCTCGGGTTGGCGAGTGGAGGAGCCCAGACTATTGTTCGCCAGCGAGCCGATAAAGCCGCAAAATATAGAAATACTGGCCAGACAGAGCGAACAATCATGGACAAGCCGGCACTCTTCCGTACCTTCCTTCGCGTCGCTGAACTGGGCAGCTTCAGCGCCGCCGCAGATAGTCTGGGACTGCCGCGCTCGACGGCTTCCGAGCAGGTTCGCCAACTGGAGGCGCTGCTCGGCACCCGCCTGCTGCAACGCACGACCCGCCGCGTGCAGGTCACCGCCGATGGTCAGGCATTCGCCCAACGCGCACGCGCTCTGCTCGAACAACTGGAAGACGTCGAGGGCCTGTTTCGCGGCGATCGCGCGCTCAGCGGGCGCTTGCGCGTCGAGCTGCCCCTGGCGGTGGCCTGCAACCAGATAATCCCCCATCTGGAGGAGTTTCTCGCCGCTCACCCGTACCTGCAGTTGGAACTGTGCAGCGGCGACCGTCGTGTCGACCCGCTACGCGACGGCTTCGACTGCGTGCTGCGCATCGGCGAACCCCGTGACGACTCCTTGATCGTCCGCCGTCTTGGCCGACTGCCGCAGGTCAACTGCGCCAGCACGGGCTACCTGCGGCGCTTCGGCACCCCAACGCGTCTGGAGGACCTGGCCACCCACCGCCTCGTCGGCTACGGCCAGTTCGAGTCGGAAGGTTTCGAATACCGGCGCGATGGCCACGATCATCACTTGCCGATGCCGACGGCCGTGGCCGTGGACAACTCGCAGGCCTACAAGGCGGCCTGTCTCGCCGGCCTGGGGATCATCCAGGTGCCGCGCCTCGGCGTCGCCGAAGCCCTGGAAAACGGCACGCTGGTGGAAATCCTCGCGGACTACCGCGCCGCGCCCATGCCGGTCTGCCTGCTCTATACACACCCTCATCTACCGCGCCGGGTGCGTGTATTCATGGAATGGCTGCAGGCGCGTTTGGCGACGAACGGCATGCTTGAAATCGGCGAGGGCGACTCCATCTAGTGTCCTGCGGGATGCCGAAGTCGGGCCCGCAACCCTTAGAGAAACTTGCTGATATTCAGGAGATTCGACCATGACCACTTATTCTCTCGCTCCGCTGTTCCGTCGTTCCGTTGGCTTCGATCGTTTCAACGATCTGTTCGAGTCGATGACCAGCAACGACACCGGTGCCTCCTACCCGCCCTACAACGTGGAAAAGCACGGTGACGACCGTTATCGCATCGTCATCGCGGCCGCCGGCCTGCGCGAGGAAGACCTCGAACTGCAGGTTGAGCGCGACGTGCTGACCGTCAGTGGCGGGCGCCGCGAGAAAGCGGCCGAGGAAGTCACCTTCCTGCACCAGGGCATCGCCCAGCGCGCCTTCAAGCTGTCGTTCCGCCTGGCCGACCACATCGAGGTCAAGGGCGCGCGGCTGGAGAACGGCCTGCTGAGCATCGAGCTGGCCCGCGAAGTGCCGGAAGAGGCCAAGCCGCGGCGCATTCAGATCGGCAGCAGCGAAAACCGTCCGGCCCTGCAAGGCAACAGCGACGCCGCCTGATCCACTCGGGCCTAAAGACAGAAGGGGCGCCCACGGGCGCCCCTTCTGCGTTCTGCGAATCGAGGCGCCCGATAAATCGGCAGACAACAAAAAACCGCCCGAAGGCGGTTCGTTGCAGCGATGACGGGGCCTTACAGCCCGGACATCTTCTGGATGGCCGAGCGCAGCTCATCGTCGGAGCAGTCGGCACAGGTGCCCTTCGGCGGCATGGCGTTGATACCGCTGATGGCCTTGGCCAGCAACCCGTCGAGACCACCCTGCTCATCGGCACGGGTTTTCCAGGCGGCGGTATCACCGATCTTCGGTGCATTCAGCACGCCGGTGCCATGACAGGCATTGCAGTGCTTGGCGATGATGTCATCGGCACTGCGGGTACCGCCCGCGGCGCTGGCCGCAACGGCGCCCACGCCTTCGCATTCCTGGCCGCTCACGCAGACCTTGCCGACCGGTTCGAGTCGCTTGGCGATCGCATCATCGGTCGCGGCCTGGGCGGTCACGGCCCAGAGGGCCAGTACAGCGGCGCTGGCCGCCAGCATCTTGTTGATAAAATTCACCCTAACACCTCATCTTGGCTGGTATCACCCGCGGCCACGGTATCGCGAGCGCGCGCCAGTATACCGGTTACCCCGGCTCGCCGGAACAACCCTGCTCGGTGCAGGGTCTTGCGTCATCTTGTCGCACGAACTCAGAAGTTCGCCGGCGTAGTCGCCGAAAGCAGGCGCGCGGGGTGCTCGTAGGGATTGCGAAAACGATGCGGCTGGTTGCTCTCGAAATAGTAGCTGTCGCCACTTTCGAGCACGTGCACCTCGTTGCCGACGGTGAGTTCCAGGCGCCCCTCGACCAGCATGCCCGCCTCCTGCCCATCGTGGTTGAGCATCTCCGCGCCGGTGTCGGAGCCCGGCGGGTAGGTCTCGTCGAGAAACGCGATGGCCCGATTGGGATAGGCCTTGCCGACCAGTTTCATGGTCACTTCGGCACTGGAGATGTCCAGCAATTCGCTGGCTTTATAGACCACCTTGGGTTGGCTTTCCGGCTCCAGGTCGACGGAGAAGAACTCGACCAAGGACATCGGGATGCCCCCGAGGACCTTTTTCAGCGAACTGATCGAGGGCGATACGCTGTTCTTCTCGATCATCGAGATCGTGCTGTTGGTTACCCCTGCGCGCTTGGCGAGTTCACGCTGCGACAGCCCCTTGAGCTTGCGTATGGATTGCAGGCGAAAGCCGACGTCCAATGCTGGGTTCCTCCTCGGAACGGGTGGCGAAGTGGGGCATATCATGGCCGTGGCGTTCGATATTTACAACGCCTGTGCCGCCCCCTCGCGCTGGCCGGCTAGTACAGGCGCGGCACCCGCTTGAGGTTGCAGAACAGCTGATAGGGGATGGTGCCGGCGGCCTCGGCGACGCGTTCGATCGGCACTTCGCGCCCCCAGAACTCGACGCGGCTGCCCAGGCCGGCACCTGGCAGGTCGGTGAGGTCGACGGTCAGCATGTCCATGGAGACACGTCCGATCAGCCGCGCTGGCGCACCGTCGATGGAAACCGGCGTGCCGCTCGGGGCATGCCGTGGATAGCCATCGGCGTAGCCCATGGCGACCACGCCGACGCGGGTCGGCCGCTCGGTAACGAAGCGCGCGCCATAGCCGACCGGCTCGCCGGGCGGCAGCTCGCGCACGGCAATCACCTTGGACTCCAGGGTCATCACCGGGCGCAGACGCGCGGCCTGGACCTGCTCGACCTCGAACGGCGAAGCGCCGTAGAGCATCAGGCCCGGACGCGAGTAGTCGCTGGGCACTTGCGGCCAGCCGAGCAGTGCCGGCGAATTGCGCAGGCTGAGCGGCGCCTGCAGTCCGGCGCTGGCGGCGCGGAAGGCGGCGAGCTGCTCGTCGGTGCGCGGGCAGTCCAGCTCGTCGGCACGGGCGAAGTGGGTCATCAGTACCAGTTCGCCGACCTTGCCGCTGGCCAGCAGGCGGCGGTGGATGCCGGCATATTCCTGGGGATGGAAACCCACCCGATGCATGCCGCTGTCGAGCTTGAGGAAGAGTTTCAGCGGCTGGCGCGGGGAGAAGCGCTCGACGGCCTCGACCTGCCAGTGCGAATGCACCACGCACCACAGCGCATGCTCATCGATCAACGCCAACTCGTCCGCTTCGAAGAAGCCCTCGAGCAGCAGGATCGGCGCCTGCACACCCGCCGTGCGCAACTCCAGTGCCTCCTCGATGCAGGCCACGGCGAAGCCGTCGGCCTCGCTGCCCAGCGCCTCGGCACAGCGCAACGCCCCATGTCCGTAGGCATCGGCCTTGACCACGGCAAGCGCCTTGGCCCCTGCCAGTTCGCGAGCCAGGCGGTAGTTATGGACGAAGGCAGACAGATCGATCAGGGCACGAGCGGGGCGCATGGAATTCTCGGCATTGTGCAAAAGCGCCGCCGGGCGGCGGCGCGGAAGAGGGTCAGAGGGCGGCGGTAACGGTGATTTCCACCCGTATGCGCGGATCATACAGCGCAGCCTGCACGCAAGTGCGCGCCGGGGCGCATCCGGCAGGCAGCCAGGCGTCCCAGACGGCATTCATCGGCGCGTAGTCGGCCATGTCCTTGAGGTAGAGGGTGGCCGACAGCAGCTTGGCTTTGCCGGACCCCACCTCGGCGAGCAATGCGTCGATGGCCGCCAAGGTGGCGCGGGTCTGCGCGCCGGCACCCTCGGCGAACGCCTCATCGAACTGGCCGGCCAGGTAGACGGTGCCGTTATGGATCACCGCTTCGCTGTAGCGGACTTCAGTGCGCAGACGCTGGATGGGCATGCGTGCGGATCTCCGGTTGCTTGCCGTAACGGCTGATGTCGAGGCCTTCGCTGCTGATCTGCGGACGCTTGTTGGCGATCAGGTCGGCGAGGTAGCGGCCGGAGCCGCAAGCCATGGTCCAGCCCAAGGTGCCGTGGCCGGTATTGAGATAGAGATTACGGTAGGCGGTGGCGCCCACGATCGGCGTGCCATCCGGCGTCGCCGGACGCAGGCCGGTCCAGAATTCCGCGGCCGGAAGGTTACCCCCCTGGGGATAGAGATCGTTGGTGATCATCTCCAGGGTCTCGCGCCGACGCGGGTTGAGCGACAGGTCGAAACCAGCGATCTCGGCCATGCCGCCCACGCGAATGCGCTGGTCGAAACGGGTGATGGCGACCTTGTAGGTCTCGTCCAGAATGGTCGAGGTTGGGGCCATCGCCGGGTCGACGATAGGCACGGTCAGCGAGTAGCCCTTGAGCGGATAGACCGGCGCATGGATACCCAGCGGCTTGAGCATCTGCGGGCTGTAGCTGCCCAGGGCGAGAACGTAGCGGTCGGCGCTTTCCAGCTTGCCGTCGATCCACACGCCCTTGAGACGATCGCCGTCGGCTTCCAGCTGGCCGATCTCCTGGCCGAAGCGGAACTCCACGCCGAGCTCGCGGGCCATTTCGGCGAGACGGGTGGTGAACAGCTGGCAGTCACCGGTCTGGTCGTTGGGCAGGCGCAGCGCGCCCGCCAGCTTGTGCTTCACGCGTTCCAGGGCCGGCTCGACGCGCGCGATGGCCTCACGGTCGAGCAGCTCGAAGGGCACGCCGGAGCGCTCCAGTACGGCGATGTCCTTGGCGGCGGCATCGACCTGAGCCTGGGTGCGGAACAACTGGGTGGTGCCGAGCTGGCGGCCTTCGTAGGCGATGCCGGTCTCGGCGCGCAACTCGTCCAGGCAGTCACGGCTGTACTCCGACAGGCGCACCATGCGCTCCTTGTTCACCGCGTAGCGGGCCGCGGTGCAGTTGCGCAGCATCTGCGCCATCCACAGGTACTGGTTGATGTCGCCGGTTGCGCGGATAGCCAGCGGCGCGTGGCGTTGCAGCAGCCACTTGATGGCCTTGAGCGGCACGCCCGGCGCGGCCCAGGGCGAGGCATAGCCCGGCGAAACCTGACCGGCGTTGGCGAAGCTGGTTTCCTGCGCGGGCGCCGGCTGACGGTCGACGACCGTCACCTCGAAACCGGCACGGGCCAGATAGTAAGCGCTGGTGGTGCCAACGACACCGCTTCCAAGGACCAGAACACGCATGGCTGTCTCCTCGTCGGCCTGCGGCTCGACGGAAAAATAGGACCGGGTAATATCGCCAGTTTATTCGTACACAACCAGTTGTATTGACTATTTAAAAAGCTATTCTTGAAAATATTTAACGCCAAATAGCCCTTATCCCAAGGAGATTCTCTGGTGAGGACTCAACACCAATCGAAACGCGAGCTGGACCGCATCGACCGCAACATCCTGCGCATCCTCCAGCAGGACGGGCGGATTTCCTTCACCGAGCTCGGCGAACGCGTCGGCCTCTCCACCACGCCCTGTACCGAACGCGTCCGGCGGCTGGAGCGCGAGGGCATCATCATGGGCTACGCGGCGCGCCTGGACCCTCAGCAGTTGCACGCCAGCCTGCTGGTCTTCGTCGAGATCAGCCTCGACTACAAATCCGGCGACACCTTCGAGGAGTTTCGCCGGGCGGTGCTCAAGCTGCCCCACGTACTGGAGTGCCACCTGGTGTCGGGCGACTTCGACTACCTGGTGAAGGCGCGCATCAGCGAGATGGCCTCCTACCGCAAACTACTCGGTGACATCCTGCTCAAACTGCCCCGGGTCCGGGAATCCAAGAGCTACATCGTCATGGAGGAGGTCAAGGAGAGCCTGAGCCTGCCGATTGCGGACTAGGGCCTGTTCCCGTTTCATTCGCGAACCGCGGATGGCCGCCCCGCGTTCTCGCCAGAAATGGCCTGTGGTTAGGCGCAGGACGCAGCCAATGGCCACTCCCTTGGCAAGTCCTGCAACGACAGCGCAGGTCATTTCTGGCACAACCTCGGCGGCCCACCCTACGGGCCGGTGCCTGTTTTGCCGCGATACGGCGTTACTCGTCTTGGACTTACCCCGGTAAGCCCTGCGACTCGCGCGATCTCCAGGGATGGAGTGAATGCCGCAAGCCCGTCGGGAACGGGCGCGGCCTTGTCTCGCGGAAAAACAGGCGCCGGCGCGGCCGTGAATGAAACGGGAACAGGCCCTAGCCGCAGGTCGCGCGCAGCACGCGGCCCTGCTCGTCGATCTCCAGGTTCAGGCGCTGCGAATCGTAGTCCAGGGTCACCGCGTCCCGGGGGCCGAGAACCCTGACGAAGTTGGCGCCAGCATCGACGCGCGCCTGCTCGGCCATCCCGACCGACGCGGGCTGTCCAATCAGGCCCTGCACCCGAGCGGAGTCGCAGGAGCGATCCAGCGGCGCAGGCGCGGCGGCTCCCGGGGTCTGCTCCTCGGACTTGGACGCACAACCGGCCAGCACGGCGCCGGCCAGCAGGAAAACGGGTAATGCTCTGTTCATCGTTCTACCTTCTTGCGTGACTTGCTTCCTTATTAGTCCCCGTTCCGCTCGATTCGATCCGGGGCATGCTTTTTGCTCCGTCCAGTCATCTCCATCGGATGCGGAGCCCGTCATGCCCCACGCCCAGCTGACCACCCTGCACGCCGTGGCCCTGGCCATCGAGACCCTGGCCGGGCATGCCGACGACGAGCGCCTGCTGGCTGGCAGCGGTATCGCCGTCGCCGACCTGCAGCGCCCCCAGCAGCGCATCGGTGTCGACCAGGAACGCCAGGTGTTTCTCAACGCCACGCGCCAACAGCACGACCTGGGACTGGCGCTGGGGCGCCGTATGCATGTGTCCGGCTACGGGCTGCTCGGCTATGGACTGCTCAGCGCGGCGACCCTGGGCCAGGCGCTGGAGCTGGCGCTGCGCTTTCCCGCGCTGCTCGGCACGCTGTTCTCCCTGCGCCTGCGCGGGGAGGACGAATGGGTCTGGCTGGAGGCCAGCGATTACCGCGACAGCGCTGCGCTGGAGGTCTTCAACGTGGAGTTCTGCCTGGCCTCGCTGAAGCTGATCTGCGACGACCTGCTCGGCCAGCCGCTGCCTATCGAGGCGGCGCGCTTCGCCCATGCCGCGCCGGCCTGGCACGACGAATATGCGCGCAACTTTCCCTGTCCGCTGACCTTCGCCGCCGACGGCAACGGCTTCGCCTTCGAGGCCCGTTGGCTGGAGGCGCGCCTGCCGCTGGCCGACCCGGTCACCCACCGCGACATACTCGACGGCTGCGAGGCGCTCAATGCGCAGTTCGTCGCGCGCCCTTCGCCCGTCGAACGCGCCCGCCAACTGCTCGCTGCGCAATGTGCCGAGGTCCCCAGCCTGCCGGCTCTGGCGGCGCAGCTGGGCTGTTCGAGCCGCACCCTGCGGCGTCAGTTGCAGGCCGCCGGCAGCAGCTACCAGAGCCTGCTCGACGAGCTGCGCTACGCCCAGGCACGACGCCTGCTGGACGAGCAGCGCCTGCCGATCTATCGCATCGCCGAGGTCATGGGCTACGCCGAGACCGCCAGTTTCCGCCACGCCTTCCAGCGCTGGAGCGGCACCTCGCCGAGCCGCTTCCGGCAACGGGAGATGAGCGGCTGAGCGCGCGCCGAAACGGGGCAGGCGATGGCCACATCGATCCCTTTTTGGCCGCCGCCCCGGCTTTTCCCGCTCCCCGCTGGCTGCCCACAATGGCTAAAAGCACGCCTGCGGAGCCCGCCGATGCAGACCTTCTACAGTGACGACCACCACCTGCACCATGGCCGCTGCGAACTGATCGACGGCCAGCTCAAGCCCTGCTTCGAAATGCCCTCGCGGGCCGACCACGTGCTCGCCCGGGTACGCCAGCAGGGGTTGGGCGAGGTCCATGCACCCACGGATTTCGGCCGGGGCGCGATCGAGCGCATCCACAGCCTCGATTACCTGCGCTTCTTCGAGGGTGCCTGGGCACGCTGGGCCGCCGAAGGCCGCGAGGGCGACCTGCTGCCATTCACCTGGCCGGCACGCACGCTGCGCGCGCTCTGCCCGGACGACCTGCACGGCGCGCTCGGCTACTACAGCTTCGACGGCGGTGCGCCGATCACCGCCGGCACCTGGCAGGCGGCCTACAGCGCCGCCCAGGTGGCGCTCAGCGGCCAGCAGTTGATCAGCGGCGGCCAGCGCGGCGCCTTCGCCCTCTGCCGCCCGCCGGGCCACCACGCCGCCGCCGACCTCATGGGCGGTTACTGCTACCTGAACAACGCCGCCATCGCCGCCCAGGCGCTGCGCGACGGCGGCGCCGCGCGGGTGGCTATCCTCGACGTCGACTACCACCACGGCAACGGCACCCAGTCGATCTTCTACGCCCGCGACGACGTGCTGTTCACCTCGATCCACGGCGATCCGCGCTTCGAGTTCCCGTTCTTCCTCGGCTATGCCGACGAGACCGGTGAAGGCCCCGGCGAGGGCTGCAACCTCAACCTGCCGCTGCCCGCCGGCAGCGATTGGGACACCTACGCCCAGGCGCTGGAAGTCGCCTGCCAGCGGATCGCGGCACACGCGGCGGATGCGCTGGTGGTGTCGCTGGGCGTGGATACCTTCAAGGAAGACCCGATCTCCCAGTTCCGTCTGGACAGCCCCGACTACCTGCGCATGGGCGCACGCATCGCGGCGTTGGGCCTGCCCACGCTGTTCGTCATGGAAGGTGGCTACGCGGTGGAGGAGATCGGCATCAACGCGGTGAACGTACTGGAAGGCTTCGAAGGCGCCTGAGGCGCCCAAACCACTCGACCAAGGAGCATGGCATGAACAGGTTGCAACGACTGCTCGGCACCACCTTTTGCGGCGCAGCGCTGCTGGCACTGGGCATCAGCGCCGAGGCACGCGAACTGCGCGTCTACAACTGGGCAGATTACATCGAGCCACAGGTGCCCAAGGACTTCCAGGCGCAAACCGGCATACAGCTCACCTGGGATGTCTTCGAAAGCAACGAGGCCCTCGAAGCCAAGTTGCTCACCGGCCATTCCGGCTATGACCTGGTGGTGCCATCGAATATGTTCCTGGAAACCCAGATCAAGGCCGGCGCCTTCCAGAAACTGGACAAGTCGAAGCTGCCAAACTGGAAACACCTCGACCCCGCGCTCCTGGCGCTGCTGGAAACCAACGACCCGGGCAACCAGTACGGGGTGCCCTACATGTACGGCACCATCCTCATCGGCTTCAACCCGGACAAGGTCAAGGCGGCGCTGGGCGCAGATGCGCCGGTGGACTCCTGGGACCTAGTGTTCAAGCCGGAGAACATGGAGAAGCTCAAGAGCTGCGGCGTGGCGATGCTCGACTCAGCGTCGGACATATTGCCCATCGCCCTGCACTACCTGGGGCTCTCCCCCAACAGCGAAAACCCGGCCGACTACGACAAGGCGGTCGCGCTGATGATGAAGATCCGCCCGTACATGGCCTACTTCCACTCGGCCAAGTACATGACCGACATCGCCAACGGCGACATCTGCGTGGCCGTCGGCTATTCCGGCAGCTTCTATCAGTTCGCCAACCGCGCCAAGGAGGCCGGCAACGGCGTAGTGGTCGACTGGCGCCTACCCAAGGAAGGCGCGCCGATCTGGTTCGACACCTTCGCCATTCCCGCCAGTGCGAAGAACGTCGAGGAAGCCCATGAATTCCTCAACTACCTACTGCAACCCGAGGTGATCGCCTCGATCAGCAACTTCCTGGGCTATCCCAACCCCAATTCCGACTCGCTGCCCATGCTGGATAAAGCGATCAGCCAGAACCCCGGCCTGACTCCCGGGCCGGAGGCTCAAAAGACGCTCTACACCACCGCTCCGCTCTCGCCCCGCGGCGAGCGTATCCGCACCCGCGCCTGGACGACCATCAAGAGCGGCCTCTGAGTCATCGTTGCGGAACCCGGCCTGGCACGCGGCGTGCTGTGGAAGCTTTCACTATCGCCGCAGTGACCCGACGGAGCCCCTGTGAACAAGATCGACCAGGCCCTTCTCAGCATCCTCATCAAGGACGCTCGTACCTCCTACGCCGACATCGCGCGGCAACTGGGCATATCCCGGGCGCATGCGCGGACGCGGGTACAGGCGCTGGTGGAGAGCGGGGTGATCGAGAAATTCACCGCCGTGGTCAACCCGGAGAAGCTCGGCAAGGGCATCTCGACCTTCATCGACCTGACCGTGGCGCCGCATGCCATCCAGGCCGTCGCCGACCGTCTGGCCTCGACCATCGAGGTGGTCAGCCTGTACATCATGAGCGACCTGAAGAGCCTGCATATCCACACCCTGACCGACAGCTACGAGAGTTTCGATCGCTTCGTCCGCGAGCAGGTGTTCAATCGTCCGGAAATCCTCACCGTGGACTGCAAGGCGCTGCTGACGCGGGTCAAGCACCGGCGTGGCGGCGCCCGTCTGTAGCGCCTCCTAAGGGTGCGCGCGACGCCTGATGGTGCGCGACTGACATTCGATACCCCCTCGCCGCCTCCAGGCAGCAGTTCGTCAGCCTAATGTGCATCTGCAGCTTACATCTGCACGCAGAACCCGGAAATTCCGCGAAAACGCTCATCCCGCGATGCTTAACAGCACCTGTACGACGTGCAAAACGGTGCGCAAAATCCTTTTAAATCATCGAATTAACCGTGATCTAGCTGGCACGCCAGTTGCTCCGTGCAATCGCCAATCTCACTTTACATCCGATCTCTAGCGACGTCGGATGGCGACTTCGGGAGCACTATCGATGAGCATCAATCGACGTCATTTCCTGGGTGCTGGCGCCGCCGCCGGCCTGGCGCTGGGCGGTAGCACACTGGCCCGCGCCGCCAGTAGCGAGAAGACCTTCAACTGGAAGATGACCAACGCCTACGCGCCCGGCTCGCCGTTCTACGTCGAAGGGCCGGGCAGCCCGACCGACTTCTGCAAGCGTGTCGAGGCGATGTCCGGTGGCCGTCTGAAGATCCAGCACTTCGCCGCCGGCGAGCTGATCCCGGCGCTGGAAGGCTTCGATGCCGTGTCCAGTGGCATGGTCGAGATGAACGCCGCCAACGCGTTCTTCTGGGCCGGCAAGATCCCCGCCGCGCAGTTCTTCACCGCCGTGCCGTTCGGCATGAACAGCCAGGGCATGAACGCCTGGCTGTACCATGGCGACGGCCTGAAGCTGTGGGAAGAGCTCTACGCACCGCACGGCGTGGTACCGATGCCACTGGGCAATACCGGCACGCAGATGACCGGCTGGTTCCGCGAGCCGCTGCAGGGTGTGGACAGCCTCAAGGGTCTGAAGATGCGCATCGCCGGGCTCGCCGGCAAGGTCTACAGCGAGCTGGGCGTGGCCGTGCGCCTGCTCCCGGGCGGGGAAATCTTCCCGGCACTGGAGCGCGGGGTGATCGACGCCGCCGAGTTCGTCGGCCCTTACCAGGACCGTCGCATGGGCCTGCAGAAGGCGGCGAAGAACTACTACACCAGCGGCTGGCACGAGCCGACCAACGTCACCGAGCTGATCGTCAACAAGCAGGCCTGGGACAGCCTGCCCGAGGATCTGCAGGCCATCGTGCGCTTCTGCGCCCAGGCCTGCACCCTGGAGAGCTGGTCCTGGTGCGATGCGGTGAACGCCGAGGCGCTGCAGGACCTGGTGCAGAACCAGGGCGTCACCGCGCGGCCGCTGCCGGACGACATCCTCGCCCGCCTGCGCGAGGTCACCCACGACACCCTGGCGAGCATGGCCGCCAATGATGCCGAGACGAAGAAGGTCTACGACGCGTTCTTCGCCTTCCGCAAGCAGTACGTGTCCTGGGCCTCGGTGGGCGAGAAGGCGTTCATGAACTTCGGGATGACCGAACAATGAAGGCAGCCGTCCGGCGCATCGAGCAGGTCGTCGAAGCGTTCGGCGCAGTGGCACGCATTTGCGTGCTGCTGCTGGTGCTGATCGTCGCCTACGACGTGGTGATGCGTTATCTGTTCGATGTCAGCCCGGTGGCGATGCAGGAACTGGAGTGGTACCTGATCTCGCCGATCGCCCTGCTCGGCATCGCCTACACCCTCAAGCACCGCGCCGACGTGCGCGTGGACTTCCTCTACGACCGCTTCGGCCCACGCGCCAAGGCGGCGGTGGACCTGTTCGCCGGCCTGGCGACGCTGGTGATCGGCAGCTACATCGCCTGGCTGTCGTGGAAGTACATGCTGCAGGCCTACGCCATCGGCGAGGGCTCGCCGGACCCGGGCGGGCTGCCGCACCGTTTCCTGATCAAGGCCTTCCTGCCGCTGGGTTTCGCGCTGTTCGCCCTGCAGGGCCTGGCCGATGTGCTGCGTGCGTTGGGCGGTCTGCTGGAGGTGCGGCATGACGCCTAACGAATGGCTGGCCATCGGCATGGTGATCGGCTTCTTCGCGATGATGATGATCGGCATCCCGGTGGCGATGTCGCTGGCGGTGTCCGGGCTGGTCGCAGGGCTCGCCGGCTTCGGCCCGATGCTCTTCGCGCTGCTGCCGGCGCGAATGTTCGGGGTGGTCAGCAACTACACGCTACTGGCGATCCCGCTGTTCACCTTCATGGGGGTGATGCTGGAGAAATCCCGGGTCGCCGAGGACATGCTGGAAACCATCGGTCGCGCCATGGGTGGGCTGAACGGCGGCATGGGCCTGGCGATCATCCTGGTCGGCGTGCTGCTCGGCGCCTCCACCGGCATCGTCGGCGCCACCGTGGTAACCATCGGCCTGCTGACCCTGCCGACGCTGCTGCGCCGCGGCTACAACAAGAGCATCGCCTGCGGCACCATCTGCGCCTCCGGTACCCTGGGGCAGATCATCCCGCCGAGTCTGGTGCTGATCCTGCTCTCGGACATCCTCGGCCAGTCGGTCGGCTCGATCTTCGCCGCCGCCTTCGTGCCGAGCCTGGTGCTGGCGCTGATCTACGTGGCCTACATGCTCCTGCTGGGCTGGCTCAAGCCCGAGTGGGTGCCGGCGATTCCCGCCGAGGAACGTGCGCTGACCAGCCGCAAGCAGCTCTACAAGGACCTGGCGCGCAGCGTGCTGCCCCCGCTGGCACTGGTGATCGCGGTGCTCGGCTCCATCGTCGGCGGCATCGCCGCGCCCACCGAGGCCGCCTCCATGGGCGCCGCCGGGGCGTTGATCCTGGCCGCCTGCGCCCGCCGGCTGAATCGCCGCACGCTGAAGGAGACCCTGCACGGCACGCTGACCATCAGTGCGATGATCTTCCTCATCCTGCTCTGTTCACAGCCCTTCTCCCTGGCCTTCCGCGGCTTGGGCGGCGAGCGCCTGGTGCATGACATCTTCGAACTGCTGCCCGGCGGCGAGCTGGGGGCGATCCTGTTCCTGATGGCGGTGCTCTTCGTGCTCGGCTTCTTCCTCGAATGGATCGAGATCTCCTATATCGCCCTGCCGATGTTCCTGCCGGTGTTCCACGCCTACGGCACGGACATGGTCTGGCTGGCGATCCTGGTGGCGATGAACCTGCAGATGTCCTTCCTCACCCCGCCCTTCGGCTGGGCGCTGTTCTTCCTCAAAGGCGTGGCGCCGCCCGGCGTGACCACGCGGGACATCTACGTCGGCGCGCTGCCCTTCGTGCTGTTGCAGGCGCTGGCGGTGGCCGTGCTGTTCTGCTTCCCATCGCTGGCCACCTGGCTGCCCGCTGCCATAGGCTGGTAGGCACACAACAAAAAGGAACGAGTCATGCTCAAGAGTACCCATGGCGTCGGCGGCCTGTTCGTCGCGCCGCATCACCTGGCCGCCCAGGCCGGCCGCGACGTGCTGCGCGCCGGCGGCAACGCGGTGGAGGCGATGGTCGCCGCCGCCGCCAGCGTCGCGGTGGTCTACCCGCACATGAACGCCATCGGTGGCGACGGCTTCTGGCTGATCCACGAGCCGGGCAAGGCGCCGCGCGCCATCGACGCCTGCGGCAGTGCCGCGGCCCTCGCCAACCGCGACTTCTATGCCGGTCAGGCGCAGATTCCCACCCGCGGCGCGCAGGCCGCGCTGACCGTCGCCGGCACCATCGGCGGCTGGGACAAGGCCCTGCAGATCGCCTCCGCCTGGGGCGCACCGCTGCCGTTGGGCACCCTGCTCGCCGATGCCATCGGCCACGCCGAGCGTGGCAGCGTGGTCAGCCGCAGCCAGGCCGAGCTGACCGCCGACAAACGCGCCGAATTGCAGGCCGCGCCGGGTTTCGCCGAGGTCTTCCTGCGTGACGGCCAGGCGCCGCGCGAGGGTAGCCTGCAGCGCCAGCCGGCGCTGGCGGCGACCCTCCGGCGGCTCGCCGAAGCCGGGCTCGACGACTTCTATCGCGGCGAACTGGCCGCGCGCATGGCCGCCGAGCTGGAAGCCCTGGGCAGCCCGCTGCGCGCCGCGGATCTGGCGGCCTACCGCGCCGAGGAGGTCACCCCGCTGCGCGTGCGGCTGAGCGACGCCGACGTCTACAACCTGCCGCCGCCGACCCAGGGGCTGGCTTCGCTGCTGATCCTCGGCCTGTTCGAACGCCTGGGCGTGCGCGAGCGCGATGGCTTCGCCCACGTGCATGGCCTGGTGGAAGCCACCAAGCAGGCGTTCCTGGTGCGCGACCGGGTGGTGACCGACCCGCGCCGGCTGGCCGAAGACCCGCAGGCACTGCTCGATGCGGCGAACCTGGACGCCCTGGCGGCGCGCATCGACCCGCAACAGGCGCTGCCCTGGCCGCAGCCGGCGGCGCCGGGCGACACCATCTGGATGGGCTGCATCGATGCCGAAGGGCGCGCAGTGAGCTTCATCCAGAGCATCTACTGGGAGTTCGGCTCCGGCGTGGTGCTGCCATCGAGCGGCGTGATCTGGCAGAACCGCGGCATCAGCTTCTCGCTGCAGGCGGACGCCTTGCAGGCACTGGAGCCGGGGCGCAAGCCATTCCACACGCTGAACCCCGCACTGGCGCTGTTCGACGACGGCCGCGTGCTCAGCTACGGCACCATGGGCGGCGAAGGCCAGCCGCAGACCCAGGCCGCGGTGCTCAGCCGCTACCGCCTGGGTAGCGACCTGCAGGCCGCGGTCAGCGCGCCGCGCTGGCTGCTCGGGCGCACCTGGGGTGATGTCAGCACCAGTCTGAAACTCGAGGACCGCTTCGACCCGGCGCTGGTGCAGGCGCTGCGTGACGCTGGCCACGTGGTGGAGGTGCTGGGCGAGGGCTACAGCGACACGATGGGCCACGCCGGCGCGCTGCTGCGCCATCCGGACGGCGTGCTCGAAGGCGCCGCCGACCCCCGCAGCGACGGCAGCGTCTGCGCGCTCTAGCAAGGCGTTACGAAACGGTAACAAAGTCACTCTATAACCGGCGGCAGTCTATTCCAGGATGCCGCCAATGCGCTTTCGCCCCGCCCCGCTCGCCCTGCACATCGCCCTGATCGCCGCTGCCAGCCCGACGCTGGCAGCGACCACGCACATCGACAGCGCGACCACCGCCACCCAGTTGCTCGGCGGCGAAGACACCCTGAGCATCGATGCCGAGGGCAGCATCACCGCCAGCGGCAAGGCCGTCGACCTCAAGGGCGCCACCCAAGGCAGCGGCGCAACCCTGGACAATGCCGGCGTGCTGCGCTCGACCACAGGCCGCGCGATCGACAGCTCCGGCAGTGGCGATGGGCGCCTCTACACGCTGATCAACCGCGAAGGCGCGCTGATCGACGGCGAGCGCCAGGCGATCCGCATCGACGACGACTTCGTCGGCACCCAGGTGAACATCGACAACGCCGGCACCATCGTCTCGCAGACGGACCGCGCGATCATGCTCAAGGCCCTGCAGAGCGACGTATCCATCCAGATCACCAACCGCGAGACGGGCATCATCCACGGCTTCGACGACGGCATGCGGCTGGGCGCCAATGCCACCGTCATTAACTATGGCGAGATCAGTTCCAGCGACATGACCGATGCGGATGCCAAGTACGACGGCATCGACTTCGACGAGTCCAGCGGCGGCGTGGTGGAGAACCATGGGCTGATCTCCGGCGGCCGCCATGGCATTACCACCGACCTCGGCGCCACGCTGACCAACTATGCCGATGGCGTGGTGATCGGTCGCAACGGCTCGGGCTTCGGCTCCGACGGCGATGGCCAGGTGCTCAACTACGGACGCATCACCGGCGCCTACAGCGGCCTGGTGGCCGATGGCGACGGGGATGGCGTCGACATCGATGGCCAGGGCGTCATCGAGAACTACGGCATCATCGAAGGCATCGGCGCCGGCGGCGAGAAGGACGGCTCGGCGAACACCAGTGAAGGCATCGCCATGGGTGGTGGCAGCATCCTCAACCACACCGGTGCGGTCATCAGCGGTGCGGCCAACGGCATCCTCATCGACGACAGCGACACCGGCGGCGCGCCCTACGCACTGCAGTTGGAGAACTACGGCAGCATCTACGGCCTCGACGGCGACGCCGTGCGCATCATCGGCGAGCAGGACGACGCAGTGATCAACGGCGGCCTGATCAGCGCCAGCGGCGGCGTGGCCCTCGACCTGGGCGGCGGCGCGGACACGCTGACCCTGAAGAGCGGCAGCCGCTTCGTCGGCCTGGTGGAGGGCGGCGAGGGCCGCGACCAGTTGATCCTCGACGACGCCGACGGCGGTAGCTTCGGCAACAGCCAGCACTTCGAGTGGCTGTCGCTGCGCCAGGGCACCTGGACGCTGGACAGCGACGACTTCAGCGAAGGTGGCGAGGTGCTCGCCGGCGAACTGGTCAACCTCGGGCGCATCAACGGCAGCCTGCAGGTGGCCCGTGGCGCCACCTACAGCGGCAGCGGCGAAGTGGCGGCGCTCGACCTCGCCCGCGGCGCCGTTCTCGCACTGAGCCTGGACGCCGACGCGGCGAGCACGCTGCATGTGGCTGGCCAGGCGCAGATCGACGGCAGCCTGCTGCAACTACGCGCAGCCAGCGGCGACTATGCCTGGCAGACCCACTACCGCGTCCTCGACGCCGGCAGCGTCTCCGGCGAATTCGCCGAGGTGCAAAGCGACCTGGCGTTCCTCACGCCGACGCTGAGCTACAGCGACGATGCCGTCGACCTCACCCTGACCCGCAACGACGTCGCCTTCGCCGATGTCGCCGCCTCGCGCAATGGCGCGCATGCCGCCGACAGCATCAGCGCCAGCGCCACACCGGAGCTCTACGGCGCACTGGTGAGCAGCAATGCCAGCACCGCCGCAGCGGGCCTCGAACAATTGGCCGGAGCCAGCACCGCGAGCCTGGGCAACCTCGCGCAACTCTCCACCGCGGCCGTCGGCACGGTACTGCAAGGCGCCCTGCAGAGCGTGCAGGCGCAACCGCTGCTGGCTGCCGGCGAACTGGCACCGGCACCGGCGCTGGCGGCCAGCCAGGCACCGGGCTTCGCCCGCCAGCTGAATGACCCGGCAGCCGCCGCGCGCGTCTGGCTGCAAGGCCTGGGCAGCCGCGGCACGTTGCAGGGCGAGAACGGCGCGGCCGACCTGGAGCAACGCACCCGCGGCGCCCTGTTCGGCGCCGACTGGGCGCTGGGCGATGCCTGGCGCCTAGGCCTCGCCGCCGGCTACTCGAAGAGCGAGCTCTCCGCCGGCTCCGCCGTGGATGGCGAGCTGGACAGCCTGCACCTGGCGTTCTACGCCGGGCGCGCGCTGGGCGCCAACCAGTTGCGCCTGGGTCTGGCCTACAGCCGCCACGATGGCGACAGCGAGCGACAGGTCACCTTCGGCGGCCTCGACGAGCGTCTGCACGGCGACTACCGTGCCCACGCCTGGCAGTCCTTCGTCGAGGTCGGCCACCCACTGGCCTACGGCCGGCTGCAGGCCGAGCCGTACGCAGGCCTGGGCTATTCGCGCTATTCCCGCGAGGGCTATGACGAAAGCGGCGGCAGCGCCGCGCTGCGGGTCGACGGGCAGAAGGACGACGGCATCGACAGCAGCCTGGGCGTACGCCTGGCCTGGCTGCACACGCTGGACAACGGGCATGCCTTCGTCCCGCGTCTGGCGTTGGGTTGGCGGCACCGCTACGGCGATCTGGACGTGACTACCCGCCAGGCCTTCCTCAGCGGCGGTAGTGCATTCAGCGTGGAAGGTAGCGCCCTGGACCGCGACGCCCTGCTACTGGACGCCGGCTTCGACCTCGGGCTTTCGCGGCGCTCGCAGCTGAGCTTCGGCTACACCGGCGAACTGGGCAGCGATTCCCACAGCCAGGCGCTGGTAGCGCGCTGGCAGATGGCGCTGTAACGGGAGAGGCGTTGCGCGAAGACCGCCACGCAGGTTCGCGTGGCGGCGCTCATTCGCCGCGGATGTAGCCTTCGAGATGCTGGATCAGCTCGCCTTGCTCGGCGATCACTTCCTTGACCAGGTCACCGATCGACAGCAGGCCGATCAGCTTGCCGTCCTCCACCACCGGCAGGTGGCGCAAGTGGCGGTCGGTACACAACTCCATGCACTCGGCGATGCTCTGCCGCGGATCGACGGTGATCACCGCGGCGGTCATGATCTCGCTCACCGGCGTGGCGAACGACGAGCGGCCGCGCAGCACCACCTTGCGTGCATAGTCACGCTCGCTGACGATGCCCACTAGGCGCCCTTCGGCGTAGGTCACCGGCAGCGCACCGACGTTCTTCTCCGCCATCAGCGTCAGCGCATCGAGCACGCTGTCGTCAGGTGCGATGGTGTAGAGCTCCTGCATCGCCTTGCCGCTGAGAATCTGTGCGACGGTTTTCATTGTTGAATACTCCTGCCGCGCCAGCGGCGCATCCCTTATCCGAACAAGCTTAACGCCACGTGCGGGCGAGCTCCAGATACCGTTCGACGCGCCCGGCCCAGGAAGCCGTCGGAGCCGACCCGCTGGCTGACGAACGGACAGGTGGTCGGCTAAAGAGAGAGGCGATATCGCTGCGGCCGGCTCACCCCATAGCGCAACCGCGAACGAACGAAGAGCGTTTATTGGGCGCCTGGAAAGGCCCCCGCCGCTTTTGCTCAGTGGAACAGTTCAGCGATGAACACCGCACCGATGAAGGTACCGAAGCTGGCGGTCAGCGACACCAGCACGATGCGCCAGCCGAGGCGGCGGAAGGCCGGGATGTCCTTGGCGATGGACAGGCCGGCGAAGGTCAGCATCGGCGTGATCACCGCGAGGATTCCCACCGCGTTGGTAGCCTCGGCGACCTGCGGTGCCAGGGGGCACCAGGGCGAGGTGAGGTACATGCCCACCAGCGAGACCCAGCACACCGCGGGAACCTTGCGGCGAAACAGGTTGCACAGCAGTTCACCCGCGAAGGCCGCAAGGATCATCACTGCGATGCCGATGAAGGCTGCGGCCGGCAGCGCCTTGGCGATGATCCAGGTGGACAGCAGGGCCAGCGCGCCGGCGGCGATCCAGGCACTGATGCGACCGCCCCAGCTCAGCTCCACCGGCTCGTCGATGACGTCTTCGTCGATCGCGCTGCTGCCATGGGAGGCCTTGGTGGTGCGGCCGATCAGCGGTTCCATCACGCGGTAGCCCCAGACCGCCAGCGGCAGCGAGATGAACAGCGTGAAATAGGTGCCCAGGGTGGTGGTGATGAGGTTGGCGGCAGCCGCCAGGGCCATCACTTCCTTGGCCACTTCCGGCGTCTGCTGGGCGGCAACGGCGCCGGCCGCGGCGGCCATGATGCTGCCCGAGCCGATGCCCGCGCCCATCGCCAAGGAGTACGGATGGAAAATGTTCAGGCTGGCGATGAAGCCGGCGACCAACGCCATGAACACCGCGCCGATGAGGGTGCCGGTCAGGTACTCGGCGAGCACCCCGCGGCCCTCCGGGGAGTTCATGCCATAGCGTTCACCGATGATCGCCAGGCTCGGCTCGCGACCGACGGAGAAGGTCGCACCGATGGCTTCACGCTTGATGCCGAGCATCAACGCCACCGGCAGGCCGAGCAGGATAGTGCCGACGAAGTGACCGAGTTCCTGGAACGCCAGCGCCCACCCGGCGGCGATCACCGTCGGCAGCGAACCACCGACCACCAGGCCGAGCTTGGCGATGAACACCAGCAACGCGTATTGCAGGATGGCGGCAGAGCGGACCTGGGTGGCGCGCCCCACGGCAAGGCCGGCGGGCAGGCGCTTGTAGGCCAGGCCGACCAGCGCACCGAGCAGCAGTGCCCAGATCATCGGCAGCAGAACCACCTTGCCCGGCCCGACGGGAATGCCGATTGAGCCGATCAGCTCGGCGACCGACAGCACCACGGCCGCCCAGATGTACAGCTTCACGGTGCTGCTGACGGCACGCTCCTGGGTCAGCTCCTGCGTCGGATAGGTGCTCATGCTTCTCCCCTGCGGCCCGTGGTGCGGGCACGGTTATTCGTATGTTTGGCAGTTCGCGAGCGCTGCTCGCTGGGCAGAATGAAAGGACTCGGAAGGTCGAGTCGGACCCGGCCGGATAATGGCTCTCAAGGGCGCTGGCCGTGGTCGAAGGCCCGAGTATGGACAGGCGGTGGATAGCTCTCCAATAATCGATTCGGGCTTTTTTGTTGCGTAAAACAGAACACTGGAAGGGCGCGTGTCTATGCGGGGAATCCACGAGCAACGGCTGCATTATTTCGTCGAGGCGGTGCGCCTGGGTAGCGTGCGGGCGGCCGCCGACGCGCTGGATATCGCGCCCTCCGCGGTCAGCCGGCAGATCGCCCAGGTCGAAGCCGAGCTGGGCGTCGACTTGATCGAACGCCATCGGCGCGGGGTAACCCCCACCGAGGCCGGGCAACGGGTGCTGGAGTACTACCACCAGCGGCAGGTGCAACTGGAGGGTTTGCGCGACGCCATCGCCGACCTTCAGGGCCTGCGCACCGGCAGCGTAACCCTGGTGATCGGCGAAGGTTTCATCGACGATCTGGCGCAGAGCCTGGGCGCCTTCTCCGCGCAGAATCCGGCCATCGAGCTACGCATCAATGTCGTCGGCACCAACGAGGTGATTCGCCAGGTGGTGGAAGACGAGGCGCACGTCGGGCTGGTCTACAACCCTCCGCGCGACCCGGCCTTGCGCAGCCATGTGAGCCGCCTGCAACCACTCTGCGCGATCGTCACCCGCGAGCATCCGCTGGCCGCCGAGACGCAGCCACTGGGCCTGGAACTACTGGCGCAGCATCGCCTGGCGCTATCCGACATCTCCTACGGCATCCGCCAGACGTTGCACGCGGTGGAGCAGGCCAGCGGTGCGCAGATGCGCCCGACATTGACCTGCAACACCTTCAGCATGCTCAAGCAATACGCCTTGCAGGGCGGCGTGACGCTGCTGCCGGCGTTCGCCGTGACCCAGGAGATCCAGCGCGGCAGCCTGGTCGCACTACCGCTGGCGGACGCTGGCTTCGCACGCTCCCACGCCGAGGTGGTGACGCGCGTCGGACGCCGCCTGAGCCGCGCCGCCATGCAGTTGCTCGGCGACATGCGACAACACATGACCGCCTTTCGCTAGACCGGCAACTCCTGGCGCACCAGCGCCGTCCACAGCTGCACGCCGCTCTCGATGACACTGTCATTGAAGTCGTAGAACGGGTTGTGCAGCGGCGCCGACGGTTGTTCGCCGTCCACCCCCAACCACAGGTAGGCGCCGGGGCAGGCCTGCAGCATGAAGGCGAAGTCCTCCGAGGCCATCGACGGGGGAATGCCGCCGCTCACGCGCGCCTCGCCAAAAGCCCCCAGGGCGGCCTGACGCACACGCTCGGCCTGCGCCGGATGGTTCTCCGTCACCGGGTAGCCACGCTGGTAGCGCAGTTCGCCACGCACGCCCTGGCCTGTCGGGGCATGGGCGACGATCTCGCCGATCAGGCGCTCCACCTGCTCGCGCACCGCGCTGTTCAGGCAACGCACGGTGCCCTTCAGGCGTGCCACTTCGGGAATCACGTTGATCGCCTCGCCGGCCTCGAACATGGTCACGCTGACCACCGCCGAGGCCAGCGGCGAAATGCGCCGGGCAACGATGGTCTGCAGCTGCAGGACCAGTTCGGCGGCGGCGACGATGGGATCGTTGCCGCGCTCGGGCATGGCCGCGTGGCAGCCCTTGCCGGTGAGCAGGATCTCGAAGGTGTCCAGCGAGGCCATCATCGCCCCCGGATTCACCGCTACCTGCCCGGCTGGCAGACCCGGCCAGTTGTGCAGGCCGTAGATGGCGTCCATCGGGAAGCGCTCGAAGAGCCCGTCGTCGATCATCTTCTGCGCACCACCGAGGTTTTCCTCGGCAGGCTGGAAAACGAAATACAGCGTGCCGCGAAAGTCCGGCTGTTGGCTCAGGTGTCGCGCGGTGGCAAGCAGGATGGCGGTGTGCCCGTCGTGCCCGCAGGCGTGCATGCAACCGCCGTGGGTCGAGCGGTGCGCGGGGGCGCCGAGTTCCTGGATCGGCAGCGCGTCCATGTCGGCGCGCAGGCCGAGACGCGGCCCGTCGCCGTTGCGCAACACGCCAACGACACCGGTGCCACCGATGCCGCGATGCACCTCCAGGCCGAAGCCTTCGAGCAGTTCGGCGACCCGTGCGCTGGTGCGCAGCTCGGCAAAGCCGAGCTCCGGATGGGCGTGCAGGTCGCGGCGCCAGCGGGCCGCTTCGGCCAGCAGCGAGGCGGGAATACTCATCGGTCGATCACTCCAGGCTGGCGCCGTAGCCGAAACCGGCCACCGGCTCGGCGGCGGTCTCGACCCAGACGCTCTTCACTTCGCTGTATTCGCGCAGGGCGTCGAGGCCCGAGGAGCGCCCGTAGCCGCTGTCACCGTAGCCACCGAACGGCGAGCTGACGTGGATGGTCTTGTAGCCGTTGACCCAGAAGGTGCCGGCGCGGATGGCGCGGGCCACGCGGTGGGCACGGCCGACGTCGCGCGTCCACACCGCGCCGGCCAGGCCGAAGCGGCTGTCGTTGGCGATGCGGATGGCGTCGGCTTCGTCCTTGAACGGAATCGCGACCACCACCGGGCCGAAGATTTCTTCCTGGGCGCAGGGCAGCTCGTTACTGCCGGCCAGCACGGTCGGATTGACGTAGTAACCGGCGCCGCCAGGCAGCGGCTCGACGCCGTTGGCGACGTGACGCGCGCCACTCTCCAAGGCCGCCTCGAGCATGCCTTTCACATGGGCGTACTGCTTGGCGTTGTGGATCGGGCCGATCTGGGTTTCCGCATCCGCGGGATCGCCGACGCGGAAGTTCGCCGCAGCGCGGGCCACCGCCTCGATGAAGCGCTCGTAGATGCTTTCCTGCACCAGCAGGCGCGAGCCGGAAACGCAGCTCTGCCCGGCGCCGGAGAAGATCGCTGCCTGTGCCCCGCGCACCGCAAGGTCCAGGTCGGCGTCGGCGTCGGCGAAGACGATGTTCGCCGACTTGCCACCCAGCTCCAGCACCGTCGGGATGCAGCGCTGCGCGGCGGCCGTGGCGATGTGCTTGCCGGTGGCCGGCGAGCCGACGAACACCACCTTGCGGATGTCGGCGGTGGCGATCAGACGCTGGCCAACGGTGTGGCCGTAGCCGGCGATGACGTTGACCAGCCCCTTGGGCGCGCCGGCGCGTTCGACCAGCACGCCGAGCAACAGCGAAGTCACCGGGGTCAGTTCTGAAGGCTTGAGGATCACCGCGTTGCCGGCGGTGATAGCCGGGGCGATCTGCCAGCCAGCGGTGAAGATCGGTGCGTTCCACGGGGTGATCTGCAACACCGTGCCGAGCGGTTCGTAGGTCACGTAGTTGAAGTGAGAGGTCGGCACCGGGATCACTTCGCCGTGCAGCTTGTCGGCCCAGCCGGCGTAGTACTCGAACATCTCGGCGACCTTGATCACTTCGACGCGGGCGTCGCGGATCGGCTTGTTGGCGCTGGCCGATTCGATCTGCGCGAGGGCCTCGGCGTGTTCGCGCACCCGTGCACCGATCTGGTAGATCACCCGGCCCCGGGCCTGGGCGGTGAGATTGCGCCACTGCTCGCGGGCACGCTGGGCGGCACTGTCGGCGAGTGCGGCGACGGCGTCGCCGGCGTCCGGATACTGGTAGGCAACGCTGTCGTCATGGGCGTTGCGCACGACGATGGTGTCACCGTCGCCATCGACGAACTGGCCGTCGACATAGCTGGCGACCTGGTTACGGTTGCCCCAGAAGCCCTGGAGCAATTCGAGAATCTGTGCATTCACCGGCTCAATCCCCCTTGCCGAATAGTGTTTCGCTGGTGCGTCGGGCGATAGCGCAGAAGTCCTCTGCGTCGGCCAGGGTCTCGGCGCTCTGCGCCCATTGCTCGGCCACTGCAGCGGCCAGCGGCAGGTCGAGGCCGAGTTGGGCGATCAGGTCGCGGGCCAGGCCCACGTCCTTGCGCATCAGGCCCATGGTGAAGCCGGAGTCGTAGGCCTTGTTCAGCACCCAGGTGGGGAACATGCCCTGGCTCGCGGCGCTACGGCCGGAGCCGGCGTTGATGCCTTCGATGAGTTTTTCCGGGGCAACGCCGGCGGCTTCGGCCATTGCCACCGCCTCGGCGGTGGTGATCAGGTGCGCGGCGGCCAGCAGGTTGTTGGCGATCTTGGCGATGTTGCCGGCCCCCACGGCACCCACGTGCACACGGGTAGCGCTCATCTTCTCCAGCACCGGCAGCGCACGGCCCAGGGCCTGCTCGTCACCGCCGATGACCATGGTCATGCTGCCGGCAGCGGCGCCCGCCGGACCGCCGGAGACCGGCGCATCGAGGAACTCGACGCCGACTGCGGCCAGCGCAGCCGCGACCTTGCGGCTGGTTTCCGGGGTGGAGGTGGTGGTGTCGACGATGATGCTGCCGGCACGCGCCAGCGACCACAGGCCCGGCTCGCCAAGGCAGACGGCTTCGACGTGCTCGGCCTTGGGCAGCGAGAGCACGATCAGCTCGCAACGCGCCGCCAGATCGGCGAGATCGCTGGCCAGGCCGACGCCCTTGGCCGCCACCCGCTCGCGGGCCGCCGGCGACGGATCCAGGCCAATCACCTCGACCCCTTTGCCGGCCAGCGTGATGGCCATGTTGCCGCCCATGTTGCCGAGGCCGATGACCCCTGCCGTGATGCTCATGCCTGTACCCCTGTAGCCGAACGAAGGCGCGCCGGCTGTGTGGCCGGACCGATTTCACCCGAGTATGGGCAGGCATGGCATCACCACCAATAAACGCTTTGGACTTTTATGTTGCGTCAATGGCAACGCAGCGCGGGAGGGCAACGGGCTTCGCCCAGCGCCTAATCGGAAGCCGATATAGCGCAGACCCGCGGGGCCGGAATATCAGGGGTTCATGGCTCAGCAAGCGTGTAACCGGCCTTCAGCCCGTGAAGCCGGGCGATATCGGCCACGCGATCATGCCGGGCGATTGCTGGGTACAGGTCGAAGAGCCGGTCGATGGCTTCGTGGATAGGGCCGTCGTTGAGTTCGTAACGCCCATCCGTCATGACGCGTCTTGTTGACTGCGGAAAAGGCGTTCGCCGATGAGGCGCTCGCTATTCGGCCGTAGCCGAACAACGAGCTCCCGTGCCAGCCGGCCTCAGGCGTCCGCGGCGCTCAGCGAGCCGAGGGAGAAACCGTCGACCTGCGACAGCCGCCCCCGCCACCAGACCCCGCGGTTATCGGGAATGGGGTTGCCGTTGGTGTTGAAGAACCTGGCGTTCATGATGTGGATGTAGCTCGGCGAGGGTGGCATGTCCGCTTCCAGCGAGTAGATATCGCCGTTCTTGGCGAATGCCGCCTGAATGCTCGCGGCGATGTTCGGGTCCTCGATGGCACTGGCGAAATCGCTACCGAATCCCTCGAAGTAGGCCTTGCCTCCAATCATCTGGCCGGACACCAGAAAGCCACCGACATTCAGCGTGATGTCCAGGCTGAAATCGCTGGAGTTGACCATGTTCACCAGGTTCTGCAGGAACCAGTCCTTGTCGTCGACACGCATGACCTGGGTAATCGTCTCGGCTTCTTTGCTCACGTGCAGTCTCCAGTTCCATTGTGGGTAGCGCATTGTGCTGCGAACTCTTGAGACCGAAGCCTAGCAGCACGCGCGCCCACGCAGACGAAAAAAAGGGGAGCCCGAAAGCTCCCCCGAGGTTAACCATTGCGTGCCGTCATTCGATCTCGACCAGCACTTCACCCGGGTTGACGCGATCGCCCTTGGCCACGTGAACGGCCTTGACCGTGCCGGCGACGGGCGCCTGGACTTCGGTTTCCATCTTCATCGCCTCGGCCACCAGCAGCGCCTGGCCGGCCTTGACGCTGTCACCCACGGCGACCAGCACGTCGACGATGTTCCCCGGCATGTGCGTCGATACGTCGCCCGGGGCGCTGGCCTGACGACGCTTGCCGCTGTCGCCGCCACCGACGTAGCTGTTCAACGGCTCGAACACCACTTCCTCGGGCATGCCGTCGATAGACAGGTAGAAGTGGCGCTTGCCCTCGCCCTTCACGCCGACGCCGGTGATGTCGACGCGGTAGCTCTCGCCATGCACGTCGATGATGAACTCGGTCGGCGTACCTTCGACGCTGGCCGCGGCTGCGCTGCCGTCGGGGATCGGCAGCAGCGCTTCGGGTTGCAGGGTGCCGGCGGCGCGCTCTTCGAGGAACTTGCGACCGATGTCGGGGAACATGGCGAAGGTCAACACGTCCTCTTCGGACTGCGCCAGCGCGCCGATTTCCTTGCGCAGCTTGTCCAGCTCGGGAGCGAGCAGGTCGGCCGGGCGGCATTCGATGAGCTCTTCGTTACCGATGGCCAACCGCTGCAGCTTTTCGTCGACCTGGCCGGGCGCCTTGCCGTAGCGGCCCTGCAGGTAGTACTTCACCTCGGTGGTGATGGTCTTGTAACGCTCGCCGGCGAGCACGTTGAAGAACGCCTGGGTGCCGACGATCTGCGAGGTGGGCGTCACCAGCGGCGGGTAGCCGAGGTCCTTGCGCACCCGCGGAATCTCCGCCAGCACTTCGTTCATGCGGTTCAGCGCGCCCTGTTCCTTGAGCTGGTTGGCGAGGTTGGAGATCATCCCGCCGGGCACCTGGTTGACCTGCACGCGGGTGTCGACGCCGGTGAATTCGCTCTCGAACTGGTGGTACTTCTTGCGCACGGCGTGGAAGTACAGGCCGATTTCCTGCAGCAGTTCCAGGTCCAGGCCGGTGTCGTAGTCGCTGCCGCGCAGGGCGGCGACCATCGACTCGGTGCCAGGGTGGCTGGTGCCCCAGGCCAGGCTGGAGATCGCCGTGTCGATGCGGTCGGCGCCGCTCTCCACCGCCTTGAGCTGACACATGGCGGCCACCCCGGCGGTGTCGTGGGAGTGGATCACCACGTCCAGCGGCAGCGCAGCCTTGAGTGCGGCGACCAGTTCGCCGGTGGCGTACGGTGTGAGCAGGCCGGCCATGTCCTTGATGGCGATGGAGTCGATGCCCATGTCGGCCATGGCGCGGGCCTGGGCGACGAAGGCTTCGGTGGTATGCACCGGGCTGGTGGTGTAGGCGATGGTGCCCTGGGCGTGCTTGCCGGTCTTCTTCACCGCGCGGATCGCGGTTTCCAGGTTCCGCACGTCGTTCATCGCATCGAAAATGCGGAACACGTCGATGCCGTTCTCCGCGGCCTTGGCCACGAAGGCCTCGACCACGTCGTCGCTGTAGTGGCGATAGCCGAGCAGGTTCTGCCCGCGCAGGAGCATCTGCAGGCGGGTATTGGGCAGCGCCGCCTTGAGCTGGCGCAGGCGCTCCCAGGGGTCTTCCTTGAGAAAGCGCACGCAGGCGTCGAAGGTGGCGCCGCCCCAGACTTCCAGCGACCAGTAGCCGACGCGGTCGAGCTTGTCGCAGATCGGCAGCATGTCCTCGGTGCGCATGCGCGTGGCGAGCAGCGACTGGTGGGCGTCGCGCAGGATGGTGTCGGTGACTTGGATCTTCTTGCTCATGCTCTGAATCCTTCCCTTACAGACCGGCGTGGGCGGCGATGGCGGCGGCGATCGCCAGGGCCAGTTCGCCCGGCTTGCGCTTGATCGAGTAGTTCAGCAGTTCCGGGTGGTTGTCGACGAAGCTGGTGTTGAAGCGCCCGCTCTGGAACTCGGCGTCGGCGAGAATCTGCTGGTAGTAGGTGGCGGTGGTCTTCACGCCCTGCAGGCGCATGTCGTCCAGCGCACGCTGGCCACGGGCCAGGGCCTCTTCCCAGGTCAGCGCCCAGACGATCAGCTTCAGACACATGGAGTCGTAGAACGGCGGAATGGTGTAGCCGGTGTAGATCGCCGTGTCGGTGCGCACGCCGGGGCCGCCGGGTGCGTAGTAGCGGGTGATCTTGCCGAAGCTGGGCAGGAAGTTGTTGCGCGGGTCCTCGGCATTGATACGGAACTGCAGGGCGAAGCCGCGGTGCTGGATGTCCTCCTGCTTCACCGAGAGCGGCAGGCCGGAGGCGATGCGGATCTGCTCGCGGACGATGTCGATGCCAGTGATTTCCTCGGTGATGGTGTGCTCCACCTGCACGCGGGTGTTCATCTCCATGAAGTACACCTCGCCATCGGCGAGCAGGAACTCCACGGTGCCGGCGTTCTCGTAGCCCACCGCCTTGGCCGCGCGCACCGCCAGGTCACCGATGTAGGCGCGCTGTTCGGGGGTCAGCTGAGGACTCGGGGCGATCTCGATGAGCTTCTGGTTGCGCCGCTGGATCGAGCAGTCGCGCTCGAACAGGTGCACGGTATTGCCGAACGAGTCGGCGAGGATCTGCGCCTCGATGTGCTTGGGCTCGACGATGCACTTCTCGAGGAAGACCTCGGCCGAACCGAAGGCCTTGGTCGCCTCGGAGATCACCCGTGGGTAGGCCTGGGTCAGCTCCTCGCGGCTGTTGCAACGGCGGATGCCGCGGCCGCCACCGCCGGAGGTGGCCTTGAGCATCACCGGGTAGCCGATGCGCTCGGCTTCGCCCAGCGCTTCGTCGAGGTCGGCGACGTTGCCCTCGGTGCCGGGCGTGCAGGGCACGCCGGCGGCGATCATGCTGCGTCGCGCCTCGGTCTTGTCGCCCATGCGGCGGATGACCTCGGCGGACGGGCCGATGAAGCGGATGCCGCGCTCGGCGCAGATTTCCGCGAGTTCGGCGTTCTCGGAAAGGAAGCCGTAGCCGGGATGCAACGCATCGCAGCCGGTTTCCACCGCCAGGTTCACCAGCTTGCGCGGATTCAGATAGCCGGCGAGCGGATCGTCGCCCAGCGAATAGGCCTCGTCGGCACGCTTGACGTGCAGGGCCATGCGGTCGGCCTCGGAGAACACCGCCACCGAGCGGATGTTCATCTCGGCACAGGCACGCACGATGCGTACTGCGATTTCGCCTCGGTTGGCGATGAGGATCTTCTTGATCACACCGGTTTCCTCGCCGTTCGGAAGGCCTCCGGTCCTGTGCCGGCAGCCTCAAGCGTTGTTATGTAGCGACGTGCCGAGAACCCTACGCGCAGCGGACGATAAATTTAAATTAATATTCATTGTGGATTGTATAAGTCATTACTTATGGATGCCGTCACCCATGCGCAAGTCCTTGTTACGCATGACATTACGTCAGTTGCAGGTGTTCAACGCGGTCTGCGAGAGCCGCTCCTACAGCCGCGCCGCGGAAGAGATGGCGCTGACCCAACCGGCGGTCAGCCTGCAGATTCGCCAACTCGAGGAGCTGGTCGGCCAGCCGCTCTTCGAGTACCTGGGGCGCAAGCTCTATCTCACGGAAGCCGCCGAAGCGCTGCGGCGCGCCGCCCAGGACGTGTTCGGCCGCCTGGAGGCACTGGACATGCAGCTCTCCGACCTGCGCGGCTCGCTCGCAGGCCAGCTCAAGCTGGCGGTGGAGAGCAGCGCCAAGTACTTCGTGCCGCACCTGTTCGCCGCGTTCCGCGCGCGTCATCCGGAGGTTAGTCTGCAATTGTCGGTGGTCAACCACGCGCAGATGTTGCGGCGCATCGGCGCCAGCCGCGACGACCTGCTGATCATGTCCCAGGTGCCGACCGAGCAGGACCTGGAGTTCCTGCCGTTCCTCGACAACCCGATCATCGCCGTGGCGCCGCCCACGCATCCGCTGTGCGTCCGCGAGACGCTCAGCCTGCAGGACCTGGTCGACTGGCCGCTGGTGATCCGCGAGCAGGGCTCGGGCACCCGCCGTGCCTGCGAGCAGTTCTGCCACGCCAAGCGCGCGCACTTCCCGCAGACCCTGGAGCTGGCCTCGATGGAAGCCCAGCGCGAGGCGGTGATCGCCGGCCTCGGCCTGGCGCTGATCCCGCGTCACGCGGTGCGCCGGGAACTGGATGCGGGACTCTTGCGCGAGCTGCCGGTGAACGAGCTGCCGCTGCTGCGCAGCTGGTGCCTGGTCTACCCGCGCGGCAAGTACCTGTCGCCGGTGGCGCAGACCTTCTTCACCTTCGTGCGCGACGAGCGCCCGCGCATCAAGGCGCTGGCCGAGCGCTTCGCCGGGCTTAGCGCAGCGCCTTCGCGCGGCTCGCCAGCAGGTAGTTGACGGCGATCAGTTCGGGGTAGTCGAGCAGCTCGCGTTGCAATCGGAGTTGCTCGGCATGCGCCTCGATTGCCCGGCGGAAATGCATGCGCCGTTGGTCTTCCTGCTGGCGGCGCGCCTTGCGATCGAGCCGCTGCAGTTCGTCATGCGGTGCCTGGGTCATGGCGGAGTCTCCGCGAGGGTTTGAATCCCCAGCGTTCCTCATACCGATGACAATGCGATGTCAGCCGCGGCGCCACCGACCAACGGCGTGCGCGTCAGCGCACGTACCGCGGGCCACGCAGCCCCGAGCCTGGCTTACCAGTTGTAGGTCAGCGTCCCCAGCAGGGTCCGCTCCTCGCCCCAGTAGCAACGCCCGGCGTTGTTGCAGCCGGCGACGTACTCCTTGTCCAGCAGGTTGCGCACGTTGAATTCGGCAGACCACTGCTCATTGATGGCATAGCCGAGCAGCGCGTCGACGAGCGTCACGTCGCCCGTGTCGAGTTTTCCGTAGAGGCTGCTACTGGTGTAGGCGAAGGTGCTGTCGAAGTGGCGGATGCCGCCGCCGACCCGCAACCCGTTCATCGCCCCGCCGAGGAAGCGGTAGGTGACCCAGGCGGACGCCTGATTACGCGGCACGCCGGTAATCTGATGCCCTTCGACCAGGGAGCCGGCATCCTCGGTGATCCGCGCATCGGTGTAGGTGTACGCCGCCGTCAGATTCAGCCGCTCGGAAAGGTCACTGCTGATCTCCAGCTCCGCGCCCTTGGCGCGGCTGCGCCCCACATTGCGGTAGTCAGCGACCGCGCTGTCGTAGAGCGCGTCGTTCTTCTTGCGCAGGTCATACAGGGACGCACTGATACTGGTGTTCCAGCCTTGCGGCTCGTACTTCACGCCGATTTCGTACTGCTCGCTGGTGGTCGGTTCGAGTGCGCCGCTGGCGCTGGAGACCTGCTGGGTCGGGTTGTAGGCGGTGGCATAGCTCAGGTAAGGGGAGATGCCATTCTCGAACTGGTACATCAGCCCGGCCTGCCAGGTGAACTGGCCATCCCAGTAGCTCAGGTCGGCGGCATCATTGAGCGTCCCGGACTTGTTGCGATAGGCGCTGTTGACGCGATCGTAGCGGCCGCCGAAGAGGAATATCCAGTTGTCCTTGCGGGCCTGCCACTGCGTGTACACGCCGTAGAGCGACTGTTCGAGCAGGGCGTTCTGCACCGCTATGGCCATGACCGGCGGGCCGCTGTAGACCGGGTCGAAGACATCGATGGTCCCGCCGGAACCGGCGTCCCAGTCCTGGCTGAACGAGGTGCGGTCGAAGCTTGCGCCCAGCAACAGCGTGTTTTCCAGGCCACCCCACTGGACGTTGCCCTCTAGCTGGTTATCCAGCGAGTAGGCAAGGGAGCGGTTCGCGCGGTCGTAGGCGGTGTTGCTCAGGACGGTGCCGAAGCCGGCGTCGTCCAGGTTTCCCGGCCAGGTTTCCTGGCGGTCCAGGCGCGACTGCATGTAGCGCGAGTTCTGCCGGAACTGCCAAGCGTCGCTGATGCGGTGGCTGAATTCGTAGCCGAGCGTCCAGGTCTCTCGCTGGAAGTCATCCCAGTAGGGATTACCGAGCAGGCTGTCCTTATCGATCTTGCCGTTGGGGTTGTTCAACAGTGTGCCGGCGGCGGGATAGCCCAGCTCCATGAGCGTACGGTCGCGCTGGTAGCTGCTGAGGACGGTCAGGCTGTTGTCAGCGTCGAAGTTGAACGTCAGCGACGGCGCCAGGTAGAGCCGGTCGTCCGGCTGATGCTCGACCTGGGTGTTCGCCTTGCGCCCCAGCAGCACTACGCGGCCGAGCAGCGAGCCGCTGTCGTTGAGCGGCCCGGAGACATCGACCCCCAGCTGGCGCCGCTCGTGCGAGCCATAGCTCAGTTGCAGTTGCCCGCGGGCGTCGGCCGTGGGGCGCTTGCTGATCAGGTTGACGACCCCGCCGGGCGCGTTCTCGCCGTAGAGAATGGACGTCGGGCCGCGGAAGACCTCGACTCGCTCCAGGCCGTAGGGCTCGCTGGTGGTGTCGTAGCGGTTGCCCTGCACACGGAGACCGTCGCGCAGCAGGCCGTAGCCGTAGTCAGTGGCATTGAAACCGCGAATGAAGAACAGATCGCCGGCCTGGCCATCGCCGGCGGCGAACGGCGGCGCAAAGATACCCGGCACGTAGCCGAGGACCTCGGTCAGCGACTGGGTTTTCTGATCCTCCATCCGCTGGCGGGTCACCACGGAGACCGAGCGCGGGGTGTCGGCCAGGGCGCTGCGAGTCTTGTTGGCAGTCAGCGAGTCGATGGCGCGATAACCGCTATCGGCAAAGCTCC
This sequence comes from Pseudomonas sp. R4-15, assembly GCF_055768815.1. NCBI lineage: Bacteria > Pseudomonadati > Pseudomonadota > Gammaproteobacteria > Pseudomonadales > Pseudomonadaceae > Pseudomonas > Pseudomonas sp. R4-15. The sequence goes on from NZ_CM147293.1 coordinate 521,755, forward strand.
CCGAGTGCTCGGCAGGCACGCCGATCACCGAGACGGGCTGCAGCTCTACGGCAAGCCCGGCCGGCAGCAGCTGCAGTACGTAGCCGCCATTGCCCTGCGCCACCGCCTGCAGTCCGCTGCCTTGCAGCACCTGTTGCAGGCCTGACTCGATCGCGTAGCGTCCGTGCAAACCGCTGCTTTGCTTGCCTTGCGCCAGCGCGTTGCTGCCGACCAGATAGATCCCCGCCTGGGCGCTGAACTGGTTGAGCACGCGCGTCAACGGACCGGGCTCGATATCGAATGACGGAGTGTGCTCGACTTGCTGCGCACGGGCAGGCGAAGGAGTGAGCGCAAGGGGCGCAAGCGCGATAAACATGAGCGGCGCAGTAAACGCCAGATGAGCGGCGTGAGAGCGAAAAAGCGGCATGAGAATCCCCGAAGTGTGAGTTCCAAGGGATAAACCGGAGCAAATGCGAGAAAGGGAACTCGCCCGTTCGAATCCTTGCGCGATCACGCCGCGTCGAGGGTGACCCACCAATCCGTCAGGCGCCGGATACGTACCGGCAGGGCCTGTTCCAGCAAGCGCAAGGCCTGCTCGGTATCACCGAGGGGAAAGGTACCCATCACCGTCAGCTCGGCGACCGCCGGCGAGTAGCCCAGGTAGCCGTGTCGATAGCGACTCAGCGTGTCAACCAGTTGGGCCAGCGGCGTGGCTTCGGCGACCAGCACGCCACGGGTCCACGACTCGCCGCCGCTTCGCGCACGCACCGGCGCACCGATCGCATCGGCGCTGAAGTCGACCCCCATGCCCTGCGGGATCTGCCGGTGCTCCTGCGTCTGCGCCGTGCGTACCTCCACCGAGCCCCGATAGACATCCAGACGGGTCAGTTCACCCTGCTGCAGGACGGCGAAGCGCGATTCGCCAGCGGCCACCCCCAATTCACCGCAGCGTGTCTGGATCAGCACGGGGCGTGCGTCCCGGGCCGAGGTCTGCATCAGCATCTCGCCAAAATGCAGCTCAAGTCCGCGCTGGCTGGTATCGAAGCGCGTGTCGAGGGCACTGCGCGCACCGAGCCAAAGCTGGCTGCCATCCTCCAGCCGGAGCTGGCGCCGTTCACCCGTGCCGGTAGCGAGGTCGGCGGTCCAGCCTTCCATGGCCGCTACCTGCCAACCGGTGAGCCCGGTGAGGGTGCCCAACCCGAGCAACAGCAAGCCCGTACCGGCCTGGCGCCGGGTAACCCCGCGCTGGCGTAACGCCCGCCCGCTCTCGCTGGCCTGGGCCTGCAAGGGGGCGAAACGCAGGCCGACACGCTGCACGTAGTGCCAGGCGGCTTCGTGCTCGTGGTGTTGTCCCAGCCACTGCTGCCACTGCTCGCGGAGGGTTTCGCAACTGCCTTCCTCCTGCAGCGTGACGTACCACTGCGCAGCTTGCTGCAGGCTCGTATAGCGGATGCTGTCGGACATGCCTCACTCCACCAGCAGGCCGTCGAGCTCGGCCTCGAGCACCGCACAGTGCACGAGTGCCTGGGCCATGTATTTCTTCACCATGCGTTCGCCGACCCCCAGGCGCTCACCGATCTGGCGATACGTCAGGTCATCGAGCTGCGCCAAGAGGAACGCTTCGCGCACCTTGGCAGGCAAGCGCCCAAGCATGGCGTCCACCTCTACCAGCGTCTCCACGATCAGCGCGCGATGCTCTGGCGACGCCTGCACCGAAGTCGCCTGTACAGCCAATGCGTCGAGGTAGGCCCGCTCCAACTGTTCCCGACGCCAGCGATCAATGCAGAGCCCTCGAGCAATGGTGGCCAGCAACGAACGCTCGCCCCTCTCGTCGGCGACCAGTCGCGGACGTCCCAGCACGCGCACGAAGGCATCGTGCAGCAGATCCGGCGCATCGATGCGGTTGCCAAGCCGTCGGCACAGGAAACGCAGCAACCACGACGCATGCCGTACGTACAACGCATGCACGGGGTGTTCGAGAAGAGGAGCGGATGGCATGGGAGACCGGGACTACGCAGCAGATAATGAGAACCGTTATCGATATTAACGGCATGCACGCTTACCTACAACGCTCTCGCCCCGGAAACGTCGGTTCTATTGTCGATACAGCCGTGCGCTGCAACCCACTCGAACGCGCCGATCTCCCGCTTTGAACCCCGCGAATCGCAATGCCTGCCCACGCCCTCTCGGCGGCTTCAGTCTAGATCGCGGGAGACGGAGTCCTCGGCATTGCGGATCGACTTGGCCGACAGCCGCAGCCCGCGCAGACTGCGCTTGACGCTCTTCAGGTGATTCACCAGGCCCGGGCCGCGGGCCATGGCCACGCCCATGGCGAGCACGTCGATCACCACCAGGTGAGCGATGCGCGAGGTCAGCGGGGTGTAGATTTCGGTGTCTTCGTGGACATCCACCGCCAGGTTGACCGTGGCCAGGTCCGCCAGCGGCGTCTGGCTCGGGCACAGGGTGATCAGCTTGGCGCCGACTTCGCGTACCAGGTGCGCGGTGGTCAGCAAATCCTTCGAGCGGCCGGACTGCGAGATGCACACGGCCACATCGTCCTCGCCCAGGGTCACGGCGCTCATCGCCTGCATGTGCGGGTCGGAATAGGCCGCGGCGTTGAGCAGCAGGCGGAAGAACTTGTGCTGAGCGTCGGCGGCGACCGCGCCGGACGCGCCGAAACCGTAGAACTCCACGCGATGGGCCTTGGCACAGGCGGCGATGGCGAGCTCCAGCGCCTGCGGGTCGAGCTTCTCCCGCACGTCCATCAGGGTGTGCAGGGTGGTGTCGAAGATCTTCAGTGAGAAGTCCGAGACCGAGTCGTTTTCGCTGACCTGGAACTGCCCGAAGCTGGCGCCGGCCGCCAGGCTCTGCGCCAGCTTGAGCTTGAGATCCTGGAAACCGTTGCAGCCGATGGCACGGCAGAAGCGCACGATGGTCGGTTCGCTGACGCCCACGACGTGCGCCAGGTCGGCCATCGAGCTGTGCATCACCGCGGCGGGGTCCTGCAGCACATGGTCGGCGACCTTGAGCTCGGACTTGCGCAGGAGGTGACGGGACTGAACGATATGCTGCAACAGATTCACGGGCGAGACTCGGTTACCATCGGGGGAAGTGCCAGGCTGTAGCCGGTTTGTAGTTATACTACATGCGCAGCCTGGAGGCCCAGCCACGAAGCGGAGATCACCCTGTGACGCGACCCTGCGACATGCTGGTGTTTGGCGGGACCGGCGACCTGGCCCTGCACAAACTGCTGCCCGCGCTCTATCAACTGCACCACGACAAGCGTCTGCCGCAGGACATGCGCATCATCGCGCTGGCCCGCCGCTCGTTGTCGACCGACGCCTACCGCGCACTGGCCGAGCGCCACTGCCGCGCCCAGGTGGCGCGCGAGCGCTTCGATGCCAACGTATGGGCGCACTTCGCCGCGCGCCTCGACTACCTGTCCATGGACGCCAGCCAGAGCGCCGACTACGGCCGTCTGGCCCGCCAATTGGGCAACGATACCGAGCGGGGTCGCATCTACTACATGGCCACCGCGCCGAGCCTGTTCCAGGACATCGCCGCCTACCTCGCCACCGCGGGGCTGGCCGGCGCGCACAGCCGCATCGTACTGGAGAAGCCGATCGGCCATTCGCTGGAATCGGCGCAGGCGATCAACGCGGCCATCGGCAAGGTCTTCGACGAACGCCAGGTGTTTCGCATCGATCACTACCTGGGCAAGGAAACCGTGCAGAACCTCATGGCGCTGCGCTTCGCCAACGGCCTGTTCGAGCCGGTGTGGCGCGCGGGACACATCGACCACGTGCAGATCAGCGTCTGCGAGACGCTCGGCGTGGAAAACCGCGGCGGCTACTACGACCATGCTGGCGCCGCCCGCGACATGTTGCAGAACCACCTGCTGCAGCTGCTCTGCCTGGTGGCGATGGAGGCGCCGGTACGCTTCGACGCCGAGTCGGTGCGCAGCGAGAAGGTCAAGGTGCTCGAGGCGCTCAAGCCGATCTCCGGCCTCGACGTGCAGGATCACACGGTGCGCGGCCAGTACGCCGGCGGCCAGGTCGGCGGGCATGACGTGCCGGCCTATTACTTCGAGAAGAACGTCGATAACGACAGCGACACCGAGACCTTCGTCGCCCTCGCCGCGGAGGTGGACAACTGGCGCTGGACCGGCGTGCCCTTCTACCTGCGCACCGGCAAGCGCATGGCGCGCAAGCATTCGGAGATCGTCATCCAGTTCAAGCCGGTGCCGCACCGGCTGTTCCCCGGCGGCGAGGCCAACCGCCTGCTGATCCGCCTGCAGCCCGAAGAAGGCATCAGCCTGCAACTGATGGCCAAGTCGCCGGGCAAGGGCATGAACCTGGCGCCGGTGGAGCTCGACCTGAACCTGGCCGACGCCTTCAGCGCGCGCCGTCGCTGGGACGCCTACGAGCGCCTGCTGCTGGACGTCATCGAGGGCGATTCGACGCTGTTCATGCGCCGCGACGAGGTGGAAGCCGCCTGGCGTTGGATCGATCCGATCCTCGACGGCTGGCGCGAGTACTATAGTCGCCCGCGTCGCTACCCCGCCGGCAGCGATGGTCCCGAGCAGGCGCGCCTGCTGCTCGAGCACCAGGGTCGCGCCTGGCACGAGTGAGCCCCGTCCTTTTCCGAGTCGTACAGGACCTTGTCTTGAACCCGCACGTTTCGTCTCCCCACTGGCAACCTCGCTCGGCCCTCGCCGGCCTTCCCGCGCCCCTGCAGGACTGGCTGTTCGACGACGGCTCGCTGACCCGGCGCCTCAGCGCCCGCGCCGAAGGCGCGTTCAGCGTCCGTCCGTTGCAGGAAGGCTGGCAGACGCTGCGCGAAGACGAATGCCTGGCGCTGGGCGCCCCCGTCGGCAGCGAGGGCTGGGTGCGCGAGGTCTACCTGTGTGGCCACGACACGCCCTGGGTGTTCGCCCGCAGCGTCGCCACCCGCGCGCAGTTGCAGGCCAGCGGCTTCGACCTGGCACACCTGGGCAGTCGCTCGCTGGGCGAGTGGCTATTCAGCGATGCCGACTTCAGCCGCGGCGAGCTTTTCGCCAGCCCCTGCCCCGCCGCCTGGCTACCGGCCGCGCAGCGCGGCGCGGCGCTATGGGCAAGACGCTCGTGCTTCTCCCGCGGTGCCCTCAGCGTCCTGGTGATGGAGGTCTTCCTGCCTGCGCTCGGACTGCGTACCGACGAGCAGCACCCCCTATAATCGGCCGCAGCCCCTGATCAGGAACGCGTCATGTACACCGCTCTGCTGCACTCGCTGAACCGCCTGCACCCTCGCGCCTGGGACTTCGTCCAGCTCACCCGGATGGACAAGCCTATCGGCATCTACCTGCTGCTGTGGCCGACGCTGTGGGCGCTGTGGATCGCCGCCGAGGGCGTGCCGAGCCTGAAGAACCTGCTGATCTTCGTCGTCGGCACCGTGCTCATGCGCGCCACCGGCTGCGTGATCAACGACTATGCCGACCGCGACTTCGACGGCCACGTCAGCCGCACCCGCACGCGGCCGTTGGCGAGCGGGCGGGTGAGCGCGCGCGAGGCGCTGGTGCTGTTCGCGGCGATGCTGGTGCTGGCCTTCCTGCTGGTACTGCAGACCAACGCCACCACCGTCTGGCTGTCCTTCGGCGGCGCCGCGCTGGCGGCGACCTACCCCTTCATGAAGCGCTACACCTACTACCCGCAGGTGGTGCTCGGTGCGGCCTTTTCCTGGGGCATCCCGATGGCCTTCACCGCGCAGACCGGTGAATTGCCCGCCGCCGCCTGGCTGCTGTGGATCGCCAACCTGCTGTGGACGGTGGCCTACGACACCTACTACGCGATGGCCGACCGCGAGGACGACCTGAGGATCGGCGTGAAATCGACGGCGATCCTCTTCGGCGACGCCGACCGCGTGATCATCCTCACCCTGCAGGGACTGGCGCTGGGTAGTCTGCTGCTGGCCGGCGTGCGCTTCGCCCTGGGCTGGCCGTTCTACGCCGGGCTGGCGGTCGCCGCCGCCTGCTTCGCCTGGGAATTCCGCGCCACCCGCACCCGCGAACCGCAGGTGTGCTTCGCGATGTTCCTGCACAATCACTGGGCCGGGATGGCGATCTTCGCCGGCATCGCCGCGAACTACGCGCTACGCTGACAGCGGCTGTCACATCGCTGCAATAAAACCGTTATCTAATGCCGCCTGGGAGACACAAGAGAAAGACTCATGGCTGGCAAGACAATCCTCATCGTCGACGACGAAGCGCCCATCCGCGAAATGATCATGGTGGCGCTGGAAATGGCGGGCTACGAGTGCCTGGAGGCCGAGAACAGCCAGCAGGCGCACGCGCTGATCGTCGACCGCCGTCCCGACCTGATCCTCCTCGACTGGATGCTCCCGGGCACCTCCGGCATCGAACTGGCACGCCGTCTCAAGCGTGACGAGGTGCTGCAGGACCTGCCGATCGTGATGCTCACCGCCAAGGGCGAAGAGGACAACATGGTCCAGGGCCTGGAAGTCGGCGCCGACGACTACATCACCAAGCCCTTCTCGCCGCGCGAGCTGGTCGCCCGCCTGAAGGCGGTGCTGCGGCGCGCCGGCCCGGCGGATGCCGAATCGCCGATCGAAGTCGGCGGGCTGATCCTCGATCCGGTCGGCCATCGCGTCACCATCGACGGCCGCGCCGCGGAGATGGGTCCCACCGAATACCGCCTGCTGCAGTTCTTCATGACCCACCAGGAGCGCGCCTACACCCGCGGCCAGTTGCTCGACCAGGTATGGGGCGGCAACGTCTATGTCGAGGAGCGCACCGTCGACGTGCACATCCGCCGCCTGCGCAAGGCGCTGGGCGATACCTACGAGAACCTGGTGCAGACCGTACGCGGTACCGGGTATCGTTTCTCGATCAAGAGCTGACCGGACTGCCGCGCCTTGAATACCAACTGGCGGCGCCTGCTGCTTCGCCACTTCCTGCTGCTGGCCTTCGCCGCCCTGCTGCTCGGCCTGATCACCGATGCCTACGGCTGGAGCCTGGCGCTGTGCCTGACCGGCTATCTCGCCTGGCTGCTGCGTGACCTGCTGCGCCTGCGGCGCTGGCTGGAGGACGCCGACCTGCACACCGCCGTGCCGCAGGCGCAGGGCATCTGGGAAGACCTGTTCGACGAAATCCACCACCGCCAGCGCCGTCATCGCCAGGCACGCGACCGCCTGCAGGCGATCATCGACCGCGCCCAGGAATCCACCGCGGCCCTCAAGGACGCGGTGATCATGCTCGACAGCCATGGCAACCTGGAGTGGTGGAACCCCGCCGCCGAGCAGTTGCTGGGACTCAAGCCCGGCGACCAGGGCCAGGCCATCGTCAACCTGGTGCGCCATCCGCGCTTCAAGGAATACTTCGAGCAGGACAGCCATGCCGAGCCGCTGGAGATTCCCTCGCCGGCGAACGAGCACCTGCGGCTGCAGTTCCTCATCACCCGCTACGGCAACTCCGAACACCTGTTGCTGGTGCGCGACGTCACCCGGATGCATCAGCTCGAACAGATGCGCAAGGATTTCGTCGCCAACGTCTCCCACGAGCTGCGCACGCCGCTGACGGTGATCGCCGGCTACCTGGAGACCCTGCAGGACCACGAGGACGAGTTGCCCACGCGCTGGCGCCGGCCGCTGCAACAGATGCAGCAGCAGGCGGTACGCATGCAGAACCTGCTCACCGACCTGTTGCTGCTGGCACGCCTGGAAGCCACCGACTACCCCTCGGACAATCAGCCGGTGGCGGTCGACCTGCTGCTGCTGGCGGTGCGCAGCGATGCCCAGGCGCTGTCCGGCGAGCGCATGCATCGCATCCATCTGGAGGCCGATCCGGGGCTGCGCCTCAAAGGCAGCGAGAACGAGTTGCGCAGCGCCTTCTCCAACCTGGTGTTCAACGCCGTGAAGTACACCCCCGACGGCGGCGAGATCGACATCCGCTGGTGGCGCGACGAACAGGGCGCGCACCTGTCGGTGAAGGACAGCGGCATCGGCATCGAGGCCAAGCACCTGCCACGCCTGACCGAGCGCTTCTACCGCGTCGACTCCAGCCGCGCCTCGAAGACCGGCGGCACCGGCCTCGGCCTGGCCATCGTCAAGCACGTGCTGCTGCGCCATCGCGGGCGCCTGGAAGTCACCAGCATCCCGGGCAAGGGCAGCCGCTTCACCTGCCACTTCCCGCCACAGCAGGTGCAGACGCGCAGCTGACCCTTGCATTGACGGGCGGCAATGCCCAACCTAGGCCCATCCCCGGCCTTCTCTGGACCCCATGGACCCCTCACCCAGTTACCTTGCCGCCAGCTACTTCGCGGACGCCGGCCTCGTGCTGTTCGCCCTGCTGCTGGTGTTGCTCAACGGCTTCTTCGTCGCCGCCGAGTTCGCCATCGTGCGCCTGCGCGCGACCAAGGTGGAGAGCCTCGCCGATGCCCACGGCTGGCGAGGGCGCATCCTGCGTACGGTGCACGCGCAGATGGATGCCTACCTCTCGGCCTGCCAGCTCGGCATCACCCTCGCCTCGCTGGGCCTGGGCTGGGTCGGCGAACCGGCCTTCGCCCACCTGCTCGAACCGCTGCTCGCCGCCGTGGGCGCGGACACCCCCGCACTGGTCCACGGTATCGCCTTCTTCGCCGCCTTCTCGATCATCTCCTACCTGCACATCGTGGTCGGCGAGTTGGCACCCAAGAGCTGGGCGATCCGCAAGCCGGAGCTGCTCTCGCTGTGGACGGCGGTGCCGCTGTACCTGTTCTACTGGCTGATGTACCCGGCGATCTACCTGCTCAACGCCAGCGCCAACGCCATCCTGCGCATCGCCGGCCAGGGCGAGCCCGGCACCCACCACGAACACCACTACAGCCGCGACGAACTCAAGCTGATCCTGCACTCCAGCCGCGCCAGCGACCCCAACGACCAGGAGATGCGCGTGGTCGCCTCGGCGGTGGAGCTGGGCGAACTGGAGGTGGTGGACTGGGCCAACTCCCGCGACGACCTGATCTTCCTGGAGCGTAACGCGCCGCTGGAGGAAGTCTTCGAGGTGTTCCGCCGGCACAAGTACAGCCGCTACCCGGTGTACGACGAGAGCAGCGGCCTGTTCACCGGCATCCTGCACATCAAGGACCTGCTGCTGCACCTGTCGCTGCTGGAGATGCTGCCCAGCGCCCTGCGCCTGGACGACCTGGTGCATCCGGTGGAGCGGGTACACAAGCACCTGCCGCTCTCCACGCTGCTCGAACAGTTCCGCCAGGGCGGCTCGCACTTCGCCCTGGTCGAGGAGGCCGACCACAAGGTGATCGGCTACCTGACCATGGAAGACGTGCTCGAGGCACTGGTCGGCGACATCCAGGACGAGCACAAGAAGGCCGAGCGCGGCATCGTCGCCTACCAGCCGGGCAAGCTGCTGGTGCGTGGCGATACCCCGTTGTTCAAGATCGAGCGCCTGCTCGGCGTGGACCTCGACGAGGTCGAGGCCGACACCCTCGCCGGCCTGGTCTACGACACCTTGAAGCGCATGCCCGAGGAAGAAGAGCTGATCGAGACCGCGCACCTGCGCATCATCGTGAAGAAGATGAAAGGCCCACGCATCGTCCTCGCCAAGGTGCTGGCGCGCGGCTGAGCCGCGCGCGCCTCACCCCCGCAGGATCAGCTCCGCCGCCTTCTCGCCGATCATGATGCACGGCGCGTTGGTGTTGCCGCTGACCAGCGTCGGCATGATCGAGGCATCGGCCACCCGCAGGTTGGAAAGGCCGCGCACCTTCAGCTGCGGGGTGACCACCGCATCCTCGTCGCTGCCCATGCGGCAGGTGCCCACCGGGTGGAACACCGTGGCGGCGTTCTCGCGCAGATGAGCGAGCAGTTCCTCGTCGCTCTGCACCTGCGGCCCGGGCAGCATCTCCGCGCCACGCAGGGCGTCGAAGTCGGGTTGCGCGAGAATCCGCCGGGCCAGCTTGACGCCCTCCACCAGCACCTTGCCGTCTTGCGGGTCGGCGAGGAAGTTGAAATCGATCACCAGCTCGCCCTGCTGGCCCAGGCTCACCGTGCCACGGCTCTTGGGGCGCAACACGCAGGTGTGGATCGCATAGCCGTGGCCCCACTCGAACAGCCGCCCGCGATGGCTGCGGTAGCCCGGCACGAAGTGCATCTGCACGTCGGGCAAGGTTTCGGCCAGGGGCGTGCGGGCGAAACCGCCAGCCTCCACGTAGTTGGTGGTCAGCCAGCCCATCTTGCGCGCCAGGTACTGCCAGGGAGAGGCCAGCACCTTGGGCAGCGAGCCGAGGGAGAAGCCCAGCGACAGCGGACTCTTCGAGCGCACGGTGACCAGCCCGTCGATGTGGTCCTGCAGGTTCTTGCCGACACCGGGCAGATCGACCCGGCAATCGACGCCGACCGCCTCCAGCTCACCACGGGCGCCGATGCCCGAGCGCAGCAGCAGGTGCGGCGTGCCCAGTGCGCCGGCGCAGAGCACGGTTTCGCGCTCGCAGAGCAGTTCTTCCTGGCGGCCCTCGCGGCTGATCTGCACGCCGCGGACGCGCTCGCCATCGAGCAGCAGGCGCTGCACTTCGCAGCCGGTCAGCACTTCGAGGTTGGCCCGCTCGCGCACCGGGTGGACGAAGGCGCGGTAGCTGGAGAGCCGTTTTGCATCCTTCTGCGTCACGTTGTAGACGCCGGCTCCTTCCAGGGTGGCGCCGTTGAAATCGTCGTTGCGCGCCAGACCGATGCGCCCGGCGGCGCTCACGTAGCGTTGCGACAACGGGTTGGGATCGCGCGGGCGATCCACCAACAGCTCGCCGTCGCGGCCGTGGTAGTGCTCCGACTGGCCCAGGCGATTGCCTTCGGAACGCTTGAACAGCGGCAGCACGTCCTTCCAGCCCCAGCCGGGGCAACCGGCAGCTTCCCAGCGGTCATAGTCGCTGGCGTCGCCACGGATGTAGATCATGCTGTTCATCGAGCTGGAGCCGCCCAGCGCCTTGCCGCGCGGGGTGTGCAGCCGGCGCCCGGCGAGGCGCTGCTGCGGCGCGGAGAAGTAGTTCCAGCTGAACACGCGGCTCTTGTACAGGGTGATGGTGCCGGCGGGCGTCTGCACCCGCGGACTGGCGTCATCGCCACCGGCCTCGATCAGGCACACGCGCACCGCCGGGTCGGCGCTCAGGCGGTTGGCCAGTACGCAGCCGGCCGAGCCGGCGCCCACGATCAGGTAGTCGAAGGAGCGGCTCAATGTACGTGCTCCAGGTCGTCATGCAGCAGGTCGAGGATGTGCCGTTTCATGCGGATGAATTCCGGCTCCATCACCAGGTCGACGTGGCGCGGGCGCTCCAGCGAAACCTCGAGCACCTCGCGGATGCGCCCAGGACGGGCGCCCATCACGTAGATGCGGTCGGCCAGCAGGATGGCCTCGTCGATGTCGTGGGTGACGAACACCACGGTCTTGCGGCTGCCTTCCCAGACGCGCAGCAGCAGTTGCTGCATCTGCACGCGGGTCTGGCTGTCGAGGGCGCCGAAGGGTTCGTCCATGAGCAGGATCTGCGGGTCGTTGGCCAGCGCCCGGGCGATCGCCACGCGCTGCATCATGCCGCCGGACAACTGCTTGGGATAATGGTTGGCGAAACCCGCCAGGCCCACCTCACCGAGGTAGTACTCGGTGATGGTATTGATCTCGTCGTCCGGCAGGCCACGGCGGCGCAGGCCGAACTCGATGTTGCGACGCACCGTCAGCCAGGGGAACAGCGTATAGCTCTGGAACACCATGCCGCGGTCGGCGCCCGGCCCCTCGACCCGCTGGCCGCCGACGTAGATGTCGCCGTCGCTCGGCTCGTTGAGTCCGGCGGTGAGGTACAACAGGCTCGACTTGCCGCAGCCGGAAGGGCCGACGATCACCGCGAACTCGTTGTCCGGCACCTCGAAGGAAACCCGATCCAGCGCGGTGAAGGTCTCGCCGGAGGGCGAGTGGTAGCGCAGGCTGACGTTGTCCACGCGCAGGCGCGCTTCGCTCTGGGCGTAGGCCACCAGCGGCGGCATCGGGTTGGCTTTCTTGACTACATGGCCCATGCGGCGACCCTCAGACGAAGCAGGCGGAAGAACTGGTCGGTGAGCAGACCGAGGATGCCGATCACCGCGATGGCGAGGAAAATCACGTCCACCTGGAAGCCACGCATGGCCTTCAGGCTGATGTAGCCCAGGCCGCTGCTGGCGGCGACCAGCTCGGCCACCACCAGGTAGGTCCAGGCCCAGCCCATGGTGACCCGCAGGGTGTCCAGCACGCCCGGCAGCGAAGCCGGCCCAAGGACGTGCATGACCACGTCACGACGGCTGGCACCGAGGGTGTAGCTGGCATTGACGAGATCCTTCGAGACGCCTTTGGAGACGTCGGCGATCATCACCAGTTGCTGGAAGAAGGTGCCGAAGATGATCACCGCCACGCGTTGCTCGATGCCGATACCGATCCAGAGGATGAACAGCGGTACGAACGAGGTGACCGGCAGGTAGCGAATGAAGTTGACCAGGGGTTCGAGGAACGCCTGGACGATGCGGAAGCTGCCCATCAGCAGGCCCAGCGGCACGGCCACCACGGCAGACACCAGGAAGCCGATCAGCACCACCTGCACGCTGGCCGCCACGTGGACCGCGAGGGTGCCGTCACGACTCAGGCGCACCGCCGCCTCCAGCACCGCGCCCGGCGTCGGCAGGAACATCGATGGCACCAGACCGCCGTAGGAGAACAGCGCCCACAGGCCGATGACGACCACCCAGCACGTCAGGCTCACGACCAGCGTGAAGCCGGTGGGCAACGCCGTCTTGGGACTCAGGCAGCGTTGCAGCAGGGATTTTCCAGTGGCCATCGCGCCACCTCCACTTCATTCGAATCACAGGAAAGCCCCGCGGGATGCGCGGGGCCGAGGAGGGGAAAGTCGACTCAGGGACGCAGGAAGCGGGTGTCGACCAGCTCCGGATAGCGCGCGCTGACCGGATGACCGAGCAGCTCGGTCCAGGTCTCGCCCGCCAGGTTGATGACGTCGGCGATGGTCCCGGGCTTGTCGGCCGAGCCCAGCAGCGTCTCGTTCATCGCCTGGTCGTAGAAGCGCACGCCCTTGGCGGCTTCGGCCAGGTCCTTGGGATCGGAGAGATAGCCACCGACGCCCTTGGCCATGATTTCGTAAGCCTTCTCGGGATTCTGCTTGAGGAACTCGACCGCCTTGTACAGCCCCGAAACCAGTGCCTTGACGTCGTCCGGCTGGTTCTCGATGACGTCGCAGGACAGCGCGACCACGTCGACGATCACACCCGGGGTGGAGGCGCTGTCGATCAGCACCTTGCCGGCGCCGCGCTGGCGCGCCATGGTCAGGTTCGGCTCCCAGGTCACCGCCGCCGGCAGGTGACCGGCGATGAACGCGGCGGCCGCGTCGTCGGCGGTCATGTTCTGCACCTGCACGTCGTCCATGCTCATGCCGTGCTTCTTCAGCAGGTAGGAGAGCCAGAACTGCGAGACGGCCCCTTCGTTGACACCGACCAGCTTGCCCTTGAGGTCCTCGATCTTCTGGATGTCATCGGAGACCAGCAGGCCGTCGCCGCCGTGGCTCTCGTCAAGGGCCACCACGGACTTGAAGCAGAAGTCCTTGGAGCGGTACTTCATCACTTCGTCGATGGTCGAGGCGGAGCCGGACAGCTTCCCGGACGCTTGCGCAGCCATGTACATGGATGCTTCCTCGATCACCGAGAAGTTCACGTCCAGGCCCTGCTCCTTGAAGTAGCCCAGGTCGCGGGCCAGGTACAGCGTGCCGTAGCCCACCCAGGTGGTGTGGCCGATGTTCAGGGTGCCGGCCTGAGCGGTGGCACAGAGACCGGAGGCCAGGAGGGCACAACCGGCGTAACGGACAAAACGATTTCGCAAGGACTGGATCATCGAAAAGGCACTCCCTCGGCCTGTGGATGAAAGACTCGTCGGCAGGGGATCAACAAGATTGGGCATCGACATGGCCTCTGCTGGGCGAGGCCTCGTACGCTCGGCGGACATGGCGCCGAAGTTCATTCGTCAGGTCGATGGTGGCGGAAGCGACAAGCCAGGAAAATTATTAAAAATGTCGCCGCAAGCCATGAAAAAGCTGTCCATCAGCGCGTCTTGCAGGCACGACGAAGCAGCACCCAGGCTTGCCGCCGGGTGCTGCGGATCAACCAGCGATCAGAGCAGGCCGAGCTCGCGGCCGGTGCGATCGACCGCGCGGCGGGTCTTCTCCACCAGTTCGTCGAGCTCCGCGTGGCTCGCCACCAGCGCCGGCGCCATGATCATCCGGCCCAGGGTCGAGCGAATGATCAGCCCCTCGTCGAAGCCGACGGTACGGCAGTGCCAGGCGATCTCGTCCTCGTTGGCGAAACGCTTGCGGGTGGCCTTGTCCTCGGCGAACTGCAGCGCCGCGACCAGTCCGGCACCCTGGATGTCGCCGATCAGCGGGTGCTCGGCGAAGGTTTCGCGCAGCAGTTTCTGCAGGTAGGGGCCGGTATCGGCCTTCACCGTCTCGACGATCTTCTCGTCACGCAGCGCGGTGAGGTTGGCGATGGCCACCGCAGCGGCCACCGGGTGACCGGCGTAGGTCAGCCCATGGGCGAACACGCCGCCCTCCTGCACCAGCGCGTCGGCGATGCGTTTGCTCAGCACCAGGCCACCCATGGGGATGTAGCCGGAGGTCAGGCCCTTGGCGATGGTCAAGGTGTCCGGCTCGAAGCCGAAGTGCTGGTGGGCGAACCACTCGCCAGTGCGACCGAAACCGCCGATCACTTCGTCGGCGCAGAGCAGCACGTCGTATTGGCGGCAGATGCGCTGGATTTCCGCCCAGTAGCTGGCCGGCGGGAAGATCATGCCGCCGGCCCCCTGGAACGGCTCGGCAACGAACGCCGCGACGTTCTCCGCACCCAGTTCGAGAATCTTGGCTTCCAGCTCGCGGGCGGCCTTCAGGCCGAAGGCCTCCTCCGACAGCTCGCCGCCCTCGGCGAAGTAGTACGGCTCGCCGATGTGCGCGAAGTCCGGCAGCATGCCGCCCATCTCGTGCATGAAGCCCATGCCGCCCAGGGCCGTGCTGCCCAGGGTGGAACCGTGGTAGCCGTTCCAGCGGCCGATCATGATCTTCTTCCGCGGCTGGCCGACCACCTGCCAGTAGCGCCGCACGCTGCGGATCAGCACCTCGTTGGCCTCGGAGCCGGAGTTGGTGTAGATGGCGTGGCTGTAGTGCTTCGGCAGCAGGCTGAAGAGCAGCTCGGAGAGCTCCACGACGCGCGGGTGCGTGGTCTGGAAGAACAGGTTGTAGTAGGCCAGTTCCTCCAGCTGGCGGCTGGCGGCGGCGTTCAGGTCGGCGCGGCCGTAGCCCAGCGCCGTGCACCACAGGCCGGACATGCCGTCCAGGTAGCGCTTGCCTTCGCTGTCCCACAGGTTGAGCCCCTGGCCCTTGCTGATCACCAGCGCGCCCTTCTCGTTGAGCTGCTTCTGGTCGAGGAAGGCGTGAATGTGGTGAGCGGCATCCAGGGCCTGGTATTCGCGGGTAGTGTGCTGCGCAGTGCTCATCGTGGTTTTCCGTCGTTTATTGTCGTTGGCCGCGGCGGCATCGCTCAGCGCAACTGGAACCAGGTGGTCTTCAGGTGGGTGTACTTATCGAAGGCGTGTAGCGACAGGTCACGGCCGAAGCCGGACTGGCGGGCGCCGCCGAAGGGTGTGGTGACGTCGAGGGCATCCACGGTGTTCACCGACACGGTGCCGGCGCACAGGCGCCGCGCGACACGGTGGGCGCGGTTCAGATCGTCCGTCCACAACGAGGCGGCCAGGGCGTAGATGCTGTCATTGGCCAGGTGCACGGCTTCCTCTTCGCTATCGAAGGGAATCACCGCGAGCACCGGGCCGAACACCTCTTCCCGAGCCAGACGGCTGTCGGGCGCCACGTTGGTGAAGAGGGTCGGCTCGATGAAGTTGTCCGAGCCGTTGATCGTCAGTTGCCGACCACCACAGGCGAGCGTCGCACCAGCGGCCTCGGCCTCGCGGATGAAGTCCATGATCCGCGCGGTCTGCCTCGCTTCGACGATGGCGCCGGCGCTGCTCGCCGGGTCCAGCGGATCGCCCGGCAGCCAGGCCTGGGCCTTGGCCAGCAGGCGCTCGACGAAAGCATCGTGGATCTCGCGCTGGACCAGCAACCGGGAATTGGCCGAGCAGACTTCGCCCTGGTTGAAGAAGATGCCGAAGGCCGCCTTCTCCGCGGCCAGGTCCAGGTCCTGGCAGTCGGCGAACACCAGGTTGGCGCTCTTGCCGCCGCATTCGAGCCAGACCTGCTTGAGGTTCGACTGCGCCGAATAGCCCATGAAGCACTTGCCCACCTCGGTGGAGCCGGTGAAGGCCAGGCAGTCCACGTCCATGTGCAGGCCCAGGGCCTTGCCGGCCTGCTCGCCGAGACCGGGCACGACATTGAACACCCCCGCCGGAATCCCCGCCTCGAGCGCCAGTTCGGCCAGCCGCAGCGCCGAGAACGGTGACTGTTCGGCGGGCTTGAGCACCACCGAGTTGCCCGCCGCCAGGGCCGGCGCGAGCTTCCAGGCAGCCATGTCCAAGGGGAAATTCCAAGGTACTACCGCCGCGACCACGCCCAGCGGCTCGCGGGTGATGGTCGCCAGCGAACCGGGCGCGGTCGGCGCGACCTGGTCGTAGAGCTTGTCGAGGCTTTCCGCGTACCAGCGGAACACGCCAGCGGCGCCGGGAACGTCGATGCTCCAGGCGTCCATCACCGGCTTGCCCATGCTCAGCGAGTCGAGCAGCGCCAGCTCGTCGCGGTTTTCCAGGATCAGCTCCGCCAGGCGCAGCAGCACCTGCTTGCGTTCCGCCGACGCCAGGCCCGCCCAACGGCCGGAAACGAAGCTGCGGCGTGCCGCCCGCACCGCCAGGTCGACCTCGGCCTCGCCGCAGGCCGCCACCTTGGCCAGCAGGCGCCCGGTGGCCGGGTCGATGGCATCGAAGGTTTGCGCAGCGCCCACCCGACGCCCGTCGATGAGGGCGCTGTCGATGAACGGCTGAGTGGCAGCGCGTTGCCGCCAGTCGTCGAATGCATGCACGGCTGATTCTCCTTCGTACGCCTTCGCTACGCAGGCGTGGCTTGTCGAGTGGCGATGGTCGCGCATGCCCGGGGTGGGCGAAAACCATTAAAAATATCTTCGAGCCTTAAGGAAAAGCTCGCTACGTCCGCACCAAACGAAGGCAAAAGAGCCATTACAGTGCAGGGATTCGCACCACCGGGAACCATGGCTTTCGCAGGCCATTGCCGATCCTGCCAGGCGCGCCCGCTGCCTGCCCGGCCGGCATCCGCCGGTGAGAACGACTCTTGCAGGCGAGAACCGCAACGGGCGCTGCGCCCTCCCTGAAGTTCGGAGAAACATCCGCTGTGGCCGCCTATACCCTTCGCCAACTCAAGTATTTCGTGACGACCGTGGAGTGCGGCAGTGTGGCCGAAGCCTCGCGCAAGCTGTACATCGCGCAGCCGTCGATCTCCACCGCGATCAAGGGCCTGGAGGAGAACTTCGGCGTTCAGCTGTTCATCCGCCACCATGCGCAGGGGGTTTCCCTGACCCCCGGTGGTGCACGCTTCTACCGCAAGGCCCAGGAGCTGCTGCGGATGGCCAAGGAGTTCGAGCAGAACGCCCTGGCCGACAACGACGTAATCTCCGGGCAAATCGATATCGGCTGCTTCGAGACGGTCGCGCCGCTGATCCTGCCCAAGCTGATCGCCGGCTTCGGTAAACGTTACCCCGGCGTGGAAATCCGTCTGCGCGACGGTGAGCAGCATGAACTGGTGCAGGGCCTGACCGCTGGCGCCTTCGACCTGACGCTGCTCTACGAGCACGACCTGGACGCGACCATCGAGACCGAAGCACTGATGGCACCGCAGCGCCCCTATGCACTACTGCCGGCCGATCACCGCTTCGCCCGGCAAAAGAGCGTGTCCCTGCGTGACCTGGCGCTGGAACCGATGATTCTGCTCGACGTGTTGCCGAGCCGGAACTACTTCGTCAGCATCTTCAACGAGCTGGGGCTGAACCCGAACATCGTGTTCAGCTCGCCCTCCATCGAGATGGTGCGCGGCATGGTCGGCCAGGGGTTCGGCTTCGCCGTGCTGGTCACCCGGCCGCACTGCGACTGCAGCTACGACGGCCAGCCACTGGCGATGGTGGACCTGCAGGAAGACGTGACCGGCTCGGGACTCTCCGCCGCCTGGCTCAAGCGCGCCCAGTTGACCAAGCCGGCGCAGCTGTTCGTCGACTACTGCAAGGAGCACTTCGCCGAAGCCAAGGCCGAGTGACGCGCCTCAGGCGCCCCTGCTCATCCGAGGGGAAGGCGGGGCCGCTACGGCCCCGCCGGATGGAGCTCAGGCCGCGCTGAACAGGCGGTGCGGGTCGATGACGAATTTCTTCGGTACGCCGGCATCGAACTCGCCGTAGCCACGCGGGGCGTCGTCCAGGCTGATGACCTGCACGCCAACCACTTCAGCGATGTTGATGCGGTCCCACATGATCGCCTGCATCAGTTGGCGGTTGTACTTCATCACCGGGGTCTGGCCGGTGTGGAAGCTGTGCGACTTCGCCCAACCCAGGCCGAAACGGATGCTCAGCGCGCCGTTCTTCGCCGCCACGTCCACCGCGCCCGGGTCCTCGGTCACGTAGAGGCCGGGGATGCCGATCTTGCCGGCGACACGGGTCACCTGCATCAGCGAGTTGAGCACCGTCGCCGGCGCTTCGCTCTGCGAACCGGTATGCCCGTGACCACGCGCCTCGAAGCCCACCGCATCCACCGCGCAATCCACCTCGGGCTCGCCAAGCAGGTTGGCGATCTGCTCGTGCAGCGGGGTGTCCTGGGACAGGTCGACCACCTCGAAGCCCTGCGCCTTGGCGTGCTGCAGGCGTGCGGGGTTGAGGTCACCGACGATCACCACCGCCGCACCGAGCAGTCGCGCCGAAGCAGCGGCGGCCAGACCTACCGGACCGGCACCGGCGACGTAGACGGTACTGCCCGGGCCGACGCCGGCGGTCACCGCGCCGTGGTAGCCGGTGGGGAGGATGTCGGAGAGGCAGGTCAGGTCGCGGATCTTCTCCATCGCGCGGTCGCGATCGGGCAGCTTGAGCAGGTTGAAGTCGGCGTAGGGCACCAGCACGTACTCGGCCTGGCCACCGGTCCAGTCGCCCATGTCGACGTAACCATAGGCACCGCCGGCGCGCGCCGGATTCACCGTCAGGCAGACGCCGGTGTGCTGCTCCTTGCAGGAGCGGCAGCGGCCGCAGGCGACGTTGAACGGCACCGAGACCAGGTCGCCGATCTTCAGGTTCTCCACGTCGCTGCCCTTCTCGATCACCTCGCCGGTGATCTCGTGGCCCAGCACCAGGCCGACCTGCGCCGTGGTGCGCCCGCGCACCATGTGTTGGTCCGAGCCGCAGATGTTGGTGGATACGACACGCAGGATGACACCGTGCTCGATCTTGCGACCGCGCGGGTCCTGCATCTTCGGGTAATCGATCTTGCGGACCTCGACCTTGCCGGCGCCGAGGTAAACCACACCGCGATTGTCAGCCATGCTGCTGTTCTCCTGTTGTTCTTGTAGAGACCGGGGCGCAGGCACCGGCGAAGAGAGCTGGCGCGCTCTGTCCGGACTTTCGGGGGTGGCAGGCCGGGCGAGTGCCAGCCCCGAGTCTAGCCACGGGCAATGCGCGCATCGCCACAGGCACGACCGCGAGATATCCGTTTGCGCCACGCGGGTGCGCGCCGGATGCCTGCGCGCAATAGACGCCCCCTGGTAGGTCGAAGAGCGGGCGAGCAATGAGGCAGAGGCGCCCTCGCGCCAACGGCGACACGCTGAACTAGGCTTACGCCACCTTCCTCAGCAGCGGTGACCAGGGCATGAACATCCAGCAGAAATTGATCGCCAGCGGCGTGCTCAGCATCGCCGCCGCTGCGGCACTGGGCGGTATTGGCTTCTGGGGCCAGACGCAACTGGCCGACGCCCTGACGCAGACCCAGTTGAGCGCCAGCGCCCTGCGCAACCACCTCGAGGGGGACATGATGCATGACGCCCTGCGCGCCGACGTGATGGCCGCGCTGGCCACCGAGCCGGGCGACCAGGCGGGCGCCGAGCAGGTGCGCCAGGACCTGCGCGAGCACGCCGACTGGTTCAACCGTGCGCTGGCTGCCAACGCCGCCCTGCCATTGCCGGAGACCATCCAGCGGGCCATCGCCGAGGCACAACCGGCCCTGGCGGCCTACATCGCCGCCGCCGAGCAGATCGCCGGGCAAGCGCTGCAGGACCCGCAGGCCACACGCCAGCAGATGCCCGAGTTCATGCGTAGCTTCAACGAGCTGGAGACCCGCAACGAGACCCTCAGCGAACTGATCGAAGCCCAGGTGAACAACGCCGAACAGGCCGGGCTACACGCCGTGCAACGTGCCGGTCTGTACTTGCTCGGTGGCCTGCTGCTGGTCTGCCTGCTGCTTTCGATCATCACCTGGAAACTGATGCGCAGCATCCTGCAGCCGCTCCGCCAGGCGATCGCTACCGCCCGCCGCATCGCCTCGGGCAACCTGCGCCAGCGCATCGACGTAACAACCCACGACGAGGCCGGTCAGCTGTTGGCCTCGCTCGCGGAAATGCAGGGCAGCCTGAACCGCATGATCAGCGACATACGCCATCACAGCGACCAACTACAGCAGACCGCCGGCACCCTCAACGGCACCGCCCAGGGCATTCTGGAGGACGCCACGCAGCAATCCGACAGCACCACCAGCATGGCCGCGGCCATGGAGCAGATGATCCACAACATCGCCCAGATCGCCACTCACGCCCACGACGCCCTCGGCCTCTCCTCGCACGCCGGGCAACTCGCCGACAGCGGCGGGCAGGTGATCCTCGGCGTGGTCGACGGCATGAGTCGCATCGCCGGCGCAGTCACCTCATCCGCCGAGACCATCAGCGAACTGGGGCGCGCGTCCGAGGAGATTCAGTCGATCATCCAGGTCATCAACAGCATCGCCGAGCAGACCAACCTGCTGGCGCTGAACGCCGCCATCGAGGCCGCCCGTGCCGGCGAGGCCGGGCGCGGCTTTGCCGTGGTCGCCGACGAAGTGCGCAGCCTGGCCGGGCGGACCTCGCAGTCGACCCAGGAAATCAGCGCCATGATCGGGCGCATCCGCAGCAGCACCACGCAGGCGGTAGAGAGCATGCAGACCGGCGTGAGCAGCGTGAACGAGGGCGTGGCGCTGGCGCAGCAGGCCGGCGGCTCGATCAGCGAGATCCGCGACGGAGCGCAACGCACCGCGCAGCGGGTCGGCGAGATCTCCCACACCATCGGCGAGCAGAGCAGCGCCAGCCAGGAGGTTGCGCAACGCATCGAGCAGATCGCCGAAATGGCGCGCAACAACACCCAGTCGGTCCATGACCTGGCCCACGCCTCGCAGCAACTGCAAAAGGTCGCCCAGGGCATGCGCGACGCGGTACTGCAGTTTCAGACCTGAGTGGGCTCTGCGCGCATCCACTGCACCAGGCGTTCGAGCCAGGCATCGCAGGAGGACAACTGTTCGAGGCTGACGAACTCGTCCGGCTTGTGCGCCTGGGCGATGTCGCCGGGGCCAC
Source organism: Pseudomonas sp. R4-15 (assembly GCF_055768815.1). NCBI lineage: Bacteria > Pseudomonadati > Pseudomonadota > Gammaproteobacteria > Pseudomonadales > Pseudomonadaceae > Pseudomonas > Pseudomonas sp. R4-15. The sequence goes on from NZ_CM147293.1 coordinate 543,363, forward strand.
AGACCACGGTGGCGATGCCCGCCTCGTCGAACAGCCCGCCCTCGGTGCCGAAAGCCACCGTGGCGAAGTCCTCGCTGCCGCAGAGCAGCGCCAGCAGGCGCGCGGCCTCGCTGTCTGGCTCGGTGAGCAGGCCCGGGTAGCTGGAGATTTCGCTGAAATGGATGTCGCTGTCCGCCGCTACCGCGCGCATCGCAGGCAGCAGCTCCGCCTCGGCGTAGGCACGCAGCTCTTCGACCAGCGCCTGGGGATCGTCGGACGGCAGGCTGCGCATCTCGAAGTCGAAGCGGCAGTGCTCAGGCACGATGTTCAGCGCCTGGCCACCGCTGATCACGCCGGTCTGCACGGTGGAGAACGGCGGATCGAAGCGCGCGTCATGGCGCTCGACGGCGGCCAGGCGGGTACCGATCTCGCCAATCCGGCCGATCAGCCGGGCAGCGTACTCGATGGCATTTACCCCGCGCGGGGCGTAGGCCGAATGGCAGGCGGCGCCATGCACGTCGCAGCGTGTCGCCAGCTTGCCCTTGTGCCCGAGAATCGGACGCATGCTGGTGGGCTCGCCGATCAGGCAGATCGCCGGACGCTCGGGGCTGGCGCGCAGCTGTTCGACCAGGCTGCGCACGCCCAGGCAGCCGACTTCCTCGTCGTAGGAAATCGCGATGTGCAGCGGCAGGCGCAGCGGCGCGGCGAGAAACGCCGGCAACGACGCCAACACGCAGGCGATGAAACCCTTCATGTCCGCCGTGCCGCGACCGTAGAGCAGGCCGTCGCGCTCGCTCAGGGCAAACGGCGGGAAGTTCCAGGCCTGGCCGTCGACCGGCACCACGTCGCTGTGCCCGGAGAGCATCACGCCGCCAGCGCCGGAAGGCCCCAGGCGCGCATGCAGGTTGGCCTTGCTGCGCGTCTCGTTGAAGAGCAATTCGCTGGCGATCCCCAGGCCCTGCAGGTAGTCACGGATGTACTCGATCAACGCCAGGTTGGATTCGCGACTGGTGGTGTCGAAGGCGATCAGATCGGCGAGAAGGTCACGACTGCGGGGCATGCGTAGGGAAGCTCCAGAGAAGGTAGGGCCAAGGCACGGGCTTCACTCGTCGCCGGGCACGCCGTAGCGGGGGGCCTGGGTCGGGTCGAGCGCGCGCTTGATGTAATCGTGCATCTGCGGCAGGTAGGCGCGCCAGAGGCGGTCCAGTTCGCCGATCGGGTCCGCGTCGGCCCAGTCGACCCGCAGGTCGACCACCGGCCAGACCAGGTCACCGACCACCGATAGCGCCGCCGAATGCACCGGGCCGGCTTCGCCACCCGCCGCCACGGCCGCGTGCATCGCCGCCAGCAGACGATCCGGCAGACCGCTGCTGGTGTGCTCGAAGGCCTCGACCATCGCATCGATCACCGCCGTCGAGGCGAGCAGGTTGCCGGCGGCCACGCATTGGTCGCCGGAGCGGGCGTGATGGATGCCCAGCGCCTCGCTGCCGGTGAAGTGCGCGGTGGCGCCATGGCCGTCGAGCACCGTCACCTGGCGGTACTGGCTGTAGCCATTGCTGGCCAGGGCCTGGGCCAGCGCCTTGTCCGGCGCCAGCCCCTGCTCCAGCAGGTCGAGGATCTGCGGGCCGAGCGCCGGCAGGGTGATGTTCTGCGTGGACACCGCACCGCTGCCGGCCCGCAGCCAGGGGCAACGGGCGCCCACGGCGATGCTCGAGGAGCTGATGGCGATGCCCATGTGGCCGGTTTCCGGGCAGCGCCCGACGATGGAAAAGGTCATGCGCGCGCCTCGCCCTGCCAGTCGTCGGGGATCACCGCGATGACGTCGATTTCCATCAGCCATTGCGGTTGCGCCAGTGCCGAGACCACCAGCCCGGTGGAGATCGGGAAGACGCCCTTGAGCCATTTGCCGACCTCGCGGTAGACCGGCTCACGGTAGCGCGGGTCGATGATGTAGGTGGTCGTCTTGACGATGTGCGAGAGGTCGCTGCCGGCCTCTTCGAGCAGTTGCTTGACGTTCTTCATCGCCTGGTCGGCCTGCGCGGCCGGGTCACCCAGGCCGACCAGGTTGCCGTCGAAGTCGGTACCGACCTGGCCCCGCACGTACACCGTGTTGCCGGCGCGCACGGCCTGGCAGAGGTCGTTGTCCAGGGTCTGGTTGGGATAGGTGTCCTTGGTGTTGAACATGCGGATACGGGTATGCGTGGGCATCAGCGGGCTCCTGCGATGGCGGTGTCTGCACGCTGCGCGTCGCGCTGCCCGGCATCCCGGTAGGCGCTGTACTTGCGCTGCGTGGCGATGTGGTCGGCGACATGCTTGGCGTCGTGCCAGACGCCCCAGATGAAGGTCGAACCGCGGCGCGACAGCCACGGCAGGCCGACGAAATACACGCCCGGCTCGCGGGACACGCCACGCTGGTGCTGCGGCTTGCCGCTGGCGTCGAAGGTGTCGACCTGCAGCCAGCTGAAGTCCACCGAGAAGCCCGTGGCCCAGACGATGCTGGTGACCCCGGCGGCGGCCAGGTCCAGTTCCAGCAGCGGCTGGGTCACGCACGCCGGATCGGGCAGACGCACGCGGGCCTGCGGCTCTTCCGGCAGGTCCAGGCCGTTTCGTTCGATGTAGGCATCCGCGGCGTCGAGCAGCGACAGGTAGTTCTCGTCGCCCTTGGCGATGTTCTCGGCCAGGTTCGCCGCGAAGCGCGCGACGGTACCGTCGAAGGACTGGGTCAGTCCGACCAGGGTGATGCCCTGCGCTGCCAGGGCGCGGAAGTCCACGGTATGGCCGCCACGGGCGCCGCTGACGGCAATGGTCACGTGTTCGCGGCCCGGCTCCACGCTTTCCATGTCCCACAGGCCGAGCACGCCCAGCCACCAGACGAAATCACGATTGCGGTAGCTGCGCGGCGGACGATCGTGGGCACCGACGGAGAGATACACCTGGCGCCCGGCCCGTTGCAGTTCGTCGGCGATCTGCACGCCGGAGGAGCCCGCGCCGACCACCAGCACGGCGCCTTCGGGCAACTGCTGCGGGTTGCGGTACTGGGCGGAGTGGATCTGCGTGAGCTGCGCTGCGACCGGCGCGATGGGCGGAATCACCGAGCGCTGGAACGGCCCGGTGGCGGCGACCACGTGGCGCGCCTGCAGGGTGCCTGCGGAGGTTTCCACGGTGAATCCGGGGCGATCCGCATTGCGCACCACGCGCTTCACTTCGACCCCCGTACGGATGGGCGCATCGATCTGTCGGGCGTAGGCCTCGAAGTAGTCGGCGACCTGGTCCTTGTGGGCGAAGGCGTCGGGATCGAGCCCGGGAAATTCCATGCCGGGGAAGCGGTCGTGCCAGACCGGGCCGTTGGTCACCAGCGAATCCCAGCGCGCACTACGCCAACCCTCGGCGATCCGACTCTTCTCCAGCACCAGGTGCGGCACGCCGAGTTTGCCCAGGTGCTCGCTCATGGCCACGCCGGCCTGGCCGGCGCCTACCACCAGGGTATCGATGTCAGTGATCTTGTCGGTCCGGTTCGGAAAGGCGCCTGGGTTCGGGTTGCTCATCGGTTGCCTGCTTCGCTTCTGCCTACGGGGGTGGCCACCCGTGCGGCAGCCGTTGCGGGCATTCTGTGCAGAGGCCGATGTTCGCGAAATGATGTTTTTTGTAGTCGCTGGCTAGGTAAAAACTGCCTGGACTATTCGCCGCCCACCGCGAAGTTGGGCAAGCTGTCGACCGGCTGGGAGAAATCGAAGGGGATCGACTCCAGCGCCAGGCCCAGGTTGCGCTGCACCACGAAGTGCAGGTGCGGACCGGTGCTGTTGCCGGTGTTGCCGGAGCGCGCCAGGGGCGTGCCGACGGAGACCCGCTGGCCCTCGCCGACCAGCACCGAACCGCGCATCAGGTGCAGGTAGACGCCCATGGTGCCGTCGTCGTGGAGGATGCGCACGAAGTTGCCCGAGGGGTTGTTGCCACGCCCGCTCTGGCGGTTCTCCACCTTGACCACGGTGCCCGCGCGGGCGGCGACGATAGGCGTTCCCTCGGGCATGGCGACGTCCACCGCGTAGCGGCCCTTGGGCGTGTTGTGGCTGAAGCCACCGTTGGGTCCCTGGGTCTGGCGGAACGGACCACCGCGCCAGGGCAACGGATAACGATAGGCCTGCATCGGCTGCCGCGGATCGCCCAGCGCATAGCGCAAGCGCGGGTGGTAACTCAGCGGCTGGCTGGCATCGCGCGCGGCCAGCGCCACCAGGCGCGCCTGGCTACGCGGCGCGATCACGCGGCGGATGGGCGCCGCGGGAACGCCCACGGCGTTGTGCGCATCCTCCACGGCCAGTTCGATCTCCACCGGCGCATACAGCTCGTTGTGCACCACCAGGGCCTCGCCACCGGCGTGGCGCACGGTCTCCAGGCGCACCTGGCGCTCGAGGTGCTCGACCACCTCGTCGCTGAAACGAAAGACCTCGGCGCCCGAGGTGACCTGGTCGGTATAGGTCACCACGCCGTTCTCATCGGTGTACTTGTAGACCGTCAGCCCCAGGGCCTGACCACTGGCGGCCAGGCCGAACACGGCGCCGAGAAGCCAGTTGCGTCCCTGCACGGTTACCTGCCTGCTGCGGAAAAACATACCGGCACCTTAGCAGTGCCGCGGGGAACCGGCGAACAACGGCGACGGCTGACCGACGGGTGCATCAGGCGCCCGGGACGTAGTGCTTTTGGGTCGTGCCGCGAGCGATCAGGCGAGAGAGATAGTCGAGCTTCTGCGGATCGCTGTCGACGAAGCGAAAGGTGACCTGCAGCCAGGCACTGTCGGGCTTGGGCTCCAGCGCCGCGACGGCGTGCAGGTAGCCGTTCAGACGTGCCACGTCGCGGCCCTCGTCCTGCTCCAGGTCGAGCACCGCGCTGTCGAGCACCTGCGGCAGCACTTCCGCACTGGTTACCACCAGCACCGCCTCCTTGAGGCTCAGGCCCTTGATGGTGCAGCTCAGGCTGCCGTCGGGAAGGCGCAACTGGCCCTGGCCGCGCCCGCCCGGTGCGGCACCCGCGCTGGCGAGCGGTTTCGCGGCGGCCGGCGCGGGACGCGCGGCTGGTCGTGCGGCGGGCTTCTCTACCTGCACGCTCTGCGCGCTGCGCGAGCCGGTCAGTGCCGCGAGGGAATCGTTGGCGATGCCGCTGCTGGTCAGCCGGTGCGGCTTGGCGGAACTCATCAGGGCTTCGAGCTTGCCGCTGCGGGCCAGCGCCTTCTTCACCTTGCCGATCAGCTGGTCATTGGTGAAGGGCTTGCCGATGTAGTCGGAAACGCCGGCCTGGATCGCCTGGATGACGTTTTCCTTGTCACCCCGGCTGGTGACCATGATGAACGGCGTGGCCTTGTGCGCGTCGCTGCCGCGGCACCAGGTGAGCAGCTCGAAGCCGGACATCTCCGGCATTTCCCAGTCGCACAGCACCAGGTCGACGCCCTGGCGACCGAGAAGCTGCTGGGCCTTGCGCCCGTCCACCGCCTCTTCGATCTGCACGCCGGGGAAATGGTCACGCAGCCCCTTCTTCACCAGGTCGCGAATGAAGGAGGCGTCGTCCACCACCAGCACGGTCACTCTGCTCATCGGCCACTCCTGCGAATAACCCGCTAAGGATAGCCTCCGTGGATGGTCAGCGGTCAATGGCACGCTGCCATCCGCGGATGTCGCAGCGACGTTATTCCGCGTCGGGGCCCTGGACTTCCTCGCGCATGCGCTTGAGGCCCATGTGCCGCACATCGGTACCGCGCACCAGGTAGATCACCAGTTCGGCGATGTTGCGCGCATGATCGCCGATGCGCTCCAGCGAGCGGAGCACCCAGATCACCGACAGCACGCGGGAAATCGAACGCGGGTCTTCCATCATGTAGGTGACCAGTTCGCGCAGCGCGGTCTTGTACTCGCGGTCCACGGTCTTGTCGTGCTGGGCCACCGCCAGCGCCTGCTCGGCGTCGAAGCGGGCGAAGGCATCCAGGGCTTGCTGAACCATGCGGCGGACCTGGTCGCCGATGTGACGCACCTCGACGTAGCCGCGCGGCGACTCGCCGTCCTCGCACAGTTCGATGGCGCGGCGGGCGATCTTGCTGGCCTCGTCACCGATGCGCTCCAGGTCGATCACCGACTTGGAGATGCTGATGATCAGGCGCAGGTCGGAGGCGGCCGGGTGGCGACGGGCGAGGATGCGCATGCATTCCTCGTCGATGTTGCTTTCCATCTGGTTGATCTGGTCGTCGATCTCGCGCACCTGCTGGGCCAGGCCCGAGTCGGCGTCGATCAGCGCGGTGACCGCGTCGTTGACCTGTTTTTCCACCAGCCCGCCCATGGCCAGCAAGTGACTGCGCACCTCCTCGAGCTCGGCGTTGAACTGCTGGGAGATGTGCTGGGTAAGGCCTTCTTTGTTGATCATGTCTGCTCCTCACGAAAAAACGGGGTGACCACCGGGATGCGCTGGCGACTAGCCGTAGCGTCCGGTGATGTAGTCCTCGGTCTGTTTTTTCGCCGGGTTGGTGAACAGGGTGTCGGTGTCGCCGTATTCGATCAGCTTGCCCATGAACATGAACGCGGTGTAGTCGGAGACGCGCGCCGCCTGCTGCATGTTGTGGGTGACGATGACGATGGTGTAGCGCGACTTCAGCTCGTAGATCAGTTCCTCAACCTTCAGCGTGGAGATCGGGTCGAGCGCCGAGCAGGGTTCGTCGAGCAGCAGCACTTCGGGCTGCACGGCGACGGTGCGGGCAATCACCAGGCGCTGCTGCTGGCCGCCGGAGAGGCCCAGCGCGGAATCATGCAGGCGATCCTTCACCTCGTCCCACAGCGCCGCGCTCTTGAGTGCCCACTCGACGGTCTCGTCGAGCACGCGCTTCTGGTTGATGCCCTGGATGCGCAGGCCGTAGACGACGTTCTCGTAGATGCTCTTGGGGAACGGGTTGGGCTTCTGGAACACCATGCCGACGCGTCGGCGCAGTTCGGCGACTTCCACGCCCTTGCGGTAGATGTCCTGACCGTCGAGGAGGATCTGGCCCTCCACGCGGCAGCCGTCGACCAGGTCGTTCATCCGGTTGAAGGTGCGCAGCAGGGTCGACTTGCCGCAGCCGGAGGGACCGATGAAGGCCGTCACGCGCTGCTTGGGAATGTTCAGGCTGACGTCGTACAGCGCCTGCTTCTCGCCGTAGTAGAGGTTCAGGCCCGGCACCTGCAGGGCGATTTCCTCGTCCGCCAGGTTGAGGCTCTGGCGGCTGCGGCCAAGGGCTTCCAGGTCGATGCCGTGGGTCGGGGTGGAGTGACTCATGTTGGGCTCCGGGTTTCTTCTGCGGCCGGCGGTGTCGCCGGCCGTGGCAAGGGTTTGTGCCGCGAGGGCTTGAACGGTCAGTGATCGAGCGCCTTGTACTTCTCGCGCAGGTGGTTGCGGATGAACACGGCAGAGAGATTGAGCAGCGCGATCACCAGCACCAGCAGCAGCGCGGTGGCGTAAACCAGCGGGCGTGCGGCTTCGACGTTGGGGCTCTGGAAGCCGACGTCGTAGATATGGAAGCCCAGGTGCATGATCTTCTGGTCGAGGTGCAGGTAAGGGTAGTTGCCGTCCACCGGCAGCGCCGGCGCCAGCTTGACCACGCCCACCAGCATCAGCGGTGCGACTTCGCCGGCGGCGCGCGCCACGGCGAGGATCAGGCCGGTCATCATCGCCGGGCTGGCCATCGGCAGGACGACCTTCCACAGCGTCTCGGCCTTGGTCGCGCCGAGCGCCAGGGAGCCTTCGCGCAGGCTACGCGGAATACGCGCCAGGCCTTCCTCGGTAGCGACGATCACCACCGGCACGGCGAGGATCGCCAGGGTCAGCGAGGCCCACATCAGCCCCGGGGTGCCGAAGGTCGGCGCCGGCGCGGCTTCGGGGAAGAAAAGGCGGTCGATCGAACCGCCCAGCACGTAGACGAAGAAACCCAGGCCGAATACCCCGTAGACGATCGACGGCACGCCGGCGAGGTTGTTCACGGCGATGCGGATGATCCGCGTCAGCGGACCCTGCTTGGCGTACTCGCGCAGGTAGATGGCCGCCAGCACGCCGAACGGGGTGACGATCACGGCCATGATCAGGGTCATGGTCACGGTGCCGAAGATCGCCGGGAAGATACCGCCCTCGGTGTTCGCCTCACGCGGGGAGTCGCTGACGAATTCCCACAGCTTGGAGAAGTAGAAACCGAGCTTGTCCGTCTTCGACATGCCGTTGGGGCGATAGGCACGCACGACCTTGGCCAGGCTCAACACCTGCTCGCGGCCGTCCACGCTGCGCACGTTGATGGCGTCGCGATTGACCGCGCTATTGATCTCGCCCAGGCGCGCTTCGAGCACCTGGTACTCGGCATCCAGCTCGGCGCGACGCGCCTGCAGGTCGGCCTGTGCCGCCGCGTCCAGGCGACCGTCGAGTTCCAGGCGACGGGTCTCCAGGCGCAGACGCTCCAGGCCATGGTTGATACGGCCGATGTCCACGCGCTGCAAGCGCTCCATCTGCGCGTAGAGCTCTTCCGCGCGGTCCAGGCGGCCCTGCAGCGCGTCCCAGGCCTGGTCGCCCTGGGCGACGACCTGGCCGTTCTCGCGGACATCCAGCAGGTAGCCATAGAAATTGCCCCACTCGCGACGCTCGAGCACCAGCAGATCGGCCGGACGGCTCTGCTCGCCCAGCCACTCGCCGACCACCCAGGCGAAGTCCGCGCCAAATTCGCGGTTGCCGACCTTGAGCAGCTCGCGGGTCATGAACTCGCCGCCTTCGGTGTTTACCGGCAGGCCGGCGGAGGCCAGCCGCGCACGCGGTACCTGCTCGGCCTCGACCACCTCGCCGGCGATCAGCCGGGGTGCCTCGCCGGGCACCTGGTACTCGGCCTGCACCACATCCGCCGGCCAGAAGTGCGCCAGGCCGCGCACGGCGATCACCGAGAGCAGGCCGACGGTCATGATGACCGCGATGGAAACCCCGCCGCCGGTCATCCAGACCCAGGGGGCGCCACTCTTGAACCAGGATTTCAGGGTCTTCTGTTTCACCGCTCGTACCTTCGTTCGTCATGCCGTACGCCAGGGGCGCAGGGCCGTGCTGTGTTCGCTCGTCACGCCGCCTGGGCGGGCGTACTCGATGCTGCGGGCTTGCGCACGGGCGTCGCGCTGCTGTGCCCCCTCTCCCCAACCCCTCTCCCGCAAGGGGCGAGGGGCTCGTCCGGCGCTGGCCCTGCCTGCAGAGCCTGGCTGGGCTCCGCTGCTGGCACCTCCACCCTCTCCCGCCCTGCGGGCACCCTCTCCCATCGAGGGAGAGGGTCATCAGTTGGGCCGGCGGAGCCGGCCTGTTTATAGGGATGCATATTTTTTGCGCAGGCGGGTTCGGATCAGTTCCGCCAGGGTGTTCATCACGAAGGTGAAGCTCAGCAGCACCAGCGCGGCGAGGAACAGGACCCGGTAGTGGGTGCTGCCCAGCTCCGATTCGGGCATTTCCACCGCGACGTTGGCGGCCAGGGTGCGCAGGCCTTCGAAGATGTTCACGTCCATGATCGGCGTGTTGCCGGTGGCCATCAGCACGATCATGGTTTCGCCGACGGCACGCCCCAGGCCGATCATCAGTGCCGAGAAGATGCCCGGGCTGGCGGTGAGGATGACCACGCGGGTCAGCGTCTGCCACGGCGTGGCACCCAGGGCCAGGGAGCCGAAGGTCAGGCTCTTGGGCACGCTGAACACCGCGTCCTCGGCGATCGAGAAGATGTTCGGGATCACCGCGAAGCCCATCGCCAGACCCACCACCAGGGCGTTGCGCTGGTCGAAACCGATGCCCTGGTCGTGCAGCCAGGCGCGCATGTTGCCGTCGAAGATCCAGTTCTCCATGTGACCGCTCATGCCCAGCGAGAACCAGGCCACCAGCACCACCACCGGAATCAGCAGCAGGGCCTCCCAGCCCTCCGGAACGGCCAGGCGGATGCGCTCAGGCAGGCGGCTCCAAAGGAAGGCGAAACCGATGATGCCGACCGGTGTGAGCAGCAGCAGGCTGAAGATGCCCGGCAGGTGGCCCTCCACGTAGGGCGCCAGGAACAGGCCGGCGAAGAAGCCGAGGATCACCGTCGGCAGCGCTTCCATCAGCTCGATCACCGGCTTGACCTTGCGGCGCATCGCCGGGGCCATGAAGTAGGCGGTGTAGATCGCCGCGCAGATCGCCAGCGGCGCCGCCAGCAGCATCGCGTAGAAAGCCGCCTTGAGGGTGCCGAAGGTCAGCGGGGTGAGGCTCAGCTTGGGCTCGAAGTCGGTGTTCGCCGAGGTCGATTGCCAGACGTACTGCGGCTCGCCGTAGTTCTCGTACCAGACCTTGCCCCACAGCGCGCTCCAGGACACTTCGGGATGCGGGTTGTCGAGGTCGAACAGCGAGAGCTTGCCGGCGCTTTCCACCAGCACGCGGTCGGCGCGCGGCGACAGTGCGGCCAGCGCCTGGCCATCGGCAACGTGCTCGATCAGCAGGGTGCGGTGGGCGGTGCTGTGGAACACGCCCAGCTGGCCGCTGGCATCCAGCGCGATAAAGCCCTTGCGGCGCTGCTCGGCGACGATCTGGGTCACCGGGGCATCGCCCAGGCGGAAGTCGCGGATGCGCGTGAAATTCTGCTTGCCGTCGTCGTCACGCACCATGAACCACTGCGCGATGCCACCCTTGCTGTCGCCGACCAGTAGCGACACACCACCCAGCAACGGGCTCACGGTGGTGATCTTGGTATCTCCGGAGAGCAGCTTGTAGCGGCCATTCAGGCTGCGGCTGCGCAGGTCGAAGACGTCGGCGGTATTGCCGCCGTTGAATACGTACAGCCATTGCTGACGCGGATTGATGTACAGCGCCTGGATGGGCGCGGCGATCTGCGGCAGTACGATGCGCTCGGAGTCCTCGGTGACCTCGCCGGTCATCAGGTTTTCCTCGCGGGTGATCGAGACCAACTGCAACTGGCTGTCGACCGAGGCGGCGAGTATCAGCGAGCCATCCTCGTCGCTCATCGCCACGTGTTCCAGCGCACGGCCCTGTTCGTCGAGGACGATGGGCGTATCGCCGTAGGGATATTCGAGCACCGGGACGATGGTCTTGACGTTGTTCGGATAGGTGACGCGGAACGCCTGGCGAACCACCAGCGCGCGCCCGTCGGAGAGACCGACGACCATCTGCCGGCTGCCCGGCTGGTCGTCCGCGGTGCTGCTGATCTGCACACCGTCGGGCAGCGGCAGACGCTCGTCGCTGAGCTCGACGTTGTCGGCCAGGGTGAAGAACTGGACGTGGCCGTCGCTGCCCAGGCGCATGCCGACCTGGTTCTGCTCCTCGATCGACAGCGCCAACGGGGCAGGCTGGTTGGACAGCCAGGACGCCTTGGCCGTCTCGATCGGTTCCATGTCCGCGCCGGAGAAGATCGGCAGCACCACATGGGCCAGGTAAAAGAAGATCAGCGTGATGGCGCCGAGTACCGCCAGGCCACCCAGGGTGACGTACCAGCGCGTGAAACGGTCCTTGAAGGCGCGCACGCGCCGCTTGCGCTGTTGCGCCGGAGTGTTGAAGTCCAGGCGCACGCCTTGGGAGGAGTCGCTCATGGGGGAATTGGCCAGGTCGTTCATGGGAATTCTCGTCGGCTCGACGTAGCATCGGCAGCGTGGGTGAGCGTCACTCTAGAAGTCTTTTGTGACAACCGCATGACAGCCCCCGGGCGTGCCGAGGCCCGCCACACCGCGGACGCGGTGGGCGGGCTCGTGCAGGAGTGGGGTCCGAACGCTAGGCGTTACAGGCCGACATCCTTGAGGGTCTTCTCGACGACCTTGGAAGGCAGCGGGATGTAACCATCCTTGACCACGACTTCCTGACCCGCCTTGGACAGCACCATCTTGAGGAACTCGGCCTCCAGCGGAGCCAGCGGCTTGTTCGGCGCCTTGTTCACGTAGACGTAGAGGAAGCGCGAGAGCGGGTACTTGCCGGTCAGGGCGTTCTGCTCGTTGGCTTCTTCGACGTTGCCTTTCTTGTCGACCAGCGGTACGGCGCGCACGCTGGAGGTGCGGTAACCGATACCCGAGTAGCCGATGGCGTTCAGGGTGCTGGAGACCGACTGCACCACCGAGGCCGAACCCGGCTGCTCGTTGACGTTGGACTTGAAGTCACCCTTGCACAGGGCTTCTTCCTTGAAGTAGCCGTAGGTGCCGGACACCGAGTTGCGACCGAACAGCTGGATCGGCTTGGAAGCCCACTCGCCGGTCAGACCGACGTCGCCCCAGGTGGTGGCTTCCTTGCTCTCGCCGCAAAGGCGGGTGCTGGAGAAGATCGCATCGACCTGCGGCATGGTCAGCTGCTTGATCGGGTTGTCCTTGTGCACGAACACGGCCAGGGCGTCGATCGCCACCGGGATGGCGGTGGGCTTGTAGCCGTACTTCTGCTCGAAGGCCTGGATTTCGCTGTCCTTCATCGGACGGCTCATCGGGCCCAGGTTGGACGTGCCTTCGGTCAGTGCCGGCGGTGCGGTGGAAGAACCGGCGGCCTGGATCTGGATGTTCACGTTCGGGTAGAGATTCTTGTAGTTCTCTGCCCAGAGGGTCATCAGGTTGGCCAGGGTGTCGGAACCGACGCTGGACAGGTTACCCGAGACGCCCGAGGTCTTCTGGTATTCCGGCAGTGCCGGATCGATGGCGGCGAAGACGCTGCTGGCGCCCGCTGCGGCGGCGACCAGGGTGACGGCCGCCATCAGACGATTCACTTTCATGCTTGCTCCTAGCATTGCGAGTGTTGGTGTAACGGTGGCCAGTATCGAGAGGCCATGTGAACACTCTATGAATCGAATGTGACAGTTGTATGAAGGCCCGGAGCGGGGGCCTTGCAGGCCCTCAGCGGCCCCGGCGCATCAGGCCGAGGCCAATCGCCGCGCCCATCGCGCAGAGTCCGAGCACGTAGTACATCGGCCCCAGCGGCTGCCATTTCACCAGCAGCGCCACGGCCATCGGCGTCAGCCCCCCGAACACCGCGTAGGACAGGTTGTAGGAAAACGACAACCCGGAGAAACGCACGAACGGCGGGAAGGCATGCACCATCACGTAGGGCACCGCGCCAACCACACCGACGCACAATCCCACCAGCGCATAGGCGACGAACAGGCGTTGCGGATGCTCGACCAGCCCCGCGTAGAAGAACACCGAGCTGACACCCAGCGCCAGGCAGCCAGCCAGCAGCACGCGCCCGGCGCCGAGGCGGTCGCACAGGCGACCGGACGTCACGCAGCCCACGCACAGGCAGATGATCGCCAGGCAGTTGGCGCGCAACGCGGTGACCGCATCGAAACCGTAGAGCTTCTGCAGGAAGGTCGGCGTCATCAGGATCACCACCACGATGCCCGCCGAGAGCAGCCAGGTCAGCGCCACCGACAGCGACACGCCGCCCAGGTGGTTGCGCACCACGGTCTTGAGTGGCAACTCGGCGGACAGCGCCTGGCTGCGCTGCATTTCGACGAACACCGGCGTCTCGTGCAGATAGCGGCGCAGGTACATCGATAGCAGGCCGAACAGGCCGCCGACCAGGAACGGAATGCGCCAGGCCCAGTCGACGATGGTCTCGGGGGAGAACACGCCGTTGATCAGGTTGGCCATCAGCGAACCGAGCAGGATGCCCAGCGACAGTCCGCTGGTCAGCGTGCCGCAGGCGTAGCCGACATGCCGCGCCGACACGTGCTCGGCAACGAACACCCAGGCACCGGGGACTTCGCCGCCGATCGCCGCGCCCTGCACGATGCGCATGGCCAGCAGCAGCAGCGGTGCCAGCAGGCCGATCTGCGCGTAGGTCGGCAGCAGGCCCATCACCAGGGTCGGCAGCGCCATCAGCAGGATGCTCAGGGTGAACATCCGCTTGCGGCCGAGCAGGTCGCCGAAGTGCGCCATGACGATGCCGCCCAGCGGGCGTGCCAGGTAGCCCGCGGCGAAGATGCCGAAGGTCTGCAACTGGCGCAGCCAGTCGGGCGTATCGACGGGAAAGAACAGCTGCCCCACCACCGTGGCGAAGAACACGAAGATGATGAAGTCGTAGAACTCCAGGGCACCGCCCAACGCCGCCAGCGACAGGGTCTTGTAGTCGCTGCGGGTCAGCGCGCGCGGTGCAGTGGAAAGGGCGTCGGTGCGGGTCATGGATTACTCGCGGCAGGAGGCGGGCGCCAGCGGCGCCCGCGAGGGGGACTCAGCGTCCGCTACGCAGCAGCATCGCGCCGGCCACGAAGCCGACCACGCTGACCGCCGCGACGTAGTACACGGCGCCCATCGGGCCGCCCTTGACCAGCAGCGAGACGAGCATCGGGGTAACGCCGCCGAACACCGCGTAGGACATGTTGTAGGAGAACGACAGGCCGGAGAAGCGCACCACCGGCGGGAAGGCGTTGACCATCACGAAGGGCACCGCACCGATGGTGCCGACGAACAGCCCGCACAGTGAATAGAGCGGGAACAGCAGCTGCGGATTGGCGCCGATGTGGGTGTAGAAGAACCAGAAGGAGGCCGTCAGACCGACCGCGCCGCCCATCACCACGCGTCCGGCGCCGATACGGTCGCAGAGGAAGCCGCTGATCACGCAGCCCACGCAGGCGGCGACGATCGCCAGGCTGTTGGCCTCGAGCGTCTGCACCGGGGCGAAACCGTACAGTTTCTGCAGCAGCGTCGGGGTCATCAGGATCACCACCACCACGGCAGCGGTAAGGAACCAGGTGACCAGGCAGGACATCAGCACGCCAGCGCGATGATTGCGCACCACGGTCTTCAGCGGCAGTTCCTCGGCGAGGGTCTTGCGCGCCTGCATCTCGGCGAACACCGGGGTCTCGTGCAGGTAGCGGCGCAGGTACACCGAGAACAGACCGAACACGCCACCGGCGAGGAACGGCAGGCGCCAGGCCCAGTCGGCCACTTCCGCGGGGCTGTAGAGGGTATTGATCAGCGTCGCCATCAACGAGCCGAGCAGGATGCCGGCAACGATACCGGCGGTCATCACGCCATTGGCGTAGCCGCGCCGGTTGGCCGGTGCGTGTTCGGCGACGAACACCCAGGCGCCGGGCACCTCTCCACCGATCGCCGCGCCCTGGATGATGCGCATCACCAGCAACAGCAGCGGAGCCGCCAGGCCGATCTGCTCGTAGGTCGGCAGCAGGCCCATCACCAGGGTCGGCACCGACATCATGAAGATGCTCAGGGTGAACATGCGCTTGCGGCCGAGCAGGTCGCCGAAGTGCGCCATGATGATCCCGCCCAGCGGCCGCGCCAGGTAGCCGGCGGCGAAGATGCCGAAGGTCTGGAACTGGCGCAGCCATTCCGGCATGTCCGCCGGGAAGAACAGCTTGCCGACCACGGCGGCGAAGAACACGAAGATGATGAAGTCGTAGAACTCCAGCGCACCGCCCAGGGAGGACAGCGACAGAGTCTTGTAATCGTTGCGGTTCAGCGGGCGCGTCGTCGCGGCGCCGCTGGCTGGCATGGCGTGCATGAGTCAGGCTCTCGAAAATACATGGCATGAGGCCCGGGCTGTGTCGAGAACACCACCGCAACGCCCGACCGTTCGGGATCTGTCCGAAACCAAGCCAACGGGCCGGCTCCAGGGGTGAGGAGCGCGCCCGGTGGGAAACCGGCAGGGGTGTCAACAAGCTGAGGCGTCGCGCACGATAGCAAATTGCGACCTCTCGACACAGAGGTGACGGCAAATACGCGCCGGGAGGTCGCTGTGCGGCAGAGGCGCCGATATACTGCGCGCTGCGCTGCACCGCAGCTCCGGCCCCCCAGCAGAGGCGTTTCGAGGCATGATCGAACCCGAAGAAGACAACCTGGAGCCCCAGGGCGACCTGGCCCTGCAGATCACCGCATTACCCCGCGACACCAATGGCTTCGGCGACATCTACGGTGGCTGGCTGGTCTCGCAGATGGACCTGGCCGGCACCGCCATGGCCAGCAAGGTCGCTGGCGGCCGGGTAGCCACGGTGGCGGTGGAGCACATGGTGTTCCTGGTGCCGGTGGCCGTCGGTGCTCAATTGGCCTTCTATACCCAGGCGCTGGAGATCGGCCGCAGCTCGATCCAGATGCGCGTCGAGGTGTGGAGCGACGATCCGCTCTCCAGCGAATGGCGCAAGGTCACCGAAGCCGTGTTCGTCTTCGTCGCCATCGACGGCAGTGGCCGCACCCGCCCGGTGCCCCGCCGCTGAGCGGCGCCCGCCGCCCCACCCTGAGCCGCCTGCCGGCGTCACCCTGGCCCGGACACGGCGGCCGTTCGCCGCTCGCCCGCCACTCGACGCAACACCCCGTCCACGGGTTATGCTCCCGGCCCGGACACGCCAGGACGGTGGTCCGTGCGCCATGTGGCTTTTTGCCTCATGTTGGTGCGAAAACCCCTGAAGAATCACTGAGGTAGTGCACAGCGTGGCCAAGCTCGACCTGCGAACCGAACGCTCCAAGCAGAGCCGTCAGGAAATCATGCGCAAGATCCTCGACGCGGCCATCGCAGAGTTCAGCCAGCATGGCTTCCAGGGCGCCTCGACCCAGGCCATCGCCGAACGCGCGGCGCTGAAGAAATCCCAGCTGCACTACTACATAGAAGACAAGGAAGCGCTCTACTCGCAGGTGCTGAAGAAGGTCCTCGACAGCTGGACCGGCTTCTTCAGCTTCGACAGCCAGCCGGACATGGCGCCGCGCGAGGCGCTCAGCGAGTTCATCCGCCTCAAGCTCGCCTACGCCATCGAAAACCCCGAACTGTCGCGCATCTTCACCATGGAGATCCTCAGCGGCGGCGCGCGCCTGGAGCACTACTGGCCCGGCGCGATGCGCAGCACCCACGCCAAGGTCGCCAACGTCGAGCGCTGGGTGCAGCAGGGCGAGCTGCGTCCGCTCGACGGGCGCCTGCTGATCATGCACATCTGGGCGCTGACCCAGTACTACTCGGACTACACCTTGCAAGCCGAACTGCTGCTGGGCGCCTCGCTGAAAGACCCCGAGACGCGCCAGCGCATCGAACAGGAACTGATCACCTTCGTCCTGCTCGGCTGCGGACTGTCACCCGCCGCCCGCTGATCCAACCCGCCAGCTGGCATAGCTGATGCATATGATTTGACCGATTGTACAAGCTACTTGGTCAAGTCATGAATCCCGCCGTCTTCACCCCCCTGCAAATCACCGCCAGCCGGATGCTCAGCGCCGACGTCTTGCACCTGCGCCTGCAGCGTGCCGACGGTGCCGAGCTGCCCGCCTTCAGCGCCGGCGCGCATATCGAGGTGCAGATCACGGATGACCTACGGCGTGCGTACTCGCTGTGCAGCGACCCCGCCGAGCGCCACTACTACGAGATCGCCGTGCGCCTGGAACAGGAGGGCCGCGGCGGCTCCCGCGCCCTGCACCTCAAGGCGCGCCCCGGCGTCGAGCTGGCGGTGAGCGAGCCGCGCAACCTCTTCGGCCTCGCCGAGAACGCACCGCACCACCTGCTGGTGGGTGGCGGCGTCGGCCTGACCCCGCTGATCGCCATGGCCCACGCGCTGAGCGCCCGGCAGCAACCGTTCACCCTGCTGGTGGCCAGCTCCAGCCGCGGCGCCGGCCCCTTCGACGCCCAGCTGCAAGCCTCCGGCTGGCCGCTGCAGGCATGCCGCGCCCCGCGTGAGAACCTCGACGTGCAGGGCCTGCTGCAGACGCTGCCGGCCGGCACCCACGTGTACTGCTGCGGCCCCGTCGGCCTGATGGACCGGGTCCGCCAGCAATGCGCCGGGCTGCCCGCCGAGCAGTGGCACGAGGAAGCCTTCGCCGGTAGCGAGACCGTGGTGGAAACCGCCTTCGAGCTGTACCTGAGCGAAAGCGACCTGACCCTCCAGGTGGCCGAGGGCAGTTCCATCCTGCACACCCTGCGCAGCGCCGGGATCAACGTCGACAGTGCCTGCGAACAGGGCATCTGCGGCAGCTGCGTGGTCGCCTGGCGCGATGGCGAGCCGGTACACGGCGACCAGTGCCTGGACGACGACGAGCGCGCCGAATACCTCGCCGTGTGCTGCGGCGGCTGCAATTCCAAGCGCCTGACCCTGGAGCTGTAAGGCATGCCTGCGCCGACGCTGCTGAGCAATGCGCGCCTGCCGCGCTGGTACCTGCCTGCCGACTGGCCGTCGCAGCAGGGCCAGCCGCTGCTGGCGGACATCCCGCTGGATGGCAGCGGCGCGCCGCGCCCGGCCGGCGCCCAGGCGCCCGCCGGCGAAGTCATCGACCTGCACGGCCGGCTGGTCCTGCCGGCGCTGATCGAGGCCCACGTCCACCTGGACAAGACCTACACCCGCAGCCGTCTCGGCGCGCTGCAGCCCGGCCTGCTGCCGGCCATCGAAGCGATGCGCCGCGACCAGCACACCAACTGGAACGCCGAAGACCTGCGCCAGCGCAGCGAGCGCGCCCTGCACGCCGCCTGGGACGCCGGCACCCGGCTGTTGCGCAGCCACGTGGACTGGATCGACGCCGAGCGCACGCCGCTGGCCTGGCAGGTACTCGGTGAGCAGGCACAACGCTGGCAGGAGCGCCTGCGCCTGCAGCGCGTGGCGCTGGTGCCGCTGCCGCTGCTCGCCGACGCCGGCTGTGCGCAGGCGATCATCCGCCAGGTGGCGGCCAGCCAGGATGCGCAGATGGGCGCCTTCATCCACAGCAGCAACTTCGACGCCGCGGCGATCCACCAGTTGGTCGCGCTCAGCGCCGCCGCCGGGGTGGACCTGGACCTGCACATCGACGAAGAACTCAGCGGCCATGCCGGCGGCCTGGAATGCCTGCTCGATGCCCTCGAAGCGCTGCCTGCTCGCTTCCCCGGACGCATCGTCTGCGGCCACCTCTGCGCCCTCGCCAGCCAGGCCGAGGACGGCGCCCTGGCGCTGCTCGAGCGCGTGGCTGCGCAGCCGATCACGCTGGTCGCGCTGCCGGCCACCAATCTCTTCCTGCAGGACGCGCGCCCCGGCCGCACGCCGCGCCAGCGCGGCCTGACCCTGCTGCAGGAGGCCGCGGCGCGGAATATTCCGCTGCTGCTGGCCAGCGACAACGTGCAGGACGCCTTCAACCCGCTGGGCAACTACGACCCGCTCGACGCGTTGCGCCTGGGCGTACTCGCCGCGCAGCTGGACGAGGCCTTCGACCGCTGGTCGCGGGCGATCTGCGACAGCGCCGCGCTGGGCGCCGAGGCGCCCGTCGGCGAATGGCTGGTGTTCGACAGCCGTGATCCCTGGAGCTGGCCAAGCGAGCCGCGCCACTGCGTGGTGCGCGCCGGGCAGACGCTGCCGGCCAGTCTTCTTTCCCCCACCGACGAGCCGAGGAGCCGCCGATGAGCACCGAGAACAGCCAGGGCGCGCCCCTGGCGCGCTACGCCGCCAGCAAGCGCGTGGGCGATTTCATTTTCCTCTCCGGGGTGATTGCCGTGGACCCGGCGCGCCGCCTGATCGTGCGCGGCTTCGAGGACATCCCGGCGGACGTCGCCGACAGCCTCGGGCGCACCGGTGAGTTCTCCAGCGACATCAAGCAGGGACCGATCCTGGCGCAGAGCTGGTACGTGCTCGACGCCATCCGCCAGATCATCGAGCGCGAAGGCGGCCAGATGAGCGACGTGTTCAAGCTGGTGCAGTACTTCCGCAACCTCGACCACTTCCCGGCCTACAGCCAGGTGCGCCGGCGCTTCTTCCCCGGTGAACCGCCCATTTCCACCATCGTCGAGGTCAGCGCCATGCTGCCCAGCGAGGACATCCTGGTGGAAGTCGAAGCCACCGCCTACCTGCCGCTGCGCGGCACCAAGGAGTAACGATGCTACACGGTTATACCCCGGCCAAACGCTTCCTGCCGTACCTCAGCTGGACCGACGTCGACGCCCTCGAGGACAAGGCCAACACCGTCATCGTGCTGCCGGTCGGTGCCATCGAACAGCATGGCCCGCACATGCCCTGCGCCACCGACTCGATCATCGGCGCCGGCGTGGTCGGCAAGGCCATGGAGCTGCTCGAGGATGACATCCCCGCCTACGCCCTGGCGCCGATCACCTACGGCAAGTCCGACGAGCACCTGCACTTCCCCGGCACCATGACCCTGACCGGCGAGATTCTCCTGCACACCATCCAGGAGATCGGCGAATCGGTATACCGTGCCGGCTTCCGCAAATTCATCATGGTCAATGCCCACGGCGGCCAGCCGCAGCCGCTGGAAATGGCCGCGCGCGAGATGCGTCTGCGCCACGGCGACTTCATGGTCATCACCCGTTCCGCCTGGAGCGTCAAGGTGGATACCAGCTTCTTCTCCGAAGAAGAACGCCAGTTGGCCATGCACGCCGGCCACGGCGAGACCGCGATCCTCATGCAGTTGGCCCCCGACACCCTGCACATGGACCGCGCCGAAGCCCATTTCCCGCCGCCGTTCCCCTGCCCGACGCTCTCCAGCACCCGCCCGGCAGCAGCCTGGACAGCCCGCGACTTCGGCCCCACCGGAGTCATCGGCGATCCCACCGGCGCCACTCCGGAACAGGGCGCGCAGCTGCTCGAGCAACTGGCCAGCCAGTGGGCCCAGGCGATCCGTGAAGTGCATCAGGCGCGCTGGCTGGAACGCGACGTGCCCACCTGGGGCCGTGGCCACTTCACCGGCCACATACAGACCCACGACTGAAACCGCAGCACCCCATAACCAGAACGTTTGGAGACCGTGTCATGCAGGCAAAAAGACTTTCCCGTGCTTGGACCCGCTGCGGCAGCGCAGTGCTTTCCCTGACCGCCGCTTTCGCGTGCGCCCAGGCCCAGGCCGCCACCCCGTTCACCGTGATCACCAACTGGTACGCTCAGGCCGAGCACGGCGGCTTCTACCAGGCCAAGGCCGAAGGCCTCTACGCCGACAAGGGCCTCGACGTGACCGTGCGCATGGGCGGACCGCAGGTCAACTCCACGCAACTGCTGGCCGCTGGCCAAGCGCAGTGCATCATCCGAGACGACCTGGGCACCATGCTGGCGCGCCAGCAGGGCATACCGATGACCATGGTCGCCAGCAGCTTTCAGTACGACCCCGTCGTGATCATCAGCCATAGCGATATCGCTTCGTTGGAGGACCTGAAGGGGCACACCCTCCTGATCTCTTCCAGCGCGCATTCGTCCTGGTGGCCGTGGGCCAAGCAGCGCTTCGGCTATAGCGACGAGATGGTGCGTCCCTACACCTTCAATATCCAGCCGTTCATGGCCGACGCGAACTTGGCGCAGCAGGGCTATATCGGCTCCGAGCCCTTCGCCATGAAACAGGCGGGTGCCGACTACAAGGTGTTCTCCCTGGGCCAAGCCGGCTATCCGCCCTACGGCAACTCCATAGCCTGCCGCGACGACGTGATCCAGGAGCATCCCGAGCAGGTGCAAGCCTTCCTCGAAGCCACCATGCAGGGCTGGAAGGACTATCTGGCCAATCCCGAAGCGGGCAACGCGCTGATCAAGAAAGAAAACCCCAACATGAGCGATGAGCAGCTCGCGTTCGCACTCAACCTGCTACGCAATACCGGCATCCTTATCGGCGGTGATGCGGCGACCCAGGGCATCGGCGTGATCACCGAGCAACGGATGCAACAGACCTGGAACATGGCGGTGAAGAACCAGTTGGTCGACGACAGCAAGGTCTCCCTGTCGGAGGTCTACACGACCCGCTTCATCACCCAAGCGCCGGTATTGCCATGAGCGCTCGCGAAGCCCTGACGTCGGAGGCGCCGCTGGCGCCCTCCGACAGCGAGGTCCACGCGGTCGAGCTGCTCTCCTGCGAGAAGGTCTACCCCAACGGCACCCGCGCGCTGATGCCGGTCGACCTGAAGATCCGCGAGGGCGAGTTCGTCACCCTGCTGGGCCCCTCCGGCTGCGGCAAGAGCACCCTGCTGAAGATGGTTGCCGGCCTCACCGATCCATCCGACGGCCGCCTGCTGCTGTGGAACAAGCCCGGCGCGCGCCTGCACGAGACCGGCCACTCGCTGTCCTTCGTGTTCCAGGAGGCCTCGCTGATGCCCTGGCACAGCGTGCGCAAGAACGTCAGCCTGCCGCTGGAGCTGGAAAAGCGGCCACGCGCCGAGATCGACGCCCGCGTCGATGAGGTGCTGGCACTGGTGGGCCTGTCGCGCTTCGCCGACGCCCTGCCCCGCGAGCTGTCCGGCGGCATGCAGATGCGCGTGTCGATCGCCCGCGGGCTGGTGGTGCAACCCGACCTGCTGCTGATGGACGAACCCTTCGGTGCGCTCGACGAGATCACCCGCTTCAAGCTCGACAGCGACCTGCTCGATCTGTGGCAGAAGAACGGCCTGAGCGTGATGTTCGTCACCCACTCGATCCATGAGGCGGTGTTCCTCTCCGAGCGTGTGGTGGTGATGGCCGCCCGCCCCGGCCGCGTGGTTGCCGACATCCGCATCGAAGAGCCCTTCCCGCGCAGCCCGGCGTTCCGGCTGAGCGCGCGTTTCAGCGAGTACGCCATGCAACTGCATGGGTGCCTGATGGCCGCCGCCAGTTCGGAGGACGAAGCATGAATCCGCGTCAGCCCCTGTGGCGCAGCGAGCGTTTTCGCAGCGTCTTCATCCCCACCCTGATTGCCGCGCTACTGCTGGCCCTGTGGCAGATCACGGTGACGCTGGGCAAGGTGCCGGAATACCTGTTCCCGGCACCGCTGTCGGTGGCCAAGACCCTGGTAAGCGACTGGGGTCTGCTCAGCTCGGCGCTGCTCTACACGCTGAAGATCACCCTGCTGTCGTTCGCCGTGGCGATCGTCGTCGGCGTGCTGATCGCCTTCGTCTTCGTGCAGAGCCGCACCATCGAGACCGCGTTCTTCCCCTACGCGGTGCTGCTGCAGGTGACCCCGATCGTGGCCATCGCGCCGCTGATCATCATCTGGATCAGCAACACCACCCTGGCGCTGACCGTGTGTGCCTCGCTGGTGGCGCTGTTCCCGATCATCTCCAACACCACCCTGGGCCTGCGCAGCGTCTCGCCGAACCTGCTGGCGTACTTCCGCCTGCGTCGCGCCAGCCGCTGGCAGACCCTCTGGCGCCTGCGCGTGCCCTCGGCGCTGCCGTACTTCTTCGCCGCGCTGCGTATCGCCAGCGGCCTGGCGCTGATCGGCGCGGTGGTCGCGGAGTTCGTCGCCGGCACGGGTGGCTCGAATACCGGACTGGCCTACCAGATTCTGCAGTCGGGTTACCAACTGAATATCCCGCGCCTGTTCGCCGCACTGATGCTGATTTCGCTGACGGGGGTCATGCTGTTCGTCGGCATGTCCGTGCTGTCCCGCCTGGCGATCGGCCATTGGCACGAAAGCGAAGCCTGAGCCCCTTTTCCCCTGACCTACCGAGACTGCCATGATTTCGACGGACACCCTGAACACCCTGCAGCAACGCCTGCCGGAGCTTGAATGGATCACCTCGAAGATCCATATCAAACGCCTCTCCAAGGACTTCTACTGGTTCAGCCCACTGCTCGCGCCGCAACTGGCGGACAAGAAGGCCGACCTGGTGGTGCGTCCCCATGACGAGGCGCAGCTCAAGGCCGTGGTCAGTGCCTGCGTCGACCTCGACATTCCGATGACCGTGCGCGGCGGTGGCACCGGCAACTACGGCCAGGCCGTGCCGCTGGCCGGCGGCGTGGTCCTCGACATGACCGCCTGCACCAGCCTGGAATGGCTCTGCGACGGCCTGGTGCGGGTGCAGGCCGGCATGCGCATCGCCGAGCTGGAAGATCGCGTGCGGGAGAAGGGCTGGGAACTGCGCTGCCTGCCCTCCACCTACAAGGCGGCGAGCATCGGCGGGCTGTTCGCCGGCGGCTTCGGCGGTGTCGGTTCGATCAACTACGGGCCGATCTCGGCACCCGGCACGGTGCAGCGCATCCGCGTGCTGACCATCGAGGCCGAGCCGCGCGTGCTGGAAATCAGCGGCGCCGATCTGCTCACCTACCACCACACCTACGGCACCAACGGCGTGCTGATCGACATGGAACTGGCACTGGCCCCGGCACGCGCCTGGGACGAGTACCTGTTCGGCTTCGCCAGCATCGAGTCGGCCTACGCCTTCTGCCGCCAGCTGCTGGACAGCGTGAGCATCGAGAAGCGCGAGCTGTCGCTGTATGACAGCCAGGCCGCCAACTACTTCAAGGAAATCCCCTTCAGCCTGGCCGACGGCCAGTACCTGGTGATGACCCTGGCCGCACCGCATTCCCGTCTGCCGCTGGCCCAACTGCGCGAGGCGCATGGCGGCGAGCAACTGTGGACGCAGACGTTCGAGCAGGCCAAGTCCAGCGGACTGACGCTGATGGAGCACTGCTGGAACCACGCGACCCTGCAGGCACTCAAGTACGACAAGGGCCTGACCAACCTGCAAACCAACTACGACGGCAGCCAGGTGTTGGAACAGCTCGCCGCGCTGCGCGCCGAAGTCGGCGACGAGGTGCTGACCCACCTGGAGTTCATCCGCCTGGCCAATGGCACGCCATTGATTACCGGACTGCCGCTGGTGCGCCACAGCAGCAACGAGCGCCTGGAAGCGCTGATGCGTCTGCACGAATCGCTGGGCATCAAGGTCAACAACTCCCACGTCTATACCCTTGAGGACGGCAAGCACGGCGGCTCGCTGAGCCCGGCGATTCTCGCCAGCAAGGCCGCCAACGACCCGCGGCACCTGCTCAACCCAGGCAAGATTCGCTCGCTGCCTGCCAGCGTCGGCAGCCCGGCCTGAGCCACACCGGGCGCGGCAACCGCAGCGGCCGGCGGTTCGACTAGACGCCGGCTTCGAGCTCGGCGAGGCAGGCGTCGAAGGCCGCCGACTGCACGCCGATGCACACCAACTGGCCGACGAAACTGGCGCGCGCACTGCGCGTCAGCGACAGCCGGCCGCCGCTCAGCTGCAGCACCGCGCAGTAGGGCTCGGCGCCGTCGTCGAGCATGAGCATGCCCTTGGCACGCAGCAGGCAGGCGGCATGCCGGGCGAAGAAGGCCTGCAGCCAGTCCCGCGGCAGCGCCGCCGGCAGGCGTGCGGTGCGCGTGGTGAGACTGCCGGCAAGCAGCGCCGGGGCGCTCTGTGCGGCCACCGGCGGGCCGGGCAGCCAGGTCTGCGTGGCCTGCGGCGCCAGCTCGCGCAGTTGCGCCTGCAGCGCGCTGCGCGCCGCGGCGTCGCCGCCACGGTTGAGCAGCAGGCGAGTGGCCGCACGGATCTGCTCGAACCAGATGTCGCTGACCTGCGGGTTGCCCTGGTGACGTGCCACCGCGCTGGCGTCCACCAGGCAGGTCACATCGCTCAGGCGAAATTCCCTGGCCAGGGCGATCACGTCGATCACGCTGCGTGGCCGGCCGACGCCGCTCATCTCGATGAACAGCGCCGCCGGGCGCACCGGCAAGGCCAGGGTGGCGTGGATCTGCTCGGCGACGCTGCCCACCAGCGAGCAGCACATGCAGCCGTTGCTGAGGCGGATGACGCGGTCGTCGCGGTAGTCGACCAGTTCGGCGTCGATATTGATGGCGCCGAAGTCGTTGATCAGCAGCACGCTGTCCGGCGGCAGGCCGTCGCGGATCAGCTGGTTCAGGTAGCTGGTCTTGCCGGCACCGAGGAACCCGCTGATCAGCTCGACCGGGATCGCCTCAGTCGACATGCGCCACCCGGCCGCCGAGCACGGTGGCGCGCACGGCGATCTCGCCCAGGCGCTCCGGCTCGATCGCCAGCGGATCTTCCTCGAGCACCGTCATGTCGGCGAACTTGCCGATCTCCAGGCTGCCGACCAGGTGGTCCATGCGCAGCGTGTAGGCGGCATCCAGGGTGATCATGCGCAGCGCGTCCTCCACCCCGACCTTCTCCAGCTCGCCGAGCACGCGGCCGCTGGCGGTGCTGCGCGACACCGCGCACCAGGCGGTGTGCAGCGAGCCGAGCGGGGTCACCGGCGCATCGCAGTGCACGGTGGTGACGATGCCCAGGCGGCGCGCCGAGGCGATCGGCTCCAGGCGCTGGCAACGCTCGTGGCCGAGGGTGCGCTCGTAGTGGATGTCGCCCCAGTAGAACAGGTGGTTGGAGAACATGTTCAGGCACACGCCGAGGCGCTGCGCACGGCGCATCTGTGCGTGGCTGATGATCTGGCAGTGCTGCAGGGTGTGGCGGTGATCGGCGCGCGGCCAGAGGGTCAGCGCTTCCTCGATGGCGTCGAGCATCAGCTCCACCGCCTCGTCACCGTTGGTGTGGATGTGCAGTTGCAGGCCGGCCTGGTGGTAGGCCAGGACCATCGCCTTGAGGGTTTCCGGCGGCGCGTTCCACAGGCCGTTGGGATGCCCGTCGTGGTAGTGCGGCCACTGCAGGCGCGCGGTGTAGCCCTGGATCGAACCGTCGGTCATCAGCTTGACCAGGCCGTAGCGCAGGTTGTCGCGCGATTCGCCGCACGCGGCGAGCACGCGCGCGACGCCTTCCTCGGCGTCGTAGCTCAGCGCCCCCATCGCCGGCAGCAGGCGGATGGCGAAGGCCTCCGACTCGCTGGCCAGGCGCATCTGCTCGCGCGCCTCGTCCGACAGCGGGTTGTACAGGTCGGTGGCGGTGGTGATGCCGACGTTGCGGCAGGCCCGCGCGTAGCGCTGCAGGGAGGCCGCATCGACGGTCCTCTGGATGCCCAGTTGCAAGTGCGCCATCACCGCGTGCATCGCGGCCATTTCCTGCAGTTCGCCGCTGACCTGGCCCTGCTCGTCGAGCAGCACGCCCTCGACACCGGCGCCGGCGTCGATGCCGACCCGCTCGATCATCGCGCTGTTCACCGTCATCACGTGCAGGTTGGCGTGGAGGATGGCCACCGGGCGGTCGGCGACCGCCGCGTCGATGGCGTGACGGTCCAGGCGCGGCCCGTCGAAGTAGATCGGGTCGAAGCCCCAGGCGATCAGCGGCTCGCCCGGCGCCAGGCTGGCGGCCTGCTCGGCCAGGCGCTGCTGCACCTGGGCCAGCGAGGTGAGGCCGTCCCAGCGGCGCCCTTCGGGATCGCGGCGGGGGAAGTAGCCCAGGTACAGGTAGTCCCACATCACGCCCTCCAGGGCGTGGCTGTGGCCTTCGACGAAGCCCGGCAGGATCACCGCGTCGGCGAAGCGCGCGTCGACTTCGAAGGGCTGCAGGCTGGCCAGGGTCTCCAGCGTGCCGACTCCGAGAATCCGCCCGTCACGCACGGCGATGTGCGTGGCGTAGGGCTGCGACGGGTTCATGGTGATGATCTTGCGTGCGGCGAAAACAGTGGTGGACATGCCTCAGGCCTCCCCGGCCAGTCCATTGCCAACCGCTCTCGGCCATTTCAGCAACAGTCCGCCGAAGGCCAGCGCGACCAGCGAGGTCCCCCCGAAGACCGCGACGTAGCCGCCCACGCTCATCGACGGTGCGATCGGCGCGAAGATGGTCAGCAGGTGAATGTTGACGATGATGATCGCCAGGTTGAAGAACGCCAGTTCCTTGGGCACCGAGGTGGCGAAGTTGGCGTCGAGCATGCGCAGCAGCAGCAGACCGGTGCCGGTGGAACCGCAGCAGCAGCCGAAGGCGGTCACCGCGCGCTCGTGGCCCAGGGTGCCGCTCAGACGCCCGAGCAACAGGCACAGCGCCAGGGTGAACAGGGTGATGACCACGGTGATCAGCAGGATCGGCAGCAGGAAGGTGTAGAGCACGGCGAACTTGATGCTCATCAGGGTGCCGACCACGGTGAAGTCCACCGAGCTGCCGGTCACGCGCTTGACGGTTTCGTCATCGACGAAGCGCGCCAGGCCCAGGCGGTCGATCAGCATGCGCATCAGCACCGCCACCAGCACGCCATGGATGAAGAACAGGTTGTAGCTGAACAGCACCGAGAGGCTGATGCCGAACGGCTTGGCATCGGCCACCAGCGGCTGCATCACGTTCAGCCAGCCGTAGGTGAGCACGTAGGCCACGCCGAGCAGGCCCAGGTGGTAGGCCAGCGAGTCGATGTTCGCCGGATGGGTGACGCTGCGCGCGGCCAGCGGCGGCTCGCTGTTGCGGAAGAAGCCGCTGAGGAAGTGCTCGTCGATGCGCGACTCGCGGTTCAGGTTGAGCCCGCGGCCGATCACCCGGCGCGCCAGCGGTACGCCCACCAGGAACGCCATGAGGAAGCCCAGCGAGGCATAGATGATGCCGATCTGCGCGGCGTCGGCGATGCCGAAGTCCTTCTCCCAGATGGTCCCGTAGGTCAGGGCTAGGCCCGGACCCTGGGTGAAGCCGTGGGTGATGATGGCGCCCAGCCAGGGGCTGATCTCGCTGCCGGTGACGGCGTCGTAGCCGAGGAACACGCCCAGCCCGAGCACGCCCTGCAGGCCCAGGCTGGCGGTCCAGATGATGGTCAGCCAGAGGCCGCCGCGCACCACGCTGCCGCCGCTCAGGCTACGGTCCTTGCTGGCCCCGGTCAGGCACAGGGACATGAAACTCAGGGTGAAGACATGGAAGGTGATCGCCGAGAAGTCGCTCGGCGCAAAGCCCGGTAGCCAACCCAGGGACAGCAGCGCGAAGCCGATCACCCCGCCGATCACGCTGGCCGGAATCAGGGTGCGCTGCAGCACGGGCACCCGGTAGCGGAGCACGCTGCCCAGCAGCAGCAGGCTGCCCAGCAGTGCGAAGGCGATGACGCCGTGGAAAGTGTCGCCCATCAGTGTTTCCTCGCTCGGAGCGGCCTGTAGGCGCGCTCGGTGTATCGCTTCGAATGGTTCGTGGCCATCCTATGAACAACCTTGCGAGCCTCCGTAGGTACAGTTACGGTCCCGGCGGTGGCCAGAGCGATAAAAAGGCACATAAATTGCTTGATATTGGGGCAACTCCCAGGCTCACTCCCTTTCACGCACCATGAGTGTGCAGAAGCGCTTTCCAGGCGCTCCGCGGGAACACTCGCCCCCGCCCGCAGTCCCTTTGCTCCGTAAGATCCGAACGCCTACGCTAGCCGGCGTTCCGTCCGCCCCTGCCCTCCCGGAGCCCGTCATGGCCGACATCCAGATCCAGCGCCAGCAGCACGATGAACTGACCTGCTGGCACATTCGCAACGGTGCGTCCGAACTACGGGTCGCCGAGCAGGGCGCGCAGGTGCTCGACTACCGGCAGCAGCAGCATCCGATCATCTGGCTCAGCGAACAGGCCGCCTTCGCCCGCGGACAGTCGCTGCGCGGCGGCGTGCCGCTGTGCTGGCCCTGGTTCGGCGACCTGGCGCGCAACCCTCTGCCGGTGCGCGAGCTGTGGCAGGGCGAGGGCGCCGCGCCGTTCCACGGCCTGGTGCGCGGCATCGACTGGCACCTGCAGGACGTCATCGAGGCGGACGCGGCGGTGACCCTGGTATTCACCCTGCAGGCGCCCGCCTTCCCCCTGCCCGAGTGCCCGACGGCCCCGCATGTGGAGTTCCGCCTGCGGCTCGACGAGCAGGGCCTGCAACTGACCCTCGACAACCACAATGCCGGCAGCCGTCCCCTGGCCTTCAGCCAGGCGCTGCACAGTTACTACGCGGTATCCGACGTGCGCCAGGTGCGCGTCGAGGGCCTGCGGGGTTGCCATTACTACGATGCGCTGCGGGACTGGCAGCGCTACGGGCAGGACACGCCCGTCACCTTCGCCGGCGAAACCGATCGCGTTTACCTCGACGTACCCGCGCAACTGCTCATCGAAGACCCGGCCTGGCAGCGCCGCATCGTCCTCGACAGCCAGGGTTCGTCGTCCGCGGTGCTGTGGAATCCCTGGATCGACAAGGCCCAGCGCCTCTCGCAGTTCGCCGACGACGCCTGGCAGCGCATGCTTTGCGTGGAGACCGGCAACCTCCTGGAGGACGCTCGGACACTCGCCCCCGGGGCTTCCCACAGGCTCTCTCTGAGTATCCGCGAGCAGGCGCTGTAGCCGCTTGACAGCAGGCCGCACCGGCCCACAGGATGACGTGCGAAAAAATGCACGAGGCGTTCAACATGTCCGTTAGCGGTATCGCCGAACACGCTGTGGGAACCCTGGCCGACCGGGAGCGCGAACGCTTCCTCAGCGCCAATCCCAACTCCGTCGCCCTTGCCGAGCGCGCACGTCGCTCGTTGTTCGGCGGCGTGCCGATGCACTGGATGAGCGACTGGTCCACGCCGGTGCCGCTGTTCGTCGAAGCGGCCCAGGGCGCGCGCTTCCGCGATGCCGACGGGCATGACTACGGCGACTTCTGCCTGGGTGATACCGGCGCCATGTTCGGTCATTCGCCGGCGCCGATCGCCCGCGCCCTGGCCGAGCAGGCCGGCCGTGGCCTGACCAGCATGCTGCCCGGCGAAGACGCGGTGGTCTGCGGCGAGCTGCTGGCGCAACGCTTCGGCTTGCCGTTCTGGCAGGTCGCGACCACCGCCAGCGATGCCAATCGCTTCGTCCTGCGCTGGGTCCGCGCGATCACCGGACGCAAGGTCATCCTGGTGTTCGACGGCTGCTACCACGGCGCTGTGGACGAGACCATGGTGCGTGGCCGCGAAGGTCACACGATCCATCGCGCCGGGCTCATCGGCCAGGCGCGCAACCTCACCCAGCACACCCGTGTGGTGCCGTTCAACGACCTCGCCGCGCTGGAGGCCGCGCTGGCCCGCCAGGACATCGCCGCCGTGCTCTGCGAACCGGCGATGACCAACATCGGCATGGTGCTGCCGGAGCCCGGCTTCCTGCAGCAGGTGCGCGAAGCCACCCGGCGCCATGGCAGCCTACTGGTCCTCGACGAGACCCACACCCTCTCCACCGGCCCCGGCGGCTGCACCCGCGCCTGGAACCTGGAGCCCGACTTCCTGACCCTCGGCAAGGCCATCGCCGGCGGCGTGAGCTGTTCGGTATACGGCTGCACCGCAGAGATGGCGCGGGCCATGCGCCTGGTTCGCGAACATGCCAGCGAGATGATCCACGGCCACGGTCACAGCGGCATGGGCACCACGCTCTCCGGCAACGCGCTGGCCATGCATTGCCTGCGCGCCAACCTCGAAGAGGTCGCCAGCGAAGCGGCCTACACGCACATGCTGAGTTTGACCACGCGCCTCGCCGATGGCCTGCGCGGACTGTTCGCGCGGTTGCAGTTGCCCTGGTCGGTGACCCAGCTCGGCGCCCGCTGCGAATTCCAGTTCTGCGCCAGCGCGCCGAAGAATGGCGCCGAGGCGGAGGCGGCCTTCCACGACAGCCTCGAGCAGGCGCTGCACCTGTACCTGATCAACCGCGGCATCCTCATCACGCCGTTCCACAACATGATGCTGTGCGCGCCGCAGACCACCGAGCAGGACGTGGACCAGTTGCTGCAACTGCTCGGCGAAGGGCTCGAAGAACTGCTGGCGATCCCCGGCGCACGCGCCTGAGTTCGAACAAGGACGACCACCGATGCGTTTCGCCGATCCCCAGGAGGCCCGCGACTTCCTCGCCGCGCACCCCGAGGTGCGCAGCCTGGAGCTGTTCATCATCGACGCCAATGGCGTGCCGCGGGGCAAGCTGCTGCACCGCGAGGAGCTGCTGGCGGTCTACGAGGGCGGCCGGCCACTGCCGAGCACCATCCTCGGGTTGACCGTCAACGGCGATGACGTCGAGCAGACCGGTCTGGTCTGGGACGTCGGCGATGCCGATTGCTGGACCTTCCCGCTGCCCGGCAGCCTGACCCTGCAACCCTGGCGCTCACGTCCCACCGGGCAGTTGCAGGTCAGCATGCACCCGGAACTGGGCCAACCCGCCAGCCCCGCCGATCCACGTCACGTGCTGGCGCGGGTGATCGAGCGCCTGCAAGCCGATGGCTACCATCCGGTGATGGCGGTCGAACTGGAGTTCTTCCTGCTCGACCGCGACAGCGCCGAGGACGGCCGGCCACGCCCGGCCGCCGGCATGAACGGTCGACGCCCGCAGGCCACCCAGGTTTACGGCGTGCAGGAATTGGAACAACTGCAGCCGTTCCTCGACGACCTCTACGAGGCCTGTGAAGTGCAGGGCATCCCGGCGCGCACGGCGATCTCCGAGTACGCACCAGGGCAGGTGGAAATCACCCTGCAGCACCGTTTCGATGCCTTGCAGGCAATCGATGAAGGCGTGCGCTACAAGCGCCTGGTCAAGGGCGTGGCCAACCGCCATGGCCTGCAGGCGTGCTTCATGGCCAAGCCCTTCGCCGAGCTTTCCGGCAACGGCATGCACCTGCACCTGAGCCTGGCCGACGCCGGAGGGGAGAACCTCTTCGCCAGCGAGGACCCCGCCGGCACGCCTCTGCTGCGCCAGGCCATCGGCGGCATGATGGAAACCCTGGGCAGCAGCCTGGCGATCTTCTGTCCCCACGCCAACTCCTTCCGCCGCTTCCAGGCCAACAGCTACGCGCCGCTGGCCAAGAGTTGGGGCATCAACAATCGCACCGTGTCGTTCCGCGTACCGGGCGGTCCCGCGACCAGCCGGCACATCGAACATCGCATCTGTGGGGCCGACGCCAACCCCTATCTGGCCGCCGCGGCGTTGCTCGCTGGAGTGCATCGGGGCATCCGCGAGGGGCTCGACCCCGGCGAGCCGGTCGAAGGCAACGGCTATGCCCAGGCCCACGAGAAGCTGCCGACCGACTGGCTCGGCGCGCTCCAGGCGCTGCAGGCCTCGACCTGGGCCCGCGAGGCGCTGGGCGAGGAGTTCCTGCGGGTCTTCCTCGCCATCAAGCAGGCCGAGTACGCGCAGTTCATGGGTGAAGTCGGCGAACAGGACTGGCGCTGGTACCTCGATCAGGCCTAAGGCTATCGCCGGGATAGCGAGATAGAACAGGCAGGCGCGCCACGCCTGGGTTATCGTGTGTCTTCCGCGACAAAGGAAGACCCGATGGAAGCCGGTACCGCCCAGCTCAGCATGACCGTGCTGATGACCCCCGACATGGCCAACTTCTCCGGCAATGTGCATGGCGGCACGCTGCTCAAGTACCTCGACGAAGTCGCCTACGCCTGCGCCAGCCGCTACGCCGGGCGCTACGTGGTGACCCTGTCGGTCGACCAGGTGATGTTTCGCCAGCCGGTGCACGTCGGCGAGCTGGTGACCTTCCTCGCCTCGGTGAACTACACCGGCCGTACCTCCATGGAGATCGGCATCAAGGTGATTACCGAGAACATCCGCGAGCGCTCGGTACGCCACACCAACAGTTGCTTCTTCACCATGGTCGCGGTGGATGACGAGGGTCGCTCGGTGGAGGTCCCCGCGCTGCAACCGGAAACCCCCGAGGAGCGACGCCGCTTCGCCAACGCGCGCCAGCGCCGGCGCATCCGCGAAGAACTGCAACAGCGCTACGAAGCCCTCAAGCACGAGATCGACGAAGGCTAACGCCTTTCGACGCTTCATTCTCGGCAAAAGCCTTCAAGTTTTCCGACGGGCGGCCGACTCTCAGAGCACACTCATAAAGCCCCAGGGGGCATGCTCTGTTCAGTCGTTTCTGACCAGGCAGACAACCGCTCCCCTGGATGGCAGAATGCCTCTCTGACTCAACGGCGGACGGCATGGAGGCGGCCCGTTGGAGAATCTTTACCTATCGCCCGCGTTGCTGGGCCTCAACCTGTTGCTGGCGTGCGCGCTGACCAGCACCGGGCTTTGGCTATTCTCGCGTCCCTACCGCGGCCCCGGCTGGTGGATGGTCGGCAGTTGGACCGTGGCCACCGGCATGCTCTGCTCGCTGGCCTACAACCTGCACCCGCAACCCTGGCTGCACATCCTCGCCGCCCTGTTGCTGCTCGCCGGCGAAGCCATCGTGCTACTCGGCGTGCTGCGTTTTCTCGACCGCCCGCTGCCTTACTGGCTGCTGCCCACCAGCACGCTGGCGATGCTGGTCGCCGAACTCTGGTACTTCACCTCGCCCTTCGACGGACGCCTGCTTACCGCCCTGCACGCGCTGATCGCAGCGGGCCTGCAGCTGGAAGCCGCACGGGTGCTCTGGCAGGCGCGCAACGACGAGGGCATTCGCGGCGTGCGCCGCTTCGTCATGGTCGCACTGCTCGGCACCAGCCTGCTGCAACTGCTGCGCGCGGCACAGGCGCTGCAACTGCATCCGATCGGCGACTGGTTGCCGCCGGGTTCGCAAGCGGAGATGCTCCAGCTGAGCCTGGGTCTGCCGGCCTGGCTGGTGGTCATCAACGGCCTGACGCTGATGACCATGCACCGCATCCTCACCGACAGCCGCCGCCATGCGCGGCGTGCCGAGGCCAACGCCCAGCGTTTCGAGCGCCTGATGCGCGTCGCCAGCGCCGCCAAGCTGCTGATCGACGACGGCCGGGTCAGCGATGCCAACCCGACGGCCGAGCGTCTCTTCGGACGCTCGCGCGAAGGGCTGCTGGGACGCCCCTTCGAAAAGCTCTTCGACAACCCCTCGCGGGCACGCACGCTGGTCGAGCAAGCCGACGGCCGACCGCACGACCTGCCAGCGCTACATAACGGCAGCCGTCGCTTCCCCGCCGAGGTCCGCGTCTCGCGCCTGGACGACGGCAGCCAGTTGATCGCCGAGGTCCGCGATGTCAGCCATCGCCGGGTACTGGAAGACAAGCTGCTGCGCCTGGCGACCACCGACGGCCTCACCGGCGCATTGAACCGGCGTGCGTTCGGCGTCTGCGCCGATCACGAACTGCGCCGCGCGCTACGCCACAACTACCCGCTGAGCCTGGCATTGCTGGACCTCGATCACTTCAAGCGGATCAACGACCAGTATGGCCATCCGATCGGTGACCAGGTCCTGCGCCAATTCGGCCAGTTGTGCCGACGGCAGATGCGCGGCACCGACCTGTTCGCCCGCGTCGGCGGCGAGGAATTCATCCTGCTGATGCCCGATACGCCGCTGGCCTCCGCCGTGCAGTTCCTCGACCGCTTGCGCCAGGATCTGCAGGAGCACGTATTCAATGGGCTCGCCGAAGAGCTGCAGGTCACCGTCAGCGTCGGCATCAGCTGTTGCACGCCGGACAGTGACCTGGAGAGCCTGCAGAAGGCTGCCGACGAAGCGCTTTACCGTGCCAAGGACAACGGCAGGAACCGGGTAGAGACGCAGCACCTCGAGCGCTCCGCGCAACGCCTGGAGCCCTGACGAAAAAGGGAGGCCGAAGCCTCCCTTGTTCAACGCAGCGGCGTGTCGATCAGAACAGCACGCGGGTGCGGATGGTCCCGGTGATGTTGTACAGCTTCTCCAACGCCAGGTCGGAGTAGGCGGCGTCGACGTCGATCACCACGTAGCCGACCTTCTCGTCGGTCTGCAGGAACTGGCCGGAGATGTTGATCCCGTTCTCGGCGAAGACCTTGTTGATCTCGCTGAGCACGCCCGGCACGTTCTGGTGGATGTGCAGCAGGCGGTGCTTGCCCGGATGCGACGGCAGCGCCACTTCGGGGAAGTTGACCGAAGACACCGAGGTGCCGTTGTCGCTGTACTTGACCAGCTTCTCGGCCACTTCCAGGCCGATGTTGGCCTGAGCCTCGGCGGTGGAACCGCCGATGTGCGGCGTGAGGATGACACGATCCAGGTTGCGCAGCGGGCTGACGAATTCCTCGTCGTTGGACTTGGGCTCGACGGGGAACACGTCGACGGCGGCGCCGATCAGGTGCTCGTCCTTGATCGCCGCGGCCAGGTGCTCCAGCTCGACCACGGTGCCGCGCGAGGCGTTGATCAGGATGCTGCCGGGCTTCATCGCACGGATTTCCTTCTCGCCGATCATCCACTGGGTGGACGGCAGCTCGGGCACGTGCAGGGTGACGATGTCGCTCATGCCCAGCAGCTCGTAGAGCGAGCCGACCTGGGTGGCGTTGCCCAGCGGCAGCTTGGTGACCACGTCGTAGAAGAACACCTGCATGCCCAGCGATTCGGCGAGCACGGAAAGCTGGGTGCCGATCGAGCCGTAGCCGACGATGCCGAGCTTCTTGCCACGGATCTCGAAGGAGTTGGCCGCGCTCTTGATCCAGCCACCGCGATGGCAGGCGGCGTTCTTCTCGGGGATGCCGCGCAGCAGCAGGATCGCTTCGGCGAGCACCAGCTCGGCCACCGAACGGGTGTTGGAGTAGGGCGCGTTGAACACGGCGATGCCGCGCTCGCGGGCAGCGCTCAGGTCGACCTGGTTGGTGCCGATGCAGAAGCAGCCGACGGCGACCAGTTTCTTCGCGCAGTCGAAGACTTCCTCGGTGAGCTGGGTGCGAGAGCGGATACCGATGAAGTGCGCATCGGCGATCTTTTCCTTGAGCTCGTCGCCGGAGAGCGCCGTCTTGAGGTATTCGATATTGCTGTAGCCAGCGGCCTTGAGCGTATCGACGGCGTTCTGGTGGACACCTTCGAGAAGAAGGAACTTGATCTTGCTCTTGTCGAGGGAGGTCTTGCTCATCTGCTTACCTGTGGTCCCGGTGGAATGGCAGGAGGAAGGACAGCGCACGGTGTGGCTGGAGCCCGGGCGGCGCATACGGGGAAGCCCGTATCGCGGGGGACGTATGCTAGCATGAGTTCCTTTTTCCAGGCTTGGTTGCGACCTGAACGGTTCTCACCGCGACCATGAATCAAGCGAGTGCTCTTGCGATGACCGACGCTGTACTGATCGACGAACTCAAGACCCTGGTCGAGCCCGGCAAGGTGCTCACCGATGCCTCTTCGCTGGAGGCCTACGGCAAGGACTGGACCAAGCACTTCGCCCCGGCGCCTTCGGCCATCGTTTTCCCCAAGAGCGCCGAAGAAGTCCAGGCCATCGTGCGCTGGGCCAACACCCACAACGTCGCACTGGTGCCCTCGGGCGGGCGTACCGGGCTGTCCGCCGCTGCGGTGGCGGCCAACGGTGAAGTGGTGGTGTCGTTCGATTACATGAATCGCATCCTCGACTTCAACGCCACCGACCGCACCGTGGTCTGCCAGCCGGGCGTGGTCACCGAGGCGCTGCAGAACTTCGCCGAAGAGAACGGCCTGTACTACCCGGTGGACTTCGCCTCCGCCGGTTCCAGCCAGATCGGCGGCAACATCGGCACCAACGCCGGCGGCATCAAGGTGATCCGCTACGGCATGACCCGCAACTGGGTCGCCGGGCTCAAGGTGGTGACCGGTACCGGCGACCTGCTGGAGCTGAACAAGGACCTGATCAAGAACGCCACCGGCTACGACCTGCGCCAGCTGTTCATCGGCGCCGAGGGCACCCTGGGCTTCGTCGTCGAGGCGACCATGCGCCTGGAGCGCCAGCCGAGCAACCTGACCGCGATGGTCCTCGGCGCACCGGACTTCGACTCGATCATGCCGGTGCTGCATGCCTTCCAGAGCAAGCTCGACCTGACCGCCTTCGAGTTCTTCTCCGACAAGTGCCTGGCACGGATTCTCGAGCGTGGCGACATCCCCGCGCCGTTCGAGACGCGCTGCCCGTTCTACGCCCTGCTGGAGTTCGAGGCGACCACCGAGAGCCGCGCCGAACAGGCGCTGGAGACCTTCGAGCATTGTGTCGAGCAGGGTTGGGTGGTCGATGGCGTGATGAGCCAGAGCGAAACCCAGTTGAAGAACCTCTGGCGCCTGCGCGAGGACATCTCCGAGACCATCGCGCCGTTCATTCCGTACAAGAACGACATCTCGGTCACCGTTTCCAAGGTGCCGGCCTTCCTCGCCGACATCGACGCCATCGTCGCCGCCGACTACCCCGACTTCGAGGTGCTCTGGTACGGCCACATCGGCGACGGCAACCTGCACCTGAACATCCTCAAGCCCGAGACGCTGTCCAAGGACGAATTCTTCGCCAAGTGCGCCGCGGTGAATACGTCCGTGTTCGAGACCGTGGAGAAGTACAACGGCTCGATCTCCGCCGAACACGGCGTCGGCATGACCAAGCGTGACTACCTGGCCTACAGCCGCTCACCCGTCGAAATCGCCGCGATGAAGGCGATCAAGGCGGTGTTCGACCCCAACGGCATCATGAACCCCGGCAAGATCTTCGCCTGAGCAGGAGACCGCGCATGAGCTACCAGCACCAGTACGTCGACGGCACCCCGATCCACTTCCCGCTGGGCAAGGTGGTGTGCATCGGCCGCAACTACGCCGAGCACGCCAAGGAACTGAACAACCCGGTACCGACCGAGCCGCTGCTGTTCATCAAGCCGGGTAGCTGCACCGTGCCCATGGCCGGTGGCTTCAGCATCCCCGAGGACCGCGGCTCGGTGCATTACGAAGCCGAGATCGCCGTGCTGATCGGCAAACCGCTGTCGCGCAAGCCCAGCGAGGAAGAAGTGCGTGACGCCATCTCCGGCTATGCCCCGGCGCTGGACCTGACCCTGCGCGACGTGCAGGCCAAGCTCAAGGAGAAAGGCTATCCCTGGGAACTGGCCAAGAGCTTCGATGGCGCCTGCGTGCTGGCTCCCTTCGTCACCGCCGACCAGGTGGCGGATACCACGGACATCGGCATCCGCCTGACCATCGATGGCGAAGTTCGCCAGGACGGCAGCAGTGCACAGATGCTCAACCCGATCCTGCCGCTGCTCGGCTTCATCGCCGCGCACTTCAGCTTGCAGCCGGGCGACGTGGTGCTCACCGGTACGCCGGCCGGCGTCGGCCCGCTGCTGCGCGGCCAGCAGTTGGTGCTGGAACTGGACGGCCTGACCCGTTGCGAGACGTCGGTGCTCTGATAGCGATTCAGTGGCGCGGTTAAGCTTCGCCTAAGCGGCGGTTAAGGATGAGCTCAGGCGTCTGCCCTAATCTGAACTCGTCAGCAACAAGACGAGGACACAGCACATGAAACGCACTTTCCAAGCCGCCCTGATCGCCGCCCCGCTGCTTATCGCCGGTACCGCCCACGCCGCCGGCTACACCGGCCCGGGTACGGTGCCGAGCGTGACCCAGGTCAGCGCCGCGCTGGAAGCCACCGACGATACGCCGGTCGTTCTCGAGGGCAGCATCGTGCGTCGACTCGGTGACGAGACGTACGAGTTCAAGGACGCCAGCGGTGCCACCATCCAGGTGGAGATCGATGACGATGACTGGCCGACCCGCGCCGTGGACGAGAACCAGAAAGTACGCCTGATCGGCGAGGTCGACGTGGGCCGCAGCTCCCGCGAGATCGACGTGGACCGGGTCGAGCTGATCGACTGATCGCCCCGCTCCACCGGCGGCGCCTGGCGCCGCCGCCCTTTTTCAGTCAGCGGATCGACTCCCACGTGTCTCGCCACCTGCGCCTTACCCTGCCCCTGATCCTGCTCATCGCCCTTGCCACGCTGGCCCAGCAATACCGCCTCTTCGAACGCCTGTGGTTCAACCTGTCCGCCTGGTACCAGCAGGACAGCCTGCGTGCGCGCTCGGCCTGGCTGCCGGACTACGTCGCCGACATCCAGGGCAAGGTCATCGACGGCCTCGATGACAACCTCTCCGCACTGAGCTACGACAGCCAGCGCAAGGTGCTGGTCAGCGTCACCAACACCCCCCCGCAGATGGTCGAACTGTCCCTGGACGGCCGCCTGCTGCGCCGCGTGACGCTGCACGGGTTCAGCGATCCCGAGGCGATCGAATACATCGGCCCCGGGCGCTACGTGATCGCTGACGAGCGCGAGCAGCGGCTGGTGGAAGCCCATATCCCCGCCGACGCCGAATCCTTCGATGCGACCGGCGCGCCTCGCGTAGCGCTGGGTCTGGACCTCAATGGCAACAAGGGCTTCGAGGGCCTGGCCTACGACAGTGACAAGCAGCGCCTGCTGGTGGCCAAGGAGCGCGATCCACTGCGCATCTACGGTATCGACGGCTTTCCCCGTCGCGCCGCGGACGCCCCCTTCGACATCCGCGTGACCGCCGACGAGGCACGCGACGCCCAGCTCTTCGTGCGCGATCTGTCGAGCCTCGACTACGACGCCGCCAGCGGCCACCTGCTGGTGCTTTCTGACGAATCGCGGCTGCTACTCGAACTCGACCGCGAGGGCCATCCGATCAGCAGCCTGTCGTTGCTCGCCGGACAGCAAGGCCTCGAGCGCAGCGTGCCCCAGGCCGAGGGCGTGGCGATGGACGATCAGGGCGTGATCTACCTGATCAGCGAGCCGAACCTGTTCTACCGCTTCGTCGCGCGCCGGCCCGCGGGTAAGTAACCGCTCTGGGACGCAACCTTTACCCAAAGCTTACGCTTCGTTACCCGCCCCTTACCCCGGCCTCGCGCTGCCCTCCCTATAGTGGCGCTACCCAATCGCGCGGCGGCGGGAGCGCCCATGACACGACTTCGCAAACACCAACTGATCCTCATCGTCCTGCTCCTCGCAGGCGTCGGTGCCGCCCTGGCCTGGCGCAGTTATTCCAGCCCCGCTGCGGGTGCCGGACTGCTCACCGCCGAGGTCAAACCGGCGGACATCGAGCAGACCGTGGCCGCCACCGGCACCCTCGAAGCCTTCAAGCAGGTCAGCGTCGGCGCCCAGGTCTCCGGGCAGATCAAGGCACTGCACGTAGACTTCGGCGACCAGGTCAAGCAGGGCGATCCGATCGCCGAGATCGACTCGCTACCGCAGCAGAACGCCCTGGCCAACGCCAAGGCCTCGCTGGCGGCGATCGAGGCGCAGCGCGCCGCCGAACGCGCCACCCTCAAGCAGGCCGAGCTGACCTTCTCCCGGCAGAAGAACCTGCTCGCGCAGAACGCCACCAGCCACGACGAGTACGAGGCGGCCGAGGCCGCGCGCGACAGCGCGCGGGCGCAGATCGCCGCCCTCGACGCGCAGATCGAGCAGGCGCGCATCGAGGTATCCACCGCCGAGCTGGACCTTGGCTACACGCGCATCACCGCGCCCATCGATGGCACCGTGGTTGGCGTGGTGGTCAAGGAAGGCCAGACGGTCAATTCCAGCCAGTCCGCGCCGACCCTGGTGAAGATCGCCCAGCTCGACAAGATGACCGTCAAGGCGGAGATCTCCGAAGCCGACGTGGTTCGCGTGGAGCCGGGCATGCAGGCCTGGTTCACCATCCTCGGCGAGCCGGACAAGCGTTACCAAGCGACCCTGCGCATGGTCGAGCCGGCGCCCGACTCGATCAACGACAGCGACAGCAGCTCCGCGGGCAGCAGCTCGAGCAGCGCCAGCAGCGACACGGCGATCTACTACCTGGGCGCCTTCGACGTGCCCAACCCGGAGGGCAAGCTGCGCATCTCGATGACCGCGCAGGTGAACATCGTCCTCGCCAGCGTGCACCACGTGCCCAGCCTGCCAGCTTCGGCGCTGGGCAGCGCCGGACGCGACGGCCGCTACAGCGTGCAGGTGCTGGGCGAAAACGGCCAGCTGGAAAGGCGCAGGATACGCACGGGGGTCGAGGACGGCGTCAACGTACAGGTACTCGATGGCCTGCAGAACGGTGACAAGGTGGTGCTCGGCGATGCCGCCGCGGGCTCCAGCACCGCCCTGCGCATGGGCCGCGGCGGCCCGCCGATGAGGCTGTGACGATGACTGCGCCCCTTCTGGAAATCCGCGGCCTGCGCCGAGAGTTCCTGGCTGGCGAGACGAGTGTCGCGGTGCTGCAGGACATCGACCTGAGCATCGCGCGCGGCGAAATGGTCGCCATCGTCGGCGCCTCCGGCTCCGGCAAGTCCACCCTGATGAACATCCTCGGCTGCCTGGATCGCCCCAGTGCCGGCAGCTACCGGGTGGCCGGCCGCGAAACCGGGCAACTGTCGCCGGACGCACTGGCACGCCTGCGCCGCGAGCACTTCGGTTTCATCTTCCAGCGCTACCACCTGCTCGGCGACCTGGACGCGGTCGGCAACGTGGAAATCCCGGCGATCTACGCCGGCGAGGACAGCGCCAGCCGCCGCCAACGCAGCGTCGCCCTGCTGCAGCGCCTGGGCCTGGGCGAGCGCCTGACGCACAAGCCGGCGCAGCTCTCCGGCGGCCAGCAACAACGCGTCTCGGTGGCTCGCGCACTGATGAACGGCGGCGAGGTGATTCTCGCCGACGAACCCACCGGCGCCCTCGACAGCCACAGCGGCCAGGAAATGCTCAAGCTGCTGCGCGAGCTGCACGCCGCCGGGCACACGGTGATCATCGTCACCCACGATGCCCAGGTCGCGGACACCTGCGACCGGCTGATCGAGATCAGCGACGGGCGCATCGTCGCCGACCGTCAGCAGCGTCACGCACGCGCGGAACCCGCGTTGCAGGAACCGCCCAGCGCCGCCTCGGCAGGCGCCTGGCGGGCCGGCGTCGATCGCTTCGGCGAGGCCTTGCGCATGGCTCTGATCGCCATGCTGGCGCACAAGCTGCGTACCTTCCTGACCATGCTCGGGATCATCATCGGCATCGCCTCGGTGGTCTCGGTGGTCGCCCTCGGCCAGGGCTCGCAGCAGCAGATCCTCGCCAACATCAGCTCGATCGGCACCAACACCGTGGACGTCTACCCCGGCAGCGGCTTCGGCGACCGCCGCTCGGCGCGGGTGCAGACGCTGGTGCCAGCGGATGCCCAGGCACTCGCCGGACAAGGTTTCGTCGACAGCGTGACGCCCTCGGTGAGCAGCTCAGGGACGCTGCGCTACCGCTCCCAGGCACTGACCGCGCAGTTCATCGGCGTCGGCGAACAGTACTTCCGCGCCAAGGGCTACACCTTCGCCGAAGGCCGCGGCTTCGATGCCCGCGCGGTGTCGAGCTCCGCCCAGGACGTGGTGATCGACGCCAACAGCGCGAAGAAGCTGTTCCCCAACGGCGGCGCACTGGGCCAGGTAATCCTCCTCGGCCAGGTGCCCTGCCGGGTGACCGGCGTGCTCGATCCGATCCAGAGCAACTTCGGCAACACCGACCAACTGCGCCTGTTCCTGCCCTACTCCGCGGTGATGAACCGCATGCTCGGCCAGGCCTACCTGGACAGCATCACCGTGCGCATCGACGACGGCGTCTCCAGCGATGCCGCCGAGCAGGGCATCGTGCGCCTGCTGACGCGCCGCCACGGCACCCAGGACTTCTTCGTGGTGAACACCGACACCATCCGCCAGACCATCGAGAAGACCACCCAGACCATGACCCTGCTGATCTCCATGATCGCGCTGATCTCCCTGGTGGTCGGCGGCATCGGGGTGATGAACATCATGCTGGTGTCGGTCACCGAGCGTACTCGCGAGATCGGCGTACGCATGGCGGTGGGCGCGCGGCAGAGCGACATCCTCCGCCAGTTCCTCATCGAGGCGGTGCTGGTGTGCCTGCTCGGTGGCGGCCTGGGGGTGCTCGCGGCCCTCAGCTTCGGCGCCGTGTTCCCCTACTTCACCAGCGAGTTCAGCCTGGTGTTCTCCGGCACCTCGATCATTGCCGCCTTCCTCTGTTCCACGCTCATCGGCCTGGTGTTCGGCTTCCTGCCCGCGCGCAACGCGGCGCGCCTGGACCCGGTCGAGGCATTGTCCCGGGAATGACGCCCTTGAATCGCACACCCCTGATCCTCGCGCTGCTGCTGGCCCTGGGCGGCTGCTCCAGCCTCAGCAGCGACTACACGCGCCCGGCCGTGGTCGTGCCGGGCGACTGGCAACAACAGGCACGCAGCGAGGCCGGCGCCAATCCCGATTGGTGGAAGGCCTTCGGCGACCCGACCCTCGACACCCTGGTGAACGAAGCCCTGGCGCGCAACAACGATCTGGGCAACGCCCTGCTCGCGGTGCGCCGTGCCCAGTTGCAGGCCGACCTCACCCGCAGCGATCAGTGGCCACAGCCGTCCAGCAGCTTCTCCGCCGACCGCAGCCGTGCGCTGCGCGGCGAGGGCAGCACCGCGCACAGCTACTCGTTGACCGGCAGCGTGAGCTGGCAGGCGGACCTGTGGAATCGCCTGGGCAGCCTCAGCGACGCCGCCGAACTGGAGACCCGCGCCAGCGCCGAGGACTACGCCGCCGCGCGCCTGTCGCTGATCGCCACCGTCGC
The DNA here is from genome assembly GCF_055768815.1 of Pseudomonas sp. R4-15. Lineage (NCBI taxonomy): Bacteria > Pseudomonadati > Pseudomonadota > Gammaproteobacteria > Pseudomonadales > Pseudomonadaceae > Pseudomonas > Pseudomonas sp. R4-15. The sequence continues at coordinate 587,121 of NZ_CM147293.1, forward strand.
ACAACTCTACTGGCAACTGGGCTACCTCAACGAGCGCCTGGCGGCCAGCGCGGCGAGCATCGACTACGCGCGCCAGACCCTGGCCCTGGTGCAGGCGCAATACGCCGCCGGCCAGGTGTCCTCGCTGGAGCGCGCCGAGGCCGAGCAGAGCCTGCAGACCCAGCTCGCCGCCGACGTCGAGTTGCGCCAGCAGCGCGTCGAACAGCGCAATGCGCTGGCGCTGCTGTTCGACGGCCAGCTACCCACCTTCGACGAACCCCAGCGCCTCGACGTAGCGCGCCTGCCGACGGTCGCCGCCGGGCTGCCGGCGAGTCTGCTGGCGCGACGCCCGGACCTGCGCGCCGCCGAACTGCGCCTGCGCGAAAGCCTGAAGAACGTCGACGCGACCCGCGCCAGCTACTACCCGGACCTGTCGCTCACCGGCACCCTGGGCTATTCCAGCTCGGCCCTCGGCAGCCTGCTGCAGGACCCGGTCGGCGCCCTCGGCGCGGGCCTGAGCCTGCCGTTCCTGCGCTGGCAACAGATGAACCTGGAGGTCGATACCTCGCGCACCGACTACCAGGTCGCCGCCAACAGCTTCCGCCAGAGCCTCTACCAGGCACTGGCCGACGTCGAGAACGCCCTCGCCGGGCGACGCCACTACGCCGAGCAGGAAGACAACCGCGAACGCGCACTGGACGCGGCGCGCGAGGCCGAACGGATCTACCGGGCACGCTACGAGTCCGGCGCGCAGACCCTGCAATCCTGGCTCACCGCACAGGAGACACGCCGCAGCGCGGAAATCACCCTGGCCGAGAACCGCCTTAACCAACTGCTCAACGCCATCACCCTCGCCGAAGCGCTGGGCGGCGGCGCCGAGCAACCGGCGGAACCTGCCACGCTGCTCGGAGAAGCGCGCCCCTGAGCGGATCCGCCTGATCGAGGTCCAGGGCAGCGCCCGACGCTGCGCATCGTCTTCATCAACAACGCAGGCACGCCGAGCGGCCAGTACGATGACCAGCCCACGTACGCGTCGAGGGCGCCGCGCAGATCCGCCTCTGTAGCAACGACGGGTATTGAGCGGCGTTCCCGCGACCCATTGTCGCAGGAAGCCTTCCGCGCACACCGAACCGCTCTAGCACGCCACTTTCCGGCAAAAATCCGGTGACGGTCGCGGGCTTGGCGGGGCTGTCACCGATCAAGTTTGGCACGGATTGCCGCTGGCAGAATGGAATCATCACCAGCCAGCGGACGCCGTGCGATATGAAACGCCTGAAGGACATTCCCATCTGGTTGCGCCTCACCGCGGCGATCTGGCTGCTGCTGGTCGTCGCCTGGGGCGGTCAGATCGCCTGGGAAACCCACGTCAACCGGCAGACCGCCATCGAGCAGGCGAAGGACTTCGCCGGCGCGGTCAACGAGATGACCCTGGCCGGGCTCACCGGGATGATGATCACCGGCACCATCGGTCAGCGCGAGGTCTTCCTCGACCAGATCAAGGAGCTCTCGCTGATCCGCGACCTGCGGGTGCTGCGCGGCGAACCGGTATCGCGGCTGTTCGGCCCCGGCAAGGGCGAGGAAGCCGAGCCGGACGCCGATGAACGTGCCGTGCTGGCGGGCGCCGACGCCCTGCTGCGCGTCGAGGAGAGCTCCACGGGCGAGCGCAGCCTGCGCGCAGTGATCCCGGCGCGGGCATCGAGCAACTACCTGGGCAAGAACTGCATGCTCTGCCACCAGACGCCGGAAAACACCGTGCTCGGCGCAGTCTCCATGCGTGTCTCGCTGGAGCGCGTGGACGCAGCCGTCACCAGCTTCCGCAACCACAGCCTGCTGTTCGCCGTGCTGGTCTCCCTGCCGCTGCTGGCGATCGTCTACCTGTTCATCCGCCATGCCGTGTCGCGACCGCTCGGCGAAATGGCCCACGGCCTGGCGGACATCGGTCAGGGCGAGGGCGACCTGACCCGCCGCCTGCCGGTACGCGGGCGCGACGAAATCGGCCGCACGGCCTGGCTGTTCAACCGCATGCTGGAAACCATCGGCGCGCTGGTGCGCCAGGTGGACGCCTCGGCGGCCTCTGTCAGCGACGCCTCGCGCAGTCTCGCCCAGGGCGCCAGCCACCTCACCGAGGCCTCGCGCCAGCAACACCTGGAATCGCAGGCCGCGGCGGATGCCGTCGAGAACCTGAGCAGCAGCATCGCGCATATCGCCAGCGGTGCCGAGGAGGTCCGCGACGGCTCGCGGGAAAGCCTCGCGCGCGCCGACCAGGGCACGCAGAACCTGGCGCAGTTGCTCGAGGAGGTCGATCACATCGAGCGCGCGGTACGCGACATGGCCGAGGCGATGGGCGCCTTCGTGCACTCCACCGAGGCCATCAGCGGGATGACCCGCGAGGTCCGCGAGATCGCCGAACAGACCAACCTGCTGGCGCTCAACGCCGCCATCGAGGCGGCGCGCGCCGGGGAGCAGGGCCGCGGCTTCGCCGTGGTCGCCGAGGAAGTGCGCAACCTGGCGGAGAAATCCGCCCACTCCGCGGGCGGCATCGACGGTATCACCCGGGACATCTCGCAACGCTCCCAGGCCGTCAGCCTGGCGGTCGACGAGGGCCTGCAGCACCTCAGCGCCGGTCGCGAGGCAGCAGCCTCGGTGGCCAACGTGCTCACCGCCACGCGCCAGGCCGTGGGCGAGGTGGATAGCCGCCTGGACCGCATCGTCGCGGCGACCGAAGCCCAGCAGCAGGCGATGGCCTCGGCCAGCGCCAGCATCGAGAACATCGCCGAGCGTGCCCGCGAGAACAACCAGGCGATCGAAGACAGCCTGAGTTCGGCGCAGGAGCTCGAGCAACTGGCAACACGTCTGCAGGAGCTGGTCGCGCGCTTCCGTGCCTGAGCCGACGGCGACCTACCCGCCCGCGTCAGAGGGCTTTCCGCACGCCAGACCGATCCGCTAGCCTGGCGCTCTCGACGGGGCCATCCCCGAACTGGATGCCCCGATGAAAGCGCGCGACGTTGCCAACTACCTGTTCCTGGCGCTGACCTGGGGCCTGTCGTTCCTGGTCGTGCTCAAGGTCGTGCAGGCCTTCGGCTGGATCGGCGCGGTGAGCTTCCGCGCGCTGGTCGCCGGGCTCACCCTGTTCGTCCTGGCCCGCGCGGCCGGCTGGACGCTGCGCTTCGCCGGACAGTGGCGCGCGCTGACGGTGGTCGGCGCGACCACCGTCGCCGGGCAACTGGTCGGGCTGTCCTACGCCACGCCGCGCATCGGCACCGCCATGGCGGCGATCTTCGTCGCCAGCATTCCACTGTTCTCGCTGCTGATCGGCCGCCTGTGGGGCGAGCGCATCAGCGTCTCCGGCGTGCTCGGCCTGCTGCTCGGTGTCATCGGTATCGTACTGCTGGTCGGCTTTCCCGCGGTGCCGGTGACGCCGGTGTTCCTCGCCGGCTGCGCCGCCTCGCTGGCCAGCGCCTTCTGCGCAGCCTTCGGCAGCCAGTACGTCAACCACCGCCTGCGCGACGCACGCCCCTGGGAAGTGACCTGCGGCGCCTTCCTCATCGGCGGCGCCCTGACCCTGCCGCTGCTGCTGGCGGTACCGGTCCCCAGCCGCCCGAGCCTGCCCGACTACGGCCTACTGCTGATCGCCGGTTGCCTGATGAGCGCGTTGACCTACGTGCTGTATTTCCGCCTGGTGGGCTCCATCGGCGCCACCCGGGCGATCAGCGTGGAGTTCGCCGTCACCGTGGTCGCGGTGCTGATCGGCGCCCTGTTGCTCGGAGAACCGCTGTCCGCCGCACAACTGGCCGGTGGCCTGGTGATCGTCTGCGGCTGCGCGCTGGTCCTCGGCCTGCTGCGACTGCCACGCCGTCTGCAGGCCTGAATTCCCCGCAGTTTGCGAACCGGTCGAGAAAACGCCACACGCGGTTTGCATCCGCCTCGCCGCCGCGCGATGGTCCGGCCTTTCCTTACCAACAAGGAGGTCGGTCATGCCCGGCAAGCCCGCTGCGCGCGTCGGTAACCCTACCGCCTGCCCGAAGCCCGGACACGGCACCAACCCCATCGCCAGCGGCTCACCGAACGTCCGCTTCGACGGCCTTCCCGCTGCCCGCCAGGGCGACCCCAGCGCCTGCGGCGGCGCCCTGAGCGGCGCGCTGGTCGGTAACGTGCTGATCAACGGAAAACCCGCCGCCGTGGTCGGCAGCGTGGGCAGCCACGGCAACGTGGTGATCGGCGGCTCCGGCACGGTGATCATCGGGCACAGTCCCAACCCGGCCCCCGTCAGCGCGCCCAGCCCCCTGCAGATCGCCGGCAGCATCCTCGCCGCCGTCACCCAACCCGCCGCACTGCTCGACGCTACCCGCCTCGCCGACAGCGGCTCTTCCGCCCCCCTGCAGAAACTCGCGGAAACCCTGCTGGAGGAGGAAGAAGAGCTCCCCGTGAAGCAGGGCATCACCCTGCGCATTGGCGTGTTCTTTGATGGGACGGGGAATAACGCCATCAATACGGCCCAAGGCGCCGAGTGCCGGGCTCAGGCTCTCGGATTGGACGAATCCACGGGGCGGGGCATTGCGCAGCGCTGCCACGCTTATAAATTGGGCCCGAATAGTAGTTACGCCAACGATGTGACCAATATTTGGCGTTTGTACGATCTTTATCGGGACGAACAACAAATGGAGCAAAGCTCGCAGCAAAGTACTGTCTTCGCTCCGATATATATCGACGGAATTGGCACTACCTCAGGAGAAATGGACAGCACACTTTTCGGCCAGGCATTGGGGGTTGGTTCAACGGGCATACTGGCCAAAATAGGGGAGGGTATGCAGCAGTTAGGCTCAGTCGTGCAGCAAGCGCTTACCGATAACCCAAACAAAATACTGGACGAGTTGAAACTAGATATCTTCGGTTTCAGCCGGGGCGCGGCCGCTGCGCGAGGCTTCGCTAATCAAGTTCTGAAACGGCAAGCCGGGCCATTAGGCGGGCTCCCTATACCAGAAAGCTTCGATTGGCAGTCGGATCTCTCCATCGGCTTCATAGGTTTATTCGATACCGTTTCTGCCTTGGATGGCCCGGGCCCGTGGGGCAGCCCTGCCAATGCAATGGCTGCAGGGATCGATCTGCATCTGGCACCCGACGCAGCGGAGCAGGTCATTCATTTGGTGGCCCGTGACGAATATCGCAAGAATTTCCCATTCAATCGCGTAGCGCCTCCGCATAGAGAGATTGTCCTTCCCGGCGCACACTCCGATCTGGGTGGGGGCTACGCGGAGGAGATGCGTGAATGTCTATATCCGGTTCGCCCTCGTAGCCAGTGGGTGGAGCAAAGGGTTGATGCGCGCCGTACAGCCGTTTTTAGCAACGCCTTGGAAGACACTCGGAGAGTCCGTAGTGCAGACCTGATCGACCCCGAGGATTCGCAGGCTCAACTGACCACCGACGTTTGGGAACATAGTTCGCTCTTCGGAGGCGGTCGCAATGAAACCAGAAAGCAAGTCATCGCCGCACCTATCCTCAATCGCCGGGTGTACGGACATCTTTCACGAGTCTACCTGCGAGTCATGCACGCACTGGCTAGTGAAGCAGGCGTTCCGTTAAAGGTCATTCCGGTAACTGCCTCCCTAGAATTACCTTTGGACCTCCATCCCTTTTCGCAAAAACTCGAAGCTGTTACTCGGAAAGGCGCACTGGATATATCTGAAGGCGAAGAGCAGTTACTCCAGCAGCGTTACATTCATCTCTCCTCTCACTGGAACGCTAGCATTGGCTCAGGAGGGGGAGTTTGGGAAACGGCATTCATTAACGCTCCGGAAAAAGGAGGGGTACGAGTGAGCTTCGAAGATAGATCAATGGGAGGTAGTAATTGAGGCGTGTACTGCTTTGTATATTCTTCCTACTGATGACCGGATGCGCCAACGGCAGCGGTTATCCGGAAGCTCTGCCCTATCAGAGCTGGCGCCTGGGCTTCCTAGTTCCTGACTATATGGAGGTTTGGATCGAGACTGCGGATGTGGAAGATATCCAAGGGCGCGTTTTTCAACATGTCGGAAGCGGTACAGCGTCTGTGGGGAAGCGAGGGCTGCAAAGTGAAAGTGCCCGTGGTTGGCGAAATGCTTGGGGCAAGGGGCGTTATGTGGACGGTGCAGACCTACCCCAACGGGTCTACGTTCGTTGGCAATCGTTGGTGGAACCGCAGACTTACAAGGTCACGCTCGATATTCCCGAGCGCGCTCGTCAACTGATGACGCAAAAAGTCTCACCTCCCTGTCAGGTGATGGAATACCCGCAGTCACTGACGATTGGCCTGGCTCCTGGCGGCGTGGTTCGTGGTTGGGTGACGGGGGCATGTGGGGCGCGCATGGAGGTGCTCCAGGCACAGGCTGAGATCGAGCCAAAAGGGCCGTCACAAGGAAAAACCGGCGGGCAATACGCTTTGCCTCTGGATGCTGACTCCAAAGCCTACATCGACCAACACGGCATTCCCTACGGCTCCTGGTGAACGCTCCCGTGAAGTTGCCCTTTCTGTCTCTTGCTCTATCCCTGTTGACCGGCTGCGCCAGTGGCAGCGGTTATCCGGATGGTCTGCCTTATCGAAGTTGGCGTTTAGGCTTCCTGGCTCCAGATTATATGGAAGTTTGGATTGAGACGGCTGATGTGGAAGACACTCAGGGGCGCGTGTTTAGGCATATGGGGGGAGGAACGGCATCCGTCAGTCGGCCGCCATTGGAGCTGGAAAGTGCCCGAGGCTGGCGTGATACATGGGGTAAGGGACGCTATGTGGATGGAGCCGATTTACCAGCTCGAATTTATGTGCGCTGGCAGTCAATGGTGGAGCCACAGACTTACAGCGTAACGCTGGATATACCCGAACGAGCACATCGGCTGATGACGGAAAAGCTCACGCCACCTTGTCCGCGGAGTGAGTATCCGCAGGTTTTGACGTTGGGATTGGCGCCCGGCGGGGTTGTCCGTGGTTGGGTTGCGGGTTTATGCGGGGAACGAAGAGAGGTGCTTAGGTCTCAGGCTGAAATAGAGCCCAATGGGCCATATGAAGGAAAATCTAATGGGCATTATCGACCTCTCTCGGAATCCTCCAAAGCCTACATCGAGAAAAATGGTATCCCCTACGGCTCATGGTGAACGCCCCCGTGAAGTCGCTCTTTCTGTCTCTTGCTCTATCACTGTTGACCGGCTGCGCCAATGGAAGCGGTTATCCGGAAGCTCTGCCCTATCAGAGCTGGCGCCTGGGCTTCCTCGTTCCTGACTATATGGAGGTTTGGATCGAGACTGCGGATGTGGAAGATATCCAAGGGCGCGTTTTTCGACATGTCGGAAGCGGTACAGCGTCTGTGGGGAAGCGAGGGCTGCAAAGTGAAAGTGCCCGTGGTTGGCGAAATGCTTGGGGCAAGGGGCGTTATGTGGACGGTGCAGACCTACCCCAACGGGTCTACGTTCGTTGGCAATCGTTGGTGGAACCGCAGACTTACAAGGTCACGCTCGATATTCCCGAGCGCGCTCGTCAACTGATGACGCAAAAAGTCTCCCCTCCCTGTCAGGTGATGGAGTACCCGCAGTCACTGACACTCGGCCTGGCTCCTGGCGGCGTGGTTCGTGGCTGGGTGACGGGAGTATGTGGCGAGCGCATGGAGGTTCTCCATGCACAGGCGGAGATCGAGCCGAAAGGTCCTTACGAAGGTATGTCCAACGGCAATCACCGACCTCTTTCGGAATCCTCCAAAGCCTACATCGAGCAAAACGGCATCCCCTACGGCTCCTGGTAGCGCCATCAGCTACCAGGGCAACGCCACCACGCCCTTCAGCACCGCCGCCAGCAGCAGATAGCGGCCGCCCTTGGCGAGGGTGACCAGGAGCAGGAAGCGCCACAGGGGTTCGCCCAGGGTCCCGGCGATCAGGGTCAGGGGATCGCCGATCAGCGGCGCCCAGGACAGCAGCAGGGACCAGTAGCCATAGCGCCGGTAGTGGCGTTCGGCACGGGCCAGGGCGCGTCCGCCGAAGGGCGCGCGGCGTTGCTGGCGCCAGCGCAGCAGGCCACGACCAAGCAGCCAGTTGATCAGCGAACCGAGCACGTTGCCGAGGGTGACGATGGCGAGCAGTGCCCACACCGGTTGCTCGCCCAGCAGCAGCAGGCCCGCGAGCACCGATTCGGATTGCGCCGGCAGCAGGGTGGCGGCGACCAGCGCGCTGAGGAAGAGTCCGGAGTAGGCAGCCAGATCGCCCATTTTCAGTGCGCCAACTGCGTTTTCAGGCCATCTCGGAAGGTCTGGATCAGCGGTTCGCGGGTGCGGCCGCGCTTGTGGATCATGGAGAACGGCGCCTGGTAGCCGAAGGTCGCCGGCAGCAACGGGCGCAGGCGGCGCTGCTCGACCCAGGGCTGGGCGAAGTGCTCGGGCAGGTAGCCGATATAGGCGCCGGAGAGTACCAGGATCAGTTGTGCCTCCATCGATTCCACGGTCGCCGCGCTGTGCTTGAAGCCGTGGCGGGCCAGCTCCGCCTGGCTCCAGTAGCCGCGCCCGACCATGCGCTGGCCGGTGATCACCTCGGCGGGGATGCGCCGCTGCTCGTACAGCGGATGCCGCTCGCTGCAGTACAACCAGTGCTGCTCACGGTACAGCGGCTGGTAGACCAGCCCGTTCATGCGTATCGAGAAGGCGCCGATGGCCAGGTCCAGGCGCGCCTCCAGCACGCCCTGCTGCAACTCGTACGGACTCATCACCGACAGATTCAGGTGCACGCCGGGGTGCTGCTCGCTGAAGGCGCCGATCACCTCGGCCAGGGGAATCGCCCGTTCACTGACCATCGAATCGAGGATACCGAGCTTGAGGGTGCCGGACAGCTCGCCCTTCAGGGTCGAGGAATAACGCTCGAACTCGTCCAGTTCGGCGAGGATGCGCAGGGTTTCCTGGTACAGCAGCTCGCCCTTGGCGGTCAGTGCGAAGCCGCCGCGGCCGCGATGGCAGAGGGTGATGCCGAGCTGGGTTTCCAGCTGGCTCATGTAGGTGCTGATCGCCGAGGTCGACAGGTTGAGCTCCTGCTGCGCGGCGGCGAAACCCTGCTGGCGGACCACCGCGACGAACACCCGCAACAGCTTGAGATCGGCCTGCTGGAGGGCCATGGGAAACCTCGACGGCATGGAAGACGCCGCAGTCTAGCGCGATAGTTCAGAAAATCCTGAAGTGATTTTTTCGCGATTGCGATTCTTTCGGGGCACCAAGTTTCCAAGAATCCCAAGCATCGCTCGACGCAAGACCAGAGGTCCCCGTGGAAAAGATCCTGCACCAGCCGCTGGGCGGCAACGAGATGCCACGCTTCGGCGGCATCGCCAGCATGCTGCGCCTGCCGCACATCCAGGACGATGCCGGCATCGCCCGCCTCGATGCCGCCTTCATCGGCATCCCACTGGACATCGGCACCTCGCTGCGCTCCGGCACCCGCTTCGGGCCGCGGCAGATCCGCGCCGAGTCGGTGATGATCCGCCCCTACAACATGGCCACCGGCGCGGCGCCCTTCGACTCGCTGTCGGTGGCGGATATCGGCGACGTGGCACTGAACACCTTCGACCTGAAGGACTCGGTGCGCATCATCGAGGAACACTACGACCGCCTGCTGTCGATCAGCGACCTCAAGCCGCTGACCCTGGGCGGCGACCACACCCTGACCCTGCCGATCCTGCGGGCGATCAAGAAGAAGTATGGCAAGGTCGGCCTGGTCCATATCGACGCCCATGCGGACGTCAATGACCACATGTTCGGCGAGAAGATCGCCCACGGCACCACATTCCGCCGCGCCGTCGAGGAAGGCCTGCTCGATTGCGATCGCGTGGTACAGATCGGCCTGCGCGCCCAGGGCTACACCGCCGATGACTTCAACTGGAGTCGCCGGCAGGGCTTTCGCGTGGTGCAGGCCGAGGAGTGCTGGCACCAGTCGCTGGCGCCGCTGATGGCCGAGGTGCGTGAGAAGGTCGGCGGCGGCCCGGTGTACCTGTCCTTCGACATCGACGGCATCGACCCGGCCTGGGCGCCGGGCACCGGCACCCCGGAAGTGGGCGGTCTGACCACCATCCAGGCCCTGGAAATCATCCGCGGCTGCTGGGGCCTGGACCTGGTCGGCGGTGACCTGGTGGAAGTCAGCCCGCCCTACGACAGCACCGGCAACACCTCGCTGCTGGGCGCCAACCTGCTCTACGAAATGCTCTGCGTGCTGCCCGGCGTGCTGCGTCGTTGAAGCCTGAGGCGGAGAAGGAGCGTCCGATGAAACTGGAAATCTTCCGTACCCTCTGGGGCTTTCGCGGCAGCCTCGACGACGCGTTGCAGAGCCTGCGCAGCGCCGGTTTCGACGGCATCGAGGCGCGCCTGCCGGAGGACCTCTCGGCACGCGAGCGGCTCGGGCACTTCCTCAGCGCCAACGGTGTGCCCTACGTGTGCATTCTGTTCACCTCGACACCGGTGCTGCCGCGCCAGACCGACAGTCCCGAGGATCACCTGCGCGACCTGCAGCGCAAGCTCGACTGGGCCGCCACGCTGCAACCACGCTTCATCAACCTGCTGGCCGGCAACGACCGCTGGAGCCTCGCCGAGCAGGTCGACTTCCACGGTCGCGCCCTGGAGCTGGCCCGCGCCAGCGGCCTGCGTTGTCTGTTCGAGACCCACCGGGCGCGCTCGCTGTACAGCCCCTGGGTGACCCTGGAACTGATCCGCCAGTTGCCCGAGCTGCGCTTCACCAGCGACATCAGCCACTGGGTGGTGACCTGCGAGCGCCTGCTGGACGACCCGGCGGACGACCTGTCGAGCTTCGTCGAGCGCGTCGAGCACATCCAGGCGCGGGTCGGTTACGACCAGGGCCCGCAGGTGCCGCACCCGGGCGCGCCGGAATACGCCGACGCCCTGGCCTTCCACCAGCGCCACTGGGAAAGCATCTGGAGCAGCCAGCGCCAGCGCGGCTTCGAAACGACCACCCTGACCCCGGAATTCGGCCCCGACGGCTACCTGCACCACCTGCCGTTCACCGACGTCCCGGTGGCCGACCTGTGGTCGCTCAACCAATGGATGGCGCGCACCGAGCGCCAGCACTTCCACCGCTACATGGGGCATTGATGATGAGCGCAGCCAAGGATTTCACGCGCATTCCGCAAGTCGACATCGCCGGGCTCTACAGCCCGGACCCGGCCGCGCGCCAGGCGGTGGCCGCCGAACTGGGTCGCGCCGCCCGCGAGGTGGGCTTTCTCTACATCGTCGGGCACCCGGTACAGGCTTCGGTGATCGACGCCCTGCACCGCGCCGCCGAGGCCTACTTCGTGCAGCCGCTGGACGCCAAGATGCGCCACTACATCGGCGCGTCGGAAACCCACAAGGGCTACGTGCCCGAGGGTGAAGAGGTCTACGCCAAGGGCAAGCCGGACCACAAGGAAGCCTTCGACATCGGCTTCGAGGTGCCCGAGGACAATCCGCTGGTACTCGCCGGTACGCCGCTGCTCGGCCCCAACCGCTGGCCCGAACTCGACGGCTTTCGCGAGGCGGTGCAGGCCTACTACGCGCAGGTGTTCGACCTCGGCCGCACGCTGTTCCGCGGCTTTGCCCTGGCCCTGGGCCTGGACGAGCGGCACTTCGACGACATGGCGCAGTTCCCGCCGTCGAAGCTGCGGCTGATCCACTATCCCTACGACGGCGAGGCGCAGGACGCCCCGGGCATCGGCGCACACACCGACTACGAGTGCTTTACCATCCTGCTCGCCGACCGTCCCGGCCTGGAGGTGATGAACGACCTCGGACAGTGGATCGACGCACCACCGGTCGACGGCGCCTTCGTGGTGAACATCGGCGACATGCTCGAAGTGATGAGCGCCGGCGCTTTCGGCGCCACCGCCCACCGCGTGCGCACGGTGAAGGAGGAGCGATATTCCTTCCCACTGTTCTACGCCTGCGACTACCACACGCAGATCGCCCCGCTGCCGCAGTTCGCCGACCAGGCGCAGGCGGACTACGAACCCCTGAGCATCGGCGACCACATGTGGAGCCAGGCCCTGCAAACCTATAGCTATCTGAAGAAACGCGTAGAGGCTGGAGAACTGAAACTGCCGGAGCGCGCCCGTCGCCCGGCCAGTTTCGGCCACCTGAAAAACCAGCCCAGCCTGCTTTGATCGTTCGCCTGCCGCCTCGATACCTTCCAAGGAGCGACACCATGAACACCGTGAAGACCTTTGCCCTGAGTGCCCTTGCCGCCCTGGGTCTCGCCGGCCTGCAAGCCGCCCACGCCGCCGACGCGCCCAAGACCCTCGCCGAAGGCGAGCTGAAAGTGGGCATGGAGATTTCCTACCCGCCCTTCGAGTACTACGAGGACGAGAAGGTGATGGGCTTCGACCCGGAAGTCTCCACCGCCCTCGCCCAACGCCTGGGCCTGAAAGCGAGCTTCTTCGACACGCGCTTCCCCAACCTGATCCTGGGCCTGGATGCCAACCGCTTCGACACCATCATCTCCGGCATGTACATCCTCCCCGAACGCCTGGAGAAGGCCGATGCCATTCCCTACGCCAAGACCGGCGCGGCGATCATGGTGCGCAGCAACGCCGAGAAGAAGCCCGCCACGCCCGAAGAGCTCTGCGGTCTGACCGTCGGCCTGCAGCAGGGCACCTCGTGGATTCCGGCCCTACAGAAAGTCTCCGACGGCTACTGCAAGGAGCACGATGCCGGCGCCATCACCATCAACCAGTATCCGACCACCGCCGAGGTGTCCCAGGCGCTGCTCGCCGGGCACATCCAGGCGCACCTGGAGATCGACGCCGCCTCCAAGCTGATCGTCGAGAAGAGCCGTGGACGCATCGTCATCAGCTCCCAGGGCTCGATCTACCCGCAGACCCTCGGCATCTACGTGAAGAAGGGCAACACCCAACTGCTCGATGCCCTGAAAGCCGCGCTGGATGAATTCAAGGCCAGCGGCGAGTACAAGGCGCTGCTGGAAAAATACAACCTGGAAGAGGCCTGACCGGCCAACGCCGCGGGCGCGTTGCCCGCGGCGTTTCGCTGCTGGCCGGTCGGCCGGCGCCACCGGCAATACCCGAGGTGACGCATGCAATTCGAATGGGGCTATTTCTTCTCGCTGTTCTCCATGCCGGCCTTCTGGGCGGCCTGCTGGACGGTGGTCAAGCTCAGCGCCCTGGCCTGGCTGATCGGCCTGGTGCTCGGCTTCGGCCTGGCCAGCGCCAAGCAGTCGGGCCGGCCCTGGCTGAAGGCGCCGGCAGCGGTCTACGTGTGGTTCTTCCGCAGCGTGCCGCTGCTGGTGCTGCTGATCTTCGTCTACAACCTGCCGCAGTTGCTGCCCGCCAGCGGCGCGTTGCTCTCCAACCCCTTCATCGCCGGCCTGCTCGCCCTGGTGCTGACCGAGGCGGCGTACATGGCCGAGATCCATCGCGGCGGCCTGCTCTCGGTCGCCAAGGGTCAGCGTGAGGCGGCCCGCGCCCTGGGCATCCGCCCGCTCGGCGCGCAGCGGCTGATCGTCGTGCCCCAGGCCTTTCGCATCGCGCTGCCGACGCTGACCAACGAATACGTCACCATCGTCAAGCTGACCTCACTGGTCTCGGTGATCTCCCTCACCGAGCTGCTGCTGGTCGGCCAGCGCCTCTACGCGCAGAACTTCCTGGTGCTCGAGACCCTCGGCGCCGTGGCCGTCTACTACGTGCTGATCGTCAGCCTGTTCGGCTGGGGCCTGCAGTACCTGGAGCGGCACCTGGACCTGACGCGACGCAAGCCCGACGCCCTCGACGACGCCGCCGTCGGCTCGCTGCGCGGCAATCTGCCGAAGGTCGTGGCGGGCAGCACGGCCGCCCAGCAGCCCGGCGCGCCGGATGCCCTGCGCCTGGTGGATATCCACAAGCGCTATGGCAGTCACCACGTGCTCAAGGGTATCGACCTGGTGGGGCGCCCGGGCGAGGTGATCTCGCTGATCGGCCCGTCGGGCTCCGGCAAGACTTCGCTGATCCGCACCATCAACGGCCTCGAAAGCGTCGACGCCGGCGAGATCGTGCTCTTTGGCGAGGACTTCATCCGCGCTGGCGACCGCCCGGACAACCCCCGCCAGCGCGCCGGCGTACGGCGCATCGGCATGGTCTTCCAGAACTTCAACCTGTTCCCGCACCGCAGCATCCTCGACAACGTGATGCTCGCGCCGCGCTATCACGGCCTGGCCGACACCACGGCGCTACGCCGTCAGGCCCTGGCACTGCTCGACAAGGTCGGCCTGCTGGCGCATGCGCACAAGTACCCGCACCAGCTCTCCGGCGGCCAGCAGCAGCGCGTGGCGATCGCCCGCGCGCTGGCCATGCAGCCGGACATCATGCTCTTCGACGAACCCACCTCGGCGCTCGATCCGGAGCTGGTCGGCGACGTCCTCAACGTCATCCGCGACCTGGCCCGCGAGGGCATGACGCTGCTGATCGTCACCCACGAGATGGACTTCGCCCTGTCGATCTCCGACCGCGTACTGTTCATGGAGGACGGCAAGGTGCAACTCGACGCCAGCCCCGAGCAGATCCGCAACGGCGAGCACGCGCGCGTGCGGCGCTTCGTCGGCCTGGAGGAAAGCGCATGAACGACATCGCCCAACTGCGCCGCGACCTCGCCGCAGCCTATCGCCTGGCCGCACTGTTCGGCTGGGAAGACACGCTCTACACGCACTTTTCCGTACGCCTGCCGGGCCACGGCGAGCCGCGTTTCCTGATCAATCCGTTCGGCCTGTTCTTCGACGAGATCCGCGCCAGCGACCTGATCGTGGTGGACATGCACGGCAAGGTGGTGGAGGGCGAGGCGGACTACAACGTCGCCGGCTTCACCATCCACAGCGCCGTGCACATGGCCCGCGACGACGCCCACTGCGTGATCCACACCCACACCCTGGCGGGCATGGCCGTGGCCGCGCAGGACGCCGGGCTGCTGCAGCTCAACCAGATCAGCACCGAGTTCCACGGTCGCCTCGGCTACCACGCCTACGAAGGCGTGGCGCTGGATCTCGACGAACGCGCGCGCATCCAGGCCTCGCTGGGCGACAACATCGCCCTGCTGCTGCGCCACCACGGCCTGCTCAGCGTCGGCGCCACGGTCGCCGACGCCTTCTACGTCATGTACTACCTCAACCGCGCCTGCGAGATTCAACTGGCGGCCACCGGCGGCGGCCAGCCGTGCAGCGAGATTCCCGAGCCCCTGTCGCGGCATGCCTGCGAACAGCTGCAGGGCGCCGAATGGCAGCGCCAGCTGATCTGGCAGGCCTGGCTGCGCCGCCTGGATCGTCTCGACCCGAGCTACAAGGACTGACCCGATGAGCCTGACCTGCGGCGAATTCCTCGTACGCCAACTCGAAGCCTGGGGCGTCGACACGGTATTCGGCATTCCCGGCGTACACACCGTGGAGCTCTACCGCGGCCTGCCGGACAGCGGCATCCGCCACGTCACGCCGCGCCATGAGCAGGGCGCCGGCTTCATGGCCGACGGTTATGCGCGGGTCAGCGGCAAGCCCGGTGTGTGCTTCATCATCACCGGACCGGGGATGACCAACATCCTCACGGCGATGGCCCAGGCCTACGCCGATTCCATCCCGATGCTGGTGATCTCGGCGGTCAACGAGCGCGCCCGGCTGGGCAGCGGCAACGGCTACCTGCACGAGCTGCCGGACCAACGCGCTCTGGTCGCCGGGGTCAGTGCCTTCAGCCACACTCTGCTGGACGTTGATGAACTGCCGGCACTGCTGGCGCGCGCCTTCGCCGTGTTCGACGGCGCGCGGCCGCGCCCCGTGCACATCGAGCTACCACTGGACGTAATCACCGCGCCGGCCGGGCACCTGGCGCTGGCGCCTCGTCCGCAGGTGTCGCGTCCGGCCGCCGCTCCGGCGCTGATCGCCGCGGCGGCCCGGCGCCTGGCCTGCGCGCAACGCCCGTTGCTGCTGCTCGGCGGCGGTTGCGTGAACGCCGCCGCCGAGGCCCGCGCCCTGGCCGAGGCGCTGGATGCGCCCACCGCGCTGACCATCAATGCCAAGGGCCTGCTGCCGCCAGCGCATCCTCTGCTGCTGGGCAGCAACCAATCACTGGTCCCGGTGCGTCAGCTGGCGCGCGAGGCCGACGTGGTGCTGGCGATCGGCACCGAGCTGGGCGAGACCGACTACGACGTGGTCTTCGACGGCGGCTTCGCGCTACCCGGCGAGCTGATCCGCATCGACATCGATGCCCAGCAGTTGAGCCGCAACCACCTGCCGGCGCTGGCCATCCAGGCCGACGCCGGCCTCGCCATGCAGCAGTTGCTGGCCGTGCTGCCCGCGCGGCCCTTCGCTGCCGACGGCATTGGCGCCCGTCGCGCCGCCAGCGTCAGGGCCGAACTGGCCGAAGGCTTCGCCGACTGGGCGCACTACCGCCGGTTGTTCGACACCCTGCATGCCGCACTGCCGGATGCCCGCTACGTCGGCGACTCGACGCAGACGGTGTACAGCGGCAACCACCTGGTGGACACCTCGACCCCGCGCCTGTGGTTCAACTCATCCACCGGCTACGGCACCCTCGGCTACGGCCTGCCGGCGGCCATCGGCGCCAAGCTCGCCGAGCCGGGCCGCCCGGTGGTCTGCCTGATCGGCGATGGCGGCCTGCAATTCAGCCTGCCGGAGCTGGCCAGCGCAGTGGAGGCCGCTGTGGGTATCGTCGTGCTGCTGTGGAACAACGCCGGCTACGGCGAGATCAAGCGCTACATGCAGCGCCGCGCGATCACCCCGCTGGGTGTGGATATCTACACCCCGGACTTCCTCACCATCGCCCGCGGTTTCGGCTGCCTCGCCGAACGCGCCGATGACCACGCGCAACTGGCCGAGCTGCTGCGCAGCGCACCGGCGGACCGTCCACTGCTCATCGAATTAGCCGAGGCGCCGCCGTTCCATCCCTGAACGAGCGGCACCCACACAAGAAGCGATGCCCCCCTTTCCCCCCTGCCAACGACAACACCCAAAAAGCATCCGGGAGATCAGCATGTTGAAGAATTTCGCACGGCACTTCGGTCAGGACGGCCTGGCCGCCACCGACGCCAGCCACCGCAGCCTCGGCCTGCGCGGCACCGCCGCGCTCTGGCTGGGCGCCAACGTGGTGGTCACCACCATCCTCACCGGCATGCTGCTGGTGCCCGACCTGCGCTTCGGCCCGGCGATGCTGATCGTCCTGCTCGGCTCGGCGATAGGCATCCTGCCGCTGGTGCTGGTCGGCCTGATGGGCCAGCGCAGCGGCCTGACCACCATGGTGCTGGCACGCGGCGCCTACGGTGTGCACGGCTCCAAGCTGCCGTCGCTGGTGAACCTGCTGAGCCTGCTGGCCTGGAGCTGGATCCAGGCGCTGCTCGCCGGCATGAGCCTGGACTACGCGGTGAAGTCGACCACCGGCTACAGCAACCTGCCGCTGTTCACCATCCTCTGCGAGACCCTGGTGCTGCTGATCGCCCTGCGCGGCCACCTGGGCATCGAACGTGTCGAGCGCTGGGCGGCGATCGGCATGCTGCTGCTCGCCGCGGCGATGTTCTACGCCATGGGCAGCCACTTCGAATTCGCCCAGCTGCTGGCGATGCCGGCCGAGTCGCGCAACGACATCACCCCGGGGATCGCCTTCGACATCGTCATCGCCACCGCCTTCTCGTGGATTCCGCTGGCCGCCGACTACAACCGTAACTGCCGCAGCCAGGGCGTGGCGGCGGTCGGCACCTGGGTCGGCTACGTCGCCGCGACGCTGCTGGCGATGGGCATGGGTGCGGCGGTGTCGGGCTTCTCGGTGCTCAGCGGCGTGGAGCAGACCTACGATCCGGCGGTGCTGCTCGCGGGCTTCGGTTTCGGCCTGCCGGCGGCCATCGTGGTGTTCCTCTCGGTGATGACCACCAACGTCATGTGCGTCTACAGCGCCACCCTGTCGTACCTCAACATCGCCCCGCGCACCGCCTTCTGGAAGCCGGCGCTGGTGATCGGCGTGCTGTCGATCCTCGGCTCGCAGATCCCCGGTATCCTCGACAACTTCCAGACCTTCCTGCTGGTGATCGGCAGCGTGTTCATCCCCGCCTTCGCGGTGATGATCGCCGACTACTTCGTGATCCAGCGCGGCGGCTACGTCGAGGCCGACCTGCTCGACGAGCAGGGTGGGCGCTACCGCTACCTGGGCGGCATCAACCCGGCGGCGTTCGTCGCCTACGGCCTGGGCGCGGCGCTGGCCTACTACTGGGGCTGGGTCTCGCCGCTGGCCTGGGGCGCCTCGCTGCCGGTATTCGTGCTCACCGCGCTGTTCTACGTCGTCGTGCGCAAGTGGCTGTGGGCGCCGCGCGCGCAGGTCGCCTGAGCCCGAGAGGAAACGCCGATGAAGATAGTCAGTCGCGAAGAGTGGTTCGAGGTACGCACGCTGGACGACGGCATCCGCCTGATCCACGAGCCCTGGGTGCGGCCGTTCTACCGCTGCAACCTGTGGCACGTCAGCGGCCGTGAACGCGATGTGCTGATCGACTCCGGCTCCGGCGTGGTCAGCCTGCGCGAGCAGTTGCCCTGGCTGACCGAGAAACCGCTGCTGGCAGTGGCCAGCCACTGCCACTTCGACCACATCGCCGGGCACCACGAGTTCCCCGAGCGCCTGGTACACCCGGACGAGGCGGACATCCTCGCCGCACCGGACGGGCAGAACACCCTGGCCGAGGCCTTCGTCGGCGACGAAATGTTCGAGGCGCATCCGGACTGCCCGCTGTGCTACGCCGAATACCGGGTCAAGGCGGCGCCGGCGACCCGGCTAGTGGAGGAGGGCGACGTGCTCGATCTGGGTGACCGCACCCTGCAGGTGCTGCACACGCCGGGGCATTCGCCGGGTGGCATCAGCCTCTGGGAAGCGCGCACGCAGACGCTGTTCTCCGGCGATGTGATCTACGACGGTCCGCTGATCGAGGACGCCTACCACTCCAACCTGGAGGACTACGCCGCCAGCCTGGCCCGCCTGCGCCGCCTGCCGGTGCGCCAGGTGCACGGCGGCCACTTCGGCAGTTTCTCCGGCACGCGCCTGCAGGCACTGATCGACGACTGGTTCGCCACCCATCCCGGGCTGGGCTGAGCGGTAGCGGGCGCGCCGGGGAGGCGCGCCCGCTACCGCTCAGCCGCGCTCGAGGGTCTTCACGCCGCTGGCGGTGCCGAGCAGCAGCACGTCCGCCGGGCGGGCCGCGAACAGACCGTTGGTGACCACGCCGACGATGGCGTTGATGTCACGCTCCAGGCCCACCGGATCGGTGATCGACAGGTTGTGCACGTCGAGGATGATGTTGCCGTTGTCGGTCAGCACGCCCTCGCGGTATTCCGGATCGCCACCGAGCTTCACCAGCTCGCGGGCCACGTGGCTGCGCGCCATGGGGATCACCTCCACCGGCAGCGGGAAGTTGCCGAGCACCGGCACCAGCTTGCTCTGGTCGGCGATGCAGACGAAGGTGCGCGCCACGGCGGCGACGATCTTCTCGCGGGTCAGCGCGGCGCCGCCGCCCTTGATCAGGTGCAGGTGCTCGTCGCTCTCGTCGGCGCCATCGACGTAGAACTCCAGCTCGCTCACCGAATTGAGGTCATAGACCGGGATGCCGTGGCCCTTGAGGCGCTGCGCGGTGGCTTCGGAGCTGGCCACGGCGCCATCGAAGGCCATCTTGTGATGCGCCAGGGCGTCGATGAAGAAGTTGGCCGTGGAGCCGGTACCGACGCCAACGATGCTCGTGGCATCGAGACGCGGAAGAATGAGGTCGACGGCGGCCTGGGCCACCGCCTGCTTGAGTTGATCCTGGTTCATGCCGGGCTCCGGGGTTCGCGAAGGCGCGCAGTATAACCCCGTGCTGCGCGCCTGGCTGGCCCCGGCGACGGCTGCCGGGAACGCGCCTACGCGGAGATCGGCGAACGCCAGTCGTCGGAGCCCGAGGTACCGGCCACTTCGTGGGTCCAGATGATCTTGCGGTAGGTGAAGTAGACGTCTTCCAGGTGGGTGAAGTGGGACATGCCCGGGTCCTGGCAGTTGGGCATGCGCGACTGCACGTCGACGATGACCGCGTCTTCCAGCTCGATGGTGAAGTAGTGTTCCTGAGTACCGGTGGCGGAGGTGCGGTACCACTCCAGACGGCACTTATCCAGGCGCTCGCCCGAGGTCAGCGCGTTGAAGATCAGCGGCGAGGACTTGTCGAAGACCTTGGTGATCATCAGCGGCTTGTGTACCCGCTGGCCGGTGGGTTGGCCGGACTGCGGGTCACGGGGAATGATCACCTGGTGTCCGTAGGCCTGTACCAGGATCTGGTCTTCGTGACCTTCCTGGAAGATGTTGCCGACCGAATCCTCGGTGAAGGTACCAGCGGTGATCAGGCCCTGCTTGGTCCCTTCGAGGGACAGGTACGCGGGAGTTGGCATGGGTGACGCTCCTTTTTTGCCAGCCGACCTCGTCCCTGTGACGAGGCTTCCCGTCATTCTTGGCAGTCTCCGTGCCAGCCTCGGGAAGCCGCTTTTCAATCAAAGGCTTATGCGGTCATCCACAATTGATGCCAAGCCGTTGCGCTACACAGCGCACATGGCGCTGCGCAAGGCGCTGCGCAGCTTTGGCAGGATTCGGCGCGGCGTTCCCGGGGCCTCAGCGCACCGCTTTTACGCGGGTTGCCCACAAAGTTATCCACAGCTTGTTGCGCAAGTGCTTGCCCACCTCCTGTTCGGGTCGGCAACTCGCCGCTACCCGCCCAGGGGAGTACACTCGGCGTTTTCCCGCCGTACCAGATCCTCGCCGTCATGCTCGAACACTACGTCAAGCACATCCTCAACTCGCGCGTTTACGACGTGGCCGAGGAAACCCCGCTGCAGCCCGCCCGCCAGCTCTCCGAGCGCCTGGACAACCGCGTGCTGCTCAAGCGCGAGGACCTGCAGCCGGTGTTCTCCTTCAAGATCCGCGGCGCCTACAACCGCCTGGCGCAGCTCTCCGCCGAGGAACGCGCGCGCGGCGTGGTCACCGCCTCGGCCGGCAACCACGCCCAGGGCGTGGCGCTGGCGGCCAAGCAGATGGGCGTGGCGGCGACCATCGTCATGCCGCGCACCACCCCGGAGCTGAAGGTGCAGGGCGTGCGCGCCCGTGGCGGCAAGGTGGTGCTGCATGGCGATGCCTTTCCCGAGGCGCTGGCGCATTCGCTGAAGCTGGTGGAGGAGAAGGGGTATGTCTACGTCCACCCCTACGACGACCCCCACGTGATCGCCGGGCAGGGCACCGTGGCGATGGAAATCCTGCGCCAGCAGCAGGGGCCGCTGGACGCCATCTTCGTGCCGGTCGGCGGCGGCGGACTGATCGCCGGCATCGCCGCCTACGTGAAGTACCTGCGCCCGGAGGTGAAGGTCATCGGCGTCGAGCCGGACGATTCCAACTGCCTGCAGCAGGCGCTGGCCGCCGGCGAGCGAGTGGTGCTGCCGCAGGTCGGGCTGTTCGCCGATGGCGTGGCGGTGGCGCAGATCGGCGCGCATACCTTCGAGATCTGTCGTGAGCACGTCGACGAGGTGGTCACCGTCAGCAGCGACGAGATCTGCGCGGCGATCAAGGACATCTACGACGACACCCGCTCGATCACCGAGCCGGCCGGTGCCCTTGCGGTGGCCGGGATCAAGAAATACGTGGCCCGCGAAGGCGTCAGCGGCCAGACCTTGGTGGCCATCGATTCGGGCGCCAACGTCAACTTCGACCGCCTGCGCCACGTCGCCGAGCGCGCCGAGCTGGGCGAGCAGCGCGAGGCGATCATCGCGGTGACCATCCCCGAGCGACCGGGCAGCTTCAAGGCCTTCTGCGAGGCACTGGGCAAGCGGCAGATCACCGAGTTCAACTACCGCTACCACGGCGAGGGCGAGGCGCACATCTTCGTCGGCGTGCAGACCCACCCGCAGAACGACCCGCGCCAGGCGCTGGTGCAGAACCTGCGCGAGCAGGGCTTCCCGGTGCTGGATTTGACCGACAACGAACTGGCCAAGCTGCACATCCGCCACACCGTGGGCGGGCATGCCGAGGCGGTGAGCCACGAGCGGGTGCTGCGCTTCGAATTCCCCGAGCGCCCCGGCGCACTGTTCAACTTCCTCAACAAGCTCGGCGGGCGCTGGAACATCAGCCTCTTCCACTACCGCAACCACGGCGCCGCCGACGGCCGCGTGCTGGCCGCGCTGCAGGTGCCGGAAGAGGAGCTGGCGCAGTTGCCCAAGGCGCTGGAAGCCATCGGCTATCCCTGGTGGGACGAGACCGAGAACCCGGCCTACCAGTTGTTCATGGGTTAAGGCGACGCATGGCTGAGCGCGCGTCCCAGCAACGTCCACGCACGCCAACCGCGGTCGTCAGCGCAGCCCTGGCCACCGCGTTCTGCCTGACCGGCGACTCCATGCTCTACATCGCCCTGCCGCTGTTCTGGCAGCAGGCCGGGCTCGACGCGCTCTGGCAGGTCGGCGTCCTGCTCTCGGCGAACCGCCTGGTACGCCTGCCGCTGAATCCACTGATCGGCCTGTTCTACCACCGTGCCTCGCTGCGCAGCGGCCTGCTGCTGGCGGTGCTGCTCGGCGTCGCCAGCACCCTCGGCTATGCCTTCGTCAGCGGCTTCTGGGCCTGGCTGGCGCTGCGCGCCCTGTGGGGCGTGGCCTGGTCGCTGTTCCGCATCGGCGGGTTGACCTGCGTGGTGCAGTGCGCCCCCGGCAGCGCGCGGGGCCGGGTGATGGGCAGCTATAACGGCCTCTACCGCCTGGGCAGCCTGGTCGGCATGCTGGTGGGCGGTGCGCTGGTGCCGGTGTTCGGCCTGCAGAGCATCGCGCTGGTGTTCGCCGCCCTCTCGCTGCTCGGCATTCCGCTGCTGCTGGCCGCCTTCGATCCCCAGCCGGCGGTCGATGCGCCAGCGGCGGCGGGCCCTGCCATACCGCACGCTCGGCGCGCACTGCCCAGGCAGCGTCTGGTTTGGCTGAACGGTTTTTGCGTGGCCTTGCTGATCCAGGGCGTGCTCGCTGCCACCCTCAGCGCGCTGGTGGCCTGGCGTCTGGGCCCCGAAATCCAGGTACTGGGCGTTGCCCTCGGCGCGGGTGCCTTGGCCGGCGCGCTGCAGGCCGCGCGCTGGAGCTGGGAAACGCCGCTGGCGATGCGGATCGGCACCTGGAGCGATGGTCCGCGCGGACGCCTGCCGCTGCTGACCGGCGCCCTGTTGGCCATGGCGCTGGGTTTCGCCGCCCTGTTACCGGCGCAGCCCATCGCGAGCTGGCTGGCCTGCGGGCTGCTGGCGATGCTTGCCGCCACGGCGCTGACCACCCTCTGCGATGCCCTGGCCGCCGACCTTGCCCGTCAGGGCAACGCCCTGCGCGGGATGACCGGCTACTCGATCATCCAGGACCTGGGCGCCGCGCTCGGGCCGATGGCGGCCTTCGCCCTGCTGGCGCTACCGGGCGGCTTCTTCTGGCTGTACGGCGGCTGTGCTGTGCTGTGCCTGCTGCTGGCGGCAGGCTGGTGGAGCACGCTACGTCGCTAGCGCAGCGAAATCACCGGCCAGCCCCGTTCCTCGGCGATCTTGCGCAGGGTCGGGTCGGGATCGACCGCCACCGGGCGGGTGACCGCCTCGAGCAGCGGCAGGTCGTTGGCCGAGTCGCTGTAGAAGGTGCTGTCGGAAAGATCCGCATCGTGCTCGGCGAGCCAGCGATGCAGACGTTCGACCTTGCCCTCGCGGAAGCAGGGCACGTCGGTGGTACGGCCGGTATAGCGGCCGTCCTGCATCTCGCACTCGGTGGCGAGCAACAGGTCCACGCCCAGCCGCGCGGCGATCGGGCCGGTGATGAAGCGGTTGGTCGCGGTGATGATCATCAGCGTGTCACCCGCGGCGCGATGCTCGGCGAGCAGTGCTTCGCCCTTGGCGAGGATGATCGGCTCGATGCACTCGCGCATGAAGCGCGCGTGCCACTCGGCGAGCTGCGCCATGTCCGTGCGACCGAGGATCTCCAGGCAGAAGTTCAGGTAGTCGCGGATATCCAGGGCGCCATTCAGGTAGTCCTGGTAGAAGGCGTCGTTGCGCGCCTTGTAGGTGACCTCATCGAGGATGCCCTGGGCACACAGCCAGTCGCCCCAGGCATGATCGCTATCGGCGGCGAGCAGGGTGTTGTCGAGGTCGAAGAGAGCGAGGCGCACGTGAATATCCCGAGTACGAAGGAAAAGGCCCGCAAGCATACCGTCAGAACCGCTCGACTGCATCGCACGGATGTCGGGCCCGCTCATTGCGACTCGGGAGCGGGAATCCCTGGTTTCGCACCGCGACGGTGGCCAGTGCCCAGGCTCATTCCCTCCCATTCAATGAGTGGTAGCCGAGACCGCAAAGCGGACGAGGTGGGCTGAGTCGCGTAGCCGAAAATACGCCGGCCCCGCCGGGGTTTCGCTGGAAATCTTCAACGCCGTGGGCAGGGCAGAGCCAACCATTCGTCCTCTTGCGGGTGCCCTACGGGGGTCGCTGCAAAGCCCTACGAGGCCCCTGCAGCGCCGTCTCCAGACGAGGCTGGTGACCTTCGGGGCGCGTTGGTGAATCTGTCCAGGGTGTTGCGCGCGAAGTGAATGCGGCATGCTGAGTCGGCCTCCTGCCGAGGGAGGATAGATGGCGATTGCATGGCCCGTGCCAGCTTGCCCAATGCAGCGGGCGCGACGCTTCCAGCCCCCCGCTCTTTTATGGAACAATGCCGTAACATGCGTTCAAGAGGTGCAGACATGATCGACCCCGATGGCTTTCGGCCGAATGTCGGCATCATTCTGACCAATGACGATGGCCAGGTCCTCTGGGCCCGGCGCATCAACCAGGACGCCTGGCAGTTTCCCCAGGGCGGCATCAACGAGCGCGAATCGCCCGAACAGGCGTTGTACCGCGAGCTCAACGAGGAAGTCGGCCTGGAGCAGCGCGACGTGCGCATCCTCGCCTGCACCCGTGGCTGGCTGCGCTACCGTCTGCCGCAACGCCTGGTGCGTACCCACAGTCAGCCGCTGTGCATCGGCCAGAAGCAGAAGTGGTTCCTGCTGCGCCTGCTCTCGGATGACGCGCGGGTGCGCATGGACCTGACCGGCAAGCCGGAGTTCGACGGCTGGCGCTGGGTCAGTTACTGGTACCCGCTGGGCCAGGTAGTCACCTTCAAGCGCGAGGTCTACCGGCGAGCCCTCAAGGAACTCGCGCCGCGCCTGCTGGCGCGCGACTGATCGGAGATTCGAGCCCTGGCCATGCTCAACACGCTGCGCAAGATCGTTCAGGAAGTCAACGCTGCCAAGGATCTCAAGGCGGCGCTGGGCATCATCGTGCTGCGCGTGAAGGAAGCGATGGGCAGCCACGTATGCTCGGTCTACCTGCTCGATCCGGAAGCCAACCGCTTCGTCCTGATGGCCACCGAGGGCCTCAACAAGCGCTCCATCGGCAAGGTCAGCATGGCCCCCAACGAGGGCCTGGTCGGCCTCGTCGGTACCCGTGAGGAGCCGCTCAACCTCGAGGACGCCGCCAGCCATCCGCGTTACCGTTACTTCGCCGAGACCGGCGAGGAACGCTACGCCTCCTTCCTCGGCGCGCCGATCATCCACCACCGTCGGGTGATGGGCGTGCTGGTGGTGCAGCAGAAGGATCGCCGGCAGTTCGACGAAGGCGAGGAAGCCTTCCTGGTGACCATGAGCGCACAGCTCGCCGGAGTCATCGCGCATGCCGAGGCCACCGGCTCGATCCGCGGCCTGGGGCGCCTGGGCAAGGGCATCCAGGAAGCACGCTTCGTCGGTGTTCCCGGCGCGCCGGGCGCAGCGGTCGGCCATGCCGTGGTGGTGCTGCCGCCCGCCGATCTGGAGGTGGTGCCGGACAAATCCATTGAGGACCGCGACGCGGAGGTCGAGCGCTTCGAGCAGGCCCTGGAAGCGGTGCGCATGGACATCCGCAACCTCTCCGGGCGCCTGGGCGGGCAGTTGCGCCCCGAGGAACGCGCGCTGTTCGACGTCTACCTGATGATGCTCGACGACGCCTCCATCGGCCAGGAGGTCAAGCGCATCATCCGCACCGGGCAATGGGCCCAGGGTGCGCTGCGCCAGGTGGTGATGGAGCACGTCAAACGCTTCGAGCTGATGGACGACGCCTACCTGCGCGAGCGCGCCTCGGACATCCGCGACCTCGGCCGGCGCCTGCTCTCGCACCTGCAGCACCAGCGCCAGCAGGACCTGGTCTACCAGGACAACACCATCCTGGTGAGCGAGGAGCTGTCCCCGGCGATGCTCGGCGAGGTGCCCGAGGGCAAGCTCGCCGGCCTGGTCTCGGTGATGGGCTCGGGCAACTCCCATGTGGCGATCCTGGCCCGCGCCATGGGTATTCCCACGGTGATGGGCATCGTCGATCTGCCGTACTCCAAGCTCGATGGCATCGAGCTGATCGTCGACGGCTACCACGGCGAGGTCTTCACCAACCCCAGCGAGATCCTCCGCCGGCAATACGCCGAAGTGGTGGAGGAAGAGCGCCAGCTCACCCAGGGTCTCGACGCACTGCGCTCGCTGCCCTGCGAAACCCTCGATGGCGTGCGTATGCCGCTGTGGGTGAACACCGGCCTGCTCGCGGACGTGGCGCGCGCCAAGGAGCGCGGCGCCGAGGGCGTGGGCCTGTATCGCACCGAAGTGCCGTTCATGAGCAAGGAGCGCTTCCCCAGCGAGAAGGAGCAGATGGCGATCTACCGCGAGCAGCTCGCGGCCTTTCATCCGCTGCCGGTGACCATGCGCAGCCTGGACATCGGCGGCGACAAGTCGCTGTCCTACTTCCCGATCAAGGAAAGCAACCCGTTCCTCGGCTGGCGCGGCATCCGCGTCACCCTCGATCACCCGGAAATCTTCCTGGTCCAGGCGCGCGCCATGCTCAAGGCCAGCGAAGGCCTGAACAACCTGCGTATCCTGCTGCCGATGATCTCCGGCACCCACGAGACCGAAGAGGCGCTGCATCTTATCCACAGGGCCTGGGGCGAGGTGCGCGACGAGGGCACCGACGTACCCCTGCCGCCGGTGGGGGTGATGGTGGAGATTCCCGCGGCGGTCTATCAGATCCGCGACCTGGCGCGCCAGGTGGACTTCCTCTCGGTGGGCTCCAACGACCTGACCCAGTACCTGCTGGCGGTGGACCGCAACAACCCGCGGGTCGCCGACCTCTACGACTACCTGCACCCGGCGGTGCTGCAGGCGCTGCAGCACGTGGTCACCGAGGCGCATGCCGAAGGCAAGCCGGTGAGCATCTGCGGCGAGATGGCCGGCGATCCGGCGGCGGCGGTACTGCTGTTGGCGATGGGCTTCGATTCGCTGTCGATGAACGCCACCAACCTGCCCAAGGTGAAATGGCTGCTGCGCCAGGTCAGCCTGGGCAAGGCCAAGGAGCTGCTCGCCCAGTTGCTGACCATCGACAACCCGCAGGTCATCCACAGTTCGCTGCACCTGGCGCTGCGCAACCTCGGCCTGGGCCGGGTCATCAACCCGGCGGCGACCATTCAGAGCTGAGGGCGCCCAGGGCAGGGCGCGCGGCGTTCAATCCGCCATTTCCCCGCACAGGTCGAGTGCCATCAGGCGCTCGACCTCGGCCAAGGGCAGATCGGCGCCGAGCAGGGCGAACAGCTTGCCCAGCGCCGCCTCACGGGTCATCCCGCCACCGGACACCACTCCCACCTGACGCAGCCGGCTACCGGCGGCATACACGCCAAACTCGACATGCCCTTGGGGACACTGGCTGATCGCGACCAGCAGGACGTTGCTGTCGCGGGCCTCGCGCAGCGCCTGCATCAGTGCAATGTCGTCCGACGGTCCGGTGCCGCTGCCGTAGCACTCCAGCAACAGCCCACGTACGCCGCTGGCGACCAGCGCGCGGACCAGCTCGGCCTGCACCCCGGGAAACAGCGGCAGAATGCCCAGCGCCAGCGGTCGCCGTGGCTGGCGATAATCCAGCGCCGGCGGCAGCCCATCGGCCCGCTCGGCCTGGCGTAGGCGCGGTAGGACCTGGAAGGCGTCGAACGCATCGCTGCGCAGCTTGGAACACCGTGCGCCATGCATCAACTGGCCATCGAAAAACAGGTGTACGCCGGGAGCGATGCCCTGACCCAGCGCGCACAGCGCCCCGAACAGGTTCGGCCAGGCATCGCCATCCGGCGTCCCGGCCGGCTGCATGGCACCGGTGAATACCACCGGTGCCGGCAGGCCGAGCAGCAGGAAGCTCAGCGCCGCGGCGCTGTAGGCCAGGGTATCGGTGCCATGCAGCACCAGGATGGCATCGCAGCCCTCCTCGTCGACGGCGGCGACGATGGCGTCGCGCAGTGCCAGCCACTGGGGCTGGCCCATGTTGGCGCTGTCGAGCAGCGGTGCCAGCTCGCGGAATTGCCAGTCGGGCAGGTCGTCGAGTCCCTGCGCGCGCTGTTCCTCGCGCATGCGCACGTCGAAACCGGAGGCCGGCGCGAGGCCTTCGGCGGTCATCTGCATGCCGATGGTGCCGCCGGTGTAGAGCACCCGCAGGCGTTGGGGTCCGTTCATGAACAATCCTCAGACAGAGAAAAGGGGGCTTAAGCCCCCTGTCTCGTGCAGCGTTCAGTGCTGCGTTTGGCTGTCGCGCTTGGGCCAGGCTGCCGGGTCGATATCCAGGTCGGCGAACTTCGCCGGGTCGAACTCCGGCGACTTCACGCCGGCTTTCATCTGCCCGTCATAGTCGCGCATCAGGCGCAGGCCGACCTTGAACAGCAGGGCGAGGGCGATCAGGTTGAAGATCGCCAGCAGGCCCATGGTGACGTCGGCGAAAGCGAACACCGTACCCAGGTCTTCCACCGACCCCCAGAGCACCAGCACGACGACCAGCACGCGGTAGACGATCACCGGCATGCGCTTCTCGGTGAAGAAGCCCAGGGCGTTTTCGCCGAGGTAGTAGTTGTAGATCAGCGTGGTGAAGACGAACAGCAGCAGCGCCAGGCTGACGAATACCCGACCCCACTCGCCGACCACGGCGGCCACGGCGCCCTGGGTCAGGACCACACCGGCCTCTTCCATGCCCGGCTGGTAGACGCCGGAAAGCAGGATGATCAGCGCGGTGCAGCTGCACAGGATCAGGGTGTCGATGAACACGCTCAGCGACTGCACGATGCCCTGGGCGGCGGGGTGCTTGACCTCGGCCACCGCCGCCACGTTCGGCGCGCTACCCAGGCCGGCCTCGTTGGAGAACAGGCCGCGCTTGACGCCCATGATGATCGCCGCGCCGATGCCACCAGCGAAGGCCGGCTCCAGGCCGAAGGCGCTCTTCACGATCAGCGCGAAGGTGGCAGGCACTTCGCTGATGTTCATGCCGATCACCAGCGCCGCCATGGCGATGTAGGAGAACGCCATCACCGGCACCAGCACATCGGCCATGCTGGCGATGCGACGGATGCCGCCGAAGATGATCAGGCCGATCACCAGCGTCAGGGCGATGCCGCTGACCAGGGTGGGCACGCCGAAGGTGTCGTGCAGCGAGCTGGCCACGGTGAAGGACTGCACCGCGTTGAAACCGAAGCCGAAGGTCACCAGCAGCAGGATCGAGACCACGATGCCCATCCAGCGCTGGCCCAGGCCGTGCTGGATATAGAAGGCCGGACCGCCACGGTAGGCGCCATCGGGCTCGCGGCGCTTGTACAGCTGTGCCAGGGAGCATTCGAAGTAGCTGGTGGCCATGCCTACCAGCGCCATTATCCACATCCAGAAGATCGCCCCCGGACCACCGAGCATGATCGCCACGGAGACGCCGGCGATGTTACCGGCACCGACGCGACCGGCGACCGACAACATCAGCGCCTGGAACGAGCTGAGTTGTCCCGGCTGACGCTGAAAGGCCTCGGCGAAGATGCTGAACATCCGGCCGAAATAACGAAACTGAACGAAGCGCGAAGCGATGCTGAAGAACAGCCCGAGGCCGATCAACATCACGATCAGCAACTTGCTCCAGATGAGGTCGTTGAGCAAATCAAGCATGTGATTCTCTCTTCTTGTAAGTGGCGGGACGGTGAAGGCGGCAATGGTTCGACATCAGACTGGCCACGACAATTTCGCGGGTCGTCTCAAGATGGTGCGAGTTGATGCTATATTTGCGCCACTCGCATCAAAGGAAAACCGTCCTTGTCCGAGCCACTCGCCAGTAATCTGCGCCTGCTCTGCAACCACTACCGCTCTATCGCGGAGGTTTGCCGCAAGCTTTCGATCAACCGCTCGCAGTTCAACAAGTACCTCAGCGGACAGAGCCGTCCAACGGCCTACAACCTCAAACGCATCGGCGATTTCTTCGGCGTCGAGGATTACGAGCTGAGCCTGCCGGCCGAACAGTTCGCCCGACTGGTCGGCGCGCGCCTGGGCGAAGTACGCGACAACACCAGCAAGGACCCGCTGCTCGGGCTGCTGCAGCCGCTGCGCGAGCATGCCGGCGATCTCTCCCGCTACTGCGGCTACTACTTCGAATACTCCAACTGCATGTCGGTGCCGGGGACCATCCTGGTATCGCTGGTGCACCTGCGCGAGGAGAGCGGCAATTTCCTCTTCGAGCGCCAGGAACGCCAGGAGCGCTCGGCGAGCAGCGACGTGCAGGCCGACGACTGGGTGCGCTGCCGTTACCTGGGCGCCGCCTTCGCCCTGCAGGATCGGCTGTTCCTCATCGACTACGAGTCGCTGACCCTCAACGAGATGAGCCAGACCATCCTGATTCCCAGCTACAAGAGCCGCATCACCCGCCTCAACGGCTTGAAGACCGGCGTATCCAGCGGCGACCGCCGCACCCCCTCGAGCTCCCGCGTGGTGTGGGAATACCTGGGCCCGGAGATCAACCGCATCAGCGCCTATCGCCAGGTGATGCTCTATCGCCCGGACGACTCGCGCATCGATGCCGACATCCGCCAGCGGCTGCAGGCCGAACAACCCGGGGATGGCCTGTTCGTGGCGCACTAGTGCTGCATGCCATGAGTAGGATGGGTCGAGCGCAGCGATACCCATCGTGGCGAGCGTGAGGGGTATCGCTGCGCTCGACCCATCCTACGGGGCGCGCACCCGGGCGTTCCCTTCAAGGAGGCCCTAGTCCCAACCGAGGAATGCGCGACGCTCGTATACCAAGGCGTAAAGCCGCCAACGCCGGCGCTCTACGCCAGGACGCAGGATCAGGCGCTCAGCGGCACCGCCCGCGGAGCGACCATGTTTTCCGGGCGCAGGATATCGGCCAGGGTCGCTTCGTCGAGCAAACCTTCCTCGCGCACCAGCTCCAGCACGCCGCGCCCCGAATCCAGCGCCAGCTTGGCGATGCGCGTGGCGTTTTCGTAACCGATGTAGGGATTCAGCGCGGTGACCAGGCCGATGCTGTGCTCGACCAGCTCGCGGCAGCGCGCCTCATTGGCGGTGATACCGACGATGCAGTGTTCGCGCAGCATGTCCATGGCACGCTGCAGCAGGCGCACGGAGTCGAACAGCTTGTAGACGATCAGCGGCTCCATCACGTTCAACTGCAGCTGGCCGCCTTCGGCTGCCATGGTCAGCGCCAGGTCGTTGCCGATCACCTCGAAGGCCACCTGGTTGACCGCCTCGGGGATCACCGGATTGACCTTGCCCGGCATGATCGAGCTGCCTGGCTGGCGCGGCGGCAGGTTGATCTCGTTGATCCCGGTACGCGGCCCGCTGGAGAGCAGGCGCAGGTCGTTGCAGATTTTCGACAGCTTCACCGCCAGGCGCTTGAGCAGACCGGAGAAGAGCACGAAGGCCCCCATGTCCGAGGTCGCTTCGATCAGGTCGCTGGCGGCCTTGAGCGGCTGCCCGCTGATCGCCGCCAGGCGTTCCACCGCCAGCGCCTGGTAGCGCGGGTCGGCGTTGATACCGGTACCGATCGCGGTGCCACCCAGGTTTACCTCGGTGAGCAGCTCGGGGGCGAAGCGGCGCAGCTTGTCCAGGTCCTCGCCGAGGGTGGTGGCGAAGGCGCGGAATTCCTGACCGAGGGTCATCGGCACAGCGTCCTGCAACTGAGTGCGGCCCATCTTCAGCACCGTGGCGAACTGCTCGCTCTTGCCGGACAGTGCCTGGATCAGGCTATCGAGGCTGGCCAGCAGGGTGTCGTGACCCAGCAGCAGGCCGACGCGGATCGCCGTGGGATAGGCATCGTTGGTCGACTGCGCCATGTTCACGTCGTTGTTCGGGTGCAGCTTGGCGTAGGCGCTCTTGGACTCGCCCATGGCTTCCAGCGCCAGGTTGGCGATCACTTCGTTGGCATTCATGTTGGTGGAGGTGCCGGCGCCGCCCTGGATCATGTCGACCACGAACTGCTCGTGGAACTCGCCACGGATCAGCCGCGCGCAGGCTTCGCTGATCGCCGCGTGTTTGTGCGCCGGCAGATGGCCGAGCTGATGGTTGGCATCGGCCGCCGCCTGCTTGACCATGGCCAGGCCGATCACCAGCTTCGGATAGTGCGACAGCGGCACGCCGGACAGGCGGAAGTTGTTCACCGCGCGCAGGGTCTGGATGCCGTAGTAGGCATCGGCGGGGACTTCGAGGGTACCGAGCAGGTCTTTTTCCAGGCGAATGACAGGGGCGACGACGCAGTTCATGGGGGACTCGGGAATAGTGCGGACGATGCCGCGATGGGACGCCACACTAGCGCCGCGAGGCCCCCGGCGGCCAATGCCGTTACTGTCTGGGTCATGCATGATCGGCATAAGAGAGGCGTGACTTGGTTGCGCCTGAGCGCTTCAATTCCCCAGACTATGGCGGTTGCACCTTCTGTGGGCTTCCACTTTCATACCTAATGGACATGAGCGTCGAGGACAGGGCATGAATCTGGAAAGCAAGTGGCTGGAAGATTTCGTCGCCCTGGCGGCACTCGGTAGCTTCTCCCAGGCGGCGCAGAAACGCTTCGTCACCCAACCCGCCTTCAGTCGGCGCATCAAAGCGCTGGAAGAAGCCCTCGGACTGACGCTGGTGAATCGTTCACGGACGCCCATCGAGCTGACCGAAGCCGGCCAACTGTTCCTGGTCACAGCGCGCAGCGTGACCGAACAGTTGAGCGAGGTCGCCCGCCACCTGCATCACCTGGAGGGCCAGCAAGGCGAAGTGCTGCAGATCGCGGCAGCGCACTCCCTGGCGCTGGGCTTCTACCCGGGCTGGCTGGCAGGGCTGCGCCAGCAGGGCTTGAGCTTCGCCAGCCGGCTGGTGGCGAGCAATGTCGGCGATGCCGTGCACGCGCTGCGCGACGGGGTCTGCGACCTGCTGCTCGCCTACCATGATCCGGAAGCGGTGCTGCAACTGGACCCGGAGATCTTCCCCTGGCTCGACCTCGGCAGCACGCAGATGCTGCCCGTGTGCGCCGTCGATGCCGAGGGTATGCCGCTGCATGACCTGGATGCCGGGCAGAGCGTACCGCTGCTGGCCTACAGCGCCGGCGCCTTCCTCGGACGCTCGGTGAACCTGTTGTTGCGCCAGCGGGCGCTGCGTTCGACTACCGTGTACGAAACGGCCATGGCGGACAGCCTGAAGAGCATGGCGCTTCAGGGCCTGGGCGTGGCCTGGGTGCCGCGCTTCTCGGTGGCCGCGGAATTGGCCCGTGGCGACCTGGTGATCTGCGGCGGGGAGCACTGGCAGGTACCGCTGGAGATTCGCTTGTACCGTTGTGCATTGATGCGCAAGGCTGCGGTTCGCCTGCTCTGGCGAAGACTGGAAAGCGCGGGCTAGGGACGCGTTCGCAGGCAGCGGAAGAGCGCGTGATCCTACGGCTTTAGCCGCATGGCGAGCGTACCAGTATTGGATATCATATAGCCATCATTCCCAGGAGTCCGGCCGTGAGCGAACGCGCCCCTCTCCGGTTGCGCCGATGGATTTGGCGCGCCTTTCTCAAGAGCGCCCTGCTTCCGCTGGTGTTGGTGGAAATAGTACTGATCGGGATCTACCTGCTCAGCAACGACAGCATCCGCGATACCCAGGTCGGCTATCTGCGCGAAACGGCGGTCACCGAGCTGCAGACGGCGCTGCGCAGCGAAAGCCACCTGATGCAACAACAACTGGAACAGGTGGCTCAGGCCACCTTGGTCTATCGCAACCTCACGGCCCGAGCCCTGGTCGACCAGGCGCGGCAACCCGAGCCGTTGGCGATCAGCCACGAGGGCGTGCGCTACAGCGCGAACGACAGCGGCGGCGCGGCGTCCTTCTACTCCGCGCACACGCCCCTCGCGCAGCAGGACCTGGACAAGGTCGCGCGGCTCGCCAGCCTCGATCCCCTGATGGGTGAGCTGGTCGCGCGGCTACCGCTGGTGACCAGCGCCTACTTCAACAGCTGGGACAGCTACAACCGCATCTACCCGTGGTTCCGCACCGACGAGCAATACCCGCCCGACATGCAGATCCCGACCTTCAATTTCTACTACCTGGCGGATGCCACCCATAACCCTACGCGCGGCCAGGTCTGGACCGATGTCTACCTCGACCCCGCCGGGCATGGCTGGATGATGTCCTCGGTGGCACCGGTGTACCGAGACGACTTCCTAGAGGGCGTGGTGGGGCTGGATGTCACCGTCAGCGGCATCCTCGAACACTTCGATCAGTTGCAACTGCCCTGGAATGGCTACGCCCTGCTGGTGGGCAGCAATCTCGATATCATGGCGCTGGCCCCCCGTGGCGAAGACGACTTCGGCCTGCGCGAGCTGACCGAGCATTCCTACGCGCAAGCCATCCAGCGCGAGGTACTCAAGCCGGACGACTTCAACCTGGCCCGTCGCGAGCCCGCCCTGGTCGCGGCGATGCGCGAGGTGGACAGCGGCAGCCTGGCCCTGCCACTGGCTGGGCGCAATCGCCTGGTGGCCTGGCAGCGCATCGACAAGACCGGCTGGCAGCTACTGGCGGTGGTCGATGAGGACCATGTATTCGCCCAGACCGATGCCTTGGCCAGTCGCTACCAACACATCGGCTACCTGTTGATCGCCGGCCTGATCCTCTTCTACCTGGTGTACTTCGCCGTACTCTGGCGTCGCGCCCAGCGTCTGAGCGAAGAACTGCGCCGGCCCATCACCGGCATTTCGCGAATGATGAGCGCCATCGGCCAAGGGCACTGGCGGCCACGGCCGGTCAGTTCGCCGATCATCGAGCTGAGTCAGATGGCGGCGCTCACCGCCCGTGTCGGCGAGCAACTGGAGCAGAGCGAGGCGCGACGCCAGACCGCGCAACGGCGTCTGGAGCTGGTCATGGAAAGTGCCAGCGAAGGACTCTGGGAACTCGACCTGCAGCGCGAGCAGCTTTACCTGAGCGGTCGCATTTGCGCGCTGTTCCGACTGCCTGAGGCCCTGCCCCTGGCGACGTTCGTGGGTCATCTGCATCCGCCCGACCAGGATCTGTTCGCTGCCGCGCTGGAGCAGGCGCGGGGAGACACCCACGGGCATTTCGAGGCCGAATTGCGCTTGCTCGACGAGCGTGGTCAGCATCACTGGCTGTTGGTCCGTGGCCGTGCGCTGGAATTCGATGAGCGCCAACGGGCGCTGGTGCTTGCCGGCACTCTGGTGGACATCCAGCGCATCAAGGCCGTCGAGGAGGCCCTGCGCCAGGCCAGTGAGTATGCCCAGGCGGCCAGCCAGGCGAAGTCGC
This sequence comes from Pseudomonas sp. R4-15, assembly GCF_055768815.1. NCBI lineage: Bacteria > Pseudomonadati > Pseudomonadota > Gammaproteobacteria > Pseudomonadales > Pseudomonadaceae > Pseudomonas > Pseudomonas sp. R4-15. The sequence goes on from NZ_CM147293.1 coordinate 622,711, forward strand.
GCTTCATCTCGAGCATGAGCCACGAACTGCGCACGCCACTCAATGCCATCCAGGGTTTCGCCCAATTGCTGGAAATGGAGAAGCGCGAAGGTCATTCGAACGCGATGCACCTGAACGAAATCCTCTCCGCCTCGCGCCACCTGAGCCATCTGGTGGAGGACATTCTCGACTGGTCCAGTGCGCAATCGGCCCCCGCCCCCCAGCCGAGTGCACCGATCGACCTGCTGCCGATCGTGTACGAATGCACCGAGATGGTCGCGCTGGACATCCGCCGCAATGGCCTGCAGTTGAAGATCGAGATGCCCCGCGAACCGCTCTTGGCACGGGCCGATGGGCGTCGCTTGCGCCAGGTGCTGCTCAACCTGCTGTCCAACGCCATCAAATACAACCGTCCCGGGGGCACCGTGAGCCTGGGCTGGCAACGCATCGATGATCGTCTACGTCTGATCGTCGCAGATACCGGGCGCGGCATCGACAGCGCCTCGCAGGCCCTGCTGTTCGAACCCTTCCAGCGTCTCGGGCTGGAGAACAGCGCGATCCAGGGCACCGGCATCGGCCTGGCGCTCTGCCGCGAATACGCCTTGGCGATGGGCGGCAGCATGGGCTTGGAAAGCGAGTGGCAGAAAGGCAGTCGCTTCTGGATCGAGCTGCCGGCCGCGCCCGATCGGAACCCGGTCATTCGCCACACCGGGCGTGCGCGGGTGTTCTACGCTGAGAGCGATGCCGCCAACCAGGTCCGCGTACGCGAAACCTTGGCCGACCTGGCAGACGTGGAAGTCTGCGGTGATGGCCAGCAGGCCCTTATGCGCTTGCTCGCGGACCCACCCAGCCTGCTGCTGCTGGACCTGCAGCTACCCGGACTGGAAGCGGCCGTACTACTCGATGCGCTACGCCACGACGGTGCAACGCGCCAGTTGCCGGTGGTGGTGCTCACGTCGTCCGACCCGGAACAACTGACCCGCGCGGCGGCCCTGAACTGCCAGGGTCTGCTCGGCAAACCGCTCGATAGGGAGCAGTTGCGGGGATTGGTAGCCGCCCTGCTGGTGGAGGAATCTAGACATGCTTGATGAGACCCTGCGTGACGCCGAGGTAGTACTGGTCGACGACGTCGTCGCCAACCTGCGCTTATTGGAGTCCAGCCTGCGTGCCTTCGGCATGCGCCGGATCAGGATATTCTCCGACTCGGCCACGGCACTGGACTGGCTGAGCCATAACGACTGGCACCTGTTGTTGCTGGACCTGGACATGCCGGCACCGGACGGTTTCGAAATTCTCCAGCATCTGACCGGACGCGATCGCAGCCGCCAGCCGGTGATCATCCTGACCGCGCTGAGCGATGTGGAGAACCGCCGCAGAGGCTACGAACTCGGTGCCAACGACTACCTGTGCAAACCCCTGGATCTGCCCGAGCTTCTCCTGCGCATGCGCAACAACCTCGGCCTGAGCCTGGCTACCCGTGCCTTGCAGCACCAACGCGACCACCTCGAAAGCGCCGTCGAAGAGCGCACCGCGCAACTGAGCGCCAGCTATGCCGGCGTCGTCCGCTGCCTGTCGCGTGCCGCCGAATACAAGGACAACGAGACGGGCAACCATATCCTGCGCATTGGCGAGAGTGCGGCACTACTGGCCCGGCTCCAGGGCGCCAGCGAGGAATGGGTAGAGCTGATACACATGGCCGCGCCGATGCATGATGTCGGCAAGATCGGCATTCCCGACCACATTCTCAACAAGCCTGGCCGTCTGACGCCGGAGGAGCGGGAAGTGATGAATCGCCATTCGGCCCTCGGCCACGCGATTCTCGACGATGCCAACCCGACGCCACTTACCCAACTGGCCGCGGAGATCGCCCTGTGTCACCACGAGCGCTGGGACGGTACTGGTTATCCACAGGGTCTGGCGGGCGAGGCGATCCCGCTGTCCGCGCGCATCGTCGCCCTCTGCGACGTCTACGATGCCCTGCGCTCGGTACGTCCCTACAAGAAGCCGTGGGACATGGCCAGCGCCGCTGACTATATCCGCGAGCATGCCGGCAGTCAGTTCGACCCGAAGCTGGCGGCACTGATGTGCGAGCACCTCGACGAGATCGAGGCCCTGCGCCTGGAACTGGCCGACGACTCCGGGCTACAGGGCCTGCAGAAACACGCCTAAGGTCGCGACAGCAGCGCCTAGAGCTGCAGCACCACGCGACCTTCGATGCGCCCGGCGTGCATGTCCTTGAAGATCTGGTTGATGTTTTCCAGGCGGTCGGTGTGGATGGTCGACTTCACCAGCCCTTCACCGGCGAAATCCAGCGCCTCCTGCAGGTCCGCGCGGGTGCCGACGATGGAGCCGGTGATACTGATGCCCTTGAGCACCACGTCGAAGATCGGCGTCGGGAAATCTCCCGGTGGCAGGCCGTTGAGGGCCACGGTGCCGCCACGCCGGACCATGTTGATGGCCTGGCCGAACGCGCTGTTGGACACCGCGGTAACCAGCACGCCATGGGCGCCACCGATATCCCGCTGGAGCACTTCGGACGGGTCCTCGTTGCGCGCATTGACGGTCAGGCTGGCGCCGAGTTTCTTCGCCAGCGCCAGCTTGCCGTCGTCGATGTCGATGGCCGCCACGTGCATGCCCATGGCCTTGGCGTATTGCACCGCGACGTGCCCCAGGCCACCGATACCGGAGATGGCGACCCATTGCCCTGGCTTCACGCCGGCGACCTTCAGTCCCTTGTAGACGGTGACGCCAGCGCAGAGGATCGGCGCGATCTCGGTGAACTCGACGTTCTTCGGTAGCAGGCCGACATAGTTCGGGTCGGCCAGCACGTACTCGGCATAACCACCGTTCACGGAATAGCCGGTGTTCTGCTGGCCTTCGCAGAGCGTCTCCCAACCGGTCAGGCAGTGCTCGCAGTAGCCGCAGGCCGTGTAGAGCCAGGGCACGCCGACGCGATCACCTTCCTTCACCCGGCTGACCCCGGCACCCACCGCGGCGACATAACCGACGCCCTCATGACCGGGAATGAACGGCAGGCTCGGTTTCACCGGCCAGTCGCCCTCGGCGGCATGCAAGTCGGTATGGCAGACGCCGGAAGCCTCGATTTTCACCAGGATCTGTCCGGGCCCGGGTTCGGGCACCTTCACTTCCTCGATACGCAGGGGTTCGCCGAAGGCATGGACGACGGCGGCTTTCATGGTGCTAGGCATGGCTGGGACCCTTTCGTGGAATATCCATGGGGGCCAGACGAACCGGGCGGCGTGCGATAGGGGACGGAGGCAACACGTGCCATCACGCTGCCGGCACGGGAGGCCGGAAAAGACTGCAGTAGACAGCGTAGGACGTCTTCGCCGAATACGCGAACCGTGGACGCCAGGCGGCACGCCGCGGCGCCCGTGCTTTGCTATAATCCGCGGCCCATTTCCCGCGAGCCACGCCCGTTTCACGGCGTGGCTCGCCGTTTTCCGACGCGCCGCAAGGCGCCGCCACGAGAGACGACACGATGAGCGCACTGGTAGGCGTGATCATGGGCTCCAAGTCCGACTGGTCCACCTTGAGCCACACCGCCGACATGCTGGAAAAGCTGGGCATTCCCTACGAGGTCAAGGTGGTCTCCGCCCACCGCACCCCGGACCTGCTGTTCCAGTACGCCGAAGAGGCCGAAGGCCGGGGCATCGAGGTGATCATCGCCGGCGCCGGCGGCGCGGCGCATCTGCCGGGCATGTGCGCGGCGAAGACTCACCTGCCGGTGCTCGGCGTGCCGGTGCAGAGTTCGATGCTCTCGGGCGTCGACTCGCTGCTGTCGATCGTGCAGATGCCCGCCGGCGTGCCGGTGGCGACCCTGGCCATCGGCAAGGCCGGGGCGATCAACGCGGCGCTGCTGTCGGCGAGCATGCTCGGCCACAAGCACCCGCAGTTCCACACCGCGCTCAAGGCGTTCCGCGACGAACAGACCCGCACGGTGCTCGACAACTCCGACCCGCGCGAGGCGTAAGGCATGAAGATCGGCGTGATCGGTGGCGGCCAGTTGGGCCGCATGCTGGCCCTGGCAGGCACCCCGCTGGACATGGACTTCACCTTCCTCGACCCGGCACCGGACGCCTGCGCCCGCGCGCTCGGCGAACATATCCAGGCGGCCTACGACGACCCGGCGGCGCTGCGCCAGTTGGCCGATCGGGTCGACCTGGTGACCTTCGAGTTCGAGAGCGTACCGGCCGAGACGGTGGCTTTCCTCGCCCAGTTCCTGCCGGTCTACCCCAACGCCGAGTCCCTGCGCATCGCCCGCGATCGCTGGTTCGAGAAATCGATGTTCCGCGAGCTGGGCATCCCCACGCCGGCATTCGCCGACGTACAGTCACAAGCCGATCTGGATGCGGCAGTCACGCGCATCGGCCTGCCGGCGGTGATGAAGACCCGCACCCTGGGTTACGACGGCAAGGGCCAGAAGGTCCTGCGCACGGCGGCCGACGTCGAAGGTGCGTTCGCCGAGCTGGGCAGCGTGCCGTGCATTCTCGAGGGCTTCGTGCCGTTCACCGGCGAGGTCTCGCTGATCGCCGTGCGCGCCCGTGACGGCGAAACGCGCTTCTACCCGCTGGTACACAACACCCACATCGGCGGTGTGCTCAACCTGTCGGTGGCGAGCAGCGCACACCCGCTGCAGGCGCTGGCCGAAGACTATGTCGGTCGGGTGCTCAAGCACCTGGACTACGTCGGCGTGCTGGCCTTCGAGTTCTTCGAAGTGGACGGCGGCCTGAAAGCCAACGAAATCGCCCCGCGCGTGCACAACTCCGGCCACTGGACCATCGAGGGTGCGCAGAGCAGCCAGTTCGAGAACCACCTGCGTGCGGTGGCCGGGCTACCGCTGGGCTCGACCGCGACGCTGGGGGAGAGCGCAATGCTCAACTTCCTCGGCAGCGTGCCGCCCACCGCGCAGGTGATCGCCATCGACGATTGCCACCTGCACCACTACGGCAAGGCCTTCAAGCCGGGCCGCAAGGTCGGCCATGCCACCCTGCGCAGCGCCGACCGGGAAGCCCTGCAGCGCGGCATCGATGCCGTCCAGGCGCTGATCGACGCCGGCGCCTGATCCGGCTCGTGGCGTCGGCTCAGGCCGGCGCCACGCCCTCGCGCTGCGGCAGCAACCGCACGATCGCACCGAGCAACATTCCGTAGAGCGGCACGAAGAGCACCAGGCTGACCGTCAGCTTGATTGCGTAGTCGACCGTGGCGATTTCCACCCAGTTGGCGGCCATGAACGGGTCGCTGCTGGCATGGAAGGCCACCGCGAAGAACACGAAAGTGTCCAGCGCATTGCCGAACAGAGTCGAGGCGGTCGGCGCGATCCACCACTGGCGCAGTTGGCGCAGACGATCGAAGACCTGGATGTCGAGCAGCTGGCCCAGCGCATAGGCGAGGAAGCTCGCCAGGGCGATACGGAAGACGAACAGGTTGAAGCTCGCCAGCGCCGCAAAGCCCGCGAAAGCGCCATCGTGGAACAGCACGGAGACGGCGTAGGAGGCCAGCAGCGCCGGCAGCATGACCTTGGCGATCACCCTTCGTGCCGGTCCCTTGCCCATCAGCCGCACGGTGAGGTCGGTGGCGAGGAAGATGAACGGAAAACTGAACGCGCCCCAGGTGGTGTGCCAGCCGAACAGTTGAATCGGCAGTTGCACCAGGTAGTTGGAGGCGATGATGACGAGAATGTGGAAAGCGATCAGCGCGGCCAACACGGGGCGACTGACCGAAGCGGGAAGCAACGGCATGGACTGGTCCTTTTTACCTGAAATGGGGTGAGGGAACCCATTGCCGCGGCCGGTATGGCCACGGACGGCGCGCATTCTAGCCGTGCCCGTACGACACGGCCAGCATCTCTCTCATCAGCGGTGGGCGATCACCGTCGGCGTATCCGGCATCACCCGCCGCGCCAACTGGAAACGGCGCTGCCAATAGCTGCTGCTCAGTTGTTCGATCCGTACCTTGGCGCCCCGTCGCGGGGCGTGGATGAAACGATCGTTGCCGAGGTAGATGGCCACATGGTCGATCTGCCGCCCGCGAATGCGGAAGAACAACAAGTCGCCGGGCTGCAGGTCGTCGCGGGCGACACGCGGGCTGTCCACTCGGGCCAGTGCGCGCGAGGTGCGCGGAAGATCGAGGTCGTCCACGTCACGGAAGGCGTAGTTGACCAGCCCGCTGCAGTCGAAGCCCCGCTTGGGCGTGCTACCGCCCCAACGATAGGGCGTACCGAGGACGGAAAGCGCGCGACGGATGACTTCGTCGGTGGCATCCTGGGATTCGAAGGCTTGTTCAGCGCTGGAGCCCGCGGGCATGCGCTCTATGCGGAAGGAAGCCTGGGCGCTGCTGGCGCCGAGAAAGAGGGCGCCAAGAAGGGCGGCGGTACTGAAAAATCTGCTCAAAACGGTGACCTTGGTAAACGGGGCGCTGGAACCTCCGGCGTCAGCACCCGAGACAATTCACGGGCGCCGGTAACTTGGCGAGCCGCAAGAAGACCCCAAGGATACGCAAAGGTTGCGCCGATGCCCAATCTATCGACCAACGGTTCAGCTGTTTTTCCGCCTCAGTACCACCCCTTTTCTCCACCCGGGCGCCTCTTGAAGCGCTTCATGGTCCACATGTACTGGTCCGGGTAGGCACGCACGTAATCGCCAATGACGCGGCTCATCGCGGCGACCGCGACCTGCGCATCCTCGCTGTACATGTCCTCCGGCGCGGCCTCGATGATGACTTTGTAGCCACTGCCATCGGGGAGCCGCAGGGCGTGCAGGAATACCCCTTGCGCCTTGCCGCCGGCGAGCATGCCGGCGACGAACTTGCTGGTCAGCGCGGTGGTACCGAGGAAGGGCACGAAGAGTCCAGAAGAAAGACTCGGCTCCGGATCCGCAGGAATGCCCACAGCACCGCCGCGGCGAACCTCCTTGATCACCAAGAGGATGCCTTCGCGGGTCGAGGGTGCAACCTTGTTACCCATCTGCACGCGCTGCTGGCGCAGCAATTCGTCGACCGCCTTGAGCTTCGGCGGGCGATAGAAAATGATCGGTTTGCACTGGTTGCAGTAGAAGTGGTTGAGCACTTCCCAGTTACCGAGGTGGCTGGTGATACCGACCACGCCCTTGTCCGCGGCGAGGGCGGCCTGCAAGACGTCCAAGCCCTCGACTTCGCGAATCAGCGCCAGCGATTTACGCGCCGGCCAGATCCAGGCGCAGGCACTCTCGGTGAGGGACTTGGAGACGCCTTTCAGGCTCGCCCGGAGCAAGCTCTCGAGCGCCGCTTTATCCAACTCGGGAAAACAATGCGCAAGGTTGGTCCGCGCGACTTCGCGCGAACGGTTGGGCAAGCATGCCATCATCCAGCCAATGCCCGCGCCCACTGCCTGCACCCACCGCCACGGCAATAATGCGAACAGGCGCAGGAAGCCCACCACCAGCGCGCCCTTGAACTTGTCCACCGATAGACCTCGCAGTCATAAAAAGCAGCCGCGCATTCTACCCGCTTACGCTTAGGGCCTGCGGTAATTCACAAAAGCTTTACCTGCGCGACAATGCCGCGTAACGCTCGCAGTCGGTGGTGTGGTCCATGACCATGCCGGTCGCTTGCATGAAGGCATAGCAAATGGTCGGTCCGACGAAGGTAAAACCGGCCTTTTTCAGGGCCTTGCTCATCGCCTGTGCCTCGGGCGTGATGGCCGGCACCTCGCTACGCTCGGCGAAGTCGTTGATGATGGGCGTCCCGCCGACGAACGACCAGAGCAGGGCAACCGGGTCCTCCAGACGCAGCCAGGCCTGGGCATTTTGCCGTGCCGCCTTGAGCTTGAGACGGTTGCGAATGATCCCGGGGTCCTGCATCAGTGCTTCGATCTCTTCGTCGCTGAGCCGCGCCAGGCGCTGTGCATCGAAACCATGCAGCACCTGGCGGTAGCGCTCACGCTTCTTCAGGACGGTGATCCACGACAATCCGGCCTGGAAGCCTTCCAGCAGCAGCATCTCGAACAGATGACCCGGATCGCGATTGGGCACGCCCCATTCCTGGTCGTGGTAGGCGATGTAGATCGGATCGTCGGTACACCAGAAACAACGAGGCACGGCGGCTCTCCAGCGGGTTAAAAGCGGTTATACAGAAAAGATAGCTTAATACTGTATAAAAACACAGTCATATGTCCCGCCACGCAAGCGCCAATGCGGGAGCCACGTGCCTTCGGGTATACTCCCGCACTTTTCGTCCCTGCCAGAACGGGTGACCTTAGTGAGCCAGAACATCCCCGCCGCACGCACCTTCCAGGACCTGATCCTGGCCCTGCAGCAATACTGGGCCGAGCAGGGCTGCGTCGTGTTGCAGCCCTACGATATGGAAGTCGGTGCCGGTACCTTCCATACCGCGACCTTCCTGCGCGCCATCGGCCCGGAAACCTGGAACGCCGCCTACGTCCAGCCCAGCCGCCGTCCCACCGACGGTCGCTATGGCGAAAACCCCAACCGCCTGCAGCACTACTACCAGTTCCAGGTGGTCCTCAAGCCGAACCCGGCGAATTTCCAGGAACTCTACCTGGGCTCGCTGAAGGCGATCGGCATCGATCCGCTGGTGCACGACATCCGCTTCGTCGAGGATAACTGGGAGTCGCCGACCCTCGGCGCCTGGGGTCTGGGTTGGGAAATCTGGCTGAACGGCATGGAGGTGACGCAGTTCACCTACTTCCAGCAGGTCGGTGGCATCGAGTGCTATCCGGTGACCGGTGAGATCACCTACGGCCTGGAACGCCTGGCCATGTACCTGCAGGGCGTCGACTCGGTCTACGATCTGGTGTGGACCGATGGCCCCTTCGGCAAGGTGACCTACGGCGACGTGTTCCACCAGAACGAGGTGGAGCAGTCCACCTATAACTTCGAGCACGCCAACGTCGAGAAGCTCTTCGAGCTGTTCGACTTCTACGAGTCCGAGGCCAACCGTCTGAGCGAGCTGCAACTGCCGCTGCCGACCTATGAAATGGTCCTCAAGGCCTCGCACACCTTCAACCTGCTGGATGCCCGCCGCGCCATCTCGGTGACCGAGCGCCAGCGCTATATCCTGCGCGTACGCACCCTGGCACGCGCCGTGGCGCACAGCTACCTGCAGGCACGCGCGCGCCTGGGCTTCCCGATGGCCACCCCCGAACTGCGTGAAGAAGTCCTGGCCAAGCTGGAGGAGGCTGCGCAATGAGCACCCGCGACTTTCTGGTCGAACTGGGCACCGAAGAGCTGCCCCCCAAGGCCCTGAAAACCCTTTCGGAGGCCTTCCTCTCCGGCATCGAACTGGGCCTCAAGGGTGCCGGTCTGAACTTCGCCGCGACCCGTGCCTATGCCGCGCCACGCCGGCTGGCCGTGCTCGTCGAAGGCCTCGACGAGCAACAGCCCGACCGCAGCGTGACCCTCGACGGGCCGCCGCTGCAGGCCGCCTTCGACGCCGAGGGCAATCCGACCCAGGCGGCGCTGGGCTTCGCCCGCAAGTGCGGCGTGGACCTCGCCGAGATCGACCGCAGCGGTCCCAAGCTGCGCTTCGCCCGCACCACGCCCGGCAAGCCGACCCTGAGCCTGCTGCCGGAGATCGTCGAGAGCTCGCTGGCCGGTCTGCCGATTCCCAAGCGCATGCGCTGGGCCGATCGCCGCGAAGAGTTCGTGCGTCCCACCCAGTGGCTGGTGATGCTCTTCGGCGATGCCGTGGTCGATTGCGAGATTCTCACCCAGGTCGCGGGTCGCGAATCCCGTGGGCATCGCTTCCACGCACCGGGAGAGATCCGCATCAGCGCACCGCGCAACTACCTGGAAGACCTGCGCGCTGCGCATGTGCTGGCAGACTTCGATGAGCGTCGCGCGCTGATCGAGCAGCGCGTCGCCCAGCTCGCTGCCGAGCAGCAGGGCAGTGCAGTGGTACCGCCGGCACTGCTCGACGAAGTCACCGCGCTGGTCGAATGGCCGGTGCCGCTGGTCTGCGCCTTCGAGGAACGCTTCCTCTCGGTGCCCCAGGAAGCGCTGATCACCACCATGCAGGACAACCAGAAGTACTTCTGCCTGCTGGATGCCGAAGGCAAGCTTTTGCCGCGCTTCATCACCGTGGCCAACGTCGAGAGCAAGGACCCGGCGCAGATCGTCTCGGGTAACGAGAAAGTCGTGCGTCCGCGCCTGACCGACGCCGAGTTCTTCTTCCTGCAGGACCAGAAGCAGCCGCTGGAAGCCTTCAACGAGCGCCTCAAGAACGTGGTCTTCCAGGCCCAGCTGGGCAGCGTCTACGACAAGGCCGTGCGCGTGTCCAAGCTGGCCGGCTTCATCGCCGAGCGCCTGGGTGGCGACGCCGCACGTGCCAGCCGCGCTGGCCTGCTGTCCAAGTGCGACCTGGCCACCGAGATGGTCGGTGAGTTCCCCGAGATGCAGGGCATCGCCGGTTTCTACTACGCCCAGGCCGGCGGCGAGGCCGACGACGTGGCCCGTGCGCTGGACGAACAGTACATGCCGCGTGGTGCCGGTGCGGTGCTGCCGCAGACCCTGACCGGCGCCATCGTCGCAGTCGCGGACAAGCTCGATACCCTGGTCGGCATCTTCGGCATCGGCATGCTGCCCACCGGCAGCAAGGACCCGTTCGCCCTGCGTCGCCAGGCACTCGGTGTGCTCCGCATCCTGATCGAGAAAGACCTGGACCTGGACCTGGACCTGGCCGAGGCGATCGACTTCGCCATTCGCCTGTACGCCGACAAGGTCAACGCCAAGGGCCTCGCCGAGCAGTTGCTGGAGTTCGTCTTCGACCGCCTGCGCGCGCGCTACGAGGATGAAGGCGTGGCGGTCGAGGTGTACCTCGCCGTCCGTGCCCTCAAGCCCACCTCGCCGCTGGACTTCGACCAGCGTGTGCAGGCGGTACAGGCGTTCCGTCAGTTGCCCGAGGCCGCTTCGCTGGCCGCCGCCAACAAGCGCGTTTCCAACCTGCTGGCCAAGGCCGAACACGAAGTGCCGGCGCAGATCGAGGCTCGCTGGTTCGACAACGCTGCCGAGTTCGCCCTGTACTCCGCCATCCAGCAGGCCGACCACGCGGTGCAGCCGTTGGCCGAGCAACGCCAGTACCGTGAGGCCCTGGAGCGTCTGGCGAGCCTGCGCGGACCGGTGGATGCGTTCTTCGAGGCCGTGCTGGTCAACGCGGAGCAGGCCGAGGTCCGGGCCAACCGTCACGCGCTACTGGCCAAGCTGCGCGGCCTGTTCCTCGGCGTGGCGGACATCTCGCTGCTGGGCTGAGGCTACGACGAGCCAGGGAGGGTGGATGCGGGCAGTCAGCCTCATCCACCCTTTTCTTTTGCTGCATCGAACAGGAAGCGCATGAAACTCATCGTTCTCGACCGCGACGGGGTCATCAACCAGGACTCCGACGCCTACGTGAAAAGTCTCGCGGAGTGGATTCCCATTCCCGGCTCGCTGGAAGCCATCGCACGCTTATCCCGCGCGGGCTGGACGGTAGCGGTGGCCACCAACCAGTCGGGTATCGCCCGCGGTTACTACGACGAAGCGGTACTCGCGCAGATGCATCAGGCACTGCGCGAGCGGGTTGCCGCGCTGGGCGGGGAGGTGGGTCTGATCCTGCACTGCCCGCACGGTCCGGACGACGGATGCGACTGCCGCAAGCCGTTGCCGGGCATGTTCCAGCGTATCGCGGCACATTACGGCCTCGACGACCTCGTAGGCGTGCCGGTGGTAGGCGACTCATTGCGCGACCTGCAGGCCGGCATGGCGCTCGGCGGGACCCCTTACCTGGTGCGTACCGGCAAGGGCCGACGAACCCTGGAAAAGCCGCTGCCCCAAGGCACCGGCGTGTTCGCCGATCTGGCGGCACTGGTCGATCATCTGCTGGAGACCCAGGCATGAAAATCCTGCACTGGCTGCGCATCGCGCTCTTCTACGTTCTGCTCGCCAGCAGTTCGATGTTCTGGTGCATCCTTTCAGTCTTCGTTGCACCCTTCCTACCGTTCCGCGCCCGCTATCGCTTCGTCGCCCAAACCTGGGCCCGCTGCGCAGTCTGGTTGTCCTGGCACGTGGCCGGGGTGCGTTACCGCCTGCGCGGCGCGGAGAACGTACCGGCGCGCAGTTGCGTGATCGTCGCCAACCACCAGAGTACTTGGGAGACCTTCTTCCTGACCGCCTACTTCGAGCCGGTGGCCCAGGTGCTCAAGCGCGAGTTGCTGTTCGTGCCGTTCTTCGGTTGGGCCATGGCGTTGCTAAAACCCATCGCCATCGACCGCGACAATCCCAAGCAGGCACTCAAGCAAATTGCCGAGCGGGGCCCTGGACGGCTACGAGAGGGCGCCTGGGTGATGGTGTTTCCCGAGGGAACGCGCATGCTTCCGGGAAAACTCGGCAAATTCACCCGCAGCGGCGCGGCGCTGGCGGCCAGTGCAGGGGTGCCGTTACTGCCCATCGCGCACAACGCCGGCGAGTTCTGGCCGCGCCACGGCTGGGATAAGCGCCCCGGCTACGTCGATGTGGTCATCGGCGAGCCGCTGATGTTGGAGGGGGAGGGGCCGCGCGCCGTCGCGAACCTCAGCGATCGTGCGCGCGACTGGATCGCCCAGGCCATTCCCGGCCTGGACGGTTGAGGCGATTACAGACGGAAGCGAGCAACCAACCCGTTGAGCTCCGCCGCCAGGCGCGAGAGATCGTGGCTGGCGGTGTTAGTCTGGTCCGCCCCTGCAGCGGTCTGCAGAGCCATGTCACGGATGTTGACCAGGCCTTCGTCGACGCTACGCGCGACCTGCGCCTGTTCTTCCGATGCGGCAGCGATCACCAGGTTACGATCATTGACCTCGGAGATGGCTTCGCCAATTTCACGCAGCGCATCTCCGGCTGAACGGGTCTGCTCACCGGTGCGCACCGAAAGCTGCGAGCTCTTCTGAATCGCGCTCACGGCTTTCTCCGCGCCGTCCTGGATGCCGCGGATCATCTGCTCGATTTCCTCGGTCGACTGCTGCGTGCGATGTGCCAGCGCCCGGACTTCGTCGGCCACCACGGCAAAACCTCGCCCCTGCTCACCGGCTCGCGCAGCCTCGATCGCCGCGTTGAGCGCCAGGAGATTGGTCTGCTCGGCGATACTGCGAATGACGTCGAGCACTTGGCTGATGTTCTTCACTTCGGCTGCCAGATGTCCCACATCCGCCGAGGTGTGCTGCATCTCGCCCATCAGTGCTTCGATGGATCCCACGGCCTGCTCGATGCGGGTACGCCCCTGCTGCGCGGCCTCATGCGTACGCTTGGTCGCTTCCGAGGTGCTGACGGCGTTGCTGGCGACTTCTTCCACGGCCGAGGTCATCTCGTTGACGGCGGTAGCGGCCTGCTCCAGCTCGCCGGTCTGCCGATGCAGGGTGTGCGTGGCGTCGTCCGTCACAGCACTCATTTCCTCAGCGGCCGAGGCCAGCTGGGTGGAAGAATCGAGGAGTTGCTGCAGGGTGCCACGTAGCGCTTCCTGCATCTCGCGCAAGGCCAGCAGCAGTTGCGCAAGTTCATCTTTTCCCTGCACCTGCACGGATTGGCTCAGGTCACCTGCCGCAATTCTCCGCGCTACGCCCAAGGCTTCGCCCAGTGGCCGCACAATGCCATGGGTAATCAACGAAGCAATCACGATGCTGCCCACCACGGCCAATCCCAGCAAGAGGGCGAGGGTCCAGGACGCTTCGCTAAACAGGTCGTCACTGCGCTGGGCGGCAGACTGGGCACCGTCCTTGTTCAACGTCGCCAAGTCGCCGAGCGCGCGCATCATGGCGTCCGACTGAGCATTCATTTCCTGAGTCACCAACTCAATGGCTGCGGCACGGTTTCCTTGCTCAGCCAGTTGAAGCATCCGCGCCTGGCTCGTCAGATAAGGTGCCAGTGCGCCTTGGAATTGCTCGAAGGCGTGTCTCTCCTCCGGGCTGGAAATCAGGGTTTCATATCGCTGCTGGTCCCTTTCAAGTTGTTCGGCGGCTTCCCCAAGTCGAGCCTTCGCAGCATCGAAATCGTTGCCCGGTGTGCTGATCAGTACCCGCAACCCCAGCGCTCTCACACGGCCCACGGACAGCCCTATGTGACTCACCGACGCTACCGAGGGCATCCAATTCTCGTTGATCTCATCGGACATGGCGTTCATACGTTTCATCTGCAACAAGCCGATCAGCCCTACTGCGACACACAGCAGGGTAATGATTGCGAAGCCAAGGGCAGCACGCACGCCGATACGTAGATTCCTTAAACTCATCTTATTGCTCCTGATATATCCATATAAATTGAGCGATGCAGACCTATGGCGATTTCCGCGACGCTCAGAGGGGTGGGGCGTCTATTTATTAGGTGTGGACTGGCGGAGAGCTTCCGCGTTCATCCGCTCGTCGACTCTATGGTCATCCCTAACCTCTGAATCATACTCACGCAGCTTTGCGACATCCTTTCATGAGCCACTTACCGGAAGGAAGTTCGAGCTTCCCTCAGCAATCAAAGCCTGGTTAAAAATAGTCCGATGTAGTCGCTCTAGCCTGATCCGCTGACAAACGAGTATTCGGGAAAGTTGCGGCCTTGGTCTGCTGCCGTTCTGACAGGCAGAAAAAACCCCGGCACTTGGCCGGGGTTATATGGAGCCGCACGCTGAAGATCAGCGGCGGAAACATCACACGTCGAGGTTCGTCACCGCCAGAGCGTTGCTCTCGATGAAATCACGGCGGGGTTCCACGGCATCACCCATCAGGGTATTGAATAGCTGGTCGGCGGCCAGTGCGTCGTCGATGGTGACGCGCAGCATGCGACGCACGTTCGGGTCCATGGTGGTTTCCCAGAGCTGGTCCGGGTTCATTTCACCCAGGCCCTTATAACGCTGGATGCTCAGGCGCTTGGTGCTCTCATTCATCAACCAGGCGAGCGCTTCCTTGAAGGTAGTCACCGGCTTGCGGCGCTCACCCCGCTTCACGTAGGCCCCCTCTTCCAGCAGGCTGTTCAACTGGTCACCCAAGGTGGCGACCAGTCGATAGTCATTGCTGGCGAAGAAGTCCCGGTTGAAGGTGATGTAGTGCGACAGACCGTGGGCGATCTGTTGTACCTCGGGCAACCACAGTCCCCGTTCCTTGTCTTCACGCAAGCCCACACTGTAGGTGATTCCGGAGCGAGCATTGGCAACCAAGCGCGCCTCGAGTTTCTCCAGCCAGGTGCGCATGCGCGCTTCGTCGGCCAGGTCCTCCACCTGCACACGGGGCAGGTAGACGAAGTGCTCGGTCAGCTCGTAGGGATACAGCCGCGACAGGCGCTTCAAGGTCCGGGTGACCTGGCGGAAGTCGTTGACGAGCTTTTCCAGGGCCGTACCGGAGAGTCCCGGGGCATCCTCGTTGACGTGCAGGCTGGCGTCTTCCAGCGCAGCCTGGGTCATGTACTCGTCCATCGCCTCATCGTCCTTGATGTACTGCTCGTTCTTGCCGCGCTTGATCTTGTAGAGCGGCGGCTGAGCGATATAGACGTAGCCACGCTCGATCAGCTCGGGCATCTGGCGGAAGAAGAAGGTCAGCAACAGGGTACGGATGTGCGAGCCGTCGACGTCAGCATCGGTCATGATGATGATGTTGTGGTAACGCAGCTTGTCGATGTTGTACTCCTCACGACCGATACCACAGCCCAGGGCAGTGATCAGTGTGCCGACTTCGGCAGAGGAGAGCATCTTGTCGAAGCGGGCCTTCTCGACGTTGAGGATCTTGCCTTTCAACGGAAGGATGGCCTGGGTACGACGGTTACGTCCCTGCTTGGCGGAACCGCCGGCGGAATCACCCTCCACGATGTAGAGTTCGGAGAGGGCCGGGTCCTTCTCCTGGCAGTCGGCGAGCTTTCCGGGCAGACCGGCAATGTCCAGCGCACCCTTGCGGCGGGTCATCTCGCGGGCCTTGCGCGCAGCTTCACGGGCCCGGGCAGCGTCAAGCATCTTGCCGACGACGGCCTTGGCTTCGTTGGGGCTTTCCAGCAGGAAGTCGGCGAAGTACTTGCCCATCTCCTGTTCGACGGCGGTCTTCACTTCGGAGGAGACCAACTTGTCCTTGGTCTGAGAACTGAACTTGGGATCCGGGACCTTCACCGAAATGATCGCGGTTAGCCCTTCGCGGGCATCGTCACCGGTGGTGGCTACCTTGAACTTCTTCGCCAGACCCTCGGCCTCGATGTAGTTGTTCAGGTTACGCGTCAACGCCGAACGGAAGCCGGCCAGGTGGGCGCCACCGTCACGCTGGGGAATGTTGTTGGTGAAGCAGAGGATGCTTTCGTTGAAGCCATCGTTCCACTGCAGGGCAACTTCCACGGCAATGCCATCGTCACGCTGGACGTTGAAGTGGAACACCTGATTCACCACCGTCTTGTTGGTGTTCAGGTATTCGACGAAAGCACGTAGCCCGCCTTCGTACTTGAATAGCTCTTCCTTACCGGTGCGCTCGTCGCGCAGCAGGATACCTACCCCCGAGTTGAGGAAGGAAAGCTCACGCAGACGCTTAGCCAGGATGTCCCAGCTGAACTGGATGTTGGTGAAGGTCTCGGCGGAAGCCTTGAAGTGAATCTCGGTGCCACTGCCTTCGGTTTCGCCAATGGGGGCGAGGGGAGCCTCCGGAACGCCGTGCCGATAGATCTGCTGCCAGACCTTGCCGCTACGTTTCACCGTGAGGCGCAGCTCTTCAGAAAGGGCGTTCACCACGGAAACACCTACGCCGTGCAGACCGCCGGAAACCTTGTAGGTGTTGTCGTCGAACTTACCGCCGGCATGCAGCACGGTCATGATGACTTCTGCGGCGGAAACACCTTCTTCCTTGTGGATATCCACTGGAATGCCGCGGCCATTGTCACGGACGGTGATGGATTCATCCATGTGGATGGTGATGGATATATCGGAGCAGAAGCCTGCCAGGGCTTCGTCGATCGAGTTATCGACCACCTCGAACACCATGTGATGCAGGCCAGTGCCGTCGTCGGTGTCGCCGATATACATGCCCGGCCGCTTGCGCACGGCATCCAGGCCCTTGAGGACCTTGATACTGGACGAGTCGTAGGTGCTGTTCTCGCTCATGTCTACTCCGATGCTGTTATTCGCCCATGTTCCACGTGGAACATGGCGACCGGCGTGTCGCCGCGCCAGCCATCATTCATCAATTCAGGATCCACACAGGTGATGAATACCTGACAATTCAAATCTTCCAGCAGCCGACACAGGGCCCGGCGATGCTGCTCATCCAACTCGGAAGGCAAGTCATCAACCAAGTAGACGCACTGCGCGCGACGTGCCTGGTCGAGGAGTCTTCCTTGGGCAATACGCAGGGCGCAGACCACCAACTTCTGTTGGCCGCGGGAAAGAATTTCCGCGGCGTTATGGCCTGACAATCTCAAGCGCAAATCCGCCCGTTGGGGACCGGCCTGGGTGTGCCCCAGCGCCTGGTCACGTACCAACGAAGCATCAAGCACCGCTTGCAGTTCGCGCTCTCGATCCCATCCCCGGTAATAGCTCAGCTGCAGCTCCCCGGGATCCACCAGCTCGCGCAGGACGTCCTCGAAGACCGGCTTCAACAGCTGTATGTAGCTGCGTCGATAGCCGTCGATCTCGTCTGCTGCACGGCATAGCTCCCGGTCCCATGCTGCCCGTGAAGGACCGTCCATATTACCATGTCGAAGCCACGAGTTCCGCTGACGCAGCGCTTGCTGCAGGCGCTGCCAGGCGGACAGGAAGCGTTGTTCCACGTGGAACACGCCCCAATCGAGAAACTGGCGACGTACCTTGGGAGCCCCCTCAAGTAGGCGGAAACTATCGGGGTTGATCAGTTGCAGCGGTAGAACCTCGGCCAGCTGGGAGGCACTACGCAAGCTCTGCCCGTCGAGGCGGATCTGCAATTCGCCCTGACGATCACGCGACACGCCGAGATTGGTCAGTGTGCCGCCGACGCGCTCCACCTGGCCGAAGACGGTACAAGCGGGTTGCTCGTGCTGGATGATGGGCTGTAGTCGGGTACTGCGAAAGGAGCGCGCCAGCCCTAACAGGTGGACGGCCTCCAGCACGCTGGTCTTGCCGCTACCATTATCGCCGTAAAGGATATTGACGCGGGGGGAGAGGGAAAGCGTCACCGGGTGCAGGTTACGCACCGCGGTGACGTTGAGGCGGCGAACGGACAAGTGGTCTCGCTTACAGACGCATCGGCATCACGACATACGCCGATTCGTCGTTATCGCCTTCCTGAAGCAGCGCGCTGCTATTGGAGTCGGAGAGGGTCATGCGCACCTGGTCGGTCGCCATGACCCCCAGAACGTCGAGCAGGTAGCTGACGTTGAAGCCGATCTCCAACTCACCGCCGTTATAGTCGACCACCACTTCCTCTTCGGCCTCTTCCTGCTCCGGGTTATTGGCCTGGATTTTCAGGAGACCATTGGAGAGCTGCAGGCGGATACCGCGATATTTTTCGTTCGAAAGAATCGCCGTACGACTGAAAGCTTCGCGCAACAGTTGGCGATCGCCGACCACGAGTTTATCGCCACCCTTCGGCAGCACGCGCTCGTAATCCGGGAACTTGCCATCGACCAGCTTAGAGGTGAAGGTAAATTCACCGGTGGTGGCCCGGATGTGATGTTGACCCAGCACGATCGCCACATCGGCATCCTGGTCACCGAGCAAGCGAGCGAGCTCGAGGATGCCTTTGCGCGGCACGATGACCTGGTGCTTTGCCGACACTTCCTGTGTATGCGCCATGCTGCACATTGCCAGGCGGTGACCATCAGTGGCGACCGCACGCACCACGCCCTGTGCAACCTCCAGCAACATGCCGTTGAGATAGTAACGTACGTCCTGCTGAGCCATGGCGAAGGAGGTGCGTTCGATCAACCGACGCAGCTTGGCCTGGGGCAGACTGAAACTCATCGAACCCTGACCTTCCTCTACCGTGGGGAAATCTCCTGCCGGCAGCGTGGACAGGCTGAAGCGACTACGGCCGGCCTTGACCAAAAGCTTCTGCTCATCGACGCGGATATCGATCAGCGCGTCGCTGGGCAGGCTCTTGCAGATATCCATCAGCTTGCGCGCGGGCACGGTAATTTCACCGGGGTCCGCGGCGTCCTCGAGAGCTACCCGACCGACCAGCTCGACCTCGAGATCGGTGCCGGTAAGCGAGAGCTGCTGACCTTCGACCACCAGCAACACGTTTGACAGGACCGGCAGCGTCTGCCGGCGCTCGACGACGCCAGCGACCAGCTGCAGGGGTTTGAGCAGAGCTTCGCGCGAAATGGAGAAATGCATGTTCGGTTCCCTTGCCTGAGGCTGCTAATTGGGTTCAGGTGGTCAAAGTACGCAGCAGTTTCTTGTAATCCTCGCGGATATCCGCGTCGGACTCCCTCAACTCGGCGATTTTGCGGCAGGCGTGCAGCACCGTGGTGTGATCACGCCCGCCAAAGGCATCGCCTACTTCCGGCAGACTATGGTTGGTCAACTCCTTGGACAAGGCCATCGCCACCTGGCGCGGCCGAGCAATGGAACGCGAGCGGCGCTTGGACAACAGATCGGACATCTTGATCTTGTAGTAGTCAGCGACCACCCGCTGAATGTTGTCGATGCTGACCAACTTGTCCTGCAACGCCAACAGATCCTTGAGCGATTCGCGGATCAATTCGATAGTGATATCGCGCCCCATGAAGTGGGCATGGGCGATCACGCGCTTGAGCGCGCCTTCCAGTTCACGCACGTTGGAGCGGATGCGCTGGGCGATGAAGAACGCCGCATCGTGGGGTAGCTCGATGCGCGCCTGGTCCGCCTTTTTCATCAGAATCGCGACGCGGGTTTCCAGCTCCGGCGGCTCTACGGCCACCGTCAGCCCCCAGCCAAAGCGCGACTTCAGGCGCTCTTCCAGTCCCTCGATCTCCTTGGGATAACGGTCGCTGGTGAGAATCACCTGCTGGCCACCCTCGAGCAAGGCATTGAACGTGTGGAAGAACTCTTCCTGGGAACGTTCCTTCTTCGCGAAGAACTGGATGTCGTCGATCAGCAAGGCATCCACCGAACGATAGAATCGTTTGAACTCGTTGATCGCATTGAGCTGCAGCGCCTTGACCATGTCCGCGACGAAGCGCTCCGAATGCAGGTACACGACCTTGGCGTTCGGATTCTTCTTCAACAGGTGGTTACCCACCGCGTGCATCAAGTGCGTCTTACCCAGACCCACACCCCCGTAGAGGAACAGGGGGTTGTAACCGTGCTTGGGGTTGTCCGCCACTTGCCAGGCCGCCGCCCGGGCCAGTTGGTTGGACTTGCCCTCAACGAAATTTTCGAAGGTGAAGGTACGGTTCAGGTAGCTCGTATGCTTGAGGCCACCTTCGACCTGGACGGTACGCGGCGGCGTGTCGACCACCGGCGGCGGTGGCGGCGTCACCTGTTCTTCGATGGCCACAGTTGCCGGCTCAGCGAAGGAAAGCTGCTCACGAACGGGGACCGGCGTTGGCTCGACCGCGACCTCGGCTACCGGCTGCCGCGCTTGAGCGGCCTGCGCGGCAGCCAACGGAGCGTTCGGAGCAGGACGCGCGGCAGAACTGCGGCGGCTGCCGATCAACAGCGCCAGCGAGGGAGATGCCCCCTCGCTACGCTCATCAAGCAGCTCCAACAATCTACCCAGGTATTTTTCGTTGACCCAATCGAGCACGAAACGGTTGGGTGCATAGACACGCAACTCGTGACCTTCCGCCTCGACCTGCAATGGGCGAATCCAGGTATTGAACTGCTGCAAAGGCAGCTCGTCGCGCAGCAGGTCAACACACTGCTGCCACAGTTCCACCGACACGGAAGCCCCCGAAAGCCAGAGAAGTAAAGCGGGCTATTGTAGCTGTCGGCACGCCGGTTATCCACATGTATGAGGCCAAGAGGCACGTCAAATCAAGCGCTTGGAAAAACACTGTGACTGAGCAGGCTTTTCTCCCTGTTAATAACTACCGTATCGAACACCTTCAGGCTTGTGGAAAGCCGACAGGAAAAACCCTCCTGTGTACAAACCACCAATCCATCCACAGACAGCATTCAGGAGACCCACACCGCTAACACCTGTTCCTGACAGAGCTATGCAAGGTCGCAGGACGCGTGTTGCCTGACCCTGGCATGGTTATCCACAGAGGGTGGAGCTCCTAAGAGCATTTACATTCACTGTCTTCTAAATCATTTCTTTCTTTCTATTTAATCTGCCTCCGTGCGGCCGGCGCGCTGATCACCGGAAATCTACGTTGGACGGAAATTGACCTACCGCGTGGCTTTCAATAGAATTGCCGGTCTCAAAAAACCGGGGCCACTTCAGGCCCGTAGTGACCACCAGGTAAAAGCACCATGAAACGCACTTTCCAGCCCAGCACCCTCAAGCGCGCTCGTGTCCACGGTTTCCGCGCCCGCATGGCCACCAAGAACGGCCGTCAAGTCCTGTCGCGTCGCCGCGCCAAAGGCCGCAAGCGTCTGACCGTCTAATAGACCGGCACGGGTGGTGAGTCGGGACTTCGGTCGGGAAAAGCGTCTGCTGAATCCCCGGCAATTCAAGGCGGTCTTCGACTCTCCCAGCGGCAAGGTTCCGGGCAAAAGCCTGCTGCTCCTCGCTCGCGATAACGCTTTGGATCATCCCCGTTTGGGCCTGGTGATCGGCAAGAAGAGCGTACGCCTCGCTGTCGAGCGCAATCGTCTTAAGCGTCAGATACGCGAATCCTTTCGCCTCAACCAGGATGCCCTGGCTGGCTGGGATATCGTGATCGTCGCGCGCAAAGGATTGGCAGAGTTGCAGAATCCGGAGATGGCTCAACAACTGGCCAAACTCTGGAAACGCCTGGCGCGTCAACGCAGCCCACGCGCCAATCCCGCTTCGGAGATGGACGATGGTCACTCCCAGTAGGCTGGCCCTGCTGCCCATCCGCTTCTATCGCTACGCCATCAGCCCCTTGATGGCGAGTCATTGCCGTTTCTATCCCAGCTGTTCCTGCTACGCCCAGGAAGCCATTGAAAATCATGGCTTACTCCGTGGTGGGTGGCTCAGCGCACGGCGACTTCTCAGATGCCACCCATGGCATCCCGGCGGCTACGACCCCGTTCCGCCCAAGCACCCTTCCCGACCTTCCTGACGGCCGAGTACTCATGGACATCAAACGCTCGATACTGCTTGTCGCATTGGCAGTCGTGTCCTACCTCATGGTTCTGCAGTGGAACCAGGACTATGGCCAGGCGGAACTCCCGCCGAGCCAGACCCAGAACGCCAACGCGGCATTGCCCACCCTACCGGATGCCGGCAACAGCGAGTCGACCGCCAGCAGCGCCGACGTACCGAGCGCCAGCAGCGAACAGACCGCCCAGGCTCCCGAAGCGGTACAGGCACCCAGCAATGAGCTGATCCGCGTTCGCACCGACGTGCTCGACCTCGCCATCGACCCCCGTGGCGGCGACATCGTGCAATTGCGCCTGCCGCTATACCCGCGTCGTCAGGACACCCCGGACGTTCCTTTCCAGCTGTTCGACAACGGCAACGAACGTACCTACCTCGCGCAAAGTGGCCTCACCGGCGCCAATGGACCGGACGCGCGCCGCGAAGGTCGTCCGCTGTATACCAGCGCCCAGCGCTACTACGAGTTGCAAGACGGTCAAAACCAGTTGGTCGTCGACCTCTCCTACAGTGAGGGCGGCGTCGACTACACCAAGCGCTTCACCTTCAAGCGTGGCGTCAACCCGCAGTGCTCCGCGCGCGATCTCGAACTGAAGAAGCCCGGTTGCATCGACACCGCGGCCTACGACATCGATGTCCGCTACCTGATCGCCAACAAGAGCGAGCAGACCTGGAACGGCAACCTGTTCGCCCAACTCAAGCGTGACAACAGTGGCGACCCCTCTTCGACGACCGCCACCGGTACCACCACCTATCTGGGTGCCGCACTGTGGACCGCCGATGAGCCTTACACCAAGGTGTCCATGAAGAACATGGACAAAGGCCCGCTGCGCGAAACCGTCGAGGGTGGCTGGGTCGCCTGGCTGCAGCACTACTTCGTCACCGCCTGGGTACCGCAACCGGGTACCACCAACGTGGTGCAGACCCGCAAGGACAGCCAGGGCAACTACATCATCGGTTTCACCGGCCCCGCAATCAGCGTCGCGCCGGGCAGCCAGACTGAAGTCTCCGCCAATCTGTATGCCGGTCCGAAGATCCAGGGTTACCTCAAGCAACTGTCTCCGGGTCTGGAACTGACGGTCGACTATGGCTTCCTGTGGTTCCTCGCCCAGCCGATCTTCTGGTTGCTGCAACATATCCACAGCATTCTCGGTAACTGGGGTTGGTCGATCATCGTCCTTACCCTGATCATCAAGATGGCCTTCTTCCCGCTCTCCGCCGCCAGCTACAAGTCCATGGCCCGTATGCGCGCCGTGGCTCCGAAGATGCAGGCCCTCAAAGAGCAATTCGGTGATGATCGCCAGAAGATGTCCCAGGCGATGATGGAGCTGTACAAGAAGGAACGCATCAATCCGCTGGGCGGCTGCTTGCCGATCGTGGTGCAGATGCCGGTGTTCCTGGCCCTGTACTGGACCCTGCTGGAATCCGTGGAGATGCGCCAGGCGCCGTGGATCCTGTGGATCACCGACCTGTCGATCAAGGATCCGTTCTTCATCCTGCCGATCATCATGGGTGCCACCATGTTCATCCAGCAGCGTCTGAATCCGACGCCGCCGGACCCCATGCAGGCGCGCGTGATGAAGCTGATGCCGATCATCTTCACCTTCTTCTTCCTGTGGTTCCCGGCCGGCCTGGTGCTGTACTGGGTGGTCAACAACTGCCTGTCCATCGCCCAGCAGTGGTATATTACCCGGCGTATCGAGGCTGCCGCCAAGCACGCCTAGATCACCGAGATACCCGCAAACGCCCCCTCGTGGGGCGTTTCGCGTTTCAGCCCCCAGGAGGTCAGCATGCAGCCCGTCAACGACACCATCGCGGCCGTCGCCACCGCCCAGGGTCGTGGCGGCGTCGGTATCGTGCGCGTCTCCGGCCCGGCGGCGCAGTCCATCGCGCTGGCCATTGGCGGCTTCCAGCCACGCCCGCGTCACGCCCATTACACGGGGTTCCAGGATCTGGCTGGCGAAGTGCTGGACGAGGGCCTGCTGCTGTACTTTCCGGGGCCGAACTCCTTCACGGGCGAGGATGTTCTCGAACTCCAGGGCCACGGGGGTCCGGTGGTGCTGGACCTGCTGCTGCAGCGGTGCCTGCAATTGGGCGCACGACAGGCGCGTCCCGGCGAATTCAGCGAGCGGGCGTTCCTCAATGACAAGCTCGACCTCGCCCAGGCCGAGGCTATCGCCGACCTGATCGAAGCCAGCTCGGCGCAAGCCGCGCGTAACGCCCTGCGTTCGTTGCAGGGCGAGTTTTCCCGGCGAGTCCATGCACTGACCGAGAAGCTCATCGAGCTGCGTATCTACGTCGAGGCCGCCATCGACTTTCCCGAGGAAGAGATCGACTTCCTCGCCGATGGCCATGTATTGAAGCAACTGGACGCGCTGCGCGAACAGTTATCCACAACGCAACGGGAAGCCGGCCAAGGCGCCCTGTTGCGCGACGGCATGACGGTGGTCATCGCCGGGCGGCCGAATGCGGGAAAGTCGAGCCTGCTCAATGCGCTGGCAGGCCGGGAAGCGGCCATCGTCACGGAGATTGCCGGGACCACGCGCGACGTACTGCGCGAACATATCCACATCGATGGGATGCCCCTGCACGTGGTGGATACCGCGGGGCTGCGGGAGACCGCCGACCAGGTCGAACGCATCGGTGTGGAACGCGCCCTTTCCGCCATCGAAGGAGCCGATCGCGTACTTCTGGTCGTCGATGCCACGGCTCCGGAGGCCAGCGATCCCTTCGCCCTCTGGCCGGAATTCCTCAGCGCTCGTCCTGACCCCGCCCGGGTCACGCTGATCCG
The DNA here is from genome assembly GCF_055768815.1 of Pseudomonas sp. R4-15. Classification (NCBI taxonomy): domain Bacteria; kingdom Pseudomonadati; phylum Pseudomonadota; class Gammaproteobacteria; order Pseudomonadales; family Pseudomonadaceae; genus Pseudomonas; species Pseudomonas sp. R4-15. The sequence goes on from NZ_CM147293.1 coordinate 647,634, forward strand.
CAACAAGGCGGACATCACCGGTGAGGCAGTCGCCCTGCAGGAGGACGGCGATGGGCGTGCCAGCCTGAGCCTTTCCGCACGTTCCGGCGCGGGCCTCGACCTGCTACGCGAGCATCTCAAGGCGTGCATGGGCTATGAACAGACCAGTGAGAGCGGCTTCAGCGCCCGCCGGCGCCACCTCGATGCGCTGCAACGGGCATCCGAGAGTCTTGCCCATGGCCATCGACAGCTCACTGCAGCGGGGGCGGGTGAATTGCTCGCCGAGGATTTGCGTCAGGCCCAGCAAGCCCTGGGAGAAATCACCGGGGCCTTCAGCGCCGATGACTTGCTGGGACGTATCTTCTCCAGCTTCTGCATCGGCAAGTAACAGCACTGGCCGAGCAAGGCCGATGGCGCTCGACTTTCCCTAGGTCGCGGCGCGCCTGTTGATAACCCGTTCAGCCGCTTCTCCGTGTCCATGCATTTCGGCAGCCCTTCTCCCTCCCTATCGTTCACCACTCGTTCTTCAGAGCTCCCCATCTGAAGGAGAGGTGCTTGCCCACGTTCGCCGATAACGCCTCCCATTGGCTGCCACTCCTGCCCAGCAGCGACTCTCCAGAGCAGTCGTTGCTGCTGCCGTGACGCTGCCAGGCGGTTCACGGAGCCCTGTTGATAACGCCACTGGAGGTCTTTGGAAAAGACCTGACGAAAACGGTGGAGCAATCGCCAACGGGAAAAGCACGCCGGTTATCAACAGGAATTTCGCTGCCTGCTCACGGGTAACCTTCTGTGGATACACAGGATTGTTATAGCGCTTCATAAGGCGTGAATATTGGCTTACAGCTACTTATCAACAGAAAGGACGGGGTCTAGTAGTTAACATATCTACAAGCTCTTTTTTTCAATGTTCCTTTTTAATCTATTTTTTCCACAGTGACGCCTCCCAGGGCATTGATCGTTTTTCACCCAATTTCGACTTCTTTCCCAAGGCACAACTCCCTATAATCCCGGGTCCTGTTTTTTCCCCGCCCACACGGGCAACGAGGTACTCGTGGATTTCCCTTCCCGTTTCGACGTGATCGTCATCGGCGGCGGCCATGCCGGCACCGAGGCCGCGCTCGCGGCCGCACGCATGGGCGTGAAAACGCTGCTGCTGACGCATAACGTGGAAACACTCGGACAGATGAGCTGCAATCCGGCCATCGGCGGTATCGGCAAAAGTCATCTGGTGAAGGAAATCGATGCCCTCGGCGGCGCCATGGCCATCGCCACGGACAAGGGCGGTATCCAGTTCCGCGTCCTTAACAGCCGCAAAGGCCCTGCAGTACGGGCAACTCGCGCCCAGGCCGATCGCGTGCTGTACAAGGCAGCCGTACGGGAAATTCTCGAGAACCAGCCCAATCTGTGGATATTCCAGCAAGCGGCCGATGACCTGATCGTCGAAGGTGAACAGGTACGCGGCGTAGTGACCCAGATGGGCCTGCGTTTCCTCGCCGAGCAGGTGGTGTTGACTACCGGGACCTTCCTCGGGGGTGTTATCCACATTGGTCTGCAGAACCACTCAGGGGGGCGCGCCGGTGATCCGCCGTCCATCGCGCTAGCTCAACGCCTGCGTGAGCTGCCACTGCGGGTGGGGCGATTGAAGACCGGTACGCCGCCACGTATCGATGGCCGCTCTGTGGATTTCTCGGTGATGAGCGAGCAGCCTGGCGATACGCCGATACCGGTGATGTCGTTCCTCGGCGAACAGGCGCAGCATCCGCGCCAGGTGAGCTGCTGGATCACGCATACCAACGCGCGTACCCACGAGATCATCGCCGCCAACCTCGATCGTTCGCCGATGTATTCCGGCGTCATCGAAGGCGTTGGGCCGCGCTATTGCCCGTCGATCGAAGACAAGATCCATCGCTTCGCCGACAAGGACAGCCATCAGGTCTTCCTCGAGCCCGAGGGGCTCACCACCCATGAGCTGTACCCCAACGGTATTTCCACCTCGTTGCCGTTCGACGTACAGCTGCAGATCGTTCGCTCGATCCGCGGCATGGAGAACGCCCACATCGTTCGTCCCGGCTACGCCATCGAGTACGACTACTTCGATCCGCGCGACCTGTGCTCTAGCCTGGAGACCAAGTCCATTGCCGGCTTGTTCTTCGCCGGGCAGATCAACGGCACCACCGGTTACGAGGAAGCCGGCGCCCAGGGACTGCTCGCCGGCGCCAACGCCGCGCTGCGTGCACAGGGCCGAGAAGCCTGGTGCCCGCGGCGTGACGAGGCCTACCTGGGCGTACTGGTCGACGACCTGATCACCCTGGGTACCCAGGAGCCGTATCGGATGTTCACTTCGCGCGCCGAGTACCGCTTGATCCTGCGTGAGGACAATGCTGACCTGCGCCTGACGGAGAAGGGCCGCGAACTGGGTCTGGTCGATGACGCCCGCTGGGCCGCCTTCGAACACAAGCGTGAAGCGATTGCCGCCGAGGAACAGCGCCTGAAGAGCACCTGGGTGCGTCCGGGCACGCCACAGGGCGAAGCGATCGCCGAGCGCTTCGGCAGCCCGCTGGCGCGTGAATACAACCTGCTCAACCTGTTGACCCGTCCGGAGGTGGATTACGCCGGGCTGATGCAGGCCAGCGGCGCCGAGCCCGCTGCGGAACAGGTCGCCGAGCAGGTGGAGATCCGCACCAAGTACGCCGGCTACATCGAGCGTCAGCAGGAAGAGATCAACCGTCTGCGCGCCAGTGAGAACACCCGCGTGCCGGTGGACATCGACTACACGAGCATTCCCGGCCTGTCCCGCGAGATCCAGGGCAAACTGGCCCAGGCGCGTCCGGAAACCCTCGGTCAGGCTTCGCGCATTCCCGGCGTCACACCGGCAGCGGTGTCGTTGCTGCTGATCCATCTGAAGAAACGCGGCGCGGCTGCGTCGCTGGAGCGCAGTGCCTGATGGCCGCACATGCCCCTGCCCATCTGGAAGAATTGCAGCGCGGTGCCGACCAACTGCAGATTGCCCTGAGTTCCACGCAGTGTTCGGCCCTGCTCGATTACCTGGCACTGCTGGTGAAGTGGAACAAGGCCTACAACCTCACCGCCGTGCGCGACCCTGACGAGATGGTTTCGCGTCACCTGCTCGACAGTCTCAGCGTGGTGCCGCATGTGGCTCCCAGAGGCGCGCACTGGCTCGACGTCGGCAGCGGCGGTGGCATGCCGGGCGTACCGCTGGCGATCCTGTTCCCCGAGCGTCGTTTCACCCTGCTCGATGGCAACGGCAAGAAGACCCGTTTCCTCACCCAGGTGAAGGCCGAGTTGGGCTTGGCTAACCTGGAGGTGGTGCACGCTCGGGTCGAGGCCTTCGCCCCGGAGCAGCCCTTCCAGGGCATCATTTCGCGGGCCTTCAGCGAGTTGAAGAATTTCACCGACTGGACCCGCCACCTGGGCGGCCTGGATACCCATTGGCTGGCGATGAAGGGCGTGCAGCCCGACGACGAACTGCAGGCCTTGCCCGAGGATTTTCGCGTGGAATCCTGCCAGGCACTGCAAGTCCCCGGTTGCCAAGGCCAGCGCCATCTGCTGATACTGCGCCGCTTCAAGTGACCGGGACCGTCTGACATGGCCAAAGTCTTCGCCATCGCCAACCAGAAGGGCGGGGTCGCCAAGACCACCACCTGCATCAACCTGGCGGCCTCGCTGGTCGCGACCCGGCGACGGGTTCTGCTCATCGACCTCGACCCCCAGGGCAATGCCACGACCGGCAGCGGTGTGGACAAGCTCGCCCTGCAGCACTCGATCTACGACGTGTTGATCGGCGACTGCAGCCTGGTCGATGCCATGCAGTTCTCTGAACACGGCGGCTACCAGTTGCTGCCGGCGAACCGCGACCTGACCGCTGCGGAGGTCGAGCTGCTCGAAGTCCCGAGCAAGGAGGGACGCCTGCGCGAAGCGCTGGCGCCGGTGCGCGAGAACTACGACTACATCCTCATCGACTGCCCGCCGTCGCTGTCGATGCTCACCGTCAACGCACTGGTCGCCGCCGATGGCGTGATTATCCCGATGCAGTGCGAGTACTACGCACTGGAAGGGCTCACCGACCTGATCAACTCGATCCAGCGCATCGGTCAGTTGCTCAATCCTTCGCTGAAGATCGAAGGATTGCTGAGAACCATGTACGACCCTCGGGTGAGTCTGACCCAGGACGTCTCCGAACAACTCAAGGCGCATTTCGGCGAGCGTCTCTACGACACCGTCATCCCGCGTAACGTGCGCCTGGCCGAAGCGCCCAGCCATGGCATGCCCGCGCTGGTCTACGACAAGCAGTCCAAGGGCGCGCAGGCGTACCTGGCGCTGGCCGGCGAGCTGGCGCGCCGCCAGCGCCAGGCCGCGCGTCAAGCAACCGCATAAGGAATCCGCATGGCAACCAAGAAACGAGGTCTCGGACGTGGACTGGACGCCCTGTTGGGCGGCGGCTCCGTCGTGTTGCAGGAGCAGGCCTCCCAGGCGGATCCCCGCGAGCTGCGAGAGCTGCCGCTCGAACTGATCCAGCGCGGCAAGTACCAGCCACGGCGTGACATGGACCCCGCGGCCCTCGAAGAACTGGCCCAGTCGATCCGTGCCCAGGGGGTGATGCAGCCGATCGTGGTGCGGCCCATCGACGACGGTCGCTACGAGATCATCGCCGGCGAACGGCGTTGGCGCGCCAGTGCCCAGGCGGGTCTGCGCACGATCCCGGCGCTGGTGCGCGAAGTGCCGGACGAAGCCGCCATCGCGATGGCGCTGATCGAGAACATCCAACGCGAGGACCTCAACCCCATCGAGGAGGCCTTCGCCCTGCAGCGCCTGCAGCAGGAGTTCCAGCTGACCCAGCAGCAGGTCGCCGAGGCTGTGGGTAAGTCGCGGGCGACCGTCGCCAATCTCCTGCGCCTGATCGGTTTGCCCGAAGAGGTCAAGACACTGCTGGCGCACGGTGACCTGGAAATGGGGCATGCCCGGGCATTGCTGGGATTACCGGCGGAACGTCAGGCGGAAGCCGCGCGACACGTTGTCGCACGAGGCCTCACCGTACGTCAGACCGAGGCGCTGGTTCGACAGTGGCTGAGCACGGCGGAGAAACCTGCCGAAGGGGTCAGGAACGATCCAGACATCGCTCGCCTGGAACAGCGTCTGGCCGAGCGCCTGGGCTCTCCGGTACAGATTCGCCACGGCGCCAAGGGAAAAGGCCGACTGGTCATCAGCTACAGTTCGCTGGATGAACTGCAGGGTGTTCTCGCCCACATCCGCTGAAACAATTGTTCACGGGTTGAGCTGTAGTCGACGCGCACAAAAGACTACCGGCGGTTGATAGCCTTCAACCGCCCCCCTATACTCTGCGCGCATTTTCCGCGGCACAAACTATGCCAAACACCCATCGTTATCGGTCTTTCCGGAAAGTGTGCTGATGGTCGCCCGCATGCCAAAACGCTTGCCCTTCCATCGTCTGGCAGTGTTCCCCCTGTTGCTCGCACAGTTGCTGGTTTTGCTGGTTGCAGCAGTGGTGTTGTACGCCTGGCTGGGAACCATCGCGGGATATTCGGGATTGTGTGGCGGGTTGATCGCCTGGCTACCCAATCTCTACTTTGCCCACAAGACGTTCCGCTTTGGCGGTGCGCGGGCAGCCCAGGCCATCGTCCGATCTTTCTATGCGGGCGAGGCGGGCAAATTGTTTCTCACGGCAGCGTTGTTTGCGCTGACGTTTGCAGGGGTCAAGCCTTTGAACGCTGCGGCTTTGTTCGGAGTGTTCGCGCTGACACTGGGGGTCGGTTGGCTAGCACCGCTGCTGATCAGAAAAAGAACATCGAATTGATGCGTTGAGGCAGACAATGGCAGCAGAAAGCGCTTCGGGTTACATCCAACATCACTTGACCAACCTTACCTTTGGTCAACATCCCGTGAATGGCTGGAGCTTCGCCCATAACGCGCAGGAAGCTCAGGACATGGGATTCTGGGCATTCCACGTCGATACCCTGGGTTGGTCGGTATTCCTCGGCCTCGTGTTCATCCTGCTGTTCCGCATGGCCGCCAAGCGTGCCCACAGCGGCGTGCCCACCGGCCTGCAGAACTTCGTCGAAGTGATGGTGGACTTCGTCGATGGCAGCGTGAGAGACACCTTCCACGGCCGCAACGCGCTGATCGCCCCGTTGGCGCTGACCATCTTCGTCTGGGTCTTCCTGATGAACCTCATGGACTTGGTGCCGGTGGACTGGCTGCCGTTGCTGGCGGCGAAGCTGAGCGGTAACGAACACCTGTTCTTCCGCGTTGTGCCGACCACCGACCCGAACGCGACCCTGGGCATGGCCCTGTCGGTGTTCGCGCTGATCCTGTTCTACAGCGTGAAGGTCAAGGGGATCGGTGGCTTCCTCGGTGAACTCACCCTGCATCCCTTCAGCAGCAAGAACATCGCGCTGCAGATCCTGCTGGTGCCGGTCAACTTCCTGCTCGAATTCGTCACCCTGATCGCCAAGCCGGTATCGCTGGCACTGCGACTGTTCGGCAACCTGTATGCCGGTGAGCTGATTTTCATCCTGATCGCCATCATGTTCGCCAACGGCGTCGTTCTCGGTGGTCTGGGTATCGTTCTGCAGTGGGCGTGGGCGACCTTCCACATCCTGATCATCACCCTGCAGGCGTTCATCTTCATGATGCTGACCATCGTCTATCTGGCGATGGCGCATGAAGACAGCGATCACTGATCCGAATTATCCAAGCTCCACCCCCTAACCAAAACGACATAGAGTCGGAGGAAAAATGGAAACTGTAGTTGGTCTCACCGCAATCGCCGTTGCCCTGCTGATCGGCCTGGGCGCTCTGGGTACTGCCATCGGCTTCGGTCTGCTGGGCGGCAAGTTCCTGGAAGGTGCTGCTCGCCAGCCGGAAATGGTCCCGATGCTGCAGGTCAAAATGTTCATCGTCGCGGGCCTGCTCGACGCCGTCACCATGATCGGCGTTGGTATCGCTCTGTTCTTCACCTTCGCAAACCCCTTCGTTGGTCAGATCGCTGGCTGATCGCTCGCATCTCGAGTGAATTGGTTTGACGGACAACGAACAAGCGAGGTGTTGGCGTGAACATTAATGCAACCCTGATTGGCCAGTCCGTTGCTTTCTTCATCTTCGTGCTTTTCTGCATGAAGTTCGTGTGGCCTCCGGTCATCACGGCGATGCGTGAGCGTCAGAAGAAGATCGCAGACGGCCTGGACGCTGCCAACCGCGCTAATCGTGATCTGGAGCTGGCACAGGAAAAAGTGGCCGAGCAACTGCGTGATGCCAAGGCCCAGGCGGCTGAAGTCATAGAGCAGGCCAAAAAGCGTGCTAACCAGATTGTCGATGAGGCCCGTGATCAGGCTCGTGTCGAGGGTGATCGCATCAAGGCCCAGGCACAGGCGGAAATCGAGCAGGAACTGAACAGCGCCAAAGATGCTCTGCGGGCCCAGGTAGGTCTGCTGGCGGTCACTGGTGCAGAGAAGATCCTGGGTAGCTCCATCGATCAGAACGCGCACGCGGGGCTGGTTGAAAAACTGGCCGCCGAAATCTAAGCGAGGTCGATCATGGCAGAACTGACCACGCTGGCCCGACCTTATGCCAAGGCAGCTTTCGAGTATGCCCAGGCCCGTCAGCAGCTGGCCGCCTGGTCGGCCATGCTCGGCTTGGCGGCAGCGGTGTCTCTGGACGAGCGCATGCAGCGCGTTCTGAAAGCCCCGCGTCTGACCAGCAAGGAAAAGGCCGACACCTTCATCGAGGTGGGCGGCGAAGAGTTCGATGCCGCGGTACGCAACTATCTTCACATCCTGGCCGAGCACGAGCGTCTGTCGCTCCTGCCGGACATCGTCGCACTGTTCGAGCTGTACAAGGCCGAACAGGAAAAGTCGATGGATGTCGAGGTGAGCAGTGCCTTCGCATTGAACGCCGAACAGCAAGACAAACTCGCCAAGGTTCTCAGCGCTCGGCTCGGCCGGGAAGTGCGACTGCACGCGGCGGAAGATCCCTCCCTCATCGGGGGTGTGGTCATCCGTGCCGGCGACCTGGTTATCGATGGCTCGGTTCGCGGCAAGCTCGCGAAACTGGCCGAAGCGTTGAAATCCTGAGTTTGAAGGGGCAGCAGAGCAATGCAGCAACTCAATCCTTCCGAAATTAGTGAAATCATCAAGGGGCGTATCGAGAAACTCGATGTCGCTTCCCAGGCCCGTAACGAAGGCACCATCGTCAGCGTTTCCGACGGTATCGTGCGCATCTACGGCCTCGCCGACGTCATGTACGGCGAGATGATCGAATTCCCCGGCGGCATCTACGGTATGGCGCTGAACCTGGAGCAGGACTCCGTCGGTGCGGTCGTACTGGGCAGCTACCTCGGCCTGGCCGAGGGCATGAGCGCCAAGTGCACCGGTCGCATCCTCGAAGTGCCGGTCGGTCCCGAACTGCTCGGCCGCGTGGTCGATGCCCTGGGTAACCCGATCGATGGCAAAGGTCCGATCAACGCCGCTGCGACCGACGCGGTGGAAAAGGTCGCTCCGGGCGTGATCTGGCGTCAGTCGGTCGACCAGCCGGTGCAGACCGGTTACAAGGCCGTCGATGCGATGATCCCGGTCGGTCGTGGCCAGCGCGAGCTGATCATCGGCGACCGTCAGATCGGTAAGACGGCCCTGGCCGTCGACGCCATCATCAACCAGAAGAACAGCGGCATTCGCTGCGTCTACGTAGCCATCGGTCAGAAGCAGTCGACCATCGCCAACGTGGTTCGCAAGCTGGAAGAACACGGCGCGCTGGACAACACCATCGTCGTCGCCGCGTCCGCTTCCGAATCCGCTGCGCTGCAGTTCCTGGCACCTTACGCCGGCTGCACCATGGGCGAATACTTCCGCGATCGCGGTGAAGACGCGCTGATCGTCTATGACGATCTGTCCAAGCAGGCTGTGGCCTACCGCCAGATTTCCCTGCTGCTGCGCCGTCCGCCGGGCCGTGAAGCCTACCCGGGCGACGTGTTCTATCTCCACAGCCGTCTGCTGGAGCGCGCATCCCGCGTCTCCGCCGACTACGTCGAGAAGTTCACCAACGGTGCCGTGACCGGCAAGACGGGCTCGCTGACCGCTCTGCCGATCATCGAAACCCAGGCCGGCGACGTTTCCGCGTTCGTTCCGACCAACGTGATCTCGATCACCGACGGTCAGATCTTCCTGGAAAGCTCCCTGTTCAACTCGGGTATCCGTCCGGCCGTCAACGCCGGTATCTCGGTCTCCCGCGTCGGTGGCGCTGCCCAGACCAAGATCATCAAGAAGCTCTCCGGTGGCATCCGTACCGCCCTGGCTCAGTACCGTGAACTGGCGGCCTTCGCCCAGTTCGCTTCTGACCTGGACGAAGCGACCCGCAAGCAGCTCGAGCATGGTCAGCGCGTTACCGAGCTGATGAAGCAGAAGCAGTACGCGCCGATGTCCATCGCCGACATGGCCCTGAGCCTCTACGCCGCAGAGCGTGGATTCCTGGGCGATGTGGAACTGGCGAAGATCGGTAGCTTCGAGACTGCGCTGATTGCCTACTTCAACCGTGATCATGCCGACCTGATGGCGAAGATCAACGTGAAGGGTGACTTCAACGACGAAATCGACGCAGGCATCAAGGCCGGCATCGAGAAGTTCAAGGCCACCCAAACCTGGTAAGCCGCAGCGGGGCCTTCGGGCCCCGCCTGCTAACCCTAAAGGTGTGAAATGGCAGGCGCAAAAGAGATTCGCAGCAAGATTGCGAGCATCAAAAGCACGCAAAAGATCACCAGCGCCATGGAAAAGGTGGCGGTCAGCAAGATGCGCAAGGCGCAGATGCGTATGGCTGCCAGTCGTCCTTACGCCGAGCGTATCCGTCAGGTGATCGGCCATCTGGCCAATGCCAACCCGGAATACGTCCACCCGTTCATGATCGAACGTGAGGTCAAGCGGGTCGGTTATATCGTCGTGACTTCCGACCGCGGCCTCGCTGGCGGCCTGAACACCAACCTGTTCAAGGCGCTGGTCAAGGACATGGGCGAGAATCGCGGGCAGGGTGTCGATATCGACCTCGCGGTGATTGGCGCAAAAGGCGCGTCCTTCTTCCGGAACTTCGGCGGCAACGTTGTAGCGGCGATCAGCCATCTGGGCGAAGCGCCTTCGATCAACGACCTGATCGGCAACATCAAGGTCATGCTGGATGCCTACATGGAAGGTCGCATCGACCGCCTGTACGTGGTTTCCAACAAGTTCGTGAACACCATGACCCAGAAGCCGACCGTGGAGCAGTTGATTCCGCTGGTGGCCGACGAGAACGCCGAATACAAGCATCACTGGGACTATCTCTACGAGCCCGATGCCAAGCAGCTTCTCGAAGGTCTGCTGGTGCGCTACGTGGAATCCCAGGTGTATCAGGCCGTAGTCGAGAACAACGCTGCCGAGCAGGCAGCGCGGATGATCGCCATGAAGAACGCCACCGATAACGCGGGCGAGCTGATCAGCGAATTGCAGCTGATCTACAACAAGGCCCGTCAGGCTGCGATCACCCAGGAAATCTCGGAAATCGTCGGCGGCGCTGCCGCGGTTTAACATTCAGAGGACTCAGAAGATGAGTAGCGGACGTATCGTTCAAATCATCGGCGCCGTCATCGACGTGGAATTCCCGCGCGATCAGGTTCCGAATGTGTATGACGCGCTGAAGGTCGAAGGCGCGCAGACCACCCTGGAAGTCCAGCAGCAGCTGGGCGACGGCGTGGTGCGTTCCATCGCCATGGGCTCGACCGAAGGTCTCAAGCGTGGCCTGAACGTCAACAGCACCGGCGAAGCCATTACCGTTCCGGTTGGCACGGCCACCCTGGGTCGCATCATGGACGTCCTGGGCAACCCCATCGACGAAGCCGGCCCGATCGGTGAAGAAGAGCGTTGGGGTATCCACCGCGCAGCGCCCTCCTATGCGGAGCAGGCTGGTGGCAACGATCTGCTGGAAACCGGCATCAAGGTCATCGACCTGGTCTGCCCGTTCGCCAAAGGCGGCAAGGTCGGCCTGTTCGGCGGCGCTGGCGTCGGCAAGACCGTGAACATGATGGAGCTGATCCGTAACATCGCCATCGAGCACAGCGGTTACTCCGTGTTCGCCGGTGTGGGCGAGCGTACCCGTGAAGGGAACGACTTCTACCACGAGATGAAGGACTCCAACGTTCTCGACAAGGTCGCCCTGGTCTATGGCCAGATGAACGAGCCGCCGGGTAACCGTCTGCGCGTGGCACTGACCGGCCTGACCATGGCCGAGAAGTTCCGTGACGAAGGCCGTGACGTTCTGCTGTTCATCGACAACATCTACCGCTACACCCTCGCCGGTACCGAAGTGTCGGCACTGCTGGGTCGTATGCCGTCCGCGGTGGGCTACCAGCCGACCCTGGCCGAGGAGATGGGTGTTCTGCAGGAGCGCATCACCTCCACCAAGAAAGGCTCGATCACCTCGATCCAGGCCGTCTACGTTCCCGCGGACGACCTCACCGACCCGAGCCCGGCGACCACCTTCGCCCACTTGGACGCTACCGTGGTTCTGTCCCGTGACATCGCTTCGCTGGGTATCTACCCCGCGGTCGATCCGCTGGACTCCACCAGCCGCCAGCTGGACCCGAACGTGATCGGTCAGGAGCACTACGAGACCGCGCGTGGCGTGCAGTACGTGCTGCAGCGTTACAAGGAACTGAAAGACATCATCGCGATTCTCGGCATGGACGAACTGTCCGAAGCCGACAAGCAGCTGGTGTCCCGCGCTCGTAAGATCCAGCGCTTCCTGTCGCAGCCGTTCTTCGTCGCCGAAGTCTTCACCGGCGCGCCTGGCAAGTACGTTTCCCTGAAGGACACCATCGCGGGCTTCAAGGGCATCCTCAACGGCGACTACGACCATCTGCCCGAACAGGCGTTCTACATGGTCGGTGGTATCGAAGAAGCCGTCGAGAAAGCCAAGAATCTGTGATCATTGTCCGCTGACGGGCAAACGGATCGGTTCGCGGGCACGCCCGCGCGCCGATCTGCCAAGCGAGGTTAGAGATGGCTATGTCAGTCCATTGCGATATCGTCAGTGCCGAAGGGGAAATCTTCTCCGGTTTGGTCGAGATGGTGATCGCCCACGGCTACCTGGGGGACCTGGGCATCGCACCGGGTCATGCGCCGCTGCTCACCGAGCTCAAGCCTGGCCCCATTCGCATCACCCAGCAGGGTGGCGCTGAAGAGGTGTACTACATCTCGGGTGGTTTCCTCGAAGTCCAGCCGAACGTGGTGAAGGTCCTGGCCGACACCGTGACTCGCGCTGCCGATCTCGACGAAGCCGCTGCCGAAGAGGCGGTCAAGGCCGCCGAGAAGGCCCTGAGTGCCAAAGGCGCCGAGTTCGACTACGGCTCCGCCTCTGCCCAACTGGCCGAAGCGGCAGCCCAGCTGCGTACCATTCAGCAACTGCGCAAGCAGGCCAAACGCTGATTGCCAACGTAGTGCAGAAAAAGGGGTAGCTTCGGCTACCCCTTTTTCGTTCCCATCCCCTGATGAACATTCGAGCGCTTGTCGCTTCGAGACGTCTGGCATATGGTCGCGACGTCCCGTCTTAACGTTGAAGGAGATCAGTTGCATGTCCCTGGATGTCGTCATCCTCGCCGCCGGCCAAGGTACCCGCATGCGTTCGGCCCTGCCCAAGGTACTGCATCCGGTGGCCGGCAAGCCGATGCTCGGTCATGTCGTCGAGGCTGCCCGCGCCCTGCAGCCACGAGCGATCCACGTAGTCGTCGGGCATGCTGCCGAGCGAGTACGTGAAAGCCTGGTGGGGGACGACCTGAACTTCGTCGTGCAGGCCGAGCAACTGGGTACCGGGCATGCTGTCGCCCAGGCATTGCCGCACATCCAGGGTGAGCGTGTGCTGGTGCTCTACGGTGATGTGCCGCTGATCGAAGTGGAGACGCTGCAACGCTTGCTGGACCAGCTCGATGACCGGCGCCTGGCGCTGCTCACCGTGACCCTGGACGATCCTACCGGCTACGGCCGCATCCTGCGTGACGCGCAAGGACGGGTCACCGCCATCGTCGAGCAGAAGGACGCCACGGCCGAACAACGGGCGGTACGCGAAGGCAATACCGGCATCCTGGCGATGCCCGCGGCACGCATGGCCGACTGGCTGGGGCGGCTGTCCAACGACAATGCCCAGGGCGAGTATTACCTCACCGACCTGATTGCCATGGCGGTGGCCGATGGCCTGGAGATATCCACAGGCCAGCCGCAGGACGCCATGGAAGTGCAGGGCGCCAACGACCGCCTGCAACTCTCGCAGCTGGAACGCCATTACCAGGCACGGGCCGCCCGCCGGCTGATGGCTCAGGGCGTGACGTTGCTCGACCCGGCGCGCTTCGATCTGCGCGGGAGCGTCGAGGTTGGTCGCGACGTGCTCATCGACGTCAACGTGATCCTCGAAGGCAAGGTGTGCATCGAGGACGGCGTGAGCATCGGGCCGAACTGCGTGATCAAGGACAGCATCCTGCGCCAGGGCGCCGTGGTGAAGGCCAACAGTCACCTGGAAGGCGCTGAGGTGGGCGAGGGCGCCGACTGCGGGCCGTTCGCACGCCTGCGTCCCGGCACCAAGCTGGGCGCCAGGGCGCATGTGGGTAACTTCGTCGAGCTGAAGAACGCGACCCTCGGCGAAGGCGCCAAAGCCGGGCACCTGAGCTACCTGGGCGATGCCGAGATCGGTGCCCGCAGCAACATCGGTGCGGGCACCATTACCTGCAACTATGACGGTGCCAACAAGCACCGCACGGTGATGGGCGAGGACGTCTTCATCGGTTCCAACAGTGCCCTGGTGGCGCCGGTCACCCTCGGGGATCGTGCCACCACCGGTGCCGGCTCCACCGTGGTCAGCGATGTTGCGGCGGACTCGCTTGCGGTCGGGCGCGCCCGACAGCGCAATATCGAAGGCTGGCAGCGGCCGCAGAAGAAGCGCTGATCCTCAGCCAGCGCTTGCGATCGGCGGGTCGCTATGTTTTGATTCGCGAAATTTTCTTTCGAATCGAAACATTTTAATGTCGAAACGAAATACCCCACAGCGCCGGCACGCCATACTCGCCTTGCTCACCGAGCAGGGCGAAGTCAGCGTGGACGCCCTGTCGCGACGTTTCGAAACCTCCGAGGTGACCATCCGCAAGGACCTCGCCGCCCTGGAAGCCAACGGCCTGCTGCTGCGTCGCTATGGCGGGGCGGTGCCGGTGCCGCAGGAACTGGTGACCAGCGACAGCCAGCCCGCCTCGCCCTACAAGCGCGCCATCGCGCGGGTTGCGGCCGATCTGATTCGTGAGCATGCACGCATCATCGTCGACTCCGGCAGCACCACCGCGGCACTGATTCCGGAGCTTTCGCGCAAGCGCGGCCTGGTGGTGATGACCAACTCGCTGAACGTCGCCAATGCCCTGCGCGAACTGGAGCCCGAGCCGGTGTTGCTGATGACGGGCGGTACCTGGGACCCGCATTCGGAGTCCTTCCAGGGGCAGGTGGCGGAACAGGTGCTGCGCTCCTACGATTTCGACCAGTTGTTCATTGGTGCCGACGGCCTGGATCTGCAGCGAGGTACCACCACCTTCAACGAGCTGCTCGGCCTGTCGCGGGTCATGGCCGAGGTGGCGCGCGAGGTGATCGTCATGGCCGAAGGCGACAAGCTCGGCCGGCGCATTCCCAATCTGGAGCTGCCCTGGAGCAGCGTCCATACCCTGATCAGCGACACGCGCCTGCCCGAAGCGGCGCGTGACAGCATCCGGGCGCGTGGCGTGGAACTGATCCTCGCCCGCGTCGAAGACCGATAGGAGAAGCAGCATGTGCGGCATCGTGGGCGCCATCGCCGAACGTAACGTCACCCCGATCCTCGTCGAAGGCCTCAAGCGCCTCGAATACCGTGGCTACGACAGCGCCGGCGTGGCCCTGCTTGGCAGCGCCGGGCTGGAGCGCCGCCGCTGTGTGGGCAAGGTCGCCGAACTGGAGCAGGCGTTGCGCGAGCAACCGTTGGCCGGGCGCCTGGGCATCGCCCATACGCGCTGGGCGACCCATGGTGCGCCCAGCGAGGCGAACGCCCATCCGCATTTCTCCGGCGACCGCCTGGCGGTGGTGCATAACGGCATCATCGAGAATCACGAGGCATTGCGCGAATGGCTGCGCGGCAAGGGCTACGCGTTCACCTCGCAGACCGATACCGAGGTCATCGTCCACCTGCTGCACCATCGCCTGCAGGAAACCGGGGACCTCACCAGCGCGCTGAAGATGGCGGTTAGCGAACTGCACGGTGCCTATGGCCTGGCGGTGATCAACGCCGCCCAACCGGACCGTCTGCTCGCCGCGCGCAGCGGCAGCCCGCTGGTGATCGGCCTGGGTCTGGGCGAGAACTTCCTCGCGTCCGACCAGTTGGCGCTGCGCCAGGTCACCGACCGCTTCGTCTACCTGGAAGAAGGCGACATCGCCGAGATTCGTTTGGACGGTGTCAGCATCTGGGACGTTGACGGCCACGCGGTGCAGCGCGAGACGGTGCGCTACCACGAAGGCGCCGAGGCCGCCGATAAGGGCGAGTACCGCCACTTCATGCTCAAGGAAATCCACGAGCAGCCGCGCGTGGTACAGCGCACCCTGGAAGGCCGCCTGGGCGAGGATCACGTCATGGTCCCGGCCTTCGGCCCGGGTGCAGAGGCATTGCTCAAGCAGGTGCGCAATGTACAGATCGTCGCTTGCGGCACCAGCTATCACGCCGGCATGGTCGCTCGTTACTGGCTCGAGGAACTGGCCGGTATCCCCTGTCAGGTGGAAGTCGCCAGCGAGTTCCGCTACCGCAAGGTGGTGGTGCAGCCGGACACCCTGTTCGTCACCATCTCCCAATCCGGGGAAACCGCCGACACCCTGGCAGCGTTGCGCAACGCCAAGGCGCTGGGTTACCTGGGCAGCCTGGCGATCTGCAACGTCGGCACCAGTTCGCTGGTTCGCGAGTCGGACCTGACGCTGCTGACCCAGGCCGGTCCGGAAATCGGCGTGGCCTCGACCAAGGCCTTCACCACCCAGTTGGTCGCCTTGCTGTTGCTGACGCTGGGACTGGGGCAGTTGCGCGGCGAGTTATCCACAGCGGACGAGGCGGCGCTGGTTTCCGAGTTGCGCCGGCTGCCCTCGCGCCTGGACGAGGCGCTGGCGATGGACAAGACCATCGAGCAGGTCGCCGAGCTGTTCGCCGAGAAGCACCACACCCTGTTTCTCGGTCGTGGCGCACAGTATCCGGTGGCCATGGAGGGGGCGCTCAAGCTCAAGGAAATCTCCTACATCCACGCCGAGGCCTACCCCGCCGGCGAGCTCAAGCACGGCCCGCTGGCGCTGGTCGATGCGGACATGCCGGTGGTCACCGTAGCGCCGAACAACGAGTTGCTGGAGAAACTCAAATCCAACCTGCAGGAAGTCCGCGCCCGTGGCGGCGAGCTGGTGGTGTTCGCCGATGCCGGCGCCGGCCTGGGCAATGGGGAAGGCGTGCACGTGGTGGGCATGCCGCGCATCCACGACGTGCTCGCGCCGATCCTCTACACCCTGCCGCTGCAATTGCTCTCCTACCACGTCGCCGTGCTCAAGGGCACCGACGTCGACCAGCCGCGCAACCTGGCAAAGTCGGTGACCGTGGAGTGATCTTCACCGCTTGAGGACAGACGGCGCCTGTCCCGCTCGACTATAGTGTGGCGAGGTGAAATGTCTCGCGCGCGAGGTCTCATCTGACGATGGGTTACGGCTGCGCTGGCTCGTTCGACGGAGTGGCACATGGGGGCGAGATTGCGCAGGGTGGAAGAGCGGGACGACGCGGCGGCGGTTATGCACGATCGCCTCGACAGCCTTTACCTGAACTCATCCTCGGCCCTGTCGATCACCGTGGTCGCCTCGGCGGGACTGACCCTCGGCTTCATCGGCCCCAAGCTGTACACCGCCAAGTTGCTCTGGTGGCTGATGATGCTGCTGGTCACCGCCGGCCGCGCGGTGGACATGCGCCGTTGGCATGCCAAATGCCGGCGCGGCGAGCGTGGCGATCGTCGTGATCTCTACTTCATAAGCGCCGGTACGATCGCCACCGCGTTGACCTGGAGTGCCTACGCCACGCTGTTCAACGGACGTGTGGATCTCTACGAGATGACCGCGGTGATGGTGATAATCGCCGCGCTGGCGGGTGGCGGCACCACCGTACTGTCTGCCAACGTCCATCTCTCGCGGGCCTACTCGGCGATCCTGATCCTGCCCTATTCGCTGATGATGCTGGCTGCGGAAAACGCGGAGCATCGTGTCCTGGGCTTACTGGGCCTGTGTTTCGCGTGGATCATGTACCAGGTTGCCGGGCGCGCCGCGAAATTCACCGACAGCTCGATCCAGTTGCGCTACGAGCACCTCAACCTGTTGCGCAACCTCGAGTCGGAGGTCGAATCGCGCACCGCGCGTATCGTTGAACTGAGCCAGACGGACACTCTGACGCGGATGCTCAACCGGCGCGCGTTCATGACCGAGGCGCGCCGTCGGCTGGCGGGGAAGCAGGCCGATCACCAGGTACTGGCGTTCATCGATCTGGATGGTTTCAAGCCGATCAACGACAGCCATGGCCATGCGGTCGGCGACGAGGTTCTGGGTGCGCTCGCCGGGCGTCTCCAGACATTTTCCGCGGATCGATACCTGGCCTGCCGCTGGGGGGGCGACGAGTTCATCGTCATGGCCGAGGTGTGCGACGAGGCGCACCTGCAGGCCTTTGCCAGCCAGCTGCTGGCGCTCTTCGAGGAGCCGCTGGTGCTGCGCCGACACAGCTTCGTGCTCGAGGCCTCGATCGGTCTGTCGCGTTTTCCCGCCCAGGGCGAGGACATCGCCGAACGCGTCAGCCAGGCGGACCAGGCGATGTACAGTTGCAAGCAGGCAGCGCGAAACGGCTGCGTGCGTTACGACGAGGCGCTGGAACTGCGCTTGCGGCATGAGCGCGAACTGGAGAGCGCGTTGCCGCAGGCGATCGCCAACCACCAGCTGTTCCTGATGTTTCAGCCGCTGGTGGATGCTGTGGATGGCCGCTACGTCGCTGCCGAGGCCCTGTTGCGCTGGAAGCTGGACGGCCAGTTGATCGCGCCGGACGAATTCATACCGCTCGCGGAAAAGAGCGGTGCGATCCGCGAGATCGGCTACTGGGTACTGGAGCAATCGCTGGCGCAACTGGGCCTGCTGCATCGCCAGGGCCTGCAAATCGCCCTGGGGGTCAACGTCTCGGTGGTGCAGTTCGAGGATCCGGATTTCGTCAGCCGGGTACTGCAGATCATCGAGCAGCAGCGGATCGAGCCCCGGTGGCTGAGCCTGGAAATCACCGAATCGGTCCTGTCGCGGGACGCAGGGCGCTTCGGCGAGGCCGTGTACGCGCTGCAGGGGGCGGGTGTGCGCATCGCCGTGGATGATTTCGGTACCGGCTATTCGTCGCTTTCGATGATCCAGAACCTGCAGGTCGACTGCGTAAAGATCGATCGTTCCTTCGTTCAGCGACTCGAACACCACGGTCTGGACGTGGTCCAGGCGGTCATGGTGATGGCTCGGGGCATGGGCTACAGCGTGGTGGCGGAGGGCGTAGAGACTTCCGGTCAGGCAGAGTCACTACGCAAGCTTGGGGTCGATTATCTGCAGGGGTATCTCTACGACCGACCGCTTCCGTTCGAAGAGCTGCGCGAGCGGCTGTTGACGCGCTACAGTGCCGCCAGCGATTGTGGATAACCCTGGCCTGCGGTGCAGTGCGGGCTAGTCGGCCTCTTCGGTACGCCCACGACCATTGCGCTTGGCCCGGTAAAGCGCCTTGTCGGCGCTTTGCAGGGCGCCGTCCAGGCTCTCGTGCCGCAGGCAGTCGGTGATACCGGCACTGAAGGCGATGAGGCTCCCCGAGCCCTGCAACTGGCGAAGTTCCTGGCGAATGCGCTCGAGCAGGGCGGCGGCGTCCTGCACGCCGCAATCGCTGAACAGCAGGGCGAATTCCTCGCCGCCTATCCGCGCGAAGAGATCCTCGCTACGTGCCTGGCGGCGGCAGGCGGCGACGAAGGTCTTCAGCGCGGCGTCGCCGACGCCGTGCCCGTGCAGGTCGTTGATCCGTTTGAAATGATCCAGGTCGAGCAGCGCCAGGGAGAGCGCCGTACCCTGACCTCGGGCACGCTCCAGCGCCTGTGGGTAACGTTCATGGAACGCGCGCCGGTTGAGCGTCCCGGTCAACGGATCGGTACTGGCCAGCAGCGCTAGCTGTGCCTCCAGTGCCTTTTGTCGTGACACATCGCGAATCTCGGCGAGCTGCAGATGCCCGTCCAGTGGCTTGACGGTGACTTCACTCTGGAAGCTGGTGCCGTCCGCGCGCAGGGCGATCAGGTTGTGCGGGTGCTCGTCCGAGGTGTTCAGCAACGACGGGTCGGTCTGTGGATGGAACAGGCTGACGAAGCACCGGTCATGCAGCACTTCAGGTCGGCAGCCGAAGAGCTCGCCGAGCTTCGGGTTGCTGTCGGCGATCAGGCCGTCGCGTATCAGTAGCATGGCTGCGCTGCTGACGTGCATCAGCTGTTCGAAACGCAACAGGTGCGCCTTCGCCAGCTCAGCATGGTTGCGGCTTTCCGCGAGCGTTCGATGCAGGCTCATGGCGGTCAGGGCGACCAGCGCGATGATCAGGAACGGCAGGCCGCTGTAGAACGAGAAGGCGGGCACCGAATACGCCCGGAACAGGCCGGCGGCATCGCCGTTGTAGGCCTGGTAGAGAGCGATCGCCATGCGCGCCAGGTGGGCCAGCGCATAGGCGATCAATGCACCGACGATGAAGTTGCGCACGCTGCGGGCCTCGCCCGACTCGCGGGTGCGGCGTATGGCGTCCAGGGGTTTCAGCGCCAGGCCCACGATGATGGCCGAGTAGAGGGCGTCGACCAGCGCTTGCGGCACCGGCGCGAATAGCCGCCAAACGTCCACCGCCAATATCGGCATGGCGCTGGCGAGGACGATCCAGAACGGTAGTGGCCGCCCCATGAAGCGGAAAACACCGAGGATCATGCAGGCTTGCGCGAGTACCAGGAGCAGGTTGACCAGCCATTCGGCTCGCCAGCTCATGTCGATGAAATGGTCCACCGCGAACAGCGAGAATCCGACCACCAGCAACCCGCAGCAGCCTGCCCAATAACCCGGCCCGCGTGCCGGACGACAGAAATACAGAATGCTGATGCTCGCTACGGTACAGGCGAACAGATAACCGAGGCCCATGAGAATCGGAGAGCCGTACAGCAGTTCTTGTGCGCTGGACACATCGGGCTGCCTTGCGCCCCCTACGGGACGTAACTGGTAGCTGGGCTAGGGCCTGCTCCCGTTTCATTCGCGGCCGCGCCGATGCCTGTTTTGGCGCGAGACAAGGCGCGAGTCGCTGGGCTTACCGGGGTAAGTCCAAGACGAGCAACGCCGTATCGCGCCAAAACAGGCACCGGCCCGTAGGGTTGTGCCAGAAATGGCCTGCGCTGTCGTTGCAGGACTTGCCAAGGGAGTGGCCATTGGCTGCGTCCTGCGCCTAACCGCAGACCATTTCTGGCGACAACGCTGTTCGCGAATGAAACGGGAACAGGCCCTAGACCCTCCCGGCGGAGGTCATCCTCCAGGAGAGCGGCTTGCTGCCAGTATAGGTGGCGTGTCGCAGCGCAACAGGTTCTACAGCAACGCCTTGCCGCGGGCGTAGTAGGCCTGCATCTCCTCCTCCGGCACCATGCTGCCGCCCGTGGCCCAGATCAGGTGCGTTGCATCGCGCGCCAGGTCGATGTGGGCCAGCGCCTCCGGCAACGCGTCCTGCTGCGAGGCGAGTCGGGCGAAGCCGCTGGCGCCGGCGACCGCCGAAGGCTCCAGGGCCAGACCCTCGCTGTCGCGCAATTGCGCCAGGCAGGCGAAGAGGTGCTCGTCGGTCACCGTGTAGATGCCCTCGAGCAGCGGCTCCATCACCCGTCCGACGAATGCCGAGGCGCGGCCCACTGCCAGGCCGTCGGCACAGGTCAGATTGTCCAGCCCCAGGTCCTGCACGCTGATGCAATTGTGCAGGCCGCTGTGCATGCCCAGCAGCATGCACGGCGAATGGGTGGGTTCGACGAAGAAACAGTGCACCGCGTCGCCGAACACCTGCTTCAAGCCGAACGCCACGCCGCCGGGACCGCCGCCGACGCCGCAGGGCAGGTAGACGATCAGCGGATGGGCGTTATCCACAACCAGGCCCTGCGCCTGGAACTGCGCCTGCAGACGTTGCGCCGCCACCGCGTAACCGAGGAACAGCGCGGTGGAATCTTCGTCGTCGACGAAATGGCAGCGTGGCAGGCTGGCCGCTTCGGCGCGGCCCTGGGTCACCGCCACGCTGTAGTCGGAGGCGTATTCGATCACCGTCACGCCCTTGCTGCGCAGCAGCGCCTTCTTCCACTCGCGGGCGTCGGCGGACATATGCACGGTGACGCGAAAGCCCAGCTGGGCGCTGAGGATGCCGATGCTCAGGCCGAGGTTGCCGGTGGAGCCGACCATGATCGAATGCTCGGCGAACAGCGCACGGAATGCATCGCTGGCGAAGCCGGCGTAGTCATCGCCTGGTTGCAGCAGACCGTGTTCCAGCGCCAGTTGCTCGGCATGCAGCAGCACTTCGTAGAAGCCGCCACGGGCCTTGATCGAACCGGAGATCGGCAGCTCGCTGTCGCATTTCATCCACAGCTGTGCCGGCGTCTCGGTGCCCAGCCATTCGGCCAGCCGCGTGGCCGCCCGGGGAATCCGCCGCAGCGGCGATTCGATGATGCCGTCGCTTACCGCCGTCTGCGGAAACACCGCACGGAAGTACGCGGCGAAGCGCTGCAGACGCTGGGCGGCGTCATCGATGTCCGCCGGGCCCAAGGGCAACTGATTACGTACGCCGTCGAAGGGCTGGCGCAGCGGATTGATCCACAGAGTTTCGCGCGCTTCGCGCAGGCGTTCGAGTTGAGTGTCATGGCGCGCGGCAGCATCCGCCAGCCAGCGTTGTTCGGGGGAATCGGTCATGACCCGCTCCTGTGGATAAGTTGGCTCAGGCGAAACCGAGAAAGCCTTCGGCTTCGCGCAGTGGCGTGGCTCGCGTGAGGTAGTCCAGGTCGACCTGCGGGCGGCGCAGTTCGGCGTCTTCGGCGAACAAGGCCTCCAGCTCCGCGGCGAACGCCAGGGTCTGCAGGTCGCTACCACGACGGCCGATGATCTGCAGACCGAACGGCATGCCGTTGCGGTCGCGCCCGGCGGGCAGGGTCACCGACGGATGCCCGGCGAGGGTCGAGGCGTAGGCCAGCGACAGCCAGTGATAGTAGCTCTGTGTCGGGCGGCCATCGATCTGCTCGGGGTACAGCTCGTGCCAGTCGCGCGGGCTGATGGTGGTGGTCGGCGCGAGGATGAAGTCGTGCTCCTCGAAGAATGCCTGCCAGCGGCGGTACAGTTGCGTTTGGTTGCCCAGCGCACGGACCACGTCGAGCGCCGAGTAGCTCTCGCCTTCACGGATGTTGTCGGTGATGTTCGGGCCCATCTGCTCCGGGTGCCGGTACAACAGATCGCGGTGATGGCCGGAGAAGCCCAGGGCGCGGATCACCGCGAAGGTGTCGTCGGCATCGCTGCAGTCCGGGTGGGCGTCGTCGCACTGGGCGAAGACATGGCCGAAGCGCGCGAGCTTGTCGGCCAGGCTGTCGGCCACCAGGCGTTCGGTGAGGGTGAAGCCGAAGTCGCTGGTCACCGCGACCTTGGCGCTGCACAGATCCACCGGCGGCAGTTGGCGATAGGCGCTGGCGTCGTGGGCCAGCGCGCCGTCGATCACCGGCACCCAGGGATCGCGGCGGTCCGCGCGGATCATCGAGGAGAGCATCAGGCCGACGTCGCCGACCGTACGTGCCATCGGCCCGTTGATCGACATCGGCAGCAAGCCCAGCGGACGGCTGTGTCCCGGCACCAGGCCGGGGGTTGCGCGAAAACCCACCACCGCGTTGAACGCGGCCGGATTGCGCAGGCTGCCGCCGGTGTCCGAGCCGGTCGCCAGCGGGGCCATGCCGCAGGCCAGCGCCACCGCCGAGCCGCCGGAGGAGCCCGCCGCCGAGCGGGTCAGGTCGAAGGGATTGGCGGTGACCCCGTAGACCGCGTTGCGGGTGTTGCCGCCGGCGCTCCACTCGGGGTTGTTGGCCTTGGCCATGATCAACGCGCCGGCGCCGCGCAACTGGGCGACCATCGGGTCGTCGCCGCTGGCGATGTTGTCGGCGTAGATCGTGCTGCCGAAGGTGGTCGGCAGGCCTTTGACGTCGACCATGTCCTTCACGCACAGCGGCAGGCCGTGCAGGGCGCCGAGGGTGTCGCCACGGTCGATGGCGCGTTGCGCCTCACGGGCGGCCAGGCGCATGTTGCGGTAGTCGTCGGCGACCAGCGCGTTGACGGCTGGATTGACCGCTTCGGCGCGGGCGATGCAGCTGTCCGCCAGTTCCACGGCGGAGAGTTTCTTGCTCGCCAGCAGGCGGCGCGCTTGCTGGGCACTCAAATCGCAGGGTTGCATGTGAGGGTTCTCGTTCGAGCGGAATGAAAGGCGGCGCCAGCGGCGCCGCAGCGAATCAGGAGGCGGGGGCGAAGGCGGCGAAGTCCCAGGAACGACCGGGCGCGACTTCGATCAGCTGGCGCGTGTACTCGGCCTTCGGTGCGCCCAGCACCTGCTGCGCGGGGCCGTACTCGACCACCTGGCCGCGCTGCATCACCAGTACGTCGTCGCAGATCTGCGCGGCCACGCGCAGGTCATGGGTAATGAACAGCACGGCGATGCCCAGGCGTTTCTGGATGTCGTCGAGCAATTCCAGCACCTGCGCCTGCACCGACACGTCGAGGGCGGAGACCGCCTCGTCGGCGACGATCACCGCGGGCTCCATGGCCAGCGCGCGGGCGATGGCGATGCGCTGGCGCTGGCCTCCGGAGAACTGGTGCGGGAAGCGCTCCAGGGCATCCGCCGGCAGGCCGACCAGGGTCAGCAACTCGGCCGCGCGGGCCAGTGCCTGCTCGCGTGGCACGCCGTAGTTCATCGGCCCTTCGATCAGGCTCTGGCCGACGCTGCGGCGCGGATTGAGCGAGCGATAGGGGTCCTGGAAGATCATCTGGATACGCTGCCGATGGGGCTTGAGCGCCGCCGGGCTCAGCTCGGAGATGTCCTGACCGGCGACGCGGATGGCACCGGAGGACGGATCGATCAGGCGCATCACGCAGCGTGCGACGGTCGACTTGCCCGAGCCCGACTCGCCGACGATGCCCAGGGTGCGCCCTTCCTGGAGCTGGAAGCTGACGTTCTGCACGGCGGCTGTGCCGACCCGCTGGCGGCGCCAGAGGCGACGCGGACCGGCGTAAACCTTGTGCAGCTCGGCGACATCGAGCACCACCCGTGGCCCGCTCGCCGGGCGCGGAGCACGCGGTGTCAGGCTCGGTACTGCCGCCAGCAGGTCTCGGGTATAGCGTTCCTTCGGCGTGGCCAGTACCTGGCGCAGCGGGCCCTGCTCGACGAGGGTGCCGAAGTGCATGACGCAGACGCGATCGGCGATGTCCGCCACCACGCCCATGTCGTGGGTAATGAAGAGCACCGCCGTGCCGTGCTTTTCCTGCAGCTCGCGGATCAGCCTGAGGATCTGGTGCTGGGTGGTGACGTCCAGCGCTGTGGTCGGTTCGTCGGCGATCAACAGCCGCGGTTCGAGCAGCAGCGCCATGGCGATCATGATGCGTTGGCGCTGGCCGCCGGACAGTTGGTGTGGATAACTTTCGTAGATGCGCTGGATATCCGGCAGGTGTACCTGGTCGAGGGCGGCCAGCACCCGCTCGCGCCGGGTCGCCGCGTTGTCGCGGGTGTGCTGGGCGAGCACTTCGTCCAGCTGTCGGCCGACCGTCAGCACCGGGTTCAGTGCGGTCATCGGCTCCTGGAAGATCATCGCCATGCGGCTGCCGCGCAGTTCGGCCAGGCGGGCCGGCGAGGCCTGCAACAGGTCTTCGCCATCGAGCAGGATGCGTCCGCCGCTGGCGCGCAGGGCGCCCTGCGGCAGCAGGCCCATGGCGGTCAGCGAGGACACCGACTTGCCCGAGCCGCTCTCGCCGACCAGGCACAGGGTTTCGCCGGCGTGGATCTCGAAGGAGATGCCCTTGAGGATCGGTCGCGGGCTGCCCCCGAGGGTTTCCACCTGCAGGTTTTCCACCTGCAAGACGGGACGTGGATCATTCATGCTCAGCCCTCCCGGCGCTGCATCTTCGGATCGAGGGCGTCGCGCGCCGCATCGCCGAGCAGGTTGATCGACAGGATGCACAGCGACAGCAACAGGCCGGCCCAGAAGATCAGCGACGGCTTGAGCTGAAAGAAGATGCGTCCGTCGGCCATGATGTTGCCCCAGGTCGGGGTCTCCGAACTCAGGCCCACGCCGAGGAACGACAGGGTCGACTCGGTGAGGATCGCCGCCGCGCAGATGTAGGTGCACTGCACGATCAGCGGAGCCAGGGTGTTGGGCATCAGGTGCCGCCAGATGATCGTCGGCGTCGGCGTGCCCATCAGCACGGCCGCCTCGACGAAGGCTTCCTCGCGGATCGACAGCACTTGCGAGCGGATCAGCCGCACCACCTGGGGAATCTCCGGAATCATGATGGCGATCATCAGCGTCCACAGGCTGGCGTGGGTCAGCGAGACGATGGCGATCGCCGCGAGAATCCCCGGGATCGCCATCAGGCCATCCATGAAGCGCATCAGCAGCGCGTCGATACTGCGGAAGTAACCGGCCAGCAGACCCAGCGGCAAGCCGACCAGCAGCGTGGCGATGGCCACGCCGGCGCCCACCGTCAGCGACACCCGCGCGCCGTAGATGACCCGCGCGAAGAGATCGCGGCCGTAGGCGTCGGTGCCCAGCCAGTGCTCCGCGCTCATGCCTTGCAGGCGTTGCGCCGGGGCGATCTCGGTGGGGTCGTAGTGGGTCAGCCAGGGTGCCAAGAGCGCCATCAGCACGATCAGCGCGAGCACCAGCGTCGCCGCCAGGGTGGCGCCGCGCGGGCGCTTGCGGACGAGGCCGGCGAGCAGGCGGGGCATCGTCCGCGCCTGTGGATAAGTCGTCTGGCTCATCAGTAGCGGATCCTCGGGTCGGTGATCGCGTAGGACAGGTCGATCAGCAGATTGATGACCACGTAGAGGCCGGCGGTGAGCAGGATCAGTGCCTGGATCACCGGGTAGTCGCGGGCCAGCACCGCATCCACGATCAGGCGGCCGAGCCCGGGGATGTTGAACACGCTTTCGGTGACCACCACGCCGGAGACCATCAGCGCGAAGCCGGCGCCGACTACCGTGAGGATCGGCACCGCGGCGTTGCGCAGGGCGTGGCGGAACAGCACCACGCGTTGGCTCAGGCCCTTGGCGCGGGCGGTGCGGATGTAGTCCTCGCGCAGCACTTCGAGCACGCTGGCGCGGGTCATCCGGGCGATCAGCGCGATGTACACCGAGGACAGCGTCAGCGCCGGCAGTACCAGTCGCGAGAGGAATTCGCCGAGGCCTTTGTCGAGGCCGCGGAAGCCCTGTACCGGCAGCCATTTCAGCTCGATGGCGAAGACCTGGATCAGCAGGTAGGCGATGACGAAGACCGGTACCGAGAAGCCCACCACCGAACTGGACATCACCAGGTTGTCGATCCAACTGCCTTGGCGCCAGGCGGCGATCACCCCCAGCGGCACGGAGATCAGCACGGTGATCAGGATGGCCGCCACGGCGAGGCTGACGGTGGGCTCCAGGCGCTGGGCGATCATCCCGCTGACCGAGGTCTGGGAGATCAGCGAGGTGCCGAAGTCGCCGTGCAGCAGGTTGCCGAGCCAGAGCAGGAACTGGGTCAGGATCGGCTCGTCCAGGCCCAGGGCGCGGCGAATGTTGGCGACCTGCTCCGGGTTGGCCATGTCGCCGGCGATGATCGTCGCCGGGTCGCCTGGCGCCAGGCGCAGCAGCAGGAACACGCTGAGGGCGACCACCAGCATGACCGGGATGGCGGTCAGCAGACGGCGGATGAAGTAACTGAACATGGTGACTCCCGGAGGATGCGAACGAGCGTGAGCGCCCCGTGTGGGGCGCTACGGCGTCAGTCGGCCTTCTTCATGCCCCAGAAGGCGGTGACGGTGCCGTGGACGATGTCGCTGAGGTCGTTGCGCCAGCTGGTGACGTTCTGGAACTGCCCCAGCGGGACGATGATCACCTGGTCCATGGCTTCCTTCTGCACGGCTTCGGCCAGTGCCTTGCGCTGCGCCGGATCGGAGGACAGCGAGAACTCGCGGCGCAGCTGCTCCATGTGCTCGTCCTTCGGCCAGCCGAACCAGGCATCGTCGCCGCCGGTGGCGATCAGCGTCGGGTTCACCGCCGGGCTCCAGATGCTGTCCACCGCGAAGTTGGTGAACATCATGTTCCAGCCGCCCTCGGAGGGGGCTTTCTTGCTGGCACGCTGGCTGACCAGGGTCTGCCAGTCCATCTGCCGCAGTTCCACGTTGAAGCCGGCCTTGCGCAGTTGCTGCGCGACCACCAGCGGTTGCGGCGCCAGGGTGCCGACGTCGGAGGGCTGCAGGATGACCACCGGGGTGTTCTGGTAGCCGGCTTCCTTGAGCAGTTTCTGCGCCTCGGCCAGGTTGCCGTCCTTGATCAGCGAGTCGGCGCCGATCTCGGTGCTCTGCGCGGTACCGCAGCCGAACACCGAGCCGCACAGCTGGTAGTAGCGTGGGTCGCCGACCAGCGCGGCGAGCACGTCCTTCTGCTTGATCGCCAGCAGTGCGGCGCGGCGGATGCGCAGGTCATCGAAGGGCGGCTGCAGGAAGTTCATGCGACCGACGGTCTGCATGCCGAGCTTGTCGAGCACTTCGCTGGTGATCTCGGAATTGCCTTCGAGCAGCGGCAGCAGGTCGAAGGGGGTGCGCTCGATGTAGTCGATGTCGCCGCTGTTGATGGCGTTCACCGTGGTCTGCATGTCCGGCATGTTGATCCACTCGACGCGGTCCACGTAGACCTGCTTGCTGCCAGCGGTACCGCTCGGGGCTTCGCTGCGCGGCTGGTAGTCGGTGAACTTCTCGAACACCGCCTTCACGCCCGGCTGGAATTCGGCATCGACGAAGCGGAACGGGCCGGAGCCGATGTGGTTGGCCAGTGGCTGGCCGGGCGCGGCCGAGGCGACCTTCTCGGGCATGATGAACGGCGCCACCGAGGACGGTTTGGCGAGCAGGTCGAGGGTGTCGCCGAAGGGCCGCGCGAGCTTGAGCACGAAGCGCTTGTCGTCGATCGGCTCCAGGCTCTCGACGTTGGCCATCAGCAGCTTGCCGCCGGCGTCGAACACGCCCCAGCGCTTGAGCGAGGCCACGCAGTCGCGGGAGGTCACCGGGGTGCCGTCATGCCAGAGCAGGCCATCGCGCAGGGTGAAGGTGTAGCTCAGGCCATCGTCGGAGACCTTCCAGTCGGCCATCTGCGGCTGGATCTGGTTGTCGCCGTCCATCCCGATCAGGGTGTCGTAGACCATGTAGCCGTAGTTGCGGGCGATGGTCGCGCTGCTGGCGACCGGGTCCAGCGCGCGCAGCGCCGCGTGCATCACCGCATGCACGGTGGTTTCGGCCTGGGCCTGCGCGGTCAGCGACAGCGCGCCGGCCATCGCCAGGCTGGCGAACAACGTGTGGCGCCGTGGAGCGCGGCGCTTGGCGTTCGACTCGTACATCGTCTGGTACCCCTTCAGCAGGTCTTCGTGGTGAGTGCATGACTCATGGGTCGAAGGCGATACTAGCGTTCGCTTCGATCATGTCGTTAGATGCATTTTTCGAAAGTGGTATTGCCTTTTCGGCAATACCTGAAAAGCCCCTGGAGCGCGGAGATGGCAGAGAAGGTTCTGGTCGATACGGCATTGCGCTACTTCCTGGCGGTGGTGCGGCACGGTTCGATCAACAAGGCTTCGGTTCAACTGCACGTGGCGCCTTCGGCGGTGAGCCGGCAGATCGCCCGGTTGGAGGCGGAGCTGGATACCCAGTTGTTCGAGCGCAGCAAATCCGGGATGCGCCTGTCGCCCTCCGGCGAACTGCTTGCCGACCATGCGCGCAAGGCGCGCCTGGAGGCGCTGCGGGTGGTCAACGAGATCACCGGCCTCGAAGGCATCCAGAAGGGCAGCGTGCGCATCTCCAGCATCGAGGGGCCGGCGACCTACTTCCTGCCACAGCTGATCAGCCGCTTCCGCGAACGCTACAGCGGCATCCACTTCGAGCTGATCGCCTGTTCCAACAGCAACGTCACCCGCCGCGTGCAGGAGGGTATCTCGGACATCGGCCTGACCCTGAGCCCGCCGCCGGTGCGTGGCATCCGCGTGGAGAAGCGCAGCATGGCGCCGGTGCATGCGGTGATGAGTGCCGATCACCCGCTGGCGGGCAAGCAGCAGGTCACCCTGGCACAGCTGGCGCACTACCCGCTGGGCCTGCCCCAGGAGAACACCAACCTGCGCAACCTGTTCGACATTGCCTGCAGCCGCCAGGGCCTGCTGATCGAACCGGTGATGGTGAGCAACTACGTCAATGCGCTGATCGCCTTTTCCGCCACCGGCGGCGGAGTGACCCTGTTCGGCGAGCTCTCGGTGCGCCACCACAGCGACCGTGAGCGCCTGGTGGTGCTGCCGATCAAGGACCGCGAGATGAGCGCACGCACCATCGAGGTCCAGACCCTGGCCGGGCGCACACTGCCCAAGGGCGTCGCGGCGTTTCTCGAGATGCTCTGCCAGGAGCTGGACTAGCTACAACCAACTCCAGGACACGCCGGTATACACCCCGAAGCCCTCGCCGGGTGTGGAGCGCGCGGCGTCCGTGCCGTTGTCATCGTAGCCGGGGGTGACGGTGGCGGCGTAGCGCTGGTGGGTCAGGTTGCGCAGGTCCAGCCAGCCCTGCCAGTCGCCCTTTGGCGCGGCGTAGCCGAGGGTGGCGCCGAACAGCGCGTAGGCATCGGCGTAGTAGGAGTTGGCGTAGTCCACCGCGACCTTGCTGGCGTACTGGCCGTTGACCCCGAGGTAGAAGCCGTTGGCGAAGTCGTAGCGCAGTTCGGCCTGGTAGTAGTGGCGGGGCAGGCCGGGTAGCTGGTTGCTGCCGAAGCGCTCGTCGTCACGGTAGTGGAAGTCGCTGAAGGTGTAGGCCTGACGCAGCGAGAGCGTGCCGTTCGGGCCTTGCCAGAGGGCGCTGTCGAGGCTCGCCTCGATGCCTTGGTGGACGGTCGGGCTGGCGTTGGACTCGGCGAACACGTTGGTCTCGATCTCCACCGTGAGCAGTTCGTGGCGCACCTGTGCGTAGTACCCGGCGAGCGACCACTGTCCCAGCCGCGAGTCGCCGCGTCCGCCCAGCTCCAGTGTGCTGGCGGTCTGGTTTTCCAGCGACACGGCGGCGCTCTGGCGGTTGCTCCAGGGTTGGTCGCTGACTGCGAAGCGGTACGGCGAGCCCCACAGCATCGACCAGGGATGCGGCGGTTCCACCGAGCGGCTGAGGTTGCCGAACAACTGCACGGAAGGGGCGAGCTGGTAGCGCAGGCCGATGCGCGGGGCTAAGTCCCAGTCGTGCTGGCTGAGGGCGTCATCGTTGCTCGGCCAGGTCACCTCGGCCTGGCGGCGGGTGTAGACCAGCGCAACGCCGGTGGTCAGCCAGAGGTCGGGGACCAGCTCCAGGTCGGTGCTGGCGTGCAGCACGTTATCCGAGCCCTGGTGGATGTATTTGCGCATCAGGGTGCCCGGTGGATAAGTCGTGCCGCTGGCCGTCAGTGGCTGGTAGGCGTTCTCCCGCGATTTGCTGCTCGGCAGGTTGCTGGTGCTACGAAAGCCCAGGGTGCTGTTGGCGGCGAGGCCGAACAGGCTGTGCTGATGGTGGTAGGCGAGGCTGGCGCTGACGTCGCTGTAGTCGACGCGAATACGGTAGCTGCTCTCGCGCAGGTCCATCGGATAGTGGTGATAGGCCAGGCCGACCTCCAGACGGCTGTCCGCATCCAGTTGCAGGGTGGTCTTGTTCGCCAGCCAGGTGCTGCCCGGTTGCACGCGCTTGGCGTCGATGCTCCGGTTGTAGGCATTGGCCTGGCTGGGGTGGTGTTCGATCTGCGCTTTCGTCAGACGGCCGGGCGTCTCGTGCTCGGTCTCCCGGTAGCGCAGGTAGAAGCGCGTCTCCAGGTTCTCGTCGAGGCGGTAACCGACGTTCGCGGCGATGCCCTTGCCGTTGCCCGAGGCGTGGTCCTGGTAGCCGTCGTACTGGCTGTCGGTGAGGTTGACGTAGTAGTCGAGATCACCGAGTACCTGGCCGGAGGCGAGGCTGCGTTTGCGGTAGTCGTGGCTGCCCAACTCGTAGCGCAATTGCAGCTTCGGCGCGTCGAAGCCGGTGTGGCTGATGTAGTCGACGGCGCCGCCCAGGGCCAGCGCGCCCTTGTCGAAGCCGTTGGCGCCGCGCAGCACCTCTGCGCGACTTATCCACAGCGGCTCGAGCAGCTCGTAGGGCGTACCGCCCGAGCCGGTCAGCGGAAGGCCGTCGAGCAATACGTGGACGCCGGAGGCATGTGCGCCGGTGGCGCGGTTGATGCCCGAACCACGGATGCTCACCTTCACCCCTTCGTTGCCCGGCGACTGGGCGTAGACGCCGGGCTGGTAGGCGAGCACGTCGCTGACGCCGGCCACCCGCCCCTGCTCGACACGGCGCATGTCCACCAGGTTGTTCGCTCCCGGCACCTCGTCCAGCGCCTTTCCTGCCTGGGCCTGCTCGTCCAGCGGCTGGGCACTGATCTGCATGGCGTCCAGCTGCAGGGTCTCGTCGTCGTCCTGGGCGGCGGCTGGCGCGCCCAGGCAGGCGAGCAGCAACGGGGCGAAATGGCGAGGGGACAACGCGGGCATGGCAGGTTCCGGGGCAAGGGCAGACGCTGAGTCTGATGATCCTTGCCGCGTCGGCGTCACCTCCGCGGCGCGGAGGCGAAGCGGACTCGCTGGGGATAACCTTGCCGCCTGGGCTCAGGCCCCGATCGGTTGGCTCAGTACGCGCTTGGAGGATTCCGGCAGCGCCAGCCCGCCGAGCAGGGCCAGCAGGGCGATGGCGATCAGGTAGTAGGCCGGTGACATGCGGTTGCCGGTCTGCTCGATCAGCCAGGTGGCCACCAGCGGTGCGGTACCGCCGAAGATCGTGTAGGCGACGTTGTAGGTGAACGCCGAGGCGGTGTAGCGCACCCGCGTGGGGAACTGCTCGGAGAGCAACACGGCGGTCACCACGCCGCAGATCACCGCACCCACCGCCAGCAGCATGGCGCCCAGCGCCGACTGCCAGAGACCGCCGGAGCCGGCCAGCATGAAGGCTGGGTAGACCGCGATGATCAGGGCCAGGCCGGCATTGAGGATGGTCCGGCGGCGGCCGATACGATCCGACAGGCGGCCGATGAAGGGGCACAGCGCAGCGGCGAACACCAGGGCGATCAGACTCGCCAGCAGCGCGGTCTGCCGCGCCGCGCCGCCGACCACCTGCATGTAGGTACTCAGGTAGGTGGTGAACATGTAGAACGACAGCGCCGTGGCGGAGATGAACGCGCCCAGGCAGAGAATGGTCGCGCCGTGGCTACGCAGCGTCTCGCGCAACGGCGAGTGCTCCGGTTCGGGCTCCTCGGCCAGCGCCTTGAAGGCGGGCGACTCGTCCAGGCGCAGGCGCATGTACAGGCCGACCAGGCCCAGTGGCGCCGCCACCAGGAAGGGCACGCGCCAGCCCCAGGCCTGCATGGCCTCGCTGCCCAGGGCCTCGCCGAGGAGAAAGACCAGGGCGGCGGCGCAAGCGAAGGCGAGGAAGGTGGAGACCGGAACGAAGCTGCCGTAGCGCGCCTTCTTCTCACTGGGTGCGTGTTCCATGACGAAGGCGCAGGCGCCGGCATATTCACCGCCGGCGGAGAAGCCCTGCAGGCAGCGCGCCAGGGCCAGCAGCAGGGGCGCCGCCAGGCCGAGGGACGCGTAGGTCGGCAACAGGCCGATCAGGCTGGTGGAGGCGGCCATCATCAGCACGGTGATGGAGAGCACGCGCTTGCGCCCGATGCGGTCGCCGAGGCTGCCGAAGACGATTCCACCCAACGGGCGCAGGGCGAAGGACACGGCGAACACCGCGAAGGTCTGCAGCAGGGCCAGGGCGGAGTCGCCTTGTGGAAAAAACAGTGCGGCGATGGTCACCGCGAGAAAGCCGTATACGGCGAAGTCGAACCATTCGACGAAATTGCCGATGGCGGATGCCGCGATCACCTTGCGCAACGTGGCAAGGGGTACGGCATGGCTGTGATCGATGGGGGTCATGTGTCTCTCCGGAGCGCCAGGCGAACGGCCCATGCCGTCGAAGCGACCATAGACACCCCGTCGCAGAGCGGTCGCCACCAGTGCGACCGCGGCATTTCAATGAGCGACCTGCGTCCGCTTCCTGAGCTGCTGGGGAGGGCAAGAGGGGGCGGACGTGGCATGAGCGGCGTGTTCCGCAAGGGGGGAGCTGCGCTGCCAGGGAGCACCGAAACAGGAAGGCACTTGCCTGTGGGTAAGTCTGTGCAAAAGCCGTGTGTTAGCTGTGTGGGTCGCTATCTGAGGCGAGCCGGGCCTGGTTGCGTCCCGAACTCTTGGCTTCGTAGAGTGCCTTGTCGGCTCGCTTGAACGCGTCTTCCGGCGAGGCGTCCTCTCCGGCCCACGCGGCAACCCCGAGGGAGATGGTGAGCTGGCCGACGCCAGGCATTGGATACTGTTCCACCTGCTGGCGCAGGCGCTCGGCGACCTGGTGGGCGGCGCGGCTGTCGGTATCCGGCAGCAGCATGCAGAATTCCTCGCCACCCACACGGCAGAGCAGATCGCCCTGTCGCGAACAGCGCCTCATCAAGTTGGCGAGGGTGGCCAGAACCAGATCCCCGACAGCGTGGCCATAGCTGTCGTTGACGCGCTTGAAGTGGTCGATGTCCAGACTCACCACCGAGAACGGGCGACGCTGCGCCTGCCACAGTTCGACGCGTTGCAGGGCCCGGCGGTTGAACAGGCCGGTGAGCGGGTCGGTCTGTACGTCCTGGGTGAGCTGGCCGATACGCTCGTGGAGCAAGGCGATGCCCTGCAGGATTGCGCGCTTGAGCGCCTTGGCCTCCAGGTACCAGGCCCGGATCGGACGCAGGCGTTGCTCGCTGTGCGGGTCGTCCATGCGGTCCGCCTGTTCCGCCAGGCGCCGCAACGGTTGGGCGATGATGCGCGAGCACCACCAGATGCCGAGCAGGCACAGCAGGGCCACCGGTAGCGACTTGAGGATCATGTTCAGCATCAGGCCCTGCAGGGGCTGCATGGCCAGCGCCAGGGGACGTGCGGACACCACCAGCCAGTCCGCGGTGGGAATCCGCGCATAGCCGGCGAGCATTTCCACCCCGCGACTGTTGGTCAGTTGCTGGCGCCCGTGCTGGGCCGCCGGGAGGTGATCGAGCAGGGTGTTGCCGTCGATGATCTCGCCGATGCGCGAGGGGTCCGGATGGTAGAGCAGGCGCCGGTGGGCATCGACCACATAGAGGTAGGAGCCGTCCTCGTAGAAATGTTCACCGAGCAGGGTGTAGAGGATGTTGCGCTTGAGCAGGTAGATGGTGCCGCCGACATAGCCCAGGTAGCGCCCGTCGGCGGCGAAGATCGGCTGTGAGATGAACACCACCAGGTTGTTCGCCGCGGACAGGTAGGGTGCGGATATCAACGGACGACGCTCGCTCAGGGCCTGCAGCGCCCCGGCGCTCTCCAATTGCTTGCCGCGGAGTTCGAGTGTCTCCGGCGAGATGGCCAGTACGGTGCCGTTGGCTGCGGTGATCACCACCGAATTGAAGCTCGCCACCTGCAGGCGCAGGCGATCCACCTCGCTCTGCAGGAGCGTGGCATCGTCGATGTGCTCGGACAGGACAGAAGCGCTGTACGCCAGCAATTGCAGGGACGCTTGCAGGTAGATATCGGTACTCGCAGCAAGCTTGGTGGCGTAGGCGTGATGGGATTCGAGGGTTTCCTCGATGAGCAACTGCCGCTGGACCCGGTAGCCGGCATGCAATGCGTTCAATAGCGTGATCAACGCGGTCAGCAAGGCTAACGCCAAAATCAGAGTGCGCAGCGTCCAGCGCGGGCGGCCATGAGGCATTACCACGAAATCTCCAGGTAGAGGGCTGCGGGAATGCCGCGAAGCGCGCCCGAAGGTGAGCGTAGCGGTCAGTTTGGCGGCTGGCGAACTCGAATACCAGCGGCACGCGGCGCGGGCTTCCTCGACAGTGCGCCTAGTTATCGTACAATTAGCCCTCTGCACAGAATAAGTCCAATACTCGGGGAGCAGTGCCGTGGCTATCTCACGCCCACAATTCATCAGCGAACTTAAGGTAATCGTCGGCGAAATAGGAGTGATAGAAGATAAACAGGGGATGGAGAGCTACCTCAGTGATTGGCGCAACGCCTATCGCGGGAACACCTTCGTCGTCGTACGACCTGCCTGTACCGACGAAGTCGCGGCGGTGATGCGTCTGTGTCATGAGCATGCGGTGGCGGTGGTTCCCCAGGGGGGCAATACCGGACTGTGCGGCGCCTCCATCCCGGACGCCTCAGGCGAGCAACTGGTGCTCTCGCTGACGCGTATGAAGCGCGTGCGCGCGCTCGATGTCGCCAACGAGACGGTGACCGTGGAAGCGGGCGTGGTACTCGCGCAGTTGCAGGACGCGGCCGCCGAGGCGGGCAAGTTCTTTCCGCTGTCGCTGGGTGCCGAAGGCAGTTGTACGGTGGGCGGCAACCTCGCGACCAATGCGGGCGGAACCGCGGTGCTGCGCTACGGCAACATGCGCGAGCTGACCCTGGGGCTGGAGCTGGTGCTGCCGGACGGGCGTGTCTGGAACGGACTGCGCGGGCTGCGCAAGGACAACACCGGCTATGACCTCAAGCAACTGTTCATCGGCTCCGAAGGTACCCTGGGAATCATCACCGCGGCCGTGCTCAAGCTCTATCCGGCGATTCGCAGCCGGGCCACCGCCTGGGTTGCGCTGCCCGACGCCGCCGCGGCCATCGAGCTGATCGGTGTGTTCAAGGGGCTCTGTGGCGACCGTCTGACCGGCTTCGAGTTGATGTCGCGGCAGGCCCTGGACTTCGTCCTGCGGCATGTCGCCGGATGCAACGATCCCTTCGCCGAGGCGCATCCCTGGTACGTGCTCCTGGAGCTCTCCGACACCCTTGCCGAGGCGAACCTGGAGGCGGTGCTGGAGCAGGGGCTGGGCGAAGCCTTCGAGGGCGGCTGGGTGAGCGATGCGGTGATCGCCAGCAGCGGCAGCCAGGCCAGCGCACTGTGGGCCCTGCGTGAAGGCATCTCCGAGGCGCAGAACCACGAGGGGCCAAGCCTCAAGCACGATATCAGCGTGCCGGTGAGCGATATCCCGGGGTTCATGGCACAAACCGACGAGGCGCTGCGCGAGACCTTCCCCGGCGTGCGCATCGTCTCTTACGGCCATGTTGGCGACGGCAACCTGCACTACAACATCAGCAAGCCCGAGGGCAGCGATGACGCGGCCTTCCGCGCTCAGGGCGAGGCCATCTCCGAGGTCATCTACCGCAACACCGCAGCGTTCTGCGGCAGCATCAGCGCCGAGCACGGCCTGGGCCAGTCCAAGCGCGAAGCGGCGGCGCGCTTCAAGGATCCCCTGGAGATGCAGCTGATGCAGGCCGTAAAGCACACCCTGGACCCCGAAGGGCGGCTCAATCCCGGTAAGGTGTTCGCCTGAAGCCCTAGGGTCTGTTGACGTTTCGTTCGCGAGCCGCGTTGTCGCCAGAAATGGCCTGCGACTAGGCGCAGGCTGAAGCCAATGGTTATTCCCTTGGCAAAGCCTGCAACGACGGCGCAGGCCATTTCTGGCACAACCCTAAGGGCCGGTACCTGTTTTGCCGCAATACGGCGTTGCTCCTCTTACCTTTACCCCGGTAAAGGTTGCGACTCGCGCCTTGTCTTGCGGCAAAACAGGTACCGGCGCGGCCGTGAACGAAACGTCAACAGACCCTAGCCCTCGAACAGCTGGACCCGATTGCGGCCGGCGTGCTTGGCGCGGTACAGGGCTCGGTCGGCGTTCTCCACCAGTTGCTGGGGGGCTGTTTCGCCGAGGCTCAGGGCCACGCCGATACTCACCGTCAGGTAACCCCCCAGGCCTTGCGGGTGTTGGATACTCAATTCCGCGACGCACTCGCGGGCGCGCTCGGCGATGTCCAGCGCGGCGCGCTCGTCACAACCGGGTAGCACCAGGACGAACTCCTCGCCGCCATAGCGTGCGGCGAGGTCGTCCGGTCGGCGGCGCAGTTCGTCCAGGCAGCGGGCGACCTTGCGCAGGCAGCGGTCACCGGCGGGATGGCCAAAGTGGTCGTTGTAGGCCTTGAAGTGATCGATATCGAGCATCAACAGTGCCAGCGGCGAGTTGTTGCGATGGGCCAGCGCAACTTCGCGGTGGAGGGTCTGATCGAGCTGCCAGCGGTTCGAGAGTCCGGTCAGGCCGTCGTGCAGTGCCTGCGCCGCCAGCTCCGCGTTGGCCTTTTCCAGGGCCTGCTTGGCGTCTTGCAGGTCCTGCTCGCCGATCGCCCGCAAGCGCACCTGCTGCAGCAGATGACAGCCGAGTAGCGCGAATACCGCGAGCGCCAGCAGGAGCAGGCTGAGGGTGTAGCGTGCCAGAAGGCTCCAGGACTCCATCGCGGCGTGCTCGCCCAGGGCGACGGTGACCAGCATCGGATAGTGGGGCAGGCGCTGGAAGGCGAACAGGCGCTGTACCCCGTCGATCTCCGAGCGATGCGAGGCCGTACCCTGCTGTTCTTCCTTGGCTCGCCTGACGAAGATGGTATTGGACAGCTCGTCACCGATCTCCCGTTCGACACTCGGCATGCGCAGCAACAGTCGGCCATCCTGGAGGACCAGGGCAACGCTGCTGTCGGCAGACAGCGAGAAGCTCGTGTAGAAGTCCGTGAAGTGGCTCAGACGCAGGCGCGCGATTATCCAGCCACCGCCGGGCAGGAGCTGATCGCTCAGCCGGCGGCCGAGCGAAAGACTCCGGTCCCCGCGGGCGTCCCGCGAGGGCAGCCCGATCAGCAGCTCGCCCTTGCCGTCGAGGGGCTGCAGGTTCGCGGCGGCCTCATCGCCCTCCTGGCGCGGTCGAGAGCTGGCCAGGACGTGGCCATCG
The DNA here is from genome assembly GCF_055768815.1 of Pseudomonas sp. R4-15. Classification (NCBI taxonomy): domain Bacteria; kingdom Pseudomonadati; phylum Pseudomonadota; class Gammaproteobacteria; order Pseudomonadales; family Pseudomonadaceae; genus Pseudomonas; species Pseudomonas sp. R4-15. The sequence continues at coordinate 685,857 of NZ_CM147293.1, forward strand.
TCCTGCATCAGCAGCAGTTCGTCCAAGCCGCGGAAGGTTCGCTGGTGTGCCTGCAGCAGGCGCGACAAAGCCTGCGATGAAAGCGGCTCGCTGCTGAGCGCGCGTAGCTCGCGGAGCGAGGTCAGGGTGCTGATCAGCACCCCATCGGTCTGATCGAAACTGGATTCGGCCTGTCTGGCTACCGCCTTGGCAAGGTTGGCGGCTTGGGTTTGCAGCTGCAGGTACTGCAGCTGGCGGTTCTGCCAGAGCAACGCCAGGGTCGCACAGGAGAGGACCGCGCAGCAGAACACTACGAACAGGGCAGTCAACAGCGGAAGCTTCGGCCTCCGTCCATGGTGGCCGTCAGGCCTTGGGCGCATCCTGAACGACTCGGAGGTGATAGCCTTGTGATACTGCCCTATCCGCTGGCGTGATGCCAATCCAGCGGAGAGTCGTGTGCTACGAAAAGGCAGGACACGCGCCGAGCCTCAAGCCATGCGTGGGCCGCCCTCGCTCTCGCCGGGGTGCGTCGGCCCAGGTGCGCGGGTATCGAAACGGCTGCTGGCGACCCGCGCCAGCGGTTCGCGGTCGGCCAGGGAAAGCCCTTCGCACGCCGCCTGCAGGTCGTGCAACGGCAAGCGCGCGATGGCCTCGCGGATTGCCTCGCCGGGTACCGTTTCCTCGGTGAGCAGTTGCTCCACCACCTCGTCCAGCGCCGGGCGCAGGCGCTGCAACAGCAGCAGGCACTCGCCGTCGAGGGTACGTAGCAGGTTGTCGGCGGCGGCCAGCGTTGCGCTGCCGTCATGTTCCAGGCGCGCCTCGCGCACCGCCTGCAGGCTCAGCAACGAGCCCTCGGGGCCCATGCCCAGGCTGCCGACCATCGACAATGCCAAGCGCGAGGCTTCCTGCAGGTCCTGGCCGGCACCGGAGGACACCTCGTCGAAGTACAGCCGCTCGGCGCCGCGCCCGGCCAGCAGCATGCGGATACGGGCACGCAACTCGGATTCCAGGTGCAGGCGCTTGTCTTCGGCGGGGGTCACCAGGGTCACCCCCAGGGCCTGGCCACGGGGCAGGATGGTGACCTTCTCCACCTGGCCGGTGCGCAGCGCCGCAGCGACCAGCGCGTGACCGGCCTCGTGTACGGCGATGCGCTTGCGTTCACTCTCCGACAGCGGCGAAACGCCGTCGGGTTTCTCTCCGATGCGCTGGGTCTCGATGGCATCGATGAAATGCGCCATGGCGACCCGCTCTACGCCTTCGCGGGCGGCGAGCAGCGCCGCACCATTGGCGATCGAGGCGATGGCTGCCGGGGTCAGGCCGATGCTGGCGCGTGCCAGGGCGGCGAAGTCGAGGTCGTCTGCGCCGCGCAGGCGACCGGCGTAGAGGGCGAACAGCGCCTCGCGATCGGCCAGGCCCGGCAGGCCGACGGCGATGCGCCGGTCGAAGCGGCCCTCGCGCAGCAGGGCTGGGTCCAGTGAGTCGGGGAAGTTGGTGGCGCCGAGTACCAGTACGCCATTGGCGTCCTCGAAACCGTCCAGTTCGGTGAGCAGACGGTTGATGATGCGGTTGCCCTCGGCGTCGCTGGAGCGGGTCTGCTCGGCGCGCTTGCCGATGCCGTCGATCTCGTCGATGAACACGATGCACGGCGCCAGGCGCCGGGCGTCGCGGAACAGCGCGCGGACCTTGGCGATGCCGACGCCGAAATACATGGAGGAGAAGTCGCTGCCGGTGACCTGCAGGAAGGCCGCATCGCATTCCTCGGCCAGCGCCCGGGCCAGTTGCGTCTTGCCGGTGCCGGGCTCGCCGGTGAGCAGCACGCCGCGCGGCGGGCGAGCACCCAGAGCGGCGTAGCGCTGCGGCTCGCGCAGGTAGGAGAGCACGTCTCCCAGGGCTTGCTTGGCCTCCTGCGCGCCGATCACCGCAGCGAAGCCGGGGCCGCTGCGGCGCGCCCCGCCGCGGCGTCGTTGACGCCAGGCGAAGGTCGCGGCGAGTGCCAGCAGGCCGAGCAGCAAGGTGCCGAGCAGCCAGAAGCGCAGCTGACTGGGGGATTTTTCCAGGACCAGTGGGAAGCGCTGTTCGGGATCGGCGGCATAGCGTTGCAGCAGCAGGCCGGCGAGTTGCCCGTCGTTGTCGGCGAGCCAGTAGCGGCTGCCATCGCGCAGGCGTGCGTAGATGGCCTGATCGGTGATCATCACGCCATCGAGGCGGGCCTGGCGCCAGTCCTCGAGCAGTTCCGAGAGTTCGCCGCGGTGCGCGTTCCAGGCTTCTGGCTGCTGGGCCAGGGATTGCCGCAGTAGTGCGGCGGGCGCCGTGGCCGGCTCGCTGACGGAAGGACGCAGTAGCCAGGCGGCGCCCGCGATGGCCAGCGACAGGGCCAGACAAAACACGATGAGCGGCCAGGCGCGGCGCAAGCGGCGAAGCAGGAGAGGCATCTCGATGATCCTGGCGGGTACACACCCGACTTCTGACGTCCGCGATGCGCGGACCGGGGCGCACGCCTCCTGGCAGGAGGGGGCGTCTGGCCAGCATACGGCGCTTTGTCAGACACGCAGTTGCCGTTGGTCAGCGCGTTGCGACGCATCGACAGGTTGCAGGGTCCAAGGCGGCGCACTGCGCCATCGAGCGCCGGTGCCCGCTGGCGGGCGTCGGACTCAGCGCTGGCGCAAGGGATCGAGCAGGGGTTTCAGGCCGTTGTGGTCGATCTCCTGCATCAGTTGCAGCAGACGGCCAATCTCGCCGGGGGGGAAGCCGGCACGGGCGAACCAGTTGAGGTAATGACCGGGCAGGTCCGCCAGCAGGCGTCCCTTGTACTTGCCGAAGGGCATCTGCCGGGTGACCAGCAGTTGCAGGTCCTGCGCTTGCATGGGGGACTCCGAGAGGGGATTGCCCAGCTTCGCCCGGCATCGCCTCGCGGGCAAGTCCGATGCGACGGCGATGCCGAAAGCGCAGCCGAGTAGTACCATGTACGGGCACCAGCTACGGTTATCCACTGTCTGTAATTCACACGATCGCGAAGGGCGTTATGCAAGTGTCGACTATGACTTCCAAAGCGGGATCCAAGCTGGAGCGGGCCATCGCCTGGTCGGCCCACGGAATCACCGCCACCGGCGTGTTGCTGGCGCTGATGGCCACCCTCGCGCTGTTCGAGAGCCGTCCACAGGCCTGTCTGTTGTGGCTGGGCGCCGCGCTGCTGGTCGACGGGCTGGATGGCACCTTCGCCCGCCGCGCCAACGTCAAGACCATGCTGCCGTACTTCGACGGCTCGACCCTGGACCTGGTGATCGACTACCTCACCTACGTCTTCATCCCGGCGATCTTCATCTATCGCTACGTGGAGCTGCCCGACTACTGTGCGCTGGTGATGGTTTGCGTGATCCTGGTGTCCTCGCTGTTCTGCTTCTGCAACCTGAACATGAAGAGCGCGGACAACTACTTCGTCGGTTTTCCGGCCGCCTGGAACATCGTCGCCCTGTACCTGTACCTGCTGGCACCACCCGCGTGGCTCAGCCTGGCGATCATCGTGGTGCTCGCGGCGCTCACCCTGACGCAATTGAAGTTCATCCACCCGTTCAGGGTGCGCCGGCTGATGCCGCTGAACATCCTCATGACGTTCGCCTGGATGGGCGCCAGCCTGTTGCTGATCCTCCGCGAAGGCGCCCCCGCCGGCGCGCTGCGCTGGCTCTGGCTGGCCATTTCCGCCTATTTCGTCGGTATCTGCCTGTGGCGCAGCCTGCTGGACTGGAAGGTCCGTCGCTTCGATTGAACGCGACTATCGGATCGATAGGGTGACAACGAATCAATTCGGACTACCTTTAAGCGTTGCTTGAAACATTCTGCAACGAGGAGGGAAGTTCCGATGCTATCGATGCCAGACAGCCTGCGCGATCTGCAACTACCCCTGCGGCTTCGTCTATGGAATGGCCAGGAAGTCGACGTCGGTAGCGATCCGGTCGTGACCCTGGTGCTCAAGGACCCGGCGACGCTCTCGCTGTTGAACCATCCGTCTCTCGATGCCCTGGGTAGCGGCTATGTCGAGGGGCGCCTGGATATCGAAGGACCGATGAGCCAGGTCATCGGCCTGGCGGACCGCCTCTGCGAGGCGCTGGGCGAGGAGCCTCTCGACGAGGTTCTGCACGAGTCCCATGACAAGGCCACCGACGCTGCTGCCATCGCCTACCACTACGATCTTTCCAATGAGTTCTACCGGCTCTGGCTGGATCCGCAGATGGTCTATTCCTGCGGCTATTTCCCCACCGGCGAGGAAAGCCTGGAGCAGGCCCAGCTGGCGAAGATGGAGCACCTGTGTCGCAAGCTGCGGCTGCAGGAAGGCGACTACCTGCTCGACGTCGGCTGCGGGTGGGGCGGTCTTTCGCGCTACGCCGCGCGGGAATACGGCGCCAAGGTGTTCGGCATCACCCTCAGCCGCGCCCAGCTCGAGCTGGCGCGCCAGCGGGTCGCCGAGGAGGGCCTGGGCGACCGCGTGCAACTGGAGTTGATGGACTACCGCGACCTGCCCGGCGATGGACGCTTCGACAAGGTCGTCAGCGTCGGTATGTTCGAGCACGTTGGCCATGCCAACCTGCCGCTGTACAACCAGAAGCTGTTCGAGGCGGTCCGCCCCGGAGGGCTGGTGATGAACCACGGCATCACCGCCAAGCACGTCGATGGCCGCCCGGTGGGGCATGGCGCGGGCGACTTCATCGATCGCTACGTGTTTCCCCATGGCGAGCTGCCGCACCTGGCGTTGATCAGCGGATGCATGTCCGAGGCGGGGCTGGAAGTGGTCGATGCGGAAAGCCTGCGCCTGCATTATGCGCGGACCCTGGCGTTCTGGAGTGATCGTCTGGAGGCGCGCCTGGACGAGGCGGCGGCAGTGGTGCCGGAACAGGCGCTGCGCATCTGGCGGCTGTATCTGGCCGGCTGCTCCTATGCCTTCGCCCGTGGCTGGGTGAACATCCACCAGGTACTCGGCGCGCGACCTTACGAGGACGGCAGCATCGACGTGCCCTGGAGTCGCGCCGACCTCTATCGCTGAGGTCGATGCACCGGCGCGTGGCATGCCTTACCATGCGGCGAAACATCGTCCCGGTAAGCCATGCCGCCGCGCCCCGTTCGCCCTCGTGTTCTGCTGATCGTCCTGGCCATTGGCCTGGGCCTTTGCCTGTGCAGCTGGCTGGCCGGCCGCTACGCCGAGCGTCGTACCCTGCAGGAGCGCGGCGGCGAGGCGTTGGCGCAGCTCGAGCTCTACGCGCAGAACATCCATACCCTGGTCGAGCGCTTCCGCTCGGTGCCGGCGCTGCTGGCGCTGGATCGCGACATCATCGGACTTCTGCAGGCGCCGCAGGACCTCGAGCGCCGTCAGGCGCTGAGCGAACGCTTGCAGCGGCTCAACGCCGCGGCCGGCTCCACCGTGCTCTACCTGCTGGACGCCGAAGGCGAGACGCTGGCCGCGAGCAACTGGTATGAGCCGAGCAGCTTCGTCGGCTACAACTACGCCTTTCGCCCCTACTTTCGCGACGCCGTGCGCGATGGCTCCGGCCGCTACTTCGCGGTGGGTGTCACCACCGGGGTGCCCGGCTACTTCCTGTCCGAGGCGGTACGCGACGCGCAAGGCGTGCTCATCGGCGTGCTGGTGGTGAAGCTGGAGATGGAGCACCTGCAGCGCGATTGGGTGATGCAGCCCGGCATCCTGCTGGTGGCGGACGCGCATCGCATCGTCATCCTGAGCAACCGTCCGGTCTGGCGCTTCGCGCACCTGGGCGCACTGCCCGACGCCGCCGGACTGGCCTCCGCGCAGGCGCGCAAGTACGCCGGGCAGCCGCTCTCGCCGCTCTCCATCGAGCTGCGCGAGGCGCTCGACGGCAGTAGCTCCCGGCGCCGCGTCGAGGGGCCGGAGGGGCGCCATGACTATCTGTGGACGCAACTGTCATTGCCCGAGGAGGGCTGGACGCTGCACCTGCTGCAGGTGGAGCCGCTGGCCGGGCTCGGCGTGGTGCGCAGTTATCGCCTGGCCGCGGCCGGGGTGTGGATGACCCTGGCACTGCTGGTGCTCTACCTGGTCCAGCGGCAGCACAACCGCCGCCTGCGGCAACGCAGCCGAGCGGAGCTGGAGAGCCTGGTAGAGGCGCGCACCGCCGAGTTGCGCACCGCCCAGGACGAACTGGTGCAGGCCGCCAAGCTCGCCGCACTGGGGCAGATGTCCGCGGCACTGGCGCACGAACTGAATCAGCCGCTGACGGCCATGCGCATGCAGTTGGCGAGCCTGCGCCTGTTGCTTGCCCAAGGCCGCGGCGAGCAGGCGGAACAGGTGCTCGAACGCAGCGAATCGCTGCTCGAGCGCATGGCCGCGCTCACCGGCCACCTGAAGACCTTCGCGCGCAAGAGCCCGGCTGGTCTGGGCGAGCGCCTGGCGCTGGCGCACGTCGTCGAGCAGGCATTGCAACTGTTGGCGCCGCGGCTGCGGGGTGAGGGTATCGAACTGCAGGTGGACGTGGATCCGGCCGCCCAGGTGCGGGGCGACGCCATCCGCCTGGAGCAGGTCTTGCTCAACCTGCTGCAGAACGCCGTGGATGCGATGCACGACCGCGCGCGGCGGCGCCTGTGCATCGGCTGCCGGCGCGAGGGCGAGGCCTGGGTGCTGAGCGTCGCCGACACCGGCGGCGGTATCGCCGCCGAGAACCTGGGCAGCGTGTTCGATCCCTTCTTCACCACCAAGCCGGTGGGGCAGGGACTGGGCCTGGGGCTGGCGGTGTCCTACGGTATCCTGCGCGATCTGGGCGGCAGCCTGGAGGTGCGCAACGAGGCCGAAGGCGCGCTGTTCCGGGTGCGCTTGCCGGTGTTGGAGGAAGCAGAATGAATGGCGAAGTCATCTTCATCGACGACGAGGCGCCGATTCGCGAGGCGGTGCAGCAATGGCTGGGGCTGTCCGGCCTCAGCGTGCGTTGCGAGGCGGACCCCGCCCGTGCGCTGGCGGCGCTGAGTCGCGACTTCGCCGGCGTGGTGGTCAGCGATGTGCGCATGCCGGGCATGGATGGGCTGCAGTTGCTCGAGCGCCTGCAGGCGCTCGATGCGGAGCTGCCGGTGATCCTGCTCACCGGCCATGGCGACGTGCCGATGGCGGTACAGGCGCTGCGTCAGGGTGCTTATGACTTCATCGAGAAGCCCTTCAGTCCCGAGCGCCTGCTGGAGAGCGTGCGCCGCGCCCAGGACAAGCGTCGGCTGGTCTGCGAGAACCGCCGCCTGCGTCAGCAGGTGGCCGGGCAGAGCGGCATCGAGGCGCAACTGCTGGGCGTTTCCCAGGTCATGCAGCAGTTGCGCCGACAGGTGCTGGAGTTGGCGCAAACCTCGGTCAACGTCCTGATCCGCGGCGAGACCGGTAGCGGCAAGGAGCGCGTTGCGCGTTGCCTGCACGACTTCGGCCCGCGCGCCTCGCAGCCCTTCGTCGCGCTCAACTGCGCGGCGATTCCCGAAACCATCTTCGAAAGCGAGCTGTTCGGTCACGAGAGCGGGGCCTTCACCGGTGCCCAGACGCGACGGGTCGGACGCATCGAGCACGCGGATGGCGGCAGCCTGTTCCTCGACGAGATCGAAAGCATGCCGCTGGCGCAGCAGGTCAAGCTGCTGCGCGTGATCCAGGAGCGCAGCCTGGAGCGACTGGGCTCCAATCGCAGCATCGCGGTGGACCTGCGGGTGATCGCTGCGGCCAAGCCGGACCTGCAGGACGAGGTGCGAGCCGGACGTTTCCGCGAAGACCTGCTGTATCGGCTGAATGTCGCCGAACTGCGTATCCCGCCGCTGCGCGAGCGCCGCGAGGACATCCCGCTGTTGTTCGAGCACTTCACCCGGCAGGCGGCCGAGCGCCATGGCCGGCAGCCCCCGGCATTGCCCACCGCGCGTCTGGCGCGTCTGCTCGCCCATGACTGGCCGGGCAACGTGCGCGAGCTGATCAACGCCGCCGAGCGCTTTGCGCTGGGCATCGCCGTGGTCGAGGAGGAGGCGCAGCCGCAAGGCTCGCTGGCGCAGCAGATGGAGGTCTTCGAGGCACAGTGCCTGCGCCAGGCGCTGCAGCGTTGCCGGGGCAACATCACCGAGGTGATGGCGTTGCTGCAGATTCCCCGACGCACCCTCAACGAGAAGATGCAGCGGCACGGCCTGCAGCGGGGCGATTACCGGGAAGAGTGAGCGGAAATTTGCCGATTCGGCGATGGTAATCAGCGGATTTTCGCCTATTTCGTGCGCTGTGTACCGCGTCGACCCCCATTAGCACGGGATTTCCTCGGCTGGCACGGGAGCTGCTAATGTCTCTTGGCACGGGTGTCGAAGAACGCCCGCAGACCTGAATAAGAACAATGGAGTGATCCCATGTCCCTGAAGAAACGCTTCGGCCTCTTCGCCGCGGCCGCTGCGCTGACCGCCAGCACCGCCGCTTTCGCAGCCCCCACCTTCATCAACGTCCTCACCGGTGGCACCAGTGGTGTCTACTACCCCATCGGCGTCGCCCTGTCGCAGCTCTACAGCAATGGTATCGAGGGTTCGAAGACCTCGGTGCAGGCGACCAAGGCCTCGGTGGAAAACCTCAACCTGCTCGAAGCCGGGCGCGGCGAGCTGGCCTTCGCCATCGGCGATTCGGTATCCGATGCCTGGAACGGCACGGAAGAGGTCGGCTTCAAGAAGCCGCTGAAGAAGCTGCGCGCGATCGCCGCGATCTACCCGAACTACGTACAGGTGGTCGCCAGCCAGGAATCCGGAATCAAGACCCTGGCCGACCTGAAAGGCAAGCGCATCTCCGTCGGCGCGCCGAAGTCCGGTACCGAGCTCAACGCGCGCGCCATCTTCAAGGCCGCCGGGATGAGCTATGAGGACATGGCCAAGGTGGAATTCCTGCCCTACGCCGAGTCGGTCGAGCTGATCAAGAACCGCCAGCTGGATGCCACCCTGCAGTCCTCCGGCCTGGGCATGGCCGCGCTGCGCGACCTGGCTGCCACCATGCCGGTGAACTTCGTGGAAATCCCCGCCGAGGTCGTGGCGAAGATCGGTAACCCGGTCTACCAGTCCAAGGTGATCCCGGCCAACACCTACGATGGCCAGACCACCGACGTGCCGACCGCCGCCATCTCCAACATCCTGGTCACCCATGAAGGCGTCTCCGACGAGGTCGCCTACCAGATGACCAAGCTGATGTTCGATAACCTCGATCGCCTGGGCAACGCCCACGCCGCGGCCAAGGACATCACCCTGGAAGGCGCGGTGAAGAACCTGCCGATCCCGCTGCACCCGGGTGCCGAGCGCTACTACAAGGAAGTCGGCGCGCTCTGATCCCTTGCGCTTGACGCGGCGGCCGCCAGGCCGCCGCTCCTCCCTAGAGGCACCGGCAAAGCCCGTGCGCAGTACGCCGCGCGTGGCTTCGTCAGCGGCTCTTATTTTCGAAACTCCGAGGCACTCTTCATGAGCGATCCGCAACAGGGGCTGCACGATAGCCCTGCGAGCTGGCCGAAGGCGCTGTTCGCCGTCGCCTTGCTGTTCTCCGTGTTCCAGATCATCACCGCCGCCTTTCATCCGGTCTCGACCCAGGTGCTGCGTGCGGTGCACGTCGGCTTCCTGCTGCTGGTGGTGTTCATCAGCTTTCCGGCGGTCGGCAAGGGCCGTCCGTGGCAGCCGCTGGGCTGGCTGCTGGGCCTGGCCGGCATGGCCACTGCGGTCTACCAGTGGGTGTTCGAGGTCGAGCTGATTCAGCGTTCCGGCGATCTCAGCACGAGCGACTTCATCATCGGCATCCTGCTCATCGTGCTGGTCTTCGAAGCGGCGCGGCGGGTGATGGGTATTGCCCTGCCGATCATCTGCGGGCTGTTCCTCGCCTACGGCCTGCTCGGCCAGTACCTGCCGGGCGACCTGGCGCACCGCGGCTATGGTTTCGACCAGATCGTCAACCAGCTGTCGTTCGGTACCGAAGGCTTCTACGGCACCCCGATCTACGTGTCGGCGACCTACATCTTCCTGTTCATCCTGTTCGGCGCCTTCCTCGAACAGGCGGGGATGATCAAACTGTTCACCGACTTCTCCATGGGCCTGTTCGGCCACAAGCTCGGCGGTCCGGCCAAGGTCTCGGTGGCGTCCTCGGCGCTGATGGGCACCATCACCGGTTCGGGCGTGGCCAACGTGGTTACCACTGGGCAGTTCACCATCCCGCTGATGAAGCGCTTCGGCTACCGCTCGGCGTTTGCCGGCGGCGTCGAGGCCACCTCCAGCATGGGTAGCCAGATCATGCCGCCGGTGATGGGCGCCGTGGCCTTCATCATGGCCGAGACCATCAACGTGCCCTTCGTCGAGATCGCCAAGGCGGCGCTGATTCCGGCGCTGCTGTATTTCGGCTCGGTGTTCTGGATGGTTCACCTGGAAGCCAAGCGCGCGAACCTCAAGGGCCTGCCCAAGGACCAGTGCCCGAGCGCCTGGGGCGCGGTGAAGAAGAGCTGGTACCTGCTGATCCCGTTGGCGGTGTTGGTCTACCTGCTGTTCTCCGGGCGTACGCCATTGTTCTCCGGGATGGTCGGCCTGGCGCTGACCGCCATTGTCGTGCTCGGCTCGGCGATCATCCTGCGGGTGTCGAACTTCGGCCTGCGCATCGCCTTCTGGATCGCCCTGGGGCTGCTCTGCACCGGCTTCTTCAAGCTCGGCATCGGCGTGGTCTTCGCGGTGATCGCGGTTCTGGTGGTCGCCTGCTTCTTCGTCAAGGGTGGCCGCGAGACGCTCAAGGTCTGCCTGTTCGCACTGGTCGAAGGCGCGCGCCATGCGGTGCCGGTAGGTATCGCCTGCGCCCTGGTCGGGGTGATCATCGGCATCGTCTCGCTGACCGGGGTGGCTTCCACCTTCGCCGGCTACATCCTCGCCGTGGGCAAGGACAACCTGTTCCTCTCGCTGCTGCTGACGATGATCACCTGCCTGGTGCTGGGCATGGGCATTCCGACCATCCCCAACTACATCATCACCAGTTCCATCGCCGCACCGGCGCTGCTCGACCTGGGCGTGCCGCTGATCGTCTCGCACATGTTCGTCTTCTACTTCGGCATCCTCGCCGACCTCACGCCGCCGGTGGCGCTGGCCTGCTTCGCCGCGGCGCCGATCGCCAAGGAGACCGGGTTGAAGATCAGCCTGTGGGCGGTGCGCATCGCGGCGGCCGGTTTCGTCGTGCCGTTCATGGCGGTCTACAACCCGTCGCTGATGCTGCAGGGCGACAGCCTGTGGATGACCGCCTACATGGTGATCAAGGCCGCCTTCGCCATCACCCTCTGGGGCATGGCCTCGATCGGTTACCTCAAGGGCCGACTGGCCTGGTGGGAGCGGCTGGTCGCCTTCGCCGCGGGCGCTACGCTGATCATGGCACTGCCGGCGACCGACGAAATCGGCTACGCCCTCGGCGTGCTGCTGATCGCCCAGCACCTGTGGCGCAGCCGTGATCGCGCGGTTACCGCGTGATCGGGCTGTGCCTTGGCCTGGCGGGCGCGGTATGGGCACAATTGCCCTACCGCGACTTCACCCTGGCCTGGTACCACACCATCGAGCACATTCGCTGGGAAGAGGATTATCGCGTCACGCCGGACGGGCTGCTGCTCGGCGAGGCGCGAGTCAAGGGCACCGGCGCCGGCATGGAAATCCCTGACGGCGCCGTGTTGCGCGATGGCAGCTGGCACTACCAGAACCAGATACCGCCATTGCAGCCCCTGCGGGTCGGGCGTACGCCCGAAGCGGGGGATTACTTCATCTGTCATGACGGGCAATGCAATGCCCTGAGCAAATGGCTGGGCCCGCCACAAGCGAGCCGGCCTGCGCTCGAACTCTGGAGTTGCGCGCAATCCAGCCCGGCTGGTTGAGCACAACTGCAGGACCCGAAGCCCACCGCGAGGTGGGTTTCGCTTTTTCAGACCCCGCTTTCGGCAAGGAACTGCAACATGCTTCGCACCTGGTACCTGGAAATGCTCGAGCCCGCGCAGCTACGGGGCAAGGCGCTTCCCGCCGCGCTGAGCGTGGTGGAAGTACAGCGCCCACAGTTCGCCTTCAATCGCTTTCTCTATCAATTGGTGGGCGGCCCCTGGGCCTGGACCGACAAGCTTTCCTGGAGCGATGCGCAGTGGCGCGAGCTGGTGGAAAGCGATTCCCATCGCACCTTCGTCGCCTATCGGCAGGGTGCCATCGCCGGCTACTACGAATTGCAGCGGCCCGATGCTCGTAACGTCGAGATTCTCTATTTCGGACTCGCCGTCGACTGTATCGGCGAAGGTTTTGGCGGACCCTTGCTGACTCACGCCCTGGACAGCGCCTGGTCCTGGGCGGGAACCGAGCGGGTCTGGGTCCACACCTGCTCGCTGGACCATGCCGGCGCTCTGGCGAACTACCAGGCGCGCGGCATGCGCATCTACCGGGAGGAGGACGCCTGAGCTGTTCCACGTGGAACGCGTGCTTCAATCCCCTGTGTGCCAGGTTCCGCCGCTCTGCTCGGCACAGGCCGGGGCGAGGAAGCGGGCATCGCTGGCGACGCCGTAGTAGTGGATGTCCTGGCGATAGGGCACGCCGCCGGCGTGGGCGCCGCGGCAGACGCCAAAGGCGCCTTGCGGGCATTGCGCGACGAACTCCACCTCGGTTTGCTGTCCCTGTAGCTGCGGCTGGCAGAAGCCTTCGCGAAACAGCGATTCGGGGATATCCACGTTCGCCTGGCACAGCTCCACCGAGACCCCCTGCGCCTGGCTGCGTATGATGCAGGCCTGGGCAAAGGCCGTGCTGGCAAGCGACATCAGCAAGGGCAGTAGCAGCAACGCGCGCATGGTGGCTCCGGTGATCGGCGGCGAGGCGCACGTTAGCACGCCCAGTGGCGGTCCGCGTGGATGACGAGGTCCAAATGCTCGAACAGATTCCCACCCATCTGATTGCCGGGTCCCTGGGAGCCGGCAAGACCAGTTTGCTGCGCCAGTTGCTCGCGCAGCGCCCGGCGGCTGAGCGCTGGGCGCTGTTGATCAACGAGTTCGGCGAAGTCGGCCTGGATGCGGCGCTGCTCGCCCGTGACGAAGAGGGTGTGAGTTTCGCCGAGGTCGCCGGGGGCTGCCTGTGCTGCGTCAACGGCGTGCCGTTTTCCGTGGCGCTGGGCCGCCTGCTACGCCGTGCGCGGCCACACAGGCTGTTCATCGAGCCTTCCGGCCTGGGGCATCCCGCCGCCCTGCTGCAGCAACTGAGCGCAGCGCCCTGGCGGGACGTGCTGGCGCTGCAGCCGCCGGTACTGGTACTCGATGCGGCTGCACTGGCGGCTGGCCAGTCCTTGCCGCCGGCCCAGCAGGACATGCTGGCCAGCGCCGGTCTGCTGCTGCTGAACAAGGCCGAGGGGCTCGATTCGGCGCAGCGCGATGCGATAGTGGCACGTCTGCCGGAGCGTCCGCTCTACTGGACCGAGCAGGCTTATCTACCGTTCACGGGGTTACCCAGCGCGCCGCCGGCGATGGCGCAGAGCGGCTTCGCGCTGGATGGGTTACCCCAGGGGACGGCGCCCTTTCCGCTGCTCTGGAGCGACCCGAGCGTTCCGCTGAGGCAGATCCAGGATGCAGCGGAAGGCTGGAGCGTCGGCTGGCGCTTCCACCCCTCGCAGCGTTTTGCCTGGGAGCCCTTGCAGGCCTGGCTGGCCGCGCAGCCCTGGCAACGCGCGAAGCTGGTGATCCAAACTGCGGAGGGCGGACGTGCCCTGAACCTGCTGCCGGGCTCCGCGTGCGACTGGCAGCCTAGCGCCTGGCGCCGCGACTCGCGGATCGAGCTGATCTTCGCCCAGGCGCAGGACGTCGCCGCGCTGGAGCAGGGGCTGATCGAGTGCCGAACCGATAGCGTTTGAGCCGTCCCCGGCCTTCCATAACAACAAAGGACAGCGTCTCCATGCATCTACTCCCCTGGTCCCATTCCTGCTCCGCCGGCTTTACGCTGCGCGGTTGGCGTAGCGAGCCCAGTGGCAAGCCCTTGCTGCACTTTCTCCACGGCAATGGCTTCTGTACCCGGGTCTATTCACCGATGCTCGCGGTGCTGGCCGAGGATTTCGATCTCTGGCTGTGCGATCTGCAGGGGCATGGCGAGTCGGACCACGGCGGCCGCTTCCTCGGCTGGAACCGCAATGCCGCGCTGGCGGTGGAGGCCTTCGAGGCGGGCCGTGGCCTGTTTGGCGAGGTGCCGCGCTATGCCCTGGGCCACAGCTTCGGCGGCGTGCTGAGCAGCCTGATCCTCGCCGAGCACCCCGAGCTGTTCCGCCGCGCGGTGCTGCTCGACCCGGTGCTGTTCAGTCCGGCGATGATTGGTGCGATGGGCACCACTATCCTGCTGGGACTGCAGCGCCGCTTGCGTCTGGCGCGTGGCGCGGCGCGTCGGCGCCAGCATTGGAGTGATCGCCAGGCGGCCTTCGATGCGTTCCACGGCCGCGGGATCTTTCGCTACTGGCGTGACGATGCGCTATGGGCCTACGTGGAGCATGCCCTGGGCGATGCAGAGGATGGCGGGGTGCAGCTCAAATGCGCGCCCAGCCGCGAGGCCGAGGTCTTCAGTTCCTTCCCGCGGCGCCTGTGGCCCTCGCTGCGGCGCCTGAGCACGCCGACGCTGCTGCTGCATGGCCACGACACCTACCCCTTCGTCAGCCGTGCGGCGGCGCGCCTGTGTGCGATCAACGCGCACGTGACGGCGCGCGCGGTGGAGGGCGATCACTGTTTCATGCAGGCCCAGCCGGAAGCCACGGCCACCCGGGTGCGTGACTTCCTGCTCGGCGCCTGACCGATCAACTCCCGACGTGGCGTCCGACCCACTTCGCATAAGCGTCGATGAAGCGCTGCAGGAACGGCTTCACGCTCTCGCTCAGCTGACCCTGCTCGTCGAAGAAGGCGCCCGCACCACCCAGGTAGGCCTCGGGCTGCTGCATCATCGGCACATCGAGGAAGACCATGCATTGGCGCAGATGCTGGTTGGCGCCGAAGCCGCCGATGGCGCCGGGCGAGGCGCTGAGGACCGCGCCGGGCTTGCCGGTGTAGCAGCTCTTGCCATAAGGCCGCGAGCCGACGTCGATGGCATTCTTCATCGGTGCGGGAATCGAACGGTTGTACTCGGGCGTGACGAACAGCAGCGCGTCGGCCGCGCCGACCTCGCTACGGAAGCGCCCATAGGCGGCGGGCGCCGCATCGCCATCGATGTCTTCGTCATACAGCGGCAGATCGCCGATCTCGACGATCGACAGGTGCAACGAGGAGGGGGCCAGTTCCGCCAGCGCCTGTGCCAGTTTGCGATTGATGGAGGCCTTGCGCAGGCTGCCGACGATGACGGCGACCTTGTGAACCTTGCTCATGCGGAGAACTCCCAAGTGCGTGTGGAATATCCACTATAGACCGCTCGGTCACGCTCTTGGTTTGCTCTGCCTTTCATTGGGATGGTCGCGGCGCCATTGCTCCAGATGCACCACGTTGTTGGGCTGGGCTTGGCGGGGCGCTTCCGGGGCCACCACGGGCAGCGCTGCGCCGGGCAGGCTTTGCTGGCGATCGCGGGTCGGCGAGGGGCTGGGATGGGGCTCGAGCTCGATGCGCCCGAGCTGGCCACCGAACATCACCAGGCTGCCGGCGTGGCGTTGCTCGCCGGTGACGGTGAATTCGAACCCGTAGACGCGCGCCAGGCGGCGCCGGCCCTTGGCATCGGCGAGCCAGGCGAAGCGGCGCAACGCCACCGCGTCGTCGAGCAACTGGACATCGGCCTTGGCACAGTGACGGCGCACCTGCTGCAGGGCCCGTTCGCGCACGCCATGTCCATGCCACAACCAGGCGCCGATGGCGCAGAGCAGCAGGAACAGCGTGAGATTGCCTAGCGTGAGCATGACGGGACTCGCCATGGAATGTGCGCTGAGCTTACCCGATCCGGCGCCCGCGGGAGAAGGGGCGCCGGGCCATCACCCGGCGCCGTGTCAGGCCTGCAGCGAGCGGGGCCGTGGATACTGACGGTCAGCCTTGCCGGCCTTGAGGATCGCCCCCGGCACATCGTGGTCGAGCAGTCGTGGCAGGCGCGCCGCGCAGGCGAGCAGGGCATCGAGGTCGACGCCGGTGTCCAGGCCCATGCGCGCGAACATGTGTACCAGGTCTTCCGTGCAGATGTTGCCGCTGGCGCCGGGCGCGTAGGGGCAACCGCCGAGTCCGCCGAGGGAGGCGTCGAAGCGCAGGATGCCGCTGTGCAGCGCCGCCAGGGCATTCGCCAGGCCCATGCCGCGGGTGTTGTGAAAGTGCGCGGTGAACTGCAACTGCGGCCAGCGCGCCAGCACCTGCTGGCAGAGTCGAGCCACCTGCGCCGGATCAGCCATGCCGGTGGTGTCGCAGAGGGTCACGCCTTGCACGCCGATCTCCAGCAGGCGTTCGATCAGTTGCAGTACCCGCGCCTCGGGCACCGCGCCCTCGAACGGGCAGCCGAAGGTGGTGGACAGCGAGGCGTTGACGAACACGCCGCTGCCGGCGCTGGCGCGGACGATCTCGGCGAACTGCAGCAGCGATTGTTCCGGGGTCATGCGCAGGTTGGCCAGGCCGTGGGTGTCGCTGGCCGACATCACCAGGTTGATCTCGTCCACCTGGCAGGACAGGGCGCGCTCGCAGCCCTTCAGGTTGGGCACCAGCACGCTGTACTCGACGCCCGGCTGGCGGGTGATGCCGCGCATCACCTCTTCGGCGTCGCGCAGGTTGGGAATCGCCTTGGGCGAGGTGAAGGAGGTCACTTCGATCTTCGCCAGGCCGGTGCGCGAGAGGGCGTCGATCAGCGAAATCTTGTCTTCGGTAGGGACGAAGCCGGGTTCGATCTGGAAGCCGTCACGGGTGGCGACTTCCTGGATGTAGAGGCGTTGGCTCATGGTCGGGTCCTGGGGGTGTCGAGTGCGTAGCTGGGTCGAGCGCAGCGACAGCCGGGGGCGATGTCCTGGGTATCACTGCGTTCAACCCAGGCTACGGGCTGGTGGGCGTGGTTCAGATGATCCCGCGTTCGCGCAGGCCGGCGACCTGTTCGTCGCTCAGGCCGAGACCGGCGAGGATGTCGTCGCTGTGCTCGCCCAACTGCGGACCGCCGGCGCCGATGCGACCGGGCGTGCGGCCCAGCTTGGGCAGCACGCCGGGGACCTTCAGCGGACCGGTGGAGGTCTGCACCTGTTCGATCATGCCGCGCGCCAGGTAGTGCGGGTCGGCGACGATGTCGGCGGCGGTGTAGGGGAAGCCGGCCGGCACGCGGGCTCCCTTGAGGGCTTCGATCACGGCGTCGCGGCTGTGCTGGCGGGTCCATTCGGCAATCGCCGTGTCGATCCGCTCGGCCTGCTGCGCGCGGCCGTCGTTGTGGGCCAGTGCCGGATCGTCGGCCAGGTCCTGGCGGCCGATCAGCGTCATCAGGCGCTTGTAGATGGAGTCGCCGTTGCCGGCGATCAGCACGTAGGCGCCGTCGTTGCACGGGTAGGAGTTGGACGGAGTGATCCCCGGCAGCGCGCTGCCGGCCGGCTCTCGCACGTAGCCGAAGGCGTCGTACTCCGGCACCAGGCTCTCCATCATGGCGAACACCGACTCGTACAGCGCCACGTCGATCTCCTGGCCCTGGCCGCTGCGGGCGCGCTCCTGCAGGGCCAGCAGCACGCCGATCACGCCGTACAGCGAAGACAGCGAGTCGCCGATGCTGATGCCCACGCGCACCGGCGCCTGGCCCGGATAGCCGGAGAGGTGGCGCAGGCCGCCCATCGCCTCGCCGATCACGCCGAAACCGGGCAGGTCGCGGTAGGGACCGGTCTGCCCGTAACCGGAGATACGCAGCATGATCAGCTTCGGGTTGAGCGCGGCGAGTGCCGCGTAACCCATGCCCCAGCCTTCGAGGGTGCCGGGACGGAAGTTCTCGATCAGTACGTCGGCCTCGGCGATCAGCCGGCGAGCGATGTCCTGGCCTTCGGCCTCTCGCAGGTCGAGGGTCAGCGAGCGCTTGTTGCGCGACTGCACGTGCCACCAGAGCGAGGTGCCGTCCTTGATCTTGCGCCACTTGCGCAGCGGATCGCCGACGCCCGGCGGCTCGATCTTCACCACCTCGGCGCCGAACTCGCCGAGCAGCTTGCTGGCGAAGGGGCCGGCGATCAGTTGGCCCATTTCCACCACTTTCAGCCCCTGCAGTGGCAGGGCGCCGTCCGTTCGTTCAGTCATCGCATTCACCTTGTTGCCGGTTTTTGCCTGCATGGCGCGCAGCATGCCGCTGACAGCGGGGCTGGGCAATTACCGGATTGCCAAGCTAGGCTTCGCGTACGACGAAGGAGGGTGTAGGCAATGCCTCTCCAGGAAGATTTATCCACAGGAGTTTTCGCCTGAGGCGAAGCCGGAGGTTCGATGCGCCGCGTCGATTTCATCACGCTCAAGCTGTTCGCGGCGATTGCCGATGCGCGCAGCCTGACCCGCGCCGCCGAGCGCGAGCACCTGGCGCTGGCCGCCGTCAGCAAGCGTATCAGCGATCTGGAGGCGCAGTTGGGCACCGCGCTGCTCTATCGCCAGCCCAAGGGGGTCGAGCTGACGCCGGCCGGGCATGCGCTGCTGCACCATGCGCGCAACATGCTCGACAGCCTCGAACGAATGAGCGCCGACCTCTCCGAGTTCAGCCTCGGGGTGAAAGGCCACGTGCGCATCCACGCCAATACCTCCGCGGTGATCGAATTCCTCCCCGAGGACCTGGCGGCGTTCACCCATCAGCATCCGGAGGTGAAGATCGACCTGGAAGAACGCGTCAGCAGCGAAACCCTTCGCGCCGTGCGCGAGGGGTTGACCGATATCGGCATCTTCGCCGGGCATCTGCCGGCGGACGGCCTACAGGTGTTCGCCTACCGCCGCGACCAACTGGCGCTGGTGACCCCGGCCGACCATCCGCTGGCCGGGCGCCAGCGCCTGTGGCTGCGTGAGGCCGCCGGTTTGGACTTCATCGGTCTGCAGCAGGATGCTTCGCTGCACAGCCTGCTGCAGCACACCGCGCATCAACTCGGCATGCCGTTGCGCTTGCGCATCCAGGTGCGCAGCTTCGAGGCGATCTGCCGGATGATCCACACCGGGATGGGCGTCGGCGTGCTCCCGGAGCAGGCGGTGCGCACCTACCTGCCGAACCTGTCGCTGGCAGTGATCCCGCTCGCCGACAGCTGGGCCAGCCGCGAGCTGAAGATCTGCGTGCGCGGCCTCGAGGGCCTGCCGGTCACCGCGCGGCAGATGCTGGCGCATCTCACTGGACGCGAGGACCTGGCGTGACCCTCGCGATTGGCGAAGCCTGCGGGCATAAAGACTGGGCTACGGGTATCGGCTTCGCGTAACGCGAAGGCATCATTGCCAAAATATGAATTACGCCTGAACCAGACGGGGGGTTAGAGTCGGCCCGTTCCCACGCTCGAACAACTACAACAGGAGCACGACAACATGGCGCGATTCACCCTGCGCGGCCTGGCCCGTCTGTTTGCCGGCGGCGCTTTGCTCGCCAGCCTCAGCGCGACGGCCCTGGCCGATCCGATTCTCATCAAGTTCTCCCACATCACCGCCGACTCCACGCCCAAGGGCCAGGGCGCGCTGATGTTCAAGAAGCTCGTCGAAGAGCGCATGCCCGACAAGGTCAAGGTGCAGGTGTATTCCAACTCTTCGCTGTTCGGCGATGGCAAGGAAATGGAAGCGCTGCTGCTCAATGAGGTGCAGATGCTCGCGCCGGCGCCGTCCAAGCTGGAGCAGTACACCAAGCAGCTGCAGCTGTTCGACCTGATGTTCCTGTTCGACGACATGGCCGCCGCACAGCGCTTCCAGAACTCCGAGAAGGGCCGCGCGCTGCTGCACTCGATGGACGACAAGGGCGTCACCGGACTGGCCTACTGGCTCAACGGCATGCGCCAGCTGACCGCCAACAAGCCGCTGCGCGAACCCAAGGATGCGCGTGGCCTGAAGTTCCGCGTACAGCCTTCCGACCTGCAGGCAGCGCAGTACAGCGCGCTGCGCGCGGTGCCGCGCAAGATGAGCTTCGCGGAGATCTACCAGGGGCTGCAGACCGGTGTGATCAACGCCCAGGACAATCCCTGGTCGAACATCTACAGCCAGAAGTACTACGAAGTTCAGCCGTACATGACCGAGTCCAACCATGCCATCGGCAACTACGTACTGATCACCAACACCCAGTTCTGGCAGGGTCTGCCGGCGGACATCCGCACGCAGCTGGAGCAGATCATCGACGAGGTCACCACCGAGGTTAACCGCCAGGCGGCGGCGCTCAACGAGAAGGCCAAGCAGAACACCCTGGCCACCGGCAAGGTGGAGCTGATCGAGCTCACCCCTGAGCAGCGCAACGCCTGGCGCGATGCCGTGCGCCCGGCCTGGGACCCCTACATCGATCAGATCGGTCGCGATGTCATCGAGGCGGCGCAAGCGGCTAACAAGCCCTGAGCTCAGCCGTAGCGAAAAACGCCCGCCTCGTGCGGGCGTTTTCGTATCTGCCGGCGGCCGCCGCAGACAACTTCGAAAAAAGATGGTTGCACCTGGTTGCACCTTTCTCTCGCTAGGCGTTAAATCGGCAGTTCCGTGATCTGATTTCCCATGCTTTGCGAAGGACCACTCCTGATGGCCATGACCACCCTCGGCGTGAAGCTCGACGACGCCACCCGTGAACGCCTCAAGCAGGCTGCACAATCCCTCGACCGCACCCCGCACTGGGTGATCAAGCAGGCCATCTTCAGCTATCTGGAGCAGGTCGAGCGTGGGCTTCCTGCGGAGGTGGGTGAGCAGGGCGAGGATGCCGCTGCCGAGGCGCCCGAGCATGGCCTGCAGCCGTTCCTCGATTTCGCCGAGAGCGTGCTGCCGCAGTCGGTGCTGCGCGCGGCGATCACCGCCGCCTACCGTCGCCCGGAACCCGAGGCGGTGGCGATGATGGTCGAGGGCGCGCGCGTGCCCAAGACGACCGCCGACCAGGCGCAGAAGCTGGCGCTGGGGCTGGCCGAGTCGCTGCGCAAGCAGAAGAACGCCGGTGGCCGTCAGGGCCTGGTACAGGGGCTGCTGCAGGAATTCTCGCTGTCCTCCCAGGAGGGCGTGGCGCTGATGTGCCTGGCCGAGGCGCTGCTGCGCATCCCGGACAAGGCCACGCGCGATGCGCTGATCCGCGACAAGATCGCCAACGGCAACTGGAGCCAGCACCTCGGGCAGAGCCCGTCGATGTTCGTCAACGCCGCTTCCTGGGGGCTGTTGATCACCGGCAAGCTGGTCTCCACGCACAACGAGGCGAAGATGTCCTCGGCGCTCAACCGCATCATCGGCAAGAGCGGGGAGCCGGTGATCCGCAAGGGCGTGGACATGGCCATGCGCCTGATGGGCGAGCAGTTCGTCACCGGCGAAACCATCGGCCAGGCGCTGGCCAACGCCACCACCATGGAGACCAAGGGTTTCCGCTACTCCTACGACATGCTGGGTGAAGCGGCGCTCACCGACGAAGACGCCAAGCGCTACCTGGCGGACTACGAGCGGGCCATCCACGCCATCGGCAAGGCCTCCCACGGGCGCGGCATCTATGAAGGTCCGGGCATCTCCATCAAGCTCTCGGCGCTGCATCCGCGTTACGCCCGCGCGCAGTACGAGCGCGTGATGGAAGAGCTCTACCCGACCGTGCTGGGCCTCACCCAACTGGCCAAGCAGTACGACATCGGCATCAACATCGACGCCGAGGAAGCCGATCGCCTGGAGCTGTCCCTGGATCTGCTCGAGCGCCTGTGCTTCGAGCCCTCGCTGGCCGGCTGGAATGGTATCGGCTTCGTCATCCAGGCCTACCAGAAGCGTTGCCCGTACGTCATCGACTACCTGATCGACCTGGCCAAGCGCAGCAACCATCGCCTGATGATCCGCCTGGTCAAGGGCGCCTACTGGGACAGCGAGATCAAGTGGGCCCAGGTCTCCGGCCTGGAGGGCTACCCGGTCTACACGCGCAAGGTCTACACCGACGTGTCCTACCTGGCCTGCGCGCGCAAGCTGCTCGCCGTGCCGGAGAGCATCTACCCGCAGTTCGCCACCCACAACGCCCTCTCGCTGGCGCTGATCTACCAGCTCGCCGGGCAGAACTACTACCCCGGCCAGTATGAGTTCCAGTGCCTGCACGGCATGGGCGAGCCGCTCTACGAGCAGGTGGTGGGCAAGGTCGCGGATGGCAAGTTGAACCGCCCGTGCCGTATCTACGCACCGGTCGGCAGCCATGAAACGCTGCTCGCCTACCTGGTCCGCCGGCTGCTGGAGAACGGCGCCAACACCTCCTTCGTCAACCTCATCGCCGACCACAGCGTGTCGCTCAAGGACCTGCTGCGCAATCCGGTCGAACAGGTCGAGCAGATGGCCGCGCAGGAAGGCACCCTGGGCCTGCCGCATCCGCGTATTCCGCTGCCGCGCGGGCTCTACGGCGAAGGTCGGGAAAACTCCGAAGGCCTCGACCTGGCCAACGAACACCGGCTCGGCTCGCTGTCCTCGGCGCTGCTCACCAGCGCCACCCAAGCCTATCTCGCCGCGCCGATGCTCGGCTGCCCGAGCGCGGCCGGCGCTGAGCCCCAGCCGTTGCGCAACCCGGCTGATGCGCGTGACCTGGTCGGCCAGGTGATCGAAGCCAGCGAGGCTGACGTGCAGGGCGCGCTGCGCTGCGCGCAGTCCAGCGGGCCGATCTGGCAGGCCACCCTGCCCGCCGAACGCGCCGCGATCCTTGAGCGCGCCGCCAGCGCCATGGAAGCGCAGATGCAGCCGCTGATGGGCATCCTCGTGCGTGAGGCCGGCAAGTCCTTCGCCAACGCCATCGCCGAGGTGCGCGAGGCCGTGGACTTCCTGCGCTTCTATGCCGGCCAGGTGCGTGATGGCTTCTCCAACGACAGCCACCGCCCGCTGGGCCCGGTGGTCTGCATCAGCCCGTGGAACTTCCCCCTGGCGATCTTCACCGGCCAGGTGGCGGCGGCGCTCGCCGCCGGTAACAGCGTGCTCGCCAAGCCCGCCGAACAGACGCCGCTGATCGCTGCCCAGGCGGTGCGCATCCTGCTCGAAGCCGGTGTGCCGGAGGGCGTTCTGCAACTGCTGCCGGGGCGTGGCGAGACCGTCGGGGCGGCCCTGGTCGGCGCCGACGCGGTACGCGGCGTGATGTTCACCGGCTCCACCGACGTGGCGCGCATCCTCGCGCGCAACCTCGCCGGTCGCCTCGATGCCCACGGCCAGACCATCCCGCTGATCGCCGAGACCGGCGGGCAGAACGCGATGATCGTCGACTCCTCGGCGCTCGCCGAGCAGGTGGTGGTGGACGTGGTCAACTCGGCCTTCGACAGCGCCGGTCAGCGCTGCTCGGCACTGCGCGTGCTGTGCGTGCAGGCGGACGTCGCCGAGCGCGTGGTCGGCATGCTCAAGGGTGCCATGGCCGAGTACCGACTGGGCAACCCGGAACGGCTGTGCACCGACATCGGCCCGGTGATCGACGCCGAGGCCAAGGCCGGCATCGAGGCACACATCCAGAAGATGCGCGACAAGGGCCGCAAGGTGTTCCAGGTTTCCCGTGGCGATGCCGCCGAGCGGGCGCACGGCACCTTCGTCACGCCGACGCTGATCGAGATCGAGAGCATCGACGAGCTCGAACGCGAAGTCTTCGGCCCGGTCCTGCACGTGCTGCGTTACCCGCGCGCCGAGCTCAAGAACCTGATGGAGAGCCTCAATGCCACCGGTTACGGCCTGACCCTGGGCGTGCACACGCGCATCGACGAGACCATCAACCAGGTGGTGTCGGTCGCCAAGGTCGGTAACCTCTACGTGAACCGCAACATGGTCGGCGCGGTGGTCGGCGTACAGCCGTTCGGGGGCGAGGGTCTGTCCGGCACCGGTCCCAAGGCCGGCGGCCCGCTGTACCTCTACCGCCTGCTGTCCACGCGTCCATCGGAAGCCCTGGTGGCGCAGTTGCAGGCGATCGATGCCGAACCGGTGCGGGCCAAGCTGGCATCGGCCGAGCAGGCCTTCGTCGCCTTGCGCGAATGGGCGGCCAAGGCCGAGCCGGCACTGGACGGCCTTTGCGCGCGTTATGCCGGGCTCTCGCAGAGCGGCACCACGCGCCTGCTGCCCGGCCCGACCGGCGAGCGCAACAGCTACACATTGCTGCCGCGCGAGCGCGTGCTGTGCCTGGCGGACGACCGCGCCGACCTGCTCGCCCAACTGGCCGCCAGCCTGGCGGTGGGCTGCGAGGTACTGCTCAGCGACGTCCCGCTGGCTCGCGAACTGCTCTCCCAACTGCCGGAAGCCGTGCGTGCGCGCATCGAGCTGAGCAGCGACTGGAGCGCCAGTGCGGTGCCCTTCGAGGCGATCCTGCACCATGGCGATTCCGATCACCTGCGTCAGGTCAGCGAGCAAGCCGCGCAACTGCCGGGGCCGATCGTCAGCGTGCATGGTCTCGACCGTGGCGATACCGCAATACCGCTCGAACGCCTGTTGATCGAGCGCGCGCTGTCGGTGAACACCGCTGCTGCCGGGGGTAACGCCAGCCTGATGTCGATCGGCTGAGGGCTGCGGCGCGGCTCTAATCTGAGCCGCTGCCGTTGCTTCTGGTGTTTGCGGTTTTGGGCTTGGAAGTGGGAGCGCCGCGCTTTCCTCGGATGGGACTACAGGTTTCGCCCTGCACGGCGACCTACTTCTTCTTGCGTGGTCAAGAAGAAGTAGGCAAGAAGAAGACCACCCCAACATCCGGCCCCAGCCGCTACGCGGCCGGGGTTCCCTCGTTCCGGCGCTGCTCCGGGGGCACGCCGCGAAGGGGCGTCCTGCCCCTTCGCGCCTTGCTCGGCGTCCTGCCTCGCATCCCCCTGCGCAACACCTCCACTCGGCCTTCTGAAGGGGATCCGGGTGCGTGCCGCGTCATCGGTGGTCGCGTTGCTCTGGCTCGTCCCCGGCCTCGGTCCCGTAGGATGGGTGGAGAAGCGTAGCGACGATACCCATCGTGGCGGCGTGATGGGTATCGCTGCGCTCAACCCATCCTACGTCTACTCGGACTTTCAGACGGCGCCGAAGCGCCCCGTTGGTCCGGGTGAATGGAGTCGCCGTGTAGGGGGTGAGCGGCCAGGACGGCCGCGAAAGCCGCGAAGGGGCAGGACGCCCCTTGGCGGCGACCCCCGGAGCGGCGATGGAGTGAACGCACCCCGTCCGCGCCAGCGGGCGGGGCCGGATCGTCGGGGCAATGGTTTTGCCCTCTTTTGCCGCAACAAAAGAGGGTCGCCCAGGAGGGCGAAACCGGGAGTCTCGGAGGAACGCCGACAAAAGTCCTTTGGCACCGAAGGCCCGCTGCACCTGCTCTAATCCTGAGCCGCTAGCGACGGCGTGAAACACAAGTGAGTCGCCCAGGAGGAAGAAACAGGAAAGTTCGGATGAACGCCGACAACCGTCCTTTGGCGCCGAAGCCTCAAAGCAGCAGCTCTCAAGGCACCTCCGTTGCCCGATTCACCAATCTACTGCACTCTGCGGTTTTCCCTCGAGTCACCGCCTTCCATGTCCCGCCTGCGCCTGATCGTCGTCTGTTTCGCCCTGTGCCTGTCCCTGCCGGCGCTGGCCGAGCTTCGTGTGAACTGGCCTCCGGGCTGGCAGGTCGAGGCACAGCCGGCGCCTTCGTCGCCGTTCGAGCAGGGGGTGTCCGGCGAGCGCGTGCGGGCGGTGAAATTGCGCGAGGACGGCGAGCAGGCCGCGGTGGCCGAGTTGACCAGCCTGCCGCTGCCCCGTGCGGTGGAGGTGAAACCCGACGAGGTGCTCGCGCAGATGCGTCAGGGTATCCAGTTCGGCTTTGCGCGCAGCCGCCTGATGACCCGCTGCGAGCCGCCCGCGGACACCCGCCTGGGTGCGTTAGCCGCGCGCGAGGTGGCCTGCGTCGTCAGCCAGAACGGTGCGCCGGTGTTGCGCCAGCACCTGCTGCTGGCGCTGGGGGAGGCGTCGGTTTACTCGCTGACCTACGCGTTGCGTGAAGACCACGCGACGGAGGTCGATGCGGCGATGCGCGGCTTGCTGCAGGACCTGCAACTGCGCTGAGCGATAGGCCCTAGGACAGCTCGCGCGCCAACGCCTCGAGCAGCGCCTGACGCTCGGCCTGGGGCTTGCCGCCGCCGGGGTTCAGGTTCGACCACTCCGGGTGCGCGCGGGCCCGTTGCAAGGCCTCCGGCAGGCGATCCTGGCGCCAGCTCTCGTCGCTCGGCGCGGACAGGCGCAGCCGCTCCTGGGCGGCATGCCCGCGGGCGGCGACGGCGTCTAGCAACTGCTTCTGGCGCAGGGCGAGCAGGCGCAGCACGGCGTCGTCGACGCTCAGTTCGCGCTCGCCACGGAGTTTGCCGAGCAGCCGCTGGCCGTAGTGGCGGGCGGTCTGCGCGCCGCCGCCGGCGAGCGCACCAATCAGCGTCGCCGCGCCCAGGGTGATACCGCCGACCAGCAGGTCGACACCGGCGCCGGCGGCGGCTCCGGCCGCTGCGCCACCGCCGACGCGCACGCCGAGCTGGCGCAGGGTCTCGGGGTTGAACAGGTCGTCGCCCCAGCGGCCGTCGAGCAGCGGCAGCTCGCCGGCGGCGGCATCCTCGCGGCGGAACGCGTGCAGCGCCAGGAGCGCCTCCACGCAGCGCTGCTCACGCTTGCGCACCGCTTCGCGCAGGGCTTCCACCGCTTCGCGCTCGGCACTGCCTGCGGTGCTCACCTGGCGTCGCGCGGCGGCGACGTCGAGCAGCAGTTCGGCGATCAGCAGGCGCCCGTCGCGGCGGCGTGCGGCGGCCTGGGTGGCATGTTCGGCGACCAGTCGGGCCAGTGCGGCGCGGCTGTGCTCGATGAGCAGGCCGAGGCTTTCGTAGAGGCGCTGCTCGCCATCCTGCGGCGGCGCAACCGTGTCGAAGCGCACCAGCGCGTGCAGGCCCAGGCGCGCCAGCGCCTCGCGCCATTCCTCCTCGCGGGCACCGGGGTGCCCGGCGAAATTGAGCACCGGCAGCAGCGGTCGGCCGCACATGGCGAGCACGGCCAGTTCATCGCGATACTTGGCCAGCACCGGTTCGCGGGCGTCGATCACGTAGAGGCCGGCGTCGGAGGCCTGCAACTGGCGCAGTACCTTGCTTTCCTGCTCGTAGCGCTGACGCGATTCGGGGCCGTCGAACAGCCGCTGCAGACGCGCCGGCCCGTCGAGGCGCTCGCCGGGGCGTTCGAGGCGCTCCAGGTAGTCGAGCAGGGCGATGGCATCCTCCAGGCCGGGCGTGTCGAACAGCTCCAGCAGCGCCTGGCCGTCCACCGACAGGCGGGCGCCTTCGACATGCCGGGTGGTGCTGGGGCGCTGGGACACCTCGCCGAAGCCGACGTCGCGGGTCAACGTGCGCAGCAGCGACGTCTTGCCGACGTTGGTATGCCCGACCACCGCCAGGCGTAGCGGCTTGCGGGTGTCAGTCATGGCCCGTCTCCAGCCACTGCAGGGGTGCGCTGCCGGCATGCGCCAGGCCCAGTGCGTCGAGCGCCTGTTGCCAGCTCTGCAGACGTTCGCAATCCAGGCTCTCGCCCGGCGGGGCCTGCAGCAGCCAGACGCGCGCAGCGGCGGCGCAGGCGGCCAGTTCGCCGATCAGCGCCAGGGTGCCGCGATCCGGTGAGCGGCGCGGGTCGCAGGCGATCGCCAGGCGCTGCGGCGGGAAGCGGGTCAATTGTTCGAGCAGGCGCCGGCGCTGTGCGCCGCTATCGAGTATCCCGGCATCGGCGATGCCTTGGGGCAAGCGCGGCGGCCAGGGGCGCTGGGTGTCGAGTTCGATGGCCACCAGGACGGCGCCCTCGCCGGACGCCGGCAGGTTCTCCAGGGCATGCGTTGCCGGGGACGCGGGAGCGGCATCGCTGATGCCCAGACGCTCGCTGGAGGGCCGCAGGCGTTCAGCGAGCAGTGCATAGCCGGGCTGCGTCAGGTCCAGCGCCAGCGTGCTTGCGCCCCGCCGCCAGCGCCATAGGCAGAGCGCGGCGAGCAGTGCGCGCGGCGCGACTCCATAGACCAGCAGCACGCCGAGCAGCCAGCTCGCCCAGGCCTGGCGTGCCGCCTCCGCGAGCAGCGGGTCGGCGCCGCTGGCGCGCACCGTGGCGGCGTCCGGCACGGCGAAGCCGAGCGCCGCGGGGAGGGCGCCGAGCGCCTGGGTCAGGGCGACGAAGGTGTTGCCGCCGAGCAAGGTGGTTTCCCAGACGAAGGTGTAGCGGTGGGTGGAGAGCAACGCCAGTAGCGTCGCCAGCGCCGCCAGCAGCATGCACAGCCAGAGTCCATGCACCGCCAGGCCGAGCAGCCAGCGGCCGAGTCGCGCGCGTTGCAGCATCAGCAGCAGGGCGGGGGCCAGTTGCGCGGCCTGGGCATCGCGCGCCAGCCGCGCGCTGGCCCAGAGCCAGACACGACCGAGGGCGCCGCCGGCATCACCGGTCAGCAGCAGGCTGGCGAGCCAGCCGAGCAGTGCCAGGCTGTTCAGTCCCAGCAGACTGCCCAGCGCCCAGAACACATTGACCGGATGCGTGCCGTCGCCCAGCGCGGCGCTGCCCATGCCGGCACCGAACAGCAGCGCGAACACCAGCAGGCCGAGTCCGGCGAGCAGCGCACCCGCGCGCCAGCGGCGCAGCGCGGGCAACTGACCGTCGCGCTCGCCGAGCAGCAGGGCGCGGCGCTCGATGCGCTGCGCCAGGTCGCCACCGGCCGCGCGGGCCTGGCGGTTGACCTGGGCGTCGTCCAGGGCGCCGGCCTGCTCTTCGCGCAGGCGAATCGCTTCGCAGAGCCAGAGGCGGTCGATTCGGGACAGGGATTCGGGATCGGTCACGCGGCTACTCGTGGTCATGTCACTTGCAGGATAACCGCTCGCTGACGCGAGAACACCCGTCGCGCTTGGCCAGTCGCCAGCGGACGGCTATGCTCGCCGCCATGAACGACACACGACGCCCCCTGGCGATGATCGCCGCCCTCGCGCGCAACCGCGTCATCGGCCTCGACAACCGGATGCCCTGGCACTTGCCGGCGGACCTCAAGCATTTTCGCGCAACCACCCTGGGCAAGCCGGTCATCATGGGCCGCAAGACCTGGGACTCGCTCGGCCGGCCACTGCCCGGACGCCTCAACCTGGTGGTGAGCCGTCAGCCGGGTTTGCAGCTCGAGGGCGCCGAGACCTTCACCAGTCTGGAGGCCGCGCTGCAGCGCGCGGATGCCTGGGCCCATGAGCAGGGCGTCGACGAACTGATGCTGATCGGCGGTGCGCAGCTCTATGCCCAGGCGCTGCCGCTGGCGCAGCGGCTGTACCTCACGCGCATCGAGCTGGAACCGGAGGGCGATGCCCACTTCCCGCCGCTCGACGAGAGCCAGTGGCGCCGCGCCGGTCTGCAGGAGTTTCCGGTCGAGGGCGCCGCACCGGCCTATGCGCTGGAGATCTGGGAGCGGCGCTGAGCAGCTAGCTAGACCGCCAGTTCGCGAAACTCGACGTCGATGCGCCCGCCTTCGAGCGACAGCAGCGCCAGCGAAACCGGCAGGCGGAAGCGGCGCGGACCGATGCTGCCCGGATTCAGGTAGAGCACGCCGTCGCGTTCGTCGAGCACGGGCTTGTGCGAGTGGCCGCTGATCACCGCGGCCATGCCCTCGGCGCGTGGATCGATGTCCAGTTGCTTGAGGTCGTGCAGCAGGTAGATCGAAGTGCGGCGGAACTTCAGCACCAGGCGTTCGGGCAGGTTCTGCGCCCAGTCGCCGGTATCGTTATTACCGCGCACCGCGGAGAGCGGTGCGATGCCTTCCAGGTCGCCGAGGATCGATGGATCACCGATGTCGCCGGCGTGGATCAGGTGATCGCAGCCGGAAAGCAGTTCCAGTGCCTCGGGGCGCAACAGACCGTGGGTATCGGCGATCACGCCGATGCGCAGGGGGCGCTCCATAGAAAACGACCTCCGGGAGCTTAGGGCTCGGTGGGGACGACGGCGGCAATTCCGCCTGGCCGATGTGGGCCGGGCGACCTGTGCAAGTGCGCCATGTTCACGCACCTGCGACGAACACACAACAGCAGCGGGGCAATCCGCCGCGCGAGGTTTCTACACGTGACACCCGAATCCCTTGCCACCCTCGATCAGCGGCTGCGCGAGGCGCTCGCCACGCCCCCCGTCGAGGCCCGCCGCCTCCTGCACGGGCGCGGCCGGCGTTGGCCCGGACTGGAGCAACTGACCGTCGACTGGCTCGAGGGCATCGTCCTGGTGGCGCTGTATCGCGAGCCGGAGGAGACCGCCCTGCAGGCATTGCGGGAAACCCTGCAAGCACTGACGCAGAGCGTCGAATGGCAGTCGGCCACTATACGCGCATTGTTGCTGCAACATCGCTATCGCCCCGATGCCGCGAGCGAGACGCTGTGGGGCGAGGCGCCGGAGGACTGCGTGATCCACGAGGAAGGGCTCGCCTATCGCCTGGACCTGGGGCGCAAGCAGAACAGCGGGCTGTTCCTCGACATGCGCCTGGGACGCCGTTGGGTCCGCGAGCAGGGTGCGGGTGCACGGGTGCTCAACCTGTTCGCCTACACCTGCGGCTTCTCCGTCGCGGCGATGGCGGGTGGCGCAGCAGGAGTGGTCAACCTGGACATGGCGCGCGCCGCGCTCAGCCGCGGGCGCGACAACCACCGGCTCAACGGCCATGACCTGGCGAAGGTGAGCTTCCTCGATCACGACCTGTTCAAGAGCTGGGGCAAGGTCGCGCGTTCCGGCCCCTACGACCTGGTGATCGTCGACCCGCCGTCATTCCAGAAGGGCAGCTTCGCCCTGGAGCGCGACTATCCGAAGATCCTGCGTCGCCTGCCGGGGCTGCTGGCGCCCGGTGGTCGAGTGCTGGCCTGCATCAACGCGCCGGACGTGGCGCCGGACTTCCTGGTGCAGGCGATGACGCTGGAGGCGCCGCAGTTGCGCTATGTCGAGCGTCTGGAGAATCCCGAGGAGTTCGCCGACATCGACGCGAACGCCGGCCTCAAGGTGCTGCTGTTCGCCCTGGAAGACCCGGTATGAAGTCGCGTCTGCTGCTGCCCTTGCTGGGATTGCTGCTCGGTGGCTGCCAGAGTGCGGCGCTGATGCCCGCGGCACAGGCCGAGAGCCCGGCGGCCGATCCCGGCTGTCGAGCGCTGGCCGAGCGCTACGGCACCTTCTACGTGGCGTTGGCCACCTGGGACTACGCGCAGACGTCGCGCAAGGCGTCCCGCGAGGATCTGCAGGCGGGCATGGCGCAGGCCCGCGCACAGGCGCAGGCGCTGGGTTGCCCGCCGTTCTGGGAGCAGTGAGGCTCAGACCACCGGGTTTGGCACGTCGCCCTGGGCTTCGCAGGCGGTCGCGGTGAAGAGGATGTCGGTGGAGGAATTCAGCGCGGTTTCCGCCGAGTCCTGCAGGATGCCGATGATGAAACCGACGCCGACCACCTGCATGGCTACCTCGTTGGGAATGCCGAACAGCGCGCAGGCCAGCGGGATCAGCAGCAGCGAGCCACCGGCCACGCCCGAGGCACCGCAGGCGCTGACCGCGGCGACCAGGCTCAGCAGCAGGGCGCTGGGCAGGTCTACCTGGATGCCCAGGGTATGCACCGCCGCCAGGCTGAGCACACTGATGGTGATCGCCGCACCGGCCATGTTGATGGTCGCGCCCAGCGGGATGGCGACCGAGTAGGTTTCCTCGTGCAGGCCGAGGCGTTGGCACAGCTGCAGGTTGACCGGGATGTTGGCCGCCGAGCTGCGGGTGAAGAAGGCGGTCAGGCCGCTTTCCTTCAGGCAGGTGAGCACCAGCGGGTAGGGGTTGCGGCGGATCTGCCAGAACACGATCGCCGGGTTCACCACCAGCGCGACGAACAGCATGCAGCCGAGCAGTACCGCGAGCAGGTGCAGGTAGTCGAGCAGCACGCCGGGGCCGAAGTCGGCGAGGGTGCCGGCGACCAGGCCGAAGATGCCCAGCGGCGCCAGGCGGATGACCCGCTTGACCAGGCCGGTCAGCGCTCCGGAAAGGTCGGCCAGCAGTTGCCGGCTGCTCGGCGCCGCGTGGCGCAGGGCCAGGCCGATGGCTACTGCCCAGGCCAGGATGCCGATGTAGTTGCCCTTGAGCAGCGCGTTCACCGGGTTGTCGACGATGTTCAGCGCCAGGGTCTTGAGCACCTCGGCGATGCCGCCGGGCGGCGTCATCTGCGCGCCTTCGGTGGCCAGCACCAGGGTCGAGGGAAACAGGTGGCTGGCGAGCACCGCCACCAGCGAGGCGCCGAAGGTGCCGATCAGGTAGAGGACCAGGATCGGGCGGATGTGGCTGCGCTCGCCCTGCTTGTGGTTGGCGATGGACGCCGCCACCAGGGTCAGCACCAGCAACGGCGCCACCGCCTTCAGTGCGGAGACGAAGACCTCGCCGAGAAAGCCCACGTTGGCCGCCGTGGCGGGCGCGAACTGCGCCAGCGCGACACCGGCGAGCAGGCCGAGAATGATCTGGGGGACGAGGCCCAGGCGGGCGAAGGCGCTCTTCGGCGCCGTGCTGTTATCGTTCATGGGTATTTCCGGCAGTGGCGCCCAGTCGGCGCATGAAAAAGCGCGCAAGGGTACAGGTAAAGTGTCGCGAACGCCTGCCTGTGCGACCAAACGTGCCATCTTCGATGAGCGATCCATGCAGCGACTGCAACAGCTTCTGCAAAACGACCCCTGGCGCATGGACGCCCTGCGTTGCCTGCGCGAGCACGGACCCGGGCAGGCCTGGCTGGCTGCGGGATTCCTGCGCAACGCCGTCTGGGATTCACTGCACGGCCATCGCCAGGCGACTCCGCTGAACGACCTGGACGTGGTTTATTTCGACCCCGAAGAGGCCGACGCGGATGCCTTCGTTGGCTACGAGAGACGCCTGGCGCGCGCCTTTCCCGGAGTCACCTGGCAGGTACGCAACCAGGCCTGGATGCATCGCCGCAACGGTGATGCGCCTTACCGTGACCTGGCGGATGCGCTGGCCCACTGGCCGGAGCGGGAAACCGCCGTGGCCGTGCGCCTGGGGGCGGACGATCAGCTGCAATGCCTGGCGGTGTTCGGCTGGGACTCGTTGTTCGACCTGCAACTGACGCCGGGACCGCACCGGCCCCGCGTCCTGCTGGAGCAGCGTGCGCAGCGCAAGGGCTGGCTGCAGCGCTGGCCGTGCCTGCGGCTGAGCGATTGATCAGTCGCCGCGGTACTCGCAGCCGGAGGTGCAGGTCTCGTGCACGCGAACCTTCGACAGCTCGGGCAGGATCGGCTTGAGCTGCTGCCACAGCCAACGCGCGAGCACCTCGCTGGTGGGGTTTTCCAGTCCGGGGATGTCGTTCAGGTAGTAGTGATCGAGGCGATCGTAGATCGGCTTGAAGCGCGCCTTGAGCTCGGCGAAGTCCATCACCCAGCCGGTATGCGGATCGAGCGGCCCCTCGACGTGGATGCCGACCCGGAAGGAGTGTCCGTGCAGGCGTCCGCACTTGTGTCCCTCGGGCACGTTGGGCAACAGGTGGGCGGCCTCGAAGACGAATTCCTTGAAGATTTCCATGGGCGTGGGATGGCAGTGCGAAAAGGGCGCGCACTATAACAGAGGGCCGCGGCGCGCCGCCGATGCATCCGTCGGCGGCGATTGCAGTCGAGTCCCGGCTCGACAAGAATGTCGGCCCTTTTTGCACAGCCCGGTCCGCCTTCCATGAGTTACGCCGTCAAGGAAATCTTCTACACCCTGCAGGGCGAGGGTGGGCAGGCCGGGCGCGCGGCGGTGTTCTGCCGCTTCGCCGGTTGCAACCTGTGGTCCGGTCGCGAGCAGGACCGCGCCAGCGCGCAGTGCACCTTTTGCGATACCGACTTCGTCGGCACCGACGGCGAGGGCGGTGGCCGCTTCGCCGATGCCACCGCACTGGCGCAGGCGGTGGCGGCGGCATGGCCGCATCCTGCGCACGCCCAGCGCTTCGTGGTGATCACCGGCGGCGAGCCGCTGCTGCAACTGGATGCGCCGCTGATCGAGGCGCTGCACGCCGAAGGCTTCTTCATCGCCGTGGAAACCAACGGCACCCTGCCGGCGCCGGAGGGTATCGACTGGATTTGCCTCAGCCCCAAGGGGCGCGCCGCCGTGGTGCTGCAGCGGGCGGACGAGCTCAAGCTGGTTTATCCACAGGCCGATGCGCTGCCCGAGCGCTTTGCCGCATTCCCCGCCGGGCAGTTCTACCTGCAGCCGATGGACAGCCCGCAGCGCGAGGGCAACACCCGCGCCGCCATCGACTATTGCAAGGCCCACCCGCAATGGCGCCTGGGCCTGCAGCAGCACAAGATCCTCGATATTCCCTGAGGCAGCCGTTCAGGCCAGGCTGCGCTTGGGCGAGGTCTTCACGTGGGTGGCGTAGAGCGTCAGGCCGGTGAAGGCCAGGCCGCCGACCAGGTTGCCCAGGGCGGTGGGGATCTCGTTCCAGAGCATGTAGTCGGCGATGGAGAAGCCGCCGCCCATGATCATCGCCGAGGGGAACAGGAACATGTTCACCACCGAGTGCTCGAAGCCCATGAAGAAGAACAGCATGATCGGCATCCACATGGCGATCACCTTGCCGCTCACCGAGGTGGATATCATCGCGCCGACCACGCCCATCGAGACCATCCAGTTGCACAGCATGCCGCGGATGAAGATGGTCAGCCAGCCGGCCAGGCCGTACTGCGCGTAGCCCAGGGTGCGCGCTTCACCGATGTGCGCGATCTTCTCGCCGATCGCCCCGGGGCTGGTGGAGAAGCCGAAGGTGAAGACGAACGCCATCATGAAGGCCACCAGCAGCGCGCCGGCGAAGTTGCCGACGAACACCAGGCCCCAGTTGCGCAACACGCCGGACACGGTGACGCCAGGACGGCGGTCGAGCAGCGCCAGCGGGGTGAGCATGAAGACCCCGGTGAGCAGGTCGAAGCCCATCAGGTAGAGCATCACGAAGCCCACCGGGAAGAGCATCGCGCCGACCAGCGGGCTGCCGGTCTGTACGGTGATGGTCACCGCGAACACCGCCGCCAGGGCGAGAATGGCGCCGGCCATGAAGGCGCGGATCAGGGTGTCGCGGGTGGACATGAAGATCTTCGCTTCGCCGGCGTCGACCATCTTCTTGGCGAATTCCTGGGGGGCGAGGTAGGACATGGGCATCTCTCCGAAAACGTAGGACGTTGGGTTGGGGTCATGCGGCCGTGAGCGAAAGGTCGGCGACTTCCACACGCTCGCCGACCAGCCGTGCCGGCCACACCGGCAGGCGCACTTCGGGGTCTTCCAGGCACAGCCCGTCGCGCAGGCGGAAGTGCTGTTTGTAGAGCGGCGCGGCGATCACTCGCTCGCCGTTCAGCTCGCCGAGCAGGCCGCGGCCGAGCACGTTGGCGCCGGACTTCGGGTCGCGGTTGTCGATGGCGTAGAGCTGTCCGCCGGCTTCGTCGGGCAGGTAGAACAGCGCCAGCTGGCGTCCGTCCAGCCAGGCCACCACGCCGGAGCCGGCGACCAGGTCGGCACGCTGGCAGACGGCCTGCCAGTGCAAGGTTTCGTCGTTCATCGGGACACCTCCTCGAGCTGCGTCAGTGGAATCTCGCCGTGGCGCGCGGGGCGCCGCTGGCCGCGCTCCTCGACGAAGTGGATGTCCGGGTCGCCGCCGGCCTGGTTGACGAAGGTGCGGAAGCGCTTGAGCTTCTCCGGGTCCTTCAGCGCGTTGGCCCATTCGCATTCGTAGCGGTCGACCACCTGCTGCATCTGCGCCTCCAGTTCGGCGGCGAGGTTCAGGCTGTCGTCGAGGATCACCGCCTTGAGGTAGTCCAAGCCGCCCTCCAGCGATTCGCGCCACACCGAGGTGCGCTGCAGCTTGTCGGCGGTGCGGATGTAGAACATCAGCACACGGTCGATGGTGCGGATCAGGCTTTCGTCGTCGAGGTCGGTGGCGAACAGCTCGGCATGCCGCGGGCGCATGCCGCCGTTGCCGCAGACGTAGAGGTTCCAGCCGTGCTCGGTGGCGATCACACCGATGTCCTTGCTCTGCGCCTCGGCGCACTCGCGGGTGCAGCCGGAGACCGCGAACTTCAGCTTGTGCGGCGAACGCAGGCCCTTGTAGCGATCCTCGATGCGCAGCGCCATGGCCACGCTGTCCTGCACGCCGTAGCGGCACCAGGTGCTGCCGACGCAGGACTTCACCGTGCGCGTGGACTTGCCGTAGGCATGCCCGGTCTCGAAGCCGGCGGCGATCAGCTCGCCCCAGATATCCGGCAATTCGTGCAACTGGGCGCCGAACAGGTCGATGCGCTGGCCGCCGGTGATCTTGGTGTAGAGGTCGTATTTCTTCGCCACCTGGCCGATGACGATCAGCTTGTCCGGGGTGATCTCGCCGCCGGGAATGCGCGGGACCACCGAGTAGGTGCCGTTCTTCTGCATGTTCGCCATGAAGGTGTCGTTGGTGTCCTGCAGCGGCACCAGCGACGGCTCCATGATCGGCCGGTTCCAGCAGGACGCGAGGATCGAGCCCACTGCCGGCTTGCAGATGTCGCAGCCGAGGTGGCCTTCGCCATGCCGCGCCAGCAGCGTCTCGAAGTCCTCGATGCCTTCGACGCGGACGATGTCGTAGAGCGCCTGGCGGCTGTGGCTGAAGTGTTCGCACAGACGCGTGTCCACCGCCACGCCACGGGCGGCCAGTTCATGCTCGAAGACTTGCTTGAGCAGCGTGGCGCAACCGCCGCAGCCGGTGGCGGCCTTGGTCTCGCCCTTGAGTGCGGCCAGATCGGTGCAGCCGGCGTCGATGGCGGCGCAGACCTGACCCTTGCTGACGTTGTGGCAGGAGCACAGGGTCGCGCTGGCCGGCAGCGCGTCGATGCCCAGCGCCGGCGCCGCGTTGCCGCGCGGCAGGATCAGGTTGGCCGGGTCGGCGGGCAGGGCGATGCCGTTCTGCACGTATTGCAGCAGGGTGTCGTAGTAGCTGTTGTCGCCGACCAGCACCGCGCCCAGCGCCGTCTTGCCGTCGGCGGAGACCACCAGGCGGCGGTAGCCGGCGTTGGCCTCGTCGATGAAGCGGTAGCTGCGCGCGCCGGGCGTGGCGCCCTGGGCGTCGCCGATGGAGCCGACATCGACACCGAGCAGCTTGAGCTTGGTCGACATATCCGCGCCGCTGAACGCTTCGCTCGGCGCGCCGACCAGTTGCGCGGCGACCGCGCGGGCCATCTGGTAGCCGGGGGCGACCAGGCCGAAGATGCTGCCATTCCAGGCCGCGCACTCGCCGATGGCGTGGATCGCCGGGTCGCTGCTCAGGCACTGCCCGTCGATGGCCACACCGCCGCGTGGGCCGAGCGCCAGATCACAGGCACGCGCCAACGCATCCTGCGGACGGATGCCGGCGGAGAACACGATCAGGTCGGTCTCCAGGCTCTCGCCGTCGGCGAACTGCATGCGGTAGCGGTGCTCATCGCCGGGGCCGATCGATTGGGTCGCCTTGCCCAGGTGTACACGGGCGCCGAGGGCTTCGATCTGCGCCTTCAGCGCGCGGCCGCCTTCGTCGTCCAGTTGCACCGGCATCAGCCGCGGGGCGAACTCCACCACATGGGCTTCCAGGCCCAGCGACTTCAGGGCATTGGCCGCTTCAAGGCCGAGCAGGCCGCCGCCGATCACCACGCCCCGGCGCCCACCTTTGGCGGCGGCTCGGATGGCGTCGAGATCGTCGAGGGTGCGGTAGACCAGCCGGGAATCGCCTTCGGCGCCTTCGATCGGCGGCACGAAGGGATAGGAACCGGTGGCCAGCACGAGCCGGTCGTAGCGCAAGGTGCGCTCGTTGCTCACCAACTCCTGGTGCTCGCGGTCGATGCGCAGCACCGCCTCGCCCAGGTGCAAGGTCACGCCCGGCGTGCGATACAGCGCGGCGTCGCCGAGGGCGAGTGATTCGGCATCGCGGCCGCCGAAGTATTCCGACAGGTGCACGCGGTCGTAGGCGCGCTGGCGCTCTTCGCCGAACACGTGGATCTGGTAGCGGCGGGTCGCGTCCTGTGCAACCAGTTGTTCGAGCAGGTGGTGGCCGACCATGCCGTTGCCAATGATCGCCAGGATCGGCAGGGCGGGGCTGGGTGCGTGGTAGGCGTTCATCAAAAAACCTCTGGAAACGGCATTTCGGAGGCAAAAAAAAACGCCTGAACCCCCTCGTGGGAGGTCCAGGCGCCTTTGCCTGTTCTTGCATCTGCGATGTGGGCGAACGCGGGCATTGCCGGACCGTTCGCGAAGTCGAGCACTGCAGCTCTCGTGCCAGCCCTGGCGACGCCAGCGTGATACCCGGTTTTCCTCGCTCGCGGAGCGTGCGAGGCACTAGGGCGGGATTCGTCACGGTGCGCGAGCGCGACCGGACGCACCAAAGCGGCGCGCGAAAAGTCACCTGACGCGAGGACGGCGGCCTCCGCCGGCTGGAGCGCTAATTGCACCGCAGGGGCATTCTTCCCAGGTGCCCGTCCCATGCCCGACCCGCAGCTGCCTCCCGTCCTGCGCTTCATGATGGCCGCCCGCCGCTGCGAGCTGCAGGGGCTGCAAAGCCTTGCGGCGACCTGTGAGCTGGTGGTCGCGATCAGCCGCTTGGTGCATGCGCTGCAGAAGGAACGCGGTTATTCCAACCTCTACCTGAGCAACCACGAAGCGCGTTGCCTGCCGTTGCTCGAGGGGCACAGCGAGGAAGCGCGGACGATGGAGCACGAGGTCCTCGCGCGTTTCGCGGAAATGGACCTCGAAGGCGGTGCCGCCTTGGAGCGCGCGCGGCTGTTCAACCGTATCGCCCACGTGCTGCACGGCCTCGACGAGCTGCCGGCGCTGCGCCGGCGCGTGCGTGAGCAGGACATCCAGGCCAGCGAGGCGACGGCGGCGCTGAGTCGCCTGATCGGAGGCCTGCTCGGGGTGGTCTTCGAGGCCGCCGGCATGGCCGTGGACCCACCCCTGGCGCGGCGCCTGGTGGCGCTGTTCAATTTCATGCAGGGTAAGGAGCTCGCTGGGCAGGAGCGTGCTGCTGGCGTCATCGGCTTCGCCCAGGGGCATTTCCACAGCGCGGGGCTGGAGCAGCTGCGCCACCTGCAGGAGGGCCAGGCGCGGGCCTTCGAGGGCTTCCTGGAGTTCGCTGGCGAGGCCGCGTGCAGTGCCTGGCAGCAACTGCTCGGCGAGCCGTTGATGGGTGAGCTGCAACGGCTGCGCGAGCTGGCCGCGCGGACCTCGGCGCAAGCGCCGCTGGACAGTGGTCTGGGCGAGCTCTGGTTCGACCTGGCGACACGCCGCATCGACGCCATGAAACGCATCGAGAACGACCTGACGGCCGACCTGCGCAGTTCCTGCCGGCAAAGCATCGACGAGGCCGCGACCGATCTGGAAAGCCACCGCGCGTTGCTCAAGCGTTTCGCCGCGCTGGAATCGGGAAGCGGCCAGGCGGTGCTGTTCAGTCTGCAGGGCAGCAGCCTGGACGCGGCCCCGGCGGCGGGGGTGGGTAACCAGCTGGGCCGCTCGCTGCTCGACCTGATGCAGGAGCAGACGCAGCGTCTGCAACAGGCCAACGACGACCTGCGCCAGGCACGCCAGCGCCTCGACGAACGCAAGCGCCTGGAACGCGCCAAGGCCCAGCTGATGCGCGAATACCGCCTCAGCGAAGCCCAGGCCCACCAGCGCCTGCAGCAGGCGGCGATGAGCCGTGGGCTGTCGCTGGTCGAGGTGGCGGATGCGCTACTGGAGCAAATGGCGCGAAAACGCTGAGTGCATAACCCACGACGCCGCCCGTAGGCGGCGTCGTGTCCGACCGGTGGGGTCAGTCGTCGAGCATCGCCTTGTTGCGCACCGCGCCCTTGTCGGCGCTGGTGGCGAGCAGGGCGTAGGCCTTCAGGGCGGTGGTTACCTTGCGCGCGCGCGGCGCGGCCGGCTTCCAGCCCTTGGCATCCTGCTCGATGCGGCGGTGCGCCAGTTCCTCGTCCGACAGCAGCAGGTTGATGCTGCGCTGGGGGATGTCGATGAGGATCTTGTCACCGTCGCGCACCAGGCCGATGGCACCGCCCGCGGCGGCTTCCGGCGAGGCGTGGCCAATGGACAGGCCGCTGGTGCCGCCGGAGAAACGACCGTCGGTGAGCAGCGCGCAGGCTTTGCCCAGGCCCTTGGACTTCAGGTAGCTGGTGGGGTAGAGCATTTCCTGCATGCCCGGGCCGCCTTTCGGGCCTTCGTAGCGGATGATGACGATGTCGCCGGCCTTCACCTCGTCGCCGAGGATGCCTTTTACGGCGCTGTCCTGGCTTTCGAAGACCTTGGCGGTGCCTTCGAAGACGTGGATGGATTCGTCGACGCCGGCGGTCTTCACCACGCAGCCGTCGAGGGCGATGTTGCCGTAGAGCACCGCCAGGCCACCCTCTTTGGAGTAGGCGTGCTCGACGCTGCGGATGCAGCCTTCGGCGCGATCGTCGTCCAGGCTCGGCCAGCGGGTGTCCTGGCTGAAGGCGACCTGGCTGGGGATGCCTGCCGGGCCGGCCTTGAAGAAGTGGTGCACGGCTTCGTCCTGGGTCTGGGTGATGTCCCAGGCGGCGATGGCTTCGGCCATGCTCGGGCTGTGCACGGTGTGTACGTCGGTGTGCAGCAGGCCGCCACGGGCCAGCTCGCCGAGGATGGAGAAGATGCCGCCGGCGCGGTGCACGTCTTCCATGTGGTACTTCTGGATGTTCGGCGCCACCTTGCACAGCTGCGGCACCTGGCGCGACAGGCGATCGATGTCGCGCAGGTCGAACGGCACTTCGCCCTCCTGGGCGGCGGCCAGCAGGTGCAGGATGGTGTTGGTCGAGCCGCCCATGGCGATGTCCAGCATCATGGCGTTCTCGAACGCCTTGAGGGTAGCGATGTTGCGCGGCAGCACCGAGGCGTCGCCTTCGCCGTAGTAGCGCTGGCACAGCTCCACGGCCAGGCGCCCGGCGCGCAGGAACAACTGCTCGCGGTCGGCGTGGGTGGCCAGGGTCGAGCCGTTGCCCGGCAGCGACAGGCCCAGGGCTTCGGTCAGGCAGTTCATCGAGTTGGCGGTGAACATGCCCGAGCAGCTGCCGCAGGTGGGGCAGGCGCTGCGCTCGTACTCGGCGACCTTCTCATCGCTGGCCGAGCTGTCGGCGGCGATGACCATGGCGTCGACCAGGTCCAGGCCGTGGGCGGCGAGCTTGGTCTTGCCGGCTTCCATCGGTCCGCCGGAAACGAACACCACCGGGATGTTCAGGCGCAGCGCTGCCATCAGCATGCCGGGGGTGATCTTGTCGCAGTTGGAGATGCAGACGATGGCGTCGGCGCAGTGCGCGTTGACCATGTACTCCACGGAGTCGGCGATGATCTCGCGGCTGGGCAGCGAATAAAGCATGCCGTCATGGCCCATGGCGATGCCGTCGTCGACCGCGATGGTGTTGAATTCTTTCGCCACGCCGCCGGCCTTCTCGATCTCGCGGGCGACCAGCTGACCCAGGTCCTTCAGGTGCACGTGGCCTGGGACGAACTGGGTGAAGGAGTTGGCGATGGCGATGATCGGTTTCTTGAAGTCTTCGTCCTTCATCCCTGTTGCGCGCCACAGGGCGCGGGCGCCGGCCATGTTGCGGCCGTGGGTGGAGGTCTTCGAGCGATAGTCAGGCATGACGGTTTCCTGCGGCTAATTCGGGATCGTTGTGGTGCTGGCGAGCGGTCGACCGAGCCTGCGCGGATTCGCGAAACTGGGATGACTGGCTCCGGGCGCGACGGGGTACGGTGCGCGTGGGCCGGCTCTGGGGTCCGCCGAAGGATGAATGGCGAGAAAGACCCCCGATTCTACGCCCCGCGCCGGTTGCCAGCCAAGCCGTCGGGCGGATACGCAAAAGCCGCGCTCGGGGCGCGGCTTTTGTGGTGAAGCGAAGGCCAGGGTCAGGCTGCGATGACGCCCTTGAGCTTGTTCATCGCGTTCTTCTCCAACTGACGAATACGCTCGGCGGAGACGTTGTACTTGGCGGCCAGCTCGTGCAGGGTCGCCTTTTCCTCGGCCAGCCAGCGCTGGTAGAGGATGTCACGACTGCGCTCGTCCAGGCCTTCCAGCGCTTCGTGCAGGCTGCTGCTGGCGCTGTCGCTCCAGTCGGCTTCTTCCAACTGGCGAGCCGGGTCGTAGCGATGGTCTTCCAGGTAGTGCGCGGGCGACTGGTAGGCACTGTCGTCGTCGGCATCGGCGGCCGGGTCGAAGGCCATGTCATGGCCGGTCAGGCGGCTTTCCATCTCGCGCACCTCACGGGCCTCGACGCCCAGCGTCTCGGCGACGTGCTGCACTTCGTCGTTGTTCAGCCACGCCAGGCGCTTCTTCTGGCTGCGCAGGTTGAAGAACAGTTTGCGCTGGGCCTTGGTGGTGGCCACTTTGACGATGCGCCAGTTCTTCAGGATGAATTCGTGGATTTCGGCACGGATCCAGTGCACGGCGAAGGAGACCAGGCGCACACCCATTTCCGGGTTGAAGCGCTTGACCGCTTTCATCAGGCCGACGTTGCCTTCCTGGATCAGGTCGGCCTGAGCCAGTCCGTAGCCCGAGT
The DNA here is from genome assembly GCF_055768815.1 of Pseudomonas sp. R4-15. Taxonomy (NCBI): domain Bacteria; kingdom Pseudomonadati; phylum Pseudomonadota; class Gammaproteobacteria; order Pseudomonadales; family Pseudomonadaceae; genus Pseudomonas; species Pseudomonas sp. R4-15. The sequence goes on from NZ_CM147293.1 coordinate 728,374, forward strand.
AGCTGCGGGCGATGTGTACCACGAAGCGCAGGTGCGACAGCACCATTTGCCGCGCGGCATCCAGATCCTGTTGGTAGTACAGGCGTTCGGCCAGATCGCGTTCCTGCTCGGCGGTGAGCATGGGAATGCTGTTTACCGAGTGGACGTAGGACTCCAGGTTGGCGCCTGGAACCAATGCCTGCATGGGTTGCAGGGATGTGTTCATGTGCGAGACCTCCGCTTCACGAAGACCGTCAAGTCTATCACTGGCGAATAAGACCGCAACAAGGTGCCACGGTTCCCCCGCCGGAGTGTGTGAAAAGTCATTTCGATTCAGCTCGCTGGCAGCCGCGTCAGCGCGGCGCCAGCTCGCGCAGATGGCGGGCCACGGCCAGCCAGGCGCCGATGTAGCCCAGCAACACGGCGCCCACCAGCAGCGAGAAGCCGTCGCTGGCGGGCACGCCGAACAGCGCGAAATCGCTGTCGTAGAGCCCGGCCAGGCGCACCACGGCGGTGTTCAGCCAGTCCAGCCCGTAGGCCAGGATGGCCCAGGAAAAGACCCCGGCACCCAAGCCGTAGAGCGCGCCCATGTAGAGAAACGGACGCCTGACGTAGCCATCGGTTCCGCCGACCAGCTTGATGACCTCGATTTCCGCCCGGCGATTCTCGATGTGCAGGCGGATGGTGTTGCCGATCACCAGCAGCAGGGTCATCACCAGCAACACGGTGAGGCCGAAGACGAAACGATCGCCCAGGGCGAGGATGGCGCTCAGGCGCTCGACCCAGACCAGGTCGAGCTGCGCCTGGTCCACCTTCGGCAGCTCGGCGAGTTGCGCGCGCAGCGTTTCCAGCGCGGCCTTGTCGACCTCCTGGGGCGTCACCACGACGACGCCGGGCAGCGGGTTGTCCGGCAGTTCCTTGAGCGCCTGGCCGAGCCCCGAAGCCTGCTGGAATTCCTCCAGCGCCGCCTTCGGGCTGACCCACTGCGCTTCGGCCACGCCGGGCATTTCGGCGACCTGCTCGCGCAGCGCCTGGCCTTCGGCCTCGCTGGCGCCCATGTCCAGGTACAGGGAAATCTGCGCAGCCCGCTGCCAGGAGCCGCCGAGCTGCTCGATGTTCTTCAGCAGCAGCGACAGGCCCATCGGCAGGCTCAGCGCCACGGCCATCACCATGCAGGTGAAGAAGCTGCCGATCGGCTGCCGCGCCATGCGCAGCAGGCTGTCGAGCAGGCTGTCGCGGTGGCTGTGCAGCCAGGCGCGGGTGAGCGTGCGGAAATCAGGCTCCTCCGCCGGCGCATGCTCGGGGCCGCGGGTCGCGCCGAGGCGCTCGGTGTGCTTGGGTGGCGGGATGTCCTTGGCGCTCATGCCGCCTCCCCGTCGCCGATCAGGCGGCCACGTTGCAGGGTCAGCATGCGATGACGCATGCGCGCGATCAGGGCCAGGTCGTGGCTGGCGATGATGACGGTGGTGCCCAGGCGGTTGATGTCCTCGAACACGCCCATGATCTCCGCAGCCAGGCGCGGATCGAGGTTACCGGTGGGTTCGTCCGCCAGCAGCAGCGCCGGGCGGTGCACGATGGCACGGGCGATGCCGACGCGCTGTGCCTGGCCGGTGGAGATGTCCGAGGGGAATTGCTCGGCCTTGTCGCGCAGGCTGACGCGCTCCAGGGCGATGCCGACGCGCTGGGCGATCTCGTCACGGGACAGGCCGAGAATCTGCAGCGGCAGGGCGACGTTGTCGAACACGCTGCGGTCGTAGAGCAGCTGGTGGTTCTGGAACACCACGCCGATCTGTCGACGCAGGAAGGGAATCTGCGAGTTGCTGATGGTCGACAGGTCCTGCCCGGCGAGCAGCAGCTTGCCGCTGGTGGGCCGCTCCATCGCCAGCAGCAGGCGCAGCAGGGTGCTCTTGCCGGCGCCGGAATGCCCGGTGACGAAGAGGAACTCGCCGCGCTTGGCGCGGAAGCTCAGTTCGTGCAGGCCGACGTGGCCGTTGGGATAGCGCTTGCCGACTTGCTCGAAGCGAATCATGGCTGCTCCGCGAACAGGGCCTTGACGAAGGTGGATGCCTCGAAGGTACGCAGGTCGTCGATGCCTTCGCCGACACCGATGTAGCGAATCGGCAGGCCGAACTGCTTGGCCAGGGCGAAGATCACGCCGCCCTTGGCGGTGCCGTCGAGCTTGGTCAGGGCGATGCCGGAAAGCTGCACCGCCTGGTCGAACTGGCGGGTCTGGTTGACCGCGTTCTGCCCGGTGCCGGCGTCGAGCACCAGCAAGGTCTCGTGGGGCGCGCTTTCGTCCAGCTTGCCGATCACCCGGCGTACCTTCTTCAGCTCCTCCATGAGGTTGTCCTTGGTATGCAGTCGGCCGGCGGTGTCGGCGATCAGCACGTCGATGCCGCGGGCCTTGGCGGCCTGCAGGGCATCGAAGATCACCGAGGCGGAGTCGGCGCCGGTGTGCTGGGCGATCACCGGGATGCGGTTGCGTTCGCCCCACACCTGCAATTGCTCGACGGCGGCGGCGCGGAAGGTATCGCCGGCGGCGAGCATGACCTTCTTGCCGTCGTTCTGCAGTTTCTTCGCCAGCTTGCCGATGGTGGTGGTCTTGCCGACGCCGTTGACGCCAACCACCAGGATCACGAACGGCGAGGTGCCAGCGTCCACCGTCAGCGGCTGCTCCACCGGGGCGAGCAGGTTGCCGAGCTCTTCCTGCAGGGCCTTGTACAGCGCCTCGCTGTCGGCCAGTTCCTTGCGCGCGACGCGCTTGGTCAGGTTGCCGATGATCGCGGCGGTGGCCTCGACGCCGACGTCGGCGGTGAGCAGGCGGGTTTCCAGCTCTTCGAGCAGGTCGTCGTCGATGGCCTTCTTGCCGAGGAACAGGCTGGCCATGCCTTCGCCGAGGCTGGCGCTGGTCTTCGCCAGGCCCTGGCGCAGGCGGGCGAAGAAGCCGACCTTCTCCGGGCGTGCGGCGGTTTCCGGCAGCGCCGGTTCGGCGTCGGCTGGGCTGACCGGCTCCGGCTCCGGCTCCGGCTCGGGCGCCACGAGCGGCGGCTCGGCGTTCAGGTCGGGCGCCAACGCTGCTGCCGGCAGCGGGGTTTCATCGAGAGGCTGGGGGACCGCGAGGGCTTCCTGCGGCAGCTCGGCGAGCTCCGCGGCGGGCTCGCCAGCGGCGGCTTGCGGCGGCTCGAGCGGCGCCTCTGGCTCGGCAGCCGGTGCGGCGGGGGTTTCCTGGGGTTTCTTGCGCCACCAGCCGAACAGACCCTTCTTCTCGGGCGCGGGGGCGGCGGGTTTTTGATCGTCGGAACCAGACATGGAACGGGCTATCTCATGGGGGGCCTGCGCAGCACCGTCGTGTCTTCGGCGGTGGCTGCCTGTGGCCAGCAGGAATAAAGGAACGCCGGCTCGGACGACGCGTCGCGTAAGCGGCCAGGCGATACGGGCTGGTATGCTAGCACCTCCTTGCCCGCCGGGGTTAAGCACCGGCCAGGACTGTCACGTCGGCGCGAACCAGGCCGACTCTGGACAGGCGGGCGCCGAGAAAGGTCCGGAACACGATGAAATCGAGTGTCACGCGCGCGCTGTTGGCGCTGCTGTTGCTTCCCCTCACGGCGCTCGCCGCCGATGCGCAGGTCACCCATGAATTCACCCTCGACAATGGCCTGAAGGTCGTCGTCCGCGAGGACCACCGTGCCCCGGTGGTGGTTTCCCAGCTCTGGTACAAGGTCGGCTCCAGCTACGAGCAGCCCGGGCATACCGGCCTCTCCCACGCCCTGGAGCACATGATGTTCAAGGGCAGCTCGAAGACCGGGCCGGGCGAGTCCTCGTTGATCCTGCGCGACCTCGGCGCCCAGGAGAACGCCTTTACCTCCGACGACTACACCGCCTACTACCAGGTGGTCGCGCGTGATCGCCTCGGCGTCGCCCTGGAGCTGGAGGCCGACCGCATGGCGACCCTGGCGCTGCCCGCGGCGGAGTTCGCCAAGGAGATCGAGGTCATCAAGGAGGAGCGCCGGCTGCGCACCGACGACAAGCCCAGCGCGCTGGCGTTCGAGCGCTTCAAGGCGATGGCCTATCCGGCCAGCGGCTACGGCATTCCCACCATCGGCTGGCGCGCCGACCTCGATCGCATGCAGATCGACGAACTGCGCCAGTGGTATCGGCGCTGGTATGCGCCGAACAACGCGACCCTGGTGATCGTCGGCGACGTCAGCGCCGACGAGGTCAAGGCCCTGGCGCAGCGCTGGTTCGGCGGCATTGCGCGGCGCGAACTGCCTTCGGCCAAGCGCCCGCTGGAGCTCGCCGAACCCGGTGAGCGGCGCCTGACCCTGCACGTGCGCACGCAATTGCCGAGCCTGTTGATGGGCTTCAACGTGCCGGGCCTGGCGACCGCCGAGCAGCCGCGCCAGGTGCAGGCGCTACGCCTGGCCGCGGCCCTGCTCGACGGCGGTTACAGCGCGCGGTTGTCCGCGCACCTGGAGCGCGACCAGGAGCTCGTGGCCGGCGCCGGTGCCTGGTACAACGGCTACGTGCGCGGCGACAGCCTGTTCATGCTTTCGGCCACGCCCAACCCGCAGAAGTCCGTCAGCCTGGAGCAGGTCGAGCAGGGCCTTTGGAACGAACTCGAGGCCCTCAAGCAGGCGCCGCCGAGCCCCGAGGAGCTGGCCCGCGTACGCGCCCAGCTGATCGCCGATCTGGTCTATGAGCGGGACTCCATCACCAGCCAGGCCTCGACCATCGGCACCCTGGAAAGCGTCGGCCTGTCCTGGAAGCTGATCGACGAGGAGCTCGCCCAGCTCGAGGCCGTCACCCCGCAGGACGTGCAGGAAGCCGCGCGGACCTTCTTTACCCACAGCCGCCTCGCGGTCGCCTACGTTCTGCCCGAGGAGCGCGCTCAATGACCCGTCCCCGCCAAGCCCTGCTCGGACTCTTCCTGGTCATCCTGGTGGGTCTGCTGATCTACGCCTTCGGTCTCTCGGCGGGCAAGCCGGCGTTCCAGCACGCCAGCGCGCAGAAGTCGGACAGTGCCGCGCCGCGCCTGACGTCGCTGGCCGAGCTGGATGCCGAGGCGCCGCCGCGGCGCCAGTTGCAGATCCAGAGCTGGAAGACCGCCGAGGGCGCCAAGGTGTTGTTCGTCGAGGCCCATGAGCTGCCGATGTTCGACCTGCGTCTGGTGTTCGCCGCCGGCAGCGCCCGCGATGGCGACACCCCAGGGCTCGCCCAATTGACCAACGCGATGCTCAACGAAGGCGTGCCGGGCAAGGACGTCAGCGCCATTGCCGCCGGCTTCGAGGACCTCGGCGCGGAGTTCGGCAATGGCGCCTATCGCGACATGGCCATCGCCAGCCTGCGCAGCCTGAGCCAGGCGGATGAGCGCGAACCGGCGCTGGCGCTGTTCGCCCAGGTCGTCGGCCAGCCGACCTTCCCCGCCGACTCACTGGCGCGCATCAAGAACCAGATGCTCGCCGGTTTCGAGCAGCAGAAGCAGAACCCCGGGCGCCTGGCTGGGCTGGAGTTGTTCCGCAAGCTCTATGGCGAACATCCCTACGCGCACTCCAGCGAGGGCAATGCGGCGAGCGTGCCGGGGATTTCCGTGGCGCAACTGCAGGCCTTCCATGCCCGCGCCTACGCCGCCGGCAATACGGTGATCGCGCTGGTCGGCGATCTCGATCGCGCCCAGGCCGAGGCGGTCGCCGCGCAGGTTTCCGCCGCCCTGCCGAAAGGCCCGGCGCTGGCGGCGACCGTCGAGCCGCAGATCCCCGAGCCCGGCCTTTCGCACATCGAGTTTCCCTCCCAGCAGACCCACATCCTGCTCGCCCAGCTCGGCATCGCCCGGGGTGACGACGACTATCCGGCGCTCTACCTCGGCAACCAGATCCTCGGGGGCGGTGGCTTCGGCACCCGCCTGATGACCGAAGTGCGCGAGAAGCGCGGGCTGACCTATGGGGTCTACTCCGGCTTCTCGCCGATGCAGGCGCTGGGGCCGTTCACCATCAGCCTGCAGACCCGTGCGGAGCAGAGCGAAGGCACCCTCGAGCTGGTCCGGCAGATCGTCGCCGACTACCTGCGTGACGGGCCGACGCAGAAGGAACTGGACGATGCCAAGCGCGAGATGGCCGGCAGCTTCCCGCTGTCCACCGCGAGCAACGCGGACATCGTCGGTCAGCTCGGCGCCATCGGCTTCTACGACCAGCCGCTGGACCAGTTGGAACGCTTCATGAACCAGGTCCAGGCGTTGACCGTCGAACAGGTGAGGGACGCCATGCGCCGCCACCTGGATGCCGACCGCTTCGTGGTGGTCACCGCCGGGCCCAGCGTCGAGCAGCAGCCGCTGCCGCCGCCCACCGAGCGCCCGGCCGAAATGCCCGCCGGCGTCCCGGAGCACTGATGCAGGATAGGCACCACCGATCAGCCAACAGCAGGATGGGACAGCCGATGCGCGGCAAGACCGTGAAACCGCCCAGCAACGCCGCGGGCAAGGCCCATGGCGGCGAAGGCTCGCTACGGATCATCGGTGGCGAATGGCGCAGCCGCCGCTTCGCCTTTCCCAGTGCGCCGGGGCTGCGGCCGACGCCGGACCGGGTCCGCGAGACGCTGTTCAACTGGCTCGCCGCCTACGTACCCGGCGCCCGCGTGCTCGATCCCTTCGCCGGCAGCGGAGCGCTGTTCCTCGAAGCCTTGTCGCGCGGGGCCGGCGAGTCGCTGGCGCTGGACCTCAATGGCGAGGCGCTGGCCTCGTTGCGCCAGCATCTGGCGGCTCTGGCGTGCAGCCATGCGCAACTGGTGCAGGGCGATGCCCTGCGCTACCTGGAGAAGCAGCCGGCGCAGCCCTTCGACCTGGTGTTCCTCGACCCGCCGTTCCACCAGAACCTGCTGCAGCCCGCCTGTGCGCTGCTCGAAGAACGTGGCTGGTTGGCGCCGCGGGCCTGGATCTATACCGAGAGCGAGGCCGCGCCCTCCAGCCTGGGTTTGCCCGGTCGTTGGCGTTTGCACCGCGAGAAGGGTGCCGGGCAGGTCCACTACGCGCTGTGGGAGCGGGACATCGAGGGCTGAGAGCGGCTATGCGAATGGACTTCCACCCCGCGCGCTGGCTGCCCGGCGCGCACCTGCAAACCCTCTTCGCCCCCTTTTGCCGCCGTCCAGCGCAACTGGCCCGACGCCGCGAGCGCCTGTGGCTGCGCGACGGCGACTTCATCGACCTCGACTGGCACGGCCCGCACTCGGCCGAAGCGCCCCTGGTGCTGGCGCTGCACGGCCTCACCGGCAGCTCCTCCTCGCACTACATCCTCGGCCTGCAGCAGGCGCTGGAAGGGCTCGGCGTCGCCAGCGTGGCGATCAACTGGCGCGGTTGCTCCGGCGAGCCCAACCTGCTGCCGCGCGCCTACCATTCCGGCGCCAGCGACGACCTCGCGGAGGTCGTCGAGCATCTGCAGGTCACCCATCCAATGGCACCGCTGATGGCCGTGGGCTATTCGCTGGGCGGCAACGTGCTGCTCAAGTACCTTGGCGAGCGCGGCGACGATTGTCCGTTGCAGAAGGCGGTGGCGGTCTCCGTGCCGTTTCGCCTGGACCAGTGCGCCGATCGCATCGGCGAGGGCTTTTCGCGGGTCTACCAGGCGCACTTCATGCGCGCCATGCTCGGCTACGTGAAGGACAAGCAGCGGCTGTTCGCCCACCAGGGCATGCTCGATCGACTGTCGGTGCTCGAACGCCTGGGGCCGCTCACCGGGGTGCGCACCTTCTGGGACTTCGACGGCCGCATCACCGCGCCGCTGCACGGCTACGCGGATGCCGCCGACTACTATCGGCGCGCCTCCAGCGGCTATTTCCTCAAGGACATCCGCACCCCGACGCTGCTGCTGCAGGCCGAGGACGATCCCTTCGTGTTTCGCGGCAGCGTGCCCCGCGCCGAGGATCTGCCGATGGGCGTGAGCCTGGAGCTGCACGCCCACGGCGGACACGTCGGCTTCGTCGAAGGCTCCTGGCGCGAGCCGGGGTATTACCTGGAGCGACGCATCCCGCAGTGGTTGATGCAGGGCTGAGCCGGCGGTGGCTGGCAGCCGTCAATCCCAGTCCGGCGCGAAGTCGGGGTTGGCCAGGCGCTCGCCGCGATCGAGCGTGGCGATAGCGACCATTTCCTCCTCACTCAGGTGCAGGCGTTGTGCTTCCAGGTTGGCGGCGAGGTTCTCGCGCTTGGTCGAGGATGGAATCACCGCGAAGCCCAGTTGCAGCAGCCAGGCGAGGGCGATCTGCGCGGGGCTTGCCGAGTGGGCGGCGGCGATGCGTTTTAGGGTTTCGTCCTGCATCACCTTGCCGTAGGCCAGCGGCATGTAGGCGGTCAGATGCAGGTTCTGGCGGTTGGCGAACTCGACCAGTTTGCGGTTTTGCAGGAACGGGTGAATCTCCACCTGGTTGGTGGCGATATTGCCGGCGCCGACCGCGTCCTCCGCCTGTTGCAGTTGGGCGACGGTGAAATTGGAGACACCGATCTGCGCCGTCAGGCCTTGCTCGCGGGCCTGCAGCAGGCGAGGCAGGTAGTCGGCGATCGCCAATTCCTTCGACGGCCAATGCACCAGCGTCAGGTCCACCTGCTCCAGGCGCAGCTTGGCCAGGCTTTCCTGCAGGCTCGGTAGCAGTCGATCCTCGCCCAGTTGGTCCAGCCAGATCTTGGTGGTGACGAACAACTCCTGGCGCGGCACGCCGGACTCGGCGATGGCCTGGCCGACCTCGGCTTCATTGCCGTAGATCTGCGCCGTGTCTATGTGCCGGTAGCCCAGCTCCAGGCCCATGCGGACGGAATCGATGACCTGTTGGCCCTTGAGGCGGAAGGTGCCCAGGCCGAAGGCGGGAATGCTCATGGGGGTCTCCTGTGTGTCGTTGAATGCGGGTCCGGCATGCGGCTTTGCCGGCGGAACCGCGCGATCATGGCGTAGACCCGTCGAAGGTCCGGTCGTTTCATCGCGCTGGCGCGGCTGGAGAAGAAGCTCGCCACCACCCTGCTGCGACGTACCACCCGGCGCCTGGAGCTGACCGAGGAGGGCGCGGCCTTCCTGCTCCAGGCACGGCGCATCCTGGCCGATGTGGAAGCGGAGCAACTCGCACGGCGTCACCAGCAACCGGCGGGACGCCTGCGCGCGCTGGCCCTGGCGCAACCGCGCACTGGCGGCGCGCATCGCCTGCTTGCTCGACTTCCCCGCCACGCACCTGGCGAGCTGCAGCTGGAATGCGCGGCGCTGAGGCGCCGGTTACAGCCAGCCGTGCTCGGCGAGTGACAACGGCTCGCCATCACCGACGATGAAGTGATCCAGCACGCGCACCTCGACCAACGCCAGGGCGTCTTTCAGGCGCTGGGTCAGCAGGCGGTCGGCCTGGCTTGGCTCGGCCACGCCTGAGGGGTGGTTGTGGGTGAGGATCAGCGCCGCGGCGTTGTGCGCCAGCGCCCGGCAGACCACCTGGCGCGGATGCACGCTGGCGCCGTCGATACCCCCGTGGAACAGCGCTTCGAAGGCGATCACCCGGTGCTTGCTGTCGAGAAACAGGCAGGCGAAGACCTCGTGGGGTTCGTGGCGCAGGCGCGCCTTGAGGTAGTCGCGCACCGCCTGCGGGCTCTCCAGCGCGCTGTCGCGCGCCAGGCCCTCGGCCAGCTGCCGGCGGGCCATCTCCAGCACCGCCTGCAACTGGGCGAACTTGGCCGGGCCGAGCCCGGCGTGGGCGCAGAAGCCATGCAGATCGGCGGCGAGCAGCGCGCGCAGGCCGCCGAAGGCCACCAGCAGCTCGCGGGCCAGGTCCACCGCGCTACGCCCGGGCAGGCCGGTGCGCAGGAAGATCGCCAGCAGTTCCGCATCGCTCAGTACGGCGGCGCCGCGGGCCAGGAGTTTCTCCCGTGGGCGCTCCGTGGCCGGCCATTCCCGTATGCTCATTCCCCCTCCTTGGGCTCTCTGATCGCCTGGCGGCGCTGTGCTATCTTAGCCAGCCATCGCGTCTGGCCCGGCCTGGGCCGTCCAACACATGCGCGAGTTCACACAAAGGCGAGTCCATGCAGCGGTTGTATCGAAAACGCATCGTCCTCGGCGTGGGCGGTGGCATTGCGGCCTACAAGAGCGCGGAGCTGATTCGTCGGTTGCGCGATCAGGGCGCCGAGGTGCGGGTGGTGATGACCGCGGGCGGACGCGAGTTCATCACCCCGCTGACCCTGCAGGCGCTATCCGGCCATCCGGTGCACCTGGAACTGCTCGACCCCGCCGCCGAAGCCGGGATGGGGCACATCGAGCTGGCGCGCTGGGCCGATCTGGTGCTGATCGCGCCGGCCACCGCCGACCTCATGGCGCGCCTGGCCCAGGGCATCGCCAATGACCTGCTGACTACCCTGGTGCTGGCCACCGACGCCCAGGTCGCCCTGGCGCCAGCGATGAACCAGGCCATGTGGCGTGATCCGGCGACCCAGTCCAACGCCCGCGCGCTGAGCCTGCGCGGCCTGCACCTGTTCGGCCCGGCCGAAGGCGTGCAGGCCTGTGGCGACGTCGGCCCCGGGCGCATGCTCGAACCGCAGCAGCTCGCCGAGCTGTGCGCCGAGCGCTTCGTCAACGGCGTGCTCGACGGCCAGCACGTGCTGATCACCGCCGGGCCGACCCAGGAAAACATCGACCCGGTGCGCTACATCACCAACCATAGCTCCGGGAAGATGGGCTTCGCCCTGGCCGAGGCCGCCGCCGAGGCGGGCGCGCGCGTGACCCTGGTGAGCGGCCCGGTGCACCTGCCCACGCCCGACCGGGTCGATCGCATCGACGTGGTCAGCGCCCGCGACATGCTCGCCGCCTGCGAAGCCGCGATGCCCGCCGACCTGCTGATCGCCGCCGCGGCGGTGGCCGACTACCGCCCCGAGGTGGTCGCCCCGCACAAGTTGAAGAAAGACCCCGCCAGCGGCGAGGGCCTGTACCTGCAGATGGTGCGCAACCCGGACATCCTGGCCACCCTCGCGCAGCGCGAGGACCGGCCGTTCAGCGTCGGCTTCGCCGCCGAGACCGAGCACCTGCTGGACTACGCGTCGCGCAAGCTCAAGGACAAGAACCTCGATCTGATCGTCGCCAACGACGTGGCCAATCCGAGCATTGGCTTCAACAGTGAGGACAACGCCATCACCATCATCGACCGTACGCTCGCGCGCACGGATTTCGCCCAGACCAGCAAGGGCAAGATTGCCCGCCAGCTGATCGCCTTCATCGCCGACCGACTGCACAAGGCCTGACATGCACGCCCTGCAAGCCAAGATTCTCGATCCCCGCCTGGGTAGCGACTTCCCGCTGCCCAGCTACGCCACCCCCGGCTCCGCCGGCCTCGACCTGCGCGCCATGCTCGCCGAGGACACCGTCATCGCCCCCGGGCAGACGCTGCTGATCCCCACCGGCCTGGCCATCCACATCGCCGACCCGGGCCTGGCCGCGCTGGTGCTGCCACGCTCCGGGCTGGGTCACAAGCACGGCATCGTGCTCGGCAACCTGGTCGGCCTGATCGACTCCGACTACCAGGGCGAGCTGATGGTCTCCTGCTGGAACCGTGGGCAGAGCGAATTCACCGTCAGCGTGGGTGAGCGCCTCGCCCAGCTGGTATTGGTGCCGGTGGTTCAGGCACATTTCGAACTGGTCGAAGCTTTCGACGATAGCAGCCGTGGCGCCGGAGGTTTCGGGCACTCCGGCAGGAACTGATCCTCTTTCAGCAAGGAGTCGCGCATGGCCCTGTTTCGGCGCAAAGGCAAGGAGGTCACGCCACCGGCGAGCACGCAGGCGAACCCTGCGGAAAAGCGTCGGCAGCGTTTCGAGCCGCCTCCCTTGGCCGCGCTGGGGGTTCTGCTGCTGGGGGTGGTCGCCGGCCTGGGCCTGCTCTGGGTAATGCTCTTGCAGCCGGGCGCCAGCGCGCAACGCGACACCCAGGTGCGAGCCTGGGGCGAAAGCCAGGCCAGCGCTTTGCGTCAGCAACTGGCAGGGCTCAAGGCGGAGTTGCAGGCCGCCGCCGGCGATCCGCGGTGGCTCGCGGCGCTGGAGAGCGGAGATCCGGCGCAGGTCGAGCAGGCGCAACGCTCGCTCGGCTACCGCGCCGGGGTGGTCCAGGCATTCCTCCTGCCCACGGATGCCGACACGCCGGACGAAAGCGGCGCCGCGCCGCTCAACTATGCGGCGCTCGATCTGGCGCATCGCGCCGCGCGGCGCGATGCGTCGGGCGCCGTGGTGGAGGCGTACCGGGTTGGCAAGCGCTGGTTGCTGTACCTCGCCACGGCATTGCCGAGCGATCCGCAGGCGCCCGCGCGCGGGGTCCTGCTGATGGCCTTCGATCTGCAGCGACTGCTCGCGGGGCTCCCCGACTTGCCGGCCGACGCCGGACAACTGCAGTTGCTGCAGCACTTCGATCGGGGTCCCGAGCAACTGCTGGCCAATCGTGGTGGGCCGGCTGAAGGTACGCCGCTGACCCTGCCTAGCGGAAATCCGCCCTGGACGCTGCGCTTCACGCCGGCGGATAGCGCCTCCGTCAGTCCGTTGCCGCTGCTGCTCGCCGCGCTGCTGGTGCTGCTCGGTGGCTTGCTGGCCCTGCTGTTGCAGCAGCGCCGCCAGCAGCGCCTATTGGAGAGCGACGCGGAGCATCTGGATCAGTTATGCCAGGAACTCTACCGGGGCAAACCCATCAAAGCTGCGAGCTTGAGCCTGCCCGCGCTGGATCGCGTGGCCCGCTGGCTGTCGCGTCTGCCGCCTCGGCAAGCGGCCGTCACTGGCGCCGAAGCGCAGTCGGCGACCCGGCGCGCGCCGGCGCAGGCGTCTCAGGACTGGATGGATCCGCTGTTCCAAACCACGGACATACTCGACATCGACATCCTCGAGGAGGACCAGGACGCTCTGGGCCTCGAGGCCCAGGAGAGCCATCCCGCCATGAATGCCATGCCCCCGAGCATCCCCGCGAACATCTTCCGTGCCTACGACATCCGAGGCGTGGTGGGTGACTCGCTGACTCCCCAGGCCGCCTACTGGATCGGTCGCGCCATCGGCTCCGAGAGCCTCGCCCGTGGCGAGCCGGACGTCGCCGTCGGGCGCGACGGTCGTCTTTCCGGCCCGGAACTGGTGGAACAGCTGATCCGCGGCGTGGCCGAGAGCGGCTGCCGTGTCAGCGACATCGGCATGGTGCCCACCCCGGTGCTCTACTACGCGGCCAATGTGCTTGCCGGCAAGTCCGGCGTGATGCTTACCGGCAGCCACAACCCGCCGGATTACAACGGATTCAAGATCGTCATCGCCGGCGAAACCCTGGCCAACGAGCAGATCCAGGCGCTGCGCCAGCGCATCGAGAGCGGCGACCTGGCCAGTGGCGAGGGCAGCGTGGAGCCGGTGGAAATCCTCGACGACTACTTCACCCGTATCCGCGACGACATCGCCATGGCCAAGCCGCTGAAGGTGGTGGTGGACTGCGGCAACGGCGTCGCCGGGGTGATCGCCCCGCGGCTGATCGAGGCCCTGGGCTGCACGGTGATCCCGCTCTACTGCGAGGTGGACGGCAACTTCCCCAACCACCACCCGGACCCGGGCAAGCCGGAGAACCTCGAAGACCTGATCGCGCGGGTGAAGCAGGAGGGCGCCGACCTCGGCCTGGCCTTCGACGGCGACGGTGATCGCGTCGGTGTGGTGACCAACAAAGGCACCATCGTCTACCCGGACCGCTTGCTGATGCTGTTCGCCAAGGACGTGGTTTCGCGCAACCCCGGCGCGGACATCATCTACGACGTGAAATGCACGCGGCGCCTGGCCAAGCTGGTCAGCGGCTACGGCGGTCGTCCGGTGATGTGGAAGACCGGCCATTCGCTGATCAAGAAGAAGATGAAGGAGAGCGGCGCGTTGCTCGCCGGCGAGATGAGCGGCCACGTGTTCTTCAAGGAGCGCTGGTACGGCTTCGACGACGGCATCTACAGCGCCGCGCGTCTGCTGGAGATCCTCAGCCAGGAAAGCCGTGACGCGGAAGCCGTGTTCGCCGCCTTCCCCGAGGACATCTCCACCCCGGAGATCAACGTCAAGGTCACCGAGGAGAGCAAGTTCGCCATCATCGACGCGCTGCAGGCCAAGGCCGACTGGGGCGAGGCGAATCTGGTGACCCTCGACGGCGTGCGCGTCGACTACCCCAAAGGCTGGGGCCTGGTGCGGGCGTCCAACACCACGCCGGTGCTGGTGTTGCGTTTCGAGGCGGAAACCGAGGAAGAGCTCGAACGCATCAAGCAGGTGTTCCGCACGCAGATTAACGCGGTGGCCCCCGACATTTCGCTGCCCTTCTGACCTATCCTATGCGGCACCGCGCGCGACGCCTCGGCGTCGCGCTTTCATTTCCACTCCACATGAAGGTTGCAATGGAGCCACCCATGACCCTCAGTCGCGAAGACGCCTCGCAAGTCGCCCAGGTACTCTCCGAGGCGCTGCCCTACATCCGCCGCTTCGTGGGCAAGACCCTGGTGATCAAGTACGGCGGCAACGCCATGGAGAGCGACGACCTCAAGGAAGGCTTCGCCCGCGACATCGTGCTGATGAAGGCGGTGGGCATCAACCCGGTGGTGGTGCATGGCGGCGGCCCGCAGATCGGCGATCTGCTCAAGCGACTGAACATCGAGAGCCGTTTCATCGACGGCATGCGCGTCACCGACAGCCAGACCATGGATGTGGTGGAGATGGTCCTCGGCGGCCAGGTGAACAAGGACATCGTCAACCTGATCAACCGCCATGGCGGCAAGGCCATCGGCCTGACCGGCAAGGATGCCGAGCTGATCCGCGCGCGCAAGATGCAGGTCTCCCGGCAGACCCCGGAGATGACCAAACCCGAGATCATCGATGTCGGCCAGGTCGGCGAGGTGGTGGGCATCAACACCGGCCTGATCAACATGCTGGTGCAGGGTGACTTCATTCCGGTGATCGCGCCCATCGGCGTGGGCGCCGACGGCGCGTCCTACAACATCAACGCCGACCTGGTGGCCGGCAAGGTGGCCGAGGCGCTGAAGGCCGAGAAGCTGATGCTGTTGACCAACATCGCCGGCCTGATGGACAAGCAGGGGCAGGTGCTCACCGGGCTGACCACCGAGCAGGTGGATGCGCTGATCGCCGATGGCACCATCTACGGCGGCATGCTGCCGAAGATTCGCTGTGCCCTCGAAGCGGTGCAGGGTGGCGTGAGCAGCGCGCACATCATCGACGGCCGCGTGCCCCACGCGGTGCTGCTGGAGATCTTCACCGATACCGGCGTGGGTACGTTGATCACCAACCGTCGACGCCACTGAGGGCGAAGGCGCGCGGGCCTTACTGCGCGCCCACTTCCGGCTACTGGCTGCCGAGTAGTTCGGCGAGGCGCTCGCGGTCGGCGGCGAAGGCTTCCTGGGCTTCCTGGCGATCGCTTTCATAGCGTTGCAGGTCGCGCTCCAGGCGCGCCTGCTCGCTACGCAGATCCTGCATTTGCTGCTGGGTCGCCTCACTCACCGGGTTGCCGGCGCGCTGTGCGGCGGCCGCCTCGCTACGCAGGTTGCTCTGCTGCAGTTGCAGCGACTGCAGGTTGCCACGGGCGATGCCCGCCACCGAGTCGATTTCCGCCAGCTTGCGCTGCAGTGCGTGGTCGACGTCGGCCACGCTGCTGTACAGGCGCAGCAGCTTCTCGTCGGAGTGTTGCTGGGCACGCTTGGCTGCCAGCGCGGCGCGCTCCTCGGCGGTCGGTGCCGGCGGCACGACGCTGATCACTCGGCCTTGGCCGTCTAGCACCTGGTAACCCTTGCCGATGTACTGCGGCGGCACGCCCTGGCGATCGAGCACGGTCACGCCCTTGTCGTCGACGTAGCGATACAACTGCGCCGCCTGCACCAGAGGCGCCAGGCAGCAGAGCAGGCAGGCGAGAAGCGGGGAGTGGCGCATCGACGGCCTCCTCGAGGGGGTCAGGCGACGCCATAGCGAGCCCGATAGGCTTCCACGGCGGGCAGGTGCTTCTTCAGCTCGCGGTCGTCGGCAAGGTATTCCAGTACCTGGTTCAACGTGACGATGCTGATGACCGGCATGCCAAAGTCGCGCTCGACCTCCTGGATCGCCGAGAGCTCGCCCTGGCCGCGCTCCTGGCGGTTCAGCGCGATCAGCACGCCGGCGGGGCTGGCGCCCTGCGCCTTGATGATCTGCATGACTTCGCGAATCGCGGTACCGGCGGTGATCACGTCGTCGACGATCATCACCCGGCCGTTCAGCGGTGCGCCGACCAGGCTGCCGCCTTCACCGTGGTCCTTGGCTTCCTTGCGGTTGAAGCACCAGGGCAGGTCGCGACCGTGTTCATCGGCCAGCGCGACGGCGGTGGTCGCGGCCAGCGGGATGCCCTTGTAGGCGGGCCCGAAGAGCACATCGAAGGCGATGCCGCTGTCGGCCAGCGCGGCCGCATAGAAGCGCCCCAGTCGAGCCAGTGCCACGCCGCTGTCGAATAGCCCGGCGTTGAAGAAATAGGGACTGGTGCGCCCGGATTTGAGGGTGAACTCACCGAAGCGCAAAACCCCGCGCTCGATGGCGAAACGAATGAACTCGCGCTGGTACGCCTGCATGAAGAAAAGTCCCGGACGGCACGGATTTAGCTAAATGACTAGAGCTCGGGTATCATACACGCACGTGTTTTTGGGGGCCATTTATGCGGATCATCAGTGTGAACGTGAATGGTATTCAGGCTGCCGCCGAGCGAGGACTCCTCAGCTGGCTGCAAGCCCAGAATGCCGACGTGATCTGCCTGCAGGACACCCGCGCCTCCGCCTACGAACTGGATGACCCGGCTTTTCAGCTGGATGGTTATTTCCTGTACGCCAGCGAGGCCGAAGTGCCCGCACAGGGCGGTGTCGCGCTCTACTCTCGGTTGCAGCCCAAGGCGGTCATCTGGGGCCTTGGTTTCGAGCTGGCCGACCGTTACGGGCGCTACCTGCAGGCTGATTTCGACAAGGTGAGCATCAGCTCGCTGCTGCTGCCGTCCGGGATGGATGGCGACGAAGGCTTGAACCAGAAGTTCAAGTTCATGGAAGACCTCAGCCACTACCTGGACAAGCAGCGCCGCAAGCGCCGCGAGTACATCTACTGTGGCTCGCTGTTCCTCGCGCATCAGAAACTGGACGTGAAGAACTGGCGCGAATGCCAGCAGATGCCCGGCTTCCTGCCGCCCGAGCGCGCGTGGATGGACGAGGTGATCGGCAACATGGGCTATATCGACGCCCTGCGCGAAGTCAGCCGCGAGGGTGACCAGTTCAGCTGGTGGCCGGATAGCGAGCAGGCCGAGATGCTCAACCTCGGCTGGCGCTTCGACTACCAGTTGCTCACCGCCGGGATGCGTCGCTTCGTGCGCAGCGCCAAGTTGCCGCGCCAGCCGCGTTTCTCTCAGCATGCGGCGCTGACGGTCGACTACGACTGGCTGCTGACGGTCTGATCCGTGTAGCCGGGAAAACGGAAACGGCGCCCTCGGGCGCCGTTTTCTATTTCAGCCAGCGGATCGAGAAGGGGTAGCGATAGTCGCGCCCCTCGTTGGCGCGAATGCCGGCGATGACCACCAGCACCAACGCCACCAGGCTGACCAGCGCCATCAATGGAAAGCCGATCAACACCCAGGCCAACAGCCCGCAGAGGGCGAGCATCAGGCTGACGTTGATCTGGAAGTTCAGCGCTTCCTTACCCTGGACGTCTACGAACGGGTCGAGGTCCTTCTTCAACTGCCAGACCAGCAAGGGGCCGATGACGTTGCCGATCATCGGTGCGATGAACCAGCAGAACGCCGCGTAATGACAGAGCATGGCCCAGCGCCGGGCCTCGGGGCCCGGCGTCGGCACCGGCAGGTGCTCGGCCATCAGGCCTCGGCCAGCGCCGCGCGCTGGGCGTCGAACAGTTGCTGCAGGCCCTGGCGCGCCAGCTCCAGCATGGCATTGAGCTCTTCGGGCTGGAAGGGCGCGCCTTCGGCGGTGCCCTGCACTTCGATGAAGCCGCCGGCATCGGTCATCACCACGTTCAGATCGGTCTCCGCCGCCGAGTCCTCCAGGTAGTCCAGGTCGAGTACCGGCTCGCCCTGGAAGATGCCCACGGAAACCGCCGCGACCATCTGCTTGAGCGGATCGCCGCCCTTGCAGCCGCCCCGTTTCTTCAGTGCCTTGAGGGCGTCCACCAGTGCCACCATGGCGCCGGTGATCGACGCGGTGCGGGTGCCGCCGTCGGCCTGGATCACGTCGCAGTCGACGTAAAGGGTGAATTCGCCCAGCTTGCTCATGTCCAGTGCGGCGCGCAGCGAGCGGCCGATCAGGCGCTGGATCTCCAGGGTGCGACCACCCTGCTTGCCACGGCTGGCCTCGCGCTGGGTGCGCTCGCCGGTGGCGCGCGGCAGCATGCCGTACTCGGCGGTCAGCCAACCCTGGCCCTGGCCCTTGAGGAAGCGCGGTACACCGGACTCGACGCTCACGGTGCAGATCACCTTGGTGTCACCGAACTCCACCAGCACCGAACCCTCGGCATGCTTGGTGTACTGGCGGGTGATGCGGATCGGGCGCAGCTGGTCGGCGGCGCGGCCACTGGGACGCTTCATGGAAATACCTGCAAAGATCGGAATTAGCCGGGGGATTATAGCGGTGGCGCATCGTCGATTGGGCGTGGGTCCTCGGTGCGCTACAATTTCCGCTTTTCACCTGCCATCGGATAGATCCCCGCATGACCCACAGCATGACCGCCTTCGCGCGGGTCGAGCGCAACGGCGCGCAGGGCTCCCTGAGCTGGGAGCTGCGCTCGGTCAATCACCGCTACCTGGAGCCGACCTTGCGCCTGCCCGAGGCATTGCGCGATCTCGAGAGCGCGGTACGCGAAACGCTGCGCCAGGGACTCTCACGCGGCAAGGTGGAATGCACCCTGCGCTACAGCGAGACGACCGGCGAGGCGGCGCTGCGGGTCGATGCCGAGCGGGCGCGGCAACTGATTGCTGCCGCCGAGGAGGTCGCTGCGGCGATCGCCCGGCCGGCTCCGCTCGATCCGCTGGCGGTGCTCGCCTGGCCGGGCGTGCTGGTCAGCCAGGGCGTCGATGGCGAGGCGCTCGCGGCAGCCGCGCTGGAGGCCTTCGACGCGGCCCTGGCGCAACTGAAGGCGGATCGGGCCCGTGAGGGCGCCGAGCTGGCACGGCTGATCGGCGAACGCCTGGACGCGATGCTCGCCGAGGTCGCCACCCTGCGTGAGCTGCTGCCACAGATGCTCGCCAACCAACGGCAGAAGATTCTCGACCGTTTCGCCGAACTGAGCCTGGAGGCCGATGCCGGACGCCTGGAGCAGGAGCTGGTGATGCTCGCGCAGAAGAGCGACGTCGCCGAGGAGCTGGACCGGCTGACCACCCATGTCGGTGAAGTCCGGCGGGTGCTGGCGGGCGAGGGCGCCGTTGGTCGGCGTCTGGACTTCCTCATGCAAGAGCTTAACCGCGAGGCCAATACCCTGGGGTCCAAGGCCTTCGACCCGCGCTCGACGCAGGCGGCGGTGAACCTCAAGGTGCTGATCGAACAAATGCGCGAACAAGTGCAGAACATCGAATAAAGGCGGACTCATCATGGCTAGCGGCACTCTCTACATCGTTTCCGCGCCCTCTGGCGCCGGCAAGACCAGCCTGGTCAAGGCGCTCACCGAAAGCGATGGGCACATCCGGGTCTCCGTCTCCCACACCACCCGCGGCATCCGCCCCGGCGAGGTGGATGGGGTCAACTATCACTTCGTCGATCGCGCGCGCTTCGAAGCGATGATCGAGGCCGGTGACTTCCTCGAGCATGCCGAGGTGTTCGGCAACCTTTACGGCACCTCGCAGCGCTGGATCGAGCAGGCCCTCGCCGAGGGCGACGACCTGATCCTGGAGATCGACTGGCAGGGCGCCCAGCAGGTGCGTCGACTGATGCCCGAGGCGCGCTCGATCTTCATCCTGCCGCCGACCCAGGCGGCGCTGCGCCAGCGCCTGGTGGCCCGAGCCCAGGACGATGCCTCGATCATCGAGCGGCGCATGCGCGAAGCGGTCAGCGAGATGAGCCATCACGTCGAATTCGACTACCTGGTGATCAACGACGACTTCCGTCATGCTCTCGAGGACCTCCAAGCGATCTTCCGTTGCAACCGCCTGCTGGCGCCGCTGCAACAACGTCGACACGCCGAACTGCTGGCTCGCTTGCTCGACTGATCGCCTGCCTCTTCCACTTGGGCTGGCGATTTTTTAAACTAGCCAGTCGGCTCGCTATCACGAGTCGGCCCCATTCGCATCACTTTCCGAGGAACACCATGGCCCGCGTCACCGTTGAAGACTGCCTGGACAACGTCGATAACCGCTTTGAACTGGTCATGCTCGCCACCAAGCGCGCGCGCCAGCTGGCTACCGGCGGCAAGGAGCCGAGAGTCGCCTGGGAAAACGACAAGCCCACCGTCGTAGCGCTGCGCGAGATCGCCGGCGGCGAGGTCGACGAGGAATTCATCGCCCAGGAAGACCTGGTCGAGGAAGAGCCCTTGTTCGCCGCGTTCGAGGAAGAGCCCAGCGAGGGTCTCTGAAGCATGCCGGGTCGACGACCGCCGTCCTGCGCGGGAAGGGATACCTGACATGGCCGGTATCGAAACCTTCGCCGAGCGGCTCTCGACCTATCTGAGTGCGGAACAGGTCAACCTGGTCCGCCGCGCCTATTTCTACGCCGAGCAGGCCCACGACGGGCAGCGCCGGCGCAGTGGCGAACCCTACGTCACCCACCCGCTGGCCGTGGCGAATATCCTCGCCGACATGCACATGGATCATCAGAGCCTGATGGCCGCCATGCTGCACGATGTCATCGAGGACACCGGCATCGCCAAGGAAGCGCTCACCGCGCAGTTCGGCGAGACCGTCGCCGAGCTGGTGGACGGGGTCAGCAAGCTGACCCAGATGAAGTTCGAGACCAAGGCCGAAGCGCAGGCCGAGAACTTCCAGAAGATGGCCATGGCCATGGCGCGCGATATCCGCGTGATCCTGGTCAAGCTCGCCGACCGCCTGCACAACATGCGCACCCTCGATGCGATGCCGCACGAGAAGAGCCGGCGCATCGCCAAGGAAACCCTGGAAATCTACGCGCCCATCGCCAACCGGCTGGGCATGCACAACATGCGCGTGGAGTTCGAGGACCTGGGTTTCAAGGCGATGCACCCGATGCGTTCGTCGATGATCGCCAAGGCGGTGAAGAAGGCGCGCGGCAACCGCAAGGAGATCGTCGCCAAGATCGAGCAGTCGCTGACCGCCTGCCTCGAGCGCGAGGGCCTCGGTGGCCAGGTCAACGGCCGCGAGAAGCACCTCTACAGCATCTACCGCAAGATGCGCGGCAAGCGCCGGGCGTTCAACGAGATCATGGACGTCTACGCGTTTCGCATCGTGGTCGACAAGGTCGACACCTGCTACCGCGTGCTCGGCGCCGTGCACAACCTGTACAAGCCGCTGCCGGGGCGCTTCAAGGACTACATCGCGATTCCCAAGGCCAACGGCTACCAGTCGCTGCACACCACGTTGTTCGGCATGCACGGCGTGCCCATCGAGATCCAGATCCGTACCCGCGAGATGGAGGAGATGGCCAACAACGGTATCGCCGCACACTGGCTGTACAAGTCCAGTGAGGACGAACTGCCCAAGGCGACTCACGCGCGCGCCCGGCAGTGGGTCAAGGGCGTGCTGGAAATGCAGCAGCGCGCCGGTAACTCGCTGGAATTCATCGAGAGCGTGAAGATCGACCTGTTCCCGGACGAGGTCTACGTGTTCACGCCCAAGGGCCGCATCATGGAGCTGCCCAAGGGCTCCACGGCGGTCGACTTCGCCTACGCGGTGCATACCGACGTCGGCAACACCTGCATCGCCTGCCGCATCGGCCGACGCCTGGCGCCGCTCTCGCAACCGCTGGATAGCGGCGAAACGGTGGAGATCGTCACCGCCCCCGGCGCCCGGCCGAACCCCGCCTGGCTGAATTTCGTGGTCACCGGCAAGGCGCGTACGCACATTCGCCACGCCCTCAAGCAGCAGCGTCGCTCCGAGTCGATCAGCCTCGGCGAGCGCTTGCTGGAGAAGGCACTGGGCAGCTTCGATACCGCGCTGGAGCAGATTTCCATCGAGCGTATCCGCAGCGTGCTCGCGGAGTACCACCAGGATGTCCTGGAGGATCTGCTCGAAGACATCGGCCTGGGCAATCGCATGGCCTACGTGGTCGCCCGTCGCCTGCTGGCCAGCGAGGGCGAGCAGGCGCCGAGCCTGGAGGGCCCCCTGGCGATCCGCGGTACCGAGGGGCTGGTGCTCAGCTACGCCAAGTGCTGTACGCCGATCCCGGGCGATCCGATCGTCGGTCACCTGTCCGCCGGCAGGGGCATCGTCGTGCACCTGGAGAGCTGCCGCAACATCGCCGAGATTCGCAGCAATCCGGAGAAGTGCATCCCGCTGTCCTGGGCCAAGGACGTTCCCGGCGAGTTCAATGTCGAGCTGCGCATCGAGGTGGAGAGCCAGCGTGGCCTGATCGCCTTGCTCGCCAGCACGGTGAGCGCCGCCGACGGCAACGTCGAGAAGATCGGCGTCGACGAGCGCGACGGTCGCACCAGCGTCGTGCAGGTGCTTATCAGCGTCCATGACCGCGTCCACCTGGCGCGCGTCATTCGCAAACTGCGTACCCTGGCCGGCGTCATCAAGATCACCCGGGTCAAAGCCTGACATTCAGCGCCGGCCCTCTGCGCCGGCTCACAAGGAGTCCCCATGAGCAAGACCGTCATCAACAGCAGCAAGGCCCCCGCCGCCATCGGCACCTATTCCCAGGCGATCAAGGCCGGCAACACCGTCTACCTGTCCGGGCAGATCCCGCTGGACCCGCAGACCATGGAGCTGGTGGAAGGCTTCGAGGCGCAGGCCGTGCAGGTCTTCGAGAACCTGCGGGCGGTGATCGAGGAAGCCGGCGGCAGCTTCAAGGACGTGGTCAAGCTGAACATCTTCCTCACCGACCTGGGCAACTTCGCCACCGTCAATGAGGTGATGGGCCGCTACTTCCAGCAGCCCTACCCGGCGCGTGCCGCCATCGGCGTGGCCGCCCTGCCCAAGGGCGCACAGGTCGAGATGGACGCCATCCTGGTCCTCGAATAAGTCCTCCGACGGGGTTAGGCGCGTTCCCTCAGAGCGCGCCTAGCCCCGCCAGCAGCAAGCCGCCTCCCAGCGCCAGCAGCAACGCACCGCAGCCGCGATCCAGCCAGCGTACCTGTTGCGCCAGCCAGCCCCGCCAGCGCGGACGGTCGATCAGGCGTACCAGCGCCAGATCCCAACAGAGCACCACGCCGCACATCCAGGCCATCGCCAGCAACAGCCCTACCTGAGGCACCTGCGCCTCGCGCAGCAGGCCAAACAAGCCGGCGTAGAACAGCGGCAGCTTGGGGTTCAGGCTGCTCGCCAGCAGCCCCTGGTAAAGCCCGCGGCGCCAGTTGCCGCGCTCGCCGGGCGTGGTCGACGCCAGCGCCAGACTGCGCCGGGAACTCAGTGCCTGGGCGCCGAGCCAGACGAAGTAGCCCCCGCCGAGCACTTGCAGCGTGCGCCACAGCAGGCCGCCCTCGCTGGGTAGCAGGCCCAGGGCGACCTGTACCAGCAGCATGCTCAGCAGGTTGGCCAGGGCGATGCCGCTGGCGCAGCCGTCCGCCTGCCGGCGGCCGTGCGCCACGGCGCTGCGCAGCAGCAGGAAGAAATCGGGACCGGGCGAGAGCAGCGCGGCGAAGTGGCTGCCGGCGACCAAGAGACAGAGCGCGAACATGGGGACCTCCGAAGCATGCGCCGCAGAGTCTCGCGGTGCCGGCGTCGGGCGGTCTTGTAGAAAACTCAGGCGCTCTGGCGGAAGCGTCCCGGACTGACGCCGGTGAAGCGGCGGAACACGTGGCCGAAGTGCGCCTGGTCATGGAAGCCCAGCTCCAGCGCCAGTTCGGCCAGCGCCGCGCCTTGCAGCAGACGGCGCTTGGCCTCGGCGACACGGCGCTGCAGCAGGTAGGTGTGCGGCGGCACGCCCTGGGCGCGGCGGAAAGCCTCGATCAGGTGACGAGGGTGGCGTTGCAGCAGTTCGCCCAATTGCTCCAGGCTCGGATGCTCGCGGTAGTGACTCTCCAGATAGTCGCGCAGGCGCTCCACCGTGCCACCGTCGCGGGGGGGCGCGCGGCGCGGGCGCATTCCGCCATGCCGGGTGAACACCTGTTCGAGCAGCTCCAGCAGCTCGCTTTCCAGGGCCAAGGGGTCGTTGCTTTCGAACTGCGCGGCGACCCGCGCCAGGCTCGCCGCGACAGCGCCGTCGTCGGCCGGGTTGAGCACCGCAAAACCCCGCGGCAGCTGCTTGCGCCCGAGCAGTGCGAGCAGCCGCGCCTCTTCCACGTAGAGCATGCGGTAGACCAGCCGCGGCGATTCGGCATGCCCGGTGTGCGGTTCACTGGGATTCATCAGCGACAGGGTGCCGGCCGGGAGTACATGGCGCGCCCCCTGGCAGTGGTAGCCGCCCGCCCCCTGGAGGATCGCGCCGATGGCGAAGGCGTCGTGGCTATGCCGGCCGAAGGGCTGACCGGAGAAGTCCGCATGGAACAGCTCGACGCCAGGCAGCCATGGCCGCAGCAGCAGCCGGTTGGCGTCCATCAAGCGTCGCCCGCCGCGATGATCTCGGCATAGCCTTCGCGGTAGCTGGGGTAGCGAGGCGCCCAGCCCAGTGCCCGCGCGCGGCCGTTGCTGCAGCGCTTGCTACCGGCGCGGCGCACGCTCTGCTGGCCTGAAACGGCCTCGACGGCGAGCTGCACGCGCAGCCATTCGACCACCTCGTGCAGCGGCGCCGGATCGTCGTCCACGCCCAGGTAGAGCGCGTCGAGCTCGACACCGGCGGCATCCTGCAGCAGCAGGTGGGCGAGCAGGGCGGCGGCATCGTCACGGTGGATGCGATTGGCATACAGCGGCGGTTGGCGCTGCACGTCGTAGCCCTGGCGCACCTGGTCGAGCAGCCAGCGACGGCCGGGACCATAGAGCCCGGCCAGGCGCACGCTGCTGCAGGGAATCCCGCTGGCCGCGGCCAGGCGTTCGGCTTCGAGCATGATGCGGCCGCTGTAGCGCTCGGCCTCGGCCGGCGTGGTTTCGTCGACCCACTCTCCGGCCTGCTGGGCATAGACCCCGGTGCTGGAGACGAACAGCAGCCGGCGGGGGCGTTGTGCGTGCTGGTCGGTCCACTGCAGTACGCGGCGCAGGCCGTCCAGGTAGGCCTCGCGGTAGCCTGGCTCATCGTGCCGGTTCGCCGCGGCGCTGTAGACCAGATAGTCCAGCGGGCCGCTTGGCCAGGCGTCCGGGCAGGCATCCTGGGCAAGATCTCCGGGGACCGGCGAGACGCCTTCCGGCAGCGCGGCAACCTGCCGGCGCAGGCCATGCACCTGCCAGCCCTGTGCCAGCAGCAAGCGTGCGAGACGGCTGCCGAGGTCGCCACAACCGGCGATCAGTAGCGAGGTTGGGTGCTGCATTTCGCACTCCTGCAGAGATAAAGGCGGAGCGGCAGTTTAGCGCGGTTGGTTGCGACCGTAGCAGAGGCTATCCTGTAGGTCGGCCTGATGGAATTGTCCTATGACGCTCACCGAACTCCGCTACATCGTCACCCTCGCCCAGGAGCAGCACTTCGGCCGCGCCGCCGAACGTTGCCACGTTAGCCAGCCGACGCTCTCGGTCGGTGTGAAGAAGCTCGAGGACGAGCTCGGCGTGCTGATCTTCGAGCGCAGCAAGAGCGCGGTGCGCCTGACGCCGGTGGGCGAGGGCATCGTCACCCAGGCGCAGAAGGTTCTCGAGCAGGCCCAGGGCATCCGCGAACTGGCGCAGACCGGCAAGAACCAGCTTGCCGCGCCGCTACGCCTGGGGGCGATCTACACCGTCGGGCCGTACATCTTCCCGCACCTGATACCGCAGCTGCACCGGGTGGCGCCGGACATGCCGCTGTACATCGAGGAAAACTTCACGCACATCCTGCGCGACAAGCTGCGCACCGGCGAGCTCGACGCGATCATCATCGCGTTGCCGTTCCAGGAAGCCGACGTGCTGACCAAGCCGCTCTACGACGAGCCCTTCCAGGTGCTGCTGCCGGCCGGGCATCCCTGGACGGCGCGTGAAAGCATCGATGCCTCGATGCTCAACGACAAGAGCCTGCTGCTGCTCGGCGAGGGCCATTGCTTCCGCGACCAGGTGCTCGAAGCCTGTCCGACCACCGGACGCCGGGGCGAAGAAGCGAGCAAGCACACCACGGTGGAGTCCAGCTCGCTGGAAACCATCCGCCACATGGTCGCCTCCGGCCTGGGCATCTCGATCCTGCCGCTGTCGGCGGTGGACAGTCATCACTACGCGCCCGGCATCCTCGAGGTGCGGCCGATCAGCCCGCCGGTGCCCTATCGCACCGTGGCGATCGCCTGGCGCGCCAGTTTCCCGCGGCCCAAGGCCATCGAAGTGGTCGCCGACTCCATGCGACTGTGCTCGGTGGCGCAGGCTCCGGCCCGGGACGACGCGCGCCGCGCATGAGCGAGCTCGCCCAGCTGCCGGTGACCGCCCTGAAGGGGGTGGGCGCCGCGCTCGCCGAGAAGCTCGCCAAGGTTGGCCTGGAAAACCTCCAGGACGTGCTCTTCCACCTGCCGCTGCGCTACCAGGACCGCACCCGCATCACCGCCATCGGCGCGCTGCGCCCGGGGCAGGATGCGGTGGTCGAAGGCACGGTGGCCGGCGCCGACGTGGTGATGGGCCGGCGCCGCAGCCTGCTGGTGCGCCTGCAGGACGGCAGCGGCACCCTGAGCCTGCGCTTCTTCCACTTCAGCCAGGCGCAGAAGGACGGCATGGCCCGCGGCACCCAACTGCGCTGCTACGGCGAGGTGCGCCCGGGCGCCACCGGTCTCGAGATCTACCACCCCGAATACCGCGCGGTGGACGCTGCCGCGCCGGCACCCGTGGAGCAGAGCCTGACGCCGATCTACCCGACCACCGAGGGCCTGACCCAGCAGCGCCTGCGCCAGCTTTCCGCGCAGGCGCTGGCGCGCCTGGGTCCGCATAGCCTGCCGGACTGGTTGCCGGCGGAAATGGCCCGGGACTACGACCTGGGCCCGCTGGCCGAAGCCATCCGCTACCTGCATCGACCGCCGCCGGACGCCGACCTGGAGGAGCTCGCCGAAGGCCGGCACTGGGCGCAGCACCGCCTGGCCTTCGAGGAGCTGCTGGCGCACCAGCTTTCCCTGCAGCGCCTGCGCGAGCGCATCCGTGCCCAGGCCGCGCCGGCCTTGCCGGCGGCCCACGAACTGCCCCCGCGTTTTCTCGGCAACCTCGGTTTCACGCCCACCGGCGCGCAGCAGCGCGTGGCCGCGGAGATCGCCTACGACCTGGCCCAGGACGAACCGATGCTGCGCCTGGTGCAGGGCGACGTCGGCGCCGGCAAGACGGTGGTCGCCGCGCTGGCCGCGTTGCAGGCGCTGGAGGCGGGCTACCAGGTGGCGCTGATGGCGCCCACCGAGATTCTCGCCGAGCAGCATTTCCTGAACTTCTCCCGCTGGCTGGAGCCGCTCGGCCTGGAGGTCGCCTGGCTCGCCGGCAAGCTCAAGGGCAAGGCGCGTGCCGCCGCACTGGAACGCATCGCCGGTGGTGCGCCTATGGTGGTCGGCACCCACGCACTGTTCCAGGAGGAGGTGAAGTTCGCCCGTCTGGCGCTGGTCATCATCGACGAACAACACCGCTTCGGCGTGCAGCAGCGTCTCGCGTTGCGGCAGAAGGGCGTCGACGGACGCCTTTGCCCGCACCAGTTGATCATGACCGCCACACCGATCCCGCGGACCCTGGCGATGAGCGCCTATGCCGACCTGGACACCTCGATTCTCGACGAACTGCCGCCGGGGCGTACGCCGGTGAATACCCTGGTGATCGCCGACAGTCGGCGCATGGAGGTCATCGAGCGGGTGCGCGCGGCGTGCCGCGAGGGGCGGCAGGCGTATTGGGTGTGCACGCTGATCGAGGAGTCCGAGGAACTCACCTGCCAGGCCGCGGAGACCTCATTCGAGGAGTTGTCCGCGGCGCTCGGCGAGCTCTCGGTGGGGCTGATCCACGGACGCATGAAGGCCGCGGAAAAGGCCGAGGTGATGGACGCCTTCAAGCGTGGCGAGCTGCAACTGCTGGTCGCCACCACGGTGATCGAGGTGGGCGTCGATGTGCCCAACGCCAGCTTGATGATCATCGAGAACCCCGAGCGCCTCGGTCTGGCACAGCTGCATCAGCTGCGCGGGCGGGTCGGCCGGGGCAGCGCCGCGAGCCATTGCGTGTTGCTCTACCATGCACCGCTCTCGCAATTGGGGCGCGAGCGCCTGGGCATCATGCGCGAGACCACCGATGGCTTCGTCATCGCCGAAAAGGACCTGGAACTGCGCGGGCCTGGCGAGATGCTCGGCGTGCGCCAGACCGGCCTGCTGCAGTTCAAGGTCGCCGACCTGATGCGTGATGCCGAACTGCTGCCTTCGGTGCGGGACGCCGCCCAGGCACTGTTGCAGCACTGGCCCAGCCATGCCAGTCCGCTGCTGGAGCGCTGGCTGCGACACGGCCAGCAGTATGGGCAGGTCTGAATCTCGGTGCTTTCTGACGAGCCGAGCACAGACGCCGCGCAGGCTGGTTATACTCCGGAGTGAAAAAAGAGCCCTGGAACATGTCATGACCGATCCCCTCCAGGTGGCCGCCGCCGCCTTCCACGCGCCCCTTCCCGTATTGCAGCACCTGGCCAAGCTGGGTGTGCCGCTGTTGGAACGCCAGGATGCCTTGGGCATCCCCGATGAGGCACGGGTGCAGAGCGTGTTGCTGGGCGACAGCATCGGCAGCCTGTTGGTGTTGTTTCCGCGCAGCCACCTGCTGGATCTCGCGGCGCTTGCCGAACTGACCGGGCGGCGTCTGACGGCGCTGGCGCCAGCGCAGTTGCAAGCGCTGCTCTCCGGCCAGCAGTTGGAGGGCCTGCCGGGCCTGCCGCTGTTGGCCAACGCGCCCTGCCTGTACGACGAGCGCCTGCTCGCGCAACCGCGCTTGCTGCTCGACTCGGGCACGCCGGGGCTGTTCCTCGAACTGTCGCGCGATGCCATGCGCAGCCTGCTGGGCAAGGCCAGTGCCGCACGCTTCGCCGTGGACCTGGCCGGGATCAACCCCAATCGCAGCCGGCCGGCGGACGACCATGCGCAGATCACCCGCGCAGTGGAAACCTTCACCGCGCGGCGCATCCGCCAGCGTCTGGAAGAGACCATCGAGATTCCGCCGCTGAACCTCACGGCGCAGAAGATCATCAAGCTACGGGTCAATCCCGAAGCCAGCGTGGAGGACGTCACCGATGTGGTGGAGACCGATCCGGCACTGGCCGCGCAGGTGATCAGTTGGGCCGCCTCGCCCTATTACGGCTCCCAGGTGAAGATCCGCTCCGTGGAGGACGCCATCGTCCGCGTGCTCGGTTTCGACCTGGTGATCAACCTCGCCCTCGGCCTGGCCCTGGGCAAGACCATGGCGCTGCCACAGGATCGTCCGCGGCCCGCGACGCCCTACTGGCAGCAGGCGATCTACACCGCGGCAGTGGTCGAAGGCCTGGTCCGTGCGATGCCCCGCCATCTGCGCCCGGAGGCTGGCCTGGCCTATCTTGGCGGGCTGCTGCACAACTTCGGCTACCTGGTCCTGGCGCACGTTTTCCCGCCGCACTTCTCGCTGCTGTGCCGGCACCTGGAGGTCAATCCACACGTCGAGCACGACGACCTCGAGCAACACCTGCTCGGCGTGACCCGCGAGCAGATCGGCGCCTGGCTGATGCAGCACTGGGAGATGCCCGCGGAGATCGCCACCGCACTGCGCTTCCAGAACGATCCGGACTACAGTGGCGAGCACGCCACCTACGCCAATCTGCTGTATTTGGCGCTACGTCTGCTGCGTAGTCGTGGCATCGGCTCCGGCCCGCAGGAAGCGATCCCGCCAGCGCTGCTCGAACGCCTGGAACTGACCGAAGCCGGTGCCCAGGATGCGCTGCAGCGCATGCTCAACGCCGAAGCCGCATTGCGCGACCTGTCGCGCTCGTTGCCGGCCTGATCCGCCACTGTCGCAACTGAA
Source organism: Pseudomonas sp. R4-15 (assembly GCF_055768815.1). Classification (NCBI taxonomy): domain Bacteria; kingdom Pseudomonadati; phylum Pseudomonadota; class Gammaproteobacteria; order Pseudomonadales; family Pseudomonadaceae; genus Pseudomonas; species Pseudomonas sp. R4-15. The sequence continues at coordinate 758,482 of NZ_CM147293.1, forward strand.
TCGGGCGCCCTAGGGCGCCCGATTGCGTTAAGCGGTGAATGCCTCAGCCAATGGCTTCGCGCAGCGATTTGCCAGGCTTGAACGCCACGGTGTTGCTGGCGCGGATGGGCACCGGCTGGCCGGTCTGCGGGTTCTTCCCTGTGCGCGCGCCGCGATGGCGCTGGACGAAGGTGCCAAAGCCCACCAGGGTCACACTCTCCTTGCGGTTGAGCGCCTCGGTGATGGCATCGAGCATGGCGTTGAGGACACGGTTGGCCTGGTCACGGCTCAGATCGGCCTTGTCCGCGATGACCGCGGCGAGTTCGGGTTTGCGCATGTTTTGCCTCTCGACGGTTTGTTGTTGTTGTGTCGCGCCGCCCTTCCCGGGCAGGCGCCAAGGTTGCTGCGACGCCTCTGCGTCGCACTACGCAGCTCCCAGAATGGCACGCCTGGGGAGTGCCATTCCATTAGCCTGCTACCGAGCCGCGGGCGCCTACAGCGCGCCCATCAGCGGATCGACCAGGCCGATCACGAAAAAGCCGATCAGCCCGATGACGCCGGCCATGACCAGATAATAGAACGTCGGCAGCAACGTCTTGCGCAGGGTCACCCCTTCGCGACCGAGCAGGCCGACAGTGGCCGACGCCGCCACCACGTTGTGGATGGCGATCATGTTGCCCGCCGCCGCGCCCACCGACTGCAGCGCGACCATCAGCGCACCCGATAGCCCGAGCAACTCCGCCGTACCCAGCTGGAACTGCGAGAGCATCAGGTTGGACACGGTGTTGGAGCCGGCGATGAAGGCTCCCAGGGCACCGACCGCAGGGGCGAACAGCGGGTAGATACCGCCCACGCTGTTGGCGACCAACTGCGCCATCGCCACCGGCATCGACACCAGATCCGAGCCGTTCACCCCGGAGTTGATGAGGATGCGCACCATCGGAATGGTGAACACCAGGACGAAGCCGGCACCGACCAGGGTACGGCTGGATTCGGAGATCGCCGCGGCCAACTGCGGCCCGCGCATACGGTGCAGGAAGAAGGTGATCAACACCACCACGCAGAGGATGCCGCCCGGCAGATAGAGAGGCTCCAGGCTGCCGTTCACCCCGGTCTCCCCGAGGATGTTCTTCCAGCCCACCGCGATGCCCAATAGAAACGCCTTGAGCTCGGGAACGGTACGGGTGAGGACCAGCAGCACCGCCAGCAGCACGTAGGGAATCCAGGCCATCAGTACCGAGATCGGCTTGCGGTCCGGATACTGGTCGAGGTTCATCTTGATGGTGCCCAGCCACTCGGGCGGCCATTGCGAGGCCTCGGGAAAGTCCCAGGCTTCCTTGGGTACCAGGAAGCCCGCCTTGGCGGCCGGGACCACGATGGCCAGACCGACCAGCCCGCCGACCATGGAGGGGAACTCCGGTCCGAGGAAGACCCCGGCCAGGGTGTAGGGCACGACGAAGCAGATGGCGGTGAACAGTGCGAAGGGGAACATCGCCAGGCCATCGGCCCAGGATTTGTTCTTGCCGAAGAAGCGCACCATCACGCTGACCATGATCCACGGCATCAGCACGCCACACAGGGCGTGGATGATCACCACCCGGTCGACGATCAGGTCGAAGAAGATGTCCCAGCTGCTGCCGTTGGCCACCAATTGCTCACTGATACCGGTGCGATCCAGGCCCGAAGCCACACCGACCAGGATCGGTGTGCCGACCGCGCCGAAGGAGACCGGCGTGGATTGCACCATCATCCCGACCACCACCGCAGCCAGCGCCGGGAAGCCCAGCGCCACCATCAGCGGCGCCGCCACTGCGGCGGGCGTGCCGAAGCCGGATGCGCCCTCGATGAAGCAACCGAACAGCCAGCAGACGATCAGCGCCTGTACCCGGCGGTCCGGGCTGATGCCAGAGAAGCCACGGCGAATCGCGGCGATGCCACCGGAATGCTTGAGCGTGTTGAGCAACAGGATCGCGCCGAAGATGATCCAGAGGATCGCCGCGGTGAGAATCAGCCCCTGCAGACTGGATGCGAGGACGCGCACCGGGGTCATGTCCCAGGCGGTGAGACCGATCAGCGCAGTGAGGATGAAGACCAGGGGCATGGCGTATTTCGCCGGCCAGCGAAAGCCGATCAGTAGCACCCCCGCCAGCACCAGCGGCAGGAAGGCCAATAACGACAGCATCGTTTGACTCATGGGTTGGGTCCTTTTTTGTTCTTGTGAACCGCTGTTTTCCTGGCGTTACCTCGGGCTCCATGAGAACCACCGTTTCGCAGGCCACGCCAGGAAGCGAGCCGGATGAGCGAAAGCCCCTGCAGCAAGCGTTGTAAGGGCCTTCGTAGACTAGCTCAGCGACTCGCCGAGGGCACCCATTGACTGACCAGTCGACTCAAAAAAGCACATAAACCGGGAATGCTTACTTGGAGACTCAAGCCCATGGGCGCCAAAAGTATGGGGCGGAGGTCCATGGGACAGAGAATATGGTCAATAGCGGTGCTGAATACGACGGGGTGCAATGGGATCTTTCCGGTACTCGATGGTGGTGTTCCTATTGTGAACTGCCTACGCGGCAGTGAAGGAGCCCATCCGCCCACCTTTTCGGCAGGTATATTTCTGAGCTGCCTACGCGGCAGTGAAGGGCTCAGATACGTGCCGGCCAGTAATCGGAAATTTCTGAGCTGTCTACGCGGCAGTGAAGGTACGCGCCTGGCGAATACCGCATTCGTGCGCTTTCTGAGCTGCCTACGCGGCAGTGAAGCCCCGCACACGCTTATTTCGCCGCAGCGTGACTTTCTGAGCTGCCTACGCGGCAGTGAAGGCTAGCGCTGCATATGCCCCTGGGCAGCTTCTTTTCTGAGCTGCCTACGCGGCAGTGAAGAGCGGCACGCTACACACCACGTACCGGTCGTATTTCTGAGCTGCCTACGCGGCAGTGAAGAGGGTGCTGGAGCGCCACCAGTTCCGCGGCATTTTCTGAGCTGCCTACGCGGCAGTGAAGTTGGTTCTGGTAATGAATTGGCGTATCTGCGCTTTCTGAGCTGCCTACGCGGCAGTGAAGGCCAACTGGTCGAGCGTGGCGCCTTACTTCGATTTCTGAGCTGCCTACGCGGCAGTGAAGCCAACTCGGCGAAGTAGACGCGCATCCACTGTTTTCTGAGCTGCCTACGCGGCAGTGAAGTTGCTCAGTCCGGTGGTGCTGCATCGTCGGCATTTCTGAGCTGCCTACGCGGCAGTGAAGAGTCCCGCTTCGAGCACCGCCGCCAGATCGGCTTTCTGAGCTGCCTACGCGGCAGTGAAGGTCGCCACCTGCGGCGGATAACCCGCCCCGTATTTCTGAGCTGCCTACGCGGCAGTGAAGAACAGCCGCCCTCTGTCGCCGTGGCGAGCACTTTTCTGAGCTGCCTACGCGGCAGTGAAGAGCATTACGAATATTAATGCCGATCTTATTAATTTCTGAGCTGCCTACGCGGCAGTGAAGGAGGCCTGCCAGCGCGAGGGCTGCAAGGATGATTTCTGAGCTGCCTACGCGGCAGTGAAGCTCGCCCTTGCGATCCTGCTCAGTGCGACAGCTTTCTGAGCTGCCTACGCGGCAGTGAAGCAGCGGCGCCACGTCATCGACGGTCACGCTCTTTTCTGAGCTGCCTACGCGGCAGTGAAGTTCGTCAGCGGCGTGCTCGCGCACGGCGGCAATTTCTGAGCTGCCTACGCGGCAGTGAAGAAATCTATGACGTTGTCCGAGATCCGTGCCCATTTCTGAGCTGCCTACGCGGCAGTGAAGTGATAAATCTGGATCTCTGTTCGTTACAGTTATTTCTGAGCTGCCTACGCGGCAGTGAAGACAAGCGCCTGCGGATCAGGCTGCAGCAGGACTTTCTGAGCTGCCTACGCGGCAGTGAAGTCCGACCAGAGCAGCAGGCGTGCGAACCCGGCTTTCTGAGCTGCCTACGCGGCAGTGAAGCCAGCGGTGCATGACAGTGGCTTCGAGACGAATTTCTGAGCTGCCTACGCGGCAGTGAAGGCGCCAGGGGCAGATAGGATGCCGCTTGGCTGTTTCTGAGCTGCCTACGCGGCAGTGAAGGAGCCATCGCCTGCGCCGAACGTCGTGCCGATTTTCTGAGCTGCCTACGCGGCAGTGAAGGGGGTGCCGGGGACGGCTCGGTTAGCTGGGCTTTTCTGAGCTGCCTACGCGGCAGTGAAGTCCTTCTGCGCGATCCAGTAGCACCCGCCGTATTTCTGAGCTGCCTACGCGGCAGTGAAGCTTTTCGCCGGCGACGTTCGAGCTGCAGCAAGTTTCTGAGCTGCCTACGCGGCAGTGAAGGAACGTAGCGAATTTGAAGCCATTTTCCTGGATTTCTGAGCTGCCTACGCGGCAGTGAAGAGCAGGGACGCCCCTGGACTTCCATTGAGTGATTTTCTGAGCTGCCTACGCGGCAGTGAAGGCGCTGGTGTTGGATGAGCCGCAGAGTTTGCATTTCTGAGCTGCCTACGCGGCAGTGAAGCGGCTTTTTCCGTAACCACACTGTTCATCTGATTTCTGAGCTGCCTACGCGGCAGTGAAGTAGAGCCTGGGAAGCCTAACGGTTTGTTTGTTAAAGAACTCTTGCGCCGTTTTCCTGAAAACCCTTTTTTCGGAGCTGCCTGCAAGTCCTTGATTTTGCAGGAGCTCCCTTTGTGAGGAAAAAGAGGGTCAGAACCAGGGAATGGTCGCCTGATTGCTCAGGCCATAGGCGCCAAAGGCGCCGGGGACGGGGTTGTCGAGCAGTGGGCCGTGGCGGATGAATAGTCGGAAGCTGTGGCCGTTGCTACTGCTGCGCAGGGTGGCATAGGGCAGGTCGCAGCGTTTTTCGGCGCTGTCGGGGATGCGTTGGCGTGCCTCTGCTTCGCTGATAGCGTGCCGCTTGATCAGTCTCCGGCGCGCACGCTCCGGGTTACTGTCCACCTGCACACGGCTGACGCAGCGCCATTGCACCTGCGCCGGGATCGGCCGCAGGTCAGCCAGTTTCAGGTGGTCGCGCATGCCGCGCAGCCAGTCCAGGGCGAGCAGCCGGTCCAGCGCCTCGGACGAGCCATGCAAACGCAGGCGCGGTCCTAGGCCTTGGGTGTCGCCCTCCACATCCGGAAAACTAATGCCCACATCCGTCCGACGCAGGTCGTGCAGACCCCGGTGCAACTTGGCCAGCAGCGCGTTCATCAGTTGCGTCGCCGGGAATTCCGGGTCGGGCAGCAGTGTGAGATCGAGGTAGTGATCCACGGTCATTTCTCCTCGGCGGCGCCGAACACGCCACCCCGGATCAGGTTGGCGATCACGTAGTGCTGCTGCTCCACTGCCGGCTCGGCGTCCTTGAGCACCCAGGCATCGAACAGACTGTAGAAGTCGGCCTTGTCCTTGGGCTGGCGGTAGGCTTTGCCCTGCGAGGTGACCGAGCCATAGGGTTCGACGGCGATGGGACCGAGCTCGCCGGCTTCCGGGTACCAAGTGTCGATGGTGCGCAGGGCGTTGCCGATCTTCTGCGAGTGGATCGCTGCCACGTCGCGCACCTGGTAGAGCGTCTTGCTCTTGCCGCCCTTGTCGCCGCGGTCGAGTATCAGTTCCTGCGAGGGGAACACCTCAAGGCCGGCGCCGATACGCACGAAGGCGACTACTTCCAGCAGCAGATGGCCCTTGCCGGCCAGGCCGTCGGCGATCACGGCGCCGAGGCTGTCGACCTCCGCCTGGGCGGCAAAGCTGCGCAGCGACAGGTCGAGCCCGTCGAACACCCAGCGTTGCGCCGCTTCACCGTTCTGCAGTCGGGCGATGCGTACCTCGACGGCTTCGGCGCCGACCCGGTTGCGCCAGAGGAAACGGCCGTTGGCCAGGTTGGCGGCGTAGCGCCGGCCCAGTTCGCTGAAGCCGTGCTGTTCGACATAGGCGCGCACGGTGGCCAGCAGCTTGGTCTGATAGTCGGCGTCGTTGCAGGCCGAAGGGGTGCCGGCGCCGCCGAGCACGCGCAGGCTGAAACGTACCTTGAGGGTGTCGGCATCGGCGGGAAGGGCGGCGACGTCGACGGTCTGCAGGTTGGGCGCCTGGATCGAGGCATCCAGTTTGGCCGGATCACGATCCTTGGTTTTCAGGCGGTTGGAGATGGTGCCGCGCACGGACTTCTCGCGGATTTCGATGGGCTGCCAGGCGTTGCTGTCACGCTCGCTCCAGCGTCCGGCATAGAGCAGCGCGTCGGAAGGGTCGAGCTTGCGCTCGAAGGCAAGTACGGAGGCGGTGGTCAGTTCGGTGGTCTTGGCCATGTCGGATGTCCTTATGCGAGGGCTTCGAGATTGAGGAAAGGGGTATTGCAGCGGAACAGGCCGGTCTCAGGCTCGGCCTGGTGGTACCAGAGCAACTGGCGGATATCGGTGAAACGATGTGGGCTACGCCACTCGCCCAGGCCGTAGAGGCTTTCGACGAAATGGAACGGCACGCTGCGGTCGCGGGCGTTGCGCACGTGGCCGGGCTCATGGGCCGACAGCGAGCGGTAGCCCAGCGGGATAGGTACCAGCCAGCCGCTGCGTGGGCGCAGGTGCCAGCCGTCGCCTTCGCCAGGTGGATCGACGTTCAGGCGGCTGAGGTCGAGCAGGGCATCCAGGGCATCGAGGCTCGGGTCGCTTGCTTGTAGGGCTGACGTATGGGTGCTGAGCAGGTCGTCTCTGGGGATCAGCGCAAAGCCGGGCAACAACCGTTGCGCCAGACGGCGGCTGAGGCGGACCTCCTCCTCGGCATTGCCGGGCCACTCGATCAGGCTCGGTTGCTGGCGCTCGCTGGGTTTCCTGGCCGGCGGCAGCAGGCTGCCGCCGGCCAGGCGCATGCCGAGGGCGATATCCCAGGCGCGCTGGGCGATGGTTTCTTTATCCAGCAAGCCGTCGAGCACATCGCCGGAGACGCCGATCAGCAGGCTCACTTCCAGATGGATACGGCCTTCTTCGACGATGGCGGCGGTACCGCCATCCTTACCGACCGGGTTGCGCGTCAGGTGGAAGACCTGAGTGCGTTTGCCCGCAGGTTGCGAGGTCTGTGCCTGGTGCTGATGGCAGACGATCGCGACGCCGTCCAGGTCGATGTCCATTTCCTCACGCAGCTTGCGTTGCAGGGCATGGACGAAACCGGTGAAGGCCGTGACGGCGGGAAACCCCCAGGTCAGTGGACCGGAAATGGCATTGGCGCTCTGCACCCGCAGGTGCGGTAGCAACAGCAGGGCTTCAGGCGCGTCCATCGTCGAGCATCTCCTTGAACAGTTTCAGTTCGTCGTGCAGTTCGCCGCGCCAGTAATCCGCTTCGGCTTCGCCAACACGCAGGCTGTCGTGGTCGAGCCTGGCGTTGAGCCAGTTGCCGAAGCGCTTGCTGACCTGCTCCGGCCAGTCGCGCCACAGGTGGGCGCTGTGGAACTCGCTGTCGTCGTGGGCGCGCAGGGGGTCGAGCCAGTGCCGTTCGCTGTCGTCCAGGCGGCAATCGGCCTGGGCACTCCAGCCGGCGGCCAGATTGCCGCTGCGATTGGCCTCCAGCAGTTCGGCGGCGTATTGGTGGAAGGCATCGGCGATCTCGCCGAGCAGTCGCGCGCGCTTGCGGCGGATCTGCCAGTTGTTGTGCTCGGTGACGCGCAAGAAGTGCTGCAGCTCGGCCACGCGCCCGCGCAGCGCCCGGTCGTTGCGATAGACAAACTCGAAGGCCGAGTCGCGGCGCAGCGGCGGGCGCAGGTCGAGGGTGCGCCACTGTGGTGGCAGTGAAGGCAACAGCCAGTTCTCGCCGTAGCGCTCGCTGTTGAGCTGGGAAATGTTCTGCGGCTTGGTGCCGCCGAACTTCTGGATCGCCAGGTTGGGGTATTCGCAGTAACCATGGGTGAAGGGCTGCCGAGCCTTGTGCGCCTCACGCGCGGCCTTGGCCGTCTCGCCGAAACGGTCCTCGCGCATGCGCTTGTGCACCCGCTGCACCAGGCTGGTGGGGAACAGCGGGGCGAGCAGGTGATAGCTGCCGTCCGCGAGAGGGAAGTAGACCTGTTTGGCCAGTGAGTGCGAGGCCGGAGCCCCACGACTCTCGGTGATGGCGATGAAGCAAGCGCGCCAGGCTTCAGCTTGCTCGGCATCGTCGCTCAGGGCGGCAAGCAAGTCCTCATCGTGCTCGAGCATGCGCTGCAGCAGGCTAAGGCCTGCGTGTTCCAGCTTGAGGAACTTGAACACATCCAGCGCCGCCGCGTTGCCCACCACGTCGTCTTCCCAGCCGCTGCGCAGGCAATGGCTGGATACCAGCCCGGGCAGTTCGACGGCGGGTGGCGGCGCGTGCAGGCTGCTGCCGCGGGCATCGGGGTGCAGCGGCTTGAGCGTGTGGGTGGCCAGCTGGATCTGCGCCACTCGGCGCGCGGCATCGGCCAGCCAGGCGTCGGGGCGATGCTCTTCGAGCAGTTTCTGGCGTTTGGGATCGTCCTCGGCCAGCTTGTCGAGCTTGGCCTGCAGACGGGTATGGATGAACGTGTGAATCAGGTCGCGGAGTGCAGCTGTAGTGGGTGACGGAGCCATAGCGATCTTCCCTGTCGAATCGGCTTTCCTCAGCCTAGAAGGCATTCTTGGTTTTTCCAAGATACTTTCAGTGATTCAACTAACCTGAGAGCACTGCCGGTGTGGCAGCTCAGAGAAAGATGCTTTCCGGATACACTGCCGAACAGGCAGCTCAGCGACATACCGGATTGGCAAGAAAGTGTGAGCCCGGTTCACTGCCGTATAGGCAGCACAGAAAGGATGAAACATGGCCTATCGCCCGCCGCAATTACCCTTCGCCGAGGACATCGAGACGCGTGCCGTATTGCGTAAGCTGGCGCGCGCTCACCAGGCTTTGGCCGAGCTTAAGGGGGTGGCCGACAGCATGCCCAATCAGGACATCCTGATAAACACGCTGTCGCTTCAGGAAGCCAAGGACAGCTCGGCCATCGAGAACATCATCACCACGCAGGATGATCTTTACCGTAGCGACAGCATTGGCCGCCACTTCGTCAGCCTGGCGGCCAAGGAGGTGCACAACTACGCCCGCGCGCTCAAGGAGGGATTCTCCGAGGTTTTCGCCGCCTGCCGGGCACTCAGTTGAAGAACCAGCAGACGGGTGAGGTGGTTTATAGCCCGCCGCAACATCCGGGCGAAGTCATCGCGCTGATGGGGAATCTGGAACGATTCATCAACGAGACCGAGGTCTGTGACTGGGATCTGCTGACGCGCATGGCCGTGCTGCATCATCAGTTCGAGAGCATCCATCCGTTCTACGACGGTAATGGTCGTACTGGTCGCATCCTCAATGTGCTGTATCTGGTGCTTTGCGACCTGTTGGGTAGTCCGGTGCTTTACCTGTCGCGCTACATCAATCAGAACAAGGCGCGTTATTACGAGCTGCTGCAAGCGGTGAGGGATCACGGGCGTTGGGAAGAGTGGGTGTTGTTCATGCTCGATGCCGTGGAGCAGACGGCCGCGCAGACGACCCAGCTGATATACGGAATCAAGGAGCTGATGCAGCAGTACAAGGAAACACTGCGCGCCCAGCGGCCCAAGGTGTACAGCCAGGACTTGCTTAACAACCTGTTCTGGCACCCATACACCAAGGTGGAGTTCGTTCAGGCGGAGTTGGCGGTTAGCCGTCCGACGGCGACCAAGTACCTTGAAGCTGCAGTTGATTTGGGGTTGCTGAGCAAGCATCGTCTCGGTAAGGAAAACCTCTATCTCAATGACGCGTTGTTCGAGCTGTTGGCCAACGCAGCTCACGTCGACAACGTGTAAAAGAAATCGGATTTTTTTTACACGTGTCGGCGCACGTGTAAAAAAAAGGGAGTTTTCTTTACACGTCCGTGCAAGCCTTGCCCCTTGTTAGCGAGTTGTGTTCCTCCGGCAGGTCGACGATCAGCCGCAGGTCCAGGCCTTCCAGCACCTGAAAACAACTTGCCCCACTGCACGTTTTCGCTGCCGCGCCCGACCTTGCCGAGGAAGTTCACTCTGACGCCGATGCTACCGGCGGCGTCCTGGCGAATGTTCTGCGTCCTACGCGCGAGGTGCGCCCATTGGCCGAGTTCATGGGCGTTCTCGCGTGTGGCCTGCATATCAAATCCTCATCGTCATGAGGATTATTTGTCGCGGGCAAAGCCGAGCAGGGGGTGCCAGCGCCAGCTCAGGTCAGTGGCGGTGCCGTCGTTGTACTGGCAGTCGAGGCTCACCTGACCGTAGCGCATGGCGCAGTCGCGCAGGCTGAGGTTCTTCTGCTCGGCCAGGGCAACCAGCTCTGCCGCATAGCCAACCTGCCCCCAAGAGTGGACACGCGGCCCCTGTTGCAACGGCAACTCGCTGTACAGGTTGCCTACGGCTCGCCAGGTACCGTCTTGTTCGTCGCGCTGGAAGCTGAAGCTCGATGCATCATCGTCTTCGGGCAGCAGGGCGTAGTCGAGCTGCGGCTGCCCTTGGCGAAAGCGTTGTTGGTGCTGCAACACGCCGCTCAAGGGGGCCGGGCTCTGCCACCACAGCGGGGCGCTGAACGCGGTGCTGCTGGCGCCCTCGCCGAGCAGGCCGGCGCGCAGGCGCGCGTGCTCCAGATCGACCAGGCGATTTTTCGGCTGCAGCGTCTGCGGCTCGACGATGCGCGGCGTGGCGTCGATGGCGAATGAGTCTTCCGGCAGCAGCTCGCGCAGGTCATGGCTGGCGAGGTGCCAGTGCTTGTCCTCGAATCCTGGTCGGACGAAGGCTTCAGCCTGACCCTGCAGGGCCTTGAGGTTGTGTGACAGCAGGTAGAGGTTGGCGGCTTCGCAGGCGGCGGGACGATGGCGGCGGATGCGTCCGGCCAACTGGATGATTGAGCGCATCGAAGACGGCTCGACGATGGCCCAGTCGTAGTCGTGATCGCGCCCCACCTCGGCCACCGGCGAGGCCAGCACGACGAACAGGTGGTCCGCCTCCGGATGCTGCGCCAATGCCTGCCGTACGGTCGGCTGGTCGAAGATGGCCTCGGGTTGGTGACGGCGTAGCAGGCTGTCCAGTTCACGCTCGATGGACGAGCGTTGCAGCAACGGAAAGCGCGAGTGGTAGACGCAAAGGTGCAGGCGAACGCCTTGTGGTGCGCCCTGGGCATACAGCGCCTGAGCCAGTTCGATCAAAGGGTCGATATTGGCCAGCCGCAGCAGGCCGAAGCTGACCCGCTGGCCGCTCGGTGCCTGGCTGTGATGCCGGGTGTGCAGTTCGCCCATCCAGGTAGGCAACTGCGTGGCCAGCTCGGCACAGATGGCTGCGCGCTCGCGGCTGGCAACGGCGACCGGGACGACTTCTGCGCGGCGACGGATGGGCTGCCGACCTAGATGGCCAAGGCGCTGCGTGATAAAGGCAGCATGCTGCTCGGCGAAGCTCTCGCCTAACGCGTGGCTGGAGCTTTGGCAGCCGAATTCATCGAACCAGGCGCAGCAGATCTCAGCCGAGGTACTGGGTTCGCCACGGTGCTGGCGATAAGCCGCGCGCCCCGCGTTGTAGGCCTCGAACAGGGCACGAAGCAGTGCGGGCGGCAGGGTGGCGGAAGACAGCAGCACACGGCTGCCGAGCAGCCCGGCCCAATGCACCAGGCGGATGAGGGCGGGCAGGTCGGCCAGGTCGAAATCATCCGGCTCGTCCAGTACCAGATCGGACGTCAGCAGGCGCAGCATGGGAGCGATCTGTCGGCCGCCGCGAGTGCTCTCGCAGGCGGGGATCAGGTGGTCGACGGTGCAGGCCAGTACCGGCGCGCTGACCAGCCGGTGGGCGTGCGTATCCTGCTGGAGCCAGTCACGCAGCGGGCCGTCTTCGAGGTTGGCCTCGTAGTGCACGTGGCTGTTGTCCAGCGCCTCGGTCGACTCGCTGCCGGTCGCTTCGGCCCGACGCTGGCGGGCGCCCAGCTCGAACAGCTCGCGTACCGCCAGGCCGCCCACCTGTACCGCCAGGTCGTCTGCGCCGAGGCCGAGCTTTTCCCGGTAGGCCTCGCCTGTCTGCAGGGTCAGGGTGCGCAGGCCGAGGGCGATGGAGAAGCGGGCGCCACGCTGTGGATCGGCCAGGGCATAGAGAATACGGCCGTTGGCCAGGGTCTTGCCGCAGCCGGTGGAGGCCAGGTTGACGCCGAAGAAGCCTTGCCGCGCGGAGGTTTCGCGCAGGCCGCTTGCGAGGTCGAAGGCTTTGTCCTGCCAGCGGAAGCGTTCATCCCCGGCGCGGCGCTTGAAGCCCTTGTGCCGGGCGATGCGCGGCAGACTGCGCTCCAATCTCGGCAGCAGGCCGGTAATGCGTCGCGCGTCCTGAGCCACGCCGAGCAGGTGTTCGTCCAGGCGTTGTTTCAATGCGCCGCCCTTGTCGGTATTGGCATAGGCGGGAAAGTCGCGGGCACCCAGCTGGGCGTTGGCCCGCAGACTGGAGTAGTGGTGGTCGGCGAGCATCAGTACCAGCCGCGACAGGTGCATCAGGTAGGGATCGTTCGGCCAGTCGCTGATGCGTTGCAGGAGTGCGGGGCGCTGCAACAGTGCCTGGGCACAACGGGCCGCGCGCTGCCGCCAGGCGCTACTGGCAAAGGGCAGATGGCCCTCGGCGAAGTGCCAGCAGGCCGCCTTGTCCTGCTCGCTGGCCCCAGGCCGTGCGCCGCACCAGTCGGCCAGGATCGGACGTGGCAGCGCAAGGAGCCGTCGGGCATTGGTCTGTGCCTCGGGTAGGCGGTGATGGCTGACGATAAGCCAGCCGATGGCCTGGGCCAGCGGCGGTAGATGCTCCCTGATAAAGGGGCCCGGTTGCGCCTGTGGATAGTCGCAGCGCAGCCGGAGGAGCGCGTCATCGTAGCCTTCGCCGCTGAGGCGCTGTAGCCAGTCGGCATCGCTGCTGCCGCTGCCAACGAAGGCTTCGAACAGGCGCAGCGACACCCACTCATGACGATAGGCGTCAGCCACTGGCTGACGGCTGCGCAGCTTGGCCTGAAAAGCGGCGTTGGCCTTGCCGATGTCATGGAACAGCGCCGCCATCTGCGCCAGCAGCTTGATGTCCTCGGCGCTGTGCCAGTCGTTCTCGTCATCCTTGCGCAGCACGTCGCGGCGGGTGCTGTTGGTCGGTACGGTGCCCTGGGCGTTGAAGCGGTTGGCGTCGCCGACGATCCACAGCAGCTCGCTGTGATCCTTGCCGCGGATCCAGTGGCAGGCCACGGCGGTGTTGCGCCGGGCACTCTTCTTCAGCAGCTTGCGCAGGGTATCCAGCCCGGCCTGAGTGATCGGCGTTTGCCAGGTGCGTTCGCCACGGCGCTCGGCGAACTGATCGAGAATGCGCCGGCTCTCCACCAGCGCGCGTTTTTCACACTGGGCGATCAGCAGCACGTTCACCGGTCGATCTCCTCGGCCACCGCCTTGAGGGTATCGATCATGAAGTCCAGCGACTCACTGCGGGTGAGGTTCTCGATGCAGGCCTGACGGAACTCCTGCTCCTCGTCGCCGCGCACCGCCGAAACGAAGGCCTGCGGCAGGATGCTGGCGTCCTTGACCAGATCGGCCACGTCGAACACCAGCCCACCGCGGCGGGTTTTTCCATGCAGCACGGCGAGCCCGTGGGGAATGCCCAGCACCCAAGTGGCGCTGGCAGCCAGGCCATAGGCGAGGTAATTGCCGTGATCGAGGAAGCGATTGGCCGGGTCGCTACCGCTGCCTTTCTTGGCGCGGGTGAATTCGCCGTAGTTCACGGCGCGGGCGGCGAGGGCGAACAGCAACTTACTCAGGCGGGCTTCTTCGGTGAGCAGGAAGGTGTTGTCTGGCGCGGCGGCGATGGCGGTCTGCGAAGCGCTCAACGCATTTTCCAGGGCGGCGGCATCGACAGCGAAGCCGGCGTCCTTCAGCGGGCGGCTGTTTAGCCAACCTTCGCGGATACGATGCAGCCGTGCGAGCTGGAAGGCCTTGGCCGCCTGCAGGCGCTTCCCGTCATCGAACCAGAATTTCACCCATTGCTGCAGGTACTCGGTGGGGCGGTACTCGCTCTGTGGTGAAAACCAGGCCACCTCCACGTCCATCTCATTGGCCGAGAACAACGGCGTACCGCCACCGCCGCAGAAGCCCACCAGTACGCCGGCCTTGGCCAGCTCACGCATGGCCGCCTGGGTGATGGAGGTGCCGGTGCCGAGCAGGATGGTGGTGGTGTTGGCGATGGGGATATTCCAGTACAGCGACTGCTTACCGGCGTCGGTCACGTATTCGACGCGCCCGCCATTGACCAGTACCCGGCAGTGCTGCAGGTAGTACAGGTTGGCGCGCTTGGAGTGGAGGATGGTCTTGAGATCGGAGGGGCTGAAATCATCCATGATCGTGCTCCGTGGGACGTCATGGCGATTTAGCATCTTTTCGTATTGTTGCCGACCCTCTTTTTCCTACCCTTGAGCCAAGGCTTTAAAATCAATGGCTTACAGATATCTAAGAAAAGAGGGTTTTCTTGGCCGATTCCTTTGAAGGCCTGGGCAGACAAGGCCGTAGCCGTTATCTTCTCTACTTCACTGCCGTGTAGGCAGCTCAGAAATGGGTGTGATGAGCAGCTCGAGATGTTCGGGGCTTCACTGCCGTGTAGGCAGCTCAGAAAATCATCATATCGATGACAGGCTGCCAATCTCGCTTCACTGCCGTGTAGGCAGCTCAGAAATCATCAAGCTGGCGTTTGAATTCCGGCCCCTTCTTCACTGCCGTGTAGGCAGCTCAGAAAGCGAGCGCTGCATCAACGAACTGGCTGGCCGCCTTCACTGCCGTGTAGGCAGCTCAGAAAAGCCTGCGCGGAAGCTGCAAAGCCATGGGCAACTTCACTGCCGTGTAGGCAGCTCAGAAATGGAGGACAAGATCGCGCAGGTTCAGGCGCTGCTTCACTGCCGTGTAGGCAGCTCAGAAAACAAGGGTCCCGGCGGCGTCGAAATCAATCGGCTTCACTGCCGTGTAGGCAGCTCAGAAAACGAAAGCAAAAAGGAATACCCGGGCTGCGTGCTTCACTGCCGTGTAGGCAGCTCAGAAATGACGGCCCCCACCATCCGTGCCGGCTCACCCCTTCACTGCCGTGTAGGCAGCTCAGAAATCCCTGTTCCCGTCACTCGCAACGCTCCGTTGCTTCACTGCCGTGTAGGCAGCTCAGAAAGTAACCACACTGTTCATCTGAGGTTTCTATGCCTTCACTGCCGTGTAGGCAGCTCAGAAAATGAGGCCTACACGTTCTGGACCGGCGAGCGCCTTCACTGCCGTGTAGGCAGCTCAGAAAACTGTTGGCTAGCACGGTGACGCGCACGGTACCTTCACTGCCGTGTAGGCAGCTCAGAAAACCCCAACTCCTCAACCAGCGGCCACCCGAGACTTCACTGCCGTGTAGGCAGCTCAGAAAAGCACGTCGTTCGGGTCGGTGGTGACGACGTCCTTCACTGCCGTGTAGGCAGCTCAGAAACCTGACCCGGCGGGTACGGAGTCGGGCACCACCTTCACTGCCGTGTAGGCAGCTCAGAAAGCGACGAACCGCTGCTCAAGCTGCGCTGGGTGCTTCACTGCCGTGTAGGCAGCTCAGAAAAGCATGGACGAGATCGAGGCCCGCTCGCAGGACTTCACTGCCGTGTAGGCAGCTCAGAAATCGCGGAAGTGCAGGAGAGCGGGGGCGGCGCACTTCACTGCCGTGTAGGCAGCTCAGAAAATGCACCAGGCTCAAGGACTCGCACCTGAGCACTTCACTGCCGTGTAGGCAGCTCAGAAATGGGTAGGCGAATGGGCGCATACCCCAGAACTCTTCACTGCCGTGTAGGCAGCTCAGAAATTTCATATGCCGCCTGGCTGACGATTCCGCGACTTCACTGCCGTGTAGGCAGCTCAGAAAAGTCCTCAGGGGGCGTGTCAGATAATTGTAGACTTCACTGCCGTGTAGGCAGCTCAGAAAATCAAGTCTCCGAAGCCCCAGGAGGGCCATGACTTCACTGCCGTGTAGGCAGCTCAGAAATGCCCGATCACCGCCGAGTTGATGAACACCTGCTTCACTGCCGTGTAGGCAGCTCAGAAACTATGGCGGCGAGGCTGGGGAGTGGACCGATACTTCACTGCCGTGTAGGCAGCTCAGAAATGCGCGCGGCCATTGCGGCGCTCCTGCGCGTCCTTCACTGCCGTGTAGGCAGCTCAGAAACTGAGCGCCGCGCCGTTCGGCTGGCTCAAAGCCTTCACTGCCGTGTAGGCAGCTCAGAAAGTAAGGGTGGCGCACAAGGAGGTGCGCCATGATCTTCACTGCCGTGTAGGCAGCTCAGAAATCAACGAGACCCTGGAGCAGCAGCGCAAGAAGCTTCACTGCCGTGTAGGCAGCTCAGAAAGCTGGGCCGGTGCTGACCCTGCGCCAGGCCCTCTTCACTGCCGTGTAGGCAGCTCAGAAAGATCGGTTCGCTGGCCCGTTCACACTGCGGGACTTCACTGCCGTGTAGGCAGCTCAGAAACGACGCGCAGAACCGTCTGCTCTGGCTTTGGAACTTCACTGCCGTGTAGGCAGCTCAGAAATCCCCGGCATCGCGGGCGGTGAGCTGGGCAACCTTCACTGCCGTGTAGGCAGCTCAGAAAATAAGGATCATCGTGAAGGGCGCGTAGCCAGGCTTCACTGCCGTGTAGGCAGCTCAGAAATGCTCGCGCTTCCACATGCAGGCGGCAGTAGTCTTCACTGCCGTGTAGGCAGCTCAGAAATCATCGCCACTCTGTCGGTGGCAGCTAACTACGGGCATACAAGCCACCGAGCTTATCTCAAAGAAAGAGCCCGGCCCGGGTATATCTCCGGGTCGGGCTCTTTCGTTCAGCGTGCCGCTCAGGCCTGGGCTTTGAACTTCAGGCGCCAGGCGTGTAGCAGCGGTTCGGTGTAGCCGGCCGGTTGTTCGCGGCCTTTGAACACCAGGTCGCTGGCGGCGCGGAAGGCGTAGGAGCCGGCGAAGTCGGCGGCCATCGGGCGGTAGGCCGGGTCGCCGGCGTTCTGTCCGTCGACCACCTTGGCCATGCGCTCCAGGGTCTCGCGGACTTGCGCTTCGCTGACCACGCCGTGGTACAGCCAGTTGGCGATGTGCTGGCTGGAGATGCGCAGGGTGGCGCGGTCTTCCATCAGGCCGACGTTGTGGATGTCCGGCACCTTGGAGCAGCCGACGCCCTGTTCGACCCAGCGCACCACGTAGCCGAGGATGCCCTGGCAGTTGTTGTCCAGCTCCTGCTGCTTGTCGGCGTCGCCCCAGTCCGGGGTGGCGGTGACCGGCACGCTGAGCAGGTCGTTGAGGATGCCATCACGGGCGGCAGTCAGGTCGACCTGTTCCAGCTCCTGCTGCACGGCCTGGACATCCACTTGGTGATAGTGCAGCGCATGCAGTACGGCGGCGGTGGGCGAGGGGACCCAGGCGGTGTTGGCGCCGGCTTTCGGGTGGCCGATCTTCTGCACCAGCATGTCTGCCATCAAATCCGGCATGGCCCACATGCCCTTGCCGATCTGAGCCTTGCCGCGCAGTCCGGCGGTGAGGCCGACCAGCACGTTGTTGCGCTCGTAGGCGGTGATCCAAGGCGTGCTCTTCATCGCGCCCTTGCGCAGCATGGGGCCGGCTTCCATGGCGGTGTGCATCTCGTCGCCGGTGCGGTCGAGGAAGCCGGTGTTGATGAAGGCGACACGGGCGCTGGCGGCCTCGATGCAGGCCATCAGGTTGACGCTGGTGCGCCGCTCCTCGTCCATGATGCCCATCTTCAGGGTGTTCGCCGGAACGCCGAGCAACTGCTCGACGCGGCCGAACAGCTCGGCGGCGAAGGCGACTTCCGCCGGACCGTGCATCTTCGGCTTGACGATGTAGACGCTGCCGGTGCGCGAGTTGCCGCGACGCTTCAGGTCATGCAGGGCGATCAGGCTGGTGCACACCGCGTCGAGGATGCCCTCGGGGATCTCGCGGCCTTCGCCGTCGAGGATTGCCGGGTTGCTCATCAGGTGGCCGACGTTACGGATGAACAGCAGCGAGCGTCCGTGCAGGGTCAGCGTGCCGCCGTCGACGGCGCTGTATTCGCGGTCCGGGTTGAGGCGACGGGTCTGGGTGCGGCCGCCCTTCTCGAAGCTGTCTTCGAGATCGCCCTTCATCATGCCCAGCCAGTTGCGGTAGACCAGCACCTTGTCGTCGGCGTCGACGGCGGCGATGGAGTCCTCGCAGTCGAGGATGGTGGACACCGCGGCCTCCATCAGCAGGTCTTTGACGCCGGCCGGGTCGGTCTTGCCGATGGCGCTGGAGGCGTCGATCTGGATCTCGATGTGCAGGCCGTTGTTCTTCAGCAGCACCGCGCTTGGTGCGCTGGCGTCACCCTGGAAACCGACGAATTTTTCCGGCTGGGCGAGGCGAGTCTGCTCGCCGTTCTTGAGGGTGACCTTGAGCTGGCTGCCGTCGATGGCGTAGCTCACCGAGTCACGGTGCGAGCCGCTGGCCAACGGTGCGGCTTGGTCGAGCACGTCGCGGGCGAAGGCGATGACCTTGGCGCCGCGCACTTCGTTGTAGCCCGGACCCTTCTGCGCGCCGTCGTCCTCGCTGATCGCGTCGGTGCCATAGAGCGCGTCGTACAGCGAGCCCCAGCGGGCATTGGCAGCGTTCAGCGCGTAGCGCGCATTCATCACCGGCACCACCAACTGCGGACCGGCCTGGGTAGCGATTTCGCTGTCGACGTTGCTGGTGGTCGCCTTCACGCCGGTCGGCTGCGGCAGCAGGTAGCCGATGGACTCGAGGAAACTGCGGTAGGCCGGCATGTTCTTGATCGGGCCGGGATTGGCCTTGTGCCAG
This sequence comes from Pseudomonas sp. R4-15, assembly GCF_055768815.1. NCBI lineage: Bacteria > Pseudomonadati > Pseudomonadota > Gammaproteobacteria > Pseudomonadales > Pseudomonadaceae > Pseudomonas > Pseudomonas sp. R4-15. Next base: position 777,255 of record NZ_CM147293.1, read on the forward strand.
GTGTCCAGCTCGACCTGCAGGCGGTCGCGCTCGGCGAGCAGTGCGCGGTTCTTCGGCGCCAGGTCGTGGACCAGGGCGTCGAAGCCTTTCCAGAAACTCTCCGCGTCGAGGCCGGTGCCCGGCAGGGCTTCGTCTTCGAGGAATGCCTTGAGGTTGGCGGCAACCTGCAGGCGCTGGCAGTTGATACGGTCGTTCATGCGATTCTCCTGGCCGTGCCGCTGGGGCACGGGTGTGTCATCTGGGATGTTCAGAGGGCGGCGATGCCGGCCTTGGCGACTTGCGCGTCCTGTTCGGGGGTGACGCCCGAGACGCCCACCGCGCCGACCACCTGGCCGTCGACCAGGACCGGCACGCCGCCGGCCAGGCTGGTCATCAGCGGCGCGGTGACGAAGGCGGTGCGCCCGCCGTTGACCATGTCCTCCAGCAGTTTGGTCTCCTTGCGCGCCAGGGCAGCGCTACGCGCCTTCTCCGGGGCGATGTAGGCGCTGTTGGGCGAGGCGCCATCGAGGCGTTCCAGCGCCAGCGGGTGACCGCCGTCATCCGCCACTGCGATGCAGACCGCCCAGCCATTGGCCTGGGCTTCGGCGCGGGCGGCGGCGAGGATGCGCGAGACTTCGTTCTGGGTCAGTACGGCTTTGCTGAGCATGAGCACTCCGAAAAGGTTGTTCTTGTTGAGATTCAATGGGACTTCATTGGCGTCAGGATGCACCCCTGCGCGCGTCTCGGGAATAGCCAAAAAGCCGTTTCTGTCGATACTCTAGGTATCGAATATGGGCTTGGGATTCCCCATGGATCGCTATACCGAGTTGTACAGCTTCGTCCAGGTTGCCAATCGCGGCAGCTTCGCCGCTGCTGCGCCGCTGGTGGGGGTGACCCCGGCGCTGCTCGGGCGGCGGCTGGATACGCTGGAACGGCGGCTCAACGTCAAGCTGATGCATCGCTCGACCCGCGGCCTGACGCTCACCGACGAGGGCGAGCAATTGCTCGAGCAGGCGCGCCGCCTGCTGCGTGAGTTCGACGACGTGGAGGCGAGTATCGCCGCCAGCGGTGCGTCGCTCAGCGGCCATCTGGTGGTTTCCGCGCCGGCGGGCTTCGGCCGACGCCACGTGGCGCCCCATGTGCTCGGTTTCCGTCAGCGTTACCCGGAGCTGCAGTTGTCCTTCGACTTCACCGATCGGGTGGTCGATCTGGTCGGCGAAGGCTACGACATGAGCATCCGCATCGGCGGTAGCCCGGATGCCGACTATGTTGCGGTGCCGCTGTGCGCCAATCGCCGGGTGGTGTGTGGCACGCCGGGATACTTCGCGCGGCACGGCCGGCCGGCCACCCCCGAGGCGCTGCCGCGACACAATTGCCTGGCGTTCAATCCCCAGGGCGGCGCGCAGCGGGGCTGGACCTTTCTCAGCGAGGGGCGGCCGCTGACGGTGAAGGTCGCCGGAGACCTTTCCTGCAACGACGGCGAGCTGCTCTATGCCTGGATTCGCCAGGGCCTGGGCATCGGCTGGCGCTCCACCTGGGAGATCCAGCGCGAGCTGGCGCGGGGTGAGCTGGAAACCGTGCTAGATGACTTCGCCCTGCCGGACTACGACATCCAGGCGGTGTACCCGCAGCGCCGACACGTTCCGGCCAAGGTGCGCCTGTTCGTCGACTACCTGCGCGAGCTATACAACGCCCCGGACTACTGGGCGCAGGATTGGCCGCTGTAGTCAGGGAGTGTGGCGCGTTGTAGTCGCGCGGCAACGATGGGTATCGCTGCGCTCTACCCATCCTACGGACTAGCACACCACCAGAGATGGAGCCGTAGGATGGGTTGAGCGAAGCGATACCCATCAGCTCGAGCGGGCTAGCCCAGCGCCTCGTCGACCACCTCGATCCAGTGCTGCACCGGGGTGCGTCCGGCGCCGTCCAGGTGCGTCTGGCAGCCGATGTTGGCGGTGACGATCAGCTCCGGGTTGCCGCTCTCCAGGGCTTCGAGCTTGTTGTCGCGCAGACGCTTGGACAGCTCCGGCTGGGTCAGCGAGTAGGTGCCGGCCGAGCCGCAGCACAGGTGCGCATCGGGCACCGGGCTAAGGGCGAAGCCCAGACGTGTGAGCACCTCCTCCACGGCGCCGCCGAGCTTCTGCGCGTGCTGCAAGGTGCAGGGGCAGTGAAACGCCAGGCGCCGTTCGGCGCAGGGTTGGAGGTTTTCCAGGCGCTCTTCGCGCAGCACCTCCACCAGGTCCTTGGCCAGTTCGCTGACCCGCGCCGCCTTGGCCGCGTAGCGCGGATCGTCCTTGAGCAGCAGGCCGTATTCCTTGACGAAGGCGCCGCAGCCGCTGGCGGTCTGCACGATGGCCTCGGCGCCGGCTTCGATGGCTGGCCACCAGGCATCGATGTTGCGCCGGGCGCGGGCGAGGCCGGTGTCCTGGGCGTTCAGGTGATAGTCCACGGCGCCGCAGCAGCCGGCTTCGCGGGCGGGGAGCACGGCAATGCCCAGACGATCCAGCACGCGCGCCGCGGCGGCGTTGGTGTTCGGCGAGAAGGCCGGCTGCACGCAGCCCTCGAGCATCAGTACCTGGCGCTCGCGCGGGGCGCTGGGGCGTTCGCGAGGCGCGCGGATTTCCCGCGGCAGCTTGGCCTTGAGCGGCGCTGGCAGCAGCGGGCGCAACGTTTGCCCGGCGCCGACCAGCGTCTTGAACAGCGCCGGACGCGGTACCACGCTGCGCAGGCCGGCGCGCAGCAGGCGTTCCCCCAGCGGACGCGGTACGCGCAGCTCGATGGCGGCACGGCCGATATCCAGCAGCTTGTGGTACTCCACGCCGGAGGGGCAGGTGGTCTCGCAGTTGCGGCAGGTCAGGCAGCGGTCCAGGTGCTCCTGGGTGTTCTCGCTGATCTCGCCGCCTTCGAGGAACTGCTTGATCAGGTAGATGCGCCCGCGCGGGCCGTCCAGCTCGTCACCGAGCAACTGGTAGGTGGGGCAGGTGGCATTGCAGAAGCCGCAGTGCACGCAGCTGCGCAGCACCGCCTCGGCTTCATCGGCGCGCGCCAGACGGCGCGCCTCGGGACTCAGATTGGTTTGCACGAATCAGACCTCCGGATACAGCCGGCCGGGGTTGAACAGGCCCTGCGGGTCGAGTTGTGCCTTGAGCTGGCGGTGGTAGCGCAGCAGCGTCGGCGGCAGGGGCTGGAAGGGGGTGTCGGTGACGCCAGGGGTGAAGCAGGTGGCGTGGCCGCCGACCTCACTGACGATGGCGCGGATCTGCTGCGCATCGGCGTCGGACTTCAGCCAGCGCTGCGCGCCGGCCCAGTCCACCAGTTGCTCGCCGGGCAGCGCCAGCGCGCCGCAGTGGCTGGGCAACGACAGCCGCCAGAGCGCGCCGGGGCCGGCGAAGAACGACAGTCGCTGCTCGCGCAACGCCTCCCAGAAGTCCGGCGCCTCGCGTTCGCCGCCCAGGCGCTGGCAGGCCGAGTGCACCGAGCCTTCACCGCCCTCCAGGCGCAGTCGCAGCACCTCGCCGTCGTGGCAGGCGGCGCTGATCGGCAGCGGTTGCTGACCCCACTCGGCGAGGCGCTCGAGCGCCTGCGGCAGGTCCAGCGCCAGGCGCAGGCTGGTGCAGGCACGCGGGATCGGCAGCACCTTGAAGGACACCTCGGTGATCACCCCGAGGCAGCCGAAGCTGCCGGCCATCAGCCGCGACAGGTCGTAGCCGGCGACGTTCTTCATCACCTCGCCACCGAAGCGCAGCAGCTTGCCTTCACCGCTGATCACCCGGGTGCCGAGGGCGAAGTCGCGTACCGCGCCGGCCCAGGGACGACGGGGGCCGGAGAGCCCGGCGGCGAGGGTGCCGCCGACGGTGGCGGCGGAGAAACGCGGTGCCTCGCAGGGCAGCATCTGGCCATGCTCGGCCAGTGCTGCTTCCAGCTCGGCGAGTGGGGTGCCGGCGCGGGCGCTGATCACCAGTTCGGTGGGATCGTAGCTGACGATGCCGCGATGGCTGCGCAGGTCGAGCGGCTCGGCTTGCACCGGGCGGCCGAGGAAGGCCTTGCTGTCGCCGCCACGGATGCGCAGCGGGGTGTTCTCGCGCAGCGCCTGGGCGACCTGCTCCAGCAGCGCGGCGCTGTTGTCCTGGTCGTGGCTCATCAGAAGCGCTCCAGCTCGGGGAAGGGCAACTGCCCGTGGTGGATGTGCATCGCGCCGAATTCCGCGCAGCGGTGCAGGGTGGGGATGTTCTTGCCGGGGTTGAGCAACCGCTGTGGGTCGAACGCGGCCTTCACCGCGTGGAACAGGGTCAGTTCGTCCGGCTGGAACTGGGCGCACATCTGATTGATCTTCTCGCGCCCCACGCCGTGCTCGCCGGTGATGCTGCCGCCGACCTTCACGCAGAGTTCGAGAATCTTGCCGCCGAGGGCTTCGGCGCGTTCCAGCTCACCGGGCTGGTTGGCGTCGAAGAGAATCAGCGGGTGCATGTTGCCGTCGCCGGCGTGGAAGACGTTGGCCACCCGCAGGTCGTACTCGGCGGACAACTCGGCGATGCCACGCAGCACGCCCGGCAGCTCGCGCTTGGGAATGGTGCCGTCCATGCAGTAGTAGTCCGGCGAGATGCGCCCGACCGCCGGGAAGGCGTTCTTGCGCCCGGCCCAGAACTTGGTTCGCTCGGCTTCGTCACGGGCCTGGCGCACCTCGCTGGCGCCGGCCTTTTCCAGCACCTGGCGGACCCGCTCGCAGTCCTCGGCGACGTCCGCCTCCACGCCGTCCAGCTCGCAGAGCAGGATGGCCTCGGCCTCCACCGGGTAGCCGGCATGGATGAAGTCCTCGGCGGCGCGGATCGCCAGGTTGTCCATCATCTCCAGCCCGCCGGGGACGATGCCGGCGGCGATGATGTCGCCCACCGCGCGACCGGCGGCTTCCACCGAGTCGAAGCTGGCCAGCAGCACCTTGGCCACTTGGGGTTTGGGCAGCAGCTTGACGGTCACCTCGGTGACCACCCCGAGCATGCCCTCGGAGCCGGTGAACAGTGCCATCAGGTCGAAACCGGGAGCGTCCAGCGCGTCGCTGCCCAGGGTCAGGCGTTCGCCCTCGACGGTGAGAATCTCCACCTTGAGCAGGTTGTGCACGGTCAGTCCGTACTTCAGGCAGTGCACGCCACCGGCGTTCTCGGCAACGTTGCCGCCGATCGAGCAGGCGATCTGCGAAGACGGGTCCGGCGCGTAGTACAACCCATAAGGCGCGGCAGCCTGGGAGATCGCCAGGTTGCGCACGCCCGGCTGCACCCGGGCGAAGCGCCCGGCCGGGTCGATCTCGAGGATGCGGTTGAAGCGCGCCATCACCAGCAGCACGCCTTTCTCCAGCGGCAGCGCGCCACCGGAGAGCCCGGTACCGGCGCCGCGCGGCACCACCGGCACGCCACGCGTATGGCACAGCGCGAGCAGCGCCTGCACCTGTTCCAGGCGCTCGGGCAGCACCACCAGCAGCGGGCGGGTGCGGTAGGCCGAGAGGCCATCGCATTCGTAGGGGGTAAGGTCTTCGTCGCGGTGCAGGACCGTCAGGTCCGGCAGGCGCTCGCGCAGTTCGGCGAGCAGGGCGGCACGGTCGACCGTCGGCAGCGCGCCATCGACGCGCTCGTCGTAGAGGATGCTCATCAAGGACCCCGGTTGTTGTTGTGTGGGTGTCTGACCATCAGGCTTCGCCTATCTTCCAAGCTGGCGCATCTGCTCGTCCAGTGGCTCGCAGAGTGGTCCTACCAGTTTGCCTGTGCTTTGATAGGTCCTTTAATTCGTTCAGCCCGCGTCTTTCAAGGGAATGGATCGGTTCGTCATGGGGCTTGGAAATCGCTTTGTTGATTGGTCGTACCAGTTTGGGAGGAGCCATGCAGACCCCTGAGCGGCGCCAACTCGCCGATGTCGTCGCCGAGCGTATCGAGCGCCTGATCCTCGATGGCGTGCTCAAGCCCGGCCAGGCGCTGCCCTCCGAACGGCGCCTGTGCGAGAAGCTCGGTATTTCCCGTTCGGCACTGCGCGAGGGCCTGCGGGTGCTGCGCGGCCGTGGCATCGTGGACACCGCCCATGGGCGCGGTTCCTACGTCGCGGAGCTCTCCAGCACCCGCGACGCCACGCCGTTGATGCACTTGTTCCACTCCCAGCCGCGAACGCTCTACGACCTGCTGGAGGTCCGCGAGCTGCTGGAGGCCGAGTCGGCGCGGCTGGCGGCGACGCGGGGCACGGAGGCGGACTTCGTGCTGATCCGGCGGCGCTTCGAGGCGATGGGCGCCGCGAGTGATCTCGACCCCCAGGAACACGCGCGGCTGGACCACGCCTTCCACCTGGCGATCTGCGAGGCCTCGCACAACCCGGTGCTGGTACACACCCTGCAATCGCTCACCGATCTGTGGCTCTCCAGCGTCTACGCTTCGGTGAACAACCTCTATCACCGGCCACTGCACAAGCGGCAGATCGACCGCCAGCACACCCGCCTCTACCACGCGGTGATCGAGCGCCTGCCAGAGCAGGCCCAGCGTGCGGCGCGGGAGCACATCGTGCGCATCCGTGAGGCGCTGCAGGAGATCGAGCAGGAAGAGCAGCGCCTGGTGCGCGCCAGCATGCGCCTGGAAGGCTGGAACTGAACCGGATAAGTCGACCAGGCCACATTCCTGGCGACCGTTGCCCCTCATCTCGACGTTTTGCCCGCCATTTCACATCTCCCCGCGCGTCCTCCCCCTAGTCTCGGCGCTCTTTTACCGTGGCCGTATCGATCAGGGACGATTCTTGGACGCGCTTCTCCAGCATTGCCTGCACCTGGCTCGCAGCCCCGTCGGTGACGATTTCGCCGGCGAGGACCCGCGCTACAGCGAGTGCTTCGAGCAGATCGAGCAGCAGCTCGAGTGCGAGACGGCGCTGCAGGAGGGCCAGGTCGTCGACTGGGCCTGCGTTGCGCAGCTCGCGGACGAACTGCTCACGCATACCGCCAAGGACTTGCGCGTCGCCGCCTGGTACGCCTGGGCCTTGCAGCGCCGGCATGCCGCGGGCGGACTGCGTGCCGGCGTGGCCCTGCTGCGCGCCCTCTGCGAGGCGCACTGGGAGGCGCTGCACCCGCGCAAGCCGCGGACGCGCCTGGCCGCAATGGGCTGGTTGCTCACGCGCCTGGAACGCTGGCTGGAGGACCTCCCCCCGGCGCCGGGTGACGCCACGCTGCGCGCCCTGCTGGAAGAACTGGAAGCTCTCGACCGCTGCCTGGGCGAGCGCCTGGAAGACCTGAGCCCCGATCTGCAACCCCTGGTGCGGCGCCTGCAGCAACTGACGCGGGAATCCGACACGCCTCGTGCCGTGCCGCAGTCGACCCGGCCCGCTGCCGAGAGCGAAACCCTGGCCGCGCCGGGCAACGAGCGAGATGCCCATCGCAGCCTGCGCGCGCTGCAGGAGACCAGCCGTGGCCTATGCGACTGGTGGCGCGAGCAGGGCCCGGCGGATCCGCGTTGGATGCGTCTGTCGCGCACCCTCCTGTGGTTGCCGATCGATACCCTGCCGGCGCACGACGGCGACGGTGTCACCAGCTTGCGTGGTCTGCCAGCGGAGCGACTGAAGGCCTATCGCGAGCGCTTCGAACAGGCTCGCTACGCCGAATTGTTGGGCGAGCTGGAGGCCAGCATCGCCCGTGCGCCGTTCTGGCTGGATGGCCAGCGGCTGGTCTGGGAATGCCTGCAGCAGCTCGGTGCGGAGTCGGCGATGCGCGAGCTGGAAGGCCAGCTCGCGGGATTGCTGCTGCGCCTGCCCGGGCTCGAGCGACTGAGCTTCCATGACGCCACGCCCTTCGCCGAGCCTGCCACCCGGGCCTGGCTGCTGGCCTGCTCCACGCCTGCCGAAAGTACTCCGCCGACCGAGCCCGAGCCGCCGCCGCGCGATGCCTGGGGCAGTGCCTTGGGCGAGGCCCAGGCGCTGCTGCGCAGCGAGGGCCTGCGTCCTGCGGTGCGCTTGCTCAAGCAGGGCTTGCAGCAGGCGCAGGGTGGGCGCGAGCGGTTTCTCTGGCGGTTGGCACAGGCGCGGTTGTGCCTGTTCGCACGCCAGTACGAGCTGGCACGCACGCAACTGCAGGCGCTGGACCAGGAGCTCGGCGCGGTCGAGCAGGCCTGGGAGCCGGCGCTCCTGCAGCAACTGCTGCAACTGCAACGGCAGTGCTGCGAAGCCCTGCCCCAGAACGCCGGCGTGCGCGAGCAACGCGATGCGCTGCAACGCAGGCTCTGCTGCCTCGATCTCGAGGCGGTTCTCGAATAACCCCCCACAGGAGAAGGATCATGGCCAAGGACGCATCCGTCGCGCCCAAGGAGCGCATCAACGTCACCTTCAAGCCCAGCCACGGCAACGTCCAGGAGGATGTCGAGCTGCCGCTGAAGCTGATGGTACTGGGTGACTTCACCCAGCGCCGGGATACCCGCGTGCTGGAGGAGCGTAAGCCGATCCAGGTCGACAAGGGCAGCTTCGACGAAGTGCTCGCCAAGCAGGAAATCCGCCTGGAGTTCAACGTGCCCAACCGTTTGCAGGAGGCCGACGAGGCCGGGCCGGAAGACCTCGCGGTGGCGCTGCAGATCGACAGCCTGAATGACTTCCATCCCTCGGCCCTGGTGCAGCGGGTGCCCGAACTGGCCCGTCTGATGGAGCTGCGCGATGCGCTGGTCGCGCTCAAGGGCCCGCTGGGCAACACCCCGGCCTTCCGCCGGGCGATCGAGACGGCGCTGGGCGACGAGGCGTCCCGCGCCCGGGTGCTCGCCGAACTGGGCCTGCAGAGCGAGGCGTCCGACGATGAATGACAGCGCCATTGCCCTGCAGGGCAGCCTCCAGTCCGGCGATGACGCCGGGATTCTCGACAGCATCATCGCGCAGACGCGCCTGAGCCCCGGCGACGAGGCCTATGACATCGCCAAGCGTGGCGTGAGCGCCTTCATCGAGGAACTGCTCAAGCCGCAGAACCAGGACGAGCCGGTGAAGAAGGCGCTGGTCGACCGCATGATCGCGCAGATCGATGCGCGCCTGAGCCGGCAGGTGGACGAGATTCTCCACCACCCGCGCTTCCAGTCGTTGGAGTCGAGCTGGCGCGGCCTGAAGCTGCTGGTGGATCGCACCGACTTTCGCGAGAACACCAAGCTGCAGTTGCTCAACGTCTCCAAGGAAGACCTGCTGGAGGACTTCGAGGACAGCCCCGAACTGGTCCAGTCCGGCCTCTACAAGCACATCTACACCGCGGAATATGGGCAGTTCGGCGGCGAGCCGGTGGCGGCGCTGGTCGCCAACTATCACTTCGGCCCAAGTGCGCCGGACATCAAGACGCTGCAACAGGTCGCCGCCGTCGCCTGCATGGCGCATGCGCCATTCATCGCCGCCGCCGGGCCGGGTTTCTTCGGCCTGGAGAGCTTCACCGGGCTGCCGGACATCAAGGACCTCAAGGACCATTTCGAGGGTCCGCAATTCGCCAAGTGGCAGAGCTTCCGCCAGCGCGAGGATGCGCGCTACGTCGGCCTGACGCTGCCGCGCTTCCTGCTGCGCACGCCCTACGACCCGGAGGAAAACCCGGTGAAGCGCTTCGTCTACCAGGAGGACGTCAGCGCCAGCCACGAGCACTACCTGTGGGGCAATACCGCGTTCACCTTCGCCTCGCGCCTGACCGAGAGCTTCGCCCGTTTCCGCTGGTGCCCGAACATCATCGGACCGCAGAGCGGGGGCGCTGTGGAAGACCTGCCGCTGCACCATTTCCAGAGCATGGGCGAGATCGAGACGAAGATTCCCACCGAGGTGCTGATTTCCGATCGCCGCGAGTACGAACTGGCCGAAGAAGGCTTCATCGCCCTGACCATGCGCAAGGGCAGCGACAACGCCGCGTTCTTCTCGGCCAGTTCGGCGCAGAAGCCCAAGTTCTTCGGCCACAGCGAGGAGGGCAAGAGCGCCGAGCTCAACTACCGGCTGGGTACGCAATTGCCCTACCTGTTCATCGTCAATCGCCTGGCGCACTACCTGAAGGTGCTGCAGCGCGAGCAGATTGGCGCCTGGAAGGAGCGCACCGACCTGGAGCTGGAGCTCAACAAGTGGATTCGCCAGTACGTTGCCGACCAGGAGAACCCCAGTGCCGAGGTGCGTGGCCGCCGCCCGCTGCGCGCGGCGCAGGTGCTGGTCAGCGACGTCGAGGGCGAGCCGGGTTGGTACCGCGTGGCGCTCAACGTGCGGCCGCACTTCAAGTACATGGGAGCCGACTTCACCCTGTCGTTGGTCGGCAAGCTGGACAAGGAGTGAGTGGGGATGGCCTACGGTAGCCTCATCGAGCGCCTTTCCGGCGAAGCGCAACAGCGCAGCGGCCTGAGTCGTGAGGCTGCCGCGATGGCCTCCGTGGCGGCGCACCTGTCGAAGATGCTCAGCGTCCGTGCGGGCAGCGTGCAGGCGCTGCCCGACTACGGACTGCCCGATCTCAACGACATGCGTCTGGCGCTGCACGATGCGCTGCAACAGGCGCGTTTACAGATCGAGCGCTTCATCGAGTGCTACGAGCCTCGCCTGAGCCAGGTGCGGGTGAGTGCGCTGCCGCATGAGCATGACCCTCTGACCCTGAGCTTCGCCATCGACGGGTTGTTGCGCGTCGCGGACATCCACCGCCAGGTGAGCTTCCACGCGCGCCTGGATGGGCGTGGACGGGTCAAGGTCATCTAGGTCGCCGTCTGATGACTTTCAACCGGATGCACCTGCTTTGGCCGCATTACATGCGGCCGCTGCCGGCCTTCGCCATGCTCCAGTTCGAGCCGCTGCAGCGGGCTGGCGCCGTCGCCTGCGTGGCCCGTGGCACGCCGGTGGAAGCCCGTCCGCGGGACGGCGGAGCCAGGTCCTATATCGAGCGACACGGAGTCCCCCATGGTTCTTGGTAAATCACCCACGGTCCATGCCTGCCTGGCACTGTTCGCCATGACGCTGGCCGCCTGCACCAGCACGCCCTCACCACCTCGCGAGTTGGCCGGTCACTACGAACTGGCCGGTGTGATGGAGATGGGCTCGCAACTGCTGCTCCATGAGGAGGGATCGTTCGAGGCGGTGCTCTACTACGGCAGCCTCGACATCCATGCACGGGGACGCTGGTCCATGGTGGACGGGCAGATCGAGCTGGCCGTCAGGCCAAAACCCTCGCTGCCCAGGGAGACGCTGGAGCTTGGCGTCAACCGCTCCCCGGAACCTTCGGCGGCGCAGGACGATGGGCTCTACCGGCTCGACAGCTTCTCGATGTCCTTCGACGCCATCGACAGCCCTCTCGAGGTGCGTTGGGTACTCGATGACGGCAGCGAACAGCAGACGGTATGGAGCGGTAGCCTGTTCGAGGATCTGATTCTGCCGGTGCACCCTGGCAGCACCTTGAAAAGGCTCGGCGTGCGCGCCGCCGGCTCCGATGCCCGTTTCGAGTGGCTACCGGTACGGCCAGGCGAACGGCGCTTCTCGGTAGTGCGCACGCTCCAGCAGGAAGGTGAGCCGAGGGCGTTGTTCCACGGGATGAGGCTGACGCCAAGCGGCAACTGCCTGCTCGTGAGCATAGGGGCCGACAGGGCATGCTACCGCCGCCTCGCAGGCGCTGGACACGCAACGACAGGGATCGGCCACTAACGATGTCCTTCAACCGTTACTACCAGAGCGAGCTCACCGCGCTGCGCGAATTGGGCAAGCGTTTCGCCGAGCGCAACCCGGCACTTGCGCCGTTTCTCGGACAGAGCGGCAGCGATCCGGACGTGGAGCGCCTGCTCGAAGGCTTCGCCTTTCTCACCGGACGCCTGCGGCAGAAGCTGGACGACGAACTGCCGGAGCTCACCCATTCCTTGATGCACCTGCTTTGGCCGCATTACATGCGGCCGCTGCCGGCCTTCGCCATGCTCCAGTTCGAGCCGCTGCAGCGGGCTGGCGCCGCCGCCTGCGTGGCCCGTGGCACGCCGGTGGAAGCCCGCCCGCTGGACGGCGCTAGTTGCCGGTTCCAGACCACCAGTGAGATCGAGGTGCTGCCGCTGGCATTGCGCAACCTGGACTACTCGGTACGTGGCGCCGGTGCCCGTCTGGTGCTGGACCTGGCGATGACGGTGGACGGCCATCTCGGCGAGGTCGACCTGCGCCGACTGCGCCTGCACCTGTCCGGGGAGCGCTACATCAGCAGCCAGTTGCAGGTGGCGCTGCTGCGTTACCTGCAACAAATCCAGTTGCAGCCGCTGGATGATCAGGGCCAGGCGCTGCTGCTCGATGGCGAACCCGTGGCGCCGCTGCGCCTGGCCCCGGACCGCTTGCAGCCCGAGGGCTTCGCTGACGACCAGGCGCTTCTGGACTATCCGCCGAACAGTCTCAGCGGCTACCGACTGTTGCAGGAGTACTTCGCCTTCCAGGAGAAATTCCTCTTCGTTCAGTTGACCGGGCTGGAGGCGTTGCGCCAGTGGCCGGAGACGCTGCTGCAGCGCGCCCGAGGCCTGCGTTTAAGTTTCGAGCTGGAGAAATCCACGCTGCAGGGCACCCGGCCAACCCGGGACAACCTGCGCCTGTACTGCACGCCGGTGGCGAACCTGTTTCGCCACGACGCCTTGCCTATCCGCCTGGACGGCACCCAGGATGCCTACCTGCTGCGTCCCGGAGAATACGCGGCCGGGCACTGCGAGGTGTTCAGCGTGGAGCGCGTCACCGGTTGGCGCCCGGGGGTGCGCGGCTATCGCAACTACGTGCCCTTCGAGTCCTTCGAGCACGCCGACAGCGAGAGCGCGCAACCCTTCTACAGCCTCCACCAGCAGGCGTCGCCGGTCGATGGTCATCTGGAGAGCTGGCTGCGTTTCCCCCGTGGCGGCACCGAGGTCCAGGAAACCCTCTCCATCGAGCTCACCTGCAGCAACGGCAACCTGGCGCAGCGCCTGCGCGCGGGAGACATCTGCCTGCCCGCTGAGAAGACCCCCGGCTACCTGCGTTTCCGCAACATCGGCAGGGTCACCCCGAGCTACGCACCGCCGCTGCAGCATGACGTGCTCTGGCGACTGATCAGCAACATGTCTCTCAACTACCTCTCGCTGAGCGATATCGCGTCGCTGCGCCTGGTGTTGCAGACCTACGACCTGCCACGCCATCACGACCGCCAGGCGGAGCGGGTCAGCAAGCGTCTGCTCGGCGGCCTGCAGCAGTTGAGCAGCCAGCGAGCGGATCGTCTGCACCGTGGCCTGCCGATGCGCGGCATCCGGACCGAACTGGTGATGGATGCCGACGCCTACCTGGGCGAGGGCGATCTGCACCTGTTCGCCTCGGTCATCAACGAGTTCCTGGCGCTCTACGCCAGTCTGAACTCCTTCCACCAACTGCACGTTCGCACGCTCCAGGGGGAGCACTACCCGTGGAAACCGCGCATGGGCCAGCAGCCGTTGCTGTAGATCCGCCGATCGTTCGCCACAGCCTGTTCCAGGGTGTGCTGCTAGCGCTGGCCGCGCTGCGCGAGCACGACGCCGAGGCGGACGAGGAACAGCTCTACGCGCGCCTGGAGTTTCGTGCCAGTCCGGGCCTGGGTTTCCCCGGGCGCGAGTTGGAGGCGCTGGAGCTCTTCGAACACGAGGGGCATCGTCACGCGAGGCTGTGGCTAAACCCACTGGGGCTGCACGGTGTGGGCTCGCCCCTGCCGGCGTTCTACGTCGAGCAGGCACTCGGCGATGGGCCGCAAGGCAACCCGACGCGGGACTTCCTCGACCTGTTCAACGATCGCCTGCAACGCCTGCTGTTGCCGACCTGGCGCAAATATCGCTACTACGCTCGTTTTCGCAGCGACGGGCACGACAGCCTGTCGATGCAACTGCTTTCCCTCGCCGGTCTGGGAGGCCAGAACCTGCGCGCTGCGTCGGCGCTGGACTTCCGTCGCTTGCTGCCCTACCTCGGCCTGTTGGGTGTGCGCGTGCATTCTGCCGCGCTTATCGAGGCGGTGCTGCGTTACTACTTCAGGCATCCCCCGCTGCACATCGAGCAGTGCCGCGAGCGCTGGATGCGGATTCCCGAGGACCAGCTGGGACGCCTTGGCGGCGAGCAGGCACGGCTGGGCGAAAGCCTGGCCCTGGGCCGACGGGTGCGTGACCGCAGCGGTCGCTTTCGCCTCTGCCTGCGCCAGCTGGACTGGTCGCGCTTCCATGACTTCCTGCGCATCGGCAAGGACTCGGAGGTGCTGCGCGAATTGCTGCAACTGCTGCTGCGCGATCCGCTCGACTACGACATCCGCCTGGAACTGCGCGCTGACCAGTTGCGGCCCTTGCATCTTGGACGAGACAACCCCTGCCGGCTGGGCTGGACCAGCTGGCTGACCCCGGAACGGGCCGACGGCGTGGTGCTGCTCGGCCCTGGCGAAAAGGACTGAGCCATGATCCCCGTCGATTTACAACGACTGATAGGTAGCCTCGATGGCGAGGCCCGGCAATTGCTCGAAGAGGCCGCACGCCGCTGTGTGGCGCGTGGTGGTCAGCAGGTGCTGCCGGAGGACCTGCTGGGTTGCATGCTCGAGGTAACCGATGGCGTGCTGTCCCGGGCCCTGCAGGATGCTGGCATCGAGCTTACACAACTGGCCGCGTTGCTGCAGGCGCGGGGCGAACCCGGCGAATCGCGCAATCCGGTGTTTTCCCGGTCGCTGTTGCAGTGGTTGCAGGATGCGCTGTTGCTCGCTGGGTTGCAGACGGGCATTGCCCGAGTCGATCAGGCGGCGCTCTTGCTGGCGCTGCTCGCCGATCCGCAGGCCTACGTCGGCGGCGCCTGCGTGGCCCTGATGTCGCGCATCGATGCGCAGCGGCTGCGCGAATATGCCGACAGTCGCCGTCCTGCGCGAAGCGTGGAGGAAGGGCCCGCGACAGGCGCGGAGTCCGCCCTGCGGCGCTTCACCCATGACTTCACCGAGCAGGCCGCCAGCGGACAACTGGACCCGGTGCTGTGCCGCGACGAAGAGATTGCCCAGGTGATCGACATCCTCGCCCGCCGGCGCAAGAACAACCCCATCGTGGTCGGCGAAGCGGGCGTCGGCAAGACCGCCCTGGTGGAGGGCCTGGCGCTGCGCATCGCGGCTGGCGAGGTGCCCGAGGCGCTACGTGGTGTGCGCCTGCTGGGCCTGGACCTGGGCCAGCTGCAGGCGGGCGCGAGTATCAAGGGCGAGTTCGAGCGGCGCCTGCAGGGCGTGCTCGAAGAGGTGCGCAGCAGTGCGCGGCCCATCGTGCTGTTCATCGATGAGGCGCACAGCCTGATCGGTGCCGGTGGCCAGGCGGGTGGCAGCGACGCCGCCAACCTGCTCAAGCCGGCCCTGGCGCGTGGCGCCTTGCGCTGCATCGCCGCCACCACCTGGAGCGAATACCGGCGCTATTTCGAGAAGGACCCGGCCCTGGCTCGGCGCTTCCAGCCGGTGCAGGTGGCCGAGCCGAGCGTCGGCCAGGCGGTGAGCATCCTGCGTGGCTTGGCCGAGCGCTACGCGCGCAGTCATGGTGTCTACCTGCGCGATGACGCGGTGTGCGCCGCCGCCGAATTGTCCGCACGCTATCTCTCCGGGCGGCAGTTGCCGGACAAGGCGGTGGACCTGCTGGACACCGCCTGCGCGCGGGTGCGTATCGGCCTCGCCAGTCCACCGCCGGTCTTGCAACGGCTGCGCGCGCAGCGCGCCGAGCTGCAGCGCGAGTGCGCCGCCTTGCGTCGAGACCTGGGGGCCGGTGCGTTGTCGGATGGCAGCACCCTGGATGCTGGCGAGACCCGACTCGCCGCGCTGGAGGCGGAACACGAGGTCTGCGAACGGCGCTGGATGCAGCAGCGCGAGTTGGCCATGCAGGTGCTGCAGTTGCGCGATGAGGCGCCGCCCGGCGAGCCGCCAAGCCCGGCCTTGCTCGCCGCCCAGGAGGCACTGGCCAGCGCCCAGGCCGAGCAGCGGCTGGTCAGCCATGAGGTGTGCCCGCGGCTGATCGCCGAAGTGGTCAGCCAGTGGACCGGCATCCCGCTGAGCCAGCTGGCGCGCGAGCACAGCCTGCGCGTCGCCGATTTCCCCCAGGCGATACGCCAGCGAATTCGTGGCCAGGACGCGGCGCTGCAGGTGCTCGAGCGCACCCTGCGCGCCTCGGCGGCCGGCCTGCTGCGCAGCGATGCGCCGGTGGGCGTGTTCCTGCTGGCGGGCCCCAGTGGGGTGGGCAAGACCGAGACGGCGCGAGCGCTGGCCGAGCTGCTGTATGGCGGCGAGCGCTTCCTCACGGTGATCAACATGTCCGAGTTCCAGGAGCGCCACAGCCTCTCCCGGCTGATCGGCGCGCCACCGGGGTACGTGGGCTACGGGGAGGGCGGCATGCTCACCGAGGCGGTGCGCCAGCGGCCTTATCAGGTGGTGCTGCTCGACGAGGTGGAAAAGGCCGACCCGCAGGTGCTCGGCCTGTTCTACCAGATCTTCGACAAGGGCTTGGCGAACGATGGCGAAGGACGCGAGATCGACTTTCGCAATACCCTCATCCTGCTCACCAGCAACCTCGGCGATGCCATCATCGAGGCGCTCTGCAGCAGCGGCGAGCCCTCGGCGGAGGCTTTGGAAACGGCGATACGTCCGGCGTTGCTCGGCCACTTCAAGCCGGCGCTGCTGGCACGCCTGCGCGTCCTGCCCTATCGCCCCCTGCTGGGCGAGGCGCTCAATGAGCTGGTACGCCTGAAGCTGCAGCGCTTTGCCGAGCGCCTGGCGCAGCGGCAGGTGGCGTTCACCTACGACGACGAACTGGTCGCGCACTTGCGCCAAGCCTGCCAGCAGGGCGAGGGCGGTGCGCGTCAGCTCGATCGGCTGATCGACGAACAACTGCAACCGCCGCTGGTGGATCGGCTGCTGGCCGCGATGGCCGGTGGCGAGCCGGTGCGTCAGCTGCGGGCACGGCTGGATGCGAGCGGGAGCGTGCATTGTGACTTCGCCTGAGATCGACGTCGCGGCGGGCAGGTTGCTGGCCTGCTACGAGCGTCTCGCCACGATCACGGACGCCGAACGGCTGCGCGGTGAGTGGGTGCGCGCGACGGCGCAGTTGGCCGGGGTCGAACTGGTCCAGCTGTACTTGCTGGATGCGGGGGGCAGTTGTCTGCAGCGGGTGGTCCAGAGTCTCGATGGACACCTCGATGAGCCTTCCCTGAACCCCACCGGTCACGACCACAGTGCGCAGCCGCTGCTGCAGTTCAGTCTCTGCCAGGGACGTCCCTTGAGCATCGTCGAGCTCGATGAGCAACTGCATGAAGCCGGTTTCCTGCCGCCGGCGCTCCCGGCCTGGTGCAGCCTGCTGTGCCTGCCCTTGCAGGAGGGGGAGCGCACCGCGGGCCTGCTGGTCTGTGCCAGCCGCCAGCGCCGCGAACTGGCGTTGTTGCAGACCGCCCTGCACCGGCTGGGAGCGTTTGCCTTGGCACAATTGGCGCTGCGCCGCACAGCCATGCCAATGGCCAGCGACGAGCGTGCGCCCGTGCCCGTGACCGCGCTTCCGGGCCACTATGGTCTGATTGGCGACGGCCCGGCGATGCAGACGCTTTACCGGCTGCTGGCGCGGGTGCTGCACAATGATGTCTGCGTGCTGCTCAGTGGTGAGACCGGCACCGGCAAGGAACTGGTGGCGCGCGCCATCCATGAACGCGGCGCGCGTCGGCAGGGTCGCTTCGTCGCGCAGAATTGCGCGGCGTTGCCCGAAGCCTTGCTGGAAAGCGAGCTGTTCGGTTATCGCAAGGGCGCCTTCACCGGAGCCCAGCAGGATCGCCCCGGCTTGTTCGATGCCGCGGATGGCGGCACGCTGTTCCTCGATGAGGTGGGCGACATGCCGCTCGCCTTGCAGGCCAAGTTGCTGCGCGTATTGCAGGAAGGCGAGGTACGCCCGCTGGGCAGTCTGGAAGCGCACCGGGTGGATGTGCGCATCGTCGCGGCGACTCACCACGACCTGCGTCAGGCGGTGGAGCAGGGGCGCTTTCGCGCCGACCTTTTCTACCGGCTGGCGCATTTCCCCATCGCCCTGCCGCCGTTGCGTGAGCGTGGCGCCGACGTGCTGCGCCTGGCGCGATATTTCGCCGAGCAGGCCGCGCGACTGCTGCAGCGCGCTAGCTGCCGCTGGTCGGACGCGGCGCTGGAGCAGCTCTGCGGCTACGCCTTTCCCGGCAACGTGCGCGAGCTCAAGGGTCTGGTAGAGCGCGCCGTACTGCTCTGCGACGGCGGTGAACTGCTGCCCGAGCACCTCGGCCTGGTGGTCGACGGCGATGCCCAGGACAGCACCCTGAACCTGCGCCAGCGCATGGAGCGGGTGGAGCGCGGCCTGCTGCTGGACAGCCTGCGCCGCAACCAGGGCAACCAGAGCCGTGCGGCGCGCGAGCTGGGGTTGCCGCGGCGGACGCTGTTGTATCGCATGCAGCGCCTGTGTATCCGCGCGGCCGACGTCTGAGGCGCACGGTACCCACACAGGCCGTAGGGGCGTAGAATTCGCGCCCCGCCCGCCATCCGCCGACTGTCGCCATGAGTCTCCACCGCCCCGAACTGCTGTGCCCCGCCGGCACCCTCAAGTCCATGCGCTACGCCTTCGCCTACGGTGCCGATGCCGTGTACGCCGGCCAGCCGCGCTACAGCCTGCGGGTGCGTAACAACGAGTTCGACCACGCCAACCTGGCGCTGGGCATCGAGGAAGCGCACGCCGCCGGCAAGCACTTCTACGTGGTGGTCAACATCGCCCCGCACAACAGCAAGCTGAAGACCTTCCTCAAGGATCTCGAGCCGGTGGTGGCGATGGGCCCGGACGCGTTGATCATGTCCGATCCGGGGCTGATCATGCTGGTGCGCGACGCCTTCCCGGACATGCCGATCCACCTCTCGGTGCAGGCCAACGCGGTGAACTGGGCCTCGGTGGCGTTCTGGAAGCGCATGGGCCTGACCCGGGTGATCCTCTCCCGTGAGCTGTCGCTGGAGGAGATCGAGGAAATCCGCCGCGAAGTGCCGGACATGGAGCTCGAAGTGTTCGTCCACGGCGCGCTGTGCATGGCGTATTCGGGGCGCTGCCTGTTGTCCGGCTACATCAACAAGCGCGACCCCAACCAGGGCACCTGCACCAACGCCTGCCGTTGGGAGTACAAGGCCCACGAGGCCAAGGAAAACGAGCTGGGCGAGGTGGTGCGCCAGTACGAACCGATCGCCGTGCAGGCGGCCGAGCCGGCGCTGGGCGTCGGCGCCCCGAGCGCCGAGCTGCTGCTGCTCGAGGACCCGACCCGTCCCGGCGAGCTGATGACCGCCCACGAGGACGAGCACGGCACCTACATCATGAACTCCAAGGACCTGCGCGCGGTGCAGCACGTGGGCCGGCTGACGGCCATGGGCGTGCACTCGCTGAAGATCGAGGGGCGCACCAAATCGCACTTCTACGTGGCCCGCGCCGCGCAGGTCTACCGCCGCGCCATCGACGACGCCGTGGCCGGCAAGCCGTTCGATCCCGACCTGCTGCTGGAGCTGGAGTCGCTGGCCAACCGCGGCTACACCGAAGGCTTCCTGCGCCGCCACACCCATGACGAATACCAGAACTACCAGCGCGGCAACTCGCAGTCCGAGCGCCAGCAGTTCGTCGGTGAATTCAGCGGCGAGCGCCAGGGCGAGCGCGTGCAGGTGATCGTCAAGAACCGCTTCGCGGTGGGCGACGGTCTTGAGCTGATGACCCCGGCGGGCAACCTGCGCTTCACCCTGGAACAGCTGTTCGACAAGCACGGCCAGCCCACCGAGGTCGCCCCCGGCGACGGCCACCGGGTGTGGATGCCGCTGCCCGAGGGCGTTGAGCTGGACTACGCGCTGCTGATGCGCGATCTCTAGGGCCTGTTGACGTTTCGTTCACGGTCGCACCCAAACAGGCACCGACCCTCCGGGTTGTGCCAGTCCCTGTTTTGGCAGTGGTGCGGCGCTCCGCATGCGCCAGCGTGGAGCCCGGTTGTGCGGCGGGATCAGGCGTAAAACGGCTCTGGGGGAGGCGGAATCCTGGCGAGTTCTTCGGCTCGCGGGTTGTCGCCCCAAGCGCGCCACTCAGCGACCAGCGCCTGCAGTCGTGGTGTGTCACTCAGGTCGCCGAATACATCCTGCAGCGCCAGCGTTCGCTGGGCTTCGTTCTGCGTCCCGCACGGCCAGCGTGTTCCTTCCCAGCACCTGAGATGCCCTCAAGCACGCGGCCGGCGCGGCAGGGAAGGGAACGGCGAGAACCTAGCGGATCAGGCGGACCTCGCCGAGTGGCGCGCCCTGTGGGCCGAAGCTGAGTTCAGTGAGCTCGCGGCGGCCGTCGGCGTGCCAGCGCAGCAGGGTGCTGGCGCGGGTGCCGTAGCCTTCGCCGAGGATGAACGGCGCCGACAGCAGGCGTTCGAGGGCCAGGTCGACGCCGGTGTCCGGCAGGGTGTCGTCCTCGGCCTCGCGGGTATCCCTGAGCAGGCCCAGCAGCGTGGCGTCGTCCGCCGACAGCTGCGCGGCCAATGCGCTGCGACAGCGCACCAGCTTCGGCCAGGGGCTGTCCAGGCTGTCGTTGGACAAGCCGTAGACGCCCTCCGCCAGGCGCCGCGGGCGTCCTTCGCGGGCGTTGAAATGCCATAGCGTCTGACCGTCACCGAGCAATAGGTTGAAGCCGCCATAGTCCGCCGCGCGCGTTGCCAGTTGCTGCAGAAAGGCCTGCGGCGTCTGCTCGTCCCGCAGGAAGTCCAGGGCTAACTCGCCCCGCGAGCGCTTGCCGAGCGGCTGGCGCGGGTCACGGATGTTGGTCAGCGCGGCGAAGCGCTGGCCGCGCAGGCCGAGCCAAGTGCCGCCGGCCTGCAGGTCGCGCCCGGCAAGGAGTCCAGGCTCATCCGCCCATTCGCCAAGGGCGGCGCTGGGGCGGGTGTGGAATTCATCGCGGTTGGCCAGCAGCAACAGCGGTTGCGCTGCCTGCGGGCGCCAGGCGAAGACGATCAGGCACATGCACGGGATCCTTCGGGCGGGCGTTCCAGCTTATCCGCTAGCGGTACGCGCTTGAAGTTCGGCCTGCCGATTCACGCGGGCGCCGCGCGAACGGTTACCATGTCCGCCCGAGTTTGCCGGAAGCTTCCATGGAATTCGCTCTCTACTTGCTGGTTGGCGCCTGTGCCGGCGTGCTCGCCGGGCTGTTCGGTGTCGGCGGCGGGCTGATTATCGTCCCGGTGCTGGTCTACACCTTCACCGCCCACGGTTTTCCCACCGAGGTGCTGACGCAAATGGCCGTCGGTACCGCGCTGGCGACCATCGTCTTCACCTCGATCAATGCCATCCGCGAGCACCACCGACACGGCGCGGTGCGCTGGCAGGTGTTCGTCTGGCTGACCTGCGGCATCGTCTTCGGCAGCGCGCTGGGCGCGCTCACCGCGGCGCAGATCCAGGGGCCGCTGCTGCAGAAGATCATCGGCATCTTCGCCCTGGTGGTCTCCGCGCAGATGGCCCTGGACCTGCGTCCCAAGGCCAGCCGCGAGCTGCCCGGCAAGCCCGGCCTCGGTGTGGCCGGGGTGGTGATCGGCTGGGCTTCGGCGATCTTCGGCATCGGCGGCGGTTCACTGACCGTGCCCTACCTGACCTGGCGCAGCGTGCCCATGCAGCAAGCCGTGGCGACCTCCTCGGCGTGCGGCTTCCCGCTGGCGTTGTCCGGCGCGCTGTCGTTCATCGTCGTGGGCTGGGGGCGTGCCGGTTTGCCGGAATACAGCCTCGGCTTCGTCTACCTGCCGGCACTGCTCGGCATCGCCGCCGCCAGCATGCTTTTCGCGCGTTTCGGTGCACGTCTGGCGCATCGCCTGTCGCCGCGCCTGCTCAAGCGCCTGTTCGCCGTACTGCTGTTCGGCGTCGGTCTGAATTTCCTGCTCTAGGAGCCTTTACCCGCCATGCTCACCTATCCACGAATCGACCCGGTCGCCGTTTCCATCGGCCCGCTGGATATCCACTGGTACGGCCTGATGTACCTGATCGGCATCGGCGCCGCCTGGTGGCTGGCCAGCCGCCGGCTCGCGCGCTTCGATCCGACCTGGAGCAACGAAAAGCTCTCCGACCTGGTGTTCTGGGCAGCCATGGGGGTGATCCTCGGCGGTCGCCTGGGCTACGTGCTGTTCTACGATCTGGAGGCCTACATCGCCCATCCGTTGCTGATCTTCGAGGTGTGGAAGGGCGGCATGTCGTTCCATGGCGGCATGCTCGGGGTGATGATCGCCACCTGGTGGTTCGGCAAGCGCAACGGCAAGGGCTTCTTCGAACTGATGGACTTCATGGCGCCGATGGTGCCGATCGGTCTGGGCGCGGGGCGCATCGGCAACTTCATCAACGCCGAGCTGTGGGGCAAGCCCACCGACCTGCCCTGGGCGATGGTCTTCCCGCCGTTCAGCGATCCGGCGCAGCTGCCGCGGCATCCGTCGCAGCTCTACCAGTTCGCCCTGGAGGGTGTGGCACTGTTCCTGATCCTCTGGATCTACTCGCGCAAACCGCGGCCCACCATGGCGGTGTCGGGGATGTTCGCCCTGTGCTACGGCTGCTTCCGCTTCCTCGTCGAGTTCGTCCGCGTGCCGGATGCGCAGCTCGGCTACCTGGCCTTCGGCTGGCTGACCATGGGCCAGGTGCTCTGCCTGCCGATGATCCTCGGTGGCGCCGCGCTGATCGCCTACGCCTACCGTCGCGCCGCCACGCAACCCGCCTGATCCCTACGTCGCCCCGGCCTTGAGCCGGGGCCCGGACGCCTCGTACCATTCTCTTCTTTGCCCGCCGGCGCGTCCGGCCCGCACGAGTCCCGCGATGAAACAGTACCTCGACCTGATGCGCCTGGTGCGCGAGCACGGCACCTTCAAGAGCGACCGCACCGGCACCGGCACCTATAGCCTGTTCGGCCACCAGATGCGTTTCGACCTGGCCGAGGGCTTCCCCCTGGTGACCACCAAGAAGTGCCACCTGCGCTCGATCATCCATGAACTGCTGTGGTTCCTGCAGGGCGATACCAACATCCAGTACCTGAAGGACAACGGCGTCAGCATCTGGGACGAATGGGCCGACGAGAACGGCGACCTCGGGCCGGTGTACGGCTACCAGTGGCGCAGCTGGCCGGCACCGAATGGCGAGTCGATCGACCAGATCGCCAAGCTGATCGAGATGATCAGGAAGAACCCAGATTCGCGCCGGCTGATCGTCTCGGCGTGGAACCCCGCGCTGGTCGAGCAGATGGCGCTGCCGCCGTGCCACGCGCTGTTCCAGTTCTACGTCGCCGACGGCAAGCTGTCCTGCCAGCTGTACCAGCGCTCGGCGGACATCTTCCTCGGCGTGCCTTTCAACATCGCCAGCTACGCGCTGCTGACGCTGATGGTCGCGCAGGTCTGCGACCTGCAACCGGGCGAGTTCATCTGGACCGGCGGCGACTGCCACCTCTATGCCAACCACATCGAGCAGGCCGACCTGCAGCTCACCCGCGAGCCGCTGCCGCTGCCGACCATGAAGCTCAACCCGGCGGTGAAGGACCTGCTGGCCTTCAAGTTCGAGGACTTCGAGCTGGTCGGCTACGAAGCCCACCCGCACATCAAGGCGCCCGTGGCGGTCTGATCCCTCAGAGCAGCGCGCTCGACGCGATGCGCTGCACACCGGCGTCGAGCATCTGCCGCCAGGCCGCGTCCAGCGAACCGTCGAGGTCGATGGCGCGGCAGGCGTCCTCCACCAGGTAGGTGGAAAACCCCGCCGCACGGGCGTCCAGGGCCGACCAGGCGACGCAGAAGTCCAAGGCCAGTCCGCAGAGGAACAGGGTGTCGATACCGCGTTCGCGCAGGTAACTGGCGAGCCCGGTGGGCGTCTTCCGGTCGGCTTCGAGAAACGCCGAGTAGCTGTCGATCTGCGGATTGCAGCCCTTGCGCAGGATCAGTTGTGCGTGTTCCAGCGCCAGTTGCGGATGCAGCGCGGCACCGACGCTGCCCTGCACGCAATGCACCGGCCAGAGGGTCTGTTCACCGTAGTCCAGGGCGATACGCTCGAAAGGCTGGCGCCCCGGATGATTGCTGGCGAAGGACACGTGCTGTGGCGGATGCCAGTCCTGGGTCACGATCACCTGTGCGAAACGCTCGCCCAGTCGGTTGATCAGCGGCACCAGGGCCTCGCCGTCACTGACCGCCAGGGCGCCACCGGGAATGAAGTCGTTTTGCATGTCGATCACCAGCAGCGCGCTGCTGTGATGGGTGGCGAGAGCGGCGAGGTGGGCTGTGCTGGACATCGGGACTCCTGGCTAGGTCTTGGCACGCGGCGGGCTGCCCGGAATGCCGGGGGGGGCGATCCGACGCTCCCTTGCGGCCCCGACAATGTCAGCGTGACGCCAGGCCCGCAAGGGGACGTTACCTCGACGGCCTGGCCATGGCTCGCCATTACCGAGACGCACGTAACAGTCTGTGTGTAACCCGGTAACGAATCGCTCCCCCTCGAGCGGTGCGAAAAGCAGCGTAAAAATATAACTCATTGAAATATAAGTGTTTTTATAAATTGGCACGCAGAATGCTTTATCAAGCCGCACAAGAACAACAACAAATCGCAAAACCCATAACAAGAATCAGACGTAACGGCTCTAGCACAACAACGACAAGAACGCAGAGACGCAGCTAACTGATTTCTTTGGAGAGGATTGCCGGCGGGCATGCCCGCGGTGTTTCGGAGAAAAACAAGACTGCTCCAGCAGTGACACGAGACGCGATACGGCAGCATCAGCATCCAAACAAATCCGTTCGCTATTGGCTCCCGACTTGGGAGCGCCGGTCGACAAACACAAGAACAGACCGGTGCGAAGAAGAACAATACGTTCCGTTCGAAGGGGAGCCCCAGGGCTCCCCTTCTCTTTTCTAGCGCCCCGCCAGACATTCCACCAGATAGTCGATCAGCACGCGCATGCGCGGCGGCACCTGTCTGCCCGGTCGCCACAGCAGCCAGGCCGTGCCCTGGTAGGCGCCACCATAGCGCCAGTCGGCAAGCACCTCCACGACCGTTCCCGCAGCCAGTGCCGCAGCGGCGGTGAACTGTGGCAGACAGGTGATGCCCAGACCGGCCTCGGCCATCGCCAGGCGGGCTTCGCTGTGATTGCTGGCATAGCGCCCGCGTACCTCGACCATCGCCTGCTCGCTGTCGCGCGCGAAGTGCCAGTGGTTATCGTGGGCCTGTTCGGCGAGGTATAGGCAGCTGTGTCGGCGCAGTTCCTCCGGGTGGCGCGGCAGGCCGGCGCGCGCCAGGTAGGCGGGACTCGCGCAGAGCAGCTGGCGAACCTGCATCAGCGGTCGTCCGACCAGTGCCGGCGGCGGCGTGTCGGTGACCTGGATACGCAGGTCGAAACCATCGGCGATCAGGTCCGCCGGGCGGTCGTTGAGCTCCAGGTGAAGGTCCAGTTGTGGATATCGCGCGAGAAAAGCCGGCACCAGTGGGTTGATCACGAAGCGCCCGAAGGCCTTGGGCGTGCTCAAGTGCAGCAGGCCGCGCGGGGTGCCCGCCAGGTCCTCGCCCAGGGTCAGCACTGCCTCGCCGGCGGCGAGCAGGTCGCGGGCCTTGGCATAGACTTCCTCGCCGGCAGCGGTCGGGCGCAGGCGGCGGGTGGTGCGTTCGAGCAGGCGCAGCGCCAGGGCCTGCTCCAGGCGGGCGATCTGGCGACTCAGCGCGGAGGGCGTCTGGCCCACTTGGCGCGCCGCGGCGGCGAAGCTCCCGGCCTCCACCACGCGGACGAAGGTGAGCAGCAACGGCAGCAGTTGGGTGAGCTCATTCGTGCGCATGGGGAATCAATCCAGTGTCTTGGGGAGGGATTATCGCGCCCGAGCTGCCCGCCGACAATCTCGTCTCCCTTGAAATGACGGGTGTGCGAGATGCGAGGCAAAGGCGAACTCTGGGCAGACCTGGGGCTGCTGATGGTGGCGATGATCTGGGGCAGCAGCTATGCGCTGACCAAGCAGGCGCTGGTGTTCTACCCGGTGCTGGGCTTCATCGCCCTGCGCTTCGGCATCACCTTCGTCCTGCTGCTGCCGGTGCTGCTGCGCGAGTGGCGCGAGGTGGCCCCTTTAGCGTTGCCCCTGGGTGTCGGTCTGTTGGGCATCTTCCTCTGCGAGATCAACGGCGTGGCACTGACCTCGGCGAGCAACGCCGGCTTTCTGATCGCGCTGTTCGTGTTGTTCACGCCCTTCGCCGAGTGGCTGCTGCTCGGCGAGCAGCCCCGCGCGCAGGTGCTGGCCGCGTGCGCGGTCTCGCTGCTGGGTGTCTGGCTGCTGTGCGGGGGCATCGATCTGCGCCTGGGGCTGGGCGATGCGCTGATGATCGCCGCCGCACTGCTGCGCGCCGGACTGGTCTGCCTCACCCGTCGCCTGTGCCAGCGCCGCCAGGCATCCGCGCTGGCGATCACCGCTGCGCAGAGTGGCGTGGTGACGGTGGGTTGTGTGGCGCTGGCGCAGTTCGGCGGCGGCCTGCCGGCATTGCCGGTGGCGCCGGCGTTCTGGGCGGCGACGCTGTTCCTGGTGCTGTTCGCCACGCTGTTGGCCTTCGTCGTGCAGAACCATGCGCTGCGCCGCGCCAGCCCGACACGGGTGATGTTGCTGATGGGCAGCGAGCCGCTGTTCGGTGCGCTGTTCGCCACGCTGCTACTCGGCGAGCGACTCACCCCCTTGGCGTGGCTTGGCGGCCTGCTGATCGTTGTCGCCGCGCTATGGGCCTCACTCGGCCCGCTGCGGATGACCGACAAGGCCGTTGCCACCGCGTGAGCGAACCGTGGCGCAACTCTGGCGTCCTATGCCTTGCGGCCTCGTCGAGGCCTTCAAAGGAGGAGTGACCCATGCGTCGCGTTCTGTTCGTGCTCTCGCTGTCGGTGGCCACATCGCTGTCGGCGGCGCCCAAACCGTGCGAGGAGCTCAAGGAAGAAATCGAGGCGAAGATCCAGGCCAACGGGGTGCCCAGCTACACCCTGGAGATCGTCGCCAACAGTGAGGTGAGCGACCCGTCGATGGTCGTCGGCAGTTGCGACGGCGGCACCCGCAAGATCCTCTACCAGCGAAACGATGACTGAGTTCCGGGTGGTTTGAAGAAGGCACGGTGCAAGCCGTGCCTTTTTCATTTTCCGCGGGGCGCGATGGGTATCGCTGCGCTAGACCTCATCCTACTTGTTGCGCTCCCGGCAAGCTCTAGCGCAGCGCCGCGGCGAGCTGGTCGAGACGCTCGAAGTGATAGGCCGGCCGCTCGGCCTGGAGTTCTTCCTGGCTGCCGAAGCCCCAGCCCGCCGCCGCCGCCTGCAAGCCGTTGCGGTGGGCGCCGATCAGGTCGTGCTTGCGGTCACCGATCATCAGCGTGCGCTCAGGAGCCAGGCGCTCTTCGCGCAGCAGGTGAGCGATCAGTTCGACCTTGTCGGTGCGGGTGCCGTCCAGTTCGCTGCCATAGATCATGCGGAAATGCCGCTCGAAGGCGAAGTGCTCGGCGATACGCCGGGCGAATACGTGCGGCTTGGAGGTGGCGATGTACAGCGTGCGGCCCTGGGCGACGAGATGCTCGAGCAGCTCCAGCACGCCGTCGAACAGTTCGTTCTCGTAGAGGCCGGTCACCGCGAAGCGCTCCCGGTAGTGTTCGACGGCCAGGCGTGCGGTGGCTTCGTTCATGCCGTAGGCGTGCATGAACTGCTGCAACAGCGGCGGGCCGATGAAGTGCTCGAGGGCCGTCAGGTCCGGTTCGTCGATGCCCAGACGGGCGAGGGCGAACTGGATGGAGCGGGTGATGCCCTGGCGCGGGTCGGTGAGGGTGCCGTCGAGGTCGAAGAGAATGTGGGCGTGTTGCATGGCGGCCTCGCTACGGAAGGGGACTCATTCTAGCAACCCGCCGATGGTCGATTGAAATACCGCTCGGGAGCAAAGGCGCGCTGCATCGGGTCCCAAGGGTAATGCCTTCCTGCGAGGAGCCGCCTGTGCATTGTTCCCTGGAGTGTGCCGTCGATGAAGTGCTGGCACGCATCGACGGTCCCATCCTGCTCGCCATGCCGTTGGGCCTGGGCAAGCCGAATCGCTTCGTCAACGCCCTCTATCGACGGATCAAGGCGCTGCCCGAGCGGCGCCTGGTGATCCATACGGCGCTGTCGCTGGGGCGTCCCCAGGCGGCCAGCGATCTGGAGCGGCGCCTGCTGGAGCCGTTCGTCGAGCGGGTGTTCGGTGACTATCCGGAGCTGGACTACCTGCTCGATCTGCGGGCGGGCGCGCTGCCGGCCAACGTCAGCGTCGAGGAGTTCTACCTGCAGCCGGGCGCCATGCTGGGCAATGAGCAGGTGCAACAGGACTACGTCAGTCTCAACTACAGCCAGGTCGCCCGCGAACTGCAGCGCAAGGGCATCAACCTGGTCGCGCAGTTGGTGGCGCGGCGGACGTGCGAACCCGGTCGCCTTAGCCTGTCGTGCAATACCGACGTCAGCGTCGATCTGCTGCCGCTGCTGGCCAAGCGCCGCCGGCGCGGTGAGACGCTGCTCAGCGTTGCCCAGGTCCACAGCCGGCTGCCTTACATGCCTGGCGACGCCGAGCTTGCGGAAGACGCCTTCGACCTGTTGATCGACGAAGAGGAGGACAGCACCCTGTTCTCCACGCCGAACCTGCCGGTCTCGGTGCAGGACCACTGCATCGGCCTGCACGCCAGCGCGCTGGTGCGCGATGGCGGCACCCTGCAGATCGGCATCGGTGCAATGGGCGATGCGGTGGCTGCGGCTCTGCTCGCCCGCCACGCAAGCAACGACAGTTACCGCGCCGCCCTGGAGGCGCTCGGCAGCAGTTGGCAGCAGGCCGGGTTGATCGATGCGGAAGGCGGCTTGGGGCGCTTCGACCAGGGTCTGTATGGCTGCTCGGAGATGTTCATTCTCGGCATGCTGGTGCTCATGGAGCGGGGCGTGCTGCGCCGCCGCGTCTATCCCAGCGCACTGCTGCAGCGCCTGGCGAATGCCGGTGCCCTGGACGAGGAGGGGCGGCCACGCAGCCTGACCGCGCTGCTCGTCGCCGGCTTGCCGGTGCGGCCCGATGCGCAGAGCCTGCAGGCATTGCAACGGGGCGGCCTGCTCGCCGCCTCGGTGCGCCTGGAGGATGGTTGGCTGCGCGATGGTGACGAGGCCCAGCTCGCGCAACTGGACGATCCCGAAGTGGCTGGGTGGTTCGAAAGGCGCCTGAGCCAGGCCCGGGGCGTGCAGGTGCATGGCGGTTTCTTTCTCGGTCCGCAGGATTTCTACGCCCGCCTGCTGGCCATGGACGAGACCGAGCGGGAGCGTATCGCCATGACCGGCGTCGGCTACATCAATCGCCTGTACGGCGACGAGTCGCTCAAGCGCCTGCAGCGCCGCGATGCGCGTTTCATCAACAGCGCCTTCATCGTCACCTTGCTCGGTGCCGGCGTCGCCGATCAGTTGGAGGACGGCCGGATGGTCAGCGGCGTCGGTGGCCAGCACGATTTCGTCACCCAGGCCCATGAACTGGAGGGCGGGCGCTCGATCATCATGCTGCGCAGTTGGCGTGAGTCGGCCGGCGAGGTGCAGTCCAACCTGCGCTGGCAGTACGGCCATGTGACCATTCCGCGCCATCTGCGCGATATCGTCGTCACCGAGTACGGCATCGCCGATCTGCGCGGGCGCTCCGACGCCGAGGTGATCGAGGCGCTGCTGCGCATCGCCGACTCGCGCTTCCAGGACGCGCTGATCGAAGAGGCCACCGCGGCGGGCAAGCTACCGGCGGATTTCGTGCTGCCCGACGCCTTCCGCCAGAACACCCCGCAGCGGCTGGCCGAGGTTGCCCGCCGCCAGCCGGCGTTGTTCGATCCGTTCCCGCTGGGCAGCGATTTCAGTGCCGTCGAGCGCGACCTGCTGGCCGCGTTGAAATGGCTCAAGGGCAAGCTGCGCCTGGCCGAGATCGCCGATCTCGGGCGCGCCGCGCTGTTCGAGCCGGGGGATGCCGAGCGCTACGCCGAGCACCTGG
Organism: Pseudomonas sp. R4-15; assembly: GCF_055768815.1. Classification (NCBI taxonomy): domain Bacteria; kingdom Pseudomonadati; phylum Pseudomonadota; class Gammaproteobacteria; order Pseudomonadales; family Pseudomonadaceae; genus Pseudomonas; species Pseudomonas sp. R4-15. Next base: position 807,177 of record NZ_CM147293.1, read on the forward strand.
CGCGGATGGACCTGGCCGATGCCGAGGGCCTGCGCGAGCAACTCTACCGGCGCCTGCTGCTCACCGGCCTGGCGGCCACCGAGGAGGATCTGCGTTGATGCCCAGTACTGCTCCCGAGCCCGAGTGTCTGTACCCTGCCGGCGACGCGGCGCTGCCGCACAGTGCGCTGCCGGTGCTGGTGTATCGCCAGCTGTCGCTCAGCGGCCCCCTGGATGAGGCGTTTCCAGCCCTGTTCGCCGCCAACCTGTGGCCGCCACGCTGGCGTGATCAGGTGTACGACTTCGCCCACTATCATGCCGATGCCCACGAGGCGCTCGGGGTGCTGCGTGGCCGCGCGCGACTCTGGCTGGGCGGGGAGGGCGGTTGCGAGCTCCAGGTGCAGGCGGGCGATGCGCTGGTGCTACCCGCCGGCACCGCGCACCGGGAAGTCGAGGCCAGCGAGGACTTCCTGCTGGTCGGCGCCTACCCGCCCGAGCAGTCGCCGGACCTGCAGCGCGCCGATCCCGAGGCATGCGCGGCAAACCAGTCACGGATCGCCCAGGTCGCGGCGCCGCTCACCGATCCGGTGGGCGGCAGCCAGGGCGCGCTGGTACGCCTGTGGCGTCAGTCCAGGAAGGCCACCTGACCGTCCGCCAGCGAGGCGACACGGGCCAGTGACTCGACGCGATAACCCTGCTGCTCCAGCAGGCCGCGGCCTTCCTGGAAGGATTTCTCGATGACGATGCCCAGGCCCGCGACGCTCGCGCCGGCCTGCTGGATCAGGTCGATCAACGCCTTGGCGGCATGCCCGTTGGCGAGGAAGTCGTCGATCACCAGCACATGGTCGCTGGCCGACAGGTGCCGCGCGGAGATGGCGATGGTGCTCTCGGTCTGCTTGGTGAAGGAGAACACCTTGGAGATCAGCAGGTCGTTCTTCAGCGTCAGCGACTGGAACTTGCGCGCGAAGATCACCGGAATGCCCAGCTCCAGGCCGGCCATCACCGCCGGGGCGATGCCCGAGGCCTCGATGGTGACGATCTTGGTGATGCCCTGGTCGCGGAAGCGCTCGGCGAACTCGTGGCCGATGTGCTGCATCAGTTGCGGATCGATCTGATGGTTGAGGAAGGCGTCGACCTTCAGCACCTGCTCGGAGAGGACGATGCCCTCGTCCCGAATCTTCTGTTTCAGCAGTTCCACGAATTCGGCCCTCTGGCGCCGGATAAAGCCGCGCATTTTCGCGCAAAGCTGCCCTGTTGGCCAAGTTCCTCTGAGCGGGAACCATTCGGAAGGTCATGGGAATCCCTCCCCCGGACGCGGGGTCAGCTTAGGCAGACCGCCAAACTCTGCAACGGGAGAAGCCCCCATGAGCATGACCGTATCGGATTTCATCGTCGAACGCCTGCACCAGTGGGGCATCCGGCGCATGTATGGTTACCCCGGCGATGGCATCAACGGCGTGTTCGGCGCGCTCAATCGCGCCGAGGGCAAGATCCGCTTCATCCAGGCCCGTCACGAGGAAATGGCTGCCTTCATGGCCAGTGCCGATGCCAAGTTCAGTGGCGAGCTGGGGGTGTGCATAGCCACCTCCGGGCCGGGTGCCTCGCACCTGGTCACCGGCCTTTACGACGCGCGCATGGACCACATGCCGGTACTCGCCATCGTCGGCCAGCAGGCGCGCACTGCCCTGGGCGGGCACTACCAGCAGGAGCTGGACCTGGTGTCGATGTTCAAGGACGTCGCCGGGGCTTTCGTTCAACAAGCCAGCGCTCCGGCGCAGGTGCGCCACCTGATCGACCGCGCCATCCGCACCGCGCTGGGCGAGCGCAAGCCGGTGGCGATCATCCTGCCCAACGATCTCCAGGAGCTGCCCTACGAGGAGCCGTCGCGCGCCCATGGCACGTTGCACTCGGGCATCGGCTACAGCGTGCCGCAGGTGCTGCCCTACGACGAGGATCTGCAGCGCGCGGCGGAGGTACTCAATGCCGGCGAGAAGGTAGCGATGCTGGTCGGTGCCGGTTGCCTGGGCGCCACCGAAGAACTCATCGCGGTGGCCGAGACGCTGGGCGCGGGCGTCGCCAAGGCGTTGCTCGGCAAGGCCGTGCTGCCTGACGAACTGCCCTGGGTCACGGGTTCCATCGGCCTGCTCGGCACCGAGCCGAGCTACAAGCTGATGAGCGAGTGCGACACCCTGCTGATGATCGGCTCGGGCTTTCCCTATGCCGAATTCCTGCCCGAGGAAGGCCAGGCGCGTGGCGTGCAGATCGATCTCAAGGCCGACATGCTCGGCTTGCGCTACCCCATGGAGGTAAACCTGCAGGGCGATGCGGTGAGTACCCTGCGTGCCTTGCTGCCGTTGCTCGAGCGCAAGGACGAACGCCGCTGGCGCCAGCGCATCGAGCGCTGGCGCGCCGACTGGGACGCGACCTTGCGCGAGCGTGCCCTGGCCTCGGCGGAGCCGATCAACCCGCAGCGGGTGGTCTACGAGCTGTCGCCGCAGTTGCCGGAGCGGGCCATCGTCACCAGCGATTCCGGCTCCTGCGCCAACTGGTACGCGCGCGACCTGATGATCCGCCGCGGCATGCTCTGCTCGCTGTCCGGCGGCCTGGCCTCGATGGGCGCCGCCGTGCCTTATGCGCTGGCCGCCAAGTTCGCCCATCCCGGCCGGCCGGTCGTCGCGCTGGTCGGCGATGGCGCCATGCAGATGAACAACATGGCCGAGCTGATCACCGTCGCCAAGTACTGGAAGACCTGGGACAACCCGCACTGGGTCTGCGCGGTGTTCAATAACCAGGATCTCAACCAGGTCACCTGGGAACAGCGGGTGATGGAAGGCGACCCGAAGTTCGAGGCCTCGCAGAACATCCCCGACGTGCCTTACCACCGCTTCGCCGAGTCCATCGGCCTGCTTGGCATCCTCGTCGAGCGCGAGGAGGACGTCGCCGACGCCTGGGCCCGCGCGCTGGCATCCGAGCGCCCGGTCCTGCTGGAATTCCGCACCGACCCGAACGTGCCGCCGCTGCCGCCGCACATCAAGCTGGAGCAGGCCCGGCAGTTCGCCAGCACCCTGTTGCAGGGCGACCCCGACCAGGCCGGCATCGTCACTCAGACCGCCAAGCAGGTGCTCGGCTCGGTGCTGCACCGTAAGCGCTGAGCGCAGCGGGCACCGTCAGGCGCGAAACGCCCACAGCGGCGGTGCTACCTGGCGGTTCGGGTAGTAGAAGGAGAGCGGGAGGCCGGGAACAGCACGCACGCGGAGCGTCTGTACTGCACAGCGGCGGGGTCTCGGCGCACCTGGGTGCGGCGCTGGCCAGCGCCGACGACGGCGGACTGACGATGCATTGACGCCACACGGGTATTCCTGGCGTGTGCATCGCGCTAGACTCGGGGCAACTTCATCCTCCTGCATCCACTCATGCCGCGCTCGCTCTGTCTGCTGCTGATCGCCTTGCTGCTCGCCCTCTCGGCCGGGCGTGGCATGGCCATGGCCGCGATGCAGCCGTGCGCGACGCCCGCGAGCGTTTCAGCACATCAGAGCGCGATGTCCGAGCACGCCATGCCGCACACGGTCGTTGCCGTGCAGTGCGAGGCGCCGCAGCAGATGGCCATGGATCATCACGTCCAGGGCCTCTGCTGCCTGGCCTGCGTGGCCTTGCCGTTGTTGCCGAGCCTGCCGCAACTGCAGGCTGCGCCGGGTGATGCCGGACCGCTGCTGTCGGCGACGGCGCTTTACCTCGACCCCTTCAGCGACCCCCTGCGCCGACCTCCCCGCGCCCTTTCCTGATCGATCCCGAACCCCCTTCGAGTTCCCGCGGACGCCTTTGCGCGCCCGCACGATTAGGACACATCCATGAACGCATCCCATCCGGCGCTCTCCCGGCGTCGTTTCGTCCAGGGCCTGGGCGTCTGCGGCGCGCTGGCCGCCAGCGGCCTGGCCCGTGGCCAGAGCCAGTCCAACCCGCTTCCTCCCGCCGATCCGGCACAGCTCAGCGGTCGTCAGTTCGACCTTTCGATCGGCGAACTACCGGTCAACTTCACCGGCCAGCCGGCCGTGGCCACGGTGGTCAACGGCAGCCTGCCGGCACCGACCCTGCGCTGGAAGCAGGGCCATGACCTGACCCTGCGGGTCACCAACCAACTGCCCGTGCCGACCTCGATCCACTGGCACGGCATCCTGCTGCCGGCGGCGATGGACGGCGTGCCGGGTCTGAGCTTCGCCGGCATCGCGCCCGCTGAAACCTTCACCTACCGCTTCCCGGCGCTGCAGGCCGGCACCTACTGGTATCACAGCCACAGCGGCTTCCAGGAGCAGACCGGGCTGTATGGCGCGTTGGTCATCGAGCCCGAAGGCGGCGAGCCGTTCACCGTGCAGCGTGACTACACGCTGATGCTCAGCGACTGGACCGACGAAGACCCGATGCGGGTCTTCACCCGCCTGAAACAGGACGCGGAGTACTTCAATCGGCAGAAACCCACGGTGCCGGGTTTTCTCGACGACGTCGCACAACGCGGGCTCGCCGCCGCCTGGCGCGAGCGCGAGATGTGGAACCGCATGCGCATGAGCCCCACGGACTTCCACGACATCTCCGCCACCACCTACACCTACCTGGTCAACGGTGCCACGCCGGCGGCCAACTGGACCGCCGTGGCGCAGCCCGGCGAGCGCGTGCGCCTGCGCTTCATCAACGCCGGCACCGCGACCTTCTTCGACGTGCGCATCCCCGGCCTGGGGCTGACGGTGATCGGCAGCGACGGGCAACTGCTCGACCCGGTGGCGGTGGACGAGCTGCGCATCGCCCCCGGCGAGACCTACGACGTCCTGGTGACCATGCCCGACGCCCAGGCCTACACCATCTTCTGCCAGTCGATGGATCGCAGCGGCTACGCCCGTGCCACCCTGGCGCCCGCCAAGGGCATGCAGGGCGCGGTGCCGCCGATGGACCCGAAGACCTGGCTGAGCATGGCCGACATGGGCATGGGCCACGACATGCCCGGCATGGCCCGCGGCGACATGCAGCATGGGATGGCCGGCAGTACGCCAGCCGAGGCGCATGCGGGTATGGTTGGAATGGCGGGAATGAGTCATGACAGGTCCGCCATGGACCACGCGGGGATGGCTCATGACATTCCCACGAGCATGGAGCCCGGCGCGCTGCCGCCGACGCAGACCAGCGCCGCCGTCGACATGCGCGTCGCCCAGCCGTCCAGCGCCCTCGACGATCCGGGCCCGCGCCTGCGCGACAATGGTCGCCGCGTTCTGACCTACGCCGACCTGCGCACGCCCGGGCCTGCGCTCGACCCGCGGGCGCCCGGCCGCGAGCTGGTGCTACGCCTGACCGGCAGCATGGAGCGCTTCGTCTGGGGCTTCGACGGGCAGAAGTTCAACGAGGCCGAGCCCCTGCGCCTGGCCTACGGCGAGCGCCTGCGCATCCGTCTGGTCAACGACACCATGATGAACCACCCGATCCACCTGCACGGCATGTTCCTCGAACTGGAACACCCCGACGGCGGCCAACTGGCGCGCAAGCACACCGTCAACGTCCAGCCCGGCAAGCAGGTCAGCCTGCTGCTGAGTGCGGATGCCCTCGGCGAATGGGCCTTCCATTGCCATCTGCTGTATCACATGGAAGCGGGCATGTTCCGCAAGGTGGTGGTCGCATGAAACGCCTGATCCCGACACTCCTGACGCTGGCCGTGGCCGGCACCGTCCAGGCCCAGGGCATGGATATGCCCATGGATATGCCGATGAGCATGCCCATGGACCACTCGCGCATGGATCACGCCGGTATGCATGCCCCCGCGCCTGCGGCGACGGCGGACGCCAGCGCCGTGCAGGCGGCCAATCGCATCCTGCCGCGCGGGGAGCAACCCGTGCCGCCGCAATTGGACATGCCGAGCATGCACCGGCATGGCGAGGGCACCCGCGCCAAGCTGCTGTTCGACAAGTTCGAGTACCAGAACGGCCGCGACGACAATGGCCTGGCCTGGGACATGGACGCCTGGTGGGGCGGCGACTTCGACAAGCTCTGGCTGCAGAGCGAAGGCGAGCACCGCGACGGCAAGGGCGAGGGTCGCCTCGAAGCGCTCTGGTCGCATGCACTGGACGCCTTCTGGGACGGCCGCCTGGGCGTGCGCCACGACTACGGCGAAGGCCCGGACCGGCAGTGGCTGGCGTTCGGCGTCTCCGGCACCACGCCCTGGTGGTTCGAGACCGAGGCGATGCTCTACCTCGGTGACGACGGCCGCAGCGCGCTGCGCCTGGACGTGGAGCGCGAGCTGCGGCTGACGCAGAAGCTGGTGCTGGTGCCGGAGCTGGAGGCCAGCGCCTACGGCAAGGACGATCCGGGCCGTGGTATCGGCAGCGGCCTGTCCGATGCCAGCTTCGGCCTGCGCCTGCGCTATGAGGTCAGCCGTCAGTTCGCGCCCTACGTGGGCGTGGAGTGGAGCCGCAGTTTCGGCGATACCGCCGACATGGCCCGCGAGGAGGGCGGTTCGCGCAGCGACCGGCAACTGGTGGCCGGCGTACGCTTCTGGTTCTGAACCAGGCGCCGCTCCGCTTCGGCTGGCGCGGCGCACTTCCCGGCGAAATGGGGCCCTAGCGCCCCATTTCGCCGTTCAGATCGGGCTGGACGATCTCGATCCAGTATTCGTCCGGGTCGCGGATGAAGGCGACGTTCTTCATCTTGCCGTCCTGGGGGCGTTTGACGAAGGGCACACCGAGCGCCTCGAAACGTGCGCAGGCGGCCATCAGGTCGGGTACCGCGAAGCAGATGTGGCCGAAGCCGCGCGGGTCCGAATTGCCGTTGTGGTAGCGGGTTTCATCGTTCTCGCTGCCCCAATTGTGGGTCAGCTCCAGCACGCTCTGGCGGCCGAAGGTGTAGCGCTGGCGCTCGCCGACGTCCTCGGGCACCTGTTCGCCACGGGTCATTGCCAGGAAGTACAGGGAGAACTCGCCCTCGGCGAAATCCAGCCGACGCAGCAGGCGCATGCCCAGTACGCGCGTGTAGAAGTCCAGCGAGCGCTGCGGATCCTTGACCCTCAGCATGCTGTGGTTGAACACGTAGTCCTGGGTGACCGCGTCCGGTTCCAGGCAGACACCGGCTTGCGTTTCGCTGTTGAAGGCCATGGGCTTTTCCCCTCGATGATGATGCCGCGCAGTCTAGGCAGCGAAGCCCGCGCGACGGTAATACCGGGGTACTACGCGCCTTGCCTCAGGCGCTCCGCCGCGCGCGCTCGCCGGGATGCGCCAGCGCCAGCAGTTGCACCGGGTCCGCGGACTGGCGGCCGTTGCCCAGGTATACGGTGCACACCACGCGCAGCAACGAGGCGAGGTTGTGCACCTCGCCGCGACGGCGCAGCACTTCGTCGTACAGCTGGTTGATGAACTGCGGTACGCCGTAGCCCTCGCCGGTGGCGATCTCCTCGAGAATCGACCAGAACTCCTGCTCCAGGCGCACGCTGGTGACCATGCCCTGGATGCGTACCGAGCGGGTCTGGCTCTCGTAGCGCTGCGGATCGGTGGAGACGTAGATGTTGCACATGACGGACCTCCTGTCGGGCGGTATGGCGCCCGCAATGCCGGCCTCTCGCGCTGCCGGTGCGGCGGCGAGGCCTGTTATTCGCTGTGGCAGCTCGCCACAGGTCTACAGACCATAACGGTGCTGCTTCGATCCGCCAAGCCTGGCGACGTAGTAACTCGCTGTTACCCATCGCCTGCCCAGCCCGCCTAGGATGGGCGCATGGCTCCCCGGTGGGCCGCATAACAAGAACAAGAGGAGAGAGTCATGAGCGATCCCGTGATCGATCGTCGTCGCTTCCTGAAGGGAACCGGCGGCCTGCTGATGGGCACCCTGCTGTTCGCCTCGGGCCCGGTGGCGCTGCTGGCGCCGAGCCAGAGCTGGGCGCTGCCGCTGAGCACGCTGGACGACGCCACCGGCCAGGGCCTGCTGGCGATGCTGCGGCGCCTGTACCCCCACGCGAACATGGAGGACGCGGTCTACGCCCTGGTGGTCAAGGACCTGGATGCCAAGGCGTCTGCCGACCCCGCGGTGGCCGAGCGCCTGACCAGCGGCATGGCCGACTTGCAGCGGCGCGCCGGCGGCGATTTCGCCGCGCAGGACGAGACCCGCCAGCAGGCTCTGCTCGAAGCCATCGAGGGCACCCCCTTCTTCGCGCTGGTGCGCTCCACCGCGGTGGTTTCGCTGTACAGCAACGAGCTGGCCTACCACCACTTCGGCTACGAGGGCGCGTCCTTCCCCAAGGGCGGCTACCTGCATCGGGGCTTCAACGACCTCTCCTGGTTGCCCGACCCGCCCGCATCCGCCAGCCCCGCGCCCTTCGCCTGAGGACTCCAGCATGACGACGACCTATTCCCACGACGACGATTCGGTGGTGGTGATCATCGGTTCCGGTGCCGGCGGTGGCACCCTGGCCAACGAGCTGTGCCAGAAGGGCATCCCCGTGGTGCTGCTCGAAGCCGGTGCGCGGCAGTCCCCGGCGACCTTCATCAACGACGAATGGCCCTCCTTCCAGCAACTGTCCTGGAGCGATACCCGCACCACCTCGGGCAGTTGGCGCATCGCCAAGGACTTTCCCAACCTGCCGGCGTGGATCTGCAAGACCGTCGGCGGCACCACCACCCACTGGGCCGGTGCCAGCCTGCGCTTCCAGGAACACGAGTTCCGCGCCCGCGACACCTACGGGCAGCTCGACGATGCCGCGCTGCTCGACTGGCCGCTGACCCTCGCCGAGCTGGAACCCTACTACGCCCGCGCCGAGGACAAGATGGGCGTGACGCGCACCAACGACATTCCCGGTCTGCCCGGCAACAACAACTTCAAGGTGATGTACGCCGGCGCGCAGAAGCTTGGCTACCAGCAATGCTCCACCGGGCGCATGGCGATCAACAGCCGGCCGCGCGCCGGGCGCGCCTCCTGCCAGCAACTGGGCTTCTGCTTCCAGGGCTGCAAGATGGGCGCGAAGTGGTCGACGCTGTACACCGAGATTCCCGCCGCCGAGGCCACCGGCAAGCTGGAGCTGCGCCCGCAGAGCCAGGCGATCCGCATCGAACACGATGCCCGCGGACGCGCCAGCGCGGTGGTCTACGCGGACGCGGCGGGTAACCTGCAGCGCCAGCGGGCGCGCATCGTTGCGGTGGCCGGCAACGCCATCGAGACACCGCGCCTGCTGCTCAACTCCGAGAGCGCGCAGTTCGCCCACGGCCTGGGCAATGGCGCGGGGATGGTCGGTCGCCACTACATGCGCCACACCACCGGCTCGGTATTCGCCGACTTCGAGGACGAGGTGCACTTCTACCGCGGCACCATCATGGCCGGTATCGTCAGCGACGAGAACCGCCACGACCCCTCGCGCGGCTTCGCCGGCGGCTACGAGATGGAGACGATCTCCCTCGGCCTGCCGTTCATGGCGGCGTTCTTCGATCCCGGCGCCTGGGGCCGCGATTTCGCCTCGGTGATGGACCGCTACACGCACCTCGCCGGCATGTGGCTGGTCGGCGAGGACATGCCGCGGGCGAGCAACCGCATCACCCTCAACGGCGCGGTGAAGGATGCCTTCGGCATGCCGGTGGCCAACGTCCACTACGACGACCATCCCAACGACGTGGCCATGCGCGAGCATGCCTACCGCCAGGGCGAGGCGCTCTACCAGGCGGTCGGTGCGAAGCAGGTGTACCGCATCCCGCCGTACCCCTCGACCCACAACCTGGGCACCTGCCGGATGAGTGCGAAGGCCGAGGATGGCGTGGTCAACAAGCACGGGCAGAGCCACGAGGTCGCCAACCTGTTCATCGCCGACGGCAGCCAGTTCACCACCAGCGCCGCGGAGAACCCCACGCTGACCATCGTCAGCCTGGCGATCCGCCAGGCCGAGTACATCGCCCAGGCGTTGCAGCAGCGTCAGGTGTGACCTTTGCCGTTCGCTTCGTCGGGCTCAGGCCGGCGAAGCCGGACGGCGCACGGGCAGCAGTTGCGCCACACCAAAGAGCAGTTCCATCAGGGTGAAGCCGAGCAACAGCAGGCTTGCACCCTGGCTTATGGCGTACAACTGCCAGGCGGCGAAGAGCATCCGTGCGAGGGCGTCGAAGCGGCCGATCTCGCGGCTCGGATGCCGCAGGCGCCACAGCGACCACACCACCACCACGCTGCCGAGCAGGTTGGCGAACAGCATCAGCGCCGTATCCGGCACGGGTACCGGGCGCGCCAGCCCTAGGGCCTGTTCCCGTTTCATTCGCGAACCGCGTTGTCGCCAGAAATGGCCTGCGGTTAGGCGCAGGACGCAGCCAATGGCCATTCCCTTGGCAAGTCCTGCAACGACAGCGCAGGCCATTTCTGGCACAACCCTACGGGCCGGTGCCTGTTTTGCCGTGATACGGCGTTACTCGTCTTGGACTTACCCCGGTAAGCCCTGTGACTCGCGCCTTGTCTCGCGGCAAAACAGGCGCCGGCGCGGCCGTGAATGAAACGGGAACAGGCCCTAGCGTGGCAGACACGCCGGCCAGGGCGGCGAAGACCCAGGCGGCGCTCCAGGGTGTCACGAAGGCGCTGGTCGCGAGCAGGTCGTAGTAGGCGCTGGCGCGCACGATGTGCAAATTTCGCTTGGTATCGAGCATGGCGATCTCTCAGAGTGGGAGCGCGCAGGCTAAAGCCTGGAGCAAGGTCCAGAGTCAAGCGAGGCGGGAATGAAGATCGGAGAGGTGGCCCGGTTGGCCGGGGTATCGGTGGATACGCTGCGCTTTTACGAGGCCCGTGGCCTGTTGCGGCCGCAGCGCGCCGCGAACGGCTACCGCAGCTACCCGGTGGAGGCGGTGCAACTGGTGGGCTACATCAAGCAGGCCCAGCGTCTGGGCTTCAGCCTTGGCGAGATCGGCGCGCGCCTGCCGCAACTGTGGGGCGAGCCGGAGGCCTCCGGCGAGCGCCTGGGGGCATTGTTCCAGGAGAAGATCGTCCTGCTCGACGAACGCATCGCGCAGTTGCAAGCGCTGCGCGATGCGTTGGCCGAACGGGCGCGGCAGGCCTGCCCGTTGCAGGTGTCGGGCTGAGGCTCAGGCGCGGATGTAGGCCCAGCCCTCGGCCTGACGCTGAGCCAGGTGCAGCACCGCCGCCGGGACGCTCTGCAAGCCGGGCGACGGTTTCAGTTCGTTGCGCGTCAGGGTGTTCCCGCACAGGCGCAGCAGTGCGTCGGTCTGCGCGTCGGGGCTGGCCAGCGCGGCAGCTACCGCCGCGGCGTTGACGACGATTTCGCACTGGGCATCCGGCGCCGCCGCCACCAGGTTGCGGGCATTCGCCCGGGCGCGTGCCAGGGAGGCGTCGTCGACGGCGTGGATCAGGACTTTCAGGCTCATTACAGGGCACTCGCAATCTGTTCGATGTATTCGGCCATCTCGTCGTGGCCACGGCGGCGCGGGCGCCCCAGGGGGATCGGCAGCTCCAGGGCGACGCGCGCCGGCTTGCCGCCCAGCACGATCACCCGGTCGGCCAGCAGCACCGCCTCGGCAATGTCGTGGGTCACGAAGATAACCGCCTTGCGGCGCAACTGCCACAGGCGCAGCAGCTCGTCCTGCAGGGATTCGCGGGTCAGTGCGTCGACCGCCGAGAAAGGCTCGTCCATCAGCAGTACGTCCGGCTGCACGGCCAGCGCGCGGGCGATGCCGCCGCGTTGCAGCTGTCCGCCGGAGAGCTCCGCCGGATAGCGCTCGGCGAGGGCTTCCAGGCCGGTCAGCGCGAGCACTTCGGCGACCCGGGCGTCCACTTCCGGGCGCGCCAGGCCGAGGCCTTCGAGACCGAAGGCGATGTTCTCGCGCAGGCGCCGCCAGGGAAGCAGACGACCATCCTGGAACACCGTGGCGCGGGGCCGTGCGCCTTCGCGCGCCTGGGCGGTGAGGATGACCTCGCCGCGCTCGGGGCGCGCCAGCCCGGCGAGCACCCGCAGCAGGGTCGACTTGCCGACGCCGGAGCCACCGACCACGGCGACGAACTCGCCCGCGTCGACACTGAGCGAAAACTCGCGCAGCACCGGCTCGGCGGCGTTGGCGTAGCGCAGGGTGATGCCTGCGGCGGTCAGGACGGGCGCCATTTCAGCAGCCTCCTTTCGATGCGGGAGAAAACCCAGTCGCAGAACGAGTAGATCGCCGAGATCACCAGCATGTACACCACCACCGCCTCGTAGGCGCCGACCCCGGCCGCGGCATTCATCTCCTGGCCCATGCCGGGCACGCCGAGCAGCTCGGCGGCGATCAGCGTCATCCAGGCCTGGCCGACACCGGTACGCAATCCGGAGAGGATGCCCGGCAGCGCCGCCGGCAGGGTAATCTTGCGGTGCAGGGTGAAGTAGCGCTGCTGGCCGAAGGCAGCGGCCAGCTCGCGCAAGCGTGGATCGACCCCGGCGACCGCCGAGGCGGTGGCGAAGTAGTTGACCCAGAACACCCCGATGGCGATGACGAAGGCGGCGCCTGCGTGGCTGACCTGGAACCAGGCGATGGCGAAGATCACCCACGCCAGCGGCGGGATCGGCCGCAGCACGCGGGCCAGCCAGGCTTGCAGGTCGTGAAAGACGGCGCTGGTGGCGGCGGCAAAACCCACCGCAATGCCCAGCAGGCTGCCCAGCAGCAGGCCCCAGACATAATGCACCAGGCTGGATTCGACGGCAGGCAGCAGGCGCCCGGCACGAATTTCCTCGAGCAGCGCCTGGGGCGTGGCGAAGGGATCGGGAAGGGTGCCGGCGGGCGCCCAGCCGAAGCTGCCGGCCGCTTTCCAGAGCGCCACGAAGAGCAGAATGCCGAGGGCGCCAAGCGCCGTCCGGCGCAGGGCGTGGGAGCTTCGATTCATGGCCTTACCGCGGCTGCCCGGCGTCGTACAGGCTGAAATCGAACAGCGTGTCGATGTCCACCGGGGTCTTCAGCGTGCCCAGCGCGGTCTGGAAGTCCTGCATGCGCGCCGTAGCCTCGACGATACGGTGCGGGTCGACGACGAAGTTGCCCTGGGAGCGGTGCAGCGCGTCCCGCACCACGGCGGCCGGCAGGCGACCGCCGCCGACGTACTTGGCGACCATCGGGGCGACGGCTTCGGGGTCTTCGTTGAGCTGCTTGGCTGCCGCCAGGTGCGCGCTCAGCAAGCCCTCGATGGCCTGCGGATGGGCGGCCAGGGCGCTGCTGCGCACCACCAGCACGGCGCCGGGCTGGTCGGGGAACATCTGCGAGCCGCTGGCCACCACGTGGGCGTCCGGCTGGCGTGCCAGCACCATGCTGATGATCGGCTCCAGCAGCGCGGCGCCGTCCACCGCCCCGGTGAGCAGCGCCTGCTGCGCCTGGGCCTCGCCCTGGTAAATGATGTTCACCGCGCCGGTGTCCACCTTCAGCACGTGCTGCAGCCAATAGCGCAGCACGGTGTCGGGCACCGAGCCGGTGGGGAAGGTGGTGAGGGTCGGCTTGCGCCCCTTGTCCTGGGTGAAGCGCTGGAAGGCACTGGCCGCGTCCTGGCCGTCGGCGAAGTAGGGCGCCAGCTCACCGCGGGCGAGGAAGGACACCTGGTCGATGATGCTCGAGGCGATCACCTTGATGTCGGCGCCACGGGCGCGAGCGACCATGGCCGGGCCGATGCCCAGGTAGGCGACGTCGAGCTGCCCGGAGAGCAGCGCCTGGACCATCGCCGGGCCATTCTGGAACTGCACCAGCTTCGGCGCGATGCCGGCCTGGGCAAGGGCGCCGTTCTCCAGTTCGACGAACAGCGGGGCGACCGGAAGGATCGGCATGTAGCCAATTTCCAGCGGCGTGGATTCGGTGGCGTTGGCAAACGCGGGAAGTGTCAGCGCGGCGGACAGCAGCAAGGCGAGTACGGCTTTCATCGGAGCTCCGTTACGGGCGGAGCGGAACCGATGACGGTGTGATCCATGGGTATCGGTCGGCGCTGCCATTGCGCCCGGCGGTTCCGCGAAAAACGGGCGCTGGCGCGCGGACGCACGCCAGGCCGGCGCGAAGTATGCCGAGTCGGTTTAATCATGCAAAAGACTAATTTTCGATTTGCTTATGCGTTTTCGTTAGGAAATGCCGGGGTGAAGCGATCCTCGGGCGCTGCGCCCAGTGCTCGCCGGAGGCATTGACGGTGGCCCGGCACCTGCAGGGGCGGATTCGATGAGGATCGCCGCGCGCACGGTGTGCCGGCCCACGAAGCCAAATTCTTGCTGAGCACAGCTCGTCTCGGGTTCAACTGCCAGGATTGGCCCAGGCCTCTTCGAAGAAATAGTCTTTCCAGGAGTCGGCGGCGTGCTTGAGCACGCCCAGTTCATGCAGACGATCGGCATAGACCTGGGTGCGCTGTGGCGAGACGGTGAACTCCACCTCGGGGTCTTCGATGATTCGTTGCAGCAGCGCCAGCGGTAGCTTCGAGTGTTCCACGTCGAGGTAGGTTTGCGCCGCCGCCGGCGTGTCCGCGGCGATGATCTGCGCGGCTTCGGCGAGGGCGGCGTAGAACGCGCGGTAGGTCTTCGGGTTGGTGTCATGGAAGCGTTCGGTGGTGTACAGCACATTGAAGCTGGCCGGGCCGCCGAGGATGTCGTAGCTGCTGACCACCTTGTGCACGTTGGGGTGCTCCAGCGCCTGGTACATGAACGGTGGGCTGGAGAAGTGCGCGGTGACTTCCGAGCCGCCGCTGATCAGTGCGGCGGTGGCGTCCGGGTGCGGCAGGCTCAGGGATAGTCGGTCGAAGTGCTGGAAGTCGGCCTTGCCGTAGCGCCGCGCCGCCTCGATCTGCAGGGTGCGCGACTGGAAGCCGACGCCTGCGGCGGGCACGGCGATGCGGTCTTGCTCACCCAGGTCGTCGAGGCTCTTCACCTCGGGGCGGTTGCTCAGCAGGTAGTTGGGCATCGAGCCGAGGCTGGCGATGGCCTTGACGTTCTGCTTGCCGCGGGTACGGTCCCAGACGGTGAGCATCGGCGGTACGCCGGCGGAGACCACGTCCAGGGCGCCGGCCAGCAGTGCCTCGTTCATCGCCGTGGCGCCCGACAGGGTCTTCCATTCCACCTGGATATCCAGGCCTTCGGCCTGACCGTGCTTTTCGATCAGCCGCTGTTGCTTGACCACGTCGAGCATCAAGTAGCCGATGCCGAATTGCTGGGCGATGCTGATGTGGCCCTCGGCCTGGGCCAGTGTCGGCAGCAGCAGGGCGCTGGCCAGCAGGGTGTTGCGAAGGTGTCGTTTCATGGATTCCCCGGATCGTGAAGGTGCGCGGTGCGCGGTGCGCGTCGTGTCTGGCGATCCGGGGGACCGGTCTCGCGGATTGTTTGGCTTAGGACTGTTCCCGTTTAGCGAACGAAGCGGGAGCAGGCCCTAAATCCGTTGCATGCCCCAGCGGCGCACGCTGAGGCGTTCGAGGGTGGCGAACACCAGGTTCTCCACCAGCAGGCCGATGAGGATCACCATCGCCAGGCCGGCGAAGACCCGGTCGGTGAACAGTTCGTTGCGGTTCTGGAAGATGTACCAGCCCAGGCCGCCCTGGCCGCTGGAGGCGCCGAACACCAGCTCGGCGGCGATCAGCGTACGCCAGGCGAAGGCCCAGCCGATCTTCAGGCCGGCGAGGATCGACGGCAGTGCGCCCGGCACCAGGATCAGCAGCACGAAGCGTAGGCCGCGCAGCCCGTAGTTGCGCCCGGCCATGCGCTGGGTTTCGGAGACGCCGAGAAAGCCCGCGTAGGTGTTCAGCGCCAGCGGCCAGAGCACCGAGTGCACCAGCACGAACACCAGGCTGCCCTGGCCCAGGCCGAACCACAGCAACGCCAGCGGCAGCAGGGCGATCGGCGGCAGCGGGTTGAGCATCGCCGTGAGCGTGCCGAGCAGATCACGCCCCAACTGGCTGGAGACCGCCAGGCTGGTCAAGGCCAGCGCCAGGAGGATGCCCAGCAGGTAGCCCTTGGAGAGAATGCCCAGCGACACCGCGGTGCGCTGCAGCAGCACGCCGTTGCCGAGGTCCTCGAACAAGGCCTGGGCGGTCTGCGTCGGGCTTGGCAGCAGCAAGTCGTTGCCCTGCAGGCGCGCCGCCAGTTCCCAGACCAGCGCCAGCAGCAACAGCAGCAATGCCTTGCGCAGCCCGTCCCGTTGCCACAGCCGGCGCGGTAGCGACAACGGACGTTGCACCGGCAGTTCGCCCAGCGGAGCGGGGATGATCTCGTATTCGTCGCGCAGCGGGGGGGTCAGACGCATGCCCGTGGCTCCTCGAACAGCAGTCGATGAATACGTGCGGCGTCGCGCTGCAACGCCTCGCCGTTGTCGTTGAGGCCGACATGGCTGTTGAGCTCGGCGCGTACCCGTCCCGGGTGGGGCGATAGCAGCAGGATGCGGTTGCCCAGCAGCAGCGCCTCTTCGATCGAGTGGGTGACGAACAGCAGGGTGAAGCGCGCCTCGTCCCACAGCGTCAGCAATTCCTCCTGCATGCGTCGGCGAGTCAGTGCGTCGAGCGCGGCGAAGGGTTCGTCCATGAGCAGGATCGCCGGCTGCATCGCCAGCGCGCGGGCGATGGCCACGCGGGCCTTCATGCCGCCGGAAAGGGTGTGCGGGTAGGCGTCGGCGAAGGCGCTCAGGCCGACCTTCTCCAGGTAATGCAGGGCGCGCTCGCGGGCTTCGCGGCGGCCCAGGGTACGGCTCGCCAGCAGCGGGAACATGACGTTCTGCAGTACCGTCTTCCAGGCCGGCAACTGGTCGAATTCCTGGAACACCACGATGCGTTCCGGGCCAGGGCCGGCGATGGGCCGTCCGTGCAGGCGAATCTCGCCGGCGGCCGGCTCGATGAAGCCGGCGATGGCCTTGAGCAGACTGGACTTGCCGCAGCCCGAGGGCCCGAGCAGGACGAAGCGGTCGGCGGGGTAGACGTCGAAACTCACCTCGTGGGTGGCGCGCACCAGACGTTGCGGCGTGCGGTATTCCAGGCCGACGCGGCTGACTTCGAGCAGCGGCTGGACGAGGGGCGACGGGGCCGGGTGGCCTTGCAGGGCGGCGTTCATCGGAGCTCCTGGGCGGGTCTGGAGGTTCATCGCAGCGGCGCTTCGCCCTGCACGGTGGTGCGGTAGAGCTTGCGCCGCAGGTGCGCCGGGCAACCGCTGGCGAGGTGCTGCAGGCAGCGGTTGTCCCAGAACAGCAGGTCACCGGCCTGCCAGCGATGCCGATAGACGTGCTCCTGCTGGGTGGCATGGGCGAAGAGTTCGTCGAGCAACGCGCGACTCTCTTCGGCCGGTACGTCGAGCAGCCGGGTGGTGAAGTTCTCGTTGACGAACAGCGCGCGGCGCCCGGTATCCGGATGGCGGCGCACCACCGGATGGCTCACTTCGCCAACCTGGGCCAACTGCGCCGGGGACAGCGCCGGACGCCAGTCGCCGGCGAACCTGGCTTCCGCATAGCGCGCGGTGTAGCTGTGTACCGCCTGCAGGTTCTCGACCCTGCGCTTGAGCGCGGCAGGCAGGCTGTCCCAGGCCGCGTACTGGTCGGCGAACAGGGTGTCGCCGCCTTCGCTCGGCAGCTCCTGGGCATGCAGCAGCGAGCCCAGGCTGGGCAGCGCCTTGTAGGACAGGTCGGAGTGCCAGAACTTGCCGGCGTCGCCCAGGCCGATCGGCCGGCCGTCCTCGATGATGTTGGAGATCACCATGACCTCCGGGTGGCCCGGCAACTGGAACTGCTCCAGCACATGGATCTGCAACTCGCCGAAGCGGCGGCTGAACGCCACCTGCTGGGCGGGCGTGATGCGTTGCTCGCGAAACACCAGCAGGCCGTGGTCCAGGTGCGCCTGGCGGACGCGCGCGAAGTCCCGCGCGTTCAAGGGCTGCGCCAGGTCCAGGCCGAAGACCTCGGCGCCGAGTGGCGCCAGCGGCTGGATCTCGAAGTGTTGCGAGGGGGGAATCAGGGCTGCCGATTGGGCCGCAGTCATGGTTTTTCTCCATAAATGCGCGACGCGCGCGCAGTGGACGTGAACGGGCGAGGCCCGGGTCGGTCGATGCGGCGCGCCGGTTGGCCGGCAGGTACGCGGGGGTGAAGCGATTCAGGCGCGGCGACTGGCCGCGCGTTCGAAGCGGCTCTGCAGCCGGTACAGCCAGGCGAAGCCCTGTTCCCAGCGCTGGTGGCCGGAGGCGACGTTGATGTGGCCGACGCCGTCGAGCACCTGTAGCGGCGCCTGCCAGTCGTGCGCCAGTTGCAGCAGGCTTGCTTCGCTCATCGCCGGGTCGTTGCTCGAGCCGACCAGTTCCACGGGAAACGGCAGCGGCTGTCGCGGAATCGGCGCGAAGTTGCGCAGGGCCGCTGGGCAGTTCTGCCGCTCGACATCCGCGGGCGCCACCAGCAGGGCACCGGCAATTAGCCGCCGTGCTTCGGGCGAGGCCTGCGCGGCCCAGTGGGCGACCGTGATGCAGCCCAGACTGTGGGCGATGAGCAGCACCGGCGTGTCGTCCTCGAGGATGTCCTGTTGCAGCTGCCAGACCCAGTCGCGCAACTGCGGCGCCTGCCAGTCGGCCTGCTCGACGCGTCGGGCATTGGGCAGCACGCGTTGCCAGTGGCTCTGCCAGTGCTCGGCCGGCGAACCCTGCCAGCCAGGAACGATCAGGTAGCGGATAGCGGACGAGAACATCGCGGGACTCCCGAAAAGGATGCGGTTGCCAGCGAGTCTAGGGGGTATCGAAATGAACAAGAAGGAATAAAAAGTAATTTATTTATTCCATAATTCTTTGTCTCTGTCAGTGCAAGGCTGGAATGATGGAGACCCGGACAAGGAGACCACCATGCTCGACAACCTCTATGCACTCTTGGCACGGGGCACCGATAACCCGCTGCTGCGCTTCGGCCTCGGCAAGGGGCACCTGGATGCCGGCGAGGCGAGCGCGGCCGTGGAGCACCTGCGCCGTTGCGTGGAGCTGGACTCCGGCTATTCGGCCGCCTGGAAGCTGCTCGGTCGCGCCTGCCTGGAGAGTGGCGATACGCCGGCGGCGCGGCAGGCCTGGGAGCAGGGCCTGGAGGTCGCCCAGGCCAAGGGCGACAAGCAGACCGAGCGCGAGCTGGGCGTATTCCTCAAGCGTCTGGCGCGCCAGGGCTGAGGCCGTCCGCACGGAAGAACTCCCCGGGCGTGGTGCCGAACAGGCGTGCGAAGGCGGCGATGAACGCCGAGGTGGAGTCGTAGCCGCAGGCCAGCGCCACGTCGGTGACCCGCTCGCCGCGTTCCAGCGGTGCGAGGGCGGCGAACAGCCGCTGGCGCTGGCGCCAGGCGCGAAAACCCAGGCCCGTCTCCTGTTGGAAGCGCCGGCTCAGGGTCTTTTCCGAGCAGCCCAGGCGCGCGGCCCAGTCGCCCAGCGCGTGGGTGCGCTGCGGATGCTGCTGTAGCGCCCGGCAGAGCTGGCGCAGGCGCGTGTCGCGGGGCAACGGCAGCACCAGCTGCTGGCCGGGGGCCTGGCGCAACTGGTCGAGCAGCACGGCCACCAGGCGCCCTTCGGCGCCGTCCTCGGGGTACTCCACCGGTAGCGCCGCGAAGGCGCGGATCAGCTCGCGCAGCAGGGGGCTGACGCCCAACACGCGGCAGCCCGGTGGCGCCCAGGCGCTCACGCTGGCGTCCAGGTAGAGGCTGCGCATCTCGGTGCGCGGCGAGCTGTAGACCTGGTGGTTCATGCCGCCCGGGATCCAGATCGCACGCTGCGGCGGCGCGACGAAGCGTCCTTCGTCGGTGACCACTTCGAGCACCCCGGCGATGGCATAGGAGAGTTGCACCCAGGGATGCGCATGGCGCTGGGTGAGGGCGCGATCGCGCAGCGACTCGGTCCGTCCGTAGACGGGCCTTGGCAGCGTGGAAAGCCCCGGCACCGGCCGTTGGAACGCTCGTGCCTGTCCGTTTCGCGTCATCGAATGGCTTCATCCCGTTAGTCGGAAATTTCCAGGCAGCGTAGGCTGCGCGCTTTCGCGCATCAACACCGATAACGAGAAATTGCCATGGCCCGCTCCCGCCTGCTGCCCGATAACTTCACCCTGAGCCTGGTCGGTACCGTCCTGCTCGCCAGCCTGCTGCCGGTCAGCGGCACGCCGGCGCAGGTCGCCGGCTGGATCACCAACTTCGCCATCGGCCTGCTGTTCTTCCTGCACGGCGCCAAGCTGTCGCGCCAGGCGATCATCGCCGGCGCCGGTCACTGGCGCCTGCATCTGCTGGTGTTCGCCTGCACCTTCGCGCTGTTCCCGGTGCTCGGCCTGTTGCTCAAGCCGCTGCTGCAGCCGCTGGCCGGCGACCAGCTGTACCTGGGCATCCTCTACCTCTGCGCCTTGCCGGCCACGGTGCAGTCGTCCATCGCCTTCACCTCGCTGGCGCGCGGCAACGTACCCGCGGCGATCTGCAGCGCGGCGGCTTCCAGCCTGTTCGGCATCTTCCTCACCCCGTTGCTGGTGGGTGTGCTGATGGGCGTGCACGGGGACGGCGGCTCGATGCTGGACGCCATCGGCAAGATCACCCTGCAACTGCTGGTGCCCTTCGTCGCCGGGCAGATCGCCCGCCGCTGGATCGGTGCCTGGGTCGACCGCAACAAGTCCTGGCTGAAGTTCGTCGACCAGGGCTCGATCCTGCTGGTGGTCTACACCGCCTTCAGCGAGGCGGTGGTCGGCGGCCTCTGGCACCAGTTGGCGCTGCGCGACCTGGCCGCGCTGGTGTTCTGCTGCGTGCTGCTGCTGGCGCTGGCGCTGTTCATCGTCTCGCGTCTGGCGCGGCTGTTCGGCTTTGCCCTGGAGGATCGCATCACCATCCTCTTCTGCGGCTCGAAGAAGAGCCTGGCCACCGGCGTGCCCATGGCCCAGGTGCTGTTCGCCGGCAGCTCCATCGGCCTGCTGATCCTGCCGATCATGCTGTTCCACCAGATTCAGCTGATGGTCTGTGCGGTGCTCGCCCAGCGCTACGCCAAGCGTCCCGAGTCGGTGGCGGAGATGATGGGCCGCGTCGATCCCTGAACTGCGGCTTCCCGCCGCGCCGCGGCGGGTTATGATCGCAGCCCATGAGCCCTGATCCGTCGATCCGCAAGGAATGCCCCCCGGGCGTTTGCGACTGTGAACGTGAGCGCCTGCTGGCCACGGCGGGTGCGGACCGGCGCATCCTGCTGCTGACCCGCGCCCAGGAGCAGGCGCTGTGCGAGCGCCTGGAGCGGGCCGACAGCCTGCAGGACCTGGAACACGTGCAGCGGCGCATGTACGAGCAGCTCGGCCTGCGCCTGCGGGTGGCGCCCGGCTTCAACGAAGTGCGCACCGCGCGCGGCTTCGAGATCGAATTGCTGCCGCAACCCGGCCTGTGCCGCCGCACCCGCCAGGCGGTGCCCGCGGCCGTGCGCCGCTGCCTGGACCGCCATCCCCAGGTGGCCTGGGCGATCCTCAACGCCAACGACCTGCTGCGCGACGCCTAGCGACCAGCGGGCTTGCCGGCCTGGTACCGAGTGAATACTGTATATATATTCAGTATTTCGAGGTCGACCATGTCCAACTTGCCCGTGCGCGGTCGCGGTACCGCCCACAATCCGCACAACCGCTATGCGCCGACTCGCAGCGAGGCCTGGGACGATGGCTGGTACGCGGAGCAGACGCCGTCCTGCGTCGCCACCGAGGTACGCGAGGAGCGCGCGAAGACCATCATCAGCCGCAACCGCTCGCCGGACGTCGGCTTCGATCGCTCGGTGAATCCCTACCGCGGCTGCGAGCACGGCTGCATCTACTGCTTCGCGCGGCCGACCCATGCGTACTGGGACCTGTCGCCGGGCATCGACTTCGAGACCCGCCTGATCGCCAAGACCAATCTCGCCGAGCGGCTGGAGGACGAGCTGTCCAAGCCCGGCTACGTGCCGGCGCCGATCGCCCTGGGCATCAATACCGATGGCTACCAGCCGCTCGAGCGCGAACGCCAACTGACCCGCCAGGCGCTGGAAATCCTGCTGCGCTACCGGCACCCGGTGAGCATCGTCACCAAGAGCGCGCTGATCCTGCGTGACCTCGACCTGCTCGAACCGCTGGCGCGACTCAACCTGGTCAGCGTGGCGTTCAGCCTGACCACCCTCGACGATGAGCTGAAACGCATCATGGAACCGCGCACGGCAGCGCCGAAGGCGCGCCTGCGCGCCATGCGCACCTTGCACGAGGCCGGTGTGCCGGTCAGCGCGCTGCTGGCGCCGATGATCCCGATGATCAACGACCATGAACTGGAAGCGTTGCTGGAGGCGGCCCGCGATGCCGGGGCGCAGAGTGCCGGCTACGTCCTGCTGCGCCTGCCGCTGGAGATCGCCGAGCTGTTCGAACAGTGGCTGCAGGCGCATTTTCCCCAGCGCGCCGAGCACGTCATGAGCCTGATCCGCCAGTCGCGGGGCGGCAAGACCTACGACAGCCGCTTCGGCTCACGCATGCGCGGCGAGGGCCAGTTCGCCGACCTGCTGGCGCAGCGCTTTCGCCTGGCGCGCCGACGCCTGGGCCTGGAGAACGGTCGCCTCGCGTCGCTGGACTGCAGCCTGTTCGCACCGCCGGGACAGCAGATGGGGCTGTTTTAGGGGTGTCGTGGGCGGGACGTCAGAGCTGTTCCTCGTCCTCCTGCGGCAGGTGTGCGTCCAGCTCCAGCCAGGGCAGTCGGCTGCGCGTCCAGATGTGTTTCTGCGCGGCGGCCTGCTCGGCGTCATCGAGGGTGGCGATGGTCAGGTCCATCGACGCCGGCGCCAGGCGCGTGTGCAGGGCCAGTTGCGCGCCACAATCGCCGCAGAAATAACGCGTGCAGGTGGCGTTGCTGTGGTACTCGCGGGGCTCGCCGCGTAGCCAGCGGAAGCTCGCCCGGGGCACGGTGATCCAGGTAGTGAGAATGCCCCCGCTGGTCCGCCGGCAGTCCGCGCAATGGCAGTGGGCGATGTCGGTCAGTTCGCCGTCGAAGGCGTAGGCGATGGCGCCGCAGTGGCAGCGGCCCTGATGGGTGCTCATGAAAACCTCCGTGATGATTGCGGTGACGGTGGCGGCTGGGCAGGATAGACGCCGACCACTACCGGGGGTGCCCGTGTCCAACCTGCTGTTGACTCTCTGGCCGCTGTTCGCGTTGATCGTCGCCGGCTACTACCTGCGCCGCCGCGGTTTTCCCAGCGATGCCTTCTGGCCCGGGGCCGAGCGCCTCAATTACTTCATCCTGTTCCCCGCGTTGCTCGCCAGCAGCCTGGCGCGGGCACCGCTGGACAACCCGGCGCTGCCGCGGCTGGCGCTGGCGGTGCTGCTCGGCCTCGGGCTGGCGTGGATCGCGCTGCTGCTGGTGCGGCGCTGGCGCGGCTGGTCGGCCGGGCGCTTCGGCGCACTGGCGCAGGGCATCCTGCGTTTCAACACCTACCTGGGGCTGGCGGTGATCGGCAGTCTCTATGGCGCCCAAGGTCTGGGGATCGCGGCGTTGATGCTGGCGCTGATGGTGCCAACGGTCAACGTCATGTCGGTCTGGGCGCTGTCCGCCGAGCGCGGCGTGAGCCTGCGCGGGCTGTTGCTGCCGGTGCTGCGCAACCCCTTGATCATCGCCTGCGCGCTGGGCGCGCTGCTCAATCTGTCGGGCATCGGCCTGCCGTTGGGCAGCGACAAGCTGCTCGGTCTGCTGGCCACCGCCAGCTTGCCGCTGGGCCTGCTCTGCGTCGGCGCCGCGCTGCAACCCAAGGAGCTTTCGGGCGAATTGCCGAGCCTTGGCTGGAACTGTGCGCTGCGCCTGCTGGCGATGCCGCTGCTGGCCCTAGCGGTGGGCTGGGGCTTGCATCTGCCGGACATGGAACGGGTCATCCTGGTGCTGTTCTTCGCCCTGCCGACCGCGCCGACGTCCTACGTGCTGACCCGCCAACTGGGGGGCGACGGGCATTTGATGGCCGGCATCATCACCCTGCAGACGCTGCTGGCGGCGGGCAGTTTGTTGTTGGTGCTGGCTGTATTAGGCGTCTAGCGCTGCAGCAGCCCCAGCCACTGGCGCAGCAGTTCCGGGCGCAGGCGCAGCAGACGTGCGGCGCGCTCCTCGGCGAGTTGCTCGCTGTCCGACGGGTCGCTGCGCAGCAGTTGTCCGGTGAGGTTCATCACCAGCGCTTCGCGGGCGAAGACGCCGCTGCCGAGTTCGTAATAGGCGGCGATCAATTCACGCAGGGTGAAGGGCAGTCTCCACTGGGTGCGCAGGCTGGCGGCCAGCGGCCCGGCATGCTGCGTGAGCGCCTTGTCCATGATGGCCTCGTCGATCGCGCCACCCAGATCGGCCCAGCGTTGCAGGACGCGCAGCACGGAAAGGTCGCCCATGTTGTGCAGCAGCCCGGCGGTGTAGCAATTCTCGGTCTCCAGGTCCAGGCGCGCCGCCAGCCAGGCGGACAGCTCGGCGGCGTGTTGCGCCTGGTGGGCGTAATGGGCGGCGCGCTCCGCGAGCAGTGGGTGCGCGAGTTGCGCCTGGGATTGCAGGGCGATGTCCAGCGCCAGGTTCAGCGACCGTAGCACGCCTAGTTGGCCGAGGGCTGCGGCCAGGCCGGTCACCGGGCGACGGTCATGGCCGCGGCTGTCGTTCGCGCGGGTGATCAGTCGCGCGGTCACCTGGGGATCGCGCAGGAACAGGTGCTCGACCTCCACCAGGTCCTGGCCGGCGGCATCCAGGCGCATGGCCAGGGCGCGGCTCATGTCGGTGAACATCGGCGCGCCCGCGCCTTCCTCACGGGCGCGCTCGATGAAGGCGTCGAGCTGCTCCACCGTCGGCGCCACGGCATTGGCCGCGTTGGCGCTGCGCAAAGAGGTCTGCAACAAGGCGGTCAGCCGGGCTTCGAGCTTCTCCGGTGCGAAGGGCGGCGCCAGATAGGCCGAAGGCGCCAGCGGCAATGCGGCGCGGACGCTGGCCGAGTCGGTCGGTCCGTCGACCAGCACGAAGGGCAGGCGACTGGTATGCAGGTAGCGGCGCAGCTCGCGGAGCAGGGCAATGCCATCCAGGCCGGGCAGATCACCGCTGGCGAGCGCCAGCACGGGGGGCTTTTCCCGGCAACGCTCGAGGGCTGCTTGGCCATCCTCGAGCGTGCGGGTCGCCAGGTCGGGGCGGCAACGCGTCACCAGTTCCGCCAGGCGCTGGGCCAGCGGGGCCTTGGCGGCGATCAATATGTAGGGGGAAGGGTCCGCCGGCATGGTCCTCTCGTACGCGACTGCATGAAACCGAGGGCGCAGTCTAGCGCCTGGACCGGCGGTGCGTCGATGCGTAGCGCAGGCGAAATGCCAGTATCCGCGTGCCGTTACGGGAGTAGCGGCGCGGGTGTGAGGTCGGCGGCGGGAAGGAACGAAAAGGCCCGCGCGAGGCGGGCCTTTAAAGACGAACGCAGGCCGGTCAGGCGAGTTCGTCGAAGCACTCGGCGAGGATCGCCAGGCCTTTTTCCATCTGCGCGTCGGGGATGGTCACCGGCATCAGGAAGCGGATGACGTTGTAGTAGGTGCCACAGGACAGCAGGATCAGCCCCTTCTCGCGGGCACGTACGACGATCTTTCCGACCAGTTCCGCCGCCGGCTTGTGCACGTCGCCACCCTCGAACAGCTCGATGGCGACCATCGAGCCCAGGCCGCGCACGTCACCGATCACGCTGTGCTTCCCGGCGATCTCGCGCAGGCTGGCCTTGAGCTTCTCGCCCAGGGCGTTGGAGCGCTCCAGCAGCTTTTCTTCCTCGAACACTTCCAGCACGGCCAGGGCCGCGGCGCAGGCGATAGGGCTGCCGGCGTAGGTGCCGCCGAGGCCGCCGGGGGCGATGACGTCCATCAGCTCGGCCTTGCCGCACACGCCGGAGATCGGGAAGCCACCGCCGACCGATTTGGCGAAGGTGGTCAGGTCCGGCACCACGCCCAGCTGTTCGCTGGCGAAGAAGGTGCCGGTACGGCCGGCGCCGGTCTGTACTTCGTCGGCGATCAGCAGGATGCCGTGCTGGTCGCACAGGGCGCGCAGGCGCTGCATGAAGGCCGGCGAGTTGACGTAGAAGCCGCCTTCGCCCTGCACCGGCTCGATGATGATCGCGGCGATGTCCGACGGCTGTGCGTCGTTCTTGAAGATACGCTCGATGCTGGCGATCGACTCGTCTTCGCTGACGCCGTGCAGCGGGCAGGGCGCCAGGGCGCGGAAGATGCCACCGGGCATCAGGCCCATGCCGGCGGAGTAGGGCACGACCTTGCCGGTCAGGCCCAGGGTCATCATGGTGCGGCCGTGGTAGGCGCCGGTGAAGGCGATCACCCCGGCGCGCCCGGTGGCGGCGCGGGCGATCTTCACCGCGTTCTCCACGGCTTCGGAGCCGGAGGTCACCAGCAAGGTCTTCTTGGCGAAGTCTCCGGGTACCAGCGCATTGATCTTCTCGGCCAGCGCCACGTAGGGCTCGTAGGCCAGCACCTGGAAGCAGGTGTGCGACAGCTTGCTCAGCTGTTCCTGCACGGCGGCGACCACTTTCGGATGCAGGTGCCCGGTGTTGAGCACCGCGATACCGCCGGCGAAGTCGATGTACTCGCGGCCTTCCACGTCCCACACGCTGGCGTTCTCCGCCTTCTCGGCGAATACCGGGTGGATCTGCCCGACACCGCGGGGTACCGCGGCCAGGCGGCGCTGCATCAGGGATTCGTTGGTCTTGCTCATGTCGTCCTCGTTGGCCACCGCGTCAGGGGGTGGCGGAACAGGACCCGCGGGTCCGGCG
Organism: Pseudomonas sp. R4-15; assembly: GCF_055768815.1. Taxonomy (NCBI): domain Bacteria; kingdom Pseudomonadati; phylum Pseudomonadota; class Gammaproteobacteria; order Pseudomonadales; family Pseudomonadaceae; genus Pseudomonas; species Pseudomonas sp. R4-15. The sequence continues at coordinate 833,826 of NZ_CM147293.1, forward strand.
GCGGCGCAGCATGCGCTGATCGACTGCGCCGTCCGGCCGGGGCCGCGGGTGGGTTCAAACGGGTCGCCGCGCGCTCTTTCGCGCCTTGCCCGTGACGGAAAAGGTTATACGCCCAGGCAGAGGTACTTGATCTCGAGGTAGTCCTCGATGCCGTACTTGGAGCCTTCGCGGCCCAGGCCGGAGGCCTTCACGCCGCCGAACGGCGCCACTTCGTTGGAGATCAACCCGGTGTTGATGCCGACCATGCCGTATTCCAGCGCCTCGGCCACGCGGAACACGCGGGACAGGTCACGGGCGTAGAAGTAGGAGGCCAGGCCGAACTCGGTGTCGTTGGCCATGGTGATGACTTCGGCCTCGTCCTCGAAGCGGAACAGCGGCGCCAGCGGGCCGAAGGTCTCGTCCTTGGAGACCAGCGCGTCCTTGGGCACGTCGACCAGGATGGTCGGCTCGAAGAAGCTGCCGCCCAGGGCGTGCGGCTTGCCGCCGGTGACCACCTTGGCGCCCTTGGATACGGCGTCCTCGATGTGTTCGTTGACCTTCTTCACCGCCTTGTCGTCGATCAGCGGACCGGTGGTCACGCCGTCTTCCAGGCCGTTGCCGATCTTCAGCTTGGCCACGGCGACCTTCAGTTTCTCGACGAAGGCGTCATACACGCCGGCCTGCACGTAGAGGCGGTTGGCGCAGACGCAGGTCTGGCCGTTGTTGCGGTACTTGGAGACGATCGCACCGTCCACCGCAGCGTCCAGGTCGGCGTCGTCGAAGACGATGAAGGGCGCGTTGCCGCCCAGCTCCAGGGAGACCTTCTTGATGTCCTGGGCACACTCGGCCATCAACTGGCGGCCGATCTCGGTGGAACCGGTGAACGACAGCTTGCGCACGATCGGGTTGCTGGTCAGCTCGCCGCCGATGTCGCCGGCGCTACCGGTGACCACGCTGAACACGCCTTTGGGGATGCCGGCGCGCTCGGCCAGCTCGGCCAGGGCGAGGGCGGAGAAGGGCGTCTGCGACGCGGGCTTTAGCACCATGGTGCAGCCGGCGGCGAGTGCCGGGCCGGCCTTGCGGGTGATCATCGCCGCGGGGAAGTTCCACGGCGTGATGGCAGCGGTGACGCCGATCGGCTGCTTGATCACGATCAGCCGCTTGTCCGGCTGGTGGCCGGGAATGGTGTCGCCGTAGACGCGCTTGGCTTCCTCGGCGAACCACTCGATGAAGGAGGCGGCGTAGGCGATCTCGCCCTTGGCTTCGGCCAACGGCTTGCCCTGCTCCAGGGTCATCAGGCGCGCCAGGTCGTCCTGGTTGGCGAGCATCAGCTCGAACCACTTGCGCAGCTTCTGCGAGCGTTCCTTGGCGGTCAGCGCGCGCCAGGCCGGCAACGCCTTCTCGGCGGCCTCGATGGCGCGGCGGGTTTCCGCACGGCCCATCTTCGGCACGCTGCCGAGGATTTCCCCGGTGGCGGGGTTGTTCACGGAAAGCGTCTGGCCGTTGTCGGCATCCACCCAGGCGCCGTCGAGGTAGGCTTGCTGGCGGAACAGGGAAGCGTCTTTGAGCTGCATCGCGGTCTCCTTCGGGCCGGCGGCGTGGCGTCGGCGGCAGGCAATGGAAAAAGCCGACCCCGAAAGGCCGGCGAGGAAAGCGTTAAGGGTGGACAACGATCGTTCCGCACCTGCTCGAAAAAACTTGCGGTGCGTTTGAAATCTCGAACGAATGCTAGGGCTTGATCGGTTTACAGGCAATAGGGCGTAAAAAAAATAAAACGCCTGCCCGGATATCCGTCGCCCACACCCGCGAACACCGCGCCCCATGGACGCTTGCGCCGTGGATGCGTATGATGGCGGCCCGCAACGCATCCGTAGCTCAGCTGGATAGAGTACTGCCCTCCGAAGGCAGGGGTCGTGGGTTCGAATCCCGCCGGATGCGCCATTTTTCCTTCGCGTTTCTCTTCTCCCTCGGCTTTTTCGATTCGCCTCCTGAATCGATTGCACGGCCTACCTTCCCATCCCAGCCAATCTGTCCGGACGCACACCGTCTTCGGTTTCATTGCGCGCGTCGTTTCTCGCCAGGGCCTCTGTGTGGTTGGTCGACCGCGGGGGCGGGGCAGGCGAACGAATGTTCGTCTGGGGAGGTTACCCCGGATCACGAGGATCCGGGGTAACCGGTAGCGCGTATTACCCGCGCAGCAGTTGAGGGAGGAACAGGCTCAACTGCGGTACCAGCGTCACCAGCGCCAGGACGGCGAGCAGTGCCAGCAGGAAGGGCCAGATCGAGCGGATGATCTTCTCGATGGGCAGCCCGGATATCTGGCTGGCCACGAAGAGGTTCACGCCCAGTGGCGGTGTGAGGAAGGCGATCTGGATATTGGTGACCAGGATGATGCCGAAGTGCACCGGGTTGATTCCGAAGGCGGTCACCAGCGGCACCAGGATCGGGGCGAGGATGATGATCGCCGAGATCGTCTCCATGAAGGTGCCGACGAACAGCAGGAAGATGTTGATCCAGAGAAGGATGACCAGCGGGTTGGTAGAGACGCCGGAGAAGGCTTCGCCGATCTGTTGCGGGATGCTTTCCAGAGTGATCGTGGTGGCCAGCAGCGTCGAGCAGGCGACGACGATCATCAGCGCTCCGGCGATCCGGTGGGTCTGCTCGAAGGCGGACGAGAGCGCTCGCCGATCCAGCTTGCGATAGACGAAGCGTGCCACCACCAGGGCATAGACCACCGCCACGACGGACGCCTCCACCGGCGTGAAGATGCCCGAGTAGATGCCGCCGAGGATCAGCACCGGGAGGAACAGCGCGAACTTGCCCTTCCACACCAGCGCCGCGACGCTTTCGTTCTCCTGGTCCTCGGCGCGCGTCACCACGGCGCCATGGCGCTTGGCCATGAGGTAGGCGGTGAAGGCGAGCACCAGGCCCATCAGCAGGCCTGGGATGAGGCCCGCGGCGAAGACATCGGCGATGGAAACGTTGGCGATCACCGCGTAGATGATCATCGGGTTGCTCGGCGGGATCAGGATGCCCAGCGTGCCGCCGGTGGCCGTGACCGACGCGGCGTAGGGCGCGGGGTAGCCGTAGCGGATCATCGACGGGATCATGATCGTGCCGATGGCCGCGACCGTGCCGGGACCGGAGCCGGAAATGGCGGCGAAGAACATGCAGGAAAAGATCGTCACGATCCCCAGGCTGCCCGGGACGTTGCCGAATGCGCGGCGGAAGATCCGGATGATGTCGTGGGTCAGGCCGCCCTTCTCCATGATGTTGCCGGCCAGGATGAACGAGGGAATCGCCAGCAGCGCGAAGTTGTCCACGCCGTTGAAGATCGATTGCGACGCGAAGACCAGGCGCGCATCCATCAGATAGGCCGCGGCGAAGCCGGTCAGTCCCAGCGCCGCGTAGATGGGTACGCCCAGCAGCAGCATCAGCGGCAGGAAAATCGCCAGTACCAGTTGTACGTCGCTCATGCCGCGTCCTCCACGGAGACGGCGCGCTGGCGCCAACCGAGAACCCGGCCGATGGCCGACAGGGCGAAGGCGAACACCAGCACCGTGAACAGGTAGTTGGTGTTGAAGCCCAGCACCGGCGAGACGCTGGGGTATTTCCGGCCGTCGAGCACATTGCCGTACGAATACACCACCATCAGACAGTCGAAGATGACGAGCATGACTGTCGTCAGCAGTTGCATCGGCGCTTCGCCGATCCGCTGGCAAAGCCAGTCATGGAAGAAACCGATGCGCAGATCGGCCTTCATCAGGGACGAATAGCTGGCGCTGATGAAGACGAAGGAGACGAAGGCGAAGCGAGAGACTTCCTCGGTCCAAGACACGCCGAACTCAAGGCTGCGGGACACGATCTGGAAGAAGAGGGTAAGCACCATCGCCGACAGCAGCAGATGGCACAGCGTCAGTTGAACCTTTCGAATGATGTCGAGCATATCCACTCTCCGGCTAGGCGCTGCCAGGCAGGGAGAAGCCCATGCCTGGCCGCCAAGTGCTGGCCGTTACTTGTTGTTGTCGTGGTAGGTCTTGAGGATGTAGGCGGCGGTCTTGACCAGCGCTTCGCCATCGGCGCCAATCAGCCCGTAGTAGTTCGGCCAGATGGCCTGGGCTCGTTCACGCCACTCGCTTTCATCCTCGATGCTGTCGACCTTGAGGCCTGCTTCCTCGGCCTTTTTCCACCAGCGGGCTTCATCCAGGGGCTGCCACCAGCGCACGTACTCGGTGGTCTCCCGGCCTGCACGCAGCACGACTTCCTGAAGGTCCGGCGGCAGGTGTTGGAACCAGTGCTCCGAGACGACGATGGGGTGGGTGAGGATGGTGTAGTGCAGTCGAGTCACCCGGGAGATGACCTCGTCGAACTTCATCCCGAGGATGTCGGTGATCGGGCTGTCACCGCCCTTCACCACGCCCTGTTGCAAGGCGCTGTAGAGCTCGTTCCAGGCGATGGGCGCGGGTGACGCCCCCCAGGCCTTGTAGGTGCCGAGCATGATGGCGTTCGGTGGCACGCGCATCTTCAGCGGCGCCAGATCGGCCGGTTTGCGGATCGGTTCAGCGGCGTTGTAGAAGAAGTTTCGCCAGCCGGTGTTCTCCCAGCCGACGATCCGTACGCCCGCCTCCTCGACCACTCGCGGCACCAGGGTCGGGGTGATCTTGTCCAGCAGGTAGTTGGACTCCTCGGTGCTCTGGGTCAGGTAGGGCAACAGCAGCACGTTCAGGCTGGGCGCCAGCGGCGCCATGTTGTTGGTCGCCGGAATGGTCACCTGGATGACCCCCAGGCGAGCCTGCTGCAGCATTTCCTTCTCGCTGCCCAACTGCGATCCGGGGAAGATCTGCGGTCTGATGCGGTTGTTCGAATAGATGGCGACCAGCTCGGCGAAACGCTTGAGCGCCACGGTCTGCGAACTCCACTCCATGTTCAGGGAGTGAGCCAGGCGCATGGTTATCTGGTCGTCCTTCTTGGGTACCGAGGTCCAGTCGAACGGGTTGGGTGTCGCTGCCTGCGCCACGCCGGCGAGCAACAGCAGCACAAGGCCTGCGAGTCTTGTTGTCGTTTTCACAGCTTTAGTCCTGTCGTTATTTTTATCGAACTGCGGACCGCCGATCAGCGGCCCGAAAGCACGCAAGTGCTACCTCACCAGGCGAGGTAGGCTGATTGCTCTATGGTGTAGAACGCGGCGACCGAGGCCCCCACCGAGTAGGCGCCGACGCCGGAGGCCTTCATGCCGCCGAAGGGCATGTTCACGTCCGGTACGGTGCCGTTGTTGACGTGCAACATGCCGTGCTGGCTTTCCTGGAGGAAGCGCTGGATCAGCCGGTGAGAGTCGGAGAACAGGCTCGAGGTCAGTCCGTAGCGCGTGTCATTGAGCATCACCAGCGCCTCGTCGAAGGAGTCGTAAGGCATGACCGAGAGCACCGGGCCGAAGATTTCCTCGCGGCTGGCGGTCGCCGAGCGCTGTGCGTTGTTCAGCACGGTTGCTTCGTAGAAATAGCCGCCCGGACAGTCGTCGATGGCGACCACCTTGCCGCCAGTGATCAGTTCGGCGCCTTCCTCGACCGCCTGGGCCGTCATGGCCTGCACGGTCCGCCAGTGCTCGGCATTGCACAGTGGTCCCATGCCGGTGCCTGCTGCGGTTCCATCGCCGAGTTTCAACTGGCGCGCACGGGCCACGAGTCCGTCCACCACTGCGTCCTGGAGCTCCCGTTTGACCAGCACCCGGCTGATGCTCGTGCAGCGTTGCCCGCCGGTCTGGAAGGCAGCGGCGAAGACCTGGTCCAGGCAGTGCTGCAGATCGACGGCATCATTGATGATCACGGCGTTCTTGCCGCCCAGTTCCAGTTGCGCCGGGATCAGGCTCGTGGCAGCGGCCTGCGCGACCTTCCGGCCCACGTCCACGGAGCCGGTGAAGCTGACTCCGTCGAAGCGACCGGAAGCCACCAGTTCGCTGGCGAATCGCCCTGCGCACGGCATGACCTGCAGCAGTCCTTCAGGGAAGAACTCCGTGGCCAGCTCAGCCAGCATGAAGGCGGCAGCCGGCGTGAACTGCGAGGGTTTGATGAGCATCGCATTGCCGAACGCGATCGCCGGACACAGCTTGCGCAAAGGCGTCATCGCCGGGAAATTCCACGGGCTGATGGCGAAGATCGTGCCGCGCGGGCGGTGCAGGATCAGGTTGCGCACGTTGCGGCGCGCCGCTGCGACGGGCTGCACCTGTTGCCGAGCGGCCTCGGCGGCGATGAAGCGACCTTCCGCGCAGCCCTTCAGGGTTTCGTTACGGCCTTCGAGCAGCGTCTTGCCCTGCTCCAGCGAGATGGCTTCGGCGATCGGTTCGACATGCGCCTCCACCTTGCTCAGGTAGCGGTTCAGCAGGTCCCCGCGCTGCACGCCGGGCACCGTGGCCCATTCGGCCTGCGCCTGGCGAGCCTTGTCGATCAGTGGGTCGGCGCTGGCGAAGTCCGTAACGTCGGCATAGCGTCCCACGCGCTCCTCCGGTCGGGCAGGATTGCGTGTCTCGAAGATGCCGCCCTGCGCGGCTTCTTTCACGTAGTCGAATTTCATTTGATCTCCTCCGTAATCGCTAGCGCGGCATGCACGGGTACCGCGGTTTCTTGTTCGTTGGCCGCCCGTAGCAGCAGGTCCGCACCCTTTTCGCCGATCATCAGCGACGCGGCGTTGGTATTGGCCGAGGTCACGATCGGCATCACCGATGCGTCGATCACGCGCAGTCCGCTGACGCCACATACCCGTAGTTGCGGGTCGACGACCGCGCGTGGGTCGCTGCCCATGCGACAGGTCCCGACGCAGTGGAATACCGTGCCGCCACGTTGGCGAATCGCTTCCCAGATCTGTTCGTCGGAGGCGGCCGCCTGGCCGGGCTCCAGCTCGGCTTCCCAGAGCTCGCGAAAGGCCGGCTGGTTGGCGATGTCCCGCAGGATCTTGATGCCCTCGACCATGACCTTGCGGTCGAACGGGTCGGAGAAGTAGCGTGGGTCGATCACCGGGGCCGCGGCAGGATCGGCCGAGGCCAGGCGGATCGTTCCGCGAGAGCGCGGGTGGCACTGCCAGACGGACGCGGTGAAGCCCGGATAGCGGTGCAGCGGGGCGCCGGGTTTATCGACGGTGAGCGGCATGACGTTGAACTGCACGTCCGGGCGCTCCCCGTCGGCATAGGGCGTGCACGCGCTACCGCCCACCTGACCTGCGCCGACGGTCAGCGGGCCAGAAGACCTGAACAGCCATAGCAGTCCCATCTCCACGAGCTTGAGGGGGTTGCGCACGTCGGTGTTGAGCGAGACCTTCTTGCGCAGGCGATAGGTCACCCGCATCTGGTAATGGTCCTGCAGGTTGCTGCCGACCTCGGGCGCGTCGTGCACGAGTGCGATGCCGTGTTCGCGCAGGTGTTCGGCGGGGCCGATGCCGGACAGCATCAGCAACTGGGGGGTCTGGATCGCCCCGGAAGACAGGATCACCTCGCGGCTCGCCAGTGCCTGGTGGAGCTTGCCGTTCTCCCGCCAGGCCACGCCCTGTGTCTGCTTCCCCTCGAAGAGCACGCGGGTCACTTGCGCCCCGGTGCGGATGGTCAGGTTGGGGCGATTGCGGATCGGCTTTATGAAGGCGGTAGCGGAGCTGCAGCGCCAACGGCCCTTGAGGCTGAGCTGGTAGGCACCGACGCCCAGCGTATTGGCGCCATTCAAGTCGGGGTTGTACGGCAGGCCGTATTGCTGCGCGGCCGTGACCCAGGCCGCGCAATACGGGTGATCGTGGCGAAGGTCGGAGACCCCCAGTTCTCCCGTATCCCCGCGCTCTGCGTTAGCGCCCTTGGCGTAGCGTTCGAGCTTGCGGAAATACGGCAGGACCTCCTTGTACGACCAGCCCGTGGCGCCCTGGGCAGCCCAGCCGTCGAAGTCTTCTTTCTGGCCGCGAATGAAGATCAGCCCGTTGATCGAGCTGGAGCCCCCCATGACGCGCCCACGCGGCCAGACGATGTTGCGCCCTGCGGTGCCTTCCGAGGGTTGGGTGTCGAACAGACGGGAGAAGCGTTCGTCGTAGATCGAGCGGAAGTAGCCCACGGGCAAGTGCAGCCAGAAGTTTCGGTTCCAGCCGCCGGCCTCGAGGAGCAGGACGCGATGGTTGGGATCTGCGGAAAGGCGGTTGGCGACGATGCATCCCGCCGACCCCGCGCCTACCACGATGTAGTCGTAGGTTTCGGACACGTTAGGGTTCCTCGACTGTTCGGATCGATGTTGTTGTCGTGGCGTGAACCTGGGGACGTTCAGGCCTTAAGATCATAAAGTCCTAATGTTAGGACGTCTCTTGTTTGAGACGTTTCCACATGCTAGCGTTGCTGTCAACGTTTTTCGTGAAGAGCCGCGCTGCCGAGTCGCGCGCGTTACCGGGTGGGAAGAGACGAATGCTGCTGATGCGATGCTGGATGGAAGGTGAAACCGCGCAACTGAATCGGGCGGGTGCCCCGGCGGTGACCGAGCATGAGTGAAAAGAGCGGCAAGCCCCGGTTCTTCGATGCCAGCCCGATCCCCATCTACGTGCAGTTGGCGGACATCTTCCGCTACCGCATCGACCGGCAGATCTGGCCCGAGGGCAGTCTGGTGCCGAGCATCGAGAAACTCATGGAGGAGTTCTCCGTGTCGCGGGTCACCGTGCGCCAGGCCATGCAATTGCTCAGCAGTTCCGGCCTGGTCCAGGTCCAGCGGGGCTTCGGCACTCTGGTATTGAAGGGGCCGGACAAGCGAAACCCGCTGAAAGTCGAAACGACGCTCGATGCGCTGGTGGAGGCCTACCGTGGCGACAAGCCGCTGCTGACCAATATCTCCGACTCCACCGCGCCGCTCTGCCTCAATGACCTTGACGGCACGCCGGCGCCGTCCTACCAGCACCTGCGCCGTGTCCACACCCGCGATGGGGTGAAGTACTGCGTCATTTCCATCTACCTGGATGAGCGCGTTTTTCTGCAGGCCGAGGAGCGCTTTCGCAGCGAAGTCATTCTTCCGGTCCTCGTCTCGCTGCCGGACGTCAGCATCGCCGGCGCCAAGCAGAGCATCACCATCGCCAAGGCGGACCTGGAAACTTCGCGGCTGCTGGACCTGCCGCTCGGCGACCCGATCGCCAATGTGCGGCGCGTTCTTACGGCATCCGACCGGACCATCATCTACGTTGCCGAGGCGACCTACCGCGGTGACTACATCCACCTCGAAATGGATCTAAAAAAATGAACAATCAGATCGCCATCCGAGAGGTCGCAGCCTTCGTCTACCGCTGCCCGCTGGAATCCCCCGTGCAAACCTCGTTCGGGATCATGCTGGACCGCCCTATGGTGCTGGTGCGCGTCACCGATAGCGACGGTCATCAGGGCTGGGGCGAGGTCTGGTGCAATTTCCCGATGGTGGGTGCCGAGCATCGCGCACGACTGGTGGCCAGCGTTTTCCGCCCGTTGCTGACCGCGACGCCGTTCGACTCGCCGCAGCAGGCGCTCGAGGCGCTGACCGCGGGCACCGACGTGCTCGCGCTGCAGTCCGCCGAGCCGGGTCCCTTCGCCCAATGCATCGCGGGCATCGACCTTGCGCTCTGGGACCTCTGCGCGCGGCGTGCCGGGCAACCGCTGTGGCGTTATCTCGGCGGCCAGAGCGATCGGATTCCCGTCTACGCCAGCGGCCTCAATCCGACTCATCCGGAACGCCTGGCGAGCAGCATGCAGGCCGCCGGCTTCACGCGCTTCAAGCTCAAGGTCGGTTTTGGCGTCGATCGGGATGTCGCCAACCTGCATGCGTTGCGCAGTGCTTTGGGTAGCGATGCCGGCTTGATGGTGGACGTGAACCAGGGTTGGACGCTCGCCGACGCAAGAGCGCAGCTCCCCCAGTTCGAGCCGTTCGCCTTGGGCTGGATCGAAGAGCCGCTGCGCTGCAACACACCGTGGACGCAGTGGCGGGAGCTCAAGCAGATGACCGCCATTGCGCTGGCGGCCGGGGAGAACATCCTGGGCGAGGCCGCGTTCCAGCAGGCGCTGGATAGTCAGGTACTGTCCGTGGTCCAGCCGGATGCGGCGAAATGGGGCGGGATCAGCAAGGGACTGCCCCTGGCCGGCGCGATCACTGCGGCAGGCGCCCGCTATTTTCCGCATTACCTCGGTGGCGGGATTGGTCTGGTCGCGTCCGCCCATCTGCTCGCGGCAGCCGGCGGCGACGGTGCCCTCGAAGTGGATTCCAACCCGAACCCACTGCGGACCGAACTGGCGCCCTTCCTGCAACAGGTGCGAGACGGCATCACCCATCTCGGTGAGGCGCCGGGCATCGGCGACATCGCCGGCCTGGCGGCAATCGAGCCGTATCTTTCGGCTACCTGCTGACCTCCGGAAGCCTCAGCCCCGCCATCGGATCAGTCATTGAGGAGTCCGTCCGACGATGCCGCAGCCTTCTGCGTCTTCCCGTTTCTCCCTCAGGGTCGGGAGTGAACCGGATCCCCGTTTCACGCTGGCCAACGAGCGAACCTTCCTGGCCTGGATCCGCACGGCGCTGGCGCTGATGGCTGCCGGTATCGCGGTGGAAGCGTTCGCCACCGACCTGCTTGCGTCGCGGCTGCGGACGGCTACGGCCATCGCCCTGCTGGTGTTGGCCATGCTGGTCAGTGCCAGCGCCTGCGTTCGCTGGTTCCGCGTGGAACGGGCGCTGCGCTTGAAGCGGCCGCTGCCGCTGCCTTTGCCCATACCGCTGGTAGCCTGCGGGTTGATCGCCGTCGCGTTGTTCCTGGCCGTCCGGCTGGTGTAGCGGGCGCCTGTGCGAAGGCTGCATACGGACCCCGGGCTCCAGCCCGAGCGCACGGCACTGACGTGGAGGCGAACGCTGATCTCCTGCCTGGTATTGATGGCCCTGCTGGTCCGGCGCATCCCCGACCACCCGATACGCGTCGTCACTACCGCAGCGCTATTGGGCTTGATCGTCGCTGCGACGATGCTCTCACTCAAGCGCCGTTACCTTCGTCAGTGCCGTGGCATCGAGGCAGAACGGGTACGCCCTGCCGCGCGCTCGGTGACGCTCCTCGGCACGAGCCTGGCGTGCGTCGCGGGCGGCCTCGCGGTCAGTCTCGTCATCTACTGACTGCCCTGCGGAGCCTGCACGGCAGCACCCCTGACTTCGAGCACGCCAAGCGGGTCGAGCGCTCCGCCTCATCGGCGGCGGTACGACTGGGCGGGCTCCTCTTCGTCCCGCTCACCCCTGCGCACCAGCCCATGGCCTGGACGTGAAGTCCGACAGGCGCCGATGAGTTCGTTTACCGTCCCATTGGAATACAACCGTGCGGTAATCGAACGACTCTTGCGCGCAGAGGGAGGCAGCGTCGAGCCAATCCTTTAAGGTCTGGCCTTAGCGGCTATCGATCGAAAGACTGGCCGGCGGGCGGCTGCCAACCGCGTTGCCAGCGCCGCGCATAAAACAACTACAAGACAGGAAGGCATCATGATCCCAAGCATCAAGCGCACGCTGTGCCTGCTCGCCCTCGGCGCAACGCTCCCCTTCACGGCCGCGGTCCACGCGAAGGACTGGCCCACCGATAACGTCCGCCTGATCGTGCCCTATGCGCCGGGCGGTACAACCGACATCCTCTCGCGCAAGGTCGCCGACCTGCTGCAGAAGGAGATCGGCACGGTGATCGTCGAGAACCGCCCCGGTGCGGGTTCCACCGTGGCTACCGGCCAACTGGTGCGGGACACCCGTGGCGCGGACCACACCATCCTCATGGCCTCCCCCGGTCATACCATCGGCCCGGTGATCTACAAGAACCTGCCGTACGACCCGGTGAAGGACTTCACCTTCATCCGTAACGTCATCGAGATCCCCAACGTGATGGTGGTGCCGGCCAACAGCCCGTATCACAGCGTTCGCGAATTCGTCGAAGCCGCCAAGAACAAGGAAATGACCTTCAGCTCCTCCGGGGTTGGCAGCTCGATCCACATGTCCGGCGAGCTGTTCAAGAGCATGACCGGCACCCAGATGACCCACGTGCCGTTCCGCGGTAGCGGCGAGGCCCTGCCGGCATTGCTCAGCGGCGATGTGGACGTGTCCTTCGAGAACATGCCCGCCGTGCTGCCGCACATCAAGTCGGGCAAGCTGCGGGCGCTGGCGGTGACTTCGGCCGAGCCCTCGCCGTACCTGCCGGGTGTCGAACCGCTGTCCAAGGTCGGTGCCGACCTGGGTCTGAGCGATTTCGTCACCAACGCCTGGTTCGGCCTGGTGGCCAACAAGAAGATGTCCGCACAGGCGGTACAGACCCTGCAGAAAGCGCTGGAGAAGGTCATCGCCGACCCGAGCTTCGCGGACTTCGCCGCGCAGATCGGCGGTACTCCCGCGCCCCAGGAGGGCGATGCCTTCCGCGACTACGTCGCCCAGGACGTACAGCGCTGGCAGCGTGTCGCCGGTCAGGCCGACCTGAAATAGCGCGGGAGCACGCCAATGACCACTGTTGCCGCCAGCGCCCGTGTGCGCTGGGTGAACCTCAATACCCTGCTCGGCGCGTTCTGGCTGGCGGCCGCGCTGGTCTTCCTCTTCTATCTGGTGCCGAACTACATCGAAGAAGCACCGATGGTGCAGAGTCCGATGCAGTCGCCACGCTGGCTCCCCAGCGTGGCCGGCTGGGTGATCGTGGTGCTCTCGCTGGCCCTGATGCTGGAGGGCTGCCTGCGGCCCGCGCCCGTTTCGGAGGAACCCGCCGAGGCGGGTTCGCCGGCCTGGCGCCCGTTGCTGATGTTGGCGGGGCTCGGCGTCTACTGGCTGGCGTTCGAGTCGCTTGGCGCGATCGTCGCCGGCATTCTCGCCACCCTGCTGCTGTTCGCGGCGCACCCGGTGCGCAAGCCCTGGCTCTACCTGCTGGCGCTTGCCTTCCCCTGGCTGGTGAGCCTGCTGTTCATCCACGTGCTGAACGTCCCGCTGCCTTCCGGCACGTTGTGGGACTGAACCCCCTCCTTTCGCGAGTGACCGCATGGAACATCTTTCCGAAGTCCTGAGCCTGTTCCTCAGCGTCGACAACTTCATCGCGATCGGCATAGGCGTGCTGATCGGCGTGGTGGTCGGCGCAATTCCCGGGCTGACCGCCACCATGGCGGTCGCCCTGGCGCTGCCGTTCACCTTTTCCCTCGAGCCGGTGACGGCCATCCTGCTGTTGGTGGGTATCTACAAGGGCGGCATGTATGGCGGTTCGATCACCGCCATTCTGATCCACACCCCCGGCTCGCCGGCGGCGGCCTGCACGCTGCTCGACGGTTATCCGCTGACGCTGCAAGGCAAGGCGAAGAAGGCGCTGCAGATGGCGCTGTACTCGTCCTGCATCGCCGATGTGCTGTCGAACCTGGCGCTGATCCTGTTCGCGTCCTACCTGGCGAAGATCGCCCTGAACTTCGGACCGCCGGAGTTCTTCTGGCTGATCTGTTTCTCGCTGACCATCATCATCTCGATTGCTGGCGAATCCGCGATCAAGGGGCTGATCGCCGCCGCACTGGGCGTCATCGTCGCGTCGGTCGGCATGGACGTGGTCTACGGCAGCCAGCGGCTGACCTTCGGCAACTACAACCTGATGGACCGGGTGTCGTTCGTGCCGCTGCTGATCGGCCTGTTCGCCGTGCCCGAGGTGATCGACTTCTACCTGAAGAAGGCGGCCCCGCATGTCCGCGCGATGTCCAGCGGCGCCGGCCTGACGCTCAAGGAGCTCAAGCAAAGCCTGAAGACCATCGTGCGCGGCTCCTTCATCGGCGTGATCATCGGCGCGGTGCCGGGTACCGGCGCCACTGCCGCGGCCTTCATTTCCTACAGCGAGGCCAAGCGTCGTTCGCGCAACCGGGCGAACTTCGGCAAGGGCGAGCTGGAAGGCGTGGCGGCCTCCGAATCAGGCAATAACGGCGTGGCCGGCGCCACGCTGATCCCGCTGCTGTCGCTGGGGATTCCCGGTGACGTGATCACCGCGATCATCCTCGGCGCTTTCATGATTCACGGGCTCACGCCCGGTCCGGTGCTGTTCCAGGAAAACCTCACGCTGGTCTACGCGCTGTTCTGCGGGATCATGCTCAGCTCGGCGGTGTTGCTCTTCGTCGGTCACGGGGTGATCAAGTACTTCTCGCTGATCGCCGATATCCCCAAGGCGATCCTCCTGCCGATCGTGCTGATGTTCTGCGTCTACGGCGCCTACGCGGTGAACAACAGCGTCTTCGATATCGGCCTGATGCTGCTGTTCGGCGTGGTCGGCTACCTGTTCAACCGCACCGGCTTCGCCACCGCGCCGTTCCTGCTCGGCTTCATCCTCGGGCCGATGTTCGAGGACAACCTGCGGCGTACGCTGCTGATCGGTCGCGGCGATCCGATGATCTTCTTCCGTGGCCCGATCACCTGGCTGTTCATCGCGTTCACCGTGCTGTCGCTGTTCTTCGCCATCCGCCGTTACTGGCAGGACCACATCAGCCGCACCGCCTGAATCCCACGCCCCGCGCAAGTGCTCTTGCCGCGGGGCGTGCGGCCTTACACCGCTTCGCCCCTCGTCCTCTCCGTCGCATCAGCCTGCCGCTGCGGCTCCTCCAAAGCATGAAATCCACTGCTCATGAAGCTTGGCGCACGCCGCTGGAGCGCGAGTCGTGGCGTGACCGGGGTGCGTCCTGTCAGGCGATGAAATGCGGGAAGAGGGGAGGCGCGCGGGTGGAGCAGACGCGCGTCGAGTGACGCAGGGGGAGGGGCAGGTGGGCGGCGCCGGGGCGCCGCCCGTGTTCAGACGCGTTCGAGGGCGATGGCCAGGCCCTGGCCGACACCGACGCAGAGGGTCGCCAGCGCCAGCCGGCCACCGCTGGCGTGCAATTGGTGTACGGCGGTGAGCACCAGGCGATTGCCGCTCATGCCCAGCGGATGGCCCAGGGCAATGGCCCCGCCGTTCGGGTTGACCTTGTCGCTGTCGTCCGCCAGGCCGAGTTCGCGCATCACCGCCAGGCCCTGGGCCGCGAAGGCTTCGTTGAGCTCGATGGCATCGAAGTCCTCGATGCGCAGTTGCAGACGCGCGAGCAGCTTGCGCACCGCCGGCACCGGGCCGACGCCCATCACCCGCGGCAGTACGCCCGCGCTGGCCATGCCCAGCACCCGCGCGCGGGGCACCAGGCCGTGTCGCTGCGCGGCCTCAGCGCTGGCCAGGATCATCGCCGAGGCACCGTCGTTGAGTCCCGAGGCGTTGCCGGCGGTGACCGTCCGGTCCGCACCGTTCACCGGCTTGAGCCGTTGCAGCCCGTCGAGGCTGGTTTCCGGCCGGGGATGTTCGTCGGCCTCCACCCGCGTCTCGCCCTTGCGCGTGCGGATCGTCACCGCGACGATTTCCTCGGCATGGAAGCCGCGCGCGGCAGCCGCCGCGGTGCGCTGCTGGCTGCGCAGGGCGAAGGCGTCCTGGTCTTCGCGGCTGACGGCATATTCCTCGGCCACGTTGTCCCCGGTCACCGGCATGCTGTCGACGCCGTAGGCCTCCTTCAGCGCCGGGTTGACGAAGCGCCAACCGAGGGTGGTGTCCTCCAGCTTCTGCGCGCGGCCGAAGGCGCTGTCGGCCTTGCCCATCACGTAGGGCGCACGGGTCATCGACTCCACGCCGGCGGCGATGGCCAGGTCCATCTCGCCCAGGGCGATGGCGCGGTAGGCGGTGCCGACGGCCTCCATGCCCGAGGCGCAGAGACGGTTCAGGGTCACGCCGGGGACGCTGGCCGGCAAACCGGCGAGCAATAGCGCCATGCGCGCGACGTTGCGGTTGTCTTCGCCGGACTGGTTGGCGCAGCCCATGAAGACCTCTTCCACCGCGTCGGGATCGAGGCCGGGATTACGTTCGAGCAGGGCGCGCAACGGCACGGCCGCCAGGTCATCGGCGCGTATCGCGGAGAGCGCGCCGTTGAGTCGGCCAATCGGCGTGCGCACGGCATCGCAAACGAAGACGTCGCGGCTCATTCGCCACCTCCGCTCTGTCCGTGCGCCGCGGCGGTGCGGGCTTCCAGGGCGCGCAGGGCTTCGAGCTCATGGGTCAGCGGCGCTGCGGTTTCGCCCAGCGGCTCGGCGAAGCGAATCGGCCAGCCGGTGTTCTCGATCACCTGCTCGCGGGTCACGCCGGGGTGCAGCGAGACGACCACGAACTCGTTGCTCGGCGCTTCCGGCTCCATGACGCAGAGGTCGGTGATGATCGCCACGGGTCCTTCTCCCGGCAGCCCCAGGCGCTTGCGGTGGTCGCCGCCCTCGCCATGCCCCACCGAGGTGATGAAGGTCAGTTTGTCGACGAAGGTGCGATTGCCCTGCTTGAGGATGATCAGCACCCTTTTCGCGCTGCCGGCGATCTCCGGTGCGCCGCCAGCGCCGGGTAGACGCACCTTGGGCGCGTGGTAGTCGCCGATCACCGTGGTGTTGATGTTGCCGAACCTATCGACCTGCGCGGCGCCGAGGAAGCCGACGTCGATCCGCCCGCCCTGCAGCCAGTAGCGGAAGATCTCGCCGGTGGGCACCACGGTATCCGCCGTCTCGGCCAGCTCGCCGTCGCCGATGGACAGCGGCAGGACGTCGGGCTTGGCACCGATCGGGCCGGATTCGTAGATCAGCGTCACCTCCGGAGCGTGGGTCAGGCGTGCCAGGTTGGCGGCCTTGGAGGGCAGGCCGATGCCGACGAAGGTCACGTCGCCGTTGCCCAGGCGCCGCGAGGCGGCGACGGTCATCATTTCTTGGGTGGTGTAGGCACTCATCAGTGGGCCTCCGCGAGAGATTGTTTGCCGATCTTCCGCAGGAATTGCGCGAAGTCCTCGGTTGCGTGGATGTACTCGTCGATCCAGGCCTCGAAGGCCGCCCGGTCACGGGCGATGGGGTCCCAGTCCTGGTAGAAGCGGTTGTCCCGCGCGTAGTAACCGTGGGCGTAGGAGGGGTGCGCGCCGCCGGGCACCACGCAGACGGCGGTGAGAGCCCAGCTCGGCAGCACGCAGGCGTTCATCGGTGCCTGCAGATCGTCCACCACCTCTTCAACGGTGACGATGCAGCGGCGGGCGGCCAGGGCGGCCTCTTTCTGCACGCCGAGGATGCCTTGTACCAGCACGTTGCCCTTGCGGTCGGCCTTCTGCGCGTGAATCACGGTGACGTCCGGGCGCAGGCTCGGTACCGCCGCGAGGACCTCGCCACTGAACGGGCAAGTGACGGTCTTGATCAGCGGATTGACCTTGGGCAGGTCCGAGCCCTGGTAGGCGCGCAGCACCGCGAACGGCAGGTTCGAGGCGCCGGCGACGTAGGCATTGGCGAGGTCGGCGTGGCTGTGCTCTTCGATCTCCAGGGGCCGGGGCCAGTGCTTTTCCACTGCGTCGCGCAGGCGGTGCAGCGAGCCTACGCCCGGGTTTCCGCCCCAGGAGAACACCAGTTTCTTCGCGCAGCCGGCACCGATCATCAGGTCGTAGACCAGGTCGGGGGTCATGCGGATCAGCGTAAGCTCGCGGCGCTTCTGGCGAATCAGCTCATGGGCGGCGGCGGTGGGAATCAGATGGGTGAAGCCTTCGAGGGCGACGCTGTCGCCGTCTTCGACGAAGCGTGCGATGGCTTCGCTCAGGGGCAGGAATTCGGCCATTGGATCTCATCTCTCTTGGCAGGGCGCACACGGCTGCGCCGGTTGGCTAGGAAGCTATTGCCGAGTGAGCCGGCCATCAATCCGATAATCGAATAGTTGTGCGATTAGCGAACGAAACGCGTGGCTCTCGGGCATCGGCAACGGTGTTTCTTGGGGTGGTGGGGTTCTTGCGGATTCAGTCCCGCGCGCGCTGTCGCTGCTTGCGCAGCCTCGCCAGGTGCATCAGTTCACGGTCGCGCCAGCGCACACGGGCCTCCCAGTCCTCGAGCGGCAGCAGGGCCCGCCGTTGAGCCTGCACGTCCGCTACCATGTCCTCGCTCCAGACGTCGTCCTGGCCGCGTTCGCTGCCCATTCGCGCGTAGGCATCGGCCATCCGCTGGGCGTGCTCGGCGATGCCGCCGCGGTAGTTCAGGTCCGAGGTTTCGAACGGGCCGATGACCGACCAGCGCAGGCCCAGCCCGTCGCGCATGACGGTATCGATGTCCTCCACCGAGGCCACGCCATCGCGCACCAGGCAATAGGCTTCGCGCAGCACGGCGCCCTGCAGGCGGTTGAAGACGAAGCCGATCGGCTCCTTGTTCACGCGTACCGGGCGCAGTGCGGCGCGGGCATACAGCGCGCAGCAGCGCTCGACGACCGCGGCCTCGGTGAACGGGGCCGGCACGATCTCGATGACCGGCAGCAGGTACGGCGGGTTGCCGGGGTGCGTGACCAGGCAACGCGAACGGCTGTCCAGTTCGGCGGCGAACGATGAGGCGGGCAGGGCGGAGGACGAGCTGGCGAAAATCGCCTGCGCCGGTGCCAGGCGCTCCAGATCCTCGAAGATCGCCCGCTTCACCTCGACCCGCTCCGGTGCGCATTCCTGCACCAGCGCTGCGTCGCGCACCGCCTCGTCCAGCGCCGCGCAGACGCGCACCCTGTCCAGCAGCGCCTCGGCCGGCTCTTCGAGCAGGTCGAACTCGGCCAGGCCGCGGGCGCGCTCCAGCAGGCGCGTCGGCGCCTGCTCGCGCATCGTCGGGTCCGGATCGTAGAGGCGTACGCTCAGGCCGGCGCGAGCGAACACCAGGGCGAAGGCTACGCCGATGCTGCCGGCACCGACGATGGCGATGGGCGCGTGCTCAGACACTGGCGACCCCCACCGTCATCCCGCCGCAGACGTACAGCGTCTGCCCGGTGACGAATCCCGAGCGCTCATCGAGGAAGAACGACACGGCCTGCGCCACGTCCTCCGGCGTGCCGACGCGCTTGACCGGCACCGATTCGATGATCTTGCGCGTGCGCGGCGCGTCGGGCGGATTGGCCCGGTCGAACAGCTCGGTGCGGATCGGCCCCGGCCCGATGGCGTTCGCGGTGATGCCGTGTACGCCCAGTTCCAGCGACCAGACCCGGGTCAACCCGAGCAACCCCGCCTTGCTGGCCGCGTAGGCGGAGCGCAGGTCCTTGCCCAGCGCCGCGCGGGACGACATGTTGACCACGCGGCCAAAGCCCTCGGCCTTCATCCCGGGCAACAGCGCCTGCAGGCATTGAAAGGCGCAGCGCAGGTTGAGCGAGAAGGCCAGCTCCAGATCCGCCAGGCTCTGCTCCTCGACCGCGGCGGGCAGTACCACACCGACGTTGTTCACCAGGCGGGTGATCGGGCCATCGGCCAGCGCCTGTTCGAGGGCGGCCGCGGTGGCTTCGGGGTCCGACAGGTCCGCGCGGATGCCGTCGCCGACCCGGTCGATGATGACCGGCTCATAGCCGTCGGCACGGCAGCGTTCGGCGGTGGCCGCGCCAATGCCGGCGGCGCCTCCGGTGATGAGAACTCGGGGTCTGGTCATGGGTACGCTCGTTGTTCGGGACGCGCAAGGCGCCTGCGTTGCCGGGAGCTGGCGTTGTGCCGGCCAGCAGGAAGGGTTCGTTCGAGCCGGTGCGGGAGCGGCCGCTCAGCGCCGCTTCACGCGCGGACGCGGGAGCTGCCGGCTAGCGGCGACGCGGCTGGACGACGGCAGACGAGCAACCCTGCGGGAGACCGCGTCGGGCTGTAGGGGGCGTTGCCGCTGTGGCAAATGATCCGGAAGGTTCAAGTGACGATCTCCGTATTGTTGTTATTGGACGGGCAGGCATTGGCACCCACCTCGATCGCGGGGGATGCCCGGAGGATGATTCACGGTACGAAGCAGGGGCGTGGCGCGCAATTCGATATTCGATTAGTGGTTCGGTAATCGAACGAAACTTGAGCGCGCTCGCAGCAGCGCCCCGCGCGCTGCCGGCTCAGCGAGGGGACGGGTAGGGTTGCCTCAGGGGAACAGGCGGGCGCTCAACTCGACGCTCGCTTCGAGCAGCTTCGGCAGGAAGCGGGTTTCCAGCTCCTGGCGGCTGACGCGGCCGGCATGGGTGCCGACGTTGAGCGCGGCCAGCACCTGGCCGGCGGAGTCGCGCACCGGCACGGCCACCGAGCGCAAACCCATTTCGAGCTCCTGGTCCGTGATCACCCAGCCCTGCTGGCGCACCTGCTGGATGCTCTCCAGCAAGGCTTGCCGGCTGCTCACGGTGCGCCGGGTCTTCACCTGCAAATCGGCCTGTTCCAGGTATTCCCCGAGGGCGACGTCATCCAGCGCCGCGAGCAGGATCCGCCCCATCGACGTGCAATAGGCCGGCAGGCGGCTGCCGACGGAGAGGTCCACCGAGATCAACCGTTGTGGCGTTGCCGAGCGTGCGATGTAGAGGATTTCCTCACCCTCCAGCGTCGCCATCGAGCACGCCTCGTGCAGTTCCTCGCTGAGGCGGTCGAGCAGGGGCTGCGCGGTCACCGCCAGGGGCGTCGAGGACAGATAGGCATGGCCCAGTGTCAGCACCTTGGGCAGCAGCGAGTACATGCGCCCGTCGGTGGTCGCGTAGCCGAGCTTGATCAGCGTGTAGAGGCAGCGGCGCACGGCGGCCCGCGAGATGCCGGTGCGGTGGCTGATCTGGGCGATGGTCAGGTGCCGCTTGCGCTCCTGGAAGGCATGAATGACCACCAGGCCGCGCGCCAGCGAATTCATGAAGTTCGGGTCACCGCCCAGCGCCTCGATGCGCTCAGCGGGCGAGGCGATGATGGGTGGGGCGATGGTGGAGCGGGCAGTGTCGGAGGTATCCATCGGACGTATCGGTTGGCGGGCGGTGGCCGGCAGTATTGGCCAAGGTCCCGTTGCCGCGCAACGCGATGTCGCCGCGGCGAGTCAGTGGCGGACACCCCGACCGCTGACTCGCCCTGGTGGTTTGCCCGGACCTCAAAAACCTTCGAGAACGATCTTGCCGCGGGCCTTGCCGCTCTCGATCAGCGCATGGGCGCGGCGCAGGTTGGCCGCCTCGATGCGCCCGAAGTGCTCGCCGAGGGTGGTCTTCAGCACGCCCGCGTCGATCAGCTCGGCGACCCGGTTGAGCAGGTGATGCTGGGCGATCATGTCCTCGGTCTGGAACAGCGAGCGGGTGAACATCAGCTCCCAGTGCAGCGCCAGCGACTTGCGTTTGAGCGGCAGCACGTCGAGGCTGGCCGGATCGTCGATCAGCGCCAGGCTGCCCTGGGGACGCAGGACTTCGACCAGTTGCGGCAGGTAGCTGTCGGTGTGGGTCAGGCTGATGACATGGTCCACCGCCTCGATGTCCAACTGCTGCAGTTGCGCGGCCAGCGGCTGGCTGTGGTCGATCACATGGTGCGCGCCGAGGGTCGTCACCCACTCGCGGGTTTCCGTGCGGGAGGCGCTGCCGATCACCGTCAACTGCGTCAGCCGGCGTGCCAGTTGGGTGAGGATCGAGCCGACGCCGCCACCGGCGCCCATGATCAGCAGGCTCTTGCCGGCACCGCCGTGCTCCGCGATGCCGAGGCGGTCGAAGAGCAGCTCCCAGGCGGTGATCGAGGTCAGCGGCAGTGCCGCGGCGCTGGCGTCGTCGAGGCTGCGCGGCTTGCGTCCGACGATGCGCTCGTCGACCAGGTGCAGCTCGCTGTAGCTGCCGGGGCGGTCGATGGCGCCGGCGTAGAACACCTCGTCGCCGGGCTGGAACAGTGTCACCTCCGCGCCCACGCTACGCACCACGCCCACCGCGTCCCAGCCGAGCACCTTGGGTTGCTGCGTGGCGCCGGAGCCGGCGCGCACCTTGGTGTCGACCGGGTTGACCGAGATCGCACGGACCTCCACCAGCAGGTCGCGGGGGCCGGGGGTAGGATCGGGCAACTCGCTGTCGAACAGGGCGCGAGGGTCGTCGATCGGCAGGCCGTGTTCGGTGAAGACGATGGCTTTCATGGCGGTTCACTCCAGAGATGGGCTGCGCGGGGCGCGGTGTGGTGGCATGTTCGGCTTCCCTCGACTGGAGAAAAAGCCGCAGAATCGGCCAACACTTTCACTTCTGGTGTGAAAATGCTCCGCCTGGAAGACTTGCACCTGTTCATCCGTACCGCCGCGCTGGGCAGCTTTTCCAACGCTGCGCGCGAGGCCGACCTGCTGCCCGGCCAGGTGGCCGCCGCGATCAAGCGCCTGGAACGCGAGCTGGATATCCGCCTGTTCGCCCGCTCCACCCGTAGCCTGCGGCTGACGGCCGAGGGCGAGTTGTACCTGCCCTACGCCCAGGAGGCGCTGGATCGGTTGCGCGAGGGGGATGAACGCGTGCGCCGGCAGAGCCCGCAGTTGCAGGGGATGCTGCAGGTCTCCGTGCCGTCGGATCTGGGGCGCAACCTGCTGCTGCCCTGGCTTTCCGAGTTCCGTCGCGCGCACCCGGCGCTGACCCTGCGGCTGCTGGCCTCGGATCAGGTCGCCGACGTGTTTCGCGATCCGGTGGACATCGCCCTGCGCTACGGCGTGTTCGAGGATGCCAGCTACGTCGCCTTGCCGTTGGCTCCGTGGAACCGCCGCGTGTTGGTGGGCGCACCGGATTACCTGCAGCGCCACGGGCGGCCGCAGACGCCGGCGGATCTGCAGCGGCACAGCTGCCTGCTCTATTCGCTCAGCGGCCGGGTGCATGACCGCTGGCAGTTCGATGGGCAGGCGGTGCCGGTGAATGGCCCGCTGTTCAGCAACGATGCCGACATCGTGCGGCGCTGGGCGGTGGCCGGCGAAGGGTTGGTCTACAAGTCCTGGCTGGATGTGCGAGAGGACGTTCAGGCGGGGCGCCTGGAGCGGCTGCTCGGCCAGTACACCACCGAAGCGACACCGCTGAACCTGGTCTGCCCGCACCGCCGGCAGTACTCGCCGGCCGTGCAGCAGCTCCACGCTGCATTGCGCGAGCGGCTGGATGCGTTGCAGGGGGAGTTGCCGGCCTGTGGGCGGTGAGCGCCTGGCTGGCGTCAGAGCCGGCGGGTGAGCTTTCTGATATCGACGTCCACGCGCCCGTCGAGCGCCTGGGCGAGGGTCTGGAACACCTCGCCCGCCAGGTGCTGCTGGAGCGCGTCTTCGCTCTCCCAGCGTTCGATCATGACCCAGCGCCGGGACTCTTCTAGGTCCTGGTGCAGGTCGTAGGCGAGGCATCCGGCTTCCTTCCGCGAGCCCTCCACGGCCACGCGCAGGGCGGCTTCAGCGGCTTCGGCGTGGCCGGCTCGGGCCACCAGGGTGGCGACTACGATCAACGGACTGCTCATGAGCAAGTCTCCTGTGGGATGAGGTGAACGCGCTTCAGATTGCAGCGCCGAGCATCGCGCGTCTGGCTTGGCGCTCTGACAGTGACACGCAACCCAGCGCCAGCGCCAGGCACAGCAGCGAGGCGGCGAGCAAGCCTTGATAGCCGTACAACGGGTAGAGCCAGCCGGCGATGGCCGAGCCCAGGCCGATGCCACCGAACAGGAAGGAGGCCGTCAGCGCCAGGGCGATGCCGCGCTGCTGCGGTCGCAGTTCTACCATGCGTCGCTGTTGGGTGGGCCAGACGATGTCGGTGGCCAGCGCCCAGAGCACCAGCGCCGCCAGCAGGTAGCCCAGTTGCAGTGGTGCGAGCCAGAGGAAGGCGGCATCGACCATCAGCAGGCCGATGCCAGCGACCAGCAGACGCGCCGCACTCAGGTAGCGGGCGGCACGGGTGACCAGCAGGTTGCCGAGGATGCCCGCGATGCCCAGCACGGTCAGCGCCAGGGATACATCGACGGCATCGCCCTGGTAGTCGTTGCGGATCACTGGCGCGAGGAAGGCGTAGGTGGAAAACACCCCGGTAGTGACGAAGAACACCACCAGCAGCGCGCTCAGCGCTCCCGGATCGCCGAGCATTCCGAGCATCGCGCGCAGCGAGGCGGGTTCGCCGGCGACCCGGTCCGGCACCCGGTAGAGAATCAGCAGCGCACAGGCGATACCCGCCAGGCCAATGCCCAGGAACAGGCTGCGAGCCCCCCACAGGTGCGCCAGCCAGGCGGTCAGCGGCATGCCGGCTAGCCCGGCCAGGCTCAGGCCCATCAGCACCACGGCAATCGCCGAGCCCTGCTGTTCGCGGCTCACCAGGTGCGAACCGAGCGCGCCCAGGACCGGACCGATGAAGCCTGCGCCGATGCCCATCAGCACCCGCGCGAGCAGCAGCGTCTGATAGTCGGGCGCCGCGGCGAAGAGCAACGCCGCCGTACTGAACAGACCGAGGCCGAGCAACACCTGGCGGCGCCGTGGCAGATGACCGAGCAGCACTTGCAACAGCGGTGCGGCGATGGCGAAGCTGACGCCGAAGACGGTGATCAGCAGGGCGCTTTGCGCAGGGCTCAGCGCCCACTCCTGGGCGATCGGCTCGAGGCTGCCGACCACTGACAGCGCGCCGACCGCCTGGACGAAGTACGCCAGACTCAGCAAACGCAGCGCCAGCAGAGGGGCCCGGGGAATGCCGTGGTTCATGGTTTTTCTTCCGTAGCGGAGGAGAGAAGCAGGCCCCGAGGGCCTGCCGGCGGTTCAGGCAACCGGGATGGGGTTCTCCACCAGCGCCTGGTTGAACTGATTCACCAGCGCATGCTCGTTGGGGCCGACGTTGGCGCGCAGCGGCACCACCGCGTCCACCAGTACCTCGGTGGTAGCGTGTTCGAGCTTGCCCAGCGTCTGGCTGATGAAGGTATCCAGCGGCATTGCCCGCGGGTCGCCGCTCTTGTGGACCAGGTCGGTATCCACCCAGGGCGGAGCGATTTCCAGCACCCCGACCGAGCTGTCGCGCAGGGTGAATCGCTGCGACAGGCTGTAGGAGTGCATCGCCGCTTTGGTCGCGGAATACAGCGCGGTGGCCGCCAGCGGCAGGAAGGCCAGCACCGAGCTGTTGTTGATGATCCATGCCTGCGGTTGGCGCTTGAGGTGCTCGACGAACGCCGCGCTGACGCGCACCGGACCGAGCAGGTTGGTCGTCACCAGGCTCACCGCCTGGGCATCGTCCAGAGCGCCGGAACTGGGGTCGTCGAAGGGCATGATGCCGGCGTTGTTGATAATCACGTTGAGCGACGGATGCCGTGCGATCACCTGCCGGGCGACGGCCTGGATCTGCTGCGGGTCGCCGATGTCCAGCGCCACCGTATCCATGCCCGGGTTGGCGGCGGCGATTTCATCCAGCAGTGCCTGGCGGCGGCCCGCGACGATCACCTGGTTGCCCAGGCGGTGGAAGGCTTCGGCCAGGCCGCGGCCGATGCCGGAGGTGCCGCCGGTGATGAAGATCGTGTTTCCCGTGAGTTTCATGGTCGTTTCCTTCTCAGTGAGTGGCGTAGCGGGGTGCGGGGACGTTGCTCGACAACTGCTTGGCCAGCGCCAGGCGCTGAGCCTCGTAGGCTTGCCATTGGCCGAGGTCGTGCAGGGAGGGAATGGAGATCGCTTCGTCGCGCGCATAGTCGAGCAGGGCAGCGTCGACCAGTTGCTCGGCGCGCATGACGATGGCCGGGTCCAGGTGTTCCAGCGGCAGGCCACCGGTGGCCCAGAATTCCGTGGCAGTGGCGCCCGGCAGCACCGCCTGGACCTGCACGCCCTTGTCTGCCAGTTCGTGCCGCAGGGACTGGCTGAAGGCGGTGACGAAGGCCTTGCTGCCGCCGTAGACGCCGTTGAGGATCTCCGGCGCGAGGCTGACGATGGAGGAGATGTTGATGATGCCGCCGTGGCCGCGGGCGACCATGCCCGGCACCGCCGCGTAGGTCAGGCGCGTCAGCGCGGTGACGTTGAGTTCGATCATCCGGGTCATCTGCTCCACGTCGCTTTGCAGCAGCGGCGTGTGCGTACCGATGCCGGCGTTGTTCACCAGCAGGGTGATGCTGGCGTCCTCGCGCAGCTTGGCCTCCACCTGCGCCAGTCCGGCGCGCTCGCCGAGGTCGGCCGCGAGCACCTCGACTTCTCGCCGGGTGTCGCTGGTGATCCGCGTGGCCAGTGCGTTCAGGCGTTCACGGTTGCGGGCAACCAGGATCAGGTCATAGCCGCGCTGGGCGAGGCGTTCTGCGTAAAGGGCGCCGATGCCCGAAGAGGCGCCGGTGATCAGGGCGGTACCGAGTGCTTGAGTGGACATGCTGTGCTCCGTTTGGCGCTATCGATTGGGGTGGAGCCATCATGCGTGGACTGGCGAATGTCTCAAATGACGTTTAAGGTGTGTTTTTGAGACATTGCAGGAGAGGCGCGATGCATCGGGTGGGCTATCTGTTGGCGGACGACTTCCAGGTGATGTCGCTGGCCTCGCAAACGGTCTTCGAATTCGCCAACCGGGTGGCGCAGGCGCCGTTCTATGTGATCGAGAATTTCTCGGCAAAGGGCGGCCTGGTGCGCTCCTCCCTGGGGATGTGCGTGGAAACCCGTGCCTTCGGCGCTCCGGGGCTTGCCGATACCTGGATGGTCGCCGGGGTCAACGATCCGCTGACGACCTCCGCCGATTCCGACACGCTGGCCTTCGTGCGCCTCGCCGGTAGCCAGGCGCGGCGGGTCGCGGGGGTCTGTACCGGCGGTTTCGTGCTGGCCCAGGCCGGCTTGCTCGACGGTCGCCGGGCGACCACCCACTGGGCCTATGCCAAGGCCCTGCAGCGGCTGCATCCCGCGGTGCGGGTCGAGGAAGACCGCATCTTCATCACCGACGGCCCGATCTGGACCTCTGCCGGCATGACCGCGGCGCTGGACCTGGCGCTGGCGATGGTGGAGAAGGATCTGGGCGCGGAGGTCGCGCGTTCCGTCGCGCACAAACTGGTCATGCACCAGCGGCGTTCCGGCGGCCAGTCGCAGCATTCGGAAATGCTCGCGCTGGCGCCCAAGTCCGATCGCATTCAGCAGGCGCTGAACTATGCCCGCCAGCACCTGCAGCGGGCGTTGAGCGTCGAGGAACTGGCCGAGCAAGTTCATCTCAGCCCGCGTCAGTTCACCCGCGTATTCACCGCCGAGACCGGCCAGTCGCCGGCCAAGGCCATCGAGAGCCTGCGTCTGGAGGCGGCACGGTTGATGGTCGAGCAGAGCCGCCACAGCCTGGATGCCATCGCCCGGGAGACCGGCTTTCGTGATCGAC
This sequence comes from Pseudomonas sp. R4-15, assembly GCF_055768815.1. NCBI lineage: Bacteria > Pseudomonadati > Pseudomonadota > Gammaproteobacteria > Pseudomonadales > Pseudomonadaceae > Pseudomonas > Pseudomonas sp. R4-15. Next base: position 860,835 of record NZ_CM147293.1, read on the forward strand.
GGCACATGCGTGAGGTCTTCCTGCGCGGCTTCGGCATCCCGCCTCAGGCGTTGCGCCGTGAGGTGCGCAGCCTGCCGGCCTAGCGCGATGCGGCAGCTTGCCTCACCTCGCAAAATCACGCCTACTTTGGCATCCATGCCGTGCGATGCGAGACATGCCGATGACCAGCAGTGACAAGGAACCCGAGGACTCACCGGTCTACTGGCGAGCCCAGGAGATGCTCCTGCTGCAGCAGGTCACCACGCTCGCCGGGCGTGACTTCGCGCCGGAGGGGGTGCTGCGCGAGATGTTGCACCTGCTTTCCGAACTGCTCGGGCTGAACCGTGGGCGCATCGTGCTGCTCGACGAAGCCGGGCTGCAGGGGCGTATTCGCTATGCCTACGGCCTGACCCAGGACGAGATCGGCCGTGGCTGCTATGCGCTGGACGAGGGCATCACCGGCAAGGTGTTGGCGCGCGGGCAACTGATCATCGTCCAAGACATCGACAACGACCCGCTCTTCCTCGGGCGCATGGTCGAGCGCCGCAACCTGCCGCCCGGCACGGTCTCCTACATCGCGCTGCCGATCCAGATCGGCCAGCGCACCATCGGCGTGTTGGCCTGCCACCGGATTCGCCGGCGCAACCGGCCGTTGGCCGACGACCTCACCATCCTGCGTATTCTCGCCACCTTCGCCGGGCAGATCCTGCATCTGCAGGAACACCTGCGGGAGAAGACCGAGGCGCTGGAGCAGCGCAACACGCTTCTGGCGCGGGCGCTGGAGACCCGTACCAGCCGCTACGGGATCATCGGCAGCGCGCCACAACTGCTGCGCGCGTTGTCCGAGCTGGAGCGGGTCGCCGATGCCTCGGCCAGCGTGCTGTTGTTGGGCGAGTCGGGGACCGGCAAGGAGCTGTTTGCCCGCGCGCTGCACCTGTCCAGCCCGCGCCGGGACAAGCCTTTCATTCGGGTCAACTGCGCGGCGATCCCGGACACGCTGTTCGAGTCCGAGCTGTTCGGCTACGAGCGTGGCGCCTTCACTGGTGCGCAGAGCGCGCGTGCCGGCTGGTTCGAGCAGGCCGACGGCGGCACCATCTTCCTCGACGAGATCGGCGAGCTGCCGCTGGCGATGCAGACCAAGCTGCTGCGTACCCTGCAGGAAGGCACCCTGACGCGCCTGGGCGCCAAGCGCGAACTGCGCATCGACGTGCGCCTGGTGGCGGCGACCAACCGCGACCTGGAGCTGGAAGTGGCCGCCGGCAGCTTCCGCCAGGATCTCTACTACCGGCTCAACGTCATTCCCATCCGCCTGCCGGCGCTGGCCGAGCGGCGCTCGGACATCCCGGCGCTGGTGCTGCATTTCCTCAATCACCTCAACCAGGTCAACCAGCGCAATGTCAGCCTCAGCACCGAGGCGATCAAGCGCCTGCAGCGGCATGCCTGGCCCGGCAACATCCGCGAGCTGTCTAACGTCGTCGAGCGCATGGTGTTGCTGGCCGACCATCCGCTGCTGAGCGCCGCCGACGTCGAGCGCTTCCTGCCCCAGGAAAGCGAGGTGGCCACGTCGCCCATGGCAATGCCCGAGCCACTGGCGGCCTATGGCGACACGGTCAGGCCCTACGTGTCGGTCGCTTCTCATAGCGCCGATGCCTTGCGCCAGGCGCTGGCGCGCAGCGGCGGCAACAAGTCGCGCGCTGCGCAGGCCCTGGGCATGACCGCCCGGCAGTTCCACTACCGCTGGCAGAAGCTGGTCGCGCAATCCTGAGAAAACACTTTGTCGACATTGTCGACAAAGTGTTTTCCGCGGCGGTCTGCGGCAACCTGTCACGGTCGCTGTGACGTCGTGTCGCTGTCTCTTAATTCATTGAAAATAAAAGATAAAAAATAAATTAACGGCCATTGGCACAGCGGTTGCTCTTCTCCTTCGCAAGCACATGACATTGCGTCGGCCCCGCCGACAGGACCTGGAGAGCAGCATGAACGCACCCGCCACCGTGAAAACCCACCTTCGCCCGATCGACCGCGACGGCCTGCTGGCCTTCGCCGAAAAGGGCCGCAACAACCCCGGCAGCCGTGGCACCAACAAGGTCCACACGGTCATGCAGGGCATGTACCGCAGCCTCAGCTACGTCGGTGATCACGAGCCGGTGGTGGTCGACGAACCCCTGCATCTGTTTGGCGAGGACACCGCGCCCGCGCCCGGCGAGATCGTCCTCTCCGGCCTGGGCGGTTGCCTGGCCGTCGGTATCACCGCGGTGGCCACCTGGAAGCAGGTGAAGCTGAGCAAGCTGGAAATCTTCCTCGAGGCGGACATCGGCAACCCGGCCGCCTGGGGCGCCGGTGGCGCGCCGATGCAGCCGGAGCAGATGGGCTTCCAGGAAATCCGCGTGAAGGTCCTGGTCGAGGGCGATGCCAGCCGCGAAGTGCTCGACGAGATCGTCCAGCAGGCCAATTTCTACTCGCCGGTGGCCAACAGCATGCGCAATCCCATCGCGTTCAGCATCGCCCTGGCCGACTGAAGCCGCGCCCCGCAGGAGACCGCCATGAACAGCGTTGCCGCCTCCATCGCCGGGTTCGCCCCCGGCGCGAACGAACCCTCCCTGCTCGAGCGGGTGTCGGCGATTGCCCGCGGCCCGCTGGCCGAGGCCGCCAATCGCATCGACCATGGCCATTACCCGCTGGAGATCATGGCGAACCTGGCCCGGGCCGGCGCTTTCGGCGCCCACCTGGAGTGCAATGGCGCCGACTTCGGCCAGGCCCTGGCGGCCACCGGCGAGATCGCCCGCAGCTGCGGTTCGACGGGCTTCCTCGCCTGGTGCCACAACGTCTGCGGCTTGTATCTGGAGCAGTCCGGCAACCCGGCGCTGCTGGCGCGCCTGGGCGGACACGTCGAGGGCCGCAGCTTCGGCGGCACTGCCCTGTCCAACCCGATGAAGGCGATGGCCGGGATCGAGCCGATGCTGCTGCGGGCGCAGACGGTGCCCGGCGGCTACCGGGTCAGCGGTTCGCTGCCCTGGGTCAGTCACATCGCCAGCGGGCAGTATTGCGGCGCCATTGCCAGCGTGCTGCGCGGCGATGGCAGTCGCTCCCACGAGATCATGTTCCTGCTCGATCTGGATGAGCGCGTCGAGTTGCGTCCCTGTCCGGAATTCTCCGGCATGGAGGGCACCAGCACCTGGGGCATTCGCCTGACCGAGCACTTCATCGGCGAGGATCAGCTCATCGCCGATCCCGCCGGACCCTTCGTCGAGCGCGTGCGCGCGGCCTTCATCCTGCTGCAGGTGGGGATGGCCACCGGGCTGGTGCAGGCCAGTCTGGATGCGATGCGCGAGGTCGAGCCGGTGCTCGGGCACGTCAACCAGTTCCTGCATGATCGCCCCGAGGTCCTCCAGGCCGAGTTCGACGAGCTGGGCGAGCGCGTTGCCGGGCTGGTGCGCACGCCCTACGAGACCAGCAAGGACTTCCTCCTCGATGTGCTCGATGCCCGCGTGCAGGGCGCCGAGCTGGCCCTGCGCGCGACCCAGTCGGCGCTGCTGCACCAGGGCGCGCGGGGCTATCTGCTCAGCGCCGGGCCGCAGCGGCGCATCCGCGAGGCGCACTTCGTGGCGATCGTCACCCCGGCAATCAAGCACCTGCGCTACCAGATGAACCGCCTGATGCAGGAGGCGCAGCCAGCATGAGCGCCACGACCCGAGCCTGGCGACAGTTCATCTGCCGCGCCTGCGGGCTGATCTACGACGAAGCCCTGGGCGACCCCGACAGCGGGCTGGCACCCGGCACCCGCTTCGAGGACATTCCCGACGACTGGGAGTGCCCGCTGTGCGGCGTCACCAAGCTCGACTTCGAACCCTACGTGATGCGCGAGCCGGCCAGCGCGGTGGCGATGCCGGTGGGCGTGCAGGAGACCGGCATCGTGGTGGTCGGTGGCGGACTCGCCGGCTGGTCGGTGGTCGAGGCCATTCGCGCCCTCGACGAGCGCACACCGATCACCCTGGTGAGCGCCTGCAAGGGCGACCTGTACCACAAGCCGGAGTTGTCCGTGGCCCTGAGCCGCGGGCAGGATGCAGCCAGCCTGGTGCGCGAGCGCGCCGTCGATGCCGCGCGACGATTGGGTGTGCGCCTGTTGCCGGAGACCTTCGCGGTCGGCCTGTCGCCACGCCTGCACCAGTTGCGGACCACCCGCGGCAACCTGCACTACACCCGTCTGGTGCTGGCCCAGGGCGCGCGCGCCGCGTTGCCGAAGGCCCTGCCCGCGGCGCTCTGCTGGCGGGTCAATCACCTGCAGGGCTGGGCCGCGCTGCAGGCGCGCCTGGCCGAGCGCGGCGGGCAGCAGGTGGCGGTGATCGGCGGCGGGATGATCGGCTGCGAGATCGCCGAGGACCTGGCACGCGCCGGGCATCGTGTCAGCCTGCTCGACCGCCAAGCGCAGCCACTCGCCGCACTGCTGCCCGAGGTCGCGGCCCAGCGCCTGCGTGCTGCCCAGGAGCAGCTCGGCATCGACTGGCGCGGTGGCGTGGAAGTCGCCTCGCTGGTCGCACTGGCCGATGGCCGCAAGCGCCTGACCACCCACTGCGGCCAGCAGTTGGAGGTCGACCAGGTGATCGCCGCCACCGGCCTGGTTACCGAGCCGCGCCTGGCACGCCTGGCGGGCCTGGCGTTCGCCCGCGGCATCGCCGTCGATCCGGCGACGCTGCAGACCAGCGACGCGGACGTCTACGCGCTGGGCGACTGCATCAGCCTGGACGGAGTGCCCTGTCGTTTCATCGAGCCGATCGCCCGCCAGGCTCGCGCCATCGCCGCGCACATCGCCGGCGAGACGGGCGCCGAGTACCGCCACAGCGCTCCGCTGATTCGCCTCAAGTCCACCTCGCTGCCCATCGTGCTGCAGGGCCTGCCGCGCGCCGAAGGGCACTGGCACGTGGTGGAGCAAAGCACGGGCCTGCTGCTCATGGAGCAGCGGCTGAATGGTGTGAACCTCGCAACGTTGCGCGTCGGACGCGCCGCTGCGGCATGAATGCATGACCCACAGGAGGGTACCCGAGTGAGCGACGAGAATGTCTTCCGCCCCTATTCCAGGCACACCACCCTCACGGGTTGCGCTTGCGGCAAACACGCCAGCGCCGAGGAACACGACCAGGCCGAACGCCAGGCACGCCTGCGCGACAGCGAGCGCCTGTCGCGGGATTTCGTCGAGGCGGCCGCGGTGCGCGCGCTGTTTCCCAATGACGTGACGCGCCGCCGCTTTCTCCAGGCGGTGGGCGCCAGCACCGCGATGGCGGCGATCTCCAGTGTGCTGCCGCTCGGCTCGCTGCAGGCGATGGCTGACGAGCGCGGCCCGCTGGAGAAGAGCGATCTGAAGATCGGCTTCATCCCGATCAACTGCGCCACGCCGCTGATCATGGCTGACCCGCTGGGGCTGTATCGCAAGCAGGGGCTGTCGGTGAGCCTGCAGAAGACCGCCGGCTGGGCGCTGGTGCGCGACAACATGCTCAACGGCGAGCTGGACGCCTCGCACATGCTCGCGCCGATGCCGCTTGCGATCAGCATGGGTCTGGGCTCCAGCCCGCAGCCGATGCGCGTGGCCACCATCCAGAACATCAACGGCCAAGCCATCGTGCTGGCGCTCAAGCACAAGGCCAATCGCGACCCGAAGAACTGGAAGGGCTTCAAGTTCGCCATTCCGTTCGAGTACTCGATGCACAACTTCCTGTTGCGCTACTACCTCGCCGAACACGGCCTCGATCCGGACCGCGACGTGCAACTGCGAGTCACCCCGCCGGCAGAGATGATCGCCAACCTGCGCGCCGGCAATATCGACGGATTCTTCGGCCCGGAGCCGTTCAACCAGCGTGCGGTGTACGACCAGATCGGCTTCATCCACGTGCTCTCCAAGGACCTCTGGGACGGCCACCCGTGTTGTTCGTTCGGCGTCTCGGAGGCCTTCATCAAGGCCCATCCGAACACCTTCGCGGCGCTCTACCGGGCAATTCTCGAAGCCGCTGCCATGGCCCAGGACAAGAGCCAGTTGCCCACCATTGCCAAGGCCATTGCCACGCCGAACTACCTCAACCAGCCGGAGACGGTGATCCTCCAGGCGCTTTCCGGGCGCTTCGCCGACGGCCTGGGCGAGGTGCGCAACGAGCCGGAGCGTTCGGGCTTCGACCCGATGCCTTGGTACTCCATGGCCACCTGGATGCTCACGCAGATGAAGCGTTGGGGCTATGTGAAGGCCGACGTCGACTACAACACTCTGGCCGAACAGGTGTTCCTGCTCACGGATGCGCGCCGGCAGATGGCCGCGCTGGGCATGGCCGAGGCGGAGGCGCAGCCGGCCAGCGGCTACAAGCCATTCGAGGTCATGGGCCGCCCCTACGATCCCAGCGACCCGGACGCCTACCTGGGCGAGTTCGCCATCCGCCACGCCTGAGGAGGCCGCGATGAATCCACAACTGCGCTTCAAGGCCGCACTGCTGTCGCTGCTGTTGCTCGCCGTTTTGCTGCTGGTCTGGCAGGCCGCGACCCACAGTAGCGGGCAATCCGCAGAACTGAGTGCCGCCGACGCCGAGTACGCGGCGCTGATGGGCCACAGCGCCGAGGCACCGAAGCAGGACGGCTTTCCCACCCCGGCACAGTTCTTCGCCCTGGCCGGCCAGCAACTGAGCGAGCCGTTCTACGACCGCGGGCCGAACGACAAGGGTATCGGCATCCAGCTCGCCCACTCCCTCGGGCGGGTGGCGCTGGGCTACCTGATCGCACTGCTGGTGGCGATCCCGCTGGGCTTTCTGATCGGTATGTCGCCGCTGCTGTACCAGGCGTTCAATCCGTTCATCCAGGTGCTCAAGCCGATCTCGCCGCTGGCCTGGATGCCGATCGCGCTCTATACCATTCGCGACGCGTCGGTTTCCGCGGTATTCGTGATCTTCATCTGTTCCATCTGGCCGATGCTGATCAACACCGCGTTCGGCGTCGCCGGGGTGCGCAAGGACTGGCTGAACGTGGCGCGCACGCTGGAGGTGTCGCCGCTGCGCAAGGCCCTGTGCGTGATCCTGCCGGCCGCCGCGCCGACCATCGTCACCGGTATGCGCATCTCCATGGGCATCGCCTGGCTGGTCATCGTCGCCGCGGAAATGCTCATCGGTGGCACCGGCATCGGCTATTTCGTCTGGAACGAATGGAACAACCTGTCGCTGGCCAACGTGATCTTCGCGGTCCTGATGATCGGTCTGATCGGGATGCTGCTCGATCTGCTCTTTGCACAACTGCAGAAGAAGGTGACCTATGTCGACTAAGCCCTTCCTCAAGGTCGAAGGCCTGAGCAAGCGTTACCTGGCGGGCCAGCCGGCGGTGTTCGAGAACATCAATTTCCAATTGGAACAGGGCGAGTTCGTCTGCGTGATCGGCCATTCCGGCTGCGGCAAGAGCACCATCCTCAACGTTCTCGCCGGGCTGGAACAGTCCAGTGGCGGGGCGGTGGTGATGGCCGGCAAGGAGGTCACCGGGCCGAGCCTGGAGCGTGGGGTGGTGTTCCAGGGGCACGCGCTGATGCCCTGGCTGACGGTGGAGCAGAACATCGCCTTCGCGGTGAAGTCGCGCCATCCGCAATGGTCGCGGCGGCAGATCGCCAAGCACGGCGCGCGTTTCATCGACATGGTCGGCCTGAGCGCCGCCGCGCAGAAGAAACCGGCGGAGCTCTCCGGCGGCATGAAGCAGCGCGTCGGCATCGCCCGCGCCTTCGCCGTCGAGCCGAAGATGCTGTTGATGGACGAGCCCTTCGGCGCGCTGGACGCGCTGACCCGCGGGGTGATCCAGGACGAACTGGTGAAGATCTGCCAGGCGACCCGACAGACCGTGTTCATGATCACCCATGACGTCGACGAGGCGATCCTCCTCGCCGACAAGGTGATGCTGATGAGCAACGGTCCCCAGGCGCGCATCGCCGAGATCGTGATCAACACCCTGCCGCGCGAGCGCAGCCGCGAAACCATCCACCACGACCCGCAGTTCTACCGCATCCGCAACCACCTGGTGGATTTCCTCGTGCGCCGCTCGCGGAGCATCCAGCAGGGTGAGGAGGGCTGCATCGGCGACCAGCCGCTGATCGTCCGCCCCGGCCTTGACGAGAGCGATCCGCCACCGCCCCCCGATCCGCAGACGCTGCAGCCGCTGCGTCGCATCCATGCTGTCTGAACCCAGTCCAACCGAGGAATCGAACGATGATTAGCGACCGCGTACAAGTCACCCAGATGATCCTGGCCGCCAAGGTCACCCAGGGCATCAAGTGGAGCCAGGCTGCCGAGGCGATCGGCAAGAGCAAGGAGTGGACCACCGCCGGGCTGCTCGGCCAGATGGCCTTCGACAAGCCCCAGGCCGAGACCCTCGGCAAGCTGTTCGGCCTCAGCGACGAGGCGATCGCCTGGCTGCAGATCGTGCCCTACAAGGGCTCGCTGCCCAGCGCGGTGCCGACCGATCCGCTGATCTACCGCTGGTACGAGATCGTCAACGTCTACGGCAGCACCATCAAGGAGCTGATCCACGAGGAGTTCGGCGACGGCATCATGAGCGCGATCGACTTCTCCATGGACATCCAGCGCGAGGCCGACCCGAAGGGCGATCGCGTCAATGTGGTGCTGTCCGGCAAGTTCCTGCCGTACAAGAGCTACTGACGCGCGATGCCGGACGCCGCGCTGTTCGCCGCCGTCGCAGGCACGGTGGTTGGCCTGGGCATGGGTTTGACCGGCGCCGGTGGCGGTGTGCTGGCGGTGCCGGCGCTGACCCTGGGCCTGGGCCTGGCGCCGAGCCAGGCGGTGCCGCTGGGGTTGCTGGCGATCGCCAGCTCGGCCCTGCTCGGCAGCCTAGACGGCCTGCGGCGGGGCCTGGTGCGCTATCGCGCGGCGCTGTGCATGGCCGCCGTCGGCATGTTCACCGCGGTACTGGGCGGCTACCTGGCCCGGGCGCTGTCAGGGGATGCGCTGATGCTGGCGTTCAGCCTGGTGCTGATGTTCAGTGCCCTGCGCCAGGGCGCACAGGTGCTCGCCCCGGAAAGTAGTCCCCAGGGCCCGGCGTCAGCCAAGCCCTGCCGCCTGCTGGCCGATGGGCGCTTCTGCTGGACGCCGAGCTGCTTCCTGCACTTCGGCGCCATCGGTGGCGTGGCGGGGCTGCTCAGCGGCATGCTCGGCGTGGGTGGCGGGTTTCTCATCGTGCCGTGCATGCGCCGCTACTGCGAGCTGGGCATGCAGGGCGTGGTCGCCACCTCGCTGGCGGTCATTGCGCTGGTGTCCCTGGCCGGCGTCGGCCAGGCCGTGCATGCCGGGGTGACGCTGTCCTTCGACGGCCTGGCGTTCATCCTGGCCTGCGTGCTCGGCATGCTCGCCGCACGGGGGCTGGCGCCACGGCTCTCGCCGCGGGCGCTGCAACTGGGCTTCGCGCTGCTGGCCGCAGGCGTCGCCATCGCCCTGGGCGCGCGCAGTGTCACCCATCTGTTTGCTTGAGGAGGCTCCATGGCCGTCGCGGTCCGCTCGTTCTTCGATCCCGTCACCTCGACCTTCACCCATGTGCTGCACGCCGAGGGCCATGCGCCGTGCGCCGTGGTCGATGCGGTGCTCGGCTATGACCCGGCCAGCGGGCGCAGCGAGACTCTGATGGCCGACGAGGTGCTGGCCTACATCCAGCACCATGGCCTGCAGTTGGAGTGGCTGCTGGAAACCCATGTGCATGCCGACCACCTGTCCGCCGCGAGCTACCTGCGCGACCGACTCGGCGGGCGCATCGGCATCAGCGCTCGGGTGCTGGAGGTGCGTGAGGCGTTGGCAGGGCGCTACGGGCCGTTCCACGGACTGCCTTACGACCATTTGTTCGGCGACGACGAGGTGTTTCACGTCGGCCCGTTGCGCGTCCAGGCGTTGGCCGTGCCGGGGCATACGCCGGCCGACCTCGCCTTCCTGGTCGACGACGAGGTGGTGTTCGTCGGCGATACGCTGTTCCCACCGGACGTCGGTACCGCCCGCTGCGACTTTCCCGGCGGCGACGCGCGGGCGCTCTACCGCTCCATTGGCCGCCTGCTCGATCTGCCGGGGAATACCCGTCTGCGCCTGTGCCATGACTACCCGCCCGGCGAGCGAGCGCCGATCGCCGAATGCAGCGTGGCTGAGCAGCGTGCGGGCAACATCCATGTGCATGAGGGCGTGTCCGAGGCGGACTTCGTTGCCGCGCGCCGGGCGCGGGACGCGACCCTGCCGGCGCCGCGGCTGCTCGAAGCGTCCATGCGCGCCAATTTGGGCGGGTACTAAACGACGATGGTTGCTCAGGGATTCAGGCCTCCCGCGCGGTCGAGTGCCAGCAGCTCATCGAAGCCGCCAACATGGTGTCCGTCGAGGTAGATCTGCGGCACCGTACGGCGCCCGCTGCGGGCCACCAGGGCAGCACGCTGCGCGGGGTCGGTGCCGACGTCGATCTCGCTGAAGCTCACCCCGCGGCGCGAGAGCAGTGCCTTGGCCTGCACGCAGAACGGGCAGCCCGGCGCGGTGTATACCTGGGCGCTCATGCCGACACCTCCTCGAGGGGCGCCACCGCCGGGAAGTCTAGCTCGGTACGGGCAACGTTGTTGAGGTAGTTGGTCAGCGTCAGCAGGGCGATCTGTGCGATCACGTCCACCACCTGGGCATCGCTCAAGCCGGCGGCGCGGGCGTCCTCCAGCTGCGCGTCGCTCACCTGGCCGCGGCTCTGGGTCACCTGGCGGGCGAAACGGGCAAGGCCATCCAGGTTACCGCGGCGTGCCTGTTCCAGGCTCTGCGGGTCGAGTCCGGCCTTGCTGCCGGACAGCGAGTGTGCGGCCAGGCAATAGTCACAGCCGTTCACTTCGGAGGCGGCCAGGGCGACGGTTTCCCGTTGTCGTGGGCTGAGAGAGTTCTTGGCCAGAGCCTGGGTCAGCGCCAGATAGCCGTTGAGGGCGGCCGGGGCGTTGGCCAGTGTGGCCAGGGCGTTGGGTACCCGGCCAAAACTCTTCTGGATAGCGGCCAGCGAGGCGCGGGCGGCGTCGGGGGCTTGCTCGATGGAAAGGGGGGCGATGCGGCTCATGGTGGTACTCCTGGATGATCGGCTCAAGGCTGGACTGTGCGCCAGCGTCGAGAGAGATGATCTGCCTACGGGCTTTCCATATGGTGTCTAATCGTCGAGACTATCGTGCAGATCGTCCAAAAAATTGGAGATGACCATGGATCGCCTTTCCGCCTTGCTGGGCCACTTCAGCCTGCGGGCCAGTACCTACTACAGTGGCGGACTGTGTGGCAGCGCGGCCAACGAGGGAGAAGACGGCCGTGGACATCTTCACCTGTTACGCGCAGGGCGGCTGCGGCTGGCGGCGGACAGCCGCCGCGAATACCTGATCGACGAACCGACCCTCATCCTCTTCTGCCGCCCGACTGCCCATGCCTTGCATGCCGATGCGCGGGATCAGGCGCAGGTGGTCTGCGCTTCGCTGGGCTTCGAGGGGGGGAACGAGAATCCACTGACGCTGGCGTTGCCAAGCCCCTTGCTGGTGCCGTTGGCGGCATTGCCGGAAATGAGCGCTAACCTCGACTGGTTGTTCCGCGAGGCCTTTGGCGAGGCCTGCGGCCGCGCCGCGGTGCTCGATCGTCTGTTCGAATTGATCCTGATCCAGGTGCTGCGCCATTTGCTGGACACCCAGGGACTCTCTACCGGCTTACTGGCGGGCCTGGCCGATACCCGTCTGGCGCGGGCGCTGACGCTGATGCACGATGCGCCGCAACAGGCGTGGACGGTGGAGCGCCTGGCGCAAGCCTGCAACCTCTCGCGTGCCGGGTTCGCTGCGCGTTTCCATGAAGTCGTGGGCAGCACGCCGGCGGATTATCTGCTCGCCTGGCGCATTGCCCTGGTGCAGAAGCGCTTGCGCGAAGGGCGTCCCATCGCCCTGATCGCCGACGAGGTGGGCTACGAAAGCGCCTCCGCACTGTCCCGGGCATTTCGCCGCAAGGTCGGCCAGAGCCCCCGTGAATGGCTCAACGGATTGGCCGCCTGAGCGCCCGGAACCCCCGGGAGCCAATCAGCCGCGTAATTGCTCCAGGGTGCCGATGAGCACCTTGAGGGTCGCGGCGACCACCACCTCGCGCGGTGCGGCGTAGCGGCTGCGCACCCACATGATGCCGGCATGGATGACCGCGCCGGCCAGCGAGGCGCCGACGAAGGCCAGCTCACGCGGGTCCGCGGCGGCGAGGGGGCCGCCGTGGCGGGCGATGTGCTCCATCATCAAACCGGCGAACAGGCCCATGTGGCGGTTGTACAACTCGTCCACCCGGGGGCTGACGCCAAGCACCTCGGCGTGGGTGATGCGCGCGAAGTGCGGGTCGCTCATCGCCTCGAAGAAGCAGTCGAGCCCGGCGCGGGCCTGTTCGCGCAGCCCGCCCGGCGTGGCCGCGAGCACCTGGCGCAGATGCTCGCGGTGGGTATCCATCAGGTGCTCGTAGCAGGCGACCAGCAGGTCCTCCATGGTCTCGAAGGACTCGTAGAAGTAGCGGTTGGTCAGGCCGCTGGCGGCCGTCAGCGCCCGCATGGTGGTGGCGTGGTAGCCGATCTCGCCGAACAGCCCGATGCCCGCCTCGATGAAGCGCTGGCGCCTGAGTGCCGCGCGTTCGCTGGCCGCGACCCCGGAATAGGGGCGTTTGCTGGCGGCGATGGGGGGAGCGTCGTTCATGAGGGCGATCCTATCAATTGACAACAGGCGTTGTCACAACCATATTCAACTGACAACAACCGTTGCCACAATGAGGGCGCGAGCGATGAACGATTCACCCGTACCCGAGCGGGATGCCATAGACGTGCTGATCATCGGAGCCGGCATCTCCGGCATCGGTGCCGCCTATCACCTGCAGAAGCACTGCCCGCAGCGCTCCTACGCCATCGTCGAGGCACGCGCGGATCTGGGTGGCACCTGGGACCTGTTCCGCTACCCGGGCATCCGCTCCGACTCGGACCTGTACACCTTCGGTTACGACTTCAAGCCGTGGAAGGAGGACAAGGCCATCGCCGACGGTGCCTCGATCAAGGCATACATCGCCGAGACCGCGCAGGAGAACGGCATCGACCACAAGATCCGTTTCGGCCACCGGGTGGTCGATTGCGACTGGTCGAGCCAGCACCAGTGCTGGCGAGTGACCCTGCGTCGGGAAAGCGATGGCCGGACTCAGGTCATCGAGGCGCGCTGGATCTTCGCCGCCGCCGGTTACTACCGCTACGACCAGGGCTACGCGCCGGGCTTTCCGGGCCAGGAGGACTTCGCCGGGCGCATCGTGCATCCGCAGGCCTGGCCGGAGGAGTTGGACTACACCGGCAAGCGCGTGGTGGTGATCGGCAGCGGCGCCACGGCGGTGACCCTGGTGCCGGCGCTGGCCAAGCACGCGGCGCACGTCACCATGCTCCAGCGCACCCCCAGCTACGTGCTGCCGGTGCCGACCGCGGACCCCATCGCCCGCTGCCTGCGGCCCTGGTTGCCGGAAGACCTCGCCTTCGCCCTGACGCGCCGCTTCAACATCGCCAAGCAGCGCTGGGTGTATGCCTTCTGCCAGCGCTTCCCGCGGCGCGCCCGCAAGATCATTCGCCGCATGAACGCGCGCATGCTGCCCCCCGGTTATCCCGTGGACACGCACTTCAATCCGCCCTACAACCCCTGGGAGCAGCGGCTGTGCGCGGTCCCCGGCGGGGATCTGTTCAAGGTCATTTCCTCGGGGCGGGCGTCGGTGGTCACCGAGCGCATCGCGCGTTTCAACGCCGGCGGGATCGAGCTGTGCTCGGGCGAGCAGTTGGATGCGGACCTCATCGTCACCGCCACCGGGTTGAACCTGCTGCCGCTGGGCGGCATCCGCCCGCGCCTGGACGGTCAGCCCGTGACGCTCTCCGAGTGCGTCACCTACCGCGGCATGCTGCTCAGCGGGGTGCCCAACTTCGCCATTGCGGTGGGCTACACCTCTTCCTCCTGGACGCTGAAGATCGGCCTGCTCTGCGAGCACTTCACCCGCCTGCTGAACTACATGCAGGCGCAGGGGTACGCGGTCTGCACGCCTCGGGCCGATCCGGCGATGGAGACCGAGCCGCTGCTCAACTTCGGCGCCGGCTACGTGCAGCGCTCGCTTGACCAGTTGCCGCGGCAGGGGCGCCGCGAGCCCTGGTCGATGTCCTGGAACTACGCCGCCGACGTCAAGGTGCTGCGCAAGGGGCGGGTCGACGATCCAGCGCTGGAGTTTCTCCCGCCGACGGCGCAGGAGGCTCGCGCATGAGCCTGATGCCGTACGAGGAACGCTTCGCCGAGCTGCCCAACGGCCAGCGCCTGTGCTACGCCGAGCATGGCGATGCGCAGGCGCCGGCGCTGTTGCTGGTGGTCGGCCTGGGGCTGCAACTGAGCTACTGGCCGGCGGCGTTGATCGAGCCGTTGCTGGCGGCCGGGCTGCGCGTGATCCGCTTCGACAACCGCGATGCCGGGCGCTCCTCGCGCTGCGCCACGCCGCATCCGAACCTCTGGCAGCAATTGCGCGGACGTGCGCCGCAGGGCGCCTACGGCCTGGAGCAGATGGCCGATGACACGGCGCTGCTGCTCGACCATCTGGGTATCGCGCAGGCGCATCTGGTGGGCATGTCGATGGGCGGAATGATCGCCCAGGTGCTGGCCTACCGGCATCCGCAGCGCGTCGCCTCGCTGGTATCCATCTTCTCCAACACCGGCGCCCGGCGCATCGGCCAGCCGGCCTACTCGACCCTCTGGCGCATGGCGCGCGCCAGGGCGCCGCGCAGCGAGGCCGAGGCGATCGCGAGCTACGCGGCGATGATGCGCCACATCGGTGACCGCGAGGTGCCGGACATCGAGGCGCAGTGGGCCGAATACGCCGCGCTGGCCTGGCGGCGCAGCGGCGAGCGCGCCGATACCCGCGCGCTGTTCCGGCAGATCGGCGCCATTCTCAAGTCCGCCGACCGCGGCGCGGCGCTGGCCAGCGTGCGGGCGCCGAGCCTGGTACTGCATGGCGATCGCGACCTGATGGTCCATCCGTCCGGCGGCGAGGCGACCGCCCAGGCGATTCCGGGGGCGCGCCACGAAACGCTGCTCGGCCTGCGTCACCAGATCGACGGGCGGCAAGCACCACGCATCGCCCAACGCGTGTTGCAGCACATCCATGCCCGAGGGGAGGTAGCGCCATGAAGTTCGACGAACGTGTCGCCGTCATTACCGGCGCGGCCAGCGGCATCGGCCGCGCCCTGGCCGAACGCCTGGCCCGTGAGGGCTGCCACCTGGCGCTGGTGGATCGCGACGAGGCCGGTCTGGGCGAGACCGCCGCGGCCTTGCCGGCGCGGGATCGGCGGGTCAGCCTGCATGTCGTCGATCTCGCCGAGCCCGAGGCGGTGCGACGGCTGCCCGAGGAGGTGATGCGAGCCCACAGCGCCGTGCATCTGCTGGTGAACAATGCCGGCGTGGCCATCGGCGGCACCTTCGAGCAGGTCGCCAGCGAGGATTTCGACTGGCTGATGCGCATCAACTTCCAGGCCGTGGTCGAGCTCTGCCGTGGCTTCCTGCCGATCCTGCGGGAGCAGCCGGTGCCGACGAAGATCGTCAACCTGTCGAGTCTCTACGGGCTGATCGCGCCGCCGGGACAGACCGCCTACAGCGCCAGCAAGTTCGCCGTGCGGGGTTTCAGCAACGCCTTGCGCCACGAACTGCAGGGGAGTTCGGTGAGCCTGCTGGTGGTGCATCCGGGGGGCGTCGCGACCCGCATCGCGGACAGTGCCAAGGTGCCGCTGGGCGCCGATCCGCTGGAGGTCGAGCAGCATCGGCGGGCGATGAAAAAGCTGTTGAAAATGCCCGCCGAGCGCGCGGCACAGATCATCGCCAAGGCGATCGCCGATGATCGCGCGCGGGTGCTGGTGGGCAGCGATGCACGCCTGGTATCGCTGCTCGAGCGTCTGCTGCCGGTGAACTACTGGCGGCTCATCGAGGCGCTGCTGCGCGGGCGTCAGCCTGGCGCCGGTTCCTAGCGGGTTTTCGGCTCTTCGTAGGGATCTGCCGGGGGAACGGGTACGGATATCCCGGCTTTGCTCAGCGCAAAAAAAGTAGCCCCGCCAGGGGCGGGGCTGGGTCGTCCTCATCAGGCTTGGGCTCCGGTGGGCGAGGCCCGCCGTTCCCTCGGGACGTTCTGTCAGGCCCGAGCGATGCTCTGGGCCAGGAACCAGGCGCGCTCTTCGGCCTGGTCGATCCACTCTTCCAGCAGGCTGGTCGTCGCCACGTCGCGCGCATCGCTGGTCAGCTCGTGGGTGCTGCGCATGTAGGCGGCCAGCGCCTGGTTGTCGGCGTGCAGCTCGGTGAGCATGTCCTGCGCGGAGAGGCTTTCCGCCTCGCTGCTGGCCAGGCGCTTGTTGGCGACGACCTGCTCTACCGAGCGCAGCGACGGTTGGCCGATCTTGCGCGCGCGCTCGGCGATCGGGTCGACGATGGCGAACAACTGAGCGGCCTGGTCGTCGAGCAGCAGATGATACTCGCGAAAGTGCGGGCCGGCGATGTGCCAGTGGAAGTTCTTGGTCTTGAAGTACAGCGCGAACACATCGGCGAGCAGCGTGTTCAGCGCCTTGCCGATGGCCGGCGCCTGCTCGATGCCGGCGGCGTCGGCACCTTGTGCCTTGCTGCGGATCCGTTCGACGTTTTTCAGTTCTTGCTGGGCGGTAGCCTTGGTCATGGTGTCCTCCTTAAATGACTCAAAGCGCTTGCTAGAGCGGGCGCTTTCAATTGGCCTGTGTTCAATAGACCGCAATTTAAGAAAGGTTACTCATGCGTTTTGGCAATCGCCGGAACAGACGCTGACTATCGCTTGAGCATCGCCCGCATCGCCGCCAGGGCATCGTTGCCGCGCGCGGCTTTCTGCTCGACGGGCGCTTCTTCCTGGCCTTCCCAGGCCAGGTCGTCCGGCGGCAGTTCGTCGAGGAAGCGGCTCGGTGCGCAGTCGATCACCTCGCCGTACTGCTTGCGCTTGCTGGCGAAGGTGAAGGCCAGGGTCTGCCGCGCCCGGGTGATGCCGACGTAGGCCAGGCGACGTTCCTCTTCGATGCTGTCGGCCTCGATGCTGGAACGGTGCGGGAGGATTTCCTCCTCCATGCCCATGATGAACACGTAGGGAAATTCCAGACCCTTGGAGGCATGCAGGGTCATCATCTGCACGCCGTCGGCCCCTTCCTCTTCCTCCTGCTGGCGCTCGAGCATGTCGCGAAGAACCAGCTTGGCGATGGCTTCCTCGATCGTCATGCCGCCGTCCTCGTCGCGTTCGAGGATGTTCTTCAGGGCTTCGACGAGGAACCAGACGTTGCTGATGCGAAAGTCCGCCGCCTTGTCGCTGCTGGTGTTCTGGCGAATCCAGTTCTCGTAGTCGATATCCGCGACCATGCCACGCAGGGCGGCGATGGGGTCATCCTGGGCGCACTGCTGGCGCAGCCGGTCCATGTAGCGCTTGAAGCGCGACAGACGCTCGGTGTAACGCGCGTCGAGGTGTTCGGCCAGGCCCAGCTCGTCGCTCGCCTGGTACATCGACAGCTTGCGCTCGGTGGCGTAGTTACCGAGTTTCTCCAGGGTGGTGGAGCCGATCTCCCGGCGCGGGACGTTGATGACCCGCAGGTAGGCGTTGTCGTCGTCCGGATTCACCAGCAGGCGGAAGTAGCTCATCAGGTCCTTCACTTCCTGGCGGGCGAAGAAGCTGGTGCCGCCGGAGAGGCGATAGGGAATCTGGTGGTGCTGCAGTTTCAGCTCCATCAGCTTGGCCTGGTGGTTGCCGCGATAGAGGATGGCGAAGTCCGAATAGGGGCGCTGGGTCTTCAGGTGCAGGGTGAGGATTTCCAGGGCGATGCGCTCGGCCTCGGCGTCCTCGTTCTTGCAGCGGATCACGCGGATCGGGTCGCCGTGGCCCATCTCGCTCCACAGTTGCTTCTCGAAGACGTGGGGGTTGTTGGCGATGAGCACGTTGGCGCACTTGAGGATGCGGCTGGTGGAGCGGTAGTTCTGCTCCAGCATCACCACCTTGAGCGAGGGAAAATCCTCCTTGAGCTGCATGAGGTTTTCCGGCCGTGCGCCGCGCCAGGCATAGATCGACTGGTCGTCGTCGCCGACCACGGTGAACTGCGCGCGCTCGGCGACCAGCAGCTTCACCAGCAGGTACTGGCTGGCGTTGGTGTCCTGGTATTCGTCGACCAGCATGTAGCGCACCCGGTTGCGCCACTTCTCCAGCACCTCGGGGTGCTCCTGGAACAGCTTCACCGGCTGCAGGATGAGGTCGTCGAAGTCGACCGCGTTGAACGCCTTGAGGGTGCGCTGGTAGTGCAGGTAGACCACCGCGGCGGTCTGCTCCTTGGGGCCGCGCGCCTCGGCCAGCGCCTGCTCGGGGAGGATCAGGTCGTTCTTCCAGTTGCCGATGTAGTTCTTGATCTCGTCGACGCCATCGTCGCCGGCGTATTCCTTCTGCATGATGTCCGAAAGCAGCGACTTGATGTCGCCCTCGTCGAAGATCGAGAAGCCGGGCTTGTAGCCCAGGTGGGCGTACTCGCGGCGAATGATGTTCAGTCCGAGGTTGTGAAAGGTCGAGACCGTCAGCCCCTTGCCCTCGCTGCCGCGCAGCAGCGTCGAGACGCGCGCCTTCATCTCCCGCGCGGCCTTGTTGGTGAAGGTCACCGCGGTGATGTACTGGGCACGGATGCCGCACTGCTGGATCAGGTAGGCGATTTTCCGGGTGATCACGCTGGTCTTGCCGGAACCGGCGCCGGCCAGGACGAGCAGCGGTCCGCCGATGTAGTTCACGGCTTCCTGCTGGCGGGGGTTGAGACGGGACATGGTCGGCTTCCGGGTGAAACGAGCCGCGCATTCTAGCAGCCCGCCCCGTGTTAAAAGGCCCAGCATCACGCTCAACTTCCGGCCGGTCCGACCGATAGACTATGGTGTTCCCATCCCCCCTTTTTGGTGACCATATGGCCACTCCCCGTTCACGCATTGCATTGCAACTGGCGCTGACCCTCAGTGCCCTGCTGATTCTGCTCATGGCGCTGAGCACCCTGTGGGCATTGCGCTCGCTGGATACCAGCAACCTCACGACCCGCGAGCAACACCTCGGCAGCGAGGCGCGGTTGGTCGCCGAGCAATTGCAGACCTTCCACGATGGTCTGCTGGTCAGCACGCAACGCTTGTCGGGGCTCTTCGAAAAGCGCTTCTCGGCCGGCCTGCGTCTAGATACCGGTACGCGTATCCAGATCGCCGGCCGGCAGACTCCGGCGCTCTATCTGCAGGATTCCCTCCTCAACGGTGAATATGCCCAGGTTGACGAGTTCCGCGAGTTGACGGCCGGGGTCGCCACGGTATTCGTGCGCGATGGCGACGAGTTGGTGCGTGTCACGACCTCGCTGAGCAAGGAGGACGGCACGCGGGCGGTGGGTACGCAACTGGACCATGCCCATCCGGCCTATGCCCGGCTGCTGGCCGGTGACAGCTACGTAGGGCGCGCGCAGCTATTTGGACGCCTCTACATGACCCAGTACACGCCGGTGAAGGATGCCTCGGGCCAGGTCATCGCGGTGCTTTTCGTGGGTTTCGACTATACCGACGAGCAGCGTGATCGCCTCGCGTCGCTCGGCCGCCTGAGCCTGGGGCAGTCCGGTTTCGTCGCGGTGCTCGACGACAAAGGCGCCTGGCTGGTGCCGCCACCCCGTCCGGTCGAGCCGGCCACGGTGGTCGAGCAATTGTCGGGGCCGCTCGCTACGCCGGGCAGCGGCGCCTACTGGAGCGACGGTCGTGAGTCTTTCTATAGCGTGGGCGCGCGCTTCGAGGACGGCCCCTGGCAGATCCTCGCGACCTTGCCGAAGAGCGAGATCCGCGCGGTCACCTGGCGGGTCGGTGGCGAACTGGCACTGGGCAGTCTGATCGCCCTGGTCCTCGCCATCGGTGCCCTGGTCTGGCTGGTCAGCCGCCGCCTGAGCCCGCTGGGCGAGCTGGTGGAACAGGCGCGCGCGCTGGGCAAGGGCGATCTGAGTGCGCGCCTGACGCTGCAACGGCGTGACGAGATCGGAGACCTCGCCAGCAGCTTCAATGCCATGGCGCAAGCGCTGTCGAACATGGTCTCGGGCATTCGCGAGAGCGCACAGCGGGTCGACGAGCGCGCTCGCCTGGTGGCGGACCTGGCCAATGGCGCGCACGGCTCGGTCGAGCAGCAGGCCGGCGAGGTGACCGGGATGGCGGGGGCGGTGGAGGAGTTCTCCGCCACGTCGGCGGACATCGCCGGCAACATGCGCGCCACCGAGACGCTGGCCAAGGACAACGCCCAGCAGACGCGCATCGGCCAGGGCACCATGGGTGAGGCTTCCGGCGCCCTGCAGCAGATTTCCGGTTCGCTGGAAGACACCGCGCAGGTCATCGGACGCCTGGGCCAGCGCTCCCAGGACATCGGCAGCATCCTCGGCACCATCGCCGCGATTTCCGAGCAGACCAACCTGCTGGCGCTCAACGCCGCCATCGAGGCGGCGCGTGCCGGGGACCAGGGCCGTGGCTTCGCCGTGGTCGCCGACGAGGTGCGCAGCCTGGCCGGGCGTACCCGCGAGGCGACCGAGGAGATCTCCGGGATGATCGGCAATATCCAGGCTGAGGCGGACTCCGCGGTAAGCACCGTGGAACGGGCACGCACGTTGATGGAGAGAGGTCTGGAACTCAACGGCCAGGTGGCGCACGTGCTGCAGCGCATCGCTGACCAGACGGCCTCTGCCGACGAGCAGTTCGCGGCCATCAGCAGCGCAGCGGTGGAGCAGAGCCAGACGGCCGAGCTGCTCAGCCGCAACCTGCAGAGCATCGCCCAGAGCAACGACGAGCAGCGCCACGCCCTGGCCAGCCTGGCGCAGACCGCCAGGGAGCTGGACGAACTGGCTGCCGGGTTGCACGACGAGGTCGGTCGCTTCCGCTAAGCGCGAAAAGGGCACTGCCCGAACACGCAGTGCCCTTTTTACTGACCGTCAGCGCAGAACGCTGGCGAGGAACTGTTGGGTACGTGGGTGTTGCGGCGCGCCGAACAGTTGCTCGGGCTCACCCATCTCGACGATGCTGCCGTGGTCGAAGAACACCACCCGGTCGGCGACTTCGCGGGCGAAGCCCATCTCGTGGGTCACCACCACCATGGTCATGCCTTCACGGGCCAATGACTTCATCACCTCCAGCACGTCGTTCACGGTTTCCGGGTCGAGCGCCGAGGTCGGCTCATCGAACAGCAACAGCTGCGGACGCATCGCCAGCGCGCGGACGATGGCCACGCGCTGCTGCTGGCCCCCGGACAGTTGCGCCGGATAGTCCTGCGCCTTGTGCCGCAGGCCGACGCGGTCGAGCAGGGCGAGTGCCTCCTCCTCCGCCTGCGCGCGCTTGAGTCCGCGTCGGCGGGTCGGCGCCAGGGTCATGTTGGCGATAATGTTCAGGTGCGGGAACAGGGTGTAATCCTGGAACACCATGCCGACGTTGTCGCGCAGCTTGGTCATGGCCTTGCGGTCGCGGGCGTCGATCGGCGTGCCGGCAAACGTCACGCTGCCCCGGCTCGGTGCCTCGAGGTTGTTCAGGCAGCGGATGAAGGTGGATTTGCCCGAGCCGCTGGGGCCGATAATCACCACCACTTCGCCTTCGGCGACATCCAGATCGATACCCTTGACCACCTCGTGCTCGCCGAACTGCTTGCACAGGCCGCGCACCTCCATGAGCGCACTCATCGCTCGGCCAACGCGCGGATGGCTTGGTCGAGGCGGCTGCGCGCGCCTTGCTGGCGCTCACGGCGCAGGCGCGCAGCCTCGCGTTCCAGGGTCAGCCGCGCCTGGGCGGCCTCCAGGGTCGCGTCCAGTGCCGGGCGGCCGGGAGCGCCGGGCGAGCGGCGTGCCTGTACGTTGGCGACCGGTGCCAGGCACTCGCGCACCTTCTCCTCGTCCAGGCCCAGCGGGTGACCGAGCTGTTCCTGGGCGGCGGTGTCGATCATGGCTCCGGTGATCTGGTCGGCATGCTGGCCGGCATCCATCGCCTGGCGTACCACGGCACCGACGATATGGTGGGCCTCGCGAAACGACAGGTCGGCGTCACGCACGATGAGGTCAGCCAGGCCGGTGGCGGTGGAGAAGTCCTCCGCGGCCAGGCGCAGGCCGCGCTCGGCGTTTGGCGTGGCGGTGCGCAGCACCAGCTCCAGCAGCTTCAGGCAGCGCAGCGATTCCTCGGCAGCCTCCCAGAAGCCGCGGGTGCCTTCGCGATTCACTTCGCTGGAGTGGGTGAAGTGAGTGCCCTTGACGGTCATGTTGGCAGCCATCTGCAGGCCGACGATGTGGCCGGTGCGGCCCTTGAGGTATTCGAGGACGACCGGGTTCTTCTTCTGCGGCATGATGCTGGAGGTGCCGCAGACGCTGTCGGGGAACTCGATCAGGCTGAATTCGTGGCTCACCCAGGTGAAATAGTCCTGGCTGACGCGGCTCCAGAACACCGCCAGCAGGCTCAGGTGCGCCATGCTTTCGAGGATGAAGTCGCGCGAGGCGACGGCGTCCAGGGTGTTGTCGATGTAGCCGTCGAAACCCAGCAGTTCGGCGGTGCGCGAGCGGTCGATGGCGAACGGCGTGCCGGCGAAGGCGGCGGCGCCCAACGGGCTCTGGTTCATGCTCTGCAGTGTCGTGGTCAGGCGCTGGCAGTCGCGCTCCAGGGCCTGCGCCACGCCGGCCAGGTAGAACCCGTAGGTGATCGGCTGGGCCGGCTGCAGGTGGGTGTAGCCGGGCATCACCACGTCGGCGAAGCGCCGGGCATTGTCCAGCGTGGCCTGGCGCACGGCGATCAATTGCTCCACCAGCGCCATCAGCACTTCGCGGGCGTTGATGCGGTCCAGCGTGGCGAGCAGGTCGTTGCGGCTGCGGCCGGTGTGCAGACGGCCGCCGATGTCCTCGCCAACCGCTCCGATCAGGTGCGCTTCGTAGTTGAAGTAGGCGTCTTCGCGCTCCGGGTCGAGGCTCACGGCGTCCGGGCCGTCCGCTTCCATCTGCAGAATGCCGCGTGCCAGCACGGCGGCATGCTCGCTGCGCAGCAGCCCGCATTCGGCGAGCATCACCACGTGGGCCTTGTTCACGTCGCCGAGGTTAGCGAACCCCTGGGCGAAACCGGCCAGGCGCGGCAGGTAGATGTATTCGCAGACCTCCGGAGCGGTGGTCTCCTTCAGACGACGACTGACTTTCGATGCGTGCATGTCGATTCTCTCAACGGGTAGGGCGGGTCACGGGGCGACCGAGGCGGTATTCGAGGTAGCGGCTGAGCCAGGTCAGCGCGGAGCAGATGACGAAGTAGACGAGCAGGACGGTGCCGTAGACGGCGAAGGCGGGACTCTGGCCGGTCATCATGGTGGTGCGTTCGATGATCGTCTGGCCGGTCTTGAGGAATTCGGTCACCCCGACCAGCGCGCCCAGCGAGGTGGCCTGCACGAGCAGCGTGAGCAGCCCGGTATAGGCCGGTAGGATCGCCTTCATCGACTGCGGCATGATGATGTAGCGGTAGATCTCCCAGGGTTTGAGGCCCAACGCCCAGGCGCTCTTCCACTGGTGGCGCGGGACCGACTCCAGGCCGCCGCGGACGATCTCGATGCCGTTGGCGCTGCCCCACAGGGTCAGCCCGGTGGTCACCGCGACGAAGGGCGTCAGGTCCATGCCGAGCATCGGCGCGCCGAAGAAGATGAAGAATACGTTGACGATCAGGGGGATCGAGCGGAACAGCTCGACGTAGCCGTGGATCAGCCAGCGCAGGGCGCGGCTGCGCAAGGTGGCGAGCACCCCGAGCAGCAGCGAGATCACGGTGGTGAAGGCGAGGATCACCAGGGCCAGCTTGAGCGTCATCGCCAAGCCCTTGGAGATGAACACCCAGTTCTCTATGAAGAAATGCATGCGACGGCCCTCAATGCTGCACGAAGGGGCGCTGCAGGCGCGCCGAGAGACGGCTGGTGAACAGCGACAACACGGCGACCAGTGCCAGGTAGATCACGCAGATCGCGCTGAACATCTCCAGGGCGCGGAAATCCGTGGCGATACGGTCGACCGCCACGAAGGTCAGCTCGGCAAGGCCGATGGCCTGCAGGTAGGAGGAGTTCTTCAGCAGCGAAATGGCGGTGTTGAGCATCGCCGGCAGACTGGTGCGCACGGCGATGGGCAGCGCCACCAGCCAGAAGTACTGACGCGGGCGCAGGCTCAGCGCCAGGCTGGCCTCGCGCATGCTCTGGCTGACGGTGGCCAGGCCGCCGCGCACGTTTTCGGTCTGGTACGCGCCGGCCCACAGCGACAGGCAGATCACCCCGGACCAGAACAGCGACAGGTCCAGGCCCAGCGCCGGCAGCCCATAGAAGATGAAGAACAGCTGCACCAGGATCGGCGTGTTGCGCACCAGCTCGACGTAGAGCATGACCAACTGGGACAGCAGCGGCAGGCGGAACAAGCGCACCGCGCCGCCCAGCACGCCGATCAGCAGCGAGAAGGCGATGGCCAGCAGGGACACCCGTACGGTCATCCACAAACCGTCGAGCAGGGCCGGCCACTGGCCGAGCAAGTACTGAAAGTCGTAGGTCATGCGTCTGCCACTCAGTCGACTTGCGGGCGCGGCTGGGTGAAGACGTCGATGTAATAGCTGCGAATCTTCTCGTCGACGTACTTGTTGATCCAGCCTACGAACAGGTTTTCGCTGTGCATGCGGGTCACGGCGGCGTCGAGGTAGGCCTTCAGCTCCGGCTCGTTCTTGCGCAGGCCGATGGCGGCGTCGGAGATCTGGTAGGGGTCGTCGACCAGGCGTACGCGGTCATCGCTGCCGGTGACCACCACCAGGGTTGCAGCATCATGGGCGTAGCCGTCGGCACGCCCCTGGAGGAAGCTCTGCAGGGCGTCGGCGGAGCTGTTCAGGCGCAGCGTCTCGACCTCCGGCATATGGTCCTCGAACCACTTGGCCTGCACGGTGCCCTTGAGTACGGCAACGGTCTTGCCGTTGAAGTCCTTCATTTTCTGGATCGGGCTGTCCTTCTTCACCAGCACGCCGCTGGCGCCCCAGCGGTAGGGCGTGCTGAACGCCACGACGCGTTCGCGCTCGGGGGTGATGCCCAGGGTGGCGATGAGGAAGTCGACCTTGCCGGTCATCAGCATCGGAATGCGGTTCTCGCCGGTGACGCAGGTCAGTTGGACCTTGTCCTTGGAGCCAAGGGCCCATTCGCCGATCTGCCGGGCCATTTCCACCTCGACACCGGCGAACTCGCCGTTCTTGTCCTGGAAGCCGTAGGGCGGCTGGTCACAGCGCACACCAACCGTCAGCGTACCGGCACTCTGGATGGCCTCGGGAACGGGGGGCATTTCGGCGGCGTGGGTGAAGGTGGCGGCGAGCGTCAGGACGAGCGAGCCGACCAAGGAACTGCGGGGAAATGACATGGGACCTCTCCAGTGGCTTCGAATGGGCAGCGGATGCGCGGGCGCTCCGCTGCCTTGATGGAAGATGAAGGGCAGGGCCAAAGGACGGCCAGGAAGAATGAAGCGGGGTGGCGGCCTTTTGGCTTGCTCGTTATGAGTCCGTTTTAAAGCGGCGCACTCATGCCTGCAAATAAAGATATGCTAGAGGTCTATTCAGAAATGATATGGCCTATGAACTTCAAGCAGATCGAAGCCTTCCGTGCCGTGATGCTCTCAGGCTCTATGACGGCCGCCGCAGAGGCGATGCACACCTCGCAACCGAACATCAGCCGGTTGATCGCGCAGCTCGAACGCAGTGCCGGCTTTCGCCTGTTCGAACGCCTCCACGGTCGCCTGCAGGCGACGGACGAGGGCAAAGCGCTGTTCCGCGATGTGGAACGGGCCTTCGTGGGATTGAAGAGTCTCGAGGACTCCGTCACGCAGATCCGTCAGATCGGTACCGGACGGCTGCGTATCGCGGCGGTTCCGTCGATCTCCATAACGATGCTGCCGAGGGTGTTGCATCGTTTTCGCGAAGCCCATCCGAACGTGGCCCTGTCCGTCTACACCAGCGATTCGATGACGGTGGCGCAGTGGGCCGCCTCGCAGTTCTGCGATGTCGGCCTGGCGGCCTACAGTGGCGAGGGGATTCCGGGTATCGAGGCGACGCTGGTCTATGACGTGCCGGGCGTGTGCATCTTCCCGCCGGGGCATCCCTTCGCCGAGCGCGAGAGCCTGACGCCGAAGGATTTCGAAGGGCAGGAGTTCATCTCGCTACTCAACACCGACGGCAATCGCGGGCGCATCGACCGTCTGTTCGATGCCCAAGGGGTGCGACGCAGGATGGGTGTCGAGGCGCCCTATGCGGCGACGGCCTGCCAGATGGTCGGCCTGGGCATGGGGGTCAGTCTGGTCAGCCAGATGGTGGCTCGCGAGTATCAGCACACGGGCTTGCTGATGCGGCCTTTCGCGCCGGTGCTGCGCTATACCAGCTATGTGCTGCGATCGACCCACCTGCCGGAGAACCTGCTCACCCGACGCTTCGTCGACCTGTTGGTCGACATGCAGCGCGAAACCTTGAGTGAGCGCTGAACGGGTCCGGGTAACTGCCCGGACCCGCTCCGTTCAGTTGGTGACGTGCAGGTAGTGCATGTAGCGCTCGAACTGATCGAGGATGTCGCCAATCACGTCCTCACGGCTCCAGCCCATCACGTCGTAGTCCTGTCCACCCTCGCTCAGGTGAACTTCGGCTCGGAAGTACTTGCGCGATTCCTGGCTGTCTTCCTGTGAGCCGACCATGGCGAACGCCGGCATGTTGTAGGCCCGTGCGCGTACCTCGTAGATGAAGTCGGGGGATTCCTCGGCGCCGACCTCCAGGCGGGTGCGACCGTCCTCGCCGTCCTTGATGCGCACCTGGTAGCCCTGCTTGGCCAGCTCATCGGCGACGGATTCCTGGGCGGGGCGCACCACGTCGGCGATGAAGCGCACCACATGCGCCCGACGCGGGAACATCGAGATGCTGCGCAGGCGTCGCTGCCAGCCGCCGGCCCCGCTGGGCATCGGGCGCGAGCCCAGCGCCTGGCTGCGGATGCCGCGCTTGGTGGCGTCCAGTTGCAGGGCCTTGAGCAGTCCCCACATCGACAACAGCAGGGCGATGGTGAACGGCAGGGCGCTGGCGATGGTGGCGGTCTGCAGGGTCGACAGGCCGCCGGCCAGCAGCAGGGCGATGGCGACCAGGCCCATGGAGCATGCCCAGAAGATCCG
Organism: Pseudomonas sp. R4-15; assembly: GCF_055768815.1. Lineage (NCBI taxonomy): Bacteria > Pseudomonadati > Pseudomonadota > Gammaproteobacteria > Pseudomonadales > Pseudomonadaceae > Pseudomonas > Pseudomonas sp. R4-15. The sequence continues at coordinate 888,057 of NZ_CM147293.1, forward strand.
CTGCCAGACCGGCGAGGCATCGCTGCCGCCGGAGGCGAGCATGTCCACCACCAGCGCGCCGGAGTCCGCCGAGGTGACGAAGAACACCACCACCATGACGATGGCGACGGTGGAAATCACGGCGGAGAAGGGGAACTGTTCCAGGAACACGAACAGGGCGAGTGAGCTGTCCTGCTGGATCGAATCGGCGAGTCCGGTGACTTGATCCCAGAGGATCATGTGGATCGCGGTATCGCCGAACACCGTCATCCACAGCAGGGTGAAACCGGTGGGGACCAGTAGCACGCCGGTGACGAACTGGCGGATGGTGCGGCCGCGGGAGATGCGCGCGATGAACAGGCCGACGAAGGGCGACCAGGCCAGCCACCAGCCCCAGTAGAACAGCGTCCAGCCACCGATCCAGTCGTTGGGCTCGTAGGCGTAGAGGTTGAAGGTCTTGTTGACGATATCCGACAGGTAGGTGCCCGTGTTCTGCACGAAGGTCTGCAGGATGAATACGGTCGGTCCGGTGATGACCACCAGCAGCACCAGCAGCACGGCGAGCGACAGGTTGAGCTCGGACAGCCGGCGCACGCCTTTGTCCAGGCCGGTGACCACGGAAAGGGTCGCCAGCGCGGTGGTCCCGATGATCAGTGCGATCTGCACCGGCACGCTCACCGGCACGCCGTAGAGGTGGTTCAGGCCGGTGTTGATCTGGGTGACCCCCAGGCCCAGCGAAGTGGCCACGCCGAGCACCGTGCCGATGATCGCGAAGATGTCCACGGCATGGCCGATCGGGCCATAGATGCGATCGCCGATGATCGGGTAGAGCGCCGAGCGCAGGGTCAGCGGCAAGCCATGGCGGTAGCTGAAGTAGGCGAGGATCATCGCCACGATGGCGTAGATCGCCCAGGCGTGCAGACCCCAGTGGAAGAAGGTGATCTTCATCGCCTCACGGGCGGCTTCGACGCTGCCGCCGTCGCCCACCGGGGGTGAGAGGAAGTGCATTACCGGCTCGGCAACGCCGAAGAACATCAGGCCGATGCCCATGCCGGCGGAGAACAGCATGGCGAACCAGGTGCCGTTGCTGTAGTCGGGCGTACTGTGGTCAGGCCCGAGCTTGATGTCGCCATAGCGCGACAGGGCGAGGATCACCACCATCAGCAGGATCAGCGCCACCGCAAGGATGTAGATCCAACTGGCGTTGGCGATGACCCAGCCCTGCAGGGCTGAAAAGGTCTGTTGGGCGCTTTCCTGGAAGGCACTGGCGTAGATTACCAGCGCCAGGATCAGTACCGCAGAGGTGACGAAGACGGGATAGTTGAGGGTCGATTTGGGCTTGTCCATCGGGCGGGCGCTCCTTGGTCGGCTCGTGGGCGCCCTTCATGGGCGCAGCTCATCTGACTGACAAGTTTGACAAGCGATCCACTCGATGTGAAATCAATCTTAGGTGGTGCGGTACTGCAACGCTTCTGCCAGGTGCTCGCGGGCGATTGCTGGGTGGCCCTCCAGGTCGGCCAGCGTCCGCGCCACCTTGAGCACGCGATGGGCCGCGCGCAGGGACAGTCCGAGGCGTTCGCAGGCCTGTTCCAGCCAGGTGCGATCGACGCTGGAGAGGGCGCAGTGCAGGGCCAGTCCCTGCAGATCGAGAAAAGCGTTCGGACGTCCCTGGCGGCGGCGCTGTAGCGCCCGTGCGGCGGCGACCAGGGCCGCTGCTTCGGCGCTGCTGGGGCCTTCGTGGGTCTGCGCCTGCAACGACGTGGCCTCGCGTTGCACGCTCAGTTGCAGGTCGATGCGGTCGAGTAGCGGGCCGGAGAGCTTGGCGCGGTAGCGCTGTATTTGCTCCGGACTGCAACGACAGCGGCCGGAAGGATCGCCCAGGTAGCCGCAAGGACAGGGATTCATCGCCGCGACCAGCTGAAAGCGCGCCGGGAAGCGCACCTTGTCGTTGGCCCGGGCTATGACGATCTCGCCGCTCTCCAGTGGCTCGCGAAGGACCTCCAGGACCTTGCGGTCGAACTCCGGCAACTCGTCGAGGAACAGCACGCCGTGGTGCGCCAGGGTGATCTCGCCGGGACGTGGGCGCGAACCGCCGCCGACCAGCGCCGGCCCGGAAGCACTGTGGTGCGGGTGGCGGAACGGGCGCTGCGGCCAGGCATCCAGCGGGGCGTGGCTGGCCACGGAGTGGATCGCCGCGACTTCCAGTGCCTCGTCCTCCTGCAGCGGGGGGAGCAGGCCGGGCAGGCGACTGGCGAGCAGCGTCTTGCCGGTACCCGGTGGCCCGCAGAACAGCAGGTTGTGGGCGCCTGCGGCGGCTACCAGGAGGGCACGCTTGGCGGCTTGCTGGCCCTGGACCTCCGCCAGTTCCGGGTAGGGGCGAGCGCATTGCAGCAGACCTTGCGCCTGGTACGGGGCCAGAGGCGCCTGGCCGCTGAAGTGTGCGCTGAATTCGAGCAGGTGGTCGGCGGCGAAGACCTGCAGACCGGACGCCAGGCTGGCTTCCTCGGCATTCGCCCGTGGCACCAGCAGGGCGCGACCGGCGGCACGCGCTGCCAGAGCGGCGGGCAGCACGCCCTGTACCGGGCGCAGCGCGCCGGAGAGCGCCAGTTCACCGAGGCATTCGCACTGATCGAGGCTGCCGGCCGGTAACTGGCCGCTGGCGAGCAGCAGGCCGAGGGCGATCGACAGGTCGAAGCGGCCGCCGTCCTTGGGGAGGTCGGCAGGGGCGAGGTTGAGGGTGATGCGTCGGGCAGGGTATTCGAAGCCGCAATTCTGCAAGGCACTGCGCACGCGATCCTTGCTTTCCTTGACGGCGGTTTCCGGCAGCCCGACCAGGGTGAAGGAGGGCAGGCCGTTGGCGAGATGCACCTCCACCGCCACCGGCGGCGCCTCGACGCCGAGCTGAGCGCGGCTATGCAGGATGGCGAGGGACATCGATCACTCCTTGATCGGCGTCCGCGCCGGCGTTATTCGCCGGGCGGGGTGGGGGCTTCCAGCTCGGCGACCCGGCGCTCCAGCGCCTCCAGCCGCGCACGGGTGCGGGCGAGCACTGCGCCCTGGCTGTCGAACTCCTCACGGCTGACCACGTCGAGCTTGCCGAGCGCGGATTGCAGCAGGGCCTTGAGTTGGCCCTCGAGTTGTTCGCGGCTGGCGCTGGGCTCGCTGGCGAAGAGGCGCGAGGCCTGGGCGGAAATCGAATCGAGCAGGGATTTGGGCGGCAACATCGTGTTTATCCGTGGCGGGCACCGGCAGAGTCTAGCACGGCGCTTCCGTTGGTCTGCGCGATGGTCTTGCTCCAATGTGGTGCGTTGGCATGGGGCGCCAGGTGCTAAGTTGGTGCGTATGCCTCGCCGCGGGTGGCATCCGCCCTGGCGCTGAGCGCCGTGATTCCTCAAGCCCGCACTTCTTAGGCTAACTGGCAAGAAATCTGCTTGGCGTCCTGCCGACGCACGCACCGAAGCGGTACCGGTGCTCTCGAAGGGGCCGGAATGCCCTCTCGGATGCGGCGGCGCGTAGTCCGATCGCGGTCGACTCGAGCCACGGTGTTACCTAAAAGCCAGACACTGCGCTTAGACTTGAAACGGGTCGTAATTTCCTGGGGCAAGTCCATTCACACGGGAGAAAGTCATGAAACTAGTCACTGCCATCATTAAGCCGTTCAAGCTCGACGACGTGCGCGAGTCGCTATCCGAGATCGGTGTGCAGGGCATCACCGTTACCGAGGTCAAGGGTTTCGGTCGCCAGAAAGGCCACACCGAGCTGTACCGCGGTGCCGAATACGTGGTGGATTTCCTGCCCAAAGTGAAAATCGACGTGGCCATCGCCGACGATCAGCTCGATCGCGTCATCGAAGCCATCACCAAGGCAGCCAACACCGGCAAGATCGGTGACGGCAAGATCTTCGTGGTCAACCTGGAACAGGCTATTCGTATCCGTACCGGCGAGACCGATACGGACGCGATCTAACGCCGCCCCGACCCCCCGCCCCAGGAGAATACCCAATGACTCTGCGAAGTTTCGCAGGGCGCGGAGCCCTTTTGTCTCTGCTGCTCGCCCCTGGCCTGGCCATGGCCCAGGAGGCGACGCTGGACAGCGGCGACACCGCCTGGATGCTCACCTCCACTGCACTGGTACTGTTCATGACCGTACCGGGCCTGGCACTTTTCTACGGCGGCATGGTGCGCGCCAAGAACGTGCTTTCGGTGATGATGCAGTGCTTCGCCATCACGGGCCTGATCAGCATCCTCTGGATGGTGTACGGCTACAGCCTGGCATTCGATACCACCGGCATGGAAGCGGGAGTGACCAACTTCAGCTCCTTCGTCGGCGGCCTTTCGCGCGCTTTCCTCAGCGGCCTGACCACCGAGAGCCTGGTCGGCAACTTCCCTGAAAGCGTATTCATCACCTTCCAGATGACCTTCGCCATCATCACCCCGGCCCTCATCGTCGGCGCCTTCGCCGAACGTATGAAGTTCTCGGCGATGCTGGTGTTCAGTGGCCTCTGGTTTACCCTGGTCTACGCGCCCATCGCGCACATGGTGTGGAGCGGTGACGGCGGCCTGATGTGGGACTGGGGCGTGCTGGACTTCGCCGGCGGTACCGTGGTGCACATCAACGCCGGTGTCGCCGGTCTGATGGCCTGCCTGGTCCTCGGCAAGCGCAAGGGCTACCCGAGCACCCCGATGGCGCCGCACAACCTGGGTTACACCCTGGTCGGCGCAGCCATGCTGTGGGTCGGTTGGTTCGGCTTCAACGCCGGTTCCGCGGTCGCCGCCAACGGCACCGCCGGCATGGCCATGCTGGTCACCCAGATCGCCACCGCCGCTGCGGCCCTGGCCTGGATGTTCGCGGAGTGGGTCTGCCACGGTAAACCCAGCGCGCTGGGCATCGCCTCGGGCGTGGTCGCCGGCCTGGTCGCCATCACCCCGGCCGCCGGTACGGTGGGTCCGATGGGGGCGCTGATCATCGGTCTGGCCGCTGGCGTCATCTGCTTCTTCTGCGCCACCAGCCTCAAGCGCAAGCTCGGTTACGACGACTCCCTGGACGCCTTCGGCGTGCATGGCATCGGCGGCATCGTCGGTGCGCTGCTCACCGGCGTCTTCGCGGCTCCGGCTCTGGGCGGTTTCGGTTCGGTGGAAGACATCGGTCACCAACTCTTCGTGCAGTTCGAAGGGGTGGCCTTCACCGTGATCTACACCGGCATCGTCACCTTCGTGATCCTCAAGGTGCTGGATGCGGTGATGGGGCTGCGGGTCAGCGAAGAGGAAGAGTCCGTGGGTCTCGACCTCGCCCAGCACAACGAGCGTGGTTACAACCTGTAAGCGTAGGGAGCGTGCCCGGAGCCAACCCGGGCACATAACCGAACGGCGCCGAGCGGCGCTACGGCAAGAGGTGAAAAATGGAAAGCACAGCTTTGATCCCGGTCCAGTACGGACTCGATACCTTCTACTTCGTGGTCATGGGGGCCCTGGTGATGTGGATGGCGGCAGGTTTCGCCATGCTCGAAGCCGGCCTGGTGCGTAGCAAGAACACCACCGAGATCCTCACCAAGAACATCGTGCTCTACGCGGTGGCTTCGATCATGTATCTGGTGATCGGCTACCACATCATGTACTCCAGCCCCGAGGGCGGCATCCTGCCGAGCCTGGGCTTCCTCATCGGTGACGAAAACGCCGTGGACGTGGTCGCCGCCGGTGGCGATGGTGCGCCCTACTACTCGGCCCGCTCGGACTTCTTCTTCCAGGTGGTGTTCGCCGCGACCTGCATGTCCATCGTCTCCGGTGCCGTGGCCGAGCGCATGAAACTGTGGGCCTTCCTGGTCTTCGCCGTGGTGATGACGGGCTTCATCTACCCGATCCAGGGTTTCTGGAAATGGGGTTCGGGCTTCCTGAACTCGGCCGGCTTCCTCGACTTCGCCGGTTCCGGCGTGGTGCACATGGCCGGTGCCTCCGCTGCCCTGGCCGGTGTCCTGCTGCTCGGCGCGCGTAAAGGCAAGTACGGCCCCAACGGCCAGATCAATGCCTTCCCGGGTTCCAACCTGCCGCTGGCTACCCTGGGTGCCTTCATCCTGTGGCTGGGCTGGTTCGGCTTCAACGGCGGCTCGCAGCTGAAGATCACCACCATCGAAGACGCCAACGCGGTGGCTCAGGTGGTCGTGAACACCAACATGGCCGCTGCCGGTGGCCTGATCGCCGCGCTGATCGTCGCCCGCATCCTGTTCGGCAAGGCCGACCTGACCATGGTGCTCAACGGCGCCCTGGCAGGTCTGGTGGCCATCACCGCCGAACCGCTGACCCCCGGCGCCTTCCAGGCAACCCTGATCGGTGCCGTCGGTGGCGTGCTGGTGGTGTTCTCCATCCTCGCCCTGGACAAGCTGAAGATCGATGACCCGGTCGGTGCCATCTCCGTGCACGGCGTGGTCGGTATCTGGGGCCTGCTGGCCGTCTGCCTGACCAACCCCGATGCATCGCTGGGCGCCCAGCTGCTGGGTATCGTCTGCATCTTCGCCTGGGTATTCATCGCCAGCCTGATCGTCTGGGCCATCATCAAGGCGGTGATGGGCCTGCGCGTCAGCGAGGAAGAGGAATACGAAGGGGTGGACATCGCCGAATGCGGTATGGAAGCCTACCCGGAGTTCACCCGCAAATAAGCGGATCCGGGAGTATTCGAAGGGCGCCGCAAGGCGCCCTTTGTTTTTTCTGGCGCCGCGCTAGAATGCGCGCCAAATGGAGGCTATAGACAATGTGGCTGCAGCGAACACTGACCCTGCGACCGCGTGCCCGTGGATTCCATCTGATAACCGACGAACTGCTGGCGGGCTTGCCGGAACTGTGTGAAATGCGGGTCGGTCTGTTACACCTGTGGCTGCAGCACACGTCGGCCTCGTTGACCGTCAACGAGAACGCCGATGCCGCGGTCAGACGTGACTTCGAGCGGTTCTTCAACCGCCTGGTGCCGCAAGGCGAGGGTGGCTACGAACATGATTACGAGGGGCCGGACGACCTGCCGGCACACTTCAAGGCCAGCCTGCTCGGTTGCCAGCTCAGCCTGCCGGTGATGGACGGATCACTGACTCTGGGTACCTGGCAGGGCGTCTATCTCGGTGAGCATCGCGACCATGGCGGTGCCCGGCGGGTAGTCGCCACCCTGCATGGCGAAGGTTACTGACTTCCTCCGGCCGCCGTGGCCGGGCTATGACTAACCTGATTTTCGCGGATGCGAGGTCGAAGATGAGCGACGAAGAACTGGAAGACGATTTCGAAGGTGGCGAGGAAGATACCGAGGAGCTCGGTGCCGGCCCCGACAGCGACGAGGCTGAGGATGCCCAGGAGGGCGAGGAGGCGCCTGCCAAGAAAAAGGCCAAGGCCGCAGCCGAACCCGAGGAAGTCCCTAGCCTGGAGGCCAAGCAGCGCGAACGCGATGCCCTGGCGCGTGCCATGGAGGAATTCCTCGCACGGGGCGGCAAGGTGCAGGAGGTCGAGGACAACGTCGTCGCCGATCCGCCGAAGAAGCCGGACAACAAGTACGGCAGTCGTCCCATCTAGGGCCTGTTGCCTCTACGAAGACCCGCACTCGTGCGGGTCTTCGTGCATTCGGGCCGCGGATCGCCTCAGTCGTGCGCCGGGCCCGCGTTCCAGGCCTGCAGCAGCGCCGGCAATTCACCGAGGCGACGGATCTGCGCGTCCGGTGCGCCGTCGCCCTGCCAGGCGTGCCCCAGCGGGTTGAACCAGACCGCGCGCCAACCGGCGGCCTGGGCGCCGAGAATGTCGTCGCCGGGGTGGTCGCCGACGTGCACGGCCTGCGCCGCGCTCACCGCACCGCGGGCCAGTGCCTCGTCGAAGGGACGCCGGTCGGGCTTGCCGACACCCAGTTCCTCGGCACACAGGGCGAAGTCGAAATAATCCGCCAGGCCCAGGCGGCGTACATCCGCGTTGCCATTGGTGACCGCGCCCAGCAGGTAATACTGGGTGAGGTGCTCCAGGGTCGGCAGGGTATCCGGAAACAGATCGATGCGATGGCGGGCCTCGAGCATCGCCAGGAACGCCCCTTCGGCCAGTTGCGTGGCTTCGGCTTCCGGGTAGTCCAACTCCAGCAGCGCGCTGCGCAGGGTCAGCCGGCGCAGCGCGCTGAGGCGGTGGCGCAGCCCCGGGTCCTCGGCCAACACGCGGCGGCGTACCTGGGCATAGTGCTCCACCGGCAGTTCGCCCAGGCGTGGTGCGTGCAGTAGCAGCCAGTCGCGCATGGCCTGCTCGGCGGCGGCGATGACCGGGACGTTGTCCCACAGGGTGTCGTCCAGGTCGAAGGTGATCAGTGCGATGTTCATGAGTCCTCGCGGCGCCGGCGTGCCCGTGGATGGGCGCCATCGTAGACGCTGGCCAGGTGCTGGAAGTCCAGGTGGGTGTAGACCTGGGTGGTGGCGATATCGGCATGCCCGAGCAGTTCCTGCACGGCGCGCAGGTCGCCCGAGGATTCCAGCAGATGGCTGGCAAAGGAATGTCGGAGCATGTGCGGATGCAGGTGCTGGCCGAGTTCGCTGGCACCGGCCAGACGCACCCGTTCGCGTACCGCGCGGGCGCCCAGGCGACGGCCTTGGCGGCCGATGAACAGTGCCTCGTCTGCCGGGCCGGCCAGCCGGCGTAACGGCAGCCAGGCCTCTATGGCGGCGCGCGCCTTGCGCCCGACCGGCACTTCGCGGGTCTTGTTGCCCTTGCCGAGTACGCGGACCAGGCCGCCGCGCAGGTCCAGCGCCGGCAGGTCCAGGCCGACCAGTTCGGACAGGCGCAGCCCGGAGGAATACAGCAGTTCGAGCATGGCGTGATCGCGGCGGGCGAGGAATTCGTCCTCCACCGCGCCATCCAGCAGCTGTGCGGCGCGGTCCGTATCCAGGGTGCGCGGCAGGCGCTTCTCGCCCTTCGGGGGGCGCAGGCCGGCGGTGGGCTCGTGTTGTACGTCGCCGCGCTGACGCAGGAAGCCGTAGAGCCCGCGAATCGACGAGAGCAGGCGCGCCAGGCTGCGGCTGGAGAGGCCGGCGGCGTGGCGACGGGCGAGCAGGCGGCGCAGATCGCCGGGTTGCAGCCCCTGCAGGGTCAGGTGTTCATCCGTGAGAAAGCCGGCGAGCACGCGCAGGTCGCGGGCGTAGGCCTCCAGGGTGTGCGGCGAGACCTGTCGCTCGCGGCGCAGGTGCTCGAGGTAGGCGTCGATCCGGGCGAAGGGCATCGCTGCGTCCACGCGCCGCTCCCGTGCCGCTAGCGCAGCGCGCGGCGCGGGGCGCTGGCGTGGCGCGGCAACACCCGTGCGAGGACTTCGGCCAGATGGCTGAGGAACAGCGTACCGAAGCTGCTGCGGTAGTGCTGCGGGTCGTTGCTGCCCAGCGCGAGCAAGCCGTGGATGCCCTGGTGGCTGAGGGTGGCCACCGCCGCCGAGGCAACGCTGCTGGACTTGTCGCCGAAGAGGAATTCCAGCTCGTGGGGACGCAGGCTGCCGCACAGTGGCTTGCCGCCGCTGATCAGTCCGCCCGCGAGCTGTTGAGCCTCGCCCAGACTCAGGCTGCGACCGACGCCCAAGGGCGTGTCGCTGAACAGGATCAGGCTGACGAAAGGCACCTGGAAGTCATGCCGCAGGCTGTCCTCGACGGCGCCGACCAGCTCTTCCAGGCCGCTGGCGTCGAGGATGTCGAGGATCAGGCGGCGGCTCTTGTCGAACAGCCGGTCGTTGTCGCGGGCGACGTCCATCAACTGGGCCAGGCGCTGGCGTGCTTCCTCGTTGCGTGCGCGCAGCAGGCTGACCTGGCGCTGGACCAGGGAGACGGCGGTGCCGGATTCGTGGGGCAGACGCAGTTCCTCGAGCAGCGCGCTCTGCTGTTCGAAGAAGTCCGGATTCTGGCGCAGCCAGTCGGCGATCTGCGCGGCGTCCAGTGGGGTGTCGCTCATAAACGTACCTGGCCCTCGAAGACCCGGCTCGCCGGGCCTGTCATCATTACCGACTGGCCTTCGCCGGCCCATTCGATGTTCAGCTTGCCGCCGGGCAGCTCCAGTTGCACCGGGGAGTCCATCCAGCCCTGGCGGATCGCTGCGACCGCCGCGGCACAAGCCCCCGTGCCACAGGCGAGGGTTTCGCCCGCGCTCCGTTCCCACACGCGCAACCGCCCGCGCTTGCGGTCGAGCACCTGGAGGAAACCGACGTTGACCCGCTGCGGGAAGCGCGGGTGGTGCTCGATGCGCGGTCCCAGGGTCTGCACCGGTGCCTGGTCGAGGTCGTCGACACGCAGCACGGCGTGTGGGTTGCCCATCGACAGGGCCGCCAACCGGTGCTCCTGGCCGTCGACCTGCAGAGCGTAGCTCAAGGCCATCGCATCGGCCTGGAAGGGCACTTCGGCGGGCAGCAGGCGTGGTGCGCCCATGTCCACGGTGACCTGGCCGTCGTTGCGCACGTTGAGCTCGATGATGCCGCCGCGGGTTTCCACGCGGATGCGTTTCTTGCTGGTCAGGCGCTTGTCGATGACGAAGCGCGCGAAGCAGCGCGCCCCGTTGCCGCACTGTTCGACCTCGCTGCCGTCGGCATTGAAGATGCGGTAGCGGAAGTCCACATCCGGGTTGCTCGGCGGCTCGACGATCAGCAACTGGTCGAAACCCACACCGGTATGGCGGTCGGACCACTGCACCACGTGGCGCGGCTGGATGTGCGCGTGCTGGCTGACCAGGTCGAGGACCATGAAGTCGTTGCCGATGCCGTGCATCTTGGTGAAGCGCAGAAGCATGGTGCGCGCCCTCAGCTTGGCAGCAGGCTTTCGCCGGCGTAGAGCTCTTCGAGGGTTTCCCGGCGGCGTACTTCGTAGGCATTCGCGCCGTCCACCAGCACCTCCGCGGCGCGACCGCGGGTGTTGTAGTTGGAGCTCATGACGAAGCCATAGGCCCCGGCGGAACGCACGGCCAGCAGATCGCCCTCGGCCAGGCATAGCGAGCGGTCCTTGGCGAGGAAGTCGCCGGTCTCGCAGATCGGCCCGACCAGGTCGTAGTTGCGAGCCTCGCCATCGCGCGGCTGTACCGGCGAGACGTCCATCCAGGCCTGATAGAGCGCCGGACGGATCAGGTCGTTCATCGCCGCGTCGATCACGGCGAAGTCCTTGTGCGGGGTGTGCTTGAGGAACTCCACCTGGGTCAGCAGTACGCCGGCGTTGGCGACGATCGAGCGGCCCGGTTCGAACACCAGGGTCAGCTCGCGCCCGGCCAGGCGCTCGCGCACCGCGGCGATGTAGTCACCCGGCTGCGGCGGTTGCTCGTCGCGGTAGCGCACGCCCAGGCCGCCGCCGAGGTCCAGGTGGCGAATGACGATGCCGCGCGCGGCGAGGCGATCGACCAATTGCAGCAAGCGGTCCAGGGCATCGAGGAACGGTGCCTGGCTGGTCAGCTGCGAGCCGATGTGGCAATCGACGCCGACCACCGCCAGGTTCGGCAGCTCGGCGGCGCGGGCGTAGACCGCCTCGGCCTGCTCGATGTCGATGCCGAACTTGTTTTCCTTGAGGCCGGTGGAAATGTACGGATGGGTGCCGGCATCCACGTCGGGGTTCACCCGCAGCGACACGGCGGCGATCGCATCCTGCTCGGCGGCGACGTCCTGCAGGCGCTCGAGCTCTTCGCTCGACTCGACGTTGAAGCAGTGCACGCCGGCTTCCAGGGCCCGACGCATTTCGTCGCGGCTCTTGCCGACGCCGGAGAAGACCACCTTGGCCGGATCGCCGCCCGCGGCGATGACGCGCTCCAGCTCACCGGCGGAGACGATGTCGAAGCCCGCGCCGAGGCGCGCCAGCAGGTTCAGCACGGCCAGGTTGGAGTTGGCCTTGACCGCGTAGCAGACCAGATGCGGCACACCCGCGAGGGCGTCGGCGTAGGCGCGAAAACGCGCCTCGATGTGCGCGCGGGAATACACGTAGGTGGGGGTGCCGAAGCGCTCGGCGATCACCGACAGCGGCACGTCTTCCGCGAACAGCACGCCGTCGCGGTATTCAAAGGCTTCCATCATCTTCTCCTCGGACTGCGCCCGTGGACGCAGTGATACGGACTACAGCTCGAAACGGTCTTTGGCGTTGCCCGAGTGCGAGTCGTCCGGCAGGTACAGCGCGCCCTTCTGGCCGCAACCGGCAAGGCCGGCGAACAGCGTCAGGACGAGGAGGGGAAGCAGCAGGCGCTTCATGGGGGAGTCCTTGTTTCAAAGCGTGAATTGGTATCGAGTATACCGGCCACCCGGCGCCTTGCCTACGCAGGTGGACTCCCGCCCAGCGGGGCTTTGCAGGTAGCATGGCAGTCTGCACGCGCAGCATGCGCCTACCGTTTCCACTTAGATAAGGCTTATCCAATGACCCTTAGCGTCGCCCGCTACCACGACCTGATCGACAGCGCCCAGCAATACATCGAGGACGTGTTCGACGAAAGCGAGCTGGACGTCGACCTGGAGAACGCCGCCGGCGTGCTGACCATCGGCTTCGAAAACGGCAGCCAACTGATTCTCAGCCGCCAGGAACCGCTGCTGCAGCTGTGGCTGGCGGCGCGCTCCGATGGCTACCACCTCGACTACGACGAGGAAAACAAGCGCTGGCTGTGCGAGAACAGCGACGAGACCCTCGGCGAACTGCTCGCCCGGGCCGTGCGGGAGCAAAGCGGTGAAGAGATCGAGTTCGAAGAGCTCTGAAGACCTCCCGGCCTCGCCCTGCGTACGCAACTGCTGCCTGGACGGGCGCGACGTTTGCCTGGGCTGCGGTCGCCAGCTCGAAGAAATACTCGAATGGCACGCCGCCGACGGTCGGCGCCGCCTGGAAATTCTCGCCGCCGCCCGGGCTCGCCGGGCATCTCGCGGCAGGCCCTGAGCCGCTCCATGGGTTGCTTCTGCTGGCCGCTGTGGTAGGGTCGAGACATCGTTCGCCCATCGAACGTCGCAACCCCGCCGTTACCGATCCGTGCTGTTTTCGCCGCTGGCGCCGCAATGCGCCGCTCTTGTCGTTGCTGCGAAACGCCTAAGCACGGAGCCGCCCCGGCGGGGTTTTGCTTTTTTCGTTCCCCAGAAATGCTACGAGAACAGGAGAGCCGAAGCGCCATGAGCACCGCGCCCGCCATCACCATCACCCGTCCGGACCTGCAACGTCTGGAGAACCTGCTGGACAGTCTGGATTCCTTCGGACCTGCCGCCGAGGCCCTGGAGGAGGAGCTGTCGCGCGCGCAGATCGTCGAGCCGGAGGCGGTGCCGGCAGGCCTCGTGACCATGAATTCTCGAGTGCACTGCCGCGAAGAGACCAGTGGCAAGGATTATCACCTCACCCTGGTCTACCCCCACGAGGCAGGGCGCGATGGCACCGTCTCGGTGCTCGCGCCGATGGGCAGCGCACTGCTCGGCTTGTCCACCGGTCAGCACATCGACTGGCCCGGCCCCAGCGGCAAGACCCTGGTGCTGACCCTGCTGGCGGTCGAGTATCAGCCCGAGGCGGATGGCGTCAGGCACTGAGTTCGCTGTAGGTCCCCGCACGCCGGCCGGCCGTTGCCAGCCGGCGCGTTAGGGCACGTCGACTTGACCGGCCCGTGGGGGCCGACAGCAGCCATTCTCTTCGCCGCGCCTGCAGGTGGAGGCGCCGCTCAGCGTACTGACGGCCGCCGCTGCCTCGCCACGTTCGAGTCTCACTATCAGGTGCTGGGCTTGGTTGCCGGCCGAGTCTCCTGCGGCACGCCGTGTACCGCCTCCTGCCGATTGCCGGCGGCGTCTTCGACGTCCAGGCGGGTCGGCTGCGAATCGTCCAGTGGTTGCGCCAGGGTCGGGCCGCTATCGGGCAGGTGGTGCTGCCAGCGTTGCAGGATCGTGGCGTACTCGCCGTTGTCGTGCAGCGTGCGCAGGCCGGCGGCGAAGCGCTGGCGCAACCACTGGGCGTTGTCGAGGTGCCGGGAGAAGGACAGGTGCAGGTCCGTGCGCAGCAGGCGCGCCACGGGTACGAAGAGGCCCTGCAGGCCGGGGCGTTCGCGGAACAGTTGCTCGGCGGTGCCGCGATAGGCCGGGAAATAGTCCACCCGGTTGCGTGCCAGCATGAGAAAGCCGCTGATCTCACGGCGTACCGGCACCTTGTTCAGGTCTTCGCGGGCATCGAAGGCGGGGCCGTATTCGAAACCGATCACCGTCGCCACCGGATGCCCACGCAAGGCGTCCAGGCTCTGCAGCGTTTTTCCGTTCTCGCGGCGCGCCCAGAGCAGAATCTCGCCCTGGAACAGGGGTGGGGAGACCAGAAAACGCTGCAGCAGATCGGCATTGGGTGCGGTGTTGAAGCAGCCGGCCAGTTCGCCCCGTTCGGCCATGTGCATGCAGCGAGCATAGGGGTAGGCGACCAGCCTGACCGGAACTCCAGCAGCGTCGAAGGCCTCGCGGACGATGTCCACCGACATGCCGCGGACCACGCCGCCGCGCAGCGCGGTATAGGGATACCAGTCGTCCTCGGCGCCGATCAGGTAGGGCTCGGCCAGCGCCGGCAGGGCGCTCAGGGCCAGCAGCAGGCCTAGCCAGCGGCGTGCCCCGCCGCCGTGCGGCGGCGCGCTAGAGCGCCGCTTCGTCGTCGTCCACCGCATCTGGCAAGGTCGGTAGCGCGCGCAGGTTGCTCTCGTAGCTCGCCAGGTCGAAGGCGCGTTCGGTGGCGAGCATTTCACGGACTTCATGGGCTAGCACGCGGGCCATCAGCAATACGGCTTCCTCGCGGGCATAGCCGACCAGGGTCAGCTTGTTCAGCGTGGCCTGGGTGGCAGCCGGCTCGCCGGCTTCCAATTGGTTCTCAATGGCCTCGATCATCGCCGTTTCGGCGATCTCTTCGTCGGGACGTGAATCGTCGTCGTGCATGCTGCCTCCGTGGTTGTCCGGCAGTGTGCCATGAGTCACGCTGCGGCGGGATAGTCCTGCGTCGTCGGGCGCCGTGCTGGACGGGTGCTGGATGGCTCGTGAGCGGGCTTTCGTCCATGCTTGGCAGCAGTCCCGGATGCCGACGGTATTTCATGATCACTGCATATTTTCTGGAAGAGGGCGGCCTGCGCGCGCAGCCGCTGAACGATCTGCAGGCGCTAGGCGCCATCCAGCCGCTATGGCTGGACCTGTGCAATCCCAGCGAGGAAGAGGAGCGCGCGGTGGAACGCGCCCTGGGCGTGGACATCCCGGCTCGGGACGAACTCGCCGAGATCGAGGACACCTCACGCAACCGCCAGGTGGACGATGTGCTGTTCATGAGTTCTACCGTGATCAGCGGTATCGGCGAAGGGCGCCCGACCAGTGCAGTGGCCAGCTTCGTGCTCGCCCGCGAGTGGCTGGTCACGGTGCGCTATGCGCGCCTGAGCAGCTTCGACGGCTTCGCGGAGCGTAACGCCCGAAGCCTGCGGCATTGCAGTGCCGACCAGCTGTTGACGTTGCTGCTCGACGGGCTGATCGATCGCATCGCCGACACCGTGGAGGAACTGCAGGGGCAACTGGACAGCCTGTCGCGGCGCATCTTCGACGAATCCTCCAAGAGCGCCCAGCCTGCGGACCTGCAGCGGGTGCTCAAGCACCTGGGGCGCTGCAACGGCCTGCTCGCCCGGCTCAGCGAGAGCGCCCTGAGTCTGGGCCGGCTGATCGGCTATGCGCGGCAAAACGCGGCCTGGCTGGGCGACGCGGCGCGTGTCGGACTGAAGAGCGCCGAGCGTGACCTGCGCTCGCTGGGGGATTACCAAACGCGGATGTCCTCGGAGATCAGCTTCCTGCTCGACGCCACACTGGGGCTGATCAACATCGAGCAGAACTCGATCATCAAGGTCTTCTCCATCGCTGCGGTGCTGTTCCTGCCGCCGACCCTGGTGGGCACCGTCTATGGAATGAACTTCCGCCACATGCCGGAGCTGGATTGGCCCTGGGGCTATCCTCTGGCGATTGCCGCGATGTTCGGCTCGGCCGCGCTTTCCTACGCCTGGTTCAAGTTTCGCAATTGGTTGTAGCGCGTCGCTAGGGTCTGTTCCCGTTTCATTCGCGTCCCAATAGGCCTCGGCGCGGCCGTGACGGAAACGGCAACTGGTCCTAGGCTGCAACGAGGGCCGATTGAACGGCAGGACGGTCCTTCTTTCCCGTCGCGCGAAGAGGCGTTTCCATGGATATCGATTCGCTGTTTGCCAAGCTGCACAATCTGCCGACCATTCCCAAGGTCGCCCAGGATCTCATCCGCCAGTTCGATAACCCCTCCAGTAGCCTCGATCAGGTGGCGCACAATATCTCGCTGGACCCGGTGATCGCCGCCAAGGTGCTGCGCCTGGCCAACTCCGCGCGCTACCGGGGTACCCGCGAGTCCACCAGTGTGCAGGACGCGGCGATGCGCCTGGGCTTCGATACGCTGCGTACCCTGGTGCTGGCGTCGGCAGTGACCGGGGCCTTCCGCGGCACCGGTGATTACGACGTGCGCGGCTTCTGGGTACATGCCTTTCGCGTGGCCAGCATTTCCCGCGAAGTCGGCCGTCAGCATGGCATCGCTGCCGATACCGCCTTCACTTGCGGCATGCTGCACAACATCGGCGAACTGGTGATCGTGGTCGGCGCGCCGGACCTGGCGCCACGCCTGGGCGGCCTCGGCCAGGGGGGCGGTGCGCGCGCGGCCAGCGAGACGCTGCAACTGGGGTTCGGTTTTCCCGAGGTGGGCGCGGAGCTGGCGCGTCGTTGGCAGTTGCCGGCGAGCATCCAGCAGGCCATCGCCTTTCAGGGACGTCCGGGGCAGGCCCCCGAAGCGGGGCATGCGCTGGCACTGACCCTGGCCCAGGCCGGCGTCGTCGCCGATGCACTGGAGATGTCGGACGGCGAGATCGGCAAGGCTCGCGCCAGCTGTAACGGACCGCTGTTCGATGGCCTCGATCTGGACAGTCTGTTCGCCCGCCTGCCGGAAGTCCTGGAGGCCGACAAGGCGTTCGCCCAGGCACTCGTCTGATTCACTGCGAGGACCATTCCAGAGCCTCTGGCGTGGTAGTCTGAGGGCCGATCACGATGATCGGCCCCGGCGTGCGTGCGTCGGGAGACATTCGCCAGGAAGGCGTGCGTGTGCCGTGCGGTATCGCTTCCTGGCCCTTTCCAGGAGGCGTCATGCGCAATCTGTTCTTCTTCGACTCGATGCTCACCCCCAGCCTGATCGTGGTGATCTACTGGCTGGGTCTGGCGGGTGTGGTGATTTCCGGCTTCGGGATGATCTTCAGCCCCTATGGCTCGCTGCTCAGTGGCATCGCCACCCTGATCGGCGGAGCCATCGGCGTGCGCATCTGGTGCGAACTGCTGATCGTGGTGTTCAAGATCAACGAGAACCTGCAGAAGCTCGCCAACGACAAGTGAGCCGGGCTCCTGGCCTGGCGCCGGGAATCCGTGAACGAAACGGCCGCCCGCGGGCGGCCGTTTGCGTGGCGCCAACGCTCAGCGCGTGGCGAGGAGCTCGCGGCCGCGGGCGACGGCGGCGCGCACCTGGTTCGGTGCGGTGCCGCCGATGTGGTCACGGGCGCCCACCGAGCCTTCCAGGGTCAGCACGGCGAACACGTCGTCGTCGATCTGGTCGCTGAACTGGCGCAGTTCTTCGAGGCTCATCTCGGCCAGATCCTTGCCGCTGTCCACGCCGTATTTCACGGCATGGCCGACGATCTCGTGGCAGTCGCGGAACGGCAGGCCCTTGCGCACCAGGTAGTCGGCCAGATCCGTCGCGGTGGAGAACCCCCGCAGCGCCGCTTCGCGCATCATGGTCTTCTTCGGCTTGATCGCCGGGACCATGTCGGCGAAGGCGCGCAGGCTGTCGCGCAGGGTATCTGCGGCGTCGAACAGCGGCTCCTTGTCTTCCTGGTTGTCCTTGTTGTAGGCCAGCGGTTGGCCTTTCATCAGCGTCAGCAGGCCGGTCAGGGCGCCGAACACCCGGCCGGACTTGCCACGTACCAGTTCCGGCACGTCGGGGTTCTTCTTCTGCGGCATGATCGAGGAGCCGGTGCAGAAACGGTCCGGCAGGTCGATGAACTGGAATTGCGCTGAGGTCCACAGCACCAGCTCTTCGGAGAAGCGCGACAGGTGCATCATCGCCAGCGAGGCGGCGGCGCAGAATTCGATGGCGAAGTCGCGATCGGAAACGCCGTCCAGCGAGTTGCCGCCCACGGCGTCGAAGCCCAGCAACTGGCAGGTGATCTCGCGTTGGATCGGGTAGGTGGTGCCGGCCAGGGCCGCCGAGCCGAGTGGCATGCGGTTGACCCGTTTGCGGCAATCGACCAGGCGCTCGTAGTCGCGGCTGAGCATCTCGAACCAGGCCAGCAGGTGGTGGCCGAAAGTCACCGGCTGCGCGGTCTGCAGATGGGTGAAGCCGGGCATGATGGTGTCCGCTTCGGCTTCGGCCAGGCCCAGCAGGCCCTGCTGCAGGCGGGTGATCTCGGTGAGGATCAGGTCGATCTCGTCACGCAGCCAGAGGCGGATGTCGGTGGCCACCTGGTCGTTGCGCGAACGCCCGGTGTGCAGCTTCTTGCCGGTGATGCCGACGCGCTCGGTCAGGCGCGCCTCGATGTTCATGTGCACGTCTTCCAGGTCCACGCGCCAGTCGAATTGACCCGCCTCGATCTCGACCTGGATCTGTTGCAGGCCATCGATGATGGTGTCGCGCTCGGCATCGCTCAGTACGCCGACCTTGGCCAGCATCGTGGCGTGGGCGATGGAGCCCATGATGTCGTGGCGGTAGAGGCGCTTGTCGAAGTCGACGGAGGCGGTGAAGCGGGCGACGAAGGCGTCCACGGGTTCGCTGAAGCGGCCGCCCCAGGACTGGTTGGTTTTCTCGGCACTCATGGCATCTCTCGGCATGGGCAGGGCCCGGCGCGGCCGGGCGAGGAACGTGGCGGCGATGATACCAGCCCCGGCGCCGGCTGACTTCGGCCACGCCGGGGTGCCGGAATGATGAATGCCGGCTAGCATGATTACCGTTCGTCGGTCTTTCGGTAATCCCATGCCCCAGCGCAGCGCTAACGATCTTCCTGTCGATGACTTCTTCGTGCCCGCCCTGTGTGAGCCCGAAGCGTTGTTGACCCTGGTGCTGCTGGCCGAACTCCTGGTGCTGCTGCTGGTGCTTGCCGAGCCGATCCAGGGTGGTTTCGACTGGCTGCGTCTGGCGCTGTCCTCGCTCTACGTACAGTGGGTGGTGCTGCTCTCGGCGGCGCTGCTGTGCCGTCTCCGGCCTCTGCTGGCGCGGCTCTCGCCGCTGCGCGCGGGGGCCAGTTGTTGCAGCATCGTGGTCCTGCTGACCCTGGGCTGCAGTGCCGTGGCCGATCATTTCGGACTCGGTACCCGCGATGGCGAATTCAACCTCTACCTGCGCCACGGGCTGATCGCGCTGATCATTTCGGCGCTGCTGCTGCGCTATTTCTACCTGCAGAGCCAATGGCGGCGGCAGCAGCAAGCCGAGTTGCGTGCGCGGCTGGATGCCCTGCAATCACGCATTCGCCCGCATTTCCTGTTCAACAGCCTGAACAGCATCGCCAGCCTGGTGGCGCTGGATCCGCCCAAGGCGGAACAGGCCGTGCTCGATCTTTCCGACCTGTTCCGCGCCAGCCTGGCGCGCCCCGGCACGCTGGTCACCTGGAAGGACGAACTGGCTCTGGCGCGGGGCTACCTGTCCATCGAGCAATATCGGCTCGGCGATCGACTAAGGTTGAATTGGGCGGTCGACGAAGTGCCGGATGACCTGCCGATTCCGCAGTTGACTCTGCAGCCGTTGCTGGAGAACGCACTGCTGCATGGCATTCAGCCGCGGGTCGAGGGTGGCCTGGTGGAGGTTCGCGCGCATTGCCGGGGCGGCGTATTCGAGCTGTCCGTCAGCAATCCCTACGACATGACGGTCACGGCGCCCGCGGGACGGGGCACGCGACAGGCGCTGAACAACATCGAAGCGCGACTAACGGCACTTTTCGGTCCGGGTGCGAGTCTCAGCGTGGAACGCCGTGAAGGACGGCACACCACCTGCCTTCGCTATCCATGTGTATGACTCACGCAGGAAGCCAGAGCGATATGAATGTTCTTGTTGTCGATGACGAACCGCTCGCTCGCGAGCGGCTTAGCCGAATGATCGGCGAGCTCGACGGCTACAGCGCGCTCGAGCCCGCCGCCAGCAACGGGGAGCAGGCGCTGCAACTGATCGAGACCCTGAAGCCGGACATTGTCCTGCTGGATATCCGCATGCCGGGCCTGGACGGTCTGCAGGTCGCCGCCCGGCTGTGCGAGACGGATGCGCCTCCGGCGGTGATCTTCTGCACCGCCCATGATGAATTCGCCGTCGAGGCCTTCGAGGTGAGCGCGGTCGGCTACCTGGTCAAACCGGTACGTCCGGAAGCGCTGGCGGACGCCCTGAAAAAGGCCGAGCGGCCCAACCGCATGCAACTGGCGGCACTCTCACGCGGGCCAGTGGATACCGGCACCGGGCCGCGTAGCCACATCAGCGCGCGGACCCGCAAGGGCATCGAGCTGATTCCCCTGGACCAGGTGATGTTCTTCATCGCCGATCACAAGTACGTGACGCTGCGCCACGAGGGCGGTGAGGTGCTGCTCGACGAACCCCTCAAGGCGTTGGAGGACGAGTTCGGCGATCGCTTCGTGCGTATCCATCGCAACGCGCTGGTCGCCCGCGAGCGCATCGAGCGTCTGCAACGTACTCCGCTGGGGCATTTCCAGTTGCACTTGCGTGGACTGGAAGGCGATGCGTTGACGGTCAGCCGGCGCCACGTAGCCGGCGTACGCAAGCTGATGAACGCCCTCTGACGGCAGCGATCGCGGCGCAGGGACGCGCCGTCGCGTCGGCGCCCGGCAAAGCCCTGTTATTATCGCGGCTTTCCGTTTGCCGAGAGTCGCCATGTCGTTACGCGAAATTCGCATCGCCACCCGCAAGAGTGCCCTGGCCCTGTGGCAGGCCGAATACGTGAAGGCCTGCCTGGAGCAGGCTCACCCCGGCCTGCAGGTGAACCTGGTGCCGATGGTCAGCCGCGGCGACAAGCTGCTCGACGCACCGCTGGCGAAGATCGGCGGCAAGGGCCTGTTCGTCAAGGAGCTGGAAACCGCGCTGCTCGAGGGGGACGCCGATATCGCCGTGCACTCGATGAAAGACGTGCCCATGGACTTCCCCGAGGGGCTGGGCCTGTACTGCATCTGCGAGCGCGAGGATCCCCGCGATGCCTTCGTCTCCAACACCTTCGAGAGCCTCGACGCGCTGCCCGCCGGCAGTGTGGTCGGCACCTCCAGCCTGCGGCGCCAGGCGCAGTTGCTGGCGCGCCGGCCCGACCTGAAGATCCGGTTCCTGCGCGGTAACGTGAACACCCGCCTGGCCAAGCTGGATGCCGGTGACTACGACGCCATCATCCTCGCTGCCGCCGGCCTGATTCGCCTGGGCTTCGAGGCGCGTATCCGCTCGCGCATCAGCGTCGAGGACAGCCTGCCGGCCGGTGGCCAGGGCGCCGTGGGCATCGAGTGCCGCAGCGCCGATACCGAGCTGCATGCGCTGCTGGCGCCCCTGCACCACCGCGAGACCGCGTTGCGCGTGCAGGCGGAGCGGGCGATGAACAAGCACCTCAACGGCGGCTGTCAGGTGCCCATCGCCTGTTTCGCCGAGCTGGAGGGCGATGCCCTCTGGCTGCGTGGCCTGGTCGGTCAGCCCGACGGCACGCAGTTGCTGCGTGCGGAGTCGCGCGCAGCAGCGGTGGATGGTGAAGCGCTCGGCGTGAGCGTCGCCGAAGCGCTGCTCGCCCAGGGCGCCGGGGACATCCTGCGCGCGGTCTATGGCGAGGCCGGCGAGCCGTGAGCGAAGGCTGGCGCCTGTTGTTGACGCGCCCCCGCGAGGAGTGTGCGGCGAGCGCCGCGTTCCTCGCGGCCCACGGCGTGTACAGCGCCAGCCTGCCTTTGCTGGAAATCGAGCCGCTGGCCAAGGTCGCTCTGCCGCATCCATTGCACCGCTACGCAGCGTTGATCGTGGTGAGCAAGCCGGCTGCGCGTCTGGTCCTGGATCGGCTGGACGAAGCCGGGGCCAGCGACACGCCCTGGTTCTGCGTCGGCGCAGCCAGCGCGGCGATTCTCGCCGAGCGCGGCCTGCCCGTCGCGTATCCGGTCGATGGCGACGACAGCGAGGCGCTGCTGCGCCTGCCGGCCTTGCAGGCGGCACTGCGGGGCGCTGCGCCGCGGGTGCTGATCCTGCGGGGAGAAGGTGGGCGCGAGCTGCTCGCAGATACGCTGCGTGCCCGCGGCGTGACGGTCGACTACCTTGAACTCTACCGTCGGCGACTGCCCGAATACCCGCCGGGCACCCTCGCTGCGCGGGTTGCTGCGGAACGCCTGAACGGCCTGGTGGTCAGCAGTGGGCAGGGTTTCGAACACCTGCTGCGACTCGCTGGAGATGCCTGGGCCGGCCTGTCTCGACTACCCTTGTTCGTACCGAGCCCCCGCGTTGCCGAGTTGGCGCGCGCGGCAGGCGCGGGTCATGTCATGGATTGCCGCGGCGCCAGCGCCGAGGCCTTGCTGGCCACCCTTGGGCCGGCGCCAGAAAGGATCGACACGTGAGCGAAACCGACCTGCAAAACACCCCCACGCCGAAACCCGCCGAGGCTCGGGCAGAGTCCGCGCCGCGGCGTAGCCCGCTGGCCGCGCTGGCGCTATTGCTGGCCCTGGTGGCGCTCGCCCTGGGCGCCTGGAGCGCCTGGCAGGCCTACCATCAGCAGCAGGCTACCCAGAAGCTGGAAAGTACAGCCAGCGGTCGCCTGGCCGAGAGCGGAGAGCGCCTGGAGGCATTCTCCCGGCAGTTCGACGCGCGCTTGGCGGGCATGCCTCAGGCTGCGCAGATCGACGAACAGCGCCGCTTGCTCGCCGATCTGCAGAGCAACCAGCAGCGCCTGGCCGCGAACCTCGACAAGGTCCTCGGCGCCAGCCGCGAGGATTGGCGCCTGGCCGAGGCCGAACACCTGTTGCGCCTGGCCATGTTGCGCCTCTCGGCGATGCATGACATCGCGGGCGCCAAGGCCCTGCTGCAGGGCGCCGACGACATCCTCAAGGCGCAGCATGACCCGCTCGCCTTCGCCGCCCGGCAGGCGTTGATCGATGCGCTGGAGCGCCTGCGCGCATTGCCCGAGCCGGATCGCGAGGGCCTCTATCTGCAGCTCGCTGCCCTGCGCGAGCAGGCCTCCGCTCTCACGGCGCTGAACCCGAACTTCCGCCCGGCCGACGAGGACGCCGCCGCTCAGGCCGAGACCAGCCGTTGGCAGCGTTGGTGGCACAAGCTGTCGGGCTACCTGCGCATCGACCTGCACGCCGACCAGGACATCCACCCGCTGCTCGACGGGCAGCGTCTGGCAGAAGTGCGCCTGACGCTCGCGCTGACCCTGGAGCAAGCCCAGTGGGCAGCGCTGGAAGGCCAGGGTGAGGTCTATCGCACGGCGTTGGAGCAAGGGCAGCAAGTGCTCGGCGACTACTTCTCCGCGGAGAACCGTGAAGTCGCGGCACTGGGGCAGCGCCTGGGCGAACTCGCCGAGGAGCCCGTCGCGGTCGAAGTGCCCGATCTGCGTCCGGCGCTCGACGCCCTGCAGGGCTACCTGGCGCAGCGCCAGCGCGACCTGGGCGAGCCGGCGAAGGACGCGGAGGACGCGCAATGATTCGCCTGGTACTGCTCGCCGCCGTGGCCGTCGCTGCGGCAACGCTGCTGGGCCTGGCCATCGCCCATGGCAGCGGCTACGTGCTGATCGCCTATGGTGGCTTTCGTTTCGAGTCGAGCCTCTGGCTGTTCCTGTTGTGCCTGGCTTTGCTCTGGCTGGTGCTCTACCTGTTGCGCCAGGTATTGCGTGCGCTCGGCGTTTCCGGGCGTTGGCTGAATCCCTGGTCGCGTCGTCATCGCAGCCGCCGTCGGCGTCGCGCCGCCGAACGCGGGGTGCTGGAACTGGCGGAAGGTCGCTGGCAGGCTGCCCAGCAGCATCTGGCGAAGGCGGCGGCCGATGAGCCGCAGCCGTTGCTCTACTACTTTGGCGCGGCCCGCGCCGCCAACCGCCGTGGCGATCTGGAGGGGCGTGATCGACTGCTCACCGAGGCCCTGCGGCGTGAACCGCGCGCAGAGCTGGGCATTGCCTTGGAGCATGCCGAGCTGCAGCAGCAGGCCGGTGAGTTGGAGCGCGCGCGCGCGACCCTGGAAGTGATGCACGAGCGGCACCCCCAGCATGGCGAGGTCTTGCGACGTCTAGCGCAGGTGCTGCTGGCACTCGACGACCGTGACACGCTCGGCAGTCTGTTGCCCGAGCTGCGTCGCCAGCGGCTGTTCGACGAGGCGCGCCTGAGCGAACTGGAGCGTCAGGCGGCGCTGCGCCGCCTGGCTCGCGCGGACAGTACCGAAGGCCTGCAGCAGAACTGGAAGCAGCTCGCGGCCGCCCAGCGCGGCGACCCGCTGCTGCTGCGCGCTTACGCCGAGGCGTTGCAGCGCCTGGGAGCCGGTGCGCTCGCCGAGGAAGCGTTGCGCGGCAGCCTGCGCAAGCATTACGACCCCAGCCTGGTGGATCTTTACGGGCGCGTCGAGGGCAGCGATCCCGCCCGGCAACTGAGCACCGCTGAAGGTTGGCTGCGCGAGCACCCGGAAGATGCCCTGCTGTTGCGCTGCCTGGCGCGGCTGTCGGCGCGCAACCGGTTGTGGGGCAAGGCTCGCGACTATTACGAGGCAAGCCTGCGTTTCGCCCGCGATCCGCAGAGCTGCGCGGAATTGTCTCGGCTGCTCGATGAACTCGGCGAGAGCGAGCGTAGCCGGCAGCTGTTGCGCGAGAGTCTGCAACTGATCGGTACGCCTTCGCCCAATCTGCCGGTGCTTCGCTAGGGCGCTTTGCCTCGCTGCGTTGTTGAAACAGCGCAGCGTTATCCTCTACCGTATCGCGTCTTTTCTCCTCGGGTGTCCCCATGCCTTCGGCCAGTTCCCGCGCACTTTTCCTGCTCGCCTTCATCGCCTGCGTTCTGGTGATGGCCGGCGCGCTCTACCTCGAGCACGTGGTCGGTCTCGAACCCTGTCCCCTGTGCATCGTGCAGCGTATCTGCGTGATCGCCTTCGGTCTGGTCTGCCTGATCGCCGCGCTGCATGGTCCGGGCAAGCTGGGGCTGCGCGTCTACTCGGTACTGGCACTGCTCTGCGCCGTGGCCGGTGCCGGTACCGCGGCACGCCAGGTGTGGTTGCAGAGCGTGCCGCCGGACCAGCTAGATGCCTGCCTGCCCGGTCTCGAGTACATGATCGAGGCGTTTCCGTTGCAGGAAATCGTCAGCAAGGTATTTCGCGGCACGGCCGATTGCGCGGAGGTCAACTGGACGCTGTTGGGTCTCAGCCTGCCGGAGTGGAGCCTGCTGGCGTTCGCCGGATTGATCCTGTTCTCGCTGTTCCAGCTGCTGCGTCGCGACTGAGTGAGCGAAAGGGCGTGGACGAGTACTGAACGTCCGCGCCCGGCGTCGATCAGATACCCACCGGTCTGCCCATCTGGTACTTGATGGCGGACGACGGGCAGCTTAGCCTGAGCACGAGTGTCGGACTTGGCGCTCGTCGGCATACGGTCCCAAATCGTCCGCCGGCATGTTGTACTGGCGGCAATCGACGTATTCACGAGGGGAACGAGGATCATGCTGGAGAGCTGCAAGAGCGCCCAGGAACGTTGGGGAGGGGTGCACCGCCTGATCGATCGCTGGCTGCAGGATCGCAACGCACTGGTCGGTGCCTTCGACACCCTGCAACACGACCCGCACGCACGGACCTCGACGGCATTGCAGGACTTCTGCCAGTGCCTGGTGGACTACGTTTGCGCCGGACATTTCGAAATCTACGAGCAGTTGCTCGGTGAAGCCCGGGCTTTCAACGACCGAGGTGCGCTGGAGTTGGCCGACCAGGTATATCCGCGCCTGCAATCGCTCACCGAGTCCGCCCTGGCCTTCAATGACAGCTGCAACGACGGTGCCTGCGCCAGCGATCCGAGCCTGGGCCAGCGCCTGATCCAGCTCGGCGAGTTGCTACATGAGCGCTTCGAGCTGGAAGATTGTTTGATCGAGGTTCTGCATACGGCACACCAGGCTACAACTGCGGCGGTGTAGGTCGCGCCGTATCGCTAGCAGCCTGCTAACATCAAGGCTCTTCGCATTCATCGAGGAGCCAGTGATGGCCACCAAGAAGTCTCCAGTGCCGACCCCACTTCATCTGTTGCAGCAACTTTCCGCAAGCTTGCTCGAACATCTGCACAAGGCCTGCGAGCAGGCGCTGAGCGATGTCGAGGCCACCCTCGCCAAGCTCGAGAAGCAGCGCGCCAGGGGTCAGGAAAAACTCCAGCAAACCCAGGAAAAACTCGAAAAGGCCGCCAGTGCCGGCAAGGCCAAGGCGCAGGCCAAGGCGCGCGCGCGCGTCGAGGAGCTGGAAGCCACACTGGCCACTCTGCAGGTACGCAAGGCGCAGACCCTCGACTATCTCGCCGGCCTGCGCGCCAACGTGGCGCGTAGTCTGGAGCTTGCCGGTGGTGTCGATGCGGTGCGCAACTCGGCCAGCGAGGCGCTGGATACACCGCCCGCGCCCGCGACGAAAACCGCTGCACCGGCCCGCAAGCGTGCCACCGCCAAGCCGGCGAGCAAGGCCTCCAGCCCCGCCAATGCTGCGTCAAGCAGCCCGCGAGCGCGCAAACCGGCGGCCGCCAAGCCCGCTGCTGCCAAGTCGCCGAGCAAGCCCCGCGCAGCGGCGGCCAAGCCCGCGGCCAGTGCCAAGTCCGCATCGCGTCGTAGCGCGGCGGAAAAAGCCAGCGCGACCCCCGAGCCGGTCGCCGCGGCGCAAGCCGACAGTACGCCGCCCGCCAAGCCCACACGCAGTCGCCGCAAGCCGGCCGCCAAGCCTGCCGATCAGGGCTGAGTGGTGCCACGGGCTGCCTGCCAGTCGCAGTAGCAGCCCACCGCCAGGCCGCTGGCCGCTCGTACCGGGCGCCCGGCGGCCAGCGCCTCCAGTACCGGCTCGATGAAGCTGTTGCTCGATGAGCAGGTCGCGCCCTCGCTGTAGGGGCCGAAGTAGGCGAGTTTGCCTTGCGCGTCCCAGATGCCCACCGCCGGGCTCGCCGGCAGGTGCTCGCTACCCGGAAGCGACTCCAGTGGGGTGAGCGCCGACAAGTCATCCGGCAGTTTTGCGTGGCTTCCCGGACGCTGTACCGCATAGAAGCGCACACCCTGGGGCGCGAAGCGTTCGACCAGTTCCCGCAGGTGTTGCTGGTTGCCGACGTTGCAGGGGCAGGCCGGGTCCCAGAAATGCACCACGCGGATCGGCCCAGCACCGCCGAGCGCTGTCGGCAGGCGCAGTTCGCCGGCCTCGAAGACCAGCGCGCGATCGGCGAAAGGTCGCAGATAGCGCTCATGGAACCAGGTGAAGGCGGCGTACATCACCAGTAGCCAGGCGAGGCCCGCCAGGCCGTAGGCGAGAGGGTTGCGGTAGCGCTCGATCATCGTTGCGGACAGCTGGAAAAGGAACAACCGCTAGCTTGCCATGCGCGGCCCGTCGGCAGAACATGCCCGTATCCCTTTGCTGCGCCACGTCAATCGATGATCCTGCAACCCCCCTTTGCCGACGCCGTTTCCCCGCATCCGCTCTCGGCAGGTGCTGCCGAACCGCCGGGCATCGGCGTCTGGCGGCGCCACTACGGCCTAGACCTGGCCGGCCATCCGGCGGCCGCGCAGATGCGCAGCGGCAGCTTCCAGGCCGCGGGCTATCGCATCGCCGCGCACGCCTGGCTACCTGACGAACCGCGAGCGACCCTGCTCGTGTTGCATGGCTACTACGACCACATGGGGCTGTACCGCCACGTGATCGACTGGGGCCTGCAGATGAAGTTCGCGGTAGTCGCCTGCGACCTGCCAGGCCATGGCTTGTCGGAAGGTGCGCCGGCCAGCATCGGCGACTTTGCCGAGTACCAGGCGGTGCTCGACGGCCTGTTCGCCGAGGCGGCGGCACTGGACCTGCCACAGCCCTGGCATCTGCTCGGGCAGAGCACTGGCGGGGCGATTCTCATCGAACGCCTGCTGCTCGGCGAGACGCCGGCGCAACTTGGTCAGAGCATTCTGCTGGCGCCGTTGGTGCGCCCCCGTGACTGGTTCCGCGGCAAGCTCAGCTACCACCTGCTGTCGCCCTTCGTGCGGCAGATTCCCCGGCGTTTCAGCGTCAACTCGGGTGATCCGGCCTTCATCGACTTCGTCCAGCGCAACGATCCGCTGCAGCCGCGGGTGCTGCCGACCGCCTGGGTCGGCGCGCTGGCACGCTGGATTCCGCGCATCGAAGCGGCGCCGCGCAGCACCGCCAGTCCGTTGATCGTCCAGGGCGATGCGGATATGACGGTGGCCTGGCAGCACAACCTGAAGGTCTTGCAGGACAAGTTCGCGCAACCGCAGTTGCTGATGCTGCCGGGCGGGCAGCATCACCTGGTCAACGAGCGCGAGGCGCTACGCGCGCGCTACTTCGACTTCCTGCGTGAACGGCTCTGACTACTGCGCGCCGAGACCGGCGCGCAGGGCGGGCAGTGCGGCCTGGTAGTAGGCCTGGCCGGCGGGGGATTGGGCGAATTCCACGTATTCGTCGAGTTCGGGATCGGACAGCTCGCGATAGACGTAGAGCAGGGTGTTGTCCAGATCGTTGTCGATGCGTTGCACCAGGCGCTGGCGTTGGCCTTCCATCAGGCCATCGGCCTGGCCGTTGGCGAATAGCCCGGGAAGCATACCGCTGAGGCTGTCAGCGGCGATGCCGGCCAGCGCCAGGCTCACTTCCGCGCCGGCCTGGCTGAACGGCACGGCCTGGGCCAGACGGCGGATCAGCAGCGCGCGGGTGCTCTCGGCCTGGATGCGTGGCAGGCCATTGGCGTTGCGTGCCAGTTGGTCGGCACGGGTCGCGTTGAGTTCGGCGGCGACCACCTTGCGCCCCGTCGCCGAGCCGAAGAAGGCCAGCGCCGGCGCCGGGTCCGCCAGGTGTGCGCGCAGCGCCTGCTCGGCGCGCTCGTCCATCGCCGTCGCGGCGAAGCGCCGGTTGCTGTTGTCCACCAGGGCCTGATACACCGCCGGCGGCAGGCTCTGCCGGTAGCGCTGCTGCGCCGCCGAGAGCGCGTCGAGGAAATGTGCGCGCTGTTGCGGCCAGCCGGCCAGGCGATACAGATCGGCGTGTTCGTCGGCGCGCAGCGGCTGGCTTACGAACATGAATACGAGCAGGGCAAGAATGGCGCGCATGACGGCTCCTTGGGGACGTGAGGACTATTCTCTGCGGCGTTATGCAGCGTTGCTAGGGCCTCACGCGAAATTTTCTAATGATGACGGTGCAACGACTGGGCACTGCTAGACTCCGCCGCCATGTACGAACCCGATGACGAAAGCCTGCTGGTGCTGATCGACGACTTGGCCGAACACGGCTGGTCCTTGCGCCGCGATTTCCTGCCGCAGACTCTGACCGCGCAATTGGCGCGGGAGTGCCGCGCGCAGGCGGCTGCTGGTGAAATGAATCCGGCGGCCATTGGCCGCGCGGCCGGTCAGCAGATCGTCGAGGGCATCCGTGGCGACCAGATCCTGTGGATCGAACCCGGCCAGTCCGAGGCCTGCGACCGCTACCTGGCGCTCATGGACCGCGTGCGCCAGCAGCTCAACCGGCACCTGTTCCTCGGTCTCGAAGACCTCGAATGCCACTTCGCCTTCTACCCGCCGGGCGCCTTCTACCAGCGTCACCTGGATCGTTTCCGTGACGATGATTGCCGTACCGTCACCGTGGTGCTCTATCTCAACGAGGCGGACTGGAGCGACGCCGATGGCGGCGAGCTGCGCTTGTGGCTACGCGGCGGCGAGGTGCGTGAACTGAGCCCGCTGGGCGGCACCTTGGCCTGCTTCCTGTCCGGCGAATTTCCCCACGAGGTATTGCCGGCGCACCGCGATCGACTGTCACTGACCGGCTGGTTCCGCCGGCGCGCGGAAAACCCGCTGAACGCCGCCTGAGGGCGTGTAAGATCACGGCAGTCCTTGCCGTTGCGAGCCCCATGCAGAAGATCCTCGTCAGCCGTTGCCTGCTCGGCCATCCGGTGCGTTACGACGGCGGTGCCCACGGGCCCTTCGATCGGCTTGCCCGCTGGCAGGCGGAAGGTCGTGTGGTGGCGCTCTGTCCGGAGGTGGCCGGTGGGCTGCCGACCCCGCGACCGCCCGCGGAAATCCCTGGCGGCCAAGGCGCGGCGGTGCTCGATGGCGTGCTGCCGGTGCTCGACATCGATGGTGTGGACGTCTCCGCGCAGTTCGTCGCCGGTGCACGCCGCGCCGAGGCGCTGGTGCGCGAGCTGGGCCTGCGCCTGGCCGTACTCAAGGCGCGCAGCCCCTCCTGCGGCAACCTGGAAAACTACGACGGCACCTTCAGCGGCACCCGCGTAGCGGGCGAGGGCGTCACCGCCGCGGCGTTGCGGCGCCTGGGCGTGCAGGTGTTCAACGAGTCTCAGCTGGAGCAGACCGCTGAGGCGCTGGCGCGCTTGGAGGCGGAGCCAGATTAGGCGTGCGGATTGAGGTGTTAGTGTTGCGCTGGTCTTTTGGCCCTGAAGGCCCGCTGCACCGGCTCTAATCCTGAGCCGCAGCCTGTGGTCTCTGTGGCTTGTGGTTTTCTGCCTGGGCGTGGGAGCGTGGCGCTTTCCTCGGGTGGGACTACAGGTTTCGCCTTGCACGGCGAGTCACTTTCTCTTGTCTCGCCAAGAGAAAAGTAACCAAAGAGAAGGCGACCCCAGCATCCGGCCCCAACCGCTGCGCGGCTGGGGTTCCCTCGCTCCGGCGTTGCTCCGGGGGCCGGCCCGTACGGTCCCTCCCTGGACCGCACAGGCCTCTCGCCGCCGTCCTGGCGGCTCACTCCCCTACGCAACACCTGCACTCGGCCTCCTGAAGGGG
This sequence comes from Pseudomonas sp. R4-15, assembly GCF_055768815.1. Classification (NCBI taxonomy): domain Bacteria; kingdom Pseudomonadati; phylum Pseudomonadota; class Gammaproteobacteria; order Pseudomonadales; family Pseudomonadaceae; genus Pseudomonas; species Pseudomonas sp. R4-15. The sequence goes on from NZ_CM147293.1 coordinate 918,960, forward strand.
CCCCGGGTGCAAGCCGCACCGTCAGTGATCGCTCTGGCTCTGGCTTTTCTTGCGCGGACTTGCAGACGGCGCCGAAGCGCCCCGTTGGTCCGGGTGAACGGAATCGTCGTGTAGGGGGGTGAGCGGCCAGGACGGCCGCGAAAGCCGCGAAGGGGCAGGACGCCCCTTGGCGGCGACCCCCGGAGCGGCGATGGAGTGAACGCACCCCGTCCGCGACAGCGGGCGGGGCCGGATCGCCGGGGCAGGAGTTTTGGCTACTTTTGCGATCAAAAGTAGCTCGCCCAGGAGGGCGAAACCGGGAGTCTCGGAGGAATGCCGACAACCGTCTTTTGGCACCGAAGGCCTGGTGCACTGGAGACGCGGAGCGTCTCGGGAGGCATGCCCACGCGGGAGCATGGGCACGATCAAAATCGCCGGGGAACACCGGGCGGTTCGGACGTATACCGACAGCAGCCTTTAGGGCAGCAGAATCGTCGAGCCGGTGGTACGCCGCTCGGCCAGGTCGGTCTGTGCGCGGGCGGCGTCGGCAAGGGCGTAGCGCTGGCCGATCTCGACCTTCACCTGGCCGCTGGCGATCACCTCGAAGAGTTCGTCGGCCATCATCTGCAGGCGCTCGGCGGTGTCCGCGTAGCCAGCCAGCACCGGGCGGGTGACGTACAGCGAGCCTTTCTGCGCCAGGCTGGCGAGGTTGACGCCAGTGACCGCACCGGAGGCGTTGCCGAAGCTGACCAGCAGGCCGCGCGGGGCCACGCAGTCCAGCGAGACCTCCCAGGTGTCCTTGCCGACCGAGTCGTAGACCACCGGGCATTTCTTGCCGTCGGTGAGCTCCAGCACCCGCGCGCGGATGTCTTCGTGGCTGTAGTCGATCACCTGCCAGGCGCCCAGGGCGCGCGCGCGTTCGGCCTTTTCCGGCGAGCCGACGACGCCGATCAGGCGCGCGCCGAGGGCGTTCGCCCACTGGCAGGCGAAGGAGCCAACACCGCCGGCGGCGGCATGGAACAGCACGGTTTCGCCGGCTTGCAGGCGATGCGTCTGGCGCAGCAGGTATTGCGTGGTGAGGCCCTTGAGCATGGCTGCCGCGGCCTGTTCGAAGCTGATCGAGTCGGGCAGCTTGACCAGCTTTTCCGCCGGTAGCACGTGCAGTTCGGCATAGGCACCCAGCGGTCCGGTGGCGTAGGCCACGCGTTCGCCGACTTTCAGGTGGCTGACTTCGCTGCCCACCGCATCGATCACCCCTGCGCCTTCGGTTCCCAGGCCGGAGGGCAGTGCCGGCGGCGCGTAGAGCCCGCTGCGGAAGTAGGTGTCGATGAAGTTCAGGCCAATCGCATGGTTGCGTACGCGGACTTCGCGCGGGCCCGGCTCGACGGCCTGGACGTCGACCCGCTCGAGGACCTCGGGACCGCCATGGCGGCTGAACTGGATACGCTGGGGCATGGGACTCTCCTGCTGAATGAGGGCTCTCATCCAAGCGCCGTGGCGAGCCTGCGTCAACTGCCGGTATGCTATTGCCCCCTTTCGCCAGTCACTAGAAGGCATTCCGATGAGCGATCGCTCCGCAGCCGTGAAGGCATTTCTGCTCGACCTGCAGGACCGCATCTGCGCCGGCCTGGAGGTCGAGGACGGCCGCCATTTCGCCGAAGACGCCTGGCAGCGGCCGGAAGGTGGCGGTGGGCGGACGCGGGTGCTCGCGGACGGCGGTCTGATCGAGAAGGGCGGGGTGAACTTCTCCCATGTACATGGCGCCGGCCTGCCGCCTTCGGCCAGCGCGCATCGGCCCGAGCTGGCCGGGCGCGGCTTCGAGGCCATGGGCGTGTCGCTGGTGATTCACCCGCACAACCCTTATGTGCCCACCTCGCATGCCAACGTGCGCTACTTCTGCGCGGAAAAGGACGGTGAAGCGCCGGTCTGGTGGTTCGGCGGCGGCTTCGACCTGACGCCCTACTACGCCTTCGAGGAGGACTGTGTGCACTGGCACCAGGTCGCCCGCGCGGCCTGTGCGCCGTTCGGCGCGGAGGTCTATCCGAAGTTCAAGGCCTGGTGCGACCGCTATTTCCACCTCAAGCACCGCAACGAGCCGCGCGGCATCGGCGGGCTGTTCTTCGATGATCTGAACGAGTGGGATTTCGACACTTGCTTCGCCTTCATCCGTGCGATTGGCGACGCTTACCTGCAGGCCTACCTGCCCATCGTGCAGCGGCGCAAGGCGCTGCCCTATGGCGAACGCGAGCGCGAGTTCCAGGCCTTCCGCCGGGGCCGCTACGTGGAGTTCAACCTGGTCTACGACCGTGGCACGCTGTTCGGCCTGCAGTCGGGCGGGCGTACCGAGTCGATCCTCATGTCGCTGCCGCCGCAGGTGCGCTGGGGTTACGACTGGCAGCCGCAGCCCGGCAGCGCCGAGGCGCGCCTGACCGAAGAATTCCTCACCGACCGTGACTGGCTGGCGGGCGCCTGAGCCCCGGCCACGATTTCCAGGACGTTCCCATGGACCGCTACGCCGTCTTCGGCAATCCCATCGGCCACAGCAAGTCGCCGCTGATCCATCGCCTGTTCGCCGAGCAGACCGGCCAGGCCCTCGACTACCAGGCGCTGCTGGCGCCGCTGGACGGATTCGCCGAGACGTTGCGCGAGTTCTTCCGTGACGGGCTGGGGGCGAACGTCACCGTGCCGTTCAAGGAAGAGGCCTGGCGTCTGGCCGATGAGTTGAGTGAACGCGCACGCCGCGCCGGGGCGGTGAATACCCTCTCGCGCCTGGCGGACGGACATCTGCGCGGCGACAACACCGATGGTGCCGGTCTGCTGCGCGACCTCACGGCCAACGCCGGCTTGGCGCTGCAGGGTAAGCGCGTGCTGCTGCTGGGCGCAGGCGGCGCCGTACGTGGCGTGCTGGAGCCGCTGCTGGGCGCCGAACCGGCACTGCTGGCCATCGCCAACCGCAGTGCGGACAAGGCGCTGGCCCTGGCCGAGGCGTTCGCCGACCTCGGCCCGCTGTGCGCCATCGATGCCGCTACGGCCGACGAGGACGCTTTCGACCTGGTCGTCAACGGTACCTCGGCGAGTCTTTCCGGCGCCCTGCCGGCGCTCGCGCCCGGGCTGCTCGAGCCGGGTCGCACGCTGTGCTACGACATGATGTACGGTCGCGAGCCGACCGCCTTCTGCCGCTGGGCCGAGCGCCATGGCGTCGAGGCGATGGATGGGCTGGGCATGCTCGTCGAACAGGCCGCGGAGGCCTTCAGACTGTGGCGCGGCGTGCGCCCGGACAGCGCGCCGGTGCTGCTCGAACTGCGTCGTCAGTTGCTCGCCGGCTGATCGAGGCGGGGGAACCCCGGACGGCTTTCTCGCACCCAAATGCCAGTACCTATGCCATCGGGGGGCGAATGGACTGGATCGATCTACTGCAATGGCCGGCCATGCTGGCGACACTCGGTGCCGCCTGGCTGATCGGCTCGTTGCAGCCGCGGCGACGCCTGGTCGGCTTCTGCGTGTTTCTGTTGAGCAACCTGCTGTGGGTGATCTGGGGGCTGTCCGCCAGCGCCTGGGCGCTGATCGTTCTGCAGGTCGGCCTGGCCCTGCTGAACCTGCGTGGATTGCGCAAGAACGAACAGGCGTGATTCCGTTGGCGCGTCACGTTGCCACATCCTTGACCCTGTCTATACTCCGATCGAAAGCCTGCGTTGAGGAACGAACGGTCGCCTGGCGGCCGTCCACGACGTCGAGCCGAGCAGTATCGACGCCACGCCCTTGAACGCCCTCGCGGCGGAATAACAAGAACAAGGGGAACCGCGCTATGCGACAGCCACGCCTGTGGATGGGTTTGTTGGCGTTCATGCCCGCGTCCGAGCTGCATGCGGCCTGGGACATGAACATGCGCCGCGGCGTGACCGAGGTCAGCCGCTCGGTGTTCGACCTGCACATGATCATCTTCTGGATCTGCGTGGTCATCGGCGTGATCGTCTTCGTGGCGATGTTCTGGTCGATGCTCATGCACCGCCGTTCGCTCGGCCAAGAGCCGGCGAAATTCCACGAGAACACCCGCGTCGAGATTCTCTGGACGGTGATTCCGCTGCTGATTCTGATCGCCATGGCGGTCCCCGCTACCCGCACCCTGCTGCACATCTACGATGCCTCCGAACCGGACCTGGACGTGCAGGTCACCGGCTACCAGTGGAAGTGGCACTACCGCTATCTGGGGCAGGAGGTCGAATTCTTCAGCAACCTCGCCACCCCGCGCGAGCAGATCGGCAACCGCGACGACAAGGGCGAGCACTACCTGCTGGAAGTGGATGAGCCGCTGGTGCTGCCGGTGGGCAGCAAGGTGCGCCTGCTGGTCACCTCCAGCGACGTGATCCATTCCTGGTGGGTGCCCGAGCTGGCGGTGAAGAAGGACGCCATCCCTGGTTTCGTCAATGAGGCCTGGACGCGCATCGAGCAGCCGGGCATCTACCGCGGCCAGTGCACCGAGCTGTGCGGCAAGGACCATGGCTTCATGCCAGTGGTGGTGGATGCGCGCAGCCCCGAGGACTTCGCCGACTGGCTCGACGAGAAGAAGGCGGAGGCGGCCAAGCTGCGCGAGCTGACCAGCAAGACCTGGACCCGCGAAGAGCTGGTGGCGCGGGGCGAGAAGGCCTACCTGACCAACTGCGCTGCTTGCCACCAGCCGACCGGTACCGGGCTGCCGCCGATGTTCCCGGCGCTCAAGGGCTCACCCATCGCCACCGGGCCGGCGGCGGCGCACATCGACATCGTCCTGCACGGCAAGCCGGGGACGGCCATGGCCGCCTTCGGTCCGCAACTTTCGGAAGTCGACATCGCCGCGATCATCACCTACGAGCGCAATGCCTGGGGCAACGCCGTCGGCGACATGGTCACGCCCCAGGACATCCTGGCCGCCAAGCAGGCCGCCGCAGCCAGCCAGTGAGGACGCGAACATGAGTGCAGTGATCGACCACGGCCACGCGGAACACGCCCACGGTCCGGCACGCGGGCTGTCGCGCTGGCTGCTGACCACCAACCACAAGGACATCGGCTCGATGTACCTGTGGTTCAGCTTCTGCGCCTTCCTGCTCGGCGGCTCGATGGCGATGGTGATTCGCGCCGAGCTGTTCCAGCCCGGGCTGCAGATCGTGCAGCCGGAGTTCTTCAACCAGATGACCACCATGCATGGCCTGATCATGGTCTTCGGCGCGGTGATGCCGGCCTTCGTCGGCCTGGCCAACTGGATGATCCCGCTGATGATCGGCGCGCCGGACATGGCCCTGCCACGGATGAACAACTTCAGCTTCTGGCTGCTGCCGGCGGCCTTCGGCCTGTTGGTGTCGACGCTGTTCATGGAGGGCGGCGGGCCGAACTTCGGCTGGACCTTCTACGCGCCGCTGTCGACCACCTATGCGCCGGAGTCGGTGACCTTCTTCATCTTCGCCATCCACCTCATGGGCATCAGCTCGATCATGGGCGCGATCAACGTGATCGCCACCATCCTCAATCTGCGCGCGCCGGGCATGACCCTGATGAAGATGCCGCTGTTCGTCTGGACCTGGCTGATCACCGCCTTCCTGCTGATCGCGGTGATGCCGGTGCTGGCCGGCGTGGTGACCATGATGCTGATGGACATCCACTTCGGCACCAGCTTCTTCAGCGCGGCCGGCGGCGGCGACCCGGTGCTGTTCCAGCACGTGTTCTGGTTCTTCGGCCACCCCGAGGTGTACATCATGATCCTGCCGGCGTTCGGCGCGGTCAGCTCGATCATCCCGGCGTTCTCGCGCAAGCCGCTGTTCGGCTACACCTCGATGGTCTACGCCACCGCGGCCATCGCCTTCCTCTCGTTCATCGTCTGGGCGCACCACATGTTCACCGTTGGCATCCCGGTGACCGGCGAGCTGTTCTTCATGTACGCGACCATGCTCATCGCGGTGCCGACCGGGGTGAAAGTGTTCAACTGGGTGAGCACCATGTGGCAGGGGTCGATGACCTTCGAGGCGCCGATGCTGTTCGCCGTGGCGTTCGTCATCCTGTTCACCATCGGCGGCTTCTCCGGGCTGATGCTGTCCATCGCTCCGGCGGACTTCCAGTACCACGACACCTACTTCGTGGTGGCGCACTTCCACTACGTGCTGGTGCCGGGCGCGATCTTCGGCATCTTCGCCTCGGCCTACTACTGGCTGCCCAAGTGGACCGGGCACATGTACGACGAGACCCTGGCGCGCCTGCATTTCTGGATGAGCTTCGTCGGCATGAACCTGGCGTTCTTCCCGATGCACTTTCTCGGCCTGGCCGGCATGCCCCGGCGTATTCCCGACTACAACCTGCAGTTCGCCGACTTCAACATGATCTCCTCGATCGGCGCGTTCACCTTCGGCAGCACCCAGTTGCTGTTCCTGTTCATCGTCATCAAGTGCATTCGTGGCGGCAAGCCGGCGCCGGCCAAGCCCTGGGACGGCGCCGAGGGGCTGGAGTGGAGCGTGCCGTCGCCAGCGCCCTACCACACCTTCCAGGTGCCGCCGGACATGCATGACGTGCATGCCCATCGCACAGGCCCCGGCGAGGAGCTCAAGCCATGAACGGCCCCTTGCCGCTGCGCCGGCTGGTAGCGCGTCTGCTGTTGCTGGTGGTGCTGATGTTCGCCTTCGGCTTTGCTCTGGTACCGCTCTACGACGTCATGTGCCGGGCGTTGGGCATCAATGGCAAGACCGCCGGCGATGCCTACCAGGGGACGCAGACGGTGGATGCCTCGCGCAGCGTGCAGGTGAGCTTCCTGACCAACAACGCCGAGGGCATGGGCTGGGAGTTCCGCCCGTTGAGCGGCGCGTTGCGGGTGCACCCCGGCGAGACCCACGATGCGTTGTTCCTTGCCTACAACCCAGGCGACCAGGCGATGACCGCGCAGGCGATTCCCAGCGTGGCGCCGGCCGAGGCGGCGGCCTATTTCCACAAGACCGAGTGCTTCTGTTTCAGCCAACAGCACCTGGCGCCCGGTGAGCGGGTGGAGATGCCGGTGCGCTTCATCGTCGACCGCGACCTGCCGGCGAGCGTCACCCACCTGACCCTCGGCTACACCCTGTTCGACGTCAGCGCCCGCGTGGCGCACGCCGGGCAATGAGGAGAGCGCCATGGATTCGCATCCGAACTACTACGTCCCGGCCCAGAGCAAGTGGCCGATCATTGCCACCCTGGCGCTGCTGACCACGGTGTTTGGCCTGGGCAGTTGGTTCAACGACCTCTCCGCCGGGCGCGGCAGCTCCAACGGGCCATGGATCTTCTTCGTCGGCGCGCTCGGCATCGCCTACATGCTCTTCGGCTGGTTCGGCGCAGTGGTGCGGGAGAGTCGTGCCGGACTCTACAGTGCGCAGATGGATCGTTCGTTCCGCTGGGGCATGGGCTGGTTCGTGTTTTCCGAGGTGATGTTCTTCGTCGCCTTCTTCGGCGTGCTTTTCTACGTGCGCTACTGGGCCGGTCCGTGGCTCGCAGGGGAGGGCGACAAGGGCGTCAGTCACATGCTCTGGCCCGACTTCGTCTATCACTGGCCGCTGCTGGACAACCCCGATCCGAAGCGTTTCCCGGCGCCCAGCGGGACCATCGATCCGTGGACGTTGCCGCTGCTCAATACCGTGCTGTTGGTCACCTCAAGCTTCACCCTGACCTTTGCCCACCATGCGCTCAAGCGCGGTGACCGCAAGCGGCTCAAGATCTTCCTGGGGCTGACCCTGCTGCTCGGCGCGAGCTTCCTGGCGCTGCAGGCCGCCGAATACGTGCATGCCTATCACGAGCTGGGGCTGACTCTCGGCTCGGGCATCTACGGCGCCACCTTCTTCATGCTCACCGGCTTTCATGGTGCCCACGTGACCATGGGGGCGCTGATCCTCACGGTGATGTTGCTACGCATCCTGCGCGGGCATTTCGACGCGCAGCAGCATTTCGGTTTCGAGGCGGCGAGTTGGTACTGGCACTTCGTCGACGTGGTCTGGATCGGCCTTTTCGTCTTCGTCTACGTGCTCTGAAGCGGATCACCATCGGGCATGGCTGACCAGTTGCCCGCTGTACAGGCCCCAGGCGACCAGCGCCAGGGTGAGGCCGGCGAGGCCTACGCGCCACCACAGGGCATGCACCAGGCGGCGCCCCTGGTCCTGGTCTCGCACCAGCAGTGCCAGGCCACTGAACAGCGCGCCGAGCATTGCCAGCAGGCAGAGGAGGATCGCCGTCTTGAGCATCGTCTTTCTCCCGCTCACGGAGGGTGAAATGCAGTATAGCCAGGTCCTGTACCGGTCCCGCTTCCGCCCCGGCTGGCTGCCCAGCCTGGCGGTTGCGGTGCTGCTGCCGTCGTTCATGGGCCTGGGCTTCTGGCAACTCGACCGTGCGGCACAGAAGAGCGAATTGCTCGCCGCCCAGGCGAGTCGCCGCGTCGCGCCGCCCCAGGCGCTCGACGAAGTGGAGGCGCTGGAGGCGACGGCCTACCGGCGGGTGCGCTTGCGCGGCTACCTGGACGACGCGCACAGCGTGCTGCTGGACAGCCGCAGTCATGCGGGACAGGTCGGCGTCGAGGTATTGCAGCCCTTTCACGACGAACTCAGCGGCCGCTGGGTATGGCTCAATCGCGGCTGGCTGGTGTGGCCGGACCGTCGGGCGGCGGTGCATTTCGACACCCCGAGCGAATCGCTGACGCTGACCGCCTGGGTTCACCAGGGGCCGGCCGCACCCTTCGAGTTCGCATCTCCGAAGGCCGAGGGTTGGCCGCGTCTGGTCAATCGCCTGGAGCCGGCGGCGCTGTGGCAAGCGCTCGGGCGCACCGGCAGTGCGCTGGAGCTGCGCCTGGAGCCGGGGCCGGCGGCTTTCGCGGTCGACTGGGCGGTGGTGACGAGTGGCCCGGAGCGGCACTACGGCTATGCCGCGCAGTGGTTCGCCATGGCCGTCGCGCTGGCAGCGATGTTCGTCTACCTGGGACTGCACAACGCACGGGAGCTACGCCGATGAACGCTCTTCCCTTGGCGGCACGCCGCCCGCTGCGCTGGCGTGGCCGTCTGCAACTGCTGGCCATTCTCGCCGTGGTGCTGGGGCCGATCCTGCTGGCCAGCGGCATGTACCGCTATAGCTTCTGGGTGCCCGAGGGGCGCGCCTGGCATGGCGAGCTGATTGGCGACGGCCGCGATCTGGCGAGCCTGGGCGTGACCTCGACAGCCAGCGGCCACTGGCAACTGCTGGTCAGCGCGCCCCAGGGCTGCGCCGAGGATTGCCGACAACTGCTCTACCTGGCGCGGCAGATCAACATCGGCCTGGGCCGCGAGGCGGATCGCGCAGGTCACGCGCTGGCGCTTCCCGGCAGCCTGCCGGCTGAGCTGCAGACACAACTGCGCGAGGCTTATCCACAACTGCAGTACAGCGCGCTGGATGCCGAGCGCTACCGGCGCAATGGCTGGCCTTCGGGCGCGCAACTGTGGTTGGTCGACCCCCACGGCAACCTGGTACTGCGCTATGCGGACCCGGCGCAGGGCAAGGGCGTGCTGGAGGACCTGCGACGGCTGCTGAAGCTGTCACGCATCGGCTGAAGGTGCGCACCGATAAGAACAACAAGGAGACGTCCATGGCTCGTCCTTGCTATCGATTGGCGCTGTTCGCCACTTTTCTCGCGCTGTTCGTGGTGCTGCTGGGGGCCTATACCCGACTCAGCCACTCGGGCCTGGGTTGCCCCGACTGGCCGGGTTGCTACGGCTTCATCCACGTACCACAGAGCGAGGCGCAGCTGGCGCGCGCCGAGGCGCTGTTTCCCCACGCCCCGGTGCAGGCCGGCAAGGGCTGGGTCGAGATGATCCATCGCTATTTCGCCAGCCTGCTCGGTCTGCTGATCCTGCTCCTGGCGCTGCGCAGTCTGGTGCGCCGCGACGCGGCCCAGCCGCGCCGCCTGCCGTTGGCCCTGTTGCTGCTGGTGATCGCCCAGGGCGCCTTCGGCGCCTGGACGGTCACCCTGCAGCTGTGGCCACAGGTGGTCACCGCGCACCTGCTCGGCGGTTTCTCCACCTTGGCCCTGCTGGCGTTGCTCAGTCTGCGGTTGTCGGGACGCTATCAGGCGCGCTGCTGGAGTCCGCGACGCCTGCGCCTGCTCGCCGGCGTGGTGCTGGGGCTGGTGTTTGGCCAGGCGGCGCTGGGTGGCTGGGTCAGCGCCAACTACGCGGCGATGGCCTGCATCGACCTGCCCACGTGCCATGGCCAGTGGTGGCCGTCGATGGACTTCGCCAACGGCTTTCACCTGACCCAGCACATCGGGCCTAACTACCTGGGCGGACAACTCGACAGTGAGGCGCGTACCGCCATCCATGTCACCCATCGCCTCGGCGCGGTGCTGCTGAGCGTGGCGTTGCTGTCGCTGGCCTGGCAGCTGTGGCGCATGGGCCTGCAGCGTCTCGCCGGATTGCTCGGCGTGCTGCTGGCGCTGCAACTGGCGCTGGGGGTCGGCAACGTTCTGCTGCACTTGCCGCTACCCCTGGCGGTGGCGCACAACGCCGGCGCCGCGGCACTGCTGCTGACCCTGGTCGGGGTGAATTTCCGCCTGCGCCACCTGCCGCTGCTGCAGGTCAGGCGCCCGTCTGCACGGCCCTTCTGGAGCCCCGTGCTGGGAGTACGCTGATGAACCCATTGGTCGAAAGTACCCGGGCCGGCTGGCGCGACTATGTAGAGCTGACCAAGCCGCGGGTGGTGGCGCTGATGCTGATCACCTCGCTGGTGGGGATGTTCCTCGCGACCCGTGCCGGGGTGCCCTGGACGGTGCTGCTGTTCGGCAACCTGGGCATCGCCCTGTGTGCCGGATCGGCGGCGGCGGTGAACCATGTCGTGGACCGTCGCATCGATGCGCTGATGGCGCGCACCCGGCGCCGGCCGCTGGCCCAGGGGCGGGTGTCGCCCAGCGCGGCGCTGCTCTTCGCCCTGTTGCTGGCGCTCGCAGGGCAGGCGCTGTTGCTGATCTTCACCAACGCCCTTGCGGCCTGGTTGACGCTCGCCTCGCTGCTTGGCTATGCGGTGATCTACACCGGCTTTCTCAAGCGCGCGACGCCGCAGAACATCGTCATCGGCGGACTGGCCGGCGCCGCGCCGCCCCTGCTCGGCTGGGTGGCGGTGCGCGGACAGGTGTCCGCCGAACCCCTGCTGCTGGTGCTGATCATCTTCGCCTGGACGCCGCCGCACTTCTGGGCCCTGGCCATCCACCGCAAGGCCGAATACGCGCGGGCGGACATCCCGATGCTGCCGGTCACCCATGGCGAGCGCTACACCAAGCTGCACATCCTCTTCTACACGGTGATGCTGTTCGCGGTGAGCCTGCTGCCCTTCGCCATCCACATGAGCGGGCCGTTCTACCTGGTGTGCGCGAGCCTGCTGGGTGCGCGTTTCCTGTACTGGGCGTGGGTGCTGTTGCGCGACAGCAAAGCCGGTGCGGCGATGGGGACCTTCAAGTACAGTATCGGCTACCTGTTCCTGCTGTTCATCGCACTGCTGGTGGACCACTACCTGTTGCCGAGCCCATGACCCGTATCCATGCCACCGTTCTCGTTCTCGCCGCTTTCGTCGCTCTGGTCATCGGCCTCACCGTCCACAAGGTGCTGGAATCGCAGCGTGGCGTGGATGCTGCCGGCCTGATCGAGGCCGGTGTCATCCTGCTGCCGCAGAGTCGTGCGCTGCCGGCGCTGACGCTGCTCGACGAGAATGGCGAACAGGCTCCACTGACGGACCTGACCGGCAAGTGGACGCTGCTGTTCTTCGGCTACACCTTCTGCCCGGACATCTGCCCGACCACCCTGGCGGAGCTGCGCGACCTGCAGAGCAAGCTGCCTCCCGAGGCGCTGAGCAAGCTGCGCGTGGTGCTGGTGAGCGTCGATCCTGCGCGCGATACTCCCGAGCAACTCAAGCGCTACCTGGGCTACTTCAAGGCCGGTTTCGAGGGCCGTACCGGCGAGCTGGCGGACATCCAGACGCTCTCCTCGGCGGTGAGCATTCCCTTCATACCGGCAGACACCAGCAAGCCGAACTACACCGTCGACCACAGCGGCAACCTGGCGCTGATCGGTCCGGACGGCCGCCAACGGGGCTTCGTGCGGGGGCCGCTGAAAACCGACAAGCTCGCCGAGAAGCTACCGGCGCTGTTGCTCAGCGAGGACTGATTCAGGTGGATCGAGTGGTGCCGCCGCGACGGATATGCGTGGGTCCAGCGATGCGCTCCACGTCCTGGCGCAGCTCGTTGCGCAAGCCCAGCAAAAAGGCGGCTTCGGCGGCGACGAACAGCGGGCCGATGGCCAGGCCCATGACGTCGTCGAGGAACGCCGGCTTGCGCCCCTCGAAGGCATGCCCGATGAACTGCACGATCCAGCCGATGACGAACAGGCCGACGCCGCTGGCCAGCCAGAGCCCGGTTCTGGCCCCGGCAAGCTGTGCGCCCAGGCCCAGGCAGAGCAGCAGGAAAGCCCCCATCAGAACGCCCAGCGGGCGGTCCAGGCGCAGGTAGAACAGCGTCATCGCCGCGGCCAGCAAGGCCGCCGGTGACAGCCACAGGCCGCCCAGCACCAGGCCCGGACGCGACAGCAGAACCGCCACGGCGAGGACGATCAGCGGGATGCCGATGAAGTGGGTGAGGATGTTGCGCCGGTCTCGGTGGTAGGCCGCGTACTGCGCGAGATGATCGACCAGGTTCTTGTGCATTGTCGTGGTCCTCGGGGCAGGAGCCAGGCTAGGTCCATTGCTCAGCTTAGCCCCATGAGGCGGCACGCCGCAGGCGACATATCCGCCGAGCCCGGCGGTATTCAGGCCGCGTCGCGCGGCAGCAGCAGGCCCAGTGGCAGGCACACGCGAGCCTCGACGCCTCCGCCCTCGCGGTTGCGCAGCTCCACGCTGCCGCCATGCAGTGCGGCGATGCGGCGGACGATGGCCAGACCCAGGCCGGTGCCCTTGCCGCTGCGTGCGCGATCGCCACGGGTGAAGGGGTTGAACAGGCCGGCCAACTCCGCCGGGTCGATACCCGGGCCGCGGTCGAGCACGCTGAGCACGATGTAGGGCGCGCTGGTGTCGCTGGCCAGGTAGGCGGCAACCTCGACGCCATGACCGGCGTGGCGCAGGGCATTCTCGATGAGGTTGGCCAGCAGGCGCTTGATCGACACCCGGCGCAACGGTAAGGCCGGCAGCTCTTCGAGTAGCAGGCGTACCTGCTCCTGCTTCTGATTGAACGGCGCGGCGACCTCGCGCACCACGCTCGCCAGGTCGAGCAGCTCGACCGGCTCGTCACGGCCATCGCGGATGAAGGCGAGGAACTGGTCGAGGATCTGGTTCATGTCCTCGATGTCACGGACCATGTCCTCGGTCAGCTCGCTGTCCTGCTCCATCAATTCCAGCGACAGACGTAGACGCGTCAGGGGCGTGCGCAGGTCATGGGAAACCCCGGCGAGCATGAGTTCGCGCTCGCGGGCGGCCTGCTCGACGTCCTCGGCCATCTGGTTGAAGGCGCGGTAGACCTCTTCCATCTCGCTGGGGGTGTCGCTCACCGGCAGGCGCACGCTGCGTCCTTGGCCCAACTGGCGGGTGGCGTTGACCAGGCGCTTGTGCGGCGCATTGAGCTGGCGCACGAAGATCCAGGCGGCGCCGGTGGAGAGCACGCCGATGGCGAGGAACCAGCCGAGCACGTGCCAGATGCGCTGGCCGCGCAGCGGGTGCGGGTACATCGGCACCTTGATCCAGTCCTCGCCCAGGCTCGGTGCGCGCACCCACAGCGACGGCGGGCTCTGTACGCGGAAGCGCACTTCCGTATCCGGGCCGAGCTCGGTCTGCATCTGCCGCTCGAAGATCTCGCTGTACGGCCAATGGTACTCGCTGGGCGGCACCGTACCGCTGGGCACGACCTTCAGTCCGGCGGCATCCGCGATGTGCGGACGGTCGGTGGGGGAGGCGGCCCAGTAGGCGCGCAAGGTCAGCGCCGCGCCGTGGCTGTACTGGCGGTCGACGAGCATGTCCTCGTTGGCCATCAGGTAGACCAGGGTCAGCGCCTTGGAGAACATCACCACCACCAGCACCAGCCAGAGGGTGCGGGCGAAGAAGCTCTGCGGGAACCAGACCGGCGCTTTCATCGGCATGCGCGCGGACCGTCAGTCGGTGCGCGTGGAGAGGCTAGTGTCACGACACTCAACTCAACGGGCATCGCCGTCGGGTACGAACACGTAGCCCACGCCCCAGACGGTCTGGATGTAGCGTGGCTTGGACGGATCCGGTTCGATCAGCCGGCGCAGACGCGAAATCTGCACGTCGATGGAGCGCTCCAGTGCATCCCATTCGCGACCGCGCGCCAGACTCATCAGCTTGTCGCGGGTCAGCGGCTCGCGGGCGTGCTGCACCAGCGCCTTGAGCACGGCGAACTCGCCCGTGGTGAGCATGTGCACTTCGCCGCCCTTCTTCAGCTCGCGGGTGGCCAGGTTCAACTCGTAGTCGCCGAAGGTCACGGTTTGCTCCGACGCCGAAGGCGCGCCGGGAACCAGTGGCGCCTGGCGGCGCAGCACGGCCTTGATGCGTGCCAGCAGTTCGCGCGGGTTGAACGGCTTGGCCAGGTAGTCGTCGGCGCCGCCTTCCAGGCCCTGGATGCGGCTGCCTTCATCGCCCTTGGCGGTGAGCATGATGATCGGGATCTGGTTGCCGGCCTCGCGCAGCCGGCTGCAGGCGGAAAGACCGTCCTCGCCCGGCAGCATCAGGTCCAGCACCAGCAGGTGGAACAGCTCGCGCGACAGCAGGCGGTCCATCTGCTCGACGTTCTCCACTGCGCGCACACGGTAGCCCTGCTCGTCGAGGAAGCGTTCGAGCAGGCGGCGCAGGCGGGCGTCGTCATCGACGATGAGGATCTTTTCGCCTTCGTTGGCAACGGTGCTGTTCATGGAAACTCCGGCAGTGGGGAGGCGGCATTATCGCCCAGCGAGAGCGCGGCCACCGACCGGGCCATTGTTAGCAGATTTTTCGGTTGCGTAGGTACGGCGGGGGCATCTCGGCGGTGCGGTAGTGCTGCGATGGGTATCGGGCTGCGCCCTCAGCCTACGCGGCCCGCCCCATCCTACGGCTGGAGCCAGCAGGAGGAAGTTGATCGTATGCTCCCGCGTAGGAATGCAGCCCCGGACGCTCTGCGTCCGTGACTTCGGTGCCGGGAACGGGTGGATGCGTAGGATGGGTTGAGTCGCATAGCGACGATACCCATCGCGGGCGAGGCCGATGGGCATCGGGCTGGGCCCTCAACGGCATCCTATGGTTGGAGCCAGCACCCCGTTGTAACCAGCGGCGATGGCGTCAATCGAGGAAGTGCTGCAGCAGGTCGTTGAGGAATAGCTGGCCGCGGGCGGTGGGTTGCAGGCGCGTCGGGTCATCGACCAGCAGGCCCTGCTCGCGGGCGGCGCGGCAGCCGGCTTCGAGGGCGCTCTGCGGCAGGCCGGTGCGCTGGCTGAACAATTCCGCCGGTACGCCGTCGACCAGGCGCAGGGCGTTCATCAGGAACTCGAACGGCAGCTCGCCGGCCTCGAGCAGCCGCTCGCCGGCGCGGAATGCCTTCTGCGGGTCGAGGTAGTCCTTCGGCAGGCGGGTCTTCCAGCGGCGCAGGATGCGTCCATCCGAGGCGCTGAGCTTGGCGTGGGCGCCTGCGCCGATGCCGAGGAAGTCGCCGAAGCTCCAGTAGTTCAGGTTGTGCCGGGCGCGGCGACCGTCGCGGGCGTAGGCGCTGGTCTCGTACTGGACGAAGCCGTGCTCGGCGAGCAGCGCGGCGCCGGCTTCCTGGATGTCCCACAGCGTCTCGTCTTCCGGCAGCACCGGCGGCTGGCTGTAGAACACGGTGTTGGGTTCCAGGGTCAGCTGGTACCAGGACAGGTGCGTGGGATTCTGGGCGATGGCGGTGGCGAGGTCTGCCAGGGCGCCGGCGAGGTCCTGGCCGGGCAGGCCGTGCATCAGGTCCAGGTTGAAGTTGTCGAAGCCCGCCGCGCGCGCCATGTCGGCGGCGCGGATCGCCTCATCGCCGTCGTGGATGCGTCCGAGTGCCTTGAGCTGGGCGCTCTGGAAACTCTGCACGCCGATCGACAGGCGATTGATGCCGAGCCGGCGGTAGTCGCGGAACTTGGCCTGTTCGAAGGTCCCGGGATTGGCTTCCAGGGTGATCTCGATATCGTCGGCGAAGCGCAGGCGGCGCTGCACGCCTTCCAGCAGCCGGCCAAGGGCGCGGGCACTGAACAGGCTCGGCGTGCCGCCGCCGAAGAAGATCGAGGTCAGTTCACGGCCGTGGGCATGCGTGAGGTCGGCGTCGAGGTCGGCGAGCAGCGCGTCGACGTAGGCTTCTTCGGGCAGGGCGTCGCCGGCGGCATGGGAGTTGAAGTCACAGTACGGGCACTTGCGCACGCACCAGGGAATGTGGACGTACAGCGCCAGCGGCGGCAGGACGAGGTGCGGCGTGCTCAAGCGATTCCCAGGCGCTGCTTGAGCAGCACCATGGCCCGTGCGCGATGGCTCAGGCGGTTCTTCGTTTCGGGGTCCAGCGCGGCGCTGGAGCAGCCGGCTTCCGGCACCCAGAACAGCGGGTCGTAGCCGAAGCCGTGTTCGCCCTGGGCGGCATGCAGGATGCGCCCCGGCCAGAGGCCTTCGCAGAGGATCGGCAGTGGGTCGTCGGCGTGCCGCACCAGCGCCAGTACGCAGACGAACTGGGCGCCGCGTTCGGCATCCGGCACGTTCTTGAGCGCGTCGAGCAGCTTGGCGTTGTTCGCCGCGTCGCCCTGGCCCTCGGCGTAGCGCGCGGAGTAGATGCCCGGCGCGCCGCCCAGGGCGTCGACCGCCAGCCCGGAGTCGTCGGCCAGCGCCGGCAGACCGGACAGGCGCGCCGCGTTGCGTGCCTTGAGGATCGCGTTCTCGACGAACGACAGGCCGGTTTCCTCGGGCTCCACCTGGCTGAACTCGCCGACCGCGCGCAGTTTCACCGTGGCGCCGAGCATGGCCTGGAGTTCCTTGAGCTTGCCGGCGTTGTGGCTGGCAAGGACGATTTCGCTGAGGTCACTCATGGGTCGGGAAACACTTCCTGGTCGAAGGTCAGCGGGTGGCTGGCGCCGTCCGGGCCGCGCACCTGCAGGTCGAAGGTCAGTACCTCGCGGGATTCGATGGGGTACTGGGTCAGATAGTAGATGGCGTCGCCGTCGCGCACCTGGCGGAAGTTCAGCGCTTTGCTGCGCCCGGTGAGGTCCTTGAGCTGGCCGCTGACGCTACCGGCCACCGGCTTGCCGTCCTGCACCAGGGCGACGTTGAGCACGCCCTGGGTCTTGCTCCGCACCAGGCCGCTGTTGGCGGCGATCTGCGGTTGCAGGAAGCTGGAATTGAAAGCGCTGTAGTGCACCGTCAGTTCGCCGAAGCTGTGGCTGCGCTCGATGGCGGCGGCTGACAGGCTCAGGCAGAGGGTGAACAGGGCAGCGATCAGGCGTGACATGGCGTTCCTCCTTTTACGGGTGATTGGCGAGGGCGCCCGACGAGGCGATGCGATAGATGCCGATCTCGCCGAACAGGTTGGGCCAGGCGCGGCTGGCCCAACCGTGCCGGTGCTCGCGGTCCACCGCCAGGCGATCGGTCACCTTGGCGCCGAGTTCGCGGCACAGGCGCTCGAAGTCCTCGAAGGTGCAGAAGTGGATGTTCGGCGTGTTGTACCAGGTGTACGGCAAAAAATCCGAGACCGGCATCCGTCCTTTGCCGGCGAGGTACCAGCGGCAGCGCCAGTGGCCGAAGTTGGGGAAGGTGATGACGCAGCTCTTGCCGACCCGCAGCATCTCTTGCAGGACCTTGTCCGGGTAGCGCAGTGCCTGCAGCGACTGGGTCATCACCACCACGTCGAAGCTGTCGCTGGCGAAGTTGCCCAGACCGTCGTCGAGGTTCTGCTCCAGTACGCTGACACCGCGCTCCAGGCAGCGTGCGATCTTCTGCCCGTCGATCTCCAGGCCGTAGCCGGAGACGCCCTTGTGGCGGCCGAGCCAGTCCAGCAGCTCGCCATCGCCGCAGCCCAGGTCGAGAACCCGGCTACCGGCAGGAATCCAGTCCTGGATGATCTCCAGATCCGCTCGCATGCTCATACCTCGATGCGCTGCAGGTAGGCGCCGAAACCCTGCAGGTAGCGCGGGATCGGCAGGAGGAAGGCGTCGTGGCCCTGGGGCGCGTCGATCTCCAGGTAGCTCACCGATTTGTCGGCGGCGACCAGCGCATCGACGATCTCCCGCGAGCGCGCCGGGGAGAAGCGCCAGTCGGTGGTGAAGGACATCAGGCAGAAGCGCGCCTGCGCCGGGGCGAAGGTCTGCGCCAGGTCGCCGCCGTGGGCGCGTGCCGGGTCGAAGTAGTCCAGCGCCTTGGTCATCAGCAGGTAGGTATTGGCGTCGAAGCGCCCGGAGAATTCCTCGCCCTGGTAGCGCAGGTAGCTCTCCACCTGGAATTCCACGCTGGTGAAGTCATAGGCGAGCTGGTCGGTCTTCAGCTCGCGGCCGAATTTCTCGCCCATGGCGTCATCGGAAAGGTAAGTGATGTGCCCGACCATGCGCGCCAGCATCAGTCCGCGCTTGGGGATCACGCCCTGTTCCTGGAAACGGCCGCCATGGAATTCGGGGTCGGAGAGGATCGCCTGGCGTGCCACCTCGTTGAAGGCGATGTTCTGCGCCGACAGTCGCGGGGCCGAGGCGATGGCTACGCAATGACGCACCCGCTCGGGGTGGCTGATGGTCCACTGCAGCGCCTGCATACCGCCCAGGCTGCCGCCGATCACTGCCGCCCATTGCGTGATGCCCAGGCGGTCGGCCAGGCGCGCCTGGCTGTTCACCCAGTCCTCCACGGTGACCACTGGAAAGTCCGCGCCGTAGGGCTTGCCGGTCTCCGGGTTGGCGCTGCTCGGGCCGGTGGAGCCGTTGCAGCCGCCGAGATTGTTCAGTGAAACGACGAAGAACTTGCGCGTGTCGATCGGCTTGCCCGGCCCGATGCAGGCGTCCCACCAGCCCGGCTTGCGCTCGTCGGTATGGTGGTAGCCGGCGGCATGGTGGTGGCCGGAGAGGGCGTGGCAGATCAGCACCGCGTTGCTGCGGGCCGCGTTGAGTTCGCCATAGGTCTCGTAGACCAGGTCGTAGTCGGCCAGGCTGCGGCCGCAGGCCAGCGGCAATGGCTCGGAAAAGTGCGCGACCTGGGGCGTGACCAGGCCGACGGAATCGGCGGGGAAATCGCTGGACATCGTCCTGCTCGTGAGCGGTGGAGGCGAGATTCTAAAGGAAAACGCGCGGCGGCAGGACCGCCGCGCGGGGGATCACATGAACGGGCTGAGCACGCGCGGCATGCCACTCATGGCCGCCAGGTTGTTGATCACCAGCATGTCGAACAGGTTGATCGCGATGAAGGCGAAGATCGGCGAGATATCCAGACCGCCGAGGTTCGGCAGCAGGCGGCGGAACGGTGCCAGCAGCGGTTCGCAGATCTGGTTGACCAACTCGGCCGCCGGATTGTGGCTGGCTGGTGCGACCCAGGAGAGGATCACGCTGACGATCAGGGCGAAGAAGAACACCTTGACGAACAGCGCCGTCACGCCGATTACCGACCACACCAGCAGGTGGCCGACGAAGCCGGCGACGCCGTAGCCCATCAGCAGCAGGGTGATGATCATCAGCACCAGCTGGACCAGGATCGCCAGCACCAGTGAGGCCAGGTCGACGCCGCCGAAGCCGGGGATCACCTTGCGCAGTGGGCGCAGCAGCGGCTGAGTAGCGCGCACGATGAACTGCGACAGCGGGTTGTAGAAGTCGGCGCGGACCATCTGCAGGATGAAGCGCAACAGCACGATCAGCAGGTACAGGCTGCCGAGGGTCTGGATCACGTAGATCAGGGCGGTATTGAACCCGTTCATGGAATGGCTTTCCTCACTTGCCCAGTTGTTCGGCGAGCTCCGCGGAGCGATTCGCCGCTGCGTTGAGAGCGGACTCTACCAGCGACTCGAAGCCGCCGGCCTGGAAGGTTTCGATGGCGGCATGCGTGGTGCCGTTCGGCGAGGTGACCCGGCGCCGCAGTTCGGCGGCGTCGACATCGCTCTCGCAGACCATGCGCGCGGCGCCCAGGGCGGTCTGGCGGGTCAGTTCGGCGGCGGTCTCGCGGGGCAGACCGAGCTTCTCGCCGGCGGCGGTCATTGCCTCGACCAGCAGGAAGAAGTAGGCCGGGCCGCTGCCGGAAACGGCGGTCACCGCGTCGATCTGTTTTTCCTCGTCCAGCCATAGAGCCACCCCGACCGCGCCCAGCAGCGCTTGCGCCTGTTCGCGCTGCGTGGCGGAGACCTGGGCGTTGGCGTACAGGCCACTGACGCCCTGGCGCAACAGCGCCGGGGTGTTCGGCATGCAGCGCACCAGTGCGCGTTCGCCGAGCCAGCTCTGCAGGCTGGCGCAGGTGATGCCGGCGGCCACCGAAACCACCAGCGTGTCGGCACGCAGGTGCGGCGCCAGGGCGCGGCAGACGTCGGCCATGACCTGTGGCTTGATCGCCAGCACCACGATATCGGCGCTGGCGACCGCCTCGGCATTGTCGGCGAAGGTTGCGATGCCATGCTCGGTTTCGACGCGTGCGCGGGTGGCGTCGCCGGGGTCGGCGGCGCACAGACGCTCTGCCGGTACGCCCTGGGCGCGCAGGCCGCCGATCAGGCTGGCGGCCATGTTGCCGGCACCGATGAAGGCGATACGGGGAGTGTTCATCTAGGTTCCTTAGCGTGGGGAGGTGGCGGAATAGTCACGGGCGCCAAACAGTGCGGTACCGATGCGCACCCAACTGGCACCCTCGGCGATCGCCGCTTCCAGGTCATGGCTCATGCCCATGGAAAGCGTCTCCAGGGGCGGGTTCAGCTCACGCGCCAGCTCGCGCAGGCGGGCGAAGGCGGCGTGCTGGGCGGCGGCGTCCTCGGTGGCCTCGGGGATCGCCATCAGTCCGCGCAGCGTCAGTCGCGGCAGCGCCGCCACGGCGGCGGCGAGCGCCGGCAGCTCATCGGGCGCGCAGCCGGACTTGCTGGCCTCGCCGCTGACGTTCACCTGCAGGCACACGTTGAGTGGCGGAAGGTGCTCCGGGCGTTGGGCCGACAGGCGTTCGGCGATCTTCAGGCGGTCCACCGAGTGCACCCAGGCGAAATGCTCGGCGATCGGTTTGGTCTTGTTCGACTGGATGGGGCCAATGAAGTGCCAGTTCAAGGGCAGGTCGGCCAACTCCAGTTGCTTGGCGAGGGCTTCCTGCAGGTAGTTCTCGCCGAAGTCGACGAGCCCGGCGGCGTGCGCCTCGCGGATCGCCGCGGCGGGTTTGGTCTTGCTCACGGCGAGCAGCCCGACGCTCTGCGGCGGCCGCTTCGCGGCGGCTTCGGCGGCGCGGATGCGCGCCCGAACCTTTGCAATATTCTCTGCTATCGTGGACATTACTCGCGCTCCAGGGCCCGGCGTCGCGGGCTCTGGCATTCTACCTGCTCGTTCATGATTGGGGAGTCCCATGGATATTACCGAGCTGCTGGCGTTCAGCGCCAAGCAGGGCGCATCCGACTTGCACCTGTCCGCAGGCCTGCCGCCGATGATCCGCGTGGATGGCGACGTGCGCCGCATCAACCTGCCGCCGATGGAACACAAGCAGGTTCATGCGCTGATCTACGACATCATGAACGACAAGCAGCGCAAGGATTTCGAGGAATTCCTCGAGACCGACTTCTCCTTCGAAGTGCCTGGCGTTGCGCGTTTCCGCGTCAACGCGTTCAACCAGAACCGTGGCGCCGGCGCGGTGTTCCGTACCATTCCTTCCAAGGTGCTGACCATGGAAGAACTGGGCATGGGCGAGGTGTTCAAGAAGATCGCCGACGTACCGCGCGGCCTGGTGCTGGTCACCGGTCCCACCGGTTCGGGCAAGTCCACCACCCTGGCGGCGATGCTCGACTACCTGAACAACACCCGCTACGAACACATCCTCACCATCGAGGACCCCATCGAGTTCGTCCACGAGTCGAAGAAGTGCCTGGTCAACCAGCGCGAGGTACATCGCGACACCCTGGGCTTCTCCGAGGCCCTGCGCTCGGCGCTGCGCGAGGACCCGGACATCATCCTGGTCGGCGAGATGCGTGACCTGGAGACCATCCGCTTGGCGCTTACCGCCGCGGAGACCGGTCACCTGGTGTTCGGCACCCTGCACACCACCAGCGCGGCGAAGACCATCGACCGCGTGGTCGACGTGTTCCCCGCCGAGGAAAAGTCGATGGTGCGCTCGATGCTCTCCGAGTCGCTCACCGCGGTGGTTTCGCAGACCCTGATGAAGAAGGTCGGCGGCGGGCGCGTCGCGGCCCACGAGATCATGATCGGCACGCCGGCGATCCGGAACCTGATCCGCGAGGACAAAGTGGCGCAGATGTACTCGGCGATCCAGACCGGCGGCGCGCTGGGCATGCAGACCCTCGATATGTGCCTCAAGGGCCTGGTGCAGCGCGGCGTGGTCACGCGCGAGTCGGCGCGGGAGAAGGCCAAGGCACCCGAGATGCTCTGAGGGCTGTACAGGGTTCGCCCTTGCGCCAGCGGGATCGAAACAGGTTCCGAGCCCGACCGTGCGGCACTTTCTTGAGCTGGATGCGTGCATGCGCGCGTCCAGCTGGGCATGCTATCGCCATTGCCAGCCACGGGTGAGTCCATGGAATTCGAGAAACTGCTGCGCCTGATGGTCGAGAAGGGCGCTTCCGACATGTTCGTCACCGCCGGCGTTGCGCCGTCGATCAAGATCAACGGCAAGCTGCATCCGGTGGGCGAGCCACTGACGCCGGAGAAGACCCGGGAGACGGTGCTCGGCGTGATGAACGAGCAGCAGCGCCGCGATTTCGCCGCCAGTCACGAGTGCAACTTCGCGATCAGCGCGCGCGGCATCGGGCGCTTCCGCGTCAGTGCCTACTACCAGCGCAACCTGGTGGCCATGGTGCTGCGGCGTATCGAGACGCGCATCCCTACCATGGAGGAGCTGCGCCTGCCCGAGGTGCTGAAGAAGCTGGCGATGACCCGTCGCGGCCTGGTGATCTTCGTCGGCGCCACCGGCACCGGCAAATCCACCTCGCTGGCGTCGATGATCGGCTTCCGCAACAAGAACTCCAGCGGCCACATCATCTCCATCGAAGACCCGATCGAGTTCATCCACCAGCACCAGGGCTGCATCGTCACCCAGCGCGAGGTGGGCATCGACACCGACTCCTTCGAGGTGGCGCTGAAGAACACCCTGCGCCAGGCGCCGGACGTGATCATGATCGGCGAGGTGCGTACCCGCGAGACCATGGACTACGCGGTGGCCTTCGCCGAGACCGGCCATCTGTGCCTGGCCACCCTGCATGCCAACAACGCCAACCAGGCGCTGGACCGCATCATCCACTTCTTCCCGCCGGACCGGCACCCACAGGTGTGGATGGACCTGTCGCTGAACCTGCGCGCCATCGTCGCCCAGCAGTTGGTGCCGACGCCGGACGGCAAGGGCCGCCGCGCGGTGATCGAGGTACTGCTGAACACCCCGCTGGCTGCCGACCTGATCCGCAAGGGAGAGGTGCACGAGCTCAAGGCGCTGATGAAGCGCTCCACCGAGCAGGGCATGCAGACCTTCGACCAGGCACTTTACAACCTCTTCGCCGCCGGCGAGATCAGCTACGAGGATGCCCTGGCGCATGCCGACTCGGCCAACGACCTGCGCCTGATGATCAAGCTCGGTGCCGATACCGGTGCAGACGCCATCGAGGAAGCGGGGCAGAGCGCCACCGGCCTGTCCCTGGAGATCGCCGAGGACCTGGACGGCCCGTCGCGCCTGCGCTGAAGCGTTCAGCGCGGGGCTTCGTCCGCCAGCTCACGGGCCAGGCTCAGGGCCGCGAGCAGTTCGGCGCGCAGGGCCACTCCGCCCTGGGCGTCGCGCAATATCGCCGCGGGATGCGGCGCGCCGATCAGCAGATGCTCGCCCTGGGCGAAGGCCTGGCCGGCGAAGTCCGCCAGGCGCACCCGCGCGGCGTCGTGTACCCCAAGCAGCGAGGCGAGCGCGGTGCGCCCCAGGGCGACCACCACGCGCGGCTTCACCCGCGCCAGTTCCTCGACCAGCCAGGGGTGGCAGGCGCGCACTTCGGCAGGCTTGGGCGTGGCGTGCTTGCGCAAGGCACCGCGTCCCTGTGGTCCGCCGCGCGGCTGCCACTTGAAGTGCTTCACCGCGTTGGTCAGGTAGAGCGCCTCGCGCGCCAGCCCGGCCTCGGCCAGCGTGCGCCCCAATAGTTGACCGGCCGGGCCGACGAAGGGCCGTCCGGCGAGGTCCTCGTGATCCCCCGGCTGCTCGCCGACCAGCATGATGCGTGCATCCAGGGGGCCTTCGCCGGGCACCGCCGCAGTGGCCTGGCGCCAGATCTCGCAATCACGGCAGGCGTCCAGGCGCTGCGTCGTCGGACGTTGTGGCGCCGCCTTCTCCTGGGCGATGAGCACCGCGTGCCCTTCGCGCCGGGCGACCTCGCCGGCCTGCGCCAGGCGCCGGCCACCGGCACGTGCCTGGCGGGTCAGCTCGGCGATCAACGGCGCCTCCGGCAGGTCCCTCCAGAAGCGTGCCGGCATGTGCCCGCGCATCACCTTCTCGTTGAGCCGGGCGGGGTTGAAGGTGCTGGCGTAGTAGGCCTTCCACAACTCGTCGCAGGCGTCTTCACGGCCTTCGGCATAGGCGCGCAGGGCCGGGTCCAGCGGGCGCTGATAGCGTACCTGGCCGTTCTCGCCGAAGGCGGCGCCCTCGGGCGTGACGATCAGCCAGCTGTGGCGCCCCATGCGTCGGGCGAAGTGCTCGGCGCCGAGGTCGAGTACGTCGTGGGCGCTGGCGTGCCAGGCGACGAATTCCGGCGTGCCCGCTTGCTGGCGAAAACGCAGGAAGGCGTGCATATGGTGGGCTTCGCGGGTCACCGTCTTGATCCGTCGCTGCAGTTCGGAACCGTCCGGGTCGCCGGCGAGCATCGCCTGCCGTTCGCCCTGAGCCACCCGCCAGAGTACCCGGTAGAGCAATGCCCAGCGTCCTTCGCCGCGGTAGCGCGCGGCCAGCGACAGGCGCTCCGGCAGTTCGCGCGGCACCCGGGCGGGGCGGGCGTCGTAGCGTGCCGGAGACTCGCCGATGCTCGCCAGCAGGTCGTCGGGCGCATCGGCGTCCGTCCAGGTCACTGCGTCGGGCGGGATGCCGGCGGCGAGCAGTTCGCGGGCGCGTGCGCGCCAGTCGGCGAAGCCGTTCACGCACTGCGCCAGGCGGTTCACCACAGGCTCAATTGAGTGGCTGGCGCCGCCAGCCGCGCATGCAGCGCGGCGGACTCGATACCGTCCTGGCGTGGCCGATAGTCCTGGGTGACGACGAAGGGCGCGACCTTGTCCATCGAGCAGCGCAGGCGCAGCAGATCGGCGTAGCGGATGCGGCGCTCGCGGCGTAGCGCCGCCAGCCGCTCGGCGTTGCGCACGCCGATCCCCGGCACCCGGGCGATCAGCGTGACATCGGCGCGGTTGAGGTCCAGCGGGAAGCGCTCGCGATGGCGCAGTGCCCAGGCCAGTTTGGGGTCGATGTCCAGCGCCAGGTCGCCGCTGCCGGGCAGCAGTTCCTCGGCGGCGAAGCCGTAACCGCGCAGCAGGAAGTCCGCCTGGTACAGGCGATGTTCGCGCAGCAGCGGGGGCGCCGCCGCCGGTACGCTGGCCGGGCTCTGCGGGATTGGACTGAAGGCGGAGTAGTAGACGCGCTTCAGGCCGTAGCTGCGGTACAGGCGCTGGGCGCTGGCGAGGATGCTGGCATCGTCGCTGGCGTCCGCGCCGACGATCATCTGCGTGCTCTGTCCGGCCGGGGCGAAGCGTGGTGCGCGACTTTCCGCGGCCGCCTCCTCGTGGCCCAGGCGAATACGTCCCATCGCCTGGCGAATGCTGGCGCCATCCTTTTCCGGCGCCAGGCGCGTCAACCCCGCTTCGCTGGGCAGCTCGACATTGACGCTCAGGCGGTCGGCATGTCGCCCGGCCTGCTCGATCAGTCGCGGGTCGGCATCGGGAATGGTCTTCAAGTGGATGTAGCCACGGAACAGGTGGTCCTCACGCAGGCTGCGCGCCACCTCGACCAGCTGTTCCATGGTGTAGTCCGCCGAACGGATGATCCCGGAGGAGAGGAACAGTCCGCTGACCAGATTGCGCCGGTAGAAATCCAGGGTCAGCGTGACCACCTCGGCCGGGCTGAAGCGCGCCCGCGGCACGTCGCTGGAGCGTCGGTTGACGCAGTACTGGCAGTCGTAGAGGCAGAAGTTGGTCAGCAGCACCTTGAGCAGCGATACGCAGCGCCCGTCGGGGGTGAAGCTGTGGCAGATGCCCATGCCGCTGCTTGCGCCCAGGCCGTCCTTGCCGCGGGAGTCCCGGCGCGGGGCGGCGCTGCTGGCGCAGGAGGCGTCGTACTTGGCGGCATCGGCGAGTACGGTAAGCTTGGCGATGAGGTCCATGGGCATTGCTTGACTGTATTTATGTACAGTATCACCATGCCGCCGCGCCTCTTCAAGCCGGCCAGCGCGCCGGTCGTCGCCCTTTCTGGAGGTCACGCATGACGCAACACGACACCCACAGCAAGGTCATCGGGTATCTGCTGTGGATATTCGGCTTTACCGGCTCGCACCGCTTTTACTATGGGAAACCGGTGACCGGGACAATTTGGTTCCTGACCTTCGGCCTGTTCCTGATCGGCTGGATCATCGACCTGTTCCTGATTCCGGCGATGGACCGTGAGGCGGACCTGCGCTTCGCCAGCGGCAAGCTGGACTACAACGTCGCCTGGATCCTGCTGACCTTTCTCGGCATCTTCGGCGTGCACCGCATGTACCAGGGCAAGTGGATCACCGGCATCCTCTATCTGTTCACCGGTGGTCTGTGCTTCGTCGGCGTGCTCTACGACTTCTGGACGCTGAACGACCAGGTGTCGATCGCCAACCGCCAGAGTCAGGCGTAGCTGCAGAACTCAACAGGTGGGCGCCGAAGTCATGTTGCAATGGCTTTACCCATTGCGAAGAGTCTCTTCCCCCGACGCCTTGGGCGTTCTCCTCCCAGGCGTCGAGGAATGCCCCGAATTATTTGGCGGCCTGGGTCAGCGCGCTCTGCGCGCTCTTGCGCTGTGCAAGGCGCTGCTGCTTGTAACTCAGCGCGGAAGCGGGCACGGGGCTGACCTGGCCCGTCTCCAGCCACTTCTTCAAGCGATTGGCGTCGGCCATGTGGGTGTACTTGCCGAAGGCATCGAGCACCACGAAGGCGACCGGCTTGCCGTTCATGGTGGTGCGCATCACCAGGCAGTGGCCGGCGGCGTTGGTGAAGCCGGTCTTGGTCAGCTGGATGCTCCAGTTGGACTTGTCCACCAGGCGGTTGGTGTTGCGGAAGCCCAGGGTGTAGTTGGGCTTGCCGAAGGCCACGGTTTTCTCACGGGTAGTGCTGAACTGGCCGATCAGCGGGTAGTTCTGGGTCGCCTTGAGCAGTTTGACCAGGTCCTGGGCGCTGGAGACGTTCTGTTCGGAGAGGCCGGTGGGTTCCACGTAGCGGGTGTTGCGCATGCCCAGTTGACGCGCTTTGGCGTTCATCGCCTTGACGAAGGCCGGCACGCCGCCCGGGTAGTACTCGGCGAGCGTGGTGGCGGCGCGGTTTTCCGACGACATCAGGGTGATCAGTAGCAGCTCGCGGCGGCTCAGGGTGCTGCCCAGGCGCACGCGGGAATAGATGCCGCGCATCTGCGCCACGTCGTCGATCTTGACCGCCAGCTTCTCGTCCATCGACTGCTTGCCGTCGAGCAGGACCACGGCGGTCATCAGTTTGGTCACCGAGGCGATCGGTACCACCATGTCCGGATGGCTGGAATACAGCTCTTTGCCGCTGCTCAGGTCGACCAGCAGGGCGCTGCCGGATGCCAGTTCTTGGACTTTGGGTGCGCCTTGGCTGGCCAGGCTGGCGCCAAGCAGTGCAAGACCGAAGAGGGGAACCAGGGTTTTGCGAAACAGCGATTTCATCGTACCGACCCAGGCAGGGAAACCCCGCGGTAATGAGCGAGGCGGCGCCTCGCGGAATGCGCCGTAAGATACGCGCTCGCCAGCGCGGCGGCCAGTCGCAGGGCACCACTGATCGTCGCTGCGGTCAGAGTTAGGGCGTGTTGCCATTTCATTCGAAAACCCCGTGGTTGCCAGAAATGACCGGCGATTAGGTGCTGGTCATTTCTGGTTCGGCCTCGGCGGCACCACCCTCCGGGTCGATCCTGCTGAGGCGGCCACGAATGAAACGTCACAGACCCTAACCCCTAGTCAGCCACGGAGCCCGCCATGAGCCTCATGAAACGCGAAAAAGCCCTCGACCGCGACGAGATCGGCCGCCAGATCGAACAACTGCTGGCTGCGCTGGACGACCTGCGCGACGATGCCAGCGAAGAGTCGCACAAGGCCTTGCGCTCGCTGCGCCAGCGCACCGAGCGTCTGTGGAACGATCATCACCTGGACGATACCTACCGCGAGCTCTACCGCCGCGGCCGCCAGGCCGGCCTGGCCGCGCGTGATTGCGTGCGCGAGCATCCGACCTCCAGCGTGCTGCTGGGCGTCGGTGTCGCCGCGCTGGTCGGCTGGCTGGTCTGGCGTCGCTGAAGCGATGCGCAACGCGGAAACCGCTCTACGCAAGTACGCCGTCTATGGCGTGCGGGGCAGCCTGGGGACAGCGCTGCTCGCCGAACTGCTGGCACGTCAGCACGAGGTGGTCGCGGTCGTCGGTGAACTCAACGCACTGGAGGCAATGCCGGGCTTGAGCGCCAAACCGGGCGATCTCTATCGAGCCGAGAGCGTGGCGATCAGTATCGCGGGCAGCGACGGCGTGCTCTGCTGCCTGGCGGATGGCCCGCTTCCGGTGGGGGATCGGGACCTGCCGCCAGATACCCTGGTCGGCGCGTTGCGCGCATTGCTCGCGGGTCTGCCAAAAGCCGATACCCGGCGTCTGTTGGTGATCCACGAGGATGCGAGCCTGGACGCGGACTGCCGCAGTGCGTTGCTCGATAGCAGCTTGGACTGGACGCTGGTACAGGCGCCGGAAGGCGCCCAGGTGAGCCTCGCACAACTGCGCGATCCCGAGCATTGCGCGGAGGCGATGCGTTTGCGGCGCTTCGCCGCTGGCGTCGTCGATGAGTTGGAGCGTCCCCAGCACTTGCGTGCGCAGGTGCGTTTTCATTGAGCCGAATCGTTGCCGTCAGTCCCCGCCGCCAGTTCGCTCTGCAGCCATTCGGAGAAGCGCGCCACCAGGCGCTGGCGTCTCTTGCGCGTGGGGGTGAAGGCGTAATAACCGTACGCCGAGTATGCGCTGGCCGCAGTCACCCGTTGCAGCACGCGGCGCTCCAGCAATTCGTCGACCAGGTGTCGCCAGCCGATGGCCAGGCCCTGACCGGCGATGGCGGCCTGGATCAGCAAGGTGTAGTTGTCGAAGCGCAGTGCGCCCGGTGTGCTCGGGGGCGCCAGGCCCAGAGTGGTGAAGAGGGTCGGCCAGTCGAACCAGCGTGCCTCCGTCGGGGGCTGCAACTGCAGCAGCGGCAGATGGCTCCAGTGACCGTTGTGGCGCTCCAGCAGCAGCGGGCTGGCGACCGGGAAGACTTCCTCGCGGAACAGCAGCAGCCCGTCGCTGCGCGTCGAGCGACCGTCGCCGAAATGGATGGCGATGTCTGTCGGCGCGCGCAGCTGCGCCGTGCCGCGTTCGCCGCTGAGCAGGCTGACGTGAATGTCCGGATGACTCTGGTGGAAGCGCGGCAGGCGCGGCATCAGCCAGAAGGCGGCGAAGGCGGAGTCGCAGGCGACCTGCAGGACTTCGTTGTGCGCTCCGCCGTCGAGTGCCTCCAGGCCCTCGCCGAAAGCATGCAGGCCACGCTGTACGTGTTCGAGCAGGGTGGCGCCCGCCTCGGTGAGCAGGATGCCGCGGTAGACGCGGTCGAACAGGCGCGCGCCCAGCTGGGCCTCGAGCCGCTTTACCTGCTGGCTGATCGCCGGTTGGGTCGTCCCCAGTTCCAGCGCCGCAGCGGTGAAGCTGAGCTGGCGGGCAGCGGCCTCGAACACCCGCAGGCTGTCCAGGGAAATGCTCGCGGCAGGCATTGGCATAAGCACTCCTTATACAAGGCATGTCCCGCCATGAGGTTTACCCAGGAACGCGGCAGGTCCGATGATGCGCTACACCGTATCGCATAAACCGGACGAATGAGATGTCGAAATCGCAACGCCCCAATATCCTGTTCATCATGGCCGACCAGATGGCCGCGCCGACGCTGCCTCTGTATCGCGCGGATTCGCCGGTGCAGTTGCCGAACCTGATGCGCCTCGCCGAGCGCGCGGTGGTGTTCGACTCCGCTTACTGCAACAGTCCGTTGTGCGCGCCCTCGCGCTTCTCGTTGGTCAGCGGGCAGTTGCCGTCGCGCATCGGCGCCTACGACAACGCCGCCGAACTGGCGGCCGACACCCCGACCTACGCGCACTATCTGCGCCGCCTGGGGTATCGCACCGCGCTGTCCGGCAAGATGCACTTCTGTGGTCCGGACCAGTTGCACGGTTACGAGGATCGGCTGACCAGCGACATCTACCCGGCCGACTTCGGCTGGGCGGTGAACTGGGACGAACCCGATGTGCGTCCGAGCTGGTACCACAACATGAGTTCGGTGCTGCAGGCCGGCCCCTGCGTGCGGACCAACCAGCTGGATTTCGATGAAGAGACGGTGTTCAAGGCGCGCCAATACCTCTACGACCATGTGCGTGAGGACGACGGTCGGCCCTTCTGCCTGACCGTGTCGATGACCCATCCCCACGACCCCTATGCCATTCCCAAGCGCTGGTGGGACCTGTACCAGGACGAGGACATCCCGCTGCCGGAGCTGGAGATTCCCCAGGTCGAGCTGGACCCGCACTCCCAACGCTTGCTCAAGGTCATCGACCTGTGGGGCCAGACGCTGCCCGCTGAGCGTATACGCGCGGCGCGGCGCGCTTATTTCGGAGCCTGCAGCTACGTCGACGCACAGATCGGCAGCCTGATGCAGACCCTGGAGGAATGCGGACTGGCCGAGGACACCATCGTGGTGTTCTCCGGCGACCACGGCGACATGCTTGGCGAGCGCGGCCTCTGGTACAAGATGCACTGGTTCGAGATGTCCGCCCGTGTGCCCTTGCTGATCCACGCGCCGCAGCGCTTCGCCGCTCGCCATGTGAAGGCGTCGGTATCGACCCTCGACCTGTTGCCAACCTTCGTCGCCCTGGCCGGTGGTGAACTCGAGCCGGGCCTGCCACTGGACGGTCGCTCGTTGCTGGCGCATCTCGACGGTGGCGAGGGCCATGACGAGGTGATCGGCGAATACATGGGCGAGGGCACCGTCAGTCCGCTGATGATGATCCGCCGCGGGCGCTACAAGTACGTGCATTCGGAAATCGATCCGCCGTTGCTGTTCGACGTGCAGGCCGACCCACGCGAGCGCGAGAACCTCGCCGAGTCCGCCGAGCATCGCGCGCTACTCGCTGCCTTCGTCAGCGAGGCGCGCGAGCGCTGGGACATTCCGGCGATCACCGCCGCCACCCTCGCCAGCCAGCGTCGCCGCCGGCTGGTGGCCGAATCCCTGAAGCAGGGCAAGCTCAAGAGCTGGGACCACCAGCCGTGGGTCGATGCCGGCGCGCAGTACATGCGCAACCACATCGACCTGGACGATTTGGAGCGCAAGGCGCGCTTCCCCGTTGCTGCCACCATCCCTACAGAGGAAAGCCGATGAACAAGACATTCGCCGCCGCGTCCGTCGCCGCGCTGGTCGCCTTCAGTTGTGCAGCCCGTGCCGAGCAGTGCGCCTCGGTGACCCTGGCCGACCCCGGCTGGAGCGATATCGCCGCCACCAACGCCACCGCCGGGCTGCTGCTCGAAGGCCTGGGCTACACCAGTACCGTGCAGACACTCGGTGTGCCGATCATTTTCGGTGGTCTGCGTGACGGCCAGGTGGACGTATTCCTCGGCAACTGGATGCCGGCGCAGCAGGGCTACCACGACAAATTCGTCGCCACGGGCGACGTCGCGGAGCTGGGCAAGAACCTGGAAGGCACCGAGTTCACCCTGGCGGTGCCGACCTACGTCTACGAGTCCGGCGTGCATGATTTCGCCGACCTGGCCGCGCGCGGCGACGATTTCGGCAAGCGCATCTATGGCATCGGCGCGGGCGCGCCGGCCAACCAGTCGCTGCAGAAGATCATCGACGAGAAGCGCTTCGACTTGGGCGACTGGAAGCTGGTGGAGTCCAGCGAGCAGGCGATGCTCGCCGAAGTCGGCCGCGCGACCCGCCGCGAGAAGCCGATCGTCTTCCTCGGCTGGACGCCGCACCCGATGAACGTCGACTACGACATCCGCTACCTCTCCGGTGGCGAGGAGTGGTTCGGCAGCGCCGGTAGTGTGCACACCCTGGCGCGCAAGGACTTCGCCCAGAGCTGCCCGAACCTGGGCAAGCTGTTCGCCAACCTGAGCTTCACCCTGGACATGGAGAACGCGGTGATGGCTACGGCGGCGAGCAATGGCGGCGACTACCGTGCCGCGGCGCTGGCCTGGCTCAAGGCCAATCCGCAGGCGCTGGATGGCTGGCTTTCCGGGGTCACCGACAAGCAGGGCGGCGACGCCGTCGTGGCGGTGAAGAAGCTGTTGTGAGTGATGCGCGGGGCGCGCCGGCGCCCCGCTCGGGCTTCAGCCCTGCAGGGTCGCCTGCAGGCTGATGTCCGCGTTGAGCACCCTGGAAACCGGGCAGCCGGCCTTGGCCTTGGCGGCGATTTCCTGGAAACGCGCGTCGTCGATGCCGGGCACCTTGGCCTGCAGGCTCAGGGCGACCGCGGTGATGGTGAAGCCCTGCTCGAGCTTCTCCAGACTCACCTGGGCGGTGGTCTCGATACGCTCGGCGGTGAAACCGGCCTCACCGAGCATCATCGACAGCGCCATGGAAAAACAGCCCGCGTGCGCCGCGCCGATCAGTTCCTCCGGATTGGTCCCCGGCTCGCCCTCGAAACGCGTGTTGAAGCCATAGGGCTGCTCCGACAGCGCGCCGCTCTCGGTGCTGATGCTGCCCTTGCCGTCCTTCAGTCCACCTTGCCAGACGGCCGATGCGGTTTTCTTCATGGTGTCTCTCCTTCAATGGGACTGGTTTGCATGGGAGGCATCGGCGGGCAGACAAGTTCAGTGGTTCTGGCTGGCGGTTTCTGCCGAGTGGCACGAATGCGAACTGTTCGGTCGAACCCGTTCAGGCTCCTCCGGCACCCTGCGCAGCACGCCTGCCACCGCCGAGGAGCAACGGATGCTCGCCCCCGCCAACCAGCCGCATTTCTCCCTCGAACTGCCCGGCCTTACCCATGACCTGCAGGTGCTCGCCTTCAGCGGCCACGAGGCGCTTTCCGAGCCCTTCGCCTTCGATCTGGAACTGGTCAGCGAAAACCCGGCACTGCCCTTGGAAGACTTCCTGCAGCAGCCGGCCTACCTGCAACTGGGCGCCGAACAGGGTATCCATGGCTGGGTTCACGCCTTCACCCAGGGCGACTCCGGCCGCCGCCTGACCCGCTATCACCTGCAACTGCGCCCGCAACTGGCCTGGCTGGGCTGGCGGCGCAACGCGCGCATCTTCCAGCACCTGAGCGTGCCGCAGATCATCACCCGACTGCTCGACGAGCATGGCCTTGGCGACTACCGCTTCGAGCTGGGTGGCGAACATCCCGCGCGCGTCTACTGCACCCAGTACGCCGAGAGCGACCTGCACTTTCTCCAGCGCCTGTGCGAAGAGGAAGGCATCCACTATCACTTCCGGCATTCACCCGACGGCCACCTGCTGGTGTTCGGTGACGACCAGACGATGTTTCCGCGCCTCGGGCAGACGCGCTACCACCCCGGCAGCGGCATGCAGGCCGAGGAGGCGGTGATCGAGCGCTTCTCCCTGAGCGCCGCCGTGCGCACCGCCAGCGTCAGCCGCCGCGACTACGACTTCGAGAAACCGCGCCTGCGCCTGGAGGCCACGCTCAGCGATGACGAGCTGGGCCTGGAAGACTACGCCTTCCCCGGCCACTTCAGCGACCGCGAACGCGGCCGTCAGCTCGCCCGCCTGCACCTGGAAAGCCACCGCCACGACCGCCTCCAGGCCCACGGCCGCAGCGACCAACCCAGCCTGCGCAGCGGCCACCTGCTGCCCCTCGCCGAACACCCACGCCAGGACTGCAACGACCTCTGGCTACTCGGCAAAATCCACCACGAAGGCAAGCAACCGCAGGTACTGGAAGAGTCGATCACTAGCAGTGTCGGCGACCCGCTCGGCTTTTCCCCCTCTCCCCTCGCGGGAGAGGGGGATCAACAACCCACAGACTTCACCCAGGGCTACCGCAACCACTTCACCGCCTTTCCCTGGACCCTTCCCTACCGCCCCACACCCAACCACCCCAAACCGCGCCTGCTCGGCGCCCAAAGCGCCGTCGTCACCGGCCCCGAAGGCGAGGAAATCCACTGCGACGAATACGGCCGCATCAAGGTGCAATTCCACTGGGACCGTGAGGGCCAGGCCGACGACAACACCAGTTGCTGGCTGCGCGTTTCCAGCAGTTGGGCCGGTGATCGCTACGGCGGCATCGCCATCCCGCGCATCGGCATGGAAGTGCTGGTCAGTTTCCTCGAAGGCGACCCCGACCAGCCGCTGGTCACCGGCTGCCTCTACCACGCCGAGAACCAGGTGCCCTACGAGCTGCCGGCCAATCGCACGCGCAGTGTGTTCAAGACCCTCAGCTCACCCGGCGGTGGCGGCTACAACGAACTGCGCATCGAAGACCGCAAGGGCGCCGAACAGATCTACCTGCACGCCCAGCGCGACTGGGACGAGAACATCGAGCACGACCAGAAGATCCGCGTCGGCCACCAGCGCCACGACCGCGTCGAAGCCAACAGCTACACCGAGCTCGAAGCCGAGGAGCACCGCATCACCCACGCCGACCGCAAGGTGGAGCTGCGTGCCGACGATCACCTGACGGTGACCAACGACCAGCACGTGAAACTGGGCAGCGGGCAGTTCGTCGAAGCGGGCAACGAGATCCACCTCTCCAGCGGCCTCAAGGTCGTCCTCGAAGCCGGTGCCGAACTCACCTTCAAGGCGGCCGGTAGCTTCATCAAGCTCGATGCCAGTGGCGTCACCCTGGCCGGCCCGCAGATCCAGATCAACTCCGGCGGGCGCCCCGGAAAGGGCACGGGGGCTGCGCCATTGCTGCCGGGGGAAGTGAAGCCGGCGGATGCCGACGTGCCTGGGATCCCTTTGGAGGCGCTGCTCAAGCAGAACTGGCTTTTCCGCACGACGCGCTCTGGTGTTTGTGAGGTTTGCGAAGCCGCCAAAAATGCACAAACGACAGGAAGTCACTAGATGAGTAGCAGCATTCCTGAGGGACATGGGCATGTGTTGCTGGATGGTGCTCGCTTCGTGGATGCCATCGCCTGGCTTTATCAGCAGCATCCCGAGCATGAACCGTGGCCGCTCCTGCACGGTACTGCTTACCAGGCGATCGCCGAGGCAGGCCCCATCTTGCTGGAGGCGCCGCTGGGCAGCTCGGTCTACCGGGCCTGGGCATCCGGTAATGGAATTCAGGATGCCTTGTGGCTGCGCAGCGACTTGTCCGTGTCGGCGCTCCATAACCTGCTGCAGCGCCGCTTGAAGGTATTCAGCCCGGATCGCCGGGAATTCTGGCTGCGCCTGGGCGATGCTCGGCCGCTCTATCATGCATGGCGCCAGGGCGCGATCTGGCCCAAGGGCTTCTGGGCGGGCGTCGACCAGGTTTGGCTGCAGCACGAACGGCAGATCACCCTGGCC
Source organism: Pseudomonas sp. R4-15 (assembly GCF_055768815.1). Taxonomy (NCBI): domain Bacteria; kingdom Pseudomonadati; phylum Pseudomonadota; class Gammaproteobacteria; order Pseudomonadales; family Pseudomonadaceae; genus Pseudomonas; species Pseudomonas sp. R4-15. Next base: position 954,822 of record NZ_CM147293.1, read on the forward strand.
TGGGAGAATGCTGAGCCCGAGGCGGACGTCGCTCCCCGGGCATCGGGGCTGGCTGCCCAGGTGGTGCTCGATTGGACTCTGCTGGAGGCCTTGGCCCAACAGCCTGAAACGACTCCCGAGGTGGCCGTATGACTGTTCTGTCCGCGCCATCCTCTCAGTCTTTGGCGGCGGCCTGCCCCTTGCTGAACGCCGTCATTCCGCTTCGTTACGCCCTGGGGCCGAGCCTGCCGGTGGATGTTTCAGCCTTCGGCCTGCCGCCCGTAGCGGGTGGGTTTCCGGAAATTGGCGACTACTTCGACTCACTACGCAGTCGCGATCTCAACTACACCGCCCGTTTGCTTCGCGATGGCTGGCTGTACGTCTGGCAGGACGATCTGCAGCGACTGGCCGAATATCGCGTCCGCCAGACCAGGCTGTTGCAGACCCCGCGGGGTGGAAAGGTCATCGATAGCCGAACGTTGCCCTATCTGTTGCTGCCTGCGGGGGCCTCCGCGAGCCTGGTGTGGTCCCCCAGCCAGTGGAGCGATGAGCAATTCGCGGCAGCCAAGGGCGACGCCTCCGTGCGGACGCGGGTGATGCGTAGCATTACCCCAGGGGCCGGGCCTTACAGCGGTCCGGCGCGGTCCATCCACGAGCACATCGGCGACTACATGGATGCCGAGGGCTACGGCTGGAGTTGCGAGCCCTCGACCTCCCATCGCCCCCCGTGGCCGCAGCTACTGGAGGACATGCAGCGTTGCGAGCAGCAATCCTACGCGCTGATCGACGATCCCTGGGGAGTCGTTCTTGATATCGCTGAACTCTTGCGCGCATGCCAGCAAGCCTTCGAGGTAACGCGGCAGATCTACGGCGAAGACTGGGCTATGGCCGGGGTGCTGAAGTCCCTGGCTGAAAGCGACCAGCAGGTCAACGCGCAACTGCGCAGTATCACCGACTACGAAAAACTACGGTCGACCTGGCAGGCACAGCAGCAACAGGAAGACCGGTACAGCGCCGATGTACGTCGTCTCAGCGAGTTCTGGGCATCCTGGCTCGCCACCTTGACCCAGCGCGGGCCAGCCAGCCTGGACACCGCCTGCGGTCATTTCGACATTACCCAGCCCATGGCCCGCACTGAACTGGAGCTGCATTTCGCAGCAGCCTGCCTAGGGCCGGCAACCACGGGGCCCGGTGCGAGTGCCATAGAAAGTGCCCTGGCCTTGCAACAAACGGATGGGAAACCCTGGCTCGTCTGGGCGTTGCTGGGGCTCGGCAAGCGAATGGGTATCGGTGAGATCAATGCCTTGGTCGGCCTGGCCGACGGTATCAAGGACAACGGCTCGGCGACGCTGGACGAAGCGCGCAAACTGGCCGAGCTTCTCAACAAGGCCGCCGAGAACACGGCAGGACATGTGAAGGGCTCACCGCTGGATGCCTTGTTCACCGCGCTAGCCCCCATCGCCGGACTAGGGCTGAAAACGGCAAACGAGGGTGGCAAGGTCGCAGGGCGGTTGTATCTGGCCGCAGCATTGGCGCGCAGCCAGCAACGCCTGGCCATCGAGGCGGTCACCCAGCGTCAGCTCGGCGAGTGGATGAGCGACCTGATGGACACCCGCCCGAACTTACCCAAGCGCATCAAACCCACGAAGCTGAGCATAGCGGTCGGCGATGCCCTACCGTTCTTTCGCCTCCTGCCACCCAAGGACCTGCCTGCGCTGACCGGCCATTTGGCTGCGGACGTGAACCTCAAGGGGATGCTGGACCTCAGCAAGGACGCCCTGGAAAAGGCGCCGGTTAAATGCCTGGTGGCGCTGGTTGCAGGGGTGAACTTTGCGTGGGGAGGGGCGCAATTGCTTGATAACGCCTCAGGTAAGAGTTGGTTGAACGTTTTTGGTGGTGGATTTGCCGTTTCCTCAGCAATAGCTTCTGTTATCCAGAAAGTAGCCGAAGTTAACTGGGAGCAAACTGTAAACTCTACCGGTGCATTAAAGGTCAGCTCACAGAAGGCATTGCTTGACGCATTAAGCATTGGATCGAAAACTGCAGTCCTTCAGTCAATCACCTCTGGATTTGACGTATTGATTTATGGCGTCGACGCTTTCGATTCCTATAATCTCGGTGATTTTGATACGGCTGCGATTAACGTCGGGCTCAGCGTGGCATCCGCCGCCAACCTGACGCTATACGTGCAGAGCTTTCGAGCCATTCGTGCTGCCAGGGCCGCCGTCATCGCTGGAGAGGCCGCCGCCATCGGACGCGGAGTCGCGGTAGCACCCCATCTGGCAGCTCGCGCCTTGGGATGGACCATCGTGATTGTCGGCGGAGTGATCGCTCGACAGTACACCCAGGACACGCCGCTGGAAGCTTGGATTAAACAGACCCGTTTTGGCACCCGCCCGGCCGACTGGTCCGATAGCTACGAGCAATCGATGACTGAGTTCTACAAGGTCGTATTCCCCATCAGCTTTCAGGCCACCCGGCTCAATGAGCTCAATCCATTTCAGGGGATGCTGGTCACCACCTATGTCTTTCTACGGCTGCCGGGCAAGAGCGCACTAACCGACGACATGATCCACTTCAAAGGGTACGAAACCTGGGGAACCTTCCTGGGGTTTGGCGGGCGGCGTAAAGACGTGGAGTGGACCGGTAAGGACTTCGATCAGCACGGTGGTACGCATGTGGCCTCCGAACCTGGCGTTGCGGTCTACCGGCGCGTTTATCACGAGAATAACGGCGAGGAGTTGGATGCCATTCATGGCGAACTGATCTACTCGCCACTTGAGGGACTTCGACTGCCTCCTATTGAAATCAAGGAGCTGACATGGGTGTGAGCGAGTTAATACGGCAAGCACGCGGTCGCTACGGGCGTACGAATAGTTTGCTTCTGAATTCGGAAGAGGATACTGGGGAAACACCTTCGGAATTGTTCGTAACAGATGAGCATACTGAAAATTACTTGGCACTAAAGTCGGGAGGGGGAGAAGAGAGGGGTGTCGTAACAGGGCTCCTTGGAGGAACGAGTTCTCTAGTCGGCTTGGTGATGATTTCAATATTGATAGTTAATGGTAAAACAGGTGGTGTCTGGATCGGGATCCTATGGTCGGTGGCTCTTTTTGTATTTCCATTTTTCTGGGAAACCCGCCGCCCGTTACCACTCCCCATTCTATTCAATCGCCGGACGCGCGAGGTCTATTTCGACCATGACGGGGAGCTCTTTCACACTCCTTGGGATGGCATTCAGGCGATCGCCGGTGAGTTCACGCTGGTAGGTCCCCATACGGGCGCTATGCGCAATGCCTCGCTGGAGATTCTGGTGCGCCGTTTGGGTGAGCCGGAAAACGCGCTCTTGGTGAGTCTTGGGCTTCCCATGGGTAAGACGCTGCAGATGCAGAAAGGGTTCTGGGAGTGGTTGCGTGCCTATATGAACAACGGGCCTTGGTTCGATGAGAACGGGCAGCACAGCGAGTCCGATGCTTACGTCAAGGAAATGCTGTCGGCACATATGAAACCCACGGAATTTCTCCCTTGGCGCAAGCAGATCATCGCCGAAAAGAAAGCGGCCAGCGGCGGAAAGAACTATTTGGAGTGGACTGATCTCGTGCTTTATCTAGGGCACCTGTTTTTCTACCCCATGAACGTCATTCAAGAATTCACCTACAACGTCGCCAAGCGCCGCTCACGCAATCGCTGGCCGAATATCGTGCTCGAACGGCTCCGTCCCGATGGGCCCACGTCTCGGTTGATCGATCTCGAGCGTGAGCGGGGGCTAGATGTGTGAGTTTCCCTCTGGGAAATCTCTCAAGCCGCCTCTTTGAAATGAAGACCTCTGAAATTTTGCATGTGAGTCCCCGCCTTGGCGTGATTGAACATGTAAGGGCCTCACCGGCTGCGAGTTGAAATCAAGGAGCTGACATGGCTGTAAATAATCCAATTCAGCAGGCTCGCGCTCGATTTGGTGCCACCAATAGCCTGGTTTTGAGTTCGGACCGCTTTACTGGGGAAAAACCTTGGGAGATGTTCGTAACGGATGAACACACTGAACATTACTTGGCGTTAAAGGCGGGGGGCACTGATAGAGGAATGATGACTGGAGTGCTGGGGGGCACACTCTCACTAGTTGGATTGGCGATGAGTGCGTTATTAATACTAAATGGAAAAGTAGAGGGTGTTTGGATTGGGCTGATGTTGTCTATCGCTTTCTTTGTCGTGCCTTTCTACTGGGAAACCCGCCGCCCGTTACCACTCCCCATTCTGTTCAATCGCCGGACGCGCGAAGTTTATTTCGACCATGACGGAAAGCTCTTTCATACACCTTGGGATGGCATTCAGGCGATCGCCGGTGAGTTCACGCTGGTAGGCCCCCATACGGGCGCCATGCGCAATGCCTCGCTGGAGATTTTGGTACGTCGTTTGGGCGAGCCAGAAAACGCACTCCTGGTGAGGCTTGGACTTCCCATGGGCAAGACGCTGCAGATGCAGAAAGGGTTCTGGGAATGGTTGCGTGCCTATATGAACAACGGGCCCTGGTTCGATGAGAACGGCCAGCACAGCGAGTCGGATATTTATGTGAAGCAGATGATCAAGGCGGGCCGAGTTAAAGGTACGGATTGGCATAAACACACCTTGGCACAGATAGCAGAGAAGAAAGCTGCCAATGGCGGGAAGAATTACCTGGAATGGACGGATGCGTTTAGCCTCGTGGCTGAAATCATGTTTTACCCTACGCATTGGTTGCAAGAATTCACCTACAACGTCGCCAAACGCCGCTCCCGAAATCGATGGCCCAAGATTGTCCTCAAGCGTCTTCAGTCCGCTGGCCCGACTACCCGTCTGATTGATCTTGAGCGCGAGCGTGGGTTGGATGTGTGAGTAACCGGGCTTACTTTTTCCGCTGTTTCTGGCTCTCCGATAGCCCAATGTAAAGCATGGCGAAAAGTTCTACGATCAACCCCTCCAAGGCCACGGGAACCCACCGACCAATTTGGTCTGCCACCCATCAAGCGCCCCAACACCGCTGACGGGGAACACGCTCTACCCAAAGAGTACATAGCTTCGTCTATGGCAAACCTGGATGGTTTACCAGCCTCCCCGCGCCGGAGCTGAAAGTTCGCAACTCGTAGCCGATTCTGCAAAACGCCAACGGCTACCTGTTCCGCGTGCATATAGGTACTTCTTCCTCCGGGGCGGATCTGAAAAGTGCTGCGTGCAGCAACGTACTCGGGAGCGAATTGGTGTTCTCTTCACAACGTAGTCACTGCTCTCCTTGCAGGTGCCACATACGAGTGAATGATTAATTATGAGCAGTACGTTTAAAAACTTGCCCAGACTCTCCCTTGGAGCTAGTCCATCGAGCTTCCAAGTTGCCATCAGTGGAAGTGCACCCCAAAACCTACCTTATTGGAGTTTAGGCGCAGCACCACTACAGGCACGTCCTTGCATTAACGGCACAAGATCCACTTAAAAGGGTACGAAACTTGGGGAGCCATCCTGGGGTTTGGCGGGCGTCGTAAAGACGTGGAATGGACGGGCAATGACTTCGATCCGCACGGTGGTACCCATGTGGCCTCCGAACCTAGAGTCGCGCTCTACCGGCGCGTTTATCACGAAGAAAATGGTGATGAATTAGATGCTATCCATGGCCAACTAACGTACTCGCCGCTTGAGGGGCTGAGTTTGCCAGCTATAGAAATTAAGGAGTTAGCATGGGTCTAAGCGACGTAATAAAAAAAGCGCGTGCTCAATTTGGAAGCGCTAATAGCTTGGTCCTGAGTGCAGATAAATCTACTGGCGAGAAGCCATTGGAGCTGTTCTTAACAGATGAGCACACGGAGCATTATCTCGCGTTAGCCGCAGTAGGTGATAGCGATAGAGGAATGATCACCGGGACGCTAGGTGGGACTATGGGGCTCTTGAACCTAGTGTTGGCCGCGGTGTTAGTGCTGCGTTGGGATTTCGAGGGTATATGGATGGAGCTAGTGTCGGCGGTAGGTTTTTTTCTTGTCCCCTTCCTTTGGGAAATCAGCCGTCCACTACCCCTGCCTATTTTGTTCAATCTCCGGACGCGCGAAGTCTATTTCGACCATGACGGAGAGCTCTTTCATACACCTTGGGATGGCATTCAGGCGATCGCCGGTGAGTTCACGCTGGTAGGTCCCCATACGGGCGCTATGCGCAATGCCTCGCTGGAGATTCTGGTGCGTCGTCTGGGGGAGCCGGAAAACGCGCTACTGGTAAGCCTTGGGCTTCCCATGGGCAAAACGCTGCAAATGCAAAAGGGATTATGGGAGTGGTTACGGGCCTATATGAATAATGGGCCCTGGTTCGATGAGAATGGCCAGCACAGCGAGTCCGATGCTTTTGTCAAAGAGATGCTGTCGGCGCATATGAAGCCCACGGAGTTTCTCTCTTGGCGCAAGCAGATCATCGCCGAAAAGAAGGCGGCCAGCGGCGGAAAGAACTATTTGGAGTGGACCGACCTAGTGCTTTATCTAGGGCACCTGTTTTTCTATCCCATGAACGTGATTCAAGAATTCACCTACAACGTCGCCAAACGCCGTTCGCGCAACCGCTGGCCGAATATCGTGCTCGAACGGCTTCGTCCCGATGGGCCCATGTCTCGGTTGATCGATCTCGAGCGTGAGCGGGGGCTAGATGTGTGAGTTTATCTCTGGCAAATATCTAAAATTGTCTTTTTGAGGTGTATGCCTCTGAAGTTTTTTGTGAGCCCATGTATTGGAGTTATTAGGCTTGTAAAGACCTCATCTGCCGTAAGTTGAAATCAAGGAGCTGACATGGCTGTAAATGATCCAATCCAGCAGGCTCGCGTTCGATCGGGTGCCACCAATAGCCTGGTTTTGAGTTCAGACCGCCCTACTGGAGAAAAACCTTGGGAAATGTTCATAACAGATGAACACACTGAGCATTACTTGGCATTGAAGGGCGTGTGGGACCATAACAGAGGGATGATTACTGGGACGCTAGGAGGGACCTTAGGGATTATTAGTCTATTAATGGCCGGGGTGTTTGAACCGCCCCGGCTTTTGTGGAGGCCGTTTCGTTTAAGTCAGGCCGCCATGGCCTGACTTGCTTGTTGCTGGTGGAAGTTTGCCTCAGCCTCCGCGGGCGGGATATATCCGATTGAGCTCAGCAGGCGTTGGTGGTTGTACCAGTGCACCCATTTCAAAGTCGCCATCTCAACAGCTTCGCGGCTCTTCCATGATTGACGGTAAATCAGCTCGGCCTTGTACAGCCCGTTGATGGTTTCGGCCAAGGCGTTGTCGTAGCTATCGCCCTTGCTGCCAACTGAGGGCTCAATGCCGGCCTCTGCCAGCCGCTCGGTGTAGCGAATAGAGACGTACTGGCTGCCACGGTCGCTATGATGGATCAGGCTCCCCGTGCGATGTGGCTGGCGGGCATACAGGGCTTGCTCCAGGGCATCCAGTACGAAGTCGGTCTTCATGCTGGTACTGACTCGCCAGCCGACGATGCGCCGCGCAAAGACATCAATCACGAAGGCCACATACAGCCAGCCCTGCCAGGTCGAGACATACGTGAAGTCCGACACCCACAGCTGATTTGGGCGGTCGGCATGGAACTGGCGTTGCACACGATCCAGCGGGCAGAGCGACTTGTCGCCGGCCACCGTTGTGCGCAGGATCTGGCCGCGCCTTATGCCCTGTAATCCAGCCAGACGCATCAATCGCTCTACCGTGCATCTGGCAGCCTCGATGCCTTCTCGCCGCAGCTGCTTCCAGACCTTCACCACGCCATAGCACTGCATGTTGTCGTCCCATACGCGCTGGATTTCCAAGATCAATGCGTCATCGCGTCGAGCACGGCAGCAGCGCAGTGCCGGGTTGCGCTGCTGCGCCGCATGCTTGCGGTAACCGGACGGGGCGATCCGCAAGACACGGCAGATCGACTCGACCCCGAGACGGTCACGATGCTGATCGACAAAGGCCCTCAGGACTTGGTGCGGCGGTCGAGCTCCGCCTGGGCAAAATACGCACTGGCCAGGCGCAGAATCTCGTTGGCTTTTCGCAGCTCGCGATTTTCGCGCTCCAGGGCTTTGATGCGTTCACGCTCTTCAGTGGTCGGCCCAGGACGTTGGCCGGCGTCGGTCTGATGGCGACGAATCCAGCCATGCAGGGTTTGTGCGGCGCAGCCAATCTTCGGCGCTATGGCTTCAATGGCAGCCCACTCGGAGGGGTAGTCGTTCAGGTGCTCCAGAACCATGCGTACGGCACTTTCACGGACTTCAGGGGAGTAGGTCGTGGTCTTTCTCATGGCCTCATCTTCTCAAGAGTTGAGGCCTCCACGAAACCCGGGGCAGTTCAGTTCGTGCTGCGTGGGGATTTCGAGGGTATATGGATGGAGCTAGTGGGGGCGGTAGGTTTTTTTCTTGTTCCCTTCCTTTGGGAAACCCGCCGCCCGTTACCACTCCCCATTCTGTTCAATCGCCGGACGCGCGAAGTCTATTTCGACCATGACGGAGAGCTCTTTCATACACCTTGGGATGGCATTCAGGCGCTCGCCGGTGAGTCCACGCTGGTAGGCCCCCATACGGGCGCCATGCGCACTGCCTCGCTGGAGATTCTGGTGCGTCGTTTGGGCGAGCCGGAAAACGCACTCCTAGTGAGGCTTGGACTTCCCATGGGCAAAACGCTGCAGATGCAGAAAGGGTTCTGGGAGTGGTTGCGTGCCTATATGAACAACGGGCCCTGGTTCGATGAGAACGGCCAGCACAGCGACTCGGATGTTTATGTGAAGGAGATGATCAAGGCTGGCCAAGTCAAAAGTACGGATTGGCACAAACACACCCTGGCACAGATAGCAGAGAAGAAAGCTGCTAATGGCGGGAGGAACTACTTGGAGTGGACGGATGCGTTCAGCCTGATGGCCGAAATCATGTTCTACCCGGCGCACTGGTTGCAGGAGTTCACCTACAACGTCGCCAAGCGCCGCTCACGCAATCGCTGGCCGAATATCGTGCTCGAACGGCTCCGTCCCGATGGGCCCACGTCTCGGTTGATCGATCTCGAGCGTGAGCGGGGTCTGGATGTGTGAGTGTCACGGGCGCGGGCTCATTTGGCATCTTGGAGGCGCAGGCCTCCTGCCTGTTCGTTGAGTGCGCGCAGATGCTTGCCGATTGCTTCGACATTGGCCTGTCCGGCCTCCAGTTCATGGCGGCGCTCGGGCAGTAGTAGCTTCTGCAAGTCGCCATCGAGGCTTTCATTCAGTTCGCGCAGGGTCTGTAGGTGCGCCTGGCTGTTGCGCTCCAGGTTCTCCCACTCGTCCGGTTGGGGAATGCCGTAGCCCACGTCGAGCAATTGGGCGGGACTGCTGAGAAATCCGCTGTTGTCGATGACTTCTTGAAGCGTCTTGCCGACCTGATCCAGGCGTTCGTCCGGGTCCCCGGCCAGGTAACGTTGCTTGAGTTCGTCCTGCGCGCGCAGTAGCTGCTGCCGGTAGGCCGCCTGCTCCAGCAGCAGCAACGCTGCGCTGGCGCGCAGGTCGGCGCGTTCGATCCAGGGGGTTCGCTCATCCGCGGGTAGCTCCAGCCAGGTGCGCACGTCCTGCTGCGGAAGCGGCAGACGTTGGCGTAGGACCTCGAACATCGCCTGGTAGCGGTCACGGAAGGAATCGAAGCGATAGCCCAGGCGCAATGCCTCCGCGGGGTCGTCGAGAACGCTGGAATCCGCGAGGCCCATACCGATCAGAAGCTCCAACAGGCCATTGGGCATGATGCTGTCCAGGCTGCGCAGGGCCGGCAGGTCGGTGCCGCCACGCAGCAGTTTGAGGGTTTCCACTGCGCAGTTATTGGACAGAAAGTAGTAGTGCCCGTCGTAGCTCCAGTGCAACTCCACCGCACGCCGCACCAGCGCTTCCAGTTCATCGCGCGAGAGCTTCAGCGGAACCGAGGAGAGTGAGCGCAGCTCGACCTTGGTGTATTCGTCGATCACCTGCGATAGCGGCAGGATGAACAGGCGCGAGGGGTAGTTGCCGGTCAGGCCGTCCCAGCTCGACAACTGCAGGTCGTCGACGAAGGCGCGGAAGGAGAGTACCAGGTGCTGGTCGAGGTCCAGCCGGCAGTCCGGTCCCCGGGGTCGGCCTGGGGCGCAGACCACCAAACGCAACATGCTGTGCCCCCAGCGGCTGACCCAGGCGTCGTTGGCTTCTGCGAACAGGTAGTCCACGGCGTATACGCGGGAGGGGTCGAGCTTGCCCAGGGCCTCCTGTTGGTAGTCGTTGCCGGCATCCAGGTAGGGCAGTTGCGCTGGGCAGCGTGCCTCGTTCGACGGGCTCCAGCCGAAGTGCCGAGTGAAGTAGGCGAACAGCGATGGACGGCGACAGGCATAGTGCGGATCAAGGAGAAAGTACTCCATGTTCACCGCAGCGAATTCCTGGGGGTCGGTAAGCTCGTAGCTGTCCGGACTGCGGGTACGCAGGCCGTTGCTCGGTTCACGAGCGCCGCGCTGGCCTACGGCTTGTTGCCAGCCGGCGAGGTCGAGCAGGCGTGGATCGTCGGAAAGGCTGTAATGGCGCTCGGTCTCGCCACGGCAACGGGCGGGCAGGCCGATTTCGCCGTTGATCCGGCGCTGGCGCGTGCAGCGTTGCTGCAGGACCAGCGCAGCCTCCGGACCCCAGTGCTCGCGGTCATAGAGATGGGTCAGCTCATGTAGTACGGTGGCCAGCAGTTCGCGGCGTTGGGTGCCGTGAGTGCGGCCCGTCTGCGCACGTGCAGCGCTGCCGTCGGCCAGGGCCGGCAACAATGCCCGGTTGAGGGCGAGCGCGTCGGGGCGGGTTACACGACCGTAGCCGTGTTCGGGCAGGTCACTCTCCCAGGTCACCTGAATCGTGCGATCCAGGCGCTCACGAAAGCTCGGTGGCAGGGCCTGGAGCGCCTCGTCCAGCAGTGCGCGGGAGGCCGAATACTGTGCAGGTGTCAGACCGTCCCGGGAAATATCCAGGCGTAGAGCTGCTTGCGCCGAAACGCTGCTGGCGAGTAGCAGCGCGGCCAACAGACAAAACCTGCCTAGGCGCCCTCGACTCCGCTCACGCAACCTTATAGCGCCAATATCGCCTGAGCCAGTTCGCGGTCGCTGGCCTGGCGTGCTTGCTCCGAGTGCTCGCGCAACCGCCGCAGGGCGGCTTCAAGCTGGGCGCCACGGATGCCACCGTCGCTGGCGACGAAACTGGCCGCATCGTCACGGGCCTCTACCACCATCTTCATGTCGCGTATCGAGGTGGTGGTATCCGAGGTGAAGTCGATGCTGCGGCCGAGCGCTCGCACGAAGATATCGCTGGTCGCTTCCAGAGTGCGTGCCTGGGCGTGGGTGCCCGCGAGTAGTCCCAGGCAGAGCAGGGCGAAAGTCTTGCGCATGGTGTCGCTCCTTGAGGTCGCTTATTGGACGAGAATCGCCTGCGCCAGTTCGCTATCGCTGGCGGTCAATTCGGAATCTTGTTCGCGCAGCCAGTGCAGTGCCGCTTCCAGGCGCGCACCGCGTTGGGTGCCGTCACTGGCGACGAATACCGCGGCATCGTCGCGGGCGTCGCGGACGATCTTGTTCTGGAAGGGCAGGCTGGTGATCTGACTGGTGACGTAGAGCGCGCCCGCAACCACGTCGGTGGTCAGATCGAAGGCCGCCGCAGGTCTGGCACAGAGGAGGGCGAGAAGCAGGAGGGCAGGGTAACGCATGTCGAGCCGTGGTAATGAATTCAGTCGCCTAGGCTAGCGCAAGCATACCTTCAGGGCCAGGCGGGCGCTCTGGAACGAGGGCTGAATAAAGAAAAGCCCGTCGCAAGCGACGGGCTTTTCAAGGCAGGCCAGGGACCTAAAAACGTGCTTAGCGCCAGAACGGTTTGTTCAGCTCTGCAAAGCGCTGTGCTTCGCTGATGCCGGCGTCCGCGAGCAGGCGGGCATCCAGGCGTGCCAGCTGGCGGCGGCTGACCATACGGCGCTGCCACAGCAGCAGGGTGCTCAGTGCGCGAAGGGCCAGCGGGGCTTTGGCTGCGGATTGGGTGCTAGCGAAGAGGTCGGAACTAAGGGTGCGTTCCATGATGTTTTCCTTCCGCCTCTGGGCGGGGTTAGCTCGATTCACGGTGCCTATGATGAGCTCCTCGCAAATCTGCCAACAGAGACAGCTATTCAGAATTGTTGTGTTTTTCGACGGCCAAGACGGTAACTGTACTGTTACCGAAGGGAGCAACTGTTACGTTTTGATCCACTTTGGGGCAGTATTTCACCGATATTGGGTCTGTGTGCGCCCTATTGAGGCCGCCATTCATTACAGTTTTCAGATAAATAACAGGTACAGTTTTGGTTGAAGGGAGGCTTGCAGGCAAAAAGACTAGTTTGTGGCGCATGTATCAGTGAAAAACACTGCTCCGATGCGATCTGGCTTGGGGACCAATACAGTGCTCGCCGTTGAGCCAGTGAATATGACCAGGCAGAGTCACTTCCCGCAGCAAGTACCCCCTCCTGGCGAGGATCGAGGGCGTGTTTCGATACGCCCCTTCACTCGCTGAGTGTGTGCCTGCCGCCGAGTGTGTTACCGGGGTGTTACGGTGCGGAGAGCGGGGTCCGCGCCTGCCTCAAGCCACGTGGCTGTCCTGCTCCAGTTCGGTGTAGGCCAGCATGTGCCCACGCTCTTCCAGGTTGATGTGCCAGTCGAGGGCTTCGCGCAACAGGTGAGGGGTATGCCCGCCCTTGGCGCAAGCGGCTTCGAAGTAGTTCGAGAGCGCATCGCGATAGCCGGGATGTACGCAGTTGTCGATGATCACGCGTGCGCGTTCGCGCGGAGCCAGGCCGCGCAGGTCTGCCAGGCCCTGCTCGGTCACCAGGATGTCCACGTCGTGTTCGGTGTGGTCGACGTGACTTACCATCGGCACCACGCTGGAGATGGCGCCCTCCTTGGCGATCGATTTGGTGACGAAGATCGCCAGGTGTGCGTTGCGGGCGAAGTCACCGCTGCCACCGATGCCGTTCATCATCCGCGTACCGCCGACATGGGTGGAGTTGACGTTGCCGTAGATGTCGAATTCCAGAGCGGTATTGATGCCGATGATTCCGAGCCGGCGAACCACCTCCGGATGGTTGGAAATCTCCTGCGGGCGCAGCACCAGCTTGTCCTTGTAGCGCTCCAGGTTGCCGAAGACGTCGGCATTGCGCCGCTGCGATAGGGTGATGGAGCTGCCTGAGGCAAAACGCAGCTTGCCGGCGTCGATCAGGTCGAAGGTGGAGTCTTGCAGGACTTCCGAATACATCGTCAGGTTGTCGAAGGGCGAATGAATCAACCCGCACATCACCGCGTTGGCGATGCTGCCGATGCCCGCCTGCAGCGGAGCCAGACTGTTGCTCATGCGTCCCGCGGCCACTTCTTTCTCGAAGAAGCCGATCAGGTGGTCGGCGATCGCCTGGGTCTCGGCATCCGGCGGCAGTACCGTGGACGGGGAGTCCGGTTGTTTGCTGATCACGATCGCTGCGATCTTCTCCGGCGGAATGGGAATCGCAGTGCTGCCAATACGGTCGTCCACGCGCGTCAGCGGGATCGGAGTGCGCGTGGGGCGGTAGGTCGGAATGTAGACATCGTGCAGCCCTTCGAGGTTGGCATCGTGGGCGAGGTTGATCTCGACGATGACCCGTTTGGCGAAGATGGCGAAGCTGGCGGAGTTGCCCACCGAGGTGGTGGGGACGATATGACCTTCCTCGGTGATGGCGACGGCTTCGATCACTGCAATGTCGGGCAGCTTTAGCTGGTGATTGCGCAGTTGCTCGACGGTTTCCGACAGGTGTTGGTCAATGAACATCACCGAGCCGTCGTTGATCGCACGGCGCAGCGTGGCATCGACCTGGAAGGGCATGCGACGCGCCAGTACGCCCGCCTCGGTAAGCTGCTTGTCGAGGTCGTTGCCCAGGCTGGCGCCGGTCATCAGGCTGATCTTCAACGGGCTGCGGCGGGCGCGCTCGGCCAAAGCCTGGGGCACAGCCTTGGCTTCCCCCGCGCGGGTGAAGCCGCTCATGCCCACGGTCATGCCGTCCTCGATGAGGCTCGCCGCGACCTCGGCGCTGACGACGCGCTTGAGTAGATCGGGCAGGCGAATTCGATCGGCGTACATGGCAAGACCTCAAGGGAAGCAGGGGTAATGCGCGCCAGTCTAGGGTTTCGCAGCGGATTCGCCCTCTATACCAAGGTCGAATTGGCCGCGCTAGGGCGCCTACGTCGCGAGGCGGCGCGGTGCTGGCTGAACTTTCCTGTGCCCCACCAGGCCTGAAAAAGAACAGCCCATACGCACTTTGGAGATTGCCATGTCCGACCATCACACCTACAAGCTGATCGAACTCGTCGGCTCCTCGACCACCAGCATCGAGGATGCGATCGGGAATGCCATCGCCGAGGCGGCGAAGAGCGTTGAGCTGATGGAGTGGTTCGAGGTGGTGGAAACCCGCGGCCATCTGCGCGATGGCGCCGTGGCGCACTACCAAGTCACGCTCAAGGTAGGCTTTCGCATCGCGCAGAGCTAACGACTGCTGAGGTGTCGCTCACGCTCGCATCAAGACAGGCACCGGCCCCCAACGGGGTGTCAGCGATAAGCTGAGTGGGTGCTGCCGGGCTTGCCAACGGGCGACAGGGCCTGTCGGGTCATCGCCGGCGCGCTGCGCCTCGATAGCGGTGAGTTCGCGCGGCACCCATCCGCGGCTCGCGAAAGAGCGCCAACACCTCCGTCCGGATCACTCTCGCAGGGACGCGAGGATCTCGAAGGAACGCAGCCGGTCGGCGTGCTCGTAGAGATCGCAGGTGAAGATCAGTTCGTCGGCATCGGTCTGCTCGAGAATGACCTCCAGGCGCGCGCGTACCTTTTCCGGGCCGCCGATTACCGCCATGCCAAGGAAGTTGCCTACGGCGTCTTGTTCATGGGGTAGCCAGAGCCCCTGCATGCTCGAAACGGGCGGCTGCAGCACCAGACTCTGTCCGCGAATCAACGCGAGGATGCGCTGGAACACCGTGGTCGCAAGATGCTCGGCGCGCTCGTCGCTTTCCGCTGCCACCAAAGGTACGCCCAGCATCACGTAGGGCTCCTGCAGAACCGGCGAGGGGCGGAAGTTCTCCCGATACAGGCGAATGGCGTCATGCATGTAACGCGGCGCGAAGTGCGCGGCGAAGGCGTAGGGCAGCCCCTTGGCCGCGGCGAGCTGGGCGCTGAACAGGCTGGAGCCGAGCAGCCAGATCGGGACGGCGGTGCCGCAGCCGGGCATCGCCACCACGCGCTGGCCCGGTTGGCGTGGGCCGAGCAGTGCTTCCAGTTCCTCGACGTCCTGAGGAAAGTCTTCAGCGCTACCCATGCGCTCCCGGCGCAACGCATAGGCGGTGGCCTGGTCGGCACCGGGTGCGCGGCCCAGGCCGAGGTCGATGCGGCCGGGGAACAGGCTCTCCAGCGTGCCGAATTGCTCGGCGATCACCAGCGGTGCGTGGTTGGGCAGCATGACGCCGCCTGAGCCCACGCGGATGCGGGAGGTGCCCGCCGCCAGGTGAGCGAGCAACACGGCGGTCGCCGAACTGGCGATGCCGTCCATGTTGTGGTGCTCGGCAACCCAGAAACGGGTGAAGTTCAGGGCCTCGACATGCTGGGCGAGTGCCAGCGACCGCATCAACGCCGGGCGGGCGCCTTGATCGTCGTTACGTACCGGTGCGAGATCGAGGACGGAGAATCGAGTGTCTGCAAGTCGGCTCATGGGGACTCCATTGGGGGCGCCGACGCCAGGGACGGACAGGGACGACGCGGAGGGTCAGTGCGCAAACAGCGAGCTGCGCTCAGAAGGGGCCGCAGCGTAGCTCTTCGGCACGTGCGAGGGGCTCGCGGCCGGTGCCGTAGAGCCAGCCCATCGGGCGCATCGCGGCATTGCGCGTTTCCAGGCGATAGCGTTGCCCGGCGCGAAAGTCGTCATAGCGTATCCGTAGGTAGCAGGTCAGCCGCGTCGGCTCTCGCAGGGCACCGACCGCGCCGCCGGCGGAGATGTCGTATTGATAGCGCACCTCCAGCTCATGGGCCCCCGGCGTCACCTGGAAGTAGCGACCGTCCGGCCAGCGCTTGCCATCGAGGTTTTCGGCCATCAATAGATCGCTGGCAGTGGTGTAGAGGTCGATCCACGCCATGCCTGGATCGGCAGGGGGGAGAGGGCTGCTGCAACCGCCCAGCAAAAGGGCCAGCGGTGCGAGAAACGACAGGCGCATGAGCGGCTCCGGCAAGCGCGGCCCTAGATCAGGCCGCATCGTTGTTCGTGGCCTCGCGCAACGACCTGGCCTTGCGCATCGCGCAGCTCGAGCCAGGGACGGAAGCCCACTGCACCGGCCTTGAGCGCGTAACGCTGGCCGGCGGTGAAGTCAGCGTACTGCAAACTGACCTCGCAGTCGCGCGGCAAGCCTTGGGTGCTACCAAGATTCACCGGCTGTACCTCGAAGCGGTAGCTCAGCAGCAGTTCGTGCTCGCCCGGCGTCACCTGAAAATAGCGAGGATCGTCCCAGGCGCTGTCGTCGACTTGCCGCGCCTGCAAGGCGTCGCGTTGAGCCTCGTCAAGATCGACCCAGGCCTGGGACGGATCCGCCGAAGGTGGCCAGAGGGAGCAGCCGTGCAGGAGCAGGGGAGCGAGGCAGTAGTACAGCGGGCGCATGGTGGACTTCCGGCCGGGAGGGCGTGGTGATAGCGTGGCGCTCATGCCCACGCTCGAATGTCCGACTCTGGACCCCCGCACCTGGCGCTGGGTTCCCGTGTTCCTGATCCTGCTGCTCAGCGGTTGCGCTGCCTATTATGGTCAGCTCGCGCAGGGGCAGTTGGACCTGCTCTGGTCTCGGGAGCCGATCCCGCGCATCCTTGCCGATGCGCATCGCGACCCGGCGTTGCGCGAGCGCCTGGCGCTGGCACTGCAAGCTCGCCGCTTCGCCAGTGAAAGCCTGGCCCTGCCGGACAATGGCAGCTACCGGGACTACGTCGAGCTGGGCAGGCCCTACGTGGTGTGGAATGTCTTCGCAACCGAAGAGTTGTCGCTGGAGCCGGTGACCCACTGCTTTCCCATCGCCGGCTGTGTGGCCTATCGCGGCTATTACCAGGAAGCACGAGCGCGCGGCGCGGCTGCCGAGTTACGTTTGCAGGGCAAGGATGTGTATGTGGCAGGGGTCGAGGCCTATTCGACCCTGGGCTGGTTCGACGACCCGCTACTGTCGAGCATGTTGCGCTGGAGTGATGATCGCCTGGCGGCGGTGATCTTCCACGAGCTGTCACACCAGCGTCTGTATCTGCCGGGGGACACGGCGTTCAATGAGTCCTACGCCAGCTTCGTCGAGCATGAAGGGCTCCGCCAATGGCGGCGCAGTCGAGGGCTTCCGGATACCGACGATCTGCGCGCCGCGCAACGCAGCGCCTTTACCGGTTTGGTCCTGGAGAGCCGTGAGCGCTTGCGGGCGCTTTATGCCAGCGGCCAAGCCGTGGCGACGCTACGTGCCGGCAAGCAGGCCGAGTTCACCCGGCTAAGGCGCGAATACCATGCCCTGTGGGCCGCGCGATTTCCCGGGGACCACCGCTACGATGGCTGGTTCCAGGCGCCCCTGAACAACGCCAGGCTGCTGCCCTTTGGTCTGTATGATCGCTGGACTGCAGCCTTCGCCGCGCTTTACCGCGATGAAGGGGGCAATTGGAGGCGTTTCCACAGGGCCGTCGCCGGATTGGCGGCGCTGCCTGCGAAGGAGCGCGAAGCACGTCTGATGGCCCTGCAGGCAAAGGACCTCGGAAGCGCTGCGGCAGGGCGCGCGGGTGACGCGAGGAAAATGCCACAAGCCCCGCCGGCTCTGATTTCAGCGGGCACTCGTCGGAATGCCGGGGACGTGCATTGAAAGGCACGGCAAGCCTGGCTAGTATGCATTCATACGCATGAATCCAGGCAGGGACGCGCCGGATCGACAGCGGGGTTCCCGCAACTGATCACCCCATCGCGCCCAATGTGTTTGCCTCTTTTGTCATGCCGCGGTGCCGCGCTTATTTTGGGCGGCGATCGATTGCCCGTGTCGACCTGCGAACATTGCCTGTGACCCACGAAGAGCAGCAACGGATGCGCCAGGAGGCCGCCACTTGGGCGGTGCGTCTGGCCGAGGATGAGCCCAGCGCCAAGCTGCTCGAAGAGCTGCAGCGCTGGCTGTCCGTCGACCGTCGCCGGCCGGATGCGCTGCGCGAGGCACGTCGTCATTGGGTCGAATTGCGTTCGCAGGCTGCCAGCCCTTCCTCCTATGTCTTTCCCGTCTCGGATCGCTTGCCCAGCGTCTCCGCCCGGTCCCATCGTGGCCGTTGGCTGGCGGTCGCGGCCGTGCTTTGCATCGCGTTGCTGGGCGTACTGAAAGGGCCGGACATGCTCCTGGCGCTACGGGCCGATGAGCTCACGTCTGTCGGCGAGGTTCGTCGCGTCTCGTTACCCGATGGCAGCGTTGCCGAACTGGATTCCCGCAGCGCCCTGGCGCTTGCCTATAACGATCGCGAGCGACGTGTTCGTCTGCTTAGCGGAGAGGCCTATTTCGAAGTTGCGCCCTTGACCGGGGAGGAACCCAGGCCGTTCATCGTCGAGAGTGCCGGTGGTGAGGCTCAGGCGCTAGGGACGCGCTTCGTGGTCGGTGAGCGTGGTTCCGAGACCTGGGTCGGGGTTCTGGAACACAGTGTCGCGGTCAGTTTGCAGCAACCCGTGGCATTCGGTGACTCGCGCCTCGTGTTGCAGGAAGGCCAGAGCGCTCGCTACGAAGCCGGTCGTGGGCTGCGTCGCGGTGTTCAACCCGACTTGGCGCAGGCGACCGGTTGGCGCCGCGGGCTGCTGGTCTTCGAAAAGCAACCGCTTGCCGATGTGGTACAGCGCATCGGTCGTTACCGCAGTGGCCGTATTCTGGTCGCCGACAGCACCCTCGCCAACCGCCGTGTCAGCGGTGTCTTGCACCTGAACGACCTCGACCGTGGCCTCGACATGCTGGTTGCCGAGCTCGGCGCCCGTTCCCTTGATCTTCCCGGATTAACGCTCATTCGATAAGGTTATGGCACACTGCCCACTTGAGGCTTTCTGCCGTTTCCGGGAAAGGATCTCCGGTAATTTTTCTTTTATAAAACGCTACCTTAGAAGACATGACCGTCGTGGTGGCAGCGCCCGTCCAGGAATCCACTGGGGTGGGCGCATCGGGGATTTGGGGATCTGATGAAACGCTGCGGGCGCGATTCTGCCATGCAGGGATGGTCTTTTGGGGGCAGGGAATTCGCCCTCTTTGGTTGCCTTCTGGGCTCTCTGGTTTCAGCCGTTCCCGCCTGGGCGCAGAGCCCGGCGGCGGAGCAGTCGGCCGAGCAGTTCGACTTCGATATTCCGCCGCAACCCCTCGAAACCGCCGTGCTGCTGTATGCCCAGCAAGCCTCGGTACAGATTTTCTTCGATAGCGAGCGTCTGGCTGGCCTGCAGGGCAGTGCCGTGCACGGTCGCCTCGACTATCGCGAGGCGCTGCGGCAATTGCTGGCGGGATTGCCGGTGAGCTACCGCTTCGATCCCGATCGTCGCGTTGCGCTCAGCCGCAGGCTGGACAGCGATGCCACTGAGTTGGCTTCCCAGGTGATCCAAGCGCGTCCGCTGAGCGAGCGTGATGCCTTGGCGATGCTGCCGCGTTCGGCGTCGGTCATCGAGCGGCAGCAGATCGAGCGCCTGCCACCGCGTGACGCCGCGGCGCTGCTGCAGCAGAGCGCCGGCGTGTATACCGCTGTCAGCGGGCAGGACCCGGGCACCTCGGTGAACATCCGCGGTATCCAGGACTTTGGCCGGGTCAACCTGTCGATCGACGGCATGCGCCAGAATTACCAGCAAACCGGTGACCAGCAGCGCAACGGCACCCTGTACATCGATCCCGAGTTGCTCTCCGGCGTCATGCTGGAAAAGGGGCCTTCCTCCACCCAGGGTGGCGCTGGCGTGATCGGCGGCGTGGCGGACTTCCGCACGCTGCAGGCGGGGGACTTCCTCGAGCCCGGCAAGGAAATCGGCGGCCGCCTGCGCGCCACCACCGGCCTGGGCGCCTACGCCAACGGTACGCATTTCATCGGTAGCGGGGTGTTTGCCGCGGGCGACGCCCGGGGTGATCTGCTGCTCGCCGTGGCGGAACGGCATCTGGGGGACTATCAGGCGGGGAATCACGGTGACCTCGGTCAGTTGCGGACCTTTGGTCTGAGTGATCTGCTCAAAGGGCAGGAGGTCGATAGTTCCGCTTACCTCATGCGTTCCCGTTTGGCCAAGGTCGGCTTCAACCTGGATGCAGACCAGCGCCTGGAATTGAGTTACCTGCAAACCAGTACGCATTACGATGATGCCTACCAACTGGATTACAACGGCGAGAACTTGTATTGGCCGAAGCAGGGTACCAGCGCTATCGAGTCGAGCACTCTGGGGCTGGATTACCACTACGATCCGGACTCGCCGCTGATCGATCTGAATGCCAAGATCTATCGGGTCAATACGCGTAACGATCAGTACGTCACGGCAGTGAGCCCCGCGTACAGTGTGCGCTACCAGACACGCAGCTACGGTCTGCAGTTGAATAACAGCAGTCGTTTCGAGGTCGGCTCGTTGGCGGAGGCGACCCTCACCTATGGTGTCGAGGCTGTCCAGGATCGCACCGATCCGGACACCGACGCCCAAGGCGATTACGTGGGCGTTGCAAGCACGACGCCTGAAGGACAACGCACCCTGGCCAGCCTGTTCGGCAACCTGGAGTACGAATACGACGCCTGGTTGCTGCTCAGTGCCGGGCTGCGCTACGACCGCTATTGGTTGAAGGGGGACGCCAGTTTCCAGAGTCCGTCCTTCAATGATTACGCCTACGATATGAGCGAGCAGCAGGGCAAGCTTTCGCCGACCCTGGGTTTCGCGATCAAGCCCGGTATCGAAGGTTTGCAGCTCTACGCCAACTGGGGCAAAGGTTGGCGGCCGCCGGCGATTACCGAGAGCCTGGCTAGCGGGCAGCGTTTCGGCTCGCCGGGTTCGTCACAAACCATCTACCCTAACCCCTTTCTGGCACCCGAGCGCTCTACCTCCTGGGAGGTCGGTGTCAACCTGTTGCGCGACGATCTTTGGGTCGAGGGGGATCGCCTGACCGTCAAGGTGGCCTATTTCGATACCAAGGTGGATGACTTTATCTATTTTTCTCGAGATCGTCGGCTTCCCGATGATCCTATGGGTGACGAGGCTGATGCTCTTTCTGGATCGTACGCAAATAACCTGCGGAAAACGCGCTTCAGGGGCATGGAGTACAGCCTCTCCTACGATGCGGGCAGCTTTTATGGCGATTTGTCCTATACGCACATGATTGGCAAGAACGACTTTTGCTCACGACAAAACTGGTTGGTGCCGGCCGCCGAGGGAGATACGGTAAGTTGCGCGATCCAGGGAACCGCCGAATACCTGCCTATGGATCGTGGAGCCCTTGCCCTGGGGGTCCGCCTATTGGATCGACGCCTGGATCTCGGCGGGCGTGTGCGTTATAGCCAGGGGATGTCTATCGGCACCTCAACTGATGACGTCGACTATTTTTACCCGCCGGACTGGAAGCGCTACATGGTCTACGACCTCTACACACGATTGCAGGTCAGCGAATCGCTTTCCCTTGGTTTGTCGTTGGATAATCTGACCGATCGTGCCTACCTGGTGCCGCTGGGAGACGTCGTCGCCTTCACCTTGCAGTCGGGACGCACGCTAGAAGGGACGCTCGAGTATCGTTTCTGATAGGGTCGGACCGATGGCGAGGTGCCATTTCACAAAGGGAGCAAGTCATGACGGTATACCTGCAGTACGCCTCTTCCTATGCGAACACTAAGGTCGTGGACTATCTCGCTGGGTGGGCAACGGCGGCTGGCAGTGGCAGCACTGCTACGGGATCTTTCTACCCCGGTACGATGAATGGCTCGGAATACGCCATCAAGCCAAGCGCTGCGACCTGTTTCGTGGGGACAGGCACTTTGTATATGAACAACTGGGGAACCAAGTACCTCTATGGCTCGCTGGATAGCGTTCAGTTGGACGAAACTTATTCCAGGACGGCGAGCGGCTTCATCATTCAGTCACCCCAGGTCAACTTCATCAACCTGGGCGTAAGCTCAATGGTAACTGAAGCCAATAATGGCGAAATACAAAAGCTCCTCTATCTCGGACTGCGCAAAGGTAACGTCAGCGAAATGCAGAGCCTGCTGCAGACCCTGCTGGCCAGCGCGGTGACGGCCTACAACACGGCCAACGGCACCAGCCTGACCTTCGCCGACATGACCTTCGCGCAGTTCCTGTCGGTCGGTGCAGCCAGCACGCTCTAGCGCGTTTTGATCGGGCGGCCGATGCCGCTCGGTCCAATTGAAAATAATTCTCGATAAAAATAAGATACCTCTCCCGGCTACGCCGCAGGGAGAATCCGGGTGACCGACGTCAACCTCAAGGGCCTGTTCCAGAAGTACGCGAAGACGCTGCAGCGGATGCTCGCCAGCCGTACCCGCGATCCGCAACTGGCGGCCGATCTGACCCAGGAAAGCTTCCTGCGCCTGGCCGAGCAGACTCGCGAAGCCCCCATCGACAATGTTCCGGGCTATCTCTTCCGTACCGCGAGCAACCTGTTGATCGATCATCGTCGCCAGCAGGCGCGGCGACGCACCGACAGCGTGACCCATGAGGAACTGGCGCTCGTCGAGGACGAAGCCCCCGATGCCGAGCGTCAGCTCGATGCCCATCAGCGCCTGCTGCGCATCCATCAGGCGCTGGCGGAGCTGCCAGCGCGTACGCGGCAGATCTTCACGCTCAATCGCCTGCAAGGCCTGACCTACGCCGAGGTGGCCGAGCGCCTGGGGATTTCCGACAGCTCGGTGCAGAAGCATCTCGCGCGGGCCCTGCAGCACCTCACCGAGCGGCTGCGCGACGCTTGATGACATCGCGGATTACCGTATTTTCCCGCTTCGGACGTCCTTATCATTGAGCCTACGAATAGAACGGGATTGGCACGTGACCAGCCACGATGAACAGCAGCGAATCCGCGCGCAGGCGGCGCAGTGGGTGGTGCGCATCGGCGAGCAATCGCCGCAGGCAGCCTTGCCGGAAACGCTGCGTTCCTGGCTCGACGCGGACCCTCGGCATGCCCAGGCGTTCGCCGAGGCCCGGAGTACCTGGCTGGAACTGGGGGCCCTGAGCTTCCCGGCGGAGACTGCGCCTGCGTTGCCGAGCCGTGGTCGACGCAGGCGTTGGCGTCGGCTGGCCAGCGCCGCGGTGCTGCTGATCGCAGTTGGCCTGCTGATGGCGCCGATGCAGCCACTCGTTACCCCCTTGCTCGCGGATCACGCCAGCGGCGTGGGCGAAATCCGCCATATCCAGCTGGCCGACGGCAGCCAGGTCGAACTCGATGCCCAGAGCGCCATCGACGTGGATTTCGATGGGCAGACTCGGCGCATCCGTTTGCTCTCCGGCCAGGCGATCTTCACAGTCGCGCCGATGGGACCGGACGAGCCCCGGCCCTTCGTGGTCGAGAGTGCCGGAGGCAGCACCCGTGCCCTGGGTACGCGTTTCGTGGTGGAGGAACGAGAGCAGGGTGCCTGGGTCGGCGTACTCCAACACAGCGTCGAAGTGCGTGTCGCCCAAGCGCCGGGCGCAGGGGCTTCGCGCGTCCTGGCGGAAGGCCAGAGCGCCTGGTACGACGCCAGCGGCGTTCATCCTTTGCGTCGGGATCTCGCCAACGCTACCGCGTGGCGCGAGGGCCTGCTGGTGTTCGAGGATCGTCCGTTGAGCGAGGTCGTCGCGCGTCTTCGGCAGTATCGCCACACGCCGTTGCTGATCCTCGATGGCGAGCGGGCGAGCCGCCGCGTCAGCGGTGTTTTCCGTACGGACGACCCGGATCGCTCGCTCGATCTGCTCGCCAGCGAGCTGGGCATGTCCCGCGTGGAGCTGGGTTTCCTCACGCTGCTGCGCTAGCGGCCCGTTGAACACGCGGCCGTGTTTCGCATCGGTCGGTGATCGGCGTGCCTGCGGAAAATAATTTCCTAGCTTTTTACTGAGTCACCCCGACTCGCGCGTCTGTTCTTGATGAGAGTGATTTTCATTGGCGTCACTCTTTCACAAGATCAGCCAACACGAGTCATGGGGAAGGGAAATGAGTACGCGGCACAGGAGCGTCCAGCGCAGTCGCCTGGCATTGATGATCGGCCTCGCCATGGGCGCCAGCCAAGTAGTGGTTCCGGCAACTCCGGCATGGGCACAGGACCTTCCGGCCAGCGAAGCGGCTGGCGCCGTGATCGTCTTCGACATCCCGGCGCAGGCGCTGAACCGCGCAGTACTGGCCTATGCCCGGCAAAGTGGTGTCGAGGTGTTCTTCGACAGCGAGCGCCTGGCGGGCCTGCGTGGCGCAGAGCTGCAGGGCCGCTACACCGCGCAGGAGGGCCTGCGCCGGCTATTGGCGGCGGCGCCGGTGAGTCATCGCTTCTCCGCGGACGGACGCCAGGTGACGCTCAGCCGTAGTCTCGAGGAGGGGGTCGTCACGCTGGCTCCGGTCAGCGTGGAGGCCCGCGCACTCGGGAGCGATCCGTACGTCAGCCCTCACTCATTCACCCACCTAGATCGCGAGCACCTCGATCGTGTACCGGCGCGCCATATCGGCGATCTGTTGCAGGACACGGCGGGGGTCTACAGCGCGACCAGTTACCAGGAGCCGGGCCTGGCCGTGAACATCCGGGGTATCCAGGATTACGGGCGGGTGAACATGAGCATCGATGGCGCCCGCCAGAACTTCCAGCAAAGCGGGCACCAGCAACGTAACGGCGAGATATTCCTCGACCCCGAACTGCTCTCGGGCATCGACATCAGCAAGGGCCCGAACTCCGGCATGGGCGGCGCCGGCGTGATCGGCGGGACGGCGAACTTCCGTACCCTGGATATCGAGGACATCGTCGAGCCCGGTCGCGACGAGGGGGTTCGCCTGAGGGGCAGTACCGGGTTGGGTGGCTATGCCAACGGCAACCACTTCGCGGGCAGCTTCGCGGCCGGCCTGCGTGCCAGCGAGCAGATCGAACTGCTCGCCGCCTTCAGCCGCAAGCGTATGGGGGAGTACGCACCAGGCAGCCGAGGCGAGTCGTTTCCGGCCAGCACCACCACCAGCGAGGATCAATACCAGGACATCGTCAGCCTGTCCGGTCAGGACATGGACTCCCAGCTGTTCAAAGTCTACTGGCGTATGGCCGACGGGCACGACCTGAAACTCACGCACCTGGCCACCGAGGTGGACTACACCTCAGGCGGCACCTATGACTCGGTGAGGAACGACGAGGGCTGGGAGGCCGTGACGCGCAACGAAGTGGAGTCCAGCACGACGTCGCTGGATTACCACTGGAGTGAGGGCAGTCCCTGGTTGGACCTGGAGGCGAAGCTCTACTTCGCTCGCACCCGGAATCATGAACAGGCGGATGCCGTCGCGCCGGATTACTCGGGGCTATTGCCTCCGGTGGCGGCCTATTGCACGGCCAACCCCACGGGAAGCATCTGCCCGCAGGGCAGCGATGCCTACACGCTGGTCTATGAAACCCGTACATGGGGTCTGAACCTGCAGAACACGGCGCATTTCAGCCTGCCGCTGTTCGAAGCGAGCTGGAACTACGGTAGCGAACTCAGCTACGACAAGACCGATCCCAAGACCCGGGGCGTGGAGAACCTCGATAGCTACGGCAACGAGACGGCGGGCACCACGCCGCCTGGCGAGCGATGGCTGGCGAGTCTGTTCAGCAATCTCACCCTGCTGCATTCCGATTGGCTGCAACTGGACGCAGGACTGCGCTACGACCGTTACCGGCTCTGGGGGGATACGGGGTTCACCACCATCGACTCGCGTGGCGAGATCACCGGGGTGGCCAATTCGCGTGTTCCGGTCGAGTATTCGGTGAATGACCAACGCGGCCACCTTTCGCCGACGCTGGCGCTGGCGATCACCCCGCTCCAGGGAGTGCAGTTCTATGCCAATTACGGAGAGGGCTGGCGCCCGCCGGCGATTACCGAGACGCTGATCTCGGGGCAGCACCTCGGAGTCAACGACGGCACCATCATGCTGCCCAACCCTTCGCTCAAGGCCGAGGAGTCGCGTACCTGGGAGGCTGGGGTCAACCTGAAGTTCGCCGACCTGAGGGTCGCCGGCGACAGCTTCCGCGCCAAGCTGGCCTACTTCAGTACCAAGGTGGAGAACTACATTCGCCTGGCCAATGTTGGCCGTCCCGGCGCGGCCTATGCCTCGGTCAGTAACTTCGCACCGGTGAACATGCTCGACCCGGTGCGTCTGCGTGGCTTCGAGCTGGAGGCCGAGTATGACGCAGGGCGCTGGTACCTGAAGGGCAACGCGACCCGCATCGACTACCACACCGGGCAGAACAGCTACCGGCTGTTCTATCTCGGTGGCGCCCAGGGCGACACCGCGGACTACTGGAACAACTTCATCTCCCACGATGGCAGCGGCCAGGGCTACCCGTTCTACAGCATGTTCCCACCGCGGGACAGCGCGAGCCTGACGGGTGGAATGCGCTTCTTCGAGCGTCGTCTGGAGTTGGGATCACGCCTGCGCTACGCCTCCGAGAACGAATCCAACAGCATTACCCGAGGCTCGCTCGCCTACAGCGTGATCGATCTGTTCGGCAGCCTGCGGGCAAGCGAAAACCTGACCTTGCGGCTGTCCCTCGAGAACCTGCGCGACCGGCGTTACCTGGTACCCATGGGCGACCTGCTGGCGCGTACCGAGGGGCCGGGACGCACCGTGATCGGCTCCTTCGAACTGAAGTTCTGACGTGTCGGCGCCTTCCCGAATGGGAATGCGCAGTCCAACGGCCGGGCGCGCCCGGCCAAAACCTCAGGCCGGTGTCACCGGCCATCAGTGGAGATAAAGCATGAGCGTTGAAATCAGCTACACCTCGAGCCTCTACAGCACCCTGCAATCCGCCGGCTATGCGACGACGCTGCAGGGCTACCTGGATTACTACGAGTACACCTTCTCGCTCGAGGACCACTCCAGCACCGGTGGCTTCAATAGCACCAGTTTCACGCCGGACTTCCAGATGTATGGCTCGCAGTACGCCAACGAAACCGAGGCGACGGGCTACACCTCCGCGTTCATTGCCGAGGCGGCCGCCGGGGAAAGTCTCTACTACACCTTCTTCACCAGCCCGACCCACACCCTGCACGGAGAGCTGGACAGCCTGAGCTTCGGCGCTGGCCTGAGCAACGTCAGCAGCGAGTGGAGTCTGGCGGCCAATCTGCTCGAGATCACCGGCCTCGGCGAAATCATCAACGACGGTCTGGATGCCAATGGCGACGTCATCGCCGGCAACTCCACCTACGACAGCGGCAACGATGTCCACGATATCGTCTGGGGTCTGCTCAATGGCGAGACCGACGCCCTGGCGGCGGTGCTCGACGACTACTTCGACCTGGACGCCAGCCTCGATGCCAGCGGTGGCGAGCTGGTCGGCGTCGCCTCCACGAGCGAGGCCGAGCTGAGTCTGGCTGCCTGATGAAACGCTGAAAAGGCGGGCCGGGTTTGCCCCGGCCGCCGACGAAACACCGCCAGGGCTGGCCTCGAAAACTCGCCCTGGCGGCCCTTCGCATTCTCTGCAGGGCAGGCACTACGCGTCAATGACGTAGCGCCTGCTCCGAGGTTTCCCGCATGCCCTCCAAGCGCCGTTCCAACGAGATCATCGATGCGCTGCTCAAGGTGCGCCGCGGCTTGCTGGGCGTAGCCCTGTTCAGTGCGATCATCAATCTGCTGATGCTGGCGCCCGCACTCTACATGTTGCAGGTCTACGACCGGGTGCTGGCCTCCGGCAGCGGCATGACGTTGGCGATGCTGACCCTCATGTTGATCGGTCTCTATGCCTTCATGGCATTGCTGGATGCCTTGCGCGGTCTGGTGGTGATCCGTCTGGGAACCCAGGTCGACATGGGCCTGAACGAGCGTGTTTATAGGGCCGCCTTCGAGGCGGCGCTCAAGTCCGGGCGCAGCGATACCGGGCAGGCGCTGAAGGACCTGACGCACCTGCGCCAGTTCGCCAGTGGCAGCGCCTTGTTCGCCTTCTTCGATGCACCCTGGTTTCCGCTCTATCTGCTGGTGCTGTATTTCTTCCACCCCTGGCTGGGGGCGCTGGCGACGGTAGGCGCCGCGTTGCTGCTGGGGCTGGCCTGGTTCAATCAGCACTGGTCGAGCGCGCCGCTGGCGGAGTCCGGGCGACTGTCCGCCTTGGCCAGCCGGCACGCGGAGGGCGATCTGCGGCATGCGGAGGCCTGCGAGGCCATGGGCATGCAAGCGGGCTTGCGTCAGCGCTGGCAGGCGCTGCACCACGGCTTTCTGGTTCAGCAGGGACTGGCCAGCGACCGTGCGGCCGTGTTGAGTGCCTGGACCCGTAGCCTGCGTCTGGCTCTGCAATCGCTGGTGCTGGGGTTGGGGGCATTGCTCGCGATCGACGGCGAGATCACCCCAGGCATGATGATCGCCGGCTCCATTCTGGTGGGACGGGTACTCGGGCCGCTCGATCAGGTCATTGGCGCCTGGCGTCAGTGGCTCCCCGCGCGCCTGGCCTATCAGCGCCTGTCGGCGTTGCTGCAGGAGTGCCCACCGGTGGAGGCCGGGATGTCCTTGCCCGTTCCCCGCGGGCAATTGCGGGTCGAGCAGGTCTGTAGCTCGGTTTCGGACGCACGCAAGGCGACGCTGGGGCCACTGAGCTTCTCCCTCGAAGCCGGCGAGATGCTGGGTGTCCTCGGCCCTTCGGGGTCGGGCAAGTCGAGCCTGGCGAGGGTGCTGGTCGCGGCGCGCCCCGTGCTGAGCGGCCACGTTCGACTCGATGGCGCCGACCTGCATGCCTGGCGCGCGGAAGAGCGCGGCGCGCACGTCGGCTATCTGCCCCAGGACGTGCAACTGTTCGCCGGTAGCGTGGCGCAGAACATCGCGCGCTTCGGCGCGGCTTCCTCCGCGGACGTGATCGACGCGGCGCGGATGGCGGGCGTCCACGAACTGATCCTGCAACTTCCCCAGGGCTACGACACGTTGCTGGGTGAAGGCGGCGCGGGCTTGTCCGGTGGTCAACGCCAGCGCATCGGCCTGGCGCGTGCGCTCTACCGGCTACCCGCGCTGATCGTGCTCGACGAACCCAACGCCAATCTCGACGAGGCCGGCGAGAAGGCCCTCCTGGGCGCCATCGCCAGCCTGCGCCGCGAGAAACGCACGCTGCTGGTGATCACCCACAAGCCTGCCTTGCTGGCCTGTGCCGATAAGCTGTTGCTGATGCGCGAGGGGCGCGTGCAGGCATTCGGCCCTGCGCAAGCGTTGCTGGCCGAGCGGGCGCAAGCCGCTCGCACCGCCGCGCGTCCGGCGGTCAGCAGCCGCTTTTCGCTGGGCATTCCAGCGGGAGGTCAGTCATGAGTCGTGCGGCGTTGCATCTGGTCGAGCCGCGCGTGACGGAGGATTTCCCCGCGGGTAATGCCCGCCGTCACCTGGGTATGGGGTTGTGGTTGGTGGCCGCCGGCTTCGGTGGCTTCCTCGTCTGGGCCGCCCTGGCTCCGCTGGACAGTGGCACCGCGGTTTCGGCGCAGGTGGTTGTCAGCGGTAATCGCCAAGCGGTGCAGCATCCCGAGGGCGGTACGGTGCGGCGGATCCTCGCGCGTGATGGCGACCAGGTGCGGGCCGGCCAGGCGTTGCTGGAACTGGACGACGAGGCGTTGCGCGCCCAGGCCGAGGCGTTGCGTGCGCAGTTGATCGGCAGCCTGGCCAGCGAAGGGCGGTTGATCGCCGAGCGTGACGATCGAGAGGCGATCGCCTTCGATCCCTGGCTGTTGGCCCGACAAGGGGATGCACAGGTCGCTGCGGCCCTGCAGTTGCAACGGCAACTGTTCGACAGCCGGCGCCTGGCGCAACGGTTGGCACTCGATGGACTGGCACAGAACCTGGCGGGTACTCAGGCCCAGCTCGCGGGGCTGCAGGCGCTGCGTGCCAGCAAGCAGGCCCAGCTCCGGGTGCTCGATACGCAGCTCAGTGGCCTGCGTGAGCTGGCGGCGGGAGCGTACATTCCGCGTAATCGCCTGCTCGATGCCGAGCTACGGCGCGCCGAATTGCAGGGGTTGCTGGCCGACGACAGCGGCCGTGTCGGGCAGTTGCAGCGCCAGGTCGCCGAGCTGCGCTTGCGGGGTGAGCAGCAGCGCGCGCAGTTCCAGGAGCAACTCCGCGGCCAGTTGGCCGAGGCGCAGGTGAGCAGCGCAGACCTTCGGCATCGTCTGGCGGGTGTCGAAGTCGCGTTGCGCCGCAGCGTCCTGCGTGCGCCGGCCAGCGGGCTGGTGGTCGGCCTCAGTGTGTTCACCGAGGGTGGTGTCGTCGCGCCGGGACAGGCGCTGATGGAGATCGTCCCGCAGGATCAGCCCCTGCTGGTCGAGGGACGACTGAGTCCGGCGCTGGTGGACAAAGTGCATGCCGGGCTGCCAGTGGAACTGCTGTTCAGTGCCTTCGAACAGAGCACCACGCCACGGGTGCCGGGCACGGTACAGTGGGTCTCGGCCGATCGCCTGGAAGACGAGCGCAGTGGCGACGCCTACTACGCCGTGCGCATCCGCGTGGATGACCAGGGCATGCGGCAGCTCGACGGCTTGAGCATGCGTCCCGGCATGCCGGTGGAGGCCTTCGTGCGCACCGGCGAGCGCTCCTTGCTCAACTACCTGTTCAAGCCGTTGCTCGACCGTACCCACCTGGCGTTGGCGGAAGAGTGAGCATGCGTGCGATCTGTTTCCTGCTGCTGTCCTGCCTGGCGCTACCGGTGCAGGCCCTGGCGCTGCTCGATGCCTACGCCCTGGCGCTGCGCAACGATCCGAGCTTCCAGGCGGCCATCGCCGAGCGCGATGCCGGACTGGAGAACAAGGCGATCGGCCGCGCCGGCCTGCTGCCACGGCTGTCCTGGAGCTACAGCAACCAGGAGAACGACTCCGAAGTGAGCAGTGGCGAGCAGTCCGTGCAGCGGCGCTATCGCAGTTACGCCTCGGTGATCAGCCTGCAGCAGCCACTCTTCGATTACGCCGCCTGGGCTTCTTACCGGCAGGGCGTGACGCGCATGCTGATGGCCGACCAACGTTTCCGCGCCCAAACCCAGGCACTCGCGGTACGTCTGCTCGATGCCTACTCCCAGGCGCTGCTGGCGGACGAGCGTATTGGTCTGGCGCGCGCGGAACGGCGCGCGCTGGTCGAGCGCCTGCAGCTCAATCGCCAGTTACTCCGAGGTGGGGAGGGTACGCGTACCGACGTGCTCGAAACCGAGGCGCGCCTGGCGCTGGCCGAGGCCGAGCTGATCCAGGCCCAGGACGACCAGGATCTGGCGTTGCGCAGCCTGGAAACCCTGGTGGGTGAGCCGCTGCACGCCAGCGACCTGCGTCCGCTGCGTGAGGACGTACCGATCCAGCCACCGCAGCCTGCGCGCTTCGAGGCCTGGCGCGAGCTGGCGCAGGGCAACAATGCCGAGTTGGCGACGCAACGCCAGGCGGTCGAAGTGGCGGCGCAGGAGATCCAGCGCCAGCGCGCCGGTCATCTGCCCAGTCTCAATCTGGTGGCGAGCAGCCGGCTGACCCGCTCGGACTCGGAGAGCAGCTACGAGCAGCGTTACGATACCCACAGCATCGGTATCCAGCTCAGCGTGCCGCTGTTCGCCGGGGGTGGTGTTTCCGCCGCCACGCGTCAGGCGGCCGCCGCGCACGCCCAGGCCGGCTTCGAGCTGGATGCCCAGCGTGCCGAGGTCTTCACCCGTCTGCGGCAGCAGTTCAACCTGTGCAATAGTGCCGCGCAGCGGGTGCGGGCCTATCGCCTGGCGGTGGATTCGGCGGCGGCCTTGGTGGAGGCCACACGCAGGAGCGTGAGCGGCGGCGAGCGGGTCAACCTCGACGTGCTGGATGCCGAGCAGCAGCTCTATGGCGCACGCCGTGACCTGGCGCAAGCGCGCTACGGCTGGTTGCAGGCCTGGCTTGGCTTGCGCCAGGAAGCCGGCATACTGGAGGAAAGCGACGTACACGAGCTGGCGAGCTATTTCGCCGAGGGCGGTGGGGAAAAATAGTTACTGTTGTACTGCGACTGATTCGTCTTTATCAGGTGTAGTCCCTCTCATCATCGAATTGCGAGACCACCCCGAATGAGCGCATCCGAGTCCCAACTGTCCCATCCGCTGCGTTCGCAGCGGCTGAATGCCCTGACCCACGAACCCCATGACCGCATCGAGGCCCTGGTGAAAGCCCGCGAGCCGTTCGCCAGCCGTGAGAACTTCGCTCGCTTCGTTGCCGCGCAGTACCTGTTCCAGTACGACCTGCAGCCGCTCTACGCCGATCCGGCGCTGGGCGAGTTGGTCGAGGACCTGCCGGCACGCTGCCGCGTGGACGCGGCGCGCCTCGACCTGGCCGACTTCGGTAGGGCGATTCCCGCGGGCGATGAAAGCATTCGCCAGCGGGCGATGGGCACCGGTGAAGCCTTGGCCTGGCTGTTCGTTTCCGAGGGCTCCAAGCTGGGCGCCGAGTTCCTCTTCAAGAAGGCCGCCGCGTTGCAGCTGGACGAGACCTTCGGCGCACGCCACCTGGCGGCACCGGCGGGCGGTCGTGCGCAAGGCTGGAAGCGCTTCGTCAAGGTGCTCGATGCCGTGGAGCTGGATGCGGAGCAGGAGCGCCTGGCCGATGCCGCCGCCATCGAGGCCTTCGAACGTTTCGCCACCCATCTGGAGCGCTGCTTTGCCTGACGCGCCGCGCAGCCGGCTGCGCTGGCTCTGGCTGATCGTCGCCTACCTGGCGATCGGCCTGGCCGCGCTCGGCGTCGTGCTTCCCGGCCTGCCGAGCACCGAGTTCGTGCTGCTCGCGGCCTGGGCGGCGTCGCGCAGTTCGCCGCGGCTCGCCGCCTGGCTGGAGAACCATCCCTGGTTCGGCCCCAGCCTGCGCAACTGGCATGACGGCGGCGTGATCGCCCGCCGTACCAAGGTCATCTCGCTCACCGCCATGCTGTTCAGCCTGGCGATCCTCACCCTTACCGTCAGCCACCGTCCCTCGGTGTACTTCGCCGCCGCCGGCATGGCCTGTGGCGCGCTATGGATATGGAGTCGTCCGGAGCGCCCGCGCCAGTTACCGGCACGGCCGTGACGGACGCGGGAGCACACTTTCAGCGCCTCACTTGGCGAAAAGCTGGCCGATGTCCTTGAAGGCCTTGAACTCCAGGGCGTTGCCGCAGGGGTCGTAGAGGAACATGGTCGCCTGTTCGCCGACCTGCCCGGCAAAGCGCACGTAAGGTTCGATGACGAAGGCCGTGTTCCGCGCGCGCAGGCGGTCGGCCAGCGTCTGCCAGTCGTCCCAGGCCAGCACTACGCCGAAGTGCGGCACCGGTACATCGTGTCCGTCCACCGCGTTGGTATGCGCGTGCGCCTGGCTGGCGGTCTTCGGATGCTCGTGGATTACCAACTGGTGACCGAAGAAGTCGAAGTCGACCCAATGCTCGCTGCTACGGCCCTCGGGGCAGCCGAAGGTCTCGCCGTAGAAGTGCCGGGCGGCAGCCAGGTCGTAGACGGGAATGGCCAGGTGGAAAGGAGCCAGTGCCATGGGGCGAGCCTCTGTGATGGAATTCACAAAGCCTAGCATTCAGCTCTTTGCTGAAAAGCGAATATCCTTGCGTTCGAGCTCAAATAATTTCGATGGATGGACGGATGCTGCGGGAGCTGAAAACCTTCGTCAACGTGGCCCGCACGGGGACCTTCGCTGCCGCCGGGCAGCGCGTTGGCCTGACGCAGTCGGCGGTCAGCGCGCAGATGCGCGTGCTGGAGGTGCAATTGGGCGTGCGTCTGTTCGACCGCAGCGGGCGTAGCGCACGGCTGAATGCGGCTGGGCAGCATGCGTTGCCGTTGGCCGAGCAGATGCTAGCGCTCTATGCGCAGATGGCGTTGTCGCCGGGGGCTGAGCACTGCGCCGGAGCGCTGCGCGTGGGCGCGATCGCCTCGCTGCAGAGTGGCTTGCTGGCCGATGCGCTGGCGCCGTTTCGCCAGCGCGCACCGCAGGTCGAGTTGAAGCTGGTGCCGGGCGTCTCGTTGCAGTTGCTTGGCCAGTTGGACGCCGGTGAACTGGATCTGGCGCTGATGATTCGCCCGCCGTTCGCCGTGCCCAAGGAGCTGCTGGAGGTCTCCCTGGCGCGCGAGCCCTTCGTCTTGATCGTGCCCGAGGCATTGGCGGGTGACGATCCCTTGCAACTGCTCGCCGAGCAGCCCTTCGTGCGTTATGACCGTACGTCCTTCGGAGGGCGCCAGGTCACCCGTTTCCTCCGCGAGCAGCGCCTGGAGGTGCGCGAAGCGCTGGAGCTGGATGAGCTGGAAGCCATCGTGCGTCTGGTGGAGAACGGCCTGGGCGTCGCCCTGGTACCGCGCGCCGGACTCTGGTTGCAGCGCGAGACACGCCTGCGGGTGATCGAGCTGGGCGCGCTGACCTTCCATCGCGAGCTGGTCGCGCTGTTGCGACGAGCCCAGCGCAAGCCTGCGCTGGACTGTCTGCTCGACTGCCTGGGCGTGCCGCCCGGGCGTTGGGCGCTGCCGTCAGGCGATGCGCTGGGCGACGGCGCTCGGCGAGAGGCGGATGGCGAGTAGCTTGGAGGTCGGCGTGAAGCTGCCCTCGCCGTAGCTGGACAGCGGTACCAGGGGGTTGGCTTCGGGGTAGTAGGCGGCGGCCTGGCCGGGCGGGATGTCGAAGGCGAGCAGGGTGAAGCCCTGCACGCGGCGCTCGATACCGTCGTCCCAGAGCGACTCGATGTCCACCTGCTGGCCCGGCGTCAGGCCCAGGCGGGCGATGTCCTCGGCGTTGGCGAACAGTACCTCGCGCTGGCCATGTACGCCGCGGTAGCGGTCGGACAGGCTGTACACCGTGGTGTTGTACTGGTCGTGGGAGCGTAGCGTCTGCAGCAGCAGGTCCGGCTGCTGGCCGCTGGCACGGGCGCGGGCGTCGATCAGGTCCGTCGGCAGTGCATGTCGCATGAAGCGCGCCTTGCCCACGGCGGTGTTCCACTGGCGCGCACCGGCGGCGTTCCCCAGGTAGAAGCCCCCCGGATTGCGCACTCGCTCGTTGAAGTCGCTGAAGCCGGGGATGGTGTCGGCGATCAGTGTGCGAATACGCGAGTAGTCGGCGACCAGCGCCTGCCAGTCCACCGGGAAGTCACCGAGGGTGGCGCGGGCGATGCCGGCGATGATCGCCGGCTCCGAGCGCATCTCGCGGGACAGCGGTTCGAGCTGGCCGTAGGAGGCGTGGATCATGCTGAACGAATCTTCCACGGTGACCGCCTGTGGGCCATTGGCCTGGCGGTCGATGTCGGTGCGCCCCAGGCACGGCAGGATCAGCGCGTCGCCCTGGTCCACGCAGAGGTGGCTGCGGTTGAGCTTGGTGCTGATCTGCACGGTCAGTGCGCAGCTGGCCAGCGCCTGGTGGATGCGCGGGCTGTCCGGGGTGGCTTGGGCGAAGTTGCCGCCCAGACCGACGAAGACCTTGGCGCGGCCTGCGAGCATCGCCTCGATGGCGTGTACCACGTTGTCGCCATTCTTGCGCGGCACGGCGAAGCCGAAGCGTTTTTCCAGGGCATCGAGCAGCGCCACCGGCGGCTTCTCGTTGATGCCCATGGTGCGGTCGCCCTGCACGTTGGAGTGGCCGCGCACCGGGCACAGGCCGGCGCCCTGGCGGCCGACGTTGCCGCGTAGCAGTTGCAGGTTGACCAGCTCCTGGATGGTCGCCACCGAGTGGCGGTGCTGGGTGATGCCCATCGCCCAGCAGACGATCACCCGCTCGGCGCGGGCATACATGCGCGCCGATTGTTCGATCTCGGCGAGACTCAGTCCGGACTGCGTGACGATCTGTTCCCACGGCGTGGCGTCGACTTCCTCCAGGTAGCCGTCCATGCCGTCGGTGTGCTCGGCGATGAAGGCGTGGTCGAACAGCGCCGGGCGACCTTCGGCCTGGGCTTCGCGCTCCCACTGCAGGAGGAACTTGGCCATGCCGCGCACGGCGGCCATGTCGCCGCCCAGGGCCGGGCGGAAGAACGCGGTGTTCAGCGGCTCGGAGCCGTTGCTGAGCATCTCCAGCGCATTCTGCGGATGCTGGAAGCGCTCCAGACCGCGCTCCTTGAGCGGGTTGAAGGCGACCACCTGGGCACCGCGCTTGACCGCCTCGCGCAGCGGTTCGAGCATGCGCGGGTGGTTGGTGCCGGGGTTCTGGCCGAACACGAAGATGGCGTCGGCGTGCTCGAAGTCGTGGAAGGTCACGGTGCCCTTGCCGACCCCGATGGAACCGCCCAGGCCCACGCCGCTGGCCTCGTGGCACATGTTCGAGCAGTCCGGGAAGTTGTTGCTGCCGAAGGCGCGGACGAACAGCTGGTAGAGGTAGGCGGCTTCGTTGCTGGCCCGTCCGGAGGTGTAGAACTCGGCCTGCTCGGGGTTTTCCAGCGCTTTCAGGTGCTGCGCGACGAGGGCGAAGGCGTCGTCCCAGGAGACCGGCACATAATGGTCGCTGGCGGCGTCATAGCGCATCGGCTGGGTCAGGCGGCCCTGGTATTCGAGCCAGTAGTCGCTCTGCTGGCGCAGCTGGCTGACGCTGTAGCGGGCGAAGAAGGCGGCGTCCACGCGACGCTTGGTGGCTTCCCAGTTGACCGCCTTGGCGCCGTTCTCGCAGAACTTCACCATGCCGTCTTCCGGCGAGTCACCCCAGGCGCAACCGGGGCAGTCGAAGCCGCCGTTCTGGTTGGTCTTGAGCAGCGCGCGCAGGTTCTTGAACGGCTGCTTGCTGTCGAGCCAGAAGTGCGCCACGGCGCGCAACGCGCCCCAGCCCGCCGCGGGGCCCCGGTAGGGACGATAGTTCGGGGTGGACTGTTCGGGCTGCACGCTCATGGCTTCTCTCTTTTCTCGATGTCCCCCGCTCAGGGCTCGGGGGCATATACCCGCGGCGCACTGCGCTGCGGGACGTGGATCAGGTTCAATCGATGGCGGCGTGCCCACTGCACGGCCAGGCCGGTGGGGGCGGACAGCGTTACCAACGTGTGCAACCCGGCACGCAGCGCCTTGTGGATCAATTCCAGGCTGCAGCGGCTGGTGACGATCGCCAGACCGTCGTGACTGTCGATACGCTGGCGCGCCAGCGCGCCGATCAGCTTGTCCAGCGCGTTGTGCCGGCCAATGTCTTCGCGGCACAGGCGCAGCTCGCCCTGGCCGTCCATGTACAACGCGGCATGCACCGCGCCGCTGCGCTTGCCGAGCACCTGCCAGTCGCCAATGCGCTCGCGCAGATCGGCGAGCCAGGCCACGGGCGGCAGCGCGGCGGATTCCAGCACCGGCAACGCCGGCAGCGCCTGCTCCAGCGCCTCGACACCGCACAGCCCGCAACCGCTGGCACCGGCCAGTTGCCGGCGCTGCTGCTTGAGGCGCCAGAACACGCGGTTGGCGATCTCCACCTCGGCGTTGCGCGCTTCTCCGTCGCCGGAGAGGCGTATGTCATAGAGGTCGTCGATCGAATCGACCAACCCGCTACCCAGGCTGAACCCGACGACGAAGTCTTCCAGGTCCAGCGGCGTGACCAGCATCACCGCCTGGCTGATGCCGTTGTAGGCCAACGCCAGGGCGCACTCCTCGGCCAGCACCACCGTTTCCGGCGTGCCGTCGTCCAGAGGCTGGAAGCGGTATTCGCCCGCTGCATTCTCGGGTCTGGAAGCGCTCATGTTCTGGTATCGCTCTGCTTGAGGATGAGGCTAGGCATTTTGTCGCACCTCGTCCAATGGAGGTTGGCGATGCGCTGATAGGCCGCGTCGATGATGGAGCGGTTCAGCGTCATGCGTAGGAGGCGCTTGAGCGTCACGATACCCCTCGCATCATGCGCCGCGGATATCGAAAACGGTTCTCCATACTCAGCCATCGGCCTCTCGCGGTTCAACGAAAAACGGCGCCCGCAGGCGCCGTCATCGGTCTCTCACGAAGGCTTAGTTGACCTTCGGATCCAGCTCGCCGCTGGCGTAGCGCTGGAACATCGCTTCGAGCGAGATCGGCTTGATCTTGCTGGCGTTGCCGGCGGTGCCGAAGGCTTCGTAACGAGCGATGCAGATGTCGCGCATGGCGGCGACGGTCTTCGCCAGGTACTTGCGCGGGTCGAATTCGCTCGGGTTCTTCGCCATGAATTCGCGGATCGCGCCGGTGGAGGCCAGGCGCAGGTCGGTGTCGATGTTCACCTTGCGCACGCCGTACTTGATGCCTTCGACGATTTCCTCGACGGGCACGCCGTAGGTTTCCTTGATGTCGCCGCCGTATTCGTTGATCACCTTCAGCCATTCCTGCGGCACGCTGGAGGAGCCGTGCATCACCAGGTGGGTGTCGGGGATGCGCGCGTGGATCTCCTTGATGCGCTGGATCGACAGGGTGTCCCCGGTCGGCGGCTTGGTGAACTTGTAGGCGCCGTGGCTGGTGCCGATGGCGATGGCCAGGGCGTCGACCTTGGTGGCCTGGACGAACTGCGCGGCTTCTTCCGGATCGGTGAGCAGTTGGCTGTGGTCCAGGGTGCCTTCGGCGCCGACGCCGTCTTCCTCACCGGCCATGCCGGTTTCCAGGCTGCCCAGGCAACCCAGTTCACCTTCCACGGAGACGCCGCAGGCATGGGCGAAAGCGACGGTCTGCTGAGTCACGCGGACGTTGTAGTCGTAGTCGGACGGGGTCTTGCCGTCTTCCTTCAGCGAGCCGTCCATCATCACCGAGCTGAAGCCCAGCTGGATCGAGCGCTGGCAGATGTCCGGACTGGTGCCGTGGTCCTGGTGCATGACCACCGGGATGTGCGGGAATTCTTCCACCGCCGCGAGGATCAGGTGGCGCAGGAAGGGCGCACCGGCGTATTTGCGCGCACCGGCCGAAGCCTGGACGATTACCGGTGAGTCGGTCTTGTCCGCGGCTTCCATGATGGCGCGCATCTGTTCGAGGTTGTTGACGTTGAACGCCGGCACGCCGTAGCCGAACTCGGCGGCGTGGTCCAGCATCTGGCGCATGCTGATCAGGGCCATGGGGTGTTGCTCTCCCGGTTGGAGGTTATGCAGGAAGCCTGCCCCAGGGGCAGGCCGGATTCAAGTGATGACTCGCTCACAAATTGACCAGCGAGCCCTTGCAGTCCTGGGCCAGGGGCTGTCCGTCGCTCTCGCGATAGACCAGCCCCGCATTGCCCTTGTCGTGAAAGCCCAACTGGCCGTCACTGTAGAAACGGCCGAAGGTGGAGGGCGCGCGTTGCAGGCGGTGCACCTCGCCGTTCTCGCCCAGGCGTAGTTCGACCTGCTGGCGCTCGCGGTCCAGCGCGCGCCACTGCAGTTCTACGCCGCCCTGGCACTGCCAGCTCAGCCAGGGTGCATCCTCGCCCCAGCGCAGTTCCGCGCAGCCGGTGAGCGAGCCTATGACCAGCAGCATTGCGATACATCTCATGGGGCGTTTCAACAATCCTGTGCCGATGGATCCTGGAGCGTCGGGTCGCCGCTGCTCTGCATTTCCACCCGCTGGTCGTTCTGGGTGGTCGGGCTGACGGCGGGCGGCGGGCTGAACACCTCGCAGGCCGAGCCGCTACCTCCGGCACAACCGGCGAGCAGCAACAACGAAGCAGCGAGGGGCAAGATAGCGATTCGGTTCATGGCGGCGTTCCCTTGGCGATGAGTCCAACCCTGTGGACCACGGATTACGCCAGGGGTTGCCGCCGTCGACTCAGGCCTTGGCGCGCTGTTCGAGTATTTCCACCGCCGGCAGTACCTTGCCCTCGACGAACTCGAGGAAGGCGCCGCCGCCGGTGGAGATGTAGGACACGCGCTCGGCCACGGCGTACTTGTCGATGGCCGCCAGGGTGTCGCCGCCACCGGCGATGGAGAAGGCATCGCTGTCGGCGATGGCCAGCGCCAGGGCCTTGGTGCCTTCGCCGAACTGGTCGAACTCGAACACGCCGACCGGACCGTTCCAGAGGATGGTCTTGGCCGACTTCAGCAGCTCGGCGAACTGCGCGGCGGTCTGCGGGCCGATGTCGAGGATCATGTCGTCCTCGGCGACCTCGGCGATCGGCTTGACGGTCGCGGCGGCGCTCTCGGCGAATTCCTTGGCGACCACCACGTCCACCGGCAGCGGCACGCTGACCTTGGCGGCGATGGCGCGCGCGGTATCCACCAGATCCGGCTCGTAGAGCGACTTGCCGACCGGGTGACCGGCCGCGGCGAGGAAGGTGTTGGCGATGCCGCCGCCGACGATCAGCTGGTCGCACAGTTGGCTCAGGGAGTTGAGCACGTCGAGCTTGGTCGACACCTTGGAGCCGGCGACGATCGCCGCCAGCGGGCGCGCCGGGCTCTTCAGCGCCTTGCCCAGGGCGTCCAGTTCGGCGGCCAGCAACGGGCCGGCGCAGGCGACTTTGGCGAACTTGGCGACGCCATGGGTCGAGCCCTGGGCGCGGTGCGCGGTGCCGAAGGCGTCCATCACGAAGACGTCGCAAAGCGCGGCGTACTGCTGTGCGAGTTCGTCGGTGTTCTTCTTCTCGCCCTTGTTGAAGCGCACGTTCTCCAGCAGCACCAACTGGCCGGGGGCGACGTCGACGCCAGCCAGGTAGTCGCTGACCAGCGGCACCTCGCGACCCAGCGCACGGCTCAGGTAGTCGGCCACCGGCTTGAGGCTGTCGGCCTCGCTGTAGACGCCTTCCTCGGGACGCCCCAGGTGCGAGCAGACGAGCACCGCGGCGCCTTTTTCCAGCGCCAGCTTGAGCGTCGGCAGCGCGGCGAGGATGCGCGCGTCGCTTTTCACGACGCTATCCTTCACCGGCACGTTGAGGTCTTCGCGGATCAGTACGCGCTTACCGGCGAGGTCGAGGTCGGTCATCTTCAACACGGTCATGGCCATCAGTCCTTGTCAGTCTGGTTGTGGGCGACGCCGAGGAAATGGTCGGCGACGTCGAGCATGCGATTGGCGAAACCCCATTCGTTGTCGAACCAGGCCAGCAGGTCGATCATCCGAGGGCCGGCGGCGCGGGTCAGGCTGCCGTCGACGATCGCCGAGTGCGGGTCGTGGTTGAAATCGCAACTGGCATGGGGCAGTTCGGTGTAGTTGAGCAGGCCGTGCAGCGGGCCGGCCTCGGCGGCCTGGCGCAGCACCCGGTTGACCTCCGCGGCATCGCTGTCGCGGGCGGTCTGCAGGGTGATGTCCAGGCAGGAGACGTTCACCGTCGGCACCCGAATGGCTTTGGCCTGGATGCGCCCGGCAAGTTCCGGCAGCAGCCGCTCGATGCCGCGCGCCAGTCCCGTGGATACCGGAATCACCGACTGGAACGCCGAGCGCGTGCGGCGCAGGTCGTCATGGTGGTAGGCGTCGATCACCGGCTGGTCGTTCATCGCCGAATGAATGGTGGTGATGGATACGCGCTCCAAACCGACCGCCTCGTTCAGCAGCTTGAGCAGCGGCACGCTGCAGTTGGTGGTGCAGGAGGCGTTGGAGACCAGCCGCTCGTTGCCGGACAGGCACTCCTGGTTGATGCCGAAGACCACCGTGGCGTCGACGTCCGCCTCGCTGGCCATCGGCTGGGAGAACAGCACCCGCGGCGCACCGGCGGCGAGGAAACGCTCGCCATGGGCGCGGGTGGAGTAGACCCCCGAGCATTCCAGTACCAGGTCGATGCCCAGTGCCTGCCAGTCGATGGCTTCCGGCTCGGCGGCGCGCAGCACCTTCACGCACTTGCCGTCCAGATGCAGGCAGTCGCCGTCGACGGCAACGTCCGCCGGAAAGCGGCCGTGGGTGGAGTCGAAGCGGGTCAGGTACTCGACGCTGGCCAGATCGGCCAGGTCGTTCAGCGCGACGATCTCGAAGTTCGTCGGCAGGCGCCGTTCGTACAGCGCACGCAACACGCAGCGACCGATGCGGCCGTAGCCGTTGAGGGCGACGCGGAAGGGGCGGGCATTGGGCATGGGCAGCTCGTCGGGACGGCAGGCGAAAGCGCAAGGGTAGGGTGGATGGCCGCAGCCATCCACCCCCGCGCAGATCAGTCTTCCAGCAGTTCGCCGGCGACCGCCAGGACGTTGTCGACGGTGAAACCGAACTCCTCGAACAGCGCGCCGGCCGGCGCCGATTCGCCGTAGGTGGTCATGCCGATGACGCGACCCTCGAGGCCGACGTACTTGTACCAGAAGTCGGCGTGGCCAGCCTCGATGGCGATGCGCGAAGCGACTTCGACGGGCAGCACGCACTGTTTCCAGGCCGCATCCTGCTGGTCGAAGACATTGCTCGAAGGCATCGAGACCACGCGCACGCGCTTGCCCTGTTCGGCCAGCTTGGCCTGGGCGGCGATCGCCAGGCCGACTTCCGAACCGGTGGCGATGAGGATCAGCTCCGGCTCGCCGGCGCAGTCCTTGAGCACGTAGGCGCCACGGGCGATCGCCGCTTCGGTCTCGTGGTCACGCAGGTTGTGCGGCAGGTTCTGGCGCGAGAACACCAGCGCGCTGGGGCCGTCCTTGCGCTCGATGGCGTATTTCCAGGCCACCGCGGCTTCCACCGCGTCGGCGGGGCGCCAGGTGTCCAGGTTCGGCGTCAGGCGCAGGCTGGCCAGCTGTTCCACCGGTTGGTGGGTCGGGCCGTCTTCGCCCAGGCCGATGGAGTCGTGGGTGTAGACGAACAGCACGCGCTGCTTCATCAGCGCGGCCATGCGCACGGCGTTGCGCGCGTATTCCATGAACATCAGGAAGGTGGCGCCGTAGGGCACGAAGCCGCCGTGCAGGGCGATGCCGTTCATCATCGCGCTCATGCCGAATTCGCGCACGCCGTAGTACATGTAGTTGCCGGAGGCATCTTCCTGGACGACCGGCTTGCAGCCCTTCCACAGGGTCAGGTTGGAGCCGGCCAGGTCGGCGGAGCCGCCGAGCAGTTCCGGCAGCAGCGGGCCGAAGGCGTTCAGGCAGTTCTGGCTGGCCTTGCGACTGGCGATGGTCTCGCCTTTCTCGGCGACTTCACGGATGAACGCGGAGGCTTTCTCGGCGAAGTCCGCCGGCAGCTCTCCGGCCATGCGGCGGACGAATTCGTTGGCCAGCTCCGGGTGTGCGGCGGAGTAGGCGGCGAAGCGCTGGTCCCACTCGGACTCGGCGGCCAGGCCGGCTTCGCGGGCGTTCCACTCGGCGTAGATGTCTTCCGGGATCTCGAACGGTGCGTGGCTCCAGCCCAGTGCGGCACGGGTGGCGGCCACCTCGTCGTGACCCAGGGCGGCGCCGTGGCTCTCTTCCTTGCCCTGCTTGTTGGGCGAGCCGAAGCCGATGATGGTCTTGCAGCAGATCAGCGTCGGGCGGTCGCTCTTGCGCGCCGTCTCGATGGCCATCTTGATCTCTTCCGGGTCATGCCCGTCGACCTTGCGGATCACCTGCCAGCCGTAGGCTTCGAAGCGCGCCGGGGTGTCGTCGGTGAACCAGCCGTGTACTTCGCCGTCGATGGAGATGCCGTTGTCGTCGTAGAAGGCGATCAGCTTGTTCAGGCCGAGGGTGCCGGCCAGCGAGCAGACCTCATGGGAGATGCCTTCCATCATGCAGCCGTCGCCGAGGAACGCGTAGGTGTAGTGGTCGACGATGGCGTGGCCTTCGCGGTTGAACTGCGCGGCCATGATCTTCTCTGCCACGGCCATGCCGACGGCGTTGGCGATGCCCTGGCCGAGCGGGCCGGTGGTGGTCTCGACGCCGGCGGTGTAGCCGTACTCGGGGTGCCCCGGGGTCTTGCTGTGCAACTGACGGAAGTTCTTCAGGTCGTCGATCGACAGGTCGTAGCCGGTCAGGTGCAGCAGCGAGTAGATCAGCATCGAGCCGTGGCCGTTGGACAGCACGAAGCGGTCGCGGTCGGCCCATTTCGGGTTCGCCGGGTTGTGCTTCAGGTAGTCGCGCCAGAGCACTTCGGCGATGTCGGCCATGCCCATCGGGGCGCCCGGGTGGCCGCTGTTGGCTTTCTGCACGGCA
Organism: Pseudomonas sp. R4-15; assembly: GCF_055768815.1. Lineage (NCBI taxonomy): Bacteria > Pseudomonadati > Pseudomonadota > Gammaproteobacteria > Pseudomonadales > Pseudomonadaceae > Pseudomonas > Pseudomonas sp. R4-15. Next base: position 998,834 of record NZ_CM147293.1, read on the forward strand.
TCCATGCTCAGGGCACGAATGGCGTTGGCTCGCTCACGACGGCTGGGCATCGCTGATCTCCTGCGGGGGCATTGCGTAGAAAAAGGGCGGCTATTTTCGCCCAGCCCACCCCGACCTAGCAATGACGGATTGGTTCCTGGGCCGCCTTTTCCTGGCGCGGCGGCTGCGCCAGGCAGGGTGCCTGGAACAGGTGCCCGTGCCAGAGACCGGCCAGGGTCAGGCGGAACACCTGCAGCCAGATCATCGCCAGAGCCACGCTGAGCAGGCTGGCGAGGTGGCCAAACACCGCCAGGCCGGTCTGCCGTTGCAACTCGAAGGTGGCCAGGGTGAATACCCCCAGCGGGAAGGTGAAACCCCAGGCGCCGAGATTGAAGTGCAACCGTCTGCGCACGTAGTGCAGGGTGCAGGCGCTGGCCAGCAGCAGCCACCACAGGCCGGCGCCCCACAGCGCCAGGCCACCGATCAACCCCAGGCTGGCGGCACCGTTGGCCAGCGGTCCGGTGGGCAGCAGCGTGGCGGCATCGCGGCCGAGTACCAGGAGTCCCAGGGCGCCTGTGCCCAGCGGGCCGAGGGGTAGCCAGCAGGTGGCGGCGAAGTCGATGTCCGGCAGCTTGTGGATGGCCAGGCGCAGCAAGACCAGGGCGATCAGGGGCAAGGCCAGCGACAGCGAAATGCCCCACAGCGCGTAGCCGGTCAGCAGCAGCGTCTGCGCCGCCTGCGCCGGCAAGTGCGGTGCCAGGGTGCCGGCGGCGGCCGCCGCCACCTCTGGGGCGACGATCGGCAGCAGCCAGACGGCGGTGAGCTTTTCCAGGGCATGCTCCTGGCGGGTGAACATCAGGTAGGGCACCAGCAGCGCGCTGGTGACCGCCAGGAGTGCATCCAGCCACCAGATCAGGTGCGCCATGTCGATCAGCGCGGGGCCCCAGAGTGCGGCGCCGAATACCACGCAGCCGTTGCCGACGGTGGCCAGGCCCATGGGAATGGCGCCGAGGAACATCGACTGCACCGGGTGGCCGAGCATCGGCGCGAGGGTTTCCGGGTAGATCACCAGGCGCGCGATGAACAACACGGCGAACAGCGTGAACAGCGCGACGTTCAGCAACCACAGCGCGCAGGCCAGCGGCCAGAATGCCGCCCCTTGCTGGGCGAGCACCAGCGCTAGCACGCCGGTGCCCATGGTCACGGCGAACCAATTGGGGGTGAAGTGACGGACGAAGGCCCAGGGTTCGGGCTGGCGAGTCAGCGGGAGGAGGGTCATGGCTGCTCCGGTCGGGTGGTCCCGTGGCGAAAGAGGCCTGGCCAGAGTAGGGCGGCTCAATGCATATTAAAAATACATGTCTGGTATCTGATGGATGCCTTCTATTTATGAATATGCATCACCTGCGGGTGTTCATGACCGTGGCCGAGTGCGGCGGCATCGGTGCCGGCGCCGCTGCATTGCACATCAGCCAGCCGGCGGTGACCCGTGAGATCCGCGAATTGGAGGCGCGCCTGGGGCTGGCGCTGTTCGACCGTCTGCCGCGTGGCGTGCGCATCACCGAGGCCGGCGAGCGGCTGCTGCAGTACGCGCGGCGCATCTTCGCCCTGGAGCAGGCGGCCGAGCAGGAGCTGCGAGGGTTTGCCGACCTGGCCCTGGGCGATTTGCGCCTGGGCGCCAGCGCGACGCTGGGCGCCTACCTGTTGCCGGCCTGGATCGACACCTTCGCCCGCACTCATCCGACGCTGCGGGTGGAGCTACAGGTGAGCAACACGCAGCAGGTGGTCGAGGCGCTGGAGCACGGCCGGGTGGCGCTGGGCTTCGTCGAAGGGCCGTTCGCCCGCGAGGCCTACGAGCATCGCCTGGTGGCGGTCGATCCGCTGTTGCCGCTGGTCGGGCCGGGGCACCCGTTGGCGGGACGCGAGGACCTGCGCGCCGCCGACCTGGATGGCCAGCCGCTGTTCCTGCGCGAAGAAGGCTCCGGTACGCGCGCGACTCTGGAGGCAGTCTATCGCGAGCATGGCCTGCGCCTGGACGCGCGCATGGCGGTGGCCAGCAGTGAGGCGCTAAAGCGTCTGGTCGCGGGCGGACGCGGCATCGCCTGGCTGTCGCCGCTGATGGTCGCCGGCGAACTGGCGCGGGGCGAATTGCTGCATCTGCCGCTCGCGGACCTGCGGGTCAGTCGCGAGCTGCATGCGGTCTGGCGCGGCGGTGAGCGCTTGAGCCCGGCACCGGCGGCGTTTCTCGAGCAGGCGATGGCCTTGTCGTCCAATATCAAAACTTTTTGATATTGCTGAGGGTGCGGTCTAGACTTGCGCCCCATGGACTTGCGCGCCCCCCTGCTCAGCGATGAGCCCGTCGACGAACTCGCCGCCCTTTGCAAGGCTGGCGGCGACGTGCTGCGCCTGAACGTTTTGCGCGCTCTGGCCAACGACTCTTTCGGCGTACTGGAGTTGGCGCAGATCTTCGCCACCGGTCAATCCGGCATCAGCCACCATCTCAAGGTCCTCGCCCAGGCCGGGCTGGTCGCCACCCGCCGCGAAGGCAACGCGGTGTTCTACCGTCGCGCGTTGCCACAGGCCGAGGGCCCCGGTGCGCGCCTGCACGCCGCCCTGCTAGAAGAAGCCGACCAGCTTGCCCTGCCTGCGCCCGTCGAGGCGCGCATCGCCGCCGTGCATGTGCAGCGCGCCGCGGCCAGCCGGGACTTCTTCGCCCGCTGCGCGGAACGCTTCCAGGCCAGCCAGGACCTGATCGCGGGACTTCCGCAATACCGCGACAGCGTGCTCGCGTTGCTCGATGCCCTGCCGCGCCCGGCCGACGCCACGGCGCTGGAGGTCGGGCCGGGCGACGGTGGCTTCCTGCCCGAGCTGGCCAGCCGCTTTGCCCGCGTCATCGCGCTGGACAACAGTCCGGCGATGCTCGAACTGGCCCGCGCGCGTTGCGTCGAGGCCGCGCTCGACAACGTCGAACTGCGCCTGGCCGATGCCCTCGAAGAACAGGCACCCAGTGCCGACTGCGTGATTCTCAACATGGTGCTGCATCACCTCGCCGAGCCGGCCGAGGCCCTGCAGCGCCTGGCACGACGGGTGAAGGCCGGCGGCAGCCTGCTGGTGACCGAGCTGTGCAGCCACGACCAGAGCTGGGCCAGGACGGCCTGCGGCGATCTCTGGCTAGGCTTCGAACAGGACGACCTGGCCCGCTGGGCCGGCGCCGCCGGCCTCGCCATCGGCGAGAGCCTCTACATCGGCCTGCGCAATGGCTTCCAGATCCAGGTTCGGCACTTCGCCAAACCCGAAATACCCACATCCACCGGTCAATGAAGGAACCGATAGATGAGCGAATATTCCCTGTTTACCTCCGAATCGGTCTCCGAAGGCCATCCCGACAAGATCGCCGACCAGATATCCGATGCGGTGCTCGACGCCATCATCACCCAGGACAAGCACGCCCGCGTGGCCTGCGAGACCCTGGTGAAGACCGGTGTGGCGATCGTCGCCGGTGAAGTCACCACTTCCGCCTGGGTCGACCTCGAAGACCTGGTGCGCAAGGTCATCCTCGACATCGGCTACGACAGCTCCAACGTGGGCTTCGACGGCGCCACCTGCGGCATCGTCAACATCATCGGCAAGCAGTCGGTGGACATCGCCCAGGGCGTCGACCGCAGCAAGCCGGAAGACCAGGGCGCCGGCGACCAGGGCCTGATGTTCGGCTACGCCTGCAACGAGACTGACGTGCTGATGCCGGCGCCGATCACCTTCTCCCACCGGCTGGTCGAGCGCCAGGCCGAGGCGCGCAAGTCCGGCCTGCTGCCGTGGCTGCGCCCGGACGCGAAGAGCCAGGTCACCTGCCGCTACGAGAACGGCAAAGTGGTCGGTATCGACGCCATCGTGCTGTCCACCCAGCACAACCCCGAGGTGAAGTATTCCGACCTGCGCGAAGGCGTCATGGAGCTGATCGTCAAGCACGTGATCCCCGCCGAACTGCTGCACAAGGACACCCAGTTCCACATCAACCCGACCGGCCAGTTCATCATCGGCGGCCCGGTGGGTGACTGCGGCCTGACCGGGCGCAAGATCATCGTCGACTCCTACGGCGGCATGGCCCGTCACGGTGGCGGCGCCTTCTCCGGCAAGGACCCGTCCAAGGTCGACCGTTCCGCCGCCTACGCCGGCCGTTACGTGGCGAAGAACATCGTCGCCGCCGGCCTCGCCGAGCGCTGCGAGATCCAGGTGTCCTACGCCATCGGCGTGGCCCTGCCGACCTCCATCTCGATCAACACCTTCGGCACCGGCAAGGTCTCCGACGAGAAGATCGTCCAACTGGTGCGCGAGCACTTCGACCTGCGTCCCTACGCGATCACCAAGATGCTCGACCTGTTGCACCCGATGTACCAGGCCACCGCCGCCTATGGTCACTTCGGGCGCATCCCGCAGCAACTGACGGTGGGCGACGACACCTTCACCACCTTCACCTGGGAACTCACCGACAAGGCCGAAGCGCTGCGCGCCGCCGCTGGTCTCTGAAACGCCCCGGTTGAACGCAAAGGCCCCGCATTCGCGGGGCCTTTTTGCTGGGCGGTGCAGGGGCTGTCGCCGTGAATGAAACGGCGCCCCGAGGCGGACAGGGCGCCCGCCCGGGGCCTGCTCAGATACGGAAGCTGCCGACCAGTTGCTTGAGCAGCGTCGCCTGCCGCTCCAGCTCGCTGCAGGCGCGCAGGGTGGATTCCAGGTTGTTCACGCCGTCCTGGTTGAGCACGTTGATCTCGGTGATATCCATGTTCAGCGCCTCGATCACCGAGGTCTGTTCCTCGGTGGCGGTGGCGACCGACTGGTTCATCCCGTCGATCTCGCCGATGCGCGCCGTGACGCTGCCCAGGCGCTCGCCGGCGGTGTTGGCGATCTCCACGCTCTGCTCGCTGTAGCGCTGGCTTTCCTGCATGGTCGTCACCGCTTCGCGGGCGCCGACCTGCAGGGCTTCGATCATCGTGTGGATTTCCTGCGCTGATTCCTGGGTGCGGTGCGCCAGGTTGCGCACCTCGTCGGCGACCACGGCGAAGCCGCGTCCGGCGTCTCCGGCGCGGGCCGCCTCGATGGCCGCGTTGAGGGCGAGCAGGTTGGTCTGCTCGGAAATGCTCTTGATGACCTCGAGGATCTGCCCGATGTTGGCGGTCTTGTGGTTGAGCGCTTCGATGTTGCCGCAAGAAGTGCTGATCTTGCCGGACAGCTCGCTCAACGCGGCAATGGTGCGTTGCACCACCTGGCGGCCGTCCTCGGCCTGCTGGCGGGCGGCGCTCGCCTCGCCCGAGGCATCGGCGGCGTTGCGTGCGATTTCCTGGGCGGCTGCGCCGAGCTGGTTGATCGCCGCGGCGACGCTGTTGGTGCGGCTGGCCTGTTCGTCGGAGTTGTGCATCGAGGCGTTGGACACTGCCAGCACCTGGCTGGCGACCTCGTTGAGTTGGCCGGTGGAGCTGGCCACCTCGCGGATCGAGGCATGGATACGTTCGACGAAGCGGTTGAAGGCACCGGCCAGCTCCCCGAACTCGTCGCCGCTGTGTACGTCCAGACGCCGGGTCAGGTCGCCCTCGCCCTGGGCGATGTCGCCCATGGCGCGGCTCATCAGGTTCAGCGGACGCATCAGCACGCGCATCAACAGGCCAAGCAACAGCACGATGCTGAGCACCGCGACCAGGGTGGCGATGGCGGCGGACAGGCGGAAGGCGCCCAGCGGAGCGAAAGCGGCGGTTTCGTCGATGGACAGCCCGACGTACCACTCGGCGTCCGGCAGGCCCTGCACCGGGGCGAAGGCGAGCAGGCGTGTCTGGCCGTTCTGCTCGACCGCGCTGATGTGCCCATCCATGACGATACGCTGGCCCGGATAGAGCTCGGCGAGGTTCTTCATCACCAGCTCGTCCTGGGGGTGAACCAGCACGGTGCCGTCCTTGCTGACCAGGAAGGCGTGGCCGAGACCGCCCAGATCCAGGCGGTTGATGATCCTGTCCAGGGCGTCCAGGCTCAGGTCGCCGCCGGCCACGCCGTAGAGCTGGCCGTTCAGGCGAATGGGCGCTAGGACCGAGACCACCAGCGCGTTGGTGATCTTGTCGACGTAGGGCGCGGTGAGCGTACTGCGCCCGGCGCGCACGGTGTCCTGGTACCAGGGGCGCTTGCGCGGGTCGTAGTCCGGCGCCATCTGCGCCGGCGGCGCGACCTGGAAGCGGCCGTCGCCGTCCACGCCGAAATAGCTGGAGAGGAACGCCTGGGCGAACACCGGCTGGGCGAGCACCGCCTGGGTGTCGCCGCCGGCGGCGAGGGTGCGTTCCAGGCTCTGCGCCATGCTCTCGGCCAGCAGGATGCGGCCGCCCAGCCAGCTCTGGATGTTCCCCGCGGCCGCCTCGCTGGCGAGATCCAGGCGCGCCTGCAGGTCGTCGCGGATGCTCGCCCGTTGTCGAACGTCGTTGTAGAGGCTGAACAGGGCGAAGGCGGCGATCACCACCAGGGTGGCGGCGAGCAGGATCTTGTGGCTGAACTTGAGATGACGGGGCATAGCGGACGTATCCACGGGCTAAGTAACGGGATTCTGACGGGGGCTTTTCGGGAGGCTGTATCTGTCAATGCATTGTCGCCGGAGCCGTGTCGGCAAGCCAGCGAAAAGCCTGAGTCCGTTCGCCCTGCGCACACCTGTCGCACCGCGCGTTGCCGTCGGTCGATACGGGCTGGCACACTGACTGCCCCTCGCACGCCGCCCAGGCGCTGCCTTTCCCGTTCTAACGAGGTCTCCGATGCGCATGCGTGCCTACCTGAGCCTGGCGACATTGCTGTGCGCCACTACCCTAGCGTCCCACGTCGCGGCTGCGACGCCGTCTCCCTGTGGGGAAGACCGGGTCTGTCAGGCGCAGCAGCGGGTGAGCGAGTTGGAGCAGGAGCAGGAGAAACGCCGCATCGAGCTGCGCGAATCCCTCGATCGGGGCTCCCAGGACAAGGTCAAGACGCTCAACCAGCGCCTGCAGCAGACCCACGCCGAGCTCGAGGAGGCCCGTCGGCAACTGAAGGCTGTCGAAGAGCACTGAATTGGCCTGCGGTCCTGGTGATTGACCGTAGGCGGATGGCGCACGATACATAGGCCCTCGCGCCCGAGGGGCGTGCTTTTCCTATCGGCCAGCAGGGTGCGCGTCGCGCCGGGCGAAGCGGCATCGGGCGGCACCTCGGGGCCCGCAGCGCATAGCCGCGAAGTGGCGGTCCAGAGGGGTTCTCGGCCGACGCTCTTCTGTGACCCGGCACGCGCCGTCGATCGCTTAGCGTGAAACAGACTTGAAACATGTGGGTTCCGCTAACCATGATGCGTCTGCGGGCAGGTGGATGCCTGCCGTGCTTGTGCTGGCTATTTGATAGCCATTCCTAACGATTACAATCGAGAGAACGAGCTATGAAACGGATTCTTCTGGGTGCCCTTCTGACTGCAGCCTCCCTCCACGCGATGGCCGATGCTCCTGGCGGCCCGAACTGCGGCTGGGGCAACATGCTGTTCGAAGGCGAAAGCGGAACACCTGCACACTTCCTCGCTTCGACCACCAACGGCACCTCGGGCAACGCCACCTTCGGCATGACCTCCGGTACCAACGGCTGCTCCACCAGCGGCAGGCTGACCTATGGCGGCAAGTCGTGGCTGGCGCAGAGCGGCAACATGAACGAGCTGTCCGAGGACATGGCCAAGGGACAGGGCGAGGTGCTGACCACCTATGCCGTCGTCCTGGGCGTAAAACCCGAGGATCGCGCCTATTTCGCCGAATTCACCCACAAGCACTTCCAGCAGATCTTCAGCAGCGCCGACGTGACTGCTGAGCAGGTGCATGACAACACCCTCGCCGTCCTCAAGAGTGACGCGCGCCTGGCCCGGTACGCCGTCGAGGCTTGAGTCAGGAATTTCCGCCCCGCTTGCGGGGCGGAACTTTGCCGGCCCGTTCTCGGCACTCTCGGACACAGTTGCTGCCCATGTTCAGACGCCTTGCCAGCCTCGTGTTGTGCTGCGCTCCGCTTTCCCTGCACGCCTTCGAACTCCCGGCTCCGGCACGCCTCCAGCAATTGGCGGGCACCGCCTACTGGATCGCCCTGGGGCACTATGAAGCCCGCTCCCTGGGAGGGTGGCGCAGCTATGTGGATGACGACCACTTCTTCCTCGACAAAGACGGCGCGCATGATCCCGAGGCAGAACTGCGTGCCACGCTGGAGGCGCTGTACGCCCCTCCCAGTCTCGGCGATCGCCACGCCCAATGCGTCTATCCCGCGCGTACGCGCTGGTTGCGCGAACAATTGCAGTTGACCGACCTGCCCCAGGTCGAGTGCGAGGAGTTCACCCGCTGGTATGCGGACGTGGCGCCCTACAGCACGACCCTGGTGTTTCCGGCGGCCTATCTGAATAGTCCGTCCTCCATGTTCGGCCATACCCTGCTGCGCATCGACAAGGCGGAAACGCGCAGCAACGACACCACCCTGTTGAGCTATGCGATCAATTTCGGCGCCTACGTCGAGGGCAGCGACAACAGCATCCTCTATGCCTGGAAAGGCCTGATGGGCGGCTATCCCGGGGTGTTCGCGCTGATGCCCTACCAGGAAAAGCTGTCCGAATACCGCAGTCTGGAAAACCGCGACCTGTGGGAATACCAGCTCGATCTGACCCCCGAGGAAACCGGGCGCATGATCGAGCATGTCTGGGAGCTCAGGCAGGTCCGCTTCGATTATTACTTCTTCGATGAAAACTGCTCCTATCGCTTGCTCGAACTGCTCCAGGTGGCGCGACCGTCACTGGATCTGACGGCGCAATTCCCCCTCACCGCGATTCCTACCGACACCGTCAAGGCCGTCCGCCAGAGCGGCCTGGTCGCGGACGTGCGCTACCGGCCCTCGCGTGAAGGCGAGTTGCTGGCGCGCGCGAAGGACTTGGACGAGGCCGAGCAGCGGCAGGTCTTGGCCCTCAGCGCCGACACCGCCACCCTGCAGAGTCCTGTATTCGAGGCGTTGTCGCCCGAGCGACAGGCCTTGGTGCAAGACGCGGCCTACCGTCTGGAGCGCTACCGCGCGAGCGGGCACGCGCGTGATCCGGCCCAGGCGCGGCGCAGCTTCGAGCTGCTCAAGGCGATCAATGCCAATCCGCCGCCGCCGCTGGAGATGACCCCGCCGGGGTTGCCGGAGAACGGCCATCAGTCGCGCACCTGGCAGCTCGGCCTGGGAAGTCGCGGCGACCGCGCCTATGCCGAATACGGACTGCGCATGGCCTATCACGATCTAACCGACAACCTGGAGAGCTTCCCGCTCGGCGCGCAGATCGAGATCTTCCAGCTCAAGCTGCGCCAGTACGAGGACAACGACTGGAAGCTGCAGCGGCTCGACCTGGCTTCCGTGCGTTCGCTGACGCCGCGCGGCATCCTGCTCAAACCCTGGTCCTGGCAGGTCTCAGGCGGTCTGGAACGGGTGCCTGGCGAGCACGGCGACGAAGTCCTGGTGAGCCATCTCAACGGCGGCGCCGGAGGCAGTTGGCAGTGGGGGGAGGGCCCGCTCTACTACGCGCTGGCCACCGCGCGGGTCGAGCACAACGCGGATTTCGCCGCGTTCCTCGGCGCTGCCAATGGTTTCGATGCAGGAGTGCTCTGGCGCAATCCGTTGGGCACCTTGAACCTGTCCGCCACCGGCGATTATTTCTACAACGGTGAAGTGCGCCGGCGCCTGGCGCTGCAACAGAATTGGGAGCTGGGGCGGGACCTCGCCCTGCGCGTTTCGGCGCAACGGGACTTCAGCCACCTGGCCGGAAACGACAACACCCTCATGCTGCAACTGCGCTGGTATCACTACTGACGCGGGTTGCGCGGCTGATGGTGTGGCGAGCCGGTATCTACAATCACCCGAATGGGCAGATGGCGCTGAAGTGCCTCCGTGGGGCCCGGTGGTTCGGAGCACCGGCGTTAATCCTGAGCCGCTGCGGCTGCCGTTGCCTGGAGTCTCTGTGGTTTGTGGTTTGGGTGTGTGAGCGTCGCGCTTTCCTCGGTTGGGACTACAGGTTTCGCCCTGCACGGCGAGTCACTTTCTCTTGCCTGCGGATCGCCGCCCGCGCCAAGCAAAAGTAACCAAAGAGAAGGCGACCCCAGCATCCGGCCCCAGCCGCTGCGCGGCTGGGGTTCCCTCGTTCCGGCGCTGCTCCGGGGGCCGGCCCGTACGGTCCCTCCCTGGACCGCACAGGCCTCTCGCCGCCGTCCTGGCGGCTCACTCCCCTACGCAACACCTCCACTCGGCCTCCTGAAGGGGCTTCGGGTGCAAGCCGTGTCATCGGTAGCCGCGTTGCCCTGGTTCGGCCCCGTGGATGGGTATCGCTGCGCTCAACCCATCCTACAGTGGCAACCATGCGGACTTGCAGACGGCGCCGAAGCGCCCCGTTGGTCCGGGTGAACGGAGTCGTTGCGTAGCAGGTTGAGCCGCTTGGATGGCGGGGAAAGGCGTATACGCCGGGCCTGTGGAGCGACGATGGAGTGAACGAACCCCGTCCGCGTTAGCGGGCGGGGCCGGATCGCCGGGGCAACGGTTTTGCGTCCTTTTGCCGCGGCCGGCGAGGCAAGACAAAAGGACGTCGCCCAGGAGGGCGAAACAGGGAGTTCCGGAGGAACACCGACAACCGTCCTTTTGGCACCGAAGGGCCGGTGCACCTGATCTAATCCTGAGCAGCTACAGCTACCAGCCTCTCGGGGGTCGGCTTGGGCGTGGGATCAGCCCTTGAAGCGGGCGGCGATGGCGGCGACGCGCTGGCCGTATTGCACGGCGGTGTCCAGGTCGCCCTGGACCATCTCGTCGACACCGGCGTCCGCCGGGGTCTGCACCATCAGCGCGCCGGAGCCGCCGAGGCTGTTGAGGTCGTTGCGGGTGGCTGCCTTGGTGTTGCTCGGCAGCAGGCCGAGGCTGACCCACAGGCCGCCGTGCTGGGCGGCGAGGGTCTGCAGGTAGAGGGCGGTGACGCCCTTGTCGCCGATCAGGCTGGCGCTGTTGGTGAAGCCACCGAAGACCTTGTCCTGCCAGGCGCGGGTGAACCAGGCCTTGGAGGAGGCGTCGGCGAACTTCTTGAACTGCCAGCTCGGTCCGCCCATGTAGGTGGGGGTGCCGAAGATGATCGCGTCGGCGGCCTGCAGGGTTTCCCAGGCGGCTTCGGGCAAGTTGCCCTCGGCGTCGATGGCGACCAGCTCGCCGCTCGCGCCTTCGGCGACCTTTTGGGCAACGCGTTCGGTGTGGCCGTAGCCGGAGTGATAGACGATGACGACCTTGCTCATGACGATTCCTTGTGGGATCTGAAACGGAAGCGTCAGGCTAGCAATTGAACTAACTTCTGGTAAGTACTTACCTGGAGGTTATCGCGCTGCGGGTATCCATGAAAAGGCCGCCCGGAGGCGGCCTGTGTGCAGCTGGCGGGCTCAGCCCGCCTGGCTGAAGGAGGGTTGGATCTTCACCGGTGAGCCGTCGTCCTCGTCGGACTTCTCCAGGTTCTTGCCCAGCAGTGCGTGGTACAGCTCGCTGTCGCCGAGGATACCGACCACCTGGCCGTCCTTCTGCAGGACCAGCTTGTGGCCGGTCTGGTAGCGCACTTCCAGGGCTTCGCGCATGCCGATGCGGGCGTCGACCAGGGTCGGCTCGCGCCGCAGGCGGGACACCTCCTCGCCGGCGCTCCAGGTCTGCATCTGCAGTTCCTGAACGCCCTGGCGGGCGCACTCCAGGCGCTGCTCGCCATCCAGGCCGAGCCAGCAGTCGCGACCCTGGTCCAGGCAGACTTCGCTGCCGTGGTGGCGGCACTGCTGCAACGGGCGCATCAGGCTCTCGCCGCGCAGCACGTTGAGCGGGTTGGTGTGGGCGACGAAGGTGCGTACGTAGTCGTCCGCCGGATTCAGCACGATCTCTTCGGGCTTGCCGTACTGGACGATCTTGCCGTCCTTCATGATGGCGATGCGCGAACCGATCTTCAGCGCTTCGTCGAGGTCATGGCTGACGAAGACGATGGTCTTGGAGAGCTTCTGCTGCAGTTCCAGCAGTTCGTCCTGCAACTGCTGGCGAATCAGCGGGTCGAGGGCCGAGAAGGGTTCGTCCATCAGCAGGATGTCGGCGTCCATGGCCAACGCGCGGGCCAGGCCGACACGCTGCTGCATGCCCCCGGAGAGCTGGTCGGGACGCTTGTCGCGCCACTGCGCCAGGCCCACCAGTTCGAGTTTCTCGTCGATCAGCTTCTTGCGCTCGTTGGCCGGACGGTGCTGCATCTCCAGGCCGAAGCCGACATTCTCTTCCACGGTCAGCCAGGGCATCAGGGCGAATTTCTGGAAGACCATGGCGATGCGTTTGGTACGCATGGCCTTGAGGACTGCGGCGGAGCAGTTGGCGATGTCCACCTCCTGGCCCTCGTGCTCGATCAGCAGGCGTCCACGGCTGACCGTGTTGAGCCCGTTGATGCAACGCAGCAGGCTCGACTTGCCGGAGCCGGAGAGCCCCATCAGCACGCAGATCTCGCCGCGCTCGACTTCCAAATTGGCCTTTTCGACGCCGACCACCTGGCCGGTACGCTCGATGATTTCGCTGCGCGAGTGGCCCTGGTCGAGCAGTTCGAGGGCCGCCTTGGGCGACTTGCTGAAGACGACGTCGACGTCTTCGAAGCGGATCATGCTCATGCTTCGCTCCTGCGCTTGGTTTCGGGTTGCTTGCAGATGCGATCGAGCAGGATCGCCAGCAGTACGATGGCCAGGCCGGCTTCGAAGCCGAGGGCGATGTCGGCGGTGTTGAGTGCGTTGACCACCGGGCGGCCGAGGCCGTCGGCGCCGACCAGCGCGGCGATCACCACCATCGACAGCGAGAGCATGATGCACTGGGTGACACCGGCGCCGATGCTGGGCATGGCGTGCGGCAGCTCGATGCGCGTGAGCAGTTGCCAGCGCGAGCACCCGAAGGCCTTGCCGGCATCCATCAGCTCTTCCGGTACGTCCTGGATGCCCAGGTAGGTCAGGCGGATCGGCGCGGCGATGGCGAACACCACGGTGGAGATCAGTCCCGGCACCACGCCCAGACCGAAGAGGGTCAGGGTGGGGATCAGGTAGACGAAGGTCGGCACCGTCTGCATCAGGTCGAGTACCGGGCGCATCAAGGTGAACATCAGCGGCCGGTGCGCCGCGGCGATGCCAAGGGGCACGCCGATGGCGATACACACCAGGGTGGCGAAGAGCACCTGGGCGAGGGTTTCCAGGGTCGCCTGCCAGTAGCCGAGGTTGTAGATCAGCAAGAACGAGGCGATGGTGAAGAGCGTCAGCCCCCAGCGGCGCTGGATCAGGTGGGTGATTGCCGCGAAGATGCCGATCAGCACCAGGGGGTGGAACCACAGCAGGCCGCCGGTGACGCCCTGGATGATGCCTTCCAGGGCCATGGCGATGTAGTCGAAGACGTTCGCGCCGTGCAGGGTCAGCCAGTCGACGAAGTCGGCAATGACCTGCCCCAGCGGCAGTTTATGCTCGGTAAACATGGGTTAGTCGTCCATAGCAAAGCTAGTGGGGGCGTCCTCAGGGCGCCAGTTTGGCTTTCACGGCCTCCAGGCCGGGCTTGCCGTCACGCGTTTGCACGCCGTCCAGCCACTGCTCGAGAATCTGTGGGTGCTGCTTGAGCCAGGCCTGAGCGGCCGCTTCGGGCTTCTGGTTTTCGTTGAGCACGGCGTCCATCAGCTGGTTTTCCATCTCCAGGCTGAATTCGAGGTTCTGCAGTAGCTTGCCAACGTTGCCGCATTCGCTGGTGTAGCCGGCGCGGGTGTTGGTGTAGATGGTGGCGCCCCCGTAGTTGGGGCCGAATACGTCGTCACCGCCCTCGAGGTACTTCATCTTGTAGCGGGTGTTCATCGGGTGCGGCTCCCAGCCGAGGAACACCATCCACTGCTCGCGGCGTTCGGCGCGCTGCAACTGGGAGAGCATGCCGGCTTCGCTGGACTCGACCAGCTTGAAGTCCTTCAGGCCGAACTGATCGGCGTCGATCATGCCCTGGATCAGGCGGTTGCCGTCGTTGCCCGGCTCGATGCCGTAGATCTTGCCGCCCAGCTTGTCCTTGAACTTGGCGATGTCGGCGAAGCTATGCAGGCCGGCTTCGTAGACATAGTTCGGTACAGCCAGCGTGTACTTGGCGCCTTCGAGGTTGGCGCGAACGGTGTCTACGGTGCCGGCCTCACGATAGGCCTTGATGTCGTTTTCCATGGTCGGCATCCAGTTGCCGAGGAAGACGTCGAGATCCTTGTTGGCCAGGGACTTGTAGGTGACCGGGACCGACAGCATGTTGGTCTTGGTCTCGTAGCCCAGGGCTTGCAGCACTTCGCTGGTGATCGCAGTGGTTACGGTGATGTCGGTCCAGCCCACATCGGAAAACCGTACCAGACTGCAGGATTGCGGCTCGGCGGCGTGGCCGAGAAGGGGAAGGCCAAGACCTGCCAGCAGTAACGCGGCGGGAGTCTTCATGCGTTGAGCTCCTTGTTCGGTTCGTCGTCGGCGTCCCGTCGTGGAACACCTGGTGTCGATCGCCATGGCGCTTCGTCTGGGGCAAATGGCCCTGTTCGGAGCGGGGTCGTCCGGATCATCTAACAGCTCCGGGCACCCGCCTACTGGCTGGGTCGCAACCAGTGCAGGGCGAGTCGTATCCAGTGTCGGCCGGTGTCGTATTCCGCGCCAGGCAGCCCAGGGACCATAACATTTATGGCCTGTGCCTGCCGGTGCCAGAGCCGCGCAGCGCGGCGCTGGGCGGGGTTGCGGCGGTCGTTCGGTGACATGTCCGGATGCGTCAGGCGGCGTGCGCTGGCAAGCCCGTGTCGTGTCCAGAAGGCGGCAACGCCAGCCCTCGGAGGATCATCCGGCGCATTTGCCGAGTGGAGGAGCTGCGACGATGGCCATCAGCGTTTTCGACCTATTCAAGATCGGTATCGGGCCGTCGAGTTCCCACACGGTGGGACCGATGCGCGCTGCCGCCACCTTTCTCCAGGAGCTCAAGCAGGCCTGGCCGCTGCCGGCGGTGCGGCGCATCGAGGTGCGCCTGTATGGCTCGCTGGCCGCCACCGGCATCGGCCATGGCACCGACAACGCCACGCTGATGGGGTTGATGGGCGAGTGGCCGGAGCAGATCGACCCCCGTCAGGTGCTGCCGCGCATCGAGGACCTGCGTCAGCGCGGGCGCCTGCTGCTCGACGGCCAATGGCCGCTACCCTTCGAGTGGGAGCGCGACATGCGTCTGCTCGCCGAGAACCTGCCCTACCATCCCAACGCCATGACCCTGTGCGCCGAGGCCGAGTCGGGTGCGCACTTCGAGCGCACCTACTATTCGGTCGGCGGCGGCTTCGTGGTGGACGAGGCGCAGGCCGCCAGCGGCGTGCTGGACGCCGACCAGACGCGTCTACCGCATCCGTTTTCCAGCGGCCGCGAACTCCTGGTGCGTTGTCGCGAGAGTGGTCTGTCGATCTCCGCCGTGATGCGTGAAAACGAGCGCGCCTGGCGCAGCGACGAGGCCATTGGCGAGGGCTTGCGCGGGCTCTGGCAGGCCATGCGCGATTGCGTGGAGAACGGACTGCGGCATGAGGGTGAACTGCCGGGCGGGCTGCGTGTGAAGCGCCGCGCGGCCAAGCTTTACCGCAGCCTGCAGGAACTCGGGAGGCCCAACGTGATCGGCTCCACGCTCAGCGCCATGGAGTGGGTGAACCTGTTCGCACTGGCCGTGAACGAAGAGAACGCCGGCGGCGGGCGCATGGTCACCGCGCCGACCAATGGCGCCGCCGGCATCATCCCGGCGGTACTGCACTACTACATGAAGTTCAATCCCGACGCGCAGCCTGGCGATGTCGAACGCTTTCTGCTGGCCGCCGCCGCCGTGGGAATCCTGTGCAAGACCAACGCATCGATCTCCGGCGCCGAGGTCGGTTGCCAGGGCGAGGTCGGCTCGGCCTGCGCAATGGCCGCGGCGGGGTTGGCCGAAGTCCTCGGTGGCACGCCCGAGCAGGTGGAAAATGCCGCCGAGATCGGCCTCGAGCACAATCTCGGGCTGACCTGCGACCCGGTCGGCGGGCTGGTGCAGGTGCCGTGTATCGAGCGCAATGCGATCGCCGCGGTGAAGGCCATCAACGCCGCGCAGATGGCCCTGCGCGGTGACGGTGAACACTTCATTTCGCTCGATCAGGCCATTCGGACCTTGCGCGATACCGGGGCTGACATGCACGACAAGTACAAGGAAACCTCTCGGGGCGGCTTGGCCGTCAGCATCATCGAATGCTGAAACTGCTCGCTCTTTGTGCATTCCGCCATGTTTTAGCGCACTTTTTCGTGCGTCGGCTGTTACTGCCTGACTCAGGATGGCCCTTGGCTAGCAATTCTGCGGCGTCCTGCCGCAGCGCTGCCGCCCGCAGAACAGAAGGGTTTCCGCGTTTAAGTTGAATGCCTATTCAAGTTAGGCATGGCAATTGCCTGATCCAGATCAATCCGGACGTAGATCCGGGTACCTGCCTCAACTTGGATCGAGGCAACCGTAAGCGCGAGGAGACCCCCGATGTCGCAGTTCATGCCCGGCGTTGCATCCCAGAATCCCGCTCCACAGTCCGTCGGCTTCCTGCTGCTGGACAGCTTCACGCTGATCTCCCTGGCTTCGGCCGTGGAGCCGCTGCGCATGGCCAACCAGTTGTCCGGTCGTGAACTCTATCGGTGGTGCACGCTGACCCTCGACGGCAGCGCGGTGATGGCCAGCGACGGCCTGCAGATCACCCCGGACCTGCCGGTGAGCCAGGCGCCGCGCCTGGACACCCTGATCGTTTGCGGTGGCGTCGGCATCCAGCGCGCGGTGACTCGCGAACACCTGCACTGGCTGCAGGGCCAGGCGCGCCATGTGCGTCGCCTGGGCGGTGTATGCACCGGTAGCTGGGCGCTGGCCGCGGCCGGACTGCTCGATGGCTTCGAGTGCAGCGTGCATTGGGAATGCCTGGCGGCGATGCAGGAAGCCTTCCCGCGGGTGACCATGAGCACCCGCCTGTTCAGCCTCGACCGCAACCGCCTGACCAGCTCCGGCGGCACCGCGCCGCTGGACATGATGCTGCAACTGATCGCCCGTGAGCATGGCCGTGAGCTGCCGGCGGCGATCTCCGAGATGTTCGTCTACGAGCGCATCCGCAACGAGCAGGATCACCAGCGCGTACCGCTCAAGCACATGCTCGGCACCCAGCAGCCGAAGCTGCAGGAGATCGTCGCGCTGATGGAGGCCAATCTCGAAGAGCCCATCGACCTCGACGAACTGGCGGTCTACGTCAGCGTCTCCCGTCGCCAGCTCGAGCGCCTGTTCCAGAAGTACCTGCACTGTTCGCCGTCGCGCTATTACCTGAAGCTGCGCCTGATCCGTGCGCGCCAACTGCTCAAGCAGACGCCGATGTCGATCATCGAGGTGGCCTCGGTGTGTGGCTTCGTCTCCACCCCGCACTTCTCCAAGTGCTACCGCGAGTACTTCGGCATTCCGCCGCGCGACGAGCGCACCGGCCAGGCACCCGCCAGCCAGCACGTGGCGATGGTTGCACTGCCGCAGTCGATCGTCACGCCGATGTCCGGTGCGCTGACGGCACTCTCGCGCGCCAGCGGCGAATCCACCTTCGCCAGCGTGCGCGTCTGACGGCCTTTCCCGTTTCGCGCCGAGACGAAACGGGAAGCCCCGAGGCCGGTCAGACGGCGCCGTCGGTCAGCCGATACCAGCCGATCACCGCCGACACGTAGAGCCGGCGCAGGCCATACAGCGGGAATGGGCGAATGCCGCTGAGCGGGACGGGCAGCGCGCTGCTCTCGCCGCTCACCAGGTAATCCGCCAGCGCTTGGCCCATGCGCGTTTGCAGGCCGACGCCGCGTCCCTGGCAGCCTATGTCGATGAGTATTCCCGGCGCCGGCTCGTGCAGGTGCGGGAGGTAGTCGCGGGTCACCGCCACGTGGCCGCACCAGCGGTACTCGAAGGGTATTCCCACGGTTTGGGGAAACAGCTTGTGTACCGCTCCTTCGAGGTGCGACCAGTGATCGATGCGTGACGGGTCCGGCTCCTGGAAGGTGCCGCGACCGCCGAGCAGCAGGCGACCGCTGTGGTCGATGCGGTAGTACAGCAGCAGGTTGCGCGCATCCGAGGACACATGCCCCTGGGGCAGGATGCTGTGCCGTACGGACTGCGGCAGCGGCGCGGTGGCGACCTGGAAGGAGTTGGCGTCGATCACCGTCTTGCGCAGGTCCGGCCAGAGGTCGTCGCTGTAGCCGTTGGTGCACAACAGCACGCGTTCGCAGTCGATCAGTCCGGCATCGCCCACCTTCACCTGCCAGCCGCGACCACCGCGCTGCAATGCGCTGACCCGGGAACGGGTGAAGATCCGCGCCCCGGCGTGGAGTGCCGCGCGGCCCAGCTCGCGGGTGTAGCTCAGCGGTTGCACGCCGCCGCCGCGGGGGTCGACCCAGCCGCCGAGGTACTTCTCGCTGCCGAGCAGTTCCGCCACCTGCTGGCGGTCGAGCAGGCGGGTCGGCACACCCTGCGTGGCCCAGTCGTTCGCTCGTTGCTCGGCCAACTGCAGCGCCTGGGCGTTGTGCGCGCCCTGGATCCAGCCCTGGCGCACCGTGGGCACCTGCATCTGGTGCTTCTCGATCAGATCGAAGACCGAATCGGCGGTCCCCGCGGCGAAGTCGATCATCGCCTGGCCGCGTTTCTCGCCGAAGCGCACCCGCAACTCGCTGGGGTCGAACTTGAGGCCGGGGATGACCTGCCCCCCATTGCGCCCGGAGCCGCCGAAACCCAGCTCCTCGGCTTCCAGCAGCACCACGTCGACGCCGCGTTCGGCCAGGTGCAGGGCGCTGCTCAGGCCACAGTAACCACCGCCGACGATGACCACGTCGGCCTGCAGGTGTTCGTTCAGGGTGCCGGTTGGCGGCGCATCGACAGCGGTGTCGGCCCACAGGGAGTGGCGTAGCGGGTAGTAGTCGCGGGACATCATCAGGCCCTTACATGGGATGCAGCACGCGGCGCAGGAAATCCTGGGTGCGTGGCTGCTGGGGATTGTTCAGGACGTCCTTGGCCGGTCCTTGCTCGACGATCACGCCGCCGTCGATGAACAGCACACGGTCGGCGACTTCGCCGGCAAATTGCATTTCGTGGGTCACCACGACCATGGTCAGGCCGCTTTCCGCCAGGCGCCGCATGACGTCGAGCACGTCGCCGACCAGCTCCGGATCGAGCGCCGAGGTGGGCTCGTCGAAGAGGATCGCCTTGGGCCGCATGGCCAGCGCGCGGGCAATCGCCACGCGTTGCTGCTGGCCACCGGAGAGTTCGTTGGGCCTGGCATCGGCCTTGGCCTCCAGGCCGACGCTGGCGAGCAACTCGCGGGCATGGGCGATGGCCTGCTTGCGGTTCTCGCGCTTCACGTGGACGGGCCCTTCGATGACGTTCTCCAGTACCGTGCGGTGGGGGAACAGGTTGAAGCGCTGGAACACCATGGCGACTTCCGTGCGGATCGCCTTGATGCTCTTGGAGCGGCGCTCGACCTTCTGCCCGTCGATCTCGATGCTGCCGTCCTGGTACTCCTCCAGGCCGTTGATGCAGCGCAGCAGGGTCGACTTGCCCGAACCCGAGGGGCCGATGATGCAGACCACTTCGCCCCGCTCGATGCGCGCGTCCACGCCCTTGATGACCTGGACGTCGCCGTAGGCCTTTTGCAACGCCTTGATTTCGATCATTTGCGCCCCCGCTTTTCGAAGTGTCGTACGAACAGGATCAGCGGTACGCACATCACCAGGTAGAGCAGTGCGACCAGGGTGAACACCGTGGCGTTCTGGAAGGTGGAGGTGGCGATCAGCTTGCCCTGCAAGGCCAGCTCGGCGACGGTGATGGTGGAGGCCTGGGAGGAGTCCTTGAGCATCATGATCATCAGGTTGCCGTAGGGCGGCAGGACGATGCGTAGCGCCTGGGGCAGGATCACCCGGCGCATGGTCATGCCCCAGCCCATGCCCATCGACTCGGCGGCCTCGGTCTGGCCGCGGTCGATCGCCTCGATGCCGGCGCGGAAGTTTTCCGCCTGGTAGGCCGAATAGGCGATGCCCAGGCCGATGATGGCGGCCTGCACGGCGCTCAGTGAGAGGCCCAGGTCCGGCATGACGAAGTAGATGTAGAACAGCAGCACGATGATCGGAATGCCGCGCAGCAGGTTGATCAGCGAGGCACTGATCCACACCAGCAGCGGCACGCCGGATACGCGCATGCCGGCCCAGACCAGGCCGAGCAGGGTGGACAGGATCAGCGATCCCAGGGTCACCTGGATCGTCAGCCAGGCACCTTGCAGCAAGATCGGCAGGTATTCGGCGGAACGTTGCAGAAACTCGGACATGAACACCTTCTCGGGCGAGCCGACGCGACCCGGTGGGCGCGTCGGCGGAGCGGGCGGACGGCCTCAGAGGCCCCATTTGTGGATGATGCCGTCGAGGGTGCCGTCGGCCTTGAGGGTGGCCAGCGCGGCGTTGACCCGTGCCAGCAGCTGCGGATTGCTCTTGTCGGTGGCCATGCCGATGCTGTTGACCATGGTCGGCTTGAAGCTATGCACCAGGCGCAGGCCGGGCATGGTCTTCTGGCCGATGGCATAGGCAGCGATGGGGTAGTCGAGGATCGCGCCGTCGACGCGTCCGGCGCTGGTATCGCGGAGCATGTCGGCGGTGGTTTCGTAGAGCTTCACATCGCTGAACAGGCCGCTGTTCTGTACCGGTGCGACGAACGCCGTGCCGACCTGCACGCCAATGCGCTTGCCCTTGAGGTCCGCCAGTTGGGTGTAGTCATGGGTGTCGCCGGAGGGCACAACCAGGCCTTCGCCGTAGCTGTAGACCGGCTCTGAGAAGTCCACCACCTTCTTGCGCTCGTCGGTGATGAACATCGCCGCGGAGATCATGTCGACGCGCTTGGCCTTGAGCGAGCCGATCAGCGAGGAGAACTGCATCGGTTCGATCTGCACCTCGAAGCCGGCCTGCTTGCCGACCGCTTTGACGATGTCGACCATCACGCCTTCGATGCTGTTGGTCTTGGTGTCGAGAAAGGTGAACGGGCTGCCCGTGGGCGTCGAGGCGACTTTCACCGTTTCCGCCTGGGCGGCGCCGTTGGCCAGGGATAGCGCGGAAAACAGCGCGGCGATCATCAGCGTGCGTTTCATGATGCGGTTACCTCGTAGCAAGGGGAGTGTCGTATCAGACGGATTTCGGGGTGATGCCCCAGATGATGGTTGTTTGGCTTTCGCCGGGATTGCGCCAACGGCGAGGGGTGTCGCCGTCGTAGCAGAAGCTGTCTCCGGCACTCAGGCGTAGCAGGCGATCCTCGATGACCAGTTCCAACTGGCCCTCGACGAGATAGCCGACCTGGGTGCTGCGGCGGGTCGTGAACAGCGTGTCGCCGGTGGAGCCGCCAGGCTCGATCACCGCGCGATAGAGTTCGATGTCGCCTTGCACGCCGGGCGGGGTGAGGTTTTCCTTGCGGATGCGTTTGCTCTGCACCTCGATGCGCGGGTGCTGCCCGGCGCGTACCACGGTGCCGCCGGCTTCGGCCTCGGTGTGCTGGGCGTTGCGGATCAACTGCTCCATGGGCAGCTCCAGCTCGTGCGACAAGGCGCTCAGGGTGCGCAGCGAGAGCGAGCGCAGGCCCCGCTCGGCCTGGCTGAGCAGGCTCACCGAGATGCCGGCGGCCTGGGCCACGGCCTTCAGCGGCTTGCCCAGCTTCTTGCGGCGGTGGCGTAGCTGTTCGCCGAGCCAGATGTCGATGAACGTGTTGATGCGCTGTGCGCCGGGGTCTTTGTCAGCGCGGGGCGGTGAAACCTCGGTCATACCCGTTCCCATGTGAAAATTTTACAGATGTGTAAATTTCACAAGGCAAGACCTGGGCCAGAACTCCGGGGGCCGCGTGGATCGCTGCGTTGGGTGCGTGGGCGCGCGATCCGAGTGAACGGATGCCCGTTGCGGGGGCGTCATTGCAGGGCGCGATGCGCGCTCATGCACGCCTGTCGAGCACGCGGGGGCGCACGCCGGGCGCTGGCCAGTGTCGCGGGCGGGTGTCAGTCGGCGTAGACCCAGAGCACTTCGGCGTCCTCTTCGCCCTTGGAGGTCCACTTGTGCGGCGCCTTGGCGTCGTAATACAGGCTGTCGCCCGGATTCAGCGTCACCGGTGCATAGAGCTTGGAATGCACGATCAACTGGCCGGAGAGGACATAGACGAAGATTTCCCCCGGATGCACCGGCCATTCGCTGTAGTCGCCCAGCTCGCGCGCAGTGACCCGCGTCTTCAGCGGCAGCATGCGCTTGTGGGTCAGGTCGGTAGCCAGCCAGACGTTCTGGCAGGTGCGCGTGCTGACCTGCGGGCCGCCGGCATGGCGATTGATGCTGCGGCGGCCGATGGGAACGTCCTGGCCATTGTCGGAGAGCAGCGTCACCACGTCGATGCCGAAGCCCTTGGCGATCTTGCTCAGGCTGCTCAGGGTTGGCGACAGTTCGCCGCGTTCGATCTTCGACAGCGCCGAAAGCGACAGGCCGGTACGCTCACTGGTCTGCACCAGGGTCCATTTGTGCGCTTTGCGCAGGCGCTTGAGGCGCGCGCCGATGTCGATGTTGTCGGCGCCCACGAAGGCGTCCTCGTGGTCCGGCTGGGGCCTGTCGATGTCGAGATCTATGTCCATGGCAGATTGAACCTGAAATGAAGGGCTCTTGAGCGGTTGTGGTTAATCGAAGACCTTGCCCGGATTCATCAGGTTTTCCGGGTCCAGGGCGGCTTTGACGCGTTTCATCAGCTCGATCTGCTGGTCGCCCTTGGCGTTGAGCAGGCGCCGCTTGTTGGACTGGCCGATGCCGTGCTCGGCGCTGATGGTACCGTGCAGGGCCAGGGTTTCCTCGTCGACGATCTGGTTAATGCGCGCGGCGGCTTGCTTGAGGTCGGGGGCTGTATAGCGGGTCGGGTCGAGCATGTGAATCACGTGCAGGTTGCCGTCGCCGATGTGTCCGACCATCAGCATGCGGCCTTCGGGAAACTCCTCTGCCAGGCGCCGTTCGACCTGGCGAACGAAGGTGGCCTGGTGGCGCAGTGGCACCGCGGTGTCGTGGGTCACACCGTAACCGGCGCGCTTGTTTGCTTCCGAGACGCTGTGGCGAATGCCCCAGAGGGTCTCTTGCTGGGCCTGGGAGGAGGCCAGTACGGCGTCGTCGATCAGGCCGAGTTCCAGGGCTTCGCCCAGTTGTTGTTCGAGGGCGGCGCGCAGGTCGTAGTCGGCCAGTGTATCGCTGACCTCGATCAGCAGCGCCCAGGGCGCCGGCTCGGCGAATGGCCAGCTATGGCCCTCGGTGTACTGCAACACCGTCTCGACCTGCGCCCAGTTGATGATCTCGAACGATAGCAGGCGCTCGCCGAGCGAGCCGCGCAGCCGGCCGAGCAACGTGAGGGCCTGCTCGACGTCCCGCAGCGTCACCATCGCCAGCTCGCGCACGCGCGGGGCGGGGAACACCTTGATCGTCGCCGCGGTGATCACGCCCAGGGTGCCTTCGGCGCCGATGAACAGCTGCTTGAGGTCGTAGCCGGTGGTGTTCTTGCGCAGCGGCGTCAGCCAATCGCAGATGCTGCCATCGGCGAGCACGACCTCCAGGCCCAGCACCAGGTCGCGCATCGGCCCATATTTGATGACCGCGGTGCCGCCAGCATTGGTGGAGATGTTGCCGCCGATCTGGCAACTGCCCTCGGCGCCCAGGCTCATGGGCAGCACCTGGCCGCGCTCGGCGGCGTACTCCTGCAACGTTTGCAGTACGCAGCCGGCGTCCACCACCAGGCAGCCATCGACCTCGTCGAAGCTGCGGATGCGGTTCATGCGTCCCAGCCAGAGCACGATCGATTCGCCCCCGTTCGGCGTGGCCGCGCCACAGAGCCCGGTGTTGCCGCCTTGCGGCACCACGCGAATGCCGCGCTGGGTGCATAGCTGCAGCAGCGCCGAGACCTCCTCCGTGGAACCGGGACGGGCGACCAGACGGGCCTCGCCAACGTAGCGATCACGCCAGTCGTTGAGGAAACCGGCCATATCGGCGGGAGAGCTGAGCACATTTTCGGCACCGACGATATGCCCTACGGCTTCAATTAAATCGCTGTATTTCAAAGCTATTTCTCCCGTCGATAGAGACCGTGCAGAGCAGCGCGGCCGACATTTAGAAAAATAAGGCTTGCATGCACTAAAAGCGATAATTATCACTATAGGGGAATTTATGCACTACTGGAAAACTGGAGGAAAGGCTCATGTCCGACGTAAAGAAAGACTCAAGTTCCACCGACCAGACCCGACGCAAGGTGCTCAAAGGCATGGGCCTGGCGGGGATCGGCCTGGCGACCGCGCCCTATTTCATCGGCTCGGCACGCGCTGCCGAGAAACGCATCCTGGTGCGCGACGCCGGCGGCACCTGGACGCAGGGCTTCAAGGAAGCCTACTTCGATCCCTTCTTCCGCGAGACCGGCATCGAGGTGGTGGGCATTACCTCCGCCGCCGAGCCCACCGCGGAAATCCGCAGCATGGTGGAAACCGGCAACTACACCTGGGACATGGCCGGTGCCATGAGCCTGGCGGCGGTGAACCAACTGGCCGCCGCCCAACTGATCGAGCCGCACCGGCTGGAAAACGACCCGGTGGTGAAGACCATTCCCGCCGAGTACTGCAGCCCGTATGCCGTGGGGTCGGACATCTATGCCACCGCCCTGGGCTACAACACCGAGAAGGTGAAAGCGGTGCCGCAGTCCTGGGCGGACTTCTGGAACGTGGCCGACTTCCCCGGTCGTCGCGGCATGCGTCGTTATCCGTTCGATACCATCGAGCAGGCGCTGATGGCCGACGGTGTCGCGCCGAAGGACGTCTATCCGTGCGACTTCGAGCGGGCCTTCGCCTCCCTCGACAAGATCCGCGACGACATCTCCGCCTGGTGGACCTCCGGCGCCCAGGCGACGCAGATGTTCAGCAGCGGCGAGGTGGACATGATGCCGAGCTGGACCTCGCGCATCCTGGCGGCGCGCGATGCGGGCGCTCCCGTCGGGATTTCCTGGGGCCAGCACATCTGGGGCGTGGATGTCTGGACCATCCTCAAGGGCACACCGAAGGCGGACCTGTGCCGACGCTTCATCGCCTTCGCCTGCGATCCCAAGCGGCAGGCCAAGCTCACCGAGTTCGTGATGAACGGGCCGACCCAGGCCGAAGCCTTTTCCTACATTCCCGAGGAGCGCGCACGCGATCTGCCGACCCATCCGGACAACGTCAAGCGCGGGATCGGTATCGACAACGCCTTCTGGGCGCAGAACAAGGCTGAAGCACTCGACCTGTTCAACGAATGGGTCCTGGGTTGAAGCCAGGCCCGGGAGGCAGCATGACGGCAGTTCACACCCCTCACTCGCCGCGCACGGCGAAACTTCGCGTCGATGACGTGCACAAGCGCTTCGGTTCTTTCGTGGCGCTGGAGCCCACCAGTCTGGAGCTGCGCGAGGGCGAGTTCATGACGCTGCTCGGGCCTTCCGGATCGGGCAAGACCACGCTGCTGATGATGGTCGCGGGCCTGCTCGAGCCCGATGGCGGCAACATCTGGATCGACGACACGCTGGCCACCTATGCACCGCCCTATGTGCGTGACATCGGCATGGTGTTCCAGAGCTATGCGCTGTTTCCGCACATGACCATCGCCGAGAACATCGCCTTTCCGCTGCGCATGCGCCGGCGGCCGGCGGCGGAGATCAACCGGGCGGTGGCCGATGTCCTGGAACTGGTGCAGTTGCCGCACGTCGCGCAGCGTCTGCCCCGCGAGCTGTCCGGCGGGCAGCAGCAGCGCATTGCCCTGGCGCGCTGCATCGTCTACCAGCCGAGCATCATCCTCATGGACGAACCGCTGGGCGCGCTGGACAAGAAACTGCGCGACCAGTTGCAGATCGAGATCAAGCGCCTGCACCGGCAGTTGGGCACGACGATTCTCTACGTGACCCACGATCAGCAGGAAACCCTGACGATGTCCGACCGGGTGTGCCTGATGAACCATGGTCGCATCGAGCAACTGGGCACCCCCAACGACCTCTACTTCCGTCCGCGCACGGTGTTCGCCGCCGACTTCCTCGGCGAATCGAACATCCTTCCCGGTCGTGTCGTCGCCAGCGAGGCGGGCATGCTGCGGGTCGCCTGCGCCGAGTTGAACGGCGAGTTGCGCGTGCCGGGTAGCGCCGAGGGCGAGCTGAACTGGATGGTGCGTCCGGAGCGCATGCGCCTGGCCGATGCACCGGTAGACGGATTGAACGCGGTGCAGGGCGTGGTCGCCGACACCATCTTTACCGGCGGCGTGACCCGCTCGATCGTCAACACCGCCGGTGGCGGCAGCCTGAGTGTCGCCGGGCTGACCTTCGAGCAGGGCCTGCTGGTACAGCCGGGGCAGCCGGTGTGGGTGCTCTGGGAGCCGGGTGACACCGTGCTGCTGCCGCTCGAGCGCAAGGAGGCGGCATGACGGAGCAGATCGCCCTCGCGCAGAACGCCTTGTCGCAGGGGCGCCGCCCGCTGCGGCTGCGCCCGTGGATGCTGTTGTTGCCGGCGGTGGCTTTCCTGCTGGCGCTGATGGTCTATCCGGTGGCGGACTTCCTCGGCCTGAGCTTCGCCCATCGCGATGCGCTCTCGCTCTACAACTACGAGCGTCTGGTCTCCCGCGACGTCTACTGGCGGGTGCTGGGCATCACCTTGCAGTGCGCCGGCTGGACCACGCTGTTCGCCGTGCTGTTCGGCTATCCGGTGGCCTACCTGATCGCCACCAGTCATTCGCGGACGCGGGGCTGGCTGGTGTTCTGGCTGATGCTGCCGTTCTGGACCAGCTTCCTGGTGCGCACCTTCGCCTGGATCGCCCTGCTCGGACGCAACGGCCTGTTCAATCAGTGGCTGCAGGCGGTCGGCCTGCTCGATGCGCCGGCCGAGCTGCTCTACAACTTCGGCGCGGTGATGATCGGCATGCTGCACGCGCTGATGCCGTTGTGCGTGATCACCATGCTCTCGGTGCTGGACAACATCGACGGCAACCTTTCGCGGGCGTCGATGACCCTCGGCGCGCCGCCGGGCAGCACCTTCTGGCGGGTGTACTTTCCGCTGTCGCTGCCGGGCGTGGCCGCCGGTGGCCTGCTGGTGTTCATCACCGCGCTGGGCTTCTTCATCACCCCTGCATTGCTCGGCAGCCCGCGCGACATCCTGTTGCCGCAGTTGATCATCCAGCAGGTCCAGGAGCTGTTGAACTGGGGCTTCGCCGGCGCGCTGTCGATGTTGCTGCTGGTCGTGGTGCTGGTGGTGTTTCTGCTCTACGACCGCATCTTTGGCCTCTCGACCCTGGCGGGCGGCGAGCGCACCGCTCGGCGCAGCTCGCGCTTCGACTGGCTGGCGGCGAGCGGCAACCTGCTGCTGGCCGGCCTGGGCCGTACCAGCGACCTGCTGATCCGCTTGCTGTCGCCGCTGGCCGGACGCTCGGCGGCGCGCCCGAGGCATCGCATCGGCCGCTGGGCGCTCTGGGCGCTGGTGGCGCTGGTGCTGTTCTTCCTGGTGGCACCGGCGTTCATCATGCTGCCGATCTCCTTCACCACGACGCCGGTGCTGGACTGGCCGCCGCATGGCTTCAGCCTGGAGTGGTACCAGGGCTACCTGGAATCGCCGGCCTGGGTCGCGGCGACCCTGCGTTCGCTCCAGGTGGCGCTCCTCACCGCGCTGCTGTCGATGCTGCTCGGCCTGCCCGCCGCGTTCGGCCTGATGCGAGGGCTGCGGCGTGGCAACGCGCTGGTGCTGGCGTTCCTGCTGTCGCCGCTGATCGTGCCGCGCATCGTCGTTTCGGTGGCGCTGTTCTACCTGTTCTCCAAGCTGGCGCTGGTGGGCAGCGTCACCGGCCTGGTGCTGGGGCACACCATCCTGGCGATGCCCTACGTGGTGGTCAGCGTGATGGCGGTGCTGAAGAACTACGACCAGCGCTACGACAACGCCGCCTGGAGCCTCGGCGCCAACCGCTGGCGCACGCTCTGGCACGTGACCCTGCCGCTGCTGCGTGGCGGGCTGATGGCGGCCTTCCTGTTCGCCTTCGTGACCTCCTTCGACGAGCTGACCCTGTCGCTGTTCATCAGTGGCGGCCTGCAGTCGACGCTGCCCAAGCAGATGTGGGACAGCGCCATCCTGCAGGTGAACCCCATGCTCGCCGCCGTCTCCACGCTGCTGTTGCTGTTGGTCGCCGCCCTGTTGCTGCTCGCCAACCGGCTGGGTGGGCGTGACCGCGCGCGGCAGATCCGTTGATGACCTTTTGTACGACCGATAGGAACCCGAACATGTCCATCCCCCAGTTGAGCGGCATCCTTCCTCCCTTTCCTACGCCGATAAGCGCCTCGGGCGAGATCGACGAAGCCGCCCTGCGCCAGCTCGTCGAGCGGCAGATCGAGGCCGGTGTCGGCGGCCTGGTGCCGATCGGTGGCACCGGCGAATACACCGCGCTGTCGCCCGCCGATCGCGAGCGGGTGGTCGCGATCACTGTGGAGGTGGCGGCCGGGCGCGTGCCGGTGGTCGCCGGCATGGTTTCTCCGGGCTTTGCCGAGGCCGTCGAGGCCGGCCTGTCGTTCAAGCGTGCCGGCGCCGATGCGCTGCTGGCGATCACGCCCTTCTACGTCACGCCGACCCAGCAGGGCATTCGTGAGTACTTCCGGGCCTACCGCGCCGCGGTCGATCTGCCGATCCTGTTCTACGACATTCCCTACCGCACGCGGATCGTCACCGAGGCGCGGACCATCGCGCAGATGGAAGCCGACGGTTCGATCTTCGGCATGAAGGCGTGCAACACCGACATGGCGCACTTCAACCAGGTCGCCAGCCTGACCAGCGACGCCTTCCAGTTGCTCGCCGGGGAAGACACGCTGTTCCCGGCGCAGATGGCGCTCGGCGCGCGGGGCGGCATCCTCGCCTCGTCGCCACTGTTGCCCGGCTACTGGGTGGAGATGTACGAGACGCTCAAGGCGGGGCGCCTGGACGAGGGCATCGCCGCGCAGCGGCGCTTGCTGCCGTTGCTCGACGCGATCTTCGCGGAGGCCAATCCCGGCCCATTGAAAGCCGCGATGCAGATGCTCGGGTACGGTTGCGGCGAGGTGCTGGCGCCGCTGCAGGCACCGAGCGAGAGCACCCTGGAAAAACTGCGCACGGCGCTGGGCGAGCTACGTCTGACCGGCATCCTGCCGGCCTGAGGCGGGGCGTCGCCTGAGTGAGTCTCCCGGACGGCCCGCCGAGCGGCTGGGCGTCCGGGCGAGGCGGCGCTCAGCGCGGCGCGTTGGCCAGTGCCGGCAGCAACTGCCGGCTGATCGCCTCGCGCACCGCCGGCAGCAGGGTGGCGCCGCTGCGCAGGATGTCCTCGATCATCCGCCGCAACTGCTGCGCGCGCACGGCGTCGAGGCCGACCAGCACGCGCTCGCAGGCCTGCTCCGGCGTGGCTCCGGGGGGGATGGTGAAACCCAGCGCCAGCAACTGGTCGCGGAAGTCGTCCTGGTCGATCAGATCGGCATGCATCATTTCGGCGCGCTCCTGTTCATCGCTTTGCGCGATCCTCGTCGATGCCCGCGGGGCGAGACAAGTGCCCGTCGTCCGCGCCTACGCGCAGGTCGTTTTCTCGCGCAGCGCACGCAGCAGCGCATCGATCAGCGCTTCCACCTCGGTGCCGCCACGCGCCCGCAGGCAGCCGTGCAACAGGCCCGCGCCGCGATGTAGCTGGGCGCCGACGCCGTCTGCGCGCAGGCGTTCGACGTAGTGCAGGCCGTCGTCATGCAGGGGGTCGATCTCAGCGACTGCGACGAAGGCACTGGCGAGGTCGGAGAAGTCGCGTGCGGCCAGTGGCAGGGCCCGTGGGTCGCGGCGCGCGGCGGGGTCGGGCAGGTAGGCGTCGAGACAGGCGTACAGTTCGGAGAGGCTCAGCAGCGGCGCCTGGGAGTGGCGTCGCTGGCTGGCCGTGAGCGCATCGCCGAGCAGCGGATAGATCAGCGCCTGCACCCGCGGCTGGCTTTCGCCGGCCTGGCGCAGGGCCCGGCAGAGCGCCGCCGCGAGGTTGCCGCCGGCACTGTCGCCGGCTACCGCCAGGCGTTGCGGGTCGACCTCCGGCAGGCCGCCCTGGCGCAGCCAGCGCCAACTGGCGAGGGTGTCTTCGAGGGCGGCGGGGAACACCGCCTCCGGGGCCAGTCGGTAGTCCACCGAGAGCACCTGTAACCGGGCGCGTGCGGTGATCTCGCAGCAGATGTCATCGTGGGAATCCAGGTCGCCGAACATCCAGCCGCCGCCGTGCAGGTAGAGCACGGCGGGCCAGCCGTGCGGCGGAGGCGCGCCGCTCGGTCGATAGCCGCGCAGGGGCGGCAGCCCGGCGGGCAGTAGCTCCTGCACATGGATACCGGGCGGACGCGGCCGGGCGAAGGCCCGGTACATCCGCTGGTAGGCCGCGCGCTGTTGTTCGAGCGCGGGGCTATCGCTGGCGAAGGCCTGGCTGCGCGCGGCGAACGCGGCCATCTCTGGCGACAGTGGCGTGCTCACCCGCGACGTTCTGGCAGGCCGATGCGCCGGCCGACGTACTCCGGCGCAGGCAATGGCGCCTGGGCCTCGGCCTGCGCGGCCACCCGCTGCGCCACTTCGGCGGTGAACGGCGCCGCCTTGGGGCCGGCCAGGTCGACGTGCAGCAGCATCTGCTCGCTGGCGGCGAGCAGGGTATCTTCGCCGACCGGGTACAGCCCGTGGTAGATGTGCAGGCGCTTGGCATCATGCGCGAGCAGTTGCGTGCGTACTTCCACGTCGCGCTCGGCGTGCACTTCCTGCAGGTAGTTCAGGTGCACCTCCAGGGTGAACAGCGAGTGGCCGGCGCGGCTCCGCGCATCGGTGCTCAGGCCGAGGTGCTCCATCAGACCGTCGCTGGCGAAGCTGAAGATCAGCAGGTAGTAGGCGTCGCGCAGGTGGCCGTTGTAATCGGTCCAGTCGGCGTGCACCGGACCGCTGTAGGTTTTCAGGGCGCTCATGCTCAGGCCTCCGTCAGACCGTGCGCCTGGCGCGTGCGCTCGATGGCGTCGAGTACCGCCAGCAGGCAGTCGTCACGGAACTGTTCGAGCTGGCCGATGGAGTGCTCGCCTAGCTGTTCGCGGGTGCCTTCGACCACCTGATCGATCAACGCCTCGCTGAGTTCCGGCGCCTTCAGGTAGGTCCAGGGTAATTGCAGCGCCGGGCCGAACTGGGCCATGAAGTGGCGCATGCCGGCATCGCCACCGGCCAGCGTGTAGGTCAGGAAGCTGCCCATGAACGACCAGCGCAGGCCGGCGCCGAAGCGGATCGCATCGTCGATTTCGCCGGTGCTGGCGACGCCGTCGTTGACCAGGTGCAGCGCCTCGCGCCAGAGCGCTTCGAGCAGGCGGTCGGCGATGAAGCCGGGGACTTCCTTGCGCACGTGCAGTGGGCGCATGCCCAGGCGCCGATAGACCGTCTGGGCGGCTTCGATGGCGGCGGCCGAGGTGCGCTGTCCGCCGACCACTTCCACCAGCGGCAGCAGGTACACCGGGTTGAACGGATGACCGACCAGGCAGCGCTCGGGGTGCGGCGCGTCGGCGTAGAACTCGCTGGGCAGCAGGCCCGAGGTGCTTGAGGCGACCAGCACATCGGGGCGCGCGGCGGCGCCGATGCGGGCGTGCAGCTCGCGTTTGAGGTCGAGACGCTCGGGGGCGCTTTCCTGGATGAAGTCGGCGTTGGCGACACAGGCTTCCAGGGTTTCGGCGAAGTGCAGGCGGCTCAGCGCCTCGTCCGCGTCCAGGCCCTGCTGGCGTAGCGCCGGCCAGGCGTTTTCCAGGCGCGCGCGCAGCGCCGCCTCGGCGCCGGGCGCCGGGTCCCAGACGCGCACCTGCAAGCCGTGGGCGAGCGCACGGGCGACCCAGCCGGCGCCGATCACGCCGCTGCCGATGGCGGCAAAAGTCTTGGGTTCGAGGATGTAGTTCATGGGGCTCTCCAGACTGCGCTGCTGTTCAACCACGAGCCCGCAGGCCCATGCGTTCGCGACCTTCGGCCGGGGTCAGGGCGCGGCCGCCGAGACGCTGGATGATTTCCACCGCGCGCTGCACCAGGCTGGCGTTGCTCGCCGGCACGCCGCGTTCGAGCCAGAGGTTGTCTTCCAAGCCAACACGCACGTGGCCACCGAGCAGCATCGCCTGGGCGAGCATCGGCATTTGCAGGCGACCGATGCCGAAGCCGGCCCAGGTGGCGCCGACCGGTAGGTTGTCGACCATCGCTTTCATGGTGGTGGTGTCCGCCGGCGCACCCCACGGGATACCCAGGCAGAGTTGGAACAGCGGGTCTTCGAGCAGGCCCTCCTTGAGCATCTGCTTGGCGAACCAGAGGTTGCCGGTGTCGAAGACCTCCAGCTCCGCCTTCACTCCGAGCTCGGTGATGCGGCGGGCGCCGGCGCGCAGCTGCGCCGGGGTGGACACGTAGATGCTGTCGCCGTCGCCGAAATTCAGCGTGCCGCAATCCAGGGTGCAGATCTCCACTTCGTCGCGCAGCGCTTCGATGTGCTTGAGGCGCTCCAGCGGGCCGACCAGATCGCTGCCGGCACCGAACTCCAGCGGCTGTTCGCCGGGGCCGATTTCCAGGTCGCCGCCCATGCCGGCGGTGAGGTTGATGATGACGTCCGTGCCGCTGGCGCGGACGCGCTCGACCACCTCGCGATAGAACGCGGTGTCGCGGCTGGGCTTGCCGGTCTGCGGGTTGCGCACGTGGCAATGGGCGACGGTGGCGCCGGCCTGCGCCGCTTCGATGGCGGCGTTGGCGATCTGCTCGGGGGTGATCGGAACGTAGGGGTTGCGACCGACGGTGTCGCCGGCGCCGGTGACCGCGCAGGTGACGATGACTTCGTAGTTCATGGCAGTTTTCTCGGGTTGAGCGCCGCCGTCACCGCCCCGACGGGGACGGCGAACGTTGGCTGGGTAAGGGTTACTTGAGCGCGGCGCCGACTGCGCTCTGGGCGTCGCCGCCGTCGAAACGGGTCACCCCGGCGAGCCAGTTCTTTACCTGCTCGGGGTGCTTGGCGAGCCAGGCGCGGGCGGCGTCCTTGGGCTCGCTGCGGTCGAGGATCGGTTCCATCACCTGGCTGACCTGGGCGGCGTCGAAGTGCAGGTTTTCCAGCAGTCGGTTGACGTTCGGGCAGCGCTGCGGATAGCCCGTGGTGGTCAGCACCGAAACGGTGGCGGCGCCTTCGTTGGGACCGAACACATCTTGGCTGCCGTCCAGGTAATGCATCGAGATCTGCAGGTTCATCGGGTGCGGTTTCCAGCCGAAGAACAGGATCCATTCCTTGCGTTTTACCGCGCGGCGCACGGCGGCGAGCATGCCGGCTTCGCTGGATTCCACCAGTTGGAAGTCCTTCAGGCCGAACTGGTTGTCCTTAATCATCTGTGCGGTGACGCGGTTGGCGCCGCTGCCCGGTTCGATGCCGTAGATCTTGCCGCCGAGCTTGTCCTTGAATTTGGCAATGTCGGCGAAGCTGTGAAGGCCGCCTTCGTAAACGTAGTCGGGGACTGCGTAGGTGGATTGGGCATCGCCCAGCAGCGGCGGCGACACCAGGCGCACCTGGCCTTTCTCTATATACGGGGTAACCACAGGTTGCATGGTCGGCTGCCAGTAGCCGAGGAAGGCGTCGAGCTGGTCGTCGCCCATGCCGCCGAGGATGATCTGCTGTGATGCGCTGGTCTCTTTCACCTCGTAGCCCAGGCCGCTAAGCAGTACTTCGGCGACTGCGCTGGTGGCGATCACATCGCTCCAGTTGACCACCCCCAGGCGTACGTTCTGACAACTCGCCGGTTCGGCTGCGAGTGCGGATTGTCCGGCCAGCAACAACAGCCCGGCGCCGATTCCTCGTAGATATCGCGTCATGCATTTTGCTCCTCATCAGGGCGCGTACAGCCCTGGCGGGCCGCCGAGCGGTTGTGATGGAGAACAAATTACGCAGTCGTCATGGGGATAAAACGCTCTGTAGCGACGCTATTTTGACCAGTGGCGACATTCTGCTTGCACGTGGCATTGCGAGTGACGACAGTCGACCTTGCACAACCCTTCAGGGCGGTGCCTGTATTGGCGCGATGCGGCGTTGCTCCCCTTGCCTAGGGCCGGTGCCTGTTTTGCCGCGATACGGCGTTGCTCGTCTTGGACGTACCCCAGTAAGCCCTACGACTCGCGCCTTGTCTCGCGGCAAAACAGGTACCGGCGCGGTCGTGAATGAAACGGCAACAGGCCCTGGCGATCTCTTGGAGTGCCCGTATGTCACGAACCTTCTGCTTCCTGCTGTTGCCCGGCTTCTCGGCGCTGGGTTTCATTTCGGCGGTGGAGCCTCTGCGTGTGGCCAACCGCTTCCGCGCCGATGCCTATCGCTGGCAATTGCTTAGCCTGGATGGCGAACCGGTGCAGGCGAGCAACGGTATGTCGGTCAATGTCGACAGCGGGCTGCAGCGCCCGTCCGCTGGTGACGCCCTGCTGGTGGTCGCCGGTTTCGATCCACTGGCGCATTGCTCGTCCATGCTGCTCAGTTGGCTACGGCGCCTCGATCGCGAGGGTGTGGTGCTGGGAGGGCTGGACACCGGCGCCTTCGTACTCGCCGAGGCTGGATTGCTCGATGGGCACCAGACCACGCTGCACTGGGAGGCGCTGGATGCCTTTCGCGAGCGTTACCCGCATCTGCGTGCCAGCCAGGAACTGTTCGAGACGGATGCCGGACGCATTACCTGTGCCGGTGGCACGGCCTCCATCGACCTGATGCTGGAGCTGATTTCCCGGCAGCACGGCAGCGAGCTGGTGGTGCAGGTCTCAGAGCAGTTCGTGCTGGGTAGCATTCGCCCGCAGAAGGAGCGTCAGCGTTTGCAGGTGGCGAGCCGCTACGGCGTCACCAATCGCAAGCTGGCACGGGTGATTACGGAGATGGAGCGGCATACCGAGCCACCGTTGAGCAGCGAGGCACTGGCGGTCTGTGTGCAGGTTTCTACCCGACAGCTGGAGCGGTTGTTCAGTGAGCATCTGGGGCAGACGCCCCTGAGCTTTTACCTGGGCCTGCGCCTGGACAAGGCACGACTACTGCTGCAACAAAGCGATCTGAGCGTGCTGCAGGTGGCGCTGGCCTGTGGTTTCGAGTCGGCCTCGTATTTTTCCCGAGCCTATCAGCGGCGCTTCGCAGTGCGTCCCAGTCGGGATCGCCTGTCCCATGCCACGGCTGCACGGAGCGCTGAGCGCGAAGCTGCGCAACGCCAGTGAGTCGCTTTCGACAGCACATGTCGTTCCTGGGCATGTCGGTCGCTGATTGACGCTTCTGGTAAATCGCCGGTCGTTTTTGCGTCCGGGCGGGTTCGGGCGGCGGCATAAGCTGGCCCCCATCGAGCGCCGGCAGAAGACCCGGCGCCACCGAACCGGAGCAACGCCGTGAACGCCGCCGAACTGCACGCCGACAGCATCGTCATCGATGGGCTGATCATCGCCAAGTGGAACCGCGAACTCTTCGAGGACATGCGCAAGGGCGGCCTGACCATGGCCAACTGCACCGTGTCGGTGTGGGAGGACTTCCAGGAAACCGTGGACGCCATCGTCGCCAGCCAGAAGCTGATCCGCGAGAACAGCGACCTGGTGCTGCAGGTGCGCAGCACCGCCGACGTGCGCACCGCCAAGGCGCAGGGCAAGACCGGCATCCTCTTCGGCTTCCAGAACGCCCACGCGTTCGAGGACCAGCTGGGCTACGTCGAGGTGTTCAAGCAGCTCGGCGTGGGCATCGTGCAGATGTGCTACAACACCCAGAACCTGGTCGGCACCGGCTGCTACGAGCGTGACGGCGGGCTCTCCGGCTTCGGTCGCGAGATCGTCGGCGAGATGAACCGCGTCGGCATCATGTGCGACCTGTCCCACGTCGGCAGCAAGACCAGCGAGGAAGTCATCCTCGAATCGAAGAAACCGGTCTGCTACTCCCACTGCCTGCCGTCGGGCCTGAAAGAACACCCGCGCAACAAGTCCGATGAAGAGCTGAAGTTCATCGCCGACCACGGCGGCTTCGTCGGCGTGACCATGTTCGCCCCGTTCCTCGCCAAGGGCATCGATTCGACCATCGACGACTACGCCGAGGCCATCGAGTACGTGATGAACATCGTCGGCGAGGATGCCATCGGCATCGGTACCGACTTCACCCAGGGCCATGGCCACGACTTCTTCGAGTACCTGACCCACGACAAGGGCTACGCCCGCCGGCTGACCAACTTCGGCAAGATCGTCAACCCGCTGGGCATCCGCACCGTCGGCGAATTCCCCAACCTCACCGAGACGCTGCTCAAACGCGGCATGTCCGAGCGCACCGTGCGCAAGGTCATGGGCGAGAACTGGATGAGGGTGCTGGCCGACGTCTGGGGCGAGTAATGAATACCTGTGGAGCCTACTGCGCGCACCGATAGCGGCGTCGCGTCCTCGCGGCAAGCTCGCCGTACTCGCGTACTGCTCTCGCTTGCCGCTGCGGGGCTCCTTGCTCTTGGCACGCTCGCTACGGCTCCACAGGCATTCATCCACATTTTTGAACACGTAAGTCTTCGTAGGGTGGGGCGGGCCGTGCAGCCTGAGCAAGGCGATCCCCACCAAGCAATCCCCTGAATTCTGGAGCTACAACCCATGGCTACCCACGCCCCCGACATGCCTATCCAGGTCGACGACGAAACCGGCGTCTGGACCACCGACGCGCTGCCGATGCTCTATGTGCCGCGGCACTTCTTCGTCAACAACCACATGGGCATCGAGGACGTCCTCGGTGCCGACAAGTACGCCGAGATCCTCTACAAGGCCGGCTACAAGTCCGCCTGGCACTGGTGCGAGAAGGAAGCCGAGTGCCATGGCCTGTCCGGCGCGGCGGTGTTCGAGCATTACATGAAGCGCATCTCCCAGCGCGGTTGGGGCCTGTTCGACATCGAGCAGCTCGATCTCGAGACCGGCCACGCCCAGGTGCGTCTGCGCCATTCGGCGTTCGTCTACGTCTACGGCAAGGTCAACCGCAAGGTCGACTACATGTTCACCGGCTGGTTCTCCGGCGCCATCGACCAGATCCTCGCCGCCGCCGGCAGCCCGATCCGCACCGTCACCGTGCAGGAATACAGCGGGTCCGAAGAAGGCCACGAAGACGGCCTGTTCGTCACCCGCCCGCTTTGAGTCCGCAGGGTGGCTGGCCGTGGCCAGCCACCCGCCAAGTCGCCGCCGAAAACCCGGTCACCCGTA
This sequence comes from Pseudomonas sp. R4-15, assembly GCF_055768815.1. Lineage (NCBI taxonomy): Bacteria > Pseudomonadati > Pseudomonadota > Gammaproteobacteria > Pseudomonadales > Pseudomonadaceae > Pseudomonas > Pseudomonas sp. R4-15. Next base: position 1,036,143 of record NZ_CM147293.1, read on the forward strand.
CCACCCCAGCGCACACCGTGAGCGCCGCTGCCGAATCGAGGAGAAGGTCATGGCCTTCGAAGCAATGTTCCAGCCGATCCAGATCGGCAAGCTGACCATCCGCAACCGGGTGCTTTCCACGGCTCACGCCGAGGTCTACGCCACCGACGGCGGCATGACCACCGAGCGTTACGTGAAGTACTACGAGGAGAAGGCCAAGGGCGGTATCGGCCTGGCCATCTGCGGCGGCTCATCGGTGGTCGCCATCGACAGTCCGCAGGAGTGGTGGAGTTCGGTGAACCTGTCCACCGACCGCATCATTCCGCACTTCCAGAATCTCGCGGACGCCATGCACAAGCATGGCGCCAAGATCATGATCCAGATTACCCACATGGGCCGCCGCTCGCGCTGGGACGGTTTCAACTGGCCGACCCTGATGTCGCCGTCCGGCATCCGCGAGCCCGTGCACCGCGCCACCTGCAAGACCATCGAAGTCGAGGAGATCTGGCGCGTGATCGGTAACTACGCCCAGGCGGCACGGCGTGCGAAGGAGGGCGGCCTGGACGGCGTCGAGCTGTCCGCGGTGCACCAGCACATGATCGACCAGTTCTGGTCGCCGCGCGTGAACAAGCGCACCGACGAGTGGGGCGGCAGCTTCGAAGGCCGCATGAAGTTCGGCATGGAAGTGCTCAAGGCGGTACGTGCCGAGGTCGGCGACGACTTCTGCGTGGGCATGCGCATCTGCGGTGACGAGTTCCACCCGGACGGCCTCACCCATGACGACATGAAGCAGATCGCCAAGTACTACGCCGACACCGGCATGCTGGATTTCATCGGTGTGGTCGGTTCGGGTTGCGATACCCACAACACCCTGGCCAACGTCATCCCCAACATGACCTACCCGCCGGAGCCGTTCCTGCACCTGGCCGCCGGCATCAAGGAAGTGGTCAACGTGCCGGTGCTGCACGCGCAGAACATCAAGGACCCGAACCAGGCCACGCGCATCCTCGAAGGCGGCTACGTGGACATGGTCGGCATGACCCGTGCGCACATGGCCGACCCGCACCTGATCGCCAAGATCAAGATGGGCCAGGTCGATCAGATCCGTCAGTGCGTCGGCGCCAACTACTGCATCGACCGCCAGTACCAGGGCCTGGACGTGCTGTGCATCCAGAACGCCGCGACCAGCCGCGAATACATGGGCGTGCCGCACATCATCGAGAAGTCCACCGGGCCCAAGCGCAAGGTGGTGATCGTTGGCGGTGGCCCCGCCGGGATGGAAGCCGCGCGCGTCTCCGCCGAGCGCGGGCATGACGTCACCCTGTTCGAGAAGCAGGAGCAGCTTGGCGGGCAGATCACCCTGGCCTCGAAGGCGCCGCAGCGCGAGCAAATCGCCGGCATCACCCGCTGGTTCCAACTGGAGCTGGCGCGCCTGAAGGTCGACCTGCGCCTGGGCACCGCCGCCGACGAGGCGACCCTCATGGACCTGCGTCCGGACATCGTGATCCTCGCCAACGGCGGCCATCCGTTCCTCGAGCAGAACGAACACTGGGGCTCCGAAGAAGGCCTGGTGGTGAGCAGCTGGGACATTCTCTCCGGCAAGGTCGAGCCGGGTCGCAACGTGCTGATCTACGACACCATCTGCGAATTCTCCGGAATGTCGGTGGCCGACTACCTGGCGCAGAAGGGCGCCCAGGTGGAGATCGTCACCGACGACATCAAACCGGGCGTGGCCATCGGCGGCACCACCTTCCCCACCTACTACCGCAGCCTGTACCCCAAGGAAGTGGTCATGACCGGCGACCTGATGCTGGAGAAGGTCTACCGCGAGGGCGACAAGCTGGTGGCCCGCCTGGCCAACGAATACACCGGCGCCGAAGAGGAGCGGGTGGTCGACCAGGTGGTGGTGGAGAACGGCGTGCGTCCCGACGAGCGCCTCTACTACGCACTCAAGGAAGGCTCGCGCAACAAGGGCCAGATCGACGTGGAGGCGCTGTTCGCCATCCAGCCGCAGCCGGCGCTGTCGCAGCCCGGAGACGGTTACCTGCTGTATCGCATCGGCGACTGCGTGGCCCAGCGCAACACCCACGCGGCGATCTACGACGCGCTGCGGCTGTGCAAGGACTTCTGATGCGTATGGCCTAACCCTCTCCCGCGAGGGGAGAGGGGACTAAGCCCCTCCAGGCTGTAACTCCCTTTTCCCTCGTGGGAGAGGGCCGGGGAGAGGGGGAGCGATCTCCCGATCATCGCGCCTGACTGTCATGGTTTTACCGGAGCTGTGCTCATGCTCAACACGCTTCTCCCCATCCTGCTCTTCGCCGCCCTCGGCCTCGCCGTGCTGGGCGCCGTGAAGCGCTTCGCGATGTGGCGCCGCGGCCGGCCTGCGCAGGTCGACTGGATCGGCGGCCTGCTGAAGATGCCGCGCCGCTACCTGGTGGACCTGCACCACGTGGTCGAGCGCGACAAGTACATGTCCAAGACCCACGTGGCCACCGCCGGCGGCTTCGTCCTGGCGGCGCTGCTGGCGATCTTGGTGCACGGCTTCGGCCTGCACAGCCGGATCCTCGGTTTCGCCCTGCTGGCGGCCACGGTGCTGATGTTCTGCGGCGCGCTGTTCGTCGCCAAGCGTCGCCTCGACCCGCCCGCGCGGCTGTCGAAAGGCCCGTGGATGCGCCTGCCCAAGAGCCTGCTGATGTTCTCGGCGAGCTTCTTCATCGCCACCTTGCCGGTGGCCGGGATTCTTCCCGAGGGCTTCGGCGGCTGGCTGCTGGCGGCCGTGCTGGCGCTCGGCGTGGCCTGGGGCGTGTCCGAACTGTTCCTCGGCATGACCTGGGGCGGGCCGATGAAGCATGCCTTCGCTGGCGCCCTGCACCTGGCCTGGCACCGCCGCGCCGAGCGCTTCGGCGGCGGTCGTTCGACCGGCCTCAAGGCACTCAAGCTGGATGACCCCAAGGCGCCGCTGGGGGTGGAGAAACCCACCGATTTCACCTGGAACCAGTTGCTCGGCTTCGACGCCTGCGTGCAGTGCGGCAAGTGCGAGGCGATGTGCCCGGCGTTCGCCGCCGGCCAGCCGCTGAACCCGAAGAAGCTGATTCAGGACATGGTCATCGGCCTGGCCGGCGGCAACGACGCGCGCTTCGCCGGCAGCCCCTATCCGGGCAAACCGCTGGGTGAACATGCCGGCGGCCCGCACCAGCCAATCGTGGCCCGGCCCATCGTGGCCCGCGAGGGCAAGGCGCTGGTGGATGCCGACACGCTCTGGTCCTGCACCACCTGCCGTGCCTGCGTCGAGGAATGCCCGATGATGATCGAGCACGTCGACGCCATCGTCGACATGCGCCGGCACCTGACCCTGGAGCGCGGCGCCACGCCGAACAAGGGCGCCGAGGTGCTGGAAAACCTGATCGCCACCGACAACCCCGGCGGCTTCAACCCCGGCGGCCGGCTCAACTGGGCCGCGGACCTCAACCTGCCGCTGATGAGCGACCAGCGCGAGGTCGAGGTGCTGTTCTGGGTTGGCGACGGTGCCTTCGACATGCGCAACCAGCGCAGCCTGCGGGCCTTCGTGAAGATCCTCAAGGCCGCCGAAGTCGACTTCGCCGTGCTCGGCCTGGAAGAGCGCGACAGCGGCGACCTGGCGCGCCGCCTGGGTGACGAGGCGACCTTCCAGCAACTGGCCAGGCGCAACATCGAAACCCTGGCGCGGTATCGCTTCCAGCGCATCGTCACCTGCGATCCGCACAGCTTCCACGTGCTGAAGAACGAATATGGCGAGCTCGGCGGCCACTACCGCGTCCAGCACCACAGCGGTTTCATCGCCGAGCTGGTCGAGGCCGGGCGGCTGAAACTGGCGCCGAGCAGGGCCGGCGCGCTGACCTATCACGACCCGTGCTACCTCGGCCGCTACAACGGCGAATACGAGGCGCCGCGCAAGGTGCTCGCCGCCCTCGGCATCGAGGTGCGCGAGATGGTCCGCTCCGGCTTCCGTTCGCGCTGCTGCGGCGGTGGCGGCGGCGCGCCGGTGACCGACATCCCCGGCACCCAGCGCATCCCCGACATGCGCATGGCGGAAATCCGCGAGACCGCCGCCGAAGTGGTCGCCGTGGGTTGCCCGCAGTGCGCGCTGATGCTCGAAGGCGTGGTCGAACCGCGTCCCGAGGTGAAGGATCTGGCCGAGCTGGTCGCCGAAGCGCTGATCGAGCGTGAAGCGCCGGTACGCCCCTCCGGCAGCCGCAGTGCCAGCCCGGAGGTGGCGTGATGAGCCTTGTCCTTGGTCGATGGGTATCGCTGCGCTCCACCCATCCTACGCATGACGGCGATGGGTATCGGGCTTCGCCCTCAACCCATCCTACGGGGTGGTCAACCGTAGGATGGGTGGAGCGCAGCGATACCCATCAATTCAGAGATAAGGGAGCCTCGTCATGAGTGACGTGATCCGCCGCGATCCCCATGCCGAGTGGATCGCCCGCAACCGTCTGCACCCGCTGCATGCGTCCCTGCAGGTGCAGGAAGCGCGCTGGCATGGGCCGGACGGCACCCTGCGCAAGAACCCCCACGCGATCGGCTTCATCGGCCCCAACGGGCTCAAACGCATCGACCGCTCCGGCGCTTCCCAGGGCACCGGCGCCCGGCGTGGCGCGACCTCGGCGGTCGAAGTGCAACTGCCGCTGCTGCGCATCGAACATCCGGCGTTTCTCGTCGCGGTGGTGCCGGACATGCCCGGTGGGCGACTCTCGGCCCACGACCGCGACCTGCTCGGGCTGGCCCGGCAATTGGCCGGCAACGACGGTGCGGTGTTGCTGGTGGCCTTCGGTGAACACCGCGAGGACGGCTTCGCCCTGGCCGGTGTCGACCGCCTGCTGGAGCTCTCCGACGAGATTTACGCCGGCTACGCGCCGGAGCAGCGCCTGCTCGCCCTGGAGGCGCTGGAACGCGAACAGGCGCCGTGCCACTGGCTGCTGCCGGACAGCCGCAGCGGTGGCGGCGAGCTGGGTCGGCGGCTCGCCGCGCGTCTCGGCGAGCGCGCCGCCACGCGCGTCTGGCAGGTGGCCGAGCAGCGTTGCACCGGCCGTGCCGGTGCCGGCCTGCAGGACCTGGCGCGGGAGCTACCGCGGCTGATCCTGGCCGCCGCCGAATGCGCCGAGCCGGTCTCCGAGACCCGTCACGAAGCCCTGCCGCTGGCGCTGGAAAACCCGCCGCCGCGCGCGATGGCACGCATCGAAGACCTCGGCGCGGTGGCCGTGGACCCCTCGGCCATCGCCCTGGGCGAGGCCGAGTTCATTCTTTCTGCCGGCAACGGCGTGCACGACTGGGCGCAGTTCCACCGCGCCGCCGTCGAGCTCGGCGCCACCGAGGGCGCCTCGCGCGTGGCGGTGGACGAAGGGCACATGCCGCGCCACCGCCAGGTCGGCGCCACCGGCACCTGGGTCACCGCGCGGGTCTACCTGGCAGTGGGGATTTCCGGGGCTGTGCAGCACCTGCAGGGTATCGCCGCCTGCGACAAGGTGATCGCCATCAACAGCGATACCGGCTGCGACATGATCAAGCGTGCCGATCTCTCGGTGATCGGCGATTCCGCCGAAGTGCTCGCGGCGCTGTTGGCCAAAGTCGCCGCCTGGCGCGCCAATGACCAGCGCGACGCGGCTTAGGAGTGGTTGCCATGTCTGAACTGAAGATCGTCGCGCTGGTTTCGGTCGGCGCGCACCCGGCCTCCGGGCGTCCGCGGCGGGCCGAGCAGGATGCCCGCGCGGTCGAACTGGGGCTGCGCCTGAGCGCCTCCCAGTTGCGCCTGCTGCATGCCGGCGACCCCGGCGAGGAGGCGCTGCGTGGCTATCTGGGCATGGGCCTGGAGCGCCTCGAGGTGCTGCACTGCGCCAGCGGCGTGGATGCCCTGCCGCTGCTCGCCGAGGCCCTGCAGGGCAGCGACGCGCAACTGGTGTTGACCGGCAGCCAGGCCGAAACCGGCGAAGGCTCCGGGCTGCTGCCGTTCCTGCTCGCCGAGCGCCTGGGCTGGCCAATGGTGGTTGGGCTGGTCGACGTGGAGCGCGTGGTCGACGGCTGGGCCGAAGTGCTGCAGGCACTGCCCCGTGGCCAGCGCCGGCGTCTGCGGGTGCGCCTGCCCTGCGTGGCCAGCGTCGATACCGCCGGCCCGTTGCCGCGCCAGTCGGCGTTCGGCCCGGCGCGCCGTGGCGAACTGGCGGCGCAGGCGGTGGACGGCGCGGTAGACCCGCTGCTCGCCGGCCTGCAACCGGCCAAGCCGCGGCCCAAACGGCTCAAGGTCATCAAGGCGAAGACCGCCGCAGACCGCTTCAAAGCCGCCACCGCCAAGGCCTCCGGCGACGGCGGCCAGCAGGTGCAGGGTGCCGAGGCCGGCGCCGAGGCGATCTTCAAGCTGCTGCAGGAAGAGGGCGTGCTGCGCTGAGGCGCGGCATCGACTGCGGAGGGGTGGAAGGCGCTGCGCGCGTTTTCCACCCGACGCGGATGCAGCGGCTTTCGTGTGTGTAGGATGGGACGAGTCGCGCAGCGACGATACCCATCGAGTGCACAGGAGCCGATGGGTATCGCTACGCTCCACCCATCCTACCGACTGGCTCAGCCTCTGCGGCGCAGCAGCAGCCAGATGTCCAGGCTGTACACCGCCAGACCCGCCCAGATGCAGGCGAAGGCCGTCAGGCGCTCGGCGGGCAGCGGTTCGCCGAACAGCAGGGTCGCCTGCAGCAGCACCAGGGTCGGCGCCACGTACTGCAGGAACGCCAGGTTGGCGTACGGCAGGTGGCGCGCGGCGGCGTTGAAGCACACCAGCGGCACGAGGCTGATCGGCCCGGCCAGCGCCAGCAGCCAGGCCTGCGGGGTGCTCCAGAAGTCGGCGTGATGGCTCTGCATGCCGGAATCAAGCAGCAGCCAGAGCAGCGCCAGGGGCGCGAACAACCAGGTTTCCACCACCAGGCCCGGCAGCGCCGCCACTGGCGCGCGCTTGCGCAGCAGGCCGTAGACCGCGAAGGACAGCGCCAGGCCAAGGGAAATCCACGGCAGGTTGCCCAACTGCCAGACTTGCTGCAACACACCCAGCGCGGCCAATCCCAGAGCCACCCATTGCAGCCGGCGCAGGCGTTCGCCGAGCACCAGCATGCCCAGCAACACACTGACCAGCGGGTTGATGTAGTAGCCCAGACTGGCCTCGAGCATATGTCCGTTGTTCACCGCCCAGACGTAGAGCAGCCAGTTGCCGGCGATCAGGCAGCCGCACAGCGCCAGGGTGCGCAGCCGCGCGGGATGCTCGCGCAGCGCGCGCCACCAGCCGGGGTGCTTCCAGACGAGTAATAGCAGGGCGCCGAACAGCGCCGACCAGAGTACCCGGTGGATGATGATCTCGTTGGCCGGCAGCGCCTGCAGGGTCTTGAAGTAGAGCGGAAACAGGCCCCAGAGGGTGTAGGCGATGAGGCCGAGGAGATACCCGCGGCGCGGGTTTGCGGCAGTCATGGGATTCCTTGCTGAACGGCGTTGGGCCGGTGTGTGGTGAGGCGCCTCAGAGGCGCAGGGGAGCTTCGTCGAGGGCGGAGAACTGTTCCTTGAGGGCGAGGATCTGCTCGCCCCAGTAACGTTCGCCGCCGAACCAGGAGAACGCCTTGGGGAACGCCGGGTCGTCCCAGCGTCGGGCGATCCAGGCGCTGTGATGCAGTTGGCGCAGCGCCCGCAGCGGTTCGATCAGGTCCAGTTCGCGAACGTCGAAGTCATGGAATTCGCCATAGCCGTCGAGCAGTTCGGAGAGCTGGCCGAGCCGTTCGTGGCGATCGCCGGCGAGCATCATCCACAGGTCCTGCACCGCCGGACCCATGCGGCAGTCGTCGAGGTCGACGATGTGGAAGCTGTCGTCGCGGCACAGCAGGTTGCCCGGGTGGCTGTCGCCGTGCAGGCGGATCGGCGTGTGGCGGCTGGCGGCGAAGGCCGCGTCGAGACGCGCGACCAGCGGTCGGGCGATGGCCTCGTAGGCCGGCGCCAGACTGTTCGGCACCACGCCGCCGGCGAGCAGGGTATCCAGCGAGGCGTGGCCGAAGCCGGCGACATCGAGGGTCTCGCGGTGGGCGAAGGGGCGCATCGCGCCGACCGCATGCAGGCGTCCGAGCAACTGGCCGAGGCGATAGAGCTGGTCCAGGTTGCCCGGCTCGGGGGCGCGACCGCCTCGCCGGGGAAAGAGGGCGAAGCGAAAGCCGGCGTGCTCGAACAGCGTCTCGCCGTGCCGCTGCAACGGCGCGACCACCGGCACCTCGCGCTCGGCCAGTTCCAGGGCGAACGCGTGTTCCTCGCGGATCGCCGCATCGCTCCAGCGGTCCGGGCGGTAGAACTTGGCGATCAGCGGCTCGGCGTCCTCGATACCCACCTGGTAGACGCGGTTCTCGTAGCTGTTGAGCGCGAGAATGCGCATGTCGCTGAGGTAGCCGAGGCTTTCCACGGCGTCGATGACGCAATCCGGGCTGAGGCTATCGAAGGGGTGGGACATGACGGCTCCGCGGCCGGTGGCTGGGCAGGCATTGTAGCTCCAGCCGAGGGCGGTAGCCGGCTCTTTTCAATCGCCTGGCGCCGCTGTGCGCGCCACGCAGTAGACGTCCACGCGCCGGGCGCCAGCGTGCAGCAGCAGGCGTGCCAGGGTATCGGCGGTGCTGCCGGTGGTGAGCACATCGTCGACCAGCGCCAGGTGCCTATCGTGTACTTCGGTCCCGGGCGCCAAGGCGAAGGCACGCCGTAGGTTGCGGCGCCGGCTGCGGGCGTCCAGGCCCTGCTGGCTGTGGGTGTCGAGCAGGCGCAGCAGTACGCCGTCATCGACCGGCAGGCGCAATTCCCGGCCCAGGCGTTCGGCGAGCATCGCCGCCTGGTTGAAGCCGCGCTGGCGCAAGCGCCGGCGTGACAACGGCACCGCCAGCAGGGCGTCGGGGCGGGGCAGTCCCTCGTCAAAGGCGGCGCCGAGGTGGCGTGCCAGCAGTTCGCCGAGCAGGCGCCCCGCCGGCCATTGGCTCTGGTGCTTGAAGCGGGTGATCAGCGTGTCGACCGGGAAGGCGTAGCGCAGCGGCGCCTCGACCCGCTCGAAGGCCGGACGGCGCTTCTGGCAGGCACCGCAGAGCGTGCCTTGCAACGGCAAGGGCAGGGCGCAGCCGCTGCAGTGTGTGCCTAGCCAGGGCAGGTCGAGTTCGCAGGCGTTGCACAGGGGAAGCGGATTATCGGCCGGCGCGCTGCAGAGCAAACAGTCCTGTTTGTTTTTTATCCATCTGTAAACCTCGATTATCTTTTCGAGTTGACAGATCATGGGGCGCTCCCGAAGATGCCGGCATTCCATTGCGTCGCCAATGTAGCAGGCGCCGTTCGTCCAGCCAGGAATCCGCGATGAGCCTTTCCCAGAATTGCCCGACCCGTCACGACTGGAGCCTCGCCGAGGTGCGCGCGCTCTTCGAGCAGCCGTTCAACGACCTGCTGTTCCAGGCGCAGACCGTGCACCGTGCGCATTTCGATGCCAACCGCGTGCAGGTTTCCACGCTGCTGTCGATCAAGACCGGAGCCTGCCCGGAGGACTGCAAGTATTGCCCGCAGTCCGGCCATTACGACACCGGCCTGGACAAGCAGAAGCTAATGGAAGTGGAGAAGGTGCTGCAGGCCGCCGCCGACGCCAAGGCCATCGGCTCGACGCGCTTCTGCATGGGCGCCGCCTGGAAGCATCCTTCGGCCAAGGACATGCCCTACGTGCTGAAGATGGTCGAGGGCGTGAAAGCGCTGGGATTGGAAACCTGCATGACCCTGGGCAAGCTGACCCGCGAGCAGACCGTCGCGCTCGCCGAAGCCGGCCTGGACTACTACAATCACAACCTCGACACCTCGCCGGAGTTCTACGGCCAGATCATCACCACCCGCACCTACGCCGAGCGCCTGGAGACCCTGGCCCACGTGCGCGAGGCGGGGATGAAGATCTGCTCGGGCGGCATCCTCGGCATGGGCGAGTCGCTGGACGACCGTGCCGGCCTGCTGATCCAACTGGCCAACCTGCCGGAGCACCCGGAGAGCGTGCCGATCAACATGCTGGTGAAGGTCGAGGGCACGCCGCTGGCGAATGCCGAGGTCGTCGATCCGTTCGACTTCATCCGCACCCTGGCTGTGGCGCGGATCATGATGCCGAAGTCCCATGTGCGCCTGTCCGCCGGGCGCGAGCAGATGAACGAGCAGATGCAGGCGCTGGCGTTCTTCGCCGGGGCCAACTCGATCTTCTACGGCGAGCGCCTGCTGACCACCGGCAACCCCCAGGCCGAACGCGACATGCGCCTGTTCGCGCGCCTGGGTATCCAGCCGGAAGCGCGCGAGGAACACGCCGACGAGGTGCACCAGGCGGCCATCGAGCAGGCGCTGATCGAGCAGCGCGATTCCAGGCTGTTCTACGACGCTACTGCCTGATCCTCCCGGTGGATAACCGCACTTGCGGTTATCCACCGCCTGCCACGCCGAGTGTCCATGTCCTTCGATCTCGCCTCCCGCCTGGCCGCGCGCCGGGCTGCCGACCTCTACCGTCACCGGCCGCTGCTGGAGAGCCCGCAGGGGCCGCACGTGCGGGTGGACGGCCAGTGGCTGGTGAATTTTTCCTCCAACGACTACCTGGGCCTGGCCAATCACCCCGAGGTGGTCGCCGCGCTGCGCGCCGGCGCCGAACGCTGGGGCGCTGGTGGCGGGGCCTCGCACCTGGTCATCGGCCACAGCGGCGCCCATCACGCGCTGGAGGAGGCGCTTGCCGCCTTCACCGGGCGTCCTCGCGCGCTGCTGTTCTCCACCGGCTACATGGCCAACCTGGCGGCGGTCACCGCGCTGGTCGGGCAGGGCGACACGGTGCTGGAGGATCGCCTCAACCACGCCTCGCTGTTGGACGCCGGGCTCTTGTCCGGCGCGCGCTTCTCGCGCTACCTGCACAACGATGCCGAGAGTCTCGGCAAGCGCCTGGCCAAGGCCAGCGGCAATACGCTGGTGGTGACCGACGGCGTGTTCAGCATGGACGGCGACCTGGCGCCGCTGCCGGCGCTGTGCGCAACCGCGCGTGCGACGGACGCCTGGGTGATGGTCGACGACGCCCACGGCATTGGCGTGCTCGGTGAGACCGGCGCAGGGATCGTCGAGCACTTCGGCCTGGGCCTGGATGAGGTGCCGGTGCTGGTCGGCACCCTGGGCAAGGCCTTCGGCAGCGGCGGCGCCTTCATCGCCGGCAGCGAGGAGCTGATCGAAACCCTGATCCAGTTCGCCCGCCCGTACATCTACACCACCAGTCAGCCGCCGGCGGTGGCCTGCGCTACCCTCGCCAGCCTGCAACTGATGCAGCGCGAAGGCTGGCGGCGTGCGCATCTGACCCGCCTGATCACGCGCTTCCGTGACGGTGCGCAGCGCCTGGGGCTGACGCTGATGGACAGCCCGACGCCGATCCAGCCGATCGTCGTCGGTGAGGCCGCCGCTGCATTGCGCCTGTCGGCGCTGCTGCGCGAGCGCGGCCTGCTGGTCGGCGCGATCCGTCCGCCGACGGTGCCCGCCGGTAGCGCGCGGCTGCGGGTGACGCTCTGCGCCGCCCACGACGAGGCGCAGGTGGATCGTCTGCTCGATGCGCTGGCCGAGTGCTGGCCGCAGGTGCAGCGCGATGACTGAGTTGGTATTGCTGCCCGGCTGGGGGTTCTCCGCGCAGGTGCTGGCGCCGCTGGCGGCCGCGATGCGCACGCCGGCGCGGTTTGTCGAACTGCCGACCTCCGGGGATTGGCGCGACTGGCTGGATCAGCTCGATCAGCAACTGCCGGCCGCTGCCTGGCTGGGTGGCTGGTCCCTCGGCGGGATGCTGGCCGCAGCGCTGGCCGCACGGCGCGGCGCGAGCTGTCCGGGGCTGATCGGTCTGGCCAGCAATGCGCGTTTCGTCGCCGATCAGGCCTGGCCCGAGGCGATGCCGGCGGCCGATTTCGCGGCGTTTCAGCAAGCCTACGCGACTGCGCCGGCGGCCACGCTCAAGCGCTTCTGTGCCCTGGCTGCGCGTGGCAGCGCCGATCCGCGCGCCCTGGCGCGCACGCTGCAAGCCGCGCAGCTACCCGCCTCGGCAAGCCTGGCGGAAGGGCTCGAGGCGCTGGCGCAGTGGGACAATCGCGCGGCATTGGGCGCGTTTGCCGGGCCGCAGTTGCATCTGTTTGGCCGCCACGATGCGCTGCTGCCGGTGGCCGCGGCGGCGGCGCTGGACGAATGCCTGCCGCACGCGCAGATCACAGTGCTCGACGCCGCGCATGCCGTGCCGCTGGAGCGGCCGCACGATGTCGCCGGTCTTATCGATGCCTTCATCGGAGGCGCGCATGCCTGAGGCCGCCGTCTTGCCGGACAAGCGCCGGGTCGCCGCCGCCTTCTCGCGCAGCGCCGCCGCCTACGACGGCGTGGCCGGCTTGCAGCGCAGCGTCTGCGATTCGCTGCTGGCGGGGCTGCCGGGCGAGCATGCGGCGGTTGACTGGCTCGATCTGGGCTGCGGTACCGGCTACGCCACGCGGCGGCTGCAGGCGCGTTATCCACAGGCGCGGGGGCTGGCCGTCGATCTCGCCGAAGGCATGCTGCGGCATGCGCGTGGGGCGGGCGTCGAGGCGGCTTGCATCGCCGGCGATGCCGAAGCGCTGCCGCTGCGCGAGGGCTGTGTTGACCTGCTGTTCAGCAGCCTGGCGCTGCAATGGTGCGGCGACTTCGCCGGCGTGCTCGGCGAAGCCGGGCGGGTGCTGCGGCCGGGTGGCGTGCTGGCGTTCAGCAGTCTTTGTGCCGGCAGCCTGGGCGAGCTGCGCGAGGCTTGGGCGGCGGTGGACGGCTTCGTCCACGTCAACCGCTTCCGCGGCTTCGACGACTATCAGCGGCTCTGTGCCGAGTCTGGCCTGGAGCTGCTGAGCCTGCAGCGCCGGGCGCACACGCTGTATTTCCCCGACCTGCGCGCGCTGACCCATTCGCTCAAGGCGTTGGGGGCGCACAACCAGAACCCCGGGCGCCGCGAAGGCCTCGGCGGTCGGGCCCGCCTGGCGGCACTGGCCGACGCCTACGAGCGCCTGCGCGAGCCGACGGGGCTGCCGTTGACCTATCAGGTGGTCTACGGGGTTTTGCGGCGATGAGTCGTTGCGCTGTGCTGTATGGGGAGCACCTGGCCCAGGTCCGCGAGAATGCCCCCTGTCCCCTCGCGGGAGGGGGCTGGGGGGAGGGGGATTGGCCGGGGGCTGCAGCGGCGCTCTCGTGCAGAGTACGGACGCCGCACTTTCCTCGGCTGAAACGACAGATTTCGCCTTGCACGGCGACCTACTTCTTCTTGCGTGCCCAAGAAGAAGTAGGCAAGAAGAAGGGCACCCCGTCATCCGGCCCCGACCGCTACGCGGCCGGGGTTCCTTCGCTACAGCGTCGCTTCGGAGGCCGGCATATACGGGCCATCCATGGCCCGCTATGCCTCTCGCCGCCATCCGGGCGGCTCGCTCTCCTGCGCGACGCTTTCGCTCAGCCTCCTGAAGGGGACGGGGGTGTGAGTCGATGCCAAGGCGGCACCTTGAGAAGAAAGCCGTATGCGGCAAGCAAAAGTGCCGGCCTAACGCTGCAAAGTCGGTGAGCACCCCGAATCCCCTACAGGAGGCCGAGCGCAGGCATTGCGCAGGGGGATGCGAGGCAGGACGCCGAGCAAGGAACGAAGGGACAGGGACGTCCCTTCGTGACGGCCCCCGGAGCGATGCCGGAGCGAGGGAAGCCCGTTCGCAAGGCGAACGGGCCCGGATGTCGGGGTGGCCTTCTCTTTGGTTACTTTCTCTTGGCCAGGCAAGAGAAAGTGACTCGCCGTGCAAGGCGAAACCTGTAGGTCGGCACCAGGAAAGCGCGACGTTGGTAAACCAAGTTCGAACTGGAGTGCTCCATGAGCAAAGCCTACTTCATCACCGGTACCGACACCGAAATCGGCAAGACCACCATCGCCGCCGGCCTGCTCCACGCCGCCCGCTGCGCGGGGTTCTCCACCGCCGCGAGCAAGCCGGTCGCCTCCGACTGCCAACTGACGCCCGCCGGCCTGCGCAATGGCGACGCCCTGGCGTTGCAGGCCGAATGTTCGCCGCCGCTGGACTACGACACCCTCAACCCATTGGCCTTCGCGCCTGCCATCGCCCCGCACCTGGCGGCGCGGGAGGTCGGCGTGCGGCTCGATCTGGACGCCTTGCTCGCCGGTGTTCGCCCGGTGCTGGCACTGGGCACGGACCTCACCCTGGTCGAAGGGGCCGGCGGTTGGCGAGTGCCGCTGGAAGAGGGGTGGCTGTCGGACCTGCCGATCGCCCTCGGGCTGCCGGTGATCCTGGTGGTGGGCGTACGCCTGGGCTGCATCAACCACGCACGCTTGAGCGTCGAGGCCATCGAGCGGGATGGGCTGCGCCTGGCGGGCTGGGTGGCGAATATCGTCGATCCGCAGACTTCGCGGCTGGAGGACAACCTGCTGACCCTGGAGCAATGCCTGCCTGCGCCCTGCCTCGGGCGAGTTCCCCGCCTGCCGCATGCGAGCGCCGCAGCGGTCGCTGCTCACCTCGGGTTATCCGGCTTGATGTGAGATCTGCCCATGTGATCGTGAAAGGCTCTAAGCGCTGTCGCGCTCATAGCCTTTTGTCGGTATCCCTCCGCGCGTGAGTCTGCTTCAATGAAGGCCCACCCCACTTCAGGAGTCATATCGTGCAGATCAACGCCTTCAGCGCCGGTCTGAGCGGTATCCAGTCCGGCCAGCAGCGCGTCGACCGCGCCGCCAGCGACATCGCCCGTAGCGCTCAGCCTGAACAGGACGTCGACCTCGCCCAGAGCATGGTCGACATGGAGCTCGGCAAGGTCGAGGTCCAGGCCAACGTGCGCAGCGTGGACAGCGCCGAAGAAGTGCTCGGCAGCCTGCTCGACATCCACGCCTGATTCGCTAGGGCCTGTTCCCGTTTCATTCGCGAACCGCGGATGGCCGCCCCGCGTTCTCGCCAGAAATGGCCTGCGGTTAGGCGCAGGACGCAGCCAATGGCCACTCCCTTGGCAAGTCCTGTAACGACAGCGCAGGCCATTTCTGGCACAACCCTACAGGCAACGGCGCGGCCGTGAATGAAACGGGAACAGGCCCTAGCGGTACGCCGGCCGCACAACCTTTCCTCTCATTCATTTCGCGTGCGCCGCGGCAGGCGTGCGCTTGCGTGCGTCCGTCGTCGCCGTGCCTGCGACGGCTTGACAAGGGGGAAGGCGCGAACGTATGTTTCAAACGCCTGTTTAATACCTCGAGGCGGCCGTTCGCCGCCCGCCATTCCTTCCGGGATGGGTGCGACGTCCAGCGGGCGTCGTCCTTACAAAACCAATGCAGAGGTTTACCGCTATGCCCGATTACAAGGCCCCCTTGCGTGATATCCGCTTCGTCCGCGACGAACTGCTCGGTTACGCCGATCACTACGCCAGCCTGCCGGGCTGCGAGGACGCGACGCCAGACATGGTCGACGCTATCCTCGATGAGGGCGCCAAGTTCTGCGAGCAGGTGATCGCGCCGCTGAACCGCGTGGGTGACCAGGAAGGCTGCACCTGGAGTGCCGAGGGCGTGAAGACGCCGACCGGCTTCAAGCAGGCCTACGAACAGTTCGTGGAAGGTGGCTGGCCGAGCCTGGCGCATGACGTCGAGCACGGCGGCCAGGGCTTGCCCGAGTCGCTGGGTATGGCCATCAGTGAGATGGTCGGCCAGGCCAACTGGTCCTGGGGGATGTACCCCGGTCTGTCCCATGGCGCGATGAACACCCTGCACGCCCACGGCACCGCCGAGCAGCAGCAGACCTACCTGACCAAACTGGTCTCCGGACAGTGGACCGGTACCATGTGCCTGACCGAGCCGCACTGCGGCACCGACCTGGGCATGCTGCGCACCAAGGCCGAGCCCCAGGCGGACGGCAGCTACAAGGTCACCGGCACCAAGATCTTCATCTCCGCCGGCGAACACGACATGGCGGAGAACATCGTGCATATCGTGCTGGCCCGTCTGCCTGACGCACCCGCTGGGACCAAGGGCATCTCGCTGTTCATCGTGCCGAAGTTCCTGCCCGACGCCAGTGGCGAGAAGGGCGAGCGCAACGCCGTCTCCTGCGGCTCGCTGGAACACAAGATGGGCATCCACGGCAACG
This sequence comes from Pseudomonas sp. R4-15, assembly GCF_055768815.1. Lineage (NCBI taxonomy): Bacteria > Pseudomonadati > Pseudomonadota > Gammaproteobacteria > Pseudomonadales > Pseudomonadaceae > Pseudomonas > Pseudomonas sp. R4-15. The sequence continues at coordinate 1,052,288 of NZ_CM147293.1, forward strand.
CCACCTGCGTGATGAACTTCGATGCGGCGACCGGCTACCTGATCGGCCCGGCGAACAAGGGCCTGAACTGCATGTTCACCTTCATGAACACCGCGCGTCTGGGCACCGCGCTGCAGGGCCTGGCGCATGCCGAAGTGGCCTTCCAGGGCGGCATCACCTATGCCCGCGAGCGTCTGCAGATGCGTTCGCTGTCGGGTCCGAAGGCGCCGGAGAAGGCCGCCGACCCGATCATCGTGCACCCCGACGTGCGTCGTATGTTGCTGACCATGAAAGCTTTCGCCGAGGGTAACCGGGCGATGCTCTACTACGCCGCCAAGCAGGTGGACATCGTCCAGCGCAGCAACGACGAGGAGCAGAAGAAGGCCGCCGATGCGATGCTCGCCTTCCTCACGCCGATCGCCAAGGCATTCATGACCGAGGTCGGTTTCGAGTCCGCCAACCACGGCGTGCAGGTCTTCGGCGGGCATGGCTTCATCGCCGAGCACGGCATGGAGCAGAACGTCCGCGACAGCCGCATCTCGATGCTCTACGAGGGCACTACCGGCGTGCAGGCGCTCGACCTGTTGGGCCGCAAGGTGCTGATGACCCAGGGTGAGGCACTCAAGGGCTTCACCAAGGTCGTGCACAAGTTCTGCCAGGCCAACGAGGGTAACGAAGCGCTCAAGGGCTTCGTCGAGCCGCTGGCCAAGCTGAACAAGGAGTGGGGCGAACTGACCATGAAGATCGGCATGGCGGCGATGAAGAATCGCGAGGAAGTCGGGGCCGCTTCGGTGGACTACCTGATGTACTCCGGTTACATCTGCCTGGCCTACTTCTGGGCCGACATGGCTCGCGTGGCCGCTGCCAAGCTTGCCGAGGGCAGTGGCGACGAGGCCTTCTACCGGGCCAAGTTGCAGACCGCGCGGTTCTACTACGGTCGCCTGTTGCCGCGTACCCGCGCGCACATGGAGGCGATGCTCTCCGGTGCCGACAACCTGATGGAGATGGCCGAGGAAGACTTCGCGCTCGGCTTCTGACATCCGCTGCGGCAAGACGCCCGCCAATTGGCGGGCGTCTGCGCTTTCGCCCCAGCTCAAGATGATGTCAATATGACGAGCTTGTCTCCCTCCTCCGAGCGTTACAGCGCGTGCCGAAATCGGCTCCCCCCAGACTGCAGCATTTCCTCGTGCCTTTGGCGCTGGTCGCCGCCGCGGTCGTGGTGGCGCTGCTACCCCGCCTGAGCGAGTTCTTCGTCTCGCTGTTCAATGTGCTGCCGACCCTCGCGCTATTGCTCGGTGGCCTGTTGTGCCTGGCCTACGCCCGTGTGCGCGAGGCGGCCCTGCTGGTTTCGCTGTATCTCGCCTATTACCTGCTCGACGACCAGATAGACCTGTATCGCAGCCAGGGTGTGCCTGGGCCTCAAGCGGCACTGATTTACCACCTGGGCAGTCTGCTGTTGCCGTTGCTCTACGGGCTCTACGCCTGCTGGCGCGAGCGTAGCCAGTTGCTGCAGGACCTGCTGCTGCGTGCGGCGGTGCTTGGGGGCGTGTTGGGGCTGGCTTCGGCAGTGGGGAACTCCCATTCCCCCGGATGGGTGGCGCTGCTCGCTGATGCCCCCTGGCCGACGCTCTATGGCCGCTGGATGGGCGTGGGGCAGTTGGCGGTCTTTGCCTATATCGGCGTGCTGTTGGCACTGGTCATTCAATACCTGCGTGCGCCGAGGCCGTTGCATGCGGCCTGCCTGGTTGTGTTGGCGGGGATGTTCTGGATGTGGCCGCGGATCTTCCTGCTGCCCCATGCGCTGGGTGCAATGACCAGCCTGGGTATGCTCGCGCTGGTCGCCGCGCTGGCCCATGAGGCATACCTGATGGCCTATCGCGACGAGCTCACCGGATTGCCGGGGCGGCGCGCGCTGAACGAGCGGCTGCAGCGACTGCCCCGGCAGTACGTCATCGCCATGTGCGACGTCGATCACTTCAAGCGTTTCAACGATACCCATGGGCACGATGTCGGTGACCAGGTGCTGAAGCTGGTCGCCGCGCAGTTGCGTCGGGTGGGCGGCGGAGGGCGCGCCTATCGTTGGGGCGGCGAGGAGTTCACCCTGCTGTTTCCTGGGCGTGACCTGGATGAATGCCTCGCACATCTGGAAAGGGTGCGCCGGGTCGTGGCCAACTATCGCATCCAGTTGCGTGATCGCGAGCGTCGACCGAGTGGCGCTCGCGAGGGGCGTGAACTGCGGGGCAAGGCGAGCGGGGAGGCCGTGGAGGTTTCCGTGACCATCAGCATCGGCGTGGCCGAGCGCAGCGAACGCCAGCGTACGCCGGAGGCGGTGGTGAAAGCGGCCGACCAGGCACTTTACGGCGCGAAGAGCGCGGGTCGTGATCGTGTCTTCGTGCATGGCGCGAATCGCAGCGGCGCCGTGCGGGTGACAAGCTGAGCGGGAACGCGCAGAACTTTTCGGTCACAACATGAACCTATGGCTCTGTTGGCGTGTTCGGCTAGACTCAAGGGCTTCCCGGCCACTGGCCGTCTGCCGTCCTCGGAGGTCCGCACCATGGCTGATTATCACGCCCCCCTGCGCGACATGCGCTTCCTGCTCAACGACGTTTTCGCCCTGCCGCAACTGTGGTCGCAGCTGCCGGCCCTGGCTGAGGTGGTCGACGGCGAAACCGCCGAGGCCATTCTCGAGGAAGCCGGCAAGGTCACCGGTGGACTGATCGCACCGCTCAACCGCAGCGGTGACGAAGAGGGGTGCCACTGGCAGGACAGCGTGGTCACCACGCCGGCCGGTTTCATCGAAGCCTACCGGGCCTATGCCGAAGGCGGCTGGGTCGGGGTCGGTGGCAATCCGGATTTCGGCGGCATGGGCATGCCCAAGGTGATCGGCGCGCTGGTCGAGGAAATGGTCAACTCGGCCAACCTGTCCTTCGGTCTCTACCCGATGCTGACATCCGGCGCCTGCCTGGCGATCAACGCCCATGCCAGCGATGCCCTGCGCGAGAAGTACCTGCCCAACCTCTATGCCGGCACCTGGGCGGGCTCCATGTGCCTGACCGAGCCCCACGCCGGCACCGACCTGGGGATCATCCGCACGCGCGCGGAGCCCCAGGCCGACGGCAGCTACAGCATCAGCGGCACGAAGATATTCATCACCGGCGGCGAGCACGACCTGACCGAGAACATCATCCATCTGGTGCTCGCCAAGCTGCCCGATGCCCCGCCGGGTCCCAAGGGCATCTCGCTATTCCTGGTTCCCAAGTTCCTGGTCGAGGAAGACGGCTCGATCGGTGCACGCAACGCGGTCGCCTGCGGCTCGATCGAGCACAAGATGGGCATCAAGGCCTCGGCGACCTGCGTGATGAACTTCGACGGCGCCACCGGTTGGCTGGTCGGCGAGCCGAACAAGGGCCTCGCGGCGATGTTCACCATGATGAACTACGAGCGTCTGGGCGTGGGCATCCAGGGCCTGGCCGCCGCCGAACGCTCCTACCAGAGCGCCGTGGAGTATGCCCGCGAGCGCCTGCAGAGCCGTTCGCCGCGCGGTCCGCTGGCCAAGGACAAGGTGGCCGACCCGATCATCGGCCACCCCGACGTGCGCCGCATGCTGCTGACCATGAAGGCCTTCAACGAGGGCGGGCGAGCCTTCTCTACCTATGTGGCGATGCAACTGGACCTGGCCAAGTACAGCGAGGACCCGCAGCAGCGCTCCCGTGGCGAAGCGCTGGTGGCACTGCTGACGCCAGTCGCCAAGGCGTTCCTCACCGACCTGGGGCTGGAGACCTGCGTGCATGGCCAGCAGGTCTTCGGCGGTCACGGCTACATCCGTGAATGGGGCCAGGAACAGCTGGTGCGTGATGTACGCATCACGCAGATCTACGAGGGTACCAACGGCATCCAGGCGCTGGACCTGATGGGCCGCAAGGTGGTCGGCAACGGTGGCGAGTTCTACCGGTTGTTCTCCACCGAGGTGCATGAGTATGCCGCTTCCGCGGCGGGTGAATTCGCCGAGCCGCTGCGTCGTGCGATCGAGCGCCTGGACGGGGTGACGGCCGGTGTGCTGGAGCGCGCCAAGGATGATCCGGCGGAGATCGGTGCCGCTTCGGTCGAATATCTGCATGCCTTTGGCTACGTCGCCTACGCCTATCTTTGGGCACGCATGGCATCGGCGGCGGGCGATGATGAGTTCGGGCGTGGCAAGCAGGCCACTGCGCGTTTCTACTTCGCACGCCTGTTGCCGCGCATGGAGTCGCTGTGCCTGGCGGTGGAGGCGGGGGCCGAACCACTCTACGCCCTGGACGAGGCGCAGTTCTGAGTCGTTCGCGTCGTGTAAGCCATGGCTTACACGACGTGGTGGCATTGTGCGTCTAGGCCGAACCCCGGCATCTGGATAACCTGTGCTCCAAGGACATCGCGCAGGAAGCGCACACGGAAGAATCAGGGCGCACGGAAGAGCCCAAGGACAGAACGAGGATGGCCACCACGGATTGGTGGATGATCAGGGATGTAAGCATCACTAAACCCCGCTTCGGCGGGGTTTTTCTTTTTCCGGGCCGCTTTCCTGGCGGGCGTGGCCGCGCGCTGGGCGGCCAGGCAATAAAAAGCCCGGCGCTAGGCCGGGCGAAAATGCAGGCAACCGGTTGTTCCGGTCAGGGCATGCCCAACCAGTTGGGCAGTGCCAGGGACACGGCCGGTACGTAGGTGATCACCATCAGGAAGCCCAGCAGCATCAGCAGCCAGGGCGTGGCGGCGCGAATCACCTGCGGCAGGGTCATGCCGGTCACCGCCGAGGTGACGAACAGGTTCAGGCCCACCGGCGGGGTGATCAATCCGATCTCCATGTTCACCACCATGATCACGCCCAGATGGATCGGGTCGATGCCCAGTTGAATGGCGATGGGGAAGAGGATCGGTGCAAGGATCAGGATGATCGCCGAGGGCTCCATGAAGGCGCCCGCCACCAGCAGCACGACGTTCACCACCAGCAGGAACATCCAGGGCTGCAGGCCGGCCTCGATGACCCAGGCGGTGATCTGCTGGGGAATCTGCTCGGTCGTCAGCACATGGGCGAACAGCATCGCGTTGGCGATGATGAACATCAGCATGATCGACAGCTTGCCCGACTCCAGCAGTACCTTCGGCACTTCGCGGATGGTCATGTCCTTGTACACGAACAGCGCGATGAAGGCTGAGTAAACGGCGGCCACAGCGGCGGCCTCGGTCGGAGTGAACATGCCCGAGTAGATGCCGCCGAGGATGATCACCATCAGCAGCAGGCCCCACACCGCACGGCGAGCGGCGGTCAGCCATTCGCGCAGCGAGGCGCGCGGCAATGCCGGCAGGTTCTTTTTCACCGCGACCAGGTAGATCGCCACCATCAGTACCAGGCCAAGCAGGATGCCGGGGATCACACCGGCCATGAACAGCTTGCCGACCGACTGCTCGGTGGCCGCGGCGTAGACCACCATCACGATCGACGGCGGGATGAGGATGCCCAGGGTCCCTGCGTTGCAGACGATGCCGGCGCCGAAGGCCTGCGGATAGCCCGAGCGGACCATGCCGGCGATGGCGATGGAGCCGACCGCGGCGACGGTCGCCGGCGAAGAACCCGACAACGCGGCGAATAGCATGCACGCCAGCACGGCGGCGATGGCCAGGCCACCACGGATGTGGCCGACGCAGGCGTTGGCGAAGTCGATCAGGCGCCGCGCCACGCCACCGGTGGTCATGAAGGCACCGGCGAGCAGGAAGAACGGAATCGCTAGCAGGGTGTAGTGCTCGGACGTCTCGAACAGCTTGATCGCCAGCGAGCGTACCGAATCAGGGCTGAAGAAGATGATCGTCAGCGAACCGGCCAGGCCCAGCGAGACGGCGATGGGCACGCCGATGAACATCAGCGCGAACAGCGCGAGGAAGAGGAACAGGATGGTCATGTTACTTGCGCTCCTCGTGCTCGGTGAGCTTCACCGCTTCGGCGGCCTCGTCGGCCAGGCCCAGGCCGGTCTGCTGGCCGCGCAGGATGCGCACCAGGATCTCGGCGAAGCGAATGAACACCAGGCTGAAACCGATGGGCACGATCATGCCGATCATCCATTGCTGGACGCCAAAGTGGCCCAGGTCCTCGGCGCCGATGCCGGCGCTGAACAGGGTCGCCACCCACTCGTAGCTGGCGGTGGCCAGCAGGCCGGCGTAGCCCAGGCAGAACAGGCAGGCGATCACGCCGATGATGCGCTGCACCGGGCGCGGGGTGAGCTTGACCAGGGCATCGACGCCGATGTGACCGGCGGTACGCACGCCATAGGCCAGGCCGAGGAAGATCAGCCAGGCGAACAGGGCGCGGGTAAGAGCGCTACTCCAGGTCATCGCCTGGGCCCACTCGAGAATATGGTCGCCAATGGCGAAGAAGAAATCGGCGGTGGTATCGGACTGGTCGCCGAACCAGTAGAACACGCTATAGAGGTTGTTGAGCATGACGTAGGTGAAGGTCACCAGCGTCATTGCCGCGAGAAGAAAAGCGATCGCGGCTTCTTCGAAGCGGTCCCATAACTGCCGCAAGGCATTCATGTGGGTCTCCCGGAAATCTGATCAGGGACAGGAAAGAGGCGGCCGGCAACAAGCGGCGCCGCGAACGCCGCGCCCCAGCCGGGGCGCGGCGTCTTCGTTGGCCACGGGCGTACCCGTGGCTTCGCGGATGATTACTGGTTGGCGGCGTCGGCGGCCTTGATCAGGTCCGGACCGATCTCACCCTCGAACTTCTTCCACACCGGCTGCATGGCTTCGCGCCATTCGTTGCGCTGCTCCGGAGTGAGGGTCAGGATTTCGGTGGTGCCGGCATCGAGGATCTGCTGCTTGGCGTGCTGGTTCAGCTCGTCGGCCTGCTTGTTCACCTCGACGGTGACTTCGTCGACGATCTTCGACAGCTCACCGCGGACGTCATCCGGCAGGCCGTCCCAGAACTTGGTATTGGTGATCAGCATGTAGTCCAGCAGGCCATGGTTGGACTCGGTGATGTACTTCTGCACCTCGTGCATCTTCTGGCTGTAGATGTTCGAGTAGGGGTTCTCGGCACCGTTGACCACGCCCGTCTGCAGGCCCTGGTAGACCTCCGCGAAGCTCATCTTGCGCGGGTTGGCGCGCACGGCCTTGAACTGCTCCTCGAGCACGGCCGAGGCCTGCACGCGGAATTTCAGGCCACGGGCATCCTTGGGTTCGAGCAGCGGCTTGTTGGCCGACAGTTGCTTGAGACCGTTGTGCCAGTAGGCCAGGCCGGTGATGCCCTTGCTCTGCATGGAGGTCAGCAGTTCCTGACCTTGGGGGCTCTTCTGGAAGCGATCCACGGCTGCCATGTCCTTGAACAGGAAGGGCAGGTCGAACAGCTGCAGTTGCTTGGTGTACTGCTCGAACTTGGCCAGCGACGGCGCGATGATCTGCACGTCGCCCAGCAGCAGCGCTTCCATTTCCTTGCCGTCACCGAACAGCGAGGAGTTCGGGTAGACCTCTACCTGCACCTTGCCCGGCAGACGTTCTTCGGCGAGCTTCTTGAACAGCAGCGCACCTTGGCCCTTCGGCGTGTTGTCGGCGACGACGTGGGAGAATTTGATGATGATGGGGTCAGCGCTGGCCAGGCCGGCGATACCCAGGGACAGGGCGCAGAGCAGCGCCTTTGCGGACTGCTTGAACATGGATGCTACCTCTTTTGCTTGTTGTGTTTGTTTTTCAGGATCCCGCTACAGTCTAGGCCGATCCGGAGCGGACCGTGTGCTGTTGGGCGTGGAAACTGCGAGTAACCGCAGCAACCGGCGTGCCAGTCTGCGTCAATCCGGCGCGGAGCGCTCTACAGCGGGAACTGAGCATCTTGGGCGAGGCCGGGTGCCGCCGCGATGTGGCGAAATGTCGCCAAATCAGTCGTTATCGTCTGGCGTAATTCCGCCAGTATCCGGGCCGCTCAGGCCCAGACGACGCATCTTGTCATGCAGCGTCTTGCGCGGCAGACCGAGCGCCTCGGCGACGCTGCGTAGCGAGGTGTGTGGGCGCGTCAGTTCGGCGGCGATCAGTGAGCGCTCGAAGGCCTCGACCTGTTCGTTCAGACCTCCCGCGTGATGGCCCTGCTCCAGCGGCGCCTGCCCATCCAGCGCCAGGCCCAGCCCCAGGGCGAAACGCTCGGCGGCGTTTTGCAGTTCACGCACGTTGCCTGGCCAGGCATGGCGCAGCAGTTGCGCGCGCTGCCCGGGTTGCAGGGTCCGCGGCGGCAGGCCATGGCGGCTGGCGGCGGTCTCGGCGAAGTGCTGGAACAGCAGGAGGGCATCCTCGCCACGCTCGCGCAGCGGCGGGATGCTCAGCGGCGCGACATTCAGCCGATAGTAGAGGTCGGCGCGGAAGCGTCCGGCGTCGGCCGCCTTGCGCAGGTCCTCCTTGGTCGCCGCGACCACGCGGATGTCCAGCGGGATCAGTTGGTTGGAGCCCATGCGTTCGACCGAGCGCTCTTGCAGCAGGCGCAGCAGCTTGACCTGCACGTCGAGGCTCATGCTCTCGATCTCGTCGAGGAACAGGGTGCCGCCATTGGCGTGCTCGAACTTGCCGACTCGGCGCTTTTGCGCGCCCGTGAAGGCACCGGCCTCATGGCCGAAGAGTTCGCTTTCCACCACCGATTCGGCGAGCGCGCCGGCGTTGATCGCGACGAAGGGCCCGCTGCGCCGATTGGACAACTCATGCAGGGCGCGTGCGACCACCTCCTTGCCGGCGCCGGTCTCACCGAGGATCAGCACGTCGGCCTGGGTCGCCGCCAATGCGCCGACCTGCTCGCGCAGCCGGGCCATTGCCGGGGATTGTCCGAGCAGGCGCCCGGACAGCTCGCGGCGATCGGCCAGGGCCATGCGCAGGCTGCGGTTCTCCAGCACCAGGCGGCGCATTTCCAGGGCGCGGCGCACCGAGTCGAGCAGGTGTTCGTTGGCGAAGGGCTTCTCTAGGAAGTCGTAGGCGCCCGCGCGCATCGCCTGCACCGCGAGCGGGACGTCACCGTGCCCGGTGATCAGCAGCACGGGCAACTCGGCGTCGTTCTCGTGCAGGCTGCGCAGCAGTTGCAGCCCGTCGATGCCGGGCATGCGGATGTCGCTGACCACCACACCGGACCAGTCCTGTGGCAAGCACTCGGCCAGGCCCTGGGCATCGGCCAGGCTCTGTACCCGCAGGCCCGCGAGGTCCAGGGTCTGAGCCAGGGCCTGGCGCAGATGTACGTCGTCGTCGATCAGCAGCACCTGGGCGCGGGCGTCGATGGCGGTGAGGGTCATGCGGTGTCCTCGGGAGGGTGGGGGTCCACGCCAGGTTCGGCGCGCAACAGGCGCAGGCGCAGCTCGGCGCCGCCGGTGGCATGGTTGCCGAAGACCAGTTCGCCGCCAAACGCACGCACCAGCGTATCGCAGATGGCCAGGCCCAGCCCCAGCCCCTGGGCGCTGGTCTTGGTCGTGAAGAAGGGTTCGCGGGCATGCTCCAGTGCGTCCTTGGAGAAGCCCGGGCCATTATCGCGCAAATGCAGTTCGATGCTTTGTGCATCCCACTTGGCCGACAGCCACAAGCGGCGTGGCGTGGCGCGCTCGGAGAGGGCATCGAGCGCATTGGCGAGCAGGTTGGCCAGCACTTGCCGCAGGCGTGTCTCGCCGGCCTGCACCCACAGCGGTGCATCCGGCAGGTCGCGGATCAGCTCGACGTCCAGCGCCCGGCGACGTTGCGCGACCAGCGCCAGGGCATCTTCCAGCGCCGGCTGCAGGGCGACGCTCTCCGGGGCGTGACGGTCGCGCCGGGCGAAGGCGCGCAAGTGCGCGATGATCGAGGCCATGCGTCCGGTGAGCTCGCCGATCAGCTTCAGATTGCCGCGGGCGTCTTCGCTGCGGCCATGGTCGAGCAGGGTCGCGGCGTTCTCGGCATAGCTGCGGATCGCCGCCAGCGGCTGGTTCAGCTCGTGGCTGATGCTGGCGCTCATGGTGCCGAGGGCGCTCAGCTTGCCGGCCTGGACCAGTTCGTCCTGGGTGCGTACCAGCTCCTGCTGGGCATGCTCGCGTTCGAGCACCGCTTCCTTGAGGCGGCTGTTGAGTGTCTCCAGGTCGCGGGTGCGCTCGTGGACGCGGCTTTCCAGTTCACGCCGGGCGCCGGCATCCAGGGCGATGCGCTCCAGGTAGTGGCGACGCCGCTGGATCAGCAGGCCGAGCAGCAGCAGCAAGACCAGCAGGGTCGCACCACCGACGGCCACCGCGGTGCGTACCGGCCGATCCAGCAAGGCCCTGGGCACCAGCACCCGGGCTCGCCAGCCGACCCGGTCGAGCTCGGTGGTCTGCACCAGCCAGTCGTTCATGTCCAATTCCAGCGGGCGCGGCTCCAGGGTCGGGTAGGGCTGGTTGTCGGCGATCTGCTCGAGCTCCAGTGCGCTCAGCGGGCGGGTGGCGCGGAACCGCCAGTCGGGGTTGGAGGTGAGGATCACCACGCCATGATGGTCGGTAACCATCAACTGCTCCGGGGTCTTGCCCCAGAGGAACTCGGTGTGGTCCAGGTCGACCTTGACCACCAGTACGCCGAGCACCTGTTTGCCATCGCGGATCGGTGCGGCGAAATAGTAGCCACGCTTGCCCGACGTGGTGCCCAGGCCGAAGAAGCGCCCCTGGCCGCCGGCGATCGCCTGGCGGAAGTAGGGACGGAAGGTGAAGTTGCGGCCGATAAAGCTGTCTTCCTGGTCCCAGTTGGAGGCGGCCAGCGTGGTGCCGTCGGCAAGCATCAGGTAGATCACATCGGCGCGGGTCTGCCGCTTGATACGCTGCAGCAACTCGTTGGCGTCCTGTCGGCGCGCGGGATCGTTCGGTGCTATGAGCGCCGCCTGCAGCGCCGGCAGACCGCCGAGCAGTTGGGGCAGGACCTCGTAGCGGCTGAGCACGCCGAGCAGGTTGGCCACGTAGAGATCCAGCGTCTGACCGTTCTGCTCCACCAGTTCGTTGCGGTAGTAGCGCTCGGCGAGACGTTCCAGCGGCCACAGCAAGGGCGCCAGCAGCAAGGCCAGCAGCAACAGTCCCCGCCAGCGCAGGCGGTGGGGTTTGTGGACGGGATCGGACATGCGCAGGGCCAGCGGACGCGTAGAGGTGGCATAGCGTGGCGGCTTGGTCGCCGTGGATCAAGCCCGCCGGTCCCGGCGATGGCGCAGTCAGCGCGTGGCTGGGGTCAACCCTCTACCCATGGTGGACAGGAGAATACCCATGCAACGCAGCACCTTGATCCTCGCCCTATGCCTTGGACTCGCCAGCGGTGCGGGCTGGGCCCAATCCCAGAGCGGTGCGCCGGTCGATCGTGCCGCGGGCAACGGTTCGATGGGCACCGGCGAAGGCATCCCACTGCCTTCCGAAGAAGGCGATGCGGACAGCCCTAGCGTCCCCAGCAGCGAAGCGGAGATGCACGGGGAGACCGTGCGCAATGAGCGGGCACCCGCCAGGGATGAGGGCGACGATGCTCGCGGGGACAAGCCGCGAGACGAGCGAGCCAAGGACTGACGACGGGCGGATGATCAGGCCGCCAGGTCCTGGCTGATCAACATGCCATGGCTGACCGTATAGACGTTACCGCGTACGTCCAGGCGCAGCGGCGTGCGTCCGAGAATACGCGCGCCGTCGGCCAACAGTTCGTCGATATGGGCTCTTAATGCGTGGAACTTCCGTTGTTCAGTCATCGCAATCGCTCCGGAATGAGGTGGGCCAGAGTGTGAACGAGAGCTCGGCGAAAAAGTGAGCTGGCGCACTATGCACAGTGCGCCAGGGCTTGTCGAGGCATTCGGCAGCGACATCTCGCCACGCCGCAGGGGTCGGTGCCGGGGCTTCAGTCTCCGCGCTCGGGCCGGCGGCGCACACGGCTGGAGGACGGGTGACTATTCCTTGTCGCGCGGAAGGTTGAATGGCACGCTGCCCAGGTGATTGTTCGCCTCGACGAGCTTGATCAGTTGCAACAGGAACAGGCTGCGCTGTTCTTCCGGAATGCCTTCGATGGTGCGGTCGTGGGCGCGTTGGACGCCGGCCGCCATCTTCTTCAGCAGGTACACGCCCTTGCGGGTCAGCTTGACCCGTTTCACCCGGCGATCGCTGGTGCTCTGCCGTCGCTCCAGCAGGCCGCGGGTCTCCAGGCGTGGGATCACTTCGGCCACGCTGGTGCGCTCCAGCCCTATCTCGTGGGCGAGGGTGTTCTGATCCATTTCGCCGTGGGTGTGTAGCGCCGTCATCAGGCTGTATTGCACCGGCGTGATGTTGTTCTCGCGGGTCTCGTCGAGAAACAGGCTGGTATGGATCTGGTGCAGGCGGCGGATCAGGAAGCCGGGCCGCCCCAGCAACGCGGAGCGGGCCACGGCGGCATCCAGCTCGACCTGTGTATCGGGAGTATCGAAAGTGCTCATGGTGACTCGTGAAGCGCAGCGGGGTTAATTGAGCGCAAAGAAAAACCTTTGCGACGGTAATGTCAATGTCATCAGAGGCATGCCCCGCAATGCGGAAGCCGCGCTTGCAGGTTCCGGCGAGTTGCCCTCGGTTGGCGACGATGGTCAGCGGTGGTGCATTTCCCGTACCAGTCGCTACTCGCCGTGCGCTCGGGCCCTCGCTCGATAATCCCTTCGGATCGACGCCCAAATAAGAGGCATGCCACCTAATTTGTGCGTCGTCTTGTGGCAAGCATGCCGCCTTTGCCGGGCTTGGCCGACGTCTCCTGGGCTGAGGCGCTTGTCCGGTGCTGGACTGTAACGACCCGGGCGCAAGGCCCGCGGCCGGATGGCTTTAACTCAGCATTAAACGTGGCATACCACTTGCTTTTGCAGGTGTCGGATTCCACGGCCGCCACGAGGCGGCAGTGGTTCGGTTCTTGCGTCGAACGCCATGGGCGCTGGCAGCACCCGCCCAGGATGGGCAGCAGATGATGGCTGCCGTTTGCGGTCGTCTGCGGGAACACCACAGCGAGCAGCGCGACAGCGCCTTGCCGAACACCGCGTCAAATCTTCCGTCGAGTGCATCCGGGGCCGTGCCTGGCATTCGGCGGCCATGCTCATCAAGACCGATGAAAAGGAACAGACTGATGAACTGCAGAGAACACCTCAACTCACTCGATGCGCCCCTGGCGCCGGCCCTGCTGAACGACTGGCACGTGGTGGCCAGCAGCGAGGAGCTGATCGAGGGCAAGCTGGTGCCGACCACGCTGTTCGATCGCGACCTGGTGCTGTGGCGCGATGCCAGCGGTGCGGCGCATGTCTGGGAGGACCTGTGCATTCACCGCGGCGCTCGGCTGTCGAAAGGCTTCATCGCCAATGACCGCGTGGTCTGTCCCTACCATGGCTGGAACTACGACGGTACGGCGCAATGCACGCTGATCCCGGCCTCTCCCGACGAAACGCCGATGAAGAAAGCCAAGGCCGTGGCCCATCACGTGCGAGAAGCCTACGGGCTGGTGTGGGCCTGCATCGGTGAGCCGGAGCACGAGATTCCCGCGTTTCCCGAGTGGGACGACGCCAGCTACAAGAAGGTCGTGTGCGGACCCTACACCTTCAAGTCCGGCTACCGGGCGCTGGAGAACTTCATCGATCCCACCCATTTCCCCTTCGTGCATGCCGGTGTGAACGGTTTGCTGGACGATCCGGACCCCATCGGGGCCTACGAGGTCTGGGAGGAAAATGGCGGCCTGGCGACCTCCGAGGTGCGCGTCACCCAGCCCTATGGCGACCCCCGCGAGATTCCGGTGATCGCCTACTACGCCTACAAATGCCTGCGCCCGGGCGTGGCCTACTTCAAGAAGCGCGTGGTGATCAGCGATCCGGCGCGGGCACACGAAGGCAACGACAACGACCGCTTCTGCACCTTCTTCACCATGCAGCAGGTGAGCGAGACGGAAAGCATCGTGCGCATCTGTTGCGCGGTGAACTTCGATCCGCTGCCGAGCGACGCCGACGTGCGGCGGCGCCAGGACCTGGTCTACGAGCAGGACGCCTGGATCGTCGATACCCAGCGCCCGGAGCGCATTCCCACCGACCTGCGCCAGGAGCTGCACCATCGTACCGACCTGCTGGGCATGAAGTACCGCGCCTGGCTGCGGAGCATGGGGATCAACTATGGAACCATCTGAGCGCCGCGAGGCACGCCTGGTCGCGATGCGCTATGGCGCCGAAGACATCCTGCTCTACGAGTTCGCCCCCACGGACGGGGCGGGGTGCGAGGCGGTCACGGCGGGCGCGCATCTCGACCTGGTACTGCCCGGCGGGGAAATTCGCCAGTATTCGCTGATCAGCACGCTATGCAGTGCCGAGCACTACGTGGTGGCGGTGAAGCGCGAGGCTGCGGGCCGTGGCGCATCCCGATGGTTGCACGACAGCGCGCGGGTCGGCGGGGTGTTCCAGATCGGCCGGCCACGGAATCTCTTCGCGCTCGAAGAAGGTACGACACCGGTGTTGCTGCTGGCGGGCGGTATCGGCATCACGCCCCTCTATGGGATGTACCGCGAGCTGCGCGCCCGCCAGGTTCCGGTGCATTTGCACTACTGGTGCAAGGGCCCGCAGCAGGCGCTGTTTCACCGGGAGCTGGTGGATGATCCACAGGTCAGCCTGCATTACTCGCGCAGTGCAGAGCGGACAACGGCGCTACCCCTGGCGCGGGTGCTGGCCGATGCAGCAGTGCAGGCGCGGATCTACTGCTGTGGCCCGGAACGCATGATCGCGGAGCTGGACCAATTGACCCAGGACTGGGCTCCGGAGCGTGTGCGCGTGGAGCGCTTCAAGGCCGCCGAGGCTCCGCCGCCGAGCGAAGGGGATTTCACCGTCGTGCTCGCCCGGTCCGGGCGCGAGCTCGACGTGAAGGCGGGCGAAAGCGTGCTCGATGTCCTGCGCGATGCGGACGTCGACGTCATGTACTCCTGCGAACAGGGCCTCTGCGGCGCCTGCGAAGTGAAGGTGCTGGAGGGCACGCCGCTGCACCGTGACAGCGTTCGTTCGGCGCAGGCCCATGCGCAACTCGGAACCATGATGATCTGCTGCTCGGGCGCGGCTTGCGCGCGCCTGGTGCTGGATCTCTGAGCAAGCCCTAACGCATCGATGAATGCTGGGCAACGCCTGGCGTCGAGCGTCGCTGGGCGCTCTTTCCTCGCTAAAAGATGGTATGCCACATAATGCGCCGCGGCAGTGCGGTGCGTTTGCTTTTGGTGCGATCCGGGGTGCTCAGCGCGCGCTCTTATCCATCAATAAATGTGGCGTACCACTGATATTTTTAATTATTAAAGTCATTTAAAAACATTAACTTATGGATTTTCATTGACGGCAATTTGGGGTGATTGGCATGGCGATTGCGTTGCCGCTCAGCAACTGAAACCACCCGTGAAGACTGTCATGAAAAAGATCCTGCTCCAGGGCGGTCGGGTCATCGACCCGGCCAACGGCATCGACGAAATCTGCGATCTGTTGATCGAAGGCGAGCGCATCGCCGCCGTCGGCGCCCTGCGCTATACGGACGCGGTCGCGCAGGCGGAGATCATCGACTGCCAGGGCAAGCTGGTGCTGCCGGGTTTGATCGATACCCACAGCCACATCTTCCAGTACGTATCCGGCCGCTTCGGCCTGAATGCCGACCTGTGCGGCGTGCATTCCGGCGTCACCACGCTGGTGGACCAGGGCGGCGCCAGTTGCATGACCTTGCCGGGCTTTCGCAAATTCATCGCCGAGCCGGCGGAGAGTCGCGTACTGGCGTTCATCTCCGCCTACCTGGTGGGGGGACTGGAGGGACACTTCTACCCCGAGCTGTACCGTCCGGAGTGCGCGGACGTGGCGGCCACGGTGAAGGCCGCGCTGGCCAACCGCGACCTGGTGAAGGGCATCAAGGCCCACGCCGAGCTCGGCGGCTTTGCCCGCTGGGGGCTGGATGTGATGAAGAAGGCCGCGCAGATCGGCGAGCAGACCGCGTTGCCGGTGTACATCCATTTCGGCCAGCTCTGGCCGATGCCGGAAGAGGGCGGTCGGGAGATCGATCCGGACAGCATCTTTCCGCAGGTCCTGGAGGTGCTCAAGCCAGGTGACGTGCTGGCGCATCCGTTCAGCCGTCATCCCGGTGGGTTCGTCGAGCAGAGCGGTGCGGTCCACCCGCTGGTCGCCGATGCGGTGGCGCGTGGCTTGAAGGTGGATGTCGGCCACGGCTCTCACTTCAGCTACAAGATGGCGCGCAAGGTCCTCGAGGCGGGCATCCTGCCGGACACCCTGGGGTCGGACATGCACGGCTACAACACCGAGGTTCCTGCGCCCGCCGGCACGCCGGACGAGCACCCGGACGAAGAGCACCTGTTCAAGGGCACCTCGCGCTTCAGCCTGGTTTCCACCATGGTCAGCATGATGGCGCTGGGTTTGACGCTGGAACAGCTGGTGCCGATGGTCACCTGCAATGCCGCACGCCTGCTGGACATGGAGGACGAACTGGGGACCCTCGGCGTCGGTCGCATCGCGGATGTGTCGGTGCTTTCCGACGAACAGGGTCGCTGGTTGCTGCGCGACAACGAAGGCACCGAGGTCTACGCCCAGCGGATGCTGCAACCCGTGTTCTGCCTGCGCGCCGGCAAGCGCTTCGACGCGACGTCGCCGATCCTTCCCGTTCCTCTCGAGGCCTGATGCCGCCATGACTTCCGAACGCGCGCGAGTCCTGGCCAACCAGGCGGCCTTGGCCCGTCTGCATGCGGTGCGTCCGCAGTGGTCGAATGTCTGCAGCGCCGGCGAGGCCGTCGGCTTGTCGGGCATGACCCTGCTGCACGCCGGACCGCCGTTCCGCGAGGGCCAGCGACCCAGCGAGGTGGTCCTGTCGTCCGCGGTGATGGCGTGTCTGCAGGAGGGCTGGGCGCCCGATGAGGCAGAGGCGGAACGGCTGATTCTCGATGGTCGTGTGCAACTGCGGTCCGCGCAGGAGCTGGGCGTCGTCACGCCGCTGGCCGCGGTGATTTCGCCGCGTACCGCACTGGTCGAGATCAGCGACGCCCAAGCGCCGGAGGCACGTCCGGTGTGGTCGCTGCTGGGCAGCGGCGCCGGCGTGCAGATCCGCTTCGGCACCCGCGCCCCAGGCCTGCTCGAACGTCTCGACTGGCGCGACCAGGTGCTTGCGCCGGCCCTGCGCAAGGTGCTTGCACAGGGCCCGCTGGAACTGATTCCCCTGGCCCGGCAAGGCCTGGAGGGCGGCGATGACCTGCATGCCTGCACGACCGCCGCCACGCGCGCGCTGGTCGATCTGCTCAGAGAACGCCTGGCGGCGGACGCGCAGGTACTGGGCATGCTGGAGGCCACGCCGCTGTTCTTCCTGACCCTATGGATGGGCGCGTGTCACTTGATGCTGTCCCGCGCGGTGGGCGATGTGCCCGAGCCTGCCGGGAGTCTGGTCGTTGCGCTGGCCGGCAACGGTGTGGATGCGGGCTTTCGCCTGTCCGGCGCCCCGCACCTCTGGCATCGGGCGCCGGCACCGGTACCCTGCGGTCCCCGGATCAAGGACGGCGCGGTGCCGGCGGCGCCGATGACCGGCGACAGTGGGGTCATCGATGCCGCAGGTTTCGGCGCCCAAGCCTGGGGCCTCGCCACGCAGGTGGCCGAGGGCATGGCCGGTTGGCTGCCCGGTCCGATACCGCCGCGTTGCGCCTGGTTGGTGGGCGAGCATCCCGCCTTCGCCGATTTTGGCCTGGGCAGTGCGATCGACGTGGAGGCCATTACCCTGGAGCAGCATGCGCCTCGCGTGGCGATCGCCATGCTCGCGGCTGACGGACGCCAGGGTTTGCTCGGCCGGGGCTTCTGCCCGATCAGCACCGACTGGTTGCAGCCGCGCCTGTGCCAGGGGCCGGCGATCAACGCCGCGGCCGCGCTGGACGAGCTGACCCGCAGCTTCGAGCGCTACGAGCAGGCTCTGGTCAGCAACGATACCGCGGTACTCGACGAACTCTTCTGGGGCAGTGCGCATACCTTGCGCTATGGCGCCACCGAAGAGCTGTACGGCATCGAGGCGATCCGCGCCTTTCGCCAGCAGCGTCCGGGCGTGGGCCTGGCCCGGCAGATTCTGCAGCGCTCCGTGGTCACCTTTGGCGATGACTTCGGCGTCGCCAACATGAGTTTCCGGCGCGAGGGCAGCCCGCGCATCGGCCGCCAGACGCAGACCTGGGCGCGCCTGCAGGGGCGCTGGCAAGTGGTCGCCGCCCACGTCAGCTGGAGCGATGCATGAACGGCCTGCTGGTGGACGGCCTGCATGGCGCCTTCGTCGCGGACGGCTTCGGCGCCTCGCCCCACGCTTCGACGCAGCATTCGCAGCGCCCGCTGGAGGGCCTCCGTCTGGCGGTCAAGGATGTCTATGACGTACGGGGCATGAGCACCGGGGCCGGCAATCTCGAATGGAAAGCCGACGCTGGCGTCGCCAGCCGCACCGCCATCAGCGTGGACCTGCTGCTGGGCGCGGGCTGCCGCTGGATCGGTAAGACCGTCACCGATGAGTTGACCTACAGCCTCGCCGGCATCAACCGCCACTACGGCACACCGCTGAATCCGGCCGCGCCAGGACGCCTGCCTGGTGGTTCGTCCTCCGGTTCCGCGGCCGCCGTCGCCGCAGGGCATGCCGACCTGGCGCTGGGCACCGATTGCGGTGGCTCCGTGCGGCTACCGGCGAGCTACTGCGGTATCTGGGGCCTGCGCCCGAGCCATGGGCGTATCGCCGCAAACGGCTGCTTCACGCTGGCGCACAGCTTCGACACGGTAGGTTGGTTCGCGCGCGATGGGGCGACGCTGGCGCGGACCTTCGGCTGTCTTGCCCATGAGTCACCCGGCACGCCAGCGCCGGGGCAACTGCTGGTCAGCGAGGACGTACTCGCACAGCTCGACGGCAACTGCCGGAGTGCCTTCGAGGACTGGTTGCAGTGTGCCGGCATACCGCACCGGCGCCTGCCGCTCGGCAGCCTGCCCCTGGAGGACTGGGCGCAGGCCCTGCGGGTGCTGCAGGCGGCGGAGGTCTGGCAACAACTGGGCAGTTGGATCGATCACCGCAAGCCGCTGTTTGGTGACGATATCGCGGCGCGCTTCGCTGCTGCGAAGGCGGTCGCGCCGGCGCAGGTGGCCGCGGCGAATTGCCAGCGAATCAGCGCCCAGGCACGACTCTCGGCGCTGCTGGCCGACGGCAGTCTATTGCTGATGCCGCCGGTGCCGGGCGTGGCTCCGAGGCTGGATGCGCCGGGTGATCAGGTGCAGGAAGCCCGCCTGCGCTCGCAGCGGTTGTTGTGCATGGCCGGGCTGGCCGGACTGCCCCAGGTGGTGATGCCATGGACGAGGCTGGAGGCTGCGCCCGTGGGGGTATCCCTGATCGGCGCACGTTTCGCCGATGCTGCGCTGCTGGCTCGGGCCCAGGCTCTGCACGCGGATCGCATTCGCTGACGCGCCTGCGTGCCGCGTACTGAAACCACCTTATTCCAGCGCCTGACTCCGGCTGAAGACGTGCCATGGGCGATGCATCGTGGCGATGTCCGGGGGTATCGCGCGGCGAGGTCTTCATCTCACCGCCCGGCTTTTTGCTCATTCATGTGGCATACCACTTATATCTCGTTCGTTCATGGGGCGGGGGTCACGATCAATACACTAATAATTTGTAAAATATTCTCTTATCTTTATGAATTAAAAGGATAAAAATTAAATGGCATACCCCTTGCTCTATCTCTCTTGCCTTGTTGGGGCAACGCCCCCTACGCCGTGTTACATCCATAACTAGAGGGATTCCTGCATGACCGTCACTCGCTTTTTTCTGAGCAGTACCACGACCGCTATGGGCAAAGTGCTCCCTGCGCTGGCGCTGACGTTGGCCAGCACGCTGGGGGTGGTGTCGGCGGCGCATGCGCTGACCCTCGACGAGGTGAAGAGCCGGGGCTACGTGTCGGTCGCTACCGAGGACGACTACCGGCCCTTCGAGTTCATCGAGAACGGCAAGGCGACCGGCTACGACAATGAACTCAAGGACCTGGTGGAGAAGGAAACCGGTCTTGAGCTGCGCCAGGAAGTCATGCCCTGGGCCGGCATTCTCTCCGGGGTCTCCAGCGGCCGCTTCGACATGGCGCTGTCGGCGGTGATGGTCACGCCCGAACGCAAGAAGGCGTTCGATTTCACGACCCCGACGGCCGAGTCCGCCACCTTCTATGCGGTGAAGAAGGGCAGCGACATCGCCAGCCCGGATGACCTGATCGGCAAGGTCGTCGGTGCGGAAACCGGCAGCGCCTTTCTCTCCGAACTCAAGGCCTTCGATGCGAAGCTCAAGGAGACCAAGGGCGAGGGGGTGAAGAAGATCGTCGAATACCACGGCTATCCCGAGGCCTATCAGGATCTTGCCCAAGGCCGCATCGACGCGGTGGTGAACACCGACCTGACTCTGCGTGCGCTGGTCAAGGAACGCGGTGACGTGTTCGCGCTCGGTCAGCCCATCGGCAAGACCGGCTACAAGGGATGGGCCGTCAAGAAGGGCAACGAAGGCGTGCTGAAGGCCGTCAATGATGCCCTGCTGAAGATTCGTGAAAGCGGTGAGATGTATCGCCTGCAGGAGAAATGGCTGGGCGTGCGCTTCGAAAACATGCCGCTCGACGTGAACTGATCCACCCCCATGAATGCATACGACTACTGGGGCATTCTGCAGGGGGCGTTCACCACGGTGGGCGCCTCGCTGGTCGGCATCATGGTCGGCATTCCCCTGGGGCTTGGGCTCGCGCTACTGCGCTGGGCCCGGCTTCCGGTGGCCCGGCAACTGGCCTGGATGTACGTCAGCCTCATCCGTTCCTGTCCGGCCGTCACGCTGATCCTGCTGGTGTACTTCGGCCTGCCGCAGTTCGGCGTCACCCTCGAGCCGCTGGTGGCCGCGTTCATCTCGCTGTCGCTCACCGCCGCCGCCTTCAACTGCGAGGTCTGGCGGGCCGCATTGCTGGCCTTCGACCGCCAGCAGTACGACGCGGCGCTCGCCTTCGGTATGAGCCGCTGGTTGCGCGTCACACGCATCGTACTGCCGCAGGTCTGGCGCTCCAGCCTGCCCGGCCTGGTGAACGAGATGACCATGCTGGTGAAGTCCAGCCCGGCGATCGCGGTGATCGGCCTGGTGGAAATCACCCGTGCTGCCCAGCGCGTCGGTGCGCGGACCTACGATCCGCTGCCGCCGCTGCTGGTCGCGCTGGTGATCTACATCCTCATCGTGCTGCTGCTGATCCGCTTGCAACGGCGGTTGGAGCGACTCCGTTTCGCCATGGGAGAGGCCTGATGAACCTGAGCGATTTCATCACCGTCTGGCAGAACTACCCGGATATCCTCGAAGGTTTCCTCAACACGCTGGTGTTCATCGCCGTCGCCACCTTCGCGTCACTCGGGCTGGGGATACTGCTGACTCCGCTGCTGATGTCCGGGCAGCGTTTCTTCAATCGCCTGACCACGTTCTATTGCGAGTGCATGCGCTGCACGCCCTTCCTGCTGCTCCTGTACCTGGTGTATTTCGGGCTGCCCTCGCTGGGCCTGGAACTGGACAACTGGACCTCGGGCATCGTGGCACTGATCGCCTATAACACGGCGTACATGGCGATCGTCCTGCAGGGCACCTGGAAGGACCTGCCCGCGGAAACCATCGAGGCCGGCCGGGCCTTCGGCTACCACGGTTTCAAGCTGGTGCGCCGCATCATCATGCCGCCGGTGCTGCTGCGGGCGACGCCGATGATCGGCAACCAGGTCATCCAGATCATCAAGGACAGCGCCTTTCTCGGGATCATCGCGGTCACCGAACTCACCGCCGCGTTCAACGGCATCCAGTCGACCTATTTCATCCCCTTCGCCAGCTTCCTCTCGGCGGTGCTGATGTACTGGATCATCTGCCTCGCCGTCGAACTGATCACCTCCGTGTTTACCCGCTATGCCGAGGTCTGCCGCGCATGAACAGCTACAGCAACTCCCTACAGTCCAGCGCGGAAAAAGTGCTTCAAGTGCAGGGCATCTCCAAGTCTTTCGGAACCAACCAGGTGCTGCGCGACGTGTCGCTGGATCTGGAGCGTGGCGAGGTACTCTGCCTGTTGGGGCCGTCGGGCTGCGGCAAGTCCACGCTGCTGCGCTGCATCAACTGGCTGGAGGTGCCGGACGCCGGCAGCATTCGCCTGAACGCCCAGCGCTTCGGCGTCCACAAGGGCGGCGTGAAGTTCGCCGATGCGGAGCTTGCGCAGATGCGCGCGCGCATCGGCATGGTCTTCCAGCACTTCGCGCTCTGGCCGCATCTGACGGTGCTCGGCAACGTGATGGAAAGCCCGGTGCACGTACAGAAGCGCAACCGCCAGGAGGTGAAACAGGAGGCGCTGGAATTGCTCGCCAAGGTCGGCCTGGCGGACAAGGCGGACATGTACCCGTCGCGCCTCTCCGGCGGCCAGAAGCAGCGGGTCGGCATCGCCCGGGCACTGGCGATGAAGCCCGACATCCTGTTGTTCGACGAACCGACCAGCGCGCTCGACCCGATGCTGGTCGGCGAGGTGCTGGAAGTGATGCGCGGGCTGGCGGCGGAAGGCGCGACCATGGTGATCGTCACCCATGAAATGGAGTTCGCCCGGCATGTCGCCAGTCGCGTCATCTTCATGGATGGCGGCCACATCGTCGAGAGCGGCACGCCCGAGGCGTTCTTCGGCGCCCCCGAAACCCCACGCGCGCAGCAGTTCCTGGCGCGCTTCCGTCAGCGGGAGTGAAACAAGGTCGATAGGTAAAAGAGCGCTGCGGCTGAATGAAACCGGCGAATCAATGGAAAAAACGCCAATCGATTGTTATGTTGTAACTAGACTTTGCTTTATCCGGTAGTCGCAAGCTCATGAAAAGACGACATATGCTCAATCTGCTACTGGCGGGCATGGCCCTGCCGGTGGCCTATCGGGCGTCCGCTGCGGAGCAAATCCTCGCGCTGCGCAAGTGGGCCAGTAGTGACCGCCTGCGGATTGTCTTCGATCTCAGTGGACCGGTGACCTTCAAGACGTTCAGCCTGGAAGCTCCCCAGCGCCTCGTGCTCGATATCTCCCGAGCCCGGCTGGCGCGTCCGGCGCAGGCGCTGGTCAGCCCGGGTGGGGTGATCAAGGACGTACGCAGTGGCGCGCACGGCAGCGGCACGCGGATCGTGCTGGAGCTGACGCAGAAGGCCGAGGCGAACGTATTCACCTTGGCGCCGAGCGGCGACAAGGGTCATCGTCTGGTGCTGGACCTGCTCGACGAGAATGCGGCACCTGCCGTGGCCGATACGGCGACCACGGCAGCCGTTCCCGTGGCTAAGGTGGCGGCCTCCAACCGCGACCTGATCGTGGTGGTGGACGCCGGTCACGGCGGCAAGGATCCCGGCGCAGTTGGCCAGGGTGGCGAAAAGGAAAAGGTCGTGGCCCTGGCCATTGCCCAGGCGTTGGCCAAGCAGATCAATGCGCAGAAGGGCTACAAGGCCAAGCTGGTGCGCAACGACGACTTCTTCGTGCCGCTGCGCAAACGGGTGGAGATCGCCCGGCGATACAAGGCCGATATGTTCGTCTCCGTGCATGCCGATGCCGCGCCACGGCGCAGTGCCTCGGGCGCCTCGGTGTTCGCGCTGTCGGAAAAGGGCGCCTCCTCGACCATGGCGCGCTGGATGGCCAAGCAGGAAAACAGCGCGGATCGCTTCGGTGCCGGACAGGTCCTTTCGCTGAAGGATACCGACCCCATGGTCGCCGGAGTGATCCTCGACATGTCCATGACCGCCACCATCGGCACCAGTCTGGACCTGGGGCACAGCGTGCTGAAGAACGTCAGCAAGGTCGCCGGTACGCACCAGCGGCGTGTCGAGCAAGCCGGCTTCGCCGTGCTCAAGTCGCCGGACATTCCCTCGATCCTGGTCGAGACCGGGTTCATGAGTAACCCCCAGGATTGCCGTCGCCTGCAGAACGGCCGCCATCAGCAGCAGGTGGCGGCAGCGATTTTCGACGGAATCCAGGGCTACTTCGGCGAGAAGCCGCCGGCCGGCACCTACCTCAGCGCGCTCAAGGCACAGCGGACGGGGTAGCGGCGACTTCCGCAACGACAGGCGTCATTGCAACGGCGCCGGGCATCAACAGGCCCGGGGCGCTGAAAAAGAAAAAGGCCCGCATCGCTGCGGGCCTTTTTTCGTATGGTGCCGGCACCAAGAGTCGAACTCGGGACCTACTGATTACAAGTCAGTTGCTCTACCAGCTGAGCTATACCGGCTAAATCGGCTGGCTATTATAGCGGCGCGAACGGCGCTGTAAACCTCGAGGCAGCGGCCTTAATGGCCGCCGCCTGCTGCGGGACCGGCCTTGCCGGTGAAGGGGGGGCGGGCGAACCAGATCAGTACCAGCAGGGCGAGGAACAGCCAGCCCAGCAGGGTGAAATAGTCGATGGTGGACATCATGTAGGCCTGGCCTTGCAGTATCTGCTCGAGCTGCGTGGCCTGGCTCTGGGTGCTGCCTCCGAGGCTGTCCAGCGCGCTGCGTGTGGCAGGGTCGTAGAGGCTGATGTGCTCGGACAGGGTGGCATGGTGGAAGCTTGCCCGGCGATCCCAGATCCAGGTGGTCAGCGATGCCGCGAAACTGCCGCCGAGGGTGCGCAGGAAGGTCGCGACCCCCGAGCCATCGGCGATCTGCGCCGGGGAAAGCCCGGAGAGCAGGATGCTCAGCACCGGCATGAAGAACAGCGCCACGCCAATGCCCATGATCAGCTGGACGAAGGCGATGTGGTCGTAGTCCACCTGGGTGGTGAATTCGCCGCGCATGAAGCAGGTGAGTCCAATCACTAGGAACGAACCGCCGGCGAGCAGGCGCAGGTCGAACTTGTTGGCGTAGCGGCCCACCAGCGGCGAGAGGAACACCGGCAGGATGCCCAGCGGCGCGGCCGCCAGGCCGGCCCAGGTGGCGGTGTAGCCCATCTGCGTCTGCAGCCATTGGGGCAAGAGCAGGTTGATGCCGAAGAAGCCCGCGTAGCCGCCCACCAGCGCCAGGGTGCCGATGGTGAAGTTGTGGTTCTGGAACAGCCGCAGGTTGACGATCGGATGGCGGTCGGTGAGCTCCCAGATGATGAACACCACCAGTGCGATCGCCGAGATGATGGCGCCGGCGATGATGAAGTTCGACTCGAACCAGTCCAGGTCGTTGCCTTTGTCGAGGATCACCTGCAGTGCGCCGACGCCGATCATCAGGGCGATCAGGCCCACGTAGTCGATCGGTTGGCGAACGATGCGCTCTTCACGGCCGCCCATCTGTTGCCAGACCACCAGTACGGCGAACAGGCCAATGGGGATGTTGATGTAGAAGATCCAGGGCCAGCTGTAGTTGTCGGTGATCCAGCCGCCAAGGATCGGTCCAGCGATAGGCGCCACCACCGTGACCATCGCCAGCAGCGCCAGGGCCAGCGGTCTTCGCGAGGGCGGGTAGATGGCGATCAGCAGCGCCTGGGTGATCGGATACATGGGCCCGGCGACGAATCCCTGCAGGGCGCGGAAGCCCACCAGCAGGCCCATGTTGTGGGCCAGGCCGCAGAGCAGCGAGGCCACCACGAAGAGCAGTACCGCGCTAATGAACAGGCGCACCTCGCCGAAGCGACGACCCAGCCAGCCGGTGAGCGGCAGGGCGATGGCGTTGCTCACCGCGAAGGAGGTGATGACCCAGGTGCCCTGCTCGGCGCTCACCGCCAGGTTGCCGGCGATGGTCGGCAGGGCGACGTTGGCGATGGTGGTGTCGAGCACCTGCATGAAGGTCGCCAGCGACAGGCCGATGGTCGACAGTACAAGGCTCGGCGGAGTGAAGTTGGCTTGGTCGCTCATGGCTGGCTCAGCGCGCCCCCTGGGCGTCGGCTTGGGGAGAGTTTTCCTGGATCAGGCGTGCGATCAAGGCGTCGGCGTCGGCCGCCTGGCGGGCATAGACGTCGGTCGAGAAGGCCGCCTGCGGACGCGGCTGCGCCGCCAGGACCGGGCCATCCTGATCGTGCAGGTTGACGCTCACGCGGGTCGACAGGCCGATACGCAGCGGGTGGTCCTGCAACTGCTTCGCGTCTAGGGCGATGCGTACCGGCAGGCGCTGGACGATCTTGATCCAGTTGCCGCTGGCGTTCTGCGCCGGCAGCAGGGAGAAGGCGCTGCCGGTTCCCACGCCCAGGCTCTCGACGTGGCCCTGGTAGGTGACATCGTCACCGTAGAGGTCGGCGTGAATCTCCACCGGCTGGCCGATGCGCATCTGGCGCAGTTGGGTTTCCTTGAAGTTGGCGTCGATCCACACCTGTTCCAGCGGGATCACCGCCATCAGCGGGGTGCCCGGTTGCACGCGGCTGCCGACCTGCACGGTGCGCTTGGCGACATAACCGGTGACCGGTGCCGGCAGCGTCGTGCGTGCCCGGTCGAGGTAGGCCTGGCGCAACTGGGCGGCGGCCGCCTGGACGTCGGGGTGGTTGGCGATCTGCGTGCCATCGACCAGCGCATGGCCGGTCGAGAACTGCTGGCGCGCGCTGCGCAGCGCACTTTCGGCGGCGGCCAGGGCGTCACGGGCGTGGGCCAGCTCCTCCTTGGAGATGGCGCCGGTGGCGGCCAGCTTCTGACGGCGCTGGAAGTCGTTGCGGGCGCGTTGCAGGTCGACCTCGCGGCTCTCCACCTCGGCCTGGTAGCCGTCCACGTTGCTGAACAATCCGCGCACGTTGCGCACCGTGCGCGCCAGGTTGGCTTCGGCGCTGCGCAGGGCGACCTCGGCGTCAGCCGGGTCCAGTTCCACCAGCGGCTGGCCGGCCCGTACCAAGTCGCCGTCGTCGGCGTGGATACTGACCACGGTGCCCGCCACCTGCGGGGTGATGTCCACCACGTTGCCGTCCACGTAGGCGTCGTCGGTTTCCTCGTACCAGCGTCCATAGAGCAGGTGCCAGGCGGCGAAGGCGCCGCCACCGAGGATCACCAGGACCGCCAGCAGCGTCAGCAGGCGCTTGCGGCGGCGGGGGTTGGCGGTGTTCTGCGCGGCGTTGTTGTCGCTGTCACTCATGGGTGGAACCCTCTTGCGTCGAGGCGAATTCGTTGGGGTCGACCTGGAAGCCGCCACCCAGGGCCTGGGTCAGCAGTACGCTGGCGTCGATCTGTTGTTGGTAGAGGCTGGCGAGGGTACGTTCGGCCTGCAGCAACTGCTGTTCGATGCTCAGTGCATCGAGGTAGTTGCCGATGCCCGATCCGTAGCGCTGCATGGCCAGGTCGAAGGAGTTGCGCGCGATATCGCGGGCGCGCTGCTGGCTGTCGATCTGCCGGCGCAAGGAGGCGAGGCGGCTGATGCCCTGGCTGACGTCGCCGAGGGCGCGCACCAGCGTCTGGTTGTATTGGGCCACCGCGACGTCGTAGTCGGCATCGCGCGAGGCGAGATCGGCGCGCCGACGACCGGCGTCGAAGATCGGCAGCGACAGCGCCGGACCGATGTTCCAGAAGCGGCTGGCGGTGCCGAACAGGGCGTCGCCCAGCAACGACTCGGCACCGATGCCGGCGTTCAGGTTGAGGTTGGGGTAGAAGTTCGCCTTGCTCACGTCGATGTCACGCGCAGCGGCTTCGACCCGCCAGCGTGCCGCGACCAGATCCGGGCGGCGGCCGAGCAACTGTGCGGGCAACTGCGAGGGCAGCGCCAACTGGCCGGGGTCGAGCAACTGCGGGTCGGCGATGTCCAGGCCGCGGTCCGGCCCCTTGCCGAGCAGCACGGCCAGTTCGATGCGCGCACTGCGTACCTGCTGTTCTGCGCTCGCCAGGCTTTCCTCGGCGCTGGCTTGCAGACTGGCGGTCTGCTCGTACTGGTACTGGCTGTCGAGTCCGGCCTCGAGGCGTCCCTGGCTCAGGTCGAGCATCTGCCCGGTGCGCTTGAGATCGTCCTGGGCCAGTTGTTCCTGGCGCTGGGCGTAGGCCAGTTCGTTGTAGGCGCGCACCACGTTGGCGGATACCGTCAGGCGTGCCGCCTGGCGGTCGATCTCGGCGGCCCGCGCTTGGCCCAGGGCGGCTTCCCAGGCAGCGCGCTTGCCGCCCCAGAGATCGAAGCTGTAGTCGAAGGTCAGGCCGACCGAGCGCAGGGTGCTCAGGCGATCGCCTTGGCCGGTCGGGTCCTGGCTGCGCGATAGACGCGAGCGGGTGACGCTGGCGTTGGCGTCGAGGCTGGGGCCGCGGTCGGCATCGTAAGCTTGTGCCAGGGCGCTGGCCTGATCGGCACGCGCCTGCGCCAGTTGCAGGTCGGGGCTGTCGGCCAGGGCTTCGCGCACCAGACGGTCGAGCTGCGCATCGCCCAGGCGTTGCCACCAGTCCTCGCGTGGCCAGGCGCTGGGGGAAAGCGTGACGTCGGCGAAGCTGCGTGCGCCGCTCAGTTGGCTGGCATCGCTGAGGCGACCCTGGGGTGCCAGGCCCTGGCTGCTGGCGCAGCCGGCAAGGGTGATCAGCGCGATCGTCAGGACGAGTGTCCTGGCCGTCGAGGGATGGCTAGGCACGGGGAGTCTTGCGGATTTCATTGATGCGTCTCCGGCAGCGTGACGTGGGGTCCGCTGGCATTCACGATGCGCCGCAGCAGGCGCTCGAAGAGCTGCAGTTCTTCCGGGTCCAGGCAGGCCAGCAGCTCGTTGAGCGCGGCAGAACCGATCTCCGGCAGGCTCGCATAGAGCGCCTGGCCGCTGGCGGTGAGGCGCAGCCGTACGCTGCGACGGTCTTCCCGGCATTGGTGACGTTCGAGCAACTGCTTGGCGACCAGCCGATCGAGCATGCGGGTCATCGAGCCACTGTCCACCGAGAGCGCCCGGCACAGCTCGGCGGGGCTGCTGGCCAGGCCGTTGCCGATCAGCAGCAGCACCTTGAACTGCGCGGCGGTCACCTGCTGGTCGGCGAGCTGGGCATCGAGCAAGCGGTCCTTGAGCTGCGTGACGATGCTCAGCAGATGGCCGATGGAGCCGAGTGGGGGATAGTTTTCCGGCGTGTAATGCGACATTGCTAATATCTGCCTAGGCAGCAAAGAGTCGCCATTCTACTGCCTAGGCAGTCATTTGCAACAGCTTGTTACATTCGCCCGGCGAGGATCATCAGGTTGCGGGGGGTGAGCTGGGGGGGGCAAAAGCTGCCCAGGCGTACGCGGTAGCCGTGCTCGCTCAGGTAGAGCGCCAGGTCCAGTTGCAGCCAGAGCTCCAGCGGACGCCGGAACAGGCCGCGCAGCAGTTCGAGGTTGCGCACCTCGGCGAGTCGGCGCCAGCCGTCCGCTTCCAGCGCGGTCCAGTCCTGCTCGGGGATTTCGAGTGCCTTGCGTTGGCCCAGTTCCCGGCAGTAGTCGGCGTAGGGGCGCTGCAGCCAGGTGGCCGACAGAGAAGGCGTGGGCAGGTAGCTGTCGACGCCGCGTAGGCGCCGTTGTAGCAGGTCGAAGCCCAGGCGGCGCGCCATCGACAGGTCACGCTGGCGCCGCACGCGCTGGCCGGCGGTGACGGTTTCACTGAGCGGTAGGCCGAGGTCGTCGCGGTCCAGGCGCAGCGCCGAGGCGCCACCGGGCTTCGATAGCGGTTGGTACACCTCGGCCTGGCAGCGGTTGTAACAGCAGGGCGCCACGGCGAGCGCCGGGCTGCGCGCCTGGGTGGCATCGCGCAGCAGCTTGCGATGCAGGTCGCCGCAGGCGTGCAGCGCCACCGGGGTGCGGCCTTCGAGCAGGGCCGCGCAGTCCTCGGCGAGCACGTCCTGGCAGCGGTGTTCGGTGTGCGCGAGGCCTTGGCGGCGGGCCAGGCGGATGCCTTCGTCGACCAGTGCGTGGTCGTACTCCAGGCACGTCAGCGGTGTACCGGCGGACGCCAGCAGGTGGCCGAGATGCCCCTTGCCCGAGCACCAGTCGAGCCAGTGGCTGGGGGGCGAGGTGAACCTCAGGCGTTCGGCGAACGCGGTGATCTGCTGCCATTTGCGCCCGGGTACGTCGTTGGGCGCGGTGGGCGCCTCGCCGCGGGTGTGGGAGGGTAGCGAGCCGACGCTGGCGAGCGTTGCGGCGCGCCTGGCCCAGTCAGGGAAAGGTGCGGGCGCGTCGAGTTCCGTGGGCGCGTTGTGCGCGGCGTCCGCCTGCGCCAGGCTGCGCGAGCGCAACCAGCGGGCGAGGGCCGCGTGCTCCGGCTCCCAGGGCAGTTGCAGATAGGTGAACGGACGGGGCCGCCAAAGCGCCTGGTGCTCGATGAGGAAGGCGTCGAGCTGGGCGAAGCGCTCGGCGAAGTCCCTTTCGTCGAGCGGTCGTGGCGTGCTCAAGCGGGCCTCAGCGGCCGCCGTGCAGCGCGTCCACCCGCAGCCAGCGCTCCAGCAGGCGGAACAGCCGTACCAGGATGAAGGTGATCACCAGGTAGTACAGTCCCGCGGCGAAGAAGATCTCCACCGGCAGGTAGGTGCGGGCGATGATGGTCCGCGCCATGCCGGTGAGGTCGAGCAGGGTGATGGTGCTGGCCAGGGCGCTGGCCTTGAGCATCAGGATCACTTCGTTGCTGTAGGCCGGCAGGCCGATGCGCGCGGCGCGCGGCAGGATGATACGCAGCAGCGCCTGCGACTTGCTCATGCCCAGCGCGCGGGCGGCTTCGATCTCGCCCGGCGGCACCGCCTGGATCGCGCCGCGGATGATCTCGGCGATGTAGGCGGCGGTGTGCAGGGTCATGGTCAGCACCGCACACCAATAGGCGTCGCGCAGGTAGGGCCAGAGCGGCCCTTGGCGGATGAAGTCGAACTGCGCCGCGCCGTAGTAGACGAGGAACAGCTGCACCAGCAGCGGCGTGCCGCGGAAGAAGAAGATGTAGCCGTAGGGCAGCACGCGAACCCAGAAATGCCGGGAGGAGCGGGCGATGCCCAGGGGCAGCGCCAGCAGCAGGCCGGCAACGACCGAGAAGCCGACCAGTTCCAGCGTCAGCACGGCGCCTTCGGAGAGTCGCGGCAGCCACTTGATGATGACTTCCCAGTTCATGCGTTGCTCCTGACGAAGCCCCGTGCGGCGCGCCGCTCGAGGAAATGCATGCCGGTCATCGCGATGATGGTCAGGCTCAGGTAGATGAGTGCGGCGACGAAGTAGAAGGTAAAGGGTTCCTTGCTCGCCGTTACCGCGATCTGCGATTGGCGCATGATCTCTTCCAGGCCGATCACCGAGACCAGCGCGGTGTCCTTCATCAGGATCATGAACAGGTTGCCCAGGCCGGGCAGGGCGACGCGCCACATCTGCGGCAGGATCAGGCGCCAGAGAATTCTCGGGCGGCTCAGGCCCAGTGCCAGGCCGGCCTCGCGATGGCCCTTGGGTATGGCGAGGATGGCGCCGCGGAAGACTTCGGTGGCGTAGGAGCCGAAGCACAGGCCCAGGGCGATGGTGCCGGCGGCGAAGGGCGACAGCTCCAGGCTGCGCATGCCCAGCAGTTCGGCGAGGTGGCCGAGGATGCCGACGGTACCGAAGTAGATCAGCAGTACCCAAAGCAGCTCGGGAATCCCGCGAACGATGGTCGAATAGGCTTCGCCCAGCCAGTGCAGGGGGCGATAGGGGGATGTCTTGGCCAGTGCGCCTAGCAGGCCCAGCACCAGTCCCAGGGCCAGCGCCGAAAGCGCCAGGCGGATGGTCATCAGGGTTCCGGCGAACAGCGCCGGACCGAATCCGTAGAGGTCGAAAATCATCGGCAGGGGCATGTTGGTGGAGCGACGCGGTCAGGCTCGGCCTGGCCGCATCGCTCCGGAGCGGATCAGTAGATGCTGAACGGGAAGTACTTGGCGTTGATCTTCTCGTAGGTACCGTCGGCGACGATTTCCTTCAGCGCGGTGTTGAGCTTCTCGCGCAGCGGGTCGCCCTTGCGCACGGCGATGCCGATCTTGTCGTTGTCGAACACCGGCTTGCCCTTGAACTCGAAGTCCTTGCCGGCGTCGCTCTTGAGCCACTCGTACTGCACGAAGGTATCGGCCAGCACGCCGTCGATACGGCCGGCAGCGAGGTCGAGGTAGGCGTTTTCCTGGGTGTCGTACAGCTTGATGTCGACGACGCCGTCCAGGTTGTCTTCCAGCCAGGTGCCGGCGATGGTCGCGCGCTGGGCACCGATCACCTTGCCCTCAAGGCTGTCCTTGTCGCTCTTGAAGTCACTCGACTTGGGCGCCACGAACTGCAGCTTGTTGGTGTAGTAGGGATCGGTGAAGTCCACCGCCTGCTTGCGTTCGTCGGTGATCGACATGGAGGCGACGATGAAGTCGAATTTCTTCGCGTTCAGCGCCGGGATGATGCCGTCCCAGTCGGAGGTGACGACTTCGCACTCCTCGCCCATCTTCTCGCAGAGCGCGTGGGCGATGTCCAGGTCGAAGCCGACCACTTCACCGCTGGAGTCGATCAGGTTGAAGGGAGGGTAGGCCCCCTCGGTGCCGATGCGCAGTTTGTCGGCGGCGCTGGCAGCGGTTGCGAACGTCAGTGCGGCGAAACCCGCCAGCAGAATTTTCTTGTAGCTCAGCATCTGGTGTTGCTCCTTAGCGATGGCTTGACATGAACTGTTTGCAGCGGGCCGATTGGGGGGTTTCGAAGACCTGCTGTGGCGTTCCCTGCTCCTCCACCAGGCCCTGGTGGAGGAACACCACCTCGCTGGAAACCTGGCGGGCGAAGTTCATTTCGTGGGTCACCAGCAGCATGGTGCGGCCTTCCTCGGCCAGTGCTCGGATGACGTTAAGCACTTCTTGTACCATTTCCGGGTCGAGCGCGGAGGTCGGCTCGTCGAATAGGATCACCTTGGGTCGCATGGCCAGGGTCCGGGCGATCGCGGCACGCTGCTGCTGGCCGCCGGAAAGCTGGTTGGGGTAGGCGTGACGTTTGTCGGCGATGCCGACCTTGGCGAGCAGCGCCTCGGCAACCTCGCTGGCCTCGGCCTTGCTCTGGCCGAGCACCCGGCGCGGCGCCTCGATGATGTTGTCCAGCACGCTCATGTGCGGCCACAGATTGAAGTTCTGGAAGACGAAACCGATCTCGCTGCGCATGCGGTTGATCTGGCGGTTGTCGGCGGCGACCAGCTCGCCGTTCTTGGCGGGCTTGAGGCGCAGCTCTTCGCCGGCGACGATGATCTGGCCCTGGTGCGGGTTTTCCAGCAGATTGATGCAGCGCAGGAAGGTGGACTTGCCGGAACCGGACGAGCCAAGGATGGAGATGACGTCTCCGTCGCGAGCGGTCAGCGAGATGCCCTTGAGGACCTCGAGATCGCCATAGCGCTTGTGCAGGTTGCGGATTTCCAGCGCGGGCGTGGCCTCGGCCATGGGGTCTCCTCTTCTGACGGGGGGATTACGCAACGGCCGCCGCCTCGCGTGGCGCCAAGCTAGCATAGCGACATGACAGCGCCAAGACCGCGTGGGGCGGGCGCTACGGGCCTTGCGGCGGGGTGTCGCATCGTTGCAAGACGCTGTCGCGGCGCCCCTGTGACGGGTGCACGGAGCGCCCCGATATGGTGCGCCCGGCTTTCCCGCAGCAGAAAAACAAAAGGCCCGCCGAGTGGCGGGCCTTTCGAGAAATGGTGGTGCCCAGGGACGGAATCGAACCGCCGACACGGGGATTTTCAATTCGCCAGTGTCACCATTTCACCAGGTACCAGTAAGGCTCCAGCGAGTCACGGTACATTACAGTAAATCACTATAAAATCAACGCATTAGGTCTCGATGCGTCACAGTCGGGAAAATCAGTACTGTACCGGTAGTGTACCTCCAGACACCACCTCTTAGGGAGAGTATGTCCTTGGGGCAACAGGCACTGGATGACTCATCTTTCAGCGGCGATTGAACGGGATGATGCTAGCCCCGTCAGCAGTAGTGTTGGCAGGTGCCTTACGGGCGAGTCCTGCTTTGAGTCTGGATAGGTTTACGACAGATGCTCTCTGACTCAGATAGCCATCAGGCAAACCTGTAAGCCGCTCGATATCAGTTGCCGCCAGCCCTATGTGGTTTGGTACTGACTCCACCGGCATAACGCCCGAGGACGCTAACAGTTCGATTGTCCTTTTCAGCAGACGAGGTTGTTCGGGGGCTCGTGCATCATCACCCGGTTCGGATTTGACTCCCCAACGGGCAGAGCGCCGTTTGAAGAGCAGTGTCTTTGCCTCCTGGTCAATGATCCCCAATGCCTCCAGCCGCATAATGATCGCGGCTACAGAGACCCCCCAGCGCTGCTTCAGCAGGAGCAAACTGTCCAAGGTAACTGGAGTCTTCACTTCTGCTGCAAACGCTTCTGCAGGCAGTAAAAAGGCTCCAGCAAAGCGATGTGCCTGCGACTCCATCTGCTTGTATCGAACTGGATCTGTTGAACGGTCAATGCCCTTGTGTAGTACGAGGTGTCCCAATTCGTGCGCTAGATCGAATCGGCTGCGGAAGCCGTTTGCCTTGTCTGCGGACAACAGAACCATTGGACGCTGCAGCGCTGCACTCCACGCGGATAGGCCTTCAATAGGTGCAATCCCTGTTTCTTCGCGGATTAGAATGACCCCTGCGCCTTCGACTGCAAGGGCGAGATCTGGAATTGCCCGCCGGCCGAGGTTCCACAGATCTCGGCACTCACAGGCCGCCTCTTCGATGTCAGCATCACTGATTTGCTCTGGTGCTTTGAACTCCCGGATAGGCAGGTTCACTTCCGGGAAGTCCACAAACTCTTCAAGCGCGATTGAAATATCTTGAGCCCACTCAAGACGCGCTTCGAGCATATCGCGTGCAGCCACATGGGCAGATGCGTTACTACGAAAAAGCGGTACAGACACCTTCGTGGGCAACGGTCGTGTAAACCACTCCGGGCTAACATTTATGACGGATGCGAGCCGTTCCAACGTCTCTGCCTCCGGTGCCTGTTGCCCCGACCTCCACTTGCTAACGGTTGCGGGCGAAACGCCGACCATTGCCGCAAGCTGTACTTGAGGTAAACGACGGGCCGCGAGAGCTTGGCTCAGGCGGCCCGGGTTGAAACCATTAACTCCCCGACTCATGACTGATCTTTCCGTTTTTTTGCTGCCACACCAGGCTTGAGCTTCGGTTTCGCCGTATCTGGCTGTAGTGGGTTTTCGATCTCGAAGTAGCGAGAGCAGAAACGCTCTAAGGGTTCCTGGAAGATCCAGGACTTCATCTCTTTGTCCGGTACCGCAACATAGATAACCTGTGGCGTATCTGGCTGAATCTCCATCGATCCGCTGAAGGCAGCCACGAAAAACAGAGACGCCTGTGAGACTGGCTGAGCATCAAAAAGTGCTGGCTGTATGAATTGTTCAATTGCCCGGTTGGCCTCAGCCAGATGTCGACGTGTGATGCTTCGGCGAGCGTTGTTCCAAACTCCAGCAGAAATGTTGAATCGGCTCAAGGCAATCACGCCAGAGCGACCTACAACAAGGCCATTGCCTCTGATCGGAGTCGGATTGGCATTTCCAGCAACGAGCGCATCATTGAAAGCTTCGTTCATATGGAAATGACGCATCTGACCTACGGCGTTCTTCACATGCCCCTTATTCATGCCCTTTGCAGATGCGTAGCCCCGCATAGCTCCAGTGTTCAGCGCGTCCTCAACGCCCAGCATGAGATCGCGGGGAACGTTTCGCATGATGAATTCAGCAATAGCCTTGCTACTACGTTGGGACATTTGGAGTGCTCACTAGGTTTCGTTATGCGGGATTCTACACTCAAAAAGTTTCGTGTAAAGCGTTCTTGAGTCGCGGTAGCTTTCTTGTGGTTCGGCTTGGTGCGTCTCGCAGCCACCTAGCGCCAGACCGCAGCGGATGCGTGTCAGAACCCAAACCCTTGGTACCATCCGATCCCTCGGGCGAGTAGCAGGCCAAACACGAATGTCACAATGCAGAGTGGCCAGTTCAGCATCGTAGTGATGGCAGATAGGCGCTTGGATACGCTGTTATAGTGCTTGCGATAGTAGGCTTTGGATGCCTTCAGTCCGGAAGCTTTCTCCCGGATAACGTCCAGTTCGCGCCAAGCCTGGCTAAGTGCAGAAAAGCCATAGTACGGCTCGATGTTCGGCCAATGGCTGTAGGGGGCGAGATCTGCCACGGTGAGATCGGGGGCGGAGCGGCCGCCTGCACCAGGTGTATCGGTCCAGATAAACCTGATTCCAGAATTGGTGTAGAGCTTGTTACGGCGCTCACGATTTTCTGGCCCTGCATCTCCAGCGATTACCATGATTGGGACGATCCGGGCAGACGGATCAAAGCTTTTTGCCCAGCTAGTTATCTTATGGAATAGGTAGGTGCCTATGTGCAGGCCACGGAGGGCAGATTCAATCATTACGCTTCCGTTGGTCAGCTTTACGCTATTGTTATAGCTCCTAAAGTTTCCGCCCATGGTACTGACCACCATACCTTCTCGGTGGCCATAAGGATGCCCATATAGGTAGGTAGCCTTGACATCTATGCTGGCCTCGACATGTGTTTGGTCGCCCACTTGCTGTACGTACTCGCGCGTTTGGGTCTCAACGAGAAGGAAATGCACGCGTTTACTGTGGGACAGAGACTCCGTTACGGAGATGATCTCGAAGTCGCTATTGTCCCTTTTATGGGTGGCGTTGATCTGTACGCAGACAGCTGGAGACGTTATCTCTGACATGCTGAAGCTATTCCTTATGAAACTGAACCGAATCCTGGCTTCGGATGAAACCCATCCGATCTAAAGCTACCCTTTCTGCCGATTTTCGGCGAGTTATTGGCGCGATCATGGTCAGACCGCTCGTAATTAGCGGGGCATTCATTTGGAGTTGACGAGAATGGCGAGCAAAGTCGTCCAACTTGTGTCGATAAGCGAGCGAGAGCCGCCACCACGATTTCGCTGCCCTCTACCGGAGACGATGCATTCAGAGGTGGAGTCAATAGGTCTAGAGGAGCGGTTGGGGGCCTGTGCTGTGAAATTTCAAATAGACAGCGTGCAGTACCAGGATATCTTTTCATGTTTAGACGAGGCTCTGCTTGTTGCAGGGCTGCTGCGCTCGCCGGCGGTGGGGGCAAGTGACATTAGGATTCTGGCTTCTAAGAGTGTGGAGGGGAGCTACGGTTCGGCGACAGAGTGGGGCCGCTCCAGATTAGGTGATGCAGCTCTGCGCGATTTGTTGAGTTGGTGGGCGTTGTAAAGAATACAGTTGGCTGGCCCCATCTGGCCGATAGTTAGATGAGGCCAAGAGTGTTGCTGCCTAAGTTGCTGAAATCATATTTTGCAAAAAGCGTTTGAAGGCGCGCTCAGCGCTTTTATGGTTGGCGACTTCGGCATATGCCCCGACAACCTTTTCGCAAGCCGGGGCAAGAAGGTTTCGTAAGGCTTTGAGCTCGGATTCAGCCCGAGGGCTCTCCAATCGTGGGTTGGCGCTTACTAGTACATCGTCCAATACAAGATCGGGTATAGTTTTCTTAGCCATTTGGGACCCTCCTTCGGTCTCGGGTGGTAGGTGCTGGTCTGGGTTGCCGCCCTGACCAGCACCGCTTCCTTACTCTACTTTCCCTCCTTGTTTCCGTCCAGTCTGTCTGTATGTTTGTTTTTCTTTTTTAAAAAAAGAGCAGACATACAAACAAAGAGATAAATTTGCCGTGTTTAAGCTGTTGTTATTTAAGGGCTTTTTGTTTTTATGGTGAACGTTTATGGGGTGTAAGGTGAACGTTTATGGGGCAAAGGTGAATAGATATGGGGCGCAAGGTGAAAGCTTATGGGGTGGAGAGTGAAAATTTATGGGGAGCCATGGTGAAAGGATATGGGGCGAAAGGTGAATGTTTATGGGGTGGACGGTGAAAGGATATGGGATGAAAGGTGAAAACTTATGGGGTATTGTGGTTTTTTATTGATTCTGTGATGTTGATAAAAATAAATTCTATTCGGGGTTTGTGATGCATTTTATTGGGCTAAAGCCCGAGCGATTTCGGTGTGGCGGAATTTTCCTCGGGGTTTAATAGGTCTTTTCCCATGGAAAACCCCGAGTGGGACAAAAGTCACTTAATTTTGCGCTTGTTGACTTACTGCTTGGCTATCGTGAGCATTTTAGCACCTGTCGAGATTTTACAAAGGTTGCTCCAAATGAATGCGGTTACGATGACTCAGCAGAACCAGAAAGCAAAATTTGAACAAGACTTTTTGAATCGATTTGGTCCGTTAGTTTCCCAAAGCCAGCTTGCTGATCTATTGGGAATGACTGCCAGAGGGTTGAGCACATTTCTATGGCGCAAAACTGAGTTAGCTATAGGCATTCGAGAGTGTCGAGTTAAAGTTGGTCGAAGAGTGCTTTATCGCACTGTAGAAATTGCGGGGCTACTCGCATGCCAACAGTAAATTTCGATGCGATTCTAGGTTCTCCTGCATTCACGCGATTTACTCATCGTGCCTTTTATCTGCTGTTGCTACTGACTAACCTGGGAGCTCCACTAGGCCAGCATCGCGTATGGGGTGGATTACCAGGCTGGTGGGTGTTCCCCATAACTGCCGTACTGGCCCTTTTTGCCGTGCAGCAGTACTTGTCCGGCGGAAGTCAGTTTTATGCTCTCGCCGGCATCCCGTATGCCCTGCTGTATGTGCATGACGCTCTTTGCACTCCTTTAGTTCTACCGCCAGCACAGCGGAGAGCGGCCAGATGAGAAAATCACTGCTGCTCTGCCTATTCCTGGCCGTGGTTCTTGGGGGAACAGCACATGCTGACTCCCCTGGAGGACTGAGCCAATTCACCCCGCCACCAGGTGACACGTCAGTCGACTTTCTGGAAGAAGTATTCGGCTCAATCGTGGGCACCATCCACTCCGGCGGAAACGTGGAGGGCGGTGAGACCGAGGACGTGCTGGGCAGCATGATGTCCGTGTTCGGTGGTGCCGTCATGTTCTTGGGCATGCTCTTTATCGCCTACACCACGATCAAAGGCACCGTCGATTCCGCTCAGGATGGCGAGGTCCTCGGACGGAAGATGAGCGACATCTGGATTCCATTGCGTACCGCTGCAGGCGGCGCCCTGCTGCTACCGCTTGGGCATGGCTATTCGCTTATCCAGATCATGGTGCTATGGCTTGCTATTCAAGGCGTCGGGGTTGGGGATGCAATCTGGAGCCAAGCCGTCGACCAGATCGGCAAGGACGGGATGCTGTCGCGGCCGCTGATCCCTGACTCCCGACCGCTCGCGGCCAACATCCTGAAATTCGAAGTCTGCACCGCGGCAATGAACAAGCAGTTCGAGGCCTCTGGCCGGTCAACTCGCATCCAGGCTGTCGCATCCACCCGCAAGGTCGTCAATACCGGGGAGATCGACGTCGACATCACCGATGCCATACCGGTCTACGGCGGCATCAACATGGTGCAGAAGTACAACAAGGCGAGTTACAACGTCACCGACTACAAGTGGAAGGCTAACGACAACTCCTACATCAACCCAGATGTGTGCGGCGCCCTCACCTGGAAGCAGTCCTGGGAGGCCTCGGAGGGCAACAGCAACACTAAGGTCATCAAAGAACCGATTCTCGCGGCACACGCCAAAGCCATCCAGCAGATGATCCAGGATATCCGGC
Source organism: Pseudomonas sp. R4-15 (assembly GCF_055768815.1). Taxonomy (NCBI): domain Bacteria; kingdom Pseudomonadati; phylum Pseudomonadota; class Gammaproteobacteria; order Pseudomonadales; family Pseudomonadaceae; genus Pseudomonas; species Pseudomonas sp. R4-15. The sequence goes on from NZ_CM147293.1 coordinate 1,091,760, forward strand.
CGACGGCACAGCAGATCGTCGCCGGGCAAAAACCTGCCCCGGGCGTAATAGACGCCGCGGCGAACACTTACGAAAACTCACTTCGCGCCGCCGCCAAGACCGCTGTGATGCAAACCAGTGATCGCGCTGCAGCGGACTTCCTCAAGGCCGCCAAGGACGGCGGCTGGCTGTTCGCCGGCACCTGGTACAACCACATCGTCAAAATGAACGACGTGATGCAATCCACGTTGAACGGACTGCCGGCAGCCGATCCTATCGCCATCGTCGACAAGGAGACCAAGGAGACACTCCAGACATACGCCGACGTCATGCTCACCGCCGACGAATATGCCAAGCACCGCGTCGACTCGGTCCGGAACACCTACTACGCCGAGACCAACGTGCGGGAGCCCCGTGACGGAGAAGGCGCCTGGGAGTACGTCAAAAAGATGATGTCCGCCCCGTTCATGGGCGCGATCAACCAGATGACGCAGAGCATCGCTGGTTCCAACCTCAACCACATGAGCCAGATGAAAAGCTTCGGTGACGTTATCGTCACTATAGGTGAGGTAATGCTCGCTGCGATGGCCGGAGTGAGTGGAGCTGCAAATTCGCTGGCGGCCAAGGTCACTGTGGGAAGCGTCTTCGACGTAGGAGCCGTAATTCAGTTCGCGTCTGGCCTCGTGACAACGTTGGTGCTGTTGCTGTTCTTTTTCGGTGTGACGTTGAGCACCTATGTGCCCATGATCCCCTTTATCACCTGGACGACCTCAATCGTGAACTGGTTCGTTCTGGTGCTGGAGTCTGTTATTGCCGCTCCGCTGTTCGCTGTCGCGCACATTCACCCGGACGGTGATGACACGGTCGGACGTGCGGGCCAGGGTTACATGATGATCCTCTCGCTCGTGATGCGGCCTGCCCTGATGCTATTCGGCCTGGTTGGAGGGATATTGCTCACCCAGCCTATCGTCGGCTACATCAATGCGGCCTTCATGTCTGTCGTCTCGGGGATCCAGGCGGACAGCATGACCGGCATGGTGAGCTTCATCGCCTACGTGGCCATCTACGTTGTGATCATGACTACGGTCGTGCACATCGTCTTCAGCTTGATTCACTGGGTACCGGACAACATTCTGCGTTGGATCGGCCAAGGCGCTACCGGGGGCATCGCGGACGCTGAGCGCACTGGCGATGGTGGGCAGGACGTGTTTGTGGCCGGTGTTAGGGAAAGCAAGCACGGGGCCGCTGGTGGCCTGGGTGGTGGAGCGAGACACGGCAAGGGACCAGACAACTCTAGTCCTGGCACTTCTGGCCGAGGCATGCCAGACAACAACACACTGCTGGGTGGGCCGCCACCTGGAGGTTAATTACCTCCGGGGGCGTGAACTTGGCCCCTCATATCCGCGATCTTCCAGATATCTATCAAAAGCCTTCTGACGAAGCGAGTCTCTGTTTTCTTTTGCCAGTAATGGAGAGTTAGGAGAGGTCTTTCTTAACTCTTCCAACAGCAGAAGCAAAACGTAGTTATTCGCCTCAAAGTGGCCCTGCATAATTTCGATGCGTTCATTCAGTGCGTTCACTTGATGTTTCAGATTCTCTGAATGCGAGCGCCATTCATTAATTGCAGCTTCGTATGATGCTTGGGTTGCACGAGAGTGCGCGTAACCAGCAGATAGGCCAACTTGATATCCGGAGGATGACATTGAAAGTCTCCTTGCGTAAGGCGATGAGAGTATTCAAGCAAAGTGATCTCAGATGTACAAGGATCAGACAAAGAAAAAGTCGCATGTGACCTAAAAGTTGATGAGCCATGTGTGACCTAAAAAGGATAGGTCGTAAGTGACCTAAAAATAAAACACATTCACGCAGCTGCGTGAATGTGGGCACCGGTCGCCGGAACGGCGATTCGCGTAGCGAAAGGTGCCCTTTCAGCCAACCGGTTCAAGCGACTTAGGTCACTGGAGAAGCGTTATGAAGACCCAGGAAGAGATTTTTGAGCTCATAAGGACAGCCCGCCAACGAATGAAGGCGCTGCCATCCAAGAGGCTAATCAAGTCGACTGACGATGGTTATGTGCGCGAATTCAACCGTATGGTTGGCGATGAAGGGGCTAATCCAGAGAAACTATGGTCAGCAATCTGCGCGACTCAAAGTAAGTCCACATATCGGAGAAGAGTGGCCGCAACAATGCATTGTTGCCGCGTTCAGCTTCAGGAAGCATTGCGGAGCCAAGATGTGGCCCAGCGTGCGGGTGATATGAGCGCCCTCAGATACCAAGTAGCAGTGATCGAAGAGGTAATCGGAATCCTGAATATTGTTGACAGGCACAAAGGGCAGTGTCCTCTCGAAAATACGGTAAGGCGGAAGTCGAAACGATCTGACTTGAAATACCTGCCTGGCAATTGGCGGAATCAATTGTATAAGCAACTTGAGGGGAGCAAGTACGAACTGGCTTATCTGGTGGAGGCAGTGTCGGGTTGTCGGCCTGGTGAGCTCGAAAAAGGCGTAAAAGTGATTTGCTCCAAAGAAAGCGGGCTGTTGACTATCCGGGTCGACAGCGGGGTCAAGGTGACTGAGCAGAAAGGCCAGCCCTGGCGCGAGATCACATATCGCTTCGATCAGAATCCGTTGGTCAGGGCTCTTTTTGAGACTTGCACAAATGTTGTGCCGGGAGCAGAAAGAATCGAGACGACAGTTATCGGCATCGAGAAAAGTACCAACTGGCGTGCAGCGCTGTCGTCGGCCGGGCAGACGCTATGGCCGACACTGAAATTCAGGGTCTGTCCGTACCACCTCCGAAATGCCGCAGCCAGCGACTGGAAACGGGCCGGGCTGAGTGAAGAAGAGATCTCGGCTGCTCTAGGCCACTGCGTAACCAAGACCTCCAGCAACTATGGTCAGTTCCAGATTGGGCAGGGTAGTGGCGGATTGAGCCCTGTTGCGGTAAGAGCTGCACGGCCCGTCCTACAAACCCGCAGTCCCACACCTCGAGAGCATGTGCGGATAAATTTATAGCGTTCCGTGGAAGCAGGCTCTGATCCTCTTAGGTAGATTCAGTACTCATGAGCAACGATAAAGATGCGGACAGCTTTGCCCTCAAAGGTGAGTCTAAAAATACTTGGCGAGTAGCCTGCGAGCATACGAATGATGGTAGTGGAGACGTAATCCTCTCCTTACCCGATGAACTCTGCGATGCTCTGGGCTGGACGGTAGGCGACGTTCTGACAGTCGAGTTCGGGCACGAAAACACATGGGTTCTCTCGAAGAAAAAATGTACGTAGGATCGGTAACGGCCTCCGATCGGCCGCGAGCTCCCTTTCCGGCGTCCCTGCCGACGCTGGTGGCCTAGCCCGGGCAAAAAGCCGCCCGGGCTAGGCGCGGCATCCATGCCTCACCAGCTCACTATTTCGTTGAGCTATTCGGGAAGTAGAACGAGATCACCAAGGTGACCAGGGGCAGTGCACCGATTTTGACCAGTTCGAAAATCTGGCTGACCCCCTGATTCTCAGGCCAGATACCGTGGGCAGTGAACACGCCGACACAGATCAAGGCCAGCCAGAACAACACCTGCCGAGCGAAGCGTAGGCGTTCACCTTCGTTGATGCTCACGCCCCCTGGGGAGTCAAAGACCTTCCCCAGGTCGATATCTCCGGATGCATTGTCCTCAGCCATCAGATGCCGACCACCCGGCCGACCGCTTCAAGCTTGTGGTCTTCGTTTTCTCGCACGATCCCGAGAGAAAACCCCTTACCTTTCCGTTTCTCCTGGTCAGCAACCGCTAGGAGAGCGAAGGCGCGGCGCATGGCCTCTGCCTTTGTAATGCCGTTGCGTTTAGCGATCTCGGTCAGTTTTTCATCGATCTCTTGGGAGAGGTCGAGCGTCAGTCGAGACATGATTCACCTCCGTTGGTAGGGCGGAAATTTTACTGACAAATGCAGTATAACCAGAGAAAGCGGGAAAATGGGGAAAACCGACGAAACCCCGAGAAGCCTGGAAAACTAAGGGTGATAGTGTCGGCGCTGGTAGGGGAGCAAGGACTTGGTGTCCAGGCGGTCAGCTTCGTCCAGGCCCCAGGCGTGGAGTAGGTCCGTCAGCGGGCCACCTTGAAAACTAACTTTTAGGCGCACCAGGTCGCGCAGCGCCTGGCTGCGCTCTGGCAGCGTGCAGGGGTAACGGCGGAGTACGTCCAGGGCGAACCTGGCGCGGCGCTGCTGGATGCCCTCCAGAGCTTCCAGGGCGCGTTTCAGCGAGGGGAGAGGGTCGGGGTCGTACCAGACGAACAATGCGACCTCGATCAGCGTCTCAGGCACAGCCTGGCCCAATGGTGCCCTGGCCAAAGTAGTCAGCGCGGCTATCAAATTCTCTGACTGCTCAGTCATGAAGGAGGACCTTCGGTATGTTTGGCTCGCTGAGCATACGGAACCGCCGAAATTTTCGTCAGTCGATCAACCTGACTTATCGATGCGCCCCCGCATTGCCTGCATGACTTCTTCGTGCGTGAACGCTCTGGCGTTGGGGGCATCGGCTTCCCGGAGGGCTTCCTCTACCTCGCGGATCATGCGCTCGTAATCTTCCGGGTACAGCACTTGCTCCATACGCAGCGATGCTTGACCTAGCAGATGCAATAGGCCGAACAGGCGCATGTCATTGCTGGCAACAATATGCTCACGAATCCGCTCTTGGATCAGCTCGCTGGCTCGATGCGCCTCCGGCGTTGCCGTGCCCTCGTACTCGGCTGGCAAGGCGGCTTCCTTGGCGACCTGTGCCCAGGCGCTGGCCAGCGCTTCGATGCTGGAGGCGCTCATTTACTCATCCACTTGCGCAGCAGGCGCTTTTTCAGGCTGGCGCGCTCCTGCGGATTGCGTCCCTTACGGTTGGCGATGCGCTCCGCCGTAGCGATCTGGTGCTTGATGGGCCAGTACGAGCGGCCATCCTTGCCCATCGACCAGACGTTACTGACCTGGTTTTCCCGCAAGGTCAGATGGGCGCTCAGGACTTCCGCCGATGCGCCGGCCAGTGCTGTACGCTCGCGGGTTCGCCAGCGCTGATGCCAGAGCTTCTTGTCCTCGCTCTCGCTGCGGCAGGTCGTGTGTCCAACAATGGGCGTCTTGCGACGACTGCGGCTCATGGTTTGGTTACCTCCACGAACATTCATAGCTTCGATCGAGCTGGTGAGGCATGGATGCCGCGCCAGGCGCCGGGCGGCTTTTTGCCCGGGGCCTGGCCACCAGCGCCGGCAGGGAGGCCGGATGTGGATCTGAGTCAGGCGCTAGTTCTTGAGTCCTGGCGCGATTGATCGATGTTATCTAGTGCGTTGACCAGGTCTTCTGCTCGCAGGTGAGTGTAGCGCTTGAGCATTTGCATCGACTTGTGCCCGCTGATTGCTGCAACTTGCTGATCACTGAGCTGGCCGCTTTCTACGAGCCTGCTCACGGCTTCGTGCCTGAGGTCATGGAACCGGAGGTCTGCCATGCCGAGTCGCTTCTTCATCCCGTTCCAGACTTTCGAGAAGACATAGGGCCTTCTCTTCTCATCCTTGCCTGGCTCGCCGAAGAAGATGAGATTGGTATCGATGGGGCGTATGGGGTTCTCCAGGGCCTCTTTGAAGGCTTGGGTCGCTGCTTGACTCAGGGGTACGGTGCGGCTTTCCCCGTTTTTCGTGTCCAGGAGCTTCACCACACGCTTTTTGACGTCTACCTGGTGCCTGCGTAGCGAGGTGATCTCTGAAGAGCGCATGCCGGTCTCCAAGGCGATCCTGACGATCCATCCGAGCATTGGATTGTGGTAGGCGTTCACGACCTGGAACAGCTTCCGTTCTTCATCCTGGCTGAGTCGTCGGTCGCGTCCCTCCCCGGGGCTTGGTTTGCGGATATTCAGTACGGGATTTTGGGGGAGTCCGATGCGCCACTCTTGGATGGCCACCGTGAAGAGGTTGCTGAGTAGGGCCAGCTCGAGGCGGACGGTGTTGGCGCTGACGGTTCTAACGGCAACGTCGCTGCCTTCCTTGTATTTCGTGCGGACGGTTTCCTTCAGGCGCTTGTCGCGGTACTCGGCGATCACATCGGCCGAGAGGGCGGCGAGGGAATATTTGCCGAGGTGGCGGATGAGCGGGGCGGCCTTGGTCTGCTCAGCTTTTTGCGTGGAGGCTTTCTTGGTCGGAGTGACTTCCTCCAAGTAGCGACCCAGGGCTTTCTCTAGAGTGGTCTTTTCGGAAGGGGAGCGACGCAGGTATACGCCGCGGACCATCTCGTCCTCGGTGGAGCGAGCCCAGTCATCGGCGTCACGCTTGGTGCGAAAGGTCTTGGAAGCCGTGGGCCATCCTTGCTTGCGGATGACGGCTTTCCAGGTACCAGAGGGAGTTTTTACGATTGTCGCCATCATCATCTCCAGTAGCAAAGTGCCGGCACTGTACCGAAACTGTACCACTGGAGCGTGGGACTGAACCAAGCGTTGCGCTAAGTCCTTGAAATTAGTGGTGCCCAGGGACGGAATCGAACCGCCGACACGGGGATTTTCAATCCCCTGCTCTACCAACTGAGCTACCTGGGCAACGGGGCGCAATTAAACGGATTTGCCGCCGGAGTGTCAAGCGAGGTTCCGAAAAAATTTCAGAAAAACCGTCGCTTACGACTTTCAAGCGCTCGGCGGCACGTAGCCTTCGGCCTGCGCGTAGTCCTCGCCGGAGAGGAATTTGTCCATCTCCGCCTGGAGGAACTTGCGGTCTTCGGCGTTCATCATGTTCAGCCGACGCTCGTTGATCAGCAGGGTCTGGTGCGCCTGCCACTCGTCCCAGGCCTGCTTGGATACGTGTTCGTAGATGTCCTGGCCCTTGGCGCCGGGATAGGGCGGACGGTCCAGGCCGGGCAGTTCCTGCTTGTGTTTGCGGCAATGGACGGTACGGGTCATGCGAGCTCTCCTGCACTGAACGCTGTGGCCGCGCGTTTGAGCAGGGTCTTGACCGGTGCGGCGAGGCCCAGGCGCGGCGGGGTGGCGAGGTTATACCAGAGCCAGTCGGCCTCGGCCACGCCGGCGCCCGTGACTTCGACGGGGACCAGCAGTGGCTCGATGGCGAGTTGGAAATGGCTGAAGGTGTGGGTCAGGCCGGGCAGCGCGCGGCCTTCGCCGAGTTGTAGCGCGTGGCGCTCGGCGAGCGCGGCGAGGCCGCTGGCGTCGTCCAGTTCCGGCAGGCTCCAGAGTCCGCCCCAGAGCCCGCTGGACGGGCGCCGGTAGAGCAGGATGGCGCCCTCGGCGTCGATCAGCAGCGGCATCAGCGTACGTTTCTTCGGTAGCTCCTTGCGCGGCTTGGGACTGGGGAAGTCGGTCTCGCGACCGAGCAGGTGTGCCTTGCAGCCTTCGCGCACCGGGCACAGCAGGCAGCTGGGTTTGCTGCGGGTACACAGGGTTGCCCCCAGATCCATCATCGCCTGGGTGTAATGGCCGAAGCGCGAGCTGGGCGTCAGTTGCTCGGCCAGCGCCCAGAGCCGCTTGCCGACGGCCGTTTCGCCAGGATAGCCATCGACTGCGGCGTAGCGCGCCAGCACGCGCTTGACGTTGCCGTCGAGGATCGGGGCGCGCACGCCCAGGGCGATGCTGGCGATGGCGCCGGCGGTGGAGCGGCCGATACCGGGCAGCTCGGCGAGCGCCTCGACGCTGCGCGGGAACTCGCCGCCATGGCGTTCGACGATCAGCTTCGCCGCCTTGTGCAGGTTGCGCGCGCGGCTGTAGTAGCCGAGCCCGGTCCACAGGTGCAGCACCTCGTCCTCCGGTGCCATGGCGAGTGCCTCGACGTTCGGCAGCGCCTGCATGAAGCGTTCGAAGTAGCCAAGCACGGTGGCGACCTGGGTCTGCTGCAGCATGATCTCCGAGACCCACACCCGGTAGGCGTTGATGCCGCGCTGCCAGGGCAGGTCCTTGCGCCCGTGGATGTCGTACCAGGCGAGTACCGCGTTGCCGAATTGCTCGGGAGTCATCGCTTGAACAATCCGCGCAGCGCGTCCTTGAGTTCCGGGCTGACCTTGTCGCCGAATTTCTCTTCCAGCTTGTCGCCCAGGCGCTCGCCGGCCTTGCGGGTGGCGATGCGGGTGAGTTCGTCGCGGTCGATGCGGCAGGCCTTGGCGCCCAGCTCCAGCGGGCCGCGGCAGCGCAGCGGCCAGGCCACGTCGGCGAGGTGCTCGTTGACCTGGCAGGCCGGATCGGCGTTTGCCCCGCGTTCGCCCTGCACGGTCACCCCGACGCGGTAGTCCATGCCGAGCACGCGCAGGTCGACGCTGCCGGCGCCGTCCACGGCGAGTCCGGGCAGGCGCACGGCGAGGTCGCGGTTGCTGGCCACCCCGTTGTCGATGCGCAGCGAGCCGCGCAGGGTCTGGAAGGGCGTGTCGCGGCGCCGGGGCTCGTCGGCGAGGGTCTTGCGATTGAGGGTGGCGATGGCGCTGCAGAGTTGCTGCTCGAGGTTGGCGTCGAGCAGCACGCCGTCGTCGACGAGGAAGCTGGCGGTGCCATCGAGTGCGTCGACCCAGGCCTTCTGGCTGTTGCCGCGGGTGCTCAGGTCGGCGTCCAGGGTGAGCAGGCCACGCAGCGGCAGGGGCTCGCCCTTGCTACGCGCGACCCGCTCCACGGGAACGCGCGAAAGCTGGCTGCGCAGTTTCAGCAGCGGCTGGTCGCTGCGTGCGTCGATGCTGCCGCTGGCCTGGATGCGACCGTTGTCGAGGTCGCCGCTCAGCCGTTGCAGGTCGAGCATGCCGTCATTGGCGCTGGCCTGCAGGCGTGCGTCACGCAACGGCTGCTTGTCCCAGGTCAGGCGCGCAAGGCTCAGGTCAAGCTGCGCGTCGAGTTTGCGCAGACGCTCCAGCGGCAGCACCTTTTCATCGTTCCAGGCCTGCTGGGAGGGCTGCTCTGGCAGCTCGCTGGTGCCGCTGCCGGTGGCCGCGGCAACGCTGGCCTGGACTTCCTGGCGGCGCGCCGAATCGTCATCGGCGCTGCTCGGCGGCAGGTAGCGGTCGAGGTCCAGCGTATCGCCCTTGAGGCTCACACGCAGGGCGCGACGGGCAATGTCGGGGCTGGCGATACGGCCCTTGAAGTGGCTGTCGTCGACCGTCAGCTTGAGGTCATCCAGCGCCAACGAATTGCGCGCAGCGGTCAGCCGGGTCGCCAGTTCGACCTGCTTGAGGGTGTTGCCGTCGGCCATCGCCGGCAGTGGCTGGCCGATGCCTTCGAGGAAGGCGCGCAGGTCGAACTCGGCGATCGACAGGCCGCCGGAGAGGCGCGGTTCGCTCTGCAACTGGTCGATCTTCAGTTCGCCCAGGCCGCGCAGGTCGTTGGCGGTGAATTTCAGGCTGTTCCACTGCGCCACCTGGGCGGCGAGGTCGGCGAGCAACTCGCCATGGGCGGTGAAGGCCAGCGTCTTGCCGGACAAGGGTTCGCCGGAGGCCTCGCCGGAGAGGCGGGCGTTTTCCAGCGCGTAGCGTTGCAGGGCACGGTCGAAGCGCAGATCTGCCTGCAGTTCGGTGCGCGCGCGCAGCACCGGCTGGTTGCTGCCGAAGAACGCGGAGAGCTTGAACGGCACCGCCTCCTTCTCGCGAATCGCTCCAGTGGAGAGCTCGATGCCGTCGGCGCTGTACTGGCGGCCGCTGGCCTCGTCCTGATAGAGCACGCGGGCGTCGTTGATGCTCAGGCTATCGATGTCGATGCTCAGCGGGCGCGAAGGCTCGGCGCGTTGCTCGGCTTCCACCGCCGGCGGCGCCTCGTCTTGTCCCGCGTCGCCGTTGCTGGCGGTTTGCGGGCTGCGGCCGACGCCTTCCCAGTTGCCGTGGCCCTGGGCGTCGCGCTGCAGGTGCAGGTCGAGGCCATCGACACGGATGTCGCTCATCTCCACCTTGCGTCGCAGCAGCGGCAGCACGCGCACGGAGAGGCCGAGCAGGCGCAAGTCGGCGAACGGCTTGTCGGGCGTGTCGGCGCTGGCCAGGGTGGCGTCGTGCAGTTCGATGCCCAGCCAGGGGAACAGGCTCCAGCCGATGTCGCCATCGAGGGTCAGCTCCAGGTTGGCGCGTTCGCGGGCCAACTGGCGGATCTCGTCCTTGTAGTCGTTGGGGTCGAACAGATGGGTCAGGGCGAAACCCAGTGCCACCACCAGCAACAGCAGGCCAAGGGCCAGGAGGCCGAGGATCTTGCCGAAGGCTTTCATGGTAGGTCCTCGTAGAGACAAAGGGCGCCAGTATAGCTGGCGGGGGTGGCCGGGCGCTGCTCTCGGGTGCGTGCGCCGGCGCACAGCATGGACCCTGGACGTCGGGGCGACGTTCCTCTGACGGGGGATGCCTCAGTCGAGAGAACAGCAGTGGTTCTCATTGGGGAGGTGTGGACGCTCAGGCCGAGTGATAAGCTCCGCGACCGTCTGACGCACCCCCTCTTTCGCGACAGCGGCCTTGCTCTGCCAATCAACCCCATAAAGAGAAAAACATGACTGACGCACTCGTTCTCGACGGCGCCGAGGCGAAACCTGCTTTCCTGTCCAGGGACCGGATCATCGCCCGGCCCGGTTTCAACCGCTGGCTGGTGCCGCCGGCGGCCCTCGCCATCCATCTCTGCATCGGCATGGCCTATGGCTTCTCGGTGTTCTGGCTGCCGCTGTCCAAGGCCATCGGCATCGATGCGCCGGTGAGCTGCGCAGCGGACATGGGCTTCTTCGCCCAGGTCTTCTCCAGCACCTGCGACTGGCCGATCTCCATGCTCGGCTGGGTCTACACCCTGTTCTTCGTGTTCCTCGGCTGCTCGGCGGCGATCTGGGGCGGTTGGCTGGAACACGCCGGGCCGCGCAAGGCCGGCGTCGTCTCGGCGCTGTGCTGGTGTGGTGGTCTGCTGATCTCTGCGCTGGGCGTGTACAGTCACCAGATCTGGCTGCTCTGGCTGGGTTCCGGCGTGATTGGCGGCATTGGCCTGGGGCTGGGCTACATCTCTCCGGTGTCGACCCTGATCAAGTGGTTCCCGGACAAGCGCGGCATGGCCACCGGCATGGCGATCATGGGCTTCGGCGGTGGCGCGATGGTCGGTGCGCCGCTGGCGGCGCTGCTGATGAAGCACTTCGCCAACGAGTTCGAAGTCGGCGTCTGGCAGAGCTTCGTGGTGATGGCGTTGATCTACCTGGTGTTCATGCTCGGTGGCGCGCTGGCCTACCGCGTGCCGCCGGCCGGCTGGAAGCCCGAGGGCTGGAAGGCGCCGCTGAAGCAGGGCGGTAGCGGCATGATTACCCATGGTCACGTGCATGTCAGCGTTGCCAGCAAGACGCCGCAGTTCTGGCTGGTCTGGGCGGTGCTGTGCCTGAACGTCTCCGCCGGTATCGGCATCATCGGCATGGCTTCGCCGCTGCTGCAGGAGGTCTTCGCCGGTCAGTTGATCGGTCTGGATCTGGCCTACAACCAGCTCAGCTCCGCGCAACTGGCGGAGATCGCCACGATCGCCGCCGGCTTCACCGGGCTGCTCAGTCTGTTCAACATCGGCGGGCGCTTCTTCTGGGCGACCTGCTCGGACCATATCGGCCGCAAGAACACCTACTTCGTCTTCTTCGCCCTGGGCCTGGCGCTCTACGCCGCGGTGCCGGCGCTCGCTCACCTCGGCAGCCTGGCGCTGTTCGTGCTCGCCTTCTGCGTGATCCTGTCGATGTACGGCGGTGGCTTCGCCACCGTGCCGGCCTATCTCGCCGACCTGTTCGGCACGCAGATGGTCGGTGCCATCCACGGTCGCCTGCTCACCGCCTGGGCCGCCGCCGGCGTGCTCGGTCCGGTGCTGGTCAACTACCTGCGCGAGTACCAGCTGAGCATCGGCGTGGAGAAGGCCGCGGCCTACGACATCACCCTCTACATCCTTGCCGGCCTGTTGCTGCTGGGGCTGCTGTGCAATGCCCTGGTGCGTCCGGTGGACGAGCGGCATTTCATGGGCGAGGCCGAGTTGGCGGCGTTGCGCGCCAAGGGTGACGGTGGCGAATCCGCCGCCGCGCTGGAGTGGTCCACGGACCCGGCGAGCCGCCCGCTGGCGGTAGCGGCCTGGCTCGCCGTGGGCATTCCGCTGGCGTGGGGCATCTGGATCACCCTGCAAAAGACCGCTGCACTGTTCTGAGGCACAGCCGGCGCGGCGTACGCACGTCCGTCGCCGGTAGCCGCTCGGGTCAAGGGCCGCCTATAATGCGGCCCTTTTCCGTGATGAGTCTGGAGCTGGAGCGATGGCCGAACGTACGGCGTCCGTCGAGCGCAACACCCTGGAGACCCAGATCAAGGTCTCGATCAACCTGGATGGCACGGGCAAGGCCAAGTTCGACATCGGCGTGCCCTTCCTCGAGCACATGCTCGACCAGATCGCCCGCCACGGGCTGATCGACCTGGACATCCACTGCAAGGGCGACCTGCACATCGACGACCACCACACCGTCGAAGACGTCGGCATTACCCTCGGCCAGGCGTTCGCCAAGGCCGTCGGCGACAAGAAGGGCATGACCCGCTACGGGCATTCCTACGTGCCGCTGGACGAGGCGCTGTCGCGGGTGGTCATCGACTTCTCCGGGCGGCCTGGCTTGCAGATGCACGTGCCTTTCACCCGCGCGGTGGTTGGCGGCTTCGACGTGGACCTGTTCCAGGAGTTCTTCCAGGGCTTCGTCAACCACGCCCTGGTGAGCCTGCACATCGACAACCTGCGTGGCACTAACACCCACCACCAGATCGAGACGGTGTTCAAGGCCTTCGGCCGCGCCCTGCGCATGGCCATCGAGCTCGATCCGCGCATGGCTGGGCAGATGCCGTCGACCAAAGGGTGCCTGTGATGCAGACCGTTGCCGTCATCGACTACGGCATGGGCAACCTGCATTCGGTGGCCAAGGCGCTGGAGCACGCCGGTACCTCGAAGGTGCTGGTGACCGCCGATCCGGCGGTGATCCGCGAGGCCGACCGCATCGTGCTGCCGGGCGTGGGCGCGATCCGCGACTGCATGGCCGAGATCCGTCGTCTGGAGATCGACAGCCTGGTGCGCGAAGTCAGCCGCGACCGGCCGTTCCTCGGCGTCTGCGTCGGCATGCAGGCGTTGCTCGAACGCAGCGAGGAGAACGGTGGCGTCGACTGCATCGGCCTGTTCCCCGGCCAGGTGCGGCGCTTCCCCGATGGCATGCAGGAAGACGGCGATGCGCTGAAGGTGCCGCACATGGGCTGGAACCAGGTGCGACACGCCCTGGCGCACCCGCTCTGGCACGGCATCGACGACGATGCGCGCTTCTACTTCGTGCACAGCTACTACGTCGAGGCCGGCAATCCGCGGCAGGTGGTCGGTCGTGGCCACTACGGCGTGGATTTCGCCGCCGCGCTGGCCGACGGCTCGCGCTTCGCCACCCAGTTCCACCCGGAGAAGAGTGCCAGTTGCGGCCTGCAGCTGTACGCCAACTTCCTCGCCTGGGACGGTCGTTGGTAAGCCATGGCACGCCAGCCCAAGGCTTCCGTCCTGCAACTCGACGCCAGCCAGCGCGAGCAGGCCGGCGCCTTGCTCAAGCGTTTTCTCGATGAGCGTTTCGAGCTGCAGGTCGGCGCCTTCGAGGCGCTGGAAGTGCTCGACCTGGTCATGGGCGAGTACGCGCCACTGATTTACAACCAGGCGATCTCCGATGTTCAGGCGCACCTCAAAGACAGGTTCGAGAGCATCGAGAGCGACCTCTGGGCGCTCGAAAAGAGCTGACCCATCCTCCTTTCACTGAATTACAGGTTGACCCGATGCTGATCATCCCCGCTATCGACTTGAAGGACGGCGCCTGCGTACGCCTGCGCCAGGGCCGCATGGAGGATTCCACGGTGTTCTCCGACGACCCCGTGGCGATGGCCGCCAAGTGGGTCGAAGGGGGCTGCCGCCGCCTGCACCTGGTCGACCTCAACGGCGCCTTCGAAGGGCAGCCGGTGAACGGCGAGGTGGTGACCGCCATCGCCAAGCGCTACCCGAACCTGCCGATCCAGATCGGCGGCGGCATCCGCTCGCTGGAAACCATCGAGCACTACGTCAAGGCGGGCGTCAGCTACGTCATCATCGGCACCAAGGCGGTGAAGCAGCCGGAATTCGTCGGCGAAGCCTGCCGTGCGTTCCCCGGCAAGGTCATCGTCGGCCTGGACGCCAAGGACGGCTTCGTCGCCACCGACGGCTGGGCGGAAGTCTCCGGCGTGCAGGCCACCGAGCTGGCCAAGCGCTTCGAGGCCGATGGCGTCTCCGCGATCGTCTACACCGACATCGCCAAGGACGGCATGATGCAGGGCTGCAACGTCGAGGCCACCGTGGCCCTGGCGCGCGCCAGCCGCATCCCGGTGATCGCCTCCGGCGGCATCCACAACATCGGCGACGTGCAGGCACTGCTGGACGCCGGCGAGCCGGGCATCATCGGCGCCATCACCGGCCGCGCGATCTACGAAGGCACCCTCGACGTCGCCGAGGCCCAGGCACTCTGCGACCTGCGGGTGAAGGACGAATAAAGCGTAGGGTGGGTTAGCCGCGCCGCGGCGTAACCCACCGACACCGGCGCAACGATGGCTATCGCTGCGCTCAACCCATCCTACGAGTGCATTGTCATGGCATTGGCCAAACGCATCATCCCCTGCCTGGACGTGGACAACGGCCGCGTGGTCAAGGGCGTCAAGTTCGAGGACATCCGCGACGCCGGCGACCCGGTGGAGATCGCCCGCCGCTACGACGAGCAGGGCGCTGACGAGATCACCTTCCTCGACATCACCGCCAGCCACCAGGAGCGTGACACCACGCTGCACACCGTCGAACGCATGGCCAGCCAGGTGTTCATCCCGCTGACCGTGGGCGGTGGCGTGCGTACCGTGCAGGACATCCGCAACCTGCTCAACGCCGGCGCCGACAAGGTCTCGATCAACACCGCCGCGGTGTTCACTCCCGAATTCGTCGGCGAAGCCGCCGCGCGTTTCGGCTCGCAGTGCATCGTCGTCGCCATCGACGCCAAGCAGGTCGGGCCGGGCCGCTGGGAAATCTTCACCCACGGCGGGCGCAAGCCCACCGGCCTGGATGCCGTGGCCTGGGCGGCGAAGATGGCCGAACTGGGCGCCGGCGAGATCCTCCTCACCAGCATGGACCAGGATGGCGTCAAACGCGGCTACGACCTGGGCGTGACCCGCGCCGTGAGCGAAGCGGTGAACATCCCGGTGATCGCCTCCGGCGGCGTCGGCAACCTGCAGCACCTGGCCGACGGCATCCTCCAGGGCAAGGCCGACGCGGTGCTCGCCGCGAGCATCTTCCACTTTGGCGAATACAGCGTGCCCGAGGCCAAGGCCTACATGGCCGAGCGCGGCATCGTCGTTCGCTGAGGCTTCGGTTCCCCCTCTCCCCAACCCCTCTCCCGCGAGGGGCGAGGGGCTTCTTGGTGCGGCTTTCGAGGCCGTGCGCTGGGAGCAGCCATGATGTGGTGCCAGGCATTCCCTCTCCTTTGACGGGAGAGGGTGATCCACATGTGGCGTCAGCTCAGCGGCAGCCCCGGCGTCGGATTGGACACCCCCTCCAGTGCCGAGCGCAGCAGCTCGATGGTGGTTTGCTGGCGCTGGGCGTCGCGGTAGACCAGGCCGACCTTGAGGGGAATGCGCGGCTCCGACAGGGGTTTCCAGAGCAGATCGTGGTCGCCCACCGACTGCCGGGTGCGGCCTGGCAGCACGGTGGCCAGCTGGGTGTTCGGCAGGCTGTCGAGGATTGCGCTCATGTGGTTCAGTTCGGCCTGCACCCGCGGGCGACGGCCCAGGGTGCTGAGTTGCTCCTGCCAGATCTGCCGCACGCGGAACTCCTCGCCCAGCAGCAGCATCGGCAGCTCCGCAGCCTGCGCCAGGGAAACCTTCTTGAACTCCTTCAACGGGTGCTCCGGCGCGACCACCAGTTGCAGTTCGTCCTCATACAGCGGCAGGTAGTGCAGCCCCGGTTGGCGCGGCGGCAGGAAGCCGATGCCCAGATCGAGATTGCCGGTCAGCAGGCGCCGCTCGATATCGATCCCGGACAGCTCGTAGATCTGCACCACCAGTTGCGGCTGCGCCTCGCGCAGGCGCTCCAGCAGCAGCGGCACCAGGCTGGCGTTGACCGTCTGCAGAACCCCGATCGCCAGGCTGCGCGGGGCCTGGCCACGAAAGCCGCGCAAGGCCTCGCGGGCGCGTTCCAGGCCTTCCAGCAGGGCGGTGGCATGGTTGTACAGGGTGTGCGCGGCGAGGGTCGGCAGCAGGCGTTTGCCACTGCGCTGGAACAGGCTCACGTCCAGGCCTTGCTCCAGTTGGCGTATCTGCTGCGACAGCGCCGGTTGCGACAGACTGAGGCGTTCGGCAGCGCGCCCGACGTGGCCTTCTTCGTAGAGCGCGACGAAGTAACGCAGTTGTCGAAAATCCATAAGTAAACCTTATCGAAAATGCTGGAAAAACGAAATGTCGCAGGTCCCCTGACGTCCTTATTCTAAGCCCGTCCACAGTGCTTTCCAGTATGGGGGAGCGATGAAAGCGGTAGAGCTGAAGGGGCTTTTGATAGGAAAAGCCGAAGAAATTGGTCCCGGTTTGAGTACGGCCATGGACAAGGGGCCGGTGGCGCACCGGCTCTGGTTGTGGCCGCAGGGGCTGGGCAGCGACGAACAGGGCGATGCGCGTTATCACGGCGGCCCCGAACGCGTGCTGCACCATTACCCGGTCGAGCACTATGCCCACTGGCGGCGCCTGTACCGGGACATCGACTGGCAGATGGGCGCCTTCGGCGAGAACATCTCCACCCATGGCCTGAACGAAGATCGCGTGTGCATCGGCGACCTGTTTCGCTGGGGCGATGCGCTCATCCAGATCAGCCAGCCACGTCCGCCGTGCTACCGCCTGAGCTATCGCTGGGGCCATCCGGAGCTACCCCAGCGGGTGCAGGAAAGCACCCGGATGGGCTGGTTCTACCGGGTCGTGAAGCCGGGTTTCGTCACCCCGCAGAGCAATCTGCAACTGATCCAGCGTCTTTATCCGGGGCTCACCGTGGCCCAGGCGATTCGCAGCTTCTATCACACCCCGGACAACCGCGCTGGCCTGCAGCAACTGGTCAGCTGTCATGCGCTGAGCAGCCGCTGGCGTGACCTCGCCGCACGGCGCCTGGCCACCGGTTGCGTCGAGGACTGGCAGCCGCGCCTGCATGGGTTGCCGCCGGAAGGCGTGCAACCGCAACCGGTGCCTGGCGCGCTGGGCATGCCCTTGACGCGCACGACGCAGGTGCAACATGCGTGACGTCCAGGCTCACCTGCGCTTGATGCCTACCGTCGAACGGCCGGACCAGGTGTTCGTCCGCGGCCAGGGCTCCTGGCTGTGGGACAACGGCGGGCGCGCCTACCTGGATTTCAACCAGGGTGGCGCCGCCAACAGCCTTGGGCACAGTCCCAGCGTGCTGGTCGAGGCGCTGCAGCGGCAGGCCGAGAACCTATTGAACCCCGGCCCGAATTTCTACAACCGCAGTCTGATCAAGCTGGCCGCGCGGCTGTGCCAGGCCAGCGGCAGCGACCAGGCCTATTTCCTCAACAGCGGCGCCGAGGCCAATGAGGCCGCGGTGCAACTGGCGCGCAAATGGGGTCGCCAGCACCGTGGCGGGGCGCAGCGCGTCATCAGCGCGCGGCAGAGCTCCCACGGCCTGGCCTTCGGCGCGCTGTCCGAGCACACCGAGGGCCAGGAAGGCGAGCAGGGCAGCGGTTTCGCCAGCGTCCCGTTCAATGACCTGGAGGCCCTGCAGGCAGAGATCGACGAACGCTGCGTAGCGGTGATGCTCGAGCCGGTGCAGGGCGATGCCGGGGTGATTCCGGCGACCCTCGAATACCTGCAGGGCGCCGAGCGGCTGTGTCGCGAGCACGGGCTGCTGTTGATCCTCGACGAGGTACAGACCGGCGTCGGGCGCTGCGGCACGCTGCTGGCGGAAGAGCTCTACGGCGTGCGCGCCGACATCGTGACCCTCGGCAAGGGGCTGGGCGGCGGTGTGCCACTCGCGGCGCTGTTGGCGCGTGGCAATGCTTGCTGCTTCGAACCGGGCGACATCGGCGGCACCCTGCATGGCAATCCGCTGATGGCCAGCGTCGGACTCGCGGTGCTGCATGCGGTGCTCGAAGGCGGCTTCATGGAGCATGTGCGCGACGTCGGCGAGCACCTGCGCGAAGGACTCGCGCGGCTGGCCCGGCAGCACGGTCACGGGCCGTTGCGTGGTCACGGGCTGCTGGTCGGCCTGACCCTGCACGGCGCCTCGGCCCAGGCCGTGGCCCGCGCGGCCCTGGACGAAGGTCTGCTGATCGGTGCGCCGCAGCGCGACAGTCTGCGCCTGAGTCCGGCACTCACCGTCAGCCACGGCAATGTGGAGGAAATGCTCAGGCGCCTGGGCCGCGCCCTGCAGCAGGTCGCAAGAACGTCCCTGGAGGTAGCCTGATGCGCGTTTCGATCATTCAGCATGCGCCCTTCGAAGGGCTCGGCCGTATCGCCGAGTGGCTCGAATGGCGAGGTCTCGGTGCCCGGGTGCACGCGCTGTATGACGATGCTCCCCTGCCGCGGGTCGAGGACTTCGATCTGCTGATTCTGCTCGGCGGACCGATGGGCAGCGACGAGGAAGAGCATTACCACTGGCTGGCGGATGAAAAGCGTCTGGTCGCCGAAGCGCTGGGTTGCGGCAAGCGCCTGCTCGGCATCGAACTGGGTGGCCAGCTGATCGCCCAGGCGCTCGGCGCCAACGTGCGTCAGCTCGATAGCCGGCAGGTCGGCTGGTGGCCGCTGGAGCAGTATCCCCAGGCCAAGCGCTCGCCGCTGGGACGCATGCTGCCGCAGCACCTGGTGGCGCTGCACTGGCACGAACGGGTCTTCGAACTGCCCGACGGCGCCATCCCGCTGTACGGCTCGGCGGTGTGCGATTGCCTCGGCTTCATCTGGCAGGAGCGGGTCATCGCCCTGCAGTGCCACTTCGAGAGCACCGCGCAAAGCGTGGAAAGCCTGCTTGCCGCCTGTGGCGACGGTCTGGCCGCCAGCGGCTGGTTGCAGGACGCCAGCGTGATCCGCCAGGGCGAGGGGTTATGCAACGTCCTGCGTACCAGCGTCTATCGCATTCTCGACTATCTCTCGGGGCCGCACGCGGTGCTGCGCTGAGACCTGCATGAGCGACGGGCAAGGGCGCCCGGACAACGACCCTCGCTTGGCCCCGCCTCCCTGTACGGATGCGGGGCATTTTTTTCCGGCGCCATCTGTTGGTAACCACCTGCGCGTAGCGTGCGCGGCGGAAAATCGTCAGCGAATCTTTCTCGCGCCGCGTGGGGATGCCTTGCAGGTCGCGGCTTTGGCCGGTCCGCCCTGACGTTGGAGCGGCACCCCTCGTCGCACCCGGTCGCCGCACCGTCGCGTCGCCGCTACAATGCGCGCCACGCGACGCCCGGTGACCCTGGGTGTCACCCGACCCAGAAGGAGAAACCCATGGGTAAGCGTACTGTCCTGTTCGATCGTCACCTGGCGCTGGGCGCGCGGATGGTCGACTTCGGTGGCTGGGAGCTGCCGTTGCACTACGGTTCGCAGGTCGAGGAGCATCATCAGGTCCGCCGCGACTGCGGCGTTTTCGATGTCTCGCACATGACGGTGGTCGACGTGCGCGGTGCCGCCGCCGGCGGTTGGCTGCGCGGTCTGCTGGCGAACGACGTGGCCCGCCTGGAGCGTGACGGTCAGGCCCTCTACAGCGTGATGCTCAACGAGCACGGCGGGGTCATCGACGACCTCATCGTCTGGCGCATGGCGCAGGGCTACCGACTGGTGCTCAATGCCGCCTGCCGTGACAAGGACCTGGCCTGGCTGCGCGCGCAGGCCGGTGCCCAGGCGCTGAGCATCGAGCCCCGCGACGACCTCGCCATGCTCGCCGTCCAAGGCCCCCAGGCGCGGGCACGTTGCGCGGAGCTGTTCGGCACCACGCGTGCCGCACTGGTGCGCGAGCTCGACAGCTTCCAAGGCCAGGTCGACGGCGAGTGGTTCATTTCGCGCACCGGCTACACCGGTGAGGATGGCCTGGAGATCATGTTGCCGGCGGCCCAGGCCGCCGAGCTGTTCGGCGACCTGGTGGCCGCCGGCGTGGCGCCGATCGGCTTGGGCGCACGGGATACCTTGCGCCTCGAGGCCGGGCTCGACCTGTATGGCCAGGAAATGGACGAAAACACCTCACCGCTGGCGGCCAACCTGGGCTGGACCGTGGCCTGGGAGCCGGACTCGCGAGACTTCATCGGACGTGCCGCCCTTCAGGCTCAGCAGGGGCAGAGCCTGCCGCGTCTGGTCGGCCTGGTGCTGGAGGAGCGTGGCGTGCTGCGCGGCCGGCAGGCGGTGCGGGTGGAGGGCGGCAGTGGCGAGATCACCAGCGGCAGCTACTCGCCGACGCTGAACAAGGCCATTGCCCTGGCGCGTCTGCCGGCGGGCGTCGTTGAGCGCGCTGAGGTCGAGATTCGCGGACGCTGGTACCCGGTGCGGGTGGTCAGCCCGCGCTTCGTGCGCCATGGTCGCGTGCTGATCTGATCGACGAACCCGTGTCGCGACACGTGTCGGATGTCGAAGCGCGCACGCCGCCATCGGCGGACAGCGCAAGGCGCTTCGCGTCGCCAATATTGGAGTATTGGCAAACGGAGCAACGCAGTGATGTCTGTCGAGGGCCAGTGCGGGTCGGCATTTGATGCGTGTCGCGACACTGGGCTAGAGTATCGCGCAAACCCGCAAGGCCCTATTTCAGAGGAAACCAGCATGAGCGAAATTCGAGACGACCTCCGCTACGCCGCCAGCCACGAGTGGGCTCGCCTGGAGATGGACGGTAGCGTCAGCGTGGGTATTTCCGATCACGCCCAGGCGGCCTTGGGCGATGTGGTGTTCGTCGAGTTGCCGGTGGTCGGCCAGCAACTGACGGCCGGCCAGGAGGCCGGGGTGGTGGAGTCGGTGAAGGCCGCCTCGGATATCTATGCTCCGGTCAGCGGTGAGGTCATCGCGGTCAACGACGCGCTGGCCGACACGCCGGAAAGCGTCAACCAGGACCCGTACGGTAGCTGGTTCTTCAAGCTCAAGCCCAGCGACGAGAGCGAGCTCGAAGACCTGCTCGACGCCGACGGCTACCGCACCGAGATCGACGAATAATTCATCGCATCCCAACCAAAAGGGCCGCTGTATAGCGGCCCTTTTGGTTTCTGCACGGCCCGCGTCGATCAGCGGGCTTCGCCGAATTGCTCCGGTGCGCTGAGGATGGCAGTGGCCAGAGCCATGTCGTCCGCCTGCAGTTGCGGGTTCTCGCTACGTACGCGTTGCAGCGCCGCTTCGAGATAAGGGCCGCGGATGGCGCCGCCGCTGGCGACGAAGCTGGAGGCATCGTCCTGGGCGGCGTAGACCAGCTTGTTGCGGTCGATGGTCGAGTAAACGGATGCCGATACGGCACCGGTGGTGGCGACGTCGCGCCAGCCCACCGCCAGGGCGGACGTGGCGGGCAGGCACAGGGCCAGCGACGCGACGAGTAGTTTCTTGCGCATGTCAGTCTCCTGTCGAACAGACCCCTATCGGGTAAAGGTTCAGAGCGCTGCGATGCCGCGCAAGTTCCGGCGACGCGAACGGCCCCTAGAGCTGTTCGCTCTGCGGGGTCACCCGCAACACCTCCTCGACCGTGGTCATGCCGGCGGCGATCTTCTGCGCACCGGAGAGGCGCAGGGAGCGCATGCCGTCCTTGAAGGCCGCCCGGCGCAGTGACACCAGGTCGACGTCGGCGCTGATGTGGCTCTTCAGCCCGTCGCCCAGCAGCATGATCTCGTAGACCCCGGCACGGCCCCGGTAGCCGGTGTCGCGACACTCCGCGCAGCCCACGGCGCGGTGCGCGCCGCTGGGCACGGGGGCGTTCCACGGGCGCGTGAGGGTCTGCCAGTCGCTTTCCTCGAGCTGCGTCGGCGCCTTGCAGTGCGGGCACAGGGTGCGCACCAGGCGTTGCGCCATGACGCCCAGCAGGGTGGCCTTGAGCAGGTAGTGCGGAACCCCCAGTTCGAGCAGGCGGGTGATCGCGCTGGGCGCGTCGTTGGTGTGCAGGGTGGAGAGCACCAGGTGTCCGGTGAGCGCCGCCTGGATGGCCATTTCCGCGGTTTCCAGGTCACGGATCTCGCCGATCATGATGATGTCCGGGTCCTGGCGCATCAGTGCGCGCACGCCGGAGGCGAAGGTCAGGTCGATGTTGTGCTGCACCTGCATCTGGTTGAACGCCGGCTCGATCATCTCGATCGGGTCCTCAATGGTGCAGACGTTCACTTCCTCGGTGGCCAGTTGCTTGAGGGTGGTGTACAGCGTGGTGGTCTTGCCCGAGCCGGTCGGCCCGGTGACCAGGATGATGCCGTTGGGCTGGCCGGTCATGCTCTGCCAGCGGCGCAGGTCCTCGGCGGAGAAACCGAGCTGGTCGAAGCTCTTGAGCAGCACCTCGGGGTCGAAGATACGCATCACCATCTTCTCGCCGAAGGCGGTGGGCAGGGTCGACAGACGCAGCTCCACCTCGCCGCCGTCCGGGGTGCGGGTCTTGATGCGACCGTCCTGCGGCTTGCGTTTCTCGGCGACGTTCATGCGGCCGAGGTTCTTCAGCCGGCTGATCACCGCCATGCTCACCTGGGGCGGGAACTGGTAGACGTTATGCAGCACGCCGTCGATGCGAAAACGCACGGTACCGGCTTCGCGGCGGGGCTCGATATGGATGTCGCTGGCGCGCTGCTGGTAGGCGTACTGGAACAGCCAGTCGACGATGTTGACGATGTGCGCGTCGTTGGCGTCCGGCTCCTGGTCGCTGGCGCCGAGGCTGGTGAGCTGTTCGAAGTTGCCGATGTTGCTGAGCTTCTGCTCGCTGGCGTTGGCGCCGCTCACCGAGCGTGCCAGGCGGTAGAACTCGTTGGTGAAGCGGGCGATGTCCACCGGATTGGCCACCACCCGCTCGATGGGCCGCTTGAGCACGTGGGTGAGGTTGGCCTCCCAACTGGAGACGAACGGCTGGGCGCTGGCCACCACCACGGCGTCCGGGCGCGCCTGCACGGCGAGGATGCGGTGACGCTGGGCGAAGGCGTGGGACATCAGCGGGGTCACCGCGGCGACGTCGATCTTCAACGGGTCGATGCGCTGGTAGGCCTGGCCGGCGTATTCGGCGAGCCACTGGGTCAGGGTTTCCAGGTCGAGCTTGCGGCCAGGACGCAGCGGGTCGTCCAGTTGCTGGCCGGCGATCGTTTCCAGCGGATGCTGCGCGCTGGGTGCGGCGACCCGTGCCGCCAGGCAGCGATCGGCGCCGTCCTGGTCGATGCGTTTTTCCGCGAGAAGGGTGCGCAGGACTTCGTTGATGTCCAGCCAGCGGTCCGGAGTGTGCGGCGCCAGGACGGGCATGACGGGCTCCTCGATGCCAGGTTTGAGCCCGCCGCAAAAAAAAAGGGGGCCGGAAAGGACTAGGGCCTGTTGCCGCTTCATTCACCGGCCCAGAGGGTTGTGCCAGAAATGACCTGCGCTGTCGTTGCAGAACTTGCCAAGGGAGTGGCCATTGGCTGCGTTCTGCGCCTAATCGCAGGTCATTTCTGGCGACAACGTGGCTCGCGAATGAAGCGGCAACAGGCCCTAGTGTCCCGCGAGCGACGGCGGCTGTCGAACCGCTCGTCGCTACGTCGGTATTTTTTACAGGATGCTCAGCGGGTATTCGACGATCAGGCGGACCTGGTCGGAATCCACGTCGGAGGTGCCTTCGATGCGATGGGTCGCCTGACGCAGGCGGAACATCAGGTCCTTGGCCGGACCGGACTGAACCACGTAGCGGGCCTCCAGGTCGCGTTCCCAGTGCTTCTCGCCGTCTGCGTAGTGGTCGTAGGGGCTACCGGCCGCAGCCGCGTCGACGCCGCTGCCGCGCACGTACTTGGCGGCGAAGCTCAGGCCGGGCACGCCGTAGGCGCCCATGTCCAGGGTGTAGGTCGCGCGCCAGGAGTGCTCGCCAGGACCGTTGAAGTCGGAGATCTGCATGGAGTTGGCCAGGTAGATCGAGTCCTGGTAGCCGCCGCCGTTGAGCACCAGGTAGTCCATCGGCGTGTCGCCGTTGATCTTCTGGTAGGCCAGGGTGAAGGCGTGCGCGCCGAGGCTGTAGGTAGCGGCCAGCGAGTAGGCGTTGTTGTCGATGTCGCCCGCGTTGGCGTCGCCGTCGTCCTTGGTCTTGTAGTAGTTGCCGTCCAGCGTCAGGGACTGATCCTCGGCCAGCGGGATGACGTAGTTCAGGTTGGCGTAGTACTGCTTCCAGACGTCCTCGAAGCGCGAACCGTAGAGGGTGGCGCTGAGCTGGTCGCTGAACACGTAGCTGCCGCCGACGTAGTCGACGGTGTTGCTGGCGACGCCCGCGTAGCCGGCGTAGAAGTCACCGTTGGCGTGGCCGGAGCGGTTGAAGTCCTTGCCGGAGGTGAAGTGCCCGGCGTCCAGGCTGAGGCCGTCGATCTCGTCGCTGAGCAGTTGGAAGCCGGTCGCGGTGGACGGCACGATGCGTGCGTCGGCCAGGGCGAAGACCGGGTTGTAGGGACGCAGCTCACCGTATTTGAGCACGGTGTTGGACACGCGCATTTTCACCGCGGCCGCGACCGAGGAAATATCGTCGTGGGTACGGCCGTCTTCATCGGTAGGGAAGAGCGGCGAACTGGCGCCGTCAGTCAGGCTGCTGTCGAGCTTCATCGCGACATAACCGGCCACGTCCACGCCAAATCCCACGGGACCCTGGGTGAAGCCCGATTCGTAGCTCAACTGGGCGCCGAGGCCAAAGTCCTTGGTGTCGGCACCGCCGTTGTGGCGATCCATGTTCCAGTAGAGGCTGCGCACCAGCAGGTTGAGGGTCGAGTCTTCGACGAAACCATTGGCGTCGGCTTGCGAAGCGTTGGCCTGGGGCAGGCCGCAGGTGAGAGAACCGAGCGCGATGGCGGCGGCAAGGCTGCGATGAGTGGGTGTCATGGAGGAATCCCTATGGTCCGGAGTGAAGGCAAAAGTGAACGCCGGCGAGCCGGCACTGAGGCGTTTCGCCTCGACCGCGATGCTGTCTCGCATCGTTCGGCCGTTTCCTTTCACGATTGCCGCATAGGGCGCGGCGGCGGAGTGTGCGCGTAGCGACCCCTGCCTGTCCGAGAGCGCCCCGGACTACGACTACAGGGCGCTATTTGGCATTCCATTAGAATTGCCGATAATTCGTTCGCGCTCGCGGCGAACCCGGCTCCGGTCCTCCGGGAGGCGCCGCCGAGGCGGGGCCAGCAAGGCCCCTTGTGGCGACGACGCGGCTCGCGAACGAAGCCTTGGCGGGCTCTAGCGTTGCAATTCTTTCCAGGGACGCAACTGGGTGACCTGGGCGATCTGTCCGGGGATGGCGTCCAGGTCCGCGTTCTGGGCCAGCTCCGCCAGCTTGGCCAGTTCTCCGTAGAGGCGGTCGAGCTCGCCCAGTTCGAGCGCCTCGCGGGCCTGGCGCAGCCAGGCGAGGATGCGTTCCAGGCGCGGCAGTTGGTCCGCCAGGTCCTGGGGTTGATTACGCAGGCGTTCCAACGGCAGGGCTTGCGCCTCTTCCTTGAGCGTACGCTCCAGCCAGCGCCCCACCGGGGCCGCGCCCATACGCTCGCCGTGCGGCTTGCGCCCGGCGCACCAGCCACGCGCGGCCAGCCAGGCGCCGGCCTGCAGGCTCAGCAGGCCCCAGCGGGTGCCCTGCAGCTCGGCGGCGAACAGCTCCGGCGCCTGGCGGCGCAGCGCCTCGTCCTCACGGCCGGCCAGCAGCCGCGGGCGCCAGTCCTGCAATAGTGCATCGAGCCCGTTGCGCAGCTCGCGGCTGGCGGCGCGGGGGCCGGCCTGGCCGAGGGTGGCGAGCAGCGCGCGCAGGTCCTGCAGTTGCAGTGACCATTGTTCGAGCAGCTTCCACTGGCCGCTGAAGCGGTACTGCTCGGCGAGGCGTCCGGCGTTGCCCAGCAGGCGAGCGGCGAGCGTGGCGAAGCTGTCGTCGAGGCTGGCCAGCGGGTCGAGCGGCGTGGCCGGCAGCAGCGCCTGGTAGGCGTTGGGCGCGTACAGCCGATAGCCCCGTTCGGCCTTGCTGATGTCGCAGGGCAGCAGCGGCAGATCGGCGGCCAGTTGCGCGGCGAGCTCCAGCAGCGCCGCGGGCTCGCCTCGGCGCAGTTCCAGTTCGACTTCGCTGATCGGCTCTTCACGCTCGCCGGCGATCACCTTGCCGCGGTCGAGGGCGACCTCGATCACCACCTTGGCCTTGCCGCGACCCCAGGCGATCTCCGCGTATTCGCGGGTGAAGTCGGTGCTGAACACCGGCTGCAGGCGCGCCTTGTCCAGCGCGGCCAACGCCTGCGGCCAGCAGTGGTCGTCGAGCAGCGCGACGTCCAGCTCGGCGCTCGGCAACGGCCATTCCCATTCGTTGCGCTCGGAGAGTCCGGCCACGCTCTGTCCGCGGCTCTTGAAGGTCTGGATGAACTGCTCGCCGTCACGCCGCACGCGCAACGCCACGCGGGCCGCGGCCAGCGCCAGGTCGTCGCTGTCGTAGTAGCGGTTGAGCAGTTCACGGCTGGCCCAGCCGCTCTTGTTGCGCTTCTTCAGCAGGGGATGGTCGCGCAGGGCGGCGAGAGTCTCGGCGCTGGCGCCCAGTTTGATTTCGGTTTCTTTGTTCACGGCGGATCCGATAGGGCAGGAATGTCGCCATTATCGCCGATTCCGACGCGCTGCGATGCCCGCTCGGCGATGACCCGCTATGGCGAGGTCTTCGGGTCACCCTTATAATTGCGCCCTCATCGTCCACGGGATCGCCCATGCCGACCAACCCCTTCGTCAGTCTCTTCGGCCGTTCACCCATCGGCCCGATGCAGCAGCACATCGCCAAATCCCACGAGTGCGCCGCCAACCTGGTGCCCTTCTTCCAGGCCGTGATGGCCGAGGACTGGGAGCGCGTCGAGCACGTGCAGCAGGAGATGGTGAGGCTGGAGCGCGAGGCCGACAAGCTCAAGAAGAGCGTGCGCCTGCACCTTCCCAAGAGCCTGTTCCTGCCGGTGCCTCGTTCCGACCTGCTGGAACTGCTCAGCGTGCAGGACAAGATCGCCAACCGTGCCAAGGACATCGCCGGGCTGATGCTTGGCCGTTGCATGAAGGTGCCGCCGGCGCTGCAGCCGCAGATGCTCACCTACGTGCAGCGCACCGTGGATGCCAGCGCCCAGGCGCTGAAGGCGATGAACGAGCTGGATTCGCTGCTCGAGACCGGTTTCTCCGGTCGCGAAGCCACCCTGGTGGAGTCCATGGTGGAAGAGCTCGACAGCATCGAGGATGACACCGACCGCCTGCAGATCGAGGTGCGTCGTGCCTTGTTCCGCCTGGAGAAGGAACTACCGCCGGTGGACGTGATGTTCCTCTACAAGATCATCGACTGGGTCGGTGACGTCGCCGACCGTGCCCAGCGCGTGGGCAATCGACTGGAACAACTGCTGGCGCGCTAGTGGCGTCTTTCGGATAACAGGTAACTTCCTATGTCTTTCATTGCGGATTACGGCTTCGTACTCCTTGTTCTCGCCTGCGTCTTCGGTTTCTTCATGGCCTGGGGCGTGGGCGCCAATGACGTCGCCAATGCCATGGGCACCTCGGTCGGCTCGCGCGCGCTGACCATCCGCCAGGCGATTTTCATCGCCATGGTCTTCGAGTTCTGCGGTGCCTACCTGGCCGGTGGCGAGGTCACCGAAACGATCAAGAACGGCATCGTCGATGCCTCGGCGATCACCCCCGACCTGATGGTCCTGGGCATGCTCTCGGCCCTGCTGGCCGCCGGCACCTGGCTGTTGATCGCCACCAGCAAGGGCTGGCCGGTGTCGACCACGCACACCATCGTCGGCGCGGTGATCGGCTTCGCCGCCGTGGGCATCTCGGTGGACGCGGTGCACTGGCACGCCATCGGCCCGATCGTCGCCAGCTGGGTGGTCACGCCGCTGCTCTCGGGGATGATCGCCTTCGGCATCTTCATGACCGTGCAGCGCTTCATCATCAACACCGAGGACCCGTTCCACAACGCCAAGCGCTACGTGCCGGTGTACATGTTCGCCACCGGCTTCATGGTCGCGCTGATGACCGTGACCAAGGGGCTCAAGCACGTCGGCCTGTCGCTCTCCGGGGCGGAAAGCATCCTCCTCGCGCTGGCCATCGGCGTGGCGGTGATGCTGCTGGGCGTCGCCCTGCTGTCGCGCATCAAGCTCGACCCCGAGGCCAACCGCACCTTCCAGTTCGCCAGCGTGGAAAAGGTCTTCGCCACCCTGATGATCTTCACCGCCTGCTCCATGGCCTTCGCCCACGGTGCCAATGACGTGGCCAATGCGGTGGGGCCTCTGGCGGCGATCGCGGGCGTCATCTCCGCCGGCGGCGACCTGACCGTGGGCGCCAAGTCCGCGGTGCCCGGTTGGGTCCTGTTGCTCGGTGCGGTGGGCATCGTGGTCGGCCTGGCCACCTACGGCTACAAGGTGATCGCCACCATCGGCAAGGAAATCACCGAGCTGACCCCCAGCCGCGGTTTCGCCGCCGAGCTGGCCACCGCCAGCACCGTGGTCGGCGCCTCCGCCATCGGCCTGCCGGTATCCACCACCCATACCCTGGTCGGCGCGGTGCTCGGCATCGGCATCGCCCGCGGTATCGGCGCGCTGAACCTGGGCGTGATCGGCTCGATCTTCGTCTCCTGGATCATCACCCTGCCGGCTGGCGCCGCGCTGTCCATCCTGTTCTTCACCATCCTCAAGGCGATCTTCGTCTGACGGCTCATCGGCCGGTCGCCGCCGTGACCGGCCGAACGCTTCCTGCGCTGCGGCAAATGGCCCTATGATGGGCCGCCGCCCAGGAGCCACGCACATGCCCCTGCCGAACCTGCAAGAGCGCTTCGCCGCGCTGATCGCCGCCCCCTCGGTGAGCTGCACCCAGGCGAGTCTCGATCAGAGCAATCGTCCGGTCATCGAACTGCTCCAGGCCTGGTTCGCCGACCTCGGCTTCGCCTGCGAAGTGCAGGAAGTCACCCCCGGCAAATTCAACCTGCTGGCCAGCCTGGGCAGCGGCCCCGGTGGTTTGGTGCTGGCCGGCCACAGCGACACCGTGCCCTGCGATCCCGCCCTGTGGAAGAGTGACCCGCTGCGCCTGCGCGAGGCCGATGACCGCTGGTACGGCCTGGGCGTGTGCGACATGAAGGGCTTCTTCGCGCTGATCGTCGAAGCCGTACTGCCGTTGCTCGAGCAACGCTTCGACCGGCCGCTGCTGGTGCTCGCGACCTGCGACGAGGAGAGCTCGATGTCCGGCGCCCGCGCGTTGGCCGAGGCGGGGCGACCGCTGGGGCGCGCGGCGGTGATCGGCGAACCCACCGGGCTGCGTCCGGTGCGCCTGCACAAGGGGATCATGATGGAGCGACTGGAATGGCTCGGACAGAGCGGCCATTCCTCCGACCCGAGCCTGGGCAGCAGCGCCATGGAGGCGATGCACGAAGCCCTCGGCGAGTTGCTCGCGCTGCGTGGCGAATGGCAGGCGCAGTACCGCAACCCGTTGTTCGACGTCGCAGTGCCGACCCTCAACCTGGGCTGCATCCACGGCGGCGACAACCCCAACCGCATCTGTGGCCAGTGCGCCCTGGAGTTCGACCTGCGGCCGCTGCCGGGGATGGACCCGCAGCAACTGCGCGAGGCGATCTTCACCCGCTTGCAACCGCTGGCCGAGCGGCGCGGCGTGGCGCTGGACTACGCGCCACTGTTCCCGGCGGTGCCGCCGTTCGAAGAACCCGCCGAAAGTGAACTGGTACGCTTGGCCGAGCGGCTCACCGGACATCAGGCCGAGGCGGTCGCCTTCGCCACCGAGGCGCCCTATCTGCAGTCGCTCGGCTGCCAGACGCTGGTGCTCGGTCCCGGCGACATCGCCTGTGCCCATCAACCCGACGAGTACCTGGATCTCTCACGCATCACGCCCACGGTAGACCTGTTGCGCGGGATGATTCAGCATTACTGCCTCAAGCCCGCGTAACCAGAAGGAACCGCAGAACGTGTTGCGACGACGATAGCCCGCATTTCCATTCCCCCGCCAGGCTCATCATTCACCGTCCGGGTTCCCCATTCCCATGCAAAACGATTCCGTCCACTGGCTACGCCACGCATCGCCCTACATCAACGCCCACCGGGAGCGCACCTTCGTGGTGATGCTGCCCGGCGACGGCGTCGCCCACGCCAACTTCGGCACCATCGTGCATGACCTGGTGCTGCTGCACAGCCTCGGCGTGCGCCTGGTGCTGGTGCATGGTTCGCGCCCGCAGATCGAGGCGCGGCTTGCCCAGCGCGACCTGCAGCCGAGCTATCACCGCGATTTGCGCATCACCGACACGCCGACCCTGGAGTGCGTGATCGAGGCGGTGGGCGCGCTGCGCATCGCCATCGAGGCGCGCCTGTCGATGGACATGGCCGCCTCGCCGATGCAGGGCGCGCGGCTGCGCGTGACCAGCGGCAATTACGTCACCGCACGGCCGATCGGTGTGCTCGATGGCGTCGACTTCCACCACACCGGCGAAGTGCGGCGTATCGACCGCAAGGGCATCGGCCGCCAGCTCGACGAGCGCAATATCGTGCTGCTCTCGCCGCTGGGCTACTCGCCGACCGGCGAGGTGTTCAACCTCGCCTGCGAGGACGTGGCGATGCGTGCCGCGGTCGACCTGGGCGCGGACAAGCTGATCCTCTTCGGCGCCGAGCACGGCCTGCTCGGCGAGGACGGCAAGCTGATCCGCGAGTTGCGCCCGCAACAGGTGCCGGCGCACCTCAAGCGTCTGGGCAGCTGCTACCAGGCCGAACTGCTCGACGCCGCCGCCCAGGCCTGCCGTGCCGGGGTCAAGCGTGCGCACATCGTCAGCTATGCCGAAGACGGCGCGCTGCTCACCGAGCTGTTCACCCGTGACGGCGGCGGCACCCTGGTCGACCAGGAGCAGTTCGAGCAGATCCGCGAGGCGACCATCAAGGACGTCGGCGGGCTGATCGACCTCATCACCCCGCTGGAGGAACAGGGCATCCTCGTGCGCCGCTCCCGTGAGGTGCTCGAACGGGAGATCGAGCAGTTCACCATCATCGAGCGCGACGGTCTGATCATCGCCTGCGCGGCGCTCTACCCGATCGCCGATTCCCAGGCCGGCGAGCTCGCCTGCCTGGCGGTGAATCCGGCCTATCGCCATGGCCAGCGCGGCGACGAACTGCTCGAACGCATCGAGGAGCGCGCCCGCGCCGCCGGGCTGAACACCCTGTTCGTGCTCACCACGCGCACCGCGCACTGGTTCCGCGAGCGTGGCTTCGAGCCCAGTGGCGTCGAGCGTCTGCCGGCGGCGCGCGCCTCGCTGTACAACTTTCAGCGCAATTCGAAGATCTTCGAGAAGGTGCTGGCGTAGGGCGGAGGTTTCAGCGGGCTTCGCGCCATACCGTCAACAGATCCTGCGATTCCATCACCAGGCCCAGGTGCAGGGAGACCATCGACAGCGCTGCGCCTTCCAGGTGCTCGTCGGTGCCGCGCACCAGGTCACGCAGGACGATCACCCGGTAGTTCAGGTTGCTCGCCTCGAAGGCGCTGTTGAGCACGCAGCAGTCGGTGAAGCCGCCGTCGAACACCAGGGTGTCGATACGCTGGTTGCGCAGCAGGAAATCCAGGTCGGTCGGGTAGAAGGCCGACAGCCTGCGCTTGTTGGAGACGCTGAGGTCGCCGGGCTCGACGCGGGTCATCCACTCGGTCCAGCGCGAGCCCTCCAGGGCGTGCTCGGCGTGGTTGGGAATCGCGCCGATGTGCAGCGGGAAGGTACGCCGCCAGGCGGCGGGAATGCCGCCGAGGTCGTCCGAGCCGTCGGCGCGCAGCACCGAGCGCACGTGCACGATGCGCACGCCCAGGGCACGGGCGGCGTCGTGGAAGGCATCCACCGGTTCCACCAGCGCCTGCGCCCGGGGCGCCGGGCAGGGGCAGTCCGGCGACGGATCGAGGTGGCCGCGGTGCAGGTCGATGGAGATCACCGCGGTGCGCGCGGGATCGAGGTAGTCGGCGAACTGCGACGGGTCCAGCTCGCGGGGTTTTTCGTAGACGAAGGTGCGCATGGGCTTTCCTGGAAATGAGTGAGCGGTGAGCGGCTAGCGCCGCTCCTCGCGGACGTAGGCCTCGCCCAGGGCGCCGGGCTGTGCGCTGCGCGCGCGGCCTTGCACGGCCACCCAGATCATCACCGCCAGGGTCACCGCGTAGGGCGTCATCAGCACGAAGTATTGCGGCAGGCGGATGCCGGCGGCGGCCAGTTGCGGGATCAGTGCCTCGATGCAGCCGAACAGCACGGCGCCGGCCAGCGCCTTCCACGGCGACCAGCGGGCGAAGATCACCAGGGCCACGGCGATCCAGCCGCGTCCACCGGCCATGTCGGCGATCCACAGCTTGGTCGAGAGCACCGACATGTAGGCGCCGGCCAGGCCCACCAGCGCCGAGCCGGCGAGCACCGCCCAGAAGCGGTAGGCGAGCACCGGGATGCCGGCGGCGTCGGCCGCCTGCGGGTTCTCGCCGACCGCGCGCAGGCGCAGGCCGGTGGTGCTGCGCTCGAGGAACCAGACCACGGCTAGGAAGATCGGCAGGGTCAGGTAGACCATCGGGTTCTGCACGAACAGCTTGCCCACCACCGGCAGCTCGGAGAGCGGCCACAGCGGCAACGCGGCGAGGCCGTGCACCGGTTGGTTGGTCCACTCCAGCAGCGTGCCGAGCAGGCTGGTCAGGCCCTGGCAGAAGAACACCAGGGTCAGCCCGGCGATCACCTGATTGACCCGCAGGAGGATCACCATCACCGCGAACAGCACCGACACCGCGGCGGCGGCGGCCATCCCGGCGAGCAGCGACAGGCCGGGCAGGCCGAAGCCGAGCTGGCAGCCGATGCCGGCCAGGGCGCCGGCGAGCAGCAGGCCCTCGGCCCCCAGTGCCAGTACCCCGGCGCGCTCGCAGATGATCAGGCCCAGTGCGGCGAGCGCGTAGGGGACGGCGAAGTCCGGCAGGTTGCCGAGCCAGCTGGCGATCACGTCCATCAGCTTTCCCCCCCGGCGACGCGGCGAATGCGGTGGCGGATGAAGAAGTCGGAGGAGGCCACGCAGATCACCACCAGCGCCTGGATCAGTTGCACCATGGAGAAGGGGATCTGGTAGAACACCTGCAGGTTGCGCCCGGCGACGAACAGCGCCGCGACCAGGATGCCGACCAGGGTGGCGGCCAGCGGGTTGTTGCGCGCGAGGAAGGCGATGAGGATTCCGGAGAAGCCATAGCCGCTGTAGAACGCCTGGGTCAGGCGCCCCTCCTGGCCGGTGGTGACCACGCAGCCGGCGATGCCTGCCAGTGCGCCGGAGAGCAGCACGGTGCCGATGATCACCTGGCGTACCGGCACGCCGTTGGCGGCGGCCACCTTGGGTGCGGCGTCGACGAAGCGCAGGTACAGCCCGGCGCGGCAGATGCGCACGAACCACCAGGCCAGCAGTGCCACCGCCACGGCCAGTGGAATGGCCAGGCTGTAGCCGTCGAGGAATTCCGGCAGGCGCTCGAAGGCGCGGTACTGCGGCGAGTAGGGGAAGCTGTCCTTGGGATCCTTCCAGGCGCCGTAGACCAGGTGCAGGAGGAAGTTCGCGGCGATGTAGTTGAGCATCAGCGTGGAGATGATCTCGTTGAGCGACAGCTTCAGCTTGAGCAGCACCGGTGCCACGGCCCAGGCCAGGCCGGCCAGCGCGGCGGCGACGAACATCAGCAGCAGGCGCGTGGATTCCGGGCCGATCTGCAGCAGCGAGACGGCGGTGGCGGCGATCCCGCCGAAGATCATCTGCCCCTCCAGGCCGAGGTTCCAGAAACGCGCACGGAACGCCAGGCAGCCGGCGATGCCGACCATGACGATGGGCGCCGCCTGGAACAGCACGGCCTTGAGGCTCTGCACGTCGAACAGGGTGAGGATCACGAACTCGTTGAGCAGCTCGCCACCGGGCACCCCGGCGGCGATCAGGATCGCCGCGGACAGGCCCAGGCCGAGCAGCAGCGACAGCAGCAGGATCGCCAGTTGCCAGGGCCAGGCCATCTGCTGGCGGATTTCCAGGGTGTAGCGCCGCTCCAGCAGCGCCGGGCGCCGGGGAGCGGCAGGGGATGCGCTTTCAGACATGGTTCACCATCGCTTTGCCGATCGCCTGGCGGTCGGCCGGTCGTTGGAATTCGCCGACGATGCGCCCGGCGCTCATCACGCCGATGCGGTCGGCCAGCGCCAGTACCTCGTCGAGGTCTTCGCTGATCAGCAATACCGCGGCGCCGGCGGCGCGGGCGTCGAGCAGGCGCTGGTGCACCGCCGCGCCAGCGCGCACGTCGAGCCCGCGGCTGGGACTGTGGGCGAGGACGATGGCCGGCTCGCGGGAGAACTCCCGGGCGATCACCAGCTTCTGCGCGTTGCCGCCGGAGAGCAGCGCGGCCTTCTGCGCCGGCGAGCGCACGCCCTGCACGTCGAAGCGTTCCACCGCCTGCAGCGCATCGCTGCGGGCGCGGCCTTCGCGCAGGTGCCAGAACGGTCCGTAGCGGCCGCTGTGGACCTGGCCGATGGCGAAGTTCTCGGCGATCGACAGCTCGCCGGCCAGCGCCAGGCCGTAGCGGTCGGCGGGAATCACCGCGATGCGCAGGGCGCGGCGCTGCTCGGGGCTGGCCGCGCGCAGGTCGCCGAAGCCTTCCAGCTGGATCTCGCCCTCGCAGGGTTCGGGCAGGCCCATGAGCACGTTGGCCAGTTCCGCCTGGCCGTTGCCGCCGACCCCGGCGATGCCGTAGATCTCGCCACCGCGCAAGGCCAGGTCGATGCCGTCGAGCACGCGCTTGCCGCCGTTTTCCGGCGAGCGCAGGCCGCGAATGCGCAGACGTTCGGCGCCGGCTTCGCTGCGCGGATGATCGGCTGCGGGGAGGGATTCGCCGACGGTCAGGCGCACCAGTTCGGCGATCTCCACCTGCGTCGGATCGAGGGTCTGCAGGGTGCGCCCGCTGCGCATCACCGTGACGCGGTCGGCGAAGCGCTTGACGTCGTTCATGCGGTGGGTGACCAGCACCACCGCCGCACCCTTGGCGGCGAGCTGGCGCACGGTGGCGAGCAGGCGCTCGCCCTCCTGGTCGGTGAGCACCGCGGTGGGTTCGTCGAGGATCAGGATGCGCGCGCCGGCGAGCAGCACCTTGAGGATCTCCACGCGCTGCTGTTCGGCGATGGACAGGTCTTCCACCCGCGCCCGTGGGTCGATGGCGAAGCCGATCTGCGCGGCCTTCTCGGCGATCTGCGCCTCCAGTGCGCGCAGGCGCTTGCGGTGGCTGCCGCTACCGCGCGGCAGGCCGAGGAGGATGTTCTCGGCGACCGTGAAGGGCTTCACCAGCTTGAAGTGCTGGTGAACCATGCCGATGCCGTGGCGCGCGGCCTCGGCCGGGCCTTTCAGGCGCACCGGGTTGTCGTCGATGAGGAACTCGCCGCGCTCGGGGGCGTAGAGCCCGGCGGCGATGTTCATCAGGGTGGATTTGCCGGCGCCGTTCTCGCCGAGCAGGGCGTGAACTTCGCCCCAGCGCACGGTGAAATCGGCTTCGGCGAGGGCCTTGAAGCCATCGAAGCTCTTCTCGACGGCGGACAGCTGCAACGCATTGGGCATGGCGGATCTCGAAACCAGATACGGGCCGGCGCCGCCAGGGCGGCGCCGGTATCGATCACTCCTGGGTGATCACGCCGTCGACGTACCAGTCCATCTTCCACAGGTCGGCATCCGACAGCACGCCGCCGGCGGGGACCCGCTCGGTGCCGTCGCGGTCTTTCAGCGGGCCTGCGTAGATGTTCTTGCCGTCGAGGATCGCCTGGCGCTCGGCCATGATCTTGGCCTTGGCCGCTTCCGGCAGCGCGACCTTGCCGAAGGCGATGTCGCCGCCGCCCTCGGACATGGTCATGAAGGCGCCATAAGGATTCGGCTGCCAGTTACCGGCGATGATCTTCTTCACCTCCGGCACCAGGAAGCGGTCCCAGGTCCAGACGGCCGAGCAGATGGTCGCGTCCGGGGCGAACTGCGACAGGTCGCGGTGGTGCCCGGTGGCGTACACGCCGCGTTCCTGGGCGACGATCTGTGGGGTGGGCGTATCGACGTGCTGGCCGATGACGTCGGCACCCTGGTCGATCAGCGCCATGGCGGCGGCGCGTTCCTTCACCGGGTCGTTCCAGGCGCCGGTGTAGATCACCGTGGTGGTGGCCTTGGGGTTCATCTGCTTCGCGCCCATCTCGTAGGCGTTGACCGTCCAGTTCACCACGCCGAACGGGTTGGCGGCGACGAAACCGAGCTTGCCCGTCTTGGACATGGCGCCGGCGGCCATGCCGCACAGGTAGTGGGTCTCGTAGGTGCGACCGTAGAAGGACTCCAGGTTGTGCCCGTTGGTGGTGCCCGAACCGTTGAGGAAGGCCACGTCCGGGTACTTGTCGGCCAGCTCCTTGAAGGTGTCGGAGTAGCCGAAGGCAGTGCCGATGACGATGTTCGCGCCGCGCGCGATGAAGCGCTCGGCCGCCGGCTTGATCGCCGAGGCGCTCTCCGGGACTTCCTCGACGAACTGGATCTTCTGCCCCAGTTCCTTCTCCATCTTCACCCGCGCCTCTTCGAAGGCCTGGGTCCAGCCGCCGTCGTTGCGCGGACCGAACATGATCATGGCGATCTTCGGCTCACCCTTGAGGGTGAAGCCTTCGTCGGCCAGGGCGGTACCGGCCGCGGTCAGCAGCAGGGCGGCGCAGGCGGTCTTGCGAATCCATCCGTTGAGCATGGTGCGTCTCTCCGTTCAGAGCATGTAATTGATGCGGAACACGTTGCCCTCGGGATCGAGGAGCACCGCCTGGTACCAGTTGTAATAGGTGAGGTACGGGGGCTTGATCAGCGTCGCCCCGGCCTCCACCGCCAGCGGCACGCAGGCGTCCACCTCGGCCTGGCTGTCGACGTCGATGTTGAGCAGGAACTTCACCCCGCGGGTATCGGCGTGCTCGGCCAGGTTGAGCAGCTCGTAGGCATCCAGCGCGTTGAAGCCCAGGCTCGATTTGCCGGTGTCCAGGCCGCGGAAGATCGGCGAGCGGATCGCCTCGATCTCGGCGAAGCCGAACACCCGCTGGTAGAAGCCCGACAGCGCGACCACGTCGCGGGCGAACACGTTGACGTAGGAGAGGGTGCTCACGCGGCATCCTCCGCCACGCCCTTGCCGAAGGTGGTCTGCTTGACGAACTTCGAACGCAGGTGGTCGCCGGAGCTGATCGGCGCGTGGCGGGCGGTCTCGCCCTCGCCCAGGCAACTGGGCAGGCACTCGACCATGGCGTCGTAGTTGGGCTGGTGGAAGAACACCAGCGACTGACGGCGCGCATTGCTCGGCGCCTCCAGCTCGGGAACGATCACCCGGTGCACGGTGGAGATCCAGCGGTCGTTGGTCCACTGCATCATCAGATCGCCGATGTTCACCGCGAAGCCGTCCTCGACGAAGGGCACGTCGACCCATTCGCCCGCCTTGTTGCGCACCTGCAGGCCGGGCGCGTCGGGGAGCACGATGGTCATGCTGCCGTAGTCGCTGTGCGGGCTGGCGCGATACTGGCCGGGTTCGGCGGGTTGCGTCAGCGCGGGATAGCTGAGCACCCGGAACATGCTGATGTGGCGATCGACCTTGTCGTCGAAGTAATCCTCCGGCAGCTCCAGGGCGAGGGCGAAGATGCGCATCATGCGCAGGGCCAGTTCGCTCATCGCGGCGAAGTACTGCTCGTAGGCCTGACGGAACTCATGGCCTTCGGGCCAGACGTTGGGCGCGAAGTGCGGGCCGGCCTCGGGGCCGTTGAAGTAGGGCTCGTCGGGCACGTCGCTGGGGCCGACCGAGAAGGATTCCTTGAGGTCGCCAGGGGCGGCTTCGTCGGTGCTGTAGGAGAGGCTTTCCTCGGCGACCGCGGAAAAGCCGCGGACCTGATCCGGGCGTGGCCGGTCGACCTTGCGCTTGGTTTCCAGCGGCAGGGCGAAGAACGCCTCGGAGAGGCCGCGCACCCGGGCGATCAGCTCGGCGGGAATGCGATGGTTCTTGATGATCAGGAATCCGATATCCCGGCAGGCTTCATCCACCGCCCTGGCGACCTGTTGCTTCCCATCCTGGGAGGCTTGGAAATAGGGTTCGAGATCGATGATCGGCACATAAGACAGCGTCATCTTGCTCTCCATGGGTTGGTTGGAAAGTCGTTGCGGCAGCTGTTCATGCGAGACCCTTCGAGGTCGCGCGCAAGGGAGTGCGAATAGCTTTCTAATAGTTCTTCTGGCATCGGATAGAGCAACCGGCGTGCCAGTATTTGATCGATCGGTCAAACCTAATTAAGTATTTTATTTCAGTGACTTAGCTCCTCGCTCCAATGATTTTCAGGATGCCTGTGCACCCTGTTCGCGTGCCCTGCACCAAAGCGGATCGCGCCCTTGCACGGAATACGGGCGCGCCCTCGAGTCAGGCGCCGAGCCCGTGGTAGGCGCGTTCGAAATACATCAGGCCGCGTGCGCCTTGCCCGTGGCGGATGCCCAGGACCTCGCAATAGAGCACGTCATGGCTGCCCACCGGGTGGCGCTGGACGATGCGGCAATCGAAGGCGATCAGCGCGTCATCGAGCAACGGCGCACCGGTTTCCAGGCTGGACCAGCAGGCGCCGGCGAAGCGCTCGTCCATCGGCGTCTTGCCGCCGAACAGGTTGGACAGCTCGTGCTGGCCATGGGCGAGGACGTTGACGCACAGCGCGCTGTTGGCCTGGAACACCGGGTAGGCGGAGGCATTGCGGTTGAGGCAGACGAGCAGCGTCGGCGGCTCGTCGGTGACGCTGCATACCGCCGAGGCGGTGAAGCCGGCGCGGCCGCCGGGGCCGTCGGTGGTCACCAGGTTCACGGCGGCGCCGAGGCGCGCCATGGCGTCGCGGTAGTCCTTGCGGTCCACCACCGGCGGCAGGCTGGCGGGGCGATCGAGCGGGGCTGCGAGCATGGTCGTCATCTCCGTTGTCAGGCGAGGCTGCAGGCGTCGGCGAAGTCCAGCCGCGGCAGGCGCGGGTGCAGCTTCTCCGGCAGGCCATGGCCGAGGTTGATGAGCAGGTTGGCGGTCCATTGGCCGTCGGCGAAGAAGGCGGCATCGAGCTTCTTCGCGTCGAAGCCGGACATCGGCCCGGCATCCAGGCCCAGGGAGCGCGCGGCGAGGATCAGGTAGGCCGCCTGCAGCGAGCTGTTGCGCAGCGCGGTCTGCTCGGCGAAGGCCGGGCTGGAGGTGAACCAGCTGCGTGCGTCGGCGTGCGGGAAGAGCTGCGGCAGCGCGTCGAAGAACTGCGTGTCGTAGGCGACGATCACCGTCACCGGCGCAGCCATGGTCTTTTCCAGGTTGCCGGAGGACAGGCACGGGCGCAGGCGTTCCTTGCCCTCGGCGCTGCGCACGAAGACGAAGCGCGCCGGGCTGCAGTTGGCCGAAGTCGGGCCCATGCGGGTCAGCGCGTAGAGCCGCTGCAGTTGCTCGTCGCTGACGGCGGCGTCGCTCCAGTAGGAATGGGTGCGGGCCTCGAGGAACAGTTGGTCGAGGGCGCTATCGTCGAGAACGGACATGCAGGCTCCGTGGTTCAGGCCGGCTGCTGCTGGAGGAAGGCCAGCAGGCTGGCCTCGAAGGCCGCCGGTTCGGTGTGGTTGATGGCGTGGCCGCCGAAATCGTGCAGCTCCAGGCGCGCGTCGGGCAGGCCGGCGGCCAGTTGCTGCGAACGCACCCAGGGCACCAGGGTGTCGTCGCGGCTGGCGATGACCAGCGTCGGCACGTCGATGTCCCCCAGTCGCGCCTCGATGTCGAAGGCGCGCAGGGCGCCGATACGTGCCAGGGTGTTGGCCTTGCCGGGGAAGTGCGCCAGGGCGTGGGCGACTTCCGCCTCGACCCGCGCGTGGTGCTCCAGCAGCCAGCTCGGCGGGTAGAGAAAGATCGGCTGGGCAGCGACGTAGGCCGCGGGGCCTGCGTGTTCCAGCAAGGCGATGCGCGCGTCGAAGCAGCGCCCGCTGTGGGCGTTCGGCGTGGCCCAGGCGTTGATCGCCACCAGGCTGCGCAACGCGCCGGGGCGGCGCAGCGCCAACTGCAGGCCGACCAGCGCGCCGAGGGCGTGGCCGACGAAGTCCACGCGGGTCTCGCCGAGTTCGTCGAGCAGCGCCTCGACCTCGGCGGCCATGGCGTCGATGGAGTAATCGGCCGGCAGCTCGGCGGGGCTGCGCCCGGTGCCGAGCTGGTCGTAGACGATCACCTTCAGGTGGCCGAGCGCGTCCAGGTGCGGTGTCCAGTAGGCGGCCGAGCCGCCGAGTCCGGAGGACAGCAGAATGCTGTGCTCGGCCCGCGGGTCGCCGTGGATTTCATAGTGCATGCAAGGCTCCTGCAACACGCGCATGGCGCTGCCTGCCGTCGCCCGGCAGGCGCGCCGGGCGACGGGACCGGATCATTGGCCGACGTGGGCGATGCTGGCGATCTCGATCAGCGCGTCGGGCTTCACCAGGCCGCACTGGATGCAGTAGCGCGCCGGTTTCTCGCCCGGGAAGTACTCGGCGTACACCGCGTTGACCGCGGCGTAGTT
Organism: Pseudomonas sp. R4-15; assembly: GCF_055768815.1. Taxonomy (NCBI): domain Bacteria; kingdom Pseudomonadati; phylum Pseudomonadota; class Gammaproteobacteria; order Pseudomonadales; family Pseudomonadaceae; genus Pseudomonas; species Pseudomonas sp. R4-15. The sequence goes on from NZ_CM147293.1 coordinate 1,132,389, forward strand.
GGCCCAGTCGGTGATCATGATCATGTTGAAGGTGACGTCGTCCATGCTGCCGCCGGCGGTCTCGACGACGCCCTTGATGATCTCCAGCACGTGACGGGTCTGCGCGGCGGCATCGCCGACGTGGACCACGTTATTGTCCTTGTCGAAGGGCAGGGTGCCGGAGACATAGAGCACGCCATCGGCCAGCGAACCCGGAACGAAGGGTGCCAGGGGTTTGCCGGAACCGGCGGGGATGATCGATTGCTTGGGCATGGCAAGGCTTCCTGTGTTTTTCTCGAAAGGGGCGTTCAGCGGGCGAGCGTGGTGCAGAAGTCGTCGACGTTGGAGACCCAGCCGAAGAAGGTCTCGATGTTCCAGATCGCCGCGTCGTGGGCCGAGCGCGGGCCGGCCTGGTGGCAGGCGTCTTCCAGGCAGATGCCGAAGTACTCGAGGAAGAAGCCGTCGCGCAGGGTCGACTCGACGCAGACGTTGGTGGCGATGCCGGTGAACACCAGGTTCTTGATCCCGCGGGCGCGCAGCATGCTGTCCAGCGGGGTGTTGAAGAAGCCGCTGTAGCGCGGCTTGGGCATGACGATGTCGCCCTCCTGGGGCTGCAGCTCATCGACCAGTTCATAGTCCCAGCCGCCCTTGGCGAGCAGCGTGCCCTGCAGCTCCGGGCGCTTCTTCATGGTCTTCAGCGCGTTGGACTTGTGCCAGTTCGGCGAGCCGGGGCCGCCGGCCTCGACATAGGCGCTGTCCCAGCCGTTCTGGAAGAAGATCACCTGCACCCCGGCGGCGCGGGCGGCGGCGATGGCGACCTTGATCTTCTCGATCACCGGCCCGGTGTGGGACACGTCGAAGCCGGCCAGATCCAGGTAGCCGCCCTGGGTCGAATAGGCGTTCTGCATGTCCACCACGATCAGCGCGGTCTGGCTCGGGCGCAGGGCGATGGGTTCCGGGCGCGCCGGCAGGGTCAGCGGGGTGCTCGCGTCGGCCGGTAGGTCATAGCCGGAAACGGTGGTCTGGCTCATCAGGCGATTTCCTCGAGTTGGGCGACGACGTGCTGGCGGCTCTGCATCAGCGGCTGGACGTACTTGCCGAACTTGTCGATGCCTTCGAGGAAGTCGTCGAAGGTGAGCATCACGCCCTCGGTGCCGGGCACGGTGGCGACTTCGTCGAGCATCGCCGCGACCTGCTCATAGGAACCCACCAGGGTGCCCATGTTGATGTTCACCGCCGAGGTCGGGTCGGACATCTGGCGCACGTTGGTGTCGCTGCCGGACTTGGTGTCGGCGGCGGCCTGGTCGCCCAGCCAGGCGATGGCCTCCTGGTCGGCGCCGGCCTTGTAGTGTTCCCACTTGGCGCGGGCGGCTTGCTCGGTTTCCTCGGCGATGACCATGAACAGCACGCAGGAGGTCACTTCGCGGCCAGTCTTGGCGGTGGCCGCGAGCAGCCGCTCGGTGGCCGGGGCGAAGGCCTTGGGCGTGTTCACGCCCTTGCCGAAGCAGAAGTTGTAGTCGGCGTACTGCGCGGAGAAGGCCATGCCGGCGTCGGAGGAGCCGGCGCAGATGATCTTCATGTCGGTCTGCGGTTTCGGGCTGACGCGGCAGTCTTCCATCTGGAAGTGCTTGCCCTTGAGGTCGCTGTGCCCGGTTTCCCACAGGTCGCGCAGGACCTGGGCGTACTCGCCGAGGTATTCGTAGCGGGTGGAGAAGAACTCATCGCCCGGCCACAGGCCCATCTGCGAGTACTCGGGGCGCTGCCAGCCGGTGACCAGGTTGACGCCGAAGCGCCCGCCGGAAATCGAATCGATGGTGCTGGCCATGCGCGCGACGATCGCCGGCGGCAGGGTCAGGGTGGCGGCGGTGGCGAACAGCTTGATCTTGCTGGTCACCGCGGCGAGGCCCGCCATCAGGGTGAAGGACTCCAGGTTGTGCTCCCAGAACTCGGTCTTACCGCCGAAGCCGCGCAGCTTGATCATCGACAGGGCGAAGTCGAAGCCATAGGACTCGGCCTTGAGGGTGATGGCCTTGTTCAGCTCGAAGCTGGGCATGTACTGCGGGGCCGTCTCGGAGATCAGCCAGCCGTTGTTACCGATCGGTATGAATACGCCGACGTTCATGAATCCCTCCTATATGCGCGTTTTTCGCAGCGGATAGCGGCACGATGCCGGCATGCTTGCGAGTTAAGCATTGTCGGGATGAGAGCACGGAGCGTGCCAGAATGGGAAAGATGAGGCAGAACAACGACTTGGGTGGCGTTGAGAAATTAGAGCGGACCATTTGGTCTGCTTTAAAGCACCTGCCCGGTGCATGCCGCGCCAAAACGACGCACGTTATGGTGCGAATTATTGATCTGGATCAATGGGGCGTCTGCCGTGAAGTGATCGCGCCCGGACATTCGCCGCGCGTCTGCGCTGACAGCCGTGTGGCTTTTGGCTAAGGTGCAGGCCTGACCCCGCGCGGGTCGTCCAGACAGGAGTCCGCATGGTCCGGGAAGTCACGCCCATCCCCGAGCGCCGCAAGACCACCCGCACGCCGAGTGCCGCCACCCTGGCCCGTCGCGAACGGCAGATGGAGGAAAAGCGTGCGGCGATTTCCGAAGCGGCCATCGCGCTGTTCTCGCAATTCGGCCTGCACGGCACCAGCCTCGATCAGGTCGCCGCGCGCGCCGAGGTCTCGAAGACCAACCTGCTCTATTACTACCCGAGCAAGGAGGCGCTCTACCTGCAGGTGCTGCACCAGTTGATGGACGTCTGGCTGGCACCGCTGCGTGCGCTCTCGGTGGAGATGGAGCCGCTGGCGGCGATCCGCGAGTACATTCGCCTGAAGCTGGAGCTGTCCCGCGATCGTCCGGCGGCCTCGCGTCTTTTCTGCCTGGAGATCATCCAGGGCGCGCCGCTGTTGCGCGGCGAGCTGGAGCACGAGCTGCGTGATCTGGTACACGCCAAGACCGGGGTGATCGCCCGCTGGATCGCCGCCGGCAAGCTGGCGCCGGTGGACCCGCAGCACCTGATCTTCTCGCTCTGGGCGACCACCCAGCACTACGCCGACTTCCGCGTGCAGGTGGAGTCGATCAGCGGCAGTACCCTCGACGACCCGGCGTTCTTCGCCGAGGTGCTGGATAACCTGCAGCGGCTGCTGCTCGACGGCTTGCGCCCGAGGTGACTTCGCGTGTGCTGGTCTGAAATTCCAGGGTTCTGTACTCGGGAGTGAGAGCGTCGCGCTTTCCTCGGGTGGGACTACAGGTTTCGCCCTGCACGGCGAGTCACTTTCTCTTGAAATGCCCAAGAGAAAGTAACCAAAGAGAAGGGCACCCCACCATCCGGCCCCAGCCGCTGCGCGGCTGGGGTTCCCTCGCTTCGGCGCCGCTCCGGGGGGCACGCCGCGAAGGGGCGTCCTGCCCCTTCGCGCCTTGCTCGGCTTCCTGCCTCGCATCCCCCTGCGCAACACCTGCACTCGGCCTCCTGAAGGGGCCCCGGGTGCAAGCCTCATCATCGGTGGTCGCGTTGCCCGGCCCCGTAGGATGGGTCGAGGAGCGTAGCGACGATACCCATCGTGGCGGCGTGATGGGTATCGCTGCGCTCAACCCATCCTACGGTGTCAACCATGCGGACTTCCAGACGGCGCCGAAGCGCCCCGTTGGTCCGGGTGAACGAACCCCGTCCGCGCAGCGGGCGGGGCCGGATCGCCGGGGCAACGGTTTTGCCCACTTTTGTCGCGGCCGGCGAGGCGAAACAAAAGCGGGTCGCCCAGGAGGGCGAAACAGGGAGTTCCGGAGAACCGTCCTTTGGCACCGAAGGCCCGGCGCACTAGAGACGCGGAGCGTCTCGGGAGGCGTGCCCGCGCAGGCGCGTGGGCACGATCAAGCGGCGGCTGTTCTAGGCCGGGCCAATCAGACCGGCTGCGGGGCGGTGTCGAGAATGCTCGCCTGGTAGGCGGCGACGAACGCGTCGAAATCGCCGGTCTGGGTCCGCTCCAGGGTCTGCTGGTCCTCCAGCGACTGCTCGGCGAGTCGCTCGAACTCGGCGAGGCTGGCGGCGTCCAGTGGCTGCTCGAGAAACGCCTGACGATGCTTGCGCGACTGCGCCAGGGCGAATTCGGCGAAGCTGCCGCTGCCGTCACGCAAGGCTGCCAGCACGCGCGCCGAAGGCGTCAGGCTGGCATCGGCGAGTTTCGCCTGCTGCGCTTGCAGCGCCTGGTGGTGGGCATCGCCGCCGTGGGCGCGGTCGAGCAGGTCGGCGATCGGCGCCATCTCGTCGAGTAGCGCCTGGCCCCAGTCGACCATCGAGCGGGGTTTGCCGTCCGCGCCGCATAGCTGCAACCCCGGACGACGGCCCTCGCGGACCACCGCGAGGAAGTTGTCGGTGCTCGCGCGGCAGGCGCCGTCGGCCAGCGGTGGCGCCTCGTGCAGGGCGCAGTAGAGCAGGAAGGTATCGAGGAAGCGCGCACTGGTCAGTTCGATGCCCAGCGGCAGGAAGGGATCGATGTCCAGGCAGCGCACTTCCACGTACTGCACGCCACGCGCGGAGAGCGCCTGGATCGGCCGTTCGCCGCTGCGCGCCACGCGCTTGGGACGGATGATCGAGTAGTACTCGTTCTCGATCTGCAGGATGTTGGTGTTCAGTTGCAGCCATTCGCCGTCGCGCTGGGTGCCGATCTTGGCGTACGGCGGGTAGGGCGTGGCAACCGCCGCGCGCAGGCTGTCGACGTAGCTGGGCAGGTCGTCGTAGCAGGGCGTCAGGCTGGACTGGGCATTGTTCTGGTAGCCCAGGTCGCTCATCCGCAGGCTGGTGGCCCAGGGCAGGTAGAGGGTGTCCTCGGCGAGTTGCTCGAGATTGTGCTCGCGGCCGCGCAGGAAGCTGGCGTCGAGCGCCGGCGAGGCGCCGAAGAGGTACATCAGCAGCCAGCTGTAGCGGCGGAAGTTGCGCGTCAGGGCGATGTAGCGGGCGGATTGGTAGTCACGCGCGCTGCGGCCATCGTCCGGCGACTCGGCCTGGTGCAGCAGCGGCCACAGCGCCTCGCTGAGGGAGAAGTTGTAATGGATGCCGGCGATGCACTGCATGGTCTTGCCGTAGCGCAGCGCCAGGCCCTTGCGATAGACGTGCTTGAGCTGGCCGATCAGCGAATGGCCGTACTCGGCGATGGGGATCTCGGCTTCGACCGGCAGGCGGCCGGGCATCGACGGGCTCCACAGCAGCTCGTCGCCCAGGCGGCTGGCGACGAAGCGATGGATGCGCGACAGGTCGGCGAAGGTCTGCGCGGCATCGTGTTCGGCCGGGGTGATGAATTCGAGCAGGGCTTCGGAATAATCGGTGGTGATTTGCGCGTGGGTCAGCGCGGAACCGAGTACCTTCGGGTGTGCGCTGCGTGCGAGCTCGCCGCGGGCATCGACGCGCAGGGTTTCCCGCTCGATGCCGTGCAGGGATTGAGTCAGCAACGGCAGGTGTTCGGGCGCGCCCAGCAAGGCCAGGCGGCGGGTCAGTAGCTCACTCAAGAGGAGATTCCTTCGCGCGGGAGTCGCGCCAATATGGGGACGCGACGACGCCGCTGCAAGGGGCAGTGTCGTCGCCATCGGCGAATCGCCCAGTGGACGGCGTTCAGAGCACCATGAAGGTCGCCTGGGCCTTGGCCACCAGGCGCTCGTCCTGGGTGACCTCGGCTTCGACCACTTGGGTGCGCCGGCCGGAGTGGATGACCCGTGCCATACACTGCAGCTCGCCTTCCTCGACGCCGCGCAGGTAGTTGACCTTGCACTCGAGGGTGACGCTGTTCGGTTCGCCGCCGCTGAGGCTGTGGCTGGCCTGGCCCATGGCGGTGTCGATCAGCGAGAACAGCGCGCCGCCGTGCAGCTTGCCGTGCAGGTTGCGCAGGCCGTCATGCATGACCAGGCGCAGGCGCGCCTGACCGTCGGCGGCCTCGAGAATCTCCAGCCCCAGCAGGCGTCCGAAGGCGCTGCTGTTGCCGACCGTTTCGACCTGGCGGCTCATGTCACTTCCTCAGTTGCTTGGCGTTGGCGAACAGCGCGGCCATCGCGCCGTTGGCCGGGGCCGGTTTGTCCTGGGACGAATGGCGCTCGCTGCGCGGTTTGTTGCCGCCGCCCTTGCCGGGCTTGCCGCCGCCGCGCGGACCGTCGACCTTCTCGCCGGGGGTGTCGGAGAGGCGCATGGACAAGCCGACGCGTTTGCGCGGGATGTCCACTTCCATGACCTTCACCTTGACCACGTCGCCGGCTTTGACCACTTCGTGGGCGTCCTTGACGAACTTCTCGGACAGCGCGCTGATGTGCACCAGGCCGTCCTGGTGCACGCCGATGTCGACGAAGGCGCCGAACGCCGCGACGTTGGTCACCACGCCTTCGAGGAGCATTCCCGGCTGCAGGTCGGCGAGGGTCTCCACGCCGTCCTGGAAGGTCGCGGTCTTGAACTCCGGACGCGGGTCGCGGGCGGGTTTGTCCAGTTCCTTGAGAATGTCGGTCACCGTCGGCAGGCCGAAGCGTTCGTCGGTGAAGTTCTTCGGATCCAGACGCTTGAGGAAGCCCGAGTCGCCGATCAGCGAGCGGATGTCGCGGCCGGTGTCGGCGGCGATGCGCTGCACCAGCGGATAGGTTTCCGGGTGCACCGCGGAGGCGTCCAGTGGATCGGCGCCGTTCATCACGCGGAGGAAGCCGGCGGCCTGTTCGAAGGTCTTCTCCCCCAGACGCGGCACCTTCTTCAACGCTTCGCGGCTGGGGAAGGCGCCGTTGGCGTCGCGGAACTGCACGATGTTCTGCGCCAGGGTCGCGTTGAGCCCGGAGATACGCGCCAGCAGCGCGGCGGAGGCGGTGTTCACGTCGACGCCGACGGCGTTCACGCAGTCCTCGACCACCGCGTCCAGCGAGCGCGCCAGTTGCAGTTGCGAGACGTCGTGCTGGTACTGGCCGACGCCAATGGCCTTGGGCTCGATCTTCACCAGCTCGGCCAGCGGGTCCTGCAGGCGCCGGGCGATGGACACCGCGCCGCGCAGGGACACGTCCAGCTCGGGGAATTCGCGCGCGGCCAGTTCCGAGGCGGAATACACCGAGGCGCCGGCCTCGCTGACCATCACCTTGGTCAGTTGCAGGCCCGGAACCTTCTTGATCAGCTCGCCGGCGAGCTTGTCGGTCTCGCGGCTGGCGGTGCCGTTGCCGATGGCGATCAGGTCCACGCCGTGCTTGGCGCAGAGCTTGGCGAGCACCGCCAGGGTGCCGTCCCAGTCGTTACGCGGTGCGTGCGGGTAGACGGTGGCGGTGTCCAGCAGCTTGCCGGTGGCATCCACCACGGCGACCTTGCAGCCGGTGCGCAGGCCCGGATCGAGGCCTAGGGTCGCGCGCGGGCCGGCCGGGGCGGCCAGCAGCAGGTCGTGCAGGTTGCGCGCGAAGACGTTGATCGCCTCGCCCTCGGCCTGCTCGCGCAGCTCGCCGAACAGGTCGGTTTCCAGGTGGGTGTAGAGCTTGACCTTCCAGGTCCAGCGCACCACCTCGGCCAGCCACTTGTCGGCGGCGCGGCCACGGTTCTCCAGGCCGAAACGCTCGGCGATCATCACTTCGCAGGGGTGCCCGGCGCCCGGCACCTCGTCGCCGACCTTGAGGCTGGCGGCGAGCACGCCCTCGTTGCGTCCACGGAAGATCGCCAGCGCGCGGTGCGAGGGCACGCCCTTGAGCGGCTCGTCGTGCTCGAAGTAGTCGCTGAACTTGGCGCCTTCGTTTTCCTTGCCGGGCACCAGGCGCGCGGACAGGGTGGCCTCGGCCTTGAGGAAGCCGCGCAGCTTGGCGAGCAGGTCGGCGTCCTCGGCGAAGCGTTCCATGAGGATGTACTTGGCGCCTTCGAGCACCGCCTTGACGTCGGCGTAGCCCTTCTCGGCATCGACGAAGCGCGCGGCTTCGTCTTCGGGATTCCTGCTCGGATCGTCGAACAGCGCGTCGGCCAGTTCGCCGAGGCCGGCTTCCAGGGCGATCTGGCCCTTGGTGCGGCGCTTCTGCTTGTACGGCAGGTAGAGGTCTTCCAGGCGCGTCTTGGTGTCCGCGGCGCGAATCTCGCGCTCCAGCTCCGCGGTCAGCTTGCCCTGTTCGGCGATGCTCGACAGCACGGCGGTGCGGCGGTCTTCCAGTTCGCGCAGGTAACGCAGGCGCTCTTCCAGGTGACGCAGCTGGGTGTCGTCCAGGCTGCCGGTCACTTCCTTGCGGTAGCGGGCGATGAAGGGCACGGTGGAGCCCTCGTCGAGCAGCGCCACGGCGGCGGCGACCTGTTGCGGGCGCACGCCCAGTTCTTCGGCGATGCGGGTGTTGATGCTGTCCATGAACCACCTGAGTCGGAGCGTGGGTTGCAGGGCGGACCTGCGGCGAAAGGGCCGCAGTATAGCGGCAGACCCCTCCTATGGGGACCGCCGCCAACGCGGCCGTGGTAGCCCTACACCGCGTAGCCCATCACCCGCGGCAGCCACAGGGCGATCTCCGGGAAGAACGCCACCAGCGCCAGCGCCGCGCCCATCGCCAGGACGAACAACAGCGCCCAGCCGACGGTGGACTCCAGGCGGATCTTCGCCACCTCGGTGGTGACCATCAGGTTGATCGCCACCGGCGGGGTGAACTGGCCGATGGCGATGTTCATCGCCAGCAGGATGCCGAACCACACCGGGTTCCAGCCGAAGTGCTGCATCACCGGCACCAGCACCGGCATCAGGATCAGGTAGATCGAGATGGCGTCGAGCAGCATGCCGGCCAGCAGCACCGCCAGCATCACCAGCAGGAGCAGCACCGCACCGTTGTCCGAGAGCGAGATCAGCCATTCCGCCAGATGGCGGAAGGTGCCGAGCATCGTCCCGGCCCAGGCGAAGATGCCGGCCAGGGCGATGATCAGCATGACCACCCCGGAGACCACCGCCGCCTCGCCGCACAGGCGCCACAGCGCGCGCCAGTCCAGCTCGCGGGTGACGAACAGGCCGACCAGGATGCCGTAGGCGACGCCGACCACCGCCGCTTCGGTGGGGGTGAACAAACCGCTGCGCAGGCCGCCGAGGATCAGCACCGGAGCGAACAGCGCCGGCAGTGCCTCGCGGAACGCCTCGCCCAGCGATGGGCGCTCGACGCCCTCCGGCGATTCCCAGCCGTTGCGCCGCGACAGCAGCCAGGCCGGCAGCAGCAGCACCAGGCCGGCGAGGATGCCGGGAAACAGGCCGGCGGCGAACAGCGCGCGCAGGTCCACGCCGGGCACCACGATGGAATACAGGATCAGCGCGATGGAGGGCGGAATCAGGATGGCGGTGGATGCGGAAGCCGCGATCAGCGTCGCCGAGAACGGCTTCGGATAGCCCGCGCGGGTCATGCTCGGCAGCATCACCATGGCCACCGCCGCGGCATCCGCCGGGCCCGAGCCGCTCATCCCGCCCATGATCAGGCAGACCAGCACCGCCACCGTGGCCAGGCCGCCGTGGCGCGGGCCGATCAGCGCCTGGGCGAAGCGCACCAGGCGCAGTGCCACGCCGGCCTTCTCGAACACCAGGCCGGTGAGGATGAACAGCGGGATGGCGATCAGCGGGTACTTGGCCACGCCGTTGTAGGTGTTGGTGCCCAGGGTCGCGAGCATCTCCGGCGACAGCCCGGCGAGAATCCCCGCCGCGCCCGACAGGCCCAGCGCGAAGGCCACCGGCACGCCGCACAGCAGCAGCGCGGCGAAGGCCAGCATCATCAGCAGGTCAGGCGTCATCGTCGAGCCTCCCGCGCAGGCGATCGCGGGTCATTTGCGTCAGCCGCACGAGCATCAGCAGCGCCAGGGCCGGCAGCCAGATCACGTACCACCAGTTCGGCAGCCCCAGCCCCGGGGACTCCGACTCCCACTGGTATTCCTCCAGGGTGAAGGTGCCGCCGTACCAGGCCACCAGGCCCAGTACCAGCGCGCAGGCCAGCCACTGCAACAGGATCAGCGGCACCCGCAGCGCCGGGAAGCGCCGTTCCAGCAGGCCGATGCGGATGTGCCCGTTACGGCGCAGCGCCACCGAGGCGCCGGCGAAGGTCAACAGGACCAGGAGGAACACCGAGATTTCTTCGGTGAAGGCGAACGAAGCATCGGTGAAGTAACGCACCATCACGTTCGCCAGGCTGATGACGCCGATCAACAGCAGCGCCAGCGTGGCCAGCGCGCGCTCGAGGCGCGCGTCCGGTCGATTGTTCATGCAGCACCTTCCCCCGCCGGCGCGGCGCGCCGGCGGTACGACAGATCAGGGTTTAAGCGAAGCGCGGGCGGCATCCACCAGCTCGGCGCCGATCTTCGGCGTCCAGGCTTCACGTACGCTGGCGGTGGCTTCGGCGAAGGCCTGATGTTCTTCGGCAGTCAGCTCGACCACCTCGACACCCCGTTCGCGGATCAGCTTCAGACGCTCGGCCTCGGCGGCGCGCGACTGCTCGATCTCCCACTTGCCGGCATCCACGGCGGCCTGGCGTAGCAGGTCGCGATCGGCTTCGGGCAGGGTCTTCCAGACGCGCTGGTTGACCGCGAAGATCAGCGGGTCGGCCATGTAGTGCCAGAGGGTCAGGTGCTTCTGCCCGACCTGGTCGGCGCGCGCCACGTCGAACACCGACAACGGGTTCTCCTGGCCGTCCACGGCGCCGGTGGTCAGCGCCGGCTTGGCATCGGCCCAGCTCATCTGCGTGGGGTTGGCGCCCAGCGCGGTGAAGGTGTCCTGGAACAGCGGCGAGCCGACCACACGGATCTTCAGCCCGGCCAGGTCCGCCGGGGTGCGCACCGGGTGCTTGGAGTTGGAGACCTCGCGGAAGCCGTTCTCGGCCCAGCCCAGGGGCACGATGCCGCGCTTCTCGATGGCGGCGAAGGCCATCTCGCCGGCCTTGCCGTGGGTCACCGCGTCGAGGTCGGCGGAGTCGCGCAGGAAGAACGGCAGGTTGAACAGATTGAGTTCCGGCACCTGGGGCGACCAGTTGATGGTCGAGCCCACGGCCATGTCGATCAGCCCCGAGCGCATCGCCGAGAATTCCTTGGTCTGGTCGCCGGCGACCAGTTGCGCGTTGGGATAGACGCGCAGGGTGATCTCGCCGTTGGAGCGTTCCTTGACCAGCTCCGCCCATTTCTCCGCCGCCTGGCCCCAGGGAAAGGCGTCGGAAAGCACGGTGGACACGGAGTATTCGCGGGCCTGGGCGGCGAACGAAAGGGACAGCGCGGCGGCAGCGGCCAGCGCGGTGAAGCAGCGGGTGATGTGCATGGTGCGTCCTTGTGACGGATCGTCGTTGTCTTGTTATCTGTGCCGACGGCGGCGCCGTGGCGGATCCAGCGGCAGCGGGTAGGCTGCCGGAACGCGTGGGGGTAGACGCGGGGGGAGGCGTCGTCCGCTGCCGGGCGTGAGGGGCGCGGAGTTTCGACGTCTCGCCTGCAGGCGCTGCCTTTTGGGCGCGCCGGAGCGCGCCACTATATCCCAGAAGCGCGCTTCGCGCGTATCAGCGCGGCGTGCGGCGGCGCTTGCGGTCGACGTTGATGGCGCAGACCACCGCCAGGGCCAGCATCAGGCCAGCCATGTCGTAGCGCTGCGCGAGCAACTGGCCGAGCGCCGCCAGGGCGCAGACGATCAGGCCGGTCCAGCGCAGGCCCTGGAGAATTCGCTGTTTCACGTTGTAATCCTTGCATTCTTTACCAGGCCGCTGAGGTCGCCTGGTCGGTCGCGAATGATAACGTCTCTCGACCCCCAGAAACCCGGAGAATGCCCAGGTGAATCGCCTCGTTTTCGCTGGCCTGCTTGGCCTGTCCCTTGCCGCTTGCAGTGCCTCGCCGAGCGACGTTCAGAGTGGCGACGCCCGACGCATCGACGCCCGACGCATCGTCAGCCTCGACCTGGGTAGCGCCGACACCCTGCTGGCCCTCGGCGAGGGCGAACGTCTGGTCGGCCTGCCGGGCGGCAGTCTGCCCGAGTACCTGCAGCCCGCCGCGGCGCAGCGCAGTGCGGTCGGCAGCATCAAGACGCCGGATATCGCCGCGGTTGCGGCGGCGCGTCCGGACCTGATCCTGCTCACGGGGCGCCAGGGCGATGCTCGCGCCGAGCTGGAGGCTGTGGCGCCGGTGCAGGACGTGAGCCTGTTCGCCGGCGACTACCAGGCCGAGTTCGAGCGCAACGTGCGTCGCCTGGCTGCGCTGAGTGGCCGTGAGGCAGAGGCGGATGCCGCGCTCGCCGAGCTTTCCAGCGAGATAGCGCGGCAGCGCCGGCAGGTCGCCGACAGCGGCCTGCGCACCCTGGTGCTGACGCACAACGGCGGGCGCTTCTCGGTCACCGAGCAGGCGCTGGTCTACCAGGTGCTACAGGCACCGCGCGCCTTGCCGGCCCCGCCGCCGCTGGTGCGTGATGCACCGCGTGTGCGTCCGCAGCCGCTGTCCCTGGAGGCGCTGGCCGCGGCGGCGCCGGAAGTGATCTTCATCATCGATCGCAGCGCCGCCATCGGCGATGCGCCGCTGGACCTGGCGAGCCTCGCGCAGACGCCGCTCGCTGACACGCCGGCACTGCGCAACGGCCGGCTGGTCTATCTCGATCCGGCGCTGTGGTACCTCTCCGGTGGCGGTCTGCAGAGCATGGCCCTGCAACTGCAGGCCGCCGCCGCGGCCTATCGCTGAGCGAGAGACGGGCCCAGGCCGAGGGCCCAGCCGAGCACGGCGCAGAGCGCCACCACGGCCCAGGGTGGCAGGCCCCTGCGCAGCGCGAGCAGCGCCAGGGCCGCCACTGCCAGGTCCAGCGGGCCCTCGATGCTGTGCTCCCAGGTGGGACGGTAGAGCGCTGCGAGCAGCAGCCCGACCACCCCGGCGTTCACCCCCGCGAGCGCACGCCGCAGCCCCTGGGCGGCGGCCAGTCTGCGCCACCAGGGCAGCGCGCCGAGCACCAGCAGCGCGCCGGGCAGGAAGATGCCCAGCACGGCCAGCAACGCACCCCGTGGCCCATCGATCAGCGCACCGAGGTAGGCCGCGAGGTTGAACAGCGGACCGGGCAGCGCCTGGATGATGCCGTAGCCGGCGAGAAAGGCATCGGCATCCACCAGGCCGGGTTCCACCAGTTCGGCCTGCAGCAGCGGCAACACCACGTGGCCGCCACCGAAGACCAGCGCGCCGACCCGATAGAAGCGTTCGAAAACCTGCAGGCCGATTCCGGTCTGCCATTGCGCCAGCATCGGCAGGAGCAGCAACGCCACCAGGGCGAGCCCCAGCAACCAGGCTGCCGGGCGTGTCGCACCGGCCTGCCCGGCCTGCCCGGCCGGTAGCCGGCTGGCGCTGCCGGCATCCAGCAGCAGGCGCCCGACGAGGGCGCAGGCGAGCAGTACCAGCACCGGCGTGCCCGTCCAGGGCCATGCCAAGGTCACGGCCGCCGCGACCAGTGCCAACAGGCTACGCTGCCAGCCGACGCACAGCGTCCTCCAGAGGCTCCACAGGGCATGCGCCAGCACGGCCAGGGCGGCGATCTTCAAGCCACTCAGCCAGCCGCTGGCGAGTGGCGCGTCGAGCGTCAGGGTCGCGGCGGCGAGCATCGCCATGGCTAAGGCGCCGGGCGCGGTGAAGCCCAGCCAGGCGGCGCAGGCACCGCGCCAACCGGCGCGCTCGTAGCCCAGGCCTATGGCGACCTGGCTGCTCGCCGGGCCCGGCAGGAATTGGCACAGCGCGAGCAGATCGGCGTAGGCGGCAGCGTCCAGCCAGCGACGGCGCTGAACGAACTCGTCGTGGAAATAGGCGAGGTGCGCGACTGGGCCGCCGAAGGCGCAGCAACCCAGGCGCAGGAAGATCGCCAGCAGGCGGGCAAAGCTCTCGTCGTTCATCCGGACACCGGTGCGGGTGGGGCGACGGACCAGCGTGGCGAGCCATCGTGACCGTTTCGTGACAGTCCTGGGGCGCCCCGGCATCTGGCACTGTGCGTCGGGGCGGGTGACGGATAGGGTAGCGGCCATCGTGATCATCGACGAGGTAGGCATGTTGCTGTTGGTCTGGGCCTTCTTTGCCGCGGCGTTGCGCGGTTACGCCGGTTTCGGCTTCGCCATGCTGCTCGCGTTGGGGCTGGTTGGCCGGCATCCGCCGCTGCAGGCGGTGGCGGTGACGCTGCTGCTCGACCTGCTGTGCAGCATTCCGCTGTGGCCGGCTGCGCTGCGTCTCTGGCACGCCGGCATCGGCCTGCGCCTGCTGCTCGGCATGGTGCTGGCGCTGCCGTTGGGAAGCCTCGCCCTGGCGCACGTGCCGGCCACGCCGATGGCCCTGCTGCTGGCGGGCCTGTGCCTGGTCGGCGGAGTGCTGGTGCTGCGCCAGAGCGGTCGACCGATGCCGGCGGGAACGCTGCGCGAGGGACGGGCACTGCCGGCGGGGCTACTCGCCGGGTTGGCGACCAACCTTGCCTCTGCCGGCGGGCCGCCGCTGATGCTCTACCTGCTGCGCAGTGGCCTGCCCGCCGACCGCTTGCGTGCCACCGCCATCGTCTACTTCGCGGTAGCCAGCGGTTGTGCGCTGCTCGGGCTGTGGCTGGCCGGAGGCCTGGCCTTCGCCGACCTGGCGCCGGCCCTGCCGTTGCTGGCGCCGGCGCTGGCCGGCAATCTCGTCGGGCAGTGGCTGCACCGGCGCTGGCGCTTCCCACTGCAGCGGGCGATCGGTGCGCTGCTGGTGGCGATGTCCGCGTGGATCATCGTCAGCAACCTCGTGCGACTGGCATGAAAAAGCCCGATGCCGCGGCGGCGGACATCGGGCTCGAGGGGCATCGATGCGCGATCAGTCGCGGTCGATGGCGAAGGGCGACCAGGCCTGACGGCTGGGCATGATCTCCAGGCGGTTGATGTTGATGTGCGCCGGCAGCGTGGCGACGTAGAAGATTTGCTCGGCGATGTCCTCGGCGGACAGCGGGGTGGTGCCACGGTAGAGCTTGTCTGAGGCGGCCTGGTCGCCCTTGGTGCGCACCAGGGTGAACTCGGTCTCGGCCATGCCGGGGGCGATGTCGGTGACGCGCACGCCGGTGGCGATCAGGTCACAGCGCAGGTTGAAGGTGAACTGCTTGACGAAGGCCTTGCTGGCGCCATAGACGTGGCCGCCGGGGTAGGGCCATTCGCCTGCCACCGAGCCGAGCATAACGATGCTGGCGCCGGCGCCGGTCTCGATCAGTTTGGGCAGCAGTGCGTGGGTGACGTTGACCAGGCCGGTGATGTTGGTGTCGATCATGGTGTGCCAGTCGTCCAGCGCGACCTTCTGCGCCGGCTCGGGGGCCAGGGCGAGACCGGCGTTGTTGACCAGGCAGGTGACCTTGGCGAAGCCTTCCGGCAGTTCGGCCACCACCTTGGCCACGGCGTCGGCGTCACGCACGTCGAGGCCGGCGATGTGTACCGGCACCTTGGCGCCAAGCTCGGCCTTGAGCTCTTCCAGGCGTTCCACGCGGCGGCCGGTGAGCACCAGCGACCAGCCGGCCTCGGCGAAGCGCCGGGCGGTGGCACGGCCGAAGCCGGAAGTGGCGCCGGTGATGAAGACTACGTTGCTCATTGCATACCTCTGCAAGGGTTCGTGGGTCGTCCGCATCAGGACGACAGTTCGAGGAATTTGCGTACCCGTTCGGCGTCGGGATTGGTGAAGAATTTTTCCGGTGCGGATTTCTCGATGATCCGGCCCTTCTCCAGGAAGACCACCTGGTCGGACACCGCGCGGGCGAACTCCATCTCGTGGGTCACCACGATCATGGTGTAGCCCTCGGCGGACAGGTCCTTCATCACCTGCAGCACTTCGCCGACACGCTCGGGATCGAGTGCCGAGGTCGGCTCGTCGAACAGCATGACTTCGGGGCTCATCGCCAGCGCGCGGGCAATCGCCACGCGCTGCTTCTGGCCGCCGGACAGAGTATAGGGATAGGCGTCGAGCTTGTGGCCCATGCCGACCTTTTCCAGCAGTTCGCTGGCGATCGCCCGGGCTTCTTCCTTGCCCAGGCCCTTGACCTGCACCGGTGCCTCCATGACGTTGTGCAGCACGTTCAGGTGCGGCCACAGGTTGAAGCTCTGGAAAACCATGCCGGTGCGCGCGCGGATGGCGGCCAGCTCACGGTTGTTCATCTTGCGCCCGGCGCTCTCGTTGACGCCGATGCGCTCGCCGGCGATGAAGATCGAGCCGCGGTCGGGCTCCTCCAGCCAGTTGATGCAGCGCAGCATGGTCGACTTGCCGGAGCCGGAGGAGCCCAGCACGCTGACCACCTCGCCCTTGTTCACGGTGAGGTCGATATCGCGCAGCACCTCGATGCCGCTGAAGCTCTTGGACAGTTTCTCGATGCGTACCGCGGGCACGTCAGCCATGCTCGAATCCTCGTGTTGCGCCGAAGCGTGCGGCCCAGCGCAGTGCCAGCTCCAGGCAGATACTGATGGCCCAGTACAGGGCGATGACCACGATGAAGGCGTTCATCGGAATGAAGTAGGTGGCCGACAGCGAGTTGGCCGCGGCGGTGAGCTCCTGCACGGTGATGATGGTGAGGAACGCGGTGTCCTTCAGTGCGATGATCAACTGGTTGCCCAGCAGCGGGCGGGTGCGGATCACCAGTTGCGGCAGGATGATCCGCCAGTACAGCTTGAAGGGGCGGAAGCCGAACGCCTTTGCGGCCTCGACCAGCCCTTCGGGCAGCACGATGCGTGCGCCACGCAGGATCTCCGCGAAGTACGCGGCGTGGTAGAACACCAGCGCCAGCAGCCCCGCGCTCCACGCCGACATCCGCAGACCCAGGCTCGGCAGGCCGTAGTAGAGCAGGTAGGCGAGGATCAGGAAGGGCAGCATGCGCATCAGGTTGATGAAGCCGCGCAGGGTGCTGGCGAGCGCGCCGCGTTGTTCCAGCGCCAGCAGCATGCCGCAGCCGAGTACGAAGGCCAGCACGATCGATATGCCGAACAGCATCAGGGTGTTGAGGAAGCCCGCCGCCACGGCGTCGCGGGCCTCCCAGATGATTTGCCACTCGTTCATGCGTCCCTCACATGGCCAGGCGGTTGGCTTTCTTCTCGGCGATGGCCTGCAGCTTGAGCAGCACGCCGATGATCGCCATGTACAGCACCGCGGCGACCAGGATCGGCGGTAGCGGCTCGTAGGTCACCGCCGCGATGCGGTTGGTCACGCGGGTCAGGTCGACGATGCCGATCACCGCGATGGCGGGGCTGCCCTTGATCAGGAAGGACATCTCGTTGACCAGTCCGGGCAGCGAACTGGTGATCATCTGCGGCAGCATGATGCGGCGGAAGAAGGTGGTGTTGGTCATTCCGCAGGCCATCGCGGCTTCGCGCTGGTCGCGGGAGAAGCTGATGAACGCCGCGCGCCAGATTTCCGCGTTGAAGGCGGCGGTATTGAGCGTCAGGGAAAGAATGGCCGCGGTCACGCGATCCAGCGAGAGGCCAACGGTCGGTGCCGTGAGAAAGATGAACAGCACCAGGGTGACCAGCGGTGTGGCGCGTGCCAGGCTGATGTACAGCACCAGCAACTGTTCCAGGAAGGGAATCTTGGCCATGCGCAGCAGGGCGATGCCCAGGCCGAGCACCACGCCGAAGGCAATGGCGATGGCGCAGATCCACAGCGTCGTCCAGGCGCCTTGCAGCAGCAATATCCAGGACTGTGAGGTCATCTGGCGGGCTCCTTGCGCAATCGATCAGGGGAATGCGGCGCCCGTGGGCGCCGCGGGGCGATCACTCGATGCCGGCCAGTTCGTGGAACTGTTCGACGCTGGTGATCGGCGTGGTCGGCAGGTCGGGGAAGGCTTCGCCGAACCATTTGGTCTGCAATTCGGCGAGTTTGCCGTTGCTGCGGATCTCGTCCATGAAGCCGCTGACGAACTTCAGCAGGTCGGGGCTGCTCTTGGGCATCGGCCAGGCGGCGAAGCCGTTGCCGGACACCGGCAGGCCCTTGGCGAAAACGTCGCCACGGGTTTTCACCAGGTCGTTCACCGAGATCACCGCGTTGACCGCGTAGTCCAGGCGACCGTTGGCGAGGTCGGCGTAGATCTCCGGATAGGAGGGGTACTCGACCACTTCGCCGAGCGAACCGCCCTGGGCCTCGAGCATCTTCTTCAACTCCGGCAGGCGTGCCAGCAGGGCGCTGCCGGCCTGCACGCCTACGGTCTTGCCGGAGAGGCTCTTGATGTCGGTGATCGAATCGTCGCCGGCACGTTTGACGAAGTAGTGCTGGGCGGAGGCGAACGGCGGGGTGAAGTTGAACACGCGCAGACGGTCGTCGGTGACCAGGGCTCCGGTGAAGGCCATGTCGTACTGGCCGGAGGAAACCGAGGCGAGCAGCCCGGTCCAGGGCAGGATTTCCTGGCGCACCTCGATGCCAGACTTGGCAGCGTAGGCCTTGAACTCGCCGAGCAGGTCGGCGTGGAAGCCCTCGGGCTTGCCGTCGACGACGAAGTTGAAGGGCGCGTAGTCGTCCTCGGTGGCCACGGTCATGTAGCCACGTTCCTTGATCTCGGCGAGGTCAGCGTGCGCGCCGAGCGAAGCGGCGAGCAGCCAGCCGCCGAGGCCGGCCGCAGTGATCTTGCGCAGAAGGGCGGTGCAACGGGTCTGCGCTTTGGTGCGCAGCGAACGCTGGATGGCGTGTTTCATCGAAAGCTCCCTTGAGACGGTCTGTGTGCGGCTCGCGGCCGGGATGGCTCGCGTAATGGCTGGATTCACCTTAGAGAGCGGCGAATGGCCAGCGATAGGTCCAGTTATCCGGAGCCCACTGGCCAGTCCGGCGCCTAGGCCTGAAACTTGCAAGTTGTGGACCGCACACAGGGTTCGGTCATGCTCGATCACTTTTTCCATCTCGACTTCGATCAGGCCCGGGGACTTCAGGAGCAACTGCGTGAGTCCCTCGTCTCGGCGATCCTCGCAGGCACCTTCCCGGCCGACGAAGCCCTGCCTTCCTGCCGCTGTCTGGCGCGCCAGCTGAGCGTTTCGCGTAATACCGTGGCGCTGGTCTACGAAAGCCTGCTGGACAGCGGCTACCTGGTCAGCCGTCCCCGCAGTGGTTACTACCTGCACCCCGATTACGTGGAACGCGATGGCAGTGACCTGCAACAGGGCGAGGCGTCCTTGGTGGGCGCACCAGAATGGGGCGATCGTTTCCGTCTGCAGCCCAGTCTCTTTCCCGGCGTGTTGCGGCCGAGCAACTGGCGTCAGTTCACCTACCCGTTCATCTACGGTCAGCCGATCCCCGAATTGTTTCCCCTCGAGCGCTGGCGCGAGGCTTCCCGCGAGAGCCTGCGTCAGGAAAGCGAACGCAGTTGGACGGTGGATCGCTTCGACCAGGACGATGCGCAACTGATCGAACAGTTGCGCACCCGCGTACTGCCCAAGCGCGGTATCTGGGCGCGTTCCGACGAGATCCTGGTGACCCTCGGTTCGCAGAATGCGCTCTACCTGCTGGCGCGCCTGCTGACCGGCGAGGGCGTCCGGGTGGCGCTGGAGAACCCCGGTTTCCACGACGCCTGGAACGTCTTCAAGATGCAGGGCGCGAGCATCCATGCGCAGCCGGTGGACGAGCAGGGGCTGCTGGTCGATGCGCGGCTGGAGGATTGCGACTACCTCTACGTGACTCCGGGGCACCAGGTGCCTAGCGGCGTGGCGTTGAGCGCGGCGCGGCGGCGCGCCTTGCTGGAACTGTCGCAGCGCTGCGACAGCATAATCATCGAGGATGACTACGACGCCGAACTGAACCTCGACCAGAGGCCGCACCCGGCCCTCAAGGCGGACGACCGCAACGGCCGGGTGATCTACATGAGCAGCCTGTCGAAGGCCTTTTCGCCGGGGCTGCGGCTGGGCTATCTGGTGGCCGACGCCGAACTGATCACCGAACTGCGCGCGCTACGCCGCCTGATGTATCGCCATCCGCCGTTGAACAACCAGCGGGTGCTCGCGCAGTTTCTCGCCCAGGGGCACTACGACGCTCACCTGCGGCGCTTCCGAGAGGAACACAGTCGCCGTCGCGAGGCGCTGCGCGCGGCGCTCGACGAGTGCCTCGGCAGTTGCCGGCACATCAGCGATCCGGGCGCCAGCGCCTTCTGGCTGCGCGCGCCGGAGGGCGTCGATGCGCGCCGTCTGGCCTGGCGCGCGGCGCAGGCCAGCGTGCTGATAGAACCGGGCTCGCAATTCTTCTTCGACGGCCAGCCGCCGCTGCAGTACTTCCGCCTTGGCTTCAACGTCATCGAGCCAGGACTGATCCTGCCCGGCGTGGAGCGCCTGGCGGAGGCGCTGAATGCGCAGTGAGTCAGGCGCCCCCAGCTCGGCGCCCCCAGCTAGGCGCCCCCAGCGAATTCCTGTTGCCGCCAGGCTTCGTAGACCGCCACGGCCACCGTATTTGAGAGGTTCAGGCTGCGGCAGTCGGGGCGCATCGGCAGGCGGATGCGCTGCTCCAGTGGTAGCGCATCGCGGATGTCCGCTGGCAGACCACGGCTCTCGGGGCCGAAGAGGAAGGCGTCGCCGGGTCGGTAGGCCACCTGGTGGTAGGGCTGCGAACCCTTGGTGGTGAAGGCGAACACCCGGGGCTGGCCGAGGCTTTCCAGGCAACTGGGCAGATCGGCATGGCGCTGCAGGGTGGCGTATTCGTGGTAGTCCAGGCCGGCGCGGCGCAGGCGTTTGTCGTCCAGCTCGAAGCCCAGCGGCTCGATCAGGTGCAGGCCGCAGCCCGCGTTGGCGCACAGCCTGATAATGTTGCCGGTGTTCGGTGGAATTTCGGGTTGGAACAGGATGACGTGGAACATGCGGGACTCCGGTAGCGGCGAAGAGGATTCTACCGTCGTAGACCCGCGTCCGGGCCTCTGGCCCAAAGTGTTCTGTGCGTTGGCCCTGTTCGGCCTGTTGTGCGGCCTGATGCTGGGTCGCCTGAACGAGCCCGCTCCGGTGCGCTTGCTGCGCGTCGAGGTGGCCGCCAATAGCCTGGTGCTGCATTTCGACGGTGAGCCGCAGGTCTATGCGGAGCGTCCTGGAGGGACGCTGGAGCTGTTGTTCGAATCCTATGGGCGCGAGGCCGAGGGAGGTCTGCAGGTCGAGGGGCGTCCGGCCAACTGGCGGCTCATGCATACCGAGCGCGGCTTGCTGCTGCAGGTCGTCGCGGCGCGTGCCCTGCGCGGGCAGTTGGCCGGCAGCGCCGAAGACCAGGGCTGGCGTATCGAGGTGCGACTGCAGGTCCTGCCATGACCGGCCGCTGGAGGCGGGTATGCGCAGGCTGGATAGAAAAAGGGGCCCCGGCCTGCCTGTACCGGAACCCCTGAAGAAATCGGCCCTGAAGTGAGCCTTGCTGCGATAAAGAAGAGGGAATCCCCGGCCTGCCTGTACCAAGGTCCCTCGAAAGGGTTTCGCCGTGGTGCGTTGACCGTTGGCGAGGCGCCTGTGACGCCTGAATAAAAGTGGGGAATCCCCGGCCTGCCTGTACCAAGGTCCCCGAAACGGGTTTGTCTGGGTTATTGCAGAGCCCGTGCCAGGTCTAGAATGCATGTCCAAGAAATGTGCATGATTTTTTATTATTCATATAAATCAATAGCTTATGAGTTATTTTTGGCGTCCGTGACGGAGGCTAGGGGCCGCCGTGGGCGCGTTCGGCCTGCCGCTGTGTCCAGATATGTGCGCAATGTCCGTGCGATGCACACTCCTTGGGCTCGATTGGGGCGTACGGTGGCATGACGCAAGACGGCGCCCGAAGGCGCCGTCTGGTCTTTCGCGGGGCGTGGATCAGGCGTCGTCGTCGCCGTCGTCGTCTCCGCCGTCGATCTTCATGCCCAACTCCTTGATCTTGCGGGTCAAGGTGTTGCGGCCCCAGCCCAGCAACACGGCCGCGTCGCGGCGGCGACCGGCGGTGTGCTTGAGGGCGGTCTCGATCATGATCCGCTCGAACGCCGGTACGGCGCTGTCGAGCAGGCTCGACTGGCCCCGCGCGAGCGCCTGGTCGGCCCATTGGCGCAGCGCCTGCTCCCAGTTGGTGACCGGTGCGGAGTCCTGCGGCTGGGCGAGCAGCTCAGGCGGCAGGTCGTCGACATGCACCTCGCGTCCGGAGGCCATCACGGTGATCCAGCGGCAGGTGTTCTCCAACTGACGCACGTTGCCTGGCCACGGCAGGGTGCTGATGTATTCCTCGGTTTCGCTCTTCAGCAGCTTGGGGTCTACGGACAATTCCTGTGCCGCGCGGGCGAGGAAATGACGCGCCAGCGCGGGAATGTCCTCGCGGCGATCGGACAGCCGCGGGATATGGATGCGGATGACGTTGAGGCGGTGGAACAAGTCCTCGCGGAACTTGCCGGCCTGCACCAGCGACTCCAGGTTCTGGTGGGTGGCCGCGATGATGCGCACGTCGACCTTCACCGGCGTGTGCCCGCCGACCCGGTAGAACTCACCGTCGGCGAGTACGCGCAGCAGGCGGGTCTGGGTATCGGCCGGCATGTCGCCGATCTCGTCGAGGAACAGGGTGCCGCCGTCAGCCTGCTCGAAGCGCCCGCGGCGCTGGTTGGCCGCGCCGGTGAAGGCGCCTTTCTCGTGGCCGAACAGCTCGGACTCCATCAGGTCCTTGGGGATCGCCGCCATGTTCAGGGCAATGAACGGCTCCGCCGCGCGCGGGCTATGCCGGTGCAGGGCGTGGGCGACCAGTTCCTTGCCGGTACCGGACTCGCCATTGATCAGCACGGTGATGTTGGAGTGCGAAAGACGGCCAATGGCGCGGAACACCTCCTGCATCGCCGGCGCCTCGCCGATGATCTCCGGGGTGCGTGGCTCGTTGACGGGGGCCTCCAGGCTCTGCTGTTCGCGGGCGTGCAGCAGACCGCGCTTGACCAGCGAAACCGCCTCGTCGACGTCGAACGGCTTGGGCAGGTATTCGAAGGCCCCTCCCTGGTAGGAAGCCACCGCGCTGTCGAGGTCCGAGTGCGCGGTCATGATGATGACCGGCAGGCGCGGATACAGGTCGCGGATCTGCGCCAGCAGGTCGAGGCCACTGGAGCCAGGCATGCGGATGTCCGAGAGGATCACGTCCGGCTGCTGGCGGGTGAGCCGGTTGAGCACGCTGTCGGCGTTGTCGAAGCTCTGGGTGGTCATGCCTTCCTGCTGCAGGGCCTTTTCCAGCACCCAGCGGATGGAACGGTCATCGTCGACGATCCAGACGGTTTCGCTACGGCTCATGTGAAGGCGGCTCCTTGTTCCAGCGGCAGGAAGATGGCGAATGCGGTGTGACCGGGATGGCTCTCGCACTCGATCAGTCCCTGGTGCTGACTGATTATGTTCTGGGTGATGGCGAGTCCGAGGCCCGTGCCGTCCGGCCTGCCGCTCACCATGGGATAGAAGAGGGTGTCTTGCAGTTCGGGCGGAATGCCCGGGCCGTTGTCGATGATCTCGGTCTTCACCACCAGGCGATGCCGCGTGTGGCCGATGGTGAACTGGCGCAGCGCACGGGTGCGCAGGGTGATCCGGCCCATGTGCGACTCATTGCCGGAGGTCAGCGCCTGCATGGCGTTGCGCACGATGTTGAGGACCGCCTGGATCATCTGCTCGCGGTCCACGAGAACTTCCGGAATGCTCGGATCGTAGTCGCGCACCAGGGTGATGCGACCCTGGCTCTCGGCATCGACCAGGCTGCAGACGCGCTCGAGCACTTCATGCACGTTGGTCATCGCCAGCGACGGCAGCTTGTTCGAACCGAGCATGCGGTCGACCAGATTACGCAGGCGATCGGCCTCTTCGATGATGACGTTGGTGTAGTCCTTGAGGTGCTCCTCGGGCAATTCCCGCGAGAGCAATTGTGCCGCGCCGCGAATCCCGCCCAGGGGGTTCTTGATCTCGTGGGCCAGGCCGCGCACCAGCAGCTTGGTGGTTTCCTGCTTGGAGATCTGGGCCTCTTCCTTGGTGATGCGTAGCAGGCGATCGCGCGGATGCACCTCCAGCAGCAACAGCGTGGCGTCGCGGGCGATGATCGGGGTGACGGCGTAGTCGACGGTGAGTATCTGCCCGCTGAGCGAGGTCAGCGTGGCTTCGCGCTTGGTGAACGGATGCGCCTGCTCTACCGCCTGGCGCAGCGAGGAGAGGGCCTCGGGCGATTCGGTGAACAGCTCGCTGATGAATTGCCCGTGACTGCGCTGGCCGCTCACGGCGAGCAGCATCTCCGCCGCCGGATTCATGTACTCCAGGCGCAGTTCTGCGTTGAGCAGCAGCGTCGCGGTAGTGAGGTTGTCGAGCAACAGCCGTTGCAGGGCGTCGTTGATCATGGTTTGCCTGACTCGCAGTGGTGCGCGGGAAAATGCAAGAAACAAACCAGCTCAGGCCCTGAAAGGTGGCGCAAGGGCTTGTTTCACGACTGACACGGACGACAGTGGTGCGTGGCGCTCCCTGCCGCCGGCTCCCTTTGGGGGCCTGCCGAAAAACTGGTGCAATGGTTTGCACCTATATGGTGCGCTGATTAGGGCAGGATGCCCAGGAAGCGGCGCGGCGGTGCGGGTTTGTCCGCCAGGGGACACTCGGGGCGCACGCCGTAGTCATCCAGCGTGCAGGGGCGGGCCTGGCGTTTCTGTGCCAGTGACATCAGGTGCAGGTGGAACGGTTGGGCCGGCGTGCGTTCGACAATGCGCCCCTGTGAGTCGACGATTTCCGCCGCCAGTTGATGCGTGCCTCGCTCGATGCCATGCACGGCGAAGACCGGGCTGCGCGACAGGTCGCCGGCATTGCCATCGAACACCAGGCGATAGCTGTGGCCATTTCGCAGGGGCGGGTCGCTGGTCAGGGTGACGATCAGCGAGTCGTCGTCGCGCAGGGTCGCGTCGGGCTCCGGCAAAAGAATGCGTAGCAGGCGATAGCGCGCCATCGGCGAGGGTGGCTCGGTGCTGGAGCGCGGGGTGGACGGGGGAGCGGCATGGGACGGCATGCTGTTGCTGGGCGCCAGCTTCACCGGCTTGGCGTTCTTGCTCTGGGGTTGGTCGGTGAATACCCGGTTGCCCTCGGCATCCAGGTAGGTGAAGACCTCCGCCTGGGCGAGATTGGCTAGCGCCAGCCCACCAAGGACGCAGAGGGTGGCGACGGGTCGCGCCAGTCGCATCATTGAATCCGTCCGGGGGCGGGCTTCGACGGAGTATTGGGCGCAGAGGGGGGCGTGGGCGGCGTAGGCGGCGTGGGGGTGGGCGGTGTCGAACCGTTCCCTGGCGCGCGAGCGGGGCTATTAACGCTGATGCGCTGCACGTTCACCGTGAGGGTGGCGCTGCGTTGCACCACGCCGCGGTTGCCGATGACCTCCACCGCCAGTTGGTGGGCGCCGCGCGCGAGGCCGCTGGCGATGAGGCGCGGTGTTCCGCTGGGGACGCCCTGGCGTTCGCCGTCGACCAGCAAGACGAGGCGGTGTTCGGGGCGCAGCGCGGGCTGCAGGTCGACGAGTACGGCGAAGTCGCCGGTGTTGGCGCGTATCGACTGGTTTTCCTCCAGGCGCAGCGCCAGGCGGCTGTAGGCAGGTTGCCGAGCGGCCGGGTCGTTGCCGGGCGTGGAGGGCGGTGTGGCGGGGACCTGCATCTCGATCGAGTTGATCTGCTGCAGCTCTACCGCTTCGGCACTGACCCCGTCCGGCGGTTGGCTGGTGAAGACCTTGTTACCGTTGGCGTCGGTGTAGGTGTAGATCTGCGCCACCGCTGGCAGCGTCAGGCAGCAGAGCAGGGCAAACAGGGGCAGGCGCATGGGGGTTCTCCCAGTGAATGGGGCAAGCCTTGCACCGGTGCCTTGCGTACGCAAGGGGCAGTCTGGACGCAAAACGACAGAGGCCACCCGAAGGTGGCCTCTGTGTGCAGCTAGGCGAGGATCAGACGCTGTAGTACAGGTCGTATTCCAGCGGGTGCACGAAGGTGCGCACCTTGATCTCTTCAGCCGACTTCAGCTCGATGTAGGCATCGATGAATTCGTCAGTGAACACGCCACCCTTGGTCAGGAACGCGCGGTCGGCGTCCAGGGATTCCAGGGCTTCTTTCAGGCTGCCACAAACCTGCGGGATTTCCTTGGCCTCTTCCGGCGGCAGGTCATACAGGTTCTTGTCAGCGGCATCGCCGGGGTGGATTTTGTTCTGGATGCCGTCCAGGCCAGCCATCAGCAGTGCTGCGAAGGCCAGGTAGGGGTTGGCAGCCGGGTCCGGGAAGCGCGCTTCGATGCGGCGGGCTTTCGGGCTGTTCACGTACGGGATGCGGATCGAGGCGGAACGGTTACGGGCCGAGTAGGCCAGCATGACCGGTGCTTCGAAGCCCGGGACCAGACGCTTGTAGGAGTTGGTCGACGGGTTGGTGAAGCCGTTCAGGGCTTTACCGTGCTTGATCACGCCGCCGATGAAGTACAGGGCGGTGTCGGACAGGCCGGCATAGCCTTCGCCAGCGAAGGTGTTCTTGCCATCTTTGGAGATGGACATGTGTACGTGCATACCCGAGCCGTTGTCGCCGTACAGCGGCTTGGGCATGAAGGTAGCGGTTTTGCCGTAGGCGTCAGCGACGTTGTGCACGCAGTACTTCAGGGTCTGCACTTCGTCGGCCTTGGCGACCAGGGTGTTGAAGGAGACGCCGATCTCGTTCTGGCCGGCGGTGGCCACTTCGTGGTGGTGTACTTCGACCTTCAGACCGAACTCTTCCAGTGCGTTGCACATGGCGGTACGGATTTCGTGGTCGTGGTCGACCGGCGGGACCGGGAAGTAGCCGCCCTTGACGCCCGGACGGTGGCCTTTGTTGCCGCTCTCGAAGTCGCCGTCGGTGTTCCAGGACGCCTGCTCGGAGAAGATCTTGAACATCGAGCCGGAGATGTCGGACTTGAACTTCACTTCGTCGAAGACGAAGAACTCGGGTTCGGGACCGAAGAAAGCGGTGTCGCCGATGCCGGTGGACTTCAGGTATTCCTCGGCGGCACGAGCGATGCTGCGCGGATCGCGCTCGTAGGCCTGCATGGTCGACGGCTCGATGATGTCGCAGACGATGATGATGGTCGGCTCTTCGGTGAACGGGTCCAGCACGGCAGTGCTGTCGTCCGGCATCAGGATCATGTCGGAGGCTTCGATGCCTTTCCAGCCGGCGATGGACGAGCCGTCGAACATCTTGCCGTGCTCGAAGAAGTCTTCGTCCAGCGCGTCACGCGCCGGCATGGTCACGTGCTGCTGCTTGCCCTTGGTGTCGGTGAAGCGCAGATCGACCCACTTGGCGTCGTTGTCTTTGATCAGTTGAACAGCCTTCGACATTTTGTCCTCCAGAGGATTGAGGCTGGGGGTAGTTGGCAGAGGCCCCCAGATAGGGTGATGCCGGGGCGGGAATATCCGCCAGGGCAACCTGCCTCACAAGGGAGCAATTTGCATGCCAGTGCTCAAAAACGTGCAGGTCCCGATGGCGTGTGGTTTCCCGGAGCTGGGCGGCCTATTTCGGGGTTTTTGGGGCCCCAAGATGGGGCTCGATTATTTCGATGTGATCTATTTTGGTGCAAATTGGGTGTTGGTCGAATCCTGAACAATCGCCCCGGCTTTTCCGCTATAATCCGCCCCCGTTTTTTTCCGACTCGCGCCAACGGCGTCCGCCATGAAACTCATCGTCAAGGTCTTCCCCGAAATCACCATCAAGAGCCGGCCGGTGCGCAAGCAGTTCATCCGCCAGCTGGGGAAGAACATTCGTAGCGTACTCAAGGACCTGGACCCCGCCCTCGACTTGCAGGGCGAGTGGGACAACCTCGAATTGCAGACGCAGGTGACCGATCCGAAGTGTCTGCAGGCGATGATCGAGCGACTGACCCGCACGCCCGGCGTGTCGCATTTCCTCGAGGTGCACGAATACCCGCTGGGTGACTTCGACGACATCCTCGCCAAGTGCCGCGAGCATTTTGGGGGCCTGCTGCCGGGCAAGATCTTCGCCGTGGCCTGCAAGCGCGCCGGCAAGCATCCGTTCACCTCGATGGACGTCGAACGCTATGTCGGTAGTCGCCTGCGCAGCGAGTTCGGTGCCGCCGGCATTTCCCTCAAGCAGCCCGAGGTCGAGGTGCGCATCGAGGTGCGCGACAAGCGCCTGTTCGTCATCCATGCCCGCCACGAGGGCATCGGCGGCTATCCGCTGGGCTCCCTCGACCAGACGCTGGTGTTGATGTCCGGTGGCTTCGACTCCACGGTGGCGGCTTACCAGATGATGCGCCGTGGCATGCTCAGCCACTTCTGCTTCTTCAACCTCGGCGGGCGTGCCCACGAGCTGGGCGTGATGGAAGTGGCGCACCATCTGTGGGAGCGGTACGGCCGCTCGCACCGGGTGCTGTTCGTCAGCGTGCCGTTCGAGGAAGTGGTTGGCGAGATCCTCGCCAAGGTCGACAACAGCCAGATGGGCGTCGTGCTCAAGCGCATGATGTTGCGCGTGGCCACGCGCCTGGCCGAGGAATTGCACATCCATGCGCTGGTCACCGGCGAGGCCATCTCCCAGGTATCCAGCCAGACCCTGCCCAACCTCTCGGTCATCGATTCGGTCACCGACATGCTGGTGCTGCGACCGCTGATCGCCAGCCACAAGCAGGACATCATCGACACCGCCGTAGAGATCGGCACCGCCGAATACGCCAAGCACATGCCCGAATACTGCGGAGTCATCTCGGTCAACCCGACCACGCGCGCCAAGCGCGGCCGTATCGAGTACGAGGAAACGCATTTCGACATGGCGTTGCTCGACCGGGCCCTGGAGAACGCCCGCTACCTCACCGTGGACAAGGTGATCGACGAGCTGGGCAAGGATCTGCAGGTGGAGGAGGTGGCCCAGGTGCTGCCGGGCCAGGTGGTGATCGACATCCGCCATCCGGACGCCGCCGAAGACGAGCCGCTGCAACTCGACGAGATCGAAGTGCGCAGCCTGCCGTTCTACGCGATCAACCAACGCTTCAAGGAACTGGACGACAGTCGCCAGTACCTCCTGTATTGCGACAAGGGCGTGATGAGCCGGCTGCATGCCCATCACCTGCTCAATGAAGGTCACGCCAACGTTCGCGTCTACCGGCCGCGGGCGAACGGCTGATGAGCGTCTGCCGCATCCGGCGCAGCGTGCGCCGTCGCCGCCATCCCCCTGACCGGGTGGATTGCCTTCTTCGTGTCATCGTAACTGGCTAAAACTTCCAGTCACCGGCCGCAGGCCCGTGGCGTACCAATCGGGAATTCATTGTGATCGAGAAACTCAGAAACATCGCCATCATCGCCCACGTCGACCATGGCAAGACCACCCTCGTGGACAAGCTGCTGCGCCTGTCCGGCACCCTTGACCGCAAGGAAGCCGAAGGCGAGCGCGTGATGGACTCCAACGACCAGGAAAAGGAACGCGGCATCACCATCCTGGCGAAGAACACCGCGCTGAAGTGGAACGACTACAGCATCAACATCGTCGATACCCCCGGCCACGCCGACTTCGGCGGTGAAGTCGAGCGCGTCATGAGCATGGTCGACTCCGTGCTGCTGGTGGTCGACGCCCAGGACGGCCCCATGCCGCAGACCCGCTTCGTGACCCAGAAGGCGTTCAAGGCCGGCCTGCGTCCGATCGTCGTGGTGAACAAGATCGACCGTCCCGGCGCGCGTCCGGACTGGGTCATCGACCAGATCTTCGACCTGTTCGACAACCTCGGCGCCACCGACGAGCAACTGGACTTCCCGATCGTCTACGCCTCGGCCCTGAACGGCATCGCCGGCATGGACCACGAGAAGATGGACGACAACATGGATGCCCTGTTCCAGGCCATCGTCGATCACGTACCGGCCCCGGTCGTCGACCTCGACGGCCCGTTCCAGATGCAGATCTCCCAGCTGGACTACAACAGCTTCCTCGGCGTGATCGGCATCGGCCGTATCCGTCGCGGCAAGATCAAGGCGAACAGCCCGGTCGTCGCCATCGACGACGAAGGCAACAAGCGCAACGGCCGCATCCTGAAGATCATGGGACACCACGGTCTGCAGCGCGTCGAAGTGGCTGAAGCCGAGGCGGGCGACATCGTCTGCGTCAGCGGCATGGAAGAGCTGTTCATCTCCGACACCCTGTGCGACCCGCAGAACGTCGAAGCCCTGCCGGCACTGACCGTCGACCAGCCGACCGTGAGCATGACCTTCCAGGTCAACGACTCGCCGTTCGCCGGTAAGGAAGGCAAGTTCGTCACCAGCCGCAACATCAAGGACCGTCTGGACAAGGAGCTGCTGCACAACGTGGCGCTGCGCGTCGAGCCGGGCGATTCGGCCGAGAAGTTCAAGGTCTCCGGCCGTGGCGAGCTGCACCTGTCGGTACTGATCGAGAACATGCGTCGCGAAGGCTTCGAGCTGGCCGTGGGCCGCCCGGAAGTGGTGATCATCGAGAAGGACGGCGAGAAGCAGGAGCCGTACGAGAACGTCACCATCGACATCGAAGAGCAGCACCAGGGCTCGGTGATGGAACAGATGGGCCTGCGCAAGGGCGATCTGACCAACATGATCCCCGACGGCAAGGGCCGTATCCGCCTGGAATACACCATCCCGGCGCGTGGCCTGATCGGCTTCCGTAACAACTTCCTGACCCTGACCTCGGGCAGCGGCATCCTGACCTCGACCTTCAGCCACTACGGCCCGATCAAGGCCGGCGAAGTCACCAACCGCCAGAACGGCGTGCTGGTGTCGATGGCCACCGGCACCGCGCTGACCTACTCGCTGGAAACCCTGCAGAGCCGCGGCAAACTGTTCCTGGCTCCGGGCGACGAGATCTACGAAGGCCAGCTGTGCGGCATCAACAGCCGTGACAACGACCTCGTGCTCAACCCCACCAAGGGCAAGAAGCTCGACAACATGCGCGCTTCCGGCAAGGACGAAGTCATCGCCCTGGTGCCGCCGATCAAGTTCACCCTCGAACAGGCGCTGGAATTCATCGCCGACGACGAGCTGGTCGAAGTGACGCCGAAGTCGATCCGTCTGCGCAAGAAACTGCTCAACGAGAACGACCGCAAGCGCTACGAGCGCAGCAAGGTCTGAGTCTTCTCGGACTGAAATGAAAAGCCCCGCCGGAGCGATCCGGCGGGGCTTTTCCGTTCATGGCTGGTCGATCTGCTCCGGCTTCAGGAAGCGCTCGGCATACTGCAGATGTACGCCGGACTCGACGAACAGCTCGAACAGTTCGGCATCGATATGCCCGCTCTGGGCCATCTCCCGCATGATCGCCAGGGCTTCGGATAGCGGCTTGGCGCGCTTGTAGGGACGATCGGCGGCGGTGAGCGCTTCGAAGATGTCGGCGATGGCCATCATCCGCGCCACCGGGCTCATCTGCTCGCGCACCAGGCCGCGCGGATAACCCGTGCCGTCCATCTTCTCGTGGTGACCGCCGGCGAGTTCGGGGACCTGGCGCAGGTGGCGGGGGTAGGGCAACTGGTCGAGCATGACGATGGTCTGCACGATGTGCTCGTTGATGATGTAGCGCTCCTCGGCGTTGAGCGTACCGCGGGAGATGGCGAGGTTGTAGAGCTCGCCCTGGTTCTGCTGTAGCGCCGGCAGGGGCATGTTGAATTCGCTGGCGGCGCCCGCTGGGATGCGGTTGGCCGGGCGCGAGATGCGTTGCTCGGGACGGTCGCTGAGCAGGTGTTCCTGCACCGGCAGCGGCGAGGGCTCGCCGACACAGCGCTGTTGCTCTTCCCAGGACAGCCCGAGGCGGTCGTCCAGCGTGCGCCACCAGGGTTGTGCGGCGATGCGCTGCAGGCGCTCCAGGTCCTCGCTAGCGAGGAATTCCCCGCCGATGTTGCAGGCGGCGACGAAGGCGAAGTCTTCGTCCAGTTGCCGGTGGCGTGCGTCGCGCTGCGCGGCGGCCTCGGCCTCCGCTGTGCCCGCGAGGCGCGCTTCGAGTTCGGCGATGCGCGCATCGCGCTTGAGCACTTCGAAGCGTGTGCGAATCTCGTGGATGCGGTTGTAGCGCGTCTCCAGCTTGGTCGCCTTGTCG
Source organism: Pseudomonas sp. R4-15 (assembly GCF_055768815.1). Lineage (NCBI taxonomy): Bacteria > Pseudomonadati > Pseudomonadota > Gammaproteobacteria > Pseudomonadales > Pseudomonadaceae > Pseudomonas > Pseudomonas sp. R4-15. The sequence continues at coordinate 1,164,257 of NZ_CM147293.1, forward strand.
ATGACGTATTCCGGGGTAGTGATCTTGCCGCAGTCATGCAGCCAGGCCGCGACATGTACCGCCTCCCACTCATCGGCATCGAGCTGGAAGCTGGCATAGGGGCCGCTGCGCTGTGCGCAGGCGGCTTGCGCGAGCATCTTGGTTAGCTCGGGAACGCGTTGGCAGTGCCCGCCGGTATAAGGGCTCTTGGCGTCGATGGCGTCGGCGATCAGGCGTACGAAGGCATCGAACAGCTGGCGTTGCGCGCGAATCAGCTCGCGGGTTTCCAGCGAGCGTGCGGCGTTCCCGGAAAGCGCACCGATGAATGCCTGTTCGGCGGGATCGACCAGGGCCTCGCGGTTGAGCAGCATGAGCCCGAGCAGTTCGCCCTGGCGACTCTCCAGCGGTACCAGGATGCAGTAGGGCGCCGCGCCGAAACGTTCGGGCGGCATGCCCAGGGCGTCACGCAGCTCGTCATCGGCGACGAATACCTGGCAGTGGTGCCGGCGAAGTGCGTCATGCAGGGTCGAGGGCAGGGCCGACAGGCGCCGGATCGGGAGGTCTGCCACGTCGTGTTGGCCCTGCAGGTCGTGTGCTGCCATGGGGTGCAGGCGATCATCGTCCTGCAGGTAGAGCAGCCCGGAGCGGGCACGGGCGGCGTTCAGCGTCTCTTCCAGCAGTGTCGCCAGCAGATGCTCGAAGTCTCGTTCCTCGGCGACCGCCCGGGAAATGTCCAGGAAGCGGCGGATGGTTTCCCGGGACAGCTGCATCGCCTGGGCAAGGTCTGCCACTTCGCTGATCCGCGAGCGCACCTGCATTGGCGTGACAAAGTCGAAGCGCTGGATCGCTTCGGCCTCTCGCGCCAGTTGCCTGAGCGAGCGGGAGATGGCCCGGGCGATGAGCCAGACCAACGGAATGGCCAGGGCCAGCATCACAAGGGTGACCAGCAGTGCCGTGTCGCGTAGTTGCAGGGCCGCGGCGAACAGCTCGCGCTCGGGGATCGCCAGCAACAGGAAGAGCGGCGCCGCGTCGTTTTGCGCGAGCGGTTGCAACTGCAGGCGCCAGTCTTCGCCATCCAGCCGCAGCACCTGGTCGTTCGAGGCCTTGCCGAGGGCGGCCAGTTCGCCGGCGGCCAGTCGCAGAATGGGCGAATCCAGCTCCAACAGGTTCGCCAGATGCGGAGTGCCTGCGTCGCTGCTGCGTTCCTGGCCGCCACCGGGATGGGCGATGACGCGGCCCTGGGCGTCGACCAGGGCGAGTTGCGTCGAGGGTGTAATGGCCTGGCGCGCCAGGGCGTCATCCAGCGTCTGCAGTGCGATATCCGCGGCGATGACCGCGCCGGAGGACATGTGCCTTGCGAGGGTGATGCCCACCTGGTGGTCGGCGAAGAACACGTAGGGTTCGGTGGTGATGGTGCGGTCGCTTTGCTGCGCAGCTTGGTACCACGGGCGGGTGCGTGGATCGAAGCGTTCTGCATAGCCGTCCTGGGCATCGTCGCGGAGCAGTTGCAGTTGCCGATCCAGATAGAGGTAGCGACCTTCCTGTGTTGCCCGGGCGATGTTCTGCAGCAGGTAGCGGCTACCGGGCGGTGCCTCGAAGTAGCGACGTTGACGGCCGTCGTGCAGCGGCCGTAGCAGGAGGAAATCGCCGTTGGGGTAGCCGAGATAGACCGATGCCAGCTGTGGCGAGGCGCGCAGCGCCGCAGCCAGCGGGGGAAGCTCGCTGCGACGGCTCTCCAGATCCTGGGCTTGGACCAGGGCGCTCTGCCCGAGGATGTCGATCAGCAGCCGAGCGGGCGCCAACAGCTTCTGCAGATCGGCCGCGACCTCGCGCCCGGTGCGAACCGTCAGTTCCTGGGCGCTGTTCTCCAGCAGGTCCTGCGACAGTCGATAGCCGATGAAGGCGATGATGCCGCCGATCGACAGCGAAGTGGCGAGGAACAGCGTGGACAGGTAGACGTGTAGAGGGAAGCCGCTTCTGCGCATGGAGCGTAATCCATGGGGGCGCCGGACTGGATTAACGAGACTCTAGTTCAAACTGTGACGCGCTACCGCAGATGCCACAGGGTTTTTTCAATGTTCACTTTTTCACCATGGAATCATGACGTTTTTTTCACTTCGACGAGCGCAGCATGAACCCATCCGCTGCTCCATGGTGGAAGCTCCTAAGGTTGTTCGAGGCCCCCGGTATCCGGTGGCCTCTTTTTTTTTGCGCGTCTGTTTAGGGCCTGTTCCCGTTTCATTCGCGAACCGCGTTGTCGCCAGAAATGGCCTGCGGTTAGGCGCAGGACGCAGCCAATGGTTATTCCCTTGGCAAGTCCTGCAACGACAGCGCAGGCCATTTCTGGCACAACCCTGCGGGCCGGTGCCTGTTTTGGCGCGATACGGCGTTACTCGTCTTGAACTTACCCCGGTAAGTCCTGCGACTCGCGCCTTGTCTCGCGGCAAAACAGGCGCCGGCGCGGCCGTGAATGAAACGGGAACAGGCCCTAGGCCCCGCAGGCGGGCTTGAGTCGTGGCGCATGCAAGGGATAATCGAGCGTCTCCCGCATTGGCGCCGGCCCCATGAATCTCGAAGACCTCCGCTTGTTCGTCGCTACGCTCGATCTGGGCAGTTTCACCGCGGCCGCCGACCGCCTGGGGGTGTCCAAGCAATATGTGAGTCGACGAACCATGGCGCTGGAAGAATCGCTGGGCGTTCGCCTGCTCAATCGCACCACGCGTCGCCTGAGCCCCACGGAGCTGGGGGTGCTGCTCTACGAGCGCGCCGCGAAGATTCTCGAGGAGTTCGACGAGACCCAGGAACTGCTGTCCAGTCGCAGTGCCACGCCTCGTGGCGCCTTGCGTATCAGTGCGCCGATGACCTTCGGCACGTTGCATGTCAGCCCCCTACTGGCCGAGTTCATGCGGCGTTATCCGATGATCCGCCTCGAGGTCGATCTCAATGACCGGGCGGTGGATCTGGTCGGCGAGGGCTATGACATGTCGATTCGTGTCGGTGTGCTGGAAGACTCGACCCTCATCGCGCGTCGCCTGACCAGCATCCGGGTGGTGGCGTGCGCCAGTCCTGACTATCTCGCCAGACGCCCTGCACCGCGTCATCCCCGGGAACTGGTCGACCACGATTGCCTGCTGTACGGCCACTCGCGGCATGTGGAGTGGCGTTTCATCGAGCGTGGCAAGCCCCTGTTGGTCGCTCTGCAGGGAAACCTGCGGGCCAACAATGGAGAAGTGATCCGTGATGCAGCCGTGGGCGGGCGGGGTATTGCACTGTTGCCGACCTTCATCCTGGGCGAGGCGCTCAAGACCGGCGCACTGGTTCCGGTGCTGGAGGATTTCCTGCCCCAGGAAGAAACGGTCTATGCCGTGTATCCCCAGCATCGCCTCGCCTCTCGCGTGGTTCAGCTCTTCGTCGAGTACCTGCGGGAGTGCCTGCGTTGAGTCGTTGTCGGGCGCTGGCTTCAACTATTAATTGACTCGATAGTGGTTATTATCTGAGTCGATTCATGGATATTGTCAACTCAATCATGACTGTGAAGCACGCTTAACCTACTTATTCACTAGGTTAAGAGTCCGTAACCTTTCTCCCATCGACGACGCCGCTAGAGGCGGACGTCACCAGACAGACAGCTTGGGAGAATCACCATGAAACAGCTCAGCATCAGCGCCTTCGCCATCATTGCACTTGCCGTCGCCAGCAGCATCGCTGCAGTCCAGGCCTCCAGTACGTCGAGCCAGGGCGCCATTGCGCAGCCTGCCCTCGAGCGCCAGTTGTCCGAGGACGGCTTCGACCGTACCCCGATGGGGCAGGGCATCGCCGAGGATGGTTTCGACCGTACCCCGGCAGGCCAGCGCCTCGCCGAGGACGGTTTCGACCGCACGCCGGCAGGCCAGCGAATCGCCGAGGATGGTTTCGACCGTACGCCGGCAGGCCAGCGCGTCGCCGAGGATGGTTTCGACCGCACCCCGGCGGGCCAGCACACGGTCTAAGAGGGCTGCGTCAGCAAAACGCCCGGCTTATCGCCGGGCGTTTTCATTTCCCCAGGTTTTTCGGGGCGAGGGTGCTCAGAGTAGGGCGTCCACTACGCCTCCGTCCACGCGCAGGGCCGCCCCGGTAGTCCCGGAAGCCTGGGGCGAAGCCAGGTAGACGACCATGTTGGCGACTTCCTCGACGCTGGTGGCGCGTTGCAGGATCGAACTTGGGCGATGCGCCTTGACGAAGTCGGCAGCACAGGCTTCCAGCGACTGTCCGGTCTTGTCCATCTGCTCCTTGAACATGTCGGCGACTCCGTCGGAGAGCGTCGGACCCGGTAGCACCGCATTCACGGTCACACCGGTACCCGCCATGCGCTTGGCGATGCCGCGGGAGATCGACAGTACCGCCGTCTTGCTGAAGCCATAGTGGATCATGTCCGCCGGGATGTTCTGTGCCGATTCCGAGGATAGGAACAGCACGCGCCCCCAGCCGTTGGTCTGCATGCCGGGCAGGTAGGCGCGAGCCAGGCGCACGCCGGACATCACATTGGTCTCGAAGTAGCGGCTCCACTCGCTGTCGGGAATGTCGAAGAAGTCCTGGCCGCCGAAGATGCCCAGGTTGTTCACCAGGATGTCGCAACGCGGCACCGCTTCGAGCAGGGCATCGCAGCCCTGCGCGGTGGCCAGGTCGCCGCTGAACGCGATCAGACGGGCGTTGGGCAGTTGCTCATGGACGTTGGCGATCGCCTGCTCTACCCGCACGGGGGTACGTCCGGTGACCACCACGGTGGCTCCCGCGGCGGCCAGGCCCTTGACGATGGCCAGACCGATACCGGCGGTGGAGCCGCTGACCACGGCGAGTTTGTCGAACAAATCGATGTGCATGTCAGACCTCTTTCGAAGGGATGAAGGAATGAAGGGATAGGGATTCAGCATGCACCTGGCAGGTGCGTATCAGAAGGTCCCCGTCGTTGCAGACATCCTTAGACCGTTGCACAGAATCTTTTGCATGTTTTGCGGCTCCCAACTCGCTATAACCCGGCGTTCTACCGAGCTCTTTCCATGCATTGCCGGTAATTCCGGCACCAGGAGGCCTCTATGAAATCCCGTTCGCTTGGCCGCTCCGGCCTCGACATCGTCCCGCTGGTCTTCGGCGGCAACGTATTCGGCTGGACCGTCGACCAGAGAACCAGCTTCGAGCTGCTCGACGCCTTCGCCGATGCCGGCTGCAATGCCATCGATACCGCGGACGTCTACTCCGCCTGGGCCAAGGGCAATCGGGGTGGCGAGTCGGAAACCATCATCGGTAACTGGCTCAAGGCCAACCCCGGCAAGCGCGACAAGGTGCTGCTGCTGACCAAGGTGGGCATGGCGCTCGGGCCCGATGACAAGGGCCTTTCCGAGCGCTGGATCATGCGCGCTGTGGAGGATTCCCTGCGTCGTCTGCAGGTCGAGCGCATCGATCTCTATCAATCCCACCTGTTCGACGCCGAGGTGCCGCTGGAGGAAACCCTGGGCGCCTATGCGCGGCTGATCGAACAGGGCAAGGTGCGCGCCATCGGCGCCTCCAATCACGATGCCGCCCAGCTGCGACGAGCGTTGCAGGTGGCCGATGCCAGCGGTCTGCCGCGCTATGCGACCCTCCAGCCGGAATTCAATCTGTACGACCGCAGTGCCTACGCGGGTGAGTTGCGTGACCTGGCGGTGGACGAAGGGCTCGGCGTCATTACCTATTACAGCCTGGCTTCGGGTTTTCTCACCGGTAAGTACCGTAGTCGCGAAGACCTGGGGCAGAGCAAGCGTGGCAGTGGTATAGAAAAGTACCTGGATGCCCGCGGCCGGGCGATTCTCACGGCGCTCGACGGGGTTGCCGAACGACATTCCGCGCAGCCGGCGGAGGTCGCCCTGGCGTGGCTGATCGCCAGCCGCGGAGTCACCGCGCCCATCGCCAGCGCCACTTCGCGCCAGCAGCTTCAGAGCCTGCTCAATGCGTTGCAGTTAACGCTCGACGAACGGGACATGCAGGTGCTGGATGCCGCCGGCGCCTGAGGCTCGATTACCTCGCTCCTCTCAGAGAAAGGACGCGCCACAGGACAGCGGGCCTGGATCGGTGAGTGGGATGATTGCCTGCTCGACTCGCGCCCCACTCGTGTGGTCGTCATCGTTAGTCCGGGAGCCCCGTGCTCCCTTGACCCGCGGCGCGTCGCCGCGGGCGCCCTGGGCGACGTCCAGCGACTGGGCGGCGGACTGGTTTAGCCATGCTTGGGACCGCAGCAGGGGCCTTGTGCCATGCAACCCGGAAGAGAACGGTGGGCATGAAAAAGGGCGCTGCACGCAGCGCCCTTTGGGGCTTCCAGCGTCTGGATCAGACTTTGACGACCCAGCCCTGCGGGCCTTCGATGTCGCCTTTCTGGATACCGGTCAGCTCTTCGTACAGGCGCTTGGTCACGGGACCGGTCTGCTCACGGCTGAAGAAAACGTGCTCCTTCTCGCCGTGCTGGATCGCGCCGATCGGCGTAATTACCGCCGCGGTGCCGCAGGCGCCGGCTTCCTTGAAGCGATCCAGCTGGTCGATGAACACATCGCCTTCGATCACGGTGAGCCCCAGACGCTCCTTGGCCAGGGTGATCAGCGACAGCCGGGTGATGCCGGGCAGCACCGACTCCGAGCGCGGCGTCACGAACTCGTCGTCGTGGGTGATGGCGAAGAAGTTGGCCGAACCGACTTCCTCGATCTTGCTGTGGGTCACCGGGTCCAGATAGATGCAGTCGGCGAAGCCACCTTTCTTGGCCAGGGAGCCAGGCATCAGGCTGGCGGCATAGTTGCCACCGACCTTGGCCGCGCCGGTGCCGTGAGGGGCGGCGCGGTCATAGGTGGAGATCACGAAATCGTGGGGCTTCATGCCGCCCTTGAAGTACGGGCCGACCGGGATGCAGAACACGCCGAAGATGAATTCGGGGGCGGTGCGCACGCCGATGTTGTCGCCCACGCCGATGACGAACGGGCGCAGATACAGCGCGCCGCCGGTGCCGTAGGGCGGCACGAAGCGTTCGTTGGCCTTGACCACCTGGCGGCAGGCATCGATGAACTGCTCGGTGGATACCGCCGGCATCAGCAGGCGCGCGCAGGAGCGCTGCATGCGCAGGGCATTCTGGTCGGGGCGGAACAGGTTGATCGAACCGTCCTTGCAGCGATACGCCTTGAGGCCCTCGAAGCACTGCTGGCCGTAGTGCAGGGCGGTCGAGCCCTCGCTGATGTGCAGGACGTTGTCCTCGGTCAGCGTACCCGCATCCCAGGCGCCTTCACGCCAGTGGGAGAGGTAGCGGAAATCGGTCTTGATGTAGTCGAAGCCCAGAGTGCTCCAGTCGATGGCGGGTTCGCCCATGATTGCCTCGTTCGACGCGGTGTCGCAGTGATGTGAATGGGGCGCCGACGCGATACGGCGCCGGCCTGCCGGTCTGTTGCGTGCCCTCCCAGCTAGAGAGGGTCGTCCTGTACCGCATCGACGTCAGGAGGCTGGTCGCGAGTCACTGCGAATCAACGGGAGGCGCCGGTGGGAGCCATCGACCTCGACCGAATGGCCGGCCGGAATTCGCCAGGGAATCGTCGCGCCGGATGGCGTCGGGAGGGGTTCTATTGTGGACGATCTGCAGGGTGTCAACGATAGCGCTTGCGCCCGCGCAGGGGAAGTTTTCCGTGCATTTTGCTGGGGAAAGAAGACCGGACGTCAGACCGCCGAAGCCCCGTGCTCGTCATCGAGCCGGATAGGCGCTCGGATTGAGGCGTTCGACTGCATTCAGAAATGCACGAGCTGTGTGATGTATGGCTGGGAAGGGACACATGGTCTGGAGCCGTGGACCAAAGGATTATGAGGGAGGTGCTTAATAGCTCCTCATGAACTCTGATGGTTCCGTGTAGATTGTCTATGTGCTGATTTTACTGGTCTGTACGGTTTTTCTTGTTCCACATGGTTCCGCTTAGTACCGTTGAGTCCTGCGTCAAGTGGGGACTGAAACGGGGACTTGCGGGGACTGGAAAAATGGCCGGTACAGTAAACGAGCAAAAGCTCCGAGGGATGAAGCCTGGCGGCGGGAAGCTCACTGAGAGCTTGCCCGGCAGGGGCATGGGATCGCTGATTTTTAAGCGTCAGGGCGAGACGCCGCCGATGGCATTTTACCGTTATCGACTCGACGGGAAGGACAGCTTAATCAAAATCGGGGTCTGCAAGCTCAGCCCGCGGGGTATTGGGCTGACTCTGCCTGAAATTCGGGAGCGCGCGCGTGAGTTGGCGAAGGTTGCTGTCGAACACGGAGATGTCCGGGCTCACCTGGAGGATTTGGAAAACCAGGCCGAATTAGCACGTATTGAGCGCGAACGAGAAATCAACGCCTTGCGTGTGCAGGGCTCATTTGAAGAGCTGTTTCGCGAGTACATCGAGGATCGGCGGGGGAAGGTGCGCGATGACCAAGTCAGCGAGTATGAGCGCATCCTAAAGGTCGATCTTTTAGAGGCTCATGCTCAAGTGCTTGCACTTCGCGCTTCAGAGGTCCGGCCGCAGCACATTCGGCAAATCCTGGAGACGATCTGGAACCGAGGCGCGACGAGGCAGGCCGATAAAGTGCGTTCGTTCCTGCGAGCCGCGTTTCAGTATGGGATGACCGCTGAGCATTCGCTTGGCCGATCCAGCAGCAAAAACTACTCGATTGATTCGAATCCAGTCGATGCTGTTCTAGTTCCCAGCACAAGCAAGCCTGGCACCCGGGCGCTTTCTGATACCGAGTTGAAGCATTTCTGGGCGACGATCACCGAAACCGACGGCATCGGTCCTGTCATCAGTCGTCTATTCCAATTTGTCATCGCCCTTGGGGGGCAGCGAATTGAGCAAGTCGCGCGAGAGCCTTGGTCGAGCTACGACAAAGAAAGCCGGACTTTGCGACTGGTGGACAGGAAGGGGCGAGGAGAGGTTGAGCGAATTCATCTCGTGCCGCTAACTGATCGAGCATTGGAGTTGCTGGAGCAGGTTGAGGCGATTACAGGCGGTTTTGAATGGCCGTGGACAAGCTATGGGAAGAAGCCATTCGCTACGACCAGCTTCGCTCACGCAATCAGGGATTGGCTTGGGTCAAAGCACGGAAAGATCGATGACGAACAAATCCCGCACTTTACGCCTAGAGATCTGCGACGGACCTGCGCGCAGCTCATGCAACGCAATGGTGTAGATGATCGGCTGAGTGATTTGCTGCAGTCACACGGCCAGACTGGTGTGGTTGGACAGCACTATCGCAATAATCCGGAAGCCTATTTACCAGAGAAGCTAAAAGCAATGGCCGGGTTCGAAGCAGTTCTTAGTAAAGTGCTCGATTAGATACCGCTTGCGTGGCGCCTGGAGTTTTGGTGAGCAGTGCGGTTCCATCTGACAATATGGTCGCCATTTTTGTTTTTATGAATAGCGTAGCTGGCAAGGAACCTAACTGCTTTCAATTCATCCAGAGCCTTAGTGAGGCCTCTCCCCTTTCCAAGAAAATCTTTAAGTTGGCTAGTGGTGCCGCTTAATCTCATCAAGTTGTCGACTTTTACCTCGCGCTCACCTGGCAGCCCGGCTGACATGTAATTCTGTAGGTACTTCGACAGGGGGGTTGTCAGGCTCTTGCGAATATCAAGATCAATGTAAGAAAGCTCCGTGCTGAGCATTTCAATAACAATATCGCCTATCGAAAATCGCCAGCAACCAACTTCCTCATCCCAAGACAGTTGGTCGATAAGACTGAATGCATCGTAGCCGGTCTTAAAGTTCGTTATTTTTATAGTGTTTCCTTTAAGCTTTTGCAGGGACTGATGCAAGGCATCATAGTTATTCTTTCCTCCAGATATTCCTAGTGCGCGCAAGAAGGAATGTCTGTTGAATAATATTTTTTCGCCCGGTGCACGACCTTGAGCTAGGCGTATAATTTCAAGGTATACATCATTGTCGAACATGTTGAGTTGTTCGCCAGTGTATTCGATTCTGATAGTGTCGTAGCTTTCTAGAACTTCGTTTATCAGGAATTTTGCTTTTGTTTGTGGCTGGTTAACAAAGAGCGACGTACGTATCCAGGCCGTGGGTAACGCTGATGCTCGTTGGGGTAAAGAGGGAAATTTGATGACTTCTGGAAGCGGCGGTAACAGACCAGCCTCAAGCTCTTTGAGTAAATCCCTACAAAGCCCACTGTTCGAAGCCAGTCTATTAGTATGGCTTTGAAGTATTTTGAAGACCGAATTAGCGGCCTTGCTCGACTTCAACTCTTTAGAGTGTGCGCCACCTAGATTACTCATGACAGATAGCGTCCAAAAAATCAGGCCGATTCTTTCGGAATGTCTGACTTGATAAAGTCGATCACTTTTGTAAGTTCGTAGCGAACTACTCGCTGATTAAAACGAATGGCTTCAGGAAAGCCAGGAGTGGCGGCAAGACGATAAAAAGTTGTCTTGCCGATGTGCAGGTATTCACAGATTTCAGCGACGGTAGAAAGTGGTTGTCGTTTTTGGTTTTTCATGAGCATCTCTCGGAACTGCTTGGGTCTAAGTCAATTTTGCTATTCCGAGATATGCAGTCAATGAGTGCTGAATTTTTAAAGTCCTTAATGTTTTATTATCGAAATTGCGTGAGTAAAACTTTAATAAGGGCTTCTTTTCGTAACCTGTTGATTTTTATAGGTAGCTACCGTTCGTCGGGTTTTGTAAAAAAAGATGAACTGATCGATTTTATCCACAGGGTTCGTACTAGCTGCGAAAGCGCTTAGCTTTGCGCTAGGCCTCAAAATCAATCCAGATACACTGGCAAGCCCCTATTTCAGAGGGCTGCACTTGCTTATCCACAGGGTTCGTACTAATTGCGCCAACCCGCTTGGGCAATTCGTACTAGCTGCGCCGAGATTCGTACTAGCTGCGCCGAGCGATTTCTGGAGGCCTTGCGGCACTAAGGCTGCAGAGCAGTTTCGCGTCACTTACATGTATTACATGTATTTACATAAGAAGCAGGCAGGCAAGGCAGAGGCTCTGCCTCCGCTTGAATGCGCCTACGGCGCGAAAAGCCCCCGGAAGGGAAGGGAAGGGGAAGGATTGAGGCGCGGTGTGGCGGCTTCGCCGCTCAGGCCCAGGTGATCGACAGAGAGTTGAGTAGCAGCATATGAATCGGATAGATCGGGTACATCCAGGTGCCAACCGGTCTGATGGAGCGCAGACGGAACTGCAGCAGCGCCAGACCGAGCAGCGGCGCCAGGGCGGCTGCAGAGATACTGGCCAGCGCCCTGGCGGGCAGATCGGGCAGCAGCATGATTCCGGCACCGGTGTTCGCGAGAACCGCGATCAGAGCTGCAGTCGACCAGGTGACGATCCTGGTTTCAATGACGCGCGCCTGGAGAGCGGCCAGCAGTGCCGCCGGCAGTAGCGCCCCGCAAAGCCCGAAGCTCAGAATTGGTCGGTAAACGATGGCGATAGCCAGTGCAGTAATGCCGGCTGCGATGAGCGTTGGCTTTAGGTGATGTATCGCTTGGGTGATGACCAGACCGAGGCCGAGAGTGAAAAGAATATTTAAATGATTCCCATCGAAGAATCTTGAATATGGTTGCTGGCTGATAAGCGCAAAGAAGAAAATACCCCCGAGATAATTCAAGCCACCTGGATGTCCAACTGGTTGGCGACGAACGTTCGCTGCGATCGCGAGGCAAAAGAGCGGAAAAGCAAGCCGGCCAACTATACGCATCCATCGAAAAGGTTCTTGTAATTCAGCAGGAAGGACATACCAGGCATGGTCAATTATCATTGATAGCAGTGCAATCCACTTAATGAGATCAAGAGACTTATTGCGTTCAAGGTTTTTCATTGTGCGACCGATTGAAAGCTAGTTGCTTCGAATTATATATTAGATATAGTTACTTGATGCGTATTTATCATCGTTTTTTTGCTTTTTGCTCTTGTATATATTTGTGTGGGGTCTGATAATTTAGTCGTGTAGTACCCCGCAGTAAACGCTGCGCACCAAAGCCTCCAGGAGCAGCGACAGGGAGGTGGCGGCAAGATCAAGAAATGTCCTGTCGGACGCTCGCTGTTACTCGATATGATTCCAGTTGATTTCTGGCCCTCCGGAACGCTCTAGTTCCATTCATTCGATTAACAGATATCGGAGTGTCGATATGACGAAGCCTAGCATCCAAAGTAATAAATCAGATTCTACCGGAAAGAATTGAATGTGAGAGGAGGTGAAAGATGATAAGTTTCAAAGTCCTCGTTAAAACCTTGATTTGTCTTGGGGTATTTGTTCTTCTTGCAGGGTGCGGTGAGAAAACTGGCGAAGTCTGGCCGGAGGTATGGAGCGAAGAAGCTACAAGATTTTTTAACGAAAATGTTCCTCCATTAAAGAATCTGCCTGGTGAGGTCTATCACTATCAGGTGGTTAAGCGTAAAGGGCACTTCTATTTCAATACGTTATACATAGATGGGCGTTATATTGAAGATTTGAGGCCGAACGGTGCACACAAGGTCGGTGGTGTTTCGGCTGTGCAACTCGATGGGGTACATGTCGTTTATACACGGCGTGAAGGATATAAGGTCGCGACCAAGCATGAAGATGGACACGGTGTGTACAAGGCGCTGATGAATAATTATCCATTATTCTTTCGCGATTACTTGTAGTCTCTTCGGATCGAAAGGCCGCTTGAGCGGCCTTTTTGTTCTTACTCACCACCGCCTTGAGGTGATCGAGGCCCGCCTGGCTGGACAATCCTGCGAACAATAGATTGCGTCGCAATCGACAAAGGCGCTTTCACCAAGCCACTGACCCCTCCCATAACACCTTGAGCCGTATTCTCGTACGGGTTCAGCCCTGGCTCGGAGAACGAGATCATGTTCAGCACGGTCCGCGGGAAGTTGGTGATCAGGGACGCGGAAGTCATGCACACCGACCAGAAGAGCATGCAGGTGAGCAGCACCATCATGATAGAGCCGATAAGCAGTCCTGCGATCGCGTCGAAGGGCTGACTGAGATCTGCTGCGCCGTTGTCCATCATTCCCCAGAGCCCTGCCATCATGGTATTGACGATCGGCAGGCCGATGCTGGTGATGGTGACGGCCGCTGCAAGGCCGCCTACTGCAAGTGCCGGATAGAACCCGATGAAGATGAGTGTGTTCCAGCCTTTGCCGGCCATCTGGGACGTATGCTCTTCACCCTTCGGGGCTGCCTGGGCCGCGCTCCATAGCGTTACGCCAAAAAATGCGGAGGCTACGAAGGTCAGCCAACTGATAACGCCCATCAGGCCGAAGATCGCAAAGACGACCGGCAGCACGTATCCGATCATGGCCCCTGCAATCAGCAAGACCACGCCAATCATGAACAGAGCTTTTGTCATTCCACCATTGCCCTTGGTCGCCTTGCTTGCGATCCAGGAGAGGCCGCTACCGCTTATGAACATCAGGCCCGTGCCAGCAAGTTCGCGCCCGAAGGCCGAGACCGTATAGAGGTTGGCTTGCGAAGGATCCTTTCCAAGAATGTCCAGGCCAAGAAGATCCGCCAGATCAGTAGAGTCACCGCTATCTTCCAATTCACGCTCAACCTTGTTCATGGTCAGCTTTGTGAGGTCGTCACCAAAGGTGAGGTCAGCCAGGTCGCTGGTCGGGTAAAGTTTTGACGTACCCTCAGAGGCATAACTCTGCGCCCTGGTGAAATCGTTCGCTGCGCGGAGGACGAAGGTCCCGCCCATCATCCAGCCCCATTCCTCCAGTGACGCGAAGAATTGCTCCGACTCGGCTAGGAGTTGGGATGCTATTGCGGTCCGAATCGTAAATTGCGCATTTGCAATGTACCAATCGACCTCTTTCTCAAGATACGTCTTGCTGGCTGCAGCGAGTGCGTTAGCTTCTTCTGCGTTTTGATTGTTTTTAAAGCCCATATGCCGGCTGAACTGCGCCTGCACGATTCGTTGCCACATTTGGCGTTGTGCCGCGGCAAGGCCTTGGGAGATAGATTTGTCGTTCGTAACGCGCAGCGCCATCTGTTCATCAGAGCACACGATTGATGCTGCGAAGCCAGATGTTCCGCTCCCTTTGCAAAGGAAGTTCTCTGAGTCCATTTCGCGGCCTACGGTGTCTTCACCGGCATCTTTGGGAATGCTGCTGTCGCTGTGCTTGATCGCCGCGGCAATTGCATCCGTCGGAGGAATCAGTGGAATCGCTGTGTGGTTCAGGATTTGATTGATAAAAGGGGCTGTAGTGCTGGAGGCCCCATAGTAGCCAGGCTTTGAGCTATCCGTATATTGGCGACGCCAAGCTCCTTCCGCGAGCATCACCGCAAGCTGGGTTGCGGTGATGTCTTTTAGAGCGTTAGTTGGGTTTTTGTGTATGTAATAACCAGTAGCGACCGTAGCGAGTTGAAGCCAATTGACAATCATTCCTTTTGCTTCAGGCCTATTAACGGATACTTCATAGTTTGGCTCGTGAAAGAGATTGTAGGCATGCATGAGCTTAAAGCTGCTCGTTTGCGCATCATCACCCCATTTGCTGCCATTTTTTGCAATGCCAGCAATCAAGCTATGTCCAGGAGTAAGGACAACTGACTGGCCTCCGGCGCTTGCTACGGGAATCACGGGCGCACACAGAGTCAGGGCGACGACGACTCGCAGCGGATAGAAAAAGGCTTCATTGCCGTCTCGGGAACCAAAGAAATTCCCGTTCTGGCGAAGCCGGAATATTCCTAGGAACATCGCCCAAGAAGCAAGAATCCCGAAGCCGGCAAGGCCTACAATGGAAAAATAACTGGCAAATATCGTTAGAGGGGTTACCACGGTTGTGTGGGTACTGCCGATCCCGATTAATTCACTCTGATCAAACATCCATGTTCCAAATAGCCAAACTAATACTAGCGTAGAAAAGCTGTTCATTGCTGCGATCCTATCTTAGTGAAGTCAGGTGTTTGTGGAGGCGGTGGAAAGTTGAATTCGGTAGGTCGTGTGTTGTTGGCGTGCTGTGAGTTTTTGGGTGAGAAGATTTTTAGCTCTGGAGCAATTCGTGGAGGGCCAAAAAATACAGTTAGAATGCAAAATAAAATCACTGCTCTGATGATGGTTCTGTATTGTTTTGGGGTAATGTTTTTTATGGTTTTGCTAATGTGGGTTGTGAGTATGAGTGAGATGATATTTAAAGCGTAAAATATGCTCTTGATGTTCTTCATTTGGGCTTGCCTTGAAAAGTTATAAATACTGGCTAGCTGGGCGTTTAGTTATTTTAAGCATGCTCGGAAGGCTTTCAAGATAGGCGCGGTGAGTATTTTTAGATGGTGTGCTTTTGGAATTGCGCGGGTATATATTTATAAGTGGTTGCGTAACACCAGTAAAACGCTTGTTTGAAAATAAATATTGGTAATCGCCCTAGGCTTCTCGGTCTTGATTAGGTAGGCTGATGGGGATGAATTTAGTTACCTATCCAAGGAGTAAAGATGAGTAAGCTTGCAGAATTCAAACGTCTTGAGGCACAACTCGCAGCTCAACTGCAACAGCTGGACGCGCTCAAGAATGATGACGAACTGAAGAAAGAAATCCAGTTCGAGACAAAACTACGCACTCTGTTAGCTGAGTATGGGATGAGTCTGAGGCATGTGGTCGCTATCTTGGATCCCGCACCACTTACTGCTCCTGTAACTACAGGCCAGCGCCGTACGCGCCAAGTGAAGATCTACAAGAATCCTCAATCTGGTGAGGTCGTGGAAACTAAGGGTGGTAACCATAAGGTCCTGAAGGCTTGGAAAGAAGAATATGGTGCCGAGGTCGTCGAGTCTTGGTTGCAATAAGTATTAGCTCTGCCTTATTAAGGGCGCGTAATGCGCCCTTTGTCTTTTTTAGAAATTGAGCTGCGCTCTATTGTTGCCGTTCTACTATGTCTGCAGGCTTGCGAGTATTTAAGGGGGTGTTTGCTATTTGTAGTGCACGAGCTGCATCGATAATTTTCGCTCTTGTATCAGCGTTCCATAGTCGCCGCTCGAAACGACTTAGCTCAGGCATGCGGCCTGTTTGGATTGTCAGTAAATCTGAAAGATAAGCGTCTCTTAATGCCCTCAGGTCTGGGAATAAATCACGGCTACTTTCGTTCAGCGACGTTCCGCTTGCATAAGCGCTCCGCAGTGCACGGTTCTCAGCTTCTAGCAGGCCAATCCGGTAATCCGCAGCAATCAGTCCTATGTGCATCACTGCTTGACCTGGTTGACTAAGGTTGAATATGCCAAGCGCGTCTTCATCACGTGATTCAAACGTTCGGTTCTCTGCGAGACCGATAAAGTGGTCAACTATTGCTGCCGCAGAAATAATGATGTTCTCATCAACTTTGGCTTTTTCATTAGAATTAATGGAAAGACTTTTTTGGGCACGATAATCCCCATCTCCGTCACGACTGCTCATGCGAAATTCCTCGTTTAGCTACAGTGGTTTTGGCGTTTTTAATGCCGTTCGCTGATCGGTTTGTAAATGATTTTAGATGTCAGAACGCTAGATAGAGGATGGATAACGCGGCTCCAAGGATCGCCCCGGCAGCAAATTTGCCTAGGCTCCACTTGCGTGCTGCCGCCCAGTGCTCATCAAATCGAGCAGTCAGAAGATCCAGTTCAGCTTGCAATGCTTTGCTCCGCTCTTCTGCTGCTTGGCATCGTTCCAACGATGAGATGTCGATACGCTTTTGCATTTCTGTGAGCGCATTTTCAACCGCTTCGAGGCAGCCAGATTTCATGGCCGCCTCGTATGCGACTCGCAGAATTCGAGTGGTGTCAGAGAGCAATGCGCGCTCTAGGGATTCCCGAAACGCTTGCGACTCTTCAGGGCGGAGAAGTTGGTGAGGCAGCGCTTTTGTCTGCTCATTTAGCTGAGCTACCGCTGCCGCGAGCTCGACGACATTGAGTTGAGATACTGCAGCTGCTCCGAGCCTACACTGCTCTGCAGCATTGAGTAGCAGCTCGGTGGTGCCCTGGTGACCTTCGGTTCCGTGAAGGCTGCGTTCTACTATCGAGATTTGCTGTGCCGCGGCTTCGAAACGATCAGCCAGCTTGTAATGATCCTCGAATAGTTCGCGCAGCATGATCTGCTCCCGGTTGAGAGCAGCATCGCTAGGATTCGGCGGGAGCGTGTTCATCTCATGCACCTACCGGCGCAGTCAGCGATTCGAAAACATGCTGCAGCTGTCGATCCATTGAACGCGCCATTTTTTGGATCGCCACCATGTCAGCAGCCTTGTCGAAGCCTTTTTTGTCGCCTGACTTAGAAGCCGCTTTGAGATGGGCTTTCCAGTCTGTTTCATCTGCCAGCGCCTGCGCGATATTGAGCTTCTTGTCGGCGAGAAGCGTGAAGAGCTCCGACTCCGGCACGAAAGCCTCGACGTCGGCGCGGGCTACACTGGTCTTTTCGGCGAAGCGCAACACATCGCTAAAATCCTGCTCGACGTCAGATGAGCGATTGAAAATGAACGCAACCTTCTCGCCTGCCACTCCCAACTCGTGCAGCATCTGCGCGGTCTTCATGGCCTCTGTGCGCTCTTTCTTCGCTGGGGTCGCTGGGATCACGAAAAGGTCCACCTCGTCGTGGCCGTCTTCGAAACGCTCCAGACCTTCGAGAAAGTCTTCGATATTCGAAGCACCCACGTCGAGAATCAGGTCGTCGGCCGCAGCCAGTTCGGCGTAGATGCGCGAAAACTGTTCGCCACGCAGTTTCTCGACCTCGGCGCCGAGGTCGCCGCCGGCGGCGTTGATTGTTTCGACGGCGAGGATCTTCGCCTCCGGCATACGTGGAGCGAACAAATTAACGGCGAGGGTGGTTTTGCCCTGATTACCGCCGAGGTTGACGATCGCAATGCGCATGTTTCCTTCCTTCTATGTTCTCCGCGCCTATTCGCGGAATTCGTCGTAGTCGATCGCGTCCGCTTTTTCTTTCAGCTTCCGAATCGATTTTGCTGGGGCGGCTCGCGTACTGCTTGGACTTGCGAGGTGCTCAGTGCTCTTTTCCTTTGCGGGAGCGGGTACAGGTGTTGCTTTCTCAGTTTTTTTGCCGCTCAGAAACGCATCGATTTCGGCTTGCTCCCCTTCTGATAAGGGCGCTTCTCCCTGATCCAGCGGCATTCCGGTAGTCCTGGAGTTCGCGAGAAACTCTCGGTATTCAGGGGCCAAATACTTTTGAATGAACTTTCGTAAGCTGTTGTACGACACGTACACGCCGGCGGCTTCCAGCGCTTCTTTCTGTTGTGTAATCGGTGTCCCTGCGATGGTTGCTTTTCGCAGGACATCCAGGCGCGGCAATAAGATTTGTGTCGCGCTACCACGCACGTTTTTTTTCCCTCTCGTCTGAGCCAGCGCCTCCGCTCGACGCCGCTCAAATTCGGCCTCGATTTTCGCTGTCAGCGCGTCTCGCTCGCGATTCATCTCTGAAATGAACTCCTCGATTTTCTCAATCGGGTCCTTGGTGCTTGGCTTTTCCTGAGTCATCAGTCGTTCTCCTGCCGTTAGTTGCAAAGTGCTGCCTAATTCTAGGCCTTACGGTTTCAAACGGAGAAGCGAGGATGGTCATTTCCTGCCGTCTTGCTGGTCATAATAGTTGTAAACAGTAGTTAGTCAATTAAAACTTGAGGTAAACGGATGGTTGTGGTTGTATTTGTTGCATGAGGCTTGAACACGGCTGCACTCGCTTCGCGAGGTGCTGACGTGCGAGCCCGCGCTAATCGGGCGCTTCGGGTGTGCAAGTGATTACTACAGGCGTAGTAACGGCCCCAGGAGGGGAGGGAAGGAGATGGCTTTCGAGCGACAAAACCATACGCAGACCATTCGCAGTGAGTGGTCCCAGCAGGCATTCGAGCGCTTGGTGCGTGACCTGCGCACTCCGAAATCTGGGGTGTTGCAGGCAATACTTGAAGCCGTGCCGACCTCAGATCTTGTCGCCCTCGTGCGGGGCGAGTTGCGTTTGCATGAAGCTAAAACCGTCGGTCTTGACGCTGACGCAGCTCTCGCGATCCGCGCCGAAATCGAAAGCTCGTTCTCCCTTCTGGGGGCTCGGCTCGCCGACGCGAGCCGTCTTGGCGCGCAGCGCGCCGTGGCTGAGGTCGTAGCCACGGCCCTGGAGGAGGGCAACTGATGGCTATCTTCACAATCGACAAATTCACCGCCGCCGACATCGCCGCCCGCGCCGCGTATTTCGAGCGCGGAGAGGGCCAGGTTCGGGACGACGCGAATGAGCCGCGCAGCGGCGGCGAGGACTATTACCACGCTCCGGGCGCCGGAACCCTGGTTGCCGAGTACGCTGGCAGTGCCGGCGCAGCTCTGGGGCTAGGAGTCACGCCCCAGGACGGCGACTACGCTGCACTCATGTCGGGCGCGAACCCGCGCACCGGGGAGTCCTATGTTTCCGAGCGTCGCCAAGGCGAGCTGGATCGCGGCACCGGCCTGGCGGGCTACTCGACGAGTTTCAACGTCGACAAGACGATCTCGCTTTTATATGCCTCGCTACCACGTGAGCATCAGCTGATCGTCGAGCGGGCGATGATGGAAGCCTCGCGCAGCGTCTTTGACTACGCGGAGCGGCAGGGCTATGTCTGCTATCGCACTGGCGCCGGCGGTTGCGATCGGCACAATGGCCGAATGGTCGCGGCGACCTACCTTCACTTCACAAATCGCAATCAGGAGCCGCATCTCCACGTCCACGCCGAGATCCCGAATGCCTGCCTCGGCGCTGACGGGCAGTGGCGTCCGCTCGACGGTGGCGAGCTGTTCCGCCGTCAAACTGAATTCGCTGCGCTGTTCGACACCTATCTCGCCCGCGCTCTGCAGCGCGATCTGTCGCACGTTTGCCGGCACCTGGAAGTCGATCTGGAACGCAACGGCCTGCGTGTCGCCGGCGTCAGCCGGGAAACGGTCTTGGAGTTTTCGACTCGCCGAATCGAGGTCCTGCAAGCGCTCGACGCGATGGGCGCGAGCGGTGCCGACGCTGCTCGCGGGGCAGCGAAACGGAGCCGCGATGGCAAAAAAGAGAAGGATAGCGACGAGCTCCGCGCCGAATGGCGCGAGCAGCTGGTGAACCTGCAGCAGGAACTGCAGTGCGGCGACCTGACCCCTGAAACCCGCCTGTTCGCAGAGCATCTAGTTTTCCACAATGCCTCTGTTTTCGGTGAGCACGCGCTTGACCGCGCAGCGGCCCAGCTGTCGATCATGCACGGCGGCGAGCAGGCCATCCCCGCGATCCGCGCCGCGCTGGTCCAGCAGCTTGGAGTGATCGAGCTCCCCCCGGAGGAGGGGCGCCCGCGCGAGTACACGACTGAGACCTACCGGCAGCTGGAAGCCGAGCTGCTGGGCTACGCTCATGCAGCGCAGGTGCCTGCGGAACGATTTGTTTTGCCCGAAAATCGAGTCCTGGAGGCCGCCCGGGCGTACGAAGAAATTCAGCGAAAAAAGCCGGATCGGGAGCATTTTGAGCTCAACCGCGAGCAGCGCGCGGCGATGCTGTACTGCACAAAAGGCCCTCGACTCCAGATTTTCCAAGGCGCCGCCGGTACGGGCAAAAGTGCCAGTCTGAGTGTCGTCAGAATGGCCTATGAGTCCGCCGGCAACCGCGTGCTCGGCCTGGCACCGTCCGGCGCCGCCGCTGCCGAGCTGGAAAACTCGGCGGGGATCAAGTCGCGGACAATCCACTCGCTGCTGATGCGCCTCGAAAACGACAACGAGAAATTTCGAGAAAAACTCCGGCCGACAGACGTGATCGTCTGCGACGAAGCCGGCCTCGCCGACCTGCGGACACTGCATAAACTGGCTTCCTACGTCGATGCGGCCGGCGCGAAACTGATCCTGGTCGGTGACGGCCGCCAGCTCGAAGCTGTCGGCTCGGCGTCGAGCCTCGACATGCTCACGCAAGAAGTCGGCTGCGCCGAGCTGGTCCAGATCGCCCGCCAGAAGAACCCGCACGACCGGGCAATCTCGCAGGCGTGGTTCGAAGGTCCTGCCGAGGAAGGTGGGCCCGACGCCCTGGACATGATGGCGAATCGCGGGCTGCTCAGATCACCGGGAAAGGAAGGCCCGAAAAAAGCTATCGATTTGATAATGGGCGACGCGCTCGCCGCCCGGACTGCGGGAATAGAATGGAAAGAGATCCTGCTCCTGGCCGACCGCAACCAGTCCGTTCGAGCCCTCAACTCGAAGGTGCGCGAGCACCGTTTTACGACCGGTGAGCTGGACAAAACTCAGCACGTCCGCGTGCCCGTCGAGACTGGTCGAGGCGACTACGCTGACCTGGATCTTTGCCCAGGCGACCGGATCATGCTGCGCAGAAATAAAAAGCTGGGCGATGAAAACGTTTACAACGGCGACCGCGGCGAGCTCGTCAACGTCGAGCGCATCGTCACCGGCACCGACGATAACGACGAGCTGATATATGACACCCGGATTACCGCACGCCTCGACCGCACCGGTGAGGCGGTCAGCTGGCTGCTGTCGGACTATTCGAGCATCGACCACGCCTATGCGATGACTGTGCACAAGTCGCAGGGTCTGACCGTTGATCGCGCTTTTTATCTGACATCTGACTCGACAGACCGCCGCCTGGCCTACGTTGCGTTTACCCGGGCGAGGCAGGCCTGCCCTTTTTATCTGGAGAACGATCAACAGCAGTTCAATACCTTGGCCCGGAACACTGCGGCTTTTAAATCGAAGCGCTGCGCCCTGGATGCCGACACGCAAACCCGCGAGCTGACCGCCGCCAATGCCCGGGCGGGGCTGCACCCTGAAAAACTGTTCCAGGCCCAGCAGCCGAGCACGAAAGATCTGCTCGAAAAAGCAGGCGACCGCTTCCAGTACCCGGACCGGCCGCAGGCCGAGCCCAAGCAGGCGCCGGAGATCAGCGTGGTGCCAGCGACTCAAGCTGAGCATGACCTCGCCGCAGCCAGGGGCTTTGCCGTCGGTGCCCTGATCGATAACCCCGAAGACAGTCGTCTAAAACCCGGTAAACCCTACGAACTCCCATCGGGTGCTAATCGAGTGGCGCTGCTGGCAGAGCCGCTACCGCCTGAGCCGATCCTGAAGAAAACTCGCGAGGTTGAGCAGGAGCTGGGGAAGGAGGCCCCGATGCCGAAACAGCGCCGAGCTTGGACGAAAGCCGAGCAGCAACGGGAGACGCAGGCGATCCGTGACGGCGTAGACCTTCGCGCCCACGCCGAGCGGTTGGGGTACGTCGAGGTGAGCGGGGCGGGCGCGAAACTGCGTCTCGAAAACAAGACCCTCGACAAGGCGGATCCCATGCGCGAAATCACCTTGCGCATCAACGCACGCGGCGAGGAAAGTTGGATCGCCGTCAAGGGCGGTTCAGGCTCCGGCCTCGGCGGCGATGTGTTCCATCTACACCAGCACGCCACCGGGGCGAGCTTCCTCGAAACCCGTGACGAACTGCGGAAGATCGCCTTTGGACGTGACTTCGAATCCGGTATCAAGCACCAGGGGACGCTGACTGCAGAGCGTGCCGCCCTGGCCGAGCAGCGTCGTGGGCAGGAGGCGCTGAAGGCCGAGTTTCGCCGCGCAGCGGCATATAAACAGTACAAGCAGGCCAGCGGCCAGCCCAATGCTTTCCTCATCTCGCGTGGAATCTCCGAGCAGACCCTCGCCGAAACGAAATGGCGCACTGACCGGCACGGCAACGCCGTTTTCCCGCATGTCCGAGAGGATGGAAAATTCGCCGGTTTCGAGCGTAAGCAGGACGGACCGGCGCTCTTTTCGAAGAGCGAGCGTGGCGTTTATATCGCCAATCCAAGTTGCGTGATCCCTGAACGAATCAAGCTCGTGGAGGGCGGGCTCGACGCTCTCAGCTTGTACCAACTCGACACCCCCGAGCAGCGCGCCCGCACGCTCTACGTCAGCTCTGGCGGGAATCCTGCCGATGATACCGCCCGCGCTCTGCGTGGCCTGGCCGACCGTACCGGTGTTCGGCAGGTCGATCTCGTTTATGACCGGGACGATGCAGGCACCCGGCATACCGAAGCACTGACGCAACTGCTTGCCGAGCAAGCCCCCGACCTGCAGGTCGCTGATCGCCGGGACGACTACAAAATGGCCGAGGGCGAGGATCCCAACGACTTGTTGCAGCGTCAGCAGAATAGGCCGGCGCAGGCTGCATCGGAGTGGGATCAACAGGCGAAAACCCAACAGCCGGTGGCCGCTCAACAGCCTGCCGCCCTGGAGGGCGTCGAGGAATTTAGAGAACATGGGAGGTCAATGTGATGGTCCAGAACGAAACGCATTCCAGAAGTTCTGCGGAGCGCTCCGTCTTTGATCTCGCCGAGCGTGAGCAGATCCGCCGACACGCACTGCGAATTGCATTTTCTTCCTGGAGCCGGGCTGACGAACGAAGGGATGCGCTTGAGGATCTCGCACTCGTCGTTGAGCACGACAAGAAATTCCCACTCGGAGCAGCAGCGCATTTGTCGATCGATGAAATTCGTGCCCTTGTGCCGGTCATCGTTTGCGATGGCCACACTCCTAATGTGCGTGACGCTGATATTCCCGAGCCGTGGCTGACACGATTCGGGATAGCGTCAATCGGTTCAACTCGTGCGCTGAGTGGAGCTTACGCCCATGACTGGGAAAAATTTCTGAGCCTTTGGGACCAGGAGCATGCAAGGCTGGCCTCTGCGCTGGAGGATCTGGAGGATGTCTGATCAAGAGAGTCTGCTCGCGCAGCAGATGCGGGATCTGCAGATTCATCGCCACGAAATCGAGCTGGCCCGGCTGAAATCGAGTGCCGGTGACCTCTTGGCTGCGCCATTTATGCGAGCCCTGGAGGCAATCACCGGTGCGGCAGAAATCGTCGAGGCCTACATCACGCACGAGCCAATCGGCGTCGGCCGTGAATCAGGCTGGAGCCTCGTGGCATTCAGCGAGCGCCCGATGCCAATTGCTCTGCAGGTCGATCTGATCGTCGCGGCTCAGGAGGTCAGCGATAGCGTCGAGATCACTATCGAAATCTTTTGCTGGTCGGAAAATGCCCTTGAGCTCGCGGAGGCAATGGCCACCGGCATTCGGATCTGGCCAGCACTTGCCGATACCCGTCCTCGTGCTCAACTGTCGAAAAATCTCGTGCAAGTGCGGGAAATTCTGGCTCGTTACAACGTCACTGCATCAAGGGTTTTCGGCTCAGTTGCCCGGGGCACTGACACGACTGATAGCGACCTAGACCTGCTGATCGAGCCCCCGGCCGGCTTCACACTTTTCGACCTGGCTGAACTGGGCGAAGAGTTAAAGAGCCTGCTCAGCGTAAACGTCGACATCATCACTTACACTCAGATTCCAGAGGGAAGCCGCGAAAAGATTATCAAGGAGAGTGTTGCGCTATGACTCGGAAAATCACCCTTAATCTCGACCTGAATGAAAACGATCTCGACGCGCTCCAGGCGGTGCTATCCAGTCCTGCCGCAGTCGCAAAGGCGATTGCTCCGAGCGATCCCCGCGAGCAGATCCGAATTGTCGACGTGCTGGCTGAAATGGCCGGTGGAGTTGCCAAGGCACTCGGCCATGCCATGGCCGATGTAATCGATC
The DNA here is from genome assembly GCF_055768815.1 of Pseudomonas sp. R4-15. NCBI lineage: Bacteria > Pseudomonadati > Pseudomonadota > Gammaproteobacteria > Pseudomonadales > Pseudomonadaceae > Pseudomonas > Pseudomonas sp. R4-15. Next base: position 1,188,773 of record NZ_CM147293.1, read on the forward strand.
AACAGGTTGCCACTCGGGAACAAGGGCACGGTCGGTCGATGTGACAAATGCAATGAGAGATTAACTGCACCCATTTGGCTCGCATCCATACTCTTTTGCTGGTCCACTGTATGTCAGTTACCAACCGAGTACGCTGTGTACGCTCACATAGGATGACCTCATGGATAATCAGACTCTCACATCTGAATCGCTCACCAAGCTGCACGCAGAAATCGGCCGCCATCTGAGAAAGCTCGAACGAGAAACCGTCCCAGCTATACGAGAACGCCTTCTGAGTATCATCGAGGGCCAAAGTGAGTTGGGCTATCGACTCGGCATTCTGACTCGGGCTGAGGCAGATTCGATTATGGTTAGCTCTCGCGAAATTGACGTTTCGATTCGTCGCTGAGCTTGAGATTTGCCGCCTCGGCGATCCCTGGTAGTTACCGGGAAAGCGCGGTTTACAAGTTGGAAACCAATCCCGCATGACGACACGCGCCTATCTCGACACCGAATTCACCAGCTTGAACCGCTATACCTGCAAATTGATCAGCCTCGCTCTGGTCGTACCTGGTGGCCCGGAGTTCTATGTCGAGCTGACGGATGCCTGGGAAGAGAACGACTGCTCTGATTTCGTCCGGGAGATTGTGTTGCCACAGCTGGAGCTGGCGACCTATGGCCGTACAACAGACCAGGCCCGTGTAGCGCTGCTGAACCATCTCCAGAAACTCGGGCCGGTGGAGATCATCAGCGATGCACCAGACTGGGATTGGGCTTTGCTGGTGTGGCTGGCAGGCTTAGACGGGTTGCCAGAGGGAGTGGCAGCGGGGCAGATCAGTTGCAATATAGAAGCCGCTCCCGAGGCCGCTCCCGATGGCACGGCACCACCCCACCATGCGCTCCAGGATGCGCGGTTGTTGGCTGAGTTGGTGGAGGGAGCCAGTCTCGCCTAACGACAGGCCATGTAGGGGGGACACAAATCCGTGATGTGCTGTACGTGGTCAGATCAAGGGGCGGTTGCCCAAGCTATTTCAGCGGACGCGATACCGGACATGCACCGGTTATTCTATTTCTTCGCGGGATCAGGAATCGTCGCCATCAGGGTTTCGGGATAGGCGACCTCCTGTTTCACTCGGCGCCATTCGGCCTTAAGGACTTCTTCCGTAAGCTCGGAGGTTTTGTCGATCAAGTCCATCAATTCACTGATGAGCGCATTGGCTTCAGAATTGTTAGCTGCGCCTTGTGTCTTACTCAGTACCCTCCGGATGCTATCGAGGCACTGGCGAAGCTCAATATGCTGTGTCTCCTTGGGATTCAACCTGAACTTGATGCGGATATGTCTCTCCTGATGCTCGCGATCACGCGCACCGTTCTCTGGAGAGAAGGCGTCGGCGGCATCTTGCAGTATTTTGTTGGTCTTGGCTGGATCGCACTCCGCCTGCTCAGCGATTTTCAGCGCGCTCCTGCTCCGCATGCCGTCCCACTTCCAGATAATCTCCTGCGACAGGGCCAGATGAAACGCCATGTCATTGCGCAGCTCGTCTATCCATTTCTGGCGCTTGTCCGCGACAAACGATGCGGTGGAGCGGTGCGACACTAACCGCTGCATATCGAGTGTGTCTTTGGACTGCTTTGAGATCTGGCGTCGACTCAGGTGTGCAATGAGTAGCTGGGCTGAAACGCCGAGGACAGATACGATGATCTGCCAATGAACTGCTGTCAGGGCCATTTAAATCCGTCGCCAGAGAGGAACCAAGCCAGCATATTAGCTGTTTCCCTCAGTAGAGTATTCTAAAGCCGCGCAACAGTTACATGGCGTTCGAGATATCGCTCGGGTGACTAGAACTGTCTGGCCGGGGTGTTACCAGAAGGAGTAGAGGTGTGGATCTGTGGCGACAACGAGGTCGCTGCCGAGGGGGAGGGGCCGCCCCACTATGCTCTCCAGGATGCCCGGATGCTGGCTCAATTAGTGGAGAGATCCAACCTCGCATGACGAAAAGCCCATGCACGGGACATCACAAATTAGTGACTTCCCGTACACGGCTAGGCTGAAGGTTTTTCACCCTTAGAAGCGAATGCCCACCACTTCACCGTCGGCGTTCAGCGCTGGTTGCCCATAGGTATCCACCAGTTTTCCCTTGGAGAATACAAAGCGTGGAGGCCAAAAAGAGTGCTTGCTCACGAGCGATAAGAGTTGCTCGATCGTGAACACATGGTCGGAGCGCTTCAGTCGGAAGAAGTACATACTGCTCCAGTCATCACTGAAGTATTCCTTGAGATCTTGTGGATCCAGCGTTTCCGAAATCGGCCTTTCGTCAGGATCTTCTTCGTCAAGCTGACCGGCATAGTTTTCAAACAGTTGATCTTGCAGAAGCTCAAAGGTGTAAGGCTCCCATTTGATAGGGGAGTCCTCATCCTCTGTATCAGGCACTTCTGATGGGTCGAAAGCCAGCAAAAATCCGCGGAAGTATGCCTCCTCAATCGGCTTGCACTTCTCCGCAGCTTCGGCTGCTTGATGCCAGTTATCAAAACCAGCAGCTTTCGCTGTGACCTCAAGGGCTTCGTGATGTGGAATATCCTTTTCTCGCTTCATGCGACGAGCACGCTGCTTCAGGCGCGAGATGGCTTTTTGCGAAACTAGGAAAATGCGTTGCATGTTGAGGCTCCTCTGTTCGCGGCCTGCCGGTGCCCACTGCCGAGATCCGCACAGGGAATCCCAAACGCATTAAGTAAGAAGAGAATCGTCCCATTCGGGTTTGCCAAGGTGGGCAGCAGGCTTCGATTCAGCCTGCGTTGATCATAAGTCGTTAGTGATCCACTGTTCAAGCCCAGTGGGGTTTTAGCAGTTCATTCGCCCCCACGTAGTGAGTCAATGTGGGGTTTACGTGCTTTCTCTTGAATGTCTCGTATTTCCTTCGCACGAACCAACTCCTCCGCTGTAGGCTCCGGTAGTTCATTGAACCACTGGCCCCACCGTCGTTGGAGGCCAGAAAGAGAGACTTCATCGAAGTTTCCGACACCGAATTGTCCCTCAACTAGTTTCATCAGCTGCGGAGCAATTTCTCGGCCTTCATGCCAGCGTTTAAATATCCACAGATAGATATCGACGATTTCTAGCCCAGTGCTTTCTGTGCCTGGTGTGCAGGAAATTGGTGTGGTGGGTATATGGGATAGATCCATGGTCGGCAGACCGGGACCGTTTTCAAAAGGTAGGTGCTTTCCTTTCTTGTAAACTTCAGCAATCCAATGTTGGGCTGCATTAAATTGAGATTGCCTGTCGACAATAATTTTTGTTGCCTCGGATTTTTCTAGCTTTAGTCGAGAGGCTATTCCGTGTAATACAGATTGGAATCCAATTAAATTTGGGGATATCTGTAGTGCATCTTTTTTATCGTAAACGTTATAGTGAATTTCTTCGGGATTTTTGGCTGCCCAGTGCAGCGCATCTCCGATTATATCTCTCGATCTTTGGTCAGGTATTATGTGGGTGCGTTCAGCCAGCGTATTGCATACCTCGACGAACTCAGTGTTCGCTCTTTCGGTGTTAATCGTAATTCGCGCACTCCAAGATTTCTTAAGCGTTTCTTCGTCAAATAGATATGCTAATTTTATGAGTAGAATGTATCTGAGAGGTGTCCAGTAAGAAGTCCATGGGACTGCTGGGTTTAGACCCTGATCAAATACTTGGTCAAAAAAGCTTATGGCAGCGTGGTCTGGTTTCGCCACTCTGTAGAAGTCAAAGCGTATTCCATTTTTTCGTTTAATTGTGTCGAGAGCTGAGGCGATTTTGGATAGCTCTCGATTTCCAAGCTCTGCTGCATGTAGCCGGTCGACTCCAAGTGTTCTACGAATATTTTCTATGTATGGCTTCGTTACTTCATCTAAATCATTTTTTGATGAAAGAACTCCATAGAAAAGTGATGGCTGTGCTTCATCAAATAAATTTAAGCCTGTTTGTCCTGTTTCATCGACGTAGAAATACATTGCCGGTCTCCAATTTTTTAACTGCAGCCTGATAGGCATGCTTGGCACGCTAGATAGAAATATCGCTTTCTACTTTGGCTGCAATTGCTTGGGCGATTTCGGCATATAAATTTACATCTTCCTCTTGTGAGGATATAGAAACTACTAAGCTGTATCTCGCTACGGAGTTATATTTCTTGAGGTGGCTACGGTATCTCCACCAGCCAGCGACAGGGTAGATTGCAATTTTATCTCGTGAAGACAAGTCAATCGCCGGCCCTGTCCACACATCACTATGTACTGATCCGGCTGCTATGCTTTTAGGTCCGAATGTCCAGCGGTTATCTATCTCGGCTTCTGGTGGTGTCGGTCCGCTTCGTTCTAATTTATTAATTCTGTGTTTAAAGGCGGCTTCTGTGTCCGATTTTCTTTTAAGCTCAAAGCGCAGGCCAAATGACTGATAGCGAGCGGGTACGACCTGGGCCATTTCTCCGGGGCTGGGCTCGATAAAATAGGATAGCGTTATCTTTAAGCTGACCTTTTTGTTTTCTAATTTCTCAAGCTCTGACTTCGGCCAAGGCAGGTCGTAATAATGTATTTCATTAAATGAAGGGGTGGCTGAAAGATTGCCTTGGCTATTTTGTTTGCGAGTAAAGGGCTGAATATAAGCTTCTGAAATTAATGCTAGGTCGTTCTGTGCAGATGATAAGGCTCTGTTTAGCTGAGGGACGCCATAACCAAAATGCCTAGCTAAGAGGATGCACTCTTTCTTTCCTTTACCTTTAAGCCGTGCAAGCATTGCCGGCGTCCATTGTGCGCTATGTATCATCAGCGCTCTCACTGTCTCAGGCCAAAGGTGAGGATGATTGGCCATAATGGCAGCCGCCATACCTGCCGCTTGAGCTGTAGCTGGACTTGTTGCCCAGAACTCTTCCAGCGGAACCTTCGTGAAGTCCTTTCCGGTGGTCAATATTGAGAGCGCAGCAACCCCTGAAAGTAGTTCGCGACCGTCAGGGCTTATGGCTCTGTTTCCTGCTTCAAAAACAATTTCGGGTTTTATCGGGCAGCGAGAGTGATCCCAGTCTGCAGATGTGCGACTGTAGGGGCTGTGATCACCTGCCTCGGCCTGTACTTGCCATTCCTCTAATCCAGGTTGGGCTGAAAGATCAATTTTGTCGGTAAAGCCTCCAACCGCAATTGCATTCCATGCTTGGGCAGGATCTTCAATTGGGAATTCATCGAGATCTGAAACTTCGTCCGGGTCTGAGGAGTCGGGAATGTTTCCTGCCGATAGTATGAAAAGCCGCTTTGGCGACTCAATCGGCCCCTCGTCTTCGTCTTCGTCCCCTGCCATTGAGCCCGAACAAATCTGATCAATAGCTGAGCTCCAACTGGTAGGGCGCTCTCCAGAAACATCCGAGTTTGAAACAGCCATGCAGTAGACTCGCTGCCGTTCTATATTTCGAGTCTCGGCGATGCTGACGGCTGATTGAGTGATAACCCCATAGTTAGAGGGATCATTACGCTCCCACCCTGGGGGTGGAAGAAACTTTACTGACTCGAGTCTTGCAGCTAGAGATATGCCTCTTTGATCGGCAAGCGAATAAGTCAAGTCACCGTACAAAGCGGAGCCTGCCATATTGGTCCCGTGGCCGTCGTGGTCGTAGCTGCCCCATTCAGGGTGCACAGCCTGACAGTCTTCGATTGCAAGTGCGAGGCTGAGCAATGGATGCTGTTGATTTACGCCGTGATCAAGAATACAGATCGCTGGGCTAGAGCTGGTTGGAGGCTGGATTCTCTCAATCAGCCCGTCAACCCATGCTGTTTGCTCGTGGCGAACTATCCGAGTGAAAAAGTAAGGGTTGTCAGATGCCTTGCGTAGCTCTTCAACGGCATCAGAGTTTTGAATTAGTTTTTGTATTTCTCCGGCACTGGCAAAGATGGGTACAACTTCAGTGTCAGGGAAGCTTAGTCGCGCCTCGCTAACTCTTAGCTGTAGTTTTTGCGCAAGCCTGACGAAATTTTCTACTCGTGTTGCTAGGCACCAACACTCCCACCATATTTCTTCACTTGGTTGAGGGAAAGGTCGGGAGTCGGTCCATAGTGTTCTAATGCTTCCTTCCGAAAAGTGCTCAACAGGAGAGAACTTGTTTTCGAGTTTCGGTTTCCCAGCATCAGTGGTTTCTGTTGCGTATTCTCGAACCTTTTCAGTCAGAAACTCTTCAGCATTGTGGGGGACATAGAGTGCACCGATTTGCTCCCCATCGTCATTTACTCGAAGAGCGGAAAGGCGGATATCTTGGCGTTTCCAGCAAAGGTCTGGGATGGCTGCATCCTTTGAAACTGTGACCTCAAGGTACACAGCAGGCTGGGATACACTTATTTGAACGTCGTAAAGGCTGGGCAAAGCATGGGTAGACTGAAACGCTTCAGCGAGTCCCGCTCTCAGGTGTGGGCCGTGAGCTGAGTAATCTCTACCAGACGAGATTCCGCTGAGGTCTTTGCCGGGGCGCTGGTATTCGTGTTCAGTTCTGAATTTCTCAACACGGAAGTGAGGTAGGTTGTAAGGAGGCGTCTTGTTATTAGAGTCTTCCATAAACTACTGCTAGGCCTCCAGCCTCAATTGGAAAGTAGGTTAGCTTTGCGTTAAGCCAGACATTGTTTCTCGTAAGGTATGACGCTCATTCAAAGCGGCAATTAGTATTTCTGCCGAAAGCTGCTCTTCATTGCTAAGGATTAAACCTTTCACTACTTCTATCGCGGCTCTTGTGATTTCTGCTTGGCTCAGTCCCGAGGCAGCGCTTGTGACCTTCGCCCAGGCCATCCGCTTGGGAAGATAGTCGTGTAGGCGTGTGTGCAGCACAGATTTTATGCCGTCAGCGTCTGGTAGGGCATATTCCAATATATCGTCGAAACGACGAAATAGCGCGCGATCCAAAATCTCTGGGTGGTTCGTAGTGGCTACTACAACGCTGTCAGTACTATTGGGTTCCTCAAGGAACTGGAGGAAGGAGTTAAGCACCCGGCGCATTTCGCCTACATCATTATCGGCGTTGCGCCTCCCGCCAATTGCATCAAACTCATCGAAAAGGTAGACGCCGCGAGTCGTTGCCATCTGGTCAAAAATCATCCGCAACTTCGACGCCGTTTCACCCATATAGCGTGTGATAACTGTATCTAAGCGGATAGTGAACAGCGGGAGTTGTAACTCACCAGCTAAGACAGATGCCGTAAGCGTTTTCCCTGAGCCAGGAGGGCCAACCAAAAGCAGGCGAGATGTCGGACTGAGATTGTGGTGGCGTAACCTGTCACGCTGTCTCTGTTGATGCACGAAGCGCGCGAGCCGCGATAGCATGCTTTCGTCCAGCACCAGATCCTGCATCTTTGCGTTCGGGAATGACACCGTCAGTAGGTTTTCAAGCTCGCCGCGCGGTTTGGCAATTGGAATCGCAATATCGCTTCCAGCCCGCTGAGGGACAAGCCGCGGCTTATGATTCTGCTTGCGAGCAGCATCCACCAAACGCTTGAGTTCGTCCGCGACTTCCTGTCGACCTCGGCGTGCCTCAGAGGCAGCCACCTGCAAGGCGATTGAGAGGAATTGCTCTTCATCACCTTGGTTATGGCTACTCAGCAGAGCAATGATTTGACGGGCCGTGGCCATTAGCATCATCCCTGTCTGGATTTGGCTTGTCTTGATTACGTATGTACGTAACCAAGTTTAAACGATTGCTGTCGAACGGCCCACTGGCGATCGTCAGCTGCCTCATCCTCGTGAGTAAGGGCTGGTCGAAGCGGATCTTTCTGCTTTGGGAGACCTAGCTGTGGCGCTTCGCGGTCAGGGAAGAGAAGTACTGGGGACTAAAGCGGGGACTAAAACAGCATAAATGAAAAAGCCAACCGGGCTGGGTTGGCTTAATTCATTGATTTATATGGTGGGCCCACACGGACTCGAACCGTGGACCAAAGGATTATGAGTCCTCTGCTCTAACCAACTGAGCTATAGGCCCTCAGAAGGAGCGGCGATTATAACGGCGAGGTTCGATGGGCGCCACGCTGGCGGTGAAAACGCTATTAAGGCCTGAACGAAAAACCCCGGCGCTAGGCCGGGGTTTTCGTGTGCGCGTTGCGTTTACTCGTCGAGGAAGGAGCGCAGGTGCTCGCTTCGCGACGGGTGGCGCAGTTTGCGCAGGGCCTTGGCTTCGATCTGGCGGATGCGCTCGCGGGTGACGTCGAACTGCTTACCGACTTCCTCGAGGGTATGGTCGGTATTCATGTCGATGCCGAAGCGCATGCGCAGCACTTTGGCTTCACGGGCGGTGAGGCCGCCGAGCACTTCGCGGGTCGCTTCCTTGAGGCTTTCCACGGTGGCTACGTCGATCGGGGACTGCATGGTGCTGTCCTCGATGAAGTCGCCCAGGTGCGAGTCCTCGTCGTCGCCGATCGGGGTCTCCATGGAGATCGGTTCCTTGGCGATCTTCAGCACCTTGCGGATCTTGTCCTCGGGCATTTCCATGCGCTCGCCCAGCTCTTCCGGAGTGGGCTCGCGACCCATTTCCTGGAGCATCTGGCGGGAGATGCGGTTGAGCTTGTTGATCGTCTCGATCATGTGCACCGGGATGCGGATGGTGCGCGCCTGGTCGGCGATCGAGCGGGTGATCGCCTGGCGGATCCACCAGGTGGCGTAGGTCGAGAACTTGTAGCCGCGACGGTATTCGAACTTGTCCACCGCCTTCATCAGGCCGATGTTGCCTTCCTGGATCAGGTCGAGGAATTGCAGGCCGCGGTTGGTGTACTTCTTGGCGATGGAGATGACCAGGCGCAGGTTGGCCTCGACCATTTCCTTCTTCGCGCGGCGGGCCTTGGCCTCGCCGATGGACATGCGACGGTTGACGTCCTTGATCTCGGCAACGGTCAGCTGCGACTCGTTCTGCAGATCAATCAGGCGCTGCTGGGCAGCCTTGACGTCGTCCTTCACGCGGGCGATGCCTTCGGCGTACTTGCTCTTGCCGGCAGCCAGGCCTTCGGCCCAGGCCAGGTCGGTCTCGTTGCCGGGGAACAGGCGCAGGAAGTCGGCACGCGGCATGCGGGCGTCACGCACGCACAGCTGCATCACCGCACGTTCCTGCTGGCGCACCTGGTGCAGGGCGCTACGTACGCGCTCGACCAGTGCCTCGTACTGCTTGGGCACCAGCTTGATCGGCATGAACAGGTCGGCCAGCGCTCGCAGGGCGTCGATGGTCTTCTGCTCGTCGCGGGAGTGCTTGGCGAGGACCTTCTTGGCGATGGCCAACTGGTCGGAGACGGCCGTGAAGCGGCGCAGCGCCTCTTCCGGGTCGGGGCCGCCATCGCCCTCGTCCTCGTCGCTGTCGCTCTCTTCTTCCTCGTCTTCGTCGTCGTCCTTCTTGGCGTCGGCCTTGTTACCGGTCTTCATCTCCGGCTCGACTTCCGCAGCCGGCAGGCTGCCGTCGTCGGGGTCGATGTAGCCGGCGAGGACGTCGGACAGGCGGCCGCCTTCGGTGGTGACGCGCTGGTATTCGGCGAGGATGCTGTCAACGGTACCCGGGAAGTGGGCGATGGCGCTCATCACCTCGCGGATGCCTTCCTCGATGCGCTTGGCGATTTCGATCTCGCCTTCGCGGGTGAGCAGCTCGACGGTGCCCATCTCGCGCATGTACATGCGCACCGGGTCGGTGGTGCGACCGATGTCGGTCTCCACGGCAGCCAGCGCGGCGGCGGCTTCCTCGGCGGCGGCTTCATCGGTGTCCGCTTCGGCGAGCAACAGAGCATCCGCGTCCGGGGCGGTCTCGAACACGTTGATGCCCATGTCGTTGATCATGCGGATGATGTCTTCCACCTGCTCCGGATCTGAAATATCCTCAGGCAGGTGGTCGTTCACCTCGGCATAGGTCAGGTAGCCCTGCTCGCGGCCGCGGCTGATCAACTCTTTCAAACGGGATTGCTGTTGCGCTTTTCCGGACATAACACCCTATCCACTGAATGGTCTTGGCGGGCAAAAGGAAGCTGAGCATTATAGCTGAGCCTCTGCCTCTAGCGCCAGTTTGCGACGGTTGGCGGAGCGATGAAGAGTGCTCCGGCGTGCCGCCGCTGCGTTGAAAACGGGCCAAGGGGAGACGCGCTCACAACGCGCGAAGTCTCACTTCTCGCCGATTTTTTCTTGGACGCCGGGCCTGGCCGTACGTCTCGTTCAGATTTCGCCGATGTCAGGCCGACGAAGTGTTTCGAGTCAGCAAAAGCCTTAGCTGTTCCTTCTCCTCGCTGCTCAGCTCGCTTTGCCGGGCCTTGCGCAGGAGGTGCTCGAGGTTTCTTTCCTGCTGGCGTGCTGCAAGTCTAGTAATGGTGTCGAAAAACTGCTGTTCAAGGTTATCGGCGGTGATCAGCCATTCCTTGGCGGCCAGGGCGTGCAATAACCGGCCCTGGTCTGTGCCGTGCCAGCGCGCGATCAGTTGCAGTGCGCTGAGCCGTGGGTTCTTCTGCAACGCTTCCACCAGGGCCACCAGCAGCTGGCTGTAGGTGTCGTCTTCGGCGGAGAAATGGCTGGCATCCTCGACCTGTGTCGCCAGTTCCGGACGGTGCATCAGGCTGCGCAGCGCGGTGAGGGTCGGCGACTCCACCTTGGTTGGCGTGCGGGGCGCGCGTGGCTGCTCGTCGCGTGATTTCTTCCAGTCCTTGCCCTTCCACTCCGGCTTGCCGTTCTTCTTCCAGCTATCGCGTTTCTGGGATTCGCGGGGTGCCTCGGTGTAGGCGTCGGGCACGTAGAAGGCCTGTTCGTCGCCCTCGCCGGTGTCGTAGTAGCCGTGGTTGTCCTCGCTGCTGTGGGCGACGGCGTGGCTCGCCTGGGCCGCCGCCTGCTGCAGTGCCTCGCCGGAGAGCCCGGTGAGTTGCTCCAGGTGGCGGCGCATGAGGGTGCGCAGGTTGTTGCCGGGGATCTTCTCGATCAGCGGTCCGGCGAGCATCGCCAGGTGCGCCTTGCCTTCCAGTGAGCGCGGATCGGCTTCTTCCGAGAGTTGCTGGAAGAAGTAGTCAGCCAGTGGCTGCGCCTGCTGGTTGAGGCGCGCGCGGAAGGCGTCGGAACCTTCCGCGCGTACCAGGCTGTCCGGGTCCTCGCCTTCGGGCAGGAACAGGAAGCGAACGCGGCGGCCGTCCTGCAGGTTGGGCAGGCTGGCCTCCAGGGCGCGCCAGGCGGCCTTGCGGCCTGCCTGGTCGCCATCGAAGCAGAACAGCACGTTCGGTACCAGGCGGAACAGGCGCTTGAGGTGCTCCTCGCTGGTCGAGGTGCCGAGCGTTGCCACAGCGTTACGCAAGCCTTGCTGGGCCAGGGCGATGACGTCCATGTAGCCTTCCACGACCATGATCTCGTCGAGGTCGCGATTGTGCTGGCGTGCCTCGAACAGGCCATAGAGTTCCTGGCCCTTGTGGAAGACCGGCGTTTCCGGCGAGTTCAGGTACTTGGGCTTGTCGTCGCCCAGTACCCGGCCGCCAAAGGCGATGACCCGGCCGCGGCTGTCGCGGATGGGGAACATCACGCGGTCGCGAAAGCGGTCGTAGCGTTTGCCGCTCTCGGTGTTCTCGATCAGCAGGCCGGCATCGATCATGGCCTTCTGCTGCAGTGCGTCGCCGCCCAGGTGCTTGAGCAGGTTGTCCCAGCCCGGCGGGGCGAAGCCGAGGCCGAAGTCGCGGGCGATGCTGCCGGAGAGCCCGCGGCCCTTGAGGTAGTCGACTGCCGCCTTGCGCGTGGGGTGGCTCTTGAGGGCCTGGCGGTAGTAGTCCGAGGCGCTGGCGAGCAGCGGGTAGAGCGGCGAGTCCACCGGTTGGCGCGGTCGACTGCGGTTGCCTTCCTCGCGAGGCACCTCCATCCCGGCGCGCTTGGCGAGGTCCTCGACCGCCTGGGGGAAGTCCAGGTGGTCGTGATCCATCACGAAGCCGAGCGCGTTGCCACCGGCGCCACAACCGAAGCAGTAGTAGAACTGCTTGTCCGGGCTGACGGTGAAGGAGGGAGTCTTCTCCTTGTGGAACGGGCAGCATGCCGAGTAGTTCTTGCCGGTCTTCTTCAGCTGCACGCGCGAACCCACCACATCGACGATGTCGGTGCGGTTGAGCAGGTCGTCGATGAAGCTTTGTGGAATCAGGCCGGCCATGAGCTTTCCGGTAGGCAGAAACGACGAAAACTCCGTTCCATCACCCGGTCGGTGAGGCGGAGTCTGCGGGCTTCATACGTACGCCCGGCCGGAGCCGGGCGGTACGGGCGTCAGCGGTGCGTGCTGTAACTCAGTACAGACGCTCGCGGCGGCGCTGTTCGCGCTGCACTTTCTTGGCGTGACGCTTAACGGCGGCAGCGGCTTTGCGCTTGCGCTCGGCGGTGGGCTTTTCGTAGAACTCACGCGAACGCACTTCGGCGAGAACGCCGGCTTTTTCACAGGAGCGCTTGAAACGACGCAGGGCTACGTCGAAGGGTTCGTTTTCTTTGACTTTGACGGCGGGCATCCAGGTCGTACCTTCAGATTATCCGTTGGTGGAACGTACTCCTGGCAAACGGCTCTTGGAGGACGTAGGTTTTCAAGGGTTGCGGATACTACCGCCTCGTAAGGCGGCCTGTAAAGCCTGGCGGTGAAAACCGCTGGCCTGTGCAAGGGCGCGACATTATCATGCGCGGCTTGCAAACTGAAATGGCTCAAGGTGCCCGAAACCCATGCTCGTGCTGGGGCTGGAAACCTCCTGCGACGAAACCGGCGTCGCTCTTTACGACAGCGAACACGGCCTGCTGGCCGATGCGCTGTTCAGCCAGATCGACCTACACCGCGCCTACGGCGGTGTGGTGCCCGAGCTGGCCTCCCGTGACCACGTCAAACGTACCCTGCCGCTGATCCGCCAGGTGCTGGCCGAGGCTGGCTGCGGCGCGCCGGACATCGATGCGGTGGCGTATACCGCGGGTCCCGGCCTGGTCGGTGCGTTGCTGGTTGGCGCGTCCTGCGCACAGGCGCTGGCCTTCGGCTGGGGCGTGCCGGCGGTCGGCGTGCATCATATGGAAGGCCACCTGCTGGCGCCGATGCTCGAAGAGCGTCCGCCGCGCTTCCCGTTCGTCGCCTTGCTGGTCTCCGGTGGCCATACGCAGTTGGTGCGGGTCGATGGCATCGGCCACTACAAGCTGCTCGGCGAATCCCTGGACGATGCCGCTGGCGAAGCGTTCGACAAGACCGCCAAGCTACTCGGCCTGGGTTATCCGGGCGGTCCGGAGATCGCCCGGATGGCCGAGCGGGGCACGCCGGGGCGCTTCACGTTCCCGCGTCCGATGACCGATCGGCCGGGGCTGGACTTCAGCTTCAGCGGACTCAAGACCTTTACCCTGACCACCTGGCAGCGCTGCGTTGCGTCCGGCGACGACAGCGAGCAGACCCGTTGCGACATCGCGCTGGCGTTCGAGCAGGCGGTGGTGGAGACTCTCGTCATCAAATGCCGCCGCGCGCTCAAGCAGGAGCACCTGCGCAGCCTAGTGATCGCTGGCGGCGTGAGCGCCAACCGCTCCCTGCGTGCCGCACTGGAGAAGGCTGTGGCGGAGATTCGGGGCGAGGTGTTCTACGCACGTCCGCGCTTCTGTACCGATAACGGGGCGATGATCGCCTACGCCGGTTGCCAGCGCTTGCTGGCCGGCCAGCGCGATGGCCCGGCGATCAGCGTGCAAGCGCGCTGGCCGATGGAGCAGCTGGCGGGCCTCTGATGTCAGAAGTGACGTTCGCGTCCGGCGAACAGGTCGCCCAGGTTGCGGCGGTGTCGCCAGACCACCAGCAGGGCCAGCAGCGTCACCGGCAGCAGCGCGGCCGGCAGCTTCCAGGCCAGCAGCGGCAAGGTCAGCGGCATCGCCACCAACGCGGCCAGGGAGCTGGTGCGACTGAGATAGAAGGTCAGCAGCCAGGTGCCGAGAAACAGCAGCGAAGCCGGGGCATACAGGCCGAGGAGGCATCCGGCGGCAGTAGCGACGCCCTTGCCGCCCTGGAAGCGAAAGTAGATCGGGTACAGATGGCCGATCACCGCCGCCATGCCGATCCATGCCTGGTCGCGGCTGTCGAGCTCCAGGTGGCGCGCCAGCAGCACCGGCAGGTAGCCTTTGAGCAGGTCGCCGATCAACGTCAGGGCGGCGAGCTGACGCCCGGCCACGCGCAGCATGTTGGTGGCGCCGGGGTTGCCCGAGCCACTGGCGCGCGGGTCCGGCCCACCTGCCAGGCGACTGAGCAGGATGGCGAAGGACAGCGAACCGAGCAGATAGGCCAGCAGTGCCAGCAACCAGGGCATGGGAACCATCCGGGGCAGAGTCGCCCCGATTCTAGCGGGCCGTTGCGGCCTTGTCGTCTCGCGGAGAGCGAAGTGGACAAAGTGTTTATCGAGGGGCTCGAAGTCGACACCCTGATCGGGGCCTACGACTGGGAGCGGGGCATTCGCCAATGCCTGCGCCTGGACCTGTGTTGCGCCTGGGACAATCGCGCACCGGCGGCGCAGGACGAGCTGGCCAAGGCACTGGACTATGCCACCGTCAGTGCGCGCATCCAGGCCTTCGCCGAGCAGGCCCGTTTCGAATTGGTGGAAACCTTCGCCGAGCGCCTGGCGCAGTGCCTGATGAGCGAGTTCGGCATCCCCGGCCTGCGCCTCAAGGTGACCAAGCCCGGCGCGGTGCCTGCCGCACGGGGCGTCGGCGTGGAGATCGAACGCGGATGTCTCTGACCCCCGTGCTGCTCGGCCTGGGCAGCAATATCGAACGCCAGGCGAACCTCTGCGCCGGGCTCGACGCCCTTTCCGAGATGCTTCAGGACATGCGCTGCTCGCCGGTGTTCGAGAGCCTGCCGGTGGGCATTCGCAGCGGCCCCTTCTTCAACCTGGCGGTGAGCGGACTGACCGAGCTGCCGCTGGACGTGCTGAGCCGCCGGCTCAAGTGCATCGAGGCCGACAATGGCCGCTACGCACCCGAGCGCAAGGGGTTGCCGCTGGACATCGATATCCTGCTCTACGCCGATCGGGTGGGTGACTTCGACGGCCTGGTGCTGCCGCGTGCGGAAATTCTGCGCAATGCCTTCGTGCTCTGGCCGCTATCGCTGCTGGCGCCCGAGACCCTGCACCCCGGCGTCGGCGAGCGCTTCGCGACGCTATGGCAGCGGGCGCAGATCGAGCAGCAGCTGTGGCCGGTGGCCTTCAGTTGGCGCGACCGCTCGCTGACGCCTGCGGATCTGCTGGCAGCGCATCCCGCACCGCACTGAGTGCCTCGAGGCGCGCCTCTTCGAGTGCTCGGCCGAGCTCGGCGCCCTTGAATCCGCGCGCGACCAGCGACGCGGCCTGGACGCCGCGTACGGCCTGTGCCGCGCCCTCCAGGAAGCCCGCCGCCTGTGCGTCGAACCCCGGAAGCAGCCGCGCGGCGGCGATGAACTGCTCCAGGCGTTGTGGTCGGCGATAGACGTCGAAGCGCTGCAGCATCAGGTACAGGCGTTCGAGCGATAGACGTTGCGGTTGGCGTGCCTCGGGTAGCCACTCGCCGAGTAGGGTGGCGAGCTCCTGGCAATCGCGAGGGACCTTGAAGCGCATTCCGAGTCGGGCGATGGCATCCAGCCACGGCTTGCCGTCGACGGTGTGCGGCGGTACCAGCGGGCCGAGCAGTACGCCCCAGCGCACCGCCAGGGGTTGCCCCTCGTCGGCGGCGCGGCGCAACGGCTGCAAGGCATCGGCGGCCTCGACCAGCGCGGTTTCGATCTCGGGCATCAGTTCATGCAGTGCCCCGCAGGCCTGCAGCACCTCGATGAACACCTCCGGGCGCGGCTCCAGCAGCGCGCGGGAGATTTCCTTCCAGGCGCGCTCGGCGGTCAAGGCCTGCAGCTCGCCGGATTCGGCCAACTGGCGCATCAGCGCCAGCGTCTCCTCGGCGACGCGAAAGCCCAACGGGGCATAACGCGCGGCAAAACGGGCCACGCGCAGTACCCGGAGCGGGTCTTCGGCGAAGGCGGGGGAGACGTGGCGCAGTACCCGATCGGCGAGGTCGCGCTGGCCGCCATAGGGATCGACCAGCCTGCCCTGGTCGTCCTCGGCCATGGCATTCACGGTCAGGTCGCGGCGCTGCAGGTCTTCCTCCAGGGTGACCTCGGGGCTGGCGTGAAAGGTGAAGCCGCCATAGCCACGTCCGCTCTTGCGCTCGGTGCGCGCGAGGGCGTATTCCTCGCCGCTTTGCGGGTGCAGGAACACCGGAAAGTCCGCGCCCACCGGGCGAAAACCCTGGGCCAGCAAATCTTCCGCACGGGCGCCGACCACTACGTAATCGACTTCCGTCACTTCTCGGCCGAGCAGCCTGTCGCGTACCGCCCCGCCCACTTGGTAGATCTGCATGCTTCACCTCCAGCGGGAGATGAAAACAGGCCTGCGCGGCGGCGGCAAGTGCGCCGCCGCCGGGGCGGTTCAGATCGGCGGGATCGCCAGGTCCAGGCGTCCGTAACCCTCACTCGCCGGCTCGCTGCGCGGCGGCATGTGCTGGGTGGAAACGACCTGCTCGCCGTCCACGGTCTCCAGGTGAACGTCGAAGCCCCACAGGCGGTGAAGGTGCTTGAGCACATCGCCGGTCGACTCGCCCAGCGGCTTGCGGTCGTGCTGGGTGTGGCGCAGGGTCAACGAGCGATCGCCACGGCGATCAACACTCCAGATCTGTACGTTGGGCTCGCGGTTGCCGAGGTTGTACTGGGCCGCGAGCAGTTCTCGGATGACCCGGTAGCCGCTCTCGTCGTGGATCGCCGGGACTTCCAGTTCGTCGCGGCGGTCGTCGTCGAGGATGCTGAACAGCTTGAGGTCGCGGATCACCTTGGGCGACAGGTACTGCAGGATGAAGCTTTCGTCCTTGAAACTCTTCATGGCGAACTGCAGGGTCGCCAGCCAGTCGCCGCCCGCGATGTCCGGGAACCAGCGGCGATCCTCCTCGGTGGGTGCCTCGCAGATGCGCCGGATGTCACGGAACATGGCGAAGCCCAGGGTGTAGGGGTTGATGCCGCTGTAGTAAGGGCTGTCGAATCCGGGTTGGAAGATCACCGCCGAGTGCGACTGGAGAAACTCGAACATGAAGCCGTCGGTGACCAGGCCCTCATCGTAGAGGTCATTGAGCAGGGTGTAGTGCCAGAAGGTCGCCCAGCCCTCGTTCATCACCTGGGTCTGCCGCTGGGGATAGAAGTACTGGGCGATCTTGCGCACGATGCGCACGATCTCGCGCTGCCAGGGTTCGAGCAGCGGTGCGTGTTTCTCGATGAAGTAGAGGATGTTTTCCTGCGGCTCGGCGGGGAAGCGCTTGTTGTCCGGTTCGCCGCCGCGCTCGCCGTTGCGCGGAATGGTGCGCCAGAGGTCGTTGATCTGCCGCTGCAGGTGCTCCTCGCGTTCTGCCTGGCGGCGGCGTTCCTCCTCGGCGGAAATCGGGTAGGGGCGCTTGTAGCGATCCACGCCGTAGTTCATCAGCGCGTGGCAGGAATCGAGCAGGTCCTCCACCGCGTCGATGCCGTGGCGTTCTTCGCACTTGGCGATGTACTGCTTGGCGAACACCAGGTAGTCGATGATCGAACTGGCGTCGGTCCAGGTGCGGAACAGGTAGTTACCCTTGAAGAAGCTGTTGTGACCGTAGCAGGCGTGGGCGATCACCAGCGCCTGCATGCACATGGTGTTTTCTTCCATGAGATAGGCGATGCAGGGATCGGAGTTGATCACGATCTCGTAGGCCAGGCCCATTTGTCCGCGCTTGTAGCCTTTCTCGGTGGAAAGGAAATGCTTGCCGTAGGACCAGTGGTGATAGCCGATGGGCATGCCGACGGACGCGTAGGCATCCATCATCTGCTCGGCGGTGATCACCTCGATCTGGTTGGGATAGGTGTCCAGCGCATAGCGTTGGGCGATGCGTGCGATTTCCTTGTCGTAGGCCTGGACCAGCTCGAAGGTCCATTCCGAGCCGGTGGAGAGGGGCGTGCGCTTCATGTGACGAGTCTCCGTTGGAACAGCTCACGGAATACCGGATAGATATCCCCGGCCGAGACCAGCTGTTGTTGGGCGAAGCTCTCCTCGAAGGCTTCGCGCACCGCCTCGTATTCGTACCAGAGGGCCTGGTGCTCGCGCGGGGTGATCTCCACGTAGGTGAAGTACTGGACGAACGGCATGATCTGGTTGATCAGGATGTCGCGGCAGACCGGCGAGTCGTCGTTCCAGTTGTCGCCGTCGGAGGCCTGTGCGCCATAGATGTTCCACTCGTTGATCGGGTAGCGCTCGGCCATGATCTCCTGCATCAGCTTCAGCGCGCTGGAGACGATGGTGCCGCCGGTCTCCCGGGAATAGAAGAACTCTTCCTCGTCCACCTCTTTGGCGCTGGTGTGGTGGCGGATGAACACCACTTCGATCTTGTCGTAGCTGCGCTTGAGGAACAGGTAGAGGAGGATGAAGAAGCGCTTGGCGATGTCCTTGGTGGCCTGGGTCATCGAGCCAGAGACGTCCATCAGGCAGAACATCACGGCCTTCGAGCTGGGCTTGGGATGCTTGACCAGCAGGTTGTACTTGACGTCGAAGGTGTCGAGGAATGGCACCTTGTCGATGCGTGCGCGCAGCAGCGCGATCTGCTCCTCCAGTTCGCGGATATCGCTGAGATTGTCGGGTTCTTCGAGGCGCAGGCGTTCGAGTTCGGCCTTGGCCTCGCGCAGCTTGCTGCGGCTGCTGCCGGACAGCGCAATGCGTCGCGCGTGGGCCGAGCGCAGGGTCCGCACGATGTTGATACGCGACGGGTTGCCTTCGTTGGAGATCCCGGCGCGCACGGTCTTGAAGGTGTCCGCGCCCGTCAGGTGGCGCTTGACCAGGTTCGGTAGCTCCAGGTCCTCGAACATGAATTCGAGGAATTCGTCCTGGGTGATCTGGAAGACGAACTCGTCCATGCCTTCGCCGGAATTGCTCGCCTTGCCCTGCCCGGAGCCGCCACCGCCGCCCTGGGGACGCGGGATGCGGTCGCCGGCGGCGAATTCCTTGTTGCCGGGATGCACGATGGTCTGCCGCCCGCCGCGACCGTGGTGGAGGATGGGTTCGTCGATATCACGGCCGGGGATGCTGATCTGTTCGCCATGCTCCATGTCGGTGATGGAGCGGCGGCCCACCGCCTCTTCCACCGCCTTCTTGATATGACCACGGTATCGCTGCAGAAAACGCTGTCGGTTGACCGTGCTTTTGTTCTTGCCGTTCAGACGCCGATCGATCACATAGCTCATACAGGCCCTCCGGGCTGAGCGCGAAGCCCGGGGCGCTCGCGCAGGCGGTGCCTGGCGTGCGGCTCCGGGCTCCTGGCCGCGATTACTGCGATTTGCGGACCCTCAGATACCATTCCGAAAGCAGTCGCACCTGCTTCTCGGTGTAGCCGCGCTCGACCATGCGCGTGACGAAGTCGGTGTGCTTCTGTTGATCCTCCTTGCTCGCCTTGGCGTTGAAGCTGATGACCGGCAGCAGGTCCTCGGTGTTGGAGAACATTTTCTTCTCGATCACCGCGCGCAGCTTCTCGTAGGACAGCCAGCTGGGATTCTTGCCGTTGTTGTTGGCGCGGGCGCGCAGCACGAAGTTGACGATTTCGTTGCGGAAGTCCTTCGGATTGCTGATGCCTGCGGGTTTCTCGATCTTCTCCAGTTCCTCGTTGAGCGCGGCGCGATTGAGGATCTCGCCGGTTTCCGGATCGCGGTATTCCTGGTCCTGAATCCAGAAGTCCGCGTAGAGCACGTAGCGGTCGAAGATGTTCTGTCCGTACTCGCTGTAGCTCTCGAGGTAGGCGGTCTGGATTTCCTTGCCGATGAATTCGACGTAGCGCGGCGCCAGGTATTCCTTGAGGAAGCGCAGGTAGCGCTCGCGCACCTCGGCGGGAAATTGCTCCTGCTCGATCTGCTGTTCGAGCACGTAGAGCAGGTGCACCGGGTTGGCGGCGATCTCGTGGGGATCGAAGTTGAAGACCTTGGAGAGGATCTTGAAGGCAAAGCGCGTCGACAGGCCGTTCATGCCTTCATCGACCCCGGCGGTGTCGTGGTACTCCTGGATCGACTTGGCCTTGGGATCGGTGTCCTTGAGGTTCTCGCCGTCGTAGACGCGCATCTTCGAGTAGATGTTGGAGTTCTCCGGTTCCTTCAGGCGCGAGAGGATGGAGAACTGCGCGAGCATCTTCAGCGTGTCCGGGGCGCAGTGCGCGGCGGCCAGCGAGCTGTTGGTGAGCAGTTTGCCGTAGATGTTGATCTCGTCGGAGACGCGCAGGCAGTAGGGCACCTTGACGATGTAGATGCGGTCGATGAACGCCTCGTTGTTCTTGTTGTTGCGGAAGGTGTGCCATTCCGACTCGTTGGAGTGGGCGAGGATGATGCCGCTGTAGGGGATCGCGCCCAGACCTTCGGTGCTGTTGTAGTTGCCCTCCTGAGTGGCGGTGAGCAACGGGTGCAGCACCTTGATCGGTGCCTTGAACATCTCGACGAATTCCATCAGGCCCTGGTTGGCCCGGCACAGCGCGCCCGAGTAACTGTAGGCGTCCGCGTCGTTCTGCGGAAATTCCTCCAGCTTGCGGATGTCGACCTTGCCGACCAGTGCGGAGATGTCCTGGTTGTTCTCGTCGCCCGGTTCGGTCTTGGCCACCGCGATCTGGTTGAGGATCGACGGGTAGAGCTTGACCACGCGGAACTGGCTGATGTCGCCGCCGAATTCCTGCAGGCGCTTGGTCGCCCAGGGGGACATGATCGAGTTCAGGTAGCGTCGTGGGATGCCATAGTCCTCCTCGAGGATCTGCGCGTCCTCCGCCGGGTTGAACAGCCCCAGGGGGGACTCGAACACCGGCGAGCCCTTGATGGCGTAGAAGGGCACCTTTTCGATCAGTTGCTTGAGCTTCTCGGCCAGCGACGACTTGCCGCCGCCCACCGGCCCCAGCAGGTAGAGGATCTGTTTCTTCTCCTCCAGGCCCTGCGCGGCGTGACGGAAGTAGGAGACGATCTGCTCGATCGCATCCTCCATGCCGTGGAAGTCGGCGAAGGCGGGATAGCGGCGGATGACCTTGTTGGAGAAGATCCGCGACATGCGCGAATCGTTGGCGGTATCCACCAGCTCCGGTTCGCCGATCGCCATCAGCATCCGCTCGGCGGCGCTGGCGTAGGTACTCGGGTCCTGCTTGCACAGGTCCAGGTATTCCTGGAGCGAGTACTCCTCCTGGCGGGTCGCCTCGAAGCGTTGCTGGAAGTGGCTGAAAATGCTCATTGCGTCACCTCGCTCGATAGAATCGGCGCCGGTGCGAATACGCGTCTCGCGGGCACTGGAATACGACCGACGTTAAGCGGTCGGAGCAGCTCGACCCCAGAACCCAAGAAATGAACTCGCCCCGGAAGCCGGTGGACCGGCTTTCCACATCTTGGATGGCCTGCCTTCAAGGATAGTTCGGATTGGCGGTATGCAAGCCGCAGCTTGTCAGACTCTGGCGATTGCAGAGCGGGAGCGGGGCTTCAGGCCAGGCGTGGCGGGGCGTGGACGGCAGATATTTTTTTCAGCTCGGCTCGCCGGACTCGACGTATGTCGGAAAGCTGGCGCGCCAGAGCTCGAAGCCGCCGTCGAGACTGTAGACCTCGGAAAAGCCCTGGCCGACCAGGTAGGCCGCGGCGCTCTGGCTGGAGTGGCCGTGGTAGCAGGCGACGATCAGCGGCGCGTCCAGGTCGGCTGCGGCGATGAATTCGGCGAGGTTGTGGTTGCCCAGGTGCTGGGCGCCCTGGATGTGCGCGGCGCCATAGCTGTCCGGGTCGCGAATGTCGACGACCTGGGCGCCTTGCTCGCGCAGCGCCTGGGCCTGTTGCGGGGAAATGCAGGTGAAGGTGTCGGCCATGTGCGGGCTCCTTGGGGCGTGGCAGGCGGCTAGTCGTCGGCGCAATCGCAGTACAGGCGTTCGCCGCTGTCGATGTTCATCAGGGTCATGCGTTCGCCCCACACGCAGCCGGTGTCCAAGGCATATACGCCGGGCTCTTCGCAGCGTCCCTGCAGCGCGGCCCAGTGGCCGAACACGATGCGCTGCTCGCGGCTTTTGCGCTGGGCGAAGCTGAACCAGGGGGCGAAGCCGGGCGGAGCGCTGCCGGCGCCTTCCTTGGCTTGCAGTTCCAGGGTGCCGTCGGCGCGGCAGAAGCGCATCCGGGTGAAGTAGTTGGTGATCAGTCGCAGGCGTGCAATGCCACGCAGGCGGCTGTTCCAGCGTGAGGGTTCGTTGCCGTACATGCCTTCGAGGAACAACGGCAGGCGGGCATCGTCGCGCAAGACCTCCTCAACTTCGGCGGCGCGCTTGAGGGCCTTCTTGATGGTCCACTGCGGCGGGATGCCGGCGTGTACCAGCGCCATGTTGCGCTCGGCATCGTAGTGCAGCAGCTTCTGTTGGCGCAGCCAGTCGAGCAGTTCGTCGCGGTCTGGCGCATCGAGGATCTCGCGTAGGGTGTCGCCCTTCTTCAGCCGCTCGACGTTATGCGCCACCGCCAGCAGGTGCAGGTCGTGGTTACCCAGCACGCAGGTCAGCGAGTGACGCATGCGATACAGGAAGCGCAGGGTTTCCAGCGACTGAGGGCCGCGATTGACCAGGTCGCCGACCAGCCACAGGCGGTCGCGCTGGGGGTCGAAAGCGACGCGTTCGAGCAGGCACTGCAAAGGCTTCAGGCAGCCCTGCAGGTCGCCTGCCGCATAGGTCGCCATCAGTGCAGGGCCCCGGGCATCGCCAGGCGGAACGGCGGGATAGCCGCATCGAAACGGGTGCCGTCGTCGGCCAGCATGCCGTAGCTGCCGTGCATGTTGCCCACGGCGGTGGCCAGCAGGGTGCCGCTGCTGTAGGTGTGGCTGGCGCCGGGCGCCAGATGCGGCTGCTCGCCGATCACGCCGCTACCGCGCACTTCCTGTACCTCGCCGTTGCCGTCGGTGATGATCCAGTGGCGATTGAGCAGCTTGGCACCACAGCTGCCGTTGTTCACCAGGGTCACGGTGTAGGCAAAGGCGTAGCGATCCTGCTCGGGCTGCGACTGATCCTCCAGGTAGCGGCTGACGACCTGGACGTCGATCTGGTGGGCTGGCTGCGTCATCATTCCTGTCCTCCCTGTCGTTGGGCCACTGGCGTTTCCAGACGTTCGCTCAGGCGGTCGGCCAGGCGTACGAATGCGGCCAGGTCGAGCTGTTCCGGACGTTGGCTGCCATCCACCCCGGCGGCGGCGATGTCTTCGGCATCGAGCAGCTGGCGCAGGGTGTTACGCAGGGTCTTGCGGCGCTGGTTGAAGGCTTCACGTACGACGCGCTCGAGCAGGAGCGGGTCGCGTGCCGGGTGCGGCAGCGTTTCGTGGGGCACCAGGCGCACGATGGCCGAGTCGACCTTCGGCGGTGGGTTGAACGCGCCGGGCCCCACGTCGAACAGGTGCTCCACGCGGCAGTGGTACTGCACCATGATCGACAGGCGTCCCCAGTCGCCGCCGCCGGGGCCGGCGGCCAGGCGCTGTACCACTTCCTTTTGCAGCATGAAGTGCATGTCGCGGATCTGTCCGGCGTGCTCGAGCAGGTGGAAGATCAGCGGCGTGGAGATGTTGTACGGCAGGTTGCCGACCACCCTCAGTCCATGCGGCGCGGCGCCCAGGCTGGCGAAGTCGAACTTCAGCGCGTCGCCCTGGTGCAGGCGGAAGTTGGCTTTGAGGCCGAACTGCTGCTGCAGCAGGGGGACCAGGTCCTTGTCCAGTTCGATGACGTCCAGGCGGGCGCCACTGTCCACCAGCGAGGCGGTGATGGCGCCTTGCCCGGGGCCGATTTCGAGCAGGTGCTCGTCAGGCTTGGGGTGAATCGCACGGATGATGCGGTGGATCACACCGGCATCGTGCAGGAAATTCTGGCCGAAGCGCTTGCGTGCGCGATGGACGTAGGGTTGCGACATGGGGCAGCTCCAGGCTTCAAGCTGCAAGCGTCAGGCAAGAGCAGAAGGCACGGCGGTCAAAAGTCGCACAGTGTAACAGAGCCGAGCCCCCGTCAGGCCAGCGCGGGCCGCGGTTTCAGCGCCCCGCGACCATCTGGTAGGCGGTTTCCAGGGCGACCTGCAGGCTGCCGGTATCGACCTTGCCGCTGCCGGCCAGATCCAGTGCCGTGCCGTGGTCCACGGAGGTGCGCACGATCGGCAGGCCGAGGGTGACGTTGACGGCGGCGCCGAAGCCTTTGTACTTGAGCACCGGCAGGCCCTGGTCGTGGTACATCGCCAGGACCGCATCGCAATGCTCGAGATGCTTGGGCGTGAACAGCGTATCCGCCGGCAGCGGCCCGCGCAGGTCCAGTCCTTCCTCGCGCAGGCGCTGCAGGGTGGGCTCGATGATCTCGATTTCCTCGTGACCGAGGTGGCCCCCTTCGCCGGCGTGAGGGTTGAGTCCGCAGACCAGGATGCGCGGGGCATCGATACCGAACTTGTGCACCAGGTCGTGGTGCAGGATGCGCGCGACACGCTCCAGCCGCGCCTCGGTAAGGGCGTCGGCGACTTCGCGCAGCGGCAGGTGAGTGGTCACCAACGCGACGCGCAGGCCGTGCGTGGCGAGCATCATGACCACCTGCTCGGTACCGGTGAGGTCGGCGAGGAACTCGGTATGTCCGGAGAAGGGCATGCCGCCTTCGTTGATCACGCCCTTGTGCACCGGCGCGGTAATCATCCCGGCGAAGACGCCGTCAAGGCAGCCCTGGGCGGCGCGGGTCAACGTCTGCAGGACGTAGGTGGCATTCGCCGGGTCGAGCGCGCCAGCGCTCACCGGAGCACGCAGGGGTGTGTCCCAGACATAAAGCTGGCCCCCTTTGGCGGGTGCCGAAGGCCAGGTGCCCGGTCCCACCGGGAGCAGCGTGATGTCCAGGCCGAGGAGGGCGGCGCGCTCGGCGAGCAGTTCTCGGCTGGCGACCATCACCAGGGGATGCGCGTGGCGCTGCCGGGCGAGCAGCAGGCACAGGTCTGGACCGATACCGGCCGGTTCACCGGGGGTGACGGCGAACAGCTGAGGCTTCATGACGTTCTCCATGGGGACCTTCTATGGGCTTGGACGCGCACGAGGTGGGCGTTGCTGTGCAGCGTCTCAGGACGCGGGCTCCTCGTCGAGCAGGCCGAGCCAGCCCGCGAGCACCTGCTGTGCCTCATCGACACCCTGTCGGCGCGGCGCGGAGAACAGTTGCACGCTGGCTTGCGGCCATTGCTGTCGCAGGGTTTTCTGCACCTTGAGCAGCTCGGTCTTCTGCGCCCCGAAGGCCAGCTTGTCGGCCTTGGTCAGTAGCACGTGCAGCGGAACACCGGAGACCTGCGACCAGTCGAGCATCAGCCGGTCGAACTCGGTCAGCGGATGACGGATGTCCATCATCAGCACCAGCCCGGCGAGGCTTTCGCGGGAGCTCAGATAGGCCTCGAGATGCTGCTGCCAGTGCTGTTTCAGCGGGATCGGCACCTTGGCATAGCCGTAGCCCGGCAGGTCGACCAGGCGACGTTCGTCGTCGAGGCGGAAGAAGTTCAGCAACTGGGTGCGGCCCGGCGTCTTCGAGGTACGCGCCAGGTTGGCGTGGGTGAGGGTGTTCAGCGCGCTGGACTTGCCGGCGTTGGAGCGCCCGGCAAAGGCGATCTCGAGGCCCTCGTCGGCCGGGCATTGAGTCACCTTGGCGGCGCTGATGAGGAAGCTCGCCTGCTGGCAGAGCGGCACGATGGGGTTCTTCAGAGGCATTCAATATCCGAGGTGCGACCTGGTGTCGCAATGGGCGGTTTCGGTTCCGTTTCAGCGTTGCCAGTATATAATGCCGCAGATTTTGTGTGCGCTTTGCCGTGCGTCGAGGCCATCATTCGTGGGTTCTCCGCGATGCACTGTCCTTGTGGCGCCGACGAGTTCGAGCGAGATGAGCAGAAACGCCTCCTGGCAAGGGTTGTTCGGTGGATGGGCCCGCCCCATGCCGCCGCCGGCCAGGAGTGTGGAGACCCTGTACAGCCAAACCTGTGCGGCCTGACACGAAGGGCAACTGCCAACGGCGCCCCTACGAGGCGATACCGAGGCCTGGAAGCCCCGATTGGACAAGGGCATGGAGAGGACTGGTGGCGAGTGTCACCAACGGCTTAGGGGCGATGCCGCCGCGTGGTTAGTGCATGGAGTGCAGCGTCGAGGGTTACCAGAGCATCGTCCTCTGGATGAGCGAGTGACCCCGGCCACCCAAACTTTCACCTTTAGCCGTAGTTGGATTAGCTGATGAACAAAATTCTCGTGAGTCTGCTGTTGACCCTGGGTGTCGCCGGTGCGGCGCAGGCCGCTGGCGATCCCGCCGCAGGCCAGGCAAAGTCTGCCGTATGCGGTGCCTGCCACTCGCCGGACGGCAACAGTGTCGCCCCCAACTTTCCGAAGCTGGCCGGCCAGGGCGAGCGTTACCTGCTCAAGCAGATGCACGACATCAAGGCCGGCAACGCCGCTCCTGCCGATCCCACGGTAGGCCGCAAGGTGGTCGAGATGACCGGTATGCTCGACGGCCTGAGCGATCAGGACATGGCCGACATCGCCGCCTACTTCTCCAGTCAGAGCATGAGCGTCGGCGCGGCCGACCCGGCGCTGGTCGCCCGGGGTGAGGCGCTTTACCGTGGCGGCAAGCTCGAAGAGGGCATGCCCGCCTGCACCGGTTGCCACTCGCCTAGCGGCGTGGGTAACGCGCCGGCCGCCTTCCCGCATCTGGGCGGTCAGCACGCGCAGTACATCACCAAGCAGTTGACGGACTTCCGCGAAGGCGTGCGCGTCAACGACGGCGACAACATGATCATGCGCGGTATCGCTGCCAAGCTCAGCAACAAGGACATCGAAGCGCTGGCCAGCTACATCCAAGGCTTGCACTGAGAACTCCGCGCGTCGGAATATGGGGCGGCCTCGGGCCGCCCTTTTTGTTTTCCGGCGCGTACAATGATGAGCCCCCAGGGGGCTCGCCTTCCGGGGTCCCCTTCTGATTCAAGGAGTCCCGCATGCGACAAATGATTCTCGGCGCCGCCTTTGCCCTGTTCGGCCTGGTCAGTTTGCCGGCGATGGCCGCAGACATCGAGGCTGGCAAGCAGTACGTCGAGCTGAGCAACCCGGTGCCTACCTCCGAGCCCGGCAAGATCGAAGTCGTCGAACTGTTCTGGTACGGCTGTCCGCACTGCTACCAGTTCGAGCCGACCATCAATCCCTGGATCGAGAAGCTGCCTGAAGACGTGCACTTCGTGCGCATCCCGGCAATGTTCGGTGGCGTCTGGAACGTCCATGGCCAGTTGTTCATCACGCTGGAGACCATGGGTGTTGAGCACAAGGTCCACAGCGCGGTCTTCGATGCCATCCACAAGCAGGGCAAGAAACTCGCCACGCCTGAGGAAATGGCTGACTTCCTCGCCGATCAGGGCGTGGATCGCGATGCGTTCCTCAAGACCTTCAACTCCTTCGGCGTTAAGAGCCAGATGGAAAAAGACAAGAAGCTGGCGATGGCCTACCAGATCAGTGGCGTTCCGACGATGGTGGTCAACGGCAAATACCGCTTCGACATCGGTTCCGCCGGTGGCCCGGAGCAGACGCTGAAGGTCGCCGACTTCCTGATCCAGAAGGAACGTGCCGCGCAGTGAGCGCAAAGGGGGCTCGATGCCAGGCATGCCACGCAGGACGCGCAGGGTGGCCGCTCCCCGCAGCCCCCGGCTCAATGAGGCTTGCAGCAACAGTGGGCTGCCCGGCGACGGGCGCTTGCGTCTGCTCAGCTTCAATATTCAGGTCGGCATCGGCACGCGCCACTACGGCCACTATCTGACGCGCAGCTGGCAGCACCTGCTGCCCAGCGCGGCACGCGCCCTCAATCTGCAGCGCATTGGTGCGCTGCTGAGCGAGTACGACCTGGTTGCCTTGCAGGAGGCCGATGGCGGCAGCTGGCGCTCGGGGTATGTCAACCAGGTCGAGCACCTGGCACGCCTGGGTGATTTCCCCTACTGGTACCAACAGCTCAACCGTGACCTGGGCCCCTTCGCCCAGCACAGCAACGGGTTGCTCAGCCGGCTTGCGCCGCAGCTTCTCGAAGATCACCCCTTGCCAGGCCCGCGAGGGCGCGGCGCCATCCTCCTGCGCTTCGGCGAGGGCGAGGATGCGCTGGTGGTGGCGATGATGCATCTGGCGCTGGGCGCGCGAACCCGCACGCGGCAACTCGCCTACCTGCGCGAGCGGCTGGAGGGCTTCCGCCATTTGGTGCTGATGGGCGACATGAACGCGCCGGCCAGCGCCCTGCTGCAGGGATCGCCGCTACGTGACCTGGGGCTGCTGGCGCCGCAGGTGGAGGCGACCTTTCCCAGTTGGCGTCCGCAGCGCTGTCTGGATCACATCCTGCTCAGCCCGAGCCTGACCCTGGAGCGGGTGCGGATATTGGCCGAGCCCATCTCCGATCATTTACCGGTTGCTGTGGATATCCGCTTGCCGAGTGCGCTCGGCGGTGACTCCGCGCCCGCCTTGCCGATGGCGGTAGTTTGATGAAGGACGAAGGCCCGTGGAAGGATCGTTATCTCCAGGCGCTGCAGCGTCTGGAGCGTCGAGAGAGCCTGTGGAGCGAGCGGGTGGATCTGCTGCGGCGGGGACTGGTGCGCACCAGTTTGGCCGCCGAAGGTATGGATCGGGATGTCGACGAGTGCATGCGCGAGTTGCGCAAGGCACTGCGTAGTGATGATTACGACGGACCGTTGGACCGGCTCATTCCGCGGCTCGAAGATGTGCTGCTGGCGTCCGAGAACCAGCGTCAGACCGGGCGCGAACAGCTCATCGGGGCTCTTCGCCGATTGATCGAGCAGGTGCTGGCGATGTCGCCGCCCGCGGATGCACGTAAGGCCTTGCGGCGCCTGCTGAATAGCCTCGACAAGCGCGTCGATGCCGGAGAGCTGCCGAGCCTGTTGAATGAGCTGGCCGGCGTGCAGGGCTCGCTGGCCCAGGCGCAGGGCGAGTCGAGTGAGAATCGAGGTGGCCTGCTGAGCCGCCTGTTCGGTGCTCGTGGGGGGGAGAGCGCCGGGGCGCCTGAGCCTGAGCCAGCGTTGAAGTCGGAGTCGCTGGCACCCGCCGAGACGGAACTACCGGTCACACCTCCCGAGCCGACGCCGGCCTCACCGCCCGAGATGCCTGCGAGCGGTGCCCAGGAGGTCGTCGCCCCCCTGGAGGTGCTCACCGTACAGCCGGCGAGTCGCGAGCCGTCCAATGTCTCCGCTGCGCCGGAGGAGTCGAGCGAAGGCGAGACGGTGTTCGAACTGCCGCCCTCGCCGGAGCCCGCCTATAGCGTGATTGCCGAGCGTATCGCCGAGGTGCTGCTCGGTGTCCTCGAGGCCCTAGCGCTACCGGAGAGCTTCCACGACCAAGCCGCGGCGCTTGGCGCACGTATTCGGGAAGGACTGAACTGGTACGAACTGGTGCCGGCCCTGGAAAACCTGGCGGTGCTGGTGCTGGCCGTCAAGGGCGATCGAGAGCGTGATTTTCAGACTTACCTTGAGTCCCTCGATCGTCGGCTGGCGTTGCTCCAGGAAACCCTCGGCGGCGCTCGGGACGGACACCAGCAGGGTGCCGAGGCCTCCCGCGAGCTCGATCGGCAGGTGCGCGAGCAGGTCAGTGGCCTGCGTCGCAGCGTCACCGACGCGAGTGACCTGGGCGGTCTTAAGCGTGTCGTGGAATCGCGCATGGATACCCTGCTCGGCAGCCTCGACGCCTATCAGCAGCAGCGTGAATCGCACGAGCGTGAGGTCGATGCGCGCCTGCAATCGCTGGTCGAGCGGGTGCAGGAGATGGAGCGCGAGGCGGAGGGCAGCCGCGTCCATCTCGAGGAACAGCGTCGTCAGGCGCTGCTCGACCCGCTGACCGGCATTGGCAACCGGGCCGCCTGGAACGAGCGCCTGGAACTGGAGATGGCGCGTCATCGGCGCTCTGGCGGTGACTTGCTGCTGGCGGTGCTCGATCTGGACCGCTTCAAGCAGATCAACGATGGCTTCGGTCATCTCGCCGGCGACAAGGTGCTCAAGATCGTGGCGGGGGAAATGGCCCGGCGCCTGCGCCAGACGGACTTCATCGCGCGCTTCGGTGGGGAGGAGTTCGTGCTACTGCTGCCTGATACGGCGCTGCCGGCGGGGCAGGGGCTGCTGGTGGAGCTGCTCGCCAACATCGAGGCCTGCCCATTCCACTTCCGGGGCCAGCGGGTGACCGTGACCCTGTCCGCGGGCGTGACGGCGGTCAGCAGCGGCGAGACCGCGGAAGAAGCCTTCGAGCGCGCCGACGGCGCCCTCTACCAAGCCAAGCATAAGGGGCGTAACCGCGTCTGCCTGGGCTGATCCTGGCAGGCTCAACTGGCGGCGCGGGTCTCCCGGTCGGGGGAGGGCGGAGGCTCGCTGTTGGGCAACTTTCCTTCGAGGCGCGGGTAGCCCAGCGCCGTGAACTGCTCCTCCGGCAGCAGGAAGGGCGTATGCCGCAGGGCGCTGGGCAACAGGCGGAGCTCCGGTACCCAGAGCCCGACGTAGCTGGCCTGCGCGTCGTACTGGCGAGCCTGTTGCAACGCATCCTGCGGGGTCTGTTGGGCGATCATGGCCCAGTTGCCCCAGTTGCTCGCCGGATCGTGGTCGATCTGATGTTCCCGGAACCAGCTGGCGCCCAGGCGCCAGTCCTGCTGCAGGTCATGCACGAGGTAGCTGGCCACCAGATGGCGGGCGCGATGGCTGAGGAAGCCGGTCGCGGACAGCTCGCGCATGGCGGCGTCCACCACGGGCATACCCGTGAGGCCGCGACTCCATGCGCTGAAGCGTGAATCCATCGCAGGGGCCACGGCCGGTGTATTCACGCCGAGTTGCGGAAGGAACAGGCGCAGGTACTCCCGGCGTAATAGGCCCCGCCAGAACTCGCGGGTAGCGAGGTTCGCGCCGAATTGCGCCTCGTGCCGGCGCAGCTCCGCCGCCACCCGGCGCGGAGAGAGGCAGCCAAGCGACAACCAGGGCGATAGCCGCGAGCAGCTTTCGTTGCAGGCCAGGCCGGGCTCGCCCTGATCGTAGCGTCGTACATCGAGGCTGACCCATAGATAATCGCGCAGCCGCGCCCGTGCCGCGGGTTCGCCGCCGGCGAAGGGAAAGCCATTATCGGCGACCGCCTGAGGCTCGCCGAAGCCCAACTGCGACAGCGTTGGGATCGGCAGACACAGCTCCGGCGCGCCCTCGGGCAGGGGCGCCAGTCGCTCCGCGGCAGGCAGCGGCTGGAACACCGGCTGCAGGGCATCGATACGCTCGACGAAGGCGTCGAAGCTTAAGGGGACGTCGTCATCCGCGAAGCTCGCCTGATGAGACGCCAGCAGACGGTCCTCCGGATAGCGGCGCAGGCGTCCGACTCCGCGCTGTGCCAGGGCCTCACCGAGCCGCGAGAGTTCCGCGCGGCCGTCAGGGTCGGCCTCGTCGAGGGTCAGGACCTCGTCGATCCTGAGGTGCTCGACCAGTGTCGCGATGGCTTCGTGTGGATGTCCCGCCACGACCATCAGTCGCGAGCCTGCGGCACGTAACTGCGCATCGAGGGCGGCCAGACTCTCCAGCAGAAAGCGTGCACGATGCACGCCGAGAGGGCGGGTGCCGGACGGGCCTGCCACCAGCCATTCCGGATCGAGCACGAAGACCGGCAGCAAACGGTCGGCACTGAGCGCGGCTCGCAGGGCTGGATGATCGTCCAGACGCAGGTCGCGTTTGAACCACAACAGGGCGCGGTACATGGAGGCCTCGACGGAGTGGACGAAGGAGTCGACTTGTACTGTGACTTCTGTAGCACGCGCCCCGTTCCGCTGTGCAGTTGGCGACCGACAGGTGGCGGGAAAAGCACATCGTGCGGTTGACGCCGCTGGACGATTCGGGCTCGATGAAGCGCGTTATTCCAGGTTCCGGTGACCAATGATCTTCCGTTGCTTCCTTTGCTTGTTCTTCACGACCCTGCTCGCAGGGTGCAGCCACGGCCTGCGAATCGACGACAGCCAGCACGCCCGTGGACAGAGCAGCCGCGTCGAGTACGTCGTGCTGCACTACACCTCGGCAGATCTGCCGCGTTCGCTGCAGTTGCTCACCCAAGGGGAGGTCAGCGCCCACTACTTGATCGCGGCGCAGCCGCCGACGGTCTATCGCCTGGTCGACGAGAATCGCCGCGCCTGGCATGCGGGCGAGAGCGAATGGCAAGGGCGTACCTGGCTCAACGCCAGCAGCATCGGCATCGAAATCGTCAATCCGGGCTATCGCGAGCTGCCGGATGGGACGCGCCAGTGGTATCCGTTCACCGAGGGGCAGATCGACGCGCTGGTCGTATTGCTCAAGGACATCGTCAAGCGCCATGACCTTCCGCTCGGGCGGATCATCGGTCACAGCGACATAGCGCCCCAGCGCAAGGTCGATCCGGGGCCGATGTTCCCCTGGCGGCGACTGGCGCAGGAGGGGCTGGTGCCCTGGCCTGACGCCGAGCGAGTCGCAGCGCATCTGCAGACCTTCAGCGCTCATCTGCCGGATATCCCCTGGTTCCAGGCGCAGTTGGCGAAACAGGGTTATGCGATCGAGCCCACCGCAGTGCTGGACGAGCAGACCCAGCGAGTCATCGCGGCCTTCCAGATGAAGTACCGCCCGCAACGCTTCGATGGCCAGCCCGACGCGCAGACCGCGGCGCTGTTGTTGGCCCTGAACGAAGCCGCCTAGACGGGGAGCGCCAGGTAGAACACCGTGCCCTCGCCCAGGCGCGAATGCACGCCAAGGCGTCCGCTGTGCAGGCGGACGATTTCCTTGCACAGGGCCAGGCCCAGGCCGGCGCCGCCCTGCTTGCGGCCGATCTGCACGAAGGGTTCGAAGATGCGCGCCTGCTGGCTGTAGGGAATGCCTTCACCGCTGTCTTCCACGGAGAGAATCACCCGATCGCCGTGGCGACGGCCCTGCAGGCGTATGCTGCCGCCGGCCGGTGTATAGCGCAGCGCATTGTCGAGCAGGTGGTCGAACACCCGTTCCATCTGCAAGGTGTCCAGTTGCAGGCGGGGCAAGGGTTCCTGAAAGTCCAGGACCAGCTCCACGCCCTTCTCGTGGGCCTGCTCCAGGTAGCGCTGGCGCGCCTCGATGAGCAGGTCGGCCGGTTCGCAGGGGCTGGGTTCGAGCTTTTGCTGGCCGCTCTGGTAGCGCGAGAAGTTCAGCAGGTCGTTGATCAGGCGAACCAGTCGGCGCATCTCTTCGTCGACGGTCTGCAGCAGGTCCGCTTCGCGGCTTTCGGCAGGGAAAACCACCCGCTCGCGCAGGAGGCCGAAGGCCATGTGCATGCCGGTGACCGGTGTGCGTAGCTCATGGGAGGCGCGCAGCACGAACTCGTTGCGGATACGATCGAAGGCACGCTGGCTGGTGACGTCGCGCAGTACCAGCACGGCTCCGATGATGCGTCCGTCGGCGTGACTGAAATTGCTCAGGCGCCAGGCCAGCAGGCGACTTTCTCCGCCGACTTCGATCTGCAGATCGTCTTGTGGGCCTTCCAGCGGCTGATCGGCGAGTACCTTGCCGACCGCCTCGTCGAGACGCGGGTCGTGGAGTGCCTCGCCCAGGGTCAGCCCGAGGTGCTCGCTGGTCCAGGCCAACTGCCGTTGCGCCACCGGGTTGGTGTGCTCCAGGCGACCCTGGCGGTCGACGATCAGCAGGCCGTCGTCGATGCTGTCGAGCAGTGCCTGCAGGCGCTGTTGCCCGCTGCGCAGGGCCTCTACGTTGGTTTCCTCGAAACTGCGCAATGCTTCGGTCATCAGGCCGAAACGGCGGATCAACAGTGCCAGCTCGGAGATCGGCGATACCGGTAGGACCACGTTGAAATCGCCGCGTCCGACCTGGTCGGCGGCATGCGCCAGGCGCTCGATCGGGGCACCGAAGCGGCTGGCAAAATTCTGCGCGGTGATGAAACCGACCAGCAACACCGCGACCCCCACCACGCCGAGCAGGCCGGCGATCAGCAGTGAGGTCTCCCGTCGCTCGCGGTCACCCACGGCTATGCGTCTGAGTGCGTCCTCCTGCATTTCGACCAACTGGCCGCGCAAGGTCTTGAAGGCCTGGTCGTTCTTCGAGTCGAGGCTCCCCTGGTGCAGCGCGTTCCGCCATTCGGCGAAGGCCCTGGCGACCTGCTCGTAAGCCGCGTGGGCTTGTGGGGCTTGATTCTGCTGTGCGCTCTGCAACTGCGTGGCGAAGGAGTCCAGTAGCGGTTGCAACGCTTCGACTTCGGCGCCATCGCCGAGCAGCGCCAACTGGTCGCCGAGGTTGCGTCGCAGCGCCTGGTTGGCGTCGACGATGGCGAAGTTGTCGCGAAACAGTTGCTCCTGACCGGTGGCCATCTGCAACACGCTGAACAGTCCGAGCAGCAGCCCCAGCAGGGCGACGGCCATCAGCGAGGAGATGGCCAGGAAAAGCCGCGTGCGCAGCTTCATCTGGGTCTTCATAGGTTGTATTGCTTACGTTTTCGGTAAAGGGTGGAGGCATCGATGCCGAGGGTGCGCGCGGCCTGGTCGAGGGTCTCGCTGGAGGCCATCACGGCGGCGATGTGGGCCTTTTCCAGGGCCTCCAGGCTCAGCGCCTCGCCGATGCGCGGGGCGCCGCTGGGGCCCTCGCTCTGGCTGCCGAGGCCGAGTTGCGCGGTATCCACCCGTTCGTGCGGGCAGATGATGCTGGCGCGTTCGATGACGTTACGCAGTTCGCGCACATTGCCCGGCCAGGGATAGGCGATCAGCGCGCGCATGGCCTCTTCGGTGAAGCCGCGGGCAGGGCGTCCGTAACTCTTGACGAATTGCGAGAGAAAACGCTCGGCCAGGGTGTCGATGTCCTCGGGTCGCTGGCGCAGTGGTGGCAATTTCAGGGTGATGACGTTGAGGCGGTAGAGCAGGTCCTCGCGGAACTCACCATTGCGCACCATTTCCTCGAGGTTGGCGTTGGTCGCCGCGAGGATGCGCACGTCGGCGCGGCGCGTCACCGGGTCGCCGATGCGTTCGTATTCCTTGTCCTGGATGAAGCGCAGCAATTTGGGTTGCAGGGCCAGCGGGAAGTCACCGATCTCGTCGAGGAACAGCGTGCCGCCGTCGGCCTGGCTGACGCGGCCCAGCGTATTCTCGGTGGCGCCGGTGAACGAGCCGCGGTTGTGGCCGAACAGCTCGCTTTCCATCAGCTCGGCCGAAAGCGACGGGCAGTTGATGGTCACCTGCGGCTTCTTGGCGCGACGGCTCCAACCATGGATGGCGCGGGCCAGTTCGCCTTTGCCGGTACCGGATTCGCCGAGAATGAGGATGTTGGCGTCGGTGTCGGCCACCTGGCGGGCGGTCTCCAGGACCGACATCATCGCCGGACTGTTGGAGCCGATGCCGTTGGCCTGCGGACGAACCTCTCCCTCCAGGGCTTCCAG
This sequence comes from Pseudomonas sp. R4-15, assembly GCF_055768815.1. Classification (NCBI taxonomy): domain Bacteria; kingdom Pseudomonadati; phylum Pseudomonadota; class Gammaproteobacteria; order Pseudomonadales; family Pseudomonadaceae; genus Pseudomonas; species Pseudomonas sp. R4-15. The sequence continues at coordinate 1,224,154 of NZ_CM147293.1, forward strand.
GCGCGCCGCCAGTTGGCGAATCTCCAGTTGCTTGGAGGCGGCCATGCGCAGTTGGTCGGGGCTGCAGGGCTTGACCAGATAGTCGGCGGCGCCCATCTGCATCGCGTCCACCGCGCTGTCCACCGCCGAGTGCGCGGTGACGATCACCACGCGCATCCAGGGCGCCTGCACCTTCATCTGTTGCAGCACGTCGAGACCGTTCTCGTCGCCCAAGCGCAGGTCGAGGAAGCAAAGGTCGAACACCTGCCGTTGCAGCAGGTTCTCCGCCTGGGCGGAGCTTGCCGCAGTGGACACGCTATAGCCTTCGTCCTCCAGGCAATAACGGAAGGTGCGCAGGATTGCCGCCTCGTCGTCCACCAGCAGGATGCGTCCACTGGCCTTCGTCTCTTCCATTGCCTTCTCCATCGGAATTGCCTCGACGCTCGGGCGAGCGCTGCGAATCTTAGTCAGGGAATTATCTTGCAAGTTGCACGGCGGAGCACGCGTCATCCTGCAAGCTGCAAGATCGATGACTCTCTAATTCTTTCAAATAATTGATTATTAAGGATTTTATGTCTGGCATGAGGGTTGCGGGATTTATTCGGTATCCATTCAAGGAGCCTCGACATGTCCCGCGATCACACCCTCGACCTGTTGCTCAGCGACACCCGCAGTGGTGCCTCCCTCTATCAGCGCGCCGCCCAGCACCTGGATGATCCGGCGCTCAGCGCATTGCTGCTCGACTTGCAGGAGCGCCACCAGCGCATTGGTGAAGCCTTGGCCATCAAGCGGGACGCCGGCTCCGGCCGGGGGGAAGTGCAGACGCCAGACTGGGGTAAGGGCTTGCTCGAAAGTTTCGAAGACCTGCGCCTGCGGCTTGCGGGGGAGGATCGACAGGCCTGGCTGGAGCGCTTGGCGCGCTATGAAGCGCATCTGATCGAGGCCTATGAAGGGGCCAGTGCCGAGGCCGATGCCGGCCTTCAGGCGTTGTTGGGCGTGGAGTTGCCGAAGCTGCGCCAGTGCCTGCGTGAACTGCGCGCGGCGGGAGCAGGAGTTTGATATTGCAAAACGCACGACCGCCACAGGCGCATCGTGCAGATTACCCGTCCAAAGCCGTGCGGTGTCTATACTAAGTTATTGAAAATAAAGGATTTATTTTTATTATCTGGCCTGGCACGGGCCCTGCAATATCTCTTGCAAGCATCGATAAACCGGCTGCTGTGACAGCCCATCCGGAGGACTTAAGGATGAATCGCACACTCAAGACTCAGTTGTTCCAAGCGGTATTTGCCGTGGCTGCCCTGGGCGCTTTGCAGATGTTCGAGACCTCCAGCCTCAAGGATTCGCCGGTCACCGCTTACGAAGGCGAACGCATCGTCATGCAGCAGCAGGGCGCGATGACCCTCCCGGCCCCCGCCGCGCGCACGCCGGCGTACGGTGTAGCGCGAATTCGTCCGGCCAATGAGCCTGAGGTGACGCCGCAGCCCCAGGCCTGGGATCGCCTGCCGCAGCAACAGACCTTCGTTTTCTAAGAGTCGCCAACCGTGGGAGACCAGCTCATGTGGATATTCGCCTGTTCCATGCTCGCGCTGCTGCTGCTGGCCAGCATGCTGTGTTCGGCCTTGGTGATCGGTCAGGCCCTGCTTGAGAGTCACTACATCCGTGGCGACGACGACCCTCAAAACGAACCCCTTAACCCGCACGTGGGCGATCTGATCGCTGCACGCCGCTAGACGAGAAAACCAGAAGAGAGGTAACCGCCATGCTCAGTTGGGCCATCACATTCCTGATCATCGCCATCATCGCCGGTGTACTCGGCTTCGGTGGTATCGCAGGCACCGCGACCGGTATCGCCAAGATACTGTTCATCCTGTTCCTGATCCTCTTCGTCGCATCGTTCATTTTCGGGCGCATGCGTCGATAGGCGGGTACTCGCGCCGCAGGGCGCAGGACCAAGGGGCCGGGATGTTCTAGACAGGAAGTCAGGAACGACCCGAGGGTACAGGGGGTACCTTCGCCAGTGCGGGCCGGGTCTAGCTGAAAGGGCCGTGGACGAGTGAGATCGTCCACGGCCCTTTCGTATGCGCGCCAAGCAGGCGCACAGCCGGTATCATCGGCGACTCCCGACCGATGGAGACCGTCATGCTCAATGGCTTGTGGCTCGCTTTCTTTCTCGTCGCCGCGGCCAGTGCGCTGCTGCGCTGGATCGGTGGCGACCCGGACGTGTTCGCAGCCGTGGTGGAGAGCCTGTTCGGGATGGCCAAGCTGTCGGTCGAGGTGATGATCGTGCTGTTCGGCACACTCACCCTCTGGCTGGGCTTTCTGCGCATCGCCGAGCGTGCCGGGCTGGTGGATGCCTTGGCTCGACTGCTCGGACCGCTGTTCGCCCGGCTGATGCCCGAGGTGCCGCGCAATCATCCGGCGCTGGGGTTGATCACCCTCAACTTCGCCGCCAACGGCCTGGGCCTGGACAATGCCGCCACGCCCATCGGCCTGAAGGCCATGCGCGAGTTGCAGTCGCTCAATCCGCGTAGTGACACCGCGAGCAACGCGCAGATTCTCTTTCTCGTGCTCAATGCCTCTTCATTGACCCTGTTGCCGGTCTCCATCTTCATGTACCGCCTCCAGCAGGGCGCCCAGGATCCGGCGCTGGTATTCCTGCCGATCCTGTTGGCCACCAGTGCTTCGAGTCTTGCCGGGCTGCTGGCGGTGGCGCTGGTGCAGCGCCTGCGCCTGTGGGACCCGGTGGTGCTCGCCTACCTGCTTCCCGCTGCACTCGGACTGGCGGCGTTCATGGCGCTGCTCGGCAGCCTGTCGGCGGCGGCGCTGTCGTCACTCTCCTCGCTGTTGGGCAACCTCACCCTGTTCGGTCTGATCCTGGCCTTCCTGGTCGCCGGTGCGCTGCGTCGAGTACCGGTCTACGAGGCCTTCGTGGAGGGCGCCAAGGAAGGTTTCGACGTAGCCCGCAGCCTGCTGCCCTACCTGGTGGCGATGCTGTGTGCGGTGGGGGTGCTGCGCGCCTCCGGCGCCCTGGACTATGGGCTGGACGGCATTCGCTGGGTGGTCGAGAGCCTCGGCTGGGACAGCCGTTTCGTCGAGGCCCTGCCCACCGCGCTGGTCAAGCCCTTTTCCGGCAGCGCGGCGCGAGCGATGTTGATCGAGACCATGCAGAGCCAGGGCGTGGACAGCTTTCCCGCGCTGCTCGCGGCGACCGTGCAGGGCAGCACGGAGACGACCTTCTATGTGGTGGCGGTGTATTTCGGCGCCGTGGGCATCCAGCGCGTACGCCATGCGGTTGGCTGCGCGCTGGTCGCCGACCTGGCTGGGGTTCTGGCGGCGATTGGGGTCTGCTACTGGTTCTTCGGCTAGGGGCGATGAGGCCTAGGGCGGGCGATGGCGGCCCGTGCGCCCCGCTACCGCCAGCCGGGGCGCCGTCGTTCAGGATCTGTGTGCGGTCTCCGGCAACAGGCACCATTGGCCCTCGAACGGATCGCTGCCGTCGAACAGGCGTTCCAGTTGCGATGCGGGGCGGGGCCGGCTGAACCAGTAGCCCTGGGCCAGGGGGCAGCCTTCCTGTTGCAGGAAGTTCAACTGGCGCTCGGTCTCGACGCCCTCGGCCACCACTTGCAGGTGCAGGCTCTTGCCCAGGCCGATGATGGCGCGGGCGATGGCGGTGAGCTCCGGATGATCGGGCACGCCATCGATGAAGCTCTTGTCGACCTTGATGGTGTCCAGCGGAAAACGCTTGAGGTAGCCGAGCGAGCAATAGCCGGTGCCGAAGTCATCCAGCGCCAGGCGCACACCGAGGCTGGAAATCTCGCGCAGGATCGAGAGGTTCTCGGCACTGTCTTCCATCAGCAGGCTTTCGGTGATCTCCAGGGTCAGGCTCGCCGGCGGAAGGCCGCTTTCCATCAATGCATCGGTCAGTTGGGTCACGAAGTCGGCCTGCTGCAACTGGCGACTGGAGATGTTCACCGAGCAGCGCAGTTGGGTTTGTCCGGCCAGTTGCCAGGCGCGCGTCTGCTGGCAGGCCTGGCGCAGTACCCAGTCGCCGACGCGGACGATCTCGCCGGACTCCTCCAGCGACGGGATGAATTCGGCGGGAGAGATCACCCGGCCCTCGTGGCGCCAGCGCAGCAGCGCTTCCACCGCTTGCAGGTGAGGGCGTCCCTCCTCGATACGGCAGATCGGTTGGTAGTAAACCTCGAATTCGCCCTGGGATTGAGCGCGCGCCAAGGCGCTCTCCAGGGCGAGCTGGCGCTGCGCGGCCAGTTGCAGCTCGTCGCTGTAGCGGGCGAACTGCGCCTTTCCGGCGGCCTTGGCGCGATACAGTGCGAGATCGGCGGCCTGTAGCACGTCGAGGCTGTGGCCGTGGTCCTCGAGGGTGGCGATGCCAATGCTGGCCGTGACCACCAGGGTATGTTCGCGCAGGTGCAAGGGCTGCTGCAGCGCCTCGAGCATGCGCAGGGCCACCTGCTCGGCGTCGCTCTGGCGTGCCATGTCGTCGAGCAGCGCGACGAATTCGTCGCCGCCGAAGCGCACCAGGTGATCGCCCGGGCGCAGGCAGCGACTCAGGCGCTCGGCCACCTCGACCAGTACCAGGTCGCCGGCGGCGTGCCCCATGCTGTCGTTGATCAGCTTGAAACGGTCGAGATCGACGAAGAGCAGGGCGCTTTGCCGGGCGCCGGCCTTGCGCAGGCGCGCCAATGCCTGCTGCAGCAACTCGTCCAGGCGCGTGCGGTTGGCCAGCCCGGTGAGCGGGTCGTGGCGGGCGGCATGCCGCAACTGGATGTCGGCGGCGACCTTGTGGCTGATATCGGTCTGCGAACCTGCCAGGCGCAGGCTGCCGTCATCGTCGCGCTCGGCCACCCCGCGGACCAGCACCCAGGCATAGTCGCCGGCCCGTCGGCGGATGCGGTACTCATGGTTCAGCCAGGGCGTCTCACCGCGCAGGTGGCGGTCGATGGCCTGGCGCAGTTCACGGAAATCGTCGGGATGCACGCGACTGAACCAGGCGCCGCTATTGCCGCTCAGTTCGTCGCGTTTCAGGCCGAGCATGCCGGCCCAGCGATCGGAGCAGTACAGCCGATCGTGCTCCACGTCCCATTCCCAGATACCGTCGTTGGCGCCCCGCAGCGCACGGCGGAAGCGCGCCTCGCTGTGCTCCAGCGCCTGGCGCTGGGCCGCGCTGTAGGTGTCTATGGCCAGCGCCATGTCGAAGAACACCGCCTTGAGCAGGCTGGCGTAGATGGTGCGCTCCGGAGACGCCTCGACCAATGTCTCGAGCATGTCCGAGAGGTACATGCGATAGGCGCCCAGGTACCAGGGCAGCTCGATACCGACGCGCTCGTGGACCACGCCGATAGCCAGCCGCTCGCGCGCGTAAGTGAGGTCGTAGGGGCCTTCCCAGAGCTTGCGGTAGTAGCTGTTCTGCGAGCGCTTCAGGCGTACCAGACGCTCTGGGTCGCATATGAGGCCGGCGGTCGGGGCGAAGGCGCCAAGGTGCTCGTAGAGGCGTTCGACGAACGCGGCGTGAGCCTCCTGCATGTGCGGGGCATGCGACTGCAGGCGTTCTGCGTCGGCCTCGCTCCACTGCAGAAAGTCGCGACGTGCCTGTATTTCCTGCGAGCCTAGCGCCAATCGATCGATCAGCGCATCAAGGTCCTTTGCGGCGGCCATTGCATCCTTCCTCAGGCAAGACGATGAGACGTGCACGCCCGCGCCCAAAGGGCTGGCGTGCCACGCTTCGTCTTTCAGGCCCGGATGTCCTGACCGGCAAAGCCGTTCCCGCGCGTCGCGGAACAAAAGAGACCTTAGCTTAATCGAGAATCCTGCGACAACTCGTCCAAAAGTCGCGCCAGGCGGCGGCGCAGTTCACCCAGTTCGCGCGAGCGAAAGGCGTGGCGGGTGCGCTCGAGCAACTCCACCGCGTCGCTCAATGCCGCCTGCACCCGCGCCGGATCGTTCAGCGCTCGCTCGTCGAGCCAGCGGCAGGCCGGCGCCAACTGGCAGTCCATGGGACGCTCGAGCAACTGGCAGCCCAGTTGGCCGTCCGCGATCAATTGCCGTAGCCGGGTCTTGTCCTGAACGTCGGCTCGGGCCAGGAGGAGGTTCTGGAATTGGCATTCCATGGGCGGCTCGAGTGATGGCGAAGAGATGGCTAGTATGCCCGGTGTACCACGCGGGCCGTTGACACCAGTCATCAGCTGGTGACGCGCTGCGAGCCCATCTTGTCGCGGGCCTGGATGTTTCCGGCTAGGCTTGCCGGTACAGTCCTGCGTTCGTTCAGCTACCGTTCCAGGAGCTGCGCGATCATTCATAGAAGAAGAAGGAGTCAACCTTGAGCATGAAAGGAAAATCCCTCATATGCGGCCTGTCCGCTGCACTGGCCCTTTCTCTGGGTGGTATCGCCCAGGCCCAGGAGCGTTTCATCACCATCGGCACCGGTGGTCAGACCGGCGTCTACTACGTAGCGGGCCAATCCATCTGCCGTTTCGTCAATCGCTCGGCGGGCGAGCATGGCGTCAAATGCAACGCGCCGGCCAGTGGCGGCGGCGTAGCCAACGTCAATGGCCTGCGCAGTGGCGAGTTCAACTTCGGCATCATGCAGTCGGATCACCAGTACAAGGCCATGAAGGGGCTGGCGCCGTTCGAGGCCCAAGGCCCCATGGACGACCTGCGCGCGGTGTTCTCGCTGCAGAGCGAAGTGTTCACCATCCTCGCGCGGCGTGACGCCAACATCGAGACGTTCGATGACCTCAAGGGCAAGCGCGTGAACATCGGCAACCCGGGCTCCGGGCAGCGCGATACCCTCGAGGAAATCATGGCGGTCAAGGGTTGGGATCGCTCCGTGTTCGCCCTCGCCGCCGAGCTCAAGCCGGCCGAGCAGGCCAGCGCGCTGGGTGACAACAACATCGACGCCATGACCTACTTCGTCGGCCATCCCAACGGCGCCATCCAGGAAGCCACCACCACCGTCGACGCGGTGCTGGTGCCGGTGACCGGCCCGGAGATCGACAAGCTGCTGGCCGAGAAGACCTACTACACCAAGGCCGATATTCCCGGCGGCCTGTACAAGGGCAACGACGAGCCGACGCCGTCGATCGGTGGCAAGGCGGTGCTCTCCACCAGCGCCAAGACCGATCCCGAGGTCGTCTACCAGTTGGTCAAGGCGGTGTTCGACAACCTCGAGCGCTTCCAGCGCCTGCACCCTGCGTTCAAGGACCTCAAGGCCGAGGACATGATCAAGGTGGGCCTGACCGCGCCGCTGCACGAGGGCGCCGAGCGCTATTACAAGGAGCGTGGCTGGCTGTAAGAACCTGTTCACGATCTGCTGCGCGTCGGCTGTGCTGCGTTGAAGACAGGCTCGGAGCGCTGATTTACAGCGCGTAAATTCCGCCTCCTTGTCTGTTTTCTCGCACCGCTCCAGCTCGCGAGATCGTGATTAGGCTCTTAGGCCTCTACCGCGCTATCGCTAACGGAACCCGCGAGCCATCTTGGCCGCGGGTTCCGTCGTCTGTTGCCACTGCTACAAGGTAGCCCTTCATGTCCGAGAAGACCCTGTCCACCGAGGAACTGATCGCCCAGGATGTCGGCGCGCGCAGTCCCGCTGGTGCCATGGCGCATATCATCGCCGGGCTTGCGCTGCTCTGGTCGCTGTTCCAGTTGTGGATCGCCTCGCCACTGCCTTTCGTGCTCGGCTTCGGGGTGTTCAACAACACCGAGGCCCGCTCCATCCATCTGGCCTTCGCCCTGCTGCTGGCGTTTCTCGCCTACCCGGCCTTTCGTCGCTCGCCGCGCGACCGGGTGCCGCTGGCCGACATCGCGCTTGGCCTGCTCGCCGCGGCGTGCGCGGCTTACCTGTACATCTTCTACCAACAGTTGTCGCAGCGACCGGGGAGCCTGACCACCGCCGACCTGCTCGCCGCCTGTCTGGGCATCCCGCTGCTGCTGGAGGCCACGCGACGTGCGCTGGGCCCGGCGCTGGCGATCATTGCCCTGGTTTTCCTCTTCTACAGCCTGGCCGGGCCCTGGATGCCCAGCCTGCTGGCGCATCGCGGGGTCAGCTTCCACGCGCTGGCCAACCACCAGTGGATCACCACCGAAGGCGTGTTCGGCATCGCCCTGGGGGTCTCCACCAGTTTCGTGTTCCTCTTCGTGCTGTTCGGTGCGCTGCTCGAGCGTGCCGGCGCCGGTCACTACTTCATCCAGTTGGCCTTCAGCATGCTCGGTCACCTGCGCGGCGGGCCGGCCAAGGCGGCGGTGCTGTCCTCGGGACTGACCGGGATGATCTCCGGATCGTCGATCGCCAACGTGGTCACCACCGGTACCTTCACCATCCCGATGATGAAGCGCACCGGCTTCTCCGCGGAAAAGGCCGGTGCGGTCGAGGTGGCCTCCTCGGTCAACGGCCAGATCATGCCGCCGGTGATGGGCGCCGCGGCCTTCCTGATGGTCGAGTACATCGGCATGCCCTATGTCGAGGTGATCAAGCACGCCTTCCTGCCGGCGGCGATCTCCTACATCGCACTGCTCTACATCGTCCACCTGGAGGCCCTCAAGCTCGACCTGCAACCGATCGGTAGCGTGCAGCCCAAGCCCTGGCTGCGCCGGCTGACCGGTTTCGCCTTCGGCGTCGCGCTGATCTGCGGGCTCTCGCTGGTCGTCTACTACGGCCTGGGCTGGCTCAAGCCGGCGCTGGGCGAGTTCGCCCTGGAAGGCATTGGCCTGTTGCTGGCGCTGGTCTATCTCGGGCTGCTGAAGATCGCTGCCAGCGTTCCGGTGTTGCCGGCGGAAGATCCCGATGCGCCGCTCGAAGAGCTACCGCAGACCCGGGCGGTGCTGCTTTCCGGTTTGCACTTCCTGCTGCCGGTGGTGGTACTGGTCTGGTGCCTGATGGTCGAACGCCTGTCCCCCGGTCTGTCGGCCTTCTGGGGCAGCGTGATGCTGGTGATCATTCTGCTCACCCAGCGCCCGTTGCTGAGCTGGATGCGTCACGACGGCAGCCATGACCATGGCACCTTCAAGGACGGCGTGATCGACCTGCGCGAGGGCCTGATCGCCGGCGCGCGCAACATGATCGGCATCGGCATCGCCACCGCGGCGGCCGGGATCATCGTCGGCGCGGTGTCGCAGACCGGCGTCGGCCTGGTGCTGGCGGACCTGGTCGAGCTGCTGTCGATGGGCAACTTGCTGCTGATGCTGCTGCTAACGGCGGTCTTCAGCCTGATCCTCGGCATGGGCCTGCCGACCACCGCCAACTACATCGTGGTGTCCAGCCTGCTGGCGCCGGTGGTGGTGGCGCTGGGCGAGCAGAGCGGATTGATCGTGCCGCTGATCGCGGTGCATCTGTTCGTCTTCTACTTCGGCATCATGGCCGACGTCACGCCCCCGGTGGGGTTGGCTTCGTTCGCCGCGGCGGCGGTGTCCAAGGGCGATCCGATCAAGACCGGCCTGGTGGCGTTCTTCTACAGCCTGCGTACGGCTGCGCTGCCGTTCCTGTTCATTTTCAACACCGATCTGCTGCTGATCGACGTGGATTTCTGGCACGGCCTGCTGATCTTCGTCATCGCTACCGTGGCGATGCTGATCTTCGCCGCCGCGACCCAGGGCTTCTTCCTGGTGCGCAGCCGGTTCTACGAGAGCGCGCTGTTGCTGTTGGTCGCCTTCACCCTGTTCCGCCCGGGCTTCTGGCTGGACATGGTCGAGCCGCCGTTCCGCGATGTGCCGCCGGCGCAATTGGCGCAGGTGCTCGGCGAGGTACCCGCCGAGGAACCGTTGCGCCTGCGCGTGCGCGGCGAGGATGCGGTGGGCGACTCGCGCGAGTTCTCCATGCAGCTACCGGTGCCCGAGGGCGAAACCGGCGAGGCGCGCCTCGAAGCGCTGGGCTTGATGCTCTACGAGGACGACGGCAAGACCCTGGTCGACAGCGTCGGTTTCGGTAGCCCAGCGGAGGCGGCCGGACTGCAGTTCGATCAGGAGATTCTCGCGGTGAGGGTGGCCAACGAGCGTCCGCCGAAGGAGCTGCTGTGGATTCCGGCGCTCATGCTGTTCGCTCTGGTGGTGTTCTTGCAGCGTCGGCGGCGTCCGAGCTGAGGCGTCGCTCCAGCTCGCCGGACTGTTCCAGCGCCGGATAGGCGGCGCTGCAGAACAGCGAGTTGAGTCGCTTCATGTCGGTAATCAGCTCCAGATGCAGGGAGCTGGTTTCCAGACTCTGCGGTATCCGCTGGCCCAGGCGATCCACATGCGCCTGGGCCATGCGCCGCTCCTGCAGGCGGAACTTGCGTTTCTCGCGCAGCAGGCGCTCGGCGCCCTGGGCATCCTCGCCCATGAAGACCCCCAGCCCCAGGCGCAGGTTCGCGCTCAGCGCGGCATGCAATTCGCCGAGTTCGGCGAGGCCGTTATCGGAGAACTGGTGACGCCGCGAATGCTTGTGGTGCTGCAGCTTGTCGAGCATGTGCTCGATGATGTCGCCGGCGTGCTCCAGGTTCACCGCCATTTCCACGATCGAGGCCCAGCGGCGGTTTTCCGCGTCCGACATGGCCTCACGGGGTATCCGCGCCAGGTACAGCTTGACCGCGCCATACAGCGCATCGACGTCGTCGTCGCGGCGGTGAATACGCCGTCCCGGTTCGCGCTCGCCATAGCGCAGGACTTGCAGCAGGTCGTCCAGCATGCCCTCGACCAGGTCGCCCATGCGCAGGGTTTCGCGCACCGCCAGCGGCAGCGCCAGGGCCGGGCTCTCCAGGGCCGAGACGTCCAGATGTCGAGGCCGGGCCACGCCGTCCTGCTCGGCGCGATCGGGCAACAGGCGCAGGCACAGCCGCGCCATGGCGCGACAGGTGGGCAGCAGCAGCAGGCAACGCAGGCTGTTGTAGGCGAGGTGGAACCCGATCACCAGGGTCGCGGCGCCGTAGCCACTGCCGGCCATCCAGTTCTCCAGCGGCGGCAGCAGCGGCATCACCAGCAGCAGGCCGAGCAGCTTGTAGAGCAGGTTGCCCAGTGCCACCCGGCGCCCCGCCGGGCTCTGCGCGGCGCTGTTGAGGTAAGCCAGCAGGCCGCTGCCGATATTCGCCCCGACCACCAGGCCGATGGCCACGGGCAGGCCGATCATTCCGGCGCCGGCCAGGGTCGCGGTGAGCAACACGGCGGCGAGGCTGGAGTAGGTGAGCATGGCGAACACCGCGCCGACCAGCGCATCGAGCAGCAGGTCTCCGGTGAGCGAGGCAAACAGCACCTGCACGCCCTGGGACTCGGTGATCGGCTGCGCCGCGGCGACGATCAGCGACAGTGCCAGCAGGATCAGCCCGAGGCCGGTCAGCGTACGGCCGACCTGGCCCAGTCGGGTTTCCTTGCGCGAGAGGAACAGCAGCACGCCGGTGAAGATCAGCAGCGGTGACAGCCACGCCAGGTCGAGGGTCAGCACCCGTGCCATCAGCGCCGTTCCGACGTCGGCGCCGAGCATGATCGCCAGGGCGGGCGCTAGCCCCATCAAGCCCTGGGCAACGAAGGACGTCGCCAGCAAGGCGGTGGCGTTGCTGCTCTGCACCAGCGCGGTGACGCCGATGCCGGCGAGAAAGGCAACGAAGCGGTTGTCGATGCCGCGCGCCAGGGTCTGGCGCAGTTGCGAGCCGTAGACCCGCAGCACGCCGGTGCGCACGATGTGCGTGCCCCAGACCAGCAGGGCGATGGCCGATAGCAGATTGAGCAGGGTGAGCAACTGGGCAGCCTCCCTGGCAGGAACGTCGAGGTATTTATGACAGACCTGTGACGGCTTGTCGCGTTCCCTTGAGAGGCTGGGTGGTGGCGAGGGCCTGTTGACGTTTCATCCGGCGCGGCCGTGGATGAAACGTCAACCTGTCCTAGTCCGTCGGCAATTGGCCGGCGAGCGAGGCCGGGCCCTCCAGGCGTACGCGCAGCATCAGGTCGGTGCGCGAGTCGGCGTGGCGGACCGCCTGCTCCAGGCCGATACGTCCTGCGCTCAGCAGGTCGAACAGATGCTGGTCGAAGGTCTGCGGCCCCTGCTCGGGCGCGTTGGCGATGCCGGCCTTGAGTTCGTGCAGTTCGTCGCGCTTGATCAGGTCGCGCAGGTGCGGGGTCGCCAGCAACAGTTCGGCGGCCAGCACCCGGCGCTGCGCCAGGCCCGGTACCAGGCGCTGGGCGACGATACCCAGGAGGTTCTGCGAGAGGTCGGCGAGCACCTGCTTGCGCGCATGTTCGGGATAGAAACTGACCACCCGCTCCACCGCCTGGGTGGTGCTGGTGGCGTGCAGCGTGGCCAGGCACAGGTGGCCGGTCTGCGCGTAGTTCATAGCGTGCTGCATGCTTTCCTGGTCGCGCACCTCGCCGAGCATGATCACGTCCGGCGCCTCGCGCAGCACGTTGCGCAAGGCGTTGGCGAAGCTGTGGGTATCCAGGCCGACCTCGCGCTGGTCGACCAGCGAACGCTTGTGCGCGTGGACGAATTCGATGGGGTCCTCGATGCAGACGATATGCCCACTCTTGCGCGCGTTGCGGGCATCGATCATCGCCGCCAGGGTGGTGGACTTGCCCGAGCCGGCGGCGCCGACCACCAGCACCAGTCCCCGGTCGAGCAAGGCCAGGCGCTCCAGGGCCGGCGGCACGCCCAGTTCGTTCAGCGAGGGGATGCGGTGTTGCACGTAGCGCAGCACCATGCCCAGCTCGCCACGCTGCTGGTAGATGTTGGCACGGAAACGCCCGACCCCGGGGGCATCCAGCGCCAGGTTGAGCTCCAGCTCGCGCTCGAATTCCGCCAGTTGCTCGGCGCTCAGGAAGGACAGCGCCAGGCGCCGTACGCCACCGGCTTCGAGCAGCGGTGCCTGCAGCGGCTCGCTGAGGCCCTGCACCTTCAGGTGCGGCGGGGCGCCGACGCTGAAGAACATGTCCGAGCCTTCGCGTTCGGCCATCTGTTGCAGGTAGCCGTAGAGCTCGCTGTTCTCGTTCACCCGGTTGGTCATCGCAGTACGTCCATTTTCTGGGATGGAGCGGCATCATCGGCCAGCGGGCGCTTCCGTGCAATTGCGCGACGTCGGTTGTCGCGCACGCGGCGCAGGCTGGCCGGCACGCGCCATGACGGCGACAATGCAGCCTTCGATACGGAGCGCCCATGAGCCAAACCCTCGCCCCCGGCCTGATGATCATCCACGGCAACCGCCCGGAGACCCTGCGCGACCTGCTGGTGCAATGGATGGACCGGCACCCGCTGGCGCCGCTGGAAGACGAGATCGTCCTGGTGCAGAGCAACGGCATCGCCCAGTGGCTGAAGCTGGCACTGGGGCGCGACCGCGAGGACGGCGGCTGCGGCATCACCGCGGCGCTGGACGTGCAATTGCCTGCGCAGTTCCTCTGGCAGGCCTACCGCACCGCGCTGGGGCGCGCGGCGGTGCCGGAGGTTTCGCCACTGGACAAGGCGCCGCTGACCTGGCGCCTGATGCGCCTGCTGCCGACGTTGCTGGAGCAGGACGCCTTCGCCGCGCTGCGGCGCTTCCTCGCCGACGACGCCGACTGCCGCAAGCGCCTGCAACTGGCAGAACGCCTGGCCGACCTGTTCGACGGCTACCAGGTGTATCGCGCCGACTGGCTGGCCGACTGGGCCGTTGGCCGCGACCAGCAGCGTGACGCCCGCGGCGAGCCGCGCCCGCTGGGCGAGGAGGCTCTGTGGCAGGCGCGCCTGTGGCGTGCGCTGCTCGAGGATGTCGGCGCCGACGGCCTGGCCGGCAGCCGTGCCGGGGTGCACCGGGCGTTTCTCCAGCGCCTGACGCAGGAACCGGCGCCCGTCGGCTTGCCGCGGCGGGTGGTGGTGTTCGGTATCTCCGCGTTGCCGGCGCAGACGCTGGAGGCGCTGGCCGCCCTGGCACGGGTCACCCAGGTGCTGCTCTGCGTGCACAACCCCTGTCGCCATCACTGGGGCGAAATCGTCGCCGACAAGGACCTGCTGCGCCATGAGTACCGCCGCCAGGGCCGCCGTCCGGGCATGCCGGCGCTGCTCGCCGAGGACGTCGCGCACCAGTACGCCCAGCCGCTGCTGGCGGCCTGGGGCAAGCAGGGCCGCGACTACATCAACCTGCTCGACGCATACGACGAGCCCGAGGACTACCGCGAACGCTTCGGCGGGCGCATCGATCTGTTCGACGACGGCGCGCCGCGGCATCTGCTCGGCCAGTTGCAGGACGACATCCTCGAACTGCGTCCGCTGGAGGAGTCGCGCAACCACTGGCCGGCACCGGCGGCGGACGATCAGTCGATCCGCTTCCACATCGCCCACAGCGCCCAGCGCGAGGTGGAGATCCTCCACGACCAGTTGCTCGCGCGCTTCGACGCCGACCCTACGCTGCGTCCGCGCGATGTCATCGTCATGCTGCCGGACGTGAACGCCTATGCGCCGCACATCGAGGCGGTGTTCGGTCGCCTCGGTCGCGACGATCCGCGCTTCATCCCCTACACCCTGGCCGACCAGGGCCGCCGTGGCCGCGAGCCGCTGCTGCTGGCGCTGGAGCAACTGCTGCACCTGCCGGAGAGCCGCCTGGGGGTGAGCGAGGTGCTCGACCTGCTGGACGTCGGCGCGCTGCGCGAGCGCTTCGCCGTCGCCGAGGCCGACCTGCCGCTGCTGCGCCGCTGGATCGAAGGCGCCGGGGTGCGCTGGGGGTTGCACGCCGAACAGCGCGCACGACTCGGCTTGGGCGCGGTGGGGGAGGCCAACAGTTGGCGCTTCGGCCTGCGGCGCATGCTGCTGGGCTTCGCTGCCGGAGACGGTGAGGCCTTCGCCGGAATCGAGCCGTTCGCCGAGATCGGTGGCCTGGATGCCGCCTTGCTCGGCCCCCTGGCGAGCCTGCTCGATGCCCTCGACGAGAGCACCGCGATCCTCGCCGAGGCGGCGCTACCGGTCGTCTGGGGCGAGCGCCTGCGGGCGCTGCTGGCGCGCTTCTTCACGCCGGTGGACGAGCACGACGAGTTGCTGCGCCAGCAACTGCTGCAACTGCTCGACGCCTGGCTGCAGAGCTGCGAGCACGCCGGCTTCGACGAGCCGGTGCCGCTCGCCGTGGTGCGCGAGGCCTGGCTCGCCGGACTCGACGCCGGCAGCCTCAACCAGCGTTTTCTCGCTGGCGCGGTGAGCGTCTGCACGCTGATGCCGATGCGCGCCATCCCGTTCCGCGTCGTCTGTCTGCTGGGCATGAACGACGGCGACTACCCGCGCCCGCAGTCGCCGCTGGACTTCGACCTGATACGCCGGGACTACCGCCCCGGCGACCGCTCGCGCCGCGAAGACGACCGCTACCTGCTGCTCGAAGCGCTGCTCTCGGCGCGCGAGCAGCTCTACGTCAGCTGGGTCGGGCGCAGCATCCGCGACAACGGCGAGTGCCCGCCGTCGGTGCTGATCGGCCAGTTGCGCGATCACCTGGCCGCCGGCTGGCAGCGCAGCGAGGACGACCTGCTGGCGCGGCTGACCTGCGAGCACCCGTTGCAGCCGTTCAGCCGCCGCTACTTCGCCGGCGAGCCCGGGCTGTTCACCTACGCCGGCGAATGGCGCGCGGTGCACGAGGCGCCGCAAGCCGCTGTCGCCAGCGCGCTGCCGGCCTGGCTGGCGCAGGCGCCGCTGAGCCTGGCGGAGCTGGCGCGTTTCCTGGTCAACCCGGTGGAGGCCTTCCTGCTGCAGCGGCTGAAGGTGCGCTTCGACGACGCCGAGCTGGCCGACGAGGACAGCGAGCCGTTCCAGCTCGACGGCCTGCAGCGCTGGCAGCTGCAGTTCGAGCTGTGCGAGCGGCTGCGCCCGTGGGTGGAGACGGACTGGCAGGCCGAGGATTTCCCGCAGCAACTGGACGCCGCCCTGGCACGCCTGCGCCGTGAAGGACGCCTGCCGCTGGCGGCCTTCGGCGGCTTCGTTGGCCGCGAACTGGGTCAGCCGTTGACCGAGCTGTTCGCCCGCTACCACGCGCGCCTGCAGTACTGGAGCGAGGTGCAGACGCAGCCCCGCGAGCTGCAATTGCGCCGTGGCGAGCTGCAATTGTCCGATTGGCTCGGTGGCCTGCGGCGCAGCGCCGACGGCCAACTGGCCAGCCTGCAACTGGTCTCCGGCAAGCTGCACGAGGGGCGCAGCTACAAATGGCACGCGTTGCTGCGGCCCTGGCTGCGCCACCTCGCACTGCAATGCAGTGGCGAGCCGTGCGCCAGCGTACTGGTCTCGCTGACCGGCGACCTGTACTGGCCCGCGCTGCCGGCGTCGCGCGCCGAGGCGCTGCTCGGCGAGGCGCTGGAGACCCTGCGCGAGGGCCTGCAGCGACCACTGCCGCTGGCCAGCAAGACCGCCTTCGCCTGGCTTGCCGCCGGTGGCGAGGAGGCGGCCGAGCGCGCCGCCCGCGAGGCGCAGAAACGCTACGAGGGCGGTTTCCACCTGACCGGCGAGGTGCAGGCCTCGACCGCCCTGGCGCGGGTCTACCCGGACTTCGCCGCGCTGTCCGCCAGCGGCGAGTTCGGCGAATTGGCCGAGCGTCTCTACGGGCCGTTGCTGGCCTTCGTGCGCGCCGACGAGGAGACCCCGGCATGAGCGTCCAGTCCCTCGACGTCCTGAAGTTTCCGCTGCACGGCAGCCGCCTGATCGAGGCCAGCGCCGGCACCGGCAAGACCTTCACCATCGCCCTGTTGTACGTGCGCCTGGTGCTCGACCACGGCGGCGAGCAGGCCTTCGGCCGCCCGCTGGCGCCGCCGGAAATCCTCGTGGTGACCTTCACCGAGGCCGCCACCGCGGAGCTGCGCGAACGTATCCGCGCGCGCCTCGGCGAGGCGGCGCGCTGCTTCGCCGAGGAACCCGGCGAGCACGAGGGCGTGCTGCTGCGCCTGCGCGCGGAATACCCCGCCGAACGCTGGCCGGCCTGCGCACGGCTGCTGCGCCTGGCCGGCGAGTGGATGGACGAGGCGGCGGTGTCGACCATCCACAGCTGGTGCTACCGCATGCTGCGCGAGCATGCCTTCGACAGCGGCAGCCTGTTCGACCAGGAGCTGGTCAGCGATCAGCGCGAACTGCTCGAAGAGAGCGTGCGCGACTACTGGCGGCGGCACTTCTATCCGCTGGCCGCCGGCCCGGCGGAGGCGGTACGGCAGTGCTTCGCCGGTCCGCAGGCATTGGCCGCGCAACTGCAACCGCTGCTGGCGCGCGAGGCCGAGGGCTTCCTGCACGCCGGCCAGCCGCTCAGCACGCCGGAAAATCTGGATGCCCTGCTGGCGCAGAGTGGCGAGGCGCTGGCGCGTTTGCAGGCCGCCGAACAGGCCGCCCGCGAGACTTGGGCCGCTTCGCGGGTCGAGATCGAAGCGCTGCTTAATGGCCTGCGCCCGCAGCTCAACGGCAACAGCTACCGCGGCAAGGACGATGACGCCACCTTCGCCGGCTGGCTGCAGGCGCTGGCGGCCTGGGCCGAGGGCGGTCCGGCGCCGGACAACCTGGCACGCTTCGGGCAGACCCGGTTGCGCGTCAAAGCCAAGACCCAGGTCCCTCTGCACCCGGCGCTGCAGGCGCTGGACGCTTATCTCGACGTGCAGGACGCGCGCCCGCAGATCGCCCCGCAATTGCTGCTGCACGCCCTGGACGAGGTGCGCGAACGCCTCGAGGCCGAGCAGCGGCGCCGCGCCGAGCTGGGCTTCGACGACCTGCTGGTGCGTCTGGACCGCGCCCTGCAGGGGGAGTCCGGCGAACGCCTGGCCGAGCAGATCCGTCGCCAGTACCCGGTGGCGCTGATCGACGAATTCCAGGACACCGACCCGCGCCAGTACCGCATCTTCGAGCGCCTCTACCGCATCGAAGCGAATCCCCGCGAGCTGGCGCTGCTGCTGATCGGCGACCCCAAGCAGGCGATCTACGCCTTCCGCGGCGCCGACATCCACACCTACCTGCGCGCCCGCGCCGCCACCGCCGGGCGCCACTACACCCTGGCGAAGAACTTCCGTTCCACCGAGGCGATGGTCGCCGCCGCCAACCGCTGCTTCCGCTACGCCGAAGGCCATGCGCGCGGGGCTTTTCGCTTCGCCAGCGAGGCGGGCAACCCGGTGCCCTTCGTCGAGGTCGGCGCCCAGGGCCGCAAGGAAACGCTCTGGCTCGACGGCGCGCCGGCCGATGCGCTGACCTTCTGGTGGCTGGACCACGACGGCGAGGTCTGCGGCGCGGGCGTCTATCGCCGGGAGATGGCGGCACGCGCCGCCAGCGCGCTGTGCGGCTGGCTGCAGGGTGCCGGCGAGGGCCGCAGCGGTTTCCGTGACGAGCAGGGCGCCTGGCGGCCGCTGCGCCCGGCGGACATCGCCATCCTGGTGCGTGGCCGTAGCGAGGCCGAGGCGATGCGCGAGGAACTGGCACGGCGCGGACTGGCCAGCGTCTACCTGTCCGACCGCGACTCGCTGTTCGACAGCGCCGAGGCGCGCGACGTGCTGCACTGGCTGCGCGCCTGTGCCGATCCGGGCGACGATCGCCTGCTGCGCGCCGCGCTCGCCACCGCCAGCCTCGACCTGCCCTGGGCAACCTTGGAGCGACTGAACACCGACGAGCGCTTCTGGGAAGACTGCGTGCTGCGTTTCCGCGATTACCGCGAGCAGTGGCAGCGCCAGGGCGTGCTGCCGATGCTGCACCGGCTGCTCGCCGACCATGCGCTACCGGCGCGGCTGCTGGCCAGCGACGGTGGGGAGCGGCGCCTGACCAACCTGCTGCACCTGGCCGAATGGCTGCAGCGCGCGGCGGTGGAACTGGACGGCGAGCACGCCCTGCTGCGCGCCCTGGCCGAGCGCCTGGAGAACCCCTCCGGCGAGGAAGTGCTGCGCCTGGAAAGCGATGCCGACCTGATCAAGGTCGTCACCATCCACAAGTCCAAGGGCCTGGAGTACCCGCTGGTGCTGCTGCCGTTCGCCTGTAGCTGGCGCGAGCATGACGTGCGCGGCGAGCCGGCCGGCTACCAGGATGGCGACGGCCGCGTGGTCGAACTGGCGCGCGACAAGGAGGGCGCCGGCCCGGCGCTGGAGCGCGCCAACGACGAGCGCCTGGGCGAGGACATGCGCCTGCTCTACGTGGCGCTGACGCGTGCGCGGCACGCCACCTGGCTGGGTGTCGCGCCGCTGGTGGCGGGCAACGCGCGCAAGCCGGAGCTGCACAAGGGCGGCGTCGGCTACCTGCTCGGCGGTGGCGCCGCGCTGGCCCACGAAGACATCCCCGCGCGCCTGGCGGAGCTCGCCGAGGGCTGCCCGGCGATCAGCGTCACGGCCGCACCCGAGGTGCAGGAACAGCGCTACCTGCCGCCGCCGCCCGGCGCCCTGGGTGAGGCGCGGGCACCGGGCCGGCGCGTCGCCGAACATTGGTGGATCGCCAGCTACTCGGCGCTGGCGGTGCCCAGCGGCGAATGGAGCGGCGCCGCGCCCGACGAACCGGACAGCGCCGCCGCCGAGCGTCTCGGCGAGGACAGCCTGGCGGCGGATGAGACCCCGCTGCTCGTGCGTCCGCGCGCTGGCAGCCTGCACGCCTTCCCGCGTGGATCGGCGCCGGGCAGCTTCCTTCACGGCCTGCTCGAATGGGCCGCCGACGAGGGTTTCGCGAGCCTCGCGGCAGACCCCGGGCGCCTGCGCGACCAGGTCGCCCGACGCTGCCAGTTGCGTGACTGGGAAGCCTGGATCGAGCCGCTCTGCGACTGGCTGCAGGGCCTGCTGAGCTGCGACTTCGCGTTGCCCGGCGCTCCGCCGCTGCGCCTGGCCGGGCTCTCCGGCTGGCGCAAGGAAATGGAATTCTGGTTCGCCACCCAGCGCACCGACCTGGGCCGTCTTGACCGCCTGGTGCGCCAACACACCCTGGGCGGCGTGGCCCGCCCGGCGCTGCAGAACACGCGGCTGAACGGCATGCTCAAGGGCTTCATCGACCTGGTGGTGGAACATGACGGGCGCTATTACGTGATCGACTACAAATCCAACTGGCTCGGCGCCGACGAGGCCGCCTACAGCACGCCGGCGATCCGCGCGGCGCTGCTCGAGCACCGCTACGACCTGCAGTACGCGCTCTACCTGTTCGCCCTGCACCGGCTGCTGCGCGTGCGTCTGCCGGACTACGACTACGAGCGCCATGTGGGCGGCGCGATCTACCTGTTCCTGCGCGGCTACCGCGCCGACAGCCAGGGGCTGTTCCACGAGAAACCGCCATTGGCGCTGATGGAAGCGCTCGATGCGCTGTTCCGCGGGCAGGCCGAGGAGGGCGCGGCATGAGCGTCGAAGCCCTGCAGGCATTGCTGGTGCGCTGGGCCGAGCGTGGCTGGTTGCGTGAGCTGGACCGGGTGTTTGCCGACTTCCTGGTGGAACTGGCGCCGGACGTGGAGCCGCTGGCGCTGCTCGCCGCGGCGCTGGCCAGCCATCAACTGGGGCGCGGGCATGTCTGCCTGGACCTGGCGGCGACCCTGGCCGACAGCCGCTTCGCCCTGTCGCTGCCGCCGGAGGGCGACAGCGAGCAGGACGCGCCGCCGCTGCCCGGCATGCTGCTTGACGGCGTCGACCTGGCGCGCTGGTGCGCCGCGCTGGACGATCCGCGTCTGGTCGGTCGTGGCGAAGGCGCGCAGCCACTGGTGCTCGATGGCAGCCGACTGTACCTGCGGCGCTACTGGCGCTACGAGCGCGACGTGCGCGCGGCGATCGACGCACGCCTGGCGCAGGGCACTGCGCTGCGTGCGCAGTTGCCCGAGACGGCGCTGCGCCAGGCGCTGGCGGTGCTGTTCCCGCCCCGCGAAGGCGCGCCGCTGGACTGGCAGAAGCTGGCCTGCGCGCTGATGGCCGGCAGCGCCTTCGGCATCGTCACCGGCGGCCCCGGCACCGGCAAGACCACCACCGTGGTGCGCCTGCTGGCGCTGCTGCAGAGCCTGGCCAGCGGCGAACGGCCGCTGCGCATCCGCCTCGCCGCGCCCACCGGCAAGGCCGCGGCGCGGCTCAATGAATCCATCGCCGGCGCGGTCAGCCGCCTGCCGCTGGACGATCTGCCCGGCGGCGAGTCGCTGCGCGCGAGCATTCCCACCGAGGTCACCACGCTGCACCGGCTGCTCGGCAGTCGCCCGGACAGCCGCGGCTTCCGCCACCACGCCGGCAATCCGCTGATGCTCGACCTGCTGGTGGTCGACGAGGCCTCGATGGTCGACCTGGAGATGATGGCAGCGCTGCTCGCCGCGCTAACGCCCAGCGCGCGGCTGATCCTGCTCGGCGACAAGGACCAGCTCGCCTCGGTGGAAGCCGGCGCGGTGCTCGGCGAGCTGTGCAGCCGCGCGCGCGCCGGCCACTACTGGCCGCAGACCGTCGAGTGGCTGCGCCAGGCCAGCGGCAGCGCGCCGGATGCCGAGCTGCTCGACGCCGGCGGCGAGCCGCTGGACCAGGCGGTGGCGATGCTCCGCCACAGCCACCGCTTCGGCGCCGACAGCGGCATCGGGCGCCTCGCCACGGCGGTCAACGACGGCGACGTGGCGGCCTGCCGGTCGGTCTGGCGCGCCGGCGACGAGGCCCTGGCGCACTGTCATGTGGATGCCAGCGAAGCCCGCGCCCTCGCCGATCTGGTGATCGACGGCGGCCGTGGCGGCGACCTGTTCGGCCCGGTCGGCTATCGCCACTACCTCGGCCTGGTCGCCCAGCGCCCGGCGCTGAGTGCGCAGCCCGAGGCGTTCGACGCCTGGGCCCGGCAGGTGCTCGAAGGGCATGCGCGCTTCCAGTTGCTCTGCGCCTTGCGCCGCGGGCCCTGGGGCGTGGACGGCCTGAACCGGCGCATCGGCGAACTGCTCGAGGCGGCGGGGCTGATCCCCAGCGCCCAGGGCTGGTTCCTCGGGCGCCCGGTGCTGGTCACCCGCAACGACTATTCCCTGGGGCTGATGAACGGCGATATCGGCATCACCCTGGCGCTGCCGTTGCCCGGACCGGACGGGACTCCCGTATGGGCGGCGCGGGTGGCCTTCGCCGCCGGTGACGGCAGCGGGCGCATCCGCTGGGTGCTGCCCAGCCGTCTGCAGGCGGTGGAAACGGTGTTCGCCATGACCGTGCACAAGTCCCAGGGCTCGGAGTTCGAGCACGCCGCGCTGCTGCTGCCCGATGCGCTGTCGCCGATCCTCACCCGCGAGCTGGTCTACACCGGCATCACCCGCGCCCGCCGCTGGTTCACCCTGGCCAGCGCCGGGCCGGGCCAGCGGGTCTTCGAAGCCGCGGTGGAGCGCCGCGTACAGCGGGCCAGTGGACTCCTCGGCTGATGGAGAACCTGCTCATCAGCACGTTCTTCAGCGCCATCGCGATGGGCATGTGGGCCTATGCGCGCAAGCGGCACTCACCGGTGCTGTTGTGCTCGGGCGTGGTGCTGATGGCGGTGCAGTTCGCCATCGACCAGCCGCTGTGGCTGATTCTCGCGAGTCTGGCGTGCTGCGCCGTGCCGTGGTTCTGGCGGGATTGAGGTAAACGGCCTCGGCGGTGGCCCGCGTATGAGCTCCGCGGACGACGCTCTGCGTCGGGCTTTCGGTGCCGGGAACGGGTTGATGCGTAGGATGGGTTGAGTCGCGGAGCGACGATACCCATTGCGGGCGGGGCTGATGGGTATCGCTGCGCTCAACCCATCCTACGCGGTGGCGAGCGTGGCCTTGATCGGGCACCGTGGATAACCCCTCGCACCCCCGGGCGGGCAACCGGGGCGCGAGGGTTACAGCGCGTAGGATGGGTTGAGTCGCGGAGCGACGATACCCATCGCGGGCGGGGCTGATGGGTATCGCTGCGCTCAACCCATCCTACGCGGTGGCGAGCGTGGCCTTGATCGGGCACCGTGGATAACCCCTCGCACCCCGGGCGGGCAACCGGGGCGCGAGGATTACAGCGCGTAGGATGGGTTGAGTCGCGGAGCGACGATACCCATTGCGGGCGGGGCTGATGGGTATCGCTGCGCTCAACCCATCCTACGCGGCTGTCGGCAACGAAGTCGGCGGGTGCGGCCGGGCTGATGGACGAGCCCAACAAGGCTGCCGCGAGGGGCAGTCTCGCCTTTTGTATGAGTGTTTCCTCTGATAACGGTGTAGTCGAGCACGCGGCCTCGGGTGTCGATCCCTGATACGAGACCCGTGGCGTCGGTGATGTGGCGCTCAGCCGCCGGCGTGCCCGGATCACGGTCACGCGTTGCCCTTCGACGCGCGTGCGATGGCGCACGGCGAAACCTGGCGGCTAGGAGGGGCGCGCAGGATTGCAGCCGTGGCGAAAGATGAAGGCGTGGTTAGCCGTTATAACGACCAATGGCCCGTCGCCGGGCCATTGGGGGGTAGGGGATGGATCGCCCGCACGGGGCGATCCGCACGGCACTTAGAAGTCGTAGGACAGTTGCAGACGGTTCTGCACGAAGTTCTTGTCGTAATAGGGCGAGGTCTGCACACCGAAGAAGTCGCCGATGCTGAAGCCCTTCAGCGCGCCGCCGAACTTGTAGATGCCGAATACCAGGTACTCGGAGTAGTCGCGGTCGTCGCCGGCCTGGTTGCGCCCCTGCATGTAGGAGTAGCGGGTGGCGAGGAACAGGTTGTTGCCCACCGGCGCGGACAGCTGGGTCTGGAAGGCGTTGCCAGTGCCCAGGTCCTGGGTGCTGGTGAAGAACGGCTGGGCGAAGTACGGGCCCGACGAGGTGTTGTGCGAGTAGGGCGCCGAGGTGTTGCCGTTGAGGTAGGCCTCGTCATCCATGAACAGCTTGTCGTAGCCGATCTGCCAGGTGAGCTTGGGCAGCGGGTGCAGGACGACCTGGGCGCCGAGGGTGCGGGCGTTGATTTTGCCCAGGTCGGAGTCGCCGATGTCGGTGGAACGGATGCCCTGGACGCCGATCTCCGGGCTCCAGGTGGCATCGGTGAAACCGTACTTGGCTTCGCCGTAGAACATCCGCTCGAGGTCGTAGTAGTTCTCCATCCACAGCTGGGTCTTCAGCTTGCCGCCACCCAGGTCGAAGGATTTGCCCAGACCCACGGCCATCACGCCATCGCTGTCGCTGTCGTAGGGCACGCCGTCGCTGTCACGCAGGAAGGCGTCGTCATTGAGGCGCGAAACGTCGTTGAAGGCCGAGGAGCCGTAGGGCTTGGCGCGGAATACGCGGGTCAGGCGGACGAAGTTCTCGGTATCGCCGTACTTCATGTCCACGCCCTGGTAGAGGTACTGCAGCACGCGGTAGTTGGAGTAGTCGCCCATGAACGGCAGGTCGAGCTTCTGATTACCGGCCTTGATGCTGAACTTGCCCTGGGTGTAGGACAGCCAGGCTTCGCCCAGGCCCAGGCGGTTGCCGGCCAGTTCGCTGATCTCCGACGAGCCGCGGGCGACGCGGTTCTGCCCGTTGATGCCGATCGCAGCCTGGAAGCCGTTGAACTGTGCGGTCTTGTAGGTGGCGTGGCCACCGACGGTGGTGGTGTCCTGATTGGAGTCGCCGAAGTAGGCGTGGTGCGTCGAGTAGTTGTAGAGCTTCAGGCTACCGTCGACGGAGCCGCAGCCAAGCATTTCGGAAAGGTTGCTCGCCGATCCCTTGCACTGGGGGTCGAGGTCGTACGCCGAAGCGGTATGCGCGAAGGCGATGGCGGCGCCTAGCAAGAGGTAGCGGGAAGCGAACTTCATTGGGTGGGGCTCCTGAGTACATGTCGAGTGAGGGCCTGTCCTTCCGGTCTGTTGCCGGTATGGGAGTCGGCCTTCATAAAGTTGGCCGATGGGTCAGGCTTTCTGGCGAGAGCAAAAACGAGGCCAGCTCTTTTGTATTCAGGGATTTTTTGTGGGGCTTTCGTAACGCCATGATATTTAACGCTAAAATTTATGGCGTGGATTTCAGCAGACGCAGGCGGGCCTCGTCCTAAGCCAGTGGACGTGCCTTCTCGTGGCGCACGATTTTGACCGATAGGCCAGGTTTGGGCCCAGGTTGGGGCACACGAAGTTCCCCCAACCTGCCTGTGTCAGACGCCCGTCGCCCGTGCGTCGAACTGCCAGCCGCCCTGGCCGTCGACCGTCAGCACATGGCTGTGGAAACCGGCGAGGGTGGCACGATGCCCCACGCTGACCAGCAGGGTATCGGGCAATTCCTGGCGCAGTAGTGCGTAGAGCGACTGCTCCAGACCTTCGTCCATGGCTGAGGTGGACTCGTCGAGGAAGACGATGGTGGGGCGGTTCAGCAGTACCCGGGCAAAGGCCAGGCGCTGCTGTTCGCCGAGGGACAGCACGCGCGACCAGTCCTGGGGCTTGTCCAGGTGCGCCGCCAGCTGTGGCAGGCAGACCTGCTGCAGGACCTGTTGCAGGGCTTGCGGCTCTTCCGGCGGGGTGCCCGGATAGGCGAGCGCCGTGCGCAGGTCGCCCAGTGGCAGGTAGGGCCGTTGCGCGAGGAACAATGCCTGGCTCCCGATGGGCCGCTCGACCTGTCCGTCGGCATGCGGCCAGAGTCCTGCGAGGGCGCGCAGCAGGGTGGTCTTGCCGCTGCCGGAAGGGCCTTTCACCAGCAACGCCTGGCCGCGGGCGAGCTGCAGGTCGAGGTTCTCCAGCAGGCGTTCGCCGTTCGGGCGACGCACCTGCAGGCCGCTGATGCGCAAGGCATCGGCGCGGACACGGGTGTCCACGCGAGGCAGCGCGCGGGCTTGCCCGTTGGCCTCGAGGAAACCGTCGAGACGCTGCAGGGTGGCCCGGTACTGGGCGAAGGCGTCGTAGCTGCTGCGGAAGAACGACAGCGCGTCCTGCACCTGGCCGAAGGCCTGCGCCGTCTGCATCACGTCGCCGAGTTTGATCGCGCCACTGAAGAAGCGCGGCGCCTGTAGGATGAAGGGAAACACGACCGCCAGTTGGCTGGTCCCCAGGTTGAAACCGTCGAACTTCAGGGTCCGGTAGACCAGTGCCCAGAGGTTGCCGATGAGCGCTGCGAAGCGGCCATCGAGGGTGCGTCGCTCGACCGCCTGGCCCTGGTAGAAGGCGATGTTCTCGGCGTATTCGCGCAGGCGCACCAAGGCGTAGCGGAAGTTCGCGCTGAGCCGCTCGTTGAGGAAGTTCAGGCGGATCAGCGGGCGTCCCAGGCGAAAGGCGATCAGCGTGGCGACGATCACGTAGAGGTACACGGCGAAGACCATCGCCCGCGGAATCTCCACGCCGGCCAGCGTCAGCGGTGCGGACAGACCCCAGAGGATGCCGCTGAAGGCCACCAGCGAGACCAGCGAGCCCACCGCGCCCAGTGCCAGGGAGAGCGAGCCGGAGACGAAGGCCGCCACGTCCAGTTCGATACGCTGGTCGGGGTTGTCCACCGGTTCCTCGATGAACTGCCCGCGGTAGTAGGCATCGCCTTCCAGCCAGTCGCGGGTCAGCCGGTGGTTGAGCCAGGTGCGCCAGTGGATGCTCAGCGCCTGATTCACGTAGTAATCGATCAGCGCGCGTGTCACGTGGATCGCGGCGAGCACGGCGAACACCCCGAGCAGCATCCAGAAGGCCGGCTGGTCGAGTGCCTGCAAGGCGCTGTAGAAGCCGTTGTACCAGAACGAGAAGAGCACGTTCATACGCACCGCGAGCAGCGCCAGGATCAACAGCGCGGCGAACACCAGCAGCGGTCGCCAGCCATTGCGCGGGTCGAAGTAGGCGCCGGAGATGCGCCAGAACTGCCGGCCCCAGTGGGTGTAGCGAGCCAGCAGGGTGGCGCACAGGGTAAAACCGACGAGGGTGACGAGGGAGGCGACAGCGAGCCATTGCAGACTGTCGAGGAGCGCCTTGTGCCAATCCATAAGGAAGGTCCCGTACTGCGAAGGAACGAGGGAGACAGAGGCCCGAGGAGCGATTCCCGAACGGGTGCGTCGGTGCGGGCGGTGCGCGGCAAGCATGCATGCTCGAGCGCTTCGGCACCTGAACGGATGCCTACTCGCGCGGCAGTCATGCGTCTGTCATGAGACCTTCATCCGGCGCAGGCCTAATGCAGACTTCCCGTTTTCGCCGAGGCAGTCATGACCGTCGCCGCCAGTGCGCTTGCGACCCTGCTCAAGCCGGTAGTGCCGTTGTCCCCTGAGCTGAGTCTCAGCGAGGTCGCCGACCGCCTGCTGACCGTCGAGCACAAGGCCTTCCTGTCCCTGCCGGT
Organism: Pseudomonas sp. R4-15; assembly: GCF_055768815.1. Lineage (NCBI taxonomy): Bacteria > Pseudomonadati > Pseudomonadota > Gammaproteobacteria > Pseudomonadales > Pseudomonadaceae > Pseudomonas > Pseudomonas sp. R4-15. The sequence goes on from NZ_CM147293.1 coordinate 1,251,218, forward strand.
CGTCGATGCGGACGGCCAGCCGCTGGGGTTGGTCAGTCGCACGCGACTGCAGGACATCTTCATGCAGCGCTTCGGCCGCGACCTGCGGGGCCGCCATCCGGTACATGAGGTGATGAACGCGCAGCCGCTGGTGATCCGCCTGGACGCGGGCCTGGAGGCCGCCGCCCAGCAGGTCACCGCGCGGCTGCAGTATCCGATCACCGAGGACTTCATCCTGGTCGATGCCCGCGGCCGGTACCGTGGCTTGGGCACCGTGCTCGATCTGCTCAAGGCCATGGAGGCGCGCGTCGCCCAGCGTAACCAGGTGCTGCACCAGGCGCTGGTGGACCTGAAGGAGTCCCAGGCGCAGTTGGTGCAGTCGGAGAAGATGGCTTCGCTGGGGCAGATGGTCGCCGGCGTCGCGCACGAGTTGAACACGCCGCTCGGCTACGTGAAGAACAACGTGCAGTTGCTTCAGGAGCTTGCCGCGCCGGTGTTCGAGATGGCCCGCGCGCAGACGCAGCTCGCCGCCTGCCTGGCCGACGAACGTTGCGAGGCCGAACGCCTGGAGCTGGCGTTGGAGGGCATCGCCCAGGCCTGTGAGCAGTCGTCGTCGCAGGCCCTGGAGGAAGATTTTCGCCAACTGTTCGAGGACACCCTCTACGGGCTCGGGCAGATCGCCGAGTTGGTGGTCGGCCTCAAGGACTTCGCCCGCCTGGACCGCGCCATGAGCGAGGAAGTCGATCTCAACGACTGCGTGCGCAGCGCGCTGTTGATCGCCCGCCACCACCTCAAGGACCGCATCGAGGTGGATCTGCAACTGGGCACGCTGCCGACCACCCGTTGCTCGCCCTCGCAGATCAACCAGGTGTTGCTCAACCTGCTGACCAACGCCGCCCAGGCCATCGACGGTCCGGGCAGCATCCGCATCCATAGCTGGGCCGACGCCGAGGGCCTGCACATCTCCGTGCGCGACAGTGGCCGTGGCATGCCGCCGGAGGTGCGGGCGCGCATCTTCGATCCCTTCTTCACCACCAAGCCGGTGGGCGAGGGCACCGGCCTGGGGCTGTCGATCAGCTACCGGATCGTTCGCGAACACAACGGGAAACTGCGCGTGGCCTCCGAGCCCGGGCGCGGCACCCGTTTCCAGATCAGCCTGCCGAACCCCCTGCAGAGGAACGCCTAGATGGATGCAGCCGTGCGCATTCTGTTCGTCGACGACGAGGAGCGCATCCTGCGCAGCCTCGCCATGCAGTTCCGCAATCACTATCAGGTGCTCACCGAGAGCGACCCCCTTCGTGCGCTGCAGCGCCTGCGCGATGAACCGGTGGACATCCTCGTCAGCGACCAGCGCATGCCCGGCATGAGCGGCGCCGAACTGCTGGAGCAGGCCCAGGCCATCGCGCCGCAGACCCTGCGCATCCTGCTCACCGGTTATTCCGACCTGGACGCGGCGGTGCAGGCGCTCAACAGCGGTGGCATCTTCCGCTACCTGACCAAGCCCTGGGAGCCCCAGGAAATGGCCTTCACCCTGCGTCAGGCGGCGGAAATCGCGGCCTGCCGTCCGGGCAGCGCAGCACCGCCCACGGCCTCCACGGCGAGCGCGGCGCCGCTGACCCTGCTGCTGCTGGACGATACCGACGAGACCCTGCCCGTGGTGGACGGCTTCTGCAGCGGCGGTGGGCATCGCCTGCTGCGCGCCGCGACCCTGGCCGAAGGCATGCGTCTGCTCAACGATGAGCCGGTGGACATCCTGGTCAGCGACCTGAAGCTGTCCGGCGAGAACACCGCGCCGCTGCTCAAGGGCTTGGCGCAGGCGCATCCGCGGCTGCTTAGCCTGGTGGTCACGCCGTTTCGCGACACCCAGTCGCTGCTGGCGCTGATCAATGAGGCGCAGATCTTCCGCTACCTGCCACGCCCGGTGCGTCCCGGGTTGTTCGACAAGGGCCTGCAGGCCGCCGCCGAGCAGGCCCGGCAATGGCGCGCCGAACCCTCCGCGCGGTTGACGCGGCAGGCACAGGCACCGCGCGATGACGGAGAGAAGGCCCGCGTGGGCAGCCTGCTGGGGATGCTCGGACGCTTGCGCGAACGGCTGAGTGCCTGATCGGTAACACCGCGCGGACTCCGACCGACGGCGATCACCGTGAAACCTGTGGAATTGACCGTTTACCCGCCATTTTGCGGGCATTTGTGTCTCTTTGACTCTCGAAAATGTCGCGTCGTCTGGCGTGCGAGTTGCTGTCAAATCGCCATTGTTCGAGGGGTTGGCGATGAATGCACTGTTGTTGCCCGGCATGCGGGTATTGGAGCGCTTCAGTTTTGCGCGCAAGTTCCAGTTGTTGGCGTTGCTGTTCGTCCTGCCACTGGGGTACGCGCTTTGGTCGATGGGGAATGCCTATCTGGAAAAGCTCGAGGCGATTGGCGGTGAGCGCAAGGGCGTGACCCAATTGCGTGCGCTGGATGCCTTGCAGGAAGCCTTGCTGCACCAGCGTGATCTCGCGGCGCGCTGGAAGGCCACGGAGCAGACCCGCCAGGTCAGCGAGCAGGCCCAGGCCGCGCGCAGCCGCTACGAGGCCGGTGAGGCACAGGTGGCGGCGGCCCTGCAGGGCCTGCAGCAGGTGCTCGGGGAGACGACGACGGGAGCCAACGGCAAGGCCCTGCTGCAGGCGTTGTCGCCTGCGCTGGAGCAGTTGCAGGCCGGCGCGCTGGACGACCTCGGCTGGTGGCCGGACGCCTACGCGCGCTTTGGTCAGGCGCTGACGCTGAACGCCCGGCTGCGCGACCAACTGGCCACCGACAGTGGTTTGATCCTCGACCCCTGGCTGGATACCTATCTGTTGATGCTGACCGCGACCCAGGGCGTACCGCAGTTGCAGGAGCAGCTCGGGGTGCTCGCCAGCGTCGGTCAGGGAGCGGTGTTCTCCGGCGCCTTCAGCCTGCAGAGCCGTTTGCAGTTGCGCGAGATACGCAACGCCACCGAGCAGTCGCGGCGGCAACTGGGCAAGTTCTCCGAGCGTCTGCAGGAGAGCCTGCCGGCCTCGCTGCAGGGCTGGTCGCAGACCTTCACCGCTGACCTCGGCGCCTTCGAGGGCTGGCTGCAGCAGCTCGATGCCCGGGTATTCGGCGACGGTGGCATCCAGCTTCCGGTCGATGAGTTCGAGCAGGGCATGGACAGCGCCCAGGCGGCGTTGTCGCGCATGCAGGAGGCGACCCTGGAGGGCCTGGATACGCGCCTGGGCGAGTACCGCGAAGAGGCCTTGCGCGGGCTGATCGTCACCTTCACCGCCTATGGTGTGCTGGTGCTGCTGGCCCTCTATGCGCTGCTCTGTCTGCAGGCGAGCATCCGCGCCAGCAGTGCGCGGATCACCGCGCTGGCGCAGTCGCTGCGTGATGGCCAGTTGCAGCACAGCGTGAAGGTGCACGGGCGTGACGAACTGGCGTCCATTGCCACGGCACTCAACGAGGCACTGGGGCAGATTCGCGTGTCCCTGCAGGGCGTCGAACGCGAAACCGGTGGCCTGGGCGAGACGGTGGTTACGCTGGGCGAGCAGGCGCAGTCGGCCTTGCGCGCGGTGGAGCAGCAACAGCAGCAGGTCAGCCAGATTGCCACCGCGGCCACGCAGATGGCAGCGACCGCCCAGGGCGTCGCCGAGAGTTGCGAGCGGGTGGCGCAGGAGGCCGCGCAGAGCCACGAAACCGCCGAGCGCAGCAGCCAGAACAGCCGGCAGACCCGCGAGAGCATGCATCAGCTGCGCGCGCGTCTGGGCGAGACTGCCGAGGCGCTGGGGCAGTTGCGCGACCAGGCGCAGCAGATCGACCGCATCGTGGAGGTGATCAAGGGCATCGCCGAACAGACCAACCTGCTGGCGCTCAACGCGGCGATCGAAGCCGCGCGCGCCGGTGAGCAGGGGCGTGGCTTCGCGGTGGTGGCAGATGAGGTGCGCAGCCTGTCGCAGCGCACCCAGGCCTCGACGCTGGAAATCAGCACGACCGTCGAGGGCCTGCAGCAGGTGGTGGCGCGGTCGGTCGCCCTGATGCAGAGCGCCAGTGCCCAGGCCGAGGGTGACGTGGAGCGCGTCATCGAGCTGGGCGACGGACTGGAGTCGATCGCCGCGGCGGTACAGCGGGTTAGCGACAGGGTGGTGCAGATCGCCGCCGCCTCCGAGCAGCAGGCGGCGACGGCCGAGGAGGTCAGCGGCAACATCCTGCAGGTCGACCAGGCCGCCGCCAGCCTGCTCGACGGTGCGCGCGGCGTGCATGCGGTGGCCGAACGCTTGCGCGAGGGCAGTCACAGCCTGCAGCAGAGCACCGCGCGCTTCCAGCTCTGAGTCGCGCCCTTCAGGCCAGTGCGGTGCGCTGGTGACCCTCCACCCGGCGCTTGAGCGCGGCGCCCTCGACGATTTCGAGGCTGCCGCCCTGGGCGCGGGCGGCACGTCCCCAATCCTCCAGCAGCTCCAGGCAGGCGTGGTCGATGTAGCCGACCTGGCTCAGCTCCACACGCAAACGGGTGCTCGGCGCCACGTCCGCGAGTACCTGGCTCAGCTGCGGCACGCGCAGGAAGGTGGCGGCCCCGGCCAGGCGCAACTCGGCCTCCTGTTCGTCGCCGTGGACCAGACGGATGCGCAGTCGCGAGGCGTTCCACACCAGGCGCAGCAGGGTCAGGGCGAAGCCCACCAGCACCCCGGTGAGCAGGTCGGTGAAGACGATGCACAGCGCGGTGGCGAGGTAGATCAGCGGCGGCAGGCGACCGTAGCGGCCGAGCTGGCGCAGCGCCTTGGGATCGACCAGCTTGCAGCCGGTGTAGACCAGTACGCCGCCGAGGCTGGCGACCGGGATGCTCTGCAGCACGCCGGGCAGCAAGGCGATCAGCCCCAGCAGCCAGACCCCGTGGAGGATCGTCGAGCTGCGGCTGCGCGCGCCGGCCTGCACGTTGGCCGAACTACGTACGATCACGCCGGTCATCGGCAGCGCACCGAGCGCACCGCAAAGCAGATTGCCCACGCCCTGCGCGGACAGCTCGCGGTTGAAGTGCGAACGCGGGCCGTTGTGCATGCGGTCGACCGCGGCGGCAGAGAGCAGCGTCTCGGCGCTGGCGATGAAGGCCATGGCCACCGCGGCGATCAGCAACTGCGGATTGGCCAGGCTGGCCATTCCCTCTGGGGTGATCCAGTCGATCGCCTCGCCCAGGTTCGGCGGCAGCTCGACGCGACGTACCGCCAACCCCAGCCAGAGGCTCGCCAGGGTGGCTGCGGCAACGCCGATCAGCGCTCCGGGGAGAAAGCGCAGGCGCGCCGGCCGCCAGCGCTCCCAACCCCACATGCAGGCGATGGTGCCCAGGCCGAGCGTGCCGGCGGTCAGCGAACTGTCGCCGCCGACGATATCGAAGGCGGCCGCCAGGGCGCCGGGGAAGGCGATCAGGTTGTCCAGGCCGGAGGCACGTGGCGAGGCATCGAGCATCACGTGGACCTGGGATAGCACGATGAGGATGCCGATCCCCGCGAGCATGCCGTAGACCACCGCTGGCGCGGTGACGCGGAACCAGCCGCCCAGGCGCAACATCCCGGCGAGCAACTGGATCGCTCCGGCGAGCAGGATCACCGGGCCGAGGGCCGCCATGCCGTGGGTGCGGACCAGTTCGAAGACCAGTACCGCGAGGCCAGCCGCGGGACCGCTGACCTGCAGCGGCGAGCCAGCCAGCAGGCCGACCACGATGCCGCCGACGATGCCGGTGATCAGGCCCTTGGCCGGGGGCATGCCGGAGGCGATGGCGATGCCCATGCACAGTGGCAGGGCAACGAGGAAGACCACGACCGACGCCATGGCGTCGCGTGGCAGGGTGCGCATGAAGTTCATCGGAGGACTCTCCTGGAAAGGGCCTGCCGTCGCAGCGCGCGGCCACGCGGTTCGCGGGCGCAACGGCAACCGGCCCTGGGCACGAAGGCGCCGGCCGTCTGCCGGCCTTTACGGTGTCAGCTCGCGCGGGCGAAGCGTGGCGCCGGGGTGGCCGAGGGCAACTGTTCGCCATCCAGCGGCAGGAAGCGGCGCGCCTGCTCGTCGTAGGCGCGGATGCCGCCGCTGTCGATGTCGTAGACCCAGCCGTGGATGCACAACTGGCCGCTGGCCAGGCGCGCCGCCACCGATGGATGGGTGCGCAGGTGGTCGAGTTGCGCCACTACGTTTTCCTCGGTGAGCACGCCGAGGGTTTCGTGGGCCGCGCAGCGACAGTTGTTCTCGACCACACTGCGCGCCACCTCGGCATGTCTTAGCCAGGCGCGCACGGTAGGCATGCCTTCCAGGCTCGGCGGGTCGAGCACGGCCTTCATCGCGCCGCAGTCGGAGTGCCCGCAGACGATGATGTGGCGCACGCCGAGGCCGAGCACGGCGTACTCGATGGCGGTGGAGACACCGCCGTTCATCTGCCCGTAGGGCGGCACCACGTTACCGACGTTGCGGGTGACGAACAGGGTGCCGGGGTCGCTCTGGGTGATCAGCTCCGGAACGATGCGCGAATCCGCGCAGGTAATGAACATGGCGCCGGGTTGCTGGGCCCTGGCCAGGCGCTGGAACAGCGCCTGTTGCTGCGGATAGACCTCGTCGCGAAAGCGGCGAAAGCCCTGCAGTAGCCTGTGTAAAGTCTCGTCGCGGTCCTGGGATTGATCCTGCTGGGGGGCGGAGCGGCTGGTCGATGGCATCGGATGTCTCCCATGAATACGGGTGTCTGTCCTGCCGTTTGCTGGCAGAACGCCACGTGACCGTCTGGTCACTTCCAGGGTCGACGATAAGAGCCGCCACTTACATAAAACTGAACGGGAGAGGCTCTGGATTGCCACTATTGGCGGGGTGCCAGTACCTCTCCGGAGCGATGCGAAGTCCTCGATGGCTGGGATAGGCGGCGGCAGGTGAAGCCTTTACCCGCGGTTGCGGGTACCGATGAGCCCGGCGCTGTCGCCGGACGTCTTGCCGATGCGTTGAAGGCGGCCGGAGCGGGATTGGCGACTCCGAAAGCGCCGCCCAGGCTACGTTAGTAGGCGAGGCTGGAAGGGGTATTCGGGGTCGTCGCGGCAGTGCGTCTGCCGCGACGACTGTCGCCACGTTGCGTGACGCGGGCTCAGTAGCGGCGGTCGCGCAGCAGGGCGCGCACGTCGTTGTCCAGCGGTAGGGCGTAGTCGTGCACGGCGAGTATGGCATTGCTGTTGGGTTGGATGACCTTGAGGTTCACGTAGACGTAGTCCTTGCTCTCTGCATAGCTGCCAACGATCACCGCCTGCGCCGCGTAGTTGCTGGCCAGTTCGTGCAACTCGCGAGTGAGCATGAGCTCACCCTGGGTCTGTGAGATGTACACGCTGTTGCGAAATTTCATCTCGATCATGCGCTGCCCGGCCTGGGTGAAACGCGAGGAGACCTGCTCGGAGATCAGCCGGCCGAGCGTGGAGGAGCGATCAAGGGCGTCGATATTGACCACCGTGGCGATGATCAAGGTGCTACCGGTGGCCGGCAGTTGCGCTAGCAGCGCTTCGGCGGCGCGGTGGTTGGCGCGGATGAAGGGATTGCTGTCGCTGGCATAACCGGCATCGGAGCTGGCACAGCCGGTCAGTGCCAGCATCAGGGCTGCGCTCAGGGCGAGAAGGAAGGAGCGCATCATCAGTTGCCCCCCTTGACCGGCAGCGCGTAGTTGCGTGCGTACAGCGCCCAGTCGCTCTCGGTGGTGTAGTAGGCATTGCTGATTTGGGCGTAGTAACGCTCGCTGTCGGACACCTGGGTGGTGACGATCAACTCGGTGCGCGGCACCTGCATCCCGCCATCGCCTTCGGCACCGAGCCAGCGGGTGGTGTCCAGGGCGACGGCGCCGCCGATCATGGCGGCGCCGGGCGAGACGTTTTCGTAGAGATTGCGAAGTACCCAGAGGCCGCCGGCCAGTGCGGTGAACTCACCGCCGAAGGCGGGACGCTGACGGTCAGCGGAGAAGCGCAGCGGCTGGCTGCTGACATCGACCTGCAGGGTGCCGAGGCCGGCATGCTTCATCACCGGATGGCCTGCGTTGGCGAGGATGCCGGACAGGTGCGTGACGAAGGCCCGCTCGAAGGGGCTCGGTGTAGCACTGGCGGTGACGTACAGCGGACGCCGATCAGGCATGGCCTTGAGCAATTGTCGGGCGCTGTCCTCGGCGATCAGTTGCCAGTGGGAAGCGGCCTGCAGTTTGGGCTGCTGGTCGGTGGGGAAGTGGGTCGGCAGCGGGGCTTCGGCGTGCTGGGCGCAGCCGGTCAGGAGGGCGCTGGTTAGCAACAGCCCCGTGAGAGCGTGTCTGTGCATTGTATCCATCCTTGGAGGGGTGGCGTGGTCCATTTCCGCCTACGATTCCCGGCCCGTCGTCCGGACGGGGCAAGGCGAGCCATCGCCCGAACGGCCGACTGGCCGCTCGGGATGGCACATTATTACCCGCTGGCGCAGGCGGCGTTAAGCCCGGCGTACGCTCCGGGTGCGGACCGATTGCCGCTGCTGGGGACTAGAAATCGCCCCACAGTTGCTGCGCCACCGCCAGTGCTACCACCGGCGCGGTTTCGGTGCGCAGGACCCGCGGGCCGAGGCGTGCGGGCTGGAAGCCGTGCTGCCGTGCGGCGTCCACTTCATTGTCGTCGAGGCCGCCTTCGGGGCCGATCAGCAGGGCCAGCGTGGCGGGGCGGGCGTGGCTTTCCAGGGCGGCGGCGACCGGGTGCAGGACCAGCTTGAGGTCGGCTTCGATCTGCGCCTGCCAGCGATCCAGCGGCTGTGGGGGGTGGATCTGTGGCAGCACCGAACGGCCACACTGCTCGCAGGCGCTGATCGCGATCTGTCGCCAGTGGGCCAGGCGCTTGTCGGCGCGTTCGTCGTTCAGGCGCACCTCGCAGCGTTCGGAAAACAGCGGGGTGATATCGCTGACGCCGAGTTCGGTGGCTTTCTGGATCGCCCAGTCCATGCGTTCGCCGCGCGACAGGCCCTGGCCCAGGTGGACGCGCAGGGACGACTCGGCAAGGCCGGGGACGCCGGCTTCGAGTTCGACACTGACGCGTTTCTTGCCGACCTCGGCGAGCTGCCCGCGGTATTCCAGGCCGCTGCCGTCGAACAGTTGCACGGCCGCACCGGCGGGTAGGCGCAGCACGCGTGCCAGGTAATGCGCCTGGGCTTCGGGCAGCTCGATCAGGCCGGCGGCCAGCGGGGTTTCGACGAACAGGCGGGACAGGCGCATCGGCATCGGTGTCGGGTAGTCGGTGGGGCGCCAGTTTACCTGCCTGGCGTCGGCGGATCAGCCCGGGTCGTGGAAGTTTGTCGGGCCGTCCGGCACCTGCACGCTGACCGATTCGCGGGTGGCGATGTCGATGCCCTCGCTGGCGACTTCGGCGAGGAAGTCGATCTGCTCCGGGGTGATCACGTAGGGCGGCAGGAAATACACCACGCTGCCCAGCGGGCGCAGTAGCGCGCCGCGCTGCAGCGCGTGCTGGTAGACCTGCAGGCCACGACGCTCCTGCCAGGGGTAGGCGACCTTGCCGGGCTTCTCGGCGACCATTTCGATGGCCAGGGCCATGCCCGTCTGGCGTACTTCGCCGACGTGGGGGTGATCGGCGAGGTGCGCGGTGGCGCTGGCCATGCGTGCGGAGAGCGCGCGGTTGGCCTTGATCACGTCGTCGTCGCGGAAGATGTCCAGGGTCGCCAGCGCGGCGGCGCAGCACAGCGGGTTGCCGGTATAGGTGTGCGAGTGGAGGAAGGCGCGCAGGGTCGCATAGTCGTCGTAGAAGGCTTCGTAGGCGGTCTCGGTGGTCAGCACCGCGGCCATCGGCAGGTAGCCGCCGGTGAGCGCCTTGGAGAGGATCAGGAAGTCCGGGGTGATGCCGGCCTGCTCGCAGGCGAACATCGTCCCGGTGCGGCCGAAGCCGACGGCGATTTCGTCGTGGATCAGGTGCACGCCATGTCGGTTGCAGGCCTCACGCAGCAGTTGGAGGTAGATCGGGTGATACATGCGCATGCCGCCGGCGCCCTGGATCAGCGGCTCGACGATCACCGCAGCGACTTCATGGGCGTGGGCTTCGAGGGTGCGCTCCATGTGCGCGAACATCGCCCGCGAGTGTGCTTCCCAGCAGGCGCCTTCCTCGCGCAGGTAGCAGTCCGGGCTCGGCACTTTGAGGGTGTCGAGCAGCAGCGCCTTGTAGGTCTCGGTGAACAGCGGCACGTCGCCCACCGACATCGCTGCCACGGTCTCGCCGTGGTAGCTGTTGGAGAGGGTGACGAAGCGCTTCTTCTCGGGGCGGCCGACGTTGATCCAGTAGTGGTGGCTCATCTTCAGCGCCACTTCGATACCGGAGGAGCCGTTGTCCGCGTAGAACACGCGCGACAGACCGGCGGGTGTCAGCGCGACCAGGCGTTCGGAGAGTTCGACCACCGGCTGATGGGTGAAGCCGGCGAGCATCACGTGTTCGAGCTCATCGAGCTGAGCACGGATACGTGCGCCGATGCGCGGGTTGGCGTGGCCGAACACGTTGACCCACCAGGAACTCACCGCGTCCAGGTAGCGCTTGCCGTCGAAGTCCTCGAGCCACACGCCCTCGCCACGACGGATCGGAATCAACGGCAGGCGCTCGTGGTCCTTCATCTGCGTGCAGGGGTGCCAGAGCACCTCGAGGTCGCGTTGCATCCACTGATGGTTGTTGCTCATGACGGGGTCCCGCGTTGGAAATGCGCGGCAAGCCTAGCAGATCGATGTCTACACCCGTTGCGGTGGGGCCGGAGGTGGAAATTTCTTGTTATCTAATTATTCGATGTTTCGAAGCAGGATATTGCGCTTTTAAACCATTATTTCGACGGTAGTCTCTGCCTCATTCCATTCCTCGAGGAACCCTACAGATGCAATGGCGTAATTCCCCCTCGCGCTACGGCGGGGTCAGCATGCTGCTTCACTGGGGTGTCGCCGTAACGGTGTTCGGCATGTTCGGCCTGGGCCTGTGGATGATGGACCTGGGCTATTACGACCCGTGGCGCAAGGCCGCTCCGGATCTGCACAAGAGCATCGGACTGACGCTGCTGGCGGTGATGCTGCTGCGGGTGGTCTGGCGCTTCGTCAGCCCGCCTCCGCCGCCCACGCCGAACCAGGGGCCGCTGACCCGCGCGATGGCCAAGGCCGGGCACCTGTTTCTCTATGTCGTGCTGTTCGCGTTGATGATCGCCGGTTACCTGATCTCCACGGCCGATGGCGTGGGCATCCCGGTTTTCGGCCTGTTCCAGGTGCCGGCGCTGCTCAGTGGTCTGCCCGAGCAGGCGGAAGTCGCAGGACAGATTCATCTTTACCTGGCCTGGGCGCTGGTCATTTTCTCCGTGCTGCATGGGCTGGCGGCCCTCAAACACCACTTCGTCGACCGTGATGCCACGCTGCTGCGCATGCTCGGCCGCAAGACCAACCCTTATCCAACCACTGTGAAAGGAAGGAACACCTCATGCTGAAGAAATCCCTACTGACTCTGGCCCTGGGCGGCGCTCTGATGGCTGGCCAGGCGATGGCCGCCGACTACAAGATCGACAAGCAAGGCCAGCACGCCTTCGTCGACTTCAAGATCAGCCACCTCGGCTACAGCTTCATCACCGGCACCTTCCGTGACTTCGACGGCAGCTTCAGCTTCGACGCCGCCCAGCCGGAAGACGCCAAGATCAACGTCACCCTGAAAACCGCCAGCGTGTTCACCAACCACGCCGAGCGTGACAAGCACATCGCCAGTGCCGACTTCTTGAACGCTGCCAAGTACCCCGACGCCACGTTCGTCTCCACCGGCGTCAAGCCCACCGGCAAGAATGCAGAAGGCCAGATGACTGCTGACGTCACCGGCGACCTGACGCTGGCCGGCACCACCAAGCCGGTGGTCATCAAGGCGACCTTCCTCGGCGAGGGCGACGACCCTTGGGGCGGCTACCGCGCCGGCTTCGAAGGCACCACCACCATCAATCGCCAGGATTTCGCGAAGATGATGGATCTGGGGCCGAAATCGGATCAGGTCAGCCTCTACTTCAGTTTCGAAGGCGTGCGCCAGTAATCAGGTTTAGTGGAAGTACGAATCGCGCCCCGGTGGCGCGATTCGTCGTTTCGGGAGTATGTTTCTTCACCAAACGGCGCACGCACGTGCGCCGACCTCTGTTGCAATGCTCTAACACTGTGTTTCCGAGTGTTACCCATGTTTACAAACACGTCTGAATGTAAGTATGGTTCCGCTTCTATAAGTCCAACTACTCTCTCCCTTGCCTGCATGCGCGGCCCGCTTGGCGTCGTTTGCGTGAGGCGTTCCGATCGAGGTTCACTATGCGCATCAAGCCAGTCTCTCTGGTGCTTGCTGCCGGCGTGCTGTCGTTGCTCGCGGGCTGCAACAAGGAAGAACAACCCCAGCAGGCGCAGCAGGCGCCTTCCGTCGGGGTCGTCACGCTGCAAACCGAGCCCTACGGACTGACCGTCAACCTGCCTGGCCGGACCTCGGCCTACCGCGTCGCCGAGGTGCGCCCGCAGGTCAACGGCATCATCGAGAAACGCCTCTTCAAGGAAGGCAGTGACGTCAAGGAAGGCGAACAGCTCTACCAGATCGACGACTCGACCTATGCCGCTGAGCTGAAGAGTGCCGAGGCAACCCTGGCTTCGGCGCGCTCGCTGGCCGGTCGTTACAAAGAGTTGGTCGGCGATCAGGCCGTCAGCAAGCAGGCCTACGACGAGGCCGAGGCGGCGCGTCTGCAGGCCGAGGCGGCGCTGGCCCAGGCTCGCATCAATCTGCGCTACACCCAGGTGCGCGCACCCATTTCCGGCCGCATCAGCCGCTCGCTGGTCACCGAAGGCGCGTTGGTCAGCAACGGCCAGGCGACGGCGCTGACCACCATCCAGCAACTCGATCCGATCTATGTCGACGTGACCCAGCCGGTGCGCGACATGCTCGCGCTGCGCCGTGACCTGGAAGCCGGACGTCTGCAGAAGGCCGGTGACAACGCCGCCAAGGTGCAGTTGCGCCTCGAGGACGGCAGCACCTACGAGCAGCAGGGCACTCTGGAGTTCTCCGAGGTCTCGGTGGACGAAGGCACCGGCTCGGTATTGCTGCGTGCGGTATTCCCCAACCCCGATCACCTGTTGATGCCGGGTATGTTCGTACATGCCGAGTTGCTCGCCGGTGTGCGCCAGCAAGCGCTGCTGGTACCCCAGCAGGGCGTCAGCCGCGACACCCGCGGCAAGCCGACCGCGATGGTGGTGAACGCTGAAAACAAGGTCGAGATCCGCGAGCTGGTGACCGAGCGCGCCGTGGGCAACCGTTGGCTGGTCAGCAGCGGTCTGCAGGCTGGCGACAAGGTGATCACCGAAGGTTTGCAGTGGGTACGCCCCGGTGTCGAGGTGAGCGCCCATCCGGCGAAAAACGTAGCGGACGCGAAGGCCTACGGTGAGCAGCCCTCCGACGATGACGCCACCCAGGCCTCCCAGGGGAAATAAGCCTCATGTCGAAGTTCTTTATCGACCGGCCCATCTTTGCCTGGGTCATCGCCCTGGTGATCATGCTGGCCGGCACCCTGGCAATTCTCAAGTTGCCGATCAATCAGTATCCGAGCATCGCGCCGCCACAGGTGGCGATCCAGGTGAGCTACCCGGGCGCCTCCGCGCGCACCGTGCAGGACACCGTGGTGCAGGTCATCGAACAGCAGATGAACGGCCTGGATGGCCTGCGTTACCTGTCCTCGGACAGTAACTCCGATGGCAGCATGACCATCAACGTGACCTTCGAGCAGGGCACCGATCCGGACATCGCCCAGGTTCAGGTGCAGAACAAGCTGCAACTGGCCACGCCGTTGTTGCCGCAAGAGGTTCAGCAGCAGGGGATTCGCGTCACCAAGTCGGTGAAAAACTTCCTGATGGTGATCGGCCTGGTTTCGACCGATGGCCGCATGACCAAGAACGACCTGGCGAACCTGATCGTATCCACCCTGCAGGACCCGATTTCGCGGACCAAGGGCGTTGGCGACTTCCAGGTCTTCGGTTCCCAGTACGCGATGCGCATCTGGCTGGACCCGGCCAAGCTGCAGAACTACCAACTGACGCCGGTCGACGTGAGGTCGGCGATCCAGTCGCAGAACGTGCAGATTTCCTCCGGCCAGTTGGGTGGCATGCCCTCGGTACAGGGGCAGCAGCTCAATGCGACCATCATCGGCAAGACCCGCCTGCAGACTCCCGAAGAGTTCGAGAAAATCCTGCTGAAGGTCAACGCCGACGGTTCCCAGGTGCGCCTGCGCGACGTCGCGAAGGTCGAACTGGGGGGCGAGAGCTACAGCATCAACTCCGAGTTCAATGGTAAACCGGCCTCGGGCATGGCGCTCAAGCTGGCGACCGGCGCCAACGCGCTGGACACCGCCAAGGCCGTGCGCGAGACCGTCTCGCAGTTGGAGCCTTTCCTGCCGCCGGGCGTGGAGGTGGTCTATCCGTACGACACCACGCCGGTGATCTCCGCCTCCATCGAGGGCGTGGTGCATACCCTGGGCGAAGCCATCGTGCTGGTGTTCCTGGTGATGCTGCTGTTCCTGCAGAACTTCCGCGCCACCTTGATTCCCACGCTGGCGGTGCCCGTCGTGCTGCTCGGCACCTTCGGCATCCTGGCGGCCTGCGGGTTCTCCATCAACACCCTGACCATGTTCGCCATGGTGCTCGCCATCGGTTTGCTGGTGGACGATGCGATCGTGGTGGTGGAAAACGTCGAGCGTGTGATGGCTGAGGAGGGGCTTTCTCCCCTGGAGGCGACGCGCAAGTCCATGGGGCAGATCCAGGGCGCGCTGGTGGGCATCGCCCTGGTGCTGTCGGCGGTGTTCCTGCCGATGGCGTTCTTCGGCGGCTCCACCGGCGTTATCTACCGGCAATTCTCCATCACCATCGTTTCCGCCATGGCGCTCTCCGTCCTGGTGGCGTTGGTCTTCACGCCGGCGCTCTGTGCGACCCTGCTCAAGCCGATCAAGAAGGGTGACCATGGGGAAGGCAAGCGCGGCTTCTTCGGCTGGTTCAACCGCACCTTCGAACGTGGCGTGCATGGCTATGAGCGCGGGGTGGTGGGCGTTCTCAAGCACAAGGTCCCGTACCTGCTGCTGTATCTGGTGATTGTCGGGATCATGGCCTGGATGTTCACCCGCATCCCGACCTCGTTCCTTCCCGAGGAAGACCAGGGCGTGCTCTTCACTCAGGTGCAGACGCCGCCCGGCTCGACCCTGGCGCGTACCGATGCGGTGCTCGACCAGATGACCCAGTACCTGCTCAATGACGAGAAGGAAACGGTGAACTCGGTATTCACCGTCAGTGGCTTCAACTTTGCTGGCCGTGGCCAGAGTTCGGGTATCGCCTTCGTCATGCTCAAGCCCTGGGAGGAGCGAACTGCCGATGGCACCGACGTGTTCGCCCTGGCGGGGCGTGCGCAGCAGCGCTTCTTCACCTTCCGTGATGCGATGGCGTTCGCCTTCGTCCCGCCGTCGGTGCTCGAGCTGGGCAACGCGACCGGTTTCGACCTGTATTTGCAGGATCAGGCCAGCGTCGGTCACGAAGCCCTGACGCAGGCGGCCGGGAAGGTGCTCGAAATGGCGTCGAAGAGCCCAGTGCTGGCGCGCACGCGTATCAACGGCATGGCCGACGAGCCGCAGTTCCAGCTCGATATCGATGACGAGAAGGCCCGTGCCCATGGACTGAGCCTTTCCGATATCAACAGCACCCTGAGCATCGCCTGGGGCTCGAGCTACGTGAACGACTTCATCGACCGTGGCCGTGTGAAGAAGGTTTACCTGCAGGGTATTCCCGAAGCGCGGATGAATCCGGAAGACCTGAAGAAGTGGTACGTGCGCAACGCCGATGGCGAGATGGTGCCCTTCAGCGCCTTCGCCAGCGGGCACTGGACCTACGGTTCGCCCAAGCTTTCGCGCTACAACGGCGTCCCGGCCATCGAGATCCTCGGTGAGCCGGCGCCGGGCTACAGCTCCGGTGACGCGATGGCGGAAGTCGAGCGCATCATGAAGGAGATGCCCGATGGCGTCGGCTACTCCTGGACCGGGCTGTCGTTCGAGGAGCGTCTCTCCGGTGCCCAGGCCCCGGCCCTGTACGCCCTGTCGTTGCTGGTGGTGTTCCTCTGCCTGGCGGCACTCTACGAGAGCTGGTCGATTCCCTTCTCGGTGATGCTGGTGGTGCCGTTGGGGATCATCGGTGCCCTGGCGGCGACCATGGGACGCGGTTTGTCCAACGACGTGTTCTTCCAGGTCGGTCTGCTTACGACCATCGGTCTGGCGGCGAAGAACGCCATTCTCATCGTCGAGTTCGCCAAGGAATTGCACGAGCAGGGCAAGAGCCTGATCGACGCGGCGGTGGAGGCCTGCCGGATGCGTCTGCGGCCGATCATCATGACGTCCCTGGCGTTCATCCTCGGTGTGGTGCCGATGGCGATTTCCAGCGGTGCCGGCGCGGGCAGCAAGCACGCCATCGGTACCGGTGTAATCGGCGGCATGCTCACGGCTACGGTCCTGGCGATCTTCTGGGTGCCGCTGTTCTATGTCCTCGTCAGCTCGTTGTTCAAGAGCAAGGCCGATAAAGAGGCCGCCGCCCATGAGGAGCACAAGCAATGAAGAAATCCCTTCTGAGCCTGGCGGTATTGGCGGCGCTCTCCGGCTGCTCGCTGATTCCCGATTACCAGCGCCCCGCGGCGCCGGTGGCGGCGGCCTGGCCGCAAGGCGAGGCCTATGCCGACGCCGGCCCCAGCCAGGCTTTGCCTGGCTGGCGGAGCTTCTTCCAGGACCCGGCGCTGCGTCAGTTGGTCGGTGTGGCGCTGCAGAACAACCGTGACCTGCGTGTCACCGCGCTCAACCTGGAAGCCTACCGGGCGCAGTACCGCATCAATCGCGCGGCGCTCTATCCGACGCTGGACGTCGGTGCCGGCGGCCAGCGTCAGCGCTTGCCGGCCGATCTTTCGCAAAGCGGTGAGTCGTACATCAGCAGCCAGTACAGCGCGACCCTGGGTACTAGCTGGGAGGTCGACTTCTTCGGTCGTCTCGCCAGCTTGCGCGAGGAAGCGTTGCAGCAGTACCTGGCCAGTGCGGAAGCGCAGCGCAGCTCGCACATCGCCCTGGTGGCCAGCGTCGCCAGTGCCTACTTCACCTGGCAGGCCGATCAGACCCTGTTGCAGATCACCCAGGACACGCTGGAGACCTACCGCAACAGCCTGCGCCTGACCCAGCGCAGCTTCGATGTCGGCGTTGCCTCGGCGCTCGAACTGCAACAGGCGCGCACCGCGGTAGACAACGCCCGTGTCAGCCTGGCGCAGTACACCCGCGCCGTCGCCCAGGACCGCAACGCCCTGGTGTTGCTGCTGGGCAGCTCGGTACCGGTGGACCTGCCGCAGGGCTTGTCGCTGGATGCCGACCTGCTCGAGGAGGTGCCGGCCGGCTTGCCTTCGGACCTGCTGGAGCGTCGTCCGGACATCCTCCAGGCCGAGTACCAACTGCGCGCGGCCAATGCCAACATCGGCGCGGCGCGGGCGGCGTTCTATCCGAACATCAGCCTGACGGCCAACGCCGGAACCATGAGCCGCGAGTTGTCGGGATTGTTCGACGGCGGTTCGGGCACCTGGTTGTTCCAGCCGCAGATCAGCCTGCCGATCTTCAATGCCGGCTCGCTGAAGGCCAGCCTGGAGTACAGCGAGGTGATTCGCGACACGCGCGTGGCGGAATACGAGAAAGCGGTGCAGACGGCCTTCCAGGAGGTTGCCGACGGCTTGGCGGCACGTCAGACCTATCGCGAGCAGATGGATGCGCAGGCCGCCCAGTTGGCCTCCAGTCAGTCCTACTACGATCTCGCCGAGCGCCGCTATCGGGCTGGGGTGGACAGTTACCTGACCTTGCTCGACGCCCAGCGCCAGCTGTTCAGCGCGCGCCAGCAGGCGGTGCTGGATCGCCTGTCGCAACTCACTGCCGAGGTCAATCTCTACAAGGCCCTGGGGGGTGGCTGGCTGGAAAACCAGCCGGATACGGCGCAGGCCTTGCCGGCGACGGATCGTCCGGGCGCCTGAGCGCTTTACCCGGTGGTTGCCTGAAACCGCGCCCGGGCCCTTCGGCCCCGGCGCGGTTTTTCTTTAGAGTCTGCTCCCGCGGGCGCTTCAGGCGCGAGCCAGACGCAGGCGCGCCTCTCGTTGGGGATCTTCGCCAAGACGCTGCTCACTGGCTTCGAGCCAGTCGATTTCGCTGAGGAAATCGAAGCGATACTCCACTGCCGAGAGGCTGATCGAGATCTTCGCAAGTGAGGCGCCTTCCGGACCGAAGTTGCTGAATTTCTCGGCGATCCGCTCCAGGCACTGCTGCGCGCCGCTCAGGCGGGTCTGGTGGAAGATGATCGCCAACTCGCCGGGCTGGCGTACGCCGATGATATCGGCCTGACGAGTCTCCAACTTGCTCAACTGCAGCAGACGGGTGGACAGCGCCTGGGTGACCAGGCGTCCGTGGCTGTTCCGCAGGCCGGGTAGTTCGTCGATGCGCAACAGGCCCAGGGTCGCATGGATGCTGCGACTGCGGCAGCGCTGGAAGGTCAAGCCCAAGGCGAGCATCCAGGCATCGCGGGTCAGCAGGTTGTCGCCATCTTCGAAGCTGTTGAGGATGCTCAGCGCACGGCGTTGCTCGTTCAGGCGCGCGACCAGTCGATAACTGGTCCAGCCGACGCTCATTGGGTACAGGAACAGCATGGGCAGGCAGGCCCAGGCAGCGGCCTGTCGGGTCTCGAGGTCGATCCCGAAACCATTCAACAGTCCGAACAGCACGGCACCGAGGAGACTGGCAATCAGTCCCTTCACGAGCAGCCGCAGGCCGTTGGCGGCCACGTTGTGCATGCTCACCATGGATAGCAGCAGCGCCGAGGGCAGCAGACTCAGATGCATGAGCATGATCCAGCCGCCGGCGAACAGGGAGTCGACCAGCAGGTTGCGCAGTTCGGCCTGATGGGGATTGGCGGAGCGCAAGGCGAGCAGCCTGGCGATGCTCGGCCAGGCGAAGCCGTTGAGCAGCATCCAGGCCCAGATCCAGTTGGCCGGATCGTCCCCCTGGATTTCCACTGCGATGTACAGAAAGCTCAGGGCGCAGCCGAGGGTTCGCGGCAGGAATGTACGCCGGACGAAGTCCAGTCCTGCTTCGCGAGTGCTTTGAAACTGCATGCTGGGGTTCTCCCCGGTATTGCATCTGTTGCCGGGGCGAGGAGAGTGCAGGAGCCCACGGGCGGCCGTCAAGGTTCCGCCGTCAAGGTCTCGATGTTTTCGTCGCGAGGGTGATGGGCGGCGCTTGCCTGTTGGCCAGTGGCGAAGCCTTCCAGGGCGCGCGCGATTGGCGTGCGCCCTGGACGAAGGTCAGCGATTGCGACCCAAGAGTGCGGGCTTCTCGCTGCGACGCTGTTCGCTGGACAGGCTGTCGAGCTGTTCCAGGGTCGGCAGACGCTCGCCCTTGCGGACGATCAGCGGCTGCCGGGTGGGGCGCTCGGGCATCATCGACTCGCGCGGTTCGGAATAACCCCCGAAACCGCCGCGCGGCGCATTGGGGCCTTGGCCACCGCCGTTGTTGCGGCGACCGCCAGACTTCTGCCCTTGGCCTTGGCCCTGACGTTGCGATTTGCCACGATTGGCGCCCCCCGCATTGCCGGCATTGCCGCCAGCGCGTGGCTGGCCCTGGTTCTGCTGACGCCCCTGGCCCTGGGGCTTGCTACCCTGGCGGCCACGGCGTGAGCCGTTATTGGGGGTCGGGCTGACATAGTCGGCGCGGTTGCCGAAGTTGTCGTAATCGTCGTCGAGGAACTCTTCCGGATCGCGATCCGGCGGCAGGGCCTGGGGCGAGCTGGGCTTGGCCTTGCCGTTCTGGCGCGGCTGCGCAGCGGCCTCGTTGGGCTGCCCGTCCTTCTTGCCCTTGCCGCGGTTGCGCCGCTTGCGGCCCGTACGCTCGCCGTTGCCAGCCGCTTCGCCGCTGCCTTCGGCGGCTTGTTTCGACGGCTGGTTGCGGCTCTTCTCGGTACGCTCGCCACGCTCTGCGCGGGGCTTGTTGCGAGCCTGGCGGGCCGGGGCAGGTGCGCGCTGCTCGGGCGCTTCGACGGTGACCGAGGACAGGTCGAAGCCCTGCATGTCGCCGCCGGGAATCTGCTGGCGGGTGAGACGCTCGATCGCCTTGAGCAGTTTCTCTTCGTCGGGCGCCACCAGCGAGATGGCCTCGCCACTGCGTCCGGCGCGGCCGGTACGGCCGATTCGGTGCACGTAGTCTTCCTCGACGTTGGGCAGCTCGTAGTTGACCACGTGGGGCAACTGGTCGATGTCCAGGCCGCGGGCCGCGATGTCGGTCGCCACCAGCACGCGAATGGCGTTGGCCTTGAAGTCGGCCAGGGCCTTGGTGCGCGCGTTCTGGCTCTTGTTGCCATGGATCGCGGCCGCCGGCAGGCCCTGCTTGCAGAGGTACTCGGCCAGGCGGTTGGCGCCATGCTTGGTGCGGGTGAACACCAGCACCTGCTCCCAGGCACCCTGGGTGACCAGGTGGGCGAGGAGGGCGCGCTTGTGGGTGGCGGGCAGGCGGAATACCGACTGCTCGATGCGCTCGACGGTAGTGTTCGGCGGCGTTACCTCGATGCGCTCGGGGTCGCGCAGCAGCTTGCTCGCCAGCTCGACGATGTCCTTGGAGAAGGTCGCCGAGAACAGCAGGTTCTGGCGGGCCGCGGGCAGTCGCGCGAGGACCTTCTTGACGTCATGGATGAAGCCCATGTCGAGCATGCGGTCGGCTTCGTCGAGAACCAGGATCTCGACCTGGGACAGGTCGACGCTACCCTGGCCGGCCAGGTCGAGCAGGCGCCCGGGGCAGGCCACCAGCAGGTGCAGACCCTTGGCCAGTGCCTGGACCTGGGGATTCATCCCCACTCCGCCGAAGATGCAGGCGCTCTTCAGGGGCAGGTCGCGGGCGTAGACACGGAAGCTTTCGTGTACCTGGGCGGCCAGTTCGCGCGTCGGCGTGAGTACCAGGACGCGCGGCTGACGCGGGTTGAGCCGGTTGCCGTCGGCGGCACCCTGCGGGAAGAGGAGTTCGAGTACCGGAAGCGCGAAGCCGCCGGTTTTGCCAGTACCCGTCTGGGCGGCGACCATCAGATCGCGGCCTTGCAACACGGCGGGAATCGCCCGCTGTTGCACGGGGGTGGGCTGGGTGTAGCCGGCGGCTTCGACGGCGCGGGCCAGTGCCTCGGAGAGACCGAGGGATGCAAAGGACATGGGCAATCCTGTCTATATGTCGGGCTAGAGTCGAATGACGTGGCGGCGCTGGACGCTACTTGGCGGCCAGGGCGCCGGTCGCCGGGATGCCATGCAGCATCGGCCGGAACGGGCGCGTTGCGTCGTTACTCGTCGTTTGTCTGGGATGACCAAAACACTTTTCTCGCGCCTGGACCCCTGCTCGGCATGGGCGGACTCCGTGGTGATCGAAGGATCACTGGAACAGGCGCCGAGGGGAATCGTCTGTCCGGCTGGAACCCTGCAGGTCGCGGGATTCCGCCCGGTGCGCCTGCGACCCTGAGGGGCACGGCATCCGGACGTATGCTGACGAGAGTGGGCAGTATAACAGAGCTTGTCGTATTGCAACCGCTCTCGTCGATACTCGGACCGTGTTTCCGGAACAAGGTTCGCCGGGGCGAATGAGCGCGTGGTGGGCCCTGGCTGCTCAGCGATCTGAATCGACCAGTACGTCCTCGCCCAGCGAGCCCGGTATCGGGATCGGCTTGTAGGTGGAATTGGTCGCGCGCATGACACGAATGGGGCGGGCGCCGGCGGCGCGTGCCGACTCGATGTCGCTGTCGGCGTCGCCGTAATAGATCGCCAGGTGTTCCTGCGCGATGAAGCGCGTCTTGTCCGGCCCCGAGGTGAAGATCACCGGAATCCGCTGCTTCAGCGCAAAGGTCTGTTCGAGGATCGCGCTGAGTTGCTCGTCGTCGGTGCGTGGCCGTCCGGTAATGAAATAGATGCGGTCGCCACGGGCCTGGTGCAACGCGACGAGTCGCCGGGCGATGTCCTTGGGAATCGAATAGCGATCGCACCCGCCGTTGGTCTCCTGCCAGAACGCCGGGTTCTTCAGGTAGTCCTCCGAGCCCGGTGAGTACTTCTGTTGGCCGTAATAAAAGCAGGGGCTGGAAAACAGCAGGGTGTCGTCCACGTCGAAGCCGACGGCGATAGGCGCCTGGCCTTGCAGTTGCCCGCCGAGGGCGTGCAGGTCGAGCCAATGGACCTTGGGTTGCTCCGGAGTATGGCTACAGGCGGATAGCAGCAGGCAGGCGCCCAGCAGGGCGAATAGAGAGCGCACGCGGTAGTTCCTTGCAGGTTGCGAAAAGAGGAACGGCCACGCAGCAAGGCGCGTGCCGCTCTCTCATTGAACCTGACATTAATGACAGTTTTTGTTGTGCGGCCTGACGCATGGAGATTCCTCTTGGCCTTGTCGAATAGCTGGTGCGTTATTCAATGTACTGTATTTAAAGGAATTTATAGAAAATATCCGCTGAGCTTCGTCTGTCTTGGCAGGCAAGCTGCAAATACCCGTGTCGGCTCTCGTTTCCCGCGCATTGTCCCTATAGTCGAGCCTCTCCGCCGGCTTATTCCCCGCGCCTCCCCTGCCTGGATCGATAGCTTGTCTCTACAGACAGAATGTCTGGACGCTTTGTGACTCATCGGTCGGCGTGAAGCGTTTTGGTGCGAGAGAGGCTGGAAATGCCTCGTGATGTGCATTTTTGAGGGCTCTTGAACTGTCAGTGCCCTCACCTGACCAGGCTGCCTGGGTGCTGTCACGCACTGGATATCCACGGTTCACACGGTTGTAACCAAGTGGGTGTTATTTATTCCTGTCATTGGAGACAGGAATGGCACGTAATCTGCTCTTGTCTCGACGATCTGAGAGAACCGGCCGGGTGTTTCGGCCGACAGCGCGGAGTCGAGCGATGCGTAATTGGGAAGAGCCGAAGAAACGGCGGGTACATATCGAGATCATTCCGATGATCGACGTGATGATGTTCCTGCTGGTGTTCTTCGTACTGATCAGCCTGAACGTGATCCCTGCACTGGGGATCAAGACCCAGCTGCCCGGCGCTGCCAGTGCCCAGCAGTTGAAGCCGCAGAACAAGGCGGTGATCACCCTGGCGTTGGAAGACCGCCTGCAGCTCGATGGCGAGGACGTCAGCGACGAGCAACTGGTCGAGCGACTGCATGCGCTGGAGCAGACCGGCGAGAAGCTGGTGATCATTCTCAACAGTGACGAAGGCGTGGAGGTCGGCCGACTGGTGGCCGTCATGGACCTGCTCAAGGGCAGTGGCTTCTCCTCCGTCTCCATCGCTACCCGCAAGCTGTAACGCCATGTCCATCGTCTATCGATCGCGCAAGGTCATCGCCGCATTGCCGGCGCTCGCGCTGTTGGCTGCGGTGATCCACGGCGCGGTGAAGAGCGAGCTGAAGATCAAGCCCAAGTACGACGACAGTGTCGTGGAAATTGCGCTGATCGATCCTGCCGAGCTGCAGCCGCCGCCTCCGGAGCCCGAGCCGGAACCCGAGCCGCTGCCGGAGCCACCGCCACCGCCGCCACCCCCGGAGCCGGACCCGGAGCCGGTGATCGAGGTGCCTGAGCCGCCGAAGCCCGAGCCGCCCAAGCCCAAGCCCGAACCACCCAAGCCGGCGCCCAAGCCGAAACCCAAGCCCGAACCGAAACCGGTGCCCAAGCCGCAGCCGGTGGTCAAGGCGCCTGCTCCCGCGCCCAAGCCGGTTACGCCGCCGCCGGCTGCCGTGCCCGCGCCGCCGGCCAAGCCGCAGGTGAACGTGGCCGCGCTGGAGAGCCGCTACATCGCGGTGCTGCGTGCCGAGCTGGACAAGTACAAGCAGTACCCGCGTGGCCGCGAGGCCTCGCTACAACGCCCCACCGGCAATGTCGAGGTCTGGCTGCTGGTGGATCGCAATGGCCGTGTCCTGGATTCGGGAATCCAGACCAAGGCCAGGAACATGCTGCTCAACCGCGCCGCGCAAGGCAGTTTGCGGCGCATAGAAAAGGTCGCGCCGTTTCCGGCAGAGGCGTTCGCCGGCAACGACCGATATCGCTTCAACGCAACCCTCGTCTACACCCTCGACGACAAATAAGACCTGCCCAACCACTCGACCTATCAACCGAGGATGCTGGTGATGAAATTCAATAGGATGTTCGTGATGTTGTTGGCCGCCGGGTGCGGCAGCTGGACCGCTTCGGCGCTCGCCCAGGAGGCGGATATCGGCGAAGTGGAAGTGACCGGGCAGACCCTGGGCAACGGCCAGATGGTTCAGGAAGAGGCGGCCAAGTCGCGCTCCACGGTGACCAAGGAAGCCCTGGAGAAGATGGCGCCGACGGCCAACGGCATCGACAAGCTGAAGTACACCCCGGGGATCAACGTCTCCAGCGACGACTCCACCGGGCTGTCCGGCTTCAACTTCACCATGCGCGGCATGAACTCCGACCAGATCGGCGTCACCATGGACGGCATTCCGGTGAACGACTCGGGTAACTACAGCATGTACCCGAACCTGCTGGGCGATTCCGAGAACCTCGAGGAAATCTTCGTTACCCAGGGTTCCTCGGAAATGGATGCGCCGCACATCGGCTCTTCTGGCGGCAACATTGGCCTGGTGTCGATGCGCCCGACCGAAGATTTCGGTGTCTTCGTCAAGCAGACCGTTGGCAGCAACAACCTGAGCAAGAGCTTCGTCCGACTGAATACCGGCGAATACATGGGGCTGTCCAACTACATATCGGTGTCCGACACCAACAGCGACAAGTGGAAGGGCAAAGGCGATCTCGATGCGCAGAAGGTCGAGCTCAACAGCCTGTACAAGTTCGGCGATGGCAACTCGCTGAATGCGATCGTCAAGTACCACAAGCAGGAAAACTACAACTACGCCACCGCCAGCAAGAGTCAGTTCTCCGGCGACCATGACTATGAGTTCGCCGAGTCTCCGACCTTCAGCGACTACAACGGCGCGCAGTATCTTTCGGCAGGCTCCTACAAGCTCAACCGCAACCCTTTCGAGAACGTGACGGCCTCGCTGACTGGCCGCTTCCAGCTGCGCGACGACCTGCAACTGACCGTGGCCCCCTATTACTACTGGGCCAACGGCGGTAGCTACACCACCTACGGCAACGCCGCCAGCCTCAACAGCGGTTCCACCAACAGCGGTGGCAACTACGTCCTGGGCAACCTGAACTCCTACAACGACTATCGCGCGGACGGTAATCCGGTCAGCGGCTTCTACTACCGTCCGTCCTGGACCGAAACCTGGCGCCCCGGGGTCAACACCAAGCTGACCTGGGCCTTCAACGACGAGCACAGCATCGATTTCGGCTACTGGTACGAGCGCGCGCGCCAGCGCCAGACACAGCCTTTCGTGCCGCTGGACGCCGATGGCAGTCCCTCGGACATCTGGGCTGACTACCATGACTCCAACCAGGTACGCGATGCCAGCGGCAACGTCATCCAGGGTCGCAATTACTTCACCATCACCCCGGCGCACAAGCTGTTCGTGCAAGACACCTGGTACGCCACGCCCGATCTGACGCTCGTCACCGGCTTGGCCTACGAGCACACCGAGCGCAAGGGTAACAACCGCGGCAGCCTCTACGATGCCCCTGAGAAGCGCAACGCGACCTACCACGAATTCCTGCCCAGCTTCAGTGCGCGCTACCAGATCAATACCGAGCAGCAGGCGTTCTACAACCTCAGCCGTAACATGCGTACGCCGCAGAACTACGTGCTCTACAACACGGGCGACTCGATCAGCCTCGATCCGGAGCTGAGCTGGAACCATGAACTCGGTTGGCGCTATGCCACCGACAAGATGGCGCTGTCGGCGACCCTGTTCTACTTGACCTTCAAGAACCGCCAGGTGTCCAGCCGCGACGATGCCGGCGACTACATCATGCTCAACGTCGGCGATGTGGAGAACCGGGGTCTGGAGCTGGAGTTCAGCGGTCTGCTGCCGCACAACTTCAACTACTACGCCTCCTACACCTACACCGAAGCCGAGCAGCAGGATGACCTGAACTACCGCGGCTTCGACCTGCCCACCGCGGGCAAACAGGTCGCTGGCGTGCCCAAGAACATGTTCAACCTGAGCCTGGGCTACGACGATGGCCGCTTCTACGGCAACGTCGTCGGCAAGTACGTGGACAACCAGTACGGCGACCTGACCAACGACGAGAGCATCCCGCACTACACCGTGGTGGACCTGAACCTGGGGTATCGCCTGCCGGTGAACAAGAAGTACGTGAAGGAGGCGGCCGTTCGCCTGTCGGTGAGCAACCTGTTCAACCGCGAATACCTCAATGGCGTGCGTACCGTGGCGTTCAGTTCGGTCGACTACGACCCGAGCAGCAACTACGTGGGCGCCACACCGTACTACACCATCGCCGAAGAGCAGACCGTCGCGGTTTCCTTCGAGGCTTCCTTCTGATCCAGCGCAAGAGCCCGGTCGTGAGGCCGGGCTGCTTTTTCCCGATCCATCCGAGGTAACCCGCCATGAACATGGACCTGCTCCACGACATCACCTTCTACATCATGTACGGCGCCGCGGCCCTGGCCGCCTTCGTGGTGGTGGAACGTGGCATCTTCTTCGCCCACAGCCTGCGTCGTGCGCGCAAGCTAGAGGCTGCGCTGCACCAGCCGGTGCGTCGCATCGAGGACCTGCCCGAGGCTCTGCGTGCGCGTGACAGCCTGCCCCTGCAGTTGCTGCGGCAGCTGTTCGAAGGGCGCAGCCACCTGCGCTCGCACAACGAACTGGAAGACCTTGGCCAGGCGATCTACATCTCCATCCGCGGCAAGCTCAACCACGGCCTGTGGATTCTCGAGGCGGTGGTCGCCGGCGCGCCGCTGCTCGGCCTGCTGGGCACCATCCTCGGCATCATCGACACCTTCAAGGCGCTCGCCGAAGCCGGTGTTTCCGATCCCGGAGAGGTCTCCCGCGGTATCGGTACCGCGCTCTATGCCACCGCCCTGGGTATCTCCATCGCGCTGGTCGGCCTCGCCTGCAACCACCACCTGCAGGATCGCCTGGAGCAGATCAACGATCACCTGAAGATGCTTCTGCTGCGCGCCGGCATGGGCACCCGCTATACCTCCGGCGATAGCGCGGCGACTTCGGTCGGCGCCCTGCAGCCCAGCGCCTGAGGCCCGCCCGCCATGCCCTTTCCGCGTGTCCGTCCCGTCCTGCTGGCACTGTGTTGCAGCGCCGCGCTGCTGGCTGCCTGCGATCAGTCCGCCGCACCGAGCACCGTGCAGGTCAACCTGCTGGCGCTGAACGATTACCACGGTCACCTGCTGCCCAGTCGCTTCCAGGGCGACAGCGCCGCCGGTGAGGCGCTGGACCTGCAGGCCGGCGGCGCCGTGGCCCTGTCCGGGCTGCTGGCACAGCAGCGCAAGGCGGACCCGCAGACGCTGCTGGTCGGCGTCGGCGACCTGGTTGGCGGCAGCCCGCCGCTGTCCTCGCTATGGGCCGACGAGCCCACGCTCGAGGCCATGGACCTGCTTGGCGTGCAGCTCTCTGTGGTCGGCAATCATGAGCTGGACCAGGGCATCGGCGAGCTGCAGCGGCAGATTCACGGCGGCTGCGAGTCACCCCGACCGGACAAGGCCTGCCAGTTCGACGGCACCTGGAAGGGCATCGACTTCCCCTATATCGCCGCCAACCTGCTCGACGCCAACGGCCAGCCGGTGCTGCCGGCCTATCGCATCCTCGAAGCCCATGGCGCACGCATCGCCTTCGTCGGCGCCGTGCTCCAGGACGTCGCCTCGGTGGTCACCCGCCAGGGTTTGCAGGGGCTGTCCACGGTGGCCGAGGCCCAGGCGATCAACGCCCTGGTACCCGAGTTGCTGGAACAGAAGGTCGACGCCATCGTCGCGGTGATCCACCAGGGCGGGGAGACCCGCGAACCGTTCGACAAGCCCGACTGCAATGCGCTGTCCGGCGACATCGTCGAGGTGGTCAAGCAGCTCGACCCGCACATCCGCGTGGCGCTGACCTCTCACACCCACCAGGGCTACCTGTGTCGCATCGGCGACGTGCTGGTGACCCAGGGTTCGTCCTATGGCCGGCTGGTGACCCAGGTCACGCTGAACATCGATACCCAGGCCCATCGCCTGCTCGATGCCCGCGCGCAGAACCTGCTGGTCGACCCGCAGCGCTACGACGCCGATGCCAGTGCCTCGATGCGCGAGCTGGTGCAGCAGGTACAGGCGCGCAGCCAGACGCAACTGGGCAAGGCCGTGGCACGCATCGGCGCGACCGAGGTGCCGGTAGAACCCAGTGACAGTGGCGAGTCGCCGATGGGCGAGCTGATCGCCGATGCGCAACTGGCGGCGACCCAGTCGATGGGCGCCCAGGCCGCCTTCATGAACCTCGGTGGCGTCCGCGCCTCTCTGAGTCTGGAGCAGGGCAAGGAACAGGTCGACTATGGTCAGGTCGCCTCGGTGCAGCCCTTCAACAACACCCTGGTGATCCTTGACCTGACGGGCGCGCAGCTCTACCGGATGCTCGAGGAGCAATGGCAGAGCGCGGGCTTCATGCCGCTGCAGCCCTCCAGTGGCGTCAGCTATGCCTGGCGCGAAGGGACGCAGGGCGAGCGTGTAGTGCCCGATAGCCTGCGGATCGCCGGCGAGCCGGTGGATAGGCAGAAGACCTATCGGATCACCGTCAACTCGTTCATGGCCGAAGGTGGGGATAACTTCGCCGTGCTGGCCGAGGCCTCCGCCCGGCTGGATACCGGCCTGAATGACCTGGACGCGCTGATCGACTACC
Organism: Pseudomonas sp. R4-15; assembly: GCF_055768815.1. Taxonomy (NCBI): domain Bacteria; kingdom Pseudomonadati; phylum Pseudomonadota; class Gammaproteobacteria; order Pseudomonadales; family Pseudomonadaceae; genus Pseudomonas; species Pseudomonas sp. R4-15. The sequence goes on from NZ_CM147293.1 coordinate 1,280,038, forward strand.
TGCGCCGCGCCGATGCGGCCGGGCAGCCGGCTGGAAGCGCCGAAGGCGCGGGCCGCATCGTCGAGGTGAAGCCATGAGCCGTAACCTCGACGCCAGCCAGTGGCGCCGCCTGCTGGACGAGGCCCGCGCCGCCGCAGCGTATGCCTGGTGCCCGCATTCACGGTTTCCCGTAGGCGCTGCGCTGCTCACCGCCCAGGGCGAGATACTCCGCGGCTGCAACGTGGAGAACGCCTCCTTCGGGCTGACCAACTGCGCCGAGCGTAGCGCCCTGTTCAGTGCCATCTCCCAGGGACATGCGCCCGGCAGTTTCCTGGCCATGGCGGTGTATGCGCCGGGCGTGCCGGTGATCTCGCCCTGTGGCGCATGCCGCCAGGTGATGCTCGAACTGATGGCGGCAGACACCCCGGTGCTCTGCCGTGGGCACGACGAGCGCCAGGACCGCTTGTGGAGCGTCGCCCAATTGCTGCCGGGGGCCTTCAGCTTCCCGGATGCGTAGCACTCGAACCCTAACGACACCAGGCCCAAAGAGGCCGGTGCATCTCTTCTCTTTGCCTGCCGTCTTCAGGAGTTCGCGTCGATGAGTTTCATCGGGGTAGTGGGGTTGTTGTTGCTGGGGTTCTTGCTGTCCCGCCGACGTCGGGACATTCGTTGGCGCACGGTGCTGGGCGCGTTCGCCATCCAGGCCGCACTGGCGCTGTTCGTGCTCTACGTGCCCTGGGGGCAGAGCGTGCTGGCGAGCCTCTCCGGCTCGGTGTCGTCGCTGCAGGGCTATGCCCAGCAGGGCATCGACTTCCTCTTCGGCGGACTCTCCAGTACACGCATGTTCGAGGTGTTCGGCAACGGCGGCTTCGTTTTCGCCATTCGCGTGTTGCCGTTGATCGTGTTCTTCAGTGCCTTCATCTCGGTGCTCTATTACCTGGGCGTGATGGGCCTGGTGATCCGGGTGATCGGCGGCGCCCTGCAGCGTCTGCTGGGCACCAGTCGCACCGAGTCGATGTCGGCGACCGCCAACATCTTCGTCGGGCAGACCGAGGCACCGATGGTGGTACGCCCGTTCCTCGCACGGATGACCCGCTCCGAGCTGTTCGCGGTGATGGTCGGCGGCCTGGCCTCGGTGGCCGGATCGGTGCTGATCGGCTATGCCAGCCTCGGCGTGGATCTCAAGTACCTGATCGCGGCGAGCTTCATGGCGGCGCCCGGTGGCCTGCTGATGGCCAAGCTGCTCGAGCCGGAGACCGAAACGCCCCACGATGATCCGGCGGACATCCAGGTCTCCGCCGAGGAGCAACCGGCCAACGTCATCGACGCGGCGGCCCTCGGCGCCTCCAGCGGCCTGGCCCTGGCGCTCAACGTCGGTGCCATGCTGCTGGTGTTCATCGCTCTGATCGCCCTGCTCAACGGCGTGCTCGGCTGGGCTGGCGGGCTCGTCGGCTTTCCCCAACTGAGCCTGCAACTGCTGCTGGGCTACCTGTTCGCCCCGGTGGCCTTCCTGATCGGCGTGCCCTGGAACGAGGCCACCATCGCTGGCGGCTTCATCGGCCAGAAGCTGGTGCTCAACGAGTTCGTGGCCTATGTGGATTTCGCCCGCTACCTTGATCCGCAACGGGTTGCCGAGGACGGTCTGGCGGTACTCTCCGAGCGCACCAAGGTGATCATCACCTTCGCCCTCTGCGGTTTCGCCAACCTGTCCTCGATTGGCATCCTGATCGGCGGACTGGGCGGCATGGCACCCTCGCGGCGCCCCGAACTGGCCCGCCTCGGACTCAAGGCCGTGCTCGCGGGAACCCTTTCCAGTCTGATGAGCGCCGCGCTCGCCGGTCTGTTCGTATAGCTCGGGCCGCGCGGCGGCGCCGTTACAAGAAGATGATGAAATGATCGACAACGATGCAATCCAGGCCGCCCGTGTGGCGCGCCTGCTGGACCTGACTTCGCTCAACGAGGACGACGACGAGGCGCGTATCCGCCAGCTCTGCCGGCGCGCCTTGACGCCCCTGGGACCGGTCGCCGCGGTATGCGTGTACCCGCGCTTCGTCGCGCTGGCGCGTCGTGAGCTGGACGCCCTCGGCGGCCAGGCGATCCGCGTCGCCACCGTGTGCAACTTTCCCGCGGGCGATGCGCCGCTGCTCCAGGTGCTGGACGAGGTGCGCGATGCCCTGGCCGAGGGGGCCGACGAGATCGACCTGGTGTATCCCTATCGCGCGTTGCTGGCCGGTGACCTGGACGCCGGTCCGGCGCTGCTCGGCGCGGTGCGCGAGGTCTGCGTCGGGCGCACGCTCAAGGTGATCCTGGAAAGCGGCGAGCTGGGCGATCCGCTGCGGGTGCGCCGCGCAGCGGAGCAGGCGTTGGCCGCCGGTGCCGACTTCATCAAGACCAGCACCGGCAAGGTCCCGGTGAATGCCACGGCGAAAGCCGCCGAGGTGATGCTGCAGGTGCTCGCCGAGCACGGCGGCAAGGCGGGCTTCAAGCCGGCCGGCGGGATGCGCACGCTACCCGATGCGCAGGTCTACCTGTGGCTCGCCGAGCGCCTGCTCGGGGCCGACTGGGTCAGCCCCGAGCATCTGCGTTTCGGGGCCTCCAGCCTGCTCGACGACCTGCTCCGGCGCGCCGGTGAAAGCGCCGCCGAGCATGCGCCGGAGGGCTACTAATCATGGCCTGGCTGGCACAGGAAGTGATTCGTCGCAAACGCGACGGCAAGGTGCTCAGCGCGGAGGACATCCGCCGCTTCGTCGCCGGCATCGTCGATGGCAGCCTCAGCGAGGGGCAGATCGCTGCCTTCGCCATGGCCGTGCTGCTCAAGGGCATGACCCTCGACGAGCGCGTGGCGCTGGCCCTGGCCATGCGCGATTCCGGACAGAAATTGAGCTGGTCGCTGCCGGGGCCGGTGGTCGACAAGCACTCCACCGGGGGGATCGGTGATCTGGTCAGCCTCGTGCTGGCGCCGCTCTTGGCGGCCTGCGGCTGCTATGTGCCGATGATTTCCGGACGTGGCCTGGGCCACACCGGCGGCACCCTGGACAAGCTCGATAGCATTCCCGGCTACCAGAGCCAGCCGAGCCTGGAGCGCTTGCGCGAGGTGGTGGCCGAGGTCGGTTGCGCGATCATCGGCCAGACCGCCGACCTGGCGCCGGCGGACAAGCGGCTGTATGCGATCCGCGACGTCACCGCCACCGTCGAGTCGATCGACCTGATCGTCGCCTCGATCCTCAGCAAGAAGCTCGCCGCCGGCCTCGACGTGCTGCTGATCGATGTGAAGACCGGCAACGGCGCTTTCATGGACCATCCCCAGGATGCCGAGGCCCTGGCGCGCACCATCGTCGAGGTGGCCAACGGCGCTGGTACGCCGACCCGCGCGCTGATCACCGACATGGGCCAGCCGCTGGCGCGGGCCGCCGGTAACGCCCTGGAAGTACACGAGGCGATTGCCCTGCTGCAGGGCGAGGTGCGCAGCGAGCGCCTATGGCAGGTGATTCTCGCCCTCGCCGAGGAGACGCTGCTCGCCGCGCAGTTGGCAGCGAGCCGCGAGGAGGCCCGCGAGCGCCTGCTCGATGCCTGGCACACGGGGGCCGCATTGCAGCGCTTCGCGCACATGGTGCGCGCGCTGGGGGGGCCGGATGACCTGGTCGAGCGCCCCCAGGCCTGGCTGCCCGAGGCGCCGGTGAAGGTGCCACTGCTGGCGCCGATGGAGGGGGTCGTGCAGCGCATCGACACCCGTGCCGTGGGGCTGGCGGTGGTCGGCCTGGGCGGTGGACGGCGGCGTCCGGAAGACCAGATCGATCCGTCGGTGGGCCTCTCCGAGCTGGCTTTTCCCGGCGAGTCGGTCGGTCCCGGGCGGCCGCTGGCGATCATCCACGCCGCCGACCTGGCCTCCGCCGAGCAGGCCGCCGCGGCGCTGCTCGGCGCCTTCCGCATCGCCGCCCGCGCCCAGACGCAACCGGCGCTGATCACCCGCCTGGAGCAGGGCGCGTGAGTCGCGCACTGCTGCTGGTGCTGGATTCCTTCGGCATCGGCGCCGCACCGGATGCCGCACGCTTCGGCGATGCGGGGGCCAACACGCTGCTGCACATCGCCCAGGCCTGTGCCCGTGGCGAGGCCGACGATGCGCGTCGCCACGGGCCGCTGGCGCTGCCCAACCTGGTCCGCCTGGGGCTCGGCGAGGCCGCCGCGCTGGCCTGTGGCGAGGTGCCTCCGGGGCTTGCGTCGAACGTGCCTCCCGAGGGCGCTTTCGGCGCCGCCGCCGAGCTTTCCAGCGGCAAGGACACGCCCTCCGGGCATTGGGAAATGGCCGGTGTGCCGGTCCTCTTCGATTGGGGCTATTTCAGCGCACCGCTGCAGAGCATGCCGGCAGCCCTGCTCGATGCACTGATCGCCCGTGGCGGTCTGCCCGGCGTGCTTGGCAACTGCCATGCCTCCGGCACCACGATCATTGCCGAGCTGGGCGAGGAGCACCTGCGCAGCGGCAAGCCGATCGTCTACACCTCGGCGGACAGCGTGCTGCAGATCGCCGCCCACGAGGAGCACTTCGGCCTCGATCGCCTGCTGGCGCTCTGCGAGCTGGCCCGCGAGCTGTGCGATCCGTACAACATCGGCCGGGTCATCGCACGGCCGTTTCGCGGTGAGGATGCGGCCAGCTTCGTGCGTACCGGCAACCGTCGCGACTACGCCGTGCCGCCCCCCGCGCCGACCGTGCTGGAACGCCTCTGCGAGGCCGGCGGGCAGGTCTTCGCGGTGGGCAAGATCGGCGACATCTTCGCCCACCGGGGCATCAGCCGGCTGTACAAGGGCGACGGCAACGACGCGCTCTTCGACGCGAGCCTGCGGGCGCTGGCCGAGGCGCCGTCACGCACGTTGGTGTTCGCCAACTTCGTCGACTTCGACATGCTCTACGGGCACCGTCGCGACCCGGCCGGCTACGCCGCCGCGCTGGAGGCCTTCGATCGCCGTCTGCCTGAGCTGCTGGCGGCGATGGCCCCTGACGATCTGCTGCTGCTCGCCGCCGATCACGGCTGCGACCCCAGTTGGCCGGGCTCCGACCATACCCGCGAGTACATCCCGCTACTGGCCTGGGGGCAGGGCGTGCGCGCCGACAGCCTGGGCCTGCGCGACAGCTTCGCCGACATCGGCCAGAGCCTGGCCGAACTGTTCGATCTCGCGCCCTGCAGCCACGGGCGCTCCTTCCTCATTCGCGAGACCCACTGACATGGCAACTCCGCATATCCAGGCCGAACCCGGCGCCTTTGCCGAAACCGTGCTGATGCCCGGCGACCCGCTGCGCGCCAAGCTGCTCGCCGACACCTATCTGGACCAGGTCCAGCAGGTCAACGGCGTACGCAACATGCTCGGCTACACCGGCCTCTACCAGGGCACACCGATCTCGGTGATGGGCTCGGGGATGGGCATTCCGTCGATCTCCATCTACGCCCACGAACTGTTTTCCCAGTACGGCGTGCAGCGCATCGTGCGCATCGGCAGCTGCGCCGCGACCCAGCCCCAGGTGAAGGTTCGCGATCTGGTACTGGCCATGGGCGCCAGCACCGACTCGGTCGTCAACCGCAAGCGCCTGGACGGTTTCGACTTCGCCGCCATCGCTGACTACGCGCTGCTCGCCCAGGTCATGCAGACCGCCGGCGAGCGTGGCCTGGCGCCCCACGTGGGCAACGTGTTCTCCGCCGACCTGTTCTACGAGCCGGACCAGGCGATCTTCGCCACCCTGCAGCGCATGGGCGTGCTCGCCGTGGAAATGGAGGCCGCCGGCCTCTACGGCGTGGCGGCGGAACTCGGCAAGCAGGCGCTGACCCTGCTGACCGTCAGCGACCACATCCTCACCGGCGAGCGGCTGACCGCGCAGCAACGCCAGGAGGATTTCCACGACATGCTGCGCCTGGCCCTGGATGCCCTCTGCGTGCCTCACCAAGGAGATGGACGATGAAACGACTGAATTGGCTGGGCCATATGGCCCTGATCGGGACCCTCGCCTGGGCCGGCGAAGCCGCCGCCTGGGGAGAGCGCGGCACCGCGCTGGTCGGCGCCCTGGCGCAGCGCCAGCTGACCCCCGAGGCCGCCGCCGAGGCCAAGCGCCTGCTGGGGATGATCAAGCAGGACGATTTCGCGGTGGTCGCCAACTGGGCCGGCAATCTCGGGCAGAACCCGCAGACCCAGGCGCTGTGGGAAAAGACCAAGAACGAGCGACGGGTGATCTACAAGGGCGATGACTGCCAGTACCAGCCGCCGGAGGAGTGCCCCGATGGCGTCTGTACGGTGGCCGCCATCGAGCGCAACCGCGCCGCGCTGAGCGACCCCAAGGCACCCAACCAGGCTCGGGTCATGGCGTTGCTGTTCCTCATCCACCATGTCGCCGATGCCCACTCGCCGCTGAACAACAGCTTCAAGGACGACAAGGGCGGTTACGACTACAAGGTCACCGCTGGCGGCAAGACCTACAACCTGCGCCAGGTATGGGACGATTTCCTGCTCAGCGCCGCCCAGCTCGACACCCAGGCCTATGCCGACAAGCTGCAGAAGGGCCTGCCAGCGGCCGGCGACATGAGTCCGGTGTCCTGGTCCGAGGAGTCCTGCAGGATCGTCCGTGACGACGACATCTATCCGCGCGCCGTGGCTGCCCGCAAGATGCCGCGCAAGCCGTTCGACGATGACGACGACGGCGGCATCGACTATGCGGCCAAGGAGCTGGAGTACAACCGCAGCGGCTACACCTACAGCCGTGGCGACAAGCTGATGAACCAGGACAGCGGCGATCGCAACAGCATCAACGCCGCCTACATGAGCCACTTCGTGCCGCTTGCCGAGCAGCGCGTGCAACTGGCCTCCGTGCGTCTGGCCAAGCTGCTCGACGAGGCCCTGGTGGCCGGGCGGCCGGCCCAATGAAGCGCTCCCTGGCCCTGATCGCCCTGAGCCTGGCGGCCGCGCTCGCCGGCTGCAGCGGCAGCCACGCGGCGGACCCGGCGCAAACGCGCGTATCGCTGATGACCTGGAACGTCGAGAACCTCTTCGACACCACCCACGACGCCGGCAAGGAAGACATCGCCTACCTGCCGCTGGCGGAAAAGCGCGCGCATCCCGAGTACATGGCCGTGTGCGAGCGGATCCGCGTGGAGGCCTGGCGCCGCGAGTGCGAGGAGCTGGACTGGACACCGAAGCTGCTCGACGAGAAGCTCGAACGCCTGGCGGCGGTCATCGAGCAGATCGATAACGGCCGCGGCCCGGACGTGCTGATTCTCGAGGAAGTAGAGAACAAGGCGGTGCTCGAGCAGCTCAATGCGCGCCTGAGCAAGGCCGGCTACGGCACCCGCGTGCTGCTCGAAGGCTGGGACGAGCGGGGTATCGATACCGCCGTGCTCAGCCGTCTGCCGCAATGGGATGCGCCGATCCTGCACCGGGTGCCCTACCAGGCGCAGGGTGATCGCTCCCAGTCCGGCGTCGAGAAGACCCGAGGCATGCTGGAAGTGCGCCTGACCCTGCCGGGTGGGCAGAAGGCCTCGGTGTTCGCCGTGCATCTGCCCTCCGGCGGCTCGCCCGGCTACCTGCGCCAGCAGGCGGTCGCGCAACTGGCGACGCTGAAGGCGCAACTGCCGGCGGACGTGTTGCCGATCGTCGGGGGCGACTTCAACATCAACGCGGGCGAAGAGGCCAAGGCGCACTACATCGGCCATGACCTGGCCTCGACCTGGGTCGTTTCGCACCTGATCGGCTGCCAGGATTGCAAGGGCAGCTACTACTACCACAGCGCCCGCCAGTGGTCGTTCTTCGACATCCTGCTGTTTCCCAAGGAGCTCACCCGCGCAGCCGGCTTCGCAGGCTGGAAGCTGGACCCGGCGAGCATCCGCCTGGCCAATGACAGCCGCTACCAGACCAACCTCTGGGGAACGCCGTCGCGCTTCTCCATGGCGCAATACGACGACGGTGTCTCCGACCACTGGCCGATGTACGCCGAGATCTACCACAGTCCCGTGGAGGCCCAATGACCCTGAAACCCTTCGACCTGTTGCTGCTTCCCGAGTGGATCGTCCCGGTGGAACCCGCCGGGGTGGTGCTCGAAGGCCATGGCCTGGCGGTGCGCGACGGGCGCATCGCCGCCCTGGCGCCGCGCGATGAACTGCTCGCCCAGGGCGCTCTCGACGTTCGCGAGTTGCCCGGGCAGTTGCTCGCGCCCGGACTGGTGAACACCCACGGCCATGCGGCGATGAGCCTGTTCCGTGGCTTGGCCGACGACCTGCCGCTGATGGACTGGTTGCAGAACCACATCTGGCCGGCGGAAAAGCGCTGGGTCGACGCCGAGTTCGTCCGCGATGGCACCGCGTTGGCCGCCGCCGAGCAACTGAGCGGCGGCGTGACCTGCTTCTCCGACATGTACTTCTACCCCGAGGTCGCCGTCGAGGTCGTCGAGGCCTTCGGCATGCGCGCGCAGATCTGCATTCCGGTGCTGGACTTCCCGGTGCCCGGCGCGGTCGACGTGCATGCCGCGCTGGATGCGGGCCTGGCGCTCTATGAACGCCTCAGCGGGCACCCCAGGGTGAGCGTCGCCTTCGGCCCGCATGCGCCATACACCGTCGGCGACGATAGCCTGGGCAAGGTGCGCGAGCTGGCCGAGCGCTGCGCCGCGCGTATCCAGATGCATGTTCACGAGACCGCAGGCGAAGTCAGCGATGGCCTGGCCGCGACCGGAGAGCGCCCGCTGGCGCGGCTCGCGCGCCTGGGACTGCTGGGGCCGCATTTCCAGGCGGTGCACATGACGCAGATCGACGATGCCGACATCGCCGCGCTGAGTGCCAGCGGCGCCCACGTGCTGCATTGCCCGGAGTCCAACCTCAAGCTCGCCAGCGGCTTCTGCCCGGTGCAGAAACTGCTCGAAGCCGGCGTCAACGTGGCCCTGGGCACCGACGGCGCGGCCAGTAACAACGACCTGGACCTGCTCGGCGAAGCGCGTACCGCCGCGTTGCTGGCCAAGGCGGTGTCCGCCTCGGCGACCGCGCTGGATGCCCACGCGGCGCTGCGCATGGCAACCCTGGGCGGTGCCCGGGCGCTCGGCCTGGAGTCACGGATCGGTTCCCTGGAAGTGGGCAAGTGCGCCGACATGGTCGCCTTCGACCTCTCTGCGCTGGCCCAGCAGCCGGTTTATCACCCGGTCTCGCAGTTGATCTATTGCGCCGGCCGCGAGCGTGTCAGCCAGGTCTGGGTGGACGGCCAGGCGCGCGTGCGCGATGGTCGCCTGCTGGTCGGCGACGAGGACGCTCTGCTGGCGACGGCGCGGGCCTGGGGACAGCGTATCCGCCAGTCGGATGCGGCGGTCGCCACAGGCTCTGCGGTATGATGCAACAGCATTCGACAACCGCTGAGCATCGCGCTGTTGGCCGTGCAAGGGACGTACGACCACGAACTCGAGAAGGCCTGGAATGACCAACCACAAGATCGGTATTCGTCGAAAGAACGTCGAAAAGATCCTCCTCGCCGCCGAGCGGGTCTTCGCCGAGCAGGGCTACGCGGGCACCGCCATGGCGGACATCGCCAAGAGCGCCGGGCTGCCGCGCTCCAACCTGCATTACTACTTCACCACCAAGGAGGACCTGTACCGCGAGGTGCTGGTCAACCTGCTCGGGCTGTGGGAACAGGAGGGTGCCTGCTTCGAGTTCTTCGACGATCCCAAGGTGGTGCTGACCAGCTACATCCGCGAGAAGATGAGCCACTCGCGCAACCGCCCGCACGGTTCGCGACTGTGGGCCAACGAGATCATGCATGGCGCGCCCTTGCTGCGCGACAAGCTCGACGAGAACCTCGTCGCCGGCGCCAAGACCAAGGAAGCGAAGATCCGCCAGTGGGTGCAGGAGAAACGCATCCGCCCGGTGGAGCCCTCGGCGCTGCTCTACATGATCTGGGCCTCGACCCAGCACTACGCCGACTTCGAGCACCAGGTGAACGCCCTCAACGGCGACCAGCCGCTCTCCGATCAGCAATTCGAACAGGCCGTGCAGACCGTCACGGCGGTGATCCTGCGTGGCGTGGGACTGGAGACCTGAGGGCTCGTCTCCAGCGCGAGAGGTCTCGGGGGGCAACCACCGTCGTGATTGCAGGGTGGAAAGCGCGCTTAGCGATTTTTCATTCGTTGTTGGTCTGTGAGGGCGCGGCCGCAGCTGGATGCGTATGAGCGTGGCGCTTTCCTCGGGTGGGACTACAGGTTTCGCCTTGCACGGCGAGTCACTTTCTCTTGGGGTGGCCAAGAGAAAGTAACCAAAGAGAAGGCCACCCCAGCATCCGGGTCAGTTCGCTGTGCGAACGGACTTCCCTCGCTCCGGCATTGCTCCGGGGGCCGGCCCGTACGGTCCATCCCTGGACCGCACAGGCCTCTCGCCGCCGTCCTGGCGGCTCACTCCCCTGCGCAACACCTCCACTCGGCCTCCTGAAGGGGCCCCGGGTGCAAGCCGTGTCATCGGTGGCCGCCTTGTTTTGGCTCGGCCCCATCCTGCTACCCGAACTGGCAGACGGCGCCGAAGCGTCCCGTTGGTCCGGGTGAACGGAATCGTCGCGCAGGGGGGTGAGCGGCCAGGACGGCCGCGAAAGCCGCGAAGGGGCAGGACGCCCCTTGGCGGCGACCCCCGGAGCGGCGATGAAGTGAACGAACCCCGTCCGCGTCAGCGGGCGGGGCCGGATCGCCGAGGCAACGGTTTTGCGTCCTTTTGCCAAGACAAAAGGACGTCGCCCAGAAGGGCGAAACAGGGAGGTTCGGTTAATGGCCGAAAATCGTCTTTTGGCACCGAAGGCCTGGAGCACTGGAGACGCGGAGCGTCTCGGGAGGCGTGCCCACGCAGGAGCGTGGGCACGATCAATCCTGAGCTGCTGCTACCGGTACTGGTGTTTGCGGTTTTCTGCTTGGCTGCGGGAGCAGCCCGCGTGGTGGATCGGTGAAGCGTGATCCACCCTACGACTCGGCTGCTGCCGAGAGGATGCGGGTCCGGCTCAGTCCTGCATGTCGCGGTAGCGCTCGTCCTGCGGATACAACAGCGGCTGGGCAAAGCCCGGGACCTTGACCCCCTGGCGGTCGATCTCGATCTTGCTCTCGTCGATCAGGCCCTGGCCGAAGTTGTAGATCACCTCGTACTGGCCCTGGCCGGCGCGGACGTCGTAGGCGCTGGCGGCCGCGCGGGTGTCCTCGCGGCGTGCGTGCCAGGCGTCCACCGCGGCGGCACCATGGCGCTTGGCGAGCATGCGCTCGACGCGCTGCGGGGCGATGACGAAGGCGCTGGCGTTGTTGCCGCCGAAGCCCTTGGAGTTGATGAACGCCAGTTCGCGCTGGCCGGGTTCCTCGACGCGATCCGCGGTGAGGATGTCCAGGCGCTCGTGGTGGACGTCGTCGGCGACCTTGTCGATGGTCTTGATGCCCGGAACGATGCCGTAGCGGAAGCTGCCCAGGGCGGCGATCAACTGGTCGCCGCTGGCCGGTGCCAGGGAGTGGCCGACGTAGGCCTTGACCGCGGTGACCGGCCAGGACTCGATGCCGAAGGCGTCGGCGACGCGGTCGAGCAGCTCGGACTCGGTGACGCGGTTGGCCGGGGTGCTGGAGCCGTGGGCGTGCACGAAGCTGCGGTGGCGCACGGCATCCTCGCCGAGCAACTGGCAGGCGGCGGCGACGGCGCGGGCCATGGTCAGGTAGTTGCCCGGGCCGGGCGCGGAGATGGACTTCTTGAAGCCATCGGCGTTGATGAACACGTCGGTCACCGCGCCGTGGATGTCGGCGCCCAGTTGCAGCGCCAGTTCGTCGTCCATCAGCACCACGTACTGGCTGGACTCGGCGAGGGTGAAACCGCAGTTGTCACCGAACGGGCGGCTGGCGCGGCGGAAGTCGACGTGCTCGCAGCCGTCCAGGGTACGCAGGTTCTCTTCGCTGGCCAGCGCACCCATGGCGGCATAGCCCTCGATGCACTCGGGGAGGATCGGCGCCTCGCTGTTGCCGACCACCACCACGCGGGCACGGCCAGCGGCGATGGCGTCGACGCCCTTCTGCAGATTGTAGAGGAAGGTGGCGCAGGCGCCGGTGAGGGTGCCCGTCTCGCCGACGCTGCCGAGCACGTAGGCGTTGATGAAATCGGTGGGCATGCTGTTGAAGCCCAGCGGCAGTTGCTTGGCACTCACCCGATGACCTCGCAGGCGCGACTGCAGCAGGCCGCCGTTGCCGTATTCGTCCATCTGCGTCATCAGGCTGCCGGCGTAGACGGCGATCTGCTCGGGGGCGACGTGCTCGACGATGCGGGCCCAGTCGATGCCGGTGGAGTGCAGGGCATCGGCGACGCCGGCCATCGCCAGTTGCAGACCGCGCGGGTGGAAGCGCGAGTTGTACAGCTCGCCCGGGGCGAAGCCGGAGGGCAACTGGCCGGCGGACTTCACCGGCAGCGGACGGTAGCTGTCGACCTTGACCTCGAAGTTGCCGAGCAGAGTGACGCGCACCTGGCCATCGTCCAACGCCTCCACCTGCCAGCTCTGCGGCAGCGGTTCGGGCAGTTGCTTGGCCTGGGTGACGAATTGCATCGGGGCATCGCCGGTGCCGAGTTCGACGACCTTGTGCCAGTGGCTGGAGTCGACGTCCAGGTAGCTGTGCTCGATGCGGCGGATCAGCGTGCCCTGGCGGATCTCCTCGCCGAAGCGCGCTTCGATGCCCGCCACGTCGAGAATTTCCCCGGCAGTGTCCCGGTACTGACCGTCCAGCACCGTCACCCGCTTCATCATCACCGCCAGCCCGGCGAGGGTCTCCTGGCGCGCCTGGGCGGGCAGGGCGTCGAGCACCATGCGTCGGAAACCGTGGTGGAAGGAGCTGCGTCCGGCGGCGTTGTAGCCTCCGAAGCCGACGATGACGGGTAGGCGAGACATGACTCGAGAGACTCCTTACGCACGGATGGCGAAGGCCGCTGCCGCGGCGTTTTTCTGAGTTGCTGTGGGCGCCGCCAGGGCTGGCGCATACCACAGGCTATCGATTCGGGACGGACGGATGAAGGTTTCATGGCACAGCTATGCTGACGCGATGCCCGACCGTCAAGTCACGAAGCGACCTATACATTGATCCGAACGACTTGTTCTAGCGGGTGTTCTGGGGGCATCCTGCAACTGAAAAACCGCTCTGTAGTGGGCCTTGCGTGCCTGCCGCGGAGCCTGCATCGGATTCGAGGGTCCCCATGTCGTTGCCTTCCGCCAAGCTGCATATTTCCCGTCTGCCCCGCGCCGAATCGCCTGGTTTCGATGTCGTCCTCGGGTATCGCATCGAGCACGGTGGCGGCAGCGAACCGCGTGCCTGTTTCGAGTTGCGGGGACATGTCGACGAGCAGCCGCTGGATGAGCGTTTCGAGCTCGGCCGTGATCGCGCCGACAATTTTCTCCACTATGCCTCGCGCTGTCTGCACCAGCGCGGCGTGATCCCGCGGCACGCGGCCTTGTTTCGCCTGCATCCGCAGTACGACCAACTGTTCGAGGAAGTGCGTTCCGGGCTCGGTTGCAAACCCGGCGACCCGGTGGACCTGGGGCGCCTGCTGCGCGACGGCTAGCGGTTCTTCTGCAAATTCGCTCGACGCTCGCCATCCGGGCGGGGTTGACGCTGGGCGGGGGTGTAGATGCCGTCGTGTCCATGGGCGGGCATCGCGCGGTTGCTGCGCAGGGCGATCATCTGTTCGATGTCGATCCATTCCACGCCCTGCTCGGCGAGCTTCGGCAGGCGCCGCTCCAGTACCGCCAGGGTGCTGGGGTAGGGATGGCCGATGACCACCGCTGAGCCCTCCCGGCGCGCCAGTTCCAGGGCCTTGTCGAGCTGGCCGTCGATGGCCCGCTCGCTGGGGTCGTTGTCGAGGAACACGTCGCGCGACAGGCTCGCCAGGCCGATACGCTGCGCCTGGGCGGCACCCTGGGTGGCCGCGCTGGTTCGACTGTCGAGGAAGAACAGGCCGCGGCGCTGCAGATCCTCCATCAGCCAGGCCATGGCCTCGCCGTCCGCAGTCATTCGGCTGCCCATGTGGTTGTTCACGCCGCTGACATAGGGAACCGCCTCCAGGGCGGCCTGCAGGCGTTGTTCGAGGGTTTCCCGGGGCATCCCGGGGTGCCAGGCGAACGGGCCGGTGGCGGGGTCCATGGGCAGGTGCAGGAGCAGAGTGCGGCCCGCGCGATGGGCGGTGCGGGCCAGGCTCGCGGCGTGCGGTGTGTCCGGCATGATCGCCATGCCGATCGGTCCCGGCAGGGCCATCACCCGTGCATCCAGTGCCGTGTGCTGGCCGAGGTCGTCGATCACCACGGCCAGGCGCGCCGGCGTGGCGGCCTGGGTGGTCAGAGAAAGCAGCAGGCAGAACAGCAGGGCCGGTAACGTCGCCAGCCGCCGGCGCAGCGCGAGCGTCACCTTAACGCTCGCGGGTGATGCTCAGCCCCTTGAGCAGGTTAAGCGCCTGGTTCAGCTGGAAGTCGTCGTCCTGCGGGCGCGGCTGGCGTTCGCTGCGGCTGCCGCTGGGACGATCCGCACCACCGTTGCCATTGCCCAGGTGACCGGCCAAGTCGGCTTCGCGGAACACTTCGCCGTCGTCCTTCTCGCGGGTCACCTTGGCGCGTGCCACCTCGACGTCGGGGACGATGCCCTGGGCCTGGATGGAACGCCCGTTGGGCGTGTAGTACAGCGCGGTGGTGAGTTTCAGGGCGCGATCGTTGTTCAGCGGCAGCACGGTCTGCACCGAGCCCTTGCCGAAGCTCTCGGTGCCCATCAGCACGCCACGCTTCTGGTCCTGCAGGGCACCGGCGACGATCTCCGCCGCCGAGGCGCTGCCGCCGTTGATCAGCACCACCAGCGGTACGCCTTCGCTGGCGTCGTCCGGGTTGGCGCTGAAGCTGAGCTCGGAGTTGGGGATGCGCCCCTTGGTGTAGACGATGCGGCCGCTGGTGAGGAAGTGGTCGGCCGTCTCCACCGCGGCCTGCAGGACGCCGCCGGGGTTGTTGCGCAGGTCCAGCACCAGGCCGTCGAGCTTGCCGCCGTTCTCCTTGTGCAACTTGGCCAGCGCCTTGCCGACTTCCTCGCCGGTGTTGATCTGGAACTGGGTGATGCGCAGGTAGCCGTAGCCTTTCTCGAGCAACTGGCTCTTCACGCTCTGCACCTTGATCACCGCGCGTTCGAGCTTGACGTCGAACGGCTGGCCGCCCTCGCGCACCAGCGTCAGGACGATGGGGCTGCCGGGCTTGCCGCGCATCTTGTCCACCGCCTCGTTGATCGACAACCCTTTGGTGGGCTGGCCGTCGATCTTGACGATCAGGTCGCCGGCTTCGATCCCGGCCTTGGAGGCCGGGGTGTCGTCGATGGGCGAGACTACGCGGATGAAACCGTCCTCGATACCGACCTCGATGCCCAGGCCGCCGAATTCACCGCTGGTGCTCTCCTGCAGCTCGGCGAATTCCTGCGGGTCGAGGTAGGCCGAGTGGGGATCGAGGTTGCTGAGCATGCCCTTGATGGCATTCTCCAGCAGCGTCTTGTCGTCCACCGGCTCGACATAGGCGGCCTTGATGCGGTCGAGCACCTCGGCGAAGGTGCGCAATTCATCCAGCGGCAGGGGAGCCTTGCTGTTCTCCTGGGTGACCGGGATCGGCGCGAGCGAGGCGGGAGGCTGCTGCTGCGCCTGCACGGCATTGCCGGCCGCACCCAGCGCCAGGGCGAGGGCAAGCGAGGAGGGGCGAAGGAAGTGGCGCAGCTGCGGCATGTCGAACTCCGGTTCAGGTCGATTGAGTGCGCGCTAGCCTTGCGCGCGGCACCATTGTGAAGGGTCTGTGGGACGCCCTTGCTGACGAATCGCAAAATACAGCGCGGGGCTTTGCTGGCCGCCGCTGCGGCCGACGGTAGCTACGGTATCACCGGCCTTGACCAGTTCGCCGGCTTTCTTCAGCAGGCTCTGGTTATGGCCGTAGAGCGTCAGGTAACCGCCGCCGTGATCGATGATCACCAGCAGCCCGGCACCGCGCAACCAATCGGCGAACACCACGCGGCCGCCGTGGACGGCGTGGACTGCGGCGCCATCGCTGGCGCCGATCAGTACGCCGTCCCAGGTGCTGCGGCTGTCCTCGCCGCGCTGGGTGCCGAAGCGCGCGACGATGTGCCCGTTCACCGGCCAGGGCAGCTTGCCGCGGGCCTTGGCGAAGGGGCCTCCGAAACCGGTGGAGGCGCTGCTGACCAGGGCCTGGTCGGCGCCTCCGGAGCGAGGGGCCTCGCTGGAGCGGCGACGGGCTTCGGCCAGCGCGCGTGCGCGCGCTTCCTCGGCTTCGCGCGCCTGCCGGGCGAGCGTCTGCTCGATGGTGCGCAGCACCTCGGCGAGCTGCTCACGATCCTTCTCGCGGGCTTCGAGGCGGCGGTTGCGCGTGCTGTATTCGCGTTCCAGCTTGGCCAGGGCCTGCTGACGCTGTTCGCGGGCCTCGCCCAGCGCCTGGCGGCGTTCGTCGAGCGCGCTGCTGCGCTCGGCCAGCTGCGCCTGCTCGGCGTCGATGTCCCGTTGCACCGCAGCGAGCTGGCGCAGGGTCTCGTCGAACTGCTGCAACTGCCGGGTACGCGCCTGGCTCAGGTAGTCGTAGTAGGTCAGTACCCGGTCGAACTGCTCGGGGTTCTGCTGGTTGAGCAGTAGCTTCAGGTACTCCTGGCGGGCGCCGCTCTGGTAGGCGGCGCGTGCCTGGATGGCGATCAGTCGCTGTTGTTCGACACGGGCACCTTCGAGGGTGGTCTTTTCCTCGTCGAGCCGCTGCAGCTCCTTCTGGTTCTGCTCGATCTGCCGTTGCAGGCCGTCGATCTGCTTTTGCAGGTCGCCGATGTCCTTTTCCGTGCCGCGCAGCTGTTTCTCGACGCTGCCCTTTTCATCCTGCAGCTTGCCGAGCACCTGCTTGAGCTCGGCGATATCGCGGCGCGCGGCCTCCAGTTCCTTCTGGGTATTGGCCTTCTCGTCGGCCTGGGCACTGCCGAACAGGCAGGCCAGCAGCAGCACAGTGAGCACTCGACGCATCGGGGGGTAGCAACCTCGGCGGCTGGGGCGGTGGGCGAATTCGATGGCCTGGCGATTGCCAGGCCCATGTCGCGCGGCATGCGGCGCTCTAGTATGCCTAAAAAGCAGACGGGGCGCTCGACGCTGCGCTGGCGGTCAGTCGAACTCCACCAGCGACTTGCCGGTCATCTCGCCGGGAACCGGCAGGCCGAGCAGCGTCAGCATCGTCGGGGCCACATCGGCGAGCACGCCGCCCTCGCGAATCCGCAGCGTGCGCTGGCCGACATAGATGAAGGGCACCGGCTCGGTGGTGTGCGCGGTGTGCGCCTGGCCGGTGCTTTCGTCTTCCATCTGCTCGCAGTTGCCATGGTCGGCGGTGATCAGTGCCTCGCCGCCGACCTTCTCGAGGGCGTCGACGATGCGGCCGACGCAGGTGTCCAGGCATTCCACGGCTTTCACCGCCGCGTCGAAGACGCCGGTGTGGCCGACCATGTCGCCATTCGCGTAGTTGACCACGATGACGTCGAAGCGCTGCTGCTCGATGGCCTCGACGATGCGGTCGGTGACCTCGGGGGCGCTCATTTCCGGCTGCAGGTCGTAGGTGGCGACCTTGGGCGACGGGATGAGGATGCGCTGCTCGCCCTCGAAGGGTTCTTCGCGGCCACCGGAAAAGAAGAAAGTGACGTGGGCGTACTTCTCGGTCTCGGCGATGCGCAACTGGGTCTTGCCGTTGTTCGCCAGGTATTCGCCCAGCACGTTGTGCAGCTCGGAGGGCGGGAAGGCGCAGGGGGCGGGAATGCTCGCGGCATACTGGGTGAGCATGACGAAGCTCGCCAGCTGCGGGCAGCGCGCGCGCGCGAAGCCGTCGAAGTCTTTCTCGACGAAGCAGCGACTGAGCTCGCGGGCGCGGTCGGCGCGGAAGTTCATGAACACCACGGCGTCGCCATCCTCGACACGCACGCGCTCGCCGATGGCGGTGGCCTTGACGAATTCGTCGCTCTCACCGCGCTCGTAGGCGGCCTGCAGCCCGGCGACGGCGCTTTGCGCCTGATGCTCGGCCTTGCCATCGACGATCAGCTCGTAAGCCTGCTGCACGCGCTCCCAGCGGTTGTCGCGGTCCATCGCGAAGTAACGGCCGATCAGCGTGGCGGTACGCCCCTTGCCGAGGCGGGCGAAGGTCGCGTCGAGCAGCTCCAGCGATGCCTGGGCGCTCCTGGGCGGCGTGTCGCGGCCATCGAGGAAGGCGTGCAGGTAGATCTTCTCGGCGCCACGGCGGGCCGCCATTTCGCACATCGCCACCAGGTGCTCTTCGTGGCTGTGCACGCCGCCGGGGGACAGCAGGCCGAGTACGTGAACGGCCTTGCCGGCGCCCACGGCCTGGTCGACGGCCTTGCCGATCACCGGGTTCTCGAAGAACTCGCCGTCGCGGATCGCCTTGGTCACGCGGGTGAAGTCCTGGTACACCACGCGCCCGGCACCGAGGTTCATGTGGCCGACTTCGGAGTTGCCCATCTGCCCGTCGGGCAGGCCGACGTCCATCCCGCTACCGGAGATCAGGCCATGCGGCTGACGCGCGTAAAGCGCTTCAAGGCGCGGCGTGCGCGCCGCCATGACGGCGTTGTGTTCGGGGTGATCGCTGTGGCCGAAGCCGTCCAGGATGATCAGGACCAGGGGTTTGGGCGTGGGCGTCATGGGCGGCTCGCAAGGCTTCCGATGGTCGAAAAAAGGGGCGTCATTCTACCCCCAGGGGCACAGGCCGTCACCGCAACGGTCAGGGTTCAGCCGCTTGGGGACGCTGTGTATACTGGCCGGCATTTTACCGTGCCGGAACCCCAAGATGGTCGCCAAGCTGATTGAATTCGTCTCCACCCACTATTACCTGAGCGGCGTTTTCGTGGCGCTGCTGGCGCTGCTGGCGTTCAACGAACTGCGTCGCGGTGGGCGCAGCCTGAGCAACCGCGAGCTGACGTCGATGGTCAACAGCGGTGAGGCTGTGGTGTTGGACGTGCGGACGAAGAAGGAGTTCGATGGCGGTCGTATCGTCGATTCCGTGAACATTCCCCATGACAAACTGGTCAACCGCCTCTCCGAACTGGAGAAGCACAAGGCCAAGACGCTGATCGTGGTCGACGCCGCCGGCCAGCACGCGGGCACTTGCGTCCGTGAAATGGAAAAGGCCGGCTTCAAGGCTGCCCGACTGTCCGGCGGGATTTCCGGATGGCGCGGCGACAACCTCCCCGTGGTCAAGTGACGATGTCCAGAACCCTGATCTACACCACCGCCTGGTGCCCCTACTGCATCCGTGCCAAGCAACTGTTGGCCCGCAAGGGCGTCGATTTCGAGGAGGTTCCGGTCGACGGCAACCCCTCGCTGCGTGCCGAGATGGCGCGCAAGGCCGGGCGCCAGACGGTGCCGCAGATCTGGGTCGGCGAGACCCATGTCGGGGGTTGCGACGACCTCTTCGCCCTGGAGCGGGCCGGTCGCCTGGACGCCCTGCTCGCTGCCGGAAATTCCTAACCTCAAGCAAGTCAGTAAAAGGCCAACACCCATGAGCGAACAGAACGGTGCCGCCGAAGGCGCCCAGCAACCCCAGTTCTCCCTGCAACGCATCTACGTGCGTGACCTGTCCTTCGAGGCGCCGAAAAGCCCCGAGATCTTCCGTCAGGACTGGCAGCCCAGCGTTGGCCTGGACCTGAACACCCGGCAGAAGCCGCTCGAAGGCGACTTCCACGAAGTGGTGCTGACGCTCTCCGTGACCGTGAAGAATGGCGAGGAAATCGCCTTCATCGCCGAAGTCCAGCAGGCCGGCATCTTCCTCATCAAGGGCCTCGATGCCGCTTCGATGAGCCACACCCTCGGTGCGTTCTGCCCGAATATCCTGTTCCCCTATGCCCGTGAAGCGCTGGACAACCTAGTCACTCGTGGTTCGTTCCCGGCACTGATGCTCGCCCCGGTGAACTTCGACGCCCTCTACGCGCAGGAACTGCAGCGTCAGCAAGCGGGCGAGGCCAGCGAGAGCTGAGGCCGAGGGTCTGTTGCCGCGTCATTTACGGCTCGCGAAAGACGCTGCAACAGACCCTAAACGTCGGAACCTCCGGCGCGCTCCCCCGGTCCCATGCGGGTTGACCTCACCGCAAGGAGCAATCCGCATGGACCTCATCCGCATCATCTTCGCCATCCTCCTGCCTCCGCTGGGCGTATTCCTGCAAGTGGGCCTCGGTGGCGCCTTCTGGCTGAACATCCTGCTGACGCTGCTCGGCTACATCCCCGGCATCGTGCATGCCGTGTGGGTGATCGCGCGCCGCTGAGCGGCGCGGTCCGGTGCTCGCGGCCGCGTGTGCCACTGGTTTACCATCAACGGTCCCCGTGCCGGTCAGTCACGCTGACCGGCCCATCTCGGCACAGGACGCAGAGCAGCGATGACCCGAAACGACGCCATCGACCAGGGCAACTTCAACCGGATATTGAGGCGCAATGTCGCCATGCCGCTCGGCCTGGGCCTGCTCAGCTCCTTGTTCTTCGGCGTGGTCATCTACTACCTGCTGAGCATCGGCCAGCAGATCGAACGCTCCGACCAACTGATTGGCGAGACCAACGAGACGTTCAAGCTGGTGGTCGACATGGAGACCGGCCTGCGGGGTTATCTGGTCACCAACGAACGCCTGTTCCTGGAGCCCTACCTGCGCGCCGGTGAGCGCCTGCCCGGACAACTCGAACAGTTGCAGGAAGCGCTCGCCGACGACCCGGTCCAGCTGCAGCGCTTGTCGCGCATCGCCGCCGATCACACCGAGTGGCAGCGTTATGCGGAACAGTTGATGCAATCGCGGGAGGCCGATGACGGCCGCTACGTGGAGCTCATGCGCAACCTCTCCGGCAAGCGCATGATGGACAGCATTCGCGAGCGCTTCTCCGAGTTGATCGCCCGCGAGAACCAGTTACGCCGTGAGCGCAGCGAGGCGGCGGAATCCTTCACCCTCTTCGGCGTCGGCGGCTTCATCCTGCTGACCCTGCTGATCAGCGCCTTCCTTGCGGCCATGGGGCGTCGCGAGCTGACCCGTCTGTCCGCCACCTACGATGAGGTGCTGCGCCTGCAGGGCGAGCACACCGAGCGTCTGCAGCGTCAGTCCTGGCTGCGCGCCGGGCAGAGCCAACTGGCCGAGGAGGTCATCGGGCAACTGGCGCAGAAGGCGCTCGGCGAGAGCATCCTGGCGTTTCTCGCACGTTATCTGCGAATGGTCGCCGGCACGCTCTACAGCAATCAGGAAGGCCGTCTGCGGCTGATCTCCGACTACGGCCTGGATGCCGCGCAACGCAGCACGCGGAGCGACATGGGGCTGGACGAGGGGCTGCTCGGCCGCGCCGTGCAGCAGCGTCGGACCCAGCGGCTGGACAAGCTGCCGCCGGGCTACCTGCGGGTCTCCTCTTCGCTGGGCGACAGCCCGGTGCAGTCGGCGCTGATCGTGCCGGTCCACGACAATGGCGAACTCAAGGGCGTGATCGAACTGGGTTTCCTGCGCGAGCTGGGCGACGAGGACGTCGAACTGCTGGAACTGCTGGCGGGCAATATCGGCTCGGCACTGGCCGCCGCCGATTATCGCCAGCGCCTGCAGAACGCATTGTCCGAGGCCCAGGCGCTCAACGAGGAATTGCAGGTTCAGCAGGAAGAGCTGCGCAGTGCCAACGACGAGCTGGAGGCACAGTCCTCGGCGCTGCGCGACTCCCAGGCGACCCTTGAAGCGCAGCAGGCGGAGCTCGAGCAGACCAACGAGCAGTTGGCCCAGCAGGCCCAGGCCCTGGAGCAGCACCGCGATCAACTCGGCGAGCGCAACCGCGACCTGCAGCAGGCCCAGGCGATGCTGGAGACCCGTGCCGAAGAGCTGCAGCGCGCCAGCCGCTACAAGTCCGAGTTCCTCGCCAACATGTCCCACGAGCTGCGCACGCCGCTGAACAGCTCGCTGATCCTTGCCAAGCTGCTGGGCGACAACCCCCAGGGCAACCTCAGCGAAGAGCAGGTGAAGTTCGCCAACTCCATCTATTCCGCCGGCAACGATCTGCTCAGCCTGATCAACGACATCCTCGACCTGTCCAAGGTCGAGGCGGGCAAGATGGACGTGCATCCGGAGGACACCGGCCTGGCGCGTCTGGCCGAGAACCTGCGTTCGCTGTTCCAGCCGCTGGCTGAGCAGAAGGGCGTGGACTTTGTCGTGCAGCTCGCCAGCGACCTGCCGCCGAGTGTGCACACCGACAGCCAGCGTTTGCAGCAGATCCTCAAGAACCTGCTGTCGAACGCGCTGAAGTTCACCGATCAGGGGCGCGTCATCCTTGATGTCTCCCACGTCCCCGAGGGCGTGCTGTTCCGCGTGCAGGACACCGGCATCGGCATCGCCGCCGAACAGCAGGAAGTGATCTTCGAAGCGTTCCGCCAGGCCGACGGCACCACCAACCGGCGTCACGGCGGTACCGGCCTGGGTCTGTCGATTTCCCGCGAGCTGGCACGCATGCTCGGCGCGCGGATCAGCGTCAGCAGCGAGCCGGGCAAGGGCAGCTGCTTCTCCCTGCTGTTGCCGTTGCGCTATGACGCCGAGGCGGCCGCGCCGCAGCAGACCGCGCGCGTGGAGCCGCTGCCGCCGCCCGCCGTGGTCGCGCCGAAGCCCAAGCCTGAACCGGCAGCCGCCCCCGCCCCCGCGCTGCCGACGTTTCCCGATGACCGCGAGCAGCCCGCCAGCGGCGAACGCTGCGTGCTGGTCATCGAGGACGAGCGACAGTTCGCGCAGATTCTCTACGACCTGGCCCACGAGCTGGGCTATCGCTGCCTGGTGGCCCATGGCGCCGACGAAGGCTACGAGCTGGCCCGTGAGCAACGTCCCGACGCCATCCTGCTGGACATGCGCCTGCCCGACCACTCCGGCCTCACGGTGCTCGAGCGCCTCAAGGAAACGGCCTCCACCCGTCACATCCCGGTGCACATCGTCTCCGTGGAGGATCGCAAGGAGGCCGCGCTGCACATGGGGGCCGTCGGCTACGCGACGAAACCGGTGACCCGTGAGGAGATGAAGGACGTCTTCGCCGCGCTCGAGCAGCGCCTGGAGCAGAAGGTCAAACGCGTGCTGCTGGTGGAGGACGACGACTTGCAGCGCGAGAGCGTGACCCGTCTGATCGAAGACGACGACATCGAGATCACCGCGGTCGGCCATGGCGAGCAGGCGCTGGAACTGCTGCACCAGCGTCCCTTCGACTGCATGATCATCGACCTCAAGCTGCCTGACATCGACGGCAGCGAACTGCTCGCGCGCATGGCCAATGAAGCGATCCAGGCCTTCCCGCCGGTGATCGTCTACACCGGCCGCAGCCTCACCCGCGAGGAGGAGGCCGAGCTGCTGCGTTATTCGCGCTCGATCATCATCAAGGGCGCGCGCTCGCCGGAGCGCCTGCTGGACGAGGTGACGCTATTCCTGCACAAGGTCGAGGCGGACATGCCGCCGGAACGACAGAAGATGCTCAAGAGCGTGCGCAACCGTGACAAGGCCTTCGAGGGACGCAAGATCCTGCTGGTCGATGACGACGTGCGCAATATCTTCGCCCTGAGCAGCGCGCTGGAGCAAAAGGGCGCCCTGGTGGAGATCGCCCGCAACGGTCGCGAGGCGGTGGACAAGGTGTTCGAAGGCAACGAGATCGACCTGGTGCTGATGGACATCATGATGCCGGAGATGGACGGCTTCGAGGCCACCACCCTGATCCGCAAGGATCCACGCTTCGCTCGTCTGCCGATCATCGCCGTCACTGCCAAGGCCATGAAGGACGATCAGGATCGCTGTCTGCGCGCCGGGGCCAACGACTACCTGGCCAAGCCCGTCGACCTCGACCGGCTGTTCTCGCTGATCCGCGTCTGGTTGCCCAAGCTCGAGGTGCTGTAGATGCCCGACCGTACGCTGGAAATCGAGCTGCGCTTGCTGATCGAGGCGATCTACTTGCGCTACAGCTACGATTTTCGCAACTACGCGATGGCTTCGATGAAGCGTCGCGTGGTGCAGGCGCTACGCCACTTCGAGCTGGACAGCGTGTCCCAGCTGCAGGGTGCCATCCTGCGCGATGCGGCGGCCTTCCATCGCCTGTTGCAGTACCTCACCATCCCGGTCAGCGAGATGTTTCGCGATCCGGAGTACTTCCTCGCCCTGCGCCAGCAGGTGGTGCCGTTGCTGCGCACCTACCCCTCGCTGAAGATCTGGGTGGCCGGTTGCAGTACCGGTGAAGAGGTCTACTCGCTGGCCATCCTGTTGCGCGAGGAAGGCCTGCTCGAGCGCAGCCTGATCTACGCCACCGACATCAACCCGACGTCGCTGGAGAAAGCCCGCCAGGGCGTCTACTCGCTGGAAGAGATTCGCGCCTGGACCAGCAACTACCAGCAGGCGGGCGGGCGTTGCAGCTTTGCCGACTACTACACGGCCGCATACGATGCCGCGCTGATCGATACCTCGCTGCGTGACTACGTGACCTTCGCCGACCACAGTCTGGCGACCGACAGCGTGTTCGCCGAGACGCACCTGGTGTCCTGCCGCAACGTGCTGATCTACTTCAACAAGAACCTCCAGGATCGCGCCATCGGGTTGTTCCGCGACTCCCTCTGCCACCGCGGCTTCCTCGGCCTGGGCAGCAAGGAAAGCATCGAATTCACTGCCCACGCGCAGGCCTTCGAGCCCCAGGACAAACCGGCGCGGATCTTCCGCAAGCTATGAGCGTGCAACGCCGCGGCAGGGAGCCGATCGAGGCGCTGGTGATAGGCGCCTCCGCGGGTGGGCTGGATGCGCTGTTTCGCCTGCTCGGCAACCTGCCGGCGAGCTATCGACTGCCGATCATGGTGGTGCAGCACATGCCGCCGCGCGGCCCCAGCCGACTGGTGGAAATCTTCACTCAGCGCACGGCGCTGCAGGTCTCCGAAGCGCGGGAAAAGCTGCATCCGCAACCCGGTTCGCTGTATTTCGCGCCACCGGGATACCATCTGCTGGTGGAAGAGGACCTGAGCTTTTCCCTGAGCATGGACCCACGGGTGCATTATTCGCGGCCGTCGATCGACGTGCTCTTCGAGTCTGCCGCCGATGCCTGGGGCCCGCGCCTGGCCGGGGCATTGCTCACCGGCGCGAATGCCGACGGTGCCGCCGGCCTCGCCGCCATCGCCGAGGCGGGTGGCCTGACCTTCGTGCAGGACCCTGCCGAGGCGCAGGCCGCGAGCATGCCGCGGGCCGCGTTGGCGCGGATGACGCCGGACTATATGCTGCCGCTTGCCGGCATCCACGAACTGCTGCTCGAACTAGGCACATGACCACAATGCTAGAAGACGCCGAACCCGCGAAACTGCTGATCGTCGACGACCTCCCGGAGAATCTCCTGGCACTCGAGGCGCTGATTCGCAGCGAGGTTGCCCAGGTGTACACCGCCGGTTCCGCCGAGCAGGCGCTGGAACTGCTGCTGCGTCACGAGTTCGCGCTGGCCATCCTCGATGTGCAGATGCCCGGTCTCGACGGCTTCCAACTCGCCGAGATGATGCGTGGCGCCGAGCGTACCCGGCACATACCGATCGTCTTCGTCAGTGCCGCCGGGCATGAGGCCAACTATGCCTTCAAGGGCTACGAGAGTGGCGCGGTCGACTTCCTGCACAAGCCCTTGGACGCCCATGCGGTCCGTAGCAAGGTCGCGGTGTTCGTCGAGTTGTACCGCCAGCGCAAGGCGTTGCGCGTGCAGTTGGGCGCCTTGGAACGTGCCCGTCAGGAGCAGGAGCAATTGCTGTGCGAGCTGCGCCAGGCGCAGGGCGAGTTGCAGCGAGCGATCCGCATGCGCGACGACTTCATGTCGGTGGTTTCCCACGAGCTGAAGACCCCGCTGAATACCCTGATCCTGGAAGTGCAACTGCGCCGCCTCTACCTCGAACGCGACAACCTCAGCGCCTTCACGCCCGACAAGCTGGCAGGCATGGTGGAGAAGGACGAAACGCAGATCCGCAAGCTGATTCGCCTGATCGACGACATGCTCGACGTCAGTCGCATCCGCACCGGCCATCTGTCGATCCGCCCGGCGCCGATGGACCTCAGCGAACTGGTCGGGCGGGTGCTGGAGGCTTTTCATCCCCAGCTGACCCAGGCGGGCTACGTGTTGCACAGTGAGCTGTGCGGGCCATTACCGGGCGAGTGGGACGAATTCCGTATCGAGCAGGTGCTGGCCAACCTGCTGACCAATGCCATGCGCTATGGCGAGGGCAAACCGCTGAGCCTGAGCCTGCGTTGCGAGGCCGGCGAGGCGGTGCTGGCGTTGCGCGACCAGGGGCGCGGCATCTGTGAGCAGGACCAGGCGCGCATCTTCAGCCAGTTCGAACGGGTGGACAACGGCGAGCGCGTCGGTGGGCTCGGGCTGGGGTTGTTCATCGCACGGCAGATCGTCCACGCCCATGGCGGTAGCCTCAGCGTGCAGAGCCGCCTGGGCGAGGGGTCCCTGTTCGTCATGCGCTTGCCGTTGCGCCGGGTGTGAGGCGAACGTCGAGCGCCTCGCGCTGCCTAATGGGGACATCCCCAGGAGTGAATCCCATGCGCACGCCCACCCTCGCGTTGTTGATGCTCTTCGGCCTGGCCGGTTCGGCGCTCGCCGCCAATGGCGACCCCGAACCTTCGGTCGAACCCAGCCAATCGCCCGTCCACGATGCCATGCATCGGGATATGGCCAAGCCCGATGAGAGCCAAGGGCACCCGGCCGAAGGCGAGCCGGTACAGCAGCCCAATGAGCAACACAACAATCAGGCCAATGGCCCGACGTCAGGCGGTCAGCCTGACGGTGGGGTAACCCCCGAGCAGCCGTATCGCTCGCCCGGCACGCGCGAAGAGTAACGCTGCGCTGCCCCTCCCCGAGGCGTCCGGCGCCTCCCGTGCACCAACTCGGCAACCCGCGACGGCGCCAATGCCGTCGCGCGGCGCTGACCCGCCTTCGCATCTGCGATGCGGGTCTGTTTTACCTGGGCGAGCTGGCGAAAATGGACTGTTTCATGCTTAGGTTATTCAAGCGAAGAGTGACCTAGGCATCTGTTGACGTTTTGCACGCTGCGGCGGTGACTGAAACCTCGACAGCCCCTGCATTGACGTTTTCCCCCGTCCCGTTGTCCTTTGCAGAAGCCTGGTGGTGGAGAGCCGCCATTCGATCCTGTGATGCGCGAGGTAGCAGCATGAATCAGCAAGTGTCGGTCGTCGACGACAAGGTCTCCCAGTTCCGCGACAAGGTGCTTTACAAACTCACCTACGCGGTCGGCAAGGATCCGGACCACGCCTTCGACCACGACTGGTTCGAGGCCATAGCCTTGGCCACTCGCGACTGCGTGGTGGACCGCTGGATGGACCACACCCGGCGGATCTACCGTGAGGGCGAGAAGCGCGTCTATTACCTCTCCCTCGAATTCCTCATCGGCCGCCTGCTGCTCGATGGCCTGAGCAACCTGGGCATGCTCGAAGTCGCGCGCAGCGCCCTCGACGAGCTGGGCGTGGACATGGAGCGAATCCGTCGCCTGGAGCCCGATGCCGCCTTGGGTAACGGTGGCCTGGGGCGTCTGGCGGCCTGCTTCATGGAGAGCATGTCGACCCTTGGCGTGGCTGCCCACGGCTATGGCATTCGTTACGAGCATGGTCTGTTCCGCCAGGCCATCCACGACGGCTGGCAGCAGGAACAGACGGAAACCTGGCTGGATTTCGGCAACCCCTGGGAATTCGAGCGG
This sequence comes from Pseudomonas sp. R4-15, assembly GCF_055768815.1. Lineage (NCBI taxonomy): Bacteria > Pseudomonadati > Pseudomonadota > Gammaproteobacteria > Pseudomonadales > Pseudomonadaceae > Pseudomonas > Pseudomonas sp. R4-15. Next base: position 1,307,761 of record NZ_CM147293.1, read on the forward strand.
CCCGAGGTCAGCTACCTGATCGGCTTCGGTGGCAGCGTCTCCGCCGACCCTGCCGGCAGCGCCGAGAAGCAGGTCTGGAAGCCCGCCGAAGCGGTCCGTGCGATTGCCTACGACACGCCCATCGTCGGCTGGCGCGGTGCCAGCGTGAACACCCTGCGCCTCTGGCGCGCGCGCGCGGAGAGCGAGTTGCACCTGGATCGCTTCAACGCGGGCGACCATATCGGCGCGGTCGCCGAGGAGGCCCGTGCGGAAAGCATCTCGCGGGTGCTCTATCCGGCCGACAGCACCGAGGCGGGGCAGGAACTGCGGCTGCGCCAGGAATACTTCTTCGTCGCCGCTTCGTTGGCCGACCTGATGCGGCGTCACCTCAAGCAGCGCGGCACCTTCCTCAACCTGCCGCAATACGCCTCCATCCAGCTCAACGACACCCACCCCGCCATTGCCGTGGCCGAGCTGATGCGCCTGTTGGTCGACGAGCACGACATCGCCTGGGAAAAGGCCTGGGAGCTGACCGTCGGCACGCTCTCCTACACCAACCACACGCTGCTGCCCGAAGCCCTGGAAACCTGGCCGGTGCACCTGATGGAGCGCCTGCTGCCGCGGCACATGCAGATCATCTACCTGATCAACGCCCAGCACATCGACGCCCTGCGTGCCAAGGACATGCACGACTTCGACCTGTTGCGCTCGGTCTCGCTGATCGAGGAGAACAATGGACGCCGGGTGCGCATGGGCAACCTGGCCTTCCTTGGCTCGCACAAGGTCAACGGCGTCTCGGCGCTGCACACCGACCTGATGCGCAGCACGGTGTTCGCCGACCTGCATCGCCTGTATCCCGATCGCATCAGCAACAAGACCAACGGCATCACCTTCCGCCGCTGGCTCTATCAGTCGAACCCCGAGCTCACCGCGCTGCTGGTGGACAACATCGGCGAGAAGCTGCTCGATGATCCGGAGACCCATCTCGCGCTGCTCGAGCCGCTGGCCGAAAAGAGCACCTTCCGCCGGCACTTCTCCGAGCAGCGCCTGGCCAACAAGCGCAAGCTGGCGGACCTGATCCAGCAGAACCTGGGCATCATCGTCGATCCCGGTGCGCTGTTCGACGTGCAGATCAAGCGCATCCACGAGTACAAGCGGCAACTGCTCAACCTGCTGCAGACGGTCGCGCTGTATCAGGCGATCCGCGCCGAGCCGCACACCGATTGGGTGCCACGGGTGAAGATCTTCGCCGGCAAGGCCGCTGCCAGCTATCACCAGGCCAAACTGATCATCAAACTGGCCAACGACATCGCCCGCACGGTGAATGCCGATCCCACCGTGCGGGGCCTGCTCAAGGTGGTGTTCCTGCCCAATTACAACGTCAGTCTGGCCGAGCGCATCATCCCGGCGGCCGACCTCTCCGAGCAGATATCCACAGCCGGGCTGGAGGCCTCGGGCACCAGCAACATGAAGTTCGCCCTCAACGGCGCGCTGACCATCGGTACGCTGGACGGCGCCAACGTGGAGATGTCCGAGCGCATCGGCCTGGACAACATGTTCATCTTCGGCCTCACCGCGGCCCAGGTCCAGGCACGCAAGCAGGCCGGGGAAATGGCCGGCGCCACGGCGGTGGCCGAATCCCCGCGGCTCTATGAGGTGCTGCAGGCGGTGCGTAACGGGGTGTTCTCACCGGATGACCCGAATCGCTATACCGCGCTGGTGGATGGCCTGCTGCAGCACGACACCTTCCTGGTCTGCGCCGACTTCGACGCCTACGTGGCCGCGCAGATGCGCGTGGCCGAGCAGTGGCGCGACCAGAAGGGCTGGTGGCGCAAGGCGGTGCTCAACACCGCGCGGGTCGGTTGGTTCTCCTCCGACCGCACCATCCGTGAGTACGCCCGGGAGATCTGGGAGGTGATGGACTAGGGCCTGTTCCCGTTTCATTCGCGAACCAAACGTCAGCAGGCCCGGCGCTTTTCCCCAATCGCTGTGCGCAGGCCTGTGGACAGGGTGTCGGCAGGCTGGCGCAGCCCAGCGCTGGCGCGGTTTACGCCGCATCGTGCAAAAAATCGCCAGGGGCGTCATGGGCTGGGTTTTCCCCAGGTTGGTGCGCCTCGCCAGCGCCTCCTGGGATTATCCCCGGGTGCTGTGCGCCAGCCTGTGGGTAAGGTGTCGGTAGCCGCCTGTAGCCCAGGATTTTCAGGCGCTGTAGCCGATTGGCTGGAAAATCGCCAATCCCCGCAAAGCCCGGTGAGTGGCTCATGAATAAGCCGAATCGGGTCCTCGAAGCGCTGCTGCGCAGCGCCGCAGTGGCGGTTATCCCCTTGGACTGTGCGTCGGACTGTGGAAAAGGTGTCGGTCAAGCGCTACAGGCCAGGAATCCTGTGGCCTGCAGCGCATTGATCGATAAATCGCCAGCCGTTCAGGCGGCGGGGTTGCTGCGCAGCGCCGGTTCGCTGGTCTCGCGTAGCGGCTGGCCGCGTACGGGCGCGCCGTTGGCCACGTAGTAGGGCGCCTGGCTCGGTGCCAGCGGCTGCTGGCCGCGAATGCGGTCGGCGATCTTCTCGGCGATCATCACCGTCGGTGCGTTGAGGTTGCCGGTGACGATCAGCGGCATGATCGAGGCATCCACCACGCGCAGGCCCTGCAGGCCGTGTACGCGGCCTTCAGCGTCCACCACCGCGTCCTGGCCGGTGCCCATGCGGCAGGAGCCACTGGGGTGGTAGGCGGTCTCGGCGTGCTCGCGGACGAAGGCGTCGAGTTGCGCATCGCTGCTCAGTTGCAAGCCCGGGGAGAGCTCTTCGCCGCGATAGGCGTCGAGGGCGGGCTGCGCCATGATCTCGCGGGTCAGGCGGATGGCCGCGCGGAATTCGCGCCAGTCCTGCTCGTGGGACATGTAGTTGAAGAGGATGCTCGGGTGCTCGCGCGGGTCCAGCGACTTGGCGTGCACGCGGCCACGGCTGGGCGAGCGCATGGAGCCGACGTGGGCCTGGAAGCCGTGCGCCTCGATGGCGTTGCTGCCGTTGTAGTTGATGGCGATCGGCAGGAAGTGATACTGCAGATTCGGCCACTCGAATTCGTCGCTGGAGCGGATGAAGCCGCCCGCTTCGAACTGGTTGCTGGCGCCCAGGCCCTTGCCCATGAACATCCAGCGCGCGCCGATCGGCGGCTGGTTCCACCATTTCAGCGCGGGGTACAGCGACACCGGCTGGCGGCAGGCGTACTGCAGGTACATCTCCAGGTGATCCTGCAGGTTGGCGCCGACGCCAGGCAGGTCGAGCACTGCTTTCACACCCAGCTCGCGCAGCAGTTCGCCGGGGCCGACGCCGGAGCGCTGGAGGATCTGCGGCGAGGCGATGGCGCCGGCACACAGCAGCACTTCGCGACGCGCGCGTACCTGGGTGGCTTCGCGGGCATCGCCCTTGAGGTAGGCGACGCCGACGGCGCGCTGGCCGTCGAAGAGAATCCGTTCGGTCAGGGCGTGGGTTACAATGCTCAGGTTGGCGCGCGGCTTGGCCAGGTCCAAATAACCTCGGGCGGTGCTGGAGCGGCGGCCGTCGCGGGTCACCGTGCGGTCCATCGGGCCGAAGCCTTCCTGTTGATAACCGTTGAGGTCGTCGGTGCGCGGGTAGCCGGCCTGCACGCCGGCCTCGACCATGGCGTGGAACAGCGGGTTGTTGCCGGGCTTGGGCGTGGTCACCTGCAGCGGACCGCTGTCGCCGTGGTAGTCGTTGGCGCCGATGTCGCGGCTTTCCGCCTTGCGGAAGTAGGGCAGGCAGTGGCGGTAGCTCCAGTCCTCCAGCCCCGGGTTCTGCGCCCAGCCGTCGTAGTCCATGGCGTTGCCGCGGATGTAGCACATGCCGTTGATCAGCGACGAGCCACCCAGGCCCTTGCCGCGACCGCACTCCATGCGCCGGTTGTTCATGTAGGGCTCGGGGTCGGTCTGGTAGGCCCAGTTGTAGCGCCGCCCTTGCAGTGGGTAGGCCAGGGCGGCAGGCATCTGCGTACGGAAGTCCAGGCGATGGTCGGGGCCGCCGGCTTCGAGCAGCAGGACCTTGACCTCGGGGTCTTCGGTCAGGCGGGTCGCCAGAACGTTGCCGGCGGAGCCGGCGCCGATGATGATGTAGTCGAATTCCATCGCTGTGTGCTCCGCGTTAGAAGACGCTGCCAAAGTCGCCCATTTCCACCTGGACGGACTTGATACGGGTATACGCCTGCAGGGTGACCAGGCCGTTCTCGCGGCCGACGCCGGACTGCTTGTAGCCGCCCACCGGCATTTCCGCCGGCGATTCGCCCCAGGTGTTGATCCAGCAGATGCCGGCTTCCAGGCGGTGGATCAGGCGGTGCGCGCGCGCCAGGTCACGGGTCGCGACGCCGGCGGCCAGGCCGTAGGGCGTGGCGTTGGCGCGGGCGATGGCTTCGTCCTCGTCGTCGTAGGCGAGCAGGCTCATCACCGGGCCGAAGATCTCGTCGGTGACGATCGACATGTCGTCGTGGCAGTCGCTGAAAATGGTCGGCTGCACGTAGGCGCCGTTGGCCAGTTCGCCGCCGGCCCGTTCGCCACCGCACAGCAGGCGCGCACCGGCGGCGCGGCCGGCGTCGATGTAGCCGAGCACCTTCTGCATGTGCGCCTGGCTCACCAGCGGGCCGAAGTTGGTGTCCTCGTCCAGGGGGTTGCCCATGCGCACGCGTGCCACGCGTTCGAGCAGCAGCGCTTCGAAGCGCTGCTGCAACGCGCGCGGGACGAACACCCGGGTGCCGTTGGTGCAGACCTGCCCGGTGCTGTAGAAGTTGGCCATCATGGCGATGTCCGCCGCGCGTTCCAGGTCGGCGTCGGCGCAGACGATCAGCGGCGACTTGCCGCCCAGCTCCATGGTCACGTCCTTGAGCGTCGAGCTCGACGCGCTGGCCATCACCTTGCGCCCGGTGGCGGTGCCGCCGGTGAAGGATATCTTCTCGATCCCCGGATGCTCGGTGAGTGCCTGGCCAACCGCCGGGCCGGCGCCGTTGAGGACGTTGAACACGCCATCCGGCAGCCCGGCCTCGGTGTAGATCTGCGCCAGCTTCAGCGCCGACAGCGGGGTGACCTCGCTGGGCTTGAAGATCATCGCGTTGCCGGCGGTCAGCGCCGGGGCGGATTTCCACAGGGCGATCTGTATCGGGTAGTTCCAGGCACCGATGCCGGCGACCACGCCGAGCGCCTCGCGGCGGGTGTAGACGAAGCTGGTCTCGCGCAGCGGGATCTGCGTGCCCTCCAGGGCGGGCGCGAGGCCGGCGTAGTACTCCAGCACGTCGGCGCCAGTGACGATGTCCACGCAGCGGGTCTCGGAGAGCGGCTTGCCGGTGTCCAGGGTCTCCAGTTCGGCCAGTTCGTCGTTGCGCTCGCGCAGGATTTCCACGGCGCGACGCAGGATGCGCGAGCGCTGCATGGCGGTCATCGCCGCCCACGCACGCTGGCCCTCGGTGGCGCTGGCGACCGCGGCGTCCACATCGGCGGCAGAGGCGCTATGCACCTGGGCGAGTACGTCGCCGGTGGCCGGGTCGATGCTCTCGAACAGCGGGCCCTGGCCATCCTGCAGGCGTCCGTGGATGTACAGCTGTTGCGGGGCGAAGCGGGGCATGGCGACCTCTCTCGTCGGTAGGCGGGCAAAACGCTGCCCTGGCGCGCCCTGGCGCACCGGTTGAAGGGGGAGCCGTCAGTGGCTGGTCGGCAGTTGCTGGTCCAGGTAGTCGCAGGCGATGCGCAGGGCCTGGGCGACGTCGAACTCGTCTCCCGAGAGCGCGCCGCGCAGCCACAGGCCGTCGATCAGCGCCGCCAGGCCGCGTGCCGCGCGCCGCGCCTGCTCGCCGGGCAGTACGCGGCGGAATTCCCCACACAGGTTCGAATACAGGCGCCGGTCGTTGATGCGTTGCAGGCGGCGCAACTGCGGCTGGTGCATGCTGCTGGCCCAGAACGCCAGCCAGGTCTTCATCGCCGGACCGTTGACCTGGGTGTCGTCGAAGTTGCCTTCGATGATCGCCCGCAGGTGCGCCCGCGGATCGTCCTCGCCGGTGCCGCGCAGCGCCGTGCGGCGCGCTTGCACCGCGGTGCGCAGGGCGTTCATCAGGTGCCGCATGGTGGCTTCGAGCAGGCCGTTCTTGTCCTGGAAGTAGTGGCTGATGATGCCGTTGGAGACGCCAGCCAGCCGCGCGATGTAGGCAATGCTGGCGTCGCCCATGCCCACCTGGTCCACCGCCTCTAGCGTGGCGTGGATCAATTGGGAACGACGGATCGGCTGCATTCCGACCTTGGGCATGCTGGGACTCCCGGGCTATTACGTATGCCGGTAAGTCTAGGGAGTGTTAATTGAACGATCAATCAATAAAAACGACAGCGCATGCCCCGCGGCGACAGTCGGCCGCAGGCCGGAGGCCGTGCCGTTGCGCTGAACTCCACGCATGGCGTGCGGGTCTGACGCAGCATTGTTCGTCCCGCCGCGCTAAACTGCGCCGGTTTTCCAGCCTTCGGAGCCCGTCCATGTCCCGCGTCACCCTTAGCCGCTACCTGATCGAAGAGACCCGCAGTCACAACACCCCGGCCGACCTGCGCTTCCTCATCGAGGTGGTGGCGCGTGCCTGCAAGGAAATCAGCCATGCCGTGGCCAAGGGCGCGCTCGGCGGCGTGCTCGGCAGCATGGAAACCGAGAACGTGCAGGGCGAGGTGCAGAAGAAGCTCGACGTGCTTTCCAACGAAATCCTGCTGGAGGCCAACGAGTGGGGTGGCACCCTGGCGGGCATGGCTTCCGAAGAGATGGACAAGGTCTATCAGATTCCCGGTCGCTACCCCAAGGGCGCTTACCTGCTGACGTTCGACCCGCTCGACGGCTCCTCCAACATCGACGTCAACGTCTCTGTCGGTACCATCTTCTCGGTGCTGCGTTGCCCCGGTAACTGTTTCAGCCAGAACGAGCCGCTGAGCGATGAAGCCTTCCTGCAGCCGGGTACCGAGCAGGTGGCTGCCGGCTACGCCATCTACGGCCCGCAGACCATGCTGGTGCTGACCCTGGGCGACGGCGTGAAAGGCTTCACCCTGGACCGCGAGATGGGCAGCTTCGTGCTCACCCACGACAACATCAGCGTGCCTGAAACCACCGCCGAGTTCGCCATCAACATGTCCAACCAGCGCCACTGGGAAGCCCCGGTGAAGCGCTACGTCGACGAGATGCTGGCCGGCAAGGAAGGCCCGCTGGGCAAGAACTACAACATGCGCTGGATCGCCTCGATGGTCGCAGACGTGCATCGCATCCTCACCCGCGGCGGCGTCTTCATGTACCCGCGCGATGCCCGCGAGCCGGAGAAACCCGGCAAGCTGCGCCTGATGTACGAGGCCAACCCGATGTCCATGCTCATCGAGCAGGCGGGCGGCGCCGCGACCAACGGCCACCAGCGCATCCTCGACATCAAGCCCGAAGCGCTGCACCAGCGGGTTGCGGTGTTCCTCGGCTCGAAAGAGGAAGTCCAGCGGGTCACCGGTTACCACAAGGCCTGACGCATGCCCGCGCCCTGGGACGGCCTGCTCGCCTGGTGGTTCGGTATCCCGCTGCAGCGCGATGCCGACGAACTGGCTCAGGCCCAGGGCGTTGCCGAGGCACGCGGTCGCCTGTGGTTCGGTTACCGCGCCGAACAGGACGAGCAGGCGCGCGAGTGCTTCGCCGCCCTCGCCGAGCAGGCCCTGGCCGGCGAGCTGGACGCCTGGTGTGCCTCGCCCCAGGGTTGGCTCGGGTTGTTGCTGTTACTCGACCAGTTGCCGCGAATGATCCACCGAGGCACGCCGGCGGCCTTCGCAGGCGATGCCCGTGCCCGCGTCGTGCTGGAGCACGGTCTGGCGGAGGGGCACGATGCGCATCTGCCGGCGATTGCCCGGGTGTTCGCCTATCTGGTGCTGGAGCACGCCGAGGACCTCGAGGCGCAGCGCCGCAGCGAGGCGGCCTTCGCCGCGCTGAGCCAGGCCATGGCGGACGCCGAGCCTTTCGCCGATTTTCTGGATTTCGCGCGGCGCCACCGCCAGGTGATCGAGCGCTTCGGACGTTTTCCCCACCGCAACGCGATACTCGGACGTCAGGACAGCGAGGCCGAGGCGGCCTTTCTGGCCGAGCCGGGTTCGCGTTTCTGAACACGAGGGCCCGCCCCCATGAAACTGCGTCCCTTCCTGTTGCTCGGCATGCTCTTGCTGGCGGCCTGCAGCAAGGTCACCCAGAGCAACTACGACAAGCTCTCCGCCGGCATGAGCAAGGCCGAAGTCGAGGCGCTGCTCGGCTCGCCGCGCGAGTGCTCCGGAGCGCTGGGCATGCTCAGTTGCCGATGGGGCGACGAGACTCGCTACATCAGCGTGCAGTACGCCGGTGAGCGGGTGATGCTGTTTTCCGGGCACAACCTGCCCTGATTTCCTGGAGGAACGATCATGCGCCTGCCTGCCATTCTTTGCCTTACGCTGTTGCTTGCCGGCTGTGCCGGTAGCGGCGGGCAACCGCCACAGACCCAGCAGGTGGACCTGCAGCGCTACGCGGGCACCTGGTACGAGCAGGCACGTCTGCCGATGTTCTTCCAGCGCCATTGCGTGAGCTCCCAGGCCCAGTACCGCCTTCGCGACGATGGGCGCATCGCGGTGACCAACCGCTGCCTGACCGATGAAGGGGAGTGGCAGCAAGCCACGGGTGTCGCCTGGCCACAGGTGGAAGGGCGGACCGACAAGCTCTGGGTGCGCTTCGACAACGTCTTCAGCCGTCTGCTGCCCAGCCTGGCCAAGGGCGACTACTGGGTGCTCTACGTCGATGACGACTATCAGCACGCCCTGGTCGGGCATCCGGATCGCAAATACCTGTGGCTGCTCAGTCGCGAGGAAAAGATCGATGCCGCTACCCGCCAGCGGCTGCTCGAGATCGCCCATGCGCGCGGCTACGACACCTCGGACCTGATCTGGCGGCGCTGACTGGCATCAGCATTCCCCGCTATGATGCGACAGTGACCGGCTTCCTGCCGCTTCTGCCGCCCACCGGAGTGCCCCATGCTCAGTCTGTACCCGGAGATCAAACCCTACGCCCGCCACAGCCTGGCGGTGGATGATACCCATAGCCTCTATGTGGACGAGAGCGGCAGCCCCGAAGGGCTCCCTGTGCTGTTCGTGCACGGAGGGCCGGGTGCGGGGTGCGATGCGTCCTCGCGGCGTTTCTTCGATCCGTCGCTGTATCGCATCGTCACCTTCGACCAGCGTGGCTGCGGCCGTTCCACGCCCCATGCGAGCCTGAAGGACAACAGTACCTGGGATCTGGTGGCGGACATGGAACGAATCCGCGAGAAGCTGGGCATCGACAAATGGGTGCTGTTCGGCGGCTCCTGGGGCTCGACCCTGTCGCTGGCCTATGCGCAGACGCATCCTGAGCGCGTGCATGCGCTGGTCCTGCGCGGCATCTTCCTCTGTCGCCCGCAGGAGATCCGCTGGTTCTACCAGGAGGGTGCCAGCCGACTGTTCCCCGATTACTGGCAGGACTACCTCGCGCCGATCCCCGCCGCCGAGCGGGATGATCTGGTGCCGGCCTTCTATCGTCGGCTCACCGGCAGCGACGAGATCGCGCAGATGGCGGCGGCGCGCGCCTGGGCTTGCTGGGAAGGGCGCACCCTGACCCTGCGGCCGAACCCGGCGACAGTGGAGCGCTTCCATGAGAACGCCCTGGCCGTGGCGCGCATCGAATGCCATTACTTCATGAACGATGCCTTCCTCGAACCCGATCAACTGCTGCGCGACATGCCGAAGATCGCCCACCTGCCCGGCGTCATCGTACATGGCCGTTACGACGTGGTGACGCCGCTCGAAAATGCCTGGCAACTGCACCAGGCCTGGCCGGGCAGCGAGCTGAACATCATCCGCGATGCCGGTCACGCGGCTACGGAGCCGGGTACCGTGGATGCACTGGTACGCGCCACCGGGCGCCTCGCCCGGCAGATCCTCGCGCTGCCTCCCGAAGAAGCGTGAGGGCGCTGATCCAGCGGGTCAGCCAGGCTCGCGTCGAAGTCGCCGATGAGGTGGTCGGGCGTATCGGGCATGGTCTGCTGGCGCTGGTCGGCGTGCAGCCGCAGGACGATCTCGCGGCGGTCGACAAGCTGCTGCAGCGCTTGCTCAACTACCGCGTCTTCGCCGATGGAGCGGGGCGCATGAACCGCTCGCTGCGGGATGTCGAGGGTGGCCTGCTGCTGGTCTCGCAGTTCACGCTGGTGGCCGATACCCGCAGTGGCCTGCGTCCGAGCTTTTCCAGCGCGGCCCCTCCCGCCTTGGGTGCCGAGCTGTTCGAGGCGCTGCTGCAGCGCGCCCGGGCTGCGCACCCGGAGGTGGCCTCTGGCCGTTTTGGTGCGGACATGCAGGTACACCTGGTCAACGACGGCCCGGTGACCTTCCTGCTGGAAAGTTGAGCGGCGGTAACGTCCGGGCTAGCGGCGCGAAAAGCGGCGATCCACGCGACCAAACGTCATCAACCTGCAAAGTTGGCTCGCCTTGTGCGGCGCTTGGCGTTAGCATGCGCGGCTTTGCGTCCGGGCATCGGGCGCGGCGCCCATTGCAATCCTCACTCACGGAGCAACCATGAAAAAGCTGTTCGCTTCCCTGCTGCTGTCCGTTTGCGCCCTCAGTGGCGTGGCCCAGGCCGGCATGATCGACGACGCCGTCCAGCGCGGCACCCTGCGCGTCGGCATGGACCCGACCTACATGCCGTTCGAGATGACCGACAAGCGCGGCGACATCATCGGTTTCGAAGTCGACCTGCTCAAGGCCATGGCCAAGGCCATGGGGGTCAAGCTGGAGCTCGTCTCCACCAGCTACGACGGCATCATCCCGGCTCTGCTCACCGACAAGTTCGACATGATCGGCTCCGGCATGACCCTGACCCAGGAGCGCAACCTGCGGGTCAACTTCGCCGATCCCTTCATCGTCGTCGGCCAGACCCTGCTGATCCGCAAGGAGCTGGCGGGCGAGGTCAAGTCGTACAAGGACCTCAACGACGCCAAGTACCGCATCACCTCGAAGATCGGCACCACCGGTGAGATGGTCGCCAAGAAGCTGATGTCCCAGGCCAAGTACTCCGGCTTCGACAACGAGCAGGAAGCGGTGATGGACGTGGTCAACGGCAAGGCCGACGCCTTCGTCTACGACGCGCCCTACAACGTGGTCGCGGTGGACAAGGCCGGTGCCGGCAAGCTGCTGTTCCTCGACGAGCCGTTCACCTACGAGCCGCTGGCCTTCGGCCTGAAGAAAGGCGACTACGACAGCCTCAACTGGATCAACAACTTCCTCGGCCAGATCCGTCACGACGGCACCTACGATCGCCTGTACGCCAAGTGGTTCAAGAGCACCGCCTGGCTCAAGGACATGGAATAACCCCGCCTGACACCTGCGCGGGCAGGGCGCTAGCGCCCACCCGCGCCTGCTCTGCCGGCCCGGAGTCTCGCCTGTGAGTCGAAACAAACGCCCCCAGTGGCCCTGGCACCTGCTCACCGTAGCCGTGCTGGTCGGCCTGATCGCCGCCCTTGGCTGGTCGACCTCGCGGATTTCCTACGAGTGGCGCTGGAACCGCATCCCCCAGTATTTCGTCTACCACGCCGAGGATGCCCAGCGGGCCGCCGACTACGGCCAGGTACGCGAGCTGCTCGATGCCGGCGAGCGGGTGCGGGTCAGCCTGGCGCTGGAAAACGGTGGCGAACAACAGGTCGAGGTGGCGCGCGACAGCCTGCGCGTCAGCGAGGGTGACGACGTCAGCGAGGGTGATGTGCTCGGCGTGACGCGCCACTGGGCCGCCGGTCCGCTGCTCTGGGGACTCTGGACCACGCTCTGGCTGTCCGTCTCCGCGGGTGCCCTGGGGCTGGCGATCGGCCTGGCCGCCGGGCTCTGCCGGCTGTCGCGCAACCCGACGCTGCGTGACCTGTCGACGGTCTACGTCGAGCTGGTGCGCGGCACGCCGCTGCTGGTGCAGATATTCATCTTCTATTTCTTCGTTGGCACCGTGCTGAACTTCTCCCGCGAGTTCGCCGGGGTCGCCGCGCTGGCGTTGTTCACCGGCGCCTACGTCGCCGAGATCATCCGTGCGGGCGTGCAGTCGATCGCCCGCGGGCAGAGCGAAGCGGCCCGCTCGCTAGGGCTCAACGGTGGCCAGGCGATGCGCTATGTGGTGCTGCCGCAGGCGTTCAAGCGCGTACTGCCGCCGCTGGCCGGGCAGTTCATCAGCCTGGTCAAGGACACCTCGTTGGTCTCCGTGATCGCCATCACCGAACTGACCAAGAGCGGCCGCGAGGCGATTACTACCTCGTTCTCGACCTTCGAGATCTGGTTCTGTGTCGCGGCGCTGTACCTGGTGATCAACCTGCCGCTGTCGCAGATCGCCAACCGCCTGGAACGGAGGCTTGCGCAAAGTGATTGAAGTCCGTGACCTGGTGAAGGTCTTCGATGCGCGTGGCCAGCAGGTGCGCGCGGTGGATGGGGTGACCACCCAGGTGGCGCGCGGCGAAGTCCTGGTCGTGGTCGGACCGTCCGGCTCCGGCAAGTCGACCTTCCTGCGCTGCCTGAATGGGCTGGAGGAGTTCGACGAGGGTTCGGTGGCGATCGACGGCGTCGACCTGGCCGATCCGCGCACCGACATCAACGCCTACCGCCGCGAAGTCGGCATGGTGTTCCAGCACTTCAACCTGTTCCCGCACATGAGCGTGCTGGAAAACCTCTGCCTGGCGCAGAAGGTCGTGCGCAAGCGTGGCCGTGCCGAGCGTGAAGCCAAGGCGCGGGCGTTGCTGGAAAAGGTCGGTATCGCGCAGAAGGCCGGCGAGTATCCGTCGCGGCTTTCCGGCGGCCAGCAGCAGCGCGTGGCCATCGCCCGCGCCCTGTGCATGGACCCGAAGGTGATGCTGTTCGACGAGCCGACCTCGGCGCTCGACCCGGAGATGGTCGGCGAGGTGCTGGAGGTGATGAAGACTCTCGCCGAAGAAGGCATGACCATGGTCTGCGTGACCCACGAGATGGGCTTCGCCCGCGAAGTTGCCGATCGCGTGTTGTTCTTCGATCACGGCAAGCTGCTCGAAGATGCGCCGCCGGCGGAGTTCTTCGCCCAACCCAGGGACCCGCGCGCCCAGACGTTCCTGCGCCAGGTGCTGTAGCTGGCCGGCCGCGTTCCCTCCGGGCTGCGCGCCTTGCCGTAGCGGCTCAGCGCGCTTCCAGGCCTTTTTCCAGACGCCGGCGAATGCCCTCCGGCACGCCGCGCCAGTCGCGGGGTGCTTCGCCCGGCTCCAGGCCCTGCTCGTGCAGCCAGGCCAGTGCGTACTCCTGCATCTGCTGACTTTCGTAGTCGCGCCAGGCTTCGCGGACCTCGGGGAATTGCTCCAGCTCATAGCTGAAGGTGCGCAGCGGTTTGCGCGTGCTCAGTGCCGCGGCGAGTACCGGGTGCGCATGGGGATGCTGCAGTTCGAAGAGAAAGGATTCGCGCATGGCGAGGCGTTCGGCACCTCCCAGCGGCTCTACGGGAAGATAGCGCTGGGGCAGGTCTTCCGCCTCGCCGTAGATGTGCTCATCGGGCGCATCGGCCTCGATGGCGATCAGGTGGCCGTTGCGCAGGTCCAGCAGGTAGTCGTGCAACGGATCGGCCATGGCCTGGGCCAGGCTGGGCATGTCGATGGTCAGCGTGCGCATCGGCTCTTCCCTCTCTGGCGAACGTGGGCCTGTTCCCGTGGAGCTGTCGTCCGGTGGGCGACAGTCCCAGTCTACCTACGACCACGGCGAAAGGAAGAATGCTTTGTGCTTCGTTCAGGCGATCGCAACGACCGACGCTAGAACAGCCGCGCCAGCAGGGCCGGCACCGCCGTTTCCACGCGCAGGATGCGTTCGCCCAACTGGACCGGAGAAAGCCCCGCCGCCTGCAGTTTCTCTACCTCGTAGGGAATCCAGCCGCCTTCGGGGCCGATCGCCAGGGTCACCGGGCCCCGCACGTCGCGCGGGCAGGGCGGATAGGCGCCGGGGTGGCCGACCAGGCCCTGGGTGCCGGCGACCAGGGCCGGTAGGCGGTCCTCGACGAAGGGCTTGAAGCGGGTCTCCAGGCTCACCTCGGGCAGCCGCGTGTCGCGCGCCTGCTCCAGTCCCAGGAGCAGTTGCTCGCGGATCGCCTCGGCTTCGAGAAAGGGCGTCTGCCAGTAGCTCTTTTCCACCCGGTAGCTGTTGACCAGCACCAGGCGCGGCACGCCCATCGCGGAGACCGTCTGCAGCACGCGGCGCAGCATCTTCGGCCGGGGCAGGGCGAGCAACAGGGTCAGCGGCAGCTTGGCCGGCGGCGGCTGGTCCAGCTCCAGGGCCAGTTCTGCTTCGTCAGACTGCAGGCGCAGCAGTCTGGCGCTGCCCATGGCTCCGCCCAGCAGGCCTACGCGCAGGCTGTCGCCGGCCTCGGCGCGATGGACTTCGTGGAGATGTCGCAGGCGGCGACCGCGCAACAGCGCGCGGTCTTCGGTCAGCAGGTCATCCTGCTCGAGCAGCAGCAGGTTCACGAACGCGGTGCGGGCGGCTGCGCATCGGAGCTGGCGGCGGGCTCTTCGTCCTTGCTGCGGCGGGAGATCAACGAGCCGAAGAACACCCCGGATTCGAAGAGAATCCACATCGGCACCGCCAGCAGGGTCTGCGAGAAGACATCCGGCGGGGTGAGCACCATGCCGACCAGGAAGCAGCCAACGATGACGTAGGGGCGGCTCTTGCGCAGTCCGGCGACGTCGACGATACCCACCCAGATCAGCAGGATGGTGGCGATGGGAATCTCGAAGGCCACGCCGAAGGCGAGGAACAGCGTGAGCACGAAGTCGAGGTACTGGCCGATGTCGGTCATCATCGCCACGCCTTCGGGCGTGACGCTGGCGAAGAAGCCGAACATCACCGGGAACACCACGAAGTACGCGAAGGCCATGCCGCCATAGAACAGCAGCACGCTGGATATCAACAGCGGGATGGCGAGGCGCTTCTCGTGCTTGTACAGGCCGGGGGCGATGAAGCCCCAGATCTGATGCAGCACCACCGGCATGGCGATGAACAGCGCCACCATCATGGTCAGCTTGAACGGCGTGAGGAACGGTGAGGCCACGCCGGTGGCGATCATGGTCGCGCCCGGCGGCAGGTAGTGGCGCAGCGGCGCCGCGACCAGGGCGTAGATGTCCTGGGAGAAGTAGAACAGGCCGCCGAAGATCAGCAGCACCGCCACCACGCAGCGCAGCAGGCGCGAGCGCAGCTCGGTCAGGTGGGCGACCAGCGGCATTTCCCGGTCGTCTTGCTGGGGTTTGCTCATGGTGTCGAAGGCTTGTCCTGACTGTCGCTGGCGACGGGGTGCGGCGGGGCGTCGGCCTGTGCTGGCGGTTGCGCCGCGGCGGGAGTGTCCGGGGGCGCGCTGTCGGCCGCCGACTTGGGCTTGGGTGGCTCCAGTACGTTGCGGTTCATTTCGCGCTCGAGGTCGAGGATGCGCTCGTTATGCAGCTGACGGCGTATCTCGTCGGCGCCGATCTCGCGCTCGACCTCGGTCTTGATCGTGTTGAAGCTGCGTTTGAGCCGACCGATCCACAGGCCGGCGGTACGCGCCGCGCCCGGCAGGCGCTCGGGACCGAGCACCAGCAGTGCGATCAAGCCGGTGAGCAGCAGCTCGGTAAAGCCCACGTCGAACATGCGTCACCCGTTGCTGGAAGATGGACGGATCAGTCCTTGCGCGCCGGTTCCTCGACCTTGTGCGCTTCACCCTGGTAGGTGTGATTCTGCGTCTTGTCTTCCACCGAGGATTTTTCCTCTTCGGTGTTCATCGACTTGCGAAAGCCCTTGATCGCGTCGCCCAGGTCCGACCCCAGTCCCTTCAGGCGCTTGGTGCCGAAGAGCATGACGACGATGAGCAGGATGATGAGAAGTTGCCAGATGCTGATGCCGCCGAGACCCATGGTGAGTCCTCCAGATAGATGGTGTTCAGGATTTCGGGCGCGCTGCCTTTTCCGCGTGCCCCGACAGGCCGAAGCGCCGGTCCAGTTCGTCCAGTACCGCCTGGGGGTGCTGGCCGAGGGCGGCGAGCATGACCAGGCTGTGGAACCACAGGTCGGCGGTTTCGTAGATCAGGTCCTTGCTGTCTCCGCTCACGGCGGCGTCCTTGGCGGCGATGATGGTTTCCACCGACTCTTCGCCAAGTTTCTCGAGGATCTTGTTCAGACCCTTGTGGTAGAGGCTGGCGACATAGGAGCTGTCCGGCGCCGCTTGCTTGCGGGCCTCCAGTACCTCGGCCAGTCGCTCGAGGGTATCACTCATGCTTGTGCTCGTAGATGGCTTGCGGGTCTTTCAGGACCGGATCGACAGTGTGCCAGGCACCATCGCGATAGACGCGATAGAAACAGCTCTGCCGGCCGGTGTGGCAGGCAATGCCGCCGATCTGTTCGACCAGCAGCACCACCACGTCGGCGTCGCAGTCCAGGCGCAGTTCGTGGAGCTTCTGCACATGGCCGGACTCCTCGCCCTTGCGCCACAGTTTGCCACGCGAACGTGACCAATAGATGGCGCGGCCTTCGGCAGCGGTCAGGGCCAGTGCCTCGCGGTTCATCCAGGCCATCATCAGGATGCGCCCGCTCGCGTGGTCCTGGGCGATGGCGGGTACCAGGCCATCGCTGTCCCACTTGATCTCTTGCAGCCAGTCGTTCATCACTACTTCTTGCCCCGAGGGCTCTTTCATCGGTCTGCGCCGGTGCGGCGCTTTGTCCAGTTTGCCAGTCGGCGGGCAAACTGGCTATCGGCGGATCACCAAGTAGAGTCCGCCCAGGGCTGCCGCCCATCCGCTCCAGGCCGCTGGCGCCAGTGGCTGTTCGAGGACCAGCAACTGGCTGGCCGCCGCAGCGAGCAGCACCAGGCCGATCAGGCGCAGCACGGCGCCGTCGCGATTGCTACGCCAGGGTGGCGGCGGATCGTTGCGGTGCGGCTGGGACAGGCGCTCCAGCAGATCGCGGGTCATGTTCGCCAGGTGCGGCATCTGCTCGACCTGGCTCTGCAGGTTGCCGAGCAGCTTGCGTGGCCCCATGCGCTCGCGCATCCAGCGCTCCAGGTAGGGGCGCGCGGTGCTCCACAGGTCGAGCTCCGGGTACAACTGGCGGCCAAGTCCTTCGATGTTCAGCAGGGTCTTCTGCAGCAGCACCAACTGCGGCTGGATCTCCATGTTGAAGCGCCGGGCGGTCTGGAACAGGCGCAGCAGCAGTTGGCCGAAGGAGATGTCCTTGAGTGGGCGCTCGAAGATCGGCTCGCAGACGGTACGGATGGCCGCCTCGAACTCGTTGACCTTGGTCTCCTTCGGCACCCAGCCGGAGTCGATGTGCAGTTGCGCGACCTTGCGGTAGTCACGCTTGAAGAAGGCGACCAGGTTGCGCGCGAGGTAGTCCTGGTCCTGCGGCGTGAGGCTGCCGACGATGCCACAGTCGATGGCGATGTACTGCGGATTCCACGGCTCGCGGGTGCTGACGAAGATGTTGCCCGGGTGCATGTCGGCGTGGAAGAAGCTATCGCGGAAGACCTGGGTGAAGAAGATCTCGACGCCGCGCTCGGCGAGCGCCTTGAGGTCGGTGCGCTGGTCGGCCAGGGCTGCCATGTCGGTTACCGGAATGCCGTAGATGCGTTCCATCACCAGCACGCGGGGGCGGCACAGATCCCAATGCACCTGGGGCACGTAAAGCAGTTGCGAGCCTTCGAAGTTGCGCTTGAGCTGACTGGAGTTTGCGGCTTCGCGGAGCAGGTCGAGCTCATCGTAGATGGTCCGTTCGTAATCGCGGACCACTTCCACCGGATGCAGTCGGCGCGCTTCGCTGGAGATGCGCTCCGCGCTGCGCGCGAGCAGTAGCAGCCAGGCGATGTCCTGGGCGATCACCGGCTTGAGGCCGGGGCGCACCACCTTGACCACCACTTCCTCACCGCTGTGCAACTGCGCGGCATGCACCTGGGCAACCGAGGCGGACGCCAGTGGACGTTGCTCGAAGCGTGCGAACAACTGGGCGATCGGCGCACCGAGCTGGGATTCGATCAAGGCCACCGCCTTTTCCGGCGGGAAGGGCGGTACCTTGTCCTGCAGGTGCGCAAGCTCCAGGGCGATGTCCTCGGGGAGCAGGTCGCGGCGAGTGGAGAGGATCTGCCCGAACTTGATGAAGACCGGGCCGAGGTGCTCCAGCGCCAGGCGCAGGCGCGTACCGCGGGAGAGCTTCGAGCGGCGCCGCGGCAGCCAGCGCCAAGGCAACAGGTAGCCGGTGGCGCGCAGCCACCAGGGCAGCGGCAGCTCCAGCACCAGGTCGTCGAGACGGTAATGGATCACCACGAAGAGAATGCGCAGCAGGCGGCGGAGCGCGGCGAACAGCTTCATTGCGTAGCCTTGTGGCGGATCAGTCGGTCGATGCGTGCTTCTAACCGGTCGAGCTCGAGACGCAGGGCGTCGAGCTGCGCGAACCGCGCCTCGGCTTCCTCCCGGCCGACGAGCAGGCGGGTTTCCTCGGCGAGATAGTCGGCGAGGTTCTGGCGCAGGCTCTCGCCACTCTGGGTGGCCCATTGGCCGCCCTGGCGCAGGCCGCTGCCGAGCAGGTGCGCGGCGACCGGGCCCAGGTGCAGGGAGAGTTCGTATTCCCAGTCCAGTTCGAGCTCGTCGAAGATCGCCGAGAGCTGATGCAGGACGCTGCTGTCGCCGAGCAGGGTGAGGTCCGCGCGGTGCAGTACGGCGCTTTTCTCGCGGCTGGCGAGCAGCCGCAGCAGCGTGCTCGCAGGCGCCTGCAGCACGCAGTCGGCGGGAGCCTCCCAGCGTGCGGCCAGGCGCAGGCCGTCGGCCTGGGGCAGCAGGAACAGGCGTAGGGCCGGTGCGCTGCAGTCCACCTCGATCACCTTGCCGGCCAGTCGTGCAAGGCGTGGCAGGGCCGTGGCATCCAGCTTCAGCGCCCGGTTGAGGCTCGCCTCGATGCCGGCGAGCAGCGCCTGGCCGAGCATCAGGGCTTGATCCCGCGGTGCAGGGCGACGATGCCGCCGGTCATGTTGTGGAAGGTGACGCGCTCGAAGCCGGCATCGATCATCATCGCCTTCAGGGTTTCCTGGTCCGGGTGCATGCGGATCGATTCGGCCAGGTAGCGATAGCTCTCGGCGTCCTGGGTGATCAGCTTGCCGGCCAGCGGCATGAAGTTGAACGAGTAGCTGTCGTAGAGCTTGCCCAGCAGCGGATTGCGCGGCTTGGAGAACTCCAGCACGAGCAGGCGTCCGCCCGGCTTGAGCACGCGCAGCATGGAACGTAGGGCGTCTTCCTTGTGGGTCACGTTGCGCAGGCCGAAGGCGATGGTGACGACGTCGAAGTGGTTGTCCGGGAAGGGCAGTTTCTCGGCGTCGGCCTGGACGAAGCGCACGTTGCCGGATACGCCCTTGTCGAGCAGGCGATCACGCCCGACGCGCAGCATGGATTCGTTGATGTCGGCCAGCACGACTTCACCGCTGGGGCCGACCAGGCGCGAGAACTGTCGAGCCAGATCGCCGGTGCCGCCAGCGATATCCAGTACCCGATTGCCGCTGCGCACCCCGGAAAGCTCGATGGTGAAGCGCTTCCACAACCGATGCATGCCGCCGGAGAGCACGTCGTTCATCAGGTCGTACTTGGCTGCGACCGAATGGAACACATCGGCCACCTTGCGCGCCTTCTCGCTCTCCGGCACGTTCTGGTAGCCGAAATGGGTGGTCGGTTCGCTGTCTGGGCCCTTGGGCATATCGGTCATCTGGCTTCACCGGCTGAAAAGTGTCGCGGCATTCTAAACCAGAACGGCCTGGCGTCTGCGTTCGTTTCGTTCGCCAGGGCGCCCGACTTTGGCTGGGCGGCAAGAGGTCGCAGCGCTGCTATAGTGCGCATCCCATCCTTGCCGCATAGGAAAGCTGCATGTCGCGCATCGTCGTCGAACGAGAACATTCGCTGGGCCTGGAGGCCGCCCGGGCCAAGGCGGAAATGATTGCCGAGAAGCTCTCCAGCGACTTCGGCGTTGCCTCTGAGTGGGAGGGTGACAGCCTCAAGCTCAACCACGCCGGCGCCAACGGGCAGATCCTGGTCGAGGCCGCGAAGGTTACCGTGGAGCTGAAGCTAGCGATGATGCTCACGCCGATGAAGGGCATGATCGAGCAGAAGATCGAGCGCAGCCTGGACAAGGCGCTGGCCTGAGTCTCGGAGGAACGCCGACAATCGTCCTTTGGCAGCGAAGGCCCGGCGTACTTGCTCTAATCCTGCGCCTCAGCCTCAGCCTCAGCCTCAGCCTCAGCCTCAGCCTCAGCCTCAGCCTCAGCCTCAGCCTCAGCCTCAGCCTCAGCCGCAGCCGCCGGTACTGGTGTTTGTGGTTTTTGGCTTGGGTGTGGGAGCGTGGCGCTTTCCTCGGATGGGGCTCCAGGTTTCGCCTTGCACGGCGAGTCACTTTCTCTTGGTCGCCAAGAGAAAGTAACCAAAGAGAAGGCGACCCCACCATCCGGCCCCAGCCGCTGCGCAGCTGGGGTTCCCTCACTCCGGCGCTGCTCCGGGGGCGCGCCTTGCTCGGCGTCCTGCCTCGCATCCCCCTGCGCAACACCTCCACTCGGCCTCCTGAAGGGGCCCCGGGTGCAAGCCGTGTTATCGGTGGCCGCGTTGCTCTGACTCGGCACTGGCCCCGTAGGATGGGTCGAGGAGCGTAGCGACGATACCCATCGTGGCCGCGTGATGGATATCGCTGTGCTCAACCCATCCTACTTATTGGCGGGCGACGCGGAAGCGCCCCGTTGGTCCGGGTGAACGGAGTCGTCGCGTAGCAGGTTGAGCCGCCTGGATGGCGGCGAAAGGCGCATCGGGCCAGGGATGGCCCGTATACGCCGGGCCTGTGGAGCGGCGATGGAGTGAACGAACCCCGTCCGCGAGAGCGGGCGGGGCCGGATCGCCGGGGACAGGGTTTTTGCCCACTTTTGCCCAGACAAAAGTGGGTCGCCCAGGAGGGCGAAACAGGGAGTTCCCGAGAAGCGCCGACAAGCGTCCTTTGGCACCGAAGGCCTGGTGCGTCTGCTCTAATCCGGAGTTGCGGCCGCCTGGGAATGCAGCCCCGGGCGCTCTGTGTTCGTTACCTCGGCGTCTTAGGAGGCGTACCACGCAGGAGCGTGGGAACGATCAGAAGCGATCAACGATCAGAGATTGATGGGTATCGCCATGCTCAACCCATCCTACGATGCTCTGGCCTCCTAAGGCCCGGCTAGCCTGCGCTCCGGCTCAAAGCATCAACTTCACCACCGTCTCATCCGGATCGCGCGAGCGACCGGCGGCGGCGAGTTGCATCAGGTAGTCGGCCCACAGCTCATCGTGGCGAGTGCACAGCTGGTAGAGGTAGTCCCAGCTGTACAGACCGCTGTCGTGGCCGTCGTCGAAGGTCAGCTTCACCGCATAATTGCCGGCGGGCTCGATGCCGGTCAGCGCGACCTTCTGCTTGCCGTACTGCAGCACCGGATTGCCATGCCCCTGCACTTCCGCCGAGGGCGAATGCACGCGTAGGAACTCGGCGCTGAGGACATGACGCTGTTCGCCATAGCCCAGCTCCAGCGTGCGCGAGGCCTTGTGCAGCTTGAGGGTGGTCGGGATGTGCATGGTGATCGTCGTCCGGGAGCAGGGCAGCGGCCCGTGGGCCGCTGCGGGGCGGTCAGAGGATGTAGCGGGACAGGTCTTCGTCCTGCGCCAGCTCGCCGAGGTGATGATTCACGTAGGCGGCGTCGATGCGCAACGTCTTGCTGTCTTCCTGGCCCGCCAGGTCGCCGGCGGCGAAGGAGACTTCCTCCAGCAGGCGTTCGAGCAGGGTGTGCAGGCGACGGGCACCGATGTTCTCGGTCTTCTCGTTGACCTGCCAGGCGATCTCGGCGATGCGCTTGATGCCGTCCTCGGCGAAGTCGATCTCCAGCCCCTCGGTCTTCAGCAGTTCGCAGTATTGCTCGGTGAGGCTGGCGTGAGGCTCGCTCAGGATGCGCTCGAAATCTTCGGGCGACAGCGCCTTGAGTTCGACGCGGATCGGCAGGCGGCCCTGCAGTTCCGGCACCAGGTCGCTGGGCTTGGACAGGTGGAAGGCACCGGAGGCGATGAACAGGATGTGGTCGGTCTTCACCATGCCGATCTTGGTGTTCACCGTGCTGCCCTCGATCAGCGGCAGCAGATCGCGCTGTACACCCTCGCGGGAGACGTCGGCACCACCGGCATTGGCGCGCTTGGCGACCTTGTCGATCTCGTCGATGAAGACGATGCCGTTCTGCTCCACCGCTTCCAGGGCGCGGGCCTTGAGTTCTTCTTCATTGACCAGGCGCGCGGCTTCCTCGTCGCGGATCGCCTTGAGCGCGTCCTTGACCTTGAGCTTGCGGCTTTTCTTCTTGCCCTTGCCCATGTTGGAGAAGAGGTTCTGCAACTGGCTGGTCATTTCCTCCATGCCGGGCGGGGCCATGATCTCGACGCCGGCGGGATTCTCGGCGACTTCGATATCGATTTCCTTGTCATCCAACTGCCCTTCGCGCAGGCGCTTGCGGAACAGTTGGCGGGTGTTGGAGTCGCTGGCGGGAACCGGGTCTTCGTTGAAGCCGGCACGCGCTGGCGGCAGCAGGGCATCGAGGATGCGTTCTTCGGCAGCGTCCTCGGCGCGGTGGCGCATCTTCTGCACCTCCTGCTCGCGGAGCATCTTCACCGCAGCATCCGCCAGGTCGCGAATGATCGACTCGACGTCACGGCCGACATAGCCGACTTCGGTGAACTTGGTCGCCTCGACCTTGAGGAAGGGCGCATTCGCCAGCTTGGCCAGGCGCCGCGCGATCTCGGTCTTGCCCACGCCGGTGGGGCCGATCATCAGGATGTTCTTCGGCGTCACTTCCTGGCGCAGCTCCGCCGGCAGTTGCATGCGCCGCCAGCGGTTGCGCAGGGCGATGGCCACGGCGCGCTTGGCGTCTTCCTGACCGATGATGTGGCGGTTGAGTTCGTGAACGATCTCGCGGGGCGTCATTGACATGAAAATCTCCAGAGGACGGACGGCGCTCAGGCGTCGCTGTCCTGTTCCTCGATGGTCAGGGTCTGGTTGGTGAACACGCAGATGCTGCCGGCGATGGTCAGTGCCGTTTCGGCAATCTCGCGGGCGGAAAGGTTCGCGTCCCCTTTCTCCAGCAGAGCCAGGGCCGCGGCCTGGGCGTAGCCGCCGCCGGAGCCCATGGCGATCAGCCCGTGTTCGGGCTCGACCACGTCGCCGTTGCCGGTGATGATCAGCGAGGCATCCTTGTTGGCGACCGCGAGCATGGCTTCGAGGCGGCTCAGCGAACGGTCGGTCCGCCAGTCCTTGGCCAGCTCCACGGCGGCGCGCACCAGATGCCCCTGGTGTTTCTCCAACTGGCCTTCGAAGCGCTCGAAGAGGGTGAAGGCATCGGCCGTGGCACCCGCGAACCCGGCCAGCACCTGGCCGTGGTAGAGGCGGCGCACCTTGCGCGCGTTGCTCTTCATGACGGTGTTGCCCAGCGAGACCTGGCCGTCGCCACCCATGACGACTTTGCCGTTACGGCGGACGGATACGATGGTGGTCAAGGCGATTCTCCGGCAGCGGAAATGACTGAATTCCCGATATGGGGATGCCGGCGTGCGGCTTCAAGGGAAACCGCCTGGGCCGGGCGCCTGGTTGGCGCCCGGCATGCTTCAGCGAACCTGGCGTTGTTGCAGCAGCAGGTTGCTGAAGCCGGCGCTGGCCAGTTGCTTCTGTGCGCCGGAAAGCTCGTCGCGGTTGGCGTAGGGGCCGACCAGTACGCGATACCAGGTCTCGTCGCGCACGGTACCGCTTTCCACGCGTACGTCCTGGCCGATGAGGATGATCTGCGCGCGCACGCGGTCGGCGTCATCGCGCTTGCGGAACGAGCCGGCCTGCAGGAAGTACTGAGTACTCAGCGGCGCCTGGGCGGGCTTGCTGTCGGTCTCCACCTTGGCCACCGGCGGCGGCGGTGCGGGCACCTCGCCGTTGAGCGCAGCCTGGGCGCGTTGGGTGTCGATGCGCGCGGCTTCCTCGGGGCTTACCGGTTTCTGCTCGGGCGTGGCCGTGGGCTTTTCGGGCAGCGCCTCGGGCGGCACGATCACTTCGGATTCGGGTAGCAGCGTGTAGAAGTCGTACTTCGGCTTGTTCGGTTCCAGGGTGGAACTGGCGACCGGCTTGCGCGGCTCGTCCTTGGTGCGCACGACCTCGTCACGTCCCGGCTCCAGGTTGAGCAGGAACATCACGAAGCCGCCGATGATCAGGCCGCAGGCCAGCCACAGCCAGCCTGGCACCGGCTTCTTGCTGGGTGCCTGGTAACGGCTGGCGCCGCGTTTCGGGGCAGGCTTCTTGCGCGCCATTTACATGCGCTCCAGCGGTTCCAGGCCGAGCAGCTCCAGGCCTTGGCGCAGGGTGCGACCGGCCAGTGCGGCCAGGCGCAGGCGGCTGGCGCGGGTGTCCTGGTCTTCGGCGGAGAGAATCGGGCAATGCTCGTAGAAGCTCGAGAACAGGCCGGCGAGGTCGTAGAGGTAGGCGCACAGCAGGTGCGGCGTACCTTTCTCGGCGATATTCGCCAGCACTTCGCCGAACTGCGCCAGGCGCGCGCCCAGTGCCAGTTCCTGGTCGGCTTGCAGGCGCAATTGGCCGTCGATTTCGTCGAAACCCTTGCCCAGCTTGCGGAACACGCTGGCGACACGGGTGTAGGCATACAGCAGGTAGGGTGCGGTGTTGCCCTCGAAGCTGAGCATCTGTTCGAAGTTGAAGCTGTAGTCGCTGGTGCGGTGCTTGGACAGGTCGGCGTATTTCACCGCGCCGATGCCCACCGCGCGGGCGATGCGCCGCAGTTCGGCTTCGTCCAGCTCGGGGTTCTTCTCGCTGACCAGCGCATAGGCGCGGTTCTCGGCTTCATCGAGCAGGTCGATGAGCTTCACCGTGCCGCCGTCGCGGGTCTTGAACGGACGGCCGTCCGGGCCGTTCATGGTGCCGAAGCCCATGTGCTCCATCTGCATCGCATCGCGCACGAAGCCGGCCTTGCGCGCCACGGCGAAGACCTGCTGGAAGTGCAGCGCCTGGCGCTGGTCGACGAAGTAGAGCACGCGGTCGGCGTGCAGCACGTCGCTGCGGTAGCGGGTCGCAGCGAGGTCGGTGGTGGCGTAGAGGTAACCACCGCCGGCCTTCTGCACGATCATCGGCAGCGGGTCGCCCTCGGAATTCTTGAACTCGTCGAGGAACACGCACTGGGCGCCGGCATCCTCGGTGAGCAAGCCCTTGGCGCGCAGTGCTTCGACGATTTTGGGCAGGTCTTCGTTGTAGGCGCTTTCGCCGCGTACGTCGCTGCGGGTCAGCTTCACTCCCAGGCGGTCGTAGACCTTCTGGCAATGCGACAGGGAAATCTCGTTGAAGCGCGTCCACAGGCGCAGGCAATCGGGCTCGCCGGCCTGCAGGGCGACGACCAGTTGGCGCGCGCGGTCGGCGAACTCGGGGGATTCGTCGAAACGCTGCTTGGCGGCGCGGTAGAAGCCTTCGAGGTCGGACAGCTCGGTTTCGGCGGCGGCCGGTTTTTCTTCCAGGTAGGCCAGCAGCATGCCGAACTGAGTGCCCCAGTCGCCGACGTGGTTCTGCCGGATCACCGTGTCGCCGAGGAACTCCAGCACGCGGCCGACGGCATCACCGATGATGGTCGAGCGCAAGTGGCCGACGTGCATCTCCTTGGCCAGGTTCGGTGCGGAGAGGTCGATCACCACGGTCTGCGCGGGAGCGCTGCGAGGCACGCCCAGGTGCGCGTCGGCCAGCGCCGTTTCCAGGCGTGCGGCGAGGGCATCGCTGTTCTGGAAGAAATTGAGGAAGCCGGGCCCGGCGATCTCGACCTTGCTGATGCTGGCGTCGGCCGGCAGCGCCGCGCGGAGCTTCTCGGCCAGATCCCGCGGTTTCAGGCTAGCGGGCTTGGCGAGCATCAGGGCGATGTTGCTGGCGAAGTCGCCGTGGGTCTTGTCCTTGGCGTTCTCCACCTGGATCGCCGGCGTCAGTCCGGCAGGCAGTACGCCTTCGCTTTCGAGGCGGACGAGGGCTTGCTGGATCAGTTGGCGAATCGTGTCTTTCATCGGTCGTGCTGCGCGGCTGGCTTGGGACCGCGCATTATCGGGGTGTGGGGCGACGTGCTGCAAGCCGCAGGGCCGTGACGCGGATTCAGAACAGGTCGATCGGGTCCACGTCCAGCGACCAACGCACCGCACGACTGCCCGGCAGTTGCTCCAGGGGCAGCAGCCAATGCGCCATCAGCTTGTGCAGTGCGCTGCGCTGGTTGCTCTGCAGCAGCAACTGCGCGCGGTGGCGCCCGGCGCGGCGTTCCATCGGCGCCGGCACCGGGCCGAGCAGTTCGACGTCGTCCGTGGCGAGGGTCTCGCGCAATTCCTCGGCCAGGCTGCAGGCCTCGTCCAGCCATTGCTCGGCCTGGCCGGGCTTGTGGGCTTCGGCGCGCAGCAGTGCCATGTGCGAAAACGGCGGTAGCCCGGCGGCGCGGCGCTCGGCCAGCGCCTGCTCGGCGAAGGCGAAATAGCCTTGCTCGGTGAGTTGCACCAGCAGCGGGTTGTCGGCCATGTGACTCTGCACGATCACCCGGCCCGGTTCCTCGGCGCGCCCCGCTCGCCCGGCGACCTGCACGATCAGTTGGGCCATGCGCTCGGCGGCGCGAAAGTCGGTGGAATAGAGCCCGCCGTCGGCGTCGAGGATGGCGACCAGGGTGACCCGAGGGAAGTGGTGCCCCTTGGCGAGCATCTGCGTGCCGACCAGGATGCAGGGCTCGCCGCGACCGATCTGCCCATAGAGACGATCCATGGCGCCCTTGCGCGACGTGCTGTCGCGGTCGACGCGCAGGACCGGATGCTCGGGGAACAGGATCTGCAGGCGTTCCTCGGCGCGTTCGGTGCCGGCGCCTACCGGGCGCAGGTCCAGGTGGTTGCACTTCGGGCAGGCGGCGGGCGGGCGTTCGACGTAGCCGCAGTGGTGGCAGCGCAGTTCGTTGTGCCGCTGGTGCAGGGTCATGCGCGCATCGCAGCGCGGGCACATCGACATCCAGCCGCAGTCGTGGCACAGCAGCACCGGTGCGAAGCCGCGGCGATTGATGAACACCAGCACCTGCTGGCCCGCCTCCAGGGTCTGGCGGATGGCCTGTTGCAAGGGGCCGCTGATGCCGGCATCCAGCGGCAGGCTCTTCACGTCCAGGCGCAGCATGCGGGGCGGTTGTGCATTGCCGGCGCGCTGGCTCAGGCGCAACAGTCCGTAGCGGCCCATCTGCGCGTTGTGCAGGCTTTCCAGCGAGGGCGTCGCCGAGCCCAGGACGATGGGCGTGTGCTCCAGGCGCGCGCGCGCCACGGCGAGGTCGCGGGCGTGGTAGCGCAGGCCTTCCTGCTGTTTATAGGAGGCGTCGTGTTCTTCGTCGACGATGATCAGCCCGGGGCGCTTGAGCGGGGTGAACAGCGCCGAGCGCGTGCCGATGACGATCTCCGCCTCGCCATCGCGTGCGGCGAGCCAGGCGTCCAGACGCTGGCGGTCGTTGAGGCCGGAATGCAGTAGCGCCACCCGCGCGTTGAAGCGCCGCGAAAAACGCTCGGCGGTCTGCGGGCCGAGGTTGATCTCGGGAATCAGCACCAGTGCCTGGCGGCCGGCGGCGAGGGTGCGATGAATCAGTTGCAGGTAGACCTCGGTCTTGCCGCTGCCGGTGACGCCGGCCAGCAGGAAGGAGGCGAAGTTGCCGGCGCTCGACTGCACCGCTTCGAAGGCGATGCGTTGCTCGGCGTTGAGGGTCAGCTCGGGTTGAGCCAGCCAGCCACCGCTGCGCGCCGGCGGACGCGCCTGGCGGACCTCCAGGCGCAGCAGGCCTTTCTGCCGCAGCAGCTCCAGGCTCTCGCGGTTCAGTCCGAGCTTGGGCAGCAGCGTCTGCGCGACTCCGTGGGCGTGCTGGGCGATGGCTTGCAACGCCTGGCGCTGACGCGGTGCGCGCGCCAGGCGCGGATCGTCCAGGCTGGCGCCCTCGGCGATGTGCCAATAACGTTCCTCGCGGGCCTGGGCCGGCTCACCCTGGCGCAACAGGACCGGTAGGGCCCAGGCGAGGGTGTCGCCCAGTGCATGCTGGTAGTACTGGGCGCTCCACAGGGCCAGGCGAAACAGTGGCTCGGGCAGGAGCGGTTCGTGGTCGAGCAGTTCGCTGGCGGGCTTGAGCTTTTCCGCCGGGACTTCGCTGTGTTCGGCGAGTTCGATCAGTACGCCGATCACCTGGCGGTTGCCGAAGGGCACGCGCAGGCGTACGCCGGGGCGCAGGGCGCCCGCTTCCACGCCGCGTGGCGGCAGGTAGTCGAACAGCCGGCGCAGCGGCGAAGCAAGGGCCAGGCGAAGAATCGGGGCGGGCACGGCGGCGCTCTGCTGGGATGAGCGGCCAGTGTACGGAGTGCCCGGCGCGAGGCAAGTCCGCTGCATGCGGCGCCTACCGTGGATCGGCTGGGCTTGCGTGACGCTTCGGGCGACCGTATGATCCGCACCCTGTTTTGCATGCGGTACCTGACATCGGGTCGGGTGGCGGCATGCCCGAGCGAGGAAAACCCCATGAAAGCCGATATCCATCCGAACTACGTCGAGATCGAAGCGACCTGCAGCTGCGGTAACGTGATCAAGACCCGCTCCACCATCGCCAAGAACATCTCCCTGGACGTCTGCTCCGAATGCCACCCGTTCTACACTGGCAAGCAGAAAGTCCTGGACACCGGCGGCCGTATCGACCGCTTCAAGCAGCGTTTCGGTGTCTTCGGCAGCAAGTAAGCCGAACCCCCAACGTTGTAGGAAAAGGCGCCTTAGGGCGCCTTTTTTATGGGCTGAAAACGTCGCTTACTTCGCTGAAAGTCGTAGATCTTCGCCCTTGACAGGCGTGACCGGGTGGTCTTGTCCGGCGCCTGGACATTGCGTATCCTCGACCGCCTGCCTGTCCCCACGAAAAAAAAGCGGAAAATCCAACATGTCCGATCTGAAAACAGCCGCTCTCGAATATCACGCGCAGCCCCGTCCCGGGAAACTGAGCGTCGAGCTGACCAAGCCCACTGCCACCGCACGCGACCTGTCCCTGGCCTACAGCCCCGGCGTCGCCGAGCCCGTGCGTGAAATCGGCCGCGATCCCGAGTTGGCCTACAGCTACACCGGCAAGGGCAACCTGGTCGCCGTGATTTCCGATGGTACCGCCATCCTCGGCCTGGGCAACCTCGGCCCGCTGGCCTCCAAGCCGGTCATGGAAGGCAAGGGCGTGCTGTTCAAGCGCTTCGCCGGTGTCGACGTGTTCGATATCGAGGTCGATGCCGAAAGCCCGCAGGCCTTCATCGACACCGTCAAGCGCATTTCCATCACCTTCGGTGGCATCAACCTCGAGGACATCAAGGCACCCGAGTGCTTCGAGATCGAGCGCGCGCTGATCGAACAGTGCGACATCCCGGTGTTCCACGATGACCAGCACGGCACCGCGATCGTCACCGCGGCCGGCATGCTCAACGCGCTGGAAATCGCCGGCAAGAACCTGGCCGAGGCGAAGATCGTCTGCCTGGGCGCCGGTGCCGCCGCCATCTCCTGCATGAAGCTGCTGGTGAGCATGGGCGCCAAGGTCGAGAACATCTACATGATCGACCGCCAGGGCGTGATTCATGCCGGGCGTACCGACCTGAACCAGTACAAGGCGGTGTTCGCCACCGAGACCGACAAGCGCACCCTGTCCGACGCCCTGCAGGGTGCCGACGTGTTCGTGGGTCTGTCCGGTGCCGATCTGCTCAAGGCCGAAGACCTGGCGTGCATGGCGCCGAACCCGATCGTCTTCGCCTGCTCGAACCCGGATCCGGAAATCAAGCCGGAGCTGGCGCACGCCATCCGCAACGACGTGATCATGGCCACCGGCCGTTCGGACTATCCGAACCAGGTCAACAACGTGCTGGGCTTCCCCTTCATCTTCCGCGGTGCCCTGGACGTTCGCGCCACCCGCATCAACGAGGAAATGAAGATCGCCGCCGCCAACGCACTGCGCGAACTGGCCAAGCTGCCGGTACCCCAGGAAGTCTGCGACGCCTACGGCGGCATCAGCCTGGAATTCGGTCGTGAGTACATCATTCCGAAGCCGATGGACCCGCGCCTGATTACGCTGGTGTCCGATGCAGTGGCCAAGGCCGCCATCGAAAGCGGTGTGGCGACCCTGCCCTATCCGGCGCACTACCCGCTGCAGAGCGTGGCCGACGTGTTCAAGCGCTGATCCCGTCGCCGCATGCAAAGAGCCCCGCCTAGGCGGGGCTCTTTCGTTTCTGGAGGGGGGGGGGCGTGCTTGCCGATCAGAAGATGTCCATGATCGGCGTGGCGTCGTCACTGGGCAGCGGGCTGCCGGGCGCGCGGGTGCCGGGCTCGAACTCGTTGTTGCTCGGCGGGGTGTCCTCGCTCTTGAACAGTTCGAAGTAGGCGCCGGGGGTGCCCGGAGAGGCCGCACGTCCGCTCTGTGGGTCGATGCGCAGGGTCACGATGCCGTCTGGCTCGGCCGGTGCGTGCTCCGGGCGTCCTTCGAGGGCGGCGCCCATGTAGCGCATCCAGATCGGTAGGGAGACGGTCCCGCCGTACTCGTTGCGGCCCAGGCTCTGCGGCTGGTCGAAGCCGGACCAGACGCTGGTCACCAGGTCGGCGTTGTAGCCGGAGAACCAGCTGTCCTTGGAATCGTTGGTGGTGCCCGTCTTGCCCGCCAGGTCGTTGCGTCCGAGGGCCAGGGCTCGGCGACCGGTCCCCCGCTTGATCACGTCCTGCAGCATGCTGGTGAGGATGTAGGTGGTGCGAGGATCGACCACCTGCTCGGCATGCCGTGGGCGCGGTTCGCCTTCGCCGGGCAGTGTCGCGGTGGCGGCGGGATCTTGCGCCGGCGCTGCGGGGCTAGGCGTAGGTGCCGGCGTCGTGGTCGCGGTCTGCGCGCCTTCGGGGGCGGGCTCCGCCAGCGTCGGGTTGGCTTCGTAGAGGACGTCTCCGTCGCGGCTCTCGATGCGCTGGATCACGTAGGGCTGAATCTTGTAGCCGCCGTTGGCGAAGGTGCTCCAACCCGTGGCGACTTCCATCGGAGTGAGCGAGGCGGTGCCCAGGGCCAGGGAGAGGTTGCGAGGCAGGTACTGGCGCTCGAAGCCGAACTTGGTCACGTAGTCCAGGGCATAGTCGATGCCGATGCTCTGCAATACGCGAATGGACACCAGGTTGCGGGAGCGGTACAGGGCCTCGCGCAGGCGAATCGGGCCGAGGAAGGTGTTGTTGTCGTTCTTCGGTCGCCATTCCTGGTCCATCGCTTCGTCGACGAAGACGATGGGGGCGTCGTTGACCAGAGTGGCGGCGGTGTAGCCGTCGTCCAGCGCGGCCGCATAGAGGAAGGGCTTGAAGCTCGATCCGGGCTGGCGGCGTGCCTGCACGGCGCGGTTGTACTTGCTCTGCTCGAAGGAGAAACCGCCGACCAGGGCGCGTACGGCGCCGTCGTGCGGATCGAGGGAGACCAGCGCGCTCTGCGCCTGCGGCACCTGGCTGAAGGCCAGCGTGCCGTCGTCGTTGCGGCTCACGCGGATCAGGTCGCCGGCCTTGGCCACGTCTGCGGGGCTGCCCGGACGCGGTCCCATGCTGTTGGTGGCGAGGAAGGGGCGCGCCCACTTCATGCTTTCCCAGGGCACCTGTGCCTGCTGGCCGTCGCGCAGGAGCACCTGCAGACCGTCCTTCTGCACCTGGGTGACGATGGCGGGCTCCAGTCCGCCGCGCAGACCCTGGCGTCGCAGCTCTTCGAGCCACTGCGCGGGCGTCTGCCCGGGGAATTGGGTCTCTGGGCCGCGGTAGCCGTGGCGCTGGTCGTACTCGATCAGGCCTGCGCGAACGGCGCGAGTCGCATCGTTCTGCAGCTCGCTGGGGACGCTGGTGTAGACCCGATAACCCTCGGTGTAAGCAGCGCTACCGTAGCGGCCGACCATTTCCGCGCGAACCATTTCGGCAATGTAGGGGGCTTCCAGCTCCGGCGGCTGCACATAGTGACGAGCATCGATCGGCGCAGCCAGCGCTTCTTCGTAGCGGGCCTTGTCGATCTTTCCGAGCTGGTACATGCGCCCGAGGATCCAGTCGCGGCGCTCCTTGCTGCGCTGAGGGTCAACCAGGGGGTTGTAGCGCGAAGGTGCCTTTGGCAGACCGGCGATCATCGCCATCTGCGCAAGGCTCAGGTCTCGAATCGATTTGCCGTAATAGACCTGTGCGGCCGCTTCGATGCCGTAGGCGCGGTTGCCGAGGTAGATCTTGTTGACGTACAGCTCCAGGATCTGTTCCTTGCTCAGCTCTCGTTCAATCTGCAAGGCCAGCAGGATTTCGGTGATCTTGCGGGAGAAGCTGCGCTCGCTGGTGAGGAAGTAGTTCTTCGCCACCTGCATGGTGATGGTGCTGCCGCCGCTTTGTATGTGTCCGCTCTTTAGTAACTGTGTGGCCGCACGCAGCAGGCCGCTGGGATCGACGCCATAATGGTTTTCGAAATTGTCGTCCTCGGCGGCCAGCAGGGCATTGATGAAGTCCTGCGGAATCTGCGCATATTCGATCGGCGAACGGCGCATTTCGCCAAACTCGGCGATGAGCTTGTCGTCGGCACTGTAGATTCGCAGCGGGATTTGCAATTGGGTATTGCGCAGTGCATCTACCGACGGAAGGCTGGGGCTGAGGTAGAGAAAGGCCCCGCTCAATGCCACGATCGGGGTGCAGACCAACGCGACGCACGACCAGAAGATGAATTTCAACAATCGGATCAAGCTGAAAATTCCAGATAAATGAATGACTTGTTTTGCGGTGGGAGAGGGGCTTGAACGCTGCCGGCATTATAAGGTGATCGGTTGCATAAGGCCATTTGCGCTACTGTCAAGACTGTTATTTAATGTCGAAATGCAAAAAACGTCTGTAACCTTCGGGCGTAAATAGGGAAATTCTCGTGCTAGGGCTCTTCACCAAAAAAGCGAATTCGCTGTTGGGGATCGACATCAGCTCGACGTCGGTCAAGCTTTTGGAGCTGAGCCGTTCCGGAAGCCGCTATAAGGTCGAGGCCTATGCGGTGGAGCCGCTTCCCGTCAATGCCGTTGTCGAAAAGAACGTCGCCGATTTGGAGGGCGTGGGCCAGGCATTGTTCCGTGTGGTCGCCAAAGCCAAGACGAATGCCAAGCAGGCCGCCGTGGCGGTCGCGGGCTCCGCGGTGATCACCAAGACCATCGAGATGGATGCCGGCCTCAACGACGAGGAGATGGAAAACCAGCTCAAGCTCGAGGCCGATCAGTACATTCCCTATCCGCTCGAGGAAGTGGCCATCGACTTCGAGGTGCAGGGCATTTCGGCGCGCAACGCCGAGCGTGTCGACGTGCTACTGGCTGCCTGTCGCAAGGAAAACGTCGAGGTTCGTGAAGCGGCCTTGGCCCTGGGCGGCCTGAGCGCGAAGGTGGTGGACGTGGAAGCCTATGCGCTGGAGCGAGCCTTCGGGCTGCTGTCTGGCCAGCTTTCCGGCCCCGCCGACGACATGACGGTGGCGGTGGTCGACGTAGGCGCGACCATGACCACCCTCAGCGTGTTGCACGGCGGACGTACCGTCTACACCCGCGAGCAGTTGTTCGGTGGCCGCCAGTTGACCGAGGAAATCCAGCGCCGCTACGGTCTGGCCGTCGAAGAGGCGGGCCTGGCGAAGAAGCAGGGCGGATTGCCGGACGACTACGAGAGCGAGGTGCTCATGCCTTTCAAGGAGGCGGTGCTGCAGCAGGTCTCGCGATCATTGCAGTTCTTCTTCGCGGCGGGGCAGTTCAACGACGTCGACTACATCATGCTGGCCGGGGGAACCGCCTCGATACCCGGCCTCGATCAGATGATTCAAGAAAAGACCGGGACGCCGACGCTGGTCGCCAATCCGTTCGCGGACATGGCGCTGGGGTCGAAGGTCAACGCCGGGGCGCTGGCCAGTGATGCGCCTGCGCTGATGATTGCCTGCGGGCTGGCGTTGAGGAGCTTCGACTGAGCATGGCACGCATCAACCTACTCCCCTGGCGTGAGCAACTCCGCGAAGAGCGCAAGAAGCGTTTCGTAGCCGTTCTCCTGCTGGTTCTGGTGGCTTCTGGCGGCATGATCCTGCTCGCCTCGCGCTACCTGGACTCTGCGATTGCCGCGCAGGTCGCGCGCAACGATCACCTGCGCGCCGAGATCGCCGTGCTCGATGCCCGCATCAAGGAAATCAGCGAGCTGCGTACCCGACGCCAGCAACTGCTCGAACGCATGAAGATCATCCAGGACCTGCAGGGCAACCGGCCCATCATCGCGCGGGTGTTCGACCAGTTGGTACGCACCCTGCCCGATGGTGTGTACTACACCAGCCTTAAAATGACCGGCAAGACGATAGCCATCACGGGAGCTGCGGAATCCAACAATCGGGTCTCCAACCTGATGCGCAACCTGGAGTCCTCGGAGTGGCTGCAGGCGCCGAGCCTGACCGAGGTGAAGGCGGTGACCGCGGGCGCGGTCGACCAGGCCAACGTGTTCCAGTTGAGCGTCCAGCAGACGCAGCCCAATGCGCAAGCCGAGCAAGGAGCTACCCCATGAGCCTCGCCGACTCGCTGGAAAGCCTGCGCAAGATCGACCTGGCGGACCTCGATCTGAACAACCTGGGCTCCTGGCCCGCGCCGGTCAAGGTCATCTGCGCGATCCTGCTCGCGGTGCTGGTCTTGGCGCTGGGCTACAACTTCCACCTCAAGGATCTCGAAACGCAGCTCGACCAGCGTGCCGCCGAGGAGCAGGCCCTCAAGGAGCAGTTCACCAGCAAGGCGTTTCAGGCCGCCAATCTGGAGGCCTACAAGGCGCAGATGCGGGAAATGGAGGAGTCCTTCGGCGTGCTGTTGCGGCAATTGCCCAGCGACACCGAAGTGCCGGGTTTGCTTGAGGACATCACCCGCACCGGTCTGGGGAGTGGCCTGGAGTTCGAAGAGATCAAACTGGCCCCTGAGGTGGCCCGTCAGTTCTACATCGAGCTGCCGATAAATATCTCGGTCATTGGCACCTACCATGACCTGGCGACCTTCGTCAGCGGCGTCTCCAGCCTGCCGCGCATCGTCACCCTGCACGACTTCCAGATCCAACCGGTCGATCCGGCGAACGCCAACCGGCTGCGCATGACCATCGTCGCCAAGACCTATCGCTACAATGACAAGGGGGCGCAGCAATGAGATCGCGACTGCTGCTCCTTGTGCTGCTGGCGGTAGTGTCCGGTTGTGGCCCCAGCCAGGATTTCTCTGACCTCGATGCCTTCATGGCGGAGGTGCGCGCGCGGCCCAAGGGCAAAGTCGAGCCGCTGCCGACCTTCCAGCCCTATGAACCTTTCACCTATGCGGCCTCGAACTTGCGCAACCCGTTCCAGCCGCCACTGAAGATCGACCTCAGCAAGCGCGAACGCGGTTCTCGGGACATCAAGCCCGACGAGAATCGCGTCAAGCAGTTCCTCGAAGGCTTCAATATCGAAACCTTCAAGATGGTCGGTACCCTCTCCAACAGCGCTGGCAAATACGCCCTGGTGCGTGGGGCGGGTGGCGTTCACCGGGTCAAGGTGGGTGACTATCTGGGGCGCAACGATGGCCGTATCACCGCCATCAGCGACGGCCAGATCGACGTGATGGAGATCGTGCCTGATGGTGAGGGTGGGTGGCTCGAGCGGCCACGTACCTTGCCGCTCAACGCGGCACCGCAGGCGCAGGGAGAGGGATAGCAAGATGAACGACCACCGCCAGCCAGCACAACGGAATTCGACGATGAACAGCAAAGTCTTGCGCGCGCTACCTCTCTTGTTCGCGCTGCTTGGCGCTCCCTGTGCCATGGCCGCGAACCTGCAGTCCCTGGACGTTGCGGCGCTTCCTGGCGACCGCGTCGAGCTCAAGCTGGGCTTCGACCAGCCGGTGGCGCAGCCGCGAGGCTACACCATCGAGCAACCGGCACGTATCGCCCTCGATCTTCCCGGAGTCTCCAGCCGCCTGGCCGAGAAGACCCGGGCGATCGACGTTGGCAGCGCACGCAGCCTGACGCTGGTCGAGGTCAAGGATCGCACCCGGCTGATCGTCAACCTGACGCAACTGGTGCCCTACGCCACTCGCGTGCAGGGTAATGATCTGTACATCGTGCTTGGCCAGGGCGCTCAGAGCCTGGTGGCGGCCGACCAGCCGGCGCCCGCTGCCGCGATTCCGACGCCACCTCCGGTCGCCAGCGCGCCCGCGCCTGTGGCGACGCCGGCACCTGCGCCCGTGCCGCTCGCCGTAGCACCTGCACCTGCGCCAGCGCCCGTGGTGGCCGAGCCGGCCGTTTCGCGTCCGATCAGTCCGGCGGCTATCAGCCTCGCACCGGGGGCCTCCAGTCGAGATCCGCAGTCGCGCCCCTGGGAAGCCAACGTGGCGGGGCATGCCATCCGCAATATCGACTTCCAGCGCGGCGAGCAGGGAGAGGGCAATGTGGTCATCGACCTCTCCGATGCGTCGATCAGCCCTAACGTCGAAGAGCAGGGCGGACGTATTCGCCTGGACTTCGGCGATGCGCAGTTGCCCGAGGCGCTGCGTGTTCGCCTGGACGTCAAGGACTTCGCCACTCCGGTCAACTTCGTCAGCGCCAGTGCCGAGGGCGGGCGTACGCTGATCAACATCGAACCCACCGGCTATTACGATTACCTGGTATTCCAGACCGATAATCGCTTGACCGTGAGCGTCAAGCCTTTGGCCCAGGGCGAGGTCGAGCAGCGCCGCAAGGAGCGCTTCGCCTACAGCGGTGAAAAGCTTTCGCTGAACTTCCAGGACATCGAGGTTCGCTCGGTCCTGCAGTTGATCGCCGACTTTACGAGCTTGAACCTGGTCGCCAGTGACACCGTGCAGGGCAGCATCACCTTGCGGCTGCAAAACGTACCCTGGGACCAGGCACTGGACTTGGTGCTCAAGACCAAGGGGCTAGACAAGCGCCAGGTGGGTAACGTGTTGCTGGTCGCGCCCGCAGAGGAAATTGCCGCCCGTGAGCGGCAGGAGCTCGAGTCGCAGAAGCAGATCGCAGAGCTGGCGCCGCTGCGTCGCGAGCTCATCCAGGTCAACTATGCCAAGGCGGCGGATATCGCCAAGCTGTTTCAGTCGGTCACTGCCGCCGACCCGAGTGCCGCTCAAACCGCGGAGCGTGGCTCGATCACGGTGGATGATCGGACCAACGCCATCATCGCTTACCAGACTCAGGATCGCCTCGACGAATTGCGGCGAATCGTTGCCCAGTTGGATATTCCGGTACGCCAGGTGATGATCGAGGCGCGTATCGTCGAGGCGAATGTGGATTACGACAAGAGCCTCGGGGTCCGCTGGGGGGGCGCCTTCACGTCGGGGAACTACGCCGGTTGGGGCGGGGACGGCAATATCGGTATCGATTCGGAGGGCGCTGGTAGCTGCGGTCCCTTCGCGGGGACGTGTACACTGCCCACTTCTACGACCACCGGGCAGGGCGCAACGGCCGAGAACGGTTCGCCAACGCCTTTCGTGGACCTCGGGGCGAACAGTGCCACCTCGGGCATCGGTATCGGCTTCGTTTCCAGTCACGCCATTCTCGACCTGCAGCTTTCCGCCATGGAGGCCACTGGCAACGGTGAGATCGTTTCCCAACCCAAGGTGGTCACCTCGGACAAGGAAACCGCGAAGATCCTCAAAGGCGCCGAGGTTCCCTATCAGGAGGCCTCTTCCAGTGGGGCGACCAGCACCTCTTTCAAGGAGGCGGCGCTGTCCCTGGAGGTGACTCCGCAGATCACGCCGGACAATCGCATCATCATGGAGGTGCGGGTCAACAAGGATGAGCCGGACTTCGCTAACGCCCTTAACGGCGTGCCGCCGATCAACAAGAACGAGGTCAATGCGAAGGTTCTGGTGAACGATGGCGAGACCATCGTCATCGGTGGCGTGTTCTCGAATACCCAGACCAAATCGGTTGAGAAGGTCCCGTTCCTGGGGGACCTGCCTTATCTCGGCCGGCTCTTCCGGCGAGATACCGTGACCGACTCCAAGTCCGAGCTGCTGGTCTTCCTGACCCCGCGGATCATGAACAACCAGGCCATTGCGGTGAGTCGTTGATCCTGTGCGCAACGTGATTCTGGTCGGCCCCATGGGGGCCGGCAAAAGTACCATCGGGCGTTTACTGGCCAGGGAGCTGCGGCTGGTTTTTAAGGACTCCGACCGGGAGATCGAGGAGCGCAGCGGCGCGAACATTCCCTGGATCTTCGATGTCGAGGGCGAGAGTGGTTTTCGCGATCGCGAGCAGGCGGTGATCGCCGACCTGTGCGAGCAGCAGGGGCTGGTGCTGGCTACCGGTGGCGGTGCGGTGATGCGTGCGGAGAATCGCGAAGCCCTGTCGCTTGGCGACGTGGTTTACCTGCATGCCTCGGTCGAGCAGCAGATCGAGCGAACCAGCAGAGACCGCAATCGGCCGTTGTTGCAGACGGCCGACCCCGCGGCCGTACTGCGTAACCTCCTGCAGTTGCGCGACCCGCTCTATCGAGAAATCGCCGACGTGATCATCGAGACCGACGAGCGCCCACCGCGTCTCGTCGCACAGGAGATCGTCTCGCGCTTGCGCGCGCTGCACGGTCATTAAAGCGGCGCTGCAAACGCGCTATCCTAGTCGCCCTTTCCAACGCAGGGGCCACCATGCGGATTCTCAATGTCGAGCTCGGCGAGCGCAGCTACCCCATCTACATCGGCGAGCGGCTGCTCGATCAGGGCGAGCTGCTGGCGCGACACATTCGCGGGCGCCAGGTCGCCATCATCAGCAACGAGACCGTAGCGCCGCTTTATCTCGAGCGCCTGCAGCGGGCGCTCGGTGAGCGTAAGGTCACCTCCGTGGTGCTGCCCGACGGCGAGCGTTTCAAGAACTGGGAGACGCTGCAGCTGATCTTCGACGATCTGCTTCGCACTCGACATGACCGGCGCACGACGCTGATCGCCTTGGGCGGAGGCGTGGTGGGGGACATGGCAGGCTTCGCGGCCGCCTGTTACCAGCGCGGTGTGGACTTCCTGCAGGTGCCGACCACCCTGTTGTCTCAGGTGGACTCTTCGGTAGGCGGTAAAACCGGTATCAATCATCCGCTGGGCAAGAACATGATCGGCGCCTTCTATCAGCCCCAGGCGGTGCTGATCGATATCGCCACGCTGGCCAGCCTGCCGCCGCGGGAACTGTCCGCGGGGCTTGCCGAGGTCATCAAGTATGGCCTGATCTGCGATGCGAGCTTTCTCGATTGGCTCGAGGCGAACATCGACGCCTTGCGCGACTTGCAGCCCGAGGCACTGGTCGAGGCCGTGGAGCGTTCGTGTGCTGCCAAGGCGAGGATGGTTGCCGCCGATGAGCGAGAGGGGGGCGTGCGCGCCACCTTGAACCTCGGACATACCTTCGGCCATGCCATCGAGACCCACATGGGTTATGGGGTCTGGCTGCACGGAGAGGCGGTCGCCACCGGCTGCGTGATGGCGATGGAGATGTCCTGCCGGTTGGGCTGGATTTCCGCCGCCGAGCGTGACCGGGGTATTCGATTGCTGCAGCGGGCCGGACTGCCGGTGGTGCCGCCGGCGCAAATGGCTCCCGCGGATTTCCTGACGCACATGGCGGTGGACAAGAAAGTACTCGACGGTCAGTTGCGCCTGGTGCTGCTACGCGGCATGGGCGACGCTGTGGTGACCGCCGATTATCCCAGTGAAGTGCTGCAAGCCACGCTTGCGGCGGATTACGCGGCGCTCGCCGCGAACAGCGGAGAGGCTCGATGAGCAGTCTGCACGCCGACGAGGCGTTTCTTTCCCATTACCACCTGGATCATGATCCCTTCGCCGCACGGGTCCCGGGCTTCAAGTTCTTCGCGCCGCAGCGCAAGCCGGTGCTGGGGCAGTTGCACCACCTGGCGCGCTACAGCCAGCTGATGCTGGTGGTGTCGGGCCCTGAAGGCAGTGGCAAGACGCTGGTGCGCCAGGCATTGGCCGCCAGTGCCAACAAGCAGACGGTGCTGACGGTAGCTGTGAGCGCACGCACGGCATCCAGTCGCGAGGCGCTTGTCGCGCAGTTCGCCCAGGGCCTGGGTGTGACCATCGTCGATCTTGCCGGGCTGCAGCGTGAGCTCGGGCAGTTGTCACTCAGCGGACGCGAGGCCTACCTGCTGGTGGACGATGCCGAAGCGCTGGGGGATGCTGCGCTGGACATGCTCATGGAGCTGGCGAGGGGAAGTCTCGAGTCGAAACCCCATGTGTTCCTCTTCGCACGTCCTGAATTGCTGCCACGGCTGGAAGCCCGTGGCGCGCAAGACAGCGCTTTTCACGTCGTCGACCTGCAGCCCTACAGCGAGGAGGAGACGCGCGATTACCTGGCCCAGCGCCTCGAGGGTGCCGGTCGTGATTTGTCGTTGTTCTCCGACGATCAGATCGCCGATATCCATGAACGCTCCGGTGGCTGGCCAGGAACCATCAACCAGGTCGCCCGGGACGAGTTGGTCAGTGGCATGCTTTCGCGCCGCAGTGCCCCTGCGGGTCAGGGTAAGCGTCGCAGTCTATCTCTGCCGAGCGTGGCGCTGAAGTTGCCGAAGAAGCACTTGATTGCGTTGGCCGTGGTCGGTGTCGGCGTGATTGCCGCCTGGCTGATGCAGGGCGAGACCGGCCGTCCGCCGGCCACTAGCGGTGACGTTGCGGATGCGACTCAGGCCGAGCGTGGCGGCAAGGATGAGCCGAATATCGAGTTCGCCGGCTCTTCCCAACCGCTGCCGCTGCCCCTGGTCGGGCAGTCGCAGCCGGTCATCCGCTCGCCGTTGGCTCAGGCCGCTGGCGACGAGGAAGCCGGTGAGGTCGCCGAGGAAGGCGCCCCGATCCCTGCGCCGGCGCCGGTGGCCCCGTCGTCTGGCGACGCTGCAGCGCTGCCGCTGCCGGCTCAGCCGGAGGTCACGTCCAAGCCGGCGACGCCGCCCGCGGCGCCTAGCCCGACGCCCCCGAAGAGTGAGCCCAAGGTTGTGCAGCAGCCCGCCGCTGCGCAACCCGCGTCGCCGTCGGCACCTGCCGCGCCAACGCCGCGCGCCAACGCCAGCCAGGCGACGGGCGGGGATTGGTACGCGTCGCAGCCGGCAGGTAACTTCACGCTGCAGATCCTGGGATCGCGTAGCGAGACCAGCGCGCGCAACTTCGTTCGCGAGCATGGTGATCAGTACCACTACTTCCGCAAGCAGCACCAAGGTCAGCCGCTCTACGTGGTGACCTACGGCAGCTTCGCCTCACGTAGCGCGGCACAGCAGGCGCTTGCCGCCTTGCCGGCAGCGGTACGCGCCGGCAAGCCGTGGCCGCGGAGTCTGGCGGACGTGCGCGCGGAGATCGTGCCGGCCCGCTGAGCACGGGCCGTTATCACGAGCCCTCTGTCGCTTCCTACAGCTTTGCGACATGCTGTGTCATTCTGGCGCCGTTTCGCATTTGTGAGCGTCGGATGAGCTATGTACAATAGCCTCCCTTTGCCTGCGTGAACCCGGCACGCGTCCGCGTGCGGGTTGGGTCGCCTGTTTTTAGCAATGAGCCTCGCCGTGAGGCTGTCCTGATGAGAGTTCCTATGAAAGCAGGTCTTTATCATCCTGATGAATTCAAGGATAACTGCGGCTTCGGCCTGATAGCCCATATGCAGGGCGAGGCGAGTCACCATCTGCTCGAGACCGCCATCGAAGCGTTGACCTGCATGACCCACCGTGGCGGCATCAATGCCGACGGCAAGACCGGCGACGGTTGTGGTCTGCTGATCCAGAAGCCGGACGCATTCCTGCGTGCCGTCG
Organism: Pseudomonas sp. R4-15; assembly: GCF_055768815.1. Taxonomy (NCBI): domain Bacteria; kingdom Pseudomonadati; phylum Pseudomonadota; class Gammaproteobacteria; order Pseudomonadales; family Pseudomonadaceae; genus Pseudomonas; species Pseudomonas sp. R4-15. Next base: position 1,349,645 of record NZ_CM147293.1, read on the forward strand.
CCCAGGAAAACTTCTCCGTCGAACTGCCCGCGCAATACGCCGTGGGCATGGTGTTCTTCAATCAGGATCCGGCGCGCGCCGAGATCGCTCGGGAGAACATGAACCGCGAGATCGTCGCGGCGGGCCTGCAATTGATCGGCTGGCGCAAGGTGCCGGTCGACCCGTCCGTTCTGGGGCGTCTGGCCGCCGAGCGGCTGCCTGCCATCGAGCAGGTGTTCATCGGCGGTGGCGAGCTGTCCGACCAGGCCTTCGCGGTGAAGCTGTTCTCCGCACGGCGTCGCTCCTCGGTGGCCAACGCCGAGGACAGCGAGCACTACATCTGCAGTTTCTCGCACAAGACCATCATCTATAAGGGCCTGATGATGCCGGCGGATCTCGCCGCCTTCTACCCGGACCTGAGTGATCCGCGCCTGGAAACCGCCATCTGCGTGTTCCACCAGCGTTTCTCCACCAACACGTTGCCCAAGTGGCCGCTGGCCCAGCCGTTCCGCTTCCTGGCGCACAACGGCGAGATCAACACCATCACCGGCAACCGCAACTGGGCGCAGGCGCGCCGGGCCAAGTTCGCCAGTGAAGTGATTCCGGACCTCGACGAGCTCGGTCCGCTGGTCAATCGCGTCGGCTCCGATTCGTCGAGCATGGACAACATGCTCGAGCTGTTGGTCACCGGCGGCATCGACCTGTTCCGCGGCGTGCGCATGATCATCCCGCCGGCCTGGCAGAACGTCGAGACCATGGACGCCGATCTGCGCGCGTTCTACGAATACAACTCCATGCACATGGAGCCCTGGGACGGTCCGGCCGGCGTCGTGTTGACCGACGGCCGCCATGCCGTCTGCCTGCTCGACCGCAACGGTCTGCGTCCGGCGCGCTGGGTCACCACCAAGAACGGCTACATCACCCTCGCCTCGGAAATCGGCGTGTGGGACTACAAGCCCGAAGACGTCATCGCCAAGGGGCGTGTCGGTCCGGGGCAGATCCTCGCCGTGGACACCGAGACCGGCCAGGTACTGCACACCGACGACATCGACAGCCGCCTGAAGTCGCGCCACCCCTACAAGCAGTGGCTGCGCAAGAGCGCCCGGCGCATTCAGTCGACCCTGGACGACCATGACCACGGCTCGCCGTTCTACGACGCGGACGTGCTCAAGCAGTACATGAAGATGTTCCAAGTCACCTTCGAGGAGCGTGACCAGGTACTGCGCCCGCTCGCCGAGCAGGGTCAGGAAGCGGTTGGCTCGATGGGCGACGACACCCCTATGGCGGTGCTCTCCAAGCGCATTCGCTCGCCCTACGATTATTTCCGCCAGCAGTTCGCGCAGGTCACCAACCCGCCGATCGACCCGCTGCGCGAAGCCATCGTGATGTCCCTGGAGACCTGCCTGGGCGCCGAGCTGAACGTCTTCGACGAAAGCCCCGAGCACGCCCGCCGGGCCATCCTCACGTCGCCGGTGATCTCCCCGGCGAAGTGGCGCACCATCCTCAACCTGGACACCCCCGGCTTCGCCCATCAGGTCATCGACCTGAACTACGAAGAGAGCCTGGGACTGCAGGCCGCGGTGCAGAATATCGTCGAACAGGCCGAGGAAGCGGTACGCGCCGGCAAGACCCTGCTGGTGCTTTCCGACCGTGCCATCGCCCCCGGCCGTCTGCCGGTGCATGCCGCGCTGGCCACCGGCGCGGTTCACCACCACCTGGTCGAGCGCGGCCTGCGCTGCGACGCCAACATCCTGGTAGAGACCGCCACCGCTCGCGACCCGCATCACTTCGCGGTACTGATGGGCTTTGGCGCCACGGCGGTGTATCCGTTCCTCGCCTATGAGGTGCTGGGTGACCTGATCCGTACCGGCGAAGTGCTCGGCGACCTCTACGAGGTGTTCAAGTACTACCGCAAGGGCATCTCCAAGGGGCTGATGAAGATCCTCTCGAAGATGGGCATCTCGACCATGGCCTCCTACCGTGGTGCGCAGCTGTTCGAGGCGGTGGGCCTCTCCGACGAGGTCGTCGATCTGTGCTTCCGTGGCGTCGCCAGCCGCATCAAGGGAGCGCGTTTCGTGGACCTGGAGGCCGAGCAGAAGCTGCTCGCCGCCGAAGCCTGGAGCCCGCGCAAGTCGATCCAGCAGGGCGGTCTGCTGAAGTTCGTGCATGGCGGCGAATACCACGCCTACAACCCGGACGTGGTCGGTTTGCTGCAGCAGGCCGTGCAGCAGGGCAGCTACGAGAAATTCCGCGAATACACTGCGCTGGTCGACAGCCGTCCGGTGGCGATGCTGCGCGACCTGCTGAAGGTCACGCCGTCGCAGACCCCGCTGGAACTCGACGCCATCGAACCGCTGGAGTCGATTTTCAAGCGCTTCGATGCCGCGGGCATTTCCCTCGGCGCGCTGTCGCCCGAGGCCCATGAGGCGCTGGCCGAGGCGATGAACCGCCTGGGTGGTCGCTCCAACTCGGGCGAAGGCGGCGAAGACCCGGTGCGCTACGGCACCCTGAAGAGTTCCAAGATCAAGCAGGTGGCCACCGGCCGCTTCGGCGTGACGCCGGAGTACCTGGTCAACGCCGAAGTGCTGCAGATCAAGGTCGCCCAGGGCGCCAAGCCCGGCGAAGGCGGCCAGCTGCCCGGCGGCAAGGTCAATGGTCTGATCGCCCAACTGCGCTATGCGGTGCCTGGCGTGACGCTGATCTCTCCGCCGCCGCACCATGACATCTATTCCATCGAGGACCTCGCGCAGCTGATCTTCGACCTCAAGCAGGTCAACCCCGGCGCGCTGGTCTCGGTGAAGCTGGTGTCCGAGCCCGGCGTCGGTACGGTGGCGGCTGGCGTGGCCAAGGCCTACGCCGACCTCATCACTATCTCCGGCTACGACGGTGGTACCGGCGCCTCGCCGTTGACCTCCATTCGCTATGCCGGCAGCCCCTGGGAACTGGGCCTCTCCGAGGCGCACCAGACCCTGCGTGGCAACGACCTGCGCGGCAAGGTGCGGGTGCAGACCGACGGTGGACTGAAGACCGGCCTGGACGTGATCAAGGCGGCCATTCTCGGTGCCGAGAGCTTCGGCTTCGGTACCGCGCCGATGATCGCCATGGGCTGCAAGTACCTGCGCATCTGCCACCTGAACAACTGCGCCACCGGCGTGGCGACGCAGAACGAGCGCCTGCGCAAGGAACACTTCATCGGCACCGTGGAGATGGTCACCAACTTCTTCACCTACATCGCCATGGAAACCCGCGAGTGGTTGGCCAAGCTCGGCGTCGCCAGCCTGGCCGAGCTGATCGGGCGTACCGATCTGCTGGAAATCCTTCCGGGCGATACCGAGAAGCAGGGTCACCTGGACCTGACCCCGTTGCTGGGCAGCGACCTGGTGCCGGCCGACAAGCCGCAGTTCTGCCAAGTCGACCGCAACCCGCCGTTCGACCAGGGGCTGCTCGCCGAGGAAATGGTCAAGTTGGCCAAGCCGGTGATCGATGCCGCCAGCGGCGCCGAGTTCAGCCTCGACATCTGCAACTGCGACCGCTCCATCGGTGCGCGCGTATCCGGTGAAATCGCCCGGGTGCATGGCAACCAGGGGATGGCCAAGGCGCCGATCACCTTCCGCTTCAAGGGCACCGCGGGGCAGAGCTTCGGCGTCTGGAACGCCGGCGGCCTGAACCTGTACCTGGAAGGCGATGCCAACGATTACGTCGGCAAAGGTATGACTGGCGGCAAGCTGGTGGTCACGCCGCCGGCCGGCAGCGCCTTCCGCAGCCAGGACTCGGCGATCATCGGCAACACCTGCCTGTATGGCGCCACCGGTGGCAAGCTGTTCGCAGCCGGTACTGCGGGCGAGCGCTTCGGTGTGCGCAACTCCGGTGCCCACGCGGTCGTCGAGGGTGTCGGCGACCACTGCTGCGAGTACATGACCGGCGGCTTCATCTGCGTCCTCGGCAAGACCGGCTACAACTTCGGCTCGGGTATGACCGGCGGCTTCGCTTACGTGCTCGACCAGGACAATGGCTTCGTCGACCGGGTGAACCACGAGCTGGTGGAAATCCAGCGTATCAACAACGAGGCGATGGAAGCCCAGCGCAACCACCTGCAGGCGGTGCTCGACGAGTACGTGCGCGAGACCGGCAGCGAGTGGGGTCGTACCCTGGCCGAGAACCTGGACGACTACCTGCGCAAATTCTGGCTGGTGAAACCCAAGGCCGCGAACCTCAAGTCGCTGCTTTCCAGCACCCGGGCCAACCCGCAGTAATGCCTTGAACGACGAGCCGGATGCGCTGCGCGCCCGGCTCGTCGGCCACCGTGATTGTGTCTTGCGGCTTGAAGCATGGAGCTTGAGGCTGCGCAAAGAGGTTTGATATGAGCGAACGTCTCAACAACGATTTCCAGTTCATCGAGGTCGGGCGCAAGGATCCGAAGAAGAAACTGCTGCGCCAGCGCAAGAAGGAATTCGTCGAGATCCACGACCCGTTCAAGCCCCAGCAGGCTGCGGAGCAGGCGCATCGCTGCCTGGGCTGTGGCAACCCCTACTGCGAATGGAAGTGCCCTGTGCACAACTTCATTCCCAACTGGTTGAAGCTGGTCTCGGAGGGCAACATCCTCGCCGCCGCCGAACTCTCCCACCAGACCAACACCCTGCCGGAAGTCTGCGGGCGGGTCTGCCCGCAGGATCGACTCTGCGAGGGTGCCTGCACGCTCAATGATGGTTTCGGCGCGGTGACCATCGGTTCGGTGGAGAAGTACATCACCGATACCGCCTTCGCCATGGGCTGGCGTCCGGACATGTCCAAGGTGGTGCCCACCGGCAAGCGTGTCGCCATCATCGGTGCCGGTCCTGCGGGCCTGGGCTGCGCCGACGTGCTGGTGCGTAGCGGCGTCACTCCGGTGGTGTTCGATCGCAACCCCGAGATCGGTGGCTTGCTGACCTTCGGCATTCCCGAGTTCAAGCTGGAGAAGAGCGTCCTTTCGCGCCGCCGCGAAGTGTTCACCGGCATGGGCGTGGAGTTTCGCCTGAACACCGAGGTCGGCAAGGACGTCAGCGTGCAGCAATTGCTCGACGAGTACGACGCCGTGTTCATGGGCATGGGGACCTATACCTACATGAAGGGTGGGTTCCCCGGTGAGGATCTGCCCGGCGTGCATGACGCGCTCGACTTCCTCATCGGTAACGTCAAGCGCAACCTGGGCTTCGAGCAGCCCGAGGACGCCTTCGTCGATATGAGGGGCAAGCGCGTGGTGGTGCTGGGGGGGGGCGACACCGCCATGGACTGCAATCGCACCTCCATCCGCCAGGGCGCCAAGAGCGTGACCTGTGCCTACCGTCGTGATGCGGCGAACATGCCGGGTTCGCGCAAGGAAGTGAAGAACGCGAAGGAGGAGGGCGTGAAATTCCTCTTCAACCGCCAGCCCATCGCCATCGTTGGCGAGGACAAGGTGGAAGGCGTGAAGGTGGTCGAGACTCGCCTCGGCGAGCCGGATGCCCGTGGTCGTCGCAGCCCCGAGCCGATTCCCGGTTCCGAAGAAGTCCTTCCGGCCGACGCCGTGGTCATCGCCTTCGGCTTCCGTCCCAGTCCGGCGCCGTGGTTCGACGAGTTCGACATCGCCACCGACAGCCAGGGTCGCGTGGTCGCGCCCTTCGAGTCGCAGTACAAGCACCAGACCAGCAACCCGAAGATCTTCGCCGGTGGCGACATGGTGCGTGGCTCGGACCTGGTGGTCACCGCCATCTACGAAGGCCGCCAGGCTGCCGAAGGCATCCTCGACTACCTTGGCGTCTGATCTCCCCTGCATCCCGGCGCGACAACCCGTCGCGTCGGGATGATCTGGCGCAACACGCCTGTCTCGCACATCTCCTAGAGTCGACCTATCGACTGCAAGGAGACATCGCCATGCTCACTACCGCCATATTCCCTTCCCGCTACGTCCAGGGACGCAATGCGCTGGACCAGTTGGGGGATGAACTGCTGCGCTTTGGCGAGCGGGCCCTGGTGCTCTTCGACCCCTTCGCTGACGACCATCTCGGCGGTGCCGTCGAAATCGCCTGTGCCGGCAAGCTGGCGCTGACCCACGTGCGTTTCACCGGCGAGTGTTCGGACGAGGAAATCGAGCGACTGGTCGCCCTGGCGCGTCGTGATCAGCCGGCCTGCATCGCCGGCGTCGGCGGTGGCAAGACCCTGGATACCGCCAAGGCCCTGGCCCATGCCCTGAACCTCCCGGTGGCGGTAGTGCCGACGCTGGCCTCCACCGATGCGCCGTGCAGCGCGCTGTCGGTGATCTACACCGCCGAGGGGGCTTTCAAACGTTATCTGGTGCTGCCACGCAACCCGGACCTGGTGTTGGTGGACAGCCAGGTGATCGCGCAGGCACCGGCGCGCTTTCTGATCTCCGGCATGGGCGATGCGCTAGCCACCTGGTTCGAGGCCGAGGACTGCCGCCTGCGCGGCGCCGGCAACATGACCGGGCGTGTCGGCCCGCGCACGGCCTATGCCCTGGCGCGGCTGTGCTACGACACCCTGCTCGAATACGGTCCGCTGGCTCTGCAGGCCTGTCGTCAGCAGGTGGTGACGCCGGCGCTGGAGCACATCATCGAAGCCAACACGCTGCTGTCCGGCCTCGGCTTCGAGAGTGGTGGCCTGGCCGCAGCGCACGCTATCCACAACGGTTTCACCGCGCTGCACGCGACCCACGACTACTGGCATGGGGAGAAGGTGGCGTTCGGCACCCTGGCGATGCTCATGTTGCGCGACAGCGCGCCGGCGCTCATCGACGAGGTCTACGTGTTCTGCCTGGCGATCGGCCTGCCGGTATGCCTGGCGGATATCGGTCTGCCGGATGCGTCCGACGCCGACCTGCTGCGCGTTGCGGAACTGGCTTGCGCCGAGGGCGAAAGCATCCACAACGAGCCTTTTCCGGTCGACCCGCAGAGCGTACTCGCCGCCCTGCGCGCGGCCGACGCCGAGGGCCGCCGGCGCAAGGCGCTGTGTGGCTGAAGGCAGTTCCCTCCGCCGGAAGGCACGGCATTCGCCGTGCCTTTTCTCATCCGCTTTGCGAAAATGCCCGCACTCCCGATCTGGACGAGCCCATGACCGCCCTGAAGAACGACCGTTTCCTCCGCGCCCTGCTCAAGCAACCTGTCGACGTCACCCCCGTGTGGATGATGCGTCAGGCAGGCCGCTACCTTCCCGAGTACCGCGCCACGCGCGCCCAGGCCGGGGACTTCATGAGTCTGTGCCGCAACGCCGAGCTGGCCTGCGAGGTCACTCTGCAACCGCTGGAACGCTACCCGCTGGATGCGGCGATTCTGTTCTCCGACATCCTCACTGTGCCCGATGCCATGGGCCTGGGGCTGTACTTCGAGACCGGTGAAGGCCCGCGCTTTCGCAAGTCGGTGAAGACCCGTGCGGACATCGATGCGCTGCCGGTGCCCGATCCGGAGGCCGACCTGGGCTACGTGATGGACGCGGTGCGTACCATCCGCCGCGAGCTGAACGGCCGTGTGCCGCTGATCGGCTTTTCCGGCAGTCCCTGGACCCTGGCCACCTATATGGTCGAGGGCGGTTCGTCGAAGGACTTCCGCCAGTCCAAGGCGCTGCTCTACAGCGATCCCGCCGCCATGCATGCACTGCTCGACAAGCTCGCCAGCGCGGTGACGGCCTACCTCAACGGGCAGATTCGCGCCGGTGCGCAGGCGGTGCAGATCTTCGACTCCTGGGGCGGCAGCCTGTCGGATGCGGCCTATCGGGAATTCTCCCTGGCCTATATGCAGAAGATCGTCGATGGCCTGATCCGCGAACACGATGGACGCCGCGTGCCGGTGATCCTCTTCACCAAGGGCGGCGGGCTGTGGCTGGAAAGCATGGCCCAGGTCGGCGCCGAGGCGCTGGGCCTGGACTGGACCTGCGACATTGGCCAGGCGCGCGCCCGCGTGGGTGCCCAGGTCGCTCTGCAGGGCAACATGGACCCCTCGGTGCTCTACGCCAGCCCGCAGGCCATCCGCGCCGAGGTGGGACGTATCCTCGCTGCCTATGGCCCGGGCAGCGGCCACGTGTTCAACCTCGGCCATGGCATCACCCCGGAGGTCGATCCTGCCCATGCCGGTGCCTTCATCGAGGCCGTGCACGAACTGTCCGCCGCTTATCACGGCTAACCGCTGCTGAAAAAGAGACGCCCGGCGATTGCCGGGCGTTTTCGTTTTCATCGGGGCGCGCTGTTTCTACACCGCCAACGCCTCCCGAGGCGTCACGCCAGCCTGGCGTCGTTTCGATCAGGCTGCTGCAAGGCTACTCACCGGCAGCGGCGCCAGGCGCGCCAGGTGGACCGCCACGGCAAGGGCGATGAGCAACAGTGCGCCGATGAACAGGCCGACACCGTTCCAGCCGGCCAGGTGCCAGAACACCCCGCCTATCGTCCCCGCCAGGCTGGAGCCCATGTAGTAGGCGAGCAGGTACAGCGAGGAGGCCTGGCTGCGACCACTGCGCGCCCTCCGTCCGATCCAGCTGCTGGCGACCGAGTGGGCGCCGAAGAAGCCGAAGGTGAACATCAGCATCCCGGCGAGGATCGCCCCCAGCGGGGCGAACAGCGTCAGGGTCAGGCCGCAGAGCATCAGGCCGATGGTCGCCCAGAACACCCGGCGGCGTCCGAGACGATCGGCCAGGGCGCCGACCTGCGCGGAGGAATAGATGCCCGACAGGTACACCACCGAAAGCAGCCCAACCAGCGCCTGGCTCAGGTGGTAGGGCTCGGCCAGCAGCCGATAGCCGATGTAGTTGAACAGGGTGACGAAGGCGCCCATCAGCAGGAAGCCCTCGAGAAACAGCCAGGGCAGACCGGCATCGCGGAAATGCACGGTAAAGCCGCGCAGCAGACTACCTGCGCGCAGGCGCCGCGGGCGGAAGTTGCGCGACTCGGGAAGAATCCTGGCGAACAGCAGGGCGATCGCGAAGGTCAGGCCGCCGATGCACAGCAGGGCGGTCTTCCAACTGACGAAGTCGATCATCACGCCGGCGATCAGGCGCCCAGACATGCCGCCGATGGCATTCCCGCCGATGTACAGGCCCATCGCCAGGCCCAGGTGCTGCGGGTCGATCTCCTCGGAGAGGTAGGTCATGGCGACCGCCGCCAGGCCGCTGAGGCACAGGCCGACCAGCGCGCGGGTCACCAGTACGGCGTGCCAGCTGGGCATCAACGCGCCGAGCAGGGTGAACAGGGCCGCCCCGAGCAGCGCTGCGACCATCACCGGTTTGCGCCCCAGGGCATCGGACAACGGCCCGGTGAGCAACAGCCCGATGGCCAGGCTGGCGGTGGAGATGGAGAGCGCCAGGCTGCTCTGCGCCGCGCTGATGGCGAAGGTGTGCGAGAGCACCGGCATCATCGGTTGCACGCAATAGAGCAGCGCGAAGGTGGCGAAGCCGCCGGAGACCAGGGCCAGCACGGTGCGCAGGAACTGAGTGGAATTCTTGGAAATGTATTGCGGAGCGGGTGACGCGAGAGCAGCAGGATCGGGTGCAGCGACAGCGGGTTTCACGACAAGCCTCGGTGCGCGGTGGGCGCCAGAAGAACACGGGAGAAATATATAGCTGCCTAACAGTGTCGTCTAATATATTGTTCTCTATTATTGATATCTAAAAAAGATCATTCCCATGGAGCTTCGTCATCTGCGTTATTTCGTGGCCGTCGCGCAAGAGCTGCACTTCGGCCGCGCCGCGCAATTGCTCGGCATTTCCCAGCCGCCCTTGAGTCAGCAGATCCAGGCGCTCGAGGAGGAGGTGGGGGCGCGCCTGTTCATCCGCACCAACCGCCGCGTGGCGCTGAGCGAAGCCGGTAGATTGTTCCTCGACGAGGCACGCCAGGTACTCGCCCAGGTCGAGCGCGCGAGCGACGTGGCCCGTCGCGCGCAGCTCGGCGAACTGGGCGAGTTGAAGATCGGCTTCACCTCATCGGCACCCTTCACCCGGCGCATTCCTCGCGCCATCCATGCCTTTCGCCAGGCGCATCCGGAGGTCCATCTGGATCTGCGCGAGATGAGCAGCCGGCGGGTCGCCGAGTCACTGCAGGAGGGCGCCATCGACCTGGGCTTCATGCGTCCGCTGGCGCTGGATGATTCGCTGCACAAGGTGGAGTTGTTTCGCGAGCCGTTGGTGGCCGTGCTGTCGAGCACCCATCCGCTGGCGGTGGAGGGCGAGCAGGGCCTTTCACTCGCCGCGCTGGCCGCCGAGCCGTTCGTGTACTTCCCACGGAATTACGGCAGTGGGCTCTATGCTCAGCTCTTCGGGCTGGCCAGCCGGGCGGGCTTCAGTCCGCGTGTCGCCCAGGAGGCGGCGGAGCCGATGACGATCATCGGACTGGTCTCCGCAGGGCTTGGCGTTTCCGTGTTGCCGGCCTCGTTCCGTCGCATTCGCATCGATGGCGTGGCCTATCGCACGCTGCTCGACGAGGATGCGCAAACCGCCGTCTGGCTGGTGCAGCGTGCCGGCGACGCGCCGGCGAGCGCCCTGGCTTTCGTCGAGCTGCTGACGCGACAGGCCCAGGAGGGCGCTTCACACCCCCTGTGAGGCGAGCCAGGCTTGCAGTTGAGGCAGGGCCAGTGCGCCGCTCTGGCGCGCGATCTCCCGGCCGTTGCGGAACAGGATGAGGGTCGGGATGGAGCGGATGCCCCACTGCCCGGCCAATTGGGGGTTCGCCTCGCTGTCCAGCTTGGCCAGGCGGCAGCGTCCGCGCAGTTGGGCGGCGGACTGCTGGAACACTGGGGCGAACGCCCTGCAGGGGCCGCACCAGCTGGCCCAGACGTCCACCAGCAGCGGCAGATCGCCCTTGAGTTGTCGTGCGTGGTTGGCCTGGTCGAGGGTGAACGGTGCCTCGGGCAGTAGCGCCCCCTTGCACTGGCCGCATTGGGCCGCTTCCTGCAGGCGCGCGCGGGGTACGCGGTTGAGGGCTGCGCAGTGGGGGCAGGGGATTATCAGGGCGTCCGTCATCTCGGCTCTCCGCATGGGCTCGCAGCACAAGATGGTGGCGCCGCGCTGAGGATCAAGTCCCGCCGCTCAGGCCAATGGCCAGAACAGCGGTATCACCAGGCTGGCGACCAGCCACAGCAGCAGGTTCAGCGGAATGCCCACCTTGAGAAAGTCGGCGAAACGGTAGCCGCCGGCATTGTAGACGAAGGTGTTGGTCTGGTAGCCGATGGGGGTGGCGAAGCTGGCGCTGGCGGCGAACATCACGGCCACCACGAAGGCGCGTGGATCCACGCCCAGGTGTTGCGCCACGCCGATGGCGATCGGCGTCACCAGTACCGCCACGGCGTTGTTGGAGAGCATCTCGGTGAGCAGCGAGGTGAACAGGTAGATGAACGACAGCATCAGCCAGGGGCTGGCCCAGGGCAGCGCGCCCATCACCTGGCTGACCACCAGCTGCACCAGACCGACCTTGTCCATGGCGATGCTGATCGCCAGCATGCCGAAGATCAGCGCGAGGATTTTCCAATCCACCGCCTTGTAGGCGTCTTCGACGTCGAGACAGCGGGTCGCCAGCACCAGCACGGCACCGATCATCGCCAGCCCCTCGATGGGCATCACGCCGAAGGCTGCCAGCAGCATAACCGCCAGCGTGGTGGCGATGGCGATGGGCGCCTTGTCGCGGCGGAAGGCGCGCTCGTTGACCGCGTGCAGGCTGATCAACTCGCCGTTGTCGGCAAAGCGCTTGATTTGCGCCGGCGTACCCTCGACCAGCATGACGTCGCCGAACTGCAGTTGGAAGTCGTCGAGGTTGGCGGAGACGTTCTCGTCCTGGCGATGCACCGCGAGCACGGCGATGCCGTAGCGCGCGGTGAGGTCGAGGTCGCGCATCGGCCGGTGGCTGTAGCGCGAGTTGCGCCCGACGATGGCCTCGGCGAGCACGGTGTCGTGGTCGCTGATCGTCTCGAAGGCGCCGTCGTTGCGATTGAAGACCAGCTTGCCGCTCTCGCGCAGTTCGACCACGTCCTGCACCTGGCCGTGGATCACCAGCAGATCGCCAGCCTGCAGACGGGTGTCGTTGGCCGGTGTGCGCAGTTCCGCGTCGTCGCGGAACAGGCTCAGCACCTGCAGGCCGCTGCCGCCGTTGAGCTGCGCCTCGGCGAGGCTGCGGCCGATCACTGGCGAGCGTTGCGGCACCAGCAGTTCGCTGATGAAGTTACGGTCCAGTTGCGGGCGCAACTGGCGCGAGAGGGTTTCGCGGGAAGGCAGCAGGCGGTGGCCGATGGTCAGCAGGTAGAGCATGCCGACGCTCGCCAGGATCAGCCCGGCGCCGGTGATCTCGAAGATGCCGAACGGCGCCAGGCCGGCCTTGCGCGCCACGCCATCGACGAGGATGTTGGTCGACGTACCGATCATCGTCAGCGTTCCACCGAGAATGGTGGCGTAGGACAGCGGGATCAACAGTTTCGAGGGCTGGCTGCCGGCGCGGCGAGCGAGGGCGATAGCCACCGGCGTGAGGATCGCCACCACCGGGGTGTTGTTCAACGCCGCGGAAATCACCAGGGCCGTCAACGTCAGGCCGCCGAGCACCTTCAGCGGGTCCTGCCCGACCAGGTTACCCAGCCAGTTGCCGAGCGCATCGATGCAACCGGTGCGCTCCAGCGCCGCGGAGATGACGAACATGCAGGCGATGGTCACGGGTGCCGGGTTGGAGAGCACACCGAGCACCTCGCCGGGGGTCAGCAGTCCGCCTACCAGCAAGGCCGCCACGGCGATCGCGGCGACCAGGTCAGGCGACCACTTTTCGCGGACGAAGGCGTAGAGGACCCAGAGCAACAGCAACGAAACGAACAGCAGGGGGAACGCGTCCCAGCTCATGGTGGGTCCTTGGCGAATCTCGTGTGAGGTATCTGCGGCGCGGGCCGCGACGCAAGGTTGAGGTCTGCTGCTTATGAAGTCCAAGAACGTTTTGTTGTTTTCTTATGCTCTAGATGATGGTTGGGTGGGGCGTTGTGGGGTATTTTCTAAGATTTCTTGAACGAGTGCCGTTGCCGCGGTTCGCGGTTTTGGGCTTGGGTTTAGGAGCGTCGCACTTCCTCTGTTGGGACTACAGGTTTCGCCCTCCACGGCGAGTTACTTTCTCTTGTCTGGCCAAGAGAAAGTAACCAAAGAGAAGGCCACCCCAGCATCCGGGTCCGTTCGCTGTGCGAACGGACTTCCCTCGCTCCGGCGCCGCTCCGGGGGCACGCCGCGAAGGGGCGTCCTGCCCCTTCGCGCCTTGCTCGGCGTCCTGCCTCGCATCCCCCTGCGCAACGCCTGCACTCAGCCTCCTGAAGGGGCCCCGGGTGCAAGCTGCACCGTCGGTGGTCGCGTTGCTCTGGCTCGGCCCCATCCTACGTCTACTCGGACTTGCAGACGGCGCCGAAGCGCCCCGTTGGTCCGGGTGAACGGAATCGTCGCGTAGCAGGTTGAGCCGCCTGGACGGCGGCGAAAGGCGTATCGGGCCAAGGATGGCCCGTATACGCCGGGCCTGTGGAGCGGCGATGGACTGAACGAACCCCGTCCGCGCCAGCGGGCGGGGCCGGATCGTCGGGGCAATGGTTTTGCCCTCTTTTGCCGCAGCCGGCGAGGTGCAACAAAAGAGGGTCGCCCAGGAGGGCGAAACAGGGAGGTTCGGCTGATAGCCGACAATAGGCCTTTGGCGCCAAAGCCCCGGAGCACATGCTCTAATCCAGCGCCCTGCGAAAAGCGAAGCGCTAAGGCACCCTCAGGACGAACAACTGATCTCCAGATGCTTACCCCAGTCCGGCGGCCGCTGTGCGTAGCGCTCCTGCCCGGGCTGCTCGTCGAAGGGCCGGCTGAGGACCGCGTGCAACTGATGCAGCGGTGCATAGTCGCCTCGCTCGGCGGCGGCGATGGCCTCCTGCGCGAGGTAGTTGCGCAGCACATAGCGCGGGTTCACCCCATGCATGCGCTGGCGCCGTTGCGCTTCGTCGGCCGCTTCGCCGGCACGCGTCAGGTAGTCCTGTGCCCAGGCATCGAAGCCGTTGCGGTCGACGAAGTCATCGCGCAGCGCGGCCAGAGCCTGGGCGGCGGGTTGCTCGCCGAGGCGGCGGAAGAACAGGTTGTAATCCACCGCGCTGTCCTGCATCAGTTGCAGCAGACGCTGCAGCAGCGCCTCGTCGCCGTCTTCCGCGCCAGGCAGGCCCAGGCGTTCGCGCATCTTCGCCAGGTAGTGCGCCTGGTACTGCGGCAGGAAGGTGCCGAGGGCGGCGAGCAACGGTTCCTTGCCCACCAGCGGCAGCAGCGCCTGGCCCAGTGCCGAGAGGTTCCAGTGGGCGATGGGTACCTGGTTGCTGTAGGAGTAGCGCCCCTCGTGATCGGAGTGGTTGCAGACGAAGCGGCTGTCGAAGTCGTCGAGGAAGGCGTAGGGGCCGTAGTCGAACGTCAGGCCGAGGATCGACATGTTGTCGGTGTTCATCACTCCGTGGCAGAAGCCATAGGCCTGCCAGAGGGCGATGCTGCGCGCGGTGCGTGCGAGCACTTCCTCGAACAGTGCGGCGAACGGCTCGGGCTGTTCCAGCAGGTGCGGAAAATGCGCCTGCAGCACGTGCTCGGCCAGGCGCCGCAGGGCGTCGTGCTGCTGGGTGTAGTAGAAGTACTCGAAATGACCGAAGCGCACATGGCTCGGCGCCAGGCGCAGGAGCATCGAGGCGCGTTCCTCGGTCTCGCGGTAGACCGGAGTGTCCGAAGTGGTCACGCAGAGCGCGCGTGAGGTCGGAATGCCGAGCGCGTGCAGGTACTCGCTGGCGAGGAATTCGCGGATCGAGCTGCGCAGCACGGCGCGACCGTCGCCCATGCGTGAGTAGGGCGTCAGCCCGGCGCCCTTGAGGTGCAGGTCCCAGGACTCGCCACGACTGTTGCGCACCTCGCCCAGCAGCAGGCCGCGGCCGTCGCCCAGGCGGGGCGTGTAGCCTCCGAATTGATGGCCTGAGTAGACCATCGCCCGGGGCTCGGCGTCGGCCCACAGCTTGTGTCCGCTGAACAGTGCGACGAAGTCCTCGCGCTCGGCTTCCTGGGCGGGCAGGTCGAGCAGCGCCATGGCGGATGGCGAGGCGATCACCAGGCGCGGCGCGGCGATCGGGTCCGGCAGGACTTCGGTGGAGAAGTCATCGCCGAGGCGGGCGAAGCGGTTGTCGAAGACGAGCTCGTCGAGGGTGCGCATGGCGGGCTCCAGGTCGTTGGCTTGCCGCCCGCGGGCGGCAAGAGGTACATGGACGTGCGCCGATAATCCTCAGACAGCGGGCGGCGGCACGGGTTTGCTGGCGTCAGCGGCGGCGCCTGCGGCACCCAGCAGAATGCCCTGCTGCAGCGGTTGCTCCTGGCCGTTGTCGAGGTTCTTGACGAAGACGTCGACCTGGCGGAAGGCGATCTCGATACCGTTCTCATTGAACAACTCGAAGATCCGTCGGTTCACCTCGTCGGTGGCGCGGCCACGGTCGCCGAGTTCGCGCACGTGGATGATCAGGTCGTGGTCCAGGGTACTTTCGCCGAATACCTGGAACAGCACCAGCGGTTCCGGGTCGGCCATTACCCGGGCGTTCTCGCGCGCCGCCTGGTAGAGCAGCTCGCGCACACGGGTGAGGTCCGAGCCGTAGCCCACGCCGACTTTCAGCACCAGGCGGGTGATGGTGTCGGTGAGCGTCCAGTTGATCAACTGGCTGGTGACGAAGGTCTTGTTCGGCACGATCACCATTTTCTTGTCGGGATCGATGATGTGCGTGGCGCGGATACGGATGCGGTTCACCGTACCGGTGACACCACCGACGGTCACCAGGTCGCCGATGCGTACCGGGCGTTCGAAGAGGATGATCAGGCCGGAAATGAAGTTGGCGAAGATCTCCTGCATACCGAAGCCCAGGCCCACCGACAGCGCGGCGACCAGCCACTGCAGCTTGTCCCAACTGACCCCCAGCGAGGACAGTGTGGCGACGAAGCCGATGCCGAACAGCACGTAGGAGAGCAGGGTGGTGGTCGCATAGGCGCTGCCCTGGGCCAGTTGCATGCGCGAGAGCACCAGCACCTCGAGCAGACCCGGCAGGTTGCGCGTGAGCATCAGGGTGATGCCGACCATGAAGGCGGCGGCGAACAGGTCGAGCAGGGTGATGGCGCTCTGGCTGCCGTCGGCGCTGCCGTAGGTGTAGAGCACCACGTTGCCCAGGTAGTTGCTGACGGTGATCACATCGGCCCAGACCCAGTAGAGCGCCGCGGCCAGCAGGCCGTAGAGCGCCAGGCGGATCAGCCGCAGCGACTGCTGGTTGACCTGCTCCAGGTCGAGCGTCGGCTCCTCGACGATTTCCACGCCATCCGGGGTCTCGGCCTTTTCCGTCTCGCGGCGGGCGATGGCGCGCTGGTAGGCCAGGCGCCGTGCGGCGACCGCCAGGCCGCGTACCAGGGTCGCTTCGATGACCACCCAGAAGATCAGCACGTAGAGCGTGTCCACCAGACGGTCGCTGAGCTTGAGCGCGGTGTAGTAGTAGCCGAAGCCGACGGCGATCATCAGCGCCAGCGGCAGCAGGGCGAAGAGCACGCCGATCAGCATGCGGCTGAACGGCGCGTTCTCGCTGGACGGGCCGCGCAGCAGCAGCTTGAACAGCAGGGCACTCATCACCGCGTAGCCGAGCATCACGACGAGGATGCCCAACACGTCCTCGGAGAGCGATGCCGGCTGGTATTCGGCGAAGCTGAATACACCGACCAGCGCGACCACCACGAGGCCCAGCCAGCGCACCTGCCGATGCAGGAAGACGACCTGCGCGCCGGCCCAGCCGAAATGCGTCTGCGCCACGCCCTGGCGTGCCAGCACCCGATAGGTCGCGTAGAGCACCAGCCAGGCCTTGGCCATTTCCAGCAAGGCGGCGCCGAGGAAGGCGTTCTGTCCGCGAGCGTCGCTGAGCAGTGCGTAGCCGCACAGGGCCAGCAGCAGGGAGCCGGGAACCGCCAGCAGCAGGTTGAGCAACAATGCCACTGGCGTATGCCACTGGCTATCGCGCTGGTAGTGGGAGATGTCGTGGCTGATCTGCGTGAGCTTGGCGAGGATCGAAACGCGTCGCCAGAGCAGCACGCCGATCAGCAACAGTGGCAGGAAGACCCAGGGACGGCCGAACAGGCCGGCGAATAGCTCCTGGGCGACCTCGCGCCAGGGGAGCGTGGAAACCTGTTCGGCCAGCCGCCCCGGTGCCGTGCGCAACCACTCCAGGTTCAACGGCCGGTTGCTGGGAATCCAGAACAGCTGCTCGTCCAGCGTGGTACGCAGTTGCTCGCTGGTACTCTGCAGTTGTTGCTGGTTGAGCTGCAGACTGATGGACTCGTTGAGCAGGGCGTTGAGTTCTCCACCCAGGCGCTCGAACAGTTGCGCGCGGGTCTGTGCCAACTCCAGCAGGGCGCTGCGCGTCTTCTCGTCCACCGCCTCGTTTTGCGTATCGATCACCTTCTGCACGTAGGCGCTGGCACTGCCGAAGGCCTCGCGGCGCTTGTTCAGCTCGAACTGGTAGAGACGGATGTCGGCGATCTCGTCGGCGGGGATGGCCTCCGTAGCCACCCGGCGCAGCGAGCGCCGCTGTTCGAAGAGGATGTTGGCCAGCAGCGGGCTGCCACGCAGGACGTCGATCTGTTCTTCCAGCGCCTGGCTACTCTGCTGCAGGGCATCGAGCTGCTGCTTGGTGCGGAGGTTGCGTTGAGAGACCAGGTTGAGGCGGTCCGTGGTCTTGAGCAGGTAGTTGGAAAACTCCAGGTTGATGGCGCTTTCCTGGGACAGCAGGCCGCTGCCGCCGGAGGCCTGGGCTTCCTGGGCGAGTTGCTGGTAAGTGGTTTCCGACAGGTTCAGGCGGCGTCGGTTGAGCAACTCCTGGAGGCCCTGGGTCTCCTTGTCCAGGCGCGTGCTGCGGGCTTCCTGGAGTTCGCGGTTGGCGTTGCCGAGCTCCAGAAGCAGGCTGTTGCCGGCCAGTTCCTGGCGCCGCAGCGCATTCCGGGCTTCCAGTGCGGCCCGTTCCGCACGCAACTGATCGCGGCGCTCGTCGCTCAGCGCCTTACCGGCTTCGCGGCCGCTCTTGAGCAGGGCGTCGATCTGTGCGGTGCGGGCCTGGTTGCTCGCCAGCTCGGTCTGGGCGCGCTCCGGACGGGTCTGCGAGGCGACCACCAGATTGCTGGCTTCGCTCAGCGCCTTCTGCGCCGCGCTGAGTTCTTCACTGCGTTTGGCCAGGCGGGCCTCGAGTTCGTCGAGCGGAGTGTCCGCGGGTGGCAGACTGGGTTCGCCACCGCTCTGGATGAGCTGCTGCAGCTCCTTCTGTGCCTGGGCAATGGCCTGCGGAGCGCCGGCCAGTTGCTCCTGCAGGCTCTTCAGGTCGGCCTGTGCTTCGTCGCGACGCTGCAGTTGTTCGAGCGTCTGCTCCAGGGTTTGGCGCAGCGCCTGGCGGTCGGGCTCGGCGAGATTGCGATCGGCCAGGCCATCGAGGCTCGCTTGGACTTGCGCCGGGTCCGGCAGCGCCGGCGTCTGGGCGAGCGCGGGCAATACCAGCAGGCCAAGGAGCAGGGTGCAGCAGACACGGGCGAAGCGGGGCATGGCAAGCAGCCTGGCGACAAAACGCGGATTCTAGCAGCCCCGCAGAGCCTCGCGGAGTCGACTCAGAGGAACAGTCCTGCGTCCGGACGCTTGCCTTCGGGGAAGCGCACGCCGACCTTGCTCACCCGTTTGCCATCGAGTTCGGCCACGGTCCAGGTCAGACCGTGCCACTCCACCTGGTCGCCGACGACGGGTTGCCCGCCGATCTCCGTCGCCATGAAGTGGCCGAGTGACTCGCTGGCCTGCTTCGGTTCGACGCTGAAGCCATAGAGGGCGGCGATGGCATTCAACTCGGCATCGCCCTCGAGGACGAAGTCGCCGAAGAAACGCAGGTCCTGGCCTCGCTGGGGGGCCTGGCTGAACAGCTTGCCGAGTGCCGGTAGATCGCGCTCGTGGCCGATCACGCAGAGGATGTCTCCGGCCTGCAGGCGCGTGCTGCCGGAGGGGTGTAGCAGTTCACGGCCTCGGAACAGCGCGGCGATACGCGTACCCGGCGGCATGCGCAGCTCGCGCAGCGCGGCGCCGATGCACCATTTCTCCGCGCCCAGGCGGTAGATGAACAGCTCCCACTGGCTGGTGGCGTGGATCTCCAGGCCGGCACGGGAGATCGGTGAGGGCTCCGGCGGTACGGTGACGCGCATCAGGCGCGCCGCCAGCGGCAAGCTGGTGCCCTGCAGCAGCAGCGACACCAGCACGATGAAGAAGGCCACGTTGAAGAACAACTGGGCATGCGGCAATCCGGCCATCAGCGGGAATACCGCGAGGATGATCGGTACGGCGCCGCGCAGGCCGACCCAGGAAATGAACAGCTTTTCACGGTCATGGAAGGCGCGGAACGGCAGCAGGCCGAGGAATACCGAAAGCGGGCGGGCGAAGAGGATCATCCACAGCGCCAGCAGCAGCGCGGGCAGCGCCACCATCATCAACTCGCGCGGGGTGACCAGGAGCCCGAGAATCAGGAACATGCCGATCTGTGCCAGCCAGGCCAGGCCATCGAGCATGTGCAGGATGCCGTGGCGGCTGCGTATCGGCCGATTGCCCAGCAGCAGGCCGCAGAGATAGATGGCGAGGATGCCGCTCCCTCCCATGGCGTTGGCCACGGCGAAGATGATCAATCCGCCGCTGACGGTGAGCAAGGGATACAGCCCGTTGGCCAGCGACAGTCGGTTCACCAGCTTGAGCAGCAGCCAGCCGCCGCCGAGGCCGAGCAGCATGCCCAGGCCGAACTGTTGCAGCAGTTGCAGCAACAGGTAGCGCCAGTCCGCCGTGCCTTCGTTGCCTGGTGCGAGCATGCTGATGAGCGTGACGGTGAGGAACACCGCCATCGGGTCGTTGCTGCCGGATTCGATTTCCAGGGTCGAGTTGACGCGTTCGTTGAGTCCGCGACCGCCCAGCAGGCTGAAAACCGCGGCAGCGTCGGTGGAGCCGACGATGGCGCCGATCAGCAGGCCTTCCATCAGGCTGATATCGAACAGCCAGGCGGCCAGCAGGCCGGTGAGTCCGGCGGTGATCACCACCCCCAGGGTGGCTAGCGACAGGGACGGCCAGAGCGCTACGCGAAAGCTCGCCACGCGGGTGCGCATGCCGCCATCGAGCAAGATGATCGCCAACGCCAGGTTGCCCACCAGATAGGCGAGCGAGTAGTCCTCGAAGACGATGCCGACGGGGCCGTTGACGCCGGCGAGCATGCCGACGCCGAGAAAAATCACCAGGATCGGGATGCCGAAGCGGGAGCCGAAGGCGCTGACCAGGATGCTCACAGCCACCAGCAACGCACCGATCAGGAACAGGCTGTTGATGGTCGTGGCATCCAAGGCGAAACACTCCTGAGCGGGACAGCGTGCAGATATGCAGGCCGCGTGCCAGGGATTCTAACCTGTGGCTTTGGCGGGCTGTCAAAAAAGCCTCCGCATCGACGGCCCTGCCCGTCTGCGCTTGGCGCCGCTAGAATGCCTGCTCACTGGGAGCTCTCGATGAATTACCGTCACGCCTTCCACGCCGGCAACCATGCCGACGTGCTCAAGCACCTCGTCCTCAGTCGCCTGTTGGCGCTGCTGGCACGCAAGGATGCGCCCTATGCCTACCTCGACAGTCATGCGGGCGTCGGCCTCTACGATCTTGCCGGAGAGCAGGCCGGGCGCACCGGCGAGTGGCTCGAGGGCGTCGCCCGGCTGTGGGGGCGGCAGGATCTGCCGCCGGCCCTGGCGGACTACCTGGGCGTGCTCGAAGCGATGAATCCGGATGGCCAACTGCGTTTCTATCCCGGCTCGCCGGAGCTGGCGCGGCGCCTCTCGCGTGATCAGGATCGCCTGCAGTTCAACGAGAAACACCCGGATGATGGTCAGGCGCTGCGCCAGAACATGGCAGGCGATCGTCGTGTCGCGGTGCATCTGGGCGAAGGCTGGCACGTGCCCCGGGCGCTACTGCCGCCGCGGGAGAAGCGGGCCGTGCTGCTGATCGATCCACCCTTCGAGCAGGCCGACGAATTGCAACGCTGCGCAACCGCGTTGGCCGAGGCCCATGCCCGCATGCGCCAGGCGATCGTGGGTATCTGGTACCCGATCAAGGAGCTGCGCCAGCTCAAGCGCTTCTACCAGGACCTGGGCAAGAGCGGCGCGCCGAAACTGCTGCGGGTGGAGCTCTACGTGCAGGCCCCCGATGATGCGCAGCGCCTGAATGGTTCGGGGCTGGCGATCAGCAATCCGCCCTGGGGGCTTGAGGACGAGCTGCGCGCGCTACTGCCGTGGCTGGCCGAGAATCTCGCCCAGGGTGAGGCTGGATGGCGCCTGGACTGGCTGATCGCCGAGTGAGTGGCACGCCCCCGCCGCTCAGGCGGGCTTGCCCGGCTCGATGTGGTAGCTCAGGTTGCGCCGCGGGCTGAGGTATTCCAGTACGTCCCGCGGCACCGCACTCGGCCGCAGGCTACGGGCAATGCTCATCGTCGGTTCTTCCACCAGGTCCACGATCAGCGCTTCCTGCTTGGGAATCTCGGCGTCGTAGAGGATCAGCGTCGGCTTGAGCGACTGGCTCGGGTTCATCCCCAACACCAGTGCGTAGCGCTCGTCATCCAGTTGCACCAGGCTGCCGGGCGGATATACGCCCATGGTGCGAACGAAGGCCTTGAGCGCGACATCGTCGAAGTGCTGGCGCTGCTGCTTGAACATCACGGCCAATGCCTCGTGGGGACTCAGTGCCTGGCGCGGGTCGAGCGGGTTGCAGAGCCCGTCGAAGCGGTTGGTGATGGCGACGAGACGACTCAGGCGGCCGATGTCAGCTTCGCTCAGGTGGCGCGGGTAGCCGCTGCCATCGCAGTGCTCGTGGTGCTCGTGGATGATGCGCAGCACCTCGTCATCGAGCATCAGCGCCTGCCCCATGCGCAGGCCGAACTCGGTGTGCATCTCCAGTAGTTGCTGCTCGGGCCGGGTCAGCGGTGGCGGTTTGAGCAGTACTTTGCTGGGAACCTCGAGCTTACCGATATCGTGCATCAGCGCGCCGAGCCCAAGGCTGTGGCAGGCTTCGCTGTCCAGGCCAAGCTGGCGACCCAGCAACAAGGACAGCACGGTGACGTTGAGGGCATGGAAATAGCTGTCTTCGGCGGCCTTGCCGGTGATGCCGTGCAGCACCACGCCAGAGGCGCCCAGCAGTGTCTCGACCATTTCCTTGACGATGGTGCCGGCGAGCTGAATGGCATCTTCCGGTCGGCTGCGCAGCGTCTGATTGAGCTGCTTGATGCGCTGGCTCGCCTGTATGAAGCGTCGGTCGACATCCTCGACGCGCTGCCTCAGTTGGCTCAGCTTGCGCGCCCGAACCTGGCGGGCCTCGGTCTCCGGATCGACCGGTGCCGCGCTGACGGCGGGGGCGGCCTGGGCGTCCGCATCGAGCGGCAGGGGCGCGCAGTCACTGCGCTCGGGATCGTAGCGCAGCCTCTTGAGGCCGAGCTCGCGAAGGGCCTGCAGTTGGTTTTCATCCTTGATCTTGAAGCTGTTGAAGGCGAAGTCGTGCTTCCACCAGCTCACGTCGAGTTGTACGTAGAGACCGACGCACAGTTGCTCTGGCTTGATATAGGGCGTGTTCGAGGGCATGCCTTACTCTCGGACAATGGCTAATTGCCCGCAGTTTAGTCTGGCCGGCCCTCTCCTGGGGCTTATTCTTCCGGCGGTCGACTTCAAACCATCACGTCGATGTTGCTGCCCAGTTGCGGCGAACTGCTCGGGGCACTGACAGGAGTGCTTTGCAAGAGCTGGGCGGGCAAGTTGGCGGCCTGCAGTTCGAAGGTCTTCTTCAGGAGCGCCAGCGACAGCTGCGAGGCGATCTGCGCCGAGGCCTGGTTGGCGATGTTCATTGAGTCCATCGTCGATGCCTCCTAGGACAGCGCGGTCTCCGGCGGCATGCAGACACCGGTGCCGCCCAGACCGCAGTAGCCGTTGGGGTTCTTCGCCAGGTACTGCTGATGGTAGGCCTCGGCGTAATAGAAGTCCGCTGCCTCGGCGATCTCGGTAGTGATCTCCCCGTAGCCGGCACGATGCAGGCCGGCGGCGAAGCGCTCGCGGCTGGCCTGGGCCTGGCGCAGTTGCTCGTCGTCCAGGCAGAAGATCGCCGACCGATACTGGGTGCCGATGTCGTTGCCCTGGCGCATGCCCTGGGTCGGATCGTGGGCTTCCCAGAAGGTCGTGAGCAGGGCTTCGTAGGACGTCACCTGCGGGTCGAACACCACCAGCACCGCCTCTGTATGACCGGTCAGGCCGGAGCAGACTTCCTCGTAGGTGGGGTTCGGGGTGTGCCCGCCCGCGTAGCCGACCGCGCTGCTGTAGACCCCAGGCTGTTGCCAGAAACGCCGTTCCGCCCCCCAGAAGCAGCCCAGGGCGAAGATCGCCTGCTGCATGCCGGCGGGGAAGGGCGGTTTCAGCGGATGGCCGTTGACGTGGTGCGCGCTGGGCACGGGCAAGGGTGTGGAGCGGCCGGGCAACGCCTGGGTGGCATTGGGTAGGGCCTGTTTATGGACGAGAATTTCCGAGCGCAGGACCATGGGCGTGTCTCCGTCATTGGGGCGAGCGGGCGAGCCGTGGCTCAGGTTCGTTTGCGGCTGTATCGACTGTAGCCCGAGCGGTGCCGGGTTATCCAGCCGAAGCGGCGACTCAGCGACGAGGGGGGTAGCGACGCAGGCTCTGTGCCAGGTCGTTACCGGGTATCGGTCGGTCGAAAAGATAGCCCTGGCCGATGTCGCAGTGCTGGCGGCGCAGGAAGGTCAGTTGCTCGGCGGTCTCGATGCCTTCGGCGACCACGATCAGGCGCAGGTTGTGGGCCATGGCGATGACTGCGGAGGTGATCTCCATGTCGTCCTGACTGGCCGGGATGTCCTTGATGAAGCTGCGGTCGATCTTGAGGACGTCGATGGGGAATTTCTTCAGGTAGCTCAGCGATGAGTAGCCGGTACCGAAGTCGTCCATGGCGAGCGTCAGCCCCAGAGCCTTGAGCTGATTGAGCTGTTCGCGGGTACTCTCGGTGGCCTCCAGCAGCAGCCCCTCGGTCAATTCGAGCTCGAGGCGTGAGGCCGGCAGGCGTTCCTCGGAGAGGATACTGGCGATGGAGCCGACCAGATCCGGATCGGAGAACTGCTTGGGTGACAGGTTGATGGCGATCTTCAGTGCCCCCAGGCCCAGTGCCTCCAGCTCCAGGCTGGCGCGGCAGGCCTGGCGTACCAGCCATTTGCCGATGGGGATGATCAGGCCGGTCTCTTCGGCCACGCTGATGAAACGGTCCGGACGGATCATGCCCCGCTCGGGGTGGTTCCAGCGCAGCAGCGCCTCCATGCCGACCAGGGTGCCCCGTCGCAGGTCGAGCTTGGGCTGGTAGAACACCTCCAGCTCGTTCTGGGTCAGTGCGCGGCGCAGGTTGTTCTCGACGAAGAGCTTGTAGGCCGCCTCGGCGTTCATCGCCTCGGTGAATACCTGCAACTGGTGGCGACCGTTGGCCTTGGCCTTGTGCAGTGCAAGGCCCGCATGCTTCATCAGGGTTTCCGGGTCGCTGCCATGGTCCGGTGCGCAGGCCAGGCCGACCGAGCCGGTCACGTTGATCAACTGGTTGTCGACGAACAGCGGCTTCTCGAGCATGTACATCAGTTGCTCGGCCATATGGAAACCGGCCTGTGGCGTGATGTTCTCCAGCAGTACGGCGAACTCGTTGCTGGCGAAGCGCGCGGTGGTGCTGGTCGGAGGCAGGCTATTGCGCAGGCGTCGGGCGAGGCTGATCAGCAGCTTGTCGCCGGTCTGGTGTCCCAGGCTGTCGTTGATGCGCTTGAAGTTGTCGATGTCGACCAGCAGTAGCCCCAGGGCCGTCTGCCCTTGGGCGAAGCGCTCTTCCAGGGTGCGGATGAAGTGCGGTCGATTGCCCAGGCCGGTCAGGCTGTCGGTGAACGCCAGGCGCTCGATGCGCTGTTGCGCCAGCTTGTTCTGGGTGACGTCCTCGTAGATGCCGACGTAGTGCGACAGCTCGCCATTGCTGGCATAGACCCGCGATAGCGACAGGTAGCCCCAGTAGTTTTCCTGGTTCTTGCGTTTGCTGCGCAGTTCGCCCTGCCAGCTGTTGTGGCGGCTCAGCGACGACTTTGCATCGAAAAGCAGGTCGCTCAGCCCTTCCAGTGCCGGCAGCTCGGAGAGCAGGTGCCCCTGGACCTCATCGGCCGTGTACTGGGTGATCGCGGTGAAGCTGTGGTTGACGTATTCCACGCGCCCGTCGCGATCGAGCAGCAGGAAGGCGCTGACGCTTTGTTCGACCGCGCGCTGGAACAGGTGCAGGGTATTGGTCGCCTGGTTGCGCTGTTGGCTGCTCATGACCTGGGCGAATTGATCCGCCAGCTCGCCGGCGAAGGCGATCTCGTCGGCCTGCCAGATGCGTGGACTACCGGCGTGTTCCAGGCAGAGGACGCCGGCCAGCTCGCCGTCGAGGTAGACCCCGGCGTCGAGCACCGCGGTGATGTTCGCCGGCAGCAGGCGATCGGCCAGTTCGCGGGTGCGCGGATCCTGGCGTATATCGCAAGCGTCGATGGCCCGGCCGCTGTGCAGTGCTTCGAAATACACCGGATAGTGTTGCGGCTCGATCGGGGACGGCAGCGCATCGCTGGCCAGTTCCCGATGGTATTGGGCGACCGGTTGCAGCAACTCCTCGCGCAGGCACCAGAGGCTGGCCCGGACCACCTCGAAGGTCTCGCAGGCGGACTGGGTGATCATCCGCGCCGCTTCGCCGATGGCATCGTTGGAGCGGTAGCGATGCCGCGCCAGGCTGATGATCAGGCTCTGCTGCGCCTTGGAACGCACCAGGTGCTGCAGGTGTTCTTCTTCGGTGCGCTGGTAGTTTCCCAGGCTGACGCGCAGGTTTTCATTCTCCAGCGCCAGCGCCGTATCCAGTGCAGGTGAGGTTTCGCCGAGCAGTAGCAGGTAACCGCGCAGTAGGTTCCGACGGTGCAGGACGAAGGCTTCGCCGACTTCCACTACTTGCTGGGTGCCCCGCGGCGCGTGCAGGAGGTAGCGCACCAGGTAGCGAGAATTTTCCTGCAACTGCTGCTGGATCTCGTCGTGCAAGCGGTAGCGCGCCTGGGGTTCCATCAGGCTGGCGTAAGGGGATTCGATCAGTCCGCAGAGGTCGCTGGCGGAGATGCCGATGCGAGTCTCGCAGGAGGGGTCGAGGAAGAGTAGGGACCAGCTCGGCTCGTTTACACGCTCGAAGCGCAGCATACCGAGGCGCCCCGGCACCGGTAATTGAGTCACGATATCAGCCGTCGGTCTAGCCGCGGTCGTTTCGGCTGGGCTCTTCATTCGCGCGTCGCGCTTCCACTTTGGATCTCCCGGGTACAGCGAACGCCCTTGCGAGCCGTGGTCCCGACAGGGTGCATCATCAAGGGCTAGGCTGGCAAGCGGCCACGTCGTCCCGCTGGTTATTTTCTCATCCTACTTAAGCTTCGACTCATAAGCCTATGGTTTAACAGGGAAAAGTAGGGGCTTGTGGTGACCGTAGGTTCATTGGGTGGACGTTTTGGGCGGCCTCGGTCGCAGTTTGCTGCGGGTGGCTGGTTTGCGGATCGTCCGATTTTTCGCCCTGAGTGTTTCCCGAATATGTCAGCCGTACCGCCCAGTGAAAAATGTAGCTCGAATCGAGACAGTAGAGCGGCTGGCGCTGTTGCGCTGGCCAGCGCAACGGCTCGTCCAGGGCATAAAAAAACCCCGCCAATCGGCGGGGTCGAGGTACGAGCGTGGCATGCTCGAACGGTTGCGAGGTCGCCCGAGGGCGACCAACGAATCACAGCAGCAGGGTGCGGATGTCCGCCAGCAGCTCCGACAGGCGCTTGGTGAAGCGCGCCGCGGCGGCACCGTTGATCACTCGGTGATCGTAGGACAGCGACAGCGGCAGCATCAGGCGCGGCTGGAAAGCCTTGCCGTCCCAGACCGGCTGCATGCTGGCCTTGCTGACACCGAGGATCGCCACTTCCGGCGCGTTGACGATCGGCGTGAAGCCGGTACCGCCAATGTGCCCGAGGCTGGAGATGGTGAAGCAGGCGCCCTGCATGTCGTCGCCAGTGAGCTTTTTCTTGCGGGCCTTGTCGGCCAGCTCGGCGGCTTCGCCAGCCAGCTGCAGCAGGCTCTTCTGGTCGACGTTCTTGATCACCGGGACCAACAGGCCGTCCGGGGTGTCCACCGCGAAGCCGATGTGCACGTACTTCTTGCGGATCACCGCCTTGCCGCTGGGCGCCAGCGAAGCGTTGAACTCCGGCAGCTCCTTGAGCAGGTGGGCACAGGCCTTGAGCAACAGCGGTAGGACGGTCAGCTTGACGCCGGCCTTCTCCGCCGCGGCCTTCTGCGAAACGCGGAAAGCTTCCAGTTCGGTGATGTCCGAGGACTCGAACTGGGTCACGTGCGGCACGTTCAGCCAGCTGCGATGCAGGTTGGCGGCGCCCACCTGCATCAGGCGGGTCATCGGGACTTCCTCGACCTCGCCGAACTTGCTGAAGTCCACTTCCGGGATCGGCGGGATGCCGGCACCGCCGGTGGCACCCGCGGCGGGGGCCTGCTTGGCCTTCTGCATCATCGTCTTGACGTAGGCCTGCACGTCTTCCTTGAGCACGCGACCACGCGGGCCGGTGGCGGCCACGTCAGCCAGTTCCACGCCGAACTCGCGGGCGAGCATGCGTACGGCCGGACCGGCATGCACCTTCTTGCCGTCACGGCTGGGCGCGGCGGCGACCGGTGCCGCTTGCGGAGCAGCGGCGGGCGCGCCCTGTTTGTTCGGCGCGGCCTGCTGCTGCGGTGCCTGAGTCGGCGCGGGCGCTGCGGCAGCCTTGGGTGCGGCCTTGCCAGCCACCTTGAGGGTGAGGATCAGGTCGCCGGTCGTGGCCTGGTCGCCGACCTTGATCGACACGCTCTCCACTACGCCAGCCTTGGGCGCGGGGATTTCCATGCTGGCCTTGTCGGATTCCAGGGTGATCAGCGACTGGTCGGCCTCGACGCTATCGCCGGCCTTGACCATCACTTCGATGACATTGGCGGCGCCGCTGGAACCGATGTCCGGGATGCGTACTTCCTCGACGCTCTCGCCGGCGGGCTCTTCAGCCTCGGAGGAGACCGGTGCTTCAGCCGTGGGGGCTGCGGCCGGAGCCGGTGCGCTGGCGGCCGCCTGCGGCTTGGCGGAGGCCTCGCCCTTGAGGACCAGGATCAGATCGCCGGTGCCGACTTCGTCGCCGACCTTCACCGAAACGCTCTCCACCACGCCGGCGGCGGGGGAGGGGATTTCCATGCTGGCCTTGTCGGATTCCAGGGTGATCAGCGATTGCTCGGCCTCGATGCGGTCGCCCGGCTTGACCGAGACTTCGATGACGCTGGCCTTGCCGGTCGAGCCGATGTCCGGAACCTTGACGTCCTGGGCTTCGCCCGCAGCCGCCGGCTCTGCGGCGGGCGCAGCTTGCGGCGCTTCGGCGGCGGGCTCGGCAGCGGCCGGCTCGGGAGCCGGTGCTTCGGCCGGAGCGGCATCGCTGCCGCCCTCGAATTCGAGGTCGGCGAGCAGGTCGCCGGTCTTCAGGCTGTCACCCAGCTTGACGTGCAGCGCCGTGATCTTGCCGGCCTTGGGCGCGGGGATTTCCATGCTGGCCTTGTCGGACTCCAGGGCCACCAGGCTCTGTTCCGCTTCGACGACGTCACCGACCTTCACGAGGATCTCGATGACTTCGCCTTCTCCGCTGCCGATATCGGGTACGCGAATGGTTTCACTCACAATAGGTTCTCCTGTTCGCTCGCGTTATCAGCAATCCAGCGGATTGCGTTTCTCGGGGTCGATGCCGAACTTGGCGATGGCCTCGGCCAGCACCTTGCGTTCCAGCACGCCGCGATCGGCGAGCGCCTGCAATGCCGCCAGGGCGACCCAGCGACGGTCGACTTCGAAGAAGTCGCGCAGTTTCTTGCGGCTGTCGCTGCGGCCGAAGCCGTCGGTGCCGAGCACCTGGTATTCGCGGGATGGGACCCACTGACGAATCTGATCGGCAAACAGCTTCATGTAGTCGGTCGAGGCGACCACCGGGCCGGTACGGCCTTCCAGGCATTGCTCGACGTAGGACTTCTTCGGCTCCTCGGCCGGGTGCAGGCGGTTCCAGCGGTCGATCGCCAGGCCGTCGCGGCGCAGTTCGTTGAAGCTGGTGACGCTCCAGACGTCGGCGCCGACGCCGAACTCGGCGAGCAGTTCCACCGCGGCGCGGACTTCACGCAGGATGGTGCCGCAACCCAGCAGTTGCACGCGGTGCGCGAAGTCGCCCTCGGCTTCCTCGAGCAGGTACATGCCCTTGATGATGCCGTCCTCGACGCCCTCGGGCATCGCCGGCTGCTGGTAGTTCTCGTTCATTACCGTGATGTAGTAATAAACGCTCTCCTGCTTCTCCATCATCTGATGGGTGCCGTGCTGCATGATCACCGCCAGCTCGTAGGCGTAGGTCGGATCGTAGCTGCGCACGTTGGGGATGGTGCTGGCGAGGATGTGGCTGTGACCGTCCTCGTGCTGCAGACCTTCGCCGTTGAGCGTGGTGCGCCCGGAGGTGCCACCGAGCAGGAAGCCGCGTGCCTGTGCGTCGCCGGCCGCCCAGGCCAGGTCGCCGATACGCTGGAAGCCGAACATCGAGTAGAAGATGTAGACCGGCAGCATCGGCACGTTGTAGTTGCTGTAGGCGGTGCCCGCAGCGATGAACGAGGAGAACGCGCCTGCCTCGTTGAGGCCTTCCTGAAGAATCTGGCCGTCTTTCTCTTCGCGGTAGTACATCACCTGGTCACGGTCGACCGGCTCGTACAACTGCCCCACCGGAGAGTAGATACCCAGTTGGCGGAACATGCCTTCCATGCCGAAGGTGCGCGCCTCGTCGGCGAGGATCGGCACGATGCGCTTGCCCAGCTCCTTGTCCTTGACCATCGAGGCCAGGATGCGGCCGAACGCCATGGTGGTGGAAATCTCGCGATCACCGGAACCGTCGAGCACCGCCTTGAGGGTTTCCAGCGGCGGTGTGGGGATGCTCACGCTGGTGTTGCGGCGCTGCGGCAGCGAGCCGCCGAGCTTCTCGCGGCACTTGCGCAGGTACTTCATCTCGGCGCTGTCTTCGGCCGGACGATAGAACGGCAGGTCTTCGAGCTGCGAGTCGTTGAGCGGAATGTCGAAGCGATCGCGGAATTTCTTCAGCGACTCGATATCGACCTTCTTGGTGTTGTGTGCGGTGTTCTTCGCTTCGCCCGCGCCGGTACCGTAGCCCTTGATGGTCTTGGCCAGGATGACGGTAGGCTGGCCCTTGTGGTTGACCGCCTGGTGGTAGGCCGCATAGACCTTGAACGGATCGTGGCCGCCACGGTTGAGCTTCCAGATCTCGTCGTCGGAGAGGTGCTCGACACGCTTGAGCAGCTCCGGATCGGCGCCGAAGAAGTGTTGGCGCACGTACGCGCCGTCTTTGGCCTTGTAGTTCTGGTATTCGCCGTCGATGGCGGCGTCCATGCGACGCTGCATGCGACCGTCGTCGTCCTCGGCGAACAGCGGGTCCCACATGCGACCCCAGATGACCTTGTTGACGTTCCAGTTGGCACCTTTGAAGACGCCTTCCAGCTCCTGGATGATCTTGCCGTTACCGCGTACCGGGCCGTCGAGGCGCTGCAGGTTGCAGTTGATGACGAAGATCAGGTTGTCCAGGTTCTCGCGGCCGGCCAGGGAGATGGCGCCGAGGGTTTCCGGCTCGTCGCACTCGCCGTCGCCGATGAAGCACCAGACCTTCTGCTTGCCGGCCGGGATGAAGCCGCGGTTCTCCAGGTACTTCATGAAGCGTGCCTGGTAGATCGCGGTGATCGGGCCCAGGCCCATGGAAACGGTGGGGAACTGCCAGAAGTCCGGCATCAGGTGCGGGTGCGGATAGGACGAAAGGCCTTCGCCGTCCACTTCCTGGCGGAAGTTGTTCATCTGGCCTTCGGAAAGGCGGCCTTCGAGGAACGCGCGGGCGTAGATGCCGGGGGAGGCATGGCCCTGATAGTAGATGAGGTCGCCGCCGTGTTCTTCGGTCGGGGCCTGGAAGAAGTAGTTGAAGCCGATGTCGTACAGGGTGGCGCTGGAGGCGAAGGTGGAAATGTGGCCACCCAGGTCCGGGTCCTGCTTGTTCGCGCGCATCACCATGGCCAGGGCGTTCCAGCGCACCAGCGAACGGATGCGGCGCTCCATGAACAGGTCACCGGGCATGCGTGCCTCGCGGGTGACCGGAATGGTGTTGCGGTAGGGCGTGGTGATGCCATAGGGCAGCGGGGTGCCGCTGCGGGTGGCCAGCTCACCCAGGCGGGTCAGCAGATAATGGGCGCGCTCTTCGCCCTCCTTGTCGAGAACGGACTCCAGGGCGTCCAGCCATTCCTGGGTTTCGACGGGATCGAGATCTTGCATGGCTTGCTCCAGGGCGGAAAGGCTTCCAGAATCGGTCGCCTAGGGCACCTCCGCCTCGTGGGCGTCGGCGTCTTCATTCTTGGATGTACCGGTAGGGGCCGGCCTTGTAGTTTTACTACATTCCGGCTGCCATTTCACCTCCCGCGATGCATTCGGGAGATGCGAAATCACTGATGCGACGATGATTTGGCTAAGCGCGCCGCATCTCCGGGACCGTCCGGTCACAGGATGGCCCGGCAGAGAAGGATAGACCATGAGCCTGCCGCAACGCCCCCCTTTGCCCGATCCGCTGCGCCCATTCGTCGAGCGTTTGCGGGAACGTTTACAGGCTGCTCTGGACCCCTTGGGCGATGCGCCCCGGGCGGCCTTGCAGGCCTGGCCTGCCGAGCGCTGGCAGGCGCTGGAGGCGCTCGCCGTGGCCAGCGACTTCGCTGCCGCACAGGTGGTGCGTGACCCAGTGTCGCTGCTCGAAATGGCATCGCAAGGCTTGCTCGAGCGCAGCCTGGAACCGGGAGAGATGCGCCGCCAGTTGCAGACGCAACTGGCCGAGTGCGTGGACGAAGATGCGCTGGCGCGGAGCCTGCGGGCGTTCCGCAATCGGCAGCAGATGCGCGTCATCTGGCGCGATGTGAATCGCCTGGCGCCGCTGGAGGAAACCTGTGCGGATCTCTCGGCGCTGGCCGATGCCTGCATCGATGTCGCGCTCGACTGGCTGCACCCGCGCCTCTGTGCCCAGTTCGGCGAGCCGCGTGGGCGACGCAGCGGGGAGGCCCAGCGACTGGTCGTGCTGGGCATGGGCAAGCTCGGCGCCGGCGAGTTGAACCTGTCCTCGGACATCGACCTGATCTTCGCCTATGGCGAAGGCGGTGAGACCGTCGGCGTGCGGCGTCCGCTGGACAACCAGGAGTTCTTCATCCGTCTCGGGCAGCGGCTGATCAAGGCGCTCGATGCGGTCACCGTGGACGGCTTCGTGTTCCGCGTCGACATGCGCCTGCGTCCCTACGGCGCCAGCGGTGCGCTGGTGCTCAGCTTCAGCGCTCTGGAGCAGTACTACCAGGACCAGGGGCGCGACTGGGAGCGCTACGCGATGATCAAGGCGCGGGTCGTCGCTGGTGATCGCGAAGCGGGTGAGCGCCTGCTGGAGATGCTGCGTCCCTTCGTCTATCGGCGTTACCTGGATTTCTCCGCCATCGAAGCGTTGCGCACGCTCAAGCAGTTGATCCAGCAAGAGGTGCGGCGCAAGGGGCGTGAGGACAACATCAAGCTCGGCGCCGGCGGTATCCGAGAGGTCGAATTCATCGCCCAGGTGTTCCAGCTGATTCATGGCGGGCGCGACCTGGCGCTGCAGCAACGGCCGCTGCTCAAGGTATTGCAGGTGCTGGAAGGGCAGGGCTACCTGCCGTTGCCGGCGGTTGCCGAGCTGCGCGATGGCTATCGCTTCCTGCGTCACGTGGAGCATGCGTTGCAGGCGCTCGACGACCGCCAGACCCAGATGCTGCCGGAAGACCCCGAGGCCCGTGCGCGGATCGCCTGGAGCCTGGGCTTTGCCGACTGGGGTGCGTTGCGCGAGCAACTGGATCACTGGCGCGCGCGCGTCGAGTGGCATTTCCACCAGGTCATTGCCGATCCCGAGACGCCGGAAGCCGTGGACGACGATGCCAGCGGCGAGTGGCTGTCGCTATGGAGTGGCCTGCTCGACGACGAGAGCGCGCAGCGGCAGCTCGGTGAGGCGGGTTTCGCCGAGCCCGGCGATGCGCTGAAGCGGCTCGTCGACCTGCGCCAGGGCGGCCAGGTGCGCGCCATGCAGCGCCTGGGGCGGGAGCGCCTGGATGCCTTCATGCCGAGTCTGCTGGCGCTGGCCGCCGGGCATGCCCAGCCGGATCTCGCATTGCAGCGAACGCTGCCGCTGGTGGCCGCCGTGGCGCGCCGTTCGGCCTACCTGGTGCTGCTTTCCGAGAACCCGGAGGCGTTGTCGCTGCTCGTCGAGTTGTGCGCCGCGAGCCCGTTTATCGCCAGCGAGATCGCCCGCTATCCGATCTTGCTCGATGAGCTACTGGATGCGCGTCGGCTGTTCAATCCGCCGAAGGCGGCGGAGCTCGCGGCGGAACTGCGCGAGCGGCTGGTACGCATTCCCGAGGACGATCTCGAACAGCAGATGGAGGCCTTGCGGCACTTCAAACTCGCCCATGGGCTGCGGGTCGCCGCCTCGGAGATCAGCGGCAGCCTGCCGCTGATGAAGGTCAGTGACTACCTCACCTGGCTGGCCGAAGCGATCCTCGACCAGGTCCTGGCGCTGGCCTGGCGTCATAGCCAGGCGCGGCACGGTACGCCACGGCGTGCCGATGGCAGCCTCTGCGAGAAGGATTTCATCATCGTCGGCTACGGCAAGGTCGGCGGTATCGAACTGGGCCATGGCTCCGACCTGGATCTGGTGTTCATCCACGATGGCGATCCCCAGGCCGAGACCGACGGCCCGCGGCCGATCGATGGTGCCCAGTTCTTCACTCGCCTGGGCCAGCGCATCATTCATATGCTCACCGCGCAGACCGCATCCGGGCAGCTCTACGAGGTCGACATGCGCCTGCGTCCATCCGGCGCGGCGGGCCTGCTGGTCAGCTCGGTACGCGCCTTCGAGCGCTACCAGCGCGACGAGGCCTGGACCTGGGAGCACCAGGCACTGGTGCGTGCGCGCACGCTGGTCGGCTGCGCGCGGGTCGGTACGGCCTTCGACGCCGTGCGTGAAAACATACTGGGACGCGAGCGCGACCTGCAGCGCTTGCGCGATGAGGTGAGCGAGATGCGCGGCAAGATGCGCGACAACCTCGGCACCCGCGCGACCGCTGCAGGCACCGCCCCGGGGGCCTTCGAGGCGGGGGCCGTGTTCGACCTCAAGCAGGATGCCGGAGGTATCGTCGATATCGAATTTATGGTGCAATACGCCGTTCTGGCGTGGTCGCACACGCATCCGCAGCTGCTGCGCTTCACCGACAATATCCGCATTCTCGAGGCCTTGGCCGAGGCCGGATTGCTGTCCGAGGAAACGGCGCGACTGCTGCAGGAAGCCTACAAGGCCTACCGCTCGGCCTCCCATCGGCTGGCGCTGCAGCAGCAGCCGGGTCGCGTGGATGGCGCGAGTTTCCATGCCGAGCGCCACGCTGTCATGCGTATCTGGCGCGAGCTGGGGTTGGTCCTGGCCACGCGACCGAATTCCTGAGGAGCCGGCAATGCAGGCGCTGGCTGCGCCCCCGGGCAAGGTGCCTGGCCGTGGTCCGTGGTTGGAGCTTGAGACTGCCTTTCTATGAATATCCTGATCATCGGCCCCAGCTGGGTGGGCGACATGGTGATGGCGCAGACGCTGTTCGTCTGCCTGCAACGCCAGTACCCCGGATGTGCCATCGACGTGCTCGCGCCGGACTGGAGCCGGCCGATCCTTGAGCGCATGCCCGAGGTGCGCCAGGCCATCGGCTTTCCCATCGGCCATGGCGCCCTCGAGTTGCGCACCCGTCGACGTATCGCCGGTGAGCTGCGTGGGCGTTATGACCAGGCGATCGTCCTGCCCAATTCGCTGAAGTCGGCGCTGGTGCCGTTCTTCGCGCGCATTCCACGGCGTACCGGTTGGCGCGGCGAGATGCGCCTGGGCCTGCTCAATGACATCCGCAAGCTGGACAAAGACCGTTACCCGCTGATGATCGAGCGCTTCATGGCGTTGGCCTATGCGCCGGGGGCCGAACTGCCGCAGCCGTATCCGCGTCCGCGCCTGGTCATCGAACCGGTCGCCCGCGAGGCGGCGCTGGCTCGCTTTGCCCTGCAACTCGATCGTCCGCTGCTGGCGCTGTGCCCTGGCGCGGAATTCGGCGAGGCCAAGCGTTGGCCCGCCGAGCATTACGCGGCGGTGGCCGAGGCGAAGATTCGTGAAGGCTGGCAGGTCTGGCTGTTCGGTTCGAAGAGCGACCATCCGGTGGGCGAGCAGATTCGCGCGCGACTGATTCCAGGGCTGCGCGAGGAGGTGAGCAACCTCGCGGGCGAGACCTCGCTGGCCGAGGCTATCGACCTGCTCTCCTGCGCCGATGCGGTGGTTTCCAACGACTCCGGGTTGATGCATGTCGCGGCCGCGCTGGAGCGTCCGTTGGTGGCGGTCTACGGTTCCACCTCGCCGGGCTTCACCCCGCCGCTGGCCGAACGTGTCGAGGTCGTGCGCCTGGGGCTGGAGTGCAGTCCGTGCTTCGATCGCACCTGTCGCTTCGGTCACTACAATTGCCTGCGTGAACTGCCGCCCGAGCAGGTGCTCGCCGCGCTGTTGCGCCTGCTCGGGCAGCCCGTCGAGCTGCGAGAGGCCGACTGAGTGCGGGTTCTGTTGATCAAGACTTCGTCGCTGGGCGACGTCATTCATACCCTGCCGGCGCTCACCGATGCCGCGCGGGCGATTCCCGGCATCCGTTTCGACTGGGTGGTGGAAGAGGGTTTCGCGGAGATCCCGGCCTGGCACCCGGCCGTCGAACAGGTGATTCCCGTCGCCATCCGGCGCTGGCGCAAGCATCCGCTGACGGCCTGGCGCAGCGGTGAGTGGGCCGCCTGCAAGCGGCGTCTGCGTGCGCCCGGCTACGATCTGGTAATCGATGCCCAGGGGCTGCTCAAGAGCGCCTGGCTGACGCGTTATACGCAGGCGCCGGTCGCCGGTCTGGATCGTGATTCCGCCCGTGAGCCGCTGGCCGCGCGCTTCTACGACCGCCGTTACAACGTGCCGCGCGAGGGCCATGCCCTGCAGCGCACGCGGCGTCTGTTCGCCCAGGCGCTGGGTTATGCGCTGGTGGACGAGATCGGCGACTACGGCCTTGACCGCCAGGCGTTGGCCAGCGCTAGCGACACGCCCTACCTGATGTTCCTGCACGGCACCACCTGGCCGAGCAAGCACTGGCCGGAGGCGCAATGGCGCCTGCTCGCCGAGCACGTCAGCGCGCGCGGCCTGGCACTGCGCCTGCCATGGGGCAATGCCGAGGAAAAGGCACGCGCCGAGCGCCTGGTCGCCGGGCTGCCGGGTGCCGAGGTCTTGCCGCGCCTCAACCTCGCTGGCGTGGCCGGCGTCATCGCCGGCGCGCGTGCCTGCGTCGCGGTGGATACCGGCCTGGGACATCTGGCCGCAGCCCTCGACGTGCCGAGCATTTCCCTCTACGGTCCGACTCGCCCGGAGCGCGTCGGCGCCTACGGTCGCGGCCAGGTACACCTGTGCTCGACCGCCCCCGGCGCCGGTGCGGGCGATCGGCAAACCCCTTGCTTCGACGGTCTTGACGCCACCCGCGTCGCGGCCGAACTGGACGCGCTGCTGGCGCGGGAGACCTGCTGAATGCGCTTGGCGTTCGCCCTCTACAAGTACTTTCCCTTTGGCGGCCTGCAACGCGACTTCCTGCGCATCGCCCAGGAGTGCCAGCGCCGTGGGCACCAGATTCGCGTGTACACGCCGATCTGGGACGGTGAGGTTCCTGCCGGTTTCGATGTGCGCGTGGCGCCGGTCAAGGCGCTGTTCAATCATCGGCGTAACGAGAAGTTCAGCGCCTGGATGGCTGCCGACCTCGCGCGCGATCCGGTGGACCGGCTGATCGGCTTCAACAAGATGCCCGACCTGGACGTCTACTACGCCGCCGACAGTTGCTTCGAGGAAAAGGCGCAGACCCTGCGCAATCCGCTGTACAAGCGCTGGAGTCGCTACCGGCACTTCGCCGAGTACGAGCGCGCGGTGTTCGCCCCCGAGTCGAAGACCCAGATCCTGATGATCTCCGAGGTCCAGCAGCCGTTGTTCGTCAAGCACTACGCGACCCCGGCCGAGCGCTTCCACCTGCTACCGCCGGGCATCGCCGCCGATCGCCGGGCGCCGGCGAATGCCGCCGAGATCCGCGCCGACTTCCGCCGTGAGTTCAAGCTGGGCGAGCAGGACCTGCTGCTGGTGCAGATCGGCTCCGGCTTCAAGACCAAGGGCCTGGACCGTAGCCTCAAGGCGCTGGCCGCACTGCCGGCGGCGCTCAAGGCGCGCACCCGGCTGATCGCCATCGGCCAGGACGATCCGCGTGCCTTTCGTCTGCAGGCCAAGACCCTGGGCATTGCCGAGCGGGTGGACATCCTCAAGGGTCGCAGCGACATTCCGCGCTTCCTGCTGGGCGCCGATCTGCTGATCCATCCGGCCTACAACGAGAACACCGGCACGGTCCTGCTCGAGGCGCTGGTGTCCGGCTTGCCGGTGCTGGTCACCGAGGTCTGCGGCTACGCCCACTACATCGCCGAGGCCGACGCCGGGCGCGTAGTGCCTGCGCCGTTCGAACAGGCCTCGCTCAATCGCCTGCTGGTGCAGATGCTCGAGGACGACGCCCAGCGCGCGGCCTGGAGTCGCAATGCGCTGGCCTTCGCCGACTCGGCGGACCTGTACTCCATGCCGCAGAAGGCCGCGGACGTGATCCTCGGAGAGACGGCATGAAGTCGGTCGCCTGCCTTTCTTGCGGTCCGCAGCATGGCCGTCGCCCCCTCTCCCCAACCCCTCTCCCGCGAGGGGAGAGGGGCTTGTACGGGAGTGATCTGCTCCCCTCTGCCCTCGCGGGAGAAGGGCTGGGGGAGGGTGACTTGTACGGGAGTGATCTGCTGCCCTCTGCCCTCGCGGGAGAAGGGCTGGGGGAGAGGGGCTTGTGCGGGAGTGATCCGCTCCCCTCTCCCCTCGTGGGAGAGGGGTTGGGGGAGAGGGGGAACCCATGCGCCTGAACCTCTGCGAACCCTTCAAGAGTCTCTGGCAAGGCAAGGACCCGTTCGTCGAGGTCGAGCGCCTGCAGGGCGTGGTCTATCGCGAACTGGAGGCGCGCCGGACCCTGCGTACCGAGGTCGACGGGCGCGGCTATTTCGTCAAGATTCACCGCGGTGTCGGCTGGCGGGAGATCCTCAAGAACCTGGTCAGCGGCAAGCGCCCGGTGCTCGGTGCCGGCCAGGAGTGGACGGCCATCCGCCGCCTGCACGAGGCCGGTGTGCCGACCATGACCGCCGTGGCCTTCGGTGAGCGCGGCAGCGATCCGGCTCGGCAGCATTCCTTCATCGTCACCGAGGAGCTGGCGCCGACGCTGGACCTGGAGCAATTGGCCGCCGGCTGGCGCGAACAGCCGCCGACGCCGAGCTTCAAGCGTGCGTTGGTCAATGAGGTGGCACGCCTGGCGCGTGAGATGCACCGTGCTGGCGTCAACCATCGAGACTGCTACATCTGCCATTTCATGTTGCATACCGATGCGCCGCTGGAGTCGCCGCGGCTGTCGATCATCGACCTGCACCGGGCGCAGACGCGCGACCGTGTGCCGCGCCGCTGGCGTGACAAGGACCTGGCCGGGTTGTATTTCTCCAGCCTGGAGATCGGCCTGACGGCGCGAGATCGGCTGCGCTTCCTGCAGGTCTATTTCGACGCGCCGCTGCGCCAGGTGCTGCGCCAGCAGGCGCCGCTGATCGGTTGGCTGGCTCGCCGTGGCGAGCGCCTGATGGCGCGCTACCGGCGCAAGTACGCACCCGGGAGCGATGCATGACCGCCTGGTACCTGGCCGCCGACGCCAGCGCCGCGGAGCGTGAATGGTTTGCCAGCCTCGATCGCGTCTTCGCCCTGGAGGGCGAGCGGGTCGCGGCCGATGGCGAGTCCGAGGTGATTCGCCTGCAACGCGCGGGGGCCTGCTACTACGTCAAGCGCTACAGCGCCGCCAAGGGCTTGCGCCGCTGGCTCGGACGTCCACGCATCCACAGCGAATGGCTCAACCTCGAGCGCTTCGCCGCCTGGGGGGTGCCCAGCGTGCCGGTGCTGGCGCGGGGGCTGGAGCGTCGTGGGTTGAGTTTCGCCCGCGGCGCCATGATTACCCGCGAGGTGCCCGATACCCGCGACCTGGCCGACCTGGCGCGCAAGGCGGACCCGCGTCTGCAGGATGCCGCCTGGGTTGCCGCCATCAGTACGCAACTGGCGCAGGCCACCCGCACCCTGCACGCCCATCACTTCGCCCATAACGATCTGAAGTGGCGCAACCTGCTGGTCGACGAGCGGGCGCGGCTGTACCTGATCGACTGCCCGACCGGGGGCTTCTGGTTCGGCCCGCTGCTGCGCCGGCGCATCGTCAAGGACCTGGCGTGCCTGGACAAGGTCGCCAAGTATCAATTGTCGCGCACCCAGCGCCTGCGCTTCTTCCTCGACTATCGCGGGCATACGCGCCTGAATGAGGGCGACAAGCGTCAGGTCCGACAGATCCTGGATTACTTCGAGGGACGCGAATGAGCGACTTCATCGCCAGCGCCGATCGCGAACGCCTGGCGCGCGCCGGCCTGGAGAGCTTCGAGGCACTGTGGACGCTGCCGTTGGAAGCCGTGGACGCACCCAACACCGACCGCGGGGGCTGGAGCGCGGTCTTCCGCCTGGAGCTCGACGGCGCCGCCTATTACCTCAAGCGGCAGCGCGACCATCTGATTCGCAGCCTGCGGCATCCTTTCGGCGAGCCCACCCTGGCGCACGAGTGGTTCAACATCCAGCGCTACCAGGCGGCTGGGGTTCCGGCACTGGAGGCAGCCTACTTCGGCATGCGCCGGGTGCAGGGCGAGCAACGCGCGATCCTGCTTACCCGCGCCCTGGATGGCTGGCAGGACCTGGCCGCCTGGCAGGCGTGCTGGCCTCAGTTGCCCGAGCCCCAGCGGCAGGCCATCGTCAGTGCCTGCGGACGCCTGATGGCGCACCTGCATGACGCCGGTTTGCGCCACGCCAGCGCCTATCCCAAGCACCTGTTCCTGCGGCCGCAGGGCGAAGGTTTCGACGCGCGCTTCATCGATCTGGAAAAGAGTCGCCGGCTGTGGGGTCGCCGCGGCCGTCTGCGTGACCTGGAGCCGCTGCTGCGCCGCTCGCCGGCCTGGGGGCGTGGCGAGGTGCTGGCGTTCCTCGCGGCCTACCTCGGCGAGGGCGTCGATCCCGAGCCCTGGTTCGTGGCGCTCAAGCTGCGCCGGCTCGAACAGGGGGGCGTGGCATGACCCTCACCGAACTGGCGCGTGCCGGCCGTTCCCCCGGGCTGCCCTGCGAACTGCAACTGGCGGGGCAGCGGGTGACCCTGCTGACCTGGCTGCGGGTGCTGCCGGGGCAGCGCTATGTCGCGCGCGGCGAATGCGACGGACGTCCAGTGCTGGCCAAGCTGATGGTCGGTGGCCGCGCCGAGCGGCACTTCCAGCGCGAGCGCGAGGGCGTGCGGCACCTGCTCGACCAAGCGTTGCCGACCCCGGCGCTGGTGGCGGAAGGTTTCCAGGAGGGGCAGGGCGGCTGGCTGTTGTTCGATTACCTGGAAGGTGCCCGAAGCCTGTGGGACGAGTGGCAGCCGCTGGCTGCGCAGCCGCCGCTGAGCGAGGCGCAGCAGCAGTTGCTCGGCGAGGCCCTCGGGCTGATCGCGGCGCTGCACGCGCGTGGGCTCTGGCAGGGCGATCTGCACCTGGACAACCTGCTGCGTCAGGCCGGACAGCTATGGTTGGTGGACGGTGGCGGTGTACGCGCCGAGCAGCCAGGACGGCCGCTGTCTCGGCAGCGGGTGCTGGAGAACCTTGGCCTGTTCTTCGCCCAACTGCCGTCGCGTTTCGACGCCTACATCGAAGAATCGCTGGTGTTCTACCTGCTCGCCAACAGCGAGCACGCACTGCCGCTCGAAGCGTTGCTGCGCGAAGTGCGCAAGGCACGCGGCGGGCGCCTGCAGGCCTTTCTCGGCAAGCTGGGGCGTGATTGCACGGCCTTCGCCGTGCCTGCCGATCCGCGAGGGTTGCAGGTGGTACGGCGTGAGGAGCGCGAGGCGCTGGCGCCGTTGCTGGCCGATCCGGAGCGCTTCATGGACGCGGGCGAATGGCTCAAGCGTGGCGGGAGTGCCAGCGTCTGCCGGGTCGAGGTCGAGGGTCGCCCCCTGGTGGTCAAGCGCTACAACATCAAGGGCGTGGGGCATTTCCTGCGTCGCTGCCTGCGTCCGAGCCGGGCCTGGCACAGCTGGTTGCAGGGCAATCGCCTGGCGTTTCTCGACATCGCCACACCGCAACCGCTGGCGGTGCTGGAGCGCCGCACGCTTGGTCTGCGGCATGGCGGCTACCTGGTTACCGAATACCTGCCTGGCGAGGATATAATCTCGCGTTTCGCGTCCCACGCGCCGCAGTTGCCTCCGGAGACGGAGGTGCAGGCGCTGGTGACGCTGTTCGATGACCTGCATCGTGAGGGCATCGTGCATGGCGATCTCAAGGGGACCAACCTGCTCTGGCGGGACGGCCGCTGGGCGCTGATCGATCTGGACGCGCTGCGTCGCTGTGCCCCGGGAGCCGCCTTCGAGCAGGCCCACGCCCGGGATCGCCAGCGCCTGCTGCGCAACTGGCCGGTCGACTCGCCGCTGTATCGCCTGCTGGATGAGCGTCTACCCAAGGGCAGTCTCGAGCCGAGTGCTTGAGCCTGCGATAACGAGCCCCTCGACGGGGCGCTGTGCAGGCCTGTCGGCGTCCCTGGCGTCGCGCTGCTTTGAAGAGGTTTCGATCCGTGTCCCTGACCATCCTCGGCCTGTCCGGCTCGCTGAGCCATGACCCCTCCGCCGCCCTGTACATCGACGGCAAACTGATCGCCGCCGTGGAGGAGGAGCGCTTCGTGCGCGACAAGCATGCGAAGAACCGCATGCCCTACGAGTCCGCGAAGTTCTGCCTGGAGCAGGCCGGCATCACGCCCGACCAGGTCGACGTGGTGGCGATTCCCTACGCCCCGATCAGCATCCTCGGCCCGGCGCGCTGGCACTACGCCAAGCGCTACTGGTATGCGCCCGACCGCGCACTGGATGCGATCTTTGCCGGCAACCGGCGTTTCCATCGCTACAAGAAGCGCATCCAGTGGTGCCTGCAGCAGCTCGGCTTCGACCTGAAGAAGGTCAAGCTCGAACCGGTCGAGCACCACCTGGCGCACGCCTCCAGTGCCTACCACTGCTCGGGGTTCCAGGAGAAGACCGCGATCCTCGGCATCGACGGCAAGGGCGAGTACGCCACGACCTTCTTCGGCTACGGCGAGAACGGCAAGATCCACAAGATCAAGGAGTTCTTCGACCCGGACTCCCTCGGCGGCCTCTATGGCGCGATCACCGAGTACCTGGGCTTCGAGATGCTCGACGGCGAGTTCAAGGTGATGGGCATGGCGCCCTACGGCGACGCCGCCAAGTACGATTTCTCGCGCCTGGCCAAGTTCGAGAACGGCGAACTGGTGATCAACACCGACTACGCCAACGTCATCGGCTTCCGCCGCTACAAGGAAAAGGGCAAGGGCTACTACTTCTCGCCCAAGCTGATCGAGTGGCTGGGGCCCAAGCGTGAAGGCGACATCGCCGACGATCCCTACATCCACTATGCCGCGAGCATGCAGGCGCTGTTCGAGAAACTGGCGCTGCAGATGATGGACTACTACCTGGGTGACATCATCCGCGAGACCGGCAAGATCGCCTTCGCCGGCGGCTGCGCGCTGAACGTCAAGCTCAACCAGAAGATCATTGCCCGCCCCGAGGTCAAGGAGCTGTTCGTGCAACCGGCCTCCGGCGATGCCGGCACCGCGGTCGGCGCGGCAGCCTATGTGTCCCACGCCCGTGGCGTGCCGGTGGAGAAGATGGAGCACGTCTACCTCGGCCCGGCCTACTCCAACGAGGATGTCATCGCCGCCTGCGCCCGCCATCCGAACCAGCCGCAATGGCAGAAAATCGACGACGTGCCCGAGCGCATCGCCCAGATCATGGTCGATGGCAACCCGGTGGCCTGGTTCCAGGGTCGCATGGAATTCGGCCCGCGCGCCCTCGGCGGTCGCTCGATCATCGGTTGCCCGAGCGTGCCGGGCGTGGCCGATCGCATCAACGCGCAGATCAAGTTCCGCGAACGCTGGAGACCCTTCTGTCCGTCGATGCTCGATACGGTCGCCGCGCAGATGCTCAAGGTCGACCACCCCAGCCCGTTCATGACCTTCACCTTCGAGGTCAACGACGAGTGGAAGAACCGCGTCGGCGAAGTCGTCCACGAGGACGGCACCTCCCGCGCCCAGGTGCTGGAGCGGCGCTTCAACCCGCGCTGGTACGACCTGATGCTCGAACTGGAAAAGCTCACCGGCAACGGCGTCTCGCTGAACACCTCGCTCAACCGTCGCGGCGAGCCGATGATCTGCTCGCCGACCGATGCGCTGAACATGTTCTACGGCTCGGACCTGCAGTATCTGATCATGGAAGACATTTTGGTGACCAAGGTTGGTGTGGCCCCCAATGCGCAGCCCTGAGCCCTGGGTATTGCAGATTTGCCATGGTTACGACGGGCCTTTCTTGGATTGTGCTCGGCAATACGCGCGTCTCTTCGCCGGTACCCGTTACAAGGTGCTGACGATTTATCTGACGGGCGTCCGGGATGCCGAAGTCGAGACCGGTTCTGCCTCCGATGAGGTGATTTTTTTGCAGTACGACTCGCGTGATCTGCGGGGCCTGAAGCTGCGCGCTATTCATGAGATTTCTCGCCTCGCCCGAAGTCGAGCGTTTGCGCTGTGTATTGCTCACCGCTTCAAGCCGACCTACATCGCGTGCATCGCAACTCGTTTGCCAGTCATCGGAGTCAATCATGCCTTTGGAGTCTACCGCCGTCGTTTTCGGCAATGGTTTGCCAACGCCGCGCGCAAACGCCTGATGCTGCTGGGGGTGTCCGATGCGGTGCGTGACGACCTGCGTGCGAGCTTGCCGAGGTGGCCAGACTCGCGTATCGAAACCTTGTACAACCGAATCGATGTCGCTGCTTTGCAGGCTCGTCAGGTCACTCGCGAACAAGCCCGAGGACATCTAGGCTTGCCTGACGACGCCTGGATTGTCGGCAACGTAGGTCGCCTGCATCCGGACAAGGACCAGGCTACTCTTATTCGCGGCTTTGCCAGGGCGCTGCCGGAGTTGCCGGCAGGAGGCCTGCTGGTCATCGCTGGACAAGGTCGTCTAGAGGGCGAGCTGAAAAGCCTTGCGCAGGAGCTAGGCGTCGAAAATTCCGTGTGCTTTCTAGGGCAAATTGCTAACGCGAAATACTACTTCAAAGCATTCGATGTCTTCGCATTAAGCTCCGATCACGAACCGTTCGGTATGGTTTTACTGGAAGCGATGGTCGCAGGCGTCCCTGTCCTTT
This sequence comes from Pseudomonas sp. R4-15, assembly GCF_055768815.1. NCBI lineage: Bacteria > Pseudomonadati > Pseudomonadota > Gammaproteobacteria > Pseudomonadales > Pseudomonadaceae > Pseudomonas > Pseudomonas sp. R4-15. The sequence goes on from NZ_CM147293.1 coordinate 1,394,289, forward strand.
GCTCCGATTGTGGTGGCGGACGAGAGGTGGTGGCGGGAGTTGGAACGCTGTTTCCCTTGGGGAATACGGAGGTACTTTCTGCCGAACTCACTGCCGCAGCCCGCCGCACACCGGAGTCGCTCGAACACTGCCGCTCTGCAATGCGGGCGCGTTTGACCGAGGTGTTTTCCGATACCGCCGTTTCTGGGCGTTTCTGGGCGTTACCTGCTTTGTCTGCGTTCCACTGATAACCCAGGATCTTATTGATGACGATGTTTCCAGCCCTGAAGGACGGGTTGCCGCGTATACGCTTTGTGATTCCTTATTTCGGTGAATGGCCATTCTGGTTTGATTTTTTTCTAGAGAGCTGCCGACGTAATCCAAGCATCGACTGGCTGTTGTTCACTGATTGTGGCGCACCCGATGACGCCCCGGCGAACGTACGCTTCGTTCCTATCAGCTTCGCTGATTACTGTTCGCATGTTTCGGAGCGATTGAACATCGATTTCCGTCCAAGCAATGCCTACAAACTATGCGATATCAAGCCAGCGTTGGGCGCAATACATCAGGACGTACTGGAAGGCTATGATTTCTGGGCGTTCGGCGACATTGATGTAGTGTACGGCGATCTACGGCAATACTTCACCGTTGATCGGCTCGCCGCCAAGGATCTCTTCTCCACCCATTCGCGCAGAGTCTCTGGCCATCTCTGCCTTATTCGTAACAATGCGGTCATGCGCAATGCGTTCCGGCGTATTCCTGACTGGCAGGTTCGTTATGAGTGCGAAGAGCATCAAGCGCTCGACGAAGGCGCATTCAGCCGCTTGTTCGTGCGCTACAAGAATTGGCCAGAGCCTATGCGCCGGCTGGCATCATTGCTGAATCCATGGAGTCGACGCAGCGAGTTCATCGAGGCGCACAGCACCTATACACTCCACGATGATGGACGCCGCATCGTGGCTGATGCATGGGTTTATAGGGACGGGTGTCTTACCAACACCGAAATGGGAAGTCGTACGCTGCCTTACCTTCATTTCATGGTTTGGAAGAATACACACTGGAAGGAGCGCCCCGTGGAGAGCTTATTGGGACCCGAGGGATTGCATCGCTCAGACGCCTGGCGGGTCGATCACGAAGGCTGGCGCCCTTGCTCTGAAGGGCTTGCCCCATGAGCCGGGTGGAAATGCCGCTCATCTCCGTGATCGTGCCTTGTTACAACTATGCCGCCTACGTGGGCGAAGCTCTGTGTAGTGTCCTGTCGCAAGATTATGAGAACTTCGAGCTCATCGTGGTCGACGATGGCTCCAGCGATGACAGCGTACAGGTCATTGAGCGTACGCTGGAGGCTGCCAGCCCTTCCAGCGTCGTAACGCGCGTCACATTCGTACGCCAGGAAAACCAGGGGGTCAGTGCTGCCTTGAATACGGGGTTGGCATTGGCCCGAGGGGATTTCGTGGCGACTTTCGATGCCGACGATATCATGCCCACCGGTCGGCTTAGTGTCCAGGCGGCTTACATGGCCGAGCACCCAGAGGTAGGCTGCTTAGGGGGCGTGGCCTGGCGGATAGACCAGCAAGGCGAGCTGCTGCCCAAGAAGGACAAGAAACGTCGTGTGCGCCGATATGACTTCCCTCAGGCGCTGGCTATGGCGCTGGTTGTTGGCGGCAATATCGCTGTGTATCGGCGTGATGCGATGCTTGCGGTCGGCGGTTATGACTCAACCATTAAGGTGCAAGATTTCCAGATGACCTTGAAGGTGGCTCATGCGGGGTATTTTGTGGACGTGCTGCCCGATGTCGTGACGCTTTATCGCAAGCATCCCTACAGCCTGTCGAAGAACTACAAGTCCGAGTACGACTATGGCTTGCAAGTCATCGACGCCTATCGTACTCATCCTGCCTATTCTTCAGCCAAGGCGCGGCTTATCACCAAAGCATTGCGCCTAGCGGTTACCGATGACAAAACTTATGCTTGGTGGCTGCTGCGACAAGTCCCCCTTAAACAATGGGACCGTCAGTTGATAAAGCGTGTCCGGCACCTATTAATCAAGCGCCGCCATATGAGAGAGAACGATGCCTAATCTTGTGCCGCCGGAAGAAAATAACGCTTCGCGATTAGGGTCTGTGCACATTGATGTGGTGATATTGAGTTTCGCAAAAAATGAAACTCTGCGTCAGATGACTGAGCATTGTTTGCGAACTCTGTTGGCGTCCGAGGATCCACAGAAAATTCGTTTTAACGTTATCGTCATAGAATCTAACCATGGCGCTCCGGCTTACGCCTTCGAAGACGTAGAAACGCTCTATCTACCGCCACCGTTCAATTACCATCGCTACATGAATCAGGGAATAGTTAGAGGCGATAGTCCATTCGTGGCCATCTGCAATAACGACCTCGATTTCCATGTCGGCTGGGCGAGCAGCCTGCTGCGGGCATTCTCTTTGGATGAGCGTCTTTACAGCGTGAGCCCGGCGTGCTCACTGCACCATCCGCGCAATGGCTTTCCTATCGATAGTGGCATTCATTACGGTTATGGCGTACTGCGTGAAATAGCTGGCTGGTGCCTGGTTTTCAGGCGCGAAATGCTCGACATTACGGGCCTGCTCGATGAGCGATTCTATTTCTGGTATGCCGATGATGACTACGCGCGAACCTTAGAGCAGCATGGTCTGCTGCATGGTTTGGTGACGGATGCGGTGGTCGACCATCTGGATAGCCAAACACTGTTGACTCAGCCCACGTTTCAGCAGTTGATGATTACCAGAAAGGCAAAGTTCATCTTCGATGAGAAGTGGTCTACCTACAGTCGCTTCAAGCTTTTGAGGAAAAAGTTTAAGTTCTACCTGCGTATGCCGCTCTATTTTCTGGGTTTCAAGAAGGTTCTCAAAAAATAGATGGGCTGCGTGGTATGTCTTAGCAAACCTGCGAATCGTGCGGTAAAGCTATCTCGTCTTCGCAGGTTGCGGGAGGATAAAGTCTACGTCAAGTGAGTGTCTATGCGTTTTGCAATCTCGCTGTTGTCATCTCGTTTCTCTGGTTTCAGCAATTCCTGACGGACCTGCGCCATGATTGCTGAGGGGGGCATATTGGCCGCCGTTCGCCCAGGAGCAATCATCTGGATTGCATTGTCATACCCTGGTCCCCATACGAAGTTATGCTCGAACCCCTCCTTTTCCTCACTGCTGTAGACGCAGATGAGCCTCTTGTCTAGTGCCTTTGCAAGGTGGACTATGGATGTGTCCACAGAGATCAAGAGTGTCGCCAGGTCGATAAAAGGAACGAGTTCGATAATCTCCGATGTTTCGACCTTGATGACGTTCTTGGTTGGGATGAGAGCCGCCAGCTTGCTTTTTTCTCCGGTGATTAAGGTGAGGCAGTTCTCAATCTGGCTTAGTTCGAGGATTAGCCGTTCTGTCTGCTCCTGAGTTAGGCTCCTGACTTGGGTTGACGCAAAAGGACAAAATACAATGAGCTTTTCATAGGTGTATTCCGCCAGGATTTGGCGGGTTTTTATTTTTTGTTGTTCAAGTTGGAATATGTCATAGCTCAGGTCTTGGTATGGTATTTTTAGTTTCTCTAGGAGTGCGGAGAACTTTTCGGTGACGTGGGATTGATACTTTTTGTAGGTTATTGATGTATCATATATTCTGAGCGTCTTGCTTTTGTTGAAGCTGATGCAGTGTTTGTGTTTTATCGAGTTTATAGTTGTTATTGTTTTTTCGAGGCGTCTTGTATGGTTTTCCCAGAATGGGTCTATCAATAGGTCTATGGTGGTGGGGATGGGGGAGGCTGTATGGTTATCTTTGTTGATGGTGACCAGTTGTTTTATATTGGGGTTTCCTTTAAGGATGCTTAAATTCTCTTCTGTGGAAAATACATAGACCTCATGTCCGTAGGCCTTTAGTTCTCGGATGAAGCCTGTGGCGACTATGAGATCTCCTATGCCTGCGGGGTAGTTCAGGATTCCGATATTTGCCGCCTCGGAAGGCGGTGGGATTGGGGTCCGCTTGAATTTGAATGCCTTTAGACATAGAAGCAGCGACCGCTGAAGCGTCTTTCTTCGTCGGTTCGCGGCCCTTAGTTTTTCACGGAAGGTTCGTTTATTCATCTTATTCATTGTTCAGGTTCGAATTGAAGGTGGCGGGTCGATTCGAAAACTCCCGCCACGCGGGTAACGGCTGCATCGGATTCCACCAGCATCGCCGATAGGCATACTAGAATATATGACTCCGTTTGGGATGGAAATTCACATGCCACAATCTGCAGGGAAGGCCACCCCGCTCTCTAGCTTCGTATCCGATCCACGAAGTACACCCTTCTGCAACTGTGGCTCAACTGTCAGGATGCAGGCGTCGGATAACAGTTCAAGGGTAACAGCGCCTCGTAGTCTTCGACGCAGTTGGCGGTTTGTAGGTGTTCGAGCACATGGCGTAGCCAGGCGTAAGGCTCTTGTCCGTTGGCCTTGGCGGTCTCGATCAGGCTGTAGATCTGCGCGTTTGCCGTGCCGAAGCCGATTCGCCTGCTGTCCGAGGTCAGTTCCACGATCAGAAGGGCTTGGCGGGGGGCAAGAGTATCTTCGAGCAATTGGACGAAACCCCGGGGCCCGACTCGGGGGGGGGGGGCGGCGATTCAACAATACCGAGCGAATGTTCGTAATAACTATTACATTACGAGGAGGTACGCTACATAAAACCGCAGGAGATTGAGCTATACCGACAGTTAACAGATCACCTGGCAAGCGGGAAACGCTGAACATCCGCATCAAGCCCGAGGATCGGAGCCTGATCGACCGTGCAGCCAAGGCACGCGGCAAGAATCGCACCGATTTTGTAATGGACGCCGCGCGATCCACGGCCGAGGAGCACTACTGGATCAGGCCATTATTTCCGCTGGTCCGGAAGCCTACGCGGCCTTTCTGGCGAGTTGGACATGCCACCGCAGCCGAACGAACGGCTGCGCAAGACAATGCAGACGCCCGCACCGTGGGAAAAAGGCATGACGGTATCAGCGCTGGAACCTCTGGCAGCGCACCACAATATTGAAGCTTTCGACTCTGGTATGGACGGCCTGGATCAGTGGTTAAAGCGCCGTGCCCTGAAGAACCAGGCTACCGGTGCATCGCGAACCGTTGTCGCCTGTGACGATGGGCGCGTGGTAGCCTAATATGCGCTGGCCTCGAGCGCGATAGCGGTGGACGCTTCCCCAGGCCACTTCCGACGCAATATTCCGGACCCGCTCCCGGTGATAGTTCTTGACAGGCTCGCCGTCGACCAAGTATCCGCAGGGCCGAGGTATCGGGCGCGCTCTGGTGAAACATGCCAGGTTGCGTATCCTTCAAGCGGCCGACGGCATCGGGATTCGCGGGGTTGTCGTGCATGCACTTTCGACTAGCGCCAAGACGTTTTTATGAGCAGATCTTTGAACCATCCTCGCTCGACCCGATGACGCTACTGGACACACTGGCCGACTTGAAAGCCAGCCTTTGACCCGGTGCGGGGCAAGCCTCATGCTGTTCCACCTCCCGTTTGGCCGTCTGTGGGCTTGTGCAGGGGGAGCGTAGGTGGCGGGGCTTTTCTGCTGGCCCCCTGTTCCCGATGTTGCGAAGCTTTAGAGGAATACCTGATTCTGCAGGGAGGAATTCCATTTCGTCTCAGAAGGGAGGCCGGTTGCCGCCGCCGGGTCTTTCAGGGCCGCGCTTCAAGCAGCCCTGACAGCACCACCTCCGACACCTTGCTCCAATCCTTCTCGTAGCGCAGCAGATGATGATAGTTGCGTCGGCGCATGCTCTTGGGCAGGGGACGGTTCAGGCAGCGCAGGTCGGCGATGTCGATCAGGCCCAGTTGGCCGTCCGGGCAGAGGACGATGTTGCCCAGGTGCAGCGAGCGGAAATAGATGCCCAGATCATGCAGTCGCTCGATGAACGCCGGCAGCCGCTGCAGTTCTTCGTTGGCTCGTTGCGGATCGCCGTCCAGCAATTGGCGTAGCGTCAGGCCTTCCAGCGGCAGGTAGCGGACCGCCGTACGATAAGGCTGCTTGAGCTTGTAGAGCGCGAGGATCCGCGGGCAGGGAATGCCCAGTCGGGTGAGTTCCTCGGCGTTGCGCGCGAAGCGCTTGGCTGGCGGCAGGAAGGTGTTCTTTGAGAACCAGGTCTTGCGGCGGAACAGTTTGACGAAGCTGCCGTCTGTAAGGCGGAGGACCTTCTCGCCGTACCTGTCCTGTTCCACCAGGTCGGCACCCTGTCTAAGCGTTTCGAACTGGTTCCAGGTGAGGGTCTGCATTGCATGGCCGGGACGACGTTGGGGCGCATAGTCTAGAGGGCGAATTCGGCGGTTGACTACAGTCTTGTCGCCGCGACCCTCGGCAGGCGCGTCGGTTGGGGCGCTCCGGGGGGCGATGGTACACTCCGCGCTTCCCGTTCAGGCTAGCAGTGCCCATGTCCGAATCTACCAGCAGCGCATCCACGTCCAGTCTCAAGGTGTACCTGCGCCTGCTGAAATACGTCCTGCCGTACTGGGGCATGTTCGCGGTCAGTATCCTCGGCTTCCTGATCTTCGCTTCGACCCAGCCGATGCTCGGCTACATGCTCAAGTTCTTCGTCGACGGCCTGAGCAACCCGGACGCCAACCTGTTCGCCGAAGTGCCTTACCTGCAGGATATGCGCTGGCTGGCCGAGCTCAAGTTGCTGCAGGCGGTGCCGCTGCTCATCGTGCTCATCGCTGTTTGGCAGGGCGTCGGCTCGTTCCTTGGCAACTTCTACTTGGCGCGCGTCTCGATGGGATTGGTGCAGGACCTGCGCAATGCGCTGTTCGAGAATCTCCTGACGTTGCCGAACCGTTATTTCGACAACCACAATTCCGGCCACCTGATCTCGCGGATCACCTACAACGTGACCATGGTCACCGGCGCCGCCACCGATGCGGTCAAGGTCGTGGTGCGCGAAGGGATGACGGTGGCCTTCCTCTTCGCCACGCTGCTGTGGATGAACTGGAAGCTGACCCTGGTGATGATCGCCATCCTGCCGGTGATCGGCGTGATGGTGACCAGCACCAGCAAGAAGTTTCGCAAGCAGAGCAAGAAAATCCAGACGTCCATGGGTGATGTCACCCACGTCGCCTCGGAGACCATTCAGGGCTATCGCGTGGTGCGCAGCTTCGGCGGCGAGGACTACGAGCGTGCGCGCTTCTTCAAGGCCAGCGAGGACAACCGCGCGCGGCAACTGCGCATGGTCAAGACCGGCGCGATCTACACGCCGAGCCTGCAGCTGGTGATCTACAGCGCCATGGCGGTGCTGATGTTCCTGGTGCTGTTTCTGCGCGGCGATGCTTCGGCGGGCGACTTGGTGGCCTATATCACGCTTGCCGGCCTGTTGCCCAAGCCGATTCGCCAGCTCTCGGAAGTGAGCGCGAACATCCAGAAGGGCATCGCCGCCGCAGACAGCATCTTCGAGCAGCTCGACGAGGCGCCGGAAAGCGACGAAGGCACCCAGGAGCGCGAGCGGGTCGGCGGACGACTGGAGGTTCAGGGACTGAGCTTCCACTACCCAGGCACCGACAAGCCGGTGCTCGAGGAGATTTCCTTCTCCGTGGAACCGGGGCAGATGGTGGCGCTGGTCGGGCGCTCGGGCAGCGGTAAGTCGACCCTGGCCGGGTTGATACCGCGCTTCTACCAGCACGAGAAGGGACACATCACCCTCGATGGCGTGGACGTGCAGGACTATCGCCTGCGCAACCTGCGTCGGCACATCGCCCTGGTGACCCAGCACGTCACCCTGTTCAACGACACCGTGAGCAACAACATCGCCTATGGCGACCTGGCCTCGGCACCGCCGGAGGCCGTGCGTAAGGCGGCGGAGGATGCCTACGCGGCGGAGTTCATCGAAAAGCTGCCACAGGGCTACGACACGCTCGTCGGCGAGAACGGCGTACTGCTTTCCGGCGGCCAGCGGCAGCGCCTGGCGATCGCCCGTGCGCTGCTCAAGGATGCGCCGTTGCTGATCCTCGACGAAGCCACCTCGGCACTGGACACCGAATCCGAGCGGCACATCCAGGCCGCTCTGGACGTGGTGATGAAGGGCCGTACAACGTTGGTCATCGCCCATCGTCTTTCGACGATCGAGAAGGCCGACCAGATCCTGGTGATGGATGCCGGGCGCATCGTCGAGCGCGGCAGCCATGCGGAACTGCTCGCCCTCAATGGCTACTACGCGCGCCTGCATGCGCGGCAGTTCAAGGCCGACGACGAAGCTGAGGGCGCCTAGGGCCTGTGCTATGATCCGCAGCGTTTTTCGACCCTGCGGAGTCTCTATGAAGTTGTCCATGCCACGTTTCGATCAGGCCCCCGTGCTCGTCGTCGGCGATGTCATGCTCGATCGCTATTGGCACGGCGGCACCTCGCGGATATCACCGGAAGCGCCGGTACCCGTGGTGCGCGTGGAGCAGATCGAGGACCGCCCGGGCGGTGCAGCGAACGTTGCGCTGAACATCGCCGCGCTGGGCGCGCCGGCGGCGCTGGTCGGTGTGACCGGCGAGGATGAGGCGGCCGACAGCCTGAGCCAGAGCCTGGCCGCGGTGGGTGTGGCGAGCCACTTCCAGCGCGTCGCCGGGCAGCCGACCATCGTCAAGCTGCGGGTAATGAGTCGCCACCAGCAACTGCTGCGGATGGACTTCGAGGAGCGCTTTGCGATCGATGCCGCTGCCCTGGCTGCCCAGGTGGAAGGCCTGCTCGATGGGGTGAAGGTGCTGGTGCTCTCCGACTATGGCAAGGGCGCCCTGCAGAACCATCAGGTACTGATCCAGGCCGCGCGAGCCAAAGGCATTCCGGTGCTCGCCGATCCCAAGGGCAAGGATTTCTCTATCTATCGTGGCGCCAGCCTGATCACGCCGAACCTCGGCGAGTTCGAAGCCATCGTTGGCACCTGCGCCGACGAAGCCGAGCTGGTCGCGCGCGGTGCCGCGCTGATGGCCGAGCTGGAGCTCGGTGCGCTGCTGGTGACCCGTGGCGAGCACGGCATGACCTTGCTGCGTCCGGAGCAGGCTCCGTTGCACCTGCCGGCACGTGCCCGGGAAGTCTTTGACGTCACGGGCGCCGGCGACACCGTGATCTCCACCCTGGCCGCCAGCCTGGCTGCCGGAGAGGACCTGCCGCAGGCCGTGGCATTGGCCAACCTGGCCGCCGGCATCGTCGTCGGCAAGTTGGGTACCGCGGCGATCAGCGCGCCGGAACTGCGCCGCGCTGTGCAGCGCGAAGAGGGGTCCGAACGTGGCGTGCTGACCCTGGAGCAACTGCAACTGGCCGTGGAAGACGCCCGTGCCCAGGGCGAGAAGGTGGTATTCACCAATGGCTGTTTCGACATCCTGCATGCCGGCCACGTGACCTACCTGGAGCAGGCTCGCGCCCAGGGCGATCGCCTGATCGTCGCGGTCAACGACGATGCCTCGGTATCGCGCCTCAAGGGGCCTGGCCGGCCGATCAACAGCGTCGACCGGCGCATGGCGGTACTCGCCGGCCTGGGCGCGGTCGATTGGGTGATTGCCTTCGCCGAGGACACCCCCGAGCGCCTGCTCGAACAGGTACGCCCGGACGTGCTGGTGAAGGGCGGCGACTACGGTATCGAAGGCGTAGTCGGCGCGCCCATCGTCAAGGCCTACGGCGGCGAGGTGAAAGTGTTGGGTCTGGTGGAAAACAGCTCCACTACCGCCATCGTCGAGAAGATTCGCAGCCGCTAGGGCGAGTTGCGCCGAATCCCATCAAGTCGATCCGATGGGATTCGGCGCTCTGCGTCTCATCCCATCCTACCGATTGAGTGCTCCTCAGGGCTTGGCGACGTTCCATTTGCCGCCCTTGCCGTCGCCGCTCATGTCCCCGGGCTTCTTATCCTTGACGTAGGTGTACAGCGGTTTGCCCTTGTACGCCCACTGCATGCTGCCGTCTTCGCGCTCGAACTTGGTCCAGTCGCCGGTATCGCCCATGTCGGACACCGCCGAGAGGGGCGGCCAAGCCTTGGCGCAGTCATCGTTGCAGGCTGACTGATTGGTGCCATCCGCACTGTAGGTATACAGCGTCATGCCTTGGGGCCCGACCAGTACGCCTCCCTTCTCCGTACCCGGCGTGGCGGCGAAAGCCGTGCTGGAAAGGCTGAGGCAGGCGGCGGTAATTAATGTGGAAAGACGCATGATTGATCTCCGTAGGGGGCACGTTCATGGTTTGGGTCGCAGCGCTGCCTTATCGTTCCCTCCTTTGCCCGTGGAACCCGCCGCGCTTAGCGGAATCTGGTCGGCAACGGTTTTTCATGTGACGCAGGTTGAGGTGAATCGATGCAAGCTTTCCAACAGATCCAGCGACTGGCCGCGGTGACCGCCTTGACGCTCGGCGCCACGCTAGCGCAGGCGGCAGACGCTGAGTTCAGCAACGCGCAACAAGAAGCCATCGGCAAGATCGCCGCGGACTACCTGGTGGCGCACCCGGAGGTGCTAGTGCAGGCCACTCAGGCGCTGCAGGCCAAGCGCCAGGAGCAGCAGGTGGAGGGGCTCGCCCAGGCAGCCGTGGCGGACGCCAAGCCGCTGTTGCACGATGCGAAGACGCCGGCCGTGGGGCCCGAGGATGCCGCCGTTTCGGTGGTCGAGTTCTTCGACTACCAGTGCATCTACTGCTACCGCATGGCCGATACCGTGGAGAAACTGGTCGAGGCCAATCCGAAGGTGCGCTTCGTCTTCAAGGAGTTCCCGGTGTTCGGCTCGCGCTGGCCCACATCGCTGCTGGCCGCTGAGGCAGGGCAGTACGTCTACGCGCAGAAAGGCGCCAAGGCTTACCTGGACTACCACAACGGCGTCTATGCCACCGGCCACAACGAGGGCCAACTGCAGGAGGCGGACATCGCCGGCGTGCTCGGCAAGGCCGGCATCGAGCTGGACAAGGTGAAGGCCCAGTCGGCGACATTGCAGGCGCAGTTGCAGGGCAACATGAAGCTCGGTGGCGGCATGGGTGTCAGCGGCACGCCGACCTTCATCGTCATGCCATCGAAGAATCCCAGCACCGAAAAGATCAGTGTCATTCCGGGTGCCGCCGATCAGGACACCCTGCAGAAGGCGATCGACAAGGCGCGCAACTGACTGTTGGCTGAACAGGCCGCGAGATAGAGCGGTTGCGCAGGGGTGTGGCTGGTTGTCGCAGTGGCGCGGGGGCGTAGAATTTTGCGCCCCCCGTTTTGCTTCTGTGATTCTCAGGTACCTCCATGTCCATCAATACCCCCCAACAGATCGCCGAGATGGTGATTCAATCCGGCGTGCGCAAAAGCCGCTTGCCGCTGATGAGCGTGCTCATCCTCGGCTTCCTTGCCGGAGCCTTCATCGCCATTGGCTTCCTGCTCGACATCCGCATCACCGCCTTGATGCCGCCGGCATGGAGCACGCTGGCCACGGTACTCGGCGCCACGGTGTTCCCGCTCGGCCTGATCCTCACCGTGCTCGCGGGGGGTGAGCTGCTCACCGGCAACATGATGTACATGGCCATGGCGCTGTTCGCTCGCAAGATCGGCCTGGCGGCGGTGCTGCGCAACTGGTTCTGGGTGACGCTGGCCAACTTCGCCGGCGCCTTCTTCGTCGCTGCCGCGTTTGGGCACTACCTCGGCCTGCTGGAAGGCTCGCTGTTGCAGAAGACCCTGGCCATCGCCCACGCCAAGGCGGGTGCCGACGCCGCCCATGCCTTCGTTTCCGCCATCGGCTGCAACTGGCTGGTGTGTCTGGGCATCTGGCTGGGCCTGTCCAGCCAGCAGGTCGGTGGCAAGGTGATCGGCATGTGGTTCCCGGTGATGGCCTTCGTTGCCATCGGTTTCCAGCACGTGGTCGCCAATATGTTCGTCATCCCCCTGGCGATCCTCAATGGCGATCTCGGCTGGGCGGACTACATCGCCAACTTCGTCCCGGTGTTCCTCGGCAATTTGGTGGGGGGTGCCGGCTTCGTCGGTCTGGCCTACTTCCTCTCGCTGCAGCCGAGCATCGACGCCGAAGCGGCGCGCTCCTGAGGCGATTGAAAAAGGCCCCGGCAGAGTGATCTGCCGGGGCCTTTTCGTGGTTGGGTCGAGTGCGGCGGGCACTCGCAGGATGAGCTGATTGCCGCAGTGCTCGAGCCTTTGCCGGGACGCGCAGGGCGGGCCCCGTAGGATGGGGCGAGCGCAGCGATACCCATCGGGCGGGCTGAGGAGATCGCTGGGCCCACGCTATCCCACGCAGCCGCAGCCGCAGCCGCAGCCGCAGCCGCAGCCGCAGCCGCAGCCGCAGCCGCAGCCGCAGCCGCAGTCAGAACAGGAAGTAACGCTGCGCCATCGGCAGTTCGTCCGCCGGTTCGCACCAGAGCAGTTGGCCATCGGCCTTGACCTGGTAGTTCTGCGGGTCGACCTCGATGTCCGGGGTGTAGCCGTTGTGGATCAGGTCTTCCTTCTTCAGGGTGCGGCAGCCCTTCACCACGCCGATCTTCTTCTGCAGGCCGAGCTTCTCGGGCACGCCCGCCTGCTGTGCGGCCTGGCTGATGAAGGTCAGGCTGGTGGCGTGAAGGGCGCCGGCGTAGCTTGCGAACATCGGCCGGTAGTGCACCGGCTGCGGGGTGGGGATGGAGGCGTTGGCATCGCCCATCAGGCTCGCGGCGATGGCACCTCCCTTGAGGATCAGGGTCGGCTTGACGCCGAAGAACGCCGGGCGCCAGAGCACCAGGTCGGCGAACTTGCCCACTTCGATGGAGCCGACCTCGTGGCTGATGCCGTGGGTCAGCGCCGGGTTGATGGTGTACTTGGCGATGTAGCGCTTGACCCGGAAGTTGTCGTTGCCGGGGGCATCCTCGGGCAGCGCGCCGCGCTGTTTCTTCATCTTGTCGGCGGTCTGCCAGCAGCGCGTGATGACCTCGCCGACACGGCCCATGGCCTGGCTGTCGGAGCTGATCATGGAGAACGCGCCCAGGTCGTGGAGGATGTCTTCGGCGGCTATGGTTTCGCGGCGGATGCGGCTTTCGGCGAAGGCCACGTCCTCGGCGATGCTCGGGTCCAGGTGGTGGCAGACCATGAGCATGTCCAGGTGCTCGTCGATGGTGTTCTTGGTGAACGGCCGGGTCGGGTTGGTCGAGGACGGCAGCACGTTGGAGAAGCCACAGGCCTTGATGATGTCCGGGGCGTGGCCGCCACCGGCACCTTCGGTGTGGTAGGTGTGGATGGTGCGGCCCTTGAAGGCGCCCAGGGTGGTTTCGACGAAGCCGGACTCGTTCAGCGTGTCGGTGTGGATCGCCACCTGGATGTCGTACTGGTCGGCCACGCTCAGGCAGTTGTCGATCGCCGCCGGGGTGGTGCCCCAGTCTTCGTGCAGCTTCAGGCCGATGGCGCCGGCTTCGACCTGCTCGATCAGCGGGCCGGGCAGGGAGACGTTGCCCTTGCCGGTGAAGCCGATGTTCATCGGGAAGGCATCGGCGGCCTTGAGCATCTGCGCCATGTGCCACGGGCCGGGGGTGACGGTGGTGGCGTAGGTGCCGGTGGCAGGTCCGGTGCCGCCACCGATCATGGTGGTGGTGCCGCTCATCAGCGCTTCCTCGATCTGCTGCGGGCAGATGAAGTGGATGTGCGTATCGATGCCGCCGGCGGTGAGGATCATGCCTTCACCGGCGATGACTTCGGTGGCGCCGCCGATGGCGATGGTCACGTCGGGCTGGATGTCCGGGTTGCCGGCCTTGCCGATGCCGGCGATGCGGCCGTCCTTGAGGCCGACGTCAGCCTTGACGATGCCCCAGTGGTCGACGATCAGCGCGTTGGTGATGACGGTGTCGACCACCTCGGCGGCGAGCAACTGGCCCTGGCCCATGCCGTCGCGGATGACCTTGCCGCCGCCGAACTTCACTTCGTCGCCGTAGGTGGTGAAGTCCTTCTCCACCTCGATCCAAAGCTCGGTGTCGGCCAGGCGCACCTTGTCGCCGACGGTGGGGCCGAACATGTCGGCGTAGGCTTGGCGGGAAATCTTCATGGTGAGTCCTGTCCGTAGGATGGGTCAGTCACGCAGGGACGTAACCCATCGATTGTTGGCAGTGATAGGTTTCGCTTCGCTCAACCCATCCTACGAATGCCGTGTGGCTGCGATCACAGCTCGCCCATCACGCGTCCGGCGAAGCCGAACACGCGGCGCTCGCCGGCCAGCTCGACCAGTTCGACCTCGCGGCTCTGCCCCGGCTCGAAGCGCACCGCGGTGCCGGCCGGGATGTTCAGGCGCATGCCGCGGCTGGCCGCGCGGTCGAAGGCCAGCGCATCGTTGGTCTCGAAGAAGTGGAAGTGCGAGCCGACCTGGATCGGCCGGTCGCCGCTGTTGGCCACCGTCAGGGTCAGGGTGCGGCGGCCGGCGTTGATTTCTATCTCGCCGTCCTGGATCTGGTATTCACCGGGAATCATCGGGGACGCTCCGCGTTGTCTAGGGTGAGTTGCATGAGGGTGAGGTCCAGCCAGCGGCCGAACTTGCAGCCGACCTGGGGCATCTGGCCGATGTGGCGGAAACCCAGTTGCTGATGCAGATGGATGGAGCCACGGTTCTCGCTTTCGATGGCGCCGACCATCACGTGCAGGCCGGCGCGGCGGGCGCGTTCGATCAGCGCTTCCATCAGCGCCCGGCCGAGGCCCGCGCCGCGTTGGCCATCGCGGACGTAGACCGAGTGCTCGACGCTGTAACGGTAGCCGTCATGGGGGCGCCAGGGGCCATAGCTGGCGTAGCCGAGGACCTGCCCCGCATCGTCCAGCGCGACCAGCACCGGGTAGCCGCCGGCCACGCGCTCGGCATGCCAGGCGCGGCGGTTGTCCAGGTCGACCTCGTGGTCGTTCCAGATCGCCGTGGTGTGCACTGCAGCGTTGTAGATCTGCAGGATGCCGGCCAGGTCCTGGTCGCGTGCGTCGCGAATTTTCATGGTCACCTCGCTCAGGCGATCGGCTGATGCACCGTGACCAGCTTGGTGCCATCGGGGAAGGTCGCTTCGATCTGGATTTCCGGGATCATCTCCGGCACGCCTTCCATCACCTGGTCGCGGCTGAGCAGGGTGGTGCCGAAGTGCATCAGGTCGGCCACGCTGCGGCCATCGCGGGCGCCTTCGAGCAGCGCCGCGGAGATGTAGGCCATGGCCTCGGGATAGTTGAGTTTGACGCCGCGCGCCAGGCGCCGCTCGGCCACCAGGCCGGCGGTGAAGATCAGCAGCTTGTCTTTCTCGCGGGGGGACAGGTCCATTCTTTCGCTCCAGGGAGGATTCGTCGGGGCCGCCGGGCGGCCTCAGGTATTCCAGATTCGTGGCGGCATGGCCTCGCGGCCGAGCAGCGCCGGGCGCAGCAGGCGCCAGAGTTCGATCAGCCAGGCGCGCGCATGCAGCGCCTCGTCGGCCAGACAGCGGGCGACCAGCAGGCCGGGCAGTTGGGTCAGGTCGCCGCGCACCGGCCCGCCGACATCGCGGGCGCGCTCCAGCAGTTCGCTGCTGGCTTCGCCGCTGATCAACAGGGTTGCGAACACGGTACGGCCATCCAGACCGAGGGGGGAATCGAGCAGGCCGTCGCCGCCCGCCACACGCTGGCGCTCGTGCCACAGCGGCAGTCCGTCGCGCCGGATGTCCAGGCGCGACTGGAAATAACCGGCGTCGAAGCGCTCGGCGGCGGCGGGCCGACCGAGGGCGACTACGTCCCAGTAACACAGACGGGCGTCGCCGGTCAGCTCGATGCGGGTGTTCAGTTCGGCCTGGGCGCCGCTGTAGACGATGGTCTCCTGGGGCAGCCACTCCAGCGTGGCGCCTGCGGCGACCTGGATGTCCAGGCTCTGGTAGGCGGGGCCGGCGGCGCGGTACCACTTGGCGGCGCCGGGACTGGTGAGTTGCACCCAGGCGTCGTTTTCTGCGCGGACGGCGATGTCCAGGCGATCACCGCCGGCGATGCCCGCGGGCGGATGCACGATGATGTGCTGGCAGACGCGCGGGCCCTCCGCATAGAGGTGCTTCTGCACCCGCAGCGGGCCGAGGTGGCGGCGCATCACCGGGCGCGTGCTGTCGCCGAAACGGGCATAGGCCAATTCCAGTTCGGCGTGCCAGGCGGGCGTGAAAGTAGAGAGGGCTATGGTCATGCGAAATCTGTCGGTGGCAAGAACGCCAGTGTAGGGGGCTATGGGCTGCTTTGTCCCGGCGGTCAGGTTTGTTTGTGGCGCCACTGTCGGGGGCTGACGTCGAACCAGCGGCGAAACGCGCGGGAGAAGGCGCTGGTTTCCGAGTAGCCGAGCAGGGGCGCCAGTTCGCTGATCGAGAGATTCTGGCGCAGGTAGTGCAGGGCCAGTTCTCGGCGGACCTGATCGACCAGCGAGGAAAAGCTCAGGCTGCGCTCGCGCAGCCGGCGTTGCAGGCCCTGGGGCGTCATCTCCAGTTCCGCGGCCAGGCGTTCCAGGCTCGGCTCGCCCTGCAGCAGGTGTCCGTGTAGCAGGCTGCGCGCCTGTTCGACCAGTTCCGGCTGGCGCCGGGCCTGTGCGCCGAGGCGGGTGAGGGCGTCCTGCATGACCAGCAGCAGCATCGGATCGGCATCCGGCATGGCGTGCCCGGTGAGCTCCTGCTTGGGGATGAACATCGCGTTGCACGGCTGGTTGAACAGCACGGGCGCATCGAACGCCTGCTGGTGCTCGTGCCAGGCTTCCGGTCGGGCGTGCTCGAAGTGCAGCATGCGTGGCGCCCAGTGGGCACCGCGGACGTGGCGAATCAGATTGAGCAGCATGCCCATGGTCAGCTCGGCGTCCTGGCGCTTGCCGAGGATGGCGGCGTGTTCCACACGATAGTCGAAGCGGTAATGGTCGCCGCAGTCGCGCAGGCTGATCAGCGTGTCGTGCTGGTGGTAGGGAAAGGCTGCCGCGAAGTTGCGCAGGGCCTGTTCCAGATCCGTCGAGCAGAGCCCGATGTAGCCGAGCAGACCCAGCGCCTGTGGGCGGAACTGCTGGCCATAGCGCAGACCGAAGTTGTCGCAGCCCGACTGCGTTGCGGCCTCCTCCATGACCCGGCAGTAGCTGCCCAGGTCCAGGCTCATGGTCGGGTGGCGCATGCGCTCCGGGTCGATGCCGGCGATGCCGAGCACGCGTTCGGCATCGCCGCCCTGGCGGGCGATGAAGGTGTCCAGGCCGGTGGCGGCTGCCGATAGCACGCCGAGGTTGCCGTCGGCGGCGAGGCTGGCCCCGAGGCCTGCATGACGGTCGAGATTGGGCAGCATGGCGTGGAATACGAGTCGAGGTTATGCCGCGCTCAAGCAATTCTCATGCCTCGCGGTGCGGGTGCGCCTGAGGGTGTCGCGGCGATGATGGATACCAGGGATGCGACATTATGGTGCTTATTTGCCCCAAACAAGGGCGCTCGTGTCGATTTGACCGCAGACGTCGGCCGCGCACGATCTGCGGTCAAGTCTTGCTTGTTACGTCGGGTTACTCTCGACACGGTGGTTGCAGGCATGAGTAAGACACGACTCAAACCCACCTTGGGGACCCTGCCCCTGTGGGGTAGGCTGATTGACGACCCGGGCAAGCCGTTGCGCTGTTCGGCGGCGGTGTGGGCAACCGGCAGGGCATGAGCCCGACCGCGTCGATGATGCGATAGCAATATCCGATGCCAGCGGCATGCTCGTGCTGATCACTTCGGGTCGCCGCGAGTCGGCCCCACGGCTTTTCTTAGGAGGCAGACCATGAGCGGTTTCGTTCACCACGTCGGCCAGCAGTCCTGGCGCTTCGACAGCCTACGCGAGCTGATGGCCAAGGCCACTCCGGCGCGCTCCGGCGACGTGCTCGCCGGTGTTGCGGCCAGTACCGATGCCGAGCGTGTCGCCGCGCAGATGACCCTCGCCGAGGTGCCCCTCAAGCGCTTTCTCGATGAGGCACTGATTCCCTACGAACAGGACGAGGTAACGCGCCTGATCATCGATGGTCATGACCGCGTGGCCTTCGCGCCGGTCAGCCATCTCACCGTCGGCGATTTCCGCGACTGGCTGCTTTCCGAGCAGGCCGACGAGGCCAGCCTGCGAGCGCTGGCGCCGGGGCTGACGCCGGAGATGGTCGCCGCGGTATCGAAGATCATGCGCGTGCAGGACCTGATCCTGGTGGCGCAGAAGATTCGCGTAGTCAGCCGCTTCCGCAACACCATCGGCCTGCGCGGGCGCATGTCCACGCGACTGCAGCCCAACCATCCCACCGACGACCCCGCCGGGGTCGCCGCCAGCGTGCTCGACGGGCTGCTCTACGGCAACGGTGACGCGGTCATCGGCATCAACCCGGCGACCGACAGCACCAGCGGCATCTGCGACCTGCTGCACATGCTCGACGCGATCATCCAGCGCTACGAGATTCCCACCCAGGCCTGCGTGCTGACCCACGTCACCACCTCCATCGAGGCGATCGAGCGTGGCGCGCCGGTGGACCTGGTGTTCCAGTCGATCGCCGGCACCCAGGCGACCAACGAGAGCTTCGGCATCAGCCTGGCGATGTTGCAGGAGGGCTACGAGGCCGGCCTGTCTCAGAAACGGGGCACGGTCGGCGAGAACCTCATGTACTTCGAGACGGGGCAGGGTAGTGCGCTCTCTGCCAACGGCCACCACGGTGTCGACCAGCAGACCTGCGAGACCCGCGCCTACGCCGTGGCGCGGCACTTCAAGCCGCTGCTGGTGAACACCGTGGTCGGCTTCATCGGCCCGGAGTACCTGTACAACGGCAAGCAGATCATCCGTGCCGGCCTGGAAGACCACTTCTGCGCCAAGCTGATCGGCGTGCCGATGGGCTGCGACATCTGCTACACCAACCACGCCGAGGCTGACCAGGACGACATGGACATGCTGCTGTCCCTGCTGGGCATGGCCGGCATCAACTTCATCATGGGCATTCCCGGCTCGGACGACGTCATGCTCAACTACCAGACCACTTCCTTCCACGACGCGCTCTACGCGCGTCAGGTCCTGGGCCTGAAGCCTGCGCCGGAATTCGAGACCTGGCTGGCGAAGATGGACATCCTGCATCAGCGTGACGGGCGCCTACGCCTCGGTGCGCCGGTGCCCGAGGCGTTTCGCCACGCGCTGGCCAACCTGGGAGGCGCGGCATGAGCGATATCCCCAATCCCTGGGAGGCGCTGCGCCAACTGACGCCGGCGCGCATCGCCCTGGGCCACACCGGCACCAGCCTGCCGACGTCGGCGCAACTGGACTTCCAGTATGCCCACGCCCAGGCGCGCGACGCGGTGCACCTGCCGCTGGACCGCGAGGCGCTGCAGGGGCAACTGGAAGCCAGTGGGTATAGCGTGCTGCAACTGCACAGTGCGGCGCCGGATCGACACACCTATCTGCAGCGTCCCGATCTCGGGCGGCGGCTGGATTCGTCATCCGTCGAGCGCCTGCGCGAGCATGCCAAGAGCCATCCGGATGGCTACGAGCTGGCCATCGTGGTCGCCGACGGCCTCTCTGCCCTGGCCGTCGAGCGGCATACGCTGCCGTTCCTGGAACGCTTGCGCGAGCAGTCCCACGAGAACGAGTGGAGCCTGGCGCCGCTCTGCCTGGTCGGGCAGGGGCGCGTCGCGGTGGGTGACGAGGTCGGCGAGTTGCTCGGTGCGCGCATGGTGGTGATGCTGATCGGCGAGCGTCCGGGACTCAGTTCACCGGACAGCCTGGGTCTGTACTTCACCTACGCGCCGCGCGTCGGGCTCACCGATGCGGCGCGCAACTGCATCTCCAACGTGCGCCTGGAGGGGCTGAGCTATGGCCTCGCGGCGCACAAGCTGCTGTACCTGATGCGCGAGGCCTGCCGCCGGCAACTCTCCGGGGTGAACCTCAAGGACGAAGCGCAGATGGCTACCCTCGGAGGTGGCGACTCGTCACGAAACTTCCTGCTCGGCAACTGAACCCCCACCGGGCAGGAAGGTGGCTGAGGGCGTTAGATGGCGACCAGCCCGCGCACGCCCTCGGCTTCCATGTCCGCACCGCGGCCGCGCTGGACGATCTCGCCGCGACTCATCACCAGGTACTGGTCGGCCAGCTCGGCGGCGAAGTCGTAGAACTGCTCGACCAGCAGGATCGCCATGTCGCCGCGCTCGGCGAGCTGCTTGATCACCGCGCCGATCTCCTTGATCACCGACGGCTGGATGCCCTCGGTCGGCTCGTCGAGGATCAGCAGGCGTGGCTGGCTGGCCAGCGCGCGACCGATCGCCAACTGTTGCTGCTGGCCGCCGGAGAGGTCGCCACCGCGACGCTGCTTCATCTCGCGCAGCACCGGGAACAGCTCGTAGATGAATTCCGGTACGGCCTTGGCCTGGCGTCCGGGAAAGCGCGACAGGCCCATCAGCAGATTTTCCTCGACCGTGAGGCGGCCGAAGATCTCGCGGCCCTGCGGCACGTAGGCGATGCCGGCCTCGACCCGCTGGTGCGGCTTGAGGCCGGTGATCGCCCGGCCTTCCCAGTTCACCGCGCCGTCCTTGGCCGGGATCAGCCCCATCAGGCAGCGCAGCAGGGTGGTCTTGCCCACGCCGTTGCGCCCCAGCAGGCAGGTGACTTCGCCGATGTTGACCTCGAAGGACAGCCCGCGAAGGATATGGCTGCCGCCGTAGTACTGGTGTAGCTCGCTGACTTGCAGCATGTCGTTGTCCTTTGTGCGTGTGGCCCATGGGGCACGTTCGCGGGGTTGTCGCTCAGGGCTTGCGTGTGAAACCTAATCGATGGGAATCGTCGCTACGCGACTCGTCCCATCCTACGGGCGCGGGGTGCAACCGTGGCTTGTAGCCCGTAGGGTGGGTTGAGCGAAGCGATACCCATCAGGTGTAACGCAACCGCTCAGCGTCCCAGATACACCTCGATCACCCGCTCGTCGTTCTGCACCGCGTCCAGCGAGCCCTCGGCGAGCACGCTGCCCTGGTGCAGCACGGTGACGTGGTCGGCGATCGCGCCGACGAAGCCCATGTCGTGCTCCACCACCATCAGCGAGTGCTTGCGCGCCAGCGACTTGAACAGCTCGGCGGTGAACTCGGTCTCGGCATCGGTCATCCCCGCCACCGGCTCGTCGAGCAGCAGCAGCGCCGGCTCCTGCATCAGCAGCATGCCGATCTCGAGGAACTGCTTCTGGCCGTGGGAGAGCAGCCCTGCCGGGCGCTCACGTTCGCCATGCAGACGGATCGTCGCGAGTACCTCGTCGATGCGCTCGCGCTGCTCGCCGGAGAGCTTGGCGCGCAGGCTGGACCACACCGACTTGTCGGTCTTCTGTGCCAGCTCCAGGTTCTCGTACACCGTCAGGGCCTCGAACACCGTCGGCTTCTGGAACTTGCGGCCGATCCCGGCCTGGGCGATTTCCACTTCGCTCAGGCGGGTCAGGTCCAGGGTTTCGCCGAAGAACGCCTTACCGTTGTCCGGGCGTGTCTTGCCGGTGATGACGTCCATCAGGGTCGTCTTGCCGGCGCCGTTGGGGCCGATGATGCAGCGCAGTTCACCGACGCCGATGTACAGCGTGAGGTCGGTCAGCGCACGGAAGCCATCGAAACTGACGTTGATGTCCTCCAGGGTCAGGATGGTGCCGTGGCGGGTATCCAGGCCGCCACTGCTGGCGCGGCCGAGACCGATCGCATCGCGCGCGGCACCGGCGTCGCGGTTACCGAACACCAGGGGTTCGCTGTTGGGGCCGGCGTTCATCGTTCACCTCGCTTGTGCATCAGACCAATCACGCCGCGTGGCAGGTACAGCGTCACCACGATGAACAGCGCGCCGAGGAAGAACAGCCAGTATTCCGGGAAGGCCACGGTGAACCAGCTCTTCATGCCGTTGACCAGGCCGGCGCCGAGCAGCGGGCCGACCAGCGAGCCACGCCCGCCCAGGGCCACCCACACGGCGGCCTCGATGGAATTGGTCGGCGACATCTCGCTGGGGTTGATGATGCCCACCTGTGGCACGTAGAGCGCCCCGGCCAGACCGCAGATCACCGCCGACAGCACCCAGACGAACAGCTTGTAGCCGCGCGGATCGTAGCCGCAGAACATCAGCCGGTTCTCCGCATCGCGCAGCGCGGTGAGCACACGGCCGAACTTGCTGCGCGCCAGCCGCCAGCCCAGCCACAGGCTGGCCACCAGCAGCGCCACGGTGGCGAGGAACAGCGCGGCGCGCATGCCCTGGGTGGTCAGGCCGAAGCCGAGCAGGGTGGTGAAGCCGGTGAAGCCGTTGTTGCCGCCAAAGCCGGTCTCGTTGCGGAAGAACAGCAGCATCGCGGCGAAGGTCAGCGCCTGGGTCATGATCGAGAAGTACACGCCCTTGATCCGCGAGCGGAAGGCGAAGAAGCCGAACACCAGCGCCAGCAGGCCGGGCACCAGCACCACCAGCAGCAGGCACCAGAGGAAGCTGGAGGTGCCGTACCAGTACCAGGGCAGCTCGTTCCAGGCGAGGAAGCTCATGAACGCCGGCAGGCCGTCACCGGCGGCCTGGCGCATCAGGTACATGCCCATGGCGTAGCCGCCGAGGGCGAAGAACAGGCCGTGGCCCAGCGACAGCAGGCCGGCATAACCCCAGACCAGGTCCAGGGCGAGGGCGACGATGGCGTAGCAGAGGATCTTGCCGACCAGGGTCAGGGTGTAGGCCGAGACCTGCAGCGGGCTGTCCGCCGGCAGCAGGTGCAGGATGGGGAGGGCGATGAGCACCGCGAGGACGAGGCCAAGCACGCCCAGGGTGACGGTCGGGCCGGCCTTGCGCGCGGCGGTGACGGCGAGTGGCTGGTTCAATCGATGACCCTCCCCTTGAGGGCGAAGAGGCCCTGCGGGCGCTTCTGGATGAACAGGATGATCAGCGCGAGGATCAGGATCTTGCCGAGCACCGCACCGATCTGCGGCTCGAGGATCTTGTTCGCCACGCCCAGGCCGAAGGCCGCGAGGATGCTGCCGGCGAGCTGGCCGACGCCGCCGAGCACCACCACCAGGAAGGAGTCGATGATGTAGCCCTGGCCGAGGTCCGGGCCGACGTTGCCGATCTGGCTCAGGGCCACGCCGCCGAGGCCGGCGATGCCCGAGCCGAGGCCGAAGGCGAGCATGTCCACGCGCCCGGTGGGCACGCCGCAGCAGGCGGCCATGTTGCGGTTCTGGGTGACCGCGCGCACGTTCAGGCCCAGCCGCGTCTTGTTCAGCAGCAGCCAGGTGAGCAGCACCACGAACAGCGCGAAGCCGATGATCACGATGCGGTTGTAGGGCAGCACCAGGTTGGGCAGCACCTGCCAGCCGCCGGACAGCCAGTAGGGGTTGGCCACCTCGACGTTCTGCGCGCCGAACAGCACGCGCACCAACTGGATGAGCATCAGGCTGATCCCCCAGGTCGCCAGCAGGGTTTCCAGGGGGCGGCCGTAGAGATGGCGGATGATGCCGCGCTCCAGCGCCATGCCGATCGCGGCGGTGACCAGGAAGGCCACCGGCAGTGCCGCCAGCGGGTAGAGCGCCAGGGCGCCAGGGGCGAATTTCTGGAAGCCCAGTTGCACCATGTAGGTGGTATAGGCGCCGAGCATGAGCATCTCGCCGTGGGCCATGTTGATCACCCCGAGCAGGCCGAAGGTGATCGCCAGGCCCAGCGCGGCAAGCAGCAGGATCGAGCCCAGCGACAGGCCGCTGAAAGCCTGGCCGAGCAGATCGCCGACCATCAGCCGGCGCTTCACCTGCGCCAGGCTGGTCTCGGCAGCGGTACGTACCTGCGCATCGGTTTCGCCGCCGTCGGCGAGCAAGGCTTCCAGACGGGCGCGGGCGCGCGGCTGGCCGGTCTCGCCGAGCAGACGCACGGCGGTCAGGCGGATCGCCGGGTCAGGGTCGGCCAACTGCAGGTTGGCCAGGGCCAGGCCGAGGGCTTCTTTCACGCTGCCGTCTTCCTCGGCGTCGAAGCGTTCGCGCAGCAGCGGACGTTGTTCGGCGCGGGCGCTGCGTTGCAGCTGCTCGGCGGCGGCCAGGCGCACGCCGGGGTTTTCCGCGACCAACTCATGACTGGCCAGTGCGGTGTTGATCAACCCGCGCAGGCGGTTGTTCAGGCGCACCTTGCGCGGCGTGCCGTCGGGCTGTGAGGCGCCCTCCAGGGCGCGCCAGGCATCGCCCTCTTCGGCGAAGGGCTGGTCGGCGTCGTCGCCGGCGAGGCGTCCGTCGCGAAGGATTTCCAGTAGCTCCAGGCGTTGCGGTGCGGGGTGCGCCGCCCAGTCCTGCAGCAGCTTGGCCTGGTTGGAGGAATTGGCGGCGACGAAGTCGGCCGCATCACCCGCCCAGGCGCCAACGGGCAGCAGCAGGGACAGGCTCAACAGAATGCGGAGCAAGGCAGTGGGCATGGGGCAGCCCTCGATATGTGGCGTGCGGCAGGAAGTGCCGGGCGGCGAGGAAGCCGCCCGGCGGTACAGCAAGACTTAGTTGGACTTCACCGGATGGTCCGGCTTCTTGTCGTTGCCTTCGATGTAGGGGCTCCACGGCTGCGCGCGGATCGGCTCCTCGGTCTGCCAGACCACGGAGAACTGACCGTCGTCCTGGACCTCGCCGATCATCACCGGCTTGTGCAGGTGGTGGTTGGTCTTGTCCATGGTCAGGGTGAAGCCGCTGGGCGCGTCGAAGGTCTGCCCGGCCATCGCCTCGCGGACCTTGTCGACGTCGGTGGTGCCGGCCTTCTCGACCGCCTGCGCCCACATGTGCAGGCCGACGTAGGTGGCCTCCATCGGGTCATTGGTGACCACGGTGTCGGCGTTGGGCAGCTTGTGCGACTTGGCGTAGGCCTTCCAGTCGGCGACGAACTTCTCGTTCACCGGGTTCTCCACGGACTGGAAGTAGTTCCAGGCCGCCAGCTGGCCGACCAGCGGCTTGGTGTCGATGCCGCGCAGTTCTTCCTCGCCGACCGAGAAGGCCACCACCGGGATGTCGGTGGCTTCGATGCCCTGGTTGGCCAGTTCCTTGTAGAACGGCACGTTGGAGTCGCCGTTGACGGTGGAGACCACGGCGGTCTTGCCGCCGGCGGAGAACTTCTTGATGTTGGCGACGATGGTTTGGTAATCGCTGTGGCCGAAGGGGGTGTAGACCTCTTCGATGTCCTTGTCCTGCACGCCCTTGCTGTGCAGGAAGGCGCGCAGGATCTTGTTGGTGGTGCGCGGGTAGACGTAGTCGGTACCGAGCAGGAAGAAACGCTTGGCGGAGCCGCCGTCCTCGCTCATCAGGTATTCCACCGCCGGAATCGCCTGCTGGTTCGGCGCGGCGCCGGTGTAGAAGACGTTGGGCGACATTTCCTCGCCTTCGTACTGCACCGGGTAGAACAGCAGGCCGTTGAGTTCTTCATAGACCGGCAGTACGGATTTGCGCGAGACGCTGGTCCAGCAGCCGAAGGTCACCGCGACCTTGTCCTGGGTCAGCAGCTGGCGGGCCTTCTCGGCGAACAGCGGCCAGTTGGAGGCCGGGTCGACCACCACCGGCTCGAGCTGCTTGCCGAGTACGCCGCCCTTGGCGTTGATCTCGTCGATGGTCATCAGCGCCATGTCCTTGAGCGAGGTCTCGGAGATGGCCATGGTGCCGGACAGCGAGTGCAGGATGCCGACCTTGATGGTTTCGGCGGCCTGGACGGTCCAGCTCATGCCCATGGCGGCGATGGACGCGGAAAGAGTGAAGGCCTTGATCAGGCTGCGACGTTGCATGGTGCGATCTCCATTCACAGTGGTAAATCAGTGGACAGCTCGTTGTCATTCGGCAGTTTTTTCAAGGCGCTGCATCGCCTTCCAACGCTACGGCCCTAGCGCTATGCAGCCTGTGCAAGGTGATCTTGCGGACTTCCGCCTTGCTCACGCCGATGTGGGTTCTCAGCAA
Source organism: Pseudomonas sp. R4-15 (assembly GCF_055768815.1). Classification (NCBI taxonomy): domain Bacteria; kingdom Pseudomonadati; phylum Pseudomonadota; class Gammaproteobacteria; order Pseudomonadales; family Pseudomonadaceae; genus Pseudomonas; species Pseudomonas sp. R4-15. Next base: position 1,420,086 of record NZ_CM147293.1, read on the forward strand.
GAGCTGTGCCTCTTCGCTGCGCCGGGCGAAAATCGCGCCCAGTATTCGTGCGTGTTCTTCATAGGTCGCGGCGACCCGTGGCGCCTGCGTGAAGTCGAGCCTGCGGACGATTCGGATCTTTTCGCTGACCTCCCGGTGCAAACGCGCCATCTCCCGGTTTCCGGCGGCTTCGACGAGGGTGCAGTGAAAGTGTTCGTCGAGCTGCGAGAGCAGAACCCCGTCGCTGAGGCGGTCATGCTCATGCACCATCCAGGAACTCGTGAGTTGTTCAAGTGCGTCGTCGTGCTTCGTATTGGTGCGTTCGCATAGCCGCTTCACCGCCTCCAGTTCGAGCACCACGCGCACGTCGTAGAGGTCTTCCAGGTGCTCGAAGTCGAGGGCACGGACCTGCCAGCCGCTCCGGAAATAAACCTCCAGGTAGCCGTCACGCTCCAGTCGATGCAACGCCTGGCGAACGGGCGTGCGGCTGGCGGCCACGCGCTCGGCGATCTCGCCCTCGGAAAAGCGATCGCCAGGCAGCAGGCGGAACTCGAAGATGTCGTCCTTGAGTTGCTGGTAAATGCGTTCAGCGAGGTTCTCCCGACCTTCCCGGTCGGTGTTTCGCGGCCTGCGCAGTTGCATTGGGGTGGGCTCTCCCGTGCCGCTCAGGCACGCGTCTGGCTGGCGATGAAGGCGCGCCAGCCACCGAAGGCGGTGATGTCGCGGGCATCGCCCAGGGCCCAGGGTTCGCAGATGAAGCCCTTGACGCTGCGTCCGTCGGCCAGCGTCAGGTTGCCGATGCCCAGCGGCGCGGGGATCTCCGCGACGAATTCGCCGAAGCGCGCCAGGGGGATGTCCCACAGCTCGACGATGATCGCGCTGCCATCGCTGGCGACCCGCGCCAGGCCCGGCTTGGGCGGCACGGTGCCGGCCAGGGCGTAGAGGCGGTAGTCGGGCGAGGTGAGGGTCTGCTCGACCAGCACCGCGTCGCGCGTGGTCAACTGGAAGTTCAACGGCATGCCGGTGAGGTGGGCACCGACCACGGCGACCCGTACGCTGCCGGCGGCCACCGCGCTGCTGGGCTGCTGCGTCGGCAGCGGGCGACCGGTGGCGCCCAGGGGCAGCGCCAGGCTGGCTTGCCAGCGTTTGCTGAAGGCGGCCAGCGCCAGGTCGTGCCAGGCGGGGGCGAGCAAGGTGATGCCAGCGGGTAGGCCGTCCTCGCGCAAGCCGGCGGGCAGCGCCAGGGCGGACAGATCGGCGAGGTTGGTGAAGTTGGTGTAGGTGCCGAACTGGCTGTTGAACAGCACCGGTTCCTGCTTCATCTCGTCGAGGGTGCGGATGGTCGGCGAGGTCGGCACTACCAGGGCGTCGAAACCCTCCAGTGCATCGTTGATTCTGCGTGCGAGCTCGGCGCGCAGGTACTCGGCCTTGTAGGCGTCGCAGGCGCTGTACTGGTGGCCGCTCTCGACGATGCCGCGCACCACCGGGTCGATGTGCGCCGGGTCGACGTTCTCCACGGCGACCGTGCGCTCGGCGACCCAGGAGCCGTAGTAGAGCTGCTCGGCCAGTTCGCGGAAGGGCGCGAAGTCGATGGATTTCAGCGTGACGCCGAGGGCCTTGAGCTGTTCCAGGGCCTGCTCGAAGACCGCCTGGTTCTGGCTGTCGCCAAAGAATTCCAGACTGTCCGGGACGGCGAAGATCGGCGCGGCGGGCATGCCCACCGGCGCACTGTTGGGGTTCTTGCGCGAGTAGGCGTCCGCGCCGTCGTAGCCGCCGGCGATGCCGGCCACGGTCTGCGCATCATCCACGGTGAGGGCGAAGACCGAGATGCAGTCGACGGTGCGGCAGGCCGGCACCAGCCCGGTATTCGGCAGCCAGCCCTTGGTCGGCTTGAGCCCGACGATATTGTTGAAGCCCGCCGGCACACGCCCGGAGCCGGCGGTATCGGTGCCCAGGGAGAAGGGCACCAGGCCGCGGGCCACCACGCTGGCCGAGCCGGAGCTGGAACCACCGCTGACGTAATCCGGATTGAAGCTGTTAGGCACCGCGCCGTGCGGCGAACGGGTACCGACCAGGCCGGTGGCGAACTGGTCCAGGTTGGTCTTGCCGATCAGGATGGCGCCGGCCGCACGCAGCCGCGCCACGACGGTGGCATCGGCAGTCGCCGTGTAGGCGAACGCGGGGCAGGCCGCGGTGGTGCTCCAGCCGGCGGCGTCGATGTTGTCCTTGATCGCGAAGGGCACGCCATACAGCGGCAGCTTGCCCAGATCGCCGCCTACCGCCTGGAGGCGTGCGTCCAACTCCAGCAGTTGGCTATCCAGTTGAGCGGCGCTGGCCAGGTGAATCCAGGCATTGTCAGCGGCGCTCAGCGCTTGGCGCAGGGCATGCAGGCACTCGGTGGCCGAGTGTCCGTCGAGATAATTCTGCTGCCACTCGGCAAGCGTCAACGCGGAGAGGTGGGACATGCTGCAGGATTCCATCTTGTATACAAGGTGAAATCCTGAAGGCAAGCGCTATGCCACTGCTGCGAGAGGGCGATTCTTCGGGGGCGTGGGGCGCTGCCTGGGCGTCCGCGCAGGGGCGTCTGCCCGGCGCGGGTGCGTTGGCGAGCGATTATGGTGCGAGGCTCAGGAGCTTGCCCGCTGTTCGACCCAGTGCTGCAGGGTATTGCGCAGTTGCGAGAGTTCCACCGGCTTGCTCAGGTGACCGTCCATACCCGCCTGGCGGCTCCTCTCACGTAGCTCCTGATCGGTATGCGCGGTGAGCGCGACCACCGGCGTGCGGGGGCGTTGCTGCTGCCGCTCCCACAGGCGCAAGCGTTCGGTGGCGTCGAAGCCGTCCATCTGGGGCATTTCGCAGTCCATCAGCACCAGGTCGTAGTGCTCGTGTTGCAGGGCCTGCAGGGCCTGGGCGCCGTCGCCGACCAGGTCGGGCTGTACGTCCAGCTTGTTCAGCATGCTGCGGATCACCCGCGCGGACACCTCGTTGTCCTCGGCGACCAGTACGCGAAAATCGTCGGGAATGTCCTGCTCCGCGCTGGGCGGAGGGGTGCCCGGGGCGCGTGCCAGCTCCTCGGCCAGTGTCGTGCGCAGCGTGTAGCCAGCGACCGGTTTGGCGAGTACGCGCTTGATCCCGGCATTGCGTGCGGGGACCTTTCCCGGAGCGTCCGGGTGGCCGCTGAGCATGACCAACAGCAGATCCTCGCGCAGGACCTTGTCCTCCATGATCCGCGAGGCCAATTGCAACCCGGTCATGCCGGGCATCTGCTGGTCCAGAATGACCGCATCGAAGCGCTCGCCCAGATGCGCGCGGGTGCGCAGCATGGCCAGTGCCTCGGCGCCCGACGCCGCCGCCTGCGCCTGGATGCCCCAGGCGGCACATTGCTGCAGCAGTACCTTGCGGCAGGTCTGGTTGTCGTCGACGATCAGCAGGCGCACGTCCTGCAGCGCGGCGTCATTGCCGCGTTCGGGTTGCGGTGGCAGGCTGCCGGGCAGCTCGACGCTGAACCACAGGCTGTTGCCCTGGCCGGCTACGCTGTTGCTCCAATGGAAACTGCCGTTCATCAAGGTCGCCAGGCGCCGGGCCACCAGCAGGCCCGAGGCGACCGGGTCAGCGGCGCCCTCTGCGTTACTTCCGGCCAGCCACTGCTCGCGCTGTTCCACTGCCAGTGGGCGGCCATCGTCCTGCACACTGACGCGCAGGCGCGTGACGTCGCCGGAGGACTCCTCCAGGTTCAGGCCCAGTAGCACCTCGCTGACCCCTTCGCGCTGAAAGGCCTGTTCCAGCAGCGCCCGGAGAATCTGCCGCAGGCGCGCCGGATCGCCACAGAGCACCCGCGGCATCTGTGGCTGCACGTAGGTGATGAGCTCCACGCCCGCATCGGCTGCGCGCAGGCGCAGGGCGTCCAGGCACTCATCGAGCAAGGCCTGCAGATCGAACTGGACTTCGGCCAGCTCGATCTTGCCGGATTCGAGGCGAACCCGGTCGAGCACGTCGTCGAGTTGCCCCAGCAGTTCGGTGCCGGCGGCCTGCAGGGTTCTGACGTAGTCGCGCTGCTTGGCCGACAGCGGGCTGCCGAGCAGCAGTTCGGCCATTCCCAGGATGCCGTTCATCGGCGTGCGAATGTCGTGGGCGACACGGGTGAGCAGCGCACTACCGCTGCGCTCATGGCCTTCCTTGAGGGATGCCTGCAGACGGGCGTGATGCGCCTGCAGGCGGAGCTGGCGCTGCTGCTCGCTGTAGTTCCCGCCCAATAGCAGCGCACACAGCCAGGCCATGGCCAGCAGGGACAGGGTTTGCCAGGGAGCGATGGGAGCCAGGCCGGCGAGGGTCGGCAGCAGGGCGCCGGCGCAGATGCCAAAGGCCGCCAGTGCAGCGAGCGACAGCCAGGCATGGCGCGCAGCGTTGCGCTGTTCGCGAAGCGCACGCCACAGCGCAGTCAGCAGTGCCAGCGCGCCCAGCAGCGTGAGAACGGCGGGCATGCCGGCGACGGCGCTGGCCAGGCAGGCCAGGGCAAACAGCAGCAGTAGCCACAGGTAGCAACGGGAGGGCAGCCATGCGTGAAACGCCTGGCCGGCAAGCGCGCTGAGTGCGGCGATCAGGCCCAGGTGCAGGAGCAGCCAGGACGTCGGTCCTTCGGCCGCGAGGCTATCCAATGCGCTGCCGACCACGCTGAGCAGTAGCGCGGCGTGCAGAAGCGCCAGCCAGGCGTGGCGGCCGTTGGCGTGACGCAATCCGAGCAGCAGGTGCATCCCCACGCTCATCAGCAGCAGTCCGGCCAACAGGCCTTGCAGCAGTAGCATCGGCGCCTGGGCAGGGGACATGGCGCTGGCAGGGGAGAGATCGGCAGCCAGCGCCGCCGCGGAAAACAGCAGTCCCGGCGGGATGAGCAGCGCAAGAGCGGAGACACGGGGGCCGGGCACGATCGAATTCCCTTCGGTTGGCGTGGCGGCAGTATAAGTCAGCTGGCCGGTCGCGGACATCGCCTTGGTACAGGCGGTGCCCGCAGACGGGGCCGCGAACCGGGGTTCGACAGCCCCGCCAGGCTCAGCCTTCGCCGCGCTCGCGGGCGATCGCGCGGTAGCCGATGTCCTTGCGGTAGAAGCAGCCGTTCCAGCGGATCTTCTCGGCCAGGCGATAGGCTTGCTGCTGGGCCGATTCGACGCTGTTGCCGATGGCGGTGGCGCAGAGTACGCGGCCGCCGCTGGTGACCACCTGGCCATCCTTGAGCGCGGTGCCGGCGTGGAACACCTTGCCGTCCAGCGCGGCGGCAGCGTCCAGGCCTTCGATCACATCACCCTTGGCGTAGTCGCCCGGATAGCCGCCCGCGGCCAGCACCACGCCCACCGTCGGACGCGGGTCCCAGCGTGCCTCGACCTTGTCCAGCGCGCGTGCCAGGGCGGCCTCGACCAGCAGCACCAGCGAGCTTTCCAGACGCACCATGATCGGCTGGGTTTCCGGGTCGCCGAAGCGGCAGTTGAACTCGATCACCTTGGGGGCGCCGGAGGCGTCGATCATCAGTCCCGCGTAGAGGAAGCCGGTGTAGACGTTGCCTTCCTCGGCCATGCCGCGCACGGTCGGGTAGATCACTTCGTCCATGACCCGCTTGTGTACCTCGGCGGTGACCACCGGAGCCGGCGAGTAGGCGCCCATGCCGCCGGTGTTCGGGCCGCTGTCGCCGTCGCCGACGCGCTTGTGGTCCTGGCTGGTGGCCATGGGCAGCACGTTCTGGCCGTCGACCATGACGATGAAGCTGGCTTCCTCGCCGTCTAGGAACTCCTCGATCACCACCCGCGCGCCGGCGTCGCCGAAGGCGTTGCCGGAGAGCATGTCGCGCACCGCTTCTTCGGCTTCTGCGAGGGTCATGGCGACGATCACGCCCTTGCCCGCGGCCAGGCCGTCGGCCTTGATCACGATGGGCGCGCCCTGCTCGCGCAGGTAGGCCAGGGCCGGCTCGACTTCGGTGAAGTTCTGGTAGGCGGCGGTGGGGATCTGCTGGCGCGCGAGGAAATCCTTGGTGAAGGCCTTGGAGCCTTCCAGCTGCGCGGCGGCGGCGGTGGGGCCGAAGATGTCCAGGCCTCGCGAGCGGAACAGGTCGACCACGCCTTTGACCAGCGGCGCCTCGGGGCCGACGATGGTCAGTTGCACGTTCTGCTCGGCGAAGTCCGCCAGTTGTTCGATGGCCAGCACGTCGATGGCGACGTTCTCGCACTTGGTCTCGGTGGCAGTACCGGCGTTGCCGGGGGCGACGAAGACCTTGGTCACACGCGCATCCTGCGCCACTTTCCAGGCCAGGGCGTGTTCGCGACCGCCGCTGCCGATGATCAGTACGTTCATGAGGGTTCGCTCTTATCGGTTGCTCGTGCCGTCGTGCGACGACTGCGGATAGAGGGTGGCGAGGAAGTCATCGACCAGCCAGTCGACCTCCTCCTGCAGCTTTTCATCTCGCCGGTGAGGGCGGCTGTAGAAGTTCGAAGTGCCCTTGAGCAGGACATCGCTCGGTTTGTCCGTGCGTTCCAGCGACCAACTGATCAGGGCGTAATACTCTTCTTCCGCCTGGTGGATGCCCGTCAGGCCCACGGTCTTGGGGAAAATCACCAGGCGGTGCGTGGCACCACTGGCTTGTTCTTCTTTGCGATTGAGCATCGTGACCAGGCCAACCGGGATCATTTTCCCGTAGCCCTCGGCACTGCCCTTCTCTGCGGCGGAAAAACTCTGACCGAAGGTCGAGTCTTCATACCAGAGCCAGTGCGTGGTCACGCCGTGGCGGGCCAGACGCTCGTCCAGGGTCTTCTGGAACACCGGAAACAGCTTTTCACCGGTGTACTCGCGGCGGGCGTCGAGGAAGCTGTAGATGTAGAGATTCCGGACCTGTTCGGGGTGAAGGTCGTTCTGGCGCTTTTCCTCGGTGAACGAGGAGTGGCCGGCACAACCGCCGAGCATCAGCAATAGCAGGGGAATCAGAAATTTGCCGCAACGCATGTGACAGGGTTCCTGGGCTCAAGGGGCACGGAGAGTGCCAGCACAGCGAAACGCGCATCGCCGCTGTGCTGGCCCGCGAAGGTCCAGCGCAGCGGCGATGGACGCCATCAGTGACGGAAGTGGCGCATGCCGGTGAACACCATGGCGATGTTCGCTTCGTCGGCGGCGGCGATCACCTCGGCGTCGCGCATCGAGCCACCGGGCTGGATCACCGCGGTGATGCCGGCCTTGGCGGCGTTGTCGATGCCGTCGCGGAAGGGGAAGAAGGCGTCCGAGGCCATCACCGCACCGGGCACCGGCAGGCCGGCGTGCTCGGCCTTGATCGCGGCGATGCGCGCGGAGTTGACGCGGCTCATCTGGCCGGCGCCGACACCGACGGTCTGGCGGTTCTTGGCGTAGACGATGGCGTTGGATTTGACGAACTTGGCCACTTTCCAGGCGAACACCAGGTCGTGGATTTCCTGTTCGGTGGGCTCGCGCTTCGTCACCACCTTGAGGTCGGCGGCCTGGATCATGCCGATGTCGCGGCTCTGCACCAGCAGGCCACCGTTGACGCGCTTGAAGTCCCAGCCGGCGCTGCGCTCGGCGGGCCACTGGCCGCACTCGAGCAGGCGCACGTTGGCCTTGGCGGCGACCACGTCGCGGGCCTCGGCGGAAACGCTGGGGGCGATGATGACTTCGACGAACTGGCGCTCGACGATGGCACGGGCGGTTTCGCCGTCCAGTTCGCGGTTGAAGGCGATGATGCCGCCGAAGGCGGATTCGCTGTCGGTGGCGTAGGCCAGTTCGTAGGCCTGGCGGATGCCACCTTCGTCTTCCGGAACCACGGCGACGCCGCAGGGGTTGGCGTGCTTGACGATCACGCAGGCCGGCTTGACGAAGCTCTTCACGCATTCCAGCGCCGCATCGGTGTCGGCGACGTTGTTGAAGGACAGTTCCTTGCCTTGCAACTGGCGCGCGCTGGCAACGCTGGCTTCGGCCGGCTGCGCCTCGACGTAGAAGGCCGCCTGCTGGTGCGGGTTCTCACCGTAGCGCATGTCCTGCGCCTTGATGAACTGGCTGTTGAAGGTGCGCGGGAACAGGTGGCGATCTTCGGTGGAAAGCGTCTCGGCGCTCTGCTCGATGGTGCCCAGGTAGTTGGCGATCATGCCGTCGTAGGCGGCGGTGTGCTCGAACGCCTTGAGCGCCAGGTCGAAGCGCTGGGCGTAGGTCAGGCCGCCGGCCTTGAGGCCTTCGACGATGCCGGCGTAATCACCGGCGTTGACCACGATGGCGACGTCCTTGTGGTTCTTCGCGGCGCTGCGGACCATGGTCGGGCCGCCGATGTCGATGTTCTCGATGGCGTCGGCCAGGGTGCAGCCGGGCTTGGCCACGGTGGCGGCGAAAGGGTACAGGTTGACCGCGACCAGGTCGATCGGCTTGATGCCGTGCTCGTCCATCACTGCGCCGTCCAGCGCCCGACGGCCGAGGATGCCGCCGTGGATCTTCGGGTGCAGGGTCTTCACCCGGCCGTCCATCATTTCCGGGAAGCCGGTGTAGTCGGCGACTTCCACGGCGGCCACGCCGTTGTCCTTGAGCAGCTTGTAGGTGCCGCCGGTGGAGAGAATCTCCACGCCGAGGGCGACCAGCTCACGGGCGAAGTCGAGGATTCCGGTTTTGTCGGAGACGCTGATCAGCGCGCGGCGGACGGGGAGGCGGGTGCTTTGGTCGGTCATCTGTAAGCCATCTTGGATGAAAGATCGAACGTGCCGGGGCGGGAAGCCGGGCTGCCCGCCGCCGGGATCAGAGCAGGTCGTACTGCTTGAGTTTCTTGCGCAGGGTGCCGCGGTTCAGGCCCAGCAGCTCGGAAGCCTTGGTCTGGTTGCCCTTGACGTATTCCATGACGCTTTCCAGCAGCGGTGCCTCGACTTCGGAAAGGACCAGGTCGTAGACGTTGGTCACCGGAGCCCCTTCGAGATGGGCGAAGTAATTGCGCAGGGCCTTCTCGACGCTGCCGCGCAGGGTCTGACCCTCTTCGCTGGGGGCGCTCAGATGTTCCTTGAAGTTGAGATCGTCACTCACGGGTAGTGCCCCATTGGAAAAATTCTCGGCCATGGTCGTCATGCCGCCACTCCTGTTTCTTCTTGGTTGCGCCGTTCGGCGAAGAACGCGCGGACCTCGGCGTACTGGGCCTCGGCCGTTTCCAGCGTGTTGAAATGACTACGGAACCCCTTGCTCCCCGGGTGCGTAGCCAGGTACCAGCCGACGTGCTTGCGCGCGATGCGCACGCCCATCGGTTGGCCGTAGTGCTCGTGCAGCGCCGCCAGGTGCTCCAGCAGGAGGTCGCGGACCTCCTCCAGAGGCGGCGCCGGAAGTTCCTCGCCGGTGGCGAGGAAGTGTGCGATTTCTCGGAATATCCAGGGCCTGCCCTGGGCGGCGCGACCGATCAGCAGGCCGTCGGCGCCGGTGTGCGCGAGCACCTCGCGGGCCTTGTGCGGCGAATCGATGTCGCCGTTGGCGAACACCGGGATCTGCAGTGCCTGCTTGATCCGGGCGATGGTGTCGTACTCCGCCTCGCCGGTGTAGAGATCGGCGCGGGTGCGGCCGTGTACCGCGAGGGCGGCGATGCCGCTTTCCTGGGCGATCCGCGCGACGTTCAGGCCGTTGCGGTTATCGCGATCCCAACCCGTGCGGGTCTTCAGGGTGACCGGCACGTCGACCGCGGCGACCACCGCCTCGAGGATGCGCGCGACGAGGAGCTCGTCCTTCATCAGCGCCGAGCCGGCTGCCTTGCTGCAAACCTTCTTCGCCGGGCAGCCCATATTGATGTCGATGATCTGTGCGCCCAGTTCGACGTTGGCGCGCGCCGCGTCGGCGAGCATCTGCGGATCGCCGCCGGCGATCTGCACCGAGCGTGGCTCGGCATCCCCGGCATGCAGCAGGCGCAGGCTGGACTTGCGGCTGTGCCACAGGCTGACGTCGCTGGTCACCATCTCGGACACCACCATGCCGGCACCCAGGCGCCGGCAGAGCGTGCGAAAGGGGCGATCGGTGACGCCCGCCATGGGCGCGAGGATCAGCGAATTGGGCAAGGTGTAAGGGCCGATGCGTACCGTCGACATAGGTCTTCCGTGGAAGTCGGGTGTGCCTGGGAGCTGCGTGGGCGTTCGTGATTGGCGAACGACACAGCGGCAGAACCCATAACGGACTGCTCGAAAAAGGGTGGGCATGATACCCGCTTAGGGGACGCGGATAAAGCTGAATCTGGATGAAAACTGTACAGCCCGAGGCCGCCGGTCACTCCGGCGACTGGAAGCTGAGACTGTAGTTCACCGCGCGCGGGCCGGGGTCGAGAATCGACAGGGAAATGTGGATGGGCACCTGCGGTGGCATCTCGTCGCGGCCCGCCAGTTCTCCGGCGAGGTACTCGCTGGGCTTGAAGCGGCGGCTGGCGATGAGCGTGCCGGAGAGGTCGGCGAAACGCAGTTCGAGCAGCGGAAAGGGCTGCGGGAACTCGGCGCGGTTGTAGATGATCGCGTCCACCGCCAGGGCTCCGGTGAACTCCGGGTGGCTGCGTACCAGCAGGTTGCTGCTGCGCAGCTGGGCGATGTCGACCCGCGATGGCAGCTCGCAGCCCAGGCTTGGGCAGAAACTCTCGAACCAGGGGCGGTAGCGATCCTGGCGTGCGAGCTCCTCGAAGTGGTAGGCGACGTATTGTCCGGCCAGCGCGGTGAGCGCCAGCAGGTTGAACAGGCTCCAGAGCAGCCAGCGACCCCAGGGTTTGCGCGCAGGCCGCCAGTCCAGGTTGATGGGTTCGTCTTCCAGCTCCGCCAGCTCGAGACCGCTGGAGGCGGCCGGTCGGGTACTCCCCTTGCGGTTCGGTCGGTCGCCGGTGTCGCGGCGCGCGACCAGCGGCTGGCGTCGGGCGGGGGTGGCCGCTACCGGCAGTGGCGCCGGTACGACTTCCTGGCGGGGGGCTTCCTCCGGCTCATCCTGCTCTTCGGGCGTCTCGTCGGTGTCGGTGGGCGTGGGCTCGGTGAGCTGGGCCATCTCGGCTTCGAGGTCGAGGTCCTCCAGGCCCAGATCGGCCAGGTCCATGTCGTCATGGATCCACAGCGTGTCGTCTTCCTTCTCGGCCTCGCTCGCTTCGACGGCCTGGGCGCTGGGCGCCGGCAGCAGGGCTGGGCCGGCCGCTTCCGGGACCGGGCTCTCGGCGGGTTGCCCGGTGAGTTGGGCGGTGGCGTCGAAGATCGCCATGCAAGCGCCGCAGCGCACTGCGCCGCCGGCTGCGACCAGTTGGCTGGCATTGACGCGAAAGCGTGTCTGGCAGTGTGGGCAGCGGGTGACGAGGTTGTCGCTCATGCGGATACGAACTTAGAGAAAGCGAAAGTCTAGCAGGTTGCTGCCGCCGGACGCTCCGGCGGCAGCGTGCCATCAGGCGCGGCGAATACCGCTGATGCGAACCCAGCCGTCCTTCTCGGCGGTGGGGTCCAGCTCGAAGCGCTCGGCGTAAGCCGCGCGAACTTCGTCGGCCTGCTCGGCGAGGATGCCGGAAAGCGCCAGGCGCCCGCCGATGGCCACGCGCTCACCGATCTGCGGCGCCAGTTGCACCAACGGCCCGGCGAGGATATTCGCCACCACCACCGGGAACTCGCCGGCCGGCAGGTCCGGCGGCAGGTGGACCGGGAAGCGCGCCGGTTCGATGTTGTTGCGCGAGGCGTTGTCACGGGAGGCTTCCAGCGCCTGCGGGTCGATGTCGGTACCCACTGCCGAATCCGCGCCCAGCAGCAAGGCGGCGATGGCGAGGATGCCCGAGCCGCAGCCGAAGTCGAGGACCTGCAGGCCGTCCAGCGCCTGGCCGTCGAGCCATTCCAGGCACAGCGCGGTGGTCGGATGGGTGCCGGTACCGAAGGCCAGGCCCGGGTCCAGTTGCAGGTTCACCGCGTCCGGCTCGGGCGCTTCGTGCCAACTGGGGACGATCCACAGGCGGCGGCCGAAGCGCATCGGCTTGAAGTCGTCCATCCAGCTGCGCTCCCAGTCCTGATCCTCGATGCGCTCGAAGTCCAAGGGGGGGACGGCGCCGGCGGTCAGGCGGTCGAGGGTCTGCAGCAATGCGGCTTCGTCGGTGTCGGCCTCGAACAGCGCCAGCAGGTGGGTGTTGCTCCACAGCGGCGTGGTGCCCAGGTCCGGCTCGAAGATCGGCTGGTCCTCGGCGTCCATGAAGGTCACCGACACGGCGCCCGCCTCGAGCAGCGCGTCCTCATAGACCTCGGCCTGGTCGGGGGTGATGGCGAGGCGGGCTTGCAGCCAGGGCATGGGTGACTCCTTGGGGCAGAAAAAGAAGGAGCGGCCGAAGCCGCTCCTGGGAAACACATGATATCGCTGGTGCGAACTCAGTGCTTGTCCATCCCCAGCTTCTTCTCGAGGTAGTGAATGTTCACACCCCCCTTGCCGAAGCCTTCGTCGCGAGTCAGGTCGCGATGCAGCGGGATGTTGGTCTTGATACCGTCGACGACGATCTCGTCCAGGGCATTGCGCATGCGCGCCATGGCCTCGTCGCGATCCGCGCCGTAGGTGATCAGCTTGCCGATCAGCGAGTCGTAGTTCGGCGGGACCGTGTAGCCGCTGTACAGGTGCGAGTCGACGCGTACGCCGTTGCCGCCCGGGGCATGGAAGTGCTTCACCTTGCCGGGGGAGGGCATGAAGTTGCCCGGGTCCTCGGCGTTGATGCGGCATTCCAGGGCATGGCCGCGCAGCTGCACGTCCTCCTGGCGGATCGACAGTTTCTCGCCGCCGGCGATGCGCAGCATCTCCTTGACGATGTCGACGCCGGTCACCATCTCGGTCACCGGGTGTTCCACCTGCACGCGGGTGTTCATCTCGATGAAGTAGAAGCGGCCGTCCTCGTAGAGGAACTCGAAGGTGCCGGCGCCACGGTAGCCGATCTCGATACAGGCATCGACGCAGCGCTTGAGCACTTCGGCGCGGGCCTTCTCGTCTATCTGCGGAGCGGGAGCTTCTTCCAGCACCTTCTGGTGACGACGCTGCAGCGAGCAGTCACGGTCATAGAGGTGGATGGCGTTGCCCTGGCCGTCGGCCAGCACCTGGACTTCGACGTGGCGCGGGTTGCCGAGGAATTTCTCCAGGTAGACCATCGAGTTGCCGAAGGCCGCGCCCGCTTCGGTGCGGGTCAGCTTGGCGGACTTGATCAGGTCTTCTTCCTTCCACACCACGCGCATGCCGCGACCACCGCCGCCACCGGCGGCCTTGATGATCACCGGGTAGCCGACTTCGCGGGCGATGCGCAGGGCTTCGTCCTCGTCTTCGGGCAGCGGGCCGTCGGAACCGGGCACCACCGGGACGCCGGACTTGATCATGGCGTTCTTCGCCGAGACCTTGTCACCCATCAGGCGGATCACGTCGGCGGTCGGGCCGATGAAGGTGAAACCGGACTGCTCGATCTGCTCGGCGAAGTCGGCGTTTTCGGCGAGGAAGCCGTAGCCGGGGTGGATGCCGTCGGCACCGGTGACTTCAGCGGCAGCGATCAGTGCCGGGATGTGCAGGTAGGACTGCCCGGCGGGTGCCGGGCCGATGCAGACGGACTCGTCGGCCAGCGACAGGTGCATCAGCTCGCGGTCCGCGGTGGAGTGGACCGCTACCGTCTTGATGCCCAGCTCCTTGCAGGCGCGCAGGATGCGCAGGGCGATCTCGCCACGGTTGGCGATCAGGACTTTTTCCAGCATCTGCGTTCTCCGCGAATCAGACGATGGTAAACAGCGGCTGGTCGAACTCTACCGGCTGGCCGTTTTCCACCAGGATGGATTCGATGGTGCCGCTGGTCTCGGCCTCGATGTGGTTCATCATCTTCATGGCTTCGACGATGCACAGGATGTCGCCTTTCTTCACGCTCTGGCCGACTTCGGCGAAGACTGCGGCCGTGGGCGAGGAAGCGCGGTAGAAGGTACCGACCATCGGCGAACGTACGACGGTGCCGTTGAGCACCGGAGCGGCCGGAGCAGCGGCTTCGCTGGCGATCGGCGCGGCGGCGGCCGGTGCGGCTACCGGAGCCGGTGCCGGCGCATAGTAGGGCTGGGCCGGCGTCTTGCTGTGGCGGCTGATGCGCACGGACTCTTCGCCCTCGCGAATCTCCAGTTCGTCGATACCGGACTCTTCCAGCAGCTCGATGAGTTTCTTGACTTTACGAATATCCATTAAGCGTCGACTCCCGTTAGTCGTTCAGGGACGTTCAAGTTGTTCTATGGCCGCCTCCAGCGCCATGCGGTAGCCGCTGGCGCCGAGACCGCAGATCACCCCTACCGCAACGTCGGAGAAGTAGGAGTGATGACGGAATGCTTCACGCTTGTGCACGTTGGATAGATGCACTTCGATGAATGGGATGCTCACTGCGAGCAGCGCGTCACGTAGCGCGACACTGGTGTGAGTGAAGGCGGCTGGATTGATGATGATGAAATCCACCTGCTCGTCGCGCGCGGCATGGATGCGCTCGATCAGCACGTGCTCGGCATTGCTCTGCAGGTGCAGCAGGCGATGGCCGGCCTGGCTGGCATGGAGTTGCAGGTCCGCATCGATCTGCGCCAGGGTGGTGGCGCCGTAGACGCCCGGCTCGCGGGTGCCCAGCAGGTTGAGGTTGGGGCCGTGCAGCACCAGAAAGGTCGACATGGAATCCTTCGTGAATGGTCGGTCAGCAAGCGGCGACTATGCCCAGTTCCCTGGTGAATGTCCAGTTCCCGGCAGTAGGCCGCAGGATCGACAAAGATCGACGGAAATTCGCCACTACAGACTCTGCCGCACTAGCGCAAGGCGTTGACGGCGTCCATCCGCTCTGCGAAGGCCCGCAGATCCATCTCGCCGACGACCCGCTGCGCGCGAAGCTCATCGCCTTTGCGGTCGAAGAAGAGGATAGCCGGTGGGCCGAACAGCTGGTAGCGATCGAGCAGCGCCCGTTGCGCGGGCGTGCCTTGGGTGACGTCGAAGCGCAGCAGTCGCCAGCCGGCGAAGCGCTGGACGACCTCCGCTTCGGCGAAGACCTCGCGTTCCATCACCTTGCAACTGATGCACCAGTCGGCATACCAGTCCAGCAGCAGTGGCTGCCCATTGGCGGCGGCGCGCTCGAACTCCGCCTGCAGTGCGGCGGGATCGGACAGCGTGGTCCAGCCCTGTTGCTGCGGCCCGGCTTGCGCCAGGGGGCTGCCCGGGCGTCCCAGCGGACGCAACGGGTCGCTTTCGCCGCGCAGCGCACCGACCCAGGCACAGACGCCGTAGACCAGCAGGACCAGGCCCAGCAGTTGCGCCAGGCGCGCTCGCGGTGCCTTGGTCACGAACTCCAGGGCGCCCAGCCAGAGCGCCGTGCCCGCTGCCAGCAGGCCCCACAGGGCCAGCGCCAGGGGGCCAGGCAGCAGACGTTCGAGCAACCACACCGAGACGGCCAGCAAGAGCACGCCGAAGGCGTTGCGCACGGCCACCATCCAGGCGCCGCTTTTCGGCAACAGCGCACCGCCGCCGACGGCGAACAGCACCAGCGGCGCGCCCATGCCCAGGCCGAGGGCGAACAGCTTCAGTCCGCCACCCAGGGCATCGCCACTGGCGCCGATGTAGAGCAGTGCGCCGGCCAGCGGCGCCGAGACGCACGGGCTGACCAGCAGGCTGGAGAGCACGCCCAGGGTCGCCGCACCGAGCAGCGAGCCGCCGCGGGCGTTGCCTGCCAGTCGGTCCAGCGGGCCGCGCAGGGCGCTCGGCAGGCGCAGTTCGTAGACGCCGAACATGGCCAGCGCAAACAGCACGAAGAAGGCGGCGAACGGCAGCAGGACCGGCGCCGATTGCAGCCGCGCCTGGAGGTTGAGGCTGGCACCAAAGACGCCCATCAGTGCCCCGAGCACGGCGAAGCAGATGGCCATGGGCAGTACGTAGGCCAGCGCCAGCACCAGCGCGCGCGCGCCGCCGGGCTGGCCGCGCAGCACGACGCCGGAAAGGATCGGCAGCATCGGCAGCACGCAAGGGGTGAAGGTCAGGCCGAGCCCGGCGAGGAAGAACAGCAACAGCGACTTCCAGGCGAAGGGCTCCTGGGCGCTCGGTGCAGCGGCGGCGGGCACGTCACCGATCGCCACGCGCTGGGTTTCCGGTGGGTAGCACAGGCCCTTGTCGGCACAGCCCTGGTAGGTCACCAGCAGGGTGTAGGGCTCGGCGTGCGCCTGCGCCAGGGGCAAGGTAACGTCGACGATGCTGTGGTAGACCTCGACATCGCCGAAGTACTTGTCGTGCTTGGCTTCGCCGGCGGGCAGTTGCGCCTGGCCCAGCGGCACGTCGGCGGGCTCGCTGCGGAAGGCGAAACGATGGCGGTACAGGTAGTAGCCGTCGGCGGGAATGAAGCGCAGGCGTACCGATTCGGGTGTTGCTTCCAGCAGTTCCAGGCGAAACGCTTCGTGGACCGGCAGGAAGTCGCCGGTGCTGCTGGCGCCCAACTCGGCAGGCGGACGACGGTCGAACAGACCGGCCGCCGCGGGGAGGGCGAACAGCAGCAGGAGCAGGGGCAGCAGCAGGCGGCGCATGGGCGACTCATGATGACAGCGAGCGCGCATCATAACGGAGCCAGGCGCCGCCGCGCACTGGCCTGGATCAGCTGCGGATCACCTCGGCCGCGTCTCGCAGGCGGGTCGCCAGACCGCTCAGGCGCGCGCTTTCGTCGCGCGCCTGGCCGATGCGTACCAGGTTGTCGCTGCCGCGGGCGTAGATCCCTTCGCTGTGCCCGCGAATGCCGGCGATCGCCTCGCCCTGGTGGGCGCAGGCCTCGGCGATGCGTCCGGCCATGGCGGCGATGCTGTCGATGGCGGCGACGCTCTCATCCAGCGCACCATCGGCGGCACCGGCCTGCTCGGCGCTGCGCTCGGCCTGCTCGACCTGCAGGCGCAAGGCCTCCACCGACTGCTGCGCGGCCTGCTGCAGCGCGCCGATCATCTGCTGGATTTCCTCGGTGGCGCCAGTCGTGCGCTGCGACAGCGAGCGGACCTCGTCGGCGACCACGGCGAAGCCGCGTCCGGCCTCGCCGGCGCGGGCTGCCTCGATGGCGGCGTTGAGCGCGAGCAGGCTGGTCTGCTCGGCAATCCCGCGGATCACCGTCAGCACCCGACCGATGGAGGCGGACTCCTCGGCGAGGCGCTCGATGGCCTGGGCATTGCCGCGTACTTCACCGACCAATTGGTGGAGGTCGCTGAGGCTGCGCGCGATGACCTGCTGGCCCTGCTCGACGGCGCGCCCGCCGTCGCGGCTGGCGGCGGCGGTTTGCGCCGCGTCGCCGGCGATCTGGGCGATGCTGACCTCCAGTGCGCCGAGGGCGTCGCGGATGCGTCCGGTGTCTTCCGCCTGGCGACTGACATCGCTATGCAGCGCGCCGCCGAGGGCGGCGAGGGTGCTGCTGCTGGCCGCCACCTGGCCGGCATGGCCGCGCAGTTCGCCCATGAGTTCGGCGAGGAACTGCCGCAGACGCTCCAGCGAGTCGCCGATGTCGCGCAGTTCGACGATGCGCCGATCAAAGCTCGGGTGCGCACGCAGATCGCCGCCGGCCCAGGCGCAGAGTAGCGGCGCGAGGCCCTGCAGGGTGCGTGAAAGGCGCTGTTGCAGCCAGCCGCTGGCGAGTGCGATGAGCAGGATCAGGGCGATCATCAGGCCCTGCACCAGGCGTACCTCGCCCTGGATGCGTTCGTGCTGGGCGCGCAGGCGCGGCTGCAGTTGGTCGAGGGCGGCGATCAGCGCGTCGATGCGCTGGCGGCTCTGCGCGGCCAGGGTCGAGCGCTGGCCGAGCAGCGCCACGGAGCGTTGCAGCTCGCCGGGGTAGCGGCGCAGCAGATTATCCAGTTCACGGCGCAGGGCTATGCCGCGGTCTTCTGCCTGGCTTTCGCGGTCGTCCTGCTGCAGTCCCATGAGCGCGGCGAAGCTGTCGCTGGTGGAACTTTGCTGGTCGGCGACGCCGAGCAGTGGCAAGGCCTGCAGCCGCTCAGCCTGCTCGCGCAGGGCCGCCAGTTCGCGCTCCACGGCATCCGCCCCCTCACCGGTCAGCACCAGACGGGCACGGGCGTGTGCCAGGCGCTGCAGGTGCAGGGCGGCCTGGAACAGCGGTGCCCGGTAACCGGCAGCGGAAGCCCCGGCCTCATCGGCATAGTTGGAGAACTGTTCGAGGTTGCTCGCCAATTCACGCTCGGCCTGCAGCAGGAGTCCCTGGGGATCGCCCGCCAGCTTGCCGGCGGCGAGCAGGTCCTGGGTGACGAAGGGGCGCAACTGTTCGATGCTCTCGGAAAAGCCCTGGCCAAGATCGGCGGGCAGCGCTTGACCGTTCTCGCTGAGCTCATCGAGCAGTTGCAGGGCGGCGCGATGGCGCAGGGCGTCGCCGCTATCGAGGTAGCCCTGGATGGCCAGGGTCAGTTCGCGGGCCTGACGATCCAGGCGCAGATAGTGCTCCATCAGTTGGAAAGGGCGCTGCAGGGCCTGTTGCGACCACCACAGGGTTGCCCCCAGGCCGAGGCAGGCGCCGATCAGCAGCAGGGTATTGAGCAGTGTCAGCCACTTCAGGCGCATCACGGCCTCGCCAACGTTGGTGATGGCGTGAGGCTATTGCGGACAGATGACGAACTGATGACAGAGGGTGGGTGTTGGTCGTCTTGGGGCTGCCGGTGCGTGCGCCTACGGTCTCTGGGATTTGTGGTTTTCGGCTTGGGCGTGGAAACGTGGCGCTTTCCTCGGGTGGGACTACAGGTTTCGCCCTGTACGGCGAGTCACTTTCTCTTGTCTGCTGATGGCCGCCCCACCCAAGAGAAAGTGACCAAAGAGAAGGCCACCCCAGCATCCGGCCCCAACCGCTGTGCGGCCGGGGTTCCCTCGCTCCGGCGCTGCTTCGGGGTCCGCGTTGCCCTGGCTCGGCCCCGTAGGATGGGTGGATGAGCGTAGCGACGATACCCATCGTGGCAGCATGATGGGTATCGCTGCGCTCAACCCATCCTACTCAATTTACTCGGACTGGCAGACGGCGCCGAAGCGCCCCGTTGGTCCGGGTGAACGGAATCGTCGTGTAGGGGGTTGAGCGGCCAGGACGGCCGCGAAAGCCGCGAAGGGGCAGGACGCCCCTTGGCGGCGCCCCCCGGAGCGGCGATGGAGTGAACGAACCCCGTCCGCGTGGCGGGCAGGGCCGGATCGCCGGGGCAACGGTTTTGCGTCCTTTTGCCACGACAAAAGGACGTCGCCCAGGAGGGCGAAACAGGGAGTTCCGGAGGAACGCCGAGAATAGTCCTTTGGCACCAAAGGCCTGGTGCGTCTGCGCTAATCCTGAGCCGGTGGTATTCGGCTTACTCGCTGTCGCTGGCAACCTCGACCCGATTCCGCCCGCCATGCTTGGCCAGGTACAGCGCCTGGTCGGCGCGCTCGTTGAGCGCCTTGGCATCCATCCCCGGTTGCAGTTGGGCAATGCCGCAACTGAAGGTGCAGGTCAGGTCGTGCGGCTGAGCGGGGTAGCGGATTTCCGCGAAGCGCTGGCGGATCTCGTCCAGCACCTGGCGTGCGGTCTCGGCATCGGTGTCGCCGAGGACCACGGCGAATTCCTCGCCGCCGTAGCGACCGATATGGTCGGTCTTGCGCAGGCGCTGCTTGAGGAACAACGCCAGGCTCTTGATCACCCGGTCGCCCATGGGGTGGCCGTAGGTGTCGTTGACCTTCTTGAAGTGGTCGATATCCAGCATCGCGAAGCTCAGTGGCGTGTCGTCCCGCGCGCTGCGCAGGCAGGCGTTATCCAGCAGTTGCAGGGTGTGCGTGTGGTTGTAAAGTCCGGTGAGGCTGTCGCGCACCATGCGCGAGCGCAGGCTGCGCGCACGTGCGGCGCGGTTGCGCACCGTGGCGATCAGGTGGCTGGGCTTGATCGGCTTGGTGAGGAAGTCATCGCCCCCTTCGCCCATGGCTTCGAGTTGCTTGTCCAGGTCGTCCTCGGCGGACAGGTAGATGATCGGCACGCTGACGTAACGCTCGTGCTGGCGAATCACCTTGGCCAGCTCGGTGCCGGTGCACTGCGGCATGTACATGTCGAGGATGATCAGATCCGGATCGAATTCGGACAGCTCGCCCATCGCCTGGATCGGGTCGATCAGGGTGCGGGTGAGGATGCCGGCGCTGTTCAGCGTGCGCTCGGTGTGCAGCGCCTGGGCGCGGGAGTCATCGATCACCAGGACCCGGTAGGGCTCCTGCTGGGTACTACGGCCCAGCTCTTCGATCTTCTCCAGCAGGCTGGAGGCGTCCAGGGTTCCGGTATAGAACTCCTGACCGCCGGCCTGCACCGCGGCCAGGCGCGTGGGAGTGTCGGTCTCGTGATCGGAGAAGCACAGCACGGGCAGCTTGTGCTCCAGTCCTTGCTGAATCTGGCGGGTGAGCGACAGTCCCTGCTCGTGTCCGCCGAAGTCGACGTCCATGACGATCGCGCAGGGGTAACGCACCGCCATGGCTGCCTGGAAGGCCGTGGGGTCGGTCAGGGCCTGGGCGCTGACACCGAAGAATTCCATCTGTCGGGCCAGGCGCTCGGCCCGCTCGAAGTCCTGCAGGGCCAGATACACCGGCTTGCGCAGCGGCGGTAATACCGTTTGCTCGAGGGGATCGTCCTGCCGCAGGCCAGTGCGTGAAAGGCGTTGCATGTAGCCGTGAAGTTCGGCGATCAGGTCGCTGTTGAGCCGTCCCTGGTTGGCGGCTACACGATTCAGACAGTCGATCAGGCGGCTGGCGAGTTGCTCGTGTTCGGGTTGCTCGAAGCGTTCGGCGAAGCGCTGCAGACGCTGTGCGGCCTCCTGCAGTTCGAGCATCTCACGGGGGTTCCATTCGCCGCGCTGCAGACGCAACCAGACCTCCAGTACATGCCGGGCCTGGTGGATCACGCGTTGGGCGAAGTGTTGTCTGAGAAGACTACGATTGCTGTCTTGCGGCGCGTTCATGGCCCGTCCTGCAGGAATTCCCCGCTCTGCTGGCGCGATGCTAGCACGAAGAATCGTGCTTGCGGTCTAGTCCCGACGTCTAGGTCGTAGGTTGCTATAGTGCCGCGGTAAGGACGCAACCCTGGTGGGCCGGGGTGGTCGAAACGGTCAAGAGCCGAGGCACGAAAAGGGGCAAGACATGCTGGACTGGAAGAAACGCGATACGAGCACGGATGCCAGTGGAGGCCGCAGTACCTGGCTGCGCCTGCTGGCGATCCTGGTCGGGGTGTACCTGCTGGCGACCCTGGTGGTCGGCTGGTACTGGAGCCGTGAGCCGGACGCCATCTCGGTGCAGCAGCTGATGCAGCAGAGCGAGTCGCAAAGCGGTCGCAAGCCGGCGATCGGCTATGCCACGGTGGAGACCCTCAAGACCGTGGCCAGCACCCTGCTCGACAAGCCCGGTGGCTACCTTTCCAACGATGTCGCACCGCCCGGACTGTGGCTGGACAACATGCCTAGCTGGGAATATGGCGTGCTGGTGCAGGTGCGCGATCTGTCGCGTGCGCTGCGCAAGGACTTCGCCCGTTCGCAGTCGCAATCCACCGAGGACCCGGACCTGGCCAAGGCCGAGCCGCGCTTCAATTTCGACAACAAGAGCTGGGCGCTGCCGGCGGCCGAATCCGAATACCGCGAGGGCATCCGCTCGCTGGATCGCTACCTGGCACGCCTCTCCGCCGAGCAGCCGCAAGCTGCCTTCTATACCCGCGCCGACAACCTGAACAATTGGCTGGGCGATGTCGCCACGCGCCTCGGCTCGCTGTCCCAGCGGCTGTCGGCGAGTGTCGGCCGCGTACGCCTGGATGCCGATGCCGATCCGGAGAAGGTCCAGCCCGGCGAGGTTCCGGCGGTGCATGAGGCTCGGGTGAAAACGCCCTGGATGCAGATCGACAACGTGTTCTATGAGGCACGGGGTCAGGCGTGGGCGCTTTCCCAGCTTCTGCGCGCCATCGAGATCGACTTCGCCGACGTATTGGCGAAGAAGAACGCGACCATCAGCGTGCGCCAGGTGATTCGTGAGCTGGAAGCCGCCCAGGAAACGCTGTGGAGCCCGATGGTGCTCAATGGCAGTGGCTACGGCATCCTCGCCAATCACTCGCTGGTGATGGCCAACTACATTTCACGGGCCAACGCGGCGGTGATCGACCTGCGCAACCTGCTGGCCCAGGGCTGATGAGCATCGGTGCGCGCGAAGCGGCGCATCGCGCCGCCTCCGACGCGGAGCAGGTGGCCTGGGTCGATGAGCACGATCGACTGCTGGGCGGCTTGCCACGCGCGGAGTTGCGCGCCCGAGGCCTGATCGGCCGATGCACCTTCGTCTTCCTCTTCAACGAGCGTGGCGAGCTCTGCGTACACCAGCGGACCCAGAGCAAGGCGCTCTATCCCGGCTACTGGGACCTCAGTGCCGGCGGCATGCTGGCACCCGGCGAGGACTATGCCGAAGCCGCCGCCCGGGAATTGGCCGAGGAACTGGGGATAGCCGGCGTGGCGCTGCGCGAGCACGGGCGCTTTCTCTATCTGGCGCCGGACAATCGCCTGTGGGGCGCGGTGTTCTCCGCCGTCAGCGATGCACCGTTGCGGCTGCAGCCGGAGGAGGTGCAGTGCGCCGAGTTTCTCGCTCCGCTGGCCTTGCGGCAGGCGTTGAGCGAGCGTGACTGGTGTCCCGATGCGTTGCAGGCCTGGGCGCTGTACAGCGCGGCGGGTTGAGTGCGCCGCCTATTCGTCCGCCGATGCCGCCTGTGAACGCTTAAACGTCGCGGCCATTGCCGTTAAACTGCCGAACCCGCGCGGCGTGGCCTTTCGCCGCGTCTCGGTCGATTTCCATTCATCCACGCAGGCTCCGCATGGCCAAGAAAGCGTCGTCCCTTGCCGCCCTGGGCGGTCTGGTCTACTCCACCGATGCAGGGCGCCACTGCCCCGAATGCAGCCGTCCGCAGGCCGAGTGCGTCTGCGCGCAGGCTCAGGTCCCCGTCGGCGACGGTGTGGCGCGGGTGCGCCGCGAGACCAAGGGCCGCGGTGGCAAGACCGTCACCACGGTGAGCGGCGTCCCGCTCGCCGGCGACGAACTCAAGGCCCTGGCGAGCGAACTCAAGCGTCGCTGCGGTACTGGCGGCGCGCTCAAGGACGGGGTGATCGAGATTCAGGGCGAGCACGTCGAGCTGCTTCTGGCCGAACTCCTAAAGCGGGGCTTCAAGGCCAAGAAATCCGGCGGCTGAGCCGCCTGCCGAACGATCCTCCGGCGCTGCCGGTCCACTTTCACTACCGAATACCGCCACAGGGGGAACCGATGGCCGCACGACGCACGCGCAAGGACGATGGCAGCAGCTGGACCGTAGCCGACAGCCGCAGTGTCTATGGCATCCGTCACTGGGGTGCCGGGTATTTCTCGCTCAACGACGATGGCCGCGTCGAGGTTCGTCCGCGCGGCACCCAGGGGCCGGTGATCGATCTTGCCGAACAGGTCGAGCAACTGCGCCGCGAGGGCCTGTCGCTACCCTTGCTGGTGCGCTTTCCGGACATCCTGCAGGACCGGGTACGGCGCCTCACCGGTGCCTTCGATGCCAGCATCGAGCGCCTGGAGTACGGCAGCCGCTATACCGCGCTGTACCCGATCAAGGTCAACCAGCAGGAGGCCGTGGTCGAGGCGATCATGGCCACCAAGAACGTCTCCATCGGCCTGGAGGCGGGCTCCAAGCCCGAGCTGATGGCGGTGCTGGCGCTGGCGCCGAAGGGCGGCACCATCGTCTGCAACGGTTACAAGGACCGCGAATTCATCCGCCTGGCGTTGATGGGCCAGAAGCTCGGCCACAACGTGTTCATCGTCATCGAGAAGGAGTCCGAGGTCCGCCTGGTGATCGAGGAAGCCGCCGAACTGGACGTGCTGCCGCAGGTCGGGTTGCGCGTGCGCCTGTCCTCGCTGGCGTCGTCGAAGTGGGCCGATACCGGCGGCGAGAAGTCCAAGTTCGGCCTCTCCGCCGCGCAGTTGCTGTCGGTGGTCGAGCGCTTCCGCAAGGCCGGACTGGATCAGGGCGTGCGCCTGCTGCATTTCCACATGGGCTCGCAGATCGCCAACCTGGCGGACTACCGCAAGGGCTTTCGCGAGGCGATTCGTTATTACGCCGAACTGCGTGGTCTCGGTTTGCCGGTGGATCACATCGATGTCGGCGGCGGCCTCGGCGTGGACTACGACGGGACCCACTCGCGCAACGCCAGTTCGATCAACTACGACGTCGACGACTATTCCGGCGCGGTGGTCGGCATGCTCAAGGAGTTCTGCGACCGCCAGGACATCCCGCACCCGCACATCTTCTCCGAGAGCGGACGGGCGATGACCGCTCACCATGCGGTGCTGGTGGTGCAGGTCACCGACGTCGAGCAGCACAACGACGACGTGCCGAACCTCGACGCCCTGGAGGAACAACCCGAAGCGGTGCAGGACCTGCTCGATCTGCTTGCGCCGACCGACCCGGAGATGGTCGCCGAGATCTACTGGCGCGCCACCCACTACATTGGCGAGGTGTCCGCGCAATACGCCGCCGGCAAGCTCGACCTGCGCCAGAAGGCCCTTGCCGAGCAGAGTTACTACGCCATCTGCCGGCGCCTGGCGAACCAGCTCAAGGCGCGCCAGCGCTCGCACCGGCAGGTGATCGACGAGCTCAACGACAAGCTCGCCGACAAGTACATCTGCAACTTCTCGGTGTTCCAGAGCCTGCCGGACACCTGGGCGATCGACCAGATCCTGCCGATCATGCCTTTGCAACGCCTCGCCGAGGAGCCGCTGCGGCGCGCCGTGCTGCAGGACCTCACCTGCGACTCGGACGGCAAGATAAACCACTACATCGATGAGCAGAGCATCGAGACCAGCATGCCGGTACACGAGGTGCGCGAGGACGAGGATTACCTGCTCGGCGTGTTCCTGGTCGGCGCCTACCAGGAAATCCTCGGCGACATGCACAACCTGTTCGGCGACACCGACTCGGTGAACGTCTACCTGGACCCCGACGGCAGCGTGCGTCACGGCGGCATCGAGACCCACGACACCATCGAGGACATGCTGCGCTACGTGCACCTGTCGCCCGAGGAACTGATGGGCTACTACCGCGACAAGGTCGGCGAATCCTCGCTGCCGGCGCGCGAGCGCACGCGCTTCCTCGATGCCCTGCGCCTGGGCCTGACCCGCTCTTCGTACCTCTCCGGCAACTGAGCTCAGCCCAACCACTGCCCGCGGCGCGCAATGCGCCGCGCCAGCAGCGCCAGGACCACGCTGCGCAGCCCCATGAAGGCGAGGAACGCCAGCCACAGCCCGTGGTTGCCCTGGTCGCGCAGCAGCCATCCCAGCGGCAGCGCGATGAGCAATGACAGGAGCATCGCGTTGCGCATCTCCCGCGCGCGGGTAGCGCCGATGAACAAGCCGTCCAGCAGGTAGCTCCAGACGGTCAGCAATGGCAACAGCGCGAGATACGGCAGGTAGACGTAGGCGACCTCGCGCACTGTGGCGATGTTGGTCTGCAGGTCGATGAAGTAACGTCCGGCCAGGCCGAAGCCGACGGCGAACACCAGGCTGCCGAGCAACGACCAACCGCCGGCCACCACCAGGGCGCGGCGCAGCGCATCCTTCTGTCGGGCGCCGATGGCATGTCCGCAGAGCGCCTCCACCGCATGCGCCAGGCCGTCCAGGGCGTTCGCCGTGAGCAGCAGGCCGTTGAGCAGCAGCGCGTTGGCCGCCACCGTCGCCTCGCCCAGGCGGGCGCCCTGCACGGTGACCAGGAAGAACACCGACTGCAGCGCGAGGCTACGGATGAAGATGTCGCGGTTGACCATCAACAGCGCCCGCCAACTGGCCCAGCGGCGCAAGGGCTGCCAGTCGATGCGGCCGGGATAGCGCCGCAGCGTGCGCCGCGCCAGGGCCAGGCCGAGCAACGCCGCGCTCCATTCGGCGGTTACCGAGGCCCAGGCCGCGCCGGCCACGCCCCATTCCAGGCCGAGCACGAAATACAGGTCCAGGCCGACGTTCACCAGCGTGGTACAGAGCAGCACCGCGAGCGGCGCGCGGGCATTCTGCGCACCGAGGAACCAGCCGATCAGCGCGTAGCCCGCGAGCGCGGCGGGCAGCCCCCAGAGGCGGATGAAGAGGTATTCCAGGGTCAGTCCGTCAAGTGCCTCGCCCGGGCGCATCAGGTGCAGCGCCGCATTCGCCAGCGGCTCGGCGCTGAGGCGGGCGAGGCTCGCCAGCAGCAGCGAGAGCAGCAGCGCCTGGACCAGCACCTGGCGCAGGGCGGCGCCGTCGCCGCGTCCGCTGGCCTGGGAGGCGAAACCGGTGGTGCCCATGCGCAGGAAACCCAGCAGCCAGGTCAGCAGGCTGTAAAGACTACCGCCGACCGCTACTGCGGCGAGCTGGTGGGCGTACGGCAGGTGGCCGATGACCGCGCTGTCGACCAGTGCCACCAGCGGCGTCGCCAGGTTGGAGAGCATCATCGGCGCGGCTAGCGCCCAGACCCGGCGTTGGGTCGGCACATGGCGCCAGGCCTCGATCAGCGACATGCGTGTGGCGGCGCCGATCAACTGCGGCGTTCGACGATGAACGTGGCCAGTTGGCGCAGGGGGTCGGCGGCCGCGTCGAAACCGGCGAGCGCCTGCAGCGCCTCATCGCGCAGTTGCAGGGCGTAGCCCTTGGCGCCGTCGAGGCCCAGCAGGGCGGGGTAGGTGGGTTTGTCGTTGGCCTGGTCCTTGCCCTGGGTCTTGCCCAGGGTGGCGGTGTCGCTCTCTACGTCGAGCACATCGTCCTGCACCTGGAAGGCCAGGCCGACGGCCTGCGCATAGCGCGCCAGGGCTTCGAGATGCTGCGCCTGGGCACGGCCGCTGGCGAGGGCGCCGAGCTGTACGCTGGCTTCGATCAGCGCGCCGGTCTTGTGCCGATGCATGCGCTCCAGCGCAGCTTGGTCGAGCTGTTCGCCCACCGCGCCCAGGTCGATCGCCTGACCGCCGACCATCCCGGCGGGACCGGCGGCGCGCGCCAGCGCCGCAAGCATCGCCAGGCGCGTCTCGGCGGCCGCTGGATTGCCCGTTTCCCGTGTCAGGCACTCGAAGGCCAGGGCCTGCAGGGCGTCCCCGGCGAGGATCGCACAGGCTTCGTCGAAGGCCTTGTGGGTGGTAGGCTGGCCGCGTCGCAGATCGTCGTCGTCCATCGCCGGCAGGTCATCGTGGACCAGCGAATACGCGTGGATCAGTTCCACCGCGCAGGCGGCGCCGTCGGCCTGTTCCGGTGGGCCGCCAAGGGCCTCGCAGCTGGCGTAGACGAGCAGTGGGCGAACCCGTTTGCCGCCGTTGGTAACGCTGTAGCGCATGGCCTCATAGAGGCGGCGCAGATCATCCAGGGGGGCCTCGAAGAGGCCGGCCAGGGCGGCGTCGACGCGCGCCTGGCAGCGTGCCTGGTAGGCCGCGATCATGCCTGGGCTTCCGGATCGAAGGGGGCCTGCTCGAGTTCGCCATCGCGCTCGAGCAGCATTTGTACCTTCTGCTCGGCCTGGGTCAGCGCGGCCTGGCATTCGCGGGTCAGGCGGATACCCTGTTCGAAGGCGCCGAGGGATTCTTCCAGCGACAGCTCGCCGCTTTCCAGGCGCTCGACCAAGCCTTGCAGGTCGGTGAGGGAACGTTCGAAGTCGACGGCGGCTTTCTTGCGGGCCATGGGCAAGTCCGGTGGTTGCGCAAATCGGTCGCGACACTAGCAGAGCCCACCGATGGCGGCAAACGCCGGGTGTCGGGCGTGCACGAATCTTCCAGCCGGCGCCGCTGACGCATGGTAAGAAGGAGGGCGTGGGAGGTAATTATGAACGAACAGCGCATCGAGGTCCGACAGGATGCCGAGAGTGGCATCGAGACCCTGCGCGCCCGCTTTTTCGCTGGGCATGCCTACGACCCGCATTTTCATGACGCCTATCTGGTTGGCTTCACCGAGCACGGTGTGCAGCAGTTCGACTGCCGGCGGCAGCGGCATCGCAGTACGCCGGGCCAGGTGTTCCTGCTCGAACCGGGTGAGATCCACGATGGCGAGGCGCCCACCGACGAGGGCTTCGGTTATCGCCTGCTGTACCTGGAGCCGCAGTGGCTGCGTGCGGCCCTGGAGCCCCTGGGGCCGACGGGTGCCGCCGAGCCGGGCTTCCTGCAGACGCTGATTGATGCGCCGCGCCTGGCGGCGGCCACCGCCCAGGCTTTTGCCATGCTGCACCAGGGGGAATTGCGCATCCTGCGCCAGGCCGCGCTGGATACCCTGCTCGAAGGCCTGGCCGGGCACCTGCAGTGGCGCCCACGTCCGCTGGGTGACCCGCGCCAGCCGTGGCTCGCCCAGCGCGCCCGGGAGATGCTCCACGAGTTGGCGCATCAGGACCTGGGGCTAGACGATCTGGCGACGGCCCTGGGCGTCGACCGCTTCCGTTTGAGCCGCGCCTTCAAGGCCGCCTATGGCTTGCCGCCCCATGCCTACCTGGTGCAACTGCGCCTTTCACGCGCGCGGCGCGCGCTGGCCCTGGGCGAGACCCCGGCAGCCGTCGCGGCGAACCTCGGGTTTGCCGATCAGAGCCACCTGGGTCGCTGGTTCAGACGTGCCTACGGCCTCACGCCGGCGGACTATCGACGCCGCTGCACGGGCCTTCCAGACCGCTGAGCGAGGTTCGGCGAAGCTCTTCGGTGACGTTCACTCACCGGTGCTCTGGCCATGTCCGCTTCATACGTTTCCTTCCTGCTGTTCGCCTTCGTCGCTTCCATTACTCCGGGCCCGACCAACTTGCTGGTGCTGGCCAATGGCGCACGCCATGGCGTGGCTGCCAGCCTGCCGGCCGTGCTGGGAGCCAGCGCCGCGGCCGCCAGTGTGCTGTTGTTGGTGGTGGTCGGGCTCGGCGACTTGCTGGCCAGGGTACCGTTGTTGCTGCAGGGCCTCGGCGTCGCGGGGCTATTGTGGTTGCTCTGGCTGGCCTGGAAATTGTTCAACGCGGCGCCCCAGCCACTCGATGCCCAGGCCGGCGGAAATCGCTTCGGCGCCGGCGCGGCGGCGGCACTGCAATTGATCAACCCCAAGAACTGGAGCATGGCGCTGAGCGTGCTCGGCGTGTTCGCTGCGGACGACGTTGGGCGAGCCGGCTGGCTGGCACTGGGGTTTTTCCTGATCGCCTGCCCCTGTCTGGCCGCTTGGGCAGTCCTGGGCGCCGGTAGCCGCCGTCTGTTGCCCAGCGAGCGGGCGCAGCGCTGTTTCAATCGGCTGATGGCGCTTGCCCTGCTGGCCAGTATCCTGGGCGCGGTGCTGCTTTAGGCGCACCCGCCCGCCGGGGCTTGGCGACTCTCCTGCGGCGGTATAGGATGCGCTCCGTGTGACGCCGGGCCCCTCTGGCGGCGAGTCCCCTCGTCGTGATGTCGGAGTCACTAAGTTGAACTTCGACTTAGGCGACGACAAAAGGAGGGCTCATGACAGCTCCACTCGCCTTTTTTTCCGCATCCTTCCTCGGTACTCCGGCCTGGTTCTGGCTGGCCTTCCTCGCCATCGTCATCGCTCTGCTGGTGTTCGATCTCGGCGTCCTGCACAAGGATCAGCACGAAATCGGCATGCGCGAGAGCCTGACGCTGTATGCCGGCTACTTCGGCGTCGGCGTGGCCTTCGGCGGCTGGGTCTGGTGGCAACTGGGCGCCAGCAAGGCGCTGGAGTTCTACACCGGCTTTCTCGTCGAGCAGTCGTTGTCGATGGACAACGTCTTCGTCATGGCGATGATCCTCGGCTTCTTCGGCATTCCCCGCCGCTACCAGCATCGCGTGCTGTTCTGGGGCATCATCGGCGTGATCGTGCTGCGCGCAGTCATGATCGGACTGGGTACCGCGCTGGTGCAGCAGTTCGACTGGGTGCTCTACCTGTTCGGCGCCTTCTTGCTGTTCTCTGGCGTGAAGATGTTCTTCAGCAGCGATGAGGAAGAGCACAGCGACCTGTCGCAGAACAGATTCGTAGGCTTCCTGCGTCGGCACATCCGCATCACCGACGAGCTGCACGACGGTCACTTCCTGGTGCGCCTGCGCGACGCCGCCAGCGGCAAGATGCTGTTGCACGCCACCCCGTTGCTGCTGGCGCTGGTGCTGATCGAACTGGCCGACCTGGTGTTCGCCGTGGACAGCGTGCCGGCGGTGTTCGCCATCACCCAGGACCCGTTCATCGTCTACACCTCGAACATCTTCGCCATCCTCGGCCTGCGCTCGCTGTATTTCGCCCTCGCCGCGTTGATGCACCGCTTCGTCTACCTCAAGTACGCCCTCGCCATAGTGCTGACCTTCATCGGCGTGAAGATCCTCATCCACGGCGTGCTGGTCATCCCCCCGTCGATCTCCCTGGGCGTCACCCTCGGCGTACTGCTCGGCGGCGTCGTGCTGTCGCTGCTGCGCACCCGCAACGCTCCACCCGCGTGACCACCACGCAAAAGCGCGACGCCTGATCGGCTCAACGAAACGGCCCGTGAATGCTCGGTAGAACATTCACGGGCCGTTTTCGCTTTGCAGGGCAATGGGTTACGTTTGGTGTGTTCCCCGCGGGTGCGGGGATGAACCGGGTCCCCCCATGTCCACCACGATCTCGGTGGGTGTACCCCGCGCACGCGGGGATGAACTATCTGCCGGCGATTTCCGGGGTGTGGGAACGAGGTGCCTGGCTCATCGGCGAGCGCGGTGTGGCCTTCTGGCCGATGGGGTGGTGCATATTCAGTCGCCGATCGGGCGAGGCGTTCCTGCCAGGAGCAATCCTAGGCTTGCGGTGGGCTGGAGGTGTCAGCGCCGGGCTTTCGTTGGTGTACGTAGGCTTTCGCTGGGGGTCGGTCGATTGGTCCTGGCGCCGTTTGCTTTGTTAAGGTCGGACTCGTCGGGCTCCGCCGCTGTGCGTTGGGGTCGTCTTCCAGCGAGTACGAGGAGAACGCATGCCACTGCAACGCAAGGTTCAGTTGATCGCCTATCCCAACCGTATCGGCGATAGCCTGGCCGATCTGGCGGGCTTCATCGAGGCACGCCTGCAGGGGGCTATCGGCGGGGTGCATGTGCTGCCGCCGTATCCTTCCAACGCCGATGGTGGCTTCTCGCCGTTGAGCCACAAGGCGATCGATCCGCGCTATGGCGACTGGACGGACCTGGAGCGTCTGGCAGGGCGTTTCGATGTCTGTCTGGACCTGGTGCTCAACCACATTTCCGATCAATCCCCGGAATTCCTCGACTTCCAGGCCAAAGGCAAGGCTTCGGCCCATGCGGGGTTGTTCGTGGATGTCGATGCGCTGGGCGAGATCGGCCCGGACGATCTGGCAAAGATCCACATCCGCAAGGAGAAGGAGCCGTTCCGTGAGGTCGTCTTCGCCGATGGCAGTCGCGGGCGCGTCTGGTGCACCTTCACCGAGCGCCAGGTGGACCTGGACTACAGCCGCCCCGAGGCCTACGCGTACATGGAGGACAGCATCGCCTTCCTCGCTGAACGGGGCGTGCGCCTGCTGCGCCTGGACGCCTTCGGCTATGTCAGCAAGCGGGTGGGCAGCACCTGCTTTCTGGTCGAGCCGGAGGTCTGGCGGATTCTCGACTGGTTCCGCGAGACCGCGGCGCGGTACGGCGTGGAGTTGCTGCCGGAGGTGCATGACCACCCCAGCTACCAGTTCGCGATTGCCCGGCGCGGCATGTGGGCCTACGGCTTTGCGCTGCCACCGCTGCTGATCTACTCACTGCTGGAGGCGGACAGCCGCTACCTCAAGCAATGGCTGCGGATGTGTCCGCGCGAGCAGATCACTGTGCTCGACACCCATGACGGCATCTGCATTCCGGATGTCGAAGGCGTCCTGCCCCATGGTGCCATCGAGGCGCTGATTCACAACGTCAACGAGCGCTCGGCGGACCCGATCCTGCGGCGCTCGGCGGCGAACATCCACAGCGTCGGGGCGATCTACCAACTGACCTGTACGTTCTACGATGCGCTGCAGCGCAACGATGACGCCTACCTCGCGGCGCGCGCCATCCAGCTTTTCGCGCCGGGAATTCCGCAGGTCTACTACGTGGGCCTGCTGGTCGGTTGCAACGACGATGAGCTGGCTGCCGCCACCGGAGAGGCCCGGGACATCAACCGGCATTTCTACCGGCTCGACGAAGCCCATGCCGCCCTCGATACGCCGTTGGCGCAACGCCAGCTGGAACTGTTGCGGCTGCGCTCGACGCACCCGGCGTTCGCCGGGGAGTTCGAGCTGCATTCGAGCAACGACAGCAGCGTGGCAATGGGTTGGCGGGACGGCGCGCAGTACTGCGAGCTGTTCGTCGATCTGGCGTTCCGTACGGTGACGGTGACCTGCAGCGATCCCGAGGGACGAGAACCGGAGCGCTGTTTCCGCGTCTGACTCGGTAGCCGAACCGCTTGCGCGTCGTGCGGGGGCCGGCGCCAAGACCCTGAATTCCTCTTTCGAACAATAACGCGGCCAGTGGATGGTCGCCTTCCGACCACGCAACGAAACCCGAGGAAGCCATGCTTCATACCCTCGATTACGTCGTCGTGGCGGCTTACCTGCTGGTGGTCGTCGCGGTCTGTGCGCGGGTAACGCGCAAGAGTCCGGATGCGGACGAACTGTTTCTCGCCGGACGCAGCCTGGGGCCGGCGGTGATCGGCCTGTCGCTGTTCGCCTCCAACGTATCGTCCACCACCTTGATTGGCTTGCCCGGTGCGGCCTGGGAACACGGGATTTCGGTCGCCAACTACGAGTGGATGGCGGCGCTGGTGCTGCTGTTCACCACCCTGTTCGTACTGCCGCGCTTCATCGGCAGCCGCATCACCACGGTGCCGGAGCTGCTCGAACGGCGCTTCGATACCCGCCATCGGCACTACTTGTCGGCCTGCTCGCTGTTCCTCAGTGTGGCGCTGGATACCGCCGGCAGCCTGTATGCCGGCGCGCTGGTGCTGCAACTGTTCGTCCCGGAGCTGCCGCTGGGCGCCACGGTCGCCGCGCTGGCGGCGTTCGCCGGGCTCTACACCGCCGCCGGTGGATTGCGCGCGGTGGTCTACACGGACGTGCTGCAGACGCTGATCCTGCTGCTGGGCTCGGCGTTGCTGGCGGGCATCGTCTTCGCCCAGTTCGACTTCTCCTGGAGCCGCGTGACGGAAAGCGTACCGGCGGACCGGCTGTCGATGATCCGTCCGCTCGATGACCCGGCACTGCCCTGGCTGGGAACGCTGATTGGCGTGCCGATCCTGGGTTTCTACTACTGGACCATGAACCAGTACGTCTCGCAGCGCGTGCTCGGTGCCCGCGACCTGCACGCCGCGGGTTACGGCGCGCTGATCGCGGCGGGGTTGAAGCTGCTGCCGCTGTTCCTGATGGTCATGCCGGGGGTCATGGCGGTATCGCTGCTGCCGGACCTGGAGCGGCCGGACATGGTCTTCCCGACGCTGATCGCCACCTACGTACCGGCGGGTATCGCCGGGTTGATCATCGCCGGGCTGATCGCGGCGATCATGTCCAGCGTGGATTCGGCGCTGAACTCGGCCTCCACCTTGCTGATCGTCGACTTCGTGCAGCCGCGCCGGCCCAACCTGACGCCGTTGCAACTGGCGCGACTGGGTCGCTACACGACCCTCGGCCTGATGCTGCTGGCGGCCCTGTGGGCACCGCAGATCGATCGCTTCCCGGGTATCTTCGCCTACCTGCAGCAGGCCTTCGCCTACGTCACGCCGCCGCTGGTGGCGGTGTTCGCCCTGGGGATGCTGTGGCCTTCGCTGGGCGCAGGGGCGGCGTTGCGCGCACTGGTCTGTGGCCATCTGCTGTCGGCCGGCTGGTTCGTCGGTAGCCAATTGGGCTGGCTGGACGTGCATTACAGCATCGTTGCCGGCCTGCTGTTCTTCGCTACCCTGATCTTCGCCGTGGTCTGGCAGGCGATCTGTCGCGAGCCCGTGCCGGAGGACGCCGCGCTGCGCTTCGCCGGCATGCCGCGCACCAGCCCGCGGGTGCGCATGGGCGCGTATGTGCTGACCGCCCTCACGGCGCTGATGGTCTGGGTGTTTCGCTGATCAGCGATAGCTACGGATCTGCACCAGGCGTCCATCGTCCAGGCGCAGCTCGTGGTACATGCCGTTGCGTGGGCCGTAGAGCCAGGTTTCCGAAGGTACGTCGCGGCCATACCAGCCGTCGGCCTGACGAATCCAGCCGCGGGCGCGGCGCTCCACGGGCGCGCCGCACTTGCGCAGGATCTCATCGGCGCTCGAACCGTTGCTGATCAGTGCGCTGCCGCAGCGCAGGCTGTCGGCCCAGGCGCAGGGCGCCGCCAGCAGGGTCGTCGCGAGGCAGAGCACGCCGATGCGCGTCCTCATCCGCGTTCGCTGACTGCAGGCAGCCCCATTCGCCGCCGCGCCCGGTGGACCGAGGCGTTGCGCACCGCCCAGCGCAGCAGCGGCGCACTGCAATGTACGGCGCCGCGTATCGCACAGGCCTGCCAGGCGGGGCGGGAAACTCCCAACTGCTGCTGTGCCCAGCGTGGCAGCAGGTCGCGGCCGGCCTGCATCATCAACTGTCCGAAAGGGCGCGCCAGACGGCTGGGGGCGGGTGCCTGGCGCAGGGCCTCAAGGACGTCGCGGGTGCGTACGTCACACAGCAGTTGCGGACGCATGTCCTGCAGGTAGTGCTCGACCTCCGCCCGTGAGCGTGGCACCTCGACGGCACCCAGCGCCTCGGCGATGCGCGCCGTCTCGGCCAGGTAACGGTCCTGTTCGGCTGGGGCGAAGTCCGGGTCGCGGTAGCGCAGGTAGGCGGCCAGGAAGCTGCTGACCTCGGCCACGTGTACCCAGCGCAGCAGCGCGGGATCGCTGGCCGCATAAGGCGTGCCGTCGGCGGCCCGGCCGGTGACGCCCAGATGGATGCGCCGCACGCGTTCGATCAGGTGCTCGGCATCGGCACGGCTGGCGTAGGTGGTGCCGGCGATGAACTGGCCGGTGCGCCGCAGGCGGCCGAGCATGTCCTGGCGGAAATTGGAGTGATCCCAGACGCCGGCCAGGGCCAGCGGATGGAGCATCTGCAGCATCAAGGCGGCGATGCCGCCGATCATCATGCAGGTGAAGTCGCCATGGACCTTCCAGCAGGCGGAATCGGGGCCGAACAGGCCCGGCTCGCCAGTTGGGCGTTCGTAGTCGATGCCACCCAGGGCGAGACCGGTAAGGCCCAGGACCTGGGCTTCGATATGCGTGCGCAAGCGTTCCATGGGGCGAGGATAAACCACCGTTCAGCGCGCATGGCCTTTCTCGACACGGACATCGCTGATCCCCAGATCGTCCAGGCGGTCAGCCTCGGCGCCACGGATGGGATCGTCCCAGGGCACATTGCTGCTGGCCTCGTCGTGCTGGGCGTGCTCTTCGATCAGGCGCAGGCGCACGCGGTCGGCGCTGGGCTCGCTGGTTTCCTCCATCACCAACGAGGCCGGCTGTCCGTTGAGGCGGTAGTGGATGGTGAAGGGCATGGGGCTGGACATCGGGGCGGACTCCTAGGGCCTGTTCCCGTTTCATTCACGGCCGCGCCGGTGCCTGTTTGCCGCGAGACAAGGCACGAGTCGCAGGGCTTACCGGGGTAAGTCCAAGACGAGTAACGCCGTATCGCGGCAAAACAGGCACCGGCCCTGCGGGTTGTGCCAGAAATGGCCTGCGCTGTCGTTGCAGGACTTGCCAAGGGAGTGGCCATTGGCTGCGTCCTGCGTCTAACCGCAGGCCATTTCTGGCGACAACGCGGTTCGCGAATGAAACGGGAACAGGCCCTAGGGGCTTTTCCGATCCGACCGCTCGCTAAGGCGTTCGGCTGCATGCGCTTCGTCGCGCAACAGTCCGGCCTTGCGTGAGAGACCCCAGCGATAGCCCGAAAGCGTGCCATTGGCGCCAATCACCCGGTGGCAGGGCACCAGCAGGCCGAGCGGATTGCTGGCACAGGCACGCGCCACGGCGCGGGGATGGCTGTCGAGGAGTAGGGCGAGCTCGCCATAGCGACGCGTCTGCCCCAGGGGAATTTCCCGCAACGCTTGCCACACGCGCATCTGGAAGGCGCTGCCACGGATGTCCAGCGGTAGGTTGGCGGCACGCGTGGGTTCGTCGAGTTGCTGCAACACCTGCTGCAGCCAGCCGTCCAGCCCGTTGTCGTCGGCGAGTAGTTCGGCGGCGGGGAAGCGGCCGCGTAGTTCCGAGAGCAGGCTCGCTTCGTCGTCACCGAAGTGCAGCGCGCAGACACCCTGCTCGCTGGCAGCGAGCAGCAGCAGGCCCAGCGGACAGCGTGCCAGCGCGTAGCGCAGGCGTTCGCCTGGCGCGCCGCGCCGGCGTTGCCCGGGGCTCAGCGCCGAGGGTTGTGCATAGAGTGCCGGGGTGCCGCCGTAGCCGGCGTCCAATGCGGCCTCGAGTACCGAGGTGGCGGTGGGCAGCAGGCGCTGCAGACGCTGCTCGCGCTGTTGTCGGGCCCAGGCATGGGGGCTCACACCAAGGCGCTCGCGGAAGGCGCGGGCCAGGTGCGAAGGCGAAAGCCCGATGCGCGCCGCCAGTGCCGCGAGGTTCAGTGACGCGTCCTGCTGCAGCAGGCGGCAGGCGGCTTCGACCAGTGCATCGAGGCGGGCCGCGGGGCTCTGCGTGTCGGGCGTGCAGCGTTTGCAGGGGCGAAAACCGGCGGCTGCGGCGCTGGCCGCATCGGCATGGAATTCGACGTTGGCGCGCGCTGGGCGACGGGCCGGGCACTGCGGGCGGCAGTAGATGCCGGTACTGCGTACCGCGAAGACGAAGCGGCCGTCCCAGCGTTCATCGCGCTCGCAAACGGCCTGCCAGTAGCGCTCGCTGTCGTGCATGGCTGCACCCGTAAGGCGGTGGATTCGGGATGATTGTCGCCCCTGCCGATGGGGGCGGCCACTGCGAATCGCGCTTTCAAACCCTAGCCTTCGGCGTGGTGCTCCAGGTCGTGGAGAATCGGGCAGTCCGGGCGTGCATCGCCGTGGCAGCAGTCCACCAGCTGGCGCAGGGTGTCGCGCAGACCGGCGAGTTCGGCGATCTTGCGCTCCAGGGCCTGGATATGGCTTTGAGCGAGGGCCTTGACGTCGGCGCTGGCACGGCTGCGGTCCTGCCAGAGGGCGAGCAGGCGCGCTACCTCTTCGAGGGAGAAGCCCAGGTCGCGGGCGCGCTTGATGAAGGCCAGACGGTGCAGATCGTCCTCGCCATAGTGGCGGTAGCCGGCCTCGCTACGGTGGGCGGCCGGCAGCAGGCCGATCTGCTCGTAGTAGCGCAGCATCTTCGCGGAGAGCCCGCTTTTGCGGGCGGCCTGGCCGATGTTCATCGTGCGGAATCCTCCGACGTGGGGCGCCAGCGGCGCAGCAGCAGGGCGTTGCTCACCACACTGACGCTGGAGAAAGCCATCGCCGCGCCGGCGATGACCGGATTGAGCAGGCCGAAGGCCGCCAGCGGTAGGCCCACCAGGTTGTAGATGAAGGCCCAGAACAGGTTCTGGCGGATCTTCGCATAGGTACGCCGGCTGAT
This sequence comes from Pseudomonas sp. R4-15, assembly GCF_055768815.1. NCBI lineage: Bacteria > Pseudomonadati > Pseudomonadota > Gammaproteobacteria > Pseudomonadales > Pseudomonadaceae > Pseudomonas > Pseudomonas sp. R4-15. Next base: position 1,457,556 of record NZ_CM147293.1, read on the forward strand.
CTCCAGCGCTGCCGGCACCAGGCGCGGATCACCGCGCATGAGGGTGATGCCGGCGGCGTGCATGGCCACGTCAGTGCCGCCGCCCATGGCAATACCCACGTCCGCCGCGGCCAGCGCCGGGGCGTCGTTGACGCCGTCGCCGACCATCGCCACCACCGCGCCGGCCTGGCGCAGCTCGCCGACCACCCGCGATTTGTCTTCCGGTAGCACCGGTGCGTGTACGTCCTCGATGCCCAACGCCTGCGCCACGACCCCGGCGCTGCCGCGGTTGTCGCCACTGATCAGATGACTGCGTATGCCGCGTTGGCGCAGCGCTTCGATGGCCGCCGAGGCGCCCTCCTTGAGGCTGTCGCCGAAGGCGAATAGACCCAGCACGGCGGGCTCCGGCGACAGCCGCAGTAGCCAGGACAGGGTACGGCCTTCGGCTTCCCATTGATGCGCCGCCTCGGCCAGCGCGGCGGGCGCCTGCAGGCCCTGCTCCTTCAGCAGGCGGGCATTGCCCAATGCCAGCTCGCTATCGGCCACGCGCCCGGCCACCCCGCGCCCGGGCAGGGCGCGGCTCTGCTGCGGTTGCGGCGCTTGCACGCCGCGGGCTTCGGCGCTCTCCAGCAAGGCGCGAGCCAGTGGGTGCTCACTGCCGCGCTGCAGGGCGCCAGCGGCCGACAGCAGGGCGGCTTCATCGCCATCGGCGGCCAGCAGATGCACGACCTGGGGTTTGCCGGAGGTCAGCGTGCCGGTCTTGTCGAAGGCCACTTCGCGCACGGCGTGGGCACGCTCCAGGGCTTCGGCGTCCTTGATCAGGATGCCGTGGCGCGCCGCGACGCCGGTGCCGGCCATGATCGCCGCCGGCGTGGCCAGGCCGAGGGCGCAGGGGCAGGCGATCACCAGCACCGAGACGGCATTGACCAGCGCCTGCTCGACGCCGGCGCCGGCCAGCAGCCAGCCGCCGAGGGTGAGCACGGCGATGCCCAGTACTGCTGGCACGAACACCTGGCTGACACGGTCCACCAGTTTCTGGATCGGCGCCTTGGCCGCCTGGGCGTCTTCGACCAGGCGAATGATCCGCGCCAGCACGGTTTCGCCGCCCAGCGCGGTGCTGCGCACCAGCAGGCGACCTTCGCCGTTGATCGCCCCGGCGGTGACGGTGTCGCCGGGGCGCTTGGCCACCGGCAGGCTTTCGCCACTGATCAGCGCCTCGTCAGCGTGGCTTTCGCCTTCGACGACCTCGCCATCGGCAGCGAAACGCTCGCCGGGCAGGACTCGCAACAGGTCGCCCAGGCGCAACGCGGCCAGCGGCACGTCTTCCTCGTGACCGTCGACCACGCGCACCGCGCGCTCCGGACGCAGCGCCTCCAGGGCGCGGATCGCCGCGCTGGTTTGGCGCTTGGCGCGGCTCTCCAGGTGCTTGCCGAGCAGCACCAGGGCGATCACCACGGCCGAGGCCTCGAAGTACAGGTGCGGCATCTGTCCGGCGGGCGTGCTCCACCACTGGTAGAGCGACAGGCCGTAGCCGGCGCTGGTGCCCAGCGCGACCAGCAGGTCCATGTTGCCGGTGCCGGCGCGCACGGCCTTCCAGGCGGCGACGTAGAAGCGCGCACCGAGGATGAACTGTACCGGCGTCGCCAGCGCCCATTGCAGCCAGGCCGGTAGCATCAGCTCCAGGCCCAGCGGCTGCAGCAGCATCGGCAACACCAGTGGGGCGGCCAGCAGCAGGGCGAGGACCAGGCGCAGCCGTTCGCCGCGCTGCGCACGTTCGGCTGCCTGCTGGGGTTGCGTATCGTCCACCTGCGTGGCCCTGTAGCCGGCGCGCTCGACCGCGGCGATCAGTACCGCAGGGTCGATTTCGCCGAGGGTCTCGACGTGGGCGCGCTCAGTGGCCAGGTTGACGGTGGCCGAGCGCACGTTGGCGACCTTGCTCAGCGCCCGCTCGACACGTCCGGCGCAGCTGGCGCAGGTCATGCCGCCGATATTCAGTTCCAGGCGCTGGAGAGGGACCTCGTAGCCTGCCTTCTCGACCGCCTGCAGCAGCTCCGGCAGGCTCGCATCGCCTTCCACCCGGGCGCGTTCCAGCGCCAGGTTCACCTGGGCCTGCCGTACGCCGGGGACCTTCATCAACGCGCGCTCGACGCGTCCGGCGCAGGACGCGCAGGTCATCCCGGCTATCGGCAGATCGACGGCGGCAAGTGCGCTGGACATGGCGGCGGCTCCTTTTGCTGAACTGCCGCCATGTTCAACCTTGACCTTGGGGTAAGGTCAAGTCCGCTATGAGCTGCGGGCGGCCGGCAGCATGGAGGCGAGCACGCCGTCGCGTCGCGCGTAATGGTGGAACAGCGCCATCGCCGTGTGGCCGAGTACCAGCGCGTAGAGAACCCATTGGGTGGTCTCGTGGAACACGTGTGCCACGTCGCGGACTTCCTCGGAGAAGCCCAACGGGCCGACTGGGAACAACCAGAAGTACTCGAACGCCCGCGAGCTGAAGATCAGTCCGGAGATCGGCATCGCCATTATCACCAGGTAGAGCAGGGCGTGGCCGAACTTGGCGGCGAAACGCTGCAGGGGGGGCTCCGCTTCAAGCAGATCCGGCGTGCCATAGCGGGCGCGCGCCACCAGACGGATGACGGTGAGCAGCAGCAGGGTCAGGCCCAGCGATTTGTGCAGGGTGAATACGCCGCCCCGGCCACCGAACAGCGGTGCAAGCAGATCGCCCAGGTAGGGCAGGGCGACGATCACCAGTACCAGCAGCGCACTTAGCCAGTGCAGGGTGATCTGTGTGGGGGAGTAGCGGGTCATGGAGCCTCCATCGAGCGTCACGGGAATTGGGGTCTGTTGCCCTTCGACAGGAATTATCCGCGCTTTCTGCCGCTTCGCTCTAATTGCCGTTCCAGAGGCTTTTGCAAGGTGTTGCAGGGCAGCGCTTGACCTTGCCACGATGGTAAGCCGGATGCTGACGGCGAACTTTCCATGAGGAGACAACCATGCAGACGTTCAAGGTGCAAGGCATGACCTGCGGGCATTGCGTCAAGGCCGTGAGCAACGCGGTGCAGGCGCTGGACGCGCAGGCTCGGGTCGAGGTCGACCTGGCCCAGGGCCAGGTGAGTGTCGACAGCGCGGTGGAACGTGCGGCACTGGCCGCGGCGATTCGCGAGGAAGGCTACGAGGTGCTCGACGCCTGAGCGGGGGCCGGTGGCCAGCAGACGGTAAGGCCTCGGAACAGCGAGTCGATCATCCGCGGCGCATCGTTGAGTGGATCGAAGGTCGCGCGGTCGCGCAGCCACTCGCCGAACAGGCCGATGATCAGCGCGTGCAGCGTGCGTGCGGCCAGGCGCGGAGTGATCGCCGGGTGCAATTGGCCGGCGGCGTGCGCGTGCTCGAAGAGGTTTTCGCACAGCTTGATGAACTGCTCGACGAACTGCTCGTGGCGTACCTGGGCCTCGCGCAGTTCGTCGGTGAATTCGCAGCGGTAGAGCAGAATGGTGAGGATGCGTTGCTTCTGTTCACTCTGTGCCAGGTCCGCCAGCGCCTGGGTGCAGATGCCGTGCAAGACCAGGAGTGCCTGGGCGGGATGTTCCGGGGTGCAGTCGCAAACGCGTCGGGCCAACTGCTCCGGCGGCAGACGTACCTGGTCGAGCATCGCGTGAAACAGGTGCGCCTTGTTCTGGAAGTGCCAATAGACCGCGCCACGGGTCACACCGGCATGGCGGGCGATTTCCTCCAGGCTGGTGTGCGCCACGCCGCGTTCGAGAAACAGGGTCTCGGCGGAGACGAGGATATCGCGGCGGGTCTGTTCGGCTTCTTCTTTCGTTCTACGCATGGTCGATAACAGTGGGTCGCACCACTTGCCGGTATTGGCAGCGGCGAGAGGTGTTTACAAACAGGTCTGCATGTAACAGCATCGCGGCACTTTTTACAAATGCCCCCTATCGTATCGGGGGAGGATGATCGTTACGGCCCCGTCGATCATCCGCTGATGAGTGCCCGTGCTTCGCAATAGAGACCCTTCGCGCATGCCCCTTCACCTGTTGCTGATCCTCGGCTCGCTGACCGCCTTCGGTCCGTTGGCCGTGGATTTCTACCTGCCCAGCTTTCCGCTCTTGGCACAAACCTACGGAACCGATGTCGAGCATGTGCAACTGACGCTTGCGTCCTACTTCATCGGATTGATGCTGGGACAACTGATCTTCGGCCCATTGGCCGATCGCTTCGGGCGGCGTCCTCCGCTGTTGGTCGGCGTGGCGATTTTCGCCCTGGCATCGCTGGGCTGCGCATTGGCGCCGACGTTGGAGTGGCTGATTTTTGCGCGCTTCGTGCAGGCCCTGGGCGGATGCGCGGGGATGGTGCTGGGGCGTGCGGTGGTGCGTGATGTCTGCGACCCGACCGCCGGGGCGCGCGCCTTCTCGCAATTGATGCTGGTGATGGGCCTGGCGCCGATCCTCGCACCGCCCCTCGGCGCGCTGCTGCTGCAGACGCTGGGCTGGCAGTCGATCTTCTACTGCCTGACGGTGTTTGCCGTGCTCTGCTGGTTCGCCGTGGCGCTGTGGCTGCCGGAAACCCTGCCGGAGAACCCGGGACGCCAACCCCTGACCGGCATCTTTGGACGTTACGTGCGGCTGTTCAAGGATCGCGAGTTCATGGCCTACTCGCTGGCCGGTGGCGTGGCGATGGCCGGGATGTTCGCCTATATCGGCGGCTCGCCGTTCGTCTACATCCAGCTCTACGGCGTGGACCCGGGCACTTACGGCTGGCTGTTCGGCATCAACGCGGCGGGCTTCATCCTCTTCGCGCAACTCAATGCCCGGCTGCTCAAGCGTCGCGGGCCGGGCTTCTGGCTGCGTCGGATGATCTGGCTGTATGCGCTAGGTGGGGTATTGCTGCTGAGCATGGCGGCGCTGCACACCGCGTCGCTGTGGTTCGTCGCCATCCCGCTGTTCGTGAGCATCTCCAGCCTGGGTTGCGTGATACCCAATGCCTCGGCCTGTGCGCTGGCTCACCAGGCCCATCAGGCCGGTGTGGCCTCCGCCTTGATGGGCAGCTTGCAGTTCGCCATCGCGGCGTTGGCCAACCTGTTGATCGGCGTCCTGCACGACGGTAGCGCGGTACCGATGGCACTGGTGATCTGTCTGTGTGCGCTGGTTTCCGCCACGCTGGCCTGGTACGCCGGCGAGGTGGAGTATCGCTAGGCGCTGAACCGCGAGGCTCAGCCCGCCATGCTCTGTTGCACCACGGGCAGGTTGTGTGGCGCATTGAGGCGCGCCTGGAGCTGGGTAATGAACTGCTTGGCTTCGCTTTCGCTACGGAAGCTGACGACGTGCTGATCGAGCTTCACTTTCCAGGTATCGCCGCGGTGTTGCAGTCGGATGTCCATCATGGCCTCCAGGGCGTGGCAGTAATGCTGCGATTTCGGAGTGTAGACCCGGTATGCTGCGAAACGCTGACACAGGTCAGTTTGCGGGTGCTTGTGCCGCCGCGCAGGTGGCACTAGAGTCGCAGCCCATGAATCGTCTTCTCCGTCATCAGCCTCTGCTCTGCGCGTTGCTCTGCTTCGTGCTGCTCAACGCGTTTGCGTTCAGCCTGCATCAGGGGCAGATGAGCGGCCTCGGCTTGAGCCTTTCGGGCAGCAGCTATTGTTCGCTGCTGGGCAATGCGCCCAGCCCGCAGGACCCCGGTGATGCACACCCGCTGCTGAGCAAGCCCTGCCCGCTCTGTTCTGCGGGGCATTCGGCCGTGCACGGTGGTTGGGGGCTGGCATTGCGCGCTGCCCCTCTGGCCGATATGCCGTCGCTGGGAGTGGTTCGTCCCGCCGCCTCGCTCGAGCGTTGGCCGACGGCCAATCCCCGCGCCTCTCCTCGTTACGCCTGACGATCTTCGTCGTTCGCCCTTCGTCTGCTCGCGGCGCGTGCCGCGGGTCCGTTTGCGTATCGAGAGCACATCCATGTCCATCAAGAAACTGTTCGCCTCGCTGTTGTTCGGCCTGCTGATCGCCGGCCCCCTGCAAGCCCATGAGTACCAGGCCGGTAGCCTGCACATCGATCATCCCTGGTCCCGCGCGATGCCGCCGGTGGCTCCGACCTCCGCGGCCTATTTCGTCCTGCACAACGAAGGCACGGCGGATGATCGCCTGCTGGGGGCTAGCACGCCGATCGCTGAGCGTGCGGAAATCCACGAGCACCGGCATGTCGATGGCCTGATGAAAATGCAGCAGGTCAGCGGCGGTGTTGCGATTCCCGCAGGCCAGGTGGTGAGCTTCGCCCCGGGCGGCTACCACGTGATGCTGTTCGGCCTGCAGCGCCAGCCCGAGGTGGGCGAGCGCTTTCCGCTGACCCTGCGCTTCGAGAAGGCCGGTAAGGTGCAGGTCGAAGTCGCGGTGCAGCAGGACGCACCGAAACACGAAGCGCACGACCACCACGCGATGCAGTAAGCACCGCGGATGATGCGTTTGCTCGGGTTTCCCGTGCGCCTGGCTGGCAGCCTGGCGCTGTGGGCGATGCTGTTGTTGCTCGGTGGCCCGTTGGCCGGGCAACTGCTGGTGCCCACGTCGATGCCGATGGCCGACATGCACGGCCATGCCGGGCACGTTGCGCCCGCCGAACAGGGCCCGTCCATGCACGATGGCATGCACGGGCAGCACGACCCCGAGGTGCCCTGGGCCAAGTGTGGCTATTGCAGCCTGCCCTTCCACCTGCCGGCGGCCGCCAGCGCAATGTCGCCCTTCTTGGCTGCCGAGCACTTTCAGGCGCCACGCCCCGAGTCGCTGCCGACACTGGCGGTCGTCTCATCGACCTATCCCACGGCGCGTAGTCGCGCCCCGCCGCGCGTTTCCTGATCCCCCCTCTACGTATCACCGCCGGTGCGCCTCGATGGCTGCGCCAGGAATTCGTTCGATCAAGGAAAACTGCACGATGTACCCGTTCTCACGCTTCGCCGCCGTGGCTCCGTTCCGCCTGGCGCCTCTGTGTCTCGCCTTGGCCTGTGTCCAGGCCCAGGCCGACGAGCTCGACACGCCCGATAAACTCGAACTGGCACCGCTGGTGGTCACCGGCGTGGCGCAGCAATCCCCGGTCACCGTGGTGACCAATCCCAAGCTGCCGCGCCAGCCGATACCGGCCAGCGACGGCGCCGACTACCTCAAGACCATCCCCGGCTTCTCCGCGATCCGCAACGGCGGCACCAACGGTGACCCGGTGTTGCGCGGGATGTTCGGCTCGCGCCTGAACATCCTTACCAACGGCGGGCAGATGATTGGGGCCTGTCCGGGGAGGATGGATGCGCCGACCTCCTACATTTCCCCGGAGAGCTACGACCGCTTGGTCGTGGTCAAGGGGCCGCAGACGGTGCTCTGGGGGCCAGGCGCCTCGGCGGGTACGGTGCGTTTCGAGCGTGACCCCGAGCAGTTCGACAGTTTCGGCACGCGGCTGGATGGCAGCGTGCTGGTGGGCTCCAACGGCCGCCTCGACAAGCGCGTGGACGCTGCCCTGGGCAATTCTCAGGGTTACCTGCGGGCGATCGGCAACCACTCCATGAGCGACGACTACGAGGATGGCAACGGGGACAGCGTGCCCTCGCGCTGGCGCAAGTGGAGCGGTGACCTGACGGCGGGCTGGACACCGGATGCCGATACCCTGGTGGAGCTCAGCGCCGGGCGCGGCGATGGTGAATCCCGCTATGCCGGACGCGGTATGGACGGGACCCAGTTCGAACGCAAGAGCCTCGGTTTGCGCCTGGAGAAGCGCAACCTCAGCGACAGCCTGGAAAAGCTCGAAGCGCAGCTGTACTACAACTACGCCGACCACATCATGGACAACTTCACCTTGCGCGAGCCGTCCGGCTCGATGCCCATGCCGATGGCCGGCGAGCTGGACCGGCGCACCCTCGGCGGACGACTGACGGGCACCTGGCGCTGGGACGACCTGCAACTGGTTGCCGGTGGCGACGGCCAGGTCAGCGAGCACCGTGCGCGCAGCTCCCGATACTCGATGATGGGCGGCTACGTTGCGCCCAGCGCCGCCGAGCCTTGGGACAAGGACGCCACCTTCCGCACCTACGGCGCCTTCGCCGAGCTGACCTGGTTCGCCAGCGAGCGTGACCGCTGGATCGGCGGTGCGCGCCTGGACCGCGCTGCCGTTGAGGACTACCGCGATGCCGCCGATAGCGCCACCGCCGGCCGTGAGCGTCGCGATACGCTGCCCAGCGGCTTCCTGCGTTTCGAGCGGGATCTCCTCACGCTGCCGGCGACCGCCTATATCGGTGTGGGGCACGTCGAGCGCTTCCCCGACTACTGGGAGCTGTTCTCCGCGAACAACGGTCCGGACGGCTCGCTCAACGCCTTCGACGGCGTCGATCCGGAAAAGACCACCCAGCTCGATGTCGGCCTGCAGTACCGCAACGGGCCGGTGGAGGCCTGGGTGTCGGCTTACGCGGGGGTCATCGAGGACTACATCCTCTTCGAATACACCAGGGGCGGGATGATGGGCGACACCAGCCAGGCGCGTAACGTGGACGCGCGCATCGCCGGTGGCGAACTGGGCGCCAGTTGGCAGATCGACGAGCACTGGAAGGGCGAGGGCAGCCTGGCCTATGCCTGGGGCGAGAACCACAGCGACGGCAGCGCGCTGCCGCAGATGCCGCCGCTCGACGCGCGCCTGGGGCTGACCTATGCGCAGGATGCCTGGAGCGTCGGCGGGCTCTGGCGCGTGGTCGCCCGGCAGGGGCGAATTGCCGAGAACCAGGGCAACGTGGTTGGCAAGGATTTCGACGAGAGCGCCGGCTTCGGCGTGGTCTCGCTCAACGCCGCCTGGCAGGCGACCCGCCACTTCAAGCTCAGCGCCGGCGTCGACAACCTGTTCGACAAGGACTACGCCGAGCACCTGAACCTGGCCGGCAACGCCGGCGTGGGACTTTCCGCCGATTCGCGCTTCGACGAGCCGGGACGCACTCTCTGGACGCGCGTGGACTTCAGCTTCTGATCTAGCGATACACCGCGCCACGTGGGCAGCGTGGCGCGGTGCCCATTGCCGGAGCGCTTGCAGGACTCCGGCTTTTTTATACCTTCAGGCTGGCTTCGAGACTGTTACGCGCCATCCGCTCGGCCTGATCGCGGGTCATGCCCAGGGCGTCGTGCAAGGCCTGGAAGTTCTCGTTCACGTAGCCGCCGAAGTACGCTGGGTCATCGGAGTTCACCGTCACCTTCACGCCACGCTCGAGCATCTCGAGGATGTGGTGCTGGCCCATGTGCTCGAACACCTTGAGCTTGGTGTTGGACAGCGGGCAGACGGTCAGCGGGATCTGCTGGTCGATCAGTCGCTGCATCAGTCGCTCGTCCTCGAAGGCACGCACGCCATGGTCGATGCGCACCACGTTGAGCAGGTCCAGCGCTTCCCAGATGTATTCCGGCGGACCTTCCTCGCCGGCATGGGCGACCGCGGCGAACCCTTCGGCACGGGCCTTGGCGAACACCCGCTGGAACTTGCGCGGCGGATGGCCGACTTCGGAGCTGTCCAGGCCGACGGCGACGAACGCGTCGCGATACGGCAGCGCCTGCTCCAGGGTGGCGAAGGCGGCGTCCTCGGACAGATGACGCAGGAAGCTCAGGATCAGCCCGCTGCTCACGCCCAGTTGCTGTTCGCCATCACGCAGGGCCGCGCGGATGCCTTCGAGCACCACCTCGAAGCGGATGCCGCGATCGGTGTGGGTCTGCGGGTCGAAGAAGGGCTCGGTATGCACGACATTCTGCGCCTTGCACTTCTGCAGGTAGGCCCAGGTCAGGTCGTAGAAGTCCTGCTCGGTGCGCAGCACGTCGGCGCCCTTGTAATAGAGATCGAGGAATTCCTGCAGGTTGTTGAAGGCGTAGGCCTGGCGCACGGACTCGACGTCGCTCCAGGGCAGCGCGATGCCGTTGCGCTCGGCGAGGGCGAACATCAGTTCCGGTTCCAGTGACCCTTCCAGGTGCATGTGCAGTTCGGCCTTGGGCAGGCTGCTGATCCAGTCGGTCATGGCGATGGTCTCTCTCGTCAGGCGTGTTCGTCGAAGTGTAAATGCAGACAGGCCGCAGCGAGCTGCGGCCTGGGTATTACAGACGCGGCCCCAATGCGCGGGGCCACATCGATCACGCGGTACGGCGATAGGCGTAGGTCGCGGCGAAGCGCGACAGCAGCCATTCGGCGCAGGTGGTTTGCGGATACTTGGGCGGGTTCTCCGCGCTCGAGCAGTTTGGCAGGCACTCGATGACGGTGTCCGGATGCGGCTCGACGAAGAACGGCATGGAGAAGCGGTCGACCCCCTCGGGGCTGAGCACCCGGTGCGGGGTGGACTTGTAACGGTCGTTGCTCCAGCGCGCCATCATGTCGCCGATGTTGACCACGAAGCTGCCAGGAATCGGCGGGGCGTCGATCCACTCGCCCTTGACGCTCTGCACCTGCAGGCCGCCGACCTGATCCTGGTAGAGCAGGGTGACGCAGCCGTAGTCGGTGTGCGCGCCGGCACCGTGCTGTTCGGCGCGGCCGTTGCTCGGCGGGTAATGGATCATGCGGAACGCCGAGACCGGCTGCTCGAAGCGCTTATCGAAGAAGTCGCGCTCGATGTCCAGCGCCAGGGCGATGCCGCGCAGCAGGGTCAGGCCGAGCTGGTGCATGTCCTGGTAGTGACCTTCGAGCAGTTCCTTCCAGCCGGGGATGTCCGGATGGTTGTTCGGGCCGCGCAACGGCTTGCCGGCGAGCACGTCCGGGTGGTCGGCCGGCAGGTGGAAGCCCATGTCGAAGGTTTCCTTGAGATCGGCCGGCTTCTCCGGATCGAGCTGCTCGGCCGCTACCGAACCGTAGCCGCGGTGGCAACTGCTCTTGGTGATATCGATCTTCAGCTTCTCGTCCAGCGGAGCGCCGAACAGGCGCTCGCCCATGGCCCGCAGTGCCTCGATGCGCGAGGTCGCGATGGGGTGGCCGACGATGTAGAAGAAGCCCCAGTCGCGGCAGGCGGCGTCGATCTGCCGGGCGACGCTCATCCAGGCGGATTCGTCGGGTTGGTAGAGCGGGGCGATGTCGATGATCGGAAGTGTATTCATGAGGTGAAATACCGTGGAACGGGTTGCCTCGGGTCTTCTCGTACCCGATGGCGACGAGGGCGGCGTGCCCCCTGTCTGCGGTTCTGCGTCCGGAAAGGCTGCAGGGACGGCGCGACTCTGGTTAGTTTGACCGCAGCAGCGGCGCGTCACAACGACGCCGGTCGGTCGGGTGGCGTGGCCACCGTGAACGCAAGGCCCGCTTCGCCTGGCGGGCGACTGGTGGCCCCGGACATGGCGGGGCCGCGCAGTGGAATCGAGCGCTACCCGCTGGGGCGGGCAGCGCGAAGGCTCACTTGGGCAGATCGGCCTTCAGACCTTCGACGTAGTAGTCCATCGAGGCCAGGTCGCCGTTGCTGGCGACTACGCCATCGGCGATGCGCACGGTACCGCTCTGGTCCTTGATCGGGCCGGTGAAGGGGTGGAACTTGCCGCTCTTGATGTCGGCGATGATGCCTTCGGCTTCGCTCTTCACGTCAGCCGGGACCAGGTCGCTGATCGGCAGCTGCACGGTGTCCTCGGCCAGGCCGCCCCAGTAGTCCTGGGATTTCCAGGTGCCGTCGATCACCGCCTGGGCGGACTTCACGTAGTGCGGCCCCCAGTTGTTGACGATGGACGTCAGCACCGCCTTGGGACCGAAGTGGGCCATGTCCGAGGCATAGCCGACGGCGTAGACGCCACGGCGCTCGGCGGCCTGGATCGGCGCCGGGCTGTCGGTGTGCTGGAAGATCACGTCGGCACCCTGGTCGATCAGGGCATTGGCGGCGTCGGCTTCCTTGCCCGGGTCGAACCAGGAGTTGACCCAGACCACCTTCAGTTCGGTGCCGGGGTTGTACTTGTTCAGCGCCAGCTGGATCGAGTTGATGTCACGGATCACTTCCGGAATGGGGAAGGACGCGACGTAGCCGACCACCTTGGACTTGGTCATCTTGGCGGCCAGGAAGCCACCGACGTAGCGGCCTTCATAGGTACGCGCCAGGTAGGTACCCAGGTTCTTGTCCTGCTTGTAGCCGGTGGCGTGTTCGAAGATGACCTTGGGGAACTGCTTGGCGACCTTGACGGTCGGGTTCATGTAGCCGAAGGAGGTGGTGAAGATCAGGTCGTAGCCGCCCTTGGCCATGTTGCGAATCACGCGCTCGGCGTCCGCGCCCTCGGCGACGTTCTCGACGAACGAGGTCTGTACCTTGTCACCCAGTTTTTTCTCCAGGTACTGACGGCCCATCTCGTGCTGGTAGCTCCAGCCGTGGTCACCGATGGGGCCAACGTAGACGAAGCCGACCTTCAGCGGATCGGCAGCGGCGGCGGTGAGGGTGGCGCTGATGCCGAGGGCGGCGGCGAGGCCGCGCAGCAGGCGATTCTTGCTCTTCTTCTGCATTGCAGTGTGGCTCCTTGGAGTAATGTTCCCAGTGTCTCGACACTAGCGGCCGATGTGGCTGGTGCTGAGGATTGCAAAAAGCTGACCAACTGGACAGATAGCGCCGCACCGGCCTGCCTGACCGTTTGCAGATAATGGACCCCTGGGTCGACTTGTCCAGGCTGGTGCGCGAAAGGCTTCGTGTGCCACGCCATGGTGCGTGATCGGAGAAGGAAATACATGATTCAACGCGTGCGTGAAGAGCGCCTCCTGCTGCTGGCCATCGCCGCGGCGATCCTCGCTTATGCCCTGGAGGCACCGTTGCTCGACAGCGGCCGTGGCGTGGCCCTGGGAACGGCGGCGGCCCTGGTGGTCTGCATCGTGCTCGCCTCGATGCGCGTGGCGCACCATGCCGAAGTGCTCGCGGAAAAGGTCGGCGACCCCTACGGCACCATGATCCTGACGCTCTCCGCTGTTTTGGTGGAGGTGGTCATCCTGGCCATCATGATGAGCCATGAGCCCTCGCCGACCCTGGTGCGCGACACCATCTACTCGGCGGTGATGCTCGACCTCAACGGGATTCTCGGCCTGGCTGCCTTGCTCGGCGGCTTCAAGCATGGCGAGCAGCCCTACAACGACGACTCCGCACGTAGCTACAGCGTGATGATCCTCACCGCGATGGGCATCTCGATGATCGTCCCGGAGTTCATCCCCCAGGCGAACTGGCACCTGTACTCGCTCTTCACCATCGGCGCCATGCTGGTGCTCTACGCCGTGTTCCTGCGCATGCAGGTCGGCGCGCACAGCTACTTCTTCAGCTACAGCTACCCGGAGAAGAAAACCCGCCATGGTCACGCCCCGGCGCAGCAAGGCAGCATCCTGCCGTCGGTGCTGCTGCTGTGCGTCGGCGTCGTGTTGATCGGCGCCCTCGCCGAGGTGATGTCGCAGGCCTTCAGCACCGGTCTGCGTGGCAGCGGCATGCCGCCGGTGATCCTTGCCATTCTGGTCGCGGGCATCTCCGCCAGCCCGGAAATCCTCACGGCCCTGCGCGCCGCGCTGGCGAACCGCATGCAGTCGGTTGTGAACATCGCCCTGGGCGCCTCGTTGTCCACGGTGATCCTCACGGTTCCGGCGATGGAGGCGCTGGCGCTGTGGCGCGGTCAGCCGTTCGAGATGGCGATGACGCCGGTGCAGACGGTAATGGTGTTCATCACCCTGGTCGCCGCGGCGATCAACCTCAACGACGGCAAGACCAACGCCATCGAGGGCATGACCCACTTCGTGCTGTTCGCCACCTTCGTGATGTTGGCCTGCCTGGGGCTTTAGGGCCTGCGCGGTTGCCGTGGTGGAAAAGCGCTGCGTGCGTTTTTCACCCTACGGGGCTGAGGGGGCCGTGCTCGCATCATGAACGGCAACGGCAACGGCAACGGCAACGGCAACGGCAACGGCAACGGCAACGGCAACGGCAACGGCAACGGCAACGGCAACGGCAACGACTGTTATCTGCACCGTGGCAACGACGGACGTAGGGTGGATGACGCTTTGCTCATCCACCAGACGGAGTTTCGGTAAACGATCAAAGCCTCGTTTACCTACGGGGTTTGGTGCCACAGGCCTCAAGCCTCGGCCATCTCCGGCGTTCGGTGCCAAAGGCCTGTTGTCAGTGTTGTTTTTCGGTTGGAGGTTTCGCCCTCCTGGGCGACCTCCTTTTGTCTAGGCAAAAGGAGGCAAAACCGTTGTCCCCGACGATCCGGCCCCGACCGCTTACGCGGCCGGGGTTCGTTCACTCCATCGCCGCTCCGCAGGCCCGGCCAGTACGGGCCATCCATGGCCCTACAGGCCTTTCGCCGCCGTCCGGGCGGCTCAACCTGCTACGCGGCGACTCCGTTCACCCGGATCAACGGGGCCTTGGGTGTCGCTTGCAGGTTCGGTGGCACATGCGTGGAAAATCGCTGCGCGAGTTTTCCACCCTACGAATCCACACCCTCGTGTTCGTCCGGATCGCCATGCATGCGCATTGAGGCCCCATCGTATGCGGCCTACATCATCGCGGCGGCCTGCACCCCGAATCCCCCTTCAGGAGGCCGAGCGCAGGCGTTGCGTAGGGGGATGCGAGGCAGGACGCCGAGCAAGGCACGAAGGGACAGGGACGTCCCTTCGTGGCGTGCCCCCGGAGCAATGCCGGAGCGAGGGAACCCCGGTCGCGCAGCGGCTGGGGCCGGATGTAGGGGGTGCCTTCTTTCGGTTACCTTTCTTGGGCAAGCAAGAAAGGTGACTCGCCGTGCAGGGCGAAACCTGTCGCATCAACCGAGGAAAGCGCGGCGCTCAGACACCTAGGCGCAAACCCGCATCGCGCACGGCAATGGACACCTTCAGCAGTTTCGGGGAGCCCCACGGGAAAATCGCTGCGCGAGTTTTCCACCCTGCGCGGCGCTGCGAAGGTGAGCTCGGCGCGTTCGGTGCTGCATTATCGTCTGTGCGCTTCAGTGCGCCGCCAGCAGGCGGCGGGCTGCTTCGCGGTGTCGGGCGATCAGGCCCGGCAGGTCGAGGCCTTCGATCAGCCCATCCACGACTCGCCATTCACCGCCGACCATCACCCGGTCGGCGCGCTCGGCGCCGCACAGCAGGACCGCCGAGAGCGGATCGTGGCTGCCGGAGAAGCGCAGTTCGTCGAGCTTGAACAGCGCCAGGTCCGCCTGTTTGCCGACCGCCAGTTCACCGATGTCCTGGCGCCCCAGCAGGCGCGCAGAGCCGCGCGTGGCCCAGCCCAGTGCGCGCTCCGGGGTGATCGCTTCGGCGCCGTAGCGCAGGCGTTGCAGGTACAGCGCCTGCTTGGCTTCGAGGATCATGTTCGAGGCATCGTTGGAGGCCGAGCCGTCCACCCCCAGGCCCAGCGGCGCGCCGGCGGCTTCGAGTTCCACGCTCGGGCAGATGCCCGAGGCCAGGCGCATGTTCGAGCTGGGGCAATGGCAGACGCCGGTGCCGGCCGCGCCCAGACGGGCGATTTCCTCGGCGTTGAAGTGGATGCCGTGGGCCAGCCAGGTGCGTGGGCCGAGCCAGCCGACGCTGTCCAGGTAGTCCACCGTGCGTAGGCCGAAGCGCTGCAGGCAGAAGTCTTCCTCGTCGAGGGTCTCGGCCAGGTGGGTGTGCAGGCGCACGTCCTCGGCCTCGGCCAGCGCGGCGCTCCGCTGCATGATCTCGGTGGTCACCGAGAACGGCGAGCAGGGCGCCAGGGCGATCTGCACCTGGGCACCGTCGCCGCGCTGGTGGTACTGGCGGATCAGCCGCAGGCTGTCGTCTAGGATCACCTGGCCGTCCTGCACCGTCTGTTGCGGCGGCAGACCGCCGTCCTTCTCGCCCAGGCTCATCGAGCCGCGGGTGAGCATGGCGCGCATGCCGAGTTCGTGCACCGCCTCGACCTGCACGTCGATGGCGTTCTCCAGGCCGTCCGGGAACAGGTAGTGATGGTCGGCGGCGGTGGTGCAGCCGGACAGCAGCAGCTCGGCCAGCGCCGCGGTGGTCGCCAGCGAGAGTTGCTCGGGCGTCAGCCGCGCCCACACCGGGTAGAGCGTCTTCAGCCAGGGAAACAGCGGCTGGTTCACCACCGGCGCCCAGGCGCGGGTGAGGGTCTGGTAGAAGTGGTGATGGGTGTTGATCAGGCCCGGCAGCAGCACGTGCTCACGGGCGTCGAAGCGCTGCTCGCAAGGTGCGGACGGTGCCTGTCCGGTCGCTAGTAGTTCGACGATGCGGCCATTCTCGATCACCAGGCCGCCGCGGGCGTCCTGATCGTTGGCGGTGAAGATGGCGAGCGGGTTTTGGATCCACAGGCGCGACATGGCGGCTCCTCCGGTGCGTTAAGGGAAGCCAGCTCAGTTATGCCCTGTCTGCTGATCCAGGGACGCGATGCGCGGCGCGCACGATACCCAAGCTGTCCGCGCTTGTCATCCGCCCAGCATCGGTTCGCTGGGGTATGCTGCGCAACGCTCGCTGCGTGGCGAGGCGACGGGGGGTGATGATGGGCCGCGTGTTGTACGTGATGGGTGCCAGTGGTGTGGGCAAAGACAGCCTGATCGCCGCATTGCGTCCACTGCAGCCGGACTGGCCGGTGGCACACCGTTACATCACCCGCGCCAGCGGGGCCAGCGAGAACTGCGTAACCCTGAGCGACGCGGAGTACGCCTGGCGCCGCGACGCCGGCCTGTTCTGCCTGCACTGGCAGGCCCACGGGCTGAGCTACGCCCTGGGCGTGGAGCTGGAGTGCTGGCTCGCGCGCAGTGACCTGGTGATCGTCAACGGCAGCCGCGCACAGTTGCCGCAGGCCCGAGAGCGCTTTGCCGAGCGATTGCTGCCGCTGCTGGTGCAGGCCGACCCGCAGGTGATCCGCCAGCGGCTGATCGCCCGGGGGCGGGAGAGCGCCGCCCAGGTCGAGGAGCGCCTGGCGCGAAGTCGCAGCATGACGCCGCAGGATGACCTGCTGGTACACGACAATGATCTGCCGCTGGCGCAGAGCGTGGCGCAGCTGCATCGGCGTTTGCAGGGGATGCTCGGGGTCTGACCTGAGCCTGGCGGCGCACGGCATTGAGGCGTTTGGGCGAACGCGCAGCGCTTTTCCACGCGTGGGAACGTCCATGGGCTTACCGAACCTGTCCCCAACGCTCCGCTGCTCCGAGTGAGCTTAATCGCTGGATGACGCTCTGCTCATCCACCAGCGTCGGGCTCCCTGGGTTCGGACGTTTGCCGGGACATTGGCGTGCGCTGTGCGGGTTTGCGCTTTGGCGTCTGCGCGCCGCGCTTTCCTCGGATGAGGCGACAGGTTTCGCCCTGCACGGCGAGTCACCTTTCTTGCTTGCCCAAGAAAGGTAACCGAAAGAAGGCACCCCCTACATCCGGCCCCGCCTGCTGCGCAGACGGGGTTCCCTCGCTCCGGCGCTGCTCCTGGGGCACGCCGCGAAGGGGCGTCCTGCCCCTTCGCGTCTTGCTCGGCGTCCTGTCTCGCATCCCCCTGCGCAACACCTCCACTCGGCCTCCTGACGGGGCCCCGGGTGCAAGCCTTATCTTTGGTGGTCGCGTTGCCCAGGGGCGGCGCCGACTCCGCCCCCGACCCGGTAGGATGGGTCGGGCCGCGTAGGTGGAGGAGCGCAGCGATACCCATCGTGGTGGCGCGATGGGTATCGCTGCGCTCAACCCATCCTACGTCCGCGCAGCGGGCGGGGCCGGATCATAGGGGCAGGGGTTTTGCCCACTTTTGTCGCGGCCGGCGAGGCAAGACAAAAGGACGTCGCCCAGGAGGGCGAAACCGGGAGTCTCGGAGGACACCGAGAATAGTCCTTTGGCGCCGAAGGCCCAGTGCACCTGCTCTAATCCTGCGGCTGCACCTGCGCCGCCGCCGCGCCCCGACACTCCCGGAACAGCCGCACCGGGCAGTCCCGGCAGATCGCCGGGTCCAGCCGCGGGTAGATTTCCCGCAGTGCCTGGTCCTTCGAGGCGAACAGGTGATCCTCGCCCAGCCCTCGCAGCAGGCCGGTGCGGGCGAACATCTCCATCACCCGGCTGCGCGGACGGTGGAAGTAGACATCGCCGCCGACGGCACGGCGTTCGCGGATTTCCTGGTGCCAGAGGTCGCAGCCGGCGAGGTCGACGAAGTTCATGCTCTTGACCATGAACAGCGCGTGCTTCTGTCCGGGGTTTTCTTCGCGGAAGCGCTGCAGGTGATCGCCGACGTGCTGCGCTGCACCGAAGAAGATCGAGCCCTCGATGCGCACCAACTTGAGTTGCGGACACTCCTGCGGATGGGGCGGCGGCAGTTCCTCGACGGGCGTGAAACGGCGTTGCTCATCATGCGGGGAGGGCAGCAGCACGCGCACCGCCGGATGCGCGGTGCGGTACAGGTAGGCGACCAGCGAGACCAGGGTGCCGAGCAGAACCGCGCGGTCCAGCGGCAGCGCCAGGGTCGCGGCGAAGGTCACACCGGCCACCAACGTTTCGGTGCGACTGCTGGCCAGCACGTGACGCCAGCGCACGCGATCCACCAGGCCCCAGGCCACCAGCAGCAGGGTCGCGGCGATCGCCGCCAGCGGGATCTGTGCGATCAGGCGGCCGCCGAAGGCCACCAGCAGCACCAGAAGGCCGGCGGCGAAGACCGCCGCCAGCGGCGTGCGGGCGCCGGCTTCGTAGTTGGGCAGCGAACGGTTCAGCGAGCCGCAGGAGACGTAGCAGGAGAACATCCCGCCGATGGCATTGGACAGGCCCTGGCCGAAGAACTCGCGGTTCACGTCCAGGCGCTGGCCGGCGTGTTGCGCCATTGCCTTGCTGATCGACAGGGATTGGCCGAGCGCCACCAGGGTCAGCGCCACGGCGATCGAGGACAGGTCGCCGAGGTCCGCCAGGCTCACCTGCGGCCAGTGGAACGGCGGCAGCGCGGAGGGAATCGCGCCGACCCGGGCGATCTGCGCATCGCCCAGCCAGGCATCGGCACCCAGCGCCGCCAGGTAGCCGACCAGCAGCCCGAGCAGCATCACCGGCCAGCGGGGTCGCAGGCGGCGCAAGAGCAGGGTCGCCGCCAGGGTCAGGACGCCCACGCCGAAGACCGCGAGGTTGACCTCGCTGGGGTGAGCCAGCGCGTGGGGCAGCAGCAGGTAGGCCGAGGTGTCGCGGCTGACGTCGAGGCCGAGCAGGTCGCGCAGCGAGTAGAGGGCGATCAGCAGCGCCGCGCCGGAGGTGAAGCCGAGCAGCACCGACGGCGAGACGAAGTTCGCCAGCGCGCCCAGGCGCAGGCCGCCGACCAGCAGTTGCAGCAGGCCGACCATGATGGTCACCGCCAGCGCCAGGTCGATGTAGTGCGGCGAGGCGGCCGCCGCCAGTGGCGTCAGTGCGGCGAACAGGGCTAGCGAATTGGCGTTGGTCGGGCCACTTATCACGTGCCGGCTGGAGCCGGCCAGGGCGGCGATCAGGCACGGCAGCACCGCGCCGTAGACGCCGTATTGCGGCGGCAGCCCGGCGAGCGTAGCGAAGGCCACGCCCTGCGGCAGGGCGAGGATTGCGCCGAGCAGACCGGCGGTGAGGTCATGCCCCAGGCTCCCGCGATTGACCTCGGGCAGCCAGGGGAACAGGGCGGTCAGTCTCGACATGAACGAGGAGGACAAGGGGGCGCTGCCGTCAGCTGTGCACGGACGCACAGTGTGCCGGTGTCGGCTGGTGAGCGAAAGCCCGCTGGCGCGCCGGGCCATGCCGAGGTCGCAGGTATGGGGTGACCGTCCGCCGGTGAGCGGGCATCATCGCGCGAATGGATCGTGGAGGTGGCGTGGACGAACGCAGGCATTTCAGTGGCGGGCTGGAAGGGCGCAATCTGCGCAGCCTGGGCTCGCGGACCGAGGGTGAGACGCGGCGCGTCGGCTTCGTCTTGCTCGAGCATTTCTCCCTGGCGACCTTCACCGGCGCGGTGGACGTGTTGGTCACCGCCAACCTGCTCGCCGGCCGCGAGCTCTATCGCGCGTGCAGCCTGGCGTTGGCCGAGGGCGAGGTGTTGAGCGACCTGGGCATCCTCATCAAACCCGACACTCCGCTTTCGCCAACGGCGCTCGCCGATCTCGACCTGCTGCTGGTCTGCGGTGGCCTGAGAACGCCGCTGCGCCCGCAGCCGTTGCTGCGGCGCCTGCTGCTCGAGGCCGAGCGCCGTAGCCTGCCGCTGGGCGGGCTGTGGAACGGTGCCTGGTTTCTCGCCCAGGCCGGGCTGCTCGGCGGCCGCCGTTGCAGCATCCATCCGGAGAACCGCGCCGCGCTGGTCGAGGCCAGCCCGGCCAGTCAGGTGGTTGGTGAGAGCTTCGTCGCCGACGCGGGCCGGTTGACTGCGGCCAGTCCCAACGGTGCGGCCCAACTGATGCTGCAAGAGGTGCGTGAGCGCCATGGCGAGGCCCTGGCCCGCGGCATCGAGGAAATCCTCGCGTTCGAGGGGCTGCGTTTTCGCCGGGTCGGCGCTGGGCACGCCAAGGCGCGCCTGAGCGAATCGCTGCGGCGCGCTGTGGAGCTGATGGAGAACAACCTGGAAGAGCCGCTGGAACTGGACCAACTGGCCGACTACGTGGGCCTGTCGCGACGCCAGCTGGACCGTCTGTTCCAGCGCGAGCTGGCGACCTCCCAGCATCGCTACTACCTGGAGCTGCGCATCACCGAAGCGCGCCGGCTGCTGCAGCATTCGGCGCTGTCGATCACCGAGGTGGCACTGGCCTGCGGCTTCGCCTCCAGTCATCACTTCAGCCGCTGTTACCGCGACTACTTCGGCCACCCGCCGTCGCGGGAAGTGCGGCTGGCGCCGTAGCAGGGGCGAGCCCAGGGGGCTTGAGCTGTGGCTTTTGAGCCAAAGGCTCCCTGCCATCGGCACAGGTGTTTGCGGTTTTGTGCTTGGGGATGGGAGCGTGGCGCTTTCCTCGGTTGGGACGACAGATTTCGCCTTGCACGGCGAGTCACTTTCTCTTGTTTCGCCAAGAGAAAGTGACCAAAGAGAAGGCGACCCCAGCATCCGGCCCCAACCGCTGCGCGGTTGGGGTTCCCTCGCTCCGGCGCTGCTCCGGGGGCCGGCCTGTACGGTCCATCCCTGGACCGCACAGGCCTCTCGCCGCCGTCCTGGCGGCTCACTCCCCTGCGCAACGCCTCCACTCGGCCTGCTGAAGGGGCCCCGGGTGCAGGCCTCGTCATCGGTGGTCGCGTTGCCCTGGCTTGGCCTCGGCCCCGACCCGGTAGGATGGGTCGGGCCGCGTAGGTGGAGGAGCGTAGCGACGATACCCATCGTGGCGGCGCGATGGGTATCGCTGCGCTCAACCCATCCTACTTAGTTACTCGGACTTCCAGACGGCGCCGAAGCGCCCCGTTGGTCCGGGTGAACGGAGTCGTCGCGTAGCAGGTTGAGCCGCCTGGATGGCGGCGAAAGGCGTATAGGGCCAGGGATGGCCCGTATACGCCGGGCCGGATCGCCGGGGCAATGGTTTTGCGCCCTTTTGCCGCGGCCGGCGAGGCGAAACAAAAGGGCGTCGCCCAGGAGGGCGAAACCGGGAAATTCGGTTAATGGCCGAAAATCGTATTTTGGCACCGAAGGCCTTGGGCACTGGAGACGCGGAGCGTCTCGGGAGGCGCTCCCACGCAGGAGCGTGGGAGCGATCAGAGAGTCTGCCGGTCCTCACCCGCCCCACGAGGCTGGCTGAGGAGGGCCGTCAGTGCCCCGCCTTCCAGGGCTTGCCGAGGGATACCGGGGCGTACAGGCGGGTCTTCACCGCGTCGCGGGAGAGGATCACCAGCACCAGGATGGTCGCCACGTACGGCAGCATCGCCAGCAGGTTGCCGGGGATCGCCAGGCCCAGGCCCTGGGCGACCAGGTGGAAGATGCTGGCGAGGCCGAACAGCCAGGCGCCGAGCAGCACGCGGAACACCCGCCAGCTGGCGAACACCACCAGGGCGAGGGCGATCCAGCCGCGTCCGGCGGTCATGTTTTCGGCCCACAGCGGGGTGTAGGCCAGCGACATGTAGCCACCGGCGAGGCCGGTCATGGCGCCGCCGAACATCACCGCCAGGGTGCGCACGCGCAGCACTGGCAGGCCCATGGCGCTGGCCGCGTCGGGGTTCTCGCCGACGGCCTGGACGATCAGGCCGACGCGGCTCTTGAGCATCACCCAGGCGATCGCCGCGAACAGCGCGAAGGACAGGTACACCAGCAGGTCCTGGCCGAACAGCATGCGGCCGATCAGCGGGATATCCGAGAGGTAGGGGAGGTTCACCGGCTCGAAGCCGGCCAGCGGCTTGCCGACCCAACCGGCGCCGACGAACGACGACAGGCCGACGCCGAAGATGGTCAGCGCCAGCCCCGTGGCGACCTGGTTGGCGGTCAGCCCAAGGGCGACGAAGGCGAACAGCAGCGACAGCGCTACGCCGGCCAGGCAGGCGAACAGCACGCCGAGCCAGAGGCTGCCGCTGGCGGTGGCGACGATGAAGCCGATTACCGCGCCGAACAGCATCATGCCTTCCTGGCCGAGGTTGAGCACACCACTCTTCTCGCAGACCAGTTCGCCGAGGGCGACCAGCAGCAGCGGCGTGCCGGTGCGCACCATGGCGTAGAAGATGTTGGTCAACAGATCGATGTCCATGGATCAGGCCTCGGGCAGCGCGCGCGACCGCGCGAAGGGGCGTGCCAGGCGCACGCGGTAGAGAATCAGCACATCGCAGGCGAGCAGGAAGAACAGCACCATGCCCTGGAACAGCTGGGTGATCGACATCGGCAGGTTGGCCGCCATCTGCGCGTTCTCGCCGCCCAGGTAGAGCAGCGCCATGAGCAGGCCGGCGAAGAGGATGCCGATGGGGTTGAGACGGCCGAGGAAGGCCACGGTGATCGCCGCGTAGCCGTAGCCCGGCGAGACCTGCGGCACCAGTTGGCCGATGGGCCCGGTGACTTCGCCGACCCCGGCCAGGCCCGCCAGGCCGCCGCTGATCAGTAGCACCAGCCAGACCAGGCGCTTCTCGCGGAAACCGACGAAACCGGCGGCGCGCTTGTCCAGGCCCATCACCCGCACCTGGAAGCCGACGAAGCTCTTCTGCAGCAGCACCCAGACCGCCACCAGCGCCAGCAGCGCGAAGTACAGCGAGATGGAGACCCGGTCGCCCTCGATGATCGATGGCAGCAGGCTGGCGTCACCGAACATCGCCGACTGCGGGAAGTTGAAGCCTTCCGGGTCTTTCAGCGGCCCATGCACGCAGAACAGCAGCAGGTTCAGCGCGATGTAGTTGAGCATGATGGTGGTGAGGATTTCGTTGGCGTTGAAGTGAGTGCGCAGCCAGGCGGCCAGACCGCCCCAAGCGGCACCGGCGAGGGTGCCCAGCAGGAGAATCCAGACCAGCGCCCAGCGGCTCTCCCAGTCGATGATGTGCACCGCCAGCGCGCTGCCGGCCAGGGCGCCGATGAGCAACTGTCCCTCGGCGCCGATGTTCCAGATGCGCGCCTGGTAGGCGACCGCCAGGCCGAATGCGCAGAGCAGGATGGGGATCGCCTTCACCAGCAGCTCGGAGAGGCCGTAGAAGTCGCTGATCGGATCGATCAACAGGACCTTGAAGGTGCCCAGCGGTTCGTTACCGAGCAGGGCGAAGAGGATCGCGCCGCTGATCAGCGTCAGCAGGCCGGCGAACAGCGGGGACAGCCAAAGCATCAGGCGCGATTGCTGGCCGCGGGGTTCCAGGGATAGCAGCATGTGGGCTTCTCGTCAGGCGGCGTCGGGGAACTGGCCGGCCATCCAGCGGCCGACCTCCACGGGGTTGCAGTCGGCGGTCGGACACAGCGGCGAGAGTTGTCCCTCGCAGAGCGCGCCGACGCGGTCGCAGATCTGGAACAGCTCGTCCAGATCCTCGGAAATCACCAGGATCGACGCACCGGCGTCGCGCAGGGCGATCAGCGCGCGGTGGATCACCGCGGCGGCGCCGACGTCCACGCCCCAGGTCGGGTGCGCGGCGACCAGCAGCTTGGGCTGCTGGAGGATCTCGCGACCGAGGATGAACTTCTGCAGGTTGCCGCCGGACAGGCTGCGTGCGGCGGTATGTGCGTCCGGGGTCTTCACCGCGAAGGTTTCGATGATCCGCTCGGCGTAGGCCATCACCTTGTCGTTGCGCACCATGCCGTTGCTCACCAGGCCCTGGCCGAAGCCGCTGAGCAGGGCGTTCTCCGCCAGGCTCATCTCCGGTACCGCGCCGTGCCCGAGGCGTTCGGCGGGGACGAAGGCCAGCCCCTGCGCGCGGCGGGCGTCAGGATAGAGATTGGCCAGCGGCGCGCCGTCCAGGGTGATGCGCTCGCGTTCGCCGTGGGACAGGCGGGTCTCGCCGGAGAGCAGCGCCAGCAGTTCGTCCTGGCCGTTGCCGGCGACCCCGGCGATGCCGACGATCTCGCCGCGCTTCACTTCCAGGCGCAGGTGCTCGAAGGAGCAGCCGAAGGGATCGGCGTTATGCCAGGAGAGGTCGTCCACGCGCAGGCGCACCTGGCCGCCCTCGACCTTGGGATAGCTGGCTTCCAGCCCCTCGGCGGCGCCGACCATCAGTTGCGCCAGTTCCAGGTCGCTGCGTTCGGCCGGAATGCAGTGCCCGGACACTTTGCCGCCGCGCAGCACGGTGGCGTTCTGGCAGAGTGCGCGCACCTCATTGAGCTTATGGCTGATGAACAGGATCGAGCAGCCCTCGTCGGCCAGCCGGCGCAAGGTGACGAAGAGTTCGTCGGCTTCCTGCGGGGTCAGCACCGAGGTCGGCTCGTCGAGGATCAGCAGCTTGATGTCCTGCATCAGGCAACGCACGATCTCCACGCGCTGGCGCTCGCCGATGGACAGGCTGTGCACCAGGCGGCCCGGGTCCAGCGGCATGCCGTAGCGCTGCGACACCTCGCGGATGCGCGGCTCCAGTTGGTGTGGCGTACCGGCGGTGCGGCCCAGCGCCAGGGCGATGTTCTCGGCCACGCTCAGCGTCTCGAACAGCGAGAAGTGCTGGAACACCATGCCGATGCCCAGGTCGCGAGCCTGGGCCGGATCGCGCATCTTCAGCGCCTGGCCTTCCCAGATGATCTCGCCCTCGTCCGGCTGGACGACGCCGTAGATGATCTTCATCAGGGTGCTCTTGCCGGCGCCGTTCTCACCGAGCAGCGCATGGATTTCTCCGCGCTCGATGGTCAGCTCGACGCGGTCATTGGCGACCGTGCCGGGATAGCGTTTGGTGATGCCGCGCAGCAGGAGGCGCGGTTGCACAGAGGGAGCAGCAGGCATGGCGGATGAGGCCCTGGTTGCGGGAACGTCCTGGTAAAGCAAAAAGTTGGCCAGGCGGTCAGTTTTTTATGGAAATGGCGGCGTTGCGGCATTTCGCCACTCTTGAATGCAAGACGCCCGCCCGGGAGATGCCCCGGGCGGGCGCAAGGGTAGCACCCACAGCGAGCGGGGTGCTTCATCCTGGTGCAGTGTTACCAGACGCCCTCGTGCAACGCGGCGCCTTCGTCTTCCAGTAGCGGGCCGACCACCTCGACCTTGCGCTGTCCGGCGTCGAATACCACCCGGCAGGGCAGGTCGAGGGTCGGGTTTTCCGGATGGTTGCCGGTGATCTCCTTCAGGCGTCGCTCCGACAGTCCGTAGACCACCCGCCCCAGGCCCGCCCAGTAGGCGGCGCCGGCGCACATCGCGCAGGGTTCGGCGGAGGTGTACATGCTGCAGCCGGCGAGGAACTCGGGGCTGTAGGTGGTGCTGGCGCGGGTCATCAGCACGCGCTCGGCGTGGCCGGTCATGTCATGGTCGGGCATGTAGCCGTTGCCCTGTTCCATCAGGACGTCGCCGTCGGGGCCGACCAGGATGGCGCCAAACGGGTGGGTTCCGGCCTCGTGCGCCCGGCGGGCGACCTCGAAGCTCTTGCGCAGCAGGCTTTCGTCGTTCATGGCAGTTCTTCTAGTGGGATTTCTTCGGCAGGCTCCAGGCGAAGCACAGGCGTTGCACCAGACCCACGGCCTGGAACAGCACCAGGCTGATCAGCACCAGCATCGCCAGTGCGGCGAAGGCCTGGGGCACCTGGAACAGTGAGGTGGAGAAGTTGATGAAGTAGCCCAGGCCTTGCTCCGCGGCGACGAACTCGGCGACCACCGCACCGATCACCGCCAGGGTGATGGAAATGCGCAGGGCCGAGAAAATATGCGGAATGGCGTAGGGCAGGCGGATGTTGCGGTACTCGCGGCTGCGACTGGCACCGAGCACCTGGGACAGCTCGATCAGCTCGGGTGGGGTGGCCACCAGGCCGGTGAAGGTGGACACCACGATGGGGAAGAACGCGATCAGGAAGGTGATGAACACCCGCGGCGCGTCGCCGGCGCCGAGCACCACGACGATGATCGGCGCCACCGCGACGATCGGCGTGGACTGCACGATCACCAGCAGCGGGTAGAGCGTGCGCGACAGGGCGCGCGAGCTGGACAGGGCGATCGCCAGCGGAATGCCGATGAGGATCGACAAGCCGTAGCCGAGCAGGCTGACCCGCAGCGTGGCGAAGATGTGCCCGGCCCAGATGCCGGCATCGAGCTTGACTGCCGCGGCGACGATGGCGCTGGGCGAGGGCAGCACGAACGAGGGAATCGCCAGTAGCCGGCAGGCCAGCTCCCAGATCAGCAGCAGGCCGACCAGCGCGGAGAGCGGCGCGAGCACCGCGCCGAGACGATTAGAGACCGACGACACGGGAGAAGACCTGGCGGCGGATGTGGTTGGCGAGCTCATGGAAGCGGGGCTCCGTCAGGGTTTGCAGCGAGCGCGGACGTGGCAGGTCGACGTCGATGATCTCCCTGACCCGGCCGGGGCGCGCCGACATCACCAGGATGCGGTCGGCCAGCAGCAGGGCTTCGGGAATGGAGTGGGTGATGAACAGCACGGTCTTGGGGCGCTGCGTCCAGATGTTCAGCAACTCCAGGCTCATCTCGTCGCGGGTCAGCGCATCGAGGGCGGAGAAGGGTTCGTCCATCAGCAGGATGTCCGGATCGTGCAGCAGCGCGCGGGCGATCGCCGCGCGTTGCTGCATGCCACCGGAGAGCTCGTCCGGGCGCTTGTTGGCGAAGTCGGCGAGGCCAACCATCGCCAGCAGTTCCTCGGCGCGCTCGCGTTCGGCCGGGGTCACCCGGCCGTACTTGTGCTTCATCGGGAAGGTCACGTTGTCGCGAATCGACAGCCAGGGCAGCAGGGTCGGCTTCTGGAACACGATGCCGATTTCCTCGCGCGGCCCATCCACCGCGCGGCCGTAGATCTCCACCTGACCCGAGGTCGGCTTGACCAGTCCGGCGAGCACCCGCAGCAGGGTGCTCTTGCCGCAGCCAGAGGGGCCGATCACCGCGATGAACTCGTGCCGGCCGATGGCGAAGTCGACGTCCTGCAGGGCGACGACCTCGCTACCGTCGGAGGCCGGGAAGACCTGGCCTACCTGGCGGAACTGGATGCTGGGGCGGTTCTCTACGGCGTCGCTCATTTCACGAAGCGCTCGTCGACCACGCTGGCCGGATCGATGGCGTCCATCGGCAGTTCCTGGGCGTGGGCGACCCATTCCCAGGTAGCTTGCAGCAGGGTCGGACTGAAGTGCCCGCTACCGGCCTGCTCGGTGGTGGGGTTGTCGATCAGCGGGATGGAAGCCTTGTACTGTGCCTCGGCCTGGGCGACGTCGACTTCCGGCACCATGGCCTTGAGCGCGGCAGCGGCAGCGGCCGGATCGGCGACGGCCATCGCCTCGGCCTTGCGGTAGGCGGTGACGAAGCGCTGGGTGACGTCCGGGTGGGCGTCGACGTATTTCTGCGAGGCGACCAGCGACAGGCCATAGCCTTCGAAGCCGGAGTTCGACCAGGGGATGACCTTGAGCGTCTTGCCGGCTTCGGCCAGCGCCTTCTCGAAGCCGGGGGCGACGGTCAGCCAGTTCAGCGTGGCCTCGACCTTGCCCGTGGCGAGCATCGCCGACAGCGCGCCCGGATCGACCTTGAGCAGCTTGACGCTGTCCGGATCGATGCCGTTCTTGCGCAGCACCAGCGGCCAGGTGACGTTGGAGGCGGAGAAGGTGGGCGTGGCGACCTGCTTGCCGACCAGGTCCTGCAGGCTGTTGATGCCACTGTCGCTGGTGGTGAACACCGCGTCCGGCTGGCGGGTGTAGATCGGCGCCAGGGCGATCACCGGTACCGGGCCCTGGGCGCGCGCCTGCATCACCGAGGGCAGGCCGGCGCTGCCGAAGTCGGCGCTGGCGGTGGCGAGCTTGGTGACCACGTCGGAGCCGCCGCGGGCGCTGGAGATTTCCACCTCGATCCCGGCATCGGCGAACAGACCCTTCTGCACGCCCAGGTAGATGGCGGCCTTGTCGCCGGCGGGCAGCCAGTCATTGAGCCAGCGCACCTTGTCGGCGGCCTGGCTGGTGGCGGCGGCGAGCAGGCCGGCGGCCAGCAGTGCAGTTTTCAGCGGGGAGAATTTCATCGAGCGACGACTCCTGTGTCGAATGCAGCGAGGTTCATGCAAGAAATGGGTTCAGTGTTGCGCGTAAAAACTCAAAAGGCCGTCCAGCAGCGCTTGCGGGGCGGCCAGTTGCGGGACATGCCCGCAATCCAGGGAAAGGCGATGTGCGCCAGGCACCAGGGCCTGCATGCGGCGCTGCGCGGCGAGGGTCACCGAACGGTCGGCGCGGGCTTCGACGTACAGGCGCGGCAGTCGGCCCAGGCGTTCGGCGCTCCATTGCACGACGGTGTCGCGGCCGCCATCGGGTTGCGTCACCAGGCGCCGCGCGGCGGCCCAGGCGGGCTCGTCGGCGACGTCGTGGAGAAAGATCTCGCGGGCAGCCTGCGGCGGTACGCGCGAGGCGCCGGGAAGAATCTCCAGGTACGGCCCGATGCCGGCCACGTCCTCGCCCTCGGCGGCCAGTTGCGCGCAGAGTTCGGCGAAGCCCAGGCCACTGGGCAGCATCATGCCAGCGATGTAGGTGACGCTGGCGATGCGCTCGGCGGCGCTCTCGGCCAGGTCGCTGGCGATCATCCCGCCGCCGGAGTGGGCGATCAGGTGGACCGGCCCGTCGAGGGTTTCGAGCAAGGCCAGCAGGTGCTGCCGGTAACAGGCCAGGTCCACCGCGGCGGCCGGCAGTTCGCCGCGATTGCCCGGCAGATCGACCGCGTGTACCGCGTAGCCGGCGGCGCGCAGGCCCGGCAGCAACGGTTCCCAGACCCAGCTCCCGGCCCAGGCGCCATGGATGAGGATGAGATGCTCGGGCATCAGGCGTAGGTCCTGCGGTACATCTCGCGCAGGT
Source organism: Pseudomonas sp. R4-15 (assembly GCF_055768815.1). NCBI lineage: Bacteria > Pseudomonadati > Pseudomonadota > Gammaproteobacteria > Pseudomonadales > Pseudomonadaceae > Pseudomonas > Pseudomonas sp. R4-15. Next base: position 1,486,754 of record NZ_CM147293.1, read on the forward strand.
GCTCCTCGACGGTAACCGTGGGGTAGCGCGCAGGCTCGTCGGAGCCGGGCAGGCACTCGACTACGTGGTCGGGGTTGCCGCTGTAGAAGAACGGAATGGAGTAGCGTTCGCCACCACTGGTGTTGACCACCCGGTGCAGGGTCGAGCGGTAGCGATCGTTGGTCCAGCGGGCGATCATGTCGCCGAGATTGACCACGTAGCTGCCGGGAATCGGCGTCGCCGCCAGCCATTCAGCGGAGCTTTCGTCCCACACCTGCAGGCCGCCGTTGTCGTCCTGCAGCAGCAGGGTCAGGCCGCCGAAGTCGGTGTGCGCGCCGCAGCCTTTTTCGCCGGGCTGCGGGTTGGCCGGCTGCGGAGGATAGTGCAGCAGGCGCAGGGTGGTCAGCGGCTCGCGGCAGTAGTCGGCGAAGAAGTCCTGGGGCAGTTTCAGCGACAGCGCCAGCAGGCCCATCAGGCGCTCGGCCAGGGCGCTCACCTCGTCCAGATAACGCAGCATCACCGTGGGGAACTGCGGGCATTCGGCGGGCCACTGGTTGGCGCCATGGTTGAAGCGTCCGGCTTTCACCGCCGGATGCTCGGCATCCAGTTCCGGGCCTATGTAGAAGCCTTCCTTGACGTCCGGCGGGGTGCCGCTCTCCAGTACTTGCCCGCGCAGCGGCTCGTAGCCGCGGTTGGCCGGCGAGTGACGCTTGTCCACCGCCGCCTTGGCACTCTCGGGCAGGGCGAAGAAGGCCGCCGCCTGGGCGAAGACCTCCTGCTGCAGGGCCGCATCGATGCCATGCCCGGTGACGTAGAAGAACCCCTTGTCGCGACAGGCGCGGTGCAGGGTTTCGGCCAGTTCGTCAAGGCGTTCGGGATCGCCGCTGGCGAGCGTGGAAATGTCCACCACCGGCAGATTTACGGTGTCCACGGCGCGGGCGGAAAGGGTCTTGGGCATGGGTTGGCTCCATCGTGACCGGCGCAGTATCGATGGGGGCGCTGTACTCACCAAGAACAGATTTTAGACCGCGCTGATGCCGAATCGGCATCAGTGGGAGATCGTGCACCAGCCTGAAACAGACCGGATTTCCATGCCTTCTTTGAGTGCGATTTCTGTCGCTGCGAAGGGCCGGATGGGAGTGAGGGGGGACGGCTTAGTGCGCCAGCAACTCCACCCTTTCGGCCTCCTCCAGATGCGCGATTTCCTCGCTGAGCGCGCGTACGAAGGCATCCACCGCCACGGGCAGATAACGTCCGGCGCGTACGTAGACGCCGAGGTCGCTGTAGATGGCGCCATTGTCCGATAGCGGGATGTGCAACAGTTCACCCTGACGCAGATCGGCCTCGATGCCGATGCGCGTCTGGAACGCGACGCCCAGCCCGCGTCGCGCGAGCTGGCGCGACAGCTCCACCGAGCTGGACTCGATGATCGGCCGCAGGCGCTGGCGATGGCGTGCCTGGAAGGGCGCCAACAGGTGATGGATCGACAGGTCGCTCTTGGCCAGGATCAGGGTGTGCTCCGAGCAGGTGGCGAAACTCACCTCGCGGCGCGCGGCCAACGGATGGTCGGGGCGCACGATGGCGCCGAGGCGAAAATGGCCGACCGCCAGTTGGTTGAGCTCCGCGTTGCGTGGCAGCGCGAACGCCAGGCCGATGTCGGCGGCGCCGCTGACCACCGCCTCGGGAATCGCCTGCGAGCCCAGCGTGGTGATGCCGACTGTGACCCTGGGGTAGCGCTCGCGCATGCGCACCAGCAGGTTGGGCAGGAAGTCCACCGTGACGCCTTCCACGGTGGCGATTTCCACGTGACCGGTGCGCAGTCCCTGCATGGCGTCGAGTTCCGAGCGTGCGCGCTCGGCATCCTGCAACACCAGGCGCACGTGACGCGCCAGCACCTCGCCAGCGGAGGTCAGTTGCAGGCCGCCGGGCAGGCGGTCGAAGAGCGGCATACCGAGCTCGTCCTCGAGTTTGAGAATCTGTCGGTTGACCGCCGAGGAAGCGACGTTGAGCTGGCGCGCCGCCTCGCGGATGGAGCGGCAGCGGCAGACCATGTCGAAATAGTTGATGCCGGGTGCGTGGATGCGTAGCGGGCGACTCATGGGTGGATTCTCCTGACGACGGCACGCCGCGGGAAGCCGCCAAGCGCTTGGGTTACGGAATCTTTCACACAGACTTATCCACAGAAAAGCCGTGGCGTGTTGCCATTACTTCGAGCGCCCGGAGGGCCTGGCCGGTTTTGCCATCTACAGCGGTCAGTCTACGCAAGTACTTGTATTGCAAGGCGTTGATGCATGGAGGCGGCGGCCAGTCGCTTGCGCGGCGACGGGCCGCAGCGCGGCGCAACGCCACCTGTGGCACGCACGCCGCAGTCTGGGCAAAAACGTTGTGCACAAGCGGCCGCTTTCACGTGAGGGGCGCCAGGCGGCTGCGCCCGCGGCTGATGTCGGCCAGCCAACTGGCCAGGGCCTCGCGTTGCTGGGGCGGAACCGCGAGATCGAGCCAGGCTCCCCCGGCATCGAAGGTCTCCTGCTCCAGGGCCGTCTCGAACTCGCCCAGGCGCGCCTTGACCCGGGCCAGTTCGGTGAACGGCACATGGCAGCGCAGGGTCTCGCGCAACACCCGTTCGGCGCGTTCGCCGGCCTGCAGGCACTTGGCAGCACCCCCGCCATAGGCGCGCGCCAGGCCACCGGTGCCGAGCTGGATGCCGCCGTACCAACGGATCACCAGCACTACCACGGCGTCGAAGTCCTGGCCTTCGATGGCAGCGAGGATCGGTCGGCCGGCGGTACCGCCGGGTTCGCCGTCGTCGTTGAAGCGGTACTGCTGGCCGATCTTCCAGGCCCAGCAGTTATGGGTGGCATCGCTCACGCTGTGGCGAGCGATGAAGGCCTGCGCCTCCTCGACGTTGGCCACCGGCGCGGCCAGGGTCAGGAAGCGGCTCTTGCGGATTTCTTCGCGGTATTCGCAAGGGGCGACGAGGGTAAAGGGCATCGGCGCTCCGTGGGGCTGGATGAGGGGCGAATGATCGACCGCGCCGGGCGATGCCGCAAGGGCGGTCGATGCTTCGACGTGTGCGGGACCAGGCCCTAGGATGGAATGAGCGGGTCCTGGCTCATCTTCACTCCGCAGCCCTTGAGGATGATGTGGATGAGGTTGTCGGTGGCGACCTGGAAGTCCGCCTTGGTCAGTCGCTTGCGCCCCAGCAGGCTGCAGATCTGGCTGGAGAAGTCCGCGTAGTGCTGGGTGCTGCCCCAGAGCAGGAAGATCAGGTGCACCGGGTCGACCGGGTCCATCTTGCCCTGTGCAGCCCAGGCCTCGAACACCGCCGCGCGCCCGCGAACCCAGTCGCGGTAGTCCTGGCTGAAGTGCTCGGAAAGGCATTCGCCACCGCTGATGACCTCCATGGCGAAGATCTTCGAGGCCAGCGGGTGGCGGCGCGACATCTCCATCTTGGCGCGGATGTAGGCAGCCAGCGCGGTGGCCGGGTCATCCTCGGCGGTGAGGTGGGCGAAGACGCTGTCCCACAGATCGAGGATGTGGCGCATCACCTCGATGTACAGACCTAGCTTGCTGCTGAAGTAGTAATGCAGATTCGCCTTGGGCAACCCCGCGCGCTGCGCGATGGCATTCATGCTGCTGCCCTTGTAGCCGTGGCGAGCGAACTCCTCGGCGGCGGCCGCGAGAATCTGCTCCTCGTTTTTCTGGCGGATGCGCCCGCCGGGGCGGGCGGCGCTGTGATTGATAGAGGCTGGGGCGTTCATTTCCATGTTCGTGACTGACTGCCGGGTCGCTTTACCTGATTAACCCGATTGCCCTGCCTTGGGCAAGCGCGGGTTGCCTTTCAGTGGAGGTTTTCCTGAGCGCCGGTAGGTGCCTCGGCGCGCCGTTCGTTATCCGGCAGCAGCAGGTTGAGCACGATGGCGGTGATGCCGCCGCAGGTGATCGCCGAGTCGAACAGGTTCTGCACGACCTTGGGCAACTGGTGCAACAGGTTCGGCTGTGCCGCGATGCCCAGGCCGACGCCCAGCGAGGCGGCAATGACCAGCATGCTGCGACGATCCAGCGGCGCCCGCGCGAGGATGCGGATGCCGGCGGCGGCGACGCTGCCGAACATTACCAGGGTCGCACCGCCGAGCACCGGCTTGGGAATCTGCTGCAGCATCGCGCCAAGCAGCGGGAACAGGCCGAGGGCGAAGAGCAGGGCGCCGATGTAGAGGCCGACGTGGCGGCTGGCCACGCCGGTCATCTGGATCACGCCGTTGTTCTGCGCGAAGGTGGTGTTGGGGAAGGCATTGAAGGTGGCCGCCAGCAGGCAGGACACGCCGTCGCCCAGCACGCCACCGCGCAGGCGCGCAAGGTAGCTGGGGCCCTCGATCGGCTGGCGCGAGAGCATGCAGTTGGCGGTCAGATCGCCGACCGTCTCGATGGTGCTGATGAGGTAGATCAGCGCCACCGGCAGGAACGCGGTCCAGTCGAAGTCGAAACCGAAGCGGAAGGGCTGCGGCAGGCTCACCAGTGGCAGGTCGGGCAGGGCATGCGGGACCAGCTTGCCGCTGGCCCAGGCGGCCAGGCTGCCGACGGCGAGGCCGATGATGATCGCCGAGAGGCGTAGCCAGGCGTTGTTCGAGCGGTTCAGTACGATGATGGTGAGCAGTACCAGGCCGCCCAGGGCTAGGTTGCCCGGCGCACCGAAGTCGGGGGCGTTGAAGCCTCCGCCCAGGTCGGTGATGCCGACCTTGATCAGGCTGACGCCAATCAGGGTGATGACGATGCCGGTCACCAGCGGCGGCACCACGCGCTGCAGGCGATGGATGAAGCGGCTGAGGACGATCTGCACGAAGGCGCCGAAGAAACATACGCCGAAGACCATCGCCAGGATGTCCTCGGGGCTGCCGCCGCGAGCCTTGACCAGCAGGCCGGCGGAGAGCACCGCGCCGAGGAAGGCGAAGCTGGTGCCTTGCAGGCAGATCATGCCGGCGCCGATACCCAGCGGGCGCCGTGCCTGGATGAAGGTGCCGACCCCGGAAACCATCAGCGCCATGCTGATCAGGTAGGGCAGCTGCGCGCTGAGGCCGAGCACCGAACCGATGACCAGCGGCGGAGTGATCACGCCGACGAAACTGGCCAGTACGTGCTGCAGTGCGGCGAACAGGGCGGGGAGCGGAGCAGGGCGGTCTTCCAGGCCGTAGATAAGGTCTGGCGTGTCTTCGTGGGCGGTCGACATGGGCATTCTCTCGGCAGAAGGGGAGCAGGGTCTCCCCGAGTAAGTACGGCGCCGCGGATGGGGGCGCGGCGCCGTTTCGCAGGCTTCTAGTTAGAAGTGAGCCTTGATGATCCAGCTGAAGGTGTTCTGGTCAGTGCTGCCGACGAAGTTGTCGCTGACGAAACCACCGTCTTCGATCGCGTACTTGTCGCTCCAGTAGTCGTATTCGATACCGACGTACAGTTGCTTGGCCTGGTAGCCCAGGGCCTTGCCCAGGTCGTACTTGATCTGCGGGTTGATATGCAGGTTCTTGTGCATATCGTTGTTGCTGTTGCTCTTGTCGTTGACGACCCAGTCGATGAAGCCGTCGAAGAGGATGTCCGACTTGCCGACCGGAATGGTCATGCCCCACGCCGGAGTCACCTGCCACTGGCCGGCCGGGTTGCCGGTGATGCCGTCGGGCTTGCGGTAGTAAGTGTTCAGCTGGAAGTAGTCGAAACCGGGGATCGTCAGGTCGACGGCCGGGCCGAGCAGGTAATTCTGGTTGCCGTTCTCGCCGCGCTCGTAGGTCGCCGACAGCAGGACGTCGCTGATCGGGCCGAAGGACAGGTCCTTGCCGGTGATCTTGCCGAACGACAGGCGCGGGCTGAATTCGCCGTAGTAGGTATGTTCACCGGCGGAGTCGCTGCCCTTGCCGTTGAACCAGATATTGTCGACGAACAGGAAGATGTCGCCCCAGGTCCAGCTACTGACGTGTTCGAAGGTAACGGTTTGCTGGTTCGGCGGGTCGACCTTGTAATGCTGGCCATTGAGGTAGGTGAGGCTTTCGCCGTGCCAGAGCATGCCGGCATTGGCCTGCGTAGCAGCGACGGCCAGACCGCCGGCGAGCAGCAGGGAAGTGGCTTTGAGGTTCATCGGGGCTCCTTGAGGGACAGCATCTTTCTAATGATTTCCTGGCCGTTCGGTCAGGTGCTCACATATTGCTGCAAGTTTCTGTCCAATTGCCTCGATCCCTTGTAAATACTGGCCCTCGCGATGAAGGACGACGTCCTTTCGGTGCGCTCGTTCCTCCCTGAAACGCGCGAGGCGCTGCGGCTCAAGCTCGCAGCGCCTCAAATTGGAGCAATAGCACCAGGTTGGTGCGTCGTTAGAGCTGGAAGCTGGCGACGCGCTCATGCAGTTCGCGGGTGGCACCCACCATGCGCTCGCTGACCTGGGCAGTGCTGCGCGCCTCCTGGGCATTGCTCTCGGAGAGTTCCTTGATCGACAGCGTGTTCTGCTCGACGCCGGCGACGACGCTGGCCTGCTCCTCGGCGGCCGAGGCGATCTGCAGGTTCTGCTCGCCGATGCTCTCCATGCTCTGGGTGATCGCGGCGAAGATGTCCGCCGTACGATTGACCTCGTCGACCGTGCTGGAGGCCTGCTGGTGGCTGTCGCGAATGGTCTTCACCGCGGCACTGACCTGCGTCTGCAGGCGCTCGATGGTGCTGTAGATCTCTCGGGTCAGCTCCTGGGAGCGTTGAGCCAGGCTGCGGACCTCGTCGGCGACCACGGCGAAACCGCGGCCCTGCTCGCCGGCACGGGCGGCCTCGATGGCGGCGTTGAGGGCAAGCAGGTTGGTCTGCTCGGAGACGTTCTCGATCACGTCCACCGCTTTGGCGATGGCCTGGCTTTCGTGCTCCACCGCGCCAATCGCGCGGATCGACTCGTCCATTTCACTGAACAGTCTGCTCATGCCGTCCACCGCCAGCGTCACCTGGCCGCGGCCATCGCGGCACTGCTCGCCGGCCTGGCTGGCCATTTCCGCGGTGGTGTGCGAGCTGCGGCTGACTTCCTGCACGCTGCTCACCAATTGGCTCATGGAACTGGCGATCAATTCCATTTCCTGGGTCTGTCGACCGATGCTCTCCTGGCTGCTCAACGCACTGGCGTTGAGCGCCTGGGCCTGTTCGCGGGTGATCGATTCGAGTCGCGCGACCTCGGCGATCAGCTCGCGCATGCCGGACTGCATGCGGTTGAAGTCCGCCGCCAATTCTCCCAGTTCGTCCTGGGCGGCCGTCTGGATCGGCTGGCTCAGGTCTCCGCCGGCCAGCCGCTGGGTACCGGCGCTGATGTCGGCGATGGCGCGGCGCACCGAGAGGAAGAAGCCGGTGAACAGGTAGAGACAGAGCAGGATCACCGCGCAGAGGGTCAACGACCAGAGCATCAGGCTGCGGCTGCTGGTGTCCACGTGCTCCTGCAGGTGACCGCGCAGGTCGTCGAAGACCCCACGGGTCAGGCTGTCCAACTCCTGCTGCAGCGGGTCGTAGTCTTTCAGACGCTCGGCCCATTGCGCGGTGGCGTTGATATCGAAGAAGCCCTGGTTGGTGAAGACGTCCAGGGTGCCTGTCTTGTAGATGTCCAGGCTGCGCTTGGCGATGTCGGCCAGGCGTTTGCGTTGTTCCTGATAGCTGGTCTGCTCTGGGCTGGTATCGGTGAAGTCGCCGATTACGCTGGCCTGGTCGATGATGGTCGAGCGGGCGCTGGATTCGAGGAAGCCGTAGGCCGTCATGTAGGCCGAAAGCGTGCGGGTCTGCGCGAGTGTCTGGTAGAACGGGATCAGCTCATTGAGCAGGAAGTCGATGCCGCGATAGATCTCGATGTCGTCGTCGCGGATCAGCGCGGAACTGGCCGCCACTTCCTTCATGGCCTGGTATTGCGTCAGCAGGTGACGTGTCTGGGCGATGTACTGGCTGCCCAGTGCCATGGTGCGGGTGGCGCGGTCGACCTGTGCGGCAGGGTCCTGGTCGGAAATGCCGGCCAGTTCGGCGAAGGGATTGCCCTGCAGCCACTGGGCATACTCCTGTGCGTTGGTGGCGAATGCCTTGCCTTGCTGATCGATACTCTCGGCGACGTCCGGTTTGTTGCGCGCGTAGGCGATCACATGCAGCCCGGCCAGGCGCAACGCCTGGAGATGGACCTGCAGGCCGTGCTCGATGGTATCCAGGCCGAGCAGTTCGTTGCGGGTTTCCTGAAGGCCCTGATAGAGGGTGATGAGCTTGTCGCCGGCGATCCAGCAGAACGGCAGCATGAACACGGTGAGGATGATGGCGAACTTGCGGGCATAGCGCGCCCTGTTCATCAGGGCGAGGGCAGGTTGGAACATGGGGACTCCTGGCGGGCCTCGGAGCGAATCCGGGGGGCAGCAAATACATAAAATACTGGCGTCAATTTGATAGCAAAATTCCTGCCGTTATAGTCAGAAATTTAATTGCCGTGTGGCGGGGGCGCGCCCGCCAAAGCCTCCAGGAAGGTTTCCAGGACCAGATGAGGCCGGCGCCCGCGCCGCGTCACGCTGGCGAGGCTGATGTCGTAGTGATGGCTGCCCTGTTTTAGGGCGCGCAGGCGGCCTTCCTGAACCCAAGGGCGTGCATAGTGATCCGGCAGGTAGCCGATGTAGCGTCCGGTGAGGATCAGGAAGGCCATGCCCTCACGGTCTGAAGCCGAGGCCGTGCAGTTTAGCGCGGCGTAGCGCGCCTGGGCTTCGGAGGGGAGGCGGAAGGTGGGTTCGATGGCGTCCTGGGCGTGCAGACGTTCCTCGGTGAGGGCGTCGTCCTCGACGTAGAACAGCGGATGGCCAACGGCGCAATAGAGCTGCGAGCGTTCCTCGTAGAGCGGCAGGTAGTCCAGTCCCGAGAGTGCACCGGCCTGGGGCACGACGCCGACATGCAGGCGCCCGTCGAGCACGCCCTGCTCGACTTCGCCCGGCGCGATCATGCGGATCTGGATGCGCACGCCGGGGCCGCGGTCCTTCAGTTGGGCCAGGGCATGGGTGATGCGCATGTGCGGCACCGTCACCAGGTTGTCCGTGAGGCCGATGTTCAGCTCGCCGCGCAGGTGCCGGTGCAGGCCGTTGACCTCGGTGCGAAAGCCTTCCAGCGAGGCCATCAGGCGCAACGCCGATTGGTACACCTCGCGTCCTTCCTCGGTCAGCGCGAACCCGGCGCGACCGCGTTGGCACAGGCGCAGGCCCAGGCGCTGCTCGAGATCCGCCATCTGCTGGCTGATCGCCGAGCGGCCGATGCCGAGGGCACCCTCGGCGGCGGAGAATCCACCGCTTTCCACGACCTTGCAGAACAGCCGCAGCAGGCGGATATCGAAGTCGGCCACCTGGGCCAGGGGATCGGGACGACGGGTCTGCAAGGGCGGGTGCTCTTTGTTTAGTGGTGGTTAAACAAAAGGTAGGAAAAATCGAATTTTTCGGAATTTAGGCCCGTGTCACCTTCTGCCGCAAGTGCTGTGCTTATCCCCGAGCCGCGAACCATCGCCATCCGTCCTTCCGCGAGGCCTTCATGAACATGCCGCAGAGCGTCACCCCGTCCGTCGCCGACCAGCTCAAGCTGGACGCCCACTGGATGCCCTTCACCGCCAACCGCGCCTTCCGCAAGGACCCGCGGATCATCGTTGGCGCCGAGGGCAACTGGCTCATCGATGACAGCGGACGCAAGATCTACGACAGCCTCTCCGGCCTGTGGACCTGCGGCGCCGGGCACTGCCGTGCGCCGATCGCCGAAGCCATCGCCAAGCAGGCCAGCACCCTGGATTACTCGCCGGGCTTCCAGTACGGCCACCCGGCCTCGTTCCAACTGGCCGAGAAGATCGCCGACCTGCTGCCGGGTGAGCTGAACCACGTGTTCTTCACCAACTCCGGCTCCGAGTGCGCGGACACCGCGGTGAAGATGGCGCGCGCCTACTGGCGCCTGAAGGGCCAGCCGGCGAAGACCAAGCTGATCGGCCGCGCTCGCGGCTACCATGGCGTCAACGTCGCCGGCACCAGCCTCGGCGGCATCGGCGGCAACCGCAAGATGTTCGGCAGCTTCATGGACGTCGACCACCTGCCGCACACCCTGCAGCCGGGCATGGCCTTCACCCGCGGCATGGCCGAGACCGGCGGCGTGGCGCTGGCCAACGAACTGCTCAAGCTGATCGAGCTGCATGACGCCTCGAACATCGCCGCGGTGATCGTCGAACCGATGTCCGGTTCGGCCGGCGTCATCGTCCCGCCGCAGGGCTACCTGCAGCGCCTGCGCGAAATCTGCGACCAGCACCAGATCCTGCTGATCTTCGACGAAGTCATCACCGGCTTCGGGCGCATGGGCAAGGCCACCGGCGCGGAGTTCTTCGGCGTCACCCCGGACATCATGAACGTCGCCAAACAGGTCACCAACGGCGCCGTGCCGCTGGGCGCGGTGATCGCCAGCCGCGAGATCCACGAGACCTTCATGCAGCAGGCTTCGCCGGAGTACGCCATCGAGTTCGGCCATGGCTACACCTATTCCGCGCATCCGCTGGCCTGCGCCGCCGGCCTCGCCGCGCTGGACCTGCTGGAGAAGGAAAACCTCATCCAGCAATCGGCCGAACTGGCGCCGCGCTTCGAGCAGGCGATTCACTCGGTGCAGGGCGCCAAGCACGTGCTGGACATCCGCAACTGCGGCCTGGCCGGCGCCATCCAGCTCGCCCCGCGTGACGGCGATGCCATGGTGCGTCCGTACGAAGCCGGCCTGGCCCTGTGGAAGAAGGGCTTCTACGTGCGCTTCGGCGGCGATGGCCTGCAATTCGGGCCGACCTTCAACGCCAAGCCCGAAGAACTCGACCGGCTGTTCGACGCCGTCGGCGAAACCCTCAACGGGCTGGCCTGATGGCCACCCGTCCCCAGGCCGTGCCCAGCGTGCAGGTGGACAACGCCGAGGTCATCGTCACCGAGTGGCGCTTCGCCCCCGGTGCCGAAACCGGCGCCCACCGTCATGGCTATGACTACGTGGTGGTGCCGATGACCGGCGGCACCCTGGTGCTGGAAACCCCCGAAGGCGAGCGCCAGGCCCAGCTGATCGCTGGCCAGGCGTACTTCCGCAAGGCTGGGGTTGAGCACAATGTGATCAATGGCAGCGACCACGAAGTGGTCTTCGTCGAAACCGAAATCAAGCACAGCGTCTGACGCGCGAGGACAAGAAATGCAGCAGATTCCCCACCTGATCCACGGCGAGCGCGTTGCCGGCAGCGGCCGCAGCGCGAACGTTTACAACCCCGCCACCGGCGAGGTGACCGGTCAGGTCGCGCTGGCCGACCAGGGCGTCATCCAGCAGGCCATCGACTCGGCCAAATCGGTCGCCCGCGAATGGCGCGACACCCCGCCGGCCAAGCGCGCCCAGGTACTGTTCCGCTTCAAGCAACTGCTCGAAGAGAACCAGGAGAAAATTGCCGCGCTGATTTCCGCCGAGCACGGCAAGACCCTGGAAGACGCCGTCGGTGAACTCAAGCGCGGCATCGAGAACGTCGAGTACGCCACCGCCGCCCCGGAAATCCTCAAGGGCGAGTACAGCCGCAATGCCGGCCCCGCGATCGATTCCTTCAGCGACTTCCAGCCGCTGGGCATCGTCGCCGGCATCACCCCGTTCAACTTCCCCGCCATGGTGCCGCTGTGGATGTACCCGCTGGCGATCGCCTGCGGCAACTGCTTCATCTTGAAGCCCTCCGAGCGCGACCCGAGCTCCACCCTGTTCATTGCTGAACTGTTCCAGCAGGCCGGCCTGCCCAAGGGCGTGCTCAACGTGGTTCACGGCGACAAGGCAGCGGTGGACGCACTGATCGAAGCGCCGGAAGTGAAGGCCCTGAGCTTCGTCGGTTCCACCCCGATCGCCGAGTACATCTATGCTGAAGGCGCCAAGCGCGGCAAGCGCGTGCAGGCCCTGGGCGGCGCGAAGAACCACGCGGTGCTGATGCCCGATGCCGACCTGGACAACGCCGTCAGCGCGCTGATGGGCGCGGCCTACGGTTCCTGCGGCGAGCGCTGCATGGCCATTTCGGTGGCGGTCTGCGTGGGCGACCAGATCGCCGATGCGCTGATCGACAAGCTGGTGCCGCAGATTCAGTCCCTGAAGATCGGCGCCGGCACCCAGTGCGGCCTGGACATGGGCCCGCTGGTCACCGCCGCCGCGCGTGACAAGGTGGTCGGTTACATCGACGACGGCATCGCAGCCGGCGCCAAGATGGTGGTCGACGGCCGTGGCCTGAAGGTCGCCGGCCACGAGGACGGTTACTTCGTCGGCGGCACCCTGTTCGACCGCGTGACCCCGGACATGCGCATCTACCGTGAGGAGATCTTCGGCCCGGTGCTCTGCGTGGTGCGGGTGAACAGCCTGGAGGACGCCATGCAGTTGATCAACGATCACGAGTACGGCAACGGCACCTGCATCTTCACCCGTGATGGGGAAGCCGCACGGCTGTTCTGCGACGAGATCGAAGTCGGCATGGTCGGTGTCAACGTGCCGCTGCCGGTGCCGGTGGCCTACCACAGCTTCGGCGGCTGGAAGCGCTCGATCTTTGGCGACCTGGCCGCCTACGGCCCGGACGGCGTGCGCTTCTACACCCGGCGCAAGACCATTACCCAGCGCTGGCCGGCGCGCAAGACCCACGAAGCCGCGCAGTTCGCCTTCCCCAGCAATGGCTGAGGCGCTCTAGCGCTATCAGCCAAAGGCCGGTCGCATGACCGGCCTTTGGCGTTATGGACTCTCTGTAATCGATGGGTATCGCTTTGCTCAACCCATCCTACGGGGGGGAGTGTTCGTAGGATGGGTTGAGCAAAGCGATACCCATCAAGTCCGGCGGTCACTCACGCTCGCCCATCACTCCCTCAAGCACATCGTCCCCCGCCCAATCCGCCGGCAATACGCCGGCTCGTACATAACGGTGAAACGACGACCACGGCCAGTCCGCCAGACGCTGCAAATGCCCGTGCTTGCGTGGATTGTGGTGGATGTAGTCGACGTGGCGGGCGAAATCCGCGTCGTCGCGAATGCGATGTTCCCAGAAGCGGCGCTGCCAGATGCCGCGCTCGCCCTTGCGCCGGTGGCTGGGCGAAATGCGCTCGTCGTGGGGCAGCGCACGACTGAAGTGGCTCTTGATTAGGCGCCAGCGCAAACCGTAGTCGGCATCGCCGTCGGGCAGGCTGCAGAGCGCATGCAGGTGATCGGGCAGAATCACGATGGCCTCGATGCGCCAGGGCTGGCGCCGCATGCCGTAGGCGAACGCGGCGCGCAAGTCGTCGATGTGCTCGACCAGCAGGCGGCTGCGGCGATGGGCCAGGTTCAGGGTGAAGAACCAGGTGGCGCCGGGTGTGTGGTCGCGACGGTAGTGGGGCATCTTCGGCGTCCTTGCCGGGGGATTGATGGGTATCGCTTTGCTCAACCCATCCTACGAACCTACGTCCCACGCCCGTAGGATGGGTTGAGCAAAGCGATACCCATCTCTCAAGCCCGCGCATTGCGCACGTAGAAGTCCTTGCCGCCGTTGGCGCTGCCCGGGCGGGTCTGGAGTTCGAAGCGTTTGGGCTGGCTCTTGATCAGGGCGCTGAGCTTGTTGAAACCGTACAGGCGCGGGTCGAAGTCCGGGCGCAGTTTGCTCAGGTTGGAGCCCAGGGCTCCGAGCTGAACCCAGTCGTCCTCGTCGTCGGTGATGTCGTCGAGCACCTTGGCAATGAACTCCAGCGGTATCTTCTGTTTCTTCGGCTCGGTCGATGTCTTCGGCGTCTCCACCGGCGGCGTGGCGCGTTCGTCGTGGGTCGCTGGGGTGGGCGCAGGTTCCGGCGACGCCCGCAGGATCTCGGTGTAGACGAACTTGTCGCAGGCGCTGACGAAGGGCTTGGGCGTCTTCTCTTCGCCGAAGCCGTATACCGTCAGGCCTTCCTCGCGGATGCGCGCCGCCAGGCGGGTGAAGTCGCTGTCGCTGGAGACCAGGCAGAAGCCGTCGAAGCGCCCGGTGTAGAGCAGATCCATGGCGTCGATGATCAGCGAACTGTCGGTGGCGTTCTTGCCGGAGGTGTAGGCGAATTGCTGGATCGGCTGGATGGAGTGGTCGAGCAGTACCTTTTTCCAACCGCCCAGATTGGGCTTGGTCCAGTCGCCGTAGATGCGCTTGACGCTGGCGACGCCGTACTTGGCGATCTCCTCGAACAGCCCCTCGACGATGGCCGGCGGGGCGTTGTCGGCGTCGATCAATACCGCCAGGTGCTTCTGCGTCGCGGGCGTGTTGTGCTTGGCCATGGGGCATTCCTTGCGCAGAGAAAGGTTCGAACATACTGCGGATGTGGACCCGGGACCATGCTGCGGCGTGCCGCATCGGCCTGGGCGCGGTTTTCACAGCGGCACACTGCTGGCCTTCAGTTGGCGGAGCACAAAGCTCGATACCGAATGCCGCAGGCCCGGGATGTGGTAGAGCTTTTCGCGCAGCAATCGTTCGTAGTCGCGGGTGTCCTTCACAGCGATGCGGATGAAGTAGTCGTATTCGCCGGACACCAGGTAGGCCTCGATCACCTCGGGGATTTCCGCCAGTGCTCGCTCGAATTTCTCCAGGGTTTCATCGCTGTGGTGATCGAGGGTGAGCATCACGATCAGGCTGTCGCGGTAGCCGAGTTCGGCGAGGTCGATACGGGCTTCATAGCCCTGGATCACCCCGGCTTCCTCCATGCGCTTGATCCGTTGCCAGCAGGGGCTGGACGACAGTCCGACCTGCTTGCCGACCTCTTGCAGACTGGCGCGCCCGTCCTTGCTGAGGACCCGAAGAATTCTTCGGTCCATCTCGTCTGGATTATTTTTTTGCATTTTTATAATTCTGTAGAAGGATTTTTCAATTCTATACCTATCTTCGGTAAATAAAGAAGCCTATTTCGCGATGCGCAGATCAGAATGTCATCGTGCTTCCGCGACCCCGGTCGGTCGCAGCAGGGTGTTCGGTGCGATCCATCGATTGCCGTGTGACGAGAAGCCTGCCTTCCCATGAGGAAATGCCATGTACCAGGTGAAATACGACATGCCCGAAGCCCAGACTGACCTCGAGTTGATCCTCGAACAGGTCATTTATGGCGCCGAGGTCATCATCGTTCGCTATGGAGTGGAAGTGGCGCGAATTACCGCGCTGGAGGGGAAGGGTCGTGGCAACGCCCCGGCAACCCTGCAACCCCAGCCCTGCTGAGCGCCCCATGTTCCGGCACGGGCAGGCGCCCGTAAACGGCGAGCTTGGCGAACGCGTCCAGCGTGTGAGCCCCTATCCGCGGCACAACGCCGTCGACGACGCCTACGGGATGTTCATCGGCGTGGCGCTGGCCGCGATGGGTATCGCGCTGCTCGGCAAGAGCGGGCTGATCACCGGCGGCATCGCCGGAATGGCGTTGCTGGTGTCCTTCGTCACCGACTATCCCACCGCCGTGCTGGTGCCGGCGATCAACGTGCCGTTCCTGCTGTTCGCGTTGTTCAGCATGGGACGGCCGTTCACCCTGAAGAGTGTCGTCGTGAGCTTCGCGCTGGGCTTGGGCGTGAGCCTGACCGGGCCCTTGCTGAACCTGTCTGGAATCTCGCCGGGCATCGGCTCGATCCTCGGCGGCACCTTTCTCGGCATGGGCATCCTCTGCCTGGCCCGACACAACGCTTCGATGGGCGGTACCGGCTCCCTGGTGCTGTGGATTCAGCAGCGCTTTTCCATCAATGCCGGCATCTCCCAACTGCTCTTCGACTGTGCGCTGTTCGTCGTCGCCAGTTTCTACCTGCCGCTGGACAAGATGCTCTGGTCGCTGTTCGGCACCGTGGCGATGAACGCGATTCTGATCCGCTGGCACCGCCCGGGGCGCTATCGAGGCTGAGTGAACATTCGGTTAAAGTGCCGCCAAAGACCCTAGGCGCCGCCCGTAACGACCGATGAAGCAAGCAGACAACCCGAACCAGGATCCACAGGCCGACCCGCTGTTCAACCAGTCCCTGGAGAAGGGCCTGCAAGTGCTCGCGGCCTTCGCTACGACGCATCCGCGCCTGAGTCTGGGCGAGGTCTCCCAGCTTACCGGCATGAGCAAGGGTTCGGCGCAGCGTGCCGTGCATACCCTGGAAGTGCTCGGCTACGTCGGTCGCGATGCACGCAGCCGGCGTTTTCGCTTGCTGCCGAAGGTGGTGGAGCTGGGCTTCAATTACCTGGGCAACCACCCGCTGGTGCGCCAGGCGCATCCGTACCTCGCGCAGTTGGCGCGGGAGTCCGGTGAGACGGCGAGCCTCACCGAGGCGGTGGGCCGCGACATGATCTACATCTCGCAGATCATGACCACCCAGAGCATTCCGGTGCTGACCCCGGTGGGCATGCGCATCCCCATGTACTGCACCAGCTCCGGGCGCGCCTACCTGAGTTGCCTGCCGGACAGCGAAGTGCGTGCGTTGCTCGAGGCCTCGCCACGGGAGCCGCGCACGCCGTCCACCCTGACCGAGGTGGAGGCCATCCTGCTGCAGGTGCAGAGCTGCCGGCGCCTGGGCTACGCGCTCAACTGCGAGGAGCTGTTTTTGGGCGATATGGGGATCGGCGCGCCGATCCTCGATCGCGAGGGCCAGGCCATCGGCGCGGTGCATCTGTCGCCGCCGACCAGCCGCTGGACGCTGGAGGCGATCACCCTGCGCCTGGCGCCGCTGGTACGTGATTGCGCCCGGGGCATCTCCGAATCGCTGGCGCACTGAGGTCGGGCACGCTTGCTCCAGCGTGAGTCGTTTTTCCCCGACGCCATGCTGGCAGAATGATGGCCGAATCGACTTCGGGCGGGTTCGAGAAGGGATTTCTCAGGGTTTTTATATCGATAATCGATTTTGCAGTATCGATTGGCATGCGGGTTGCTCCTCTCAGCCGTAGAACGACTACAGCCGACGAGGACCACCGATGAGCCGCACGACCACGCTTTCGCACACGTCATCCGCCCTGGCAAAACTCGCCCTGGCATTGTCCCTGGCCCTGGGTGGCGCCACCCTGGCGCAGGCGCAGGAAAAGACCCTGCGCATCGCCATGACCGCCGGCGACATCCCGCGGACTCTCGGCCAGCCCGACCAGGGCTACGAGGGCAACCGCTTTACCGGTATCACGATGTTCGATGGCCTGACCCAGTGGGACCTGAGTTCGGCGGACAAGGCCAGCGTGCTGATTCCCGACCTCGCCGTGTCCTGGTCGGTAGATGCCGACGACAAGACCAAGTGGGTCTTCAAGCTGCGTGACGGCGTGACCTTCCATGACGGTTCGGCCTTCGACGCCGCCGCGGTGGTGTGGAACGTCGACAAGGTGCTGAACAAGGAAGCGCCGCAGTACGATCCCTCGCAGATCGGCGTGACCGCCTCGCGCATGCCGACGCTGCGCTCGGCGCGGGTGATCGACGCGCACACCGTGGAGCTGACCACCTCCGAGCCGGATTCCTTCCTGCCCTACAACCTGACCAACCTGTTCATGGCCTCGCCGGCCCAGTGGCAGGCCAAGTTCGACGCCGTGCCGGCCTCGGTCAGCGACCCGGCCAAGCGCTCCCAGCAGGCCTGGGCCGCGTTCGCCGCCGATGCCTCCGGTACCGGCCCGTTCAAGATGGCCAAGTTCGTCCCGCGCGAGCGCCTGGAGCTGGCCGCCAACCCCGACTACTGGGACGAAAAGCGCCGGCCGAAGATCGACCATGTGGTGCTGCTGCCGCTGCCCGAGGCCAGTGCGCGCACCGCGGCACTGATGTCCGGCCAGGTGGACTGGATCGAAGCGCCGGCGCCGGATTCGCTGGAGGCGATCAAGGCGCGTGGCTACACCATCTACTCCAACCTGCAGCCGCACCTGTGGCCCTGGCAGTTCTCGCTGCTGCCCGAGTCGCCATTCCATGACCTCAAGGTGCGCCAGGCGGCCAACCTGTGCGTCAACCGCGACGAACTGAAAACCCTGCTCAGCGGCCAGATGGAACCGGCCACCGGCGTGGTGGAGCCCGGTGATCCGTGGCGCGGCAAGCCCAGCTTCCAGGTGCGCTACGACGTCGAGGCGGCGAAGAAGCTGATGGAAGAGGCCGGTTACTCCGCCGACAAGCCGGCCAAGGTCACCGTGCAGACCTCCGCCTCCGGCTCCGGGCAGATGCAGCCGCTGCCGATGAACGAGTACATCCAGCAGAACCTCAAGGATTGCTTCTTCGACGTGCAGTTCGACGTGCTCGAATGGAACACCCTGTATTCGAGCTGGCGCCTGGGCGCCAAGGACCCGGCTGCCCATGGCGCGGATGCCACCAACGTCAGCGCCGCGGTGATGGACCCGTTCTTCGCCATGGTGCGCTTCGTCAGCAGCAAGGCGCTGCCGCCGGTCTCCAACAACTGGGGTTACTACACCGACGCCGAGACCGACAAGCTGGTCGAGCAGGCGCGCACCACCTTCGACGAGGCCGGCCGCAACGAGGCGCTCGGCAAGCTGCACGCGAAGATCGTCGACGAGGCGCCGTTCCTCTTCGTCGCCCATGACGTTGGCCCGCGCGCCATCTCGCCGAAGGTCGGCCACGTGGTGCAGCCCAAGAGCTGGTTCATCGACATCGCCACCATGACGATGGAATGACGCCACGACCGATACCCGTCCGCCCGGCCCGAGTGGCCAGGCGGACGAGGCTTCGGCGATGGCTGCAGTGCGTATCAGCGGGCTGACCGTGGCCCTCTGCCCTGATGAGGTTCACCCATGACTGGCTATCTCCTGCGCCGGCTCGGCTACGCCTTGCCGATCATGCTGGGCGTGTCCTTCCTGTGTTTCATGCTCGTGCACATCTCCCCCGGCGATCCGCTGGTGGCGATCCTGCCGGCCGATGCCTCGGCCGAACTGCAGCGGCAGATGATGCAGCTCTACGGTTTCGACCGGCCGCTGCTCGAGCAATTCGTGCGCTGGCTCTGGCGCGCCCTGCACGGCGACCTGGGCACCTCCATCGCCACCAGCCGCCCGGTCACCGCCGAGGTGCTCAAGGCGGTTGGCAATACGCTGATGATCGCCGTGCTGGCGAGCCTGATCGGCTTCAGCCTGGGTTCGCTGTTCGGCTTCGTCGCCGGCTACTTCCGCAACTCCTGGGCGGACCGGCTGGCCTCGTTCGTCTCGGTTATCGGCGTCAGCCTGCCCAACTACTGGCTGGGCATGGTGCTGGTGATCGTCTTCTCCGCGCAGTTGATGTGGCTGCCGGCGACCGGCGCCGGGCCGGGCGGCTCCAGCGACTGGGCCTGGGACTGGGCGCATGTGCAGTACCTGATCCTGCCGGCGCTGACCATGTCGTTCATTCCCATGGGCATCGTGGCGCGCACCGTGCGCGCGCTGGTCGCCGACACCCTGTCCCAGGAATTCGTCGTCGGCCTGCGCGCCCGCGGCCTGGGCGAGCTCGGGGTGTTCCGCCACGTGGTGAAGAACTGCGCCCCCACCGCGTTGGCGGTGGTCGGCCTGCAGCTGGGCTACCTGCTCGGCGGCTCGATCCTGATCGAGACGGTGTTCTCCTGGCCGGGCACGGGCTTCTTGCTCAACCAGGCGATCTTCCAGCGCGACCTGCCGCTGCTGCAGGGCTCGATCCTGATCCTGGCGCTGTTCTTCGTGTTGCTCAACCTGCTGGTCGACGTGTTGCAGACGCTGCTCGACCCGCGCATCGAGAGGGGCTGAGATGACGGCCATGCAACCCCAGACCACGACTTCGCAAACCCCGCCGCTGGCCGTGCAGCGCTCCCGCGGACATGCCGCCAACGTGTTGCGTCGGCTGCTGCGCAACCCGGTGGCGATGGTCGCCGCCAGCATCATCCTGCTGCTGATCCTGGCGGCGATCTTCGCGCCCTGGATCATGCCCCACGATCCGTTCGCCACCTCCATGCTCAAGCGCCTCAAGCCGATCGGCACAGAAGGCCTGCCGCTGGGCAGCGACGAGCTGGGCCGCGACCTGCTCTCGCGGCTGATCCTCGGTGGCCGGCTGTCGCTGTTCATGGGCATCGCCCCGGTGCTGATCGCCTTCGTCATCGGCAGTGCCATCGGCATCTTCGCCGGCTATGCCGGCGGCTGGATCAACAGCCTGATCATGCGCTGCGTCGACGTGCTCTACGCGTTCCCCTCGGTGCTGCTGGCGATCGCCCTGTCCGGCGCGCTGGGCGCGGGCGTGTTCAACGCGCTGGTGTCGCTCACCGTGGTGTTCATCCCGCAGATCGCGCGGATCGCCGAGAGCGTCACCACCGGCGTGCGGCGTAGCGATTACGTGGACGCGGCGCGCGCCTCCGGCGCTTCGGCCTGGGTGATCGTGCGCCGGCACGTGCTGGGCAACGTGGTCGGGCCGATCTTCGTCTACGCCACCGGGCTTATCTCGGTGTCGATGATCCTCGCCTCGGGGCTGTCGTTCCTCGGCCTGGGGGTCAAGCCGCCGGAGCCGGAATGGGGGCTGATGCTCAACACCCTGCGCACCGCCATCTACACCCAACCCTGGGTCGCGGCGCTGCCGGGGCTGATGATCTTCATCACCTCGGTGTCCTTCAACATGCTCGCCGACGGTCTGCGCTCGGCGATGGAGGTCAAGCAATGAACCTCACCGAGCATCCGGTGCCGCAGGCGCTGCGCGATGTCGGCGGGCCGCGCCAGCCGCTGCTGATCGCCCGCGAGCTGAAGAAGCACTTCCCGCTCAAGGCCCAGGGCCTGCGCCGTACCCGCCAGGCAGTGCGTGCGGTGGACGGGGTGAGCTTCGAGATTCTCAAGGGCGAGACCCTCGGCGTGGTCGGCGAGTCCGGCTGCGGCAAGTCGACCACCGCGCGCCTGCTGATGCAGCTCACCGCCCAGGACAGCGGCGAGCTGATCTTCGACGGCCAGGCACTGGGCCGCGACCTGTCGCTGCGCGACTACCGCCGGCAGACGCAGATGGTCTTCCAGGACAGCTATTCCTCGCTCAATCCGCGCATGACCATCGAGGACACCGTCGCCTTCGCGCCGACGGTGCATGGCGTGCCCCAGCGCGAGGCGCTGCAGCGTGCCCATCGGCTGCTCGAACGGGTCGGCCTGGAGCCGGCGCGGTTCGCCGGGCGCTACCCGCACGAGCTTTCCGGCGGCCAGCGCCAGCGCGTCAACATCGCCCGTGCGCTGGCGCTGGAGCCGCGCCTGGTGATCCTCGACGAATCGGTCTCGGCGCTGGACAAGTCGGTGGAGGCGCAGGTGCTCAACCTGCTCGAAGACCTCAAGCAGGACTTCGGCCTGACCTACGTGTTCATCAGCCACGACCTGGGCGTGGTGCGCTACGTCTCCGACCGGGTACTGGTGATGTACCTCGGCCAGGTGGTCGAGGTGGGCGAGGCCGAGGCGCTGTTCCAGAACCCGCTGCATCCCTACACCCAGGCGCTGCTGCGCTCGATGCCCAGCAGCGATCCGCTGCAGCGTACCGAGGAGGCGCCGCTGGCCGGCGATCCGCCGAACCCCATCGACCCGCCTTCGGGCTGCCGTTTCCACACCCGCTGCGCCTTCGCCCAGGCGGTCTGCGCGCAGCGCGCGCCGCGCTTCCAGGAGGCCGAGGCGGGGCGCAGCGTGGCCTGCCTGCGCTACGAACCCAGCTCCGGCTACGACCTGCGGATTCCCGCCCAGGAGGTGACGCATGGCTGATGCGATGATCCGGCTGACCGACCTGCATGTGGAGTTCAACCCGCCGGGCAAGCGTATCCAGGCGGTCAATGGCGTCAGCCTGGAGGTGGCCAGCGGCGAGGTGCTGGCACTGATCGGCGAGTCCGGCTCCGGCAAGAGCGTCACCCTGCGTGCGCTGATGCGCCTGCACCCGGAGCGCAGCACGCGCTACAGCGGCGGCCTGCAGGTGGCCGGTGAGGACGTGCTGGGGTTGTCCGGCAAGGGCCTGGCGCAACTGCGCGGCAAGCGCGTGGCGATGATCTTCCAGGAGCCGCTGCTGGCGCTCGATCCGGTCTATACGGTGGGCCAGCAGATCGTCGAGGCGATCCGCGCCCACGAATCCGTGAGCCGTAGCGAGGCCCGCGCGCGGGCGCTGCAACTGTTCGAACGGGTACGCATTCCCAGCCCGGAACGGCGCCTGGATGCCTACCCCCACGAGATGTCCGGCGGCATGCGCCAGCGCGCGATGATCGCCCTGGCGCTGGCCTGCAACCCGCAGGTGCTGCTGGCCGACGAGCCGACCACGGCGCTCGACGCCACCGTGCAGATCCAGATTCTGCTGCTGCTGCGTGAGCTACAGCGCGAGCTGGGGCTGTCGATCGTCTTCGTCACCCACGACATCGGCGCCGCCGCGGAGGTCGCCGACCGCATGGCGGTGATGTACGCCGGGCGCATCGTCGAGGAAGGCCCGGCCAGCGAGCTGCTCACCCGGCCCAAGCATCCCTACACCCTGGCGCTGCTGAAAAGCCGGGGCGAGGGCGCACTGCAAAAAGGCACGCGCCTGGAAACCATCGGCGGCGCACCGCCGGACCTGGCCAAGCTGCCCGCAGGCTGCGCCTTCGCCGCGCGCTGTACCTACGCCGAAGAGGCCTGCCAGGCGGCAGTGCCGGCGGCGCGTGAGGTCGGCCCGGCGCACAGCGCCGCCTGCCGCCGTCTGGACGAACTGCCGGCGCTGATCGCCCGCGGCGAACCCGCCTGATCTGGAGAATCCTGTCATGTCCGAATCCGCCCGCTGCTACCTGCCGTATCCCGCCTGCCCGGTCCCCAACGCCAGCGAAGGGCCGCTCGCCGGCCTGAGCTTCGCGGTCAAGGACATCTTCGATGTCGCCGGCTACCCGACCGGCTGCGGCAATCCGCACAAGCTCGCCGAGTCCGGCATCAAGACCGCCCACGCGCCCAGCGCGCAGCGTCTGCTCGACGCCGGCGCGCGTTTCACCGGCAAGACCCTGACCGATGAACTGGCGTTCTCCATGAACGGCAAGAACGCCCACTTCGGCACCCCGCGCAACGGTGGTGCGCCCGCGCGCATTCCCGGTGGCTCCAGCTCCGGCTCCGCCTCGGCGGTGTCCAACGGCCTCTGCGATTTCGCCCTGGGTACCGACACTGGCGGTTCGGTGCGCGCCCCGGCCAGCCATTGCGGAATCATCGGCCTGCGCCCGACGCATGCGCGGGTCAGCCTGGAAAACTGCATGCCGCTGGCCCACGACTTCGACACCTGTGGCTGGTTCGCCCGCGAGCTGGAGGTGTTCGCCCGCGTCGGCGCGGTGCTGCTGGGTGACGATCCGCAACCACTGCCGGCGCAACCGCGACTGTTGCTGCCCGAGGACGTCGTCGCACTGGCCAGCCCGGCGGTGCGCGATGCCTTCGCCACCACGTTGGCTGCGAAGGCGCTGGCGCCCACGCCGGTGAGCTTGCTGACGCCCTCCAGCGATGCGCTCTACTGGGCCTTCCGCTATATCCAGGGCCAGCAGGCCTGGGAAAACCAGGGCGCCTTCCTGCAACGCTACGACGTGCAGCTTGGGCCCGGGGTGAAGGAGCGCTTCACCTGGTCCGCGACCCTCGACGAAGCCAGCGTCGCCCCGCACCGGGAGGTGCGCCGCGCCTTCACCGAGCACCTCGACGCGCTGCTCGGCGACGATGGCGTACTCGTGCTGCCGACCATGCCGGACGTGGCGCCGCTGCTCGCCAGCCCCGAGGAGGCGCTGGAGGACTACCGCAACCAGTCGATCCGCATGCTCTGCCTGTCGGTGCTCTGCGGCTGCCCGCAACTGTCCCTGCCGCTGCTGCAGGTGGACGGCGCGCCGCTGGGCCTTTCTCTCATCGCTCCGCGCGGCAGTGACCGCAGCCTGATCGAATTCGCCAGCCACCTGCTGGCCTGATGCCTACCAAGGACATTCCATGACCCTGCACATCGATTCCGAACGCCTCTGGCAATCCCTCATGCAACTGGCCGAGATCGGCGCCACCGACAAGGGCGGCGTCTGCCGCCTGGCGCTCACCGAGCTCGACCGCCAGGGCCGCGAGCTGTTCGCCGGCTGGTGCCTGGATGCGGGTCTGAGCCTGCGGGTGGACGCCATCGGCAACATCTTCGCGCGCCGCGAAGGCACCGACCCGACGCGTCGCGCGGTGGCCATGGGCAGCCACATCGACACCCAGCCCACCGGCGGCAAGTTCGACGGCAACTTCGGCGTGCTCGCCGGCCTGGAAGTGCTGCGCACCCTCAACGACCACGACGTGAAGACCGCCGCACCGCTGGAAGTGGTGGTCTGGACCAACGAGGAAGGCTCGCGCTTCGTCCCGGTGATGATGGGCTCGGGCGTCTTCAGCGGTGCCTTCTCCCTGGAGCACGCACTCATCCAGCGCGATGTCGACGGTCAGTCGGTGGGCGAGGCGCTGAGCCAGATCGGTTTCGCCGGCGAGCAGGTGCCCGGCGAGGTCCCCGGCGGCATGTTCGACGCCTACTTCGAGGCGCACATCGAGCAGGGCCCGGTGCTCGAGGCACACGGCCTGCCGATCGGGGTGGTGCCCGGCGCGCTCGGCCAGCGCTGGTACGACGTCACCGTTACCGGCATGGAAGCCCATGCCGGCCCCACGCCCATGGAACAGCGCCACGACGCGTTGCTCGCCGCTGCGCGGCTGGTGGACAAGGTCAACGCCATCGCCCTGGACTTCGCGCCCCATGGCCGCGCCACCGTCGGCTACCTGCAGGTCTCGCCGAACTCGCGCAACACCATCCCCGGCACGGTGAAATTCTCGGTGGACTTCCGCGCCCTTGATGACGACGCCCTGGCCGCGATGGACGCCGCCCTGCGCGATGCCTGCGCCACCGCCGAAGCGGCCGACGCGCGGCTCTCGGTCGGCGTCGAGCAGGTGGTCTACTTCCCGCCCTGCCACTTCGACGCCGACTGCGTCGCCAGCGTCCGCCAGGCCGCTGAAACCCTCGGCCTGCCGCACATGGAAGTGGTCAGCGGCGCCGGCCACGACGCGGTGTACATGGCCGACGTGACCCGCGCGGCGATGATCTTCGTGCCCTGCAAGGACGGCATCAGCCACAACGAGATCGAAGACGCCGAACAGCAACACATCGCCGCTGGCGCAGATGTCCTGCTGCATGCGGTGCTGGCCCGCGCGTCCTGAGAGCCTCCGCGCGATGGGAACGCCGCCCCGGACGCTCTGCGTCCGCAAGTCCGAGGCGAACACGTAGGATGGGTTGAGTCGCGGAGCGACGATACCCATCGCGGACGGGGCTGATGGGCATTCCTGCGCCCAACCTACGCGGCGTCGAGCGGGGCCATCGCTCACACCGACGTATCGGGCGACCACACCTTTGGTATGCGACCGCCGCGCTTTCCTCGGTTGATGCGACAGGTTTCGCCCTGCACGGCGAGTCACCTTTCTTGCTTGCCCAAGAAAGGTAACCGAAAGAAGGCACCCCCTACATCCGGCCCCGCCTGCTGCGCAGACGGGATTCCCTCGCTCCGGCATTGCTCCGGGGGGCACGCCACGAAGGGACGTCCCTGTCCCTTCGTGCCTTGCTCGGCGTCCTGCCTCGCATCCCCCTACGCAACGCCTCCACTCGGCCTTCTGAAGGGGGATTCGGGGTGCAGGCCTTAGCGGTCGTGTCAGTCGCCATGACCACTACAAAGTCCCTGTCCGGGATATGGTTGATATTGTCAACCACTTAAGGTATGGTTGACTCCATCAACTATATCCCCATGCCGCCATGTCCGACCGATACCTCGCCGATCCGCTCCAGCAGCTCACCCATGCCTACAAGGGCTTCCTGCACCAGGCCGTGCGTGAGGCGGGCATAGAGCTGCCCGGTACGCACCTGCGGGTGCTGAAGGCGATCGTGCGGCTGCAGCCGACGGCCACGGCCCAGGGCCTGGCGCAACACCTGCGCCGGGACAAGGCGCAGATCACCCGGGTGCTGGCCGAGCTGGTGGCCGGCGGCTGGGTGCTGCGCAGTGACAACCCGGCCGATGGCCGCAGCCAACTGCTGCAGATTGCCGAGCCCAGCCAGGCGTTGTTGCAGCGACTGGCGCAGTTGGAGACCCAGGCCCAGGCGCGCATGACCCGCGGTCTGTCCGCCGAGGCGCTGGAGGGCTTCATCGGCCTGGCGCGGCGGATGACCGAAAACCTCAACGCATCCGAGTAGGAGATCCCATGTCCCGTCCCGCACCCCGTCTGCTCGACGTGCTGGCCAGCCGCCAGCTGACACCCCACATGCTGCGCCTGACCCTCGGTGGCCCGGGCATGGCGCAGTTCCCCGAAGACCAGGCCGGCGCCTACATCAAGTTGATGCTCGAAGGCGCCGACCCCGAGCGGCCGCTGGTGCGCACCTACACCGTCCGCGCCCAGCGTCCCGGCGAGATCGACGTCGACTTCGTGCTGCACGAGGATGCCGGCCCCGCGTCGAGCTGGGCGCTGGCGGCGCAGCCGGGCGAGCGCATCCTGGTGGGTGGTCCTGGGCCGCGCAAGGAGGTGGATGGCGGCGCCGACTGGGTGCTGCTGGCAGCCGACATGACCGCGCTGCCGGCACTTTCGGTGAACCTCGAACGCTTGCCGCGCGAGGCCCGCGGGTACGCGCTGATCGAAGTGGCCGATAGCGCCGACATCCAGGACCTCGACGCGCCGTCCGGCGTCCAGTTGCATTGGTTGGTCAACCCGCACCCCGGGCAGCAGCCGACGTTGCTCGCCGACGCGATTCGCGCGCTGGACTGGCAGCCGGGGAATGTCGGCGTCTGGGCCGCTTGCGAGTTCTCCGGGATGCGTGCGCTACGCCAGCTGTTCCGCGACGAGCGCCCGCTGCCGCGCGGCAGTTTTTACCTGTCCAGCTACTGGAAACTGGGTCAGAGCGAGGACCAGCACAAGGCGATCAAGCGCAGCGATGCCCAGGAGCAGGGGACTGAAGCGCCTCAGTTGCCCAGCGAGGCGCCGGCGCGTTCGCAGGTGATTTCCGCGTAGGGGCGTTCCGGCGAGTACTCACCCGGTACACGCTCAATGCTCTGGGCGTTGGGCTGCACGTTGAAGGTCGGCGACTCCATGCTGCTGGAGAGTTCCTCGCGGGATGCGTGGAAGTTGCAGGTGACCAGCTCGGTGGTGTCGTTGATAACGCGTACCGCGCGGGTGCCGATCAGCTCGGTGCGCGCCTCGTCGCTGGAGGGCGTGACCCCCATCGGTTCGACGCGCACGTTCAGCCCGTTCATGTGGGTGACGATGTTCTCCTTGTCCTGTGCCCAGGTCAGGGGTGCGCCGAGCAGCAGGACGCAAGCGAGCAATCTCTTCATGGTGACTCCCGAATTCAGCTACCGATATATAGATAACGGGAACGCGCTGGGGTTCGCCTGTGGTTACGCGCGTGTCGCGGTCCTCCCGCAGGCGGCAGTCATACGCTGATACCCATCGAGACGAAACGGAAGACGCGCCGCTGTGGCCGGGTGAGGTCCCTGGGGCGAGCGGGCGAAGGGCGCACAAACGCTCTAAGACGCAGCTCGCCGTTTTTTCGGTTTTCCCTGAGGATTCTTTCGGCTTGCCTGGAGGCTTTGCCTCGGGCTAAAAACACCCTGGGCGCCCGATGCGCCCGAGCCAGGCCCGGCGCTCGCGACGGGTGGCCCGTAATCCACAGGGATGACCTCGATGTCAGCTCCGCTCATTCCCGACGCCCGCGCGCGATGTCTTGGCGGGCTGTTGTTCGTGCTGTTGGCGCTGCTGCTGGGCGGTTGCGATGCGCTGCCGGGCAAGGCACGTACCCAGCCGCAGGTCAGCGAGCTGTTCCAGACTCAGGTCGACCGCCTGGCGACCCTGGCGATGCGCAGCAACCTGGAGAGCCTCGATCGCCTGGCCGGCAAGCTCTACCTGCGCAATCCCAAGCAGTGGCGCAAGACCGGTCTTGCCGATGCCGATGCCGCGCGCCAGGCGGTGATGACTGCGATCGACTTGCAGCGGCCACCTCCCGCATTGGGGGGGCGCCAGGACATCGCCGCGCTGGACTATGCGCTGGGGGCGGACTTCAAGGGCGATCGCGTCGGCGCTTTCATCTATGCCCTGGGCAGCATGCTGATCACGGCCCATGGCGGTCGCAAGGCGTTCTACATCACCGACAACCTGGACGTGCGCTTCATCCACAATGCCGCGCGCAACCTCGAGAAGGCCGCCTGGATGCTCGCCAGCCGACGCGGCAGCGACGGGCACAAGCTGCTGCTGGCCAACGAGATTTCGGAGCAGGGCCGTAATCTGAGCTTCGCCACCGAGTTCGCCAAGATGGTCGCGCGCCTGGACCTGCTCACCGATGTTCTCGACGAACGCTACCGGCGCATCGGCGTCAACTACGCCCACGGCCTGCTGTTCCTCAACTTCCTGCCGGTGCAGTAGCTCAGGCCTTCTTGACGAATTCCGACTTGAGCTTCATCGCGCCGATGCCGTCGATGCGGCAGTCGATGTCGTGATCGCCCTCCACCAGGCGGATGTTCTTCACCTTGGTGCCGACCTTGACCACCAGCGAGCTGCCCTTGACCTTGAGGTCCTTGATGACCGTGACGGTGTCGCCATCGGCCAGGGGGTTGCCGACCGAGTCGCGAATCTCCTGGCCTTGCGCGGCTTCCGCCTGCTCGGTCAGGCTCCACTCATGGCCGCACTCGGGGCAGACCAGTTGTGCGCCATCCTCGTAGGTGTATTCGCTGGCGCATTGGGGGCAGGGCGGCAATTGGCTCATGGGGGGCTCTCGCAACGGTGAAAAAGGCGCGCATTGTACAGGGACTTTTCCGCGGTGCCATTTCCTTGATCTGGGTCCGCGGCCGCGAGCGACTTTCTTCCTACCATGCGGCCTCTGCTAGTGTTCACCGGGCCCGATCGATGCCAATGCGCACGCTGCTCCTGTTGTTGTCCTGCTGCCTGGCCGGTGCGGTGCGTGCCGACGACGCGACCCTGCAGCGCTTCGATTACCTGATGGGTGACCCGGCGCGCCGCGAGCAGGCGATCGCTGCGGGACACGAGCGCATCGTGCTCTGTGGCAACTGCCATGGTGAGAATGGCAACAGCGTCCGCGAGTACATCCCCAACCTGGCCGAGCAGAACCCCGTTTACCTGTTCAGTTCCTTCGAGAAATTCGCCGACGGACGGCGCAGCAACTACGTCATGTCGCGCCTGGCCGAAGTGCTCAGTGAAGAGGATCGCGTCAACGTCGCCATCTACTTCAGCCAGCAACAGGTCGAGCCCCGTCCCTCTGTCGGCAGTGCCGAACAGCGCGAGCACGGCAAGGCGATCTTCAAGAGCACCTGCGTGGCCTGCCACGGCGCCCGGGGCGAGGGCATGCACGACACGCCGCGCCTGGCCGGGCAGCCGGCGGTCTACCTGGAACACACCCTCAACCTGTTCCGCCAGCGCGACCCGAGCCGCTCCGGCTCGCCGATGATCAGCGTCGCCGCGGGCCTTTCCGAACGCGATGTCGCCGACCTGGCGGCCTATCTCAACGGACTGCAGCCCTGATCCGCACCATTAGCTTGCAGTAGGCACCGACATTGCCCCTCCACGAAGCGTAACCGAGGGCGTCCGGTAGTTTGCGCAATCGCACAGAAGGGACGTGCCGCCGCCTGTTCAGTGGCCTTAGCCTGCCAATGCGGCGAATTGGCACGCTGTTCGCTTCTGACCCGTCAGAGTAGAAGCGGTTAGCGCGAGCCCCTCCCCGGTGCCACGCGGGACATTGCTCTTGCGCCCCCTAGCCTGGGCGCACATCCGTCATCGGGTGCTTGAACCTGGCCACAGAGCCCAGGACGAGAGAGGAATGCCGCCGTGAACGCCTTGTGCCTTGTCGTGCCCTTTCCCCCGTGCGCCGTCGTGCGCCCGTCCCTTGTTGCTCTCCGGCCAGTGCTGCGCTTTCGCGTCGGCGCTGCACCCGTTGTCGTCGTTTCGCTTGCGGTTCCCTTTTTTCCGGAGAGAAAACATGAACGACCGTGTCTTGCGTAAACCACTGTCCCTGCTGCGCCGACTGCGCCCCGTGCTGCTGCCGCTGGCGTTGTGCGCCGCGCCGCTGGCACAGGCCGCGGACAAACTGACCCTGCTCACCTCCTGGTACGCCCAGGCCGAGCACGGTGGCTTCTACCAGGCCATCGCCGAAGGCATCTACGCCCGCCACGGGCTGGACGTGACGGTGAAGATGGGTGGCCCGCAGATCAACGGCATGCAACTGCTGCTGGCGGGCAAGGCCGACGTGATCGTCGGCTACGACTTCCAGGTGCTCAAGACCCTCGAACGGGGCATGCCGGTGGCGGCCATAGGCGCCTGTTTCCAGGGCGACCCGCAGGGCATGCTGACCCATGCCGACGTCAAAGGGCTGGATGATCTGCAGGACAAGACCATCCTCGTCGCCACCTCCGGGCAGACGTCCTGGTGGCCGTGGCTGAAGGCCAAGTACGGCCTGCAGGACAGCCAGGCGCGGCCCTACATCTTCAACATGCAGCCGTTCTTCGCCGACCACGACGTGGTGCAGCAGGGCTACGCCAGCTCCGAGCTGTTCCAGGCCCGTCAGCACGAGAAGGACGCCCGCTTCTTCCTCTTCGCCGACGACGGCTACCCGCCCTATGGCTCGACACTGGTCACGCGTCACGAACTGATCGAGAAACGCAGTGACGACCTGCAGCGCTTCTACGACGCCACCATGGAAGGCTGGAAGAGCTACCTGGCCAACCCCGCGCCGGGCAATGCGTTGATCAAGCAGGACAACCCCAACATGAGCGACGAACTGCTCGCCTGGGGCGTGGCGCAGATTCGGCAGCTCAAGCTGGTCACCGGCGGTGATGCGGCTACGGCCGGAATCGGCGTGATGACCGACGCCCGCTGGCAGAAGACCCGCGATTACATGGTCGATAACGGCCTGTTGGACGCCGGGTTGGACTTCCACAAGGGCTACGACCTGCGCTTCGTGAAAGGCGCGGAGAAGGTCCTGCCGTGATTCCCTACCGTGCGCCGCAGGTGGCCCGCGAGCTGCCGGTGATCGACCTGAGCGCGGCCGGCGGCGCCGCCGGGCGCCGGGCGCTGGCCCTGCGCATCCGCGAGACCTGCCGCGACGTGGGCTTCTTCTACATCAGCGGGCATGGTGTGCCGCAGGCCCTGATCGACGCCCAGTTCGTCGCGGCTCAGCGCTTCTTCGCGCTGCCGCAAGCGACCAAGCGGGCCGTGCTCAGCGCTGCCGAGCACGCCAACCTGGGCTATCAGCCGGCGGCCAGTCAGGCGCTGGACGACGGCTCGCCGGCGGATCTCAAGGAAGGCTTCCAGATCGGCTTCGAGCTGCCCGACGGGCACCTTCGTTCGGCCGCCGCGGCGGCGTTCCACGGGGTAAACCGCTGGCCGGCGCTGAACGGTTTTCGCGAGCAGTGCCAGGCCTACTACGCGGCGATGATGGACCTCTCGGCGCGCCTGCTGGGGCTGATCGCCCTGTCCCTGGAGCTGCCGGAAGACTTCTTCACCGCGCACCTGCGCACGCCCATCGCCTCGCTGCGGCTGCTGCACTACCCGCCGCAACCGCAGGTGACGGACAACTGCCTGGGCGCCGGCGCGCACACCGACTGGGGCCTGCTGACGCTGCTGGCGCAGGACGCCGTGGGTGGTCTGGAAGTATGCAACGCCGCCGGCGAGTGGATCGCCGCGACGCCGTTGCCCGGCACCTTCGTGGTCAACCTGGGCGATCTGCTGCAGCGCTGGAGCAACGATCTCTACCTATCCAATCCGCACCGGGTACGCAACGCCGACCCTGCGCGTGCGCGCTATTCGCTGGCCTTTTTCCAGGACGGCGATGCGCGCAGCCAGGTGGCCTGCCTGCCCAGTTGCGTCAGCGCCGCACGACCGGCGCACTACGAACCCTGCCTGATCGGCGACTACATGCACGAAAAGGTGCGGCAGACCTTCGGCGCCGCACGTCATTCCTGAGGAAAGCAACATGCTGGTAACCAAACAACCCGTCCTGCGTCGCTTCTGGTACGCGCTGCTGCCGCTCACCGCGCTCGACGATGGCCCCAAGCCTTTCACCCTGCTCGGCGAAGCCCTGGTGCTGTGGAAGGACCCGGAGGGCAACCCGGTGGCCATGCGCGACCGCTGCTGCCACCGCACCGCCAAGCTCTCCAAAGGCTTCATCGCCGAGTCCGGGCACATCGCCTGCGGCTACCACGGCTGGGAATACGACGCCTCCGGCGCCTGCAGCCGCGTCCCGCAGAACCCTGACGGCCGCGTACCGGCCGGCGCCAAGGTGGAAACCTTCCGTTGCCAGGCGCGCTACGGTTACGCCTGGGTGGCGCTGGACGATCCGCTGGCGGACATCCCGGAATTCCCCGAAGACGGCCAGCCCGGCTACCGCCGCATCTTCCAGTTCTACGAGGAGTGGAAGACCAGCCCGCTGCGGGTGATGGAGAACTCCTTCGACAATTCGCACTTCTCCTTCGTGCACAAGGCCAACTTCGGCCTGTTCGACCAGCCGCAGCCGTCCTCCTACGAGTTCCGCGAGACCGACTACGGCTTCGAGGCGGAAACCCTGGTGCCGATCCGCAACCCCGAGGCGAGCTTCCGCATCACCGGCAGCCGCGAGCCGATCACCCGCCGCCACCTGGTCAACCGCTACTACCTGCCGTTCAGCCGGCGCTTCGGCTGCCACTACCCGGACAGCGGCATCGACCACATCATCTACAACTGCGCCACGCCGATCGACGATGGCCGGCTGATGCTGGTGCAGTGGCTGTACCGCAACGACAGCGAGGCGCAGTGCTCCGCCCAGGAGCTGATCGACTGGGACGCGGCGATTACCGCCGAGGACCGCGAGATCCTCGAGGCCACCGATTACGACGCCTGCGTCGATACCCGTCGCCGGGTGGAACTCCACATGGCTTCGGACAAGCCGGGCATCGTCATCCGCAACCAACTGATGGCGCTGCTCGAGGCCCACGGCGAGCAGGAAGTCTTCCACACCGCTTGATGTGGCCCGCGCCGGGCCTGCGCTTCGCGGGCCCGGTGCTTCTCTGCTGTGCGAGGTTTCCTGCATGACCCACAACTGCCTGATCCGTGGCGCCAGCGCCATCCTCACCGGCCTGCCGGGCAGCGCCGCGCGCGCCAGCGGCAGCGACCTGCGCGTGCGCAACGGGCGCATTGAGGCCATCGGCCAACTGACGCCCGAGCCGGGTGAACGCGTCATCGAGGCCCGCGACTGCGTGGTCTATCCGGCCTGGGTGAACACCCATCATCACCTGTTCCAGTCGCTGCTCAAGGGCGAGCCGGGCGGACTCAACCAGACCCTCACGCCCTGGCTGGCGGCCACGCCCTATCGTTACCGCGGCGCCTTCGACGAACAGGCGCTGCGCCTGGCCGCGCGCATCGGCCTGCTCGAACTGGCCCGTTCCGGCTGCGCCACGGTCGCCGACCATCATTACCTGTACTACCCGGGCATGCCCTTCGACGGCGCCGCGATCCTCTTCGAGGAAGCCGAGGCACTGGGCCTGCGCTTCGTCCTCTGCCGTGGCGGCGGTACCCAGACCCGCCAGTTGGAGGCCGAGCTGCCGCAGGCGCTGCGCGCCGAACGCATCGACGACTACCTGGCCGACGTGCAGCGCCTGGTGGCGCGTTATCACCAGCCGCAGGCCGATGCCATGCGCCGGGTGGTGATGGCGCCGACCACCACGCTGCACTCGACCACTCCTGACGAGTTGCGCGAAACCGCCCGCGCCGCCCGTTCGCTGGGCATTCGCCTGCACAGTCACCTGTCCGAGACGGTGGACTACCTGGATGCCGCGCGCGGCAAGTTCGGCATGACGCCGGTGCAGTTCTGCGCCGAGCACGAATGGCTGGGCAGCGATGTCTGGTTCGCCCACCTGGTCAAGCTGTTGCCCGAGGAGATTGCTCTGCTGGGCACCACGGGTACCGGTATCGCCAGTTGTCCACAGAGCAACGGCCGCCTGGGCAGCGGTATCGCCGACCTGCCGGGGCTGGAAGCGGCCGGGGTCACGGTGTCCCTGGGGGTGGACGGCGCCGCGTCCAACGAAGCCGCCGACATGCTCTCGGAAACCCACGCCGCCTGGCTGCTGCAGCGCGCGCGCAAGGGTGAGCAGGCGCAGCCGCGCTACGCCGGTGGCACCTTCGAAGGCGGCGCCGATGCGGCGAGCATCGAGGACGTACTGCGCTGGGGAACCGCCGGCGGCGCCGCGGTGCTGGGTCTGGACGCCGTCGGCAGCCTGGCGCCCGGGCAGGCGGCGGACATCGCCATCTACGGCCTGGACGACCCGCGTTACTTCGGCCTGCACGACCCGGCCATCGGCCCCATCGCCTGCGGCGGCCGCGCCCGCCTGAAGGCCCTGCTGGTGGCGGGCCGCGCGGTGGTCGAGGACGACCAGATACCCGGCGTCGACCTCGCCGAACTGGCCGCCCAGTCCCGCGAGGCCGTGCGCCGGCTGCAGACCTACAGCGGCTAGGAGGCGTAACGCTTCAGTGGTCCAGCGTTCGGGCTAGCGCGCACGGGCTCAGCGCAAAGCGTCCCAGTCGAGGGTGCCGCGCTCTTCGAAGCGCACGCCGTTGAAGGGGCCGGCGGCGAGCTTGCCGGTGAGGCGGTAGGGCAGTCCCTGGCCCGGAGGCTCGGCCCCCAGTTGCCAGCCCTGGCGCAGCAGCGACAGCCCGGAAATGCTCATCGGTACCTCCAGCACCCGCTCGCCGAAGCCCGGCAGGCTGCCGCTCTCGGCGGAGACGCCGCTGGCCAGTGGCTGGCCGTTGACCTCCAGTTGCAGCGACAGGCCGCGATAGTCGATGGCTTCCTCGTTGGGGTTCTGTACCCGCAGGCGTGCGGCGAAGCGCACTTCCAGTCCTTCGCCGGGTAGCGGTTGCAGGCCGGCGAGGCTGACCCGTGGCGGATCGCGCTGCAGACTGCTGCAGCCGGCGAGCAGCGCCAGCAGGAGGTAGGCGGGCAGGCCTTTCAGATAGGACATGGCGATCTCCCTGGGACGTAGCGTTAAGGCCATGGCGAACTGGGGCGGGTTCCGCGCTGTACGAAATTCGTTCGATCGGCCACAGCCGGCGGCGCATCCGGGCTGCGTGGAGCTACCGACAGACTATCCACAGGGAGGCGCACAGCGACTGTGCAGAACTCCAGAGACGCTGCTCGTTTTTTGATCTATGGGCTGTAGGCCACGTGGTGCCTGGGCTGTGGACGGCTACCGACAGGCTGTCCACAGGCAGGCACACAGTTGCTGTGGGTGGTTAGCCGCCGCAGGCGCGCTGGGCTGGGGCGTGGCGTGCCAGCCAGTCCTTCCAGGCGATGCGCTCGTCGCGCACCAGCCAGCCGTCCTGCGCGGCGAAGCTTTCGGCGAGAAACAGTCCACGGGTGGAAACGGGCGTCGTCTGGCCACGGCGCAGGGTGAACAGCTCGCCGCTGGGCACGCGATCGGCGAGCAGCGGCACCAGGTAGAGATCGGGCCGCGAGCGGTCCAGGCGGGAGACCAGTTGGCCGTCTTCGAGATTGTCCTCGGCATGGTAGAAGCTTGCCTGGTGCAGCTCCGGCGGCAGTTCCAGACGCAGGTCATAGACCAATTGCAGCGAGGCCGTGGGCAGGTGCACGTAGGCGCGCGGGCGCTCCAGCAGGTGCAGGTTGCCGCATTGCACCGGTCGTGCCGCGCCGGACAGCGGCTGCAGGTTGAAGTGGCTGCGGCTGAGGTAGCGCAGAGCGCCCTCGTAGGGGGTCGGCAGCCAGGTCGGGCCGTAGCGCCCGGCGAGCCAGCCCTCGGGCGTCTCGATCAGGCACTCCTCGGCGACTTCCTGGATGGCGGTGAGCAGCGGCAGGTTGATCTCGTGGGCCGGTACGTAACCGGAGATCGGTTTGAGCACCACGTCGCCACGGTCGTTGCGTCGCTGACGGACCAGCAGCCAGTGGTCGCGGCCGTGCCATTCGACGGTCAGGCGCACCGATACGCCGAGGTTGGCCAACTCCGCGGTGAAACGTTGCGGGTCGTCGATCTGCAGCGGCTGGCGACGTTCGAGCACTTCGCCGAAATTCAGCGGACGCCCCAGGCTCTGGTAGCTCAGGTGGTCCGGCGTGGCTTCGACCAGCAGGGGCAGGGTCTTGAACGTGCCGGGATTCTTTCTCAGCAGGGTTCTGGCCATGTGCAACTCCTCGTCGTCGTGGTGACTGAGTTCTTATTCTCCACGGATCACGGCGCTTGCCGAGGCGACATTATGAACCAGGTGCAACGGATCGATGGTGCCGACGATGGCCGAGCCGACGCCCGGTTCCGCGAAGATCGCCGCGAAGCTGGCGCGTACCGGGTCTTCGCCGCTGGTGAGGCAGGCGTGTCCGCTGGCCAGCGCCTTCTTCACCAGGATGCCCTTGGCGTGGGTCGCGGCATATTCGATCACCGGCCGCTCGGCCTGCTCGGCGAGGTTGAAGGTGACCATCGCGCAATCGCCCTGTTCGAGGGCCAGCAGGCCGCCCTCGACGGTCTTGCCGGAGAGCCCGAAGGCGCCGATCTTGCCCTCGCGCTTGAGCTCGGCGAGGGTCTCGTAGACGCCGCTCTCGCGCAGGATCCGCAGGTCGTTGCCGTCCGAATGCACCAGTACCAGTTCGATGTGCTCGGTGTGCAGGCGACGCAGGCTGCGCTCCACTGAAAAACGCGTATGCGCCGGGGAAAAGTCGAAGCGCGACTGGCCGTCATCGAACTCTTCACCCACCTTGCTGACGATCACCCAGGCATCGCGCTGGCCGCGCAGCAGCGGGCCGAGGCGCTCCTCGCTGCGCCCGTAGGCCGGTGCGGTATCGATGAGGTTGATGCCCAGGTCGCGGGCCTGGGAAAGCAGCGCGGCGGCCTCGCGGTCGTCCGGGATGCGGAAACCCTGGGGATACTTCACGCCCTGGTCGCGGCCGAGCTTGACGGTGCCCAGTCCCAGCGGCGAGACCTGGTAGCCGGTACTGCCCAGCGGGCGCAGCAGGTCGTGCAGGCTGGCCTTGATCAAAAGGCGTCCTCCCAGGCTGGGCGCGCCAGCGGCGGGCGCGGCAGTTCGGGCAGGGCGGGGTACTCGCCCGGAGTGATGCCGTCGCGCGCCAGGCTGGCGAGCACGCGGTCGGCCAGGTCCGGCGCCAGGGCCAGTTTGGTCGGCCAGGCCACCAGCAAGGGCGCCTGTTCGGCGAGGAAGGCGTTGTCCGGGCGCACCAGGCCGGATTGCGCCGGCTCCGCGCGCTCCACCCGCAGGGTCGCCCAGCGTGCGCTGGAGAGATCGACCCAGGGCACCAGCTCTTCCAGTTCGCGACGTGCGCGGGCGATCTGCTGGGCTTCGTCGCGGGCCACGCCGTCGGCCTCGGCGAGATCGCCCCCCAGGTACCAGACCCACTCGCCGTCGCTGGCCGGATGGCTGGTCACGGTGATGCGCGGCTTGCTGCCACCCCCCAGGCAGTGGGCGTAGAGCGGCTTGAGCATCGGTCCCTTGAGCATGACCATGTGCAGCGGGCGGCGCTGCATCTGTGGCTGGCTCTGTTCCAGTGCGGCGAGCAGCGCCTCGTTGCCGGCACCGGCGCTGAGCACGATGCGCCGTGCGCGGATGCGGATGCCGTCCGCACGCAGGCCGAGCAGACGGCCGTCCTCGGCGCGCCAGGGACGCAGCTCGCTCGCCGCGAGCAGTCCGTCGCCAACCAGTTCGGCCAGTCGTGCGATCAGGCTCGGAACGTCCAGCACCAGTTCGGCGAGGCGGTAGACCTTGCCCTTGAAGCGGCGGTCCTGCAGCGCCGGCGGCAGTTCCTCGCCCTTCACCTGGGCGACCCGCGAGCGCACCGCCTTGCTGGCGAAGAAACTGGTCAGGTTGCCGGCCAGGGTACCGGGCGACCACAGGTAGTGGGCGTCGGAGAGCAGCCGTACGCCGGAGAGGTCCAGCTCGCCATTTCCTTCGAGCGCCGCGCGCCAGCGCCCGGGCATGTCCGCGATGGCCTCGGAAGCGCCGGTCAGGGCCCCGTGCAGGGCGTATTTGGTGCCGCCATGGATGATCCCCTGGGACTTCACGCTCTGCCCGCCGCCGAGGGCACCACTTTCCACCAGCAGGGTGGCGAAGCCCTTGCGGCGCAAGCGCGCCGCCAGCCAGAGGCCGGCGACGCCGCCGCCGACGATCAGCACATCGGTCGAGAGTTCTTGCATGGATGAGGCCTTGGCGAAAAACGGTAGAGCAGTATAACCGCCTGAGGTGCCCCTCAGTGCCCGCTGCTGACCGAGAACAGCTGGATGATCGCGACGCCCGCGACGATCAGCCCCATGCCGAGCAAGGCTGGCAGGTCCGGCTTCTGCCCGTACAAAAACAATGCGGCGAGGTTCACCAGGACGATGCCCAGCCCGGCCCAGACCGCATAGGCGATGCCCACCGGTATGCTCCGCACCACCAGCGCGAGCATCCAGAAGGCGAGGAGGTAGCCACAGATCACCAGCAGCAGCGGCAGGGGCTTGCTCAGGCCCTGCACGGACTTGAGCGAGGCGGTGGCGATCACCTCCGCGGCGACGGCGATGGCCAGATAGAGATAGCCGGACATGGGAACAGCCTCCGCAGGTGGGTTGAGGTGGGCGAGTCTAGTAGAATTCCTTATGGATCAAAGTTAACAGCCATCTGGATCGGTGATAGGTCATGCAGTGGAACCTGGATCAGCTGGAAGCCTTTCTCGTGGTCTGCGAGCAGGGTTCCTTCTCCGCCGCCGGGCGCCGCCTGGGGCGTGCGCAGTCGGCAATCAGCCAGGCGGTGGCGAGTCTCGAGGACGACCTCGGCTTCGCCCTGTTCGCCCGTAGCGGCGGCCGCCAGCCGCAGCTCACCGAGGCGGGGCGGGCACTGCGCGAGGAAGCCCGCGCGGTGCTGCGCCAGTGCCAGCGCCTGCAGGCGCGTGCCGACGGCCTGTCGGCCGGGCAGGAAGTCAGCCTGCGCCTGGCGGTCGATGAGGCGATGCCCTATCCACCGGTGCTGGACAGCCTCGAAGCGCTTTCCGGTGTGTTTCCCCTGCTCGAGGTACAGCTTTCCAGTGCCGGGCAGGGCGAGGTGGCGCGCAAGCTGCTGGAACGTCGTGCCGACCTTGGGCTGCTGTTCCACCACGAGCAGATGCCCGCCGGCCTGGAGCGCCGTCGCCTGGGTACCATCGAGATGGTGACCGCCTGCGGCGCTCGCCATCCCCTGGCGCAGCTTGGGCGGGTGGATCGTCGCCAGCTTGGCGAGCACCGCCAGTTGCTGATGGCGCTGCCGGACAGCGCCTATCCGGGCAGCGAACAGGTGGCCCCGGCGATCTGGCGC
Organism: Pseudomonas sp. R4-15; assembly: GCF_055768815.1. Taxonomy (NCBI): domain Bacteria; kingdom Pseudomonadati; phylum Pseudomonadota; class Gammaproteobacteria; order Pseudomonadales; family Pseudomonadaceae; genus Pseudomonas; species Pseudomonas sp. R4-15. The sequence continues at coordinate 1,525,926 of NZ_CM147293.1, forward strand.
GCCGACAGTTTCTACGTCATGGCCGAACTGCTCACGCGCGGCCTGGGCTGGGCCTGGCTGCCGCGCCATGTGGTGCAGTACCCGGCCTATCAGGGTCTGCTCTGCGAACTCGCCAGCGACTGGGCGCCGCCACCCCTGGTGGTCGAGCTGGTCAGCCGCCGCGACGCCGCCCTGGGGCCTGTGGCGCAGTGGCTGGCGGCGCAGTTGGCCGAGCAGTTGCGCGGGTTGTGAGCGGCGAGACGCTACAGCCGAAGCGAAGTGGCTTGGCTTCTGCACAGCCTCTGTGGGCCTGCCTGTGGATAGTCTGTCGGCACCTGTCTGGGAGCTACGATTGGCGCGGCCTGGCGCCGATCGTTCAATAAACGAGCAGCCCGTTTGCGGTTCTGCACAATCGCTGTGAGCCGGCCTGTGGGTAAGTTGTCGGTAGCCGGCTGCGTGCCACGGCTGGCGCCGTCTGCCGGGAATCGCTCGATAAATGATCAGGGCGGGAGCCGGTAAAGTCCCCGGGTAGAGGTCCCGGCAGGTTTTTGCGGCATGTTGTCCACCTCGCCGGGTTTTCCAAGACTTCTGTGCGCCGGCCTGTGGACAGTCTGTCGGCATCTGGCTGGGAACCACGGCTGGCGGGGCCTGGCGGAGTCTGTACGAGAAATGAGCAGGCGCAACGACGCAAGTCGCTTGGCTATCGCCATGGCTCTGCTAATCTGCGCGGCCATGAACCGTCTCCTCTATTCCCTGCTGTTCCATCTCGCCCTGCCCGTGCTGTTGGCACGCCTCTACTGGCGCGCGCGCAAGTCGCCGGCCTATGCCCGGCGCATCGGCGAGCGATTCTCCTTTGGCCTGCCCAAGCTGCGCCCCGGTGGCATCTGGGTGCACGCGGTGTCGGTGGGCGAGAGCATCGCCGCGGCGCCGATGATCCGTGAGCTGATGGCGCGCTATCCACAGCTGCCGATCACCGTGACCTGCATGACGCCAACCGGCTCGGAGCGCATCCACGCGCTGTTTGGCGACAAGGTCCAACATTGCTACCTGCCCTACGACCTGCCCTGGGCGGCGGCGCGTTTCCTCAGCCGCCTGCGCCCGCGCCTGGCGGTGGTGATGGAAACCGAGCTGTGGCCCAACCACATTCACCAATGCGCGCGCCGCGGGATTCCCGTGGCGCTGGCCAACGCGCGGCTGTCCGAGCGTTCGGCGCGGGGCTATGCGCGCTTTTCCCGGCTGACCGCGCCGATGCTCGCCGAGTTGTCGCTGATCGCCGTGCAGACCGAGGCGGAGGCGCAGCGCTTTCGCACGCTTGGCGCTCGCCCGGCGAGCGTGCGCGTGAGTGGTTCGATCAAGTTCGACCTGCACATCGACCCGCAACTGCCGGAGCGCGCCGCGCAGCTGCGCGCGGACTGGCGTGCCGGCCTGCGGCCGCTGTGGATCGCCGCCAGCACCCATGCCGGTGAGGACGAGATCGTCCTCGCCGCGCACCGGCGCCTGCTCGCCAGCCATCCGGAGGCGCTGCTGATCCTGGTGCCGCGGCATCCCGAGCGCTTTGGCGACGTGCATGCGCTGTGCCTGCGCGAAGGTTTCAAGGCGATTCGCCGCTCCTCGGGCGATTACCCCGGCGAAGCGGTGCAGGTGCTGGTGGGCGACAGCATGGGCGAGTTGCTGTTTCTCTACGCGTTGGCCGATGTGGCCTTCGTCGGTGGCAGCCTGGTGCCCAACGGCGGGCACAATCTGCTGGAGCCGGCGGCGCTGGGCAAGCCCGTGCTCAGTGGCCCACACCTGTTCAACTTCCTCGACATCGCCGGGCAGTTGCGCGATGCCGGCGCCCTGCGCGAAGTCGACGGCGAGCAGGCGCTGGCACAGGAGGTGGCGAAGCTGTGGGATGCGCGCGAGGCGCGGCAGCGCATGAGCGAGGCCGGGCAGCGCGTGCTGCGGCGCAACCAGGGCTCCCTGGCGCGCCTGCTGGAGTGGCTCGGCGGATTGCTGCGCGCGGCCCGCTGAGCGCCCTCAGGGACGCGTAGCGGGCGTCTCGTCGTGGCCTTGCAGGTCCGGCGGGAGGAAGTCGCGGGCCGGATCGTAGTTCGGGTCCAGGTACTGCGCGAGCTGCACCAGATCGTCCGGCGCCAGGGTGCCGGCGGCCTGCTTCAGGCGCAGGTTGTCGAGGATGTAGTCGTAGCGTGAGTTGTTGTAGTCACGTACCGCGGCATACAGCTGACGCTGGGCATCGAGCACGTCGACGATATTGCGCGTACCGACTTCGTAGCCGACCTCGGTCGCTTCCAGCGCGCCCTGGTTGGAGACGATCGACTGGCGCCGCGCGGCGACCTGCTCGACATCGGTGTTCACCGCGCGATGCAGGTTGCGGGTGTTCTGCACCACCTGGCGGCGCAGGCTCTCGCGGTTCTGTTCGCTCTGTTCGAGCAGGTGATAGGCCTGGCGCGACTGGGACGTGGTCAGGCCGCCGCTGTACAGCGGGATGCTCAGTTGCACGCCGATCACGCGCTGGTCGACCTCGCCACCGTAATGCACGCCCAGCGATTCGTTGAGCTGGGAGTTGGTGAATCCGAGGGCATCGTTATCACCCCGTTCGAAACTGGCCACCGCATCCAGCGTCGGCGCGTGGCCGGAGCGGCGCTGGCTGACGGTCTGTCGCGCGGCATCGACGGCGAAGGCGCTGGCCTGCAATTGCAGGTTCTGCGCCACGGCGGTGTCCACCCAGGCGACCGCATCGTTGGGCGTGGGCGGCAGGATCGGCAGGTCGTGGCGGATGCCTTCGAGCGAATAGAAGCGCCGGTTGGTCAGCGCGGTCAGGTTCTCCAGCGCATCGGACACGGAGCGCTCGGCGAGCAAGCGTCCGGCGCGTGCGGTGTCGTAGCCGGCCTGCGCCTGGAGTGTGTCGGTACGGTCGGAGAGGCCGACCTGAAAGCGTTCGTTGGCCTGTTCGAGCTGGCGGCGGAAGGCGGCTTCCTCGGCGCGTGCGGTGGCCAGCGCATCCTGTGCGCGGAGCACTGCGAAGTAGGCCTCGGCGCTGTTCAGGATCAGCCCCTGTTCGCTTGCCGAATACTCCAGGGCGGCCTGTTCGCTGACCGACTCGGCGGCCTTCAGGCCGAACCAGCGGTCGGCACGGAACAGCGGCTGGCTGAGGCTGGCGCGCCAGGAGGCGCCGTTGCGTTCGACGGTCGCCGAGGGCTGCTCCAGCGCCGTACGGCTGTCGCTGACGCCGGCGGTCACACCGATCGAGGGCAGCAGCCCGGCTCGGGCCTGGGGCACGCCTTCCTGGCGTGCGGCGAGCCCGGCACGGGCGGCCGCCAGGTCGGCGTTGTTCTGCGCCGCCTGCTGGTAGACGTAGAGCAGGTCGGTGTTGACTGAGGAGGTAGGTTCCTGGGCGTGGGCGGTGGTGGCGCAGGCCACGGCAATCGCCAGCGAGAGACGGCGCAGCATATCGAATCCTGAAATGCCGGGGAGGGGATAGGGAAGGCTAAGTGGCGTCCCTCGGGGGGTCAAGCGCCGTGCAGGCGGCGTTTGTGCCAAGCAGCGTTGCAGCGATGCAACGATGACGGCCCTGGCGGGCGCGGTGGTGGGCGTATAGACTGCGCGGGTTCTTGTCGGGGTGCCCAGAAGCGTGGGCTGAGATCGGAGAGTTCCGGATCCCGTTGAACCTGATCGAGTTAAGGCTCGCGTAGGGAACAAGATGTGCTCGCCATGCTCAGTGGCGATCCCTCTCGCACCAGCGGTGCGTCCGTCCGCCCTCAGGTTCGACTCCGACATCCACTCCAGGAGCCAGCCGATGCGTGCCGACAATCCCAAGAAGCTCAGCGAATCCGCCCAGGTCGACCAGCAGTCGATCCAACCCTTCCCGCGTTCGCGCAAGGTCTACGTGCAGGGCTCGCGGCCCGATATCCGCGTACCGATGCGCGAGATCGAGCTGGACGTCACGCCCACCGCCTTCGGTGGCGAGATCAATCCGCCGGTGACGGTCTATGACACTTCCGGTCCCTACACCGACCCGAACGTGAGCATCGACGTGCGCCAGGGGCTGAGCGACGTGCGCAGTGCCTGGATCGAGGAGCGTGGCGATACCGAGCGCTTGGCCGGGCTGTCCTCCGAGTTCGGCCAGCGTCGCCTGGACGACGCCGAGCTGTCCGCGATGCGTTTTGCCCACGTGCGCAACCCGCGCCGGGCCAAGGCCGGACACAACGTCAGCCAGATGCACTACGCCAAGAAGGGCATCATCACGCCGGAGATGGAGTTCATCGCCATCCGCGAGAACATGAAGCTGGCCGAAGCCCGCGAAGCTGGTCTGCTGGGCGAACAGCACGCCGGCCACAGCTTCGGCGCCAACATCCCGAAAGAGATCACCCCCGAGTTCGTGCGCAGCGAAGTCGCCCGCGGCCGCGCCATCATCCCGGCCAACATCAACCACGTCGAACTGGAGCCGATGATCATCGGCCGCAACTTCCTGGTGAAGATCAACGGCAATATCGGCAACTCGGCGCTGGGCTCCTCCATCGAGGAAGAAGTGGCCAAGCTGACCTGGGGCATCCGCTGGGGCTCGGACACGGTGATGGACCTGTCCACCGGCAAGCACATCCACGAGACCCGCGAGTGGATCATCCGCAATTCGCCGGTACCCATCGGCACCGTGCCGATCTACCAGGCGCTGGAGAAGGTCGGCGGCATCGCCGAGGACCTGACCTGGGAGCTGTTCCGCGACACCCTGATCGAGCAAGCCGAACAGGGCGTGGACTATTTCACCATCCACGCCGGCGTGCTGCTGCGCTACGTGCCGCTGACCGCCAAGCGCGTCACCGGCATCGTCAGCCGTGGCGGCTCGATCATGGCCAAGTGGTGCCTGGCGCATCACAAGGAAAACTTCCTCTACACGCACTTTGACGACATCTGCGAAATCATGAAGGCCTACGACGTGTCCTTCTCCCTGGGTGACGGCCTGCGCCCCGGCTCCATCGCCGATGCCAACGACGCCGCGCAGTTCGGCGAGCTGGAAACCCTCGGCGAGCTGACCAAGGTCGCCTGGAAGCACGACGTGCAGTGCATGATCGAAGGCCCCGGCCACGTGCCGATGCACCTGATCAAGGAGAACATGGACAAGCAGCTCGAATGCTGCGACGAAGCGCCGTTCTACACCCTCGGCCCGCTGACCACCGACATCGCACCGGGCTACGACCACATCACCAGCGGCATCGGCGCGGCGATGATCGGCTGGTTCGGCTGCGCCATGCTCTGCTACGTCACGCCCAAGGAGCACCTGGGCCTGCCGAACAAGGATGACGTGAAGACCGGCATCATCACCTACAAGATCGCCGCCCACGCCGCCGACCTCGCCAAGGGCCACCCCGGCGCGCAAATCCGCGACAACGCCCTCTCCAAGGCGCGCTTCGAGTTCCGCTGGGAAGACCAGTTCAACCTCGGCCTCGACCCGGACACCGCGCGCGCCTACCACGACGAGACCCTGCCCAAGGACTCGGCCAAGGTGGCGCACTTCTGCTCCATGTGCGGGCCGAAGTTCTGCTCGATGAAGATCACCCAGGAGGTCCGCGACTACGCCGCCGAGCATGGCCTGAGCGAAGAGCAGAAGGCCATCGAGGCCGGCTTCGCCGAACAGGCCGAGCGCTTCCGCGACGAAGGCTCGGTGATCTACAAGCAGGTGTGAGTCCCCGCGGACGGGTGCCGGTCGCCCGTCCTTTCTTGCCTTCCTGATTCGGTAATCGACATGGCTGTTTCTTCCGGCGCGTTCGCGCCAACCCTAGCGGTTCCCGCCGAGCAGCGGGTGTTTGGCGCGCGCGATCTGTTCGCCCTGTGGTTCTCCCTCGGCGTCGGGCTGATGGTGCTGCAACTGGGCGCCTTGCTGGCGCCCGGACTGGGCCTGGCCGGCGGGCTCGCGGCGATCGTCGCCGGTACGCTGGTCGGCGTGCTGCTGCTCGGGGCGGTCGCGGTGATCGGCTGCGACACGGGCCTGGCGAGCATGGCCGCGCTGCGCCTGAGCCTGGGGCGGCATGGCGCCGCGTTGCCGGCGCTGCTCAATCTGCTGCAACTGGTCGGTTGGGGCGCCTTCGAGATCATCGTGATGCGCGATGCCGCCAGCCTGCTGGGGCGTGGGGCCTTCGGCGCGGACAGCCTGCTGGGCGATCCGCTGCCCTGGACCCTGGCGTTCGGCGCCCTGGTGACGCTGCTGGCAGTGTCGGGGCCGCTCACCTTCGTGCGCCGGGTACTGCGCAAATGGGGGCTCTGGCTGCTGCTGGGTGCCTGCCTCTGGCTGACCTGGAACCTGTTCGACAAAGCCGATCTGGCGGGGCTCTGGGCGCAAGCGGGGGATGGCTCGCTGCCGTTCGCCCTGGGCTTCGATATCGCGTTGGCGATGCCGCTGTCCTGGCTGCCGCTGATCGCCGATTACAGCCGCTTTGGTCGCCGCGCCGGGAGTGTCTACCTGGGCACCGTGCTCGGCTTCTTCCTCGGTAACCTGTGGTTGATGGGACTGGGCGTGGCCTACACCCTGGCGTTCGCCCCGAGCGGCGAGGCCAATGCGCTGTTGCTGGCCCTGGCCGGCGCCGGATTGGGGATTCCGCTGCTGCTGATCCTGCTCGACGAGGCGGAAAACGCCTTCGCCGACGTGCACTCGGCGGCGGTCTCGCTGGGGCTGTTGCTACCGTTCTCGGTGCGTTGCCTGGCCCTGGCGCTGGGCGTGCTGTGCACCGCCATCGCCTTGCTCGCGCCGTTGGCGGAGTACCAGAATTTCCTGCTGCTGATCGGCTCGCTGTTCGCACCGCTGTTCGGCGTGGTGCTGGCTGACCACTTCCTGCTACGCAAGCGCCAGTCGGTCCCCTTGCAGGGCCTGCGTCTGGACGCGTTGCTGGCGTGGGGTCTGGGGGTGGCGTTGTTCCAGCTGCTCTCGCGCAACTGGCCGGAGATCGGCGCCAGCCTGCCGGCGCTGTTCGCCTCGGCCGTGCTGCTGCTGGTATTCGCGCGTTTGCGCCCTGGGCTGCGGGGCGCTCGCGCTGGCGTTTAGTGGGGGACAGGGTTCCCCCTCTCCCGCGAGGGGAGAGGGAGTGTTCGTGCAGGCCGGCGGCCTCAATGACAACCGCAGCGCCGCTCAGCTCCCCTCGCCCCTTGCGGGAGAGGGAGCATGGACCCGTCTTAGTCGAAGACGATCTCGTCGTCCGCGACCTTGGCGTGGATCACCGCGCCCGGGGCGAAGCTGCCAGAGAGGATGCGCTGCGCCAGCGGGTTCTCGATCCAGCGTTGGATGGCGCGCTTCAGCGGGCGCGCACCGTACACGGGGTCGTAGCCGACGGCGATCAGCTTGTCGATGGCCTCGTCGGTCAGCTCCAGTGACAGCTCGCGTTCGGCCAGACGCTGACGCAGGCGCGACAGCTGGATCTGTGCGATGCCGGCGATCTGCTCCTTGCCCAGCGGGTCGAACACCACCACCTCGTCGATACGGTTGACGAACTCCGGACGGAAGTGCGTGGACACCGCGTCCATCACCGCCGCGCGCTGGGCCTCGGCATCGCCGGCCAGCTCCTGGATCTGCGAGGAGCCCAGGTTGGAGGTCATCACCACCACCGCGTTGCGGAAGTCCACGGTGCGCCCATGGCTGTCGGTCAGGCGGCCGTCCTCGAGCACCTGCAGGAGGATGTTGAAGACGTCCGGGTGGGCTTTTTCGACCTCATCGAGCAGCACCACCGCGTAGGGTTTGCGCCGCACGGCCTCGGTCAGGTAACCGCCTTCCTCGTAGCCGACGTAGCCCGGAGGCGCACCGATCAGCCGCGCCACGGCGTGTTTCTCCATGAACTCGGACATGTCGATGCGGATCATCGCCTCCTCGGTATCGAAGAGGAATTCCGCCAGTGCCTTGCACAGTTCGGTCTTGCCGACGCCGGTCGGGCCGAGGAAGAGGAACGAGCCGCTGGGGCGGTTCGGGTCGGCGAGGCCCGCGCGGGAGCGGCGCACGGCATTGGCCACGGCGACCACCGCGTCGTGCTGGCCGATGACGCGTTTGTGCAGCTCGTCTTCCATGCGCAGCAGTTTGTCGCGCTCGCCTTCGAGCATCTTCGACACCGGGATGCCGGTCCACTTGGAAACGACCTCGGCGATTTCCTCCTCGGTCACCTTGCTGCGCAGCAACTGGTTTTCCACCGGGCTGTGCTGGTCGGCCATCTGCAGGCTGCGCTCCAGGTCCGGGATGATCCCGTACTGCAGCTCGGCCATGCGATTGAGGTCACCCTTGCGACGCGCCGCCTCGAGTTCGGTGCGCGCCTGTTCCAGGCGCTGTTGCAACTGCGCGGAGCCCTGCACCTCGGCCTTCTCGGACTTCCAGATTTCCTCGAGGTCGGCGTACTCGCGCTGCAGCTTGTCGATGTCTTCCTCGAGCTTGGCCAGGCGTTTGCGCGCGGCGTCGTCTTCCTCTTTCTTCAGCGCCTGGCGTTCGACCTTGAGCTGGATCAGCCGGCGGTCGAGGCGGTCCAGCGCCTCGGGCTTGGAGTCGATCTCCATGCGGATGCGGCTGGCGGCTTCGTCGATCAGGTCGATGGCCTTGTCCGGTAGCTGGCGGTCGGTGATGTAGCGGTGCGAGAGCTTGGCCGCGGCGATGATCGCGCTGTCGGTGATGGTGACCTTGTGGTGCACCTCGTAGCGTTCCTTCAACCCGCGCAGGATGGCGATGGTGTCTTCCTCGCTGGGCTCGTCGACCAGCACCTTCTGGAAACGGCGCTCCAGGGCGGCGTCCTTCTCGATGTACTGGCGGTATTCGTCGAGGGTGGTGGCGCCCACGCAGTGCAGCTCGCCGCGCGCCAGCGCGGGTTTGAGCATGTTGCCGGCATCCATGGCGCCCTCGGCCTTGCCGGCCCCGACCATGGTGTGCAGCTCGTCGATGAACAGGATGATCCGGCCTTCCTGCTTGGACAGCTCGTTGAGCACGGCTTTGAGGCGCTCCTCGAACTCACCGCGGAACTTCGCACCGGCGATCAGCGCGCCCATGTCCAGGGCCAGCAGGCGCTTGTCCTTGAGACCGTCGGGTACTTCGCCGTTGATGATGCGCTGGGCCAGGCCCTCGACGATGGCGGTCTTGCCGACGCCGGGTTCGCCGATCAGCACCGGGTTGTTCTTGGTCCGGCGCTGCAGCACCTGGATGGTCCGGCGGATCTCGTCGTCACGGCCGATCACCGGGTCGAGCTTGCCGTCCTCGGCGCGCTTGGTCATGTCGACGCAGTACTTGTCCAGCGCCTGGCGCGATTCCTCGGCGTTGGCGTCGTTCACCGCCTCGCCGCCGCGCAGGTTGTCGATGGCGTTCTCCAGCGCCTTGCGCGAGACGCCCTGGCCGAGCAGCAGCTTGCCGAGGGTGGTGTTGTCGTCCATCGCGGCGAGCAGCACCAGCTCGCTGGAGATGAACTGGTCGCCTTTCTGCTGGGCCAGGCGGTCGGCCTGGTTGAGCAGGCGCGCCAGGTCCTGCGAGAGGTTCACGTCGCCGGTGGGGTTCTGGATCTTCGGCTGTGCATCGAGGGCCTTGTCCAGCCCCTGCTTGAGGCCGTTGATGTCGAAGCCGACCTGGCGTAGCAGCGGCTTGATGCTGCCACCCTGCTGGTCGAGCAGCGCGGACATCAGGTGGATTGGCTCGATGGCCGGGTGGTCGTGCCCAACGGCCAGGGACTGGGCGTCGGACAGGGCAAGTTGCAGCTTGCTGGTCAAACGGTCGATACGCATGGGTTCACCTTCCTGTAGAGAGAGCAGGCTGGCGTAGGAAAAGGCCGGAGCATCGATATCCGCCCGGGATCAGCAACGGGAGCCTGCCTGGATGACAGTGTAGATAGGGGCGTTGTGGCGGGTTTCAAGCGTGCCGGCGGCTTGCCGGGCTTTGTGTTGATCCGCGTCAGTCGAGCCAGATCAGCGAGGCGAAGCGCCCGGTGGGGTTGGCGCGGCGGTAGGAATAGAAGCGCAGGTCGCTGAAGGTATCCAGGCCGCCACCGTAGACGGCGCTCACGCCCCGTGCGGCGAGGCGGATGCGCGCCAGTGCGTAGAGGTCGGCCATCAGCTTGCCCGGGTTGCTTGAGGCAACGAAGGCGCTGGCGGCCTGCGGATGTGCGCTGACGAAGGCCTCGCGCACCTCGGCGCCGACTTCGAAGGACTGCGGGCCGATGGCCGGTCCCAGCCATGCCAGTACGTCGGCGGCGGGGCAGGCAAGGGTGTCCAGGGTGGCTTCCAACACGCCGCCGGCGAGTCCGCGCCAGCCGGCGTGGGCGGCGGCCACACGGCTGCCGGCACGGTCGCAGAAGAGTACCGGCAGGCAGTCGGCGGTCATTACCGTGCAGGCGCGGCCGGGTTCGTCGCTCCAGCTGGCATCCGCGCAGGCCACGTCACCATCGGCGGCGCGTACCACATCGATGGAGTGCACTTGGTTCAGCCAGACGGGCTGACAGCCTAGCTGTTCGACCAGGCGTCGACGGTTCTCGGCCACGGCGAGGGGGGCGTCGCCGACGTGATCTCCGAGATTGAGGCCGGCATAGGGCCCGACGCTGACGCCACCGTCGCAGGTACTGACGGCGGCTTTGACGCGCCTCGGCGCGGGCCAGTCGGGCGTCAGCCATTGCATCAGACGAAGGACTCGTGGTCCTGGCGCAGCAGGGTGAGCAGCCAGGTGAAATCGTCCGGCAGCGGCGAATCCCATTTCATGCGCTTGCCAGTGGCTGGATGATCCAGCTCCAGGAAGCGCGCGTGCAGGGCCTGGCGGGGGAAATGCTTGAGGGTTTCCACCAGCGTCGGGCTGGCGGCCGGCGGAATGCGGAAGCGACCGCCGTAGGTCTGGTCCCCGACCAGCGGAAAACCGACATGGGACATGTGCACGCGGATCTGGTGAGTGCGGCCGGTCTCCAGCTTGACGCGTACGTGGGTGTGCGAGCGGAAGCGCTCCAGCACCCGGTAGTGACTGATCGCCGGCTTGCCGCCGTCGGTGACCGCCATGCGTTGGCGCTGGCTGGAACTACGACCAATGGGGGCGTTCACCGTGGCGCCGGAGGTCACCACGCCGACCACGATGGCCTCGTAGATGCGACTGACGCTGCGCTTCTGCAATTGCGCGACCAGGTCGGTGTGCGCCTCCAGCGTCTTGGCGACCACCATCAGCCCGGTGGTGTCCTTGTCCAGGCGGTGCACGATGCCGGCGCGTGGCAGGTGCGCGGCATTCGGCACGTGATGCAGCAGCGCGTTGAGCAGGGTGCCGTCGGCATGCCCGGCGGCTGGATGCACGACCAGCCCGGCGGGCTTGTCCAGCACCAGCAGGTGATCGTCCTCGTAGACGATGTCCAGATCCAGCGCCTGGGGCTGCCAGTCGCCCTGGATCTGTTGTTCGGCTGCCAGCTCCAGTACGGCGCCACCATGCACGATGTCGCGCGGGCGCAGGCTGGCACCGTCGACGGTCAACGAACCGTCCTTGATCCAGCCGGACAGGCGCGAACGGGAGTGATCGTCGAAGAGTTGCGCGGCGATCTGGTCGAGGCGTTGACCGCCCATTTCCTGGGGGACTTCGGCTCGGAGCTGAATGATCTGCTTGTCGGTCTGCGGCATCTGGGCGGGGGCGAGGCTCAGGACTTTGGTTTCGCCCTGGCGCTTGTGATTAAATACGACGCTTTATGGACCCCGGTGCGACCGGGGTGGCCACTATAACAGACGGCCGGGCACGAGACAGCCGGGCCGTCACGGGGACACACGCTACCATGCACGTGAAACACCTGCTGCTGATCGCCTCGCTCGTCCTGACCGCGGCCTGTTCCTCCAAGCCTGAACAGGTAGATGAAAACCTCAGCGAGGGCGAGCTGTACCAGCAGTCCCAGGAATCGCTCGATAACGGCAGCTACACCACCGCCATCGCTCGCCTGCGTGCCCTGGAGTCTCGCTACCCGTTCGGTCGCTATGCCGAGAAAGCGCAGCTCGACCTGATCTACGCCTACTACAAGAACGTCGAGCCCGAGGCTTCACGTTCGGCGGCTGATCGTTTCATCCGCCTGCACCCGCAGCATCCCAACGTCGACTACGCCTACTACATGAAGGGCGTGTCGTCGTTCGACCAGGATCGTGGCCTGTTGGCGCGCTTCCTGCCGCTGGACATGACCAAGCGTGACCCGGGCGCGGCGCGCGATTCCTACAACGACTTCGCTCAGTTGGTCGCCCGTTACCCGGGCAGCCGCTACTCGCCGGACGCCAAGCAGCGCATGATCTACCTGCGCAATCTGCTGGCGGCCTACGAGATCCATGTCGCCCATTACTACCTGACCCGTCACGCCTACGTGGCCGCGGCCAACCGTGGCCGCTACGTGGTGGAAAACTTCCAGCAGACGCCCTCGGTGGGCGACGGCCTGGCGGTGATGGTCGAGGCCTATCAGCACCTGGGTCTGGACGACCTGGCCGCGAGCAGCCTGGAAACCCTGAAGGCGAACTACCCGGACAACCCGAGCCTGGAAGACGGGGTCTTCGTGCAGCGCGAGAAGGACGACGAGCAGCGCTCCTGGTTGGCGCGCGCAACGCTTGGCCTGATCGAGTCCGAAGAGCCGCTGCCGCCGGGCGAGACCCGCGCCAGTCGTGATGTGATTCGCCAGTACCAGAACGCCCAGGAAGACATCCCCGAGGAGCTGCAGGCCGACCTGGACGCGGCCGAGGGCGCGCCGGCCAAGCGTTCCTGGTTCAGCCGCCTGACCTTCGGGCTGTTCGACTGAGGTTAGGGCCTGCCGCCCGAGGCATGAGAGAGGCGCCCGTGCCAAGCACGCGGCGCCTCTTTTCGTTGGGTAGCGGCCTCAGTGCGCCAACCCCGCCAGCCAGCGGCTCAGCAAACCCAAGGCCAGCACGCAGGCCAGCAGCACGCCGAGCAGCAGCCAGGGCCGGAACGCCCGGCGTGGTCGCCGGTGCTGCGGTGCGTTCAGGTACTCATCGACACGGGCTTGGTCGCGTGGGTCAAGACGTGGCATGGGCAGCGTCCTCGGCTACGGTCGTTTCTCGCCAGTCTAGTCGCGGCAAGTGGTCGCAGCTGGGCGCGGCAGGTCGGGTTATGCTGAAGGACAGTTCTTGTGGAGCCCCATCATGCAGTTACGTGCCGTCCAGCCCGAGGATCATTCGGCGCTCTATGCCCTCTGGGCGGGAACCCCTGGGCTACGCCTGCGCGCGGATGACGAGATCGCTGCGTTCACTCGCTACCTGCAGCGCAACCCCGGTTTGAGCCTGCTGATCGAGGCGGACGCCGAGGTCGTGGCCGGCGTGATGGTCGGGCACGACGGGCGCCGGGGTTATCTGCAGCATCTGGTGGTGGCCCCGCGCTATCGACGTCGCGGATTGGCCTCCCGGCTCCTCGACGAGGCGCTTGCACGACTGCGCGCCGAGGGTATCCGCAAGAGTCACGTCTTCGTTCTCGATGACGCTTCCCAGGCGCAGGCGTTCTGGGCCGCCCAGCCAGGCTGGGAGCAGCGTCGCGATATCCATGTTCATTCGACCCATGAGTTACATCCATGAAGTTATTTCGCATGCTTTGTCTCGCCGCGTTGTTGCCGGGGATGGCCCAGGCGCTGGAAACCGGCGACACGCTGCGTCCCTGGACGCTGCTGGACCAGTTCGATCAGCCCTACACCCTCGGCGACGACACCCGGGTGTTGCTGGTAGCCGCCGACATGGACGCCGCCGGACTGGTGAAACAGGCGTTCGGCGACGCGCCGGCGCAGACGCTCAGCCAGCATCGGGCGGCGTTCCTGGCCGACATCAGCCGCATGCCGGGACCGATCGCCACGTTATTCGCGATACCCGCGATGCGTGACTACCCCTATCGGGTCCTGCTCGATCGTCAGGCGCGGGTCGTGCCGCGCTATCCGGTGGAGGAGGGCAAGGTGCTCTGGCTCGGTCTGGACAGCGGCAAGGTTACCCGCGTGCGGCAGTTCGACGATGCCGCCGCCTTGCGTGCGGCACTCGACGACAGCGCGCCGTGATCGCCAGCCACCTGCTCTCTGCCCAGGCCCAGGGACTGGGCTGGTTGCTGTATGCGGCGGCCCTGCTCTGGGCTCTGTGGCGCGCGCCCTGGCTGGAGCTGTTCAGCGACAGTCGGCGCCAGCACCTTTTGTTCGGCACCGTCCTCGCCCTGTTCCTGCTGTGGCTGGTACGCCGCGACTTCGACTCCGGGTTGTCCTTCCACTTCATCGGCATGACCGCCGTGACCCTGCTGCTCGACTGGCCCCTGGCGGTGCTCGGCGGGGCTGCGGCTCAGCTGGCTCTGGTGCTGATGGGGCATCAGTCACTCGCGGCGATGGGACTCAATGGGGTGTTGATGGTCCTGCTGCCGATACTGGTCACCGAAGGCTGCGCGGTGTTGGTGGAGCGTAAGCAGCCGCGCAATCTCTTCGTCTACATCTTTTGCTCGGGATTCTTTCCGGCGGCGCTGTCCGCGCTGGTCTGCATTCTTGCCGGTCTGGGCGTGCTGCTGGTGGACGGCCGTTATCCGATGCCGCCATGGCTGGATGAATTCGCCGGCTATATCTGGTTGGTGATGTTTCCCGAGGCGTTCATCAACGGCACCGCAATCAGCGCCCTGGTGGTGTTCTATCCGGACTGGCTGGAAACCTTCAACCGCAGTCGCTATCTCTCCGCGCCCTGGAAAGACGAGAAGCACGGAGGGGGCGGTCGCGGCGATCCGCCCTGATTTGAGGCGTGGCGTTGATGCGCATCAAGATCGCCGCCAGGGGAGCTGCTGAAGATGTGCCCTCGGATCATCGACTCGGGGGAGTGGCATGAGCAGACACGAATGGGCACGCGAGGCGTTGCAGGACATACTCGACGAGGCACGCTTGAACGGCTACGAGGAAGGCTTGATGTTGCGAGCTCTGCTGGGCGTGGTGGTCGAGCGTAGCAAGGACTCGCGCAGTCAGGCGGACCTGGCCCAAGAGCTGATATTTCTCGCCGACAACCTGGACGATGACCGCGACTACGCGTTCATGCGCCCCTGAATTCACGCCTTTATCCTGCACCGCCGCTCGCCTGGTTCACCCTGGCTGACGAGCCGGGCGGCCTTCGGCATGCGCTTCAGATGGCTTATCATGCCGCCCCGGCCTTTTCGGCCGAGCGATTGGGAAGGCCATGAAACCCTGGATACTCGGATTGACCGGCGGCATCGGCAGCGGCAAGAGCGCGGCTGCGGCGCGTTTTGTCGAACTCGGCGTGCACGTGGTCGACGCCGACCAGGCGTCGCGCTGGGTGGTCGAGCCCGGGCGTGAAGCGCTCACGCGGATCGCCGAGCACTTTGGCGCAGGCGTGCTGCAAGCCGATGGCGCGCTGGATCGGGCGGCACTGCGCCGGCGGATCTTCGAGGATGCCGAGCAGCGACGTTGGCTGGAGGCGCTGTTGCATCCGCTGATCAATCAGGAGGTCGCCCAGGCGCTTCAGCGCGCCGAATCGCCCTATGCGATCCTCATGTCGCCGCTGCTGGTCGAATCGAAGCAGGCCCGCATGGTTCAGCGGCTACTCGTCGTGGATGCGCCCGAGGCGCTGCAGATCAGTCGCGCGATGAGCCGCGACGGCGTTGACGAGGCCCAGGTGCGCGCCATCCTGCAGGCGCAGGCAGCACGGCAGGCGCGTCTCGCCAAGGCCGATGACGTCCTGCTCAACGACGGCGACTTGGGGCAGTTGCACGCGAAGGTCGATGAGCTTCATCGTTTCTACCTGAGCCTCAAAGGAGGACAGCCATGAGCATTACCGTAGCCTGCCCGACCTGTGGCAAGCCCGTGGCCTGGGGGCCGCAAAGCCCGGCCAGGCCTTTTTGCAGCGAGCGCTGCAAGCTGATCGATCTTGGCGCCTGGGCCGCCGAAGAGCACAGCATCCCGGGTGATCCGCTGGATGACGAACCGTTTTCCACTCCGCCGTCCGAGCGTAATCACTAGGTTCGCGAGCCTGATCGCAAACCACGGATAAACGCACTGGCTTACCTCTCTCCAGCCATTTCCCGTGGTGTGGTCCCAGCGTCTGGCACGGGATCTGAAGCCCCGCACGGAGAGCCCCTCGCCCCTCGCGGGAGAGGGGTTGGGGAGAGGGGGAGCCCAGGGCGGAAAATTGCCTCGCGCTCAGCGCAATCCCGCGAAGTGCAGATAGCTATCGGTAATCTGCTCGCCCCAGATCAAGGCGATCCACCCCGCCAGGGCCAGGAACGGCCCGAAGGGGATTGGCGTACCGCCTTCGGCACGGCGCAGGCGCAGCATCAGGCCGCCGATCAGCGCGCCGACCAGAGAGGACAGCAGGATCGTCAGTGGCAGCACCTGCCAACCACCCCAGGCGCCCAGCAGGGCGAGCAGCTTGAAGTCGCCGTGCCCCATGCCCTCCTTGCCCGTCAGCAGCTTGAACGCCCAGTACACCGACCACAGGCTGAGATAGCCGAAGACCGCGCCCCACAGCGCATCGGCGATGGGGACGAAGACGCCTTCGAGGTTGAGCAGCAAGCCCAGCCACAACAGCGGCAATACGAGGACGTCGGGCAGTATCTGGTGCTGCGCATCGATCAGGCTCATCGACAGCAGTCCCCAGGTCAGCAGCAACAGCGCGGCTGCCGGCCAGCCGAGACCGAGATGCCAGACGATGAAGGCACTGGCGATGCCGGAGGCAAGCTCCACCAGCGGATAGCGCAAACCGATCGGATGCCGACACGCGGAGCAGCGCCCACGCAGCAGCAGGTAGCTGAGGACCGGTACGTTTTCCCAGGGGCGGATTTCGTGGCCACAGGAGGGGCAGTGGGAGTTCGGCAGGATCAGATTGTAGGACGCTGCGGAGGGCTCAGGTGGCAGCTCCAGCAACTCCCGCGCTTCCTGGCGCCAGTCGCGCTGGAGCATGCGCGGCAAGCGGTGTATGACGACATTGAGAAAGCTGCCGATCAGCAGGCCGATGATGAAGGCACAGAGCGTCAGGGCCAGTCTGTTGCTGGCCAGAAATTCGATTATGGGCATTGTCAGACCACATTGCCGAGCTGGAAAATCGGCAGGTACATGGCGATGATCAAGCCACCGACCAGCACGCCAAGCACCACCATGATCATGGGTTCCATCAGTGCGGTAAGGTTGTCGACCTTGTTGTCGACCTCCTCCTCGTAATAGTTCGCCACCTTGTCGAGCATCGAGTCCAATGCGCCGGATTCTTCGCCGATGGCTGTCATCTGCACGGCCATGGCGGGAAACAGGTTGGTGGTGCGCATGGAAAAGTTCAGCTGCATGCCGGTTGAGACGTCCGTCTTGATGCGCTCCACCGCGCTCCTGAATACGGCATTACCGCTGGCGCCGGCAACCGAGTCCAAGGCTTCGACCAGGGGCACGCCCGCGGCAAAGGTCGTCGACAGTGTCCTGGCATAGCGGGCGACTGCCGCCTTGTAGATGATGTCGCCGACGACCGGTAGCTTGAGGATCCCGCGGTCCACGCCGTCGCGAAACTTCTTCGAGCGATGATGCGCTTCGCGCAACGCATAGCCCGCCACGAAGAAGAACAGCAAGACGATGAACCACCAGTCCTGCATGGCATTGGACATGCCAATGACCATCAGCGTGAAAGCAGGCAGTTCGGCGCCGAAGCCTGAAAATACTTCCTGGAATTGTGGAACGACCTTGACCAGCAGAATCCCGGTGACGATGACCGCGACCGCGATGACCATGATCGGATAGGTCATCGCCTTGCGGATTTTCTTCTTCAGCGACTCGGTCTTTTCCTTGTAGGTCGCGATACGGTCGAGCAGGGTTTCCAGTGCGCCGGATTGCTCGCCGGAGTCCACCAGGTTGCAATACAGTTCGTCGAAGTGGCGCGGGAATTTGCGTAGGGAATTGGCCAGGCTGTTACCGGCGGCCACTTCCTGCTTCACGTCCTCGATCAGCTTGCGCATGTTCGGGTTCTCGAAACCCTCGGCGATGATGTCGAAGGCGGACAGCAACGGAACCCCCGCCTTCATCATCGTGGCCATCTGCCGGGTGAACAGGGCGATGTCCAGCGGCTTGATCTTCTTGCCCGTGCCGAAGGTGAAACCCTTCTTGCGCACCTTGGTCGGGTTGATCCCTTGCTTGCGCAGCTGTGCCTTGACCAGCGCCGGGCTGGGCGAATTCATCTCGCCCTTGGTCTTGGTGCCCTTGCGGTCGGTGCCTTCCCAGACGAACAGGACGTTCTTCGGGACTTTCTGCTGGGCCATGGCTAGTCCTTGGTCACGCGGTTGACTTCCTCGAGGCTGGTGATGCCCAGCATGGCCTTGCGCAGGCCCGAGGTGCGCAGGTCGGCGAAGCCATCGGCGCGCATCTGCGCGGCGATGTCGATGGAGTTGCCTTCCTCCATGATAATGCGTTGCAGCGCCGGCGTACTCTTGACCACTTCGTAGATACCGACACGACCCTTGTAGCCGCCGTTGCACAGGTCGCAGCCCACGGGTGCGTAGATCTGGAAACTACCGATGCGCTCCTCGGGGAAGCCCTCGTGCAGCAGGGTCTCGCGCGGCAGCTCGACCGGCTTGCGGCAATGGGTGCAGAGCTTGCGCGCCAGACGCTGGGCGATGATCAGGTTGACCGAGGTGGCGATGTTGAAGGCCGCCACGCCCATGTTGCGCAGGCGGGTCAGGGTTTCCGCCGCCGAGTTGGTGTGCAGCGTGGAAAGCACCATGTGCCCGGTCTGCGCGGCCTTGACGGCGATTTCCGCGGTCTCCAGGTCGCGGATCTCGCCGACCATGATCACGTCCGGGTCCTGGCGCAGGAAGGCGCGTAGCGCCTGGGCGAAGTCCATGCCCTGGCGCGGGTTCACGTTGACCTGGTTGACGCCCTCGAGGTTGATCTCCACTGGGTCTTCCGCCGTGGAGATGTTGATGTCGACGGTATTGAGGATGTTCAGGCCGGTGTACAGCGAAACCGTCTTGCCCGACCCCGTCGGCCCTGTCACGAGGATCATGCCCTGGGGCTGCTTGAGGGCGTTCAGGTAGAGTTGCTTCTGCTCTTCCTCGTAGCCCAGGGCATCGATGCCCATCTGCGCGCTGGTCGGGTCGAGGATACGCATCACCACCTTTTCGCCCCACAGGGTAGGCAGGGTGTTGACGCGGAAATCGATGGCCTTGGTCTTGGAAATGCGCATCTTCACGCGGCCGTCCTGCGGCTTGCGGCGTTCGGAGATGTCCAGTCCGGCCATGACCTTGAGGCGCGCGGTGATGCGGCTGGCCAGCTGAATCGGCGGGCGCGCGGCCTCGTGCAGCAGGCCGTCGGTGCGGAAGCGCACGCGGAAGGTCTTCTCGTAGGGCTCGAAGTGCAAGTCCGAGGATCCGCCGCGGATGGCGTCGAGGAGCATCTTGTTGACGAAGCGGACCACCGGGGCGTCATCGGCATCGGCGGCATCGCCGAGGGTGCGTTCTTCCTGGCCATTATTGTCGACGTCGAGACCTTCCAGATCGACGTCGTTCAGGCCGTCCAGGCCCGTGCCGGAGGCTTCATAGAGCTTGTCGAGGGCCTCGCCGAGCTTGTCGTCCTCGACCAGGATCGCTTCGGTGTTCATTCCGGTGCTGAAGCGAATATCGCGAGCCGCCTGATGGTTGGTGGGATCGGAGATGCCGATGAACAGCTTGGTGCCGCGACGCCACAGGGGAATCGCGCGGTGCTGTCGGGCCAGCTTCTCGCTGATCAGGTCCTTGGGTTGACCCTCCGGGTCGAGGGTCTTCAGGTCGAACAGCGCAATGCCGAACTGCTCGGCGGCCAGCTCCGCGACGGCACGGGCCGACACCAGGCGCGATTGCACTACGTGACTGACCAGGGGGGACTTGTTGCGTTGCGCGTCCTGCATGGCGCGCTGGGCAGCTTTTTCATCCAGCAGGCCGGCTTGCACCAATTGGCGGGCGAGGCCGGAAAGGGTCACGGAATCGGTCATGAGATGCCTCGAAATACCTGCGTGCCCTTATAGCGCGGATGCGCGAGGCTGCCAAATCGCTGAAGTCGCAGGTGACAGAAATTGTCAGCTTGTGACCCCTGTGATTCATGTTGGGATGCACTCAAACAGGCGGAAGCCAGCATTGTTAGCGCTGGTATGGAATGTGCTTGGCATCCAGCGGTTATCTACCCACCGGAGAGTTTCAATGAAGGCTCAGAAAGGCTTTACCTTGATCGAACTGATGATCGTCGTGGCGATCATCGGCATCCTGGCTGCAATCGCTATTCCTCAGTACCAGAACTACGTTGCGCGTTCGCAGGCCAGCGCTGCTTTGGCCACTATCCGTCCTCTGGTTACGGCGGCGGAAGATATGATTCAGCGAGGGGTAACGCCAACGCTAACTCCCAGTACGCCGGAAACCTATCTTGGGCTTGAGGCGGACTCTAGCGCTCTGGGCACCGTTAGCTTGACTAACTCCGGGCAGGAAAACATGCAGATCACTTTCACGCTGGACGGAAGTGTTGGTCCTGCTGTAAACGGTTCTGCTGTGAATATGGTGCGTGACTCTACCAGCGGCAACTGGTCGTGCACGACTGATTTGGATGCCCAGTACATTCCCACTGGCTGTGGTAGCGGTAGCTAATTGACTGTACGCCCCACGCCCCGGCGTGGAATTGCATACCATGCCTGCGCCTCGGTGCGGGTATGGTATGAATCTAGCGGTTTTTCCATCATCACTCGGTCCGTTTCTCGGTGGGCCGATGCGCCATTTCCTATTATTTTGAAGCGTTCCCAGCCCAAGGATGTCTGATCGACGCCTTTTCCCTCCCCTGGCTGGCGCAATTTCATTTCTGTGTCTGTCCAACGGGCCGTTATTTGGCCTGGCCTCATGGCTAGCTCTGGCGCGTCCGCTCGTCAACGTAGATTACCTGTTGGCTCTGGTGCTAATTAGCTTCGGTTGGCGTCGGGTAGGGACGTTGTTGTTGCTGGTGTTCTTGGCGTCCGACGTGCTCATGCTGGTCGGGCAGGTCTTCCCGCTGATGCGACTGGAGGATCTGGCCTATGTCGTAGGCTTCGTGTCTTCCGCCTCGCTCACGCATCAAGTCTGGTTGTTCACCGCGATATCGCTGTGCGGTGGGTTGCTGGCGGGAATGTTCGTTGTCGCTCGGTGTTGCGGACGCATGAGTGCGCTGGTGCTCCTCAACCTGGCCCTGTGCGTCTACGCCATCGAAAGTCTTCAGTCGGACACGGGGCAGCGTTTCTATCGGCCCCAGCAGACACTGGTTTCCAGTCAGGCCGTGAACTGGTTCGACTCACGTGCAGACAGTTTCCTTGAACTGTTCGAGCAGGACGCCGGCGCGCCGTTCAAGGGGCCTGTCCCGGGGGCTTCGCAGCCTTGGTTGAAGGCGCCGGATGCGCTGCCGGCAAAACTCCTGCTCGTGGTCATGGAGTCTTGGGGGGTGACCAATGATCCGCGCATCCAACAGGCCTTACTGTCCCCGTTGCGGCAACTCGCTCCGCAGATGCAGCAGGGAACGCTTCCCTTCGTGGGTATCACCCTGGGTGGGGAAATGCGCGAGTTGTGCGGACTGGCCCCGTCGCATTACGCATTGAAGGATGTGTCCACAGGCTTCGAGCATTGCCTGCCCCGTCTGTTGGCGGCGCAGGGCTATCGGACGCGCTCGATGCATGCGGCGAGCGGGACCATGTACGACCGGCGCTTTTGGTATCCACGCGTGGGTTTCCAGGAGGACACCTTTTTCGAAAGCCGCACCTGGCCAAGACGGTGTTATTCCTTCCCAGGTGGCTGTGATCTGGATCTGCTGGATGAGGTCGAGACGTTCTTCGCGCAGCCAGGCAAGCGCTTCCTCTACTGGATGACGCTGAACAGCCATCCGCCCTACGACTCAAGGGATTTGCGTGAAGTCGATTTCGACTGTGCGGCTCATAGGGCTCTTGCCGGCGAGGCCGAATCCTGTCGAAATCTGCAGCTGCAAGCCCAGTTCCTTTCCGGCCTTGCACGTCTACTCGCACGAGAGGACATGCGTGGCGTGGAAGTTATCCTGGTCGGCGACCATTCCCCGGTCATTCTCAATCAGCGTGAAAAAAGAGACGTGTTCGCCGCGGGCTTGGTGCCCTGGGTTCGGTTTCGTATGCCCTAAGGAGAGCCAAGGTGGCAGTACAGGGATGTGTTCTTGGGCTGTTCTTTCTGAGCCTTGCGTTCGTCAATATTTCCAGTACCCCGCAGAACAACTGGTTGATTGCGCTCTTGCAAGTGCTGGTGGTCCTGATACTGCTGCTCGGCCCCGCGCGGAGAGCTTTCTCGTACAAGGTGCTGCTATGGCTAGGGGCGCTTGGGGTGGCACTGCTTTGCTCCAACTCGTTGGCCCGCCTGGATGGCGTGGGAATTGCCGACGGGCGTCGTGCCGTTGAGGTGGTGTTGCACTGCGTGTTCGGCGTGGTTTGCTACGCGGTACTGCGGGAGAACCGAGCGGCGTTGAACGGGATCATCGGCGGTCTGTTGCTTTCGGTGACGCTCTATGTCGGCGTTTGGCTGTCCATATGGTTTTCCCTCGAAGCGCCGCGTCAGTACGACTGGTTCTACGCACCGCCACTCTTCACCCATATTCGATCCCTTGGTTTGTCCTTCGCGATCATACCCATCGTGGCTGCCTGGCTATGGATGATGAGGGAGGGCGTCTGGCGAGGGCTGGCGATGCTCGCCTACCTGCTCTCCTCCTCGCTGGTGCTATGGAGTGGCGGTCGGGGTGCGATACTCGCTATGTTGCTCGGCATCCTGCTGTTGAGCCTTGCATTCCACGGGCGTCGTTATGCCTTGTGCTGGGTGGGGCTGGCCGTCGCGACGCTGGTGGCGCTGGCGCTGTCCGCTGCGTTCAATACCGACCAGAGTGGGATTGGCTGGTGGGGCGCTTGGCTGCGTAGCGGCGCGGCGATGGATATGGAGCAGCTCAGCTCGCGACGGCTGAGTATGTGGCTCTATCTGATCGACTACATTGCACAGCGGCCCTGGTTTGGTTGGGGCGGCGAAGCATTCCGTGCTCTCTGGCCCTCTCCGCTCTTCGTTCAGGCCCATAACAGCCTGATACAGATGTTGCTGGAGTGGGGGATTGTCGGGGCAATAGGGGTGTTTTCCACGATTGGATTCGTCTTGCAGAGGAGCGCGCGAGCCTTCTTTGCGCGTCCACATGTGGAGGTGCGCCAGCATCTCGCCTTGGGATTTGCCATCTGCCTGGCCTTGTTGGTGTTCTCCATGGTCGATGGCGTTTTCTATCGAGGTGCCCCTTCGGCGTTGCTGGCTTTTTCCTGCGCGTTGCTCATGGCTGATTCCGTGAGGCTTCGAGCAGGCGCCGGGATCGCCGAGTGACGGCGTACGGCAGGGTGCTTGCATTTCCCGCTACCAAGAGTGATTGTCATTTTCTGAATTCCCAGCCAAGTCCCGCCGTGTCCTCTCCCGATTTCGACAGTGTCTTCATCGCCAGCGCCAGCCATTGCTGCGTACGCTGTTACGCATGGTGCATAACCCCAGCGTCGTCGAGGAGCTGGTGCAAGAGACCTAACTGAAGGCCTCGAACGTCCTGGCCGAACGGTGTGTAGAGCATCTCGAGCCGTTTCTCTTCCAGGCCGGGCGCAACCTGGCGCTGGACTACCTGCGCCGTGTGCGCATGCAGTCTCGCTCTGTACTGCAGGACGTTCCGGAAGACGAGCTGCTGTCGGTGCCCTCCAGCGAGGCTTCGGTGGAAGAGGGGTTGCATGCCCGGAGACTCTTGCAGCGACTGGATGCAAGTCTGGCCGGGTTGACCGAGCGCCAGCGCAGCATCTTCACCGCGCTGCTCTTCCCCCTCGCCCCTCGCGGGGAGGGGCTGGGAGAGGAGGGACGGGCCTCAGTGGTGTTCGCGTGTCGCGCGGAATTTCACGTCGGGCCAGCGTTCTTCCATCAGTCCCAGGTTGACCCGGGTCGGCGCCAGGTAGGTGAGGTGGCCGCCGCCATCGATGGCCAGGTGCTCGTAGGCCTTGTCGCTGAATTCCTTGAGCTTCTTCTCGTCGCTGCACTCGATCCAGCGCGCCGACCAGACGTTGACCGCCTCGTAGGCGCACTCGACCTTGTATTCCTCTTTCAGGCGGCTGGCGACCACGTCGAACTGCAGCACACCCACGGCACCGAGGATGATGTCGTTGTTGCGCTCGGGGAAGAACACCTGGGTGGCGCCTTCCTCGGCCAGTTCCTGCAGGCCCTGGCGCAGCTGCTTGGACTTCAGCGGGTCTTTCAGGCGCACGCGGCGGAACAGCTCCGGGGCAAAGTGCGGAATGCCGGTGAAGCCGAGCACTTCGCCTTCGCTGAAGGTGTCGCCGATCTGGATGGTGCCGTGGTTGTGCAGGCCGATGATGTCGCCGGCCCAGGCCTCCTCGAGCATCTCGCGCTCGCTGGAGAAGAAGGTCAGCGCATCGGCGATCTTCAGGTCCTTCTTGGTGCGCACATGGCGCAGCTTCATGCCTTTTTCATAGCGCCCGGAGCAGATGCGCATGAAGGCGATGCGGTCGCGGTGCTTGGGGTCCATGTTCGCCTGGATCTTGAACACGAAGCCGCTGAATTTCTCCTCGGTCGGTTCCACCAGGCGCTCGTGGGCGGCGCGCGGCAGCGGCCGCGGGGCCCAGTCGACGATGGCATCGAGCACGTGCTCGACGCCGAAGTTGCCCAGTGCGGTACCGAAGAAGACCGGGGTCATCTGGCCGTCGAGGAAGGCCTGCGCGTCGAATTCGTGGCAGGCGCCCTGGACCAGTTCGAGCTGCTCGACGAAGTCGTCGTAGAGGTCGCCCAGGTGGGCGCGGGCTTCATCCGAGTCCAACCGTTCGATGACGCGGGTCTCGGTGCGCTCGTGGCCGTGGCCGGGCACGTAGACCAGGATCTTGTCTTCGGTGAGGTGGTAGACGCCCTTGAAGTCGCGGTAGGAACCGATCGGCCAGGTGATCGGCGCGGCCTTGATCTTCAGTACCGCCTCGATCTCGTCGAGCAGCTCGATGGGGTCGCGGATGTCGCGGTCGAGCTTGTTGACGAAGCTGACGATGGGTGTGTCGCGCAGCCGGCAGACGTCCATCAGGGCGATGGTGCGTGGCTCCACGCCCTTACCGCCGTCGAGCACCATCAGCGCCGAGTCCACCGCCGTCAGGGTGCGATAGGTGTCTTCCGAGAAGTCCTCGTGGCCGGGGGTGTCGAGCAGGTTGATCATGTGCTCGCGGTAGGGGAACTGCATCACCGAGGTGGTGATGGAGATACCGCGCTGCTTCTCCATCTCCATCCAGTCGGAGGTGGCATGGCGATCGGATTTGCGCGACTTCACCGTACCGGCGACCTCGATCGCCTTGCCCATCAGCAGCAATTTCTCGGTGATGGTGGTCTTGCCGGCGTCGGGGTGGGAGATGATGGCGAAGGTACGGCGTTTGGCGACTTCGGCGGCCTGGGTGGTCATGCGGCGAACCTGATTGGAGAAGCGGGAAAAAGTCGGCGCGCAGTATACAGCAAGGGCCCGGGGCTGGCCGCGTACGCGACGACCTGGTGTCGTCCTGGGCGCTACCGGCTCTTCAAACGCCCACCTCCCCGGCGAAATGACAGGCCACCTGGCGTCCCCGCACCTCGCGTAGCGCCGGCACCTCGTGGCGGCAGCGTTCGCTGGCGTAGGGGCAGCGCGGATGGAATACGCAGCCGCCGGGCGGCGCCAGCGGGTTCGGCGGTTCGCCCGCCAGGCGTCGGCGCGACCCGCTTGCCGGTGCGTGCAGGCTCGGCGTGGCGGCCAGCAGGGCCTGGGTGTACGGGTGCAGCGGGGTGTCCTGCACGGCTGCGGCCGGGCCGAGTTCCATCGCCTTGCCCAGGTACATCACCAGCACCTGGTCGGCGACATGGCGCACCACCGCGAGGTCGTGGGAGATGAATACGTAGGCGGTCGCGTAGGTCTGCTGCAGCTCGGCCAGCAGGTTGAGCACCTGGGCCTGGATGGACACATCCAGCGCCGAGGTCGGCTCGTCCGCCACCAGTATTCTGGGCGCCAGCATCATCGCCCGGGCGATGGCGATACGTTGCCGCTGGCCGCCGGAGAACATGTGCGGGTAGCGCGCCTGGTGGTCGCCGCGCAGGCCGACCTGGGCAAGCATCGCTTCGACCCGTTCGCGGCGTTCGGCACCGCTCAGGTCGGTGTTGATCGCCAGGGGCTCGGCCAGTTGCGCACCGATGCTGCGGCGGGGATTGAGCGAGGCGTAGGGATTCTGGAAGACCATCTGCACGTCGCGACGCAGGCGCTTGAGGGTGGCGCGATCGGCCTGGGCCGGGTCCGTCCCGGCGATCCGCAGCGAGCCGCCCGTGGGCGTCTCGATCATCGTCAGTGCGCGAGCCAGGGTGGACTTGCCGCAACCGGACTCACCGACCACCGCCAGGGTCTGTCCGGCGGCCAGCGCGAAGGACACGCCATCCAGTGCGCGTAGCATCGCCGGGCGTCGCAGCAGTCCGCGTGCCACCGGGTAATGGCGCGCCAGGTCCTCGGCCACCAGCAGGGTCATGGGCGGGCCTCCTGATTGCGTGGGTGGAAGCAGCGGACCTGACTCAGACGGCCCGGCGCCAGCGCCGGGCGGCTGCCGCGGCAGTCCGGCTGCACGTAAGGGCAGCGCGGTGCGAGCAGGCAGCCGTCGGGGCGGTCCTGGGCGCCGGGCACCACGCCTGGCAGGCTCGTCAGCCGCTGTGTGGGGCGAGCCGGATCGGGGATCGCCGCCAGCAGCGCTTCGCTGTAGGGGTGCGCCGGCGCCTCGAACAGCGCCGGGATGCGTCCATCCTCGACGAGTTGCCCGGCGTACATCACGCAGACCCGTTCGGCGCGCTCGGCGACCACCGCCAGGTCGTGGCTGATGAGGATCAGCGCCATGCCCTGGCTGCGCTGCAGGTCGAGCAGCAGGTCCATGATCTGCGCCTGGATGGTCACGTCCAGTGCGGTGGTGGGCTCGTCAGCGATCAGCAGGCGCGGCTCGGCGGCGATCGCCAGGGCAATCGCCACGCGCTGGTTCATGCCGCCGGAGAGTTGATGCGGGTAGGCCTTCAAGCGACTGGCGGCGGCGGGGATTTCCACCCGTTCGAGCAGTTCCAGGGCGCGCTGGTGGGCCGCTCGCCCCTTCAGGCCGAGGTGCTGGCGCAGCACTTCCTCGAGCTGGAAGCCCACCGTGAACGCCGGGTTCAGCGTGCCCATCGGGTCCTGGAAGACCATTGCCAGGTCCTTGCCGATCAGCCGTCGGCGGGCGCGACCGCGTAGCTGCAACAGGTCCTGGCCGGCGAATTCCAGGCAACGGGCCTCGACCCGGCCGGGCGGATCGATCAACCCCATCAGCGCGAGCATGCTCATCGACTTGCCCGAGCCGGACTCGCCGACGATGGCCAGCACTTCGCTCGCCTGTAGCGTCAGGTCGAGGCCATCGACTACCGGCGCGGCCGTGCCGAAGCGCACCGACAGATCGCGGATGTTCAGTAGGGCGGCGTCGTTGGCGTGTGTCATCCGGCGTCCTTGAGTCTCGGGTCCAGCGCGTCGCGCAGACCGTCGCCGACCAGATTGATCGCCAGCACGCTGAGCAGGATGGCAAGGCCGGGCAGGGTGACGACCCACCAGGCGCGCTCGATATAGTCCCGTGCCGAGGCGAGCATGCTGCCCCATTCCGGGGTTGGCGGCTGCACGCCGAGGCCGAGGAAGCCCAGCGCGGCGGCATCCAGGATGGCCGCGGAAAAGCCCAGGGTGGCCTGTACGATCAGCGGCGGCAGGCAGTTGGGCAGCAGCGTGATGAGCATCAGCCGCGGCAGTCCGGCACCCGTCAGACGGGCGGCGGTCACGTAGTCCCGGTCGATCTCGCCGAGCACCGTGGCGCGGGTCAGGCGTACGTAGGCGGGGAGCGATACCAGGGCGATGGCGAACACCGTGTTGCCCAGCCCTGGGCCGAGGATGGCGACGATGGCGACCGCCAGCAGCAACGCCGGTAGCGCCAGCATGATGTCCATCAGGCGCATGATCCCAGGGCCCAGCAGACGCGGGAAAACACCGGCGAGCAGGCCCAGCGGTACGCCGGGAAGCAGCGAGCAGAGCACCGAGGCCAGGCCGATCAGCAGCGACAGGCGGGCGCCATGGATCAGCCGCGAGAGCAGATCGCGGCCCAGTTCGTCGGTGCCCAGCAGAAAGCGCGCCTGGCCAGCCTCGAGCCAGGCCGGCGGCGTCAGCAGCGCGTCGCGGAACTGCTCGGTTGGATCGAAGGGCGCCAGCCAGGGGGCGAACAGGGCGCAGATGACCAGCAGCAGGAGAAAGGCCGCGCCGCCCAGGGCGCCGCGGTTGCGGGCGAAGTGCCGGAAAAATCCCGCCAGCGCCGAGGGGGGCAGGGGCGACGTGTCGGCCATCGTGGGGTCAGCGTTCATCGGGCATGCCGAATGCGTGGGTTGGCCAGGCCGTAGAGCAGATCGACGCTGACGTTCACCAGGATCACCAGAGCGGCGATCAGCAGGATGCCGCTCTGCACCACGGGGTAGTCGCGGGCACTGACCGCTTCGATCAGCCAGTTGCCGATGCCCGGCCAGGAGAACAGCTTTTCGGTGAGTACCGCGCCGCCGAGCAACGCGCCGGTCTGCAGGCCGAACACCGTGAGCACGGGCACCAACGCGTTGCGCAGGGCATGCAGCAGGATGACCCGGGCGGGCGACAGGCCGCGCGCGCGGGCACTGCGAATGTAGTCCTCGCGCAGCACTTCGAGCATCGCCGAGCGGGTCATGCGGGCGATCACCGCCAGCGGGATGGTACCCAGCACCACGGCCGGCAACAGCAGGTGATGCAGGGCGTCGAGGAAGGCGCCGGGTTCGTCGCTGAGCAGGGTATCGACGAGCATCAGCCCGGTGACCGGCGGCACGTCGTAGAGCAGGTCGAGGCGGCCGGAGACCGGCGTCCAGCCCAGGTTCACGGAAAACAGCATGATGAGGATCAGCCCCCACCAGAAGATCGGCATCGAATAGCCGGTCAGCGCCAGGCCCATCACGCCGTGGTCCAGCGTCGAACCGCGCCTGAGCGCCGCCACCACTCCCGCCGGTACGCCCAGCAGGGTGGCGAACAGCAAGGCCGCCAGAGCCAGTTCGAGGGTCGCCGGGAAGCGCGCGAGGAACTCGCTCCAGACGCTGTCGCCGCTGCGCAGGGAGTGGCCCAGGTCACCACCGGCGAGGTCACGCAGGTAGTCCAGGTATTGCACCGCCAGCGGTTGGTCCAGGCCCAGGCGATGCAGGGCTGCGGCATGTTGCTGGGGATCGAGCAGGCGCTCCCCGGCCATCACTTCGAGCGGGTCACCAGGTACCAGGCGGATGAGTGCGAACGCGAGCAGGGTGACGCCCAGGATACTGGGCAGGATCAGGCCCAGGCGACGGGCGACGAAGAGCAGCATCGATCAGCCTCCGGGCGATGACGTACGGGGCGCCAGTGTACAGGGCCCAGCCTCTTCGACACGCTGACGTGTCGAGAGACTGGCGCGCCTGGCGAGGTCCAGGCTCAGGGCATCTGTACCTCGATGACGCCGTCGGCACTGACCTGGACCTGGCTATTGCCCGCCTCGATCTCCGGAGTCACCGCCAGCGAGTCGCGCATCGAGGCGCCCTTGGCCATGGCGTACATCGGGCGCGGCGTGGAAAAGCCGTTGCTGTTCAGGTTCAGGCTGACGATGCGGTAGCCGCTGCCGCCGAGCGCCTCGCTGGCCAGCTTGGCGCGCGCGCGAAAGGCGGCGATGGCCTGTTCGATGAGCGCATCCTCACGCTGCTTGCGTACCGAATCGGACAGGGAAAAGCTCATCCCTGCCATCTTCAACTGTTGCAGCAGCTCGCCTGTCAGGCTCGACAGTGCGGCGAAATCACCGCTTTCCAGGCGCAGTTCGGCGCGCTCGCGCCAACCGCTGAGCTGCTGGCCGTCCTTGTCGTAGATGGGGTAGCTGTTGCGCCCGCCGAGACTGGTCTGTACCGCCTCGACCTTGCGGGCCTGTTGCACCGCCGCGTTGAGTGTCTTGGTGACGCGAGCGGCCAGCGCCGCGGGGTCTTCGCCCTGTTCCTCGCTGTAGAGGACTACCTGCATGCGGTCCTGGGGCACCTCGGCGGAGACCTCGGCGCGTAGCGCGATCTGGTTGTAGCGCGGCTCGTCGGCCTGCGCGCTGGCGGCGGCGCAGCCCAGCAACAGGGCGAGCAGGGCGGGAAGGGATCTGGACATCGACGACTCCTTGGCAGGGGAAAACGCTCGGTGAGCGATTGCCATCGGACCGGCGCGAGACGCAGGCGTTCGAGGCAAGGGTTTCGTTCAGGCTACCGATCTCCCCCCTGCTCGTCGACGGTGGCGTACGCTTGGCTTCGACGTGGCGCTTTGCCGCAGACGGGCAGGCCTGGGGCGAGCTTGGGTATACTCGCCGCTTCCCACAGGAGTCCCCATGCTCGCTCCGATCGCGCCGATCCAGTTGCTCTCGGCCAGCCGTCAGAATCTCCTGCGGCTCGCCCTCATTCGTTGCCTGGTGCTCATGGCGCAGGCCGGTTCGGTAGGGTTGGCCTACGCCTTCGATCTGCTGCCGCTGCCCTGGATACCGCTGTGCGTGACCTTGAGCATCGCCGCCGGGCTGATCCTGCTCACCGCCCTGCGCCTTCGTGGGCCCTGGCCGGTGACCGAGTTCGAGTACGCCTGCCATCTGGGTTGCGACCTGATCGTGCACAGCGTGCTGCTGTTCTACACCGGCGGGCCGACCAACCCCTTCGTTTCCTACTACCTGGTGCCGCTGACGGTGGCCGCGGCGACCCTGCCGTGGATGCATGCGATCCTGCTGTCCGCATTGGCGCTGGTGGGCTACACCGCTCTGCTGGTGTGGTACGACCCGCTGGGCATCGATGTCGCCCATCGCGCCACACTGCAGGTCTATGGGATGTGGCTGAGCTTCGCCTTGGCCGCGGCGCTGATCACCGTTTTCGTCGCGCGCATGGCCGAGGAGCTGCGCCGCCAGGAGCGTCTGCAGGCACAGCGCCGCGAGGAGCGCATGCGTGACGAGCAACTGATGGCGGTGGCGACTCAGGCCGCGGGCGCCGCCCATGAGCTGGGCACGCCGCTGGCGACCATGAGCGTGCTGCTCAAGGAGCTACGCCGGGAGCATCGCGACCCGGCGCTGCAGGAAGACCTGGCGCTGCTGCAGGAGCAGGTGAAGCTGTGCAAGGAGACCTTGCAGCACTTGGTGCGCGCCGCCGAAGCTGACCGGCGTCAAGCCGTGCAGGAGCAGACTGCGGTTGAATGGTTCGAGTCGGTGTTGCGCCGCTGGCACCTGATGCGTCCGGAGGTCAGTTATCGCTTCCAGAACCACGGGCGCGGCGCAGCCCCGCGGATGATGCCGCCAGCGGACCTGTCGCAGGCCCTGCTGAATTTGCTGAACAACGCGGCCGACGCGTGCCCTGACAATCTGGGCGTGAGCGTTGGCTGGGATGCCCAGTGGATACGGATCGAGATTCGAGACCAGGGTGCAGGGGTGCCCCTGGCGATCGCCGAACAACTCGGCAAGCCCTTCTTTACCACCAAGGGCAAGGGATTCGGACTCGGACTGTTCCTCAGCCAGGCCAGCGTCACGCGTGCCGGCGGCACGGTTAAACTGTACAACCACGAGGAAGGCGGCACGCTCACGGAGTTGCGTCTTCCACGCCTCTACGGGTTGCCCTGAAGTAGCGGCGAGTAGCGCATGAACGCGGAGGAATGGCAATGAGCGAAGATGTCCTGTTCGATGGTGAGGAGCACCCGCACATCCTGCTGGTGGATGACGATCCCACCTTCACCCGGGTGATGGCCCGAGCCATGGACCGTCGCGGTCTGCGTGTCAGCGTTGCCGGCTCTGCCGAGGAAGGCCTGAACATGGCCCAGCGCGACCTGCCGGACTACGCGGTGCTCGACCTGAAGATGGAGGGTGATTCCGGCCTGGTGCTGCTGCCCAAGCTGCTGGAGCTGGATGCCGAGATGAGGGTGCTCATCCTCACCGGCTACTCCAGCATCGCTACCGCCGTCGAAGCCATCAAACGGGGTGCCTGCAACTACCTGTGCAAGCCGGTGGATGCCGACGACGTGCTCGCCGCGCTGCTTTCGCAGCACGTCGAGTTGGACGCCCTGGTGCCGGAAAACCCGATGTCGGTGGACCGCCTGCAGTGGGAGCACATCCAGCGCGTACTGGCCGAACACAACGGCAATATCTCGGCGACCGCGCGTGCCCTGGGCATGCATCGGCGTACCCTGCAGCGCAAGTTGCAGAAGCGTCCGGTCCGGCGCTGAAGCGGCCATCGTCGTTCATAAAGGCTCGCGAACGCCCTGCCTCATGTGTGTCGAGGCGCTCGCCTGCTAGGATAGGCGCCCTGACACCCAGGGTGCTATTTCGATGCTCGAACTCTTCAGCCAGACCATGGCGATCACCGCGCCGGTGTTCGCCATGTTGTTCCTGGGCGTATTGCTGCGCCGTCTCGGGCTGATCGACGTACCTTTCATCGATACCGCCTCGGCGCTGGTGTTCAACGCGACCATGCCGACCCTGTTGTTCCTCGGTATCGTCGAAGCGGACGTCGGTGATGCGCTGCCGGTCGCCACCCTGGTTTACTACGCCGTCGGTACCTTGGTGTGCTTCGCCCTCTGCTGGTGTTGGGCCGTGCGCTTCTGCCCCTACGAAGAACGCGGCGTGTGCACCCAGGGCGCATTTCGCGGCAACAACGGCGTCGTTGGTCTGGCTTTGGTCACCAGTCTCTACGGCGATTACGGCCTGACCCTGGGCAGTTTGTTGGCGGGGATGGTGATCATCTTCTACAACGCACTGTCGGCGGTAGTGCTGGCGGTCTATAGCCCGGCGGTGAAGAGCGACCCGCTGAGCGTGGCCCGCAGCATCGCGAAGAATCCCATGATCATTGGCGTGCTGGCGGCACTGCCCTTCGCCATCTGGCGGATTCCCTTGCCAGAATGGCTGCTCACCTCCGGCCACTACTTTGCACAGATGACCCTGCCACTGGCGCTGATCTGCATCGGTGGCACCCTGTCCATCGCCTCACTGCAGCGTGGTCGGGGACTGGCACTGTCGACCAGCCTGATGAAGATGGTCTGGTTGCCGGCCGTGCTGACACTGGGCGCCTGGCTGCTCGGTTTTCGCGGCGCCGACCTCGGCGTGTTGTTTCTCTACTTCGCCAGCCCCACGGCGGCGGCCAGCTACGTGATGGCCCGCGCCGTGGGTGGCAATCACGAGTTGGCGGCGACCATCATCGTGGTCAGCACGCTGATGGCGGTGCCGGTGAGCAATATCGGCCTCTTCGTCCTGCAGTGGGGCGGCTGGATCTAGCCCCTAGCGCTGCGCTGAAGCTTCCAGGCGCGAACGGTGAGCACCGCCAGGGTCAGCGCAGTGAGTGGCAGCACGTACCAGACCAGGGCGTGGGCGAAGCTCGGATGCAGTGGCGAGGCGTTGGCCTGCAGTATCAGGTGGGTGGTGTAGGCCAGGTAGAAAAGGAAGAACAGCAGCCCCTCCCAGCGATCGATGCGTTGTCCGGTGAAGAAGATCGGCAGGCAGGCCACCGCCACTGCGATCATGATCGGGAAGTCGAACTGCAGGGCGTTGCTCGATACCGCGATGACCTGTGGCGAGACCAGCGAGGCCAGGCCCAGCACGCAGAGCAGGTTGAACAGGTTGCTTCCGACGATATTGCCGACGGCGATGTCGCGTTCGCCCTTGAGCACCGCCAGCACCGAGGTCGCCAGCTCCGGC
The DNA here is from genome assembly GCF_055768815.1 of Pseudomonas sp. R4-15. Lineage (NCBI taxonomy): Bacteria > Pseudomonadati > Pseudomonadota > Gammaproteobacteria > Pseudomonadales > Pseudomonadaceae > Pseudomonas > Pseudomonas sp. R4-15. The sequence continues at coordinate 1,559,613 of NZ_CM147293.1, forward strand.
AGCGAGGTGCCGATCGCCACCACGGTCAGACCGATGACCAGGTCCGACAGACCCAGCGCCCGTGCCAGGCTGGTCGCGCCGGCGACCAGAAAGTCCGACCCCCCCACCAGCAGCAGCAGTCCGGCCACCACCAGCGCCAGGTCGATGGCCCAGCCCCAGGGACGCGATTCGGCGGGCAGGGCGTATTCGGTGTCGAACTCGTCCTGCTCCGCAGGCGCCTTTTCGCGGCGTGCGCTGTAGATCAGGAACCCCGTGTAGACGAGCACCGCGGTAAACAAAAAAGCGCCATCCAGGCGGCTGAGCGCGCCATCCCAGGCCAGTGCGTAGGTCACCAGACTGGCACCGATCATCAAAGGCACGTCGAGGCGGATCAGCTGCCGCGACACCAGTAGCGGTGCAACCATCGCCGAGATGCCGAGGATCAGCAGCACGTTGGCGATGTTGCTGCCGATCACGTTGCCGATCGCCAGGTCGCCGCTGCCGGCCCAGGCCGATTGCACGCTGACCGCGGTTTCCGGCGCGCTGGTGCCGAAGGCGACCACGGTCAGTCCGATGACCAGCGGCGGGATGCCGAAGCGGGCGGCGAGGCGGGCGGCGCCACGTACCAGAACTTCTGCGCCGGCTACCAGAAGCACCAGGCCGGCCACGAGTTGCACGAGGGTCATCAGGGTCATGATGGAGTGGACTCCGTCGAAGCATTCGGATGGAAGGCGCTCTGCCGTCGGACGAGGCGGCGAGCCAGTAGGAACAAGGTGAGCAGACCCAGCGGTAGCGCACTCCAGATCAGCAGGTGCTGCAGTTGGGCCAGGCGGCGCATGCCGGAGGCGACCAGCAGCAACTGCGACAGGTATCCGGCGTAGGCAACCAGGAACAGCAGACCTTCGCAGCGGCCGATGCGCCGGCCGGCGAGCAGCACCAGCAGGCAGCCGGCGCTGGCGGCGAGCCAGGCGGGCAGGTCGAAGGCCAGGGTATTGGGCGAGATGGAGAGTCCCTCGGGCTCGACCAGCGCGGTGGCACCGAGCACCAGCAGCAGGTTGAACAGGCAACTGCCGATGACGTTGCCGATGGCGATCTCCCGTTGTCCACGCAGCACGGCGACCAGAGAAATGGCGAATTCCGGCAACGAAGTGCCCAGCGCGACCACGGTAAGTCCAATCAGGCGCTCGGAAAGTCCCAGGTCGAGGGCCAACTGGCTGGCGCCCTGAACCATCAGCGTGGCGCCGCCCAACAACAGCGGCAGTCCGCCCAGAATCACCAGTATCGCCGTCGGCCAGCGCCGTGGCCGGTGTGCCAGCAGGCGACTGTCGGCGTGCTCACCCGGCTGCAGCGCGCGCCACGCCAGCAGGCACAGGTAGGCGAACAGTGCGAACAGCAGTACGGCGCCGTCGACGCGCTCCAGGTGCGCGTCACTTCCCAGGTAGGTGACGAGCAGCCCGGCGCCGAGCAACAGCGGTGCATCGATGAGTGCCAGGCTGCGCGAGACCCATTGCGGACGCAACACGGCACAGCCGCCGAGCACCAGCAGCAGGTTGGCGAGATTGCTGCCCAGTACCGTGCCGACGGCGAGATCACCGCTGGCTTGGGCATTGGCGCGCAACGCTACGGCCAGTTCGGGGGCATTGGTCAACAAAGCGACCAGGGTCAGGCCGATCAGCAAGGGCGAGAGGCCGAGCCGAGCTGCCAGGCGCACCGCGCCACGCACCAGAAGCTCTGCGCCCAGAGCCAGGAGCAGGAGGCCGGCAAGCAACTGGGCGATGGGGATGAGGGACATGTACGGCTGTGTTTCCGCGGTTGGGACGGCGTTTAGATTACCGGTGAACCCTAAAGTAGCAGCCAGCGCTGTAACCAAATGTCACGGCAACCCTTCCAGGCGTACTCGCGCCACGCCGGCGTCGATCATGTCCAACTGGCGTGCGGCGGCTTCGGAAAGATCGATCAGTCGATTACGGGTGTGCGGTCCACGGTCGTTGATCCTGACCACCACGCTGCGCCCGTTGTCCTCGCGGGTGACCCGTACTCGGCTGCCGAACGGCAGGGTCCGGTGCGCGGCGGTGAGCGCGGTGCGATCGAACGGTTCGCCACTGGCGGTGGTCCGCCCGTGGTGACGCGCGCCGTAGTAGGAGGCCATGCCCGAGGCGCTATAGCCGGCGGCGCTCACGCTGCCGACCTCGCGCTGGTTGGCACAGCCAGCCAGCAGCGAGATCGTCAGCAGGACCGCGAGGCGATAGAGCATCATCAGCCTTCGAGCTTTTTCTTCAGCAGGGCGTTCACCTGGCCGGGGTTGGCTTTGCCCTTGGACGCCTTCATCGCCTGGCCGACGAAGAAGCCGAACATCTTGCCGCGCTTGGCTTCGTCGCTGGCGCGGTACTGTTCGACCTGGGCGGCATTGGCGGCGAGCACCTCGTCGAGCATCGCCTCGATGGCGCCCGAGTCGGTGACCTGCTTCAGGCCCTTCTTCTCGATGATCTCGTCGGCCGATGCGCCTTCGCCAGCAGCCAGTGCTTCGAGGACGGTCTTGGCGATCTTGCCGCTGATGGTGTCATCCTTGATGCGCAGGATCACCCCGCCCAACTGTTCGGCGGAAACCGGCGACTGTTCGATCTCCAGGCCTTCCTTGTTCAGCAGGCTGGACAGCTCGCCCATCACCCAGTTGGCCGACAGCTTGGCGTCGCCGCAGGTCTTGGCCACCTGCTCGAAGTACTCGGCCATCTCGCGGCTGGCGGAGAGCACGCTGGCGTCGTAGGCGGACAGCGCGTATTCGGCCTCGAAGCGCTCGCGCTTCTGCACCGGCAATTCCGGCAGGCCCGCGCGCACCTGCTCGAGGAAGCTGCGCTCGATGACCACCGGCAGCAGGTCCGGGCAGGGGAAGTAACGGTAGTCGTTGGCTTCCTCCTTGCTGCGCATGGAGCGGGTCTCGTCCTTGTTCGGATCGTACAGGCGGGTTTCCTGGACCACCTTGCCGCCGTCCTCGATCAGTTCGATCTGCCGTTGGATCTCGTGGTTGATCGCCTTCTCGATGAAACGGAAGGAGTTGACGTTCTTGATCTCGGCGCGGGTGCCGAAGGCTTCCTGGCCTTTCGGGCGTACCGAGACGTTGCAGTCGCAGCGCAACGAGCCCTCGGCCATGTTGCCGTCGCAGATGCCCAGGTAGCGCACCAGCGCGTGGATCGCACGGACGTAGGCGACCGCCTCCTTGGCGCTGCGGATGTCCGGCTCGGAGACGATCTCCAGCAACGGCGTGCCGGCGCGGTTCAGGTCGATGCCGCTCATGCCCTGAAAGTCTTCGTGCAGGCTCTTGCCGGCGTCTTCCTCCAGGTGCGCACGGGTGATGCCGATGCGCTTGACGGTGCCGTCCTCGAGGGTGATGTCCAGGTGGCCCTTGCCGACCACGGGGTGGTCCATCTGGCTGGTCTGGTAGCCCTTGGGGAGGTCGGGGTAGAAGTAGTTCTTGCGCGCGAAGACGTTCTGCTCGGCGATTTCGGCGTCGATCGCCAGGCCGAACATGCAGGCCATGCGTACGGCCTCGGCGTTGAGCACCGGCAGAGTGCCCGGCATGCCCAGGTCGACCAGGCTGGCCTGGGTGTTGGGCTCGGCGCCGAAGGTGGTGGCGCTACCGGAGAAGATCTTCGAGGCGGTGGCGAGCTGTGCGTGGATTTCCAGCCCGATCACGGTTTCCCATTGCATCTTTAGTGTTCCTCAATCCTGTGTGGCGTCATCCAGCCCTCTCCCGACGCTGCGCGCCACCCTCTCCCGAGAATGGGAGAGGGGAAAAGGCTGCATGGCTGCGCCATGGCCTAGAATCCGGTCGGGGTGCGGGCGTGCCAGTCGCTGACCTGCTGGTACTGGTGCGCGACGTTGAGCAGGCGGCCTTCCTGGAAGTAGTTGCCGAGCAACTGCGCGCCCACCGGCAGGCCGTCGACGAAGCCGGCGGGCATGGACAGCCCCGGCAAACCGGAGAGGTTGGCGGTGATGGTGTAGATGTCTTCCAGGTACTGCGCGACCGGGTCGTCGTTCTTGGTGCCCAGGGCCCAGGCCGGATTCGGCGTGGTCGGGCCGAGGATCACGTCGACGCTCTCGAAGGCGCGCACGAAGTCGTTCTTGATCAGCCGGCGGATCTTCTGCGCCTTGAGGTAGTAGGCGTCGTAGTAGCCTGCCGACAGTGCGTAGGTGCCGACCATGATGCGCCGCTTGACCTCGGCGCCGAAGCCCTCGGCGCGCGAGCGCTTGTACAGATCGGTGAGGTCTTTCGGGTCTTCGCAGCGGTAGCCGAAGCGCACGCCGTCGAAGCGCGACAGGTTGGAGCTGGCCTCGGCCGGGGCGATCACGTAGTACGCGGGAATCGCGTGGGCCAGGCTCGGCAGGCTGATTTCCTGCACGCGAGCGCCGAGCTTCTCCAGCTCCTTGGCCACGGCCATCACCGCATCGGCGATGCGCGAGTCGAGGCCGGCGCCGAAGTATTCCTTGGGCAGGCCGACACGCAGGCCTGTGAGCGGCTGGGCGAGGGCGGCGAGGTAGTCATCCACCGGGTGATCGACGCAGGTCGAGTCCTTCGGATCGAAGCCGGCCATGGCCCCAAGCATCAGCGCGCAGTCCTCGGCGTTGCGCGCCAGCGGGCCGGCCTGGTCGAGGCTGGAGGCGTAGGCGATCATGCCCCAGCGCGAAATGCGTCCGTAGGTCGGTTTGATCCCGGTGAGGTTGGTCAGCGCTGCCGGCTGGCGGATCGAACCGCCGGTGTCGGTGCCGGTGGCCGCCGGCAGCAGGCGCGCGGCCACCGCCGCCGCCGAGCCGCCGGAGGAGCCGCCAGGCACGCGGCGGGTGTCCCAGGGGTTCTTCACCGGGCCGTAGTGGCTGGATTCGTTGGCCGAGCCCATGGCGAATTCGTCCATGTTCAGCTTGCCGAGGGTCACGGCGCCGGCGTGTGCGAGTTTCTCCACCACGGTGGCGTTGTACGGCGCCTTGAAGCCGGTGAGGATCTTCGAGCCGCAGGAGGTCAGCACGCCTTCGGTGCAGAACAGGTCCTTGTGGCCGATCGGCGCACCGAGCAGTGCGCCGCTTTCGCCAGCGGCGCGGCGGGCGTCGGCGGCCTTGGCCTGGGCGATGGCCTGCTCTTCGGTGACGGTGATGAAGCTGTTGAGCTGCGGATCGAGCTGCGCGATGCGCGCGAGCAGGGTCGCGGTGAGTTCCTCGGCGGAGAACTGTTTCTCCGCCAGGCCCTTGGAAACCTGGGCGAGGGTCAACTGGTGCATGAAGCCCTTTCCTTTATTCGATGACTTTCGGCACGAGGTACAGGCCGTCCTGTACCGCCGGGGCGATGGCCTGGTAGGCGTCGCGCTGATTCTGTTCGGTGACCTGGTCGGCGCGCAGACGCTGGGTGGCCTCCAGAGGGTGGGCGAGTGGCGCGATGCCATCGGTGTCCACCGCTTGCATGCGGTCGATCAGGCCGAGGATCTCGTTGAGGGTGGTTGTGCTGCGTGGCAGGTCGACCTCGTCCAGACCCAGGCGGGCCAGGTGGGCGATCTTCTCCACGTCGCTGCGTTCGAGCGCCATCGGCAAGTCTCCAGATCAGGCGCCGGCAAGAGGGGGCAAGGGAACCGATCGCTGCGAATACTGTCCCACGGGCGCATTCACCGGCCTGCCGGGCGCGGAAAAGCAGGGAATCTAACACAGCGGGCGGGTTGCCCAAAATCCCCGCCATTGTTAGAGTTCGGGCCAATTTTTTCCCCTCGCCCGCGCGGCGTTGCCCTCAGGGTCTCTTCTCCCATGTTCAAGAAACTCCGTGGCATGTTCTCCAGCGATCTGTCGATCGACCTGGGCACGGCCAACACCCTTATTTACGTACGCGAGCGCGGCATCGTGCTCAACGAGCCTTCCGTGGTCGCCATCCGTAACCATGGCAACCAGAAAAGCGTGGTCGCCGTCGGCGCCGACGCCAAGCGCATGCTCGGTCGTACTCCCGGCAACATCTCTGCCATTCGTCCGATGAAGGACGGCGTGATCGCCGACTTCAGCGTCTGCGAGAAGATGCTGCAGTACTTCATCAACAAGGTGCACGAAAACAGCTTCCTGCAGCCCAGCCCTCGTGTGCTGATCTGCGTGCCGTGCAAGTCGACCCAGGTCGAGCGCCGTGCCATTCGCGAATCGGCGCTCGGTGCCGGTGCCCGCGAAGTGTTCCTCATCGAAGAACCGATGGCGGCAGCCATCGGTGCCGGCCTGCCGGTCGAGGAGGCACGCGGCTCGATGGTCGTCGACATCGGTGGCGGTACCACCGAGATCGCCCTGATCTCGCTCAACGGCGTGGTCTATGCCGAGTCCGTGCGCGTCGGCGGCGACCGCTTCGACGAAGCCATCGTCACCTACGTGCGCCGTAACTACGGCTCGCTGATCGGCGAATCCACCGCCGAGCGCATCAAGCAGGAAATCGGTACCGCCTTCCCGGGCGCCGAGCTGCGCGAGATCGACGTGCGTGGCCGCAACCTCGCCGAAGGCGTACCGCGCAGCTTCACGCTGAACTCCAACGAGGTGCTCGAAGCGCTGCAGGAGTCCCTGGCGACCATCGTCCAGGCAGTGAAGAGCGCGCTCGAACAGTCCCCGCCGGAGCTGGCTTCGGACATCGCCGAGCGCGGCCTGGTGCTGACCGGTGGTGGCGCGCTGCTGCGCGATCTGGACAAACTGCTGTCCCAGGAAACCGGCCTGCCGGTGATCGTCGCCGAGGACCCGCTGACCTGCGTCGCCCGTGGCGGCGGTCGTGCCCTCGAGATGATCGACAAGCACACCATGGACCTGCTCTCCACCGAATAAGCGGCAAGCTACAGGTTCCGGGTCGCTGGCGCGTGCGTCTGGCGACCTGGCGGCTTGCAGCTGCGAGGACCTCGCCATCAAACCGCTCTTCGCCAAGGGACCTTCCCTCGCCATTCGCCTGTTGGTGTTCGTCGTTCTGTCGATCGCCCTGATGGTGGTGGACGCGCGCTTTACCGTGCTCGATCCGCTACGCGAGCAGTTGTCGATCATCGTTCGCCCAGCCTATAGCCTCGGTCGCGTGCCGGTGGCACTCTGGCAAAGCGCCACCCAGGAGCTTGCCTCGCGCAGCGATCTCGCCGCGGAGAACGAACGGCTGAAGGCAGAAATGCTGCTGATGCAGCGCCGCTTGCAGAAGCTCGCCGCGCTCACCGAGCAGAACGTGCGCCTGCGCGAGTTGCTCAACTCCTCGGCGTTGGTGGATGACAAGGTGCTGGCCACCGAACTGGTCGGCGTCGACCCCAACCCCTTCACCCACCGCATCATCATCGACAAGGGCGAACGCGATGGCGTATTCGTCGGCCAGCCGGTGCTCGATGCCCGTGGCCTGGTCGGCCAGGTGGTGGAGGTGATGCCGTTCTCCGCGCGGGTGTTGATGATTACCGACAGCACCCACAGCATTCCCGTACAGGTGAATCGCAACGGCCTGCGCGCCATTGCGGTGGGCACCGGCAATCCCGAGCGCCTGGAGTTGCGCCACGTCGCCGACACCGCAGACATTCGCGAGGGCGACCTGCTGGTCAGCTCCGGGCTCGGCCAGCGTTTCCCCGCCGGCTATCCGGTGGCGGTGGTGCGCGAAGTGGTGCACGACTCCGGGCAGCCCTTCGCCATCGTCCGCGCCACGCCCACCGCCGCGCTCAATCGCTCGCACTACATGCTGCTGGTGTTCACCGATACGCGCAGCCCGGAACAGCGGGCCAACGACGCCGCCGAGGCTCAGCTCGAGGCCGAGCGCAAATCGCGCGCCGGTGAGGCCGAGGTCGATCCGGACGACATGCCCGACGATGCCGCACCCGACACGGCGCCCACCCCGGCACCCACTCCGGCGCCCGATGCGACGACCCAGGAGGGCGAGTGATGCTGCGACGCAACGGCTGGGTCGTCTGGCTGACGCTGGCCTTGGCATTGGTGCTCAACGTGGCTCCCTTGCCGCCTTTCCTCGAAGTCGGTCGGCCGCTGTGGCTGATGCTGATCCTCGGCTATTGGGCGCTGATGCTGCCGGACCGCATCGGCATGACCGGCGCCTGGTTCTGTGGTCTTGCCCAGGACGTGCTCTCCGGCACCCTGCTCGGGCAGAACGGCCTGGTGCTGGTGCTGGTGGTGTGCATGGTGCAGGCGCTGCATCGGCGTCTGCAGATGTTCCCGATCTGGCAGCAATGCCTGGTATTGCTGGTGGTCTTCGGCCTCGCTCAACTGGTGCAGTTGTGGCTGCTGGCGCTTACCGGCAACCCTCCGCCGACCCTGGTCTTCGTGTTGCCGGCGCTGGTCAGTGCGCTGCTCTGGCCTTGGGTCTACCTCGCGCTGCGCCTTCTGCAGCTGCGCCTGAACGTGCGTTGAGCCGCCGATGACCGGACTCTACCTGGCCTCTGCTTCGCCGCGCCGGCGCGAGCTGCTCGAACAGATCGGCGTGCGTTTCAGCCTGCTCTCCGCGCCCATCGACGAGACGCCGCTGCCCGGCGAGACGCCCGAGGCGCACGTGCAGCGTCTGGCCCGGGAGAAGGCGCGGGCCGGTCTCGCCCGTCTCGATGCGGGCAGCGATGCCGTGGTGCTCGGCGCCGATACCGTGGTGGTGCAGGATGGGCAGATCTTCGGTAAGCCGTGCGATGCCGCCCACGCCGAGGTGATGCTCGCTGCGCTGTCCGGCCGCGAGCACCGTGTGCTGAGTGCGGTGGCACTCGCTGCGGCGGGCCGCTGCGAGGTGCGCCTGGTACAGAGCCGGGTGCGTTTCCGGCCCATTTCCGCCGCCGAGCGTGCCGCCTACTGGGAGACCGGTGAGCCCGTCGACAAGGCGGGTGGCTATGCGATCCAGGGATTTGCCGCGATCTTCGTCGAAGCGCTCTCGGGCAGCTATTCGGCGGTCGTCGGCCTGCCGCTGTGCGAGACCGCGGAACTGCTCGCCGAGTTTGGCATCCGTTGCTGGTCAGTTGCCGATGGCTGAGGTTATAAGCAAGCGACAGGCGTGAGCAGGACGCCACCGACCCGAACAATCAGAACAGGCGACGCGAGGGCCACGATGAGCGAAGAAATCCTGATCAACATCACGCCGATGGAGTCGCGCGTAGCGGTCGTCGAGAACGGTGTGCTGCAGGAGGTACACGTCGAGCGCACCCTGCGCCGGGGCATCGTCGGCAATATCTACAAGGGCCGTGTGGTACGCGTGTTGCCGGGCATGCAGGCGGCCTTCGTGGACATCGGTCTGGAGCGCGCGGCCTTCATCCACGCTTCGGAGATCTCCAGCCGCGAAGGCAATGCGGTGGAGAGCATCTCGGCACTGGTGCACGAAGGGCAAAGCCTGATCGTGCAGGTGACCAAGGACCCCATCGGCAGCAAGGGCGCCCGGCTGACCACGCAGTTGTCGATTCCCTCGCGTTACCTGGTCTACATGCCGCGCACCGCCCATGTCGGCATCTCGCTGAAGATCGAGGGCGAGGCCGAGCGCGAGCGTCTCAAGCAGATCGTCAATGACGGCATGGCCGCCGAAGGCATCGAAGAGGGCGGTGGTTTCATCCTGCGTACCGCCGCCGACGGCGCGCGTGCCGAAGACATCCTGGCGGACATCCGCTACCTGCGCCGGTTGTGGGCGCAGATCGCCGAGCAGATGCAGGCCGCCGGCTCGCCTTCGGTGATCTACGAGGACCTCTCGCTGGCCTTGCGCACGCTGCGCGACCTGGTCCATTCGCGCATCGAGAAGATTCGCATCGACTCGCGGGAAACCTTCCAGAAGGTCTGCCAGTTCGTCGCCGAGCTGATGCCCGAGGTCGCCGACCGCCTCGAACACTATCCGGGAGAACGGCCGATCTTCGACCTGTATGGCGTCGAGGACGAAATCCAGAAAGCGCTGGAGCGCCGGGTGGCGCTCAAGTCCGGCGGCTACCTGGTGATCGATCCGGCCGAGGCGATGACCACGGTGGACGTCAACACCGGCGGTTTCGTCGGTCATCGCAACCTCGAGGAGACGATCTTCAAGACCAACCTCGAGGCGGCCACGGCCATCGCCCGGCAACTGCGCCTGCGCAACATCGGCGGGATCATCATCATCGACTTCATCGACATGGAGGACGAGGATCATCAGCGCCAGGTTTTGCGTACCCTGGAGAAACAGCTCGAACGCGACCATGCCAAGAGCAACATCATCGGCATCAGCGAGCTGGGCCTGGTGCAGATGACCCGCAAGCGCACCCGCGAGAGCCTCGAACAGGTGCTCTGCGAGCCCTGCGCGGCCTGCCAGGGACGTGGCAAGCTGAAGACCGCCGAGACCGTCTGCTACGAAATCTTCCGCGAGATCCTGCGCGAGGCGCGCGCCTACCAGGCCGAGGGCTACCTGGTGCTGGCCAACCAGAAGGTGGTCGACCGCCTGCTCGACGAGGAGTCCGGGAACGTCGCCGACCTGGAAACCTTCATCGAGCGCACCATCCGCTTCCAGGTCGAGGCCATGTACACCCAGGAGCAGTACGATGTCGTGCTGCTCTAGTCGTGGTCCCCTCTCCCCCAGCCCCTCTCCCGCGAGGGGAGGGGGGAGTCCCTACGAGTACCGCTTTGCCGTGATGGCGTTGGGGTTCGATTGGCGCCCGGAAAAGCCCCTCTTCCCTCGCGGGAGAGGGGGTGGGGAGAGGGGGCACCGTCAGGCTTCAGGGTCGGATAACCTGCACCGCGTTTGGGGCCTCACGGTTTGACCGCTCGCCCGCCACGCCCGCTGAGGGCGCTGCGCCTGCTCCTGGCGACACTCGCCGTCTGCCTGTTGCTGGCGGCGGCCTATGTCTCCCTTGGCCGGCAACTGCTGCCGTTGGTGGGCGACTACCGCGCGCAGATCGAGCAGCGCCTGTCCGACGAACTCGGCATGCCCCTGAGCATCGGCCACTTGCAGGGCTCCTGGCGGGGGTTCACGCCGCGCCTGGTGGCCGAGGACATCCGTCTGGGCGAGGGCGAGCATCCGCTTCAGGTGACACGCCTGCGGCTGGTGCCGGCCCTGCTCGACAGTCTGCTGGGCCGCCAGTTGCGCCTGGCCGAGGTTCAGGTCGAGGGCCTGACGCTGCGCCTGCATGAGGACGAGAACGGTGGCTGGGCGTTCGATGGACTGCCGGTGCGTCGGGAGGTGGGTGGGTTCTCTCCGGCGCAACTGCTCGACCTGTTGCAGCGGGTGCAGCGCGTCACCCTGCTCGACAGCCAGTTGCAGGTTCAGGCTATCGGCGGCGAGCCGCTCGCTTTGAGCGCGCTGGAGGCCACCCTGCGCAGTGCCGGCGATACGCCGCGCCTGGACCTGCGCCTGCAGTTGCCGGACGGACAGCCGCTCGCCCTGCGCCTGGACGCACGACTCGATGCGCAGGACTGGGCGAAGGGGCGTGCACAGGCCTACCTTTCGTTGCCCGCGACGGATTGGGCGCGCTGGCTGCCCGCGGCGCTCAGCCAGCGTTGTAAGCTCGACGAACTGCAGGCGGGAGGCCGGCTCTGGCTGGACTGGGCGGACGGCACCGCACAGCGCGCCGTGCTGCAGTTGCAGGCACCGCGCCTGCGCTTCGGCGGTGCCGACGGCCAGGCGCAGCAGGTCGAGCAACTGCACGGTGACTTCTACTACCGGCGCGAGGAGACGGGCCCGCGGCTACTGGTCGACGGCCTCGGCTTCGTCCACGGCGATGTACGCCAGGAGGGGCTGCAGGCGCTCGTCGAAAGACGCGACGGACACTGGACGCTGGGCGTGCCCGCGCTCGATCTCGCACCGCTGCGCGGGCTGGTCGAGGGCCTGGCGCCCTTGCCCGAGACGGCGCGCAAGGTGCTCGCTGAGCTGGCGCCGCGCGGTCGCTTGCTCAACGTCTCGGCGAGCTTCGCGCCTGATGAATCCGGCCCGCAGCGGCTCGCCTTTTCCGCCAACCTGGATCAGGTGGGTTTCTCCGCCAGCCATGGCGCACCTGCGGTGGAAAACCTCAGTGGCAGCCTGCGCGGCGATCTCGGTGGCGGCGAGTTGCGTATCGACAGCCGCAATTTCTCGCTGCATCTGGATCAGTTGTTCCCAAAGGCCTGGCGTTATCGCGAGGCCCACGGGCGGCTGGACTGGACCCTCGACGATCAGGCTTTCACGCTGATTGCGCCCTACCTGCGGGTCAGTGGCGAGGAGGGCGAGTTGGCCGGTGACTTCCTCATCCGCCTGTATCGAGACCCAGCGCGGGAAAGCTACATGGACCTGCGTGTCGGCATGCGTGATGGGGATGCCCGCTACACCTCCCGCTACCTGCCTTCGGCATCGTCCGCTTTCGATCCCAAGCTGGATGCCTGGTTGCGCGAAGCGATTCGTGGGGGACGCGTCGAGCAGGGCTACTTCATCTACCAGGGCTCGCTGCGTCACGTCGATCCGCCGGTGTCGCGGCACCTGGCCCTGTATTTCGCAGTGGACGACGCCGAGCTGGACTACCAGCCCGGCTGGCCAGCGCTGCGCGATGCGCGTGGTGAGGTGCGCGTGGAAGGTAACGACGTGCAGGTGGATCTGGTGCATGGACAGGTGCTCGACAGCCGCGTCGGTCGCGCCAGCGCCCACGTCGGCAAGGCGGATGCGCAAAGTCCCGCGCGCTTGACGCTACGTGCCGACCTCGAGAGTAGCCTGGCCGATGGCCTGCACCTGCTGCAGGACAGCCCCTTGCCGACCGGGAAGATATTCGCCGGCTGGCAGGGCGAAGGTGCGCTGCAGGGCAAGCTGGCGCTGGACATGGACCTGGTCAAGGGCACCACGCCGCAGGTCGTCGTGGACTTCTCCAGCGAGGGCGCGAGCCTGGATATCGCGAAACCGCAGCTGGCATTGAAGGAGGTCACCGGCGACTTCCGCTACGACAGCCGCCGTGGCCTGAGCGCGCCCCAGGTCAGCGCCAAGGTCTTCGACCGCGACGTCCGTGGCAGCATCCAGGCACTGGGCAGCAGCAAGGCCCAGACGCTGCTCGACCTCAATGGTCAGGTGCCGCTGCAGACCCTGTTGAACTGGGGGCAGGTCAAACAGTCACTGCCGGTGTCCGGAACCTTGCCCTATCGCCTGCGCCTGTGGCTGGGCGACGACAACCGCCTGCGCGTCGACTCCAACCTGCAGGGCATTGCCGTCGATCTGCCGGTGCCCTTCGGTAAGTCAGCCGAACAGGCAAGCTACGCCGATCTACGGATGAGCCTCGGCGAGCAGCCACCTACCTATCAACTGGACTATGGCAACCTGGCCAGCCTGGCCTTCCGTGGTTCGCTCGCGACCCCGGCCGAAGGGCGGGGCGAATTGCGCCTGGGCGACGGTCCGGCGCGCTTGCCATCGATAGGCAGTGGGCTGCGCGTGCGCGGACGCCAGGCACGCTTCGATCCCAAAGCCTGGCAGCCCCTCTACACGCGCTATTTCGCCTCCGCCGATAGCGGCGTCGGTGATTCCGCCAAAGGCCTGCTGGAGAGCGTCGACGTGCATATCGGCGAGCTGCCGTTGGGTAGTCTGCTGCTGCAGGACGCCGAAGTGCAGCTCGCCCGGGCCGAGCAGGCCTGGCGTCTGCAAGTGGATAGCCCCCAGGCCGCGGGGAGCCTGTTGCTCGCCGATGCCGGGCAGGCGCCGCTGCAGGTCAAGCTCGCGCACCTGCGCCTGCCCGCGGCGCAAACGCCGGCGGAGGGTGGCACGGAGCGGACTGACCCCTTGGCGCAGTTCGACCCCCATGCGATTCCTGCACTGGATCTGGACATCGCCCGGCTCTACCAAGGCGACGAGTTGCTCGGTCACTGGCAGCTCAAGGCCCGTCCGGAAGACCGCGGCGTCAATTTCAGTGGCGTGGACCTGCAACTCAAGGGGCTCAATCTGACCGGGCGCGGCAGTTGGCTGGGCACCGCAGGCAACAGCGAGAGCCATTTCACCGGACGTCTGAGTGGCGGCGACCTGGGCGATGTACTGCTGGCCTGGGGCTTCGCGCCGACCATTACCAGCAGCAAGTTTCGCGTCGATCTGGATGGCCGCTGGCCCGGTTCCCCGGCGGCGTTCGATGCCCGCCGCTTCAGCGGCAACCTCGATGCACGCTTCGATGACGGCCAGTTCGTCGAGGTGCAGGGCACGGCGTCAGCGCTACGGGTATTCGGCCTGCTCAACTTCGAATCGATTCGTCGGCGCCTGCGCCTGGACTTCTCCGACCTGCTCGGGCGCGGCCTGAGCTACGATCGGCTGAAGGCGCGGCTGACCGCCGAGGACGGCGTCTATCGCAGCGACGAACCGCTCACCGTGAGTGGTCCCTCGACCAACCTGGAGATGCGCGGCACCCTTGACCTGCCGGCCGACCAGGTGGATGCCCGGCTGCGTGTCAGCGTGCCGTTGACCAGCAACCTGCCGCTGGCGGCGTTGATCGTTGGCGCTCCCGCCGTGGGGGGGGCGCTGTTCATTGCCGACAAGCTGCTGGGCGACCGTGTTTCGCGCCTTGCCAGTGTGCAATACCACGTCACCGGCTCCTGGAAGGACCCGCAGATGAACCTGGAAAAGCCCTTCGAGGAATGATGAAGGTTGTTCGCAGACGTCGCAGCGATTAGCGTGGTTGCAGTAGCAGAACCCGAGGGCGCGCGATGTCGATCGCGGTGATTCAGATGGTGAGTGTGCCGCAGGTGGCGAGCAACCTCGCGAGTGCCGAGGCCCTGTTGCGCCAGGCGGCCGAGCAGGGCGCGCAACTGGCGGTGCTGCCGGAAAACTTCGCAGCCCTTGGGCTGGCCGATCCGCGCGCACTGGCGCATGCCGAGGCGCGTGGCGAAGGTCCTGTGCTGCCGTGGTTGAAACGCGTCGCTGCCGACCTCAGATTGTGGATAGTGGCGGGAACCCTGCCGTTGCCTGCGGACGACGATCCGCAAGGCATGCCGCGCGCCTGCTCGCTGCTGATCGATGCCTACGGCGAACGGGTCGCGCGGTACGACAAGCTGCATTTGTTCGATGCCGAGGTGGCCGATGGCCGCAGGCGCTACCGCGAATCGGAGCAGTACGCGGCCGGTGAGCGTCTGGTGGTGGCGGATACGCCCGTTGGACGCCTGGGCCTGAGCGTGTGTTATGACCTGCGTTTCGCCGAGCTCTATATCGCCCTGCGCGAGGCCGGCGCCGAATTGATCGCGGCGCCCTCGGCATTCACCGCGGTGACCGGTGCGGCGCACTGGGAGCTGCTGCTACGCGCCCGCGCCGTGGAGAGCCAGTGCTACCTGCTGGGCGCCGCGCAGGGCGGAATTCATCCAGGCCCCCGGGAAACCTGGGGGCACTCGGCCATCGTCGACCCCTGGGGCCGGATACTGGCCGAAGCCGACAAGGGCGAGGCGCTGCTGCTGGCCCGGCCAGAGGCCGAGGAGCAGGCCGGGATTCGTCAGCGCATGCCGCTACAGCGGCACCGGCGCTTCGCATCGCCCGCGTTACAACCGATTCGAGTGGAGTAAGCATGAGCGATTTTCTGCAACCGGTGAGTGATCACCTGCTGGCCCCCGGTGGGCTTTCCCTGGAGCAACTGCCCCAGGTGCTGGGCGAGCTGATGGGGCCGGGCATCGATGCCGCGGACCTGTATTTCCAGGACCAGGTGAGCGAGTCCTGGGTGCTCGAAGACGGCATCGTCAAGGATGGCAGCTTCCACATGGAGCAGGGCGTCGGCGTGCGTGCGCTGTCCGGTGAGAAGACCGGCTTCGCCTACAGCAACGCGATCAGTGCCGAGGCGCTGGGCGCCGCCGCGCGCGCCGCGCGCTCGATCGCCCGCGCCGGGCAGGCCGGGCGCGTGCAGGCGTTCGCGCGCCGCGAGGTGCGCTCGCTGTACACGGCGGACAACCCGCTGGAGGTCATCGATCGTGCGCAGAAGGTCGAGCTGCTCAAGCGCATCGACGCCGCCACCCGGGCGCTGGATCCGCGCATCAAACAGGTCACCGTGAGTCTCGCGGGTGTTTGGGAGCGTGTGCTGGTGGCCGCCGCCGATGGCAGCCTGGGCGCCGACATCCGCCCGCTGGTGCGCTTCAACGTGAGCGTCATCGTCGAGCAGGATGGCCGTCGCGAGCGCGGCAGCCATGGCGGAGGCGGACGCACCGACTACCGCTTCTTCCTCGCCGAGGACCGCGCCATGGGCTACGCCCGAGAGGCGCTGCGCCAGGCGCTGGTGAACCTCGAAGCGATCGCCGCGCCGGCCGGCAGCCTGCCGGTGGTACTCGGCCCCGGTTGGTCCGGCGTGCTGCTGCACGAAGCGGTGGGGCACGGATTGGAGGGCGACTTCAACCGCAAGGGCAGTTCGGCCTACAGCGGGCGCATGGGGCAGAAGGTGGCGTCCGACCTATGCACCATCGTCGACGACGGCACCCTGGCGGACCGTCGTGGCTCGCTGAGCCTGGACGACGAAGGCACGCCGACCCAATGCACCACACTGATCGAGAACGGCGTGCTCAAGGGCTACATGCAGGACAAGTTGAACGCGCGCCTGATGGGCGTGGCGCCCACCGGCAACGGTCGGCGCGAGTCCTATGCGCACCTGACCATGCCGCGCATGACCAACACCTACATGCTCGCCGGGCAGAGCGAGCCGGAGGAAATCATCCGTTCGGTGAAGCGTGGTCTGTATTGCGCCAACCTCGGCGGTGGCCAGGTGGACATCACCAGCGGCAAGTTCGTCTTCTCCACCAGTGAGGCGTACCTCATCGAGGATGGACGAATCACCGCGCCGGTGAAAGGCGCGACCCTGATTGGCAACGGCCCGGAAGCGATGAGCCGGGTGTCGATGGTCGGCAACGACCTGGCTCTGGACGGCGGCGTCGGTACCTGCGGCAAGGACGGTCAATCGGTACCGGTGGGCGTCGGCCAGCCGACGCTGAAGATCGAGTCGATCACCGTGGGCGGGACCGGCGCCTGAGGCGCCGGTGGTTCACACCAGGCCGCGTTTGGCGTCGTCCAGTTCGCGGATGTACTTGAAGATCTTGCGCGAGGCAGCCGGCGGCTTGTCCCGAGCGGCTTCCTGCTGGGCCTGGCGGATCAGCCCGCGCAGATGCTGGCGGTCGGTCTCGGGGTATTCGACGAGAAACGCCTCGAAGGCCGCATCGCCCTGCAGCAGGCGGTCGCGCCAGCGCTCCAGGGCGTGGAAGCGCTCGTTGTACTGGCGCGAGCGGGTATCGATCTGCTCGAACAGGGCGAGGATCGCGTCCACGTCCTGGTCGCGCATCAGGCGGCCGATGTACTGCACGTGGCGCTTGCGGGCGATGTGCGCGCGGTGCTTGGGCGCATCGGCCAGGGCGCGGCGCAGGGCGTCGCTCAGCGGAAGCTTGTCGAGCAGCTCCGGACTGACACCGGCGAGCCGCTCACCCAGGTCCTGCAGGGCGTGCAGTTCGCGCTTGACCTGGGATTTGCTCTTCTCCCCATCGGAAAGGGCGTCATCGAGATGATCAGACATGCGGGCGGTCCATGAAAAAAACCGCGCCATCATACCAGCAAGCGGGGGCCGCGCTCGGCACCCCGTCTGCAACCAATCGAGGAGTGCACATGAGTAGCGAAAGCATCGGGCCGCAGCAACTGCCGGAGCTTGAGGAACAGGTTGCGCGGATCATCGCCGAGGCGCGCCGTCAGGGCGCGGACGCCTGCGAGGTTTCCGTCTCCGCCGAGCAGGGGCTGTCCACCAGCGTGCGTCAGGGCGAGGTCGAGACGGTGGAGTTCAACCGCGACCAGGGCTTCGGCATCACCCTCTACCTGGGGCAGCGCAAGGGGTCGGCGAGCACCACGGCCACCGGTAGCCAGGCGATCCAGGAAACCGTCGCCGCCGCCCTGGCGATTGCCCGGCATGCCTCCGAGGATGCCTGTTCGGGTCTGGCTGAGCCGCAGCTGATGGCTCGCGAGCTGCCGGACCTGGACCTCTATCACCCGTGGGATCTCAGCCCCGAACAGGCGGTGGAGCTGGCGCTGCGTTGCGAAGCGGCCGCCTTCGAGGCCGATCCGCGCATTCGCAATGCCGACGGCAGCAGCGTCAGCAGCCACCGGGGCTGCCGCGTTTACGGCAACAGCCACGGTTTCGTCGGCGGCTATGCGAGTACCCGGCACAGTCTCTCCTGCGTGATGATCGCCGAGTCCGACGGCCAGATGCAGCGTGACTACTGGTACGACGTGAACCGCATCGGCGGGCTGCTGGAAGACCCCCAGGCGATCGGCCGGCATGCCGCGCAGCGTGCGGTCGCGCGCCTGGGCGCGCGACCGGTGCCGACCTGCGAGGTGCCGGTGCTGTTCGCCGCGGAACTGGCCACCGGCCTGTTCGGACACCTGCTGGCGGCGATTTCCGGCGGCAGCCTGTATCGCAAGGCATCCTTCCTCGAAGGGGCCTTGGGTGAGCAGTTGTTCCCCGCCTGGCTGACGCTCGACGAACGGCCGCACCTGCCGCGCGGCATGGGCAGCGCAACCTTCGATGGCGATGGCCTGGCGACATACGCCAAACCCTTCGTACGCGACGGAGCGCTGGTCTCTTATGCCCTGGGCACCTACTCCGGTCGCAAGTTGGGCATGCCCAGTACGGCCAACGCCGGGGGGGTGCATAACCTTTTCGTAACCCGCGGTGATGAGAACCAGGCCGCCTTGATCCGGCGCATGGGGCGTGGATTGCTGGTGACGGAGTTGATGGGGCAGGGACTCAATCTGGTGACTGGGGATTATTCCCGGGGTGCCGGTGGTTACTGGGTGGAGAATGGCGAGATCCAGTTCCCCGTGCAGGAAGTGACCATCGCCGGCAACCTGCGGGACATGTTCCGCAATGTGGTCGCCATCGGCAGCGATGTGGAGCGTCGCAGCAACGTCCATACCGGCTCCGTGCTGATCGAGCGAATGACCGTCGCCGGGAGCTGATTTCCCCTTGCCTTTCCGCCAGTCCCGAGCAGGGGCTGGCGTATTCCCCTTCCGCTGTCCCCGCCGTAGTCCTGGAAGACCCTAGTAAGCATGTGTTGATTATTAATCTCAAATGAGAATTAATATCGATATTGCTGCTGACGAGGTCTTCCATGTCTGCTCGCTCCGCCGTGTTTCCCTGCCTCGAATGCTGGCGTTGGCAAGGCCTGCGCATCCGTTGCGCACTGGCGCCCGACGATGCGCAGTTGCCGCTGCGCCACTGGCATCACGGCCTGCATCTGGTCGAAAGCGGCGCGCTGGCGCCCTGGGCGCTGGCATGCGGCATGTTGCGCCTGATGCTCGACGTCGCGGCCGACCCGGCGCTGCCCTGGCATTGGCGGGCGAACTGCCTGGACTTCGCCTACCTCCCCTTGCAGGCGCTGCAGCGCATGGCCAACTGCCGGCCGCGGCAGCGGCAACTGATGCAGTTACGCAATCAACTGGCGACGCTGCGCATGGCGCCCTCGCTCACTCCCAACGAACTCGCAGAAGGAAATCCCTATGCATGACTCCCGTCTGGAACGCGACAGCATGGGCGAACTCGAGGTGCCTGCCGAAGCCCTCTACGGCGCCCAGACCCAGCGCGCGGTGAACAACTTCCCGGTCTCCGGCTTGCGCATGCCGGTGGCCTTCATTCGCGCCCTGATCCTTGCCAAGGCCGCGGCGGCGCGGGCCAATGTCGATCTCGAGCAACTCCCCGCGGCCCACGGTGACGCGGTGGTGGGTGCCTGTCAGGCGCTGCTGGGCGGCGACTTCATGGCGCATTTCCCGGTCGACGTGTTCCAGACCGGCTCCGGCACCAGCAGTAACATGAACGCCAACGAGGTGATCGCCACCCTCGCCAGTCGCCTGCTGGGCGACGCCGTGAGCGCCAACGACCACGTCAACTGCGGGCAGAGCAGCAACGACATCATTCCCACGGTCATCCACGTCAGCGCTGCGCTGGAGTTGCAGGAGCGCCTGCTGCCTGCGCTCGGCCATTTGCTGGCGGTGCTCTGCGAGAAATCGTTGCAGGTGCGCCCCTATGTGAAGACCGGGCGCACGCACCTCATGGATGCCATGCCGGTGCGCATGAGTCAGGTGCTCGACGGTTGGGCGCAGCAGATCCAGGACGACATCGAGCGCCTGCGGCTGTCCCAGGGGGCGCTGCTGCGCCTGGCCCAGGGCGGCACGGCGGTCGGTACCGGGATCAACGCCCATCCGCGCTTCGCCGAACGCTTCTGCCAGGAGCTGGGCAGCCTGACCGGCCTCGCCTTCGAGCCCGCGGCGAACTTCTTTGCGCTGATCGGCGCCCAGGACACCGCGGTGTCTCTCTCCGGGCAGTTGCGGACCACCGCGGTATCGCTGATGAAGATCGCCAACGACCTGCGCTGGATGAACTCCGGCCCCCTCGCCGGGTTGGCGGAAATCGAGCTGGAGGCGTTGCAGCCGGGCTCCTCGATCATGCCGGGCAAGGTCAACCCGGTGATTCCGGAGGCGACCGCGATGGTCGCTGCCCAGGTGATCGGTAACGATTCGGCGATCACCGTCGCCGGGCAGTCGGGCAACTTCGAACTCAACGTCATGCTGCCGCTGGTGGCGCACAACCTGCTGCAGAGCATCGAGCTGCTCGGCAGCGCCAGTCGCCTGCTCGCCGACCGGGCCATCGCCAGTTTCCGCGTCAATCAACCCAAGTTGCGCGAGGCGCTGGAGCGCAATCCGATCCTGGTCACCGCGCTGAACCCGCTGATCGGCTACCTGAAGGCGGCGGAAATCGCCAAGCAGGCCTACCGCGAAGGGCGTCCGATCATCGACGTGGCCGAAGAGAACACGGCGCTCTCGCGGGTCGAGCTGGAGCGGCTGCTGGACCCCGAGAAACTCACCGAGGGTGGCTTGTGAACCTTATCGCCAGACGCGCCGAGGCGGCGCAGGAGGCTCCCATGGAGCATTGGAAAGCACTGATCGAAGCCGGCAACGAGGCGTTTCGTGCGGGCTGCTGGGTCGAGGCGCGAGAGTGCTATCTGCAGGCGCTGGCCCTGGCGCAGACGCTGTTCGGGCGCTGGGCCGACGTCGACGAGGCCAGCGCAGCGCTGGTGGTGTCCTATCACAATCTTGCCGATCTGCACCTGCGCCTGGGCCAGGCCGAGGAGGGCGCCGAGTACCTCGGTGCCTGTCATGAACGCCTGCAGCGAGCCCAGCGCGACCCGCAATTGCCGCAGGCGTTACGCGAGAGCGCACAGCGCCATGCGCGGCGGGCCTATGTGGAGTTGCTGCATTTCATCGCCCGTCACGACGTGCAGCCCAGCGGCGCCACCTCGTTGATCCCGCCGGGCGGGCGCGCCCAGTTCGGCAAGCGCATGCCCAATCGCCAATATCACTGAGGTCGACTGGACCGGGAGAAGCCCATGAGCCATGAATTACCCCCGCTGCCCTATGCCTATGATGCGCTGGAGCCACATATCGACGCGCAGACCATGGAGATTCACCACAGCCGCCATCACCAGGCCTACGTGAACAACCTCAATGCGGCGCTGGAGGGGAGCGGCCTGGAGGCGCTGCCGGTCGAGGTGTTGCTGACCCGGTTGGATCAGGTCGCCGAAGCCAAGCGTGGTGCGGTGGTCAACAACGGAGGGGGGCACGCCAACCATTCGCTGTTCTGGACAGTGATGTCACCGAAGGGCGGCGGTGAGCCGACGGGCGACTTGGCGGCGGCCATCGATCGCGAGCTGGGTGGTTTCGCGGCGTTTCGCGAGGCATTCACCCAGGCGGCGCTGACCCGCTTCGGCAGCGGCTGGGCCTGGCTGAGCGTGACGCCGCAAGGCGGCCTGCTGGTTGAGAGCACCGGCAACCAGGACAGTCCGCTGATGACGGGCAATACGCCGATTCTAGGCCTGGATGTCTGGGAACACGCCTATTACTTGCGCTACCAGAACCGGCGTCCCGAATACATTGGCGCGTTCTACAACGTGGTCGATTGGAACGAGGTGGCTCGGCGCTACGCGTTGGCCTTGGATGCCGGTGGGCGTGTCTAGCCGATGAGGTGGGACGCGCGATCGCGCAGGCGACTGCAACGGGGTGTCGGGGTACTGGTCCTGGTGCTGGGTGCGGCGCTACTGCTCGATCGCCTCGTCAGCATGGTGGATCACTCACCCTCGCCGAAGCGGTCGTCGATGAGCTCGATCAGGGCCTGGAGCGCCTCGTCGCAGCGCTCTCCCTCGGTATGCAGGTGCACGGCGGTACCCTTGCCTGCGGCGAGCATCATCACCGCCATGATGCTCTTGCCGTCCACCAACTGATCCGGCGCACGACCGACGCGCACGCTGCAGGGATACTGCCCGGCGACGCCGACGAACTTAGCCGCCGCGCGTGCGTGCAGGCCCAGCTTGTTGATGATGAAGACTTCGCGGGCGGGCATCGATGGTTATCCTTAATGCAGATCGCGATGGCGGATCTGGACGTTCTTCAGCGCTTCGCGCAGGCTGCCACCGATGCGTTCGGCAAGGTAGACGGAGCGGTGCTGTCCGCCGGTGCAGCCGATCGCCACGGTGACGTAGGCGCGATTGCTGGCGGCGAAGCGCGGCAGCCATTTGCGCAGGTAGGTGTCGATGTCCTGGAACATCTCCTCGACGGAAGGCTGTTCCTCGAGGTATTCGGCAACCGCCGCGTCCAGCCCGGTCTGCTCGCGCAGCTCGGGCTTCCAGTAGGGATTGGGCAGACAGCGCACATCGAACACCAAGTCGGCATCGACCGGCATGCCCCGCTTGAAGCCGAACGACTCGAAGAGAAAGGCGGTGCCGGTGTCCGGGCGATCGAGCAGGCGCAGCTTCAGGCTGTCGCGCAACTGATAAAGATTGAGATGGGTGGTGTCGATCTTCAGATCGGCAAGGTCGGCGATGGGCCCCAGCAGCAGTGATTCGTCACGGATCGCTTCGGCCAGGGAGCGGGTGGCGCTGGTCAGTGGATGACGGCGGCGCGTCTCGGAGAAACGCTTGAGCAGCGTGTCGTCCTCGGCATCGAGATAGATCACGTCGCACTGGATGTGCCGGGCGCGCACTTCGTCGAGCAGTTCCGGAAAACGCTGCAACTGGCTGGGCAGATTGCGTGCGTCGATGGACACCGCGACCTGCGGCTGCAGCAGTTCGGTCTGCAGCAGCGCCCGCTCCGAGAGTTCGGGAAGCAGGGCGGCAGGAAGGTTGTCGATGCAGTAGAAACCGCTGTCCTCGAGCACGTTCAGTGCGGTGCTCTTGCCGGAGCCGGAGCGGCCGCTGACGACGATCAGGCGCATGGCGGTGGCCCGCTCAGCGTCCGTTCTGCACGTCGACCACGATCTGGTACAACGCGTCGGCGCTGTCGGCCTGATGCAGGCGCTCGCGTACGTCGGCGCGGTCGAGCATGCCGGCGATCTGCCGCAATAGCTCCAGATGCTCATCGGTAGCGGCCTGGGGCACCAGCAGGACGAACAGCAGGTCGACCGGAGCGCCGTCGATGGCGTCGAAGTCGACGGGCGTTTCCAGACGCAACACGGCGCTGATCGGCGTCAGGCAGCCGGCCAGCCGGCAGTGGGGGATGGCGATGCCATTGCCAAAGCCGGTCGAGCCGAGCTTCTCACGGGCGATCAATGCCTCGAAGATGTCTTGGGCGGCGAGTTCGGGAAGGTCGCGGGCAACCAGGTTGGCGATCTGTTCCAGAACGCGCTTCTTGCTGCCGCCCGGCACGCCCACGAGGACGCGGCCGGGGGTCAGGATGTTGTCGAGTCTTATCATCGGTTAGGGGTCAGCGGGCGGTCGCGCCCTGCTCTCGATTGAGCTGCTTTTCCTTGTATTTGATCAGTTGCCGGTCGAGCTTGTCGGCCAGCAGGTCGATGGCGGCGTACATGTCGTCGTGCTCGGCATTGGCGACGATCTCGCCGCCGGCAATGTGCAGGGTGGCCTCCACCTTCTGCTTGAGTTTTTCCACTTCCAGGATCACCTGGACGTTGCTGATCTTGTCGAAGTGCCGCTCCAGGCGGGTCAGCTTCTCCTCGATATAGTCGCGCAGGGCGTCGGTCACATCCAGTTGATGGCCACTGATGTTGACTTGCATGCTGCTTCTCCTTATCACCGTTGTTACTTACGACTTCGGATATCGCATGGCCGTCAGATCAGTCGCTTGCGTTCGCTGGAGGGCGCAATGCCCAGGGATTCCCGGTATTTGGCGACTGTCCGGCGGGCCACCTGAATGCCCTGTGCCTCCAGTAAACCAGCGATCTTGCTGTCGCTCAACGGCTTTTTAGCGTTTTCCGCAGCGACCAGTTTCTTGATGATCGCGCGGATCGCGGTCGACGAGCATTCGCCGCCTTCCGCGGTGCTGACGTGGCTGGAAAAGAAGTACTTCAGCTCGAAGATGCCGCGCGGGGTGTGCATGAACTTCTGCGTGGTCACGCGGGAAATGGTGGACTCGTGCATGCCCACCGCTTCGGCGATGTCGTGCAGGACCAACGGCTTCATCGCTTCCTCGCCGTACTCGAGGAAGCCGCGCTGATGCTCGACGATCTGCGTGGCGACCTTCATCAGCGTCTCGTTGCGGCTCTGCAGGCTCTTGATGAACCAGCGTGCCTCCTGCAACTGGTTGCGCATGAAGGTGTTGTCGCTGCTGCTGTCGGCGCGGCGTACGAAGCCGGCGTACTGCGGGTTGACGCGCAGTCGCGGCATGGCTTCCTGGTTGAGCTCGACCAGCCAGCGTTCGTTGTGCTTGCGGACGATGACGTCGGGCACCACGTATTCGGGTTCGCCGGTCTCGATCAGGGAGCCGGGACGTGGATTGAGGCCCTGGATCAGCTCGACGATCTGCTTGAGTTCGTCTTCGCGCAGCTTCATGCGCCGCAGCAATTGGGCGTAGTCGCGGCTGCCGAGCAGGTCCAGGTGGCTGCTCGCCAACTGGCGGGCCTGTTCCAGCCAGGGTGTGCGTGGCGGCAGTTGGGCGAGCTGGATCAGCAGGCATTCGCGCAGGTTGCGTGCACCGACACCGGCGGGCTCGAACTGCTGCACCCGGTGCAGGACGACCTCGACCTCGTCCAGTTCGATCTCCAGCTCGGGATCGAAGCCGGCGGCGATTTCCTCGAGGCTCTCCTCGAGGTAGCCATCGGGGTTGATCGAATCGATCAGGGTCATGGCGATGAGTCGGTCGGTGTCGGACATCGGCGCCAGGTTCAACTGCCAGAGCAGGTGGCTCTGCAGGCTTTCGCCGCCGGAGGTGCGGGCCGTGAAGTCCCACTCGTCGTCGTCATTGCTGGGCAGGCTGCTGGCGCTGGTCTGGTAGACGTCTTCCCAGGCGGTGTCCACCGGGAGCTCGTTGGGGATGCGCTCGCTCTCGCTCCAGTCGCCTTCCTCGCTGTGCTCGGCATGCTCGGAGGTGGGCACGCTGCTTTCCTGGAAAGCGATTTCCTGGCTGCTGGGGTTCTGCAGTTCGTCGCCATCGGCCAGTGGGTCGGAATGGTCGAAGTCCTCACCATCCTCCTGGCGTTCCAGCATGGGATTGGCTTCGAGCGCCTCCTGGATTTCCTGCTGCAGGTCGAGCGTGGAAAGTTGCAGGAGACGGATGGCCTGTTGCAGCTGCGGCGTCATCGTCAGCTGCTGGCCCATCTTTAGAACGAGCGATGGTTTCATGGCAGACCTTGTATGCAGGCGTCTATGCGCCGTCCAACTGCGTAGCGCTCGCGGCGCGCTCTGGAAGCAAATTATATGCCTGATATCGGGGGATATTTCCAGCGCTTATTGCGCGCCAGCGATGGACGCCCCGCGACGCTTGCGCGCGGGGCCTCCCTGAGGCCTAGAGGCGGAACTCGTGCCCCAGATAAACCTCGCGTACGAGGTCGTTGGAAAGGATCTCGGCGGCACTGCCTTCGGCGATCAGTTGGCCGTCGTTGACGATGAAGGCGTTCTGGCAGATGTCCAGGGTCTCGCGCACGTTATGGTCGGTGATCAGAACACCGATGCCCTTTTCGCTGAGGTGGCTGATGATCTGCTTGATGTCACCGACCGAGATCGGATCCACGCCGGCGAAGGGTTCGTCGAGGAGGATGAATTTCGGGTCGGTGGCCAGTGCGCGGGCGATTTCCGCGCGGCGGCGCTCGCCGCCGGACAGGCTCATGCCGCGGCTGTCGCGGATGTGGTTGATGTGGAACTCCTGCAGCAACTCTTCCAGACGGTGCTCGCGACCGGCGCGATCGAGGTCTTTGCGCGTCTGCAGGATGGCCATGATGTTCTCGGCCACGCTGAGCTTGCGAAAGATCGAGGCTTCCTGCGGCAGGTAGCCGATACCGGCACGGGCGCGCCCGTGCATCGGCTGGTGGCTGAGGTCCTGATCGTCGATCAGCACGCGGCCCTGATCGGCACGAACCAGGCCGACGATCATGTAGAAGCAGGTGGTCTTACCTGCGCCGTTGGGGCCGAGCAGGCCGACCACTTCGCCACTGTCGACCGACAGACTGACATCGCGGACGACCTGGCGGCCTTTGTAGGCCTTGGCCAGATGCTGGGCTTTGAGGGATGCCATTACTGGGGCTGGCCTTGTTCGCTGGACTGTTCGCTGCGCTGACGCGGCTGGATGACCATGTCTATGCGCGGTTGCGGCGTACCGACCTGCTCGCCACTGGCGCGGCCGGCGTTGACGATCTGGCGGCGCGTGTCGTAGACGATCTTTTCGCCTTCGAAGGTGTTGCCCTGCTGCTCCACGCGCGCCTGGTCGAGCAGGATGATCCGCTCGTTGTCGGCGAAGTACTGGATGCTGCGGCCGTAGGCCTTGACCAGCGGTTTGCCGGTGTCCGGCTGTTGCTCGTAATAGGCGGGTGCACCGAGGGCGGTGAACACCTTGATGTCGCCCTGGCCATTCTGCGTGATGGTCACGGTGTTGCCGGTGATCTTCAGGGTGCCCTGGGTGATCACCACGTCGCCGCGGTAGACCGCCACGCCCTGACGGTCATCCAGTTCTGCACTGTCGGCTTGCACGCGGATCGGCTGGTTGCGATCCGATGGCAGCGCCCAGGCGGGCAGGCTGCCGAAAGCGGCGCCAAAGGCGAGCAGGGCGCCGATCACTCGCGGGGAAGACTGTTTAACGAACCTCATGCTGACCTCTTACGTTCGACAGCAGGAGCACCCTGCCATCGTCTAGATACGCTTTCATCCCTGTGGCCGTGGTCACCCCGCCGGCAGCCTCGATTCTAACGGGCTGTTCGGTTTGCGCATAATTCCGATCGGGGTAAAGGGTCAGGCGACTGGTGGTGAGTTCGCTGGCGCGCCCGCGGGCGTCGCTGCGCTGGATGCGTACGGCATCGATCAGTTCGACGGACTCGCCGCCCGCGCTGACCTCGGCGCGTTCGCTACGGATGTTCCAGGGTTTTTCGTTGGCGCCACGGTAGGCGAGCCCGCGGGGCTGCTGCAGGTAGGTGACGTCATTGGATTTGTGATGTTCGAGGCGTTCGGCCTGCGCCTGGTAGCGCGGCGAGCCATCGACGCGGTACTGCACCGTCTGCGCGTTCTGCGCATAGAAGTCGATTTCGGCCTGGGGCGTGGCTGGCGGGCGGCTGTCGAGAAAACTCTCCGGGCGCACGTTCCAGTAGCCGAGGGCTACCAGCAGTGCGGCGAAGAGGATCAGCGGCAGCAGGCTGCGCAGTTTGGCGAGCATGATGACTCCGGCCTAGAGATAACTGGACCTTGCGGCGTCCAGGGTGCCCTGGGCGTGCATGATCAATTCGCAGAATTCTCGCGCGGCACCCTCGCCGCCGCGCGCCTGGGTCACGCCGTGGGCGTGCTTGCGGACGAAACCATCGGCGCTGGCGACGGCCATGCCCAGGCCCACCCGGCGGATCACCGGAAGGTCGGGAAGATCGTCGCCCAGGTAGGCAACCTGCGCGTATTCGAGGCCCAAAGCGGCAAGCAGTTCGTCGAGTACCACGAGTTTGTCTTCGCGCCCCTGATACAGGTGGCGGATGCCGAGATTCTCGGCGCGGCGCGCCACCACGGGACTCGAGCGACCGCTGATGATCGCCGTGGCCACGCCCGAGGCGCCGAGCATCTTGATGCCGTGGCCGTCGAGGGTGTTGAAGGTCTTGAATTCGCTGCCATCGGCGAGGAAGTACAGGCGGCCGTCGGTGAGCACGCCGTCGACGTCGAAGATCGCCAGGCGGATGTCGGCAGCGCGACGCAGTAATTCGTTACCGAGCATGTCAGAGGACCCCTGCGCGGGTTAGGTCGTGGATGTGCAGTGCGCCACAGGGGACGCCCTCGGCGTCGATCACCGGCAGGGCGCTGATCTTGTGGTCGTCCATGATCTTCAGCGCTTCGGCGGCGAGCATTTCCGCCTGGGCGGTGCGCGGTCGCGCCGTCATCACATCGTCGATGCTGGCGTTGCGTACGTCCAGTTCGCGATCCAGGGTGCGGCGCAGATCGCCGTCGGTGAAGACGCCAGCGAGGTGCCCTTCGGCATCCACCACCAGGGTCATGCCCAGGCCCTTGCGGGTCATCTCCAGCAGCGCTTCGCGCAGCGGGGTACCGCGTTGCACGCAGGGCAGGGCCTCGCCGCGATGCATGATGTCGCCGACCTTGAGCAGCAGGCGGCGACCGAGGGCGCCACCGGGGTGCGAGAAGGCGAAGTCCTCGGCGGTGAAGCCGCGAGCCTCGAGCAGTGCGATGGCCAGTGCGTCGCCGAGTACCAGGGCCACGGTGGTCGAGGATGTCGGCGCCAGGTTCAGCGGGCAGGCCTCCTGCTCGACGCTGGCGTCGAGGTTCACCGCGGCGGCGCGCGCCAGTGGCGAGTCCGGGTTGCCGGTCATGCTGATCAGGGTGATGCCCAGGCGCTTGATCAGCGGCAGCAGGGTCACGATCTCGGCGGTCGAGCCGGAGTTGGAGAGGGCGATGACCACGTCGTCTCCGGTGATCATGCCCATGTCGCCGTGGCTGGCTTCGGCCGGGTGCACGAAGTAGGCGGTGGTGCCGGTGCTGGCGAGGGTCGCGGCGAGCTTGCGGCCGACATGCCCCGACTTGCCCATGCCGACCACGACGACCCGCCCCTTGCTGTCGAGTATCAGCTGGCAGGCGCGCTCGAAGCCTTCGTCGAGGTTGTCCAGCATGCGCTGCACGGCCTGCATTTCCAGGCTGATGGTGCGCTGCGCGATGGCGAGGAGGTTGGGCGTCTTCGGCATGGTCTATCGGCTGGCAGTAAAAGACGAGGAGTATAACGGGAATCGGCGGCAGCCTCACCTGTGGGAGGTGTTCCCTGTTCGCAGACTGGCATGCCCAGGCTGTCGGCAAGCTTAATCTCGCCGGCCGATGCTTTGGGACGCTCAGGGCCGGTGCTATAGTGCGCGGCCTGATTTCTTGTCCCTCCCGGAGGCGCGGTGTCTCGCAGTCGCTTCGGAGCGTCAATCGGCAAGACCCGTCGCAAGGAGTTTCGATGAGTGTTGGTAGCGACTGCGCGGTCGAACTGAAGGGCCTGACCTTCAGGCGCGGCGCGCGCACCATTTTCGATGACGTGGACATCCGCATTCCGCGCGGCAAGGTCACCGGCATCATGGGCCCCTCGGGCAGTGGCAAGACCACCCTGTTGCGTCTGATGAGCGCCCAACTGCGCCCCGAGCGTGGCCAGGTACTGGTCGAGGGCGTCGATCTGCCCGGCTTGTCGCGCCCCGATCTGTTCGAGATGCGCAAGCGCATGGGCGTGCTGTTCCAGAGTGGCGCGCTGTTCTCCGATCTCGACGTGTTCGAGAACGTAGCGTTCCCGCTGCGGGTGCACACCCAACTGCCCGAAGAGATGATCCGCGACATCGTGTTGATGAAGCTGCAAGCCGTCGGCTTGCGCGGTGCCGCCGAGCTGATGCCCGACGAGCTCTCCGGTGGCATGCGCCGGCGCGTGGCCTTGGCGCGTGCGATCGCCCTGGATCCCGGGATCCTGATGTACGACGAACCCTTTGCCGGGCAGGATCCGATCGCCATGGGCGTGCTCGTGCGCCTGATCCGTTCGCTCAACGATGCGCTGGGCATCACCAGCATCGTGGTTTCCCATGATCTGGCGGAGACCGCGAGCATCGCCGACTACCTCTACGTGGTCGGCGATGGTCAGGTGCTCGGACAGGGTTCGCCCGAGGAGTTGAGTCGTTCCGACGATCCACGCATCCGCCAGTTCATGCGCGGTGCGCCGGATGGTCCGGTGCCTTTCCACTACCCGGCCGCGGATTACCGTGAGCAACTGCTGGGGGATTTTTGATGCGTTCCGTTTCAGCCATCGAGCGCATTCGCCTGCTGGGCAAGGCGGGGCTCGACGTGCTTGCCGCTCTGGGGCGTTCCACCTTGTTCCTGGGGCACGCCCTGGCGGGCCGCGGGGGCGTCGGTAACGGCTTCGCGCTGCTGCTCAAGCAGCTCTACTCGGTCGGCGTGCTATCGCTGGCGATCATCGTGGTTTCCGGTCTATTCATCGGCATGGTGCTGGCGCTGCAGGGCTACAACATCCTCAGTCAGTATGGTTCCGACGAGGCCGTTGGGCAGATGGTCGCGCTGACCCTGTTGCGTGAGTTGGGGCCCGTGGTCACCGCCTTGCTGTTCGCCGGGCGTGCCGGTTCGGCATTGACCGCGGAAATCGGCAACATGAAGTCCACCGAGCAGCTCTCCAGCCTGGAGATCATCGGCGTGGACCCCCTCAAGTACGTGATCGCCCCACGGCTGTGGGCCGGCTTCATCTCGATGCCGCTGCTGGCGATGATCTTCAGCGTGGTCGGCATCTGGGGCGGCGCGATGGTCGCCGTGGACTGGCTCGGCGTCTATGAAGGCTCCTACTGGGCCAACATGCAGAGCAGCGTGCAGTTCAGCGAGGACGTGCTCAATGGCATCATCAAGAGCCTCGTCTTCGCCTTCGTGGTGACCTGGATCGCCGTGTTCCAGGGCTACGACTGCGAGCCGACCTCCGAAGGGATCGGCCGCGCCACTACCCGTACCGTCGTCTACGCCTCGCTTGCCGTGCTGGGGCTGGACTTCATCCTGACCGCTTTGATGTTCGGAGACTTCTGATGCGCATCCGCACCCTGGAAATCGGTGTCGGCCTGTTCCTGCTCGCCGGCCTGCTGGCGCTGCTGCTGCTCGCCTTGCGGGTCAGCGGGCTGTCCGTGGCCTCGCACAACGACAGTTACAAACTCTATGCGTATTTCGACAATGTCGCGGGTCTGAATAGTCGGGCAAAGGTCACCATGGCCGGCGTCACCATCGGCCGGGTTACCGCCGTGGACCTGGATCGCGACAGCTTCATGGGTCGCGTCACCCTCGAGGTGGACGCTTCGGTGAACAATCTGCCGACCGACTCCACGGCCTCGATCCTGACCGCCGGATTGCTTGGCGAGAAATACGTCGGTCTCAGTGTCGGCGGCGACGAAGCGGTGCTCAAGGATGGGGGAACCATCCGTGACACCCAGTCGTCCCTGGTGCTCGAGGACCTGATCGGCAAGTTCCTCATCAATTCCGTAGGCAAGGATGCCAAATGACAACGAGGTTCCCTATGTTCGCTTCCCTCTTGCGTGGCCTGATGGTGCTTGCCGCCGCCGTGCCGTTGCTGGTGCAGGCCGCAACGCAGACTCCCGAGCAGGTGGTGCAGAAGACCATCGACGAACTGCTCGCCGACCTGGATGCCAACGGCGAGCGCTACCGTAGCGACCGCGAAGCCTTCTACAAGGCGCTCGACGGCATTCTCACCCCCGTGGTGGATGCCGAAGGCGTGTCGCGCAGCATCATGACCGTGCGCTACTCGCGCAACGCATCGCCCGAGCAGATGGCGCGTTTCGTCGAGAACTTCAAGCGCAGCCTGGTGCAGTTCTACGGCAACGCGCTGCTGGACTTCGAGAACCATGGCCTGAGCATTACCGGCTCGCGGGTCGATGGTGATCGCGCCAGCGTCGACATGACCCTGGTCGGGCGCCAGGGCGAGACCTATCCGATCAGCTACACCTTAGTGCTGCTCAATGGCCAGTGGCGCTTGCGCAACGTCATCGTCAACGGCATCAACATGGGCAAGCTGTTCCGTGACCAGTTCGCCGAAGCCATGCGCAAGAACGGCAACGACCTGGACAAGACCATCGACGGCTGGGCCGGTGAAGTGGCCAAGGCCAAGGCGACTGCCGAGGAAAGCGACGATGCCCGCTGAGGCGGCCTCGCTCGAACGCGGCGCGCCGGGCGAGCTGATGCTCGCCGGCGTGCTCGACGTGCACAGCGGACCGGCCCTGCGCGAGCAAGGACGCGTATTGATCGCCGAGAGCGAGGTCGATGCCCTGGTGCTCGATTGCTCCGGGGTGACCCGTTCGAGCAGCGTGGGCCTGGCGTTGCTGTTGGCCTGGCTGCGTGATGCGCGCGCTCAGGGGCGTACCCTGGCGTTGCGCGGCCTGCCCGAGGACATGCGCAAGATCGCCAGCGTCTGCGAGCTGGAGCCGCTACTCGGACTCTGATGTCCTGGCGGCTGGCGTTCCGAGCGCTTCGCCGTTGGCGGTAATTTCGGCTATCATGGCCGGCCACGCCGACACGGGTCGGCAGTCAGGCTACAAGGGGTAGAACATGCAGGCCGTCGAAGTCAAAACCTTCCTTGAGCAGCAGCTTCCCGGCACGCGCGTCGAGGTCGAGGGCGAGGGCTGCAACTTCCAGCTCAACCTGATCGGTGACGAGCTCGCCGCGCTGAGCCCGGTCAAGCGTCAGCAGCAGGTCTATGCCCATCTCAATCCCTGGATCGCCGACGGTCGCATCCATGCGGTGACCATGAAGTTCTTCAGTCAGGCCGCCTGGACCGAACGCGCCTGAGCGCACCCCCGAATTTTTCCGGCGTCGCGTCTGCGGCGCGGGCACAGAGAGCTCTATGGATAAACTGATCATTACCGGCGGGGTGCGCCTGAACGGCGAAATCCGCGTTTCCGGCGCCAAGAACTCCGCGCTGCCGATTCTGGCTGCCACCCTGCTGGCCGATACCCCGGTCACCGTGTGCAACCTGCCGCACCTGCACGACATCACCACGATGATCGAGCTGTTCGGACGCATGGGCGTGCAGCCGGTGATCGACGAGAAGCTCAGCGTCGAGGTCGACGCCAGCACCATCCAGACCCTGGTGGCGCCCTACGAGCTGGTCAAGACCATGCGCGCTTCGATTCTCGTCCTCGGGCCGATGGTCGCGCGCTTCGGCGAGGCCGAGGTGGCGTTGCCCGGTGGCTGCGCCATCGGCTCGCGCCCGGTCGACCTGCACATTCGCGGGCTCGAGGCGATGGGCGCGGAAATCAGCGTCGAAGGTGGCTACATCAAGGCCAAGGCGCCGGCCGGTGGCCTGCGTGGCGCGCACTTCTTCTTCGACACCGTCAGCGTGACCGGTACCGAGAACGTGATGATGGCCGCGGCCCTGGCCAAGGGTCGCAGCGTGCTGGAGAACGCCGCGCGCGAGCCGGAGGTGGTCGACCTGGCCAACTTCCTCATCGCCATGGGTGCCAACATCCAGGGTGCCGGCACCGACACCCTCATCATCGATGGCGTCGAGCGTCTGGGTGGCGGTCGCTACAACGTCATGCCCGACCGCATCGAGACCGGCACCTACCTGGTGGCGGCCGCTGCGACCGGTGGCCGAGTGAAGCTCAAGGACACCGATCCGAGCATCCTCGAGGCGGTGCTGCTCAAGCTGCAGGAGGCCGGTGCGCAGATCGATACCGGCAAGGACTGGATCTCCCTCGACATGAAGGGCAATCGTCCGCGCGCAGTGAGCGTGCGTACCGCGCCCTATCCGGCGTTCCCCACCGACATGCAGGCGCAGTTCATCTCCCTCAACGCCATCGCCGAGGGTACTGGTACGGTGATCGAGACGGTGTTCGAGAACCGCTTCATGCACGTCTATGAGATGAACCGCATGGGCGCGCAGATCCAGATCGAAGGCAACACCGCCATCGTCACCGGCGTGCCGCAGCTCAAGGCGGCGCCGGTCATGGCTACCGACCTGCGCGCATCGGCGAGTCTGGTCATCGCCGGCCTGGTCGCCGAGGGCGATACGCTGATCGATCGCATCTACCACATCGACCGTGGCTACGAATGCATCGAGGAAAAACTGCAGTTGCTGGGCGCGAAGATTCGCCGGATTCCGGGTTGATGCCATGCTGACCATCGCACTTTCCAAGGGGCGTATCCTCGACGACACCCTGCCGCTGCTGGCCGAGGCGGGCATCGCGCCCACCGAGGATCCGGACAAGAGCCGCAAGCTGATCATTCCGACCACCCTGGACGACGTGCGCCTGCTGATCGTCCGTGCCACCGATGTGCCGACCTACGTCGAGCACGGCGCGGCGGATCTGGGCGTGGCCGGCAAGGACGTGCTCATGGAGTACGGCGGTCATGGACTCTATGAACCGCTGGACCTGAAGATTGCCCGCTGCAAGCTGATGACCGCCGGCAAGGTCGGCGCTGCGGAGCCGCGCGGGCGCCTGCGTGTGGCGACCAAGTTCGTCAACGTCGCCAAGCGCTACTACGCCGAGCAGGGTCGTCAGGTGGACATCATCAAGCTCTACGGCTCGATGGAGCTGGCGCCGTTGGTGGGCCTGGCGGACAAGATCATCGACGTGGTCGACACCGGCAACACGCTGCGTGCCAATGGCCTGGAACCCCAGGAGCTGATCGCCACCATCAGCTCGCGACTGATCGTCAACAAGGCCTCCATGAAGATGCAGCACGAGCGCATCCAGGCGTTGATCGATACCCTGCGCGGCGCGGTCGAGCACCGACACGGGCACTGACGCTCCAGCCTATCCGTGTCATAGCCAGAATCTCGGGTGCCCGCACGGTGGGCTTGGTAAGCTAGGCGCTTCGCGCGCCTGACCGTGGCGCCCGGGTTCATCGCATCGCACGAGGCTCTGTCATGACCGCTCCGCTCGCTCTTCGCCGACTTTCCGCCCTCGATCCGGATTTCGCCCGACACCTGGATCATTTGCTGGCGTGGGAGAGCGTTTCGGACGACGCCGTCAACGGCCGCGTGCTGGAGATCATCGACGCGGTGCGCCGCGATGGTGACGCCGCGCTGGTCGAATACACCCGCCGTTTCGATGGCCTCGAGGTCGCCTCGATGGCTGACCTCATCCTGCCGCGCGAGCGCTTGGAGCAAGCCCTGGCGGCGATCACGCCGGCACAGCGCGAGGCGCTGGAAGTGGCGGCAGAGCGCGTGCGCCTCTACCACGAACGGCAGAAGCAGGATTCCTGGACCTATACCGAGGCCGACGGCACCGTGCTCGGGCAGAAGATCACACCGCTGGATCGTGCCGGGCTCTACGTGCCGGGTGGCAAGGCGTCCTATCCCTCGTCGGTGCTGATGAACGCGATCCCCGCCAAGGTCGCCGGGGTGCCCGAGGTGGTGATGGTGGTGCCCACCCCGCGTGGCGAGATCAACGAACTGGTGCTCGCTGCCGCGGCGCTGGCAGGCGTCGATCGCGTGTTCACCATCGGCGGCGCGCAGGCCGTGGCCGCGTTGGCCTACGGCACCCAAAGCTTGCCGCCGGTGGACAAGATCGTCGGCCCGGGCAACATCTATGTGGCGACCGCCAAGCGCCACGTGTTCGGCAAGGTCGGTATCGACATGATCGCCGGACCCTCGGAGATCCTGGTGGTCTGCGACGGCCAGACCGATCCGGACTGGATCGCCATGGACCTGTTTTCCCAGGCCGAGCACGACGAGGACGCCCAGGCCATCCTCGTCAGTCCGGATGCGGCGTTCCTCGACGCCGTGGCAGCCAGCATCGCCAAACTGCTGCCGACCATGGAGCGTGCCGAGATCATCCGTACTTCGCTGGAAGGACGTGGCGCGCTGATCCACGTGGCCGATCAGGCGCAGGCCATCGAAGTGGCCAACCGCATCGCGCCCGAACACTTGGAGTTGTCGGTGGCCGAGCCCGATGCCTGGTTGCCACACATCCGGCATGCCGGGGCGATCTTCATGGGGCGCTACACCGCCGAGGCGCTGGGCGACTACTGCGCCGGCCCGAACCACGTGCTGCCGACGTCCGGCACCGCGCGTTTCTCCTCGCCGCTGGGCGTGTACGACTTCCAGAAACGCTCGTCGATCATCCATTGCTCGGCCGATGGCGCCTCGCAACTGGGGCGCACCGCCTCGGTGCTGGCCCGTGGCGAATCGCTGACCGCGCACGCGCGCAGCGCCGAGTACCGCATCAAGCACTGAGTGCGGGCGGGCAGTCTGCCCGCCGTTCCACCTATCGAATTCGAGGAGAAGCGGGTGATGAGCAAGTTCTGGAACCCCTTCGTCAAAGACCTGGTGCCCTACGTGCCCGGCGAGCAGCCGAAGATGAATCGGCTGGTCAAACTGAATACCAATGAAAACCCCTACGGTCCTTCGCCGAAGGCGCTGGCCGCGATGCAGGCCCAGCTGGGTGACGACCTGCGCCTGTACCCCGATCCCAACGGTGACGTGTTGAAGCGTGCCGTGGCGGAGTTCTACGGCGTGCAGCCGGCCCAGGTCTTCGTCGGCAACGGTTCGGACGAAGTGCTGGCGCACGCCTTCCATGGCCTGTTCGGCCACGGCGGGCCGTTGTTCTTCCCGGATATCAGCTACAGCTTCTATCCGGTGTACTGCGGCCTCTACGGCATCCCCTTCGAGGCGGTCGCGCTGGATGAGCATTTCGCCATCCGCGTCGAGGACTACGCGCGTCCCAATGGCGGCATCGTCTTCCCCAACCCGAACGCGCCGACCGGTTGCCTGCTGAAGCTGGAGGCGGTCGAGCAGCTGCTGCAGGCGAGTCCGGACTCGGTGGTGCTCGTCGACGAGGCCTACATCGACTTCGGCGGCGAGAGCGCCGTGTCGCTGGTCGATCGCTACCCGAACCTGCTGGTCTGCCAGACCCTCTCCAAATCGCGCTCCCTGGCGGGCTTGCGGGTCGGCCTGGCGATCGGGCATCCCGATCTGATCGAGGCGCTGGAGCGGGTGAAGAACAGCTTCAACTCCTATCCGCTGGACCGCGTTGCGCTGGCCGGGGCGGCAGCCGCCTTCGAGGATCGTGCCTGGTTCGACGAAACCCGCGGCAAGGTCATCGCCAGTCGCGAAGCGTTGGTGGCCGCGTTGCAGGGACTGGATTTCGAAGTGCTGCCGTCGGCGGCGAACTTCGTCTTCGCCCGTCATGCGACCTGGGAGGGGGCGGCGCTGGCGGCCGGGTTG
Source organism: Pseudomonas sp. R4-15 (assembly GCF_055768815.1). Taxonomy (NCBI): domain Bacteria; kingdom Pseudomonadati; phylum Pseudomonadota; class Gammaproteobacteria; order Pseudomonadales; family Pseudomonadaceae; genus Pseudomonas; species Pseudomonas sp. R4-15. The sequence continues at coordinate 1,596,637 of NZ_CM147293.1, forward strand.
CGGGAGCGGGGCGTCATCGTGCGGCATTTTGCCAAGCCCCGGATCGACCGCTTCCTGCGCATCAGCATCGGTACGCCGGAGCAGAACGAGGCCTTGCTGGAAGCCCTGCTGGCAGTGCTCTGAGGCCCCTTTCCGGGGCGCAGGCCATGGGCCAGCACATCCAAGGTTGAGCCGGCGCGCGAGCTGCCGCTAGAATGCCTGCCAAGCAACCAGGGAACAGGTGATTCCGTGCGTCGTCAAATCTTGCTGGGTTCGTTGTTCGTCGCCGTGTCCGGCTGCAGTTCCATGTCTACGTTGTTCGATCACGGAACGGCCTCCAGGGCAGCGAATCCCGCCGCTCCGGCGCCTGTCGCCTCTCCCGTGGCCGAGGAGCCGGTCGCCTCTCCAGTTGCCCCCGCCGTTCCTTCGGCGCCTGCGCAGCCGCAGGTCCAGTCGGCACCCCGGCCGATGGCTGCGCAACTGCCGCAGGAGGTTCCGGTGATTCCCGCCGGCGCATCCGCAGCGTTGCCGCCGCAACAGCCGGCCCCCGCGCCGGCGCCCGTCGCTGCTTCGATGGTAGCGCCTGGCGCCGTGCAAGTGCTGCCCGGACAGTGCTGGGTCTATGCGCAGGTCAAGCCCAAGCCGGTGCAGCGCACCGTCGAGGTGGTGCTCAAGGATTCGGTGAACAAGATCACCGTTAGCCCGGCCGAACTGCGCCAGGGCTTCAAGCAGGTCGTCACCCGCGAGGGCACCAAGACCTACCGCATCGAGCCGGCGACCTACAAGGAAGTCAGCGAGCGCGTCGAGGTGCGCCCCGAGGTCAAGCGCTACGAAGTGGTGCCGCCGGTGTACATGGCCCAGCAGCAGGAGATCACCGTCAAGGAAGCCAAGACGGTGCTGGAAACCTGCGGCACCGCCGGCACCCGGTATGCCCAGGCCGTTGGCGTGACCGCCTTCTGCGCACGGCAGATTCCGGCGCAGACCAAGGAAGTGCAGACCGAGGTGCTGGTCGAGCCGGAGCGCGTGCGTGAGGTAATCGAGCCTGCGGTCTACGAGACCGTCAAGCGCTGGGTCGTCGATCAGCCGGCGCGCGCCGTCGAGGTCGATGTGCCGCCGGAAACCGAGCAGCTCGCCACGCAGGAAGTCACCCGCCCGGTGCAGGCCAGCCAGGTCATCATCCCCGAGCAGACCGAGCGCATGGACGTGACCGCTTTCGAAGGCCAGGCCAGCATCGTCTCGCGGCAGGCGGTCTGCGATTCGGACATCAACGAGAATCTGGTGCGTGACGTGCAGGTGCGTCTGTCCCGTGAGGGCTACGGTCCGGGCAATATCGACGGCAAGCTGGGACCGCGCACCATCGAAGCGCTGGTGGGCTACCAGGAGAAGAACGGGCTGGCGATCGGCGCGTTGACCCTGGAGACGCTCGATGCGTTGGGCGTGCGCTGAGCAGTGAGTTCGAAAGAAGGGAGGCATTGCCTCCCTTCTTGCATTTTGGCGTCTGGTGCGGCTGCGCTATTGGCAGCGCCGGGGTTCGTTGCCATCATTCGGCCATGGAACAAAGACCAGAAGGGAGTGCTGCATGCAGCGCCTGATGCTATCGCTGCTGGCGACGGGGATCGTCGCGGGCTACCTGGGGACTCGACCGGCGGAGAGTGCGCCGGCGACGGCGGCACGACAGGCCGCACAGTGCGCCCCGCTGACCGGAGAGCAACGTCAGGTTGTAGGCGCAGTGCGCAGCCTGATGAACGATCGGCGTCTCTCCTCGGCCTATGCCAACATGCTGCAGGCGGCCTACGCCGAACTCGCGGCGCTGCCCGCCGATGTGCCTGAGGCGGGCGTCTATCGCGCCCGCCTGCTACGTCTGCTCGGGCGTCCGCAGGACGCGGAAGCCGAATACCAGGGGCTGCTCGGCTCCTGCCGCGCGGCCGATGGCTGGCAGGGGCTTGGCCAACTGGCGTTGCAGCGCGGTGATGTTGAAGACGCCGCCGCTGACTTCGAATCGGCCATGGCGCTGGAACCGCAGAATGCCTCCATTCGTGCCGACCTGGGCAATGCGTACCTGCAGCGTCGCGATCTGGCCCTGGCTGACGCCCAGCTCAACCGCGCACTCGAACTCGATCCCGGCAACCGCGCCGCCGTGGCCAGCTATGCGACCCTGCTGGTCTACCGTAATGAAACGTCGCAGGCGCGCCGCCTGGTCTCTCGTCAGGGGTTGGGTTCCGAGGTGCTGGCCCAGGCCGAGCAGCGTGCAGCGCGCATGCGCGTGATCGACGCCGGCCAGCCGGCGGTCGCCGCCAGCGAGGCGGTTGCGGCCAACCTGCCGGTGGAGGCGGTGGAGACCGTCGAGCCGGCTACCGAGGCACCGGAGGCCGTCGCCGCTGCGCCCGAAGTTCAGGCCGTTGCTACTCCCGAACCCGAACCCGGACCCGAACCGGAGTCCGAGCCCGAGCCCGAATTCACGCCCGCACCCGAGCCCGAGCCCACGCCAGAACCCGCTGAGGTGCCCGCCCCCGCAGTGGTCGCCGCCGCGGCAAGTGAACCTGCACTGCCGGAAGAGGCGCTCGCCTCCAGCGACGTGCCGGAGAGCGCTTCGGCACTGGGAGAGGAGCGGATCGCTGCCGCTGCGCCCGCGGTCGAAGCTACTCCGCTTGCAGTCGCCACTGCGCCGGTGGAGGTCGCGCCCGCCAGCATGCCGGAAGCCGAGCCGCTCACGCTGGCTGCGGCGCCGGTCAACGAGCAACCCGTTTCCTCGCGTGAGCTGAACGAGATGCCCACGCCCGTGCCGGCGGTTGCCGAGTTGGAATCGGACGAGGACCTGCTGATCGCCGCCAACAGTCCGCAGGTTGTGCCCATGGATGAAGATCAGGGGGCGGACGTCGCCACGCTTGAGGAGGCCGAAGACCTGCCGGAGCAGGCCGCTGTCGCCATCGTCGAGCCGGCGCCGGCCGCGGCGCCAATGCAGCCGTCTGCGCCAGCGGTGCCGGGGCGTTTCGTGGTCAGTGCGGACATGCCCGTGCCGGTGGTCGGACAGCCGGTGGCGAGCGCCGGTGCGGGTTCGCCGCTGCTGCGTGAGCTCAGCGGGCCGCAGCCGGTTGCCGTGGCGCCGGCGCCGATGCCGTTGCCTGCGCCGGCACCGGTCACCCTGGCCGCCGTGCAGTCCGGTTCGCCTGCGCTGTCGTCGATGCTGCAGAGTACGCCGGAGCGTAGCGTGAGCATCGAACGGGGGGCCGATGGCAGCGAAGTGATCCGCATCCGTTCCGAGTCACCGCTGCGCGTGCTGCCGCCGGAGAGCGTGCCGATCATTCGCGACTAGCGGCACGGCGTCAGGGTGGGTTCCTGAAGTTCGCTCGGCCCCTCAGTCCTTGTCGGTGTCCGCCGGGGTGGCCACGGGCGGACGTACGCCGACTTCGGCCTGTAGCTTCAGTCGCTCGCCATTGCGCAATACTTCGATCTCGATGCGTTGGCCGGGACGAGTCCGGGCCACCTGGTTCATCGAGCGGCGGGCGTCGCTCGCCGGCTCATGATCGATGGACAGCATCAGATCCCCAGGCTGCAGGCCAGCACGTTGCGCCGGGCCGTCACGATAGACACCCGCGACGACGATGCCCGGTTGGCCCTGCATGCCGAAGGATTCCGCGAGCTCCGGGGTCAGCGGTTGCACTTCCAGGCCCAGCCAGCCGCGGATCACCTGGCCGTGTTCGATGATCGCCTGCATCACCTCCATGGCGAGCTTGCTGGGAATGGCGAAGCCGATGCCCTGGGAGCCGCCGGTTCGCGAGAAGATCGCCGTGTTGATGCCGATCAGGTCGCCCTCGGCGTTGACCAGTGCGCCGCCGGAGTTGCCCGGGTTGATCGCCGCGTCGGTCTGGATGAAGTCCTCGTAGGTATTGAGCCCCAGTTGGTTGCGGCCGGTGGCGCTGATGATGCCCATGGTCACCGTCTGGCCCACGCCGAAGGGGTTGCCGATCGCCAGCGCAACATCGCCGATGCGGATGTTCTCGGAATGGCCGACGGTGATCGCTGGCAGGTCGGGGAGGTCGATCTTGAGCACCGCGAGGTCCGTTTCCGGGTCGGCGCCGACGACGCGAGCGAGGGTTTCACGGCCATCCTTGAGTGCTACGACGATCTGTTCGGCACCCGCGGTGACGTGGTTGTTGGTCAGCAGATAGCCGTCCGAGCTCATCAGCACCGCCGATCCGAGACTCGACTCCATGCGCCGCTGGCCGGGCAGGTTGTCACCGAAGAAGCGACGGAACAGCGGGTCCTCGAACAGCGGGTGGGTGTTCTTCTCCACCACCTTGGTGGTGTACAGGTTGGCGACCGCGGGCGCTGCCGCGTCGACCGCCTCGGCATAGGAGTAGGGCCCGGCGCGCAACCGCGTCGGCGCCGGAGCCTGCTGCAGGCGGACATCCTGGCCGGGCAGGCCGACCCAGGTAGGGAAGCCCTGGATAACCAGCAGGGCCAGTAGCAGCCCCACCACGAGGGGCCAACCGAAGTAACGCAAAGCCTTGAACATGGCGGCGATTCTCGTCGCAGTGGGCCCCTGGCGGGGCAATCACAAGAAGGCCGGCATTATACGGGCGATCCGATGAAATACGAGGAAGCACCCAGCGCTTTCTAGGGCCTGTTCCTGTTTCATTCACGGCAGGGCCGCCGAGGCTGTGCCAGAAATGGCCTGCGCTGTCGTTGCACGCTTTGCCAAGGGAATGACGCGGCCAGTCTGGTCATTGGCTGCAGCCTGCGCCTAATCGCAGGCCATTTCTGGAGACAACGCGGCTCGCGAATGAAACAGGAACAGGCCCTGGTCTGCGGTTATCATCGACAGCCGTCGTTCATTGCCTGGAGTCATCATGGCCGTCTCCCTCGCCGCACTCGTCGAAGAAGCCGATCGTTATCTCGATGCCGCGCGCATCTCGGACTATTGCCCCAATGGCCTGCAGGTCGAAGGGCGCTCCCAGGTTCGCAGGATCGTCAGCGGGGTGACCGCGAGCCAGGCGCTGATCGATGCCGCCGTCGAGCGCGAAGCCGACGTGGTGCTGGTGCACCATGGCTATTTCTGGAAGAACGAGGACCCGCGGGTGATCGGCATGAAGCGCCGGCGCCTGGCCACGCTGCTGCACCACGACATCAGCCTGCTCGCCTATCACCTGCCGCTGGACGTGCATCCGCTGGTGGGCAACAACGTGCAACTGGCGCAACGCCTGGGCTTGCAGGTCGAAGGCCCGATGCTGCCGGGCGACCCGCGCAATGTCGCGTTGATGGGGGCCTTGCCCGAGCCGTGCACGGCTGGCGAGTTCGCCGCACGGGTCGCTTCGGTGCTGGGCCGCGAGCCGCTGCTGGTGGATTGCGAGCGGCCGATCCGCCGCGTTGCCTGGTGTACCGGTGGCGCCCAGGGCTACATCGACCAGGCGATCGCCGCAGGCGCTGATCTATACCTGACCGGCGAGGCCTCCGAGCAGACCTTCCACAGTGCGCGGGAGAATGGCATCGCCTTCATCGCCGCCGGTCACCATGCCACCGAGCGCTATGGCGTGCAGGCGCTGGGTGAATACCTGGCGCAGCGGCTGGCCCTCGAACATGAGTTCGTGGACTGCCCGAACCCCGTCTGAGGTGGCTATATGGTTATTTCATTTCGTTCTAGTTGGTCGATCCATTAGAAAAAGTTGGCGTGATAGAGTGGCTCTTCGTCCACGGCCCGCTGGCCGTTCACTGACTACGTGAAATAGCCCATGCTCGACAAACTCACCCATCTCAAGCAGCTGGAAGCCGAGAGCATCCACATCATTCGCGAGGTCGCCGCCGAATTCGATAACCCGGTGATGCTGTATTCCATCGGCAAGGATTCCGCGGTGATGCTGCACCTGGCGCGCAAGGCGTTCTTCCCCGGCAAGCTGCCGTTCCCGGTCATGCATGTCGACACGCGCTGGAAATTCCAGGAGATGTACCGCTTCCGCGACAAGATGGTCGCGGACCTGGGCCTGGACCTGATCGTCCACATCAACCCGGACGGCGTCGCCCAGGACATGAACCCCTTCACCTACGGCAGTGCCAAGCACACCGACGTGATGAAGACCGAGGGTCTCAAGCAGGCGCTGGACAAGTACGGCTTCGACGCGGCCTTCGGTGGCGCGCGCCGCGACGAGGAGAAGTCCCGCGCGAAGGAGCGCGTCTACTCGTTCCGCGACAGCAAGCACCGCTGGGACCCGAAGAACCAGCGCCCCGAGCTGTGGAACCTGTACAACGGCAAGGTGAAGAAGGGCGAGTCGATTCGCGTGTTCCCGCTCTCCAACTGGACCGAGCTGGACATCTGGCAATACATCTACCTGGAAAGCATCCCGATCGTGCCGCTGTACTTCGCTGCCGAACGCGAAGTGGTGGAGCTCAACGGCGCGCTGGTGATGATCGACGATGAACGCATCCTCGAGCACCTGACGCCCGAGCAGAAGGCCGGCATCCGCAAGGAAATGGTGCGCTTCCGCACCCTGGGTTGCTACCCGCTGACCGGTGCGGTGGAGTCCACCGCGCAGACGTTGCCGGAAATCATCCAGGAAATGCTCCTGACGCGCACCAGCGAGCGCCAGGGTCGGGTCATCGACCATGACCAGGCCGGCTCGATGGAAGAAAAGAAACGTCAGGGCTACTTCTAAGGTTCTCGCACCATGTCGCATCAATCCGAACTGATCAGCCAGGACATCCTCGCCTACCTGGCCCAGCACGAGCGCAAGGAACTCCTGCGCCTGCTCACCTGCGGTAACGTCGACGACGGCAAGAGCACCCTGATCGGGCGCCTGCTGCACGACTCGAAGATGATCTACGAGGACCACCTCGAGGCCATCACCCGAGACTCCAAGAAGGTCGGCACCACCGGTGAGGCGGTCGACCTGGCGCTGCTGGTCGACGGCCTGCAGGCCGAGCGCGAGCAGGGCATCACCATCGACGTGGCGTACCGCTACTTCAGCACCGCCAAGCGCAAGTTCATCATCGCCGACACCCCCGGCCACGAGCAGTACACCCGCAACATGGCCACCGGGGCCTCCACCTGCGACCTGGCGATCATCCTCGTCGATGCCCGCCACGGTGTGCAGACGCAGACCCGCCGGCACAGCTACATCGCCTCGCTGCTGGGGATTCGGCACATCGTCGTGGCGATCAACAAGATGGACCTGACCGGTTTCGACCAGGCCGTCTTCGAGCGCATCAAGGCCGACTACCTGGCCTTCGCCGAGCGCATCGGCATGCAGACCTCTTCGCTGGCCTTCGTGCCGCTCTCGGCGCTCGAGGGTGACAACGTGGTCAATCGCTCCGAGCGTTCGCCCTGGTACAACGGGCAGTCGCTGATGGAAATTCTCGAAAGCGTGGAGATCGCCGCCGACCGCAACCTCAGCGATCTGCGCTTCCCGGTGCAGTACGTGAACCGGCCGAACCTGAACTTCCGCGGTTTCGCCGGCACCCTGGCCAGCGGCATCGTGCACAAGGGCGACGAGATCGTTGCGCTGCCCTCGGGCAAGTCGAGCAAGGTCAAGTCCATCGTCACCTTCGAGGGCGAGCTGGAGCAGGCCGGTCCGGGGCAGGCGATCACCCTGACCCTGGAAGACGAGATCGACGTTTCCCGTGGCGACATGCTGGTGCATGCCGAGCGCCTGCCGCAGGTTACCGACGGCTTCGAGGCGATGCTGGTGTGGATGTCCGAGGAGCCCATGCGCCCCGGCAAGAAATATGACATCAAGCGCGCGACCAGCTACGTGCCGGGAAGCATCCCGAGCATCGTCCATCGTGTCGACGTGAACACCCTGGAAGAGGGCGCAGCCAGCGAGCTCAAGCTCAACGAGATCGCCCGCGTGCGGGTGGCGCTGGATGCGCCGATCGCCCTGGACGGCTATGCGCAGAACCGCACCACCGGCGCCTTCATCGTCATCGACCGCCTGACCAATGGCACCGTTGGCGCCGGCATGATCATCGCCGATGCACAGCCTGCCGCGGGTGGAACCCGTGGGCGAGGGCACGTGGCCAGCGAAGAGCGCGCCGCGCGCTTCGGCCAGCAACCGGCAAGCGTTTTGTTCTCCGGCCTTTCCGGCGCGGGCAAGAGCACCCTGGCCTACGCCGTGGAGCGCAAGCTGTTCGACATGGGGCGCGCGGTATTCGTCCTTGATGGGCAGAACCTGCGCCACGACCTGAATCAGGGCCTGCCGCAGGATCGCGCCGGGCGCGCGGAGAACTGGCGCCGTGCTGCGCACGTGGCGCGTCAGTTCAACGAGGCAGGCGTGATCGCCCTGGCCGCGTTCGTAGCCCCGGATGCCGAGGGCCGCGAGCAGGCGCGTGCGTTGATCGGTGCCGAGCGGTTGCTCACGGTGTACGTCAAGGCATCGCTGGATGCCTGCCGCGCCCGTGATCCGCAGGGCCTTTACGCCGCGGGCGAGGACAATGTGCCGGGCGTCTCCTTCGACTACGATGCGCCGCAGCATGCGGACCTGGTGGTCGATACCGAGCAGGTCTCGGTCGAGGAGGGTGCCCGTCAGGTCGTCACTCTGCTGCGCGAGCGCGGGATCATCTGAGCCCCAGCTAGCCGCCTCCTCTCGCCAGGCCGCTCACGCGGTGGCCTGGCGAGAGTCCAAGCCGAAAAAAAGAAACCCGCCAGATGGCGGGTTTCTTTTTGCGTGATGAAACGTCAGTGCTTCTCGTAGCCATAGCTCTCGTCGAGCATGCCTGGACCTTCGCCCTTGGGCGCGTAGTCCTTCGGGGCCTCGGCGCTGGTTGAGGCGCGAAGGCGATCCCGAGTGGGCTCCTCGGCGTGCAGCGTGGCCAGCAGACGCTGGCGGGTCAGCTCGTCCAGCGCCAGGCGGTTGGCGCCTTCGGAGAGGTGCTGCTGGACGTCCTGATAGCTCTGGGTGAGTTTGCGCATGAGACTCGCAGTGCTGTTGAAGTGGGTCACCACCTCGTTCTGGTAGGCGTCGAAGCGCTCCTGGAGTTCGTCCAGTTGGCGCTGGGTACGGCTGGGCGCAGCGCCAGGTAGCAGGCGAGCGACGAGCAATCCAATGCCGATCCCCACCAGCAGGGCGAAAGCGGGTAATAACCAGGCGGTAAGCGTCTGTTCCACGAGTCCTTCCTCAAATATCGGCTTTGCTTTACGTTAACGGCTCACGTCGGGGCTGTATACCGCGACAGGTGTTTCAGTCCATAACCTAAAGCAAGACGAATCGACCCCTCTCTAGGTCACGGAGTTCCTTTCTTGTTGCATCGCGAAACCCCACTCATGATCGATGGCCCGGCGGGCCCCCTGGAAGCATTGCACCTGCCCGTAGAAGAGGCCCGCGGCGTGGCGTTGCTGTGCCATCCGAACCCGGTGCAGGGCGGCACCATGCTCAACAAGGTGGTCTCCACCCTGCAACGCACCGCCCGTGACGGCGGGCACGCGACCCTGCGCTTCAACTACCGGGGTACCGGCGCCAGCGCCGGCAGCCACGACATAGGGCAGGGCGAGGTCGACGATGCCGAGGCAGCGCTGGCCTGGCTTTGTGCGCAGCATCCCGGTTTGCCGGTGACCTTGCTGGGGTTCTCCTTTGGCGGCTTCGTCGCCGCCAGCCTGGCGCAGCGGATGAGTGCGCGTGGCCAGGCCTTGCGCCAGTTGTTCATGGTGGCGCCGGCGGTGATGCGCCTGGAGGACGATTTCGCGCTGGCCGAGGGCGTACCGTTGACGATCATCCAGCCCGAGCAGGACGAAGTGGTCGACCCCGCGCGGGTATACGCCTTCAGCGAGGGCCTTGGCGGCCCACACGAGTTGCTGAAAGTGGCAGAATGCGGCCACTTCTTCCATGGCAAGCTCACCGACCTCAAGGCCCTGGTCCTGCCGCGACTGTCCTTCTGAACAAGCGATCTTTCATGAGCACCCGTATCCTCACCGGCATTACCACCACCGGCACGCCCCACCTGGGCAACTATGCCGGCGCCATCCGTCCCGCCGTGGTCGCCAGTCGCGACCCGGACAGCGACTCTTTCTACTTCCTCGCCGACTACCATGCCCTGATCAAGTGCGACGACCCGCTGCGCATCCAGCGCTCGCGCTTGGAGATCGCCGCCACCTGGCTGGCTTGTGGCCTGGATCCGGACAAGGCCACCTTCTATCGGCAGTCGGACATCCCCGAGATTCCCGAGCTGTGCTGGCTGCTGACCTGCGTCACCGCCAAGGGCCTGCTCAACCGCGCCCACGCCTACAAGGCCTCGGTGGACAAGAACCTCGAGGCCAACGAAGACGCCGATGCCGGGGTGACCATGGGGCTGTACAGCTACCCCGTGCTGATGGCCGCGGACATCCTGATGTTCAACGCGCACAAGGTTCCGGTCGGGCGCGACCAGATCCAGCACGTGGAGATGGCGCGCGACATCGCCCAGCGCTTCAACCACCTGTTCGGCAATGGTCGGGAGCTGTTCGCCCTGCCCGAGGCGGTGATCGAAGAGGAGGTGGCGACCCTGCCGGGACTCGATGGTCGCAAGATGAGCAAGAGCTACGACAACACCATTCCGTTGTTCGGTTCGGCCAAGCAACTCAAGGACGCCATCGCGCGCATCGTCACCGACTCCCGCGCGCCCGGTGAGCCGAAGGATGCCGATGGTTCGCACCTGTTCACCCTCTACCAGGCTTTCGCCCTGCCGGAGCAGCAAGCGGCGTTCCGCGCCGAGCTCGAGGGCGGGTTGGGCTGGGGCGAGGCGAAGAATCGCCTCTACGAGCTGCTCGAAAGCGAGCTGGGTGAGGCGCGCGAACGCTATAACGCGCTGATCACGCGTCCTGCCGACCTGGAGGACATCCTTCTCGCCGGTGCCGCCAAGGCGCGCCGCCTGGCTACCCCGTTCCTCGGCGAGCTGCGCGAGGCCGTCGGCCTGCGGTCCTTCCGTGAACAGCCGCAGGCCACCAAGGTTTCGAAGAAGAAAGCGGCAAAGCGCGCACGCTTCGCCAGCTTCCGTGAAAGCGATGGGCAGTTCCGCTTCCGTTTCTTCGCCGCCGATGGCGAGGAACTGCTGCTCTCCCGCGGCTATGCCGATCCCAAGGCGGCTGGCGCTGCCAGTGCCGCGCTGCCGGCGCGCGGTGCCGACGCCCTGGAGTTGCGGGGCGACGAGGAACTGCGCTTCACCCTCTGGCTGGACGGCGAATGCATCGGTGAAAGCCCGGTGTATGCGGACGAGAGTGCCTTGGACGCGGCCATGCTGCGCCTGCGTGAAGCCATCGCTTCGCTCGCCGAGTAACCTGCGTAAGCGCCTGGCGCTGCGGCTGCCTGCCGCAGCGTCTCGTTGCCAGCATCGGGGCTCGCCGTTAAAGTAGCGGGCTTTCCTCTGCAGTCCAGCACCCTGTCATGACTCCCCTCGAGCGCTACCAGGCGGACCTCAAGCGTCCCGACTTCTTCCACGATCCGGCCCAGGAACAGGCGGTACGCCACCTGCAGCGGCTGTACGACGATCTGCTCGCCCGTGAGCAGGGCGGCTCCGGTCTGTTCGGCAAGCTGTTCGGCAAGAAAACCCAGGATCCGGTCAAGGGCCTGTACTTCTGGGGTGGCGTCGGACGTGGCAAGACCTATCTGGTCGATACCTTCTTCGACGCCCTGCCGTTCAAGGAGAAGATGCGCACCCACTTCCACCGCTTCATGAAGCGCGTGCACGAGGAGATGCGTACCCTCAAGGGCGAGAAGAATCCGCTGACCCTCATCGGCAAGCGTTTCGCCGACGAGGCGCGGGTGATCTGCTTCGACGAATTCTTCGTCTCCGATATCACCGATGCGATGATCCTCGCGACCCTGCTCGAGGAGCTGTTCAAGAACGGCGTGAGTCTGGTGGCGACCTCCAACATCGTGCCGGACGGCCTCTACAAGGATGGCCTGCAGCGCGCGCGCTTCCTGCCGGCGATCGCCCTGCTCAAGCAGCACACCGAGGTGGTCAACGTCGACAGCGGCGTCGATTACCGTCTGCGCACCCTGGAGCAGGCCACGCTGTACCACTGGCCGCTCAACGCGGCCGCCGAGCAGAGCATGGCGGCGAGCTTCAAGGCGCTGGCCAGCGAATGCGCGGTGGTCAATCACGACGAGAAGTTGCTGATCGAGAATCGCGAGATCCAGTCCCGCGCGACCTGCGATGGCGTCGCTTGGTTCGATTTCCGAGCCCTGTGCGATGGCCCGCGCAGCCAGAACGACTACATCGAGCTGGGCAAGTTGTTCAGCACCGTGCTGGTGTCGAACGTGGAGCAGATGACCGTCACCACCGACGACATCGCCCGACGCTTCATCAACATGGTCGACGAGTTCTACGATCGCAACGTCAAGCTGATCCTTTCCGCGCAGGTCGACCTGCTGGACCTCTACGCGGGTGGTCGCCTGGAGTTCGAGTTCCAGCGCACCCTGAGTCGTCTGCAGGAAATGCAGTCGCGCGAATTCCTCGCGCGTCCGCACAAGCCATAGCGCTAGGCTAGCTTCGTGAGCCGCGGCCATGCTGCTGGCTGCGATAGCCGTTCGGTGCGCAGCCCACGTGCTGGCGGAACAGCCGTGCGAAGAAGCTGGCGTCGTCGTAGCCCACTTCGTAGCCGATGGTCTTGATGCTCTTGCCGGTGGTCGCCAGCAAGGCCTTGGCGGTCTCCACGCGTAGGCGCTGCAGATAATGCAGCGGGCGGTCGCCGGTGGCCGCCTGGAAGCGCCGCATGAAGTTGCGAATGCTCATGCCGTGCTCGCGCGCCACGTCCTCGAAGCGAAACTTCTCGCCGTAGTGCTCCTCCAGCCATTGCTGGACCTGCAGGATGGCCGGATCACGGTGCAGCTTCTGTCCGCCGAAACCGATCGGCCCGCGGGTATAGGCGCGCTGCACCTCGTAGAAGATGTCTCCCGAGACCCCCTGAGCCACGTGGCTGCCGCAGAAGCGTTCGATCAGATAGGCGTAGAGGTCGCAGGCGGAGGTCACGCTGGCCGCGCAGAATAGTTCGTCGGCATCCGTGAGGTGCTTGTCGCGATGCAGGCGAACCTGCGGGAAGCGTTGGCTGAAATCCTCGAAGAAGCGCCAGTAGGTGGTCGCTTCCTTGCCATCGAGCAGGCCGGCCTCGGCCATCCAGTACACGCCGCTGGCCTCGCCGCAAAGGATGCTGCCGCTGGCATGGGCGCGTCTTAACCAGTCGAGCACCTGCGGATGGGCGTCGCGCAATTGGTCGAAGTCGCCCCAGAAGGCCGGGAGGATGATCACCTCGCTGTCATCGAGACCGCCCTCTACGGGAAGCTGGGCGCCGCTGAAGCTGCGCACGCTGCGTCCGTCATGACTGACCAGGCGGGTCTCGAAGGCGGCGCTGTGCGAGGCGTCGCGCTGGCGGCCGAGGCGCAGGCTGGCCAGATGAAAAACGTCCTTGGCCTGCATCACGGTGGAGGCGAAGACGCCATCGCAGGCGAGAATGCTCACGCGCCGGAGCGCGCGTGCGGGAGAGTCGATGCTCATCGTCTTGTCGCTTTCTTGGTGTTGTTGTGGACAGTGCTTGGCACGATCGTCCTATGCCTGCGACAGGCTGTCCAGTCTCGAGTGGCTCCGTCACGAAGGAAAAGCAGGCATGATCGATTGGTTTCGATGGGAGGGTGTGGGAAATGGTCCGAATGGCGGCGATCGCGGTGACGCCCGAGATCCCTGGCGAGGCCTTGCTGGATGCACTGCTGCCGCGTTTGCGCGCCGATGGCTGGAGGCTGGGTGGGCATCTGCAACGCCATGTCGAGGAGGGCTGCGACTGTTCGCAGACCCTTGTCGAGGATGTCGCATCGGGTGAGCGCCTGCGCATTTCCCAGGCGCTTGGGCGGGCTTCGCAGGGCTGTCGCCTGGATTCCTCGGCGTTGGCGGAAGTGGCGGTACGTGGCTTGCGCAGTCTGGAGTCGGGCCCGCAACTGCTGCTGGTCAACCGCTTTGGCAAGGTCGAGGCCGAAGGCGGCGGCTTGCGGGTGCTGTTCGAAAGGGCGATGGAGCTGGACGTACCGCTGCTGACGACGGTGAAGCGCGAGCACCAGGACGCCTGGCGCGACTACGTGGATGATCTCGCCGTGCTGCTGCCCCCCTCCCTGGAGGCGGTCCACGCGTGGTGCTTGTCGGTGCGCTAGGGCCTGGTCCCGTTTCATTCACGGCCGCGCCGGCACCTGTTTTGGCGCGAGACAAGGCGCGAGTCGCAGGGCTTACCGGGGTAAGTCCAAGACGAGTAACGCCGTATCGCGCCAAAACAGGCACCGGCCCGTAGGGTTGTGCCAGAAATGGCCTGCGCTGTCGTTGCAGAACTTGCCAAGGGAATGGCCATTGGCTGCGTTCTGCGCCTAAGCGCAGGCCATTTCTGGCGACAACGCGGCTCGCGAATGAAACGGGAACAGGCCCTAGGGCGCAGGGTTGGGTTGCTCTTTGTGAATGGACTCGATGCCTGCCAGCACTTCGGCGGAAAGCTCCAGCTCGGCGCTGGCGAGGTTGCTCTCCAGTTGTTCGAGGCTGGTGGCGCCGATGATGTTGCTGGTGACGAAGGGCTGTTGGGTGACGAAGGCGAGGGCCATCTGCGCCGGATCCAGGCCGTGCTCGCGGGCGAGCGCGACATAGCGCGAGGTGGCGGCGAAGCTCTGCGGGTTGTTGTAGCGTTGGAAGCGCTCGAACAGGGTCAGTCGCGCGCCGGCCGGCTTGGCGCCATTCTCGTACTTGCCGCTGAGCATGCCGAAAGCCAGCGGAGAGTAGGCCAGCAAGCCACACTGTTCGCGAATGGCGATCTCCGCCAGGCCGACCTCGAAGCTGCGGTTTAGCAGGCTGTAGGGGTTCTGGATGGATACCGCCCGTGGCCAGCCGCGTTGCTCGGCCAGATGCAGGTAGCGCATGGTGCCCCAGGGCGTCTCGTTGGAGAGGCCGATGTGGCGGATCTTGCCCGCGCGGACCAACTCGTCGAGTACCTCGAGGGTCTCCTCCAGGGGGGTGAAATCGGCCTCCTGGTGGCGATAGCCGAGCTGGCCGAAGAAGTTCGTCGGGCGCTCCGGCCAATGCAACTGGTAAAGGTCTATCCAGTCGGTATTCAGGCGCGCCAGGCTGGCATCGACGGCGGCGACCAGGTTGGCGCGGTCGAAGCGCGGATGGCCGTCGCGCACGTGGCTGATGCCGTTGCCGGGGCCGGCGGCCTTGCTGGCGAGGATCCAGTCTGCGCGGTCGCCGCGGGTGCGGAAGTATTCGCCGATGATGCTTTCGGTGCGCGAGTAGGTCTCGGCGCGCGGTGGCACCGGATACATCTCTGCGGTATCGATGAAGTTCACGCCGGCCGCCTTGGCGCGCTCGATCTGCGCGAAGGCTTCTCCGGCATCGTTCTGCTCGCCCCAGGTCATGCTGCCGAGGCAGATCTTGCTGACCATGAGATCGGTACGGCCGAGAGGGCGCTTTTGCATGGGCTTGGATTCCTGGCGAGTAAGGAGACTGCGCAGGCTAAGCCTTGGCGCAAAGCCCATGCAAGGGGAGAAAACGGTTGCTATTTTTCGCGCAATCGGCATAATTCCGCGGCTCTCGTGCGGGACGCCTAGCCCAAGCGATGAGCAGACGGGGGATGCCTAGCCCGTCGAACCGTTGATTTGCCGTGCGGACGCGCTGACCCGAGCCCCCGTTAGCGTCCTCTTGCGGCCGTCCTTGCTTGTCAAGGAAAGCACCATTCTAGTAAGATTCGCCGTCTTATTTTCAGGCGGCCCCTGAGGCTATAAAGAATGAAGACTTTTACTGCGAAACCGGAATCCGTTAAGCGCGACTGGTATGTCGTCGACGCTGCCGGTCAGACCCTGGGTCGTCTGGCCACCGAAATTGCGAGCCGTCTGCGTGGCAAGCACAAGCCCGAGTACACCCCGCATGTGGATACCGGCGACTACATCGTCGTGATCAATGCCGAACAGGTGCATGTCACCGGTGCCAAGGCTACCGACAAGAAGTACTACTCGCACTCCGGTTTCCCGGGCGGTATCAAGGAGATCAATTTCGAGAAGCTGATCGCCAAGGCTCCCGAGCGCGTGATCGAGACCGCGGTCAAGGGCATGCTGCCGAAGAACCCGCTGGGCCGCGACATGTATCGCAAGCTGAAGGTGTACAAGGGCTCCGCCCATCCGCACACCGCTCAGCAGCCTCAAGAACTGAAGATTTAACGGGATAGCTATTATGTCGGCGACTCAAAATTACGGTACCGGCCGTCGCAAGACCGCCACCGCTCGCGTCTTCCTGCGTCCGGGTACTGGCAAGATCTCCATCAACAACCGTGCCCTGGACAACTTCTTTGGTCGTGAGACCGCGCGCATGGTCGTCCGTCAGCCCCTCGAGCTGACCGAGACCGGCGAGAAGTTCGACGTCTACGTGACCGTCCTCGGTGGTGGTGTCAGCGGCCAGGCCGGTGCCATCCGTCACGGTATCAGCCGCGCGCTGATCGCCTATGACGAAGCCCTGCGCAGCCCGCTGCGCAAAGCGGGCTACGTCACTCGCGATGCCCGTGAGGTCGAGCGTAAGAAAGTCGGTCTGCGCAAAGCCCGTAAGCGTCCTCAGTACTCCAAGCGCTGATACGTTCGCTTCGGCAAAAAAGACGCCCAGTTTCCTCATGGAACTGGGCGTTTTTTATTTGGGCGTCTTTAATTATGCGGCAACGTGTCGCATTGGCCAGAAGCCCCGGAATTCGTGGCTTTGGGCTATTTCGGGGTGGGTAATTACCTTGTCAGAAACAGGGCTTTTCTTTACCATTTGCCGGATTTTTTGCGCAGCTCGATTTTATTTATACAGGCCTGGCCAACAGGCCGTGAAGCTGATGGGAGACGACTGAATGAGCAATGACGGCGTGAATGCTGGCCGGCGTCGCTTCCTGGTGGCAACTACCTCCGTGGTAGGGGCTGCAGGGGCGGCCGGGGCCGTGGTCCCCTTCGTGGGGTCATGGTTCCCGAGCGCCAAGGCCAAGGCCGCTGGTGCCCCGGTGAAGGTGAATATCGGCAAGATCGAGCCGGGCCAGCAGATGGTCGCCGAATGGCGTGGCCAGCCGGTGTTCATCGTGCGCCGCACCGAGGAGATCCTGAAGAATCTCGACAAGACCGATCCGGTGGTCGCCGACCCGCAGTCGCAGGCCTCCGTGCAGCCGACCTACGTTGATCCGCGGCTGCGTTCGATCAAGCCCGAGATTCTGATTCTCGTCGGTCTATGCACTCACCTCGGCTGTTCGCCGTCGTTCCGTCCGGAGGTCGCTCCGGCTGACCTGGGGCCGGAGTGGGTCGGTGGCTATTTCTGTCCTTGCCACGGTTCCCGCTACGACCTTGCCGGCCGTGTCTACAAGGCTCAGCCCGCGCCCCTCAACCTGCCGGTGCCGCCGCACTCCTATGACACGGACAGCGTGATCACCATCGGCGTCGACCAGGAGAAGGCATGATGAGCAAGTTCATGGAATGGGTCGATGCGCGCTTCCCCGCGACCAAGATGTGGGAAGACCATCTCGCCAAGTACTACGCACCCAAGAACTTCAACTTTCTCTACTTCTTCGGCTCGCTGGCGCTGCTGGTCCTGGTCAACCAGTTGCTCACCGGCGTCTGGCTGACCATGAGCTTCACCCCGACGGCCGAAGAGGCGTTCGCTTCCGTCGAATACATCATGCGCGACGTGGAGTACGGATGGATCATCCGCTACATGCACTCCACCGGTGCCTCGGCGTTCTTCGTCGTGGTCTACCTGCATATGTTCCGCGGGCTGCTCTACGGCTCCTACCAGAAGCCGCGCGAGCTGGTCTGGCTGTTCGGCATGATGATCTACCTGGCGTTGATGGCAGAGGCCTTCATGGGCTACCTGCTGCCGTGGGGGCAGATGTCCTACTGGGGGGCTCAGGTGATCATCTCGTTGTTCGGTGCCATTCCGGTGATCGGCGATGATCTGACTACCTGGATCCGTGGTGACTACCTGATTTCCGGTATTACCCTGAACCGCTTCTTCGCCTTGCATGTCATCGCGTTGCCGATCGTCCTGCTGGGCCTGGTGGTCCTGCATATCCTGGCGCTGCACGAGGTGGGTTCCAACAACCCGAAAGGCGTGGATATCAAGAAGGTCAAGGACGAGAACGGCGTGCCTCTGGACGGCATTCCCTTCCATCCCTACTACACCGTCAAGGACATCGTCGGGGTGGTGGTCTTCCTGTTCGTGTTCTGCGCGGTGGTGTTCTTCTTCCCGGAGATGGGTGGTTACTTCCTCGAGAAGCCCAACTTCGAGCAGGCCAACGCGTTCAAGACGCCCGAGCACATCGCACCGGTCTGGTACTTCACCCCGTTCTACGCGATTCTGCGCGCGGTTCCGGACAAGCTCATGGGCGTCATCGCCATGGGCGCTGCCATCGCCGTGCTGTTCGTGCTGCCGTGGCTGGATCGTAGCCCGGTCAAATCGATGCGCTACAAGGGTTGGATGAGCAAGATCGCCCTGCTGTTGTTCTGCGTGGCCTTCGTGATTCTCGGCGTACTGGGCGTGCTGGCACCGACTCCCGAGCGGACGCTGGCTTCGCGGATTTGCACCGTCATCTATTTTGCGTACTTCATCCTGATGCCTTTCTACACCAGGCTCGAGAAGACCAAAGTGGTTCCGGAAAGGGTGGATGGCTGATGAAAAAGCAACTCGCTGCACTCGTATTCGCTCTGCTGCCGGCATTTTCCTTTGCCGCCAGTGGGCATGACGTTCACCTGGACAAGGTCGATATCGATCTGGCCGACAAGGCTGCAATGCAGGATGGCCTGCGCACCTTCGCCAACTACTGCATGGGCTGCCACTCGGCGAAGTTCCAGCGTTACGAGCGTGTCGCCCGTGACCTCGGAATTCCCGAAGAAATCATGCTCCAGAATGTGGTATTCACCGGCGCCAAGATCGGTGACCACATGGATATCGGCATGAAGCCGGCAGATGCCAAGAGCTGGTTCGGCGCAGCGCCGCCGGATCTGACCCTGGTCGCACGTGTGCGTGGTAACGACTGGCTGTACACTTACCTGCGCAGCTTCTACGAGGATCCCTCGCGTCCGCTGGGTGCCAACAACACGGTGTTCCCGAACGTCGGCATGCCGAACGTGCTGGCTAGCCTGCAGGGTCGCCAGGTGATTCCTGAAAAGCTACCCGAAGGTCATGCTCCGGTCGCTTGTCGCCAGGTTCAGGTCGTCGAAAACGGCAAGAAGCTGTTCGATCCCCTGACCGGCACGCCTATCACCCATGAAGACTGCGAGCGCCCCGTGGTGATCCCGAACACCGGGTCGCTGAGCGAGGCCGAATTCGACGAGAAGATCCAGAATCTGGTGACCTTCCTCGCCTATTCGGCCAACCCGGTGAAGCTCGAGAGCCGGCGCATCGGTACCTATGTGCTGCTCTACCTGGTGGTGCTTTTCGTGTTCGCCTACCTGCTCAAGCGTGAGTACTGGAAGGACGTTCACTAAACAGCTGTCGGCTTTGCCGTAGCGACGCGCGCGCCCTTCACGGGCGCGCGCGTTTTTTGCGTTATGGATCGTGAGGAAATCGATGGCTGCCAGTCGTTTGACCTGCTACTCCGACCCTGAGGATCACTACTCGCACCGCGTGCGTCTGGTGCTTGCCGAGAAGGGTATCGATGTGGATGTGCAGGACATCAGTCCGCGAGCTTTTCCTGCGCGCTTGGCCGAACTCAACCCTTATGCGGGCTTGCCGATTCTCGCCGAGCGGGATCTGGCTCTGTACGAGCCTTCGGTGATTCTGGAGTATCTCGAGGAGCGTTATCCGCACCCGGCGCTGATGCCGGCCTACCCCCTGGCGCGCGGCAACAGCCGCCTGTTGATGCATCGCATCCAGCGTGACTGGTGTGCGCTGGGTGATCTGGCGCTGGATTCTCGAACGCCTGATGAGGCCAGGGTGCGGGCGGCCAAGGAACTGCGCGAAAGTCTGACCGGCGTGGCAGCGCTATTCGCCGAAAAGCCGTTCTTTCTCAGCGACGAACTGAGTATGGTGGACTGCTGTCTGCTGCCCTTATTGTGGCGTTTGCCGCGGATGGGGATCGAGCTGCCGCGTCCGGCTCGACCGCTGCAAGAATACATGGAGCGGTGCTTTTCCCGTCCGGCGTTTCAGGTCAGCCTGTCCGCCGCCGAGCGCAAGATGCGCTGAACTCCCGGAGGTTAGATGAAATCCAGTCGCCCCTATCTGATCCGCGCGCTTTACGAGTGGATCGTCGATAACGAATGTACGCCGCACCTGCTGGTGGATACCGAACAGCAGGGCGTGGAAGTGCCGACCGGTTATGCCAGGGATGGGCAGATCGTGCTCAACGTCTCGCCAATGGCGACGCGTGGCCTGAGCATGGACAACGAATGGATCACCTTCGAGAGCCGCTTTGGTGGAGTGCCGCATCAATTGCGCGTGCCTACGCCGGCTGTGATGGCGATCTATGCCCGCGAGAATGGGCAGGGGATGGTTTTCGAGGCGGAGGTTCCGGAGGTGGGGACTGCGCCGGACGCGAGCAAGGAGGTGACGCCGCTGAGTGCCGTGCCTGGTGACGGGGGCGAAGGTCCCGACGATGAACCGCCAAGGCCCAGCGGGCGGCCCAGTCTGAAGGTCGTCAAGTAGCGCTCGTTGGCCGCAGGGGCGGCGCAACGAGCGCCCGCCCTCAGTCGATGTATTCGAACAGCCTGACGATCTTCTGTACGCCCGATACGCTTTGTACCACGGACGTCGCATGGTCGGCTTCGGCATGGCTGACCAGGCCGAGTAGGAAGACGATGCCGTTTTCGGTGATCACCTTGATTCGCGAGCCGGGCACAGCGCTGTCGGTGAGCATCTGCGCCTTGATGCGGGTGGTGAGCCAGGCGTCGTTGCTGCGTGCCAGTGCGGAGGAAGGTGGCAGCACCTGCAGTTCGTTATGCACGCGTTTCACGCGTTGCACCTGCCCTGCGGCCTGTTCGGCCTTTTGCTTGAGGTCTTCGCGCGGCGTCTGGCCGGCGATCAGTACGACGCCGTTATAGCTGGCCACCACGATGTGCGAGTCGCTATCCAGGGCGGGGTCGGCCTTGGCGATATTGACCGCTGCCTTGGTTTCGATCAGCGAGTCGTCGATGGTGCTGCCGATGGTGCGGGTCCCGCGGTTGTCTTCGATCGGTGTGTCGCGGCTGGCAGTGAGCACCGAGCTGCATCCGGATACTCCCAGGCACAGGCTCAGGGCGAGCAGGGTAAGGCGATGGCGGGTCATTCTTCACTCCCGAACAGTTGACTGTCGATCTGATCGCAAAGGCAGTGGATCACCAGCAGGTGGACCTCCTGTATGCGCGCGGTAACGTTGGAGGGCACGCGGATCTCCACGTCCTCGGGCAGCAGCAGTGAAGCCATGCCGCCGCCGTCACGGCCGGTCAGCGCCACGACCAGCATCTCGCGGTCGTGGGCGGCCTGGATGGCCTGGATGACGTTGGCGGAGTTACCGCTGGTGGAAATCGCCAGCAGTACGTCACCGGGTTGGCCGAGGGCGCGGATCTGCTTGGAGAAGATCTCGTTGTAGCTGTAATCGTTGGCGATCGAGGTGAGCGTCGAGCTGTCGGTGGTCAAGGCCAGGGCCGGCAGGCTTGGGCGCTCGCGTTCGAAGCGATTGAGCAGCTCCGAGGAGAAATGCTGGGCGTCGCCGGCAGAGCCACCGTTGCCACAGGAGAGGATCTTGCCCTCTTGCAGGAGGGTGCCGACCATCAGTTGACTGGCTTGCTCGATGACCGGGGCCAGGCTTTCCATGGCCAACTGCTTTGTCTCGATGCTGGCTTTGAAGAGCTGGCGGATTCGCGATTGCATATCCATGGGTGTCGAACGGGTCTTCCGGATAGAGAGGGGGGACTTCAGCAGTCGAAGGCGTTGCGAATCCAGTCGGGACTGGCCTCGCGGTCGAGTTCGATGGCGATGACGTCGAAGCGGCAGGGGTGCGTACTCCAGCGGCTATGGGCGTGCAAATAATGGCGCGCGGCGTCGATAAGCTTGCCCTGCTTGCGTGCATCCACGCTGGCGAGGGCGCCACCCCAGGCGCGATGCTGGCGGTAGCGGACTTCGACGAATACTACTGTATCGCCGTCGAGCATGACCAGATCAAGCTCGCCTTGCCGACAGCGCCAGTTACGCTCCAGCAGGCGCAGACCCTGCCGTTCCAGGAACTCGCAGGCGCGCTGCTCGGCGAGCTGGCCTGCCTGGTTCATTGCTGGTTGAGGGGCTCGGCGGGAAGTTCGACGATGCGCCCGTCGCGGAACTGCGCCCAGGGTAGCTGGCGCTCCACGCGGTGTTGCGCGTTGAGTTGCAGGCTGCCGCTCTGGCCTTCCAGGCGTGTGCCGGGCAGCGCTTCGAGTTGGGCCAGGCGCGGGAACAGCAGGTAGGCGTCCGCCCCCATCGCATAGAGACGCCCGAGGCTGCTGGCGGCCTGGGGCCATTGCGCCGTCACCTGCTGGCGCAGCGGGCTGTCCTGCAGCAACCAGGGGGCATCGCAAAAGCGGATGCCTTCGAGGTCGAGGTACTGCGCGCGGTTGCCGCTGGCGGAATACAGGTTGGAGGTCGCGTACACCGGGATATCGCCGATGTACTGATAGACCATGATCGGGCGAATCTGCTGAGCCTGCAGCGGCGTCGCGGCGAGGAACAGGAAGTCCACGTCGCGGCGCTGACCAGCGCCTTCGGCGGAGCTGCCGAACAGGCTGCTGATCTGGTTGGACAGTTCGACCGGCTCGGCGATGCGCCGTGCGTCCACCAGGCTGCCGCCGCGTGCCTGCCAGGCGTCGCGGAACGCGACCAGTACGCGATCACCCCATTCGCCAGGGGGAACCAGGGCGACGGCCTTGCGCTTGCCATCGTTCCAGGCGCGCTCGGCAACGGTACGGGCTTCGTCCTCGGCGGCCAGGCCGAACTGGAAGAGCTGCGAAGGGGCTTGCTGGTCCGCATCGCTGTAGTTCAGCGCCAGTGTGGTCAGCGGCAGCTGTGGCAGGTCGGCCAGTTGCTTGACCAGGGATTTTTCCAGTGGGCCGATCACCAACTGCATGCCATCTGCCTTGGCCTGCGCATAGAAGGCCTGCATATCGCGTATCTGGCTGCTGTCGTACAGACGAATGTGAGGTGCCTGACCCTGTGCGGCAGCCTGGAAGTGGGCGGCGAGGAAGCCGTCACGCAGCGCGCGGGCGACATTCGACAGCGGGCCGCTCTGTGGCAGTAACAGGGCCACCTGTTCCAGCGGGCGGTCGGCGAGTGCCATCAGCGTCTGCAGCGGCTTCGGCAGTTGCAGGGCCGCGGGATGCTGAGGGTTGGCGCGTTGCCAGTTCTGGATCGATTCTTTCTGCTGCGCCAGGGTCCCTGGGGTACGAGCCGCCTGGGCCAGGGCCAGCCAGCCGGCCAGCTCGGGATCGCTGGCGCCGGCTTGGGCCTGGTCGGCGGGTAGATTGGAGACCAGCGACCAGATGGCTTCATGGTTCGCGGTGGCCTGGGGCTGTGGCAGCAGCGGGGCGATGAACACGCGTTCGCGGGCGGCGGCGAGGGTCTGGCCATCGGCCTCCAGGGCGGCGGCGCGTGCCAGTGAAGTGCGAATCTGCTGTTCGACAGGCAGCTGCTCGAGGAAGCTCATGCCGGGGACTTGCAAGGCCGAAAGGGCGGCCTTGGCATCATGGGCTGCCAGCGCCAGCTCGGCAGCGAGGGTCGCACCGAAGACCTGCTCGGCGGGTTTGAGCGTATTGAGGTCCACCTGGGCGAGGATGTCGCGGGCGCGGTCCCGGTTTCCGTCGCGGGCGGCCTGCTCGGCTGCCGCTAGTCGCAGCGAGGCGGCCTCCTCGGCATCGGCCGCGGTGGCCTGTTGCAGCATCTGTTCGACACTGGCCTGAGGGATTCGGGGCAGCTCCCCCAGGGGTGAGCGCGGGGTGGCGCAGGCGGTGAGCAGGCAGGCGAGGGCGAAAAGAGCTAGCGGGCGCAGGCTGGCGATCATGGGGTGTCCCGTGATTCGTTCGGAGGAACGGCCGATTGTACCCAAGCGCCGCCGGGTGCGCGACGCCGCGTCCTGGAAAGCCGGTACAATGCGCACTTTGTTCCTGTTGCGAGGTGTGTGTTGAATCCTTCCGAGCTGCCTTCCCCGGGCACCCTGTACGTGGTCGCCACACCGATCGGCAATCTGGAGGATATCGGTGCCCGTGCGCTGCGCGTGCTGGCCGATGTGGCGCTGATCGCCGCGGAAGACACCCGGCACTCGGCGCGGCTGCTGCAGCACTTCGGCATCCAGACGCCGATGGCGGCCTGTCACGATCACAACGAGCGGGACGAGGGCGGGCGTTTCATTGCACGCCTGCAGGCGGGTGACGACGTCGCATTGATTTCCGACGCCGGGACGCCACTGGTTTCCGACCCGGGTTTTCATCTGGTGCGACAGGCGCGCGCTGCCGGTATCCGTGTCGTGCCGGTGCCGGGCGCTTGTGCTCTGATCGCGGCGCTATCGGCGGCAGGGCTGGCTTCGGATCGTTTCGCTTTCGAGGGATTTCTGCCGGCCAAGGCGGCGGGGCGGCAGGCGCGCCTGCAGGCTCTCGTAGAAGAGTCGCGCACGCTGATCTTCTACGAGGCCCCGCACCGCGTGCTGGAGAGTCTCGGCGATCTGCGCGATGCCTTTGGTGGGGAGCGCGAGGCGGTGCTGGCGCGGGAGCTGAGCAAGGCGTTCGAGACCATTCGCGGTCTGCCGCTGGCGCAGCTGTACGACTGGGTGGCTTCGGATAGCAACCAGCAACGGGGTGAGTGCGTGCTGCTGGTGGCGGGCTGGAAACCCCCGCAAGGCGATGTCGAGCATGTCCCGGCGCAGGCGCTGCGGGTGCTCGATCTGCTGCTCGCCGAATTGCCGCTCAAGCGGGCGGCGGCGCTGGCGGCCGAGATCACCGGCGTGCGCAAGAACCTGCTCTACCAGTTGGGGCTCGAGCGCAAGGGTTGAATGGCTCGGCCCGGCTGTGATGGCAACTTGCAGCACAGGGCCTGCCTTCGTTAATCTAGCCGGCGGAGAGTCGATCGGGCAGTCGCTGTCCCCATGTGCTCAGGTACTGGGGAGGGAGGAAAGTCCGGGCTCCATAGGGCGGAGTGCCAGGTAACGCCTGGGAGGCGCGAGCCTACGGAAAGTGCCACAGAAAACAACCGCCTAAGCGCGCAAGCGCCGGTAAGGGTGAAAAGGTGCGGTAAGAGCGCACCGCACGACTGGCAACAGTTCGTGGCTAGGTAAACCCCACTCGGAGCAAGACCAAATAGGGTTCCATTGGCGTGGCCCGCGCTGGAACCGGGTAGGTTGCTAGAGGCAGTCAGCGATGGCTGTCGTAGAGGAATGACTGTCCTCGACAAAACCCGGCTTACAGATCGACTCTCCTCCTTCCTTCTTTCCCCCGCGTTTCTAATGCCTAAACGATATTAAAGTTAACGCTTTACTTTAAGTGTTGAAGTGACGCGTTTGTTTTTATTGGATTTTTCCCTCCGCATTTTTCTCCCATCTCGCTTTTTCGCCGCGAAATCGTACGTAAATTGCCGTTCTGTAAGGATTTTTTAGTCCTTGGCAGCGCTTGACCTGTATCAGGTGCGTTTCTATAGTGTGCGGCAGTGGTAGGAAGTGGCATGAAGTGGGTCGATAGGGCGAAAAATTATTACGTAGGTGGGGAATCACGGCCTTGTTCCGCGGAGCGAACGCAATCAGCCTCGACGCCAAAGGGCGGCTCGCGATGCCAAGTCGGTATCGCGATGAGCTCGTTGCGCGCTGCGAAGGCCAATTGATCGTCACCGTCGACGCCATCGACCCCTGCCTTTGCCTTTATCCGCTGCCCGAGTGGGAACAGATCGAAGCCAAGCTGCGCGCATTGCCCTCCTTTCGTGAGGAGACTCGGCGCTTGCAGCGCGTGCTGATCGGCAATGCCGTCGATCTGGAACTCGACGGTAGCGGGCGCTTCCTGGTGCCGCCCCGCCTGCGCAGTTACGCCGGGCTGGAAAAGCGGGTGATGCTGGTGGGGCAACTGAACAAGTTCCAGTTGTGGGACGAAGATGCCTGGAACGCGTTGGCCGACGCGGACCTGGCTGCCATCAAGGAAACCGGCGGTATGCCGGACGAACTGCAAGACCTGACTCTATGACCAGCACCTTCAGCCATATCAGCGTGATGCTCGACGAAGCCGTCGAGGGACTCGCCGTGCGCGCGGAGGGTTGCTATGTGGACGGCACGTTCGGGCGCGGAGGGCATAGCAGGGCGATCCTGCAGCGGCTGGGGCCCGATGGTAGGTTGCTGGGGTTCGACAAAGACCCCCTGGCGATTCAGTCGGGGCAAGCACTAGCGGCCGAGGATGGCCGCTTTGTCGTTGTGCGGCGCAGTTTTGCGGAACTTATCGACGAATTGGCTGTCGCCGGCCTCGTCGGGCGTCTTGCCGGTGTTCTCCTGGATCTGGGTGTCTCATCGCCGCAGTTGGATGATCCCCAGCGCGGTTTCAGTTTCCAGCAGGACGGTCCGCTGGACATGCGCATGGACCCTGAGCGTGGCATGAGTGCAGCCCAGTGGATCGCCAGTGCCGCCGAGGACGAGATTGCACGCGTCTTCAAGGACTATGGTGAGGAGCGCTTCGCTCGGCGCATGGCGCGTGCCATCGTCGCACGCCGAGAGGTTCAGCCTTTTCTGCGTACTGCCGACCTGGCCGAGGTGGTCAGTCAGGCGAACCCCGCCTGGGAGAAAGGCAAGCATCCGGCAACGCGCGCCTTCCAGGCGCTGCGCATTCAGGTCAACGACGAACTGGGCGATCTGGAGCGCGGCCTGGAGGCAGCACTCGATGCACTGGAAGTCGGTGGGCGCCTTTCGGTGATCAGTTTCCATTCCCTGGAAGATCGCATCGTCAAACGCTTCATGCGTCGCCATGCCAAGGGCGAACGGGACGATCTGCCGCGTGATCTGCCGATCATTCCCAAGGCGTTCGAGCCTCGCCTGAAGCTGGTCGGCAAGCCCGTGTTCGCTTCCGACGCCGAAGTGCGCGCCAACCCGCGCGCGCGAAGCGCGGTGCTGCGCATCGCGGAGAAGCTGCGATGAGCCGTCTGTTCGCCAAGCCCTTGCCGCGCGGCAGCCTGCTGCTCGGGCTGCTGTTCGCCGGCGTGCTCGGCTCGGCGGTGGCGGTGTCCTATACCGCGTACTGGAACCGCAAGTTGCTCAACGAGCTGTACGGCGAGCTCTCCGTGCGTGACAAGGCCCAGGCCGAGTGGGGTCGGCTGATCCTCGAGCAGAGCACCTGGACGGCCCACAGTCGTATCGAGACGCTGGCCACCGAGCAGCTCGGTATGCGTATTCCTGCCGCGGACGAAGTCCGCCTGGTGAAGCCATGAAAGGCCTCGAAGGCGCACTCTATCCCTGGCGCTTCCGGGTCGTCCTCGGCCTGCTCGCGCTGATGGTCGGCGCCATCGCCTGGCGCATCGTCGACCTGCATGTGGTCGACCACGACTTCCTGAAGAACCAGGGCGACGCGCGCAGCGTGCGGCACATCTCGATTCCCGCGCACCGTGGGCTGATCACCGATCGCAACGGCGAGCCGCTGGCGGTGAGTACCCCGGTGACCACGCTGTGGGCGAACGGCAAGGAATTGCAGGGTGCCAAGGATCGTTGGGGCGAACTCGCCGCGGCGCTCGGCCAGCCGCCTGCCGAACTCGCCGAACGCCTGTCGTCCAACGCCGAGCGTGAATTCATGTATCTGGTGCGCGGCCTGACGCCGGAGAAAGGCCAGGAAGTGCTGGGCCTGAAGATCCCGGGCGTTTACTCGATGGAGGAATTCCGTCGTTTCTACCCGGCGGGCGAGGTGTCGGCCCATGTGGTCGGCTTCACCGATATCGACGATCACGGCCGCGAAGGCATGGAACTGGCCTACGAGCAGTGGCTTGCCGGCGTGCCGGGCAAGCGCCAGGTGCTCAAGGATCGCCGTGGCCATCTGATTCGCGATTTGCAGGTCACGCGCAACGCCAAGGCTGGCAAGACCCTGGCGCTGTCCATCGACCTGCGCCTGCAGTACCTCGCCCACCGCGAGCTGCGCAACGCGCTGGTCGAGTTCGGTGCGAAGGCCGGCAGCCTGGTGATGATCGACGTGAAGACCGGCGAGATTCTCGCCATGGTCAACCAGCCCACCTACAACCCGAACAACCGTCGCAACCTGCAGCCGGCGGCCATGCGTAACCGGGCGATGATCGACGTCTTCGAGCCTGGCTCGACGATGAAGCCGATTTCCATGAGCGCTGCACTGGAGTCCGGTCGTTGGAAGCCCAGCGACATCGTCGAAGTCTGGCCCGGCTCGTTGCGCATCGGTCGCTACACCATTCGTGACGTGACCCGCAGCGAAGGCCGTGAGCTGGACTTGACCGGCATCCTCATCAACTCCTCCAACGTCGGCATGAGCAAGGTCGCCTTCGATATCGGTGGCGAGGCGATCCACGAGGTCATGCGCAAGGTCGGCTTCGGTCAGGACACGGGTCTGGGCTTCCCCGGCGAACGCGTGGGCAACCTCCCCAGTCATCGCGAATGGCACCAGGCGGAGACCGCCACGCTGTCCTACGGCTACGGCCTTTCGGTGACCGCGGTACAACTGGCCCATGCCTACGCCACGCTGGCCAACGATGGTCGCGCGGTGCCGCTGTCGCTGGTGCGTGTGGATCAGGCTCCGCAGGGCGCCCAGGCGATTCCCGAAAACGTGGCGAAGACCATCCAGGGCATGCTCGAGCAGGTCATCGAGGCGCCACGGGGTGTCTATCGCGCGCAGGTGCCCGGCTATCACGTGGCGGGCAAGAGCGGTACCGCGCGCAAAGCCTCGGTCGGCACCAAGGGCTACCAGGAAAATGCCTATCGCTCGTTGTTCGCCGGCTTCGGACCGATGAGCGACCCGCGCATCGCCATCGCGGTGGTCATCGACGAACCCAGCAAGGGCGGCTACTACGGCGGCCTGGTTTCCGCGCCGGTGTTCAGTCGCGTGATGTCCGGCGCGCTGCGTCTGAAGAACATCGCTCCGGACAACCTGCCGAGCACCGACACGCAGACCGCCGATGCCGGCGCCAATCGCGGAGGGCGAGGCTGATGGCCGTTGCGTTGGAGAAATTGCTGCCCCAGGCCGGGGCTTCGGTGATGCTGCGGCAGATGACCCAGGACAGTCGCGAGGTACGCCCTGGCGATCTGTTCGTCGCGGTTCCCGGTCTGCATCAGGATGGTCGAGCGCATATCGCCGATGCCCTGGCGCGTGGCGCCGCCGCAGTCGTTTATGAAGCCGAGGGTGCGGGGCAATTGCCGGTGACGGACATCCCGCTGCTGCAGGTGCGCGGCCTGGGTAGCCAGCTCTCGGCCCTGGCCGGGCGCTTCTATGGCGAGCCTTCACGTAGTCTGCGCCTGCTCGGGGTGACCGGAACGAATGGCAAGACCAGCGTCAGCCAGCTGATTGCCCAGGCGCTGGATCGTCTCGGCGAACGCTGCGGCATTCTCGGCACCCTGGGCAACGGTTTCCATGGCGCGTTGCGCAGTGGCCGGCACACCACGCCGGATTCCATCTCGGTGCAATACGCCCTCGCCGAACTCAAGCAGGCCGGCGCCCGCGCCGTGGCCATGGAGGTTTCCTCCCATGGTCTGGACCAGGGCCGCGTTGCGGCGCTGGACTTCGATGTCGCGGTGTTCACCAACCTCAGCCGCGACCACCTCGACTACCACGGCAGCATGCAGGCCTATGGCGCCGCCAAAGCACGCCTGTTCGCCTGGCCCAACCTGCGTTGCCGGGTGATCAATCTCGATGACGCGTTCGGACGCGAGCTGGCCGCCAGCGAGGCGGACTCACGCCTGATCGGCTACAGCCTCGAGGACGCCGGCGCCTTCCTTTATTGCCGGCGCGCCGAATTCGACGAGCACGGTATTCGCGCCGAGCTGGTCACGCCCCAGGGCGAGGGTCTGCTGCGCAGTCCGCTGCTCGGACGCTTCAACTTGAGCAACCTGCTGGCCTGCGTCGGCGCGCTGCTCGCGCTGGGCTACCCGCTGGACGAGATCCTGCGCCAAGTACCGGAACTGAACGCACCAGCCGGGCGCATGCAGCGCCTGGGCGGCGGCGAGCAGCCGTTGGTGGTGGTCGACTATGCACACACCCCGGATGCCCTGGAGCAGGTCCTCGGTGCCCTGCGTCCTCACGTGCAGGGCGAGTTGAACTGCCTGTTCGGCTGCGGTGGTGATCGTGACCGTGGCAAGCGGCCTCTGATGGCACAGGTCGCCGAGCGTCTCGCTGATCGTGTCCTGGTCACCGACGACAATCCGCGCAGCGAAGACCCGGCACGCATCTTCGATGACATCCGTGCCGGCTTTGCCGAGCCGGAGCGCGTCGAGTTTCGCCATGGACGCGGTGCGGCAATTGCCGCTGCCGTGGCCGCGGCCAAGGCCGGCGACGTGGTGCTGCTGGCCGGCAAGGGACATGAGGATTACCAAGAGATCGATGGCGTGCGCCACGCGTTTTCCGACCTGCTCGAAACCGAGCGGGCGTTGCAGCAATGGAGTGCCGGGCATGCTTGAGCCAATGAGCCTGACGGCGATCGCCGATGTGCTGCAGGGACGTCTGGTCGGCGCCGACGCGAGCTTCTCCTCGGTCTGCACCGACAGCCGCGCGCTGCGTCCCGGCCAGTTGTTCGTCGCGTTGGTCGGGCCGCGCTTCGATGGTCACGACTATCTGCCGGCGGTAGCTGCCAAGGGCGCCGCTGCAGCGCTGGTCTCGCAGCCGATGAAGGGCGTCGATCTGCCCCAGTTGCTCGTGGCCGATACGCGCCTGGCGCTGGGTCGCCTGGGTGCGTTGAATCGTGACCGCTTCGGCGGTCGTGTCGCCGCCGTCACCGGTTCCAGCGGCAAGACCACCGTCAAGGAACTGCTGGCCTCCATTCTGAGCCGGCAGGGCCCGGTACTGGCGACTCGGGGCAACCTGAACAACGACCTGGGCGCACCCTTGACCCTGCTCGAGCTGGCGCCCGAGCACCAGTCGGCGGTCATCGAGCTGGGTGCCTCTGCCGTCGGCGAGATTGCCTATACCGTGTCCATGACCCGCCCCGACGTGGCTATCCTGACCAACGCCGGTAGCGCCCATGTCGGCGCCTTCGGCGGACCGGAGAAGATCGTCGAGGCCAAGGGCGAGATCATCGACGGCCTGGCTGGCGACGGCACCGCCGTACTCAATCTGGACGACCCGTCGTTCGCCATCTGGAGTGCGCGCGCCGGTACCCGCCGTGTCCTGAGCTTCTCTCTGGTGGATGCCCAGGCCGACCTCTATGCCCACGACCTGCAGCGCGACGCGCGGGGTTGCGTGGCGTTCGAACTCGCTGGGGTGGCCGGCCAGGCGCACGTGCAGCTCAACCTGTTGGGCGAGCACAACGTGGCCAATGCCTTGGCCGCCGCAGCAGCTGCGCATGCCCTGGACGTACCGTTGGCGACCCTCGTCGAAGGGCTGCAGGCCATGCGGCCGGTCAGCGGTCGCGCCACTACGCTGCAAGCGCTGAGCGGCGCGAGGGTCATCGACGACAGCTACAACGCCAACCCTGCCTCCATGTGCGCCGCGGTCGACCTGCTCGCGGGTTTCACCGGTCGTCGCATCCTCGTGCTGGGGGACATGGGCGAGCTGGGCGAATGGGCCGAAGAAGGCCACGCCCAGGTTGGCAGCCACGCCCGCGGCAAGGTGGATGCCCTGTTTGCCACCGGCCCCCTGATGAGCCATGCGGTCGCCGCCTTCGGCCCCGGCGCACGGCATTTCCCTGACCAGGCCAGCCTGCTCGAAGCGCTCGTCGCCGAGACTGGCCCGGATACCACTCTTCTCGTAAAAGGCTCTCGCAGCGCGGCGATGGACAAGATCGTCGCTGTCCTGTGCGGCACGGAGGCTCACTGATCATGCTGCTGCTGCTGGCAGAGTATCTGCAACAATTCCACAAGGGCTTCGGGGTCTTCCAGTATCTGACCCTGCGCGGCATTCTCGGCGTGCTCACCGCGCTGGTGCTCGCGCTGTGGCTCGGTCCCTGGATGATCCGCACCCTGCAGTTGCGGCAGATCGGCCAGGCCGTGCGCAACGACGGCCCGCAGTCGCACCTGTCGAAGAAGGGCACGCCGACGATGGGCGGCGCGCTGATCCTCTCTGCGATCGCGATCAGCACGCTGCTCTGGGCCGACCTGTCCAACCGCTACGTGTGGACCGTACTGCTGGTCACCCTGCTGTTCGGCGCCATCGGCTGGGTCGACGACTACCGCAAGGTGATCGAAAAGAACTCCCGCGGCCTGCCAAGCCGCTGGAAGTATTTCTGGCAGTCGGTATTCGGCCTGGGCGCCGCGCTGTTCCTCTGGCTCACCGCGCAAACCCCGGAAGAGACCACGCTGTTCCTGCCGCTGCTGAAGAACATCGAGATTCCGCTGGGCTTCGGCTTCGTGGTGCTGACCTATTTCGTCATCGTCGGCTCGAGCAACGCGGTGAACCTCACCGACGGTCTCGATGGCCTGGCGATCATGCCGACGGTGATGGTCGGTGGTGCCCTGGGCATCTTCTGCTACCTGTCGGGCAACGCGAATTTCTCCGAGTACCTGCTGATCCCGTCGATCCCCGGGGCCGGCGAGCTGATCATCTTCTGCGGCGCGCTGATCGGCGCCGGGCTGGGCTTCCTCTGGTTCAACACCTACCCCGCGCAGGTCTTCATGGGCGATGTCGGCGCGCTGGCGCTGGGCGCCGCGCTGGGCACCATCGCGGTGATCGTTCGCCAGGAAGTCGTGCTGTTCATCATGGGCGGCATCTTCGTCGTCGAGACCCTGTCGGTGATCATCCAGGTCGCCAGTTTCAAACTGACCGGCAAGCGGGTCTTCCGCATGGCGCCCATCCACCACCATTTCGAACTCAAGGGCTGGCCCGAGCCCCGCGTGATCGTGCGCTTCTGGATCATCACGGTGATCCTGGTGCTGATCGGCCTGGCCACTCTGAAGCTGCGTTGAGGACGCCATGAGCCTGATCGCTTCCGACCAGTTCCGCATCGTTGTCGGCCTCGGCAAGAGCGGCATGTCCCTGGTGCGCTACCTGGCGCGCCAGGGCTTGCCGTTCGCCGTGGCCGATACCCGTGCGAGCCCGCCGGAGCTGGAAACGCTCAAGCGCGACTTCCCCCAGGTCGAGGTGCGTTGCGGCGAGCTGGACGTGGAATTCCTCTGCCGCGCCGCCGAGCTCTATGTCAGTCCCGGCCTGCCGTTGGCCACGCCGGCGCTACAGGCTGCCGAGCTGCGCGGGGTGAAACTGTCGGGTGACATCGAACTGTTCGCCCGCGCGGCGCGTGCGCCGATCGTGGCGATCACCGGTTCCAACGCCAAGAGCACCGTCACCACTCTGGTCGGCGAGATGGCGCAAGCCGCGGGCAAGCGCGTCGCGGTGGGCGGCAACCTCGGCACGCCGGCACTCGACTTGCTGGACGAGGCCGTCGAGCTCTACGTCATCGAGCTGTCCAGCTTCCAGTTGGAGAGCAGCGAGCGGCTGAACGCCGAAGTGGCCACCTGCCTCAACGTCAGTGAAGACCACATGGACCGCTACAGTGGCCTGCCGGCCTACCACCTGGCCAAGCACCGGATCTTCCGTGGCGCCCGCCAGGTGGTGGTGAATCGGGACGATGCGCTGTCGCGGCCGCTGATCGCCGAGCAGGTGCCGTGCTGGACCTTCGGCCTGGGCAAGCCCGACTTCAAGGGCTTCGGCCTGCTCGAGGAGGCCGGTGAGTTGCACCTGGCCTTCGAGTTCACCGCGCTGATGCCGGTGCGCGAGCTGAAGATCCGCGGCGCCCACAACCAGTCCAACGCGCTCGCTGCTCTGGCCCTGGGTCACGCGGCCGGCCTGCCGTTCGCGCCAATGCTGGAAACCCTGCGCACCTTCACCGGCCTGGCGCACCGCTGCCAGTGGGTCGGCGCACGCCAGGGCGTGGATTACTACGACGATTCCAAGGCGACCAACGTCGGCGCCGCGCTGGCGGCCATCGACGGCCTGGGTGCGGATATCGCCGGCAAGCTGGTCCTGATCGCCGGCGGCGACGGCAAAGGCGCCGATTTCGCCTCGCTGCACCCGGCGGTGCAGCGCTACTGCCGTGCGGTGATCCTGCTCGGTCGTGATGCCGGCAAGCTGGCGGATGCGCTCCACGGTGCTGCGCCGCTGCTGCGCGTCGCGAGCCTCGACGAGGCGGTGGCGCTGGCCGCGCAACAGGCCCAGGCGGGCGATGCCGTGCTGCTTTCGCCGGCCTGCGCGAGCCTGGACATGTTCCGTAACTTCGAGGAACGCGGACGTCTGTTCGCCCGTGCGGTGGAGGGCCTGGCATGATCGACTGGCTGCGCCGCGAACCCTCGCCGCTGTTCAACCCCCGCGGCATCGACCTGGACTTCCCGCTGCTCGCCGGTTGCCTGGCATTGCTCGGCCTGGGCCTGGTGATGATCACCTCGGCGTCCTCCGAGGTCGCCTCGGCGAACGCCGGCACGCCGTTCTATTACATGGTCCGTCACCTCGTTTACCTGGCAATCGGTAGCGTGGCTTGTCTGGCGACCCTGCTGGTGCCGATGGCGCTCTGGCAGCGCCTGGGCTGGTGGCTGCTCGCCACCGCCTTCGTACTGTTGCTGGCGGTGCTGGTGCCGGGCATCGGCCGCGAGGTCAACGGCTCGATGCGCTGGATCGGTTTCGGCATGTTCAACATCCAGCCGTCGGAGATCGCCAAGGTCTTCGTGGTGCTCTACCTGGCCGGCTACCTGGTGCGCCGTCAGCAGGAAGTGCGCGAAAGCTGGGGTGGCTTCTTCAAGCCTTTCGTGGTGCTGCTGCCCATGGCGCTGCTGCTGCTGATGGAGCCGGACTTCGGCGCCACCGTGGTGCTGATGGGGGCGGCTGCGGCGATGCTCTTCCTCGGTGGCGTCGGTCTGTTCCGCTTCGGCCTGTTGGTGGCTTTGGCCGGCCTGGCGGTGTTCGTGCTGGTGCAGGCGCAGCCCTATCGCATGGCGCGTTTGACCACCTTTACCGATCCCTGGGCGGACCAGTTCGGCTCCGGCTATCAGCTGACCCAGGCGCTGATCGCCTTCGGCCGCGGCGAATGGCTGGGCGTAGGCCTGGGCAACAGCATCCAGAAGCAGTTCTACCTGCCCGAGGCGCACACCGACTTCGTCTTCGCCGTGCTTGCCGAGGAACTGGGCATGGTGGGTGCGCTGCTCACCGTAGCGCTGTTCGTCTTCGTCAGCGTGCGTGCCCTCTACATCGGCCTGTGGGCCGAACGCGCCAAGCAGTTTTTCTCCGCCTACGTGGCGTTTGGCCTGGCGGTGCTGTGGATCGGCCAGTTCCTCATCAACATCGGCGTGAACATCGGCCTGCTGCCGACCAAGGGCCTGACCCTGCCGTTCCTTTCCTACGGCGGCAGCTCGCTGGTGATCTGCTGCGTCAGCCTGGGGCTGTTGTTGCGCATCGAGTGGGAACGCCGCAACGGCATGCTCGGCAGCGAGGACGTGGAATTCGGCGAAGAGGATTTTCCCTTGGATGCACTGGAGGGCGCCCGGCATGGCCGCTAGGGTCCTGATCATGGCAGGTGGCACCGGTGGCCATGTGTTTCCGGCGCTGGCCTGTGCCCGCGAGTTCCAGGCGCGTGGCTTCGAGGTGCATTGGCTGGGTACGCCGCGCGGTATCGAGAACGAGCTGGTGCCGGCCGCCGGGCTGCCGCTGCATCGCATCCAGGTCAGTGGCTTGCGTGGCAAGGGCAAGCTGTCGCTGCTCAAGGCGCCGCTGCAATTGCTGCGGGCGCTGGCGCAGGCTCGTCGCGTTGTGCGCGAACTGCGTCCGGTGTGCGTGCTGGGGCTGGGTGGCTATGTCACCGGTCCTGGCGGTCTGGCCGCGAAGCTGGCAGGCGTGCCGCTGGTGATCCACGAGCAGAACGCCGTTGCCGGTACCGCCAACCGCAGTCTGGCACCGCTGGCCAAGCGCGTCTGCGAGGCCTTCCCGGGGACCTTCACCGCCAGCGATAAGCGTCGCACCACCGGCAATCCGGTGCGTAGCGAGCTGTTCCTCGAGCCGCGTACGGCGCTCGATGGCCGTCGGCCACGCCTGTTGGTGCTCGGCGGCAGCCTGGGGGCCGAACCGTTGAACAAGCTGTTGCCGCAGGCCCTGGCGCAACTGCCCGAGGACGTGCGTCCGCAGGTGTTCCACCAGGCCGGCAGGCAGCATGCCGAGATCACCGCGCAACGCTATCGCGAAGCCGGCGTCGAGGCGCGCGTCGAGCCCTTCGTATCCGATATGGCCGCGGCCTATGCCGAGGCCGACCTGGTGGTCTGCCGCGCCGGTGCGCTGACCATCAGCGAGCTGGCCGCGACCGGACTGCCGGCGCTGCTGGTGCCGCTGCCGCACGCCATCGATGACCACCAGACCCATAACGCCCGATTCCTGGCGGACGCCGGCGCTGCCGTGCTGCTGCCGCAGGCGAGCCTGGACGCCGAGCGTCTGGCCGCCCAACTGAGCGAGATCCTGATGCAACCGCAATTGCTGCAGCGCATGGCCGCCACCGCCCGTGGCCTGGCCAAGCCCGACGCCACCCGGCAGGTGGTGGATATCTGCCTGGAGGTGGCCCGTGGCTAAGTCTCCTGCGGCGGTCAAGGCCGAAGTCCGGCGCATGCGCCGCATCCGTCGTGTGCATTTCGTCGGTATCGGCGGGGTCGGCATGTGCGGCATCGCCGAGGTGCTGCTCAACCTGGGCTACGAAGTTTCCGGTTCGGACCTGCGCGCCTCGCCGGTCACCGAGCGCCTGGCGCAGTTCGGCGCACAGATCTTCATCGGCCACCAGGCCGGCAACATCGCAGGTGCCGATGTGCTGGTGGTATCCAGCGCGGTGAACACCAGCAACCCGGAAGTGGCCCTGGCGCTGGAGCAGCGCATCCCGGTGGTGCCGCGTGCGGAAATGCTCGCCGAGCTGATGCGTTATCGCCACGGCATCGCGGTGGCCGGCACCCACGGCAAGACCACCACCACCAGCTTGCTGGCCTCGGTATTCGCCGCCGGTGGGCTGGACCCGACCTTCGTCATCGGCGGGCGCCTGACCGCCGCCGGCACCAATGCGCAACTGGGCAGCAGCCGCTACCTGATCGCCGAGGCCGATGAGAGCGATGCGAGCTTCCTGCATTTGCAGCCGATGGTTGCGGTGGTCACCAACATCGACGCCGACCACATGGCCACCTACGGCGGCGATTTCGGCAAGCTGAAGAAGACCTTCGTCGACTTCCTGCACAACCTGCCGTTCTACGGTCTGGCGGTGCTCTGCGTGGACGACCCGGTGGTGCGCGAGCTGCTGCCGCAAGTCGGCCGGCCGACGCTCACCTACGGCTTCTCCGAGGATGCCGACCTGCGCGCGGTGGACGTGCGCCAGGAAGGCATGCGTACCCACTTCACCCTGCTGCGCAAGGACCGCGAGCCGTTGGCGTTGTCGGTCAACATGCCGGGCAACCACAACGTACTGAACGCACTGGCGACCTTCGCCGTGGCCAGTGACGAAGGCATCGACGAGGGCGACATCGCCCGTGGCCTGGCGGACTTCCAGGGCGTCGGCCGGCGCTTCCAGGTGTATGGCGAGCTGCAGGTGGACGGCGGCAGCGTGATGCTGGTCGACGACTACGGCCACCATCCGCGCGAGGTCGCTGCGGTGATCAAGGCCGTGCGTGGCGGTTGGCCCGAGCGGCGCCTGGTGATGGTCTACCAGCCGCACCGCTACAGCCGTACCCGCGATCTTTACGAAGACTTCGTGCAGGTGCTTGGCGATGCCAACGTGCTGTTGCTGATGGAGGTCTATCCGGCCGGCGAGGAGCCGATACCCGGTGCCGACAGCCGTCGCCTGTGCCACAGCATCCGCCAGCGCGGTCAGCTCGATCCGATCTACGTCGAGCGCGGCGCCAACCTCGCGCCGGTGCTCGGGCCGCTGCTCAAGCCCGGCGACATCCTGCTCTGCCAGGGCGCCGGCGACATTGGCGCATTGGCGCCGCAACTGCTGCGTAGCCCGCTGTTCGGCGGGCAAGGGGAAGGTCAATGAGCGCGCGTCGCAGTCTGCCCGCGGCCAGCGAATTCGGTCGCGTCGCCGTGCTCTACGGTGGCGCCAGTGCCGAGCGCGACGTGTCGCTGAAGTCCGGCGCCATGGTGCTGCAGTCGCTGCAGCAGGCCGGCGTGGATGCCTTCGGCATCGATGTGGGGACGGATTTCCTCGAGCGCCTGAGCCAGGAGAAGATCGACCGCGCGTTCATCGTGCTGCATGGTCGCGGTGGCGAAGACGGCTCGATGCAGGGTCTGCTCGAGTGCGCCGGAATTCCCTACACCGGCAGCGGCATCCTCGCCTCGGCCCTGGCCATGGACAAGCTGCGCACCAAGCAGGTGTGGACCAGCCTGGGCCTGCCGACCCCCTTGCACGCGGTCTTGCGCAATGAATCCGACTGCCGGTCGGCCGCTACGGAACTGGGCTTCCCGCTGATCGTCAAACCGGCCCATGAAGGTTCCAGTATCGGCATGGCCAAGGTGACAAATCTCGACGAACTCGTCGTTGCCTGGCAGGCCGCGCGTCAATTCGATTCCCAGGTATTGGTGGAGCAGTGGATCCACGGACCGGAGTTCACCATCGCGATGCTCGGCGAGGAAGTGCTGCCGCCGATCGCACTGGGGACGCCGCATACGTTCTACGACTACGACGCCAAGTACCTGGCCGCCGATACCCAGTACCGCATTCCCTGCGGGCTCAGCCCCGAGAAAGAAGCCGAGTTGCGCGAGCTGACCGCCCGCGCCTGCGAGGCCGTGGGGACGCGCGGCTGGGCACGCGTCGACGTGATGCAGGACGCCGACGGCGCCTTCTGGCTGCTGGAGGTCAACACCGTTCCCGGCATGACCGATCACAGCCTGGTGCCGATGGCCGCGCGTGCCGCTGGCCTGGACTTCCCGCAACTGGCGCTGACGGTGCTCGCCGACAGCCTCGAGGCGAGGAGCTGAACATGGGCGCCGTCCTCTTCCGCGATACGCCGCAACTGCGTGGCCCGATGCGCAGCAAGCCGACCCCGCGGGGCGCCAGCCGCCCGGTGGTGCATGAGCCGCTGCGCCTGCGTCTGCCGCGTCCGAGCCTGGCGGGCGTCAAGCGCATGGCCTGGCCGTTCCTGCTGCTCGCGCTCGGTGCCGGTGCCTACCAACTGTCGGATGAGTTGCTGCCCTATGCCGATCGGCCGATCGCCAAGGTCAGCGTCGAGGGCAACCTGGGTTACATCGACCAGCAGGCTGTGCAGCAGCGCATCGCGCCCTACGTCAATGCGCGCTTCTTCGGCATCGACCTGGACGGCATGCGCCAGGCGCTGGAAAGCATGCCCTGGATCGCCCGTGCCGAAGTTGGCCGTGTGTGGCCGGACGAGGTGCACGTGCGCCTCGACGAGCAATTGCCGATTGCCCGCTGGGGCGACGCCAAACTGCTCAACAACGTCGGCGAGGCCTTCGCCCCGCGGCGTCTGGAGAGCTACGACTACCTGCCGCGCCTGGACGGCCCGAGCCGTGCGCAACAGCGCGTGATGCAGCAGTACCAGGTCCTCAGCCAGATGCTGCGGCCGCTGGGCTTTTCCATCGTCGGTCTGGAGTTGCGCGAGCGGGGCAGCTGGTTCGCCCGTCTGCGCGCCAACGAAAGCGGCGAGCAACTGGACATGCTGCTGGGGCGCGAGCACCTGGTGGAGAAGATTCGGCGTTTCGCCGGCATCTATGAGAAGGCCCTCAAGGGCCAGATCGCGAACGTAGAGCGGGTCGACCTGCGCTATCCCCACGGCCTTGCCGTGGGTTGGCGCGAACTGCCCGCGGAGGCGGCGGCGAAGGTCGCTGCCGCGCAATGAACCGAGGAGAACGGGACAGCATGTCAAGCGTGCAAAGCGGCAAGATGATCGTCGGCCTGGACATCGGCACCTCCAAGGTGGTGGCCCTGGTGGGCGAGCTGACGGCTGACGGCGACCTGGAGATCGTCGGCATCGGCACGCACCCCTCGCGCGGCCTGAAGAAGGGCGTGGTGGTGAACATCGAATCCACCGTGCAGTCGATCCAGCGCGCCGTCGAAGAAGCGCAGTTGATGGCCGGCTGCCGTATCCACTCGGCGTTCGTCGGCGTGGCGGGCAATCACATTCGCAGTCTGAATTCACACGGCATCGTGGCCATCCGTGACCGTGAGGTCAGCCCCGCTGATCTCGAGCGCGTACTGGATGCTGCACAGGCCGTAGCGATACCGGCCGACCAGCGGGTCTTGCACACGCTGCCGCAGGACTATGTCATCGACAATCAGGAAGGCGTGCGCGAGCCGCTGGGAATGTCGGGGGTGCGCCTGGAGGCGAAGGTCCATGTGGTGACCTGTGCGGTGAACGCCGCGCAGAACGTCGAGAAGTGCGTGCGTCGCTGCGGCCTGGAAGTGGACGACATCATTCTCGAGCAACTGGCCTCGGCCTATTCGGTGCTCACCGAGGACGAGAAGGAACTGGGCGTGTGCCTGGTGGACATCGGTGGGGGTACCACCGATATCGCGATCTTCACCGAAGGCGCCATCCGTCATACCGCAGTGATCCCGATTGCTGGCGATCAGGTGACCAACGACATCGCCATGGCGTTGCGTACGCCCACCCAGTACGCCGAGGAAATCAAGATTCGCTACGCCTGCGCCCTGGCCAAGCTGGCCGGCGCCGGCGAGACGATCAAGGTGCCCAGCGTAGGCGACCGTCCGCCCCGCGAGCTGTCCCGCCAGGCCCTGGCCGAGGTGGTCGAGCCGCGCTACGACGAGTTGTTCACGCTGATTCAGGCGGAATTGCGGCGCAGTGGCTACGAGGATCTGATTCCGGCCGGTATCGTCCTCACCGGCGGTACTTCGAAGATGGAAGGTGCGGTCGAACTGGCGGAGGAAATCTTCCACATGCCGGTGCGCCTGGGCACGCCCTACAGCGTCAAGGGGCTCGCCGACGTGGTCCGCAACCCGATCTATTCCACCGGCGTTGGCCTGCTGCTCTACGGCCTGCGCAAGCAGTCGGACGGCATTCCGTCCAGCGGCAGCCCGGTGCACTACGACGACGAACCCAAGGTTTCACCCCTGGAGCGCATCAAGCGCTGGGTCCAGGGCAATTTCTAACACATCGCGGCAGCGGTAGCGGTAACTCCAAAAAGGCGAAAGGAGAGGGGAAATGTTCGAATTGGTAGATAACGTTCCACAGACGGCAGTCATCAAAGTCATCGGTGTCGGTGGCGGTGGCGGCAACGCCGTTAATCACATGGCCACCTGCGGTATCGAAGGCGTCGAGTTCATCACCGCCAACACCGATGCCCAGGCGCTCAAGAACATCACTGCGCGCACCGTGCTGCAGCTTGGCCCCAGCGTCACCAAGGGCCTGGGCGCGGGCGCTAATCCGGATGTCGGCCGCCAGGCCGCGCTGGAAGACAAGGACCGCATCGCCGAAGTCCTGCAGGGCACCGACATGGTGTTCATCACCACCGGCATGGGGGGCGGTACCGGTACCGGCGCCGCTCCGGTCATCGCCCAGGTGGCGAAGGAGATGGGTATCCTCACCGTGGCCGTGGTCACCCGCCCGTTCCCCTTCGAGGGACGCAAGCGCATGTCCATCGCCGACGAGGGCATCAAGTCCCTGGCCGACAGCGTCGACTCGCTGATCACCATCCCCAACGAGAAACTGCTGACCATCCTCGGCAAGGATGCGAGCCTGCTGTCCGCCTTCGCCAAGGCCGACGACGTGCTCGCCGGCGCCGTGCGCGGCATCTCCGACATCATCAAGCGTCCGGGCATGATCAACGTCGACTTCGCCGACGTGAAGACCGTGATGAGCGAGATGGGCATGGCGATGATGGGCACCGGCTGCGCCAGTGGCCCGAACCGTGCCCGCGAGGCCACCGAG
Organism: Pseudomonas sp. R4-15; assembly: GCF_055768815.1. Classification (NCBI taxonomy): domain Bacteria; kingdom Pseudomonadati; phylum Pseudomonadota; class Gammaproteobacteria; order Pseudomonadales; family Pseudomonadaceae; genus Pseudomonas; species Pseudomonas sp. R4-15. The sequence continues at coordinate 1,638,506 of NZ_CM147293.1, forward strand.
GCGGCGATTCGCAATCCGCTGCTCGAGGACGTCAACCTGCAGGGCGCGCGCGGTATCCTGGTGAACATCACCGCCGGTCCGGATCTGTCCCTGGGTGAGTACTCGGACGTCGGTAGCATCATCGAGCAGTTCGCCTCCGAGCAGGCCACCGTCAAGGTCGGCACCGTGATCGATCCGGACATGCGCGACGAACTGCACGTCACCGTGGTCGCCACGGGCCTGGGCATGCGTATCGAGAAGCCGGTCAAGGTGGTCGACAACACCCTTCAGGTGGCTGCCGCGCCCGCAGCACAGCCGGCTGCGCCGCAGCACAACCCGGAAGGTGGCGTGGACTACAAGCGCTACGAGCGTCCGACCGTGCAGCGCCAGCACAGCAATGCCGCCGCCGCCGCCAAGCTGAGTGCCCAGGAAGATCTCGACTACCTGGACATCCCGGCTTTCCTGCGTCGTCAGGCTGATTGAGGGAGGCTATCGAAGGGATCGCGCTGATTGGTGTGAAGCAAAATCGGGTTCTGCTATCATTCCCGACCATTCTTCATAGCCTTTCGCAGTATCGCTCACGGCCATCGACATGATCAGACAACGCACCTTGAAGAACATCATCCGCGCCACCGGCGTCGGCCTGCACTCGGGGGAAAAGGTTTACCTGACCCTCAAGCCGGCGCCGGTGGACAGCGGCATCGTGTTCCGTCGCATCGATCTCGACCCCGTCGTCGAGATTCCCGCGCGCGCCGAAAACGTCGGTGAAACCACCATGTCGACCACGCTGTTCAACGGCGAGGTCAAGGTGGACACCGTCGAGCATTTGCTCTCGGCGATGGCGGGGCTGGGCATCGACAACGCCTATGTCGAACTGTCCGCCTCCGAGGTGCCGATCATGGACGGCAGTGCCGGCCCCTTCGTCTTCCTCATCCAGTCCGCCGGCTTGCAAGAGCAGGACGCGCCGAAGAAGTTCATCCGCATCAAACGCCAGGTGACCGTGGAGGAGGGCGACAAGCGCGCCACCTTCATTCCCTTCGACGGTTTCAAGGTCAGTTTCGAGATCGACTTCGACCACCCCGTGGTCCGTGGTCGCACGCAAGTCGCCAGCGTGGATTTCTCGAGCACCTCGTTCGTCAAGGAAGTCAGCCGCGCGCGGACCTTCGGTTTCATGCGCGACCTGGAGTTCCTGCGTTCCCATAACCTGGCGCTGGGCGGCAGTGTGGACAACGCCATCGTGGTCGACGAGGACCGCGTGCTCAATGAAGACGGCCTCCGTTACGAGGACGAGTTCGTCAAGCACAAGATTCTCGACGCCATCGGCGACCTCTACCTGCTCGGCTTCAGCCTGATCGGCGAGTTTCGGGGCTACAAGTCCGGTCACGCGCTGAACAACCGGCTGTTGCGTACCCTCATTGCCGATCGCGATGCCTGGGAGACGGTGACCTTCGATAGCCTCGAAGCGGCACCGATCTCCTACATGCGGCCTGCCGCGGCCGTATAGCGTCACCCCTCCCTTTGAGGCCGCCTTCGGGCGGCCTTTCTTTTGCTGGCGCGTTTCTCTTCGTCGGGCTCCCACCGTTCTGGTGCAGCCGAGAGACGAACGTGCGTGGCATTGCCTCGATTTGGTGCTATAGCTGTGCACTGCCGCCGTCGCCAGGCGCCATCCGTGGATGGCATGAGACTTGCGCGGCAAGCGGTATCGTCCAGGCTTGCAGGAGGCACCTCGTGTCGATCCACGTCGCGTTGCACCACGTCACCGACTACCATTACGACCGACCTGTCGGACTGGGCCCACAGATCGTTCGTCTGCGCCCGGCGCCCCACAGCCGCACCCGCATCCTTTCCTACGGGTTGAAGGTCGAACCCGCCCAGCACTTCATCAACTGGCAGCAGGATCCCCAGGGCAACTACCTGGCGCGCCTGGTGTTCCCGGAAAAGGCCGATCGATTCAAGGTCACCGTCGACCTGGTCGCCGAGATGGCGGTGTTCAACCCCTTCGACTTCTTCCTCGAGCCTTACGCCGAGCAGATTCCCTTCGCCTACAGCGCCGAGGAAGAGCGCGAACTGGCGCCCTATCGGGTGCAGTTGCCGGCCTTGCCGCGCTTTGCCGAATATCTCGCGCAGATCCCGCGTACCCCGACGCCCAGTGTCGACTTCCTGGTGGAGATCAACCAGCGCCTGTCGCGAGACGTCGGCTACCTGGTCCGCATGGAGCCCGGCGTGCAGTCGCCGGAGGAAACCCTCACGTTGGCCTCGGGCTCCTGCCGTGACTCGGCCTGGCTGCTGGTGCAGTTGCTGCGCCACCTGGGCCTGGCGGCACGTTTCGTCTCCGGCTACCTGATCCAGCTCACCGCCGACGTCAAGGCGTTGGACGGGCCCTCGGGCACCGAGGTGGACTTCACCGACCTGCACGCCTGGTGCGAGGTCTACCTGCCCGGCGCCGGCTGGATCGGCCTGGATCCGACCTCCGGACTGTTCGCCGGCGAGGGCCATATCCCGCTGGCGTGCAGCCCCGAACCGTCTTCGGCGGCGCCGATCTCCGGTCTGGTCGACGAGGCTGAATGCGAGTTTTCCCATGAGATGCGCGTGGAGCGCATCTGGGAAGCGCCGCGCGTCACCAAGCCTTACAGCGATGAGCAGTGGGCCGAAATCGATCGTCTCGGCCACCAGCTCGACGCCGAGCTGCAGCGCCTGGACGTCCGCCTGACGATGGGCGGCGAGCCGACCTTCATTGCCGTCGATTATCCCGACGACGCGGAGTGGAACACCGCCGCGCTCGGTCCGAACAAGCGGCGCATGGCCGGCGAGCTGTTCCATCGTCTGCGCGAACATTACGCCCCGCAGGGCCTGGCGCACTTCGGCCAGGGCAAGTGGTACCCCGGCGAGCAATTGCCGCGTTGGTCACTGAACTGCTTCTGGCGCAAGGACGGTGAGCCGATCTGGCGCGATCCGACGCTCTACGCCGACGAGTCCCGCTACTACGGGGCCGATGCGCGGATGGCCGCGCGTTTCCTCGGCAGCGTCGCCAGCCACCTGGGCATCAGTGCCGAATACAGCTTCCCGGCCTACGAGGACTGGCTCTACTACCTCTGGCGCGAGCGCAAGCTGCCGGCGAACGTGACCCCCGATGATCCGCGCCTGGCCGACCCGCTGGAGCGCGAGCGCCTGCGCAAGGTCTTCGGCCGCGGCCTGGGTGAAATCGTCGGGCAGGTGCTGCCGCTGGTACGTAGCGCCGACGCCAGCGAATGGCTGACCGGCCCCTGGTTCCTGCGCGACGAGCACTGCCGGCTGGTGCCGGGCGACTCTCCGCTGGGCTATCGCCTGCCGCTGGACTCGCAGCCCTGGGTCAGCGAAGCGGATTATCCCTACGTCAATCCGCAGGACCCGAACCAGGCCTTCCCGCCGCTGCCGAGCCATCCGCAGATCCAGCAGCAGCTGCGCACCCCGCTGTATCCGCAGCACAGCGAGCGCAGCGGCGGCGTCGGGCAGCCGCCCAAGCTCTTCGAGTCGGCCGACGGTATCGTACGTACCGCGCTGTGCGCCGAACCGCGTGAGGGCCGGCTCTACCTGTTCATGCCGCCGCTGGAGCGCCTGGAGGATTATCTGGAACTGGTCGCAGCGATCGAGACCAGCGCCCGCGAACTGCGCTGTCCGGTGGTGCTCGAAGGTTACGAGCCGCCCGCCGATCCGCGCCTGGGCAACTTCCGGGTGACCCCCGACCCGGGCGTCATCGAGGTGAACATCCAGCCGTCCTCCAGCTGGGACGAGCTCGCCGAACGTACCGAATTCCTCTACGAGGCCGCGCGACTGACGCGCCTGTCGTCGGAGAAGTTCATGGTCGACGGGCGTCACACCGGCACCGGCGGCGGCAACCACTTCGTGCTCGGCGGCGCCACGCCGGCCGACTCTCCATTCCTGCGGCGCCCCGACCTGCTGCGCAGCCTGATCAGCTACTGGCACAACCACCCCTCGCTGTCATACCTGTTCAGCGGCCTGTTCATCGGGCCGACCTCCCAGGCGCCGCGTGTGGACGAGGCGCGCAACGACGCGCTTTACGAGCTGGAGATCGCCTTCGCGCAGATGCCCGAGCCGGGTGCCGAGTGCCCGCCCTGGCTGGTCGACCGGCTGCTGCGCAACCTGCTGGTGGACGTCACTGGCAATACTCACCGGGCGGAGTTCTGCATCGACAAGCTGTATTCGCCGGACTCTTCCACGGGGCGCCTGGGCCTGCTGGAGCTGCGCGCCTTCGAGATGCCGCCGCATGCGCGCATGAGCCTGACCCAGCAACTGCTGCTGCGCGCGCTGGTGGCGAGATTCTGGGACCAGCCCTACCGCCCGGCACGCCTGGCGCGCTGGGGCACCGAGCTGCACGACCGCTTCCTGCTGCCGCATTTCGTCGAGCAGGATTTCTCCGATGTCATCGCCGAGCTGAATATCGCCGGCTTCCCGCTGCGCAAGGATTGGTTCGCGCCACACTTCGAGTTTCGCTTCCCGAAGGTCGGCGACCAGCAGGTGCTGGGCATCGACATGGAACTGCGCCAAGGGCTGGAGCCCTGGCACGTGCTCGGTGAGGAAGGCGCCACCGGCGGCACCGTGCGTTACGTCGACTCGTCGCTGGAGCGCATGCAGATCAAGCTCAGCGGCATGGCGCCGGATCGCTACGTACTCACCTGCAACGGCGTGCCGGTGCCGCTGACGCCTACCGGTACGGTCGGCGAGTTCGTCGCGGGCGTACGCTATCGGGCCTGGCAGCCCGCCTCCGCGTTGCACCCGACCATTGGCGTGCATGCGCCGCTGACCTTCGACCTGGTGGATACCTGGATGCAGCGTTCGCTCGGCGGCTGTCAGTACCACGTGGCCCATCCGGGCGGGCGCAACTATGAGCATTTCCCGGTGAACGCCTACGAGGCGGAGAGCCGACGACTGGCGAGGTTCTTCCGTCTGGGCCATAGTCCGGGCAAAATCGCGCCTGTCGCCGTTCCGCGCAGCCCCGAGCTGCCGATGACCCTGGACCTGCGCCGCTAGCGGCGCAGGACAGCTGAGGCGCCCGTATCCAGCACCGAGCCTTGCATGTCATCCCTGCGCGAAACCAGCCGGCCCGCCGGCCCCTACCACGAGATGCTCGACGCCAGCGGGCGGGTCCGCCCGCACTGGCGCGCCTTCCATCGCAAGCTGATCGGTGGCGGCCCCGAGCCCCTGGAGGCACGTCGCGAGCAGTTGGCGCGGCAGATCCAGGAGAATGGCATCACCTACAACGTGTACGCCGATCCGCTGGGTACCGATCGCCCCTGGGAACTGGACCTGCTGCCCAACCTGATTCCCGCCGAGGAATGGCAGGCGCTCGCCACCGGTGTAGCGCAGCGCGCGCGCCTGCTCGATGCGCTGCTGGCGGACATCTACGGTCCGCAGCGCATGCTCGCCGAGGGGTTGCTGCCCGCGGAACTGGTCTTCGGACACGAGAACTTCCTCTGGCCATGCCAGGGTATCCAACCGCCGGGCGGAGCCTTCCTGCATGTCTATGCCGCGGACCTGCGGCGTGCGCCGGATGGCCGCTGGTGGGTCATCGCCGACCGCACCCAGGCACCGTCCGGCGCCGGCTATGCGCTGGAGAACCGGCAGATCGTCTCGCGCCTGTTCCCCGAGGCCTTCCGCCAGTTGCGCGTGCAGCACATGGCCGGCTACTTCCGCACCCTGCGCGAAACCCTGATGAGCCAGGCGCCGCGAGAACTGGGCGAAACCCCGCTGGTGGTGCTGCTCACCCCGGGGCGTTTCAACGAAACCTACTTTGAGCACCTCTATCTCGCCCGCCAACTGGGCTTCCCGCTGGTCGAGGGCAGCGACCTGACGGTGCGCGATGCCACGCTTTACCTGAAGACCCTGGATGGCCTGCAGCGCGTGCATGGTGTGCTTCGCCGCCTGGATGACGACTTCTGCGACCCCTTGGAGCTGCGCGCCGATTCCGCCCTCGGCGTACCGGGCCTGCTCGAAGCGGTGCGCCAGGGGCGCGTGCTGGTGGCCAACGCACTGGGCAGCGGCGTGCTCGAATCCCCCGGGCTACTCGGCTTCCTGCCGAAGATCGCCCAGCGCCTGCTCGGCGAGTCGCTGACGCTCCCGTCGATCGCCACCTGGTGGTGCGGCGAGGCGCCGGTGCTGGATCAGGCGCTGGAACGTCTGGACCGGCTGATGGTGCGTCCGGCGTTTCCCAGTCAGCGTTTCGCCCCGGTGTTCGGCGGCGACCTGGACGCCGAGGGCCTGGCGCGCCTCGCCGAGCGCCTGCGCGCGCGGCCCTACGCCTATGTCGCCCAGGAGGTCGCGCAACTGTCGCAGGCCCCGGTGTGGCTGGACGGCGAATTGCAGTCGCGGGCCATCGGCATGCGCGTCTACGCGGTGGCCTCGCCCTGGGGCTACCAGGTGATGCCGGGCGGGTTGACCCGCGTCGCCGGTGACTCCGGCGCCCAGGAAGTCACCATGCAGACCGGCGGCGGCAGCAAGGACACCTGGGTGCTCGCCGGCCGCGAGGCGCGCGGCGAGCCGCTGGCCCCTCGCATCCTCGGCGCGGCGCAGGTGATTCGCCGTGATCCCTATCTGCCCTCGCGGGTGGTGGAAAACCTCTACTGGTTCGGTCGCTACGCCGAACGTTGCGACGACCTCACGCGCCTGCTGCGCGTGGTGCTCAGCCGCTACCTGGGCGATGACGATGCGCCCGCCGCCCTGACGGCGGCGGTGCAACTGGCCGAGGGCATGGGCGTGCTCGCCGACGCGGAGGCCGGTGCGCTGGAGGACCGCCTGTTCCAGGCCTTGCTCGGCGAGGATTGGGCTACCGGATTGCGGGCCAATCTGCAGCGGCTGAACTGGACGGCCGCCCAGGTGCGTGGCCGGCTGTCCCAGGAAAACTGGCTGACGCTGATGGACATCCAGCGCGAGGCGCATACCCTGGAGCGCAAGGATGCCGCCTTCGGCGAGCTGCTGGAGTTCCTCGACCGCCTGCTGCGCACGCTGTCCGGCCTGTCCGGTTTCGCCTTCGACGATATGACCCGCGATGATGGCTGGCGCTTCCTCATGCTTGGCCGGCGCATCGAGCGCCTGCAGTTTCTCTGCGAGGCCATTTCCGGATTCCTCGCCGGCAACGATCCACAGGATCAGGCGGCTCTGGACTGGCTGCTGGAACTGGGCAACAGCACCTTGACCTATCGCTCGCGCTACCTGGCGGTGCCCCAGGTCATCCCGGTGCTGGATCTGCTGCTGCTCGACGAGCAGAACCCCCATGCCGTGCTCTTCCAATTGCTCAAGGTGCAGGGCGGTCTGGCTCATCTTGGCCAGCAGTTCGACGACCCGGCGGCCGATGCCGAGCTCGGTGGACTGGTCGCGCGGCTGCGCGGCGTCGACCTGGGGGCGCTGGAGAGTCCGCTGTTCGGCAACAGCGGTCTGCGCGAAGTCTTCGATGGGCTGGGGCGACTGCTGCTGGAGGTTTCGGCGACCGTCGGCCAGCTTTCCGACCGTCTCGCGCTCAGGCATTTTGCCCACATCGATGCCAGCCGGCAGACGGTGTCGCTATGAGTCCGTCGTCCGAACGTCCGCGCAGTGCCCGCTACCAGGTGCTGCACGACACCCATTACCGCTACGCCGCGCCGGTGTCGCTGGCCAAGCAACTGGCGCACCTGTGGCCACGACAGTCGCCCTGGCAGCGCAACCTGTCGCAGAGTCTTTGGGTGTCGCCGGAGCCGAGCCGACGTCAGGACGAGCTGGATGTGTTCGGCAATCCGCTGACGCGCCTGGCTTTCGAACGGCCGCATCAGGCCTTGCGAGTGGAAGCGCGACTGGAGGTCGAGGTGCTGGCGCGGCCGCAGCTGGACCTGTGGCGGTCGCCCGCCTGGGAGGCCGCCTGTGCCTCGCTCGGCTACAGCGGCCGCGCGCCTGGCCTGGCCTCGCTGGAGGCCAGTCGCTTTCGCTTCGAATCGCCGGCGGTGCGTATCAAGCATCTGTTCGCGGATTTCTCCGCTGACTGCTTCACTCCGGGGCGGCCCTTGCTGCAGGCGGCGCGTGCATTGACGACGAAGATCTTCGAGGAGTTTACCTTCGATGCGGCGGCGACCCAGGTCTCCACGCCGTTGCTGGAGGTACTGGAACAGCGTCGAGGCGTCTGCCAGGACTTCGCTCACCTGATGCTGGCCTGCCTGCGTTCCCGCGGTCTGGCGGCGCGCTATGTCAGCGGCTATCTGCTGACCCGGCCGCCAGCGGGCAAGCCGCGTCTGATCGGCGCCGATGCCTCGCATGCCTGGGTGTCGGTCTACTGCCCGCTGTTCGGTTGGGTGGACTTCGATCCGACCAATGACCTGATGCCGGACTTGGAACACGTCATCCTGGCCTGGGGCCGGGACTTTTCCGATGTCTCGCCGCTGCGTGGGGTGATTCTCGGTGGCGGCAGCCACGATCCGGAAGTGCAAGTGACCGTTTTGCCGGAGGGCGAAACAGCCGTGGCCGCCGAGCCGTAGCACGCGCCGGGGAACGGCGCGAGGGCGCGCTCAATCCCTCCTGCTTTCGTGTTCCTCCTCTTCCTCGTCTTCGGGCGCGGGGGTGAGCTTGGGCATCAGGAAGAACACGATCAGCGCCAGGAGGGTACTGATCACCGCCGTCGCCTCTCGGCCCATGCCCACCGCGATGCCGATGGCGGCGGTCATCCAGATACCGGCAGCGCTGGTCAGTCCATGCACGTGCTGCAGGTCGCGGCCCTTGAGGATGGTCCCGGCGCCGAGGAAGCCGATGCCCGCGGCGACGCCCTGGATCACCCGGCTCATGGCGTCGTGCTCGTAGCCACGCATCGAGGGCGCCAGCACGAAGAGCGCGCAGCCCATCGCGACCAGCATGTGGGTGCGGATGCCGGCGGCCTTGCCCTTGGATTCACGCTCGTAGCCGAGGATACCGCCCAGCAGGGCGGCCAACAGCAGGCGCATCGCCACGCGCAGGGCCTCTGCGAGGTCGGGCACGTCGGAGAACTCCTGTCTCGCGACCTCGACGATCATCTGCCATAGCTCCATGACGGCTCTCTCCATCGCTGCTCTGGCAGTTTCGACCTCGCTATGGGATCAAGGTGTCACGTCGAAACGCAGTACCCCGATCATTTGCCCCGCTTCGGTTTCCACGCGTACCTGCCAGCGGCCCACCACCTCGGCCGGGAAGTTCTGCTTGTGGGTCCAGGCCCGATAGCCCGCTTCGCGACCGCCACTGATGTTCAGCGCGATGCGCTCGGCGGGGCCGCCGTCACGCTGCCAGACGTGGAAGATACGTTCCTTGAGACCTCGCGGCACCTTGATCGCGGTGTAGGCGTAGAGCCCCTGGCTGCGCAGTTGAGCCTGGGTGATGCTGTGCAGCGACTCGCCCGGCGCGCGGCGCAGGGCATCGAAGCTGTCGCTGATGCCGACATCGGTCAGCCAGAGCGTCGCCGGCGGTACCCACAGACGGGCCTGCCAGCCGACCACGCCGAGCGCCAGGGTCAGCGCCAAGCCACTGGCCCAGCGTCGCCAGCCCGGCTGCCGCAGCGCGCCGAACAGGCTGGGTAGCGACAGCACCACGGCGACGCCCAGCGCCCAGCGATAGCTCTGCTCGGTGGACAGGTGGACGATCAGCGGGAAGGCAGTGAGCAGTACGGCAAACAGCGTCAGGCTGTGGAAAAGCATGTACAGCACGGGTCTGGCCGCGAGTTGGCGGTAATACAGGGGGTCGATGATCGACACCGCGGCCGCGGCACCGAGCAGGCCGGTAAAGAGCGCCTGGCCGCTGTTCCAGGTGGTGGTCACGGCGAAGAACGGCAGCACGAAGAACAGGCTTTCCTGGTGCACCATCTGCGTTGCGTAACGCACCAAGCCTGGCGGCAGCTTGAGGCCGAAACGCTCGAGCAGTCGCCGTAGCGGGTTTTCCAGCATCAGCCACAGCCAGCTCACCAGCATGACCAGCGCGACCACGCGCGCCAGGCTGTCCTTACGTTCGATGAGAAAGAAGCTTGCCAGTCCGGAGACGAAACCGAACAGGGCGATCAGCTTGTTGTGGCGTTCCAGCAGGCCTAGGACACGGTCGATGCGCCGCTGCCAGGGAGAGGAGGCTTGCATGCGCTCAGCCCGGATTGCGTTCCGCCCAGCGCGGTGCGCCGCTGGGGCGCCAGGCGGCGAGGGCATCGATCAGTTGGGCTGGCTCTTCGCTGCGCTGCAGCATGGCGCGATGCCCGGCGCGGACGAAGCCCTGCGCCACCAGATGATCGAGAAACCCGGCCAGCGGATCGTAGAAGCCGGCGACGTCGAGCAGGCCCATGGGCTTTGCGTGATAGCCCAGTTGGCCCCACGTCCAGACTTCGAAGAGCTCTTCCAGGGTGCCCAGGCCGCCCGGCAGGGCGATGAAGGCGTCAGCCAGTTCGGCCATGCGCGCCTTGCGTGCATGCATGCCATCGACCACCTCCAGGCTGGTCAGCCCGGGGTGGCCGACCTCCGCGTCCTTCAGGCTCCGCGGGATGATGCCGATCACTTCGCCGCCGGCTGCCAGCGCGGCGTCGGCCACCTGGCCCATCAGCCCCACCGCACCGCCGCCATAGACCAGGCGCAGGCCGCGTTCGGCGAGGTGTCGGCCGAGCGCCTCGGCGGCCTGGCGGTAAATGGGATCGTTGCCAGTGCTGGCGCCGCAGAAAACGCAGATCGAACGCAGGGACATCTCGGACTCCGATGGGGGTACGTCGCACAGCTTAGCGAGCCGTCCGCGCTTCGGCCATGTCGATCGTCGTCCGCACACCACCGATGATGCGCCCACGAAGAAGCCGCCAACGCCGGGCCGGGGCTCGCTGTCTGCGAGACCCTCAGCGCATCTGCAGGATGATCACCTCGCTGCTGGCCGGGTCGGTGTGGCCGCGCATCTCGCCGACCCGCTCGGCGCTCACCGGGCCGCCGTGGTTGCCCCAGGCTCCGCGTACGAAGCTGAGCACCTGGGCGATCTCCTGGTCTGACAGCTGGGCGCGGTAGGGCGGCATGCGGTAGCTATCCGGGATGCCGTTGGCGACGACCCGGGGCGAGCCGTTGAGGGTCACGTTGATCGCCGAGGCGTCGTGCTCGCTGAGGGACGCGGCGGTGCCGGCCAGCGGTGGAATCCACGGGCTCTGGCCGCGGCCATCGGCGGCATGGCAGAAGCTGCACTTGGCCTGGTAGATGGCCGCGCCAGCATCCTCGCCTGCCTGTCTGGCCAGATTCGTCTGCTGGTATTGCCAGGGTTGGCCGTCACGCTGCGGATCGCCGGGCAGCGACTTGAGGTAGTGGGCGATGGCCTGCAGGTCGGTGTCGCTCATGAACTGCGTGGAGTTGTTGAATGCATCGGCCATGGAGCCGAACACCACGCCATGCTCGTTGCGCCCGTGGCGCAGGTAGTCGAACACGTCCTGCTCGCTCCAGCGGCCCAGGCCGGTGTTCGGATCGTTGCGCAGGCTGGGGGCGTACCAGCCGTCGAGCAGGCCGCCGGAAAGGTATTCGGGACTGCGCTCATCGAGGGCCTTCTCGTTCATCGCCAGCCCGCGCGGCGTGTGGCAACTGCCGCAGTGCCCCGGTCCCTGTACCAGATAGGCACCACGTTGCCATTGGGCGTCGTTGTCGGTGGTGTATTCGCTATCACGGGCGAATACCAGGTTCCACAGCGCCAGGGGCCAGCGGGTGTCCAGCGGCCAGGGGATGTCCGCCGGGTGGTTACTCTGGTTGACCGCGGGTACGCCCTGCATGAAGTAGGCGTAGAGCGCTCGGATGTCTTCGTCGCTCATCTTCTGGTAGGACGGATAGGGCATCGCCGGGTACAGACGCTTACCGCCCGGGGCCACGCCGTGGCGCAGCGCGCGATCGAAATCGGCTAGGGAATAGTTGCCAATGCCGGTCTTCGGGTCCGGGGTGATGTTGGTGGTGTAGATGGCACCCAGTGGCGTGCCCATGGGCAGACCGCCGGCAAAGGGCTTGCCGTGTTCGGTGCTGTGGCAGGCGACGCAGTCTCCCAGGCGGGCGACGTATTCGCCGCGTGCGATCAGCTCCGGCGAGGCAGCGTTTTCGCTGAGCCCGTCGAATGGCGAGGCGGGCTGGCGGGTGACGAACCAGGTCAGCGTAGCGCCGGCGACCACGATCACGCCCAGGCCGATAGCGAGGATCTTCTTCAAGCGAACCCCCTTGTTGTTGCGTTTACCCGTGAGAGATACGACCCGTTGAACGACGCATCGCTTCAGACTCGATAGGAAAACCGCTTCCGCCACGGGGGCGGAAGCGGTCATGGCTCAGCTGTCGAAGCGGTAGCGCGACAGCGGCATGCTGCGGATGCGCTGGCCACTGAGGGTGGACACGGCGTTGGCGACCGCTGGCGGAATCGCCGGCAGGCCGGGCTCGCCGATGCCTCCCATGGCCTCGCCGCTCTCGACGATGCGGGTATGCACGCGGGGCATACGCGAGGGTGGCAGGATCGGATAGAGGTCGTAGTTGCGTGCCAGCGGACGACCCGCCTCGTACCGGGTTTCCTCGATCAGTACCTGGGACAGTCCCAGCGCCGTAGCCGACTGCAGCTGGGCGTCGATGATCGCCGGATTGACGATGCTGCCCGGGTCGATGGCCTGCCAGACATCGTGGACCATCACTTCGCCATTGCGCAGGGAGACCTCGGCGATGGCCGCGGTGTGACTACCGAACGGCGAGGCCATGGCCACGCCACGCGCTCTACGGCTGCCATCCTCGGCAGTGAACGGGCCGCGCTTCCAGCCTCCGGCCAGCTCGCCCACGGCGCGTAGCAGGGTGCTCAGGCGGGCGTTCTGCGCCAGCAGCTTCAGGCGTAGCTCGAAGGGATCCTGGCCGCCTTTGTCGGCGAGTTCGTCGAGGAAGCACTCGTAAAGGAAGTCGTTCATCGAGTTACCCACCGAGCGCCAGTAGGCGAGCATCACCGGGTTTTCCACATGCAGCTGGGCGATGCGTCGGTTGGGGATGGCGTAGGCCTTGCCGGTCAGCCCCTCCAGGGCGGTCGGGTCTAGCGCGTCCGGGTTGTGCCCGTTAATGGCCTCGGTCGGCCCTTCGCAGGCGCTGATGGCCTCCAGCGCCACCGGCATGCCGTCCTCGTCGAGGCCGCCACGAAAGCGTACGGCGGCCATGGGGCGCAACGGATCTCGCAGGAACTCCTCCTCGCGCGACCAGATCAACTTGATCGGACGCCGGGTCTCCCGCGCCAGTTGAATGGCCTGGGGATAGGGATTGGCGGCGGGATAGAGGAAGTGACGACCGAAGAAGCCGCCCAGCAGGGGCGAGTGGATGTTGATGCGGCTGGCATCCAGGCCGGTCAGCTTGGCGATATCGGCCTGGTACATCTCCGGCGCCTGGTTGGGCAACCAGAGGTCCAGCGAGCCATCGTCGTTGAAACGCGCCAGGGTCGATGGCGGCTCCAACTGGGCATGGTGCAGGTACTGGCTGTGGTAGGTCGCCTCGACGCGCGTCTTGGCACCCTCCAGGGCGTCGGGCAGTTGCCCTTCTTCCTCGGCGGTGGTGCCGGCTTCGGTGGTGTTGGCCAACTGCTCGGCGAAGCCGGCGGTGGAGAAGTCGGCGGGCAGGCGGCGCGCACCCTGCACGAGGTCTCCGCCTTCCTGCCAGTCCACTTGCAGGGCTTCCACGGCACGCTTGGCCTGCCACCAATGGTCCGCGACCACGGCCACCGCACCGGGCAGCTGATGCACGGAATGCACGCCCTTCATGTCCTTGACCTGCGCCTCGTTGCGCAGGCTGCCGACGGAAAGTCCCAGGCGTGGCGCATGTTGCACGGCGGCATGCAGCATGCCGTCGACCTTGCAATCGATGGCGAAGATCGCCTTGCCGGTGGACTTGTCATACATATCCAGGCGCTGCACCGGTTTGCCGATCCAGCGGAATTGCGCAGGATCGCGCAGGCTGACGCTGGCGGGGTCGGGCACTGCCAGATCCAGCGCCGTACTCGCCAGTTCGCCGTAGTCCAGCGCACGTCCGGAGGCGGCGTGGAGCACCCGGCCGGGCTCGGTGCTCAATTCGCCGATGGGCACCTGCAGACGCGCGGCGGCGGTTTGCAGCAGCATCTGCCGGGTCAGGGCGCCGAGCTTGCGCATGGTGTCGTAGCTGGTACGCACCGACATGCTGCCGCCGGTGATTCGCATCTTGCCGTGGACGACTTGGTAATCGGCACCGGCCGGCGCGTTCTCGACGATGAAGTGTTGCGGGTCGACGTCCAGTTCCTCGCCGACGATCTGCGCCATCGCGGTGAACACGCCCTGGCCGCCTTCAACGAAGGGGCTGAGCAGACGTACCTTGCCGTCCGGGTGGATTTCCAGGAACGCCGGCACGCGGGTGCCCGGCGGCATGGGTTGCCCGCTCTGCTGGGCCAGCGCCTTGCCCACCGGCAGGCCGAAGTTGATGACCAGCGCGCCGGCGGTCAGGCCTGCGGAGTTCAACAGAAAGCGCCGGCGGGAGACGTTGACCGGTGTTTCGGGAGCGTCCGTCGCCTGAACCTTGGGATCGAGGAAGCTGTTCATGCCTTGTCCGCTCCTGCCAGATCGCGCACGGCGGCATCGATGAAATTGTAGGTACCGCAGCGGCACAGGTTGATCATCGCCTTGGCGATGTCCTCCTCGCTCGGCGCCGCCTTGGCCTTGAGCAGTGCGGTGGCGGCGATGACCTGCCCGGACTGGCAGTAGCCGCATTGGGGCACCTGGTGCTCGACCCATTTCTGCACCACACGCTTGCCGACCTCATCGTTCTCGATGGCCTCGATGGTGGTCACCTGGCGCTCGCCCACGGCGGCGGCGGGCGTCACGCAGGAGCGTACCACCTGGCCGTCCACCAAGACCGAGCAGGCACCGCACTGGGCCAGCCCGCAACCGTACTTGGTACCGGTGAGGCCCAGGTTGTCGCGTATCACCCAGAGCAGGGGGGTATCTTCTTCGACGTCGACCTCATGGATCTCGCCGTTGATCTGCAGTCTCATGGCATCTTCTCAGGCTGATGGGGCGGCATCACGGAACCGCTGAACGTGCAAACATACGCCAGGAGCCTACAGGTATTTAATAGCGCGCGGCTTCATAGGGTCATGAGCGGCGCTCACCAATCGTCGGTGGTGGCGAACCGCTCACCGCGCAGGCATAGGCACAGAAGAATTCGTGGAAGAGTTGATCCAGCTTCATGAAACGGCTCCTGCGCTATGGTTTTATCGTCTCGATCGTGTGATAGCGTCCACATCAGGACGTTAGCGCAACCTGTCCCGTCTCGCTCTTTGATCCTTTCTCTTGGGGCCATAGGCAAAGGGATGCGTTGCCGATCGTGCCCGGCTCCGCTGGATTGACGGACCTTCGAGCGTCGCTTCTGGCGATGCGTCGTTACGCAACGTGGGCGTGACGAGACGGTTCTGGCAGTCGGCGGGGTTGCATCAAAAAAACTGCCCAAATGCCCTGGAGGCTTCATGATCCGCAAGCTCGCTTTCGCTACCCTGCTCTCGCTCGCCAGCGCCCCCCTGTGGGCCGCCGAATGCTCGGTCACCGTCGATTCCACCGACCAGATGAGCTACGACACCAAGGCCATCGACATCAGCAAGAGCTGCAAGGAATTCACCGTCAAGCTGACCCACTCGGGCAACCTGCCGAAGAACGTCATGGGTCACAACTGGGTGCTGACCAAAGCCGCGGACATGCAGCCGGTGGCCACCGACGGTATTGCTGCCGGCCTGGACAACAGCTACCTGAAGGCCGGTGACGAGCGCGTGATCGCGCATACCAAGGTGATCGGTGCCGGCGAGACCGACTCGGTGACCTTCGACGTGTCCAAGTTGGATGCCGCGGGTGAGTACATGTTCTTCTGCTCCTTCCCGGGCCATATCGCGATGATGAAAGGCACCGTCAAACTGGTCGACTGACGTCCAGCTTCGTGCCCTGCCAGGGCCGCCCCGAAGGGCGGCCTTTTTCCTTCCAATGACTGGAGTTCGTCATGTTTCCCGAGTACCGCGAGCTGATTTCCCGGTTGAAAACCGAAGACGCGCATTTTTCCCGGCTGTTCGAACGGCACAACGCGCTGGACGATGAGGTCCGCTCGTTGGAAGCGGCGCATGCACCGGACGACCAGGTGGAGGCGCTCAAGCGCGAGAAGCTGCACCTCAAGGACGAGATGTACACGATCCTGCGCAGTCATTCCGACGCCTGAGCGCCCCCCGGTCAGGCGCCTTGTGCCTCGGTCATCTTGAAGATGCCCTGGGCATTGCTACTGTCGAAGGCCAGGTCCAGCTGGCCGCTTTCCGGATCGGGCTCGCGCTGGATGAATTCCACGAAGGAGCCCGGTACCTGGCGCAGTACCCGTGCGCCTGTCGCGTCGCGAAAGCCACGCTCTACGCTGACCGCGCGATAGGCCGTCTGCAGCACCCTGCGCGACGTCGAGACCTCGATGCTGTCCTTCATCGGCCGCCCCTTGGCACGCTCGGCCGCGACCGTGGCCTCGAGATCGGCAACCCGGTCGGTGAGGTGGTTGAAACGATTCCCTTCGGTCGAAATCCAGGCCATCTCGGCGCTGTGTTCCTTGAGCAGTCGGTAATCCGCCTCGGTCGGCTCGTCGTGCTGTCGATCGAAGGCCGCGACCAGCGCCGGTAGAATGTGCAGCGCCTGCTGCGGCGTGCAATGCCGGGTCTTCCAGAGTTGCGCGAGAATCGTCTTGTGGCTTTCGTCGAGTGGATCCCGGCTGCTCGCCAGCACGCGGCTGGCCGCTTCGCGGAACGCCTCCGGAAAGCGTCCGGGGTGCAGTTCGGAGACGAAGTACTGGGCGATGTCCTGGGGCAGGTCCAGGTGGCGGTAGGCGTAGCCGGTCATGCCCAGACGGGTCAGCGGATAGGTGCGTACGTCGGTGAAGCCCAGCGGTTCGAGCAGCCTGGAGAAGGCCTGGCGACCGCGCGGCAGGGTGCCGTTGTCCGGCCAGTCGACGCTGCGCAGTGCGCCATGGTCGAACACCACCTGGCGTCCGCTGGCGAGTTGTTCCTCGACGTAGGCCAGGCCGTCAGGCACGGCTTCCACCAGCTTGCGGAAAAGACACAGGTTCAGTGCCTGGGCCAGCCAGGCGCGGTGAATCCGCTCGGCATCCCAGGCGAAGGACGCCAGTGACTGCGGCTGGTGGACGTGTCGGCGCAGCCAGGCGGCGGACTCTGGATCGTCCAGCGCCTGGGCGACCAGATCGAAGAGCGCATCGAAGGCGGACATGGGGCTCTCTCGCTGTTGTTGTGAGTGCCCATTCAATGCCCGCTGGCTGCGCTCGACAAGCGAAAAATGACGCTGGAGCCATTCCGTTTTTTCCTAGGGGCTGTGGCGGTTTCATTCATGGCAACCACGCGGCTCGCGAATGAAACGACGGCGGCCCTAGCTATGCTGGCCGATCCAGTCGACGAAGGCGCGCACCTTGGGCAATTGTGCCTGGTGCTCGGGGTAAGCCAGGTAATAGGCATCGGAACTGTGCAGGTCGTGAGGCCAGGCTTGCACCAGCTTGCCTTCCGCGAGTTCCTCGCTCACCAGGAAGTCCGGCACCAGGGTCACGCCGCAGCCGGCGCGGGCGGCCTGGATGCACATCTGGAAGGTATCGAAGCGTGGGCCGTGGTAGCAGGGCGCGGTGTCCAGGGAGAGGTTGGCGAACCAGTCATGCCAGGCGTGCGGACGGTCGCTGTGTTGCAGCAGTACCGACTCGGCCGGGCCCTGGGCGTTGCTGGGGGGCGCGCTGGCGAGGAGGGATGGTGCGCAGACCGGGATCAGTCGCTCGTCCAGCAGGTGCACGCAGCTCGCGCCGGGGTAGCTGCCGCGCCCATAGTGCACCGCGAGATCGCAGCCGCCCTGGCCGAGCGGGTCGGTGGTGATCGCCGAGCGGACGTCCAGATGTACCTGCGGATACTGCAGGCGCCAGCCCTTGGTTCGTGGAATCAGCCAACGGGCGGCGAACGTGGCCGGGCTGGCGATGCGCAGCACTTCGGTTTCACCGCCGTAGGAGCGCAGGTAATGCGCCGAGGCCTCGACCTGGGCGAGGATCTTGCGGGCTTCGTCGAGGTACAGCTCGCCCGCGGCGGTGAGTCGCAGGCCGCGGCGTGCGCGGTGCAGCAGTGCGTGCTGCAACTGTTCCTCCAGTTGCGCGACCTGCTTGCTCACGGCGCTTTGGGTCAGCGAAAGCTCCTCGGCGGCGCGGGTGAAGGAAAGATGGCGGGCCACGGCCTCGAAGCACTGCAGGGCGCTGAGTGAGGGCAGGTAGCGCTTGGCGAGCATGTTGGCCTCGAAATCCGAGTCATATGACGAAATGGAATCCTAACCCGAACAAAGGTCGTTTGGCGCGACGGGGAGGCCGGCGCTATTAGTAGTCCCTCGAAACCGCTTTCTTCACGGAGTTATCCATGGTCGCAGCACTGCTCGAACGCCTGGGCGTCGATGCCAACCTCTACACCGCCGGCGAGCAACCGGTGCACAGCCCTATCGATGGCAGCCGCATCGGCCGGGTGAGTTGGCAGGACGCCGCTGCCGCCAGCGAGCAGGTGACCCAGGCCGCTGCGGCCTTCGCTGCCTGGCGCCAGGTGCCGGCACCTCGGCGTGGTGAGCTGGTGCGCCTGTTCGGCGAACTGCTGCGCGAGCACAAGCAGGACCTTGGCGAGCTGGTTTCCTGGGAAGCCGGCAAGATCGCCCAGGAAGGCCTGGGCGAAGTCCAGGAAATGATCGACATCTGCGACTTCGCCGTCGGCCTGTCGCGCCAGCTGTATGGCCTGACCATCGCTTCCGAGCGCCCGGGCCACCACATGCGCGAGAGCTGGCAGCCGCTGGGCGTGGTCGCGGTGATCAGCGCGTTCAACTTCCCGGTCGCGGTCTGGTCGTGGAACACCGCGCTGGCGCTGGTCTGCGGCGACTCGGTGATCTGGAAGCCGTCGGAGAAGACGCCGCTTACCGCACTGGCCTGCCAGGCCTTGTTCGAACGCGCCCTACAGGCCTTCGGCGATGCGCCTGAGCACCTCTGCCAGGTGCTGGTCGGCGGGCGCGAGGCTGGCGAGGCGCTGGTCGACGATCCGCGCGTGGCGCTGGTCAGCGCCACCGGCAGCACCCGCATGGGCCGCGAAGTCGGCCCGCGTGTGGCGGCGCGCTTCGCCCGCTCGATCCTCGAGCTGGGGGGCAACAACGCGATGATCCTGGCGCCCTCGGCGGACCTGGACATGGCCGTACGCGCCATTCTCTTCAGCGCCGTCGGTACTGCCGGTCAGCGGTGCACCACGCTACGTCGGCTGATCGCTCACCGCTCGGTGCAGGGCGAGATCGTCGAGCGACTGAAGACCGCCTACGCCAAGGTGCGCATCGGCCATCCGCTGGAGGGCAATCTGGTCGGCCCGCTGATCGACAAGGCCAGCTTCGAGGCCATGCAGGCGGCGCTGACGCAGGCGCGTGCCGAGGGCGGCGTGGTGTTCGGTGGCGAGCGCCAGTTGGCCGAGGAATACCCGGACGCCTACTACGTCTCGCCGGCGATCGTCGAGATGCCCGCGCAGAGCCCGGTGGTCTGCCATGAAACCTTCGCGCCGATCCTCTACGTGGTGGGCTACGACGACTTCGACGAGGCACTGGTACTGAACAACGCGGTGCCCCAGGGCCTGTCCTCCTGCGTGTTCACCCTGGACGTACGCGAGGCGGAAACCTTCATGTCGGCGGTGGGCAGCGACTGCGGTATCGCCAACGTCAACATCGGCCCCAGCGGTGCCGAGATCGGCGGCGCCTTCGGCGGCGAGAAGGAGACCGGCGGCGGTCGCGAGTCCGGCTCGGACGCCTGGAAGGCCTACATGCGGCGGCAGACCAACACGATCAACTACTCGAAGGAGCTGCCGCTGGCACAGGGCATCGTCTTCGACTGACGAGCGATTCACGAACACGCGGCACTGGCCGCGTGTTTTCGTTGGGGGATGGATTTTTCTGTAGCGGCAGGGCCGTGGGAGCGGTGGAAATGGCGTTGCAAGAGGTGTGTCTGTGGGAAAGGGTAGCCCGTGAACCCGCTAGCATCGCGGGTGCGCTGAAGGGGGAATTGCAGGCCGACGTCTGCATCGTCGGCGCCGGTTTCACGGGCCTGTCGGCGGCGCTGCACCTGCTCGAAGCGGGCAAGCGCGTGGTGCTGCTGGAGGCGCACGAGGTCGGTCATGGCGGCTCCGGTCGCAACGTCGGGCTGGTGAACGCCGGGCTGTGGATTGCGCCGGACGACATCGAGGCGGGCTTCGGCAGCGAGGTCGGTGCGCGTCTCAACGCCACGCTGGGCGCGGCCCCTGCGCTGGTTTTCTCGCTCATCGAGCGCTATGCCATCGATTGCCAATTGCGCCGCGAGGGTACCTTGCACATGGCGCACAACGCCCGTGGGTTGAATGACCTGCGCAACCGCTGCGCGCAGTGGCAGCGGCGCGGTGCGCCCGTCGAGCTGCTCACCGGTAACGCCAGCGAGGTCGCTACCGGCACCCGGCGTATCGCGGGGGCGCTGCTCGATCGGCGTGCAGGCACCCTGAACCCCATGGGCTATGTCCGCGGGCTCGCCCGTGCGGTGCAAGGCCTGGGCGGGCAATTGTTCCAGTGTTCGCCGGTGCAACGGCTCGAGCGCCAGGGCGAACGCTGGTGCGTACGCACCGGGGAGGGCGCAGTGCTCGCCGAACACGTGGTGATAGCCTCCAACGCCTACACGGAGGGCGAATGGACGACGCTGCGCACCAGCTTCTTCCCTGGCTATTACTACCAGGTGGCTTCCAAACCGCTGCAAGGCGAGGCGGCCGAGCGAATCCTGCCGGGTGGCCAGGGCTCCTGGGATACCCGCCAGGTGCTCTCGAGCATCCGCCGGGATGCCGATGGACGCTTGCTGCTGGGCAGCCTTGGAAACGGCGCGAAAATGCCCGGCTGGTTCGTCAGGTCCTGGGCCGACCGTATCGCCGGTCACTACTTCCCCTATCTGGGCAAGTTCGACTGGGAATACACCTGGACCGGCTGTATCGCCTTTACCCCCGACCATCTCATGCGACTGTTCCAGCCCGCCCCCGGATTACTCGCGGCGACCGGTTACAACGGTCGTGGCGTGACAACGGGCACTGTCGTCGGCAAGGCGTTCGCGGACTTCCTGATCGCTGGGGAGGCGTCGGCGCTACCGCTGCCGTTGCAGCCACTCCAGCCCATCTCTGCACCTGGTTGGCGCAGTGCTGCCTACGAGGCGGGTTTCACCTTGTATCACGCGGGGCAATGCATGCGTGTCGTTATTTAAACGGAGTATGTCGCAATCGATGGATGACTAATCTGTAAGCCGTCGTTCCTGGGTTTCTTGAGTGGTACCGGGTTGCACCTTCCTGCGCTGGAAGGTGCAACCTTTATTTTTTGAGGATGGGGCCCGTTACGGTGCGCAACCATTGTTACCGTGCACCAATGAAGGGCTTGCTCCGGTCGAGTAGCACCTGGTGGTGCTGCGCTCGATTGCCGCGATTTCGTCATGGGGCGAGAGACGATGAGGGTCCTCGATCTATTCCGTAACCTATTGATACCAATTGTTTTTAGGCTTTGTCCTGTCCTTTTCCAGGACTTTCCCGGCTTTTTTTCGGGATATCTGGGATCGATGGCACGGGGCTTGCTCTCCTCTTCTGCGCCAACTTCAATCCTTCAGGAGCTTCCCTCCATGTCGCAGAAGATTTTCAGAAAAGGCTTTCTGGCCCTCGCGGTCACCGCTGCAATGGGCGTTTCTTCCCAGTCGATGGCAGACATCGTCGTCGGCGTAGCCGGTCCGATGACCGGTGGCAACGCGGCATTCGGTGAGCAACTCTGGCGCGGTGCCGAACAGGCTGTCGCCGACATCAATGCCGCCGGTGGTATCAACGGCGAGCAGGTCAAGCTGGTGCAGGCGGACGACGCGTGCGAACCCAAGCAGGCGGTTGCCGTCGCCAACCGTCTGGTCGACTCCGACAAGGCCGTGGCCGTGATCGGTCACTTCTGTTCCTCCTCGACCATGCCGGCGTCGGAGATCTACGACGAGGCAGGCATCATCTCCATCACCCCGGCCTCCACCAACCCGCAGGTCACCGAGCGCGGCCTGACTGGCGAGTTCCGCATGTGCGGCCGTGACGACCAGCAGGGCAACGTGGCCGGCGACTACATCGTCGACGTGCTCAAGGCCAAGAAAGTCGCCATCGTCCACGACAAGGACACCTACGGCCAGGGCCTGGCGGACGCCACCAAGGCGCAGTTGAACAAGCGCGGCGTGAAGGAAGTGCTTTATGAAGGCCTGACCCGTGGCGAGAAAGACTTCAACGCCCTGGTCACCAAGATCCGTGCAGCCGATGCCGACGTCGTCTACTTCGGCGGCCTGCACGCCGAGGCCGGCCCGCTGGTGCGCCAGCTGCGCGAGCAGGGCTCGAAAGCCATCTTCATCTCCGGCGACGGCATCGTTACCGACGAATTCGTCGGCACCGCCGGTGGCCCGCAGTTCGTCGACGGCGTGCTGATGACCTTCGGCGCCGACCCGCGCAAGATCCCCGATGGCAAGGCAGTGATCGAGAAATTCCGCGCCAACGGCTATGAGCCCGAGGGCTACACCCTGTACTCCTATGCATCCATGCAGGCGATCGCCGCAGCCTTCACCGGCGTCGGCAGCACCGATGGCGCGGAAGCTTCCGAGTGGCTGAAGTCGCACCCGGTCGACACCGTGATGGGCAAGAAGGAATTCGACGAGAAGGGTGACCTCAAGGTCTCCGACTACGTGATGTACCAGTGGGGCGCTGACGGTAAGTACAAGCAGCTCTGATGCTTGGGATCGGCTCGCTGCGGAACGTTCCGCACGGGCCGGTCAGGTCGAGCCCCATGGGCGCCGGAGTTCTCCGGCGCCTCACTCCAGGCAACGTCCACACCGCTCCGGCGGCTCCCTCGGACGCCTGGCAAGGCTCGGCGCACGCTATCTGCCTTCTGCCACCTGAGAGTTGATTTATGGACGGCATCTTCCTGCAACAAATGGTCAACGGCCTGACCCTCGGTTCGGTCTACGGCCTGATCGCCATTGGCTACACCATGGTTTACGGCATCATCGGCATGATCAACTTCGCCCACGGCGACGTGTACATGGTCTCCGCCTACCTGTGCGCCATCGCCATCGCCTTACTCGGCGCCTTCGGCATTCATTCCTTCCCTCTGGTGATCCTCGGTACGCTGATCTTCACCATCGTGGTCACCGGCGTTTACGGCTTCGCCATCGAGCGCATCGCCTACAAGCCGCTACGCAACTCCACGCGTCTGGCTCCGCTGATCTCCGCGATCGGCATGTCGCTGATCCTGCAGAACTACGTGCAGCTCTCCCAGGGCGCGCGTCAGCAAGGCATCCCGACCATGCTCGAAGGCAGCCTGCGGATGCATATCGGCGACAGCTTCGTACAGCTCACCTACGCCAAGATCTTCATCCTCGTCGCAGCGTTCCTCGGCATGCTGGCGTTGACTCTGATCATCCAGCGCACGCGCCTGGGGCGCATGTGTCGGGCGACCCAGCAGGATCGCAAGATGGCGCAGATCCTCGGTATCAACACGGACCGGGTGATCTCCTACGTCTTCGTCATCGGTGCCGCCATGGCCGCGCTGGCCGGGGTGCTGATCACCCTCAATTACGGCACCTTCGACTTCTATGCCGGATTCATCATCGGCATCAAGGCCTTCACCGCCGCGGTGCTGGGCGGTATCGGCTCGTTACCGGGCGCGATGCTCGGCGGGGTGATCCTCGGCGTCGCCGAGTCGCAGTTCGCCGGCATGGTGAACAGCGACTACAAGGATGTCTTCGCCTTCTCGTTGCTGGTGCTGATCCTGATTTTCCGACCACAAGGACTCCTGGGGCGGCCCCAGGTGACGAAGGTGTAAGGCCGTGAGCGAATCCATCGACATCAAGAAAAGCCTCATCGATACGCTGATGGCCGGACTGGTCGCACTGATCGTGTTCGGACCCATCGTCGGCGTGGTGTTGCAGGGTTACGACTTCGAGCCGCATCCGCAGCGCGTCGCCTGGATGGTCGGCGTGGTGATGATCGGCCGCTTCCTGCTCTCGCTGTTCCTGCAGACCGGCCAGGGACAAAAGGTGCTGCACAAGTTCGAGCATGCCGACAGCGGTGTCGGCGTGTTGCCGCCGGGCTACAAGTCGCCCATGCGCTGGGTGCTGTTGCTGCTGGTGGTGGCTGCCGTGGCGTTCCCGTTCTTCGCCAACAAGTACCTCCTTTCGGTGGTCATCCTCGGGTTGATCTACGTCCTGCTGGGTCTGGGGCTGAACATCGTGGTCGGCCTCGCCGGTCTGCTCGACCTGGGCTTCGTCGGCTTCTATGCGATCGGCGCCTACGGCCTGGCGCTGGGCTACGAGTACCTGGGCCTGGGCTTCTGGACCATGTTGCCGTTGGCGGCGTTGCTGGCGGCCTTCGCCGGCATGGTGCTGGGTTTCCCGGTACTGCGCATGCACGGTGACTACCTGGCCATCGTCACCCTCGGTTTCGGCGAGATCATCCGCCTGGTGCTGAACAACTGGATCGACTTCACCCGTGGTCCGAACGGTATCCCGGTGCCGGCGCCGTCGTTCTTCGGCGTCGAGTTCGGTCGCCGCGCCGCCGAGGGGCACGTGCCGTTCCACGAGGTGTTCGGCCTGAAGTACAACCCCAGCGCCGAATCGATCTTCGTCTTCGCCGTGCTCGTGGTCGTCGTGCTGCTGGTGCTCTACGTCAAGCACCGTCTTACGCGCATCCCGCTGGGGCGCGCCTGGGAAGCGCTGCGCGAAGATGAGATCGCCTGCCGCGCGATGGGCCTCAATCACGTACTGATCAAGCTCTCCGCCTTCAGCATGGGGGCCGCCACCGCCGGTATCGCCGGGGTGTTCTTCGCCACCAAACAGGGTTTCATCGACCCGTCCTCGTTCACCTTCTTCGAATCCGCGCTGATCCTTGCCATCGTCGTGCTGGGCGGTCTGGGCTCCACCACCGGGGTCGTCATTGCCGCCTTCGTGCTGACGGTCGCGCCGGAGCTGCTGCGTGCGTTCGCCGATTACCGCGTGCTGCTGTTCGGCATCCTCATGGTGGTGATGATGATCTGGAAACCGCGAGGCCTGATTCGCATCAACCGCATCGGCATCGCACCGCGCAAAGGAGTCGCGCCGTGAGTGACTACATCCTCGAAGTTCGCGACCTTATGATGCATTTCGGTGGAATCAAGGCGCTTTCAGACGTCAATTTCGAGATCGAGCGCGGCTCCATCTCGGCGCTGATCGGGCCTAACGGCGCCGGCAAGACCACTGTCTTCAACTGCCTCACCGGCTTCTACTCGGCCACCGGCGGGCAGATCCTGCTCAACGCCAACGGCAAGCAGACCAACGTCATCAAGATCCTCGGCGAACCCTTCGCGCCCACCGACTTCATCAACCCGGCGCAGTTCGGTTCGCGGCTCTGGTACAAGATGTTCGGCGGCACTCATCTGGTGAACCGCGCCGGCCTGGCACGCACCTTCCAGAACATTCGTCTGTTCAAGGAAATGACCGTGCTGGAGAACCTGCTGGTGGCGCAGCACATGCAGGCCGACCGCAACCTGCTCGCCGGCATCCTCAACACCCCCGGCTACCGCAAGGCCGAGAGCAAGCTGCTCGACCACGCCTTCTACTGGCTGGAGGTGGTCGACCTGGTGGAGCACGCCAACCGCCTGGGTGGCGAGCTGTCCTACGGTCAGCAGCGGCGTCTGGAAATCGCCCGTGCCATGTGTACCGGCCCGGAGATCGTCTGCCTCGACGAGCCCGCCGCCGGCCTCAACCCGGCCGAGACCCTGGCGCTGGCGAAGATCGTGCGCAAGCTGCGCGACGAGCACGGCATCACCGTGATGCTGATCGAGCACGACATGGGCATGGTGATGAGCATTTCCGACCACATCGTGGTGCTCGACCACGGCCTGGTGATCGCCCGTGGCGGCCCCGAAGACATCAAGAACGACCCGAAGGTGATCGCCGCCTACCTCGGTGCCGACGAGGAGGACGTGGCATGAGTCGGATACTCGAGTTCAAGGACGTCGACGTCTTCTATGGCCCGATCCAGGCGCTGAACCAGGTCTCGCTGCACATCGACGAGGGCGAGACGGTCAGCCTGATCGGCGCCAACGGCGCCGGCAAGTCGACCCTGCTGATGTCGATCTTCGGCCAGCCGCGCGCCAAGGCCGGGCAGATCCTCTACCGCGGCCAGGACGTGACGCAGAAATCCGCCCACTACATTGCCTCCCACGGCATCGCCCAGTCGCCGGAAGGGCGTCGCGTGTTCCCCGACATGAGCGTCGAGGAGAACCTGCTGATGGGCACCATCCCCATCGGCACCAAGCACGCCGACGAGGACATGCAGCGCATGTTCAAGCTGTTCCCGCGGCTGGAGGAGCGGCGCAACCAGCGTGCCATGACCATGTCCGGCGGCGAGCAGCAGATGCTCGCCATCGCCCGCGCGCTGATGAGCCGACCCAAGCTGCTGCTGCTCGACGAGCCGTCGCTGGGGCTGGCGCCGATCGTGGTCAAGCAGATCTTCTCGACCCTGCGCGAGCTGGCGCAGGAGGGGATGACCATCTTCCTCGTCGAGCAGAACGCCAACCACGCGTTGCGCCTGTCCGACCGGGCCTATGTGATGGTCACCGGGCAGATCCGCATGACCGGCACCGGCCAGGAACTGCTCGCCGATCCGGAGGTGCGCAACGCCTACCTGGGCGGGCATTGAGGTCGTGTGCCAAGGCCGGCGGGGCCATTCCGCCGGCCCGTGTTCCTGCCGTCTCGGGGCTTCCGGTTTTTCCTGACTGGCAGCCCCCTCAGCGCTTATAGTGGCGCGGTCGATCGATCTGCCGGTCTCTTCATGTCCACCTCCCTGCATTCGGACCAGCCCGCCAAGGGCATCCTGCTGATCTGCTGCGCCGTGCTGCTGTTCGCCAGTCACGATGCCTTGTCCAAGTACCTCACCGGTTTCTACCCGGTCATTCTGGTGGTCTGGGCGCGTTACGTGGTGCATACGGCATTGATGATCGGCTTGTTCGTGCCGCAGCACGGTATGCGTCTGTTGCGTACCCGGCGTCCCGGCCTGCAGGTCCTGCGTGCCCTTTGCCTGGTCGGTTGCAGCCTGCTGTTCACTACCGGCCTGCACTATCTGCCGATGGCCGAGGCCACGGCGGTCAACTTCCTTGCGCCACTGCTGGTGACTGCGCTGTCGGTGCCGCTGCTCGGCGAGCGCGTCAGTCGCGGGCAGTGGGCGACCGTAATTGCGGGACTGGTCGGCGTATTGATCATGGTGCGCCCTGGCGGTGGCCTGTTCACGCCGGCGATCCTGCTGCCGTTGGGCTCGGCAACCTGCTTCGGCCTGTACCAGCTGCTCACACGCCGCCTGGCGAGCATCGACAGTCCGACCACCAGTAACTTCCTGGCCGGCTTGGTGAACAGTCTGCTGATGAGCGCCATGCTGCCTTGGGTGTGGCAATGGCCGAGTCTCGGCCACGCGCTGCTGATGCTCGTCCTCGGGGCCTGTGGCATGGGCGGGCACTTATTGCTGACCCAGGCTTTCCGCCACGCCCCGCCGGCGCTGCTGGCGCCCTTCAGCTACCTGCAGATCGTCTTCGCCGGGTTGATCGGCCTGCTGGTGTTTGCCGATCGCCCGGATGGTGGCGCGATGCTGGGCATGGGCGTGATCTGTGTCAGCGGCCTGGCCATGGCCTGGAGTACGCGGCGGCGCTGATGCCGTTCGGCGCCCCGGAGGAACCCCGGCGAGGCTCGCTAGCCGGAACAGGTGAACCTTGCCGAGGAGCCACGCTCATGTTCGAAGCCAGCCTGTGGAGCACCCTGGTCGCCGCCGTCATCATCCTCGCCCTCGATCTGTGGGCCATCGTCAGTGTCATGCGCAGCCAGGGAGGAAGCGGTGGAAAGTTCGTCTGGGTACTGTTGATCGTCCTGCTGCCCGTCGTCGGATTGGTGATTTGGGGTGTCGCCGGTCCGCGTGGCGTTGCCGAGGCGCCGAGCTCCCCTGAACACAGCAAGGGCTGAGGCTCATGCAGCAGTGGACAGCATTGGCCGTGCTCAAAGAAGAGTTGCAGCGCGTCGCTGACCAGGCGGGTGAGCTGGG
Organism: Pseudomonas sp. R4-15; assembly: GCF_055768815.1. Taxonomy (NCBI): domain Bacteria; kingdom Pseudomonadati; phylum Pseudomonadota; class Gammaproteobacteria; order Pseudomonadales; family Pseudomonadaceae; genus Pseudomonas; species Pseudomonas sp. R4-15. The sequence goes on from NZ_CM147293.1 coordinate 1,666,622, forward strand.
CTACCCCTGCGGTTGGCTGGAAGGGGAACGCAGCCTGGGATTGGTGTGTGGCGAAGCGCGCTTCTGCGTGCGCGAAACGGCCGCGGGCGTGCGCATAGAAGTCGACGGTGAGGCACTGGCGAGCAGTTCGCCCGAGGCACTCAACGTCACCCTACTGCAGGCGCACCTGGCGGCCTGGTTTCTGCGCCTCACCGGCCAGGCCCTGGTATTGCCTGAGCGCAAGCTGGGCTTCTGATCAGCGCAACCCCTTGCGGCGCTTGGCCCAGCGTCGGCGGGCGAAGCGCCGCAGGTCGGGGATGTCGTCGGTCTCGTCGAGGATCGGCTGGCCGATCAGGGTTTCCATCACGTCCTCCAGCGTCACCAGGCCCTGCCAACTGCCGAATTCGTCGTAGACCAGCGCCAGGTGCTGGCGCTCACGCAGCAGGGCGGTCATCAACTGCTCGACGCTGAGGGTGTCCAGTACCACCTTGACCGGGCGTACCAATCCCTCCAGCGGGCGTTCGAGATCTTCCGCGGCCAGCACTTCATGGCGGAACAGCACACCGCGTGGCGTTTCGTCGGCATCCAGTACCGGGTACCGGGAGAACTGGCTCTGCAGTACACGGGCGCGGAATTCGCCCAGGTTCTCCGAGGGCGTGGTCGATTGGCAGACGATGCGCGGAGTCATGATCTCGCGCACTCGCCGCTCGTGCAGGTCGAGCACGTTGCGGATCATCCGCTGCTCGTCGTCGTCCAGTGCGCCCTGCTCGCGGCCGAGTGCGGCCAGGGCCTTGATCTCCTGGCGCAGGTCGGGCTCCGGCTCCTTGCCACCGAGCAGCCGCATGACGCCGTCCGAGAGCAGGATGAAGGGCTTGAGCAGCAGGATCATGCCGCCCAGCAACGCGGGGAGCAGCGGCGCCAGGCTGCGCCAGTAGCGCGCGCCGAGGGTCTTCGGGAGGATTTCCGAAAGTACCAGAATCAGCACGGTCATCAGCGCCGAGGCGGCGCCGAGATAGCCGTCGCCGAAAACCCGGGTGACCTGCGCGCCCACGCCGGTGGCGCCCACCGTGTGGGCGACCGTGTTCAGGGTAAGAATCGCCGCCAGTGGCTGGTCGATCCGCTCCTTCAGCGCTTTCAAGCGTGCGTGCAGGCGCGGACGGCCCTGCTTTTGCTGAGCGATGAAGCTGGGCGTGAGCGAAAGGAGCGCCGCCTCCAGTACCGAGCAGACGAAGGACACGAGGATCGAGAGTAAGGCGAAGGCGATCAGCAGAGTCATGCCGGTACGCTCGCGCGAGCATCGATGGGGAAAGTGCAAAAGCGGAGGGGGGAGGCCACCCTGGACGAGGGCGGCAGACGAGAGTCGCTGTTCATGAAGGCCGATGGGGCAATGAGGAAGCGCTAGCTTAGGCAATCCCCAGGGCTGGCAATACGGGCAATTGGTTACCTCGCATTACCGGGCTCAGGCCGGCTGTGCCTGGTGCTCGACCTCGACGCGGTTGCGCCCGCGATGCTTCGCCTGGTAGAGCATGCGATCGCAGGCATCCACCAGGCTGGTGCCGTCGCCGTCGCGTTCCGGCGAAGCGAGTGTGGCGCCAACGCTGATGGTGACGTACTTGGGGCCGTGTTCCCGGTGGCGGTGCTCGATGCCCAGTTTGGCCACCTCGGAGATCAACCGCTCGGCGATGTTCTGCAGTTCATCGTTATGCTCTACCTGCAGGAGGATGGCGAACTCCTCGCCGCCATAGCGATAGATGCGTGCCTGGCCTTCGCGCAGAACCGTCTGCATGCCACCGGCGACTTCGGCGAGGCAGCGGTCCCCGGCCGGATGTCCGTAATGGTCGTTGAAGAGCTTGAAGAAATCGATGTCGACCATCAGCAGGGCGAAGCCTCGGCCATTGCGCCGCATCGCCTGCCAATATTCGTCCAGGTCGCGATCGAAGGCTCGCCGGTTGGCGATGCCGGTCAGCGCGTCGGTGGCCGCCAGGTGCAGCAGCCGCGCGTTCAGTCGGGACAGCTCGCAGCGCTGCTGCTGGCTCTGCTCTTCGACGAGGAAGGCGCGTCGCACGCTGCGGGTGTTGGTCCAACTGATGAACAGGCTGAAAGCCAGCATCGGTAGGTAGACCAGGGTGAACACCAGCAGCTCATGGGGCGTGACGAGCCAATGCACGTTGAGCAGGATTCCGGCGGAGATGGCCAGCGAGCAGATCAGGGCATGGGTGAACGAACCCCGTATGCCGAGATTGCACAGCACGATGAAGATGATGGAGGCGTAGAGGAAGTGCGCGACGTCGGGTGAGTCGCTGCGCTTGAGCAGTTCGAACCAGGCGAAGGTGGCGAAGATGTCGTGGATCGGCATCAGCCGGTCCATCCACTGGGGCATGCGCAGGTGCCTGAACACCAGGTAGATGTTCAGCAAGCCGAACACCGCCAGGAAGCTGCGGATCAGCAGAGAGGCGTCGAATTGATCGGGGATCAGCAGTGCGTCGGCCAGCAGGTACGAATAGTAGGCCAGGATCGCCAGCACGTTGATGGTCAGCAGGAAGACACCATGCTGCTGGCCGACATAGGTGTGGAAGGCCGCCATGCGCTCGGGTGCGATGGGCACGGTCCAGCGCGCCAGACGGGCTCGCAGATGAGCCGTCCTGCTGCTACCTACTTCCTGGGGGACCACGTTGCGTTCCTGCCGTGTGATCGGGTCGGCCAGTTTAGGTGCGGCAGGACGGCAGGTCCATAGGCTGCTGTGGGCCCGCGCTCTTAGCGTTGGCGTTCGGAGGGGCTGATTCCCTGTTCCTGTTCGATGCCGTCCAGCGCTTCGCCAGTCGGCTCGTTGTCGGCGCGCAGTGGTTGCTCCGGGTCATTCCAGGGTTCGCCATCCAGCGGGCGCAGGCGACCTTCTTCGGCCTCGTCGAGACCGCCACCGAGGCCAACGTCACGGGCGTCCTCCAGCGAAAGCTCCTCGTCCGCGGGTAGCTCACCATCGCCAGGCTCACGGGGGCCTCGTGCGCCGGACTCGTCTATCAACGTATCCGGGCTCAGATCGTCCTGGCTGACGCCGTCTTCGTGGCGACTCTCACCGAGCGCTTCGCCGCCCGTCATACCGGCCTCGCGAACGCGCTCTGCCGGATAGCGTTCGGCCTGCTCGGCGGGTGACATGGTGTCGCCCACGCGACCCTGGCGTTCATCCTGTCGATCGCTGAAGTCGAGTTGCTCGATGGACCCCATACGGTCCTCGGTATCGTCTATCTCGCGTACCTGGGTGTGGCGTTGGCGATTCATGCGGCCTCCTCTCATGGCGCTGGGCTGTCGTTTTTTGTGACCGGGCTCGACGGCCAAGATTCACGCCGTCCGGCGGGCTGAACGACGGCGAGGGGGCAGAGTCACACCAGCATGAGCCCAATTCAGCAGCTACCCCATCCGAACCTCCGCGACGGAGCGTTCTTCTTCGATCTGGACGGCACCCTGGCGGAAATCCAGCCCCGTCCGGAACAGGTCTTCCTTGCCGCCGAGGTGCGCGACGGCTTGAGCCGTTTGAGCCTGCGCACGCCGGCAGTGGCCGTGGTTTCCGGCCGACCCCTGGCGCAGATCGATGCCCTGGTGGCGCCGTTGCGCCTGCCGGCGGCGGGTATCCACGGAGCGGAATGGCGCGACGCTTCCGGGCAGGTCTATCGACAGGCCCCGGAGGCCAACTTGCTCGCGTCCCTCGAGCGTGAACTGAACGCTGCCTGCGCGGAGCATCCCGGTTTGCGCCTGGAGAACAAGGGGGTGGCCTTCGCCCTGCATTTTCGCGGCGCGGAGGCACTGGAAGACCAGGTGCGGGCACTCGCCGAAGCGCTGGTCAGGCGCTATTCGCAGTTCGTCCTGCAGCCGGGCAAATGCGTGTTCGAACTCAAACCACGTGGCGCCAGCAAGGGTGAGGTGATCCGTCGCTTCATGAGTCTGCCGCCGTTCGCTGGAAAGCGGCCGGTTTTCCTCGGCGACGACCTCACCGACGAGGCCGGTTTCGGCGTCGTGAATGCCATGCAAGGTTTGTCGATCAAGGTGGGTGAGGGCGATAGCCAGGCGCAGTGGCGCCTGCCTTCGGTAACCGCGGTCGGTGAATGGTTGAGCGCTGTGCTGGCGGCCGCAGAGCCGTCGGTATCCACAAGAAAATAACCTTGGAGGTGAGTCATGAGCCGTCTGGTGGTGGTATCCAACCGTGTAGCGCCTATCCAGGAGGGTAAACCGGCGGCAGGTGGCTTGGCGGTGGGGGTATTCGATGCCCTGCGGCAATCCGGTGGCATCTGGTTTGGTTGGAGTGGCGAGGTCACCGCTACGCCGCAGTTGTCCACCGAGCAGGTGGGCAACATTACCTACGCGACCCTGGGGCTGACCAAGCGGGACTACGACCACTACTATCGTGGCTTTTCCAACGCGACCCTCTGGCCGACGCTGCACTACCGGATCGATCTGGCGCGTTACCGCCGTGAAGAGTACGACGGTTACCGGCGGGTCAACCGGCTGCTGGCCGAGAAGTTGCTGCCGTTGCTCAAGCCCGACGACGTGATCTGGGTGCATGACTACCATCTGATTCCCTTCGCCGAGGAACTGCGTCAGTTTGGGGCGCGCAATCGCATCGGTTTCTTCCTGCACATCCCCTTTCCGGCGCCGGAAATCCTCACGGTGATTCCGCCGCACAACGAGCTGCTGAAGACCTTGTGCTCCTACGATCTGATCGGCTTCCAGACCGATGTGGATCGCACTGCCTTCGAGGATTACATCGTCCGGGAAGTCCGCGGCGTGCGGGGGCGAAACGGCCTGCTGACCGCCTATGGCCATGACTTCCGCACCGGCGTGTATCCGATCGGAGTCATGCCCGATGAGATTCAAGAGTTGGCCGCCTCCTACCGTGGGCGCGGACAGATGACACGCCCTTCACCGGCCGGGCATCCGCTGCGCACCATCATCAGCGTCGACCGTCTGGACTATTCGAAGGGGCTGGTGGAGCGCTTCTGTGCGTACGAGGAACTGCTTGCACGCTTCCCCGAGCATCGTCAGGCCGTGCAATTCGTGCAGATCGCCCCCACCTCGCGTTCCGACGTGAAGACCTACCAGCACATCCGTCAGCAGTTGGAGACCCTGAGTGGGCACATCAACGGCCGTTTCGCCGAACTGGACTGGATGCCACTGCACTATTTGAACAAGAGTCACGACCGCAAGGTGCTGATGGGGCTTTTCCGCGCATCCTCCGTCGGCCTGGTGACCCCACTACGCGATGGCATGAACCTGGTGGCCAAGGAATACGTCGCCGCGCAGGACCCGGAGGACCCCGGGGTGTTGGTGTTGTCTCGCTTTGCCGGTGCTGCGCGGGAAATGCACGCGGCACTGATCGTGAATCCCTACGACCAGGTCGGCATGGCCGAGGCGATGGATCGGGCCCTGCGTATGCCTATCGATGAACGTCGCGAGCGGCATGGAACCTTGATGCGCGTGCTGCGCCGCAACGATCTGGCGAGTTGGCGCGACGGTTTCCTCGAGGATCTGGAGAACATGGGACGTGTCCCGCGGCTGGTTCAATGCACCCCTAGCGAGGCTCTCGGCTGACCGTCAGGCGCTTGCCAGCTTGACGTGGCAAGGCTAGGGTGCCTCGCTTTACGAGGTGCCCATGCCTTTCGAGTCCTCTTTATGTCCCCTGCGATGAATGCCCGGCACGCGTTGGCTTGGCTCGGTTTGGCTGCGGCCGTGCTGTTTTGGGCCGGTAATGCACTGGTCGGGCGCGCCTATGCGGATGCCATTGCCCCGTTCGCGCTCGCTTTCTGGCGCTGGAGCTTGGCCCTCGGTCTTCTGCTGCCCTGGGTCGCCCGCGATCTATGGCGCGCGCGGCAGCGGTTGCTGGCGGCTGGCTGGCGTTTGCCGTTGCTCGCGGCGCTCGGCGTGGTCGGCTATAACTCGCTGCTCTACGCGGCGGCGCACAGCACCCCGGCGATCAACATCACCCTGCTCAATACCTGTGTTCCGCTGGCGATGTACCTTGGCGCCGGCGTGCTGTTGGGCGAATGGCCACCGCGGCGCGCCTGGTTGGGCATGAGCATCGCGGCGGCCGGGCTGCTCTGGCTGATCGGCAAGGGCGATCCGGGCAACCTGTTGGCGTTGCGCTTCGCCGCAGGGGACCTGGTGATGCTCCTGGCGGTGCTCGACTGGGCGCTCTTCAGCCTGCTGCAGAAGCGCTGGGCGCCGAGCCTGGGCGTCTCGCCCCTGGTGCTGCTGTGCGCGCAGATGTTGCTTGGCGTACCCATGTTACTGCCGTTCTATCTGTACGAGTGGCAGCACCTGGGCGGCTTCGACGTGAGCCCGGACACGCTCGTGGCCATCGCCTACACGGCGATCTTCGCCTCCCTGGCGGCCTACCTCGCCTGGAGCCACGGCCTCACCGTGCTGGGGCCGGCCCGCGCGGCGCTGACCACCTACCTGATGCCGGTGTACGCGGCGCTGCTCGGTTACTTCCTGCTCGGCGAATCGCTACAGAGCTATCACTGGGTCGGTGGTGCGGCGATTCTCGGCGGCCTGCTGTTCGCCGCGCGGCCTCAGCCGAAGCGTTCGGCATAGTCGCGCGGACTGCAGCCGAGTTGGCGCTGGAAGGCGCGGCGCAAGGTTTCCGGATGGCCCATGCCACAGCGCCGTGCGGTCTCCGCCACGCTGACGCCACTCTGCAGGAGGCCGCGTGCCGCCTCCAGGCGCAGTCGCTCGACGTACTGCGCCGGAGGCACGCCGAGTTCCTCGACGAACAGTCTCGCCAGGCTGCGGGGGCTCAGGTGCAGGCGCTCGGCGAGTCTCTCCACACCCAGTTCTTCTTCCAGATGACGGGGCAGCCAGCGCAGCAGCTCACCTAGGCGCGAGGCCGGGCGTGAGCCGAGCAGAGGACTGAACTGCGCCTGGTCGCCGGGCCGGCGCAAAAACAACACCAGGCGCTGGGCCACCGCGAGCGCCAGGCCGTGGCCCAGGTCGTCCTCCACCAATGCCAGCGCGAGGTCGATCCCCGCGCTGACGCCGGCAGAGGTGAACAGGTGGCCGTTGGGAACGTAGGTATGCAGCCGCTCGCCCTGTACCTGCACCTGGGGATGCTCGTCGCGTAGCTGCGCCACGTCGGCCCAGTGGGTGGTCGCCGGGTGGCCGTTGAGCAGTCCGGCCGCCGCCAGCAAGAGCGCACCGGAGCACACCGAGCCGAGCCGTCGCAGGCGCGGCTCGGCAGCCCGCAACCAGGCCAGTAGCGCTTCGTCCGTAGATTGCCGGTCGATGGCCATGCCACCGGGCACCAGCAGGGTGTCCAGGTCTGCCGGGTCGATATCGCTCCAGGCCGCATCGGCGAGCAGACGCGGGCCACCGGAGCTGGCCTGGGGTTCCTGTTTCTCTCCCAGCAGCAGGATCTCGTAGGCGGCTGGGCGGCCTTGGCGACGGAGTTCGGCATTCGCAGCGGCGAACACCTCCAGCGGCCCGCTGACATCGAGCAGGACGAATTCGGGATAGAGCAGGCAGGCGATGCGACGGGTCATGCTTGCCAGTCATATTGCATTTGCCGCGCCGTGGCCAGCGCCAGCGGCCGCCCGAGCAGACGCTCGACCAGGTGCAGGCTGAGGGCCATACCCGCGGAGATGCCCGCCGAGGTGAAAAGCCTGCCTTGCTCGACGTAGGGCACGTCCTCGCACACCTCGATCCGCGGATAGGCCTGGCGCAGCGCCGGGATGTCTTCCCAGTGGGTGGTGGCGCGAAGGCCGTCGAGCAGGCCAATCTCGGCGAGCAGGAAAGCGCCGGTGCAGACCGAGGCCAGCAGTTCCAATTGTTGCGCCTGGGCACTCAGCCAGCTCAGGGTGCGCGCGTCGCCGAGCGGCTGGTCCACCACGCCGCCAGGCACCACCAGCAGGTCCAAGGGGGCGTGGTTGTCGAAGTCCGCCGTAGACAGGACGTCCAGGCCGTGGCGCGCACGCAGGGGCGCGCGCGAGGCGGCGATGGTCTGGATCTCGAAGGCCGCGTGCTCGATACCCAGGTCTCGCCGGGCCCGGCGCGAGGCCACCGAAAACACTTCGAAGGGGCCCGCGAAGTCGAGCACTTCGACGTCGGGAAACAGCAGGATGCCGAGTTGCAGCGGCCGCAGGCGAGCCTGCTCGGAGAGTCGATCGAAGGTCATGATGGCGCGATCCTGGGAGGGAGAAGCACAGCGTGACGCCTGGCGCTCATGTCCGCCAGGACAGCTATCCCACGGATTCTGCCAGTGTCAGTGAGGCTGGATACAGCGGGGTGGATCCACCTGCACCGTGACGTGCTGCAGGCGGTGATGCCGGCGTAGGTAGTCGCTCACTTGTGCCGGCAGTTGCAGCGGATCGCTACCGGGTTTCGGCGTGACGTGCACGGTGGCGACGGCGCTGTCGTCGGCCAGCAGCCACGCGTGCAAATGACCCACCTCGGCGATGCCGGGCAGGTCGCGCAGTTCAGCCTCCACCTTCAACGGATCGAGGCCGTGGGGGGCGGATTGCAGCAGCACTTGAGTCGACTCCGTCACCAGCCGCCAGGCCGAGCGCACCACCAGCAACGAGACCAGGATCGACAGCAGCGGGTCCAGCGGTGTCCAGCCGGTGACCAGGATGCCGACGGCGGCGAGGATCGCACCCAGGGAACCCAGCAGGTCGCCCATCACGTGCAGCAGCGCGCCGCGCAGGTTGCCGTCGTTCTTGTGCCCGCTGTTGAGAATGACCGCGGCAACTACGTTGACCAGCAGGCCGAGCACAGCGACCACCAGCATCGGCCCGGCCAGTACCGTGACCGGCTCACGCAGCCGCACCACGGCTTCCCAGGCGATCCATGCCACCAGCAGGAGCAGCGCCGCACCATTGGCCAGTGCGGCGAGCACGCGAACCCGCTGGAATCCGTAGGTGCGTCGCGCATCCGGCGGGCGGGCGGCGATGCGGTAGGCGATGAGTGCCAGCAGCAGGGCCGCGGCGTCCGAGACCATGTGTCCGGAGTCGGCGATCAGCGCCAGGGAGCCGGCGAACCATCCCACCGTGGCCTGCACGATTGCGTAGCCGGCGGTGAGCAGCAATACCCAGCGCAGGCGACGCTCGTTGCCGGCGGTCACCCGTGCGCCGTGGGCGTGGTCATGGGCGTGTCCCGCGTGGGAGTGAGCGTGATCGTGGTCGGCCTGGTTCATCGATGGCTCCGGTGTGGGCGCTGAGCGTGTGATCCGTTACTCGCGGAGCAGTTCGCAGGCTATCCACATCCGCTGTGGGTCCGCCTGTGGATAGCCTGTCGCTGCTTGCCTGCAGTGCCCGAACCCCGCGGGCTGGCGCGCGTTGTACAGATTTCGCTCAGGTACTACTTGAGTTGCACCTGGCGCGTCTGGATGGTTTCCATCTGCTTGTTCTCGTGGACTTCCGGCGCTTCGTTCTGGGGAGCGACGACGGGCGTCGAGAAGGAGGCGGCCTCGGGCTTCTCTTCCTCACCGAAGAGGGGCTTGCCGTTGAAGCGAATCGCCTGCAGCAAACGTTCCGGATCGCTCAGCAGGTCCGCATGGCGATAGGCCGAGAAACCACCCCAGACCAGCAGTGCCAATAGCACCAGGCCGATGGCGAAGCGACCGCCCACCGTCTGCGGCGTACGCGGCCGCTTCGCGGGCTTGCGCCGTCTGATCACCTCATCGCGTTCTGCTCGCATGGTCACTCTCGGTGGCGAATGAAGCGCTGATTATGCCTTTCGCGCCTCTTTCGGGGCAGCCGTCCGGCGTTTAATTGGACGTGTTCCCGCCGCGGGGTGGTCGGCAGGCGAGGTGCCGCAGCGCGGCGGCCAACCGCTGACGCTTGGCGTCGTCCAGGTTGCCCTGGCGCCCCTTGAGCCAGCCATGGGTCTTGGGGTTGATGACGCCGACCTGACGCGGCTGCGGTGCAGCGGTCAATCTGACGTACCAGCCTGGTAGCGCCACCACCGGTGTGACCTCTACGCGCTCGCCAATTCGATCGGATAACTGCCGCGACAGATCGGCCGCGACCGCCAGGGCCTGCTCCAGGGGCAACGACTCGCTGTGACGGCCGGCGAGGCGAATGCGCTGGCCATCGTATTCGGCGTCCGCGGATTGCTTGCCCTTCAAACTGCGGGGTTTGGCGCGGTACTTGGTTTCCACCGCGAAGACCCCGTTCGGACCGAGCAGGACGTGATCGATGTTGCCGCGTTGGCTAGGGTCTGTTGCCGTTTCGTTCGCGAACCGCGTTGTTGCCAGAAATGGCCTGCGGTTAGGCGCAGGACGCGGGCAATGGTAATTCCCTTGGCAAGTCCTGCAACGACAGCGCAGGTCATTTCTGACACAACCCGGAGGGCCGGTGCCTGTTTTGCCGCGATACGGCGTTGCTCGTCTTGGACTTACCCCGGTAAGCCCTGCGACTCGCGCCTTGTCTCGCGGCAAAACAGGTACCGGCGCGGCCGTGAACGAAACAGCAACAGACCCTAGGAATGTCATGGAACAGCAGCCAACCTTCGGCCTGCAGTGGCGCCAGCAGTTGCGCGGTGGCCAGCTCGCCCTCGAAGCCGTCGCGCAGGCGGCGGACGTCGCGAATGACATGCCACGACCAGCCGATGGAGATGAGTACCCCGATCAGCACCATGACCAGCGCGAAAAAGGTTGGGCCGCCCCAGTGGATTCGCTCGGGGTCGACCCAGCGATTGAACAGGTAGGCGAGCGCAGCGGTGGGAAAGACCAGCCCGGCAAAAAAGCTGTAGACGATCGACGAGGCGCGCTCTTCGATGCGCTCGCGCAGAGACTCACCGGGCAGACGAACCAGCGCCTCGGTCAGCGGACTGCGCCTGTCGCGGCGCTTGTCCAGTTCCTTCCACGCGAGCAGCGTGAAAAGTGGCACCACAACCGCCAGACACATAATTCCCGGAAATACGAGCGACAGACTCACTTCGAACGCCTCCTTGCGAATGAGCTAGGTGGCCATGCTAAACGAGGATTCGCTCGAGCGAGTGATCTGGGTCGCTAGACGCTACGTTGCCAGCCTCTGGTTCGCCCGAGTTCCGTGAGCAGCGTCTTCAATGCATCCCGCGCGGCTGGCGAGCCGTTCTGCAGGCTGGCGCAGAGAGGAACGCGGAGCGGAGGTGAGCATGTTCGAACGCCCCTGGCTCAGCTTAGGATGGGCTAGGCCACGGATGGGTTATTTGAGGGTCACCTGTCTTGATGCAGGGTGGAAGCCAGTAAAACGCGCCCTCCAGCGGTGCCATGAATCGCCCCGGTGGGTGCTCGTAGAAACAGACTCCACGAGGGACACCATCTGTGCCACCTGCCAGTGATCGACAGCCGTCTTGTAGTTACTGTGATTGCCGTAGGAAAGCGCGAGCGAAGCAGGGTCTACGACAGCGCGGCCAAGCGTTTGTAAGGAGCCTGCCCCATCCCGGAGAGTTCTTTCTTCCGGCCAAAAAAAAGGGGTTAGCCGAAGCTAACCCCTTGAAAAGATTGGTGGCTACGCAGGGACTTGAACCCCGGACTCCAGCATTGTGAAAAAGCGCCACCTGACGTGGTAAACGCTGAAAGTCAGTAACCATGCGGCTTTGGATAGGGGCTCCTTGGGTATTCCTTCATACGCATGGCACTTCATCCCCTCGGGGGATACCTTACCTTGTTGCGTGTTGCGCAACATGCTAGGCTGCGCCAATGATCAAATCGTTCCAGCACAAAGGGCTTCGTAAGCTCTTCGAAACGGGTAGCACGGCTGGAGTGCAGCCCGCCCATGCCAAGCGTTTGCGGATGCAACTCGCAGCCCTGGATACGGCCATGACGGTCGATGACATGGATATCCCCGGCTTCCGCCTGCACCCGCTCAAGGGCGAAATGCGTGGGCGCTGGTCGATCATGGTGAACGGCAACTGGCGGCTGACGTTCGAGTTTCGCGACGGAAACGCTTATGTCCTGGACTATGAGGATTACCACTGATGAACATGCACAATCCCCCGCACCCCGGTGAGTTCATCACCGATATCTACCTGGAGCCGAACGGCATCAGCGGGCGTGAGCTGGCCGAAAAGCTGCGCGTAGCGCCCTCGACCCTGAGCCGTGTGCTCAAGGGCACCAGCCGCGTGACGCCGGAAATGGCCTTGCGTCTGTCCGTCGCCCTCGGCCGCTCGCCCGAAAGCTGGTTAGCGATGCAGGATGCATACGATCTGTGGAATGCTCGCCAACATGTGGACTTGCAGCAGGTTGGAAGGCTTGCGTTTGCCTGATACCTCGACGAACAGCCACACGCTGCCGGTGGCGCAGATCTGCCTTGCGACGGGGGCTCGATGGGATGAGGCGGAAAGCCAGAGCCATGGCCAGGTGAGGGATGGCTAGGTACGTTTCGTGCGGACCAAGAACGGCAATAGCCGGTCGGTGCCGATCCCGCCAGAACTGCAACGGCTGATGCTCGAGCGGGGTTATCCAGGGGGAGGGCGGTTGTTCAGTTCGTACCGATCAGCCTTCCGCAAGGCCTACGAACGCACCCGCCTGCACAACTGACGCATATCCTTCGCCACACGTTCGCCAGCCACTACATGATGCAGGGCGGCGACATCCTGATCTTGCAGCGCTTCCTGGGGCATGGCGATATCAAGATGACGATGCGCTATTCCCACTTGTCGCCTGACCGTTTGGCCAGTGCGTTGAGCCTGTCGCCATTGGCTCAACTGAACGTTGCCTAGGCCACGTTTGGGCTATTTTTAGGCTACGGCCCAAAACAAAAAAGGGGTTAGCCGAAGCTAACCCCTTGAAAAGAGTGGTGGCTACGCAGGGACTTGAACCCCGGACCCCAGCATTATGAAAAAGCGCCACCTGACGTGGTAGACGCTGAAAGTCAGTAGCCATGCGGCTTTGCGTAGGGGCTCCTTGGGGTATTTCTTCATACGCATGGCACTTCATCCCCTTGGGGGACATCTCACCTTGTTGCGTGTTGCGCAACATGCTAGGCTGCGCCAATGATCAAATCTTTCCAGCACAAAGGGCTTCGCAAGCTCTTCGAAACGGGTAGCACGGCTGGAGTGCAGCCCGCCCATGCCAAGCGGCTACGAATGCAGCTAACAGCCCTGGATACGGCCATGACGGTCGATGACATGGATATCCCCGGCTTCCGCCTGCACCCGCTCAAGGGCGAAATGCGTGGGCGCTGGTCGATCATGGTGAACGGCAACTGGCGGCTGACGTTCGAGTTTCGCGACGGAAACGCTTATGTCCTGGACTATGAGGATTACCACTGATGAACATGCACAATCCCCCGCACCCCGGTGAGTTCATCACCGATATCTATCTGGAGCCGAACGGCATCAGCGGGCGTGAGCTGGCCGAAAAGCTGGGCGTAGCGCCCTCGACCCTGAGCCGTGTGCTCAAGGGCACCAGCCGCGTGACGCCGGAAATGGCCTTGCGCTTGTCTGTTGCCCTCGGTCGTTCCCCCGAAAGCTGGCTAGCAATGCAGGATGCTTACGACCTATGGAATGCCCGCCAGCATGTGGACTTGCAGCAGGTTGGAAGGCTTGCGTTTGCCTGAGGGATATCGGCTCCGGCCTTTAAATAAATCCGTCCCCTTTTCTCGGTTGGTTTTTGCCTGGCTAGCTCATGTATTCTTGCTTTTAGTGCTCATAGTTCAACATACACGGCTAGTGGATCGATAATTAGTTCGTTTGAGCGCCTAAGCCTCCAGCTATTTTCCATGGCTGAAAGTGCGTGAAGATTCAAAGTGAAAGCTTCTCTCATTGAGTGCTCTTCCGTTATGACCTCTTCGTGTTCTGGTGTGCTTGTTTCTCCTACTTGGGTGATAACTCCGAGCATGACGAATTCCACTTCTGTGAGTCTCGAATATTTTCTGACCAAGGTTTCTATTGGTTCCCGAAGGCAATCGCGATCCATGTCTGCGCTAACTTTGAATTCTGGGAATTCCATGGCAAACTCTAGTGTGTCGCTGAAGCTGATCTTGATTAGATTTGCTAGATGTCGTTGGTATAGTTTGGAGTTTTCATCTTGACCAAAAGTTTTGGGGTCGGAAAGCTTCTTAAGTAAGGTGCTGAGCTGAGATATTTCCGACTTCTTGGCGGTGTTTCCCTGTAGTTCGCTTATTTTGCTTATTGTTGATTCTCGTTCGTCATTTGTGGTGACGATTCCAAGTGCTTGAGATAGGGCGTCCATGCTTTCAAGTGTCTTGTGGAAAGCTAGAAAATCGACAAGCTTTGCTTTTCCTTTTACTCTTATTATTTGGCTATGCTTTAATTCATTTTCTATTATGCTGAAAGGTGTTGAGTTGTTTATTTCGGAGTATTTTCCTAGCTCTTTTAGACGCTCCTCGAAGATGGAGTACGCATAGTCATGTAGGAATTTTTTTTCATAGCTTGCGGCAGTTTTCTCGATGATTTCTGCCATTATTCGTCCGCTTGCGACCGGGCCTCTTTGTTGCATTTCTTCGGTGGCGGCGCTTTTCTTTTCTTCAAGAATATATTCTGTAATTCCTTCCATTAGTTGAGATGAAAGGGAGTACATCTTGAATTGGTCAAGGTAGATGAAGCTTTTCACGGTCAGATTTCCTTTTCATGAAGTCCGTATAGTATCTCTTCCGCGTGTCTATAAATGTCCAGGCGGAAAAAATTACCCCGATTATTATAGAGATCAAGCAAATTGAAACTATAAACGCTGTCATCTTATAGTCTCCGGGATGTTTTTCCTCGATGCTGTGTTCATTCTGTCATAGAAGGCGAAGCATAGAAGTAAGGATGTGATGGATAGTCCGATTGATGAGTATAGTAGGGCTTTTGTGTTTATTTGCTTTGATATTTCTGCTAATAATAGCAAGACGTACAGGCTGGAGTAGATTAGCATGAATAGAGCTGAAACTCCCATCATGTGGTGTTTCCACTCTATATCTGTTAGGTCATGGTATTTTATTTCATTAAATATTGAAACTTGAAGGACAATTCCGAAGGCGATAAAGTCTGATGTTGAAATGCAGTGTATGCTTTGGCTTTGCTCGCCGGAGACGACAAAAAGGCTGACAAGTAATCGTAGTATTATCGGCGTCATGCCAAAAATCACAGTGTAAATTAGCCAGCGCAATTTGTTGTCTGTGAGCTTTAACATTATCTAGTTCCAGAATCCTTTTATATGGATCAGGCCGAAGTTCTGTTGAACCATCGCCGGGCCACTTCCGCTGTTATTTGCTGCCCGCTTCTTGTCCTTCCAATTTTCGGTCTGCTTCGGCGTAGGTTGGGCTGATTTGGCCTGCCTCTGGCGCTACTTTTCCCGTCACGAGCCATAGCGCGAATTCAGGCGTGATCGCCAGGATGCCTTCGATATCATCCTCGTTGACCCTGCGCTTGCTCCCCCTCAGGGCATACCACTTCTCACGGTCGATGCCCGTCAGCTCCTCGAGCTTTTTAGCGGTGAGGCCCTGGGCGTCCCAGATGGCTATAAGCCGTTCTCTTATCATTCGATAAAATTCTATTTACCTGGCAAATAGTGCTACTGACTATGTGCGTGCGCTGATATGGTGGTATCATGTGATTGGTAATAAATACTAGTCACTAAACACCCTTCAACCACAGTCTATGAGCATTTCAGAGGCAGGGATAGGCGATGAGTACTCAGCACCTGAACGAACCTCCCTTCGACGTGAGCTTCGACCTTGACGGCAAGCGGGTGATTTACCTCGACTGCCGCAACGCCCTCACGTGCAGCAAGGAAACCTACGCGGCTATGAATGGTGTCTCCATCGATACCGTCATTGCCTGGATGCAGAGCGGCACCATCCCCAGCGTGAAGATGGGCCGACCTCGCTTGGTCAATCTCGCGCAGATACGCGCCGATCTGGCCAAGGGAAAAACCATCTTCGCGCAGGGAGACTACAGCGATGACTAAGGCAAAGGACGTACGCGCCAATGGCAACGTCGTACCGTTGGGCACCTCCATCAACTACGACCTGTGCAGCATCATCACCTTCGCCACGGCCTGCGGTATTCCCGTGGATGAAGTCGTCGAATGGGTAGCGGACGGCACCTTGCCCAGCGTCAAGCTGCATGACTTCCGCATGGTGAATGTCGGCCTGCTGCGCCGTGACCTGCTCACTGGCAAGCCATCCTTCCAGGCGGGGGACTATAACGATGACTGAGCCAGCCCCGATCCTGGATGCCTCCAACGCTTTCGACTACCTGGGCCAGACCGTACTGGCGGAACTAGCCGTCGATGAAGAGCCTTACACCTACTGGGTGGCCCTGCATATCGTCGGCGTGGTGCTGCCCATGCTGGGTGTTTATGACGAGTCCTACTTCCTGGCTCTGCATATGAACACCGATCAGAAGTACCCCGACGAATTCTTCTTCTCGGACATTCGTACGATTCGGGCGATGCGGTACCGCGACCGGCACGGTTCCGGCAACGTACTGGGCCGTATCGCCCACCCTATGCGCGACAGGTCAGGGGCCGCGCTCCCGGCTCATCGTGACGTTGTTCCCGTCGCGATGAACGGAAGCACGGGCGAAGCGCACCCTTGACCCTGCACGAACATGAACAGCCTAACCGTCGGAGCGTGGGGCAGCTCTTCCGCCCCGCGCTCCCGAGCCCTCGGCGGCAAGAGCGGGATAACAAGGGCAGAGCCCTTGGTTTTAACCGTTCCTACTAGTTCGCTCGTTGCCCACCTGTTCCTCGCCGCGCTGCTCGCGCAGCTTCTGCTCTGGCTCACGCCCTGGACTGCCGGTTTCGCCAGCCCGCCACCGGGCAAGCCCTCCTTGATCTTTCCGTTCACGCCGCCGCCCTGCGAAGAACGAACGCCCCTCGACGAGATAGACCCGACCCGAATCGATCGCAAAGAAACGCGCTGCCCGAAGCCGTCTGCACTTCACGCACGGCGGCACGCCGCGCGCGAAGCGCTGACGGCGGCGGGCGGAAGGAGCGCGCGAGCGAGCGGCTCGGTACAGAGCGCAGCCGCGCGCGACGACCCGCGCGCTGACGTCCCTGTAACACGTCAGATAACAACCCCTTGAAGTGATCGCATCTTTTCAATAACGGGAAATTCCATGGACGCACCTAAAGACTTCTTCCGCGTGGACAACGAAACGGGCCGTGAGTCGGTCAGCGGCCGGCTGTTCCTGGACATTGGCAAGACGGGCTTCGTCGATCTGTCGGCTGTCCGTCTGCTGCGGTGCGGCGTGGACACCGTGCGGCAGCTTTACCGGGGCCTGCTGAGACCCGGTATCCTCGAGCTGTTCGACAAGCCGGGCACCGTCGTGGACTTTGCCGATGGTCGCTGGCACTCAGGCAGGGTCAGCCGTGATTCCGGCTACCAGTACAAGCTCCAGAACGCCGACCTCGGCTACGTGCTGCTGGTGAAGAACTTCAACGCCAAGGCCGACAGCATCGGCCCGCACCTCAAGATCGAAGTATCCCCGCACGCCATCGACGCCCTGTCGCCGGAACGCCTCCAGGCGCGCCTGGATTACTACGCTTCCCAGGTGTTGAGCCATGTCGAGGTGAACCAATGCGCGGTCCATCTGGCCCTGGACCTGCAAGGCTGGACGCCGCCGGATGATCTGGTCGCTCGCATGCATTGCCGAGCGCGTTCTCATCGAGATATCAGCGGTATCAACGAACTGCATTGGGACATGAAGAGCAGCGTCTATGGCCGCGGCGAGACCTCCATGTTCGGTTCGGCCAGTGGCGTGCAGCTCTGCATCTACAACAAGACCGAACAGGCCAGGGCTACCGACAAGCTCGACTACTGGGAAAGCGTCTGGCGCCGCCGTGATAGCTTCGACGAAGGCGACCCCGACAACTACGACCGCGATGCGGACGTGTGGCGCATCGAGCTGCGCTATCACCACTCGATCATCCAGCAGTTCGCCAGCGGCTCGGTGAGCCTGCACAGCGGGGTCATCATCGATACCCGCACCTATGAGGCCCTGGCGCCCCACCTCGACGGCCTTTGGCGCTATGGCTTACGGCAGTTCAAGCTGATGGCGCGCCCCGGCTACTACGCACCCATCTGGACGCTGATCCGCGACGACGTGCGCGTCGATCTGCCAGTGGAGTCGCTGCTCGATGACACGGAATACAAGCGCTACTACAAGACCTCTCGAGGCTTCTCCGGCAAGAACGTGGAATTGTTCCTGGGAAACTTCGTGAGCCTGCTCGCACGGGAGCGAGTGGGCGCTAGGCGAGCGATGCACCGCCTCAAGGACTGGGAATGCTGGCCGGTGATCCGCGACCACTACGCCGCCAAAGGCATGGATGAAGACGGGCTCTACAAGCACCTGAAAGGCTTGCTCGAGGAACGTAGCGTGCGATGGGGAAGGGCGGTGTGATCAACAAAGGCACCCATGGCTGGGACGTGGACTTTTGGCTGGATAAGTCTGCCGGTATCCGCAAGCGTAAACGTGGCTTCCGTACCAAGAGCGAGGCCGAACGCTGGATGGCCGACATGCGTCGGGAGTATCGCCATCGAGGGCGAGACCCTGGTGAACACCTGGATGATCTGGTGGACCTCTGGCACGAACTGCACGGCGCCACCCTGAAAGACCCTTATCGCTACAGCCGTACCAAGGCCATCGTCGCTGCCTTGGGCAATCCCATCGCCTCGAGCTTCACTGCCCTGGACTTCGGGCGTTACCGCACGCAACGCCTCAAGGACTGCACGCCGGCTACTGTCAACCATGAGCATCGCTACCTGAAAGCCGTGTTCAACGAGCTGATCCGTCTGGGCGTCTGGCATGAGGCAAACCCACTGGCGAACCTGCGGCAGCTCAGGGTCGATGAAACCGAGCGGGCATTCTTGAGCCTCGAGGAGTGTCGCCTGCTGCTGCGGGAATGCGAAGCCTCGACGAACAGCCACACGCTGCCGGTGGCGCAGATTTGCCTCGCGACGGGGGCTCGATGGGATGAGGCGGAAAGTCTGAGCCATGGCCAGGTGCGGGATGGTCAGGTGCGTTTCGTGCGGACCAAGAACGGCAAGAGCCGGTCGGTGCCGATCCCGCCAGAACTGGAACGGCTGATGCTCGAGCGGGGTTATCCAGGGGGAGGGCGGTTGTTCAGCTCTTGCCGATCAGCCTTCCGCAAGGCCTACGAACGCACCGGCCTGCACACCCCTGGACAGCTGACGCATATCCTTCGCCACACGTTCGCCAGCCACTACATGATGCAGGGTGGCAACATCCTGACCTTGCAACGCATCCTGGGGCATGGGGATATCAAGATGACGATGCGGTATTCGCATCTGGCGCCGGACCATTTCGCCACTGCATTGACCCATTCGCCCCTGGCATTGCTGGGACAAGATAGGGACAGTCAGGGGACAGCGCCCAAAACAAAAAGGGGTTAGCCGAAGCTAACCCCTTGAAAAGATTGGTGGCTACGCAGGGACTTGAACCCCGGACCCCAGCATTATGAATGCCGTGCTCTAACCAGCTGAGCTACGTAGCCACACGAGGCGTCGCATTATTCGCAAGGTGGGCGGGGGTGTCAACCCCTTTTCGCGAGATTTTCTGGCGTGCTTTCAATCGCTTAGCGGTCAGGGCCGCGCTCGTTCGAGCGCGCTGGCGCCATCGTCCTGCAACCTGGTTGTGCTGCACTGGCGGGGAGCATGACCGGGGTAGGCGATGAGAGCACAACGAGGCGTGGCGCTGCTGATGGCGCTGTGGGCACTGGCATTGGTGGGTGTGTTGCTGCCGGGACTGCTGGAGGCTGGACGGCAGCAATTGCTGGTGGCGCAGCTGCAGCGCGACGAGCGCGTGGCGTTGCAGCTGATGCGGGGTGGCGAGCTGTTCGTGGCGCAGGCGCTGAAGAGCAGGGCGGCGCGCACTCAGGCGCCCTTCTGGCAGGCGATGCGTGGGGAGCTCATCTCGCAGACCTTACCGGAGGGGGAGGTGCATCTGCAGTTGCGCGATCTGCGCAGCTGTTTCAACGTCAATGCGCTGGCCGGGCCGGATGCCGAGCTGGCGCTGGAGCAGCTCACTCATTTACTACGCGCGGCGGAGCCTGTACCTGGCGAGCCTCCGGCGGAGGTGCTCGCCCAGCGCATTGCGGATTGGGTGGATGACGACAGTCTGCGCCGTGCGGAGGGGATGGAGTCCCTCGACGCGCTGCGCGCGACGCCGCCGGCGCTGGTGGCGGATCGGCCGATGGCGGATATCGGTGAGCTGGACCTGCTGCAGCCGCCGCGGCGCGGGCGCCTGTGGTTGTACCCGCAGCTCTGTGCGCTGCCGGATGTGTCCGCCTGGCGTTTGAATCTCAACGCGCTGGACGCGCGGCACCTGCCGCTGCTCGATGCGCTGTTCACCGGGCGTGTATCCCGCGCGGTGCTGGAGCGACTGATCCGTGCGCGCCCGGCGCTGGGCTATACCGATGAGGCTCAGTTGCGTTCGCTGGTGGGCAGCGGGGCGAGTGATGAGGAGTACGCGTTGATGACCCACCGGCTGTTACTCAACAGCGACCGCTTCGTACTGGGGATCGAGGTCGTGGTGGACGGCCGCCGCTATCGGCGGGTGCGGCAGTTGGCGGCGGCGGGAGTGAGCTACTGGAATCCGGCGGTGCCGGTGCAGCGGGTGCGACTTTTGTCGCGCGAGGGAGCCAGTCTGTGGACTCCGCAGGAGGGCGTGCAGAGTCTTTATTGAGCGCAGGTAGCGCATCGGAGGGAAAAGGTTTTCGAATAAAAAAGAGTCCGCCCGGCCTGGACCGAGCGGACTCTTTTCAATGCAGGGGTCAGACGCCGATGGCGCCGCCGTCGGTGCGCTGGATGACCACGGTGCTGGCGCGGGGGCGCACGGTTCCGCTGGTCACTTCGGTGGCGTCGATGCTGTCGTAGGACGGCCAGTTACCCGGATGCTGGATGTTCACGAACATCGAGGTCAGGTCCGGGGTGAAGGTGATCCCGGTGACTTCGCAGCCGTTGGGGCCGACCAGGAAGCGACGTAGCAGGTCCTGATTGTCGGCGCTGATGACGGTCGGATTGCCGTCGGCATCGACGATCTGCGCCGGAACTACGGCGAGCAACTGGTCGTTGGTATAGGCGGCGACCTCGTTGCCGCTGTTGTCCGTTTCGATCCAGAGGATGCCGCGGCTGTCGAAGGTCATGCCATCGGGGCTGGCGAACTGGTTGAGATCGGTGAGGCCCGAGCGATTGGTGTCCGGGGCCGCGTCGGCGTTGGAGCCGAAGACGAAAATGTCCCAGTCGAAGCGGGTGCCCGTTTCGTCATCGTGCCAGCGCACGATGTGACCGTTGATGTTCGGCACGCGCGGGTTGGCGGCGTTGGCCGAGGTGCGTGCGCTGTTGTTGGTCAGGGTCAGGTAGCAGTCGCCGGTGAGCGGGTTCACCGTGGTCCATTCGGGGCGGTCCATCGGCGTGGCACCCAAGGCGTCGGCGGCGCTGCGGGTGTTGAGGATGATGGTCGCCAGGTCTCCGTAGATGGAGCCGAGGGTGCGTCCGTCGAGGGTTTCGCTGTCCTCGGTGAGTGGCAGCCAGACGCCGCTGCCGTCCTCGTCGAAGCGGGCGACGTAGAGCGTGCCTTCATCCATGTACTTGGCGCCGGTGGCCAGCGGATTGCTGGGGGTGGCGTCGGCGGCTTCCCAGTTGGCGGCGGAAACGAACTTGTAGAGGTACTCGAACTGGGCGTCGTCCCCCATGTAGAACGTCACCGGTTTGCCCACCTCGACCAAGCCCGGCCAGCAGCCTTCGTGGCGGAAACGGCCCAGCGCGGTGCGTTTGACGGCCAGCGCGTCGGGATTGAAGGGGTCGATTTCAACGATGTAGCCGTAGCCGCTGGCTTCGTTGCGATAGTCGTCGGTGCTGCTGGCGCCGCTGGCGGTGACGTCGAAGCGCGCGAACTCGCCGTTTTCTTCGCTGGGGTCGCCTGCAGCGCTTTCCCAACGGTAGTTGCTGGTGGCACGAATGCCGATGCGGCTCTGGTCGGCGGGGAGGGTGCCGGTGTTGCGGAAGACGCCCGGCCAGTTCTCTTCGCAGGTGAGGTAGGTGCCCCACGGCGTATAGCCATTGCCGCAGTTGTTGTTGGTACCGCGCGTCTGCGTGCCATTGATCGAGAACGGGGTGACCAGATGGCTGCTGTTACGCATCGGTCCGGCGATGTTCATCACGCTGGCGGTGGTGAAGCGGCGGTTGTAGCGCGAGCCTTCGACCACGCTCCACACGCCGTCCGTGCGGCGAATGTGGATGACCCCGGCGCCGTGGGCGTAGATTTCCTTGCGCACTTCGTCGACCGGACGCACGCCGCCAATGCTGGTAGCGCCGCCCGGGTGCAGGGCACTTTGGTCGATGTATTCGAAGTTGATCGCCAGCAGGCCTTCGTCGGAGCTGCCGTCGATGGGGAAGAAGCGCATGCCGTCATGGTGCATGCCCACCGCGTTCAACTGGTCGGTGGGGGTATTGCTGCCATCCTGCTGCCAGGCATTGGCCATGCTGTTGAGCGGGGTGCCCCAGGGGGCGAGCACTTGAGCGGTGTAGCCGGTGGCGACGGCCAAGGCGTCCAGGCGGGCTCCGGGAATGGATTCGAAGCCGAGGCTGACGCTGGGGGTCGGCGCGGGCGTATCGCTGTGGCTGCTGCCGCCACCGCTGTCCAGGCAGCCGGTGAGGCTGAAGCCGGCCATCATGCCAAAGGCGGCGCCCAGGCCTCCCTTGACGATGCTGCGGCGTGACAGGTGCTTCTCCAGCACGGAGGTGAACGGCTCGTTGCCGCTCTGGTTGTAGACTTGCTTGTCGCAGGTGTACTGACTCATCGCATGGGTTCCCTGTGGTGGTCGGTCAATCACGGAAACCCGGACGATAGAGGCGCTCTGTGATAGCGCGTTTACGAGCTTGTTAAGCTTTTGTTCAACTTTCGCAACGCTGGTAGTCGTCACCAATCTGTCATCCGCTGGCCCTTAGCATGCCGCCTCGTGAACAGGACACGGGGATGCGAGAGTGGACGAGCAGCGGCGAAAGACGATGGGCTGGTTGGCGGCGGGGGCCTTGTCGCCCTGGCTGGCTGGCTGTGCATCGCCGATGCGGCAGGCCACCGGAGCGCGCGCGGGCCATCTCTCGCTGCTTTATTACGCGGACACGCTGGATGCCCGCCAGCCGGGTTGGCCGGTGGTGCCGCGCATTCGTCTGGGCGCTGCCAGTCGCATCGGCACGCCGCCCTGGCTGACCGGTCCCGACGCTTTGGCCGCGGCGGGCCATCCCGATCCGCATATCGCCGCCTTGCTCGATGCCAGCCAGACGCCTGAAGAGCGCTATGGCGGCTACGCGACCCTGGGCGCACGCCTGGAACGGTTGCGTCGCGAACTGGGCAGCGATAACACCCTGACTCTGGAGAACGGCCAATGCTGGAACGGCAGCGGCCTGGCGCACCTGAGCGGCGGACAGTCCGGTCCTGCCGGCAGTGCGCTGCTGGGTGCCGAGGCTCGGGTCTCCAGCGACGAGCGCCTGTTATGGGGCGCGGCCTGCCCTGGGCTCTATCGACAATTCGGTGGCGCGGTGCTGGGGGCGGACCTCACAGCGGCGCGCCGCGAGGCGCTGGGCGTGCGCAGCTACGCGCTGTTCGAGCGCGGCGGCGTCAAGGTCGCCGTGCTGGGCATCGCCGACCCTTATGCCGCCGACCAGCCCGGACGTCTCGCCGAATGGTACGCACGCCTGCTGCCGCAACTGGACGAAGCGCGCAGCGCCGCCGACCTGCTGGTGGTGATGGCCGATGTCGGCAGCGGAGCCGGCATCTGGCTGGCCGAACGACTGCCGCAGGCGGACCTGCTGCTCTGCGCGCGCGGCCAGGATTTCTGGCCGCGCCTGGTCGAGGTACCGCGCCAGGTGGGCGGCACGCTGCCGGTGTGCCTGGCGGGCACCCGTGGCCAGGGCGTGTTCGAGCTTACCTGCCAGGGCAGCGCCGCTGGCTGGCGTTTCGAGGCGCGCTTCCACCCGGCATTGGCGAGTACGCTGAGCGCCGATGAGCGTATCCGCGCCGCCCAGTTGCAGCGGCAACTGGATGCCGCGCGCGCGCCCCACGCGAGCTGGCTGGACCAGGGCCTGTTGCGTGCGCCCCAGGACCTCTGGCGCCGCGATCTGCTCGGCGGCAGTTGGGATGCGCTGATCGCTGCGGCGCTGGGCGAAGGCTTCGACGGCCCGGTGCTGTTGCCGGGGCTGCGCTACGACCTGCCGCTGCGCCGCGGCGAGTGGATCACCCGTGAGCACCTGCTGGCGCTCACCGGCGGTCACCCGGCGCGGGTGGTCGAGGCGCGCAGTTCCGCCGAGGAACTCGCTCGTGTATTGGAACAGGCGGCGGATGCCCGCTTCGGCGATCCGCTGCTGCTCGACGACAGCCGTGACCTGCCGCGCCTGAGTGGCGCGCAGTGGAGCTGCCGCTATGGCGCGAGCGGCGGCCAGCGCGTCAGCCTGCAGGCGGCTAGCCTGCAGCAGACGCGCCTGTGCCGCAGCATCGCGCTGGACGGGCAGGGCGACGGCGAGCCGCTCTGGCAACGCCTGGAGGCCGACCTGCTGACCCGCGGCCCGGAGTGGCGGCCGGCGCCATTGGCGCTGCCGCAGATGCGCTTCGTTGAAGGTCATCCCGGCTGGCATCCGTTGCAGGAGGCGCTGGCATGAGCGCCTGGGAGCGTCTTCAGGGGCCGTTGACCCAGGGTCTGGTTTTTCTGCTCGCGCTGCTGGGCGCGTGGCTCGCCGGGCGCACGCTGGCCGACTTGCGCAGCCTGCAACTGCAGCGTCCGCCGCTGGCGACGCCCATGGCGCAGGGCGATCTGGCCGATCTGTGGCTGCACGAACACTGGCCGAGCGCCGTTGCCGACGGCGCCCGCCTACCGCTGACGCGCCTGCCGCTGGCCTGGGTCGGCGCCCTGCGGGCGACGCCGCTTTCCGCGTCGGTGGTGGTGCTGGCGCTGGAGGGTCGACAGCTGAACCTGGCGCTGGGCGAGCGTCTGCCCGGTGGCGCGGTACTCACCGATATCGATGACGAAGGCCTGGTGCTGGACAACGGCGGCCGCCTGGAGCGACTGCCCTGGCCTGCGCCACGCCCGCAGGCCACCGTCCTGAGCGCCGAAGAAGCGGCCAACCGCCCGGCACGCGCGGACCTGCGCGGGTTGCTCGACGACCCTTCGCAGCTCGGCCAACTGGTGCGCCTGACGCCGCTGCTGGAGAACCGTCACGTTGCCGGCTACCGCCTGCAACCGGGGCGCCAGGGCGAGTGGTTCGAGGCCCTGGGGCTGCGTCCTGGCGATGTGCTGCGCAGTGTCGACCAGGTGCCGGTGAGCGATCTGGCCGCGCTGGCGCAACGCCGCGAGCACTGGCGCGCAGCCACCTCGGTAGAACTGGGCCTGGAGCGTGCCGGGCGTCCGCTGACCCTCGCTGTGGAGTTGCCGTTGTGATCCGTGCGTTCTCGCTGTGTCTGTGCCTGGCGCTGTGCGCCGCTCCGCTGGCGGCCCAGGAGCCGGCGCGCTTCGCCGTGGACTTCCAGGACAGCGAGCTGACCGAATTCATCGAGGCGGTGGGGCGCATCACCGACACCACCTTCATCATCGACCCTCGGGTGCGCGGCAAGGTCAGCGTGCGCAGTCCCGAGCCGCTGGACGCCGAGGGCGTCTACAGCGTGTTCCTCGCACAACTGCGCGCCAACGGCTACGCCGCGGTGGAACTGGGCGATGGCCGCGTCAAGGTACTTCCCGACCAGGCCGCGCGCATGGAACCGCTGCCGGTTGAGACCGGGCCCGCCGGCGGGCCCGGCGACGTCATCGCCACCCGTGTGTACAGCGTGCGCAACGGCAGCGTCGAGCAGTTGCTGGGCATCCTCAAGCCGCTGGTCGACGCACGGGTCGGGGTGATCACGCCGTACCCGGCGAGCAACCTGCTGGTGGTCACCGACTGGCGCAGCAATCTCACGCGGATCGGCGAGTTGGTGGCGCATCTGGACCAGGTCAGCGAGGAACCGGTGGAGACCATCCCGCTGCGCTATGCCCGCGCGCAGACCGCCGCCGGACTGTTGGAGAAGATGCTCGCCGGGCGCAACCCGGGCGCGGCGCCGGCCCAGGTGCTGGCCGACGAGCGCGGCAACGCGCTGCTGGTGCGCGGCGACGCCGCCACCCGCGCCCAGGCGCGCGAGCTGATCGCGCAACTGGACGTTTCCCGCGAGGAGGCGGCCAATACCCAGGTGGTCTACCTGCACCACGCCAAGGCCGACGAGGTGCTGCGGGTGTTGCGCTCGCTGGCCGGCGACGCCCTCGCCGAGCCGGGCGCCGGCAGTACCCTGGTCAGCGTGGCGCCGAGCAGCGCGGTGGGTGCCGCGGAGCCGGTCGCCAGCAGCGCGCCGCGCAGCAGCAATCAGCCGAGCCTGCGTCTGGAGGCGGACAGTGGCACCAATGCCATCGTCATGGTCGGCCCGGCG
This sequence comes from Pseudomonas sp. R4-15, assembly GCF_055768815.1. NCBI lineage: Bacteria > Pseudomonadati > Pseudomonadota > Gammaproteobacteria > Pseudomonadales > Pseudomonadaceae > Pseudomonas > Pseudomonas sp. R4-15. The sequence goes on from NZ_CM147293.1 coordinate 1,692,983, forward strand.
CAGGAGATCCAGTCCTACCGGCAGATCATCGAGCAGCTCGACATCCGCCGCGCACAGGTGGTGGTCGAGGCGATCATCGCCGAGATTTCCGACTCGCGGGCCAACCAGCTCGGCGTGCAGTGGTTGTTCCTCGATCCGGACGGCAAGGTGCCGGCCGGCAGCGTCAACTTCACCAACGGCACCCCGATCAACGCGCTGGCCGCCGCGGCGGCGACCGGGGATTACTCGGAGGTGGGCGATCTGCTCAGCGGCATGCAGGGCATCGGTGCCGGCGTTGGCCGCATCGGCGGCGGCGGACTGAACTTCGTCGCGCTGATCCAGGCGCTGAAGAGCGAAAGCGGCTTCAATCTGCTGTCCACGCCGACCCTGCTGACCCTCGACAACGCCGAGGCGTCGATCATGGTCGGCCAGGAAGTGCCCTTCGTCACCGGCTCGGTGACCAGCAACAACACCAACCCGTACCAGACCATCGAGCGTCGCGAGGTCGGTGTGAAGCTGCGCCTCAAGCCTCAGATCAACGAAGGCAACACGGTGCGCATGGAGATCGTCCAGGAGGTTTCGTCGATCGCCGACAGCGCCTCGGCCAGTGACGTGATCACCAACAAGCGCGAGATCCGCACCACGGTAATGGTCGAGGACCAGGGGCTGGTGGTGCTCGGCGGGCTGATCAGCGACGAGAACACCGACAGTGCGCAGAAGGTGCCGCTGCTCGGCGACGTTCCCGGGCTCGGCGCGCTGTTCCGCTCCACCTCCAAGGCGCACACCAAACAGAACCTGATGGTCTTCATCCGTCCGCGAATCCTGCGTGATCCGGCGTTGCTCGAGCAGTTCTCGGCGGCCAAGTACCGCGACCTGGGCCGCGATCTCGCCGCCCAGGGACGTGGCCTCGACGGCCTGCCAGCCCCGGCGTTGTCCCTGGGCGAGCTGTTTCCTTCCTCGCGGGCGCGCCTGGAGGGGCTGCAGTGAGCGCCTTGCTGCCCTATCGCTTGGCGCGTCGCGCCGGTGTGGCATTGCAGCCCCAGGCCGAGGGCGTGCGGCTGCTCTGCCGCGAGGATGCGGACCTGGCGCTGCTGCAGGAAATCCAGCGGGTGCATGGCGCGGCGCACTGCGAATGGCTCGCCGGCGAGGTCTTCGACGCACGCCTGGGGCCGCTCTACGAAGCCAACCGGGCGAGTGCCGAGGCGCTGGTCGAAGGCATCGGTGAGGAGGTCGACCTGGACGGCCTGATGCAGGAATTGCCGCGCAGCGAGGACCTGCTCGCCAGCGAGCACGAGGCGCCGGTGATTCGCCTGATCAACGGGCTGTTCGGCGAGGCGTTGCGTCTGGGCGCCTCCGACATCCATATCGAAACCTTCGAGCAGGCGCTGCTGGTGCGCTTGCGCGTCGATGGCCAGTTGCGCGAGATCCTCCGCCCGCCTCGGGCGCTGTCGGCGATGCTGGTGTCGCGCATCAAGGTCATGGCGCGCCTGGACATCGCCGAGAAGCGCCAGCCCCAGGACGGTCGCATCGGCGTGCGCGCCGGGGGGCGCGAAGTGGACGTGCGGGTGTCCACCCTGCCGGGCGTACACGGCGAGCGGGTGGTGATGCGTATCCTCGACAAGCAGGCCGAACTGCTCGCCCTCGATGCCCTCGGCCTGCCGCCGGCGGTGGAGCGGCCGTTACGCGCGGCGCTCGCCCAGCCCAACGGCATCCTCCTCAGCACCGGCCCCACCGGCTCGGGCAAGACCACCACGCTGTATGCGTCCCTGGCGCAGCTCAACGATGGCAGCCGCAACATTCTCACCGTGGAAGACCCGGTGGAGTACGCGATTCCCGGCATCGGCCAGACGCCACTCAATCCGCGCGCCGGGCTGACCTTCGCCAGCGGCCTGCGGGCGATCCTGCGGCAGGACCCGGACGTGATCATGATCGGCGAGATCCGCGACCTGGAGACCGCCAGCATCGCCGTGCAGGCCAGCCTCACCGGGCACCTGGTGCTCTCCACCCTGCACACCAACAGCGCGCTGGGCGCGGTGACCCGCCTGCGCGACATGGGCGTGGAGCCGTTCCTGCTCGCCGCCAGCCTCAAGGGCGTGATGGCGCAGCGCCTGGTGCGTCGGCTGTGCCCGCACTGTGCACGTTGGCGCGAACGACGCGCGGCGGAGGCGCCGCTGCTCGAAGGCTTGCAGGCGCTGCCGCGGCTGCGCGAGGCGGTCGGTTGTGGCGAATGTGGGCACAGCGGCTATCGCGGCCGGCTGGGTCTCTACGAGTTCATCGAGATGGACGCCGGGCTCGCCGAACTGCTCTACCGCGGCGCCGGGGAGGCGGAGATGGCGCGCCACCTGGCGGGTCGTCACCAGGGCCTGCGCGAGGCCGCGCTGGCGCGCTTGGCGGCGGGCGAGACGAGCCTCGAGGAGGTGCTGCGTGTGGTTCGTGGCTGACCGGCGGAGGCTGTGCTGATGCCGACCTACCGCTACGTCGCGCTGGCCGCCGATGGCCGCCGCGTGCGCGACCTGATCCGCGCCGACAACGAGCGGCATGCCCGCGAGCTGCTGCGTGAGCAGGGCCTGCTGCCGCGCAGCCTGCGTGACGGCGAGAGTCGCCGGGTGCGCGGCCAGCGCCTGGGGCACGGCCCGCTGGCGGACTTCGCGCGGCAACTGGCGACCCTGGTCGGCGCGGCGATTCCCCTCGCCGAGGCGCTGCAGATGCTCGAACGCCAGGCCCGCGAGCCGCGCCTGCGTGCCTTGCTGGTCGACCTGCTGGCGCAGGTGCGCGAAGGCTACGCGCTGGCCGATGCGTTGCGCCGACACCCGGCGACCTTCGATGGCCTGTTCCGCGCGCTGGTCGAGGCGGGCGAGCGCGCCGGCCGCCTGGGCCCGGTGCTCGAGCGCCTGGCCGACTATTTGGAAGCGCAGCAGCGCCAGCGGCACAAGGCGCGCACTGCGTTGATCTACCCGGTGGTGTTGATGGGCGTGTCGCTGGCGGTGGTCGCCGGCTTGATGAGTTTCGTGGTGCCACGGCTCACCGCGCAGTTCGAGCACAGCGGCCTTGCGCTGCCCTGGCTGACCCGCGCACTGATGGCGCTCAGTGAGGCGCTGGTGAGTTACGGCGCCGCTGCCGCGGTACTGCTGGCGCTGGTGCTGCTGGGACTTGCCCGGCTGCTGCGCCAGCCCGCCTGGCGTCATCGCGCCGACGCCCTGTTGCTGCGCCTGCCGCGCCTGGGTGAGCTGTTGCGCACGCTGAACAGCGCGCGCCTGGCACGCAGTCTGGCGATCCTGGTGGGCAGCGGTATCCCGCTGCTCGAAGCGCTGCAGGTGAGTCGCGCGGTGCTGCGCAACCGCCTGCTCGGCGAGGCGCTGGACGGCGCCATCGAACAACTGCGCGGCGGTGTCGGCCTGGGCCGCGCGCTGGAGCGCAGCGGCCAGTTCCCGGCGCTGCTGGTGAACATGGTCGCCTCCGGCGAATCCAGCGGAACCCTGGACGCCATGCTGGACAAGGTGGCGCAAGCCCAGGAACGCGACTTCGACGGCCAGGTGGACACCGCCCTGGCGCTCTTCGAACCCCTGATGATCCTGATCATGGGCGGCGTGGTGCTGTGCATCGTGCTGGCCATCCTGCTGCCGATCATGCAGCTCAACTCCGCCCTCAACGTCTAGCGAGGACTCCGCCATGCAAACCGAACTGAGCACCCAACGCCTGACCGACTGGCTGTGCATCGCCCTGGCCCTGCTGCTGCCGGTGATGCTGGTCGACCAGATCCTGCCGTTCTGAGGTCCGCCATGGGTATCCAACGGCAACGCGGTTTCACCCTCATGGAGATCATGGTGGTGATCTTCATCATCGGCCTGCTGGTGGCGATCGTCGCCCCCAGCGTGCTCGGCAACCAGGACAAGGCCATGCAGCAGAAGGCGCGCGCGGACATCGCCAGCCTGGAGCAGGCGCTGGACATGTACCGCCTCGATAACCTGCGTTACCCCACCAGCGAGCAAGGTCTGCAGGCGCTGGTGAAGAAGCCGGCGAGCGGCCCGGAGCCGCGCAACTACCGCGCCGAGGGCTACATCCGCCGGCTGCCCGAGGACCCCTGGGGCCAGGCCTACGTCTACCGCACGCCCGGCGAGCACGGCCGTCTCGACCTGTTCAGCCTCGGCGCCGACGGGGTCGAGGGTGGCGAGGGCCTGGATGCCGACATCGGTAACTGGAACCTGTAGATGCAGAAGGGCTTCACCCTGCTCGAGCTGATGCTGGTGCTGGCGCTGATCGGCCTGCTCAGCGGCCTCGGCGTGGCCCTGCTCGACGGCGGCGAAGGCAGTCGCAAGCAGGCGCGACTGGAGCTGCTGGCGGACGAGTTCCGCCTGGCGCGGGAGCTCGCCCTGCGCAGCGGTGAGGTGCTCGGCTGGCGTAGCGAGGGCGGCAGCTATCGTTTCCTGCGGCTGCAGGCTGGCGCTGGCCAGCCGCGCTGGGAGGCATTGCCCGGCGACGCGTTACGCAGTGGCTCGTGGCCCCAGGGGCTGCGGCCGCAAGCAGCCGGCATGGCGGTGTGGTGGCCGTCCGGGGAGAGCGATCCGCTGTCCTTGAGTTTCGACTGGGGCGAGGGCGAGCGGCGTCTGCGACTGCTGGCCGATGGGCGCGTGACCCTGGAGCGTCTGCCATGAGGCGGATGCGCGGCTTCACCTTGCTGGAGGTGATGGTGGCGCTGGGCATCGTCGCGCTGCTGGCGGTGGTCATGGCCCAAGCCATCGGCCTGCGGGTGGATGTCGCCGCGCGGGGTGGCGAGCGCGATCTGGTGGCGCTCTGTGCGCGGGAGTTGGCGGCGCGTTTCACCGTGGAGGGCGAACCGACGCAGCGCCAGGGCGTGCTCTTCGAGGGGGGCAGCACCTGTCATTGGCGGTTGCAGGCGGGCGATGAGGTCATGCCGGGGCTGCGTCAGGCGCAACTGCAGATCTATGCCGACGCCGAAGGTCGGCGACTGCTCGACGCGCTGCCGCAGTTCTTCGCGCGATGAGCGGCCAGCGTGGCATGACCCTGATCGAATTGTTGCTGGCGCTGGCGCTGACCGCGTTGCTCGGCGTGTTGCTGGCGAGCTCCGTGAGCCTGTGGCTCGATGCGCGGCAACGCCTGGCCAGCGCGCCGGGGCCGGCGGCGCGGGTGCTCGATTGGTGCGACGGGCTGGAGCGACGCTTCGACGGCCTGCTGCTGCGCGATTTGCAGGAGGCACGCCTGCCGCTGGCGGCCCAGCGCCTGGATTGGGATGGCGCTCGTCTGCGCTGGGTGGCCCTGGATGGCTGGCCGCAGGCCACCGCCGGACCGCCGAGCCGGCTGCGGCGCTTGAGCCTGGAGTGGCAAACCGAGCGGCGGCGACTGGCGCTCGCCGCCAGCGGTGATCTGGATGCGCCGGCGCAGCCGGTCTGGCAAACGCTTTCGACCCTGGATGAGGTGGACAAGGTGGTTTTCTCCTTCCATGACGCGCGTGGCTGGCGCGAGCAGGCCGGCCGCGATGGCAGTGGCGTTGGCGGCGTGCGTCTGGCGTTCGAGCATGCCGGCGCGGGCTACGTCTGTACCTTCGCCTTGCCGGAGCAGCCATGAATCGTCGAAGCACGGGCGGCGGTGTGCTGCTGCGAGCGCAACGTCCCGGTCTGCCCGGTGAGGACAACCCGCTGCTGGCCTGGGAGGCCGGTGAGTGCCTGGGGCCGGCGCAGGCCGAGCGACTGGGCGGACGTCCGCTGGCGCTGCTGCTGCACGGCTGGGATTGCAGCCTGTTCGACGTCGCCGCGCCGCGGGGCATTCGCCCCCAGGAATGGGGCGTGCTGCTGGAGGACCGGCTGCTGGAACCGGCCGAGGCGCTGCACCTGCAGGCGCTCGCCCAAGGTGCCGGGCGCCTGCGGGTGGTGCTGCTGCGGCGCGCCCTGCTCGAAGCCTGGCGCGTCGAGCTGGCATCACGGGGCTTGGAGGTAAGCCATTGCTGGGTCGACTTCCAGTTGCTGCCGGAACACGGCCTCTGGCAACTCGACAGTGGCTTGCGCCTGCGGCAAAAGGCGCAGGACGCTGAGCAGTGGCTGTGCGCGGCCGAGATGCGGGCGTTGCCGCCGCTGCAGCGCGAGACGCCGGCGGAGCGGTTTTCGTTCGCCTGGCCCAGCGTTTTGCCGCCCACCCTGTGGCCGACCGCGGCGCCGCGCCGCCGTGGCGCGCGGGCGCCTCGAGCACTCTATATGGCGGGCGCCGCGGCGTTGTTGTTCGCCGCCCTGCACCTGGGATTGCACGAGGTCGCGTTGCTGCGTGAGGGCGCCCTGCAGCGCGATGCCCTGGCCGCGCGCCTGGGCGTGCCGGCGCAGCGCTTGAGCCCGGCGCAGGCCGAGCGGCTGCTGCGCCAGGCGCGCCAGTTCGAGGCGCAGCAGCGGGTGCAGCAGCAGCGCCTGGATGACTGGCTGGCGAGCGTACGGCGGGTGCTGCGCGAGCAACCGGGCTGGCAGTTGGCGGCCTGGCAACAGGGCGAGGAGGGCGTGCGCCTGGAACTTCGCGGCGACGGTGACGCCGAAGCGCTGTTCGAGCGCTTGCAAGCCGGCGCCGCCGACGCCAGGCTGCAGCGCATCGATGTGGACAGCGGCCTGGCGCTGCTCGCGCAATGGCAGCCATGAGGACGATGCCGATGACTCAGACACTCCGTGCCTATTGGCAGACGCAACCGGCCGCGAGCCGCCAGCGCCTGCTGGGGGGGGCGTTGCTTGCCACCGTGTTGTCGCTGGTGCTGCTGGGCAAACCCTTGCTCGGTCACTGGCTGGCCTGGCGCGAGGCGGCGCAGGCCTGGCCGGAACTGTGGCGTGAGGCACAGCGGCTGACGCCAAGCCGCGCGCTGACCGCGCAAGCCTGGCAGGACGCCGAGCCCGCGCTGCGGCTCGATGCCAGCCAGGACGAAGCGGGGCTCTGGCGCCTCGTCGGGCAGGCCAAGGATGCGGGGGCGTTGCAGCGCCTGCAGGGCTGGGCGCAGGCGCGCGGCTGGTGGCTGCAGTCCGCGCAGGTGAACGCCGAAGACGGCGGGCTGACCTTCAAGCTGGCCTTCGTTGCCGCACGGGGAGCCGGAGCATGAAGCGCGTGCTGCGAGGCTTGCTGGCGTGTCTGCTGGTGCTGGTGGCGCTGCTCGCCGCGGCGCTCTACTGGCCCGCTGCCGACTGGCTGCCCCGGTTGCTGCCGGCGACGCTGCGCGCCGAGAACATCGAGGGTTCGCTGCTGCAGGGCTCCATCGAACGGCTGTACCTGAACGGCCAGCTTTCCGGACCCTGGCAATGGCAACTGCGTGGTCCGAATCGCCTGCACCTGCGCCTGGGTGACGCGCAGCAGGGCAGTTGGCAGGCGCTGCTTTCCGGCTGGCCCTGGGACTGGCGCATGACGCTTTCCGGGGGCGATCTGATGTGGTTGCAGGGCGGCCAACTGGGTCTGGCCCAGGGGCGTTTCAGTGGCGAATTGCAATTGGCGGGTGATCGCCAGCGCTGCCGTGAGTCTTCAGGTGAACTGCTCGCGCCGCAGGCACGCCTGGCGCTGCCGGCCCTGAGCCTGGGCGAGACCCGTCTGCGCCTGGAGTGCGGCAGCGATACGCCGGTCTACCTCGACCTGCAGCGCCCCGGTCAGCATGACTTGCACTTCGCGCTGAATCCCGAGCGCCGGCGGGGCCACGTCGAGGGTGAGCTGCAGCCGGGCGGCGAGCTGTCCCGCCTGGCCAGCGACTGGGGGCTGATCGCACCGGGGCAGCGACGCATCGAGCAACCGCTGAATTGGTAGGTTGTCGACCACCGTCCCCGGGCGCCGAAGCGTTTGGACCCGGAGTCAGTGCTCGGTTTCGCTCCAACTCCCGAACGGGTCGGGATAACCCAGCCAGGCGGCCTCGCCCTCGGCCATCTCGGCATCGTCGAGCAGGCAGGCATCCAGCTCGCGCTCGAGCCTCGCGAAGTCGATGTCCTGGCCGATGAACACCAGTTCCTGCCGACAGTCGCCGCTCTCCCGGGTCCAGTGGCGGAGGATCTGCGCGACGCTTTCCTCGTCCTGCGGCCATTGCTCGCGGGGTACGAAACGCCACCAGCGTCCGGCGTGGGACACGCGCATCAGACCGCCGGCCTGTGACCAACTGCCGGCTTCGCGGGGTTTGCTGGCCAGCCAGAACCAGCCTTTGGAACGCAGTAGGCGGCCGTTGACCCATTCGCGGGCGAGGAAATCGTGGAAGCGCTGCGGGTGGAACGGCCGCCGCGCCTGGTAGGCCCCCGAGGCGATGCCGTACTCCTCGGTTTCCGGTACGTGCTCGCCGCGCAGTTCCTTCAGCCAGCCTGGCGCCTGGGCGGCCTGCTCGAAGTCGAACAGCCCGGTGTCCAACACCTCGTCCAGCGACACCTGACCCATGACCATCGGCAGCAGGCGCGCGCGCGGGTTGAGCCGGGCGAGAATCGCCAGCAGTTCGTCGCGTCGGGCTGCGGGAATGAGGTCGGTCTTGCTGATGAGGATGACGTCGGCGAACTCCACCTGTTCGATGAGCAGGTCGGTGATCGAGCGATCGTCGTCCTCACCCAGGCTTTCGCCATGGTTCTGCAGGCTGTCGGCGCGCTGGAAGTCGGCGAGGAAGTTGGCGCCGTCGACCACGGTCACCAGGGTGTCCAGGCGTGCCAGGTCGGACAGGCTGCGGCCTTCCTCGTCGCGGAAGGTAAAGGTCTCGGCCACTGGCAGCGGCTCGGCGATGCCGGTGGATTCGATCAGAAGGTAATCGAAGCGTCCGTCGCGGGCGAGTCGGCTGACCTCCTCGAGGAGATCTTCGCGCAGGGTGCAACAGATGCAGCCATTGCTCATCTCCACCAGGCGCTCCTCGCCGCGGCGCAGGTCGACGCCGCGCTGGACGTCGTCGCCGTCGATGTTGATCTCGCTCATGTCGTTGACGATGACCGCTACCCGGCGGCCTTCGCGGTTCTTCAGTACGTGGTTGAGCAGGGTGCTCTTGCCGGCGCCGAGGAAGCCGGAGAGTACGGTGACGGGAAGTCGCTTATCCATGGTGGGCCTCAGGCGTCGCGGGAGTACAAGGCGCAGCCGGGCGTTGCGGCTGGCGCGGATTTCTAGGGTTCTGCTGGAGGCTGCGAGGCAATCTCCGTATAGTGTTATAACGTAACACTTTTGAGGGAAGATATGAACGCCAGAATGCTCCCCGACATCACCCGCAGCTCCCAGGCGAGCGACGCGGTCGCGCTGGACTGGGTCGGTATGCGCAATATCGCGCTGCCGCTGTGCCTGGCCGGTCGTCCGTTGCTGGCGCAGTTGGATGCGGGCGTCAGCCTGGATGACGACAAGGCGCGTGGCATCCACATGTCGCGTCTCTATCTCGGGCTCGAGTCGCTGTGCGATAGCGAGTTGACCCCTGCCGCCGTGCGCGGCGTGCTGGAAGGGTTCCTGCGCAGCCATGCGGGGCTTTCCACGCGGGCCAATCTGGAAGTGCGTGGTGAGCTGGGGTTGCAGCGGCCGGCCTTGATCAGCCCGTTGTCCGGCTGGAAGGGTTATCCGTTCGCGGTGGCGGCGACGCTCGACGCACAGCGGCTTTCCCTGCGGCTACGCCTGGAACTGGATTATTCCTCGACCTGCCCGTGTTCGGCGGCGTTGTCCCGCGAGTTGGTGCGCGAGCGCTTCACCGAGGTATTCGCCGCACGGCCGCTGTCCCACGAGGCGGTCGCCGACTGGCTCGCCCAGGAGGGCGGCACTTACGCTACGCCACATAGCCAGCGCAGCCGCGCGACCCTGGAGTTGCGCCTGTCGCCAGGCCTCGCGGCGTTTCCCGTCGAGGCCTTGCTGAGTGTCGCCGAGCAGGCGCTGGGTACTCCGGTGCAGACGGCGGTGAAGCGCGCCGACGAGCAGGCATTCGCACGTATCAACGGTGCCAACACGATGTTCTGCGAAGACGCCGCACGCCGGCTGCACCGGGCGCTGCTGGGACAGCCGGGCGTCGAAGGCTTTCGCCTGCAGGTGGTTCACCAGGAAAGCCTGCACGCCCACGATGCGGTGGCGTGCAGCCGTTGGCAGTGGTGAGGACCTCGGTCGTTTCGCTCGCGCAGCGTTGAACGAGACGACCAGGGTTTTCTAGAAATACTTCAGCCAGGTGATGTCGCGACGGCGTTGCTTGAGTCGTGCGAAGGCGCGTGTAGGTAGGAACAACGCTCCCCCCAGCAGGACGGCGCAGGCCCAGATGCCAAGCAGCCCATCGAAGCCGAAATACGCTCCCTGGTTTAGACCGAAGGCCGCGACCGCCAGCAGGTAGAGCGCCTTGAGCAGCAGCAGATGCAGCACGTAGAAGAACATGGGCGCGCTGCCATAGAGGGCGAGCGCGCCCATCGCGCGGTTCGCTTGTAGGTGTTCGAACCCGGCCAGCAGCAGCAGACTAAGGCCCACGGTCGGCATCAGGAACAGTAGCGACGGTGGGTATTTGGTCAGCGAGAGGAAGCTCATCAGGGTTCTCAGGGCGTTGTCCTGCATGTGCCAGGGCTGGTCGCCGTAGACGTTCAGCCAGCGGATGGCGATGAAACCGAGCAGCAGACTTACCCCCCAGACGAGCAAGCGACGCAGGCGCCAGGTCGGCTGCACGCTGCGGGCGAACCAGGGGCCGGCCACGTAACCCAGAGCGATCAGTCCGATCCACGGCAGGACTGGATAGCTGACGCGTGCGCGGGTGAACTCGCTGAGCTCGATGAAGGCGCGCTGATGGAGGATCGACCAGGGTACGAAGAACGCTGAGTCGGGACCCAGTGCGATGCCGTCGAGCAGGTTATGTCCGGCGACGATCAGGAATCCGACGGCTGCCAGCCAGGCGCGCGGCAGGTGAATCAGTCCTGCCAGGATGATCATGGACAGACCGATGGCCCAGATCACCTGCAACCACAGGGTCGGAGGCAGCAGGGTCGCATTCCAGGCGAAGTTCACCAGCGTCAGTTCGAGAAAGACCAGGAATAGGCCGCGCTGGAACAGGAAGCGGGAGACCTCCGAGGGGCTGTGGGATTGCCCGTAGAGCCAGGCGGAAAGGCCGGTGAGGAAAACGAAGACCGGCGCACAGAGCATGCTGCTGATGCGCGTGAAGAACAGCTCCGGCGAGGTATTCAGCGGATCCATCGGATCGCCGACCTGGGCGTGCAGGAAAAAGGTCTCGCGCACGTGGTCGACCAGCATGAACAACATCACCAGTCCACGTAGGGCATCGATGGCGAGCAGGCGGGTTTTGCTCGCGCTAGCTGTGAGCGATTCGGGGTGGCTGGTGAACAGAGGCAGAGGGTGGGGGGCAGCGCTCATGTGTAGCGTCCATCTATGCGGCGGGACCGTTATGTTATTTCATTTTTGGGGGCAGGGATCAGCGTGCCCAGGCCCATCAGGCGTTTTCCGCACGAGCGCAGGCGGCGCGAGGCCCGGCGCCTCTCCGGGGCTTATTACCAATTGTTTCTGTGAGTGAGAGTTTCTATTTGTTATGTAATATTGTATCAATTACGGAGTGCCTTGCGCTTCTCTCCGATAATCAACCACTTACCGAACTGCGGGTTCCTGCCTTGAAGCTTTCCACTGCCAATTTCGTGACTCTTTTGACCCTCGCCGCGCACTCTGCCTATGCCGCCGAATCTGCTAACTCCAGCGTTTCCCTGGGCGCGTTGTACGTCACGCCGGGCGCCAATGGCAGCGGTACTCCGCGCACCGAAAGCGTGCTGACATCGGTCGATGTCATGGGTAGCGACCAGATCGAGGACAAGAACGTCGGTAACAGTTGGGAGCTGCTGGGGCAGATGCCCGGTATCCAACTCACCGAGACGCGCATGGGGGCGGAGTCCGGCAAGGCGACGTTCCGCGCCTTCAATGGCGAGGGCTACATCAACGGCATCAAAACCCTGATCGATGGCATTCCGAGCAATGTGAACAGCGGCAACCAGCGCTTCATCGACATGATCTTCCCGTTGGAGCTGGATTACATCGAGGTGGTACGGGGGACCAACGACCCGCGTTACGGCCTGCACAACATCGGTGGCAACATCAATTTCGTCACGCGTCAGGGCGGTAACTACAAGGATGCGCGACTGACCTACGGGAGCTTCGATACCCGTGAGCTCCAGTTGGCCGTGGGCCACGAGGAAGGCCGCTTCGCGCAGAACTACTTCGTCGCCAAGCAGGACTCCGAGGGCTTTCGCGATCACAGCGAATCCAACAAGTATTCCTTGGGTGGCAAGTGGTTCTTCAGCGATGACGACGCGCGCATGAAGATTGGCCTGGTCGCACGGCTCTACCATCACCAGGCCGAAGAGCCAGGCTTTCTGACCGCCGAGCAACTGTCTGCCAGTCGCAGCCAGTCGCCGGAGAAGAACGCCAACGATGGCGACGACCGAGACATGAAGCAGCTCGCACTGCATGCGGACTTCCAGCTCCGTGACGACCTGAGCCTGAGTAACAAGCTGTACTACAACAGCTACGACGACGACCGTCGGGTGACTTTCACCGACTATGACGTAGGCAATGCACCCCGTCAGCGTCGTCAGTGGGAAGAACGCCAGACCGGCGTGCTGAGCAATCTGACGTGGCACGCCCATGAGGCCCTGACCCTCGACGGTGGGGTCAACTACGAGCAGCAGGACAACCAGTACCGTCGCTACCGCTACGACTACAGCGTGCCAACCGACTTCGACGCAACGCCTGCGCGGGTGCAGAACGACGACAGCTATACCCTGTACAACACCGGCGTCTACGTGCAGGCCATCATCCAGGCTACCGATAGGCTGAAGATCATCCCCGCTTACCGGGTTGACCAGTTTTCCGGCAACACCGAGTTGCAGGGCGGTGTGCGGGCCGAACTGCAGGACTACGGATGGATCAAGCAGCCCAAGCTCAGCGTGGTCTACAGCCTCACGCCGGACATCAACCTGTATGCCAACTGGGGGCGTACCTTCCAGATTCTCACCGGCTCAACGGCGCCGGCCTATCTCACCGCCGGCCAGGTCTCCTTCGATCCATCGATCAATACCGGCAAGGAGCTTGGGGTGAAGTTCAAGCCGTTCGCTGGCAGCGAAGCGCGCATCGCCGTCTGGCAGCAGGACGCTACCGACGAGGTGGCCAACATGCCGAGTACGGGCACCACGGTAGGCCTGGGCAAGACCCGCCGCCGCGGTGTCGATCTGCAGCTCAATGCACAGTTGACCGATCAGCTCAGCGTCTGGGCCTCGCATGCCTATCAGGAAGCCAAGGTAGTCAGCGCATACTCCGCTGGCGGTGCGTCGCTCAAGGGCAACGAGGTCTTCTCGACGCCGCGCTACATCAGCAATCTGGGTGCGGATTACCAATTCAACGATGCCTGGCGTTTCGGCTTGCAGGCCCGAGCGCAAGGCGACTACTACATCGACGAGTTGAACGAGCAAGGCAAGTACGGCGGCTTCGCCGTTCTCGACGTCAGCGCGCGCTATCAGGTGAACGACACGACCAGCGTTGGCCTGCAGGTGAAAAACCTGACCGACTACGACTACGAGTACGTCTGGTACGACAACTTCTTCTGGGGAGGCGACGACCAGCCCATGTTCTCCCCGGCACCGGGCCGGGCCGCCTACCTGTCGCTGGACATGAAGCTCTGAGGTTCCAGGTATGCGGAACATGAGTAATTTTCTCTGCGATCTTTAAATCAATGAGTTTGTCTCATTCTTGAGGGCCGTCGAGAATGTGCGCCGTCAATGTCTTATACGGAGCACTGCCATGGCCCTGGCCCACAACCTAGGCTTCCCGCGTATTGGTCGGGATCGCGAACTGAAGAAGGCCCAGGAAGCCTTCTGGAAAGGCGAGCTAGACGAAGCCGGCCTGCGCGCTGTCGGCAGGTCGCTGCGCGCCGCCCACTGGCAGGCACAGAAAGAGGCCGGGATCGAGTTGCTGCCGGTCGGCGACTTCGCCTGGTACGACCAGGTGCTGACCCATTCGCTGACCTTTGGCGTGATCCCCGCTCGCTTCGCCCCGGCCAAGGGCGCCAAGCCTACATTGGACACGCTCTTCGCCATGGCCCGGGGCGTCAGCGACAGCTGCTGTGGCGGCGCCCACGCGCAGGAAATGACCAAGTGGTTCGATACCAACTACCACTACCTGGTCCCCGAGTTCACGGTCGACCAGTCGTTCGCGCTGAGCTGGGAGCAGCTCTTCGAGGAGGTCGAGGAAGCCCGCGCGCTGGGGCATGTGGTCAAGCCGGTGCTGATCGGCCCGCTCACCTATCTCTGGCTGGGCAAGACCAAGGGCACCGAGTTCGACAAGCTGCAACTGCTCGACCGCCTGCTGCCGCTGTACGGCGAGATCTTCCGCCGGCTTGCCGAGCAGGGCGTGGAGTGGGTGCAGATCGACGAGCCGATTCTCGTGCTGGACCTGCCGCAGGACTGGAAGAATGCCTTCGAGCGTGCCTACCACCTGCTGCAGAGCGAGCCGCTGAAGAAACTGGTGGCGACCTATTTCGGCGGCCTGGAGGACAACCTCGGCCTGGCCGCCGGCTTGCCGGTGGACGGTCTGCACATCGATCTGGTGCGCGCTCCCGAGCAATACCCGACGATTCTCGACCGCCTGCCGGCTTACAAGGTGCTTTCCCTCGGACTGGTCAATGGCCGCAACGTCTGGCGTTGTGACCTGGAGAAGGCGCTGGAGGTACTGCGTCACGCCCAGGAGCGTCTCGGCGAGCGCCTGTGGGTCGCACCGTCCTGCTCGTTATTGCACAGCCCGGTGGACCTCGAGCGTGAGGACCAGCTCGATGCCGAGCTCAAGAGCTGGCTGGCGTTCGCCGTGCAGAAATGCGCCGAGGTCGCCATTCTGGCGCGTGCCGTCGATGCCCCGCAGGCGCCCGAAGTGCTCGCCGCGCTGCAGCAAAGCCGTGCCGTGCAGGCCAGCCGCGCCGCCTCGCCGCGTATCCACAAGCCGCAGGTGCAGGCACGCCTCGCCGCGGTCGTCCCGGCCGACAGCCAGCGCCATTCGGTGTTTGCCGAACGCATCGCCAAGCAACGCGCCGGACTCGACCTGCCTGCCTATCCAACCACCACCATCGGCTCCTTCCCGCAGACTTCGGCCATCCGCCATGCGCGTCAGGCCTTCAAGCAGGGCAAGCTGGCTGAAGCCGACTACGTCGAGGCCATGCGCGGCGAGATTCGCCACGCGGTGAAGCTCCAGGAGGAACTGGGCCTGGACGTGCTGGTACACGGCGAGGCCGAGCGCAACGACATGGTGGAATACTTCGCCGAACAGCTCGATGGCTACCTCTTCACTCGCTTCGGCTGGGTGCAGAGCTACGGTTCGCGCTGCGTAAAGCCGGCGATCATCTACGGTGACCTGAGCCGCCCGCGGGCGATGACCGTCGAGTGGATTCGCTATGCCCAGAGCCAGACCCGCAAGGTCATGAAGGGCATGCTGACCGGTCCGGTGACCATGCTGATGTGGTCCTTCCCGCGTGAGGATCTGTCCCGCGAGGTTCAGGCCCGTCAACTGGCGCTGGCCATCCGCGACGAGGTGGTCGACCTGGAGGCCGCCGGCATCAAGATCATCCAGATCGACGAGGCGGCCTTCCGCGAAGGCCTGCCCTTGCGACATGCACAATGGCCGCATTACCTGGAGTGGGCCACCGAAGCCTTCCGCCTGACCGCCAGCGGTGTGCGTGACGAAACCCAGATCCACACCCACATGTGCTACAGCGAGTTCAACGACGTGATCGAGTCGATCGCCGCGATGGATGCGGACGTGATCACCATCGAGACCTCGCGCTCGGACATGGAACTGCTGGAGGCCTTCGAGCGCTTCGCCTATCCCAACGAGATCGGTCCGGGGGTATACGACATCCACTCCCCGCGTGTGCCGGGTCGCGAGGAAATGGTCAAGCTGCTGCGCAAGGCGGCGCAACGCATCCCCGCCGAGCGTCTGTGGGTCAACCCGGACTGCGGCCTGAAGACCCGCGCCTGGCCGGAGACCGAAGCCGCGTTGGTGAACATGGTCGCTGCTGCCCGCGAGCTGCGCGCACAGGCGTGAGCCGCTTGCCGCGCGGGGCGCTTGCGTCTCGCGCGGCCTGGCCACGGGCCGGCGGATAGCAGAGGATTTCCTACGCAAATGCCTGGATAATGCGCGCAAACGTTCTTTGCCGGTCAGGGTGGTTCTGCGTGGAAATCAAGGTCAACTTTCTCGACAACCTGCGTCTTGAAGCCTGCTTCGACGACTTCAGGGTGATCGCCGACCAGCCCATTCGCTACAAGGGCGATGGCTCGGCGCCGGGGCCGTTCGACTACTTCCTGGCGTCCTCCGCGCTGTGCGCGGCCTACTTCGTCAAGCTTTACTGCCAGACCCGCGACATCCCCACCGACAACATCCGCCTGTCGCAGAACAACATCGTCGACCCGGAGAACCGCTACGCGCAGATCTTCAAGATCCAGGTCGAGCTGCCGGCGGACATCTCCGAGAAGGACCGCCTCGGCATCCTGCGCTCCATCGACCGCTGCACGGTGAAGAAGGTGGTGCAGCAGGGACCGGAATTCATCATCGAGGAAGTGGAAAACCTCGATGCCGACGCCCAGGCCCTGTTGCTGCCGGTGTCCGATGCCAGCACGCGAATTCCCGGCAAGGACCTGCCGCTGGAGCAGACCATCGCGCAGATGTCCGGCATCCTCGCCGAGCTGGGCATGAAGATCGAGATCGCCTCCTGGCGCAACATCGTGCCCAACGTCTGGTCGTTGCACATCCGCGACGCCGCCTCGCCGCTGTGCTTCACCAACGGCAAGGGCGCGAGCAAGGAGGCCGCGCTGGCCTCCGCGCTGGGCGAGTTCATCGAACGGCTGAACTGCAACTTCTTCTACAACGACCAGTTCTGGGGCGAGGAGATCGCCGCCGCCGAGTTCGTCCATTACCCGGACGAGCGCTGGTTCAAGCCAGGCCCGAAGGATGCCTTGCCGGCGGAGATTCTCGACGAGCACTGTCGCGCCATCTACGACCCGGAAGGCGAGCTGCGCGGCTCGCACCTCTACGACACCAACTCCGGCAACAAGGCCCGTGGCATCTGCTCGCTACCCTTCGTGCGCCAGTCCGACGGCGAGACGGTGTACTTCCCGTCGAACCTGATCGAGAACCTGTTCCTCAGCAACGGCATGAGCGCCGGCAACACCCTGGCCGAGGCGCAGGTGCAGTGCCTGTCGGAGATCTTCGAGCGCGCCGTGAAGCGCGAGATCCTCGAAGGCGAGCTGTGCCTGCCGGACGTACCGCCAGCGGTGCTGGACCAGTACCCGTCGATCGTCGCCGGCATCCAGGGGCTGGAGGCGCAAGGCTTCCCGGTGCTGGTCAAGGACGCCTCCCTGGGCGGCGAATTCCCGGTGATGTGCGTGACCCTGATGAACCCGCGCACCGGCGGCGTGTTCGCCTCCTTCGGCGCTCATCCGAGCCTCGAAGTGGCGCTGGAGCGCAGCCTTACCGAGTTGCTCCAGGGGCGCAGCTTCGAGGGGCTCAACGATCTGCCGCAGCCGACCTTCGAAAGCCAGGCGCTGATGGAGCCGAACAACTTCGTCGAGCATTTCATCGACTCCAGCGGGCTGGTCTCCTGGCGTTTCTTCAGCGCCAAGGCCGACTTCGAGTTCGTCGAGTGGGATTTTTCCGGCCAGGGCGCGGATTCCAACGCCGAGGAGGCCGCCACCTTGTTCGGCATCCTCGAAGACCTCGGCAAGGAGGTCTACGTGGCCACCTACGACGACCTCGGCGCGCCCGCCTGCCGGATTCTGGTGCCGGGTTACTCCGAGATCTATCCGGTCGAGGACCTCATCTGGGACAACACCAACAAGGCGCTGCTGTTCCGCAAGGACATCCTCGAACTGCACAGCCTCGACGACCGTGGCCTGAAGTCCCTGCTGCGCAACCTGGAGAACAGCGAGCTCGACGACTACGGCGACATCGCCACGCTGATCGGCATCGAGTTCGACGACAACACCGCGTGGGGCCAGCTCACCGTGCTGGAACTCAAACTGCTGATCAACCTCGCCCTCAAACGCTACGACGACGCCAAGGAATGGGTCGAGGCCTTCCTCCAGTACAACGACAACAGCCTGGAGCGCGGCCTGTTCTATCAGGCGCTGAACGCCGCCCTGGAAGTCCAACGGGACGACGACCTGGAAATGGCCGACTTCGAGGTCAACTTCCGCCGAATGTTCGGTGACTCGCGCATGGATGCGGTGCTCGGCTCGCTGGAAGGCAGCGTGCGCTTCCACGGCCTGACCCCGACCAGCATGAAGCTCGAAGGGCTCGACCGGCACCTGCGCCTGATCGACAGCTACAAGAAGCTGCACGCGGCGCGCGCGCGCAACGTGACGGGCGCGTAGGGCAAAGAAAAGCCCGCGGGGATCGAGCGATCCGCGCGGGCTTTTTCGTGTCGCCGAAGAACTCAGACGTTATCCACTAAGTCAGGCCTGAGGCGGCCACCAGTCCTGAGGGAGTTTCAATATCTGAAAATTATGTACCCGGTTTTGTACCCGGTTTTGTGCTTCGTGCCTGCTTCAGTGCGAGGTGAGATGATTAGCGCTCGTCATGCCCTCGGTCAGTTGTCACTGCGTCTCTGAAGGCAATGTAGGCTAGCTTGTCCTTTAGGTCTTTCATTTTGGACTCCACAAGCTTCGACACATCCTCATCGCTTGCGGTGGGTGGCGTTTCGTCAGGCCACATTAGCTCCCATTGAACTAAAAGCCTCAGATACCGCTCGGCGTATTTCAACGCCTCGTCCCGTTGAGCGGTCATGGTCGCAACTGCCTGGGCTGCGTTCTTTTGCTCGCGCGCGACTGATTCCTTGAGCTGCTTTTTGTAATCCCTCTCGGCCTCGGCGGCCAGTCCTTCTCTTTCTATGAGCGCTGTGATTACAGCTGTCTCGTCAGTGTTATTTCGCTTTGCGATTGAGTCCAGCTTGGAAAGGGTTTGTTTGCTGAGGGTGAATGTTCGAGGTTTTCGGCCATTGCTGTCAGAGCGGTAGCGACGCTGCCGTATAGCTCCCTGCAGTCTTATGACCAGGTCCAGCCTGTCCTCTTGGATCTGCCTGATAGCAGCAACGACGTTCTCGTAGGTCGAAAACCGGGTAAACGCATCGCCCTTGAGCCTCCTCATGTACTCGGCATCGAGCCGGTGCCTGAGGTAATCGGCTGCCCATTCCCACTCACCATCCTGCTTGCGCAGCCACTTCAGTGGTTTCTCATTTTCTGACATCTCATCCTCCAGGCGGGCCATTTGGGCTATGAGCCAAAGCCAATCCTTCGGGAAAGATTTATACCGTTACTGTTTCGTTACGCAACCGTTATCAGCTTTGACACTGATATGTGAGTAAAACGTTACGTGTTGTTATATGAGTCGTTACTGTAACTAAGGTATCGTAGATATAGGGTATATTTACGAGTTAAAAATTGGAGGTTATATGCTTGCTAGGATTCTTGATGCGAAGCTAAGGGCAGGTGATCCAGATGCTAAATTTTTGCTCATTGCATTCTGGGAGCACTATGGCGCGGTGACGCCTAAGCCTCGTTCGCAGAAGCAATTGGCTGAAGACCTGCGGCTTCCGGTGCAAGCCGTTTCAAAAGCGGTTGCCCAACTGGTTGATGTGGGGGTACTGCGAGTCGTTACTCAGCCCGAAGGGAAGGGGCGGCCAAGGTGTACCTACGAGATGAGCAAAGCTATCCAGTCGGCTCTGCGGGATGTTGAGGAAAGGACGCTGAACCACCCCGGTTTGGTCAAGCATGTCTTGGGTGGCGAGCGCATCAGGGCCATCTGGTCTGGCTGGAAGGACGATGCGCCGACTGCGAAGGAGCTCAACACACGCTCGCGAGACGAGAAGCGAGTTGCTCCAGTGCGACAGGGGAAGCTCAGCTTGGCGAATCGTTTGCTGCTCATGATATTGCTAAGCCATGCAGATCCGTTTGGGGTTGCCAGGGGGCTGAGTAGCAAGGAGCTCTGCTTGCTGACGGGAATGGATGCGGCCTCTCTTAAGCAGCGCTTGCGCAGGCTTACGGAGCTGGGATTCATTCGTAGACACATACCTGGGTTGGCGAGTCCGATTTTCGCTGAGAAGCTCAGGAGCGTTTATTGGCTTAATCTGAACCACCTTCAGCTTTCACCTGCTGACGACGTTGTTTCCGTCGTGGTGCATGAGAAGGCCGCCGATCAAGACATCGACTACAAGTTTTTGGCTGGCGTCAGACTTGATCGCAACTCCTTCCTAAGGCGAGGGGAATACTTGGCACCTCGCAGCGTGGTTCGTCTCTTCAGGCGAGCGCCAGATCATGCGTTTGATCAGCTTGAGCTTTTTATTTGTGACTGCGTATTGGGCTTTCTGTCGCGCCACTGGGTTCAGGCTGATTCCGCCGGATGGGGAAAGGTGCGCGGTGTGGACTCGACGGTGAAGGAGCAAGTGGCGGCATTCTTTCGACTGCCGATGCTTGATCCCAAAGACAAAGCGATTCTGGACCACGAGGAGATTTTCGACTTCCTCCACCACCAAGTCCTTGAGCTGGCCAGAGAGGTGGTCCAACGTTTTTCGCAGGTATCCAGCATTGATCTGGCCAGGGTTAGCTACAGCTTGGTCCCGGCGCATGTGTCGACTGGCCACCGTTGCATCGCTCTGTTGACTGAAAGAGCCTCGGACGAAGGTCTGGCCAAGCATTGGATGGTCACCAAGGGGTGCGATGATCCTGTGGTGAAAAGCGTGTTGAGGGAGGTGGATATTCCGCTGGAGCTGCGCGAAAAGTCAGGGTTGCTCACGCCGGCACGGGCTGCTGGGTAACAGGCAGTTTTTTTATACGGCCCTCGCAAATCCTCTGGGACAAACAGAGGAGCCCTATTCATGCGAATTCTCCGCTTGCAAGATGTGATAATCGCTACCGGCCTATCTAGGTCGACGATCTACAAATACATCTCGGATAACACGTTTCCGAAGCCGGTATCGCTGGGCGACCGCTGCGTCGGCTGGGTCGATAGCGAGGTGCACGACTGGATCCTGGCCCGGATCGAGGAGCGTGACCAAGCTGAGGGAGCGTCCACGCGTCCCATCGGCCATCTGAGCATGGCCAGCTAGAACCGCCACCTGCGCCATGATCGGCTTCGGCTGGTCATGGCGCTTATGCCGACTCGAACAGCTTTGGGCTCTCAGCTAACTCTCCCAAAGCGCAATGCGGCAAATCTCTCGACAGGCTCGGCAATGTTGCTCCCCATTGCCCGGCCTGATCGGGACGGTCGGTTATGGGCGGGGCTGCATCTATTGATATAGCTAATAGCTATTAACTACCAACTCTTACTATCCATCACTACCCATCACCACTGACTACACCGGAGGGAAAGAAGACCAGTAAAAAGAAACACATCACGTACCTGGTATGCACCAAAAACCAACCAGGTACTCAGCCATGAACAACCGCAAGCTCAACACCCACCTATCCCAGTCCGACATAGCCCTGCAGATCGAGTCACTCGTCCAGGCTATCGAGCGCAGCGATACACCCGCATTCCGGATCACGCACAAACGGTCAGGCTATGAGCAGGTCGAGCAGACCAGACTCTCCCGGTACTTCACCAACGTCCAGCAGATGTACAACCTGTTCGATGATCGAGTGCCGTACGACTATAGCGAGCACCTGTTAGCGTTCCGGGAAGCCTGTGACGACATCGGTCTTCAGCGTTCACCCAATGGTCCTGTCTGCATGAGCGAGACGGAGACGTACTGGCTCAGTCATCACCAGAGCATGAACGTCCTGACCGCACGGATCCGTGAACTGACACGAGAGCAGTGGTATCGGCGTAGGAAGTGGGACCGGCAGCAGTTGGCCAAGCAGCAGGATAGGGAAATCACCGAGTACACGGATGCGATGATGAGCCGATACTCGCGTACCGCGATCATCAGGTTGAACCTGTACTACTGGTCTGAGGCACAAGCCAGGCTACGTATCGAACAAGTGTTCAATCACTTGGATGCCCTGATTACCAAGCACCACCGCCATCCGATCTTCGAGCATCTTATCGGATACATCTACGCCGTTGAGCAGGGGGATCGAAATGACGGCAGGGGTTACCACATCCATGCAGCCTACTTCTTCAATGGCAACATAGTGTGCCGGGATGTCTGTAAGGCAACTAGGATTGGCAAGCTGTGGGAGGAGATCACTCGTCGTCAGGGCTATGCCCACAGCTGCAACCATGATAAGGAACAGTACGGCGACAAGCTAGGCATCGGCCAGATCCATAGGGAGGATCAGTCGAAGCGGCCTAATACCCACGAGGCAATGAGGTACCTGGTCAAGGACGATCAGCACCTGCGCTTGAAGCCTGCGGGGGCTCGCTGTCTGCGCAAGGGGACTCTTAGTCGTTCTCGTCGGTGATGGTTCGGTGCTGCTTGCTGAGCTGGTATGAAAGCTACGGGCCTCGACACCTATGCGTGGTGCCATCAAAATAGCCCTAGTGCCGCTTCCGCTTGATATATCACCCCTCGAAGGTGTTGAACTGGGACGCAAGAATTTTATTCAGCCTTCTCCATTCGGTTCTTGAAATATTGCTGCTAGCCTCAGGGCAACAGTGTCGATTCTACGGTCTGAGTGGCAACGCAGAATATCGTTGAAATGCTCGTCGGTGTTATTGAAGGGATGCCCAGGGGTTAGTTCGAAAGTTTCTCCTCGTGGGTCAGATATATCCCATGATCGGTGGTCCGTGAGCTAGAAGTTGGGCTATTTGCTGGCTGATATAGAGAAAGTGCGTCTGTAAAAAAGCAAAAACCCGGGTCGAACCCGGGTTTTCGGTTGAGTCACTCGGTTGAGTCCTTTTGGGGTATGAATTGAGCAATGCTGCTCTCAGACCGGCGTTGGTTTCTTGGAGGCTTTTTTTGCGAAGCCAGGTTTAATTGGCATCTATATCCAGTGCTCGCTTGTAACTTATCTGATTTTCAATATTAGTAATATAGCTTTCGATATGTGGAAATGCACCGCTAGACTTGAGCAGATTGAGTGCGCCTTTCACTACAAAACCCAGCATGAAGTCTGCTCCTGTGAGTCTGTCTTCGACTAAAAATTTTTTATTATTCAAGTGATTGTTTAGGTATGAAAAAACTTTGTTGAATTCAATTTCTGCATAGTTCTTGAGGAATTTTAGGTCGGTTCCGGATCGTGTTTCGAACTCATTGAATATTTTAAGTAGGAGCGGGAGCATCGCTGAGCTCTCTGAGAAGTGTATCCATTGTAGGTAGTCAATATATTCTGGACTTTTTTCGTTTGGTGCTAGATGGGGGGCGAATTCTTTAATCAAAACTTCTGTAATCGACCCTGACTCCGCAATTATCTTGCCGTCGAGCTCAATAACCGGAGATTTGCCTAGCGGGTGAATGTCCTTCAGGGTTTCGGGGGCCAGATGGGTTTCTTTATCACGCTGATACCGAATGATTTCATATGGTTGGCCTATTTCTTCCAGTAGCCACAGAATACGAAACGACCTAGAATCATTTAGATGGTGGAGTTTTATCATCGTTATTACGCCTTGTAAGTTATCGTGGGAGGGGAGGTGTGCTTTGTATGAGGGATCTCGGCAGGGGGGGGGGCCAGCAACCGGCGATCAAAATTTTATCTGTCACTAAGCGACCAGTCTACTGGCATGGCAAGCTGAGTGCGGCGATGCCCTTTAGGTTCCCTCCGGATCCACTGAGGTCTCTATCCAGCGGCTTTCCTTCTGGGCACGAGCGAAGGGCGGTTTGAAGGTTCCCCGTTAGCTTCAGGTAGGTGCTTCGCCGTACTGCGCCGCCATGAGCTCGCTGTGTGTGGGTTGGTCTGTATACTGTCTGAGTGTCATCAAGAATGGCTAACAATTCTCTCAGAAATTCACTATAGACGACTGGTCTATTTATTGATACATTAATCCGATGAAACTACGTTACGACGATACGCGTCAGCATCTACTCGATACCGGCCACCGCATGATGGTGGTTAAGGGCTTCACTGGTGTGGGCCTTAACGAGATTTTGCAGGCCGCTAACGTGCCGAAAGGCTCGTTTTACCATTATTTTAAGTCCAAAGAGCAGTACGGCCAGTCGTTGCTTGAGGATTACTTTCGCAATTATTTGGCGAGCATGGATGAGCGTTTTGCCGTCACGGGCAACACGGCTCGCGAGCGCCTGATGGGGTATTGGCAGAAGTGGCTAGACAGCTACTGCGAGCCCTGCGACGACCAGAAGTGCCTGGTGGTGAAGCTGAGCGCAGAGGTAGCTGATCTTTCGGAGCCCATGCGCCTCACGCTGCGCGATGGTGCAGATCAAATCATTGCGCGGATTTCTGAATGTATTGAGCAGGGGCAGCGAGACGGTTCTCTGGCAATGGGCGATGCTTTCCACACTGCGACGGCCCTTTACCAGTTGTGGCTCGGTGCGAGTCTGCTGAGCAAGCTACACCGTAATAGTCGGCCGCTGGAAAACGCCATGGCCACAACTCAGACCATTCTGACCTCTGACAACATCTGATGGCGCGGTTGCCCACCTGTTGGTGGGCATTTTTTTCACTGACCAACTAGTCGACTGGTCTAATTCGGGTGATCGAGACAAGCCCAACTTCAGCAACCCCAGGAGTTTGCACATGCCCCAATCAAAGCTAATCAATCGGCGCGTCGTTCTGGCCTCACGTCCCCACGGTGCGCCTCTCGAAGCGAATTTTCGCATTGAGCAAAGCCCCATTCCTGAGCCAGCAGAAGGGCAGGTTCTGTTGCGTACCGTTTACCTCTCACTTGACCCTTACATGCGTGGTCGCATGAGTGATGCACCGTCCTATGCTGCGCCGGTGGAAGTCGGTGGAGTGATTGTGGGTGGCACTGTATGCCGTGTGGAGGCTTCGAAAAACCCGGCCTACAAGGTCGGTGACTGGGTGCTGTCCTTTGCTGGCTGGCAGGACTACACGCTGTCCGATGGAAGCGATCTGACCGCGTTGGGTGAGTCGCCGGCGCATCCTTCTTATGCCTTGGGCATCTTTGGCATGCCGGGCTTCACCGCTTATATGGGCTTGCTCGATATTGGCCGGCCGCAGGCGGGTGAAACCCTGGTGGTGGCGGCGGCCACCGGGCCGGTCGGCGCGACTGTGGGGCAGATCGGCAAGATCAAGGGCTGCCATGTGGTCGGTGTCGCCGGTGGCGCGGAAAAATGCCGGCATGCGGTCGAGGTGCTGGGTTTTGATGCCTGTCTAGATCACCGTGCGCCGGACTTCGCCGAGCAACTGGCCAAGGCCTGCCCGGCAGGTATCGACATCTACTTCGAGAATGTCGGCGGCAAGGTCTTCGATGCGGTGCTGCCGCTGCTCAATACCAAGGCCCGAGTGCCCGTCTGCGGCATTATTGCGCACTACAACGATACCGCTTTACCCAACGGGCCAGATCGTTTGCCTGCTTTGATGGGCAGCATTCTGCGCAAGCGTATTCATGTGCAGGGGTTCATCATTTTTGATGATTACAGCCACCGCTACGACGAGTTCTTTAACGATATGTCGAGCTGGTTTGCGCAGGGCCGGATTAAATACCGTGAAGAATTAGTGAGTGGTCTGGAGGAGGCGCCTAAGGCCTTTATCGGCCTGCTCGAGGGGCGCAATTTTGGCAAGTTAGTGGTTCGCGTCAGTGAGGACTGATTGCCGCTTGTTGGAATAACACAGGTTATTGCTCTGCCAGCTCAAGCTCCTTGCTGGTAGGGCTTTTTTATTTAAAAAATCCAGATTGCTAAGTTACAGGCAATGCCTGCAGGGGGGGGTATGCATAAACCCAGTAAGCGCTCGCATAAAATAAACGCCATGTTCTGGCGTGTAGTGGTTGGTTGTCTGGGGCTTTACCCAACACTCTTGTTGGTGCTGAGTGTATTAGCCCCGCTGACCCGTGATCTGAGTTTCCCGGTAATGGTGCTGGTGGAAGTGCTGGTATTGGTGCCTGTCACCCAGCTTATTTCCTTTCCATTGGCCGGGTGGCTGGTTGCCCGTTTAAGGCGAATAGATTCGTGAGGGCATGACGCTGTTTAAGTCTGCCTCACGTCGCGCACCCACATGATCAAAGCGATAACCAAGGTTGTCGGCATCAACACTTTAAGCAGAGGAAATACCATGCAAACGTTAATCATCAACGGACAGTCGCAGCAGGTTGACGTTGCCCCCGATATGCCTCTGCTATGGGTCCTGCGCGATGTGCTGGGCCTAACCGGAACCAAGTATGGCTGCGGCATTGCCCAGTGCGGCGTGTGCACCGTGCACCTCGATGGCCAGCCGATTCGTTCGTGCGTGACGCCGATTTCCGCCGTGGCGGGCCGCGCGATCACCACCATTGAGGCCATCGGTGAGACGGTCGTGGGCCAAGCCGTGCAGCAGGCATGGCTGGCGCATGAGGTGGTGCAATGCGGTTACTGCCAATCAGGGCAGATCATGGCCGCCACGGCGCTGCTGCAGAGCCAGCCGAAGCCCGATGATCAGGCAATTGATGCCGCCATGGCGGGCAATCTGTGCCGCTGCGCCACCTACACCCGGATTCGCACGGCCATTCACAGTGTTGGCCAGGTTGAGGAGGCGTGAGATGAAAAAGCCTAACGAAGTGACTGTTGATATGTCCCGTCGCCGCCTCTTGCAGGGCAGCGGTATCGCCCTCGGTGGCTTGGTGTTGAGTACCTGGCTACCGCCGCTGGTGGCCAAAAGCGCAGCCGCCGAGGCGGCTGCGGCAGGTCGGCTTGGTGATCACTCCGCGGAGGGTTACGGTGCCTTTGTCCGCGTTGGCCCCGATGGCGTGGTCACGGTGATCTCGCCGAAAATTGAAATGGGCCAGGGTGCGCAAACCGGTATTGCCATGATGGTCGCCGAGGAGCTGGAAGTGCCCCTGGATCAGGTAGTGATCCAGGAAGCGCCACCGAACTCGGCGCTGTATACCGACAGCCTGATGCAGTTTCAGGCCACCGGTGGTTCGACTTCTACTCGTGTTACCTGGGAGCCGCTGCGTCGGGCGGGCGCTACGGCGCGCATCCTGTTGATCCAGGCGGCTGCTCTGCAATGGCGCGTCGCGCCGAGCCTGTGCCATGCGCAGAACGGCCAGGTGCTTGGCCCCAATGGCCTGCAGGCGGCCTATGGCGACTTGGTCGAAGCGGCTGCGACGCTGCCATTGCCCGACGCAGTGCCGCTGAAAACCCCCGAGCAGTTCAAGTTGCTGGGCACCCCCGCGCAGCGTCTGGATACGCCTGCGAAGGTCAACGGCAAGGCGCACTTTACCATCGACCTGCAAATCCCCGGCATGCTGGTGGCCTCCAGTATCACCTGTCCGGTGTATGGCGGGCGGCTGCTCAACGTTGATGACAGTCAGGCGCGACGAGTGCCTGGGGTGCGCGACATCGTGCGCCTGGACAATGCCGTGGCCGTCACTGCGAGCAACTTCTGGGCCTGTCAGCAGGCCATCAGGGCGCTGAAGATCGAGTGGGACCTCGGCCCACATGCCGCGATTGGTTCAGCGCAGTTGGACCAGGAGTTGCTCGCCGCCAGTAGCCGTGATGGCGTGGTCGCCAAGCGCAGCGGCGACATTGAGCAAGCCAAGCAGCAATCGGCCAGCCAGTTCGAAGCGGTTTACGAGCAGGCGCTGTTGTCCCATTCGCCGCTTGAACCCATGAGTTGTGTGGCCCATGTGCGCAAAGATGCCTGCGAGCTGTGGGTCGGCACCCAAGTACCGGTGTTTGCCCAGCAGACGGCCGCCCAAGTCACCGGGTTGCCCGTGGAAAAAATCCAGGTGCACAACCAATTGATCGGTGGCGCATTCGGCCGGCGTCTGGAGTTTGATTTCATCACCCAAGCGGTGGCCATCGCATGCCAGGTCGATTACCCGATCAAGCTGATCTGGAGCCGTGAGGAAGACATGACCCACGACCTCTACCGGCCGCTGTATGCCGACCGTATGCAGGCCGCCCTCGACGAGCAGGGACGGCCGCTGGGTTGGGAGCACCGCATCGCCGGCGCCTCGATTCTCGCCCGTTATGTCGGCAGCTTGCCGCCCAATGGCGTGGATAGTGATGCCGTGGAAGTGGCGGTAGACCCCATCTACAGCCTGGCGCATTTGCAGGTTCGTTATATCCGCCAGGAGCCGAGCGTTGTGCCCGTGTCCTGGTGGCGCGGCGTGGGCCCGCTGCGCGGCACCTATGCCCTGGAGTGTTTTATTGATGAGCTGGCGCACAACGCCAAGGCCGACCCGGTTGCCTACCGCCTGGAACTGATGGCGGAGCAGCCGCGTGCCCAGGCGGTGCTGCGTTTGCTGGCCGAAAAGACTGACTGGAATAAGCCGTTGCCCGCAGGGCAAGGCCGTGGTGTGGCGGTCAGTGCGGTGTTCGGCAGCTATGTGGCGACCCTGGTTGAACTGGAGATGCAGGGCGACTTGGGCATACGCATCAAGCGGCTGGTCAGTGTGGTGGATTGCGGCTTTGCGACTAACCCGACCTCGGTTAAGGCGCAGATCGAGGGCGGCACGCTGTTCGGACTGTCCGCCTCGCTATTCAACGAAATCCTCATCGAAAACGGCCAGGTGCAGCAGACCAACTTCCACAACTACCGGCAGCTGCGCATCAGCGAAGCGCCGGAGGTGGAGGTGCACCTGCTGCCTAGCTTGGAGGCGCCGGGTGGCGTCGGCGAGGCCGGTACTGCGTTGATCGGTCCGGCCCTGGTCAACGCCCTGTTCGCCGCCTCGGGTCAGCGCATCCGTCGCCTGCCGCTGAGCCGCTTCGGCTACTACCCGGTTTAAGGAGCACTTGATGAAATTAATAAGCAACCTACTGACGCTCGCCAGCGCGGCTCTGCTGGCGCAAGCGGCCTATGCGCAAGAGGACTTGCTGGCTAAGGGCGAATACCTGACGCGCGCTGCCAACTGTGTGGCTTGCCATACCGTGTCTGGCGGTCAACCCTTCGCCGGTGGTGTTGAGTTCAAGCTGCCGTTCGGCTCGCTGTTTTCGCCCAACATTACCCCGGACACGCAAACCGGCATCGGTGCATGGACCGATGACGAGTTCGTCAGTGCGCTGCAGACCGGCATTGGCCGTGACGGCAAGCACTACTACCCGGCGTTTCCCTATACCTCCTACAGCAAGATGTCGCGCGATGACATCCTCGCGATCAAGGGTTATCTCGATAGCCTGGAACCGGTCGAGCAAGCACCGCGCGAAAACCACATCGGCTTCCCGTTCAATCAGCGCTGGGGCATGGTTTTCTGGAATTTGCTGTTCCTTAACGATGAGCCATTTCAGGCGGACAGCCAGCGCTCTGCTGAGTGGAATCGCGGCAAATACCTCGTCGAAGGGCCGGGTCACTGCGGCGAATGCCATTCACCGCGCAACCTGTTTCAGGCTGTCAGCAGCGAGCGCTCGCTGGCCGGTAATCTGATCCAGGGTTGGAACGCCTACAACATCAGTGCCGACCCCGTGCACGGCATTGGTGCCTGGCCCACGGACGTGCTAGCTGGCTATTTGAAGGATGGCGCAGCGCCAGGCCTGGGTTTGTCTTCAGGGCCCATGGCGGAGGTGGTGGAAAACAGCTTGCGCCACCTGACTGACGCTGACCGTCAGGCGATTGCAGTGTTCCTCAAGGACTCGCCACCGCGCAGTGAAGGCGTGCCTCGCCCGCAGCAGGTCACGCTTGCAGAACCGGGCAGCGGCAGTGCACTCGGCAACAAGCTGTTCGCCGAAGCCTGCGCCAGTTGCCACCGCTGGGACGGCACGGGCAACCAGAGCCAGACGGCCATGCTGCTGGGCTTGAAGACGGTCAACGATCCGGCCGCCAGCAACTTGCTCGGCATTCTGTTGAGTGGCCACGGCGCCGCCGACGCCCCAGTGAATCGGCGTATGCCATCGTTCGGCAACATTTATACCGATCAAGAGTTGGCCGCGTTGAGCAGCTTTATGTTGCAGCGTTTCGGCGAGAGTGGTGCGCAGGTTTCGGTGCCGGCTGTGGCTAAGCGCCGGACCGAGTCCCTGCATTGAGCGGAGGTTCTGCATGTCGGGCCTGAACACATTGCTGGATGCGCTCCTGGCCGAGCGCGAGGCTGGCCGCGAAGCGGTGCTTGCGACTGTAGTCAAGGTCGAAGGTTCGGCGTATCGGCGGCCCGGTGCGCGCATGCTGGTGTCGCGCTTCGGCCGGCCCGAGGGCACCATCAGTGGCGGCTGCCTGGAGGCGGAAGTGGCGAAAAAGGCTTGGTGGCTGACCGAAGCCGGGCCGGCGCTGCGCAGCTACAGCACCGCAGAGGCGGATGACGCCAGCGAGGAAGCGCTGAGCTTCGGCCTGGGCTGTAACGGCAAGGTTCACGTGCTGTTCGAGCGCCTGCCGGCCGGCCCTTGCGCCTTGGTCGATGCTTTGCTCAGCGTGCGCGACCGCCAGCAGCCTGCGGCCATCGCCACGGTAATCGTCAGCTCGGGCGCGGCTGCGCCACGCTTAGGCGAGCGTTTGTGCTTGATGCCTGGGCAAGAGGCCGCGGGCGAGTTGCTGCGCTCGGTGCTGGTTGAGCAAATCAGCGCCGACCTGCAGCAGACCTTGCTGCGCGGCAAGTCATCCCGTGGTCTCTACCCGAATGGTCTCGGCGAAGTGGAAGTGCTTCTGGAGTACTTGCCGCCGGCGCGGCGTCTGGTGATCTTCGGCGCGGGCCATGATGCCCAGCCGCTGGTGCGCATGGCCAAGCTGTTGGGTTGGCATGTGACGGTGATCGACGGCCGGGCGCACTTTGCCCGGGCCGAGCGTTTTGCCGAGGCTGACCAGGTGCTGGTCGGCGATGTAGAGCAGCCTTTCGATTACCACGAGCTGGTGCGCGGGGCTGCGGTGGCGGTGATGACCCACAGCCTGGTGCAAGACGCGCATTGGCTAAAGGGTGTGCTGCACAGTGAACCCTGCTATGTCGGTCAGTTGGGGCCGCGTGAGCGCACCGAGCGCTTGTTGGCCGGCATCCACGAACAATTGGCTAAACCACAGGACGAGCTGCCGGGGCTGGAATGTTTGCATTATCCGATCGGCCTGGACCTGGGTGGCGACACCCCGGAATGCGTGGCCATGGCGGTGCTGGCGGAAATTCAGGCAGTGCTCAACGGCCGCAATGGCGGCAGCCTGCGCTTCAGATCTGCGAGCATCCATGACAGCGACCCTGTGCTAATGGCTGGCCGGGATCAAACGGATGTTGCGGCAGAAGGTTGTCGGCTGGTGGCCGTGCAGCGTTAACAATTTATCAACCGAGGAACCCATCAGCATGAGTCAAGCCATACGCGTTGTAGCGATACTGATAGCCAAGGCTGGCAAAGAGTCGCAGGTCGAGCAGATTCTGCGCGCCTGTGTGCAACCATCGCGCGCCGAAGACGGCTGCCTGTCTTACGTCCTGAATCGCTGTATTGAACAGGCCGGGCGTTTTGTCTTCGTCGAGCGCTGGGCCAGCCATGAGGCGATAGCGCGCCATCGGCAGATGCCACATTACACGACCATGGCCAATGCCTTGGGCGAGCTGCTAAGCGATCGTCAGGTTTATGTGCTTGAAGCGCTGGCGGAGGACATCGAACCCGCCATTGATCCCCGTACGGGCGTTGTCGAGTGATAGTTGATCGACATGGTCGGCGTTTTCGCAAACTTCGTCTGAGTCTGACTGCCGCATGCAATTACGCCTGCACCTACTGTGTGGCCGATGGCCGTCGCTTGGTGGCCGCACGCGATGAGCTGACGTCCGCGTCGATGCTGCGTGCCGTCGAGTTGCTCAGGGATGTTGCCGGGGTTGAGGAACTGCGCATTACCGGCGGCGAGCCGCTGCTGAGTGACCGGCTGGAGCCCTTTCTGCAGGGCGTAGGTAAGCTGGCGTTGCAGCACATTAGCCTGACCACCAATGGCCAGTTGCTGGCCGGCAAACTGCCGTTATTGCGCAGCGCCGGCATCCAGCGGCTCAATGTGTCCCTCGATACGCTCGACCCGAGTGCCTTCCGCACGATCGCCAAGGGCGGCGACCTGCAGACGGTGCTCAACGGCATTGAGCAGGCGCGCCGAGCCGGCATGAGCATCAAGATCAACATGGTGCCGATGCGTGGTAGCAACCTCGATCAAGTTTTGCCCATGTTGGTGTTCTGCCTTCAGCAGGGCTACGAATTGCGTTTTATCGAACTTATGCGCATGGGCCATCTGGCCCAGAATGCAGAGGCTTTTCGTACCCAGTTCGTCGGCCAGCGCGAGCTGCTGGAGCTTATCGGCGAGCGTTATGCCTTCACCCAGGCTGAGGCGCCGGTAGACTCCACCGCGCTGCGTTATAGCGTTGGCGAGCGCGGGGCGTTCGGCATCATTGCCAACGAAAGCGCGCCCTTTTGCCGGAGCTGCAGCCGTCTGCGCCTGTCGTCTACCGGCAGTTTATACGGATGTCTGTCATCCAATCGCGGGCACTTTATGGGCACGCTGTTGGATCTGCCGACTGAGCAGGCACAGCCGCAGCTCACCGCGTTGCTCGGCCGTGCGCTGGCGGACAAGCAGGACGCTACGTTTACCGGCAGCGCGCTGATTATGAAATCGGTGGGTGGCTGAGGTCGTCCGGCCTGTCGACGTCCCGCAGAATGCCGTGGTCATCGAGCGTCACGGCAATCACCTGTTGCGCATGGCTGGCGATCAAGCCCCTGGCCCCATTCTCGCCTTGCAGTTGCATCAGCTCCGGCCAGAAGCGCCGGCCGAACAACACCGGGTGGCCGCGCTGACCCTCGCAGTAAGCCACGACGATATGTTCAGCGTCGGCCTGCGCTCGCAGTTGCCGCAGGGTGGCGGCAGAAATCCACGGCATATCTCCAAGCAGCACCGCCACCGCAGTGGCCTGCGAGTGTGCCAGGCTCTGGATGCCGGCAGCCAGGCTTGAGCCCATGCCCTGTTTGGCGTGGGCCGCACGTACCAGCTGAACGCCAGGCGGTATAGCCAGGGCCTGGGCATCGTCCTCGGCTTTTAGCACGACTCGAACATCGCTGAAGGCTTCTTGCGTGCGCAGCACTGTTGCGCGTAGCAGGCTGTTGCCGTCGGCCAGCTTGGCGCAGCGTTTGTCGCTGCCGAAGCGCTGCCCGGTGCCGGCGGCGAGTACCAGGCCAATACACTCAGGGTTGCGGCGCGGTTCTGTCATGTTGAAAATCTATGTTGCCCCCTAAAGAAGGTTGGCCGTAGAAGAGCACTTGAAGGGCTTCGCGTCCCTCTCTGGAGTGTGCTGTCTTTTGCGTGTACAGCCCCTGGTTTCAGCGTTGTCAAGTGGCAGTTTTGCTATAGGAGCGTTTTTTCCGCGCACCGCATCACTGGTAATGCTGTTCGATCACTCGAAGCTTCGGATGATCTGATCGTTATTTGGTCAGATTGCTGTTTTTGACATCGGTAAAGACTGAAATCAGTCAGAAATACAAGGGTGTGCAGCCCTAGATTCTTTCTTGCAGCGCCTTGAAGAAGGCATCGATATTCTCATCGTGGCGCTTGTAGTAGGTCCAGGGGCCGATCCGCTGCGATGTCACCAATTGCGCGCGCTGTAGAGCTGCGAGATAAAGCGATGTCGTTGACTGCGAGAGGCCCGTGCGTTCCTGGATGATACTGACGCACACACCTACCGTCTCTGGATCTACCTCCTGCTCGGGAAAGTTTGTCCTGGGATCCTTGAGCCAATTAAGGATGGCTAGGCGCATCGGGTTCGCCAATGCTTTAAGGGCTTCGTTGACATCAATGGTCATAGATTTTTCTATACCTGTTTTTTGCGATATTTAGATATTTTCCTAGTTCGCGTAGAAAATTGGAAGGCGTCTCCGTGACCTCTGCGCGCCCGCCTGTCAAAAAGACTGGCTGCTCTGGACTGAAATCCTATTGCCCTATCAGGCCGGGCTATCGGACGTCTGTGTGTCGAAGTGCGGGATGATGTGCTTGCCAAGTTCCTCGATAACCTCTGCTGCGGGGCGTTTACCGTACTTGAGGTTCAGGATGACGTGGTCCACACCGATTTCCTCAAGCGTATCCAGTAAGGCCCGAAGGTGGTCACGTCCCAGGCGGAATCCAAGATGGATATGCGAGGGCGGCGTGGACGGGTGTTCGTCAAGGTCGATATAAAGCGACTGCAAGAACGGCTTGTAGGTGGGACCACACTGTTTCAATATTTCCTGTCGCCAATCCTCCACGATCAGTCGCTGTATTTTCGGTGGGCGTGGATAGTTGATCCATCCATGGCTTTCGCGCGCGATCCAATCGAGCGACTGGCGGCTGTGTCCGGTTACGAATAGCGGTATTTCACGGGTCGTGGGTTTGGGAATGAGATCGGCCCCCAACAACTCGCCTCCACTCCAGCGAATGGGCTCGAAGTGTGTTCGATGAGCTTGACGTATCACCTCGCAGTTTTCTTGAAAGGCCTCGCCACGCTTTTCGGGATCGATGCTGAATGCGGGAAACTCCACGGGACGATCGCCAGAGGCTACTCCCAGGAGCAAGCGACCTCCGCTCAACTGATCAATGCTTGCTGCGGCCTTTGCCGTGTGCAGGGGATTACGCAGTGTAAGGGCGATGGAGGCCGTGCCTAATGCGATTTTTGTTGTATGGGCGGCCATATATCCCATGTACACCCAAGGGTCGAAAACCTGGCCGACATCGCCGAAGCTTGGGTCCCTGAGTGGGACGTCGCGAAACCAGAGCGCCGAAAAACCAAGCGCCTCTGCACGTTTGGCCAGCGCTACCTGATCTAGCATGCTCGGTGTATCACCTTCGAAAGCCTCTAGGGGAAAGAACAGCCCAAGGCTTAGATGACCCTGCCTGAAGGTTCGTTTGAATCCCCTATGCTCTTGGTAGGGGATCGTGCTCGGTTGGTACATGCTTAACTTCCTCGGTCAGCAAACGCTGAGCCACGCCCCTGAGTTATGGGGCGTGGCATTGAGCGTTTAGGATTTGTAAGTCGGGTAGTCGGTGTAGCCCTTATCGGTACCGCCGTACATGCTGCTTGGATCAACTGGGTTAAGCGGCCAGTTGTTGGCGATACGAGCGGGCAGGTCGGGGTTCGCAATGAAGGGGCGACCAAAAGCGATCAGGTCGCCCCAGCCAGCTTTTATCACGCGATTTCCTCGTTCAGCGGTGTACTTGCCGGCATAGAGAATCTTGCCGCTGAAGGACTTACGAACATCTTCCCGGAACGTCTCAGGCAGCTCGGGGGCGTTTTCCCAATCGGCTTCGGCGAGCGACAGGTAGGCAATGCCCACTTCCTCGAGGATCTTCACGGCCTCGATGTAGGTTTGGTGCGGATCTTCTTCGACCAGACCTAGGTATACGCGGTCTTCGTCTGTGGTCGCGAACAGCGGGGCGAAGCGAACGCCCATGCGCTCCTTGCCGACGACACCAGCAACGGCCAGGGTGATTTCGCGCAGGAAGCGAAGACGGTTCTGCAGCGAGCCGCCATATTCATCATCACGCTGGTTGGTATGGGCCGAAATGAACTGGTTTACCAGGTACCCGTTCGCGCAGTGAAGCTCCACCCCGTCAAAACCTGCGTCCAAGGCATTTCGGGCTGCTTGGGCGTAGAGCTTAACCAGTTCCTTTACCTCCTTGGTGGACAGGGCACGTGGGGTCGATGGGTCGGCCAGTGCACCCGTGCCGGGGCCAGTTTCGATGAACACCTTGACGTTGTCCGCGCGGATGGCTGATGGCGCGACGGGCGCTTCACCACCGGGCTGCAGCGATGTGTGC
This sequence comes from Pseudomonas sp. R4-15, assembly GCF_055768815.1. Classification (NCBI taxonomy): domain Bacteria; kingdom Pseudomonadati; phylum Pseudomonadota; class Gammaproteobacteria; order Pseudomonadales; family Pseudomonadaceae; genus Pseudomonas; species Pseudomonas sp. R4-15. The sequence goes on from NZ_CM147293.1 coordinate 1,728,643, forward strand.
GACACGCGGCCTACATGCCAAAGTTGAGCAAAGATCACCCCCCCTTCGGCGTGAACAGCGTCGGTGACCTTACGCCAGCCTTGTATCTGTTCTGGGCTATGAATGCCGGGTGTCCAGGCGTAACCCTGTCCCCGGGGTTCGATCTGGGTGCCCTCGGTCACCATGAAGCCAGCACCGCTGCGCTGACGGTAATAGGTGGCCATGAGGTCGTTCGCAATGTTGCCGGGTTGGGAGCTGCGCGAACGCGTCAGTGGCGGCAGTACGATACGGTTCTTGAGGGTGTATGGGCCCAGCTGAGTGGTTTTGAAAAGTTCTGATTGTGTCATTTCATTTACCTGCATATCTAAAATATTGGATGTTGTAAGCTAAAAAACATGGATCAACGAGGTCAGAAGAGCCCGAGCGGTGCTTCGTTGAGGCTGACGTAGATGTTCTTCTTCTGGCTGTAGGCTTCCAGCATTGACTTGTGAGTTTCCCGTCCCAGGCCAGATTTCTTATAGCCACCAAAGGGGGCGTGGGCAGGGATCTCATGGTAGGTATTTACCCACATACGTCCGGTTTCCACCGCGCGTGCCACACGCAACGCCCGGTTGATGTCTTGGGTCCAGACTGCACCCGCTAGGCCGTACTCGGAGTCGTTGGCCATGGCGATGACCTCCGCTTCATCCTTGAAAGGAATGACGCACAGAACTGGGCCGAAAATTTCCTCGTAGGCGACGCGCATATCGTTGCGAACACCGACCAGAATCGTTGGCTGGATGAAGAAGCCGGCATCGTAATCGGCACCTGTAAGACGACCGCCGCCGATCAGTACCTCGGCACCTTCCTCTTTGGCGATATCGACGTAGCCGAGGATCCGTTCCATCTGGGTCTTGCTGACCTGTGCGCCCATCATGGTGTCCGGGTTCAATGGGTCACCCACACGCACAGCTTCGAACTTATGCTTGAGCTCAGCCAGGAATCGCTCGTAGATGGATTCGTGAACGAACAGCCGAGCGCCGGATTCGCAGACTTGGCCTTGGTTCCACAGGATGGCGAGGACTGCGCCTTCCACGGCCTTGTCCCAGTTCGCATCGGGGAAAACGATGTTGGCCGACTTGCCGCCCAGTTCAAGGGTGGCGGGAATTATTTTCTTCGCTGCCGCATTGGCGACGAGTTCGCCGACACGCGTCGAGCCGGTGAAGGCAAGCTTGCGTAGGTCCGGATGATCCAGTAACGCCTGTCCAACTGTGGTGCCTAAGCCTGTGACGATGTTGACCACGCCGGCCGGAAGTACCTTGGCGAAGATCTTCGCTAGTTCAAGGATGGTTACCGGGGTCAGCTCAGAAGGTTTGATAACTACGGTGTTACCCGCCGCGATGGCTGGAGCGATCTTCCAGGCGGCCATAAGAAGCGGGAAGTTCCACGGAATCACTTGGCCCACGACGCCGAGGGGTTCACTGAGAGCGATGCTGAGTGTTTGCTCATCCAGCATGACCGCCTCATCCGATTGGCTGCGGATTACGCCAGCGAAGTAGCGGAAGTGATCAATCGCCAGTGGGATGTCGACGGAGCGACTTTCACGAATGGGTTTGCCTACATCAAGGGTTTCCAGAACCGCGAACCGATCGGCATCGGCTTCCAGTAGGTCGGCGATCTTCAACAGCGCATTGGCGCGTTCCGCTGGTGAGGTGGTACGCCAGGTCACGAAGGCGCGCTGTGCGGCCTGCACCGCGCGGTCGACGTCGGCAGCTGTGGCGTTTGGAATGTTGGTGAGAATTTTTCCGTTGGCGGGGTTGATAATGTCGAGGGTTTCACCGTATTCGGCCGTAACCCACTGGTTGTCGATAAACAGGCCGTAACAGCTGTCGGGAAGGTGATTCGGATGGGTATCGCTGGAATCTTTCATGGGGTACCTCATGAGGTGCCTAGGGTGGTTTACGAATTCAGGCTATTCGTAATATTCAGATATGTCAATATGTAGCTTTGTATTCCGGCACTTATGCATATCTCCGCACCCTTGCAGCTCACTTCTGGATCAGCCGGGAACGCGCCGTGCTTCGCGCCAGGGTTGCCTATGTAGTCCAGCCCCCCTTGATCTATTCATCAAGGAGGCTGGCTGCATCAGGTATTGATGTTTGCGTTGATGTGCAGATGAAGTTAGAACGGCGCGTCAATATCGATGACGCTAATCAGCTTGTGATTGACGAATTCCTTGATGCCCAAGCCGATTAGCTCGCGCCCGTAGCCGGAGCGTTTGATACCACCGAAGGGTAGGTTGGCCCTCGAGGTGCTGGGATGGTTGACGAACACCATACCAGTGGAGATGCGTTTGGCCACCTCGGCGCCATGCTTAGTATCGGCGGTGAATACCGAGCCGCCCAGACCGAACGGCGAATCGTTGGCAATACGCACCGCGTCCTGCTCGTCCCTGGCACGGAAGATCATCGACACTGGGCCGAAGAACTCCCAGTAATAGGCGGGATTATCGGGCTCTACGTCAGTCAGGATAGTTGGTTGCACGAAGGCCCCCAGTCTAGGGACTCTGGGGCCGACTTCGGTGGCTCTCGCGCCGTGAGCGACTGCCACCTGGATCTTCTGACGAATCTCGTCGGCGGCGGCCTGCGATGACAAAGGGGCCAGCGTGGTTTCCTGGGCAAAGGGATCACCAGCCTTAAGCTGCGCCACTCCTTCTGTGTAGCGACTCAGAAACTCCTCATAGACCTCGTCCACCACAATCATGCGTTTGGAGGAAATACACACCTGTCCAGCGTTCCAGTGACGCCCGATTACGGCCCACTTCACAGTCTTATCCAGCTCGGCATCGCGCAGTACCACGAAGGCATCTGCACCACCTAGTTCCAGGGTCGACTTCTTCAACGCCTTGCCGGCCTGCGCAGCAATGATGGCGCCTGCTCCTTCAGAGCCAGTCAGAGCGACACCATGAACACGATCATCGCTGATAATGCTTTCGATCTGTTGACGCGTTGCGTAGAGATTGCGGAAAGCTCCCGAGGGTAAGCCCGCATCTAGCATCAACTGTTCGAAGGCTGCAGCACACTGCGGTACGTTTGACGCATGTTTGAGCAGTAGGGTGTTGCCGGCTGCTAATTGCGGAGCGAGGATGCGTGCTACTTGGTAGTAGGGGAAGTTCCATGGTTCGATGGCTAGAATGATTCCCAGCGGCTCGTGAGTTAAAGTTGCCTCTCCCTCGGACGGTTCTGCAACAGGGAGTTTCTCTGGAGCTAGCAGCCCCTCCGCATGCTTAGCGTAATACTCTAAAATTCGCGCTGAAATCTCGACTTCGCCCAAAGCTTCAGCGGTGATCTTGCCCATCTCTAAGGTTAGCAGGTGGGCATAGTCGCTGGCCTGGGCGCGTAGCAGCTCAGCTGCCCGCTGGAGAATGGCACTGCGTTCGGTAAAGCTGCGTTCTTTCCAGTCGAGGAACGCGCTATGTGCGTCGTCCAGCGCCTGATTGACCTGGTCGTCGGTGGTTTCTGGGAAGGTCTTGAGCAATTCCCCGTTATAGGGGTTGATAGTGGCGTAAGCCATGTGATTCTCCTACTCGTGGCATGGTGGCATGAAAAGCTCCGGTCTTTCCGTACGTGGTGACAGGGGCTGAAACTCGGATTACTCCACCGGCGTATACCGTTCGAGCCAGTGGGCGTAAGGGGGGGGCAGTACCCATGCGGGGCGCTCGACGCCAAGGGTGCGAGCTGCCGCGTATGGCCAATGTGGATCAGCGAGGTGGGCCCGGCCGACCATTACCAGATCAGCCTGGCCATCGCGCACCAAGCGGTCGGCCAGGGCTGGCGACTCGATACCCCAGGCCGCAGCAACGGGAATGCCCGCCTCATGGCGTATGCGTTCGGCGATTGGTGCAAGGAATGCCGGTGCCCAGGGAGTGTCAGTGTTCGGGATGTTGAAGCCCGTGCTAACGTTGACTAGGTCGGCACCTGCGTTCTTGAGTTGCCGTATCAGCGCAATGGCTTCGAGCAGTGTCTGCTCATCCTGGTTGTCGTACTCGATTACGCCGAGGCGTACAGTCAGCGGAAGGTGCTCAGGCCATACTTCGCGCACTGCAGACATGGTTTCGATGAGAAAACGCCTGCGGTTTTCCACGTTGCCACCGTAGCCATCGCTGCGTCGGTTGGAATGCGCAGAGAGAAAACTCTGGCCTAGATAGCCGTGCGCGAAGTGTAGTTCCAGCCATTCGAAACCGGCTGACAAGGCTCGTCGTGCAGCCATGACGAATTCTTCACGCACCTGCGCGATATCGCTCAAGGACATTGCCCTGGGGACCTTTGATAAATGGGCTCCGAAAGCGATGGCAGACGGTGCGATTGTTTGCCAGCCACGGTGGTCGTCTTCGGCTATATGACCATTGCCCTCCCAAGGCCGATTCGCGCTTGCTTTGCGACCTGCATGAGCGAGCTGAATACCCGCTACGGAACCAGCTGCCTTAATTGCCTGGGCAATGGGGATGAAGGCTTCGCCTTGCTTGTCGCTCCATAACCCAGCACAACTGGGTGTGATTCGCCCCTCAGGTGAGACTGCGGTCGCTTCAACTATCACTAGTCCTGCTCCGCCACGCGCGATACTCGCGTAATGGATGTGGTGCCACTCGTTGACCAGCCCCTCGTTGGCCATGTACTGGCACATAGGCGGCACGGCAATGCGGTTACGTAAGCAATGACTTTTTAGTTCGAACGGTTCGAATAGCGCTGACACGATGGTTCTCCGATTGAATTATGGAGGAACTCACCCACATCGCTCGGATAGAACCGTGCAATGAGGCTCCGGAAACCAAGAGGTAGGCTCGTCCAACTAAAGTCCTTAGATCATTTACGGTTTAACTCGCTTGACCTTGCCGTTCTGGAAAGGTGTCTGTCGGTGTAGTTGGTTGGTTGTGAATAAAGCCCGAAGTCTTGCAGTGCGCGGCTATCCGGCCACTGGAACCTTGAGTGTCGGGTGAATGTCGACCAATGGATCACTACCGTTTCAACAAGGAACGGCGAGAGCGCAGCAAAGCAAAGTTGCCAGGTATTAGTGCTCCGGTTCAGGGCGGCGGGAATAGGCATGGGATATCTCACTATCTCAGCGCAGGCCGAAACCTAGGGTGTTTAATGCATCTCGCAAGCGGTGTCTTCCGCTCAGTGAATCCGCTCCTTTTACACGTTCCACGGCCTGGCTGGACCAGGAACGGTTTTCGCGTTGTTGACGATGTTGGAAGTCGCTCATCCTTCGGTCATAGGCAGCAACTGAAACCGCCTCTGCCTCGGTGGCCTCATAGCGCTCACGGTGAAGCACCACTGATTGCGCCAGGCGTGGCTTGATCTCGGCGGGCTGTGCCGGATCGGGATGACCGACGCACATGCCAAATACAGCGAAAGTGTCGTTTGGCAGGCCAAGCTCCTCGGACACCGCTTCCGGGTGGTTGCGCATTCCGCCGATGTAAACGATTCCCAGTCCTTGGGCCTCGAAAGCTAGTGCGGCGTTCTGAGCGGCCAGAGCTGCATCTACAACACCGACGGTGTAGCTTTCTAAATAGTCGATACCTGCAGTCGGTGCCTGAAGGGTTCTGGCTAGTCGGCGTAGGCGTGACCAGTCCACGAGCCAGACCAGGAACAGCGGTGCCTGCTCGACATGGCGCTGGTTACCGGACAGTCGGGCAAGCCTCGCGAGACGCTCGCGATCCCGCACGGCGAGCACGCTCCAAGCTTGCAGGTTCGAGGAAGTCGAGGCTGACTGGGCCGCCGCGATCGCCCAGCTCAGCATCTGCTCATCCACAGGAAGATCGCTGTAGGCACGTACTGATCGATGCTGCAACATCTGCGCGATCACGGTGTCGGCAGCAGGTAAGTTAGCTGGCTCGCCATAACGGGCTTGCCAGGCTTTGAGTGCTTCGTCTTGAAGGCTCATGATGGATTGTTCCAGTGCAATGACATGCACAAGCCGAGATATACGCTCATAACGACTTGTGCACGCGTGTCAGTTAGGTGATGTGTCGGTGCCTTCGATTAGAAAAACTCGGTACTCCGCACCGGAGAGACGATGCTTTAGCGCCGCCTGGTAAGCCGGGCTGGCATACCAGGCTCGAGCGGCTGTCATATCTTCGAAACGTAGAATGACCGCTCCCTCGATCGATGGACCTTCCAACACCTCCAGTTGACCGTAGAAAGCCAGACGTGTGACGTCGTGCCCTTCTCGTGCGGCAGGCGCCTCCTGCGCGTAACGTTGCAGTTCAGCAGCGTCGGTGGTGTGCTCGCGGGTGAAAACCACGTAGGCGGACATCGGGCCTCCTTAGCTCAGCACGTTGAGCAGCGCGTGGGCGGTGGCTTCGGAGGAGGCCGGGTTCTGGCCCGTGATCAGCAGCCCGTCGGTGATGACATGTACCTGCCAGTCGGCGGTCTTGCTGTAGTGGCCGCCCTGAGCCTTGAGCATGTCCTCGACCAGGAACGGCACCACCTGGGTCAGGCCTACAGCCTCCTCTTCGCTGTTGCTGAAGCCGGTGACCGCCTTGCCGGCGACCAATGGCTGGCCGTCGCTGCCCTTGACGTGACGCAGCACCGCGGGCGCATGGCAAACCGCCGCAACAGGCTTGCCGGCGGCGATGGCGCGCTCAATCAAGGCGATGGACGCGGCATCTTCGGCCAAGTCCCACAGCGGGCCATGGCCGCCGGGGTAGAACACAGCATCAAATTCGGCGCCGTTTAAGTCGCTGAGTTTTAGCGTGTTGGCCAGCGCGTGCGTGGCGACTGAATCAATCTCGAAGCGGCGGGTGGCGTCGGTCTGGAAGTCAGGCTCATTGCTCTTTGGGTCGAGCGGTGGCTGGCCGCCATTGGGCGATGCCAGGGTCAGTTGCGCGCCTGCGTCGATAAAGGCGTAGTAGGGCGCGGCCAGCTCTTCGAGCCAGAAACCGGTCTTTTCACCAGTGTTGCCAAGTTGCTCGTGGGAAGTCAGAACGAGGAGGATCTTCATGTGATTTACCTTGCGGATAAAAGTAGTTATGGCTGTTTGGTTATGCGCCGCTAGCGTGGGTGTGCGACGCTAGCGGCACGGCTTAGAGGCTGGCTTCAAGCACCCTGCGGCTGACGTCTAAGCTGACGTCGGCATGTTCGCCGAGTGCGGTTAGGCGGTGAGCGGCGAGCTGGTTGATCAGCGCATCGATGACGTCAGCGCCAAGCTGGTAGGCCGATAGGCGCGTCGGTAGGCCCAGACTCTCGAAGAGTGTCCGGGTCTGTTGTATGGCGGCATCAATGCGCTGTTCTTCGTCCCCTTGGCTTATATGCCAAACCCGCTCGGCGTATTGCAGCAACTTGGCGCGCTTGGCTTCACGGCGAACTTCGAGATTTGCGGGTAACACGATAGCCAGCGTCCGTGCGTGATCGATGCCGTGCTGTGCGGTCAGCTCATGACCAATCATGTGCGTAGACCAGTCCTGTGGCACACCCGCACCGATCAAGCCATTAAGCGCCAGAGTGGCCGTCCACATGAGGTTGGCGCGGGTGCTGTAGTCCGCAGACTCCTCCAGCATCAGCGGACCGATTTCGATCAGTGTTTGCAGCAGCCCTTCGGCGAAGCGGTCTTGCACGCGGGCATCGATTGGGTAGGTAAGGTACTGCTCCATGACATGCACGAACGCATCTACTACGCCGTTTGCGAGTTGGCGGGTAGGGAGGGTCTGGGTCTTAGTAGGATCAAGAATCGAGAATTGCGGGAACACGTGAGGGCTGCGAAACGGCAACTTGTCTTGTGTCGCTCGGCGAGTTACCACACCGCCGTTGTTCATTTCTGAGCCAGTTGCGGGCAGAGTTAGTACGGTACCGAATGGCAAGGCTTGCCGAATACTTGCGCCCCGCGTTTCAAGGATGTCCCAAGCATCACCGTCGTAGCCAACAGCGGCGGAAACGAACTTAGTGCCATCAATGACCGAGCCTCCACCAACGGCTAGTAGAAAGTCCAAGCGATGGATGCGAACCGTATCAACGGCCCTGATTAGCGTTTCGTAGCTGGGGTTCGGCTCTATACCCCCGAACTCCTGCACCTCCCGGAAACCTAATGCCTCTCGGACTTCGTGGAGCGTCCCGCTCGCACGAGCGCTTTGGCCACCATAGAGCAGCAGAATGCGGGCTTCAGTCGGAATCAGCTCATCCAGCCGGGCAATGGTTTGGTTACCGAAGATAATTCGCGTGGGGTTGTGGAAGTCAAAATTGAGCATAGATTTCTCTATTCCTTAAAAGTAGACCAGTCGTATATTTTTTTGGTGAAATTTTTATTGCAGAAGCTCGTCGGCGCGCATTGCGCACCAAATAGCTGAAGATTGGTTAGAAGCTTGCTTCTAAAGGCAACCAAGTTGGTGTGGCATTCGTCTGCATTCCTGGTCCCGAGCCAAAGGCGTTGCCGCCAAGCAGCGTAAGCTCCGCGCGATGTCGAGGGTTGTTGCTAGGCACTGATGATAGGGCATCGGGAGTCATAGGTTTACCGTATCAAAAAAATAGACCGGTCGTCTACTTTCGGTTGTGGATAATCTATACAACGCTGTTTCGATGGTTGCTAATGAAGCAGCAGAAGCTTCATTGGCAGCGCATCGACTGATGCAGCCAAGCGTTACCACGCGGACTTCGCTTTGTAGCAGAAGGATCTGCCTGAGACCCAGTGCCTCACCGGAAGGGTGGTTGTGAACCAGCACGGTTGCCGCGGCGTTGTGCTCCAGAGCAGTCTTGACGACTTCCCGGGGATAGACGCTGGCACTGTCCAGAGTGCCCCGGAACAGTTCGTGAAAGACGATCACCCGGTGCCGGCTGTCGAGCAGAAGCAGGGCGAATACCTCATGCTCGTAGTCGCCCAGCAGCGCCTGCAGGTGGCCGAACACTTCCTTTGGTGAAGTCAGTGCTCGCCCCCGGCGCAGACGCAGATTCGCCAACTGTCGGGCCATCAGCAGGATTTCGGTTTCGGTGACCGGCGACTCGACCAGGTAGGTGCCGGTCGATTCACTGGCCTTCAGCTTGTGCAAGCGCATGGTGGGCTCCTTGAGGGTTATCGGTCGGTGGGGTATGGCGCTGGGCTTGCGCTTCCAGCTTCTCAGCCAGGCTGGGCTTGCTGGAGGTGGCTTGTGGTCTGATTGTTGAGGCGGGCACTTCACCTTCTGGGTAGAACTCTTCAACGATGGCGCTGGCATCCTCCTCGCTGTCCTCGAATGCGCCGTTGCCAAAGCCACGCCGTGCCGCCTCATCCAAGGCATCCTGATTGAATCCTGCTGCCTGTCGCCGTGAATCGAGCTCATTGGCGGTCACCAGCGCTTCGGCCATATCCATGCCGCTGCGCACCGTGAGGTCGGCGTAGAAGATCGGCGTGCCATGGCTTTGTCGGGTGGATTTCCCGCGTAAACGCAGCTCCAGCGGTAGGCAGGCCAGGCGGTTGCCCGAGATGGCCTGGAAGTAATGCAGGCGAGCTGCCAGGGTGCGGATGCTGTTGAAGCCCGTGGTGCGGAACACGAAGCTGCCTAGCGGATCCTCATCACCAATGACCACATTCAGTCGGCCATAGGGCTTGCAGGCACCGCCCTTGGCGAGCGGACAGGCATCCGGTGACGGGCATGGCATCGACTGCATGCCGTCCTGCGTGACCCGCTTGCAGGTTTCGCCATTGCCGACGCAAACCGGGCGCCCCGATTGCCGGTCGAACAGCGTGTAGTCAGCCCGGAAATTCAGCTCCGGTTCGTTGAACAGCAGGCGTACCGGAATGCTGCGCAGCTTGTCGTCCTTGCCCTGACGCAGCTCGTCATTGAGCGGGTGCAGAAGCCAGCCGTCCTTGCCCTGCACCTGGGACGTGATGGTGAATTGGTCATCCTTCTCCGGCAGTCGCTTGCCATTCTTCTCGATGACCTTACCGATGGAAATCCGCCCGAGTACCGGCGGAGTGATAGCCAGACCTTTGAGCATGGTGAGTCTCCTGGAAATGAAAAAAGGCCAGCCACGCAGCGCGAACTGCATCAGCTGGCCAAGGGGGAGGGAAGGGTTGGAACAGCTGGGTTTCAGCCGACCAGGAAGCGTCGTGCACCCGGTTTCAGCAGTGGGTACTTGGCCTGCAGGTAGGGCTTGTCCTTGAGCAACTGAGCGACATCGAGACCGATACTGTCCTTGGCCTTGCGCCAGCTGACGTAGCCGCTGGAGAACTCCGCACGGCTGGCATCGCCCATGGCCTGCTGCAGCATCTGCTTCAGTTCAGCCTCTCGTTTTTCCCGCTCAGCAATCGACTGACGAACAGCCTTCAGCTCGATGTAAGCCGCTGACAGACCAGCATGCTGGCTGAAGTCGACGACCTGGCCGTTGTCCTCCGGGTAGAGGCAGCGCAGGGCCGACTCAGCGGAGGCGGTGCCATCGGCCGGCGGTGGGGTGTCGGTTTCCACGTAGTGCCAGAACTGGCGCTCCAACTCGATCAGGCGAGCGATCATCTGCTCATCCCGCTCGATGCGGTGGATCTCCAGCGTCTGACCACCCAGCAGTACTGCTACATCCGCCGCCTGCTTGCCGGTGACGGCGAGCTGGTGCATCACCTGCAGCTGCACATACTCCGGCACGCCCTCTTTCCAGAGGCGTGCCCCGTTTATGCCGGCTGTCTTGCATTCCAGGATCTGCACATCGTCAGCCCCGATCACCTCGCGGTCGATATTGGCCAGCATCCAGGGCAGCTCTGGATCCGGGTGCTGCAGAACGGCGTTGATACGTCGAACCTTGTTCTTAGTCCGCTTGCTGTAGTGCCAGGCCACGATGGGCTCCAGCACGTTGCCCCAGTACATAGGGCTTTCCTCATCCTGAGGATCGGCCTTGGGCATGCCAGCATCACGACTGGTCTTTTCCATCCACAGCTCCAACTGCGATTTATAGGGGTTGAGGCCTACAGCAGCCGCAGCGTCCGAACTGCCGATGCCTTGCTTGCGGATCTGCAGCCAGTCCTCGCGTGGCAGTTCCTTGGTGCTAACCAGGCGCAGAGCCGGACGGGATTTGCTGGTGCTGCGATTCAATGAAGTGGCTTTCATAGCGTTCACCTTGCAGAAATAGAAACGCCCGACCTGCAACTAAGCGGGTCGGGCGTTATGGGTTGGGGTTGGTAAAAGGTCAGGCGACCAATTGCAGGGCTGTATCCAAGGCGCGTTGCTTGATCTGGGCACCCTGGCCGAACCAGGCGGAGTCGAGGCGATACTCCGTGCTGCGTGCCCGGCGCTCGTGATCGACGTACTCGGTGACGGCATTGAGCAGGCCCCAGGCAGTGCCGCGTGCTGAGTCCAGCTGGCTGCCGCGACCTCGACCTTCGTACAGCTCCTGCACTTTGCGCAGAGCGCGCTCGTTGGGTAGTTGCTCCGGCAGGGCGCCGGTCGGGCTGGTCTCGCACATCACGTTCATGAAAAAGCCTAGCGCCTCGTGCCATTGCACCTTGCGCTCAGCCAAGTGGCGCATGCGGTACATAAAGTCGTCCCATTGCGAGACGGCGATTCCGAGCTGTTTCTTCACCAGGTCGCCGTCGAAGCGGGTGCTGTGCGGAACCTTGATCGCACGACTGGTGCCGTCCAGGGCGATGGTCAGGGTGTTGTTGCAGACTACGCGGATGGTGGTGGGCGTTGCAGTGGTAGCCAGGGTGCCGTCGCAGGAGGTCGCTAGCAGCAAATAGCCATTTACCTGATCGTTGCCCTTGAGTGCAGCGCCCTGCCCAGTACGCGCCAGCGCCCAGAACTTGCGACCGCCCTTGAGCACGCCAGCGGTTTCCAGCTCGTAGCCGGAGACCTCGGTCAGGTCACGATAAAATTCGAGCACTTCCCGAGGCTGCACGGTGTGATAGCGCTGCGAGACCACTGACAGCGGTGCCTTGGTGTCCGAACGGTAGAGCACCTTCTGCTCGGGGAAGGAGTGGATCGCGCCCAGATGGCCGATGGCGTCCGACTTGAAGTGCACTGGGCTTTCCATGATCTGCCAGTCCATACCGGCTTCGCGTTGCCAGACTTCGATGGGCTGTTTCTGCGGCAGGTTGTTGCCCAAGCCGTGCCACGGAGTAGCGCCAACGTAGGCCATTTGTTCGATTTGATGAGCCATGACGAATTTCCTTTGGGTGCAGGCCGGCACAAAGCGCCGCGCAGAGCGCAGCACCGGCAATCAATGAGAGATAAGGAAGAGGAGAGCTGTGACCGGATCAGGCCGGCAGATTGAAACGGTGACCGCAGAGCAGGCAGAGGTTGTGAGCCAGGACATGACGGTCGAGCGATTCACCGAGCTGGGCACCGATCGCACAGCCACCGACGCTGCCGGCCAGGCCGCCGAGAATGGCACCCGATACCGAGCCGAGGGTGATGCCGACCGGGCCGGCGATTACGCCGAGCGCTGCGCCGGCCTTGCCGCCAGCCAAGGCAGCGCTGACGCCACGTGCGAGGCCACCGACTGCGCCGATGGCCGCGCCAGCTTTCATGGCGTGATGGAAAGAAGCGACTTTTGGGGAGTGACAGCGGGGGCACTGCAATGACATGGGACGAACCTCCTTGGTGCTGATGTCATTGCGGTAATGTGTGACTGAGATTTTTTGGAATCGGATTGTCGTTTGGCTGGGTACTTAACTGTCGGAGTGGGCCGAAAGCGACCCGATGCACCCACTCTTCGCGATAGCGGCGTCCGGCCATCCTTATTCCACTTGCTTTCTGTCTAGAATGTCCGCACCTATACAGAGTTGGGCCAACAAGACTGGGGGCAGCCATGAGGCTAGAGTCATTCCGAGTTCGTAACTATCGCTCTATCAATGACAGTGGTGAGATCGCCGTCTCTCGGATTACAGCCCTTCTGGGGCGGAACGAGAGCGGCAAGTCGAATCTGCTTCGTGCGTTGCACAGTCTAAACCCGATTGCAGGGTTTGAAGCTTTGAGACCCATCAAGGATTTTCCCCGGCACAGGCGCCTAGAGGAGTGCACAGACGATACGCCCGTTCTGTCAACGACATGGATGTTAGACGATGAGGACAAAGAGGCTCTGCTTGAGCTTCTTCCGCGAGCCACGGAGGTGTCCCAGGTCGTCATCGGGCGCAGCTATGGCAAGTCTAGGACGGTGAGATTTCCCGAGCTCAAGGCGATTCCCTTCGACGAAACGGACATCAAAGGCAAGGTCAGAAAGGTAGCTGCGGCAGTGCGCGCTGCGGCGCAGAAGCAGGAAACGCCTGGTGCATTGGATGCGGCAGCCGATGCCTTCGAGACTGCTGCATCTGCCACGAGGCAGCGTGATATATGGGCCAGCCAGACTGTGGCGGCGGCGAAGGCTTTACGGACTGCGTTGGCTGGTGCTGATGCTGATTTGACTGACAAGCAGGAGGAGGTGCTCTCCGAGCTTGAGGAGCTGGCTGAGAGCATCGTGGGCGATAAGGCTGCCCAGCAGAAGGCTCGTGACTGGGCTGTTGGCGCAATTCCAAAATTCATCTATGTCGATGAGTACCCAGAACTTGATGGCCATCAAGACATCTCCGCCTACATCCAGCGGAAGTCTCAGGGGCGGCTTGAGGACTCGGACCAGAACTTTGAGAAACTGTGCAAGGTTGCAGGTCTCAATCCCGAAGAGCTTCAGAAGCTTCATGGGCAAAACGATCACGAAACCCGGAATCAACTCGCGAACCGTGCTAGTGCTGTTGTCACCGGCGAGATTAAACGACTGTGGAAAGATCGCGCGCTTAAGATTCGTTTCAACCTTGATGGCCAACACATCGACACAATCATCTCTGATCCAACGAGCACATACGACGTTGAAGTAAATCTCAACGACAGGAGCCGAGGCTTTCAATGGTTCTTCGCTTTCTACATCACGTTTTCGGCTGATACAGACGGAGGCCATGCGGAGAACGCGGTACTCCTGCTAGATGAGCCCGGCCTGTACCTGCATGCCAAGTCCCAATCAGATCTCCTCCATCATCTGGAAGTGGATTTCACCAATCAGATTCTTTACTCCACGCATTCGCCCTTCATGGTGCCGACGCATGCGCTGGACTCAGTCCGTACCGTTAACATTGCGGAGGAAGTCGGCACCACAGTCACGAACGACCCTACGGGAGATGCTAGGACGTTGTTTCCGCTCCAGGCGGCGCTAGGCTATGACCTAGCTCAGAGCCTCTTTGTCGGCCCCAACAATCTTGTTGTCGAGGGAGTTACAGACTTCTGGATCCTGAGCGCCGTCAGCGGCTATGCGTCCGAGAAGGGAAGAACTGCACTGAGTACCGCTCTCACAATGACTCCAGCAGGAGGCGCGCAGAAGGTCTCTTACATGGTTGCGTTGCTGACTTCGGAAGCACTCAACGTTTTGGTTCTTCTCGACACCGAGCGTGACTCTAAGGTGACCAAGGACGAGCTCCTCAAGGCGAAGCTTATCCGTGACCAGAACGTCGTATTCGTATCGGAAGCGTTCTCGCCCCAACCGAACGAAGCAGATATCGAGGACTTGCTCGATCCGGCGGTCTACGAGGCTCTTGTGCGAGAGAGCTATAACAAAGAGCTGAACGGGAAGGAGTTGAAGTTAAATGCCAATATCCCGCGCATCGCCAAGCGCATTGAAGCGGGCCTTGCAGATCTTGAAATCCCTTTCCATAAGACTCGACCAACACGACTGTTTCTCAAGAAAATGGCGACGGAACCGGAAAATGTGCTGCCAGAGCAAAGCCTTGGGCAATTCGAGGCGCTGTTTGCCTTGATCAACGGGCGATTGGAAAAGCACGTTGTTCGGGATCCAAAGCCCTTCGAGAGTTAAAAGTGAATAGGCCACCTCTACGGGTGGCCTGTTCATATCGGGTGTTGCGGGACCATGCGTCCATTCATGCGACGGGTGTGTATCACCTTGGCCAAGTCCTCCACTCTGTTTGTTCGACAGGGGTTAGCGTATCGATACGACCTTTCTGTCCCGATTTTCCTTGATGGCCGACATTGAAAGGTTGCCGGTAGCTGCTTGCTGGATGTGTTCGCTCCACCAAGCCATCATCGGACGTCTGCGCTTAACTCAGTAGTGCCAGCTAAGCGGCTCGTTTATAGTCCTCTGCTTTGACATGGGAGGAGCTATGCAAGTTAAGCCAGTAGGTCAACTCGTTTTCGAGATGAACGGCGTTGAACATCAAGTTTCTGCCAGCCAGCTGTCCCAAGGGGATCTGGAAAAGCAATCAGGTCTGAAAAATAAAGATGACTCGGAGGAGTGGTCAGTAACCTTCACAGCTGAGTCGGAGTTCGGTCAGTTTGTTTGGGTAGTGTCCTTTACCCTAGGCAATGAGGGGGGCGATGTTAATGATTCTGATATGGTTAAAAAGCCCAAAGGTGTAAAAGTGGTCAGGGACGTGTCTTTCAAGTCAGCCTAAGGGCTTTTCCTTTTTCCAGCTGTCCAGCATGTCCGCCCATCTCTGCATCATCATGGCTCGATCACTCAAATACTCGGCATGGTTGTAGGTGCGGCGGACAGCGTTTTGCTCGGTATGGGCGAGCTGTCTTTCGATCCAGTCTGCTGAATAGCCCATCTCATTGAGTCTGGTGCTGCCCGTTGTCCTCGTGGCATGCGGGCTGTATTTACCTCCCCAGCCAAGTGTGTTGAGCATCTGGCGGAATGAGGCCGCAACCATTGGGCGGGTGCGTACGTCGCGGTGAGGAAATACGTGGGTGTATTTTCCTGTTATGGAATGCAGGCCTCGCAGTATTTCGACTGCCTGTCGCGGCAGTGGCACTGTGTGATCTTTGCGCTTTTTCATCCGTTCGGCGGGAATGCGCCAAAGCGCCTTCTCCAGGTCAAACTCTGCCCATTGAGCCTCTACAGCTTCATTGGGGCGGCAAAGAGTCAGCCACATGAGCTGGAAAGCGCAGAGGGTCTCATGGCGCCCGCCGTGAGATTCGACATCGCGTAACAGTTGGCCAATTTCTTCGGTGGAGAGAGGGCGTTTGTGCTGAGTCTTGTTAGCTGGCAGGGCTTTTCGAACGGGGTGTACCGGGTCGGTGCTGGCTCGCAGCGTGGAAATTGCCAGCTCGAAAACTCCGGACATGCTCCGCTTGGCTTCCTGGGCAACAGATGGGCCATTGTCTTGAGTAGCTGCTCTGAGCACTTCCAGAATGTGCACGGGGGTGATGGCCTTAATCGGCAGATCGCCTATTTTGGGAAAAACGACGCGTTCAAGCATGTTGAGTCGTCTGGACTTGGTGATCTCCTCCCAGTCCTTCAGTGAAAGCCACTCTTTGGCGACGGCTTCAAACGTAATGGCCTTCTCGTGGTCGCGCTTCACCCGCTCCTGTTGCCGGTGGTGCGCGGGATTGATGCCCTGTATGACTAGGGCGCGGGCTTTCACGCGCTCATCGCGTGCCTCCGCAAGAGTGAAGCGGCGCCCTTTGCGGCGCTCTTCGGCGTGCTCGGGTGATTCCCCTTTGGGCGCGATTACATAGTCCCCAATCGCGAACACGCTTTCCTTCCTGCCGGTTCCGTCGTTCAGCTCGAACCGATAGCGCCATGCCTTAACCCCGTTAGGCTTCACCTCAAGGTAAAGGCCATTGCCATCTGTGAGCTTGTAGGGCTTTTCCTTGGGCTTGGCGGTACGGCACTCGGTATCGGTAAGCGGCATGGCTGCTCAATCCTGTTATACCCGGTTATATGGGTAGGTGAATTTTTCGATACCCGGTAGCGTACCCGGTAAATATGCGGATCGTATAGATTCTTGTCGGACCTTTTCGGAAAAGAAAAACCCCTTGAGGCTTCATTTCTCAAGGGGTTCTGTGTCCGGTAAGGTCCGGTGAAATACAAATTGCTGTTTAGACGTTGAAGCGGAAGTGCATCACGTCGCCGTCCTTGACGATGTAGTCCTTGCCTTCCAGGCGCCATTTGCCGGCTTCCTTGGCGCCGGCTTCGCCCTTGTAGGCGATGAAGTCGTCGTAGGCGATGACTTCGGCGCGGATGAAGCCTTTCTCGAAGTCGGTGTGGATCGCGGCGGCGGACTGCGGGGCGGTCGCGCCGACCTTGACGGTCCAGGCGCGGACTTCCTTCACCCCGGCGGTGAAGTAGGTCTGCAGGTTGAGCAGCGAGTAACCGGCGCGGATCACGCGGTTCAGGCCCGGCTCTTCCATGCCCATGGTCTCGAGGAACATCTGCATCTCTTCCAGATCGTCCAGTTCGGCGATCTCGGCTTCGATCTTGTTGCACACCGGCACGACGAGGGCGCCTTCCTCTTCGGCGATGGCGTTCACCACGTCGAGGTGCGGGTTGTTCTCGAAGCCGTCTTCGGCGACGTTGGCGATGTACATCACCGGTTTGGTGGTGAGCAGGTGGAAGGTCCTGGCCAGGCGCTTGTCATCGTCGCTGAGGCTTTTCAGCAGGCTGCGTGCCGGCTTGCCTTCCGTGAAGTGCGGGATGAGTTTTTCCAGCAGCGCCTTCTGCGCCACGGCTTCCTTGTCGCCGCCCTTGGCGGTGCGGGTGACGCGCTGCAGTTGCTTCTCGCAGCTGTCGAGGTCGGCCATGATCAGTTCGAGGTCGATGATCTCGATGTCACGCTTGGGATCGACGCTGTTGGCGACGTGGATGACGTTCTCATCCTCGAAGCAGCGCACCACATGGGCGATGGCGTCGGTCTCGCGGATGTTGGCGAGGAACTTGTTGCCCAGGCCTTCGCCCTTCGAGGCACCGGCGACCAGGCCGGCGATGTCGACGAACTCCATGGTGGTGGGAAGCACCCGCTCGGGCTTGACGATGGCCGCCAGGGCGTCGAGGCGCGGGTCGGGCATCGGCACCACGCCGCTGTTCGGCTCGATGGTGCAGAACGGGAAGTTCTCCGCGGCGATGCCGGACTTGGTGAGGGCGTTGAACAGGGTGGACTTGCCGACATTGGGCAGGCCGACGATGCCGCAGTTGAATCCCATGGTGTAACCCTCGCGAGAATGTGGTGGCCGACTCAGGCCTTGTGGCTGTGCAGCTGCTGCATGGCGCGGGTGAAATTGCCGTCGAGGACGTCGGGGAGGACGTCGAGACTGCGCTCGATGGCGCCGTCGAGCAGTTCCTGCTCGCTGCGTGGTGCGCGGCTGAGGACGAAATTGCTGACCTGGCTGGCGTGGCCAGGGTGGCCGATGCCCAGGCGCAGGCGGTGGAAGCCGTTCTGGTTGCCCATCTGGGCGATGATGTCACGCAGGCCGTTGTGCCCGCCATGGCCGCCGCCGGTCTTCAGGCGTGCGCTGCCGGGGGGCAGATCGAGCTCGTCATGGGCGACGAGGAGGGCATCGGGGGCGATGCGAAAGAAGTTCGCCAGCGCCGCGACCGCCTGACCGCTGCGGTTCATGTAGGTGGTGGGAATCAGCAGGCGCACGTCGCGCCCGGCATGGGTGAACTTGCCCACCAGCCCGAAATACTTCTTGTCGGCAACCAGCCGGACACCTTTGATGTCCGCCAGGCGTTCGACGAAAAAGGCCCCCGCGTTATGCCGTGTCTGTTCGTATTCCGGACCTGGATTTCCCAGGCCGACGATCAGTTGCACGGCAGTCACGACGGGGGCCTCTCGAGGGGTCAGGAACAGCCTTATTCGGCTGCGCCTTCGCCTTCGCCTTCTTCCGGAGCCTGGACGCGCGGCTTCTGCACGTTCGCCAGCGGCAGGTCGCTACCGTGATGCAGGGAAACCAGCTCGACGCCTTTCGGCAGTTTCAGCTCGCTCATGTGCACGGTGTGGCCCAGCTCGACCTTGGCCATGTCCACTTCGATGAACTCGGGCAGGTCCTGCGGCAGGCAGGAGACTTCCACTTCGGTCACGAAGTGCAGGATTTCGCCGCCACCGGTTTTCACGCCGGCGCAGATGTCCTGGTTGACGTAGTGCAGCGGCACGGTAGCGGTCAGTTTCTGACCAGCAACCACGCGGGCGAAGTCGGCGTGCAGCACGAAGGCTTTGGCCGGGTGACGCTGCAGCGCCTTGATCACCACGTTTTCGGTGGCGCCGCCGACGTTCAGTTCGATCACGTGGCTGAAGGCCGCTTCGCTCTCGATGAGCTTGGCGAGGTCCTTGGCAACCAGGCTGATGGACTGCGGAGCCTTGTCGCCACCGTAGATCACGGCGGGAACCAGGGCGGCATTACGACGCAGGCGGCGGCTCGCACCTTTCCCCAGGTCGGAACGCACTTCGGCGTTGAGTTTGAATTCGGTCATGTCTATCTCCAATGTGTCTCCGGCCTGGCTTGCGACCAGCCTCGGCCAGAGGCGAAAAAGCCCCGCCGGTAGGGCGGGGCGCTTGTCGTCGGCGCGTCGTCCTTAACGGAACATCGCGCTGATCGATTCTTCGTTGCTGATGCGGCGAACCGCTTCGGCGACTACCGGGGCAATGTCCAGCTGGCGAATGCGCGAGCAGGCCTGGGCCGCGGCGGTGAGCGGGATGGTGTTGGTCACCACCAGCTCGTCGAGTACGGAGTTCTCGATGTTCTCGATGGCCCGGCCGGACAGCACCGGGTGGGTGCAGTAGGCGATGACCTTGGCCGCGCCATGGTCCTTGAGGGCCTTGGCCGCGTGGCCGAGGGTGCCGGCGGTGTCGACCATGTCGTCGATCAGTACGCAGGTACGGCCTTCGACGTCACCGATGATGTGCATCACTTCGGACTGGTTGGCCTTGGGGCGACGCTTGTCGATGATCGCCAGGTCCACGCCGAGGGTCTTGGCCGCGGCACGTGCACGCACTACGCCGCCGATATCGGGGGAGACGATCATCAGGTTATCGAAGCGCTGGTCTTCGATGTCGTCGACCAGGACCGGCGAGCCGTAGATGTTGTCCACCGGGATATCGAAGAAACCCTGGATCTGGTCGGCATGCAGGTCGACGGTGAGGACGCGGTTGACGCCTACCACGGTCAGCATGTCGGCGACGACTTTGGCGCTGATCGCCACACGAGCGGAACGCGGGCGGCGATCCTGGCGGGCGTAGCCGAAGTAGGGGATCACAGCGGTGATGCGCGACGCCGAGGAGCGGCGGAAGGCATCGGCCATCACCACCAGTTCCATCAGGTTGTCATTGGTCGGTGCGCAGGTCGGCTGGATCAGGAAGACATCCTTGCCGCGCACGTTCTCATTGATTTCGACGCTGATCTCGCCGTCGGAGAACTTGCCGACGGAAGCATCACCCAGCGGGATATGAAGTTGACGAACGACGCGACGCGCCAGATCGGGGTTGGCATTCCCCGTGAAGACCATCATCTTGGACACGCGCAGTACCTGCCGGCTGAGAGTGGACCTGATGAACGAAAAAGCTGCTCAAAATCAGACGCGTGAGCGGCTATTTTGAACAGCTTCGCGAAATATGGCAGGGGCGGCTGGATTCGAACCAACGCATGGCAGGATCAAAACCTGCTGCCTTACCGCTTGGCGACGCCCCTAGATAAAAAGTGCAGCTATTCCTGAGCCGCGCTCCTGGAAGGAAATGGCAGGGGTGGCTGGATTTGAACCAACGCATGGCGGAATCAGAATCCGCTGCCTTACCGCTTGGCGACACCCCTGTGGAACTTTCCCTTTCAGGACAACTGCTCGAGTACGCGGTGCGTGATCGAGAAGTTGTTGCCTCGAGCGATGAAACAAGGAAGCGTGCTCGGTAGCTGGCGTGCGACTTTAACAGCCTCGTCGCGCGTTTGGAAGCTTCCGAAGATACAGCAACCTGTTCCGGTCAGTTTTGCTGGAACAAATTTGTTCAGCAAATTCAGCGCGTTACGGATTTCCGGATAACGCCCTTCGACCACGGGTTGACAGTCATTGTGACCTCCCCGCTCAAGAACGGTGCGCACTGTAATGGCCCGCGTATTGCGTGTCAACTCCGGCGCCTGGAAAACTTCCGCTGTACTGACAGACACTTGCGGTACTCCGACGAGGTACCAGGGCTCTGGGAGTACGACCTTCTGCAGGCGTTCGCCGACACCTTCGGCGAAGGCGGCGTGTCCGTGTACGAACACCGGCACGTCGGCGCCCAGTTGCAGGCCCAGCGCAGCCAGTGCGTCGAGCTCCAGGCCGAGGCTCCACAGATGGTTCAGGCCGAGCAGGGTGGTGGCCGCATCGGAGCTGCCGCCGCCCAGGCCGCCGCCCATGGGCAGGCGCTTGTCCAGCCAGATGTCGGCGCCGAGGCGGCAATCGCCCGCCTGTTGCAGCGCGCGGGCGGCACGCACGATCAGGTTGCTGTCGTGGTCGACGCCATCGAGGGCGCCGTGCAACTGGACTCGACCGTCCTGGCGCAGGGCGAAGCCCAGCTCGTCGCCGTATTCGAGGAACTGGAAGAGCGTCTGCAGCTCGTGATAGCCGTCGGCACGGCGGCCGACGATATGCAGCATCAGGTTCAGCTTGGCGGGTGCCGGCAGGCGCAGGGTCGCGTGTTGCATGCTCACTGCCCGAGACGGCGTGGGCGCCACTCGGTGACCACCAGGGTCAGCTCCAGGTCATGGCCGTGCAGTTTGATGCGCTGGGGGAGGGTGAAACCGTCCTGCTCGGCATAGGCCAGGTATTCCACCTGCCAGCCGTCCTGCTGCAGGCGCGCCAGGCGGCTGTCGTCGGACAGTGCGATCTGGCTCGGGGTATCCGGCGCCGGCAGACCACGTACCCACCACAGCAAATGGGTGACTGGCAGGCTCCAGCCCAGTTGCTGGCGCAGCAGGGATTCGGGGGACTCGGCCTGGAACTGGCCCTGGCCGGCGATATCCAGGGTCACCTGGCCGGGGTGCCCGGTCAGGCGGGTCGCGCCGCGGCCGAGCGGGCCCGCCAGGCGGATGTCGAAATAGTCGCGGCGCTGCAGCCAGAACAGCGTGCCGCTGCCGGACTGCCCGGGCGAGCGGATGCCCAGCTTGCCGCTGATCTGCCAGCCATCGAGCTCACCGATGGTGGCCTTGTGCGCCTGCCACAGGGTGCGGTCGCCGTCGCCTTCGACGGTCTCCTGGGGCGTGATGCCGGCACAGCCGGCGAGTACCGCGAGTAGCAGCAGGGTAACGAGCGAACGAAGGGCGAACATGGCCTCAGGGGGTCTCCGAACCGGTCAGGCGTAGCAGGGTGTCACGCAGGATGGCGCTGTCGGGTTGTGCCTTGTGCGCGGCGCCCCAGACCTTGCGCGCCTCGGCCTGCTTGCCTTGGACCCAGAGCACTTCGCCCAGGTGTGCGGCGATTTCGGCGTCCTGGGATTGCTGCAGTGCGCGGCGCAGGTAGTGCTCGGCGCGCGGCAGGTCGCCCCGGCGATAGGCGACCCAGCCCATGCTGTCGAGAATCGCGGCGTCCTCGGCGTTGAAACTGTAGGCACGCTCGATCAGGCGCTGTGCTTCGTCGAGGCGCTCGTTGCGGTCGGCGAGGGTGTAACCCAGGGCGTTGAGCGCCATGGCGTTGTCCGGTTCGCGCTCGATGATGAAGCGCAGGTCGCGCTCGAGCTGCTGCGGATCGCCGCGACGCTCGGCGAGCATCGCGCGGCTATAGAGCAGGCCGAGGTCGTCGGGGAATTGCGCAAGGCCGTCCTGCAGCACCTGCCAGGCGCGATCCAGATCGCCGCTCTGCACCCAGGCCTCGGATTCGATCAGATACAGCTGGATGGCGTAGTCCGGCTGGGCCTGGCGCGCCTGGGCGAGCAGCTCGCTGGCTTCGTCGCCACGCCCGAGGGCGAAGAGGATGTCCGCCTGGCGCAGTTGTGCCGGCAGGTAGTCGTTGCCCGGTGCGACCTGTGCGTATTGCAGCAGGGCTTGTTCGGGGCGTTCCTCGGCCTCGTAGACGCGGCCCAGGTTGAAGCGCGCGGCGTCGACGTGGCTGCCGCGTTCGAGCAGTTGCTGCAGATAGAACTCGGCGTCGTCCCAAGCCTCGGCCTCCATGTTCACCAGGGCCAGGGAAAAGCGCAGGTCGTCGTCGTCCGGGAAGCGCTGCAGCAATTCGGTGAACTGATCGCGGGCATCGTTCATCCGGTCCAGTTCCACCAGCAGGCGCGCATAGGCCAGGCGTACACGCTTGTCGTCGGGGTGCTTGCGCAGACCTTTTTCCAGCAGCGGCAAGCCTTCCTCGGTGCGCCCCAGGCTCTGCAGCAGGCGCACGCGCAGCAGCAGCGGGGCGATGTCGTGATCCTGCGCGGGATTTTCTTCGAGCAGCTTCAGTGCTTCCTCGGCGCGATCGTCCTGCTGCAACAGCAGGGCCTTGCCGAACAGCAGTTGGCCGTTGCCCGGATAGCGCAGCAGCAACCGATCGAAACTCTCCAGCAGGCCGGCGCGGGTGTCCGGGTCGGTGTCCGCGGCGGACAGGGCGAGGAAGTCGAAATGGGTGTCGCCCTGGCCCTTGAGGACTTTCTCCATGTACACCATGGCGTCGTCGTAGCGTCCGCCACGGGCCAGCTGGATCGCCGCGGCGCGCTGGGCGTCGAGGTTCTCCGGGGCGTTGCGTGCCCAGATCAGCGAGGTATCCAGCGCCGCTTGCTCGGCGCCCAGGTACTCCGCGATGCGGAATGCGCGCTCGGCCACCGCTGGATCCTGGGTGACATTCGCCTGCTGTACGTAGTTGCCCAGGGCGATGTCGAAACGGTTGCGCTGTCCGGCCAGTTCGGCGGCCAGCAGCGAATACAGCGTCTCTTCGCTGAACGACCCGTAGTGCTCGGGCGCGGAGGGAGCTTGCGGCGTGGCCTCCTGTACGGGCGGCGTGCCGGAACTGTCCGGGGTAAAGGACTGACAGCCGCCTATCAATGCCAAGGCGGCGAGCAACGCAAGGGATCTGTTCATCTAGGGCGAGCGATTGACCTGCAGGTGTGATCCATCATGACACATGCCCGCAGGCAAGCCCATGGGCGGAGGCGGCCGACGAAACGGCAACAGACCATAGGTTTTCCTTGTCGCCGGACAGTTGTTCTGCATCGGGTGACGTAGGACAATTGCCGGCTTGTTCCGTTCGATCAGCGATCCGCATGGCCTTTCTTGCTCTAGGCATCAATCACAAGACCGCGTCGGTAGACGTTCGTGAGCGCGTGGCCTTCACGCCCGAGCAGACGGTCGAGGCATTGCGCCAACTGTGCCGGATCACTCCCAGCGGGGAGGCCGCGATCCTTTCCACCTGCAATCGCAGCGAATTGTACCTGCAGCAGGACCAGCTCGAGAGTGATGCGGTCCTCGCCTGGCTGGCCAGCTACCACCACCTGAGCCTCGACGACTTGCGGGCCTGTTGCTACGTGCACGCCGACGACGCGGCGGTGCGGCACATGATGCGGGTCGCCGCGGGGCTGGACTCGATGGTCCTCGGCGAGCCGCAAATCCTCGGCCAGATGAAGTCCGCCTATGCCGTGGCGCGCGAGGCCGGCACCGTCGGCCCGCTGCTCGGCCGGCTGTTCCAGGCCACCTTCAATACCGCCAAGACCGTGCGCACCGACACCGCCATCGGCGAGAGCCCGGTGTCCGTGGCCTTCGCCGCGGTGAGCCTGGCGCGGCAGATATTCTCCGACCTGTCGCGCAGCCAGGCACTGCTGATCGGCGCTGGCGAGACCATTACCCTGGTCGCCCGCCACCTCCACGAGCAGGGCGTCAAGCGCATCGTGGTGGCCAACCGTACGCTGGAACGCGCCAGCCAACTCGCCGAGGAATTCGGTGCCCGCGCGGTGCTGCTGGCGGACATCCCCCAGGAACTGGTCGACAGCGATATCGTCATCAGCTCCACCGCCAGCCAACTGCCGATCCTCGGCAAGGGGGCGGTGGAGCGGGCGCTGAAGCTGCGCCGGCACAAGCCGATGTTCATGGTCGACATCGCCGTGCCGCGGGACATCGAACCCCAGGTCGGTGACCTCGACGACGTCTACCTGTATACCGTGGACGACCTCCACGAGGTAGTCGCGGAAAACCTCAAGAGTCGCCAGGGCGCTGCCCAGGCCGCCGAGGAACTGGTCGCCGCCGGTGCCGACGAATTCATGCTGCGGTTGCGCGAGCTGGCCGCGGTGGACGTGCTCAGGGCCTATCGCCAGCGTGGCGAGCGGCTGCGTGACGAGGAACTGGCCAAGGCGCAGCGCGCGCTGGCCAATGGCGTGGATGCCGAGGAAGCGCTGGCCCAGTTGGCCCGGGCGCTGACCAACAAGCTCATGCACGCGCCCAGCGTGCAGATGAAGAAATTCTCCGCCGCCGGCCGCATCGATGCCCTGGCGGTGGCGCACGAACTGTTCGCCCTCGACGAGGGCGCGGATAAGCCATGAAAGCCTCGCTGCTCAACAAGCTCGACACCCTGCAGGACCGTTACGAAGAACTCACCGCGCTGCTCGGCGACGCCGAGGTGATCTCCGACCAGACCAAGTTTCGCGCCTACTCCAAGGAGTACGCCGAGGTGGAACCGGTGATCCTTGCCTACCGCGAGCTGCTCAAGGTGCGTGGCGATCTCGAGGGCGCCCAGGCGCTGCTCAAGGACAGTGACCCGGATCTGCGTGAGATGGCCGAGGAAGAGGTCGCGAGCGCCCGTGAGCGCCTGGACGAGTTGGAGGACCAGCTACAGCGCATGCTGCTGCCGCGCGACCCCAACGACGGTCGCAACGTGTTCCTCGAAGTGCGTGCCGGCACCGGCGGCGACGAGGCGGCGATCTTCGCCGGCGATCTGTTCCGTATGTATTCGCGCTACGCGGAAAAGCAGGGCTGGCGGGTCGAAGTGCTCTCGGAGAACGAGGGCGAACACGGCGGCTTCAAGGAAGTCATCGCCCGTGTCGAGGGCGACAACGTCTACGCCAAGCTGAAGTTCGAGTCTGGCGCGCACCGCGTGCAGCGGGTGCCGGAAACCGAGTCCCAGGGGCGTATCCATACCTCCGCCTGCACCGTCGCCGTGCTCCCCGAACCGGACGAGCAGGCGGCCATCGAGATCAATCCGGCCGACCTGCGGGTAGACACCTACCGCAGCTCCGGTGCCGGCGGCCAGCACGTCAACAAGACCGATTCGGCGGTGCGCATCACCCACCTGCCGACCGGCATCGTCGTCGAATGCCAGGAGGAACGCTCGCAGCACAAGAACCGCGCCAAGGCCATGGCCTGGCTGGCGGCCAAGCTGCAGGACCAGCAGGATGCCGCCGCGCACAAGGAAATCTCCGAGACGCGCAAGCTGCTGGTGGGCTCCGGTGATCGCTCCGAGCGCATCCGTACCTACAACTTCCCCCAGGGGCGGGTCACCGATCACCGTATCAACCTGACTCTGTATTCCCTGGGGGAGGTCATCGGCGGGGCGGTCGAGCAGGTCATCGAGCCGCTGCTACAGGAATACCAGGCCGACCAGCTCGCCGCGCTGGGCGATTGAGACGGCAGTCCATGACCAGTCTCGCCTCCCTGCTCGCCGCCGCCGAGCTGCCCGACTCGCCAAGCCCACGGCTGGACGCCGAGCTGCTGCTCGCCGAGGTGCTGGGCAAGCCGCGCAGCTACCTGCGCACCTGGCCCGAGCGCGAGGCGGATGCCGTGCAGCAGGCGCATTTTGCCGCGCTGCTGGAGCGCCGCCGCGCCGGCGAGCCGGTGGCCTACCTGTTGGGGCGCCAGGGTTTCTGGAGCCTGGAGCTGGAGGTCTCGGCGGATACGCTGATTCCGCGTCCGGATACCGAGCTGCTGGTGGAAACCGCCTTGCAGCTGCTCGACACGCAACCCCATGAGGTCCTCGACCTGGGCACCGGGACGGGCGCTATCGCCCTGGCCTTGGCCAGCGAGCGCGCGGACTGGCAGGTACTCGGTGTCGACCGGGTGCCCGCGGCGGTCGAACTCGCCCAACGCAACGCCCAACGTCTGGGGGTGAAGAATGCGGCGTTCGTGCTCAGCGAGTGGTTCTCGGCGCTGGGCGGGCGGCGTTTCTCTCTGATCGTCGGCAATCCGCCCTATATCGCCGCGGGCGATCGTCACCTTGCCGAAGGCGACGTGCGCTTCGAGCCGTCCAGCGCCCTGGTAGCGGGAGCGGACGGCCTGGACGACATCCGGGCGATCGTCGCCGCCGCGCCTGCGCACCTGCTGGCGGGGGGCTGGCTGGCGCTGGAACATGGCTTCGACCAGGCGGCGGCGGTACGCGAGCTGTTGTCCCATGCCGGTTTCGAACAGGCACACAGCCGCCGCGACCTAGCGGGCCACGAGCGCATCAGTCTCGGTTGCTGGAGGTAGAGGATGTCCCTCGACGACGAAGAACTGTTGCGTTACGCCCGCCAGATACTGCTTGCGCAGATCGATATCGACGGGCAGTTGCGCCTGAAGCAGGCGCGGGTCTTGATCGTCGGTCTGGGCGGCCTCGGCTCGCCGGTGGCGCTGTACCTGGCCGCAGCCGGCATTGGGGAGCTGCACCTAGCGGATTTCGACCGGGTGGATTCAAGCAATCTGCAACGCCAGGTCCTGCACGACAGCAGCACTGTGGGGCAGCGCAAGGTCGACTCTGCACTGGCGCGACTGGGCGCACTCAATCCCCGGGTCCGCCTGGTCCCGCTGCGCGAGGCGCTGGATGGCGACAGCCTTGGCGCGGCAGTGGCGACGGTCGACCTGGTGCTCGATTGCTCGGACAACTTCGCCACCCGCGAGGCGGTCAACGCTGCGTGTGTCGCTGCCCGGGTGCCGCTGGTCTCGGGTGCGGCGATCCGCGCTGAAGGACAGCTCTCGGTGTTCGATCCGCGGCGCAGCGAGAGCCCCTGCTACCACTGCCTTTACGGGCATGGTTCGGACAGCGAACTGACCTGCAGCGAGGCTGGCGTACTCGGTCCGCTGGTGGGGTTGGTCGGCAGCTTGCAGGCCCTCGAGGCGCTCAAGCTGCTCGCCGGCTTCGGCGAACCGCTGGTCGGAAGGCTGTTGCTGGTGGATGCGCTCAGCACGCGCTTCCGCGAATTGCGCGTGCGCCGCGATCCAGCGTGCAGCGTGTGTGGTGCACGCGATGAATAACGCGCCGGTCGGTGTCTTCGACTCCGGCGTCGGCGGGCTCTCGGTGCTGCGCGAGATCCAGGCGCGTCTGCCGGACGAAAAGCTGCTCTACGTCGCCGACAGCGCCCACGTGCCCTACGGGGAAAAGAGTCAGGACTACATTCGCGCGCGCAGTCGCTCGATCGCCGATTTCCTGCTCGCCCAGGGCGCCAAGGCGCTGGTGCTGGCCTGTAACACGGCCACCGTGGCGGCGGTAGCCGAGTTGCGCGAGCGCCACTCGGGGCTACCCATCGTCGGCATGGAGCCGGCGGTGAAGCCGGCGGTGGCGGCGACCCGAAACGGTGTGATTGGTGTCCTGGCCACCAGCGGCACCCTGGCCAGCGCCAAGTTCGCCGCCCTGCTCGACCGTTTCAGCCACGACGTGAAGGTCGTCACCCAGCCCTGTCCAGGCTTGATGGAGTGCGTCGAGCGCGGCGATCTGCGGGGGCCGCGGGTGCGTGCACTGCTCGATGGCTACCTGGCGCCCTTGCGTGCGGCGGGGTGCGACACGGTGATCCTCGGCTGCACCCACTATCCGTTCCTGCGCCCACTGCTGAGCGAACTGCTGCCTGGCGTGCGTCTGGTGGATACCGGTGAAGCGGTTGCCCGGCAACTGCAGCGCCTGCTTGCCGAGGCGGATCTGCTGGCCGCGGGCCCCGGCTCGGCGCGCTTTTACAGCAGTGGCGAGCCCAGGGCGCTGGCCGCTCTGCTGCCTGTACTGTGGAACGCCCCCGGGGAAGTTTCGCCATTACCGGAACTCTAGCGGGTTGCCAGATTCTGATGAGCGGCGGCTATACTCCAAGCCGTGTAGAAATTCTGTCAAAAATAAGGATATGCCTGATGAAGAAGCTCTCTTCCCTGGTTGCTGTAGCCGCCTTGGCAATGGGATACGGTGTGATGGCCGACGCTGCCGGGCTGACCTTTTCGGTAGGCCAGACTGGCGATTCGACGATGGTCTATCGCCTTGGCGCGCAATTCGATTTCGATCGCAGCTGGTGGGAAAGCGCCACTGGACGCCTGACTGGCTACTGGGATGCGGGTTACACCTATTGGGAGGGTGACGATACCTCCAGCAATCACAGTGTTTCCTTCGCTCCGGTATTCGTCTACGAATTCGCCGGGGATTCGGTGAAGCCCTACTTCGAAGCGGGCATCGGTGTTGCCGCCTTCTCCAAGACCCACCTCGAGAGTAACGATCTGGGCTCCTCGTTCCAGTTCGAAGACCGCATCGGTGCGGGTCTGCGCTTCGCCGGTGGTCATGACGTCGGTATCCGTGCGATCCACTACTCCAACGCCGGCATCAGCCAGCCGAACGACGGTGTCGAGGCCTACAGCCTGTATTACCGGATGAACTTCTGATTCGAGCGTTGCCCCTGCGAAGGCCGAGCCCAGTGCTCGGCCTTCGCGTTTTCAGAGGGGCTGTCGACTCACGATTCGCAGAGTGAAGACAACTCGTCGAGCATGACGTGTCTTGCGCACTCGACGAAGCGCGACACAACCCGCGAACGGGCCTGGTGCGTCGGAAAAAGCAGCCCGATGACCACCGGCAGGCTGCCGCTGAACGGGCGTGAGTCGATCTCGTTCAGCGTTGCCTCTTCCCGCGCCGCCAGCGGGTTGATCAGGCCAACGCCCATGCCGGCCCCCACCAGCGCGCAGATCGACGACCCCAGGCTCGCTTCGGCGACGATGGTGCGGTGCACGCCCGCTTCATCGAAGATCCGGTCGGTACGCGCGCGCATCGGGCTGCCTAGGGGAAACGCGATGTACGGCTCATTCATGAAGTCCTGCGGCTCGATGCGCTCCAGTGCGGCAAAGCGATGACCGCGTGGGAACACCGCCACGCAGTTGGTGGTGATGACCGGCTCGACCCGTAGATCCGGTGTGTGGCCATAGAGCATGGCCAGCCCGGTACTGCACAGGCCCGAACGGATCCACTCGTTGACCGTGGCTTCATTGCCGGACTGGATCGAGACCGTGACGTCCGGGTACTCCAACTTGAAGTGGGCCACAGCGCGCGCCAGAAGCCCACCGGCCAGCCGGGGCATCGCAGCGACGGTCAAGCGATCGCGCCCGAAGGATCGGATCACGGCCGCGGCCGATTCCAGGCTGGCAATCCCCGCGAAGGTTTTCTCCACGTCCTCGTAGAACCGCTCGCCATCCAGGGTGGGGCTGAGCCGGCTGCCATTGCGAACGAACAGCGGAAACTGGGTGAGGGCCTCCAACTGCGAAATCAGTCGGCTGATCTGTGGTTGCGAGGTGTGCAGTTGGCGCGCGGCCGTGGTCATCGATCCGCTCAGCATGACGGCGCGGAATGCTTCGATCTGCCGAAGCTTCATTCGGTCGATGGTTTCCATATCAGTTCTGAATCCAGCAATGATCAATAGGAATTGGGCATTACCCTAACCATGTCGGATACTCGGCGCCACTACCGAGCCATCTTTCGGTCGTCAGTCTCTGCATCCATTGCCCGTTTCAGTGGCCGAGCGCTCGGCCGGAGGAAGGAAATGAAAGTTGTGTCCGTCATTGCGGCATCCGCAGCACTCGCTCTGAGCATTAATGCCGCCGCCGAAGGCCGCATCGACAAGATCAAGGAGACCGGCACCATCGTCCTCGGGCACCCGGAGTCCTCGGTGCCCTTCGCCTATCTGGACGACCAGCAGAAGCCCATCGGCTATACCGTGGAGATCTGCGAGGCGGTCGCCGAAAAGGTCAAGAAGGCGCTGGCCCTCGACTCGCTGGACGTTCGCTACAACCCGACGACCTCGGCCACGCGCATCCCGCTGATCGCCAACGGCACCATCGACCTGGAGTGCGGCAATACCACCAACAAGGCGGATCGCCACAAGCTGGTGGCCTTCGCACCCACCACCTTCGTTGCGCAGGTCGTGCTGATGGCTCGCAAGGACGGCGGCGTTGATGTCAACGACCTGTCCTCCTTCAGGGACAAGACCATCGCCGCCCAGGCAGGTGGCCAGACCTTCAAGCTGATTTCGCGCCTCAATGCCGAAAACGACTATGGCATCACCATGGCTCCGACCAAGGACACCGGTGAGACCTTTTTGATGGTGGCCAGCGGCCGCGCGGCCGGTTCGGCGAACGATGACGGGCTGGCCTACGGCGCCGTGGCTTCGGCGAAGAACCCGGATGAGTTCATCGTCGGCACCAAGGGGCTGGAGCTGGCGCCCTACGGCATCGTCGAGCCCAAGGACGATCCGGCCTTCAAGAAGGTCGTCGACACCGCGGTGACCGAGCTGATCGCCGATGGCACCGTGGCCAAGCTGTACGACAAGTACTTCAACTCGCCGATTCCGCCGCGCAACATCAACCTCAAGTATCCCATGAGCGATGCACTCAAGCGGGCGCTGGCCAATCCGACCGATTCGCCTGATCCGGCCGACTACGAGTAATCCACGCGATGAACTACGATTGGCGCTGGGATGTCTTTCTCGAGCTTTCCACGGACGGCGTGAATTCCTACCTGCAGAACCTGCTGGTAGGCGTTGGCTGGACCCTGGCGCTGTCGTTGTCCGCTTGGGTCCTGTCGCTGTTGATGGGGACCGGGCTGGCGATCTTGCGTACGGTGCCGTCCAAGGCGCTGAATCTGGTCGGCACCTGCTACGTCGAGATCTTCCGCAATATCCCGCTACTGGTGCAGATGTTCCTTTGGTACTTCGTGCTGCCGGAACTGCTGCCACGGGATTGGGGCAACGCGATGAAGCAGATGGCCCAGCCCTGGGGCCAGTTCGTCCCCGCCCTGCTGTGCCTGAGCTTCTATGGGACCTCGCGGGTCGCCGAAACCCTGCGCGCCGGCATCCAGGCGTTACCCCGTGGCCAGCGCCAGGCGGGTACCGCGATTGGCCTGACCACCGCGCAGGTCTACCGCTACGTCATCCTGCCCCAGGCCTACCGGATCGTCATCCCGCCGCTGACCTCGGAATTCATGGGCACCATCAAGTACTCCTCGGTGGCCCTGACCATCGGCCTGCTGGAGTTGACCGGGCAAGCCCGGGCCATGCAGGAGTTCAGTTTTCACATCTTCGAGGCGTTTTCCGCCGCGACCGCCGGTTACCTGGTCATCAACGGTTGCGTGGTGCTCGGCATGCGCTGGCTGGAGCGGCGGGTCGCCCTGCCTGGCGTCGGTAGCCAACGGCGAGTTCGGGGGGACATGGTATGACCTTCGACTACCAGGCCATCATCCAGGCGCTGCCGTATCTGTTCGGCACCGGCATGACCTTCACGCTGACGTTGACCGCCGCTGCGGGAGTGATGGGGCTGGTGCTCGGCACCTTGCTGGCCATGATGCGCCTGTCCCGCTTCCCGCTGCTGTCGGTGCCGGCCGGGATATACGTCAACACCATGCGCTCGGTGCCGCTGCTGCTGGTGATCTTCTGGTTTTATTTTTTGATGCCCTACGTGGGGGCCTGGCTGACGGGTGCGTCCCGTCCGCTGAGCATCGGTGCCTACAAGTCCGCGATCATCACGTTCACCCTGTTCGAGGCGGCCTACTTCTGCGAGATCATGCGTGCCGGCATTGGCTCGGTCGCTCGTGGGCAGATGTCGGCCGGGCTGGCGATCGGCCTGACGCACCGGCAGACGATGCAAAGCATCATCCTGCCCCAGGCCTTCCGCAACATGCTGCCTTCGCTGCTGACGCGCTTGATCATCCTGTTCCAGGACACCTCGCTGGTCTACGTCCTGTCGCTGACGGACTTCCTCGGCGCGGCCTCCAAGATCGGACAGCGCGACGGTCGACTCGTGGAGTTCTACCTGTTCATTGCACTGGTCTACCTGATCATCTGCTTCAGCGCCTCACGCCTTGTCAGGCTCCTGGAAAAACGCACGCTGGTCGCGCGTTGAGGCCCAACCGGAAATCTACCGATGATTGAATTCAAGAACGTCAGCAAGTGGTACGGCGACTTCCAGGTACTGAGCGATTGCAGCACGCAGGTCAATACCGGCGAGGTGGTGGTCGTCTGCGGGCCGTCGGGCTCCGGCAAGTCGACGCTGATCAAGACCGTCAATGGTCTGGAGCCGTTCGAGGAAGGCGAGATCATCGTCAACGGGGTTTCGCTGCGGGACCCGAAGACCAATCTCCCGGCCTTGCGTGCCAAGGCCGGCATGGTGTTCCAGCACTTCGAGCTCTTTCCGCACCTGTCGGTCAGCGAGAATCTCTGTCTCGGTCAACAGAAGGTGCTCGGTCGGTCCCAGGAACAGGCCCAGGAGAAAGCGGAGCGCATGCTCGATCGGGTCGGTCTGCTTGCCCACAAGAGCAAATACCCGGCCGCGCTTTCCGGGGGTCAACAGCAGCGGGTCGCGATCGCCCGGGCGTTGTCGATGGACCCTGAGGTCATGCTGTTCGACGAGCCCACCTCGGCGCTGGACCCGGAAATGGTCAACGAAGTACTCGACGTGATGACCGATCTGGCCGGCGAAGGGATGACCATGATGGTGGTCACGCACGAGATGGGCTTTGCGCGGCGTGTTGCCGACCGCGTCATCTTCATGGATGCCGGCAGCATCATCGAGGACTGCACCCGTGCCGAGTTCTTCGGTGACGTCCAGGCACGTCACGAACGGACGCGTCACTTCCTCTCCAAAATTCTCTCGCACTGACGAGGCCTGATCATGTCTTCTATGGCTTCCGACCTCGGTCGGACGGATACCCTTTTGCCGGTCGACCTGCGCAGCGACACGGTCACCCGGCCGACGGCGGAAATGTACGACTGCATGCGTGCTGCCCCACTGGGTGACGATGGGCTCGATTTCGATCCGTCGGTGCGCGCTCTGGAGGAGACGGTTGCGGGGATGCTCGGCAAGGACGCAGGGTTGTTCGTGCCCAGTTGCACCATGGCGAATCTGCTGGCGGTGCTGAGTCAGGCTCAACGCAACCAGCAGGTGGTCGTCGAGGCTAACGCGCACATGTACACCTCGGAGCGTGGGTCCGCGACCTTCACCGGCACCTTCTACCAGGCCGTCAGTGGCGAGCGCGGGATGATGGACCTGGATGCCTTCGACGAAGCGATCCGCGGCGGCAAGCACAAGCCGGACACGACCCTGGTCTGCCTCGAGACCTCTCACAACAACGCCGGCGGCGCCGTCCCGTCCCTGCAATACATGGACGAAATCCGCCAGCGCAGCGCAGCGAGCGGCATACGTATGCACCTCGACGGCGCGCGGCTGTTCAACGCCGCGGTCGCGTTGGGGGTGCCGGTCCGTAAGCTGGTCGAGGGCGTCGACACGGTTTCGGTATGCCTGTCGAAAGGCCTCAGCGCACCGGTCGGCGCGATACTGGCGGGGGACTCCAGCACGCTGGAGCAGGCGCGCCGTCTGCGCCGGATGCTTGGCGGTACCCAGCGCCAGGCCGGCGTGGTGGCGGCCGCGGGTTTGTATGCGGTGCAGCACATGGTGGAGCGCCTGGCCGAGGATCACCGCAGGGCGCGTGCATTGAGCGAAGCCATCAACGGCCTGGGGCTGCCCCTGCTGGCTTCGAAACCGGACACCAATATCGTACAGGTCGACGTATCCGCTACGGGGCACGATAGCGCCACCTGGGTTGGCCGGCTGGACGCCGTCGGTCTGCGCGTCAGGCCGTGGGGGCGCGGCAAGCTGCGTTGCGTGACCCATCGGCACATCACCGATGACGACCTGACGCGGGCGATGGTGTGTTTCCGGCAGGCGCATCAAGCGCTCGAGTCCGGCCTTTGAGCAAGGCATCTCTCGGTGCGGCGATACCCCTAGCGCGCACGGCGCAGCCCTAGGGCCTGTTCCCGTTTCATTCACGGCCGCGCCGGCGCCTGTTTTGCCGCGAGACAAGGCCGCGCCCGTTCCCGACGGGCTTGCGGCATTCACTCCATCCCTGGAGATCGCGCGAGTCGCAGGGCTTACCGGGGTAAGTCCAAGACGAGCAACGCCGTATCGCGGCAAAACAGGCACCGGCCCTGCGGGTTGTGCCAGAAATGACCTGCGCTGTCGTTGCAGGACTTGCCAAGGGAGTGGCCATTGGCTGCGTCCTGCGCCTAACCGCAGGCCATTTCTGGCGAGAACGCGGGGCGGCCATCCGCGGTTCGCGAATGAAACGGGAACAGGCCCTAGGTCAGGTCGCGAAATACCGAGAGTGCCCGATGCCGAGCCTGGTCCAGATCGATGATCGGCGGCGGGTAGTCGGCATTGCCGAACAGGTCGCGGGGCGGCATGTGGATGGCACGGTCGTCCAGATGCGCCAATTCCGGCAGCCACTGGCGAATGAAGCGGCCCTCGGGGTCGAAGCGGCGCGACTGGGTGATCGGATTGAACAGGCGGAAGTAGGGCACCGAGTCGGTACCGGTCGATGCACTCCACTGCCAGCCGCCATTGTTCGCGGCGAGGTCGCCGTCGATCAGATGACGCATGAAGTAGCGCTCGCCTTCACGCCAGTCGATCAACAGGTGCTTGCTGAGGAACATCGCCACCAGCATGCGCAGACGGTTGTGCATCCAGCCCTGGGCGTGCAATTGGCGCATCGCCGCGTCGATCAGCGGGAAGCCGGTGCGCCCTCGTTGCCAGGCTTCGAGTTCGGCGGGGGCATCACGCCAGGGCAGGCGCTCGGTCTGCGGACGGAACGGGCGATGCATGCTGACCTGGGGGAAACCCACCAGGATGTGCCGGTAGAACTCGCGCCAGAGGAATTCGTCGATCCAGGTCGAGGGGCCCGGGCGATTGCCGCTCAGTTCGCCCTGGTTTTCCCGCAGCGCCGCCTGCAGGCACTGGCGTATGGAAACCATGCCCAGCGTCAGGTAAGGCGACAGCTCGCTGGTGCCGGGCTGCGCCGGCAGGTCGCGGCGGTCGTGGTAGTCGAGGATGCGCTCGTCGGCGAAACGTTGCAGGCGTTGCAGCGCCGCGTCTTCGCCGGCCGGCCAGAGTTCGCGCAGCGCGTGGGGCGGCGTCTCGAAGCCCTCCACCGTGCTCGGCAGCGGGTCGCTGGCGATCGCCAGTGTGTCCTGCTTGCGCGGCGCCGCCAGCGGCTGGGGCAAGGCGGGAGCCAAGCGCGCCAGGCAGGCACGCCGGAACTGGCCGAAGACCTTGAAGAAGCCGTCCTGGCGCGTCAGTACGCTGCCGGGGGCCAGCAGGACACCGTCCAGGTGGCTGTGCCAGCCAAGGCCGTTCTCGCGCAGGCGTTCGGCGCAGGCCTCGTCGCGGCGCTGCTCGTTGACGCCGTACTCCGCGTTGACGTGCACGGCGGCAATGGCGTGCTCCTCGCACAGCCGCTGCAGCAGCGCCGGCAGGGACTGCCAGTCTGCGCACTCGCGTACCAGCAGCGGAATGTTGAGTGCGTTCAGGTGTGGTTGCAGCGCGGCCAGGCCTCGCAGGCGCAGGTCGACCTTGGCGGCGGATTCGTCGTGGGCCTGCCATTGCTTGGGCGTGATGACGTACAGCGCCAGGGTGGGGCCTGCCTGCAGGGCGGCATTCAGCGCGCTGTTGTCGAGACTGCGCAAGTCGTCGCGCAGCCACAGCAGTTGATGACGGCTCATGGCAGTGCCCGCAGTTGACGGGTGACGTCGAGGGCTTCGGGCACCAGGGTCAGCTTCTCCAGGGCCGTGAGCTCATCCGCGTGGATGCTCGCCGCCGCGCCGCACAGCAGCACGGGAATCTGGCTCTGTTCGAGAAGCCTGGGTAGTCCGCGGCGCTGCTCGGCGGCGAGCTTGTGTGGCGCGCTGAGCAGCAGTGCGCGGGGCGCCAGATGCTCGAGCGCCAAGCTCAGTTCCGCCATCGGTGGTCCCCAGTCGAAGACCTCCAGGGGCAGGTCATTGCTCGCCAGGGTCCAGGCCAGCAGCCAGGTCTCCGGTTGCAACGGCTCGCCGAGGTTGACCAGTAGCAGAGGTGCGCCACTCTGCTGGCGGTTACTGTGGTAGAGCCGTGCGCCGAGCTTGCTGCGCAACCAGGAGTAGAGGAAGGCGCGCTCCATCTCCGCGCCGAAGCGCCCTTGCCAGCGCAGGCGCAATTCGGCCAGCAACGGCAATAACAGCCGTTCGCAGAGGGTGCGCGGCGGATAGATGGCGACCAGGCGGTTGAAGGTGTCGTCCAGGCGGCGTTCGGCGAGATCGGCTACCGCCTGGGCCAGGCTCTGACGCGCCTGTTGCCAGTCGCTCTCGCCCTCGTCGTGGGCTTCGCTGGGCGCGGCATTGGGTTCGTCGAGCAGTCGACGCACCTGGCTCACCGCCACACCTCGGGCCAGCCAGGCGAGGATGGCCTGGATGCGCTCGAGCTGTTCCTCGGAGTAGAGCCGGTGGCCCTTGGCGGTGCGCTGCGGCTTGATCAGCCCGTAGCGGCGCTCCCAGGCGCGCAGGGTGACCGGGTTGACGCCGGTGCGGCGGGCGATTTCGCGAATCGGCAACAGGGCATCGCCATTGTCGGTATCGAGGTCGAGGTGAAGCGCTGAGGCGGCTTGGTCGTGCATGTCTAGATCGCGTTACGCAGGCAAAGGTCTTCGGGGTGCGGCAGCAGGTAGGCCTGTCGTGCCAGGTAGGGTTCGGGGTGATGGCGAAGGTGATGGCGCAGCAGCGTCAGCGGCACCACCAGCGGTAACTCGCCGCGCCGGTAGCGCTGGATCAGTTCGCTCAGCTCCTGGCGGTCGCTGGCCTGCAGCTCCGCGCTGATGTGTCCGGCCATGTGCTGCAGGGCATTGCAGTGGCTGCCGCGGCTGGCGGGACGCGCCAGCGCCACCATCAGTTGTCCCAGGTAATCGCGCGCCAGCGCCAGCAGCTCGCGCCCGCGGTGCTCCGCCAGCAGGCGTCCGAGACGGGGCACCGCAAGGGGCTCGTGGGCCAGGATCAGGTACTTGTGACGGGCGTGAAAGTCGGTGAGTGCAGCCACGCCGGGTGAGTCGGCGAGCAGTTGGCGGAACTGCGCGTGGACGTAAACGCGCACCAGGAAGTTGTCGAGCAGCACCGGGTCGTTGAGCCGCCCGGCTTCCTCCACGGGCAGCTCCGGGCGCTCGGCGCAGAAGGCCTCGGCGAACAGGCCACGCCCGCGGGGCTCCGGCGGATGCCCCTCGGCGCCGTAGACCTTGACCCGGAAGAGCCCGCAGGACGGTGATTTCTGCATGAACACGAAGCCGTCCAGCTCCTCCTGCTCGCTGGCGGCGAGCCTGCCTTGGGTGCGCAGTTGCGAACTCACATCAGTGGCGCTGCTGGCGATCAACGCACGCGGGGCCGCGGGGTCGCCGACCAAACGCAGTGAAGGACGGGGTGTCCCCAGGCCAATCGCCTGCTCAGGGCACAGCGGTACGAAGTCGATATGTCGCGCCAGTTGCTCGCTGCACAGGCGTGATTCCTTGTGTCCGCCATTGAAGCGGACCGGCTGGCCCAGGAGACAGGCGCTGATGCCCAGACGAGGACGGCATTCCAGAGGGAGCTGCATGGCGGTCACCTTGGTGGCGATCGATACGGTCGAGCCGATGATACCTCAAAAGTTGTACGAGATGGTTTTCTTGTACAGTTATTGGGCGCCGGCCGCGATGATTCGCCGCGCAGCCTCCTGGCCACTTAGCCAGGCGCCCTCAACGCGTCCCGAAAGGCACCAGTCGCCGCAGGCGTAGAGACCGATGCCCGGGTCGCCCAGGCAGCCGATCTCGTGGGCTTCGCTGGGCCGCGCGTAAAGCCAGCGATGGGCCAGGCTGGCCTGCGCGGCGGGTACCGGGCAGCCGAGGGTTTCGCCGAGGGCACCTCGCAGGTGTTCGCTCACCGACTCGCCCGTGCATTCCAGATGCGCCCGGGTCCACTCGCTGGTGGCGTGGAGAATCCAGGTATCCGGCCTGGCGGCGCGCCCGGGCTTGCTGCTCTGGCGGACGATCCAGTCGAGGGCGCCCTGCTGCACGAAGCAGGCCTCCAGGGCGGTCTGCAAGGGTGTGGCGAATTGCAGGGCGACTGCCCAGGTGGGCTCCATGGTTACGCCGGCGGCGACCCCGGCGAGGGTCGGCGCCGCCTCGAGCAGGGTGACGGCCTGGGGGGAGGGGGTCGCCACCAGAACCTGTGAGAACGGGCCGTGGCGCTGGCCGTCGGCATCATCGAGCTGCCAGCCCCGCTCGCCACGGCTGACCCGCGTGACCCGAGTACGCAGGTTGGCCGGCATGTCGCCGAGCAGTCCACGGCTCAGCGCGCTCATGCGCGGCACGCCGATCCAGCGGACCTGCTCGTCCGGCGAGGGGCCGAGTTGGTTGTCGCGCCATTGGAACAAGCGTGGTGACCAGTCCTCCACCCAGCCCTGACGCTGCCAGTGGGCGACTGCCTCAGCGAAGCGGCGGTCGCGGGCGGTGAAGTACTGGGCACCCAGGTCCAGAGTGCCGAGTTCCTCGTGTCGCCGGCTGGCCATACGTCCGCCGCTACCGCGACTCTTGTCGAAGAGCAGTACCTGGCGCCCGGCGCGTTGCAAGGCGTCGGCCGCAGACAGGCCGGCCATGCCGGCCCCGATGATGGCGATGGGATTGCTCATGGAGCACCTCTGTTCTTGGGTTGTGCGTCTCGTCCCGTGGGTCGCCCGGAACGTTTCCAGCCAGTGAGGTGGTAGGCTACGCCGGGCCTTAACTCTTGTACAATCTGGCTGTAATGTATAACGAGACGCCTGGGAATATCTTCTTCAGGTTCGCTAGCTCTGCTGCGTATGAACAGGAGTTGCTATGGATGTTCTGATCAGTGGTGGCACTGGCCTGATCGGTCGCGCGCTGTGCGGGCGCTGGCT
This sequence comes from Pseudomonas sp. R4-15, assembly GCF_055768815.1. Classification (NCBI taxonomy): domain Bacteria; kingdom Pseudomonadati; phylum Pseudomonadota; class Gammaproteobacteria; order Pseudomonadales; family Pseudomonadaceae; genus Pseudomonas; species Pseudomonas sp. R4-15. The sequence continues at coordinate 1,768,193 of NZ_CM147293.1, forward strand.
GGCCGAGGGTCATCGCCTGGTGGTCTGGAGCCGCGAGCCGGAGAAAGTCCCCGCCCTGTGTGGCGATGGCGTGCAAGGCATCGCGCGGCTGCAGGACTATCCGGCCCAGTACGGGCTGGATTGCGTGGTGAACCTGGCGGGGGCGCCGATCGCCGAGCGTCCGTGGACTGCGCGGCGGCGCCGCGTGCTGCGCGACAGCCGCATCGCCTTGACCGAGCACTTGGTCGCCTGGCTCGCCGAGCGAGGCGGGCCCGCGCCGCTGCTGCTGTCCGGCTCCGCGGTGGGGTACTACGGGGACACGGGAGAGGCACCGGTGGACGAGGCCACGCCGGCAGGTAACGACTTCGCTGCACAGCTGTGCCGCGACTGGGAAGCTGCGGCGCTGGCCGCCGAGCGCATCGGTTGCCGGGTGGTCCTGCTGCGGACCGGCCTGGTGTTGAGTGCCCGCGGTGGTTTTCTCGGGCGCTTGCGTCTGCCGTTCCGCCTGGGCCTGGGTGGGCCGATTGGTAACGGGCGGCAGTGGATGCCATGGATTCATTGGCAAGACCATATCGGCCTGATCGATTTTCTTGTCAGGCAGGGGGACGCCCGAGGTCCTTATAATCTGTGCGCACCACAACCGCAGCGTAATCGCGACTTCGCCCGTGCCTTCGGCGCTTCGCTAGGGCGCCCGGCACGCCTGCCTTTGCCGGCTTTGGTACTGCGAATGGGGCTGGGAGAAATGGCCGGGCTGCTGCTCGGCGGTCAGCGCGCGCTGCCGCAGCGTGCGCAGGCCGCAGGTTACGAATTTCACTACACGGATCTGCAAACCGCCCTGGCCGATCTGGCCGGGGACGAAGGATGACGATGAACGAACACGCGTTGCTGCTGATCAACCTGGGCTCGCCGGCTTCCACTGAAGTCGATGACGTGCGCCGTTACCTCAACCAGTTCCTCATGGACCCGTACGTGGTGGACCTGCCCTGGCCGCTGCGTCGCCTGTTGGTGTCGCTGATCCTGCTGCGCCGCCCGGCGCAGTCGGCGCACGCCTACGCCTCGATCTGGTGGCCGGAGGGGTCGCCGCTGATCGTCATCAGCCGCCGCCTGACCGAGGCCGTGCGCCCCCTGTGGACGCACGGTCCGGTGGAGCTGGCGATGCGCTACGGTGAACCTTCCATCGAGTCCGCACTGCAGAAGCTGGCCAAGCGCGGCGTGCGCCGGGTGACATTGGCGCCGCTCTATCCGCAGTTCGCCGACAGTACGACGACCACGGTACTGGTCGAGGCGCAGCGGGTGATCGCCAGCCATGGGCTGGACCTCGAGTGCAGTAGCCTGGCGCCTTTCTACGACCAGGAGCTTTACCAGCAGGCGTTGGTGGACGCTACCCGGCCTTATCTGGCGCAGGATTTCGACCACCTGCTGCTGAGTTTCCATGGCTTGCCGGAACGGCACATTCGCAAGCTGGTGAAACACCTCGATCCCCGGCACGACCTGCGCGCGGCGGACAGTCGCGGCGTCTCGCCCGAAGTGCTCGAGCGCTGCTACCGCAGCCAGTGCCTGCGTACCGCCGAGCTGTTCGCCGAGCGCGCCGGTCTGGCGCCCGGGCAATGGTCGGTGTCCTTCCAATCGCGCCTGGGCCGGGACAAATGGATCGAGCCCTATACCGAGGCGCGTCTGGACGAACTGGCGGCGAGTGGGGTGAAGAAGCTTTTGGTGATGTGCCCGGCGTTCGTCGCCGACTGCATCGAGACCCTCGAAGAGATTGGCATGCGGGGCCAGGAACAATTCGTCGAGGCCGGCGGGGAGTCCCTGCAACTGGTGCCGTGCCTCAACGATCATCCCGCCTGGGCTCGGGCGCTAGTGGCGCTGTGCGAGCCCACTCGGGACGAGGTGGTGAAGTCGCCGGTCGTCGGCGAGATTCCCCGGGTATGACGCGGCCATCGTGCCGGATGGTGGCCATATGATATTTTTTCGGCGAGTCGTGCCCTGCTCAGGGCAGGTCACCGTTGCAGCTTTCACGACCCTTGCCCATCGTCTTGAAGTGGCTGGGCGCCTTAGCCCGGCCGAGCTCCCGAGGCTGCGCCTGGAAGGTCGACAGATCATGCATTCCTGAACGCCTGTCTCTCCGCCATGACCCGTCCGGGTCCCTGGCGTGGCTTTGTCGCGCGCATATAGGCGCCAGCCGCTTCCAGTTCTACCCGTTTCCCCAATTGACGCGCCCGACATGGATGCTGGACGACCTGCGGTCTGTTCGATACAGGCCGATGACCCCCTGAGTCCGCCGCTAACGCGGGCGGTGCGATAGCGGAGCCCGAACGATGTTCAACAAGGCCCTGAAGGACGCTCTGGCCAACTGCCAGGCACAATTGGCGCGCTACCAGGCGCGCGCGGCGGCGGTGGACAAATCCACCGCGATGATCGAATTCCTGCCCGATGGCACCATCGTCACCGCCAACGAGCACTTTCTGCGTACCGTTGGCTATCGGCTCGACGAGATCGTGGGGAAGCACCACCGCCTCTTCTGCGACGCGGACTACGCGAACGGCACCGAGTATCGCCAACTGTGGCAACGCCTCGCCGCTGGCGAGTACGTTCGCGACCGTTTCCGGCGTGTGGACAAGCAAGGACGTGAGATCTGGCTGCGTGCCTCCTATAACCCGGTGCGTGGCGCTAATGGCGAGGTGACCAGCGTGCTCAAGCTCGCCACGGATATCACCGAGCAGGTACACCAGGAGCAGAAACAGGCGAACATCATCGCCGCCATCGATCGCTCCATGGCGGTCATCGAGTTCTCCCTGGACGGCACGATTCTCTCGGCCAATGCCAATTTCCTGTCCACCACCGGCTACCGGCTGGAGGAAATTCGCGGTCGTCACCATCGCATTTTCTGCGACGATGCCTACGCCAACAGCGCCGACTACCGGGTCTTCTGGGAGCAACTCAACCGGGGCGAGTTCTTCTCCGGGCGTTTTCGACGGGTGCGCAAGTCAGGTGAGGTGCTCTGGCTGAGTGCCACCTACAACCCGGTGTTCGACAGCCGCGGCACGCTCTACAAGGTGGTCAAGTTCGCCTCCGACATCACCGAGAGAGTTCTGCAGCAGGAGGCCGAGTCCCAGGCCGCGACGCTGGCCTACGACATCTCCCGCAAGACCGACCAGGACACCCATGCGGGCTCGCAGATCGTCGGTGACACCATCGCCGTGGTGCAGAGCATTGCCCAGGAAATCGCCGCCGCCGCCGATGGCATCACGGCGGTTAACCAGCAGTCCGAGCACATCGGCAGCATCGTGCAGACCATCCGTGGGATCGCCGAGCAGACCAACCTGCTGGCGCTCAACGCCGCCATCGAGGCGGCACGTGCCGGCGAGCAGGGGCGTGGCTTTGCCGTGGTCGCCGACGAGGTGCGCAACCTCGCCAGGCGCACGGCTCAGGCGACCCAGGAGATCGTCGCGGTGGTCGAGCGCAACCATGCGCTGGCGCAGGAGGCGGTGAACAGCATGCAGAGCAGTCAGGGCAAGGTGGCGCGCGGCGTGGAGCTGGCCCAGCAGGCTGGCGAGTCGATCTCAGGGATTCGCCTCGGAGCGCGCCGGGTGGTCGAGGCGATCGGCCACATCAAGGCGGCGCTGAACGACTAGCGCCTGTTGCCGTTTCATCCACGGCCCTGGCGTCGCTCCAGCAACACCCCGGACTCCATGTGATGGGTCCAGGGGAACTGGTCGAACAGCGCGCAGCGGGTCACCCGGTGGGTATCGGCCAGTTGCGCGATGTTCTGCGCCAGGGTCTCCGGATTGCAGGAGATATAGAGGATGCGCTCGAAGCGCCGGGTCAGCTCGCAGGTGTCGGGGTCCATGCCGGCGCGCGGCGGGTCGACGAACACCGTGCCGAAGTCGTAGCTCTTCAGGTCGATACCCGCCAGCCGGCGGAACGGGCGTACCTCGTTGAGCGCCTGGGTCAGCTCCTCGGCAGACAGACGCACCAGGTTGACGTTGTCGATGCCGTTGTCGGCGAGGTTGGCCAGCGCGGCGTTCACCGAGGTCTTGCTGATCTCGGTGGCCAGCACCTTGCGCACCCGGGTAGCCATCGGCAGGGTGAAGTTGCCGTTGCCGCAATACAGCTCGAGCAGGTCATCCTGGCGCTCGCCGAGTACCTCGCAGGCCCAGTTGAGCATCTTCCCGCAGACCACCCCGTTGGGCTGGGTGAAGGCGCCTTCGGGCTGGCGATAGCGGAATTCGCGGCTGCCCACCTGCATCGCTTCTTCCACGTAGTCGCGGCCGATGACGATGCGCTGGCCGCGCGAACGGCCCACCAGGCTCACTCCCAGCTCGGCGGCCAGCGCTTCGGCGTCGGCCTGCCAGGCGGCGTCCAGCGGGCGGTGGTAGGCCAGGGTGACCAGCGCATCACCGGCCAGGGTGGTGAGAAACTCCACCTGGAACAGCTTGAACGACAGGGCCTTGCTGGCCTGCCAGCCGGCCTTCAGGCGTGGCATCAACTGGTTGATGCGCGCGCTGGCGGTGGGGAACTGCTCGATGAGGATCGGCGTGTGCTTGTCGCCGGGCGCGAACATCGCGTAGTGGCGTTCCTCGTTCTCGCGCCACAGGCGGAATTCGGCGCGCATGCGGTAGTGCTCGCGCGGTGAGTCGAAGACCTCCGGCTCGGGCGCGTCGAACGGCGCGAGCAGTTCGACCAGGCGTTGGCGCTTCTCGGCGAGCTGGGCGGCATAGTGTTCGGCGGTACGGTCTTCGGCGGTCATCGGCGGCGTCGTGCTGGGGCAAAAACGAAAGCGCCGCTCACGAGGAGCGGCGCGTGGGTCGGCAATTGTACGTGTTGCGGCTCAGCCGTTGAACCAGCCGAGCTTGATCACGAACAGCACCGAGAGCACCACCAGGGCCGGATTGAGATCGCGCCAGCGACCGGCGAGCAGCTTGATCGCGGTCCAGGCGATGAAGCCGAAGGCAATGCCGTTGGCGATCGAGTAGGTCAGCGGCATGGCCAGTGCGGCGACGGTCACCGGCGCGGCGACGGTCAGGTCGCTCCAGTCGATCTGTGCCAGCGAGCTGATCATCAGCACCGCGACGAACAGCAGCGCCGGGGCGGTGGCATAGGCCGGCACGGCGCCGGCCAGCGGTGCGAAGAACAGACTGAGCAGGAACAGCGCGGCGACCACGCAGGCGGTCAGGCCGGTGCGCCCGCCGGCGCTGATACCGGCGGCCGACTCGATGTAGCTGGTGGTGGTCGAGGTGCCCAGGGCGGCGCCGGCCATGGTCGCCGTGCTGTCGGCCAGCAGGGCGCGGCCCAGGCGCGGCATGCGGCCGTTTTCGTCGAGCATCTCGCCCTTCTGGGCGACGCCGATCAGGGTGCCGGAGGTGTCGAACAGGTCGACGAAGAGGAAGGCGAAGATCACGCTGAGCAGGCCGATGTCGAGGGCGCCGGCGATGTCCAGCTGGAGCAGGGTCGGCGTCAGCGAGGGCGGCATCGACACCACGGCGTCGAGCTTCGACAGGCCAAGGACGATGGATAGCCCGGTAACCACCAGGATGCCGATCATCACCGCGCCGGTGACCTGGCGCTGGGCGAGGGCGGCGATCAGCACGAAACCCAGACAGGCGAGCAGCGCGCCGCCGGAGGACAGGTCGCCGAGGCCGACCAGGGTGGCCGGGTTATCGACCACGATGCCGGCGTTCTTCAGCGCGATGATCGCCAGGAACAGGCCGATGCCTGCGGCGATGCCGGCGCGCAGTTCCAGCGGGATGCTGTGGATGATCGCCTCGCGGATCTTGAAGATCGACAGCAGGAAGAAAATCGCCCCGGAGAGGAACACCGCACCCAGCGCGGTCTGCCAGGTGTAGCCCATGGTCATTACCACGGTATAGGTGAAGAAGGCATTGAGCCCCATGCCCGGCGCCAGCGCGATGGGGTAGTTGGCGATCAGGCCCATGATCGCCGAACCGATGGCCGCGGCCAGGCAGGTGGCGACGAACACCGCGCCGTGGTCCATGCCGGTCTCGGCGAGGATGCTTGGGTTGACGAACAGGATGTAAGCCATGGTCAGGAAGGTGGTCAGGCCCGCCAGGGCCTCGCGACGGACCGTGGTGTGGTGCGCCTTGAGTTGAAAGAGTCGTTCCAGCATGGAGGCTCCTGTCGGCATCCGGTGTTGTGGGTATGCTGCGTCGTTGCTGCTGCGAAAAGTTGTCTACTTGGTCAGCAAAAACGGCGCGCATCATAGCAAAAGGCTGTCGCGATGAGCGCGCCGGGCTCGCCGGGGCGCCGAACGGACGCAGTCACGACGCGCGTGGGTTTCGCCGGATGCAGTCTAGGGCCTGTTCCCGTTTCATTCACGGCCGCGCCGGCGCCTGTTTTGCCGCGAGACAAGGCGCGAGTCGCAGGGCTTACCGGGGTAAGTCCAAGACGAGTAACGTCGTATTGCGGCAAAACAGGCACCGGCCCGTAGGGTTGTGCCAGAAATGGCCTGCGCTGTCGTTGCAGGACTTGCCAAGGGAGTGACCATTGGCGGCGTCCTGCGCCTAACCGCAGGCCATTTCTGGCGACAACGCGGCTCGCGAATGAAACGGGAACAGGCCCTAGTGCCTCGAAACAGCTGGTGCGTCCACGGCGTTGCCGGATGACTCGGGTGCGTCTCGTCTCGTGGAGCGGCCGTGGTCGTCGTGGCGAGGCTCGCTTGCGCTACAATCCCGCGCTTGATGTTCTGCCCGGGTCCGCTCATGCCTTCCTTTGTCCACCTCCGCCTGCATACCGAATACTCACTGGTCGATGGCCTGGTCCGGGTCAAACCGCTGATCAAGGCGGTCGCTGGCGCGGGCATGGCTGCCGTGGCGGTCACCGACCAGAGCAACATGTGCTCGCTGGTGAAGTTCTACAAGACCGCCATGGGCGCCGGCGTGAAGCCGATCTGCGGCGCCGACCTGTGGCTTGCCCGCGCCGAGGAGGACGGCCCGCTGAGCCGCATCTCGTTGCTGGTGATGGATGCCAACGGCTACCGCAACCTCACCGAGTTGATTTCCCGTGGCTGGATGGAAGGTCAGGACAACGGCATCGTGGTGGTGCGCCGGGAGTGGATCAAGGAAGCGGCCGACGGCTTGATCGCGCTGTCGGCGGCCAAGGAGGGCGAGATCGGTCGGGCCCTGTTGAGCGGAGACACGGCCCAGGCCGAGCGCCTTCTGGAGGAATGGCAGGCGGTCTTCCCGGACCGCTTCTACCTGGAGGTGCAGCGCACCGAGCGGGTCGGCGACGAGGAACACCTGCACGCGGCAGTAGCACTTTCCGAGCGCAGCGGCGTACCCCTGGTGGCCAGCAACGACGTGCGCTTTCTCAAGCCCGAGGACTTCGAGGCCCACGAGACCCGCGTATGCATCGGCGAAGGCCGCCCGCTGGACGATCCGCGGCGCCTGCGCAATTACTCCGACCAGCAATACCTGAAGACTCCCGAAGAAATGTGGGAGCTGTTCTCCGACCTGCCCGAGGCGCTGGAGAACACCGTCGAGATCGCCAAGCGCTGCAACATCGAGGTCGGCCTGGGCAAGTACTTCCTGCCCAACTTCCCCACGCCCAACGGCATGAGCATCGACGACTACCTGCGGCACGCCTCCTACGAGGGGCTGGAGGATCGCCTGCGTATCTCGCTGCCGCCGGACACGCCCGACTACGCGGCGAAGAAGCAGGTCTACGTCGACCGCCTGGAATTCGAGCTGGGCACCATCATCCAGATGGGCTTCCCCGGCTACTTCCTGATCGTGATGGACTTCATCCAGTGGGCCAAGAGCAACGGCGTGCCGGTGGGTCCGGGGCGTGGCTCGGGCGCCGGCTCGCTGGTGGCCTACTCGCTGAAGATCACCGACCTCGACCCGCTGAACTACGACCTGCTGTTCGAACGCTTCCTCAACCCCGAGCGTATTTCCATGCCCGACTTCGACGTCGACTTCTGCATGGATGGCCGCGACCGGGTGATCGACTACGTGGCCGAGAAGTACGGACGCAACGCGGTCAGCCAGATCATCACCTTCGGCTCGATGGCGGCCAAGGCGGTGGTGCGCGACGTGGCGCGTGCCCAGGGCAAGTCCTATGGCCTGGCCGATCGTCTGTCGAAGATGATCCCCTTCGAGGTCGGCATGACCCTGGAGAAGGCCTACGAGATGGAGGAGCCTTTGCGCGACTTCCTGGCGAGCGACGAGGATGCCAAGGAAATCTGGGACATGTCGCTCAAGCTCGAAGGCATCATCCGCGGCACCGGCAAGCACGCCGGCGGTGTGGTGATCGCGCCGACCAAGCTCACCGACTTCTCGCCGATCGCCTGCGACGAGGAGGGCGGCGGCCTGGTCACCCAGTTCGACAAGGACGACGTCGAGCAGGCCGGCCTGGTGAAGTTCGACTTCCTCGGCCTGCGCACCCTGACCATCATCAAGTGGGCGATGGAGACCATCCATCGCATCCAGAAGCGCAACGGCGAGAGCGACCTGGTCGACATCGATCACATCCCGCTGGACGACAAGCCGACCTACCAGCTACTGCAGAAGGCCGAGACCACGGCCGTGTTCCAGCTCGAATCGCGCGGCATGAAGGAGCTGATCAAAAAGCTCAAGCCGGACTGCCTGGAAGACCTCATCGCACTGGTGGCGCTGTTCCGTCCCGGCCCGCTGCAATCGGGCATGGTGGACGACTTCATCAACCGTAAGCACGGCCGCGCCGAGGTGTCCTACCCGCACCCCGACTACCAGTACGAAGGCCTGAAGCCGGTGCTGTCGCCGACCTACGGGATCATCCTCTACCAGGAACAGGTGATGCAGATCGCCCAGGTGATGGGGGGTTATACCCTCGGCCAGGCGGATATGCTGCGCCGCGCCATGGGTAAGAAAAAGCCCGAGGAAATGGCCAAGCAGCGTGGCGGCTTCATCGAAGGCTGTGCGAACAACAAGATCGACGCGGAGCTGGCGGGCAACATCTTCGACCTGGTGGAAAAATTCGCCGGCTACGGCTTCAACAAGTCGCACTCGGCGGCCTACGGCTTCGTTTCCTACCAGACCGCCTGGCTCAAGGCGCACTATCCCGCACCCTTCATGGCGGCGGTGCTCACCGCCGATATGCAGAACACCGACAAGGTGGTGACGCTGATCGAAGAGTGCCGGCACATGAAGCTGCGCATCGTCGCGCCGGATGTGAACAACTCCGAGTTCCGCTTCACCGTCGATGACGATGGGCGCATCGTCTACGGCCTGGGCGCGATCAAGGGCGTCGGTGAGGGCCCGGTGGAAGCCATCGTCGAATGCCGCGCCGAAGGCGGGCCGTTCGAGGACCTGTTCGACTTCTGCAACCGCGTCGACCTCAAGCGCGTCAACAAGCGCACCCTCGAGGCACTGATTCGCTCCGGCGCGCTGGATCGCCTGGGGCCGCATTTCTCCGACGAGCTGCGGGCCTACCAGGCCGGCATCGACCAGAACCGTGCGGTGCTGCTGGCGGCGATGGAAGAAGCCGTGCAAGCCGCCGAGCAGACCGCGCGCAGCGAGCAGAGCGGCCACATGGACCTGTTTGGCGGGCTCTTCGCCGAGCCCGAGGCGGACGTCTACGCCAACCATCGCAAGGCCCGCGAGCTGACCATCAAGGAACGCCTGCGCGGTGAGAAGGAAACCCTGGGGTTGTATCTCACGGGGCATCCGATCGACGAATACGAAGGCGAGGTGCGCCGCTTCGCGCGCCAGCGCATCGTCGAACTCAAACCCGCGCGAGGCGACCAGACCATCGCCGGTCTGATCGTCGCGCTGCGGGTGATGAAGAACAAGAAGGGCGACAAGATGGGCTTCATCACCCTCGATGACCGCTCCGGACGCATCGAGGCCTCGCTGTTCGCCGAAGCCTTCAACCAGGCCAACGCATTGCTGCAGACGGACGCGCTGGTGGTGGTCGAGGGCGAGGTCAGCCACGACGACTTCTCCGGTGGCCTGCGCCTGCGCGCCAAGCGGGTGATGAGCCTGGAGGAAGCGCGCACCGGCCTTGCCGAGAGTCTGCGCCTGCAGGTGCCGGCCAGTGCCCTGGGTGGCGATCGCCTGCGTTGGCTGGCCGATCTGTGCCGCCAGCACCGGGGTGCCTGTCCGCTGACCCTCGACTACCGCAGCGACTCGGCGCGCGCCACGCTGCAGTTCGGAGAGGAGTGGCGCATCGACCCCGCCGATAATCTGATCCAGGCGCTGCGTGACCAGTTCGGTCGCGACAACGTCTTCCTAAACTACCGCTGATCCGCGAGCCCCAGGCCGTGGATCGCACGCACAGGTCTCGACCCCAGGCGCAGCTTTCCGTAAGGTAATGCGCCAGCATGACAAACGTTTTGCCGTTCCGGCGGCAGAACGTGCAGGAGACGAGCCGTTCGCCCGCCGAACCAAGACGGATGCCTATGAACCCGAACTTTCTGGATTTCGAACAGCCGATCGCCGAACTGCAGGCGAAGATCGAAGAACTGCGCCTGGTTGGCAACGACAACGCGCTGAACATCGGCGACGAGATCGCCCGCCTGCAGGAGAAGAGCCAGTCGCTCACCGCGAGCATCTTCGGCAATCTCTCCAGCTGGCAGATTGCCCAGTTGGCACGGCACCCCAAGCGTCCCTACAGCCTCGATTACTTCGCGCAGATCTTCGAGGAATTCGAGGAGCTGCACGGCGATCGTCACTTCTCCGATGACGCCGCCATCGTCGCGGGTACCGCGCGCCTCGACGGCCAGCCGGTGATGGTCATCGGCCACCAGAAAGGCCGCGATGTGCGCGAGAAGGTGCGTCGCAACTTCGGCATGCCGCGTCCCGAAGGCTATCGCAAGGCTTGCCGCCTCATGGAAATGGCCGAGCGCTTCAAGATGCCGATCCTCACCTTCATCGATACCCCCGGCGCCTATCCGGGCATCGACGCCGAGGAGCGTGGGCAGAGCGAGGCGATCGCCTGGAACCTGCGCGTGATGGCACGCCTGAAGACCCCGATCATCGCCACCGTGGTGGGCGAGGGTGGGTCCGGCGGCGCGCTGGCGATCGGCGTGTGCGACCAGTTGAACATGCTGCAGTACTCCACCTACTCGGTGATCTCGCCGGAAGGCTGCGCGTCGATCCTATGGAAGACCGCCGAGAAGGCGCCGGACGCCGCCGAAGCCATGGGGATCACCGCCGAGCGCCTGAAGGGCCTGGGCATCGTCGACCAGGTGGTCGAGGAGCCGCTGGGCGGCGCCCATCGTGATCCGCAGCAGATGTCCGCCAACCTGCGCCAGGCGCTGCTCGAGCAGTTGGACATGCTCAAGGGCATGGACAGCGCTGCCCTGCTCGAGCGCCGCTACGAGCGCCTGATGAGCTACGGCGTCGCCTGACGCCGACGGCGGGAGGCCGTTCGCGCCTCCCGTTACGCTTCCCGTGTCCCTCGACGCCCTGCTGCTCGATCGCCTCGCCCCCTGGGCGTCGGCGCCGCGCTGCTGGGTGGGACTCTCCGGTGGGCTGGATTCCACGCTGCTGCTGAGCCTGCTGGCGCAGCATCCGCAGCGTGAGCGGCTACCGCCTCTGCAAGCCCTTCACGTACACCACGGCCTACAGGCCGACGCCGACGCCTGGGCGCTGCACTGCCAGCGACTCTGTGCGGCCTGGGGCGTGCCGCTGAGTGTGGTGCGCGTGCGGGTCGCCGCGGGCGCCAGTCTGGAGCAGGAGGCGCGGCGCGCCCGTTACGCCGCGTTCGAAGCCGCGCTGGGCGAGGGCGAACTGCTGCTGCTCGGTCAGCATCGCGACGATCAGGCGGAAACCCTACTGCTGCGCCTGCTGCGCGGTGCCGGTGTGCGTGGCCTGTCCGGTATGCCGGCGTCCCGTTCCCTGGGGCGCGGGCAACTGCTGCGGCCCTTGCTGGATATCCCTCGGGCGCAGTTGCGCGGAGAGGCCGAGCGGCGGCGTCTGGACTGGCTGGAAGACCCGAGCAATGCCGACCTCGCACTGGATCGCAATCGCCTGCGACATCAGGTGCTGCCGCTGCTGCGCGAGCGCTGGCCGCAGGTCGATGCGCGCCTGGCCGCCGCCGCCACGCAATGCGCCGAGGACGCCGGCCTGCTCGCCGAGCTGGCGGAGCAGGACCTGGAGCGGGCACTGACACCTTCGCCATTCGCCTGGCTGAACATCGATTCGCTGGCGCTGGCTCCCTTGCTGTGCCTGTCCGGCGCGCGTCAGCGCAATGCCTTGCGTCATTGGCTGGCGCCGCGTACGGCGTTGCCCGATCGACGTCACTGGGCCGGCTGGGAGGCGCTACGCGATGCCGCAGGCGACGCCGCGCCCCGCTGGCGTCTGGTCGCGGGCGAGTTGCGTCGCGCGGAGGGGCGCTTGTGGTGGTTGCCCCAGGGTTGGGATGCAACGCCGCCCGTGACGACGGTCTGGGACGATCCGCGGCACGCATTGCCGCTGCCGGGCAATGGCGAGCTCAGTTGGCGCGGCGAAGCGCCGCCCGGGCCGCTGCGGGTCGACTATCGGCGCGGTGGCGAATCGCTGCAGCTGCCCGGGCGCGGGCGGCGCGATCTCAAGCGGCTGCTCAACGAGGCGGGCATCCCGCTGTTCCTGCGCGAGCGGCTGCCGCTGCTCTATGCCGGCGAACGACTGGTCGCGGTCGCCAACCTGGCGGCAGACGCCGGGCCACGCTGGCGCTTCGCGACGAACAGCGAGGTTTGAGCTGGAAAGGGCTTTCCAGTAGACTACGCTCCCGTCTTGATACCGCTCGCCCGGCGCCTCGTGCACCTGGTGTGCTTCGCCATTGCTCCGCGCAATCGCTCCTTTCGCTTCCCCGCGGCGCCAGCCGCCTCAACGCTGAATCTAGGGTTTATATGACGCGCTACATTTTCGTCACGGGTGGTGTTGTTTCTTCTTTGGGGAAAGGCATCGCCTCGGCCTCGCTGGCGGCCATCCTGGAGGCGCGGGGCCTTAAGGTCACGATGCTGAAGCTGGATCCGTACATCAACGTGGATCCGGGCACCATGAGCCCCTTCCAGCACGGCGAGGTCTTCGTCACCCAGGACGGCGCCGAGACCGACCTGGACCTGGGTCACTACGAGCGGTTCATCCGCACCACCATGACCCAGAACAACAACTTCACCACCGGCCGCGTCTACGCCGACGTGCTGCGCAAGGAGCGCCGGGGTGACTACCTGGGTGCGACCATCCAGGTGATCCCGCACATCACCGACGAGATCAAGCGTCGCATCGTCAAGGGCGCCAGCGATGCCGACGTGGCCCTGGTCGAGATCGGCGGCACCGTGGGCGACATCGAGTCCCAGCCGTTCCTCGAGGCGATCCGCCAGTTGCGCGTGGAAGTGGGCGCCAAGCGCGCACTGTTGATGCACCTGACGCTGGTGCCGTACATCGCCACCGCCGGCGAGACCAAGACCAAACCGACCCAGCACTCGGTGAAGGAGCTGCGCTCCATCGGCCTGCAGCCGGACGTGCTGATCTGCCGCTCCGACCATCCGGTGGACGTGTCCTCGCGGCGCAAGATCGCCCTGTTCACCAATGTGGAAGAGCGTGCGGTGATCAGCCTGGAAGACGTCGACACCATCTACAAGATTCCGTCCGTGCTGCACGCTCAGGGCCTGGACGACATCGTCGTCGAGCGCTTCGGCCTGGAATGCGGTCCGGCCAACCTCGCCGAGTGGGATCGCGTGGTCGAGGCCAAGCTCAACCCCGAGCACGAAGTCACCATCGCCATGGTCGGCAAGTACATGGAATTGCTGGACGCCTACAAGTCGCTGATCGAAGCGATGGGCCACGCCGGCATCCACACCCGGACCAAGGTCAACCTGCGCTACATCGACTCCGAGGACATCGAGAACCAGGGCGTTGGCCTGCTCGATGGCGTCGACGCCGTGCTGGTGCCCGGCGGCTTCGGTCTGCGTGGTGTGGAAGGCAAGATCGCCGCGGTACGGCATGCCCGTGAGAACAAGATTCCCTACCTGGGCATCTGCCTGGGCATGCAGGTTGCGGTCATCGAGTTCGCCCGCGGCGTGTTGGGCTGGGATGATGCCAACTCCACCGAATTCGACAAGTCCAGCACCCACCCGGTGGTCGGCCTGATCACCGAATGGGCCGATGCCGACGGCAGCACCGAAGTACGCAGCGAGGCCTCCGATCTGGGCGGCACCATGCGCCTGGGTGCCCAGGATTGTCAGCTCGAGGCTGGTTCGAACGTCTTCGGCTGCTACGGCAAGGACGTGATCAGCGAGCGCCATCGTCATCGCTACGAGGTCAACAACAAGTTGCTGCCGCAACTGATCGAGGCGGGTCTGAAGATCAGCGGTCGCTCCGCCGATGGCGCGCTGGTGGAAGTGGTGGAGGCGCCGGACCATCCGTGGTTCGTGGCCTGCCAGTTCCACCCGGAGTTCACCTCCACCCCGCGTGACGGCCATCCGCTGTTCACCGGCTTCGTCAAGGCGGCGCTGGCGAACAAGGGGAGCCGCGCATGAGCAAGGTCGTGCGCGTCGGCGCTATCGAGATCGCCAACGACAAGCTGATGGTGCTGTTCGGCGGGATGAACGTGCTGGAGTCGCGCGACCTGGCGCTGCAGATCTGCGAAGCCTACGTCAAGGTCACCGAGAAGCTCGGCATCCCCTACGTGTTCAAGGCCAGCTTCGACAAGGCCAACCGCTCTTCGATCAATTCCTTCCGTGGTCCGGGAATGGAAGAGGGTCTGAAGATCTTCGAAGAGGTGAAGAAGACCTTCGGCGTGCCGGTGATCACCGACGTTCACGAACCCTACCAGGCTGCCCCGGTGGCCGAGGTCTGCGACATCATCCAACTGCCGGCCTTCCTTTCGCGGCAGACCGACCTGGTCGTGGCGATGGCCAAGACCAACGCGGTCATCAACATCAAGAAGGCGCAGTTCCTCGCTCCGCAGGAGATGAAACACATCCTCTCCAAGTGCGAGGAGGCGGGTAACGAGCAGCTGATCCTCTGCGAGCGCGGCTCTTCGTTCGGCTATAACAACCTGGTCGTCGACATGCTTGGCTTCGGCATCATGAAGCAGTTCGAATACCCGGTGTTCTTCGACGTCACCCACGCCCTGCAGATGCCGGGCGGGCGCTCCGATTCCGCCGGCGGGCGCCGTGCCCAGGTCACCGACCTGGCCAAGGCCGGGCTCAGCCAGGGCTTGGCGGGCCTGTTCCTGGAAGCGCATCCGGACCCCGAGCACGCCAAGTGCGACGGCCCCTGTGCATTGCGCCTGGACAAGCTGGAGCCGTTCCTTGCCCAACTCAAGCAGTTGGACGATTTGGTGAAGTCCTTCGCGCCGATCGAGACCGCCTGAGGCGCTCGAAGCGAATCCTGCCGGGCTGCCGTTGTCCACTCTGACGGCCCTGGCCAACCCTTAGTGCGTCACACTGATACGGAGCAACGACAACAATGGCAAAGATCGTCGACATCAAGGGTCGCGAAGTGCTCGATTCCCGCGGCAATCCCACGGTGGAAGCCGATGTGATCCTCGATAACGGCATCGTCGGCAGCGCCTGTGCGCCGTCCGGCGCCTCCACCGGCTCGCGCGAAGCGCTGGAGCTGCGTGACGGCGACAAGAGCCGCTACCTTGGCAAGGGCGTGCTCAAGGCCGTGGGCAACGTCAACGGCCCGATCCGCGACCTGCTGCTGGGCAAGGACCCGGCGGACCAGAAGGCCCTCGACCGCGCGATGATCGATGCCGACGGCACCGAGAACAAATCGAAGTTCGGCGCCAACGCCATTCTCGCGGTGTCCCTGGCCGCTGCCAAAGCCGCCGCCCAGGACGCTGACCTGCCGCTGTACGCACACATCGCTGCGCTCAACGGCACCCCCGGCCAGTACTCCATGCCGGTGCCGATGATGAACATCATCAACGGCGGCGAGCACGCCGACAACAACGTAGACATCCAGGAATTCATGATCCAGCCGGTCGGTGCCAAGAGCTTCGCCGATGCGCTGCGCATGGGCGCCGAGATCTTCCATCACCTCAAGGCCGTGCTGAAAAGCCGCGGGCTGAACACCGCGGTGGGTGACGAGGGCGGCTTCGCTCCCAACCTGTCCTCCAACGAAGATGCCCTCGGTGCCATCGCCGAAGCGGTGGAAAAGGCCGGCTACAGCCTGGGCGACGACGTCACCCTGGCGCTGGACTGCGCTTCCAGCGAGTTCTACAAGGACGGCAAGTACGACCTGGCCGGTGAAGGCAAGGTGTTCGACGCCGCCGGCTTCGCCGACTACCTGGCCGACCTGACCCAGCGCTACCCGATCATCTCCGTGGAAGACGGAATGGACGAGTCCGACTGGGCTGGCTGGAAGGGCCTGACCGAGAAGATCGGCGCCAAGGTGCAACTGGTCGGCGACGACCTCTTCGTCACCAACACCAAGATCCTCAAGGAAGGCATCGACAAAGGCATCGGCAACTCGATCCTGATCAAGTTCAACCAGATCGGCTCGCTGACCGAGACCCTGGAAGCCATCCAGATGGCCAAGGCCGCCGGCTACACCGCCGTCATCTCGCACCGTTCCGGCGAGACCGAGGACAGCACTATCGCCGACCTGGCCGTGGGTACCGCTGCTGGGCAGATCAAGACCGGTTCGCTGTGCCGTTCCGATCGCGTGTCCAAGTACAACCAGCTGCTGCGCATCGAAGAGCAACTGGGCGCGCGCGCCAAGTACAACGGTCGCGCCGAGTTCCGCGGCTGAGTCTGACGTGTTACAAGGAGGGCGGCCCTGGCCGCCCTTTTTTCTTTTTCATCGAGCCGCGCCCGCCTATGCGTAGTCACTACTGGTTGTTCCTGATCCTCGCCTTGCTGCTCGGCGGTTTGCAGTACCGCCTGTGGGTGGGTGAGGGCAGCTTTGCTCAGGTCCGCGAGCTGGGTGATCAGATCGCCGAACAGAAGCGCGAGAACGAACGCCTGCTCGAGCGCAACCGCGTGCTCGAGGCTGAGGTGATGGAGCTCAAGAAGGGGATGGAAACCGTCGAAGAGCGCGCCCGTCACGAGCTGGGCATGGTTCGCCAAGGCGAGACGCTGTTCCAGATCAGTCAATGAGCCGAACTCCTTTCTGGGCGGTGATTCCCGCCGCCGGCGTCGGCAGCCGGATGCGTGCCGACCGCCCCAAACAGTACCTGTTGCTGGACCAGCGCTGCATCCTCGAACACACCCTCGACTGCTTCCTCGAGCATCCCGCGCTGCGGGGCCTGTACCTGTGCCTGGCGCCCACCGACCCTTGGTGGCCGGAGCTCGCCATGGCTCAAGATCCTCGCATCCGGCGTGTCGACGGCGGCGGCGAGCGTGCCGATTCGGTGCTGGCCGGGCTCGAGGCGCTGCTGCGTGATGGCGCCCAGGCCGGTGACTGGGTGCTGGTACACGACGCCGCGCGGCCCAACCTCGCCCGGGAAGATCTCGACCGACTGCTCGATACTCTCGCCGACGATCCCATCGGCGGCCTGCTCGCAGTGCCCGCGCGGGATACGCTCAAGCGCATCGGGGCGGATGGGCGGGTCGCCGCGACCGTCGATCGCAGCGTCATCTGGCAGGCCTATACGCCGCAGATGTTTCGCTTGGGAATGCTGCGTGATGCGCTGGCCGCTGTGCTGGCCACCGGAGCGGCGATCACCGACGAAGCCTCGGCGCTGGAATGGACCGGCCACGCTCCCCGCCTGGTGGAAGGACGGGCGGACAACCTCAAGGTCACCCGCCCGGACGATCTGGAAGCCTTGCGTCAGTTACGGCAGGCGCAATGTCGGCAACGGGGCATTCACCCGGATCACCCTCTCCCCAGCCCTCTCCCGTCAAGGGAGAGGGAGTAGTCCGGCGAGGGACCTGAAGCCCTGCACGAATAGCCCCTCTCCCCTCGCGGGAGAGCAACCGTGTTCCCGGTCAAGCCTGACGACTGTCCCAGGCCGGATTCCAGGGCGTTCCTGTACGCAGGATCGCATTGAGGATCACGAGCAGTTTGCGCATGCAGGCTACGATGACGACCTTGGGTGGCTTGCCGACCGCCACCAGGCGGTCGCTCATGGCTTTGATCTGGGGGTTGTACCGACGAGCGCTTTGGGTCGCCATGTACAGCGCATGGCGAACGGCTGCACGTCCACCCCAGATCCTGCGCTTGCCGCGCATCTGGCCGCTGTCGTGGGCGAAGGGAGCCACACCGACCAGCGCGGCGATCTGTTTGCGCGTGAGCTGACCCAGTTCCGGCAGATCGGCGATCAGCGTCGACGCATTGATATCTCCAATGCCTTTGACGCTTTGCAGCAAGTCATCCTTGGCTTTCCAGGCGGGACTGTCCTTGATCCGCTGACGCATCTCGTCATCGAAATCACTGACGGCCTTCTCCAGCCAGCGGATGTGTTGCTTGAGATGCTTGGAGACCCGAGGGTCGCGCGCTTGAGCCAAGCGCTGGCGCTCCATGACCAGCATCTCGACGGTCTGCCGCCGCCGTGTCAGTACCTCATCGAGTGCTCGCAGCGATTCGTCCTTGAGGGCTCTGGGTTCAACGCCGGTCATCGCGCCGAAACGCGCCAGGACACCGGCATCGACCTGATCGGTCTTGGCCAAAATACCCAACGCCTGGGCGAAACGATGCGTCTGCCGCGGATTGACCACGGCCACCGGGACACCCGCACGCGCCAACTCTGCGGCAAGCTCGGCCTCCAGGCCACCCGTGGCCTCGAGCACAACCAGCTTGAAGCGCTGTTCGAGGGCTTTGGCCACCAGCGCGTCAATGCCTGCCACCGTATTCTCATGCGCCCACGCGGTAGACGCCGGCCAGGTCGCACAGTCCAACCGAGCCTTAGAAACGTCTACACCCAATACCACTTCTGCGTCTTGCTGTTTCATGACGTTGACTCCCTGCCTTGCAATGCGAGCTTCGAGCTCAGGCAACCGTTCGGGTTCTCTAATCAAAACCGCCATAGCGACCCTCGCTCTCCCACGGTCTTGTAACCAGAGGGCTTACGGTCTGCTGCGGCGGGAACAGCCAAAACAACATACAAGGGGTTGGGGATGTCCAAACCGGCAACATGGGTAACAAACGAGACCGGGAGGATGGGTTACACAAGTTACGGTGTGAGCAGGAGGTGCTGCCCATGCCCTGGAAAGAGACTTGTGTAATGGATTTGAAGGTAAAGCTGATTGCCGACTGGCTAAGCGCCCGGTACTCGATTAGTGAGCTCGCCGTGGGCTATGGGCTTAGCCGCAAGACCGTCTACAAATGGATCGAGCGCTATCAGCGGGCGGGAGCCGAGGGTCTGATGGAGCGCTCTAAAGCCCCTCACTGCTGCCCGCATGCGGTAAATCCGCAGGTGGCTGAGCAGATCGTAGCCGTCAAGAAAGAGCATCCCAGCTTTGGTCCCAAGAAGGTGATGGTGTAGTGGTCTACTAACCCCGGACACCTTTTTAGGCGAAGATGATCGCCAGACAGAGGTGTTTGATGAGCAGACCAAGACGTACCTTCACCCCCGAGTTCAAACATGAGGCAGCCTGCCTAGTACTCGATCAGGGCTACAGCTGTGCCGAGGCAGCCCGATCGCTTGATGTGGGCGAAACGGCACTCAGGCGCTGGGTGAGTCAGTTGCAACAGGAGCGTGGCGGTATTACCCCGACAGCCAAGGCTCTCACGGCTGAGCAGCAAACCATTCAGCAGCTCCAGGCGCGGATTAACCGGCTGGAGCTTGAGAAGAAAATCTTAAAGGAGGCTACTGCGCTCTTGATGGCCGAGGAACACGGGCGCAGACGTTGAGTTCGATTCGGCGGCTGGCCGCACGCTATCCGGTACATCTGCTGTGCTCGGTGTTTGAGCTCCCTCGATCCTGCTATTACGCCCACCAGGCCCGTCGCCGTCACATCGATGTCCGGCAGGTAGTTGCGTAGTCGCATCCATGAACTGTTCAGCCAAAGCCGTCGTTCGGCGGGTAGCCGCAGCATCGTGGCCATGTTGAAGGACGAAGGCACGGAAGTGGGCCGTTTCAAGGTTCGAGGCGTGATGAAAGCGCTGGGATTGATCAGCAAGCAGCCCGGTGTTCACGTCTATAATCGCGCCAACGTTGAGCGCCCCGACATTCCCAATCGTCTTGCACGCCAATTCACCGTTGAAGCGCCCAACCGCGTCTGGTGCGGCGATATCACCTACATCTGGACACAGGGACGATGGCATTACCTAGCGGTCGTGATGGATTTGTACAGCCGCCGAGCCGTGGGTTGGGCACTTTCGGAGAAGCCAGACGCCGAACTGGTGATCAAGGCACTCGACAAGGCCTATGCCGTGCGTGGACGGCCAAGTGGCGTGCTGTTTCATAGCGACCAAGGTAGCCAATACGCTAGCCGCAGCTTCCGCCAGCGCCTATGGCGCTATCGCATGACACAGAGCATGAGTCGCCGCGGAAACTGCCACGACAACGCACCGATGGAGCGACTGTTTCGCAGCTTGAAAACCGAGTGGGTACCTGCAACGGGGTACCTGAACCAGGCCATGGCTGAGCAGGATATTGGCCGTTACCTCACGCGCTACAACTGGATCAGACCGCATCAACACAACGGCTTTGTGCCGCCTGCGGTTGCAGAGGAACAACTCAATTCTGTGTCCGGGAATTGTTGACCACTACAGGGAGAGGGGGATCAGCGATTCCCGGAAGGCCCTACTGCCGCAGCCGTCCGATCAGATTGTCCAGCGCGTGGCCCATCTTCTCCGCGGCGCCATCCACCGCCAGGTTCAGGGCATCCGCTTTGTGCGTTACCGATAGCGGCTGGTGATGCTTCATGCGTGCCTCGATCTGGCAGCGCTTGTCCTGGGCGCCGGACTTGCCGGCGTTCTCGTCGCTGATATGCACCTCGATTCGGGTGAGAAAGTCGTCGTAGCGTTCCAGCTCTGCCTCCAGGGTGGCACGTACCTGCTCCTGGCGGGCCTGGTTCATCTGGATGCTGCCGTTGCTGTTGACTTCGATATGCATCTTTCGACTCCTCTGAAGGCGGGTGAGAAAAGCATCACCCTTACCTCTTGTGACGAGGTCCGTGCAGTCGGGTTCCTGCCAAGCAATTACCGGTTGTTACCCGTGTATTCGGGGCACTCGGCGAGACCTTGGCGCAAGGCCTCGATCAACTGGCTGACCTTGGCCGAGAGTAGCCGGCGCTGAGGGTAGACGGCCCAGACCGCGGTGTTCGGTGGCTGGTTGTGCTCCAGCAGACTGACCAGGCGGCCGTCGGCCAGCGGCGCCTGCACGTAGTAGTCCGGTAGCTGGCACAGGCCGAAGCCGCGCAGGGCTGCGTCGAGCACCGCCTGTCCGCTGTTGCAGCGCCAGTTGCCACTGGGACGTACGACGCGCTCGCGACCCTCCTGGCTGAAGCTCCAACTGTCCGAGCTGCCCAGCAGACAGTTGTGTCCAGCCAGTTCGGAGAGCGTGTGCGGGCGGCCGTAACGTTCCAGGTAGGCAGGCGCCGCACACAGGTACATGCGTCGAGGCGCCAGGCGCGTGGCCACCAGCCGTGAGTCGTTCAGGCGCCCCAGGCGGATGGCCAGGTCGTAGCCGTCGTGGACCAGATCCAGGGTGCGGTTGGTCAGCTCGATGTCCACCCGCAATTGCGAATGGCGCGACATGAAGGCGTTCACCAGCGGCACGATGAAGCGCTCGCCATAGGCGGCGGCACAGGTCATGCGCAACAGCCCGGTGGGGGCGCCATGCAGGTCGTTCATCGCCTCGAAGGCTTCCTCGCGGGCTTCGATCAGGTGCTGGCAGCGCGCCAGGAAGGCCTGGCCCGCCTCGGTCAGCGAGACCTGGCGGGTGGTGCGGTAGAGCAGGCGTACCTGCAGGCGCTCCTC
Source organism: Pseudomonas sp. R4-15 (assembly GCF_055768815.1). Lineage (NCBI taxonomy): Bacteria > Pseudomonadati > Pseudomonadota > Gammaproteobacteria > Pseudomonadales > Pseudomonadaceae > Pseudomonas > Pseudomonas sp. R4-15. Next base: position 1,789,972 of record NZ_CM147293.1, read on the forward strand.
CAGGCGAGCGACCTGGCGGCTGACGTGGGAGGACGACACGCGCAGGCGCTGGGCTGCGCGCAGGAAGCTCGCGCACTCGGCAACGGCGACGAACTCATCCAGTCCTTCCCAGCTTGGATGCATGGATTATCCCTGCTTAGCAATAATGAATTTCATGGTGACGGATTATCCCTTAATAGCGATGAATTAAACTGGTGTTTTTCCTCCGTTGCCTGGAGTTTTCCGCATGACTATCAAATCCCGCGCCGCCGTCGCCTTCGCGCCCAACGAACCGCTGAAGATCGTCGAAATCGACGTCGAGCCGCCGAAGGCCGGTGAGGTGCTGGTGCGCATCGTTGCCACCGGTGTCTGCCATACCGATGCCTACACGCTGTCCGGCCAGGATTCCGAAGGGGTATTCCCCTGCGTGCTGGGCCACGAGGGCGGTGGCATCGTCGAGGCCATCGGCGAAGGCGTGACCTCGGTGAAGGTCGGCGACCACGTGATTCCGCTGTACACCGCCGAGTGCGGCGAGTGCAAATTCTGCAAGTCGAACAAGACCAACCTGTGCTCCTCGGTGCGCGCCACCCAGGGCAAGGGCCTGATGCCCGACGGCACCACCCGCTTCAGCTACAACGGTGAGCCGATCTACCACTACATGGGTTGCTCGACCTTCTCCGAGTACACCGTGCTGCCGGAAGTCTCGGTCGCGGTGATCCCGAAAGAAGCGCCGCTGGACAAGGTTTGCCTGCTCGGCTGCGGCGTGACCACCGGCATCGGCGCCGTGCTCAACACCGCCAAGGTGGAAGAGGGCGCCACCGTGGCGATCTTCGGCCTGGGCGGCATCGGCCTGGCGGCGATCATCGGCGCCAAGATGGCCAAGGCCTCGCGCATCATCGGCATCGACATCAACCCGTCCAAGGAAGCCGTGGCGCGTGAGCTGGGCCTGACCGACTTCGTCAACCCGAAAGAGCACAGCAAGCCCATCCAGGAAGTCATCGTCGAGATGACCGACGGCGGCGTCGACTACAGCTTCGAGTGCATCGGCAACGTGCAGTTGATGCGTGCGGCGCTGGAGTGCTGCCACAAGGGCTGGGGCGAATCCACCATCATCGGCGTGGCGCCGGCCGGTGCCGAGATCAGCACCCGTCCGTTCCAGCTGGTTACCGGTCGCGTCTGGCGTGGCAGCGCCTTCGGGGGCGTCAAGGGCCGCAGCCAACTGGCCGGCTACGTGGAGAAGTCGCAGAAGGGCGAGATCCCGCTGGATACCTTCATTACCCACAACATGGGCCTGGACGAGATCAACGACGCCTTCGAACTGATGCACGAAGGCAAGAGCATCCGTACCGTCATCCACTACTGATCGCCGGCCGGCGGTGCGCTCACGGGCGTGCCGTCGGCACCTGCGAGGAGGGGCCATGACCCTGGAAATCGTCTCCAGCAACAAGAGTTTCGGCGGCTGGCACAAGCGCTACCGGCACCGTTCCAGCAGCTTGGGCTGCGACATGGTGTTCGCCGTCTACCTGCCGCCGCAGGCCGAGCGCGAAGGCGCGCGACTGCCGGTGCTGTACTGGCTCTCGGGGCTGACCTGCACCGACGAGAACTTCATGCAGAAAGCCGGCGCGCAGCGCATCGCGGCCGAACTGGGTCTGGTGATCGTCGCGCCGGATACCAGTCCGCGCGGTGAAGGCGTACCGGACGATGCGGGCGGTGCCTACGACCTGGGTCTCGGGGCGGGCTTCTACGTCAATGCCACCGAGCAGCCGTGGGCGCGTCACTACCGCATGTACGACTACGTCACCGAAGAATTGCCACGCCTGGTCGAGGCGAACTTCCCGGTGTCCGACGTGCGCGGTATCTCCGGCCACTCCATGGGCGGCCACGGTGCGCTGGTCTGCGCGCTGAAGAATCCGGGGCGCTACCGTTCGCTGTCGGCCTTCTCGCCGATCGTCAATCCGCTGAATTGCCCGTGGGGCGAGAAGGCGTTCACCGCCTACCTGGGCGCGGATCGCGCGCGCTGGCGCGAGTGGGATGCCTGCGCACTGATCGCCGAAGCCGGCGAGAAGCTGCCGATCCTGGTCGACCAGGGCGATCGTGACGACTTCCTGGAGAACCAGCTCAAGCCCCAGGCGCTGGAAGCGGCCGCCGCGGCGGCCGGTCATGCGTTGACGCTGCGCCTGCAGCCGGGCTACGACCACAGCTACTACTTCATCGCGAGCTTCATCGAAGACCACCTGCGGCATCACGCCCAGGCACTGCTCAGATAGCACGGAGCTCCCAGGAAAGGGCATCGCATCGCCCTTTCCTGGGCCTTCTCAGAAGGTGTAGCGGGTAGTCAGGGTGACGTTGCGCGGTTCGCCCCATGAGTACGTGCTGTAGAAGTCCATGAGCGTCAGGTACTTCTTGTCCAGCAGGTTGTCGACGGTGAGGGTGGCCGACAGCGAGTCGGAGATGTCGTAGCGGGCCATCACGTTGAGCAGCCAGAAGGCCTCCTGGCCGAAATCCTCGTAGCGGCTCAACGGGTCGTTCCATACCGAGCCCCAGGTCCGATCCTGCCAGCGCGCCCCACCCCCGACGGTGATGGGCGCGAAGGCGCCACGCAGTCGATAGGTGCTCTGCAAGGTGAACTGGTTCTCCGGTTCGAGGGTGGAAATCTTCTCTCCCTGCAGACGTGCGATCTTGTGGCTGAAGCCGCCCTGGAGGTGCCAGCCGTCGGCCAGCTCGCCCGAGATCTCGGCTTCGTAGCCCTTGGTCTTCACGCCCTGTAACGCCTGGTAACCGATCTCGCTGGTGCCTGGAACGGTACCGACCGCCTCGCCGTAGTTGTCCTGCTCTATCTCGAAGTAGGCCAGGCTGGCATTCAGCCTGCCGTCGAAGAATTCCGCCTTCAGCCCTGCCTCGTAGGCGTTGCCTTCCAGCGGGGCCAGGGTCTTGGCATCCATGTTGCGGATGCTCTGCGGCTTGAAGATGCTGGTGTAGCTGGCATACACGGAGAAGGTGTCGTCGAGGTCGTAGATCACCCCCGCGTAGGGCACCGGCACGCCGCGTTCGGTGGTGTCCTCTCCGCGGTAGTCGGAGACGCGACTGCCGAGGATCAGCTTGAGGTCGTCGGCCAGGTTCAGGCGCGTGGCCAGGTACAGGCCGCGCTCGTCGATCACCTCTTTGTTGACGCCGGATACCGCGCCCCAAGCGGGCTCGGCGACGTTGCCGTCCCACGCGTAGTAGTCGTCCACGCTGCCGTCGTAGGTGTAGTTCCAGTAGCCTTTGCCATCCCAGTCGCGGTGCGCGAGGCTGCCGCCGATGACCAGTTCGTGCTCGCGTCCAAAAGCCTGGAACGGGCCGCTGAGGTAGGCGTCGGCGGCGTCGCTGACGGTCTCGCCGGTGTACTTGCCGCTCCACAGGCTGACGCCGCTTCCGGTCGCCGGATCGGGGTTGCCCGCGGCAGCGGAGCCGAGGGTGGCGTAGTAGCCGTTGATCTGGTGGTTCAACTGCAGCTTGCCCAGCCAGTCGTTGTCGAAGCGGTGTTCGAGGGTCGCGAACAGGGTGCGCGTGTACTGCTCCCATTTGCTCCAGTCGGTAGCATTGCTGAAGGTGCGCGGGCGATCGTTGAAGTTGCCGTTGGCATCGAAGATGGGATTGCCTCCCCAGGTCGAGCCTCGCGGCAGGTTGTCCTGATAGTCGGCACCCACGGTGAGCACCGTCGCATCGCTCAGGTCTGCCTCGAGTACGCCGTAATAGACGATGCTCTCGCGGCTGTAGCCGTCCTGCACGCTGTGCTTCTTCTGGTAAGCCGCTACGGCGCGGCCGCGCAGGTTTCCGCTTTCGGTCAGCGGGCCGGAAACGTCGAGTTCGCTACGGTAGGTGTCCCAGCGGCCCGCGCCCAGTGTGAGGTGGCCCTGGTAATCGTAGGTGGGCTTCTTGCGGATCAGGTTGATGGTCGCGCCCGGGTCGCCGCTGCCAGTGAGCAGGCCGGTGGCGCCCTTGAGCACCTCCACACGGTCATAGATGGCCATGTCACTGAGCGTGTTACCCGCCGAGTAGGCCGAGTTGCGCGACATCGGGATGCCATCGTACTGGAAGTTGTCGATGGAGAAGCCACGCGCGTAGTAGACGTTTCGTTCGCTGTCGTAGGTGACGATGCTGATGCCGGGGGTGCGCGCCATGACGTCGTCGATCGAGTCGAGGGCGAAATCGTCCATCTGTTGGCGGGTGACGACGCTGATCGATTGCGGAGTTTCGCGCGGGGTCAGTACCAGGCGCGTCGCGGTGGCAATGCTGCCAGGGGTATAGGAACCGCTCTGCTCGCTGATCGTGCCCAGTTGGTTGCTGGTGACCGTCGCCGATTGCAACTCGACGGCAGCGCCTTCGTGGGCGATGGGGTACAGGCTGTAGCGTCCGTCGCTTTCCCTTACGGCCTGCAGGCCACTGCCTTGGAGCAGGCGTTGCAGGCCGTGTTCGACCGTGTACTGACCTTCTAGCCCCGCGCTTTGATGGCCGCGGGTCAGGGCGGGATCGAAGGACAAGACCACCCCCGCTGCGGCGGCGAAGCGGGTCAGTGTCTGTCCCAGGTCGCCGGCATCGAGGTGATAGCTCTGGGTGCCGGGCTCGGCAGCCTGCAACGGCGCTGCCAATGGCAGGCTGAGCAGCGAGCAGAGCAGGACCAGGCGTGCCTCTCGGGATAGGGGGCGGGGTGTGAACATGGGGGGCATGGTGTGTTTCTCTGATCGTCGTTGGCAGAGGGCGCGAGGCCGTCTTTCACAGGTCGAACGAGATCGAGAATTCTTATCATCTATCGGGGGATTTTTTCATTCGCCCGATTCAGACGCGTGGAATCACCCGCGCCCAGAGCCGGGTACGCCACTCGATGTCCACCGGCAGGCTGCTCACCAGGGCGCGGAGCGCCTGCTCGGTGTCATCCAGGTCGAAGGTGCCGCTGATGCGTAGCCCGGCGATGCGCGGGTCGCATTGCAACCAGCCACTGCGATGCTGCTGCAGGCGCTGCAGAAATTCGTCCAGGCGCTCGTCGTTGGCTACCAGCAGGCCGCGGGTCCAGGCATCCTGGCCGATCCGCAGAGCCTGGGGGGGACTGGCTCCCAGGTTGTCCATGTAGCAGCGTTGGCCTGCGCCGAGGGTTTGCCTGTCGCCATTATTGGGGTGGATGCGTACCTCTTGCGCATAGACGGCCACCTCACAGGTGTCTTCTTGCTGGCAGACCGAGAAGCGCCCGCCGAGTGTCTCGATGCGTCCCTGCGCACTGACGACGTAGAGCGGTCGCCGCCGTGATGCCTCGCCGGTATCGACGAGAATCTCGCCACGGCGCAGGTGCAGCAGGCGGCGATGTTCACCGAAGGCAATGTCCACGGCGCTGTCGCTGTTGAGCTGCAACTGGCTGCCGTCCTCGAGCCGAAAGAGCGGGCGTTCGTGGGCGCCGCTGCGGTAGTCCGCCAACCAGCCATTCTGTTGTAGGCGTCTTTCACCTTCCCAGCCCAGTGCGCCGATGCCCGCCGCCAACAGCAGGCCCTTGAGAACCTGCCGGCGGTGTACCTGCTGGCGCGAAGCGAGCGCCAGGGTTCGGCGTCCGGCGGTGGGCAGTCCCTGCATGCGTTGCTGCAGCGCCTGGGCGTGCTCCCAGGCCCAGCGGTGGTCCTCAGACTGCTGCAGCCACTCGCTCCAGGCCTTGTAGCTGTCGCCGTCGGCGTCATCGCTGAGCACGCTGTACCAATGCGCCGCTTGCTCGAGCGCATCCAGGCGCTGCGGGCTCAGGGCCGTCATTGCGCGTGCCGCAACTGGTAGAGCAGGCACTGGTGCACGGCTTTGGCGATATGCCGGTGCACGGTGATAGGTGCGATGCCCAGGCGTTCGGCGATGATGCGTTGCGGCAGACCCTCGAGCTGCGAGAGAAGGAACGCCTGGCGTACCACGTGGCCCAGGCCGCTGAGCATGGCATCGAGCTCGTAGAGCGTCTCCAGGAGAATGGCTCGGCTCTCTTCGCTGATGCCTTCGGCTTCCGGCTGTTCCGCCAGTGCCTGTTGCCAGGCCCGCTCCAGGCGACTGCGGCGGAAATGGTCGATCATCAGTCGGCGGGCAATGGTCGCGAGGTAGCTGCGTGGTTCGCGTATGGCGCTCAGTCGCCCCGCATCATCGTCCTTGCTGAGTATGCGCAGGAACACGTCCTGGGCCAGGTCGGCCGCGAGGTGACTATTGTTCAAGCGACTCGCAAGCCATCCCCGTAACCAACGATGGTGGTCCTGATAGAGGCGGCCGACGCGATGCTGGAAGAGGGGCTCGTGCACGTACGGAACTTTCGATGCTAATGGGAATTATTGTCATCTTATGGTTGCGGGTCGCATCGCGCAAGCGCTCGAAAATCAACCTGTGCGGACGATGAGAGACGAAAAAGGCGCTGTCGAAATAATCGGCAGCGCCTTTTCAGTGATGCCCTGGACGTTTATTCGCTAAGGCTGGAACGCAGCATCCACGCGTTCTGCTCATGCACGCCGATACGCGCCACCAGCATGTCATGGGTGAACAGGTCGCCGGCTTCTTCGGCCATTTCGGCGAATTCGCTCATGCGTCGCGCCACGGCTTCGTTGTCGCGCACCAGCTGCGCGATCATCTGCGGCGTGGATTGGTGCGGAGCCTCATTGTCGATCACCGTCAGCTTGCGAAAGGTCTCGCCGCCGGTGGGGGCTAGTTTGCCCAGCGCACGGATGCGCTCGGCGATCTCGTCAGCGGCCTGGTGCAGCTCGTTGTACTGCTCGTCGGTCAGCTTGTGCAGGCCGTAGAAGTTCGGGCCTTGCACGTTCCAGTGCACGCCGAGGGTCTTGACGTACAGGGTGTAGCTGTCCGCCACGGCTTTACTGAGGGCGTCGGCGACCTTGTCACGCACGCCGCTCTCGACGCTGGTATTCACTTTCTTGGCACTGCTCTTGGCCTTGCTGCTGGCGGTGCTGGACTTGGGCTTGGGTGCTGCAGCCATGATTCAACTCCATGGGTTGGGAACAAATGCGGTTACTCTTATCGACTGCCAAGCGCCGTCAAACATTCCCTGTTTTTTCATTTTCATCGGGGGACGGTCGCTCGAGTGTGTTCGGCTTGCCGCCATGGGTGCCCGCTCGGTCGCGGCCTTCGGGTAGAATCCCGGGCGACTTCCTCAAGGCGTTGTTCCCGCATGCGTATCGGTCATGGCTACGACGTGCATCGCTTCGGCGAGGGCGATTCGATCGTTCTCGGCGGCGTGCGCATTTCCCACTCCCACGGGTTGATCGCCCATTCCGATGGCGACGTGTTGCTGCACGCACTGTCCGACGCGTTGCTCGGTGCCGCGGCGCTGGGTGACATCGGCAAGCACTTTCCGGACAACGATCCGAGCTTCAAGGGCGCTGACAGCCGCGCGTTGCTGCGTCATGTGCTGGGCCTGGTCAGTGGCAAAGGCTGGCGGGTCGGCAATGTCGACGCCACCCTCGTCGCCCAGGCGCCGAAGATGGCTCCGCATATCGATGCCATGCGCGCATGCATCGCCGAGGACCTGCGGGTCGAACTCGACGCGGTCAACGTCAAGGCAACCACTACCGAATCCCTGGGGTTCGTCGGTCGCAAGGAAGGCATCGCGGCCCACGCCGTGGCGCTGTTGCTGCCGGTATGAATGAAGCGCAGTTGCTGGGCCCGCGTGCCCATGGAGAGCCTTGTGGCGTCGCCGTGCTCAAGGAGACGGCCGAGGATTTCCAGGTCGACGAGGTGCTGGACATCCCGCTCTCCGGGAGTGGCGAGCATCTCTGGCTCTGGGTCGAGAAACGTGGCCTGAATACCGAAGAGGCGGCCCGACGCCTGGCGCGCGCTGCGAAGCTGCCACAGCGGGCGATCAGCTATGCCGGGCTCAAGGATCGCCAGGCGCTTACCCGCCAATGGTTCAGCCTACATCTGCCGGGCAAGGCCGACCCCGACTTCGCGGCTGCGGAAGACGACAGCCTGCGCATCCTCGAGCGCACACGGCATTCCCGAAAATTGCAACGCGGCGCGCATGCGGCGAACGGGTTCATCCTGCGTCTTACTCACCTGCAGGCCGATCATGCGGCGCTGGAGGCACGCCTGGCGCGCTTGGCCGAGGCCGGCGTACCCAATTATTTCGGCTTGCAGCGCTTCGGCATCGACGGACACAACGTGGATGCCGCCCTGGACTTCGCCGCCCGTGGCGAGCTTCCCGAATCGCGCAACCTGCGTTCCCGGCTGCTCTCGGCGGGGCGCTCCTGGCTGTTCAACCAGCTACTCGCGCAAAGGGTCGCGGAGGGAAGCTGGGATCGCGCCGAACCGGGCGATCTGCTGGCGTTCACCGACAGCAAGAGCTTCTTTCCCGCCGGCGAGGCGGAATGCCACGATCCGCGCCTGGCGGCACTCGACCTGCACCCCACGGGACCGCTGTGGGGTGAGGGCGAGCAGGGCGTCGGCGGCCGTAGCGCGAGCCTTGAGGCCGCGCTCGGCGAGCGCCAGGGAGCGCTGGTGCGCTGGTTGGAAACGGCCGGCCTGAAGGCCGAGCGTCGCATCCTGCGCCTCCCCATCGCGCGCCTGGCGTGGCATTATCCGGAGCCTGACATTCTGCAATTGCACTTCGTCCTGCCGGCCGGCTGCTTCGCCACCAGTGTGGTGCGCGAACTGCTTGATTTGCGCCCGTAGGGTAGATGGATTTTCGATGCATATTCTGATCGCCAACGACGATGGTGTGTACGCGCCCGGCCTTGCCGCGTTGCACGGTGCGCTGGCGGATTTCGCCGAGTGCAGCGTGGTCGCCCCCATTCAGGACATGAGTGGCGCGAGCAGCGCGCTGACCCTGGACCGCCCGCTGCATCCGGTACGCATGCCCAACGGCTATATCGGCCTCAACGGCACGCCGACCGATTGCGTGCACCTGGGCCTTAACGGTCTCCTCGATCCGCTGCCGGACATGGTCGTCTCGGGTATCAACCTGGGCGCCAACCTCGGCGATGACGTGTTGTATTCCGGCACCATCGCCGCCGCCATCGAAGGACGCTTCGCTGCGCTTCCCGCGTTCGCTTTCTCCCTGGTGTCGCGCCAGCCGGACAATCTGGCCGCCGCCGCGCAGATCGCCCGGGCGCTGGTGGAAAGCCATGCACGCCTGTCGCTGCCTTCTCGCACGGTGCTCAGCGTGAACATCCCCAACCTGCCGCTGGAGCACATCCGTGGCCTGCAGGTGACCCGCCTGGGGCATCGCGGGCGTGCCAAGCCGCCGGTCAAACAGGTCAACCCGCGGGGCAAGGAAGGCTACTGGATATCCGTTTCCGGTGACGCGGAGGACGGCGGGCCGGGGACGGATTTCCATGCGGTGATGAACGGCTACGTGTCGGTCACCCCGCTGCAACTCGATCGCAGCCAGCATGAAGCCTTCGGCGAAGTGGGACGTTGGTTGGAGAACGTGCTGTGACGGTGGGCGACTCGACACTGCGTGGCGGGCGCGGGATGACCTCCCAGCGCACCCGTGACCGTTTGATCCAGCGTCTTTATGAAGAAGGCTTGAGCAACCCGCGCGTGCTCGAGGTGATCCGCCGTACGCCACGCCACCTGTTCGTCGATGAGGCCTTGGCGCACCGCGCCTACGAGGATACCGCGCTGCCGATCGGCCACAATCAGACCATCTCGCAGCCGTTCATGGTCGGTCGCATGACCGAACTGCTGCTGGCGGCGGGCCCCTTGGACAAGGTCCTCGAGGTAGGCACGGGCTCGGGTTACCAGACCGCCGTGCTGGCGCAAGTGGTAGAGCGGGTGTTCTCGGTGGAGCGCATCCAGGGGCTGCAGGAACGCGCCAAGGAGCGCCTGGCCGAACTCGCCTTGCGCAACGTGGTCTTTCGCTGGGGCGACGGCTGGGAGGGCTGGCCGGCGCTGGCACCGTACAACGGCATCATCGTCACTGCTGCCGCCCGCGAGGTGCCCCAGGCACTGCTCGACCAGTTGGCTCCTGGCGGACGCCTGGTGATCCCGGTGGGGGAGGGCGACGTGCAACAGTTGATGCTCGTGGTCCGCGAGGAGCAGGGCTTCGCCCGCCATGTGCTGGATACGGTGCGTTTCGTACCGCTGCTCAATGGGCCGTTGGCCTGAGACTGACCGGAAGGATCCATGAAAGACGCTGTACTGCTGTATGCCAAGGGCCTTGCGATGGGGGCCGCCGACGTGGTCCCCGGGGTTTCCGGCGGTACCATCGCCTTCATCACCGGTATCTATGAACGTTTGCTCGGAGCGATCGCTGCGCTCCCGGCCGCTTTCGCACTGCTGCTGCGTGGCCGGCTGCGCGATGCCTGGCAGCGCGCCGACGCGACCTTCCTGCTGGTGTTGTTCGCCGGCATTCTTTCCAGCGTGTTCGCTTTCGCCGGGCTGATCGGCTACCTGCTGGCCGAGCATCCGGTGCTCATCTGGTCGTTCTTCTTCGGTCTGATTCTGGTCTCGTGCCGGCTGGTGGCCCGGGAGATCGGACACTGGCGGGGCGCCACGCTACCTGCACTGGCGCTCGGGGCGCTGCTGGCCTGGTGGTTGAGTGTCGCCGCGCCGGTGCAATGGGACGCTTCCTTGCCGAATCTGTTCTTCGGTGGCGCGTTGGCGATCTGCGCCATGATCCTGCCGGGTATCTCCGGGAGCTTCATTCTGCTGCTGATCGGTCTCTATCCGGTCGTGCTGGGCGCTATCCATGCGCTCGACCTGCCGCTGCTGGCGACCTTCGCCTGCGGCTGCCTGTTCGGCCTGCTGTGCTTCGCCCGTCTGCTGAGCGCCTTGCTCGCCTCCCGCGGGCGAGACGCCCTGCTGGCGTTCCTCACCGGGCTGATGGTCGGCTCCTTGTTCAAGGTTTGGCCGTGGAAGGCCGTGCTCACTTGGCGTACCGATAGCCATGGTCGCGAGGTGCCCTTGCTCGAGCGCAACCTGTGGCCCTGGGATTATTCGCAACTGGTCGGGCAGGATTCCCAGTGGCTCGCCGCCGTGGCGTTGGCCCTGCTCGCGGTGCTGCTGGTGCTGGTGCTGGAGTGGCTGGGCCAGCGCAACCGCCAGGAGCTTTCGCAATGATTCGCCGTGCCCCGGAATGCTGGCGTGGCGCCGCCGTGGCGCTGCTCGCGGCAGCGGTGCTGGCGGGCTGCAGCAGCGCGCCGCGTGGCGGGGTGCAGGTGGTCGAAGGCAACGGCTCGGTGCACAGTGCGCGCCATCCGGTCACCAGCGGCAGCTACCGCGTGCAACGGGGTGACACACTCTATTCCATTGCATTTCGTTTCGGCTGGGACTGGAAAGACCTGGCACGGCACAACGGCATTCCACAACCGTTCACCATCTATCCGGGGCAGGTGGTGCGTTTTGGCGGTCGTGCCGCGAGCACCGTGGCGGTCGCTCCGCCAGCACCGGTGACGGCCACCGAACCCGCGGCGCAGAGCCTTCCAGCCGCAGTCCCGACGCCACCGAAAGTCATCGCGGCGGCACCGCCACCCAGTACTCCGGCAAGTACTCCGGTGCAGCCGGTGGCGCGTTCGGCGAGCGGCTGGGCATGGCCTACGCAGGGCGCTCTGATCGGTCGTTTTTCCTCAAACGGTAGTTTGAATAAAGGCATTGATATAGCCGGGGAAATGGGCCAGCCTGTCCTCGCTGCATCCGATGGTTCGGTCGTTTACGCCGGCAGTGGCCTGCGTGGTTATGGCGAACTCATCATCATCAAACATAACGACACTTTCGTCAGTGCCTACGGTCACAACCGCAGGCTTCTGGTGCAGGAGGGTCAGCGGGTCAAGGCAGGGCAGACCATTGCGGAGATGGGCTCCACGGGCACGGACCGGGTGAAACTCCACTTCGAGATCCGTCGCCAGGGCAAGCCTGTCGATCCCTTGCAATATCTCCCCAGTCGTTGACTGCGCACATCCTCCGGTAGAAGAAGAACGGGTACGGGCCGCCAGGACACCGGCCAAGCCCCCGCCTGTTGTCTAACTTTTACGAAGGGACAACAAAAATGGTAGTCAACCAAAAAGTGCCGGGGATCGACATGGAAGACGATGTGCTGCTCATGGAGTCGCCGTTAGACGCGGACGACGCCCGGGGGACCGGGGTGCTATTCGATGCAGGCGCCACCAAGGCGGAAGCGCGGCGACAGCATCGACACGTGGACTACACGCGGGCGCTGGACGCCACGCAACTCTATCTCAACGAAATCGGCTTCTCGCCGCTGCTGACGCCGGCCGAGGAGGTGCATTTCGCACGCCTCGCCCAGCGTGGTGACCCAGCCGGGCGGCGGCGGATGATCGAGAGCAACCTGCGCTTGGTGGTGAAGATCGCGAGGCGGTACATCAATCGTGGTCTGTCCCTGCTCGACCTCATCGAGGAGGGCAATCTGGGCCTGATTCGCGCGGTCGAGAAGTTCGACCCCGAGCGTGGCTTCCGCTTCTCCACCTACGCGACCTGGTGGATTCGCCAGACCATCGAGCGCGCGATCATGAATCAGACGCGCACCATCCGCCTGCCGATCCATGTGGTGAAGGAACTCAACCTTTACCTGCGCGCGGCCCGCGAGCTCACCCAGAAACTCGACCACGAGCCTTCCGCCGAGGAAATCGCCGACCTGCTCGAGCGACCCGTCGGCGAGGTCAAGCGCATGCTCGGCTTCAACGAGCGGGTCACGTCGGTCGACGTCTCTCTGGGGCCGGACAGCGACAAGACGCTGCTCGACGTCCTCACCGACGAGCGCCCGTCAGATCCCTGCGACCTGCTGCAGGACGATGATCTTTCGCAGAGCATCGACCAGTGGCTGGGCGAGCTGTCCGAGAAGCAGCGGGAGGTTGTGGTGCGACGCTTCGGTCTACGTGGACACGAGAGTGCCACGCTGGAGGAAGTCGGGCAGGAGATCGGCTTGACCCGCGAGCGGGTGCGGCAGATTCAGGTCGAGGCGCTCAAGCGTCTGCGCGAGATCCTCGAACTCAACGGGCTGTCCAGCGAATCCCTGTTTTGCTGAAACGGAGTCGGGATTTGTAAGTGATATCTTACGAAGTTGTAGGATAAACCATTAAAAAACGGCCCGCCGAGGCCGTTTTTTAATGTGCGACTGTAATTTAACTTTTTGATTTTTATGGAGTTTATAAAATCGCCGACATGGCTTGCAGCAAGTGGCCAGGGATAAAAGGCTACTTGTTATGGTCCGGCGCGGCGATAAGATTGCCCCATGCCAACGGAAACTGGCATAGCCGATAAGGATATTGGCAAGGGATGTTCGAAGGACCGGACCATCAGGAAGATGGCAGGAAATCAGGGACAAGGAACGAAACGGGCGGGGTTATCCCCGCCCTTTTTCGTTTGTGCGCCAGAAAAGGCGCAGCGCGGGAATCAACGTTCCAGATACTGGATCTTGCCGCTGCGACCGTCCCACTCTTCGGCTTCGGGCAGCGAATCCTTCTTCTCGGTGATGTTCGGCCAGACTTCCGCCAGCTCGGCATTCAACTCGATGAACTCCTGCATGTTCGCCGGCACTTCATCTTCGGAGAAGATGGCCTGAGCCGGGCATTCCGGCTCGCACAGGGCGCAGTCGATACACTCGTCCGGGTGGATCACCAGGAAGTTCGGACCTTCGTAGAAGCAGTCCACCGGGCAGACTTCCACGCAGTCGGTGTATTTGCATTTGATGCAGTTGTCGGTGACGACGAAGGTCATTCTGATTCTCTCCTCGGACGGCGGCTCGCACATTCCGTCTGCTGCGGCTTTGTGGCGCGAATGAACGAATCGCCCGTCAGGCTAAACGGGCGATCACAAAAACGCGCGGGATTCTAGCAGTTTGTACGCGCGAAGGCGTGCGTCATAAACGTGTTTTCCATTCATAGAGCAATTCCAGCGCGCGGCGGGGGCTCAGCTCGTCGGGTTGTAGACGCTCCAGCTCCTCCAGCAGAGGGTGCGGCAACGTGGCGAACAGATCGTTCTGCACGGGCGCGGCGGGGCGGCCCGCTTCCACGCGTGGCGCTTCATGGGGCAGGCTGGTGACCTCCAGGCGTGCCAGGTGCTCGCGGGCCCGTCCGATCACGCTGCCCGGCACACCGGCCAACTGAGCCACTGCCAGGCCGTAGCTCTGGCTGGCTGGGCCGGGCAGAACGTGGTGCAGGAAGACGATGCGCTCGTTGTGCTCGGTGGCGTTGAGGTGCACGTTGGCCACTACCGGTTCGCTCTCCGGTAGTACGGTGAGTTCGAAGTAATGGGTGGCGAACAGCGTCCAGGCGCGCAGGCGCGCCAAGTGCTCGGCGGCGGCCCAGGCCAGTGACAGGCCGTCGAAGGTACTGGTGCCTCGGCCCACTTCGTCCATCAGCACCAGGCTGCGGTCGCTGGCGTTGTGCAGGATGTTGGCGGTCTCGCTCATTTCCACCATGAAGGTCGAACGTCCGCCGGCCAGGTCGTCGGAGGAGCCGATGCGGGTGAATATCCGATCGACCAGGGACAGCTCGCAGGCTGCCGCCGGGACGAAGGCGCCGATGTGCGCGAGCAGGACGATCAGGGCTGTCTGTCGCATATAGGTGGATTTACCGCCCATGTTCGGACCGGTGATCACCAGCATGCGGGTGGCATCGTCGAGCGCCAGGTCGTTGGCGACGAAGGGGGTCTCCAGCACCTGTTCGACCACCGGATGGCGGCCCTGGCTGATGTTCAGACAGGGACTGTCGCTGAAACGCGGACGGTTCAGATCGAGGTTCAGCGCGCGCTCCGCGAAGTTGGCCAGTACGTCCAGTTCGGCGAGCGCGGCAGCGCTTTCCTGGAGGTCGCCCAGATGCTCGATGAGCAATTCGATGAGCGCTTCGTAGAGCTGTTTCTCACGGGCCAGTGCGCGGCTCTGCGCGGACAGCGCCTTGTCCTCGAAGGCCTTGAGCTCGGGGGTGATGAAGCGCTCCGCGCCCTTGAGCGTCTGCCGCCGCTGGTAGTCGACGGGGGCCTGTTCGGCCTGGGCGCGCGGCAACTCGATGAAGTAGCCATGGATGCGGTTGTAGCCGACCTTCAGGCCCGGCAGGCCGGTTCGCTGTTTTTCCCGCGCCTCGAGGTCCATGAGGTATTGACCGGCGTTTTCCGACAGCGAGAGCAACTCGTCCAGTTCGGCGTCGTAGCCGCGAGCGAGCACGCCGCCATCGCGTATCACTGCGGGCGGGTTGTCGATGATCGCCTTCTGCAGCAGTGCCGCCAGTTCCGGGTAGGTGCGAATCGCGCGCGCCAGTTCGAGCAGCTGCGGGGCGATCAGGTCGGTCATCGCCTCCTGCAGTTGCGGCAATGCCGCCAGGGCGTCACGCAATCGGGCGAGGTCGCGCGGGCGGGCGTTGCGCAGGCCGATGCGCGCGAGAATGCGCTCCAGGTCGCCGATCTCCTTCAACTGCGGTTGCAGCGGTTCGAAGCGGTAGCGTTCGAGCAGGCAGGTGATGGCGTCCTGGCGGGCTTCGAGCACCTGGCGATCGCGCAGCGGGCGATTCAGCCAGCGCGTCAGCAGGCGCGAACCCATGGCGGTCTGGCAGCGATCCATCACCGATTGCAGCGTGTTGTCCCGCCCGCCCGCGAGGTTGGTGTCCAGCTCCAGGTTGCGGCGGCTGGCACCGTCCAGAATCACGGTGTCGTCCAGACGCTCGTGGCGCAGGCTGCGCAGGTGGGGCAGGGCGGTGCGCTGGGTTTCCTTGGCGTAGGTCAGCAGGCAGCCGGCGGCGCCGATGGCGAGACTCAGCTTGTCGCAACCGAAGCCCTTGAGGTCCTGGACGCCGAACTGCTGGCACAGGCTCTTGTGCCCGGAGTCGCGGTCGAAGTCCCAGGGCGCGCGGCGCTGGCTGCCGCGGCGCTTCTCGGCCGGAAGGCCCTGGGGCCAGTCGTCGGGGATCAGCAACTCCGCAGGACTCAGACGCTCCAGCTCGGCCAGCAGATTCTCCCAGCCGGCAAGTTCCTGGACGCTGAAGCGGCCGCTGGTGATGTCCAGCACCGCCAGGCCGAACAGGCGTTCGTCGCCCAGCACGGCAGCGAGCAAGTTGTCGCGGCGTTCGTCGAGCAGCGCCTCATCGCTCACCGTTCCGGGCGTGAGGATGCGCACCACCTGACGTTCCACCGGGCCCTTGCTGGTCGCCGGATCGCCGATCTGCTCGCAGATCACCACCGACTCGCCCAGCTTGACCAGGCGCGCCAGGTAACCTTCCGCGGAATGGAAAGGAATGCCCGCCATGGGTATCGCCTGGCCGGCCGACTGGCCGCGCGCGGTCAGGGTGATATCGAGCAGGCGGGCTGCCTTCTTGGCGTCCTCGTAGAACAGCTCGTAGAAATCGCCCATGCGATAGAACATCAGTTGCTCGGGATGCTGGTTCTTCAGCTTCCAGTACTGCTGCATCATCGGGGTGTGGGCGGAGAGTCCGGATTCGTTGGGCGCGGCGGCGGCCGGTCTTTTTGACATTGGGTCGTCTGTCTAATGCTTGGCGATTACGAGTGTGTATTGTCGGGGGCTTGAGGGTGGCCGGCAACCGGCCAGGCGCGGGAGAATGCGCTACAACCGCTCTAAGGAGGACGCGACGTGGACGAGATCAGCGCACTGGCCGTGCAACTGGGACGGCACCTGGCGCAGTTGGGGGCTCAGGTCAGTACGGCGGAGTCCTGCACCGGGGGTGGCATCGCCGAGGCGATCACCCGGGTTCCCGGTAGCTCGGCCTGGTTCGAGGCCGGCTATGTGACCTACTCCAATGTTCAGAAGCAGCGCATGCTCGGTGTGCCGGAGACGCTCTTCGCACAATCGGGCGCCGTCAGTCGGGAAGTGGTCGAGGCCATGGCGCGGGGGGCCGCCGAACGAGCCGGGGCCCGCTTCGCGGTGGCGGTAAGCGGCGTAGCCGGACCGGATGGCGGCTCGGCGGAAAAGCCCGTGGGTACGGTTTGGCTGTGTTGGTCCGAGGGCGAGCGGCAGATTGCCTTGCGCAAACTTTTCCCCGGTGATCGCGACGCGGTGCGCCGACAGACGGTCATCTGTGCGCTGCAGGGCCTGATTGCCCTGGCACAAGGCGGCGTGCCCTCCTGATGTTTTCTTTCCGGTGGTCGGTAGGGGTAGGCGAAGTGCACGGCCTATGCTCTAATACTGTCTACTTATACAGTTGTCCTGGCCGCCTGGCCCACTCGAACAGATGAGGAATCCTATGGACGAGAACAAGAAGCGCGCTCTGGCTGCGGCCCTGGGGCAAATCGAGAAGCAGTTTGGCAAGGGCGCCGTGATGCGCATGGGCGATCACGATCGCCAGGCCATCCCCGCCATCTCCACCGGCTCCCTGGGCCTGGACATCGCGCTTGGCATCGGTGGTCTGCCCAAGGGGCGTATCGTCGAGATCTACGGCCCCGAGTCGTCCGGTAAGACCACCCTGACCCTGTCGGTCATCGCCCAGGCGCAGAAGATGGGCGCCACCTGTGCCTTCGTCGATGCCGAGCACGCGCTGGACCCGGACTACGCCGGCAAGCTCGGCGTCAATGTCGACGACCTGCTGGTCTCGCAGCCGGACACCGGCGAACAGGCGCTGGAAATCACCGACATGCTCGTGCGCTCCAATGCCGTCGACGTGATCATCGTCGACTCCGTCGCGGCCCTGGTGCCCAAGGCCGAGATCGAAGGCGAGATGGGCGATGCCCACGTTGGCCTGCAGGCCCGCCTGATGTCCCAGGCGCTGCGCAAGATCACCGGCAACATCAAGAATGCCAATTGCCTGGTCATCTTCATCAACCAGATCCGCATGAAGATCGGCGTGATGTTCGGCAACCCCGAGACCACTACCGGTGGTAACGCGCTGAAGTTCTATTCCTCCGTGCGCCTGGACATCCGTCGTATCGGCGCGGTGAAGGAAGGCGACGAGGTGGTCGGTAGCGAGACCCGTGTCAAGGTAGTGAAGAACAAGGTCGCGCCGCCGTTCCGTCAGGCCGAGTTCCAGATCATGTATGGCAAGGGCATCTACCACAACGGCGAGGTCATCGACCTGGGCGTGCAGCAGGGCCTGGTCGAGAAATCCGGCGCCTGGTACAGCTACCAGGGCAACAAGATCGGCCAGGGCAAGGCCAACGCCGCCAAGTACCTGGAAGACAACCCGGAAGTGGCCAACACCATCGAGCAGGGCATCCGCAGCAAGCTGTTGGCCAACGCGCCCAGCGCCAAAGCGGCGGCCAATGCCGAGGAAGCGGCTGAAGCCGACGTCTGAGCATGAGCGTGCCGGATACGCCCGTCGCCGTACGCCGTGCCGCCATGGACCTACTGGCCCGTCGCGAGCACGGCCGGGTCGAGCTGGTGCGCAAGCTGGAAAAGCGTGGCGCGCCTGCCGAGCTGATCGACAGTGAACTCACCCGGCTGGCCGAAGAAGGCCTGTTGAGCGAAGACCGCTATCTGGAGGCCTACATCTCCAGTCGTGCGCGGGCCGGCTTCGGCCCGTTGCGCATCCGCGAGGAGCTGGCCCTGCGAGGTTTGCCGCGAGACGCCATCGCACAGGCATTGGATGCCGCTGAGGTCAATTGGAGCGAATGCCTGCGCGATACCTGGCAGCGCAAGTTCGCCGGGGTGCTGCCTGCAGACCAACGCGAACGTGCTCGCCAAGGGCGTTTTCTCGTCCAGCGCGGCTACTCTATGGAGATGCTCAACCGCTTGTTCTCCGGGCGCGATCTGGATTGAGCGTTTCCAGACCCGCCATTCACGGCTTGGGTCCGGCTGCGGCATTGCTTACACTCCCAAGGGTTTATCCAGGGAGTGTGTCGATGTCAGCCTCTTCGCTGCCGGGTTCCGGCGCATGAACCTTCGCCTGCCGTCCGTCGATCGATTGCTACGCCATCCCGCCAGCGTCCCGCTCATTTCCCGTTATGGTCGCGAAGCACTGCTCGCTTGCCTGCGTGAGTTGCTCGACGAGTTGCGTGGGCCAGTCCACGCCGGGCAACTTAGCGAGGCCGAACTGGCCGATGCGCTGCTGCTGGGGCGCGTTGGCGAGCGTCTCGCCGTGCGTCATGCCAGCCGGGTACGCCGGGTTTTCAACCTGACCGGAACGGTCCTGCATACCAACCTGGGGCGTGCGCTGTTGCCCGAGGAAGCCGTTCAGGCGATGAGCGAGGCCGCCCGCTATCCGTTGAACCTGGAGTTCGACCTCGCCACCGGTAAGCGGGGTGATCGCGATGACCTGATCGAGGGTCTCATTCGCGAGTTGACCGGTGCCGAGGCCGTCACCGTGGTCAACAACAATGCCGCCGCGGTGCTGCTCAGCCTGTCGAGCCTGGGGGCGCGCAAGGAAGGGGTGATTTCCCGAGGCGAACTGATCGAGATCGGTGGCGCCTTCCGGATTCCGGACATCATGGCCCGCGCCGCCGTTAAGCTGGTCGAAGTGGGCACCACTAACCGTACCCATGCGCGGGACTACGAAGCGGCGATCGGTCCTCGCACTGGACTGCTGATGCGTGTGCATACCAGCAACTACAGCGTGCAGGGCTTTACCGCCAGCGTCAGCACACCGGCGTTGGCGAGTATTGCCCACATGCACCAATTGCCACTTCTGGAAGACCTGGGCAGCGGTAGCCTGGTCGATCTGACGCGCTGGGGGCTGCCCAAGGAGCCGACCGTCCAGGAGACTCTCAAGGCGGGTGCGGATATCGTCACCTTCAGCGGCGACAAGCTGCTAGGCGGCCCCCAAGGCGGGCTCATCGTCGGGCACAAGGACCTCATCGCTCGAATCAAGAAGAACCCCCTCAAGCGGGCCCTGCGGGTGGACAAGATCACCCTCGCCGCATTGGAGGCGGTGCTGGGGCTCTATCGTGACCCGGACCGTCTTGGCGAGCGGTTGACCAGTTTCCGCCTGCTCTCGCGTCCGCAAGACGAAATTCTCGCCCAGGCCCAGCGGCTGCAGCCCGTCATGGCCCAGGCTGTAGGCCAGGGCTGGAGTGTCCAGGCGCTCGAGGCGTTGGGGATGATCGGTAGCGGAACCCAGCCTGTCGCGCGTCTGCCGAGTGCCGCGCTGTGCTTGCGCCCCCAGGTCGCCAAACGTGGCCGCGGTCGCGCCCTGCGGCGTCTGGAGGAGGCCTTGCGTGAGCTGCCGATTCCCGTGATCGGT
Source organism: Pseudomonas sp. R4-15 (assembly GCF_055768815.1). Lineage (NCBI taxonomy): Bacteria > Pseudomonadati > Pseudomonadota > Gammaproteobacteria > Pseudomonadales > Pseudomonadaceae > Pseudomonas > Pseudomonas sp. R4-15. The sequence continues at coordinate 1,810,023 of NZ_CM147293.1, forward strand.
CGTATCGATGATGACGCCCTCTGGCTGGATTTGCGCCAACTGGATGACGAGGCGGCCTTTCTCGCCGGCTTGCCCATGCTCGATGCCGAGGCGTTGCAGCCATGATCGTCGGCACCGCCGGGCACATCGACCATGGCAAAACGGCGTTGCTGCGTGCCTTGACCGGTGTCGAAGGCGACCGGCGGCGCGAGGAGCGCGAACGCGGCATCACCATCGACCTGGGCTACGTCTATGCGCCGCTGCGTGACGACGGTCCGCTCACCGGCTTCATCGACGTGCCCGGTCACGAACGCTTCGTGCACAACATGCTTGCCGGCGCCAGTGGCATCGACCTGCTGTTGCTGGTGGTTGCTGCCGACGACGGCGTGATGCCACAGACCCGCGAACACCTGGCTATCGTCGAATTGCTGGGTATCCGCCGCGCACTGGTGGCCTTGAGCAAGATCGACCGCGTGGAGCCGTCCCGCGTCCAGCAGGTGCGCGAGGAAATAGCATCCCTGCTGGCACCGGGAGCGCTTGCGGGCGCGCCGATCTTCCCTGTTTCCAGCCAGACCGGAGCCGGCATCGAGGCTCTGCGCCAGGCGCTGGTGGAGGCTGAAGTCGACACCGCCGCACGTGCCGCCGACGGTGACTTCCGCCTGGCAGTGGATCGTGTGTTCAGCGTCGCGGGCGCGGGGGTGGTCGTCACCGGCACAGCCTTCGCCGGGCAGGTTTCGGTGGGCGATGAACTGCTGCTGAGCCCGCAAGGCCGCAGCGTGCGGGTGCGTGGCCTGCACGCCCAGAACCAAGCCGCCGAGCGCGCCTGCGTCGGCCAGCGGGTGGCCCTGAATCTCGCGGGGGAGCGTCTCGCGGTAGAGGATATCCAGCGTGGGAACTGGCTGCTGGGCGACTCCTTGCATGCACCGACCACCCGAATCGACTTCGCCTTCGAACTGCTCGGCGGCGAACGGCCGTTCAAGCACTGGACGCCGGTACACATGCACTTGGGCGCGCAGGACGTCACTGGCCGCGTGGCTCTGCTCGAAGACGAGGAGCTGGCCGCTGGCACGCAGGCCCTGGCGCAACTGGTGCTTAACCGCCCCATCCATGCCGTGCATGGTGACCGCCTGGTGCTGCGTGATGCCTCCGCTCAACGCACGCTTGGCGGAGGCCGGGTACTCGACCCCTTCGCCCCCGCGAGGCAGCGCCGCAGCGAGGCGCGTCTGATGCAATTGCAGGCGCTGTCCAAGGCCGAGCATATGGAGGACGCGCTGCCCAGCCTGTTGTCGCATGCCGACAACGGCCTTGCACCCCAGGCACTCGAGCGTCAGTTCAATCGGCCCGCGTCCGGTTGGCGGCTGCCGCGGCAGGTGCGAGAGGTGCAGACCCGTCAGGGCGTGCGCCTGTTCGATTCGAGCCGCTGGGAAGCGGCGGGTGAGCAGATGCTCACCGCCCTGGCGCGCTTTCATGCGGAGCTGCCCGACGAACTGGGTCCTGATCGTGATCGCCTGCGTCGCTATGCGCTGCCGAAGCTGGAACGCCCCGTGTTCATCGCGCTACTGGAGGAACGTCTGGAGCGCGGCGAGCTACAGGCCAGCGGCCCCTGGCTTCATCTGCCAGATCACCGCGTGCGCTTGACCGACGACGAGGAAGCGCTCAAGGCGCGACTGCTGCCGCTGCTCGCCGCCGGTAACTTCGACCCACCCTGGGTGCGGGACCTCGCAAAGACACTGGAGTGTGACGACGCTAGCGTGCGCCACCTGCTGCGCAAGCTCGCGCGCCTGGGCGAATTGCATCAGGTGGTGCGCGACTTGTTCTATCTGGATGCCAGCATTCGCCGCCTGGCCGCCGAGGCATTGCGCCTGGAGCGCGAAGCAGGGATCATTCGCGCCGCGCCCTTCCGCGATGCCATCGGCATCGGTCGCAAGCGCAGCATCCAGATTCTCGAATTCCTCGACCGCATTGGCTTCACCCGCCGCTTCGGCAACGAGCGCAAGACCCGTCCCGACAGCGCCCTGGCGCAGCCTGCGGACTGACCCAGCACAGGAAGGCAATCGCACCCGGTGGTGCGGCCGGGCTTCAAACCCGGTTGGGGGCGGCAGCCGCTCCCGGGTGGGTTCGACTCCCACTGCCTTCCGCCATCTTTCCGCGTCAACTACATGACCCGCAGAACGCAAAACGCCCGCCCGCAGTGGCTGCGGGCGGGCGTTTTCGGGCGTGGCGGAGGGGGGTTATTCCCAGCCGTACCAGGCGTCGAACAGGTCGCTGGCTTCGGCGTCGGCGATTTCGCTACGGGCCTTGAGCCATTCGATGAGGACCTGACGGTCCTCCTCGCTGGGCGAGTGGTAGCGCTTGGCGGACATCACGGTACCGCGCAGGCCGCTGTCGTCGAAGCTGCCGACGAAGTCCAGTTCGCGTGCTTCTACGGTGTCGATGAAGGCTTCGAGGAGGGCATCGAGGACGTCTTCCGAGAGAGCCTCTACGAAGCTCGCCTTCAGCTCGAACGCATGTTCCTGGAATTCGCCCAGGTAGAGTTTCTTGCGCAGACGGCGCTTCATGCGGGAGAGGTGGGCGGCGTCGGGCGTGGGGTTGACCATGGGTTCGTCCTGCTAGTGTGCGGACCGCCATTATGCCGCTGCTGGGCGAGCGCGGTCACTGTTGGGCGGTGCTATATTGCGCAGCCTTCCGTTGTCTCCGCTTTTCGCCATGCCCAACCAGTTGATCGTCGTTCCGCAGATTTCCAGCATGCCAGGCCATGAGGCCAAGGCGGGTGTGATCCTGCGCTGGCTGACCAACCGTGGCATCGTCGAGGCCTTGCCGACGCGCTGTGGGCGGGGCAGTGGTGGCATGGCCTACGGGATTGGGCCGAACGCCCGGCAGGCGGCACGGCATCCGCACCGTCTGCCGTTCGGGCTGCCGCTCAACGGCATGGAGATCGTCTACAAGCGCTGCGTATTCACGCCCGAGCAGGATTTCCTGGAGGAGGCCGGTTGCCCGAATTGCCGCCGCGAAGTGGGCGTGCCCCTATTCGGCACCCTCGATGAGTGGATCGCCGGCTACAGCGACAACTTCACCTGCCCGGAATGCGGTTTCGAGGACGACATCAACGGTTTCCTCTTTCCCCAGGCCTGCGGCTTCTCCAACCTTGGCTTCATCTTCAACGACTGGGCCGATGCGGGATTGGCGCCGGCGTTCCTGGAAGGCATCGCCGAGCGCTTGGGCTTCGCCGTGCGCGTAGTGCGCGTCGACCTCTGAGTCCGTCAGAAGGCGACGCTGGCCGTCAGGCGCAATTCCCGCGGCTGGCCGACATTCACCTGTAGCGGACTACCGGTGCTCGACGGGTAGTAGTGCTTGTCGAACAGGTTGTCGACGTTCAGTTGCAGGGTGGTCTGGTAGTCCCGCACCGGCAGTTCCCAGCGCAGGAAGGCGTCGCTCACCGTGTAGCTGCTCAGGTAGTAGCTGTTGGCGTTGTCGCCGGCACGTTCGCCGACGTAGCGGGTGCCGGCGCCCAGGTGCCATTGGCCGAGGCCTTCCGCTACTCGCAGGTGGTGAGTGAGGTAGAGGCTGGCGGTCTGCCGTGGCGCCTGGGACAGACGATTGCCTTCGTCGTCCGGGTCGTCGAGGATCTCGGTGTGGGTGTAGGCGTAGGTGGCGATCATCTGCCAGCGTTCGGCGAGACGGCCGGTCAGGTCGATCTCCACGCCCCGCGAGCCGACCTTGCCGGCGGCTTCGCTCAGCGAGTCGCCGCCGACCGTGGTGGTGGTCACCACGTTCTTCTTGACGATGTCGAACAGCGCGACGTTGAGGTTGAGGCCCGGCGTCAGGTCGTAGCGCGCGCCGACTTCGTAGCTGCGACCTTCCTCCGGATCGAACACGTTGTTCTGGTCGTCGACGTCGGTGTTCGGCACGAAGGAGCGGCTGTAGTTGCCGTACAGGCTCAGCGCATCGTTGATCTGGTAGACCAGCCCGGCGAAGGGGATGAAGGTCTGGTCGTTACTGTCCAGGCTGGGCGTGCGCGTGGCGGACAGGCCCTGGATGATGTACTGGTCGTAATGTTGGTAGCGCCCGCCGAGTACCAGGATCCACCGGTCGTCGAGGTGCCAGTTGTCCTTGAAGTACAGCGAGGTCGAGGTCAGCTCGTTGCGCTGGTTGCTTTGCGTCGCGCTGACGGTGCTGGGCTCGGCCAGGTCGCCATAGCGGGGCGCATAGATGTCGATATCGTCGCGGGCACTGGCAGGGTTGCGGTAGGTCTTGCCGCGGTAGTTGTCGTTGACTTCGTTATCGACGCCCAACAGCAGTTCGTGCACCTGGCCGAACAGCTCCTGCTTGCCGATGAAGTCCAGGCTCGCGTAGCGCGTTTCATAGTCGTAGTGCGCGCCATTGCCCACGCGGAGCAACTGACCGTCGGTCAGCGAGATGGGCTGGGCGATCATCAGGCCGTAGCGGTCGTTGTTCCAGGCGTAGCTCAGGCGGGTTTTCCAGGCGTCGCTCAATTGATATTCGAAACGTGCCGTGGCGGTCTCGCTGATGCCGGTGTTGCCTTCCCATTTCTCGCCGAATCGCTTGTCGTAGTCGACGCTGGCGGGATGGCCGTCGACGAACACTGTGCCGCGGTCGAAGGGTGTGCTGTAGTCGTTGTACTCGTAGGCCAGGGTCAGGCTGGCGCGTTCGCCGGTCCAGCTCAGCGAGGGTGCGACCAGCGTGTGCTGGTCGACACCGTAGTTGCGCCAGTAGTCGCGGCTCTGACGCTCGGCGATCAGTCGATAGGCCAACCCGGTGTCGCCCAGCGGCCCGGTGGTGTCCAGGCTCAGGCTGCCGCCGCCTTCGCCGAACGCGCTGCCGCTCAGCTCTGTACGCTGCACGTACTGCGGCTGCTTGCTGATGACGTTCACCAGTCCGCCCGGCTCCAGGGCGCCGTAGAGCAGCGAGGCGGGGCCCTTGAGGACCTCCACCCGTTCGGTGGTGGCGCTGAAGTTGCGCGAAAGGTTGGAGCGTACGCCGTCGCGCAGGATCGAGCCGTCGGCGTTGGTACCGAAGCCGCGCTTGACCAGTGAGTCCTTGGTATTGCCCAGGGTGTTGCCCTGGGAAACGCCGCTGACGAACTTCATCGCCTCGTCCAGCGAGCGCACCTGGTAATCCTCGAGGACCTGCGGAGCGACCACTTGCACGGACTGCGCCTCGTCGCGAATGGCCACGTCGCTCTTGCTGGCCGTGCTGGTACGGTCCACACGATAGTCGCTGGCCTGCTCGGCGCGTGCGGTGACTTCGTCCGCGGGCAGTTCCAGTTCCGCGGCTTGCAGGGCGCAGGCCAGCGGCAGCAGGGTGAAGGGGAGGGTGCGGAGCAAGCGATGGCGATTGGCGTGGGGCACTGAGAACGTCTTTTACATGATAATGATTGGCGATAATCATATGGATGAATCTCGCGAATGAACAGTGCCTGATGCATGCGCTGGCAATTGAGTGCCCTCGCCAGGCTAGGTATAATGCCGCGCTTCCTTTTTCCCGACTGGGAGCCCCCGCCATGCTGCGCATCAGCCAAGAAGCCCTGACTTTCGACGACGTACTCCTGATCCCCGGATATTCCGAGGTGCTGCCCAAGGACGTCAGTCTGAGGACCCGACTGACCCGCGGCATCGAGCTGAACATCCCGCTGCTGTCCGCCGCCATGGACACCGTGACCGAAGCCCGCCTGGCCATCGCCATGGCGCAGGAAGGCGGCATCGGCATCATCCACAAGAACATGACCGCCGAGCAGCAGGCCGCCGAAGTGCGCAAGGTCAAACGCCATGAGTCCGGCGTGGTCAAGGACCCGATCACCATCGATGCCGACGCCACGGTCGCCGATCTGTTCGACCTGACCCAGCAGCACCACATTTCCGGTGTTCCGGTGCTCTACCACGGTGATCTGGTCGGTATCGTCACCTCCCGCGACGTGCGCTTCGAGAGCCGCATGAACGCCAAGGTGCGCGACGTGATGACGCCGAAAGAGCGCCTGGTCACCGTCAAGGAAGGCGAGGACATCGAAGTCGTCCGCAAACTGCTGCACAAGCACCGCATCGAGCGCGTGCTGGTGGTCGACGACAGCTTCAAGCTCAAGGGCATGATGACCGTCAACGACCTGGAAAAAGCCCGCGCCTACCCGCTGGCGTGCAAGGACGAGCAAGGCCGCCTGCGCGTCGGCGCCGCCGTCGGTACCGGTGCCGATACCGGTGACCGCATCGCCGCGCTGGTCGCCGCGGGCGTCGACGTGATTATCGTCGACACCGCCCATGGGCACTCCAAGGGCGTGATCGAGCGCGTGCGCTGGGTCAAGCAGAACTTCCCGCAGGTGCAGGTGATCGGCGGCAACATCGCCACCGGCGAAGCCGCCCAGGCGCTGGTCGAAGCTGGCGCCGATGGCGTCAAGGTCGGCATCGGCCCGGGCTCCATCTGCACCACCCGTATCGTCGCCGGCGTCGGCGTGCCGCAGATCTCCGCGGTGGCCAACGTCGCCTCCGCTCTGGCCGGCACCGGCGTTCCGGTGATCGCCGACGGCGGTATCCGCTTCTCCGGTGACCTGTCCAAGGCCATCGTCGCCGGTGCCTCGGTGGTGATGATCGGTTCCATGTTCGCCGGTACCGAAGAAGCGCCGGGCGAAGTCGAACTGTTCCAGGGCCGTTCCTACAAGGCCTACCGCGGCATGGGCTCGCTGGGTGCCATGGCTCAGGCACAGGGCTCCTCGGACCGCTATTTCCAGGACGCCTCCGCCGGCGCCGAGAAGCTGGTTCCCGAAGGCATCGAAGGCCGTGTGCCGTACAAGGGCGCCCTCGCCGCCATCATTCATCAACTGATGGGCGGTCTGCGTTCCTCCATGGGCTACACCGGCAGTGCCACCATCGAAGAAATGCGCACCAAGCCCCAGTTCGTGCGCATCACCGGCGCCGGCATGGCCGAGTCGCATGTCCACGACGTGCAGATCACCAAGGAAGCTCCGAACTACCGGGTCGGTTAAGCGCCTACCTTGAAATGAGAGACGACACGGGGCTGTTCTTGCAGCCCCGTGTCATTTGCGAATTCCGCCACGAGAGACGGCCATGGCCCATCAAGACATCCACGCCCATCGCATCCTGATCCTGGACTTTGGTTCCCAGTACACCCAGCTGATTGCCCGCCGCGTGCGCGAGATCGGCGTCTACTGCGAACTGCATCCCTGGGACATGAGCGACGAGGACATCCGTGCCTTCGCACCGCGCGGCATCATCCTCGCTGGCGGCCCCGAGTCGGTCCACGCCGACGGCAGCCCGCGCGCGCCGCAGGCCGTGTTCGACCTGGGCGTGCCGCTGCTGGGCATCTGCTACGGCATGCAGACCATGGCCGAGCAGCTCGGCGGCAAGGTCGAGGGTTCGCAGATCCGTGAGTTCGGTTATGCCAAGGTCGACGTGGTCGGCAAGAGCCGCCTGCTCGACGGCATCGAAGACCACGTCGACGGCGACGGCGTATTCGGCCTCGACGTGTGGATGAGCCATGGCGACAAGGTCGTGCAGTTGCCCGAAGGCTTCCACGTCCTCGCCAGCACCCCCAGTTGCGCCCTGGCCGGCATGGCCGACGACGCCCGCGGCTGGTACGGCGTGCAGTTCCACCCGGAAGTGACCCACACCAAGCAGGGCGGTCGCATCCTCTCGCGCTTCATTCTCGAGATCAGCGGCTGCGAAGCCCTGTGGACGCCTTCGAACATCGTCGAGGACGCGGTGCGCCAGGTGCGCGAGCAGGTCGGCGATGCCAACGTACTGCTCGGCCTCTCCGGCGGCGTCGACTCCTCGGTGGTCGCCGCGCTGCTGCACAAGGCCATCGGCGAACAGCTCACCTGCGTATTCGTCGACAACGGTCTGCTGCGTCACAAGGAAGGCGACCAGGTCATGGCCATGTTCGCCGAGAACATGGGCGTGAAGGTCATCCGTGCCGACGCCGAGGCGCAGTTCCTGACCAACCTCGAAGGCGAGGCGGACCCGGAGAAGAAGCGCAAGATCATCGGCCGTACCTTCATCGACGTGTTCGATGCCGAGTCCAGCAAGCTCCACAACATCAAGTTCCTCGCCCAGGGCACCATCTACCCCGACGTGATCGAGTCGGCCGGCGCCAAGACCGGCAAGGCCCATGTGATCAAGTCGCATCACAACGTCGGTGGCCTGCCGGAAGAGATGAACCTGGAGCTGGTCGAGCCGTTGCGCGAGCTGTTCAAGGACGAAGTGCGCAAGATCGGCCTGGAGCTCGGCCTGCCGCATGACATGGTCTACCGCCACCCGTTCCCCGGTCCTGGCCTGGGCGTGCGCATCCTTGGCGAAGTGAAGAAGGAATACGCCGACCTGCTGCGTCTGGCCGACCACATCTTCATCACCGAACTGCGCAACGCCGGCTGGTACGACAAGGTCAGTCAGGCCTTCGTGGTGTTCCAACCGGTGAAATCCGTCGGCGTCGTCGGCGACGGCCGCCGCTACGCCTGGGTCGTCGCCCTGCGCGCGGTGGAAACCATCGACTTCATGACCGCACGCTGGGCGCACCTGCCCTACGAGCTGCTGGAGAAGGTCTCCAACCGCATCATCAACGAGATCGAAGGCATCTCCCGCGTCACCTACGACGTCTCCAGCAAGCCGCCGGCGACGATCGAGTGGGAGTGATCCCGCGCCCGGCACTGCCCGGCACGATCTAGCAAGAAATGCCCTGAAGCCCGCGTAAGTGCGGGCTTTTGGCTTTTGTAGTCTGGTAAATTCAGGTAGCGTTCTGCATCGCCAAGCATGGTTTTTTTATGGCATGGTACGGGGTACCAACTGCATCCGATGTGACCAGCGCATGGGTACGTCTTGACCGGCAGGAATCGACCCAAAGCGGACGTTGAAGTAGGGCAATTACCGGCCAATAGTAGTAGCTCGCAAATAAGTTAAGCCGGCTCATGGAGGACGGTCAGTTCCGACAATGACCACCGCTATCGGCAGCACGCTGATCGGCGTCGGATCTCGCTAAGGTCACAAATCGGCTCTCGTTTCGCTTATGAGTCGCGCAGCATCCCGCGCAGGAGGCAGGCCGAACACCCGTGCATAATCCCGCGTGAATTGCGTGGTGCTTTCATAGCCCACCTCGAACGCGGCGGCCGTGACGCTTTTGGCGCTGGCGACCATGAGTGTTCGGGCCTGTAGCAGGCGAATCCGTTTCTGGTACTGCAAGGGGCTCAGTGTCGTGACGGCTTTGAAATGCCGGTGAAACGCCGAGACGCTCATGGCAGCTTTTTGCGCCAGGCTTTCTACTCGGATGGGTTCAGCAAAGTCTCTCCGAATCCACTGAATGGCCAGGCTCACTCGGGCCATGGCGGTGTCTGGTGCGGCGATCTCTCGCAACATCCAGCCATGTGGGCCTTGTAGAACGCGAAACAATATCTCGCGCTCGTACGCTGGGGCGAGCGCGGCAATAGCATCTGGGTTGCCCATGAGTCGAAGCATGCGCACCCAGGCGTCCATCAACTCTGGCGTGATGGCAGCAACCGAAAAGCCGGGGTCGCTTTCGTACCGCCCCATAGGTTTCGGAAGGTCAGCCAGCAATGTAGCTAGCACTGTCGGATCGAGGGTCAGGCTAACGGCTAGGTAGGGCTCGCCTGTCTCCGCAGCGTGGACAGCCCCTACCGCGGGCAGCTCGATGGACATCACAAAATACGTCGCAGGGTCATACCGAAGGGTGCGGTCGCCCACCGTCATCGTTTTGCTGCCTTGCAGGATCAGGTTGATCATCGGGTCGTAGACGGCAGCGAGCATGTGCTCGGGGATATCGCCCTGAACCATGGCGACTCGCGGAATGCCCGTCTCGGTGCGGCGATTTTCGGCCTTGGCGGCCAAAATACGTAGCTCATTCAGTTGATTTTTCATGGAAGGGATGTTGACCGGAGACCGACGCGCCGTACAAGAAAAAAGCAGAAACAGGCAAGTTTGGAGTAGGAAAGGCTGCGTCGGCGAAGCAGTGCGTCGCTACCGTGATGACTCATTTCATCGACAGCGGAGCACCATATGAGCGTGATCGTCATCACCGGCGGCAGCCGTGGTATCGGTGCCAGTACGGCACGGCACATTGCCCAGCGTGGCACGGGTGTCATCCTGACTTACAACAACAATCCCCAAGCAGCGGCGGGAGTCGTAGGCAGTATCGAGCAGGCCGGCGGTAAAGCCGTTGCGCTCAAACTCGATGTTGGCAACGCGGGCAGTTTCGAAGTGTTTCGAGAAGCGGTCGTGATGACCTTAAGAGACGTCTGGAACATCAGCACGCTCACTGGCTTGGTCAACAATGCGGGGTATGGCCTATTCAACCCGTTGCAGAAGGTCAGCGAAGCCCAGTTCGACGGCTTGTTCAATGTTCACTTGAAAGGTCCGTTCTTCCTGACCAAGGCACTTCTTCCATTGCTGGAAGAAAACGCCAGCATCGTCAACCTGACCAGCGCCACCACCCGCGTCGCCACGGCCGGGGTGGCGCCTTATGCGGCTTTTAAAGGTGGGCTGGAAGTGCTCACGCGCTATATGGCCAAGGAGTTCGGTGATCGGCGTATACGGGCGAATGCGGTTTCACCTGGAGCGATTCGAACTGAGTTGGGAGGCGGGCTCAACGATGAGTTCGAGGCGATGCTGGCTGGGCAGACTGCACTGGGCAGGGTGGGCGAGCCTGAAGATGTAGCGCAGGTCATTGCCATGCTGTTGTCCGAAGACGGCGCCTGGATCAATGCCCAGACCATCGAAGTGGCAGGCGGCTACAACATCTGAACAAGCGAGGGCTATGACATGCTGGATCATGCTTTTCTATCGGTTAGCGACATCGAGCGCTCCATTCGTTTTTACGAAGCGGCACTCTCGCCGCTTGGCATCAACGCACGCCTGGACTACGACGGCAAGGACGGCCCGCCAGGTCATCCGGATCTCAAAGGCTTCGGCGCTAATGGCCGGGTGTTCTTCTGGCTGCGCGAGGGGGTGGTTGAGGGACGGGCTGCTCACGTCGGGTTTGTCGCGAGCAGCAAGGCCGAGGTCAAGGCTGCCTATGCCGCCGCTATGAGCCAGGGAGCCGTTGACAATGGTGCGCCTGGTGCCCGGCTGCATTACGACCCGAATTATTACGCCGCGAATGTGCTAGACCCGGATGGTTACAGTGTGGAATTCGTCTACAAGAACTGGCAGCACGCGCAATGAAGACATTATTGATTTACGGCGCGACGGGTTACACCGGGCGTATGGCCGCTGAGCGAGCGAAAGCACTGGGTTTAACTTTCGAAATAGGGGGACGTACGGTAGATCGACTTGAAGATCTTGCCGCGCAACTGAATGTTCCTTACCGCGTGTTCGGAGCAGATGCTCAGGCGGCAGGGGTGCTGGATGGTATAGATGTACTGTTGAACTTCGCAGGGCCTTTCGCGCAAACAGCCGAGGCTTTGATGCGGGCGTGCATGCAGGCTGGTGTCGACTACCTAGACATCACGGCCGAGATCAATGTCTACCGACTCGCGGAGCGGCTGGGTGCTCAGGCTGGCGAGGTGGGCGTGATGCTGCTGCCTGGCGTCGGCTGGGACGTTGTTCCCACGGACTGCCTGGCTATGCATGTGGCCCAGCGGGTTGCGGGCCCTCATGCGCTGAATATTGCGCTGCAGGTTCCCGGGTCCATGTCGCGAGGTTCGGCGATGAGCGTCAGCGAAATTATCGGCGCAGGGTTGCTCGCAAGGGTCGACGGGGAGCTCGTGGTAACGCCTGGTGCGCAGTCACGCCAGTTTGATTTTGGCGACGGGCCGGTGACGTGCCAGCCGTTATCTTTCGGTGATCTGGTGACGGGGTGGCATTCGACAGGCATCCCCAACATCGCGATGTTCGTGCATATCTCGGGCGAGGCTTTTCCCAAGGGTGACTTATCACAACTGCCTGATGGTCCCAGCGCCCATGAGCGGGACACCCACCGGGCTTGCGCGGTTGCAGAAGTCATCGCGGCGGATGGCAGCGTTGCCATATCCATGATCGAAACGGTAAACGGATATTCCTACACGCCGCTGGCCGCCATTGAAGCTGCGCGCCGGGTGTTAAGCGGCGAGCGCAAGCCTGGTTTTGAAACGCCAGCTCGCATTTTCGGCGGTGAATTTGCCGAGAGCATTGCCGGAACGATCATCACTGATCGCTGACTTCCGTAGTACGCATCAACCTGCTCAGCCCTGGCCCCGTGAACACCCCGTCTCTGCGCAACGTTCTGGGTGAGCGTGCCTAGGAGGTGATTGATGCCCTTAGCGAGGGGGAGCACGCTCGGTCGGATCAGCCAGGCATATGAGATCGGTCAGGCCGCGCTCTTCCTGACGGAGCGATGCATCGAGCTATGTCAGTGGAGCTGAGCTGTTCGCCGATGGTGATGCATCACAGATTTGAGATTCATACGGACCGGCCCCGCGCGGTCAACGACGCGATCTACCAACCGACCGATTCATGAGCGTTTATGGAGATACTTGATGAGTAACTTTGCTGGGTCAACAATCGATCATGTGGGCCTCGGGGTTTCGGACATTTCGCATGCTCAAGCCTTCTACGAACCCGCACTTAAGCCACTTGGGATTGAGTTGCTGATGAGCATCATGGCCGTTCCACCAGCTTCAGCACCTCGACGACTGGGATTTGGCTCTGAAGGAAAGCCGTTTTTATGGTTGCATGCTGCGCTCCCTGCCAGTTACGGGGCGCACATAGCTCTGATCGCAGAGAGTCGTGACGCGGTCGATGCGTTCTATGCGGCGGCCATTGCCGCTGGCGGCCAAGATAACGGAGCGCCTGGCATCAGGCCCCATTACCACCCCAATTACTACGCGGCGTATGTGCTAGGTCCTGATGGAGTGAATCTGGAGGCGGTTTGCCAGCTAACTGCTTAGTGCTGAGCCGCGCACTACTTTCAATTGAGTCACAGCTAGGACGGCGCTTGATCAACATGTTGTTCCCTTGTTTCACTTGGGACATGCAGAAGCGCGTCCGACTCGAACGGGTTCTACCAAATTTCTACGGACAGGTTTGGCTCGGATACGGCTACTGCCGGATGGCTGTTTTTGAATCATCGATCTGCCCGCGGAATATTTAGGCGTTCGTCAAAGGCAGCTTTTGGCCGATTGCGGCCCGTTGCCACCGGCTGCAATCGGCCAAAAGCTGCCTGTCACGAAATACTCAAGGCTATCCCTCACTGGCAGGCAGCCTCAACCTATGCCTGACCGACTTTCGCAGTGACCTGCATAAGCTACTCTTGGGGTTTAAGAGCATCTACGAAACTTGGGGCGATTCAATGACTCGTACGTTGCGGTTGCACCGGGCGGCTCAATCTTCGCCGTTCAGGCGGCCGTAGAAGGACTGGGTATCGCGTTCGCCATCAAGCAGGTTGTCGCTCCCCATATCGCAGAGGGTCGGCTCGTCCCGCTGTTGACCCCATGGTCGGCGCCCTTTTCGGGGTTTCATCTCTGTTGTACCGCGCAACGCCAAATGGCTCTCGCACTACGCGCTTTTATCAGCGAACTTCGTCTGTCGGCTGACCCCACTGTGGGGCGAGACTATTAGCGTGTCGGTCAGGTTTGAGCTCAGGTCAGGGTGCGCGCGCTCCGCTAGCCATGTCCCGGCCTCATAACGAATCGCCTGCGAACGCATCAGGACTACCCCCTGATGACTGTGCATCGGGAGGCTGCTGCCTGCGATCTTGAGGACGAGAGCATTCGTCACACAGGTGTCTCGCGCAAGGCGCCGGCTAGCGAGGCCGATACCGGGATCAACGGCGTCACCGTCGCTTGGAAGTCGTGGTAGAGGTCCTCGCGGGTCGGATACACCACGCCGCTGGGGCGCCCGTCGGCATCGACCTCGTGTCGCCAGCCTCCGGCCTCGTCGTCGACGAGCGTCGTGGCGATGTAGTCCCAGATCTCTCGGTATATTTCCTCGAAACAGGTTTCGCCGGTGCGGCGCAGCAACATCAGCGCCGTATTGGCGGCCTCGGCCTGTACCCAGTAAGGGCGGTTAGCCACGCTGATCTCATCCCGCCAGCCTAGGGTATAGACCATGCCGGGTTTGCCATCTGCGGCCCAGCCGCGGCGCATGGCGCTGTCGAACAGGGTCCGTGCATCCGCCAGTAGCCACGAGGGCGCATCATGCCCATGGGCGATGCAGCCGGCTTCGACTTTCAGCAGCAAACCTGCCCATTCAGCGAAGTGCCCTGGCGTCAGGCCGTAAGGGCGCAGCGAGTCGGTGCGTTGGTCTGCGCCGTAGTCAGGCAACAGTGCCCAATGGGCATCGAAGTGCTCTGGCAGTCGCGCGTCGTGGCGTGTCGGAATCTCGTGGGCGAAGCGCCGCACCAGCGCCAGGGCGCGCTCGAGCCAGCTCCGTTCACCGGTGGCATCGGCCAGCGCCAGGCAGGCCTCGGTGCCGTGCATGTTGCAGTTCGCGCCACGATAGGCCTCGGTTTCGCACCAGTCCGCCGTAAAGCTCGGCAGCAGCACGGCTTCGCTGTCGCTCCAGAAATGCCGGTCGATGACGTCTATCGCAGCCAGCATGAGCTCATCGCCGCGCGAGCAGCGGGCCATGCTGGCCGAGGCGCCGGCCAGGGCCACGAAGGTGTGAAGGTAGGCGTCCTTGCGTGATGGGCCGGCGACATCTGCGAACCATCCTCCGTTTTGCCCATCCCGCAAGGGACCATCCAGCAGCGCCTGGATGCCATGCTCGGCCAGCGCGCGGGCGCCAGGTACGCCCATGAGGGTGGCTAGCGCGTAACAATGCACCATCCGCGCAGTGATGAGACCCTGCGCGGTGGCATCCGCCAACTGCCCGTCGTTGCCCAACACTGCGAAACCGTGTGGCACGAGGGCGCGGCGATAGTGCTCCAGCAAGCGTTGGCCTTCGGCCAGCAGCCAATGGCGATGCGCCGAGCGCTCCACCCACGGGATGCGCTGCGAGGCTTCAGCCATTGGTGATCATCCCGCCGTTGATGTGAAGGGTCTGGCCGGTCATGAAGCTGCTGTCCTGACAGGCGAGGAAGACATAGGCCGGACCCAGCTCGCGGGGTTGCCCCATGCGTCCCATGGGCGAGGACATCTTCTTCAGCATGTCGGCATCGAAGTCCTTGAAGGCCAATTGAATCTCGGTGACCACGGGGCCGGGGGCCACCTGGTTGACGCGGATGCCGCGGTCGAGCAGTTGCAGCGCCAACGCCCGGGTGTAGCCGACGATGCCCGCCTTGGTCGCGGTATAAGGCACCAGCGCCGCATTGCCGACGTACGCATTCACCGAGGTGGTGTTGATGATGCAGCTGCCTTCGCCCATGTGTTCCAGGGCGGCGCGGGTGGTGTAGAAGATGCCACTCAAGTTGACGTCGAAATGCTGCTGCCAGTCTTCGTCGCTGATCTCGGACTGCGCCCCGTACGCCTTCTGCATGCCGGCGTTGTTCACCAGTACGTCGATGCCGCCCCACTGGGCGCAGACCGCCTCCACCGCCGCCTGGCAGCTGGCGCTGTCACCGGTGTTGCCCCGGATCACCAGGGCCTCGGCGCCCTCGGCTTCGATGCCCTGGCGGGTTTCGCGCGCGCTGTCCTCATCCTTGTGATAGAGGATCGCCACCTTGGCACCTTCCCGGGCCATGTGCAGGGCCACGGCGCGGCCGATGCCGCTGTCGCCGCCGGTGATGAGTACGCGTTTTCCGGTGAGCTTGCCGGCGCCTTTGTAGGCATCGTCGATGTATTCGGCAGGTGGCAGGAGTTCATCGATCCGATCTTGCATGGGAATTCCTCGAGCGAGCACAGCGCAGTCGCTGCGCAGTGAGTGTTGGCTAAGCCGTTCAAGGATTACGATGAATCGATCTGCCGACAGTTCCGAGGATGTGACCGGCAGCAGGCGGTTGGGGGCCTCTATCGCGGCGCTTTGCGGACGGCACGAGAAGCCCTCGAAGCGGCTTTGGTTTCCGCCCCTGAAGTCGCGGTTCTTTTCCGTGGGCCGCCATGCCGGCGGCTCCCGGCGCGCTTCGCCGCGCTTGTAGCGTGTGTCCGGTTCGCCGGCGAGGGCGCGGTGTCACCACGCCCCTGGGGGCGTGCCTACCACTCGTCGCGTTCTTGCTCCTCGCGGCCCAACTGACGCGCCAGCGCTTCGGCGCGGGCGTCCTCGATGACCTGGCGCAGGTCGTCCAGGTCGATCTCCGAGGCGTCGGGGGTGTAGCGGCCGGTAAGGGCGGTGTCGGGGCGCAGTCGTCCGTCTTCGAAGAGCGCCCACATCTCCTCGCCGTACCAGGTATCGAGCAGCTCGGGGGCGGAGCGGCCCAGGTAGGCGGTGAGGTTGTTGACGTCGCGCAGCAGCATGGCGCGCGCCTGGTTGTTGCCAGCGGCATCCACCACTTGAGGGAAGTCGATGATCACCGGGCCGTCCGGGGCGACCAGGATGTTGTAGGCCGACAGGTCACCGTGGATCAGTCCGCAGCAGAGCATGCGCACCACCTGGCGGACCAGCACCTGATGAAATTCCCGGGCCATCTCGGCGGGGAGCTCCACCTCGCCCAGGCGCGGCGCGCAATAACCCTCGGCGTCGGTCACCAGCTCCATCATCAGCACGCCATGCACGAAGCCGAACGGCTCGGGCACGCGCACGCCGGCCCCGCGCAACTGATAGAGCGCGTCCACCTCGGTGTTCTTCCAGGCCTCTTCCTGTTGCTTGCGACCGTACTTGCTGGCCTTGGCCATCGCGCGTGACTCACGGCTACCACGGGCCTTGCGGCCTTCCTGGTACTGCGCCCGCTGCTTGAAGCTGCGTTGCGCCATGTCCTTGTAGACCTTCGCGCAACGCACCTCTTCGCCACTGCGCACAACGTACACGGAGGCTTCCTTGCCACTTTTCAGCGGACGTATCACTTCGTCGATGAGGCCGTCTTCGATCAGCGCCTGCAGGGCGGGGGAAGTCTTCATGCAGCTCCGTCATTGCCTCGTGCGGGGGAATGGAACGCCATTATTGCAGCATCGTCGCCGTGTCGCAGCCGCCGCGTACGTGCTCGATCAACGCACGTAGTTTGGCTGGCAGGTGGCGGCGCTGGGGGAAGTAGAGGAAGAAGCCGGGGAAAGGTGGCAAGTACTCCTGCAGCAGTGGGACCAACTCACCCCGCTCCAGGTAGGGACGCAGGTTCTCTTCCAGGGCGAAGGTGATACCACCGTCATTGAGGGCGGTGCGCAGCATCAGGTTGAGATCGTTGGTGGTGATCTGCGGCTGCACCTGCACATCGAACGGCTTGCCGTCCTCGACGAACTCCCAGCGGTGCGGCGCGAGGTGCAGCGACTGGCGCCAGCCGATGCAGCGATGGGCGATCAGCTCGCGCGGATGGCGCGGCGCGCCATGGGCTGCGATATAGGCCGGCGAGGCCACCGCCAGTTCGCGCTGCTCGCCCCCCAGTGGCACGGCGATCATATCCTGCTCGATCACTTCGCCCAGGCGTACGCCGGCATCGAAGCCAGCGGCGACGATATCGAATTCCTCATCGTTCACCGTCACATCCAGTTGGATCTGCGGGCAGGCCTCGGCGAAGCGCGCGAGCAAGGGGCCGGAAAGAAACGGCTCGGCGATGGAGGTGACGGCCAGGCGCAATTGGCCACTGGGCGACTGCGCGGCGCGGGTTTCCTCCAGGCCCTGGGCGATTTCCTGCAGTGGCTGGCGCAGGCGCTCGAGCAGTTGCGCACCGGCCTCGGTGAGGTTCACCGAGCGTGTGGTGCGGGTGAACAGCAGGGCCTTGCAGGCATCCTCCAGGCGTCGTACTCCCTGGCTGGCGGCCGAGCGGGTGATGCCCAGGCGGTCCGCCGCGGCGCGGAAGTTGCGCGTCTCGGCCACGGCGATGAACAGCGGCAGGAGGTTCAGGTCGAGGTTCATTGTCCAGTTTTGCTAAACAAAGGATTCATCAGTGGACCACTACCGAGTATGAGTCGGCAAGCCGAAGCTATGGCTGTCACTCGACGACGGGAGAGTCCCATGCAAAAAGTCATTCTCATTACCGGTGCCTCCAGTGGCATCGGTGCAGGCATCGCTCGTGAGCTGGCGCAGGCCGGCGCCTGGGTACTGCTCGGTGCGCGCCGCAGCGAGCGCATCGAACAACTCGCCGCGCAGATTCGCCGGGCCGGCGGCGTCGCCCTGGCTCGCGAGCTGGATGTCACTTCGCGGCAGTCCATGGCCGATTTCGTGCGCTTCGCCATGGAGACCTGGGGGCGCATCGACGTGCTGGTGAACAACGCGGGTGTCATGCCGCTGTCGCCACTGGCTGCCGGCAAGCAGGACGAATGGGAGCGCATGATCGATGTGAACATCAAGGGCGTGCTGTGGGGCATCGGCGCGGTGCTGCCGCTGATGCGCGAGCAGCAGTCCGGGCAGATCATCAACATCGGTTCGGTGGGCGCGCTGTCGGTGGTGCCTACCGCTGCCGTCTACTGCGCCACCAAGTTCGCCGTGCGGGCGATTTCCGACGGCCTGCGCCAGGAATGTCGGGACATCCGCGTGACCTGTGTGAACCCCGGCGTGGTCGAGAGCGAACTGGCCGACAGCATCAGCGACCCCAGCGCCCGCGAGATGATGCACGAATACCGTGCTATCGCCCTGCAACCGCAGGACATCGCCGTTGCCGTGCGCCAGGCGATCGAAGCGCCGGCGAGCGTCGACACCAACGAGATTACCCTCCGTCCCACTGCCGCAGCGCACTGAACGTGCGCGCAGGGAGACTCCAATGATTGACCTGCAAGCCAATACACGACGCCTGGCATGGCGCTTCATGATTCCGCTCATCATCGTATTAGGGGGGACCGCCCTACCGAGCCAGGCCAGCGAACGCCTGACCGAGCGCAACGAAGCGCTGGTTCGCGATGCCTTCGCGCGCTGGAGCGCCGGCGAGGATGTTTTCGCCGCCCTGCTGGCGGATGACATCGTCTGGCATATCCGTGGCTCCGGCCCGGTGGCTGGCACCTACCGTGGCCTGGATGATTTCGTCGAGCGCGCGGCGCGCCCGCTGACCTCGCGTCTGCGCGGGCCGGTACAGCCTCGTTTGCTTAACCTTTGGGCGCAGGGCGAGCACGTCATCGTGCGCTTCGATGGCAGCGCCACCACCCTCGCGGGTGAGCCGTATCGCAATCAGTTCGTCTGGATCTTCCGCCTGCAAGACGAGCAGGTCGTCGAGGCCGAAGCCTTCCTCGACCTGAATGCCTACCAGACGGTGGTGGACAACACGCCGCTGCCCTGAGCCGCGAACGCGCGAAGGCCGACGGAGCAACCCGTCGGCCTTCGTCATCAGGGCGGCTTACTTCAGGTGCTCGCGCAAGCCGTCCGCCGCCTGTTGCAGTGCGTTGCGCACCGCCGGCACGCCGCTCAGGGCGTTGAGCAGGCCGAAGTCATGGATCAACCCGTTGTAGCGAGTCACCGTGACCTCCACGCCGGCCTGATCGAGCTTGCGCCCGTAGGCTTCGCCCTCGTCGCGCAGCACGTCCAGTTCGGCGGTCTGAATCAGCGTCGGCGGCAGGCCGGCGAGCTGCTCTGAAGTGGCGCGCAAGGGCGAGGCGTAGATTTCGCCGCGCTCCTTGGGATCGGTGGTGTAGGCGTCCCAGAACCACTTCATCATGTTGCGGCTGAGGAAGTAGCCGTTCTCGAACTGCCCGTACGAAGCGGTCTCGAAGTTGGCGTCGGTCACCGGCCAGAAGAGCACCTCGTAGCGGATCTTCGGCGTGCCGGCGGCCTTGGCCTGCAAGGCGACCGAAGCGACCATGTTGCCGCCCACGCTGTTGCCGGCCAGGGCCAGGCGGTTGCCGTCCACACCGATCTCGGCGCCGTGTTCGGCCACCCATTGGGTCGCCGCGTAGGCCTGGTGGATCGCCACCGGATAGTGCGCCTCGGGCGACGGCGTGTAGTCGACGTAGACCGCCGCCGCGCCGGACAGGCTGACCAGGTCGCGGATCAGTCGCTCGTGGGTCGGGTAGTCGCCGAGAATCCAGCCACCACCGTGGAAGAACATGAACACCGGCAGCACCTTGCCTTCGCTACCGGCAGGGCGCACCACCACCAGTTTCAGCGGCTGGCCGTTGGCCTGGATGG
Organism: Pseudomonas sp. R4-15; assembly: GCF_055768815.1. Classification (NCBI taxonomy): domain Bacteria; kingdom Pseudomonadati; phylum Pseudomonadota; class Gammaproteobacteria; order Pseudomonadales; family Pseudomonadaceae; genus Pseudomonas; species Pseudomonas sp. R4-15. Next base: position 1,830,086 of record NZ_CM147293.1, read on the forward strand.
TCTTCTGCGTGACCTCGGCGACGGGCAGCTGGGCGCCGGCCTGGGCGTCGCTGAGCACCTGGCGCGCGGCTTTCGGCGAGAGCTGTTCGATCGGTGTGCCGCCGCTGCCGTTCAGGGCATTGAGGAATTCGGCAACCGGACGCAGCGGTTGCGCTTGGCTGGCGTCGGCAGCGAAGCCGGTGCCGATGCTGCTGGCCAGCAGGCTGGCGGCGATCAAGGTCTGGTTCAGGGCTTTCATGGTCGATCTCCTGTCTGAGCGATGGGCGAGGTCGGTGGAACCGTTTCGCCGGGGTGTTTGGCCATTGGCTGGCGACGGGTTAACTTTGCGCTCGGATGCGATACGATTGGTTGCAATAAGTCTCTTAAAGTTGACCGGGAGTATTTTCATGGCAGATCGTCTCGAAGCCCTGCTGACGCACTTCTCGGTGTCCGCGCGGGTGTTCCACGCTGGCGCGCTGTGCGGCATCAACGACCTGGCCGGTGATGGCGAGACCGGACAACTGCATCTGATCCGTGAGGGCGCGGTGGAGGTGCGCCACCCCAGCGGCAGCCCACTGCACATCGAGCGGCCGAGCCTGCTGCTGTATCCCCGGCCGCTGGCGCACCGCTTCGTCACCGACGCCGAGCGCGGTGCGGACTTCGCCTGTGCGCAGCTGCACTTTGGCGGCGGTGCGGCGAACCCCATCGTCGCCGCGCTGCCGGCGGTGGTGTGCCTGCCGCTGGATGAGCTGGACGGTGCCGAGGGTGTGCTGGCGCTGCTCTTCGACGAAGCCTTCAAGCACAACTGCGGGCGCCAGGCGGTGCTCGACCGGCTGTTCGAGGTGGTGCTGATCCAGGTATTGAGGCAACTGATGGAGCGCGGTCTGACGCAGAGCGGCATGCTCGCCGGCATGGCCCACCCGCGCCTGCGCCTGGCGCTGGTGGCGATGCACGAGGCCCCGGCGCAGGACTGGAGCCTGGAGGATCTGGCCGCCAGCGCCGGCATGTCACGCAGCGTGTTTGCCCGCGCCTTTCGCGAAAGCGTCGGCGTCACCCCGGGCGCCTATCTGCAGGCCTGGCGCATTGCCCTGGTGCAACAGGGCCTGCGTCAGGGGCGCTCGCTCAAGCTGCTGGTGGACGAAGTGGGCTACGGCAGCGAAGCCGCGCTGTCGCGCGCGTTCAAGGCGCAGACCGGCCTGGCGCCGAGGCAGTGGCGCCAGGCGAGCGAGCGCTAAGCGCACGTGTGGCCGAATGTTCCGTCCCTGGGGCCTGTTATCCGGCGTCGTACCAAGCAGGCAGTCGAAATGGATACGTTTGCTTCACCGTATGAGTTCGCACAGGACGCCCGTTGAGCATGGCGGGTTTGAAGTACCAGGTTTTCATCGCTGCAAGTACGGCCATGCCGAACTCGACGGTACTGGCGTCCTGGATTTGTGCGCCCGCTACGCGTCCGTTCTCATCGATATGAAAGATCACGGTTGCTTGCCCCGGTATTCCGGCACGTAACGCGTCTTCCGGGTATTCCGGCGCCTGTCCACGAATAAGCGCCGGTGGCGTATCGCAATAAGGCGCTCGACAGAACAGCGCGGCGTACGATTTGAAGGCTTCGGGTTCGAGGGGATCACCCGAGCGTGAGATAAGCATCTGGCACGCGCTTACGAAAAGCAAAGAGGCGAGCGTGGCGACGAGGATCGCTTGTTTCATGGCTTCCTGCCTGTCTGTGGGCAGTGGTGGTCGCCCACTACCGTCGCGGTTTCTGATCGATTCGCTCTTTTAGCGAGATGCTGTCTCTCTCGTCAAGATTGGCCAGTTGGGGTACGTCGCTCGCTGCATTAGGGCTATGCGGCGTGTCTTCGCCGATAGCACGTAATTGTATGCCTTCACGCTCGTGCGACTGCAGGTCCTCGTCGCACTGTCATGTGAGTTCTCTCCGGAGCTGAAGGCCGTGGGCTATGCCATCAGCTCTTGATACATCACATGGCAATTCACCAATCCCAAGGTCTTGTGGCGATAGGCCTTGGGCAGGGTACCGACGATCTCGAAGCCGAGCTTCTTCCAGAGTGCGACAGCGACATGATTGGTGGACACCACCGAGTTGAACTGCATGGCGAGAAAGCCCAGCTCGCGGGCCACCTGCAGCGAGTGTTCGCAGAGCCGGCGGGCGACGCCCTTGCCGCGTGCTTCGGGCGCGGTCATGTAACCGCAGTTGCAGACGTGCTGGCCGGGGCCGGCGGCGTTGGCCTTGATGTAGTAGGTGCCGAGGATCTGCCCGTCTTCTTCGGCGACGAAGGTCGCCCGCGGCAGTTCCACCCAGGTGACCCAGGCCTGTTCGCGGGTCATGGCGGGGTCGTAGGCGTAGGTTTCCTGGGCCTGGATGACCTGCTCGATGATCGGCCAGACCTGTTCGAAGTCCTCGGCGGTGATGGGGCGGATGTTCATGGGTATTCCCTGAGGATGAAGGCGCTCAGTGTGCCATGTTGGATGACGGGCGGGCCTGCATTCTGCACCCAACGACTTACCCGCGAGGCTCGATCCACTACGACTCGGTCGGGCTTGCCACCCGTTCGCGCAAAGAGCGCCTGGGTACCTTGGCGTCAGCGGCCGTCCCGTTGCTGCGGTTATCGATCAGGAGTGCGCTGGAGTGCGGTTTCGGTTGCGAGGTATCAGCCTGCCATCCTGTCCTCTTGGAGGGCCAGACAGGCCAGGCGAGTCGGTGAATACCGGATTGGCCACGGGGGGAGCGGTCTTTTCTGACGTCATCGGGATCTGGCGGTCGTGCTCTGCGACTTGCCCGGAGCGCTGTCAGGAGAGGGTGTTGGTTTCTCCAGGCTGGGCGAGGGTTCCTGACACCATCCGCCAAAGCTGTCCCAGTCCTCGCCGAACAGCTCCTGCGGATGCTGCACCCGCTCGGCACCGTTGCCGCAGGCCAGCTCATGGGCCGGGCAATAGCGGTCGCAGCCCCAGCAAATGCGCTCGGGGTGGGCGGGGTGCAGGGGGAAGCGTTTGCTCATGGCGGGCTCCGCTGGGCTTGGAGCTAGGTTGGGACATTGCGCGCGGGGGCGTATTGATACCGCGCAAAGGATGGCGTGCGGGCCTGGTAGTCCCTAAGCTTACTTCTGGTAAGTGGGTAGGAGGGCTGAACATGGCCGAGGTCGAAATAGCGCAGGGGCTGTCCGAGCGCCTGCGGCGGGGTGAATTGATGTGTGCGGAGTGCCCGTCCCGCGAGGTGCTCAAGCACCTGACCAGTCGCTGGGGCGTGCTGGTGTTGCTGTTGCTGCTGGAGCGCATGCATCGCTTCAGCGAACTGCGCCGCCGCATCGGCGGCGTCAGCGAGAAGATGCTGGCGCAGACGCTGCGCGAACTGGAGGGCGATGGCTTGATCGAGCGCCATGCGCTGCCGGTGGTGCCGCCGCACGTCGAGTACCGGCTCTCGCCGCTGGGCGTGGAAGCCGCCGAGCGCGTACGTGAACTGGCCGACTGGATCGAGCTGAGCCTGCCGCGGATCATCGCGCACCGCGAACAGGCGCTCGAATCGGTCTAACCCATCGGCACCACGGCGTGATAGGGCTTGCCGGCGGCGAAGGCGCTGACGTTGCCGAGGGTGGTCTCGGCGATGTTGCTCAGTGCCTCCCGGGTGAAGAAGCCCTGGTGGCCGGTGATCAGCACGTTGGGGAAGGTGGTCAGTCGCATGAACAGATCGTCGCCGATTACCCGCGCCGAGAGGTCCTGGAAGAACAGGTTTTCCTCTTCCTCGTAGACATCCAGGCCCAGTGCGCCGATGCGCCCGCTCTTGAGTCCCTCGACGACGGCGCGGGTGTCCACCACCTGGCCGCGCCCGGTGTTGATGATCATCACGCCCGGTTTCATCTGCGCGATCGCCTCGCTGCCGATCAGGTGGCGCGTCTGCGGCATCAGCGGGCAGTGCAGGGAGATCACGTCCGCTTCCGCGAACAGCGTTTCCAGCGCTACGTACTCGACGAAGGGCTGGGCGTCGGTGCTGGGATACGGGTCGCTGGCGAGGATGCGGCAGCCGAAGCCGTGCATGATGCCGGCGAAGATCAGGCCGATCTTGCCGGTGCCGATGACGCCGACCGTCTTGCCGTAGAGGTCGAAGCCGAGCAGTCCGTCGAGGGCGAAGTTGCCTTCGCGAACACGGTTGTAGGCGCGGTGCAGGTGGCGGTTCAGACCCATCACCAGGGCCACCGCGTGTTCTGCGACGGCGTGCGGGGAATACGCCGGGACCCGCGCCACGGCGATGCCCAGGCGCTGCGCCGCGTTGAGGTCGACGTTGTTGAAGCCGGCCGAGCGCAGGGCGACCAGGCGCGTGCCGCCGGCATGCAGTTGCTCCAGCACGGGCGCGTCGAGCTCATCGTTGACGAAGGCGCAGATCGCCTCGAAACCCTCGGCGAGGCCGGCGGTATCCGCCGTCAGGCGGGCGTCGAAATAGTTGAGGGCATGGCCGGTCGCGGCGTTGGCCTGGTCGAGGAAGCGGCGGTCGTAGGGCTGGGTGCTGAATACGGCTACACGCATGGCGGGACTCCTGGCAAAGGCGCGGATGGATCAGCAGCGGGCCCTGGGATTCTGGTCGTATTTGCCGTGCATGAACAGGCACGCCCGGCGGAGCCGGGCATGCAGGGGGGGACCGCGCTGGACGTCAGGCCAGGGTCAGGCTGACGTCGATGTTGCCGCGGGTGGCGTTGGAGTACGGGCAGACGATGTGTGCCTGGTCCACCAGGTCCTGGGCGATGGCGCGGTCCAGGCCGGGCACGTGGATGGTCAGCGCCACTTCGATGCCGAAGCCGGTGGGGATGGCGCCGATACCGACGCTGCCTTCGACGCGCACGTCCGCCGGCAGCGGCTGCTTGGCGCGGGCCGCGACGAACTTCAGGGCGCCGAGGAAGCAGGCCGAGTAGCCGGCGGCGAACAGCTGTTCGGGGTTGGTACCGTCGCCGCCTGCGCCGCCAAGCTCCTTGGGCGTGGTCAGCTTGACGTCGAGGACGTTGTCGGAAGAAACGGCGCGACCGTCGCGGCCGCCGGTGGCTTGGGCATGGGCGCGGTAGAGCACTTTTTCGATGGACATGGTCTTTCTCCTGATTTGATGTGGCGCTAAAGTTTTGCGTACAAGGTAATGGGTGAGGTGATAGTAATCGGCGTTTATCTTGTGCGCAAACTATTTTTGAGAGAGAGCGTCGGAGACTTGGCGAAGCGCCTGCTTCAGCCCTTCTGCGCGTCCTGCAGGCTGCTGCGCAGGCTCACCAATTGCTCGGTCAGTTGCCGCAGGTCGTCCAGCGACAGGGTGCAGGCGTCGAGGATACAGCGGGGGAACTCGCGGGCCTGCACCTGGGCCTGCCAACCGGCGTCGCTGACATGCAACTGCACTACGCGCTCATCGCTGGCGCTGCGTACGCGGTGGATCAGGCCGAGGGTTTCCAGGCGCTTGAGCAGTGGCGTCACCGAGCCCGGGTCGGTCTGCAGGCGCGCCGCCAGCTCGCCGACGGTAAGGCCGTCGTGTTCCCACAGCGCGAGCATTGCCAGGTACTGCGGGTAGGTCAGGCCGATGCGCTGCAGCAGCGGCTTGTAGACCTTGGTCATCGCCAGGGAGGTGGAGTAGAGGGCGAAGCACAGCTGGTTATCCAGCATCAGCTCTTTGGGGGTCTCGCGGGCCATGGGAGATTCTCCGGAATTCCGGGGAAGGTTAATGCGCAAAGCATTGGTGTGCCAGCGTCGCCGGCCTCAGCTCTTGATGCGGTAGCCGGTGCGGAAGATCCAGGTAATCAACAGCAGACACAGGGCGAGGAAAGCGAGGGTCATGCCGAAGCTGATCGTCGGGTTGACGTCGGAGACACCGAAGAACGCCCAGCGAAACCCGCTGACCAGATACACCACCGGGTTGAGCAGGGTCACCTTCTGCCAGAACTCGGGAAGCATCGAGATGGAGTAGAAGCTGCCGCCGAGGAAGGTCAGCGGCGTGACGATCAGCGCCGGGACGATCTGCAGTTTCTCCCAGCCATCGGCCCAGACGCCGATGATGAAGCCGAACAGGCTGAAGGTGACGGCCGTGAGCAACAGGAACAGCACCATCAGCAGCGGGTGTTCGATCTCGTAGTCCACGAACAGGCGCGCGGTGAGCAGGATGATGCTGCCCAGGATCACCGACTTGGTGGCCGCGGCACCGACGTAGCCGACGACGATCTCCAGCGGCGAGATGGGCGCCGAGAGGATCTCGTAGATGGTCCCCGCGTAGCGCGGCATGTAGATGCCGAAGGCGGCGTTGGAGACGCTCTCGGTGAGCAGCGCGAGCATCACCAGGCCAGGCACGATGAAGGCGCCGTAGCTGACGCCGTTGACTTCGTTCATATGGGCGCCGATGGCCGAGCCGAATACCACGAAGTACAGCGAGGTACTGATGACCGGGGTGGCGATGCTCTGTGCCAGGGTGCGCCAGGTGCGCGCCAGTTCGAACAGGTAGATGGCGCGGATCGCATAGAGGTTCATACCGGCTCCTTGACCAGACTGACGAAGATTTCCTCCAGCGAACTCTCTTCCGACTGCAGGTCCTTGAATTCGATGCCGTGCTCGGCCAGTGCGCGCAGCAGCTCGGCGATACCGGTGTCCTCGCGCTGGGCGTCGAAGCGGTAGACCAGTGCGTAGCCCTCGTCGGCCAGGCTCAGGTCGTAACTGGACAGCGCCGGCGGCACCTCGGGTAGCGGCTGCTTGAGTTGCAGGGTGAGCTGCTTCTTGCCGAGTTCGCGCATCAGGCTGGCCTTGTCCTGCACGCGGATGATCTCGCCCTTGCGGATCACCCCGATGCGGTCGGCCATTTCCTCGGCTTCCTCGATGTAGTGGGTGGTCAGGATGATGGTCACGCCGCGCTGGCGCAGACCGTGCACCATGCGCCACATGTCCCGGCGCAGCTCTACGTCGACGCCGGCGGTGGGTTCGTCGAGAAACAGGATGTCCGGCTCGTGGGACAGCGCCTTGGCGATCATCACCCGGCGCTTCATGCCGCCGGACAGCTCGTTGATCCGTGCGTTGCGCTTTTCCCACAAGGACAGGTCGCGCAGCAGCTTTTCCAGGTAGGCGTCGTCCGTTTTCTTGCCGAACAGCCCGCGGGAGAAGCGCACCGTCGACCAGACGCTCTCGAAACCCTCGTTGAACAGCTCCTGGGGCACCAGTCCGATGCGGCTGCGCGCGGCGCGGTAGTCACGGATGATGTCGTGGCCATCCACGGTCACCCCACCGCTGCTGGGATTGACGATGCCGCAGACGATGCCGATCAGCGTGGTCTTGCCGGCGCCATTGGGGCCGAGCAGGGCGAAGATCTCGCCGCGCTCGATGGTCAGGTTCACGGTTTTCAACGCCTGATGACCGGAGTCGTAGGTCTTGGTCAATTGTTCGATGGCGATGACGGCGGGCACGGGAAGTCCTTGGGAAGCATTCAAACGGGCGAATTGTAAGCGAACTTGGGACGCGGATCGCCCCGCGGACGTTCCGTGGTAGTCTGCCGCGATCCGTAAACAGAGGTACCACCATGCGCGCGCTTTCCTTCCTGGCCTCGTCGTTGCTGGCCGTCTCCGCCATGCAGGCCTTGGCCGCCGAGCCCGACCAAGCGATCCGCGAGACCCTGCAGGCGCTGCAGCCGGACCTGCCGATCGAGTCCATCGCCCAGAGCCCGTTGCCCGGTCTTTACCAGGTCGAGCTGCAGGGCGGTCGCCTGCTGTATGCCAGCGCCGATGGCCAGTACGTCATGCAGGGCTATCTGTACCAGGTCAAGGACGGGCAGGCGCTGAACCTCACCGAGGCGGCGGAAAGCCGCGGCATCGCGCGGGAAATCGCCAAGGTGCCGGAGAAGGACATGGTGATCTTCCCGGCCAAGGGCACCGCCAAGACCCACATCACCGTGTTCACCGATACCGATTGCCCGTACTGCCAGAAGCTGCACACCGAAGTCCCGGCGCTCAATGCGGCCGGTATCGAGGTGCGCTACCTGGCCTTCCCGCGCCAGGGGCTGGGCTCGAAGGGCTATCACGAGCTGGTGGGCGTGTGGTGCTCGAAGGACCGTGTGGCGGCGATGGATGCGGCGAAGAAGGACCAGGCGCCGGACGGCACCTGCGATAACCCGGTGGAAAGCCAGTTCAAGCTGGGCCAGGCGGTCGGCGTGCAGGGCACGCCGGCGATCGTCCTCGCCGATGGCCAGATGATCCCCGGCTACCAGCCGGCGCCGCAACTGGTACAGGCCGCGCTGGAGGCCCAGAAGGCGGCCAACTAGTCGCTCATCGCGGGGTCCGAAAAGGGACCGGTGCGGCATCGCCGACCGGTCCCTTTTCTTTTGCCCGCGAGGAAATTCCGATGAAACTCGAAGGTTCCTGCCACTGCCGCGCCGTCACCTTCAGCCTGGAGTCGAACCAGGCGGTGCCCTTCATGCGCTGTTACTGCTCGATCTGCCGCAAGACGGCCGGCACCGGTGGCTACGCGATCAACCTCGGCGGTGACCATCGCACGCTGCAGGTCGAAGGCCGCGAGCACCTGGGCATCTACCGCGCGAAGATGGAAAACGGCGAGCGCAGCAGCGGACAACGGCACTTCTGTCGCGAGTGCGGCAGCGCGCTCTGGCTGTGGGACCCGGGTTACCCGGACCTGGTGCATCCGCACGCCTCGGCGATCGATACGCCGCTGCCGATACCGCCGGAAAACGTGCATATCCTGCTCGACTCCAAAGCGGCCTGGGTGCAGGTCGAGGGCAAGCCGGACGATCCGTGTTTCGCGCATTATCCCGAGGAATCCCTGGCGCAATGGCACCAGCGGCATGGGGTGCAGACCTAGGCTGACTTTCGACTTCAGGAGGCCGAGCGGAGGTGTTGCGCAGGGGCGCTGCCTGCGGTCTTTGTAGTTTGTGGTTTTCTGCTTGGGTATGGGCGCGTGGCGCTTTCCTCGGGTGGAACTACCGATTTCGCCTTGCACGGCGAGTCACTTTCTCTTGTCTCGCCAAGAGAAAGTAACCAAAGAGAAGGCGACCCACCATCCGGGTCCGTTCGCTGTGCGAACGGACTTCCCTCGCTCCGGCGCTGCTCCGGGGGCCGGCCCGTACGGTCCATCCCTGGACCGCACAGGCCTCTCGCCGCCGTCCTGGCGGCTCACTCCCCTGCGCAACGCCTGCACTCGGCCTCCTGAAGGGGACCCGGGTGCAGGACGTACCATCGGTGGTCGCTCTGTCTTTGCTTTTCTTGCACGGATTTGCAGACGGCACCGATGCGCCCCGTTGGTCCGGGTGAACGGAATCGTCGTGTAGCAGGTTGAGCCGCCTGGACGGTGGCGAAAGGCGTATCGGGCCATGGATGGCCCGTATACGCCGGGCCTGTGGAACGGCGATGGAGTGAACGAACCCCGTCCGCTCAGCGGGCGGGGCCGGATCGCCGGGGCAATGGTTTTGCGCCCTTTTGCCGGAACAAAAGGGCGTCGCCCAGGAGGGCGAAACCGGGAGTCCCGGAAGAACGCCGACAACCGTCCTTTGGCACCGAAGGCTTGATGCACTGGAGACGCGGAGCGTCGCGGGATGCGTGCCCACGCAGGAGCGTGGGCACGATCAAATCCTGTGCCGCAGCCGCAGCCGCAGCCGCAGCCTGTTTGATCATCCCCACGCGGGAGCGCAGGGAGGATCGACATCGACCGCAATCCCGGTTCCGCTATTTGCCGGGGACCAGCAACAGCCGTTGGGTGCCATACACCTTGTCGCGGTTCTGCGGCTTGAAGGGGAAGCTCAGGTACTGCCCGCGCAGCCAGGCGTCGATGCCATCGGCGTAGTGGGCACTGGCCGGGTTACCGGACTGCCCCGAGCTGTTCACCCCCTGCATCGGCTCCTCGGCGGAGAAGTCGACGACCATGCGCATCGCCGGCACCAGCCAGGTATCGAAGTCCTGCCCCCAGTGATAGGCGGACACGTTCAGCGTGCCATGGTCACCCCCGGCGGCGTAGGGACCGCGGTCGAGGTAACCCTGCACCAGGCTCAGCGAGCTGCGCTGGGACGCCGGTAGCCAGGGAGCCAGGCGGCTGCTCTCGGTACGCCAGGTGTAGCTGTGCAGCTTGCCCCACTGCCAGGCGCCACGGTCGGCGCCCAGGCGGGTCTCCAGGAATTCCACCGAAGCGGCCAGGCTGCGCGCCAGGATGGCCGGCTTGTCCTCGTGCTCGGGCGTACGGCGATCGTCCCAGAACGGGCTGTCCAGGCGTCCGAGCAGATGGTCGGCTTGTGCCGAGTAGGAGTTGTCGGCGGTGTTCACCAGTGCCTGCCAGGCCGGACTGTCCTCGGGGCCCAGTTCGTCGAGGAAGGTCGCTTTCGCGCTTTCCTGGAGGAAGGCGCTGTACAGCGCGGCGTCGGCGGAGTCCGCGGCCATGCGTCCGTCGAACGCCAGCAGGCGGCGTAGCGCCTCGCGGGCCTTGGCGCGGCGTGGCTCGGGGAGGGCGGCAATGGCCTGCTGCAGCGAGGCGACCATCGCCGGGTCCTCGAACATGGCCTTGAGCTTGGCGGCGAAAGGCGTGGTCTGGTCCAACTGCATGGCCATCATGCTGCGGGCGTCCTGACGGCCACGGGCGGCCAGTTCGGCGATGCGCTCGGCGCGCTCGGGGTAGTACCAGGAGTTGGACAGTTGCACGCCGTAGCCGCTGGGTACGCTGCGCTGGTTGGCGCTGCCCAGCCAGCCTTGCGCGGGGTCCTGATCGTAAGGGTAGAGCATCGGGTCGGCGTAGCCGTCCCAGTCGTAGCGGCCCTGCCAGCCGGGGGAGGGGATCAGTCCGCGACCGGCACGGCGGTTGGGATAGCGCCCGGTAACCTGCCAGCCGATGTGTTCGGCGTCGGCGAACACCATGTTCAGCGCCATGGCGCGGATCTTTCCGCTGGCGGCGAAGGCTTCGTCGACGTTGTCGGCACGCGACAGGTCGAAGAAGGCGTCCAGCGAGTGGTCGTCGGCATAGTCGAGGGTGCGCAGGGCAATGCCGTAGCCACTCTGCAGCGCAAGCGGTTGCAGCATGTGCTTGCGTTCGCCGAGCACGCTGTTGAGCAACGGGCCGTGGCGTGTCTCGTAGACGATCTCGCGCACCGGTCTACCGCCCTTGACGATGAACGTCTCGGGGCGTTCGCGGGCTTGCTCCCAGCGGCCATCGGCGAGGTAGTAGAGGTGTCCGTTCTGGCGCTTGAGCTGTTCCAGGAAGAGATCCTGGTTGTCACCCATGACCATGGTCATGCCCCAGGCGACGCGGCCGTTGTAGCCAGCGACCACCGCCGGCACACCAGCCACCGAGACGCCCGCGGCGCGGAATTTCGGCGAATCGATCTGCACGAAGTTCCACATCGAGGGCATCGACAGCGGCAGGTGCGTGTCGTTGGCCAGCAGGCTCTTGCCGCCGCGGGTGCGCGAGGGGGCGAAGGCCCAGTTGTTGGAGGCGGCGACGCCCAGCACGTTGGCCTGGGCGACCTGTTCGGTGGCCTGTTGCAACGCGCTCAGTCCGGGAATCTGGCCATTGAGCTTGAGGCCGGCGAGCTTCTCCGCCTCATCGAACGGCAGTGCTTCGTCCGGGTAGGTGGGCAGCAGCCAGGGCAGCTTGTCGGCGCCGACCTTCTGCGCCATGACCAGTGCGGATATCTCTTCCTGGAGGTTCTGCGCCAGGCCGAAGTTGAGCAGGCAGAAGACCAGCACCGAGTCCTCGGCGGTCCAGTACTCGGGCTGATAGCCGGACTCGGCGAGGTCCATCGGCAGGCGGTCGCGATAACGGTAGAGGTAGGCGTTGACGCCGCGCGCATAGACCTCGAAGAAACGCTGCAGACGCGGCGAGGCGTTGGCCCAGAGCTGTCGCGCATTGGCGCGCAGGTTCAGGGTACGCATGAAACGGTCGATTTCCAGCACCCCGGGGCCGGCCATCTCGGCCAGGCGCCCTTGCGCCATCAGGCGCAGTCCGACCATCTGCGAGAGGCGATCGCTGGCGTGGGTGTAGCCCAGCGCGAAGAGTGCGTCATGGAAGTTGCCAGCCTCGATCAGCGGCATGCCCAGCGGGTTGCGGCGTACGCTGACGCTGGCCGCGAGGCCCTGCAGGCGCTCGCTGCCCTGGGTGGGCGGCAGGCTCTCGGCATAGCGCTTGTCGAGCAGCGATTCGCAGCCGAACAGGCTGCTGGCGACGGTGGCGAGGAGGGTCAGGCGAAGCAGCGGGCGGAACGGGCGCGACGGCATGCGGCGGCTCCAGAAGAGGCGGTCAGTGCAGGGAGGCTAAACGTTAGTTTCGCGGCGCGAGCCGTGCAAGGGGCATTCAGGCGGCGTCGGCGGGCTTGTCCAGGCCTTCGTCGAGCAACCAGCGTGCGGCCTGGCGGGCGGCGGCCTTGTGTTGCAGTTCGAGGGCGCTGAAATGCGCCTCGTGATGGCGTTTCTCCGCCGCCGGCAAGGCCTTCCAGGCCGCGTGGGTGGGGACGTGCGCGGTAGCCTGGTAAAGCTGGTGGAAGACCTCCATGCGGGCATCCTGGCTCAAGTGCACGTCATAGTTGTCCACCAGCACCTTGATGCGGATGGCGCCCTCGATCAGCGGCAACTGCTCGTCCAGCAGGCTGCCGGCGAGGATGCGCAGGTCGTCGCCCAGGCGCGTGTGGCGTTCGCGCTGCGCTTCTTCCAGGCGCCGCCGTTGGGCCCAGACCAGGCGCCATAGGTGCAGTGCGTAGAACGCCAGCGGCAGGATCACCAGCAACGCCAGCGGGAGCGCGACCTGCAGCGGAATCATCTCAGGCCCCGTGGCATTTCTTGAATTTCTTCTGGCTGCCGCACGGGCAGGGGTCGTTGCGGCCGACCTCGCGCAGCGGGTTGCGCTGCGGCTCTTGTGGGCCGTGGTTGCAGTGCGGCCCGTGGACGTGGTGCTGATGGTCGTGCTCGTGGTTGCAATCGGGACCGTGGACGTGTTCGTGTTGCATGGGGGTCACTCTTCGAGGAAACGACTGGGGATTATCTCGCCAATGCGGAACAGGTGCACGTTGCGACCGAAAAATACTCCTCCCGTCTTCACTTCGCCGCTCAGGCGATAGGGAATCGGCCGCTCGGGATCCTTGATGGTCTTGATCACGTTCTTCAGGTGACGCCAGAGATTGGTGCGCACCGGTATCTCGAAATCGGTCTGGGCCCCTGCGGGAATCACGAAGTGCTTGTTGGATTCACCCACGGCCAGCGGTATGCCGTCGAGCGTCACGTCGTAGACCAGGCCGCGGATGGCCAGGCTCATGTCGTTGGGGTTGTCGATCCGAAAGTGAAGGACGAAGCGCTGTTCCAGCAGACGCGCGCGCTCCACCTCGACATCGGTCAGCGCCACCGTCGGGTCCTCGAAGTTCTTGCCGCTGAAGGCGCAGCCGCCCAGGGTGGCTGCCAGGGTCAGCCAGATCGCCATGGCCATGCCCGACCTTCTCGCCTGCTCGAACATCTCGTTCCTCCGTGGGTGATGGATCTAGCGTGCCACATGCCCATGGGCCTGCGTTGGTGCGTCGCACACTGCTGGGCCATACTCTGCAGCACTTCGCTGGGAGTCTGACCATGGATAGTTACGAGATTGCCTTTTCCGGGCGCTTGTTGCCAGGGGTGTCGCCGGAAACCGCAAAGATCAACCTTGCCCAATTGTTCCAGGTGGACGAGCAGCGTATCACCGCGCTCTTCAGTGGACGGCGCATGGTGATCAAGAGCGGCCTGGATGCCACCGGCGCCGAGCGCTATCGCCGAGCGCTGGAGCGCGCCGGGGCGGTGGTCGAGGTGTGCCCGCAGGCGCTCGAGGAGATCGAACTGGCGCCGCCACCGGCTCCCGTCGAGGAAACCCAGCCGAACGAGGCGCCGCGCGACAGCTACGTGGCAGCATTCGCCGATGTGCAGGCGCCGGATTTCGCGGTTGCCCCGCTGGGGGCGGACATGCAGGAAAAAACGCGCGCGCCGCTGGTGCAGGTGTTCGACTTCTCCAACTACAGCCTAGCCCCCCTGGGCAGCGACATGGGGCAGGCCAGCACCGAGCGGACGCCGCCGCCGCCGGACGTTTCCCACCTGCGCCTGCAGGAGTGACTCAAGCCAAGAAGGTGGCGCAGCACTTCTTGAACTTGTTGCCGCTGCCGCATGGACAGGGGTCGTTGCGCCCGGCGCGCAAGGGCACCCCCGCATCCAGGTAGTACCACTGGCCGTCACGCTGGACGAAGGCCGAGCGTTCGTGCTGCGCGTGCTCTCCGGTTTCGTCGTGCCAACGCGCGGTGAAACTGACGAAGGCGTGTTCGGGCTTGCCGCCGAACACCTCGCTTGCCTCCACCTGCAAGCCGAGCCAGGTGCTCGACAGGCTCCACTGCGTCATCGCCGCGCGGTCCAATGCGGCTTGCTGGGCGGGCAGGGTGGTGCGCACCAGGTAGTCGATATCGCCCAGCACGTAGGCGCTGTAGCGCGAGCGCATCAGGCGCTCTGCACAGGGCGCCACAGCGCCGGCATGGAAGCGGCCGCAGCAGTCGTCGAGGTACGCACCGCTGCCGCAGGGACAGATCGCTGGCATGGCTACCACCAGTATTTTCCGAAGTTCTGCGGGTTGGCCCAATGCTTGGCGTTGAGCCAGTCGGGCACCTGCTTGTAATCATGCAGATCATAGGTGAACAAGGTCAGGGTCTGCTCGCCACGCACGAAGCGCTCGCTCGCCTGCAGGCCGAGGGCGAAGAAGTCCGCCTCGCGCCAGTCGCCGCTGGCAAGGTCCAGCAGCAGCGCCAGGCGGTTGGCATTGAGGTTGCGCAGGCCGCCGACCAGCTCCAGGCCGACGCGACGCGGCAGGTGCTCGAGGCAATCGACCAGCAGGACCAGGTCGAAGCGTTGCCCCGCCAGCTCGGCCGGCAATGGGCCGGGGGGCGCGAATGCCAGTTGCACATCGGCCTGTGCGCTGCAGTATGCTTCGAGCGCCGGCCACTCCCGACTGCCGAGCACCAACAGGCGTGCCGGCGCATGACGTTCGAGCAAGGCGGCAAGCACCTCTTGCGGTGTGGATTCGGAAAAGCCGACTATCATTAGGGAACCTCGCAGCAGAACGGGGAGACTAACCACACGAACCCAATGGCACGGGGCCATTCAGCCCACCGCCTGGCGGACTCATATAAAGTTCTTCCAACCCTGAGTTTCGGTCGTGGTGCCGAATCTTCCAAGGAGATTTCCAATGAGCATGATAAGGAAAGCTGTACCGCTGGTTCTCATTTCGGGCGTCCTGACCGGTTGTGCCGGTGTTCAGAAGTCCGACTGGCCGACCTGCGCCGCTATCGGTGGTGTCACCGGTGCCGCCCTGGGCGCGCTGGAAAACAGCACCTATGCGGGCTGGGGTGGTCTGATCGCCGCGGTCACCGCCGGCGGTTACTGCTGGGTCCACGGTGAAGAAGAAACCATCGCTTATGTCGAGCCGGCCCCGATGCCCGCTCCGGCGCCGGCTCCCGAGCCCGCTGCCGAGAACGTGCGCGTGGAACTGGACGTGAAGTTCGACTTCGACCGTGCCACTGTGAAGCCCGAGTACATGGGTGACATCCAGTCGCTGGCCGACTTCATGAAACAGTACCCGCAGACCTCCACCACCGTGGAAGGCCACACCGACTCCGTGGGTACCGACGCCTACAACCAGAAGCTCTCCGAGCGCCGTGCCGCCGCCGTGCGTGACGTGCTGGTCAACCAGTACGGCATCCAGAGCGGTCGCGTTGGTTCGGTCGGCTACGGCGAAAGCCGTCCGGTCGCCGACAACGCCACCGACGCCGGCCGTGCGATCAACCGTCGCGTGGAAGCCGAAGTGGAAGCCCAGGTCAAGTAACAGCGACCCCGGCTCCAAGGAAAACCCCGCCCTTCGTGGCGGGGTTTTTCGTTTCCGCACGGCCCAGGGAACAGGCCTAGCGTCCGTCCGGGAGGATTTCCACTGGCGGTGGGCGTCATGGGCGCTATCATAGGCGGCCTACTGAAGATACATACAGCCTTTGCGGCGCCCGTCCATGCTCAGCACCGAACTCAAGTCCCAGATACAGGGCGCCTATTCCCGCTTCCTCGAGGCCAAATCGCTCAAGCCACGCTATGGCCAGCGGCTGATGATCGCCGAGGTGGCCAAGGTGCTGGGCACCATTTCCACCGATGAGGAAGGCCATCGCGACGGCGATCCGGCGGTGGTGGCGGTCGAGGCCGGCACCGGTACCGGCAAGACGGTCGCCTACGCACTGGCCAGCATTCCCATCGCCAAGGCCGCCGAGAAACGCCTGGTGATCGCCACCGCCACGGTCGCCCTGCAGGAGCAGATCGTCCACAAGGATCTGCCCGACCTGCTGCGCAACAGTGGCCTGTCGTTCTCCTTCGCCCTGGCCAAGGGGCGCGGACGCTACCTGTGCCTGTCGCGCCTGGATGCCCTGTTGCAGGAGGGTGAGGCGCAGAGCGCCACCGCGCAGCTGTTCGAGGAGGAGGGCTTTCGCCTGGAGGTGGACGAGCGTAGCCAGAAGCTGTTCACCCAGATGATCGAGAAACTCGCCGGCAACCGTTGGGACGGCGACCGCGACAGTTGGCCGGAAGAACTCGACGACAGCGACTGGTCGCGCCTGACCACCGATCACAGCCAGTGCACCAACCGGCATTGCCCGAACTTCGGCCAGTGCGCGTTCTACCGGGCGCGCGAAGGCATGACCAAGGTCGACGTGATCGTCACCAACCACGACATGGTGCTGGCGGACCTGGCACTGGGCGGCGGCGCGGTGCTGCCCGACCCGCGCGAAACGCTCTACGTGTTCGACGAAGGCCACCATCTGCCGGACAAGGCGATCGGGCACTTCGCGCATTTCACCCGCCTGCGCAGCACCGCCGACTGGCTGGCGCAGGTGGACAAGAACCTCACCAAGCTGCTCGCCCAGCATCCGCTGCCCGGCGACTTCGGCCGCCTGGTGGAGCAAGTGCCCGAGCTGGCGCGCGAGCTGCGTAGCCAGCAGCAGTTCATGTTCACCGCCTGCGAGGAAATCGGCGATTTCAGCGCCGGCGAAGACATGCAGGGCCGTGAGCGCCCACGCCATCGTTTCGTGGGCGGGATCATCCCCGAGCATCTGCGCGAGCTGGGCCTCGAGCTGAAGAAAGGCTTCTCGCGGCTCAACGACCTGTTCACCCGACTGGCCGACATGCTCAAGCAGGCCATGGACGGCGAGGGCGGTTCGGGCATCGCCAGCCAGCAGGCGGAGGAGTGGTTCCCGCTGTTCGGCAGCCTGTTGTCGCGCGCCCAGGGCAACTGGGAGCTGTGGACCGCCTTCACCAGCGAGGACCCGGAAGACAATCCGCCGATGGCGCGCTGGATGACCCTCGCGGACAATGGTTCGTTCCATGACATCGAGGTCAACGCCAGCCCGATCCTCGCCGCCGAGACCCTGCGTCGGCACCTCTGGCACGTGGCCTACGGCGCGCTGGTGACCTCCGCCACGCTCACCGCGCTAGGGCGCTTCGATCGCTACCGCATGCGC
The DNA here is from genome assembly GCF_055768815.1 of Pseudomonas sp. R4-15. Taxonomy (NCBI): domain Bacteria; kingdom Pseudomonadati; phylum Pseudomonadota; class Gammaproteobacteria; order Pseudomonadales; family Pseudomonadaceae; genus Pseudomonas; species Pseudomonas sp. R4-15. The sequence continues at coordinate 1,847,550 of NZ_CM147293.1, forward strand.
GCCGGCCTGCCCAAGGGCGCCGTCACCGCGGTGGTGCCGAGCCCCTTCCATCATGCCGACGCCGGCCTGCTGCGGGTGCCGGACCTCAAGGCCGACCCGCGCGATGCCGTCGCGCATACCGCGGCGATCGTCCGTGAGCTGCCGGCGTTGGTCGAAGGTGGCCAGGGCACGCTGGTGCTGTTCTCCTCGCGCAAGCAGATGCAGGACGTGTTCGACGGCCTGGATCGCGACTGGCGCAGGCGCGTGCTCATCCAGGGCAACCTGTCCAAGCAGGAGACGCTGAACAAGCACAAGGCGCGGGTCGACGACGGCGAGCCGAGCGTGCTGTTCGGCCTGGCCAGCTTCGCCGAGGGCGTCGACCTGCCGGGGGCCTACTGCGAGCACGTGGTGATCGCCAAGATTCCCTTCGCGGTGCCGGACGATCCGGTGGAGGCCGCATTGGCCGAGTGGATCGAGGCGCGTGGTGGCAACCCGTTCATGGAAATCGCCGTGCCCGACGCCTCGCTGCGCCTGGTGCAGGCCTGCGGGCGCCTGCTGCGCACCGAGGCCGACCGCGGCACCATCACCCTGCTCGACCGTCGCGTTGTCAGCCAGCGCTACGGCCGCGCGATCCTCGACGCGTTGCCGCCGTTCCGCCGCGAGATCGGCTAGGGCCTGTTTCCTTCGCGGCGCGTGGCTGGGACAATGTCCGATCCACATCGCCGCAGGAGCCGTGCCGTGCAGATCCAGGGTTATTTCGACCTGAAATTCGAAGGCGTTCGCAATGTCTTCGCCGAGCTGTTCGACGACCCTCAGCAGCGCGGTGGCGCCCTCTGCGTGCAGGTCGGTGGTGAAACCGTGCTCGATCTCTGGGCCGGGCATGCCGACAAGGACGGCCAGCAGGCCTGGGAAAGCGACACCATCCTCAACCTGTTCTCCTGCACCAAGCCGTTCGCCGCCGTCTGCGCCTTGCAGTTGGTGGCCGAAGGCAAGCTCGAGCTGGACGCTCCGGTGGCGCGCTACTGGCCGGAGTTCGCTGCCAACGGCAAGCAGGGCATCAGCGTGCGGCAGTTGCTTTGTCATCGCGCCGGGCTGCCGGCAATTGCTCGCCCGTTACCGGGCGAGGCGCTCTACCAGTGGGAGGTGATGACCGCCGCGCTGGCCGAGGAAGCACCCTGGTGGACGCCGGGCGAAGCCCATGGCTACGCGCCGCTGACCTACGGCTGGCTGGTCGGTGAGCTGCTGCGGCGGGTGGATGGATGCGGTCCGGGCGAGTCCATCGCCGCGCGCATTGCCACGCCGCTGGGGCTGGACTTCCACGTCGGACTGCCGGACAGCGAGTTCGACCGCGTGGCGCACATCGCCCGTGCCAAGGGCGTGATCGGCGACGCTGCGGCCCAGCGCCTGCTCAAGTGCACCATGACCGATCCCAAGGCGCTGTCCACCCGCGCCTTCAGCAACCCGCCCTCGGCGCTGACCAGCAGCAACAAGCCAGAGTGGCGGCGCATGCAACTGGTTTCCGCGAACGGCCACGGCAATGCCCGCAGCCTGGCCGGCTTCTACGCCGGGCTGCTCGATGGTCGTCTTCTGGAAAGCGAGCAACTGGCGGAGATGACCCGCGAGCACGCAGTCGGCGAGGACCTGACGCTGCTTACCAGCACGCGCTTCGGCCTGGGCTGCATGCTCGATCAGGCGGCCGTTGCCAACGCCACCTACGGACTCGGCCCGCGCGCCTTCGGCCATCCCGGCGCCGGTGGTTCGACCGGCTTCGCCGATCCGGACCGCGACGTGGCGCTGGGCTTCGTCACCAACACCCTCGGCCCCTACGTGCTGATGGACCCGCGTGCCCAACGCCTGGCGAACGAGGTGGCCGCGGCACTCTGAGGCGTCGCACGGCAGCATGGTCGCAGGGCGGTCTTTCGGCTACCCTGCAGCGGGGCGACACGACACGGCCCCGCCGCTTCCCCCAAGTGTCGAGGGACTTGCATCAATGGCCGCATGGCTGAAGGGCGACTCGCCCATGGCGCAAGCCATACGCGACTATCCTTGGGAAGACTCGCCGCTGGGGCCGATCGACGCCTGGCCCGATGTACTCAAAACCACGGTCGGGCTCTGCCTGGGCTCGCACTTCCCCAAGGCCATCGTCTGGGGCGCCGAGCTCATCACCCTGTACAACGATGCCTTCGTACCGATTCTCGGCGGCAAGCCGGTGGCCCTCGGGCGGGCATTCAGTGAGGTCTGGAAGGAGGTCTGGAGCGAGATCCAGCCGATCGCCGAAGAGGCTTTGGCCGGGCGCGCGACCTTCATCGAGGATTTCCCACTGGTGGTCGAGCGCGGCGGCAGTCCGGAGCGCGCCTATTTCACCTTTTGCTACAGCCCGATTCGCGACCACCATGGCACCGTGGTCGGCATGCTCGATACCGTCACCGAGACCTCCGCGACAGTGGTCAGCAACCAGCGCCTGGCGTTTCTCGACCGGCTCGGACGGGCGGTGATCGCCGAGACAGCGCCCGAACGCGTCCTGGCGACCACCACGCGCCTGCTGGGCGAGCATCTGGGCCTAAGCAATTGCGCCTACGCCGACATGGAGCCCGACGAGGATGGCTTCACCATTCGCGGTGACTGGGCGGCCCCGGGTGCGGCGCACATCGTCGGTCACTATCGCCTCGCCGACTTCGGCCCACGTGCGGTGCGTACCTTGCGGGCCGGCGAGCCATTGATTCTGTGTGACACCCAGGCCGAGTTGGAGCCCGTTGCCGCGGCAGCCTTCGCATCCCTTGGTTTGGCGGCCACGCTGTGTATGCCGCTGCTCAAGGACGGAGGTTTAAGCGCGCTGATGGCGATCCACGATCAGCACCCGCGCCACTGGTTGCGGGCCGACCTCGCGCTCTTGCAGGAGGTCACCGGACGCTCCTGGGCTCACATCGAACGGGTGCGTGCCGACAGCGAGAGGCGACGTGCCGCGGATGCCCTTGCAGCGCTCAATGCCACCCTGGAAGAGCGCGTCGAAGAGCGCAGTCAACGCCTGGCGGAAGCCGAGGCGGCGCTGCGCCAATCGCAGAAGCTCGAGGCCATCGGCCAGCTCACCGGTGGGGTGGCCCATGACTTCAACAATCTGCTGACCATCATCCGCTCCTCGGTGCACTTCCTGCATCAGCCGGAGTTGCCCGAGCCGCGCCGTGAGCGCTACTTGCAGATGATCGCCGACAGCGTCGAGCGCGGCGCGCGGCTGACCGGGCAATTGCTGGCCTTCGCCCGCCGCCAGGCCCTCAAGCCGGAAACTTTCGATGTCGGCCAGCGGCTGATTTCCATCGCCGAGATGCTCGATAGCGTCAGTGGTGCGAGCATCCACGTGCAGTTGCAACTGCCCGAGACGCCTTGCCACGTGCATGCCGATCTCGGCCAGTTCGAGACCGCGCTGATCAACATGGCGATCAACGCCCGTGATGCCATGGCCGGGAGTGGCACCTTGACGCTGGGCCTGCAGCCTGACCGGAGTCCTCCGGGCCTTGACTCGGTCAGTGCCTGCTTTGCCGCGATTTCGGTCAGCGATACCGGCTGCGGCATCCCCGCGTCGGTGCTCGGGCGGGTGTTCGAACCCTTCTTCACCACCAAGGCGCAAGGGCAGGGCACCGGCCTGGGACTGTCCCAGGTATTCGGGTTCGCCAAGCAGTCGGGCGGTGAGGTGGAGGTGAATACGGACGAGGGCCGCGGGACGACCTTCACGCTTTACCTGCCGCAGCAGAACATCGTCCTCGACGCGCCAGGCGCTGCCACGGAAGCGCCGTTGCACGTGCCGTCATTGCGGGTGCTGGTGGTGGACGACAACCCCCAGGTCGGCGCCTTCGCCGTCCAGTTGCTGCAGGACCTGGGACATCGGACGCGCTGGCTGGCCTGCGCCGAAGAGGCATTGGATCTGCTGGCGCACGATAGTGCGAAGTTCGATGCGGTACTCTCCGACGTGGTCATGCCCGGCCTGGATGGCATGGCCTTGGCGCATCGCCTGCGCGAGCGGTATCCGCACCTGGCGGTCGTACTCTGTTCCGGTTACAGCGAGGCGCTGGCCGGCGAAGGCTGGCAGGCGTTCGAGTTTCTCGCCAAGCCCTATTCGGCGCGGCAGCTCAGCGATGTCCTGCAACGGGCGATGGCGCAGTCGCGGGCGTTGGTGTCCTAGGGCGTTGCCCCGCCCGGGCGGGACAACGCCCTCCTGCTACTTCGAGCCCCCCTTGCGGCCAGCTCGCGAAGCGCGCTCGCGGTCGTTGGCGAAATTCCCGCCGCTGTTGTGACCGCCTTTACGGCCTGCTTCCGCTGCTCGCTGCCGGTCGTTGGCGAAGTTGCCGGGATTCGAGTTAGCCATGATGGCCTCCGAACGTTTTCCAGTGATGGCGATATGCCGAGTCCACGGCGGCGATCGAGTCGTCACCGTGCCTGTTGCAGACGTTCGAAGCGAAGCGTGGCAAAAACGTTCTGACCATTGATCCCCACGTCCCTTCACTCGGACGACTGGTCATTGCCGGCGCGCGTAGCGCGGCCTTCGGCCTGGCGCTGGCCAACCATGCTGTACAGGCTCAGGGAGGGGGACGCGGAGAGCGTTTGGCGCAGCTCCAGCACCAGTTGCGCCACGGCCCTGACCGAGTCCAGCCGCGCGGCGGGGACCTCGCTGATCAGCAGGGGCTTGGCGCCCTCTGCGGGGCTGATCTCGGTGATCACCTGGCCGCCTTCCTCGCGGCAGCGGCAGACGCAGGGGGCGAACGACGACTCGATGATCGTCGCCACCTTCTCGAAGGAAATGGCCATGGCAGGCGTCTCTCTTGTTGGGGCGTGAGTTGCGCTCTATGAGCATAGACGCCGTTGGTCTCACAGACGGTCCGTCTGATGGACGAACGGGTGCGTTCGTGAAGGAAGTGGCAACAGGACCTAGACTGGGTTCGTCATCAGCGATGCCGGAGCCCCGCGATGCCCCGTTCACTTCTTCGTCGCCAGCAGAGCGTGTTGTTGCTGGTGGATATCCAGGAACGTTTGCTGCCGGCCCTCGCGGACGCTGAACGACTCGTCGAACAGGCCGGCTGGCTGCTGGGCGTGGCGCGTCGGCTGGGTGTGCCGGTACTCGCCAGCGAGCAATATCCGCAAGGGCTGGGCCCCACCGTGGCCTCCCTGGGCGATCAATTGAAGGCGTTCGAAGTCATCACCAAGACGCGCTTCTCCGCGGTGGGCCTGCCCTTGCTGGAGGCGCCCGCGGGGGATCGGGAGCAGTGGGTGGTGGCGGGCTGCGAGGCGCACGTCTGCGTGCTGCAGACGGTGCTCGAATTGTTGCAGCGGGGGCGGCGCGTCTACGTGGTGGATGAGGCGGTCGCCTCGCGGCGTGCTGCCGATCGCGAGCTGGCGCTGCAGCGGATGGTGAATGCCGGCGCGCTGCGCGTCACCCGCGAGATGGTCGCGTTCGAGTGGCTGGAAGATGCGGCCGATCCGGACTTTCGCGACCTGCATCGCGAGTTCCTGCGTTAGCGGCGGTTTTCTCGGCGAGGGTTGTATCGGCGGTGAAGCGTGACCCACCTACAGTCCTGCCAGTTGCTCCAGTGTCACCACCTCGGCCAGGGGTTGCAGCAGTCGGATGGAGTCTTCGTGGTCTTCGGCGCTTGCGGCGGCACAGGCTTCTTCGAGGATCAGCACCTGGTAATCGCGGTCATGGGCGTCGCGCACGGCACTCTGCACCGCCATCGAGGTACTCACCCCGGCGATGACCAGACGCTCGATGCGCCGGGCACGCAGCGCCGGTTCCAGGGATGTGCCGTGGAAAGCGTTGACGCGTGGCTTGATGATCACCAGGTCGGCCAGGCCATCTTGCAATTCCGGATGGAAGGCCATGCCCGGTGATCCCGCGCGCAGCACGCCCAGTTCGTGCGCCTTGCCGAACAGCCGGGATTGGCGTGGCTGGTCTGCGTAGTCCTCGGCGAAACCGACCTTGACCAGCACGTTGAGCCAGCCCTTGTCGGCACCGATGGCCAATGCTCGATTGGCCTTGGCGATGGCATCGCGGCTGGCCACCTGCTCGGCGGAACCGGCCATGCGGCCCTCGGGGTGGGTGATGTCGACGATGTAGTCCAGACCGATGAAGGCGGTGTTCATTAAGAGCCTCACGATGAGTTCGGGGGTGACGGGCGGGCCGTCGCGCGTCTGCATCTGGACCACGAATGCGGCGGGATTGCTCGCTTCGTTGTGTCCCTTGATGGAGAATCGCGGCTCGTCATGAGGGAGATGGGGCAGTCGGATGACCAAGCAGGACGGTGCTTTGCTGGGACTGGGCGCAGCGATTCCAGTCTGGCTTTGCGTGGGAGTGACGCTGACCGCGCGGGCGTATCCCGGCTACAGCCACCTCAGCCAGGCCATGAGCCTGCTCGGCGCCGAGGGTGCGCCGACGCAGGGCTTTTCCGCCTGGGTGAACAATTTCCCGCTGGGTGTGCTCTTCCTGCTGTTCGCGCTGGCACTCGCGCGGCGCTTTGCGTCCTCGCGACTGGCCCTGGCGTCGGCCGCGCTGATCGCTTTGCATGGTCTGGCGAGTTTCGCCACCGGCTACTTCTCCTGCGATGCCGGCTGCGCACCACCGCAGCCTTCAGCGTCCCAGCAGTTGCACAATCTCGCCGGCCTGGCGATGTTCCTCTCGCTGACCCTGGCCAGTGCGCTGTGGGGCTTCCTCGCGGGACCGCTGCTGGGGTCCCGCGGGTTTGCTGCGTTTTCCGCGCTGTGCGTGGTTCTCGCCCTGGTCAGTGTCGCGATGATGGGGCGAGCGCTCGCCGATGGTGAGTGGTTCGGGCTCTACCAACGGATCAATTACGGGGTCTCGGTGTGCTGGATCGCTGGCCTGGCCTGGACGGTGGCGAGTCTGAGAAGTCGCCGCCCTTCACGGATCCTCAACGTCGGCCGCCCTTGAGCGAGCCGAGCAGGCCGCGGACCAACTCGCGGCCGATCTGGTTGCTCAACTGACGCACCGCGCTCTTCAAGGTCTGGCTGGCGACGTCGCCGAGCATGCCGCCGAACACCGAGGCCAGCCCGCCTTGCTCCTGGGTGTCGGGCGCGCTGGCCTGGGCGCTGCGTTCGGCAGCCCTGGCGGTGAGTATCTCGTAGGCGGACTCCCGGTCGATGGGACGGTCGTAGTGGCCGAGCAGCGGCGAGCGGCGGATGTGCTCGGCGCGCTCGGCTTCGCTCAGCGGGCCGATGCGCGATTGCGGCGGGGCGATGGCCACGCGCTGCACCGGCGCGGGCGTGCCCTTGTCCTCCAGCGTGCCGACCAGCGCCTCGCCGGTGCCCAGTTCGGCGAGCGTCGCCAGGGTGTCGAACGCCGGGTTGGCCCGGAAACCGTCGGCGACCGCGCGCATAGCCTTCTGCTCCTTGACGGTGAAGGCGCGCAGGCCGTGCTGGATGCGCAGCCCGAGCTGGCCGAGCACCTCGTCGGGTAGGTCGCTCGGCGACTGGGTGACGAAATACACCCCCACGCCCTTGGAGCGGATCAGCCTCACCACCTGCAGCAAGCGCTCCTGCAATGCCTTGGGGGTATCGCCGAAGAGCAGGTGCGCCTCGTCGAAGAACAGCGCCAGCACCGGGCGCTCCGCGTCGCCGCGCTCGGGCAACTGCTCGAACAGTTCGGCCAGCAGCCAGAGCAGGAAGGTCGCGTAGACCCGTGGCGACTCATGGACCAGGCGGCTGGCGTCGAGCAGGTGGATGCAGCCGCGCCCGTCCGGCTCGGGGTGCAGCACGTCTTCGAGTTGCAGCGCCGGCTCGCCGAACAGAGCGTCGGCACCTTGCTGTTCGAGCGCCGCGAGGCGTCGCAGCAGGGCATTGGCCGAGGCGCCGGTGAACAGTGCACGATCTTCGCCGAGCCGTTCCGGGTGCTCGCGCAGATGATTGAGCAGGGCCTTGAGATCCTTCAGGTCGAGCAGCAGCAGGCCCTCGCGGTCCGCCGCCTTGAAGGCGCCATAGAGCGCCGCCTGCTGGGCGTCGTTGAGCTCCAGCAGGCTGCCCAGCAGCAACGGGCCCATCTCGCTCAGGGTAGTGCGCAGCGGGTGGCCGCTGCGTCCGTGGACGTCCCACAGGCAGACCGGATAGGCATGGGGCTGATGCGCCAGCCAGGGCATCGAGGCGATGCGCTCGGCGACCTTGCCACTGGGTACGCCTGCCGCGCCGAGCCCGCAGAGATCGCCCTTGACGTCGGCGGCGAAGACGGCGACGCCGGCATCGCTGAAGGCTTCCGCCAGGCGCTGCAGGGTTACCGTCTTGCCGGTCCCGGTGGCGCCGGCGATCAAACCGTGGCGGTTGGCCAGGCGCAGGGGATGGGCGATGGGCTGGCCATCGGCGCCGGCACCGAGGAGCAGGGAAGCGGATTGCGACATGGCGTATTCCTGCCTTAGGGCGTTGTAGCCCTAGCATAGCCTCGTCGAGAGGCCCTTTGGCGATAGGCGAGTGCCCATTCACCCAGGTAATGGCTGGCAGCAAATTAATGCGTTTTTCACTGCACCTTGCCTCAGGCATAGTTGCCGCGCCCGTCGCGTTCGCCTTGGCGACGGAGCCCTAGGGGAGATTGGAGAAAGAACGATGTTGGAAAGCGAAGCGCATCTGCACGCGCTTGACCGGGGAATGGTCTGGAGCGGTTTTCGCGCGCTGCTGCCGCTGTCGGTATTCGTCACCCTGTTCGGCGCGGCCTTCGGCCTGGCGGCGGTGCAGGGCGGTCTGGAAAACGGTGTGATCCTGTCGATGAGCGCGCTGGTGTTCGCCGGTGCCTCGCAGTTCGCGGCGCTGGAATTATGGGGGGAACATGTCCCGCTGTTCACCCTGATGATCACCGTGTTCGCCATCAACGCCCGCCACCTGCTGATGGGCGCCACGCTGTTCCCCTGGCTGCGCGAGTTGCCGACGGCGAAACGCTACGGGGTGATGCTGGTGGCCTCGGATGCCAATTGGGCGCTGGCCATGCAGGCCTTCAACCGCCGTCAGCCGGGTCTGGGCCTGCTGCTCGGCGGCGGCCTCGCGCTCTGGACGTTCTGGCTGCTGGGCACCTGGCTGGGGATGGTCTTCGCCGGTGCGATCCAGGACCCGCGCGCGCTTGGCCTGGACATGGTGATGGGCTGCTTCCTGCTGGCAATGGTGGTCAGCGGCGAAAAGAACCTGCGTCTGCTGGCGATCTGGGGCGTGGCGGCCACGGCCTCGTTGCTCGCCTACGGGTATTTGCCAGAGAACAGCCACGTGGTGGTCGGTGCGCTGGCCGGCGGCGTGGCGGGCGTGCTGATACGGGAGAAGCGCCGTGAGCCTTGAAACCACCGGTCTGGGCGCGCTGGTCGTGGTCCTGGTGATGGCGCTGGTGACCCTCGCCACGCGCTGGGGCGGCGTCTACGTGATGTCCTTCATTCCCTTCGGCTACCGCGTGCGGCAATTCATCGGCGCCATGTCCGGCTCGGTGCTGGTCGCGCTGCTGGCGCCGATGGCGGTCGCCGGCGACAACGCCGCACGCCTGGCCCTGCTGACTACCGCGGTGGTCATGCTGCTGCTGAAGAAGCCCTTGCCGGCGATCACCGCCGGCATCCTGGTCGCGGCACTGTGCAGGCAGCTTTGAGCGGGCACCGCGCGGGGCTCAACGCAGGTCCTCGTCGGCCAGCGTGAGGATGATCTTGCCGACCTGTTCGGAGGACTCCATGCGCTGGTGCGCCTGGGCTGCGTGGGACAGGGGGAAGGTACTGTCCACTACCGGCTGCAGCGTCTTGCCGTCCGCCAGGCGCTCCATCCAGCACGCGCGGAAGCGCCCGACCATCGCCTGCTTCTCCTCCGCTGTGCGCGACTTCATCACTGTGCCGATGATCTGCAGGTGGCGGAACATGATGTCGGAGAGGGTCGGATTGACTTCGCCGCCGCCGCCCAGCAGGCCGACCTGAACCAGTCGCCCGCCGTTGGCCAGGGACGCCAGGTTGCGGGCGAAGTAGGGTTGCCCGATGAAGTCGATGATGACGTCCACGCCACGTCCCTGGGTGTGCTCGGCGAGCACGTCGGCGAAGTCCTGCTTCTGGTAGTCGATTACCCGGTCCGCGCCGAAGCGCTCGACCTGCGCGGCCTTGCCGGCCGAGGTGGTGGCGAAGACGCGGGCGCCCGTGGCGCGGGCCAACTGCACCGCCGCCGAGCCCACGCCACCGGCGGCGGCGTGGATCAGGATCGCGTCGCCTGGCTGCAGGCGGCCCAGGTGCAGCGCGGCCTCATGGGCGGTGACGAACACTTCGGGAATCGCCGCCGCTTGCACGTAGTCCAGGTGCGCAGGGATCGGCAGCGCCATGCGGTAGTCGATGCGCGCCTGCTCGGCATAGGCGCCGCCACCGACCACGCCCATGACCCGGTCGCCGATGGCGTAGCCGCTCACCTCGGCGCCCATCGCGATCACCTCACCGGCGATCTCGAGCCCCATGAGCGTCGAGTCGCCGAAGTCCGCACGGCCGTAGCCGCCTTTGCGATGGGTGATGTCCGCGCGGTTCACGCCGGCCGCATAGACGCGTACCAGCAGGTCGGTGGGGCGAACCTCCGGCGTCGGTGCCTCGCCGAGCTGGAGTACCTCGGCTGTGCCGAAGGATTCGAAGAGGATGGCTTTCATGGCGGCGATGCTCCGCTGGGCCGGTGTCACCGGCAGGGGTGGCTGTGGCGATGGCGGTCCGGCTGGGTCGCATCGCGGGGGCACCATCCTGGCGGCAAGCCGGGCGCAGGTAAAGTCATCGCCGTCGCGTCGTCGGTCTCGCGCGTTTTTAGAGGCGGTGCTGCTCGACCAGGAAATCGACGAACACTCGCACCCGTGCCGGCATCGCGGCGCCGCCGACGAACACTGCATGGATCGGCTCGCGGTCGCCGGGGTTCCAGGCGTCGAGCAGCGGCACCAGGGCGCCGCTCTTCAGGTCCTCGGTGACGGTGAATTCGCCGATCCGCGCGATCCCGGCGCCGACCCGCGCCAGCTGGGCCAGCGCCTCGCCACTGCTGCATTCGATATTGCCGTGGACCTTGAGCGAGAACGCCTTGCCGTCGCGCAGGAACGGCCAGTTCGGCTCGGCACGGCGAAAGTTGAAGCGCAGGCAGTTGTGCTGCAGCAGGTCTTCCGGCACCTGCGGTGTCCCGTTGCGACGCAGGTAGTCGGGCGAGGCGACCACCACCTGGCCGGTCTCGCCGATGAGTCGTGCGCTCAGCGGGCTGTCCGGTAGCTGGCCGAAGCGGATTGCAACGTCGGCCTGGCCGGCGAGGATGTCCACCACCTCGTCGCCCAGCATCAGGTCGACGGTGATGTTCGGATAGCGCAGGCTGAAGGCGGCCACCAGCGGCACGATGGACAGGCGGCCGTGGGCGAGTGCCGCGCTGACGCGTAACCGGCCCTTGGGCGCGCCCTGATCGGTGATGGCGTCTTCCACTTCGGCCAGGTCGGCGAGGATGCGCCGGGCGCCACGCAGGTAGGTTTCGCCCTCGGCGGTGAGGGTCAGCGACCGCGTCGTACGCAGCAACAGGCGGGCGCCCAGGCGCCGCTCGCTGCGCGCGATGATCCGGCTGACCGCCGATGGCGTCAGGCCTAGTGCTCGTGCGGCGGCGGACAGGCTGCCTTCCTGCGCCACGCACGCGAAGACCGCCATCTCACCGGATATGCCGTTTAGGTCCATCTGTGCCTCTGAAGCAAAGGTGATTTCCAGAAAAGCAGTCTACCGCCTGCGGGAGCCGAACCGTAGCATGCGCGGCACAGATAAGGAGCTTTGCCATGCGTATCAATCCACCGCTCGTCGCGCTTGCCATCGGTGCCTTCGGCATCGGTGTCACCGAGTTCGCGCCCATGGGCATGCTACCGGGCATCGCCGCCGACCTCGGCGTGTCGATCCCGGTCGCCGGCCTGCTGATCAGCGCCTACGCCATTGGCGTGCTGATCGGCGCACCCTTGATGACCCTGACCACCGGCCGGATTCCCCGGCGCTACCTGCTGATCGGCCTGATGGGCATCTTCACCCTAGGCAACCTGATGTCGGCGCTGGCCAGCGATTACCACAGCCTGCTGATCGCCCGGGTGGTCACCTCGCTCAATCACGGGGCCTTCTTCGGCGTCGGTTCCATCGTCGCCGCCAGCGTAGTCGCCCCGGGCAAGCGCGCGGCGGCGGTCGCCGCGATGTTCATGGGCCTGACCATCGCCACCATCGGCGGCGTGCCGCTGGCCGCCTGGTTCGGTGAACTGCTCGGCTGGCGCACGGCGTTCTGGGGCATTTCCGCGCTGGGCCTGCTGACCATGCTCGCCCTGTGGTTCGCCCTGCCCAACGTAGCGCCGGCGCAGAGCGGTGGGGTACTGGCGGAGTTGCGCGTCCTCGGCCGCGGGCCGGTACTGGCGGCGCTGTCGCTGACAGTGGTCGGCTCGGCCGCGATGTTCACCGTGTTCACCTACATCGCGCCGATCCTGGTCAGCCAGACCCATGCCTCGACCACGTTCGTCACCGCCATGCTGGTGCTGTTCGGTGTGGGCCTGACGCTGGGCAACGTATGGGGCGGCAAGGCCGCCGACCGCTCGGTGGAGCGTACCCTGATCGTCTCGCTGAGCGCGCTGATCCTGGTGCTGCTGGCCTTTACCGTGCTGATGCGCTGGCCGCTGCTGGCTGCCATCTCCATCCTGCTCTGGGGCATCGCCAGCTTCGCCCTGGTGCCGCCGCTGCAGATGCGTGTGATGGACGCAGCCAAGGACGCGCCCAACCTGGCCTCGGCGGTGAACATCGGCGCCTTCAACCTGGGCAACGCGATAGGCGCGGCACTGGGCGGCGCGGTGATCCAGGCGGGCCTGGGTTACCCGGCGATTTCCCTGGCCGGTGCCGGCATGGCCGGGCTGGGCCTGCTGATGGTCTTGCTGTTCGCCTGGCGCGCCCGCGGCAACTGTGCGGCGCTGGCCTAGTCTGTGTCTTGAACGACCGCACCAGCCTTCTTCCTCCTGTTTCATCGACTACACACGAAACCGCCCGACCAGATCATCCATCTGCGCGGACAGCGCCTGCAGGTCCTTGCTGGCCTGGCTCAGTTGGTCGGCGATATGGGTGGTGCCGACGGTCAGCTCGTTGATCTCGACGATGTTGCAGTTGATGTCTTCCACCACGCTGGACTGTTCCTCGGTGGCGGTGGCTACCTGGATGTTCTGATCGCTGATCTGGCCGATGTGGCTGTTGATCTGCTCCAGTGCGGCCGAGGCCTTGCCGGCGTACTCGACCACCAGGGCGCTCTGCCGTTGTCCCTTGAGCATGGCGTCGACCGCCGAGCGGGATTCGCTTTGCAGGCGGTCGATGACCTGCTGGATTTCCTCGGTGGAGGCGCCGGAGCGGCTGGCCAGGGTGCGTACCTCGTCGGCCACCACGGCGAAGCCGCGGCCTTGCTCGCCGGCGCGGGCCGCTTCGATGGCGGCGTTGAGGGCAAGCAGGTTGGTCTGTTCGGAAATGCTGCGGATGGTGTTGAGCGTGGTGCTGATCGCTTCGGTCTGTGCAGCCAGGGCCCCGATTACTTTGGAAGCCTGTTCCAGTTCGCCGTTGAGCGCGTCGATCTGCTGTTGCGCCTGATTGACCACGACACCGCCGTTGCTGGCATGCTGGGTGGCTTCGCGGGCGACATGCGCTGCGTTCTCGGCGTTGCGCGCGATCTCGTTGACGGTCGAGCCCAGCTCGTTGATAGCGGTGGCGACCTGCACGGTGCGGTCGCTTTGCGCGGAGCAGTTGCTCTGGGTCAGGTGGGCGCGCTCGGCGACGTCGCGGGCCATGCTCGAAAGCTGCCGGGAGTCGTCGGCGAGCTGGCGCATGGCGCTGTGAATCTTGTCGATGAACTGGTTGAAGCTGTGGGCAATCATGCTCAGTTCATCCTGCCCGGGCAGGTCGATACGAGCATTCAGGGCCAGGTTTTCGGCGGCCTGGCCGAGGCTGTTCTGCAGTACCGCCACGCGACGGCGCAGTTGGACGACGATCATCCAGGAAAAGATCAGCGAGACCAGTAGCCCGATGGCGATGATAACGATCTGTCGCGTCAGGCCGTTGCCGTAGCTTTTGGCGCTGTGTTCGTTTTGCTGCTCGGCCTGTTGCAGCAGCTCATCGAGCAACTGGTTGGCGTTCTGACGCATCACGCCGTAGGTCTTGGCGTACTGGTCGCGGTAGATCTGCTGGGCCCTGGCGATGTCGCCTGCCTCGAAGGCTGCGAGCATCGGGTTCAGCTCGTTGCTGACCATGCTTTCGAACTGATCCAGCAACTGTTGCGCCTGGGCCTTGCGCTCCGGGTTGACCTGGGCGGCCACCGCCTGGCGCATGGCTTCGCGCATTTCCGGAATGTCTTCGTTGCGGGCGTCCTGCACGCGCGAAGTCACCCCGCGTTCGTCGCGTAGCGGAGTGTCCTGCAGCAGCATCATGTCGAGGCCGACCCGCATGCGCGGTATGCGTGAGGCCACCTCGGCCATGGCGCGCATCGGCTCGGCAGTGTTCAGGTAGAGCGCTTCCGTATCGCGGTGCATGCTGGACATGCTGTTGAGGCTGGCCAGCGCCACGAGCAGCAGGGCGATGCAGGGGATGGCCACCGCCGCGATCAGACGGGTTTTCAGCGAAAGGCTGGTGATGTGCATGGAAAGACTCCGGTGTGAAGACGCATGCGGCGCAGCGCTCAACCATTGAGCATGGCTGATGTTTTACCTTTTGCATCGGCAGCGATAGCCGAGGGGGTAGGGTTCGGCGGGCGCGATATTATTCGATGTCGAACGCCAGCGCTCAGGTCCGATGAGGCCCGTTGCTTACCAGCGCAACAGCCAGGGTCCGAGCAGCGCTCCGGCGATGGCCGGCAGGCACATGCCCAGCAGGTACCAGACGCCCCAGAACGGCACGCCCATTTCCGGGCAGTGCAGGCAGTAGGCGAGGGTGGCGGTGGCGCCGGCGAGCAGGCCGCCAGCGGCACCGGCCAGGCGCAGGCGCGTCGGCGCGAGGCCGCGCAGGGCCCAGATCACGCCGATGAACAGCGGCACCGAGAGCAACCCGATATTTTCCGGACAGGTGCGCCAGGTCTGCCCCAGGACCAGCGCAGCGCGGGCGTCGACGGGCGCGCCGGCCAGCTCCAGCGCAGCGCCCAGCCAGACCATCGCCACCGGTAGTCCCAGCAGGCCCCAGAGCGCGCCGCCGCGCACGCCTGGGCGCGCCAGGCGACTGCTCAGCCACAGGCCGAGCACGGCGAGGCTGCCAGGGAAGGCGACCTTGGCCCAGAACAGCGGCGTTTGCGCGACGTCGGCGAGGTCCGCACGCACGCCGAACAGCGTACCGAGCAGCAGCAACGTGCATAGCCCGCCGCCGAGCAGCGCCAGGGCGAAGCGCCGCGCCAGCAGGTGCCGGGACGGTGGGGCGTCGGCAGTGGCCAGCAGGTCGATCAGGTCATCGGTCTTCATCGCGTTGCGTACCTCGAATCAGTTTCGCCAGGGCCTTGAGCCCCCGGTGGATGCCGACCTTCACGGCGGAGCTGGAAAGCCCGGTCAGGCGCGCCGTTTCTTCCACCGAAAGTCCCTCCAGCTTCACATGCACGATGGGCAGCCGCTGGCGCTCGGGCAACTGCCGCAACAGCTTGCCCAGGTCTCGGCTGGCCTGCGCCGGTTCGTCGTCCTCGGCGGCGAACAGCTCGCCCGCGTCGTCCTCCAGCGGGTCATGCAGTGCCTCGCGACGGGTGAAGGCACGGAAATGGTCGGCCAGCTTGTAGCGCGCGATGGCCTGCACCCACACCGTCAGCGGTTGCTCGGCGCGGTAGGTATGACGGGCGTTATGCACCGCCAGCAGGACTTCCTGGAGCAGGTCCTCGACCTCTTCCGGGCGCTGCTTCAGACGCCGGCGCAGATAGCCGCGCAGGTGCTTGCCGAGCGCCGCGAGGAAGGCCCGATACGCCGCCGTATCGCCGTCCATCCCGCGCAGCAGCAGGGCTTGCAGCTGCGCTTCGCGTGCGATCAACGCTTCCTGTTGGGTAGTTCGCTGCATCGGCCGTTCCGGTTACACCGCGGATGGATTCTGGCGACCGCCGGCGCCCTGGCGATAGCCGGGAGGGGTGGTCTCGGCGCGTACGTTAGCGGGCCTTTCGGGGAAATCACAAAAAATTTTGCAGGGCTGTAACCGAATCCGCGATGCCGGCGAACTACTCACCGAGCCTGCGGAAAACGCTCCGCGGCCACCCCACTCGAACTGGAGTCTGACCCATGAAAAGTCTCAGCATCGCTACCGCCGCTCTCGCCCTGTCCGCCCTGGCCGGCGCCGCCCTGGCCGACGACATGAACAGCCAGGCCGGTACCGCCATGGAGAAATGCTACGGCGTGGCCATGGCCGGCAAGAACGACTGCAAGGCCGGCGCGGGCACCACCTGCGCGGGCAGCGCCAAGAAGGACTACGACGGCATGCATTGGAAGAACGTCCCGGCCGGCACCTGCACCTCGATCAAGACGCCCCACGGCATGGGCTCGCTGACCCCGTCCAAGGGCTGAGCCGAGGCCGCCGACCATGCACGCATCGATCAGCACCGGCGCCGGGCTCGGCCTCAAGGCCGAGCACTACGCCGAAGCCCTTGCCTGCGACGCCCCGGGACTCTGGTACGAAGTGCACCCGGAGAACTACATGGTCGGTGGTCCACGCCTGGCCTGGCTGGAGCGCATCGCCGCGCGGCATCCGCTGTCGCTGCACGGCGTCTCGCTCTCCCTAGCAGCCGACGCGCCGCCGGACGCGGCCCATCTGCAACGCCTGCGCGCGCTGGTCGAGCGCGTGCAACCCTGCTTGATATCCGAACACCTGGCCTGGTCCAGCTGGCGCGGCCAGTACCTGCCGGACCTGCTGCCGTTTCCCCGTAGCCACGCGGCGCTGGCACGCATCGTCGAGAACGTCCAGCGCACCCAGGAGGCCCTGGGTCGACGCATCGCCATCGAGAACCCGAGCCATTACCTGCAACTCGATGAGCACGACTGGGACGAGCTCGACTTTCTCGCCGAACTGGCGCAACGCAGCGGCTGCGGTCTGCTGCTGGACATCAACAACGTGCACGTCAGTGCCCATAACCTCGGCTTCGACGCCGGCGCTTACCTGGCGCGCTTCCCGGCGCAGGCCGTCCTCGAAATCCACCTGGCCGGGCATAGCCAGGACGCGAACGGCGCGCTGCTGATCGACTCCCACGACGCGGCCATCGCCGCGCCGGTCTGGAGCCTCTACCAGGCGCTGATCGAGCGCATCGGCCCTCGTCCGACACTGATCGAGCGCGACGCGCAGATTCCGCCCTTCGACGCTCTGCTCGCCGAGCGCCAGCGCGCCCAGGCGATCCTCGATACGGCGCCGCGCCCATGAAACCTGCCCTCGAAGCCTTCCAGGACGCCTTCGTCGAGGCGCTCTACGGGCGTCCCGCGCCGGGCCTGGAGGCGCTCGTCCAGCAGCCGGCCTTTGAGGTCTACCGCAACACCGTGCTCAAGGGCTGCGTCGACGCGCTGTGCGACAACTTCCCCAGCGTCGAGCGACTGGTCGGCAGCGATTGGCTGCGTGACGCCGCCCGTGTGCATGCCCGCGAAACGCCGCCGGAAGATGCCCGACTGGTGCTCTACGGCGCGCGGTTCGCCGACTTCCTCGACGCCTTCGAGCCTGCTCGCGAACTGCCTTACCTGGGCGACGTGGCGCGCCTCGACCGGCTCTGGCTGGAGGCCTTCGTCGCCGAGCAGGAGCCGGCCCTGGCACTCGCCAGCCTGGCCGGAATCGCACCTTCGGCGCTCGCCGCCTGTTGCCTGGAACCCCGGGCCGGCGTGCGCTGGCGCTGGTTCGCGGACCAGCCGATCTACAGCCTCTGGCGCTACAACCGCGAGGCGCTGCCGCTGCCGGACGAGTTGCCCTGGATAGGCGAGGGCGCCTTGCTGGTCGGCCACGCCGAAGGCGTCAGTTGGCAGCCGCTGGAGCACGGCGGCTGCGCCTTCCTCGACGCCTGCGCGGCCGGCGCCGATCTCGACCGGGCGTCCGAGCGGGCGCTGGCGGCGCAGGCCGATCTCGATTTCACCGAACTGCTCGGCCGGCTGATCGCCGCCGAGGTGTTTCGTCCCCTGAACCCGACCTGAGGTTTGCCCCCATGGACATCACCCACAGCACCCCAACCCCTTCTCCACGTCGGCTCTGGAACGGCCTGGCTGCGCGGCTGCAACGCCTGCTGAGTGACGACCTGCTGTGCCTGGTGGCGCGGCTGGGGATTGCCGCGATCTTCTTCCTCTCGGGGCGCACCAAGGTCGAGGGTTTGCTCAGCATCACCCCGAGCACCTACGAGCTGTTTCGCACCGAATACCTGTTGCCGCTGATCCCGCCGACGTTCGCCGCGCACCTGGCGACCTATGCCGAGCACCTGTTCCCGATCCTGCTGATGTTGGGCCTGTTCACCCGCCTGTCGGCGCTGGCGCTGCTGGGCATGACCCTGGTCATCGAGATCTTCGTCTATCCCGATGCCTGGCCCACGCACCTGTCCTGGGCCGGCCTGCTCCTGCTGCTGATCGGCCGGGGTGCTGGCGGCTGGTCGCTGGACCGGCGCCTGGGGATTGCCTGAACTCGGCGCGGTGAGGGGCGCGTGGGAACGCCGCACCTAACGCTCCGCCTGCCAACCTCCGCCCAATGCGCGCGCCAGGCTGACGCTGGCCTGCAGCCTTTGCAGGCGCAGGGCGGCGGCGTCGTCCTGGGCGGCGTACAGGCTGCGTTGGGTGTCGAGCAGGCTGAGCAGGGTTTCCGCGCCGGCGCGGTAGCGGTGTTCGGCGAGTTCGAAGGCGCGTTGTGCCTGGATCAGGACTTCGGCTTGTGCTCGTTCCTGCGCCTGGCTGCCGGCCACCGCGTTGAGGGCGCTTTCCACGTCGGCGAAGGCGTCGATCAGCGCGCCCCGGTAGTTGGCCAGCAGTTCTTCGCGTTGGGCGCGGCTGAGGTCGAGTTCGGCGGCGAGGCGGCCGCCGTCGAAGATCGGTGCGCTCAGTGCGGCGGCCAGGGAGTACATCGGGTCGGCGAGGATGCGTCGTGCGCCGGAACCCTCGTCGCCGACGCTGGCGCGCAGGCTCAGGCGGGGCAGCAGGGCGGCGCGGGCGGCCTGTACGTCGGCATCCGCCGCCGCCAGTTGGGCTTCGGCGCGGGCCAGGTCGGGGCGCTGGGTGAGCCACTGGCTGGGAATTCCGGCGTCGAGCTGCGGTGCTTGCAGGGCCTCAAGTCGCGTCCGGCTGGCGGGCAGTTGGTCGAGGCGCAGGCCGAGCAGGATCGCCAGCGCGATGCGGGCGTCTTCCCGGGCTTGTCGCAGTGCCTGTAGGTCGCGCCGCTGCACGGCCACCAGGCCGCTCTGCTGGGCCAGCTCCAGTGCCGTGGCGGCGCCGACCTGGCGTCGTGCGGCGACGGTGTGCAGCACCTGCTCGGCATTCTCCAGGTTGAGTTGGCCGACCCGCTCACGCTCGGCCAGACCCAACTCCTGCAGCCAGGCCGAGGCCACCGCGGCGCTGAGGCTGACGCGCAGAGCGTCGCGGTCGAAGCGGCTGGCGGCCAGGCGCTGCGTGGCGGCGTCGCGGTCGGCGCGCAGGCGGCCCCAGAGGTCCAGCTCGTAGCTGGCGGTGAGGCTGGCGGAATGCAGGTTGCCATCGACATCCGGCTCGCCGCCCAGGCGCGCCTCGCGGCTGGCCTGGAGTTCGCCGTCCAGACTCGGCCATAGCGGTGCGCCGGCCAGTCGCGCACGGGCCTCGGCCTGGCGCAGGCGCGCCACGGCGGCGGCGAGATCCGGGTTGGCGTCCAGCGCCAGGTGTTGCAAGCGGTCCAGCTCGGGGCTGGCGAACACCTGCCACCAGTCGGCCAGCAGCGGCTGACCCTGGCTGGCCTCGGCGTGGCTCCAGCGCGGCGCCGGTTGGGGCAGGGCGCTGGGCGGTGTCGGCGCCTGTGTGCAGCCCAGCAGCAGAGCGCCGAGCAGGGGCGTGGAAAAACGGCAGATCATGGTAAGCGTGCTCATCGTGTGGCCAGGGCGATGACGGGGTCCAGGCGCGAGGCGGTGCGTGCCGGCAGGTAGCCGAACAGCAGGCCGGTGACCAGCGAGCAGCCGAAGGCCAGCAGCATCGCCGAGAGCGAGAACACCAGCGGCACGCC
Organism: Pseudomonas sp. R4-15; assembly: GCF_055768815.1. NCBI lineage: Bacteria > Pseudomonadati > Pseudomonadota > Gammaproteobacteria > Pseudomonadales > Pseudomonadaceae > Pseudomonas > Pseudomonas sp. R4-15. Next base: position 1,867,661 of record NZ_CM147293.1, read on the forward strand.
CGCCGCCAGCAGCGCGCCGCCGAGCAATAGCGCGCAGGCCACGCCGGCGCTGCCGCCGAGCAGGGTGACCAGCACCGACTCGGTGAGGAACTGCCGCAGGATGTCGCGCTGGCGCGCGCCGGTGGCCATGCGGATGCCGATCTCGCGGGTGCGTTCGCGCACCGTCATCAGCATCACGTTCATCACGCCGATGCCGCCGACCAGCAGCGACACCGCGGCGATCAGGCCGAGCATCAGGGTCATGCTCTGGCGCGTCTGCGCCTCGGCCTGCAGCTTGGCGGCGGAGTTGTAGACGCGGAAGTCGTCGCGCCCGTGGCGCTCGCGCATCAGATTTTCCAGCGCTGCCTGGGTGGCCAGTACCTGGCGACTGTCGCGTACCTCGATGACCGCGTAGCTCTCGTCGCGCAGTGCCGGGAAGACCCGCGCCACGCCGGTGGCGTGGGGCACCAGGACCTGTTCGTCGGGGTAGTTGCCGCCGGCCTCGCTGCCTTTCTCGCTCATCACACCGATCACTTCGAACGGCGAGCTGGCGATCAGCACGATGGCGCCGAGCGGGTCGCTGCCATCGGGGAACAGCTCGCGATAGACCTGCTGGCCGAGCACCGCCACCGGAGCGATCTCGCGGTTCTCCTGGGCGCTGAAGAAGCGTCCGCGTTGCACCGGCCAGTGATGGATCGCCGGCAGGTGCTCGCCGACGCCGAGCACTTCGGTTTGCAGCGCCTGCTCGCCGTGACGGATCAGCGCCGGGTCGCGCAGCACCGGCATCACGCGCGCCACCTGGGGCAACTCGGCGACGGCGCGCAGGTCGTCATCGAGCAGCACGCCGATCGGCCCGCCGCTGCGCGGGATATCGCTGGAGAGGTACATCAGCGCCGCGCCCATCACGCCCATCTCGGCCACCACCTTCTGCTTGGCGCCTTCGCCGACCGCGAGCATGACGATCACCGAGGCCACGCCGATGACGATGCCGAGCAGCGTCAGCGCGGTGCGGAAGCGATGGATCAGCAGCACCCGCCAGGCGCTGCGCAGGGTCTCGCCCAGTTCGGCCAAGCCGGGAGCGGTGTCACGGCGCGGGATGCAGGGTTCGCGGTGTGCGCTGGCCGTTGCGCCACCGCTGTCGCCGACGATTTCGCCGTCGCGGATCTCGATCACCCGCCGGGCCTGGGCGGCGACCTCACGGTCGTGGGTGATCAACACGATGGTGTGGCCCTGGGCGGCCAACTCGCCGAGCAGGGCCATGACTTCCTTGCCGCTGTGGCTGTCGAGGGCGCCGGTGGGCTCGTCGGCGAGGATGATCTGCCCGCCGTTCATCAGCGCCCGGGCGATCGACACGCGCTGCTGCTGGCCACCGGAAAGCTGCTGTGGTCGGTGATCGAGGCGTTCGCCCAGGCCCAGGCGGGTGAGCAGCGCGCTGGCGCGGGCCTGTCGTTCGGCGGCGGGCAGCCCGGCATACAGCGCCGGTACTTCGACGTTCTCCCGCGCCGACTCGGTGGCGATCAGGTGGTAGCCCTGGAAGACGAAGCCGAAGGCCTCGCGGCGCAGCCAGGCGAGGCGGTCGGCGTCGAACCCGGCGACGTCCTCGCCGGCGAAGCGGTACTCGCCGGAGGTGGGCCGATCGAGGCAGCCAAGCAGGTTCATCAGCGTCGACTTGCCGGAGCCCGAGGCACCGACGATGGCGACGAACTCGCCGGCATGGATGCGCAGGCTGATCCCCCGCAGTACCTGCACCGGCGGTGCGCCGTCCTCGCCGCCGTAGGTGCGACGGATGTCGCGCAGCTCGATCAGCGGCGTCACCACTGGAAGCGCGCCAGGCCGGAGCGCGCGTCGCGCTCGCCGGTGACCAGGCGTTCGCCTTCGCTCAGGCCGGCGAGGATCTGCGCCACCTGGCGGTCGCGGGCACCGACGCGCACCGCGCGCAATTCGGCTTCGCCGTCGGCGCCGAGCACCCGCACCCGGTAGTCACCGGGTTCGCCCTGCAGCGTGGCGAGCGGCGCGGTGAGCACGTCCTTGGCGGTGTCGGTGACGAACACCACCTGCGCAGTCATCTGCGGCATCAGCGCGCCGTCGGCGTTGTCGACGTCGAACAGCACGGTGTACTGCACCACTTTTTCCGTGGTGGCGCTGGTGGAGTTGCTGTTTTCGGTCAGCTCGCCCGGCGCCAGCGGTGGCGCGGGCAGCACCTGGCGTACCTGGCTGCGCCATTGCCGGCGGTCGCCGCCGAGGGTGGTGAAGCGCAGCGGCATGCCGTCCTGCACGCGGCGGATGTCGGCCTCGGAGACGCGGGTCCAGCCGGTCATGCTGGAGAGGTCGGCGATGCGCATCAGCGTCGGCGTCTGGTAGGTGGCGTTGAGGGTCTGGCCTTCCTTCACGTCCACCCCGAGCACGGTACCGGCGATGGGTGCGTAGAGGCGGGTGTAGCTCAGCTGCGCCTCATTGCGCTTGAGCAGCGCCTGGCTCTGGGCGATCTGCGCGCGCAGGTTGTCCAGCCGTGCGCGGGCCGCGGCGTGGTTGGCGGCGGCCAGTTGCACCTCTTCCTCGCGGGTGGCGTCCAGACGCGCCAGCGCCCGCTGCCGCTCGTCCTGCTGGCGGGCCAGCAGCAGTTGCGCCTGTTGTTCGCGCAGTTGGGCACGCAGCCCCTCCAGCGCCGCGCGGTCGGCCTCCACCGTGGCCTGGTGCAGGCTGGCATCGATCTCTGCGAGCAACTGGCCTTTCTCCACCTGCTCGCCGGGCTCGACGAGCAGGCGGGTGATCTGCCCGGAGACCTGGGCGCCAACCTCCACCGAATGCCGCGGCTGCAGCGTGGCGATGGCCACCACCGTGGCTTCCACGTCGCCGCGCGCCACCGGAATGCTCTCGTAGCGCGCCGCGGGCGCACGCAGCGACCAGGCAGCGAGCGCCAAGGCGGCAGCGACGAGGACGAGTAGAAGGAGGCGTCGGGGAACGGCAGTGCAAAACGGCAACGGCATGCGCGGGCTCGATCTCTGGCTGAGCAGGGCCTTCCCCGGACGCATGCAAGCGACCCGCAGGAGGGCGACAGAAGCCCTGATGGCGGGCTTCGCTACTGTTCAAGACGGACGAGCGCGCGCGCGCCTGCTACCGTTCGTCGGCTTCGTCGCTACTTACATCGCCATTCTGCAGCAGGACAGCGGTGGGATGGGGCGAGGCGTGCTGTGACTGGTCCCATCGAGCAGGCACCCCGGAAAGAAAGTCGTTTTCTTTCCGTATTCGAGTGGAACCAGTAAATCCTTCATTTGTTTGTCAGGTGCTTGAACGTTGCCAGGCACGATAAAGGCCCGCAATGTCAGATGAACATAAAAGAGGCATTGCCTTTTTAATATGCTCCAAGGGCCAATCCCACCACGCCATTTCCAGTAACATGGAGACTTCCTGTTCTGAAAATCGCTTTCGTAGGGCTTTGGCCGGGTTTCCGCCAACGATCGTATAAGGCTCTACATCCTTGCTTATCAAAGCCCGGCTACCAATTACTGCGCCATGGCCGATCTTTACCCCAGGCATGATCATTACCTCCGCACCGATCCATACGTCGCTTCCTATGACGGTATCGCCGGCGCGCTGGAAGGCATCCGTAGCCTCCGAGAACGCGGGTTCTTCACTCATGTAGAAGAACGGAAATGTCGTAACCCAATCATGTCGGTGGCCTTGATTGCCAGCCATGATAAAAGAAGCCCCCGTTCCTATGGAGCAAAAGCTTCCAATGATCAATTTATCAACATCATCGCGATCTGGCAGGAGGTAGCGAGCGCAATCATCGAACGAATGCCCATGGTAATAGCCTGAATAATAGCTATAGCGGCCTACCTTGATATTTGGGTTCTTGACTTGCTCCGTTAAATACTTTCCCTTGAAGGGGCTTTCAAAGAAGTTCTTCATATAATTCTTACCCGTTGTATTCAAAAAAACGGCTTGCCCCGGCTTGCATGGCGACGAAAATCGCCAGCCATTCTGGCGCCTTGCGATCGGCATAGGCGAGGGCACCTGCGGTGCCAGGCAGGCTTCAGTCTGCAGTCAGTTCATGAATGAACGTCGTTATATCAGGGAGGCCATCATGGTGCACCGCGTTCCCCGAAATGGAATCCCAGGCGGCTTTTGAAGCGGTGCAAAGATGCGCAATGATTTCAACTGAAACTGCATCCACCAGCGCGCCGACTGGAACCCAATAGTAAGCCATTCCCCTGATTTCATTAGGGGTGGGTGAGCCGCACTGGCTACAGAGGTGTGATGAGAAACCGGTTTCTCTAACCCAGCTCTTGATGTGGTCTCGATTTGATATCCAGGAGAATTTCTCAGCAGGAACGAGGGTGCTCAAGTTGGAGGCTGTCCCGCTTTGCAGGCGGCACAAGGAACAGTGGCATTGGTATGCTCTTATGGTTGGCATGTGCAACTCAAAGTGGGTTTTTCCGCACAGGCATTTTCCTTGCACTGAAGCTGCTCCTTCAATTAACTAATGCCGCGTGGTGAAGTGGCTTTCCACTCCCATGGTAAGAAAATCCGTCTGACGCTGCACTCTACATCGCTGCGCTCTGATGGTGTTTCTTATGAAATAACCGGTTACCTATCAAAAAGGGGATGGATTCATTTTCTGGGCTGTCGCTTGGGTCTGCCCTGACCTCGCAGTTCAACCCGCTGCCCTCGGATGCTTTCTACTTCATCGACAAAACGAGCGCTCCCGGTTAGCTGCCCCCTCTGCAGTGCACGGATCAGATCAATCTCGCTCACTGGACGGCTTGGTGCATGAACTCCATGTAGCGCAGACGATTTCGATAGCGCGTAGCTCGTGCCGCCAGCGCCTTCATCAACTGCCCCAGCCCGGTAACAGATTCACCGGGCGCCACCAGCAGGTGGACATGATTGGTCATCAGGCAATAGGCGTAAACCTTGACCCCGAAGACTTCTTTCAGCTCACGCAGATCAGAAATATAACGCTGATAATCCTGCTCCGCGGCAAACACCACCTGCCGGTTATGCCCTCGCTGCACCACATGGTGTGGGTGGTTCGGCAACACAATACGCCCCATCCTTGGCATAACGACCTCCATCCATTGGAATCTTCAACTTGGTCGATCTGGTGAAAAATAAATCTGTCCCTTTTTTTTGCTTTTTTTTGAAAGGCGGCATTCTGAACAGCGTAGACTTTATCATTGATCATTAAGTGCCAAAGAATATCTTTTGATTGCTGGCACTTATGCTTCCCCAAGACCTCTACGGCAGACTTTCTGTTCTTATGGCTAGTTTTATCGCCAGCCAATTTCTTTAGCTCTTCAATATTGGCTGGGGGTTCTGGAGTAAAATTACTCGTTGAGTTCTCCTTCGGTGCCGCTGGGCACGATGAACATAACGCTTTTAACACTTGACCGAAAAAGCGTAGCATTTTTGGGTCAAGTGCTTACTCTTGTTATGCTATGAGTCCGGCCACTTGGGATAATGGGATTCTTAATGATTGATCTGAAGCGGCCCATAGCCTTTGCATTACGACTATTCTTTCATCCGCTCCTTCTTTCACTCTTTTATATCCAGATATTTCTGAGCTATGTATTACGATGGCCTCATCGGACGTGCAGAGAATTGCCCAAGGTTCTGATGAGTACCAAACTACTGCAAACTTGGGCAGGCCATATTCAGGATGATCTCTGAGGGTGCGATTTCCATGGATAGAGAATAGTTGGTGAATTGAATCTTCATCTGATGTAAATGCACGCGAAAGACTATTATCCGCGCATTTTTTTGTGCCTTTCTTTAGCTGCCCGAACCTAGAGGAGTGATGTTTTCTCCAAGCAAAGTGCGTGTGTACAGCAGCAAATTCCGCACATTCATTTTCCTTGTTACGAACGTCTGACCAGGTGAAATTAGTCATTTTTTCTCCTTATTTTTCTCGCATAACGTTTGACGTGAGGGGCCGCCGCAGCGGCGAAGCCGCGAAGGGAACCCACAAGCGCAGCTTGTGGGCGGTCCCTCTCGACGGAATGGTTAGAGAACGCTTTGAGCATGGCGATTGTGATAAGCAATAAATTCTTCACCAATTTGATGCCCCGAAACGGACTTGATGTCTCCGGCTGACAGAGGTTGGGCGAAGTAATCAAGTATGACGTGACAGTTTGGGCAGACAACTATGATGTTTTCCGGTTTGTCAGGACCAAAGTGCGGAGAACCAAGGGGCTTTAGATGGTGTGCTTCCGAGTATGTTTTCCCCGATAGCATGATCTCTGTGGCACACAATTGGCATTTATTGCCATGCAAAAGTTTAATTTTCCTCGCTAACTCTGTATCTCGAAGAACACGATATGTAGTTTGCTCCGAGCGGCCAGGAGATTCAGTGCCAATAGGTAACTGACCAACATCACTTGCAATTGGGGTTTTTGCGAGATTTTTTCTTAACCCCCAAATCCCTGCGCCCAAACCGTGGACAGAAAAGAAGAGATCGTTTCCTGAAGAGAAAGCCTTTGAGTCAGATGAATTCCGCTCAATTGCTCCACGAACTGTGGGTTCGAAAGATTTTGGATGGGGTTCTGGGCGAATCTTTCGAACCTCTTTGTAGATATCAGTGAGGGTTGCAACCCCACCGAGGTTTGAAAGGGCCTGTTCGATGTCATCGGACCACGTGGCCATGGTGTTCTCTAACGCCGAAGCTCAGTTGCCGACCGAAGCGCGGCAGCGCTTTGGGCGGTCAACTGGAGTGATTTGTTAGCTTTTCTCGGCGAGATACTTTTTTGCACATCGACCAACGAAACTGCGCCCTGGGTTTTCACCGCTAATCCATTCATCTAAAGAGAACAAATCGAAAAGTCCCACCTTGATTAAGGTGGGGACAGCAGCTTCAAGTTCTTCCTCAACCGAACCTCGCTCGCCCGAGTTATACAATTCGACGTTACGCAGCATTGTTGCGACCGTGCCCGTTTGCACTCTGCTGCCATCCCGGAGAGTAACCGCTGGAAGCTTCTCTCCTTCCGCGACGATTTTCTTATTGATCGTACTTAGTCGTTCGGTATTTTCTGGCGAAATGTTGGACATGGCTAACTCCTTATAAGAACTTATAGCTAACGATTAAGCTAACTACTATTCGACACCATTTGGGTGAACAAACGCACCAACTGGTGGGTAACATTCTCTTGCTGGCGGCCGTAACGGCTCTAGATCGCGCTATCTGCGCTCCCGGGGCGTTATGCACCAGCCCTGCAAGTCCTTTTGCCAGCATGCTGGCCTGACCGCACATTAGCTTTCATGCTGAGTTCCAGACAAGGGGGCTGTGTCAGTGCCGGAATCACTGGGACGGATTGCCGCGCAATGGGGCGATTGTCCCGTGCGTTCCTGGATGCCTCTGGGCGTACAAAGGGACAGGTTTATTTTTCTGTCCTTTTCCAAGGTGCGCTGTGGGGCAGTCGGCCAGTTGGCCATCGATCAGTGTCAGGCTGTGGGCGCCGATCCTGGGGGCGCCATCGCGCTAGCTGACCTGGATGGGGCCTTCGCGCGCGATGGCGGTGCCTCGCCGGGCGCGGTAGCCGGCGGCGGGGCTTCATCCAGGTGCAGCAGGTGCGCGAGGCAGGCGTTGGCGCCGGTTATCACCGGCGCTTCCATCAGGCTGAACAGGCTCTAGATCCAGATATCGTTCTGCGCCGTGCGCTCACCGCCTTCGTCGCCGGTGTTGAGCACGCCGCGGGGTTCGATGAGCATCAGTTTCACTTCCTTTTCGGCGAAGGGCTTGTGCTCCACGCCGCGGGGCACGACGTAGAGCTGTCCGGCGTCGAGGGTGACCTGCCCATCGCGCAGGTCGATGCGCAACTGGCCTTCGAGTACCAGAAAGGCCTCGTCGGTCTCCGCGTGCGAATGCCAGATGAAGTCGCCTTGCAGGCGAACCACCTTGAACTGGTAGTCGTTCATCTCGGCAAACACCCGTGGCGACCACTGCTCCGTCAGCAGCGAGACCTTGTGCAGCAAGTCGACGGGGGTGTGGGCGATGGCGTTGGACATGGCGTACTCCTTGGAAATGGGAGTCGCCAGCCTAGGTTGTCGTGGGCGCGTCTTCTTGGACGATCGTGCAGCTTCAGCGGTCGCGAAGCATGGCCAGCCAGCGTCCGGGCGGCAGGCCGAAGCCGCGCAGGAAGTGGCGCGACATGTGGCTCTGGTCGAAGAAGCCCGAGGCCAGTGCGGCGTCGGCCAGGGAATGTCCGGCGTGCAGCAACTGCCGACAGTAGGCCAGCCGACGCATGCTCAGGTAGCGGTAGGGACTGGTGCCGTAGAGCGCGCGAAAATCCCGCGACAGGCTCCAGCGGTCGCGGCCGCTGATGCGTTCCAGTTCACCGAGATCGACGGTTTCGCGAAAGTGTTCGTGCAGGTAACCGCGGGCGCGTTCGGCGGCCGGGTAGTCCAGCGCGCGCCGCCCACGTTTACGGCCGCTGGCCTGCTGTAGCGCCAGGGCGAGGTCGTAGATGGCATCGTCTTCTTCGAGGGATTCCAGCGGTTGCTGGATGGCGCCGAGCAGGGTTGCGCTGGCGCGCAGCAGGCGCGGGTCGCTGGAGAGACCGCCGGCGATGAAGGGCAGCGGCTGGCCGCCGAGCACCTGCTGGATCAGCACTGGGTCGAGATAGAGCATGCGGTAGCGAAAGCCCTCCTCGGTGCCGGCCATACCGTCGTGCAGCTCGTCCGGATGCAGCACCAGGGCGCCGCCGGGCAGGCTGTGGCGCATCGCGCCGCGATAGCGAAAGCTCTGCACGCCGGCCAGCGTATGGCCGATGGCGTAGGTGTCGTGGCGATGCGGCTCGTAGCCGTGGCCCTGGAAATAAGCCTCGATGCGCGCGACCTTGCCGTCGTCGTCGCCGTGGATCACCCAGTCGCCGGTTTGCGCCATGGCTTGCCCTTCAGTCGGCCAGTTGGCCGTCGATCAGCGTCAGGCTGTGGCCGCCGATCCAGGGGGCGCCGTCGCGGTAGCTGACCTGGATGCGGCCGTCGCGCTCGATGGCGGTGCCCTGGCGGGCGCGGTAGCCGGCGGCGGGGGCTTCGCCCAGATGTTGCAGCAGGTGCGCGAGGCAGGCGTTGGCGCTGCCGGTCACCGGGTCTTCCACCAGGCTGCCCTGCTGCGGGATCAGCGCACGGATCTCGTAGTCGATTTCGCTGGCGGCGGGATGCCGGGCGTAGAGCGCCACGCCGACGCTGTCGATGGCTTCGGCCAGGGCTTCGACGGCGTTCAGTTGCAGGCGCGTGGCGAGGCAGTTTTCCAGCGAATCCATGGGCACCAGCAGCCAGCCGATGCCGGCGGTGACCAGTGTGGCCGTGCCGGCAGCGCTGGCGTGTTCGCCGAGGGCGCTCTGCAGCAGCGCCCGGGCGTTGTCGTTCAGCACGGTGAAGCGCGCCGGCGGGGCGCGGAAGGCGAGGCTGCCGTCGTCATGTTGCTGCAGTTCGATCAGACCGGCGCCGCACTCCTGCACCAGGCGACCGGGCGTGCGCGGCGCGAGGCCGGTTTCCAGCAAGGCGTGGGCGGTGCCAAGGGTCGGGTGGCCGGCGAACGGCAGCTCGCCGTCGGGGGTGAAGATGCGTACCCGGTAGTCGGCCTCGGGCGTGCTCGGCGGCAGCGCGAAGGTGGTCTCGGAAAGATTGGTCCAGCGCGCGAAGGCCTGCATCTGTGCGTCGGACAGGCCTTCGGCATCGAGGATCACCGCCAGCGGGTTGCCCAGGTAGGAGCGTTGGCTGAACACGTCGACTTGTTTGAAGCGGCGGGGCATGGCGGTTCTCCGGTCAGGCATGACGCAGGGTCAGCAGGGTGATTTCCGAGGGGGCTCCCAGGCGCATCGGTGGGCCCCAATAGCCGGTGCCGCGGCTGATGTAGACGCACAGGTCGCCGAGGCGGTGGATGCCGGCGACCCAAGGTTGCTGCAGGCGCACGAAGTGCATCCACGGCCAGAACTGGCCGCCGTGGGTGTGCCCGGACAGCTGCAGGCGGAAGCCGGCTTCGGCGGCGGCGTCCGCCGAGCGCGGCTGGTGCGCGAGCAGCAGCGGGTAGGCCTCGGCGGGGGCTCCACGGCGGGCGGCGCTGGGGTCCGAGCGCTGCGCCGGGTCATAGACACCGGCGGAGTAGTCGGTGACGCCGGCCAGGGCGAGCTGCGCGCCGCTGTGCTCGATCAGCCGATGTTCGTTGAGCAGCACGGTGAGGCCCATGCGCCGCCATTCGGCGACCCAGGCCTCGGCGCCGGAGTAGTACTCGTGGTTGCCGAGCACCGCGTACACGCCGTGGCGCGCGCGCAGTTGGCCGAGCGGGGCGATCTGTTCGCGCAGTTGTTCGACGCTGCCGTCGAGCAGGTCGCCGGTGAGCACCGTGAGGTCCGGGTTGAGGGCGTTGCAGCGCTGCACCACGCGATCGATCCAGCCTCGGCGGATGGTCGGGCCGACGTGTACGTCGCTCAGTTGCACGATGCGCAGGCCGTCGAGGCCCTGGGGCAGTCCCGGCAGCTTGAGTTCGACGCGCTTGATGCGCGGCGAGCGGCGCGCGTTGAGCAGGCCGGCTAGCGTCATCAGCAGGGTGCCCGCGAGCACGGCCCAGGCGCTGCCGGCGATCCAGGCATGGGGCAGTTCGACGGCGAACAGCGCGAGCACGCCGAGTACCAGCGCGCGCGCCAGGCCCAGTACCAGCAGGCAGGAGAAGCTGCCCATCCACAGCAGGGCGACCCAGGCCACGGGGCGCGGCAGGCTGCGCGAGCGCAGGCCCAGCGGCAGCAGCAGCCAGGACAGCACCAGGAAGGCGACGGCCAGCAGGCGGCCGGGATGCTCCAGCGGCAGGGCGGGAATCAGCGTAGCGCCGAGCAACAGGTGCAGGGCGGCGAGGATGGACATCAGGGTCAGGCGTGAACGCAGCATGTCGCCTCCATCGGCTCAGGGTTGGGTGGCCAGCCAGGCGCGGCGGCCGGCGGCGTCATGGAAGCTCCAGGCGAGGAAGCGGCTGCGCTTTTGGCCCTGGCTCATGGGTTGTTCGCGAATCTCCACGGCGCCGACGCGTCGCAAGGCCTCGCGCAGCGGCGGCAGGTTGCCGGACTTGGAGACCAGCGAGGTGAACCACAGCACCTGCTCGGCGAACTCCACGCTTTCGGCGGCCATGCGCTTGAGGAAGGCCAGTTCGCCGCCGGGACAGTGCAGTTCGTTGGCCTGGCCGCCGAAGTTCAGCGTCGGCAGCTTGCGCGATGGGTCCTGGCGGCCGAGGTTGCGCCACTTGCGGCGGCTGCCGGCACTCGCCTCGGCGGCGCTGGCGTGGAACGGCGGGTTGCACAGGGTGGCGTGCAGCCGCTCGCCGGGCTGCAGGATGCCGGCGAACAGGCGTTGGGCATCGCCCTGGCGACGCAGTTCGATGGCGCCGTGCAGACGGTTGGCGCGGACGATCTCGCCGGCGGCGGCGAGCGCTGTGGCGTCGATGTCGGCGCCGAGCATCTGCCAGCCGTAGTCCAGGTGGCCGAGCAGTGGATAGATGCAGTTGGCGCCGCAGCCGATGTCCAGCAGGCGCACCTTGTCGCCGCGCGGTAGCTCACCCGCGTCCTCGGCGAGCAGGTCGGCCAGGCCGTGGATGTAGTCGGCACGACCGGGCACGGGCGGGCACAGGTAGCCGGGCGGAATGTCCCAGTGCTGCACGCCGTAGAGCTGGCGCAGCAGGGCCTGGTTGAGCAGGCGTACGGCCTGCGGGTCGGCGAAGTCGATGCTGCGCTTGCCATGCGGATTGCGGATGACGAAGCGCGCCAGGGCCGGGTTGGCCTGGATCAGGCGATCGAAATCATAGCGGCCCTGGTGGCGGTTGCGCGGATGCAGGGTGCCTTTACTGGCGGGTGGTGACATGGGGCGGGACATGGCGGAAGGAAGACGGATTGTCCCACAGCCCTGCTCGGTTGTTGCACTACAGTGGTCGAGCAACAGTTGGCCTTGGGATGTTATGTTGTTGCGTCCCTGGTTGCCGGATGCTCCCATGCGCCTGCCTGCGCTATCCCTTCTTCTCTGCGCCGCCTTTGCCCTGCCGGCGCACGCCGAGCTGCCTCGCCTGATGGGCGCCGACGTGCATTGCGTACGCAGCGCCAGCATCCTGCATTGCAGCGATCCACGCGGCAATTTCTACGCGGTGGCGCAGCAGGGCAACCAGTTCTATCTGCGTGGCTTCGATGCGCGCTCGGGATTGTCCTGGGCGCAGACGCTCACGCGCCTGGGGCGTATCCAGTACTTCGCCGGGGCGAGCAGCGATTTCAACCTGTGGACCGGCAGCGGCCGGCGCATCGGCTGGAACCAGGTGAACAGCTTCACCACCGGCGACGGTGAGCGCGGCCAGGTGAGCTGCAATCGTTTGCGCGGGTGTCGCTAGGAGGGCGCGACAGTGACCTCGGCCACTGCCGCGCAGGATGACTAGCCGCGTTTGCCGAGCACGCCGCGCAGGGTTTCCTGCAGGTCCGCCGGCAGCAACACGGTCTTGGCGTTGGCGCTGCTCGCCAGGTTGTCCATGGCGGCGATGTACTTCTCGCCGAGCAGGTACATCATCGGCCCGCTTTCGTTGCCGATGGCGGCGGTGACGCGGCGGATCGCCTCGGCCGAGGCTTCGGCGAGCATCACCTGGGCGTTGGCGTCGCGTTTGGCGGACTCCAGACGGGCCTCGGCCTCGAGGATCGCGGACTGCTTCTCGCCCTCGGCGCGGGTGACCATCGCCTTGCGCTCGCGCTCGGCGGCGGCCTGCAGTTCCATCGCGCGCTGCATCGATTCGGACGGCTTGATGTCCTGGATTTCCACCGACTTCACGGTCAGGCCCCAGTCGACGGCCTCGTCGGCGATGCTCTCGCGCAGGCGCGCCTTGATCTTGTCCCGCGAGGACAGCGCCTCGTCCAGCTCCATCTCGCCGACGATGGAGCGCAGGGTGGTCATTATCAGGTTGCGGATCGCCTCGGAGAAATCAGTGACGCCGTACACCGCCTTGACCGGATCGGTGACCTTCACGAAGGCGATGGCGTTGGTCAGGATCACCGCGTTGTCACGGGTGATGACCTCCTGCTCCTGCACGTCGAGGATGATGTCCTTGGTGATCAGCTTGTAGGCGACGTTGTCCAGGTAGGGGATGAGGATGTTCAGACCCGGACGTAGCGTGGCGTGGTACTTGCCCAGTCGTTCGACCACCCATTCCTCGCCCTGGGCCACCAGGCGCACGCCCTTGGCCACGGTGACGACGACGAATACCAGGATCGCGACGGCGATGATCAGTCCCGCATTCATGTGTAGCTCCTTGTTTGGCGCGGGCCCTCAGGCCCGCGTGATCTTGAGAAAACTGCCTTCGATGGAGACCACCTTCACCCGTTCGCCGGAGGCGATCTCCTGTTCGGCGATGCAGGCCCATTCCTCGGCGCCGAGGATCGGCTTCTGGAAGCGCACGCGGCCACGCTGGAAAGGCGCCACGGCACCGACCAGCAGGCCGATCTCGCCGAGCACCGTGCCCTCCGCCGTGCCGACCAGGGTGCGCTGGCGCCGCGGACTGAATACCCGGAACCAGAGCACCAGCATCGCCAGCGAAGCGACGATCCACAGCCCCAGCTGGGCCGTCAGTGAGAGCGTCGGGACGACCAGCAGCGCCAGCGCCACGAGTAGCGCACCGAGGCCAAACCAGATCACGAAGAAGGTCGGAATCGCCAGCTCGGCCAGCACCAGGCCAAGCCCGCCGACCAGCCACCACCACCATTCGATCGCCATGCGCGACGTTCCTTGTCAGAAGGGAAACAGCCAGGGCACCAGCAACACGCACAGGGCCATGACCAGGAACGTGAATGGTACACCGACCCGCACGAAATCAGCGAAGCGATAGTTGCCCGGCCCCAGCACCAGGGTGTTCACCGGCGACGAGATGGGCGTCATGAAGGCCGCCGAGGCGGCCAGTGCGACGGTCATCGCGAAGGGGTAGGGCGAGGCGCCCAGTTGTTCGGCGGTGGCCACTGCTACCGGTGCCATCAGCACCGCGGTGGCGGTGTTGGAGATGAACAGCCCGATCAGCGCGGTGACGGCGAACAGGCAGGCGAGGATCGCCCTTGGCCCGGCTTCGCCGAGGGCACCGACCAGGGCGTCCACCGCCAGGGCGATGCCGCCGGTCTTCTGCAGCGCCAGGGCAAAGGGCAACATGCCGACGATGAGGATCAGGCTCGGCCAGTGGATGGCCTTGTAGGCGCTGTCGATGTCGATGCAGCGGAAGGCGCCCATCAGCAGGCAGCCGATCAGTGCGGCGAGCACGTTGGGCACCGCGCCGCTGACCATCAAACCGACCATCACCGCCAGGCTCAGCAGGGCGTACGGCGCCTTGCGCGCGGTGGGTGCCATCTCGTCCACCTCGGCGGGCAGGCCGAGCAGCAGCACTTCGTCGCGCTGGCCCTGCAGGCGCGCGATATCGCGCCAGGCACCGGCCACCAGCAGGGTGTCGCCGGCGCGCAGCTTCTCGTCGACCAGCAGGCCGTCCATGGCCTCGCCGCGGCGCCGCAGGCCGACCACGTTGAGCTTGTAGCGACTGCGGAAGGCCAGTTCCTGGACGCTCTTGCCCGGCAACGTCGAGTCCGGTGGCAGGGCCACTTCGGCCAGGCCCAGCTCGTGGGAATGCAGGCTGAAATAGGAGCTGGGCAGCGGCAGCGGCTCCAGGCCGAGTTCGTCGTAGGCGCCGAGCAGCGCGATGGTCGGGCTGGCGAGGTCCACCAACAGCACGTCGCCGGGTTGCAGCTGGGTATTGCCGGTGGCCATCAACAGCAGGCTGCGGAAGCGCCGCTGACGTTCCACGGCGATGACGTTGATGCCGTACTGCTTGCGCAGCTCCAGTTCGTCCAGGGCCTGGTTGGCCAGCGCTGAATCCTGGCGCACGCGCAGACGCCGCTCGCGTTCGCTCAGGCGGTAGGCGCGTGCCACGTCGGCCAGGGTGCGGCGGGCCACGGCGGCCGCATGCACCGGATTGCCGGCGAGCAATCGACCGCGCAGCAGGAGCATGTAGCCGAGCCCGGCGAGCAGTACCGCGAGGCCCAGCGGGGTGACGTCGAAGAAGCCGAAACCCTCGTAGCCGGCGCGCCGCAGCTCGGCATGCACCACCATGTTCGGCGGCGTGGCGACCAGGCTGAGCATGCCCGAGATCAGCCCGGCGAACGCCAGCGGCATCATCAGCCGGCCCGGCGGGATGTGCAGGCGCGCGGCGATGCTCAGGGTGATGGGAATGAAGATGGCGACGATGCCGGTGGAGCTCATCACCGAGCCGAGCAGTGCCACGGCGAGCATCAGCAGGACCAGCAGGCGCGCCTCGCTGTTGCCGGCGCGCGCCACCAGCCAGTCCCCCAGGCTGTAGGCGATGCCGGTACGCACCAGGCCGTCGCCGATGACGAACAGCGCGGCGATCAACACCACGCTGGCGTCGGCGAAGCCGGCCAGCGCCTCGGGCACCGTGAGCACCCCGGACATCGGCAGGGCGACCATCGCCAGCAGCGCGACCACGTCCATGCGCGGCCGGTTGCGCACGAACAGCGCCACCGCCATGGCCAGCAGGCAGAGGACCCAGAGCAGTTCCTTGGTCATCGAACGGGTGTTTCCAAAGGCAGGGAGCGGCAGTCTGTCACGGGTAGCCGAGAACGGCCTTGATGCGCGGCAAATGGCTGCCGACCCAGGCCGGATCGATCGCGCCCCAGTCGCGGATGCGGTAGAAGCCGGCGTTGTTGCGCTCGCCCTCGGCCTGCTCGAAGACGCAGTCGATGTCCAGTTCGTGCAGGGCGGAGAGGGTGTCTTGGGCGGTGCGGCGGGGCATGCCGGTGGCTTCCATCAGCGCCGGTACGCTGGTCGCGTTGCCACTGTCGATCAGCCAGGCGACGTACAGGCGGCGGTAGAAGCTGGTCTTGGTCTTGCTCGGTTCCATGGGGGCACTCCTGCGAAGTGCCCCGAGGGTAACAGAGGCGGGTTGCCCGGAACGACAAAGGCCGCGAACGACGTGAGTCGCCCGCGGCCTTTGTGATGCCGCCTGCGGATCAGAGGTTGGCGATGCGTCCGCGCTGCTCGACCAGCTGTGCCAGCGCCTGTTCGGCCTCGGCGAGCTTGGCGCGCTCCTTGTCGATCACCGCGGGCGGGGCCTTGGCGACGAAGGCTTCGTTGCCGAGCTTGCCACCGACGCGCTGGACCTCACCTTCCAGGCGGGCGATCTCCTTGTCCAGGCGCGCCAGTTCGGCGCCCTTGTCGATCAGTCCGGCCATCGGCACCAGCACTTGCATGTCGCCGACCAGGGCCGTCGCCGACATCGGTGCCTCCTCGCCGGCGGCCAGCACGCGCACCGATTCGAGCTTGGCCAGCTTGGCCAGCAGTTGCTCGAAGTCGGCCAGGCGACGGCGATCCTCGTCGTTGGCGTTGGCGAGGATCACGTCGATGCGCTTGGCCATGGAGATGTTCATCTCGCCACGGATCTGCCGCACGCCGAGCATGAAAATCTTCACCCAGGCGACGTCGTCCTCGGCTTCGGCATCGATGCGGCTCTCGTCGGCCACCGGCCAGGGTTGCAGCATCAGGGTGTCACCGGACTTGCCGGCGCTGGCCTTGATGCGCTGCCAGATCTCTTCGGTGATGAACGGCATGAACGGGTGCGCCAGGCGCAGCGCGGTCTCCAGTACGCGCACCAGGGTGCGGCGGGTGCCGCGCTGGCGTTCGATGGAGGCGTGCTCGTCCCACAGCACCGGCTTGCACAGCTCCAGGTACCAGGCGCAGTACTCGTCCCAGATGAACTCGTAGAGGGCCTGGGTGGCGAGGTCGAAGCGGAACGCGTCGAGGTGACGGGTGACTTCGATCTCGGTGCGCTGCAGCGCCGAGCTGATCCAGCGGTCCACCGGCGACAGCTCAACGGGCTCGCCATTGGCGCCGGTGTCGAAGCCGTCGGTGTTGTCGATGACGAAGTTGGCGGCGTTCCACAGCTTGTTGCAGAAGTTGCGGTAGCCCTCGACGCGACCCATGTCGAACTTCACGTCGCGGCCGGTGGTGGCCAGCGAGCAGAAGGTGAAGCGCAGGGCGTCGGTGCCGTAGCTGGCGATGCCCTCGGGGAACTCGGCCTTGGTCTGCTTGGCGATCTTCTCGGCGAGCTTGGGCTGCATCATGCCGCTGGTGCGCTTGGCCAGCAGGGTGTCGAGGTCGACGCCGTCGACGATGTCCAGCGGGTCGAGCACGTTGCCCTTGGACTTGGACATCTTCTGCCCCTGGCCGTCACGCACCAGGCCGTGGACGTAGACGGTCTTGAACGGCACCTGGCCGACCAGGTGGGTGGACAGCATGATCATCCGGGCGACCCAGAAGAAGATGATGTCGAAGCCGGTGACCAGCACGTCGGTGGGGTGGAAGGTCTTCAGGTACTCGGTCTGCTCGGGCCAGCCAAGGGTGGAGAAGGTCCACAGGCCGGAGCTGAACCAGGTGTCCAGCACGTCTTCGTCCTGGCTCAGGGGTTCGTCATTGCGGATGTTGTACTTGGCGCGCACTTCGGCCTCGTCGCGGCCGACGTAGACGTTGCCGGCTTCGTCGTACCAGGCCGGGATGCGGTGGCCCCACCAGAGCTGGCGGCTGATGCACCAGTCCTGGATGTCGCGCATCCAGCTGAAGTACATGTTCTCGTACTGCTTGGGCACGAACTGGATGTCACCGCTTTCCACCGCGGCGATGGCCTTCTCGGCCAACGGCTTGGTGGAGACGTACCACTGGTCGGTCAGCCAGGGCTCGATGACGGTGCCGGAACGGTCGCCCTTGGGCACCTTCAGCGCGTGGTCCTCGATCTTCTCGAGCAGGCCCATGGCGTCGAATTCGGCGACGATGGCCTTGCGCGCGGCGAAGCGGTCCATGCCGGCGTAGCCATCGGGCAGGCTGCCATCGACGCGGGTGTTGGGTTTGCCGTCGATGTCGAACACCTGGGCGCGGGCGAGCACCGCGGCGTTCTTGTCGAAGATGTTGATCAGCGGCAGGTGGTGGCGCTTGCCGACTTCGTAGTCGTTGAAGTCATGCGCCGGGGTGATCTTCACGCAGCCGGTGCCGAACTCGGGATCGCAGTAGTCGTCGCCGACGATGGGGATCAGTCGGTTGACCAGCGGCAGCATCACGTGACGACCGATCAGCGCCTTGTAGCGCGGGTCTTCCGGGTGTACCGCGACGGCGGCGTCGCCGAGCATGGTTTCCGGGCGGGTGGTGGCGACGATCAGGTAATCCTTGCCCTCGGCGGTCTTGGCGCCGTCGGCCAGCGGGTAGCGCAGGTGCCAGAGGTGGCCCTTCTCGTCGTGGTTCTCCACCTCGAGGTCGGAGATCGCGGTGTGGAACTTGGTGTCCCAGTTGACCAAGCGCTTGCCGCGGTAGATCAGGCCGTCGGCGTGCAGCCGCACGAAGGCTTCCTTGACCGCTTCGGAGAGGCCTTCGTCCATGGTGAAGCGTTCGCGCGACCAGTCCACGGAGGAGCCTAGGTGGCGGATCTGGCGGGTGATGTTGCCGCCGGATTCGGCCTTCCAGTCCCAGACTTTCTCGATGAAACGCTTGCGGCCGAGATCGTGGCGGCTGACGCCCTGGGCGGCGAGCTGGCGCTCGACGACCATCTGCGTGGCGATGCCGGCGTGGTCGGTGCCGGGCTGCCAGAGGGTCTTGCGGCCCTGCATGCGGCGGAAGCGGATCAGCGCGTCCATGATCGCGTTGTTGAAGCCGTGGCCCATGTGCAGGCTGCCGGTGACGTTCGGCGGCGGGATCATGATGGTGTACGGCTGGCCCTCGCCTTGCGGGGCGAAATACCCGTTCTGCTCCCAGGTCTGGTACCAGGAGGTTTCGATGGCGTTGGGCTGGTAGGTCTTGTCCATGTGAGGGGGGAACCTTGGAGCGGCTGATCGTGTGGACCGGCGAGTATACCCAAGGAAGGTGGGGAGACGCGAAGCGCTAGTGCGGCGTTCTGTCCTCTAAAGCGCGCAGTTGGCGTTCCATCTCGGCGGCCAGGCGCTGGCGCAGCTCGGCTTCGATGCGCGGGGTGAACTCGGCGAGCAGTTCGGCGAGGATGCCGGGTGCGGCGTCGCGCAGGTGGGCCTGCAGCGCTTGCGCGCGGTCCGTGGCAGCGATTTCGTCGACCGGCGCCTCGCTGGCCTGGGGCGCAGGGAGTCGCGGCGGGGTGCTTTCCGCCTCGTCCTCGACGATGTCCTGCAGCAGCGGAATGCGCTGCGGGTCGAGGTCGGCAAAGGCGTTGGGCACCGGTTCGCTGCCAGAGGGCTCCTGGAGCATCTCGTGCAGGTCGTTGAGTTCTGCGAGCAATCGCCCGCGACGTTCGTCGCTCATGCTCAGAGCTCCACACGGCGCGGCTCGTAGCCACGCTTGCGGTAGTCGCGGAAGTTCTCGCGGCAGGCGCTGAGCAGTTCTGGTTGCTGGTTGACGATCTCGATCACCCGGGAGAAGTGCGCCAGTTGCGGCGACAGGTCGGGCTTGAGGTTGACCAGCAGTCCATGGGCGGCGCTGGGCACCTCATCGATACCGATCACCACGGGCGCCAGCGGATCGTCCGCGTGAAGCCCGTGGGGCACGAAGCTTTCCTCGCGAAATTCCCAGAGCAGGGCGTCCAGCGCCTCGCACTCGGCTTCGTCGCTACCGCGCAGGAACACCGGCAGGCCGGCGCGCCAGCCCTTGCCGGCGAGCACGCAGGCCGTGCGCCGGCGCGCCTGCTCGCTGGTGTCGGGAAGTACGTAGAACTCGACGCGGGTGTCGCTCATCGCGCTGCTCAGGCCTGCTCGACGCGATCGAGCAGGTACTGGGTGAGCAGCGGGACCGGGCGGCCGGTGGCGCCCTTGTCCTTGCCGCCGCTGACCCAGGCAGTGCCGGCGATGTCCAGGTGTACCCACTTGTAGGCCTTGGTGAAGCGCGACAGGAAGCAGCCGGCGGTGATGGTGCCGGCCTTCGGCCCGCCGATGTTGGCGATGTCGGCGAAGGGACTGTCGAGCTGGTCCTGGTATTCGTCGAACAGCGGCAGTTGCCAGGCGCGGTCGCCCGCGCTGACGCCGGCGGACAGCACCTGAGCGATGAGTTCGTCGTCGTTACCCATCAGGCCGCTGGTGTTGGCACCCAGGGCGACGATGCAGGCGCCGGTGAGGGTGGCCATGTCGAGCACCGCGCGCGGCTTGAAGCGTTCGGCGTAGGTGAGGGTGTCGCACAGCACCAGGCGCCCTTCGGCGTCGGTGTTGAGGATCTCCACGGTCTGCCCGCTCATGCTCGTGACGATGTCGCCGGGGCGCGTGGCGCGGCCGCTGGGCATGTTCTCGGCGCAGGCCAGCAGGCCCACCAGGTTGATCGGCAGGCCCAGTTCGAGCACGGCGCGGAAGGTGCCGAGCACGCTGGCGGCGCCGCACATGTCGTATTTCATCTCGTCCATGCCGGCGGCGGGTTTGATGCTGATGCCGCCGGTGTCGAAGGTGATGCCCTTGCCGACCAGCACGTAGGGCTGCTCGCTTTTCTTTTTCGCGCCGTTGTATTGCAGCACCACCAGGCGCGGTGGCTGCTCACTGCCCTGGGCCACGGCGAGGAAGGCGCCCATACCCAGTTCCTTGAGTTTCTTCTCGTCCAGCACCTCGACCTTGAGCTTGGCGAACTCCTTGCCCAGTGCCTTGGCCTGTTCGGCGAGGAAGCTGGGGTGGCAGAGGTTGCCGGGCAGGTTGCCCAGGTCCTTGGCCAGGGCCATGCCGGCGGCGATGGCGCTGGCATGGGCGGCGCCGAGCTTGGCCTCGGCTTCGGCGGCGCGGCCTTCGAGCAGGATGATCTTCTTCAGTGCGCGGGGTTCGGCTTTCGTGCTCTTGAAGCGATCGAAGCGGTACTCGCCGTCGGCGAGCAGCTCGCTGGCCAGGCGCACGCGGGAGTAGGTGCCGCGCTCCTTGACCTGCAGGTCGTCCAGAGCGAGTGCCGCGTCGGCGCCGCCCAGGCCCTTGAGCACGCCGGCAACGGCGGCGATCAGTTTGCGGAAGGCGCGCACGTCGAGCACTGGCTCCTTGCCGCTGCCGACCAGCAGTACGCGCTCGGCCTTGATGCCGGGCAACGTATGGATGAGCAGGGTCTGGCCGAGCTTGCCGGCGATGTCGCCACGCTTGAGGATCGCCGCCAGGGCGCCACCACTGGCCTGGTCCAGCGCCTGGGCGGCTTGACCGAGCACGCGGCCTTCACCGAGGGTGACGACCAGGGTGGCGGTTTTCAGGGTTTCCGGGCGGGCGTTCTTGACAACGAAATCCATCGTGAGGGGTCCCCAAGACAAAGAGTCGGGTTTTCAGGATAATGCCGGCTGTTTGATCCAGGCTCGTCCAAGCGCGGGCCGGCCTCTGACAGCTAGTGTGAGCGTAGCTGGTCGAGGCTGACAACCCTGGAGTGTCCGGTTTGATCCTCTTTCGCTATCTGTCCCGCGAGCTGCTGGTGACCCTTTCCGCCGTCAGTGGCGTACTGCTGGTCATCATCATGAGCGGCCGCTTCATCAAGTACCTGGCGCAGGCCGCGCAGGGTGTGCTCGATCCGTCGGCGCTGTTGCTGATCATGCTCTATCGCATGCCCGGCTTCCTGCAGCTGATCCTGCCGCTCGGGTTGTTCCTGGCGATCTTGCTGGCCTATGGGCGCATGTACCTGGAAAGCGAGATGACCGTGCTCAGCGCCACCGGCTTCAGCCAGCGGCGTTTGGCGTTGTACAGCCTGGCTCCGGCGGCCGTGGTCGCCGCGCTGGTCGCCTGGCTGAGCATGGGCCTGGCGCCGCAGGGCATCAGTCAGGTCGAGCGCATCCTCAATGCCCAGGACGCGCTGACCGAGTTCGACACCCTGGCACCGGGGCGCTTCCAGTCGCTTTCCGACGGTACGCGGGTCACCTATACCGAGAAACTCTCGGCGGACCGTGGCGAACTGCAGGGCGTGTTCATCAGTGAGCGACGTGCCGGCAGTGCGGGCAAGGAGCCGCAGATTGGCGTGCTGGTGGCCCAGCGCGGACGCCAGGAGATTCAGCCCGACGGCAGCCGCTACCTGATCCTCGAGAATGGCTACCGCTACGATGGGGTGCCCGGCCAGGCCGATTACCGGGTCATCAAGTACGACACCTACGGCGTGCTGTTGCCCAAGCCCGAGGTCAGCCTGGAAATCGGCGAGCGCGAGGCCATCCCCACCTCGGCCCTGTTCGGTAGCGATGACCCGCGTCATCAGTCCGAGTTGCAATGGCGCCTGTCGCTGCCGCTGTTGGTCTTCGTCATCACCCTGCTGGCGGTGCCGCTGGCGCGCGTCAACCCGCGCCAGGGCCGTTTCCTCAAGCTGCTTCCGGCGATCTTCCTCTACATGATCTACCTGGCGCTGTTGATCGCCATGCGCGGCGCGCTGGACAAGGCCCGCATTCCGCCTGCCCTGGGGCTGTGGTGGGTGCACCTGTTGTTCCTCGGCATCGCCCTGGCGTTGCTTTACTGGGAGCCCTTCAGCCTGCGCCGGGCGATGCGTCGCGATGCGCGGGAGGCGCTGGCATGAACCTGCTCGACCGTTACATCGCGAAAAGCGTGATGCTCTCCATCCTCTCCGTGCTCGGGGTGATCGGGGGGTTGGCGATGCTCTTCGCTTTCATCGATGAACTGGGCGACATCGAGGGTGGCTATGGCCTGACCGATGCGCTGGTCTATGTACTGCTGACCGCGCCCCGGCGGTTCTACGATTTGCTGCCGATGGCGGCGCTGATTGGCTGCCTGGTCGGCCTCGGTACCCTGGCGAGTAGCAGCGAACTGACGGTGATGCGTGCTGCGGGCGTGTCCGTGGGGCGTATCGTCGGTGCGGTGATGAAGCCGCTGCTGGTGCTGATGATCGCCGGCCTGGTGCTGGGCGAATACCTGGCTCCCGCCGCGGAAAGCCTGGCGCAGTCAAAGCGGGCGATGGCTCAGGACGGCGGCTTGGCGCAGAGTTCGCGGCACGGCGTCTGGCATCGCCAGGGCGAAGAATACGTTCACATCAATGCGGTGCAGTCCGGTGGTGTGCTCTATGGCATCACCCGTTATCGCTTCGATGACCAGCGGCGCATGCTCTCCTCGAGCTTCGCCCGCCGTGCCGTCTACGAGGTCGACCACTGGCAGCTCGAGAACGTCGCTACCACGCGTTTTCTCGAGGGTTCCACCCAGGTGGACGAGGTACCCTCCGAGCGCTGGGACATCGAGCTGACGCCTGATCTGCTGAGCACCGTGTCGGTGGACCCTGAGGCCTTGTCGATCAGCGGGTTGTGGCGTTACGTGCACTACCTGGCGGCCCAGGAACTGAGCAACGGTCGCTATTGGCTGGCGTTCTGGACCAAGGTGCTGCAGCCGGTGGTGAGCGCTGCGCTGGTGCTGATGGCGATCAGCTTCATCTTCGGCCCGCTGCGTTCGGTGACCCTTGGGCAGCGGATCTTCACCGGCGTGCTGGTGGGTTTCGTGTTCAGCATCGCCCAGCAGTTGCTCGGGCCTTCCAGCCTGGTCTTCGGCTTCCCGCCGCTCGTTGCGGTGCTGCTGCCGGCGGCGATCTGCGCGCTGGCCGGCGCCTGGTTGTTGCGTCGCGCCGGCTAGCGTCTGACAGTTCTGCGCAGTAGCGGGCCGCTCCGGCCTGCTACTTGCGGTGGGCGTGCTTGGGTAGGCGTACCACCAGGCTGTCCGAGTACATGTCGTGCCAGGTGCGCCGGCGCCTATCCCAAAGTGCCCAGAGAAAGCCTAGCCCGCACGGTAGCCAGGCGATGATCGACAGCAGGAAGCGCAGCAGTGCCTGCCACAGGTCGATGGCGCTGCCGTCGGCGTTCTGCACGCGAATGCTCCAGACCTGCATGCCCAGCGTCTGCCCGGTGTGGGTCCAGAACTTGGCAAAGAAACCGAACAGGGCAAACAGTGCCAGGGTCGCGAGGATCGGGTCGTGGTCCAGCGCGCCGCTCTCGGAAAGCTGCAGCAGGCGCTCGCTGCCGTAGATCAGGCGCAGGATGCCCTGCTGGTAGATCAGGGTGACCACCATGACCAGCGCGATGCACAGCAGGAAGTCGTAGAACATCGCCGCCAGGCGGCGGGGTAGGGTGGCGGTGGGGAAATCCCCCTGGGGCTGCAGTAGAGGCTTGGACATGGGGTATCCGGCTGGAACGGCGGGCGCTCATTGTAGTGTGAGCGCCGAAGAAATCGCAGGCATAAAAAAACCCCGATGTTTCCATCGGGGTTTTTTCTGTCAGGCGACAGTGATCAGGCGAGAACCTGAACCTGATCGGCCTGCATGCCTTTCTGGCCCTGAACGGCGACGAAAGTCACCTTCTGGCCTTCTTTCAGGCTACGGAAGCCGGAACCTTCGATGGCACGGAAGTGCACGAACAGATCCGGACCGCTTTCGGGGGTGATGAAGCCGAAACCCTTCTCGTCGTTGAACCACTTGACGGTGCCGGTTTGACGATTCGACATGTCTTTTTCCTTGAAGCTTTGAGTTAATGGCCGTCCCTTGAATATTCAAGAGACCGGAGCTGGTTGCAGAGAGAAGGGAAGTCGAGCGGATGTAGCAAATCTTTTTGTGATCTACTGCAGGTTACGATTCAACAGCGACCCATGCAAACAGTTCAGGCACTCTACGCTAAGTCTCCGGCAATTGCCAACACCCTATTGATGTTGTTTCGCCGTTGGTCCGAGCGATAGGTCTTGGGAAGGGAGAAATGGTGCCCCGGGAGAGACTCGAACTCTCACGCTTATTAAGCGGCGGATTTTGAATCCGCTGCGTCTACCGATTCCGCCACCGAGGCAATGGCGGCGCAGTATAGGGAGGCCGGTGACGGCGGTCAATCCGGGGCGCGTGGTCAGTTTCACGCTTTTCCGCTAAGCTTCGCTCCCTTCGTTCGACGGCCTACCCATGCGTGTTTCCGATTTCAGTTTCGAGCTTCCCGAGTCCCTGATCGCCCGCCATCCGCTGGCCGAGCGCAGCGCCAGCCGTCTGCTGATGCTCGATGGGCCCAGCGGCGCGTTGAATCATGGGTGTTTTGCCGACCTGTTGTCGCGCCTGCAGCCCGGAGACCTGATGGTGTTCAACGACACCCGGGTGATTCCCGCGCGGCTGTTCGGGCGCAAGGCGTCCGGCGGGCAGTTGGAGATCCTCGTCGAGCGCATTCTCGATGAGCGTCGCGTACTGGCCCATGTGCGTTCGAGCAAATCTCCCAAACCGGGAACCCACTTGCAGATCGAGGGCGGTGGCGAGGCGAGCATGCTCGCGCGTCACGGCGCCCTGTTCGAGCTGGGTTTCGATGAGCCCGTGCTGGCGTTGCTCGATCGCTGTGGCCACATGCCGTTGCCTCCCTATATAGACAGGCCGGATGACGAGGCCGATCGCGAGCGTTACCAGACCGTCTACGCCAACCGTGCCGGTGCGGTCGCCGCGCCCACGGCCGGGCTGCATTTCGACGATGCGCTGCTCGCGGCGATTCGCGCCAAGGGTGTGGAGACCGCGTTCGTCACGCTGCATGTGGGGGCCGGGACCTTCCAGCCGGTGCGTGTGGAGCGCATCGAAGAGCATCACATGCACAGCGAGTGGCTCGAGGTGAGCCAGGCGGTGGTCGATGCGGTGGCGGCCTGTCGTGCCCGTGGTGGGCGCGTGGTGGCGGTCGGCACGACCAGCGTGCGTTCGTTGGAAAGTGCGGCGCGCGACGGTGAGTTACGGGCCTACAGCGGCGATACCGACATCTTCATCTTTCCCGGCTATCGCTTCCGCGTGGTGGACGCGCTGGTCACCAATTTCCATTTGCCCGAGTCCACCCTGCTGATGCTGGTGAGTGCCTTCGCCGGGTATCCGGAGGCGATGGCCGCCTATCGCGAGGCGGTGGCCGAGGGCTACCGCTTCTTCAGCTATGGCGACGCCATGTTCATCACCCGCAATCCCGCTCCGCGCGGCCCCGAGGAAACCCCATGAGCCATATGTCCTTCGAACTGCTAGCCACCGAGGGGCGTGCCCGCCGTGGTCGGTTGAGCTTCCCCCGTGGGGTGGTGGAAACGCCGGCCTTCATGCCGGTGGGGACCTACGGCACGGTCAAGGGCATGTTGCCCCGCGACATCGAGGCGGTCGGTGCGCAGATCATCCTCGGCAATACCTTCCACCTGTGGTTGCGTCCGGGCACCGAAGTGATCAGCAAGCTCGGTGACCTGCATGACTTCATGCAGTGGCAGGGGCCGATCCTCACCGATTCTGGCGGCTTCCAGGTGTTCAGCCTGGGCGCGATGCGCAAGATCAAGGAGGAGGGCGTCTACTTCGCCTCCCCGGTGGATGGCGCCAAGGTCTTCATGGGGCCGGAGGAGTCGATGGCGGTGCAGCGCGCGCTGGGCTCGGACATCGTGATGATCTTCGACGAGTGCACGCCCTACCCGGCCGACGAGGACGTCGCACGCCGCTCCATGGAGCTGTCGTTGCGCTGGGCCAAGCGCTCGAAGATCGCCCATGGCGACAATCCCTCCGCGCTGTTTGGCATCGTTCAGGGTGGCATGCACGAATCGCTGCGCATGCGCTCGCTGGAGGGCTTGAGCGAAATCGGCTTCGATGGTCTGGCGATCGGAGGCCTGTCGGTCGGTGAGCCCAAGGAAGAGATGATCCGCGTGCTCGATTTCCTGCCGCAGCAGATGCCCGCGGACAAGCCGCGCTACCTGATGGGCGTGGGCAAGCCGGAGGATATCGTCGAGGGCGTGCGCCGCGGCGTGGACATGTTCGATTGCGTGATGCCAACGCGTAACGCGCGCAACGGGCACCTGTTCACCGCCGAGGGCGTGGTGAAGATTCGCAACGCGGTGCATCGCCATGACGAATCACCGCTGGAGAGGGATTGCGACTGTTACACCTGCAAACATTTCTCCCGCGCCTACCTGCATCATCTGGACAAATGCGGCGAAATGCTGGGCAGCATGTTGAATACAATCCACAACTTGCGTCATTACCAGCGCCTGATGGCTGGTTTGCGCGAGGCAATCCAACAGGGTAAATTGGCCGCCTTCGTCGATGCCTTCTATGCCCGTCGCGGGCTGCCGACACCCCCTCTGGACTGATTTCCTTCCTTCTATTAAGTACGCAACAGGAGTTGCCAACATGAGCTTTCTGATCCCCGCCGCCTACGCCGACGCCGCTGCGCCTGGCGCCCCCGCCGGCAGCGGTTTCGAGTGGGTGTTCCTGGTCGGTTTCCTGGTCATCTTCTATCTGATGATCTGGCGCCCCCAGGCCAAGCGCGCCAAGGAGCACAAGAACCTGCTCTCCGGCCTGCAGAAAGGCGATGAAGTCGTCACCTCTGGCGGTCTCGCCGGTCGCGTGACCAAGGTGGCCGACGACTTCGTGGTCGTCGAGGTCTCCGACAACGTGGAGCTGAAGTTCCAGAAGGCGGCTATCGCCGCCACCCTGCCCAAGGGCACGCTGAAGGCCATCTGAGGCCTGCAGCATTCTTCCGAACCAAGCGGGGCGCCCAGTGCGCCCCGTGTCTTGAGCGAGCGGTGACATGCTCAACAGATACCCTCTGTGGAAATACCTGCTGATCCTGGTAGTACTGGCGGTCGGCTTCATCTACTCCGCGCCCAACCTCTATCCCGACGACCCGGCCGTGCAGATCAGTGGTGCGAGCACCTCGCTGCAGGTCAGTCAGGCGGATCTGGACAAGGTGCGTACGGCACTCGAAGGCGCTGGCCTGGCGGTCAAGGCGACCGAACTGGGCGAGCAGGGCGGCAGTGCGCTGGTGCGCATGCAGCGTGCCGAAGACCAGTTGCCCGCCCAGGAGCTGGCGCGGCGTACCCTCGGTGACGACTACGTGGTGGCGCTGAACCTGGCGCAGACCACGCCCGCCTGGCTACGCGCCGTGGGTGCCAGCCCGATGAAACTGGGCCTGGACCTCTCCGGCGGTGTGCACTTCCTGCTCGAAGTGGACATGGAAAAGGCCGTCGACGCGCGCCTCAATGTCTACGAGAACGAGATCAAGACCTTGCTGCGCCGCGAGCGCATTCGTTATCGCAGCATGCCGCAGCAGGACAGCGCCATTCAGTTGGGCTTCGAGGATGCCGACGAACTCGGTCAGGCGCGTGCGAAGATCGCCGCCGAATACCGTGACTTCACCATCACCAGCGTCGAGCGTGATGGTCGTCAGGTGCTGCGCCTCGCGCTGACTCCGGCCAAGCTTACGGAAATCCGCGAATACTCGATCCAGCAGAACTTGACCACGGTGCGTAACCGCGTCAACGAACTGGGTGTGGCCGAGCCGTTGGTGCAGCGTCAGGGCGCCAATCGTATCGTCGTGGAGTTGCCTGGCGTGCAGGACACCGCCGAAGCCAAGCGCATTCTCGGCAAGACCGCCAACCTGGAGTTCCGCCTGGCCGCCGCCGCGGATGCACCGCGCGCGACCACCGAGTCCTTCGAGTTCCGCGAGCCGGGGCGTCCCGCCGTGCCGCTGGAACGCAGCGTGATCATCAACGGTGACCAGGTCACCGATGCTCAGGCAAGTTTCGACGAGAACGGCCGTCCGCAGGTGAACATTCGCCTCGATGGCCACGGCGGCGACCTGATGAACCGTGCCACGCGCAACAACGTTGGGCGCAGCATGGCCGTGGTGTTCATCGAGCAGAAGCCGATCACCCGTTACACCCGCAAGGTCGTCGACGGTGTCGAGAAAGAGGTCGCGGTTCCCGGTTTCGTCGAGGAGAAGCGCATCATCAGCCTGGCGACCATCCAGTCGGCGCTGGGTAACAGCTTCCGCATCACCGGCCTGAACGGTCCGGGCGAGTCCTCGGAATTGGCGCTGCTGCTGCGTGCCGGCGGCCTGGCCGCACCGATGTACTTCGCCGAAGAGCGCACCATCGGCCCGAGCCTGGGCGCGGAGAACATCCAGCTCGGCCTGCAAGCGGCGCTCTGGGGCTTCCTCCTGGTGGCCGTGTTCATCACCGCGATCTACCGCTTCTTCGGTCTGCTGGCCACCGTTGCGCTGTGTTTCAACATGGTGGTGTTGGTGGGGCTGATGTCGGCGATCGGTGCGACCCTGACCCTTCCGGGTATCGCCGGTATCGTGCTGACCATGGGGATGGCGGTGGACGCCAACGTGCTGATCTTCTCGCGTATCCGTGAGGAAATCGCCAACGGCATGTCCGTGCAGCGGGCGATCCACGAGGGCTTCGATCGGGCCTTCTCGGCGATCATCGATGGCAACCTGACCACGCTGTTGGTCGGCGCCATTCTCTTCGCCATGGGCACCGGGCCGGTCAAGGGCTTCGCCGTCACCCTGTCGTTGGGCATCATCACTTCGATGTTCACCGCCATCATCGTCACCCGCGGCATGGTCAACCTGATTTTCGGTGGCCGTGACATCAAGAAGCTGTGGATCTGAGGTAGCGCGATGAAACGTGTCATCAATTTCATGGGCATCCGCAATATCGCGTTTGCCTGCACGCTGCTGCTGACCGTGGTCTCGCTGGGCAGCCTCGCGATTCGCGGGCTGAACTTCGGCCTGGACTTCACCGGCGGTTCGTTGATCGAGCTGAGTTACGAGCAGCCGGTGGACCTCGAACAGGTGCGTACGCAACTGCGCGAGGCCGGCTTCGCCGACGCGATAGTGCAGAGCTTCGGCTCCACCACCGACATTCTCGTGCGCGTGCCGGGCGAGGATCAGCAGATGGGCGCGCGCGTAGCGGCGGCGCTCCAGCAGGGTGGTGCGCAGTTGAGCGTGCAGCGCAACGAGTTCGTCGGCCCTGCGGTCGGTGAGGAGCTGCGCGACCAGGGTGGCCTGGGCATGCTGGTGGCGCTTGGCGGCATCCTGTTGTACGTCGCCTTCCGCTTCCAGTGGAAGTTCGGTCTCGGTGCGGTGATCTCGCTGTTCCATGACGTCATTCTCACGCTGGGCGTGTTCTCGCTGTTCCAGATCCCCTTCGACCTGACGGTGCTTGCCGCGGTGCTGGCGATCATCGGTTACTCGCTCAACGACACCATCGTGGTCTTCGACCGGGTGCGTGAGAACTTCCGTGTGCTGCGCAAGGCCGAGCTGATCGAGAACATCAACATCTCGACCACCCAGACCCTGCTGCGTACCCTGGCGACTTCGATCTCGACCCTGTTGGCGATCCTGGCACTGATGATCTTCGGTGGCGAGAACCTCTGGGGCTTCTCGCTGGCGCTGTTTATCGGCGTGCTGGCCGGTACCTACTCGTCGGTGTACATCGCCAGCGTGGTACTGGTGTGGCTCAAGCTGACCCGCGAGGATCTGATTCCTCCGGTGGTCGAAGAGGCTGACGACCGCCCGTAAGCGCAGCGGGAACTTCCGCGCCTGACTTGCCGTCGAAGGATTCGAGTCGGTCCTTCGGGATCGTAACGGCAAGTCAGGAGATGCCCATGAACAAGTCCATGCTCGTCGGAACCGTGCTCGGCGCGGTGATCGTCACCGCCGGCGGCGCGGTGGCCTACAGTGTGGTCGACCGCAGCCCCGATCATGCGAAGGTGCTGGCGGTCGAGCCCGTCAAGGAAACCATCAAGACGCCGCGTGAAGTCTGCAAGGACGTCGCGGTCACCCGTCAGCGCCCGGTGCAGGACAGCAACCGTATTGCAGGCACCGCTATCGGTGCCATTGCAGGGGGCCTGCTCGGCAACCAGATCGGCGGCGGCACCGGCAAGAAGATCGCCACCGTGGCCGGCGCCGTCGGCGGTGGTTATGCCGGTAACCAGGTCCAGGGCCGCATGCAGGCCAACGACACCTACACCACCACCGAGACCCGTTGCAACACGGTCAACGAGACCAGCGAGAAAGTCGTCGGTTACGACGTCAAGTACGATCTCGATGGTCAGGTCGGCCAGGTGCGCATGGAGCGTGATCCGGGTTCGCAGATCCCGGTGCGCGACGGCCAGTTGGTGTTGAGCCAGCAGTAAGCGTTTCAGCGATGCAAAAAAAAAAAGCGCCCCTCGGGGCGCTTTTTTCGTTTCGCGCCGGGATCAGCGCTTGAGCGCTGCCGAGAGGTGCGGCTGGATCGCGGTAAGCACGGCTTTGAAGCACTTGGTGTTGCCGGCGACGATCTGGCCCTTCTCGAGGAATTCGTGGCTGCCGGAGAAGTCGCTGGTCAGGCCGCCGGCTTCCTGGATCAGCAGCGCGCCGGCTGCCATGTCCCATTCGGAGAGACCGAATTCCCAGAAGGCGTCGTAGCGACCGGCAGCCACGTAGGCCAGGTCCAGGCTGGCGGCGCCGGCGCGGCGGATGCCGGCGGTCTGGCCGACCAGGGAGCGAAACATGCCCAGGTAGTTGTCCAGGTTCTCCAACTGGCTTTCGCGGAACGGGAAGCCGGTGCCGAGCAGGGCGCCTTCGAGGCTCTTGCGCGGGCTGACGCGAATGCGGCGACCGTTGAGTGCGGCGCCACGGCCACGGCTGGCGGTGAATTCTTCCTGGCGCACCGGGTCCAGTACGACGGCGTGCTCGAGGCGACCGCGGTATTTGCAGGCGATGCTCACGGCGAAATGCGGGACGCCGCGCAGGAAGTTGGTGGTGCCGTCGAGCGGGTCGATGATCCACTGGTAATCGGCACCTTCGCCGCTACCCTCCAGTACGCCGCCTTCCTCGCCCAGGATGGCGTGGGTCGGGTAGGCCTTGCGCAGCGCGGTGACGATCTGCAGCTCTGCGGCGCGATCGACTTCGCTGACGTAGTCGTTGGCATCTTTTTCGTTGATGGCCAGTACGTCGAGGCGCTCGATGGAGCGCACGATCATTTCACCGGCGCTGCGGGCCGCGCGCAGCGCGATATTCAGCATGGGCTGCATGGAGGGTACCTGGGTCGTTAAAGAAAGCCGGCCATTCTAGCAGATGTCTGGCGACGTTGCGTCGTCCGCTCACCGGATGAATGGAGACTTCGCGATACCTTCGGTACTATTCCAGCCCTTCGTTAGCGGGAGAGTGGACGTGCTGGAAAACATACGCGTGGTGCTGGTGGGCACCAGCCACCCGGGCAACATCGGCGGCGCGGCGCGGGCCATGAAGAACATGGGCTTGTCGCGGCTGGTGCTGGTGGCGCCGGAGGAGTTCCCCAGCCCCAAGGCGCGGGCGCGAGCCTCGGGCGCGGACGACGTGCTCGATGCGGCGCAGGTGGTCGATACTCTGGAAGAGGCGCTCAGCGGCTGCAGCCTGGTGCTCGGCACCAGTGCCCGCGACCGGCGCATTCCCTGGCCGTTGCTGGATCCGCGCGAGTGCGGATCGACGACGCTCGAGCATGCTGCGAGCGGCGAGGTCGCGCTGGTCTTCGGGCGTGAGTACGCCGGACTGACCAACGACGAGTTGCAGCGCTGTCACTACCACGTACACATTCCCTCGGACCCTTCCTTTGGTTCGCTGAACCTTGCGGCCGCTGTCCAGGTGCTGGTCTACGAGGTGCGCATGGCGTGGCTCGCGGCGCAGGGCGAGCCGACCAAGAAGCCCAAGGTCGAAGCTACGGCGATGCTCGCCGAGCAGCCCTGTACCTTCGACGAGATGGAGTCCTACTTCGGCCATCTGGAGCAGGTGATGGTCGAGATCGGTTTTCTCGACCCGCAGAATCCCCGTCACCTGATGTCCAGGCTGCGGCGCTTGTACGGGCGCGCCAACGTCAGTCGACTGGAAATGAATATTCTGCGCGGCGTCCTTACCGAAACGCAGAAAACCATTCGCGGCGAACCCCACAAGCGGAGAGGTGATTGATGTTCGAGCGCATGCGAGAAGACATCCGGAGCGTGTTCCACCGCGATCCGGCGGCGCGCAATACCTTCGAGGTGCTCACCTGCTATCCCGGGCTGCAGGCGGTGTGGTTGCACCGTGTGGCCAATGGCCTGTGGCGCAACGAATGGAAGTGGCTGGCGCGTGCGGTCTCCAACTTCGGTCGCTGGCTGACCGGCATCGAAATCCATCCGGGGGCGACCATCGGCCGGCGCTTCTTCATCGACCATGGCATGGGCATCGTCATTGGCGAGACCGCCGAGATCGGCGACGACGT
Organism: Pseudomonas sp. R4-15; assembly: GCF_055768815.1. Classification (NCBI taxonomy): domain Bacteria; kingdom Pseudomonadati; phylum Pseudomonadota; class Gammaproteobacteria; order Pseudomonadales; family Pseudomonadaceae; genus Pseudomonas; species Pseudomonas sp. R4-15. Next base: position 1,900,594 of record NZ_CM147293.1, read on the forward strand.
GACGCTCTACCAGGGGGTGACCCTGGGCGGCACCAGTTGGAACAAGGGCAAGCGCCATCCGACCCTGGAAGATGGCGTGGTGGTCGGTGCCGGTGCCAAGGTGTTGGGTCCGTTCACCGTCGGCGCGGGGGCCAAGGTCGGCTCCAATGCGGTGGTCACCAAGGCGGTGCCGGCCGGTGCCACGGTGGTCGGTATTCCCGGTCGCGTGATCGGCAAGCCCAGCGAAGAGGACGAGGCCAAGCGCCAGGCCATCGCGCAGAAGTACGGCTTCGATGCCTACGGCATCAGCGGTGACATGCCCGATCCGGTGGCGCGCGCGATTGGTCAACTGCTCGATCACCTGCAGGCGGTGGATGATCGCCTGGAGGGCATGTGCGGCGCACTGAAGGCGCTGGGCAGTGACTACTGCGCCAAGGAGCTCCCGGCGCTGCGCGAAGAGGACTTCGAGGACGTCAAGGAAGAGCCTCGGCGCTAGGAGGGCGGCAGGCGTGCCCGCACTGGCGCGCCGCTTCGCTTGGCGCTAAAATCCGAGGCCGCTCCGCATCTATGTCCTAGTGTTTTTGTGGGTCTTTTAGTTGACTCAAACACTCGGAAAAGGGATACTGCTCGCACTCCAGCGAACCCCATTGGTATCCAACCATGCGACTCACCACCAAAGGCCGCTACGCTGTCACCGCCATGCTCGACCTGGCGCTGCATGCGCAGAACGGTCCGGTTTCCCTGGCCGATATCTCCGAGCGGCAGGGCATTTCCCTGTCTTATCTCGAGCAGCTTTTCGCGAAACTTCGCCGCGGCGCACTGGTGACCAGCGTGCGAGGTCCCGGTGGCGGCTATCAGCTTTCCCGCGAGATGGGGCACATCCAGGTGGCCGAGGTCATCGATGCGGTGAACGAATCCGTCGACGCGACCCGCTGCCAGGGCGTGGGTGATTGCCATTCCGGTGACACCTGCCTCACCCATCACCTGTGGTGCGACCTCAGCGATCGCATTCACGAATTCCTCACGGGCATCAGCCTCGGGGATCTGGTCAAGCGTCGCGAGGTGCAGGAAGTCGCTTTGCGACAGGATAACCGCCGCCTCTGCGACAACGGGCGGACGTCACGCCTGGACAAGATACAAGCCTCTGCCATCGAGTGAGCGAGGCGCGGGCCGGAAGAGCCCGAACCTGATAGGAGAACCAGATGAAAACGCCGATCTACCTCGACTACTCCGCGACCACGCCGGTCGATCCCCGGGTGGCCAAGCTGATGTGCGACTGCCTGACCAACGAAGGCAACTTCGGCAACCCGGCATCGCGCTCTCACCTGTTCGGCTGGAAGGCCGAGGAAGCCGTCGAGAATGCGCGTCGCCAGGTCGCCGATCTGGTCAAGGCCGATCCGCGTGAAATCGTCTGGACCTCCGGCGCCACCGAGTCCGACAACCTGGCGATCAAGGGCGTCGCGCACTTCTACGCGAGCAAGGGCAAGCACATCATTACCTCGAAGATCGAGCACAAGGCGGTGCTGGACACCACTCGCCAGCTCGAGCGCGAGGGTTTCGAAGTCACCTATCTCGATCCGGGTGAAGACGGCATCATCACCCCGGAGATGGTCGAGGGCGAGTTGCGTGACGACACCATCCTGGTTTCGATCATGCACGTGAACAACGAGATCGGCACGATCAACGACATTGCTGCGATCGGCGAGCTGACTCGCTCGCGCGGCATCCTTTTCCATGTCGATGCGGCGCAGTCCACCGGCAAGGTCGAGATCGACCTGGAAAAGATGAAGGTCGACCTCATGTCCTTCTCCGCCCACAAGACCTACGGTCCCAAGGGCATCGGCGCGCTCTACGTGCGTCGCAAGCCGCGCGTGCGCCTGGAAGCGCAGATGCACGGTGGCGGCCATGAGCGCGGCATGCGTTCGGGCACCCTGGCGACCCACCAGATCGTCGGCATGGGCGAAGCCTTCCGCATCGCTCGCGAGGAGATGGTCAGCGAGAACGAGCGCCTGCTGGCGCTGCGCAACCGCTTCTTCGCCCAGCTCGAGGATCTCGAAGAACTTTACGTGAACGGTAGCCTGACCCAGCGTGTGCCGCACAACCTGAACCTGAGCTTCAACTACGTGGAAGGCGAGTCGCTGATCATGGCGCTCAAGGACCTTGCCGTATCGTCCGGTTCGGCCTGTACTTCGGCCTCCCTGGAACCTTCCTACGTGCTGCGCGCCCTGGGCCGCAATGACGAGCTGGCGCACAGTTCGATCCGCTTCACCTTCGGCCGCTTCAGCACCGAGGAGGAGATCGACTTCGCCGCACAGAACGTGCGCGAGGCGGTGGTCAAGCTGCGCGCGCTCTCGCCGCTGTGGGACATGTACAAAGATGGCGTCGACCTGTCCCAGGTCGAATGGCAGGCGCACTGAGAATCGCGTCGCCGGCACCGTGATAAGAGAGGAAAGACACCATGGCATACAGTGACAAGGTCATCGACCACTACGAAAACCCGCGCAACGTCGGCAAGCTCGACGCCGCCGATCCGGACGTCGGTACCGGCATGGTCGGCGCGCCCGCCTGCGGTGACGTGATGCGCCTGCAGATCAAGGTCAACGAGCAGGGCGTCATCGAAGACGCCAAGTTCAAGACCTACGGCTGCGGCTCCGCGATCGCTTCCAGCTCCCTGGCCACCGAGTGGATGAAGGGCAAGACCCTGGATGAGGCTGCGGCGATCAAGAACACCACCATCGCCGAAGAGCTGGCTCTGCCGCCGGTGAAGATTCACTGCTCGGTACTCGCCGAAGACGCTATCAAAGCAGCGGTGCGTGACTACAAGCAGAAGAAAGGCTTGGCTGAGTAAGGAGGCACGTATGGCCATCAGCATGACCGAAGCAGCCGCACGCCATGTGCAGCGCTCCCTCGACGGGCGCGGCAAGGGCGAGGGCATTCGCCTGGGCGTGCGTACCACCGGGTGTTCCGGCTTGGCCTACGTTCTGGAGTTCGTCGACGAGCCGATCGCCGAGGATCTGGTGTTCGAAACCAGCGGCGTGAAGCTGTTCATCGATCCCAAGAGCCTCGCCTACCTCGACGGTACCGAGCTGGACTTCACCCGCGAGGGGCTCAACGAAGGCTTCAAGTTCAACAACCCGAACGTGCGTGGCGAATGCGGCTGCGGCGAAAGCTTCAACGTCTGAGGCCTTTCCGTGGGACCTTGCCACTTTGCCCTGTTCGACCTGCAGCCCAGCTATCGCCTGGACCTGAATCAGCTCGCCGAGCGTTACCGCGCCCTGGCGCGTAGCGTCCATCCGGATCGCTTCGCCGATGCGCCGGAACGTGAGCGGCGTCTGGCGCTGGAAAAGGCCGCGGAGTTGAACGAGGCCTATCAGGTGTTGAAGAATCCGCCGCAGCGCGCGCGCTATCTGCTGGCGCTCAAGGGCCGTGAAGTGCCCTTGGAAGCCACGGTGCAGGACCCGGAATTCCTCCTGCAGCAGATGCAGTGGCGCGAAGAGCTCGAGGACTTGCAGGACGAAGCGGATCTGGCCGGCGTGGCGCACTTCAAGAAGCGTCTGAAGACCGCCCAGGAAGCCCTCGGCGAAGCCTTTGCCGACTGCTGGGACGATTCCGCGCAGCACGCCGAAGCCGAGCGTCTGATGCGCCGCATGCAGTTCCTCGACAAGCTTTCCCAAGAGGTGCGGCAGCTCGAAGAGCGCCTCGACGACTAACCCGGCGCTGCCGTTGACGGCGGCGCCCGAGATGCAGGCAGTCATGGCTTTACTACAGATCGCCGAACCCGGCCAAGCACCCCGGCCGCATCAGCGCCGCCTGGCGGTGGGTATCGACCTGGGCACTACTAATTCGCTCGTCGCCAGCGTGCTCAGTGGCGTCGCCGAAACCCTCGCCGACGCCGATGGCGCGGTCATCCTGCCGTCCGCGGTGCGCTACGGCACCGATGCCGTGGTGGTGGGGGAGGCCGCTCGCCAGGCCGCGGCGAGTGACCCGCTGAACAGTATCATTTCCGTCAAGCGGCTGATGGGCCGTGGTTTGGCCGACGTTCGCCAGCTCGGCGAGCAGTTGCCCTATCGCTTCGTCGCGGGCGATTCGCAGATGCCCTTCATCGACACCGTGCAGGGCCCGAAGAGCCCGGTCGAGGTATCCGCGGAGATTCTCCGCAGCCTGCGCCAGCGCGCCGAGGCGCGCCTGGGTGGCGAGCTGGTCGGCGCGGTGATCACCGTGCCGGCGTACTTCGACGATGCCCAGCGCCAGGCCACCAAGGATGCCGCGCGGCTCGCCGGACTCAACGTGCTGCGCCTGCTCAACGAGCCCACCGCGGCGGCGGTGGCCTACGGTCTCGATCAGCAGGCCGAAGGCCTGGTGGCGATCTACGACCTGGGTGGCGGCACCTTCGACATTTCCATCCTGCGGCTCTCCCAGGGCGTTTTCGAAGTGCTTGCCACCGGCGGCGACAGCGCCCTGGGTGGCGACGATTTCGACCATGCCCTCGCGGCCTGGATCATTGAGCAGGCCGGACTTTCCGATGATCTGGACCCGTCTGCCCAGCGTCGTCTGCTGCAGGCTGCCTGCGCGGCCAAGGAGGCGCTCAGCGCCCAGCCGGCGGTCGTCGTCGAGTACGGCGAATGGCGCGGCGAGCTGGAACGCACGACCTTCGACGCCCTCATCGAGCCGCTCCTGGCGCGTAGCCTGAAGGCTTGCCGTCGCGCGCTGCGTGATGCCAGCGTGGAGGTCGAGGAGATCGCTGCGGTGGTCATGGTTGGCGGCTCGACCCGAGTGCCGCGCGTGCGCGAGGCAGTGGGCGGACTGTTCGGCTGCCAGCCGCTGACGGATATCGACCCGGACCGGGTGGTTGCCATTGGCGCGGCGCTGCAGGCCGATCAGTTGGCCGGCAACCGTCGCGAGGGTGGCGACCTGCTGCTGCTGGATGTCATTCCGCTGTCGCTGGGCCTGGAAACCATGGGCGGGCTGATGGAGAAGGTCATCCCGCGCAACACCACCATTCCGGTGGCGCGTGGGCAGGAATTCACCACCTATCGCGATGGCCAGACGGCGATGATGATCCATGTCCTACAGGGCGAGCGCGAGCTGGTCGCCGACTGCCGTTCGCTGGCGCGCTTCGAGCTGCGCGGGATTCCGCCGATGGTCGCTGGCGCGGCGAAGATCCGCGTGACCTTCCAGGTCGACGCGGACGGCTTGCTCGGGGTTTCCGCCCGCGAACTGTCCTCGGGCGTCGAGGCGAACATCGAGGTCAAGCCGTCCTACGGTCTGTCCGATGGCGAGATCGCGCGTATGCTGCAGGACTCTTTCAGCCATGCCGGCGACGACAAGGCTGCTCGCGTGCTGCGGGAGCAGCAGGTGGAGGCGCGGCGCCTGCTGGAGGCGGTGGATTCTGCCCTGGCCGCCGACGGCGAGCGTCTGCTCGATGCCGAAGAGCGCCTGGCCATCGACGCGGTGGCCGATGAACTGCGCGGACTGCTGGACGGCGAGGACGCCGCTGCCCTGGAGCAGCAGGTCCGGCGCCTGAGCCAGATCACCGATGCCTTTGCCGCCCGCCGGCTGGATTCCACGGTCAAGGCCGCCCTGGCTGGCCGTCGCCTGAACGAAATCGAGGATTGATCCCAAGATGCCGCAAATCGTATTCCTGCCCCACGCCGAGCATTGCCCGGAGGGCGCGGTGGTCGAAGCCGAAGCCGGCGAGACCATCATCGACGCTGCGCTGCGCAATGGCATCGAGATCGAGCATGCCTGCGAGATGTCTTGTGCCTGCACCACCTGCCACGTGATCGTGCGCGAGGGCTTCACCTCCCTGGAAGCCTCCGACGAACTCGAGGACGACATGCTCGACAAGGCCTGGGGTCTGGAGCCGGAGTCGCGGTTGTCCTGCCAGGCGGTAGTCGGTGACAAGGACCTGACGGTGGAGATTCCCCGTTACACCATCAACCAGGTTTCCGAGCGCCACTGACATGAGTCTGAAATGGGTCGATGTGCTGGAAATCGCCATCCAGCTCGCTGAGCGGCATCCCGACGTGGATCCGCGCTACCTCAACTTCGTCCAGCTGCAGCGCTGGGTGCTGGAGCTTCCGGAGTTCTCCGACGACGCCTCGCGCGGCGGCGAGAAGGTCCTCGAGGCCATCCAGGCGGCCTGGATCGAAGAGGCCGACTGAGGGCGCCGGCGGCTGCCGGCTTTCCGTTCCCGCAAACCCGCGTATAATCCGCGGGTTTGATCCATCTGTTATTGCAAAACCCTGCCTTTTCTGGAGTGATTCATGGCTGTCGAACGTACCCTTTCCATCATCAAGCCGGATGCCGTTTCCAAGAACGTCGTCGGCGAAATCATCTCCCGCTTCGAGAAGGCCGGCCTGAACGTCGTGGCTGCGAAGATGGTGCAGCTGTCCGCTCGTGAAGCCGGCGGTTTCTACGCCGAGCACAAAGAGCGCCCCTTCTTCAAGGACCTGGTTTCCTTCATGACCTCCGGCCCGGTGCTGGTTCAGGTTCTGGAAGGCGAAAACGCCATCGCCAAGAACCGTGAGCTGATGGGCGCCACCGATCCGAAGAAAGCCGACGCCGGTACCATCCGCGCCGACTTCGCCGTCTCCATCGACGAGAATGCCGTGCACGGTTCGGATTCCGAAGCGTCCGCCGCTCGCGAAATCGCTTACTTCTTCGCCGCGACCGAAGTCTGCGAGCGCATTCGCTAAGCGTTGCCGTACTGGGTGAATACCATGAGCACCACCGCCACCAAGACCAACCTGCTGGGGCTGACCCAGCCGCAGATGGAGCAATTCTTCGACTCGATCGGGGAAAAGCGCTTCCGTGCCGGCCAGGTGATGAAGTGGATTCACCACTTTGGCGTCGATGACTTCGACGCCATGAGCAACCTCGGCAAGGCCCTGCGCGAAAAGCTCAAGGCCTGCGCCGAGGTTCGCGGCCCGGAGATCGTCAGCCAGGACATCTCCAGCGACGGCACCCGCAAGTGGGTGGTGCGTGTCGCTTCGGGCAGTTGCGTGGAAACCGTGTACATCCCGCAGAACGGCCGTGGCACGCTGTGCGTGTCCTCCCAGGCCGGTTGTGCGCTGGATTGCAGTTTCTGCTCCACGGGCAAGCAAGGCTTCAACAGCGACCTTACCGCTGCCGAGATCATCGGCCAGGTATGGCTCGCCAACAAATCCTTCGGTACCGTCCCGGCCAAGATCGATCGCGCCATCACCAACGTGGTGATGATGGGCATGGGCGAGCCGTTGCTGAATTTCGATAACGTCCTCGCCGCCATGACGCTGATGATGGACGACCTGGGCTACGGTATTTCCAAGCGCAAGGTGACCCTGTCCACCTCCGGCGTGGCGCCGATGATCGACAAGCTCGGCGAAGTCACCGACGTGGCCCTGGCGCTGTCGCTGCACGCGCCGAACGATGAGCTGCGCAACCAGTTGGTGCCGATCAACCGCAAGTATCCGCTGGCGGTCGTACTGGATGCCTGCAAGCGCTACATCGATCGCCTCGGCGACAAGCGCTACCTGACCATCGAGTACACGCTGCTCAAGGGTGTCAACGACCTGCCCGAGCATGCCCAGCAGATGATCGAGCTGCTTGCCAACGTCCCCTGCAAGATCAACCTGATCCCCTTCAATCCGTTCCCGCACTCCGGTTACGAGCGGCCCAGCAACAACGCCATCCGCCGCTTCCAGGAGCTGTTGCACAAGGCCGGGCATAATGTCACCGTGCGTACCACCCGTGGCGACGACATCGATGCGGCCTGTGGACAACTGGTCGGCAAGGTCGACGATCGTACCCGGCGTAGCGAACGCTACATTGCCGTGCGCCAGCTGGCCGCCGAGCCCAGCGCACCGCTCGCCGCCGGGCGTAACTGATCGGAGGACCCACATGACCTTGCGCCAAGCGCTGCTCGCCTGCTTCATCGGCCTGACGGCTGCCTGCGTATCGACCGGTCATGTGGACCCGCTGAAGACCGAAAAGGGCCGTAACGCGGCCCGTGATGCCTACGTCCAGCTCGGCTTGGGCTACCTGCAGCAGGGCAACACCGAAGCGGCCAAGACGCCGTTGAAGAACGCCCTCGACATCGAGCCGGACAATGCCGACGCACATGCCGCTCTCGCCCTGGTGTTCCAGGCGCAGATGGAGCCCGCACTGGCCGATCAGCACTATCGCAAGGCGCTCGCTGCACGGCCGGGGGACGCTCGCATCCTCAATAACTACGGCAGCTTCCTGTTCGAACAGAAGGACTACGAGAAAGCCCTGCAGCGCTTCCACGAGGCTGCTGAGGACACCCTCTACGCCGAGCGTTCGCGGGTCTTTCTCAACATGGGCATGACCGCCCTGGCCCTGGGCCGCAAGCAGGAGGCGCGCGAATACCTGCAGCGCGCCCTGCGCCTGGACTCACGACAGCCTCAAGCGCTGCTGGAAATGGCCAAGCTTTCTTACGAGGCGCGTGAATACGTGCCTGCACGCAATTACTACGTCGGTTTCCTCAACCTGTCCGAGCAGAATGCCGCCAGCCTGTTGCTGGGCATACAGCTGGCCACGGTCTTCGAGGACCGCGACACCGCGGCCAGCTACGCGCTGCAGCTCAAGCGCCTCTATCCGGCCTCGCGGGAATACCAGGCTTATCTTTCGGAGCATCGATGAAAACGCCGCTCAACGAATCCGTCACGGCGACGCGCGCCAACCCCGGTGACACACTGCGCCAAGCCCGCGAGGAGCGTGGCTGGAGCCTCTCCCAGGTGGCCACGCAACTGAACTTGACCCAGCAGGCCTTGACCCAGCTGGAGGCGGGTGCCTTCGAGAAATTACCCGGGCATACCTTCGCCCGTGGCTACATTCGCGCCTATGCCAAGTTGATGGGCATGGACCAGGCGCAGTTGGTCACCGCCTTTGACCAATACACCGGTACCGACGCCAGCGGCAGCTCCGTGCATAGCCTCGGGCGTATCGAAGAACCCATGCGCCTGTCCCAGGGCATCCTGCGTGCGGTCAGCTTCCTGTTGCTGCTGGCCCTGGGCATCGCTGGCTTCTTCTGGTGGCAGGAGCATGGCGACTGGTCCGAGCTGGTGCAGGACAACCCGATCGAGCATGTCGAGGTCGAGGGTGCGGACGGCACCACGCAGATCCATCCGCTGGACGTTCCCGACAATACGTCCGAGCAGGCTGCCGATATCCAACTGCCGTTGGGCAACGCTATCCCGGATGCCAACGCCTTGGGCGGAACCCCGCCGGGCGCCGCTGCCCCCGAGGCCGCCGCGCAGGCACCCGCCAGCGAGGCCAGTCCCGCTGCGCCGGGCAACGCCGAGGCTCCCGCCGCCGCCAGCGACAGCGCGCCCAGCGCTCCGCCCGCTGCTGCCGGTGCGGTGCCCTCCGAGCCGAGCGAAGAGCCCGCTGCAGAAGCGCTCGCCGCGGGCCAGGGTCGCTTGAACATCCGTTTCAGCGCCGATTGCTGGGTACAGGTCACCGATGCCGATGGCAAGGTGCTGGTCAGCGCCCTGCGGCGCGCCGGTCAGGACCTGGACCTCACCGCCAAGGCGCCACTCGAACTGCGGCTGGGCTACGTGCGTGGCGTACAGGTGCGCTTCAATGGCGAGCCGGTGGACGTCGCCGCCTCGGCACGTGGCGAGACCGCACGAATCACCCTGGGCGGCTGACGCAGCGCGTACGGCCCCCATCACAGGATTTTTCCCATGCATAGCGAGTCACCGATCAAGCGCCGCGCCTCCCGCAAGATCTGGGTTGGCCAGGTCCCGGTGGGCGGCGATGCGCCCATCGCGGTGCAGAGCATGACCAACACTGAAACCTGCGACGTCGACGCCACCGTGGCGCAGATCCGTCGCCTGGAAGACGCGGGCGCGGATATCGTGCGCGTCTCGGTGCCGGACATGGATGCCGCCGAAGCCTTCGGTCGCATCAAGCAACAGGTGCGTGTGCCGCTGGTGGCGGACATCCACTTCGACTACAGGATCGCCCTGCGCGTAGCCGAGCTGGGCGTCGATTGCCTGCGCATCAATCCCGGCAACATCGGTCGTGAGGACCGCGTCAAGGCCGTGGTCGATGCCGCCCGTGACAAGGGCATCCCGATCCGCATCGGCGTCAACGCCGGCTCGCTGGAAAAGGACCTGCAGAAGAAGTACGGCGAGCCGACGCCCGAGGCGCTGCTGGAATCCGCGATGCGCCATGTCGACTACCTGGAGAAGCTCGACTTCCAGGACTTCAAGGTCAGCGTCAAGGCCTCCGACGTGTTCATGGCGGTGGCGGCCTACCGTCTGCTCGCCTCGCGCATCGAGCAGCCGCTGCACCTGGGCATCACCGAAGCCGGTGGCTTGCGCTCGGGCACCGTGAAGTCCGCCGTGGGCCTGGGCATGCTGCTTGCCGAGGGCATTGGCGATACCATCCGCATTTCCCTCGCCGCGGACCCGGTGGAGGAAATCAAGGTAGGCTTCGACATCCTCAAGTCGTTGCGTCTGCGCTCGCGGGGCATCAACTTCATCGCCTGCCCGAGTTGCTCGCGACAGAACTTCGACGTGGTCAAGACCATGAACGAGCTCGAGGCCCGCGTCGAGGACCTGCTGGTGCCGCTGGACGTGGCTGTGATCGGCTGCGTGGTCAACGGCCCCGGCGAAGCCAAGGAAGCGCAGATCGGTCTGACCGGGGGCACCCCGAACAACCTGGTGTACATCGACGGCAAGCCGGCGCAGAAACTCAACAACGAAAACCTGGTGGACGAGCTGGAACAGCTGATCCGCCGCAAGGCGGCCGAAAAGGCCGAAGCCGACGCCGCGCTGATCGCGCGTGGCTGACAAGGAATAGCACTTGAGCAAGACCCTGCAAGCCATCCGTGGCATGAACGACATCCTGCCGGAGCAGACTCCGCTCTGGCGTTATTTCGAGGACAGCGTCGCGCGCCTGCTCGACGGTTATGGCTACCGGCAGATCCGCATGCCGATCGTTGAGTTCACCGAGCTGTTCAAGCGCTCCATCGGCGAAGTCACCGATATCGTCGAGAAGGAGATGTATACCTTCGAGGACCGCAATGGCGATTCGCTGACGCTGCGCCCCGAAGGCACCGCCGCCTGCGTGCGCGCCGTGCTCGAGCATGGCCTGACCGGTGGCGGCCAGGCGCAGAAACTCTGGTACATCGGCCCCATGTTCCGTCACGAGCGTCCGCAGAAAGGGCGCTACCGGCAGTTCCACCAGATCGGCCTGGAGGTATTCAACCTCGAGGGGCCTGACGTGGACGCCGAGTTGATCGTGCTGACCTGGCGTCTCTGGGGGCTGCTCGGCATCCGTGATTCGGTGACCCTGGAGCTCAACAGCCTGGGCACCGCCGAGGCGCGCGCGCGTTATCGCGAGGCGCTGGTGGAATACCTGTCGGCGCGCGCCGATGGCCTCGACGAGGACAGCAAGCGCCGCCTGACCAGCAACCCGCTGCGGGTGCTCGACAGCAAGGTGCCGGAAACCCAGGCGCTGCTGGTCGACGCACCGAAGCTGGCCGACTATCTGGACGAAGAGTCGCGCGTGCACTTCGAGGGCCTCAAGGCGCGTCTCGAAGCGGCCGGCGTGCCCTACGTGGTGAATCCCAAGCTGGTGCGCGGGTTGGACTACTACAGCAAGACCGTCTTCGAGTGGGTAACCAGCGAACTGGGCGCCCAGGGCACCGTGTGCGCCGGTGGACGCTACGATGGCCTGGTCGAGCAGATGGGCGGCAAGCCGACCCCGGGTGTGGGTTTCGCCATGGGCATCGAGCGCCTGGTGCTGCTGCTCGAGACGCTCGGCAAGGTGCCCGACGCGTTGGCGCGCCAGGTCGATGTCTACCTCTGCGCCTTCGGCGAAGCGGCGGAGATCAAGGCTCTGGCCCTGGCCGAGTCGCTGCGCGATGCACTGCCGGGCCTGCGCCTGGTGGTGAATGCCGGTGCTGGCAGCTTCAAGAGCCAGTTCAAGAAGGCCGACAAGAGCGGCGCGCTGCTGGCACTGATTCTCGGCGACGACGAACTGGCGGCCGGCAATGTCGGCATCAAGCCGCTGCGCGGCGACGGCGAACAGGCCAGCGTGGCCTGGGACGCATTGGCTTCGGTCCTCGGGCAACGCCTGGCCGGTGCCGGACTGACGAGCGATAAGGAGTGATGCGGTGAGCGAAGAAGAAAACGTCGCAGCGTTGAAGGATTGGTGGCAGCGCAACGGTAAGCCGGTGACTGCCGGCGTAGTCATCGCGCTGGTGGGCGTGCTCGGCTGGCAAGGCTGGCAGCGTTACCAGGAGAATCGCAACCAGGCGGCTTCGGCGGTCTACCAGCAGATGCTCGAAGCCTCCTTCAATGCCTCCGGCAAGGCCGATGCCGCGCGCATCAGCGACCTCAACAGTACCCTGCAGGACGAGTACGCCGGCAGCCGTTACGCACAGTTGGCCGGCCTGCTGGCGGCCAAGGTCGCGGTGGACGCCAATCAGCTCGACGACGCCGCCGCGCAGCTGCGCCGAGTGCTGGATGCCGCCAAGGAGCCGAGCATCGCCGAAATGGCGCGCCAGCGCCTGGCGCAGGTGCTGGCTGCACAGGACAAGGCCGAGGAAGGCCTGGCGCTGATCGACGGCGACGCGCCCAGCGAAGCCTTGAGCGCCAGCCGCGAGGAGTTGCGCGGCGACCTGCTGGTGCAATTGCAGCGACGCGACGAAGCGCTCGCCGCCTACGAGAAGGCCATGGCCTCTCTCCACGAGGATGCCGCTCGCGGCAGCCTGCAGATGAAGCTGGATGACCTGGCCAAAGGGGATGCCTGAAGTGAGCCGTTGGAAATACGCCGCAATGCTGGCCCTCGCCGCGCTGATCGCCGGGTGCAGCAGCAACAGCAAGAAAGAACAGCCGCCTGCCGAGCTGGTGAAGTTCGAGCCCGAGGTGACCCTCCAGGAGAACTGGAGTCGCTCCATTGGCGAAGGCCAGGGCGACATCTGGAACACCCTGCGTCCGGCCGTGCTGGGCGACACCATCTACGCCGTCGACGACGAGGGCCTGCTGGTCGCCATGGACCGCTTCAGCGGTGACGTGAAGTGGCGCAAGGAACTCGACGAGCCGGTTTCCGGCGGCGTCGGTGCGGACTTCGGCATGCTCATGCTCGGCACCCTCAAGGGCGACGTGATCGTCCTCGACGCCGACACCGGGGAAGAGCGCTGGCGCGCCCGGGTCACCAGCGAGGTGCTGTCGGCCCCCGCGACCAACGGTGACGTGGTGGTGGTGCAGACCCAGGACGATCGCCTGATCGGCCTGGAGGCGAGCACCGGCAAGCAGCGCTGGATCTACGACAATTCGCCGGCTGTGCTGACCCTGCGTGGCACCAGCAGCCCGATAGTGACCAACCAACTGGCGGTGGCCGGCCTGTCCAGCGGCCGGGTCATCGCCGTGGACACCCAGCGCGGCCTGCCGATCTGGGACCAGCGCGTGGCGATCCCGCAGGGCCGTTCGGAACTCGATCGCATGGTCGACATCGACGGTAGCCTGCTGCTCTCAGGCGGCACCCTCTACGTGGTCAGCTACCAAGGGCGCGTGGCCGCGCTGGAACTCAACAGCGGGCGCATCCTCTGGCAGCGCGACGCGTCCAGCTACGTGGGTCTGGCCCAGGGTTTCGGCAGCGTCTACCTGAGCCTCGACAGCGGATCGGTGGAGGCCATCGACGAGCGTTCGGTGTCCACCCAGTGGAGCAACGATCAGTTGGCGCGCCGCCAGCTTTCGGCACCGGCGGTGTTCTCCAGCTACCTGGTTGTCGGTGACCTGGAAGGTTACCTGCACCTGCTGTCGCAGGTGGACGGTCGCTTCGTCGCGCGGATTCGCGGTGACCATGATGGCCAGCGCGTCGCACCGCTGGTCGTCGGTGACTGGATCTATGCCTATGGCAATGGTGGCGAGCTGGTCGCACTGACCCTCAAGTAGCCCGCTTCCGCGCCTATACTGTCGGCCGCTGCCCCTTGGCAGCGGCCGTCGCGTTTTATGGATTCCAACGGAGGAGCCACATGGTTCCGGTTATCGCCCTCGTGGGCCGCCCCAACGTCGGCAAGTCGACGTTGTTCAATCGCCTGACCAAGACCCGTGACGCCATCGTCGCCGAGTACGCCGGTCTGACCCGCGATCGCCAGTACGGCGAGGCCAGGTGGCAGGGGCGGACCTATATCGTCATCGACACCGGCGGCATCTCCGGCGACGAGGAGGGCATCGATGCGAAGATGGCCGAGCAGTCGCTGCAGGCTATCGAAGAAGCCGATGCGGTGTTCTTCATGGTCGACGCCCGAGCCGGGCTGACCGCCGGCGACCAGATGATCGCCGAACACCTGCGCAAGCGGAACAAGAGCGCCTTCCTGGTCGCCAACAAGGTCGACACCGTCGATCCGGACATCGCCCGCGCCGAGTTCAGCCCGATGGGGCTGGGCGACGCCGTGCCGATCGCTGCGGCTCATGGGCGCGGTATCAACCCGCTGCTGGAGCAGGCCCTCGGACACGTCCCGCGTGACGACGCCGAAGCCGAGGTCGTAGAAGGCGAGGAAGGCGCCGCCGAGGTGGTCGCCGAGGGCCAGGAGCCCAAGCGAATTCCCGGCCCGAGCGAGAAGGACGGCATCAAGATCGCCATCATCGGTCGTCCCAACGTCGGCAAGTCGACGCTGGTCAACCGCATGCTCGGCGAAGAGCGGGTGATCGTCTACGACCAGGCCGGCACCACCCGCGACAGCATCTACATTCCCTTCGAGCGCGACGAGGAGAAGTACACGCTGATCGACACCGCTGGCGTGCGTCGTCGCGGCAAGATCTTCGAGGCCGTGGAGAAGTTCTCCGTGGTCAAGACGCTGCAGGCGATCCAGGACGCCAACGTGGTGATCTTCGTGATGGACGCCCGTGAAGGGGTGGTCGAACACGACCTCAACCTGCTCGGCTTCGTCATCGAATCCGGCCGTGCCCTGGTCATCGCGCTGAACAAGTGGGACGGCATGGAAGCGTCCGAGCGCGACTACGTGAAGACCGAACTGCAGCGCCGGCTGATGTTCGCCGACTACGCCGACATCCACTTCATCTCCGCGCTGCACGGCACCGGCGTCGGCCACCTGTATCGCTCGGTGCAGGACGCCTTCCGCTCGGCGGTGACGCGCTGGCCGACCAGCCGCCTGACGCAGATCCTCACCGACGCGGTGCAGGAGCACCAGCCGCCGATGGTCAATGGCCGGCGCATCAAGCTGCGCTACGCGCACCTGGGCGGCGCCAACCCGCCGCTGATCGTGATCCACGGTAACCAGGTGGAGTCGGTTCCCAAGTCCTACACGCGCTTCCTGGAGAACACCTACCGACGCGTGCTCAAGCTGGTCGGCACGCCGATCCGAATCGAGTACAAGGGGGGCGACAACCCCTTCGAGGGCAAGGTGAACAAGCTCACCGACCGCCAGGTGAACCGCAAGCGGCGGCTGATGAGCCACCACAAGAAGGCCGAGAAGAAACGTCGCGACAAGAAGCGCTGACGCAAAAAGAAGCCCCGCTCGTGCGGGGCTTCTTTTTGCGTGCGGTCAGGCGTCTTCGTCGAGGGATTGGTCCATGTCCAGTGCTGGCTGCTCGTGACGGGGCTTGCCCGCCTGGCGTGCCGGGTTGCCGACCACCGTGGTGTGCGCCTGCACCGGGTGCAGCACGATGCTGCCGGCGCCGACCTTGGCGCCTTCGCCGATCTCGATATTGCCGAGGATCTTCGCTCCGGCGCCGATCATCACGCCGCTGCGCACCTTCGGGTGGCGGTCGCCGCATTCCTTGCCGGTGCCGCCGAGGGTCACGCCTTGCAGGATCGATACGTCGTCTTCAATCACCGCGGTTTCGCCGATGACGATGCCGGTGCCGTGGTCGAGCATGATGCCGGTGCCGATCCGGCTGGCCGGGTTGATGTCGATGCCCAGACGTTCGTTGCAGCGTGCCTGGATGTACAGCGCCAGCAGGCGCTGGCCGTTGCCGAGCAGCCGATGGGCGATGCGGTAGGCCTGCAGCGCCAGAAACCCCTTGGAGAAGAGAAACACTTCCAGTTCGTTGGCGAAGGCCGGGTCACGGTTCACGGTGGCGAGCAGGTCGAGGGCGGCTTCTTCCGCCAGGGTGTGATGTTGCCGATGAAGCTCGCCAAAGTGCTCGGCCAACAGGGCGACCTGGGTCGTGCTGCCGGTCAGGCTCAGTGCGATGCGCTGGGAAAGGGCTGAGCCGAAGTCACCCGGCTCAAGCAGTGTTTCCTGTAGCACCTCGGCGAGGGCCGGTTCGCTGCTCAGCGCGCATTCGGCCTGCTCGCGCAGTTGCGACCAGATTTGAAACAGGCAGGAAGGGCTGGGCATGCTAGGCGTCCTGAAAATGCAGGGCCGGCAAGCATAGGACAGGCACGTGGCGAGGGTAAAGCGCGGGTTCAGTTCTCCGTGCGGGGCGCTGGGAGCAGCCCGGTTTGCCGCAAGCGGGCCTTGAACGCTTTCATCACCGGTCGCGAGATGCACGTCTCCGCGAGTACCCGTTGTTCGTAGATGCGTAGGCGCAAGGCCTCGTCCGGAGTCTCGCCGGCCTCGGCGATCAGTGCGTGCATGGCATGGCCCAGGCGCTCTCCGTTGCGGTTTTCCAGTGCTCGATAGAGCGCGCTCATGATCGCTACCTCGGCATCATCCATGCGGCACTTGCCATCGAGGATCTTCAGCATCACGGCGATCGCACAGTCGATCTCCGCTGGCGCCAGGCCGTTGAGTTGCAACCAGTCGAGTGCGCTCATTGCGGACGCTCGCCAGCGGCGAAGCGCCGGGCGTACTCACACAACGAAGGTTCGATGGCTTCCCAGGCGTAGTTCGCCACCGCCTCCACGCCGCGGGCGGCGAGCTTGTCCCGCGGGCCGTCGCCGATCTTGGCGACGAACACCGCCTGGCAGTCGTGCAACGCTGCGTAGATGCCGCCCAGGGCGCTCGGGTCCGAGGCGTTGCCCAGGCAGTAGTGCGCCACCTCGCGGGTTTCCCGCAGGTGGCATTGCGCGAACTCGACGTCGTACACGAGGAAGTGCTTGGCGTGGCCGAAGTGCTCGCTGATTGCACGGCCTTCCTTGCTCGCGACCGCCAGGCGCAGGCTCGTCATGCGGCATCCGCCGTGTGCCGCAACAGGCGAAGGCAGCTACGTGAGGCGGCCAGCTCCACCGCGCGCAGGCCGTCCTGGTTGCGCAACCAGGGGTCGGCGCCGGCGGCGAGCAGTAATGCCAGTAACTCCGGGCGATCACTGGAGGCGGTGTACATCAGCGTGCTGGCGCCTGCGTCGTTACGGTTGTCGAGCTCGCAGCCGGCGGCGATCAGCGCGCGCACGATGCGTTCATCGCGTGAAACGCAGGCCAGCCAAAGGGCGTTGTTGCCATCGTCGTTGCGCCGCTGTGGGTCGGCACCCAGACGCAGCAGCTCTTCGACCAGATGGGCACGGCCATCCAGGGCGGCGCGCATCAGGGGCGTGAGACCGTGGGCGAGCGGGGCGTTGAGATCCTCGCCATCCAGGCCCTGTTCGGCAAGAAAGCGCAGGAGCAGGTCGCTGGGCCCAGCCTGGCGTGCCAGCGCTTCGCACAACGCCGGGTAGCCGCCGTCGGCGCTGTAGGCGCGGGTAAAACGAAAGTCGGCAAAGGTCTGGGCATAGGTCTGGCTGGCATTGCCGTGGTAGCAGTAGATCAACAGAGGACGTTCGCAGGACAGCCGGCGAATCCAGCCGGAGAGGCCGGCCTCGTCGAGGTGATGGGCCCCGTGCAGATGCTCGCGGGCGTAGCTGGGCGCATCGCGGGCGTCGAATACCATGAGGTCGGCTTCCTCGCGCAGCAGTCGCGCGGCGTCCTGGGGGCTGAGACGAAGTGGGGGCATGTGCCGCTCCTGGGGCTGGGGATGGTCAGTCATAGGCCGGTATGGTCTCGATGCGCGGGTCGCTGCGCGCCAGGCCGACGGTGAAGTGGTAGAGCGGCAGCAGGCCGCTGGGCTCGACGAGCGCGGCGACCGGGGTATCGAAGAAGCAGCCGATACCTGTGCCGTTGACGCCATGCGCTTCCGCTTGCAGGTAAAGGACCTGGCCGAGTAGCCCGGCTTCGCGCAGCAGCCGTCGATAAGCCGCAATCCCCTGCGTCTGCAGGGTTGCCGGCAGGTCGGCGAGCATGGCTATGGCGAAGCAGGCGCTGGCGGCCAGGTCCTAGTGGCAGTGCAGCGCCCGGGAGAGGCGCTTGAGTTCGGCGGATTCCACCTCGCGCAGTACCAGCAGCGGTGCCAGCCCTTCGACGGCTTTGGGCGGCAGGGCCGAGCCGAGTCGCTCCAGTAACCGGGGCAGGCGCGTTGCGCAGCGGGGCAGCAGGTAGAGTCCGGGAGTCAGCCCATCCACTCGATGCACGAACAGCAGCAGGTCGATGTCAGGTGCGCCGCCATCGAGCCTCCAGGGGACGCCGCCGTCGCCTTGCAGGCGTGCCAGCAGGGAGGCGAAGCGTTGTCGAGGCAGTTTGTAGCGGCTATCGAAGCGCTGTGCGCTGCGCCGTCCGAAAATCAGTTCGGCGACACCGCGTTCGCCGCAGCCGCCAGGCCAGGTGGGCTGCGCTGAATTGGGAAGGGCAGCGTTCGGAGACGTGGGTGAATAGGAGGGTAGGCGACTGGCCAGGACGATCTCCTCGACGCCTGCCCAGCGATACATTGGATGCCGGTCGATAGCGGTCGCGGGGCCGCTCCAGTCTGCGGTCTGTGCCAGTCGCAACAGTTCGTCCTCGTCGAGCGCTGGCGCGGCACCGGAAAAGTCCAGTTGAAGGAGCATTTCGGCATCCTCGCGCTCGCTGTAGGCCTCGCGCCGATAGGGGAAGTCGCCTTCCCGATCCAGACCTGCGAGACGTGCCAGGCTGCTGCCACCCAGGTCCTCGCGCAGGCTCAGGCGCCAACCCAGCGCGCTCGCGGCGAAGTCGGCGCAGGCGGCGGCATGACCGGCGTCCAGCTGGCAGTAGCGAAAGGCTCGCTCGCCGTATTTCCAGGCCTCGCGCCAGGTCACCGAGCTCAGCAGCAGCGAAACCCGCGGGCGGCCGTCGTTCTGCGAATGCCGTGCGCGCAGCTCCAGCGCATGGGTGTCCGGGCGGTAGTGGTAGAGGCCGTCGTCCAGTTCGGCCAGGCCGTTGACCAGCAGGTAGCCCTCGATGGGGTGCAGGTTGCCGCTGGAGGGATTGGCGCGCACCGCCCAGCGATCCGGGCCGAGACGTTTCCAGGCGGCCAGGCCCAGCGCCAGTTGCAGCCAGGCGCCCAGGCTCTGCAGGCCCATCGGTTGCGCCGGGCCCTGCGCGAGCTCGGCGAACGGCCGTGCCAGGACGCGCGCCAGCGGTATGTCCGCAGGCAGTGTCTGTAGCCGTGGCAGGGCGATCTGTCGGCTACCCGGAAAGTGCCGGAAGGCCGCGGGTTGGCTGTCCCAGTCCAGGGTCGACGGGCCTGCCGCATAGGCCTCGAAGGCATGCTGCGTGCGCCGGTGGTAGGCAAGGATCTGCGCCAGCGGGTCGGGCATGGTCTGTGGCTTCCAGGACGGTGACACGGTTGCCGTTTGCAAGTCCGGGGCCAGCGCTCAGTGCACGGTTTTACGGGGCTGCGCGGGTTTGCCTGTCTGTCGTTGTCGCACATCCGACAGGGCGGCGTGGTGGCCGTGACATTGCGCCCTCAGCGGTGGCGAAGTCATTTAAGCTAATGACGTTACCCCTTCGGATTCCAGGCGAGCGCCCCGCAGTCATGCTCCAGAGCAAGCTTCCCCGCGTCGGTACCACGGTCTTCACCCAGATGTCGCAACTGGCTGCCGAGCTCGGTGCGATCAATCTCTCCCAGGGGTTCCCCGATTTCGATGGTCCGCTGGCCTTGCGCGAGGCGCTGGTGCGGCACGTCATGGTCGGGCACAACCAATACGCGCCGATGACTGGCCTGGCGATGCTGCGCGAGCAGGTGGCGGCGAAAATCGAGCGCTTCTACGGGCGTCGGGTCTCGCTGGAGCGCGAGGTGACGATCACTCCGGGCGCCACCGAGGCGATCTTCTGCGCGGTGCAGGCGGTGGTGCGGCCGGGCGACGAGGTGATCGTCCTGGACCCCTGCTACGACAGCTACGAGCCCTCGGTGGAACTGGCGGGCGGGCGCTGCGTGCATGTGCCGCTGACGCTGCCGGAGTTCGCCCTCGACTGGCAGCGCCTGAGCGATGCACTGACGCCACGCACCCGTCTGATCATCCTCAACACGCCGCACAACCCGAGCGGAGCGCTGCTGCCGGCGGCCGATCTGCAGCGCCTGGCCGAGTTGCTGCGCGACCGCGATCTCTACCTGCTCAGCGACGAGGTCTACGAGCACCTGGTCTATGACGGCGCGCGGCATGCCAGCGTACTCGCCGTGGACGAACTCTACGCGCGCGCCTTCGTGGTCAGCTCCTTCGGCAAGACCTACCACGTCACCGGCTGGAAGACCGGATACGTGGTCGCGCCGCCGGCGCTCTCCGCCGAATTGCGCAAGATCCACCAGTACGTGAACTTCTGCGGGGTGACGCCCCTGCAGCATGCGCTCGCCGAATTCATGGCGGCGCAGCCCGAGCATCTCGATGCCCTGCCGGCGTTCTACCAGGCCAAGCGCGATCTATTCTGCGATTTGCTGGAGGGCTCGGGTTTGCGTTTCTCCCGCTGCGCTGGTACCTATTTCCAGGTGGTCGATTACAGCGCATGGCGTCCAGACCTGGACGATCTGGCCCTGTGCCAGTGGTTGATCCGAGAGCACGGCGTCGCGGCGATCCCGCTGTCGCCCTTCTACCAGACGCCGCCCGAGGGCGCGCGCCTGGTACGCTTCTGCTTCGCCAAGCAGGAAGCCACTCTGCGTCAGGCCGCCGAACGCCTGTGCGCCATCGCCGGGAGCGTGCAATGAGCAAGGCCGACCATCTGGACATCGGGCTGATCCAGACCCAGCTCGCCTGGCAGGACCCGCCCGCCAACCGTGCGCACTTCGAGCCCCTGCTCGAGGCCGCGCGGGGCGCCGACCTGATCGTTCTGCCGGAGATGTTCAGTACCGGTTTCAGCATGCATGCCGAGCATCTCGCCGAGGCTGCCGACGGGCCGACCAGCCTCTGGTTGCAGCAACAGGCGCAGCATCTCGATGCGGTGATCACCGGGAGCCTGATCGTGCGTGACGCCAGTGGGCTGTATCGCAACCGCCTGCTTTGGGCGCGCCCGGACGGCACCCTGGCGCACTACGACAAACGCCATCTGTTCCGCATGGCCGGCGAGCAACGTCACTACAGCCCCGGTGAGCGCCGTGCTTTGTTCGAGGTGAAAGGCTGGCGCGTGCGTCCGCTGATCTGCTACGACCTGCGCTTCCCGGTGTGGAGTCGCGATCCCTACGACACCGACCTGCTGCTGTATGTCGCCAACTGGCCGGCGGCCCGTCGAGCCCATTGGAATCGCCTGCTGCCGGCGCGTGCGATCGAGAACCTCTGCTACCTGGCGGCGGTGAACCGCATCGGCGAAGACGGCAAGGGCCATGCCTATGCCGGTGACAGCCAGGTGCTGGATTTCCATGGCGAGCAGTTGCTCGCGGCGCAGGCTCGCGACGGCGTGTTGCGCTGCCGACTCTCTGCAGCAGAACTGGCCGGCTACCGCGAGCGCTTTCCGGCCTACCAGGATGCCGACGAGTTCCGCCTGGAGTAGCCGCTCAGGCGCCGACGGCCTGCGTCCGCTGCCGACCGCGGCGATTGATCCACAGTGAGGCGATGATCACCGCGCCGCCAATGGCCAGGCGCGGCAGGTCCTCGTCGCTGTTCCAGATCAGCAGGTTGAGCAGCAGGCCGATCGGTACTGACAGGTTGTTCATCACCGCCAGGGTCCCGGCATCTACCTGGGTGGCACCTTTGTTCCAGAGGAATTGCCCCAGCGCGGTGGCCAGCAGCCCCATCCACAGCAGTACGCCCCATTGCAGTTCGGTGGAGGGCAGACGCTGGGCATTGCCGAAGGCGAGGAACGCCGGCAGCGCGATCAGCAGCGCGCCGAGGAAGAAGTAGCCGAAGCGGCGATGCAACGGTACGTCGCTCGGGTAGCGCTGTACCAGGCGACGGTAGAGCACCTGGCCGGCAGCGAAGGTACCATTGGCCAGTTGCATCAGTAAAAAGCCGCCGAGGAAGTCCTGGCTCAGACCGTCGTAGCGGATCAGTCCGGCGCCGAATACCGCCACCGCCGCGGCGAGCAACGCCCAGGGGTTGAAGCGGCGGTTCAGCGCGTCGTGGATCAGCGTCACGTGCAGCGGCGTGAGCACGGTGAACAGCAGCACCTCCGGCACCGTCAGTACGTTGAAACTCAGGTACAGGCACAGGTAGGTGATGCCGAACTGCAGGGCCCCGACCAGGGTGACGCCGGCGACGAAACCCCGTGGTACACCGCGCCAGCGGGTCAGCGGAAGGAACACGGCGAGCGCCAGCAGCACCCGGGTGAGCACGGCGAAATAGCTGTCGACCTGTCCCGCCAGATAGATGCCGATGAGGTTGAAGGACAATGCCCAGAGCAGGTTGACGAAGAGCAGGTTGGACATGCGCGCGAACTCGATCGATGGCCGGGCGCGCACGATAGCCGCTGGTGTCCGGGCTTGCCAGGCCTTCGAGCTCGAGCGCGTCGTAGGATGGGTTGAGCGCAGCGATACCCATCGTGGCGGCGTGATGGGTATCGCTGCGCTCAACCCATCCTACTTGATCGTTCACTCGGCTCTACCCGCCGCCCCCCGGAGCGGCGATGGAGTGAACGAACCTCGTCCGCGCTAGCGGGCGTGGCCGGATCGCCGGGGCAGGGGGTTTGGCTACTTTCGGCGCGGCCGGCGAGGCCAGTCAAAAGCAGCTCGCTCAGGAGGGCGATACAGGGAGCTCCGGGGGAACGCCGAGAATAGTCCTTTGGCACCCAGGACCCGGTGCACCTGCGCTAATCCAGCACCGCAGCTTATGCTTTCCGGGATTTGCGGTTTACGACCGAGGTTCCCTGATGAAAGGGCCCCGGACGCAAGCCGGATCTTCAGTGAGAACGCTCGACTGTATCTAGCGTTCGGCGTAATGCGCCTGGCACTGCTTGGCGCTCACCTCACCCACGTGCGGATTGGCATTGCCCTGGATGCAGGCGATGCGCCGGTTGCGCCAGCGTTCCCAGTCGCTGACCGGGTACTGGCGGTCCCAGGCGGCGTACAGCCGCGCATCCTGGCGGGACAGGCGCAGGCCGTAGCGCTCGCTCATGTACAGGTAGATCCGCGCGATGGCGCCTCGGGTGTATTCCGGTGGCATCGCGGTGCGCTGCTTGAAGTCCACCACGAAGGCGCAGGCGCCATACTGGTAAGGCTGGCGGGTGAGCATGCCGAAGCCGTAGTTGCTGCGGTCGCCATTGACCTCGCCCACCACCGGCACCAGGTTGTGCAGGTCTGCCTCGGCACGGCTGAACTGGGCGTCGTTGGCGCTGCAATTGCGGCGACCGCCGTGTTGCCAGCAT
Organism: Pseudomonas sp. R4-15; assembly: GCF_055768815.1. Classification (NCBI taxonomy): domain Bacteria; kingdom Pseudomonadati; phylum Pseudomonadota; class Gammaproteobacteria; order Pseudomonadales; family Pseudomonadaceae; genus Pseudomonas; species Pseudomonas sp. R4-15. The sequence continues at coordinate 1,924,051 of NZ_CM147293.1, forward strand.
TGCCGCTGGTGGCCGATCACCCAGGCCGGGACGATGTGTTCCCACTCGATGCGCGCCGCGCGCCGGGGTTGCTTGCGCGGTTGGTAGCCACAGCTGGCCAGATCGACCTGTTTGCCCTTGAAGCGACAGCCGCAGTAGAAGTCCACCGGTTGCTCGGCGTAGATGTCCCAGGCGATCCGCTTGGCTTCACGGAAGGTGCGTGGCGCTTCGCCCTGAGCGAGCAGGGGAACGACGAGCAGCAATAACAACAGGCGGCGCATGGCGATCTCGAATTCGGACTGAGTCGGCATCCATGCGCTGCGACAATGTTATCCAGGGAATTCAAATATCTCCAGTAGTGGCAATGACTTAGCATCGATAGTGGATGCCTGGCGGAGCTCACCCGAATAGGGAGTGCGACTGTGCCGGCTCGATCCGTGGCACCATGCGCGCCTGATCAACCAGGCAGCAGTCCCATGAGCGAACGCAACCCCATTCCGCTGATCCTCACCGCCCTCGTCAGCGTGGCCGCCACCGTGGCCGTGCTCGGTTTTTACGGCTATTTGCATTTCGCCAAGCCCGAGGATGCCCTGGAGCTGGCCGAGTTCACCATGCTCAAGACCGTTCCGGGGGAAGACTACAAGGTCTCTTTGAGCCCGGCCGACCAGGTCGCACAGTGCGTTGACGGCGTACTGGTGCTCTTCGATACCGAGCACAAGGGACTGAGCGGGGTGCTGGTCAACGGTCGGCGCCAGGCGGTGCGTTGCATGGGTGAGGAAACCCCGCAGGTGCTGCGCTAACGTCGTCAAGAAATCGTCAAAAACGCCCATAGGGCCTTAACCCATGAGAATATTCGCAGCTTGATTCCGGGCTCGACGTGGCCCTGGCTGCGAGGTTTCTCATGCGTATCCTGCTGGTCGAAGACAACCGGGACATTCTCGGCAACATGCTCGATTACCTGAGCATCAAGGGCTACAGCGTCGACTGCGCCCAGGACGGGCTGTCCGGCCTGCACCTGGCGGCGACCGAACACTACGACCTGATCGTGCTCGACATCATGCTGCCGGGGCTGGACGGTTACACGCTATGCAAGCGCTTGCGCCAGGACGCCCGGCGCGATACCCCGGTGATCATGCTCACGGCCCGCGATCAGTTGGACGACCGCCTGCAAGGTTTCGGCTCGGGTGCCGACGATTACCTGGTCAAGCCGTTCGCGTTGTCCGAGTTGGCCGCACGTATCGAGGCGGTGCTGCGTCGCAGCCAGGGCGGCGGTCGTCGCCAGTTGCAGGTCGCGGATCTGGCCTACGACCTGGACACCTTGCAGGTGGTGCGCTCCGGCAAGACCCTCAAGCTCAACCCGATCGGGCAGAAGTTGCTCACCGTACTGATGCAGAAGAGCCCGCATGTCGTACGCCGTGAGGTGCTGGAAGAGGCCGTGTGGGGTGATGACTGTCCGGACAGCGACAGCTTGCGCAGCCATGTGCATCAACTTCGCCAGGTGATCGACAAGCCCTTCGATTTGCAGTTGCTGCACACGGTACACGGCATCGGCTATCGCCTGTCGGTGGACGACGATGGAGTATAGGCAGAGCCTCGCTCGGCGCATCGTCACCGCCTTCGTCCTGCTGACCGCAGCGGTCGCGGGTTCCTTCGCACTGGGTATCGTCAATGCGGTGCATCTGGTCGAGGAGCGGCTGATCACCAACGAGTTGTCCGGCGACATGGACCGCCTGCTGCGCATGGACAGCATCGATGACTGGCGCCTGCATCCCGAGCCGGACCAGATCTTCTATTTCAGCGGCGGCCTCGAGGATTTCGAGATTCCGCCGACCATGCAGGATCTGGAGCCGGGCTTCCATGAAGTGTTTCGCGACGAGAAGGCCTATCACGTCTTCGTCCGCGAAGTGGACGGGCGCAAGTATGTACTGATGCAGGACCAGCGCGACTTCGAGACCCGCGAGCAAGTGCTCTACGCGATAGTGCTGGTGGGTTTCCTGGTCTGTCTGGCGCTGGGCGCCTTGCTCGGCTGGCTGTTGGCGCGTCGGGTCATGGCGCCCGTCGTGCGCCTGGCGGCTCAGGTGCGCCATCGAGACCAGTTGCTGGTGCTGGCACCGCCGCTGGCGCCGGATTACACCAATGACGAGGTCGGCGAGCTGGCCCAGGCCTTCGACAGCACCCTGGGCCTGTTGCGCGAGGCGCTGACCCGTGAGCGCCTGTTCACCAGCGACGTCAGTCATGAGCTGCGCACGCCACTGATGGTACTGGCCAGTTCCTGCGAATTGCTGCTCGAACATCCCGGTCTGGACGAGCGCACCCGCGCCCGCGTGCAGCGCATGTCGCGCGCCTGTGAAGACATGCGCGAGCTGGTGCAGACCTTCATGCTGCTGGCGCGCTCGGAGCATTCGGATCCTGTGGTCGAGCAGCGTGCCGGCTTGCCGCAGTTGGCCGATGAGCTGGTAAGCCAGTGGCGTCGTCCGATCGAGGAGAAGGGCTTGCGCTTCGAGGTCGTCGACGAAGGCATGGGAGACGTTGCCCAGTACAACGCTCCGCTGCTCAAGACCGTGCTAGGCAACCTCCTGCGCAACGCCTTGCACTACACCGAGAACGGCTGGATTCGCCTGCGCCTGGGGCAGCAAGGCTTCAGCGTCGAGGATAGCGGCACGGGCATTCCCGAGGAGCAGCGCGAGGCGGTGTTCCAGCCCTTCGTGCGTGGCACCCAGCAACGGGGCGATGGGTTGGGGCTCGGCCTTTCGCTGGTCAAGCGCATCTGCGAGAGCCAGGGCTGGCGCGTCAGGCTGGCCCAGGCCGATGCCGGCGGATGCCGTTTCGAGGTGGAGCTCGGCAAGGCCTGTTGACGCTCCTTTGGCGAGCCGCGGAGGCGGCCCTGCGCCTTCGTCTTGTCTCGCGATAAACCGCTGTCGGCGCGGCTGCGAGCGAAACATCGACTCGATGACATTTCCTTCACATCTGCTTGACCGCCGCTTGATCCTTCGCACTCTAAGGTGCGGCTTCCGAAGTAGGGGAGGTCGGTGATGACTGACAGGATCGAGCTGGGGTTTTCCGCGAAATACGACCGCCGTCAGGCGCAGGCTTATCTGGAAAAGCATCGTGCCGGGCACTGGCGACAAATGTCCCATCGGCGTGATCTCGCACTGGGTCGCGAGGCCCTGCGGATCGCCGGAGAGCCTGGACTGGTGCTGGACCTGCCCTGTGGCGCCGGGCGTTTCTGGCCGATGCTGGCAGAGAAGGCCAACCGCACCATCATCGCGGCGGATCGCTCCGAACACATGCTCAGCACGGGCCTGGCCAACCAGCCGGAGGAAGTGGTGCGTCGGATCAAGGCGCTACAGACCTCGGCGTTCGACATTCAACTGCCGGAGAATGCCGTCGACTCGATCTTCTGCATGCGCCTGCTGCATCACGTCGCCGATCCGGCCCACCGCATGGCGATGTTGCGTGAGTTCCATCGGGTGACTCGTGATACCGTCATCGTCTCCGCGTGGGTCTCTGGCAACTACAAGGCCTGGCGACGCGAACGTCTCGAGCAAAGCCGTCTGGAAGCAGGCAAGAATCCGCAGAATCGTTTCGTACAGTCTCCCCAGGTCCTGGAGTCGGAGTTCGCCGCAGCGGGTTTCGAGGTGGTCCGCCATCTGGATTTCCTGCCGTTGTATTCCATGTGGCGCGTTTACGTGCTGCGCAAGGTAAGAGCATGACGAATTCGCTGGTGGCGCAAGGTATGCAGGATTGGTGGCAAGCGCAGGGGGAGTGGGTAGAGCCGCCGAACGTGCGGCGTCAGGGGGAGAGTGGCGTACAGCGCCTGCAACGGGGCGACCAACTGCTCTATCTCAAGCGCCAGCATGGGCATCTGTATCGCAGCCTCAGATATCCGTTCGGACGCCCCACGGTACTGCGCGAACAAGCGGCGTTGAGCGCCTTCGAGGCCCTCGGGGTGAAGGTGCCGCGGACGGTCTACTGCGGCGCGCGAAAGACGCCCGGAGAGGGCTGGCGGGCACTGTTGGTCACCGAGGCGCTGGAAGGCTTCGTCGATCTGGATACCTGGCTGGCCGACGATGCCCGCCTGAGTCTGCCGGCGGATTGGCATGACGCGATGCTGCAACAAATGGCCGTTACCCTGGCGACGGTCCATCGTGCCCGCTGGCAGCACGGCTGCCTCTACGGCAAGCATGTCTTCGTACGCGTCGCTCAGAATGGCGAGCCGGAGATCGCGCTGCTGGATCTGGAGAAGTGCCGCCGGCGTCTGCTGCCCGAGCGTGGAGCGCGCAAGGATCTCGACCAGTTGCGTCGCCACTCGTCGTTAAAAAGCCAGGACTGGGAGCGCTTGATCTACTGTTACCAGGCTGCGTTCGGTAAGCGCATCAGGGGGTTGTAGCGATGACTTGGGGATTGGCGAGAAGTTTCTTCCTGCTTGCCGGACTGGCTGTGGCCACCTCTGCGGCATATGCCTGGTATCAGCCGGGTAGCCGGGTGATCAGCTCGCTCAGCGAAGCCGGCCCCCGCTGTACGTTGCCGTTCAATCGTGCCCAGGCGAAGAGCCGCACCGAACCCGACAGTGATCTGATCTGGTTGCTGTTCGGGCTTTCCCAGGGCGTCTATCGTTCCTGAAGACCGGCTCGCAACCTCGATCCAGCCGGGAAACAGCTCGAGGCGTGGAATTTACGCCCCGTGATCTGTGTTTACGTAGCAGAGCAGACGTGCCGCAAAGCCTGAACAGGTGTTGAGTCAGGCCACCAAATGCAGGTGGTTGTCCCAGAGCCCGCTCGGTAGCACCAGCGGGCGCATGCCAATCTCCGCCTGACGGCAGTCGTAGAGCCGACAGCGACCCTGTCCCGAGGTCACCACGAAGCCTTCGGCGACCGCGCCCACACCGGCGCAGTCGGGCAGGGGGGCGTCCAGGCGTAGCGCGCCACTGTCCAGGTCCCAGACCAGGAAGCGATTGCCCCGCGGTGCGGTGACCGCTACCAGGCGTAGCGCATCGTGCACGGCTACGCTGGCGGTGTACTGGGCCATCAGCCGCCGCTGTGCTTCGGCAATCGGGAAGGGTTCGAAGTCCTTGCCCGGACGCTTGATCGCCAGCAGCGGTGCTCGCTCCTCGGCATCGCCCATGAACTGCTGACAGGCGAGGATGCTGCCATCGGCAGCGATCGCCAGATGACGCACGCTGTTCATCTGCTCGGGCAGCGTCTCGCGGCTGATCAGGCTGCCGTCGCGGCGCATCAGCACCAGGCTGGGCTCCATGGCGTCCAGGTTCATTTCCACCCGACTTTCGGCTTCGGTACGAATGCCGCCGTTGGCCACGACCAGGGTTTCCCCGTCGGGCATCCAGGACACCTCGTGGGGGCCCAAGCCGTGAGTGCTGATCTCGCCGGCATGTTGCAGCTTCTCACCGTCGAACCGGTACACCCCGAGCACGCCGCGACCGGGATCGCGGGTATCGTTCTCGGTGGCGTAGAGCCATTCGCCGTCGCGGTGGAACACGCCATGTCCATAGAAATGGCGGTCCGGCTGTGAGGGCAGGGTCTGTAGCAGGCGACCGTCGCGCAGGTCGATCAGATAGCTCTCGCGCCCCGGACGCCGGGCCACGAACAGTGCCAGCGGACGGCTTGGATGCTGCACCACGGCATGGCAGCGCAGGGGAACGCGGGTAGCGAACTGCTCCTTGCCATCGAGTCGATAGCCGACTGCGTAATGCCCACCCTCGGCATCGTCACGGGCCGAAAGCACCAGCGGCTGGCTGCGCCGCAGGCCGCTGAACAGACGCTGGATGAAAGACATGCGTAACTACCTCGCTCAGTCGCCGTCGGCGGCGTTGAAGCCCAGTTGCACACCCAGGGCACGGGCGAGTTCGCCTTCGTGCAGGCGGTGTACGACGTTCAGGCTGTCGTAGAAAGCATTGAGCTGGGCGACGCCTTGTTCGCTTTCCAGGAGCTTCTCCAGCGGCGGTTGCAGGGCGTCCATTTTCTGCTGGGCGTCTGCGTAGGCGGCATCGATACGCTCGATGAGCGTCTGCTGGTCGCCGCCGAGCAGGGCCTTGATGCCCTTGCCGTCCACGCCGTCCCAGAGTTGACGGGCGCTGTTCAGGCTGGCGGCGAGGTTGGAGAGCGAGGCATGGCTACGCCAGGCTTCGGCCTGGTAGGGCTGCGGGATGCCCTTGCTCTGCCGACCCAGCGGCATGCCCAGCTTGCGCTTGAGGAAGTCCAGCGCGGTGACCTGCACTCGCAGCAGGTCGGTGACCGCCTCGCGGGATTCGGCGTAGCGTGCGTTGGGGAAGCTGGTCATCTGTTCGAGCATGCCGTTCTGCTGCTTCCAGCGCTGCAGGATTTCCTCCGCGAGCTGTTCCTGGTGAGCGCCGATGGCTTCCAGCAGCGGGCAGTAACGTGCCTTCTGCTCGGCGTCGGCAAGGTCGAGGTGCTCGTCGAAAAGGATGTATTCGTAGGCCGAGAGGCCTTGCACCACGACGCTGGCGTCGGCCAGGGACTGGGCGTCGATGGGCTTGCCGCTCTTCACCAGTTGCTCGACCTGGCGCGCCACCAGATTTTTCTTGTCCGGCCAGAACTGCACCTGCCAGGCCTGGTTGCCCTCACCCAGCGGCCCGACGAGCATCGGCTGCAGCTCGGCCCAGGCCTTCTGCGCCTTGAAAAACGCCTCGCGCGCCTGTTGCAGCGGCTGTTCGCCACGGCAGTAGGCGAGGGCACTTTGCGCCAGTGCCTTGTCAGCCTCGGCCCAACGGCCATAGCTGGGCAGGATCACTTGTTCAGCGAGCGCGGCGGTGGTCGCCGCCTGGGGATCCTGCGGTGCGCAGGCGCCCAGCGCGATGGCCAGACCAGTGAGCAAGAAGCGGGAACGGCGGAACATCGGGAATCCTTGGTCTAGAGGGAATTCAGGAAAGCCAGCAGCGCCTCGCGCTGGCTGGCGTCGAATTGCAGCACTCGCTGCCTGGCGGCTTCTGCTTCACCGCCGTGCCAGAGCACGGCCTCGAGCAGATTACGCGCCCGTCCATCGTGAAGAAACTGGGTATGGCCACTGACCGTTTCGGTGAGACCGATGCCCCACAGCGGCGGAGTGCGCCATTCGCTGCCGCTGGCCTGGAACTCGGACCGGCCGTCGGCGAGGCCTTCGCCCATGTCGTGCAACAGCAGGTCGGTGTAGGGATAGATTACCTGTCCGGCCAATTCCGGCTCCAGCGCATCGCTGCGGGTTACCTGGCGTGGGGTATGGCAGGCCGCGCAACCGGCCTGTGCGAACAGCGCTTCTCCGGCGGCGACACGGGGATCGTCGAGGTTGCGGCGGCGCGGTACGGCGAGGTTGCGCGAGTAGAACACCACGGTGGAGAGGATGTGCTCGCTGACTTCCGGCGTCCCCCCATTCACCGCTTGCAGGCAGGCGGTTTGCGTGGCGCTGCAGTCGGTATGCGGCAGTTGCGCGGTGGTCAGCCCCATGTCGTCGGCGAAGGCGCGTACGCTCTGCTGCTCGACGTTCGGCTGGCCGGCCTTCCAGCCGAAGCGGCCAACCCGGGTCTGACCCTCGCGCATGTCCCAGACCAGGTTGGGCCGCCCGGAAATGCCATCGCCATTGCGATCGTCGGGGTCGGCGGCGGCGAGCAGATCGGCCTCGGGAATGGCTTCGAGCAGGCCCAGGCCGATCATCGGCGGGGCGATGCGGGCGGAGGTCAGCACCTGCGGGTGCAACGGGCCATAGCCGAGATCGCTCAGGCGCAGGCGCGGCTTGCGCAATTCCACCTGCGATCCATCGGCGAAGCCCAGGGTGACCGGCGTGTAATCCACGCGCACACGTCCCTCGGGCGCGACACCGGGGATTGCCATGTCCTGGAACTGACCGCCGTAGACCGGCTCGGGGATCACGCCGAACTCGTGCAGGCGGTCTCCGTCCGCTGCGGAGGCGGGAATCGACAGGCGCACCAGCATGGACACCGCCTGGCTCGCGCCGGGTTCCGGTGGATGTCCCCGGCCATCGCGGATGTGGCAGTTGATGCAGGCGTTGGTATTGAACAGCGGGCCGAGTCCGTCGCGTGCGGTGGTGGCGGTCGGTGCGATCACCCAGGGATTGCGGAAGAAGCTGTTGCCGACGGCGAAGTCGAGCTTGCGCTCGGCCGAGAGGTTGGCCGACGGTAGGGCGAAGGCATTGCGGTCCTGACGGTTGACGCTGGTGTCTCCGCCAGGGCGCGACGGGTCGTCGGCGGCGGCGAGGAGGGGTAAGGCGCAGAGCGCGAGCAGCAGGGAATGGAGGGTACTTCGCGGTACAGCGGACATCGGGGCACTCCGTTGCGGGGCCGCGCAAGCTTATCAGTAGCGTCCAGTCCGCATGTGGAAACGGGGGGTAGCGCGATGGGGCGATTTGTCGCGCGGGAAAGGCGGACCGGGGAGTGCCCGGCCCGCCAGAGGATCAGAACTCGTGATCCGCGTTATCCGGGTTGAGGTCCTGGATACCCAGTGCCCCGGCCGCCTGCTCGATGGCGCCGGTCTGCTTGACCAGGGCCGCGATGGCGTCGCGCACGACCTGCTGGCCGGCCGTGTTGTCGGCAGCGATCAACTGATCGAAGGCCTCGCCGTTGTTGGCGTGGTCGACGATCACCTGCAGCTTGGCCTCGGTATCGGCGAGGTCGGCCTTGAGGGTCTCGTCGGCCTGGGAATCGGCCTTGGCCACCAGCGACGACAGGCTGGCTCCGGTCATCTTGCTGCCGTCGGTACGCAGGTACTCGCCCAGGTAGACGTTGCGGATGCCCTTGCCGTTGTAGAAGTGCGAGTTGTGGGTGTTGTCGCTGAAGCAGTCGTGCTCGTCTTCGGTGGAGTTGGCCTCCAGGGCGACCTTCATGCGCTCGCCGGCCAGTTCGCCGAGCGACAGGCTGCCCATGCCGAAGAGCATCTTGCGCAGACCGTTCTCGGCCGGCTCGGCGAGCAGGGTGGCGCGGTAGTTGTCGGCGTTGTCCGCGGACCACTGGCCTTCCATTTCCTGCAGGTCGGAAACCAGCAACTCGGTCACTGCCTTCAGGTAAGCGCGACGACGATCGCAATGGCCACCGGTGCAGCCCTCACCTTCGAGGTAGTCGCTGGCCGGGCGCTCGCCTGCACCGGGCTCGGTGCCGTGCAGGTCCTGGCCCCAGAGCAGGAATTCGATGGCATGGTAGCCGGTGGCGACGTTGGCCTCGGAGCCGGCCAGTTCGTTGAGGCTGGCGAGCAGGTCGGGGGTGATTTCGCTGACGTCGATCTTGTCTTCGCCGACCTGGATCTCGGTATTGGCGATGATGTTGGCGTTGGCGCCCGGGTTGCCGAGGGCGTGCTGGTAGTCGGCGTCGACGTAGTCGATCAGACCTTCGTCCAGCGGCCACGCGTTCACCTGTCCTTCCCAATCGTCGACGATGGTATTGCCGAAGCGGAACACTTCAGACTGCATGTAGGGTTTGCGCGCGGCGACCCAGGCGTCCTTGGCCGCCTGCTGGGTCTCGGCGGTGGGGTTGGCGAGGAAGTCGTCGATGGCTTTCTGCAGGGCCTGGGCGGTGCTCAGGGCATCGGCGAAGACGGCATGGGCGATGTCGGCGTAGTGGGCGACTACTGCCTGGGCGGCGGCTTCGTCGAACTTGGCCTGGCTGGCCGCAGGGGCTTCGCTGGCAGGGGCGGCGGCGGGTGCTGCCGCAGCAGCCGGCGCTTGTTTCTGCGCCTCGGGAGCGTTGTCGTCGCCGCAACCGGCGAGTGAAACGGCGATGGCCAGGAGGCTGGCCGCGGCCAGGGGCTTGCGGATCATGTGCGAAATCCTTGCATCAGTTGAGTGGGTGCAAATGCGAGCCGCTCTATGATGCGAAAGATTTTCATTTTTGTGAAGATGTCGCAAGGCATTACGGGTTGTCGCGCTGCCGCAGTCGCAGCGGGACCTCCACTCAGCGCTGTAGGGACGCGCGGCCGTTGCTGCGGCTGGCCTTCCTCAGGAACATGCCCAGCTCGCCCGCCGGGAGCGGCCGGCTGTACAGGTAGCCCTGACCCTCGTGGCAGCCCTGGGCGATGATGTAGGCCTCCTGCTCGAGGGTTTCCACGCCCTCGGCGATCACCAGCATGCCGAGGTTGCTGGCCAATTGGATGATAGCGCGCACGATGGTCGCATCGTCCTCGTCTTCGAGCAGATCCTGGACGAAGCTCTTGTCGATCTTGATCTTATCCAGCGGCAGGCTTTTCAAGTAGCTGAGCGAGGAGTAACCGGTACCGAAATCGTCGATGGCGATCAGCGCGCCGGAGCGGCGCAGGCTGAGCAGGTGCTGGGCGGCAGTGCCGATGTCTTCCATCAGGCCGGTCTCGGTGACTTCCAGCTCCAGGCAGCCGCGCGGCAGGCGGTGCATCTGCAACAGGTTGTTGACCAGGCGCGGCAACTCCGCGTGGTGCAGCTGCACGGTGGACAGGTTGATCGCCATGCGCAGCTTGTCGAAGCCTTGGTCGTGCCATTCGCGTAGCTGGCGACAGGCTTCGTCGAGCACCCATTCGCCGATGGCGAGAATGCTGCCGTTCTGTTCGGCCAGCGGGATGAACACGTCGGGCGGGACGAAGCCATGCTGCGGATGCTGCCAGCGCAGCAGCGCCTCGACGCCGACCACGCGGTGTTCGCCGTATTCCACCTGCGGTTGGTAGACCAGGTGCAGTTCGCCGCGGGAGAGCGCTTCGCGCAGGTCTTTCTCCAGTTCGCGGCGGCGGCGCATCTCGCTGTCGACGCTGGCGATGTAGAACTGGTAGCGGTTGCGCGAGCGGCTCTTGGCCAGGGTCATGGTCTGCTCGGACTTCTGCAGCAGCTTCTCGGTGCTGTCACCGTCCTCCGGGAACAGGGTGATGCCGATGGTGGCGCGCAGGCGCACCTGGTGCTCTTCCAGGGTGAAGGGCTGCTCAAGGTCGTCGAGGATGGTCTGTGCCAGTTCGGCGACCTGGTAGGGTTCGGCGACATTGGCCTGGACCAGGGCGAACTGGTCGCCGCCCAGGCGCGCCAGTGCGCCCAGGCGTCCGCTGTGGCCGCGCAGGCGGTCGGCCAGCGCCAGCAGTAACTGGTCACCGGTCTGGTAGCCGAACTGCTCGTTGATGCTCTTGAAGTCGTCCAGGCCGACGCAGAGCACCGCAACGCGGTGTTGCAGGCGGGTGGAGTCCTCGAGAATGCGGTCCAGGCGCAACTGCAATTGCAGGCGATTGGGCAGGCCGGTGAGGTAGTCGTACTGGGACATGCGCAACAGGCTGTTCTCCGCCTCGCGGCGCAGGCTGGTGTTGCGTTCGATGGAGGCCAGCAGGTCGTTGGCGGTGCGTACCCACTGGCCCAGTTCGTTGTGCTCGTGCCCCTTCAACTGCGGCAGTTTGATCTGTCCGGGGCGATCCGGGTTGATCTGGCTTAGGTGCGATATCAGACGACCCAGGGGTTTTGTCAGCAGCCAGTGGTAGATGAGGAACAGCACCAGGGCCATGGCCAGGGCGCGCAGCACGCCGGCGATGAAGAGGATCACCGAACTGCTGATGAAGTCTTCGCCATAGGTGGCGGTATCCAGGGTGATGCGCAGGTCGCCGTAGTACTCGCCGTAAGGTGGTTTGCCGACCAGGCGCGTGGAATAAGTGCGCTCGCGGCCGAGTATGGGGTCGGTAAGAAAGCGTGTGCCGCCTTCCTGCAGGGGGCGGCTGCGCTCGGCAAGCAGCGGTTCGTCAGGGTGGCCGATGGACGCCTGGCGGACGGCTTCATGCTGGAACAGGCCTTCGATGACCTGCATCGCCATCTCGCGGTCGAGGCTGTACACCGCCTGGGTCGACGGGTCTGTGAACATGGCGATGATGCGCTGCGCGTCGGCGTCGATGGCGTGGCGGGTCTTGCGGACGTCGATGACAATCTGCATGCAACTGAGCAGCACGCCGACCATCAGGGCGGCGAGAAGCACGACACGCAGTAGTTTCAGCGAAAGGCTGTTCTTCAGGGTCAGCGTCAAGGTGGCCGATTCCTTTGTCCTGTGCCTACAACTTCACGGTCCATCGCACCGGCGCTGAGTCTCGCGACGTTGGACGAGCGGCTGGGGCCGTCGCGGGCAACTGGGCGCGGAGGCGACAGCGTGCGACGTGACGTGACCGCCTGACACTGTCGCACAGCTTTGTCACGGAAGCTATCCGCTGGAGTGGCCATGACGAAAATACCCACGCCGAGGCGTGGGTATTTTCTACAGCGAGGTAGGTGCTGTTGCCGTTTCGCTCACCGCCGCGCTAAGCCGGCAGCGTCCCTCAGGGTTGCACCGGAAGGGCCTGCGCTGTCGGTGCGGGACTTGGCAGGGTGTTACCTGGCGAAGTCCTGCGCCTGACCGCAGACCTTTGCGGGTAACGGCGCGGCTCGCGTACGAGCGACAACAGGCCCTCGGATCAGCCGGCGAAGTTCTTCGCCACGAAGTCCCAGTTGACCAGATTCCAGAAGGCTTCCAGGAACTTCGGACGCACGTTGCGATAGTCGATGTAGTAGGCGTGTTCCCAGACATCGCAGGTCAGCAGCGGGGTGTCGCCGCTGGTCATCGGGTTGCCGGCGTTGCTGGTGCTGGCCAGGGCCAGGGAGCCGTCGGCCTTCTTGACCAGCCAGCCCCAGCCGGAGCCGAAGGTGCCGACCGACGTCTTGGTGAACTCTTCCTTGAACTTCTCGACGGAGCCGAAAGCGGCGGTGATGGCATCAGCCAGTGCGCCCGTGGGTTCGCCGCCGCCGTTGGGCGAGAGGCAATTCCAGAAGAAGGTGTGGTTCCAGACTTGGGCCGCGTTGTTGAAGATGCCGCCGGAGGAGGTCTTGATGATGGTTTCCAAGTCCTTGCCTTCGAACTCGGTGCCCGGGACCAGGTTGTTCAGGTTCACGACATAGGTGTTGTGGTGCTTGTCGTGGTGGAACTCCAGGGTCTCTGCGGACATGTGCGGCTCAAGGGCGTTCTTCTCGTACGGCAGCGGCGGCAATTCAAAAGCCATGGTGTTCTCCTTGATCTCATCAGGTCGGTTTCTTACGACGGAAGCCGGTCCATCACGGTAGGTCGACCGGCAGGAGGCTGGAGCCAGATGCCCCAGCGCACGCAAGGCGTCGAGGATAGCACCGGGGGCCAGCCATAACCACGCGGCAATCGTAGGGGAAACGCTTGGCGCAGCGTCTACGACGCCCTAGCGTGTGACCGAGGGTCCGCCTGGTCGTTCGCTCATTGGGCCAACATGAGCTGAACGGAAATGCTCGCCATGCCCAGCGCAACGGCCAGGTCGATCAGCCGCCAGGTGCTCGGGCGCGCCAGCCAGGGCGCCAGGCGCGCGCCGCCCAGGGCCAGGCCGAAGAACCACAGCAGCGACGCACTGCTGGCGCCGACGGCATAGGCGGCCGGGCTGGCCTGCTGGCTGCCCAGCGAACCTACCAGCAGCACCGTGTCCAGGTAAACGTGGGGATTGAGCAGGGTCACTGCCAAGGTTGCCAGCAACACTTTGCGCCGGGAGTCGCGCAGCGTGCCCTCGTCGCGCAGCAGGACCTGGGGATGCAGGGCCCGGCGTAGGGCCTGCAAGGCATAGAAGGCGAGGAACAGGGCGCCTCCCCAGCGCGCCACGGTCAGCAACAGCGGGCTGCTCGCCAGCGCTCCTGCGAGCCCGAACACGCCGGCGCCCACCAAGATTGCGTCGCAGCCGGCACAGAGTGTCGCGACCCACAGATGGTGGTTGCGCCTCAGGCTTTGTGCCAGGACAAAGGCATTCTGCGCGCCGATGGCGATGATCAGGCTGGCGCCGAGCAGCAGACCATTGAAGTAGCTCTGGGAGAGGGCCGAGGGTAATACCGAAGAAAACATGGTGGGCTCCAATCGAGGAGCCCACAGTGTGGGAAAAAGCCTATTATTAGTGAAACGAATGTTGCTAATAGATCATTAGGAAAATAGATGATCGACTACAAGCTGCTGGCCGCGTTGGCGGCTGTCGTCGAGCAAGGCGGCTTCGAGCGCGCGGCGCAAAGTCTCGGGCTGTCCCAGTCGGCGGTGTCACAACGCATCAAGTTGCTCGAGGCTCACACCGGGCAGCCGGTCCTTCTCAGGCAGACGCCCCCGGCGCCGACGGCGATCGGCCGGCAATTGCTCAATCACATGCAGCAGGTGCGTCTGCTGGAGCACGATCTGCGCCGCCAGTTGCCGATGCTCGACGATGACGCGGGGCCGCAACGCCTGCGCGTTTCGCTGAACGCCGACAGCCTGGCGACGTGGTGGGCCGAGGCCGTAGCCGATTTCTGCGCCGAGCACCAGTTGCTGCTCGATTTGCAGGTGGAGGACCAGGACGTCGGCCTGCGGCGCATGCGCAGCGGCGAGGTGGCCGGCTGTCTGTGTGCGGCGGAGCAGCCCTTGGCCGGTGCGCGTAGCGATGCATTGGGCTGCATGCGTTACTTGGCGGTGGCCAGCCCTGATTTCCTGCAACGGTGGTTTCCGGCGGGGCTCGACTGTTCCTCGCTGGCACGGGTGCCGGGGATAGTGTTTGGTCCGGACGATCGCCTGCAGCACGTGTTCCTGCAACGTCTGGGGATCGAAGGCGCGTTCGCCCATCACCTGTGTCCGTCATCGGAAGGCTTCGTGCGCATGCTGGAGCGCGGCATGGGGTGGGGCATGGTGCCGGAACTGCAGATCGAGGATGCCCTGGCCCAGGGACGGCTATGCCGGCTCGATTGCGGGGAGCCGCTGGACGTGCCGCTGTACTGGCATCACTGGCGCAACGGCGGCAGCCTGCTCAGCGAGTTCAGTGCGTACCTGCGCAAGCAGGCGCCGCGCTGGCTGGCGGAGGGTCAGTAGACCCGCTGACCGCGATAGATGCGCACCGAGGCGCCGCCTTGATCGGCAAGTTCGCGCTGGTGCTGTTCTTCCAGGGCCTTCCAGTCGATCCCCGCGAGGGCGGCGAGGGTCTGTGCCTGGCGCAGGGTCTCCGCGTCATGGCTGTCGAAACTGGTGACCAGCATCGCCGGAATCGCATCCGCCTGGCTCAGCTTCAGGCTCACGCCCAGTTCTTCCTTGAGGCGGCGGCGGAGCGACTGCATGTAATCGAGCATCTCTTTCGTCAGTTCCATGGGCATCCTCTACGACGGGGCGAGGTGATGGGCATCGGTTGCAGCGGCGCTTTCATTGCGAGTGCATTCAAGCAAAGGTCGTTCCACCTTGCCCAGAGCAGCAAACATCAGGTCCGTGTCGTTTGCTGGCGCTGTGCCATGCCCGGCGACGGTGCATGAGATGTGCATCACGCTCCGCGCTGAAGCGATGAAGGCCGCGGAGTATACTGCGCGTTTTGCATTTGCCCGGAACGAGATGCCCATGCGCAACGATGCTTTCGACGAAGTGGACCGCGTACCCAGCTTGAAGGCCGACATCGACGATCACGACGAAGCGCCCCGCGAGCGTCGTCAATCCCGCCCACCGGCGGCGCCTGTGGCGGGTGCCGGACGGCGGGGCAGCGGGCTGTTGTGGGTGCTGGTGGTGGCGCTGACCATCGCCCTGGGCGGACTGGGCTGGTGGAGCCATCAACAATTGATGGCCATGCAGGCGCAACTGGTCGCCACCCAGGAGAGCTTCGTACGCATCAGCGAGGAAGCGGCGGGGCGCATCCAGGACATCGGCGGCAAGGTGATCGCCGCCGAGTCGAGCGCCACCACCGGCAGCGAGGCGCTGCGTCTGCAGGTGCGCCAGTTGCAGCAGCGGTTGGATGAGATGAGTAAGGCCCGGCAGCAGGCGGAGGCCAGCCGTGAGGCCCAGCAGGGGCGCCTGGATATCCTGGAGCAGGGCCTGCAGGCCCAGCGGCAGAGCGTCGAGGCGCAGCAGAAGGAGCTGGCCACGTTGCGCGAGAGCCTCGCCGGCCTGAGCCAGGCGCAGTCGCAAGTGGCGCAGTTGAGCGAACGCGTCGGAGAGCTGCAAGCGGCGCAGAAGGGCCTGGACAACCTGCCCGCACGCGTCGAGGAAACCCGCAAGCAAGTCCAGGCGCTGCAGGCCGATGATCCGCAGGCGGCAATCCGCGGCTTGCAGCAGGACCTGCTGTTGCTGCGCAGTGAACTGGAGACACGTCCGGCGGCCTCCCAGGGGCCGAGCACCGCCGAGTTCGATGCCTATCGCGCGCAGGTCACGCGCAACCTGAATAGCTTGCAGAGCCAGTTGCAGAGCTTGTCCCAGCGCATCGGCCAGTAGCGGTTCGCGAAGGCAAAAACGGGACGCCTGGGCGTCCCGTTTTCATTAGGGCGTGCGGTTTACAGGCGTGGATAGTCGATGTAACCGACGGGCCCTTTGCCGTAGAAGGTCTCCGGATGCGGCTCGTTGAGCGTGGCATCCTTGGCCAGGCGTTCCACCAGGTCCGGGTTGGCAATGAAGGACACGCCGAAGGCCACCGCGTCGGCTTTGTCTTCCGCCAGCCAGGCATTGGCCTGGGCCTTGTCGAAGCGCTCGTTGGCGATGTAAACGCCGCCGAAGCGTTGCTTGATGACGTTCGGGCCGAGGCTGTCGGCGCCGGCCTTCTCGCGAGTGCAAATGAACGCTACGCCACGCTGGCCGAGCTGTTCGGCGACGTAGCCGAAGGTCTGCGCCGGGTTCGAGTCGCCCATGTCATGGGAGTCGCAACGCGGCGCCAGGTGTACGCCCACGCGACCGGCACCCCAGATGCCGATGACGGCGTCGGTGACCTCCAGTAGCAGGCGCGCACGGTTTTCCAGGGAACCGCCGTAGGCATCGCTGCGCTGGTTGGTGGAGTCCTGCAGGAACTGGTCGAGCAGGTAGCCGTTGGCACCGTGGATCTCCACCCCGTCGAAGCCGGCTTCCTTGGCGTTTTCCGCCCCCTTGCGGTAGGCCTCGACGATGTCGGCAAGCTCTTGGGTTTGCAATGCGCGCGGCGTTACGTACTCCTTCATCGGGCGTACCAGGCTGACGTGTCCGGCGGGCTTGATGGCGCTCGGCGCCACCGGCAGTTCGCCGTCCAGGTAGAGGGGGTCGGAAATGCGTCCGACGTGCCACAGTTGCAGCACGATGCGCCCGCCGTTGGCGTGCACCGCATCGGTGACCTTGCGCCAGCCGGCGACCTGCTCGGCGGACCAGATGCCGGGAGTGTCCGGATAGCCCACGCCCATCGGCGTGACGCTGGTGGCTTCGCTGATGATCAACCCGGCGGAGGCGCGCTGGGTGTAGTACTCGACCATCAAATCGCCGGGCACGCGGCCGGGCTCGGCGCGGCAGCGGGTCAGCGGCGCCATGACGATACGGTTGGGCAGTTCGAGATCGCCGATCTTGATGGGGTCGAACAACGTGGGCATGTGCGGTTCTCCTGGGTCAGAGTTGCTCGTCGAGCTGGCGCAGGAAGCGCTCTATCAGCTCGTCGTTGCGTTTGAAGAAGTTCCACTGGCCAACCCGCTGGCTGCTGATCAGCCCGGCGCGCTGCAGGGTCGCCAGGTGCGCCGACACCGTGGATTGCGACAGGCCGCTGCGTTGGTCGATCTGTCCGGCGCAGACGCCCAGTTCCAGCGAATGGTGCTGGGCCTGGAAGTGCAGGTCGGGTTCCTTGAGCCAGTGCAGGATCTGCCGGCGCAAGGGGTGCGCCAGCGCCTTGATGATTTCGTCCAGTTCTATGTCGGTGCTCATGGTCGTGTAACGGTCTATCGCGATGGAGCGAACTATATATCGTATTTTTGCGATATGGAAGCCCGCGCAAGTGCCCTTGTAAAGGCATAGGGCTTACACTGGCGGCATGAACTACCTCGCTCACCTCCACTTGGGCGGCGATGCGCCCGAGCAACTGCTCGGCAGCCTCTACGGTGATTTCGTCAAGGGACCGCTGGACGGCCGCTTCCCCGCGCCGCTGGAGGCATCGATCCGCCTGCACCGGCGCATCGACGTCTTCACCGATGCGCATGCCGTGGTACTCGCTGCCCGAGGGCGCTTTCCCGCTCGGCTGCGGCGCGTCTCCGGGGTCTTGCTGGACCTGTTCTTCGACCACTGCCTGGCGCGGCATTGGGATCGCTACGCGGAGCAGCCGCTGGACGCCTTCGTGACCCAGGTCTACCGCGTGCTGCTCGATGAACCCGCCTTGCCCGGCGCGCTGGCGCGGGTCGCGCCGCGCATGGCCGCGCAGGACTGGCTGGGCAGCTATCGCGACTTCGCGGTGCTCGAACAGGTGCTCGCGGGGATGGCTCGGCGCTTGTCTCGACCCGGTTTGCTGGACGGCGCACTGCCTGCGCTGGAAGCGTCGTACGTTGCGCTGGAGGCGGACTTCCACGACTTCTATCCGGCGCTGCAGCGCTTTGCCGCATCGGCACGCGGTTTGCGGGGCGAGGCGGGCTCCTCTAGTCTCTGATCCAGACCGAAACGCCGATACCGAGGCCGCTTGACCTGCATCAAGCGCGTCCAGGCGGCTCTCGTGCGATATAGCTACCTTCCCGTTCCAGCCACTCGGAGGCCCGATGAACAAGCTACTGGTCGCGACCGATCTCTCCAGCCGCGGCGACCTGGCGATGTTGCGCGGCGCGCAACTGGCCGGGCTATTCGGCTGTGAGTGGGTGCTGCTGCATGTGGTCGACGACGATGGTCCATCGGTGCTGGTGGAGCGCCTGCTCAGCGAGGTACACGACCTGCTGCTGCCGCGAGCGGAGAAACTGGTGGAAATCGCCGGCCAGTGGCCGCGGTTGATGGTGGTCAGCGGTGACGTTGGGCAGACCATCGCGCAGGTCGCACGCGGCCTGGACGCGAAGCTGCTGGTGCTGGGCACGCACCGCCGCGAAGGAGCCCGTGAAGTCTTCGTCGGCTCCACCAGCGAGCGGGTCATCCGCATGAGCGAGATTCCGGTGCTGCGCGTGGGCAATGAACGCCTGGCGCCGGAGCGTTTGCTGCTGGCGCTGGATGATTCCCCGGGCTCCGCGCGGGAACTGCAGTGCGTGCGCGAACTGGGCCTGCTCGACAAACTCTCCACCAGCGTGGTGCACGCCTTCGAGTTGCCGATGCAGGGCGCACTGGAAGAAGTGACCGGGCGTCGGCGCAAGTTGCGCGAGGAGACGGAAGAGCAGATTCGCCACATGCTGCGCCGCTTCTTCCTCAAGCAGCACGTGGAATTCGAGGATTACCAGCAGGTGATCGCCGAGGGCAGCCTGCTGGAAGTGCTCGCGCGCCTACCCAGCGAGTTGCAGCCGCAACTGCTGGCGGTTTCGACCAATGGCGGTACGCAGTCCGGTGCGCGCCTGGGGCACGTGGCGCTGCGTCTGCTGCGCGCGCTGGAGTGCGATCTGCTCTGCGTTCCCGGCAGCGCCGCCGAGCCCTCGACAGAGGGCGCTTGACTCACAGCGGCTGCTGCAGGGCCGCTTCGATCGCCGTGCGCGCCGCCTCGCTCAGTTCGCGACGGCTGCGTCCCTCGCTGGCGATCGGTTCCAGCAACTGAATGTGTACCTCACCCCGGCGAGCACCCAGCAGGCGGAACAGATGCTCCGGTAACTCGTCGTCGTCGATGAACGGGGCGAGAGGGTCGCGGGCACCGTCGCGTCGGTAGCGCAAGGCGACGGGCTGGACCGCCACCCCGGCCGCGATGGCGCTTTCCAGGAGACGCGCGTGGAACGGTTTGAGCGCCCGACCGTCGCCCGTGGTGCCTTCGGGGAACAGCAGCAGCGAGTGTCCCTCGGCGAGCAGGCCCGCCAGGCGTTCGGCCACCGCGCCACTCTCGCCACCGCCGCGGCGGATGAACTGGGTGCCGGCGCTGCTCGCCAGCCAGCCGGCGAGCGGCCAGCTCGCCACCTCGGCCTTGGACAGGAAGCACAGCGGCGCCAGGCCGCCGAGCAGGGGAATGTCACACCAGGAGACGTGGTTGCAGACCCATAGCATCGGTTGCCGCGGGACCTCTCCATGGCGGTGCAGCGCGAAGGGCAGGGCGCGCCCCAGGCGTCCGAGAAAAGCCTGGGTCAACCGCCTGCGCTGGCGCAGCCCCGCTGCGCGTCCCAGGCGCCCGACCAGCCAGAGCCCGCCGGCAGTGGCCAGGCCGCCGCCCAGCACGGCGGCCAGGCGCAACAGGCGCGGGGGACGGCGCAGCCGGGCGAGGGCATCGTTGCGCGGTTCTGCGCCGGCCAGTTCCTCGACCAGCGGATTCATACGGCGGCCCGGAAGTGCCGCGCATAGCGCGGGCAGAGATCGGCGGCGCGCAGCAGCACGAAGAGGTCGGCGGTGCCGAAGTCCGGGTCCCAGCAGGGCTCGCCGCAGACCCGAGCGCCGAGGCGCAGGTAAGCGCGCAGCAGAGGCGGCAATTCCGCACTGAGGTTATCCGGCAGGCTCATCGAGGGCAGACCGCGCTGGGGCACGGCGCGCAACAGTTCCTGGTCGAGCTGCCCCTGCTGGCGCACGCGGCGCATGATCGCATGGGCCTGCAGTCCGCCATCGGCCATGGATACGCTGGCGCAGCCCATCAGGTAGCGGTAGCCGCCCTGGTTGAGTTGCTCGGCCAGTTCACTCCACAGCAGGGCGATGGTCGCGCCGTTGCGGTAGGCCGGCGCCACGCAGGTACGACCAACCTCCAGCAGCGAGCCATCCAGGTGCGCCAGGCCGTGCAGTTGGAATTCCTCTTCGCTGTAGAAGCGTCCGAGCTGCCGCGCGCCCTGCTGGTCGAGCAGGCGGGTGGTGGCGACCAGCCGACCGCTGTCCAGGTCGCGCACGCCGATGTGGCGGCAGTGGGCATCGTAGTCATCGGCGTCCAGGCCCTGGGCGCTGGCCTCGAACTGCACACCGAAGGCTTCGCTGAACACCTCGAAGCGCAGCGCCTGGGCTTCGCGCAGGCCATGTGGGTGATCCAGGCGCTCGGTACGCAGACGCCGGGCGGGGCGGGGTAGGGATGCGACGTTGGACATGAAACCTCCAGGACGGCCGGAGGGGCTTGCGGTCGCCGCGGCTGGGCGTTGGGCGAGCCCCTGGGGGATCGGTTGCGCGGCTGCCGCGAAACCTCAGGCAAATCCTGGCGGGTGCCCTTGTCAGCTACATGAAGGTTCTACGACGCTTGCGTGACGCCCGGCGGCCCGCTGCGCAGCGGCGCGGGTAGCGTGATCGGGGTTGCCAATCGATCAGCCGCGACCGCTCTGGCCCGGGGCGCTTGATCCAGGTCAGTGAGTCAGTCCGCCACAGGCATACCATCGCGGCTTCCCCCAGTGAGGTTTCCATGCGACGCGATCCCATCGTCCTGTTCGACAACGGCACCCATCAATGCCTGCTCTTCGATGACCTGGTCAGCGGTGACGGTGTGCAATCCAACCAGTTCCTGATCACCGACCACGACCAGTACCTGCTGCTCGACCCGGGCGGTGACCTGACCTACACGCCGCTGTCGCTGGAGCTCTCCCGGCGTATCCCGTTGCAGGAACTGACCTACATCTTCGCCTCCCACCAGGACCCGGACATCATCGCCTCGCTGGACAAGTGGCTGCTGCACACCCGCGCCCAGGTGATCTGCTCCAAGCTCTGGGCGCGCTTCCTGCCGCATCTGACCGCCAACTACCTGTCGATCAGCCACGGCATCTCGACCTACGATCGGATCATCGCGTTGCCCGACCGTGGCCAGGCCTTCGCCCTGGGACGCAGCACCCTGAAGGCGGTGCCTGCGCACTTCCTGCATTCGGTCGGCAACTTCCAGCTCTACGATCCGGTGGCGAAGATCCTCTTCTCCGGCGACATGGGCGCCTCGCTGGTCGACGACGCCAGCCCGGTGCTCGATTTCGCCGCGCACATCCCGGAAATGGAGGGCTTCCATCGTCGCTACATGGCCAGCAACAAGGCCTGCCGGCTGTGGGCGCGCATGGTGCGGGGCATGGACGTCGAGATGATCGTGCCGCAGCACGGCCGGCCCTTCGTCGGCGCCGAGATGATCGGCGCCTTCCTCGACTGGATCGAGGCCCTGCAGTGCGGTATCGACTTGATGGGCGAAGCGGATTACCGCGAGCCCTGACGGCATATTCTTCCCTGCGGAACTCCCGTCGCCACGCCCTGGCCTAACGTGCGCAGCGAGATGGTGCTAACCGCGGGAGACGAGCAGATGCACGAGCAAGCAGGGATGGGGAGTGGCGCCCATGCGTGATGGCGCGGTATTTCCCTGGCGCTCCGGCAATCGCTTCGAATTGCTGATCGATGGCCCGCGCTATTTCCCGCCGATGCTCGAAGCCATCGAGACGGCGCAGCGCTGTGTGGAACTGGAACTCTACCTGGTGGAAGACGGTGCCTGCGCCGGGCGCCTGGTGGATGCGCTCTGCGTGGCGGCACGGCGTGGCGTCGAGGTGCGCTGTCTGTTCGACGGCTACGGCAGTCTCGGCCTGGGTCGCAGCGCGCGTCGGCAATTGGATGAGGCCGGGGTGCAGTTGCGCGAATACAACCCGCTGAACTGGCGGCGTGGCCTGCGCAACCTGTTCCGAGACCATCGCAAGCTGCTGCTGGTGGATGGCCGTTGTGGCTTCGTTGGCGGCGCGGGCGCCACCGATGAATTCTGGAATCCGCAGCAAGCCGATGAGCATTGGCACGAAGTCATGGTGCGCATCGAGGGGCCGCTGCTGGAGGATTGGCGGACGCTGTTCGACTACCAATGGCGTTGTTGTGCCGAGCGGCGTTTCTGGCGTCCCGGCGAGGCGTTGCGACCGACGCGTCTGCCGCCAGCGCCGCCGGGGGAAGATGGTTTCGGCCGCCTGGCCTATGCCGCCGCGCGGCAACACCGGGATATTCTCCAGGCCTTGCTGCGCGCGCTGGCTGGTTCGAAACGCCACGTGTGGTTGGCAACGCCTTACTTCCTGCCCACGCGCAAGGTGCGGCGGGCGCTGATTCGTGCGGCGCGGCGGGGCGTCGACGTGCGCCTGCTGCTGGCCAGCCGCAACACCGACCATGCGCCGGTGCGCTACGCCGGGCAACGCTACTACCCGCGGCTGCTGCGCGCCGGCGTGCGCATCTTCGAATACCAGCCGAGCTTCCTGCACTTGAAGATGGTCAGCGTCGACGACTGGGTGTCGATCGGCTCGTGCAACTTCGACCACTGGAACCTGCGCTGGAACCTGGAGAACAACCTGGAGGCGATCGACTCGTCACTGCGCGAGACGGTGCGAGAATGCTTCCTGAGCGACTTCCAGGTCAGTCGGGAGGTCACCCTGCAGGACTGGCGCCAGCGCCCGCTGTGGCGGCGCCTGCAGCAGCGCCTGTGGGGCAGCCTGGATCGATTGGTTGTGAATCTGCTGGATCGGCGGCGTTAGGGCCTGTTGACGCTGGGTTCGCGGTCGTGAACGAAACGTCGAAGGGCCCTAGCCAGCGACCTGGGCGATCCAGTCGTTGAGGTTGTAGTAGTTGCTGATGCGCGCGACCTTGCCATCGCGAATCTCGAAGAAGGCGCCGGCCGGCAGCACGTAGCGTTGTCCGCGCGCCGGCGGCAGGCCCTCGTCGTCGGCCAGGTATTCGCCATGCACGACGAACTCGGTGGCAGCGCGGCGGCCGTCGGCGCTGCTCATCATCACGATGTCTTCCAGGCGCTCGCGGTAGCAGCGGTTCATCTTCACCATGAATTCGGCGAAGGCGGCCTTGCCGACCTGGCGCTCGCCCTGGTTGATGTCGTGGGCCACGTCCTCGGCGAGCAGCGCGAGGAAGGCGGGCATGTCGCCGGCGTTGAACGCGGCGTAGTACTGCTGGACGAGTTCGCTGGCGGTCATGGACAAGCTCCTGTCTCCATGGGTTAAGCGGATCTGGGCGCGCATGATAAGTTGTGCCGGCCATCGGTCGATAGCCGACCGCGTCATCCGCCATACCCACGACGACCCATGCGAATCCAGACCCTGCACGGCGCCGCCATCGCGCCGCATATCGACGACCTGGCACGGCTGCGGATTGCCGTGTTCCGTGAATTTCCCTACCTCTACGACGGTGACCTGGGCTACGAGGCCGAGTACCTGCAGACCTACGCCCGTTGCGCCGAGAGTCTGTTCGTGCTGGCGCTGGACGGCGAACGGGTGGTCGGCGCCTCCACTGGCCTGCCGCTGGCCGACGAGGACGCCGCCTTCCAGGCGCCGTTCCGCGAGCATGGGCCGGCTCTGGCGTCGGTGTTCTATTTCGGCGAGTCTGTGCTCCTGCCCGAATACCGTGGGCGCGGGCTGGGCGTGCGCTTCTTCGAGGAACGCGAAGCCTACGCGCGGCGCCTGGGGCGCTTCGACTGGTGCGCCTTCTGCGCGGTGCAGCGTCCGCTCGATCACCCGCGGCGGCCAGCCGGCTACGAACCGCTGGACGCCTTCTGGCAGCGGCGCGGCTACCGTGCGCGTCCCGAGCTGCATACCGAGTTCCACTGGAAGGACCTGGACGATGCCCTCGAGTCGCCCAAGCCGATGAGCTTCTGGCTCAAGGCGCTGGACCAATGAAAGTCGCCGCCTGCCAATACGCCATCGAGCTGTTCGAGGACTGGGACGCCTACGCCGCGCACCTGCGCGCGCTCTGCGAAGATGCGGCGGGGCAGGGCGCACAACTGCTGTTGCTGCCGGAGTATGCGGGGCTGGTGCTGTCCGGCCAGCTGTCTGCGGCGGAGCGTGGCGATCTGCACGGCTCCATCGCCGGCATCCAGCCGCTGCTGCCACGCTGGCTGGCGCTGTGCGAAAGCCTGGCGCGTGAGCTGGGCATTTACCTGCAGCCGGGATCGGCGCCGATCCGCGACAGCGCGGGCGTCTATCGCAACCGTGCCTGGCTGTTCGGCCCCCAGGGCGCGCTGGGGCATCAGGACAAACTGATGATGACGCGCTTCGAGCGCGAGCAATGGGGCATCGCCGCCGGCGACGGACTGCGGGTGTTCGACACCGCGTTGGGGCGCCTGGGCATCCTTATCTGCTACGACAACGAGTTCCCCATGCTGGCGCGCCGGTTGGCGGAGCAGGGCGCCGACCTGATCCTCGCGCCCAGTTGTACCGATACCGAGGCGGGCTATCACCGGGTCCGCATCGGCGCCCAGGCGCGAGCACTGGAAAACCAGATCGCCGTACTGCAATCGCCCACCGTGGGCCTGGCGCCCTGGAGCCCGGCGCTGGACGAGAACTGTGGTCGCGCCGGCCTTTATGTACCGTCCGACTACGGCATGCCCGCCGATGGCGTGCTGGCGCAAAGCGAGGAGCTGTGGCCGGCGCAGAGCCGCTGGCTGCTCGCCGAGCTGGACCTCGAGGCGGTGTGCCGGGTGCGAAATGAAGGGCAGGTCTTCACCCGGCGTGATTGGCCGGAGCAGTTTCGCTAGGTTCGGGATTCCCCCTCTCCCGCGAGGGGCGAGGGGCTAATAAGTGCGGGGGCTTCTCGCTCCGTTTTCTCCCGCGGGGCGCGGCTAAGGGCGGCGGGGCGTTGCTTCTCGCTCCCCTTTCTCGCGAGAGAGGGGCTAACGGATGTCGGGCTTTGCTTTTAGCTCCCCTCACCCCTCGTGGGAGAGGGGGTGCGGCATGCAGAGTCGCCGCAGCCCCTACAGCAGCGTCCCCTCGCTGATGCCTTCAAGCTCACGGCGGGCCTGTTCGTGGCCCTGGTCGGCGGCCTGGCGTAGCCAGAAGGTCGCCTGTGCTTCGTCCGCCTTTACGCCCTGGCCCTGGCGATAGTATTCGCCTACGGCGTACTGGGCGTCCGGGTCGCCCTGGTCGGCGGAGGCCTTGAACCACTGGAAGGCGAGTTGATAGCTCTGGCGTACGCCCTCACCGTTTTCGTAGCACACCGCCAGGTTGTACTGGGCGTCGCTGTCTCCGCCCTCGGCTGCCTGGGTGTACCAATGCACCGCCATGCCCTGGTCCTGCTCGACGCCTTCGCCGTTCTCGTAGCTGATCGCCAGGTTGTACTGGGCGCAGACGTGGCCTTGCTCGGCGGCGCGGCGGTACCAGACGACGGCCTGCTCGATGTCCTCGGGGTAGCCGTTATCGCCATTTTCGTAGTCCACCGCGAGGTTGAACTGCGCGGTCGCATGGCCTTCTTCGGCGGCGGCCTGCATGGCTTCGCCTTCCAGCGCCGAGTAGGCGTCCTGCAGGTCGCAGGGATTGGCCTCGAACTCGGCAGCCTGGGCAGTGGGTAGCAGGTTCAACGCCAGCAGCAGGGCCAGCAGCGGGCGAACGGGAATACGGGCCATCGGCAACCTCTCCATGGCTTGAAATGGAAAACGCCGGACGATGATGCCATCGCCCGGCGTTTTATGCGCTGCGGGTGGCGGCGCGGTTTACTTCACTTCCACCGCCAGGCTTTCGGCGATCTTCTTGCTCCAGATCGCCGGGCCGGTGGTGTGTACCGACTCACCGTTGGTGTCCACGGCGACGGTCACGGGCATGTCCTTCACGTCGAACTCGTAGATCGCTTCCATGCCCAGTTCGGGGAAGGCGATGGTCTTCGACGCCTTGATCGCCTGGGCGACCAGGTACGCAGCGCCGCCGACGGCCATCAGGTACACGGCCTTGTTGTCCTTGATCGCCTCGATGGCGATGGGACCGCGCTCGGACTTGCCGATCATGCCCAGGAGACCCGTCTGCTCGAGGATCTGACGGGTGAACTTGTCCATGCGCGTGGCGGTGGTGGGGCCGGCAGGGCCAACCACTTCGTCACCGACCGGATCGACCGGGCCGACGTAGTAGATGAAGCGGCCCTTGAGGTCCACCGGCAGCTCTTCGCCCTTGTTCAGCATGTCGACCATGCGCTTGTGCGCGGCGTCGCGGCCGGTGAGCATCTTGCCGTTGAGCAGGATGGTCTCGCCCGGTTTCCAGCTCTGCACCTCTTCCGGGGTGATGCTGTCGAGGTTGACGCGACGGGCACTCGGGCCGGCTTCCCAGACGATTTCCGGGTAGGCGTCCAGATCCGGCGCTTCCAACACGGCCGGGCCGGAGCCATCGAGCACGAAGTGCGCGTGGCGGGTGGCGGCGCAGTTGGGGATCATGCACACCGGCAGGGACGCGGCATGGGTCGGGTAATCCATGATCTTCACGTCGAGCACGGTGGTCAGGCCACCCAGGCCCTGGGCGCCGATGCCCAGTTGGTTGACCTTGTCGAACAGCTCCAGGCGCAGTTCCTCGATGCGGTTCTGCGGGCCGCGGGCTTTGAGCTCATGGATGTCGATGGGGTCCATCAACACTTCCTTGGCCATCACCGCGGCCTTCTCGGCGGTACCGCCGATGCCGATGCCGAGCATGCCCGGCGGGCACCAGCCGGCGCCCATGGTCGGGACGGTCTTGAGCACCCAGTCGACGATCGAGTCGGACGGGTTGAGCATGGCCATCTTCGACTTGTTCTCCGAGCCGCCGCCCTTGGCCGCGACGTCCACCTCGACCTTGTCGCCGGGGACGATGGAGTAGTGGATCACCGCCGGGGTGTTGTCCTTGGTGTTCTTGCGGGCGCCCGCCGGGTCGGCGAGGATCGACGCGCGCAGGACGTTGTCCGGCAGGTTGTAGGCGCGACGCACGCCTTCGTTGATCATGTCGTCCAGGCTCAGGGTGGCGCCATCCCAGCGCACGTCCATACCGACGCGGACGAACACGGTGACGATGCCGGTATCCTGGCAGATCGGCCGATGACCGGTGGCGCACATGCGCGAGTTGATCAGGATCTGCGCCATGGAATCGCGCGCGGCGGGCGACTCCTCGCGCAGGTAGGCCTCGTGCATGGCCTGGATGAAATCGACGGGGTGGTAGTAGGAGATGAACTGCAGTGCGTCGGCGACGCTCTGGATCAGGTCCTCTTGCTTGATCACGGTCACGAGGGGCGCTCCTCTTGGCGAGAGTCTGTAGGCGCCGTTCACCGGCGCGAAAAAAGCGCAGCAGTATAACCCGTGCGTGCGCCCTGGCGCCGCACTTTGCTGGAGACGGAGATGCCCCTGCTGGAACTGGGTGACGCGCAATGGCCGGTGGCCGAGGGCGAGAACCTGCTCGATGCGCTGCTGCGCATCGGCGTTGCGCTGCCCTACAGCTGCCGCGCCGGGGCCTGCCAGAGCTGCCTGGTGCGCTGCCTGGAGGGCGAGCCCAACGACGCCCAGCCGCAGGCGCTTGGGCCGGATCAACGCGCCGACGGCTGGCGCCTGGCTTGCCAGTGCCGGGTCGCCGGAGACCTGCGCCTGGCGCCCTTCGACCCGGCCCGTGACGGCCTGCCGGCGCGCGTCGAGCGCCTCGAATGGCCGGCGCCGGGACTGCTGCGCCTGTGGCTGCGAGCCGAACGCCCGATCCGCTATCGCGCCGGCGAACACCTCAACCTGTGGACGCCCAGCGGCATCAGTCGCCCCTATTCCCTGGCCAGCCTGCCTGGCGAAGCCCTGTTGGAATTCCATATCGACTGCCGCCGCTCCGGCGCCTTCGTCGATCACGCCCGCACCCTGCAGGCCGGTGACGGCCTCGCCCTCGGCACCCTGCACGGCGGCGCCTTGCATTATGAGCCCGAATGGAGCGACGCCCCGCTCTGGCTGCTCGCCGCCGGCAGCGGCCTGGCGCCGCTCTGGGCCCTGCTGCGCGAAGCCCTGCGTCAGGAACACACCGGCCCGATCCACCTGCTGCATATGGCCGGGCAGGGCGTCGGCCACTACCTGCGCCGCGAACTTGAGGCCCTCGCCGAGGCCCATCCGCAACTGACCCTAGACTTCCTCACCCCCGACCAACGCCTGCCCCTGCTGCGCCCCAACCGCCAGACACGCGCACTACTCTGCGGCTCGCCCGAGCGGGTGGAGGCGTTCGCCAAGGCGATGTACCTGGCCGGTGTGCCGAGGGGGCAGGTGTTTGCGGATGAGTTTGTGGGAAGGGGGTGAGGCGTGGTTTCTGGTCTATTTCGAGTGTTGGCTAACGGCCAAATTCGGACACTGGACTAACAGACTATCTCTGAGCAACCTGCGTGCTGGCCGGCCAGGAGATAATGAACGAACTTCCCATTTCAGAGGCTCGGCACATCGCATGGCCACCATGAGCCTCTGCGATAGCTTTGACCACGGCGAGCCCCAGGCCACTACCGCCGCTTTTTCGAGAGCGCGAATGATCGCCACGACGAAAGGCCTCGAAGATCTCGCTGGTCAGCTCGCTATCGATGCCGGGACCCTCGTCTTCCACTGCTAATTGGACAAGGCCGTCTACCTCTTCAAGGCGTACTCGCAGGATGCCCGGATCGGCATGTTGCTGGGCGTTTTCCAGCAACGCCATCAGCGCCTGGCGAATGCGCATGGCATCGCACTCCACCCAAAGCGTGGCGTCCAGTTCGCTATGCAGTATCAAACCCTTTGCCGTGAGGGGCGCAGTGAAGGCCTGTACTACGGTCTCAAGTTCCTCGGCCAGCTTGACCTTGAGGTGCTGAACCTCAAGGTGACCACTTTCGTTAAGGCTCAGTACGCGCAGGTCCTCGATCAAGCGATTAAGGCCTTCTACTTGGCGCAACAGGCCCTCGAAGATCGCGCTGCTGGGCGTGAAAACCCCTTCTGCCAAGCCCTGCAAACGGCCACGCAGGATGGTCACTGGGGTGCGCAGTTCATGGGCGATGGCGGCGTTCCAGAACTCACGCTCGCGGGTCATGCTTTGCAGGCGCTCGGCCATGGCGTTGAAGTCGCGCACCAGTTGCGCGGTTTCGCCCATGGCCTGTGCGTCTAGCGGTGCGCGCGCATCGAGCTTGCCCTGGGCCACTTCGCGCAGGCTGTGCGCCACCGAGTTAAGCGGGGTGATCAGGCGCCGTGACAGGCGCATGGCAACGAACACCGCCATGCTCAGTGCGGCGATGATGGTGCAGACGATCCACACCAGTTCCACCCTCGAGGGCACCATGGTATTGGAGATGCTGCCCGGCAGGTAGGTCACGGCGAAGGCGTAGAACACGTAAGTGCCGATCACCGAGAGGCAGATGATGCCCAGCGCCATCACCGCCAGGGACTGGATGATCTGCCGGCGCAGTCCGGGGGTTGGCTTCATGGTTCGACGCCGAAGCGATAACCCACGCCCCAGACGCTGGCTGGCACGCCCTGGATATCGATAGCTTCGAGTTTCTTGCGCAATTTGCTGACGTGGCTGTCCACGGTGCGTTCCAGCGTGTCGCCTTCCGGCAGGCAGCTCTCCAGCAGTTCGGTGCGGCTGAACGCCCGTTTCGGCGTGCGCATCAGGCAGGCCAGCAGCTTGAACTCGGTCAGGGTCAGCTCCAGGGCTTGTTGCTGGCCATCGACCATCACGCTGGCCGCGTGGCTGTCCAGGTCGATCTGGAACGGCCCGACGCGCAGCATCTGCGTGGTGGCGGGAGCGCTGCCCCGTGTGCGCCGTAGCACCGCCTGCACCCGCGCCACCACCTCGGCCGGATTGAAGGGTTTGACCACGTAGTCGTCAGCGCCCAGGCGCAGCCCCATCAGCTTGTCGATGTCCTGGTCGAGCGCGGTGAGCATGATCACCGGGGTGTCGCCGCGGGCGCGAATTTCGCTGAGTACCTTCCAGCCATCGCACACCGGCATCTGCACATCGAGCAGCAGCAGGTCCGGCTTGAGCGTCTGGTGCAGGGCCAGGGCCTGCTGGCCGTCGCTGGCGTGCTGGGTGCGCAGGCCGCTGCGCTGCAGGTAGGCGATGAGGATGTCGGCGATCTCGGCCTCGTCCTCGGCGATCAGCACCAGTGCCGGGGCAGGGGAAGCAGTGCTGGTACGGGCGTGGGGATCGGACATCGGCGGGCTCGCGCGGAGGGGCGATAAATACTATCGCGGCCTCCATGCTTTCTCCACAAAGCCTCGAATCATTCGCAACAGCGCCGCTTCAGACTGCAGCCTCGATCAGCTCCCGGTCGCCATCAGGTCACCGGAGCTTAGAGTGCAACGAGGAGTTGGTTATGGACAGTAAACAGCGGCATCTGGGCATCGTGCTCGCAGGGTTTGCCGTATTGGCTCTGGCAGGCTGCGACGCGGCGCCTGAGCAAAGCGAGGCGGACGCGCCGCTGCAGGTGTCGGTGCTGGCATTGCAGGCGCAGGAGCTGGCGGTCAGCGAGGACCTGCCAGCCCGTGTGGCCGCCGTGCGCAGCGCCGAGATTCGCGCGCAGATCGGCGGCATCGTGCAGCGCCGTCTGTTCGAGCAGGGTGCCGAAGTAGAGGCCGGTGCCGTGCTGTTTCAGATCAACCCGGCGCCGTTCAAGGCAGAGGTCGATAGCGCTGCGGCCGCCTTGCAGCGCGCCGAAGCGACCCTGACCCGGGCGCGTGTACAGGCCGAGCGCCTGGCTCCTTTGGTGCGCGCCGAGGCGGTCAGCCGCCAGGTGTATGACGACGCCGTGGCGCAGCGTGAGCAGGCCGCCGCCGATGTGGCCCAGGCCCGGGCGACGCTGGCGCGGCGCAGGCTGGACCTGCAGTTCGCCAGCGTTGAGGCGCCGATTGCCGGGCGCATCGACCAGGCGCTGGTCAGCGAGGGAGCGCTGGTGTCGCCGACCGATGCCACGCCCATGGCGCGTATTCAGCAGATCGACCAGGTGTACGTCGACGTACGCCAGTCTGCCTCGATACTGGACACGCTGCGCCAGCAGGCCGGTTCGGCGACGCCGGAGCTGAACGTGGAAATCCTCGGCAGCGACGGCAAGCCACTGGGTATGCGTGGGCGCATCCTGTTCTCCGGCATCGAGGTGGATGCCGGCACCGGCGACGTGTTGCTGCGCGTGCTGGTGGACAACCCGCAGCGCCGCCTGTTACCCGGCCTCTACGTGCAGGCGCGGATACCCCGTGCGCATTACTCCGCCGCCCTCAGCGTGCCGCAGCAGGCGGTAACGCGCACGGCAGGCCAGGCCAGCGTATGGGTGGTCGATGACCAGGGCCAGGTACAGCCGGTGCCCATCGAGCTCGGTGAGCTGGTCGAGCGCCGTTACCGCGTGGTGTCCGGGCTCAGTGCCGGGCAGCAGGTGGTGATCGAGGGTATCGAACGTTTGAGCCCCGATGCCCAGGTTGCCACGCGCTCCTGGCAGCCCGCCGCCAGCGGTGAACGCCTCAGCGCCGTCGCGCACTGAGTCCGGAGACAACCCATGCCGCAGTTTTTCATCAATCGCCCGGTGTTTGCCTGGGTGATCGCCCTGTTCATCGTGCTGGTCGGCCTCATTGCGATCCCGCAACTGCCCATTGCCCGCTACCCGTCGGTGGCGCCGCCTTCGGTGACCCTCTACGCCACCTATCCGGGTGCCACCCCACAGACCCTCAACGACTCGGTGGTGAGCCTGGTCGAGCGCGAGCTTTCCGGGGTGAAGAACCTGTTGTACTTCGAGTCCTCGGTGGACACCTCGGGCACCGCGCAGATCACCGCCACCTTCAAGCCGGGCACCGATGCCGAGCTGGCCCAGGTGGACGTCCAGAACCGCATCAAGGCGGTGGAGCCGCGTCTGCCCCAGGCCGTGCGTCAGAACGGCCTGCAGGTGGAATCCGCCGCCTCGGGCTTTCTGATGATGGTCGGCATGACCTCGCCCAATGGTCAGTACGACGAAGTGGCGCTGAACGATTACCTGGCGCGCAACATCGTCCAGGAGTTGCGCCGTATCGACGGCGTGGGCCGCGTGCAGCTGTTCGGCGCCGAGCAGGCCATGCGCGTCTGGGTCGACCCGCAGCAGCTCACTGCCTATGGCCTGACCATGAACGAACTGGTCCAGGCCATCGAGCAGCAGAACGTGCAGATCGCTCCCGGCCGGGTCGGTGACGAGCCGGCGTTGCCGGGCCAGCGCCTGACCGTGCCGCTGATCGTGCAGGGGCAACTGAGCACGCCTGAGCAGTTCGCCGCCGTGGTCCTGCGCGCCGCTGCCGATGGCGCCAAGGTGGTGCTCGGTGACGTGGCGCGCATCGAGCTGGGTGCACAGTCCTATGCCTTCTCCAACCGCGAGAATGGCGTGGCGGCGACCAGTGCCGCGATCCAGTTGTCGCCCGGAGCCAACGCCGTGCGTACCGCCTCGGCCGTGCGCGAGCGCCTGGCCGAGCTGGCGCCGAGTATGCCCTTCGGCATGGCCTATTCGGTGCCGTTCGACACCGCGCCCTTCGTCAAGGTGTCCATCGAGAAGGTGATCTACACTCTGTTCGAGGCCATGGCGCTGGTGTTCCTGGTGATGTTCGTGTTCCTGCAGAACCTGCGCTACACGCTGATCCCGGCCATCGTCGCGCCGATTGCGCTGCTCGGCACCTTCGCGGTGATGCTGCTGGCGGGCTTCTCGATCAACTCGCTGACCATGTTCGGCATGGTGCTGGCCATCGGCATCATCGTCGATGACGCCATCGTAGTGGTGGAGAACGTTGAACGGCTGATGGCCACCCAGGGGCTGTCGCCGAAAGAGGCGACCCTGCAGGCGATGCGGGAAATCACCGGGGCGATCATCGGTATCACTCTGGTACTCACCGCCGTGTTCATCCCCATGGCCTTCGGCAGTGGCTCGGTGGGGGTGATCTACCAGCAGTTCACCCTGTCGATGGCGGTGTCGATCCTGTTCTCGGCCTTCCTCGCCCTGAGCCTGACGCCGGCGCTGTGCGCCACGCTGCTGCGCCCGGTCAGCGCGGATCATCATGAAAAACGCGGCTTCTTCGGCGCTTTCAACCGCGGTTTCGAGCGCATGACAGCGAGCTACGGGGCGCGGGTGGCGCGCCTGGTCGGGCGCAGTGGGCGGATGATGGCAGCGTTCGCCGTGCTCTGCGCGGTGCTGGCCGTCGCCGCCGCGCAATTGCCGTCGTCCTTCCTGCCGGAAGAGGATCAGGGCTACTTCATGACCTCCATCCAGTTGCCCACCGGCGCCACCAGCGAGCGCACGCTGGACGTGGTCAAGGCCTACGAGGCGCACGTCGCTTCGCGCCCAGGGCTGGATGCCAACATGGTGGTGCTGGGTTTCAGCTTCGCCGGCTCCGGCCCCAACGCAGCCATAGCCTTTACCATGCTCAAGGACTGGAACCAGCGCCATGGCGCCACTGCCGCCGAAGAAGCAGCGCTGGCGCAGCAGGCCATGGCCGGTAACGTCGAAGGCACGGTGATGAGCCTGATGCCACCGGCCATCGACGAGCTCGGTACCTCCTCGGGCTTCACCCTGTTCTTGCAGGATCGCGCCAACCGTGGCGAGACTGCGCTGCTGGCGGCGCAGGCGCAACTGCTGGCACTGGCGGCGCAGAGCAAGGTGGTCAGCGATGTCTACCCCGACGGCCTGCCGCCCGGCGAGAGCATCCGCCTGCAGATCGACCGGCAGAAGGCCGAGGCCATGGGGCTATCCTTCTCCGCCGTGAGCAGCACGCTGTCGGCAGCCATGGGCTCGTTGTACGTCAACGACTTCCCCAATGCCGGGCGCATGCAGCAGGTCATTCTGCAGGCCGACGCCGCGGCGCGCATGCAACTGGACGACGTGCTCGGCCTGCGCGTGCGCAATGCAGGCGGCGGCATGGTGGCGCTGCGCGAGGTGGTGACGCCGGTGTGGAGCGAGTCGCCGCAGCAGATGATGCGTTTTCAGGGGTATCCCGCCGTGCGTATCGCCGGCGGTGCGGCTGCCGGGGTTTCCAGCGGTGCGGCGATGGCCGAGATGGAACGCCTGGTCGCCCAGTTACCGCAGGGCTTCGCCGTGGCCTGGACCGGGCAGTCGCTGCAGGAGCGCCAGTCGGCGGCGCAGGCACCGCTGCTGATGCTGCTCTCGGCGCTGGTGGTGTTCCTGGTGCTGGCGGCGCTCTACGAGAGCTGGTCGATCCCGCTGTCGGTGATGTTGGTAGTGCCGCTGGGCTTGCTCGGCGCGGTGGCCGCAGTGATGCTGCGCGGCATGCCCAACGACGTGTTCTTCAAGGTGGGGATGATCACCATCATCGGCCTGTCGGCGAAGAACGCCATCCTCATCGTCGAGTTCGCCCGTCAGTTGCATGCCGAGGGGCGCACGCTGATCGACGCCGCCGTGACCGCTGCGCGCCTGCGCCTGCGGCCGATCCTGATGACCTCGCTGGCCTTCACCCTCGGTGTGATGCCGCTGATGCTCGCCTCCGGCGCCAGTGCCGAAACCCAGCACGCCATCGGCACCGGGGTGTTTGGCGGCATGCTCAGTGGCACCCTATTGGCGGTGTTCTTCGTGCCGGCCTTCTTCGTCTTCGTCATCGGCACGCAGGAGCGTTTCAGCGCCTGGCGTGCGCAGCGGGGCGGCGCCGCGCTGACCCAGGAGAACCCATGATGCGCCTGTTTCTGACCCTGCCGCTGCTTGCCTGCCTGAGTGCCTGCTCACTGACCCCGCCGCTGGAGCGTGCGGCCGCACCGGTGCCCGCGCGCTATGCCATGGCTGCTGAACCAGCCCCGACGCTGCCGGCCAGCGCCCTGGGCTGGCGCGCGATGTTCGCCGACCCGCGCCTGCAACGGCTGATCGACCTTTCGCTGGCCAATAACCGCGACCTGCGCCTGGCCATCCTCAACGTCGAGGCGACGCAGGCCCAGGCGAACGTCCAGCGCGCCGCACGTCTGCCGGCTGTGGGGCTGGAGGGAACGCGCACGCGGGAGCGCGCTTTGACGACTGATGCGAACGGCCAGGCTAGCCGCGAGGTGAACCAGCAGACCGGGGTGAACGTCGCCCTCAGCGCCTTCGAGCTGGACCTGTTCGGCCGCGTGCGCGCACTCTCCGATGCGGCGTTCGCGCGTTACCTGGCCAGTGAGCAGGGCCGCGATGCGGCGCAGATCACCCTGGTCGGCGCGGTGGCCGAGGCCTACTTCGCCCAGCGCCTGGCTGACGAGCAACTGCAGTTGACCGAGCGCACCCTGGCTGACTGGCAACAATCGTTGCAGCTGGCGCGCCTGCTCAAACAGGCCGAGCAGAACAGCAGTCTGGATGTGGCCCAGGCCGAAGGGCAGGTGGCCCTGGCCGAAGCCGACCTGGAAGCGCGCCGCCGCGCTTTGGCGCAGGCGGACAACGCCCTGCAATTGCTGGTGGGCAGCGAGCTACCGGTCGATCTGCCCGCGGCCTTGCCACTGGAGCGCCAATCTCTGATCGCGCAACTCCCGGCGGGGCTGCCGGCCGACCTGCTGCTGAGCCGACCAGACTTGCGCCAGGCCGAACAGATGCTGGTAGCGGCCAATGCCGATATCGGCGCGGCGCGGGCGGCGTTCTTCCCGCAGATTTCCCTGACTGCGTCCTTCGGTTACGCCAGCACCTCGCTCGCTGGCCTGTTCGACCCGGCGCGGCAGGTCTGGCGTTTCGCCCCGCAGATCACCCAGCCGCTGTTTCAGGGCGGGCGCCTGCGTGCTGAACTGCGCCTGGCCGAGGTGCGTAAATCCGAGGCGGTCGCGCAGTACGAGCGCGCCATCCAAAGCGCCTTCCGCGAGGTGGCCGATGCCTTGGCGGGAACAGCCACCTTCGGCCGCCAGATCGAGGCACAACTGCGTGCAGTGAATGCTGCCGAACGGCGCCTGGCGCTGTCCGATCTGCGTTACCGCGCAGGCGTCGACGGCCGCCTGGAACTGCTCGACGCCCAGCGCCAATTGCAGGCTGCACGGCAAACACTGCTGGAGTTGCGCCGCGCAGAAATCGCCAACCGAGTGGCGCTGTACAAGTCGCTCGGTGGCGGCCTGCACGAGCGCGATGTAGCAGACCGTGGAAGAACGCCTGTAGATTTCGAGGATGCGACGCTCATCCCAGCGCCTGCGATCGGCAGAAGCGGTCACGGTTCAAGCACTTTTAACAGACCGCCCCTGTCGCTGGGCCTAATCCAGGCCTCGTGAACGTACTACTTGAGTAATTCGATGGTGCTCAGGGTGAGCTCGTCGCTGGAGCTCTCTATTTGGCCCATACATTGGTGGAACAAGATCCAGGCGTGAGGACCTAGGAACGGGTTGCCCGTCGCCAGGAAAACTGGACTATCCCCTCCAGAAGGAGCCAGGCCTCGAGCGTAAGGAATGGCTAGACGTTATCGAACCGGTTGGTCATGGTATTTTCCGATTAGGCCAAAGCCTCATCGTCCATCCGAGGCTCTACGAGACAACATGTCCAGGATTGCAATCTCCGATCTAACAGTGCCATGGGACGTCGACAGCTTCTCGCGATCCGTTATGGCATTAAGTGCCACATCGATAACGAGGGACTGGGAAAACGCGAGGCATCAGCACCGCAAGGCGCAGCTGATCTACTCACTACGCGGCATTCTCAACTGCGAAATTGAAAACGGTATCTGGATCGTTCCGCCGCAGTGCGCCATATGGATACCGGGAGACTTGCCACACGCGGCGCGGGGATCGGGTGAAACGGAATGCTATTGCCTGTTCGTTGAGCCAGACGCAGCACCGGACCTTCCGAGAACCTGTTGCACGATTTCGGTATCGCCCTTGCTACGCGAGTTGCTACTGAAAGTGGCCAGTTTTCCTGAGTCATATGCTCAGGGTGGACGAGAAGACCGGTTGATTGCCGCGTTGCTCGATGAGTTGGTGGCGGCCCCCGTGGAAGGCTTACATCTGCCCATGCCGCGTGATCCCCGATTGCGCTGTCTCGTGGAAATGATTCTGGCCGACCCTGCAGACAAGACCTCGAAGGCCGATTGGGCTACTCGAATTGGTATGAGCGAGCGCAGCATGAGCCGTCTTTTGCTGCATGAAATTGGGATGAGCTTTGGGGGCTGGCGTCGGCAGTTGCACGTGATCCTTGCGCTTCAACGTTTGACCAAGGGCGAAAGCGTGCAGACGGTGGCATTGGAGCTGGGGTACGAAAACGCCAGCGGGTTCATAACCATGTTCCGCAAGGCCATGGGCAAACCTCCGGCACGATACCTATCGGATCGCATCAGCGGCTCAGAGCTCGCTTCCGTGCCCGGCATTATGCTCCCCAGTGAAATCTCACCCTGAGGCGTCAGGCTATCCTTTCGGAACCACGGCCGTTCACCGTCGCCTGTGGCCCTTCCTTGCGAAGTTGCCGACATCTCGCGACGTGGTGGTGATGGTGAAGATTGACTCCGCCGAGAGCAACGCCTTCTTCGGATGCCAGCGACTGCAGGTGTTCACGCAACACCAGGTCTTCAACGAAAACCATCCCCGCGCCAAAATGACATCGCGCTTGGCCTAAATGAATAACATTCTGGCCTGGTTTCGCCATCGCTCCCCGCTGCCTCTATTGTTAAATGCAACATCTAAATACAAATGAGTATTGTTGATGTTCATCAATTCAACTGTTGGGAAGACCCGTTGGCCAATTGATATGCGCGCAGAGCCCGAGGGCTATCCTCATCTGGATGGGCCGTACAAGGGCGTAATCAGGAGTGCTCCCCGCACCGTGCTGGGCTCGGCAGTTGCGGCGGCAGTTCTCATTAGCGCGCAGGGTGCATTCGCCGCCGAGCCAGCGCCGATCCAAACTAGGGCG
Organism: Pseudomonas sp. R4-15; assembly: GCF_055768815.1. Taxonomy (NCBI): domain Bacteria; kingdom Pseudomonadati; phylum Pseudomonadota; class Gammaproteobacteria; order Pseudomonadales; family Pseudomonadaceae; genus Pseudomonas; species Pseudomonas sp. R4-15. The sequence goes on from NZ_CM147293.1 coordinate 1,962,272, forward strand.
AGGGAGGCGTCTCGAGAGGAGATAGCCTTGCCAACCATCACCGTAACGGGCCGCATGGATGCGGCGACCACCGAAGGTTCTGGCTCCTACACCACGGGCGAGACGGCGGCTGCCACGCGCCTGCCGCTGTCGCTGAAGGAAACACCGCAGGCGGTGACGGTGGTCACGCGTCAGCGGATGGACGACCAGCAGTTGAATTCGGTGCAGAACGTGCTGGAGAACACCGTGGGCGTCACGTCATACCAGTCCGACACCGAACGAACGAGTTTCTATTCGCGTGGTTTCCTGATCAACAATGTCCAGTACGACGGCATCCCCACCGTGGTCGGCAACATCGTCAATGGGAGCGGCATCGGTTCAGTTGATACCGCGTTCTATGATCGTGTCGAGGTCGTGCGCGGCGGGTCCGGCTTGCTGACCGGCACTGGCAACCCGTCTGCCGCCATCAATTTGGTGCGCAAGCGACCGACCCGTGACTTCTCGGCCGCCGCCTCACTTGGCGCTGGGAGTTGGGACACCTACCGGGGCATGGGCGACATCTCGACGCCGTTGACCGAGGACGGCCGTATCCGCGCGCGCCTCGTAGGGGCTTACCAAGATGGGCATTCGTATCTCGACGGCTACAAACCGGAGAGAAAGTCTTTCTACGGCATCATTGAGGCGGATCTAACGCCGGACACGACGGTGAGCCTGGGCTATGACTACCAGGACATCACGCCGAAGGGCGCCACCTGGGGGGGATTGCCACTATGGTTCAGCGACGGCACGCAGGCGGAATATTCACGCTCCAAGACTTACGCACAGGACTGGAGCCATTGGGATAACACCCTCAAAACGGCTTTTGCCGAGATCGAACACCGCTTTGACAACGGCTGGGAACTCCGCGCCATTGCTAACCAGTATCGCACCGAATCCGATGCCAAACTGGCCGGCCTGGTCGGCCGCCCCGATCGCGCCACGGGACTGGGCTTTTTTCCCTCCGGCGCTTATCCGGTAGCGCTGGCGTCCGAAGCCAACAGCCGTCAAAACACCTTTGACGTGATGGCGAGCGGCCCCTTCGAATTGCTCGGCCGCCAGCATGATCTGGTGGTAGGGGCGACGCGTTCGCGCCGCACGGCCAGCCAGGAGGATATCGCACCGTTCTATCCAGGCTTTACGCCGGTCAACATCTATGATTTGACTCCCGCCTTGCCCCGCCCCGACTTCGAGGCCATGCCTTGGATACCGACCCGCACCCGAATCAAGCAGAGCGGTGTCTACAGCGCAGCCCGCTTCTCGCTGGCCGAGCCTCTGAAACTCATCGTCGGCGGTCGCTTCAGCAACTACGAAATCGACGATAACGCCAACGGCAGCTCGTTGCACTACAAGAAGCGCAACGAATTCACTCCGTATGCCGGCCTGATCTACGACATCAACGAGACCTATTCGGCTTACGTCAGCTACACGGGCATCTTCAACCCACAGACCGACTATCGCGATAGCAATGGCAACGTGCTCACGCCGTCAAAGGGAAAGACCAAGGAAATCGGCCTCAAGGGCGCTTACCTGGACGGACGTCTGAATGCGGCCGTGGCCTTGTTCGAGACCCAGCTCGACAACGCGGCGCAGATTGTTGCCGGCACCTATACGCCAGCCGGTGGCCAGGCCTACAAAGGCGCGGACGGGACGAAATCCCGCGGGATCGAGCTGGACGTGCAGGGCGAGCTGGCGCGCGGCTGGAACATCTATGCGGGTATCGCTCATTTCACGGCGCAAGACGGCGATGGCATTCGCTTGAATTCGCAACTGCCGCGCACCACCGCGCAGCTTTTCACCACGTACCAGTTGCCGGGGGATTGGAGCAAGTTGACGCTGGGCGGGGGCATCAAATGGCAAAGCCGCTTCTACCAAGCGCCCAATACCGGCACCAGTTCGTTAGGCGGGGAACAGGGCTCCTATGCGCTGGTATCACTGATGGGGCGTTACGACATCACGAAGCAGACCAACGTCGCCGTCAACGTCAACAACGTCTTTGACAAGAAGTACGCGCTACAGAAGGGCGATTTCGACACCGTGGGTTATGGCGCGCCACGCAATGTGATGGTGACGCTGAACTATCGGTATTGATTTGAGCCCAGGCGAACGCTTCTGCATTTGCAAACCTCGCCCTACAAACATTGGTTATCGAGAAATTCCTTATGCCCCTCAAGACTCCCCTGCGCCCCGCGCAAAACCTGGCCGTGAACAATCCCAACAAGGTCGCCTTGTTCTGGTTGACGACAGCCGCTGGTGCCGTGCTGTTCGTCACCTTCCAGTTGTTCTTCTACGTCAATGACTTCGTGAGGGCGCAAGGAGCAACACCGGCGATCACGTTTGAGCCCGACGTACTGTGGATGTTTCCCGCGTTCTATGGTTGTTGGATCGTCGCGGTGCTCTTCGCGCTGATCGGAACCCGTAAGGCCCAGTGGGTTGCGCTGGTCTTGGGCAGCCTGCTTGTCGTTCTGAATACCCTCGGGGGAATAGCCGACGGGTTGCGAGACGGTTGGCACGTGGCCTTTTCGGCTGTGTTCTTCATTACGCTGCCCGGCGTATTCGCGATCGCGACCACCTGGCGTCGCATCAAAAACAAGGAAAACGGCCATGCCGATGAATAGCTCTGACTTCCCTTTGGTGTGGATGAATCTTACCCAAGAACCCGGACATGACCACCAGAAGGACTTCGACGAATTCGAGGAAAATTTGCAGCGCGGGGAGCCCTTCGTTCTCTTGACCGATACCGCGCCTGCTGAGGACCATGAGCACTCGCCGGAAGACAAGAGACGCACTGCGCTCTGGATGAAAAAGCACAATGAACTGCCCTGGGTTTCGTGGAGGCCTCAACTCTTGAGAAGATGAGGCCATGAGAAAGACCACGACCTACTCCCCTGAAGTCCGTGAACGTGCCGTACGCATGGTTCTGGAGCACCTGAACGACTACCCCTCCGAGTGGGCTGCCATTGAAGCCATAGCGCCGAAGATTGGCTGCGCCGCACAAACCCTGCATGGCTGGATTCGTCGCCATCAGACCGACGCCGGCCAACGTCCTGGGCCGACCACTGAAGAGCGTGAACGCATCAAAGCCCTGGAGCGCGAAAATCGCGAGCTGCGAAAAGCCAACGAGATTCTGCGCCTGGCCAGTGCGTATTTTGCCCAGGCGGAGCTCGACCGCCGCACCAAGTCCTGAGGGCCTTTGTCGATCAGCATCGTGACCGTCTCGGGGTCGAGTCGATCTGCCGTGTCTTGCGGATCGCCCCGTCCGGTTACCGCAAGCATGCGGCGCAGCAGCGCAACCCGGCACTGCGCTGCTGCCGTGCTCGACGCGATGACGCATTGATCTTGGAAATCCAGCGCGTATGGGACGACAACATGCAGTGCTATGGCGTGGTGAAGGTCTGGAAGCAGCTGCGGCGAGAAGGCATCGAGGCTGCCAGATGCACGGTAGAGCGATTGATGCGTCTGGCTGGATTACAGGGCATAAGGCGCGGCCAGATCCTGCGCACAACGGTGGCCGGCGACAAGTCGCTCTGCCCGCTGGATCGTGTGCAACGCCAGTTCCATGCCGACCGCCCAAATCAGCTGTGGGTGTCGGACTTCACGTATGTCTCGACCTGGCAGGGCTGGCTGTATGTGGCCTTCGTGATTGATGTCTTTGCGCGGCGCATCGTCGGCTGGCGAGTCAGTACCAGCATGAAGACCGACTTCGTACTGGATGCCCTGGAGCAAGCCCTGTATGCCCGCCAGCCACATCGCACGGGGAGCCTGATCCATCATAGCGACCGTGGCAGCCAGTACGTCTCTATTCGCTACACCGAGCGGCTGGCAGAGGCCGGCATTGAGCCCTCAGTTGGCAGCAAGGGCGATAGCTACGACAACGCCTTGGCCGAAACCATCAACGGGCTGTACAAGGCCGAGCTGATTTACCGTCAATCATGGAAGAGCCGCGAAGCTGTTGAGATGGCGACTTTGAAATGGGTGCACTGGTACAACCACCAACGCCTGCTGAGCTCAATCGGATATATCCCGCCCGCGGAGGCTGAGGCAAACTTCCACCAGCAACAAGCAAGTCAGGCCATGGCGGCCTGACTTAAACGAAACGGCCTCCACAAAAGCCGGGGCGGTTCAGAGTGTTCTGGCCTTCGATAGCTGTCATTCTCGGCGTCACCATTCCCCTGGCTCTGTTTCCTGAGTCCGGCAACCTGATCATCAAGCAGCTGTTCAGCTTCGCCACCGGCAATTTCGGTTGGCTCTATCTGTTCGCTGGCCTTGGCGCCGTGGTATTTCTGCTGTGGCTTGCCCTGGGGCGCTACGGCAATGTTCGTCTCGGTCGTGCAGAGGATCTCCCCGAGTTTTCCTACTTCAGTTGGGTCGCCATGATTTTCTGCGGCGGCATCGGTATCGCCATCGCCAACTGGGCCTGGGTCGAGCCGATCTACTACTACGACGGCCCGCCCCGCGGTCTCGCCGCGCACAGCAAGGAGGCTGCCGAGTGGGCGCTGGCTTACGGGCAGTTCCACTGGGGCCTGACGCCCTGGGCTTTCTACTGCCTGCCGGCGATTCCTATCGCTTACTCCATGTACGTGCGTCGTCAGCCGGGTGTTCGCCTTTCGGTCGCCGCGCGCGGGCTGCTGGGTGACAAAGCCAACGGCTGGCTGGGGATCCTGCTCGATACCGTGGTGGTGTTCGGTATCGTCGGTGGCGTCGGTACCTCGCTGGGCTTAGCCGTCCCCCTGGTTTCGACCATGTCTTCGGACGTACTCGGCCTGCAGCCCTCGTTCGCCTTCGACATGCTGATTCTAGGTCTGTGGACCGCGCTATTCGGCATGAGCGTGTGGTTCGGCCTGAGCAAAGGCATCAAGATCCTCAGCGACATCAACGTCTATCTGGCGGTCTTGCTGCTGGTATTTGTCCTGGCCATCGGTCCGACCCTGTTCATCATCAACGGCTGGTCCAACAGCGTCGGCCTGATGATCAACAATTTCGTGCAGATGAGCCTGTGGACCGATCCGATCGCAAAAGGCAGCTTTCCCCAGGACTGGACCATTTTCTACTGGGCCTGGTGGATCGCCTATGCACCGATGATGGGGCTGTTCGTCGCGCGTATTTCCCGTGGTCGTACCATCCGCGAACTGGTGTTCGCCGAGCTGATCTGGGGCAGCCTGGGTTGCTGGGTATTCTTCGCCGTATGGGGTGGCTATGCCCTCGACCTGCAGCTCTCGGGGGTTCTGGACGTCAGCGCGATTCTCAATCAGCAAGGTATTCCGGCGACCGTGCTGGCGATCCTGAAGACCATGCCGATGGCGAATCTGGTCATCATCACCTTCGTCCTGCTGTGCTTCATCTTCCTCGCCACCACCCTGGACTCGGCTGCGTACGTGCTGGCTTCGGTCACTTCGCGTGAGCTGTCCGGTTATGAGGAGCCTCGTCGCTGGATTCGCATCACCTGGGCGCTGCTGCTGGCGGTCGTGGGTATCGGCCTGATCAAGGTGGGTGGGCTCAAGGCGGTGCAGACCTCCACCATTGTCGTGGCGCTGCCATTGATTCCGGTGTTGGGCATCCTCGCCTGGTCGCTGTTGCGCATGCTCGAGCAGGACTTTGGCAAACGTCTGAGCTCGCCGACGCTTACCGTAGACGGCGCAGCTCCTTCCAGCAGGGCGGCCGTTGAAAGTCCTGGCTATCTCTATGGTACAGCCCCTAATCCAGCGGCACCGATGAATTCCAACCAATAGCGTAACTGCCGGGCAGCGCGCCTATTTCTTCGACAACGCATGGGATGGCCTCGCGGCTTCCACGAGGTTCTCTCATGCCCACCCAACGTGGAGTGCACATGACCAATCAAGTGATACTGCCCCGCATCATGCAGCTAGGTGCCGGTGCCAGCGAGGCCATCCCGAACGTGCTGAGCAGTCTTGGCTGTTCACGCCCGCTGCTGATTACCGACAAGATGATGGTTCAACTCGGCTACGCAACGCGTATCCAGGAAACGCTGGCCGCCAGCGGGCTCAAGGCGGACATCTTCGCTGACACCGTTCCCGAACCCACGGTCGCCTCGATTCAGGCTGGCGTGGACATGGCACGCGCTGGCGATTACGACAGCATCATCGCCCTGGGCGGTGGCAGCCCAATCGACAGTGCCAAGGCCATTGGCATCCTGGCCAAGTTGGGTGGGCAAATGCGCGACTACAAGTTCCCGCGCAACGTCAGCGAGACCGGCCTGCCGATCATCGCGGTGCCGACCACCGCCGGAACCGGCTCGGAGGTGACCCGCTTCACCATCATCACCGACGAGCAGAACGACGAGAAAATGCTCTGCGTCGGCATCGGCTTCATGCCCGTCGCGGCCCTGGTCGACTACAGCCTGACCCTCAGTCTACCGGCGCGTGTGACGGCCGACACCGGTCTCGATGCCCTGACTCATGCCATCGAGGCGTATGTCAGCCAGAAGGCCAACCTCTATAGCGATAGCCAGGCCCTGGCCGCCATGCGTCTGATCGGCCCGAATCTGCGCCGGGTCTACCACGACGGTTCAGACCAAGCGGCTCGCGAAGCCATGATGCTGGGCTCGACGCTCGCTGGCGTCGCCTTCTCCAGTGCCTCGGTGGCACTGGTGCATGGCATGAGCCGTCCGATCGGGGCCTTCTTCCATGTGCCTCATGGTCTGTCCAACGCCATGCTGCTGCCCTGCGTGACGGCTTTCTCCATCCCCGCCGCTGCCGAGCGCTACGCCGACTGCGCACGGGCCATGGGGATCGCCAGCGAACAGGACAGCACCGAGCAGGCCAACGCCAAGCTGCTCACCGAACTGCAGGCGCTCAATGACGAGCTGCAGGTGCCGACACCGGCACAGTTCGGCATCGACCGCGAACGTTTCTTCGAGCTGATGCCGACCATGGCGCAACAGGCGCTCGCCTCCGGCTCGCCGGGCAACAACCCGCGTGTGCCGACGGTTGAGCAAATGGTCGAGCTCTACAGCAGCCTTTGGTAACCCTCAATTTTTCTTAACGAGCAGGCAGGGGTTTTGTGCCCTGCCACCTAATTTTTCAGGAGTCACCCATGAACACAGTAGGACACCTCATCAACGGTCAGATCGTCAGCGACGCTGCTCGCCTGCAGGACGTGTACAACCCCTCCACCGGTGAAGTCAGCAAGCAAGTGGCACTGGCTTCGGTCGCGACCGTCGAGCAGGCCATCGCTGCCGCCGAAGCCGCCTTCCCCGAGTGGCGCAACACGCCACCGATCAAGCGCGCACGGGTCATGTTCCGCTTCAAGGAACTGCTGGAGCAGAACGCCGAGCGCATTGCTCAGATGATCGGCGAAGAACACGGCAAGATTGCCCACGACGCGCTGGGTGAACTGCAGCGCGGCATCGAGAACGTCGAATACGCCTGCGGTGCTCCCGAGCTGCTCAAGGGCGAGCACAGCAAGAACGTCGGCCCGAACATCGACTCCTGGAGCGAGTTCCAGCCGCTGGGCGTTGTGGCCGGGATCACCCCGTTCAACTTCCCGGCGATGGTACCGCTGTGGATGTTCCCGATGGCCATCGTCTGCGGTAACTGCTTCATCCTCAAACCATCCGAGCGTGACCCCAGCTCCACCCTGTTCATTGCACAACTGCTGCACGAAGCCGGGCTGCCCAAGGGTGTGATGAACGTGGTCAACGGCGACAAGGAAGCGGTCGACGTGCTGCTGCGCGACGAGCGCATCCAGGCTGTCAGCTTCGTCGGCTCGACGCCGATCGCCGAGTACATCTACAAGACCGCCAATGCCAACGGCAAGCGCTGCCAGGCACTGGGTGGCGCCAAGAACCACGCCATCGTGATGCCCGATGCGGACATGGACAACGCCGTCAATCAGCTTCTGGGCGCGGCCTTCGGCTCCTCCGGCGAGCGCTGCATGGCGCTGTCCGTTGCCGTTGCAGTGGGCGATGCCGCAGCTGACGCACTGATCGAGAAGATGCAGGCCGCCATGCAGTCGCTGAAAGTCGGTGCCTACTCGGACAAGAGCAACGATTTCGGCCCGGTGATTACCAAGGCCCATCAACAGAAGGTCGTTGGCTACATCAACAGTGCCGAAGAGCAGGGTGCGACCATCGTGGTCGACGGTCGTAAGCCGCAGGTCGCGGGCTACGAAAACGGCTTCTTCGTTGGCGGTACGCTGATCGACCGAGTGAGCCCGGAGATGCTCAGCTACAAGGAAGAGATCTTTGGTCCGGTGCTGCAGGTGGTGCGGGTCGACAGCATGCAGGCCGCGATGGACCTGATCGATGCTCACGAATACGGAAACGGTACCTGCATCTTCACCCGTGATGGCGAAGCGGCTCGTTACTTCTCCGACAACATCAAGGTCGGCATGGTCGGCATCAACATACCGCTGCCGGTGCCGGTGGCCTATCACAGCTTCGGCGGCTGGAAGCGTTCGCTGTTCGGTGACCTGCACGCCTACGGCCCGGATGCCGTTCGCTTCTACACCAAGCGCAAGACTGTGACCCAGCGCTGGCCGTCGGCAGGGGTGCGTGAGAACGCCTCCTTCTCCATGCCAACGATGAAGTAACAGCGTTCGCTTAATACGCCACCAGAGCTGCACCTCTTGATGTCAGCGGGGCAGTTCTGGATGAGCTACGAATTAAAGTCTTTAACCGCTGAGAAACAGCCCGCTGTTGGCCGATTCTGTTGAAAAAGTCGACCTCGGAGAGACCTGCTTTCCGGGGGCTCAAAATACACTCAGTTTTGGTGTTGCTACGTTAAAACCAAGACAGCCCCCGCCTTCTGAGCGAACCAGATTTCAACGTCGACCACGCTCTTTCGTGAGCAAAAATCGCGGCAGGACTTTTTCAACAGAATCGGCCGATAGCTGCCCGGAAGAAAAATCGGACAGATATATTTATCGGACTTATTGCCCCTTTACCCCGGCAATGTCGAGCCCGACGATCTTTCCGAAATCCTTCAGAGAAAAACCTCACCCGAAACCCCGAACCGCTGGGCGAGTGCTCGGATTTGTCGGACGTTGAGTTGGCGTTTGCCGCTGAGGATTTCCGATACCACCGATTGGGCGCCCACTTCGGGTAGGTCGGCTTGATTGAGACCGTGTTCGGTCATCAGCAGGCGCAATACTTCATGGCCCGGTCCCTGGAGGATGGGGTGGTGCACCTGGTCATACGCTGCGATCAGTTCGCCCATCTGCGATGCGAGTAGCATCAGGGGGTGGTCCTCCTGGCCGTTGACTTCGTCGAGTAGTTCATCGAGCGCCTCGACCAGGGTGTCGTAGTCCGCGTCGTCTCGTGGGGGCGTGAGCAGTGGGGCAACGTATTGCCAGTGCTCGGTAGCCTGTTTCAGCCGTGCGTTCATGGGCACCTCTCTACCTCCACTGATCACGGTCGTACTCGGCATGATCGAGTAGGGCACGAATGAAAACCTTCTTGAAGCGATAGTCGATGACGGCGATCAGGCGGAGCTTGTTGCCGCCGATGTCGAAGACATGCTTGTTGCCCACCTTGTCGACGCTGGGAAAGCATCGCTTCATTTCCGCAAAATCTTTGGGCTCTTGCTTACTTAGCAGTCGATACCAGGCATCAAGCGCGTTGGCGGCGTGTGGCCAGCGGGTCTTGGCAATCCAGATGCGCTTTTGCGTGATGATGTGCATGCCATGTCCATATCGCATTTTGCGATAGGCATGCTAGGACGATTCGGCTTTTATAGCAATCCGCTATTCGTCGAGCGAGCCGATCACTAAGAAGGCTCATTTGTTTTCTGATAGCCCACTCACCGCTCCTCACCGCGTCCCCCATGATCCTCCCTCGGTGATCGCCCAAAAAACGCCTTGTATGCACGGCTGAAGGCGGCCTCGGACTCGTAGCCCACGGCGAAGCCGACGTCGCCGACGCGGTTGGCGTGGGTGCCCAGCATGGTCTTGGCCAGTGTCAGTCGCCATTCGTTCTGGTAGCGCAGGGGCGCTCGGCCGACCAGGGCGCTGAAGCGTTCGCAGAAGCTGGAGCGCGACATGCCGGCCAGTTTCGCTAGCGCTTCGATGCGCCACTGTTGCCTGGGCTGTTCGTGAATGGCCTTGAGGACGCGGGCGATGCGGGCGTCGGACAGGCCGCCGAGCCAGCCCGACGCGGCGCCTTGCTGGACCCAGGTGCGCAGTACGCGGATCACGGTGAGGTCGATCAGGCGCGACACCATCAGGGCGCCGCCCGGCTGCACGTCGTGGACTTCCAGCAGCATGAAATGCAGCAGGCCTTCGGACCAGGCGGCGGCGTCGGCGTGTTTGATTTGAATCAGCCAGGGCAGGGCGAAGAGCATGGCGCGGAAGCTGCCCGCGTCGAACCAGAAGCGGCAGATGGCGAGTGTGGTGGGCGCATCGCCGGCGCTGAGCCGGAGTTTTTCCAGGGTGTGCGGCAGCAGGAACAGATCGCCAGGCTCCATCAGTGTGGCGGGCTGATCGTCACGCTGGATTCGCAATTGGCCGCTCTGCACCACGCAGACGTGGGCGCTGTTGCCGTCCAGCGCCAGCGCTTCGCCGGGCTCGAGGGCGGCGGAGTAGACGCGGTCGCCGGTCAGGCGCATGTGTGCGAGCACCTGGGAGAGCAGGTCGCCGCTGGCGAGGCCTTCCAGCTGCATTTCCGGAAGAATGGTCAAGTGTTCCGGTGAATCGGTCATGTTGGGCGAGCCGCGCTTTGACTACCGTAGAGCAGAAAGCATAGCCCGCTGCTGGCTGTCGCCAGAAGCGTTTCGACGTTGGCTGGACTATGCCGATCATCCAATCAGAAGGAGGTGCTCAATGTTCGGAATCTCTGCCCTTGGCTGGGTACATACGCTGGGCAGCCTGCCGGCCATCCCGCTGGCCGCCTACATGTTCGTGCGCCATGGTCGCATCGTTCCCCGCTCCAGGCCGGGGCTGGCTTACCTGCTCTTCATGCTGGTGGGTGCGGGCTCGGTGTTCCTGATCGCCAGGCAGCCGGTGAGCTATGCGATGGGCCTGGTCACCCTGGTGTTGTTGCTGGCGGGCTATGGCGTGGGGCGCCTGCGGGCGCTGGGGCGTGCGCGGATCTACCTGGAAACCGTTCTGCTCAGCATGACGGCGTTCCTGCTGATGCTGCCCACGGTTACGGAAGTGCTGCGCCGTGTGCCGGATGGCCATCCCTTCGTCACGGACCTGCATTCGCCGCTGCTGGTCGGTGCCCAGGTCGGTTTGCTGGGGGCTCTCATCGTGGGTGTCGCGGCGCAGGTGCTCTACATGCGCAGGCAGGCCTTGCTGCGAAGTGCGGCTCAGGTGAGTTGATAGGATTGGGCAATATCGGGATTCGATCCGGCATCGTGCATCGGTGCCTCCCGCCCTAGCATGGTCGCACCTTCATCCCTTCAGGAGTGCATGCCATGAGTGCGACCAAGACCCTGTTCATCACCGGCGTCAGCAGCGGCTTCGGCCAGGCGCTGGCCCAGGAAGCGATCGCCCAGGGGCACCGGGTGATCGGCACCGTCCGCAGCGAAGCGGCCCGCGCCAGCTTCGAGGCGCTGTCGCCCGAGCGGGCTCATGCGGTACTGCTCGATGTGACCGATTTCGACGCCATCGACGCGGTGGTCGCCCGGGTGGAGGCGGAGCAAGGGCCGGTGGACGTGCTGGTGAACAATGCCGGCTACGGCCACGAAGGTGTGTTCGAGGAGTCTTCGCTGGCGGAGATGCGCCAGCAGTTCGACGTCAACGTGTTCGGCGCGGTGGCGGTTACCAAGGCCTTCGTGCCGTATTTTCGCCAGCGGCGGGCGGGGCACATCCTCAACATCACCTCGATGGGCGGGCACATCACGATGCCGGGGATCGCCTACTACTGCGGCAGCAAGTTCGCCCTGGAAGGCATCTCCGACACCCTGAGCAAGGAGCTGGCGCCCTTCGGTATCTTCGTGACCGCGGTGGCGCCCGGCTCGTTTCGCACTGATTGGGCCGGGCGCTCCATGCGGCGTACGCCGCGCAGCATCAGCGACTACGACGCCAGCTTCGATCCGGTGCGCAAGGCCCGCGAGGAGAAAAGTGGTCACCAGCTGGGCGATCCGCGCAAGGCCGCCCGCGCCATGCTGACCCTCATCGACAGCCCCAACCCGCCGGCCCATCTGCTGCTGGGCAGCGACGCGTTGGCCCTGGTGCGTGACAAGCTGCAGCGGACGGCGGAGAGTATTGAGCAATGGCAGGCGCTTAGCTGTTCCACCGACGGCTGAGCATCGACGCGGAGGGCGGGGTAAACGATGGGTGAAGCCGAGGACCCGAGCGCTGCGCACATGGTGCGGTTGATGAGCCAACTGGCGCCGCTGGAAGGTTACAACCTGAGTCCGCTGGACGACGTGCGCTTTCTGCGTTCCAACCGTCCGCTGACGCGCACGCCGGTGCTCTATGAGCCGGGCATCGTGATCCTCTGCCAGGGGCGCAAGCGCGGTTATCTCGGTGAGCAGGTCTACGTCTACGACGCCCAGCATTACCTGGCGGTCTACCTGCGGCTGGACTTCGCCTTGGCCGCACAGCTCATCCCGCAGGTGGACGCGCTGCGCGGCATCACCATGGCGAGGCCGATGGGCATGTATGCCTCGCCCATGGACGAGCCGCTGCGTCAGTCGACCCTGCGCTTTCTGCAGGTGATGGCCGATGACAACGACGCCCGCGTTCTCGGCCCGGCGATGTTGCGCGAACTCTACTACCGCATCCTCACGGGAGAGCAGGGCGGCACCCTGCGTGCGGCTATCGCCCAGCAGGGCCAGTTCGGCAAGGTGACGCGGGCCATCCAAAAGATCCACAGCTGCTACCACGAGCGCCTGGATGTCGAGGCCCTGGCCCAGGAAGCGCAGATGAGCGTGCCCAACTTTCACCTGCATTTTCGCAAGGTGACCGACTCCTCGCCGATGCAGTACCTCAAGTCCACACGGCTGCACCAGGCGCGGCTGCTGATGCTGCGTAACGACCTCACGGCGGCCAAGTCCGCGTTTCTGGTGGGTTACGAGAGCGCCTCGCAATTCAGTCGGGACTTCAAGCGCCTGTTCGGGCGCACGCCATTGGCGGAGGTCGCCTGGATGAAGGCGGCCTACGCGTTGCCCGCCCCGCAGTCGCCGTCGCCCTTCGTTTCCTCGCACTGACGCCGCCGAAAACCCCGCCAGGGCTGCGATCACTCACGCCGTTAAAGGCCAGGCTCTTTGAGCCCGGAGGCTCCGTCGGTCGGGGCTCCTGCGGCCAGAGGCCATCCCCCACGTTTCTCCATCCTGGCGCTGAGCGCCTGCCGGGCGCTCAGTCCTTGCGGCGCTTGAGCTGGTCCTTCAACTGCGTCGGGAGTTGGCGGATGGTGAGCACGTCACGCTCTTCGTCGTAGTCCACGCGCGAGCCGAGCAGGTGCGCCTCGAAGCTGATCGACAGGCCCTCGGCGCGGCCGGTGAAGCGGCGGAATTGGTTGAGGGTGCGCTTGTCCGGCGGGATCTCCGGGGAGAGGCCGTAGTCGCTGTTGCGGATGTGGTCGTAGAAGGCCTTGGGACGGTCCTCGTCGATCAGCCCGGAGAGCTCCTCCAGGGTTATCGACTCGCCCAGGCGCGCCTGGGTGTTGGCGTAGTCGACCAGCGCTTCGGTTTTCTCGCGGGCCTGCTCCTCGGCCAGGTCTTCGCTTTCGACGAAGTCGCTGAAGGCTTTGAGCAGGGTGCGCGTCTCGCTCGGCGGGTCGATGCCTTCCTGGCAACCGATGAAGTCGCGGAAGTAGTCCGAGACCTTCTTGCCGTTGCGGCCCTTGATGAACGAGATGTACTGCTTCGACTGGCGGTTGTTCTGCCATTCGGAGAGGTTGATGCGTGCAGCCAGGTGCAGTTGCGCCAGGTCCAGGTGGCGCGCCGGGGCGACATCCAGCTGTTCGGTCACCGCCACGCCTTCGCTGTGGTGCAGCAGGGCGATGGCCAGGTAGTCGGTCATGCCCTGCTGGTAGTGGGCGAAGAGGACGTGGCCGCCGGTGGAGAGGTTGGATTCCTCCATCAGCTTTTGCAGATGCTCCACGGCCTGCCGGCTGAAGGCGGTGAAGTCCTGCTCGTCGTCCATGTATTGCTTGAGCCAGCCGCTGAACGGATAGGCGCCGGATTCCTCGTGGAAGAAGCCCCAGGCCTTGCCCTGCTTGGCGTTGTAGCTGTCGGCCAGGTCCGCCAGCAGGTCCTCCATGGCGCCGGAGACGGGCAGCTCGGCGTCGCGCGCGTGCAGCGTCGAGGGGCTGCCGTCCGGCTTCTTGTCGATGAGGTGGACGGTGCAGTGACGGATCGGCATGCGGGAATCCTGCGGGCGGGAAAACGCCCTAGTCTACCCGAGGCGCTGGCCGTCGCGGCAGGGCCGGTGAACACGGCAGCAATGGCTGCGCCACCCCGGTCTGCGTGTACCGTCCGGGCCTGGCGGCGTCAGGGACTCGCAGAGCGGGATTGGGTGGCGCACCCAGGACTGCTGACCACAGCGTGAAGAACCAGCCCCTCTGGACGAGGGGCTGGCTGACGCAGGGATCATTCGGGCAACTGGCAGCCTTTCTGGCGCAGTGAGGCGATGACCCAGCTACGGTCGTTCTCGCCGGCCGCGATGCGCTCGAGTTGGGCAATTTCCGCGCGGTTCTTGGCGTCGGCGCGCTCGAAAACGCCGGCGACTTCGTCGTAGGGCACGCAGAGCAGGCCGTCGTCGTCGCCGATAACCAGGTCGCCCGGCTCGATGACCATGCCGTCGATGGCGATCGGTACATTGACCTCTCCCGGGCCATCTTTATAGGGGCCGCGATGAGTGATGCCGGCGGCGAACATCGGGAAGTCGCCAGCGCGGATCGCGGCGGCATCGCGGATGGCGCCATTGATGACGATGCCGGCCACGCCACGTTTGGCCGCATAGGCCACCATCATTTCGCCGATCAGCGCGTTGCTCAGATCGCCACCGGCGTCCACAACCACCACGTCGCCGGGCTCGGCGATATCCAGCGCGTAATGCAGCATCAGGTTGTCACCCGGGCGGGCCTTGACCGTCAGCGCCGGGCCAGCGAGGACACCCCCTGCATGCATCGGGCGCAGGCGCGAGCCGGCCGCGGTCATCCGGTTCATCGAGTCGCTGACGCAAGCGACGGGAACGGAGCGGTAGCGCTCGACCCACTCTGCGCTCACCTTGCGCGCGGCAGACAGAACCCTGAATCCGATGGACATGATTGATACCTCGTATCGACTTTTCTTGTTGGTTAAATGAAATGCCATTTCATAAATAGCATTGGGCGAGTCTGCGCACAACCGCCTCGATGGCAGGGGTGCCAAGCTAATGTGGCTTTTCTCGCGCAAGTTTGCTGTTTTGCAGGTGTCCAGGGTGCGGGCAGGGTGTGCCGAGAAGAGTGGCGCTTTTTGATGAGTATATTGAAATGTCGTTTCGATATGCTAGTCTTGGTTCATTCGTGACCGGGCTCCCCCTGCCCGGCGGTGAAACTAAAAAGAACAAGGTACGCACCATGAATCGAAGCATCCTGGTCACAGGGCCTGCGCTGTCGCCCTCCGCCATGGCCTTTGCGGAGCAGCAAGGGGTGAAGGTGATTCCCACCCGGCCGTACGCGCCACTCGAAGAACTCCTCGATATCATCGCCAGCGAAAAGCCCGGTGCAGCCATCGTTCGCCAGGGCAAGTTCGGCCGTGAGCTGATCGAGGCGGCAAGCGATCTGCAGATCATCGCCAAGCACGGCGTGGGCTACGACACCATCGACATTCAGGCGGCGGCCGAGCGAGGCATTCCGGTGACCATCGCCCTGGGCGCCAACGCCCAGTCGGTGGCCGAGCACGCCTTCGCGTTGATGTTCGCCGTGGCTCGTCAGGTGGCCTGGTTGGACGGTCGCATGCGTGGCGGGCATTGGGACAAAGCTACCGCCAAGGGCATGGAGCTCTCCGGCAAGACTCTGGGTCTGGTCGGTCTGGGTTCGATCGGCGGCATCCTGATGGACTTGGTCGGGCCGCTGAAGATGAACGTGCGCATCTACGACCCCTATCTGAAGAGTCTCCCCGAGCGCGCCAACGTCAGCCGCGAGACGGACTTCGACCGTCTGCTCGAGGAGTGTGATGTGATCAGCCTGCATTGCCCGCTGACCGCGGAGAACCGTCATCTGATCGGTGCCGAGCAGCTCAAGCGGATGAAGCCCAAGAGCATCCTGGTGAATACCGCGCGTGGCGAGCTGATCGACAGCGTGGCACTGGTCGCCGCCCTGCGCACCGGCGAGATCGGTGGTGCCGGGCTGGACACCTTCGAGCAGGAGCCGCCAGCCGCGGACAGCGAGCTGTGGTCGCTGGGCAACCTGGTGGCGACCCCCCACGTAGGCGCCAACACCCAGGAATCCCAGGACCGCGTGGGCCTGCTGGCGGTCCAGCAGATCGTCGGCCAGTGGGCCGGCGAGGCGCTGGAGCCGCGCTGCGTGGTCAACCGCCATCTGCTCGCCGATAGTTGATTCAACGCCGGGCGCCGTATCAGGGCGCCCATCCACCCACAATAACAACAAGGGTAAAAACGCATGATCCGATCACCCAGCCCCGTCGCGTCCCGGCACCTGTCTGACGCGTACCTGCTGCCCGCTTCCTTGCACGCTCTGCGGTCCCCCCACGCCGCCGGCTGCTGACGCCCGTTCGATTACAACAAGACGGCTTTTCGTGGCCGTTTCGGGAAGCGCGCGCCTGTGGCGTCGCCGACCTGACGACTGCGCGAAGCGCCAAGCAACACAGACGTTGTCACGAGGAAATGATCATGGGATTCGCCAAGCATTGCCTGCTTTCCAGCCTGCTGCTTATCGGCAGCACCACCGGCGTGGCTCAGGCCGCCGACTGGACCGGCTACACCTACTCCGCCGTTTCCACCACTGCTGCAGTGCAGGGGATGGAGCGGATTTCCCAGCGCATCGAGAAGGAAACCGACGGTGACCTCTCGATCACCCTGCACTTGGGCAAGACCCTGCAGATCTCGTCCACCGACATCACCCAGGCTACCGGCGACGGCATCGTCGACTTCGCCGCCGACCTGTTCTTCTCCGGCAACGTGCCGATCGCGCGCATCCTCAACCTGCCGCTGCTGATCAACAACGAAGACGAGTGGAACAAGGCCTACGCGGTGATGGAGCCCTACCTCAAGGACGGCTTCGCCAAGCAGGGCGTGACCTACCTGGGCAGTTACCGCTACCCGCAGCAGACCCTGTTCACCCGCTTCGACATCAAGGGCCTGGGCGATATCGCGGGGCACAAGATCCGCGTCACCTCGCCCGAGCAGGGCGCGTTCGTCGAGGCCTTCGGTGGTTCGGCGATCACCCTGTCCGGCTCGGAAGTGCCGACCGCGCTGGAGCGCGGCGTGATCGACGGCGTACTGACCGCCAGCGCCGGCGGTGCGAAGAACTGGCATGAGTTCCTGCCGTACAACTACCGCTTGCCGGTGAACTACGCCTACAGCGCTCTGATCGCCAACCAGGATTCCTACGAAGATCTCTCCGACGCCACCCGGCAGAAGCTCGACGCCATCGTCGCGGACGAGACGGTGAAGATCGATCAGGGCTTCATGGAAGACGAGCAGGTGCAGAAGCAGAGTCAGGCCAAGGCCGGCATGAAGATCGTCGAGGCCGACGCCGCCGCGATCGAAGAGGCTCAGAAGAAACTCGCGCCATTCTGGCGCGAATGGGCCAAGAGCGCCGGTGCGGACCATGAGAAGGTCCTTGCCGAAGTGCTCAAGGCAATCGGCAAGTAAGATCCGGAGCCGACGATGAGCGAAGTTGATCTGCACAATAGCGGCCAGCCGTTATCGGGCGGCCGTGTTTTCGACGGCGTGGCGGCGTTGGTCCGCTTCGTCACCGGCCTGGCGCTGGCGCTGCTGGTGCTGCTGGTATGTTCGGAAATCGTGTCCCGCTTCTTCTTCAATTATTCATTGAAGGTCGTGGAAGAACTGGCGGGCTACCTTGTCGTCGGCCTTACCCTGTTTGGCGCCAGCCTCGGCTTGCGCCACAACAGCCTTTTCCAGGTCGGCTTCCTGCTGCATGCGCTGCCGGCAGCGCTGCAGCGAGTGCTTAACCTGTTCTATCTGCTCGTCTCCCTGGGCGTCTGCGGTGTACTGATCTGGCAGACCGCCAAGTTGGTGATGAGCTCTTTCGAGCGCGGCAACGTTGCCCCAACCACGCTGATGACGCCGCTGTGGATACCGCAGTTGCTGATGCCACTGGGGCTGCTGATGATCGCCATCTTCATCGTCGAGCACATGATCGTCACGCTGCGTAAACAGGAGGCCGACTGATGGAGGCTGCCATCGCTTTTATCCTGCTGTTGCTGCTGATCATCGGCGGTCTTTGGGTGCAGTTCGCGGTCGGCGCCGCGGCCCTGGCCTACCTTTGGCTGATGAAGGGGGTCGCCGGCTGGAAGGCCCTGGGCCTGGTCAGCTGGGGGTCGGCCAACAGCTTCACCCTGGCGGCCATACCGCTGTTCATCTTCATGGCGGAAATTCTCCTCGCCAGCGGCTTGAGCGGACGTCTGTACAACGGCATCGCGCCTTTCGTGAAGCGCCTGCCGGGCGGACTACTGCATACCAATATCGTCGGTAGCGGGGTGTTCGCTGCCGTGGCCGGCGGCAGTGCGCCGACCGCCGCGGCGATGTCCACCGTGGCGCTGCCGGCGCTTTCCGCGCGCGGTTACAACCGGCGCCTGGTGGCCGGCTCGCTGGCGGCCGGCGGCACCCTGGGGATTCTCATCCCGCCGTCGATCACCATGATCATCTACGCCACCTTCACCGAGACCTCCATCGCCAAGCTGTTCGCCGCCGGGCTCGTACCGGGCATCCTGCTGGGCGCCTGTTACAGCCTGTTCATCATCGCCCGCGCGCTGCTGAACAGAGACCTGGTGCCGCGTGATACGCAGAAGCGTTCGCTGAGCGACTACCTGCAGGCCGTTGCCGACGTGTTCCCCTTCGGGCTGCTGATCGTGATGATCCTCGGCAGTATCTATGCTGGCATCGCCACGCCCACCGAGGCCGGGGCGCTGGGTGTGGTCGGAGCGATGCTGATCGCCGCGCTGTACCGCAAACTCAACCTGGCGATGCTGCGCTCGGCGATGTCGCGCACCCTGCTGATGAGTGGCAATGTGCTGTTCATCGTGTTCATCTCGATGCTTTTCGCCTACGCCACCGCGCTCTCCGGCGTGGGTGAGCAGATGGTCGACTGGGTCGCGCATGCCGGACTGTCGAAGATCGGCCTACTGCTGATTCTGATGGTGGTGTTCGCCATCCTCGGTTGCTTCATGGAAGGTCTGGGGATGATCGCGATCATCGTCCCGGTGATCTTCCCGACACTGATGGCGATGGGCGTGGATCCGGTGTGGTTCGGCATCTTCGTGGTGGTGCTGGTGGAGCTGGGGCAACTGACCCCGCCGCTGGGCGTCATCCTCTTCGTGGTCGCCGGCTCGGATAAAGAGACCAGGGTCGAGGACGTGGTGATGGGCGTGCTGCCGTTCTTCGGCATCATCCTGGCCTTCCTGATCCTGCTCATCGGCTTCCCGGACATTGCGCTCTGGCTGCCCAACCTGACTGCTGGAGGTTGATCCATGGCATTTCCCCATCCCGACCCGGTTCTGATCGAGGCGGAAGTCTTCACCCGACTGCCGACCGCGCTGCGGCGCCCCGGTGCGAAGTCCTACTGGGCCGACAAGAACCGTCGCGGCTCGCCGGTCGATAGCTTCATCGAGGGTCCGTCGTTCGATCTGCAGGGTAATCTGTGGTTCGTCGACATCCCCTTCGGGCGCATCTTTCGCGCCTCCCCCGAGGGAGACGTGGCGCTGATGGCCGAGTATGACGGCCAGCCCAACGGCCTGAAGATCGATGCCCAGGGGCGCATCTTCATCGCCGACTTCCGCAACGGCATCATGACCCTCGATCCGGCCAGCGGTAAGGTCGAGACTGCCCTTGGCGATGCCGACACCGAGGGCTTCAAGGGCTGCAATGACCTGCACTTTGGTCCCGACGGTGCGTTGTACTTCACCGACCAGGGGCAGACCGGCCTGCAGGACCCGACGGGACGCGTCTACCGCTGGTATCCGGACAGTGGCCGCCTGGACTGCCTGATCGACAAGGTGCCCAGCCCCAACGGCCTGGTCCTCGATACCAGCGGCCATACCCTCTACGTCGCAGTGACCCGCGCCAACGCGGTCTGGCGTCTGCCGCTGTCGCAGAGCCAGCGCGTGGTGAAGGCCGGGCTGTTCCTGCAGTTCTCCGGCGGCCGCGCCGGTCCCGACGGCCTGGCGCTCACCCGCGACAACGGCGTCGTGGTGTGCCAGACCGGCATGGGGCTGGTCTGGGTGCATGATGCGTTGGGCGTACCGATTGCAGTGGTGCGCTCGCCCATAGGGCTAGGGACCACCAATTGCGCATTCGGTGGCCCGGACGGCCGCAGCCTGTTCATCACCGAGTCCGATTCGGGCTCGATTCTGCGCGCGGAACTGCCGGTGGCAGGTAACCCCATGGCGTCGGGATGGGGCGCGTAGCACTGATCGGTCGGGCGGCGGCGCGCAGTCGTCGCAACTGCCTATAAAGGCTGGCGCCGTTCGCCGTAACACCTCGATAATGCCCACTTCGCCAGAAACCTTTTTCCGATGGGGGATATTTCGATGGTCAAGGCTCGCCCGCGTCCCGCGGTGAGTGGTGTTGCCTCTGCCGACCGGGTGCTCACGGTGCTGACCGCATTCCAGGTGGGGGACATATCCCTAGGCTTGGTGGAGTTGGCCGAGCGTACCCACTTGAGTAAAAGCACCATCATGCGCCTGATGGTCTCGCTGGAGACTTTCGGGTTGATCAATCGCATGGCCGACGGCCGTTACCAATTGGCCAGCGAGGTCATGCGCCTGAACGCCGTCTACCAGGACGCCCTGGATTTGGAGCGACACGTAATGCCGGTGTTGCAGGCGCTCACCGACGAGACCGGCGAGACGGCTTCGCTCTATGTGCGTCACGGTGCCTATCGCCTGTGCCAGTACCGGGTGAACTCCCCGCACCGCCTGCGCCTGCATCTGCAACCTGGCGACATGCGGCCGATGGACAACGCCGCCGGCGCCAAGGCGCTGCGTACCTCGTTGGACGCTGCACGGTCTTTGGTCGAACCGTTCTACTCCAGTGGCGTCACTGATCCTCACGCCGCCGCCATGGCGCTGCCGATCTTCGGTGCGGGGGATGAGATGGTCGGCGCGTTGATGATCTCCGGACCGGCTAGCCGGCTTACCCCCGAGCGGGCGGTCCTGGTGCGAGACGCCTTCTGCAAGGCAGCCTCCAGTCTCGCGCGCAGCCTCGGTAGCAAGGTCCGCTTCGCCTGGGCCCAGGGTATGTCCGATGAGCTGCCAGTCGAGCTCGCTCACTAAGCGAGCGGGCAGGGCGTCAGCATTTTCTCTAAATAATGAAATGATGTTTCTTTATATCCGTTCCCTTTGGATGGAGGGATGCTGGGTAGGGGGTTATTTACTCTTAAATCAAGCCTGAACGCGGGGTGGAAAGTTCTTATGCGCATGTATTGAAATGGCGTTTCTATATGATAGGCTTCGGTCAGTCGCGATCGGGCCTGCAGCCCGCTCGATCTGGTGAAACTAAAAAAACAAGGTACGCACCATGAATCGTAGCCTCCGGGGGCCCTGTGCCTACACTATCGCCCTCTGCTCCGGCGTTCGCCGCGAGGCAGTTGAAGCTTCCCTTGCGGCCCAGTGCACCGCTCGAGGGAGGTTTCGTCCTTTCCGGCATTGAGACGTCCTTTCCCGGCATCGTTCTGTCCTGTCGGGCAGCGCGCTAGCGCGACGTGCTCGGCCGCTTGCCCTGAGGTGCACCGGCGCCGCAGGGCACTCGTAAAACCACAACAAAAATAAAGGGGAGCCCCCCATGCGCTTGTCACTCACGACAATCCTGCATCGTCGCATCCTGCCATTGCTGGCGGCGCTGCTGATGCTGCCCAGCCTGCAGGCGCAGGCTGACGACTACCCAACCCGAGCGATCACCCTGGTGGTGCCCTATGGCGCCGGCGGTACCACGGACATCTCTGCGCGCCGTCTGGCGGCGCTGGCCGAGCCAATCCTCGGGCAGCCGGTGGTGATTGAGAATCGCCCCGGCGGCGGCGGCATCAATGCCATGCGTGCGGTTTCCGCGGCCAAGCCCGATGGCTACACGCTGATCGCCACCACCTCGTCGCCGTGCTTCGTCACCCCGGCGTTGCGCCCGGTGGGCTACGACCCGGTGCAGGACTTCACCGCGCTGCTCAACTATTCCGGCCCCTACCACGGCGTGCTGGTGAATGCCGACAGTCCCTATCAGTCGCTGGACGAGCTGCTCAAGGCGGCCTCCAGTGGCACGCGCCTGACCTACGGTACCGCCGGCGCCCTGAGCGGGGCGCGCCTGGCGTTCACTGCGCTGTCGCGCAAGACCGGCGCCAACCTGCAGCACGTACCGTTCAACGGGGCCTCCGGCGCCACCGCCGCGTTGCTCGGTCGACACATCGACATCGCCCTGGTGCCGGCCTACCGCGACATGGTCAACGGCGGTCGCCTGCGCCTGCTGGCGGTGCTCGACGACAGTCCCGATCCGGACTTTCCCAAGGTGCCGACACTCGCCAGTGCCGGCTACGGCATCGAGTTTCCCTCCATCGTTGGGCTGATGGCGCCGCGTGGCGTGCCCCCCGAACGCCTCGAGAAACTGCGCTCAGCCTTCTGGCAGGCCGCGGCTTCGGATGAATTCGCCCAGGTGATGCACAAGCTCAACCAGCCGGTGCGCCTGATGAGTGGCGACCAGATGCAGGCGGTGATCGTCCGCAACCTGGGTGTCTATCGCGACCTGGCGGAGGCCTTGAAACGATGAAAACGACTTCCACGAGCGCTGCCTCGGCCGCGCAAAAGCCAACGCGCCTGGGGCTGCAGACGCTCTGCTGCGCGCTGCTACTGGCGTTCGCGCTGCTCGGCCTACTGCTTCTGCGCAGCCAGGTCACGGTATTCGACTTCGGTGACAGCGGCCCGGATGCGCGCTTCTTCCCGCGTCTGATCCTCGGCCTGCTGGCGCTGACTTGCGCCTTGCGCCTGTGGTTCGGACGACGCGGCGAGCAGCCGCGCCTGGGGTCCGCGAGCGGCTGGGGCAGGGTGCTGCTGGTGGCCGTGCTGCTGGCCGCAGCCGTCGCCGCGATGGGCAGCTTCGGCTTCTTCGCCTGCGCCGCCGTCGCTGCGGTATTGCTGGCCTGCCTGCTCGGCGAACGACGCCTGGGCTACGCACTGCTGCTGCCGTTGGCGGTGGCCGTGCTGGTCAGCCTAGGCGCGCGCTACGCCCTGAACATTCCGCTTCCCTGATCGCCTGCGAGAGTTCCCATGCTTCTAGATGCCTTCTATGCATTGTTCGATTTCTGGGTGCTGGTGGCGGCGGTCTGCGGCGTTGCCGTGGGAATCGTCATCGGCGCCATTCCCGGGCTCGGCCCGACCATGGCCATTGCCCTGCTGATTCCGGTGACCTTCGGCATGTCGCCGATCGCCGGCATCATCCTGCTGCTGGGGGTCTACCAGGGCGCGATCTTCGGTGGCTCGATCTCCGCGATCCTGCTCAACGTGCCGGGCACGCCGTCTTCGGCGGCCACCGTGCTCGACGGCCACCCCATGGCCAAGCAGGGCCGCGGCGGCGAGGCGCTGCGCGTGGCGCTGTATGCCAGCGTGTTCGGCAACCTGTTCAGTTGCGTGGTGCTGATGCTGCTGGCTCAGCCGCTGGCGTCCTTCGCGCTGGACTTCGGTCCCGCGCAGATGGCCGCGCTGATGTTCTTCGCGCTGTCGATCATCGTGCTGTTCGGCGGTGGCTCGCGGCTGGACTCGGCGATCATGGTGCTGGTGGGTATCTGTGCAGGGATCGTCGGCCTGGACCCCATCGAGGGCCTGCCGCGCTTCACCTTTGGCAGTTTCGCCGCCGAGGACGGCCTGCAACTGATCCCGGTGCTGATCGGCCTGTTCGCCATGTCCGAGGTATTCCAGCAGGTCTTCGACCGTCAGCGCAGTGCCGCCGCCGGTGCCGATCTGGCGCCGGTCTCCAGCGGCCATGTGGGCTGGTTGACGATGTGGCGGATGCGCACGACCTTGTTGCTGTCGTCGCTGATTGGCACCTTCGTCGGCATCCTTCCGGGTATCGGTTCCACCGTGCCGGCCTTCGTCAGCTACAACCTGGCGCGCTCGCGTTCGCCGCGCAAGGACGCCTTCGGCAAGGGGGAGGTGGAAGGCGTGGCGGCGCCTGAGGCGGCCAACAATGCGGTCACCGGCGGGGCGCTTGTGCCGATGCTGGCGCTGGGTATTCCCGGCGATGCGGTGACCGCGGTGATCCTCGGTGCCTTCATGCTCCAGGGGCTGACCCCGGGACCGTTCCTGTTCCGCGATCACGGTGTGGAGGTCTACGCGATCTTCGAGGCGCTGATCCTGCTGTCGATTCCCTGCATTCTCTTTGGCCTGGCGATGTTCCGCGGTGCGGTGCATGTGATCCGCATCCAGCCGCGCCACCTTTATCCCGTGATCACCATCCTCGCGCTGTTCGGCGCCTACTCGGTGAACAACAACCTGTTCGACGTCGGCGTGATGCTCGCTGCCGGGGTAGTCGGCTGCGTCCTGCGGCGCGCCGGCTTCCCGCTGCCACCGCTGCTGATCGGACTGATCCTCGGCCAGCCGCTGGAGCAGAGCCTGCGCCAGTCACTGCTGGCCAGTGGCGGTAGCCTGGATATCTCGCCGATCGCCATGGTGCTGCTGGGCATCAGCGCGGCGTGCATGCTCTTCGTCGCGCTGCGTCGGCGCCGTGCGGCGCAGCCGGGAGTCCACTGATGAGCGCGCCGCCCTGCGATTGCCACATCCACGTATTCCCCGCCGAGCGGGCCTACGAACACGCCACTTATCAGCCACCCCGCAAGGGCATCGAGGACTTCCGCCGCGAGGCGATGGTCTACGGCATCCGTCGTGCGGTGCTGGTGCAGGCGTCCATCGACGGTACCGATAACAGCTACCTGGCCGAGGTGATGCGCCGCGCGACCGGCATCGAGCTGCGCGGCGTGGCGATGATCGACGAACACACCCAGGGCCTGGATGAACTAGCCGCTGCGGGCTTTCGGGCGATCCGCGTGCAGGACCGCACGCGCCTGGGGATCAACGATCTGGCGCGCCTGCCGAGGCTGGCGGCCCGTGCGGCGGGGCAGGGCTGGCACGTAGAGCTGAACACCGAGCCGCAGCGTTACGAGGCCCTGCAGGCGCTGATGGCGAAGCTACCGAGCGGCCAGCCGCTGGTGCTGGACCACTTCGGCCACGTGGCGCCGCAGTCCGCCGAGGACCGCGCCGGGCTGTCGCGACTGCTCGACAGCGGGCGTGTCTGGGTGAAGCTCTCGCCGGCCCGGGTCAGTGGTGTTCCCGGACGTTACGACGACCTCGCCGAACTGCTGCGCTATCTGCTCGAGCGTTACGCCGAGCGCTGCGTATGGGGCAGTGACTGGCCGCACGTGATGACTTCCGAGCCGCTGCCGCGCTCCCAGGACATGCTGGCGCTGCTGGCGCGTGAGCTCGACACCCGACAGTTCCAGGCCTGTCTGATGGACAACCCCGAGCGGCTCTACCGCTTTTGAGTGGGATGCGCCGGTGGTCGCAGTCTGTAGAAATGTCATTTCGTTTTTTTGGAAGGGCTAGCCTTCGACTACCGATCCAGCCCTGAGGGTATCGCTGAAATCCGCTTTTTTGGCGCGAAATAGTGTTCGTCTCAGGTGGGCACAAGAAATTTCAGTCTGGCTGTAGCATCAGTATTGAAATGTCGTTTCGTTATGGCTAGTCTCGAGACCATTCGCGGCGGGCTCCAGCCTGCCCCTGGTGAAAGCAGAACAACAAGGTCCGCACCATGAGTCGAAGCATCCCCGGGCGGGCGCCCTCATGCCGCGCCGTCGTTTCTCGCTCCCTCCATCGTCCGTTCGTGGTCACGCGTTGCTCGCTCGCGTCGGTGTGCTATCCGCTGCCCCCTTCGCACTAGCGGGAGTCCGCTGCCGCTGCGTACCGGCAGCCGAAGAACATCCGCCACGGCGCCCCGCGGCGTGGCGATCAGGAAGAAAAACAAGAGGATCGAATCCATGATCGGCAACATCACCCGAAAACTTGGCGCAGGCGTTCTGTTCGCGATGGCCGTGGCCACCTTGCCGGCCCAGGCAGACGACTATCCGCAGGGCAACATCGACTTCATCGTGCCGTTCCCCCCCGGCGGTGGCACCGATATTTCCGCGCGTCAACTGACCCAGCAGATCGGCGAGAGCACCGGTTGGACCTTCGTCGTCGAGAACCGCCCCGGAGCCGGCGGCAACATTGGCTTGGCGCAACTGGCCAGGGCGCCGGCAGACGGCCTCAATCTGGCTATCGGGCAGACCTCCAACCTGGCGGTCAACCCCAGCCTGTACAAGGACATCCCCTACGATCCGCAGAAGGATTTCAGCCCGATCGCGGTGATCTCTACCCAGCCGATGGTGATCGTCACGCGCAGCGAGTCGCCGCTCAAGGACCTGCCGGACTTCCTCGCCAAGGCCAAGGCCGAACCGGGAGCGCTGCTCTTCGGTACTCCCGGTTCCGGCACCGTCGCGCACCTGTCACTGGAGCTGCTGGAAAGCCAGGCGGGAATCGAGCTGACCCATGTGCCGTACCCGGGCATCGCCCAGGCCATTACCGATGTGATGGGCGGGGTGGTCGACATCTACATCGGCAGCATGCCCAGCGTCCTGCCGCATATCCGCTCCGGCTCCCTGCGTCCGCTGGCGGTGACCTCGGCGCAGCGCAGCGCGATCCTGCCTGAGGTGCCAACGGTGGCCGAGAGTGGCTTCGACGGTTTCGAAACCGCCGACTGGAAAGCCGTGGTCGGCCCGGCGGGGCTTTCCGAGGAGCGCATCGCCCAGCTCAACCAAGTGATCAACCAGGCGCTGGCCTCGGACAAGGTGCGCAAGGCGATGGAAGCCGAGGGCAGCACTGTGATGAACGAGGACAGCGCCTACTTCCGCGACCTGCTGGGCAAGGAGCTTGTGCGCTGGCGGGAAGTCATCAAGGTCTCCGGAGCTACCGTCAACTGAGCCCCGCGCCAGGGTGCTCGGGCGCCCTGGCCGGCTGAGGATTTCCCATGAATCTGCGCAACTACCAGGACGCCGCCAGCGGCCTGCTGATCGCCGTGTTCGGCGTGCTGGTCACGCTTTATGCGGTCAATCATTACAACCTGGGCAGCATCCAGCGGATGGGCCCGGGGATGTTCCCGGCAGCCATGGGCGTGGCGCTGGCGGCGCTTGGCCTGCTGCTCGCGGTGCTCGTGCTGTTTCGTCCCGGTGAGGACGAGCGTCCGGCGGTGCAGTGGCGCCCGGCACTGCTGGTGATCGGGGCCATCGCGCTGTTCGCCCTGGTGGTCACTCGCTTCGGGCTGATCCCCGCCGTGCTCGGCGTGGTGCTGCTGTCGGCCTTCGCCGATCACAAGACGCGCCTGCGTCAGGCCCTGCTGCTGGCCCTGGCGCTGGCGCTGCTGGCTTATCTGATCTTCCAGCTGGGGCTGGACATGAACTTCGACCTGTTCAAATAGGTGCCGGGATGTCTTTCTTCGACAATCTGATGATCGGCCTGGAGACGGCGCTCTCCTGGTACAACCTGCTGTACTGCTTCGTCGGCGTGTTCATGGGCACACTACTCGGGGTGATTCCCGGCATTGGCGTGCTGGCGGCGATCTCCATGCTGTTCCCGATGACCTTTCACCTGGAGCCGACCGCCGCGCTGATCATGCTCGCCGGCATCTGGTACGGCACCAGCTACGGTGGCAGCACCGCGTCGATTCTGCTCAACGTGCCAGGTACGCCTTCCAGCGCGGTCACCTGCCTCGACGGCTACCCGATGGCGCAGCAGGGTCGCGGCGGGGTGGCGCTGTTGATGACCACCGTGGCGTCGTTCTTCGGCGGCTCGTTCGGCATCATCCTGCTGATGAGTCTGGCCTCGACCATTAGCCACTACGCCCTGAACTTCTCCTCCGCAGAGTACTTCGCGCTGATGCTGCTGGGGCTGGTGGCGGCCTCGAACATCTCCGGTGGTTCGCTGATCAAGGGCCTTATCATGGTCGCCTTCGGCATTCTCTTCGGCAGCGTGGGCAGCGATATCTACACCGGTACTCGGCGCTTCGACTTCGGCATCCTCGATCTGGCCGACGGCATCAACCTGGTGGCCCTGGCGATGGGCCTGTTCGGTGTGGCCGAGGTGATCTCCAGCATCGGCAAGGTGGATGGCAAGCAGGTCGACCGACGCTCCCTGAGCCTGGCGGCAATGAAGCCTACGCGTGACGACCTCAAGCGCTCCTGGTGGCCGATGCTGCGCGGCTCGAGCATCGGTTCGTTCTTCGGCACCCTGCCGGGCACCGGGCCGTCCATCGCGGCGTTCCTTGCCTATGCCACCGAGCGGCGCGTGGCGCGGGAGCCAGAGCGCTTCGGCAAGGGCGCGATCGAGGGCATAGTCGCGCCGGAATCGGCGAACAACGCCGCCGACCAGACCGCCTTCATCCCGACCCTGGCGCTGGGCATCCCCGGCAGCGCGACCATGGCGCTGATGCTCGGCGCGCTGATGATCCACGGGATCGCGCCGGGGCCGCAGTTGATGACCGAGCAGCCGTCTCTGTTCTGGGGACTGGTGATGAGCTTCTGGATTGGCAACCTGCTGCTGGTGATCCTCAACGTGCCGCTGATCGGCCTCTGGGTGCGCCTGCTGATGGTGCCGTACCACCTACTGTTCCCGGCAGTGCTGATGTTCGTCTGCATCGGTACCTATAGCGTCAACCACAGCGCCTTCGACGTGCTGATGGTGATGGGCTTTGGCGCCTTTGGCTACGCCATGCGTGTGCTCGGTTTCCCGGCGGCACCGCTGCTGCTGGGCTTCGTGTTGGGGCCGATGATGGAGGAGCACTTCCGCCGCGCCATGCTGCTTTCGCGCGGCAATTTCATGACCTTCCTCGAACGGCCGATCAGCGCCACGGTGTTGGGTCTAACGCTGCTGGTGCTACTGCTCGGCTTGCGCCCGCTGCTGCGCCGCCGGCGACGCAACGTCGTGGCTTGAGCGCCGGGGGACATCCATGACCAACGAAGACGGCATCCGGTGCGGCGGTCTTCGTTCCGGGCGTAGGGGGGGCCTGCACGGCTAGCATTGTCGGGTGCGCGTCCCGTTGCAGATGAGGACTCCGTTGAAACGATGGCCTCGTCGGAAGACCGTCGGACTCGACCGTTCGCGCAAACGCCTGGGCCCTCGCTTCCGATCATTCGCAGCGTGTAGCGCCTGAGCCGGCGGGCGCGAAACGCCCTAGCCGAGCCGAGGTAGATGCCGCCGCCGTATCCGTGACCATGGCGGCACCGTCAGCAGGCACACGGCCAGGGCGTACAGCGCCTGGCTGCCGAGGGTCGCAAACAGGCCGGCGCAGATCAGCGTGGCGAGCACCGCCAGATTGCGCCAGGCGCCCTGCAGCAGGCGCGTGCCGGCGGCCATGGCGAGCAGGTAGACGAGTACGAAGTTGCCGTTGGCCATGCGCAGCAAGGCGTCCAGCGGCAGCCCCAGGAGTTGCGAACCGAGCAGGCCCGCGGCGGCGCAGCCGACCACCAGCCAGAGCGCCCGCCCAGGGACATCGTGACGGTTGAGGCGCGCCAGCGCGGCCGGCGCCTTGCCTTCGTCGGCCAGGCTCCAGAGCAAGCGGGCGAAGCCCTGCATATAGACGTTCATGCTGGCGAAGCAGGCGAGGTAGCCGAGTAGCGCGGCCAGCGGCCGCGCACCTTCGCCGAACAGCAGCGCCAGCAGGTTGGGCAGCGAGGCGGCATCGCGCACGGCATCGCCGTAGCTGTGGAAATGCAGCACGGCCAGTGAGCAGGCCCAGTACACCAGGCCGGCGAGCAGGGTGCCGCCGAGCAGCGCCAGCGGGAAGTCACGCTGCGGCCGGCGGAACTCCTCGCCCAGATGAATGAAGGCTTCGATACCGACGAAACACCAGAACAGCAGCGCCAGGCTCGCCGGCAGACTGCTCAGCACCGCGCCGTCCAACTGCGGCAGCTCGGCGCTGGCCGGTAGACCACCGGCCCAGCAGATGGCGACCACGGCGGCGATGATGCACACCGCGATCCCCGCTTGTAGCTGGCCGGAGGCCCGCGCCGGACGTTGTCCGAGCAGCGCCAGGGCCAGCAGGGTGCCCAGCTCCACTGCCAGCGCTCCGTCGTCGCCCAGCCCCAGAGCGCGCCAGAATCCGGAGGCGATGTGCAGCGCCGCCGGCAGTCCGACCGGCAGTACACCGAGGAAAAGCCAGGCACAGAGGCGCTCGTAGCGACCGCCGAAGGCGCGTCCGACCAGGTGCGGTGCGCCGCCGGCATGGGGAAAGCGGCGGCCCAGTTGGGCGAAACTGAAGGCCACCGGCAGCAGCAGGCCGATCAACACCGGCCAGGCCCACAGCGACGCCTCGCCGGCACGGCTGGCGGCCAGCGCCGGGACCACGAAGATACCCGTGCCCAGCAACGACGTGGCCAGCAGGGCGATGCCTTGCAGCAACCCCAGTTCCTTTTTCAGTCGACTCATGCGCTATGCTCGCAACCCTTATGACAGAGGCGGCCATGTTAGGTCCGTCTGTGCGAGCAAGTTGCCGGCAATCGCCGACACAACGACGGTGACGCCGTCGAATCGACGTATCGAGAGCATTCGTGGACAAGTTCGATCAGCAGATCCTCGCCCTGTTGCGCGAGGATGCGCGCATCTCCATCACCCGCCTGGCCGAGGCCGTGGCGTTGTCGCGCTCGGCGGTGGCCGAGCGGGTACGTCATCTGGAAGCACGCGGCATCATCCGCGGCTACCACGCCCAGGTCGCCGACCCGGCGGGCAGTGAGGTAAAGGCGTTCTTCGAACTGTTCTACACCAACGGTCGCTGCGAGGAGCAGGTGCAACGCCTGCGTGCGTTGCCCGAGGTGCGTCGCTGCTGCTCGATCAGCGGCGAGACCGATATGCTGGTCTACGTCGAGGCCGCGAGCATGGCGCGGCTGGTGGCGATCCGTGATTTCATCGAGGCGCTGCCGGGCATGCAGCGCCTGAAGACGCACATGGTCGTGGCCGATTGGGATCTTTGAGGTTTGCGATCTTTGCAGCGAGGAAGCACCGTCGCTCTTGTCCATGCATACCGAGCTTTCAAGGCGTTAGGCTTCATCGAACAGGGCGCATGAGCGCCGCGCTTTCCTTGAGTGGAACTACAGGTTTCGCCTTGCACGGCGAGTCACTTTCTCTTGTCTCGCCAAGAGAAAGTAACCAAAGAGAAGGCGACCCCCTCATCCGGCCCTGTCCGCTGCGCGAACAGGGTTCCCGTGCTACGGCATCGCTCCGGGGGCCGGCCTACACGGGCCATCCATGGCCCGTTAGGCCTCTCGCCGCCGTCCTGGCGGCTCGTCCCCCTGCGCAATGCCTACGCACGGCCTACTGAAGGGGGAGTGGGGTGCTCGCCTTAACGGTGGGTTGCGCCCTTGATTGCTCTGTCGCGAGGTGCTTATACCCCGCCGAACTGCCTCACCAATCCAGGCAGTTCCTGCATCTGCCCCATCAGCGCATGCACGCCCAGCTCCTGCAGAACCTCCGCATGCTCCGGCGGGATGTGGCTGGCGCCGAGGAAGCCGATCACCTGCATGCCCGCGCGCAGCGCGGCGGTGGCGCCGGTGGCGCTGTCCTCGACCACCAGGCAGCGCGACGGATCGACGCCATTGCGCTCGGCGGCCAGCAGGTAGATGTCCGGCGCCGGCTTCGGGCGCTCCACGTCGTCGGCGCTGAACACCCCGGCGTTCACCCGCTCGACCAGCCCGGCGCGGCGCAGGGCGTGCTCGACACCGTCGCGCTGGCTGTTGGAGGCGACCGCCAGCGGCAATTCGAGCGCCAGCAGCGCATCGCGCACGCCGGCGATGGGCTCTGCCTGGTCTCGGGTCGCCGCGCGGATGTGGGCCAGCAGGTGCTCGCAGAAGCCCGCCGGCAAGGCGCTGCCGAAATGCGCTTCGATGCGTGCGAGGATGTTGCGGGTCTTCAGACCGAAGGTGCCGGCGAGCAGGCGCTCGACCTCGTCGACCTCCTCGGGAAAATGTTCGGCGAGCAGGCGTTGGCGCTCACGCTCGACGATGATTTCGCTATCGACGAGCACACCGTCGCAGTCGCAGATCAGAAGCTGGATATCCATGGGGTTCCTTGGTCGGGTAGGCCTTAGGGGCTACCGCGGTACATCGGGGGCTCTTTGTCGCACGCGATGGGCGTCGACGACAACCCGCCGAGGGGGACCGCCGAGGGGGCTCCGGGCCGGCCCCGCCTGCGGTTACAATGGGCGCCTGTCTGCGGCCGACGCGCCGCTCAATCGCCCATCGACGAGGAAACACGCATGACGTTCAAGGTATTCGTAGACGGCCAGGAAGGCACCACCGGCCTGCGCCTGCAGGATTATCTGAACGGACGCGACGATCTCGAGCTGCTGCGCATCGACGAAGCCAAGCGCAAGGACCCGGTCGAGCGCGCGCGCCTGCTCAACGCCGCCGACGTGGCCTTCCTGTGCCTGCCCGACGCCGCTTCGCGCGAAGCGGCGAGCCTGGTGACCAACCCGGACACCTGCCTGATCGACGCCTCCACCGCCTTCCGTACCGACCCTGACTGGGTCTACGGTCTGCCGGAACTGGCGCCCGGCCAGCGCGAGAAGATCCGTGCCAGCAAGCGCATCGCCAACCCCGGCTGCCACGCCAGTGCCTTCATCCTGCTGGTGCGTCCGCTGGTGGATGCCGGCCTGCTGCCGCCGGACTACCCGCTCTCGGCCTTCTCACTGACCGGCTACAGCGGTGGCGGCAAGCAGATGATCGCCCAGTACCAAGCCGGCGGTGACGCACGCCTGGACAGCCCGCGCCCGTACGCCATGGGCCAGGCTCACAAGCACCTGCCGGAGATGCGCGTGCAGACCGGCATCCTCGCCGCGCCGGTGTTCAACCCTATCGTCGGCAACTTCCTCAAGGGGCTGGCGGTGACCGTGCCGCTGCAGGTTTCGCGGCTGCCTGAACTGGTCGACGCTGCGCGCATCCACGCCGCGCTCACCGCGCACTACGCCGGCGAGCAGTTCGTGCGGGTCATGCCGCTGGAGGACGAGAGCAACCTGGACGCTGGCTTCTTCGACGTGCAGGCCTGCAACGAGAGCAACCGCGCCGACCTGTTCGTCTTCGGCAACAACGAGCGCTTGACGCTGGTGGCGCGCCTGGACAACCTCGGCAAGGGCGCCGCCGGCGCCGCGGTGCAGTGCATGAACCTGCACCTGGGTACCGACGAGGCCGCCGGGCTCTCCAGCGGCCTGTAAGTCCGTCCACGCCGCCAGCGCCGGCCTGTTCAGGCCTGCGCTGGCGGATTTTGCGCGTTTTCCAGACGGTTGATCATGTAGCGCACGTGCAGGTGCAGTTGGTACAGCTCGTGGGAGTAGGAGAGCGGTACCTCGACCTGCGCCAGTTCGTCTTCCACCTCGCGCAGGTGGTCGATGTGCCTCTGCTCCTGGCCGTGGATGGCGCCGCTGTGCAGTTTCGCTTCGATCTCGCGCAGGTCCCGATACCAGCGGTAGATGCGCGAGCGAATGCGCCATTGATAGATCGGCGACACCGATTTGAACAGCGGCAGCAGGATGGCGATGAAGGGGATCAGCAGGACGATCCAGCGATCCACCAGCGAGGCGATCTTGAACGGCAGGTAGCGCTGCAGGTAGGGCGGGCCGTTGCGGAAGTAGGCCTCGGCCTCGGTGGTGCTCTCGAAGGTCATCGGTAGCGCGCGGGGAAAACTACCGGGTTCGTCCAGCAGGTTGCCGTCGGCCAGCACGTCGCGCGCGGCCTCCAGCAGCAAGGGCGTCAGCGCCGGATGCAGGTCTCCGTTGGCCACCAGGGTCGCCATCGGGCTGAGCACTTCCAGGTTGCGGGTCGGCGCGTTGCTCGGCAGGTTGAGCAGGCCCTCGGGCACCTCGACCCGCGTCAGGTAGCTGAAATGCCGTGCATAGGCCTCGGTGCGGCGCAAACCAGCCAGCTCCAGCGCCGGATCGGCGGCCAGTTCCACCACCCGGCTGTTATTGGGTGGCGCCACCATGAAGGCTGCATCCAGATCGCCCTCGCGCAGGCGACGGCTGGCCTCCGCATCGCTCATCTCGTCCCAGCCCGGCTCGCGCTGTATCCCCGCGGCGCCGAGCAGGCGCTCGACCACCGCCAGGGTACCGCTACCCGGCGCGCCAAGGGCGACCTTGAGCCCGCGCAGGTCGGTCAGCTCGCCCACCGGCGTGTCGCGGCGATGGAACAGCCACAGCGGCTCGCGATACATCACGCCCAGCCCGCGCAACTGGTCGCGCTGGCGTTGCGCCAGGTTCAGCTCGGTGCCGCTCTGCACCAGGGCCACCTCGACCTTGTGGTCGAGCAGCTTCTGCAGGTTGTCCGGCGAGCCCGTCGAGGGCACCAGGTCCAGCTCGATGTCGTCCTCGGCCAGGCGCGCCTTCAAGCGCTCGCCGAAGGCCTGGTAGCCGCCCCCCGGGGAGCCGGTGGCCATGCTCAGGTGGTTGGGTGGCGCGGGGTCCAGCGCCCAGATGAACAGACCGACGAGCACCGCGAGGATCGGCACCAGCCAGAGGTGGCCCTTGATGAACAGCTTGAGGTCGTTGAGGCGTCCCATGTCCTGATCTCTTGTCCGTTTGCAAGTCGGACCCGGAGCAGGGCATAGGCGTTCAGCTCGCGTGATCATCCGCGGACGCCGTCGCTGGCAGTCCGGCGCCGCATGCAGGGTCGGACGGGCGCTTTTGACGGCCGCTCCGGTAACCTGGCGTTCACCCCGACCGACAGTACGGTTATCCTCTGCGTCCTCGTCGCCGTCCCCCTCGTCAAGGAGACCCCATGCGGATGCGTGCGCTTCACCACTGGCTGCAGGAGCATGCCGCGTCGCTCGATGGCGAGTCGCGGGAGGCCGAAGCACTGCTGCCGCAGTTGGTCGCCGATGGTTCGCTTGGCCTCGGCGTGCCGACCGCTCTCGGCGGTCAGGGCGGCGATCTGGGCGATGCGCTGTGTGCGCTCGCCGAACTGGCCGAGTACTCTTTGACCGCTGCCTTCGTCGGCTGGAGCCAGCGGGCTTCCATCGAATTGCTGCTGCACACGCCCAACGCGGCCCTGCGCGAAAGACTGTTGCCTGCACTGCTCGACGGGCGCCTGGCCGGCGCACCGGGGTTGTCGAACGCGATGAAAACGGTTTCCGGACTGGAGTCGCTGCAAGTGCGCGGGCAGGCGCGAGACGGCGGCTGGCAGTTGCAGGGAGTGCTGCCCTGGGTCAGCAATCTGCGTGGCGAAGGCTTCGTCGCCGCCTGCGCGGTGGCGGTCGAGGGGGCTGCGCCGCAAGTCTGGATGTTGCCCCACGATGCCCCAGGACTGACGCGCTCGGAAGACTTCGCACTGCTCGGCATGCAGGCCAGCCACACCGCGCGCCTGGACCTGCGGGACCTGCAGTTGGATGCCGGCTGGCGCTTGCACGAGCAGGCAGCGGCCTACCTGCCGGGCGTGCGTCCGCATTTCCTCGGTTTGCAGTGCGCCCTGGCCCTGGGGTTGGCGCAGCGCTGCCTGACGGTTGCGCGGGAAAACATGGGCGGTGCCGTCGCGGTGCTCGGCGAACCCCTGGAGGCGGCCGACGCCGAGCTGGGCGCGTGCCGTACGCGGCTGCTCGACGGCCTGCGCAGCGGCAGTCTGCGCGCAGACCCGGTGGCGCTCTGCGAGCTGCGCATCCGCCTGGTCGAGCTGGCCCAGGAGGCCTTGCAGTTGGAACTACAGGCCAGCGGCGGACGCGCCTTCCTCTGCGCGCACAATGCCGATTTCGCCCGGCGCTGGCGCGAAGCGGCATTTCTTCCGGTGATCACCCCCAGCCTGGTGCAGCTCAAGGGCGAGCTGCAGCGACAACGGATGGCCACGCCATGAATTCTCTCGCATCACCCAAGGTGCTGCAGGCACGCGAGCTGTGCCTGGGCTATCCCGCCACCGATGGCTGGCACGCACTGCTTGAAGACTTCTCGCTGGACCTGGCCAGCGGCGAGATCGTCAGCATCCTCGGCCCCAGTGGCGTCGGCAAATCGAGTTTGCTGCGCGTGCTGGCTGGCTTGCAGGCGCCCGCCAGCGGCACGGTCAGCGTGCATGGCGAAGTGCTTCGGCAACCGCATCCGCGGCTCGCCGTGGCTTTTCAGGACCCCAGCCTGCTGCCCTGGCTGAGTCTGGAGAAGAACGTGTCCTTCGGCCTGGACTTCGCTCGCCAGCCACGCATCGAGCGTGCCGCGCTGCACCGCCGGGTGGACGAAGCGATCGAAGCGGTGGGGCTCTCGGCGGCGCGCGAGCGCTATCCGGCGGCGTTATCCGGTGGCATGGCGCAGCGCACCGCGCTGGCCCGTTGCCTCGCCCGTGAGCCCGAGGTGCTGCTGCTCGACGAGCCCTTCGGCGCCCTCGACGAGGTGACCCGCGCCGACATGCAGCGTCTGCTGCTGCGCCTGGTCGGGCAGTGGCACACCGCCGCGCTGCTGATCACCCACGACATCGACGAGGCCCTGTTGCTGTCCCATCGCATTCTGTTGCTGGGTGGCCGTCCGGGGCGGGTGATCGGGCACTGGCAGGTGGACCTGCCGCAACCGCGTGAAGAGCTGGTCGACGAGCTCGGCGCGCTGCGTATCGAAATTCTCAAGACCCTGCGGCAGGCCAGCCGCGAACCCATTATCGCCTGATACCGGAGTACCCATGGAGCTGGATAACCTGATCCCTTCCCGCCGCGAGTTGCTCAAGCTCGGTGCGCTGTTCAGCCTCGCCGGTGCCGCGCCCCTGCTGGCCATGCAGAAGGCGCGCGCCGCGGTCGATCCGGATGCGCCGGTGCGCATCGGCTACCTGCCGATCACCGATGCCACGCCGTTGCTGGTGGCGCATGCCAACGGCCTGTTCGAGGCCCACGGGTTGAAGGCGGAGAAACCGGTGCTGCTGCGCAGTTGGTCGCAGTTGATCGAGGCGTTCCTCGCGGGGCAGATCAACGTGGTCCACCTGCTCTCGCCGATGACCGTTTGGGCCCGCTACGGCAGCCAGGCGCCGGCCAAGGTGGTGGCCTGGAACCACGTGGGCGGCTCCGCCATCACCGTCTCGCCGGACATCCTCGAGCCGCGCCAACTGGCCGGCAAGCACGTCGCCATTCCGTTCTGGTACTCCATCCACAACGTCATGCTGCAGTACTTGCTGCGCGAGAATGGGCTCACCCCGGTGAGCCTGGGCGCGACCGGTAAACCGGCGGCCAACGAGGTCAACCTGGTGGTGATGGCGCCGGCGGACATGCTCCCAGCGCTGGCCTCCAAGCGCATCGCCGGCTTCACAGCCGCCGAGCCGTTCAACGCCCAGGGCGAGGCGCTCAAGGTCGGCCGCGTGCTGCGTTTCACCGGCGACATGTGGCGCGACCATGCCTGCTGCGTGGTGTACATGCACGAGCGTGACCTGAACGAACGCCCCGAGTGGTCGCAGAAGGTGGTGGACGCGATGGTCGAGGCACAGCTGTGGAGCCAGAACAACCGCGAGCAGACCGCGCAAATCCTCTCCAAGGAAGGCGAGCAGAAGTACATGCCGTTTCCCGAGGCGGTGTTGCGCCGGGTGCTGGCGCCGGAGGCCGACGACTGGGCGCGCTACGCCAGCGACGGCGCGGCGCAGCGCATGGGCGAATGGAAGGAGAAGCGCATCGACTTCCAGCCCTATCCCTACCCGACCTATACCGAGGAGCTGGTGAAGCTGCTCAAGGTCACCCTGATGGAGGGCAACAACGCCTTCCTGCCGGGGCTCGACCCGCAGTTCGTCGCCCAGGATCTGGTCGACGACCGCTTCGTCAAAGCGGCGCTGGAAAAGGTCGGCGGGCTGGGTGCCTTCGGATTCCCGGAAGGTTACAGCCGCAGTGAAGCGATCGGCGCCTGATGAACAGACACCTGCTTTCCTGGGCCTTTGGCCTGGGTGGTCTGCTGGCGCTGTTCGGCCTCTGGGCGCTGGCCGCCTGGCGGGTCGCGGACGATCCTCTATTGGGTCAGTTCGCCCCGCTGCCGACCCTGCGCACGCTGGGCGAGCTGCTGAGCGGCAGCGATCTCTGGCAACACGTGCTGCTCAGCCTCAAGCGCATCGCCGTCGGCCTCGGCCTGGCGCTGTTCGCTGGGGTGCCGACCGGTCTGCTGGTCGGCAGCTTCCAGCGGGTGGAGTGGGCGACCACGCCGGTCTTCCAGTTCCTGCGGATGATCTCGCCGCTGTCCTGGATGCCGTTGGCGGTGATGTTGCTGGGGGTGGGCGATGCGCCGATCTACTTCCTGCTGGCGTTCGCCGCAGTATGGCCGATCATGCTCAACACCGCCGCCGGGGTGAAGGCGCTCGACCCGCGCTGGTTGCAACTGACCCGCAGCCTGTCGGCGACGCGCCTGGAGACCCTGCGCCACGTGATCGTGCCCGGCGTGCTCGGCCACGTGCTCACCGGCGTACGCCTGGCGATCGGCATTCTCTGGATCGTCCTGGTGCCCTGCGAGATGCTCGGCGTCAGCGCCGGCCTGGGCTATTTCATCCTCGATACCCGCGATCGTCTGGCCTACTCGGAACTGATGGCGGTGGTGCTGCTGATCGGCGTGCTCGGCTTCTGCCTGGACGCCGCGGCCCGTGCGCTGTACCGGCGCGTCGTGCATGCCTGAGTGACGCAAAAAAAAGCCGCCCATCCTGGGATGGGCGGCCTGTGGCGTCAGGGCATCTGCGGCAGTTCCTGCGGGCGCAGGTCGAACACCAGCAGTTCGGCGTCCACGCCGTTGCTGAAGGT
Source organism: Pseudomonas sp. R4-15 (assembly GCF_055768815.1). Classification (NCBI taxonomy): domain Bacteria; kingdom Pseudomonadati; phylum Pseudomonadota; class Gammaproteobacteria; order Pseudomonadales; family Pseudomonadaceae; genus Pseudomonas; species Pseudomonas sp. R4-15. The sequence goes on from NZ_CM147293.1 coordinate 2,001,145, forward strand.
CAGCTCGCCGACGTCGCGCAGACGCACGCCGTCGCCTGCCTCGAGGCTCTCACCGTTCAGGCTCACGCTACCGCGCACCACGTGTACGTAGGCGTAGCGCTGTTCGGGCAGGCTCAGCGTGGCGCTTTCCTCGCCATCGAAGAGTCCGGCATAGACGCGTGCGTCCTGGCGAATCCGTAGCGAGTTCTGCTGCCCGTCGGGCGAGAGGATCAGCGCCAGCTTGCCGCGTTTTTCCTCGTTGGAGAAATGCCGCTGCTGGTAGGTGGGCTCGACGCCGATGCGATCCGGGATGATCCAGATCTGCAGAAAATGCACGCCTTCGTGCTGCGAGTGGTTGAACTCGCTGTGCGCCACGCCGCTACCGGCGCTCATGATCTGCACGTCACCGGGCACGATTACCGAGCCGGTGCCCATGCTGTCCTTGTGCTCCAGGGCGCCCTCGAGCACGTAGGAGAAAATCTCCATGTCATGGTGCGGATGGGTGCCGAAGCCTTGCCCCGGAGTGACGCGATCGTCGTTGATCACGCGCAGGTCGGAAAAGCCGATCTGCCGCGGGTTGTAGTAGTGGCCGAAGGAAAAGGTGTGGCGCGAGGATAGCCAGCCATGGTTGGCGACCCCGCGAGCGCTGGATTTGATGGTATCGAGCATGAGGGTTCTCCTGGCTAAGCCCGGCCGCGATCAGGCAGCCGAGCGATCGTGAGTCGTTCAGTGCTGCGCCTGGCGTCGTGCATCCAGGCTGAAGGCACCCGCGCCGAAGGCCGCGACTTGCAGCAGGCCGCCGGCAATCGAGACGTTCTTGAAGAAGTTGATGAACTGCATCTGGTCGCCCAGGTTGGCGTGGAAGACGAACGCCGTGACCAGGGTGAAGGCGGCCATCGCCAGCGCGACCAGTCGGGTGCGGTAGCCGACCAGCAGGGCCAGGGCGAAACCGATCTCGACCACCAGGGCGCCCAGGTAGGCGAGGTCGACCAGCGGCAGGCCGCTGGCGGCGATGTAGGCCTTGGTGGCGGCCGGGGCGGTCAGTTTGCTGAAGCCGCTGATCAGAAACAGGGCGCTGAGCAGGGCTCGGCCGCTGAGTGCGGTGGTGTCGATGAATTTGCTGTTCATGGGGTGAGGCTCCGTGGGCATGGGCTAGGTATCGTCGGCGGGTTGTTCGCTGACCGTGGAAATAGGTTAGTGTCGCCAAGTAGAAGGAAAAACCATCTGATAGACGTAGAACCGTCAACATTGGGTAGACAATGAGCCAGCTCGAAGACATGCGTATCTTCATCGCCACCCTGGAGGCGCAGAGCTTTACGGCAGCGGCCGAGAAGCTTGGCCTGTCCAAGCAGTTCGTCAGCAAGCGAGTGATGGCGCTGGAGGCGCGCCTGGGTGTGCGCCTGCTGATCCGCACCACGCGCAAGTTGCGGCCGACCGACCTGGGGTTGGCGTATTTCGAGCAGATGCGCGAACTGATACGACAGATCGACGAAGCGGAGCAGGCCATCGCCCAGCAGAATGCTTCGCCGCGTGGCCTGCTGCGCATCAGCGCGCCGATGTCCTTCGGCACGCTGCACCTGGGGCCGCTGTTGCCGGGCTTTCTGCTGGCGCACCCGGAGATACGCCTGGAGATGGAACTCAGCGACCGTACCGTCGACCTGGTGGGGGAGGGCTATGACATGGGGGTGCGCATCGGCGTGCTGGCGGATTCCAGCCTGATCGCCCGGCGCATCACGGCGGTGCAGATTCGCTTATGCGCGAGCCCCGACTACCTGGCGCGGCGTGGCGTGCCCGCCAGCCTCGCCGAGGTGCGCGAGCACGACTGCGTGCTCTACGGCCACAGCAAGCAGGTGGAGTGGGTGTTCCAGCAGCAGGGCCGGCGGGAAAGCCTGGCGGTCAGCGGCCGCCTGCGCGCGAACAATGGCGAACTGGTGCGTGACGCGGCGCTGGCCGGGCTGGGCCTGGCCTACCTGCCGACCTTCATCGTCGGCGAAGCCCTCGCCGAGGGGCGGTTGGTCAGCGTTCTGGAGGATTGCTGCCCGCCGCCCGCGGCGGTCTACGCGGTCTATCCACAGCACCGGCAGACCTCGCTCGCGGTACACGCCTTCGTCGACTTCCTGCGTTCGAGCTTTGCCGCGCCGAGCCGGGGCGTGCCGCAGGGATTCTAGGGTCTGTTGACGCTTCGTTCACGGCCGCGCCGGTGCCTGCTTTGGCGCGAGACAAGGCGCGAGTCGCAGGGCTTACCGGGGTAAGTCCAAGACGAGCAACGCCGTATCGCGCCAAAGCAGGCACCGGCCCGAAGGGTTGTGCCAGAAATGGCCTGCGCTGTCGTTGCAGGCTTTGCCAAGGGAATAACCATTGGCTTGCAGCCTACGCCTAACCGCAGGCCATTTCTGGCGACAACGCGGCTCGCGAACGAAGCGTCAACAGACCCTAGGTGATGCTGACCTGCAACGTGCCGACCCCCTCGATGCCGCCAGCTAGCCGCTGACCGGGCTCGACCGCGCCGACCCCGGCGGGGGTGCCGGTCATGATCAGGTCGCCGGGCTCCAGGGCGAACAGCGCCGAGAGGTGCGCGATGACCTCGGCGACGCTCCAGATCTGCTCGCCCAGGTCGCCTTCCTGGCGGCGTGCGCCGTCGATGTCCAGCCAGATGCGGCCTGTTTGCGGATGGCCGATCTCGCTCGCCGGCCGCAGCGCCGAGCAGGGTGCGGCGTGGTCGAAGGCCTTTGCAACGGCCCAGGGACGGCCCATTTTCTTGGCCTGCGCCTGCAGGTCGCGGCGCGTCATGTCCAGGCCCACGGCATAGCCATAGACATGTTCCAGGGCCCGATCAGCAGGGATGTCGACACCGCCGCAGCCGATCGCCACCACCAGTTCGATCTCGTGATGCACGCTTTCGCTGGCCGGCGGGTAGGGGAACTCGCCGCCATCGGCGAGCAGGCTGTCGGGGTGTTTGGTGAAGAAGAACGGCGGCTCGCGGTCCGGGTCGTGGCCCATCTCGCGGGCGTGGTCGGCGTAGTTGCGGCCCACGCAGTAGACCCTGCGTACCGGAAAACGCTGCGGGCTACCGGCAATGGCCAGGCTGGGAATGCTCGGGGTGAAGAGGTATTCGGTGCTCATGAAAACTCCCGGGTCGGGCGTCCGGCGGGGCGGACGCGCGGTCTCATTTGGATTGCGGGATCACGGCGCGGCTGCCACGGCCACGCAGGAAGTCGAAATCGCAGCCGTCGTCGGCCTGGGTGATGCTGTCGAGGAACAGCTTGCGATAGCCGCGCTCGTCGCCTTCGCGGGGCTCGGGCAGTTGCAGTTCCTGGCGGCGCCGCGCCAGTTCCTCGTCGCTCACCTGCAACTGCAGGCTGCGCTGCTGCACGCTCAGGCGCAGGCGGTCGCCGCTGCGTACCAGGGCCAGCGGGCCGCCTTCGGCGGATTCCGGGGTGACGTGGAGGATGATGGTGCCGGCGGCGGTGCCGCTCATGCGGCCGTCGGAGATGCGCACCATGTCCTTCACGCCGGCGCGGGCGAGTTTGCGTGGGATCGGGATGTAGCCGGCCTCGGGCATGCCGGGCGCTCCCTTGGGCCCGATGTTCTTGAGCACCAGGACGTCATCGGCCTGCACGTCCAGGTCCGGATCGTCGATGCGCTCGGCGAGGTCCTCGAGGCCGTCGAAGACCACCACGCGCCCCTCGTGCTCCATCAGCTCGGGGCTCGCTGCGGACTGCTTGATGATCGCCCCGCCCGGCGCGATGTTTCCGCGCAGGAAGGCGATGCCGCCCTGGGGATAGATGGGGTTGTCCAGCGGTCGCACCACGTCCTGGGGGAAGGGCGCGATGTCGTCCAGTTCCTCACCGAGGGTGCGTCCGGTGACGGTCAGCGCATCCAGGTGCAGGAACGGCCGCAGCTCGCGCAGCACCGGGGCCAGGCCGCCGGCCTTGTGCAGGTCTTCCATGTAGTGCGTGCCGGAAGGCTTGAGGTTGACCAGTACCGGGATCTCGCGGCCCAACTGGTCGAAGCGCTCCAGGTCGATGTGTACGCCGCAACGGCCGGCGATGGCCGTGAGGTGGATGATGGCGTTGGTCGAGCCACCGATCGCCAGCAACACCATCAGCGCGTTTTCGAAGGCCTTCTCGGTGAGGATGCGCTGCGGCGTCAGCCCGGCCTCGATCATCGCCACCGCCTGGGCGCCGGTGCGCTCGGCGGTGCGGATGCGCGCGGCGGTGACCGCCGGTGGAGTGGCGCCGCCGGGCAGCATGATACCCAGCGCCTCGGCGATGCAGGCCATGGTGCTGGCGGTGCCCATCACCGAGCAGGTGCCGACGCTGGCGACCAGTTGGTCGTTGACCTCGGTGATTTCCTGGGTGTCGATCTCCTCGCCGCGGTACATGCCCCAGAAGCGCCGGCAATCGGTGCAGGCGCCGACGCGCACGCCGCGATGGGCGCCGGTGAGCATCGAGCCGCTGACCAGTTGGATCGCCGGCACGCCGGCGCTGGCGGCGCCCATCAGCTGGGCCGGCACGGTCTTGTCGCAGCCGCCGATGAGGACCACGGCGTCGATCGGCAGGGCGCGGATCATCTCCTCGGTATCCATCGACATGAGGTTGCGCAGGAACATGCTGTTGGGGTGCGCGAAGCTCTCGTGAATGGAGATGGTGGGGAAGTCCACCGGCAGCCCACCGGCGAGCATCACGCCGCGCTTGACCGCCTCGATCAGCTGCGGAGCGTTGCCATGGCAGGGGTTGAAGCCACTGCCGGTATTGGTGATGCCGACGATGGGCCGCGACAGGGCATCGTCGGTGTAGCCGGCGCCCTTGATGAAGGCCTTGCGCAGGAACAGTGAGAATTCCGCGTCGCCATAGTTGGTCAGTCCCTTGCGCATGCCGCGCGGGGCGTCGTCGTGGTTGCCGTTGTGCTTGTTGTTGTTCACGGGCGTTACCTCTCGATCGCTGGAAGGGGCGGCGTACCGCCCCCGTTGGATGGCGGGGCTCGAGCCTCAGCCGGGAGATTCGGGTGCCGGTCCGGAACTGGCACGCACGACCAGCTCGGTGGTGACCTCGACCGGCCCCAGGTGGGGTTTGCCGGCGAGGGCGTCGAGCAGATAGGCGCCGGCGCGGGCGCCGATCTGCTCCAGCTCGACACGGGTGGTGGTCAGTGGCGGGGACAGGTGACGGGCATAGTCGAAGTCGTTGAAGCCGACCACCGAGACATCCTCGGGGACGCGTACGCCGAGGTTCCTGGCCGCCAACAGGGCGCCGAAGGCGAGCAGGTCGTTGGCGCAGATCACCGCGCTGGGGCGTTCCTCGCCGCGCATCAGGTGCTGCATCGCAGCGATGCCGTGCTCCAGCGACAGGCTGATCTGCATGAACCACTGCTCGGGAATTTCCAGGCCCGCCTCGGCGAGCCGTTCGCGGGTACCGATGACACGGTCGCCGACACGGTCGTTGAAGTGCGGTTCGTTGACCAGCATGGCGAAGCGCCGGTGGCCGAGGTCGAGCAGGTGCTCGACCATGCGCCGGGATACCGCCACGTTGTCGAAGCCGACGCTCGGGCGCTGTTCGTCCTGGGTCCAGGCCTGCACGCAGGGGATGCCCTTGTTGTCGATCATCTGCCACATCTTCGCGTCGTGGGTGCGGCCGACCAGCAGCAGGGCGTCCACGCCGTGTTCGAGCATGGTCTGCACCTCCTTGAGCTCGACCTGCTCGTCGAAGCCGAAGCTGGCCACCAGCAGGGTGTAGCCGGCCTTGTGCACGGTCTGCTGGAACGCCGCCAGCGGGCGCGAGAAGGTCTCCGTGGCCAGCGTCGGCACCACTGCACCGATGGTCATGCTGCGCCGCGAGGACAGTGTGCGGGCGGCGGCGTTGAGCACGTAGCCCAGCTCCTCGCAGGCGCGCTGCACTGCCTGGCGCTTGTCGTCGCGCACCGCGGCACTGCCATTGAGCACGCGTGATACGGTGGCGGTGGACACCCCGGCGCGACGCGCCACGTCGCGTAGACCGGTGCGGGAGATCAGGCTGGGGGCGGTCGAAACGGGCTGGTTCATTGCGCTCTTCGTCTGTACCGTTCGGGATCGGCTGTTGACATAAGGAAAAACCAGAACTAGCTTTTTGTAAACGGTTACATCGCATTCGGATGCAATCGATGGCGAATCGAAGCGGCTTTCTCGACTCGCCGGATGTCTCTAGAGAGGAGCTTTGCGCTGGATATGTAACCGGTTACTTGGCTGTTCGCAGCCCGATCCACTGCCTGACAACAAGGAAAACAAGATGGCTGTCATTCGTTCCATTTCCGTCTGCGCGGCGCGCGTGCCGCTGGACCGGGTCACGTCCTTCTCCAATCGCACCGTGCATGCGCGTGACTACGGCCTGGTCAAGGTCACCTCCGAAGACGGCGTCAGCGGCATCGGTTTCTGCTACGTCGGCAGCGCCGGTGGTGAGTTGCTGCCGATTGCCGTGGAAAAGCTGCTGGCGCCGGTGCTGCTCGGGCGTGACTCCCTGGACGTCGAGGCGCTGTGGCGCGAGATGTACCAGGAGGCCCTGCTGCAGGGCCGTGCCGGCGTGGTGATGCGCGCCATCAGCATCCTCGACACCGCCCTCTGGGATCTCAATGCACGCAGTGCCGGCTTGCCGCTGCATCGCTACCTGGGCGCCGCCAGCGCCGACCGCGTGCTGGCCTACGCCAGCGGTGGCTACTACCTCGACGGCAAGACGCCCGAACTGCTGGGCGAGGAGATGGCGCACTACGTCTCCCTCGGTTTCAAGGCGGTGAAGATGAAGACCGGGCGCCTCTCGCCCAAGGAGGAAGAAGCCCGCGTCGCTGCGGCGCGCGAGGCCATCGGCCCCGACGTGGACCTGATGCTCGACGTCAACAACGGCTGGAGCGACGTCACCGAGGCGCTGCAGTACGTGCGTCGCTTCGAGCGCTACAACCCGGCCTTCGTCGAGGAGCCGTTCCTGGTCGATGACATCGACAGCCATGCACGCCTGGCCCGCGCCACGCCTATCCCGGTGGCCACCGGCGAGGTGGAGGTCGGTCGCTGGCGTCACAAGGAGCTGCTCGACAAGGGCGGCGCGGCGATCCTGCAGACCGACGCGGTGGTGTGCGGCGGCATCACCGAATGGCGGCGCATCGCCGCGATGGCCGCCGGCTACGGCGTGCCCATGTATCCGCACTGGTTCCACGACGTGCATGCGCCGCTGGTGGCGGCCACGCCTAACGCGCGCTACGTGGAGTTCTTCTGGGACGATCAGGTGCTCAACTTCCGCCGCCTGATCACCCGTCAACTGCAACAAGAAGGGGGCTACATCAAGCTGCACACGGAGCCGGGCCTGGGCTTCGATTTCGATGAACAGGCCGTGGCGCGTTATTCGATCACGGCGTCGGGTGGACCCTGGCAGGAGCTTCGCAAAGGCCACTGATCGCGACACGACGCCTTTCTCGTCGCCTGGGCATCCGCCGGGGCGACGGCGCGAACGCCGGTGCGTGCCGGCGTCGACAAACCAACAAGAAAAACGGAGTCAGCGCAATGAAAATCAACAAGAAACTGTCCGCTGTCATGCTCGCCGCCGCCACCGCGGCTTCCTTTTCCCTCGCCGCCCACGCGGAGTACGTCGCCGGTGACGAGATCACCGTGCTGCAGGGCTTCAAGCCCGGTGGTGGCAGCGACGTTCTCGCGCAATTGACCCAGCCGTACCTGAGCAAGTCGCTGGGCGTGAACCTGATCAACGAATACATCCCTGGCGCTACCGGCGCCATCGCCTGGACGCGCCTGGCCAAGCAGTCGAAGAAGGATGGCACGGTGATCAGCATCACCAACACGCCGATGCTGATGACCAACTACATCATGAACAAGGCCATCACCTACAACATCGATGAGCTGACGCCCATCGCCAATGTGGTGACCGACCCGGGCATCGCCGTGGTGGCCAAGGACAGCCCCTACAAGACCATCGAGGACCTCTTCGCCGCCGCCAAGGAGAAACCCGGGCGGGTGACCGTGGGCAACTCCGGCGTGGGCGGCGACGACTTCTTCACCACCTTGCTGGTGGAAAAGGCCACCGGCCTGTCGCTGAAGAAGGTGCCGTTCCAGGGTGACGGTCCGTCCGCCACCGCGGCCATGGGCAACAAGATCGACGTCAGCTTCAACAACGTCGGCACCGTCTACAGCCAGGTTCGCAGCGGCAACCTGCGTGCCCTGGCGGTGTTCTCCGAGAAGCGCATCGACGATCTGCCCGACGTGCCGACCCTCAAGGAAAAGGGCATCGACGTGGTTGCCGGTTCCTCGCGTGGCTACAGCGCGCCGGCCGGCATACCCGACGAGGCGCGCAAGCAACTGATCGCGGCCTTCGAGGCGCTGCGCAACGATCCGGCCTTCCTCGCCGATGCCAAGAAGCGCGCGCTGAACATCGACATCGTTACCGGCGATGAATACGGCGCGATGTTCAAGCGCATGGAGACGGAGTTCGAGGGCATCTGGAAGGACGTCTCGGACAAGCAGTGATCGACTCCCAGGGGAAGCATCCATGAACAAGTACAGGTTGCTGCTCGGGCTCTTCGGAATCGCCCTTGCTGCGTTGTTTTTCGTCAATGCCCGGCACTACCCGGCAGCGGCGGCGGAAATGCCGATGATCTACTCGGTGGGCCTGGCGCTGCTGTCGCTGGCGATGTGTGCCAGCGAACTGCGGCGACATGCGCTCAGCCGCGGCGAGGCGGCCGCGGCGGCCGAGGGTACGGGTCTGCGCCCGCGCTATCTGGCCACCGCCGCGGTGTTCATCCTGGCGATCGCCTACGTGGCGACCATCGACACCTTGGGATACCTGGTCTCGACCGTGCTGTTCATGGCCTCGGCGCTGCTGGTGATCCGCGCGGTGTCGATCCCCTTCGCGCTGCTCGGTACCGCCGCGCTGGTCGCGGTGGTTTGCCTGGTCTTCGTGCAGTTCCTCGGCTTGCCCGTACCGCTGCTGCCGCCGGCGATCTCCTGATCGCCGTCTCTTCCACGCTTTCTCGAAGGGGCATTTCCCGTGGAAAGTTCGATCGTCATGACGGGGTTGAGCAACGTCTTCACCCTGTACAACATCGCCGCCATTCTTGGCGGCACGCTGCTGGGGCTGTTCGTCGGCGCCATGCCGGGGCTCTCGGCGACCATGGCGCTCGCGCTGTTGTTGCCGTTGACCTTCAGCATGGACACCGCCACCGGACTGAGCATGCTCGCCTCGCTCTACGTCGGTGCCTCCTACGGCGGTTCGATCGCCGCCATCCTGCTGCGCACGCCGGGTACGCCGTCGGCGGCAGCCACCGTGCTCGACGGCTTCCCGATGTCGCAGCAGGGCAAGGCCGGCAAGGCGCTGGGCATCTCGCTGATGGCGTCCTTCATCGGCGGTACTTTGAGTGGCTTCGCGCTGCTGCTGGCGGCGCCGCTGCTGGGTAGCATCGTGGTGCAGTTCGGTCCCATCGAGCTGTTCGCCATCGCGGTGCTGGGTATCACCATCATCGGTTCGCTGGCCCAGGGCTCGGTGATCAACGGGCTGTTTTCCGGCGGCATCGGGCTGCTGATCAGTACCGTGGGCATGGACCTGACCACCGGCACGCCGAGGATGACCTTCGACAACATCAACCTGTTCTCCGGCATCAGCTTCACGGTGGCGTTGATCGGGTTGTTCTCGATTCCCCAGGCGCTGTCGCTGATCGAGCACTCCAACGCGCCGGCCAAGGTGGCCAGTCGCATCACCGACCGCCTGCTGCCGCGTTTCAGCGAGCTGCGCGGACTGATGCCGAACATCCTGCGCTCGAGCGGCATCGGCATCATCGTCGGGCTGATCCCCGGCACCGGCGGCGATACCGCGAGCTGGTTCGCCTATAACGAGGCACGCCGCTTCGCCCGCGACAAGAGCCGCTTCGGCCAGGGCGAGCCCGCCGGGGTGGCGGCCCCGGAGGCGGCGAACAACGCGGTGGTCGGCGGTGCGCTGATCCCCACTATCGCCCTCGGCATTCCGGGGAGTTCGGCCACCGCGATCCTGCTCGGGGCGCTGATGGTGCAGGGCATCCTGCCCGGGCCGAACCTGCTCACCGACTATGGCGATGTCACCTATACCCTGATCTGGGCGGTGATCTTCGCCAACATCGGTCTGTTGCTGGTGGGGCTGATGTTCACCAAGGCCAGCGTCATGGTGACGCGCATTCCCGACGGTTTCGTCGCCTGCGCGATCATCGCCCTGTGCATCGTCGGCGCCTATGCGATCAACAACAGCCTGTTCGATGTGAGCCTGATGCTCGGCTTCGGCCTGTTCGGCTACTGGCTGGCGAAAGCCGGCGTGTCGCCGGCGCCGATGGTCATCGGGCTGATCCTCGGGCCGGTGATGGAGAACGGTTTCCACCAGTCGATGCTGATCGGCGACGGCGACTACCGGATCTTCCTCTCCAGCCCGATCGCGGTGGTGCTGCTGTGCCTGGCGGCCTTTTCCATTCTGCAGGCCACCCCATTGTTCCGCTGGATGTTCACCTCGTTGCGCCGCCGCGGCCAGGCGGCCTGAACCCCCGGAGCCGCTCGCGGCTGCGGGCGGCCACCCATTTTCAGAGGAGAAGCACATGTCTCAAACCACGGGTCGCGTCTGGTCTCCGGTCATCACCCCCTTCGCCGAAGACCTTGCGACGGACGCGCCGCGCTTCGTCGCGCAGTGCCGCTGGCTGCTCGACAACGATGTCGGGCTGGCGGTCTTCGGTACCAATTCCGAGGCCAACTCGCTCTCGGTCGATGAGAAGAAACACCTGCTGGATGCGCTGGTCGACGCCGGCCTGCCCGCGGCGCGGCTGATGCCGGGCACCGGCGCCTGCGCGCTGCCCGATGCGGTGGCGTTGACGCGCCATGCGGTACGCAAGGGCGTGGAGGGCGTGCTGATGCTGCCGCCGTTCTACTACAAGGGCGTCTCCGACGAGGGGCTGTTCCGCTACTTCGCCGAAGTCATCGAAGGCGTGGGTGACGAGAACCTGCGCATCTATCTCTATCACATCCCGCCGGTGTCCCAGGTCGGCCTGTCGCTGGGGCTGATCGAGCGCCTGCTGGCGGCCTACCCGCGCCAGGTGGTGGGTGTGAAGGACAGCTCCGGCGACTGGAGCAATACCCAGGCGATGATCGATGCCTTCGCCGCGGACGGCTTCCAGGTCTATGCCGGTAGCGAGCATTTCCTGCTGCAGACCTTGCGTGCCGGCGGCGCCGGTTGCATCAGCGCCACGGCCAACGTCAACCCCGCGCCGATCGCCGCACTGGCCCGGCACTGGCAGTCGAGCGACGCCGATGCGCGACAGGCGGCGTTGACCGCCACGCGGCAGATCTTCGAGCGTTTCCCGATGATCCCGGCCCTCAAGGCCGCGGCCGCTCGCTACAGCGACCGGGCGCAGTGGGGACAGGTGCGTCCGCCGCTGGTAGCGCTCGACCAGGCCCAGCGCGACGCGTTGTATGCGGCACTGGACGCCGCCGCCTTCGACATGCCGGGGCTCGCCCATGGCTGAGGCGCCACGCCAGCGCGTGCTGGCCCTGCGGCGGCTCAAGGAGCCGCAACTGCGGCGCCTGCGCGAGCACTTCGAGGTGGACTATTTCGAAGTGCCCGAAGCGGAGCCCGAGGCTGTTGCCAGTGCCCTGAAACAGGCCCACGGGTTGATCGGCGGCAAGCTCCAGGTGAGTCCGGCGCTGCTCGACCAGGCGCCCTGCCTGGAGGTCATCGCCACGCTCTCGGTGGGCTACGACAACTTCCCGGTCGCCGAGTTGGAGCGTCGCGGCATCCTCCTGTGCAATACCCCCGACGTGCTCACCGAGACCACCGCGGACACCGGCTTCATGCTGATCATGGCCAGCGCCCGGCGGCTGGTGGAACTGTCCTGCATGGTGCGCGAGGGGCGCTGGAGCGGCCACGTGGGCGAGCCGCACTACGGGCGCGACGTTCACGGCAAGACCCTCGGGCTGGTCGGCCTGGGGCGCATCGGCCAGGCCATCGCCCGACGTGCGCTCGGCTTCGGCATGCGGGTGATCTACAGCAACGCCTCGCCCAAGCCGGAGCTGGAAGCACAGTGGGGGATCGAGCGGCGCGCGTTCGAGGCACTGCTGGGCGAGGCGGACTTCGTCTGCCTGACCGTTCCGCTGAGCGAGCAGACCCGCCACCTGATCGGCTATGCGCAATGCCGGGCGATGAAGCCCAGCGCGTTCCTGATCAACATCGCCCGCGGCCAGGTGGTGGACGAGGCGGGCTTGATCCGTGCGCTCGACGAGGGCCTCATCGCCGGTGCCGGGCTCGATGTGTTCGAGCGCGAGCCGCTGCCCACCGACTCGCCGCTCTTGCGCATGGACAACGTCGTGGCCCTGCCGCATATCGGCTCGGCAACCCACGAGACCCGTGAGGCGATGGCCGAGCGCGCGGTACTCAATCTGTGCCAGGCGCTGCGCGGCGAACGCCCGCAGGACCTGGTCAATCCCGGAGCCTGGCCGTTGCGTCGGGCTCTGCAACCCAGTTAGGACTCGATGCATGCCAGGGACCCATTCGCGACGCTTGGCGTCGATCCTCAACCTGCACGACCTGGAGCGCATCGCTCCGCGGCTGTTGCCGCGACCGCTGCATGGTTACATCGCCAATACGGCGGAGGACGGACATACCGCCCGTGCCAACCGCAGCGCCTTCGACGACTACGTGTTCCTGCCTCGCGCGCTGGTCGACGTGTCGCAGATTTCCCTGGAGTGCGAGCTGTTCGGCGAACGTTATGCGCTGCCGTTCGGTATCGCGCCGATGGGCATCAGTGCGCTGTCGGCCTACCGTGGCGACCTGGTGCAGGCGCGCGCCGCAGCGGCGGCCGGGATTCCGATGATCCTCAGCGGCAGCTCGCTGATTCCCATGGAGCAGGTGCGTCAGGAGGGGCGTACCGACTGGTTCCAGGCCTACCTGCCGGGCGATGAGGCGGGCATCGAGGCGCTGATCGCACGGGTGCGCAAGGCGGGCTTCGAGAAGCTGGTGATTACCGTCGATTACCCGGTGCCACCCAATAGCGACAACAACCGACGCTCGGGCTTCCAGTCGCCGCTGCGACCGAGCCTGCGCCTGGCCTGGGACGGCTTGCTGCGCCCGCGCTGGCTGGTCGGCACCTTCCTGCGCACGCTGCTCAGCCATGGCGTGCCGCATTTCGAGAACAACTACGCGCAGCGCGGTGTAGCGATGCTCTCGCGCAACGTGCAGCGCGATTTCTCCGGGCGCAGCCACCTGAGCTGGCGTTATCTGGAACTGGTGCGCCGCCTGTGGCCGGGCAAGTTGGTAGTCAAGGGCATCCTGCATCCGGCGGATGCGCAACGGGCCGGCGAGTGCGGTGCGGACGGGCTGATCGTCTCCAACCACGGCGGCCGCCAGCTGGATGGCGCGATCTCCAGCCTGCGCGCGCTGCCGGCGGTGCTAGAGGCGGCCGATGGGCTGCCGGTGATGGTGGACAGCGGTTTCCGCCGCGGCACCGACGTGCTCAAGGCGCTGGCGCTGGGCGCGCGCATGGTATTCATCGGTCGGCCGTTCAACTATGCGGCGGCCTATGCCGGGGAGGCGGGCGTCAGCCACGCCATCGCCTTGCTCGCCGCCGAGTTGCAACGGGACATGGCGTTGCTCGGTGTGACCCACCTGGATGCGCTGGGGCCAGAGTGTCTGGCGGCCAACGCCTGAGGGCGGGACGGCCCCGGTCGGGTGGTCGGGGCCGCTGCCGTGCTAGAGGATGCTCAGCGGATACTCGATGAAGGCGCGGATCTCATTGAGGTCCGCGCCAACGTCGTTGCCGGCACGGTAGACGGAGTTGCGCAGGCGCATGGACAGGTCCTTGGCCGGGCCGTTCTGCACGGTGTAACTGACCTGGTTGAAGATCTCCCGCTCGCTGCCACCGCTGCCGCTACCGGTGTCGATGTTGTCGCCGCGCACATAGGCGAACTTGTAGCGCAGGCCGGGCACGCCGTAGTCGCTGAAGTCGAGCTCGTAGCTGGCTTGCCAGGAGCGCTCGTCCTTGAGGTTGAAGTCCGAGTAGTAGGAGTTGGCCAGATAGATGCTGCCGCCGCCATCGCCGTAGTCATAGGCGAAGCCGGCATCGCCGCTGTTGCGCTGGTGCGCGAGGATCAGCGCGTGGGGGCCGAAACTGTAGCGCGCCGCCAGGCTCCAGATGGTGTTGCGATCGCCGTTGCCATCGCCACCGAAGTCGAGGGCGGCGCTGGAGCCGTCGTCATACTTGGTGTGGTAGACGTTGAAGTCGAGGTTCAGCGCCTGCTGTTCGCTAAGGACTAGGTTGTAGTTGGCGTTGCCGTAGTAGCGCCGGTACTCGTCCTCGATATCCGAGTGGTACAGCGCCATGCTGAGGTCGTCGTTGAAGCTGTAGCTGGCGCCGAACACGTCGATGCGCTTTAGGCGGTTGCTGTCGCGCGCGGCATCGCCCATCGGGCTGTTGGCGGTGAAGCGCCCGGCATTGATTTCCAGGCCTTCGATCTCGCGACTGGTGACCAGCGTGCCGGTGAAGGACTCGGGCAGCAGACGGCTGTCGTCATGGGCCAGCACCGGCAGGGTGGGGAACTGGTTACCGTAGCGGATCACCGTGTCGGAAACCCGCAGCTTCACCGCCGCGCCGGCCTGGGACAGGTCGTCCACCGGATGGCCATCGCTGTCGGTGTCGAAGAAGGCGCTGTAGTTGCGTCCGCGGCCGCTGTCGAGCTTGACCCCGACCAGGCCGAAGGCGTCGACGCCGAAGCCTACGGTGCCCTGGGTGAAACCGGATTCGAAGGTGCTGATCAGGCCCTGGCCCCAAACCTTGGCGTCGGCCCGGCCGTCCCCGTAATCGCGGTTGAAGTAGGCATTGCGCAGCAGTAGGTCGAGGCTGGCGTCCTCGATGAATCCGTTGGACTGCGACTGACTGCTGGCCTGTGCCAGCGGGGTGCCGAGCGCTAGGCTGCAGGCCACCGCGAGAAGGTGCTTTTGCATGGATGCTCCGTGGGTCGTTATCGGTTGTCGTCGGCGCGAGTCTTCGCTCGTCGCCCGCGTCCTAGAGGACCTGCAACAGTTAACAGGCGAGCTTTCGCCAGACCATTCAGTCCGATCGATACCGCCTATCGATACGTTCGATGGGGAATTTGCCGCTCGGGGCGTTAGGCTTTGCGGCGATGAAGTTTCATGGGGCGGCACCTCCGACGCTGTCCCTGCTCCGCTTCATCTCCTTTGGTTGAGGAACGCTTGGCCGCACGCTCCCCCGTGCGGCCTCTTTTTATGTGGGCGATGAAAAACCAGGCGACAGGCTGTGACCGTGTCGCTTCCCGCGTGGGCAGGTTCTGGCTCTAATGCCGGGGGAGAGGGGAGCCGCTCAGTTATCGCGTTCGGCGCGGCGACGCTGGCGCTGGCGCCAGCTGCGGCTGACCCAGTGGCGCCAGTAGAACATGGTGCCCAGGTAGCCCAGCGCGGAGAACACCAGGCCGGTCACCAGCGAGCCGAGCAGCAGCGGTTGCCAGAGCGCATGCAGGCGCTGGCCGATCCAGGCTGCGGTGATCTCTTCCGGCATGTGCATCGGCGGTACGCCGAGCAGCCAGGCACCGAGCTTGTAGGTGCAGTAGAACACCGGCGGCATGGTCAGCGGATTGGTCAGCCAGACCAGCCCGACGGAAATCGGCAGGTTGGCGCGCAGCGGAATCGCCAGGGCCGCGGCCAGCAGCATCTGCATCGGCATCGGCATGAAGGCGGCGAACAGGCCGATGGCCATCGCCCGGGCTACCGAGTGGCGATTCAGGTGCAGCAGGTTCGGGTCATCGAGCAGCCGGCCCAGAAAGCGCAGCGACTTGTTGCCGCGGATGCGATCGGGATGCGGCATGTAACGCTTGATGAAACGGCGCGGCATGAAGGCTCTCGGAAAATCAGAGGCCAGTATTATGCCTTGATTGCGTCGGCCTCGCTGCGTCCGTGCGGCAGTCTGTCGTCACAGGAGGTTACGTCGTGCGTACAGGGATGTTCGCATTGGTCGCCGGCCTGCTGGCACTGCGCTGGTTGCCGGCGCTGCCGGGAGGCACAGGGTGGATCGTTCTGCTGGGAGTGGCGGCATTCGCCAGCTGGCGTCGCTGGCCGGGCCCAGCGCTGTTCGCCGTGGGCCTGGCCTGGGCTTGCCTGAACGCCCAGTGGGCGTTGGACGAGCGCCTCGATCCGACGCTTGACGGCCGCACCCTGTGGTTGGAGGGCGTGGTCGCCGAGCTTCCCGAGCGTCACGCCGGGGTCACCCGTTTCCTGTTCGAGGATGCCGTGTCGCGCCGCGCGCAGGGGGTGCCCGGGCGCATGCGCCTCTCCTGGTACGGCGCGAAGCCGCTGCACGCGGGTGAGCGCTGGCGCCTGGCGGTGACGCTGCGAGTGCCGCAGGGGTTGCGCAATCCCCAGGCGTTTGACTACGAGGCCTGGTTGCTCGGCCAGGGCATCGGCGCCAGCGGTACGGTGAAGGCGGGGCGCCGGCTGGCCGAGGGCAGGGGACTCGCGCGCTGGCGCGATGATCTTCAGCAGCGTCTGGCACAGGTGCCGGCGGCGGGGCGTCAGGCGGTGCTGACGGCGCTGGTGCTCGGTTCGGGCGCAGGGCTCACGCGTGACGACTGGCGGTTGCTGCAGGATACCGGCACGGTGCACCTGATGGTCATTTCCGGGCAGCACATCGGCCTGCTGGCGGGGGTGGTCTACCTGCTGGTTGCCGGTCTGGCGCGGTGTGGGTGTTGGCCGGCGCGGCTGCCCTGGCTGCCCTGCGCCTGTGCTCTGGCGCTGCTCATGGCGCTTGGCTACGGCGCGCTGGCCGGCTTCGGGGTGCCGGTACGGCGGGCCTGCCTGATGCTGGCCGCGGTGCTGATCTGGCGCCTGCGCTTTCGCCGCCTGCCGCTGTCCACGGCCTTGCTGGCGGCGCTGGCGCTGGTCCTGCTGGGTGATCCTCTGGCCAGTCTGCAGCCGGGGCTGTGGCTGTCCTTCGGTGCGGTGGCGGTGCTCGCCCTGGCCTTCGCCGGGCGCCTGGGTGTCGGGCCGCGCTGGAAGGTCGTACTGCGCGCGCAGTTGGCGGTGGCGGTCGGGCTGCTGCCGGCGATGATCGCCCTGGGCCTGCCGGTAAGCCTGAGCGCGCCCCTGGCCAATCTGCTGGCGGTGCCCTGGGTGAGCCTGCTGCTGGTACCGCTGTCGCTTCTGGGAGCCGCGCTCTTGCCGCTGGGTGCGCCGGGCGAGTGGCTGCTGTGGTTGGCGGGTCTGGCTGCCGAGGGGCTGTTCGTCGTACTTGCGTACCTGGCCAGTTGGGCGCCGGCCTGGATTCCCGCTGATGTGCCGCCCTGGGCGGTGCTGCTCGGGCTGCTTGGCGCCGGCCTGCTGTTGTTGCCGGCGGGCGCAGGGTTGCGTTGGCTGGGGGCGCCGCTGCTGTTGCCGCTGCTGCTGCCGGTGGGCTCGCGGCCGGCCTGGGGCGAAGCCGAGGTCTGGATGTTCGATGTTGGCCAGGGGCTCTCGGTGCTGGTGCGCACCCGCGAGCATGCGCTGCTCTACGATGCCGGTCCGCTGCTCGGCGATTTCGACATCGGCGAGCGGGTGGTGCTGCCGTCGCTGCGTGCGCTGGGTGTCGCTCGTCTCGACCTGCTGGTGCTCAGCCATGCGGACAACGACCACGCCGGCGGTGCGCCGGGCATCCAGCAGCGCATGCCGGTGGCGCGGGTGCTCAGCGGAGAGGCCGCGGCGCTGCCGATATCCCTGGGTGCGCAGGCCTGTCGCCAGGGCGAACGCTGGGCGTGGGATGGCGTGGAGTTGCAGAGCCTGTTCTGGGAAGGGGGCAAGGAGGGCAATGCGGCGTCTTGCGTGCTGCGGGTGCGTTCGGCGGCGGGCCAGGCGCTGCTGCTGACGGGGGATATCGACGTGCGCGCCGAGGCTGGCTTGATCGCCCAGGGCGCCGAGTTGCGCGCCGACTGGCTGGTGGCGCCGCACCACGGTAGTCGCACCTCCTCCAGTGCCGCGCTGCTGGCCGCTACCGCCGCGCATACGGCGCTGGTTTCGCGAGGGCGTCACAACGCATTCGGGCATCCCCATCCCGAGGTCCTGGCGCGCTATCGCGGCGCCGGCATGCAGGTGCTCGATACCGCTGAACGGGGTGCGCTGCGCGTGCGCCTGGGGGCACGCGATGAGGCGCTGAGCGATACCTCCAGAGGGCACTTCTGGGATCGCCGCTAGCCGCGAGGGCAGCGCGTCCTGGCTGTGCTAGAGTGGCGCGATCTTGCGGGGGAGCGATACGTCGTGTGGGAGCTGGTGAAATCCGGCGGCTGGATCATGCTGCCGATCATTCTGTGTTCTATCGCCGCGCTGGGCATCGTCGCCGAGCGTTTGTGGACCTTGCGTCCGGCGCGGGTCGCGCCGCCGCAGTTGCTGGCTCAGGTCTGGCAACTGATGCAGGAGCGCAAGCTGAACAACGAGCGCCTGCGCGAGCTGCGTAGCGGTTCGCCGCTGGGGCAGGTGCTCGCTGCCGGGCTGGCCAATGCCCGGCACGGCCGGGAGATCATGAAGGAGTGCATCGAGGAGGCCGCCGCGCGGGTGATCGGCGAGCTGGAGCGTTACCTCAATGCACTGGGCACCATCGCTGCAATCGCGCCGTTGCTCGGTCTGCTCGGCACCGTGCTGGGGATGATCCAGATCTTCGGTGGCTTCGTCGACGGTGGCATGGCGCAGGCGCCGATGCTCGCCGGCGGCATCTCCAAGGCACTGATCACCACGGCTGCGGGGCTCTTCGTGGGCATCCCCGCGCTGTTCTTCCATCGCTTCCTGCAGCGCCGCGTCGACGAGTTGGTGCTGAGCATGGAGCAGGAGTCGATCAAGCTGGTGGAGGTGCTGCAGGGCGATCGCGAGGTCGAGCCCGGCGAGGCGCGTCCATGAAGTTTCGCCGCAAGCCGCGGCCACCGGTGGAAATCAACCTGGCACCGCTGATCGATGTGGTGTTCATCCTGCTGCTGTTCTTCGTAGTCAGCACGACCTTCACTCGCGAGACCCGCTTGCAGGTGGAACTTCCGGAGGCCGTCAGCGGCGAACCGCCGCGCGACACCGCGCTGCAGCAGGTCGAGATCACCATCGCCGCCGACGGCAGCTACCTGGTGGATGGCCGGCCGCTGGCGCGCAGCGATCTGGCGACCTTGCAGGCGGCGCTGGAGCAGGTCTCGAAGGGTGACAACAGCTTGCCGCTGGTGATCAGCGCGGATGGCCGTGCGACTCACCAGGCGGTGATCACCGCGATGGATGCGGCCGGTCGCCTGGGCTTCTCGC
This sequence comes from Pseudomonas sp. R4-15, assembly GCF_055768815.1. NCBI lineage: Bacteria > Pseudomonadati > Pseudomonadota > Gammaproteobacteria > Pseudomonadales > Pseudomonadaceae > Pseudomonas > Pseudomonas sp. R4-15. The sequence goes on from NZ_CM147293.1 coordinate 2,020,404, forward strand.
ACCTGCGTATCAGCACCCTCGAGGCACCGGCGAATCCCTGATGGCCTTTTCCGATCGATTGCTCGACGCTTGGTACCGCGGGCATCCCGCGCTGGCGCTACTGCGCCCGCTGGAGGCGCTCTATCGCCGCCTGGCGGCGCGCCGCCGCGAGGCCTTCGCCAGTGGCCGTCGCCCCTCCTATCGGGCGCCGATCCCGGTGCTGGTGGTAGGCAACATCACCGTAGGCGGAACCGGCAAGACGCCGTTCATTCTCTGGGCCATCGAGCATTGCCGGGCCCGCGGGCTGCGCGTGGGCGTGGTCAGCCGCGGCTATGGCGCACATCCCCCGAGCCTGCCGTGGCGCGTCGAGGCCGGGCAGAGCGCCGCGCAGGCCGGTGACGAACCGCTGCTGATCGTGCGCCGTAGCGGTGTGCCACTGGTGATCGATCCCGATCGTCCGCGTGCCGTGCAGGCGCTGATCGAACAGGAACCCCTCCTCGACCTGGTGCTATGCGACGACGGCCTGCAGCACTACCGCCTGCAGCGCGACCTGGAGCTGGTGCTGGTGGATGCCGCCCGTGGTCTGGGCAATCGCCGCTGCCTGCCCGCCGGACCCTTGCGCGAGCCTGCCGGGCGCCTGGATTCGGTGGACGCGGTGCTGCGCAACGGCGCCACGACGGATGCCGAGAACGGCTTCGCGCTGCAGTTGGCGCCGGCGGCGCTGGTGCGCGTGGCCGATGGCGAGCGCGTGCCACTCACGCATTTTCCCCCTGGCCAGGCGCTGCATGCGGTCGCGGGGATCGGCAACCCACGGCGTTTCTTCGCCACCCTCGAAGGGTTAGACTGGCGGCCCATTGCGCACCCGTTCGCCGACCACGCCGAGTACCGTCCGGGGCAGTTCGATTTCTCCCCGCGGCTACCGCTGGTGATGACCGAGAAGGACGCGGTCAAGTGCCGTGACTTCGCGGGCGATGACTGGTGGTACCTGGCTGTCGATGCTCGGCCCTCGCCGGCATTCGTGGACTGGTTCGACGCGCGACTCACACAGCTGCTCGCCGCCCGGCGGGACAAGGACTGACATGGATACCAAACTGCTCGACATTCTCGCCTGCCCGCTGTGCAAGGGACCGCTGAAGGTCTCCGAGGACAAGCGCGAACTGATCTGCAAGGCCGACGCACTGGCCTTCCCCGTACGCGATGGCATTCCGGTGATGCTCGAGGGCGAAGCGCGCTCGCTGAACGTCGACGAGCGCCTGGATAAATGAGCGACTTCGTCGTCGTCATCCCCGCCCGCTATGCCTCCAGCCGTCTGCCCGGCAAGCCGCTGCAGGACATCGCCGGCAAGCCGATGGTGCAGCACGTCTGGGAGCGGGCCGGGGAAAGCGCGGCGAGCCGCGTGCTGGTGGCCACCGACGATGCGCGCATCCTCGAGGCCTGCGGCGAATTCGGCGCCGAGGCGCTGCTGACCCGTGCCGACCATGAGTCCGGCACCGACCGCCTGGCCGAGGTCGCCGCGAGCCTGGGGCTCGACGACGACGCCATCGTGGTCAACGTGCAGGGCGACGAACCGCTGATTCCGGCGAGCATCATCGACCAGGTCGCCGCCAACCTCGCGGCGCATCCGGAGGCGGCTATCGCCACCCTGGCCGAGCCGATCGAGAGCGCCGAGGCGCTGTTCAACCCCAACGTGGTCAAGGTCGTCAGTGATCACCAGGGCCTGGCGCTGACGTTTTCCCGCGCGCCGCTGCCCTGGGCTCGAGACGCCTTCGTCGAAGGGCGCGAGCAGCTGCCAGCCGGCGTACCGTTCCGTCGTCACATCGGTATCTACGCCTATCGCGCGGGATTCCTGCGGGACTTCGTCTCCTGGGGCCCGTGCTGGCTGGAGGAGTGCGAGCGCCTCGAGCAGCTGCGCGCGCTCTGGCATGGCGTGCGCATCCATGTCGCCGATGCCCTGCAAGCGCCGCCCCCGGGCGTCGATACGCCCGAGGACCTGGCTCGCGTCCGGCGTCTGCTGGGGGCCTGATGCGCATTCTCTTCGTCTGCCTGGGCAATATCTGTCGCTCGCCGACAGCCGAGGCCGTGTTGCGGCGTAAGGCGCAGCTGGCCGGTGTGGAGCTGGAAGTGGATTCGGCGGGCACCGGGCATTGGCATATCGGTGAGGCGCCGGACCCGCGTGCCGTCGAGTTCGCCGCGCGTCGTGGTTATGACCTGGCGCCCTTGCGTGGTCGCCAGGTGAGTGCCGAGGACTTCCAGCGTTTCGATCTGATCCTGGCGATGGACGTGGCGAACCTGCGTCATCTGCGCCAGTTGCGACCCGCCCAGGGCGGCGCGCACCTGGACTTGTATCTGCGCCATGTGGGCGAGTCCGGCGAGGACGTGCCCGATCCCTATTACGGCGGCGAGCAGGGCTTCGAACAGGTACTCGACCTGCTCGAACGCGCCAGCGACCGCCTGCTGCAGAGACTCAGCGCATGAGCCTGACGGTACGCGAGCAACATGACCTGACTGCGCTGAACAGCTTCGGCTTCCGCCTGCATGCGGCGCTCTACGCGGAGGCGGCGGACGCTGCCCAGGTACGTGAGGCGCAGGCTCTGGCGGCTGCACGCGGCTTGCCGTTGCGCCTGCTCGGCGGCGGTAGCAATCTGCTGCTGCTGGGCGATCAGCAGGCGCTGGTGCTGCGCATGAGTGGTCATGGCGTACGCCTGCTGGCCGAAGACGAGGGTCGCCTGCTGGTGCAGGCCGAGGCTGGCGAAGCCTGGCATCCCTTCGTTCGCCATTGCCTTGAGCAGGGCTGGTACGGCCTGGAAAACCTCAGCCTGATCCCGGGAACGGTAGGGGCTGCGCCGGTGCAGAACATCGGCGCCTATGGCGTTGAACTGGCCGACCGTTTCGCCGGCCTCGACGCACTGGATCTGCAGACGGGCGAGGAACGACGCTTCACGCTGGAGGAGTGCGCGTTCGGCTATCGTGACAGCCTGTTCAAGCATCAGGCCGGGCGCTGGGCGATCCTGCGCGTGCGCTTCCTGCTCTCGCGCACGCCGCAGTCGCGCCTGGACTATGCGCCACTGGCGCAGTTCTTCGAGGCCGCGGGTATCACCACGCCGACGCCGTTGCAGGTCAGCGAGGCGGTCTGCGCGATTCGTCGCGACAAACTGCCGGACCCCGCGCGGCTGGGCAACGCCGGGAGCTTCTTCAAGAATCCGACCCTGAGTGCCACCGAAGCGCAGCGCCTGCTCGACGCGCATCCGCGCCTGCCGGCCTATCCCCAGGCCGATGGCAGCGTCAAGGTCGCTGCCGGCTGGTTGATCGAGCAGGCGGGCTGGAAGGGCTTCCGCGAAGGCGATGCCGCCGTCCACCAATTGCAGGCCCTGGTGCTGGTCAACCATGGCCTGGCCACGGGCGCGCAGGTGTTGGGCCTGGCGCAACGGATCCAGGCCGACATCCAGCAGCGCTATGGCGTAAGCCTGGAAATCGAACCCAACGTCTTCTAGAGCCCGTGGCGTTTCGCTAAACGGATCATCCTGTCTTTACGTGGGGTGGAAGCGATTTTTCGCCCTCGGCCTGCGCGTACCCGAGTGAACGCTCCAGATGCTATGGCCAGTCCAATAAGAAAGGCGCCCCGAGGGGCGCCTTTCTCATGACCGGGCGTCAGCTCAAGCCTGGGGCTTGGGCTGCTCGCCGTCTTCGGTCTTGGCCTGCTCGTCATCGACGGCAGGTTCCTGCGCTTCGCTCGGGGCTTCGACCTGGGCAGCCGGAGCGTCTTCGCGTTCGACGGGTTCGGCCGCCGGCTGCGCTTCAGTATCGCTCACTTCGGCGAGGTCGCTGGTCAGCGGCTCGGCGGGTTGCTGAACCAGTGCTTCGGCTTCGCTGACCGCAGGCGTGTCGAACAGTGGCGCCTGGCTCGGCTGTTCGCTGGCCTGGGCTTCGCCGGCCGCAGCGGCTTCACGCGCCTTGCGCTCGGCTTCGCGGCGACGACGACGCTCGCGCGGGTCGTTCGGTGCGCGGCCAACGTTGCGCTCGGCGGGCTGCTCGGTAGTCTCGGCAGGCTGCGGCACGGCGACCGGCTCGACCTGAACGACGACTTCGGCAGGCGCTTCGGTCGGTGCTGCGGGCTGCGGCTCGCTGATGCTCATCAGCTGGCTGCCCGGTTCGACGATTTCCACCGTGGCTTGCTGGGGCTCTGCCTGAACCGCCGGAGCGGCGACTTCGACGACTTCGGTCACTTCGACGCTGGCTGCGGCTTGCGGCTTCTCGTCTTCGACCTGGGCTTCCTCGAACGGCGAGGTCGGTTTGAACTCGACCGGTTCTTCGCTGGCTGCGACGGACTGCTCGCTCTGCACGGCGTCGGTGTTGCTGGCGAGCACCGCGCCGGCGACCGCTGCTGCGGCGACGGTTTCGGCGCTGACGGCAGGAGCCTGCTCGGCGTCTGCGCTCTCGACTTCACCGTCGAAGCCTTCCACGCCGGCTTCACGCTGACGCTCGCGACGATTGCTGCGACGACGCTGGCCACGCGAACGACGGCGCGGACGATCACCATCGGTCTGCTCGTCCTGACCTTCCTCGGCCTGGGTGAGCTCCGTGTTCAGCTCTTCTTCGACGACCTCGGGCGCTTCGTTGCGCGGTTTGCGCTCTTCACGCGGTGCACGTTCACGGCGAGCTTCCGGAGCCTGCTCCTGACGCTCGGCGCGCGGTGCGCGTTCCTCGGCGACGCGTTCTTCGCGCGAAGCACGTTCCTCGCGGGGCGCGCGTTCTTCACGGGGGGCACGTTCCTCGCGCGGGGCGCGTTCTTCGCGGGGCGCACGCTCTTCACGGGGCGCGCGCTCGTTGCGCGGCTTGCGCTCCTCGCGGTTGCCGCGCTCGCGGCGGTTTTCCTGGCCTTCACGGTTGCCGCGTTCTTCGCGCGGGGCGCGCTCTTCGCGGTTGCCACGCTCTTCGCGGGGCTTGCGCTCCTCGTCGGCGTTGCGGCGGTCACGACCATCGCGGCGGCGGTTTTGCTGGCGACCGTTGCGGCGCTGCTCGTCGCTACGTGCCGGGCGCTTGTCGTTGCTCGGCTCTGCAACCGGTGCGGGTTCGTCCTTGCTGCCGGCGAACAGGCTCACCAGCGATTTGACCAGACCCTTGAACAGGCTCGGTTCTGCGCTGGCGGCTGCGGCCAGCGGTGCCTGGGACGGGGCGGGCGCCGGCTCGGCGGCCGGAGCCGGGGCGGGACGGTCGTGGGAAATGGTTTTCACCGCCGCTTCCTGGCGTGCCAGGGTGCGGGTGGCGCTGACCGGCTGGACTTCCTCGTCCTCGCTGGCAGCCATTTCATAGCTCGACTGGCCGACGATGAGGTCCGGGCTGTCGTCGCGCAGGCGCTGCACTTCGAAGTGCGGGGTTTCCAGGTGGTCGTCCGGAAGGATGAAGATACGCGCACGGGTGCGCAGTTCGATCTTGGTGATCGCGTTGCGCTTCTCGTTGAGCAGGAAGGCGGCGACCTGGAAGGGCACGCGGGCGCGCACTTCGGCGGTGCGGTCCTTCAGGGCTTCTTCTTCGATCAGGCGCAGGATCGCCAGCGACAGGGATTCGACGTCGCGGATGATGCCCTGGCCGTTGCAACGGGGGCAGACGATGCCGCTGGTTTCACGCAGGGAAGGACGCAGGCGCTGGCGGGACATCTCCAGCAGGCCGAAGCGCGAGATGCGACCGACCTGCACGCGGGCGCGGTCGGCTTCCAGGGCTTCGCGGACCTTGTCCTCGACGGCGCGCTGGTTCTTCGCCGGCGTCATGTCGATGAAGTCGATGACGATCAGGCCGCCGATGTCACGCAGACGCAGTTGGCGGGCGATTTCCTCGGCCGCTTCCAGGTTGGTCTGCAGCGCGGTTTCCTCGATGTCGCCGCCCTTGGTGGCGCGCGCCGAGTTGATGTCGATGGACACCAGGGCTTCGGTCGGGTCGATGACGATGGAGCCGCCCGAGGGGAGCTTCACTTCGCGCTGGAAGGCGGTCTCGATCTGGCTCTCGATCTGGAAGCGGTTGAACAGCGGAACCGGGTCCTGGTAGAGCTTGATCTTGCTGGCGTACTGCGGCATCACCTGCTGGATGAAGGACAGGGCTTCTTCCTGGGCCTCGACGCTATCGATCAGCACTTCGCCGATGTCGTTGCGCAGGTAGTCGCGGATGGCGCGGATGATGACGTTGGATTCCTGGTAGATCAGGAACGGGGCCGGGTGGTCGCCGGAGGCGTCCTTGATGGCCTTCCACAGCTGCAGCAGGTAGTCCAGGTCCCACTGCAGCTCTTCGCTGGAGCGGCCCAGGCCTGCGGTGCGCACGATCAGGCCCATGTCGCCGGGGACGTCGAGGCCATTCAGCGCTTCGCGCAGTTCGTTGCGTTCTTCGCCTTCGATGCGGCGGGAGATGCCGCCAGCGCGAGGATTGTTGGGCATCAGCACCAGGTAACGGCCGGCGAGGCTGATGAAGGTGGTCAGGGCGGCGCCCTTGTTGCCACGTTCTTCCTTCTCGACCTGGACGATGACTTCCTGGCCTTCCTTGAGCACTTCCTTGATGTTCACACGGCCTTCGGGGGCCTTGGAGAAGTACTCGCGGGAGATTTCCTTGAGGGGCAGGAAGCCGTGGCGCTCGGCGCCGAAGTCGACGAACGCGGCTTCGAGGCTGGGTTCGACGCGGGTGATGCGGCCCTTGTAGATGTTCGACTTCTTCTGCTCGCGCGCCCCGGACTCGATGTCCAGGTCGTACAGGCGTTGGCCGTCGACCAATGCAACGCGCAACTCTTCGGGCTGAGTTGCGTTAATCAGCATTCTTTTCATGTGATACCGTTCGATTCTTCCGTTTGCTACGCAAACGGCGCGCGGCACACACGACTCTCCGGGTCTGTGTCGGGTGCGTCTCGACGGTGGCGTACCACCGCGGTGTCCAGCGAGGCCCCGCAACGAGGGCGGGGGAGTCGCGACCACATCTCCCACCGCTGCCCTGGGCAGCGGCTTTAATAATGCGGGAGGAGGAATCAGGCTCCGGGGCGGACGAAAATGAACCGTCTCGAATCAGCTGGCGCTACGCCTGCCGGGGCCTGTGCATCTCCACCCGTACACGTATCCAAGAAAATCGCGTGCCGCTCGCACATTTCGCAGCGGGTTGGCATTCATCGCGGCGTCCTTTGGGTGCGCCGCGCATGGCTGAAGGCGGATTCCGAGAACTCGCCACTGGGGCGGGCGATCAGGGGACGGCCTCTCGTCCGGATGACTTTTTCGCTTAAGACCGGCGCTTGCTGCTTCTGCCGGATCGGGCCACTTTTGGCGGCATTCGCGACTATAACAGCATTCAATAAGTGCTTCAATTGCATGAAAATTGCTAAGATGCGCGGCATGACCACCTCTCCTTCTCCTGCCGTCGCGGTGCAGTTCATCGAAGTCTCCGCGGACGTCGCCGGCCAGCGCATCGACAATTTTCTGCGAACCCAGCTCAAGGGCGCGCCCAAGACCCTCGTCTACCGCATTCTGCGCAAGGGCGAGGTGCGCGTGAACAAGGGGCGCATCAAGCCCGATTACCGGCTGCAGGCCGGCGATGTGGTGCGCGTGCCGCCGCTGCGCCTGGCCGAGCGAGACGAGCCTGTGCCGGTGGCGCAGGGCGTGCTGGAGCGCCTGGAGGCGGCGATCGTCCACGAGGACGCGGCGTTGATCGTGCTGAACAAGCCCGCTGGTATTGCCGTGCATGGCGGCAGCGGGGTGAATTTCGGGGTGATCGAAGCGCTGCGTCAGTTGCGTCCGGACGTGCCGGGCCTTGAGTTGGTGCATCGCCTGGATCGAGATACCTCCGGGCTGCTGATGATCGCCAAGAAGCGCAGCATGCTGCGTCATCTGCACGCGGCATTGCGGGGCGATGGCGTCGACAAGCGTTACTTCGCGCTGGTGCGCGGTAGCTGGCCGACGTCGAAGAAGAAGATCGCCGCACCCTTGCAGAAGAACAACCTGCGTTCCGGCGAGCGCATGGTCGAGGTGGGTGTGGATGGCAAGGAGGCGCTGACGCTGTTCAAGGTGGTGCGCCGCTTTGGCGAGTTCGCCACGTTGGTCGAGGCGAGCCCCGTCACCGGGCGTACCCATCAGATTCGCGTGCATGCCACCCATGCCGGCCACCCCATCGCCGGTGACCCCAAATACGGTGACGATGACTTCAGTCGCGAGATTCGTGAGCTGGGTGGCAAGCGCCTGTTCCTGCACGCCCATGCGCTGCGGGTGACCCTGCCCGACGACGGCGTGCTCGAACTCGAAGCGCCGGTCGACGAGATGTGGGCGAAGACCCTGGAGCGCCTGGGTGCCTGAGCGCCGCTATGACCTGTTGATCTTCGACTGGGACGGCACGCTGAGCGATTCGATCGCGCGCATCGTTGAGTCCATGCGTCACGCGGCGGCGCAGCTTGGCCTGACGCAGTGCGACGAGGCCGCGATTCGCGGCATCATCGGTCTCGGATTGCCCGAGGCTATCGCCACCTTGCACGAGGGGCTGGGCGAATCGGATATCGCGGAATTTCGAGCACACTACAGTGGTCACTATCTGCGCCTGGAGGCGCAGCCGTCACCGCTGTTTTCCGGGGTGCGCGAGGCACTGGCCGGGTTTCGCGAGCAAGGCTATCGCCTCGCGGTGGCGACCGGTAAGAGCCGTGCGGGACTGGATCGGGTACTGGCCGGGCATGCCTGGCTGGATTATTTCGATGTCAGTCGTTGTGCGGACGAGACTGCCAGTAAGCCGGACCCGCTGATGCTCAACGAGATTCTCGCTCACTGCGGTGTCGCGCCAGAGCGTGCGCTGATGATCGGTGATGCGGCGTTCGATCTGCAGATGGCGGCGCGCGCCGGCATGCATAGCGTGGCGGTTGGCTATGGTGCGCAGCCGCTGGAGTACCTGCGCGGTTTTGCGCCGACGCTGGCGGTGGAGTGTTTCGATCAGTTGGTCGAGTGGTTGGCTACGGATTCCAAAGACGAGAGGTGGGCATGAGCGACGAATGGAAAGCGCCCGAGGAAAAAGCCGAACAGAAGGCCGAGGCGCGCAACTGGAAATTGCTGGAGAAGGCTGTACTCGCCAGCGTGCAGGAGCAGCGACGCTCGCGGCGCTGGGGGATCTTCTTCAAGCTGCTGACGTTCATCTATCTGTTCCTGATGCTGGCGCTGTTCTCGCCCCTGCTCAAGTGGGGCGAGAACCGTGATGCCAGCGCATCGCATACGGCATTGATCGAGGTGCGTGGCACCATCGCCGACAAGCAGGAAGCGAGTGCCGACAACCTGATCGGGGCTCTGCGCGATGCTTTCGAGGATCCGGGCACCAAGGGCATCGTGTTGCGTATCAATAGTCCGGGAGGCAGTCCGGTACAGGCGGGCTACGTCTATGACGAAATCCGTCGGCTACGCGGCGAGCATCCGGCTATCAAGGTCTACGCGGTGATCAGCGACCTGGGGGCGTCCGGCGCCTATTACATCGCCTCGGCGGCGGATGAAATCTACGCCAACCAGTCCAGCCTGGTGGGTTCCATCGGTGTCACCGCGGCCAGCTTCGGCTTCGTCGGCACCATGGAGAAGCTGGGTGTGGAGCGGCGCGCCTATACCTCCGGCGAGCACAAGGCCTTCCTGGATCCCTTCCAGCCGGAGAAGCCGGATGAAACGGCCTATTGGGAGGGGGTGCTGCAGACGACCCATCGGCAGTTCATCGACGCGGTGAAGGCTGGGCGTGGTGATCGGCTGAAGGTCGAGGGGCACCCCGAACTGTTCTCCGGACTCGTCTGGTCCGGCGAGCAGGCCCTTGGCTTGGGGTTGATCGATGGCCTGGGGAGTGCCAGCTCTGTGGCGCGGGATAAAATCGGTGAGCCGGAGATCGAAGACTTCACTCACGAGGAAACGCCCTTCGATCGCTTCGCCAATCGTCTGGGGGCGAGTGCCGCGGCCCATCTGGCGACCTACCTGGGCTTCGAAGGGCCGCAGTTGCGCTGACTAAAGTCCTTAGGGCACCTGCAGCCCTTCGGCGAGCAGCATGTCTACCAGTCGGATCAGAGGCAGTCCAATCAGGCTGGTGGCATCGCTGCCTTCGGTGGTGCGGAACAGGCTCACGCCGAGGCCTTCGGATTTGAAGCTGCCGGCGCAATCCAGTGGGCGCTCTGCCTCGAGATAGCGGGCGATGCGCGCGTCATCCAGTTCGCGGAAGTGCACGGTGAAGGGCACGCTGTCGATCTGCACGCGGCCGCTGCTGGCATCGAGCAGCGCCAGGCCCGTGTGGAAAACCACCCGCTTGCCGCTGGCGGCGCGCAGTTGACCGGCTGCGCGTTCGAAGTCGTGCGGCTTGCCGAGGACCTGTCCTTCGAGTTCTGCGACCTGGTCTGAGCCAATGATCAGGTGCGCCGGGAATTCCCCGGCCAGGGCGCGAGCCTTCTGTTCGGCCAGACGGCGCACCAGTGCGACGGGTGACTCGCCGGGCAGGGCGCTTTCATCGATCTGTGGTGAGCGGCACTCGAACGGCAGGCGCAGGCGTGCGAGTAATTCACGGCGATAGGGCGAGCTGGAGGCGAGTAGCAGGGGGCGCATGCGTGGGTTTCGACCGGGTTGCTTATATAAAGGAAGGATTCTAGCCGCATGGCGGACGCGCTGGAATTTCCTTTGACAGCGCCGGGGCACATCCCTAGAATCTCGCGCCTATGTCGAATGGGCCTATTCCACCTCACGTTGATCCTCGCAAGCTGGCAGACCGCGGCGTAACCCTGCAAGGGGATATTCCGCTGGAGAGCCTGCCGCGTTTGCGTGCGCAACTGGCCGAAGATGGCGGAGCGGTACACGCCCTTCTGGAATTCGCCCGGGACGAACAGCGCGCTGCGGTGATACGCGGTGAACTGGACGTCGAGGTACGGATGATCTGCCAGCGTTGTCTGGAAGTCGTCAGCCTGCCGATCCATGGTGAATACGACTATGCCGTGGTGCGGGAAGAGAGTGCCGTGCAAGCGCAGCCCAAGGGCTACGATCTGCTGGAAGTGGGCGAAGAGCCTCTGGATCTGTTGGCGTTGGTGGAGGATGAGTTACTGCTCGCCCTGCCCATCGTCCCGGTCCATGAACACTGCCAGCACGAAGCGGCACTGGATGAGCCCGAACCGCCAGAGGACGAGGTAAAGCGGTCAAACCCGTTCAGCGTACTGGCCCAGTTGAAGCGTGACCCAAACGTTTAGGAGTTAATGAGTTATGGCTGTTCAGCAGAACAAAAAGTCCCGTTCCGCGCGTGACATGCGTCGTTCCCACGACGCCCTCGACGCCAACACCCTGTCCGTCGAGAAGAGCACCGGTGAAGTTCACCTGCGCCACCACGTCTCCCCGGAAGGTGTCTACCGTGGTCGCAAAGTGATCGACAAGGGCGCTGACGAGTAATCCTTGTCCGCTCCGATCATCGCGATCGACGCAATGGGCGGGGACTTCGGTCCCCGTTGCATTGTCCCGGCCTGCGTTCAATGCCTGGCCGATAACCCCTCGCTGCACCTGGTCCTCGTCGGCCAATCCCATCTCCTGGAACAGTTCATCGCGAGACACTCGGGTGTCGATCGCGCGCGTTTGCACGTCCAGCATGCCAGTGAGGTGATCTCGACCCACGATCGTCCTTCGGCGGCGCTGCGCGGCAAGCCCGACTCCTCCATGCGCGTGGCGTTGGAGCTGTTGCGTGATGGTCGCGTGCAGGCGTGCGTCAGCGCGGGTAACACCGGGGCCTTGATGGCGTTGTCGCGGCACCTGCTGAAGACGCTTCCGGGGATCGACCGGCCTGCGATGGTTTCGCCGATCCCTACCCGGCGCGGCGTCTGCCACCTGCTGGACCTGGGGGCCAACGTCGATTGCTCGGCGGAGAACCTGCACCAGTTCGCGGTGATGGGTGCGGTGGCGGCCGAAGTGCTGGGCGCGCGATGGCCACGAGTGGCGTTGCTTAACGTCGGCACCGAGGAGATCAAGGGCAACCAGCAGGTGAAGCTTGCGGCGAATTTGCTGCAGCGCACCCGCGGGCTCAACTATGTCGGCTACATCGAGGGCGACGGGTTGTTTCGGGGTGAGGCCGATGTGGTGGTCTGCGATGGTTTCGTCGGCAACATCCTGCTCAAGTCCAGCGAGGGGCTGATGGAATTGTTCGGCGAGCGCATCCGTCACCAGTTCGAAGGGGGCATTGCCGCACGCCTGGTCGGACTTGCCGCGTTGCCGCTGATGCGGCGGCTGCGTCAGGATCTTGCGCCGGCCCGCTACAATGGAGCCAGCTTGCTGGGTTTGCAGGGCATCGTGATCAAGAGTCACGGCAGCGCCAGGGCGGATGCCTTTCGCAATGCGATAGACAACGCACTGGCGGAAATTCGCGAGGATCTGCCGCGTCGGCTGCATGGGCGGCTGGAGCATATGCTGCCCTGAATCGCGCAGGGTGTGACCCGCGCTCGCCGAGCGCCATCCAATTTCGAATAGGTCGTCGGATCGTGACCCGTCGGCCATCAACAGAACAGATAAAAGGGGCTGGTCCATGTCCGTATCCTTCGCCTTCGTCTTTCCTGGCCAGGGCTCGCAGTCCATCGGCATGCTCGCCGAAATGGGCGACAAGCCGGCCGTTCGCGAGACTTTCGCCGAAGCCGCCGACGCCCTGGGCTACGATCTCTGGGCGGTGACCCAAGCCGGTCCCGAAGCGCAGCTCAACCGTACCGATTGCACCCAGCCGGCAATCCTCACCGCCTCGATCGCGCTGTGGCGCCTCTGGCAGGCCGAGGGCGGCGTTCTGCCAAGCCATGTCGCCGGTCACAGTCTGGGCGAGTATTCGGCGCTGGTCGCTGCCGGTTCGCTGGGTTTCGCCGACGCGGTGAAACTGGTCGAGCGCCGTGGTCAGCTGATGCAGGAGGCCGTCCCGGCCGGCGAGGGTGGCATGGCCGCCGTTCTCGGTCTGGAAGACGCCGATGTGCTGGCCGCGTGCGAAGAGGCTGCTCAGGGCGAGGTGGTCAGTGCGGTCAACTTCAATGCGCCGGGCCAGGTAGTGATCGCGGGTGCGGCTGCGGCCGTCGCTCGCGCGGTGGAGGCCTGCAAGGCGCGCGGCGCGAAGCGTGCGCTGCCGCTGCCGGTCAGCGTGCCCTCGCACTGCGCACTGATGCGTCCGGCTGCCGAGCGTTTCGCCGAAGCGGTCGAGGCGGTCGCCTGGCAGGCACCGAGCATCGCACTGGTGCAGAATGTCAGCGCGGAGGTTCCCGCGGACCTGGACGTGCTGCGTCGTGACCTGCTGGCACAGCTCTACAGCCCGGTACGCTGGGTCGAATCCATGCAGCGCCTGGCCGACCTGGGCATCACCGATCTGGTCGAGTGCGGCCCCGGCAAGGTGCTCAGTGGCCTGAACAAGCGCTGCGTCAAGGGCATCGGCACCCATAACCTCGATACTTCCGACGCCTTCGCGGCTGCCCGCGCCGCGTTGGTCTGAATCACTCCCTAGGAGACAACGACATGAGTCTGCAAGGCAAAGTGGCCCTGGTGACCGGCGCCAGCCGTGGCATCGGCCAGGCCATCGCCCTCGAACTCGGCCGCCAAGGCGCCGTGGTGATCGGTACCGCGACCTCTCCGGCCGGCGCCGAGCGCATCGCCGAGACCCTCAAGCAGCATGGCGTCGAAGGCGCCGGCCTGGTACTCGATGTGAAGAGCGACGAGTCGGTGGCGTCCACCCTCGAGCATATCCAGCAGCACCTGGGTCAGCCACTGATCCTGGTGAACAACGCCGGCATCACCCGCGACAACCTCATGCTGCGCATGAAGAGCGACGAGTGGTATGACGTGATCGACACCAACCTCAATAGCCTCTACCGTCTGTCCAAGTCCGTGCTGCGTGGCATGACCAAGGCTCGTTGGGGGCGCATCATCAACATCGGCTCGGTCGTCGGTGCGATGGGCAACGGCGGGCAGGTCAACTATGCTGCCGCCAAGGCCGGGCTGGAAGGGTTCGGTCGCGCGCTGGCGCGTGAAGTGGGCTCCCGGGGCATCACGGTCAACGCCGTGGCACCGGGTTTCATCGACACCGACATGACCCGAGAACTGCCCGAAGCCCAGCGCGATGCGCTGCTCGAGCAGATTCCGCTGGGTCGTTTGGGGCAGGCCGAAGAGATCGCGAAAGTCGTTGCGTTCCTGGCCTCGGATGCCGCTGCCTATGTCACCGGCGCCACTTTGCCGGTGAACGGTGGCATGTACATGTGAATTGCGTAGGCCAGGCGCGCCAAGCTGCCGCCTGGCTTTGGCTTGAAAAGCTGAAAAGGCTTTCTATACACTTACCGCCAGCCCAGCTGACGGGACTTTCCTACTAGGAGTGAACACAAGGTATGAGCACCATCGAAGAACGCGTCAAGAAAATCGTCGCTGAGCAACTCGGCGTCAAAGAAGATGAAGTGACCAACAGCGCTTCCTTCGTCGAGGATCTGGGCGCCGACTCGCTTGACACCGTCGAGCTGGTGATGGCTCTGGAGGAGGAGTTCGAGACCGAAATCCCCGACGAGCAGGCAGAGAAGATCACCACCGTTCAGGAAGCCATCGACTACATCAACGCGCACGCGCAGTGATCTAGTCGACGCGACTTCGGTCGGTCCAAGCCGCACTGCCTTCACGGGCGTGCGGCTTTTGTTTATACGGCTGGAGAAACCGCTCGTCCCCCGGGACGCCGGGGTTTCTCCAAACGGCCATGTTGGCACCCTACACTGTCGGGAACATGCCCGCTGCGTGGTGCGTAGGCCGTTGCAGCCTGTCCGGCGCCGGGAGCGCCATCAATAAGAGGAATTCGCTGTGTCGCGTAGACGCGTCGTGGTAACCGGGATGGGCATGCTGTCGCCCCTCGGGACCGATGTGCCGAGCAGCTGGCAGGGCATCCTGGACGGCCGGAGCGGTATCGCCCCGATCGAGCACATGGATCTGTCCGCTTTTTCGACCCGCTTTGGCGGCTCCGTACGTGGCTTCGAGGTGGAGCAGTACCTGCCAGCCAAGGAAGCGCGCAAGATCGACCAGTTCATCCAGTACGGCCTCGCCGCCAGTTTCCAGGCGATGCGCGACTCCGGACTGGAAGTGACGGACGCCAACCGGGAGCGCATCGGCGTGGCCATGGGCTCGGGCATCGGTGGCCTGACCAATATCGAGAACAACAGCAAGGCGCTGCTTGAGCAGGGACCGCGGCGTATTTCGCCGTTCTTCGTGCCGGGCTCGATCATCAACATGATCTCCGGCTTCCTGTCGATCCACCTGGGTCTGCAAGGGCCGAATTACGCCATCGCCACCGCCTGTACCACCGGTACGCACTGCATCGGCATGGCGGCACGCAACATCGCCTATGGCGAAGCCGACGTGATGGTCGCTGGTGGTTCGGAAATGGCCACCTGTGGACTGGGCATGGGCGGCTTCGGCTCGGCCCGCGCGCTGTCCACCCGCAACGACGAGCCGACCCGTGCCAGCCGTCCCTGGGACAAGGGGCGCGACGGCTTCGTACTGTCCGATGGTGCCGGCGCGCTGGTGCTCGAAGAGCTAGAACATGCCCGTGCCCGTGGCGCGCGCATCTACGCCGAGCTGGTGGGTTTCGGCATGAGTGGCGACGCCTACCATATGACCTCTCCGCCCGAGGATGGCGCCGGTGCGGCTCGCTGCATGGCCAACGCCCTGCGCGACGCCGGGATGAATCCGGAGCAGATCCAGTACATCAATGCCCACGGTACCTCCACGCCGGCGGGTGATATCGCCGAGGTGGCTGCGGTGAAGTCGGTGTTCGGTGCGCATGCACGGGAGCTGGCGGTCAGCTCGACCAAGTCGATGACTGGCCACCTGCTCGGCGCTGCGGGCGCGGTAGAGGCGATCTTCAGCATTCTCGCCCTGCGTGACCAGGTGGCCCCGCCGACCATCAACCTGGAAGAGCCCAGCGAAGGTTGCGATCTGGACTTCGTACCCCACGAGGCACGCCCCATGCAGCTGGACGCGGTGCTGTCCAACTCGTTCGGCTTCGGGGGCACCAACGGCTCGCTGGTGTTCCGGCGTTTCGTCGGCTGATGCCCGACTGGCTCGATGGGCGTCCGGCCTCGGCCGTTGCCCTGCGCGACCGAGGGCTGGCCTACGGCGATGGGTTGTTCGAGACCCTCGCCGTGCGCCAGGGCCGGCCGCGCCTGCTCGAACGCCATCTGGCGCGCCTTGCCGAGGGTTGCCAACGCCTCGGCATGGTGTGCGACGAACGACTGCTGCGTGACGAACTGCTGGCCTTCAGCGCCGAGCTGGGGGAGGGCGTCGCCAAGCTGATTCTCACCCGCGGCGATGGTCTGCGCGGCTACGCACCGCCCATCCAGCCCGCGCGCCGGCTGCTGCTGGGCTCGCCGGTCCCCGCCTATCCGCCAGAGCATCGCGACGGCATTCGCCTGTTCGACTGCCAGTTGCGCCTGGCCGAACAGCCGGCGTTGGCCGGCCTCAAGCATCTCAATCGCCTGGAACAGGTGCTCGCGCGTCAGGAATGGCAGGATCCTGCCTATGCCGAAGGCCTGTTGCTCGACAGCGCCGGGCGCGTCGTCGAGTGCGTGTTCAGCAACCTCTTCGCGGTCATCGAGGGTGTCTTGATTACGCCTTCCCTGGAACGCTGCGGCGTCGCTGGAGTGATGCGCGCCGAGTTGCTCGAACGTGCCCAGAGGCTGGGGCTACGGGGCTGCGTGAGTGACCTGTCAGTCGACCAGTTGCTCGCCGCGCAGGAGGTGTTCTGCTGCAACAGCCAGTATGGCATCTGGCCGGTGCTCGCCTGGCGGGACGGCCGCTGGCCGGTCGGCGCGCTGACCCGTAAACTGCAGCACTCGATTCGCCCGCTGCTGGATGCCTGAGCTTTGATACGTCGCCTGCTGTTGTTTCTCCTGTCTCTCGTACTGCTGGCCTTGCTCACCCTGGGCGCGGCTGCCTGGCTGCAGCAGCGGGCGCTGAACCAGCCGTTGCAACTGGACGCCGAGCGTCTGCTGGACGTGCCGGCGGGCTCGACGCCCAGTGGCCTGCTCAAGCACCTGGAGGACGACGGCACCCTGCATGGCTCGCTCTGGTTGCGGCTGTACTGGCGCTTCAATCTGGTCGACGCGACGCTGCACAGTGGCGAGTATCGGCTGACGCCGGGCATGTCGGCGCGGGAAATGCTCGAGCTCTGGCAGCGTGGCGACGTCGTGCAGTACAGCCTGACGCTGGTCGAGGGCTGGAACATCCACCAGGTCCGCGCGGCCCTGGCGGGGCAGGCGAAGCTCGAACAGACCCTGGCTGGGGTGGACGATGCAGAGCTGATGCGCCGCGTCGGCGAGCCCGACATGCACCCGGAAGGACGCTTCTTTCCCGACACCTATCGCTACGTGCGGGGTACCCGCGATATCGACTTGTTGCGTCAGGCTAACCAGCGCCTGCGTACGGTGCTCGACGAGGAGTGGGCTCAGCGCGCCGACGACCTGCCCTACGAGACGCCCTACCAGGCGCTGATCATGGCCTCCTTGATCGAAAAGGAAACCGGCGTGCCGCAGGAGCGCGGACAGATCGCCGGCGTGTTCGTCCGGCGCCTGGCCAAGGGCATGCTGCTGCAGACCGATCCCACGGTGATCTACGGCATGGGCGAGCGTTACCAGGGGCGTATTCGTCGCAGCGACCTGCGCGAGGCGACCCCCTACAACACCTATGTCATCAGTGGACTGCCGCCGACGCCGATCGCCATGGTCGGGCGCGAGGCGATCCACGCCGCGTTGCACCCGGTGGACGGCGACGCGCTGTACTTCGTGGCGCGTGGCGACGGTACCCACGTCTTTTCCGACGACTTGCAGTCGCACAACCGCGCGGTGCGCGAGTACCAGCTCAAGCGGCGGGCGGACTACCGCTCCAGTCCGGCGCCCGCGCAGACCCCCGAGGAGGCCCAGTGAGCGGCTTGTTCATTACCCTGGAAGGCCCCGAGGGCGCCGGCAAGAGCACCAATCGCGATTACCTCGCCGAGTGCTTCGGCGCGCGCGGCATCAAGGTCCTGCTGACCCGCGAGCCGGGCGGCACGCCCCTCGCCGAGCGAATCCGCGAACTCCTGCTGACCCCCGCCGAGGAGCCGATGGCCGTGGATACCGAGTTGCTACTGGTGTTCGCCGCACGCGCCCAGCACTTGGCGCAGGTGGTGCGACCGGCCCTGCAGCGGGGCTGCGTGGTGCTCTGCGACCGCTTCACCGATGCCACCTACGCATACCAGGGTGCAGGCCGTGGGCTGCCGGCTGAGCGCATTGCCCAACTCGAGACCTTCGTGCAGGGCGAGTTGCGCCCTGACCTGACCCTGTTGTTCGACCTGCCGGTGGAAGTCGGCCTGGCCCGCGCCAGTGCGCGAGGCCGCCTGGATCGCTTCGAGCGCGAAGGCCACACCTTCTTCGAAGCGGTGCGCCAGGGCTATCTGCAGCGCGCTAGGCAGGACCCACCGCGTTATCGGCGCATCGACGCCGGACTTTCCCTGGAGCAGGTGCGCGCACAGCTGGACCAGCTGTTGCCGGAGTTACTGGAGCGCGCCAGTGGTTGAGCGCTATCCCTGGCAGGACGAACTCTGGCGCCAGTTGGCGGGCCGCCAGCGGCATGCGCATGCCTATCTACTGCATGGCCCGGAGGGTATCGGCAAGCGTGATTTGGCCGAACGCCTGATGGCTCGCCTGTTGTGTCAGTCACCCCAGGACGATGAGCCCTGTGGCCACTGCAAGGCCTGCCAATTGCTCGCCGCCGGCAGTCACCCGGATGCCAAGCGCCTGTTGCCCGAGGAGCCGGACAAGCCGATTCGCGTCGACCAGGTGCGCGAATTGGTGGATTTCGTCTCGCAGACCGCGCAGCTCGCCGGACGCAAGGTGGTGTTGCTGGAGCCGGCCGAGGCGATGAACCTGAATGCCGCCAACGCGCTGTTGAAAAGCCTCGAGGAGCCCGCCGGTGACACCGTGCTGCTGCTCCTGAGCGATCGTCCCAGTCGCCTGCTGCCGACCATCCGTAGCCGTTGCGTGCAGCAGGCCTGCCCGCTACCGAATGCCGAACAGAGCCTGGCCTGGCTGCAGGCGGCGCTGCCGGGGGAATCTCCGCAGACCCTGGATACCTTGCTCGTCCTGGCCGCCGGCTCGCCACTGCGCGCACGGCGCCTGCACGAACAGGGCGTGCTGGATGCGCGTGCACAGGTGGTCGAGGGCATCAAGCAGCTGTTGAAGAACCAGGCTTCGCCCAGCCAACTGGCCGATCGCTGGAGCGCGGTGCCACTGCTGCTGCTGTTCGACTGGTTCGTCGACTGGTCCCAGGTATTGTTGCGCTACCAGATGACGCAGGACGAAGCGGAACTGGGCCTCGAAGACATGCGCAAGGTGCTCCAGTACCTGGCCGGAAAGACCGCCGGGCCGCGCCTGCTGGCAACCCAGGACTGGTTGCTGGAGCAGCGTCAGAAGGTGCTGGGCAAGGCCAACCTGAACCGCACGCTGTTGCTCGAGGCATTGCTGGCGCGGTGGGCAAGCCTGGCCCGCGGGGGCTAGAATGCGGCCCTGAGCCCTCGCTGGACATTGCCATGAGTCTGCCGCCGAACCCGCGTAACGGAATCCTCTCGCTGACCATCAAGGACAAGTCGGTCCTTTATGCCGCCTACATGCCCTTCGTGCGCAATGGCGGGCTGTTCATTCCGACGGGCAAGCAGTACAAGCTGGGCGACGAAGTATTCATGCTCCTCAACCTGATGGATGAGCCGGAAAAGATCCCGGTGGCTGGCAAGGTCGTCTGGATCACCCCCAAGGGGGCCCAGGGCAACCGCGCCGCCGGCGTCGGCGTGCAGTTCAACGACGGTGACGACACCGCCCGCGGCAAGATCGAGACCTATCTCGCCGGCGCGCTGAAGTCCGATCGCCCCACCCATACCCTGTAATCCGCGCGGCCACTGCGCCGCCGCATCAGAAAGCCACGGGCGACAGGCCAGTGTCGCAACACTAGGGCCGCGACCCGTGGCATGGACCGTGCCATGCTCATCGATTCCCACTGTCACCTCGATCGCCTCGATCTCTCGATCCACGGTGGTTCCCTGGATGCCGCCCTGGCGGCTGCGCGAGAGCGCGGTGTCGGGCATTTTCTCTGCATTGGCGTCTCCGCCGACAACGCGGCGGCCGTGCGCGAACTGGCGGCGCGCTATGCGGACGTCGACTGTTCGGTGGGCGTACACCCGCTGGACCTGGATGCGGGGATACCCGCGCTCGACTGGTTGCTCGATGAACTACGCCAGCCGGGCGTGGTGGCCATCGGTGAAACCGGCCTGGACTACCACTACGAACCCGAGGCTGCGGAACTGCAGCAGCGTTCCTTCGCCCTGCATCTGCAGGCCGCGCAGATCACCGGACAGCCGGTGATCGTGCATACCCGCGCCGCGCGCGAGGACACCCTGCGTCTGCTGCGCGAGGCGGCGCTACCCCAGGCCGGCGTCCTGCATTGTTTCACCGAAGACTGGGAGATGGCCCGCGCCGCTCTGGACCTCGGCTTCTACATCTCGCTGTCGGGAATCGTCACCTTCCGCAACGCCGAGGCGCTACGCGAGGTCGCCCGCCAGGTACCGGCCGATCGGCTGCTGGTGGAGACGGACTCGCCTTACCTGGCGCCGATTCCCCATCGCGGCAAGCCGAACCTGCCGCAGTACGTCCGCGACGTCGCGGAGTTTCTCGCCCAGTTGCGTGGCGTGCCCTACGAAACGCTGGCTCGGCAGACGTCGGAAAACTTCCAACGGCTGTTCCCGCTCGCACGGGTGGCCACCCAGGCCTCCCATTGAGTCGCACCGCGGCACTTTTAACCCGAGCATAAAAAACCCGGGCAGGGGGGCCCGGGCAAGGTCTTCCAAGGAGGCAGCGTCATATCTGCCCCGACCGCCGCGTCCGGGGGAGAACCACAGCGGTCGACTTGAGTATGGTCGAGCTTGCCGCCGGGCTCAGACGGATTTGGAATAGACGCGCTGGGGTTGATTCACTTGGCGGCGAGCCGGGCCACGCAGCTCAGCGCCTGTTCCAGCACGGCGGTCGGTGTATAGAAGTGCGGCGAGAAACGCACGCCGGCGCCACGTTGGGCGCACACCACCTGCGCCTTCATCAGTTGTGCATGCAGCTCGACGTTGTCCTTTCTGGCCACACTGAAGGTGACGATGCCGGCACGCCGCTGCGGGTCGCGCGGGCTGTGCAGGGTCAGTCCGGAAATCGCGGAAAGATGCTCCTGCAGCCACTGCACCCGATCAGCGAGGGCCAGTTCGACGGCCGGCATGCCGACCTCTTCGAGCAGCGACAGGCTGGCGTCCAGCGCCACCGCCGCGAGCATGTTCGGACTGCCGCACTCGAAGCGCCGGGCGCTGCGCGCGGGTTGCCAGCTCGTGCGGCTGTAGTCGCCCGGGGCGTCGAGCATGTGCCAGCCGTACTCGTGCAGGGTCAGGGCCTCGCGCAGGTCGCTGCGGCAGTAGAACACTCCCAGGCCCTCCGGGCCGAGCATCCATTTGTGTCCGTCGGCCATGGCGAAGGCGCAGTCGCAGGCCTGCACGTCGAAGGGCAGGGCGCCCAGCTGTTGGATGGCGTCGACGCACAGCAGTACCCCGCGTTGCCGGCAGCCACTGCCCAGGCGTGGCAGGTCGAGGCGCAGCCCGCTGGCGTACTGCACCGCACTGATCGCCATCAGCCGGGTACGTGGGGTGCAGGCGGCGAGCAGGTTGGCTTCCGGGTCGCCCGCCAGGTTCACTTGCCTTACCTGGACGCCGTAGCGCTCCAAGGCCTCCCAGACGACGCGGTTGGAGGGAAATTCCTCGTCGCTGATGATTACCTCGTCACCTTGCCGCCAGTCCAGGCCGAAAGCGACGAACGACAGGGCCTCGGAGGTGTTCTTCACCAGGGCCAGGTCTGGCGCGGCGGCATTGAGCAGGCGAGCCAGGCGTTGGCGTAGGCGTTGCTCGGTTTCCAGCCAGTCCGGGTAGTCCCGGGCGCCTACGCTGACGTTCTGCTCGGCAAATGCGGCGACGGCCAGCTGCGCGCGTTTGGGCCAGGGGGCGACCGCGGCATGGTTGAGGTAGCTCAGTCCGGCTGCCTGGGGGAACTCGTCCTGGAATGAATACATCGATCGACTCCGTGCATTTCGCGACTGAATAGGCATAATAGTTCGCTTACACGTACTCGATGCCATTTCGCATATGCAAAAAGAACCCCGTAAGGTCCGTGAGTTTCGCCGGCGCGAACAGGAAATCCTCGACACCGCGTTGAATCTTTTCCTCGAACAAGGAGAGGACAGCGTCACCGTGGAGATGATCGCCGACGCGGTCGGCATCGGCAAAGGCACCATCTACAAGCACTTCAAGTCCAAGGCCGAGATCTACCTGCGGCTGATGCTGGACTACGAGCGCGACCTCAACGAGCTGTTCCACTCGCCAGAGCTGGACAAGGACAAGGAGGCGCTATCGCGCGCCTACTTCGAGTTCCGCATGCGTGATCCGCAACGCTACCGGCTGTTCGATCGCCTGGAGGAAAAGGTCCTCAAGGGGCATCAGGTGCCCGAGCTGGTGGAGGAGCTGCATCGCATCCGAGCGTCGAATTTCCAGCGCCTGACCGGGCTCATCGAAGGGCGCATCGCCGAGGGCAAGCTGGAGAACGTGCCGCCGTATTTCCACTACTGCGCCGCCTGGGCGCTGGTGCATGGCGCGGTGGCGCTGTACCACTCGCCGTTCTGGAGCAATGTGCTGGAGGACCAGGAGGGCTTCTTCCAATTCCTCATGGACATCGGCGTACGCATGGGCAACCGCCGTAAGCGCGACCTGGAAACACCGCCTCAGGGCTGATACGTTCGCTGGCGTAAAACCTGCATCGACTGCCCACTCGCCGGTTTTCCGTCACCGGCCCGTGGAGGCCCTACGATGCGTCACCTGATCTCTCTTTGCCTGTTGCTTGCCCTGGCGGGCTGCATGAAGGTCAGCGACATGGCCGAGGCGACCCGCTATCAACTCGGCGATGCGGGCCTTCTCGACCATTCCGCGACCTACCGTTCGGCGAACTGGCGCTTGCAGCCGGACTCATATCTTTACTTTGCGCAAAGCCACATGGTTCCGCCGGGATCGGCCTATCCGCGGCCCAACGTGGTGGCGGAGGAAGCGCTCAAGGCATTCGCCGAGTATTTTCCCCAGGTGCGGCGCGCTACCCAGCCGCTCGGCTTCGCCGAAGCCATGTCCGAAGCGCGTGCGCTGGGTGCCCACTACCTGCTGTATGCGCGTTTCGCCCAGGCTGACGACCGCATCGGTAGCGTCGTCGAATGGGAGGACCAGGAGGCACTCGATCGCCTGGGCGTGGACAATGGCGTGATCCAGATGATGCTGGTGGAGACCGCCACCGGCTATCTGGTCGACAGCGTGCGCATCCGCATGCGGGGTGGCCTGCTGACCCTGCAGGACAAGCAGCCGCAGGACCTGCTCGGGCCGCCGCTGACCAGCTACGCGCGCTCATTGATCGGACTGGGAGAGAGGTGACGATGAGTTCAAGCGACAAGACCGGCACATTGCTCGGGCAGATTCCCGCCCAGCGGGACGGATTGCCGCCGGTGCATCTGTGGAATCCGCCGTTCTGCGGCGATATCGACATGCGCATCGATCGCGAAGGGACCTGGCATTACCTGGGCTCGCCGATCGGTCGCAAGCCGATGGTGAAGCTCTTCTCCAGCGTGCTCAAGCGTGAGGGGGATGACTATTTTCTGGTAACGCCGGTGGAAAAGGTGGGTATCCGCGTGGATGTCGCGCCTTTCGTCGCGGTGACCTTGCAGGTGGAAGGCGAGGGGCGCGAGCAGCGCCTGCACTTCGTCACCAACGTCGACGAGACATTGACAGCGGGTGCCGAACACCCGATTCGCGTGGAAGAGGATCCTGCCACGGGTGAGCCGGCTCCCTTCGTTCGGGTGCGTGCCGGGCTCGAGGCGCTCATCCATCGCAACGTGTTCTATCAACTGGTCGAGCTCGCCGAAGCGCGGCAGGTGGATGGCCAGACCTGGCTCGGTGTCTGGAGCGACGGACAGTTCTTCGTCATCGGTCGCGAGCACGATTGAGTCCGGCCCGCGTTGCTGTGTACCCCACGCAGCCGCTAGTCTTCTGGACGCTGACGCCAACGGACTCGGGAACCTGCATGAATCTGTCGCTGCTCAACCGCTACGCCTTCTTTGCCGCCTGCGTGCTGTTCACCTTGGTGAGCCTGCCGTTCTGGCATCACGAGTGGCTCTGGCCGTTCACCCTGCTGACCCTGGCGTTGAGTCTGCTCGGAGTCTACGACCTATGCCAGGAGCGCCACTCGGTACGGCGTAACTATCCGGTGCTGGGTAACCTGCGTTACCTGATCGAGGGCATCCGCCCGGAAATCCGCCAGTACCTGCTCGAGGGCGATTCCGAGCAACTGCCGTTCTCCCGCGCGCAACGTTCGCTGGTCTACGCGCGGGCGAAGAACGACGGGGCGGACAAGCCGTTCGGCACGCTGATCGATGTCTACCGCGAGGGTTTCGAATTCATCGGCCACTCCATGCGCCCAGCGCCGCTGGCCAATCCCGAGGACTTTCGCGTATCTATCGGCGGCCCGCAGTGCCGCCAGCCGTACTCGGCCTCGTTGTTCAACGTCTCGGCGATGAGCTTCGGCTCTCTCAGTGCCAATGCCATTCGCGCCCTCAACCGCGGGGCGCGTATCGGTGGCTTCTACCATGACACCGGCGAGGGCAGCATCAGCCCCTATCATCGCGAGCATGGGGGCGATCTGGTGTGGGAGCTGGGCAGTGGCTACTTCGGCTGCCGGACGGAGGCCGGGCGCTTCGACCCGCAGCGCTTCGCCGAGCAGGCGGCCAGCGAACAAGTGAAGATGATCGAGATCAAGCTGTCCCAGGGCGCAAAGCCGGGGCACGGCGGGATTCTGCCCAAGGACAAGATCACCCCGGAGATCGCCGCGACCCGCGGCGTGCCCATGGGGGTGGACTGCATTTCTCCGTCCAGCCACTCGGAGTTCTCCACGCCGCTGGAATTGCTCGATTTCATCGCTCGTCTGCGCGAGCTGTCGGGTGGCAAGCCGGTGGGCTTCAAGTATTGCCTGGGTCATCCCTGGGAGTTCATGGGCATCGTCAAGGCGATGTTGCAGACCGGCATCCTGCCGGACTTCATCGTGGTCGACGGCAAGGAGGGCGGTACCGGCGCCGCGCCGCTGGAGTTCACCGATCACCTGGGCGTACCGCTACGCGAAGGGCTCCTGTTCACCCATAACGTCCTGGTCGGCGCGCGGCTGCGCGACAAGCTGCGCATCGGTGCCAGCGGCAAGATCGTCAGTGCCTTCGATATCGCCAGCGTGTTGGCGCTGGGGGCTGACTGGGCCAACTCGGCGCGCGGCTTCATGTTCGCCATCGGCTGCATCCAGAGTCGCAGCTGTCACACCAACAAATGTCCCACCGGAGTCGCTACCCAGGACCCGCTGCGCCAGCGGGCGCTGGTGGTGGACGACAAGGCCGGGCGGGTCAACAGCTTCCATCGCAATACGCTCAAGGCTCTCGCGGAGATGCTTGCTGCTGCGGGTCTGACCCATCCGGCGCAGTTGGATGCCAAGCACCTGGCCGGGCGCAACTCGACTACCGAGATCCGCCTGTTCAACCAGCAGCACCTGTTCCTCAAGCCCGGCGAATTGCTCGACGGGGTGATAGAGGGTGAGTTCTACGCACGCATGTGGGCGATGGCCCAGGCCGAAAGCTTCGATCCGCTGCCGGCGGCTTGAGGCTGGAAACCAAACAGGCTCCCGAGGGAGCCTGTTTGGTTAGGGGCGTATTACATGTTCGGGTAGTTCGGCCCGCCGCCGCCTTCCGGGGCGACCCAGGTGATGTTCTGCGCCGGGTCCTTGATGTCGCAGGTTTTGCAATGCACGCAGTTCTGCGCGTTGATCTGGAAGCGTTTGCCACCTTCGTCGGCGTCGACCACCTCGTACACGCCGGCCGGGCAGTAACGCTGTGCCGGTTCGTCGTAGAGCGGCAGGTTGCTGCCGATCGGAATGTTCGGGTCGCTCAGGCGCAGGTGGATCGGCTGGTCTTCCTCGTGGTTGGTGTTGGAGAGGAACACCGAGGAGAGTTTGTCGAAGCTGAGCTTGCCGTCCGGTTTCGGATAATCGATCTTCGGTGCCTCGTCGGCCTTTTTCAGGGCCTCGTAGTCACGTCGAGTGTCATGCAGGGTCAGCGGCAGTTTGCCACCGAGCAGGTTGTGCTCGACGAAGGCGAATGCCGGGCCCATCAGCGGACCGAACTTGTGCATAGCCGGACCGAAGTTGCGGCTCTGGTACAGCTCCTCGTACAACCAACTGGCCTTGAAGCCGTCGACGAAGCCGTTCAGTTCGTCGCCTTCCCGCTCGGCGCCGAGGGCGTCGAACACGGCTTCCGCAGCGAGCATGCCGCACTTCATCGCCGTGTGGCTGCCCTTGATCTTGGCGCCGTTCAGGGTGCCCAGGTCGCAGCCGATCAGCGCGCCCCCCGGGAAGACCATCTTCGGCAGCGAGTTGAAGCCGCCTTTGGCCAGCGCACGCGCACCGTAGGCGATGCGCTTGCCGCCTTCGAGGTACTGCGCCACCACGGGGTGGTGCTTGTAGCGCTGAAACTCGTCGAACGGAGACAGGTACGGGTTGCTGTAAGCCAGATCGACGATCAGGCCCACCACCACCTGGTTGTTTTCCAGGTGATAGAGGAAGGAGCCGCCCGGGTTGTCCTTGTCCAGCGGCCACCCGGAGGTGTGGATCACCAACCCCTGCTCGTGCTTGGCCGGGTCGATTTCCCAAAGCTCCTTGATGCCGATGCCGTAGTGCTGCGGATCGGACTCGGCATCCAGGGCGAAGCGCTTGATCAGCTGCTTGCCGATGTGGCCACGGCAGCCTTCGGCGAACAGCGTGTACTTGCCACGCAGTTCCATGCCCGGGGTATAGACGCCGTCCTTGGGCTGGCCTTCGCGGTCCACGCCCATATCGCCGGTGACGATGCCGCGCACGATGCCGTTTTCATCGACCAGTGCTTCCTGGGCGGCGAAGCCGGGGTAGATTTCCACGCCCAGGTTCTCGGCCTGCTGGGCCAACCAGCGGCACAGGTTGCCCAGGGAAATGATGTAGTTGCCTTCGTTGTGCATCGGCTTGGGCACGAAGAAGTTCGGCACCTTGCTCGCGGCCTTGGCATCCTTGAGCAGGTAGATGTCGTCGCGTTTGACCGGGGTTTCCAGGGGGGCGCCCAGTGCCTTCCAATCGGGGAACAGTTCATTCAGCGCGCGAGGCTCGAAGACCGCGCCGGAGAGGATGTGGGCGCCGACTTCGGAACCCTTCTCGACCACGCAGACACTGATCTCGCGACCGGTATCGGCAGCCTTCTGCTTGAGTCGGCACGCGGCGGAGAGGCCCGCGGGCCCGGCGCCGACGATGACGACGTCGAATTCCATGTATTCGCGTTCCACAGACAATCTCCTAATCGAGGCTCTACGGTTTTATAATTTCGGGCCACAGGCTCCCTGGCCGAGGACGGGGCATTATATAGGCAGCCCGATATGCGTCCAATACAAACGTTTGTTTGAATTTTCTCGGAGCTGCTAATCTCTCCGTCACGCGCGCCTTTGAAGAGTGGCAGTCGTATAGACACCTGTAATTGACCAGAATGCTCATTCCGGTCATGATGAGGGCAGTTTTTATCTCGCCGTTTAGGCTGGCCATCGGTACCGGCCGATGCGCAACAGGTCCTTGAGCAGGTATCGCTGCTTCAATGGCCTGAGAACGCCAGGCCTGTCTGGCGCCCCAATCCACCGGAGACTAAACGAGGAATCCATGAAGGTTCTTGTAGCTGTCAAACGAGTGGTCGACTACAACGTGAAAGTCCGCGTCAAGGCGGACAACTCCGGGGTCGATCTCGCCAACGTCAAGATGTCCATGAACCCCTTCTGCGAGATCGCGGTGGAAGAAGCCGTGCGTCTGAAGGAAAAAGGCGTGGCCAGCGAGATCGTGGTGGTCTCGATCGGCCCGTCGCAGGCGCAGGAGCAACTGCGTACCGCGCTGGCGCTGGGCGCCGACCGCGCGATCCTGGTGGAAAGCGCCGAGGAACTGGGCTCGCTGGCGATCGCCAAGGCGCTCAAGGCGGTGGTCGACAAAGAGCAGCCGCAGTTGGTGATCCTCGGCAAGCAGGCCATCGATAGCGATAACAACCAGACTGGACAGATGCTCGCCGCACTGACCGGTTACGCCCAGGGCACCTTCGCTTCCAAGGTCGAAGTACAGGGTGACAACCTGGCGGTGACCCGTGAGATCGATGGCGGCCTGCAGAGCGTCACGCTCAAGCTGCCGGCCATCGTCACCACCGACCTGCGCCTGAACGAGCCGCGCTACGCCTCCTTGCCGAACATCATGAAGGCCAAGAAGAAGCCGCTGGAAACCCTCACCCCCGAGGCGCTCGGCGTGTCCATCGCTTCCACCCTGAAGACCGTCAAGGTCGAAGCCCCGGCCGCGCGCAGCGCCGGCGTGAAGGTCGCTTCGGTGGCCGAACTGGTGGAGAAACTCAAGAACGAGGCGAAGGTGATCTGACATGGCAATCCTGGTAATCGCAGAACACGCCGCCGGCGCACTGGCCGGCGCCACGCTGAATACCGTGGCGGCAGCCGCGCAGATCGGCGGTGATATCCATGTGCTGGTCGCCGGCGAGAACGTCGGCGCCGTGGCCGATGCCGCCGCCAAGGTCGCCGGCGTGAGCAAGGTGCTGGTCGCCGACGCCGCGTCGCTGGCTCACCAACTGCCGGAGAACCTGGCGCCGCTGGTCGCTGACCTGGCGAAGAACTACAGCCACGTGCTGGCCCCGGCCACCACCAACGGCAAGAACTACCTGCCGCGCGTCGCCGCGCTGCTGGACGTCGACCAGATCTCCGAGATCACCGCGGTGCAGTCGGCCGATACCTTCCAGCGCCCGATCTACGCGGGTAACGCGATCGCCACCGTGCAGTCCAGCGCACCGATCAAGGTCATCAGCGTGCGTGCCACCGGTTTCGACGCCGTGGCTGCCGAAGGCGGCTCGGCGAGCATCGAAGCGGTGTCCGGCGCGGCGGATGCCGGCCTGTCGAGCTTCGTTGGCGAAGAATTGGCCAAGTCCGACCGTCCCGAGCTGACCGCGGCGAAGATCGTCGTCTCCGGCGGCCGTGGCATGCAGAACGGCGAGAACTTCCAGTTGCTCTACGCCGTGGCGGACAAGCTCGGTGCCGCCGTCGGCGCCTCGCGCGCTGCCGTCGATGCCGGCTTCGTGCCGAACGACATGCAGGTCGGTCAGACCGGCAAGATCGTCGCCCCTCAGTTGTACGTGGCGGTAGGCATCTCCGGTGCGATCCAGCACCTGGCGGGCATGAAGGACTCCAAGGTGATCGTGGCGATCAACAAGGACGAGGAAGCCCCGATCTTCCAGGTGGCCGACTACGGTCTGGTGGGTGATCTGTTCCAGGTTCTGCCGGAGCTTGAAAAAGCGCTCTGATCTCTATTGCAGGGCTTGACCGAGCCCGTCGCGAAGCGATTCGCGACGGGCTTTTGCGTTCTTCCGGCAGGTGGGTAGATTTTTGCGCGACCAAAGGTCGCTGGGTGCTGGGAATGCCTGCTTTACTAAGCATTACCCTGGATAAAGCAGTTTTTTGACGTTTTCATCGAACCGCCGTACGACTAGCATTCAGCTCGAGCAGGGGTTCGCTTTGCCGGGAAGTAGTCGAGGAGCGGGACTTGAGCGTATCTGAGAGAATCACGGAACGACCCCGGCGGCGCGGGCCACCGTGTGTTGGGCGAAGGCGCCTGCTGTGTAGTGCTTTGCTGGCATGCTGCATCGGTATGGTGTGGGACAGCCAGGCGGCGGGCCGCTGCGAGCGACTGGTGGCCAGCGGGAATCCGGACTATCCGCCCTTTCTTTGGCGAGACCCTGAACACCCTGGCCAACTGATTGGGGCGAGCGCCGATCTGCTTAAACACATCGGCAAGGCGATCGGCGTGGACATCGAGATACTGTATGTCGGTCCCTGGTCGCGTGCTCAGCAGGAGGCGCGCACCGGTCGCATCGACATGCTCGCCGGGGCGTTCGTCACGCTACCGCGTCTGGAGGTCATGGATTACGTCTATCCCGCGGCCTTCGAAGTCCCCAGCATGGTCTGGCTGCGCAACGATGCCGAGTGGTCCTACGGCGCTCGCGAAGACCTCGTCGGTCACGCCGGTGCAACCCTGGTCAACAACAGCTTTGGCCAGGATTTCGACGAATTCGCCCGTGAACACCTGCAATTAAGCTACGTCCCGAAGATGAGCCAGGCCTTCGACATGCTCGCGAAGGAGCGTATTGACTACGTGCTCTTCGAGCGTGACCCAGGGTTGGCGTTGACGCGAGACATGGGGTTGCAGGAAACCATGGCGTTCCATGAGCCGCCCATTTCCAGCGAGGGCCTGTACCTTACGGTCTCGCACAATTCTGCCTGTAACGATGCCTGGTTGCGTGGACAGCTGTCCCAGCAGATGGTCCATCTGGCCGTCAGTGGCCTGCCCGAGCGCTTGCTGCAGGAAAACCTGACGCGCTGGGCCAGCCAGCAGGAACACTTGCTCAGCGAGGAAGAATGATCCCTCCCGTCCGCCGTTTCCTTCCTTTCCTGTCATTGCTGACACTGCTCTGCGGATGTTCCAGCGATCCTTTGCCAACCGTACAGATGCGGGTTTCCCATGAAGCCCTGGCGCGTGCCGAGACGCTCGGTGTCGATGCCGAGCAGGTTGATCGCCAGAGCGCCGCGCTAGCGCTGCAGCAGGCCGAGCAGGCCTTGCGCGTGGGCGATGTCCATGCTGCTCGGCTGCTAGCGGAGCGAGCGGAGCTGGATGCCCGCCTGGCTGAAGCCCGCCTGTTCGTCGAACGCAGCGCGTATCGCCTGCGTCTGGCGCAAGGCGACTTGCAGCGCCTGCGTGAACAAAGTCAGGAGCAACCATGAGGAACTGCGTCGTGATTCCCCTGGCGCTGTGCCTCGCGGCCTGTGCCAGTCCTTCCACGGAGGAGGCATTGCGCCTTGCCGAAGCGCAGGTGCAGCAGACTGCGCAGAATCCCCAGGCCCAACGTGCGGCGCCCAAGGACGTCGCGCGGGCCCTGGACTCGCTACAGCGGGCCCAGCGGCTGTCCGGGTACCTCGGCAATGCCGAGGATGCGAGGCACTACGCCTACCTCGCCGAGCGTTACGCACAGATCGCCGAGGCTCAGGCGGAGGTCGCACAGAACCTGCAGCGTCTTTCCGTGGTGGAGTTGGAACAACAGCGCCTGCGTCTTCGTTTGGGCGAATCACGCCAGACCGGCGAGCGCCAGCGCAGTGCCTGGCTGGACGCGCAAATGGATGAGGCACTGGCGGGGACCGGCGACGAAGCGCTAGTGATGGAGCTCGGGGCCGGGCTCTTTGCGCCTGCGAGCGCAGAGCCGGACCCGGTGGTGAAGCGCAGCCTGTCGCGTCTGGCCGGCTTCCTGATGCAGCATCCGACCCGGCGACTGCGAGTCGAGGGTTACGCCGACGCGCGTAGCGATGGCAGCACGCAGTCGGCGCTAGGCGTGTCGCTGGCACGTGCGCAGGCTATCGCGGCGCAACTGC
Source organism: Pseudomonas sp. R4-15 (assembly GCF_055768815.1). Taxonomy (NCBI): domain Bacteria; kingdom Pseudomonadati; phylum Pseudomonadota; class Gammaproteobacteria; order Pseudomonadales; family Pseudomonadaceae; genus Pseudomonas; species Pseudomonas sp. R4-15. Next base: position 2,052,003 of record NZ_CM147293.1, read on the forward strand.
GTGCGCTCGGCCTGGCTGATGAGCGTATCGAAGTCGCGGGGCTGGGCAGCGCTTTTCCCGTTGCCGAGAGTGCGTCGGCGCAGGGGCGCGAGCGCAATCGGAGGGTCGAGATCGTGGTTTCCTCCAGCGACGGAAGCCTGCCGCCATTGCGATAACCTCTGCATGAATACAATTCAGTGGTTGCTTAAATTTATGGCCTAACTGTTCCGGTGCAGATGGTCTATCATCGCTACTCCTGCTGCCCCAGCCACGGACGATGGCCATGACCAATCTGCTGCTCTACCAACGCATCGCCCAGCAACTCGCCGAAGACATTCGGCGAGGTGTCTATCAGCCTGGTGAGCGCGTGCCATCGGTGCGCAAGATGAGCTCGCAGCTCAATGTCAGCCACGCCACGGTGTTGCAGGCCTACGCCAATCTCGAGGATCAGGGGCTGATCCGTGCGCGGCCGCAGTCGGGCTACTACGTGCACCGCACGCCGGCGCTGACCGCTCCGACGCCGGACATCGCGCGGGTGGAACTGCCGGGCCTGGTGACGCGCAGCAGCATCATCCATCAAGTACTCGCCGAGTCTCGCCGCGAGGGTGTGTTTCCCCTCGGTGCGGCGGTCCCCCACGTGGACTACCTGCCGGTGCGGGCATTGCACCAGCAGTTGGCCAAGGTCACCCGCTTCCAGAGTCCGCGCGCGTTCAGCTACATGTTCAGTCCCGGCTTCGAACCGTTGCGCCGCCAGGTGGCGATTCGCATGCGTGATGCTGGGGTGGTGGTCGATCCTTCCGAAGTAGTGATCACCCACGGCTGCGTCGATGCGCTGCAGATGGCGCTGCGTGTCACCACCCAGCCGGGGGACCTGATCGCCACCGAATCGCCGACTTACTACGGGCTGTTGCAGTTGGCCGATCTGCTTGGGCTGAAGGTCATCGAGATTCCGAGCGATCCGGCCAACGGCATCAGCCTCGAGGCCCTGCAATTGGCCGCTACCCAGTGGCCGGTGAAGGCCGTGGTACTCACGGCACGGCTGTCCAACCCGCTGGGCGGCAGCATTCCCGAGGATCGCCAGAAACAGCTGTTGCGCCTGGCCGGCGAATTCGACATCCAGATCATCGAGGACGATATCTACGGGGAGCTGATGTTCGAGCAGGGCCCGGTCAAGGCGCTCAAGGCGGCCGACCGGCATGGCCGGGTGATCTACTGCTCGAGTTTCTCCAAGACACTGTCGCCGGGCGTGCGCATCGGCTGGATGATCGGCGGCAAGTACCAGGACGAGGTGCAGCGGCTGCAGACCTTCACCACCCATTCCGCCTGCAGCGTCACGCAAATGGCGGTCGCGGCCTACCTGGAGAACGGTGGCTACGACCGTCACCTGCGCTATATCCGCCAGGAGTACCGCAAGAACCTATCGGCGTTCCAACTGGCGGTACAGCAGTACTTTCCCGAAGGGACCCAGATCACCCGGCCCAACGGTGGCTTCATTCTCTGGGTGAGTCTGCCGGCGCGGGTGAATACCAAGGAGTTGCACGTGCGGGCGCTGGCGCAAGGCATCAGCATCGCCCCAGGGCTGATCTTCAGTAATACCGAGCAGTTCAATCACTGCGTGCGGCTCAACTGCGGCATCCCGTGGAATCGCGAGACCGAGCGGGCGCTGTCCACCCTCGGCCTGCTCGCGACCCAGTTGTGCCAGGATGCGCCGAGCCTCAATTAGGGGCGGCGTACGTATCAGCTGTCGTCGGCTGCACGCCGCCATCGGCGAGCAGTGCAAGGGACTTTGGACGTATTGCCCAGAGGACAACGCAGCGATGGCCGTCGACGGCAAGTGCAGCCCGACATTCGATGCGTTGCGCGACACCAGGCTCGCGTCGCCTCTGACTCAGGCCTTGGGCAGGGTGACGCCGGTCTGCCCCTGGTACTTGCCGCCACGGTCTCGGTAGGACACTTCGCAGGCCTCGTCCGACTGCAGGAAAAGCATTTGCGCGACGCCTTCGTGGGCGTAGATCTTGGCCGGCAGGTTGGTGGTATTGGAGAACTCGAGGGTCACATGGCCCTCCCATTCCGGCTCCAGCGGGGTGACGTTGACGATGATGCCGCAGCGTGCGTAGGTGCTCTTGCCCAGGCAGATGGTCAGCACGTCGCGGGGGATGCGGAAATACTCGACGGTGCGCGCCAGGGCGAAGGAGTTCGGCGGGATGATGCAGACATCGCTCTTGATGTCGACGAAGCTCTTCTCATCGAAGTTCTTCGGGTCGACCACCGCCGAGTGGATGTTGGTGAACACCTTGAACTCGTCGGCGCAGCGCACGTCGTAGCCGTAGCTGGAGACCCCATAGGAGATCAGCTTGTTCTCGCCGGCGTCGCGCACCTGGCGCTCGACGAAGGGCTCGATCATGCCGTGCTCTTGAGCCATGCGGCGAATCCACTTGTCCGATTTGATGCTCATGGCGGGGTCCTGGGTCGGTATTCTCGAAGGGAGCGCGAATCTTACCGGTCGCGCGCCGGCCGTTCAAAGGCCTAGGATCTAATCCCGTTTCGTTACTTCACCTCTCGAGGCCCGATGGGCGCGGAGTCGTTGCATGCAGGTGCTGAGTAGTCTGTTGGTATTCCTCGCTAGCCTGGCGTTCATGGAGGTGTTCGCCTGGTGGGCGCACAAGTACGTGATGCATGGCTGGGGCTGGGGATGGCATCGCTCGCACCACGAACCGCGGCACGGCTGGTTCGAGAAGAACGATCTCTACGCGCTGGTATTCGCCGGGGTCGCCATCGTCTTGATCGCCCTGGGCACCGCGGGTCTCTGGCCTTTGCAGTGGATCGGCGCCGGGATGACCGCCTACGGCTTTCTCTATTTTCTCGCCCACGACGGCTTGGTGCACCAGCGCTGGCCGCTGCGCTACGTGCCGCGCTCGGGTTATCTCAAGCGGCTCTACCAGGCGCATCGCCTGCATCATGCGGTGGACGGCCGCGAAGGCTGCGTGTCCTTCGGCTTTCTTTATGCACCCTCATTGGCGCATCTGCGCGCCGAGCTGCGGCGCCTGCATGGTGGGCGCTTGGCGCGCTCTGATGAACGGGAAACACATCGGGTTGGTTGAACGAGTGCAGCTGGCACTCAAGGCTCGGTGCGCTCGCTGGCGCTAATCCTTAACTGTGAGCGTTGTAGCTGCCTCTGATGTTTGTGGTTTTGTGCTTGAGTGTAGGAGCGTTGCACTTTCCTCAGGTGGGACTACCGATTTCGCCTTGCACGGCGAGTCACTTTCTCTTGAAATGCCAAGAGAAAGTAACCAAAGAGAAGGGCACCCCAGCATCCGGCCCCAACCGCTGCGCGGTTGGGGTTCCGGGTGCGTGCCGCGTCATCGGTGGTCGCGTTGCTCGGCCCCGGCCCCGTAGGATGGGTCGAGGAGCGTAGCGACGATACCCATCGTGGCGGCGTGATGGGTATCGCTGCGCTGAACCCATCCTACTTATTGGCGGGCGGCACCCAAACGCCCCGTTGGTCCGGGTGAACGAACCCCGTCCGCGCAGCGGGAGGGGCCGGATCGCCGGGGCAACGGTTTTGCGTCCTTTTGCCACGACGAAAGGACGTCGCCCAGCAGGGCGAAACCAGGAATTCCGGAGGAACGCCGACAACTGTGCTTTGGCACCGAAGGCCTGGTGCACTGGAGACGCGAAGCGTCTCGGGAGGCCTGCCCACGCAGGAGCGTGGGCACGATCATCTTGAGCCGCTACCGCTGGGGTCTGTGGTTTTCGGTATGCGACCGCCGCGCTTTCCTCGGTTGACGCGACAGGTTTCGCCTTGCACGGCGAATCACTTTCTCTTGCGTACGGATGGCCGCCCCGCCAAGAGAAAGTAACCAAAGAGAACGGCACCCCAGCATCCGGCCCCAACCGCTGCGCGGTTGGGGTTCCCTCGCTCCGGCGCTGCTCCGGGGGCGGCCCGTACGGTCCATCCCTGGACCGCACAGGCCTTTCGCCGCCGTCCGGGCGGCTCACTCCCCTGCGCAGCACCTGCACTCGGCCTCCTGACGGGGCCCCGGGGTGCAAGCCGCACCGAGGTGAGTGCTTCTTAGGAGCAGAGGTGTCCGATCGCGTTCCCCTAGTTTTCCCGTACTCGCTTGTCCCACTGCTGCAACGCTAACTCTGTGGGCGTTGCCAGAGTCCGGCTGGCCGTGTAGCCGGCTGCTGTAGGCGCGAGGCCAGCGCGCGGCCGCCGCCGAGTAATAGCAGGCCTAGCTTCTCCGCAGTGCCGGTGGCGCTTCGCGTGTCCCAGGCGCGCGCGCCGCGGGCGCGGACCTTGTGGCCGATGCGGCGGTAGACGCCATGGGCACTGGCGATGGCCCAGGCCGAGCGTGGCGGCAGCGCCGGCAGGCCGGCGAGGGCCGAGGCGTAGTAGGGCTCCGCGGCATCCACCAGGCGCCTGGCGAGACAGGCCAGGGCCGTGCGTCGGGAGGCATCGCCGACTGCCCCGCGGGGGAGCCCTGCGTCATCCAGCCAGGTTTGTGGCAGATAGATGCGTCCAGCCTCGGCGTCCTCGACGATGTCCCGGGCGATGTTGCTGAGCTGGAAGGCCAGGCCCAGGTCGCAGGCTCGGTCGAGTACCGCCTCGTCGCGCACGCCCATCAGCATCGCCATCATCACGCCGACCACGCCCGCTACCCGGTAGGCATACAGCAGCAGATCGTCGAAGTCGGCGTAGACGTGCCCATCGGCGTCCATGGCGAAACCGTCCAGGTGTGCCTGCGGCAGCCATTGCGGGATGGCATGGCGTCCAACCACTTCGGCCAGCGCGGCGAAGGCGGGGTCGCCTGGCGTCTGCCCGGCATACACCGCTGCCGTGGCGGCGCGCAGCTCTACCAGGCGTGCGCGGGCCTGGTCCGGGTCCGGGGGGGCGAGTTCGTGGCCCAGCACCTGGCCGTCGATGACGTCGTCGCAGTGCCGGCACCAGGCGTACAGGAGTACCGCGCTGCGCCGGGTATCGGCATCGAACAGCCGTGCGGCGGCGGCGAAGCTCTTCGAGCCGACGGCGATGCTGCGTTCGGCGTGGGCCTGCAGCTCCAGGCTCATGTCAGGTCCTCGAGCATCAGCGAGGCGCTGGCCTTGGCAGAGCCGACCACGCCCGGCACGCCGGCGCCCGGGTGGGTGCCGGCGCCGACCAGGTAGAGGTTGCCGAGCGTGTCGTCACGGTTGTGCGGGCGGAACCAGGCGCTCTGGGTGAGGATGGGTTCCAGCGAGAAGGCCGAGCCCAGATGGGCGCCCAGCTCGCTCTTGAAGTCCGCCGGGGTGAAGTGCCGCTGCACCACCAGATGCCGACGCAGGCCGGGCATGTAGCGCTGCTCCAGGTAATCGAGGATGCGCTCGGCCAGGCGCGGGCCTTCCTGTTCCCAGTCCAGCGGCGCGTTGCCCAGGTGCGGTACCGGCGCCAGCACGTAGTGCGCGGCGCACCCGGGTGGCGCCAGCGAGGGATCGCTGACGCAGGGCGCATGCAGGTACAGGGAGAAATCCTCCGGCAACTGCTGGCCATGGAAGATTTCCTGGATCAGCTCGCGATAGCGTGCCCCAAAGCACACGGTGTGGTGCGCCATATCGGGCATCTGCGTGTCCAGGCCGAAGTACAAAACGAACAACGACATGCTCGAACGCTTGCCGGCCAATCGGCGCCCCTCGCGGCGCCCATGGGGATGCTCGCTGAGCAACTCGCGATAGGTGTTGACCACGTCGGCATTGGAGGCGAAGGCATCGGCGGCGAAGCGCCGTCCATCGCTACAGACGGCGGCGCTCAGGCGGCCATCCGAGGTTTCCAGGCGCGCCACGGGCGCATTCAGCTCCAGGCGCCCGCCCAGGTCCTCGAACAGTCGCACCAGCGCCTGTACCAGCGCTCCGGTACCTCCACGGGGGAACCACACGCCCCACTCGCGCTCCAGGGCGTGGATCAGCGCATAGATGGCGCTGGTGGCAAAAGGGTTTCCGCCGACCAGCAGCGAGTGGAAGGAAAACGCCTGGCGCAGCCGCTCGTCACGGATGAAGTGCGCGACCTGGGTATAGACGCTGTTCCAGGCGCGCAGTCGCAGCAACTGTGGCGCCGCAGCGAGCATCTGCCCGAAGGATTGGAAGGGTACGGCGCCGAGCTTCAGGTAGCCTTCCTCGAACACGGCCTTGGAATACGCCAGAAAGCGCTGGTAGCCGGCGACATCCGCCGGCTCGAAGGCACGAATCTGCGCATCCAGTGCGGCCTGGTCGTTGGCGTAGTCGAAACGACTGCCATCTTCCCAGCAGAGCCGATAGAAGGGCGTGACCGGCAGCAGCTCGACGTAATCCTCCATGCGCCGCCCGGCCAGCTCGAAGAGTTCGCGCAGGCAGCCAGGGTCGGTGATGACCGTCGGGCCGGCATCGAAGGTGAAGCCCTGCTCGTGATAGACGTAGGCGCGACCGCCGGGGAGGTCGCGCTTTTCCAGTACGGTGGTGGCGATGCCGGCGGCCTGCAGGCGAATGGCCAGGGCCAGACCGCCGAAGCCGGCACCGATCACCACGGCGCTCTTGGTTGGATTCATGGAGCGTCCTTGTCGGATAGCGGATGTCGGGCGAGGGCGGCACGCAGGGCTGCCCCGAGGGGCACCGGTGGCTTGCCGCTGAGAATGCGCAGCTTGTCCGCAAGCGTCGGGCGCCCGGCGTAGAAGCGCGCGATGAGGGGCTCCGGCAAGCCATAGAAACGTTGCATGACCCGCCAGCGCGCCTGAGGCTCGGCGGCGAGAAACAGCATGCGGTTGAGCAAACGGAAGAAGCCCTGACGCTGCCAGGCCCGGCGGGCTTCGTCGCGAATCTCGGCATGCAGCGCCGCGGCGTCGGGCGTGGAAAGGCGGGCGAGGCGCTCGGCCAGGCGCACGGCGTCGGGCAGCGAATAGCCGGTGGTCGCATGGAACAGCCCGGCGGCGAGGCCCGCGCGCGGCTGCCCGGTGGTTTCACGCCAGAACGCCTCGATATCGCCGGCCAAGGTGATCGGCAGCACGCCGCGCTCCTCGCGTATACAGCGTTCCACCTGCCAGCCCCGCGCGGACACATAGGCGGCAATCTCCTCCCGGAGTTGCGCTAGCTCCTGAGCGGCGCCGTCGGCGTAGCGGGTGTCCTCGACCAGTAGACGCCTGCTGTCCAGCGGCAGCAGGTAGACGAAGCGGTAGCCGTCCTGTTGGGGCAGGTCGGCGTCCATCAACAGCGGCAACTGCAGGCCGTGGGGCTCGCGCAGCAGCAGTTCCTGGCCGAGGAATTTCTGGTAGCCCAGGCTCAGGTGCGGGTTGGGGCCGGCGCCGCGTCCATCGATCACCGCCTGGGCATGGAGTGTGCGGCCATCGGCCAGGCGCACCTGGCTTGGCTTGACGTCCACGACCGGGGTGTCGAGCCACACCTGGGCACCGAGGCGAGCCTGTAGTTGGCGATCGAAGTGCGTGCTGGAGAGGCTCAGGTAGCCCTGCTCGATGCGTCGCGTGCGCTCAGGGAAACGTACCATCTGCGCCGGCCAGCGATATTCCACCAGCGGCGCCAACCAGGCGTGTTGCGTGGGCGTAAGGTCTCCCTGGTGGAATGACCAAGTGTGTTCGCCGCCCAATCGAGGCGCGGCTTCGAGCAGCAATACCCGCCACTCCGGACGGGCCTCGGCCAGGTGCCAGGCGATGAGTCCGTTGGCCAGACCGCCGCCGACCAGGATCAGCTCGGCGTCAGCACGCATCGGCGCATACCGGGCGGCCGCTGTCGAGCGCGCGCTCGACGATATCCGCGGCGCGTGGCGCGCCACCGGCCTGGCTCAGTTGCACGCCGAGCTGGGCGGCGCGCTCGCTGAAGTGGGGTTCCTGCAATAGGCGTTGCAGGCGCTGGGCGATTCCACTGCTGCCGAGCAGCGCCGGCAGGGCGCGCAGACCGCAGCCACTGTGCTGGACGCGCGCCGCGACGCCGGGTTGGTCGAAGGCAATGGGCAGGGCAAGCATTGGCGTGGCGGTGGCGAGGGCGTCCATCACCGTATTCAGACCCGCGTGGGTAATCAGTGCGTCGGCCCGCGCCAGGGCGGCGCGCTGGGGGGCGAAGTCAGTCACCCAGGTGGCTCCCTGACGCTCGAGTACGCGTTCTTGCAGGGTATTCAAGCGCCCGCAGTGCGCCAGCAGCAGTTGCGCTTCGCAGCGGTGGGCGGCGCGGGCAATGCGCTTGAACAGTTCGAAGCGTCCCCCCTGCAGAGTCCCCAGCGAGGCGAAGATAAATGGGCGCGCCGGATCTAGCGGCAGTTGTAGCGGCGGCTCGGCCAGGGGCGGGCGCAGTGGTCCGACGGCATGGTAGTGCGCTGGCGCTTCGAGGCGGGGAAAGTCGAAGGCGGCGATGGTCTGACTGATCTGCGCCAATGGCGAAAGGCACTCATGCAGGGCACGGCGCGGGGGCAGTCCGAGGTTGCGCGCAGCGGCTTCGATGACCTGGGTGTGCGGCGTCATCATGCGATCGTAGACGCCGGTGCTGCCGCGATTGAGCCCTTCGCCACGGGGCGTGCTGGCATAGCCCCAGGGCATCACCGGCAACGGTACGCGCGCCTCGCGGTTTACCGGCAGGGCGCAGGCGACGGAAACCCAGGGCACCTGCAGGTGTTCGCCGAGCAGTCCGCCGGCGGCCTCCATCTCGTCGGCGATCACCCCGTCCACCCCAAGCTCGCGCAGCGCTGCCGGTCCTTCACGGCAGAGCATCGCGGTGCCCTCGGCCATGTCCTGGATTACCCGACGCAGTCCCAGCGGCCCGCCTGGTCGCGCGGCGCGTTCGATCAGCGCCTGCAGCGAACCCGGCGGGTGACTGCGCTCGCCGAGCGGATGGAAGCCGATGCGCGGGTCGCGGAGAAATCTCGCGGCGTCGGCCCGCTGCAGGAAGGTGACGCGGTGGCCACGCTCCAGCAACGCAATGGCCAGTGCCTGCAGGGCTTCGAAATGGCTGGGGAAGGGCGGAGCGATGAACGCCAGATGGCTCATGCCATGGGCCCCAGCAACGGCGCGCGGCGCAGGGCGGCAAGGTCGGCGGAGGCGGTACAGAAGCAGGCGATGCGCAATTGCTCGATGATCTCGGTGAAGTGGCTATGGACGGCCTCGCTGGAGACACAGGCGGCATCGAGCACGGCCGCCGCCTGTCCGACCAGATCCGCGCCCAGGCGTAGCGCTTTGGCAGCGTCCACGCCGTCGCGAATGCCGCCGGAGGCGATCAGCGGCAGACCCGGGCAGGCTTCGCGCACTTGCAGCAGGGCCGTCGCCGTCGGCGTGCCCCAGTCCGCGAAGGCTTCGGCAATCACCCGCTGGCTAGACGTGCGCGCACGCTGGGCTTCCACCGCGGCCCAACTGGTACCGCCCACGCCCGCGATATCCACGACCGCGACGCCGATCTCCTGCAGGCGCCGCGCCACAGGCGCGGAGAGCCCCGCGCCGACTTCCTTGACCACCACCGGTGCGCCCAACTCGCGCACCAGTCGTTGCAGTGCGCCCAGTACGCCGCGCCAGTCGCGGTCGCCACCGGGTTGCAGGGCCTCCTGCAGCGGATTGAGATGGATGATCAGGGCGTCGGCCTCGAGCGCGTCAAGGGCACGCCGGGCCATGCTCACGCCGCCAGGATCGCGCAACTGCGCGGCACCGAGATTTCCCAGTAACGGTACGTCCGGTGCCAGTTGGCGCAACTCTCGGGTGAGGCCGAAGTCTCGGCCGGTTTGCAGGGCGACCCGTTGGGAGCCGACGCCCAGGGCGATACCCAGTGCCTGGGCGGCTTCGGCAAGATGACGATTGATGCGACTGGCCTGCTCCGCGCCGCCGGTCATCGAGCTGATCAGCAGGGGCGCGCGTAAGCGCCGGCCGAGGAAGTCGCAGGACAGATCGATCTCATCCAGATGCAACTCCGGCAGCGCGCAGTGCTCGAAGCGATAGGCCGCGAAACCTGTTTGGGCCGCTTGTGGGTGAGCGAGTCCCTGCAACACGATGCGCAAATGGTCGCGCTTGCGTTGGGAGAGGGCGTCGTCGGCCATTGGCACTCCTTGTCATGGACGGACGGGCATTTCTTGCCGTTACCGTGGTCTTGGACAAATATGATACAAGAAAGGCTGCTTGTACAAGTTTACGCCGCTGCCGATCCATCGCCCCCAGCTGGAGTGCTGCCATGGCCACCCCCCCTATGCCCTCGAGTGTGATCGACCTGTGCGACGACGTGGGCCACTTGCGTGAACGTGTAGACCTGCGTCTGGCGCAGTTGGTGCCGAGCGCGAGTGGCGATTTGCTGGGACAGGCCCTGGCCGAGGCGCTGCTCTCTCCCGGCAAGCGCGTGCGTCCCTTGATGCTGCTGATTGCCGGGCGCGAGCTGGGAGCCAGGGAAGGCCTGTTGCTGGATCTGGGCTGCGTGGTGGAAATGGTGCATGCCGCCTCGCTGGTACTGGACGACATGCCTTGCATGGACGACGCCAGTCTGCGTCGTGGGCGTCCCACGCTGCATGTGCGCTACGGCGAGGACGTCGCGATGCTGGTGGTGGTTGCGCTGCTCGGCGAAGCCTTTCGCCTGCTGGCTAGCCTGCAGGACCTGCCGCCGCTGTTGCGTACACGGATGATCACGCTGCTGGCCGAGGCGATGGGGCGCGATGGCCTGGTACGTGGCCAGTTCCAGGATCTGCGCGCGGAACCTGAAGGGCGCGCCCAGGACGAGGTCTCGGTGACCAATCACCTGAAGACCGGGGCGCTGTTCGCCTGCGCCCTGCAGATGGCCGCCGAGGCGGCCCATGCGGGGCACGAGGTGCATGAGGCGTTGGCCGAGTGCGCCCAGGAACTGGGTCAGGCCTTCCAATTGTGCGACGACCTGTCAGACGGTGATGCCGCCGAGGTGGGCGGCAAGGACAGTGGCCAGGATGCCGGCAAGGCAACGCTGGTGTCGCTGCTCGGGCGCGAGGCGGCGCGACATCGCCTGCGTGTGCACGTGCAGCGCAGCGAAGTCCTGCTGCGCCGCTGCTGTGGTGCGCAGAGCGCGTTGCCGGATTTCCTGCAGCGGCTGTTCGGACGCTATCTCTAGCGTCGGGTTCGAGCCACTGGCTCAGCCTTTCCAAACGTCGGGATTGACCAGATCGCGTGGGCGCTGGCCCTCGAGGGCGGCCACCAGGTTGTCCAGGGCGCGTTGCGCCATGCCCTGGCGGGTTTCGGCGGTGGCCGAGCCCGCGTGGGGTAGCGTGACCACATTGCGCATGCCGAACAGCGGCGATTCGCGCAGCGGCTCCTTGGCGTACACGTCCAGCCCGGCACCACGGATTTCCCCCTGCTGCAGCGCCTCTATCAATGCGGGCTCGTCGACCACGGCGCCGCGCGAGAGATTGATCAGGTAGGCGCTGGGTTTCATCAGGCGCAGTTCGCGGGCGCCGATCAGGTGGCGGGTAGCATCGCTCAGCGGAACCACCAGGCAGACGAAGTCGGCGGCGGCGAGCAACGCGTCGAGGGGCGTGAAGCGCGCGCCGAGTTCGGCTTCCAGCGCCGGCTTGGGGGTGTTGCCCGCGTACAGCACGCGCATGCCGAAACCCAGGGCGCCGCGTCGCGCAATGGCGGAGCCGATATTGCCGAGGCCGACGATGCCAAGGGTCTTGCCATGCACGTCGCTGCCGAACAGCTCGGGGCCGATAGTGCGCGCCCAGTTGCCGGCCTTGGTCCAGGCATCCAGTTCGGCGATGCGCCGGGCACTGGCGAGGATCAGCGAGAAGCCCAGGTCCGCGGTGCTCTCGGTGAGCACGTCGGGCGTATTGGTGAGCAGGATGCCGCGCTGGGTGAGGTAGTCCACGTCGTAGTTGTCGTAGCCCACCGAGACGCTGGCGACGACCTCGAGGTTGGCGGCGTCGGCCAGTTGCGCTTCCCCCAGCTTGCGACCGACGCCAACCAGCCCGTGGGCCCGGGGCAGGGCGGCGGCGAACTGGGCGTTGATGTCACCTTTGTCGGGGCTGGGCACGACGATTTCGTAGCGATCGGCCAATGGCGCGAGCAGCTCGGCAGGAATGCGGCTGAACGCCAGGATGGTTTTCTTCATCGATTCGGCTCGGCAGGACATGGGCTGGTCATCCTGCCGGCAGTCTCGCAGGCGGGCAAGATCAGTCGCGGGGCGGCTCAGGCAACAGGGGCGGGGTGGAATCGACGTAGGTCAGATAGTTGCGCCACAGGGTATGCGTGCGTTCGCGGGTCAGGCGCTGCTCGCAGCGCAGGACAATCGAGGTGCGGATGGTCCCACCGCGCCACTTGCTGTACTGGGCTCCGCACTCGGCGGATCGATAGGCTTCCCAGTGCGTCTGGGCGGTATCGATGGCGGCGAGCAACTGCGGATCCTCCTGGGCCTGTTCGCGGGCGCGTTGCAGGTAGCGCCGGTTTTCCGCCTCTATCCCTTCCAGTTGCTCGGCCAAGCAGTGGTTGATCTCGATCGTGGTAACGGCGTCCTCGCAGGATGGGGTTTCGCCAGCTTCGGCACCTACGGCGAGGCTGGCGAGCAGCATGACGAGCAGGCGCGGCATGGTGCGCTCCGTGGCAAGGGTGCCGGCCAGGACGGCCGGCACCGAGGGGTGAATCAATCGATGTTAACGCGATGCCCGCCGCTGTGGGGTTGCTCGGGAAGCTTGGGCAGCTCCACGCGCAGCACACCATTGCGATAGCTGGCGCTGGCGGCGTCGCCCTGTACCCGAGCCGGCAGCGGTACCACGCGGCGGAAGGCGCCGTAGGCTCGCTGCATCACACGCCACTGGCCGTCGGTGGTCTCGCGCTCGAAGCGTTTCTCGCCGCTGACGACCAGGGCGTCATCGAGCACCTCCAGGTGTAGGTCTTCCTTGTCCAGACCGGGCACTTCAAGGCGTACCACCAGGCGAGTGGCGTCTTCGAACAGGTCACCGCCAAGGATCGACCAGCGTGGTCGGGGCAGGCCGACATCGTCCACCTCGTGCGGCTCCGGCAGGTTGGTCTGATCGCCGGCCTTGAAGCGGGTGAGGGCGTTGGCGCTGGACTTCCACAACTGCCGCCAGCCTTCCGCCAGGTTGTCCCACCAGGATTCCATGTTCTCGCGAATCTGATCGAATTTCATCGTGGCATCTCCTCTTCGCAGTGCCTGTTTGGACAGGCTCCCACTGCCTTGGTGCCCTTTGCAAATGGGTGTTGTGCAGAGGCTTTCAAGGGCTCGGCGATCGATGGCGTCTAGTGCGCGGCGCCCCAGCACAACAGCAGCGCGAGAGCGGCCGGCAGGGCCTGGATGAAGAGAATGCGGCGGCTTGCGGTCGCTGCGCCGAAGACGCCGGCGACGAGCACGCAGGCGAGGAAGAACAGCTTCGCCGGCAACAGGTCGGCGAACAGGCCCCAGCCCAGGCCGGCGGCGAGGAAGCCGTTGTAGAGCCCCTGGTTGGCCGCCAGCACGCGGGTAGCGCGAGCCTGCTCGGCGGACATGCCGAAGGCGCGGCGGCCGATGGGTTTCTCCCAGAGGAACATCTCCAGTACCAGGATGTACAGGTGCAGAACGGCGATCAGCGCGATCAGCAGGTTGGCGATGAGGTTCATGGCTACTCCGTGTGCTGGCAAGGTGCGAGCATGGCAGTTGGTCGGCGCGTTGTCGCGGCTGATCGCGACAACCCGCAAGGCATCGCGGTCAGTCGCGCGCTGCCAGCCGCTGGCCGAGCCAGCGCGCCAGCACGGGGCCGATAGCGACTACCACCAGCAGCCTGGCGCTCTGCATGGCCATGACGAAGGGCACGTCGACCTGCGCGGAGGAGGCGGCGATGATCGCCACCGAATCGGCGCCGCCAGGGCTGGTGGCGAGGTAGGCGGTCAGCGGATCGACGTCGGCGAAGACCACCAGTCCCCAGGCGATGGCACCACACAGCAGCAGCAAGGCAACGATGGCGCCCAGCACTTGTGGCAGCGCACGCCAGGCCTCGCGCAGCACCTGGCGAGTGAAGCGCAGGCCGATGCTCCAGCCCAGCAAGGCATAGGCGGTGGCGAGCAAGGCTGGCGGCAGGGTGATCTGCAGCAGGCCGGCGTCCTGCAGCAGAATGCCGCCGATCATTGGCAGCAGCAGGGCGCCGGCGGGCAGGCGGCTGCGGGTGCCGAGCAGTACGCCGGCGGCGATCAGTGCAAGGGTCGGCAGCAGGCCAGAGAGCGGGCCGAAATTCAGCCAGTCCTGCGCCAGTGGCGAGGCCGCGTGACTATCGGGTAGCTGCCAGAGGTGGGCGACCAGTGTGGCGGCCAGTGCCACCATCAGTACGCGCAGGTACTGCATCAGCGCGACCAGGCGCATGTCGCCGCCGAAGGCCGCAGACATCAGCGCCATTGCCGAAGCGGCTCCGGGAAAGGTGCCCCAGAGCGCCGTGGTACCGGGCAATACGCGCCAGTATTGCAACAGCACGCCGAGGGCCACGGCGATGCCGATCACCGAGAGCACGCAACCGATGAAGAGCGGACCCTGCCCGAGTATCTGGGTCAGTGTCGCGGCAGGCATGCCATGGGCGATCATCGTGCCGACCACGCCTTGGGCGAACTGGAACGCGCGCGGCGGTATGCGCAGTTCGAGGCCGCCCTGGGCCAGGGCGATCGCCGTAATCATCGGCCCCAGCAACAGGGCGGCGGAAATCCGGCCTTCGGCGAAGGCGAGGGTCGCCAGCAGCGAAACGCCGATCAGCAGCGCCCAGTGTTGCCAGGAGGCCCGGCTAGCCAGCCCGTGCCTTGGCGGGGTGGGGGTGGCGTCGGACATCCTGGGTTCCTTGTGTCGTGGCGGTTACCCTGGGTGGGTCAGACCGGTTCCGCCCAGAGATCGTATTCGTCGGCATCGACGATGCGTACGCGAACCTTGTCGCCGGGCTGCAGCGTGGTGCTTTCGATGAATACGCTGCCGTCGATTTCCGGGGCATCGGCGGCGGAGCGGCCGACGGCGCCTTCGTGGTCGACTTCATCGATGATGACTTCGACTTCGCGACCGATCTTCGCTTGCAGGCGCGCGCTGCTGATGGCCTGCTGGTGTGCCATGAAGCGTTCCCAGCGCTCCTGCTTGATGTCGTCCGGCACCGGCTCCAGGCCCAGTTCATTGGCCGGCGCGCCGTCCACCGGCGAGTACTGGAAGCAGCCGACGCGATCCAGTTGCGCCTCGCTGAGCCAGTCGAGCAGGTACTGGAAGTCTTCTTCGGTCTCGCCCGGGAAGCCGACGATGAAGGTCGAGCGGATGGTCAGCTCGGGACACTGCTCGCGCCACTGCTTGATCCGCGCCAGGGTCTTGTCCTCGAAGGCCGGGCGTTTCATCGCCTTGAGCACCTTCGGGCTGGCGTGCTGGAAGGGGATGTCCAGGTAAGGCAGCAGCTTGCCGGCGGCCATCAGCGGGATGACGTCGTCGACGTTCGGGTAGGGGTAGACGTAGTGCAGGCGCACCCATACGCCCATGCTCGACAATGCCTCGCAGAGCTCCAGCAGCCGGGTCTTCACCGGGCGGCCGTCCCAGAAGTCGGTCTTGTACTTGAGGTCCACACCGTAGGCGCTGGTGTCCTGGGAGATCACCAGGAGCTCCTTGACACCGGCCTTGACCAGGCGCTGCGCCTCGGAGAGCACGTCGCCAACCGGACGGCTGACCAGCTTGCCGCGCATCGACGGGATGATGCAGAAGCTGCAGCTGTGGTTGCAGCCTTCGGAAATCTTCAGGTAGGCGTAGTGACGAGGGGTGAGCTTGATGCCCTGGGGGGGCACCAGGTCGACGAAGGGATCGTGGTCGAGCTTCGGCGGTACCACCTCGTGCACCGCGTTGACCACCTGCTCGTATTGCTGTGGACCGGTGACTGCGAGCACCGAGGGATGCACGTCACGGATGGCGTTCTCGGATACGCCCATGCAGCCGGTGACGATCACCTTGCCGTTCTCGGCGATGGCCTCGCCGATGGCATCGAGCGATTCGGCTTTGGCGCTGTCGATGAAGCCACAGGTGTTCACCACCACCACGTCGGCGTCCTGGTAGCTGGGCACTACCTGATAGCCCTCCAAGCGCAGCTGCGTCAGGATGCGTTCGGAGTCGACGGTTGCCTTGGGGCAGCCGAGGCTGACAAATCCGACTTTGGGTGTGGCGGTGGACATCGCGTAGCCTCGGTGGAAATAGGGCGCTGAACAAAAAGCGCGCAATTCTAGCGACCTGTCGAAGGCTTTGCCAGCGTCCGAGCGATCCGCTAGATCGCCAGTGGTTGCTCCGGGCGGGCGCCGAGGCGCTCGGTGGCGACCAGCTCTTCCTGGATCTCTGCCACCAGGCGCACGATGGCGGAGCTGGTTTGATAGCGATGTAGGTGCAGGCCCACCATCACCAGGCGGTTGGCGCCGCTCTCGGGGTCGATCAGGCGAATGTCGTCGCCGCCATAGTTCTGCTCGCAGATCACCCGATACTCCGGGAACGCATCGGCGAGCATCGCGCAGGCGTCACTCAGGCGCAGCAGCATGTGCGACCTCTGCGGAGCGGCGTGCAGGCGCTGGGCGCGTCATGGGCAGACGCTTGGCATGGGCAGAGGGTCAACGACGTTGCCCGGAGTGTTGGGTCACGCCGCCAGTTTCCAGCAGGTCACGCTCTTCGCGTAACTCGCGCAGCACGGTCTCGAGCTGGGCAGTGTTGAGAAATTGCTGCACAGGGACGCGCCGAGACGGAAACTGCAGTCCGTGCAAGGTAGGCGCGATGATCTCCACCTGATCTTCGTCCAGGCGTTCGGCGAGCAGGTCGGGGTTCTTCATGGCAAACCAGGCGAATTGCATGGACCATGCCTCGCGATCATCGGGTGGGTTTGGAGAGTTCCTGTCACACAGACTGGCCGCTACCTGGAACGTTCAATCGTGCAGACTGATGGCAGGCCAAATAGAAAAAAGCCCCGGCGCTTGCGCTGCCGGGGCTTCTCCTGATTTGGTTGCGGGAGCCGGATTTGAACCGACGACCTTCGGGTTATGAGCCCGACGAGCTACCAGACTGCTCCATCCCGCGTCTGATGGCGGCCATTCTACCGTCAAAGTTTCGGCTGTCAACCCCTCGGTCAGGAAAAAGTGGTTTTTCCTCAGTAAGTTAGTTCTGCTCGGGGTTATCATCGTCAGGAATGCGCCGGCAGACCGAGTGGCGCGGGGAGGGCAATTGACGGGGCAGACCCAGCCGCTACGCAAGATCATTCATGTCGATTGCGACTGTTTCTACGCGGCCATCGAGATGCGCGACGACCCGAGCCTGGCGAGTCGTCCGCTGGCGGTCGGTGGCTCGGCCGAGCGCCGTGGGGTGATCGCGACCTGCAACTACGAGGCGCGGGCCTACGGGGTGCGTTCGGCGATGTCTTCGCGGCATGCGATGAAGCTCTGTCCCGACCTGTTGATCGTGCGCCCGCGCTTCGAGGTCTACCGCCAGGCCTCGAGGGAAATCCACGGTATCTTCCGTGACTACACGGAATTGATCGAGCCGCTTTCGCTGGACGAGGCCTATCTCGACGTATCGCATTGCTCGCGCTTCGAGGGCAGCGCCACGCGTATCGCCCAGGACATTCGCCAGCGGGTCTGGAAAGACCTGCGCATCACCGTGTCGGCCGGGGTGGCGCCAAACAAGTTCCTGGCCAAGATCGCCAGCGACTGGCGCAAACCGGACGGTTTGTTCGTGATTCCGCCCCAGGCGGTGGACTCCTTCGTGCGTGAACTGCCCGTGGCGCGTCTGCATGGCGTGGGCAAGGTAACCGCCGCACACCTGTCGCGACTGGGTATCGAGACCTGCGAACAACTGCGCGACTGGAATCGGGTGTCGCTGCGGCGCGAGTTCGGCAGTTTCGGTGAGCGTCTTTGGAGCCTGGCGCGAGGGATCGACGAGCGTCCGGTGAAGATCGACAGCCGGCGGCAGTCGCTGAGCGTGGAAAACACCTTCGACCAGGACCTGCCCGACCTGCCTGCCTGCGAGGCCCAGCTCCCTGCGTTGCTGGAAGAGATGCAGGGGCGCCTGGCGCGCCTCGACGCCAGTTATCGCCCCGACAAGCCCTTCGTCAAGGTGAAGTTCCACGACTTCACCCAGACCACGCTGGAACAGGCTGGCGCCGCCCTCGATCTGAACAGCTACCGCGCCTTGCTGGGGCAGGCCTTCGCTCGCGGTGCGCGTCCGGTGCGACTGCTCGGCGTAGGGGTGCGGCTGCTCGACCTGCGTGCGCGGGGCGAGCAACTGGAGCTATTCGGCGAGGCTGACGCCTGACTGGGGCGGGAAGCCGGGGTGCTCCCGTTGGGCTAGGCGTTCCTCGATCTGCGCAACGTTCAGCGGGGGCGAGAACAGGTAGCCCTGGAAGCTGTCGCAGCCCAGCTCGTCGAGGTAGTGCAACTGCGCGTGGTGTTCGACGCCCTCCGCAACCAGGCGCAGGTCCATCTGCCGGCCCATGGCGATGATGCTCTTCACCAGGGTTTCCTGACGTGGGTTGCCGGGTACGTCGGCGAGGAACGCACGGTCGATCTTCAGCCGACTGATGGGCAGTTCGGTGAGGCGGCTGAGCGATGAGTAGCCGGTGCCGAAGTCATCGAGGGTGATCGGGAAGCCACGGGCGTAGAGCTGGGCGAAGTTGCAGCGGGTCTGCCGGGTTTCACCCAGCAGGCTGCTCTCGGTGATTTCCAGTTCCAATTCGCGGGGCTGCAGGCCGTTGCGGCTCAGGGCGGCCTCCAGGCGCAGCAGCAGGTCGGCCGACTGCATGTCCCGGGCCGAGAGGTTGATCGCCACTTGCGGCGTCTGCCCGAACCAGCTTTTCCAACGCCCCATGTGCTCGCAGGCCAGTTCCAGCACGCGCTGGTCGATCTCTACGATCAGTTCGGATTCTTCGGCCAGCGGGATGAACTGGTCCGGCGGGATCAGGTTCCCCTGTTCGTCACGCCAGCGCACCAGCGCTTCGAGGCTGTGCAGGTTGCCTTCGGCGTCCACCAGCGGCTGAAACAGCAGGAACAACTGGTCTAGCTCCAGCGCCCGGCGCAGGCGCAGCAGCAGGTCGGTGCGCTGATAGCTGCGGCGTGCGCGTTGTGCGTCATACACCGCCACGCTGCCGTCTCGGCTGTGGCGGGTCTGGGTCAGTGCCAGCTCGCAGTGGCGTATCAGGCTGAGTCCCTCGGCGGCATCGCGGGGGTAGAAGGCCAGGCCGAAGTTCAGTTGCGGACGATGTTCGATACCCGCTGTCAGGGTAAGCGCCTCGGGCAATGCCCCACGCAGGCGCTGTAATTGCTCGAAGGCGCTGGCTTCGTCGCCGATGGTTGGGCTGGCCAGGAGAAAGGTCGCCCCCTTGATGCGGGCCAGCAGGGCGTCTTTCGGGGCCGCCTGGCGTAGTTGCCGGGCCAGGCCGGCAAGCAGGGTGTTGCCTGCTTCGGTGCCGTGGGTGTCGTTGAGATAGCCGAGATCGTCGAGGTGGATGCCCATCGCGCCAATGGGGCGCTGCGGCGCTTCGTGTTGCCATTGCGCCAGGCGTGCGGCGGCGCCGGCGCGGTTGAGCAGGCCGGTGAGGGCATCCTGCAGTTGTGCCTGCTGAGCGTGATTGGTCTGTGCGCGCAGGTCGCTCTGCAACTGGCGCAGGTGCGTCACGTCGCGCAGGGTGACCAGTCTTTCGCCATGCGCGCTGGGCTCGCCGAAGCTGATTCTCAGCCAGCGAGGGGTGTGTACCCCTTTTCCGGCTAGCGTCCAGTCCTGCACCTGTTCGTAGGTCAGGAGCCTGGGCGGTTGGTTGCTGCTGCTGCGAAGATGATCGGCCAGTTTCCCGGGGGGCGCCTCGGCGATATCCAGGAGTTGGCGGGCCTTTTGGTTGATTTCGAGGATTTCGCCGTGGGGCGCGCAGATCAATGCCGGTCCAATGTTCTCGAACTGCTCCTGGTGCAGTCTCAGGCTGTGCTTGAGCTGGGCGTCCAGGGCGGCCTGGCGGTGCTTGGAACGGCTCAGGCCGTGCGTCATGCGGGCCACGGCGAGCGGCAGGCTGCAACTGAGAAAGACGTACAGCAGGGCGTTCACATAGAGGGGGCTGTTGGGCAGTTGCAGATGCAGTTGGGGCAGGCTGACCTGTTCGAGGCTCAGGGTCAGCCAGAACGGCAGGATGTTCACGAGGGCCGCCAGCAGTGCGGTAATCCAGCCGAAGAAGATCAGTGCCAGTAGCGGCGCGCAGTAGCTTATGACGGCGCCGACGCGCTGCAACCAGGGATCATCGGTGCCGAGCAGGATCACCAATCCCGCCGCGTAGAGCATCACAAGGAAGGCGGCGAAGGAGGTCTTGCGGCGATGCCCGCTGAGCCAGAGGATGCCGATCGAGGTTACGTAGAAGAGGCTTTCGACGCCGACGATCCGGTAGCGCTGGTGTCTCCAGGCGTCGAGGCCGCTTTGCAGCGTGACGGCCAGTAGCGCTATCAGGGTGCTGAGCAGCAGGATGCGCAGAACGCTGGTGCGCCAGCCTTCCGTATCGTCATCCCTGTTCGCTAATAGAAGGTAGCGCCGCAGCCTGTCCATACACGAGCCTTTCCTGCTCTATGAAATCCCGCGCGGGAAGATCGCACACTTCACTGGCGTTCGCCATAAAGATGGCGTCAAAATTCTACTCGGCTATGGGGATGAGTAGAAGCGCTTCCCTCTCGGGAGACAGCAGCTTGATCTCTTCGCCATCGCCCCGCTTCCAGCGCTGGATGCTGGAGAGAAGAGCGAGGAAGCGCTGCTCCTGTTCCTGCAGCAGGGGCGAGCAGAATCGTCGGGTACTGCCGGGGTGCTCGAAGGATAGATGATGGTGGTCGAGGTGGTAGCTGGCGAACCAGTGGTTGCAGCCGGTGCTGCCATAGGCGCGACCATCCTCGGCCAGGGTGATGCTGACCTGGGTTTCCTCCAGGCGCGGCCGTTCACCGAGCCACTGGACCTGGTAGGTGCGCTCCGTCTGCAGTTTGGCGTGGCTGGCGCAGCCGCTCAGCAGCGCCAGCGCGGCGAGAGGCAGGGCTTTCATGGTTGTTCCTTGCGACATTGCGGACAGGCGTCACCGGCCTCGCTGCGTAGCCAGCCGAGTTCGGCGATACGCTGCGTCGCAGCGGCTTCGCGAGCCGCGGCCCCCTGGCTGGCATCCACGGCGAACTGGAAGGCCTGCTGCTTGCCGCAACTGTCGCAGATCAGTTCGGCATCGAGGATCGACAGTTCGCCGAACACCGGACCACGGGTGACCGCCAGCCATTGCCCGGCGGGCTTGATCAGGTGGCGAACCTTCTCCACCTCCAATTCCATGTGCAGGTCGCGACTGCCACGCAGCGTCACCAGGAGGGTATCGCCCGCGCGAATCGAGCCGCCGTTGCCGGTGACCTGGTAGCGCCCCGGAGAAAGTGCCCGGCATTCGCTGAGGGTGTGTTGGGGGTTGAGAAGGGAGTAGCGGAAATCGTGTACGGCCATAGTCGTTCTTTAGGATGTTTCGCTGCTGGCGGTCGCCAGTTGCAGTCGTTCGATGGCCTGGTCGAGAACGACCAGGGCTGCCTCGGCACTCGGTTCGCCCTGCTTGAGCAGGGTTTCGCAGAGCTCGCAGGCGGTGCGTAGTTGAGGGACGCCACAGTAGCGGGTGGCACCATGCAGGCGATGCACCCGCTCCAGCAGCGCCTGGGCGTCGCCCGCTTCACGGGCCTGGCGCAGCGCCAGGCGATCCGCGGTGAGACCCGCGAGCAGCATGTCGAGCATTTCCCGCGCCAGTTCCGGGCGCCCGGCGGCAAGGACGAGACCCTCGTCGGGGTCCAGCACTGCCTGGCTGCGGGGAGCACGGGGCAGGGGCGGCTCGATGGGCGCTTCGCCGGAACTGGCGGACGTCCATTTGAGCACGATCTGCTCCAGCTGTCCCTCGCTGATGGGCTTGCCCAGATAGTCGTTCATCCCGCAGTGCAGCAGCTCGCGGCGCTCTCCAGCCAGGGCATGGGCGGTCACCGCCACGATCGGTACGGGGGCGCTGCCCTCGGCGACCTCGCGACGACGAATCGCCTCCGTGGTCTGGCGGCCGTCGAGGCCAGGCATCTGCACGTCCATGAGGATCAGGTCGAAGTGTTGCTCGGCGCTCGCCTGCAGGGCGGCGCTGCCGCTGTCTACCGCGACGACCCGCGCGCCCATGTCCTGCAGCAGCGTTTCGACCAGCCGCAGGTTGGCCGGGTTGTCGTCGACGCAGAGAACCCTTGGCAGCGGCTCGCGAAAGCGCAGGGGGGGATTGTTCGACGCCGTAGCCTGGGGGTTCTCCAGTGATTGCAGGGCGCGTTGCAGCTTGCGCAGGTGTGCCGGCTTGGCGAGCAGCGTCGTACTGCGCTCGGGGATGATTTCCAGATAGCGGGTCAGCTCGCTGGTGGGGCAGAAGAGCAGGCTCTGGCAACCCAGGGCATCGAGTTGCGCGAGCCATTCACGCAGCACCACGGGTGTCTCGGTCTGTGGCTGGACGCCGAGCACCGCGAGCGAGATGTCGCCGCCTGCCTGGCGTACCTGCTCGATGAGCTCTTGCGGGGTGGCGCAGACCTGGCAACTCAGGCCGCAGTCCTCCAGGCCGTGCAGCAATGCCTGGCGTGCCAGTTCGTGGCGTTCGAAGACCAGCGCACGGCGTCCGCCGAAGGGGGTGGAGAGTCGTTCCTCGGGCGTGGCATGGGCCTTGGGCAGGCGCAGCCCGATCCAGAACTCCGCGCCTTCTCCGGGCTCGCTCTGCACCCCGATCTCGCCGCCCATCTGCTCGATCAGGCGCTTGGAGATCGCCAGCCCCAGGCCGGTGCCGCCGACCTGCCGACTGATCGAGTTGTCGGCCTGGCTGAAGGCCTGGAACAGGCTGGTCTGCTCGGCTTCGCTCAAGCCGCCGCCGGTGTCCTGCACGCTGATGCGCAGTTGCGCGCGCTCGTCGCTCTCGTCCTCGACCATCACCCGTACGACGATGCTGCCCTCGGCGGTGAACTTGATGGCGTTGCCGATCAGGTTGGTGAAGACCTGACGCAGCCGTGCCGGGTCGCCGACCAGCGACAGCGGCGTGTCGCGATAGATCAGGCTGACCAGCTCCAGGCCTTTGCCGTGGGCGGTGGGTGCGAGCAGGGTGAGACTCTCCTCGACCACGTCGCGCAGGTTGAAGGGAATGCTGTCGAGCACCAGCTTGCCGGCCTCGATCTTCGAGAAATCAAGGATCTCGTTGATGATGTCGAGCAGGCTGCTGGCGGACTTCTCGATGGTTTCCAGGTAATCGCGCTGGCGCAGTGACAGGTCGCTCTTCTGCAACAGTTGGGTAAAGCCGAGGATGCCGTTGAGCGGCGTGCGGATCTCGTGGCTCATGTTGGCCAGGAATTCGGACTTGATGCGGCTCGCGGCCAGGGCCTCCTTGCGTGCAAGGTCCAGCTCGATGTTCTGGATCTCGATGGTCTCGAGGTTTTGCCTGACGTCCTCGGTAGCCTGGTCGATGCTGTGCTGCAGTTCTTCCTGGGCGCGTTGCAGGGCTTCGGCCATGCCGTTGATGCCCTTGGCCAGTTCGGTCAGCTCCTGGCTGCGAAAGTGTGGCAGGCGGGTCTGCAACTGCCCGTCACGCAGTTGCGCCACGCCTTCGCCGATGCGCCGCAGCGGCTGGCTGATGGTGCGCCCCAGGCGCGCCGCGAGCAGCGCGGTGATCAACAGGCCGCTGCCGATCAGCAGCAGGCTGGTGAATAGCCGACGGTAGCCGCGCAGCAGCGTCGGCTGGTGCGACAGCTCCAGCTCCACCCAGCCCAGCAGACGAGCATCGCCGGTGTCGACCCGTTCAGTGCCACCGACTACCGGCAGCAGCAGGTGGGTGGTATCTGCCGAGCTGCTCAGTGCCAAGCCGGTTTCCAACGGCTCCGGGCCGGGCCCGAGCATGCGCGGGCCGGCGTGCGCCAGCGGCTCACGGGCTGCGTTGAGGAAGCTCACCGAGCGCACGTCCTCCTTGTCCAGGGTGCTCTCGGCGATGCGTCGTAGACGCGCGGCATCATTTTCCCCGAGCGGCGGCGCGACCAGCGGGGCCAGCTGTTCGGCGATCATCTGCCCGCGCTGCAGCAACTGCGCCTGCAGATCGGCCAGCTGCGTCCAGATGAAGTAGCCGCCGAGCACCAGGGCCAGCAGGCTGGTGGGCAGCAAGGTGAGCAGCAGCACGCGGCCCTTGATTCCGAGGTCCTGAAACACCGTTCGCTCTGAGTCCCGCCATGAATGCCGCCAGTGTAGAGGTTGGGCCCGACGCTTTCACCTGGAGATGAGCGCAGTGGAAGAGACTGGACAGCGATGTCGGCTTCGAGAAAGAATTATTCGCATTTGTATTGGGAAGGGAATCATGCAGCCATACGACGATCGCCAGATCCTTGCCATCGAGGACGATCCGCTGCTGGGCGCACACCTCAAGGAAGCGCTGACGCAACACGGCTATCAGGTAACGCTCGCCAGCACCGGCCGCCGAGGGCTGGAGCTGGCCGCGGACCCGACCTTCGCTCTGGTGCTGCTGGACATTCTCCTGCCCGAGATCGATGGGCTGGAACTGCTCGCGCGGTTGCGTCGTCAGCGGCACGTGCCGGTGATCCTGATGTCGGCGTTGGGCAGCGAGCAGGATCGCATCAGCGGTTTCTCCAGCGGGGCGGACGACTACCTGCCCAAGCCTTTCAGCATCGGTGAATTACGCGTACGTATCGAGGCGATCCTGCGCCGGGTGGCCTACGAGCGCGGCCAGGCGCCGAGTCGGGCGCAGTGCGAGCTGGTATTCGACGAGATGCGCGCCGATGTGGCGCTCGCCGGGGCCTGGGCCGGTTTGACCGCCACCGAGTTCCGTCTCCTGGAAACCCTCAACCGACACGCCGGCGAAGTGCTGAGCAAGCCGTTCCTCTATCAGCAGGTGTTGCGCCGTGGCTACTCGCAACATGACCGCAGCCTCGACATGCATGTGAGCAACGTGCGCCGCAAACTGGCTGCCCTGGATTACCACGGCATGCGCATCGAAGCGGTCTGGGGCAAGGGCTATCTGCTCAGCCTGCAGGAGGCCTGATGCCGGGTCGTTACTCGCTGTTCTGGCGCTTGGCCGGGCTGCTCGCGTTGTTCGGCCTGTTATTGGTCAGCCTGCATGTGGACGTCGCCAGTCGGGTGACGCAGTGGTTCAACTACCTCCCGCAAACGACCCAACAACAACTGCGTGACTACGCGGGCCAGGCCCAGCAGGCCTGGGACACTGAGGGCGCAGTGGGGGTCGAGCGCTTCCTCCGGCAATTGCGCGAGCGGCATGACATCTGGGCCGTCGTGGTGCTCGACGATGGCGCGACCCCGCTTTCCACGCAGCCGCTGAGCGAGGCCGAGCGCGACAGGCTGGACTTCGTGCGACAGCTCGATGGCTGGCTCGGTCGTCCCGGTGGCACGCCGACCTTCACCGTGCCTTGGCCGAATGGCGAGGCGCGGCTGGTGCTCGAGTTGCCCCAGGCCCTGGATCCGCGGCGCTACAAGGTCTGGCTCGATCCGCTGTTGCAACGGGTGCTGCCCGCTACGCTCGCGTTGCTGCTGGGCCTGCTGCTCTACCGCGGCTTCATCGCCCCGCTGGCCGAATTGCGGCGCCAGGCCCTGGCTCTGAGCGGTGGCGACCTCTCGGCACGTGTGATTCCCGCCATCGCCCGGCGGCGCGACGAACTGGGCGAGGTCGCGCAGGCGTTCAACCTCATGGCCGAGCGCTTGCAGGGCATGCTCGATATGCAGCGCGAGCTGTTGCGCGGGATGTCCCACGAGTTGCGCACGCCCCTGAGTCGTCTGCGCGTGGCTGGCGACCGAGCGCTGCCGGTGGAGGCACTGCGCCAGCGTCTGGAGCGCGAGGTGGACGTGATGGAGCGCCTGGTGGCGGACACCATGGACCTGGTATGGATGGACGCCGAGCGCCCTCGGTTGCCTGCTGAGGCGATTCAGCTGGCGCAGCTGTGGCAGCTCTTACGCGAGGACGCGGCGTTCGAGTGCGGCTGGACGCCCGAGCGCATGCCGTGCGAGCTGCCCGAGGACTGCCGCGTGCACGGGCATCTCAATGGTATGGCACAGATGCTGGAGAACCTGCTGCGCAATGCCATTCGCCACTCTCCAGCGGACGGCGTGGTGCGCCTTGGGGGGCGCCGGGAGGGGCGCGACTGGTTGCTCTGGGTGGAGGATCAGGGGCCGGGCGTCGATGACGAAGATCTGCAACGGATCTTCGAGCCCTTCGTCCGCCTGGATGCGGCACGTCCGGACACCGGGGGCTTCGGTCTGGGATTGTCCCTGGCGAAGAACATCGTGGCGCTCAACGGAGGGCGTATCTGGGCGGAGAACCGCGAGCCAGGGCTTCGCGTGAGTTTTTGCCTGGCAGGTGTATAGATTGTAAACGAGCTTTACTCTCAAATGACAATGAATAGCATTTAACGAGTCATCGGTCCTCGCCGGTGTCACTCGAAGAGCCCCCTCATGCGTCGAGCCAGATCGCCTCCGAGTGACCTGGATGGGGGCGCTCATGCCAGGACTTTCATCTAGGAGATCACCATTCATGTTCCGTTCCCCGCGTAGCCGGCTGGCCTGTGGCGTCAGCCTGGCGAGCCTGATGGGTGCGAGCGCACAGGCGCAGGAAGCCATCGAACTGGAAAGCGTCAACGTCGTCAGCGCCGCGGGCTATGAACAGAACATCGCCACGGCGCCGGCGAGCATTTCGGTGATCACCCGCGAGGACCTGGAGAAGCAGTCCTATACCAGCATCGTCGATGCGATGAAGAACATCCCCGGTGTGTACGTCACCGGTGGCGGCTCCAACCAGGACATCAGCATCCGTGGCATGAGTTCGTCCTACACCCTCTACCTCGTCGATGGCCGGCCGATCTCCGCCGGACGCTCGGTCAACACCAACGGCAGCGATGGAGGCAAGCAGATCGCCTTGCCGCCGTTGTCGATGATCGAGCGCATCGAGGTCATCCGCGGGCCGATGTCGTCGCTCTACGGTTCGGAGGCCATGGGTGGGGTGATCAACATCATCACGCGCAAGGGAGGCGATGAGTGGGCCGGCACGCTGTCGAGCGAATACTCGCGCTCGTTCAACGACCTCAACGAGGACCAGTCGGTGACCAGCGTCTATGCCGCTGGCGCGCTGGTGCCGAACCTGCTCGGCGCCAGCGTCAACGGCAGCTTCACGCGTACCGACGAGAGCGAATACGTCGGTGGCAGCGACGGTGCCGCCAGCGAGCCGGACGGCAAGCGCAAGCAGGGCGGAATCGAGCTCTACCTGACGCCCGACGACATGAACCGTTTCGCGGTCAGCTACGACGCTTCGCGCCTGGACGAAGTGAATCATCCCGGCAAGAGCGTGTTGCCGGTCTCCGAGGGCGGGGCCCGTTCGAGCACCGAGTACGACAAGGATGTGTATGTCCTGTCCCATGAGGGCTTCTACGACAGCTTCCAGGTCAAGACCTACCTGCAGCGTGACGTCTCCGAGCGGGTCCAGGAGCTCACCAAGGAGCAGGAAGTCACCGTCCTCAACAGTCAGGCCAGCTACTTCTGGGGCCCCCACGTGGTCACCTTCGGCGGGCGTTATACCCAGGAAGACCTGACGCGCAAGGACAACGGCCTGATCGGCACCGGCGTGGCCGATGCGCCGGGACACCTGGATCGCTGGCTGGCCGCGCTGTTCGCCGAGGTGGAGTGGGGCGTCACCGATGACCTGGCGATCACCACCGGGGTGCGCTACGACGACGATGAGTTCTTCGGTGGCCAGGTGTCTCCGCGCCTGTATGGCGTCTATACCTTCTCGCCGACCCTGACCCTCAAGGGGGGTATCTCCACGGGCTACCAACAGCCGTCGCTGACCGATGCTGCCGAAGGCTTCGGCCAGACCACTGGGGGCGGTGGCTGGCAGTCCTACGCGCCGCACGCCCGCGGCGCGATCATCGGCAACCCCGATCTGCAGCCGGAAACCAGCACCAACTACGAGGTGGGCTTCAACTACGACAACCGCGAACGGGGCCTGGCCTCGAGCCTGATGGTCTTCTACACCCAGTACAAGGACAAGATCTCCGAGGTTCGCACCTGCTCCACGGACGCCACGGGTAGCGCCAACCGTGACATCTATGCGAACTGGGCCTGTAGCTACGGTGGCGAGCAGTGGTACTTCCTCAGCACCCGCGTGAACGTCGACGAAGCGGTCATGCGGGGCGTGGAATGGACGGTCGATTACGCCTTCACACCATCGATGACCTTGCGCGGCAGCTACACCTACACCGAGTCCGAGCAGAAGACCGGTGACTACCAGGGCGAGCCGCTGAACAAGCAGCCCAAGCACATGGCCAACGCATTGCTCGACTGGGCCGTGACACCGCGCCTGGACGCCTGGCTGCAGGGCAACTACCGCAGCAAGACCTCCGATTACCTGAGCCGCACCAGCATGAGCGAAGGCACGCCGGGTTATGGCTTCATCGACATCGGCATGGTCTACGCGCTGACCCGTGACGTCGACCTGAAGGTCGGTCTGTACAACGTCGCCAATAAGGAAGTCACCAACGAGGACTACGAGGCGGTGCTCGATGGGCGGCGGCTCAACGTCGGTTTGACGATGGACTTCTGATCCATCCTCGATAGCAGGCGCCACGGACGACGGTACCGCGAGGCCGTCGCCCGTGGCGTCCGTGTTTTTGGGAATTGATTGCATTTGGACGTTGCAATTCGACGCCAAGACGGCACAGTAGTCGGTGCCATTCCCTTGCTCGCCCGCCGGATTTCCCGATGCCGCTTCGCACGTTGTCTCTCTGCCTGCTCCTGGGCCTCATGCCCTGCGCCCTGGCCCAATCCCGCATCGATAGCGTCATGCCCGAGACTCTTGTCGATCATCGCTCCGCCTTCTACGACTTCAATGCACGCGACTTCGACGCCGTCGATGGCGCGCGGCACTACCGCGTCTGGATCGCCACGCCGAAGGCCAAGGCGCCGACGAAGGGTTTTGCGGTGCTCTACCTGCTCGATGGCAACGCGGCGCTGAGTGCGCTCGATGACAGCCACTTGCAGGCCCTGCAGGACGATCCGCCGGTGCTGGTGTTCCTCGGCTACGCCAATGGCCAGCGTTTCGACCTGGAGGGGCGTGCCTATGACTACACCCCGGCAGTCAACGGCGATATCGATATGCGCGACGCGCTCGCCGACGGCCGGCGCAACGGTGGCGCGGGGGCGTTCCTCGATCTGCTGGAGCGCCAGGTGATGCCCTGGGTGGCGTCCCAGGTGCCGCTGGACAGTGAGCGTCGCACCCTCTGGGGACATTCCTACGGTGGCCTGCTGACCTTGCATACGTTGTTCACCCGACCGCAGCTGTTCACCCGCTACGTGGCGGCCGATGCTTCCCTGTGGTGGCACGACGGCTACCTGCTGGAGGAGGCTGCAGCCTTCGACTCTGTGCCGGGCGAGCGGCGGCTCGCGTTGCTGGTGGGCGATGCGGACGTCTCCCGGCGCAGCGCCCCCCCGGGTGCCGACCCGGCCAGGGTCGCCGCGCGACGGGCGGCGGTGAGCGCGGTGCCCAGGGATGCGGCAAGGCAATTGGGCGCGCGCCTGGCGCAGGTGCCCGGCCTGCGGGTCGACTATCAGCGCTTCGCCGGTGCCGACCATGGTCGCATGCTGGCGTTGAGCCTGCCCGAGGCCCTGAGGATGGCGCAGGCGCGTTGAGCTGAACCCGCTTCACGGAAATATCAGGAACCGCTCGGCTAGCGCCGGGCGGCGGATTGGCGGTGGTATCATGGCGGCTCCTGTTTTTCGGATGGATTCGCCCTCCATGACTGTGCAGTACCCAACCATCGCCGAGTGCATCGGCAATACGCCTCTGGTGCGCCTGCAGCGTCTGCCGGGGCAGACCAGCAACCTGGTGCTGCTCAAGCTCGAAGGCAACAATCCGGCCGGTTCGGTGAAGGACCGTCCTGCGCTGTCGATGATCGAACGCGCCGAGGCACGCGGCGACATCCAGCCCGGCGACACCCTGATCGAAGCGACCTCCGGCAACACCGGCATCGCCCTGGCCATGGCCGCGGCGATCAAGGGCTACCGCATGATCCTGATCATGCCGGACAACTCCACCGACGAGCGCAAGTGGGCGATGACCGCCTATGGCGCCGAGTTGATCCTGGTGAGCAAGGAGCAGGGCATGGAAGGCGCCCGCGACCTCGCCGAACAGATGCAGCGCGAAGGGCGCGGCAAGCTGCTCGACCAGTTCGCCAATGGCGACAACCCCGAGGCCCACTACCGTGGCACCGGTCCGGAAATCTGGCGGCAGACGGCCGGCGGCATCACCCACTTCGTCAGCTCCATGGGTACCACCGGTACCATCATGGGCACCTCGCGTTACCTCAAGGAGCAGAATCAGGCGATTCAGATCATTGGCCTGCAGCCGATGGAAGGTTCCGCGATTCCCGGCATCCGCCGCTGGCCGCAGGAGTATCTGCCGAAGATCTACCAGGCCGAGCGGGTCGACCGGGTCATCGACATGTCCCAGGCCGAGGCCGAGGAAACCATGCGCCGACTGGCGCGGGAGGAGGGCATCTTCTGTGGCGTGTCCTCGGGTGGCGCGGTGGCTGCGGCCCTGCGTCTGAGCGCCGA
The DNA here is from genome assembly GCF_055768815.1 of Pseudomonas sp. R4-15. NCBI lineage: Bacteria > Pseudomonadati > Pseudomonadota > Gammaproteobacteria > Pseudomonadales > Pseudomonadaceae > Pseudomonas > Pseudomonas sp. R4-15. The sequence goes on from NZ_CM147293.1 coordinate 2,082,540, forward strand.
GGTAGAGAATGCGGTCATCGTCGCGATCATCTGCGACCGCGGCGATCGCTACCTCTCCAGCGGCATCTATGCGCGCTGATCATGGCCAAGCGTAACGGTGGACTGCGCCTGCAGTCGGGCGGCGGCGAAAGGCGCTCGGCGGCAGCCTTGCCGGTGGGCAAGAAGCAGCGCCTGCAGGTCGAGCGCCTGGCGCACGACGGCCGTGGCATCGCCTTCGTCGAGGGGCGCAGTTGGTTCGTCAGCGGCGCGCTACCGGGCGAAACGGTCGAGGCGCGGGTGCTGGCGGCGCGCAGCCAGGTGGTGGACGCTCGTGTCGAGCGCGTCCTCGACGCTTCGCCCGAGCGGCGTACCCCGCCGTGCGAGTACTACGGTCGCTGCGGTGGCTGCTCGTTGCAGCACCTGCCCCATGCTGAACAACTTGCCCTGAAACAGCGCAACCTCGCCGATCAGTTGGAGCGTGGTGCGCGGCTGCACGTGCGGCATTGGGCGGCGCCGCTGTCTGGAGACGAACTGGCCTATCGGCGCCGCGCACGCATTGCCGTGCGCTGGGATGCGAAGCGCCAGGCGCTGGAGGTCGGCTTCCGCGCCGCTGCCAGTCAGGCGATCGTCGAAGTCAGTCATTGCCCGGTGCTGGTACAGCCCTTGCAGCCGCTGCTCGAAGCGTTACCGGGGATGCTTCGCGAGCTCGATGCGCCCCGGGCGATTGGCCACGTCGAACTCTTCCAGGGCGTTCAGGCGGCGCTCTTGGTCAGGCATACCGCGGCCCTGGGCGATGCCGATCTGCAACGCCTGCGGGCATTCACCCAGGCGCATGCCGCACAGCTCTGGTTGCAGGGGGCCGGCGAGCCGCAAAGCGACTCGCCGCAAGCGGGGTACCCACTGGAGGGCATGACGCTGGGCTATCGTCCGGGGGATTTCGTCCAGGTCAACGGCGAGCTGAACCAGGCGATGGTCGCCCAGGCGCTCGAATGGTTGGCGCCGCGGGCGGATGAACGCGTGCTGGACCTGTTCTGCGGCCTGGGCAATTTCGCCCTGCCGCTGGCGCGCCGCGCGCAGGCGGTGGTGGGTGTCGAGGGCGTCGCGGGAATGGTCGAGCGCGCCCGCGCGAATGCCCAGGCCAATGAGCTGGGCAATGCGCACTTTTTTCAGGCCGACCTGTCGAAGCCGCTGGCCTCGGCGGGCTGGGCCGAAGGCGGGTTCTCCGCCGTGCTGCTGGATCCGCCGCGCGATGGCGCGCTGGAGGTGGTGCGGCAACTGGATGGGTTGGGCGCGCAGCGGGTGCTGTACGTGTCCTGCAACCCGGCGACCCTGGCGCGCGATGCCGCGCAACTGGTCGCCCAGGGGTTTTCCCTGGTCCGCGCCGGGCTGATCGACATGTTTCCGCAAACGGCGCATGTCGAGGCCATGGTTCTGTTCGAGAGGTAGGTGGTCGCGGGCGCGACTGCATGCAGGTTATTCCGACCGGCCCATAGAAGGCCGGCGTCAAGGGCGCCCTCGGGACGCCTAGGGAAGCGAAATGGTACAGGTAAGAGCGCAACAGCCAGTCAACAACGACGGCAGCATCAACCTCGAGGCCTGGCTCGATCATGTGATCGGCCTGGACCCGGCGCTGGACCGGGAGGCCCTGCGCGATGCGTGCGAGTTTGCCCGCGAGGCCGAACAGCGCGCCAAGGAAGGGCAGCACTCCTGGGGTGAGGACGCCTCGTGCTTCACCACCGGCCTGGAGATCGCCGAGATCCTCGCCGATCTCAAGCTCGATCAGGACTCCCTGGTCGCGGCGGTGCTCTATCGCGGCGTTCGCGAAGAGAAGATCGCCCTGGCCGACGTGTCCCCGCGCTTCGGTGCGGTGGTCGCCAAGCTGATCGAGGGCGTGCTGCGCATGGCCGCGATCAGCGCCAGCCTCAATCCCCGGCAGTCGCTGGTGCTCGGCTCGCAGACGCAGGTGGAAAACCTGCGCAAGATGCTCGTGGCGATGGTCGACGACGTGCGCGTGGCGCTGATCAAGCTGGCCGAGCGCACCTGCGCGATTCGTGCGGTGAAGAACGGCGATGACGAAAAGCGCCAGCGCGTCGCCCGCGAAGTCTTCGATATCTATGCGCCGCTGGCGCACCGCCTGGGCATCGGCCACATCAAGTGGGAGCTGGAGGACCTGTCCTTCCGTTACCTGGAGCCGGAGCAATACAAGCAGATCGCCAAGCTGCTGCACGAGCGCCGCCTGGATCGCGAGCAGTACATCAATCGGGTGATGGATCAGTTGCGCGAGGAACTGGCCGCCACCGGCATCAAGGCGGACATCAGCGGGCGCGCCAAGCACATCTATTCCATCTGGCGGAAGATGCAGCGCAAGGGCCTGCAGTTCAGCCAGATCTACGACGTCCGTGCGGTGCGCGTGCTGGTCCCGGAAATGCGCGACTGCTACACCGCGCTGGGCATCGTGCACACCCTCTGGCGGCACATTCCCAAGGAGTTCGACGACTACATCGCCAACCCCAAGGAGAACGGCTACCGCTCCCTGCACACAGCGGTGATCGGCCCGGACGGCAAGGTGCTGGAAGTGCAGATCCGCACCCACGCCATGCACGAGGAAGCCGAGCTGGGCGTCTGCGCCCACTGGAAGTACAAGGGCACCGACGTCAAGAGCACCTCCAGCCACTACGAAGAGAAGATGGCCTGGTTGCGCCAGGTGCTCGAATGGCACGAGGAGCTGGGCGACATCGGCGGCCTGGCCGAGCAGTTGCGCGTGGACATCGAGCCGGACCGGGTTTACGTGTTCACCCCCGACGGCCACGCCATCGACCTGCCCAAGGGCGCCACGCCGCTGGACTTCGCCTACCGGGTGCACACCGAGATCGGCCACAACTGCCGCGGCGCCAAGGTCAACGGGCGCATCGTGCCGCTCAACTACGGGCTGCAGACTGGCGAGCAGGTGGAGATCATCACCAGCAAGCAGGGTTCGCCGAGCCGTGACTGGCTCAACCCGAACCTGGGCTACGTCACCACCAGCCGTGCCCGGGCGAAGATCGTCCACTGGTTCAAGCTGCAGGCACGCGACCAGAACGTCGCCGCCGGCCGTGCGTTGCTCGAACGTGAGCTGGGGCGCATGGACCTGGCGCAGGTGGACTACGAGCGGTTGGCCGAAAAGGTCAACCTGAAGACCGCCGAAGACATGTACGCGGCGCTCGGTGCCGGCGACATCCGCCTGGCTCACGTGGTCAACCAGGCCCAGTCGCTGGTCGAGCCGGAGCGCGGCAGCGAGCAGTTGGAACTCATTCCCCGGCGGGGCGGCAGCAGCAACAAGCCGGGTCGTCGGGGCGATATCCAGATCCAGGGCGTGGGCAACCTACTGACGCAGATGGCGGGTTGCTGCCAACCGCTGCCGGGAGATCCCATCGTCGGTTACATCACCCTGGGGCGTGGCGTCACCATTCACCGCCAGGATTGCCCGACCGCCCTACAACTGGCGGCCCGCGAACCCGAGCGGACCATCCAGGTCAGTTGGGGGCCGGTGCCGGTGCAGACCTATCCGGTGGACATCCTGATCCGTGCCTACGATCGCTCCGGCCTGCTGCGCGACGTCTCCCAGTTGCTGCTCAACGAGCGTCTCAATGTGTTGGCGGTGAACACCCGCTCGAACAAGGAGGACAACACCGCCTCCATGCAACTGACCATCGAGATCCCCGGGCTCGATGCGCTCGGTCGCCTGCTCGGGCGCATCTCGCAGTTGCCCAACATCATCGATGCGCGACGTAATCGCGGGCCCGGTGCATGAGCCGTTATTCGCTGGACGACCTGCTGGCGCTGATGGCTCGGCTGCGCGACCCGCAGCGGGGGTGCCCGTGGGATCTGCAGCAGGACTATGCGAGTATCGTGCCGCACACCCTGGAAGAGGCCTACGAAGTGGCCGACACCATTGAGCGCGGCGCCTTCGCGGAGTTGCCCGGCGAGCTCGGTGACCTGTTGTTTCAGGTCGTCTACTACGCCCAGTTGGCGAAGGAGGAAGGGCGCTTCGAGTTCGCCACGGTGGTCGATGGGATCACTCGCAAGCTGCTGCGTCGGCACCCCCATGTGTTCCCCGATGGCGATCTTTACGGCTCGCCGGACCTGCCGCGTCTTTCCGAGGCGCAGATCAGGCAGCGCTGGGAGGAGATCAAGGCCGAAGAGCGCGCCGAGCGTGCCGCGGCGCCCGAGCAGCTTTCGCTGCTCGATGACGTGCCGTCGGGGCTGCCGGCGCTCTCCCGTGCGGCAAAGTTGCAGAAGCGCGCCGCCAACGTCGGCTTCGACTGGCCGTCCGCCGCGCCGGTGGCGGACAAGCTCGCCGAGGAGATGGACGAGTTGCGCCAGGCACTGGCGGGCGACGACGCTACGGCGGTCTTTGAGGAACTGGGGGATGTGCTGTTCAGCGCGGTGAATCTCGCCCGTCACCTGCAGCTAGACCCAGAGGCCGCGCTGCGCGCGGCGAACGGCAAGTTCGAGCGACGCTTCCGGCATATCGAGGCCCGCTTGCGCGAGAGTGGACGAGCGCCGCAAGGTTGTTCGCTGGAAGAACTCGACGCGCTGTGGAACGAGGCCAAACAGGCCGAACACCCTTGCGCCTGAGGCGCCGAGCCGCCACGATTGGCGACCCCGATGCCGGTACGACCGGCGATTTCACATGACTGTCCGGATGCAAGACGACCCACGACCATGAGCATGTCCCTTCGCGATCAATTGTTGAAAGCCGGCCTGGTGAATGAGAAGCAGGCCAAGCAGGCCGATCGGCAGAAAAACAAGCAGCAGCGCATGGAGCGCAAGGGCCAGGTCGAGAAAGACGACGCCCAGCGCCAGGCCGCACTCAAGGCTCAGGAAGAGAAAGCCAGCCGCGATCGCGAGCTGAACCGCCAGCAGCAGGAAAAAGCCGATCAGAAAGCACGCGCGGCGCAGGTCAAGCAACTCATCGAGCGCTCGCGACTGCCCAAGCTCAAGGGCGAGGATTACTACAATTTCGTCGACGACAAGAAGGTCAAGCGCATCGTCGTCAATGGCATGCTGCGCGACAAACTTTCCCGTGGCTCCCTGGCCATCGTGCGGCACGAGGGTGGCTACGAAATGATTCCGCGTGAAGCGGCGTTGAGAATCCAGGAGCGCGATCCGAAGCGGATCATTCTGCTCAACACGCCGACCGAAGCGCCGGAGGAGGACGATCCTTACGCCGCCTACCAGATCCCCGATGACCTCATGTGGTGAGGCGGGGCTGGTTTGGATGAACGGGCTCCCCGGCAACGGGGAGCCCGTTTCATTTCGGCGTCAGGCCGAGAACTGTCCGTCCTCGATCTCTTGCCGGTAGGCGTGGGCCTGGGATTCGTCCTGGAAAATACCGACTAGCTGGCCATTTTGCAGTACATCCCATACGCGGGTACCCATGGCCAGGGCTTCCTGGGAGAGATGTTGTTCGTCACGCTCGGACACGATCACGTTCATTACTTCTTCTCCTTTGCAACATCTGGTTGCAACTCTTTTATACGAGCTGTTGCCGGAACGAATAAGTACGGAGATTCGAACAGTCTGTTCGAGTTGCGACGATATGTCGCACCCTGCGCACGCTCGCGCGCGCATTGAAAGCCCTCAAGGACGAGGGTTTCGGCGGGGTGATGGGTGGGCGGGGGAGAGGCGGCGCTCTGGCTGGGGCAACGTGCGTCTATTCAGTCGACGTTAAGCCAGGCCCCTCTCCCGACAGGGAAGAGGGGGAGACGAAGTGGAAAGTGACGACATACCTGGACGTGATCGAGGCGATCAGCTACCGGAAACCTTGCGGCCGTCCACTTCGCCATCCTTGAGCATGATCTGGTACTCCTTGCCGTCCTTCTCGACCTGATGCAGGCGCACCAGCAGGTAGTCCCAGTCCTTGGCGAACCAGAGGATGGTCTTGCGGTTGCTGCGGCCCGGGTCGCGCACGCGTTCGACCTTGATGGCGTCCAGCTTGCCGGCGCGGGTGCGCACCACTTCCTCGCCGAGCACGCGGAAGTCGTAGGTCTCGATCTCGTCGCCGTCGATCACCTGATAGCTCATGCTCTGCTGGCCGTCGGCGACGGCCTGCTGCAGGGCGATCTGGTAGGTGGAGCGGTCGAGCAGGCCGCGATTCAGCGGGAAGCTCACCGGGTCGCCGCGATCCTCGCCGGTGACCTGCTTGGCGCTCCAGTCGAAGTTGAGCTCCACCGACTTGCCGCTGCCCAGGCCGGTACGCTCCTGGTGATAGCGGATAGGCAGCAGGACATCTTTGTCATCGCTGAACAGGCTCTGTTCGCTGAAACCGGCGACCAGCATCGAGGCTTCGAAGTCCAGACGCCAATGGCCGTCGTCTTCGCGGGTCAGGTGGCGTTCGGCGCTGCCGCTGACCGGGACCTGTTTCCAGTCAGCGGTGTAACTGGCGGTGAAGGGTTTGAGTTCGGCGGCCTGGGCCTGCAGAGCGAGCAGGGACAGGGCGAGCAACAAGACGCGTCGCATGGCTACTCCTAGCGATTGATGAGCCGACCGCTGGCGGGCAGCGGTTCGCCGTCCAGCATCGCGGCTTGGGCCTCCAGGCGCAAGCGGCCTTGGGCAAACCAGCGCACGACCTGGGGGTAAAGGCGATGTTCCAGGGCATGCACGCGCAACGCCAGTTGCTCGGGCGTGTCGGTGGACAGGACGGGGGTGCTGGCCTGGGCGATGAGGGCACCGCCATCGAGTTCCTCGGTGACGAAATGCACGCTGCAACCATGCTCGGCATCGCCTTCCTGCAGCGCTCGCGCATGGGTGTTCAGGCCTTTGTGGCGCGGCAGCAGGGAGGGATGGATGTTCAGCAGTCGCCCGGCGTAATGGCGTACGAAGCCCGGACTGAGGATGCGCATGAAGCCGGCGAGCACCACCAATTGGGGCTCGAAGGCGTCGATGCACCGCGCGAGGGCCCTGTCGAAGGTTTCGCGGTCTGCGTATTGGCGATGGTCGAGCACCTGGGTTTCGATGCCGGCCTGCCGGGCTCGAGTCAGCCCGTAGGCGTCGGCACGGTTGCTGATGACCGCGCGAATGCGCCCCGGGTGTTCGTCCCGGGCGCAATCGTCGATCAGCGCCTGGAGGTTGCTGCCGCCACCGGAGATCAGCACCACCAGGTCGCAGGTCTTGGGCATCAGTGGTTTTTCAGGTTGTTCAGTTGGACCTGGGCGGCGCCTTCGGCGGCGGTCTGGATGCTGCCGATGACCCAGGGCTGTTCGCCGGCTTCACGCAGGCAGGCCAGTGCCGCTTCTACTGCGTCGGCGGCCACGCAGATGACCATGCCCACGCCGCAGTTCAGTACGCGGTGCATTTCGTGCTCGTCGACGTTGCCTTTTTCCTGCAGCCAGTCGAACACCGCCGGACGCTGCCAGCTGGCCACGTCGATCACGGCCTGGGCGCCCTCGGGGAGCACGCGCGGGATGTTGTCGAGCAGGCCGCCGCCGGTGATGTGCGCCATGGCCTTGACCGCGCCGGTCTGCTTGATCAGTTGCAGCAGCGCTTTGACGTAGATGCGCGTGGGCGCCATCAGCAGGTCGGTCAGCGGCGTACCGTCGAGCTGGATCTGCTCGATGTCGGCGCCGGAGACCTCGATGATCTTGCGGATCAGCGAGTAACCGTTGGAGTGCGGGCCGGACGAGGGCAGGGCGATCAGCGCGTCGCCGCTGGCGACCTTGGAGCCGTCGATGATCTCGGACTTTTCCACCACGCCGACGCAGAAGCCGGCCAGGTCGTAGTCTTCGCCTTCGTACATGCCGGGCATTTCGGCGGTCTCGCCGCCTACCAGCGAGCAACCCGCCAGTTCACAGCCCGCGCCGATTCCCGTCACCACGGTGGCGGCGACATCGACGTTGAGCTTGCCGGTGGCGTAGTAGTCGAGGAAGAACAGCGGTTCGGCGCCGCAGACCACCAGGTCGTTGACGCACATGGCGACCAGGTCCTGGCCGATGCTGTCGTGCTTGTTCAGGTTCAGCGCCAGGCGCAGCTTGGTGCCGACGCCGTCGGTACCGGAGACCAGCACCGGCTGCTTGTAGCCGGCCGGGATTTCGCACAGCGCGCCGAAGCCGCCCAGGCCGCCCATCACTTCAGGACGAGCGGTACGCTTGGCGACGCCTTTGATGCGCTCGACCAGGGCTTCGCCGGCGTCGATGTCCACACCGGCGTCTTTGTAGCTGATGGAGGGTTGCTTGCTCATGATCCAGGCCTTTGGAGAAAAAATCGCAGGGCGACCGGGACGCACGCAGGCCCGCGTGGCGGGACTGTCGGGGCCGGTCTCGGAGGCGCGCGATTCTAGCAGGCTTGGGGGGCGCTCACCACCGAGGGCGCGGTTTCTGCTGACGGGAAAGCGGCTCCAGGTTGCCCGCCGTCCGGCGGCTGTTTAAGGTATGGCTTTACGTCTGCCTCCCTGCCCGGAACCCCCCATGCGCCTGATCGCTTCGCTGCTGTTGTCCTGCCTGTGCCTGCTCGCTCTGCCGAGCCAGGCGGAAACGCTGGGCGGTCTTTATCGCGTCAGCGAACCGGTCCAGGGCCAGCAGGCAGAGGCGCGTGATGCGGCTCTGCAGGCTGCGCTGGCAACGTTGATTCAGCGGCTCACGGGTGATCCGAAGGCGGCGGATGCCTCGTCGCTGTCGGCGCTGCGGGCAGATCCGCAGCAGCTGGTGGTGCAGTACGGTTACGAGAACGACCGCCTGGTGGTCGAGTTCGACCCGCAAGCCACCGCCCGCGCACTGCGTGAGGCCGGGCTGGGGCTGTGGGGCGCCAACCGTCCTTCGCTGCTGGTCTGGTGGCTTGCCGAGGATACCGAGGGCAGCAATCTGGTCGCCGATGGTCAGCCGTCGGCCCAGCCGCTGCGTGATGCCGCGCAGCATCGCGGCCTGGCCCTGCGCTTGCCGTTGGCCGATCTGCAGGAGCAACTCGCCGCGACGCCTGACGCACTGGCCAATCTCGCGGGGCTGGAAAACCTGGCCGGACGCTACGCCGCCGATGGCCAGCTGGGCGTTTATGCGCGGCAGCAGGATGATGGCTGGCGTGCACGTTGGACCTTGCAACTGGCCGATACGCGTGAGCAGGGCGAGGCGTCGGGGGCTACCCCGCAGGCGCTGGCCGACAGCGTGTTCGCCACGGTGATCGAACGACTGGCACCGCACTACCGGGTCACCGCCGGACAGTCGGGGCCGTTGCGCGTGGAGATCGATGGCGCCAACCTGGCGCGCTATGCCCAGGTGCAACAGTTGCTAGAACCTTTCGCGGCGCAGCTCGAGGCGGTCGATGGCGATAGCCTGGTGTTCCGCGTCAGTGCCAGCAGCGAGCAATTGCGTGCGCAGTTGGCGCTCGCCCGCCTGCGCGAGCTGCCCGTGGAGGCTGCTCCGGCACCGCAACCGGCGCCCGTCGATGGCGCGCCTGTGGAGCCGCAGGCCTCGCCGCAGAGCCCTGTGGATCTGCGCTTCGGCTGGTAAACGCGGCTGCAGCCGGCGAGCGATGCGTATAAACTGCGCGCCTTCACGACCACCGCAGCGGCCGAGCCCGCTGCGCCTCCGACAAGATGCCCCCAGGGCCTGTTGAACGCCACGATGAAACCGATCCAGCTGCCACTCGGGATACGTCTGCGTGACGATGCGACCTTCGCCAATTTCTATCCGGGGGCGAACGCTGCCGCGTTGGGCTATGTCGAGCGCCTGTGCGATGCGGATGCTGGCTGGGCGGAAAGCCTGATCTACCTGTGGGGTGCGCTCGGTGCGGGGCGCAGCCATTTGTTGCAGGCTGCCTGCCTGCGCTTCGAGCAGAAGCGCGAGCTGGCCGTCTACCTGCCGCTGGCCGATGTCGCCCAGCATGGCATTCAGTTGCTGGATAACCTGGAACAGTGCGAGCTGGTCTGCCTGGACGACCTGGACGCGGTGGTTGGCGATCCGGTGTGGGAGGAGGGCCTGTTCCACCTGTTCAATCGCCTGCGCGATGCGGGACGCCGGCTGTTGATCTCGGCCAGCGCCTCGCCGCGGGAGCTGGGTGTCCATCTGCCGGACCTGCAGTCGCGCCTGAGCCTGGCGCTGGTCTTCCAGATGCGCGGGCTGTCCGACGAGGACAAGTTGCGCGCCCTGCAACTGCGCGCTTCACGGCGCGGCCTGCACCTCAACGACGAGGTGGCGCGTTTCATCCTCACCCGTGGCTCGCGGAGCATGAACGACCTGTTCGATTTGCTCGAGGAGCTGGACAAGGCGTCCCTGCAGGCGCAGCGACGGCTGACGATTCCTTTCCTCAAGGAAACGCTCGGCTGGTAGCTTCCCCTCTCCCCCAGCCCCTCTCCCGCAAGGGGCGAGGGGAGTGTAGTGGTCAACAATTCCCGGACACAGAATTGAGTTGTTCCTCTGCAACCGCAGGCGGCACAAAGCCGTTGTGTTGATGCGGTCTGATCCAGTTGTAGCGCGTGAGGTAACGGCCAATATCCTGCTCAGCCATGGCCTGGTTCAGGTACCCCGTCGCAGGTACCCACTCGGTTTTCAAGCTGCGAAACAGTCGCTCCATCGGTGCGTTGTCGTGGCAGTTTCCGCGGCGACTCATGCTCTGTGTCATGCGATAGCGCCATAGGCGCTGGCGGAAGCTGCGGCTAGCGTATTGGCTACCTTGGTCGCTATGAAACAGCACGCCACTTGGCCGTCCACGCACGGCATAGGCCTTGTCGAGTGCCTTGATCACCAGTTCGGCGTCTGGCTTCTCCGAAAGTGCCCAACCCACGGCTCGGCGGCTGTACAAATCCATCACGACCGCTAGGTAATGCCATCGTCCCTGTGTCCAGATGTAGGTGATATCGCCGCACCAGACGCGGTTGGGCGCTGCAACCGTGAATTGGCGTGCAAGACGATTGGGAATGTCGGGGCGCTCAACGTTGGCGTGCTTATAGACGTGAACACCGGGCTGCTTGCTGACCAATCCCAGCGCTTTCATCACGCCTCGAACCTTGAAACGGCCCACTTCCGTGCCTTCGTCCTTCAACATGGCCACGATGCTGCGGCTACCCGCCGAACGACGGCTTTGGCTGAACAGTTCATGGATGCGACTACGCAAACCTACCTGCCGGACATCGATGTGACGGCGACGGGCCTGGTGGGCGTAATAGCAGGATCGAGGGAGCTCAAACACCGAGCACAGCAGATGTACCGGATAGCGTGCGGTCAGCCGCCGAATCGAACTCAACGTCTGCGCCCGTGTTCCTCGGCCATCAAGAGCGCAGTAGCCTCCTTTAAGATTTTCTTCTCAAGCTCCAGCCGGTTAATCCGCGCCTGGAGCTGCTGAATGGTTTGCTGCTCAGCCGTGAGAGCCTTGGCTGTCGGGGTAATACCGCCACGCTCCTGTTGCAACTGACTCACCCAGCGCCTGAGTGCCGTTTCGCCCACATCAAGCGATCGGGCTGCCTCGGCACAGCTGTAGCCCTGATCGAGTACTAGGCAGGCTGCCTCATGTTTGAACTCGGGGGTGAAGGTACGTCTTGGTCTGCTCATCAAACACCTCTGTCTGGCGATCATCTTCGCCTAAAAAGGTGTCCGGGGTTAGTAGACCACTACAGTGCTGCCCATGCCCTGGAAAGAGACTTGTGTAATGGATTTGAAGGTAAAGCTGATTGCCGACTGGCTAAGCGCCCGGTACTCGATTAGTGAGCTTGCCGTGGGCTATGGGCTGAGCCGCAAGACCGTCTATAAATGGATCGAGCGCTATCAGCGGGCGGGAGCCGAGGGTTTGGTGGAGCGCTCTAAAGCCCCTCACAGCTGCCCGCATGCGGTAAATCCGCAGGTGGCTGAGCAGATCGTAGCCGTCAAGAAAGAGCATCCCAGCTTTGGTCCCAAGAAGGTGATTGAACTGCCCTGGGTTTCGTGGAGGCCTCAACTCTTGAGAAGATGAGGCCATGAGAAAGACCACGACCTACTCCCCTGAAGTCCGTGAACGTGCCGTACGCATGGTTCTGGAGCACCTGAACGACTACCCCTCCGAGTGGGCTGCCATTGAAGCCATAGCGCCGAAGATTGGCTGCGCCGCACAAACCCTGCATGGCTGGATTCGTCGCCATCAGACCGACGCCGGCCAACGTCCTGGGCCGACCACTGAAGAGCGTGAACGCATCAAAGCCCTGGAGCGCGAAAATCGCGAGCTGCGAAAAGCCAACGAGATTCTGCGCCTGGCCAGTGCGTATTTTGCCCAGGCGGAGCTCGACCGCCGCACCAAGTCCTGAGGGCCTTTGTCGATCAGCATCGTGACCGTCTCGGGGTCGAGTCGATCTGCCGTGTCTTGCGGATCGCCCCGTCCGGTTACCGCAAGCATGCGGCGCAGCAGCGCAACCCGGCACTGCGCTGCTGCCGTGCTCGACGCGATGACGCATTGATCTTGGAAATCCAGCGCGTATGGGACGACAACATGCAGTGCTATGGCGTGGTGAAGGTCTGGAAGCAGCTGCGGCGAGAAGGCATCGAGGCTGCCAGATGCACGGTAGAGCGATTGATGCGTCTGGCTGGATTACAGGGCATAAGGCGCGGCCAGATCCTGCGCACAACGGTGGCCGGCGACAAGTCGCTCTGCCCGCTGGATCGTGTGCAACGCCAGTTCCATGCCGACCGCCCAAATCAGCTGTGGGTGTCGGACTTCACGTATGTCTCGACCTGGCAGGGCTGGCTGTATGTGGCCTTCGTGATTGATGTCTTTGCGCGGCGCATCGTCGGCTGGCGAGTCAGTACCAGCATGAAGACCGACTTCGTACTGGATGCCCTGGAGCAAGCCCTGTATGCCCGCCAGCCACATCGCACGGGGAGCCTGATCCATCATAGCGACCGTGGCAGCCAGTACGTCTCTATTCGCTACACCGAGCGGCTGGCAGAGGCCGGCATTGAGCCCTCAGTTGGCAGCAAGGGCGATAGCTACGACAACGCCTTGGCCGAAACCATCAACGGGCTGTACAAGGCCGAGCTGATTTACCGTCAATCATGGAAGAGCCGCGAAGCTGTTGAGATGGCGACTTTGAAATGGGTGCACTGGTACAACCACCAACGCCTGCTGAGCTCAATCGGATATATCCCGCCCGCGGAGGCTGAGGCAAACTTCCACCAGCAACAAGCAAGTCAGGCCATGGCGGCCTGACTTAAACGAAACGGCCTCCACAAAAGCCGGGGCGGTTCAGATGGACCTGTTGCGCCGCGAGCGGCCTGGCCACGATTGGCCGGCGGACAGTACCGCCGGTGAGGTGCTCAAGTCTGCTGGGCTGGTCAAACAGCGGCGCTATCGTAGGCCCTATCCAGCGGCGCCCGAGCCCTTCGAGCTAGGCCGCAGCAACAATGCGTTGTGGAGCGCGGACTACAAAGGTCAGTACGTTACGCAGGGCGGGCACTGGTGCTATCCCTTGACGGTGACGGACAACGCCAGCCGTTTCCTGCTTGGCTGCCATGCCGTGCAGGCCCCTGATTACGCGCAGGCCAAGCCAATCTTCGAATGGGTTTTCCATGAGTATGGCTTGCCCGAGGGGCTCTTGACCGACAACGGCTCCCCCTTTGCCAGTCGAGGCGCGGGAGGCCTGACGCGCTTGTCGAAGTGGTGGGTTGAACTAGGCATCCGAGTGCATCGCACCCAGCCGGGCACGCCGACGCAAAATGCTCGTCATGAGCGCATGCATGGATCACTCAATCGGGCTATCGATGATCAGCTGCGTGGAACGTCGGCGCTCGCTCAACAGGCAGCATTAGCCGCATTTCGCAAGGAGTTCAATGAGCACCGTAGCCATGAAGGCTTGGACAGATATACGCCAGCGAGCCTATATCAAGCCTCGCTGCGCCGGTATTCGCCAGTGCAGCGGCCTGTCGAGTACAACGAGGACCAGCAGGTACGCAACGTTCGACAAAACGGTGAGATCAAGTGCAAAGGCCGCCTCGTTTACATCAGCGAGCTGCTAGCCCAGCATCGTGTGGGGTTACGTGAAGTCGATGATGGACGCCTGGAGGTGCGTTATAGCTTTCACCTGCTGGGTTACATCAACCTGCAGACTTCACGATTGGAGCCCGCATCCCAATGGCATGCGAGGGGAAAGGTGTAACCCATGCTGCCGGTTTAATTTGTTACCTATGCTCCGGTTGCACAGAGAGGGGCAATAGGCGCCCGCTGGCCCGCTTAGTCTTCGCCCTGACGCCGGCGCTGTAGCTGGAAGCCCCAGCGGGTATAGAGCAGTGCGGCGCTGAACAGCAGCAGGCTGAGCAGCGCCTCCAGCCAGCCGAAGATCATCCGCGCCGGATCGATGGCCGCCAGCACACCTTGTATGAAGTACAGGTTGACGATGAAGCAGGTCCAGGCGTGCGCCCGCGGGCTACCGCCGAGCATGCCCGGCAGCACCAGCACCAGCGGAATCAGGGCAATGCTCAGGACCACCCAGGTGCGGGCACCGTGCAGGTCGGCGAACACCAGGTTCCAGATGGCAATCAGGGCGAACAGTGCCAGATAACTGGCCAGCGCCACCTGGCGGGCCAGGCGCGCTCGCGGTTCCAGCCACTCCAGGGTGGGCAGGGGTTTGCGTTGGCGGGCCATCAGCGCAGCTTCTCCATGCCGGGCAGTACCTGGGCGAGATGCGCCAGGCGCAGGCCGAGGGCGCGACACAGCTCGGCTTCGTCGGCATCCAGTTCGCGCTTGCCATCGGCGCCGGCATGGTGGCTGGCGCCATAGGGCGTACCGCCACCCTGGCTGCGCAGCAGCGCCGGTTCGCTGTAGGGCAGGCCGCACACCAGCATGCCGTGGTGCAGCAATGGCAGTAGCATCGACAGCAGCGTGGTCTCCTGGCCGCCGTGGAGGCTGGCGGTGGAGGTGAAGGCGGCGGCCGGCTTGCCGATCAACTCGCCGGTCATCCACAGACTGCTGGTGCCGTCGAGGAAGTGCTTGAGCGGGGCGGCCATGTTGCCGAAGCGGGTCGGACTGCCCAGCGCCAGGCCGGCGCAGTTGCGCAGGTCGTCGAGGGTGGCATACACGGCGCCCTCGGCGGGCACCTCGGGGGCTACCGAGGCGCACTCGGCGGACACTTCGGGGACCGTGCGCAGGCGCGCCTCCAGGCCGCCGCGCTCGATGCCGCGGGCAATCTGCCGGGCCATCTCGGAGGTGGCGCCGTGACGGCTATAGAAAAGCACCAGGACGTAGGGTGGGTTCACGGCAGGATCTCCAGTACGCGCTCCGGCGGGCGACCCACCACGGCGCGGTCGCCGGCCACCAAGATCGGCCGCTCGATGAGCTTGGGATGTGCGACCATCGCCTGAATCAAGGCTTCATCGTCCAGTTTCGCGTCCGCCAGCCCCAGCTCCCGATACTCGTCCTCGCCGCTGCGCAACAGCTGACGCGGGGATAATCCCAGGCGCGCGAGCAGGGTGCGCAACTGGGCGGCGTCCGGCGGTGTCTCCAGATAGCGCACCACCTGCGGCTGCAGGCCGCGCTCTTCGAGTAGCGCCAGAGCGGCGCGGGACTTCGAACAACGCGGATTGTGGTAGTAGGTGAGTTCGCTCATGGGATCGGGCTCCTGCCTTGGGGCCGCATAGTCTAACCGCCCTGCCTGGCCAGGGGCAGATTAGAGGGAAAGGCAAATGCAAGAACGGATGGTCGCAGGGCTGGAATTTTGCTGGTTCCTGATACGGCGCTTCCTCGCCGACCACGGACCCAACAGCGCCGCGGCGTTGACCTATACGACGCTGTTCGCGGTGGTCCCGCTGATGACCGTGACCTTCGCCATGCTGTCGGCGGTGCCGGCGTTCCAGGACATGGGCGAAATCATCCAGAGCTTCATCTTCCGTAATTTCGTCCCTGCTGCCGGCAGTGCGCTGCAGGAGCATTTGCGTGGCTTCAGCACCCAGGCTCGCCAGCTGACCTGGGTCGGCATCCTGTTCCTGATGGTCAGCGCGCTACTGATGATGGTGACCATCGAGAAGGCCTTCAACACCATCTGGCGGGTGCAGCGTCCGCGGCGCGGGGTGAGCAGCTTCCTGATCTACTGGGCAATTCTCAGCCTGGGGCCGCTGCTGTTGGGCGTAGGCTTCGCCATCAGCACCTATGTCGCTTCTTTCTCACTGCTCTCGGGGCCTGACGCGCTGATCGGCACGGCGACGCTGTTTCACCTGATGCCGCCGCTGCTCAGCGTGGCAGCCTTCACGCTGCTCTATGCGGCGGTGCCGAATACGCGCGTGCCGCTGCGCCACGCGCTGGTGGGGGGCGCGTTCTGTGCGGCGCTGTTCGAGGTCGCCAAGCAATTGTTCAGCCTGTGGGTCGGCTTCTTTCCCGGCTATCAGTTGATCTACGGGGCCTTCGCGTCCGTGCCGCTGTTCCTGTTGTGGGTCTACCTGTGCTGGATGATCGTCCTGCTCGGCGCGGAGCTGGTCTGCAACCTGTCGGCGCCGAGGGCGGCGCGGCGGCGTGGCATGCCGCGTCTGCTGGCCTTGTTCGGCGTACTGCGCCTGCTGCACGATGCGCAGTTGCAGGGGCGTTCGCTGCGCTCGGCGGACCTGAAGAAGGGCGGCTGGGCGATGGCCGACGAGCAATGGCACGAGCTCATCGACTTCCTCGAGCGCGAGCGCCTGGTTTGTGCCGTGAGTGGCGGTGCCTGGGTGCTCTGTCGAGATCTGCGCAGCTATCCGGTGCTGCGCCTGATTCGCTACAGTCCCTGGCCAATGCCGCGTCCGGAGCAGTTGCCCGGTAGGCTGGAGGAGGCCTGGTATCCTGCCTTGCGCGAATGCCTGCAGCGGCTCTACGACTGCGAGGAACGCGCGTTGGAGGCGATGCTGGGGGACTGGTTGAAAGGGGAGACGCGGAGTGAAGTGGCTTAAGTTATGGGCGCTGGCGCTACTGCTCGCTGGTTGTGGTGCCGACTACGGCACGGACCAGCAGGGGCGACCGGTGGCCGCGGAGCAGTTGGACGGACACTGGTTGGTGATCAACTACTGGGCGCAGTGGTGCGGGCCTTGTCGCACGGAAATTCCCGAGCTCAATCAGCTAGCCAGCCAGCCGCCGGAGGGCGTGCAGGTGATCGGAGTCAATTACGATGGCCTGCGCGGTGATGACCTCGCCCAGGCGGTGCAGGAAATGCACATCGCCTTCCTGGTTCTGCAGCAGGACCCGGCGCAGCGGTACGGTCTGGGGCGTGCGCAGGTGCTGCCCAGCACCTTCATCGTCGATCCGCGCGGCAAGCTGCGTGAGACCCTGGTGGGGGAGCAGACGTCGGCCGGGTTGCGCGAGGTGCTGCAGCGTCTGCGCAAGGCGGATGGCGCCTAATTACACGGGGCGCGATGGCGGTGTCAGGGCGCCGCTGAAGGGGCCGGCTTGTCGAGCAACTGGTCGAGAAACGCCTGCTGCAGCTCCGGATCGTTGTGGGTCAGCTCGATCAGGCTCTGCTCCAGTTCGTTCGCCTCTTCCTCCAGGCCCAGTTCCGACAGCCGCCGTACCCGGTGTACCCATTGCTCGACACCCTCCTCTTCGAGATCGTCGAAGATCAGCGCATGAGCTTCCTGGAGCTTGCCACGCAAGTCGCGAGAAACACCCAGGCTGGCCTGCGCGTGTACGCCGTCCTGGGGATCGAGCACGCTCAGCTGCAGGCGCGTGACGCGCTCCAGTGGCGTGTCGGAGAAAGGCGCGTCGAGTAGGTTGAGGCGCAGCACGCCATTGCCATCGGTGAGCAGTTCGTGGGTTTCTTCGCCGGTGACGACGTTTACCGGACGTTGTGCCCAGGGCAAGCTGGCGTAGTCGGTCTGGCGATCGATCAAACGTTCCTCGACCGACGCCAGATTCTGTTGCGCACGGCCGTTGGACTGCACGTTCATGAACGGATTGAGCCCGGCGAAGCCGTAGCTGATCCAGCCGCGCGTGGCGCTTTCCGGCAGGCTGCCGAGCAGCACCACGTTGAGTACGTTGGCGCCGATGCCGGCGACCACCGCCACCGCGCCCACGGGAATTTCATAGAGTTCGCGCCATGCCTGGTAGGGCGTGTAGCGATCGTAGCGCCGGGTGACCTCGAAGCGGGCGACCTCGAAGGTCTTCTGGTCGAGCACCTGGATACGTCGCTGCGGCAGTTCCAGCACTGCCGGTTGCCCGGTCTCGATCTGCAACTGGTGGTCGAGCAGGGTACGTTCGATGCGTTCTTCGTGTTCGCTGCGCTGCGGAAGCTGGTTGGCGCAGCCCGCCAGCAGCAGGCAGAAGGTAGCGCCGCCGAGGCGGCGCGAGAGGTTCGAGGACATGATGGCCCGGTTTAGATGAGGCGTTGCTCGAGGAACGAGAGGATGTCCTCCTGCGCCACGGCCTGGCTTTCACTGTCGCGGCGGGCCTTGTATTCCAAGGTGCCTTCGCCGAGACCGCGCTCGCTGACCACGATGCGATGGGGAATGCCGATCAGTTCCATATCAGCGAATTTGACGCCCGGACTGGTCTTCTTGTCACGGTCGTCGAGCAGCACTTCGTAGCCGGCAGCCGTGAGTTGCGCATAGAGCGCGTCGGTGGCTTCCTTGACCGACGGGGTCTCGTACTTCAACGGCACCAGGGCGATCTGGAACGGAGCCAGGGCGGCGGGCCAGAGAATGCCGCGCTCGTCGTTGTTCTGCTCGATGGCGGCGGCCACCACGCGGGATACGCCGATGCCGTAGCAGCCCATGATCAGGGTCACCGGCTTTCCGGCTTCGCCCAGCACCGAAAGCTTCATGGCCTCGGAATACTTGGTGCCGAGCTGGAAGATATGACCCACCTCGATGCCGCGCTTGATCACCAGGGTGCCCTTGCCATCGGGGCTCGGGTCGCCGGCGACGACGTTGCGCAGGTCGGCCACTTCCGGCAGCGGCAGGTCGCGCTCCCAGTTCACGCCGAAGTAGTGCTTGTCCTCGATGTTGGCGCCGACGGCGAAGTCGCTCATCAGGGCCACGGAGCGGTCGATGATGCACGGCAGCGGCAGGTTCAGCGGGCCGAGCGAGCCGGGTGCAGCGCCGATGGCGGCACGAATCTCGGCTTCGCCGGCAAACACCAGCGGGCTTGCCACCAAGGGTTGCTTGGCCGCCTTGATCTCGTTGAGTTCGTGATCGCCACGCACGACCAGCGCGACCAGCTTGCCTTCTTCGGCGCCCTGCACGATCAGGGTCTTGATGGTCTTCTCGATGGGCAGATCGAAGCCTTCGACCAGTGCCGCGATGGTCTTGGTGTCGGGGGTGTCGACCAGGCGCAATGCTTCGCTGGGTGCGGCGCGTTCGGTTTCGCGGGGCAGCGCTTCGGCCTTCTCGATGTTGGCGGCGTAGTCGGAGCTGTCGCTGAAGACGATATCATCCTCGCCGGACTCGGCGAGCACGTGGAACTCATGGGAGCCGTTGCCGCCGATGGAGCCGTTGTCGGCCTGTACGGGGCGATAATCCAGGCCCAGGCGGCTGAAGGTCTTGCAATAGGCCTGGTACATGACGTCGTAGGTTTCCTGCAGCGAGTCCTGCGACAGGTGGAAGGAGTAGGCGTCCTTCATCAGGAACTCGCGGCCACGCATCAGGCCGAAGCGCGGACGGATCTCGTCGCGGAACTTGGTCTGGATCTGGAAGAAGCTGATTGGCAGCTGCTTGTAACTGTTGAGCTCGTTACGTGCCAGGTCGGTAATGACTTCCTCGTGGGTCGGGCCGACGCAGAAGTCGCGTTGGTGACGGTCCTTCAGGCGCAGCAGTTCCGGGCCGTACTGCTCCCAGCGGCCGGATTCCTGCCAGAGTTCGGCAGGCTGGATGGCCGGCATCAGCACTTCCAGAGCGCCTGCCGCGGCCATTTCCTCGCGTACGATGGTTTCGGCCTTGCGCAGCACGCGCAGGCCCATTGGCAGCCAGGTGTACAGGCCCGAAGCCAGCTTGCGGATCATGCCCGCGCGCAGCATCAGCTGATGGCTGATCACCACCGCGTCGGAGGGGGTTTCCTTGAGGGTCGAGAGCAGGTACTGACTGGTGCGCATAAGAGGTCGCGAGGTCCGTTGTTGTGCAGGCTTGGCTGGGCATTGTAAGGCCAGCCCAGGCAGGCGTATAGGCGCCCGGTAGCCCTCGACGGCGACTCATCGTTCTTAAACGAAGAAGCCCGGCTTTCGCCGGGCTTCTTGTTCAACGGGTAACCGTGAGTCCTGGATTACAGGATGCTCAGCGGGTACTCGATGATTACGCGGGTGTCGCTGATTTCGCCACCCTGATAGCCATCGTGACCATCGTAGTAGGCTTGACGCAGGCGGAAGGACAGATCCTTGGCCGGGCCGTCTTGCAGTACGTACTTGGCCTCGAGGTTCCACTCGGTTTCTTTGGTGGTGTCGGTGCCGGTGTCGATGTCGGTACCTTTCAGGTAGCGGGTCATGAAGCTCAGACCCGGCACGCCGAGGGCAGCCATGTCCAGGTCATAGCGAACCTGCCAGGATTTCTCGCCCTTGCCGTTGAAGTCGGAGTACTGAACGGAGTTGTTCAGCCACACAGTGCCGCCGCCATCCAGGCCGTAGTAATAGCCGGTACCGTCGTCATCACCACCGCTGGACTTCTGGTATGCCACGGTGAATTTATGAGCGCCGATCGAGTAAGCAGCAGCCAGGCTGCCGATGGTGTTCTTCTCGCTGTCACCGGAAGAGGTGACACTAGAGTCATATTTGGTGCGGTAGATGTTGAAGTCGAAGTTCAGCGACTGCTCGTCGCTCAGCGGCAGGGTGTAGTTGACGTTGCCGTAGTACTTCTTGAAAGCGTCACCCACGCCAGATGCCTCGACGTCGCTGTAATACAGGGCAACGGACAGTGCATCATTTACGGAGTAGTTGAAACCCGCAAGATTCAGGCTGGAAAGGGTCGCGCCGTCGTAAGTAACGCTGTCATGGTGGGTGGAGTCCTGGGCGTTCAGCGAGGTGAAGTGGCCAAGGTTGACGTCCAGCCCGTCGATTTCGCTGCTAGTGACCAGGAAGCCGCGGGCGGTTTCCGGCAGCAGGCGGCTGTCATCGGTGGAGAGCACCGGCAGAGCGACGAACTGGTCGCCGTACTTGATGACGGTGTTGGAGAAGCGTGCCTTGGCGGCGGCGCCGAACTCGGAGTAGTCGTCGTGGGCCTTGCCATCGTCGCCGATGGACAGGGCGCCGGTACCGGCGCGGTCCGCGCTGCTGTCGAGCTTCAGGCCGACCAGGCCGATGGCATCGACGCCAAAGCCGACAGCACCCTGGGTGAAGCCGGATTCGAAGGTGGCGATGACGCCATGAGCCCATTCCTCACGATAGCTTTGCGCGGCGCCCGAATCGTGAAAATCACGATTCATGTAGAAGTTGCGGTTCAGGACGTTCAGGCTGCTATCGCCGACGAAGCCGTTCGATTCGGACTGCGCGCTGGCCATGGCCAGTTGAGAGGTACCCGCGGCGACTGCCAGGGCGATCACGCTCCACTTCATCACTTGCATCGTGATTTGCTCCTTTGGTTGAAATCATTGCCACCCTCTATGGGGCGGCTAGTTCTTCTGGATTCCGCGGCGGGGTTATAGCACGCAGCGGAGGCCGTTGAAAGTTGGCGGTTGGACGCGCCTGTCGATCACTTTTAGGGCTTCCCCATGGCCTCTCAGGCCCCACGACCCTGTATAGAGGCTCCAGTGAGCGACGGACAGGAGATAGCAATTAGCGTGCACAACTTCGATGAGTGAAAGAAAATGGCGTGTTTTCATATCTTTACCCTAACGAAGCGGCTGGGCGGCGGGATTATGGAAGGCGCCTGGAGCAAACTTCGCGCACCCGTGGTTCTTTCTGCACCTTCTTGGTGCGTGCTCGCCAGGGAACGGTGCTTGGCGCCACTGCCGCTTGCTGCGACCATAGACCGCTGAAAATCCGAGGTTCCCACCATGTTCGAACTGGCTCCTGAACTACAGCGCGACACGCTGCCGCTGGGCGACCTGCCCTTGTGCACGGTGTTGCTCATGAACGACGCACATTATCCCTGGTTCATTCTGGTGCCGCGGGTCGAGGCGGTGAGTGAGGTTTTTCAGCTGGATGCCGGTGATCAGGCGCGTCTCTGGAAAGAAGCGGGGCTGCTGGCCGAGCAGTTGAAGGACGGTTTTTCCGCCGACAAGATGAACATCGCCACGCTGGGCAACATGGTGCCGCAGTTGCACGTGCACGTGATTGCGCGCAAGAAGAGCGATGCGGCCTGGCCGGGGCCGGTGTGGGGGCGCTTTCCGGCGCAGCCTTATGACGAGGCGGCAGTAACGGCGATTCGCGAGCGCTTGCGCACGCTGTTGCCGGATAGCTTTAAGCCTTGGGAGTCCGTGCAGTGAGTGAGCAGCGGTTGCAGGAGCTGGAGACGCGCCAGGCGTTCCAGGACGACACCATCGCGGCGCTCAACGATGCGCTTTATCAGCAGCAGCGCCGTATCGAGCGCTTGGAATTGCAGCTCGGCGCCCTGGCGCGGCGCCTGGATGACGTGCGTGGACGCCTTCCCCCCGAGGAGGAGGCGCCACCGCCGCATTACTGAGAGCTCAGTGCGCGACCACGTCTTCGGCCTGCAGGCCTTTCTCGCGCTGCATCACGGTGAATTCCACGCGCTGGCCTTCCTGCAGGACGCGGTGACCGTCGCCGCGAATGGCGCGGAAGTGCACGAAGATGTCCTCGCCGCTGTCGCGGGAAATGAAGCCGAACCCCTTGGAGGTGTTGAACCACTTCACCGTGCCCGACTCGCGACCGTTTTCACTGCTGCGCGGTGCGCTGCTGGTGTGCGTGGGGCGCACGTTGCGGGGGTTGTGGCTGGGGCTGCGATTGATGGCGATGTGCAGGAGTACGGCGATGACGCTGAGTGCCAGGGGCAGCAGGACCGCCGGTTGTTCGCCAAGGGTCGGTAATGGCGCCAGTGCTACCACTGCCTGGATGAGGGTGGCGACTATCAGCAGCGCGCAGACCACCGCCTGCAACTGGCCTTGGCCCGGGCGTGTCGTGCGCGGCAGGAGCGGCGCGATCAGCAGATGTCCCAGGCCCAGGAACGTCAGGTAGAGCGCGTCGGGATGTGCGAGGTAGGTGATTTGTCCGGGTACTAGAGACAGTAGAACGGCGGCTGCGCCGGCCACGAAATGAAGGGTCTTCAACATGCTTGGGTGACTCGACTGTAGGGATAGATTGTTGTCGAGCGGGCGAGAGGAAGAAACTGGGAGTGCCCGCCGGCGGTACTCGGGCTCGGTACCACGACGGCGTATTTAACCGCAAACCCAGATGCGGCTCAAATCAAGCGCTTAGCATTTCTTTACCGGACTCTGCCGGTGGACGAGAGCCCCCGTGATGGGGGCCCTCTGGATTACGCGGCGAGCAGGCTGCGGAGCATCCACGCGGTCTTTTCGTGAACCTGCATGCGCTGGGTCAGCAGGTCGGCGGTGGGCTCGTCGGAAACCTTGTCCAGCAGCGGGAAGATGCCGCGGGCGGTGCGCACGACGGCTTCCTGGCCTTCGACCAGTTTCTTGATCATGTCCTCGGCGCTCGGCACGCCTTCTTCTTCCTTGATGGAGGAAAGGCGGGCATAGGCGGCGTAGGTGCCCGGCGCGGGGAAGCCCAGGGCGCGGATGCGCTCGGCGATGGCATCCACCGCCAGGGCCAGTTCGGTGTACTGCCCTTCGAACATCAGGTGCAGGGTGTTGAACATCGGCCCGGTGACGTTCCAGTGGAAGTTGTGGGTCTTCAGATACAGCGTGTAGGTGTCCGCGAGCAGCCGGGACAGGCCTTCGGCAATGGCTGCGCGGTCCTGTTCGGCGATACCGATGTTGATGTCCATGGAATCTCCTCGTGACTGAATAAGGAAGGGCGACGCCGACCCCCTTGGTCGCGTCGGCCACCGGAGGGTGACACTAGGGTCTGTTGACGTTTCGTTCGCGAGCCGCGTTGTCGCCGGAAATGGCCTGCGGTTAGGCGCAGGTCGCAGGCAATGGTTATTCCCTTGGCAAGTCCTGCAACGACAGCGCAGGCCATTTCTGGCACAACCCTTCGGGCCGGTGCCTGTTTTGGCGCGATACGGTGTTGCTCATCTTGGACTTACCCCGGTAAGCCCTGCGACTCGCGCCTTGTCTCGCGCCAAAACAGGCACCGGCGCGGCCGTGAACGAAACGTCAACAGACCCTAGCATAGCTGCGCCGCTGTGCGTGCGCGGTCAATTGCGCGCAGTGGCTGCGGTCGCTGTGGGCGTTCAGGCTGTTATATACTGCCGGGCTTTTGGTGGGGCAGCCCACCGAGCCGGCGAGAAATTCAATCGCGGGCGGCGCCTGGCGCCCCTCGCGCAGATCAGTGAGAAGAACCCAGACCATGATGCGCAGCCATTATTGCGGCCAACTCAACGAAAGCCTGGACGGCCAGGAAGTCACCCTTTGCGGCTGGGTCCACCGTCGCCGAGACCATGGCGGGGTGATCTTCCTCGACATCCGTGATCGCGAGGGGCTGGCCCAGGTGGTCTTCGATCCCGACCGCGCCGACACCTTCGCCAAGGCCGACCGCGTGCGCAGCGAATACGTGGTCAAGGTCACCGGCAAGGTGCGCATGCGTCCGGAAGGCGCGCGCAACCCGAACATGGCCAGCGGCTCCATCGAAGTGCTGGGTTACGAACTCGAGGTCCTGAACCAGGCAGAGACGCCGCCGTTCCCGCTGGACGAATACTCCGACGTCGGCGAGGAAACCCGCCTGCGCTATCGCTTCATCGATCTGCGTCGCCCGGAGATGGCCGCCAAGCTGAAGCTGCGTGCGCGCATCACCAGCAGCATCCGTCGCTATCTGGACGACAACGGTTTCCTCGATGTCGAGACTCCGATCCTCGGTCGCCCGACTCCGGAAGGCGCGCGTGACTACCTGGTGCCCAGCCGTACCTATCCGGGTCACTTCTTCGCCCTGCCGCAGTCGCCGCAGCTGTTCAAGCAACTGCTGATGGTGGCCGGCTTCGACCGCTACTACCAGATCGCCAAGTGCTTCCGCGACGAGGACCTGCGTGCCGACCGCCAGCCGGAATTCACCCAGATCGACATCGAGACCAGCTTCCTCGACGAAGACGACATCATCGCGTTGACCGAGAAGATGGTACGCCAGCTGTTCAAGGAAGTGCTGGACGTGGAGTTCGACGAATTCCCGCACATGCCTTTCGAAGAAGCCATGCGCCGCTATGGCTCGGACAAGCCCGACCTGCGCATCCCGCTGGAGCTGATCGACGTCGCCGACCAGTTGAAGGACGTGGAATTCAAGGTGTTCGCGGGCCCGGCCAACGATCCCAAGTGCCGTGTCGCCGCGCTGCGCGTCCCGGGCGGTGCGAGCATGCCGCGCAAGCAGATCGACGACTACACCAAGTTCGTCGGCATCTATGGTGCCAAGGGCCTGGCCTACATCAAGGTCAACGAGCGTGCCGCCGGCGTCGAGGGCCTGCAGTCGCCGATCGTCAAGAACATCCCGCTGGACAACCTCAACGTGATCCTCGATCGCGTCGGGGCGGTGGATGGCGACATCGTGTTCTTCGGCGCCGACAAGACCAAGGTCGTCTGCGATGCCCTGGGCGCGCTGCGCATCAAGCTCGGTCACGACCTCAAGCTACTCACCAAGGCGTGGGCGCCGATGTGGGTGGTGGACTTCCCGATGTTTGAAGAGAACGACGACGGCTCGCTGTCCGCGCTGCACCATCCGTTCACCTCGCCCAAGTGCTCCCCCGAGGAGCTGGAGGCCAACCCGGCTGGCGCACTGTCGCGCGCCTACGACATGGTGCTCAACGGCACCGAGCTGGGCGGTGGTTCCATCCGTATCCACGACAAGGCCATGCAGCAAGCGGTGTTCCGTGTGCTCGGCATCCAGGCCGAGGAGCAGGAAGAGAAGTTCGGCTTCCTGCTCGATGCCCTGAAATACGGTGCGCCGCCGCATGGTGGTCTGGCCTTCGGCCTGGATCGCCTGGTGATGCTGATGACCGGTGCGGCCTCGATTCGTGAAGTCATCGCCTTCCCGAAAACCCAGAGCGCCGGCGACGTGATGACCCAGGCGCCTGGCACCGTGGATGCCAAGGCACTGCGCGAGCTGAACATCCGCCTGCGCGAGCAGCAGAAGGCCGAGTAAGCGAGGGAGCGCCCGCACTTCGTTGCAGGCGCTGCACAAACGACGAGAGAAGACGGAGTGAGTTATGGCCGGTCATTCCAAATGGGCCAACATCAAGCACCGCAAAGGGCGTCAGGACGCCAAGCGCGGCAAGATCTTCACCAAGCTGATTCGTGAGCTGACCGTAGCTGCCCAGCAGGGTGGCGGCATTCCCGCCGACAACCCGCGCCTGCGCCTGGCGGTGGACAAGGCGCTCACCGCGAACATGACCCGCGACACCATCGACCGGGCCATCGCCCGCGGCGTGGGCAGCGACGCCAACGACAACATGGCCGAGCTGACCTACGAAGGCTATGCGCCCAGCGGCGTGGCGATCATCGTCGAGGCGATGACCGACAACCGCAACCGCACCGCCGCCGAAGTGCGGCACGCCTTCAGTAAGCACGGCGGCAACCTGGGAACCGACGGTTCGGTGGCCTACATGTTCGATCGCAAGGGGCGCATCACCTTCGCTCCCGGCGTCGAAGAGGACGCGCTGATGGAAGCCGCGCTGGAAGCCGGCGCCGACGACGTGGTGGTCGAGGACGACGGTTCTGCCGAAGTGCTGACCAGCTTCGCCGACTTCATCTCGGTGAACGAAGCGCTGAGCGCTGCCGGCTACAAGGGCGAAGAGAGCGAAGTGGCGATGATCCCGTCGATCGCTGCGCCCATCGCCGATCTGGAAACCGCGCAGAAGGTGCTCAAGCTGATCGACGCGTTGGAAGACCTGGACGACGTGCAGAACGTCTACCACAACGCCGAGATCCCCGACGAGATCATGGAACAGCTCGACTGATTCCTGAGGTGTTGGCGAAGGCCGGTCCCGCAGTGCGGTTCCGGCCTTTCTTTTTGGGGGATGGCGTAGCCCTGGGCTTTTGCGGGCCTATATACTCTCGCAACTGGATAAATAGACAGTTGGGCAGTCATAGATGACCCTCATCCTTGGTATCGACCCCGGCTCACGGATCACCGGTTACGGTGTGGTGAGCGATGACGGGCGCGGCTGCCGTTATGTGGCTTCCGGTTGCATTCGTACCGGCGGCGGTCCCTTGCCTGAGCGTCTGCAGGCGGTCTATCGCGGTATTCGCGAGGTCGTGCGCGAGCATGGGCCGGTGACCATGGGTATCGAGCAGGTCTTCATGGCGCGTAACGCGGACTCGGCGCTGAAACTCGGCCAGGCGCGTGGCGCGGCGATCGTCGCCTGCGTCGAAGAGGGGCTGGAGATCAACGAGTACACCGCCAGTCAGGTCAAGCAGGCCCTGGTGGGAACGGGCAGGGCGGACAAGGAGCAGGTGCAGATGATGGTCATGCACCTGCTGGGGCTGGTGCAGAAACCGCAGATCGATGCCTCCGATGCCCTGGCCATCGCCCTGTGCCATGCGCACAATCGGCAGAGTCTGATCCCCCATGGCCTGGCGGGCGCGCGCCGCCGCGGCGGTCGCCTGCGCTTGTGACGGCGGGCTTTTCTTACCTGGCGGTGCGAGCCGCCCACAGCGAGATTGAACTGACGTGATCGGACGCTTGCGTGGCACCCTGGCGGAAAAGCAGCCGCCGCATTTGCTTCTGGATGTGAATGGCGTCGGCTATGAGCTGGAAGTGCCGATGACCACCCTTTATCGTTTGCCCAGCGTTGGCGAGGTGCTGACGCTGCACGTGCATCAGGTCGTGCGCGAGGACGCGCACCTGCTCTATGGCTTCTTCGAGAAGCGTGAGCGCGAGCTGTTTCGCGAGCTGATCAGGCTCAATGGCGTGGGCCCCAAGCTGGCGCTGGCGTTGATGTCCGGGTTGGAGGTGGATGAGCTGGTGCGCTGCGTGCAGGCCCAGGACACTTCGGCGCTGGTCAAGGTGCCGGGGGTGGGCAAGAAGACCGCCGAGCGCCTGCTGGTGGAACTCAAGGATCGCTTCAAGGCCTGGGAGAATCTGCCGGCGATTGCGCCGCTGGTGATGGAACCCAAGGCCATATCGCCTGTCTCACGCGCCGAGAACGATGCCGTGAGCGCACTGATCGCGCTGGGCTTCAAGCCTCAGGAAGCCAGTCGCGCAGTGAGTGCGGTGCTGGAAGAGGGGCTGGCCAGCGAGGAACTGATTCGCCGAGCCTTGAAGGGCATGGCCTGACGCGCTTATTGGAACAAGACCCCAGATGATCGATGCCGACCGCCTGATAACCGCCAGCAGCCGCGACCGCGACGAACAGCTCGACCGCGCCATTCGCCCGCTCAAGCTTGCCGAGTACATCGGCCAGCCGACCGTGCGCGAACAGATGGAGCTGTTCATCCAGGCTGCCCGTGGGCGCGATGAGGCGCTCGACCATACCCTGATCTTCGGTCCGCCCGGTCTGGGCAAGACCACGCTCGCGAACATCATCGCCCAGGAAATGGGCGTGTCGATCAAGACCACATCCGGCCCGGTGCTCGAGCGCCCTGGCGATCTCGCCGCGCTGCTCACCAACCTGGAAGCCGGCGACGTACTTTTCGTCGACGAGATCCATCGCCTGTCGCCCATCGTCGAGGAAGTGCTGTATCCGGCGATGGAGGACTTCCAGCTGGACATCATGATCGGCGAAGGCCCCGCGGCCCGCTCGATCAAGCTCGACCTGCCACCCTTCACCCTGGTGGGGGCGACGACCCGCGCCGGCATGCTGACCAATCCGCTGCGAGACCGCTTCGGTATCGTCCAGCGCCTGGAGTTCTACAGCAGCCAGGACCTGGCTACCATCGTCGCCCGTTCTGCAGGCATCCTCGGGCTGCACATCGACCCTGAGGGGGCGTTCGAGATCGCCCGGCGCGCACGCGGCACGCCGCGTATCGCCAACCGCCTGTTGCGCCGCGTTCGCGATTTCGCCCAGGTGCGCGGGGATGGCGACATCAGCCGCCAGGTCGCGGATCAGGCGCTGAACCTGCTGGACGTCGACGCCAGCGGTTTCGATCACCAGGACCGGCGGCTGTTGCTGACCATGATCGACAAGTTCGATGGTGGCCCGGTCGGCATCGACAACCTCGCCGCGGCGATCAGCGAAGAGCGCCACACCATCGAGGACGTCCTGGAGCCCTACCTGATCCAGCAGGGCTACATCATGCGTACGCCCCGAGGCCGGGTTGTCACGCGCCACGCTTATCTGCACTTCGGGCTCAACCCGCCCGGTCGGCAGAACGAGGTCACGGTGAACGACCTGTTTTCCGGGACTGATGGCTGAGGTCGCGGTGATACAAAAAATCCATCACGCCCCGATTGGCAAGCAGCGAGGCTGGCACTAGAGTATGCGCGCGCACAACGCAGTGCCGGAGTTCGTGCATCGCTGCCGGGTGTATTACGAAGACACCGACGCAGGCGGCATCGTCTACTACGTCAATTACCTCAAGTTCATGGAGCGGGCCCGTACCGAACGGTTGCGCGCACTGGGATTTTCCCAGTCGCAGCTGGCGGCGGAGAACCTGCTATTCGTCGTGCATTCGGCCCAGGCGCGCTACCACGCGCCGGCGCGGCTCGACGACGAGCTGGAGGTGACGGCAACGGTAAGCGAACTCAAGCGCGCCAGCCTGACGTTCACCCAGCAAGTACGCCGGGCCGATGATGGCCGGCTGCTGTGCGAAGGACATTTTCTGGTCGCCTGCGTCCGTGGCGACACCCTGAAACCCCGACCGATACCTGAAGCGCTGAGCGAAGCCTTCACTGCCGAGTCGGACCCCATTCCTGCAGGAGAGTAAGCGTGGAAGCCAACGCCGCCGTCGACCATATGTCCATGTGGAGCCTGATCAGCAACGCCAGTATCGTGGTGCAGCTGGTCATGCTCGTACTGGTCTCTGCCTCGGTCACATCCTGGGTGCTGATCTTCCAGCGCGGTGCGCTGCTGCGGGCGGCGAAACGCTCGCTGGAGAGCTTCGAGGAGCGTTTCTGGTCGGGTATCGACCTGTCCAAGCTGTACCGCCAGGCGGGTGCCGATCCGGACCCGGACAGCGGTTCCGAGCAGATCTTCCGCGCCGGCTTCAAGGAGTATTCGCGTCTTCGTCAACAGGCGGGCGTCGATGCCGATGCCGTGATGGACGGTGTCGCCCGCGCGATGCGCGTGGCCATCGCCAAGGAAGAGGAAAAACTCGAGCAGGCGTTGCCGTTCCTCGCCACCGTCGGCTCGACCAGTCCCTACATCGGCCTGTTCGGCACCGTGTGGGGCATCATGAACTCCTTCCGTGGCCTGGCGCAGGTGCAGCAGGCCACCCTGGCTACCGTCGCCCCGGGTATCGCCGAGGCCCTGATCGCCACCGCCATCGGCCTGTTCGCCGCGATCCCCGCGGTCATCGCCTACAACCGTTTCTCCGCGCGCGGCGAGACGCTGATCGCCCGCTACTACACCTTCGCCGACGAGTTCCAGGCGATTCTGCACCGCAAGGTGCATAGCAGCGAAGAGTGACGCGACGAGCCAATCAGCAGGTGCAATGACAGATGGGCAGAATCCGTAACAGACGCAAGCCGGTCGCCGAGATGAACGTGGTGCCTTACATCGATGTGATGCTGGTGCTGCTGGTGATCTTCATGGTGACCGCGCCGATGCTCAATCAGGGCGTCAAGGTCGATCTTCCGAAGGTTTCCAGCGAGGCGTTGCCGCAGGACAACAACGCTCGTGTGCTGACCATTTCCATCAAGGCCGATGAAAGCTACTACTGGAACATGGGCGACGCGGTGGAGACCGAGCAGAGCAAGGACAGCGAGAGCGCCGTGTCGCTCGACCAACTGGTGCAGGCCGCCAGCGGCATCATGGCGGAGAACAGCCGCCAGGGTCGTCAGGTGCAGGTCTTCGTGCGTGGCGACAAGGCCGTCGACTATGGCGCGGTGATGCGCGTGATGGGCGGCCTGCAGCAAGCCGGAGTGAGTAACGTCGGCCTGATCACCGAGGCACCCTGATGCCCGAGCATCGCGAGCAGTCGCCGTCGCAGAGCTATTTCTGGCCCGTGGTGCTGGCGGTCGGCCTGCATGTGCTGATCTTCGCCACCTTGTTCGTCAGCTTCCAGATGACCGAGGAGCTGCCGCCGTCCAAGCCGATCATCCAGGCGACGCTGTATCAGCTCAAGTCGCAGAGCCAGGCAACCACGCAGACCAACCAGAAAATCGCTGGCGAGGCCAAGCGAACCGCTGCGCCGCAGCACGAAACCGAGCAGCTCGAACAGCGCAAGCTGGAAGAGCAGCGCCAGGCCGTTGCACGCGCGGCGGAACAAAAAAAGGCCGAGGAGGCTCGAAAAGCCGAGGCCGCTGCCGAGGCTGCGGAAAAGGCCGCTACGGAGAAAGCCGCCGCCGAGAAGGCGGCGACTGAAAAGGCCAAGGCCGAAGCCGAACAGAAACGCCAGGCGGATATTGCCCGCAAGAAGGCCGAGGACGAGGCCAAGCAGAAGGCGGCAGAAGAGGCCAAGAAAAAGGCCGCCGAAGACGCCCGCAAGAAAGCGGCGGAAGAGGCGAAGAAGAAAGCCGCGGCGGCGGATGCCGCTCGCAAGAAGGCTGCTGAAGAGGCCAAGAAAAAGGCCGCCGCGGAAGATGCCAAGAAGAAGCAGGCCGATGCGGCGCGCAAGGCAGTCGAGGATCAGAAGGCAGCAGCGCTGGCTGATCTGCTCTCGGACAACGTACAGAACCAGCAGGCGCTGGCTGATACCCACGGCGATCAGGTGGCAGGTAACCTCGATGATCTGATCATCAACCTGATCACCCAGTACTGGCAGCGCCCGATGTCGGCACGCCGTGGCATGAGCGTCGAGCTGCTGATTCAGATGTTGCCCGATGGCACCATCACCAACGCCAGCGTGTCGCGCTCCAGCGGCGATGCGACATTCGACAGCTCAGCCGTGGCTGCGGTACGCAACGTGGGACGTATTCCCGATATGCAACAACTGGATCGCGCCACTTTCGACAGCCTTTACCGGCAGCGTCGCATCATCTTCAACCCGGAGGATTGAGCTCTGTGAACAATCTGATTCGTATCGCCCTGTTGGGGCTGGTCATGCTGGTCGGTAGCGTCCAGGCGGCCGATCCGCTGGTGATCTCTCGAGGCGCGGACCGCGCCACGCCCATAGCCGTGGTGCCCTTCGGCTGGCAGGGTGGTAGCGTGCTGCCCGAGGACATCTCGCAGATCGTCGGCAACGATCTGCGCAACTCGGGTGTGTTCGAGCCCATTCCACGGCAGAACATGATCAGCCTGCCGACAGGCGCCAACGAGATCATCTACCGCGACTGGAAGGCCATCGGCGCGCAGTACGTGGTGGTGGGTAGCATCGTGCCGGCCGGCGGCAACCTGCAGGTCCAATACGCGGTGTTCAACGTCGCCACCGAGCAGCAGGTGATGGCGGGTACCGCAGGTGGCAGCACCGACCAGTTGCGCGATATCGCCCACTACATCTCCGACCAGACCTTCGAGAAACTCACCGGCGTGAAGGGTGCGTTTTCGACCAAGTTGCTTTACGTGACCGCCGAGCAGATGGGCGGCAGCAACACGCGCTATACGCTGCAGCGTTCGGACTACGATGGCGCGCGCGCGAGCACCTTGCTGCAGTCGCGTGAGCCGATCCTCTCGCCGCGTTTCGCACCGGATGGTCGTCGTATTGCCTACGTCTCTTTCGAGCAGCGTCGTCCGCGTATCTTCCTGCAGCACATCGATACCGGTCGCCGCGAGCAGCTGACCAATTTCGAGGGGCTCAATGGTGCCCCGGCGTTTTCCCCGGATGGCAATCGCCTGGCGTTCGTCCTGTCGAAGGACGGCAACCCGGAAATCTATGTGATGAACTTGGCGTCCCGGCAGATTAGCCGTGTGACCAATTCGCCCAGTATCGAAACCGAGCCCTTCTGGGGCGCCGATGGGCAGACGCTTTATTTCACGTCGGATCGTGCGGGCAAGCCGCAGATCTACAAGCAGAGCATCAGTGGCGGGCAAGCGGAGCGCGTCACGTTCGTGGGTAATTACAACGCGAACCCGAAACTTTCCGCGGATGAAAAGACGTTGGTCATGATTCACCGTCAAGACGGTTATGCCAACTTCAAAGTAGCTGCGCAGGACCTCCAGCGGGGCAACTTGCGGATACTCTCCGACACTAACTTGGACGAGTCGCCCACTGTTGCACCCAATGGCACCATGCTAATCTACGCCACCCGTCAACAGGGCCGGGGAGTCTTGATGCTCGCCTCCATCAATGGTCGAGTTAGGCTCCCACTTCCTACCGCTCAAGGCGAAGTCCGTGAGCCATCCTGGTCCCCTTACCTGAACTGATGCGGCGTCAACAGACTCGAAAAAATACACACTTGGGGTTCATTAGGAGTTTCACAATGGAAATGCTGAAGTTTGGTAAGTTTGCTGCTCTGTCGCTGGCCCTGGCCGTTGCCGTGGGTTGTTCGTCCAAAGGCGGCGACGCTTCCGGCGAAGGTGCTGCAGTCGACCCGAACGCCGGTTACGGCGCTGGCGCCAACAGCGGTGCTGTCGACGGCAGCCTGAGCGAAGAGGCCGCCCTGCGCGCCATCACCACCTTCTACTTCGACTACGACAGCTCGGACCTCAAGCCCGAAGCCATGCGTGCCCTGGACGTCCACGCCAAGGACCTGCGTAACAACGGCGCTCGCGTCGTTCTCGAAGGTCACACCGACGAGCGCGGTACCCGCGAATACAACATGGCCCTGGGCGAGCGTCGTGCCGACGCCGTGAAACGCTACCTGGTCCTGCAGGGCGTTGCTCCGGCTCAGCTGGAACTGGTTTCCTACGGCGAAGAGCGTCCGGTCGCCAACGGCCACGACGAGCAGTCCTGGGCGCAGAACCGTCGCGTCGAACTGCGTAAGTAAGTCGTTATGAAGTATCGCCGTGCCCTGACCCTGCTGGTTGCCAGCCTGCCCGTTGTAGCGCTGGCCCAGGTTCCCGTGGAAGATGGCTCCGGTTATTCCGGTAGCACCTATTCGACACCGGCCAGCGGCACGAGCGGCACCTATGCCGGGGGCGGCGCGCAAGCGCCGTCCTCTGCGCAGGGTGAGTTGTTCATGCAACTGCAGCAGATGCAGAACGAGATTTCCCAGTTGCGCGGTCGGCTCGAAGAGCAGGAAAACGACATCCGCCAACTGAAACAGCAGGGCCTGGAACGTTACCAGGAACTGGACCGCCGTCTGAGCAGCGCTAGCCAGCAGCCGCCGCAGCAGCCTGCGTCCGGCAATGGCGCCATCGATGCCAGCGGCACGCCGACTCCGCCAGCCGGCAATAATGCGGCGGCCGGAAATGCGCCGGCGGCCGATCCGGCCAACGAGAAGCTTTACTACGACGCCGCCTTCGACCTGATCAAGGCGAAGGATTTCGACAAGGCCTCGCAGGCGTTCAATGGTTTTCTGCAGAAGTTTCCCAATAGCCAGTACGCCGGGAATGCGCAGTACTGGCTGGGCGAGATCAGTCTTGCCCAGGGCGATTTGCAGGGGGCAGGGCGTGCCTTCGCTCGCGTGAGCCAGGCCTACCCCAGTCACACCAAAGTACCTGACTCGCTGTACAAGCTGGCCGATGTGGAGCGTCGTCTCGGTAATACCGATCGTGCCCGCAGCGCGTTGCAGCAAGTCGTCAGTCAGTATCCTGGCAGCTCTGCCGCGCAGCTTGCGAAGCGCGACCTGCAATCGATGCCCTGAGCATCGGGCGTTCATCCAGAAACCCGCGCCTGTCGCGGGTTTCGTCTTTTTGCGAAGGACTTCTTCATGAGCCAAGACAAGGCGGTGGTACTGCTATCCGGTGGTCTGGATTCGGCGACGGTGCTGGCCATGGCGCGCGCCGAAGGGCGAGCCTGCTACAGCATGAGCCTGGACTATGGGCAGCGCCATCGTGCCGAGCTGGATGCCGCTCGGCGTCTCGCCGAGCATCTGGGTGTGGTGGAGCACAAGGTCGTGCGCCTAGACCTGGGTGGTATTGGCGGTTCGGCGCTGACCGACACCCGCATCGCGGTGCCGGAGGCGGCCAGCGAGGGCATTCCGGTGACCTACGTCCCGGCGCGTAACACGCTGATGCTGTCCCTTGCGCTGGGCTGGGCCGAGGTGCTCGAAGCACCAGAGATTCATATCGGTGTGAACGCTGTGGACTATTCCGGCTATCCCGACTGCCGTCCGGCCTTCGTCGAGGCGTTCGAGCGGGTCGCCAACCTGGCCACCCGTGCCGGCGTGGAAGGGCAGGGCTTTCGAATCCTTGCGCCGCTGCAGCACCTGAGCAAGGCGCAGATCGTTCAGGCTGGCAGCGCGCTGGGACTGGATTATGGGCTTACCGTGTCCTGCTATCAGGCGGACGAGGCGGGACGTGCCTGCGGGCGCTGCGATAGCTGCCGACTGCGTGCAGAAGGCTTTGCCGTTGCTGGCCTGGCTGACCCCACGCGTTATCAATGACGGTTTTTTAGAAAAGGTGTTGTTTTTCTGAATCAAATCAGTATTATACGCACCGCACCGGGTCGTTAGCTCAGTTGGTAGAGCAGTTGGCTTTTAACCAATTGGTCGTAGGTTCGAATCCTACACGACCCACCATCTTCCCTTGTGGCGATGTAGCAGTGAGATTTTCCCAGGCAGGCAGCCGACAAGGTAGCCATCTGCAGAGAATCCTGGTCGCCAATATCAAGTGAAAAGAAGCCCGCCACTGGCGGGCTTTTTCGTTTCCGGCGCCGATGTGAGGGATTACCGTCTCTCACCTACGGCTCCACCCGCGTCCGGCGCGATGCAGGGCGTCGAGTTAACCTCCCGTGCGGTTAAAGTCGCCATCCGGCAGTCACTCGGGCCGGAGGCGCGATGGCACGCTTCCAATGCGGTTACTTTGTTCAGCGGATGCTCTGGCTCTGGGTATCAGGCGCAACAGCCGCGCCTGCTCATGCTCACCGTGCACCGGCGTAGGCCATTGAGTTCGACTCAAGTGTGTCTGCATGACGGACTGTCCTCGCGTCCTCGGCATGGCTCTTGGACTCCCCGTCCTGCAGCACCTGGACAGACCGCGTGAAAGGTGGTGGCGGTCATTACGTCATTCCGTGAAGTGAGGGTTCGGCGATGTGCCGGGAGCGTTTCGCGTCATGGGCAAGCGGCGGTATCGCTTTCGAGCGCCATCAGGCCAGCGGGGGATTTGGCGAGCAGACTATCGCGCAGGTGTTGGATTAACGCCCTGGCTGCCGGCGTGATGCGTCGATGAGGGTTCGAAAGTATGTACAGCACGGCGGCTTTTGGGCGCTCCGCTTTACACGTCAGCAGGAGCTTCCCTGTCCGTAGGTCCGCAATGCAGCTATATAGCGGTACACAGGCCAGGCCCAGTCCGGCGCGGGCGCCTTCGATCATCGACTGGTAGTCGGGAAAACACATTGCCACCTTGTGAACCGACCTTTCGGTATCTTCCAGTTCCCAGGGATGCGGGCCTGTGGCGGATCTCGTAAGAAGCAGATCCTGGTCATCCACCCCATCCAGTGCGGGAGGATTACCCAGCCTTTCGACGACGTCGGGACTTCCAACGATCACTCTTTCCAGGCGGGCCAAGGCTCTGGAGACGATGTCGGATCTGCGGCTCGATACGCCGTGGAGGCTAAGCGATATATCCAGCTCATTGTTCTCCAGATCCGCTTCATCATCAGCCTGGGTCAGGCGAATATCGACGTGCGGATGCTGTTCCTTGAAGGTGCGAAGTCCAGGGTAAAGCCAGTCCGACAACACGCGGGGGGCACATACGCTCAGAGGCCCTCGGGGCACACCGCCCGTTTCTCGCACGATCTGTTCAACCGCTTCGGCCGCCTTGAGGATGTCCAATGCATGACGGTAGATAAGTGAGCCGGTTGGCGTCAGCCGCAGAGCCCTCGGCTTACGAACGAGCAACTGCAGATCCATGCGTTTTTCAAGCTGAATGATCCGGAGGCTCAGATTGGATTTCGCGATGCCGGTGCGAAGGGCCGCTGCGGAAAAGCTGCCGGCTTGGACCACATGCACCAGCCAACAAAGGTCGGCGAGGTTGGCAGGTTGTAGCAGTACGCTGGTAAGTCGTGCTTTCTGGGACGACGAGTGATCGTAGATGGGACGCTGCATCGTGTCTATCTAGGAGAGCTTTGCGGTATCTTAGTCCGCTCTCGATATCGGGCCTTTTGCTGTGGCGGACGACGCTTTTGCCGAAAGGGACGTGCAGGGATCCATCAGGGTCGCCTGCCGCGCCGATAGCCCGGATGGGACGGAATGATGCAGAACAACCTCAACAATGCACCGAACATCCTCCTTATAGATGACTCGCCTGAAGACTTGAGGGGTGTCGTAAGGCTGCTGCGTCAACAGCCTTGGCGGCTATCGATGGCCAGCGACGCCCGGCAAGGATTGCAGCGCGCACTGGCGCTCAAACCTGACCTCATCCTGCTCGACGTCCACATGCCAGGCATGGACGGCTTCACGTTATGCCGGCTGTTGCGCGAGGCGCCCGCCACCTGTCGCACTCCCATCATCTTTCTGACCTCGGCGGGGGCTGTGGAAGCTCGCCTCGAGGGCTTGTCTCTAGGTGGTGTCGATTACGTCATCAAGGGCTGTGATCCCCAGGAAATCCTGGCGCGTATTCGCATTCACCTGCGGTTGGCTCCACGTGAGCCCGCGGTGGCCACGCCCGCCAACGACGTCGAGGCCGTCGACCCGGATGAAATTTCGCTTCGCGCGGCGATGCGTCTGATCGCCCAGCATCTCGACGAGGTGCCTTCGCTGGCGGAAATCGCGCGTAAGGCCGGCACGCATGAAAAGCGCTTGTCGAGCATCTTCCGTGAACGCCTCGGCTGCACGGTATTCGCCTACATTCGCGAGATCCGGCTAAATCGGGGGCAGGAGCTATTGGCGCAGAGTGCGATGGATATCCAGGACATTGCCGATCAGGTCGGATTTCGTAGCGCATGCAACTTCACGACGGCCTTTCGTGAGCGGGTGGGCATGACGCCCAGCCAGTACCGTCAGCAAGCGCAAAGCAAGCGACCCGGCCCGCTGGGAGAATGATGTACGGATGACGAGCAGGCTTGTCCGTGAGCTTCGTTTTCGCGGTTCGTCACGGGGGATGCCTATCTGGATAACCTGGTTGTGGCGTTTGTTCGGTCTGCCGGTTCTGCTGGGGAGCTTCAGCGCCTCGGTCTGGGCGCTGGATGCCTGCCAGGCCTCGCGCGTCGACTTGGCGCCGCGCGCGCAGATTTTCGAGGACGTCGGCGGCCAGCTCGATGCGGCGCAGGTGCTCGCGCTGCCCGCGTCGCGCTTCCAGCCCGCGACCCCGGATCGCCTTGACCAGGAATACAGCCATTCGGCCTATTGGCTCAGGTTCGAACTGTATAACGGCCACGCCGATGCCTGTCGCCGGTGGCTCACCGTGGGCGAGCCTCGCCTGCATGACATTCAGGTTCATATCCTGCGCACCGAGGGCTGGAGCCACCAGGTAGCGGGTGCGGCTTATCCGCTTGAGCAGTGGCCGGTCGCCGAGCGGCAGCCGGTGTTCGAGCTGCTGCTCGAACCGGGGGAACGCGTCCAGGTACTGGTGCGGGTGACCACGCCGACCTTGCTCCTGCTGCAGCCTGTCCTCTGGAATGAAACGGCGCTACTCACGGACCGGCAGTCGATCTCGCTGAGCGATGGGATCACGCTTGGGATCGTACTGCTGGTGGTGCCTTTCAGTCTGATCGTTGGCTGGATAGTGCGCTCACGGCTCCTGGCCGTTCACGCCGTGACTGTGTTCGCCTACGTATTGGTGACCGTGGTTGCCAGTGGCTACCTGATCCTCTTGCCCGGCCTACTGGACTGGAGCCTGCCCCTCTGGTCGGCGCTGAGCATTTTGTCCTTTCTGTGTTTCCTGGCGTATGTCCGGGAACTGCTGCAGGTGCGTCAGTTACCGAGGCTATGGCACGGGTTGTACCTCATGGTGCTGGTCGCCTTCATTGTGGCGAACCTCTGGGGGCTGCTGGTCGATTCGGTTCAGGGGCGCCCCCTCTCCGAGTGGTGTACGCGCGTAGCGGCTTATGTGCTCGTGCCCGCGTCGCTGATCGCAGCCTGGCGGCGGCGCCTCGAGCTCAGCTGGATGGCCTGGGCCGTGCCCCTTTTGCTGTTGGTGCAGGGCCTCGTGCGTTACGTTCTGCAGCTCGACACGTTGCCCTGGCAAGCCCGTGCCAGCGTACTCAGCCTGTCTTCGACCCTGCCGGGGGTCGCCATCCTCGTATGCACCCTGATTACGGAGGTCGTGCGCAGTCGGCGGCGTGAACGGCATGCACTGATGGCTTTGGAGTATCAACAGAAGGCCGAGCAGGAGCGGCTCGAAAGCACCGTCGAAATCCGCACCGGACAGCTACGAGAGTCACTGCGGGCGCGCAGC
Organism: Pseudomonas sp. R4-15; assembly: GCF_055768815.1. Taxonomy (NCBI): domain Bacteria; kingdom Pseudomonadati; phylum Pseudomonadota; class Gammaproteobacteria; order Pseudomonadales; family Pseudomonadaceae; genus Pseudomonas; species Pseudomonas sp. R4-15. The sequence goes on from NZ_CM147293.1 coordinate 2,121,920, forward strand.
TCATTGATGGCGCGCATCAGCCACGATCTGCGCTCGCCGCTGGTCAGCATCATCGATCAGGCGCGCATGGCTCAGGCGGGGAGTGCCGAGGATTTCCCGCGCAAGGTGGAACGCAATGCCAGTCGGCAACTGGAGTTGATCGATGAGCTGCTCGAGTTTTCTCGAAACGAACTTCAGCAGTTGGAGTTGATTCTTGCGCCGGGATACCTCTACGGGTTTCTGCACGAGCTGCAGGAGGAAGCGGGCTTTCTAGCCTCGAGGCAGAACAATCGGTTCGAGTGCCTTATCGCCGACGATCTGCCGCCCTTGGTACGTGCCGATTTCCGTCGCCTGCGGCAGATATTGCTCAACTTGCTGGGCAATGCCGCCAAGTTCACCCATTACGGCGTGATCGTCTTCGAGGTGAGTTGCCAGACGGCTTCGGCCGAGCACGTCCTGTTGAATTTTAGCGTCAGCGACACGGGGATAGGCATTGATCCCAAAGCGCGTGAGCGGCTACTCAAGCCGTTTCAACGAGGCCAGGGCGTTGAAGGCTACGATGGCAGCGGTCTGGGCCTGTCGATCGTCACCCAGTTGCTCCAGGGCATGGGCAGCGAGTTGGAGCTACGGCGGCTGGAGCCCACGGGCAGCCGTTTCAGCTTTCAACTGTCCCTGGCCTGTGCGCACGAAGAAGACCTGGAAAGCAATTTCGTTGAAAGCCATTCACCCCAGGTCGAGGGGGAGGGGCGGCGCATTCTGGTCGTGGATGATTTACCGCAGAATCAGGAGTGGCTCTACGACCTGCTAACCGGGTATGGCTTTGAGGTGCAGGCGGTGGGTAGTGGTGCCCAGGCTCTTGAATGCCTGCAGAGCGAGCCCTGGAACCTGCTCATTTCGGACATGCGCATGCCGGGTATGGATGGCTGGGAGTTGCTCAGCGCGGTACGACCCCGATGGCCCGATCTACCCGTACTTCTCTATTCCGCGGCGCCCGCTTTGCGTCCTGCGCAAATGTCCGTTCAGCTGCGCTTCGACGCCTCCCTGCTCAAGCCCGCCACCAGTGGTGACCTTCTGGCCTGCGTGGACAGACTCAGTCGGGTGGGGGCGGCCAGTGAGACGTGAGTCCTGGGTCTTGTGCAGCGCATTGCTCTCTACCTCCGTCCCTGCGTTGGCCCAGGGGGACGCTCAGGTGCTCGAGCTCGAGGAGGTCAGCGTCATAGGCGCCAATCATCGAAATGAACGCGCCCAAGAGGTTCCCGTGAGCGTCACGGCGATGGATGGTGATGCAGGCCTGGATGATCTCGACGCCCTGTCGCAGCGCATTCCGGGGCTGTTGATGAGTGCCCCCAACCCGCGCTATGCCTCGGTCGGTATTCGCGGGCTGGGCTCGAGTTCGGCCAATGATGGACTCGACGGAAGCGTGGCGGTGTTCCAGGACGGCGTATACCTGGGGCGGCAGGGCATGATTCCGGCGGACTTCTCCGATTTCGAGCGGGTGGAGATCCTGCGTGGCCCGCAAGCAACGCTGTATGGCAAGAATGCCACGGCCGGTGCGATCAACCTGAGCAGCCGGCTGCCATCGTTCGTCGACGAGGGGCAGGGCGAAGTCAGGGTAGGGCAGGACGGTCTACGTCATTATCGCGCGAGCCTCTCCGGTCCGCTGATCGAGGACGTGCTGGCGGCCCGCCTGAGCCTCTACGACGTGAACAGGGACGGCGATGTCGACAATCGCTTCAATGACAAGCCACTCGATGAGCAAAATCGCCACGGACTCCGGGGGCAGTTGCTCTGGGAGCCCGGCGAAGGGTTTAGCGCCAGGCTGATCGCCGAGTGGGCGGTCCAGGATGAAAGCGCCGTGCTCACGGCCAGTCATCTGAGCGACACCACGCTTCAGCGCGCCGCGTACGTTGGCTACCGGCCATTGACGGTCTCGCCGTTTGCGCGCCGCGTTGAGCAGAACGATGACAACCGCCTGGAAACCTTTCAGCGTGGCCTCACCTTGCAGCTCGACCAGTCCCTGGACAATGGCATCACCCTGACGAGCATCTCCGGTTACCGCGACTGGTCGTACGACAGTCGCTACGATGCTGACAGCATGGCGCTCTCGGTGGCGCGTTCCGCCGTTGGGCTCGATCATCACCAGTTCAGCCAAGAGTTGCGTTTCGCACAGTCGCTCGGCGAGCGGTTCGACTACCTGTTGGGGGCCTACTACCTGCAACAGCGACTGGACCGCGAGGTCGACGTCGCATTTGGTCGTGATGCGGCGGCATTCTTCTTGGGCAACCGGCCGGAGATCGCCGCGCTTGGCATCGGTCCCGAGAGCGTACCTCCCTCGCTGCTGCAGGGCGCCATGCAACATTTCCGGGGCGGACAGGACAGCGACACCCAGACACTGTTCGGCCAGTTCACCTGGCGCCCCGTCGACGCTCTGGCAATCACGCCGGGGCTGCGTTACAGCCGCGAGCGCAAGCGCGGGGAGATTACCCGTAGCGTTGACGGCCTGGCGCCGTTGGGGCTCGATCCGGTCTCTCAACTGGGCGGGCAACTGCTGCGGGACATCGCCCTGGGTGGGGCCTACGCACGCAGCAACCGGATCAGCGAGGACAGCCTGTCAGGGCAACTGGCGCTCAGCTATCGATTCAATGACGCGCTTGTCGGCTATGTCCGTTGGTCCCGGGGGTACAAGGCAGGCGGCATCAACCTGGAGGTCGTCGGCGATGCCATTGCCCCGGTATTCGATGCCGAACGCGCCACGGCGCTGGAGGTGGGGCTCAAGAGCCGCTGGTGGAACGGACGGGCGTCGCTCGACCTGGCGCTGTACCAGACTGATGTGAACGACTACCAGGCGCTCAGCAACAGCGAGCCCGCCGACGAGCTATCCCCCCCGCTGCGCGACAGCCTGATCAATGTCGGGAAGGTACGCCTGCGTGGCGTCGAGATCGATGGCCGTGTGCAGCTCACGCCGCGCGTGGCGGGGTACCTGGGGTTGGCACTGAGCGACGCGCGTTACCGCTCTTTCGACAATGCGCCATGCCCGCCGGAAAGCGGGGCGCTGGTGTGCGATTTGTCCGGCAAGCAATTGTTCAATGCCCCGCGCTGGAGCATGGTCAGCGGCTTCGCCTATCGCCGGCCATTGGCGCCCGGACTGGCGTTGTTCGCCGCGCTCGACTACGACTGGCGCAGCGGATACTACGGTGTGCTGGAGCGAGGCGAGGGCAGCTATCAACCGGCCTATGGGCTGACCGATCTGCGACTCGGTATCGAGCGGGAGGACCAGCGCTGGGCAGTGGAACTGTGGGCGCGCAACCTGTTCGACGAGGACTATGCCAGCGCTTTCTACGCGACCCTGGGCTCCGGCGACTATGGCGTATTGCCGGGGACGCCGCGCAGCCTGGGTGTGTCCCTGCGCGGTCGTTACTGAAGCCTGCACTGGGGCGCTCTTCGCGCCACTCGCCAGCGGGCTAATCGGCTCCCTCGCACCGAATTTTCCCGATTTCCGCTGCGGCAAAACTCCCGTCCGGTCGGGCAAAATTGACCCGATCGGCGCGTACGTACACTCCGCGGGGCTTTCATCCCCAGCCAAGGCCTGGAGGTGGTTTCCCAATCTTCATGGAGTTGTACGATGCCAGTTCCTTACAAGGATTCCGTTCGTTCGGGTAAGCATCTGTTGTGTTTCGCGGTGGCGCTGGTCGGGTCCGGGGCCGCACAGTTGTCGCTGGCGCAGGTGTTGCCCGATGCCGGTCAGTTACTGAATGAGCAAAACCAGACGCGGCCGTCCCAGCCAGGTTCCACCCAGCCGCCTGCCGCTTTTGAACTGCCCTCGGATACGACGCGGCGCCCCGCGACGTCGGGTTTGCGCGTGCTGCTCAAAGCCATTCGCTTCAGCGGCGACACCGAGCTGGCGGATGCCGAGAATCTTCAGGAACTGGTCAAGCCCGTCCTGGGCAAGACGCTCGATCATGCCGGTCTGCAGCAATTGGTCGAGAGTCTCACGCACTACCTGCGCGGACGAGGTTATGTCCTGGCGCGTGCCTACCTGCCACGCCAGGATCTGACCGAGGGACAGCTGGAAATTGCGCTGATCAAGGGCCGTCTGCAATCCGGTACGTCGCGTATCGTGGTGAGCGGTAGCACCCGCACTGATCCCGAGCGCTTGCGGCAGATCGCCGATGCGGCGCTGCCCGAGAATCGAGTGCTGCGTGCCGAAGAGCTCGAGCGCGCCCTGTTGTTGATCAACGATCAACCGGGTATCAGCGCGCAGTCTGCGCTGGACGTGGGCGCCGAGCCCGGCACCAGCCGTTTGCTGATCAATGCCAAGCAGGGACCGCTTGCCACCGGCAGCGTGTCGGCCGACAACTATGGCAACCGCAGCACCGGTACCGCGCGTGCCAATGCGCAGGTCAGCCTCAATGATCCGCTGGGTATCGGTGACCAACTGAGCCTGGGCCTGAGCAAAAGCACGGGAACCGATATCGTCGGAGCGTCCTACAGTCTGCCGCTGACGGCCTCTGGCCTGCGGCTGAACGCTGCCGGCTCCTACCTGCGCTATGAAGTCGATCAGGAGCAGTTCCGTGCGCTGGATTTGCGCGGTAAGGCCCGCAGTGGCTCGCTGGGTTTGAGCTATCTGCTGATTCGTTCGCGTCTGCAGAACCTGAATCTGTCCGCGACATACGAATACAAGGCTCTCGAAGACGACGCGCTAGGCGTCAACCTGCGTGACCGTGAATTGAACAACGTCATCCTGGCGATGAGCGGCAATCGCTTCGACGCATTCGCCGGCGGCGGTGTCACGGAGGCCATGCTGGCGCTGACCCTGGGGGATCTCGACCTGTCCGGCAACCGCGACGACCAGTTCGCCGATCGTGTCGGTCCCGGCAGTGACGGGGGGTTCCAAAAGCTCAATCTCCGCCTGTCCCGACTGCAAAGCCTGGGCGCCGCCAGCCCCTGGACGCTGTTCGGTGGCGTTTCGGCGCAGTGGGCCAGCGACAATCTCGATTCTTCGGAGAAGTTTCTCCTCGGTGGCCCCGCGGGTATTCGCGCCTATCCAGTGGGGGAGGCATCGGGTGACCAGGGTTGGCTGGCGACGCTGGAATTGCGCCGCAATATCGACCTGAACCTGCCAGGCGTGGTGTTGCAGGGCCTGTCCTTCCTGGATACCGGCCGCATCTGGCTGCATGAGGATCAGTGGCCGGGCTCGATCAACAACGCGGGCGACACCAACCGCTACGACCTGCACGCCATCGGCTTGGGCGCCAACCTGTGGGCCGGCAACTTCAGCCTCCGGACCGCCGTGGCACGCACCCTGGACAACAACCCAGGACGCAGTCTCTCCGGTCTCGACGCCGATGGTCGCTCCAGCGACTGGCGAGGCTGGATCCAGGTCTCGTACGGATTCTGATTAAGCCCGTTGTTGCGGTCTCTACCCAAATTTAGGAGCACACCATGAAGCGCGCTTCGTTGAATCATCTTTATCGCCTTGTCTGGAGCGATGCCGATCAGGCGTTCGTTGCCGTTGCAGAACACGCCACGTCGCGCGGCAAGCGCGGCGGCACCATCGGCTTTCTGGCTGCCTTGGGCATGCTGGGCTGCGGGACGGCGCTGGCCGCCGACCTGCCCACCGGCGGAGCCATCGTCGCCGGCAGTGGCAGCATTTCGCAGAACGGCAGCCATATGGTGGTCGATCAGAACACCGGCAAGCTGGTCACCAACTGGAATAGCTTCGATATCGGCGCCGACGCCAGCGTGACCTTTCATCAGCCCGGCGCCAACAGCATCGCCCTGAACCGCGTAGTGGGCGGTGGCAATGCGAGTCAGATACTCGGCAAGCTCGATGCGAATGGTCAGGTATGGCTGCTCAATCCGAACGGCGTCGTGATCGGCAAGGGTGCCGAGGTCAATGTCGGTGGGCTGGTGGCCTCGTCGCTGCAGATCAGTGACCGCGATTTCCTCGCTGGAGACACCACGCTCAGCGGCGGTGCGGGCGCGGGCGCGGTGGTCAACCAGGGCACGGTGAATGCGATCCACGGCGGTGTGGTGGCGCTGATCGGCCCGCAGGTCGGCAACAGCGGCAGCATCCGCACCCCCGGCGGCAGTACCGTACTCGCCGCAGGTGACAAGGTCAGTCTGGATTTCCAGGGAGACGGTCTGGTCGGCGTCAACGTCGAGCGCGGTGTGCTTGACGCTGTGGTGCGCAATGACGGGCAGATCAGCGCGGATGGTGGCATGGTCGCGCTGAGCGCGCGCTCTGCGGACGCGCTGCTCAATAGCGTCATCAACAATACCGGCTTCATTGAGGCCAGGGGGTTGGTGGAGCGCGAAGGTCGCATCCTGCTCGATGGGGATGCTGAAGGCGGGCTGACTGAGGTCGCCGGTGTGCTCGACGCCTCGTCCCAGGACGGCAAGGGCGGCAGCATCGTGGTCACCGGTGAGCGCATCAACGTGGCTGATGCCACGCTCGACGCCCGTGGCGCGACCGGCGGCGGTACGATCGAGGTCGGCGGCAGCTGGCAGGGCCAGGATGCGTCCGTAGCCCATGCCACTCAGGTAACGGTGGAACGCAACGTCAAGATAAACGCCGATGCCACCCACACCGGTGACGGCGGTACGGTGGTGTTCTGGTCTGACGGCGACAACCGTTTTGCCGGTGACATCTCCGTTCGCGGTGGCGAGCAGGGGGGCAACGGCGGCAAGGCCGAAGTGTCTGGCAAGCAGACTCTGCAATATGCCGGCGTGACGGATGCCCGCGCGGCCAAGGGGCGTACCGGCGATCTGTTGTTGGATCCGACCAACATCACGGTCTCCGGTGGCAGCGGCACCAGTGGGAACTGGTCGACAGGCAACGGTAACGTCACGGTATACGAGAAGACGCTGGAAGAGCAGACCGCCAATGTGCTGTTGCAGGCCACGGATAGCATCCGTTTCGGGGACCTGAACCTCAACGGCGGCGATGGCACGATCACCCTGCAGGACGATGTCAGCTTCCGTGCAGAGGTCATCAATAGCAGTAGTAGTACCGCCACCGTCATCAGCTTCGCCAATAAAGACAACACGCTGGAGGTTTCCGGCAGTGGCAGCATCTACATGCAGGCCGGTGGTACGCGTACAGGCTCCATCGATGGGGTGTTCAACCTGGTTGCCAAGGGCGCCGGCGTAAACCCGGCACTCGCGGACCTCCCCGATCACAATGTTGGCGTGATCGGTAGTGGCACACCCGGTGCCGGCAGTATCACTCTGCTCGGCGCCGACGGGTTGACCATTGCGGGGTCCTTGACCACCGCCGGTGGTTACGTGCGCCTGTCGAGTGACTCCGATGTGGGCGGGCGTGGCGCGCTGACCATCGATACCCCGATCAACACCAACGGGGGCAATCTCTACCTGTCTTTCGGCACCACGTCCTATTCCGAGAGTATCGCGACCCTCAACGGCGATATCACCCTGGGTGCCGGCCGCCTCTATTTCGGCGATGCGATGGGTAGCAAGGGGCTGGGCGGTTCGACCGGGGAGAAGCGTCTGGCGGGGCTCTTGAGCCTCAGCGGTGACGTGAACTTCAACACGCCGCTCACCATGCTGGGCGGGGCCTCGATCTACACCGACGGAGCGATCAACTTCACCAGCACGGTGAAGCTGGACACCGGTGCCGACCTGCTCACGCTGCGCGCCAACAATGTCGACTTCACCCAGGCGACGATGCAGAACCTGTCCACGGCCAGCATCCGTCTCGAGCCCTACGACGCAACGACGAACATCCTGCTCGATAGCAGCAGCGGCAATGCGGGTGGCGGTATTTTCCTGGATAGCGATGCCCCCGCCACTGACATCAGCAAACTGGTTGGCATCCGCAATCTCACCATCGGCCGTGCCGACGGCACCGGCACCACCCAAGTCGATGCTTCAGGCTTCAGCTTCAGTGCGAACAATAACCTGTCGTTGCTGAACGGCAACATCCAGGTGGATGGCGCCTTGAGCAACAGCAACGCCAGTGGGCATGTCATCGCCCAGGCAGGCGTCGGCGACGTCGTCATCGGCAACGGCGGCACCGTGACGGCGCAGGGAACCGGCGATGCGGTCGTGCTGGTCGCCCAGCGGAACTTCGTGAACCAGGCGGGCGCAGACGCGCTTTCCGCCAGCAACGGCCGCTGGCTGACCTACTCCAGTAGCCCGCTGGATGACGTGCGTGGCGGGCTGGACGTGGCCTTCAAGCAGTATGCCGCGCACTATGGCGACAGCGTACTGGGCAGCGGCAACGGCCATCTCTATACCTACGCGCCCAAGGTCAAGGTGGAACTGCAGGGGCAGGTCACCAAGACCTATGACGGCAATGCCAGCGCGACGGTCAGCGATGACAACTTTGCCATGAGCGGGGCTATTGATGGCGATACCATTGATGTCCTTTCGTTTGGCGACGCCTATTACGCCGACAAGAATGCCGGCTCGGGCAAGCTGGTGACCGTGGACGATGTGACGGTGTCCGAAGCCAACAGCGGCGACGTCAAGGTCTACGGGTATCAGGTCGATGCCTCCAGCGTGAGCGGCGATGTCGGACAGATCGACCGCAAGGTGATCACCGCAACCGCCGATGTGGCCAACAAGACCTACGACGGCAGCACCAGTGCGGCGCTGAGCAACGTATCGCTGGTCGGTCTCGTCGACGGCGACGAAAGCAAGGTCGGCACCAGCGGCAGCAGCGGTGCGTTCATCGACAAGAACGCCGGGCAAGACAAATCGGTGAGCGGTTCGGGCATCGCTTTGACCGGCGAAGAGTCGGGCAACTACGCCTTCGATACCGACGCGCAGATCGGCACCGCGGACATCGACCGCAAGGTGATCACCGCAACCGCCGATGTGGCCAACAAGACCTACGACGGCACCACCAGCGCGGCGCTGAGCAACGTATCGCTGGTCGGTCTCGTCGACGGCGACGAAGGCAAGGTCGGCACCAGCGGCAGCAGCGGTGCGTTCATCGACAAGAACGCCGGGCAAGACAAATCGGTGAGCGGCTCGGGCATCGCCCTGACCGGTGAAGAGTCGGGCAACTACGCCTTCGACACCGATGCGCAGATCGGCACCGCGGACATCGACCGCAAGGTGATCACCGCAACCGCCGATGTGGCCAACAAGACCTACGACGGCAGCACCACCGCGGCGCTGAGCAACGTGTCGCTGGTCGGCGTCGTCGATGGCGACGAAGGCAAGCTCGGCACCAGCGGCAGCACCGGTGCGTTCATCGACAAGAACGCCGGGCAAGACAAATCGGTGAGCGGTTCGGGCATCGCTTTGACCGGCGAAGAGTCGGGCAACTACGCCTTCGACACCGACGCGCAGATCGGCACCGCGGACATCGACCGCAAGGTGATTACCGCAACCGCCGACGTGACCAACAAGACCTACGACGGCACCACCGCCGCGGCGCTGAGCAACGTGTCGCTGGTCGGGCTCGTCGACGGCGACGAAGGCAAGGTCGGCACCAGCGGCAGCAGCGGTACGTTCATCGACAAGAACGCCGGGCAAGACAAGTCGGTGAGCGGCTCGGGCATCGCTTTGACCGGCGAAGAGTCGGGCAACTACGCCTTCGACACCGACGCGCAGATCGGCACCGCGGACATCGACCGCAAGGTGATCACCGCAACCGCCGACGTCGCCGACAAGACCTACGACGGCACCACCACCGCGGCGCTGAGCAACGTATCGCTGGTCGGGCTCGTCGACGGCGACGAAGGCAAGGTCGGCACCAGCGGCAGCAGCGGTACGTTCATCGACAAGAACGCCGGGCAAGACAAGTCGGTGAGCGGTTCGGGCATCGCTTTGACCGGCGAAGAGTCGGGCAACTACGCCTTCGATACCGACGCGCAGATCGGCACCGCGGACATCGACCGCAAGGTGATCACCGCAACCGCCGATGTGGCCGACAAGACCTACGACGGCACCACCACCGCGGCGCTGAGCAACGTATCGCTGGTCGGTCTCGTCGACGGCGACGAAGGCAAGGTCGGCACCAGCGGCAGCAGCGGTGCGTTCATCGACAAGAACGCCGGGCAAGACAAATCGGTGAGCGGCTCGGGCATCGCCCTGACCGGTGAAGAGTCGGGCAACTACGCCTTCGACACCGATGCGCAGATCGGCACCGCGGACATCGACCGCAAGGTGATCACCGCAACCGCCGATGTGGCCGACAAGACCTACGACGGCACCACCACCGCGGCGCTGAGCAACGTATCGCTGGTCGGTCTCGTCGACGGCGACGAAGGCAAGGTCGGCACCAGCGGCAGCAGCGGTGCGTTCATCGACAAGAACGCCGGGCAAGACAAATCGGTGAGCGGCTCGGGCATCGCCCTGACCGGTGAAGAGTCGGGCAACTACGCCTTCGACACCGATGCGCAGATCGGCACCGCGGACATCGACCGCAAGGTGATCACCGCAACCGCCGACGTGGCCGACAAGACCTACGACGGCAGCACCACCGCAGCACTGAGCAACGTATCGCTGGTCGGCGTCGTCGATGGCGACGAAGGCAAGGTCGGCACCAGCGGCAGCAGCGGTACGTTCATCGACAAGAACGCCGGGCAAGACAAGTCGGTAAGCGGCTCGGGCATCGCTTTGACCGGCGAAGAGTCGGGCAACTACGCCTTCGACACCGATGCGCAGATCGGCACTGCGGACATCGAGCGCAAGCAACTCACCGCCACGGTGGATATTGCCGACAAGGTTTACGATGGTCTGAGCACGGCGATCATCCGTGATGTCACGCTCGATGGTGTCATTGAGGGTGACTCGGTTGGGGCGACGGGCGAAGCCGAGTTTGATTCCCCCGCGGCGGGTCAAGGCAAAACGGTGACAGTCGTTGAACTGCTGTTGTCCGGTGACGATGCATCCAATTACCAACTGGCGGATCAGCCGGTCACCGGGATGGCGAGCATCCAACCGCCGCTCTTTATCCCGGTCGGCCTGATCAACACACCGGAAGGCGCTAACGGCACGGGCACTGCGGTCAAGCGTCCCGACAATCAATCGGTTGAATTCGAGCCCGCCTCGGTGCTGCCGTTGCCTTCCACCGCGTTGTTCAGCGATACGCCCAACCTGCTAGCCAACCCCGCCAGCTTGGTGACCGACAACAGTCTGGTCCTACAGGACGCTGTACTTTCCGGTAACGGCCGAATGAGCCTGGCGATGACGGATGGCCGCTCCGAACCCGCCGTACGCAAGAGTCTGGATGTCTACAGCACGCGTGCCGGTGAGCCGTTGCGGGGGGTAGGGCAGTACGCGGCTGCCGACCTGGGCGATAGCATCACGTTGGAGCTGGCCGCCACGGGGAGTCGTCAGGTTCCTGTGATCCAGGGTTCCGGCACCCAGTCGGCGCGAGCCTCGGTTGCACTCGCCAATGGACAGAGTCTGAGCCTGCAGGTGACGATGATGAACGATGGTGTCCTGCTGGTGCAGGTCCCGCCGCAGGCGGTGGGCCTGGATAATGAGGTATTGGCTGCATACGGTCTCGCGGTCGCCAAAAAGCGCTTGAGTGTGAGTGTCCGCGATGTCGAAGCGGTCGTGATCGAGCATGCCCTGAGGCAGGCTGAAGTCACTGCCAAGACGCTCATCGAGGTGGCAAAACGCTAGGACGCTCCCCCTCTGGTGGTCATCACGGAGGGGGCTATGAACCGCCCCGGCTTTTGTGGAGGCCGTTTCGTTTAAGTCAGGCCGCCATGGCCTGACTTGCTTGTTGCTGGTGGAAGTTTGCCTCAGCCTCCGCGGGCGGGATATATCCGATTGAGCTCAGCAGGCGTTGGTGGTTGTACCAGTGCACCCATTTCAAAGTCGCCATCTCAACAGCTTCGCGGCTCTTCCATGATTGACGGTAAATCAGCTCGGCCTTGTACAGCCCGTTGATGGTTTCGGCCAAGGCGTTGTCGTAGCTATCGCCCTTGCTGCCAACTGAGGGCTCAATGCCGGCCTCTGCCAGCCGCTCGGTGTAGCGAATAGAGACGTACTGGCTGCCACGGTCGCTATGATGGATCAGGCTCCCCGTGCGATGTGGCTGGCGGGCATACAGGGCTTGCTCCAGGGCATCCAGTACGAAGTCGGTCTTCATGCTGGTACTGACTCGCCAGCCGACGATGCGCCGCGCAAAGACATCAATCACGAAGGCCACATACAGCCAGCCCTGCCAGGTCGAGACATACGTGAAGTCCGACACCCACAGCTGATTTGGGCGGTCGGCATGGAACTGGCGTTGCACACGATCCAGCGGGCAGAGCGACTTGTCGCCGGCCACCGTTGTGCGCAGGATCTGGCCGCGCCTTATGCCCTGTAATCCAGCCAGACGCATCAATCGCTCTACCGTGCATCTGGCAGCCTCGATGCCTTCTCGCCGCAGCTGCTTCCAGACCTTCACCACGCCATAGCACTGCATGTTGTCGTCCCATACGCGCTGGATTTCCAAGATCAATGCGTCATCGCGTCGAGCACGGCAGCAGCGCAGTGCCGGGTTGCGCTGCTGCGCCGCATGCTTGCGGTAACCGGACGGGGCGATCCGCAAGACACGGCAGATCGACTCGACCCCGAGACGGTCACGATGCTGATCGACAAAGGCCCTCAGGACTTGGTGCGGCGGTCGAGCTCCGCCTGGGCAAAATACGCACTGGCCAGGCGCAGAATCTCGTTGGCTTTTCGCAGCTCGCGATTTTCGCGCTCCAGGGCTTTGATGCGTTCACGCTCTTCAGTGGTCGGCCCAGGACGTTGGCCGGCGTCGGTCTGATGGCGACGAATCCAGCCATGCAGGGTTTGTGCGGCGCAGCCAATCTTCGGCGCTATGGCTTCAATGGCAGCCCACTCGGAGGGGTAGTCGTTCAGGTGCTCCAGAACCATGCGTACGGCACGTTCACGGACTTCAGGGGAGTAGGTCGTGGTCTTTCTCATGGCCTCATCTTCTCAAGAGTTGAGGCCTCCACGAAACCCAGGGCAGTTCAGCTATCCGAGGCATCGTTGATGAAGAAAAGCCCGGCCTAGCGCCGGGTTTTTTGCACTTTCCCCCGGGGCATGGACATCGTGTGAGCGATCGTCGGATATCCCCGCTTTGCGATGAGGTAGAATCGCCCTCCATCGGCAGTCGTACCCCAGGTGCAGTGAAGACATGACGCAGATCTCCGAACGCCTCTTGGTCCAGGCCCATCTCGATGCCAAGCAGCCCAAGCCGCTGACGGCCAGCGAGGAGCTCGAATACCGCCGTACCATCGCGGCGGAGCTGAAGGCGCGTAACGCGGTGCTGGTGGCTCACTACTATTGCGACCCGGTGATCCAGGCGCTCGCCGAGGAAACCGGCGGTTGCGTCGCCGACTCGCTGGAGATGGCGCGCTTCGGTACCCAGCACTCCGCGAGCACCGTCGTGGTCGCGGGCGTGCGTTTCATGGGCGAGACGTCGAAGATCCTCAATCCCGAGAAGCGCATCCTCATGCCGACCCTGGAGGCGACCTGCTCGCTGGACCTGGGCTGCCCGGTGGAGGCGTTTTCCGCATTCTGCGACCAGCATCCCGAGCGTACCGTGGTGGTCTACGCGAACACCTCGGCGGCGGTGAAGGCGCGTGCGGACTGGGTGGTGACCTCCGGCTGCGCGCTGGAGATCGTCGAGAGCCTGATGGACAACGGCGAGACGTTGATCTGGGGGCCGGACCAGCACCTGGGGCGCTACATCCAGCGCCAGACCGGCGCGGACATGCTGCTCTGGGATGGTGCCTGCATCGTCCACGAAGAGTTCAAGGCGCGTCAGTTGGCCGACATGAAGGCGCTGTATCCCGAGGCGGCGATCCTGGTGCATCCGGAGTCGCCGGAATCGGTGATCGAGCTGGCCGATGCGGTGGGCTCCACCAGTCAACTGATCAAGGCCGCGCAGACGCTACCCAACCAGACCTTCATCGTCGCCACCGATCGCGGCATCTTCTACAAGATGCAGCAGCTGTGTCCGGAAAAGATCTTCATCGAGGCGCCCACTGCCGGCAACGGCGCGGCTTGCCGCAGTTGCGCGCATTGCCCGTGGATGGCGATGAATACCCTGGAGCGCCTGCTCGACTGCCTGCGCAGCGGCAGCAACGAGATCCACGTCGATCCGGCACTGATCCCGCGGGCGGTGCGTCCGCTGCGGCGCATGCTCGACTTCACCCGTGACGCGCGCGTGCTCGCCACGGGTAACGCCTGAGCGCGGCGTCAGTTCATCAGATCCTTGACGGCGCGCTCTTCCTCGCGCAGCGCCTGCTGGCGCGCGTCGATGCGCGAGGCCAGTGGGAAGTTGGAGCTGGCGCGGCGCTTGGCGAGCTCCAACTGGTCGATGGCCTGTTTGTAGTCGCCTACCAGGGCGAAGTACTCGGCGCGCGCCTGGTGCACGCCGATGATGTCGCCAGCCAGGCCGCGGGCCTCGGCCACTTCGTACCAGATGTCCGGGTCTTTCGGTCGTTGCTCCAGCAGGCCTTCCAGGGTCTTGCGCGCGGCCTGAGCCTGGTTGCGCTTGAGCTGCAGGTCGGCTTCCGCCTGTAGCACCGGATAGCTGTCGGGGTATTCCTCAAGCAGGCGCTTGATGTGCTTTTCCGCGTCATCGAGACGATTGGCGGTGAAATCCAGCTCGACCTGCGCCAGGTTGTAGGTGCGGTCGTTCGGCGAGCTCTCGAGTAGCGGCGCCAGGGTGCTTTGCGCTTCGTCCAGTTGCCCGCCGCGGGTCAGGGCCAGGGCCAGACCGTAGCGGGCGGCGTCGTTCTGCGGATTTTCCTGCAGTTGCGCACGGAAGCGCTTCACCGAGATGCCCGGGGTGCTTTCGAAGATCAATTGCGTGCGGGCGCGCATCAGTTGGTATTGCAGACTGTCCTCGCGACCACCGGGGGGGAATTGCGCAGCGCGGTTGCGGGTGTCGGCGATACGCGAATCGGTCACCGGGTGGGTCATTAGGAATTCCGGCGGCTTGGCGTCGTAGCGATATTGGCGCGCCAGGCGCTCGAACATGCTCGGCATCGCGCGGGGGTCGTAGCCCGCAGCCTCCAGGTTGGCGATGCCGACGCGGTCCGCTTCCTGCTCGTTCTGCCGGGAGAAGCTCAGCTGCGACTGGATCGCTGCCGCCTGGCTGCCGGCGATGGCGGCGATCCCCGCGTCCCCGGCACCCGCTGCCGCGGCGACGATCCCCGCGAGCATCGCTGCCATCAAGGGCACCTGCATGCGTTTCTGTTCCGCGACGCCGCGGGCGAAGTGGCGCTGCGCCAGGTGGCCCAGTTCGTGGGCGAGCACCGCGGCGTACTCGGCCTCGGTCTCGGCGCTCAGCAGCAGACCGCCATTGACGCCGATGATCCCGCCGGGCGCGGCGAAGGCGTTCAGCTGATCGCTCTTGAGCAGGATGAATTCGAAGCGGCGGTCCTGCACCTGGCTGGTTTCCGCCAGGTGATAAATGGTGGACTCCACATAGGCCTTGAGCTGCGGATCCGAGAGCAACGGTACCTGGCTGCGCAACTGGGCCAGCCAGGCGCGACCGAGCTTGTATTCCTGCTCCGGGGAGACGATCGCCGATGTCGAGTCGCCCAGGGAGGGCAGATCGTCGGCGAACGTAGGCAGGGCGATGCAGCAGGCGAGGGTCAGCAGGGCAGGGCGCAGGAATCTCATGCACAGGGCTCTGGATCGAGTGGAGAGCTACTTTAAGCCTTGTGCCCGGCACCTGGCCAGGGTGGCGGTCGGCTGGGGTATGCTTGTGCGCTGTTTCAGGAGGTTGTAGATGACCGCTCCCCCCCTCAGTGATGCCCAGCTCGACGCCTCGGGCCTGGCCTGTCCGCTGCCGTTGCTCAAGGCCAAACTGGAACTCAATCGGCTGGAATGCGGCCAGGTATTGGCGGTGACTGCCACCGATGCGGGTTCGCAGCGGGACTTTCGTAGTTTCGCCAGGCTTTCGGGTAACGAGCTGTTACACGAAGAGGCGCACAATGGCGTGTTTCGCTATTGGCTACGCAAGCGTTGAGTCAGAATTGCGCGCCGGAATGCGGGGTGGTCTCTGATGTTCAAGGTTTTTCGCGGGTGGTGGCAGCGCTACTTCTCCGATGAGCAAGCGGTGGTACTCGGCTTGCTGCTGGTGGTCGGCTTCGCCGTTGTGCTGGTGTTGGGCGGGATGCTCGCGCCGGTACTTGCCGGCCTGGTGCTGGCGTTTCTCATGGAAGGGCTGGTGGCTGCTCTGGAGCGCTTGCGCCTGCCTCGGTTGCTGGCGGTCTGGGTGGTCTTTCTGTTGTTCCTGGGCGCGTTGGCGCTGGTCTTCGGATTGCTGCTGCCACTGCTCTGGCAGCAGGTGATCACCCTGTTCAACGAGTTACCGCGCATGCTCGGCGAGGGCCAGCGCTTCCTCTTGCTGTTGCCCGAACGCTATCCGCAGTTGGTCTCCGACGAGCAGGTACTGCGTGGCATCGAGTCGCTGCGTGGCGATATTGGGCGCTTCGGCCAGTGGCTGTTCACGTTTTCCCTGTCCAGCCTGCCGACGCTGGTGGCGGTGCTGGTGTACCTGGTGCTGGTGCCGATCCTGGTGTTCTTCTTCCTCAAGGACCGCGAGCTGATCGGGCGCTGGTTCCGTGGCTATCTGCCGACCGAGCGCACGCTGATCCGCGAAGTCTCGCTGGAGATGAATCGGCAGATCGCCAACTACATCCGTGGCAAGTTCATCGAAATCGTCATCTGCGCGGTAGCCAGTTATGTCGTCTTCGCGGTCATGGGGCTGAACTACGCGGCGCTGCTCGCGCTGCTGGTGGGGGTGTCGGTACTGGTGCCCTACATCGGCGCTGCGGCGGCGACGGTGCCGGTGGCCGCCATCGGGTTGTTCCAGTGGGGCTGGGGCGACCAGTTCATCTACCTGATGCTGGCCTACGCGGTGATCCAGGCGCTGGATGGCAACGTGCTGGTGCCGCTGCTGTTCTCCGAAGCAGTGAACCTGCATCCGGTGGCGATCATCTGCGCAGTCTTGTTGTTCGGTGGGCTCTGGGGCTTCTGGGGCGTTTTCTTTGCGATTCCCCTGGCCACCCTGTGCAAGGCGGTGCTGGATGCCTGGCCGCGCAGCACCATGCCGGCGAGCTAACGGGACAGCTGAACGAAAAAGGCCGCAGTCACCTGCGGCCTCTTGGGCGGAGCGGGGCTGCTAGAGCGCCTGTGCGGCGGCCAGCACGGCGTCCACGTGGCCGGCGACCTTCACCCCGCGCCACTCCTGGCGCAGCACGCCCTCGCGGTCGATGAGGAAGGTGCTGCGCACGATGCCCATGTATTCCTTGCCGTAGTTCTTCTTCAGTTGGTAGACGCCGAACAGTTCGCAGAGCTCGTGATCCGGGTCGCTGATCAGCTCGAAGGGAAAACCCTGCTTGGCCTTGAAGCTCTCGTGCTTCTTCAGGCTGTCCATCGATACGCCGAAGATCAACGTATCGGCCGCCTGGAAGTCGGCGAAGCGGGCGGCGAAGTCCAGGCCTTCGGTGGTGCAGCCGGGCGTGCTGTCCTTGGGGTAGAAATACAGCACCACCTGCTTGCCGCGCAGCGCGGCGAGGTTCACCTGCTGATCGCTGGTGGCGGTGGCCTGGAAGTCGGGTACGGACTGGTCGATGGCGAGGCTCATGGGCGTCTCACGGGTTCTGCGGGCGCCAGGGTTCGATCAGGGCGTCCAGGTTGAGGGCGTCGGCGAAGTCCAGGAACTGGTCGCGCAGCCAGCTGATCTGGGTGCCGGCGGGCAGGGTGACGGTGAGCGTGCCGTTGAGCATCAGGCTGCCGGTCTGCGGGGCCAGGTAGGTATCGCAGGTCAGGTTCTCCAGGTCGATGTGGTGGTCGATGAAGAACTGGCACAGCTCGGGAAGAATGTCCGCGCGATAGGCGGCGCTGACGTAGACGACGTAGGGCAGGGCCTGGGGACGATTCTCCAGGCCGCCGCTGCGGGTCATGTCGATGATGAAATCGTTGCGCTTGGCCAGGGCCGGCAGTGCGGCTTCGAGTCGCGCCAGGGCGTCCCAACTGCCGGAAACCTGCAAGACCAGCGCGCTGTATTCGCCGTGCCGGCTCAGGCGCGAACTGACCACCGAGCAGCGGCTGTCCTGGGCTGCGCGGCAGAGCAGGCTGGTGAGCTCCATGGGGCTGCGACCGAGGGCGCTGACGACGAGGAATTGTTCGCGAACGGGCAGGGTGGACATGCAGCTTTCCTAGAACGATAAGAGGGCGGCAAGCGGGCGCCGCACGAAGGCGAAAGGGTAACCAAAAGCGAGGCGTAGGGGAATGCCGGGGCGGCGGAGGTCTGCTTGTGTGGGCCAGGTATCGCCAGTACCATACGGCTCTTTTCCTAGGCGGCAGGAGTGGTTTGCATGATTGCGGGCAGTATGGTGGCACTGGTCACGCCCATGGATGCGCAAGGCAGCGTGGACTGGGACAGCCTGAGCAAACTGATCGACTTCCACCTGCAGGAAGGCACCAACGCCATCGTCGCCGTGGGGACCTCCGGCGAGTCGGCCACCCTGAGCGTTGCCGAGCATATCCAGGTGATCGAACGCGTCGTGGCGCTGGTTGCCGGTCGCGTTCCGGTGATCGCCGGTACCGGTGGGAACTCCACCCACGAATCTGTCGAAATGACGGCCGCCGCCAAGCAGGCCGGCGCCGATGCCTGCCTGCTGGTCACGCCCTATTACAACAAGCCGACCCAGGAAGGGCTCTACCAGCACTTCCGGCACATTGCCGAGGCCGTGGACATCCCGCAGGTCCTCTACAACGTGCCCGGCCGTACCGCCTGCGACATGCTGCCGGAGACCGTCGAGCGCCTGTCCAAGGTTGCCAACATCATCGGCATCAAGGAAGCCACCGGTGATCTGGAGCGTGCCCGCGAGGTGATCGACCGCGTATCCAAGGACTTCCTGGTGTATTCCGGTGACGATGCCACCGCCGTCGAGCTGATCCTGATGGGCGGTCGCGGCAACATCTCGGTGACCGCCAACGTTGCGCCGCGTGCCATGAGCGAGCTGTGCGCTGCCGCGATGCGTGGCGACGCGGCGATGGCTCGTGGCATCAACGACCGCCTGATGCCGCTGCACAAGGCGCTGTTCATCGAATCGAACCCGATTCCGGTGAAGTGGGCGCTGCACGAAATGGGCATGATCGCCGAAGGCATCCGCTTGCCGCTGACCTGGCTCAGCCCGCGCTGCCAGGACACCCTGCGCCAGGCCATGCGCCAGACTGGCCTGCTGGGTTGAGGAGTACGCAATGAAACAGATTCTTGGCCTCTCCACCCTGGCCCTGGCCATCGCTTCGGTTTCCGGTTGCGGCTACCTGTGGGGTGAACACGGTTACTTCCGTGACCGCGGCAACGATTACCTCGAAGCACGCCAGACCGCGCCCATGCAGGTTCCGGCCGACCTTTCCAGCAAGCCGCTGGACCCGCTGCTGCCTGTGCCCGCCAACGTGCCCGACCTGCGCGCCGACAACGATTTCGAAGTACCGCGCCCGCAGGCCCTCGCCAGCAGCGGCGAGCCCAGCGACTACAGCGTGCAGGGCAGCGGTGACAACCGCTGGCTGCTGGCCCAGCGTGGCCCGGCCCAGGTCTGGCCGGTAGCGCTGCAATTCCTCCTCGACAACGGTTTCCAGGTTGCCGAAGAGCGTCCGCAGACCGGCGAGCTGATCACCACCTGGCAGCGCCTGGACGAGCTGGCCATTTCCTCGCGCCTTCGCGAAGAGCTGCCGGCCAACAGCGAAACCCGCGTGCGCTTGCGCATCGAGCCGGGCGTTCAGCGCGGCACCAGCGAAATCTACCTGAGCAGCGTGTCGCGCCCCCAGGGCAGCAGCGAAAACGTGGATTTCCCGGCCGCTGGCGGTGGTCTCCAGGTCGCCCTGTTGCAGCAGTTGCAGGCGGGCCTGGTGCGCAGCGCGGAGGAGGGCGGTTCGGTTTCCCTGCTCGCCGCTCAGGACTTCGATGCGCCCAGCCGTGTGGTCCTCGGCGAGGACGGCAATGGCAACCCGGTGCTCAACCTGAATAGCGACCTGGATCGTGCCTGGTCGGCGGTGGGGCGCGCCCTGCAGCAAGCCGACGTGCGTGTCGACGACCTCAACCGCAGCCTCGGTCTCTACTACATCGACCTTTCCCAGGGCGCTTCGCAGCCCGATCGTAAGCCAGGCTTCTTCTCCCGCCTGTTCAGCAGCGAGCCGAGCAAGGAAGAGCTCGAGGCCAAGGCCGATCGCTACCACGTTCGGCTGACCGAAGTCGGCGGCAGTGTGCAGGTCTCGGTCGAGAAGAACATCGACACCCTGGCTCCGGAAGACGTCTCGCGTCGCGTGCTCGGCATGCTGCGCGATCACCTGGGCTAAGCTCCGCGGAGCTGATGACAGGGCGAAATCCCCCTAGGGATTTCGCCCTTTTCCTTTCTATTCAATTCACGGATAACCGCAGCATGAGCGCCTCCCCGCTGAGCCTGAAGAAAATCTATTCCGGCAAGGTCCGCGACCTCTACGAAATCGACGACAAGCGCATGCTCATGGTGGCCAGCGACCGTCTCTCCGCCTTCGACGTGATCCTCGACGATCCGATTCCCGGCAAGGGCCAGTTGCTCACCGCGATCTCCAACTTCTGGTTCGCCAAGCTGGCAGGCCTGGTGCCCAACCAGTTCACCGGCGAACAACCGGAAGACGTCCTGCCGCAGGCCGAGTGGCCCGCGGTCGCCGGCCGTGCGGTGGTGGTCAAGCGTCTCAAGCCGATTGCCGTCGAAGCCATCGTGCGCGGGTACCTGGCCGGTTCCGGCTGGAAGGAATACGGCAAGACCGGCGCGGTCTGTGGCATCGCTCTGCCGGCGGGACTGCAGGAAGCCTCCAAACTGCCCGAGCCGATCTTCACGCCTTCGACCAAGGCGGCGGTGGGCGATCACGACGAGAACATCTCCTTCGCCCAGTGCGAGCAGGTGATCGGCGTCGAACTCGCCGCCCGCGTGCGCGATACCGCCATCGCCCTGTACAAGGCCGCCGCCGAGTACGCCGCCAGCCGCGGCATCATCATCGCCGATACCAAGTTCGAATTCGGTCTGGATGAAGACGGCACCCTGTGCCTGATGGACGAGGTACTCACCCCCGATTCCAGCCGCTTCTGGCCGGCCGACAGCTACCGCGAAGGCAGCAATCCGCCGAGCTTCGACAAGCAGTTCGTGCGTGACTGGCTCGAGTCCACCGGCTGGGACAAGCAGGCCCCCGCGCCGCGCATTCCGGCCGAGGTGGCCGAGAAGACCGCGGCCAAATACCGTGAAGCGCTGGAGCGTCTCGCGGGCTGAACCCTTAAGCGCAACCCGCTGAAAGCGCGTGAAAAAATTCGCGCGGCGGGGTTCGCCAAATGCGAATGAGCTGGTATCATGCGCGCCGCTGGAGAGATGCCGGAGTGGCCGAACGGGACGGATTCGAAATCCGTTGTACCTTCGCGGGTACCTAGGGTTCAAATCCCTATCTCTCCGCCATTATTGATGCCTGAACCCCCGAAGCTCGTGGAGCTTCGGGGGTTTTTGCTTTTCAGGTCGGGCAACGATGGTTTTTGCCGTGCATTGTCAGGTAAGTCAGAAAGCCTGATGTGGCGCGTGCGCTCTGGCGGGATTGCCCTGCCCATGTTGCCGCTCCATGTCATTGGCCGAACAGCGTTTGCGCCCACTCCACGAACACCCTGACCCGTTGCGACAACTGCCGGTGGGGCGGATAGAGGGCGAACACCGGCATCGCGGGGGGACGCCATTGCGGCAGGACCTCCACCAGCGAGCCCTCCTGCAATTGCCGCTGGACGTGGTAGCGCGGTGCCTGGATCAGCCCCAGTCCGGCCTCGCCGGCGGCGACATAGGCACCCGCGCCGCTGACGGCGACGCGACCGGGTAGGTCGAGTTCATGTAGGGAGCCGTCGACGTCGAATTCCATGGGGAAGTGCTTGCCGCCGATGCTGGAGAAGTAGTTGACCGCCTGGTGGCCGGCCAGCGCTTCGAGGCTGTCCGGCAGCCCGTACCGGGCAAGGTAGTCCGGGCTGGCGCAGGTGACCTGGAGCAGTTGCGCGAGCGGGCGCGCGACCAGGCTGTCGTCCAGTACCTGGCCGGCGCGAATCACGCAGTCGATGCCTTCGCGAATCAGGTCGACGGGACGATCGTTGATGCTGATGACCAGGTCGATACGCGGATAGCGCTCGCAGAAATCCGCCAGCGCCGGCATGACCAGCAGGCGACCGATCGAGCTGGCCATGTCGATGCGCAGCGTCCCCTGGGGACTTCTCCGGCTCTCGGAAAACAGCGCTTCGGTGTCGTCCAGGTCGGCGAGCAAGCGCACGCAGTGCTGGTAGTAGGCGGTACCGTCCGGGGTGGGACTGACGTGTCGCGTGGTGCGTTGCAGCAATTGCACGCCGAGGTGGTTCTCCAACTGCTTCACCAGGGTCGTGGCCATCGCTGGCGATACCTTCAGGTCCTCCGCGGCCCGCGAGAATCCCTGGAGTTCGACGATTCGGGTGAACAGGCGCATGGCGGCCAGGCGATCCATCATTATTCGCTCTCACTGAATAGTGTTTGTGGGATTAGAGCATTTATCTCTCGCGGGGAAATAACAAGAATGGATGACTCATTCACGCGCTGTGGAGAATCACCTGATGAAAATGCGCGAACTGGGCCGCAATGGGCCCAAAGTCTCAGCGATTGGCCTGGGTTGCATGGGGATGAGCGAGTTCTACGGACGTCGGGACGACGCAGAATCGGTCGCGACCCTGCAGCGGGCGGTAGATCGGGGCCTGACCTTCTTCGATACCGCGGACATGTACGGGCCTTACAGCAACGAAGAGCTGCTCGGACGGGCGCTACGGGGTCGGCGCGAGCAGGTTTTCCTGGCCAGCAAGTTCGGTATCCTGCGTTCCGCCGACCCTCACAGCCGGGGTGTGAACGGTCGCCCCGAATACGTTCGGGCCTCGGTCGAGGGCAGCCTCAGGCGGCTGGGCGTGGACCATCTCGACCTCTACTACCAGCATCGCGTGGACCCGCAGGTGGCCATCGAGGAAACCGTGGGCGCGATGGCCGACCTGGTCTCCGCCGGCAAGGTGCGCTACCTGGGTCTCAGCGAGGCGTCGGTGCAAACCATCGAACGAGCCCACGCCGTACACCCGATAACGGCGGTGCAAAGCGAGTACTCGTTATGGACCCGTGATCCGGAATTCAACGGCGTCCTCGACCTGTGCCGGGGCCTGGGCATTGGCTTCGTGGCCTACAGTCCGCTCGGGCGCGGCTTCCTCACCGGGGCTATCGCCTCGCCGGAGGATTTCGACGCCGACGACTTCCGGCGACAGAATCCGCGCTTCCAGGGCGAGAACTTCCAGCGCAACTTGCAGTTGGTCGAGCAGGTTGGCGAGATCGCCCGCGAGAAGGGTGTCACGCCTGCACAACTGGCCCTGGCCTGGGTGCTGGCGAGAGACGAGCACTTGGTGCCGATCCCCGGGACCAAGCGTCGGCGCTACCTGGAGCAGAACATCGCGGCGCTGGACGTGAGCCTGTCGGCCGAGGAGCTGGCGCAGTTGGACGCGATCTTTCCGGAGGATGCCGCGACCGGGACGCGCTATGGCGAAATGGCAATGGCCCTGCTAAATCGCTAGCGATTTTCCAGCAGGTGGAACAGCTCGACGAACTGCCCGGTGAGCTTGTGGCTGGGCTCCAAGTGGATCAGCGGCGTGCATTGCTGGTGGGATTCGCGCATCTTCACCGAGCTGCCGAGGAACACCGGCAGCAGGGGCAGGCCTTCGGCGCGCATCTGGTCGATCAGTCGCTGGGGGAGTGCCGCGCGCGGCTGGAACTGGTTGACGACGATGCCCTCGACTTCCAGATTCTCGTTGTGATCCTCACGGATGTCGTCGATCTCGTCGAGCACGCCACGCAGCGCCTGTAGGGCAAAGCTGTCGCAGTCGAAGGGGATCAGGCAGCGATCGGCGGCGATCAGCGCGGATAGGCTGTAGAAGTTAAGGCCGGGCGGGGTGTCGATGTAGACCCGCTCGTAGTCCTCGTCGAGGCGATCGAGCAGCTTGGCCAGCTTCTGTACCTTGTACTTGGCTTCCAGCTTGGGTTGCAGTTCGCCGAGCTCCGGGGAGCCCGCCAGGACATCGAGGCGGTCCCAGGCGGTGGATTCGACCTTGACCTGGGCTTTCTTGGCGGCACCTTGATGCAGCGTCTGGCGAAAGAACTCGGCGATGCCCAGTGGCGGTTCTTCACGCAGGCCAAGCAGGTAGTGGCTGGAGTTGGCCTGGGCGTCGAGGTCGACCAGCAGGGTTCGAAAGCCTTCCTGGGCACTGATCGCCGCCAGGTTGCAGGCGATACTGGATTTGCCCACGCCGCCCTTGTGGTTGAACACCACCCGTCTCATGCGCCACTGCTCCTCGTCTGGATCGGTCATTGCAGTCTAGCGGCTACGACGACCGGGGTTCGTTACGGTTGGATGACGGTCACTTCTTCACCCAGCGCCCGTTGACCATGATGTACTGCCCGGCCGGGGTTTTCTCCAGGGCTTTCTTGCCGGCCAGCGTTTCCACGTCGCCCAGGGCGATGCCGTTCTGCTGCGCCAGTTTCTGGTATTCGGCCTTGCGTGCGGCGTTGATCAGGCTGGCGATCTCGCTGGCCTGGCCGCCACTCTGCACCACGCCGAGGTAGCCGTTGGGTTGTTCGCCGAGTTGGCCGCTGGCCTTGGCGCCGCCGAGCGCGGACATGGCTTCGCCGAGGTTCATGGCCCAGGCAGGGAGGGCGAGCACCAGGCTCAGGGCGAGGACGAACAGGGATTTACGATGCATGGCTCTCTCCTCAGAACAGGCCGCTGGATTCGTCGAGCAGGTTGTCCAGGGCCTTGTCGACCTTGATGTAGATCTCGTGCTGGATCTTCACGTTGAGATTGATGTTGATTGGCTCGTTGGGTACCGCGAGTTGAACGGTGGGCGTGCAGGCGCTGCTGGCCAGCGCGAGCAGCAGGGCAGGCAGGAGGCGCAGGGGCATCAGGGTGTCTCCTCTGTGGCCGAGGGGCGTTGCAGACGCTGCTGCACGCGTTGCTGGATGGTCCGGTTGACCCGGTCGCTGAGTTGCAGGCTGGTCAGCAGGGCCGGAATGTCTTCTTCCAGATTGATGTTGAAATTGATCGGACGACCGCCTTCCAGGTCGGGATTGCGACCTTCCAGGCGCAAGCCCAGGTTCAACGTGCCGCGCTCATCATAGCCGACGGTGCTGCTCAGGTGGCCGTAGTGGAAGTTCTCCAGCGCTTCGGTCACCAGGTTCATGCCAGGGTTGGCCTGGGCCATTGCCTGTAGCCTGGGGGAGACGAAGCGCAGTACGCCGCCAGGCGCGCGGGCCGCCAGGTGACCGTTTTCCACGCTGAGGCCCGTACCGTGCCAGCGCAGCGGCAATTCGCCATCTAACTGGCCGCTGCCTTCCAGGCCCTCGGTGGGGTAGGCGCGCAGCAATGCATCCAGGTGCAGGCCGTTGACGCTCAGGGTGTGGGCATCGCCGCTGCGTCCAGCTTGCCAGCGGCCGGGCGCCAGGTGCAGTTCGCCGTCGAACAGGCCCAATTGCAGGCGCTGCCAGTCCAGGGTTCCTC
This sequence comes from Pseudomonas sp. R4-15, assembly GCF_055768815.1. Taxonomy (NCBI): domain Bacteria; kingdom Pseudomonadati; phylum Pseudomonadota; class Gammaproteobacteria; order Pseudomonadales; family Pseudomonadaceae; genus Pseudomonas; species Pseudomonas sp. R4-15. The sequence goes on from NZ_CM147293.1 coordinate 2,147,465, forward strand.
TCAGTGGAGCCTTGTAGCTTGCCTCGTACTGGCCGGCGAAGCTCAGCGGGCCGAGCGTCACGCCGGGATTGATCTGGGCGACGCTCAGGTCGGGCAGGGCGAGACGCAGGCGTTCCCCGTCGAGGCTCGCGCTGAGCGTGCCCTGCAGACCGCTGAACTCGGCGCGATCATAGATGCCTCCGAGCCCCTGCGCCTGGAGCGTGCCTTGGGCACGCCAGGGGCCGCTGGCCGACGCCTGGGCGGTTGCCGACGCCTGCAGGCGACCTTCGCCGAGGCTGAGCAACTCGGGCCAGTCGGGCAGCAGGCGGCTCAACGGATTGCCCGCGCGCAGGTAGAAGGGATCGACCTCGGCGCGCAGCGCGAGGCGTGCATCGGCCTGGCGCTGGGCATCGACGGCGAGGTGCAGGGCGTCGTCTAGGCTCAGGCGCCCCTGCAGGCGGGCGGCCCCGGCCTGGAGTTGCAGCGGCCCCTGCCACTGCCAGCGTTGGACCTTCAGGTGCGCCTGATTGAGCGCGCCGCCGCTCAGCGTCAGTGGAAGCTGCAGTTCGGTGTGCCCCGCGATAGCGCTGAACGGCAGGTGCAAGGCTCCGCCGTCGGCATTCAGCTTCAGCGCCGAGGCACGTACGCCGGCGCTTTCCAGCCTTGCCATGCCGAGGTCGATGCGTAGCTGCCCGGCTTGCAGTTGCAGCTGATCCGGGTCCACCTGCAGCGAAAACTGCGCGCGGGCCGCGAGCTGTTCCAGGCGCGTACCGGGCAGGGCCACGGCGTTGCTGCCCAGCTCCAGTCGTAGGGCGGGTGCCTCGACCCGCCAGGGCGGCCGGCGGGCGAGTCGAATGTCGCCGCTCAGCGTGCCCTGCAGCTCACCGGTGCTGGTCACGCTCATCGACAGTGGGAGGTTGTCGGCGTCCTCGGCGGTGGGTGTACGAGGTGTGAGTTCCAGGTGCAGGACTTGGGGGCGCAGTCCTTCGGGACTGTTGGCCAGTAGCTCGGCCTGCGGCTGCCAGGTCAGGTCGCTGGAGAGCCGCCGGGCGAACCAGGTGTCCGTGCTGCCAGCCAGCTCGGCGTCCAGTCGCCCCTGCAAGGTTCCCAGACCCGGCACCGGCCATGGCCCCGGCAGGTCGAGGGACAGGCGGGCACCGCCACTGGCCTGGCGCAGTGTCGCTGCGCTGAGCGTTTGCCCCGGTAGCGACAGTTGCCAGTCGGCGTCGACCTTAAGGCCCTCCGGCCAGTCCTCCAGTGGCAGCGACAGGCCGCTCCATTGCGCCTGCCAGGCCGCCAGCCAGGCGAGATCGCGCTGAGCGGGGAGTTGCAGTTGCCCGCTGAGGGCGAGGCCGGCTGGCGTTTGCTGCAGTCGCCCGAGCAGGGCGATGCGCGCCTGGGCATCGATCGCCAGGCTGGCCTCCAGTTGCAGGGCCTCCGGCGTTCCATCGAGGACCGCGGAGAGTTCCAGATGATGGTTGTCGCGCCAGGCCTCCCAGCTGAGCGCCAGCGGCAGGCCGGCAGTGGCGCGATCGGCCTGCAGCGTGCTTTCCAGGGCGCATTGCCCGTCGGCGCAGGGCAGGCCGAGGCGCAGATGCTCGATGCGCAGATGGCGGGGCAGCCAGCGGGCAAGGGTGGCAAGCGCGCTGGGGGAGACCTCGCTGGCCTGCGACGGCGCGGGCTCGTCGCCGGGTTCGGAGTGCCTGTCGAGGGCGAGCGTTTCGATGTGCAGGGTGCTGGAGAAGGGGCGCAGTTGCAGCTGTTCCAGCGTCAGACGCGTGGTGGCCTCGGGCAGGTGCTGGACCACAAGCACGCGCCGTAACGTCAGGCCGCGGGCTTGCAGGCTCACGCCGTCAAGTTCCAGCATCTGGATGCCCGCAGTCCGCAACAGTAGTGCGCTGGCGAGGGCGAGACACGCCGTCAACAGTAGCAGCGGGAGGGAGGCGATCAGGAGTAAGCGACGCGGCGGCATGGAATCGGATCTTTTGTGACGAGGGTCAGACTAGCAGTCTTGCCGAACGTTTCCTGCATTCCGGTGGCAGCCTTGGGCGATGGACGGTTCCGCTGAACGGGATGTCCGTGGCAAACCCGCGTGGGCCGTGGGGTTGCATGCAGTGGCGGATCACGCTGCCCTTTAACGGGGCGCCGCGACGAAAATGCCCCTTGACTTGTGCACAATAACGAGGCCTCCCCTTGTAGCGCCCCTCAAGCACCGCTCCAAGCCCCGTATTTACTGGGTGCCAACTTTAACTTATTGATTTTAAAAGACTTTAAGGATTGGTGAAAAAACCGTCAGTTTGTAGCAAGGCCCCGTTACATCGGCTTTTCGAGCGTTACCCACCGGCTTTTCCACATCGTTATCCACAGCTTCTGTGGACGAAATCTGAACGCTTTCTGTGGAACGAGGTCTTAGCGCTGGCGCAAGTCTTTACCCAGAAAAAAAAAGGAGTAAAGTGCGCGCCCTCTCAGGTTTTCCGCTTGGCCCATGAAGTACCGCGTTTCTCATTCCTCGGTCCCGGCCCCTTCGCCCGCCGTACCCGCGCTCCCCGTGAAGCTCGCCTCCTGGCTCCTCGACAGTCCTCGCCTGGGGCAGACCCATGGTGCCAAACGTCTGGCGGGCCATCTGCTCAAGCAGCCCGCACGACGGGGTGTGGTCGAGGCGCAGAGCCGCCTGGGCCAACTGCTCTGCCGCCACTGTGGTTGCCAGCGTGATCGCCGCATCGGTCGTCAGCTGCTAAAGCAGGCTGCACGGGCAGGCGATCCCCGTGCCCAGTTGGAGCTCGGCAGGCAGCTCACCGTCTGGCCGGAAGACGCCGACGTGCAGGCGCGCTACTGGCTGGAGCAGGCCGCCGCGCAGGGCTCGCACGAGGCCAGTCGCCTGCTGCGCGAGCGCTTCGCCGACGCCTGACGGCTACTTCAGCCCGAGACGGCGCGCCAGCAAGGCGCGCAGCGCCGCAGGCTTCACCGGCTTGCCCAGGTAGTCCAGTCCGGCGGCGTGTACCTCGGTCACCAGTTCAGGGCGCGTGTCGGCGCTGATCACAACGCCCGGAATCGCATCATCCAGCCGTGAACGTAGCCAGGCCATGAGTTGCGTACCGGTGTCGCCATGGTCGAGGTGATAGTCGACCAGCACCAGTTGCGGGCGCAGACCCTGTTCCAGCAGCGTTTCGCATTCCTGGCGATTGCGTGCCACGGCCACCTGGCAGCCCCAGCGCTGCAACAGCGCACGCATGCCGGAGAGAATGCTTTCCTCGTTGTCCACGCAGAGCACGGGGCCGCCTTCGAGGGGCGCGCCCTGCGCTGCGGGGATGGGCGAAGGGATGGCGGCTGCGGCCTGGCGTGCGATGGGCACGCTGACGCTGAAGACGCTGCCGTGTCCGGGCCAGGAGCGCACCGCGAGTTTGTGACCGAGCACCCGGCAGAGGCCGTCGGCGATCGCCAGGCCCAGCCCCAGGCCCTTTTCGGCGCGCGTGCGGTGGCTGTCCAGGCGCTTGAACTCCTCGAAGATTTCCTTGCGCTTGTCTTCCGGAATTCCCGGGCCGCGATCCCAGACCTCCAGTGAAAGGTGCTCGCCCTGACGGCGCACGCCGAGCAGTACGCGGCCTTCGGCATAGCGGAAGGCATTGGTGAGGAAGTTCTGCAGGATGCGCCGGAGCAGCTTGGCGTCACTCTGCACGCGCAGCTGGCTGCCGCGCAGGTGGAAGTCCACGCCCTGTTCCCTGGCCAGCGCGGAGAACTCGCTGCCCAGCGTGTCGTAGAGGCTGGCCAGGGGGAAGGCGGCGATCTGCGGCGCAATCCGCCCGCCCTCCAGGCGCGAGATATCCAGCAGGTCGCCGATCAGGTCTTCCGCCGAGCGCAGCGAGCCGTCGAGGTTATGCACCAGTTGCCGGGCTTCCTCCGGCAGCGCGGTGTCGTGCATCGCCAGCGCGGCCGAGAACAGGCGGGCGGCATTCAGCGGCTGCATCAGGTCGTGACTGACCGCGGCGAGAAAGCGCGACTTGGACTGGTTGGCCTCCTCCGCGCGGGCCTTGGCTTGGCTCAGTTCCAGATTCAGTTCGGAAAGCTCGCGAGTACGTTCGGTCACGCGCTGCTCGAGGCTTTCGTTAGCGTTCTCCAGCGCCTTGGCGGCGGCGCGGTAGGCGCTGATGTCGCTGAAGCTCATGACGAAGCCGCCGCCGGGCATCGGGTTGCCGATCAGCTCGATCGTGCGGCCGTTGGGGAATACCCGCTCGGAGGTGTGTGCGGTGCCTTGGCGCATCCAGTACAAGCGCCGGGCCACATGGGCGTCGGGGTCGCCGGGGCCACACAGGCCGCGCTCGGCGTTGTAGCGGATGATGTCGGCGATCGGGCGGCCGACGTAGACCAGGTCCTCGGGGTACTCGAAGAGCTCGAGGTAACGGTGGTTCCAGGCGACCAGGCGCAGGTTGAGGTCGACCACGCTGATGCCCTGGGAGATGTTCTCGATCGCGCCCTGCAGCAGCGCGCGGTTGAACTGCAGCACCTCGGAGGCTTCGTCGGCGATGCGCACCACATCCTCGACTTGCATGTCGCGGCCCTCGATGGCCGCCTTCACCACCGCGCGGGTGGACGAGGCGCCCAGCACACCGGCGAGCAGGCGCTCGGTATGGGCGATCCATTCGCCATTGGCCGCCTGCTCTGGGGCGAAAGGCTTGCCCTGGCGCCGGGCGAAGCGCTCGAAGCTCTGTTGCGCGCGCTCCTCGCCGACGAAGCGCGCGGCGAGGGTCATCAGGTCGACCACCTGCACCGCCAGCAGGGGCCGACCACCGGGGCGCACATGGCTTTGCTGGCCGATGAAGCGGCTCGCCTGCCAGTGCTCCGAAACGCGGGTGCGCGAAAACAGTGATACCAGGGCGAACAGCGCGAAGTTGCCGGCCAGCGAGAGCACCACGCCGCGCGTCAGCGGGTCGACCTCCAGGCCGATCGGCAGGTGCAGCAGCGTTTGCAGCCCCGGGAAGAGCTGCAACGGCAGCCCCAGGCTGCGTGCCACCAGCGGCAGCACCAGGGTGTACAGCCAAAGCAAAGCGCCCGCCGTCAGGCCGGCGAACACGCCACGGCGGTTGGCCTGCTTCCAGAGCAGTGCGCCGGTCATCGCCGGCGCCAGTTGGCCGACCGCGGCGAAGGAGATCTGCCCGATGGTCGCCAGGCTCGCGTTGGAACCGAGCAGGCGGTAGCTGACGTAGGCCAGCAGCAGGATCGCCACGATGCTCACCCGGCGCGCCGTGAGCATCCAGTGGCGGAATACCACGAAGGGCCGCTCGGCGTTCTGCCGACGCAGCAGCCAGGGCAGCAGCATGTCGTTGGAGACCATGGTCGAGAGCGTCACACTGGCGACGATGACCATGCCGGTAGCCGCGGAGGCGCCGCCGATGAAGGCGAGCAGGGCGAGCGCCGGGTGCGCCTCGGCCAGTGGCAGGCTGATCACGTAGGAGTCATGGCTGACGCCTGTCGGAAGCAACATCTGCCCGGCCAGCGCGATCGGCACCACGAACAGCGCCGCCAGGGCCAGATAACCGGGAAACACCCAGCGCGCCAGACGCACATCCTGTGGATGGGTGTTCTCCACCACCGCCACATGGAACTGACGGGGCAGGCAGAGAATGGCGATCGCCGACAGCCAGGTCTGCACCAGCATCGACGGCCAGTTCACCGGCTCCTGCCAGAACTTCGTCAGTTGCGGGGCCTGGCGCGCGCGCTCCAGGAGGTCGGGAAAGCCGTCATAGAGGCCGTAGGTGATGAAGGCACCGACCGCGAGGAAGGCCAGCAGCTTGACCAGCGACTCGAAGGCGATCGCCAGGACCATGCCGCGGTGATGCTCGGTGACGTCCAGGCTGCGGGTGCCGAACAGAATCGCGAACAGCGCCAGAGCCAGGGAGACGATCAGCGCCGTGTCCTGGGCGCGGGTGCCGGTGGCGTCTGCGGTAGCGCCGGTGAGCAGGTTCACGCCGAGCACGATGCCCTTGAGCTGCAGCGCGATGTAGGGCAGCACGCCGACCAGGCAGATCAGTGCCACCACCACCGCCAGGGTCTGCGACTTGCCGTAGCGCGCGGCGATGAAGTCGGCGATGGAGGTGATGTTCTCCTGCTTGCTGATCATCACCGTCTTCTGCAACGCCCAGGGAAAGAACAGCAACAGCAGCACCGGGCCCAGGTAGATCGGCAGGAACGACCAGAGCTGCTCGGCGGATTGGCCGACCGCACCGAAGAAGGTCCAACTGGTGCAGTACACCGCCAGCGACAGGCTGTAGACCCAGGCGCGCAGACGCGGCGACAGCGGCTGGCGGCGGCGGTCGCCGTAGAAGGCGATAGAGAACAGGACGGTCATGTAGATCAGGGCGACCAGGGCGATCAACCCACTGGACAGGCTCATGCAGGCTCCAGAACGGACGGTTAAGCGGCGCGAGAGGCGCTACCGGCTAGTTTCGCAGTTCGGTGCACCTTGCGTCAGCGTACCTGCGACCAAGGTCGCAGGCCGGCTTGAGCGCGGCGAGCCGGGCTGGTAGCGTGTCCGCGCCCTTGCGCTGCGGGCCTGCCCGGGCCGCGTGCGGGCTCTGCGCGACCCTGTGTCGCGCAGGGGCGGGCCGCGGGCGTGAAACGAGGACTGCAACGATGTTCAAACCGCAACCGGTCACCCTGCAGCGGGGTGCCTTGCGTCTGGAACCGCTGGTCGAGTCGGACATTCCTGTCCTGGTCGAACTGGCCGATGCCAACCGTGACGAACTGATCTACCTGAACGGTCCCCTGCGGCCGGACTGGTATCGCCAGGGCCTGGCCGAAATGCGTGACGAGCGCGCCGTGGTTTTCACCGTGCGCGTGGCCGACCAGGTGGTGGGCACCACCCGTTTCGCCGACTTCAACAACGCCCTGCCGGCCGCCGAGATCGGCTGGACCTGGTACGAGCGTGGCCAGCACGGCAGCGGGCTGAACGACAGCATCAAGTTCCTGATGCTGCGGCATGCCTTCGAGGAATGGGAGTTGGTGCGCGTGCAACTGAAAACGGCGGCCAGCAACCTGCGCTCCCAGCGCGCCATCGAAAAACTCGGCGCCGTGCGCGAAGGCCTGTTGCGCAACCATCGGCGCCTGGCCGACGGGCGCCTGGACGATACCGTGATGTACAGCATCACCGATCGCGAGTGGGCAGAGGTCAAAGCCGCCCTGGAAGAGCGCTTCTCCTGAGCCCCGCTCCGAACCCGGCATGGGGCGCCCACGCGGCCCATGCCGGGCGCGATCTAGTCCTTCGGTAGCAAACGCTCGAACAGCGCCTCGATGACGTTGAAGCGCTCTTCCGCGTGTTCCATAGGCACCTGGAATTTGAAGATCGTCGCGCCCTCGAACTTGTAGCGTTTGGGTTGGCTCTGGATCAGCTTGATCAGCGTCAGTGGGTCCACCGGCGTCTGCGCACCGAACTCCAGGCGGCCGCCCTGCGGGCCGGCGTCGACCTTGACGATGCCGAGCTTCTCCGCCTGCATCTTCAGCAGCGTCAGGCGCACTAGGTGCTTGGTCGGCTCGGGGAGCAGGCCGAAGCGGTCGATCATCTCCACCTGCAGGTCCTTGAGCTCGTCCTCGTCGCTGGTCGAGGCGATGCGCTTGTAGAGGATCAGCCGCGCATGCACGTCGGGCAGGTAGTCCTCGGGAATCAGCGCTGGCACCCGCAGGTTGATGTCCGGGCCGCCGCCCAGCGGCTGGTCGAGGTTGGGCTGCTCGCCCTTGCGGATGGCCTTCACCGCGCGGTCGAGCATCTCCATGTAGAGCGTGAAGCCGACCGCCTGGATCTGTCCGCTCTGGCCTTCGCCGAGCAGCTCGCCGGCGCCGCGAATCTCCAGGTCATGGGTGGCCAGCACGAAGCCAGCGCCCAGGTCCTGGGCTTCGGCGATGGCCTCCAGGCGCTTCTGCGCGTCCTCGGTCATGCCCTTGCGCGGCGGCGTGAGCAGGTAGGCGTAGGCCTGGTGGTGGCTGCGGCCGACGCGCCCGCGCAACTGGTGCAACTGGGCCAGGCCGAACTTGTCGGCGCGCTCGATGATGATGGTGTTGGCGCTGGGCACGTCGATGCCGGTCTCGATGATGGTCGAGGCCACCAGCACGTTGCTGCGCTTGTGGTAGAAGTCGCTCATCACCTGTTCCAGTTCGCGTTCGCGCATCTGCCCGTGGCCGATGGCGATGCGCGCCTCGGGCACCAGGGCGGCGAGGTCGGAGGCGCACTTCTCGATGGTCTTCACGTCGTTGTGCAGGTAGTAGACCTGGCCGCCGCGCAGCAGCTCGCGCAGCAGCGCCTCCTTGATCACCGTGTCCTGTTGTTCCATGACGAAGGTGCGCACCGACAGCCGGCGCGCCGGCGGGGTGGCGATGATCGACAGATCGCGCATGCCGGCGATGGACATGTTCAGCGTGCGCGGGATCGGCGTGGCGGTGAGGGTGAGGATGTCCACCTCGCTGCGCAGCGCTTTCAACTGTTCCTTCTGGCGCACGCCGAAGCGATGTTCCTCGTCGATGATGACCAGGCCCAGGTCCTTGAACTTGACGTCGTCCTGCAACAGCTTGTGGGTGCCGATGACGATGTCCAGCTGGCCTTCGGCGAGCTTGGCCACGGCGGCGTCGACATCCTTGGCGGACTTGAAGCGACTCATCACCTCGACCTTCACCGGCCAGTCGGCGAAGCGGTCGCGGAAGCTGTTGTAGTGCTGCTGGGCGAGCAGGGTGGTGGGTACAAGCACCGCCACCTGCTTGCCGCTGTGTACCGCGATGAAGGCGGCACGCATGGCCACCTCGGTCTTGCCGAAACCGACGTCGCCGCAGACCAGGCGGTCCATCGGCTTGGGTGCCAGCAGGTCGGCGCGCACCGCGTCGATGGCGGACTGCTGGTCCGGGGTTTCCTCGAAGGGGAAGCCGGCGGAGAAGGTTTCGTAGTCGGCCTGCGGGTCGTTGAAGGCGTGGCCCTTGCGCGCGGCGCGGCGAGCGTAGATGTCGAGCAGCTCGGCGGCGACATCTCGCACCTGCTCGGCGGCCTTGCGCTTGGCCTTCTGCCATTGCTCCGAACCGAGGCGGTGCAGCGGCGCCAGGGCGTCGTCGCTGCCGGTGTAGCGGGCGATCAGGTGCAGGCTGGCGACCGGCACGTAGAGCTTGGCCCCCTCGGCGTATTCCAGGGTGAGGAATTCGGCGGCCTGGCCTTCGATCTCCAGCGTCTGCAGGCCGAGATAGCGGCCGACGCCGTGGTCGATGTGCACCACCGGCGCGCCTTCGCGTAGCTCGGTGAGGTTGCGGATGACGTGCTCGCCGCCGTCGCGCCCGCGCTCGCGGCGACGGCGCTGCATGACGCGCTGGCCGAACAGGGCGTTCTCGGTGACCAGGGCCAGCTCGTCGAGCAGCAGGCCCTCGTCGATCGGTGCGACGGCGATCGCCAGGCGCTGTTCGCCGGCGATGAAGGCCGGCCAGCCGTCGACTTCCTGGGGGCGGATCTTCAGGCGCGCGAGCAACTCCAGCAGGGCCTCGCGGCGGCCGGCGGATTCCGCGACGAAGAGCACGCGACCCGGCTGTTCTTCGAGGAAGCGCCGCAGCGCGCCGAGCGGCTCACTGGCCTTGGCCTGCACCGCCAGGTCCGGCAACGGGCGCGCGGCAAAGCGTTCGCGGCCCACGCCGGTTTCCAGATCGTCGCGCTGGATGACCACCCGTGGCCAGCTCTTGAGTCGGGCGAAGCAGTCCTCCACGGGAAGGAAGACCTCGGCCGGCGGCAGGAGCGGGCGCTGCGGGTCGACGCGACGCTCCTCGTAGCGGTTGCGCGCGTCGTTCCAGAAGTTCTCCGCGGCCTGTTCGATGCCCGGCAGGGAAAACACCCGGGTGTCCTGCGGCAGGTAGTCGAACAGTGTCGAGGTGTCTTCGAAGAACAGCGGCAGGTAGTACTCGATACCCGCCGGGGTGATGCCGCTGGAAAGGTCCTGGTACAGCGGGCAGCGGCGGAAGTCGACGTCGAAGCGCTCACGAAAGCGTGCGCGGAAGTCGGCGACGGCTTTCTTCTCCAGGGGGAATTCACGGGCCGGTAGCAGGTTGATCGAGTCGACCTTGTCCACCGAGCGCTGGGTCTCCGGGTCGAAGGTGCGCAGGGTCTCGATTTCGTCGTCGAACAGGTCGATGCGAAACGGCTGCGTACTGCCCATTGGGTAGAGGTCGATCAGCGCGCCGCGCACGGCGAACTCGCCGTGTTCATAGACGGTATCCACGCGACGGTAGCCGGCGGCCTCCAGGTTCGCGCTCATCTGCTCGACGTCCACCCGCTGGCCGGTTTCCAGCACCAGGCTGGAGCCGAGCAGGAAGCGCGTCGGGGCCAGGCGATGTAGGGCGGTGGCGATCGGAACTACCAGGACCCCGTGGCGTAGCGAAGGCAGGCGATAAAGCGCCGCGACTCGCTCGGAGATGATGTCCTGATGCGGCGAGAACAGGTCGTAGGGCAGGGTTTCCCAGTCGGGGAACTGCAGCACCGGCAATTCCGGGGCGAAGAAACGCAGCTCCTGCTCCAGGCGCTCGGCGCTTGCGCTGTCGGCGGTGAGCAGCAGGGCGAAGCGTTCAGCGGCGCTGGCGGCCTCGGCGATAGCCAGGGACAGCGCGGCACCCGGCAGGTTACCCCAGGCTTGCTTGCCTGAGTCGGAAAGGCGGGGAAGCGGCAGTGCGGACACGTGAGAGGACGGCTCCGAGAGAGGGGGCTTATCCGCCCGATTGTAACTATCCGCGCGCGGTGCTGTCAGTCTCCTGTCCGGGGCGGCAGGCCGCCTGCGGCGCCGGTGTCGGCAGTTTCGCTCGTGATTCGGGGCGGGTTGTCGGGGGTGCCGCGGCTTGCGACACATTGCTCGGCGCGTTGCGCGCCGTCATAATGTAGCCCCTTTTCTCAGCTCCTACATGTGGAAGGTACTGCCCGTGACTCAGAAGACCGACCAGTGTCTCGGTGAATGGATCGATCGCGAAGCCCTCGCCGAAGCGATGATCCCGCTGATTGGCCAGCTCTATCGCAACAACAACGTGGTGACCTCGCTCTACGGGCGCAGCCTGATCAACCGCTCGGTGATCGACATCCTCAAGGGGCATCGCTACACCCGTCACCGCCAGGCCGATGAAACCGAGCTGTCGGTACAGGAAACCTTCCCGTTGCTGCAGGCGATGGCCGGCCTGAAACTGGGTGCCGCTTCGGTCGACCTGGGTCGTCTGGCTGCCAAGTACAAGGCCGAGAGCAACGGCCGCAGCGCCGAAGAATTCGTCCGTGAAGAGCTCGCCGACGTGGTCGGCAAGCAGGGCACTGGCGCCTCCCGTGGCGTCGACGTGGTGCTCTACGGCTTCGGCCGCATCGGTCGCCTGCTGGCGCGCATCCTGGTCGAGAAGACCGGCGGTGGCGACGGCCTGCGCCTGCGCGCCATCGTCGTGCGCAAAGGGGCCGAGAACGACCTGGTCAAGCGCGCCAGCCTGCTGCGTCGCGACTCGGTGCACGGTTCCTTCAACGGCACCATCATCGTCGACGAGGAGAACAACTGCCTCGAGGTCAACGGCAACCTGATCCAGGTGATCTACTCCAACGACCCGAGCACCGTCGACTACACCAGCTACGGCATCAACGATGCGCTGATCGTCGACAACACCGGCAAGTGGCGCGACGCCGAAGGCCTGGCCCAGCACCTGAAGTGCCCGGGCGCCTCCCGCGTGATCCTCACCGCGCCGGGCAAGGGTGCGCTGAAGAACATCGTGCATGGCATCAACCATGGCGACATCGCCGCCGACGACAAGATCGTCTCCGCGGCGTCCTGCACCACCAACGCCATCGTGCCGGTGCTCAAGGCGATCAACGACAAGTACGGCATCGTCAACGGCCACGTCGAGACCGTTCACTCCTACACCAACGACCAGAACCTGATCGACAACTTCCACAAGGGCAACCGTCGCGGTCGTTCCGCGGCCCTGAACATGGTGCTGACCGAGACCGGCGCCGCCAAGGCCGTCGCCAAGGCGCTGCCGGAACTGGCTGGGAAGCTCTCGGGCAACGCCATCCGCGTGCCGACCCCGAACGTCTCCATGGCCATCCTCAACCTGAACCTGGAGAAGGGCACCGATCGCGACGAAGTCAACGAGTACCTGCGCCACACCGCGCTGTACTCGGACCTGCACAAGCAGATCGACTTCGTGAACTCGCCGGAAGTGGTTTCCAGCGATTTCGTCGGTTCGCGCTATGCCGGTGTGGTGGATGCCGAGGCGACCATCTGCAACGACAATCGTGTCGTGCTCTACGTCTGGTACGACAACGAGTTCGGCTACAGCTGCCAGGTGGTGCGTGTGCTCGAGGAGATGGCCGGGGTCAACCCGCCGTCGTTTCCGCGCTGAGGTAAAACGCTGAACCTGCGCTGAACGAAGTGACGGGAGCCCCAGGGCTCCCGTTTTCTTTGGGGCTGTATATGCCGGGGATAGAGGCGCGGTCTGTTCTCCAGGCGTCGTCTACTGTTACGTAATCGCCAAAAAAACACGGTGTCCGGGTGGTCAGTGCCTGGGGGCCTCTCTATAATCGAGCGGATTTTTTTCCGGGGTTGGCGCCTGCGAGCGCGTCTATTACAGGTTTCGCACGCATATCATTGGTTTTTTCCTCTGTTCCCCTGCCGACCCCTTATAAGCTTTTAAAATCAGTGGTTAGGCAACCTATGATGAAAATAAAACGAGGGCTTGAGCTGCCCATAACGGGCGTGCCAGCGCAGCGTATCGAAGCCGCAAGGCCGGTGCGTAGTGTTGCCGTGATAGGTTTCGACTATCACGGGATGAAGCCGACCATGGCCGTGCAGGTCGGTGAGCGCGTCAAACTGGGGCAGGTGCTGTTTTCCGACAAGAAGACGCCAGGCGTACATTTCACTGCGCCTGCCGCTGGGGTAGTCAGCGCCATCCATCGCGGCGAGCGGCGTGTGCTGCAGTCCGTGGTGATCGATGTCGAGGGCGACGAGCAGGAGGTTTTCGAGCGTTATCCGCTCGAGCAGCTCGACGCGCTCGACGGCCAGGCAGTCCGCGACAACCTGCAACGCTCCGGCCTGTGGACCGCATTTCGCACGCGGCCCTACAGCAAGGTGCCGGCGGTCGACGCCACGCCCCGTTCCATTTTCGTCACGGCCATCGATACCCATCCGCTGGCCGCCGATCCCCAGGTGATCATCGCCGAGCAGGCCGAGGCCTTCGAGCAGGGTCTGAAGGTGCTCGGCAACCTGGCGCCGATCTTCCTCTGCAAGGCCGAGGGCGCCAGCCTGCCGGGCGAGTCCCTGGCCAAGGTCCGTAGCGAGTCGTTCGCCGGCCCGCATCCGGCAGGCCTTGCCGGTACCCATATCCACTTCCTCGATCCGGTGAGCGCCGGCAAGAGCGTCTGGACCATTGGCTACCAGGACGTCATCGCTGTCGGCAAGCTGTTCGCCACGGGCGAGCTGTGGGTCGAGCGCGTGGTCGCTCTGGGCGGCCCGGTGGTCGAGCAGCCGCGCCTGCTGCGCACCCGCCTGGGCGCGAACCTCGACGAGCTGACCGCCGGCCAACTGCACCCCGGCTGCAACCGGGTAATCTCCGGATCGGTCTTCGGTGGTCGCACCGCTCACGGCGCGTTCGCCTACCTCGGGCGTTATCACCAGCAGGTTTCCTGCCTGCTCGAGGGCAAGGAGCGCGAGATGCTCCATTACCTGCGTGCCGGGGTGAACAAGCATTCGGTGCTGAACGTCTTCGTCTCCAAGCTGGCTGCGGCCAAACGCCTGGCGCTGACCACCACCACCAACGGCAGTCCGCGCGCCATGGTGCCGGTAGGCAACTACGAAGAGGTCATGCCACTGGATATCCTCGCCACCCAACTGCTGCGCTCGCTGATCGTCGGTGATACCGAGATGGCGCAGAAGCTCGGCTGTCTGGAGCTGGACGAGGAGGACCTGGCGCTGTGTACCTACGTGTGCGCCGGCAAGTACGAGTATGGCCCGATCCTGCGGGACAACCTCACCCGCATCGAGCTGGAGGGCTAAGCCTTGGGTATCCGTGCATTCCTCGACAAGATCGAGCACAACTTCGAAAAAGGTGGCAAGTACGAAAAGTGGTACGCCCTCTACGAGGCCGTCGACACTTTCTTCTACCGCCCCGGCAGCGTGACCAAGACCACGGCCCACGTGCGTGACGGCATCGACCTCAAGCGCATCATGATCACCGTCTGGTTGTGCACCTTCCCGGCGATGTTCTTTGGTATGTGGAACGTCGGCTTCCAGGCCAACAGCATCTATGCCGCCAATCCCGACCTGCTGGCCGCGCAGAACAACTGGCATGTGTCCTGGGTCGCTGCGCTGGCCGGTTTCGATCCGAACAGCCTGTGGGACAACTTCATCCAGGGTGCGCTGTACTTTCTGCCGATCTACGCGGTGACCTTCATCGTCGGCGGTTTCTGGGAGCTGCTGTTCGCCTCGGTGCGGCGTCATGAGGTGAATGAAGGCTTCTTCGTGACCTCCGTGCTGTTCGCCCTGATCCTGCCGCCGGACATCCCGCTGTGGCAGGTCGCGCTGGGCATCAGCTTCGGTGTGGTGATCGGCAAGGAAGTGTTCGGCGGTACCGGCAAGAACTTCCTCAACCCGGCGCTCACCGGGCGTGCGTTCCTGTTCTTCGCCTACCCCGCGCAGATGTCCGGTGACGCGGTCTGGACCGCGGTCGACGGCTTTGCCGGCGCTACCAGCCTGAGCCTGGGGGCTGCGGGTGGCATGGACAACATCCTCGGCCACGGCATTACCTGGATGGACGCTTTCGTCGGCACCATCCATGGCTCGGTCGGTGAAACCAGCACCCTGGCAATCCTCATCGGCGGCGCCGTGCTGCTGCTGACCAAGATCGCCTCCTGGCGCATTGTCTCCGGGGTGATGATCGGCATGATCGCGCTGAGTTCGCTGTTCAATGCCATCGGTTCGGAGACCAATCCGCTGTTCGCGATGCCCTGGTACTGGCACCTGGTCATCGGCGGCTTCGCCTTCGGCATGATCTTCATGGCCACCGATCCGGTATCGGCATCGATGACCAACACCGGTAAGTGGATCTTCGGCATCGTCATCGGGGTCATGGTCGTGCTGATCCGCGTGGTCAACCCGGCCTTCCCCGAGGGCATGATGCTGGCGATCCTGTTCGCCAACCTGTGTGCACCGCTGATCGACCACTTCATCGTTCAGGCCAACATCAAGCGGAGGCTGGCACGCAATGTCTAGTCAGAAAGAATCCATCGGTCGTACCCTGACGGTGGCCCTGCTGGTCTGCCTGGTCTGCTCGGTGTTCGTCGCTGGCGCGGCGATCGCGCTGAAGCCGACGCAGATCGAGAACCGTCAGGTGGATATGCAGCGCAGTATCCTCGGCGTCGCTGGCCTCGGCCAGGCGGGGATGAGTGCCGCGCAGGTGCGTGAGCTGTTCGCCGAGCGCATGGTGGCCAAGGTCGTCGACCTCGAAACCGGCGAGTTCGCCGAAAACATGGACCCCAAGAGCTACGATCCGCTGCAGGCTGCGCGCGATCCGGCGCAGTCCGAAGCCCTGCCGGGTGACGAGGACATCGCCTCGATCAAGCGTCGCGAGCGCTATTCGGTGGTCTACATGGTCGAAGACCAGGGCCAGTTGCAGGCGCTGGTGCTGCCGGTACGCGGCTATGGCCTGTGGTCGACGCTGTACGGCTTCCTGGCGGTGCAGGGCGACCTCAACACCGTGGTCGGTCTGGGCTTCTACCAGCACGGCGAAACGCCGGGCCTGGGGGGCGAGGTCGACAATCCGAAGTGGCGTGCGCAGTGGACGGGCAAGACGCTCTACGACGAGAACGGCAAGGTCGCCGTACAGATCGTCAAGGGCGGCGTGGACCCACAGAGCCCGCGCGCCGAACACCAGGTGGATGCCATCGCCGGCGCTACCCTGACCAGCAATGGGGTGAACAACCTGTTGCACTTCTGGCTGGGTGAGAACGGTTTTGGTCCTTTTATCGCTAAATTGCGTTCCGGGGAGGCATGAGCATGTCGCAACCGACCATCAAAGAAGTCCTGCTCAATCCGGTCTTCAACAACAACCCCATCGGCCTGCAGATCCTCGGGATCTGCTCGGCGCTGGCGGTGACCTCGAACCTGAAGACCGCGTTGGTGATGTCGATCTGCCTGACCTTGGTGACCGGCTTCTCCAACCTGTTCATCTCGATGATCCGCAGCCAGATCCCCAGCTCGATCCGCATGATCGTGCAGATGGTGATCATCGCCTCGTTGGTGATCGTGGTCGACCAGGTGCTCAAGGCCTATGCCTTCAGCCTGTCCAAGCAGTTGTCGGTGTTCGTCGGACTGATCATCACCAACTGCATCGTGATGGGCCGTGCCGAGGCCTTTGCCATGCAGAACCCGCCGATCCTGTCGTTCTTCGACGGCATCGGTAACGGCCTGGGCTACAGCGCCATGCTGGTCACCCTCGGGGTGATTCGTGAGCTGCTCGGTTCCGGCAAGCTGATGGGCTTCGAGATCCTGCCGGTGGTCAACGACGGCGGCTGGTACGTGCCCAACGGCCTGCTGCTGCTGCCGCCTTCCGCGTTCTTCCTGATTGGCCTGATCATCTGGGGCATCCGTTCCTGGAAGCGTGAACAGGTGGAAGAGCCGACCTACCGCATGGCGCCCCAGGTGTCCAGCAAGGAGGCTTACTAATGGAGCACTACATCAGCCTGTTCGTCCGCGCCGTGTTCGTCGAGAACATGGCCCTGGCGTTCTTCCTCGGCATGTGTACCTTCATCGCCATCTCCAAGAAGGTGGAAACGGCGATCGGCCTGGGCATCGCGGTCATCGTGGTGCAGGCCATCACCGTGCCGGCCAACAACCTGATCTACACCTACCTGCTGAAAAACGGCGCGCTGGCCTGGGCCGGCCTGCCGGAGGTGGACCTGTCCTTCCTCGGCCTGCTCAGCTACATCGGGGTGATCGCCGCCATCGTGCAGATCCTCGAGATGCTCCTCGACAAGTACGTCCCCAGCCTCTACAACGCGCTCGGCGTGTTCCTCCCGCTGATCACGGTGAACTGCGCCATCATGGGCGGCACCCTGTTCATGGTGGAGCGTGACTACAACCTCTCCGAGAGCGTGGTCTACGGCTTCGGTTCGGGCCTGTCCTGGGCGCTGGCGATCGCACTGCTCGCGGGTATCCGCGAGAAGCTCAAGTACAGCGACGTGCCCGCCGGCCTGCAGGGTCTGGGCATCACCTTCATCACCATCGGCTTGATGTCCCTGGGCTTCATGTCGTTCTCCGGTGTCCAGCTGTAAGGGTGGAATGAGTAGATGAACTACGAGATTTTCCTCGCGATCGGCATGTTCACCGCCATCGTCCTGGCGCTGGTGCTGATCATCATGGTCGCCCGCGCCAAGCTGGTCTCCAGCGGCGACGTGAACATCGAGATCAACGGCGAGAAGACCATCACCGTGCCGGCCGGCGGCAAGCTGCTGCAGACCCTGGCGGCGAACAACATCTTCCTCTCGTCCGCCTGCGGCGGCGGCGGCACCTGTGCCCAGTGCAAGTGCATCGTCGAGAGCGGTGGCGGCGAGATGCTGCCCACCGAGGAGTCGCACTTCACCCGCCGTCAGGCGGGCGAGGGCTGGCGCCTGTCCTGCCAGACACCGGTCAAGCAGGACATGAAGATCGAAGTGCCCGAAGAAGTGTTCGGCGTGAAGAAGTGGGAATGCACCGTCGCGTCCAACCCCAACGTCGCCACCTTCATCAAGGAGTTGACGCTGAAGCTGCCCGAAGGCGAGCACGTGAACTTCCGCGCCGGCGGCTACGTGCAGCTGGAATGCCCGCCGCACGTGGTCAACTACAAGGATTTCGACATCCAGGAGAAATTCCGCGGCGACTGGGACAAGTTCAACATGTGGCGCTTCGTCTCCAAGGTCGACGAGACGGTGATTCGCGCCTACTCCATGGCGAACTACCCGGAAGAGCGCGGTATCGTGAAGTTCAACATCCGCGTGGCCTCGCCGCCGCCGAATCGTGACGATATCCCGCCGGGCAAGATGTCCTCCTGGGTGTTCAACCTCAAGGCTGGCGACAAGGTCACCGTGTACGGTCCCTTCGGTGAGTTCTTCGCCAAGGACACCGACGCCGAGATGGTCTTCATCGGCGGTGGCGCCGGCATGGCGCCGATGCGCTCGCACATCTTCGACCAGCTCAAGCGCCTCAAGAGCACCCGCAAGATCAGCTTCTGGTACGGCGCGCGCTCGATGCGCGAGGCGTTCTACGTGGACGAGTACGACA
Source organism: Pseudomonas sp. R4-15 (assembly GCF_055768815.1). NCBI lineage: Bacteria > Pseudomonadati > Pseudomonadota > Gammaproteobacteria > Pseudomonadales > Pseudomonadaceae > Pseudomonas > Pseudomonas sp. R4-15. The sequence continues at coordinate 2,165,722 of NZ_CM147293.1, forward strand.
TGCTGCAGGCGGAGAACGAGAACTTCTCCTGGCACCTGGCGCTGTCCGATCCGCAGCCCGAAGACAACTGGGACGGCATGACCGGCTTCATCCACAACGTGCTGTTCGAGAACTACCTCAAGGACCATCCGGCCCCCGAGGATTGCGAGTTCTACATGTGCGGCCCGCCGATGATGAACGCCGCGGTGATCAAGATGCTCACCGACCTGGGCGTCGAGCGCGAGAACATCCTGCTCGACGACTTCGGCGGCTAGTCATGCGCTACCGCCTTCTGCCCGCCGGTGCCGTCGCTTTGGCGATGGCCCTGGCGGGTTGTTCGTTCAAGGACCCGCTGGAATCCTTCGGCGGTCCGACCATGGGCAGCACCTACAACGTCAAGTACGTGCGCGGCGACGGCGCTCCATCGGTCGCCGAGGCCCAGCGCGAAGTCGAGGCCATCCTCGCCGAGGTGGACGCGCAGATGTCCACCTACCGCAACGATTCCTTCATCGAGCAGTTCAACGATGCTCCGGCTGGCTGCCGCGAGGCACCTGCTCCGGTGCGTGAGCTGGTCACCTACGGCGAGCAACTGTCCAGCGAAAGCGACGGTGCGTTCGACCTGACCGTCGAGCCGCTGCTCAACCTGTGGGGCTTCGGCCCGCGCGGGCATGGCGAGAAGGTGCCGAGCGCTGAGCAGTTGCAGGCGGTGCGCGGCGAATTCGGACATGCCCACCTGCGGGTCGACGGCGAACGCCTGTGCAAGGACATCGATGCCCTGCAGGTCGACTTCAATGCCATCGCCGCCGGTTATGCGGTGGACCGCATTTCCGCGCGCCTGCAGGCAATGGGCGTGAAGAGCTATCTGGTGGAAGCCACCGGCGAGCTCAAGGCGGTAGGCCACAAGCCCGACGGCTCGCCCTGGCGGGTGGCGATCGAGGCGCCGTTGAGCGAAGCGCGCAGCGCCCAGCGCATCGTCGAGCTGGACGGCTACGGCGTCTCGACCTCGGGCGACTATCGCAACTACTTCGAGGAGAATGGCGTACGCTATTCGCACACCCTCGATCCACGCGCCGGCGCGCCGATCCGTCACTACCTCGCGGCGGTCACGGTGGTCGATCCTTCGACCTTGCACGCCGACGGTTTGTCTACCCTGTTCATGGTGCTCGGTCCGCAGGCGGGCTACGACTACGCCGCCGCCCACGACATCGCGGCGTTGTTCGTATCCCGCGAGGGCGAAGGCTTCGCCAGCCGCAGCACCCCGGCCTTCGATGCGCTGTTCCCGGCGCGAGGAGAGTGAAATGATCTGGTTGAGCGTATTCATCGTGATGCTGTTGGTGGTCGCCGGCATGGCGGTCGGCGTGATGTTCGGGCGCAAGCCCATTGCCGGCTCCTGTGGCGGCATCGCCAACCTGGGTATCGAAAAGGACGAATGTCCGATTTGCGGTGGCAACACCAGCAAGTGCGACGAGGTGAACGCCGAGAAGACCCAGGCGCAGGTCAGCGAGCTGGCCTACGACGCGGCGCGGCGCTGAGCGGTAACTGAATACGGGCCGTCGGGCAGGCGGTCGGCTGCGGGCGAAGGCGTCTGCGGCGCTGAGGAGATTCTATGGCGGTATACAACTACGATGTGGTGGTGATGGGCTCCGGTCCGGCGGGCGAAGGCGCGGCGATCAATGCCGTGAAGGCCGGGCGCAAGGTCGCGGTGATCGACGACCGCAGCCAGGTCGGCGGCAACAGCACCCACCTGGGCACCATCCCGTCCAAGGCGCTGCGCCACTCGGTGCGGCAGATCATGCAGTACAACACCAACCCGCTGTTCCGCCAGATCGGCGAGCCGCGTTGGTTCTCCTTCCCCGACGTACTCAAGAGCGCGGAGCGGGTGATCTCCAAGCAGGTCGCCTCGCGAACCGGCTATTACGCGCGTAACCGTATCGACCTGTTCTTCGGCACCGCCAGCTTCGCTGACGAGCGCACCGTTCAGGTCATTTGCAACAACGGCATGATGGACACGCTGGTGGCCAAGCAGGTGGTGATCGCCACCGGTTCGCGCCCCTATCATCCGTCGGATATCGACTTCAACCATCCGCGCGTCTACGACAGCGACACCATTCTCAACCTCAGCCATACGCCGCGCCGGCTGATCATCTACGGCGCCGGGGTCATCGGCTGCGAGTACGCGTCGATCTTCAGTGGCCTGGGCGTACTCGTCGACCTGATCGACAACCGCGACCAGTTGCTCACCTTCCTCGATGGCGAGATCTCCGACGCGCTGAGCTATCACCTGCGCAATAACAACGTGCTGATCCGTCACCGCGAGGAGTACGAGCGCGTCGAGGGTGTGGATAACGGCGTGATCCTGCACCTGAAGTCCGGCAAGAAGATCAAGGCGGACGCCTTGCTCTGGTGCAACGGCCGCACCGGCAACACCGACAAGCTGGCCCTGGAGAACGTCGGCATCGCGGTCAACGGGCGTGGGCAGATCAAGGTCGATGAGCAGTACCGCACCGAGGTGCCGAACATCTATGCCGCCGGTGACGTGATCGGCTGGCCGAGCCTGGCCAGTGCGGCGTTCGACCAGGGGCGCTCGGCCTCCGGCAGCATCGTCGAGAATGGCAGCTGGCGTTTCGTCGACGACGTGCCCACCGGTATCTACACCATTCCGGAGATCAGTTCGATCGGCAAGACCGAGCGCGAGCTGACCCAGGAGCAGGTGCCCTACGAAGTCGGCAAGGCGTTCTTCAAGAGCATGGCGCGGGCGCAGATTTCCGCCGAGCCGGTAGGCATGCTGAAACTGTTGTTCCATCGCGAAACCCTGCAGGTGCTCGGCGTCCACTGCTTCGGCTATCAGGCCTCGGAGATCGTCCACATCGGTCAGGCGATCATGAACCAGCCGGGTGAGGCGAATACCATCAAGTATTTCGTCAACACCACCTTCAACTACCCGACCATGGCCGAGGCCTACCGGGTGGCTGCCTTCGATGGCCTGAACCGGCTTTTTTGAGCGGCCCCGACCGGCGGCCTGAGGCGGCCGGGGACGATCCGTTCGCCGCTGTCGAGGGACGCTGGCCGAACAGGGAAAGCTTTTGAACGACGCCGCGAGCCGGGCCAGGCCCGCGGCGTTTTTCGTTGCTGGAGGAGTCACATGGCGCAGTCTTGGCGTGGAGTGAGCCTGTGGATGGAGCAACTCGAAGCACCGCTGCAGGCGCGTCCCAGCTTGCAGCAGGCGCTGCAGGCGGACGTGGCGATCATCGGCGCCGGCTACACCGGGTTGTGGACCGCCTATTACCTGAAGCGCCACGCGCCGCAGTTGGAGGTGGTCGTCCTCGAGGCGCAGACCGCAGGCTTCGGTGCCTCGGGACGCAATGGCGGCTGGGTGATGGGCAATCTCCTGGGGGAGGACCGCTGGCTCGCCGCGCTGCCGCCCGAGCAGCGCCAGGAAGCCTTCGAGGTGCTGCATGGGATTCCCGATGAGGTTCGTGCGGTAGTCGAACACGAGGGGATCGATTGCCAGTTGCGCAAGGGCGGTGTGCTCTATTGCGCGGCGCGCTATCCCGAGCAGGCGCAGCGGCTGCGCGAACAGTTGCGGCATGCCCGAGCGCTGGGTCTGGCAGAGGACAGCTATCGCTGGCTCGATCCCGCCGAGCTGGACACCCAGCTGCGCGTGCACAGGCCCTATGGCGCGCTGTTCAGTCCGCACTGCGCCACGCTGCAGCCGGCGCGCCTGGCGCGGGGGCTGGCTGATGTGGTTGAACGCCTGGGCGTGCGCATCTTCGAGCGTTCTCGAGTGCTCGACTGGCAGCCCGGCCTTGTGCGCAGCGAACATGGCGAGGTGCGTGCCGATTGGGTCGTGCCGGCGGTGGAAGGCTACGCCGCCAGCTTGCCACCGCTGGGGCGTTATCAGATTCCGGTGCAGAGCCTGATCGTCGCCAGCGAGCCGTTGCCCGCTGCGGTCTGGGACGAAATCGGTTTGTCCCGTGGCCAGGCATTCAGCGAGAACAGTCGGCAGGTCACCTACGGCCAGCGCACGCTGGACGATCGGCTGGTCTTCGGTGCGCGGGGCGGTTATCGCTTCGGCGGCCGTTTGCGTCAGGACTTCGATCTGAGTGCCGCGGAATGGCAGTTGCGCCGTCATCTGCTCGGCGAGCTTTTCCCGCAGTTGCGCGACGTGCGCCTGAGTCACGGCTGGGGCGGCAACCTGGGCATGGCGAGGCGCTTTCGCCCGCACATGCTGCGCGATACGCGCAATCGCCTGGCGCTGGCGGGTGGCTATGGCGGCGAGGGCGTCGGTGCGGCGAACCTGGGAGGAAGGACGCTCGCCGACCTGATTCTGGGGCGTGACAGCGTTCTGCTGCGCCAGCCCTGGGTCCAGGCTGATGGGGCGCTCGACAGGCTGTCGGCCTGGGAGCCGGAGCCCGTGCGCTGGCTAGGTTATCGCGCAGTGCTCGCCAGCTTCGCCCTCGAGGACCGGGTGCTCGCCGATCCGCGCAGCGCCGCCTGGCGGCGACGCCTGGTCGCGCGCCTGGCTGATCGTATGGAAGGGCTGATGCGCTGAGCCTGGGGCGTGCTCAGGGGCGGATTTCGATCAGCGTGCCGTCGCTGACCAACTGCCAGACCTCGCGCATGTCGGCATTGTTCAGGGCGATGCAGCCGTCGGTCCAGTCGAGGGTCTGGAAGAACCACTCGGGGTACTCGTCGTCCAGCGGCGTGCCATGGATCATGATCATGTTGCCCGGTGAGACGCCCAGGGCGCTGGCACGCGCCTGGTCACGGGCGTTGGGGTAGGAGATGTGCATCGACAGGTTGTACTTGTCGCTGCTCTTGCGCCAGTCGATCCAGTAGAAGCCTTCGGGGGTGCGCCGGTCACCCTCGCGCTCCTTGGCGCCGTGCGGGCGCTTGCCCAGGGACACTCGATAGCGCTTGATCTCGCGGCCATTGGCGAATAGCGCAAGGCTGCGCTCGGACTTCACCACCAGCACCTTGTCCACCTTGGGACCGGTGGGCGAGTTGTTGGCCGAAGCGGCGAACGCGATGAACAACAGGACGGTGCACAGCCAGCGCATGCGTCGGCCACCTCGGGTGAGATTCAGGATTGGGGGGACATCGGTCCGATCGATTCGTGGCGCAGCGGGAAGTGTGCGTCGCGGCGATCGGCGAAGAAATATTCTAGGGTGCGGTCGATGGTTGGGAAAGCCAGTTCGCGCCAGGGAATCTCGCTTTCCTCGAACAGCCGGACTTCCAGGCTCTCGTCGCCGGCGGCGAAGCTGTCAGTCTCCATCTCGGCGCGGAACAGCATGTACACCTGGCTGATGTGCGGCAGGTCGAAGAGTGTGTAGAGCTCGAGGGCGCCGACGCGGGTGCGAGCCTCTTCCCAGGTTTCCCGGGAGGCGGCCTCGGCGACGGTCTCGCCGTTTTCCATGAAGCCCGCTGGTAGGGTCCAGAAGCCGCGGCGTGGCTCGATCGCCCTCCGACACAGCAGTACCTTGCCGCGCCAGTGCGGCAGACAGCCGGCGACGATCCGTGGGTTCTGGTAATGCACTCGATGACATTGGCTGCAGACCGCGCGCTCGCGGTTATCGCCCGGGGGGATTTGCCGTTGCAGCGGGCCACCGCAATGATTGCAGAAGTTCATCGTCGCTTCCTGTCTCTGATCTGGCTGAGGATAACCTTTCGCGCAGGCTGCGTGGCCTGCCGCTGGGCGTCTCGCGATGTGCCCGGCTGGGGGCGGGCGGACGGGCTTGGGGCCTCGCGCGGATCGTGCCATGATGCGGAAAAGCCGAGAGACCGGAGAGTCCGTGATGCAGGACGAACTGCTCCAACGGGTCCGCGACCATAGCCCGCGCTTGCTGGAGTGTGCGCAGACCTTCCCCGAGGCCGCCGTGCTGGTGCCTATCATCCGTGGCGAATCGCCGGAGCTGGTGTTGACGCTACGCGCCAGCGGGCTGTCCACCCACGGTGGCGAAGTGGCCTTCCCCGGCGGCCGTCGCGATCCCGAGGACAGCGACCTGATGGCCACCGCCCTGCGTGAAGCGGAGGAGGAGATCGGCCTGGCGCCGGGGCTGGTCGAGGTGGTCGGGCCGCTCAGCGAGCAGGTCTCGCGCCATCGGATCAAGGTCACGCCTTACGTGGCGCTGATTCCCGACTTCGTCGAGTACCGGCCGAACGACGCGGAGATCGCCGCGGTGTTCACCGTACCGCTGCGCTTTTTCCTCGAGGACGTGCGCGAAACCACCCACCGTATCGATTTCCAAGGTACCAGTTGGTTCGTGCCGAGTTACCGCTTCGGCGAATACCGCATCTGGGGGCTCACGGCAGTGATGATCGTCGAGCTGGTCAACCTGCTGTTCGACGCCGGTATCGACCTGCAGCGCCCGCCGGAGCGCTTCGCCACCCTGGACTAGAGAGAGAATCCCATGATCTACCGCTTGGGCGCAGAGCGCCCCGAACTGCATCCCGATGCCTGGGTAGCGCCTACCGCCACGCTGATCGGCAAGGTGCGCCTGGAGGCCGGTGCCAGCGTCTGGTTCGGTGCCGTGCTGCGTGGCGACAACGAGTTGATCCACATCGGTGAGAACGCCAACGTGCAGGATGGCACCGTCATCCATACCGACATGGGCTATCCGCTGAGCGTGGGGCGCGGAGTGACCATCGGCCACCAGGTGATGCTGCACGGCTGCAGCATCGGTGAATACAGCCTGATCGGCATCAACGCCGTGGTGCTCAACGGCGCGAAGATCGGCAAGTATTGCCTGATCGGCGCCAACAGCCTGATCCCCGAGGGCAAGGAAATTCCCGATGGCTCCCTGGTGATGGGGTCGCCGGGCAAGGTGGTGCGCCAGCTCAGCGAGGCGCAGATGAAGCTGCTCGAAGCCAGCGCCGCGCACTACGTACAGAACGCCCGGCGCTATGCCAATGACCTGGAGGCGCTGTGAGCGGCACTAGGGTGAAGTCACCCTGTGTGAACGTTTGCGCGCTGGACGAAGAGGACATCTGCATCGGTTGCCAGCGCAGCGCCGCGGAGATCACTCGCTGGATGCGCATGGACGACGACGAGCGCCGCGCGGTGATCGCCCTGGCCCAGCAACGTGCGCAAGCCAACGGCCAGTTGATCCCGTAGAATCCGCGCCTTCTTTTCCTCTGCAAGGACATCCCCATGCCCCGTATCGGAACTCCAGGCTCGGCGAGCGCCACCCGTGTGCTGCTCTGTGGTAGCGGCGAACTCGGCAAGGAAGTGGTCATCGAGCTGCAGCGCCTGGGCGTCGAAGTGATCGCCGTCGATCGCTACGCCGATGCGCCGGCGATGCAGGTGGCGCATCGCTGCCATGTGATCGACATGCTCGACGGTGCCGCGCTGCGCGCGGTGATCGAGCAGGAGCGCCCGCACTACATCGTGCCGGAGATCGAGGCCATCGCCACCGCCACGCTGGTGGAACTGGAGGCCGAGGGCTTCACCGTGGTGCCGACCGCACGCGCCGCCCAGTTGACCATGAACCGCGAAGGCATTCGCCGTCTGGCGGCCGAGGAACTGGGCCTGCCGACGTCCGCCTACCGTTTCGCCGATACCTTCGAAGCCTACGCCGAAGCGGTGGCGGTGGTCGGTTATCCCTGCGTGGTCAAGCCGATCATGAGTTCCTCGGGCAAGGGGCAGAGCCTGCTGCGCAGTGAATCCGAACTCAAGGCCGCCTGGGACTACGCCCAGGAAGGCGGTCGCGCCGGCAAGGGGCGGGTCATCGTCGAAGGCTTCGTCGATTTCGACTACGAGATCACCTTGCTCACCGTGCGTCACGTGGGCGGCACTTCCTTCTGCGCACCGATCGGGCACCGTCAGGAGAAGGGCGACTACCAGGAGTCCTGGCAGCCCCAGGCGATGAGCGCCAAGGCGCTGGCCGAGTCCGAGCGCATCGCCCAGGCGGTCACCGAGGCCCTGGGCGGCCGTGGGCTGTTCGGCGTCGAGCTGTTCGTCAAGGGCGACCAGGTGTGGTTCAGCGAAGTCTCGCCGCGTCCCCACGATACCGGGCTGGTGACGCTGATTTCCCAGGACCTCTCCGAGTTCGCGCTGCATGCGCGGGCGATCCTCGGTCTGCCGATCCCGGCGATCCGCCAAGTGGGTCCCTCGGCCTCGGCGGTGATCCTGGTGCAGGGGCACTCCAGGCAGATGAGCTACGGTAACCTGGCGGCGGCACTGGCCGAGCCGGATACCGCGCTGCGCCTGTTCGGCAAGCCGGCGGTGGAGGGGCAGCGGCGCCTGGGCGTGGCGCTGGCGCGCGACGAATCCGTCGAAGCGGCGCGGGAGAAGGCGTTGCGCGCCGCTGGCGCGGTCGACGTGCAGCTCTGAAGTGGCTGATCGCGGGCCTCAGCCCGCGGCTTCCTCGCGGGGTGGCTGGTCAGCCGGCCATACCCGCACGCTCTTCACCCGGTTGCCGGCGGCTTCCAGGATCTCCATGCAGTAGCCGTCGATACTCAGGCAGACCGGATTCTCCGGGAGGCTTTCCAAGGCTTCGGTGATCAGTCCGTTGAGGGTCTTGGGCCCGTCCACCGGTAGTTCCCAGCCCAGCGCGCGATTGAGTTCGCGTACGTAGGCGGCGCCGTCGATCATCAGGCTGCCATCGGCCTGGGGCTGGATTTCCTGCTCGCGCACCCCGTCCTGGTCGAACTCGCCGACGATCTCCTCGAGCAGGTCTTCGAGGGTAACGATGCCCTGCACGTCGCCATACTCGTCGACGATGATCGCGATGCGACGCTTCTGCTTCTGGAAGTGGATCAGTTGCACCGACAGCGGCGTGCCTTCTGGCACGAAGTAGGGCGGGTGGCAAGCGCGCAGCAGGGCTTCCTTGGTGAGCGCGTCATGGGTCAGCAGGCGAGCGATCTGGCGCATGTGCACCACGCCCTCGATCTGGTTCAGGTCGCCGCGGAATACCGGCAGGCGGGTGTGCGGGGTGGCGCGCAGTTGTTCGATGATCTCGCTGAGGTCGTCGTCCAGGTCGATACCCTGCACCTCGTTGCGTGGGATCATGATGTCGTCGACGCTGATCTTCTCCAGGTCGAGCACGCCCAGCAGCATGTCCTGTCGATCCATCAGGCTCTGCCCGGCCTCGCGTACCACGCTGCGCAACTCGTCGGCGGTGAGGGTGTCGCTGCCTTTCTTCGCCGGATCGACGCCGACCAGTCGCAGCAGGCCGTTGCTGATGCCGTTGAGCAGCCACACCAGCGGATAGAAAAGCTTTTGCAGGGCTGCCAGCGGCAGGCTGGCCGGGTAGGCGACGACTTCGGGGCGCAGTGCGGCGAGTGTCTTGGGGGTGATTTCACCGAACACCAACAGGATCAGCGTCAGGCCGACGGTGGCGATGGCGATGCCGGCCTCGCCCCACAGCCGCATGGCCAGCACGGTGGCGATCGACGAGGCGAGGATGTTGACGAAGTTGTTGCCGATCAGAATGGTGCCGAGCAGGCGGTCGGGGCGGCCAAGCAGGGTGCTGGCGCGAGTCGCTGCGCGGTGACCTTCGCGCGCCTTGTGCCGCAGGCGATAGCGGTTGAGGCTGAGCATGCCGGTCTCGGCGCTGGAGAAGAACGCTGAGCAGGCAAGCAGAAACACCAGCAGGCCGATCAGATAGCCGGGGTGCAAGTTGTCCACGCGGATGGGGCTCCGGTCAGATGTGCAGGATGAATTCGCGGACCAGCTTGCTGCCGAAGTACGCCAGCATCAACAGGCAGAAGCCCGCCAGGGTCCAGCGGATGGCCTTGTGGCCGCGCCAGCCCAGGCGCAGACGGCCCCACAGGAGCACCCCGAAGACCACCCAGGCGAGGCAGGCGAGCAGGGTCTTGTGCACCAGATGCTGGGCGAACAGATCCTCGATGAACAGCCAGCCGGAAATCAGCGACAACGACAGCAATAGCCAGCCGGCCCAGAGAAAGCCGAACAGCAGGCTCTCCATGGTCTGCAACGGCGGGAAGGCGCGCGTCGGCCCGGTCAGGCGCTTGTGCTTGAGCTGGTGGTCCTGCAAAGACAGCAGCAGGGCCTGGAACACGGCGATGCTGATCAGGCCGTAGGCCATGATCGACAGCAGGATGTGCACGATGATGCCCGGTTCCTCGTCGATCGGCTGTGGCGTGCCCATGGGCATGAATTCGGCGGTCAGTACCGTCAGGCAGCCGAGCGGAAAGAGCAGCATCAGCAGGTTCTGCACCGGTAGCCGGTAGCAGGCGATCAGGCAGAACAGGATCACTTCGAAGGCGATCAGGCTGGCCGCATTGAAGAAGGTCAGGTTGAGCCCGGCCAGATCGTTCATCTGGCTGTGCAGGCTGAGCGCGTGGAACAGCAGGGCGAGGCCGCCGAGGACGCTCAGCGGAAGCCTGCCGGGCACCTGGCCGCGGCGCAGGCGCAAGCCCTGGAAGAGAGAGAGGCCGGCATACAGACCGGCGGCCGCGAGGCTGGGCAGCAGAGGGTGCATAGATCCTGTACGCATGGAGCGAAGGGAAGGAGTGTGGCACACAAGCCCCAGGCAAGGAAGTCTGTGCGGCCCTCAGCGTTAGCCTGTCGCGGGCGTTCCGGCGATGGATGAGCAGCACTCGTCAGCGCGCGGCTTCGGGTATAATCGCTGGTTCGCCGTCACCGCTCTCTTCAAGGAATGCGCATGTTCGAGAACCTCACAGATCGCCTGTCGCACACACTGCGTACCGTGACCGGCAAGGCCAAGCTCACCGAGGAAAACATCAAGGACACCCTGCGCGAAGTGCGCATGGCTCTCCTTGAGGCCGACGTCGCGCTGCCGGTGGTCAAGGACTTCGTCGCACGGGTCAAGGACCGCGCGGTGGGCACCGAGGTGTCCAAGAGCCTGACCCCGGGCCAGGCATTCGTGAAGATCGTGCGCGCCGAGCTCGAAGCGCTGATGGGCGCGGCCAACGAGGACTTGGCGCTCAACGTCACGCCGCCTGCCGTGGTGCTGATGGCCGGCCTGCAGGGTGCGGGCAAGACCACCACCGTCGGCAAGCTCGCGCGCTTCCTCAAGGAGCGCAAGAAGAAGAGCGTGATGGTGGTCTCCGCCGACGTCTACCGCCCGGCGGCGATCAAGCAGCTGGAAACCCTGGCGGGCGAGGTCGGCGTGACCTTCTTCCCCTCCGATGCCAGCCAGAAGCCGGTGGACATCGCCAATGCAGCGATCCGCGAGGCGAAGCTCAAGTTCATCGACGTGGTGCTGCTCGATACCGCCGGCCGCCTGCACGTCGACGCCGCGATGATGGAAGAGATCCAGGCGCTGCACGCCTCGGTCAAGCCGGCGGAAACGCTGTTCGTGGTCGACGCCATGACCGGGCAGGACGCCGCCAACACCGCCAAGGCCTTCGGCGATGCGCTGCCGCTGACGGGCGTCGTACTGACCAAGGTCGACGGCGATGCCCGTGGCGGTGCTGCGCTGTCGGTGCGCCACATCACTGGCAAGCCGATCAAGTTCCTCGGTATGGGCGAGAAGAGCGATGCACTGGAGCCCTTCCACCCGGATCGCGTGGCGTCGCGCATCCTTGGCATGGGCGACGTGCTCAGCCTGATCGAGCAGGCCGAGCAGACCCTCGACCGGGAAAAGGCCGAGAAGCTCACCAAGAAGCTGAAGAAGGGCAAGGGCTTCGATCTCGAAGACTTCCGCGACCAGCTGCAGCAGATGAAGAACATGGGTGGCCTGGGCAGCCTGATGGACAAGCTGCCGGCCATCGGTGGCGTCAACCTCTCGCAGATGGGCAATGCCCAGGGCGCCGCGGAGAAGCAGTTCAAGCAGATGGAAGCCATCATCAACTCGATGACGCCCGCCGAGCGCCGTGATCCGGAGGTAATCAGCGGTTCGCGCAAGCGCCGTATCGCGCTCGGTTCGGGTACCCAGGTGCAGGACGTCGGGCGGGTCATCAAGCAGCACAAGCAGATGCAGAAGATGATGAAGAAGTTCACCGCCAAGGGCGGTATGGCCAAGATGATGCGCGGCATGGGCGGTATGTTCCCAGGCGGCGGCATGCCCAAGATGTAAGCGTCTCGTCGCCGGCTTCCGAAAAAGCAGTTTGCATTCGCGGCGATTACCCTTAGAATATGCGGCCTTTCGGGCCCAGGGCCCAGTGCTCATCTCTATTTGCAAGCACCGACTACAGGAACGACTGCACACATGGTAACCATCCGTCTCGCCCGTGGCGGCTCCAAGAAGCGCCCCTTCTACCACCTGACCGTGACCAACAGCCGCAATGCGCGTGATGGCCGTTTCGTTGAACGCATCGGCTTCTTCAACCCCGTCGCCACTGGCTCCGAGGTTAAGCTGTCGGTCGATCAGGAACGTGCCAGCTACTGGCTGAGCCAGGGCGCACAGCCCTCCGAGCGCGTTGCCGCTCTGCTCAAGGAAGCGGCCAAGGCCAGCGCCTGAGCTGCATGAATACCACGCCTGCAACGGCCGAGGAGCTCATCGTTCTCGGCAAGATAGTTTCGGTGCACGGCGTACGCGGTGACGTGAAGATCTATTCCTTCACCGATCCGATCGACAACCTGCTGGACTATCGTCACTGGACGCTACGGCGCGGTGCGCAGACCCAGCAGGCCGAGCTGGTCAAGGGGCGGATTCAGGGCAATGTCCTGGTAGTCACCCTGAAGGGGCTGGACGATCGCGAAGTGGCGAAGACTTTCGCCGATTTCGAGATCTGCGTGCCCCGTAGTTTGTTGCCCGAGCTGGACGACGGCGACTTCTACTGGCACCAGCTCGAAGGCTTGAAGGTGATCGACCAGACCGGGCAGTTGCTCGGGCGCATCGACCATTTGCTGGAAACCGGCGCCAACGACGTCATCGTGGTTCGCCCTTGTGCGGGTAGCCTGGACGATCGTGAACGTCTGCTGCCCTACACCGAGCAGTGCGTGCAGGTCATCGACCTGGCCGCAGGCGAGATGCGGGTCGAGTGGGACGCCGAGTTCTGATGAAGGTCGAGGTCATCACGATCTTCCCGGAGATGTTCGCCGCGATCGGTGAATATGGCGTGAGCAGCCGGGCGGTGAAGCAGGGGTTGTTGCAGTTGAACTGCCAGAACCCGCGAAGCTTTACCGAAGACCGTCACCAGACGGTGGATGACCGCCCCTTCGGCGGTGGTCCCGGGATGGTGATGAAGATTCAGCCCCTGGAACGGGCCCTGGCTGCGGCCAAGGCATCGGCGGGGGAGGCGGCGAAGGTGATCTACCTGTCGCCGCAGGGCCGCCGGCTGGATCAGTCGGCGGTGCGCGAACTGGCGGAGGAAGAGGCCCTGATCCTCATCGCCGGGCGGTACGAAGGCATCGACGAGCGCTTCATCGAAGCGCATGTCGATGAGGAATGGTCGATCGGCGACTACGTCCTCTCCGGCGGTGAGCTGCCGGCGATGGTGCTGATCGACGCGGTCACCCGGTTGTTGCCAGGTGCCCTGGGGCATGCGGATTCTGCCGAGGAGGACTCGTTTAGCGACGGCCTGCTCGACTGTCCCCACTACACCCGACCCGAGGTGTACGAAGGGATACGTGTTCCTGAGGTGCTGCTCAGCGGCAACCATGAACACATCCGGCGCTGGCGCCTGATGCAGTCCCTTGGTCGGACTGCCGAGCGTCGCGCTGATCTTCTGGATTGCCGCTCGCTTTCTGGAGAAGAGCAAAAGCTGTTGGCGGAATATCTTCGTCAACGGGACGATAGACAACGTATCGATGGCGACCCAAAGGGTTCGTCTTAGGAGCAGAAAGATGACCAACAAGATCATTCAGCAGATCGAAGCTGAACAGATGAACAAGGAAATCCCGGTATTCGCCCCCGGCGACACCGTGATTGTCCAGGTGAAAGTGAAGGAAGGCGAGCGTCAGCGTCTGCAGGCCTTCGAAGGCGTGGTCATCGGCAAGCGTAATCGCGGCCTGAACAGCGCGTTCACCGTGCGCAAGATCTCCAGCGGCGTAGGCGTCGAGCGTACCTTCCAGACCTACTCGCCGATCGTTGACAGCATCAGCGTCAAGCGCCGCGGTGACGTGCGCAAGGCCAAGCTGTACTACCTCCGCGAACTGTCCGGCAAGGCAGCCCGCATCAAGGAAAAACTGGTCTAAGACCGGTCCTTGCCGCGTACGAAAAAAGCAGCCCCAGGGCTGCTTTTTTCATTTCCGGGCCGCGAGTTTCGCGGTCACACCCTGGCGCCGATGGCGCCGCGAAGTATCGCCTGCGTGCACAACGACAAGAAGATTCGCCCGCTCCGCTTCGCCCTTCGAGAAGTTGACGGTCCATGACTCCCAGAGAACAGGAAATCCAGCGTCGCATCGAGCTGTCGGAAACCCGCGTGGTGAAGGCCGTGTTCCCGCCCACCACCAATCACCACAACACTCTCTTCGGCGGCACTGCGCTGGCCTGGATGGACGAAGTGACCTTCATCGCCGCCACGCGCTTCTGTCGCCTGCCGCTGGTGACGGTTTCCAGCGACCGCATCGACTTCAACCACCCGATTGCCGCCGGCAGCATCGTCGAGTTGGTCGCACGGGTGGTCAAGGTTGGCAACAGCAGCCTCAAGGTACAGGTCGAGGTATTCGTCGAGGGCATGTACGACATGAGTCGCGAGAAGGCCATCAGCGGCGTGTTCAGCCTGGTCGCGATCGGCGAGGATCAGCGCCCGGTACCGGTACTGCCGGACTTCCCGGTCTGATTCCGGGCATGCCACACTGCCTCCGATCTCCAGTTCTTTCGTTGCCATGGCTACCCTCGACCATCCGCTGATCGACCGCTTCCTCGATGCGCTCTGGCTAGAGCGCGGTTTGTCGAAGAACACCCGTGCCGCCTATCGCAGCGACCTGGCGCATTTCAACGCCTGGCTGGCCGAGCGCGGCGTCGAGTTGCCCAATGCCTCCCGGGAGGCGATCCTCGATCACCTCGCCTGGCGTCTGGCGCAGGGTTACCAGGCGCGCTCCACGGCGCGCTTGCTCTCCGGCTTGCGCGGCTTCTATCGCTACCTGCTGGTGGAGGGGCTGATTGCCGAGGACCCGACCCTGCAGGTGGCATTGCCACAATTGGGTCGACCGCTGCCTGCCTCTCTCAGCGAAGCCGAGGTCGAGGCCCTGTTGCTGGCGCCGGACCTGGCGACGGCGCTGGGCGAGCGCGACCGGGCGATGCTCGAAGTGCTCTATGCCTGTGGCCTGCGCGTCAGCGAGCTGGTCTCCTTGCGCCTGGAAGAGCTGAATCTGCGCCAGGGCGTGCTGCGGGTCTTCGGCAAGGGCAACAAGGAGCGCCTGGTGCCGCTGGGCGAGGAGGCCATCCTGCGGGTCGAGCGTTTCCTGCGCCAGGGCAGGGAAGAGTTGCTCGGCGGGCGTGTGGCGGACGTGCTGTTTCCCAGTCAGCGCGGCGAGATGATGACCCGCCAGACCTTCTGGCATCGCATCAAGCTGCATGCGCGCAGCGCCGGCATTGACAAGCCTTTGTCGCCGCATACCCTGCGACATGCGTTCGCCACCCATTTGCTCAATCACGGTGCCGACTTGCGCACGGTGCAGCTGCTGCTCGGGCACGCTGACCTCTCGACCACGCAGATCTATACCCATGTCGCCCGGGCGCGGCTGCAGGCGCTGCATGCCGAGCATCACCCGCGCGGCTGAGTCGCTTGCATCGCGCCGGGGCGCACGGCGTATCATGGTCGCCGTTGCGTTACCCGCCGTTCGTCGGCCGCAAGCGTTAAGGCGTTGCGAATTAACGGGTTGCGTCCAGAATCTAACGCTGAATATGAATTGGCGGCCTCGAGGCCCCACTCCCAATCCTCACGATGGACCCGTTCATGAAGCTGCTCACTCCCGCGATCCTGTTGATGACCTTCACCCTTGGCGCGTGCAGTTCCGACCCCGCCGCGGACAGCCAGGCGAGCAGCTCCTGGTGGCCCTTCGGCAAGGACGAGAAGTACGTCACTGCGGCTGCGGTACCGAAGATCGACGAAAAGGCCACCACCGCCTGGCTCGACGACTACGAGCCGCGCCTGCGCCAGGCGCTGAGCAGCAGCAAGTTCCAGGTCGAGCGTCGTGATAACGTGCTGGTGGTCACCGCGCCGGTCGATTCCTCGTTCAACCCGGATCGCCCGGGCATGCTGCTGCCGGCCACCCTGGCTCCGGTGACCCAGGTGGCGAAAATGGTCGAGGGCGACAGCAAGACTGGCGTTCTGGTGCTCGGTCATGCCGACAGCAGCGGCTCGCGGGATACCAACCTGACGCTGAGCAGCGAGCGCGCTCGCGCCGTGGCGGCGATCTTCCGTCTCAGTGGCCTGCGCGGCGATCGCCTGATGCTCAAGGGCGTCGGCTCCGACATGCCGCGCGCTGCCAACGACAGCAGCGAAGGTCGTGCCCTCAACCGTCGGGTCGAGATCGTACTGACCCCGCAGAACACCCTGGCTGCACTGATCGCCAAGTACAGCGCGCCGGCGCAGGCCAGCGGCGTGCAGAACGTCGCCGCGGTGGTTGCCGCAGATCAAGCCAAGTAGGCCTCGCTGGTTTAAGCTGCCGCCTTCCGTTGGGAAGGAGAACGTCATGACCCAAAGCCTGGCCGATATGCGCCGCGACTACACCCGCGAGGGGCTCAGCGAAGCCCAGGCCCCGAGCGATCCGTTGGTGCTCTTCGAGCAGTGGTTCGCCCAGGCGGTGAAGACCGAGCAGACGCCGGTCGAGCCGAACGCGATGACTCTGGCCAGTGTCGACGACCAGGGTCAGCCCCACTGCCGGGTGCTGCTGCTCAAGGGTCTCGACGAGCGCGGTTTCACCTTCTTCACCAACTACGAAAGCGACAAGGGCCGTCAGCTGGCGGCCAACCCGCGTGCGGCAATGACCTTCTTCTGGCCCGCCCTGGAGCGTCAGGTGCGTATCGAAGGGCTGGTCGAGAAGGTCACGCCCGCCGAATCCGACGCCTATTACCAGGTGCGTCCGCTGGGCAGCCGGCTGGGTGCCTGGGCCTCGCCACAGAGCCGGGTGATTCGCGACCGCGAGGAACTGGTGCAACTGCTTGCCAAGACCGAGGCGCGTTTCCGCGATCAGGATCCGACCTGCCCCGAGCATTGGGGCGGCTACCGCCTGCTGCCGCAGCGTCTGGAGTTCTGGCAGGGACGTCCGAGTCGCCTGCACGATCGCCTCGACTACCGCCTCGCCGATGGCGAGTGGCAGTGCCAGCGCCTGGCGCCCTGAGCGGCGACGCTTCTACTTTTCCTCGTTTGCCCGGAGAATCGCAGCGCCATCCACGCTGGTTAGCGCTGACTCCACCGGGACCCGCCGCTGATGCTTGAACTCGACTCCGCCTTGGCGCAGGACATCGTCGACCGCGCGATGGCGATCCTGCCGCACAACGTCAACGTGATGGATGCCCAGGGCATGATCATCGGCAGTGGTGCCGCCGAGCGGCTGCATACCCGTCACGAAGGTGCCCAGCTGGTGCTCGCCAACCGCCGGGTGGTGGAGATTGACGAGCGCACTGCCGGTCACCTGCGTGGCGTGCGTCCTGGGGTGAACCTACCGCTGCTGCATGCCGGCCGGCTGGTCGGCGTGATCGGTATCACGGGCGACCCCGAGCGGGTGCGGCCGTATGCCGAGCTGGTGCGCATGACCGCCGAGATGCTCCTCGAACAGCGCCGCTTGCAGGGCGAGCAGCACTGGCAGCGGCACCGCCTGGAGGCCTGGCTGCGCCGCCTGATGGAGGAAGGGCAGGGCCTCGACGAGTTGCAGCTGGAGGCCGAACGTCTTGGTCTGCAGCCGAGCTGGCCACGGCAGCTGTGCCTGGTGGAGATCCAGGGCGAGGACGCGCTGGTGCGTCAGGCGCGTCTGCTGGACCTGCTCGGCCAGCGCAGCGAGCACTTCGTCTCGCCATTGGGGCGCAACGAGTTGCTCTGGCTGCGTCCCTGGCAGAGCGAGCGTGATGACGGCACCTGGCTCGCTCAGGCCTCCCAGCGTGGCTGGGGTATTGCCCGGCTGCTGGTCAGCGATGCGCTGGCGGACCTCGAAGAGCTGCGCCAGGTCGGTCCCTTGCTACGGCATCTCCAGGCCTACGCGCGCAGTCGCCAGGCGGAACAGACGCTGCTTTGGCTGGAGCAGCATCGCCTGGAAGTCCTGCTGTTCGCCCAGCGCGAGGGCTGGCTGATGCGCGGCTGGTTGGCGCCACTGCGTCGCCTGCAGGCCCAGGACAATGGCGATCTGCTGCGGCAAACCCTGGAGTGCTGGTTCCGTTACGACGGCCAGGCGCAGGCGTGTGCCGAAGCCCTGGGTATCCATCGCAATACCCTGCGCTATCGCCTGGAGCGGGTGCAGATGCTCAGTGGCCTGGACCTGGCGCGGCTGGCCGACCGTGCGCAACTGATGCTGGCGCTCGAACTGCTCGACGGCTAAGCCTGTGCGCGCGAACAGGTCCAGGCTGCTCGGCGCGGTGCCTGATTGTGCATGTGCACAGCGCGTTTCCCTCGGCCAGGGTCCAGAATAGGGTGGCTGCCCGCAGCCTCATAAAAACAACCAAGGAGTCTTCCCCATGGGTCTGGTCCTGATCCTCGTGGCGCTCATCGCTTTTATCGTTCTGTCCACCACTCGACTCAAACTGCATCCCTTCCTGTCCCTGCTCGCCGCCGCGTTCATCGCCGGCTTCGCCTATGGCGTGCCCGCACTCGATCTGGTGAAAACCATCACCACGGGTTTTGGCGGCATCCTCGGCTACATCGGCATCGTCATCGTCCTGGGCACCATCATCGGGGTGATCCTCGAACGCTCCGGCGCGGCGATCACCATGGCCGAGACGGTCATCCGTGTGCTCGGCGAGCGTTTCCCGACGCTGACCCTGTCGATCATCGGCTACCTGGTGTCGATCCCGGTGTTCTGCGACTCCGGCTACGTCATCCTCAACTCCCTGAAGAATGCCCTGGCTGCACGCATGAAAGTGTCGGTAGTGGCGATGAGCGTGGCCTTGGCCACCGGCCTCTACGCCACCCACACCTTCGTGCCGCCTACCCCGGGACCGATTGCCGCTGCCGGCAACCTCGGCCTGGAAAACTCGCTGGGCCTGGTGATCGCCGTCGGCCTGCTGGTCGCTGCGGTCACCGCGCTGGCCGGCATGCTCTGGGGCAATCGCTTCCTGCGCCAGGACGACAAGGATCTGCTCGAAGAGGCGCCGTCGGAGCTGCTCGCCGAAGAAGTCGATTTCGACAAGCTGCGTGCCAGCTACGGCGTGCTGCCGAGTGCCTGGCAGGCCTTCGCGCCGATCTTCCTGCCGATCCTGCTGATCTGCCTCGGTTCGCTGGCGGCCTTCCCCAGCCGTCCGCTGGGCGAGGGCGTGCTGTTCTCGACCTTCGCCTTCCTCGGCCAGCCGGTCGTTGCACTGCTGGTTGGCCTCGCCATCGCCTGCAGCCTGCTGCGGGGCAATGGCAAGCGCCAGCAGTTCCATGACCAGGTGGCGGAAGGCCTCAAGGCCGCCGCGCCTATCCTGCTGATCACCGGTGCCGGTGGCGCCTTCGGTGCGGTGCTCAAGGCCACGCCGCTGGGCGACTACCTGGGGCAGACCCTGTCGAGCCTGGGTATCGGTCTGTTCATGCCGTTCCTGGTGGCTGCCGCGCTGAAGAGTGCGCAGGGTTCCTCCACCGTGGCGCTGGTCACCACCTCGGCGATGGTCGCTCCGCTGCTCTCCAGCCTCGGCCTGGATAGCGAGATGGGCCGGGTGCTGACGGTGATGGCCATCGGTGCCGGCGCGATGACCGTTTCCCATGCCAACGACAGCTTCTTCTGGGTCGTCTCCCAGTTCAGCCGCATGAAGGTCGCGACCGCCTACCGTGCGCAGACCATGGCTACGCTGGTTCAGGGCGTGGTCGGCATCCTGCTGGTCTGGGTGCTGGGTCTTATCCTGCTGTAACGGGCGGCGCCTGCCGCTTGAGTCCCGCTAGATGCGGCCAGCCTGCGAGGCTGGCCGCCCGAGGTTTTTGATGAAATTGCTGATCGCTCCCGACTCCTTCAAGGAGAGCCTGACCGCCGAAGCCGTCGCCGAGGCCATCGCCCGAGGTTGGCGCAAGGTCTACCCGGATGCCGAGATCGTCCTCAAGCCGATGGCCGATGGTGGCGAGGGCACGGTGGATGCGGTGCTCGCCGCCAGCCACGGCGAACGTCACGAGACGCGCGTGCGCGGGCCGCTGGGTGAGCCGGTGCTGGCGCACTGGGGGCTGCTCGAAGACGCTACCGCGGTGATCGAGATGGCGTCTGCCAGCGGGCTGCACTGCGTGCCTGCCGGACAGCGCGATCCCCGCCGCGCCTGCAGCTTCGGTACGGGTGAGTTGATCCTCGCGGCGCTCGATGCCGGTGCCCAGCGCATCATCCTCGGCCTCGGCGGCAGTGCTACCAACGACGGCGGTAGCGGCCTGCTGAGTGCCCTGGGTGTGCGCCTGCTGGACGCCCAGGGACAACCCCTGGCACCTGGCGGTGCCGCGCTGATCGATTTGCATACACTGGATGTCAGCGGCCTGGACCCGCGCCTGTTGCAGGTCAGCGTCGAGGTCGCCGCCGACGTCGACAATCCGCTCTGCGGCCCGCGCGGCGCTTCGGCGGTCTTCGGCCCGCAGAAGGGCGCGACGCCGGAGATGGTGCGTGAGCTGGATGCGGCGCTGGAGCGCTTCGCCAACGTGACCCTCGCGACTCTGGGGGAAGACCATTCCTGCGTACCTGGAGTCGGCGCGGCCGGTGGGCTCGGCTTCGCCGCGCGGGCGTTTCTAGCCGCCGGCTTTCGTCCGGGTGTCGAACTGGTCGCCGAGCTGGGTGGCCTGGCCGACGCCTTGCAGGGCTGTGATCTCGCCATCACCGGTGAGGGACGCCTGGACTTCCAGAGCCTGCACGGCAAGACGCCGATTGGCGTGGCGCGCGCGGCGCGTGCTGCGGGTGTCCCGCTGATTGCCATTGCCGGAAGCCTCGGTGACGAGTACCAGGACGTCTACGCGGCCGGGATCGATGCGGCTTTCAGCCTGACGCCCGGGCCTGTCAGCCTGGAACAGGCCTGTGCCAGTGCCGCCGTCGAGCTGGAGGCGCGCAGCACCGATATCGCCCGCCTCTGGAAGTTGGCTCAGGGCGCGCGGTAAGCCTGCGCGCGGGCTTGCAGCCAGTCCGGCAGCGCCTTGCGCCGCACCTTCGTACTTTGCGCCTCGGCGAGCGCCTGCAGCATGTAGGCGCGTTTGCCGGGGTCGTTCTCGGCCATGGACAGGGCCAGGTCGCGATCGCTCCAGCGGCGGATGCGTCGCAGTAGCCACCAGTGGAAGTACAGGCCGCTCAACGTGGCGACGGCGATGATGAAATAGTCCATGGCGTGGCTTCCTCGTAACGCTGGAGCCTATGCAGGATTGCCTGAATGGTGGCTGGCTGGAAGCGCGCGCACAGCGCGCAGAGCGCGTCCGGTGTAGTCTAATGTCATCGTTTTCCTGCGCGTCGATGGTGACGTCTGGCGCGCGCCGTAGTCAAACGCTGTATCAGGGGTCGCTGCCTTTCATCCGGCCCCGCTCATTGGAGGTACATCATGCGTAAACCCTTGCTGCTCGCCGCTTCGTTCACTGCCGCTGCCCTGACCCTGGGCGGCTGTACGTCGAACCTGGGAGGCGACGTCTACACCCGCGACGAGGCTCGCGCCGTGCAGACCGTGCGCCTGGGCACCATCGAGTCGCTGCGCCCGGTACGTATCGAGGGCACCAAGACGCCGATCGGCGCGGGCGCCGGTGCGGTAGTCGGCGGCATCGCCGGCAGTGGCGTTGGCGGTGGTCGTGGGAGCGCGGTCGCTGCGGTCATCGGCGCGGTCGCCGGCGGCCTGCTCGGCAGCGCGGCGGAAGAGGGCATCACCCGTACCGACGGTGTCGAGATCACCGTGCGCGAGGATGACGGCAGCCTGCGTGCCTATGTCCAGGAAGTCGAGCCGAACCAGGTGTTCCGGGTCGGCGAGCGGGTGCGCATTCTCACCGTCAACGGCACCAGTCGCGTCAGCCACTGAGTCCCTCGGTGAGTCCACCCAGGCCCGGCTTCTTGCCGGGCCTTTTCGTTGCTGCGTTGCCCTTGCGTCAGCTTTGGTAATAATTGCGCGCTCAGCGATCTCTCCCGGAGTTGGCATACTCACGCTTTTGCCTGTGCCGCCAATGGGTTAGATTCACCGGTCGGGTCGATTCGCAACGGCCCTTGCCGATTCGTCTTCCCCACGCCAGGAATGCACCCTGTCCTCTAAGGAGTCCGCCAGATGCTGCTCGTGCTGATCGTCGCCCTGCCTTTCCTGGGCCTGACGCTGCCCCTGCTCGGCGAGCGCCTGGGACGCTCTGCGTGCGCCGGTGCCGCGGCGCTGGCGCCGGCCATCGGCCTGGGCCTGCTGCTGTCCGAGCGCGACGAGGTGCTGGCTGGCCACGCGTTGCGCTTTACTCAGCCCTGGTTGCCGGAACTGGGCCTGAATTTCAGCCTGCGGCTGGATGGCCTCGGCTTTCTCTTCGCCTTGCTGATCCTCGGCATCGGTCTGCTGGTGATCCTCTATGCCCGTTATTACCTGGGCAAGCAGGAGCCGATGGGGCGTTTCTTTGCCTACCTGCTGCTGTTCATGGGCGCGATGCTCGGTGTGGTGCTGTCCGAGAACCTGCTGCTGATGCTGATGTTCTGGGAGCTGACGAGCCTGTCGTCGTTCCTGCTGATCGGTTTCTGGGGCGATCGCGGCGAGGCGCGCAAGGGCGCGCGCATGGCGCTGACCATCACCGGTGGCGGTGGCCTGGCGTTGCTCGCCGGGGTGCTGTTGATCGGCCACATGGCGGGCAGCTTCGAACTCACCCAGGTGCTCGCCGCGGGCTATGCCATCCGTGTCGATCCGTTGTACCCGTTGGCGCTGATCTGTGTGTTGCTCGGCGTGTTCACCAAGTCCGCGCAGTTTCCCTTTCACTTCTGGCTGCCCCACGCGATGTCCGCGCCGACGCCGGTGTCGGCCTACTTGCACTCGGCGACCATGGTCAAGGCCGGTGTCTTCCTGCTGGCGCGGCTGTATCCGGCGCTGGCCGACTCCGAATGGTGGTTCTACCTGGTCAGCCTGACCGGCCTGGCTACCCTGCTGGTGGGCGCGGTGATGGCGCTGTTCCAGCACGACCTCAAGGGCCTGCTGGCCTATTCGACGATCAGCCACCTGGGCCTGATCACCCTGCTGTTCGGCCTCAACAGCCGGCTGGGTGCGGTGGCGGCGATCTTCCACATCATCAACCATGCGACCTTCAAGGCCTCGCTGTTCATGGCCGCGGGGATCATCGACCACGAGACCGGCAGCCGCGATATGCGGCGCATCAACGGGTTGTGGAAATACATGCCGCACACCGCGGTGCTGGCGATGGTCGCGGCCTCGGCGATGGCCGGAGTGCCCCTGCTCAACGGCTTTTTGAGCAAGGAGATGTTCTTCGCCGAGACCCTCGACCAGCACATGCTGGGTAGCTTCCATTGGGTGATCCCGGCGCTGGCGACTCTTGCCGGGGTGTTCTCGGTCGCTTATTCGCTGCGCTTCATCCACGACGTGTTCTTCAACGGTGAGCCGGTGGACCTGCCCAAGTATCCGCCCCACGAGCCGCCGCGCTACATGAAGATTCCGGTGGAGGTGCTGGTATTCCTGTGCCTGCTGGTAGGCATGTTGCCGAGCTTCACCGTGGCGCCCTTGCTGGCCGCGGCAGCGTCCTCGACGCTGGGCGGGGTATTGCCCGAATACAGCCTGGCCATCTGGCACGGCTTCAACCTGCCGATGTTGATGAGCGTGGTGGCGTTGCTCGGCGGCATTCTGGTCTATGCCTGTCGGCACCCGCTGTTCCGTTGGTATGCCGGTCTGCCGGAGTTGGATGCCAAGCTGGTGTTCGAGCAGACGGTGCTGCGCCTCACGGCGTTCGCCCACGGCCTCACCGGACGTTTGGAGAGTGGCTCGCTGCAGCGCTACCTGGCGCTGATGCTGGCGAGTGTGCTGCTGCTGCTGGTGGTGGCGCTGACACCCCTGGAGTCGCTGGCAGGCTCGGTAGCGTTGAGCGGGATCGACCCCATCACCGCGCTGGGCCTGGCCGTGCTGGCCATCACTTCGGTGCTCGGCGTGGTCTACCATCGACGTCGTCTGGTGGCGCTGGTGATCCTCAGCGGCACTGGACTGATGGTGGCGCTGACCTTTGCGCGCTTCTCCGCGCCGGACCTGGCGCTGACGCAGCTATCGGTGGAAATGGTGACCATCGTCCTGCTGATGCTGGTGCTGTATTTCATGCCCGACCGTACACCGGCCGAATCCAGCAGCCTGCGTGGTCTGCGCGACTTCGTGCTGGCCGGCGGGGCAGGCACCATGGTGGCGCTGCTGGCCTACGCGGTGCTGACCCGACCGTATGACAGCCTGGCCTCGTTCTACCTGGAGAACAGCGTCAGCGGCGGCGGTGGGGCCAATGTGGTGAACGTGATCCTGGTGGACTTCCGCGGTTTCGACACCCTCGGCGAGATCAGCGTGCTGGCGATCGCTGGCGCGGGGATCTTCGCCCTGCTGCGCAACCTGTTCCTCGCCCACCCCGATCTCGATCCGCACGGGCGGCGCTGGGACAGCGATACCCATCCGCTGATCCTCGAGGTGTTGGCGCGCACGCTGCTGCCGCTGGCGTTGCTGGTCTCGGTGTTCATCTTCCTGCGTGGCCACAACCTGCCGGGTGGCGGCTTCATCGCCGGCCTCATCACCGCGGTGGCGGCAATTCTCCAGTACATCGCCCGTGGGGTCTCCTGGACCCAGCAGCGTAGCCGTGCCAGCTACCACGTGATGGCGGGGTGTGGCGTGGCCATCGCCGGGGCGACCGGGCTGGGCAGCCTGCTGTTCGGCTACCCGTTCCTGACCTCGACCTTTGGCCACTTCCATATTCCGCTGATCGGCGACATCGAACTGGCCAGTGCGATGCTCTTCGACCTGGGGGTGTACCTGGTGGTGGTGGGTGCGACCCTGCTGATTCTTTCCAACCTCGGCCACGTCAGTTCCGACGCGCCGGACAAGGGAGTGCTGTGATATGGAAGCACTGTTCGCCATCACGCTCGGCATCCTCACCAGCAGTGGGGTCTACCTGCTGCTGCGCGCCCGTGTGTTCCCCGTGGTGCTGGGCCTGACGTTGATCTCCTACGCGGTCAACCTGTTCATCTTCGCCATGGGCCGGCTGGGTACCGGGGTGCCCGCGGTGATCGGCATGAGCGAGCGCTATGGCGATCCGCTGCCGCAGGCGCTGGTGCTGACCGCCATCGTCATCGGCTTCGCCATGACCGCCTTCGTGCTGGTACTGGCACTGCGCGCGCTGGGCGAGCTGAAGACCGACCATGTCGATGGGGTGGAGCCGCGCGAATGAACCACGCGATTATCCTGCCGCTCTTGCTACCGCTGTTCTGCGGCGCGCTGTTGCTAGCCGTCGGACTGCGCCTGTCGCTGCGTACGCGGCGCCTGCTGTCGCTGCTTGCCTGCTGGGCGCAATTGCCCCTGGCGATCGGTCTGCTGTGCCTGGCGCTGGATGGCCAGGTGCGCCTGTACGCGCTGGGCAACTGGCAACCGCCATTCGGCATCGTGCTGATGCTCGACCGCCTGAGCGCGATGATGTTGCTACTCAGCGCGCTGCTCAGTGGCCTGGTGCTGCTCTATGCCAGCCGTGGCGATGACGAGCGCGGGGTGCATTTTCACGCCTTGTTCCAGTTCCAGTTGCTGGGCATCAACGGCGCCTTTCTCACCGGCGACCTGTTCAACCTGTTCGTTTTCTTCGAAATACTGCTGATCGCCTCCTATGCGCTGCTCGCCCATGGTGGTGGTGGCGCGCGCCTGCGCGCCAACCTGCATTACGTGGTGCTCAACCTGGTGGGCTCGTCGCTGTTCCTGATCGGCGTGAGCCTGCTCTACGGGCTGCTCGGCACCCTGAACATGATCGACCTGGGCACCCGGATCGCCCAGGCCGATGCGGATATCCAGCCGCTCCTGGCGGCGGCCGGCTACTTGCTGTTGGTGGTGTTCGGCCTGAAAGCGGCCATTCTGCCGCTGTATTTCTGGTTGCCGGCGGCCTACGGCTCGGCCAGCCCTCCGGTGGCCGCGCTGTTCGCGATCATGACCAAGGTCGGTCTGTACGCCATCGTGCGGGTGTTCGGCCTGCTCTTCGGTGCCTCCGCCGGGCCCCTGGCGGGGTTGGGTGATGAACTGCTCTGGGTCCTGGCGCTGGCCACGCTGGCCGCTGGCGTGCTCGGTGCCCTGGGTGCCCGTGACCTGCGACGGCTGCTTGCCTATCTGGTGGTGGTGTCAGTCGGCACGCTGCTGGCGGGTATCGCCATTGGCAGTCCGAGCTCCCTGAGCGGAGCGCTGTATTACCTGCTGCACAGCACACTGGTCGGCGCCGCGCTGTTCCTCGTCGCCGGGCTGATCGCGGAGCAGCGCGGTGAGGCGGGGGCGGATCTGACGCGCGACGCCGCGTTGCGCCAGCCGCTGTTACTGGGGCTGATGTTCTTCGCCGCCGCCATCGCGGTGGCCGGGTTGCCGCCGTTCTCCGGTTTCCTCGGTAAGCTGATGTTGCTGCGCTCGTTGCAACCGGGTGAGCCGGCCGCCTGGCTGTGGTCGGTGGTGCTGGTCGGTGGCCTGGGCATGTTGGTGGCACTCAGTCGCGCCGGCAGCCGGATCTTCTGGCGTGGCGGACGTGAGCTGCACGCCGCGCCGCACGCCGACCGCGTGCGCCTCTGCGCTGCGTTGGCACTCCTGGCGTGCTCTCCGCTGATGGTGCTGCTGGCGCATCCGCTGGTGGGCTACCTGCGGGACACCGTGGAGCAACTGCAGAACACCGCCGTCTATTTCGATCTGCTCAACGGAGGTCGGGGATGAAACGCTGGTTACCGCATCCGGCGCTAAGCCTGTTCCTGGCGATACTCTGGGTGTTGCTGGTCAATGACTTCGGGCTCGGCCAATGGCTGCTGGGCGCCGTGCTGGGCTGGCTGATTCCGTTGATCTGCCGGCCGTTCCTGCCGC
Organism: Pseudomonas sp. R4-15; assembly: GCF_055768815.1. Lineage (NCBI taxonomy): Bacteria > Pseudomonadati > Pseudomonadota > Gammaproteobacteria > Pseudomonadales > Pseudomonadaceae > Pseudomonas > Pseudomonas sp. R4-15. The sequence continues at coordinate 2,192,673 of NZ_CM147293.1, forward strand.
CGGTACCGCAGGTGCGCAAGCCGCTCGCGTTGCTCGGATTCGCCTTGCGCGTGCTGGGCGACATCATCACCGCCAACCTGCAGGTGGCGCGCCTGGTGGTCGGCCCGCGCAGCCATCTGCACCCGGCCTTCGTGGAGATTCCGCTGGAGGTGCAGGACGAGTTCCTGATCACCGCCTTGGCGAGCATCATCTCATTGACGCCGGGTACGGTCTCCGCCGCGCTCAGCGAGGATCGCCGCACGCTGCTGGTTCATGGCCTGGACGTGCCCGACACGCAGGCGCTGGTACGCGAGGTGAAGACGCGTTACGAAGCCCCCCTGCTGGAGATATTCAAATGCTCGACTACGTGAGCCCACTGTGCCTGGGCATTCTCGGCGTGGCGCTGGTCTTCAATCTGATCCGCCTGTTGCAGGGGCCGAGCCTGCCGGACCGCGTACTGGCGCTGGACACCCTGTACATCAACGCGTTGGCGCTGATCGTGCTGTTCGGCATCTGGTTGTCCTCGACGCTGTTCTTCGAGGCGGCGCTGCTCATCGCGGTGATGGGCTTCGTCGGTACCGTCGCGGTAGGCAAGCACCTGCTGCGCGGCGACATCATCGAGTGAGGTGACCCCATGCCATTCTGGATCGAAGCGCTGATCTGTCTGTTCCTGTTGCTCGGCAGCCTGTTCGCGCTGATCGGTGCCATCGGCCTGTACCGCCTGCCGGACTTCTACACGCGCCTGCATGGTCCGACCAAGGCGACCACCCTAGGCGTTGGCAGCGTGGCGCTGGCCTCGATGCTCTACTTCTCCACCACGGACTCGGGCATCAGCCTGCACGAGCTGCTGATCACCCTGTTCCTCTTCCTCACCGCACCGGTCAGTGCGCACATCCTCGCCAAGGCCGCGATGCATCTGCGCCTGCCACGTAGCGAGAATACCCAGGGCCGGCCGTGGGAGTGAGTCGAGGTCGTCGCTGAGCGGATGCCCGTGCAGAACAACCTGCGTGCGGTGGTCGCGCTGATTGCTGCCACGGCGCTGTGGGCCAGCGCCTTCATCGCCCTGAAAATCGCCTTCGCCGAGTTGCCGCCGTTGTGGGTCATCTTCGGCCGTCTGGCCATCGGCAGCCTGGTATTCCTGCTCGCCTGGCGTTGGCGCGGGAGCATCGTCTATCGGCGGGGTGACTGGAAATGGCTGCTGGCGATGGCCGCCTGCGAGCCCTGTCTGTATTTCGTCTTCGAGGCCTTGGCGCTGCAGCATACGAGTGCCTCCCAGGCGGGCATGATCACCGCGCTGTTGCCACTGATGGTGGCGCTAGGGGCCTTCCTGGTGCTTGGCGAACGCATTGGCTGGCGCAGCCTGGCAGGCTTCCTGCTGGCGCTGGGCGGAGTGCTCTGGCTGACCCTGGCTGGCGAACCGGACGTCCACGCGCCAGCGCCACTGCTTGGCAATACCCTGGAGTTCCTGGCGATCCTCAGCGCGACCGGCTACACGCTGCTGGTCAAGCAACTGTCCGCGCGCTACTCGGCGTTTCTGCTCACCGCCATCCAGGCCTTCGTCGGCAGCCTGTTCTTCCTGCCGCTGGCGCTGTACTTCGAGCCCTTGCCGACCCGGCTCAGCGCCACCGGAGTCCTTGCCACGCTCTACCTGGGGGTAATGGTCAGCGTCGCGGCGTACGGCCTCTATACGTACGGTGTGCAGCGCATGTCGGCGAGCCGGGCGACCGGCTTCACCAACCTGATTCCGCTATTCACCTTGGTCTTTGCGGTGCTCCTGCTTGGCGAACGGCTGACGGCCGGCCAGTTGTGCGCGGCCACGCTGGTATTCCTTGGCGTCCTGTTGAGCCAGATGCAGGGCGCCACGCGACCGCCGGCCGGTGTGCTCGACTAGGGCTGCCGGCGTTTCGTTCAGCGCCAGGCCAGGGCAACGTCGAGCATGCGGTTGGCGAAGGCCCATTCGTTGTCGTACCAGGCCAGCACCTTGACCAGGTCGCCTTCGATGCGGGTGTGGTTGAGGTCCACCACGCAGGACACCGGGTAGCCACTGAAATCCTTCGAGACCAGCGGTTCGCGGGTGCACTCCATGACCCCCGGAGCGAGCCCGGCGGCGCCGTCGATCAGGGCCTTCTCCAGGGTCGCCAGGTCGCAGGGGCGTTCCGCGTTGAAGGTCAGGTCGAGCAGCGAGACGTTCGGCGTCGGCACGCGCACGGCGAGGCCATCCAGGCGGCCGTCCAGTTCCGGGATCACCAGGCCGATGGTCTTCGCAGCGCCGGTGCTGGTGGGAATCATCGATAGTGCCGCGGCGCGGGCGCGGTAGAGGTCACCGTGCTCCTTGTCGAGCAGGTTCTGGTCGTTGGTGTAGGCATGCACCGTGGTCATCAGCCCCTGGGTGATCCCCACTGCCTCGTGCAGCACCTTGGCCATCGGCGCCAGACAGTTGGTGGTACAGGAGGCGTTGGACACGACCTTCTGGCCACCCAGCAAGTGATGGTTGACGCCGTACACCACGGTCAGGTCGGCGCTGTCCATCGGGTGCGAGAGCAGCACCCGGGCGGCGCCGGCGGTGATGTGCTGTTCGGCGAGTTGGCGGCTCTTGAACTTGCCGGTGCATTCCAGCACCAGGTCGACGTCCAGCGCCTTCCAGGGCAACTGGGTCGGGTCACGCAGGCTGCTCAGGTGAATTGCCTGGCCTTCGATGAGCAGGCGGTCCTCCTGTAATTCCACCGGGAAGTGAAAACGCCCGAAGGCCGAGTCGTAGCGGGTCAGATGGGCGAGCGTCTCGTAGTCACCCAGGTCGTTGATGCCAACGACCTGGATACGATCCTGCAAGCCCCGTTCGAACAAGGCGCGGAGCAGGCAGCGGCCGATACGGCCATAACCGTTGAGAGCGATGCGCAACATGGACAGTCCTCCTGGTGGGTAGGGTGAAACTTTCAGTCCTATGAGCTTAGGCGCTCAAGCACGGGCTGTCCGAGAGAATGCGATCAGCGTCGCAATGCGCCGTAGTAGCCGCAGCCAGCGTTCATCTCGCCGTCGAGGCGCAACTGCGCGGAGAGGTGGCTGATGGTGCCCGTCATGCTGTCCGTGCAACGCTGCGGTGTCAGCCAGAGTTCCAGGCGTTGTCCATTGGCCTGGCTGGAGAGCGCTACGCCGCCGCCGGGCAATTGCTCTTCAACGTAGGGCAGCGCCAGGGGCGGCTGGCCAGGGCGGGTGAGCAGCAGGCCGGCGGCTTCCACTTCCACGTGCCATTCCGGCTCATGGCCGCTGGCGCGCAGTTGCGTTTGCGCCAGGCGCGGGTCGTCGCAGCCGGCGCCTTCGTGTTGCAGGCGATAGCGCTGCTGTACCGTCAACTGGCTTTCCGCCTCGCCATTGGCGGCACCCAGGCGACCGCCCAGGTCGGCGAAGGCGGGACTGCCGAACGACTGCAGTTCTTCACGCAGCGCTGGATCGGCAATTTCCAGTTGCAGGCCGTGGGCGCCACCGCAGGGTTGCAAGCTCCATTGCCCCTCTCGTTCGACCAATTGACCCTGCACGCGACTGCCCGGTGTTTGCGTGGCGGGAGGCGTGGCGGGCCACAGCTGGCAACCGGCGAGTAGACAGAAGGGAAGCAGGGACAGGTGGCGTAGGGACATCGTGCTAGGTAATCCGCAGGCAGGGGGAGCCTCACGTTACCGACAGGGGCAGAGCAGCTCAAGGCCCTAGCGGCTCGCTCGGAGGGCTTGCTAAGCTGCGCGTAACGGCGGTGTCTTCACGCCTCTGCTCCGGCTCCTCATCGTGTCCATTCGTTCGCGCCTGATTCTGCTGGTCCTGGCCTTGCTGACTCCGAGTCTGATCGCCGCGTTGCTGGCGATCGGCTACGTCTATCAGGAGCAGCTCGAGCGGGTCAGCCAGAGCATGCGCGAGGCGACCCGCGCCATGGCTCTGGCCGTGGATCGCGATCTTTCCCGCCGTGACGCCATCATCGAAACCCTGGCGACCTCGCCAGCGTTGCTGCGCGGCGATCTGGCGGAGTTCTACGCGCAGGCGCGTCTGCTCGCGCCGGACTGGTCCAACTCGATCATCCTCTCGGACCCCGAGGGCCAGCAGTTGCTCAATACGCGGGTGCCGTTTGGCGACCCCTTGCCCAAGGTCAAGCTGCTGACCGAGCCGATATCCGACCAGGCCTTCAGCGTCAGCAACCTGTTCATGGCGCCGATTGGCGGGCAGTGGAGCTTCAATGTGCGGCGTCCGGTTCTGGAGCACGGCAGGCCGCGCTATATCCTGGCGATGAGTTCCTTTGCCCGTCAGGTCGACCAGATACTGCATGCCCAGCAACTGCCCAGCGGTTGGCTCGGGGTGGTGCTCGACCGGCAATGGCGTGTAGTGGCGCGCAATCAGTCCTCCGACCGTTTCCTCGGGCACCAGGCCTCTGGCGATTTCATACATAGCATGAAGGAACACGATGGCGGCTTCGTGCAGAGCGTCTCGCTGGATGGCACGCCCTTGGTTTCGTTCTACGCCCAGGCGCCGATTTCCGGGTGGAGTCTGGTGATTGGCGTGCCGCGCTCGGAGTTCACCCAGGGCGTGGTGCGCGCGTTGCTGGCGGTCGGCGGTGTGGCCTTCGCCTTGGCCGCGCTGGCGGTGCTATTGGCGTTCTGGATCGGGCGCAAGATCAGCCGCCCGCTGCACCAACTGGACCACATGGCCCAGGCGATGGGGGCCGGGGCGCTGGTCACGGCGCAGCCGACCGGGCTGCGGGAGGCCGATCGGACTGCGCTGGTGCTGGCCCAGGCCAGCGAACGCATCCACGACCACCGCGAGGAACTCAACAGCCGTATCGAGGAGGCCGTTGCGCAGTCCCAGCGTTCCCTGCAGGCCCTGCAGCAGGGGCAGAAGCTCGAGGCATTGGGACGCCTCACCGGTGGTATCTCCCATGACTTCAACAACCTGCTGCAGACGCTTTCCACCGGTTTGCAACTGGCGAGCATGCTCAGTAGCGACCCACGGGTGCTGCGTGCCCTGGAAGCCTGTAGCCGTTCCGTGGAGCGCGGCACGGCGCTGATACGCCAGTTGATGGCTTTCAGTCAGCACCGTAGCGATGCGGCGCGGCCGCTGGATCTGGTGGTCATGCTGCGTGAACTGCGCGAATTGCTCGAAGGCGGCCTGCCCAGCCGAGTGCGCCTGCTCATGGAGCTGCCCGAAGAGCCCTGCCAGGTGCGCCTGGACCCGCTGCAAGCCGAGCTGGCCGTGCTCAATCTGGCCTTCAACGCCCGTGATGCCATGCCCGATGGCGGTGCGCTGACCATCAGCCTGCGGCCGCGCCAGGGTGAGCTTCCCCAAGGGCTGGCACCGGGCAAGTATCTCGAACTGAGCCTTTGCGATCAGGGTGAAGGCATGAGCGAGGAGGTTCGCGCACGGGCCTGCGAGCCGTTCTTCACCACCAAACCGGTCGGGGAGGGCACCGGCCTGGGGCTGGCGCAGGTCTACGGCTTCGTGCGTGAGGCCGGAGGTCACCTGGAGCTGGAGAGCACGCCGGGTCTTGGAACCTGCGTGCGTATCCTGCTGCCTGCGGTGCAGACGGAGATCAAGCTGCCCGCCAGCACACCGGTGAGCACCACGTTGCCGCGTGGCGATGGCCTGCGCCTGCTGCTGGTGGACGACGACAGCCTGGTCCGCCAGGTAGTCGGTCCGGCGCTGGAGGAACTGGGCTACCAGGTGACGCTGGCGAATAACGCGGACCAGGCGTTGACGCTGTTCCACAGCAGTGAAGCGCCCTTCGACATCGTCTTCTCCGACATCGTCATGCCCGGCAGCATGGACGGCGTCGGCCTGGCCCAACGTCTGCGCGAGCAGGTGGCCGACCTGCCGGTGCTGCTCGCCACCGGTTACAGCGAGCGGCAACCCGAGGAGCACGGTTTCGCGGTGATCGACAAGCCCTACAGTGTCGAGGGACTGGTGCTGGCGCTACACGTCGAGCTGGCCGCCGGCGCCGCAACCTGACACACCTGCGGTTGCCACCAGTCGGGTAGCAGATGCAAGACTTCAGCACGGGCGAAGCGATCGTCTATCAGCCAAAGGGCGCCCCGGTCCTGCTCGCTGCGGATGACCCGCCCGGCTGCCTGAACCACCTTCTGCAATCCCGGATAGAGATAGGCGTAGTCGTAGCCACGGCCGAAGCGTCGTTGCAGGCAGGCGCGGCGCTGCTCGTTCAGCGGGTTCAGTTGCGGCAGCCCCAGGGTCGCGACGAAGGCGCCGATCAGGCGTTCGCCGGGCAGGTCGATGCCTTCGCCAAAGGCGCCACCGAGCACGGCGAAGCCGATGCCACGTCCGCCGGCCTCGAAGCGGGCCAGGAACGCCTCGCGCTCGGCCTCGCGCATGCCCCGTGCCTGGCTCCACTGGGGAATCTGCGGATAGGCCTGGGTGAACTGCTGTAGCACCTGCTGCAGGTAGTCGAAGCTGCTGAAGAAGGCCAGGTAGTTGCCCGGCCGCGACGCGTACTGCTCGCCCAGCAGCCGTGCGATGGGTGCCAGAGAAGCCCGGCGGTCGGCGAAGCGGGTGGACAGGTCAGCGGCGATGCGGACCTGCAACTGCGCCCCGTGGAAGGGCGACTGCACGTCGAGCCAGGGCGTGTGTGCCGGTAGGCCGAGCAGGTCACGCTGGTAGTGGGCCGGGGCGAGGGTCGCGGAGAAGAGCGCGACGCTGCGCGCGCTGGCGAAGCGCGGCGCGAGAAAACTGGCCGGGAGCAGGTTGCGCAAGCCCAGGCGGGTGTAGTGGCGTCCTCGCGAGGCCGGGCGCTGAGACAGGTCGAACAGCGAGTGGTCATCGCTGTAGCTTTCTGCCAGCCGGGTGAAGTGCAGCACCTCGAAATACCAGGTGAGCAGCTCCGCAGGGGCCACTACGCCGGGCTCGCTCAGCCACTCGGCGCAGACCGCGACCGCCTGGGACAGTGCCCCGAGCAGTGCGCGCGGCGCCTCGCGCAGCACCCGATAGTCGGCCGGTGCCTCTTCGTTCAGCGTCTTCCAGCAGGTCTGCAGACGCGACAGGCTGCGCTGCAGCGGTTTCGGGGCGAGCTTGCGCAAGCCCGTCAGCGCGCCCTGGTCGAGTTCCGCGCTGTACATCTCGCGGGCGCGCTCGACCAGATTGTGTGCCTCGTCCACCAGCACCGTCACCCGCCAGCCCTCGCTTTGCGTCAGGGCGTGCAGCAAGGCGCTGGTGTCGAAGAAATAGTTGTAGTCGCCCACCACCACGTCGACCCAGCGCACCAGTTCCTGGCTCAGGTAGTAGGGGCAGACCTGGTGCTCGTGAGCCAACGCCTCAAGACGCTGGCGATCCAGTTGCGCGGGCATTGCCAATGCGGCGGCGCGGGCGGCCGGCAAGCGATCATAGAAGCCACGGGCCAGCGGGCAGGATTCGCCATGGCAGGCCTTGTCCGGATGCACACAGGCCTTGTCCCGGGCGATCAGTTCCAGGCTGCGCAGGGGGCGCCCATCGGCATGCGCCAGGCGCTGCAGGGCATCCAGCGCCAGACCGCGACCGGAGCCCTTGGCGGACAGGTAGAAGAGCTTGTCGAGCCCGGCACGCGGCATGGCTTTGAGCTGCGGGAACAGTGTGCCAAGTGTCTTGCCGATCCCGGTGGGCGCCTGGGCGAGCAGGTGGCAGCCGGTGGCGGCGGCCTTGTAGACGGCCTCGGCGAGGCTACGCTGGCCCTCGCGGAAAGTCAGTGGGAAGGCCAGTTCAGCGAGCATGCCTTCACGCTGCTGGCGATGCCGGGCTTCGCTGTGCGCCCAGTCGAGGAAGGCTGCGCAGAGTGCTTCGAAGGCTTGCCGCAGTGCCTCGGCGGTGTGCCGCTCGACGACCAGCGTCTCGCGCTCGCTGGCGATGTCCAGGTAGACCAGCGCCAGCTCGATCTCCGCTAGCCCGCGCTCGGCACACAGCAGCCAGCCATAGGTGCGCGCTTGTGCCCAGTGCAACTGGCGGTGATTGTCCGGCTGGCGTGAAAGGTCGCCGCGGTAGGTTTTGATCTCTTCCAGGCGGTTGAGCGCCGGGTCGTAACCGTCGGCCCGGCCGCGCACCTGAAGGTCGGCGTAGTCCGCGCCGAGGGTGATCTCGCGTTGGTAGCCGGCATCGCGCCGAGCGGTGACCAGGGCGTGACCCTCGATGCCTTCCAGGGCGGTGGGCGAGGGCGTGAAGCGCAGGTCCAGGTCACCCCGCTTGGCGGCGAACTCGCAGAGCGCGCGCACCGAGACGCGGTAGCTCACGCCGTCTCCTGCCAGCGCACGTAGCATACCGCTACCGGCAGGCCGTGCTCGACGCAGTAGTCCAGCCAGCGCAACTGGTTGTCCTGCAGGCGATCGCCCGGACCCTTCACCTCGATCATCCGGTAGCTGCCGCGCGCCGGCCAGAACTGGATCAGGTCCGGCAGGCCGGCGCGGTTGTTGCCCAGGTCGGCGAGCAGGCGCGCGAAGTACAGCCGCAGGTGTGCCGCCGGCAGGCACGCCAGGGCCAGTTCCAGCAGCGTTTCGTCGATCAGCGCCCAGTGTACGAAGGGATTCTGCAGACCGAATTTGCTCGCATGACAGGCGCGAATGCGCGCCGCGTAGTCTCCGTCTAGCGATGCCAGGCAGTCCTCGAAGAGGGCCTGCCGGCGCTGCGTGAAGTCCGTTGCGAGCAGGTCCGCCGGCGCGGCCTGGTAGGGATTGAAGAAGGCGCCGGGCAGCGCGGCGAAGATCGCGTCCCAGCAGAGCAGGCCGAACAGCGAGGTGAGCAGGCCGTTCTCCACGTAGAACAGCGGCGCGTCCGCGTGCCACAGATGTTCGCCCACCGCGCGTTCCACGCTGGTGGCCTGCGGCAGGCACAACTCCAGGCGCTCGACCTCGGCCGCCCGGCGACTGCGTGGAATCTTCGCGCCGAAGTGGCGGCGCAGACGCGGCAGGATGCGCGAGAGTTGCTGGCGCTCGCTCTCGCTTTCCGGCGCCGCCTGAGCCTGCTCGGCCAACTGCAGTGCCTCGGCGTGGCGGCCGGCGCGCTCGAGCACGCGGATGCGTCGGGCGCGGGCACCGGCATGGGTGCAGCGCGCGTAGAGTTCCAGCGCTTCCGGCCACAGGGCTTCGCGTTCCAGTTGCTGGCCCAGGCTGAACAGCAGGCGCTGCCGGCGCGCGGCCAGCCAGGGGTTGGCACAGGTCGGCGCGTCGACCTCCGGCAGCAGTTCCGCTACAGGGATTCCCGCCTCGAAGCGCTCGCGGCAGCGCTGCAGGGCGAGGTAGTCATCGACATCCTCGCGCGCCTGGAAACCGCGCGCGGACGCCGGGATGCGCACCTGCTCGTAACGGTAGACCCCCAGGTCGGCGAGGACGAACTCCGACCAGTCCTGGCGCAGGTTGCCGAAGAACATCAGCCGCAAGCGCTCGCAGAGCGGGTCCAGGCTCAGACGATAGACCCGTTCCCCTGGCAGCGCCGGCACCGGGTCGAGTTCGATGAGCGCCGCGCGCAGCTCCGTTTTACGTAACCTTGCGGCATTCGGCACGCGCTCGCGGAACAGACTGACGAGCTCGTCCTTGCGCGCCAGGGCGAAAAGCTCCTCGACGCTCAGCGGTGGATCGCAGATCAACCAGTCTTCGTCCTGCAACGGCTGCGCGGCACTTCGTGGACAACCGATCTCCGGGTAATCGAGACGGCTCGCGCGAAACAGCGCGCCCTTGCGCATGGCCATGCGCACCAGCAACGCACGGGCGGCTTGCGGCAATTGCGGAAAACGCTGCAGGAAGTGGCGCTCCTGCTCGTCGAACAGGTCGGCATAGCGCTCGCCGAGCCACTCCAGCACCCGCTGGAAGTTGGCCAGGTAGTAGAAAGGATCGTCGACGGAGGCGTGCATGGGGCGCGAGGCGGAAGTCAGGAAACTGGTAATTTATACAGTTATCCTGGCCGTCGGCAAAGACCGGAAGGATCGGCGGTATCTGTGGTGAGTCTGGGTAGGGTGGGGCGCCCAGGAGGGCGAAACCGGGAGTATCGGAGGAACGCCGACAACCGGTTCACCGAAGGCCCGCTGCACCTGCCCTAATCTTGAGCCGCCGCCGCCGCCGCCGCCGCCGCCGCCGCCGCCGGTAGTGATGTTTGCGATTTTGTGCTTGGGGTGGGAGCTTGGCGCTTTCCTCGGTTGGGACTACAGATTTCGCCTTGCACGGCGACCTACTTCTTCTTGAGTGCGGATGGCCGCCCCGATCAAGAAGAAGTAGGCAAGAAGAAGACCACCCCAACATCCGGCCCCAGCCGCTGCACGGCTGGGGTTCCCTCGCTCCGGCGCTGCTCCGGGGGCCGGCCCGTACGGTCCATCCCTGGACCGCACAGGCCTCTCGCCGCCGTCCTGGCGGCTCACTCCCCTGCGCAACGCCTCCACTCGGCCTCCTGAAGGGGGCCCGGGGGCCGGCCTCGTCATCGGTGGTCGCATTGCCCTGGCTCGGCCCCGGCCCGGTAGGATGGGTTGAGGCGCGTAGCGACGATACCCATCGTGATGATCGTGATGGGTATCGCTGCGCTCTATCTACGCGGCCCGCCCCATCCTACCCGCTGGCGTGCTTTGCTCTTTGAACTGCGCTCTGCGCCTTCGATAACCGCTAGAATGGCGCTTTCCCAGTCTCCGCGCCTGCCATGTCCGTCGTCCCCCACAGCACCCTGCACCTGCCGGCCGGCGCTTGGCCGAGCCTGCTGGATTGCCTGTGCGAACACTTTCCCGCCGTGGGGCGCGAGACCTGGTTGCGGCGCTTCGCCGCCGGCAAGGTGACGGATGAGCAGGATCGTCCACTGACGCCGGAAAGCGTGCCGCGCGAGGGGTTGCGAGTTCGCTATTACCGGGAACTGGAGGACGAGACGCCAATTCCCTTCGAGCACCGCGTGCTCTATCAGGACGAACACCTGGTCGTGGTGGACAAGCCACACTTCCTACCGGTGATGCCGGCCGGGCGCTTCGTCGAGCAGACGCTGCTGGTACGTCTGCGCCGCGCACTGGATAACCCGCAACTGGTCCCGTTGCATCGCCTGGATCGGCTAACGGCCGGGCTGGTGATGTTTTCCGCGTGCGCTGCCACGCGGGATGCCTACTTGGAGCTGTTCCGTCAGCGCCGCATCGTTAAGTGCTACGAGGCCGTGGCCGCGGCCTTGCCGGCGCTCGACTTTCCTCGTTTGCAGGTCAGCCGCCTGGAGCGCGGCGAGCCATTCTTCCGCATGCGCGAGGTGGCGGGCGAGGCGAATGCGCAGACGCGCATGGAAGTGCTCGAACGGGGCGCCAAGCACTGGCGCTACGCACTGCAGCCGGTGACTGGACGCAAGCATCAGTTGCGCGTGCAGATGGCCGCGCTGGGCGCTCCGATCCTCGGTGATCCGCTGTATCCGGTGCTGCAGGCGGAAAGGGCGGCGGAGGACTTTTCCACGCCGCTCAGTTTGCTGGCGCGGTCGCTGCGTTTCGATGACCCGCTCGAGGGTCGACCGCGCCACTTCGAAAGCCGCCTGCAGTTTTCAATGTGAGCCTCGGCACAGCCGCCGGGCGACACGTTCCAGCAGCTCGAAGGAAATCGGCTTGTCCAGGTGCTCGTCGAAGCCGGCGGCCAGGGCCTCCTCGACTTCGCGAGAGCCGCCGTAGCCGCTCAGGGCGATGGCGGCCAGCGCCTGGCCGCGCGGCTGCTGGCGCAACAGGCGGATCATCTGCAGGCCGTCCATGCCGGGCATGGAGAGGTCGGAGAGCAGCAGGTCGAAGTCCAGCGTGGCGCTGGCCAGCAGGGCGTCGCGCGCGTTGCCCACGGTATGCACGATGGCGCCTTCGATCTCCAGCAATGCCTGGAGTCCCTCGCGGACTTCGGCGGAGTCGTCGACCAGGAGGATGCGCAGCCCGTGCAGCGCCCCGTCTCGGGGTTCGCCGGTCGCCTCCAGCGCCTCGCCCTGGGGCTGCAACGGCAGCCAGACGCTGAAGGTGCTGCCCTGCCCGAGCCCCGCGGAATAGGCCGAGACGCGCCCGCCATGCGCCTCCGCCAACTGGCGGACCAGGGCGAGGCCGATGCCCAGGCCTTCACGGCTGCCGGCCAGGCGCTGGTCTGGCAATTGGTCGAACAGTTCGAAGATGCGTTGTAGGTCTTCGCTGGCGATGCCCTGGCCGTCGTCGCTGACGTCCAGCCGCAGTTGCTCGCCGTCGTGGGCCAGGCGCAGGCTGATCGTGCCACCGGCGGGCGTGAATTTGAGCGCGTTGTTGAGCAGGTTCCAGACGATCTGCTCGATCCGCAACGGATCGCCATGCACCGGCCGGTCGATACCCTGGGTATCCACCTCGATGGCGATGTCACGGGCGTAGGCATCCTCGTGCACCGCATCCACCAGTTCGTCGATCAGCGGCGGCAGCGATACCGCCTCGGGGTTCAGGCGCAGCTTGCCGGTATTGAGCCGCGAGAGGTCGAGCAGATCGTCGATCAGGCGGGCCTGGCTGCGCACCGCCGCGAGTATCGCCTGGCTGGCGCGGGCGGCGATGGCGTGGCTCTTCACCGCCGAGAGGCGGCTGATGAGTTCGGCGTTCAGCTGGATCAGGTTGAGCGGATGCTTGAGCTCGTGGGACATCATGGCGAAGAACTCGTCCTTGAGCCGGGCATCTTCGCGCGAACGCTGGTTGCGGTCCGCCTGTTCTTCCTCGCGGCGGCGGCGCTCGGTGCTGTCCTGGCCAATGGCGATGAAGCCTTGCAGGCCGCGCGCGTCATACAGGGGGCTGACACGCAGGCTGGCGTGAAAACGCGCACCCTGCTGGTTCACGTACCAGTGCTCGATGTCCCGGCTTTCTCCGTGGGGTAGGTCGGAGAGCTCGGTGAGCAGTGTCTGCGGCGGTTCGTCGGCCAGCAGCAGGCCGAGGGGGCGTTGCTGGATTTCCTTGTCCGGATAGCCGAAGGCGCGGTGGGCGCCAAGGTTCCAACCGATGACGCGGGCCTGCGGGTCGAGTTCGATGATCAGGTGGTCGCCGGTCGAGGCTGCGATCAGCTCCAGTCGCTGCTGGGCGGCACGCGCGCTGCGCAGTTGTTCGCGCAACACGTCCACGCGCTGCTCGCCGTCCGCGCCCACTGAGGATTCAGCTTGCTCGCCATGCTTGTCCAACACACTCTCCTTGATAGCCAAACCGTCCGCGAGGTGGGGCGCGAGGACAGTTTCGAGTCTATCCGTCGCCAATGCCGCGAGCGATGCTGGCACCTTGCCCGAGGACGCTGAATTGTGCTGATTTCTACCGTGCTTCCGCACAATCTCGACAAGCGGTCGTTTCACGCAGGGCACACCCTAGGGCCTGTTCCCGTTTCATTCGCGAACCGCGTTGTCGCCAGAAATGGCCTGCGGTTAGGCGCAGGACGCAGCCAATGGCCACTCCCTTGGCAAGTCCTGCAGCGACAGCGCAGGCCATTTCTGGCACAACCCTACGGGCCGGTGCCTGTTTTGCCGTGATACGGCGTTACTCGTCTTGGACTTACCCCGGTAAGCCCTGCGACTCGTGCCTTGTCTCGCGGCAAAACAGGCACCGGCGCGGCCGTGAATGAAACGGGAACAGGCCCTGGAGCCTGTTGCCTTTTTCCCTATTCGAGGAGATTCCATGATCCACCTGTCCCTGGAAGACACGCGTCTGCTGGCCCTGCGCATCCTGTTGCACAACGGTTTTTCCCAGGCCCACGCCGAGGCGATCGCTGCGACGGTGACGGCAGGGCAGCGCGACGGTTGTGCTTCCCACGGCCTCTACCGGTTGCTCGGTTGCGTGAAGACCCTGCGTGCCGGCAAGGTCAGTGGCGAGGCGCTGCCTCAGGTGTTCGACCAGGCGCCCTCGATCGTCCGCGTGGATGCCGGCGGTGCGTTCTCCCAGTTGGCGTTCCAGGCCGGGCTGCCGTTGCTGCGCGACAAGGCCCGGGCCAATGGCCTGGCGGCGCTGGCAATCAACCATTGCGTGCATTTCTCCGCGTTGTGGGTCGAGATCGAGCAGTTGGCCGAGGCGGGCCTGGTCGCCCTGGCCTGCAACCCGACGCAGGCCTACGTCGCCCCGGCCGGCGGCAGTCGCCCGTTGCTCGGCACCAACCCGATCGCCTTCGGCTGGCCGCGTGCCGGGCAGCCTGCGTTCGTCTTCGACTTTGCCACCAGCGCCATCGCCCGGGGCGACATCGAACTGCACCGGCGTTCCGGCGAGCCGCTGCCCGAGGGCTGGGGCGTGGACGGCCAGGGGCAACCGAGCCTGGATGCGGCGACGGTGCTCGACGAGGGCGCGATGCTGACCTTCGGCGGGCACAAGGGCTCGGCGCTGTCGGTGATGATCGAGTTGCTCGCCGGGCCGCTGATCGGCGACCTGACCAGCGCTGAATCCTCGCGGCACGATGCCGGTGCCGGCGGCCTGCCGTATCACGGCGAGCTGTTGCTGGCGTTCGATCCGCGACGTTTTCTCGGTGACCAGGCCGACGCGCATCTTGCGCGGGCGGAGACTTTGTTCGCGTCGATCCAGGAGCAGGGCGCGCGGCTGCCGTCCCAGCGTCGCTATGCGGCGCGCCAGCGCAGTCTGGAGGAGGGCGTGTCGATTCCCGAGGCGTTGCACCACGATCTGCAAGCGCTGCTGGCCTGAAACGACGCGGCGCCCGGCCTCGGAAGAGGACGGGCGCCGCGTAGAGGTGCCGGGCGAGGCCCGGCGATGCCGATCAGAGCGCGTCGCGGCTGCTTTCGCCATCCACCAGACGGGCGATGCCCAGCGGGTTGGCATTTTTCAGCGGCTCGGGCAGCAGTGCATCCGGGCAGTTCTGGTAGCACACCGGACGCAGGAAGCGCTCGATCGCCAGGGTGCCTACGGAGGTGCCGCGGGCGTCCGAGGTCGCCGGGTAGGGACCGCCGTGGACCATCGCGTCGCACACTTCCACCCCGGTGGGGTAACCGTTGAACAGCACGCGGCCGGCCTTCTGCTCCAGCAGTGCGAGCAGCTCGCCGGCTTGCGCGGCGTCGCCGCCGTCGGCGATCAGGGTCGCGGTGAGCTGGCCGTGCAGGCCGTTCAGCGCGGCGCGAAGCTGCGCGCCGTCGGCCACTTCGATGACGATGGTGGTCGGGCCGAAGACCTCTTCCTGCAGCAGTTCGTCACCGTCGAGCAGCAGCGAAACGTCCGCCTGGAACAGCTGCGGCTTGGCCTGCCGGCCTTCCTGGGAGGCACCGGCCAGGTGCTTGACGCCCGGGTGACCGTTGAGCGCGGCCAGGCCCTTCTCGTAGCTCTTCAGGGTGCCGGCGTTGAGCATGGTCTGCGGCTGCTGCTCGGCCATCACCGCCGTGAAGCGCTCGAGGAAGGCGGTGAATTCCGGCGATTTCACGCCGACCACCAGGCCCGGGTTGGTGCAGAACTGACCGCAGCCCATGGTCACCGAGCCGGCCAGTTCGCTGGCGATGGTCTCGCCACGGGCTTTGAGGGCTTCGGGCAGCAGTACGACCGGGTTGATCGAGCTCATCTCGGCGAACACCGGGATCGGCTGCGGGCGCGCCGCGGCCATGTCGCACAGGGCGCGACCGCCCTTGAGCGAGCCGGTGAAGCCCACCGCCTGGATCGCCGGGTGCTTGACCAGCGCCTCGCCGACGCCGGAGCCGTAGATCATGTTGAACACGCCCTTGGGCATGTCGGTCTTCTCGGCGGCGCGGACGATGGCATCCGCCACGCCCTCGGCGGTGGCCATGTGGCCGCTGTGGGCCTTGAACACCACCGGGCAACCGGCGGCCAGCGCCGCGGCGGTGTCGCCACCGGCGGTGGAGAAGGCCAGAGGGAAGTTGGAGGCACCGAACACGCCCACCGGGCCGACGCCCAACTGGCACTGACGCAGGTCGACGCGCGGCAGCGGCTTGCGCTCGGGCAGCGCGCGGTCGATGCGCGCACCGTAGAAGTCGCCACGGCGCAGGACCTTGGCGAACAGGCGCATCTGCCCACTGGTACGGCCGCGCTCGCCCTGGATACGGGCGGCTGGCAGCGCGGTTTCCTGGCAGACCAGGGCGACGAAGTCGTCACCCAGGACGTCCAGTTCGTCGGCGATGGCGTCGAGGAACTCGGCGCGCTTGGCCGCCGGCAGGGCGCGGTAGGTGGAATAGGCGGACGCGGCGGCCTGGGCGGCGGCATCGACCTCTTCGATGGTGGCCTGGGCGAACGCGAAAGGCAGGGCTTCGCCGCTGCTGGCGTCGAAGCTTTTGACGGTAACGGAGCCGGCCGCGCTGCGTGCGCCGCCGATGTAGTTGTGGCCGAGAATGTCGGGCATGGGGGCTCCTGGACAGTTGAAGTAAACCGCCCACGCGAGGCGTGGGCGGATCGGGGAACTGAACATACGATGTCTGATGAGATAGGCATCATGGCTCAATTCTCGGCGTTTGTCTCGCCCTGGGCGCTATTCGTTGCCAAGCCCAGGGCAGCCCACGACGGGGGGCGCTCTTGCGCCGAGCGGTTACAGGCCGACGTCGGGGAGCGCCGGTCGTTCGGCCAGCGCCTTGGCCATGATCGCCTCGACGTGCGCGCGGTCGGCGCCCTGCAGCGGCAGACGCGGCGGGCGGGTCAGTTCGCCGCCGCGTCCGGCGATGGCTTCGCAGAGCTTGATGCACTGCACCAGGTCGGCGCGGGCATCCAGGTGCAGGATCGGCATCAACCACTGGTAGATCGGCAGGGCCTCGGCGTAACGCCCGGCCTTGCACAGGCGGAAGATCGTCTCGCCTTCCTTGGGGAACACGTTGGACATCCCCGAGACCCAGCCTTCGGCGCCAACGGCCAGGCTCTCCAGCACCACGTCGTCGAGGCCGGCGAAGAGGATGAAGCGGTCGCCCACGGCATTGCGCAGATCGGTGAAGCGGCGGGTATCGCCGGAGGAGTCCTTGAAGCAGACCACGTTGTCGCAGTCGGCCAGGGAGATGAGGATCTCCGGGGTGACGTCGTTCTTGTAGATCGGCGGGTTGTTGTAAACCATCAGCGGAACGTCGGCGTGCTTGGCGACGTAGCGGTAGTGTTCGGCGGTTTCAAAGGGCTTGGAACCGTAGACCAGCGCCGGCATCAGCATCACGCCATCGACGCCGACCTTGCGCACCGCGTTGGCGGTAGTGGCAGCGGCAACGCTGGTGAACTCCGCGACGCCACAGATCACCGGCACGCGACCTGCGGCGGCGTCCACCGCGACCTCGGTGACGGCGATCTTCTCCTCGGTGGTCAGCGAGGTGTTCTCGCCGACGCTGCCGCAGACCACCAGCCCCGATACGCCGTCGCGCACCACGTTGGAGATGACCTTGTGGGTCTCTTCCAGGTTGATCGAAAAATCGGCGTTGAACTGGGTGGTGACGGCGGGAAACACCCCGCTCCAATTGACGGCTTTGCTCATGAAACGCTCCCTGGCTGGATTGGCGAGATCGGATGACTGCATATAATTTCGTATACGATATTATATTTTGCAAGCAAAGAAAGGCGTTGAGCGGATAAAACCGCCCTCGATGCGCCTGAGCACGAGCGTGCTTGTCAGCGAGCGAGGTCTTCAGCGGGTCTCGCGGAACTGACTGGGTGTGAGTCCGGTGAGTGCGCGGAATTGGCGGGTGAAGGCGCTGTGGTCGGTATAGCCGCAGCGCAGCGCCACCTCGGTGATCGAGCCGCCCTCGATCAGCAGACGTGACGCTTCGTCCAGGCGCGCCTTGTGGATCATCTGCCGTGGTGTCAGTCCGAAGATGCGCTTGCAGTGCCGCTCCAGTTGCGCCACGGAGAGGCCGGCCACGGCGGTGAGCTCGGCCAGGTTCAGCGGCCTGGCGAAGTGCGTGCGGATATAGGCGTCGACCTTGGCGACCTTGCTGTAGGCCGGATGGCTTGCCTGGGGGGAGGGCAGGTCGCGGGAAATACCGGCCACGCCGATGATGCGCTCCTCGCGATCACGCACGGCGAGCTTGTGGGTCAGGCACCAGATCGGCTGGTTGCCGTAGTAAAGGTGCAGTTCGAGTTGGTTCGTGAGTTGCCGGCCGTCGGCCAGCACCCGTCGATCCTGAGCGGTGTAGAGCGGCCCGAAGCGTGCCGGGAAGACTTCCTCCGCGGTGCGCCCGAGCAGCTCGTGGCTGGCGCGAAAGCCGCAGCGCCGCGCCAGCGTCTGGTTCACCAGCGTGTAGCGCGCCTGGCTGTCCTTGACGAAGAACACCACGCCGGGCAGTGCGTCGAACAACGGCGCGATGAGCTGCAGGCCGGCGACGAAGCTGGCCAGGTCGGCGGGGCGCGTGGCGGGATCGAAGGGTAGCGACATGGTCGAGCACTGTAACCGAAGCCGCAACCGAACGCCGCATGGGCGATTTCCTCCAGCCGGGTCCAGACTGTCAGAACCTATCCGTGAAGGAGCGGGTCCAGACGACCTCTGGCTATCCAATCAGGAGACACGAGCGATGCCTGCCAAGAAGATCCTCATGCTCGTCGGCGACTACGCCGAAGACTACGAAACCATGGTGCCTTTCCAGGCGCTGCTGATGGTCGGTCACCAGGTCCATGCGGTCTGTCCGGACAAGAAGGCCGGGGACAAGGTGCGCACGGCGATCCACGACTTCGAAGGCGACCAGACCTACAGCGAAAAGCGTGGCCACGACTTCACCCTGAACTTCGACTTCGACGCGGTGCTTGCCGATGACTACGACGCCCTGCTGATCCCCGGCGGACGGGCGCCGGAATACCTGCGTCTGAACGCGCAGGTGTTGGCCTTGGTGCAGGCCATGGCAGCGGCCGGCAAGCCGATTGCGGCGGTGTGTCACGGGGCTCAGTTGCTGGCTGCCGCCGGAGTGCTGGAAGGACGGAGTTGCAGCGCCTACCCAGCATGCGCGCCGGAGGTACGCCTGGCCGGTGGCAGCTACGCAGAGATCGGCATCGACCAGGCGCACGTCGATGGCAACCTGGTCAGCGCGCCGGCCTGGCCTGCTCATCCCGCCTGGCTGGCGCGTTTCCTCGAGGTGCTGGGGACGCGTATCAGCCTTTGAGCCTTACAGCCTGAAGCGCGTCGGGGCGAACGGGGCCGGATCGATGTAGGGCGTCTGTCCCTCGATCATCTCGGCCAGCAGACGGCCGCTGGCCGGGCCCAGGGTGAAGCCCTGGTGGGCGTGGCCGAAGTGCATCCACAGGCCCTGGTCGCGCGGGGCCGCACCGATCACCGGCTTCATGTCCGGCAGGCAGGGGCGGGCGCCGCGCCAGGGGTCGAGCTCGACGGCAGGGCCCAGGTCGAAGAGTTCGGCGGCGGCGCGTTCGACCTTGAACAGTTGCCCGGGCGTGGCGCGCGCGTCGAGCGCGGCGAATTCGGCGCCGCTGGTCAGACGCAGGCCACGCTGCATCGGTGCGGCGATGTAGCCGCGCTCGGCATCGAGGATGGCCTGCTGCAGCGGCTCGCAGCGATAGTGACGGTGATAGCCGCGTTTGACGAACAGCGGTACGCGATAGCCGAACTTGGCCGCCAGACGCGCCGACCAGGGGCCGAGGGCGATCACCGCGTGCGCCGCATCGACGGGGCCTTCGTCGCTGTCGACCCGCCAGCTCGCGCCCTCCTGGCGCAGGCTGCCGGCGTCGCCACGCAGCAGGCGCCCACCGAGCTTCTGGTACAGCGCGGCATAGCGGCTGACCAGTTCGCCGGGGTTGCTTACGCTCCACGGCTGCGTCCAGTGGATGGCACCGGCGAGACCGCCGCGCAGGCCCGGCTCTGCGGCCGCCAGCTCACGGCCGTCGAGAATGCGCTGCTCCACGCCGAACGCGGTGTGGATGCGCGCGGCGTTGTTGCGGGCGCTGTCGAAGGCCGGATCGCTGCGATAGACCTCCAGCCAGCCCGAGCGACCGACCAGATCATCGGCGCCGGCTTCCTCGATCAGCGGGGCGTGCTCGCTCACGCAATGCTCGATCAGGCTGGCATAGGCTCGGGCGACGGCGGGGTAGCGGCTGGGCGCGGAATTCCACCAATAGCCCGCCAGGCGCGGTGCCAGGGCCGGCAGATCGCGCAGGTGGTAGTTGACGTCGAAACCGACGCCGCCGGCCACCCGCAGCAGGGTCCGCAGGTCGTGGGGGAAGGGATGGGGCTCGACGGCTTCGCGCTGGATCAGCCCGGCGTTGCCGTAGGAGGTCTCTCGTCCGGGCTGCCGGCGATCCAGCAGGACCACCGAGTGACCGCGCTTAACCAACTGCAGCGCCGTACAGACACCGATCATGCCTGCGCCCAGAACCATCACGTCCGCCATCGAACCTCTCCCCAGACCGTTGCAAAGAGCTGGCCGCGGGCCATCGGCCCGTTGCCGCGCGACACCATCCGTCATCGTCGGCGTGCTTGCAAGTGCGGCGTGTCTTAGGGCCTGTTGCCGTTTCATTCACGGCCGCGCCGCACCGGCCCTCCAGGCTGTGCCAGAAATGATCTGCGCCGTCGTTGCAGGCTTTGCCAAGGGAGTGACCATTGGCTGCAGGCTGCGCCTAGTCGCAGATCATTTCTGGCGAGAACGCGGGGCGGCCATCCGCGGCTCGCGAATGAAACGGCAACAGGCCCTAGTCGTCCTCGTCCAGGGCCAGCAGCGTGGCGATGCGCGCGGGCGCCAGAGGCGGCCTCGGCGCCGGCGGCTGCCAGCCATAAAGGACGCGTGCGGCGCTGCCGCAGACGCGCCCCTGGCAGGCGCCCATGCCGCAGCGGGTATGCAGCTTGGCCTTGCGCCAACCGGGGAAGTTGAGCAGTTGGCCGTGGCTCACGTCCTCGCAGCGGCAGACCAGGGTGTCGGCCCTTGGCAACTGGCGCAAGCCAGCGTCCAGGGCAAAATGCCGCGCCAGGGCCGTGGCAAAGGCTTGCCAGCGCCGGCGCCGTGGCCACAGCGCACGTGCGGCGGCGGTCTCTTCGACCGCCATGTACCCGGCGATCGCGCCTTCCGCGCGGGCCTTCTCGTTGCCACCGAAGCCGGTGCACTCGCCAGCGGCGTAGATGCCTTCCACGCTGCTCATCTGGTTCGGGTCGACCCACAGCGCCGCGTGCTCCAGGCGGCAGCCCAACGCCTGGCCGAGCTCCACGTTGGGCACCAGGCCGAAGCCGACGGCCAGGCGATCACAGGGGATGTCCTCTCGTTGCGCGCCGTTTTGCAGGCGTACGCCCTGCACGCGTCCGTCGCCATACGCCTCGACGACGTGCCAGCCGCTGCGATAGCGACGGTCGACCAGGGTCAGCGCCTGCACGGCTTTGCCTGGCCAGCGCCAGAGCCCGGCGGCGAAGCGCGCCAGCTCGCCCGGCGAGGCCTGTTCGGCGATGCGCAGCAGTCGAGCGCCAGCCTGGCGCGCGCTGGCGGCGCCGGCCAATAGCAGCGGGCCGCTGCCAGCCACCACGATGCGTTCGTCGGCAACCGGCAGGCCGCCTTTGATGAGGGCCTGCAGGCCGCCGGCACCCGTCACGCCGGGCAAGGTCCAGCCGGGGAACGGCAGCAGCAGCTCGCGAGCACCATTGCAGAGGATCAGGCGCCCGTATTCGGCGATCCAGCCGCGGGTCTCGTCTTCGAGCAGGAGGCGTCCCGGGCCTGCCGGCGCGATGACACGGGTGGACCGGCTCAGATGAACGTTGCTTTGCCCGAGCAACTGCTCGCGCAGGCGCAGCACAGGGCGTGGCAGGTTGGCAGCGGGGCCGTCGCGCCAGATCTGTCCGCCGAGGGTGGGGTTGTCGTCCACCAGCAGGATGCTGGCGCCGCTCGGCGCGGCGGCGAGCGCGGCGGCGATACCGGCCGGGCCGGCACCGATGATCAGCAGATCATGGCGACTGTTCACGGGCGGCTCTCCACCTGCATGCCCTCGCGGCAAAGGGTCTGGCAGGCCAGGCGTAGCTGGCCATCGATCTGTACCCGGCACTCCTGGCAGATGCCCATGCCGCAGGTGGGTGCCCGCCGCTCGCCACGCACCGAGGTACGTGCGCTGCCGTCACCGGCCAGTGCCAGGGCGGCGGCGACGCTGGTGCCCTCAGCCACCTGCAGCGGCTGGCCGTCGATGCGCAGTTCAGGCATGCGGGTGTTCTCCCAAGTAGCGCCGGGGTGCGTAGGGGGCGGCCGGCAGCGGGGGTGTTTCGCCGAACAGCCCGGCGACGATCAGGTCGGCGGTAGCCGGTGCGGCGGTCACTCCCAGACCCTCGTGCCCCACCGCCAGCCACAGGCCGGGTCGGCCCGGGTGCTCGCCGATGATCGGCTGGCCATCCGGCGTCGCCGCGCGAAAGCCGGTCCAGGTGCGGATGGCGTTGAGCGCCGCCAGCGATGGCATGTAGTCCACCGCGCGGCGGAGCATGCGCCCCAGGAGTCGAGGTTCGATGGCAGGATCGACGGTATCGAATTGGCGTGAGGTGCCGATGAACAGTTGGCCGGTGGGGCGCGGCTGGATATTCAGCGCCACCGAGGGGCCGCTGGCATTGTGCACGCTGCTCAGGTAGGCCAGTTCGGTGAGGGTGTGGTTCACCCGGCCGGGGTAGCGATCGGTGATCAGCAGATGGCCTTTCTTCGGCGCGATGGGCAGTTCCTCGCAGAGCTCCGGCGCCTGGATGCCGTTCGCCAGGAGCACCTGTCCCGCTTCCAGCCACTGCCCATCCGCCAGGCGCACGCGGGGTTCCTCGAGGGTCGTCACCTGGGCGCAGCGACGCTCGATACGCGGATGCTCGAGCAGCCAGGCGGCGACCAGAGGCGCATAGACGATGCCGTCGCCGGGCAGGCGCAGGGCGCCGCGCAGGCCTTCGCGCAGTGCCGGTTCGTGGTGGCGCAGGGCGTTGCCATCGAGCATCTGCGCCTGCTCGTCGGCAGCCTGCAGGGCGGCGCACTTGCGCTCCGCCGCGGCCAGTTCGGCGTCGTTGGCAGCCAGCCAGAGGGTACCGTTGGCGCGGTAGGCGCAGCCCTCGGGCAGTCCGGGCCCCAACGCCCGCCAGCGGCGCAGCGAATGCTGACTGAGCGCGAATTCGGCAGGGTCGTCGTCGAGCACCAGCAGGTGCCCCATGCCAGCGGCGGTGGCACCGTGCAGGCCGGCGTCCAGCACCAGAACCCGCAGCCCGCGATCGGCCAGCGCGCGGGCGCAGAAGGCGCCGACGATCCCCGCACCGATCACCAGAATATCGGCGCAGCGTTGGCTCATGGGCGAATGCCCCAGGCGAAGGGGTCGTCATCCTCGATCAAGAGGGTCGCCTCGCTGCTCAGGTGCGCGCGACCACGGAGGGTCGGCACGATGCGACCGTTATCGAGGGGTTCGAAGCTGGCCTCGAACTGGCTGCCGATGACGCTTGCCTGGCGCCAGATCTGACCGGCGGCGAGTTTGCCGTCCGCCGCCAGGCAGGCCAGTTTGGCGCTGGTGCCGGTGCCGCACGGCGAGCGGTCGTAGGCCTTGCCGGGGCAGAGGACGAAGTTGCGCGAGTCGGCCTGGTCGTCCTCGGCGAACAACTCGATGTGATCGATCACGCCGCCATCCTCGCCGCGAATGCCCTGCTCGAGCAGCGCCTGTTGCACCGCCGCCGAATAGGCGGTGAGCGTCTCCAGGTTGTCGCCGGCGATACGCTGAGCGTGCTCGGCGATCAGGAAGAACCAGTTGCCGCCCCAGGCGATGTCGCCACAGACCTCGCCATGGCCGGGTACCTGCAGCCGTACGTCCTTGCGATAGCGGTAGGCGGGGACGTTGCGCACGCTGACCGAGCGATCCTCGTGCAGGGTCGCCTCGACGCAGCCGACCGGCGTTTCGATACGATGTACGCCCGGCCCGATGCGCCCCAGGTACGCCAGGGAAACCACCAGGCCGATGGTGCCGTGGCCGCACATGCCGAGGTAGCCGGTGTTGTTGAAGAAGATCACCCCGGCACAGGCCGTAGGGTCCTGCGGCGGGCATAGCAGGGCGCCGACCAGTACGTCGCTGCCGCGTGGCTCGAGCACGCTGGCGGTGCGCCAGGCGTCGTAGCGCTCGGCGAGCAGCGCACGGCGTTCGGCCATGCTGCCGTTGCCCAGGTCGGGGAAGCCCTCGAGCACCAGGCGGGTGGGTTCGCCGCCGGTGTGCGAGTCGAGGATGCGGATGCGCTGCATGGGTGAGTCCTGTCGGCTGGTCGTTGCCTACAGGATGCGAGTGCCGGGGCTCGTCGGCTTGAGCGATTTCGTCGTCCGTCGATGACGAAATCGGCACAGCTCGGATGCCCTCAGGATGCCGCTGAGCGTCCCGGCAGATGCGCGTAGAGACTCTCGCAGACGCCGTCGATGTGCTGCACGATCAGCTCCGCGGCGCCCTCGGCATCGCCGGCGCGGCAGGCGGCGATGATCGCTCGGTGTTCCTCGTCCGCCCGCTGCTTGCCGGCGGACAGCGACATCTGCAGGCGCAGGTAGCGTTCGAGCTTGTCGTGGATGGAGCGAATCAGGTCGACCAGGAAGGGACGCTGTGCCGGGGCATAGAGGCAGGCGTGCAATTGCCAGTTGAGGGCCGCCCAGCGACCGATGTCTTCCTCGCCGAGGAAGGCGGCGCAGATGCGCTCGGCCTCGGCGAAGGTGTCCTCGGTCATGTTCGGCACCGCCAGGCGGATCGCCTGTGCCTCGAGCAGCACCCGGACTTCGAACATCTGTGCCAGTTCCGGCTCGGAAATCCGCGTGACCACGGCGCCCTTGTGGCGCTGGAAGGCGACCAGGCCCTCGGCCTCCAGGCGCTTCAAGGCTTCGCGCACGGGGATCTTGCTGACGTTGAAGGCGCGGGCGATGTCGTCCTGGCGAATCGGCTGCTCTTCAGCCAGACGCCCGGAGATGATCGCTTCGCGCAGGTGCTTGGCGATCACTTCGGAGGCGGAGGGGAGTTGGCCCAGGTTGGGCGCATCGAGGGCGGCGAGGGACAAGAAGGCAGACTCGGTCGTGGGCGTTGATCAGGCCTGTAGGGTATACGAAATCCGCAGCCTCAACGTCCACCGAGAATGCCGGCCACCAGCTGCGGCTTGCAGTTGATGTAGGGCGAGGTCTTCAGCCACTGTCGGTCGGGGTAGTAGGAAAACATGAATTGCCCGCCCTTGAGGCTGTCCACCACCATCTTGGCGACTTCCGGGCGTACCGCCGGGCAGCCCTGACTGCGACCGATGCGCCCCTGGGAGTTGATCCAGGCGGGGTTCACGTAGTCGGCGGGATGGATGACGATGGCGCGCTCGCGGGCGCGGTCGTTGATGCCGGGTTCCAGGCCGTCCATGCGCAGCGAGTAGCCGTGCTTGCCGCTGTAGCTTTCGGCGGTGCGGAACAGACCAAGGCTGGACTGGTGGCTACCCTCCACATTGGAGAAACGCGTGGCGTAGTTGTCGCCGGAACCATTGCCGTGGGCCACGTAGTCGCGCAGCAGCAGGCGGCGCGTGGAGAGGTCGAATATCCACAGACGCCGCTCGCTGGAGGGCAGGGAAAAGTCGACGATGGCCAGGCGCCGGGCGCTCGCCGCGCCATTGTGGATAGCGCATTGCATGGCGGCCACGGCATGCCCGAGGATGGCGCGGTCCAGGTTCGGCGCCGCACTGGAGAGGCTTTCGGTCAATGGATCGATGGGAAGCGGTACGGCCGGCGCAAGGGCAGGCAGGTACAGGCAGGCAGCCAGGAGCAGCCGCCTGGCGGTCTTGGAATTCATTCTGTAAAACGCCCCCACGCAAAAAAACAGGAAAAGGATCTGTTGTCGTTCGGCCCTTAAGCGACGTGACGCCGCAACCTTTACCGCCCAAGCGGGTCGGCATGAAAGTGGGCCATTCTAGCAAGTGATTTCGGAAAGGGAGCTGCAGGTTGTCTAAAAAATGCACGATTCTGACGTGGGTACTTGTCTTCTCGCCGCTCGCCTGGGCCGAGGTGCCGGCCGATCCGATCGAACCGGCGGCGCAGGCCGTGATGCAGCAACTGCAGGCCGCTCGGCCGAGCTGCCTGGCCGCGCAGGCGACGGTGCCGCCGCTGCAATGGCAGCGCCTGCGCACCTTCTACGAGAAACGTCACTACCAACCGGCCTGGGATGGCGATCGGGCTCGGGCGCTGTTCGAGCAACTGCAGGCGCTGGGTGACGACGGCTTGCAACCCGAGGATTACCTGCTCAGCGGCTTGCGGCAGCTGTGGAGCGAGGCAAAACCCTCGCCGCGGCTGCAGGCCTGCAACGACGTACTGGCCAGCTATGCCTACCTGGAGGCGCTGCAGGACCTGGGGCGTGGCCGCCTCGATCCGGCGAACGTCGAGCCGATCTGGTACGCCGAGGGCAGCGAGCCGGTCCCGGACCAGGGCACCTTGCTCGCCCTGGCCGCCGAGGGACTGGCCGATCCGGCGGCCGCCTTCGACCAGGTGCGTCCCCACTTCGCCCTCTATCGGGGACTGCGCCAGGCCTACGCGGGCCTGCGCCGCGAACAGTCGCCGGCCTGGTTGCCGGTGCCGGGCGGGGAGCTGCTGCGTCCCGGTGCGGTGGATGGCCGCGTGCCGCTGCTGATCGAGCGACTACGTGACGAAGGCTTCCTCGACGCCGGCGTCGTTTCCTCCGGGAATCTTTACGACGACGCCCTGGTGGCGGCGGTGAAGGCTTATCAGCGTCGCCACCTGCTCAACGACGACGGAGTCCTTGGCCCGGCCACCCTGGGCGAGTTGAACCGTACGCCGGCGCAACGCATGGACCAGGTGCGGGTGAATCTCGAGCGCATGCGCTGGATCGCCCACGAAGTCCCGAGCGATGGCGTGCTGGTGGATATCGCCGGCGCGCAGGTCTCCGTCTACCGCGGTGGCGAGCGGACTTGGCAGGCGCGGGTGCAGGTAGGGCGGCCGTCGCGGGAGACGCCGATCCTCAAGTCACGTATCACCCACCTGACGTTGAATCCGACCTGGACGGTGCCCCCGACCATCCTGCGCGAGGACAAGCTGCCGGAGCTGCGCCGCGACGCGGCGGGCTACCTGGCCGCCAACCATATGCAGGTGATCGATTACCAGGGCCATCCGGTGGACCCGGCGAGCGTCGACTGGATGCGCCCGGGCGCGTTGCTGGTGCGCCAGTCGGCCGGGCCGCACAACGCGCTGGGGCGCGTGGCGGTTCGTTTCCCCAATCCGTTCCTGGTGTATCTGCACGACACTCCCAGCCAGCGTCTGTTCGATCGCCTGCCGCGCACCTTCAGCTCCGGCTGCGTGCGGGTGGAGAACGTCTCGCAACTGGTGGACCAACTGCTGGCCGACGCCACCCCGGCGCAACGCGAGCGCATCCAGGCGCGCTGGGCCAGTGGCGAGACGCGCCGTGCCGACCTGCCCAAGCCGATTCCGATCCTGCTGGCGTATTGGACCGCGCAGGTGGATGCGGATGGTCAGCTCAACTTCCGTCCGGATCTCTACGGTCACGATGGGAAGATCCTGGCCGCGTTGAACAAGGCCTCGCAGGACCTGCGCTCCCAGGCCATCGAACTCCCGCCGCAGGACGGGCCGGTCTAGACATTCAAAGGGCAAGTTGTCGGCACAAAAAAACCGGAACCCAAGAAGAGGGTTCCGGTTTTTCGTTTTGGCCCAGCGCTCGCTTAGCTGCGGATCAGGTGGTCGAAGGCGGACAACGACGCCTTGGCCCCTTCGCCGATGGCGATGACGATCTGCTTGTACGGCACGGTGGTCACGTCGCCGGCAGCGAACACGCCCGGCACGCTGGTCTCGCCGCGGGCGTCGATGATGATCTCACCGAAGCGCGACAGCTCGATGGTACCTTTGAGCCAGTCGCTGTTGGGCAACAGGCCGATCTGCACGAAGATGCCGTCCAGCGCGATCTCGCTGAGCTGGTCGGTGGTGCGATCCTTGTAGACCAGGCCGGTGACCTTCTGCCCGTCGCCTTTGACTTCGGTGGTCTGGGCGCTCTTGATCACGGTGACGTTGGGCAGGCTGTACAGCTTGTTCTGCAGCACGGCGTCGGCACGCAGGGTGTCGGCGAACTCCAGCAGGGTGACGTGGCTGACCAACCCGGCCAGGTCGATGGCCGCTTCGACGCCGGAGTTGCCGCCGCCGATCACCGCGACCGGCTTGCCCTTGAACAGCGGGCCGTCGCAGTGCGGGCAGAAGCACACGCCCTTGGCCTTGTACTCCTGCTCGCCGGGCACGCCCATTTCACGCCAGCGGGCGCCGGTGGCGAGGATCACGGTCTTGGCGCGCAGCGCCGCACCGCTCTCGAAGCGCACTTCGTGCAGGCCGCCGGGGGTGTTCGCCGGGACCAGCTCGCTGGCGCGCTGCAGGGTCATTAGGTCCACTTCGTACTGTTTCACGTGCTCTTCCAGCGCGCGCACCAGTTTCGGCCCTTCGGTCTCCTGCACCGAGATGAAGTTCTCGATGGCCATGGTGTCGAGCACCTGGCCGCCGAAACGTTCGGCGGCGATGCCGGTACGGATGCCCTTGCGTGCGGCGTAGATGGCCGCCGAGGCGCCCGCCGGGCCACCACCGACCACCAGCACATCGAAGGCTTCCTTGGCGTTGAGCTTGATTGCATCGCGGGCAGCGGCGCCGGTATCGAGCTTGGCGAGGATTTCCTCGACGCCCATGCGGCCCTGGCCGAAGGGTTCGCCATTGAGGTACAGGCTGGGCACCGACATCACCTGGCGCAGCTCGACCTCGTTCTGGAACAGCGCACCGTCGATGGCGACGTGGCGGATGTTGGGGTTGAGCACCGCCATCAGGTTCAGCGCCTGGACCACGTCCGGGCAGTTCTGGCAGGACAGCGAGAAGTAGGTCTCGAAGTTGTATTCGCCTTCGATGGCCTTGATCTGCGCGATGGTGTCCTCGTCCAGCTTGGACGGGTGGCCGCCGACCTGCAGCAGCGCCAGCACCAGCGAGGTGAACTCGTGGCCCAGGGGGATGCCGGCGAAACGCAGGGAAATGTTCTCGCCTGGGCGGTTCAGGGCGAAGGACGGACGGCGGGTGTCGTCGCCATCGGTCTTGAGGGTGATCTTGTCGGTCAGGCCGACGATTTCCTGGAGCAGTTCCAGCATCTCGCGGGATTTGTCGCTGTCATTGAGGGACGCGACGATCTCGAACGGCAGGGTGACCCGTTCCAGGTAGGTCTTCAACTGGGCTTTAAGATTGGCGTCCAACATGACGGCAGCTTCCTTAGAGTCTGAATTTCGGAAACGACAACGCCCGGACGCATCGCGCCCGGGCGTCGGGCACTGGTGAAAGTTCAATCAGCAGTGCAAGGCAACGGAAGCATCGTGGGGCGCGGTCTGTGCCGCGCCCGAGCGTTCCTTAGATCTTGCCGACCAGGTCCAGGGACGGAGCCAGGGTAGCTTCGCCTTCCTTCCACTTGGCCGGGCAGACTTCGCCCGGGTGGGAGGCGACGTACTGAGCAGCCTTGACCTTGCGCAGCAGGTCGGAAGCGTCACGGCCGATGCCTTCAGCGGTGATTTCCACAGCCTGGATCACGCCTTCCGGGTCAACGATGAAGGTGCCGCGGTTGGCCAGGCCCTGGCCCGGACGCAGTACTTCGAAGTTGTTGGAGATTTCCCAGGTCGGGTCGCCCAGCATGGTGTACTTGATCTTGCCGATGGTTTCGGAAGCGTCGTGCCAGGCTTTGTGGGTGAAGTGGGTGTCGGTGGAGACGGAGTAGATTTCCACGCCCAGCTTCTGGAACTCTTCGTAATGGTCGGCTACGTCGCCCAGCTCGGTGGGGCAAACGAAGGTGAAGTCGGCCGGGTAGAAGAAGAAGACAGACCACTTGCCTTTGACGTCAGCGTCAGTCACTTCGATGAACTTGCCATCCTTGAAAGCCTGAGCGGTGAAAGGCTTGATCTGGGTGTTGATGACGGACATGTGCAACTCCTTAGCGGGTTGGGTTTTGAAATCTGGGTATAACCTTACCGGCTCAAGGGTGTTGAGCAAAATTGATTGAAAGCATCAACACCATTGGCTCGCTCTATCTTAGGGCCTGCGTCTTAGCCGGATCGTTAAATGTGGTGCCGACTGGCGATTTTGCAAGGGCATCATCCCTCTGCGGGATGACGAAATGAAAAGGCTATGTCAGCGCTAACGGTCGCACGCCCTGTAGGCGGGAATTCATTCGTAAATTTCGCGGATAAACCTGCTCCTGCAAAAGCCGAATGGGCAGGACCAACAGCTCATGCAGACAGAGCCTTGGGATAAAAGGCGGAGTCGTCCGCTCCCCCTCTCCCACGAGGGGAGGGGCTATTTCTGTCCAAACCGGCAGCCTGGGTACAAGTCAGAGCAGCGTTATCACGCAGACAACGCCTCAGAGCGCGCCGCTAATCCTCGATCTCGCGCAAACCCTCCCTCTACCCTCGCGGGAGAGGGTCGGGGAGTGTCCAAACCGGCAACATGGGTAACAAACGAGACCGGGAGGATGGGTTACACAAGTTACGGTGTGAGCAGGAGGTGCTGCCCATGCCCTGGAAAGAGACTTGTGTAATGGATTTGAAGGTAAAGCTGATTGCCGACTGGCTAAGCGCCCGGTACTCGATTAGTGAGCTCGCCGTGGGCTATGGGCTGAGCCGCAAGACCGTCTATAAATGGATCGAGCGCTATCAGCGCGCGGGAGCCGAGGGTCTGATGGAGCGCTCTAAAGCCCCTCACTGCTGCCCGCATGCGGTAAATCCGCAGGTGGCTGAGCAGATCGTAGCCGTCAAGAAAGAGCATCCCAGCTTTGGTCCCAAGAAGGTGATGGACCTGTTGCGCCGCGAGCGGCCTGGCCACGATTGGCCGGCGGACAGTACCGCCGGTGAGGTGCTCAAGTCTGCTGGGCTGGTCAAACAGCGGCGCTATCGTAGGCCCTATCCAGCGGCGCCCGAGCCCTTCGAGCTAGGCCGCAGCAACAATGCGTTGTGGAGCGCGGACTACAAAGGTCAGTACGTTACGCAGGGCGGGCACTGGTGCTATCCCTTGACGGTGACGGACAACGCCAGCCGTTTCCTGCTTGGCTGCCATGCCGTGCAGGCCCCTGATTACGCGCAGGCCAAGCCAATCTTCGAATGGGTTTTCCATGAGTATGGCTTGCCCGAGGGGCTCTTGACCGACAACGGCTCCCCCTTTGCCAGTCGAGGCGCGGGAGGCCTGACGCGCTTGTCGAAGTGGTGGGTTGAACTAGGCATCCGAGTGCATCGCACCCAGCCGGGCACGCCGACGCAAAATGCTCGTCATGAGCGCATGCATGGATCACTCAATCGGGCTATCGGTGATCAGCTGCGTGGAACGTCGGCGCTCGCTCAACAGGCAGCATTAGCCGCATTTCGCAAGGAGTTCAATGAGCACCGTAGCCATGAAGGCTTGGACAGATATACGCCAGCGAGCCTATATCAAGCCTCGCTGCGCCGGTATTCGCCAGTGCAGCGGCCTGTCGAGTACAACGAGGACCAGCAGGTACGCAACGTTCGACAAAACGGTGAGATCAAGTGCAAAGGCCGCCTCGTTTACATCAGCGAGCTGCTAGCCCAGCATCGTGTGGGGTTACGTGAAGTCGATGATGGACGCCTGGAGGTGCGTTATAGCTTTCACCTGCTGGGTTACATCAACCTGCAGACTTCACGATTGGAGCCCGCATCCCAATGGCATGCGAGGGGAAAGGTGTAACCCATGCTGCCGGTTTAATTTGTTACCTATGCTCCGGTTGCACAGAGAGGGGGAGCCACGGCTGCCCTGCAGGGTGTGCAACGTTTATCGCAGACGTAGCCAACGAAAACGGCCCCGAAGGGCCGTGGGCAGAGCAGGGTGAAATCAACCACCGAGGTAGGCGTCGCGCACCTTGGGGTCGTGCAGCAGTTCTTCGCCGCTGCCGCGCATGACGATCCGACCGTTCTCCAGCACGTAGCCGCGATCGGCGAGCTTGAGCGCCTGGTTGGCGTTCTGCTCGACGAGGAATACGGTCACGCCGTCCCTGCGCAATTGCTCGATGATCTCGAAGATCTGCTGGATGACGATCGGCGCCAGGCCCAGGGAGGGTTCGTCGAGCAGCAGCAGGCGCGGCTGGCTCATCAGTGCGCGGCCGATGGCGAGCATCTGCTGCTCGCCGCCGGACATGGTGCCGGCGCGCTGGAGGAAGCGTTCCTTGAGCCGTGGGAACAGGTGCAGGACCTTGTCCATTTGCTCCTGGAAGGCGGCCTTTTCGGTGAAGAAACCGCCCATGGCGAGGTTTTCCTCGACGGTCAGGCGGGCGAACACGCGGCGTCCCTCGGGGACGACGGCGATGCTCTTGCGCATGATCTGCGGGGTTTCCAGGCCGACCAGTTCCTCACCCTCGAAGCGGATGCTGCCGCTGGCCGCCCGCGGGGTGCCGCAGAGGGTCATCAGCAGGGTCGACTTGCCGGCGCCGTTGGCGCCGATCAGGGTGACGATCTCGCCCTTGCGCACCTCGACGTCGACGTCGTGCAGCGCCTGGATCTTGCCGTAGAAGGTGGAGACGTTCTCGAAGTACAGCATCGCTTACGCTTCCCCCAGGTAGGCTTTGATCACGTCCGGGTTCGCGCGGATCTGCTCCGGTACGCCGTCGGCCAGGGGCGTGCCCTGGTTGATCACGAAGATGTGGTCGGAAATGCTCATCACTAGGTGCATGTCGTGCTCGATCAGCAGCACGGTGACGCCGTGCTCGTCCCGCAGCATGCCGATCAGTTGCTTGAGGTCCTCGGTCTCGCGCGGGTTGAGGCCAGCGGCCGGCTCGTCGAGCATCAGGATGCGCGGCCGGGTCATCATGCAGCGGGCGATTTCCAGACGCCGTTGCTGGCCGTAGGCGAGGGTGCCGGCGGGACGGTTGGCCACGTCCAGCAGGTTGACCCGCTCCAGCCAGTGGGCCGCGAGGTCCATCGCCTCGGCTTCGCTGCGGCGAAACGCGGGGGTCTTGAACAGGCCGGCGAGGAAGTTGGTGTTGAGGTGCCGGTGCTGGGCGATCAGCAGGTTTTCCACCGCCGTCATGTCCTTGAACAGACGCACGTTCTGGAAGGTGCGCACCACGCCCTTGCGGGCGATCTTGTGGCCCGGCAGGCCCTCGATCTGCTCGCCGTCCAGGCGGATGCTGCCCGAGGTGGGCTTGTAGAAACCGGTCAGGCAGTTGAACACGGTGGTCTTGCCGGCGCCGTTCGGGCCGATCATCGACACCACCTGTTTTTCTGCCACGTTGAGGGCCACCCCGTTGACGGCCAGCAGGCCGCCGAAACGCATGGACAGCCCGCTCACTTCGAGAAGGGGGCGGCTCATCGCTTCAACTCCAGGTGGGGGCGCTGCATGGGCAACAGGCCCTGCGGACGCCAGATCATCATCAGCACCATCAGGGCGCCGAACATCAGCATGCGGTACTCGCTGAACTCGCGCATCAGCTCGGGCAGCAGGATCATCACGATGGCGGCGAGGATCACCCCCAGTTGCGAGCCCATGCCACCGAGCACGACGATGGCGAGGATGATCGCCGACTCGATGAAGGTGAAGGATTCCGGCGTCACCAGGCCCTGGCGGGCGGCGAAGAAGCTGCCGGCGAAACCGGCGAAGCAGGCACCCAGGGTGAAGGCGGAGAGCTTGATCGCGGTGGGGTTCAGACCCAGCGCGCGGCAGGCGATCTCGTCTTCGCGCAGCGCTTCCCAGGCGCGCCCGATGGGCATGCGCAGCAAGCGGTTGATGACGAACAGGGTCAGCAGTACCAGCAGCAGGGCGATCAGGTAGAGGAAGATCACCTTGTTGATCGAGTTGTAGGGCAGGCCGAAGAACTCGTGGAAGGTCTGCATGCCCTCGGCGGCGCGACGATCGAAGGACAGGCCGAAGAGGGTCGGCTTCTCGATGTTGCTGATGCCGTTGGGGCCGCCGGTGATGCTGGTGAGGTTACGCAGCAGGATGCGGATGATCTCGCCAAAGCCCAGGGTGACGATCGCCAGGTAGTCGCCGCGCAGGCGCAGCACCGGGAAACCGAGCAGGAAGCCGAACAACGCAGCCATGGCGCCGGCGATGGGCAGGCAGATCCAGAAGCCCAGGCCGTAGTAGCTCGACAGCAGCGCATAGCTGTAGGCGCCGACGGCGTAGAAGCCGACGTAGCCCAGATCGAGCAGGCCGGCGAGGCCGACGACGATGTTCAGGCCCAGGCCGAGCATCACGTAGATGAGGATCAGCGTGGCGATGTCCACCGCGCCGCGCGAGCCGAAGAATGGCCAGGCCAGGGCGAGCACGATCAGCGCCAGCAGCCCCCAGCGTTGGGTCGACGGCAGGGTGAGGAAGCCCCCCGCACCGGCCGGTACGCTGGGCAGGCTGGTGTGCTTGGCCCAGCCGGCGGGCAGGCGGTGGCGCAGCAATTGCCAGACGAACATGCCCACCGCGCAGGCGGCGATGATCCACAGGGTGCTGGCGCTGGCGCCATGCACTTCGAGCTGGATGCCGACGGTGGTCAGTTTGAGACCGAGTACCGGGTAGGCGACGGCGAGCACCAGCAGGGCGCTGAAAAAGGCGTATTTGAAGCGTGCGGCGGTCATACCTTCTCCACCTCCGGACGGCCGAGGATGCCGGTGGGGCGGAACAGCAGCACCAGGACCAGCAGGCTGAAGGCCACCACGTCCTTGTACTGGTCGCCGAAGACGTCGGCGCCGAAGGCTTCGGCGACGCCCAGCAGCAGGCCGCCGAGCATGGCGCCGGGAATGCTACCGATGCCGCCAAGCACCGCGGCGGTGAACGCCTTGATGCCGGCGAGGAAGCCCAGGTGCGGGTTGATCACGCCGTATTGCAGACCCAGCAGCACCGCGGCGACGGCGGCCAGCGCGGCGCCGATGACGAAGGTCAGGGAAATGATGTTGTTGGTGTTGATGCCCAGCAGGTTGGCCATCTTGATGTCTTCGGCGCAGGCGCGGCAGGCGCGTCCCAGGCGCGAGCGGGAGATGAACAGCGTGAGTCCGAGCATGGCCAGGAAGGTGACCACGAAGATCAGGATCTGCATGTAGGAGATGATCACGCCATCGTCACCGATGACGATGTTGCCGGGGATCAGGTTGGGGATCGCCTTGTCCTTGGAATCCTGTGCCAGCAGCACTTCGTTCTGCAGGAAGATCGACATGCCGATCGCCGAGATCAGCGGGATCAACCGGTTGCTGCCGCGCAGCGGACGGTAGGCGATGCGCTCGATGCTGTAGCCGTAGGCGCTGGTGACGATCACCGCGGCGGCGAAACCGCCGATCAGCACCACCGGCAGGCTGTGGATGCCGAACATGGCCAGGCCGGCGATGACGATGAAGGTCACGTAGGACCCGATCATGTACACCTCGCCGTGGGCGAAGTTGATCATGCCGATGATGCCGTAGACCATCGTGTAGCCGATGGCGATCAGGGCATAGGTGCTACCGACCGTGAGGCCGTTCACCAATTGCTGTAGGTAGTGATAGAGCTCGGGCATACCTGACTCCTGGGCCTGCCGCCACGCCGACTCGGCGTTGCGGGGTCCGTGGAACTGCACTGTTGCTTCGCGCCAGCGAAGGCGGGCGGAGGCGGGGTTTCAATGAACGAGGCCCACTGCATCACGCAGTGGGCCTCGTGGGTTTCGCGAGGGTGTTACTTGGCTTCGGTCTTGCTGCCGTCCTGGTGCCATTCGTAGACGACGAAGTTGAAGTCCTTCAGGTCGCCCTTCTCGTCGAAGGCCAGGGTGCCGGTGGGTGTGTCGAAGCTGTTGGCGCGCAGCGCGGCGGCGACGTCTTCCGGCTCTTCGCTGCCGGCCTTGTCGATGCCTTCGGCGATCACCTGCACGGCGGCGTAGGCGGGGAACACGAACGGGCCGCTCGGGTCTTCTTTCTTGGCCTTGAAGGCCTCGACCAGCGCCTGGTTCTTCGGATCCTGGTCGAAGGATTTCGGCAGGGTCACCAGCAGGCCTTCGGAGGCCGGGCCGGCGATCGCGGAGATTTCCTTGTTGCCGACGCCTTCCGGACCCATGAAGCGCACGTCCAGGCCCTTCTCGTGGGTCTGGCGCAGCAGCAGGCCGAGTTCCGGGTGGTAGCCGCCGTAGTAGACGAAGTCGACGTCCGCCTGCTTGAGCTTGGCGATCAGCGAGGAGAAGTCCTTGTCGCCGGAGTTGATGCCTTCGAACATCACCACGTTGACGCCCTTGGCTTCCAGGGTCTGCTTGACCGCGCTGGCGATGCCTTCACCGTACTGCTGTTTGTCGTGGATCACGGCAACGGCCTTGGGCTTGATGTGCTCGGCGATGTAGTTGCCGGCGGTCGGGCCCTGCATGGTGTCCAGGCCGATGGTGCGGAAGATCAGCTGGTAGCCACGTGCGGTGATTTCCGGGCTGGTGGCAGCCGGGCTGATCATCAGGATGCCTTCGTCCTCGTAGATATCCGAGGCGGGCTGAGTGGAACTGGAGCACAGGTGGCCGACGACGAACTTCACCCCGTCGTTGACGACCTTGTTGGCGACTGCCACGGCCTGCTTCGGATCGCAGGCATCATCGTAGACCACACCTTCGAGCTGCTTGCCGTCGACGCCACCCGCTTTGTTGATCTGCTCGATGGCCATCTTGGCACCGATGAATTCCATATCGCCGTACTGGGCAACGGGACCGGTGACCGGACCGGCCAGGCCGATCTTGATGGTATCGGCGGCTAGCGCCTGGCCGGCCAGGCCAGCCAGGGCCATGGCGGCGAACAGACGCGAAATCTTCATTGCGCTCATAGTGCTCCACTCTCGATTATTCGTTGTAGGTCCGTCTGGCGGCAGTGGTCGCCGAGCCATCGCGGTATGCGCGAAAATTCGTACGACAACTGTAACGGTACAGTTTAGAAGCGCTACCGGCAGGCTGGGAAGGCAACGCAGGCCAGGTGCCAGCCGAGTGTCGCCAAAACGCAACAAGTGTATAGAAAAACGCCACGCTCCCCCGGGGTCAGGCTGACGCAGGCGTTGCCCGGCCGCGGCGGGGCGCTATCATGACGCCCCTTTTTCACCCGCCGAGAGTTTTCCGATGAACGAGACCAGCCCGCTCTACGCCAAACTGCTCGGCGAAACCGCGCGCATCGACTGGAAGGAACTGGAGCCCTTCTTCGCCCGGGGCGCGCTGCTCTGGGTGGCCGAAGAAGAGGACCTGGTAGCGCTGGCCGAAGCGGTTGCCAGCGACGATCGCGCCGGGGTCGCTGTGGCGATGGAGCGCGGCGCATTGCAGCGCCTGGAGGTCGAACGTGCGCAGGATCTGCTGGCACGTGATCCGCAGTTGTGGGCGGTGGTGGTGGCCCCCTGGGTGCTGGTGCAGGAGCGGAGCTAGACCACCCAGCGCTGACGCATCCAGCCGGAGAGGGCGTCGACCAGCAGGACCAGCAGGAGCATCGCCAGGATCACCGTCGCCGCCTGTGCCTGCTGGAACAGCGAGAGAGTCTGGTAGAGCAACTGGCCGAGGCCGCCTGCGCCGACGAAGCCCAGGATGCTGGCCATGCGGATGTTGTTTTCCCAGCGGTACAGGCTGTACGCCAACAACTGCGGCCAGACGCCGGGCAGGGTGCCGTAGCAGAACGCGGCGATCCGTCCGCCGCCGCCCAGGCGAATCGCCTCGGCTGGCTCGGCGGGGGTGTTCTGCAGGGCCTCGGCGAACAGCCTGCCGAGCACGCCCGCGGTATGCAGCGCCAACGCCAGCGCTCCGGCGTTCGGCCCCAGGCCCGCGGCGAGCACCATCAATGCGGCCCACACCAGTTCCGGTACCGCGCGTAGTGCATTGAGCAGCAGGCGTGCGGCCTGCTCGGCGAGCAGCCCGAAGCGGCCGGACGCCGGCAGTGCCAGGAGCATGCCGAGTAGTGCGGCGAGCAAGGTGCCGAGCGCCGACATCGCGAGGGTTTCCAGGGTCGCCTGCCCGGTGCTGCGCAGGTGACCGGCGGAAAGGTCGGGGTGGGCGAAGCCGGCGGCGTAGCTGCCCATCTGCGCCAGTGCATCGTCCTGCAGCAGGCCGGGCAGGTCGACGTGCAGATAGGCGAATGAGCCGGCGACCGCCAGCACCAGCAGCAAGAGCAAGGTGTAGTTGCCCAGGCGCTTCATGCGAGCCTCCCGCGTAGCACGCGGCTGAGGCTGTCGGCGGCGAGCACCAGCAGCAGGAAGGTCAGCAGCATGCTCGCCACCTCACCGCCAGCGAACATGCGGATCGACAGGTCCAATTGCTGGCCCAGGCCGCCAGCGCCGACGAAGCCCATCACCACCGAGGCGCGTACCGCGCATTCCCAGCGATAGACGCTGTAGGACACCAGCTCGGCCGCCGCGTTGGGCAGCAGGCCGTAGACGAACGCGGCCATTCGCGAGCTGCCGGCCCCCATCAGCGCGCGTGCCGGGCGGCTGTCGACGGATTCGAGAATCTCCGCGTAGACCTTGCCGAGCATGCCGCCATAGGTGATGGCGATGGCCAGCACCCCGGCGGTCGGGCCCAGGCCGACGGCGCGCACGAAGAGCAATGCCCAGACGATCTCAGGCACGCTGCGCAGGAAGATCAGCAGGGCGCGCACCGGCCAGCGTAGTGCCGCGCTCCACCACAGCGGACGGCCACCACGGTGGACCGCCGAGAGCGACAGCGCGCGGCTGGCGAGCAAGGCGCTGGGGACCGCGATGAGCATCGCCAGCGCCATGCCTGCAGTGGCGATGGCCAGGGTTTCCAGGGTGGCGCGTGCGAGCAGGGCAAGGAACTCGCCCTCGTGCGCCGGCGGCCAGAAGCCCGAGAGGAAGTTGCCCATGCTGCGGGCATTTTCGCCATCGAACAGCACGCCCAGATCGAGTTCGGACAGGCGTACCCCGGGCCACAGCAGAAGCAGGGCGGCCAGCGTCAGCAATAGACGCGGTAGCGCGGCGGGGTCGTGGCGTCTCAGCATCGTGGGGCGTTGGCCAGGGGGGCTGGCGCGAGCGGTGCGTTGCGCTCGGCCAGTTGCTGGTTGGCGTAGAGCGCTTCCAGTTGCGCCGGGGTGACGGCGCTGGCTGGCGCGTCGAAGGCGATGCGTCCGTCGCGTACGCCGATCACCCGCGGGAAATGCTCCAGCGCCAGCTCGACCGCATGCAGGCTGGCGACCAGCGTCACGCTGCGCAGGCGCGCTTCGTCGTTGAGCAGTTTCAAGGTGTGGCTGGCGAGCACCGGGTCCATCGCCGAGACGGGCTCGTCGGCAAGGATCAGCTGAGGTTGCTGGTAGAGCACGCGGGCGATGCCGACACGTTGCAATTGGCCGCCGGAGAGGCGATCGCTGCGCTCGAACAGGCGTTCGCCGAGATCCAGTCGCTCCAGGGCCGAGCGGGCGCCCGGAATATCGCTGGGATAGAGCAGGCTGGCCAGCGCGCGGGGCAGCGACCATTGCCCGAGGCGCCCGGCGAGCACGGCGGTCACCACCCGTTGCCGTGGGGGGATGGGCGGTGCCTGGTGAACCAGCCCGAGTTTCGTGCGCAAGCGCTGGCGAGCGCTGGCGGAGAGCCTCCAGGGGGCCGTGCCGAGCAGCTCCAGCCGGCCTTCGCTGGGACGCAGGGCGGTGGCGAGCAGGCGCAACAGGGTGGTCTTGCCGGCGCCGGAGGGGCCGATGATGGCCACCCGTTCGCCGGCGTCGATCGCCAGGTTCACATCCTGCAGGGCACGCTGGCCGTTGGCGTGGACCAGGCCCACGCCAGCGAGGCGCAGCGTCACTTCAGCAGGCCGGCGGCGCGTGCGGCCTGCTCGATACCCTCGTAGTTTTCCGGCTTGGTTTCGATGAAGCGGCTGGCGGCCTGCAGGTCGAGGATCGCCTTGTCTTCCGGTTTGGCCGGATCGAGGTCGAGGAAGGCCTGCTTGATCTTCTCGGCCAGCGCCGGGTCCAGGGTGCCGCGCACCGTCCAGTTGTAGTCGTAGTAGGGCGGCGTGGTGGAGAGCACCCGGACCTTGTCGGTATCCACCTTGCCGGCGTCGACCAGCTTCTTCCAGACCGAGGCGTTGAGCACGCCACCGTCGGCCTTGCCTGCCGCGACCCAGGCCACGGTGGCGTCATGGGCACCGGAGTAGGCGACGCGGCTGAAGAACTCCTCGGGCTGGATGCCTTCCTTGAGCATGAAGTAGCGCGGCATCAGGCTGCCGGAGGTCGAGGAGATCGAGCCAAAGGCGAAGGTCTTGCCTTTGAGGTCCTGCAGGCTCTTCACGTCCGGGTCGGCGGTGATGAACTTGCTGGTGAATTGCTCGTCCTCGGCGCGCTGCACCAGGGGAATGGCGTTGCCGGTCTTCAGGCGCGCCTGTACGAAGGTGAAGCCGCCCAGCCAGGCCATGTCCAGGCGGTCGGCGGCGAGTGCTTCGACCACGCCGGCGTAGTCGGAAACCGGCACGAACTGCACCGGCATGCCCAGCTTCTGTTCCAGGTATTCGCCCAGCGGCTTGAATTTGCGTTGCAGCTCGGTCGGGGCTTCGTCGGGGATGGCCGAGACGCGCAGGGCATCGGCGGCGTGGCTGAGCAGGGAGGCGGCGCTCAGGGCGACGCCGGCGGCGAGCGCCAGAAAGCGTTTGGACATCGGGTTCTCCGGTTCAATGGCGGAAAAAGCGTGGAGAGTATAGGGTCGCGCGCCTGGCCTGGCCATGTGCTAGGGTCTCTTGCCGTTTCACGTGAGGCGCTCTGCTGGAAGCCTTGGCGGGGCCCAACCCTAAAATCAATCCAGACCACGTGCGGCATCGCCGCTACCGGAGCCCCGATGCAGATCGCTGCCAATCTTTCCTTGCTGTTCACCGAGCTGCCGCTCCCCGAGCGTATCGCTGCCGCCGCCGCGGCGGGTTTCGACGGCGTCGAGATCCAGTTTCCCTACGAGGTTCCAGCCCCGGTGCTGAGCGAGGCGCTGGCGGCGTCGAATCTTCCCTTGTTGTTGATCAACCTGCCGGCGGGCGATTTCCAACAGGGCGGCGCGGGGCTGGCCGCAGTGCCGCAGCGGCAGGCGCAGTTCGACGAGGCACTGGCCACCGCCTTGGCCTATGCCGAGCAGGTGCGCCCCTGCTGGGTCAACGTGCTGCCTGGGCGTCTTGCCGAGGGCGTCGAGCGCGAGGCGGCGCTGGAATGCCTGGCGGGGAACCTGCGACGCACTGCCGAGGCTTTCGCCGAACGAGGCATCGCGGTGCTGTGCGAGGCGCTCAACCCCCTGGATGTACCGGGTTGCCTGGTCTGCACTCCGGCTGAACTGCGTGAGGTGATCGAGCGCGTCGGGCATCCGGCGCTCGCCGCACAACTGGATCTGTACCACATGGCTCGCCAGGGCATCGAGCCCGCTGCGGCGGTGCTGGAGCTGGCAGGCCACATCGGCCATGTGCAATTCGCCGACTGCCCCGGACGCGGCGAGCCGGGTACCGGGACGGTGGATTTCGCTGCTGCGCTGACCGCGCTCGAAGCCGTGCGCTATCCCGGTTGGCTGGCGGCGGAATATCGTCCGCAGGGCGCCGGTTCGGCTTCGCTGAACTGGCTTGCGCGCTGGCGCGAGGGGCTCACTGGCTGAGCAGGCGTTCCAATGCCGCCGGTGCCAGGGGCGGGGAGAACAGGTAGCCCTGGGCGCGCTCACAGCCGTGGGCGACGAGGAAGCTCAATTGCTCCTCGCTCTCCACGCCTTCGGCGACCACCTGTAGATGCAGTGCGCGCGCCATGGCGAGGATCGCCTCGGCGATCTGCCGGTCGCTTTCGCTGCTGGCCAGTTCCTGTATGAAGGAGCGGTCGATCTTCAGGGTGTCCAGTGGCAGGCGCTTGAGATAGGCGAGCGAGGAATAGCCGGTGCCAAAGTCGTCCACGCCCACGGTGACGCCCAGTCCGCGGATTTCCTGAAGAATGCCCACGGCGCGGTTGATGTTGCCCATCAGGCTGTTCTCGGTGACTTCCAGTTGTAGCCAGCGCGCCTGCAGGTCGGTGGCGATGAGTGCCTGCTCGATGCGCTCGGGCAGGCGCTCGTCGGAGAGGCTCAGCGCCGAGCAATTCACCGTGACGCCGAGCATGTGGCCTTGACGATGCAGCTTGGCAAGCTGCCAGCACGCCATGTTCAGCACCCAGTCGTCGAGCTCGTTGATGAAGCCGTTGGCCTCGGCGATGCCGATGAAGCGATCCGGCGTCAGCAGGCCATGTTGCGGGTGATCCCAGCGCAGCAGTGCTTCGATTCGCACCATTTTACGGTTCGGTAGCTCGTAGATCGGCTGGTAATGAAGCTGCAGGCCTTCGCCGGAGCGCAGGGCCTTGCGCAGGCCTTCCTCGAGCTCCAGGTCCATGCTCGCCTTGCTGCGCAGATGGTCGCTGAAGAAGGCGAAGTGATTGCGGCCGCTGGCCTTGGATTGATACAGCGCCATGTCGGCGTGCTTGAGCAGCGTCTCGGTGTCCTCGCCATCGCGGGGAAACAGTGCGATGCCGATGCTGGTGGTGATCGCCAGGCTGCGACCGGCCAGGCCGATCGGTTTCTTCATCGTTTGCATGATGCGCAGGGCCAGCAGGCGCGCCTGGTCGACATTCTGTGCGTTGCTGATGATGCAGAACTCGTCGCCGCCGAAGCGGGCGATCACGTCGCCGTCGCGCAGCGCGCAGGCCAGGCGTTGCGAGGTGATCTTCAGCAGTTCGTCGCCGGCGTCATGACCGAGGGTGTCGTTGATCCGTTTGAAGTGGTCGATGTCGAGGAACATCACCGCCAGTGCCCGGCCGACGCTGGCATGCTCCTGCAGCCAGGTGGCGAACAGTTCGTTGAAGCCACGGCGGTTGAACAGTCCGGTGAGCGGGTCGCGCACGGCTGCCCTCTGCAGCGAGCTGCGCGCGCTATCCAACTGCTCGACCAGCGCGCTGACCCGGCGCAGGTCGCTTTCGCGTCGCTCGATCTG
This sequence comes from Pseudomonas sp. R4-15, assembly GCF_055768815.1. NCBI lineage: Bacteria > Pseudomonadati > Pseudomonadota > Gammaproteobacteria > Pseudomonadales > Pseudomonadaceae > Pseudomonas > Pseudomonas sp. R4-15. The sequence goes on from NZ_CM147293.1 coordinate 2,235,331, forward strand.
GCGGTTGGACCAGGCGGCACCCAGGCTCATCAGGGCGATCACTACATTGATCGTGCCGATGGCCGCACCCAGTTGGATGGCATTGCTGGGCGGTTGTGCGCTTACGGAGGTGTGGCCGGGGATGGACAGGGTCAGTGCGGCCATGCCGCTGAAATGCATCGAGACGATGCCGGTGGCCAGCAACAGGCTGGCGGCGATACGCCAGCTAAGGTTATGGCGGGGCCGGGGATGAATGCCGATCAGTAGCGCCGCCAGCGCCGCAACCATGGCAATCACCAGGGACAGCGCGAAGATCCAGGGATCGTAGTGCTGGCTGGCGTCGGAGCGGATCGACATCATCCCGCTGTAGTGCATCGCGGCGATGCCCAGGCCGACGCAGAAGCCGGCGGTCACGTAGCGGCGTAGGGGCAGTTCCTTCTGTGCCAGGGTGTACATGGCGAGGCCGGCGGCGATCAATGCAATGAGCAGTGAACCCAGGGTGCTGATCAGGTCGTAGCTGATCCTGATGGGAACTTGCATGGCGAGCATGGCGATGAAATGCATCGACCAGATTCCGCCGGAAAGGCACAGCGCCCCGACACTTCCCCATAGCCAGCGCTCCTTGCTCAGCGTGGCGTTGGACAGGCGCTCGGTCATCCCGAGTACGGTGACGCTGGCGATCAATGCCACCAGGAACGACAGCAGCACCAGCCAGTGATTATGGGCGAAAGGCAGGGCTTGATAGTCGCCTTGAGGCAGCGTGAAGAGGGTGCTGATGCTGGACCAATCCACGGTGCCGGCTCCTACATCGAGGTGGCTTGGAGGCGAATCGCTTCTTTGCCTGCAGCAGGTGCTTGCAGCAAACGGCCTGGCAATCCCGCCAGGCCGCTGATTTCCTTAGTAGTTAAGTCAATGCCGGGGCAGAATGCCAGTACCGCCCGGCTGCGTGGTACTAACCCGAAATCGCGGTTGCCATGGACGGGGCCGGGGCGCCCAGGGGGGCGTGCATGGCTTCTGCCGGTTGCGGATGTTCTGCGAGCCATTCATCACGCACCGCCGCGTCGCTCCACAGTCGCGCATGGGCACGGCTGAGCAGTTGCGGGTCGTCGAGCAGGGCCAAGCGCTCACTGGCCGGCAGTTTCGCTGCGCCCTTGTCGAGGTTCTCCAGGCGCCGTTGGCGAGCCCGCTCGAGCAATTCCGACGCGCCGTGCCGCGCAGGCGCCATGGCGCAGGCCAAGGCGTTGAGGAACGGATCGAACAGGGCGGCGAGAAAGCCGTCTTCCAGCTCGCGACGACGATGCATCCGCGTGTACGCGTACGTGTCGGTCAGCTCGCGGGGTGGATTGGACTCCTCGGGAATGAGGAACAGCCCGGCGTTGCGGCTGCGCTCGCCGAGCCTCGGACGGCTGGAGAGCACCGAGACGGGAATGGCTACCATCAAAGAGCCGACGATGGGCGTCAGCCACCAGAGGAACGCCGGGTCGAGCCAGGCTACCAATGCCGTCCAGGCTACCGCCAGCAGCGTATGCGGCAGGTGCTTGGCCACGGCGTCACGCCAGGGCGTGCTGCCATCGTCGCGTTGCGGCGAGTCCCACTTCACGGCCCAGCCGAGAAACGCCGAGGTCACGAACTGGGTATGGAAGAGCATGCGTACCGGCGCCAGCAGCACCGAGAACAGCATCTCCATGAGCATGCTCGCTGCGACCTTGAACTTGCCACCGAAGGAACCGGCGCCCTTGGCCCAGATGAGGATCACGCTGAGCAGCTTGGGCAGGAACAGCAGGGTCATGGTGGTGGAGAACAAGGTCACCGCCAGGTCCGGGTTCCAGCGCGGCCATACCGGGAACAACTGGCCGGGTGCGAGGAAGTAGCGCGGCTCGGTCAGGGTATGGATCGCCAGCAGTGCCGTGGACAGCACCAGGAAGAGGAACCACAGCGGTGCCGACAGGTAGGACATCACCCCGGTGAGGAACACCGCGCGGTGCACCGGGTGCATGCCCTTGACCAGAAACAGGCGGAAGTTCATCAGGTTGCCGTGGCACCAGCGACGGTCGCGCTTGAGCTCGTCGAGCAGGTTGGGCGGCAGCTCCTCGTAGCTGCCCGGCAGATCGTAGGCAATCCACACGCCCCAGCCGGCGCGGCGCATCAGTGCCGCCTCGACGAAGTCGTGGGAGAGAATCGCGCCAGCGAAGCTGCCCTTTCCGGGCAGGGGGGCGAGCGCGCAGTGGTCGACGAAGGGCTTGATGCGGATGATCGCGTTGTGCCCCCAGTAGTGCGATTCGCCCAACTGCCAGTAGTGCAGGCCCGCGGTGAACAACGGACCGTAGGCCGCCGTGGCGAACTGCTGCAGACGGGCGTAGAGCGTGCCCATGCCGGCGGCGCGGGGGGCGCTCTGGATGATGCCGGCATCCGGGTGCTTCTCCATCAGGCGCACCAGACTCGACAGGCAGTCACCGCTCATCACGCTGTCGGCATCCAGTACGACCATGTAGCGGTAGGCACCGCCCCAGCGACGGCAAAAGTCGTCGATGTTGCCGCTCTTGCGCTTCACCCGACGCCGACGGCGGCGGTAGAAGATGCGTCCGAAACCGCCGGTTGCCTGGCACAGTTCGAGCCAGGCGCGCTGCTCGGCGACGGCGATGTCGGGGTTGCCGGTGTCGCTGAGCACGAAGAAGTCGAAATGCTCCAGTTCGCCGGAGCGTTGCAGTGACTCGTAGGTCGCGCGCAGGCCGGCGAAGACGCGCGACACGTCCTCGTTGCAGATCGGCATCACCAGCGCGGTACGGGCGTCCTTGGCAATCGGCTCGCTACCGGCATGGCGGCCGCTGACGCTGTAACGATCATGCCCGCGCAGCAGCGCCCAGAAGCCCATCAGCGCCGTCCAGAAGCCCGCCGATACCCAGCAGAAGAGGATCGAGAAGAGCGCCAGGATGGCGGTTTGCACCAGGTAGGGCAGGACCTGCAGGAAGCTGTCCCAGGCGCTCTGCTGGCGCAATTGGGCGAGTTCGATCATTGACCAGCCCTGGTAGGGCAGGATGTTGGTCATGTACCAGGTCGCGACCACCGTCTGGAACAGCATCAAGAAGCTCATGACCATGCGGCGGCGCTGGCCGACCCGCTGCCAGGGCGCGATGGGGTTTTCCCGCTGCGGTGCGCGCGGCGGATTGCGGCGCCCGGTGAGGCGACGCCAGAGGCGTTTCACCGGATTGATGCGCCAGGGTTCGGGAATCATGCTGGCGCGTTGTAGCGGCGGGCCCGCGAGCAGCCTGGGTTGGCCGTCGCGGTCCTGTTGCAGCAGGCCGCGCTCCTGCAACGCTTCCCCGCTGGCCAACTGCAGGCGCGCCGCCGCGGAGCCACGCACCGCGTCGTCGAGGTCTGCGTCCGGGGCGTCGGCCAATTGCCGATGCAGGGCGAGCAAGTCCTCGCTGTGCATCAGCTGCTGGCGTTGCTCCGCAGGAAGCGGTAGTGCGTCCAGGTAGGCCTGGACGCCGGCATCAGCGGATTTCATCGGCGGGTACCTGATAATCCCAGGTTTCGCTCAGCGCCTGGCCGTCCTTGAGCAGGTAGGCGCTCATATTGGTCGGCTTGGTGTGGTCTTTCACCTTGAAGCGCAAGGTCAGACGCCAGCCCTTGGTCACCGAGTTGTAGCGCAGGTTGTTTTCCATCAGCTCTGTGTTCTCGTCGGTGCTCACCTGAGTGGTGACCGGTGCATCCGCCGGGAGTTCTCCAAGGGCGGGTCCGACGAAGTCGACGACCAGCGCGGTGCTGCCGTCCAGCTCGCGTATCAGGTTGGGCTGCTTGACCTCGCCTTCGGAACGGCGGGTCTGCATGACCCAGGCGTTGGCATCGTCATGCAGCGCCGGTTCATTGAGGGTCCAGTGCATGCGGTAGGCGAAGTCCAGGGGCTCGCCGGGCGCGGGCAGCTTCTCAGGCGTCCAGAAGGCGACGATGTTGTCGTTGGTTTCGTCCGGAGTGGGTATTTCAACCAGCTCGACATGCCCCTTGCCCCAGTCGCCCTTGGGCTCGATCCAGGCGGAGGGGCGCAGGTCGTAGCGGTCGTCCAGGTCCTCATAGCGCGCGAAGTCGCGGGTTCGCTGCAGCAGGCCGAAGCCTTTGGGGTTGTTCAGGTTCCAGGTGTTCACCGCCAGGCGGCGCGGGTTGACCAGCGGGCGCCAGGTCCAGTGGCCGTCGCCATCCTGCATCGAGATGCCGTTGGAGTCGTGGATCGCCGGCCGGTAGTTGTGCACCTTCGAGGGCTGGTTGGGGCCGTAGAGGTACATGCTGGTGAGCGGCGCGATGCCGAGCTTGGCCACGGCCTCGCGAAGGAACACGCGGCCCTGAACGTCGACCACCGCGTCACCGCGCAATTCGGGGCGCAGCACGAAACGGTAGGCGCCGGTGGCGCTGGGCGAGTCGAGCAGCGCGTAGATCACCAGGTGCTTGTCTTCGGGCTTGGGTCGTTCGATCCAGAACTCCTTGAAGTAGGGGAACTCTTCGCCACTGGGCAGCGCGGTGTCGATGGCCAGGCCGCGGGCCGACAGGCCCCACCATTGCCCTTTGCCCACTACGCGGAAGTAGCTGGCGCCGAGCATGCTCATGATCTCGTCCTGCTTGCCTTCCTCGTTGATCGGGTACATGACACGGAAGCCGGCGTAGCCGAGCTTGCTGGTAGCGTTCTTGTCGAACGTGAGGTCGCCGAAGTCGAAGCGCTCAGGGTCGTATTTGATCTCGTGCACGCTGGTCGAGGTGACTTCGTTGATCTTCACCGGCGTGTTGAAGTGCATGCCCTGGTGGTAGAAGCTCAGCTTGAAGCGCGAGTCCAGATCGTTCCACTCGAACTTGTCGCTCTTGTAGCGAATGCGCTGGTAGTCAGCGAACTGCATGTCGCGAAATTGCGAGGGCAGGTTGCTGGTGGGCGCGACGTAGCCGGTGTCGGCGAGTTCTTTCGCCTCCTTGGCGACATCGTCGATGGAGAACGCATGAGCTTGCAGAGCAAGCAGCGAAGCGGCCGCGAACAGTACAGCAGTAGTCCGTCGCAGCGGACGGCGCATCATCGGGTTGGAAAACACAGGTCCCCCAAAAGGTCTGTCAAAAACGTGCGCTCCCCGCGCACTAGCGAAGCATTCCGACCACTAGATTGCCGGATGATTCAGTCGCCGTCATCAGCGGCCTTTGCCGTTTCGCTCGCGGAGTGCATCGCGGCCGAAAATAGCCCGGTGGCAAAGGCCCTGACGCGTGCGAAATGACCAAGGTCGCTAGGGTCTGTTCCCGTTTCATTCACGGCCGCGCCGGTACCTGTTTTGCCGCAAGACAAGGCGCGAGTCGCAACCTTTACCGGGGTAAAGGTAAGAGGAACAACGCCGTATTGCGGCAAAACAGGCACCGGCCCTACGGGTTGTGCCAGAAATGGTCTGCGCTGTCGTTGCAGGACTTGCCAAGGGAGTGACCATTGGCGGCGTCCTGCGCCTAACCGCAGACCATTTCTGGCGACAACGCGGTTCGCGAATGAAACGGGAACAGACCCTAGCTGCTAGTGCGCGCGGGAAGGTGTCTAAGGAGCCGTTTTCGCAAAGGCACCACGGCATGCTCCTGGGTCCACACGCAGAACGCGCAGAGCACCACGAGGAACAGCGGGTAGAGCCAGAGCGATAGCGGTTGTCCACCCGCCGCGGCGATGCAGGCCGACCAGCCTGAGCTGCAACCTTCGAGCAGCGTCGCGGAGAGTTTTTCCAGTCGTGAAAACAGCACGAAGAGCGGTACGTGCAGGGCGAACAGCGGTAGCGAGGCGGCACCCAGGCGCCGCGCCCAGTGCTCGATGTCCTGTCGTTGTGGCTTGGACGGCAGCGCCGCGAGGTAGATCAGCGCCAGTTGGGACGGCAACAGCAGGCCATTGTGCAGCAGGTAGTACCAGTACTTTTCGCCCGCCACCAGGCGACAGGCGAGCAGGAAGCAGGCAGCGATGCCCAGCGCCATCAGTACGCGGCCGAACGCACCGGGCTCGCGACCGCCGTCGCGATGGCGGCGAAACAGTCCGTAGAGCGTCACGCCGGCGAGGAATTCGGGAAGGCGCAGGACCGGCATGCGATGCAGGATGCCGGTCCAGGGCATGTCGTAGAGCCCATTGGCGATGACCACCAGAGGGGGCACGAGGTAGAGCCCCATCAAGGCGGCGAGCCAGCACCATTTGTGCTTCACAGCGACCAGTCTTGGCGCCAGCAGCGGGAAGGCCAGATAGAAGAAGAACAGCGTGGACAGCGACCAAAGCGGCGCGTTGAACGTCAGGTAGTAGGGATTCCAGGCCTGCAGCATGAGCAGTTGCAGAACGATGTTCAGCGCCATCTCGCCGTTGCTCATCCAGTGTTCGAGCGAACCGCGGTCGTTGAGCAGGGATTCGGCGTTGGTGTCGTAGATGACGAAGCGCAGGCTGGCCTTGGTGTCGTCCGGAGGAATGCCCAGGTTGGCGATGCAGAAGATCACCAGACCTGTGAGCAGCAGGGAAAAGATGTGCAGAGGGTAAAGGTTGGCGAAGCGCTTGCTCCAGAAGCTGGGAGCCGGCTCGCGCAAGATGCCTTCACGGCAGTAGACGTGGGCCAGCAGAAACCCCGAAAGCACGAAGAAGCTGCTGGTGGCGAAGAAGCCGAGGCCGGCAAGGCTGCGTAGCCAGGCCAGGTGTTCCTCGCCAGTGTAGTTGTGCAGGGTGTGATAGATGACGACGTAGAGGCCGAGCAGGAAGCGCAGCCATTCCAAGCCGATGAAGTGTTCCTTTCCCGGTGCGGCGGGGGATATTCGATTCAAGCGGCCTTCCTCGTGCCCTTGTGATGCTGCCTGGGTTTGGGACCGCGTTACAGGACCGGGGTTCGCTGCCGGGCTATGAGGCGCGGTACATGCGTGATTCCCGTTGCGCTGATGCGTTCCCTGCTGCGGGCACGCGCAAGCTGCTGCCGCACCCCCGCGCCCAGCGAAGGGCGCGAGGATAGGGCTGGCTTGGGCGTGTCAGCCGGCGACCAGGATCCGGATGGCTTCGAGCCTCAGTGCCGCCTTGTGCAGGTGCGCCAAGCCATCGTCGCGCTGCTTGCGCAGGACTTCGATTTCCGACTCGCGGACGCTCGGATTGACTTGCCGCAGGGCCTGCAGGCGCGTCAGCTCCTCGTCGAGTTCGGCGACCAGGCGTTCCTTGGCCTGCTCGACGCGCGCCTGGTGACGGGGTGCGACCAGACCCTCGGCGAGCTTGAACTGGCGGGCCAGCAGGTCACGCTGGGCTTGCACGAACTTGTTAGCCGAGGCGCGCGGGACACTTTCGAGCTGTTCGTCGAGGGTGTTGAAGGCGACCTTGGGCGCCAGGTCCTTGCCATTGCCATCGAGCAGGCAGCGCAGCGTCGCGGGCGGCAGGTAGCGCCCCAACAGCAGGGCGCGCGGTGCCACGGCTTCGGAGACGAACAGCAGCTCGAGGAGCAGGGTGCCCGGCTTGAGCGCCTTGTTCTTGATCAGCGCCACGGCGGTGTTGCCCATCGAGCCGGACAGCACCAGGTCCATGCCGCCCTGCACCATGGGGTGTTCCCAACTGAGGAACTGCATGTCTTCGCGGACCAGCGCCTGGGCACGGTCGTAGGTGACGGTCACTGCCTCGTCGTCACCCAGGGGGAAGCTGGCGTCGAGCATTTTTTCCGAGGGACGCAGGATCAGTGCGTTCTCCGAGTGATCCTCGCTGTCGATGCCATAGGCGTTGAACAACTGCTCCATGTAGATCGGCAGGGCGAACCGGTCGTCCTGCTCGGCAATCGCCTCCACCAGCTTGCGACCTTCGCTGGCGCCGGAGGAGTTGAGTTCCAGCAGGCGGTCACGGCCGCCATGCAATTCGACCTCCAGGCGCTGGCGTTCACCGGCCGCCTCGTCGAGCAACTGGCGCCAATCGTCCTCGTCGCCCCCCTCGAGCTGCGCCAGCAGGCGCTCGCCGAAGCGTTGCTGCAGCGCCCCGCCGGCCGGGCAGGTGGCGAGGAAGGCGTTAAGTCCCTCGTGATACCACTGGAACAGGCGCTCCTGAGCACTGTCCTGCAGGTGCGGGATGTGCAACTGGATGGCGTGGCGCTGGCCGATACGGTCCAGGCGTCCAATGCGCTGTTCGAGCAGGTCCGGGTGAGCCGGCAGGTCGAACATCACCAGGTGATGGGCGAACTGGAAGTTACGGCCCTCGCTGCCGATCTCGGAGCAGATCAACACCTGGGCGCCGAACTCCTCATCGGCGAAGTAGGCCGCCGCGCGATCGCGCTCGAGGATGCTCATGCCTTCGTGGAACACCGTGGCGGGAATCCCCGAGCGCACGCGCAGGGCGTCCTCAAGGTCCAGGGCGGTCTCCGCATGGGCGCAGATCACCAGCACCTTGAACTTCTTCAGCATCTTCAGGGTGTCGATGAGCCACTCGACCCGCGGGTCCAGGCGCCACCAGCGGCCGGCTTCGTCATCCGGTGCCTGCTGCGCCTGGTAGCGCAGTTCGGGGTAGAGATCGGTATGCTCGCCGGGCGGCAGCTCCATGTACTCGACCGGGCTGGGCAGCGGGTAGGGGTGCAACTGGCGTTCGGGGAAGCCCTGCACCGCGGCGCGAGTGTTACGGAACAGCACGCGGCCGGTGCCGTGGCGGTCGAGCAGTTCACGGACCAGGCGCTGACTGGCCTGGGCATCGCCATCGGCGGCGGCGGCGAGCAGCGCTTCGCTGGAGTCGCCGAGGAACTGGGCGATGCTGGTACGCGCATCGGCGGACAGGCGGCCTTCGTCGAGCAACTGCTGTACCGCGTCGGCGACCGGCCGGTAGTGGGCGCTCTCGGCACGGAAGGCGGCGAGATCGTGGAAACGATCCGGGTCGAGCAGGCGCAGGCGCGCGAAGTGGCTATCCTGGCCCAACTGTTCGGGCGTTGCGGTGAGCAGCAGCACGCCGGGTACCACTTCGGCCAACTGTTCGACCAGGGCGTACTCGGCGCTGGCCTTTTCCGGATGCCAGACCAGGTGGTGGGCTTCGTCCACCACCATCAGGTCCCAGCCGGCGGCGAACAGCGCGTCCTGGGCGCGCTCGTCGTGGACCAGCCACTCCAGCGCCACCAGCGCCAGTTGCGTGTCCTCGAACGGGTTGCTGGCATCGCTCTCGGCGAAGCGCTCGGCGTCGTAAAGCGCGACCTGCAGGTTGAAGCGCCGGCGCATCTCGACCAGCCACTGGTGCTGGAGGTTTTCCGGTACCAGGATCAGCACTCGCGAGGCACGGCCACTGAGCAGTTGGCGATGGATGACCAACCCCGCCTCGATGGTCTTGCCCAGGCCCACTTCGTCGGCCAGCAAGACGCGGGGGGCGATACGGTCGGCGACTTCGCGGGCGATGTGCAACTGGTGCGGAATGGGTTGCGCGCGAGCGCCAGCCAGGCCCCAGAGCGGCGACTGCAATTGCTCGGTGCGGTATTGCAGGGTGTGGTAGCGCAGGCTGAACCAGGACAGCGGGTCGATCTGTCCGGCGAACAGGCGGTCGCTGGCCAGGCGGAACTGGATGAAGTTCGACAGCTCCGTCTCCGGCAGGGTGCGCGGCGCATTGCGCTCATCGAGACCGTGGTAGGTGAGCAGTCCGTCGCGGTCCTCGACCTCGCGCACCGTCAGCTTCCAGCCCTCGAAGTGGGTGATCTCGTCACCCGGTGCGAAGCGCACGCGCGTCAACGGAGCGTTGCGCAGCGCATATTGGCGGGTATCTCCCGTGGCCGGATAGAGTACGGTGAGCAACCGTCCATCCTGTGCCAGGATGGTGCCCAGGCCGAGTTCGGCCTCGCTGTCGCTGATCCAGCGTTGGCCCGGTTGATACTGCTGTTCCGCCATGCCCGTCTCCCGTCTTGAAAAAGCCGGCTATCTTAACATCCTGTGACGAGCCGGCACCCGCGCTAATGCCGAAGGTCTCATATAGTGAGCGCTGCTTCAGGAGTAGAGCGATGTTGCCACCGATTCCCCAGAGCCTGGTGCCCGTTACCGTCCAGCAGGACCCGGTCAAGCCGCGCCCGGAAATCGCCCCGGTGGCGCCACCTCCGCAGATAGACAAAGAGGCCTCGTTGAGCCTGGACCAGCAGGAAATCAGCGAGGAGGCGGTACTGCTCGCCCGGGAGGAGCAGCGCCGTCGCCATCGTCGTGAGCGGTCGGAGGAGGGCGCGGAGGAAGCGGAAGAAGAATCCGAGGAGCTCGTCGACGCCGAGTCGCCGCGACAGGGCCGCTGGGTCGATGTGCAGGTGTGAGATCGATGTTCGATAGCTTGCCCCTGCAGTTGCCGGACGCCACGCTCGACTATCACCGCGACTGGATCGCCCCCGAACTCGCCGATGACTGGCTACGAGGCTTGCTGGCCGAGGTCGCCTGGCAGCAGCCGCAGGTGCAGGTACATGGACGGCTGCACCCGGTGCCGCGCCTGCTCGCCTGGTATGGCGAGGCGGGCTACCGTTATTCCGCCCTGGAGCACCGACCGCAGCCGCCGGGCCCCGTCCTGGAAGCGATTCGCCAACGCGTGCAAGCGTTCACGGGCGCCCGGTTCAATGGCGTGCTGCTCAACCTCTATCGCGATGGTAGCGACTCGATGGGCTGGCACAGCGACGACGAGGCGGTCCTCGGGCCGCAGCCGCTAGTGGTTTCGCTGAGCCTGGGGCAGGTGCGACGCTTCGATCTGCGGCGCAAGGGCGGCAGTCGCATCGAGCATTCCCTGCCGCTCGAACACGGTTCGCTGCTGGTCATGTCCGGGCAGACCCAGCATCATTGGCAGCACCAGGTGGCGAAGACCCGCAAGCCTTGCGCCCCTCGCCTGAATCTGACTTTTCGCCGGCTGTATCCACGATGAGTGATGACAAGGTAATCGACTTTGCCGCCGAGCGCGGCAAGCGCATCCACGATCTGAACGACAAGCGCCTGGATGACATGCGCCAAGCCTTCGAGCAGGTTCTGCCGCTGGGCAAGAAGAAAAAGCCGCGCAAACCGAAGAAGCGCTGACCGTAGTCGGATCGTTCCCCGCACTCTTGCCAGCCTTGCAGGGCGCTCGCCCCCGTTTTCGTTGACTTGCGTCATTTCTCCGGACGCCGCGCCGGCACGGGCGTAGCGAACTTGATGCAAATCAATTTCCCCTTTTCTGTGTGTGGGTATCGTCTCTTCCATCAGATCACGAGCCCACCACAGCAGAGGCTTCCTATGTTCATCGACGAAGTCGTACTAGCCGGCATTCTAATCATCGGACTGACGCTCGCGTTTGGCGCTGGGGTCGGAATATTTATCTGGAAGGACGCCAAGAAAACCAAGCACAACTGATCCTTCCATCCAGAGCACGCAAGGCACTTAGGGCGACTTCGGTCGCCCATTTTTTTGTCCGCTGTTTCCCCCCCCTGCCGCTGTTCCTCCCTCATGCATTCCGCTGTTCCTTTGCGTTGCCAGCTACGCTGAGCCATGTGCGCTGCCAGGCGATCTACCGTCTCCCTGGTGGAACTGGAAAGGGGGTTGATTATATTAGTTAGCTAACTAATAATCTTGGCCTTCCCGAGCCCATTACCGCTCTTCATCCGAGGTCGAGATTCCCTGTGCGTGACACATTGACGGCTTTATTCATGCCGTCCCCCCTGGCGCTGCGCTTTGCCGTGAAGACCCTGCTCGGTGCCTTGCTGGCGCTGTGGGCGGCCCTGCGCTTCGACCTGGAACAGCCACAGTGGGCCATGATGACCGCCTTCATCGTTGCTCAGCCGCTGGCTGGCATGGTGGTGCAAAAAGGCCTGGCGCGCCTGCTCGGCACCCTTTGCGGCGGCATCGCCGCCGTGGCGCTGATGAGCGTTGCGGCGCAAGCGCCCTGGCTGTTTCTGCTGGTGCTGGCCGCCTGGCTGGCGCTGTGCATCGCCATCTCCACCCAATTGCGCAGCGCCTGGGCCTATTCCTTCGTTCTCGCCGGCTACACGGTGGTCATCATCGGCTTGCCGGCGATCTCGTCTCCCCTGGAAATCTTCGACCAGGCGGTGGCGCGCTGCACCGAGATCAGCCTCGGGATCGTTTGTGCCACCCTGTGCAGTGCTCTGCTGTGGCCGCAGCGGGTCGAGCAGCAATTGGCCGGGCAGGCCAGTGGCGCACTGCAGTCCGCATTGCAGGGAGCGGGCAGGGCGCTGTTGCAGACTCAGGTCTCCGCAGAGGGGCTGCTGGCCGGGTTGGGACGCATCGTCGCGGTGGATACGCAACGCGAACATGCCTGGTTCGAAGGCCATCGCGGGCGTCATCGTGCCCGCGCTCTGCAGGCGCTGACGCTGTCCATGCTGGGGCTGTCGCGGGTCTCGAGGAGTATCGCGCGCCTGTATCGCAGTCTTCCGGCCGAGCAGGCCTGGCATGTGGAACCCTGGCTGCGGGAGACCGCCGAACTCTTCGAAAGCGTGCCGAGCCGCGAGGGTCTGGAGCGTTTGCGCGAGCGTCTGGGGGGCTATCGCCAAGGTTTGCCGGCCGATGAGGAGCGGGATTGCCTGACTCGCCTGAGCGTCTTGCTGCTGCACGCCCAGGCCGCGTTGCGGGCGCTGCGGGGCGTCGAGTGTGGCGAGTGGTCTGCCGAGGGGAGCATGGCGCCGTTGGCCGGGCATCGCGATGGCTCCCTGGCGTTGCTCTACGGCATTCGTGGTGCGGCCGCGTTGCTGGCGGTAGCGTTGTTCTGGCTGGCGACCGGGTGGACCTATGCGGTCGGCGCGATGATTCTTGCCAGCGTGATCTGTGCGCTGTTCGCCAGCCGCGAGAATGCCGTGCAGATCGGCTTCAGCTTCCTGCGCGGGATTCTTGGCGCGATTCCCGTGGCATTCGTCGTCAGCCAGATGCTGCTGCCGCAGATTTCCACGTTCGAGATGCTCTGTCTGGCGTTGGGTGTGCCACTGTTCCTGGGGGCCCTGGGCATGGCCAAACCGTCCACGGCGGGCACCGCGACGTCCTTCTGCCTGCACTTCATCATCCTCGTGGCTCCGCCCAATCGTCCCAGTTACGACGCCGAATTCTTTCTCAACGAGGCCCTGGGGATGATCGTCGGCGTGGGTTGCGCCGTCCTGGCGTTTCGCCTGATCCACCTGCGTAGCCCGCGCTGGCACACGCGGCGCCTGTTGCGTGCCACGCTGGAGGACCTGGCGAGACTCACCGAGCGCGGTTTGGTGGGCGCAGAGGGTTGGTTCGGCGGGCGGATGAGCGATCGGCTGTTGCGCCTTGCCCGTCATCGTCCCCATCTGCCTGCGCACCTGCGCGACCGCTGGGACGATGGTCTGCTTGGCCTGGACCTGGGGGATGAGCTCCTGCACCTGCGGCTGTGTCTTGCACGTCTGGGCATGGATGGCGACCTGCAGGTGAAAGCGGCGTTGAAGCGTCTGGCGGATGCCTTGCGGCAAGGCCCCGGGCCGGGGCGCGAGGCCCCGTTGGAGCGTCCCTTGGCTGCACTGGACAGCCTGCTGGAAACCACGCCGTCCGGTGACGACCGTCAACTGGCGCACACCGCAGTACGGCAATTGAAACAGAGTTGGCGCCAGTGGTGCGCCGAACCGGAGGTGGCCCATGGGCCTGCGTGAATTGACCCTCGGCGGCGTTCTGGTCAGCCCGATGTTGTTGTTCGCGGTGCTGGCCCTGCCCTTGACGCTGTTGCTGCGCCTGGCGTTGCAGCGGACGCCCATGGCGGGATGGATTTGGCATGAGGCGCTGTTCGACTGCGCCCTTTACGTGTGTGTACTGGCGGCGCTGGTGGCGCTGCTGGGGAGAGTCTGAAAATGATGCGAAAGATCCTGCGTGTACTGACGACCCTGGTGCTCGTGGCGGTGGCCATGCTCGCCGGCTACTGGTTATGGCAGCACTACATGCTGTCGCCCTGGACCCGCGACGCGCGGGTGCGTGCCGACGTGGTGACGATGGCGCCTGACGTGTCGGGCTGGGTCGCCGACCTCGAGGTGCGCGACAACCAGCAAGTGAAGGCAGGCGACCTGCTCTTCGAAGTGGATCGCGCACGCTACGAAGCGGCGCTGGAGCAGGCCAAGGCGCTTGCCGATACCCGACGCCAGCAACTGCAATTGCGTGAGCACGAGGCCGAGCGCCGCCAGCGCCTAGGGACTCAGGCGATCAGCGAAGAGCTGCGCGACAACGCGCGAATCAATGCCGCCATTGCCAAGGCCGAACTGCGCCAGGCCGAGGCCGAGGTCCAGGTGGCGGAGCTCAACCTCGCACGTAGCGAAGTTCGCGCGCCTCGCGATGGGCAGATCACCAACCTGCGTCTGGCCCAGGGCAACTACGTGAATGCCGGCCAGCCGGTGATGGCGCTGGTCGCGAAAGGATCGTTCTACGTACAGGCGTATTTCGAGGAGACCAAGCTGCCGCGAGTCCAGGTCGGCGCGCCGGCGGACGTCTGGCTGATGAGTGGCGGCGAGCCATTGCACGGACATGTGGAGAGCCTGGCTACGGGGATCACCGACCGCAATGCGTCACCTGATGGACAACTGCTTGCCGATGTCGAGCCGACCTTCAACTGGGTGCGTCTGGCACAGCGCATTCCGGTGCGCATTCGCATCGATGCCTGGCCCACCGACCTGCATGTGGCGGCTGGCATGACGGCCAGCGTCCAGGTGCTCGAGACTGAACGCTAGCTGCACGGATGTGCTGCGACATAGCCGCGCGGAGGCTGTCTGGCTGGGGCCTGCAATCGCGTTGAAAGCCTTGCGTGGCGCGGTCTTTAGCCGTTTTTAGGCGCTCGGGAAGGGCGCCGGAGAAAATGTAAAGGGGGGAGACATCTGAAATAAAAAGAATTATTTGTCTACTTGAAAACGAGTCGCTTTAACGTTTCGGATCGATTCCAAGTAGGTTTCCATGCTCGTCCCATTCCTGATCATGTTGCGCGAAGGCGTCGAGGCTGCGCTGATCGTCGGCATCATCGCCAGCTATCTCAAACAGACCGCCCGTGGCGAATGGATGCCGTTAATCTGGATCGGCGTCATGCTGGCGGCCGCGTTGTCGCTGTTCGTCGGCGCCGCTCTCGAATTGCTCAGCGCCGAGTTCCCGCAGCGCCAGCAGGAGGCCTTCGAAGCGGTCGTCGGATTGGTCGCCGTGGGGGTGCTGACTTCCATGGTGTTCTGGATGCGCAAGGTGGCCGGCTCGCTGCGCCGCGAAGTGGCCAGCTCCATCGAAAATGCCTTGCGTACCCCGCGCAGCGCCGCCATCGCCTTGCTCGGCATGGTCTTCTTCGCCGTTGCCCGGGAAGGGCTGGAAACGGTGTTCTTCCTGCTCGCGGTGTTCCAGCAGAGCAGCAGCGCGCTGGCGCCCTTGGGCGCCTTGCTCGGCCTGCTCGCGGCGGTGGCGATCGGCTACGGCATCTACAGCGGCGGCATGCGCCTGAATCTCGGCCGCTTCTTCCGCTGGACCGGTGTGTTCATCCTGCTGGTCGCGGCCGGGGTACTGGCCAACGCGGTGCAGGCGCTGCACGAGGCCGGGGCGTGGAATCACCTGCAGCAGGTGCTCTTCGACCTGGCGCCGGTGCTGCCGCTGGACAGCCCGGCCGGCGCCATGCTCAACGGCATGTTCGGCTACCAGGAGGCGCCGACGCTGAGCGTGGCGCTGGTCTATCTCGGCTACCTGCTGGTGGCGCTGTTCTTCTTCTTCCGGCCGCACGCGGGCAGCGCCACGCTGCCTGTGGCCAGCCAGGCCAACGGCTAAGGCGCCCGCACGATGTCGTCCGCTACTCCCTCCCGTGGCTGGGTTCGCCTGGCCCTGATCCTCTCCGCCGCCTTGCTGCTTTGCGCCCTGGGCACCTTCTACTACGCCTCGCGCTCGATGCAGGTGCGCAACCACGCTGAGGCCGGGCAGGTCAGCGTGACCATCCAGGCCCACGCCTGCGAGCCCAACGCGCTGAGCTTGCCGGCCGGCCAGGCCAGCTTCCGGATCGTCAATGCCTCCCGCCGCGCGGTGGAGTGGGAAATTCTCGATGGCGTGATGGTGGTCGCCGAGCGCGAGAACATCGCCCCCGGTCTGAGCGAGGTGATCAACGTCCAGCTCGATCCGGGCGACTACGTGATCACCTGTGGCCTGCTGAGCAATCCCCGCGGCAGCCTCACGGTGACGCCCACCGCCGCGTCCGAGCGTGCCGCTGCGGCACCGCCACAACTGCGTGAGTTTCTCGGCCCGCTGTCCGAGGTGCGCGTGGACCTCAGCCGCCAGTTGCGCAGCCTCGATCAGCAGTTGGATGCGCTACGCCAAGCGCTGGCGGCCCATGACCTGCCGCGTGCCCAGGCCGCCTACCGCGAGGCCCACGCCAGCTACCACCGCCTGCTGCCGCTGGCGCAATACGTGGCCGAGCTGGACAACCGCCTGAACGCGCCGGCCGCCTACTACGAGCAACGTGAGCAGGACCCCGCGTTCACCGGCTTTCATCGCATCGAGTACGGCCTCTTCGAGCAGCACAGCAGCGACGGTCTGGGGGCGGTGCTCGATGGGCTACAAGCCGATGCCAAGCGCCTGCGCCAGCAACTGCTGGCACTCAAGGTCTCTCCCGAGCAGTTGCTGAACGGCGCTGGGCGCCTGCTGCGGCAATTGGCCGAGCGTGCCGACGGCAGCACCGCACCCTATGCCCATGACGAGCTGCGCAGCTTCGACGCCGATCAGGCCGCGGTGGCACGCATCCTCGATCTGCTGCGTCCGGTGCTGGAGCACTCCTACGCGGCGGCCGTGCAGGCGGTGGACGGCGCGCGCAGCGTCTTCACCCAGGCGTTGCAGGCCGCGAGCGGCGGCGACCCCCAACGCAGCTACGCGCAGGTCTCGACCGAGCAGCGCGCGGCGCTGGCCCAGGCAGCACGGCGCTACGGCGCGGCGCTCACGGCGCTGGCCCAGGCGCTGCCCGGCGGCACGTCTCAGTAAACCCTCGACAGGGAAGGTATCCAATGAAACCAACCGACAGTGAACCCGCTTTCTCCGGCGACCGCCGACGCCTGCTCCTCGGCCTGGGCGCCGCTGGCGCAGCGGCGGCAGGGAGTGCCCTGTTCCCCGCGACGGCGTCCGCGCATAGCGCCAGCGGCGTCACCCAGGCGCCGCGCAGCGAACATACTGGCGAGTCGCATCCGTTCTACGGCCCGCACCAGCAGGGTATCGTCACCCCGCGACCGGCCGCCGGCATGCTGGTCGCTTTCGACGTGCTGGCCACTGACCAGGCCGGTCTGGAGCGTTTGTTCCGCACCCTAACGCAGCGCATCGCCTTTCTCACCCAGGGCGGCGCCATCGAACAGATCGATCCCAAGTTTCCGCCGCCGGATTCGGGCATTCTCGGCCCGCAGGTGACGCCGGACAACCTCACCGTGACCCTCGCCCTGGGCGATTCGCTGTTCGACGAGCGCTTCGGCCTCGCCACGCTCAAGCCCAGGCATTTGCAACGCATGGTGGGGTTTCCCAATGACGGCCTGAAGGCGGACTACTGCCATGGCGACCTGACCCTGCAGTTCTGCGCCAATACCCCGGACACCAATATCCACGCCCTGCGCGACATCGTGAAGAACCTGCCGGACCTGCTGCTGGTGCGCTGGAAGCAGGAAGGCTCGGTGCCGGTGATGCCGGTGCGCCCTGGCGAGCCGCCGGAGAGCGCGCGCAATTTCCTCGGCTTTCGCGACGGCTCGGGCAATCCGGATTCGGCCGATGCCGCCGAGATGCAGCGGGTGGTGTGGGTCAAACCGAGCGACGACGAGCCGCAATGGGCGCTCGGCGGCTCCTATCAGGCGGTACGCCTGATCCGCAACTACGTCGAGCGCTGGGACCGCACGCCGATGCAGGAGCAGGAGCGCACCTTCGGCCGCCGCAAGTACAGCGGCGCGCCCATGGATGGCACGCAGGAGGCCGACGTACCCGACTACGGCCGCGATCCCCACGGCAAGGTGACCCGCCTGGACTCGCACATCCGCCTGGCCAATCCGCGCACCGCCGAAGCACGCGAGCACCTGATCCTGCGGCGGCCGTTCAACTACTCCAATGGCGTGGCCAGTAACGGCCAACTGGACATGGGGCTGTTGTTCATCGCCTACCAGGCGAATCTGCAGAAGGGCTTCATCCACGTGCAGAACCAGCTCAACGGCGAGCCGCTGGAGGAGTACCTCAAGCCTTTCGGCGGTGGTTATTTCTTCGTTCTACCGGGTGCCAAGGGGCCCGAGGACTACCTGGGCCGCTCGTTGCTGGACGCGGCGCGCGCCGTCTGATCCCTCCCATTTCAAAGGAACCAACGCATGCAAAAGCTCCCCCTCGCCGTTGCCTTTGGGCTCCTCCTGGGTAACCAGGCCGCCCATGCCGCCAGTGCCTCCCTGGACCTGGTGACGCCGATCTCCGACTACAAGATCTACGTGCTCGACCACCTCGACCAGTTGAGCCGCGAGACCCGCGAATTCACCGAGGCGGTGAAGCAGGGCGACGTGGCTCGTGCCAAGGCACTCTACGCCCCGACCCGCGTGAACTACGAGTCGATCGAGCCGATCGCCGAGCTGTTCAGTGATCTGGACGCGTCCATCGACTCCCGCGAGGACGACCACGAGAAGGGCGTGAAATCCGAGGACTTCACCGGTTTCCACCGCATCGAGTACGGCCTCTTCGAGAAGAACTCCACCGTCGGCCTGGGCGACCTGGCGGACAAGCTGATGAGTGACGTCGAGGACCTACAGAGCCGCGTGGACGGCCTGACCTTCCCGCCGGAGACCGTCGTCGGCGGCGCCGCGGCGCTGATGGAAGAGGTGGCCGCGACCAAGGTCAGCGGCGAGGAGGATCGCTACAGCCACACCGACCTGTATGACTTCCAGGGCAACGTGGACGGCGCCAAGGAAATCGTCGAGCTGTTCCGTCCGCAGTTGCAGAAGAGCAACGCGGCCTTCGTCGCCAAGGTGGAGAAGAACTTCGCCACCGTCGACGGCATCCTGGCCAAGTACAAGACCCAGGACGGCGGCTTCGTCACCTACGACAAGGTCAGCGAGAATGACCGCAAGGCGCTGGTCGGCCCGGTCAATACCCTGGCCGAGGATCTGTCCGACATGCGCGGTATGCTCGGCCTGAACTAGTTCCAGCCGTACGGGAAGCGGGGCGCCTTGGCGCCCCGTTGTCGTTTTCCGCTCAGAAGCGCTCGATGCGTGCCGGCGTGCGGCGCATCAGCAGCTTGCCATGGCGGATCGAGGCGGTCGCGTGGCCCTGGCTGCGCAGCATCTCGTAGTCGCTGTCGGCGGAGAGGATCAGCAGATTCGCCGGGCGGCCGGCCTCGATGCCGTAGTTCTCACCCAGGCTCAACGTGCGCGCGCTGTTGTCGGTGATGAAGTCCAGGCAACGGCGCAGGTCCTCGTAGCCGAGCATGTGGCAGATGTGCAGACCAGCATCGAGGATGCGCAGGATGTTGCCGTTGCCCAGCGGATACCAGGGATCGACGATGGAATCCTGCGCCAGGCAGACGTTCATCCCGGCACGATCCAGCTCCGCCACGCGGGTCAGGCCGCGGCGTTTGGGGAAGGTATCGAAGCGACCCTGCAGATGGATGCTCTCGGTGGGGCAGGAGATGAAGTTGATCTTCGACGCCTTGAGCAGGCGGAACAGCTTGGAGCAGTAGGCATTGTCGTATGAGCCCATCGCCGTGGTGTGGCTGGCGGTGACGCGCTCGCCCATGCCGCGCACGCGGGCTTCCTCGGCGAGCACTTCGAGAAAGCGCGAGTGCGGGTCGTCGGTCTCGTCGCAATGCACGTCGACCAGCAGCTCGCGGCGTTCGGCCAGGTCCATGAGGAACTTGATCGAGGACACGCCCTGGTCACGGGTGTTTTCGAAGTGAGGAATGCCCCCGATCACGTCGGCGCCCAGCGCCGCGGCTTCCTCCATCAGTTGGCGGCCCTTGGGATAGGACTCGATGCCCTCCTGGGGAAAGGCGACGATCTGCAGGTCGATCAGATGGCGGGATTCCTCGCGCACCTCGACCATCGCCTTGAGCGCGGCCAGGGTCGGGTCGGTGACGTCGACGTGGGTGCGCACATGCTGCACGCCGTGGGCGACGAGCATGTCGATGGTCTTCTTCGCCCGCGTCTTGCTGTCCTCGTGGGTGACCAGCGCCTTGCGCTCGGCCCAGCGCTCGATGCCCTCGAACAGCGTGCCGCTCATGTTCCAGGCCGGCTCGCCGGCGGTCAGCGTGGCGTCCAGGTGGATGTGCGGCTCGATGAAAGGCGGCACCACCAGATTGCCGGCGGCGTTCAGGTCGCTGGCCTCGGCGACGACCTCGCCGGGTTGCTCCTGCACGGCGGCGATGCGCTCGCCGTCCAGTTCGATGCGGTAGAGGCCATCCTTCTTGCGCAGGCGGGCGTTGACGATGTTCATGGCAGATTCCTCGTGTTGCGCGGCGGCGAAAGCCGCCAGATCTGCAGCGCCACGGCGATGTTCAGGCGCTGATGCGGGTCGTCGAAGGCGCAACCGGTGAGCGCCTCGATACGTTGCAGTCGGTAACTCAGGGTATTTCTATGCACGCCCAGGCGCTGTGCGGCCAGGGCGAGGTTGGCGTTCTCGTGGAACCAGGCTTCCAGGGTCGGCATCAGCACCGGTTCATGGCGCGAGTCGTCGCCGATCAGTGGGCCGAGCACCTTGTCGACGAAGCGGTCGAGCAGGGTGCGGTCGCGGATCGCGCCGAGCAGTTCCAGCACGCCCAGTTCGTTGAAGCAGCACAGCCCCAGGCGCTCCGGGAAGGACTGCGCGGCGACCAATGCCTGGCGCGCCTCGCCCAGGCCCTGGGCATAGTGCGCCGGGGTGTGCCCGGCGGCGCTCAGACCCAGGTACAGGCGCAGTGGGCCGAGCGCGCCGTTGAGCTCGTCGAGCAAGGTGGCCATCAATTGACGGTTGGCCTGTTCGCCGGCGCTGGCCGGCAGCAGGGCGATCCAGTGCTCGCCCTGGCAGACCGGCGGCAGCGCGTCGCCGAGTTCGCCGAGCAACTGCTCCAGGCGCCGTTGCAGCAGCGTGCGGCAGGCCTGCAGGCGTTGTTCGGCGTCCTCGGCGGCACTGGCGAACAATTGCTCGCTGTCCTCCAGCTTGAACAGCGCCACCTGGCGCGGCACGGCCAGTGGCAGGCGCAGGCCCTGGGCGCGCTGCAGCAGCAGGTCCAGCGACTGGTAGTCACCGTCGAGCAACTGTTCCAGCACGTGCTGGCGCGAGCGGCCGAGCATCTGCTCCTGCACCAGCGCCGTACCGATGGCCTGGGTCACCACCACCATCTTCAATTGGTAGGGCTGCTCCAGCAGCGGCACGCCGAGGCGCTCGGCCTCGTCGACCACCGCCGGGGGGATGCGCTGGATGAATTCCTCGCCGGTGAGGATGACCATGCCGGCCACCACCCGCTCGTGACCTTCGCGCACCAGGCGCAGCAGGTTGGCCTCGTTGCGGGGGTGGTTGATGCCGGTGACGAAGATCAGCTCGCCGCCCATCACCCAATCGGCGATGCCCTCGTTCTCGGCGACATAGGGCCAGCGCACCGGGTTCTCCAGGCCCTGGGCGCCTGCGCGCAGAGCCATGCTCTGCAGGCCGGGTAGGGCGAGGACGTCGGCGACCGTGAGGCTCATCAGCGGCGATCCTGGCGCAGGTAGGCGATGCCGAGGGCGGCGGGCTCCGCGGCGCGGCGACTCGGCGAGCAGCTACAGGCGATCAGCACGCCGATGGTCAGCGCGTAGGGCAGCATGCCGACCAGGTAGACCGGAGCGTCCAGGCCGATGGCCTGCAGGCGCGGCAGCAGGGCGTCGATGGCGCCGAAGAGGAAGGCGCCGAGCAGTGCCCGCAGCGGGTCCCAGCGGGCGAAGATCACCAGGGCGAGGGCGATCCAGCCGCGTCCGGCCACCATGTTCTCCACCCAGACATTGCTCGCCACCAGCGACAGATAGGCGCCGCCCAGTCCCGCCAGGGCGCCGCAGAGCGTCACCCCGAGCATCTGCTGCCATTGCACGTGGATGCCGGCGACGTCGGCGGTGGCCGGGTCCTCGCCGACCGCACGCAGGCGCAGCCCGAAGCGACTGCGCGCCAACAGCCAGGCGCTGGCCAGCACCAGCAGCAGCGACAGGTAGCTCAGCGGGTCCTGGGTGAAGAGCATCTCGCCCAGCAGCGGCAGCTTCGCCAGGGCGCCCGCCGGTAGCGCATCGATGCCCTCGAAGGTGCGATGCACGTAGCCGCGCCCGACCACCCCGGCGATGCCGACGCCGATGGCCATGGTCGCAAGCCCGGCGAGTATCTGCTCGCTGCGCAGCAGCACCACCGCCACGCCGAAGCCCAGCGCGAGCAGCGCACCCGCCGCGATGCCGGCCAGTGCGCCCAACCAGGGCTCGCCGCTGACGAGGGTGACCGCCGCGGCAGACATCGCGCCCATCGCCAGGTAGCCCTCGACACCGAGGCTGACGACCCCGGCACGCTCACTGAAGATCAGTCCGACGCAGGCCAGCAGCAGCGGGATGGCGGAACTCGGTACGCTGCCCAGCCAATGGCCGAGGAAGTCGAGGCTCATGCGTGGGCCTCCCGGGCGCCGAGGTTGCGTACCTCGAGGCGGTATTCGGCGAAGAAGCGGGTAATCAGCAAGCTCATCAGCAGTACGCCCTGGAGCAGGACCACCACGGCATCGGACAGTCCATAGAAGAGTTTGAGGGTGCCGCCGGCGTTGTAGAGGCCGCCCAGGGCGATTGCCACCGGAATGCACCAGAGCGCGGAAAAACGCGCGATGAAGGCGACCACGATGGCGCTGAAGGTCATGTTCCAGCCGATATTCTGCGTCAGCCGGTACTCGGTGCCGCTGACGATCAGACCGCCGGCGAGTCCGGCCACCGCGCCGGAGAGCAGCACCATCGCGGCCAGCGTGGCGCCCACCGGAATCCCCAATGCACGCGCCGCCGTCGGGTTGGCGCCGATGGCGGCGGCGTTGAATCCCAGGCGGCTGCGCTCGCAGCCGATGGCGCCGAGCAGTGCGACCGCCAGCGCGATGAACAGGCCGCTGTGCAGATTGCCGAAGCCCAGCAGCGCCAGGCGGTCGCCCTGGGGGAATTGCACGGACACCGGGAAGCTGTTCGCCGGGTCTCGCCAGGCGCCGAACAGCAGGTGCTGCAGGAGCAGGTAGGCGATGTTCGACAGCAGCAGCGTGAGCACCAGCTCGCTGACCTGCAGGCGCAGACGCACCAGCAGTGGCAAGGCGATCCAGAGGGCGCCGAACAGTGCCGCGACCAGCAACATCAGCGGCAGGCGCAAGCCGTCCGGGCCGATGCCGTTGATGGAAATAAAGCCGGCACCGATCGCGCCGAGCCAGATCTGGCCCTCGATGCCGATGTTCCAGAAACGCACGCGCATCGCCAGGGCCGAGGCCAGTCCGGCGAGGATCAGCGGCACGCTCAGGGTCAGCGTCTGCGCCAAACCCATCTCGCGCAGGAACACCTGCACCACCAGGTCGTCGAGCAGGGCGCCGGTGGGCACGCCGCAGGCCATCAGCAGCAGGGTGCCGACGGCGATGCCCAGCACCAGGCCGCCGGCGAAGGTGAGGGCGCTGCGCGCCAGCGAAGGCTGCAGGCGCCGCTGCAGGGAAAACTGGTAATCGGGAAGACGCATGGATTCTCCGTGTCAGGCGTGGCCGAGCATCAGCGCACCGACGTGCTGGGCCGAGGCGTCGCCGGCGCATTCGCCGACGATGCGTCCGGCGCTCATCACCGCGATGCGGTCGGCCAGGGCGAGGATTTCTTCGAGGTCCTCGCTGATCAGCAGGCAGGCGGCGCCCTGCGCGGTCGCCTCGCGTATCGCCTGATGCACCATGGCGCAGGCGCGCACGTCGAGGCCACGGGTCGGCGAGTGGGCGACCAGCAGGCGCACACCCGTGTCCAGTTCGCGGGCCAGCAGGACCTTCTGCGCATTGCCGCCGGAGAGCAGGCTGGTGCGCAGGTTCGGGCTGGCGCCGGCGATCTCGTGGCGGGCGATGGCGGCTTGCGCCTCGCTGCGCATGCGCGTGCGGTTCAGCCACAGGCGTCGATAGGCGCCCTGGCGCACGCGGCTCATGGCGAGGTTGTCGGCGACCGACAGGGTGCCGATCAGGCCGCTGGCCATGCGGTCGGCGGGGATGATGCGCAAGCCCAGGTCACGGCGTTGGGCGATGCTCAGGTGCGCCGCCTCCGCGCCATCGATGGCCAGGCTGCCGGCACGGATCGGCGCCAGGCCGAGCAGGCCGTCGGCGAGTTGCTGCTGGCCGTTGCCGCCCACGCCGGCGATGCCGAGGACTTCCCCGGCGCGGACTCGCAGGCTGAGCTGGTCGATGCCGATGCCGCCATCCGGACGGTCCACGCACAGGCCGCTGACCACCAGCAGGTCGCTGCCCTGGGGGCGCAGGTGGGAGGTCTGGCGCTGGCTGGCTACCGGCTGCTCGCCGACCATCAGGCGGGCGATGGCGTCCTGGGTGAGGTCCGTGGTCGGTAGGTCGCGGGCGACCGTGCGGCCCTGGCGCATCACCGTCACCCGATGGCTGTGGCCGATGACTTCACGCAGCTTGTGGGTGATCAGGATGACGCTCAGGCCGTTGTCGGCCATGCGCCGGATCGCCGCCAGCATCGCCTCGGCCTCGCGGTCGGTGAGCACCGCGGTGGGTTCGTCGAGCACCAGCAGGCGGGTGCCCAGTGCCAGCACCTTGCAGATCTCCGCACGTTGGCGTTCAGCGACCGACAGGTCGCTGATGCGCGCCAGCGGGTCGAGCGTCAGACCGATGCTGGACGCGGCGCGTTGCAACGCCTCGGTCGCCTGGGCGAGGTGGCGCAGCCCCGTTCGCTTGTCGGCGGCGAGCAGCAGGTTCTCCGCCACGCTGAAGCGCTCCACCAGGCGAAAGTGCTGGTGCACCATGCCGATGCCCAGCGCGCTGGCATCGGCCGGGGCACGAATCCGCCGCGTCTCGCCGGCGAAACGCAGGGTGCCGGCATCGGCGCTGTAGACGCCGGTGAGGATGTTCATCAGGGTGGACTTTCCGGCGCCGTTCTCGCCCAGCAGTGCGTGAATTTCCCCCTCGGCAACCTGCAGGCCGGCACCTTCGAGCACCAGGCGGTCGCCGAAGCGCTTGGCGATGCCGTCCAGTTCGAGCAGAGGGGGGCGCATCACTTGGCGTTCCCCGTTACCCCTTGCACCAGGTATTCCATGTTCCACAGGGCGCTGTCGTCCAGTTGCGCGCCAGCGGCCAGCAGCGGCTCGCCGTCCTGATCGGCGAGCGGCCCGGTGAAGGGCGAGAACTGGCCATCGATCATCGCCTGGCGGGCCTTGGCAATCTGCTCGCGGGCGGCTTCAGGCACCTTGTCGGAGAGCGGCGTGATATCCACCACACCTTCGGCGAGGCCGGGGAAGGCGCCATATTCCGAGGGTTTCCAGGAGCCGTCGACGATGCTGCGGATGGTCGGTACGAGGTACTTGTCCCAGTGGAATACGACGGAGGTGAGGTGGCCGTTGGGCGCCAGCTTGCTCATGTCCAGCTGAAAGCCCACCGAGGCCTTGCCGGCCTTTTCCGCGGCGCTGAAGGGCGCGGCGGAGGACAGGTTGTTGGCGATCACGTCG
Source organism: Pseudomonas sp. R4-15 (assembly GCF_055768815.1). Taxonomy (NCBI): domain Bacteria; kingdom Pseudomonadati; phylum Pseudomonadota; class Gammaproteobacteria; order Pseudomonadales; family Pseudomonadaceae; genus Pseudomonas; species Pseudomonas sp. R4-15. The sequence continues at coordinate 2,260,867 of NZ_CM147293.1, forward strand.
GCGTTCTGTTCGAGGATCGATTTCGCCGCCTGACCTTCCTTGGCCGGGTCCCACCAGGAGTTGGTGTACAGCGCGATGGTCTTGATCGACGGGTCGACGCTCTGCGCGCCAAGGGCGAAGCCGTTGATGTCCCAGTTCACCACGGAGACCGGGAAGCCGCCGAGGATGCCCACCACCTTGTGCGGCGCCACCGAGCCGGCGGCGATGCCGGCCAGGTACCAGGCTTGGTAGGTGCGCGCGTAGAAGCTCTCCAGGTTGGCCGCGTTGGTGGTGCCGGAGGCGGCCAGGAAGGCGACGTTGGGGTATTTCTTCGCGGCCTCCAATACCCCGTCGGAGTAGCCGTAGGAGGTGGTGACGATGATGTTGACGCCGCGCTGCACGTAGAGGTCGATGGCGTTCTTCAGCGCGCTGGCTTCCTCGGGGATGCTTTCCGCGCTGACCACCGGATAGCCCAGTTCGTCGGCGACGATCTGGCGGGCGTTGTCGATGGATTCGTTCCAGCCGCCGTCACGGGCACTGGCGGCGTAGATGAAGGCGATTTTCGGCGAGCCCTGCAGCTCGAAGGCTGCGGCGACGCTCGCCTGCATCAGCAGGGCGAGGCCGCCGAGGGTGGCGAGGGGAAGACTCAGGCGACGCAAGGTTGACGAGATCATGGCGATTCCTGGAAGACTCAGCCGGCTTCTTGCTGGCGATGGACGTAGGTGTGGTCGAAACGCGAGCGGATGTATTCGCCGGCTTCGATGGCGGGATAGCGAGGCGGCCAGGCGGGGTTCTGGCAACTGGGCAGGACCTCTATCAGGCTGCGCGAATCCGGCCCGAAGAAGAACGGGATGGAATAGCGCTGACGCCCGGAGGTGTTGATCGCGCGGTGCAGCGTCGAGGCGAAGTAGTCATTGGTCCAGCGCGCCATCAGGTCGCCGACGTTGACGATGAAGCAGCCGGGCAGCGGCGGCGCCTGGATCCATTCTCCGGCACTGTTGAGCACCTGTAGCGCGGCGACGTCGTCGGTGCAGAGCATGGTGAAGCACTCGTAGTCCGAGTGCGGGCCGATGCCGATCTGCGCTTCGTCGATCACGCCTTCCTGGCTGGGATAGGCGAGCACCCGCATGTGCGCCATGGGTTTGTGCAGGTAATCCTCGAAGAAGTCCTCGCGCAGCTCCAGAGCCAATGCGAAGGCGCGGAAGATGTGCCGGCCGAAGTCGAGCAGGGCCTGCTGGTAGGCCAGCAGCGCGTCCTGGAAGCCGGGCAGGTCCTGCGGCCACTGGTTGGGGCCGTAGCCGAACACGCCGGCGCGCACGTCCGGGTCGTCCACGCCGAGCTCCAGCGCCAGGTCGAAGCCCTCGTGCAGGTCGCCGGCGTTGTCCTCGTGGGTGTTCTCACCCAGCATCGGCGTGTAGCCGCGCATGTTCGGGGATTTGGCGATGTCCACCGCCTTCTTGCGTTCCAGCGGCAGATCGAAAAAGCGCTTGGCCGCCGCGAAAGTGGCATCGATCGTCGCCTGCGGCACGGCATGCCCTTTGGCGTAGAAAAAGCCCACTTCGGTACAGGCCTTGCGTACCGCCTCGCCGACCTGGCGCCGCGCCTCGGCGTCGTCGCCGTACATCGCCGAGAAGTCGATCAGCGGAATCTCGTCGAAGGGCGCCTGACGCGCCTGCAAGCCGCTGGGCTTGAAGTTGCGCGGGCCATTGCCGGTCTTGATGGTGTCTTGCATCGTCTTCTCCCGCCTCAGGCCTGGGGCGCCGTCGCGCCACGGGAAACGCGCAGCAGGCTGTGCAGCACCACGTAGGCCGCGGCGGCAACGAGGATGCCGACGATGGGGGCGACCCAGGGCGAGTTGTAGGCGCACACGGCACCGATGAAGTAGGCGCCCAGCCCTACGGCGTTGAACTTGGGCAACTGCGTCTGGGCCAGTTTCGGGTAGCGGCCGCGGTGGCCCCACACGAAGTCGGCGATGATCACGCCGCCGATCGGCGGGATGATCGAGCCCAGCAGGATCAGGAAGGGGATCAGTGCGTCGTACATGCCGCCGATGGCCAGAACCGTGCCGATGGCGGCGCCGACCAGGGTGACGGTCTTGCGCTTGTCGGTGCGCAGCAGGTTGCAGCCGGCGGCGGCGAAGTTGTAGATGGTGTTGTCCTGGGTGGTCCACAGGTTGAGGAAGAGCATCACCACCGCGGCCATCGACAGGCCTTGCAGCACCAGCACCTCGACCACGTCGGGTTGCTGGTAGACGATCGCGCCGTAGGCGCCGGTGATGATCATCAAACCGTTGCCGAGGAAGAAGCCGAACAGGCTGGAGAGCACAGCGACCTTGCCGCTCTTGGCGAAGCGCGTCCAGTTGGTGGCCTGGGTGGCGCCACTGACGAAGGTGCCGAAGATCATGGTGATGGCCATGTTCAGGCCCATGCTCTCCTTGGGCTCGACGGCGAACAGCGCGTCCAGGCCGCCGACGTCACGGGTGGCGATCCACAGCGAGGCGATCAGCAGCAGGCACATCGCCGGCACGGCCACGCGGGAGAGCAGGTCCAGGCCGCGGTAGCCGACGAACGCGGTGAGGCAGAAACCGAAGCCGAACAACACCATCAGTGGCAGGGTCAGCGATTCGCTCAGGCCGAGCAGCTTGACCAGCACCAGGGCCATGGTCGCGGTGCCCCAGGCGTACCAGCCGATCTGGGTGAAGCCCAGCAGCACGTCGGAGAGCTTGCTGCCCACCTCGCCGAAGCAGAAGCGCCCCATCAGCACCGAGTTCAGCCCGCTGCGGCAGGCGATCAGGCCGAGTGCCGCGGCGTAGAGGCCCAGCAGCAGGTTGCCGAGGATCGCCGCCCAGAGCAGCGTCTTGAAGTCGAAGGCCATGCCGATCTTGCCGCCGGCGAACATGGTGGCGGTGAAGAAGGTAAAGCCGAACAGCAGGATCGAAGTGGACAATAGCCCCTTGCGCGCGCCGGCAGGCACCTCGCTCAGGGGAAAGTCGCTATCGGGTTGTTGGCTCATGTCGGAAGGCTCCCCGTGCCGGTTTGGATTGAGGTTCTGCGCATAGCAGCAGGCGTGCCAGCGGACGGTGTCCGGACACTTTGGTGAGCGGTGTCAGGGGGTGTTGTGCAGTTTGCACAATTAAAGGGGCGTCGGGCGGAGATTATGCGGGAAGGCTTTGTGAGAAGTGAATGAAACTGGTGCGAGGATAGGGTGCCCGCACCAGTTTCGTGCCGATCAGCCGACCTGGATCGGCGGCAGCTCCGGCAGCGTCAGGGTTTGCGCCTCGCTCGGCGCCATGACTTCGGCTTCGCCGTCGACCACCAGCTTGTTGGCCTGGTTGTAGACGCGGGTGGCGATTCGTACGCGGTTCTTCGGCAGTTTCTCCAGCACCTCGAGCTCCACGCGCAACTGGTCGCCGAGCTTCACCGGGCGGGTGAATTTCAGGCTCTGCCCCAGGTAGATGCTGCCCGGTCCCGGCAGGTGGCAGGCGATGGCGGCGCTGATCAGCGCGCCGGTGAGCATGCCGTGGGCGATGCATGCCTTGAACTGGGTAGTGGCGGCGTACTCGGCATCCAGGTGCACCGGGTTGCGGTCGCCGGAAAGTGCGGCGAACAGCTGAACGTCGCGCGTCTCCACGGTCTTTTCGTAATGGGCCTGCTGGCCTACCTGCAACTGTTCGTAGGCAATGCTGCTGACCTGGGTCATGCGGTCTCCTTGTCTTGCGAGGGGCTGGCCGACAGGCGTGCCTGCAGCCAGTCGAGGATGTCCTGGGTGACCTCGTCGCGATGCAGCTCGTTGAGCAGTTCGTGGCGCGCACCGGGATAGACGATTAGCTGGACGTCGCGGCCGCCAGCGCGGCGCAGCGCGGTGGCCAGATCCTGAAGACGCCGGCCAGCGCTCACCGGGTCACGCTCTCCGCCGATCACCAACAGCGGCAGGCAGGGGTCGATTTGCCGCAACTGCGCGACCGGGGTGATCTGCTGCAGCCCGCGCATCAGGTCCAGCCACAGGCCGTTGGTGCAGCGAAAGCCGCACAACGGGTCGGCGATATAGGCATCCACCTCGGCGTCGTCCCGGCTGAGCCAGTCGAAGCGCGTGCGGTTGGGGCGGAAGTCCTTGTTGAAGCTGCCGAAGGACAGCCACTCGATCAACGCGCTGCGCCCCGTCGGACCCTGGCGCCAGCTCTCGAACCGCGCGACCCATTCGGCGGCTCGGTACAACCCGGTCGGCTGGTAGTTGGAGCCGGAAAGAATGGCGCCGGCCAGCGCCGGGCGACGCATCAGCCAGGCGCTGACGATGTAGCTGCCGAGGCTGTGGCCAAGGACGATCACCGGCGTCTCCGGGTGCTGGCGCTGCAGATGGGCGAGCAACCCATCCAGGTCGTCCTGCACCCGCCGCCAACCATCGTGCTCGGCGAATTGGCCGCGAATGCCGTGCTGGGCGCTTTGGCCGTGGCCGCGCAGGTCTGGCGCGTAGACGCCGATCTCGCGTTGCGTGGCCGCCTCGGCGAAGCGCGCGTAGCGGCCACTGTGCTCGGCCATGCCATGCACGATCAGCAGCAGCGCGCGCGGCGGTCCGTCGGGCAGCCACTGGTTGAGGTGCAGGGGTGTGGAGTCGGGACTGGTGAACCAGTTGCTGGCATGACGCATCGGGCGCTCCCCGGGGTGGATGCGCGCATTCTAGCCCAGGGTGGCAGTGGCAGGGTCTTGTGACCGCTTCCTGTTCGTTGGTCATTTTTACGACTGGTGAGGCAGTTTCGGCTCTGTCGCTGTACTGGCAAAGCTGCTAATCTCGACGCGTTCGATTGCCCTCCAAAGGGCCCAACAGTCCGTGCCAGACAGGGTCTGTTGCATACAACAACTAGCCGCCATGTCGCGGCCCGACAGCTGTCGCTTAGGAGTGGGTTTTCCATGAACGATAACTTCTGGACGGGTAAGTACCCGGCGGACGTGCCCGCCGAAATCGATGCCGATCTGTACCCGAGCATCCAAGCAGTATTGAAAGAATCCTGCCAGCGCTTCGCCGACCGACCAGCCTTCAGCAACCTCGGCAAGACCATCACCTACGGCGAGCTCTATGAGCTGTCCGGGTATTTCGCTGCCTACCTGCAAAACCACACGGACCTGCAGCCGGGCGACCGCATCGCGGTGCAGATGCCCAACGTGCTGCAGTACCCTGTGGCCGTGTTCGGTGCCATGCGCGCCGGGCTGATCGTGGTGAACACCAACCCGCTGTACACCGCACGCGAGCTCGAACACCAGTTCAAGGATTCCGGCGCCAAGGCGCTGGTATGCCTGGCGAACATGGCGCACCTGGCCGAACAGGTGTTGCCGCGTACCGGCGTACGCGAAGTCATCGTCACCGAAGTCGGCGACATGCTGCCGACCTTCAAGCGCCTGCTGGTCAATGCCGTGGTACGCCACGTGAAGAAGATGGTACCGCCCTACAAACTCCCGCAGGCGGTGCGCTTCAATGACGCCTTGGCCAAAGGCAAGAGCCGCGCCCTGCGCGAGAGCCAGCCACAGGGTGGCGATGTCGCGGTGTTGCAGTACACCGGCGGCACCACGGGGGTGGCCAAGGGTGCGATGCTTACCCACCGCAATATCATCGCCAACATGTTGCAGTGCAAGGCGCTGATGGGCGTGAAGTTCGATCCGGGTCGGGAAACCGTGATCGCCCCGCTGCCGCTGTACCACATCTACGCCTTCACCTTTCATTGCATGGTGATGATGCTGGTGGGTGGCCATAACGTGCTGATCACCAACCCGCGCGACCTGCCGTCGATGATCAAGGACCTGGGCAAGTATCGCTTCAGCGCCTTCGTCGGTCTCAACACGCTGTTCGTCGCCCTGTGCAACAACGACGAGTTCCGCAAGCTGGACTTTTCCGCGCTCAAGGCCACGTTCTCGGGAGGCATGGCGCTGCAACTGGCCGCCGCCGAACGCTGGAAGGAAGTCACCGGCTGCGGCATCTGCGAAGGCTACGGCATGACCGAGACCTCGCCGGTGGCGACGGTCAACCCGATCGAGAACATCCAGGTCGGCACCATCGGCATCCCGGTGCCCTCGACCCTGTGCAAGATCATCGACGAAGAGGGCCGCGAGCTGGCCCTGGGTGAGATTGGCGAGCTGTGCGTCAAAGGCCCGCAGGTGATGAAGGGCTACTGGGAGCGCGCCGACGCCACCGCCGAGATCCTCGACGACGAGGGCTGGCTGAAAACCGGTGACATTGCGCTGATCCAGGAAGATGGCTACCTGCGCATCGTCGACCGTAAGAAGGACATGATCCTGGTCTCCGGCTTCAACGTGTACCCCAACGAGCTGGAAGACGTCCTGGCGACCCTGCCCGGAGTGCTGCAGTGCGCCGCCATCGGTGTACCGGACGAGAAGTCCGGTGAGGCGATCAAGCTCTTCGTGGTGGTCAAGCCCGGCGCCAGCGTCACCAAGGAGCAGGTGATGCAGCACATGCACGACAACGTCACCGGCTACAAGCGGCCCAAGTCCGTCGAGTTCCGCGACAGCCTGCCGACCACCAACGTCGGCAAGATCCTGCGTCGCGAACTGCGTGACGAAGAGCTGAAGAAGCTCGGCAAGAAGTAACCCTCCCGGCGCCCCGCTCCTGGGGCGCCGTTGCTCCGCCTGTTGAAACTCCCGTGATGGGGACGAGTCGACTTTTCTGAGTCGGCGGCATAGCCCGTCTTGTGGAGATTTCCGGTGTCCGCTGATCCTCTTTCCTTGCAACAGACCTTGCAGGCCTGGTCCTGGCCTGCATCCCCTGATGAACTCGCGCAGCGCCTTCGGCTATTGGTCGAAGAGTCGCTGGCGGAACTGCCATTACCGGGAGGCGGCGATACCCTCGGACGCTGGCGCTCTCTGGCAACGGTGGCCGGACACGATCTCAGTCTGCTGAAGCTGTTCGAGGCGCACGCGGATGCCCAGGCCATCAACCAGGAGTTGACCGGCGAGCCGCTGGGGCCGGGGTGCTGGGGCGTGTGGGCTGCGGAACCGCCGCAGGCCCGCCTGGAGCTGCGCCGCGAGGGCTCGGAATGGCGCCTGTTCGGCCGCAAGGCCTGGTGCTCGGGCGCAGCGCTGCTGGACGGCGCGCTGGTTAGCGGTTGGGACGAGCAGGGCGCGGCCCGCATGGTGGCGGTGTACTTGGATCAGCCTGGCGTCGAGGTCACGGGACAGGGTTGGTGTGCGGTCGGTATGGCCGCCAGTGCCAGTGTCGAAGTGCTGTTCGATGGCGCCAGGGCCCACAGCGTCGGTGAGGCCGGCGCTTATCTCGATCGCCCGGGCTTCTGGCAGGGCGCCATCGGCATCGCCGCTGCCTGGTACGGCGCCGCCGTTGCCCTGGCCGAGGCGCTGCGTGCGCACTGCCATTCGCGCAGCGAGTCCCACGCGCTGGCTCACCTGGGCCGCGTGGATGCCGCATTGGCCGCCGCCGCCGCGCAGTTGCGCGAGGCTGCGGCCTGGATCGACGCCCACCCGCAGGCTGATGCGCGCCTGCTCGCCCTGCGCAGTCGGGCGCTGGTCGAGTCGAGCGTCGATACCGTACAGCGTCATGTCGGTCGCGCGCTGGGCGCGGCGCCATTCTGCCGGGATGCGCGATTCGCTCGCCTGGCCGCCGACCTGCCGGTATTCCTGCGGCAGAGCCATGCCGAGCGCGATCTGCAGCACCTGGGGGAGACCCTGCTGGGGGAGGACGCGGAATGGCATCTGTAGGCGACCGGGTCATCCACGGGGAGGGCACCTCAGTGGAGGCATGGCGGGGTTGGCCAGGGCTTGCGCAACTGCCCACCTTTTCGCTGGATGCCTTGCCGCCTGGCGTGCGGGTGGTCGTCGTGGCACCGCACCCGGACGACGAAATCATCGGCTGTGGCGGGTTGATGCGCCGGCTGGCGCAGCGTGCGGTGCCGGTATCGCTGGTGGCGTTGACCGATGGCGATGGCAGTCATCCTGATTCCAGCCAGTGGCCGGTCGCTCGGTTGTTGCAGACGCGCCCTCTGGAAAGCCTGGCCGCTGCGGCGCGGCTCGAGGTGAGCTACGCGCAAGTGAACCGCCTGGGCTTTGCCGATGGCGGCTTGAGCGATGCCGAGGAGTCCGTCGCCGGTGCCCTGGGGGCGCTGTTGCGGCCGGGGGACTGGGTGTTCTGCACCTGGGAATGCGACGGCCACCCCGATCACGAAGCCGCGGGCCGCGCCTGCCGTCGCGCCTGCGAAGGTAGCGGCGCTCGTTTCCATGGCGTGCCGGTTTGGACCTGGCACTGGGCCTCCCCGGCGGATACGCGGGTCCCGTGGACCCGCGTCCGTCGCCTGGACTTGGACGCGCAGACGCTCGCCGCCAAGCGTGCAGCGCTGCAGTGTTTCCACAGCCAGTTGCAAACCGATCCCTCCACTGGCGCGGCGCCAATCCTGCCCGCCCAGGCCCTCGAACGTGTCCTGCAACCCTGGGAGCTTTACCTGGTATGAGCCTGCCGATGAGCTATTTCGACACCCTCTACGCCGCTGCCGAAGACCCTTGGGACTACCGTCGCCGTTGGTACGAGGCCCGCAAGCGCGCACTGACCCTGGCCGCCCTGCCGCATCCGCGCTATGCCCGCGCTTTCGAGCCCGGCTGCGCCATTGGCGAATTGAGCGCGGGGTTGGCCGAGCGATGCGATCGGCTGTTGATCAGTGACGGCTGCGCTGCCGCCGTCGCTCAGGCGCGCCAGCGTTTCTCCGGGAATTCCCGTGTCCAGGTGGAGCAGCGGGTGCTGCCTGAGCAATGGCCCGAATCCCGCTTCGACCTCTTGGTGTTCAGCGAATGGGGGTACTACCTCGACGGGGACGGCCTTGCACGCTTGGTGGCGCGCATGCGCGAGTCGCTGGAGGAGGGTGGCGTCCTGCTTGCCTGTCACTGGCGCCATCCCATCGACGGTTGCATGCTCGACGGTGACGCGGTGCATCGTCTGCTCGATGCGCATCTGGAGCTTCCGCGCCTGTCCAGCCATCGCGAGGATGATTTCCTGCTGGAAGTCTGGGGCGCGGGCGGTGAGTCGGTGGCCCAGCGCGAGGGCCTCCTATGATCGGCGTGGTGATTCCGGCGCATAACGAAGAGGCGTTGCTGTCGGCCTGTCTGGCTTCGGTGTTCGAGGCTTCCAGGCATGCCGGATTACGGGGCGAGGCGGTCAGCGTGGCGGTGGTTCTGGACGCCTGCGAGGACGCCAGCCGCCGCGTGGCGGAAACCTACCCGGTGACGATCCTGGAGAGCGATGCACGCAACGTCGGCATTGCCCGCGCCCTGGGGGCCGACTGGCTGATCGCCCAGGGCGCCCGCTGGCTGGCGAGTACCGACGCCGATACCCGGGTGGCCGGCGACTGGCTGTCGCGGCAATTGGCCTACGGCAGCGATGCGGTCTGCGGGGTGGTCGAGGTCGAGGACTGGAGCGAGCACGGCAGCGCGGTACGCAGCCGTTACTGCAGTCTCTACCAGGACCGCGAAGGCCACGCCCACATACACGGCGCCAATCTCGGCGTTGCCGTCCCGGCCTACCTCGCTGCGGGCGGCTTCCCGCCGTTGGCCTGCGACGAGGACGTGCAACTGGTGCAACGTCTGCAGGCCCAGAGCGCTCGCATCGTATGGAGCCGGGAGGTTCGCGTGTGTACCAGTGCCCGCCTGGAGTGTCGCGCGCGGGGCGGCTTCGGGGATTTCTTGCGGGGGTTGGCGGGGCTCACGGCATAAGGGGCGAACCCCGAAGGGTGGCCGAAGCGAAGCCTGTCCGTCGTAGCCCGGCTCGTTAGGTGCGAGCGAGCCATTTTCCCGTCGCTACCGACGATAGACAACGGCATTAGTCGGCCTCCATCCCCCGAAACGTCTGCCGGTAGGCGCTCGGTGAAACGCCCAAAGCCTTGGCGAAGTGCTGGCGCAGGGAGACGACCGAGCCGAAGCCGGACAGGTCGGCGACCGTTTCCACGGGCTGTCGCGTGGTCTCCAGCAGGCGCTGGCTCAGGGCCAGGCGCTGCGTTAGGAGCCAGTGGCTGACCGTGGTGCCGGTGAGCTGGCGGAAGCGGCGGGTGAAGGTGCGGCGGCTCATCAGGGCTTTTTCCGCCAGCCCGTCCAGATCGTGGGGGCGCTGCAGGTTGGCCCTGACCCAATCGAGCAATTCGGCCAGGCGATCTCCACCGGGGTTGGCCGGCAGCGGTTGTTCGATGAACTGTGCCTGGCCCCCCTGGCGATGGGGCGCCACCACCAGCCTCCGGGCGACCCGATTGGCTACCTCGGCGCCCCAGTCCTGGCGCAGCAGATGCAGGCAGCAGTCCAGTGCGGCGGCGGTTCCGGCCGAGGTGAGCAGCCTTCCATCATCCAGATAGAGCGCGTCGGCGTTGACCTTCACCGCAGGATAACGGCGGCTGAAGTCGTCGACCCAGGCCCAGTGGGTGGTGGCCTGGCGGCCGTCGAGCAGACCGGCCTCAGCCAGCACGTAGGCGCCCAGGCACAGGCCGATCACGCGTGCGCCGCGGGCGTGGGCCGCCACCAGCGCATCGAGCAGTGCCTGGGGCGGGCGTTCCAGGGTGTCGCGCCAACTCGGCACGATCACGCTGTCCGCGTGTTCCAGCGCTTCCAGACCCGCGTTCACGGCAATTTCAAAACCCGCCGTGGTCCTTAGCGGAGCGGAATCCGCCGCGCAGACGCACACCTCGTACGCGTGTTCAGTCGGGGCGAGATCGCCGAAGACCAGGCAGGGCACGGAGAGATGGAACGGACTGATCTGGTCGAAGGCGACCACGGCGATGCGGCGGGTGGGCATGAAGAGCGCTCGTCAGAATTTGGCCCGATTCTATCGTCATATGTCATTCGGGCCGCTCACTTCTCGTCGGCCAGGTCATGGAAAATCACCTCACCCCCTACAGCGAGGTCATCCCGATGAGCCAATCCCCCCGTCGCGCCCTGATCGTCATCGACGTGCAGAACGAATACATCAACGGCAACCTGCGGATCGAATATCCGCCGGTCAGCGAGTCCCTGCCAAACATCCTGCGCGCCATGGATGCCGCCCACGCCCAGGCGATTCCGGTCGTCGTCATCCAGCATTTCGCCGCAGCCGATTCGCCGCTGTTCGCCCGGGGCGGAGCGATGGCCGAGCTGCATCCGGAAGTCGCTCGTCGAGCACGAGACCTGCACGTGGGCAAAAACCTGGCGAGCGCACTGGCCGGCACGGAACTGGGCGCCTGGCTGCGTGAGCGGCAGGTCGACACGCTCAGCGTGGTCGGCTACATGACGCACAACTGCGACGTGTCCACCGTGCTGCAGGCCCATCACGAGGGCTGGCGCGTCGAGCTGTTGCACGATGCCAGTGGTTCCGTGCCCTACGAGAATGCCCTAGGCAGCGCCAGCGCCGAGGAGATCCACCGGGTGATGACGGTGGTCATGCACAGCAGTTTCGCCGCCGTGGCATCCACGGCGCAGTGGCTGACGGCGATCGAGCGTGGCGAGCCACTGGCGGGGGACAATATCTACCTATCCAATCAGCGGGCGATCGGCAAACGCTGATCTAGCGGGCGCTTGCCGTCCCCAGGCGCCTTGTCGCAACGGCAAGGCGCTGCTATCCAAGACCCGCCGATCAATGCTCAAGCATGGTTTCGCGTAGTTGCGCGGCGAAGGCCTCCGCCAGTTTCAGTCGCTCGCCGGGGTAGGGGAATATCACCGCGCAGCGCGACAGCAGCGACTCCTGGATCGGTACCACTGCCAGATCGGCTCCCTGGAACGGCGCGGCGGCCAGTTGGGAGATCAGGCTGATGCCCGCACCGGCCTCCACCAGCCCGCAGGCCACCAGCGAGTTGGGGGTTTCCAGGATCACATTGGGCGATATGTGCAGTTTGGAGAACGCGTCCTCAATCTGGTAGCGAATGTAGCTGTGTTGCGAGAGCAGGATCATGCGTTCGCCATCGAGCTCTTTCAGCGAAATGCGTTTTTTCTGCGCCAATGGGTGACTGCGTGGGATTACCGTGCAAATTGGCACCGGCTCCAGCGGCTCGATGGAAATCGAGGACTTCGACAAGGGTAGTTCGACCACCGCGACGTCGAACTGGCGCGTGGCAATCTGATCGGCGATCTGCCGGGTCGGCAGCGTCTGGATGTACACCGTCACTTTCGGTCGGGTCGCCAGGAACTGCGCTACGGCGCGCGGTACGACGCCCAGAGACAGCGCCGGAAGGGTCGCGATGCGCAGTTGCCCCGCCCGCTGCTGACCGATGTCTTGTGCGGCCTGGGCGATGCGGTCGAGGCTCCCGTAGATGGGCTCGATTTCCCGGAAGAACGCTTCCCCTTCGGGCGTCGCTACCAGCTTGCGACCACGCCGCTCGAACAGCTTGTAGCCGATCTTGAGCTCTAGCAGGGCGATGGCTCGGCTGATCGCTGGCTGCGTCACGCTCATCATTTGCGCCGCACCGACCACGGTGCCGGAGCGCATCACTGAATAGAACGCTTCGATCTGACGCAGGTTGACGGCGGGCTTCATGGGTAGGCGCTCATGCTGGGCTGGAAACGAGGCAACGTGTGGTGCCGCCGGCTCAAGGTACGGGTCGATCCATCCGCTCACTGCGCCGACAAACCGAAGCGGCTTGCTAGAGCGTTCGTGAACGAAACATAACATTCATGCATTAGTAGGGGGCGAAATTTACCTATTCAGCACTTCTTTTCGCTGCCTAAGATGGCCGCAAGCCTGCCGTGCTGGCGGCCCAACTCTAATAATCATTCGTTCGTGCCAACCCTGTAGGAGCCACCCATGTATAAGACGCTTGCCGTGATGAGCACCTTGGCTTTTGCCGTGTCAGTCAACGCCCATGCCGAAGAAACGCTCTATGTCGGTGGCTATGGAGGCTCGACGGAGAACATCTTCAAAGACAAGATCATTCCGTCATTCGAAGCGAAAACCGGCGCGAAGGTGGTTTACGTAGCGGGCAACTCGACCGACACGCTGGCCAAGCTGCAGGCGCAGAAGGGCAACCAGGAACTCTCCGTCGCGTTGATCGATGACGGTCCCATGTTCCAGGCCATCGACCAGGGCTTGTGCGCCAAGGTCGAGGCCAACCCCGCGTTGGATGACCTCTATCCGAGTGCACGGATGCCGGGGGGCAAGTCGCTGGGTATCGGTTTCATCGCTGTGGGCCTGACCTACAACAAAGCGTTTTTCGCCAAGAAAGGCTGGCCCGCGCCGACCTCCTGGCACGATCTGGAAAACCCGAAGTACGAACAGACCGTGGTCATTCCGCCCATCGCCAATGGCTACGGGCTGTTGACCCTGTTGATGATGGCCAAGATCAACGGCGGCGGTGAAAACAACATGGAGCCCGGCTTCTCGGCGATGATCGATAAGGTCGCTCCGAACGTACTGGCTTGGGAGCCGTCGCCGGGCAAGATGGCGCAGATGCTGCAGACCGGCGAGTCGGTGCTGGCCGTATGGGGCAATGGCCGCGTGCAGACCGCGATCGCTCAGGGTGCGCCGCTGGAGTTCGTCTATCCGAAGGAAGGTGCGGTGGCGTTGCTCAGCGCGGGTTGCGCCGTCGAAGGCGCGCCGCAGCCGGAGCTGGCCCAGCAGTTCCTGCGCCATGTGACCTCTCCCGAATCCCAGGCCATTCTCGCCGACGTCAACGGCTGGGGGCCGGTCAACGAGAAAACCGAGCTGACGCCTGAAGTCGCTGCCCGCGTGGTGTACGGACCGGAAAAGGTCAACGCCCTGGTCTCTCCGAACTACGACGTGATCAACGCCAAGCGCAGCGAGTGGACCACCCGCTGGAACCGCTCCGTCGAGCAGTGAGCCACTGTATCGCGCAATGACCAGAAGGTGGCTGTGATGAGGCAAGAACCATGAGCTTCTTGACGTTAGAGGGTATCTCCAAGCACTACGGCGATTTCGTCGCCGTGGCCGATACCACCCTGCACATCGAAAAGGGCGAATTCGTCAGCTTGCTCGGCCCGTCCGGCTGCGGCAAGACCACCACTTTGCAAATGGTGGCCGGGTTCGTCCAACCGTCCCGAGGGCGGATCGTCCTCGACGGGCGCGATATCACCCAGGTCAAGCCCAGCCAGCGCGGCCTGGGCATCGTATTCCAGAGCTACGCGCTGTTCCCGCACATGAGCGTTGCCGACAACGTCGCCTTCGGCCTGGAAATGCAGGGGCTGCGCGCCGCCGAGCGCCGTCAGCGGGTCAAGGAGACCCTGCAACTGGTGCACCTGGAACCGATGGCCGAGCGTTACCCGCGCGAGCTGTCCGGCGGCCAGCGCCAGCGTGTGGCGCTGGCGCGTGCGCTGGCCATCCAGCCGCCGGTATTGTTGCTGGACGAGCCGATGGGTGCGCTGGATGCCAAGCTGCGCGAGGAGATGCAGATCGAGCTGCGTGCCCTGCAGCATCGCGTCGGTGTGACCACCATCATGGTCACCCACGATCAGGCCGAGGCAATGACTCTGTCCGATCGCGTGGTGCTGATGAACAAGGGTGGTATCGAGCAGGTCGATCGGCCGCTGGATATGTACGAGCGGCCCAACGGCCGCTTCGCCTCGACCTTCCTGGGCAAGGCCAACGTGTTCGACGGAAGCCGCGCGCACGCGGGCGGCGAGTTCGAGGTGCAGGGCCATCGCCTGCCCTCCAACGATGAGGGCGTTGGCGAGCTGGCCTACATCGTGCGTCCTGAGAAGATCCAGTTCACCGAGCAGAATGTGCTGCTGCGTGGCCGCGTCGGCGCCCGGGTGTTCCTCGGCAACCATTGGTTGTACCAGGTGGAGACGTCACTGGGCGCACTGCAGGTGACGCAACCCAACGACGGTCTGCCGCAGGTCGCCGAGGGCGATGAAGTGGGCCTGAGCTGGCTCGCCGAACATGCGCGTCTGGCGCCGCGTTCCGGGAGCCCGGCATGAGTCGCCCGAGCGCTGCGCTGCCGTACTGGCTGGCCAGCCCCGGCATGCTGATGGTGCTGGCCTTCGTCGCCTGCCCGTTGCTGATCCTGCTGTCGCTGAGCTTCTACAGCTACCTCCCCGGCGGCGCCGTGGGCGACCAGGCGAGCCTGGGCAACTACGCCAGTGTACTCAGTGACAGCTACTACTACGGCATCTTCGCCCGCACCTTCGGCATGGGGCTGATGGTGACCGCACTGTGCATCCTCATCGGTGTACCGGAAGCCTACGTGCTGAGCCGGCTTTCGCCGCGCTGGCGGGCGGTTTCCATCGTCATCGTGCTGGGACCACTGCTGGTGTCGGTGGTGGTGCGCACCCTGGGCTGGGCGATCCTGCTCGGCAACGCCGGGGTGATCAACAAGGTGCTGCTGGCCTGGGGGCTGATCGACACGCCGATCAAGATGATGTTCACCTTCGGCGGGGTGGTGGTGGCCATGGTGCATGTGCTGGTGCCGTTCATGGTGCTGGCGGTGTGGGCGTCGATGCAGAAGCTCGACCCGGCCACCGAGCAGGCCGCCGAATCCCTCGGCGCGGGGTTGTTCACCGTGTTGCGGCGTATCGTCTTTCCCCAGGTCATCCCCGGGGTGCTGTCCGGCAGTCTGATCGTCTTCGCCCTGGCCACCAGCGCCTTCGCCACCCCGGCGATCATCGGCGGGCGGCGCCTGAAGGTGGTGCCCACGACGATCTATGACGAATTCCTCGCCAACCTCAACTGGCCGCTCGGCGCGACCCTGGCGGTGGTGCTGCTGGTGTTGGTGATGGCGCTGTCGATGGGCCTCAACCGCCTGATCGAGCGTCGCTACAAGCAGGTATTCCAATGAACAGAACTCCTCGCGTGCTGCTGGTTTTCCACGGCCTGTTCATCGCCTTCATGCTCGCGCCGCTGGTGGTGGTGGTGCTGGTGTCGTTCACCGACAAGGGCTACATCTCCATGCCGTTCGACGGCGCCTCCTGGCGCTGGTACACAGCGATGCTCAGCGACGACAGCTTCACCACGCCGTTCTACCGCAGCCTCGGGCTGGGCGCGCTGGCCGCGACCCTGGCCACGCTGCTGGCGGTGCCGGCGGGCATGGCCATCGCCTGGCACCGCTTCCCCGGTCGCGAGGTGGTGCTGGGCGCGCTGATGTCGCCGCTGATGGTGCCGCATGTGGTGTTGGGTATCGCCTTGCTGCGCTTCCTCACGCTGATCGGTGGCTCCAGCACCTTCTGGGGACTGACGGCCGCACACACCGTGGTGGTGCTGCCCTATGTACTGCGCCTGGTAGTCGCCGCCGCTACGGGGTTCGACCGCACCACCGCGCAGGCCGCGCAATCACTGGGCGCCTCAGCCTGGACGGTGTTCTGGCGCATCGAATTGCCGCTCATCGTGCCCGGTGTGGCGGGTGGCTGGCTGATCGCTTTCATCAACAGTTTTGACGAGCTGACCATGTCCGTATTCGTGGCCTCTGCCAGTACCGAGACCTTGCCGGTGAAGATGTACAACTACATCGCCAACAGCATCGATCCGCTGCTGGCCTCCGTGTCGACGGTGCTGATCGTGTTGACCCTGGCGCTGATGATCCTGCTCGACCGTTTCTACGGTCTGGATCGGGTCCTCGCGGGGAAAACCTCATGAGCCGCACGAGCATCGATACCCTGGTGATTGGCGGCGGCGTGGTGGGCATGTCCATCGCCTACGGCCTGGCGCGTGCCGGTGAGCGCGTGCGGGTGCTGGATGAGGGCGACGACGCCTTCCGTGCCGCGCGTGGCAACTTCGGCCTGGTGTGGGTGCAGGGCAAGGGCCTGTCCACGCCCGACTATTCGCGTTGGACCATGAGCTCGGCCAAGGGCTGGCAGGCATTTGCCGAGGAATTGAACGAGCGTACCGGTGTCGCCCTGGAGCTGCAGCAGAACGGTGGGCTGCACTTCTGCCTGAGCGATCAGGAACTGGAGAAGCGCGAGGCGAGCCTGGCCTCGCTGCAGCGGATGCTGGGCGAACCCTATCCCTACCAGATGCTCGACAACGCGGCGCTGCGTGAGCTGTCGCCACATATCGGCCCGAACGTGGCGGGTGCCAGCTTCGGCAAGCTGGACGGGCATGTCAGCCCGTTGCGCCTGTTGCGCGCGCTGTTCCAGGCGGTCACTGCGCTGGGTGGCGAGCTGGTCAACCGAGTGCGCGTCGAGCGCATCGAAAAACGTAGCGATGGCTTCCATGTCTGGTCCTCGGGTGTCGAGCACGTGGCCGGGCGCGTGGTGCTCGCCGCCGGCCTGGGCAACCGCCAGTTGGGGCCGATGGTGGGCATCGATGCGCCCGTCGAGCCGAACCGCGGGCAGATTCTCGTCACCGAGCGGATGCAGCCGTTCCTCAACTATCCCACCGGCGTCGTGCGCCAGACCGGCGAAGGCGTGGTGCAGATTGGCGACTCCAAGGAAGACGTCGGTCTCGATGATGGCACCACCCTCGAGCAACTGGCACGCATCGCTGCCCGTGCGCAGAGGATCTTCCCGCTGCTGGAGAACGCCAACATCGTGCGCACCTGGGGCGCGCTGCGGGTGATGACGCCCGATGGCCTGCCGATCTACCAGGAATCCAGCCAATGCCCCGGGGCGTTCCTGGTGACCTGCCACAGCGGCATTACCCTGGCTTCGGCCCACGCCACAGCGCTGGTGCGCTGGCTGCGGGGCGGCGAGGAGCCGGCTTCGATCAAGACGTTCAAGGCGGAGCGCTTCCATGTTTAAGCCGATCGCGCTTCCTCAAGCGCAACAACCGGCCCAGGTGCAGATCTGGGTCGACGGCCAGCCGTTGACCGCGCGCGCCGGGGAAACCCTCGCGACCGCGTTGCTCAACCAGGGCATCGAGCCGCTGCGCCACACCCCGGTGTCCGGCGCGCCGCGCATGCCGTTCTGCCTGATGGGCGCGTGCTTCGAGTGCCTGGTCGAGGTCGATGGCCAGCCGAACGAGCAGGCCTGCATGCTGCAGGTGCGCGAGGGTATGCAGGTTCGGCGGATGCACGGCGCACGCCAGGCGGAGGCCCACGCATGAGCGACTTCACCCATGACGTGATCGTGATCGGCGCCGGGCCTGCGGGGCTGTCGGCGGCGACCACCGCGCAGGCCCTGGGTCTGCGGACCCTGTTGCTCGACGAGCAGGCCGGTCCCGGCGGGCAGATCTATCGCAACATCCGAGGGGTGGCCCCCGCGGTGGCCGAAGTGCTCGGCAAGGACTACCGCCATGGCGAAGGTCTGGCCGTGCGTGCCGAACAGGTACTGAGCGATGTGCGCTACGGCGCGCTGGTGTGGGACGTGGCGCGTGACCTGACGCTGACCGTGCAGCAGAACGGCCAGTCGTTCCAGGTGCGTGCGCCGCAACTGATCGCCGCCAGCGGTGCGATGGAGCGTCCTTCGCCGATTCCCGGCTGGACGCTGCCTGGCGTGATGAGCGCAGGTGCTGCGCAGATCGCTCTGAAAACGGGTGCCAGTGTGCCGGCAGGCCCTGTGGTGCTGGCCGGCGCCGGTCCGCTGTTGCTGCTGGTCGCCTGCCAGTTGCTCGATGCGGGTGCCGAGGTGCGCGCCATCGTGCAGACTGCGCCGCGCAGCAACCTGGGGCGCGCCATGCGTTACCTGCCGGCGGCCCTTGGCGCACCGGCCTACCTGAGCAAGGGCCTGGGCATGCTGTGGAAGCTGCGCAAGGCCGGCGTGCCGGTGTTCAGTGCCGCGAGCGAGTTGCGCATCGAAGGCGAGGAGAAAGCCGAGGCCCTGGTGTTCCGTGCCAATGGCCGCGAGCAGCGCTATGCGGCCGATACCGTGCTGTTGCACCACGGTGTAGTGCCGAACACTCAGCTCAGCCGCCTGATGCGCGTCGAGCACGACTGGGACGCCGAGCAATTGGCCTGGCGTCCACACCTGGATGCGTGGGGCCAGACGTCGCTCGCAGGCCTGCGTATCGCCGGCGACGGTGCCGCGATCGGCGGTGCCCTGGCTGCCGAGCCCGCGGGTGCGCTGGCCGCCATCGGCGCAGCATTGGCACTCGGTAAACTCGAGCACAGCGCTGCCGAAGCGAAGGCCGCGCCGCTGCGTGCGCAATGGGCGCGGCACCTGCGTATCCGTCCGTTCCTGGATGCGCTGTACCGCCCGCCGCAGTGGCTGGCCGAGCCCGCCGACGAGACGGTGGTATGCCGCTGCGAGGAAGTCACCGCCGGGCAGATCCGCGACATGGCGCGCCTGGGTTGCCAGGGGCCGAACCAGACCAAGTTCTTCAGTCGCTGCGGCATGGGGCCCTGCCAGGGGCGCATGTGCGGGCTGACGGTGACGCAACTGTTGGCCAGCAGCACGGGTGCGACACCGGAGCAAGTTGGGGCCTATCACATTCGCTCACCGCTCAAACCCGTGCCTCTGGGCTCGCTGGCGATGCTTGCGGAAACCGAGCCGGCGGAATCGTCGCGCAGACCCTAGGGTCTGTTGCCGCAAATCCGAATCCCTCTCTCGCCACCTGAGTGGTGGCGTTCTTTTTTCAGGAGTACGCATGAGCTCGATCCAACGAATCCAGTCCGGTCCGCGCATGAGCAAGATCGTGATCCACTCCGGCGTGGTCTACCTGTGCGGCCAGACCGCCTCCGGGGGTGATGCCGCCAAGGCAGATATCGCGGCGCAGACCCAGGCGGTGTTGGCCAAGATCGACGGACTGTTGGCCGAAGCGGGCAGCGACAAGACGCGTATCCTCTCCACCACCATCTATCTCAAGACCATGGATGACTTCGCCGGCATGAATGCCGTGTGGGAAAACTGGATCGATGCCGAACACACCCCGGCCCGGGCTACCGTACAGGCGCTGATGGCCAGCCCCGATCTGCGCGTTGAAATGAGCGTGGTCGCCGCAGTCTGCGACTGATTGAGTCCAGAGATAGCCCATGCACCTGCATGGGCCGCATCCTTCGGTGCGGTGCCTGACCGGCACCTCGTGTGTCACTCCTCGTGCTTGTCCCGATGGCGCCCCACCAGCGAGTCCACCGCCGGTACGCGGGTGTCGCTCTCCATCTGCGCATCGTGTTCCAGCTGGTGATCGAAGCGCTCCAGGGACTGTTTGCCGTTCTGCGCGTCGCTGGAGAATACCGGCGGGCTCAGGACGTAGGCGCTGATCAGGCGGGCGAGGGCGGCCAGGCTGTCGATGTGGGTGCGTTCGTAGCCATGGGTGGCGTCGCAACCGAAGGCGATTAGTGCGGTGCGGATGTCGTGGCCGGCGGTCACTGCGGATTGGGCGTCGCTGTGGTAGTAGCGG
This sequence comes from Pseudomonas sp. R4-15, assembly GCF_055768815.1. NCBI lineage: Bacteria > Pseudomonadati > Pseudomonadota > Gammaproteobacteria > Pseudomonadales > Pseudomonadaceae > Pseudomonas > Pseudomonas sp. R4-15. The sequence continues at coordinate 2,281,021 of NZ_CM147293.1, forward strand.
AACAGGTCACGGCGTAGCGGGATGTCGTGTTCCTCGCCCAGGCGCAACAGGTGGCGTGACAGGTGATAGTCGTAGGGACCACCGGAGTCCTGCATGGCGACGGTGACTTTCTGTTCGTTGGACTGCTGCCCCGGCGCCACCGGAGCGATGTCGATACCGACGAATTCGGACACGTCCCAGGGCAGTGCGGCGGCGGCCCCGGAGCCGACTTCTTCGGTGATGGTGAACAGCGGGTGCACGTCGATCGGCGGTTCGCGACCACTGTCGACCACCGCCTTGAGTCCCGCGAGCAGGGCGGCGACGCCGGCCTTGTCGTCCAGATGGCGGGCGCTGATGTGGCCGCTGTCGGTGAATTCGGGGAGCGGGTCGAAGGCCACGAAATCGCCTACGCCAACCCCCAGCGCCTCGGTTTGCGCGCGGTTCTCGGTGACCGCATCCAGGCGCAGTTCGACGTGGTCCCAACTCACCGGCATCTGGTCGACGGCGGTGTTGAAGGCATGTCCGGATGCCATCAGGGGCAGCACGCTGCCGCGCAGCACGCCCAGGTCGGTGAACACGCTGACGCGGCTGCCTTCGGCGAAGCGGCTCGACCAGCAACCCACCGGCGCCAGGGCCAGACGGCCGTTGTCATGGACTTCGCGGACGATGGCGCCAATGGTGTCCAGGTGCGCGGAGATCGCCCGGTCCGGGCTGTAGCGGCGCCCCTTGAGCGTGGCGCGGATGGTGCCGCGGCGGGTCAGTTCGAAGGGGATTCCCAGTTCTTCCAGGCGCTCGGCGACGTAGCGCACCAGGGTATCGGTGAAGCCGGTGGGGCTGGGGATGGCCAGCATCTCCAGCAAGACCCGACGCAGGTAGTCCAGGTCGGGTTCGGGAAGTCGGCTGCTCATGGCATCTCCTGTACGACGGCGCCGCGACGCGGCGCGCTATCAGGGGTGGCTTTGACTGAGCGGGAACAACAGGTCGATGAACCGCTCGGCCGTTGGTTGTGGCTGGTGATTGGCCAGGCCGACGCGCTCGTTGGCCTCGATGAACACATGTTCGGGCTGGTCCGCAGCCGGTACCAGCAGGTCCAGGCCGACCACCGGAATGTCCAGTGCCCGGGAGGCGCGTACGGCGGCCTCGCGCAGGGTCGGGTGGAGGATCGCGGTGACGTCCTCCAGGGTGCCGCCGGTATGCAGGTTGGCGGTCTTGCGCACCGCCAGGCGGGTGCCGGCGGGTAGCACGTGGTCGTAGTCGTAACCGGCGCTACGCAGGGTGCGTAGTGTCTCGTCGTCCAGTGGAATGCTGCTCTCGCCGCTGGTCGCGGCCTGGCGCCGGCGACTCTGTTTTTCGATCAGTTGGCGGATTGCCAGGCGTCCGTCACCCAGGATTTCCGCAGGGCGGCGGATGGCCGCGGCGACCACCTGGTGGCCGATCACCACGATGCGCAGATCCAGGCCCTCGTGGTAGCTCTCCAGCAGGACCCTCGAATCGAAGCGGCGCGCCTGCTCGATGGCTTCGCGCAGTTCCTCTTCGTTGCGCAGGTCCACGGCCACGCCCTGACCCTGTTCGCCGTCCACCGGCTTGGCGACCACCGCGCCGTGCTCGGCGAGGAAGGCTGCGTTGTCCTCATCGCTACCGGCCAGGCGTTGTGCGGGCAACGACAGCCCGGCGCGCTGCAGGCAGCGGTGGGTCAGGCGTTTGTCCTGGCAGAGGGTCATGGCCACGGCGCTGGTGAGGTCCGAGAGCGATTCGCGGCAGCGGATGCGCCGACCGCCGTGGGTGAGGGTGAACAGGCCACCCTCGGCGTCGTCCACTTGCACGTCGATGCCGCGGCGCAGGGCCTCGTCGACGATGATGCGCGCGTAAGGGTTGAGTTCTGCTTGGGGGCCGGGACCGATGAACAGCGGCTGGTTGATGCTGTTTCGGCACTTCAGGGTGAAGGTCGGCAGGTTGCGGAAACCGAGCTTCTCGTACAGGGCGATGGCCTGACGGTTGTCATGCATCACCGACAGGTCGAGGTAGGCCTGGCCGCGCGAGAGGTAGTGCTCGACCAGATGCCGTACCAGCGCTTCGCCCACGCCGGGGCGCTTGCAGGTCGGGCTGACCGCCAGGCACCAGAGGCTGCTGCCACCCTCGGGATCACCGAAGGCCTCGCTGTGGTTGAGCCCCATGACACCGCCGACGATCTCGCCGCTGCCCTCGTCCTCGGCGACCCAGTAGGTCGGCCCGCCGTCCTCCAGGGGCGTCAACTGGGCGGGTTTCACGCTGAGCATGCCGCGCGTCTGGTAGAGGCAGTTGAGCCCCTGCCAGTCCGCCTCGCTCTGCGCGCGGCGAATCTGGAAGCCGCGGAACGGCCGGCGCGCAGGTCGGTAGTCGGTGAACCACAGGCGCAGGGTGTCCGACGGGTCGAGGAAGAGCTGCTGCGGCGCCTGTGCCAGGACCTGGTGCGGTGCCTCCACGTAGAGCGCGAGATCGCGTTCGCCGGGGGATTCGCGCAGCAGTTCGGCAGCCAGCTCAGTAGGGTCTGAAAAGGTATGCCCGATGAGGATACGGCCCCAGCCGCAGGCGATGGCTACCGGCGCTTCGCTGCGCGCCTGGCCATCGGCGGCCAGGCGCGCCTGCAGGCGTTGGTAGGTGGGCGGCTGTCCGCGCCGCAGGCGCTGTCCATAGGGGTTTTTCATGGTCTTGGGCTCAGAGTCCGTGTTCGCTCAGCCACAGGTTGAGTGCCGCGAGCTGCCAAAGTTTCGAACCGCGCAGCGGTGTGAGCTGGCCGTCCGGGTCGGCCAGCAGGCGATCGATGTAATCGCGCTGGAACAGCCCGCGGTCCTGGCTGGGGTCGAGCAGCAGCTCGCGCACCCAGCCCAGGGTGTCGCCCTGCAGGTGCTTGAGGCCGGGCACTGGGAAGTAGCCCTTCTTGCGGTCGATGACTTCGGCGGGAATCACCTGACGGGCGGCTTCCTTGAGTACGTGCTTACCGCCGTCGGGCAGCTTGAAGCGCGCCGGGATGCGTGCCGAAAGCTCGGCCACGCGGTAGTCGAGGAACGGCGTGCGTGCCTCCAGGCCCCAGGCCATGGTCATGTTGTCCACGCGCTTGACCGGGTCGTCGACCAGCATCACGGTGCTGTCGATGCGCAACGCCTTGTCCACCGCGGCCTCGGCGCCGGGACTGGCGAAGTGCTCGGCGACGAAGCGCGCCGAATGGTCGTCATCGACCCATTTGGCCTGCATCAGCTTGGCGTATTCGCCGAAGTCGCGGTCGCGGAACGCGGCCAGATAGGCCTCCACCGGGTCGGCGGCGCCGTCCACCTGCGGATACCAGTGGTAGCCGGCGAACAGCTCGTCCGCGCCCTGGCCGCTCTGCACCACCTTGCAGTGCTTGGCGACTTCTCGCGAGAGCAGGTAGAAGGCGATGCAGTCGTGGCTGACCATCGGCTCGCTCATGGCGCGGAAGGCCGCCGGCAACTGCTCGATGATTTCGTGCTCGGCGATGCGCAGCTTGTGGTGGCGAGTGGCGTAGTGCTCGGCGATCAGGTCCGAATACTGGAATTCGTCGCCACGCTCGCCGCCGGCATCCTCGAAGCCGATGGAGAAGGTCAGCAGATTCTCGCCGACACCGGCTTCGCGCAGCAGGCCGACCAGCAGGCTGGAGTCGACACCACCGGAGAGCAGCACGCCGACGTCCACTGCCGCGCGCTGACGGATCGCCACGGCCTCGCGCAGGGTGTCCAGGGTGCGGGTCTTCCAGTCCTCGAAGCCGAGTGCGGCCTCTTCGGCGGTCTGCCCGTAGTCCAGCGTCCACCAGGTGCGCTGCTCGACGCGGCCGTCCGCCTCGACGCGCAGCCAGGTCGCCGGCGGCAGTTTCTCGATGCCCGCGACCAGCGTGCGCGGTGCCGGCACCACGGCGTGGAAGCTCATGTAGTGATTCAGCGCCACCGGATCGAGGATACGCTCGATGTCACCTCCGGCGAGCAAGGCCGGCAGGGTGGAGGCGAAGCGCAGGCGCTTGTCGGTGCGCGAGAGGTACAGCGGCTTGACGCCCAGACGGTCGCGGGCAAGGAACAGCCGGCCGCTGTCGCGCTCCCACACGGCGAAGGCGAACATGCCGTTGAGCTTGGGCAGCAGTTTTTCGCCCCAGGCGTGGTAGCCCTTGAGCAGCACCTCGGTGTCGCCATTGGAGAAGAAGGCATAGCCCAGCCCCTCCAGTTCGGCACGCAGCTCGGGGTAGTTATAGATGGCGCCGTTGAACACCATCGAAAGCCCCAGATTGGGGTCGACCATCGGTTGCCCGGAGGCCTCCTCCAGGTCCATGATCTTCAACCGCCGATGGCCGAAGCCCAGCGGGCCCTGGCTGTGGAAACCACAGGCGTCCGGCCCGCGTGGAGCCAGCTCGTGGGTCATACGCTCGACGGCGTTCAGCTCGCTCGGGCGTTGGTCAAATCGTAACTCTCCTGCTATTCCGCACATGTCCTTGCCGATCTCTCGTTGGGGTATGGGTGGATGAAATCTCTTTTTTACCTAAACAAATCGACAGTTTCATGTCAAAGTAGTTCTTCGGCATGAATTCAGAAAAATCTAGAAAAAACAGTTATGGCTGAAACTAAAGAAGCCCTCAGCAAGAGCTATTCACTTTCCATCTTTCAGGCCTTGCGGCGCCTGCAACAGGCGGCCGAAGTCCACGCCAAGCGTCTGTCCCGCTACGGAGGTCTGACACCACTTCAGCTGCTGGTGTTGCAGGTGCTGGCCGTGGAAAAGAGCATTACCGCAAGCCAACTGGCGCGTTTCGTCAGCCTTTCGCCGGCGTCACTGTCAGGGGTGCTGGACCGGCTGGAGAGCCGCGGCATGCTCTCGCGCCGGCGTGATGACCACGATCGCCGCAAGCAATGGCTGGTACTCGACGACGCCGGCCGCGCCGCCCTGGCGGAAGCGCCATCGCTGTTGCCGAGTCACGTGCTGCAACGCTTCGCCGCCCTGCCGGAGTGGGAACGCCACTCGTTGCTCGCCGCACTGCTGCGCGCCGCCGAGCTGTTCGACACGCCGGAGGAAGAGGAATAGCGGCAGTTTTCGAGCGGCGCTGCGTGGGTGGGGGTTCTCGCGCGGACCCCCTCTCTCCCCCCGGCCTTCTCCCGCGAGGGGCCTTTCGCGGGGTGTGGTTACCATGCCGCCGGTTTGGACACAGAGCCCTCCCTCTCCCCTCGTGGGAGAGGCCGGGGAGAGGGGGATCCCCACTTAGCCGCCGCGAATCAAACGACGTAAGGCGAAGCGGTTGGGGTGGCAGGCTTCGGCCACGCTACGCGGCAGCGGCAGCGGTTCGTGGTCCAGCCAGGCGGCCAGCAGTTCCGCGGCCAGGGGTGCGGTGAGCACGCCGCGCGAGCCGTGGGCGAGGTTGACGTAGAGTCCTTCCTGCCAGGGACAGGGCGTGGGCGGCACCTGGCGGGCATCCTTGCCGAGCACCGCGTAGGCTTCGGCGAATGCCTCGGGGGCGCTCAGCGGGCCGACGATGGGCAGGTAGTCCGGGCTGGTACAGCGGTGTGCCGAGCGGCCTTCCAACTGTGCCGGGTCCAGCTCGTTGGCGCGCAGGCGTGCGGCGAGATCGCTGGAAATCTCCTCGAGCAGCCGCAGGTTTTCCCGATGGTCGGCTGTACGCACCGTCGGCTCCAGGTCCTGGAAGTCGAAGGTCGCGCCGAGCGTGTGTTCGCCGCCATTGGCCGGTGCCACGTAGCCTTCGGCGCAAACCACCGTGCGCAGATCGGCAGAGGCGTCGGTGGCCGGCAGGCGGCTGATCTGTCCGCGGATGCGTTTGAACGGCAGCCCGCTGGCCTGGGCAAAGCGCGCCGCGTCGGCGGCGTTGGCCAATACCAGCACCGGCGCCCGGGCGATCTGTCCGGCGCTGCCCTCAGCCAGCCACTGCCCCTCGTCGCGACGCAGTTCCAGCACTTCGTGCGCGCACACCAGGCGAATGTTCGGATGCCGCGTCAGCGCCCGGCACAGTGCCGGCGGTCGCGCCCAGCCGGCCTCGGGGAAGAACAGGCCGCCGGCGGGCAGCGCCACGCCGGCCAGCGCTTCGGCCTGCTGCTGGGACAGCGCTTGCAGCAGGCTCGCGGGAAACGCCTCCGCCAATTGCGCCTGGCGCTTGGTCTCGCGTGCGTCGAAGGCCAGTTGCAGCACGCCGCAAGCGGACCAGTCGCGACCTTCCTCCAGGTGCTGGGGTAGCAGCCGGCGGGTGAAACCGAAGGCGCTGGTGACCAGCCGGGTGAGCGCCGTGGCGTGCGCCGAGAGCTTGAGATAAAGCACGCCCTGGGGATTGCCCGAGCCCTCCCGTGCGGGCTCGGGGTGGCGCTCGATCAGCGTCACCTGCCAGCCGCGCGCGGCCAGGCTGGCGGCACTGGCACAGCCGGCGAGACCCGCGCCGACGACGATGGCTTCGCGCGCAGCGGCGTGCTGAGGCGGCCGCGCGAACCAGGGCTTGGCCGCCGGCGCCGGTTCGCCCTGGTAATCGCCCACCAGCATCTCGCGCTTGTGCCCGTGGCCGGGCACCTTGCGCATGGCGAAGCCGGCGTCGATCAAACCACGGCGCACGAAGCCGGCGCTGGTGAAGGTCGCCAACGTGGCACCGGGTGCGGACAGCCGCGCCAGTTGCTCGAACAGTTCCGGTGACCACATCTGCGGATTCTTCGCCGGCGAGAAGCCGTCGAGAAACCAGGCGTCGATTCGTGCATCCAGCTCGTCGAGCATCGCCACGGCGTCGCCCACCAGCAGGTCGAGCACCACCCGCCCGCCGTCCAGCAGCAGGCGCTGGGGGCCGGGGACGATGGCGTGGTAGGTGTCCAGCAACTTCGCCGAGAGTTCGGTCAGTTCTGGCCAGAGCGCCAGCGCACGGATCAGGTCGTCGCGTTGCAGCGGGTACTTTTCCACGGTGACGAAGTGCAGCCGCGCCTCCGCCGGCGCCAGGCGCGTGAACGCCTGCCAGGCGCAGAGGAAGTTCAGCCCGGTGCCGAAGCCGGTCTCGCCGATCACCAGGCGTCCTCCGGCGGGCAGCGCGGCCAGGCGCCGCTCCAGGTCGTTGCCGGCGAGGAACACGTGGCGGGTTTCCTCCAGGCCGCTGGCACGGGAGAAGTACACGTCGCCGAACTGCGCGGAGAGCGGTTGGCCGTTGGCGTCCCAGTCGAGCTGGGCGTGGAGCGGATCGGACATCGGGGCAGGGGCCTGCGGGGGCGAAGCCGGCGATTCTAGCAGCCTCGGCCGTCGCCCCGGAGGCGCCCGAGCGTCGCGTCAGCCCGGCTGCGCGGTGAGGAACAGGGAGAACAGCTCGGACTGCGACTTCAGCCCCAGCTTGGCGTAGAGGTGCTTGCGATGCACCTTCACCGTTTCGCTGGAAATCGACAGCTTGCGGGCGATCTCCTTGCCCGAGCAGCCGCTGAGCATCAGCCGCGCCACTTCCATTTCGCGGCTGGTCAACTGGGCTTCGTGGAACCGCTCCTGGCCCGCCAGGCGCGCTTGCCAGTGAGGCTCGGCGAGCGTCTCGCCGGCCTGCTCGAAGTGCAGGCGCTGGCGCATCAGCGCGGCGATCCACGGGCGCAGCAGGTCGAGCAGGGCGACTTCCTCGCCACTGAAGCGCCGGTGCGCGCCCAGCGATAGACAGAGCACGCGCTCCGTATCGAGGGCGACATTCAGTTGAATCTCGTCGGCGACCACGTTGAGGCTGAAGTAGCGGCGGTAGTAATCGGTCTGCTCGAAGCATTCCGGGGCCACGTCGCTCAGGCGGAACAGGCCGTTGCGCGGCTGCTCGCGCGCGGCGAGGTAGAAGGGGTCGAGCAAATAGAGCCCGGCGAGGTAGTCGCGGAACAGCGAGTCCTCGCCGCCGTCGTCCGCCGGGCATTCGGCGTAGACCTGAGGACGACCGGGACCGAAGAGCAGCACCACCCAGCTGTCGAACGCCAGGTAGTGGCCGAGCAGGCGCACCAGGCGTTGCCAGAAGGCGCCGTCGTCGAGCGCTTCGATCAGTTGGCCGACCTCGCGATGCCAGGCCAGATCCTGAAGAGTGAGCTTCATCCTACCCCCGAGGGGTTACCCCATGGACGTGATTACCGGCGCGCCCTTGGGCGCCCATACTCGGGCAAAACGGGTTGCTGTCGTTCGCCGCCCGCCATGATGCAAGGAGATTGAATGAAGGTCGAACTCATCCAACTCGCCGGACGCGATGGCGACCGCGCATGGAACCTGCAGCGTACCCTGCGGGCCATCCGCGAGTGCGCCGCCGACAGCGAGCTGCTGGTGTTCCCCGAAACCCAGTTGTGCGGCTTCCCGACCGCGGCGAACGTCGCCACGCTGTCCGAGCCCCTCGACGGTCCGAGCGTGAGCGCCGTGCTGCAGGCGGTGCGCGAGCGCGGCGTGGCGGTGGTGCTCGGCACCGCCGAGGCCGACGCCGGGCGTTACTACAACACCACGCTGCTGATCACTCCCGAGGGCATCGCCCTGAAGTATCGCAAGACCCATCTGTGGGCCTCCGACCGGGGTGTCTTCGAGCCGGGCGATCGCTTCGCCACGGCGCTGTTCAAGGGCGTGCGCGTCGGTCTGCTGATCTGCTACGACATCGAGTTTCCGGAGAGCGCGCGCGCGTTGGCCCAGCTCGGCGCCGAGCTGCTGCTGGTGACCAACGGCAACATGGACCCCTACGGCCCGGTGCATCGCGCCGCGATCATAGCCCGCGCCCAGGAAAACCAGGCCTTCGCGGTGATGGTGAACCGCGTCGGCGAGGGGGACGGTGAGCTGACCTTCGCCGGTGGCAGCGCGGCGGTCGATCCCTTCGGCCGGGTGCTCTGCGAAGCCGGGCGCGACGAGCAGCGCCTGCACGTCGAGCTGGACCTCGCCCAACTGCAGGCCGCCCGCGCGGACTACCGCTATCTGGAGGAACGCCGCCTGCGCCTGGCCGGCGAGCTGCGCGAAGACGCCAGCGGCCTGCGCGAACTGCTGATTCCCTGAGACAACCCGGCGACCGGCCAAGCCGGCGCCCGACCCCGGACCACCGGGGCATACCGATAACGAAACGCTTGCCCATTTGCCGCCGACTTCGGCCCTGCCCAACAACCATAACCCGGGAGCAAACAGTCGCATGGCTACTCTGAAACGATCTCTTTCGCTGGGATCGGTAACCCTCTTCGGCATCGCCTACATGACGCCGATCATCGTCCTCGGCACCTTCGGCATCCTCTCCGAGATCAGCAACGGCCAGGTCCCCACGGCCTACCTGCTGGCCTCGCTGGCGATGCTCTTCACCGCCTTCAGCTACGCGCGCATGGCCGCCGCGTTCCCCCAGGCCGGCTCGGCCTACACCTACGTGCGCAAGAGCATCAGCCCCAAGCTGGGTTTCATCGCCGGCTGGGGCGTCCTGCTGGACTACCTGTTCCTGCCGATGGCCATCTGGCTGATCGGCGCCTCCTACCTCGCCGAAGCCTTCCCGGCGGTGCCGCAGCCGTTCTGGGTACTGGCGTTCATCGTGCTGACCACGGCGATCAACGTGGTCGGCCTACGCCTGGCCAAGGGCATCAACGGCCTGCTGATGCTGGTGCAACTGCTGGTGCTGGCGGCCTTCGTGGTGCTCTGCGTGCATTACGTGGTCGGCTCCGGCGGCCCGCTGTTCACCCTGCAGCCGTTCCATGGCGAAGGCGGCGTGTCGCTGGCGATGGCCGGTGCGGCGGTGGCCTGCTACTCGTTCCTCGGCTTCGATGCGGTCAGTACCCTGGCCGAGGAAACCCATGACCCGCGGCGCACCATTCCCCGCGCCATCGTGCTGATCACCCTGATCGGCGGACTGATCTTCGTCGCGGTGTCCTACTGCGTGCAGCTCGCGCACCCCTCCACCGAATTCGCCAGCGTGGACGCGGCGGCCTACGAGATCGCCCGCAACATCGGCGGTGACCTGTTCGTCTCGATCTTCCTCATCGGCCTGATCGTCGGCCAGTTCACCTCCGGCCTGTCGGCCCAGGCCAGCGCCTCGCGACTGATCTTCGCGATGGGCCGCGACGGCGTGCTGCCGGCGCGCCTGTTCGGCACCCTGGGACGCTTCGGCACGCCGGTCAGTGCGCTGCTGGCGTGCGCCGTGGTGGCGCTGCTGGCGCTGAAGCTGGACGTGACCACCTCGACCTCGTTCATCAACTTCGGCGCCTTCCTGGCCTTCACCCTGGTCAACCTGTCGGTGATCGCGCACTACTGGCTGGGCGCCGAGCGCGCCGCACGCAAGCCCCTACGCGATCTGCTCTGCCCGTTGCTCGGTGCGGCGGCGACCCTGTGGCTGATGGTCAATCTCGATCACCTGGCGATCATCCTTGGCCTGTCCTGGCTGGCAATCGGGGTGATCTACCTGGCCAAGCTCACCGGCGGCTTCCGTCGCCAGCCGCCGGAAATGGACTTCCGCGAAGCCTGAGCACTGTCCGCCGTCACGCCGATGGGGCGTGGCGGTGTTAGGCTCTAAGGCTCGCTGCCAGGAAAGCCTAAGCCCATGTTCGAATCCGCCGAGATCAGTCACAGCATCGACAAGCAGGAATACCAGGCCGCGCTGCCAGCGCTGCGCGAGGCCCTGCTGGATGCGCAGTACGCGCTCAAGGAGCAGGCGCGTTTTCCGGTGATCGTGTTGATCGACGGCATCGAGGGCGCGGGCAAGGGCGAGACGGTCAAGCTGCTCAACGAGTGGATGGACCCGCGGCTGATCGAGGTGCGCACCTTCGACCGCCCCAGCGACGAGGAGCTGGCGCGCCCGCCGGCCTGGCGCTACTGGCGCCACCTGCCGCCGAAAGGACGCACCGGCGTGCTGTTCGGCAACTGGTACAGCCAGATGCTCCAGGACCGCGTGCACAAGCGCATCGACAATGCCGGCCTGGAGCAGGCCATCCACCGCGCCGAGCGCCTGGAGCGCATGCTCTGCGACGAGGGCGCGCTGATCTTCAAGTTCTGGTTCCACCTCTCCCACGCCCAGCTCAAGGAGCGCCTCAAGACGCTCGCCCAGGACCCGCTGCACAGCTGGCGCCTGAGCCCGCTGGACTGGCAGCAGAGCAAGACCTACCGCCGCTTCGTGCGTCATGGCGAGCACGTCCTGCGGCGCACCAGCCGCGACTACGCGCCCTGGTACGTGGTTGCCGGCGCCGATCCCAACTACCGCAGCCTGACGGTCGGCAAGATCCTGCTCGAAGGGCTGCAGGCGGCGCTGGCCAACCCGCAGCGCCCGGTGCTCACGCCGCACGTCGCGCCCCTGGCAGCGAGCCTGGACCGGCGTGGCGTGCTCGACGCGCTGAACCTGTCGCAGCAATTGGAGAAGGACCTCTACACGCGCCTGCTCGCGGAGGAACAGGCGCGGCTGTCACGGCTGATGCGTCACAAGCGCATGCGCCGGCACGCCCTGGTGGCGGTCTTCGAAGGCAACGACGCCGCAGGCAAGGGCAGCGCCATCCGGCGTGCCGCGGGCGCCCTGGACCCGCGCCAGTACCGCATCGTGCCGATCGCCGCGCCCAGCGAGGACGAGCGTGCGCAGCCCTATCTGTGGCGCTTCTGGCGACAGTTGCCGGCGCGTGGGCAATTCACCATCTTCGACCGCTCCTGGTATGGCCGGGTGCTGGTCGAGCGCGTCGAGTCGCTGTGCCGCGAGGCCGACTGGTTGCGGGCCTACGAAGAGATCAACGATTTCGAGGAGCAGTTGAATGACGCCGGCACGGTGCTGGTGAAATTCTGGCTGGCGATCGATCAGGACACCCAGCTGGCGCGCTTCCACGAGCGCGAGCAGACGCCCTTCAAGCGTTTCAAGATCACCGATGAGGATTGGCGCAACCGCGAGAAGTGGCCGCTCTACAAGGACGCGGTGAACGACATGGTCGAGCGTACCAGCACCGAGATCGCGCCCTGGACGCTGGTCGAGGCCAACGACAAGCGCTTCGCTCGGGTCAAGGTGCTGAGGACCCTGGCGGATGCACTGGAGAGCGCTTTCGCCCGGGATTGAGCCTGTCGGCCAGTCGTGACGAGGCGTAGAATCGCGATCCCTCGGTCGCGCTTCTGCGGCCCTGTCGGTTCACGAGAGCGCCATGCACGTTTCCTCCGGCCGTTGGCTGTTCGGCCTCGGCCTCACGCTACTCACCGCATTTCTCTGGGGCATCCTGCCCATCAAGCTCAAGCAGGTCCTGCAGGTGATGGACCCGCTCACCGTCACCTGGTATCGCATGCTGGTCGCCGGCGTTCTGCTCGGCGGCTTCCTCGCCGCCCGAGGCGAGCTACCCCGGCTGGGCCGACTGGAGCGGCGCGAGCGCGGGCTGCTGGCCGTCTGCGTGCTCGCCCTGGGCGGCAACTACGTGCTGTTCCTCAACGGCCTGGACAGGGTCTCGCCAGGCACCGCGCAACTGGTCACGCAGACCGCGCCGATCATGCTGCTGCTGGCCAGCCTGCTGGTCTTCCGCGAGCGCTTCACACGGCTCCAGGGGCTGGGGTTGGCGGTACTGCTGCTGGGCTTCGGATTGTTCTTCAACCAGCGCCTCGGAGAGCTGTTCGGCTCGTTCGGGCGGTACACCCTGGGTGTGCTGTCGGTGTTCGCCGGCGCGGTGGTGTGGACCTTCTATGGCCTGGCGCAGAAGCAGATGCTGGCGACGCTGAGTTCGATGCAGGTGATGGTGGTGATCTACCTCAGCTGCGCGCTGCTGCTGACCCCCTGGGTCCACCCGCTGGAGGTGTTGCAGTTGAGTCCCCTGCAGGGCGGTTTGCTGCTCGCCTGCTGCCTCAACACGCTGGTCGCCTACGGCGCCTTCGCCGAGGCGCTGGCGCACTGGGAGGCCTCCAAGGTCAGCGCCAGTCTGGCGATGACGCCGCTGGTGACGCTTGCTTCGGTGGCGCTGGTTGAGCACCTCTGGCCCGGCAGCGTGGGGGCCGAGTCGCTCAACCTGCTGGCCTACGGCGGCGCCGCGCTGGTGGCCTTCGGTTCGGCCACCGTGGCGGTGGGGCCTGCGTTAATGCGCAACTGGCTGGCCCGCAGGGCGCCCACGCAGGGCTAAGGCGAACAGGCTCAGCCGAGCATGTCCTGCGGACGCACCCACTGGTCGAATTCCTCGCTGGTCAGGTAGCCCAGCGCCAGGGCGGCTTCGCGTAGCGTGGTGTTCTCCGCGTAGGCCTTCTTGGCGATCTGCGCGGCCTTGTCGTAGCCGATGTGCGGGTTGAGCGCGGTCACCAGCATCAGCCCGCGCTCCAGATGCTCGGCCATGCGCGCGGCGTCCGGCTCCAGGCCCTCCACGCAATGCCGGTTGAAGTTGCGGCAACCGTCTCCGAGCAGGCGGATCGACTGCAGCAGCGCATGCACGATCACCGGCTTGAACACGTTGAGCTGCAACTGTCCCTGGGCCGCCGCCATGCCCAGGGTGGCGTCGTTACCGAACACCTGGCAGGCGAGCATCGACAGCGCTTCGCACTGGGTCGGGTTCACCTTGCCGGGCATGATCGAGCTGCCCGGCTCGTTCGCCGGCAGGCGTACCTCGGCGAGTCCGGCGCGCGGGCCGGAGCCGAGCAGACGCAGGTCGTTGGCGAGTTTCATCAGCGTCGCCGCCAGGGTCTTCAGGCCACCGGAGAGCGCCACCAGCGGCTCGTGCCCGGCGAGCGCAGCGAACTTGTTCGGCGCGCTGGCGAAGGGCAGGCCGGAGAGGGCGGCAATCTCCGCGGCGATCGCTTCGGCGAAACCCGCCGGCGCGTTCAGTCCGGTGCCCACGGCGGTGCCGCCCTGGGCCAACTCATACACCGCCGGCAGCGCCGCACGGATACTCCGCTCGGCGATGTCGAGTTGCGCGACGAAGGCCGAAAGCTCCTGGCCGAAGGTGATCGGCGTGGCGTCCATCAGGTGGGTTCGCCCGGTCTTCACCAGGTTCTGATGGCGCGCCGCCTGCTCGGCCAGGCCGCCGGAGAGTTCGGCGATCGCGGGCAGCAACTGTTCGTGAACCGCCCGCGCCACGGCGATGTGCATCGCGGTGGGGAAGCAGTCATTGGAACTCTGCCCGCGGTTGACGTGGTCGTTGGGGTGCACCGGGCTCTTGCCGCCGCGCACGCCGCCGGCCAGCTCGTTGGCGCGCCCGGCGATCACCTCGTTGACGTTCATGTTGCTCTGGGTGCCGCTGCCGGTCTGCCAGACCACCAAAGGGAACTGCTCGTCGTGGTTACCGGCGAGGATTTCGTCGGCGGCCTGTTCGATCAGCCGGGCGATATCCGGCGGCAGCTCGCCGGTGCGCCCGTTGACGCGCGCGGCGGCCTTCTTCACCAAGGCCAGGGCACGCACCACGGCGAGCGGCATGCGCTCCTCGCCGATCGCGAAATTTTCTTTCGAGCGCTGGGTCTGCGCGCCCCAGTAGGCGTCTTCGGGGACCTCGACGGGGCCGAGGCTATCGGTTTCGGTGCGGCTCATAGCGGTTTTCTCCATGCCTGTGACCAGGGCCTGTTGACGTTTCGTTCGCGGCCGCGAACGAAACGTCAACAGGCGCCTCTTTAGGCGCGCTCTGGCGCGGTGGGTTCCGACCGCTGCGCCTTGAGCCCGGTCGACCATCAGCGCAGAATGTCGCACCCGGACCGCCTGGCGGTCGCGCCCAGCGGAGTGCTGCATGATCAAACGCTTTGTCCTCGTCGGCCTGATGCTCGCCTGCGGTAACGTGTTGGCCGATCAGGCCAGTCACGAGCGCCGCGCCGAGGAATTCCTGCGCCTGGCCCAGGCCGACAAGCTCACCGTGCCGATTTATGCCCAGGTGCGCCAGGCCTTCGCGCAGCGTTTTGCCGATGCCGGCAAGGCGGATCGCCAGGCACTGCTGGAAAGCTACCAGGCGCGCGCCAACGCCGAGCTCGACAAGGTCGTGGGCTGGGAGCACTTGCGCCCCGAACTCGTTGGCCTGTACACCCGCACTTTCAGCGAGGACGAGCTGACCCAACTGATCGCGTTCTACCGCTCGGATCTGGGGAAAAAGGTCCTGCGGACCTTGCCGGCGCTCAACGCGCAGTCGGCGCAACTGACCCAGGCGCGCCTGGATGGCGCGGTGCCCAAGGTCAATGGTCTGCTCGATCAGATGACTCAAGAACTGGAGAAACCCTGATGTCGATGCAAGCACAGATCGAACAGGCGCTGGCCGGCCTGCACCCCTGGCACCTCGAGGTGCAGAACGAGAGCCACATGCACAGCCGTGGCGAGGACTCGCACTTCAAGGCGGTGATCGTCAGCGAGAGCTTCGATGGTCTTTCCGCGGTGAAGCGCCACCAGACCGTCTACCGCACCCTGGGTGAATTGATGCAGCGCTTCCACGCGCTGGCACTGCACACCTACACCCCCGACGAATGGGCCGAACGCGGCGCCGCACCGGCCTCGCCGGCGTGCCGTGGCGGCAGCCAGCACGACCACTGATCCATCATCCACCCCGGTCCGCCCTTTGCGAGGGCGACCCCCGAGGACATGCCATGAGCGACAACGCCATCGTCGTCGCCGCGCTGTACAAGTTCGTCTCCCTGCCGGACTACGTGGCGCTGCGCGACCCCCTGCTGCAAACCCTGCTCGAACATGACGTGAAAGGCACCCTGCTGCTCGCCGAAGAGGGCATCAACGGTACCGTTTCCGCACGCCGCGAAGGCATCGACGCGCTGCTCGCCTGGCTGCGCCGCGACCCACGACTGGCGGACCTGGAACACAAGGAATCCTTCTGCGCCGAGCAGCCGTTCCTGCGTACCAAGGTCAAGCTGAAGCAGGAGATCGTCACCCTCGGCGTGACTGGCGTCAGCCCGCACCGCCAGGTTGGCCAGTACGTCGAACCCAAGGACTGGAACGCGCTGATCGACGATCCCGAGGTCCTGCTGATCGACACGCGCAACGACTACGAGGTGGCCATCGGCAGCTTCCGTGGCGCGCGGGACCCGCAGACCGCGAGCTTTCGCGATTTTCCCGCCTACGTGAAGGCGAATTTCGACCCGGCCCGGCACAAGAAGGTGGCGATGTTCTGCACCGGCGGCATTCGCTGCGAGAAGGCCTCCAGCTACATGCTCGGCGAGGGCTTCGAAGAGGTCTATCACCTCAAGGGCGGCATCCTGCGCTACCTCGAAGAAGTCCCCGAGGCCGAGACCCGCTGGCAGGGCGACTGCTTCGTCTTCGACAACCGCGTCACCGTGCGCCACGACCTGAGCCAGGGCGACTTCGTGCTCTGCCATGCCTGTCGCAACCCGGTCTCGGTCGAGCAACGCCAGTCGCCGCACTACGTCGCCGGCATCAGTTGCCCGCACTGCTGGGACTCGCTGCCGGAGAAGACCCGCGAAGGCGCCCGCGAACGACAGAAGCAGATCGAGCTGGCGCGCTCGCGCAACCAGCCCTCACCGCTGGGACGTGACCCGCGCGACGGCTGAGCGCCGTCGTCGCCGTCAGTGCGAATGCCTGGGCAGGCCACCCTCGCGGGCGATGACGTTCATGTACAGGGTGGCCGGCTCCAGGCAACCGCCGGTGGACAGTTGGCCCACCAGTTGCCGGTAGAGCTCCTGCCAGGGCGTTTGCGAGGGTGGGATGCTTGGCTGCCAGGCGGCGCGCCGGCGCTCGATTTCCTCCGCGTCCACCAGCAGATCGACGCGCCGCGCATTGAGGTCGACGCGTAGCCGGTCGCCGGTCTGCAGTAGCGCCAGGCCGCCGCCGACGGCGGCCTCCGGCGACATGTTGAGGATCGACGGGCTGGCCGACGTGCCGCTCTGACGACCGTCGCCCAGGCACGGCAGCGAGTCCACGCCGCGTTTGATCAGGGCCGCCGGAGGCGCCATGTTGACCACCTCGGCGCTGCCCGGATAACCGACGGTGCCCGCGCCGCGGATCACCAGGATGCAGCGTTCGTCGATCTCCAGGGCGGGATCGTCGATCCGCGCGTGATAGTCCTCCGGGCCCTCGAAGACGATGGCGCGGGCTTCGAAGGCATTTTCCTGGCCGGGTTCGCAGAGGTAGGTCTTGCGGAAGGCTTCGCCGACCACCGACATCTTCATGATCGCGCTTTCGAAGAAGTTGCCGCTGAGCACGATGAAGCCGGCACGCTGCTTGAGCGGCGTGGCGTAGGGCAGGATCACATCGGTATCGCTGCTCGCCGCGTCTTCCGCGATCTGCCCGATACGGCGTCCGCTGACGGTGGCGCAGTCGCCATGCAGGCGCCCGGCGCGTTGCAGTTCGTGGAGCACCGCCGGTACCCCGCCGGCGCGGTGGAAGCCTTCGCCGAGGTATTTGCCGGCGGGCATGCAGTTGACCAGCAGCGGCACGTCTTCGCCGATGCGTTGCCAATCCTCTAGCGAAAGCTCGATGCCCATGTGCCGGGCGATGGCGATCAGGTGTGGCGGGCAGTTGCTCGAGGCACCCAATGCGGAGGCGACGGCGATGGCGTTTTCGAAGGCCTCGCGGGTCATGATCGACGACGGACGGACGTCTTCGAGCACCAGCTCGCAGATGCGCCGGCCACTGGCGTAGGCCATCTGGCCGCGCTCGCGGTAGGGCGCAGGGATGCTCGCGCAACCGGGGAGCGACATGCCCAGCGCCTCGGCCAGGGCGTTCATCGACAGGGCGGTACCCATGGTGTTGCAATGGCCGACCGAGGGCGAGGCCGCGGCGGTCAGTTGCATGAAGCCTTCGTAGTCGATCTCGCCCGCCGCCAGCAGCTTGCGCGCATGCCAGATGATGGTGCCGGAACCGACCAGTTCGCCCTTGTGGTGGCCGTCGAGCATCGGCCCGCCGGAGAGCACGATGGCCGGCAGATCGGTGGTCGCCGCCGCCATCAGGCAGGCCGGGGTGGTCTTGTCGCAGCCGGTGGTCAGCACCACGCCATCGAGCGGATAGCCGTGGAGGATCTCCACCAGGCCCAGGTAGGCGAGGTTGCGATCCAGCGCCGCGGTGGGCCGTCGGCTCTGCTCGGCGATCGGGTGCACCGGGAATTCCATGGGAATCCCTCCCGCGTCGCGAATGCCGGCCTTGACCCGCTCGGCGAGCTCCAGGTGGTGACGGTTGCAGGGGGTGAGGTCGCTACCGGTCTGGGCAATGCCGATGATCGGTCGGCCGGACTGCAATTCGCCACGGGTCAGCCCGTAGTTCATGTAGCGCTCCACGTAGAGCGCAGTGAGGTCGGCATGGCTGGGATCGTCGAACCACTGCTGGCTGCGCAGACGGCGTTGCGAGGGCTGGCTCATGATGGGGCTGCTCTTGTCGTTGTTATGCGAGCCCACACGCTAGGCGCCTGGCGCGATGAACGCCAATGGCGTGTTCTCAAGCCTCGATAACCTGAGGTTATCGAGGCGTTGGCCTCAGCGGGGTAGCCATTCGGCGGGCGAACTGCCCAGCGCGGGCGGGGGAGAAAACCACTGGCTCGGCGTTTCCGACATCTTCAAGACCGGAGCCAATGTCTTCAGGTCGCCATAGCGGGTGTTTTCGATGACCCTCGAAAGACGCTCGAACTCCTCGTCTTCGAGACGGTTCGGGGCGTCCATGAAGTCTTCGAGCAGTCCCTGGCGCTGGAGGAACATCGCGGATTGGCACAGCGACACCTGGACACGGTAGCTGCCGCCCTCGCGGGCGCGTCGCGCCAGGGCCAGCATCGTCCCGAAACTGGCGAGAAACCCGGTCAGGAAGTCGCACATGAAGACCGGCGTGAGTTCTGGTCGGCCACGGCCCATCGCCTGACCTTGGGTATGGCAGATCCCGGTGACCGCCTGGGCGACCTGGTCCCAGCCCGCGCGTGATGCCAAGGGACCGCCGGAGCCGAAGCAGTTGACGCTCACGTGTATGAGGCCAGGACGCAACGCCGCCAGCCGCTCCGCGCCAAAGCCGTGTGCCGCCAGCCGTCCGGGGCGGTAGCCATCGATGAAGACGTCTGCCGAGCTGACCAATTGCTCCAGTTGGCGGGCCTGCTCGGGAACGTCCATGTCCAGGTAGCAACTGCGCTTGCCGTGGCTGGTGTCGCGCACGAAGGACTCCACCTGGGGCAGGCGTTCGGCCGTCACCATGAGCACGTCGGCGCCGTGTTCGGCCAAGCCCAGGCCGGCGGTCGGTCCGGCGAGTATGCGCGTGAGGTCCAGGACCCGGACGCCGGACAGGGGTTGGGCGCCGGGACCCAGCGGCTCGGCTGGGCTATCCGCGATCTTGCTGATTTCGACGACGGGGCGACTGGCCAGGTAGGCGCCGTGGGGATGCCGCAGCCAGGCTTCCGGCGTTCTGACCAGGCCCGCGCAGGCGTTGGCGCCGGCGATGGCGTCCTCCAGTTCGGCTGCCTTCCAGCGTGCGATGCCCGCGGCGATCGAGGCGACATCGCTCTGGCAGTCGATGACATCCAGCACGCGACGCTCCAGGTGCGCGAGATTGGTATGCGGCAACAGCCAGTTGCCGTCGCCCGCCTGCCAGGGCTGCGTCAGGGACACCATGTGCCTCATCGCGTCCGAGTAGGGAATGCCCTGGAACACGCCTTCGGCGTTGCGGCGTTGGGTCATGTCCCCGCCATACAGCGAGGTGGCCGCGGCGGCACGCACGTCGACCGCCAGCGTCTGCCGACGACCGTTGCGCAACTCCCACAGATCGTTGGCGGCGATGCCGCGGGCCGCCAGGGCGATGGCCGCGGTTTCGCCGATGCGAAAGGGCGAGGCGAAGAGCGGATCGCGGCCGGTGATGGCGACCTCGTCCACGCCGGGCGTGGGCAGGCCGCGAATCTTCATCAATTCCTCGAAGCCTGGCGTTGTCAGCAGCGGATGGGGCGCGCGAGCGCTCATCGTGCGGCCTCCCCGTTGACGTAGAGGCTTCCCGCCTGAGGCGCTTTGCTCTGGCTGAGCAGGGAGACGCCGATGCAGACGAGGAATGCCAGGGGCACGGTGACCAGCGCAGGTGGGTCGAGGGTGACGACCGGCGTGGCGAAGCCGAAGGTCTTCACCCAGACCGACGGGCCGAGAATGGTCAGCAGCAGTGACCCGAGCAGTCCGCAACTGCCGCCCCAGACGGCGCCGCGAGTGGTCAGGCGATCCCAGTAGATGGCCAGCAGCAGCACGGGAAAGGTGGACGAGCAGGAGACGGAAAACGCGAGGCTGATCAGGTAGGCGATGTTCTGGTTCTTGAAGGCCAGGCCCAGGATGATTGCCACGAGCCCCAGGGCGAGCACGGAGATGCGCATGACCCGCAGCTCTTTGCGCTCGTTCTGCGGCGTTCTTTCTATCAGGGCACCGTAGATGTCGTGGCTGACCGCGGAGGCACCGGAAATCGTCAGCCCCGCCACCACGGCAAGGATGGTGGCGAAGGCCACTGCCGAGAGAAAGCCGAAGAGCGGTTGCCCACCCAGGGCGAAGGCCAGGTGCAGCGCCGCCGTGTTGTTACCTCCGAGCAGCGCGCCGTTGCCGTCTGTGAACGAGGCATCCACCCGCAGCAGGTACAGCGCACCGAAACCCAGGATGAAAATCATCGCGTAGAAGGCGTTCATCACCAGGGTTGCCCAGAGCACCGAGCTGCACGCGGCTCTGGCGTCCGGCACGGTGAAGAAGCGCATCAGGATATGCGGCAGGCCGGCGGTACCCAGCATCAGCGCGATGCCCAGGGACAGGCCCGAGAGCGGGTCGCTCGGCAGGCGCGTGGGGCTCAGGATCGCGGCCCCGGCGGGGTGTACGCCGACTGCGGCATTCAGCAACTCGGTGAAGCTGAAATCGACCTCGTGCAATACCAGCAGGGTCATCGCCAGGCAGGCGGAGATCATCAGTACGGCCTTGATGATTTGCACCCAGG
Source organism: Pseudomonas sp. R4-15 (assembly GCF_055768815.1). NCBI lineage: Bacteria > Pseudomonadati > Pseudomonadota > Gammaproteobacteria > Pseudomonadales > Pseudomonadaceae > Pseudomonas > Pseudomonas sp. R4-15. Next base: position 2,301,752 of record NZ_CM147293.1, read on the forward strand.
TCGTGGCCATCATGCCGCCGAAGGCGACGTAGAGGACCATCAGCACGCCGACCAGGATGATCGAGTAGACGTAGTCGATGCCGAACAGCAGTTGGATGAGCTGGCCCGCGCCGACCATCTGCGAGACCAGATAGAACAGCACGATGACCAGCGAGGCGAAGGCCGAGAACAGCCGAATGGAGCGACCTTCGAGGCGTGAGCAGACCACGTCGACGAAGGTGAACTTGCCCATGCGCCGCATCTTGCCGGCCATCAGGAAGACCACGATCGGCAATCCGGTCGTGTAGCCAATGGCATAGACCAGGCCATCGAATCCGCTGTTGAACACCAGCGCCGTCAAGCCGAGCAGGGCACCGGCGGACATGGCGTCCCCGGCAATCGCCAGGCCGTTCTGAAAGCCCGAGATATGCCCGCCGGCATTGTAGAAGTCACTGGCGTTACGGGTGCGCTGGGCGGCCCAATAGGTGATGCACAGGGTGATGGCGATGACGCCCAGGAACAGCGCGATGGAGGTGGCCGAGGTGCCCTGGCCGTTCATCGAACTGGCTAGCGCGGGTGCGCCGGGCAGCAGCGAGCAAAGAAACACGGCCAATTTACGCATCGCTCGGCTCCCTGCGGTTCGTCATGCAGACGTAGAGAACGGTCAGCAGCGTGCCGCAGACGATCACCAGCAGGCCGTAGACGAAGGGCGTCGTCGGCCGCTCGAGTGGGACTGCGGCAGGGGTGGAGCCATAGATGCAATACAGGATGAATGAAAAGAATACGGCAATCTGAATGCCGGCCAGGGTTAGCCCCAGTCCGAGGTTCTCGCCCTCTTCGGAGGTGCTGTTGAGTGTCTTCATGAACGTGCTCCGCGTAGGTGGCTACGGTGTTTTTCTCGCCCTGAACGTCTGCACCAGGCAGGCCATCTGGCGGAGCGTTCGCTGGTGCGAATATCAGTTATCTCAAGAGGTGATAGCGGACCCCGAGGGGCGGCAAAAACGGCTGCGAATCGACGTTTGGTCGCCTGCCGTGCGTGGCTGCGGCCTCATATGGGTGCACCAAGTACGCCCGCGCTGCGCTGTCTTGGAGCGCTTCTGTCGTTCGCCGTGGGGTATTCGCCACGCGTGGCGGGCTGCTGTCCTGGCGCGTCGCTTGCACGGATGCGGTAACTTCGATGAGGGCCAGGACGATGGACTCTGCCGATCTTCAGTTTTTCGCCACGGTTGCGCTGGCGGGCAGCATTTCCAAGGCTGCCGCGCATTTGGACACGGTGCAGTCCAACGTCACGCAACGCATTCGCCGCCTGGAAACCGAGCTGGGCGTGCCGCTGTTTCATCGCCATGGGCGAGGCGTGCGCCTGACCGCGGCGGGCACGCAACTGCTGCCCTACGCCAGGCAGATCGACCATATGCTCGATGAAGCCCGTCGCGTCATTCTCGACGAGGCCACGCCCAACGGAGCGCTACGCATCGGTTCGATGGAAACCACGGCTGCGTTGCGCTTGCCCGAGTTGTTGGTGGACTACAGCGGTGACTATCCCGCCGTGGACCTGTGCTTGCAGACGGGCACGACCCAGAGCCTGCTGGAGGACGTCATCGAGCGGCGCCTGGATGCGGCCTTCGTCGCCGGCCCGGTCGACCACGAGAGTCTCGTCAGCGAGAGGGTGTTTACCGAGGAACTGGTGATCGTGACCGCCCCCTGGCAGCGCCAGGTCGACGATCGCCCGGCCTGGTTGCCCAGTCACAAGCAGACGAAGATCGCGATCTTCCGCAACGGCTGTGCCTATCGCGAGCGCCTCGAGCTGCAGCTGATCCGCCACGGGGTGCAGGGAATCAAGCGCATGGAGCTGGGTACTTTGGACGGAATACTCGGTTGCGTGCAGGCTGGGCTCGCCATCACCTTGCTGCCCCGCGGCGTGGTCGAGCCGCTGGCGCTCGCGGGGAAGCTGTCCATGCATGCCCTGAGCGCCCGCGATGCGCTGGTCGAGACGGTCTTCGTGCGGCGTCGGGACGTCTTCGTCAGCAGCGCGCTGGCGTGCTTCCAGCGCAAGGCGCTGGAGCACATGAGCGTGAGCGCCGTCTCCGCGATGCACTGAGTCACAGGCAGGCGTCGAGCCGATGACGGCGATCACTCCCCGCACCCGCGCACGGGAGGGCACTCTCGCAGGTCCGCTGTGTCCCAATGGGCACGCTGGCCTGCTGCTCCGGGTCTGCCGGCAACTTTATGTCTGGAGGCTTGCGATGCCCCTTCGAACACTCTGCGTATCCCTCGCCGGGCTGCTGGCGATCGACGCGTGCGCCGGGCAGACGTTGCAGCCGCCGGGCAGCCGCTTCGATCTGTCGGACTGGAAACTGACCCTGCCGGATCGCCGCGCGAGCGAGGTGGCGGCGCCCGCGCTGGCGCGTTATGCGTCGGATTACTTCCACCTGGCCGAGGATGGTTCGATGGTATTCGTCGCGCCGGTCGGTGGCGGCACCACCGAGAACAGCCGTTTCCCGCGTAGCGAGTTGCGCGAGGTGCTCGACCCGCAGGATGACAAGCGTAACTGGAGCGGGAGCGGCCAGCATCGCTTGACGGCGACCTGCCAGGTCGTTCGCGCGCCGGCCGAGCAGAAAGTGATCGTCGGGCAGATCCACGGCTTCGACGCGCGCCCGCTGGTCAAGCTGCAGTGGGAAAAGGGCCGGGTGAAGGCGCTGATCAAGCGCGCGCCGGAAGGCGACAACGGCGACATCACCCATGTCTTCGCGGCGCGCGTCGACGACCGCCCGTTCAGTTATCGCATCGACGTCGACGATGGTCGTCTCGGCGTGGAGGTGGAGGGCGAGCGCATCGAGCACGACTTCTTCCAGGCATCGCCAGGCTGGCGCGACGTCGACTTCTACTACAAGGCTGGGGCCTACGTGCAGAGCCCGCAGAAGGCCAATGGTGAAAGCGCCGAGGTGCGCTTTACCCGCTTGCAGGTGACGCATGCGTCGGTCGCAGATGACTCCTGAGTAGCGTCACGGGTTTATCATCACCGGGCGTCATCATCTGCACAGGGACGGGAGGATTGGAATGGCCATGAAGCGTTTTCGCCGACTCTGTGGCTGTGTGATTGGCGTGTGGGTGACGTGCGCCGTTCAAGCCGAAACGCTGTTGAGCGGAGGGGCCAACTGGCCACCCTATACCTACGAAAATGCGCTGGGCGAGCCCAGCGGCATCTCCGTGGAAGTTTTCGAGCGGGCGATGGCTGAATTGGAACAGCCGGTAAAGTTGCTGTTCTACCCGGTCAATCGTTTGAACCGGCTGCTCGAACGGGGCGAACTGGACGTCAACTACGCAGACTCCCCGCAGTGGAATGCCCCTGAAGCCAGTCAGCAGTTCGTCTATAGCAATCCCTATCTGCATGTGCGTGAGTATCTCTACTTTCGGCCTGATTCCGCCATGCGCAACCTTCCGGTCGGAGCGCTGCGAGGCCTGCGTGTGGGCGCGGTGCGCGGGTATCGCTATCCGGCGCTGATCGATGCCTACCGGGACGGCACGCTCATCAAGGTGGAAACCTCGGAGGAAGATGCGCTGCTCGATTTGCTGCAATTGGGGCGGGTGGACGCCATCGCGATGTTCGAGGACGTCTATCGCAGCTTGACGGCGGCCCGGGGCTTACCGATTGACGCTTTCGCCCGGGGTGCGCAACTCAGCGATGCGCCGCTGGTGTTCAAGTTGCAACGGCGCTATGCGCAGGCGTTGCCCGAGCTCAACGCGATCCTCACGCAGATGGTGGAGAGCGGCGAAGTCGAACGGATTCGCAGCGACCACCTGCAACGCATGCCCAAGGCAGTGGGCACTCGCTGAGCAGAGCTTCCCGCGCGGGTAGCCTTACGTCCACCCGCGGCATGCGGGTGGGGAACAGCGGTTCAGGCCCTAGCTGCCTTCCGTAGGGTGACGCGATTCACTCCGCACGCCAGACCGGTAAATCAGCACCATTGCGCCAGCCGGGTAGCCGCTGAGGGCGTGTGCGCCGTTCGAGGGGATCAAGTGCCAGGCGTACTCTGCCAGCCGCCGCCGAGGGCGAGGAACAGGGCGATGCGTGCCATCGCCACCTGGGTTTGCGCGCCGGCCAGTTGCGCGCGGGCGTCGGTGTAGGTGCGGGTGGCCTGCAGGTCGGCGAGGAAGGATTCACGGCCGGCCTGGAAATAGCGGTGGGTCTGTTCGGCTGCACGCTGGGCGGAGGCTTCGGCTTCGACCAATGCATCGCGGCGCTCGATGGCCGCCTGGTACTGGGCCAGACGCGTCTGCGTCTCGCGCACCGCGTCGAGCACCACGCCGTCGAAGTGGGCCAGCGCGGCCTGGGCGCCGGCTTCGGCCTGGACGATGCGTTCGCGGGCGCCGTGTGCAGGCACCGTCCAGCTCAGCAGTGGGCCGAAGGCCCAGCGATTGGTGGACGGTTCGCCGAGGTCGTCGAGAATACCCACGCTACCGACGCTGGCGCCGATGGAAATGTCCGGGTAGAGCTCGCCGGTGGCTACGCCGACCCCGGCGGTGGCCGCGGCCAGGCGGCGTTCGGCCTGGCGCACGTCGGGGCGCCGGCGCAGCAGCGCGGCGCCATCGCCCACCGGCATCGGCTGGGCAATGTCCGGCAGCTGTGCGCAGTCGGCGGTGCCGCGGGGCAGGCTGGCCTGCGGCTTGGCCAGCAGCATCGCCAACTGCGCCAGGCCGGCCTCGCGCTCAGCGGTGTAGCGCGGCAGCTCGGCGCGCAGTGACTTGACCTGGGTCTGGCTGCGGGTGACCTGGGTTTCATCGCCGCGGCCGGCATCGCGCAGGCGCTGCACCAGTTCCATGCCCTGCTGTTGCAGGTCCAGCGAGCGCTGCGCGATTTGCCGTTCCTCGTTGGCGGCGCAGACCTGGGTATAGGCGCGGACGACCTCGGCGACCACGCTGATGCGCGCCAGGTCCGCCGCGGCGGCGCTCGCCTGGGCATTGGCCGCGGCGGCTTCGGCACCGCGTTGCAGCACGCCGAACAGATCGAACTGATAGGACGCTTTCAACGCCAGGCTGCCGATGTTGGCGACCGGGACCTTCTCGCTGAGCAGGAAGGCCTGGCCCGACTCCTGGACTCGTTCTGCCGCGATGTCCACGCCGCCGCCCCAGCCGCCGGCCGCTTCAGCCTCCTGCTGGCGCGCCGTCGCGCGGGCGAGGTTGGCGGCGGCCTCGCGCAGGTCGCTGTTGGCGCCCAGGGCGTCCTGCACCAGTTGGTCGAGGCGCGGGTCCTGGTACAGCCGCCACCAATCCGCGGGCAGCGGTTGCAGGGTCACGGGGGCATCGTCCTTGGCCAGTGGCCCCTGCAGGTCGCCGCGCGTGAGCGCTGCGGAGTCGGGCAGCCGGTAGTTCGGGCCGACACTCTGGCAGGCGGCGAGCAGCAGACCGAGGCCGAGGGGCAGCAGCGCCCGGGCGTTCATCGGCCGTCCTCGACGATCGAGACGGTAGCGGTGCGGCCGGCGATCATGTGCAGGTCCTCCGGCAGCCGGTCGAAGGCGATGCGCACCGGAATGCGCTGCGCCAGGCGCACCCAACTGAACGCCGGGTTGACGTTGGGCAGCAGGTTGGCGCTGCTGCTGCGGTCGCGGTCCTCGATGGCGGCGGCGAAGCTCTGCACGTGGCCGCGCAGGTGCTCGCTCTCGCCCATGATGCGGATATCCACCGGCTGGCCGACGCGAATGCCGGAGAGCTTGGTCTCCTCGAAGTAGCCGTCGACGTGGAAGGAGTTGCCGTCCACCACCGAGAGCACCGGCTGGCCGGCGCTGACGAACTCGTGCGCGCGGGGGGCGCGATCGTTGAGGTAGCCGTCGACCGGGCTGCGTACGGTGGCGCGCTGCAGGTCCAGGCGGGCGCGGTCCACGGCTACCTGGGCCTGGTCCAGCGCGGCCTGGGCGGAGGCTTCGCGGGCCTGGCTCTGCTCCAGTTGCTCGCGCGCGACGAGGTTGCCCAGGGTGCGGTTGCGCTGGGTCTCGCGGTGCGCCTGGTCGAAGGTCGCGCGGCGCTCGGCGAGGGTGGCCTGGGCTTGGCGCAGGGCCAGGCTGAAGCGCGCCGGGTCGATGACGAAGAGCACCTGCCCGCGACTGACCGCCTGGTTGTCCTTGACCTGCACCTGGTCGATCAGCCCGGAGACGTCCGGAGCGATCTGCAGCACGTCGGCACGCACGTGGCCGTCGCGGGTCCAGGGCGCGAACAGGTAGTAGAGCGTCATGCGCCAGACCACTACGGCGGCGAAGGCGACGACCAGCAGGGTGAGGACCACACGGCCCAGGGTGAGTATGGGTTTCTTCATGTCATCAGCGTTCGGTAGAGCGCGTCGACGGCCCCCAGCATGAGGGCGTACAGCGCGACGTTGAACAGCGCCCGGTGCCAGACCAGGCGATAGAAATGCACACGGGTGAGCAGGGCGTGTACCCCGAGGAAGAGCACGTAGGTGACCAACATCAATACCAGTAGCAGGGGCAGGAAGACGCCGCCGAGGTCCAGGTCTCCGATCACAGGGGGGCTCCGTCGATGCCGTGGGGAGGCTGCTCTTGTGCTTCACTCGCCTCGTGGGGGATTTCCACCCCCGGCAACAGGGCCAGGCGCAGGCCGGACAGCGCGTGCAGCAGGGCGGCCAGCGCCTGTGGCGCGCGGGCGGTCTCGCTGTGCAGCAGGGCGCGGCGGATGCGGTCCATGTCCATCAGCAGGCCGCGAGGCGGCGCCAGGCGTTCACCGGCTGCGAGGCAGGCGCGGTAGTGTGCGGCGACGTCCTCCACCAGCTTCTGCAGTTGTTGGCGCGGCGCGTCGTCCACCCGGGGTAGGTAGGCGAGCAGGTCCAGCAGGTTCAATGCCACGCGCAGCTCGCGCAGCACCATGCTGGAGTCCTGGCCGGTCTGCGCCAGGCGCGGCAGTTGCTGCATCAGGCGATCGAGCAGGCGCACCGCCATGCGCCGGTGTTCGTTGAGCGTACCCGGTTCGCCGAGCTCGGCGATGTCTTCCCAGCCGAAGCGGGTCAAGCGGCGCAACGCCAGCTCGCTGCCGAAGGGGCGCATCACCAGGGTCCAGAGGAAGGCGAACAGCAGGCCGATGGGGCCGGAGAAGTTGGCATTGAGGAAATTCTGGAAGTTGGCGTCGTAGGCGCTCTGGATGCTGATGAAGGACGCGGTGTTGACCAGCGTGAGCAGCGTGCCGAGGTAGAAACGCGGTTGCACGGTGAGCGTGCCGATGCAGATGAACGGAACGGCGAACGCCAGCACCAGCATTGGAAAGTCGTGCAGGTTGGGCAGCACCAGGAACAGGTAGAGGCTGGCGAACAGCACCGACAGGGTGGTCCAGAAGAAGAAGCGATAGATCTGCGGTGCCGGGTCGTCCATCGCGGCGAAGAAGCAGCAGGCCACCGTGGCGAGGATCACGCCACCACCGCCGTCGTCCCAGCCGAGCAGAATCCACAGCACGCTGGCGGTGGTGCTGGCGAGCATGGTCGAGAGCGCCGCGTAGGCCATCAGCCCGTGGTCATGGAAGGGCGACAGGCGCCCCAGGCGCCAATGACGGTAGACCGCGCGCCAGGAGAGCCGGCCATCTGCGCGCAGCACCTGCTGCAGGACGCGGCAGTCCTGCCAGAGGTCGAGCCATTCGGCGAGGCGATAGAGCGCGTGGGAGAACAGCAGTTGTTGGCGGTCGGCGAGTTGTTCGCCGTCCGGACGCAGGCGTTCGAGGGCGTTGCTGAGTTCGCGCCAGCGGGCTTCCGAGGCGTCCTGCGACGGTTCCTGCAGCCAGGCACAGGCGTCCTCGAGCAGCGGTTGCAGGCGTTCCATCAACGCCGGTGCGCGGCGTTGCAGTGCCCAGAGCGCGTCGTCCAGGGCGTCCACCACGGGGAGCAGATGGATCATGCGGCCACGCAGCTCCTTGGCGCTGCGCACCATCGCCGGGCGGGCGCCTTCGTGGGGGAGCTGGCCGATCATCGGCTCCAGGCCGTTGAACTGGGTGACCATCGCGGCGCGCAGCGAGGCCAGCTCTTCCGGCGTTGCATGGCGTCCGAGGTACAGCGCGCTGTAGCGCGCGGCGGCATCGAACCAACGGCCGCTGGCTTCGAGCATCACCGGCGCCAGGCGTCGGGGCCAGAACACCGCACCCACCACGGCGGCGCAGACGATGCCCAGGAGGATTTCTTCGCTGCGCGAGACCGCCACCTCGAAGACCCGCTCGGGCTGATCGAGGACCGGCAGCGCGATCAGCGGCATCGAATAGCTGGCCAGCATCAGTACGTAGTTATTGCTGGTGCGCAGGTGCATCGAGAGGAACAGCAGGGTGCCCGCCCACAGGCCGATCACTGCCGACAATAGCAGTGGCGCCTGCCCTAGCAGCGGCACGAAGAACACCGCTGCGGCGGCGCCCAGCAAGGTGCCGAGCACGCGGTAAAGGGCCTTGGAGCTGGTCGGTCCGACGAAGGGACTGGAGACGATGTACACCGTGGCCATCGCCCAGTAGGGCCGCGGCAACTGCATGAACAGCGCGAGGTACAGCGCCAGCATCGAGGCAGCGAAGGTGCGCACGCCGAAGAACCAGTCGCGCCAGGGAGGAACGCCCGAGAAGAAGCCTTCGAACATTACTTGCCCAGTCGACCGGGTGCGTCGGCGAATGCCTGCAGGACGCGTAGCGCGGCTTGCAGATCTTCTTGCGGAAGGTCCGCCAGCACCTGCCGGCGGAGCTCGCCGAGCTGTGCTTCGATGGAGGTCACCAGGGCGCGACCGCTCTCGGTGAGCCACAAGGTCTTGGCGCGCCGATCCGCGCTGTCCGCCTCGCGGCGCACGTAACCGAGGCTGCCGAGCTGGTCGAGCAGGCGTACCAGGGACGCGCATTCCACACCGACTTCATGGGCCAGGGTGACCTGCCGCGCACCGTCGCCCAGGCGCGCCAGGGCCAGCAGTGGCGCGGCGCAGGCTTCGCTGATGGCATGTCCGGCGAGGGCATCCTGGCAGGCCCGGCGCCAATGGCGCGAGGCCATGACCATACCGCTGCTCAGGCGTCGATGGAGAAGCTCGGAGTCCATGGGATTAAAGTTAGTAAACTTAAAAATAGGATGCTAACTATTAGGCTTGCGCGAACCCGGGAGGTCAACCCCGGCAACCGAATCGGCGACGAATACCCTGATGGGGGAGGGGGTGCCGGCTGACGCCTGGTCTGCGGCCACGCGCGATACGGTGTTCCAGCAGGAGCGGCATCCTTCGATGACCAAGAAGCCTCCAAAGCCCCATATTTCTTGAGGGGCAGCCATGGTTTTCTGCTTGAGATACTGGGTCGAGGCTCGCGTTGATCCAGTTCTACCCCGTCTCGCCGATGAACTGGCCGCTGCGCAGCAGCCAGCCGAGGATCAGCAGGTTCACCGCCATACTGGCCCAGAACAGCCTCTGAAAGCTGCGCTTCACGGTCTTGTGGCGAAACTGCCGCTGGGCCAGCAATCCACCCGGCCAGCCGCCGAGCAGATCGAAGAGATGCAGGGTGCTCTCCTTGACACGCCAGCCGCCGCGATTCGCCGCCGCCTTGTCCATGCCGTAGGCGAGGAAGGAGACCAGACTCAGGAACAGGTAGCCGCCGGCGACGGGCCGTGGCAACAGGCCGAGCGCGGCCAGCGCGACGATCCCGGCCAGCACCAGCAGAGCGAGGCCGCGCTGCGGCAGACGCGGCGCGGCTTCGCTCGGCCTGGCGGAGTCCCTGGTGTAGCGCACCTTCCGTGCCTGCGGACGCCCCTTGGCGTCCTGGCCTGGCTGGTAGCTGATCAGCGTGCCCCGGGCCGGCCGTTGCGCACCGCACGGGAAGGCGCTGACATGCACGAACAATCGTGGCCCGCCGCCCACCGGCACCACGTAGCCGAAGCCTCGCTCATCGTTCCATTGGCTGATTCGTCCTTCGACGCGCATCGCGCTTTCCTGTGCCGACTCCCTGAGGCGGGCAGCATAGAGAATCCCTGCGTAGGGGAAAACGCTGGCCTTGCAGGTCACGAATGAAAGCCGATGACCGATGCCACGCGCTGCAAGGCGCGCTTCAGCGTCGGCAGGTCGACGGAGCCCAGCGCCAGGCGGATTGCGTGAGGCACATGCGGGGAGGTGGAAAACGGTTCGGCCGTGGAGACGGAGATCTGCTCCTTCATCAACGCCATGGTGACCCGGTCGGCACGTGCGTCCTCGGCCAGCGGCAGCCACAGGAAATAGGACGAGGGGTGGCTCAGGTAGCGAAAGCCTTCGAGCAGCCGGGCGGCCAGTGCCTGCCGCGACTGCGCGTCCCGGCGCTTTTCCACTTCCAGCCTGGCCACCGTGCCGTCCTCCAGCCAGGCCGTGGTGATGGCCGTGAGGACACCCGGGGTATTCCAGGTGGTCGCGCGGATGGCGCGCTCCAGGTTTGCAATCAGCCGCGCCGGCGCTGCGACGAAGCCCACCCGCAAGCCTGTGGCGACGCTTTTCGAGAAACCGGATACGTACAGGGTGCGCTCCGGCGCCAACTGCGCGATCGGCGGCGGAGCCGCCTCGACCAGGTAGGCGTAGGCGGCATCCTCGATGATCGTCAGGTCGTGCTTTCGGGCGATGGATACCAGGCGTTCCCGCTCGCTCGTCGGCATGACCCAGCCGAGCGGGTTGTGCAGGGTCGGCATGCTGTAGATCGCGCGAACGGGGCGGCTCCTGCAGAGGCGTTCCAGGGCGCTGAGGTCGGGGCCATGTGCCGATGAGGGCAGGGCGACGACCTCGAGGTGCAGGGTTTCGGCGAGCACCTTGAAGCCTGGATAGGTCAAGGCATCGGCAGCAATGACGTCGCCGGGCTTCAACAGTCCCATCAGCGTTACCGCGAGGCCGTGCTGGGCGCCATTCACCAGCAACACGCAGGCGGGCTCGATGAATAGCCCGCGCTCCTGCAGGTGGGCCGCCACCGTCGCGCGCTCATGCAGGCGGCCGCCATGGGGTTGATAGCGCAGCAGGGATTCCAGATCGCCGGACAGCGCCAGTTGCCGGAGCGCCGTGCGCAGCAGTTCGGCCTGTCCGGGGAGGGCGGGGTAGTTGAAGTTGAGGTCGATCATGCCGGCGGCGACCTGTGGCTGGTCGATGCCATGACCCTGGGGCAGGAATGTCTCTCGGACGAAGGTCCCTCGCCCGGTTTCCCCGCTGACAAGGCCCATTTGCTCTAGCTCTGCGTAGATGCGGCTGGCGGTCACCAAGGCAACGCCTTCCCTTTTCGCCAGCTCGCGGTGGGTGGGCAGGCGAGTACCGGGGGACAGCGTGCCGGCGCGGATGTCCGCCGCCAGGGCGTCAACGAGGGTTTTGTAGCGCGAGCGAGGCATGGGAAATATATCCAGTACAATTTTTTGATTGTATTGATTCGTGGATCGTACGCTTCTGCCGTCTCCGTAGCGAGGTACGAACCATGAGTGACGCGCTCGACTTATCCGGCCAGGCCCATGACAGGCATCTCGGTGGCTGGATCAATGGGCTCCTCGGCGTGCTGATCTTCAGCGGCTCGCTGCCGGCCACCCGCGTTGCGGTGATGGCGTTCGAGCCGCTCTTCCTGACGGCCGCACGCGCAACCATCGCCGGGCTACTGGGCCTGACGCTGCTCCTGGCATTCAAGGCGAAGCGCCCGATACCCGGGCAGGTCGTCTCGCTGGCCATGGTCGCGCTGGGCGTGGTCATCGGCTTTCCGCTGCTGACGGCGATGGCCTTGCAATACGTAACCTCCGCCCACTCCATCGTCTTCCTGGGGCTGTTGCCTCTGGTCACCGCGAGCTTTGCGGTACTGCGTGGCGGGGAGCGTCCGCGCCCGGCCTTCTGGCTGTTTTCCGCCTTGGGCAGCGTGCTGGTCGTCGGCTTCGCCGTCTCTCAGGGGTTGACGGCCTCGCCCGAGGGGGATGTGCTGATGTTGCTTGCGATCCTGGCGTGTGGGTTGGGTTATGCCGAAGGCGCCCGGCTTTCGAAAGTGCTGGGCGGCTGGCAGGTGATCTCCTGGGCGCTGGTGCTTTCGTTGCCGGCAATGGCCGCGCTGGCGCTGTACGAGAGGCCGACGAGCTTCGCGAACGTCCCGGCAGCGGCCTGGCTCAGCCTGGCATACGTCTCCGTGTTCAGCATGCTGATCGGCTTCGTGTTCTGGTATCGCGGCCTGGCGCAGGGCGGCATTGCCGCGGTGGGGCAACTGCAGTTGCTACAGCCTTTCTTCGGGCTGCTGCTGGCCGCGACCTTGCTGCATGAACGTGTGAGCCTCGGCATGCTGGGGGTGACGGTCGCGGTGATTCTTTGTGTGGCTGGCGCGAAGCGCTTCTCGAACTAGCGCGCGTTGGCCTCGCGAAGATGATCGGGCAGGCGCTCCGCGTGGATAAGCGAAAGCCCCGCTGGCAGGTGTCTGCCAGCGGGGCTTTTTCAGGTGGAATCAGCGAGCGTCGGTTCAGCCGCGAATGTTGTAGATATCCTTCTCGTTGCTTTCCGCGTAGTCGTACAGACGCTGCAGGTAGACCTTCTGCTGGTCCCAGACCTTCTTCGCGGTCGGGTCGGCGTTGGCCGAGTTTTCGACCACTTCGGCAGCCACTTCCTTCAAGCGCACCAGCACGTCGTCGGGCAGACGGCGAACGTCCACGCCCTCGGCCTTGAGTTGCTCCATGGCCTCCATGTTCTTGGCGTTGTAGTCGTCGAGCATGTCGCTGTTGATGGCGCGGGCGGCGCCACGCACGATGGCCTGCAAGTCCGGTGGCAGGGTTTCCCAGGCCTTGAGGTTGATGTCGAGTTCGAACTGCACGTTCGGCTCCTGCCAACCCGGGGTGTAGTAGTACTTGGCGGCCTTGTGCAGGCCCAGTGCCAGGTCGTTGTACGGGCCGATCCACTCGGTGGCGTCGATGGCGCCGGTTTGCAGGGCGGTGAAGATCTCGCCCGCCGGCATGTTCACCACGGTGCCGCCCATCTTGGTCAGCACTTCGCCGCCCAGGCCGGGGGTGCGCATCTTCAGGCCCTTGAAGTCGTCGACCGAAGTGATTTCCTTGTTGAACCAGCCGGCGGTCTGTACGCCGGTGCTGCCGCAGGCCATCGGCAGCACGCCGAACGGCTTGTACACCTCTTCCCAGAGCTTCATGCCGCCACCGTAGTGCAGCCAGGCGTTCATCTCCTGGGCATTCGGGCCGAAGGGCAGGGCGCAGAAGAACTGGGCGGCCGGAACCTTGCCTTTCCAGTAGTAGGGCGCGCCATGGCCCATTTCGGCGGTGCCACGGGAGACCGCGTCGAAGACCTCCAGAGCGGGTACCAGCTCGCCGGCGGCGTAGATCTTGACCTTCAGCCGGCCGTTGCTCATCTCGTCGACCAGCTTGGCGAAGTTCTCCGCGCCGACACCGACGCCGGGGAAGTTCTTCGGCCAGGAGGTGACCATCTTCCAGGTGAAGGTCTGTGCCTGCTCGCTCTCCTTGGCGGAGGCGGCCTTGTCGGTCTCCTGCTTGCAACCGGCCAGTGCGGTGGCTGCAAGGCCGACCCCTGCTGCTGCGATGATGTCGCGACGTTTCATGTGACGCTCCTAATTGTTGTTATTGGGCTGACCGCGGGATCGCCGAGGGCAAACCGGGTGTACGTAACATAGGGGGAAGACGCTCTTGAGCCTAGCGCCTACGACTAAAGTTGCATGTGGATTGTCGCAACGGCAACCGGTTGCCTAGAATCCTCCTGTGCAAGCCATGCATTGCGCGGCTCTGCGACGCAGATCTTGCGATAGCTGCCTCGCGTTCATTTCTCATAACGATAAGAAAAACACCCACTATGTCCGATAAGCCCCCCCTTCCTCTCGTTATCTCATCGTTGATCGATAGCCTCAACGCCGGATTCGGCAAGGCCTGCGCCTGGCTGACCGTATTCCTGGTGTTGGGCACGGCGGTGGTCGTGGTCTTGCGCTATGGCTTCGGCATCGGCGCCACGGCGTTGCAGGAGGCCGTGCTCTACGCTCACGCCCTGGTGTTCATGGGCGCGGCGGCCTGGACGCTGCAGCGCAATGGCCACGTGCGCGTCGATATCTTCTTCCAGAATTTCAGCGGTCGCCGGCAGGCGCTGGTGGAGATACTCGGCAATATCCTCTTCCTGCTACCGGTGTGCCTGTTCCTGGGCTGGGCCAGCTGGGACTATGTCAGCAACTCCTGGGCGACGCTGGAGGCGTCCAGCGAGTCGGGAGGCCTGAAGTTCGTCTACCTGCAGAAGAGCATCATCCTGGTGCTGGTGGTCAGCCTGGTGCTGCAGGGGCTCTCCAACCTGATCAAGGCGCTCTACGTCATCACCGGCCGGCTGCCCGCCCCGGAGGTGAAGCATGGCTGAGTTCATGTCGATCCTGCTGTTCATCGGCGTCTGCGTGGCCTTGATGGCCGGCTATCCGGTGGCCTTCACGCTGGCCGGGGTTTCCCTGTTGTTCGCCGGCTTCGGTGTGCTCACCGACACCTTCGATGCGACCTACCTCAGCGCGCTGCCCAACCGCCTGTTCGGCATCATGAACAACCAGACCATGCTGGCCGTGCCGCTGTTCGTGTTCATGGGGGTGATGCTGGAGCGCTCGCGGGTGGCCGAGGACCTGCTCGAATCCATGGCGCGCCTGTTCGGCACGCTGCGTGGGGGCTTGGCCATCTCCGTGTGCGTGGTCGGTGCCTTGCTCGCTGCCTCTACCGGTATCGTCGGCGCCACCGTTGTGACCATGGGCCTGCTGGCGCTGCCGACCATGCTGCGGCGCGGCTACGACCCTGCCGTCTCGACGGGTACCCTGGCGGCTACCGGTACGCTGGGGCAGATCATCCCGCCATCGATCGTGCTGGTGTTGCTGGGCGACGTGATGTCCAGCGCCTATCAGCAAGCGCAGCTGCGCATGGGTATCTTCTCGCCGAAGACCGTGTCCGTTGGCGACCTGTTCGTCGGAGCCTTGCTGCCCGGTCTGCTGCTGGTAGGTCTGTACATCGGCTATCTGATCCTGGTCGCGATCTTCCAGCCGAAGAAGCTGCCGGCGCTGTCCAAGGAAGAGCTGGGGGATGTGGAGTGGGGCCGCCTGTTCAAAGCGCTGGTGCCTCCGATGATCCTCATCGGCGCGGTGCTTGGCTCGATTCTCGCCGGCTACGCCACGCCCACCGAGGCGGCAGCGCTCGGTGCGGTCGGCGCCATGCTGCTGGCGCTGAGCAAGGGCAAACTGAACCTCACGCAGCTCAGGGAAGTGGCCTACGGCACCACCGAGATCAGCGCCATGGTGTTCCTGATCCTGATCGGCGCCTCGCTGTTCTCCCTGGTCTTCCGCGGTTTCGGCGGCGAGGTACTGATCGAGGACGTCTTCGCCCAGCTCCCGGGCGGCGTGCTCGGCGCCTTCTTCGTGGTCATGCTGGTGATCTTCCTGCTCGGCTTCATCCTCGACTTCATCGAGATCACCTTCGTGGTGGTGCCGATCGTAGGGCCGGTGCTGCTGGCCATGGGGCTGGACCCGATCTGGCTCGGCGTGATGATCGCCCTGAACCTGCAGACTTCCTTCCTCACCCCGCCGTTTGGCTTCGCGCTGTTCTACCTGCGCGGCGTCACCCCGCCGAGCATCGCCACCAGCACCATCTACCGCGGCGTGGTGCCGTTCATCCTGATTCAGCTGATGCTGCTGGTGATCGCCTATGTCTTCCCCGGACTGATCACCTGGCTGCCGGAGCAGGTCTACGGTAACTGAGGCTGAGCGCATTACACCGAACGCCCGTCCCCGTGACGGGCGTTCGTGTTTTCGAAGGGATAACGAGTGGATGGCACTGCACCGATTGCCGGAGCATGCCCCGCACCCGCGTGAAACCTGACCCTCGCCGGTATGGCACAGGTCCGGGTCTGACCAGCGGTGGAACTGTCGCGGCGCCCTGTGACTCGCAGAGGAAAGGTCACAGGGAGCCCTCATGAGCCAGTTGAATCTCGCCCTCGCCATCATGGGCGCCGTTGCGGTCATCGCGGCGCTGCTGTCGGCTGCGCTCAAGCGCAACCCGATATCCGACGCGTCCATCGCCGTACTGATTGGCGTTGCGGTCGGGCCCTTCGGCATGGATTGGCTGGATCTTTCGCGCTGGGGCGAGCCGCTGGCAATCCTCGAGCAGGCGGCACGGTTGACGCTGGCCATCGGCCTGATGGGGGTCGCGCTGCGCTTGAAGCGCGAGGCACTTCGTCCCCTGCTGCGCCCGATCACCCTGTTACTGACACTCGGCATGCTCGGCATGTGGCTGGTGTCGTCATTACTGGCCGGCGGGCTATTGGGTCTGTCGTTGTGGGCGGCCTTGCTCCTAGGCGCCATCGTCACGCCAACCGACCCGGTGGTCTCCAGTTCCATCGTCACCGGGCAGTTCGCCAAACGACACCTGCCGTTGCGCGTGCGAGACACCCTGTCGGCCGAATCCGGCAGCAACGATGGCCTTGCCTACGTCTTTGTCATGCTACCGCTGCTGATGCTCGGTCATGCCAGCGAACCGGTTTTGCAACGCTGGCTGGTCGACGCGGTATTGATCGGCATTCTCGGCGCCACCGCCGTCGGCGCCTGCGTCGGTTTTGCCGCAGCCCGGCTACTCACCTTCGCCGAACGCCACCGGTGGGTCGCCGACGCCTCCCTGCTCGGTTACAGCGTCGCTTTTTCCCTGCTCACGCTAGGGCTGGCGAAGCTGGTGGGAACCGACGGTGTACTCGCAGTCTTCGTCGCAGGGCTGACGTTCAATCTGTGCAGTGAGCGTCGCGAGGAACGTGAGGAGGAAAACGTCCAGGAGGCCGTGGCCAAGCTGTTCACGCTGCCGATGTTCGTCATTTTCGGGATCGCGCTGCCCCTGGACCAATGGGCAGCGCTGGGCTGGCCGCTCGCCGGTTTCGTCCTGCTGACCCTGCTATTGCGCCGCCCTCTGGTGGTAGCGCTGCTAGCGCCCACCTGGCGTTCGAACCTTAACCGACGCGACAGCGCCTTTCTGGGCTGGTTTGGACCGGTGGGGATCGCCGCCATCTATTACGCCGCCTTCGCACATGGCCATCTGCACGATCCGCGCTACTGGCACGCCGCCAGCGCGGTGATCTTCGCCTCGATCATGCTCCACGGCATCACCGCCGCCCCGTTGACGCGGCGCTATGCCCGTCAACCGGGTCGGACGCCGGTCGCCACCGAACATCTGGCCGATGACGGCTGAGGCGATCACTGAAGCCGCTAGCGGAGTGAGTCTCCTGGGCGAGGCAGTGGGGCGCGGAGCGTCCTGGGAGCATGGGCAGCATCGAGGCCAGCGCTTAGAATGGTGCAACGCTGTCCCGTGAATCACGACGTTTATGATGCCTGTCTCCCCCGGTGCGGGCGTGATCGACACGATCCGCCGCACCGCCTCCCAGCGAGGCTATACGCTCGACACTTTCCAACTCACCGCGCTCGATCAATTGGCACGTATGGCCGATGGGCTGCTTGAGCCGCGCCGCCGCGAGATGCCTCGCAGTTTGTACCTCTGGGGGCCGGTGGGGCGCGGTAAGAGTTTCCTTCTCGATGGCTTCTTCGATGCCATCCCGTTGCCGCAGAAGCGTCGGGTGCATTTCCACGCGTTCTTCCGGGAGCTGCATCGGCAGGTGTTCACCCATGGCGATCGCGACAATGCGATGGACGCTGCGTTGAAGCAGATGCTGGGCGATTGCCGGCTGCTTTGCTTCGATGAGTTTCACCTGCATGACATTGGCGATGCCATGCTCATCAGTCGCCTGTTCAAAGCCCTCTTCGCGAGTGGCGTGGTGCTACTCAGCAGCTCGAATTACCCGCCCGCGAAACTGCTGCCCAATCCTCTTTATCACGAGCGTTTCCTGCCCACCATCGCGTTGATCGAAGAACACATGGACGTCCTGTCCCTCGCCGGGACGGTCGATTATCGAACACTGGAGAACACCGAGCCTGACCCGTTCCAGAGGGGCTGCTACCTGTTCCCCGGTAGCGATAGCCAGCGGCAGGCGCTAGGTTTACCATCGCGGCCCGCGGGCAGTCAGGAGCTTCGGGTTGGCCACCGCCTGCTGCGGGTGCTCCGTGAGGATGGGCCGATGCTGCAGGTTTCCTTCCAGCAGATTTGCGAAGGGCCAACCGCGACCATGGACTACCTGGACCTGGCGGCCGACCACGACCGTTGGATTCTTGAGGGGCTACCCCGGCTTTCCAACGCCTCGCCCGCCGCGCAGCAGCGTTTCGTCAACCTCGTCGACGTTCTCTACGATCAGCGTTGCCAACTCTTCGTGCTCAGTAGATTTTCCCTAGAGGATGCGTTGAGCGGGTCGGACATGGGGGATATTTCCCGTACTCGAAGCCGATTGTCACAGCTTCGACGGATTCAGTAGGCCGTCAGACGATGTTCCCCATGGATTTACCTTCGGTCTGAAGTGGGCGAATACACGCGTTGACGCTCGTCAGAAGAGTAGAAGGGTTCATGCTGGACGCGATGAGCGCTGAATGCCGCTCATGGCCTGGAGTTTTCAACAATAAGTCTGTCCCTTTTATACGAGCGCTGAGCATGGGCAGGGGTGATGTGGTTCTTCTCGTCGGTCGTGATAATTGGCAGAAGGATGAAGCTTTGAATCTGGCACTGCTGAGCCGGCTGAGACGCAGTGGTGTCGAGGTCATGTGGGAAGATCCCGCTGCCGAGGTCATTTACTGCTTGAGGCGTATCGAGAAAAGGCTCGGTTTTGTCTCGGGTGACCTGCGAAGGTTCAACCTCCGAGTAGTGCAGTTCTTCTATGGGTTATTGAATCCCTCTTACTTTTTTTATCTCCACAAAAGGAGAGAAAGAAAAGATAGTTCGGTATCGGCTCGATGCGAGTCATTGAAGAAGATCATTCTCAGACGCGGTGTCGCGGCGCGGACGATCATTCTTTCCAGGTCTTCAGGAGGCCGTGTCTCATCCTTGATTGCGGATCAGTTGGGGATCAAGCATGTGGTCTGCCTAGGCTATCCCTTTGAGCATCCGGAACATGGCGATGAACCTGAGCGTTATGCTCACTTGGCGACCCTGAAAACGCCAATGCTGATAATTCAAGGTACTCACGATGAATACGGCGGACTGGGAATAGAGCAAAAGTATGCGTTGGCTGAAAAGGTAGAGGTCTACTTCTTCGAGACTAACCATAATTTCGATATTTCAGAGACTATGGCCGGTGAACTCGTGGCGCTGATCGAGCGTGTGACTGGGTTGGCTAAGAAAGCACGCTAAAAGGGTGTGTGGGACGGCTGCCCAACCGCCCTAGTCGAGCTGCTCTGCGAGACCCGGTATTCCCAGTCCGCGCGTACTGTCGAGGCCCTCTAAGCCAGCGCCGCCTCCAACGCCTTAGCAAACCTCCCCCGGTACTCCGCGACCCCCGCCTGTGGCTCATACCGCTGGTACTGCTGTTGTGCGGGCAGTTCTCGGCCCAGGCTGTGGGCGGCGAGCTGG
Source organism: Pseudomonas sp. R4-15 (assembly GCF_055768815.1). Lineage (NCBI taxonomy): Bacteria > Pseudomonadati > Pseudomonadota > Gammaproteobacteria > Pseudomonadales > Pseudomonadaceae > Pseudomonas > Pseudomonas sp. R4-15. Next base: position 2,321,145 of record NZ_CM147293.1, read on the forward strand.
GCGAGGCCGAGGGAGGTGAGCTCGGGGTCGCTGGAGACTTTCACCGGGCGTTGCAGGACGCTGGCGAGGAATTGGCAGAAGTAGGGGTTGCGGGTCATGCCGCCGTCGATGGACAGCTCGCCGCGTAGCGGTTGCAAGGCGGCGATGGATTCCAGGGCTTCGGCGGCGCGCAGGGCGACGCCTTCGAGGATGGATTGCACCAGGTCGCCGGGGCCGTGTTCCAGTGACAGGCCGTGCCACACGCCGCGGGCGTCGCGGCGCCAATGGGGGCAGGCGAGGCCGGCGAGGGCAGGCACGAAGATCAGCCCGCGGGACAGCGCCGAGGGCGCGCTGAAGCTCTGGATATCGCGAAAGTCCTGGAACAGACCAAGGTTGCGCGCCCATTCCAGGGCGGCGCTGGCGCAGTAGACGCCGGCGTCCAGCGCGTGGCGGGTGGGTTGCCCGGCGAGGCGCCAGGCGACGCTGGGCAACGGGCCATTGGCCTGGGCGGTGGGCGCGGCGCCGGCGCAGAGGGTGAGGGCGAAGGCGCCGGTGCCGAAGGTGATCTTGCTGTCGCCGGCCTCGCGGCAGCCATGTCCGTAGAGCGCGGCCTGTTGGTCGACCAGGCTGGCGCGCAGCGGTACCGGGCCGTCGGCGCAGGTGACGCGGCCAAAGTCGCCGGTGGAGTCGACGATGCTCGGCAGGCACTCCATGGGTACGCCGTGCACGGCGCAGAGTTCGGCGTCCCAGGCACCGCTGGCGAGGTCGAGCAGGCCGGTGCGCGAGGCGGTGGTGATGTCGGTCACGAAGCGCCCACAGAGGCGGTCGAGAAACCAGGCATCGCTGGTACCCAGGCGCAGTTGTCCGCTGCCTTGCAGGGCGCGGGCCTCGGGGACCTGTTCGAGAATCCAGCCAAGCTTGGAGGCGGAGAAATACGGGTCCAGCGGCAGGCCGCAACGGCTCAGCGAGAGGGCTTCGTGGCCGGCGGCACGCAGGGCATCGCAGCGTTCACGGGTACGGTCGTCCTGCCAGACGATCAGCGGCGTCAGCGGGCGGCCGTCGCGAGCATCCCAGGCCAGGCAGCTTTCGCCCTGGTTGGCCAAGGCCACGGCGTCGATGTCCCGGGCGCGAGCCAGGCAGGTATGCAGGTCTTCCAGCAACTCCAGAGGGTCGTGTTCGACCCAGCCGGGCTGCGGGTGATGCTGGCGCTGTTCGTGAGCGTAGAGCAATTGCCGCGCGCCGCGGGCATCGAAGACGAAGCCGCGGGTGCTGGTGGTGCCCTGATCGATGGCGAGCACCCTCATCGGTGCGCGGACTCCTCATGCAGGCGCAGTTCGACGCGGGCCCCGGGGGGCAGCGCGGCGAGGACGTTGGAGGCCACGAGAATGCGCCGCTCGGGGCGTGTCTTCAAGCGTTGGCGGTGCAGCACCTGGCCGTCATGCAGGAGCTCCAGGTGGCCGTTAACCGGCCGCGATACGCGAAGTTGCAGCGCACCGAGGCCAACCTCGAGTTCCTTCGGATGGAGGCGTTGCGGCACCACGTAGCGCAGCGCAGGATCGGCGCACTCCAGTGAGAGTGGCGGCTCGACCAGCGGATCGGGCAGGCGCCCGGCGATTTCCGCGGCCAGCGATTCGGCGACGTGCCGTCCTTCCTGCCAGCTCCATCCTGCGGTCTCCACTGGGCGCAGCAGGTTGCCGGCAGCCAGGTAGTTGGGGTCCGAGCAGCGACCGAACTGGTCCACGCAGGGGCCGCCGCTGCCTGCATCGAGTGACAGGTGGCTGCCTTGCAGGAGGCTGGCTTCCGGCAGGAAGCGGCCGCTGAGAATGACGCCGTCGGTCTTGATGAAGCGCGGCCCATTGGGTGTTTCGAGGTTGACGCCGGTGACCCGCTCACGGCCCTGGATGGCCGCCAGCCGGGTCGATGGCAACCATTCGACGCCGAGCAGCCGGGGTAGCAGGCTGGCCGCGCGCCAGGCGGTGGGGTAAGGGTTTTCCTCGATCATCGCCAGCGGCTGGATGCCGGCGGCGCGGCAAGTGAGCAGGGCGGAGAACGCCACCAGCTCGCTACCGACGATCACCGGGCGCTCGAACGGTCGCTGGCCGCTGAGGTAGACCATGCCCTGGAGCGCGCCGGTGGGCAGCACGCCGCCGGGTTTGCTGCCGCCGATGAGGCGCGTGGCGCGGGAGGTTTCACGCACGCCGGTGGCGAGAATCACCCGCCGCGCGATCAGCGTACGCATGCCGTTGGGGGTGGAGAGTTGCAGTTGCGGTCCGGGTTGCAGCGCCATCACCGAAACCTGGGTGTGTATGTGTACGCCAACCGCCAGGGCGCGCGCCACCAGCCGGCGTGCCAGTTCCGGGCCCTTGAGCAGGCGTTTGAACTCGCGCATGCCGAAGGGATAGTGGCCGCAGTGCCGGGGAATGCCGCCGGCCTCGCTGTCGCGTTCGAGCAGGTGTACATCGGCCACGCCCAGTTCGCGCAGGCGGGTGGCGGCGGCGAGTCCCGCCGGGCCACCGCCGATGATGGCGACGGCGCAGTGTTCGGGCAGCTCACTCATGTCCATGGCCCTCGTCCAGGGGCTGGCCGAGCGGCGTGGCCAGGCGCCCCTGGGTGAGCTTGGCCAATTCCGCGCTGCAGTAGAAACCCTGGCAGCGTCCCATGGTGACGCGGGTACGGCGCTTGAGCCCGGCCAGGCTGTTGGCGGCCATCGGACCGCGCAAGGCTTGCTCTATTTCACGGCGGGTGACCCGCTCGCAATGGCAGACGATGCCGCCGTTGTCCGCCGCCTGCCAATCGCGCGGCGCGCATTCGGCGAGGTTCGGCTGGCGCGGCCAGGCCACATCGTCGAGCGCCTGGTGAGCGGCCTTCGCGTGTTCGCTATACAGGCCCCATACGTGCCGGGCCAGCCCCAGGGCGGCGGAAAGGCCGGTGGAGCGAATGCCGGAGACGGCGATGTAGCGATGCTCGGGCTGGCTGCGGACCTGGTACTCCTTGGCTTGGGTGGCCGGACGCAGGCCGGCGTAGAGCGCGCTGATGGAGTGCCCGGCGAGCGCCGGAAGAATCTGCTCGCCGCGTTGCTGCAGGGTGCGCAGGGTGGCCTCGTCGAGCACCGCTTCGTCGCGCGCGTCCTGTTCCTCGGCGGTGGGGCCGACCAGCAGGTTGCCGAACACCGTGCGGCAGACCACGATGCCCTTGGTGATCTTCGTCGGCACCGGTAGAAGGATGTGCCGCAGCAGTGGCGCGGCGCTCTTGTCGTAGACCACGAACTGCCCCTTGCGCGGACGGATCACGTACTCCGCGTGACCCAGCAGCAGCTCTTCCACCCGGTCGCCATAGAGGCCGGCACAATTGATCACGGTGCGTGCACTCACGCTGCCGCGGCTGGTCTCCAGGCGCCAGTGCTCCCCTTCGAACTGTGCGCCGATCAGTGCGCTGTCGAGCATCAGGCGCGCGCCGTTGAGCAGGGCCTGGGACAAATAGGCATGGGGCGCGGACCAAGGGTCGACGAGGCTCTCGCCGGGCACCCGGAAGCCGCCTTGGACGCCTTCGGCGAGGTGCGGCTCCAGGTCGAGCAGCGCGGGGCGCTCGAGCATCTCCACGTCATCCACGCCATTTTCCAGCGCCTGTTCGACCAGGCTGCCGAGCGCCGCGCGTTGTTCTTCGTCCCAGGCCAGCACCAGTGCGCCGCAGGGGTCCAGCGGCAGGTTCAACGACTCACGGATCTGCCGGTACTCGGCATAGCCCTGGCGGATGCACTCCAGTTCCAGCGAACCGGGCGGGGCATCGAAGCCGGTATGCAGGATGGCGCTGTTGCCCTTGGAGGCGCCGTCGAGCACATCGCGGGCCTTTTCCACCACCACCACGCGGGCACCCTCCAGGGTGAAGCGTCGAGCGATGGCGCAGCCGACGACGCCGGCACCGATCACTGCAATGTCGTACAGAGCCTGGCCCGGCAAGAGGGGGTTGATGCGCAAGGGCATGGCGGAGCGCTCCGCTGGAGGTTAGGCCTCGACAGTAAGTCGAAGTGACCAAATGGTCAACTACTCGGTCGATTTTTGCGGGTCGCTTTTGGCAGCGTCCCGTCGTATTTGCCTACAAAGATTGGACTTTATATTGCATGGATGCGGGTATTGATGGACATTCCGGCCGCTCCCGGCGGATGCGAAGGTGGATTGTCGGCACGTCGGCAGGCCACAGGAAATCGTGGATTCGGTAAAAAAATGCAGATTTTTGTTGAACAGATCGACGGAATGGACTTCGCTTTCGTGACGCACCACGACGATGCATTGGGCCAAGACGGTGCGCTAAGGCAGGTAACAAGGTGAAACCCAGGGAACGCCGCGTACGCATCCTCACGTTCATCGAGCAACGTGGGCAGGCGAGCGTGGATCAGTTGGTGGCGGAGTTCTCGGTGTCGGCCGAAACGGTACGTCGCGATCTCTTCCAGCTCGCCGAAGAAGGGTGCGTGCAGAAGGTTCACGGCGGTGCGCGCAAGTTGCGCAGCGAGCGTGAAGGCAGCTTCGCCCAGCGCATGGGGGAGGGCCGCGAGGTCAAGGTGCGCCTGGCAGAGCGCCTGGCGGAGGTCATTGCGCCGGGAGACACGCTGTTCGTCGACACCGGCTCCACGACCCTGGCGGCGGCCTCGGTATTGGCGCGTATCGGCGGACTGACGATCGTCACCAATTCGCTGCGCATCGCCAGCGAGGTGGGTGAGCGCGCGGATGTCTATCTGCTCGGCGGCCTGTTTCGCCAGGACAACCAGGAAACGGTGGGGCCGATGGCGATCGAGCAGATCGGCGCTTTTCGCGCCGATTACGCGCTGCTCACGGTCGGTGCGCTGGACGCGGCCGGCGCGGCGGATTTCAACATCGAGGAAGCGCAGGTGGCGCGGGCCATGATCAACCAGGCGCGGCAGCTCATCGTGCTGGCCGACGCGTCCAAGTGCGAGCGGCAGGCGCCGTTCAAAGTGTGCGATTTGCAACGGATCAACCTGCTGATTACCGATGCGGTGCCCAATGCCGAGCTGCGCAGCGCGCTGGGACGGGCCGGAGTCACGGTGTTGACCGCCTGAGGATTTCGAGAAAAGGGAGGCAGATGATGGGTAATGCGATGCGCTGGTACGTGCGGCAGATGGACCGGATTTCCACCTGGACGGGGATGCTGGCGATGTGTCTGATCTTCGTCCTGGTCGGCGTGCTGCTGCTCGATGCGGTGACCCGCAACGTGCTCAATATCCCGCTGCACTGGTGCATCGAGTTCGCCCAGTTCACCCTGGTCGCCTATTACTTCGTGGGCGCGCCCTATTCGCTCAAGGAAGACAGCCACGTGCGCATGGACCTGATCTATTCGCACCTGAGCGAGCGCAACAAGGGGCGCCTCGATCTGCTGACCGACTTCTGTCTGCTGTTCTTCCTGGTGGTGCTGCTGATCGGCTCGATCTCCAGCACGCTCTACGCGATCAAGACCAACCAGCACAATTTCTCCATGTGGAACCCGTCCATGGTGCCCATCAAGGTGCTCATGGTGGCGGCCATCGTGCTGATGATCCTGCAAACCTTCTCGACCATCCTCAAGGACCTGGCCCAGGCACGCGGGAGAGCCCTCTGATGAGCTACGAAATGATCGCCCTGCTGATGTTCGCCGGGATGATGCTGATGCTGCTCACCGGCCAGCGCGTGTTCGCCGCCATCGGCTTCGTCGCCGCCGCGGTGTCGCTGCTGCTGTATGGACAGGGTGCGGTGGAGATGCCGTTCAACGCGGCCTTCAAGCTGTTCAACTGGTTCCCGATGCTGACCCTGCCGTTGTTCATCTACATGGGCTACGTGTTGGCCGAGGCGGGGATCGCCGAGGACCTCTACCGGATGTTCCACGTCTGGTTCGGTCGGGTACGCGGTGGCCTGGCCATCGGTACGCTGCTGCTGATGGTGGTGGTTTCGGCGATGAACGGCCTGAGCGTGGCGGGCATGGCCATCGGCGCCACCATCGCGCTGCCGGAGATGCTCCGTCGCGGCTACGACAAGGTATTGATCTCCGGGGTAGTGCAGGGCGGCAGTTCGCTCGGCATCCTGGTGCCGCCGAGCGTGGTGATGGTGCTCTACGGCATGATCGCGCGGCAGCCGGTGAGCCAGTTGTGGCTGGCCGGCGTGCTGCCGGGCTTGTTGATGGCCGCGCTGTTCCTGATCTACGTGATCGTGCGTTGCCGGCTGCAGCCGCAACTGGCGCCAATCGTTTCGGACGATGAGCTGAACATGCCCTTCGCCGAGAAGCTCAAGCTGCTGCGCGCCGGGATCATTCCGTTCCTGATCTTCTTCGCCATGACCGGCCTGTTCATCATGGGCATCACCAGCCTGGTGGAAAGCTCGGCGGTCGGCGCCACTGCGGCGACCCTGGCGGCGGCCTACAAGCGCCGCCTGAGCCGGCGGGTGCTGTTCGACGTGTCGCGCAAGACGCTGCTGATCTCCTGCATGTTCCTCTGGATCATCCTCGCCGCGCTGGCCTTCGGCTCGGTGTTCGATGGCCTGGGCGCCTCGCGGGCGTTGCAGGGGCTGTTCATCAACGACTGGGGCCTGTCGCCCTGGCAGGTGATCATCCTGATGCAGCTGGCCTTCGTGATCCTCGGCATCTTCCTCGACGATACCGCCATGCTGGTGATCGTCGCGCCGCTGTTCATCCCGCTGGTGCGCGAGCTGGGCTTCGACCTGATCTGGTTCGGCGTGCTCTACACCATCACCTGCCAGATCGCCTACATCACGCCGCCCTTTGGCTACAACTTGTTCCTGATGCGTGCGCTCGCGCCCAAGGAAATCACCCTAATCGACATCTATAAGTCGATCACCCCGTTCGTGGCGATCATGTTGCTGACGCTGATCCTGCTGATGGTCTTCCCCGAACTGGTCCTGTGGCTGCCGCACTACGTGTCCGGCCGCTGATTCTGCCTTCGTCACAGCTCCATGGAATTCGAACACCCACTCGATAAAAGGAACGGCAACATGACTGAAGAAACCAACAAGCCCGCCATCGTCACGCCGGAGGCGACCCAGAGCGAGAAGCCTTCCAGCCGTCGCAGTTTCCTGCGTCAGGCGGCGGTCGGTAGCGCGGCGGTCGCGGCCAGCAGCATCGGCGCCCCCTACATCAATGCCCAGAGCGGTCCGATCCGCTGGCGCCTGCAGACCTACTCCGGCGCACCGCTGGGTGCGCACGTGATCAAGCCGCAGATCGAGGCCTTCAACAAGGCGGCCAATGGCGAGATGGTCATCGACCTGTACTACGCCGATCAGTTGGTGCCGACCTCCGAGCTGTTCCGCGCCCTGCAGAACGGCACCATCGATGCGGTGCAGTCGGACGACGCCTCCATGGCCTCGCCCGTGGACATCTCGGTCTTCGGTGGTTACTTCCCGTTCTCCACCCGCTACAGCCTGGACCTGCCGGTGCTGTTCCAGCAGTACGGTCTCAACGACATATGGGCCGAGGCCTATGGCGAAGTCGAAGGCGTGGAGTGGCTCAGCGCCGGCGCCTGGGACCCCCTGCACATCTTCACCAAGGAGCCGATCCGTTCCCTGGCGGACATGAAGGGCAAGCGGGTATTCGGCGTGCCCACCGCCGGCAAGTTCCTCTCGCGCTATGGCCTGATCCCGGTCACCGTGCCGTGGGACAACGTCGAAGTCGCCCTGCAGACCGGCGAGCTCGACGGCGTGGCCTGGTGCGGCTTCACCGAGGCCTACGAAGTGGGCTGGGCGGACATCTGCAAATACGCCCTGTCGAACAACGTCACCGGTGCCTGGTGCGGTTCCTACTTCGCCAACAGCGAAAGCTGGAAGAAAGTCCCGCCGCACCTGCAGGAGCTGTTCAAGATCACCATCGACCAGTCGCACTACTACCGCCAGGTCTGGTACTGGGGCGGTGAGGCCAAGCTGCGCGTGGAAGGCAAGAAGATGGAGCTGACCACCATTCCGCAGACCGAGTGGAACCAGGTGATCAAGGACGCCGAGGGCTTCTGGGACGAGATCGCCAGCACCAGCCCGCGCGCAGCCAGGGTCGTCGAGATCTTCAAGCAGTACAACGCGATCATGGAAAAGGCAGGCGTTCCCTACCGTTACTCCTGATGCAGCGCAGGCGGCCCGGGGAGGTTTCCCCAGGGTCGCCTTGGTTATTTCGTAACCTATTGGAATTTCAGCAAAAAAAATTCAAAAAAGGGCTTGCCAAGGTTTCGACTGCTCTCTAGAATGCGCACCACTTCGAGAGCGAAGGGTGGTTAGCTCAGCTGGGAGAGCATCTGCCTTACAAGCAGAGGGTCGGCGGTTCGATCCCGTCACCACCCACCAACTCGCTCGAGGGGTTACGCGCAGCGGTAGTTCAGTCGGTTAGAATACCGGCCTGTCACGCCGGGGGTCGCGGGTTCGAGTCCCGTCCGCTGCGCCACATTTGCTACCTGGGTCCACTGAACGCCCGGTAGCGCCGGAGACGAGTAATCGTCGCTAGACGGCAACGAAAGCCCCGAGCCAAGCTCGGGGCTTTTTTTATGGCTATGTCTGCGATAAATGTCGCACACCCTGCCGAACATCTGTGGCTCCCCCTCTCCCCGGCCCTCTCCCGCGAGTGGAGAGGGAGGGTTTGCGCGGGATTGATGATTAGCGGCGCGCTTTGAGGCTTTGGTCTGCGTGATAACGCGGTGCTGACGTGTCACTCATGCTGCTGGTTTGCACGAAATAGCCCCTTGCCCCTTTGCGAGGCGAGGGCGCGGCCGTGAATGAAACGGGAACAGGCCCTAGGCGCTGCGATAGCGCTGCCACGCCGCGACCGGCGCGTCCAGCGCCAGGAAGACCAGCAGGCTCACGCCCAGCACCGGCAGGCACCAGCCCAGTACGGCGGCGACGAGGGCCAGCAGCAGGCGGCTCCGCCAGCTCAGGCTGGCCAGGGTGCGCAGCGGCCCGATGTACGCCTGCTGCCGGGGCCGACGCTGCCACCACATGCGGTATCCCCACAGCGACATCACCACCAGGGCGACGGCGGCGGCGATCAGTGCCAGTTGGTTGATCAGGCCGAATAGCACGCCCATGTGCAGATCGATGCCCCAGCGGGTCAGTTTGGCGGCCAGCGGGTAGTCGGCGAAGCGCACCTGGTCGGTGACGTGTAGGTCGGAGGGATCGATGGCTACGGCATCGACCTGGGTCGGCCAGCGGCGGTCGATCTCGGTGACGGTCCAGGCGCGCCCGGCACTGCCCGGACGAATCTCCACCTTGGCCGCGTCGATGCCATGCGCGCGGGCGGCGGCCAGGCTGGCGTCGAACAGGCGGGTGTCGAACGTCGGCATCTCGGCCATCCCGGCATGCCCCATGTGTTCCGCGTGCTCGCCCATCGCCGGCATGGCGTGGCCGTGTAGCATGGGGTTCACGCTGGGCGTGGACCAGCCATAGCGGTGGCGCAACTCGCCGATGCGCCCGCCGGCGTATTGCGACCAGGTCAGTCCAGTTGCGGAAAAGAACAGCAAGCCCAGCAGCGCCCACAGGCCGAGTGTCGAATGCCAGCGGCGCAGGCCCCGCTGACGTACGCCACGGCGCCTGCGCAGGTACCACAACAGCAGTCCGCCGAGTGCCGCCAGCCACAGCCAGGAGGCGGCGAGCTCGGTGTACAGGCGTCCCCAGTCACCCAGGTTCAGGCCTCGGTGCAATTGGTCGAGCCAACCGCGCAACGGCAGCACGCCGCTGGTGCCGTAGACCACCAGGTCGCCGAGCACCCGGCTGCTGGCCGGGTCGATGAACACGGCGCGGCTTTCCGAGGGATTCAGTCCGGGCGCGGAAAACTGCACGCGGGTGCTGCCGCCGGGTTCGGCTGGGCGTACGGCGATGGGTTCGGCGCCATCGCCGAGATAATTGCGGGCCGCAGCGACCTGGCTCGCCAGCGGTTGCGCCGGCCCGCTGTCCTGGGCGAACAGCACGTCGCGATAGAGCAGGGTTTCCAACTGTGGGGTGAGCACATAGAAGATGCCGGTCAGTGCTGAGACCAGCAGGAACGGACCGACCAGTACGCCGATATAAAGGTGAAGGCGCTCGAGCAGCGTCTGCAGGGCCGCACGCTCGTTGCGTGCAACGGAAGACGGAGAGGATTTCATGATGACTCGCTGTCAGACCCGCACGCGCAGCGCGTGCGGGTGAAATTGAAGGCAAAGGTGAAGGGCGAGTCAGGCGTAAGGAGGCGCGCGCGGTTGCGCCGGGCTACGCACGGGGGACGGTGCCGGACGCTCGGGTGCCGCGACGAAAGCCATGAATGCGCAGGGCGTGGCGCAGGGCAGTGTCATGGGCACGCCGTGCAAGCCACCGAGCGCGGCTGCGCTGGCGCCGCACAGGCAGTGCTGGGCGCTGGCCGGCGTGCCGTGCGGATGATGTTCCCCGTGGCCCATCGGCTGCCTCTGCATGCCCGCGTGGCAGTAGCCACCCCAGCCGTGCAGGCGCTTCATCGCCACCGGTTCCGCCGCAGACAGCGGCAGCACCAGCAATTGCAGCAGCAGCGCCAGGCAGCCGAGCCACGCCGCTACCTGCCGGCGAGCGGCGGAGCGGAGTGAGTGGGGCCGGGGGAGGCGCGGCATGGTCGAATTCGCAGCCAGTCGAAAGGGGCGCCATGATAGCGATCTGCGCCGGGTAAACCCAGTCGAGCGGATAGAACGCGCGGCGTTGCGTTCCAACGCCGGAGGACACCGTCATGGAGAAGCGCATGAACACCCCCGATCCGGACTATGTCGCCTGGCTCGTCGAGCAGTCGATGCTGCACCAGGCCCGCCTGCGCGCCCGCCAGTACGGGGGGCAGTCACGCATGTGGCTGCATCCCTATGCGGAGGCGCGGCCGCGCTCGGCCTCGGAACTGGCCTCGGTGTGGTTCACCGCCTACCCCGGTGCAGTGATCACCGCGGAGGAACGCTCCGTGCTCGCCACCCTGGGCGAGGATGCGCTCTGGCAGGCGTTTTCCACGATCGGCATCCAGGCCATCCACATCGGCCCGACCAAGCTCTCCGGCGGCCTGCGTGGCCGTGAGCACACGCCGACCATCGATGGCAACTTCGACCGCATCGGCCTGGAGATCGACCCGCGCTTCGGCAGCCAGGAAGAATTCATCGACCTGGCGCGCATGGCCCTGGCGCACAACGCGGTGGTGATCGACGACATCGTGCCTTCGCACACCGGCAAGGGCGCGGACTTCCGCCTGGCCGAGATGGCCTACGGGGACTATCCCGGGCTTTACCACATGGTCGAGATCCGCAGCGAGGACTGGGGCCTTTTGCCGTTGGTGCCCAGCGGGCGCGATGCGGTGAACCTGGGCCCGGAGTGCGTCGATGCCTTACGCGAGAAGGGCTACATCGTCGGCCAGTTGCAACGGGTGATCTTCTTCGAACCGGGCGTCAAGGAGACCGACTGGAGCGCCACCGCACCGGTGATCGGCGTCGACGGTCGCGAGCGACGCTGGGTCTACCTGCATTACTTCAAGGAGGGCCAGCCGTCGCTGAACTGGCTGGACCCGAGCTTCGCCGCGCAGCAATTGATCATTGGCGATGCGCTGCACTCGCTGGACGTGCTCGGCGCCCGAGGCCTGCGCCTGGACGCCAACGGTTTCCTCGGTGTCGAGCGCCGCGCCCAGGGCCCGGCCTGGTCGGAGAGCCACCCGCTGTCGATCGTCGGCAACCAACTGATGGGCGGGATGATCCGCAAGGCCGGTGGCTTCAGCTTCCAGGAGTTGAACCTGACGGTGGACGACATCGCCTCGATGTCCGGCGGCGGCGCTGATCTCTCCTACGATTTCATCACCCGGCCGGCCTGCCAGCACGCCTTGCTCACCGGCGATACCGAGTTCCTGCGACTGATGCTGCGCACCGTGCACCAGTTCGGCATCGACCCGGCGTCGTTGATCCACGCCCTGCAGAACCATGACGAACTCACCCTGGAGCTGGTGCATTTCTGGACGCTGCACGCCAACACCCAGTTCAGCTTCCAGGGCCAGACCTGGCCCGGCAGTATCCTGCGCGAGCACATCCGCGAGGTAATGTACGAAAAACTCTCCGGCGAACACGCGCCCTACAACCTGCGCTTCGTCACCAACGGCGTGGCCTGCACCACGGCGAGCGTGGCCGCCGCGGCGCTGGGCATTCGCGACCTAGACAACCTGGACGACGAACAGTGCCGCTGCATCCAGCGGCTGCACCTGTTGCTGGCGATGTTCAATGCCCTGCAACCGGGCGTCTTCGCGCTGTCGGGTTGGGACCTGGTGGGTGCCTTGCCGCTGCGTCCGGAGGAATTGGGCGAGCGCATGGACGACGGCGATACCCGTTGGATCGCCCGCGGCGCCTACGACCTGGCGGACGTCGACCCGGCGGCGCAGCACTCGCGTGAGGGCCTGCCGCGGGCGCGCTGTCTGTACGGCAACCTGGAAGAGCAACTGCAGCAGCCGGACTCCTTCGTCAATCAGCTGAAGAAACTGCTCGCGGTGCGCCAGGCCTATGGATTGGCCAGCGCGCGGCAGGTGGCGATCCCCGAGGTCAGCTCGCCGGGGTTGCTGCTGATGGTCCACGAGCTACCGGCTGGACGTGGCATGCAGATCACCGCGCTGAACTTCTCCAATCAGCCGGTGCGTGAGTCGGTGCCGCTGCCGGAGGTCGGTCCGGGCACCGTTGTGGACATGATCAACGAGCGTGTGGAGGGCGACCTGTCCGCCGAGGGCGAGCTGCCGGTCGACCTGGAACCCTACGAAGGCTTGTGCCTGCGCATCGTCGGCGTGCCCGGGGCCACCAGCTACTGATCACCGTAGCCTGGGTCGAGCGCAGCGATACCCAGGATTGCGAGGTCCGACGCAGCAGCGGGGCCTGGGTACCGCTGCGCTCCACCCAGGCTACATCAGCCGACCTTGCGCAGGGCCTGCTGCAGTTCGCCGGAGAGGTCGTGCAGGCGTGCGCTGGCCGCTTCGGTGCGCTCCACATCCTCGCCGTTGCTGGTGGCGATAGCGGTGATGCCGGTGAGGTTGCGCGAGATGTCCTCGGCCACCGAGGTCTGCTCTTCGGCGGCGGTGGCGATCTGCCGGTTCATGTCGCGGATCGCCTCGATGGCGTTAGTGATCTGCCGCAGGCGTTCGCCCGCCTGCTGCACCTGGGTCACGCCGCTTTCCGCCCGCTGATGGCTGCTGCCGATGGCCTGCACTGCCTCGCTGGCGCCGGTTTGCACGGTGTCGATGATCTGGTGGATCTCGGCGGTGGAGCTGGCGGTGCGCTGCGCCAGCGTGCGCACTTCGTCGGCGACCACCGCGAAACCGCGTCCGGCATCGCCGGCGCGAGCCGCTTCGATGGCTGCGTTCAGCGCCAGCAGGTTGGTCTGGTCGGCGATGCCGCGAATCACTTCGAGCACCTTGCCGATGCGCTCGCTGTCGCCCTGTAGGCGTTGCAGGCGCTCCGCGGTGCGCACCACTTCCTCGCGCATCTCGGTGATGGTGACGATGGTCTGCTGCATCACGCTTTCACCCCGCTGCGCGCTGGTATCGGCTTCATCCGCCGCCTGGGCGGCCTGAGCCGCGTGGCGCGCGACCTCCTGGGCGGTGGCGGACATCTCGGCCATGGCCGTGGCGGCCTGGTCGGTACGATCGAACTGATCGCGGGTGCCCTGGGCCATCTGCGCCGCGATGCGCGAGAGTTCGTCGCTCGCCCGGTCCAGTTCTCCGGTGGTGCGTCGCAGTCGCTCGAAGGTCTCCGAGAGGGTATCGCGCAGGCGGTTGGCGGCGGTCGCCAGGTGCCCCAGCTCGTCCCGGCGATCGATCTCGATGCGCTGGCTGAAGTCGCCTTCGCTGAGGCGCGTGATGTGGGCGATCAGCCGCGCGATGGGGGAGACCAGACGACGATCGACCAGCCACAAGGCCAGTACGGTGGTGAGCAGGCCGAAGCCGAGCATACCCAGCGCAGCCAGCCAGAGTACGCGGGTGGAGCTGGCATCGATCTGCGCTGCGGAGGCGTCCGCGGATTGGCGCAGACGATCGACCAGCGCGTTCATGCGCTCGCTGGTGGCGCGGTCGATGCCTTGCACGGCGGTATCGCCTGCACGTGGGTCGGCGCCGGCGGCGAGGAAGGCGTCACGCCCTTCGCGATAGGCTTTGCCCAGGTTGACGTGCTCGCTGCGCAACGCCTGCAATTCGCTGGCGATATCCGCCGGTAGCTCCGGTCGCTCGGCGAGTTCGCCGAGGAGTTTCCGTACCTGCGCTTCCTCGTCTTCGAACTGGCTCCAGTAGCGTTGCAGCTTCTGCTCGTCGGCGCCGCGCAGCAGGACGTTCTTCCATTCCTGCACTTGTACCTTGAAGCGCAGGTTGGCTTCGTCGATGAGCTGGCTGTCGCGCAGCGGCCCGCGCATCAGATCGCGATAGGCATCGACGCCGGTGTGCAGGTATTGCAGGGCGAACTGTGCGATCAGCAGCAGGGCCAGCAAGCTGCCACCGAGCAGTACGAGTACCTGGGAGCGCAGTGATAAGGAACGGGACATGGGCGTTCTCCTGAGAGAGGGCGCGACACGTCCATGTGATGGCATTTTGATATTTGTGGCTATCTTATGTGACGTGAGCGTAGTCGTCCCAGCAGGATGCGTGTGCAATTGTTACCGTTCGTCGTGAACTCCGGCGTCCTTGCCCATGACCAAGTCTGGTATCCCCAGAGATTTTCGCATGCCCCTCCTTCGTTCATCGCTGTTGCTGGTTTCGATGCTGTTGCTCGTGGCTTGCGCGGGGCGCGAGCCCGCGCCAGTGCCGCGTCCGCCCCAGGAGATCCAGGCTGAATTGCTGCGCCTGTTGCCGGCGGACCTGGCCGATCGCCAGGGCTGGGCACGGGACATCCAGGTGGCCTTCACCAGCCAGGCGTTGGACGCCAACCGGCAGAACCTCTGCGCGGTACTCGCCGTCACCGAGCAGGAGTCGACCTTCCGCGCCGACCCTCGGGTGCCCGGGCTGGGTGGCATTGCTCGCCGCGAGATCGAGCGCCGCGCCGACGCCGCCCATGTGCCGGACCTTTTACTGCGTGGGGCGCTGGCGCTGAGCTCGCCAGACGGGCGCAGTTATTCCGAGCGCCTGGCCGCCGTGCGTAGCGAGCGCGAACTGAGCGAACTGTTCGACGACTTCGTCGGCATGGTGCCGTTGGGGCGCGAGCTGTTCGGGGGCTTGAATCCGGTCCGCACCGGCGGGCCGATGCAGGTCAGCGTGGCGTTCGCCGAGGCGCATGCCGAAGGCTATCCCTACAGCCATACGGGCAGCCTGCGCGACGAGGTCTTCAGCCGCCGTGGCGGTCTCTACTTCGGCACGGCGCATCTGCTGGGCTATCCGGCGGACTACCCGGAACCGCTGTATCGCTTCGCCGATTTCAACGCCGGTTGGTATGCCAGCCGCAATGCCGCGTTCCAGGCCGCCGTCGCGCGGCTGACCGGTATCGACCTGGCGCTGGATGGCGACTTGCTGATTCCCGGCAGCAGCCGCGCGGGGCAGACCGAGAAAGCCGTGCGCAGCCTGGGCGAGCGGCTGCGTCTGAGCGACGCGCAGATTCGCCGTGAGCTGGAGACCGGGGAGGGCGCCGAGTTCACCGACAGCCGCGTTTATCGCCGTGTCTTCGAGCTGGCCGATGCCCAGTTCGGGCGTGCGCTGCCGCGCGCGGTGCTGCCCGGCATTCGCCTGCACAGCCCGAAGATTACCCGCAACCTCACCACCGCCTGGTTCGCCAATCGCGTCAACGAGCGCTGGAAACGCTGCATGGCGCGCTGATTCGCGCCGCTTGATTGCAATCAAGGACGTGGAGGCTCGCCCGCGGCGATGCTGCGGGCCCGCAATCGACAGGACGAGGACAGCCTCATGCAGATCATCGATCGCCGTCGCGCGTTGGCCGTGGCGCCGCTCTGGCGGCTGGGTTTTCGTCCGTTCTTTCTCTTCGGCGCGGCCTTCGCGGCGCTCGCCGTGGCGCTCTGGTGGCTGGCGCTCGGCGGCCTGCTGGGTGACTGGCAGCCGACGGGCGGCTGGCTGGCCTGGCATCGCCATGAAATGCCCCTGGGTTTCGGTGTGGCCATCGTGGCGGGTTTTCTACTCACCGCCGTGCAGAACTGGACCGGTCTGCCCGGGCTGTCCGGGCGTGCCTTGCAGTGCCTGGTAGCGTTGTGGGTGGCGGCTCGCCTGGCCTGGCTGGCGGGGCTGGCAGCGCCCGGGTTGGCGCTGCTCGACGGGGTCTTTCTGCCACTGCTGGCGTTGCTGGTGGCGCGCGCGCTGTGGCGCCGGCGGCAGTGGGGTAACGCACCGCTGGTGGGGGTCCTGCTGGTCCTGTCGGCGGTCAACGGTGTGGCGCTGATAGGCCTCTATCAGGGCGACGAAGCCTGGCAACGCAATGGCGCCCTGGCGGCACTGTGGCTGCTGGCGGTGCTCATGGGGACCATTGGCGGACGTGTGCTGCCGTTCTTCACGGCGCGCGGCCTGGGGCGCGTGCAGGCGGTCGCTGGGCAACCCTGGCTGGACATCGGGCTGTTGCTTGGCGGCCTGCTCTGGGCCGTGCTGCAACTGACGCCGTGGCAGCCCTGGGCAGCATTGCCGCTGCTGCTGGCGGCGGGGCATGCCTGGCGCCTGTGGCGTTGGTACGATGCCGGGCTTTGGCGCGTGCCGTTACTCTGGTCGCTGCATGTGGCGATGGCCTGGCTGGCGCTGGCGTATCTTGGCGCCGGCTTGTCGCTGGCAGGACTGGCGCTGCCGCCGAGCAGCGCCGTGCATGCGCTCGGTGTGGGCGCCATGGGCGGGTTGATCCTGGCGATGATCGCGCGGGTTTCGCTGGGGCATACCGGTCGCTCGCTGCAGCCGCCGCGGGCCGTGGTGCTCGGCTTCGTGATGATCAACCTGGCCGCCCTGGCGAGGGTGTTCGTCTATCCCCTTTGGCCCCAGATTGGCCTGGCCCTCGCGGCGCTGGCCTTCATTGCTGCGTTCGCCGCCTTCCTGCTGGGTTATGCGCCGATGCTCTGCCGGGCGCGCGTCGATGGGCATCCGGGCTAGTCGCTCGCCTCCAGGCGCGCGCGGTCAAGCACCCGAATGTGTGCGCCGACCTGCTCGATGATGCCGTCGTCGAGCAGACGGCGGATGGCTCGGGAGAAGGTTTCTGGCTGGATCGACAACTGGGCGGCAATCAACTGGCGTGCCATGGGCAACTCGAAGTCGTCGCTTTCGCGCGTCTGCGCCAGCAGGTAGCGGGCTACGCGCAGGCTGGCGTTCTTCTGCGAGAGCAGGTCGATCTCTTCCAGGCGCTGGTGCAGGCGGATGCTCAGGCGTCCGGCCAGCACCAGGGGCAGGCGCGGGTCCGCGTGCAGCAGTCGCAGGTAGTCCGCGTTGGGAAAACGGTACAGGTCGCAGGCTTCCAGTGCTTGCGCGGAGGCGACGTAGGTCTCGCTGTCCATCAGCATCATCGCCTCGGCGAAGGTCTCGCCCGGGCGAATGACCTCGAAGACCTTCTCCTGGCCGTCGGCGCCCACCCGGTAGATCTTCACCCGGCCGCTGGCGACGAAGTAGAACGCATCGGCGCGGTCCCCCTGCAGGAAGACCTGCTGCCCGCGCGCCAGGTTCGAACGCCGGGCGCGTTGCAGAAGGCCCTGGCACGTCGGCGCATCGAGGCATTCGAAGAGGGGGTGGGCAAGCAGGGCCGGAGGAGCGAGGACAGGCGGCATGCAGTATTCCAGTGAAAGGGGGAGGCAATGCGAGGACACGGAACTCGCCGCCGCTGAATCGGTCATATTGCGCCATAGCCCCGCTTCGTGGCGACCTGTTAAGCTCGCCGCTCCATTGCCGGCCGACTTCCCGGCGTAGAAAAGGAAACAGCATGAGACAACATCGTTTGGCCGCGGCCATGGCCCTGGTGGGCCTGGTGCTCGCCGGTTGCGACAAGCAAGCCGCCGAAGTGAAGCTGGATAGCCCGGCCCAGAAAGCGTCCTACGGCATCGGCCTGAACATGGGACGCAGCCTGTCCCAGGAAGGGGTCGACGACCTGGATCCCAAGGCCGTCGCCCTGGGCATCGAAGACGCGGTCGGCAAGAAAGACTCGCGCCTGAAGGACGAGGAGCTGATGGAAGCCTTCGCTGCATTGCAGAAGCAGGCCGAAGAGCGCATGGCCAAGGTCAGCGAGGACAACCTCGCCGCCGGCAAGAAATTCCTCGAGGAAAATGGCAAGAAGGACAACGTGGTCACCACCGAGTCCGGTTTGCAGTACGAGATTCTCAAGGAGGCCGACGGCGCCCAGCCCAAGGCTGATGACGTGGTCACCGTGCACTACGAGGGCAAGTTGCTCGACGGCAGCGTGTTCGACAGCTCCATCAAGCGCGGTCAGCCCATCGACCTGCCGGTCGGTGGGGTGATCCCCGGTTGGGTCGAGGCGCTGCAACTGATGCACGTCGGCGAGAAGGTTCGTCTGTGGATCCCCAGCGACCTGGCCTATGGTGCGCAGAGCCCGAGCCCGGCGATTCCCGCCAACTCGGTGCTGGTGTTCGAGCTCGAACTGCTCGGCATCAAGGACCCGAACGCGGCTCCGGCGGCACCCGCCGCTTCCGCCGAGGGCGAAGCGCCTGCCGAGGCTCCGAAAGGCGACGCGCCGGCCGCCCAGTAAGCCGTCCTGCGTCATCCGAACACCCCGCCGCGACTTCAGGTCGCGGCGGGGTGTTTTCGTTTCAGCGCTGTGCGAGTGGGATGGTGAGGCAGGGAACATGGCCCGCCGCGCCAGGTCACAAAGGGTAACTTGGCGTTCTCTGGGCGTTACCCCCTTGCCCAAATCCTAGGCTCGAGTCGGTTGCCCACTCATGCCCCTTTGGGGCTTGTAATTTCCTTGGAAATCAAGGCCTTTTAGAGTTGGATAAAAAATGTCCGATCTGTGCGCAGCGGCCTTTGCACGGGCCTTTGCGTGTCATTCCCGGTACGCTTTGCACAGGGTTTTCCACAAGCATCGTGGATAAACGCCAGGACGCCCGGGCCAGGGCCTGTTGCCGTTTCATTCGCGAGCCGCGGATGGCCGCCCCGCGTTCTCGCCGGAAATGGACTGCGACTCGGCGTAGGCTGCAGCCAATGGTTACGCCCTTGGCACAGCCTGTAACGACGGCGCAGTCCATTTCTGGCATCACCTTGGCGGCCCCACCTTGGCGGCCCCATCCTTCGGGCCGGTGCCAGTTTTGGCGCGGCCGTGAATGAAACGGCAACAGGCCCCAATCCTCCCAGCTTCGAATCGGTGGGCACGTAGCATGAAAGCACCACGTCACTTCCCCCGTTACCTTGGCTTGGCCGCGCGTATCATCGCCAAGGGGCGCTTGCCCAGGCTCATTCTCTCGGTGGCGCGCAAGGGCGACCGTCAGCGCGGTCGGCTCGGCGCTGCCTTTGGTCAGGTACAACTGTTGATGGCGCTGTGCCTGGCGTGGTGGCGCGGTGAATACCGTGAGGTGAGTCGTTCCGCGGTGCTCGCCTCGGTAGCGGCGCTGGCCTATTTCCTCGCGCCGCTGGACATGGTTCCCGATTTCGTGTTCGGCTTTGGTCTGTTGGATGATCTCGCCGTGCTGGCCTGGGTCGCTCGCCGTTGGGGCGATGAGCTGGAGGCTTTCCGCCAGTGGCAGGCGCGACGGGCGCAGCCCCTGGCGTTGCCTTCCCCGGAGGAGCTGCGGCGTCCGGCGCCGGCCGAATCAGATGGGCATGGATGAACGAGGAGTGGCGGCATGAGCCTGCGTATTTCGCGACAGCATTGGCAGGGCCTGCTGGACGAGCTGGAGAGTGCGCGTCAGCAGCGCCAGGTGGTCACCTATCGCGCCTTGATCGAGCGCCTGCAACTGCCCAGTCCGGCGATGCAGGTGCTGGCGGCGGCGTTGGAGATGCTCGCCGCCCAGGACGCCCGTGATGGCCTGCCCTTGCGCAGCGCCCTGGTGGTGAGTCAGGGGGCGACGCGCCTACCGCGTGAAGGTTTCTTCATCTGCGCCCAGCGCCTGGGTCGCTTCTGCGCCGAGACCGGCTCGCCGGTCGCCTGGCATTCGGCGGAAGTGGCCCGGGTCTTCGAAAGCGAATACCCACCGCAGGCCGAAGCATGATTCCTTTGTCCTGGCGTGCCCGGCTCGGTTATCTGCTGGCACGACGTCTGTTGGCTTGGCGTTGGGCGGTGCAGCAACCGCGACTCTGGCAGTGGATGCAGGCGCAGTTCGCGCGCCAGGCCGCCGTGGGCGATCCTGCCGCTCAGGGCTTCTACGGACATCTCTTGCTGTTTCGCGGTCAGGGGCTTGGCGCCCGTGAGGAAGGCCTGCGCCTGTTGCGCCAGGCGGCTGCGGCAGGCGATGCCAAGGCCGCCTACCAGTTGGGTGTCAAGGCGCTGGAGGGCGGAATTTCTCAGGCCGGCGATGCGCAGGAAGCCGTGCGCTGGTGGACGCAGGCGGCAGAGGCCGGCCACCCACTGGCCTGCCACCGCCTGGCCGGGCTGTTCGCCGAGGGGGCGCCGGGACTGGCGGCGGACCCGCAGCAGGCGCAACGCTGGCGAGAGCAGGCCGCACAGCTGGGAATCTAGGCGAGACTAGGCCTCGACCTCGATCACTTCCAGGGAATAGCCGGGGATCGCCTTCGCCTGGCGCTTGGCCTGGGAGGCCAGGTCGGCCAGTTGCGTGGCGTCCAGGCGTGGACAGGCGGCCGGATGCAGGTGCACCACGCCGAGCGATAGCGACAGCAGCGGGAATTCCTGGCGCCGCCCCTGACGGTCGTGGGCGACGAAGCAGCCGGCCTCCAGGTGCTCGGCACGGTAGAAGCGTCGGCACTGGCCCTGGAAGTCCTCGAGCAGATGTCTCAGGCGATCGCGCCAGTCGGGCGAACCGAGTACCAGCATGAAGTCGTCGCCACCGATATGTCCGACGAAGTCGCAGTTGGCGTCTACCCGTTGGCTCAGGCACTGCGCCAGACAGAGCAGCACCTCGTCGCCACGGGCATAACCGTAGAGGTCGTTGAAAGGCTTGAAGCTGTCGATGTCGACGTAGCAGATGGCCGTTTCCCGAGGTTGCTGCAGCAGTCGTGTCAGGCACTGCTGGATCGGCACGTTGCCGGGCAGCATGGTCAGCGGGTTGGCGTGGCGGGCCTGCTGGATCTTCTGTTCGGTGATCAGCTTGAGTACGTCGATGACCCGCCCGAGGCCCGAATAGACACCGCCCTCGACGATCACGAAGTCTTCCTCGACGCGTTGCCGGGCGCGGCTGGTGAGCAGCCGGCTGACCTGCTGCAGGGATTGCCCGAGCTCGACGGCGAGGTAGTCGTCATGCATCAGCCGGGTGATCGGCTTGCGGCCCAGCAGGTCGCTGGCGAAGGGCTTTAGCAGGGCATCGGAGAGAGAGTGGCGATGCACGATGCCTATCGGCCGGCCAGCGTCGTCGACCACTGCCAGGCTGTTCTGGTTGGGCTGCAGGCGAAACGTCTCGAGCACTTCGGCGACGGTACGCCAATGCGGCATGGCCGCCTGCTCCAGCAGCAGGGGACGCAGATCGCCACTTTCCTCGCTGGCGCCGGTGCGATTACCCGGCTCCAGGGTCGGGAGTACGCCTTCCATGCTGCGCAGGGGGTATTCCTGCGGGCGGCCGAGCAAATAGCCTTGCAGCAGGTCCACCCCCATCTCGGCAAGCACGGCCAATTCCTCGCCCTGCTCGATGCCTTCGGCGATGACCTGGGCGCGGGAGGCGCGGGCCATCTTCAGGATCGACTCGACGAACTCGCGCTTGACCGCATCCTGGTGGATGCCGTCGATGAAATGGCGGTCGATCTTCACATAGTCCGGGCGTAGTTCCGACCACAGGCGCAGGCTGGAATAGCCGGCCCCCAGGTCGTCCAGGGCGATGGAGAATCCCATGGCGCGGTAGTGGTGCAGCGCGGTGTCGAGCAGCGAGAAGTCTTCGGTGGGCGCCTGTTCGGTCAGCTCGATCACTACTCGGCTCGGCGGAATGCCCAGTGAGTGCAGCAACTGCAGCGTGCGTCCGGCGCGGTGCCCGGATTCGAGCAGCGACTCGGGGGAGACGTTGAGGAACAACAGGCCATCGAGTTCCAGCTCATGGACGCGGCGGCAGGCGTTGCGTCGGCAGAGCAGGTCCAGCTCGCTTAGCCGGCCGCTGCTGCGCGCCACCGAGAACATCGCCTGAGGGGCGTGTAGCGGGCTGTTGGAGGGGCCTCGTGAGAGGGCTTCGTAACCGAGGATACGACGCTCCGAGAGCGAGATGATCGGCTGGAAGAGGGTGTGCAGGTCTTGCCGGGTGAGAATCTGCTCAAGGGCGGTGAGCTGCTCGGTGGCGGTCATGAAAGTCTCGTCGACAGGCGTGAGAACGACAGGCCGGTGTGCATTGCACAACCGGCCTGGCGCTCATTTCACGACGGATTCGTGACCGTTTGATGACAACTGTTACTGCTGGGCAACGCGGGGCATCAGGTTCACGTAGTCGACCAGGATGCGCCCGGTTTCGCTGAGGAAGGCGTCGTCTTCGGGCTTGGAGTCGTCCGGTGCCTCGACCGCGGCACTGGCTTGCTCGTCGTCGCGCTCCAGTTCCTTGAGCGGTTCCTCGCCCTTGGCCTTGCGGCGTTCGTTCTCCAGGGCCAACTGGCGGCTCTCGATGTCCTGCTGCTGCGCACGCCGTTTGTTCTCGTTGAGGCTCACGCTCTGGTCCTTCATCAGCTCCTGCAGCAGCGACAGGCGCTCGCGGGCGAAGATGAAGTCCGGATTGTGCTGGGTGCGCTCGTCGTGCAGGCGGGTGAGCTGCGGCAGAAGCGGCTTGAACGGATCGCTGGCCGGTCGGATGGCCGGGCGGATGCTGTCCCAGGGCATCGCTTCGGGTAGTGCGCTCTCGCCGATTTCCTTGGTGTCCACGGTGGCGGGGTAGGGGATATCCGGCAGTACGCCCTGGTGCTGGGTGCTCTGTCCGGAAACCCGGTAGAACTTCGCCAGCGTCAGTTTCAGCTCGCCATGGTTGAGCGGCTGGATGGTCTGCACCGTGCCTTTGCCGAAGGTCTGCCCACCGACGATCAGCGCGCGGTGGTAGTCCTGCATGGCGCCGGCAAAGATCTCCGAGGCCGAGGCCGACAGGCGATTGACCAGCACCGCCATCGGGCCGGTGTAGTAGGCACCGACGTTATCGTCGGAGAGCACGTCGACGCGACCGTCGGCGTTGCGGACCAGCACCGTCGGCCCGCCGTCGATGAACAGACCGGTCAGCTCGTTGGCTTCCTGCAGCGATCCGCCGCCGTTGTTGCGCAGGTCGATGACCACGCCGTCGACCTTCTCCTGCATCAGTTCGCCGAGCAGTTTCTTCACGTCGCGGGTGGTGCTCTTGTAGTCCGGATCGCCAGCGCGGTAGGCCTTGAAGTCGAGGTAGAAGGCCGGCAGTTCGATCACGCCGATCTTGTAGCTGCGACCGTTCTCATCAAGATTGAGGATGGACTTCTTCGCGGCCTGCTCCTCGAGCTTGACCGCCTCGCGGGTGATGCTGACGATCTTGCTGGTCTGGTCACTCGGGGCGTTGCTCGCCGGGATCACTTCCAGGCGCACCTGCGAGCCTTTCGGACCGCGGATGAGCTTGACCACTTCGTCCAGGCGCCAGCCGATGACGTCGACCATATCGTCGTTGCCCTGGGCGACGCCGATGATCTTGTCGGCCGGTGCCAGTTGCTTGCTCTTCTCGGCGGGGCCGGCCGGTACCAGGCGGACGATCTTCACGTAGTCGTTGTCGTTCTGCAGCACCGCGCCGATGCCTTCGAGCGACAGGCTCATGTTGATGTCGAAGTTCTCCGCGTTTTCCGGGGAGAGATAGTTGGTGTGCGGATCGTAGGTCTGCGCGAAGGCGTTGATGTACGCTTGGAAGATGTCTTCGCTACGGGTCTGCTGCAGGCGGGTGAGCTGATTGCGGTAGCGCTTGATCAGCAGCTTCTGGATCGCGTCGGGCTCCTTGTGCGCCAGCTTCAGGCGCAGCACCTCGTCCTTCACGCGCTTGCGCCAGAGGTCGTCCAGGGCCGCCTCGTCCTTGGGCCAGGGCGCGTTCTCGCGATCGACCTGCAACGATTCGTCGACGCTGAAGTCGATCTTATCGACGCCCTTCTCAAGCATGGCGAGGGCGAATTTCAGTCGGCCTTCGAGGCGCTCCAGGTGCCGCTTGTAGATGGCGAAGCCGGGTTCCAGGTTGCCACCCTTGAGGAAGTCGTCGAACTGGGTGCGCCACTTGTCGAACTCGGCGATGTCGCTGGCGGTGAAGTAGCTGCGCGACGGATCGAGCAACTTGAGGTAGCCCTCGTAGATCTTCACCGAGCGCTCGTCGTTGAGCGGCGGTTTGTTGTAGTGGTGGCGCCGCAGCAGTTCCACCACATTGAGGCTGGCGATGACCTGTTCGCGATCCGGCTCCAGCTTCTTCCAGGAGTCGGTGGCGGGCGTGGCGTCGGCCAGCGACAGCGCGCTGTGTCCGACGAGCAGGGCGAGGGTAAGGCTGGATAGTAGGCGCTTCATGCTCATTCGACGCGAGGAAGGGGGATGACGCATATTAGTTTGCGATTCCACCCGCCGGTTCGATCGAGCGCCGAGCGGGAAAATCAAAAGGTCCGCTGGTCGCGGTCCTCGAAGTCACTATGGAGGCAGCGTGAAGGCATTGCAAGGTATCGAAGGGCGTCTGGAATGGGGCGAGCGCGAACCAGCGCCGCTGAAAGAGGGGTGGGTGCGCCTGCAGGTGGCGGCTGCCGGTCTCAACCGTGCCGACTTGCTGCAGCGTGCCGGGCTGTATCCGCCGCCGCCGGGCGCCAGCGACATACTCGGCCTGGAATGTGCCGGCACCGTGATCGAAGCGGCGCCGGAAA
The DNA here is from genome assembly GCF_055768815.1 of Pseudomonas sp. R4-15. Taxonomy (NCBI): domain Bacteria; kingdom Pseudomonadati; phylum Pseudomonadota; class Gammaproteobacteria; order Pseudomonadales; family Pseudomonadaceae; genus Pseudomonas; species Pseudomonas sp. R4-15. The sequence continues at coordinate 2,345,961 of NZ_CM147293.1, forward strand.
GCGGCTGGCGGGTCGGCGACACGGTGTGCGCGCTGCTTGCGGGCGGCGGCATGGCCGAGCAGGTGGTGGTGGACGCCCGCCACCTGCTGCCGGTGCCCGAAGGGCTGGAGCTGGCCGAGGCGGCGGCGTTGCCGGAGGTGTATGCCACCGCCTGGGATAACCTGTTCCGCCAGGCGCGACTGGCGCCCGGTGAAAAAGTGTTGTTGCACGCCGGCGCCAGCGGCGTCGGGTCGGCGGCGTTGCAGTTGTGCCGGGAGTTCGGTAATCCGGCTTGGGTCAGCGTCGGTTCAGCCGAGCGCCTGGCCTACTGCGAGCAGCTCGGTGCCGCTGGCGGCGTACTGCGCGAGGGCGACGGGCTGGAAGGCTTGCGTGACTTCGCGCCCTTCGACGTGATCCTCGATCCGGTGGGCGCCAACTACGCCGCACTCGATCTCGACCTGCTCGACCGCGATGGGCGCTGGGTGGTCATCGGTCTGATGGGCGGACGCAAGGCCGAGCTGGACCTGGCCAAGGTCCTGGGCAAGCGCATCAGCCTGATCGGCTCGACCTTGCGCAACCGCAGCGACGACTACAAGGCGGCGCTGATCGCGGAGCTGCGCGAAAAGGTCTGGCCGCTGTTCGCCGAGGGGCGACTGTCGCCGCAGCTGGAGCGCCGCTTCGCCGCCAGCGACGCCGACCTGGCTTTCGAGACCCTGGCCGGCAACCGGGTCAACGGCAAGCTGGTGCTGGTGTTCGAGCCCGCTTGAGGTCGCTCATCCTGAATGGTCGGTGAGGCCGGCCAGGGTGTTGGCCTGTTCGCGGGTGCGTTGCGAGGTCTGCTCGGTCAGCTCCGAGGATTCCCGCAGCGAGGCGATCAGCGCTTTCAACGAGCCGACTTCGCCCGACTGCTGCTGGATATGCTCGGCGACGGCGCTGATCGCCTGGGACAGGCGATCCACGTCTGCGCCGATCTCCGCGGCGTTCTTGTGGGTGATCTGGGCGAGGTTGCGGACCTCGTCGGCGACCACCGCGAAACCGCGCCCCAGCTCGCCGGCGCGGGCCGCCTCGATGGCGGCGTTGAGCGCGAGCAGGTTGGTCTGCCCGGCGATCTTCTGGATCACCTGGACGATCGATTGGATGCGCAGGCTGGAGTCGGACAGCTCGTTGGCGCTGCTCACCACGGCCTCGCCCTGGGCACTCAAGGCGCTCACGGTGCTTTCGGCCTGTTCGGTGACATCGCCCTGACGGCGGATGGTGTCGGTCAGCGAGTCCATGCTGTGGTGCAGCTCGAAGGCATGTTGGCGCAACTGTTCGCCGATCTCGCGCTGGCGCGCTTCGGCTTCCTGCAGCACTTGACCCAGGTCGGCCAGGCCGCGGAACACCGGGCGAATGGATTCGTCGAGGCCGGCGTCGTCGATGTTGCTGACGTAGTCGTGACGCTTGAAGGCCTCGATCTGTCCGACCACCACCTGGCTCAGGCGGGCCAGCTTCTTGATCTGGCGGCGTAGGAAGAAGGCCTTGAACTCGCCGTAGTGGATGGCGAAGCGGTCGCTGTAGTCGTCGCTGAAGGTACTGCCTTCAGGGACGTGGAAGAAGAACACGGCGGTCAGCGTCTGGTTGAGGTTGAGGCCGAGTATTTCGCCGAAGGTCGAGAAGCCGACCACCGGCGTCTCACCGAATACGCCGCCCATGCGTGCGAGTTCGGCGCCATTGTTCAGGCGCCGCAGGATGCAATCGTTGAGCAGGCCGAACAAGGGCCGGCCTGACTTGCCCTGGAGAAACCGTGAGAAATCACGCTCGGTGCTCTCGCGCAGTGGCGTACGCCGCACCATGACCAGTTCCTCGCCGGGTGCCACGTCGCAGAACATGTGCACGATTTCGCGTTGCAGGTCGATACGTGCCACGGAGCGGACGAACAGCTCTTCGCCCACGCGAATGGCGAAGGAGTAGTCGGCGAGGCGTTGCTCGAGATCCCCGGGCGTACAGGAGAGGGTTTCGCAGAGGCCCGAGACCAGGCTGGTGACGTTGCCACGGGCGTCCACGACCTGACGGATGCAGCGTTCCTCCAGGGAGGCGGTGAGCACGCTGAAGGAAACGGTGGTTGGCTCGAAGTTCTGGCTCTTGAACACGCCGAAGCGAATCTGCGGTGCGCATTTGAGGAATACCACCAGCGCATGGTTCTCGTAGCGCTGCCGGCCATCGTGCAGATAGGTGTGCTGGAAGTCGCCCTTGCCGCCGGCGGAGCCACCGACGAACAGGCAGGGAAAGCGGCCCGATTCGTAGAGCGCTTCCATGAAGAAGGATTCGGAGGCCGAGAGACCATCGAAGAGCACGTAGGCGAGGGTGTCGCGGGCATCGATGGGGGTATTGACGCGCAGGTCGCGCAGACGGCGGGTGAGCTGCTCGATACGCTCGCGCAGCGAACGGCGGGGGCCGCCCTCACGGATGTCCTGGCTCTCCAGGGGCACGCAGGCGACTTCGGCGCTGGCGATCACGCTGGCGTCGAAGAATGCCAGGACGATGCCGTCCCAACTGCCATCGGCGGCGCAGTAGAGCCGCTGTGCATCCGAACAGAGTTCGCCGGCGCTACTGCTCAGGGCCAGCGGCACGTCGCTGAAACGTTGGCGGATCTGCCGTGCCACCTGGTCGATGTCCAGGTGGGGGGAGACGTAGCCGGTGACGAAGCTGGGCCTGAGGTGCAGCGCGCCGAGCTGAGCCGGCAATTCGTTGAAGCGGCAGTGGATGCGAGCGGTGGCCGTGGCCGGCTTGGCGCGAAGAAATTTCTTCATTGTCTGAACCTGCGTCAGTAACCCTGAGTGCAGGATACATCGCCGTCCGCGACTTGTTCCTTCGTCGAGTGCCAAGACGGCTCAGCAGAGGAAACCACCGTCCACATTGAGCGCCGTTCCGGTGGTGTAGCTCGATGCCTCGCTGGCGAGGTAGAGCACCGCGCCGGCCATCTCCTGGGGATCGGCCACGCGTTTGAGCGGAATGCGTGCCAGGGCCATGTTGAGGATGGCGTCGTTGCCGGTCAGTGCGGCGGCGAAGCGCGTGTCCGTCAGCCCGGGCAGCAAGGCGTTGCAGCGGATGCCGAAGGCGGCGCACTCCTTGGCGAAGACCTTGGTCATGGCGATCACCGCGGCCTTGGTCACCGAGTAGATGCCCTGGAATTCGCCGGGCGATACGCCGTTCACCGAGGCCACGTTGATGATGCTGCCACCGCCGTTGCCGCGCATCAGCCGGCCTGCCTCGATGGACATGAAGTAATAGCCGCGGATGTTCACGTCCACGGTCTTCTGAAAGGCGGCGAGGTCGGTGTCCAGCACGTTGCAGAACTGCGGGTTGGTGGCAGCGTTGTTGACCAGGATGTCCAGCCGGCCGAAGCGTTCGCGGATCTCGCCGAAGAGCTTGCCGATCTGCTCCATTTCGCCGATGTGGCAGGCGATCGCGGTGGCCTTGCCGCCGGCCTCGGTGATGGCGTCGGCAACCGCCTGGCAACCGTCCAGGCGACGGCTGGCGACGATCACTTCGGCGCCCTGGCGGGCCAGCAAATGGGCGATGGCTTCGCCGATGCCGCGGCTGGCGCCGGAGACGAGGGCGATCTTGCCGTCGAGGTCGAAGAGATGGGTCTTGTCCATGGGGCTTCCTCGTGCGGTTACAGCGCTGAGCGTTCGACGACCTGCAGCGCCATGCGTTCGAGCAGGGCATTCATCTGCACGAAGCTGGCGAAGCGGCTGTCACGTGTCTGGCCGTGGTGATAGCGGTAGTAGATCTGCTGGACGATCGCAGCGAGGCGAAACAGGCCGCAGGCGTAGTAGAAATCGAAGTTGTCGATGACGATGCCGGCGCGTTCGGCATAGTCGCGTACCAACTGCGCGCGGCTGGGCATGCCCGGCGCATTGCTCGGCTGGCGGCGCAACTGCTGCACCGGCGCAGGGTCGTCCGCCTCGATCCAGTAGGCGAGGCTGTTGCCCAGGTCCATCAACGGGTCGCCGAGGGTCGCCATTTCCCAGTCGAGCACGCCGATGATGCGCAGCGGCTCCTGCGGGTCGAGGATCAGGTTGTCGAAGCGGTAGTCGTTATGCACGATGCCGGGCTGCGGATGATCCGCCGGGCGCTTGTCGTGCAGCCAGCGGCGAACGTTCTCCCAGCGCGGTGCGTCGTCGGTCAGTGCTTTTTCATAGCGCGCATCCCACCCCTCCACCTGGCGCTGCACGTAGCCCTGCGGCTGGCCCAGCTCGCCCAGGCCGCAAGCCTGGTAGTCGACCTGATGCAGCTCCACCAGGCGCTCGACGAAGCTCAGGCTCAGGCGGCGCGTCGCCACGGCGTCCAGGCCCAGCTCGGGCGGCAGGTCGGCCCGCAGGATAACGCCGGGCATGCGCTGCATGACGTAGAACTCGCTACCGATCAGCGAATTGTCGGTGCAGTGCAGGTAAGCCCTCGGGCAGTAGGGGAAGGCGCTGGAGAGGCGTTGCAGGATATGGAACTCGCGGCCCATGTCATGCGCCGAGCGGGCCTTCTGGCCGAACGGGGGGCGCCGCAGCACCAGTTCGCGATCCGGGTAGTGCAGCAGGTAGGTGAGATTCGAGGCGCCACCGGGAAACTGGCTGATGCGCAGTGGACCTTGCAGCTCGGGTAGCTGCGCCTTGAGGTAGGCGTCGATGGTCTCGACGTCGAGTTCCTCGCCGCTACGCATGGCGATGGAGGGATCATTCATGGGCATGCCCGTTTCCTTGTCGTTATCGGGGCAATCGGATGTCTCGGCAACAGACCCTAACGCCTCGCGGCAGACGCTCACAAGCTGTCCCAGGGCGATATAGATCAGCCTTCTGATACTAGATCAGCGGGCCTGATCGCAGGTCTTGCGGGGCTTTCAGAAACGACGAACCGGAGCACAGGGCTCCGGTTCGGAAGGCTCGCGTGGGGGCGCGACACTTTGACCCGACGAGGGTCAGACGGGGAACAGTTCGCCCAGCTTCATGGCGAGCATCAGATCGCCCTCGGCACGCAGCTTGCCGGCCATGAAGGCCTGCATGCCGTCGGTCTCACCGCTGGTGATGCCGGCGAGGGTTGCGCTGTCCATGATGAGGGTGACGTTGGGGGCTTCGGCGTCGCCCTGAGTCAGGTCGCAGGTGCCGTCCTTGACCGTCAGGTAGTAGTTCTCGGCGTCTTCGATCTGGAACTGATAGACCAGGTCCAGGCCGGCAGCGGCGCTGGGGTTGAACTTGGACTGCATGTTTTTCACGATGTCTGCGACGTTGCTCATGGTGAGGTCCTTTTTATCGTTACGGGTCGTGGCGGCTCAGCGGTAAGTGATGAGCGCCGGATCTCGGGTCTGCTGCAGGTGCGCAAGGCTGTTGAAGCAGGCCAGGGTCGCTTCGCGGTTACGAAAGCGAAGTTGGGTCAGCGAGGTGTTGCCAATCTGCCAGTTGAGTTCGAAGGCCTTGGCCGCGCTCAGCCCGAGCAGGCGCTGCAGCACGGCGGTGATGGTGCCGCCAGATGTGAACACGGCGATGCGCTGGTGGTTCTCGGCAGTGGCCAGGATGCGCTGCAGTGCCGCGTCCACCCGCGCCACGAAGTCGCTCCAACTGATCAGACCGGAGCGCTGTGCCTCGCTGCTGGTCCAGCGCTCGATGACCCAGGCGAAGAGGCGTTGGAATTCGGCTCGGTGCTCATTGGCGTTGCGCAAAATGCTCAACGCCTCGGGCTCGTGCAGCAGCAGATCGGGCAGGTGTACGCGTAGCACTTCGTCGGCGGGGAATTCGTCGAAGTCGGCATCTTCCTCCAGCACGGGAGCGTTCGGCAGGCGTCCCAGCGTGGCCTCGGCGGTATCTCTCTGGCGCCGCAGACTGCCACTCAGCGCGCGGTCGAATTGCAGACCCTGGGCTTGCAGGCATTCGCCAAGCAGACGCGCCTGGCGCAGGCCATTCTCCGCGAGCTGGTCGTAGTCGCGGGCACCGAAGGAGGCCTGGCCGTGTCGTATCAGGTAGATGCTGCCCACGTCGCGTGCCCTGCGGCATTGTGTTGCAGCGCAGAGTAGGGGCAGTGGACGAAAGCTGTCAATCGGTAGTCATACGTTTGTTTGAAATGCCTGTTGGCATCGCTGCCGTTGGCTGCCCGGCAGCCGCGTCGGTATGCTGGGGCGCAGAGAATGCAACGCTCCCTGGAAGTCCGGGGGCATCTTTTCGAGGAGATACGAGTGGAGTTTCTTGCCGATTACGCCGGCTTCCTGGCGCGCGTCGTCACCATCGTCGTGGCCATCCTGGTGGTGCTTTTCTGCATCGCTGCCTTGCGTGGCCGTGGGCGTCAGCGCGGCGGCCAGTTGCAGGTACACAAGTTGAACGACTTCTACCGGCAATTGCGCGAACGGGTCGAGCAGGCCGTGCTGGACAAGGACCAGCTCAAGGCGCGGCGCAAGGCCGAGGCCAAGGCGAACAAGCAGGCGAAGAAGGCCGGCGAAGAGAAGCCGAGGGTCTTCGTGCTGGATTTCGACGGTGACATCAAGGCCTCGGCGGTGGCGCAGATGCGCCACGAGATCAGTGCGGTACTGAGCATGGCCACGCCGCGTGATGAGGTGGTGCTGCGGCTGGAAAGCGGCGGCGGCATGGTGCATGGCTACGGTCTGGCAGCCTCGCAGCTGGCACGCATCCGCCAGGCGGGGGTGCCGCTGACGGTGTGCGTCGACAAGGTGGCGGCCAGCGGCGGCTACATGATGGCCTGCCTGGGTGAGAAGGTCATTGCCGCGCCCTTCGCAGTGCTCGGTTCGATCGGTGTGGTCGCGCAGTTGCCCAACCTGCACCGTCTGCTGAAGAAGCACGAGGTGGACGTGGAGATCCACACCGCCGGTGAGTACAAGCGCACCCTGACGGTATTCGGCGAGAACACCGAAAAGGGGCGGGAGAAGTTCCGCGAGGAGTTGGAGACCACCCACGAGCTATTCAAGAACTTCGTAGCGCGTTACCGTCCCCAACTGGCCATCGACGAGGTCGCCACGGGAGAGGTCTGGCTCGGCCAGGCCGCCCTGGGCAAGCAGCTGGTCGATCAGTTGGCCACCAGCGACGAATATCTGGCCGAGCGGGCGCGCGAGGCGGAGCTGTTCCAGCTCGCCTATCACGAGAAGAAGAGCCTTCCCGAGCGCTTCGGGGTCGCCGCCAGCCTGGCGGCGGACCGTGTGTTGCTCAAGGCCTGGGAACGGTTGAATCAACGAATCTGGCACTAGTCCGGGCCCGCTCGGGCGGTAGGAGGCAAGTATGAGCACATTCAAGGCGCTGTGGGTCGAGCAGGGCGCTAATGGCTTCACCCAGCGTGTGGTCGAGCGCGACACCGAACAGCTGCCGGCCGGCGATGTGCTGGTGCGGGTGAAGTATTCCTCGCTGAACTTCAAGGACGCGTTGTCCGCCAGCGGCAATCGTGGGGTGACCCGTGAGTATCCACATACGCCGGGCATCGATGCCGCCGGGGTGGTGGAGCGTTCGGCGGTGGCCGAGTTCGTCCCCGGCGATGAGGTGATCGTCACCGGCTACGACCTCGGCATGAATACCGCTGGCGGCTTCGGCCAGTACATTCGCGTGCCTGCCGCCTGGTTGCTCAAGCGACCCCAGGGGCTGAGCCTGCGCGAGGCAATGATCCTCGGCACCGCCGGTCTCACCGCCGCGCTGTGCGTGGACAAGCTCGAGCGCGTGGGGCTCGATCCCAAGGCTGGACCGGTGCTGGTCACCGGTGCCAGCGGGGGAGTCGGCAGCGTCGCAGTCGCCTTGCTGTCGCGCCTTGGCCACGAGGTGGTGGCGGTCAGCGGCAAGGCCGAGCAGCATGAGTTCCTGCGCGGGCTGGGTGCTTCCCAGGTGGTCGGTCGCGAGGTGTTGCTAGAGGGCAGTGCCAAGCCCCTGCTCAAGGAGCAGTGGGTAGGCGCGGTGGATAGCGTCGGCGGCGATATGCTCTTCAACGTCGTCAAGTCGCTGCGCCGTGGGGCCAGCGTGGCCTGTTGCGGGCTCACCGCCGGCGTCGAGTTCCAGGCCAGCGTGCTGCCCTTCATCCTGCGTGGGGTGAACCTGCTGGGCGTCGATTCGGTGGAGATTCCGCTGGTCTACAAGGCCTTCATTTGGGACAAGCTGTCGCTGCAGTGGAAGCTCGATAACCTCGACACGCTGGCTCACGAGATTGGCCTGAACGAACTGCCCCAGGCCATTTCGCGGATGCTCGCCGGCGGCATGGCCGGGCGCGTGTTGGTGAGTCTGGACTGACGTTGGCGCGGGTCAATGTTCCGCCGTTCGCTGACAGGCAAAGTGACACCTCTCGTTTCCCTGGAGGTGTCACATGCAAAGATTCAAAATTGTCGTCATCGGCGCCGGTGAAACCGGCACGCCGCTGCTCAAGCAGTTGCTGGGCGCATCCTTCGTCGATCTGCTCGGCGTTGCCGATCTGGACCCGGCCAGCCCCGGCATCGCCCTGGCCGAGTCACGCGGCGTGCGTGTCACCAGCGATTTCAACGAATTGGTCGCGCTCGGTGAGCAGATCGACATCATCATCGATGCTACCGGTCAGCCCAGCGTGCGCGATGCGTTGCGCAACCAATTGCAGGCCAGCGGAAACCGTCACACGCTGATCATGCACGAGATGATCAGCCTGCTGTTGATGTCGCTGTCCGCCGGACGCTTGGTGGAAACCAAGCACGACGCGCTCCATTACTCCTGAGCCGCAGGCGGGGCTTTCCGCACAGGCCGTGGGACGTCGTCGGGTCAATCCATTCCCATGAAGCCGCCGGTCTGATGTCGCCACAGGCGCGCATACAGGCCGTCGCGCTCGATCAGTTCGGCGTGTCGGCCACTCTCGACGATGCGCCCGCCATCCAGTACCACCAGCCGATCCATGCGCGCGATGGTCGATAGACGGTGGGCGATGGCAATCACCGTCTTGCCCTGCATGAGCGTGTCGAGGCTGTCCTGGATCGCCGCTTCGATCTCCGAGTCGAGGGCCGAGGTGGCTTCGTCGAGCATCAGGATCGGTGCGTCCTTGAGCAGCACGCGGGCGATGGCGATGCGCTGGCGCTGGCCGCCGGAGAGCTTGACGCCACGCTCGCCGACCTGCGCGTCGAGTCCCGTGTTGCCGTGGGCGTCGTGCAACTGGCCGACGAAGTCGGCGGCACGCGCCTTGCGCAAGGCGTCCCAGAGTTCCTCGTCGCTGGCGCCGGGGCGTCCGTAGAGCAGGTTCTCGCGGATCGAACGGTGCAGCAGCGAGGTGTCCTGGGTCACCATGCCGATCTGCGCGCGCAGGCTGTCCTGGGTCACCTGGGTGATGTCCTGGCCGTCGATGCTGATGCATCCACCCTGCACGTCGTAGAGGCGCAGCAGCAGGCTGGTGAGGGTCGACTTGCCGGCGCCGGAGGGTCCGACCAGGCCGATTTTCTCGCCGGGCAGCACGTGCAGGTCGAGTGCCTGGAACACCGGCTTGGCGGGGTCGTAGGCAAACGCCACCGCGTCCAGGCGCACGTCGCCCTGGCTCACGCGCAGCGCCTGGGCGTCATCGCTGTCGGTGAGCGTCAGCGGTTGGGTCGTGGTGCGCATGCCGTCCTGCACGGTGCCGACGTTCTCGAAGATGCCGTTGACCGTCCACATGATCCATTCGGACATGTTGTTGATGCGAATCACCAGCCCGGTGGCCAGCGCGATGGCGCCGGTACTGATCTCGTCCTGGCTCCATAGCCAGAGCGCGAGGCCGGTGGTGGAGGCGATCAGCAGACCGTTCATGCAGGCGATGCTGATGTCCATGGCACTGATCAGCCGCGACTGCTCGCGGAAGCGTTCGACCAGCTCGCCCAGTGCGCCACGGGTGTAGTCCTCTTCCTCGCGGGTATGCGCGAACAGCTTGAGGGTAGCGATGTTGGTATAGCCATCGACGATCCGTCCCATGACCTGGGAGCGGCTCTGCGAGGCCGCCGCCGAGCGCTGGCGCACGCGTGGCACGAAGTAGCGCAGGGCGGTGAGGTAGCCGAGGATCCACACCAGCAGCGGCAGCATCAGCCGCGGGTCGGCCTCGGCGAACAGCCAGAGGGCGCTGCCGGCATAGATGAGCACGTGCCACAGCGCATCGACCACCTGCACCGCGGAGTCGCGCAGTGACGGGCCAATCTGCATGACCCGTTGCGCCAGGCGGCCGGAGAAGTCGCCCTGGAAGAACTGCAGGCTCTGGCGCAGCAGGTGGCGATGGTTCTGCCAGCGCACCAGGTTGGTCAGGTGTGGCGACAGCGCCTGGTGCACCAGCATGTCGTGCACGGCGTAGAGCAGCGGCCGAAGAAGCAGCGCAACGGCGGCCATCCACGCCAGTTCGCTGCCATGCTCGGCGAAGAAACGCGAGGGCGTGGTGGCCTGGGCCATGTCGATCAGCCGGCCGAGGAAACTGAACATCGCCGCTTCGACCAGGGCCGCGAAGAAGCCGACCACCAGCACCGCCACCAGCACCGGCCAGACCTGCCTGAGGTAGTACAGGTAGTAACCGAGGATGCGCGCCGGCGGAAGGCCGGCAGGGGCTGCGCGGAAGGGGTCGATGAGCCTTTCGAAGCGGCGGAACAGCATCGGGATTCCTGGTCAGGGTGCCTTACAGACGAGTTGCGGAGATCAGCAGCACCGGTTGACGCGGTACGTCGGACATCATCCCGGTGCGTCCGGTGGGGACGCGGGCAATTTGGTCGACCACGTCCATGCCGCGGACTACCTTGCCGAATACGGCATAGCCGAAGTCACGGGTGCCGTGGTCGAGGAAGGCGTTGTCGGCCTGGTTGATGAAGAACTGGCTGGTGGCCGAATTGATCGCCGAGGTACGCGCCATGGCGAGGGTACCGCGCACGTTGTGCAGGCCGTTGTCGGCCTCGTTCTTGATCGGCGCGTTGGTGTCCTTCTGGCGCATCTGCGGGTCGAAACCGCCACCCTGGATCATGAAGCCCGGGATCACCCGATGGAACAACGTGTTGGCGTAGAAACCGGCATCCAGGTAGCCGAGGAAGTTGGCCACGCTGACGGGGGCCTTGTCCTGCATCAGCTCGACTTCGATGTCACCCAGGCTGGTCTTGAGCAGTACGTGGGGATTGCCGGGCGCGGCCTGCAGCAGACCGCAGAAGAGCAGGGTGCAGAGGCCGAGGGTGAGTTTCTTGAGCATCGGGCAGGTCTCGTTCAGTGGGAGGGCGCGGACAGTGGCGCCGCGAAGGGCGCATCCAGCGGGGCGGTATCGAACGTCTGGATCAGCTCCAGGAGAATCTTCGAGGCCGGCCCCAGGGGCTTGTCCTTGTTGGTATAGAGGTAGAAGCGTGGATGATGCGTGCCGCCACGCTCCATCGGCAAGGGCAGCAACTCGCCATCGGACAACTCCCGTTCGATGAGGTGCCGCGGCAGCCAGGCGAAGCCCAGTCCGCTATGTACGAACTGCACCGCCGTGGCGAGGCTGGCGACGGTCCAGCGCTGCTCGGCGCCGAGCCAACCGACATCGCGGGGCTGGGCGCGGCCAGAGTCGCGGATGACCACCTGCATGTGCGCTTGCAGGTCGGCAAAGCTCAGGGTGCGCTTGAGTGCATGCAGCGGGTGTTGCGGGTGCGCGACGGCGACGAATTCGACGTTGGACAGTTCGCTGCCGAGGTGGCCGGTGATCGGCAGGCCGCTGATGGCGACATCGGCCAGGCCTTCGAGCAGGACCTCTTCGACCCCGGAAAGCACCTCTTCGCGCAGGCGGATGCGGCAGCCGCGGCTACGCGGCATGAACGCCCCGAGCGCACGCAGCAGCCGCGCATTGGGATAGGCCGCGTCCACCACCAAACGGACTTCGGCTTCCCAGCCCTGTTCTATCTGATGCGCCAGATCCTCCAGTTGTCCGGCCTGCTCGACCAATTGCCGTGAGCGGCGCAGCAATACTTCGCCAGCTTCCGTGAGCACGGCGCGGCGACCCTCCAGACGCAGCAAGGGAACGCCCAGTTGCTCCTGCATGCGCGCGACGGTGTAGCTCACCGAAGACTGCGAGCGGTGCAGTACCTCGGCGGCCTGGGCGAAGCCGCCTTCGTCGACCACGGCCTGCAGGGCTCGCCATTGATCCAGGGTGACGCGTGGTGCCTTGTTCATGCCTTCGCTCGGAACCGTTACGAGGGGTTAATTATTCAATTTATCGATTGTTTTCACCAGAATTTTTACCTTTTTTATCGGATTGCCTGGAAATAAGCTTTGCCCATCGTCAAGCCAGCCTCTTCCAGGAGTTACCCAATGTCCCGCGTTCTCGTCATCCAGAGCAGTGCCCGCCAGCAGGATTCCGCCTCCAATCAACTGATCGAGCGTTTCCTGGCGAGCTGGACCCGGCAGCATCCGCAGGATTAGGTACAGATTCGTGATGTCGCCGCCGAACCGCTGCCGCACCTCGACATGGACCTGCTGGCAGGCTGGATGACGCCCGCCGACGGGCAGAGCGACACCCAGCGCGCCGCCGCCCAGCGCTCCGACCTGCTGACCGAGGAATTGCTCGCTGCCGACCTGCTGGTGCTCGGTGCGCCGATGTACAACTTCGGCATTCCCAGTGCGCTCAAGGCCTGGTTCGACCACGTGCTGCGCGCGGGCGTGACCTTCAAGTACACCGAGACCGGCCCGGTTGGCCTGCTGAAGAACAAGCGGGCCGTCGTCATCAGCAGTCGTGGCGGTATCTACGCCGGCGGCGAACTGGATCGCCAGGAGCCCTACCTGCGCCAGGTGCTCGGTTTCATCGGTATCAATGACGTCGAGTTCGTCTTCGCGGAGGGGCTGAATCTAGGTCCAGAGGCCGCCGCCAAAGGCCTGGAGAAGGCCCATGCCCGTCTCGACGCATTGAGTTGATCCCTTCTTCTGCACTTGTCGCTCCTTGAGTGCTTGCCCGGCTGTGCCGGGCTTTTTCTTGCCTGCTGTTACGGTTCTTCGAACGAGCACTGCGCTAAGCTGCGCGCCCGCTTTGGAGAGCTCATGGCGACAGCACGACAAGAATTCATCCAGGGCATGCGCGATACCCTGCCGCTGGTAGTGGGCGCGATCCCCTTCGGCATCATCTTCGGCACGTTGGCTGGCGCCGCGGGTTTCTCCGCCTGGCAGGCGCTGGGAATGTCGCTGCTGGTGTACGCCGGCTCTGCGCAGTTCATCGCGGTCAGCCTGGTGGCCGGTGGGGGGGGTATGGCCGTGCTGTTGCTGACGACCTTCGTCGTCAATCTGCGGCACGCGTTGTATAGCGCCACCTTGCAGCCCTTCGTGCGTCACTTGCCGCTGCGCTGGCGGACCTCCCTGGCGTTCTGGCTCACCGACGAAACCTTCGCCGTCGTGCAGCAGCGTTATGCGCGCGCCGAGTCATCGCCTCATGCGCACTGGTATTTCCTGGGCTCCTGCCTGGCAATGTATGGCAACTGGCAGTTGTGTACCCTGGTGGGCGTGCTGTTCGGCCAGGCGGTGCCGAATCTGGCTTCCTGGGGCCTGGATTTCGCGATGATTGCCACCTTCGTCGGCATCGTCGTGCCGTTGCTGCGCAATCGTCCGCAGGTTGCCGCTGCGCTGGTGGCCTCGGCGGTGGCGCTGCTGGCTCATGGACTGCCCTATAAACTGGGGTTGCTGGCTGCTGCGGGGGCGGGGATTGTGGTCGGCATGCTGCTCGAAACGCGTGCCGCGGCACAGGAGGCGAGGGCATGAACCTCTGGCTCTTGATCGCGGGCATGGCCGTGATCACCTTCGTCATTCGCTATAGCCTGTTCGCCTTTCCGCACCTGCGTTTCCCGCCGCTGATGCGTCGCGGCCTGCATTACGTGCCCACTGCGGTGCTCTCTGCGATCATCGTGCCGGCGATGCTGCTTCCCGATGGCGAGCACCTGTGGTTGGCCTGGAACAACGCCTACCTGCTCGGGGGACTGGCGGCGATCGCCATCGCTATCTCCACCCGGCATCTGCTAGCGACCATTGGCGGCGGCCTGCTGGTCTTCTTTCTGCTGCGCTGGGCATTCGGTCAGTTGCCATCCTGAGCCGGCATGAGCATGACAAAGCGGGTAGCGCTCGTTAAGATGCCGTCCGCGACCGGCAACCGGCCGCCTGCGTCCCCTTAGTTCAACGGATAGAACAAGCCCCTCCTAAGGGCTAGATGCTGGTTCGATTCCAGCAGGGGACGCCATTCTCTTCTGCCTTCCTCTCTGCGCTGCTATGTGAACACGGTCTCGTTTCCGTCATGGAACCGGCGTCAGAAAAAAGCATGGCACAATGCCATTGACCATCTGGTCAGCCGAAGCTATTAATGCGTTGCCACTACCGTCGGTCATGTTGGTGGAACTCACAGCCCGTCTCGGCGGGCGTCTTGAAAAAAGCCGATGGATGGTGGCTTGTCGCTATCGAGCGACCCCTTTATAAAGCGCCGGAACGAGGGTTCCAGCTAAAAAACAACCAAAGGATTTACCTCCGATTCGGAGGGTTGAGGTACCAAGGAGCAGATCGAGAAGTACCCAGCGATAAAGTCTGACAAAGAGCAGATGCGCTGGGGCCAAGGCGGCTTCACACGCCTTGGCGATGCGGCAGGGTCGTCGGAGCGACCCGCGCTATTTTTCCTCTCCTCATGCGTCAATCAGCATGCTTGCGGGCATTTCTCGCCCGACGGTGTGCGCGTATCTGACAGCAATTCTTTTTGGCCGATTTATTTCGGCCCGGGCGCCCTTGCGCCCAACGATTTGCCAAGGATTGTTCGGTTCGCCTTCTGGGTGACCGTGCCCACGTGTGCTTCAACACCAGAGAATCGAAGAATGCCCGCCGTATTTCGACGTCCGCATTGCCTGCCCCGCAAGTCTTCCTCGCCACTTACTGATAGCAAGGTTCCCATGTCCTATTCCCACGTACCGGCGAAGGCGCTGCTGTGCGCCCTCGGTTTTGCCGTGATGACGGCCAACGCAGCAATGGCTGCCGAAAGCACCACCCAGGCGCCCCAGGCCCAGGCCTCCCAGGCACGGGTGATGGTCAAGGCCGTCGCGTTCAGTGGTAACCGCACCTTCAGTGATGAGCAACTGCAGGCCCAGGTCAGTGGGGAGCTCGGGCAGGCGATGACCCTGGCGGAGATGAAGGCGCTGGCCGCCAAGGTCGAGGCCTACTACCACGCCGCCGGCTACAAGCTGGTCAAGGTGGTGGTGCCCGCCCAGGACTTCGCCAACGAGCCGGCGCTCAAGCTGGTGGTGCTCGAAGGCTGGCTGGGGCACGTGCAGGTCACCGGCGCCAAGCGCTTCTCCAGCGAACAGGTGGTCGAGGCGTTGAATGCCGGTGGCGTGGTGGCGGGCAAACCCTTCACCCTCGAGGAAGTCGAGCGCGCGTTGACCCACCTCAACCGTCTTTCCGGCATCGAGGTCAGTTCGACCCTGCAGCCCGGCAGCGAGACCGGCTCCACCGACCTGGTGGTGGACGTCACCGAGGAAAACCGCATCCAGGGCGCCCTCGAAGTCAACAACTACGGCAGCAAGGACACCGGTGAGTACCGCGTGATGCCGACCCTCAAGTTCGCCAACCTGACCGGGCATGGCGACGAGGCCAACGTGCTGGCGCTCACCTCGCTGGGCGAGGGCGACCTCTGGTACGGCTACGTCGACTACAGCCTGCCGCTCAATGCCCGTGGTACCAAGGCGCGTGCCTACTACTCGCAGGGTAACGTCGACGTCGGCAACACCTTCCGCGTACTCGAGATCGAGGGTGACAACAAGGGCTGGGGTCTGGGCGTGTCCCAGGACTTCGTACGCTCGGCGCGCAGCATCATCACCGCCGAAGCCTGGCTGGAATCCCAGGACCTGGAGCAAAGCATCCTCGGCATCCGCACCGCCGAAGACAAGATCCGCAAGCTGCGCTTCGGCCTGAACCTCGACAACTCCGACCTCTACGGTCGCACCCTGGCCTCCGTCGGCCTGCACTACGGGTTGGGCGAAGCGCTCGGCGGCATGGACGACGACTCCACCATGTCCAGCCGCGCCGTGGCCGAGGCGGACAACCGCTTCACCAAGTTCACCTTCGACGTGGCCCGTCTGCAGCAGCTGACGCCGCGCTTCCTGGTCATCCCGCGCATCGCCGGGCAGTACTCCCTCGACTCACTGGTCTCCAGCGAACAGTGGGGCATCGGCGGCATGAACTCGGTGGTCGGTCACGCACCGTCGACCTACTCCGGCGACCACGGCATCACCGTCAGCCTCGAGGGTCGTTACCAGATCCTCAAGGATGACGACCGCTTCCAGTTCACCGCGCGCATCGACCATGGCCAGGTCTGGCTGAAGGAAACCTACGTCGATCAGGACGACCACCAGGACCTGACCGGCGCGGCCATCGGCGTGCTGGCACGTCCGATTCCGAGCGTGGACCTGCGTCTGGACGTAGGCATGCCGCTCAGCGAAACCACCGAAGACAGTTCCTACATCTACGCCCAGGCGCGCTACCGCTTCTGAGCCCGGAAACCACACCCATTTCGCACAGGTAAGCACTCATGTCCCGTAAGAAAAAAGGCACGCAGTCTGTCATCAAGGCGATCTCGGTTTCCGTGATCGGCGCTGGTAGTTCGGTTGCACTGGCCGGCCCCACCGGAGGCACTGTCGTCTCCGGCGGCATCACCATCGGCGCGATGAACAACAACCAGATGGTGATCACCCAGGCGCTGCAGAAGGGCATCATCAACTGGACCGACTTCAGCATCAACGCCGGTGAGCTGGTGCAGTTCGCCCAGAACGCGGGTAATGACTCGGTGACCCTGAACCGTGTCCTGGGCAGCCAGGTCTCGAACATCCAGGGCGCGCTGCAGGCCAACGGCAACATCTTCCTGATCAACCCCAACGGCATCGTCTTCGGCGCCGGCTCTTCAGTCGACGTGGCTGGCCTGTTGGCGACCACCTTCGATGTCGATGACCAGAGCTTCCTCAACGGTGGCGACCTCAACTTCACGCAGGTCGCTGGCAAGGACCTGGCAAGCGTCTCCAACCATGGGCAAATCACCGCGGACGACGGCGGCTTCGTCTACCTGGTCGCACCCAAGGTCGACAACTCCGGCTACGTGATCGCCAACGTCGGCCGCGTGACCATGGCTGCCGGTAACCGTTTCACGGTGAACCTGCAGGGCAGCAACCTGATCAACTTCAGCGTTTCCGCCGATGCACTCGGAGCGGCTACCGGCGGCGACCTCACGGGCGTCAGCAACAGCGGTAGCGTTTCGGCACAGACCGTACTGCTGCAGGGCAACTCCGCCAGCGGCCTGATGTCCTCGGTGGTCAACAACAGCGGCATCGTCGAGGCGACCGACCTGACCATGACCGGCGGCGACATCGTCCAGAACGGTACCATCAAGGGCGTTGGCGTTGGCGTTGCGGCGGCCACCACGGCCACCCTGGCGGCGACCCAGACGATCACCACCGGCAGCAACAGCTCCACCCGCGCGGGTACCCTGAATCTCTCCGTCACCGGTGAGGGTGCCTCCATCGGCACCGAGGAAGAAGCGCTCAAGGTCGACGCCGATGTGCTCAGCGCCACTGCCGAGAATGGCCACGTATTGGTTACCGACGTCAGCGGCGGCGTTGCACTGCTCGACGTTCGCGCAGGCACCGCACAAGCCGGTGGTAGCGTAGTCATCACCGCCAAGGGCGGGAGCATCACCTCCGCTAACCCGTCGCACATCAACGTCAGCGGTTACTCGGCCAACTTCATTGCCGACGGCTCCGTGGGTACCACCAACGATGCCGTTCAAACCCAGGTAGGCGTGCTTTCCGCCTCCACCCAGGACGGTGGCATCAACCTGAACAACGAAGGTTCGGTGATTCTCGGCGATATCGTCGCGCGCGAGCAGATCACCGTGGGCGGGCAGACCGTCAGCTCCACCGCCGTGGACAACGCCGGCAGCATCAAGCTGAGCAACGGCGATGCGGGCACCAAGAGCGTTTCGGTGCGTTCGACGGGCGACGTCATCCTGACCGGTACCGTATCGGCCACCGACGCGCTGAGCGTGCGCTCCAATACCGGAAGTGTCCTCGCTGCCCAGGCCGGCACCCAACTGGTGGGTCGTACCATCAATCTGCAGGCTGGCAAGGAAGTCGGTGACGTTTCGCAGGCGCTGAGCACCCAGAGCAATACCGTCAATGCCATCGCGCAGGATGGTGGCGTCTACCTGAACGAGAGCAACGGCCTGACCGTCGGTACCATCAGCGCCTCCGGTAACGACAATGACGTGGTGCTCAATGCCACCGCCGGCAACATCGCCGTCGGCAGCATCACCGCCGACGGCGGTAGCGTCTCGCTCACCGCGGCTGCCGGTGGTATCACCGACAACAACGGCGATGCCACCAACGTCACCGCCGCTGACCTCAGCCTGTCGAGCAAGAACGCCATCGGTACCTCAGGCAACGCCCTGGAGACCAATGTCGATACCCTGACCGCGACCACCAGCGCCGCACAGGCCGGGGTGTTCCTGTCCAACCTGAAAGCGCTGACCAAGCTCTCGGTGACCACCCCCAACGGGGACACCAACGTCGCCTTCAGCGGCGGTGCGCTGATCTACAACCGCAACCTGAGCACGCTCTCGCTGGCGCGCACCCTGGGCCTGGACGTGGCCTTCTCGAACACCGCCAGCGGCTACAAGCTCGGTGGCATCGACGCAGGCGCCGACCAGAGCGTGTCGCTGTACGCGGCGGGCGATATCACCCAGGGCAGCGGTCGTGTCGTCGCCAAGGATCTCTCCATCGAGGCATCCGGCAACATCGGTAGCGCCGATACCGCGCTGCGGACCGCGACCGACACCCTCAGCCTGAGCACGCGCAAC
Organism: Pseudomonas sp. R4-15; assembly: GCF_055768815.1. Taxonomy (NCBI): domain Bacteria; kingdom Pseudomonadati; phylum Pseudomonadota; class Gammaproteobacteria; order Pseudomonadales; family Pseudomonadaceae; genus Pseudomonas; species Pseudomonas sp. R4-15. The sequence continues at coordinate 2,364,726 of NZ_CM147293.1, forward strand.
GGCTTTGCCAACCTCGCCAACACCTCCGACGAGCTGGCACTGAGCGCAACGGCCAATGCCGCCAATGGCGCCGTCAAGTTGTCGCAGACTGGCGACCTGGTCGTTGATTCGGTCAATGCCACCACGGGCGTCGAGCTGAGCGCCGGCGGTGCCATCACCGCCGACGAGAACAGCGTTGGCACCAACATCTCCGCCGGCTCGCTCAAGCTCAGCGGCGCTTCGATCGGTACCGCCAACCAGGCGCTCACCAGCCAGGTAAACGGTGGTGCGGTGAACCTGACCGCCAACGCGGGCGACGTCAACTTCTCGAACATCGGCGCGATCAGCCTGCTGGACGTGCTGGCCTCGGGCAAGGTGAGCTTCCAGAACTCCGGCGATGCCGTGGTGGGCCAGGTCCAGGCTGGAGGCACCGTCAACTTCAAGGTGTCCGGCAATGTGACCGATGGCAACGGCGACGGCGCCAACTTCGTCACCAGTGGCCTCACTGCCGCCGTACGTTCCTTCGGCACCAGCGGCGACGCCCTGGAAATCCAGGTGGACAGCCTGGTGATCGACGCCGCCAACGGTGGCATCTACGCTCGCCAGAGCAACGGCAACCTGCTGTCGCTGGTGCAACTCACCAGTGGTGGCAGTGGCAGCGACATCCAGGTCTCGGCCGGTGGCGACATCGCCCTGGGCCATGTGGATGCCGGTGGCAACAACGTGAAGCTCAGCGCCGCCGGCAGCATCGAAGATGCCCGCAGCGACAAGAGCAAGGCCAACATCGTCGCCCGTTCGCTGGACATCAGCGCCCCGGGCGGCATTGGCCAGCAGGGCGGTCTGGACCTGGACGTCAGCTTCCTCTCGGCGGCCGGTGGTACCAACGGCGTGACCGCGACCAACGCTGGCGCGGTGGCTGTGGACAGCAGCTCCCTGGTCGGCAAGGGCGCCAGCGCGATCACCATCGTCGCGACCGCCATCACCGTGCTCGACAACAATGGCGGCACCATCACCATGGATGGCGGCACCTTGGCGTTGACCGCCACGGCCGGCAACATCGTCTTCCTCAACCAGAACGACACCATCTATCTGCCCGGTGGCGGCAGCATCACCCTGACTGCGCTGTCGAAGTCCGACTCCAGCGTGCCTGGCTACGACGGTGTGATCATCGCCGGTAACCTCAAGACCGACGGCGGCAACATCACTCTGCAGGCGCAGTCGAACATCACCATCGGCATGCTCGACGCGCTTGGCAATGCCAGCGTCGCGGGTGACGTCACCGTTGCCTCGGCAGGCGGCATCATCCTCGACGGCAACGGTAGCGCGCAGAACATCCGCGGCAACCACGTCAGCCTCACCGCGAGCACGCCGAGCGAGCACGACGCCGAGCTGACCCGCGACACCGCGATCGCCGAGTACTCGGCGCGCGATGCCGAGGCCGCGGCCAAGCTGCTGCAGCTGAACATCCTCATCCAGCAGCTCAAGGACTACGAAGCGCTGGTCACCTCGGCGACCTTGCAGAACAGCCTGGCCGAGCTCACCCAGCGCCTGGCTGAGATCGCCGCCAACCAGCAGTCGTCGAAAGTCGACACGATGTCGGGTATCGCCGATGGCCTGAACACCGCGCTCAATGCCGCAACCGTGGTGCGTAACGCCGCCGCGGTGATCGCGGGCGCCGCACAGGCCATCCCGTTCTCCGGTGACGCCGGTGCCGATGCGGCCTTCGCCGTCGTGGACCTGGTGATGTCGGCCGCCTCCCTGGCGCTCGATACCTACGAACGCTACAGCCTGGCGCCCGAGCAGGACAAACTGACCGAGCTGAACAACACCCTGGACGTCGCCAACGCGGCGATCTACACCGCCGCCACCAACCTGGCCACCACCACGGCGATCCGTGATACCACGGCGACCTCCAAGGCCGCTGCGGACCTGGCCGTGTTCAAGGCCAACACCGCCCGTGACGCCGCCTTGCAGGTGCGCAAGCAGGCCGTGGCCGCCTACGATCTCAACCAGATGATCGACAGCTCCGTGGACAAGCCGCTGGGCATCACCGCCAACCGACTGGATATCAATGGCGGCAATGCCATCGACTCCAGCCTCTACCTGAACTCCACCGGCAACCTCGGCCTGGGTGACATCACCGTCGCCAGCGGCGAGAAGATCGTGGCGGATGCGCTTAACAACATCGGTGTGGTCGGTAGCGTCAACAGCGATACCTCCATCAGCCTGAAAGCGGGCAACGCGATCCTCGGCCAGGGCGGTACGCTGATCACGCCGGACCTGCTGATGGTCGCCGGCAACGGCATCGGTGTTAACCAGGCCGTCAATACCCAGACCGACCGTGTGGCCGCCGATGCCGGTAACGCGGGTGTCGCGCTGGTCAACGCCAACGGCGGAGCCTTGCTGACCATCGGTACCCAGGGCGCCGTCAAGGGCATCCGCGGTGCCGGGGATATCAGTGTCACCACCGACGGTTCGCTGAAAGTCGACCAACTGGTCAATGACACCACCTCCAGCCACACCGTCAGCCTGACCGCCACCGATGGCTCGATCATCGACGGCAACAACGGCGACCGTAACGTCCAGGCCGGTACCCTGGTGGCCAAGGCCGCCGGCGATATCGAACTGGACACCAAGGTCGATACCCTCGATGTCCAGGTTACCGATGCCGGTGACATCACCCTGCGCGAAGCCAGCGACGTCACCGCCCGCAACCTGACCACCGCCGATGGCGACATCGACCTCAATGCCGCCGGCGCGGTGGTAGTGGGCAGCCTGGATGCCGGTGCCGGCACCGGTCGCATCGACCTCACCTCGGGCGGTGCGGTGGACGACGACCAGGACAACAGCACCCTGATCGTCGCCGATGCGCTGTCGATCAAGGCCGCCGGCAGCGTCGGCGCCACGGGCAGCAATGCCAATCGTCACCTCGACACCCAGGTGAACAGCGTCGACGTCACCGCCAGCGGTGAGGTCAACCTCGCCGAAGTCGATGACCTCACTATCGGCACGCTGGAAACGGATCATGGTGACGTCACCGTGACCACCGGCGGTTCGCTGAACCTGGGCACTCTGACCACCGACACCGTCGACAGCACCGTGACCCTGGTGTCTGGCGGTCAGATCACCAATGCCAAGGATGACGACAGCAGCAACATCGACGCCGCCAACCTGGCGCTGTCCGCGGCCAGCGGCATCGGTGCCGACAAGGCGCTCAATGTGCAGGTCGCCAAGCTCGAAGCGCATGCCGACACCGGTAGCATCAAGGTCGAGGATCTCGACGGCGATCTGGTCATCGGTGGCGTTACGCCGAACCTGGGCAACGCCGCCATCACCGGCGTCAACACCAGCGCTGGCGATATCCAGATCGGCACCGCGGGTGATCTGACGGTCAACGAAGACGTAAATACCGGCGAGGGAGACGTATCGCTGGTCGCTACGGACGGTGCGCTCACGCAGAACGTTCAAGTCTATACGGGGCAGGGCGACGTTAGCCTCACGGCCGGTACCGATTTGACGCAAAATGCCACGGTTCAGAGCGCTAAAGGCGACATTACCGTCAAGGCCGGTGGCGATTTGCTGATGCAGGGCTTCGCGCAGGCCTACATCAATGCCGGCGGCAACATCGACTACAGCGCAGGGGGCAACCTCAGCCTCCTCGATCTGTACACCTCGGCAGGCGATATCGACCTGACCGCCGTTGCCGGCAGCCTGACGCAGAACCACGCCGTACAGACGGGGGCGGGCAACATCACCGCCCGGGCCAAGGGCGACCTGACCACCCTGGCGGATACCACCGTCGCGGGCAGCGGCAACATCGACTATCGCAGCAGCGAAGGTGATGTGAGTCTGCAGCAGGTGACGACTGGCAGCGGCAACATTGCGCTGGAGGCCACCGAGGGCAACCTTACCCAGAATGCTCTGGTGCAGACGGGGACCGGTGACATCTCCTCGACCGCCGGTGATCTGCTCACCGTCTATGGCACGACCCAGGTGTCCGGCACCGGTAACATCGACCTTGCTGCGGGTGGATTCCTCTCGCAGTACGGTCTGGTGCAGACCAATACCGGTGACATCACTGCCAAAGCGGGCGGTAACCTGAACATGGGCGCGGTGCAAACGCGCGTGGTCAATGCCGGCAATATCGACTACACCGCTGGTGGGGCAGCCAGCATCAGCGACGTTTCGACAGGCAAGGGCGACATCACGCTGACTACCCAAGGCGGTAGCCTCTGGCAGAACGGCACAGTCGAAAGCGGTGAGGGCAACATCACCACCAGTGCGCACACCTTCCTGGTGCTCGACGGTGAAACCCGCACCGGTAAAGGCAATGTGGCGCTGAGCGCGGAAACGAGCGGTGTGACCCAGAACGCTCAGGTGTATTCCGGCGAAGGCGACATCTCGACCACCGCAGGAGGCGGCGATCTTCTTCTCAATGCCAGCACCCGGACCGTCAAGGGCAACGTCACGCTGACAGCCGCAAGCAACCTGACCCAGAACGCGCTGGTGTACTCCGGTGAAGGTGATATCACCAGCACCGCGGGTAACGACGTTGTGCTCAACGCCACCACCCAGACCTTCGAGGGCAACGTCACCCTGGATGCAGTACGCAACCTGACCCAGAACGCGCTGGTACTGTCTGGCGCAGGCGACATCAAGGCCAAGGCCGGTGCCGACCTGTTGATGACCAGCGGCCAGCAGACCACGGTCGTTGGCGCAGGCAATATCAGCTACACCGCCGGCAACGACGCGGATCTGGAAAACCTGTCCACGGGCAGCGGTGACATCACCCTGACCGCCGAAGCAGGCGATCTGACCCAGCAGGGGCTGGTGCAAACGGGCGAGGGCGATATCACCACCAGCGCGGGCGACAGCATCGTTCTGAACGGTGAAACCCGCACGGCCAAAGGCAACGTGGTGCTGACCGCCGAAGCGGGTGACCTGACGCAGAACGGCCTGGTCTACTCCGGTGAAGGTGACATCACCAGCACCGCGGGTAACGACGTTGTGCTCAATGCCACTACCCATAGCGTGAAGGGCAACATCGCTCTGAATGCCGCACGTGACCTGACGCAGAACGCCCTGGTGGTGTCCGACGAAGGCACGGTTACCGCCAAGGCCGGTCGTGACCTGCTGATGACCTCCGCGGGGCGCACCACCGCCACGCTGGGCGATGTCGACTACCGCGCGGTAGGCAACGCGACCCTCCAGGACATCAGCGTCGGTACCGGTGACGTGACCCTCGCGGCCGATGGCGATCTGCTGCAGAACGGCACCGTCTCCGTGATCGAAGGTCAGGTTGGCGCCGAAGCAGGTGGCGATCTGAGCATGGCCGTGGGTGCACTGACCGAGGTCACCGGTAAAGGCGACGTAGCTTACAGCGCTGGCAGCGATGTACTGATCGACCAGATCCGTACCGCCGACGGCAATGTGACGCTCACCGCCGAGTCCGGCGACATCCAGGTCCAGGGCACCGCCGCGCACAACGTCAGTGCCAAGCAGCTGACCGCCAACGCGGGCGGCAGTGTCGGCAGCAACGACGCACTGCGCAGCGACATCGATACCCTGGTGGCGAATGCCGGCGAAGGTTCGATCGCGATCGACGAGGCCGATGGCATCACCCTCAAGCAGGTGGCGGCGGCCGATGCCGTCGCGATCAGCGCCGGGGACATGGCGATCGATCAGTTGCAGGGCGACAGCATCTCTCTGGATTCCACCGGCAAGGTCGAAACCCTCGCCAATGGTCTGGTCCAGGGCGGTGTGTTGAACGTCTCCGCTGAAACCGGCGTGAATCTGCACACCGCGGTGGACAGTGCCACGGTCGCAGTCAACGACACGGGTGACCTGACCCTGGCCGAAGACGACGACATCACCCTGACTCGCCTGACCACGGCTGACGGAGACATCCGCGTCACCGCCGGTGGCGATATCGCGGTGAATACGGTCGATGCCGGCAGCCACAACGTCAGCCTGACCTCGAGCAATGGCGCTATCGTCACCGCTCAACAGCCGCTCCCGCTGTTCGCTCGCCTGTTCGCCCGCATCGCGTCGATCACCGGTATCAGTGGTGATCGCGTCGAGCTCAACGCCGCTACTGGCCTGGGCAGCGACGGAGCGGGTTCGCTGCAGCTCACTGCCAATACCATCGACGCCAGCACCACCAGCGGCAACGTCGACCTGTCCCAGTCCCAGTCGGTGAACCTGGAACACGTCAGCACCGGCAACGGCGACGTGCAGGTGGCGGTGAACGACGGCGATGCGGTGATCGGCGAAATCAGTGGTACCGGGGCGGTCAACCTGTCGGCCGACAACGGGCAACTGCTCGATGACGGCGACGACAGCACCGTGATCGAAGGTCAGGACCTGAGTCTGGCTGCCAGCAACGGCATCGGTGCGGGCGGCGCACTGCAGACGCGTGCCAAGACCCTCGACGCCACGGTCACCGACAGCGGCAATATCGCGGTCGACGAAGCGGACGGCCTGGACAGCCTGACGGTCAACAGCGCCGCTGGCGATGTGGCCATCACCAGTGCCAGCGGCGATGTGAGCGTCGGCGTCATCAACGCCCAAGGTCACAACGTCAGCCTGCAGGCAGGCGCCGGTGCCATCCTCGATGCTCAGAACGATGGTGTCGATGACATCAACGCCAATGGTGTCGAGTTGGTTGCAGCCCACGGTGTGGGCTCCAGCGGCAACTCCTTCGATGTCAACGTGCAGACCCTCGGGGCTGACGGCGGCACCGGTGGCATCCGTGTCAACAGCACCTCGACCGGCCCGCTGGTCCTGTCGTCGACGTCGGGCGATGCACTCAAGGCCAGCAAGGGCGACATCGTGCTGACCAGCGCAGGCGATCTGCAGGTGGATGGCAACGTCCAGCACAGCGGCAATGGCAACATCTCGCTGAGCGGTGCGAACGTCGCGCAGAACGCCGACATCACGACCCATGGCAGTGGCAACGTCACCGTCAATGGGCGTGGCACGGTAGACATGGCGGCGGGTACTACCACGTCCACCAGCAGCGGCACCGTTACCTACAAGGGTGGCCAGAGCGTCAGCGTGTCCTCGATCCAGACCTCGAACAAGGTCGGCGGCGGCAAGGTGATCTTCGAAGCGCCGAAGGTGATGGACAACCTGCCGGGCATGGCGAACGTCAAAGCCTGGGAAGTCACGGTCAATGCCAACAACGGCTCTGCCGGGCTGATCAGAGAGCTGGTGGGTAACATCAACGGTTCTGCGCACGTCAACCTGGACAACCGTGTGATCGGTGGCAGCCTGGCTGAAAGCCGACGCTTCATGGAAGCCCTGTTGCAGCCGGCAGTGCAGCAGCAGAGCAGCCCGGAGCAGATGTTCGCGATCGGTGTGATGAACGAGTCGCAGCTCGCCCCGAACCGCGGCTTCGTCGAAGGTGAGGATGGCGTGATGACCTACAACAAGTAAGTCACCACGTTGTGAAAAAGGCCGCCGGGTTCGCCCGGCGGCCTTTTTTATCGACCCGAGAAAAGTACCGGTACGATGTCGCGCTATTGGCCGGCGCGGGGCGCTCCGGCGTTGCCCTCAGTCAGCGTCCTGGTTGGGAAACAGCTTGGCGCCGCAACGTGAGCAGAATGCCGCCTGGGGCTCGTGCAAGGGTTTCTCGCAATTGGGACAGGGGCGGTGCAGCGTTTCTCCGCGCATGGCGTTGGCCAGCTCGGCGGTGAAGATCCCGGTCGGCACGGCGATGATCGAGTAACCGGTAATCATCACCAGCGTCGCCAGGCCCTGGCCGAGTGGGGTCTGCGGGGTGATGTCGCCGAAGCCCACGGTGGTGAGCGTGACCACCGCCCAGTAGATGCTCATGGGAATGCTGGTGAAGCCACGCTGCGGCCCTTCGACCACGTACATCAGGGTGCCGAAGACGACCACCAGGGTACTGACGCTGAGCAGGAAGACGATGATCTTCTGCTTGCTCGAGCGCAGCGCGACGATCAGGAAGTTGGCTTGACTCAGATAGGGCGTGAGCTTGAGTACACGGAAAATGCGCAGCATGCGTACTACGCGCACCACCAGCAGATACTGAGCGGATGGCAGCAGTAGGGCGATGAAGGCCGGTAGCACCGCGAACAGGTCGATCAGGCCGTAGAAGCTGCGTGCGTAGTCCAGCGGCTTGGGGCTGGTATAGAGGCGCAGCAGGTACTCGACCGCGAAGATCGTGGTGAAGCCCCATTCGAGGACCTTCAGCAGCTCGCCATACTGCGCGTGGATGCGGGCGACGCTGTCGAGCATCACCACGACCAGGCTGGCGAGGATAGCCCACAGCAGCGCGGTATCGAAGGCCTTACCCGCCGGCGTGTGGGTGAAGAAGATGATGATGTAGAGGCGCTCGCGCCAGCTCTTGGGAGTATTGCCCGGTTCCATGCAGGTATCGCTTGCCTTGGGTCAGTGGTGCCGCGCCTCAGGCACTCTGCAGGCGCTCGTGATGCAGGGCTTCGCGTTGGTCGATCTCGCAGCCGCCGAGCACCAACTGGCTGATGGTCTGTACCGCGGCTTCGTAATCGCGCTCTTCCAGGCGTTCCTTTCCGGTGACGCTGGATATCTGCCAGTCGAAGTCCGCATAGGTCTGGGTCGCGGCCCAGATGGCGAACAGCAGGTGCTGTGGATCGACCTCGGCCATCAGGCCCTGGGCGATCCAGCCGCTCAATACCTGGACATTGTGTGCGGCCTGGTCGTTCAGTCGCTGCACCTGTTCCGCGTCCAGGTGCGGGGCCCCATGCATGATCTCGCTGGCGAAGACCTTGGAAGCATGTGGCAGCTCACGGGAGATACGAATCTTCGAGCGGATGTACTCGCGCAGAACCTGGGCCGGGCGTCCTTCGGCATTGAATGGCGCGGAAGCCTGCAGCAGCGGCCCCACGATGCTATCGAGGACCTCGCGGTAGAGGTTTTCCTTGGAGCGGAAGTAATAGTAGACGTTAGGCTTGGGCAGCCCGGCGCGAGCGGCAATGTCCTGGGTCTTGGCGGCGGCGAACCCTTTCTCGGCGAATTCCCGGCTGGCGGCCTGGAGAATGAGCGCCCGGTTGCGCTCGCGAATGCTGCTCATGAATGTCCTTCACCGCTGCGTGGCAAATCCTGGGCGGCTGGTCGCGATGCCGAAACTGCGCTGACCCTGTCGCCACCCTTTGGCCAGCCACACTAGCACCGCCTCGGCGAACGCCTCAAGCCGACGCCGGTCCATTGTGCAGGAGCGGCGGGCGCAACACGCGTATACTTGCGGTAAGCTTTTTGAATCCATTCGCCGTTTGCCGGTTTTTCCGATGTTGTTCCAGCGTCGCTCGCATCGATCCCTGCTCATGCCGTACCGGGAGTATTAGATGGCAGACCAACTGGTCGATCCCTTCGGCCGCCGTATCAGCTACCTTCGCCTGTCGGTGACCGATCGCTGCGACTTTCGCTGCACCTACTGCATGGGCGAGGACATGGTGTTCGCCCCGCGGGCGCAGATCCTGTCCCTCGAAGAGCTGTACACCGTCGCGGATGCCTTCATCTCCCTCGGCGTGAAGCGCATTCGGGTGACTGGCGGCGAGCCGCTGGTGCGCAAGGGCCTGCCGGGCTTGCTGGCGCGTCTGGGGTCGCGCAGCGAGCTGGAGGACCTGGCCATCACCACCAATGGCTCGCAGCTGGCACAGCTGGCGCCGACCTTACGCGCCGCAGGGGTCAAGCGCATCAATGTCAGCCTCGATTCGCTGCGCCGCGAGCGTTTTGCCGAATTCACCCGGCGAGACGCGTTACCCCAAGTGCTGGAAGGTATCGCGGCGGCGCGTGCGCAAGGCTTCTCGCGGATCAAGCTCAACAGCGTCATCCAGAAGGGCCGTAACGACGACGAAGTCGCCGATCTGGTGGCCTTCGCCGTGGAGCAGGGTCTGGACATCAGCTTCATCGAGGAGATGCCGCTGGGCGCGGTGGCGGGCCATGACCGCGAGATTACCTTCTGCTCCAGTGAGGAAGTGCGTGACCGAGTCGAGGCGCGGTTCGAGCTGATGCGGTCGAGCGCAAGCACCGGTGGGCCTTCGCGCTACTGGCAAGTCCTGGGGAGCGATACCCGCGTCGGTTTCATCTCACCCCACAGTCACAACTTCTGTGGCGACTGCAACCGCGTGCGAGTGACCGCCGAGGGCAAGTTGGTACTGTGCCTGGGACATGAAGGGGCGCTGGATTTGAAAGCCTTGATTCGTCGCTATCCCGGTGACGCTCAGCGCCTGCGCGGGGCATTGCTCGAAGCGTTGCGACTCAAGCCGGAACGTCACCACTTCCGTACCGACGAGCAGGTACAGGTGGTGCGTTTCATGAGTGTGACGGGGGGCTGACGGCGGCGCTTGTGCGCGCCCGTCAGGCGACGAGGGCGCGGCGGGTGCGTTCGATGATGCCCTGGAGCTTTTCGCTGGCCAGATACTGTTCCGGATAGAGGCGCTCGCTGCGGCGGGCAACGCCGTGCTCGTCGACCAGGGTGAAGCTGAAGCCGCCCTTGGCGTTGATCGCCATGACATGGCAGCGCAGCGGTGCGAAGGCGTGGTTCAGGGTATGGATCGCCTGTTCGGCGTGCTGTTTGATAGACATAGTAGATTTGATTCCTGCGTGTAGGCGGCGTGGCCGCCATCAACTGTCCTGTTGGACGCCACTTGCGGGCGTCGGCGCGATATCCATCGGATTTTGCCGCTGACAGTTAGTTCCTTTGAGCTGTCAGCGGCGGCCTTATCGCCAGGCCTAAAATTAGAAGCCCGCCGAAGCGGGCTGGATGGGGCGCTGGTCCTTCAGCGAGCCTTTACGTTAAGGGCTGAACCGTGAAAATTTCGTGAAGGATTTTCGACAGTTGCGCGATATCGATCGGCAACCTGAGTGCGAAAGGCGCTAAACGACGAAGCCCGCCGTGTGGCGGGCTTCGAAGGGTTGAGAAACAACCCGGGAATATGGTCGGAGCGACTGGATTCGAACCAGCGACCTTCTCGTCCCGAACGAGACGCGCTACCAAGCTGCGCTACGCTCCGTAAGGATGGCGCGCATTCTACCGAAAAGTTTTTGTTGCACAAGGGGTTAGGGGAAGTTTTTTTCAGGGGCATCTGCCTGGGGTCGCCGGTGCTGTACGACGAGTGGTCGCCTGGGGCGGCTGCGAAGCAGCGCTGGCGCTGGGCTTCAGCGAGGTGCGGCGAGGCTATCCGGGTCGTTGAAGTTGTCCAGGCGCGGATCGTCCTCCGGGCAATCCAGAGCCAAAGAGGCGTGGTAGCGCAGGATGCGTTGCAGGCTGCGCTCCCCCTGTGCCCATGCCTGTTCGAGGGCGCCCCGCAGCGACTGTGGAATGACGCAGAACAGCGGTTCCCAGAAACCATTGCGACGCGCCATGACCGGGTGCTCTCCGGACAGGGCGAGCAGCGCCTGGAGCAAAGAGGCATCGACGCGTGGCGCGTCGCACGGCAGCACCAGAAGTTGCGGGTGACGCGCCACCGCCAGTCCGGCGCGAATGCCCGCCAGGGGGCCGGGAAAGTCCGCATCCGCATCCTCGACCCATTGGTCGGCGTAGGCCGCGTAGCGCTCGGCGTTGCGATTGCAGGAGATGATCAGCTGATCGCTGAAGGGCCGCGCGGCCTCGGCGACCCAGGCGATCAAGGGACGTCCGTGCCACTCCAGCAGGCCCTTGTCGTGACCGCCCATGCGTTGGCCACGGCCGCCAGCCAGTAGCAGGATGGAGCAGGGCGCGATGGCGGGCATGGACGGTCTCCAGGGCAGGGGGCTGTGATATAACACCCGGCTCGCAACCTCTCAACCCGGATACTCCCATGAGCCACAAGGCCGTCGCCGAATTCGTTCCGCTCAACATCGCCGTGCTCACCGTCAGCGATACCCGTACCTTCGACAACGACACCTCCGGCCAGCTGTTCGTCGATCGCCTGAGCGAGGCCGGTCATCGCCTGGCCGAGCGCGTCCTGCTCAAGGACGACCTGTACCGCATCCGCGCCCAGGTGGCGAGCTGGATCGCCGAGGACCCGGTGCAGGTGGTGCTGATTACCGGCGGCACGGGCTTCACCGGGCGCGACAGCACGCCTGAAGCCGTCGAGTGCCTGTTGGACAAGAAGGTGGATGGCTTCGGAGAGTTGTTCCGGCAGATCTCCGTGGCGGACATCGGCAGTTCCACGGTGCAGTCGCGGGCGCTCGCCGGGCTCGCCAACGGCACCTTGGTGTGCTGCCTGCCAGGCTCCACCAATGCCTGCCGCACCGCCTGGGACGGCATCCTCGCCGAGCAGCTCGACGCCCGCCATCGCCCCTGCAACTTCGTGGCCCACCTCAAGGCGGCAGAGCCTTGCGAGAGCCGCGGATGAGTCTGCTGTCCCTGGACGAGGCCCTGGCGCAACTGCTCGTCCAGGCAGCGAGCCAGCCGATCGGCGAGGTCGAGACCCTGGCGCTGGCGGATGCCGCCGGTCGCGTGCTGGCCGAGCCGCTGAGTGCGGCACTCGATCTGCCACCCTGGCCGAACAGCGCGATGGACGGTTATGCGTTGCGCCTGGCGGATTGGCAGGGCGATGCGTTGCCGGTCAGCCAGAAGATCTTCGCCGGGCACGCGCCACAGCCTCTGGCAGCCGGCAGTTGCGCGCGCATTTTCACCGGCGCGCCGCTGCCCGAGGGCGCCGATACCGTGGAAATGCAGGAGAACGTGGAGCTGCTCGAAGATGGCCGGGTACGCCTGCTGCAGCCGCTTCGCGTTGGACAGAACGTGCGTCCTCGGGGCCAGGAAGCGAAACGCGGTGACCGTCTGCTGGAGGCCGGTACGCGCCTGGGACCGATCGAGCTGGGCCTGGCGGCGAATCTCGGCGTGGCCCGGTTGAGCGTGCGGCGGCGGCCGCGGGTCGTGGTGTTCTCCACCGGCGACGAGCTGGTCGAGCCCGGCCAGCCCCTGGGCGCCGGTCAGATCTATAACAGCAACCGCACGCTGCTGGTCGCTTGGCTCGAACGCCTCGGCTGCGACGTCGCCGATGGCGGCATCCTCGCCGACGATCCCCAGGCCATTCGCGCCAGCCTGGCTGCCCAGGCCGGCGCCGACCTGCTGCTCAGCAGTGGTGGGGTCTCGGTCGGCGAGGCGGATTTCCTCGGGCAGATCCTCAAGGAGGAGGGTGAGCTGCAGTTGTGGAAGCTGGCGATCAAGCCCGGCAAGCCGCTGACCTGCGCGCGTTACGCCGGCACCCCGGTGATCGGGCTGCCGGGCAATCCGGTGTCGGCCCTGGTCACCCTGGCGCTGCTGGTGCGTCCTTATCTGCTGCGCCGCCTGGGCGTCGAGCGCGTCGAGCCTCTCAGTGTGGAGGTGCCCGCCGGCTTCACCTGGTCGCGCACCGGCACCCGTCGCGAGTTCCCGCGTGCGCGACTGGTCGAAGGGTGTGCGCAGTTGTACCCCAACCAGAGCTCCGGCGTGCTCGCCGGTGCCAGTTGGGCAGATGGTCTGGTGGAGATCCGCGAAGGATGCCAGTACGCCGAGGGGGACAGCGTGCGCTTTATCCCCTGGTCGGCGTTGATGGGCTAGTCCGTTTCGCGCATGCGTCGGTAGACGCTCGCCAGCAGCGGGCCCGAGAGGTTGTGCCAGACGCTGAACAGCGCGCTCGGTACGGCCGCCAGGGGCGAGAAATGCGCACTGGCCAGCGCAGCGCCAAGGCCGGAGTTCTGCATGCCGACCTCGATGGACAGCGTCTTGCGCTGTGCCAGCGGCAGTCCCATCAGGCGACCGGCGAGGTAGCCGAGGGCCAGTCCCAGGCCGTTGTGCAGGACCACCACGGCCATGATCAGGATGCCGGATTCGGCGATCTTCGCCTGGCTGGCGGCCACCACCGCCGCCACGATGGCGACGATGCTCACCACCGAGATCAGCGGCAGCACTTCCACCGCCGCCTGCACCCTGCGTCCGAGCAGGCGCTGGGCGACCAGGCCCAGGGTGATCGGCAGCAGTACCATCTGGACGATCGACCAGAACAGCGCCGCGAACTTCACCGGCAGCCAGGCCGAGGCCAGCAACCAGATCAGTGCCGGGGTCACCAGCGGGGCGAGCAGGGTGGTCACCGAGGTGATCGCCACCGAGAGTGCCACGTCGCCGCGGGCGAACCAGGTCATCACGTTGGAGGCGGTGCCGCCCGGGCAGCAGCCGACCAGGATCACGCCGACGGCGATTTCCGCCGGCAGTCCGAGCAGGCGGCAGAGCAGCCAGGCCAGCGCCGGCATGATGATGAACTGGGCGAGTACGCCAACCATCACCCGCAGCGGTTGACGCAGGACTTCACGGAAATCCTCGGTCTTCAGCGTCAGCCCCATGCCGAACATGATCAGCCCCAGCAGCGGCACGATCCACTTGGCGGCACCGATGAACAGGCTCGGTTCGAAGAACGCCCAGACAGCGAAGAGTAAAACCCAGAGGGCAAAGGTGTTGCCGGCGAAGCGGCTGAGGGCGATGAGTGCGCGTATGGCAGGGGGACTCTTGTTATCAGGGAGAAGGGCGGCTAACAGGCCCGTTGAAGAACTACCTCGGCTTTGGCTTCCTGCGTCGCTCTACCTCCTGCATCCATGCAGTCGTGCGTTGGCAATACGGCGTTAAAAGCGGCCTAAAATGCTGATTTACAACACGTAAACCGCGCTTTTCGGCCGTTTGCCTCGCTTACGTTTTTCAACGGCCTGCTATGCCGCCCCGTTGACTCAGATGCCCTGCGGCACTTCCTCGCCGCCGAGCGCCTCGAACAGCTGCGGCAGGAATTCCACGAAGGTCAGCATCATCAGCGTGAAGCTGGCGTCGAGCTGGCCGAGGGCGTCATCGCCGCCGTCCTGCTCGGCTTGCTCCTGCAGCAGGTCTTCGAAGCGCAGGCGCTTGATGGTCACCTTGTCGTCGATGACGAAGGACAGCTTGTCCTCCCAGGCCAGCGACAACTTGGTCACCAGCTTGCCGGCGGACAGGTGGTTCTGCACCTCGTCGCTGGCCAGGTCCTGGCGTTTGCAGCGCACGATGCCGCCGTCTTCCTGAACGTCGCGCAGTTCGCACTCATCCAGCAGGTGCAGGCCATGGCTGGCTTCGCAGCGCTTGACCCAGTCGGTGAAGGTCGCCGTCGGCGCCTGTTTCACGCCCAACGGGCGCACGGGCAGCGAGCCCAGCGCTTCGCGCAGGGTGGAGAGCAGGTCTTCGGCCTTCTTCGGACTGGACGCGTCGACCAGGATCAGGCCCTGGGCCGGCGCGATGGCCGCGAAAGTCGACGACTTGCGGATGAAGGCGCGCGGCAGGAAGGCCTGCACGATATCGTCCTTGAGCTGCTCGCGCTCCTTCTTGTAGACCTTGCGCATCTGCTCGGCTTCGATCTCGTCGATCTTCTCCTTGAGCGCGTCACGCACCACGCTGCCGGGCAGGATGCGCTCCTCCTTGCGTGCGGCGATCAGCAGGAATTCACCGCTGGCATGCACCAGCGGCGCATCGGCGCCCTTGCCCAATGGGGCGACGAAGCCATAGGTGGCCAGTTCCTGGCTGGCGCAGGCACGCGCCGGCTTGCTCGCCAGCGCCTTGTCCAGCGTGTCGACGTCGAGGGGAATGTCTTGGGTGAGGCGATAGACCAGCAGGTTGCGAAACCACATGTCGGGGTGAATCTCCGAGGCGCAAAGCGCGCATTATTCCTGCCTGCGCCGGGGAAACCAAGGGTGGCACCACGCAATCCGGACTTCTCGGCGATCGCTCGGCTGGGCGACAATACTCATTCCGATGCCCAGGACTGCCCCATGAGCACCCGACTGATCTACGTGATGGACCCGATGTGCTCCTGGTGCTGGGGCTTCGCTCCGGTGGTCGAGGCGCTCGCCGAGCAGGCGGCGGAAGCGGGCGTGCCGACGCATCTGGTGGTGGGCGGCCTACGCCGCGAGGCGCTGCCGCTGGACGCCGCCGGCCACGCGCGCATCGCCGGTTACTGGCGCGCCGTGCACGAGGCCAGCGGCCAGCCACTGCATGCCGACGGACCGCCGGAAGGGCTGGTCTACGACACCGAGCCGGCGTGCCGTGCGGTGGTCACCCTGCGCGAACTGGATGCGTCGCTGAGTCTGCCGATGGCGCTGGCGATCGGCCGTGCCTTCTACGTCGAGCGCCGCGACGTGACCCAGCCCGCGCAGCTCGCCGAGATCGCTGAAACCCTCGGGGTGACGCGTCAGGCCTTCGCTGAGCGCTTCGATGCGCCTCGCTTGCGCGAGGCAACCGAAGCCGATTTCGCCTGGGCCGGCAACCTGGGCATCGCCGGTTTTCCCACGCTGCTGGCCGAGCACGACGGGCGTTTTGCCTTGCTGACCAACGGCTATCAACCCGTGGAACGCTTGTCGCCGCTGCTGGCGCGCTGGCTGGAGCATGGTGCGCATGGCTGACCAGCTCGATTGGGCGCAGATCCGCCAGCTCGCCCTGCGTCATCGGCGCAAGCTGCTCTTCGCCAACTTCATCGCGGTGCTCGCGGTCGCCTGCGCCGTGCCGATTCCTCTCTTGCTGCCGCTGTTGGTCGACGAGGTGCTGCTGGGCAAGGGTGACACCGCATTGCGGGTGATGGACCGCCTGTTGCCCGCCGCGGCCGAACAGCCGTTGGGCTACATCGGCCTGATACTGGCGTTCACGCTATTGCTGCGTCTCGGCGCGCTGGCCTTCAACGTGCTGCAGGCGCGACAGTTCGCGACGCTGTCCAAGGACGTCGTCTACCGCCTGCGCTTGCGCCTGATCGAGCGCCTCAAGCGGATTTCCCTCGGGGAGTACGAGAGCCTCGGCGGCGGCACGGTGACGGCGCACCTGGTCACCGACCTGGATACCCTCGACAAATTCATCGGCGAGACGCTGAGCAAGTTCCTCGTCGCCTTGCTGACCCTCGCCGGCACGGCGGCGATCCTGGTCTGGATGCATTGGCAATTGGCGCTGTTGATCCTGCTGTTCAATCCGCTGGTGATCTTCGCCACCGTGCAGTTGGGCAAGCGCGTCAAGCATCTGAAGAAACAGGAGAACGACAGTACCGCGCGCTTCACCCAGGCGCTCACCGAAACCCTCGACGCGATTCAAGAGGTGCGAGCCGGCAATCGCCAGGGCTTCTTCCTCGGCCGCCTGGGCGCGCGGGCGCGGGAGGTGCGTGACCGCGCGGTGGCCTCGCAATGGAAGACCGATGCTTCCAACCGCGCCAGTGGCCTGCTGTTCCAGTTCGGCATCGACCTGTTCCGCGCGGCGGCGATGCTCACGGTGCTGTTTTCCGACCTGTCCATCGGGCAGATGCTCGCGGTATTCAGCTACCTTTGGTTCATGATCGGACCGGTGGAGCAGTTGCTCAGCCTGCAGTACGCGTACTACGCCGCCGGCGGGGCGCTCAAGCGCATCAACGAACTGCTCGAACGCGCCGACGAGCCGGACTACCCGGCCTTGCACGATCCCTTCGCCGGACAGGAAACCGCCGGTATCGAGATTCGTGACCTGCATTTCGCCTACCGCGAGGAAGCCGTGCTCGACGGGCTGACACTGGACATCGCGGCGGGTGAGAAGGTCGCCATCGTCGGCGCCTCCGGCGGCGGCAAGAGCACCCTGGTGCAACTGCTGCTGGGGCTGTACCAGGCGCAGCGTGGGCAGATCCGTTTCGGCGGCGTGGCATTGGAGGAGATCGGCCTGGAGACGCTGCGCGACAACCTAGCGGTGGTGCTGCAGCATCCCGCGCTGTTCGACGACACGGTGCGCGCCAACCTGTGCATGGGCCGGGAACGAAGCGACGAGGCCTGCTGGCAGGCGCTGGCCATTGCCCAACTGGCGGATACCGTGAAGGGCTTGCCGCAGGGCCTGGACAGCGTGGTCGGGCGCTCCGGCGTGCGTCTGTCCGGTGGCCAGCGGCAACGCCTGGCGATCGCCCGCATGGTCCTCGCGCAACCCAAGGTGGTGATCCTCGACGAAGCCACCTCGGCGCTGGATGCGGCCACCGAATATGCGCTGCACCAGGGGCTGGCGCGCTTCCTTGCCGGGCGTACCACGCTGATCATCGCCCACCGCCTGTCCGCGGTGAAACAGGCCGACCGGGTGCTGGTATTCGATGGCGGGCGCATCGCCGAACAGGGCGAGCATCAGGCGCTGATCGCCGAGGGCGGTCTTTACGCCAAGCTCTACGGCAACCTGCAGCAGGTCTAAACTGCTTCGACGTCCATCCGGAGATCACCATGAGCGATACCTTCGAACCCCTGAGTCCCGCCCAGGCGCGGGCGCTCGGTGCCCTGATCGAAAAACAGGCGACCACCCCGGAGAGCTATCCGCTGACGCTCAATGCGTTGCAGCTGGCGTGCAACCAGAAGACCAGCCGCGAGCCGGTGATGGAGTTGCAGGCGGGGGAGGTCGGCGTTGCCGTACGGGCACTGGAGGCCCAGGGCCTGGCGCGTTTGCAGATGGGCAGCCGCGCCGACCGTTGGGAGCAGCGCGCCGACAAGGCGTTGGAGCTGGCTCCGCCGCAATTGGCGCTACTCGGCCTGTTGCTGTTGCGTGCGGCGCAGACGCCGGCCGAACTGCTGGCGCGCAGTGCGCGTCTGTATGCCTTCGACGACCAGGAGCAGGTGCGCCACCATCTCGAACGCCTCGTCGCCCGGGGCCTGGTCGCCCAACTGCCGCGGCAGAGCGGTCAGCGTGAAGAGCGCTACATGCATCGGCTGCTGGGAGACGACGCGGTGCAGCAGGCCCTTCAGCAGCCGGTCGCTGCAGTACCGTCCGGCGGATTGACGGAGCGGGTCGCCGAGCTGGAAGCGCGGCTGGCCGCGCTGGAAAGCCGTCTGGCGGCGTTGGAGGCGTAATACCCCTTCAACTTTTTCGTCGAAGCGCCGAAGCAGGGATAAGTGAAGCGCGATAGCGTTCAAAGCAGAACAAGAACCAACGCCCCTTTTGCCAGGAATGCACCCATGTCCCGATCTGCCCTCGATGTTTACGCGGACCTGCCGGTTGGCCGCAAGCTGCTGATTGGCTCCGGCTTGGTGCTGATATTGGTGGGTGTGCTGGCGCTGGCCAGCTTCGTTGCGGTGAATACGCTGCTCGAGCGTCATCAGCGCACCAGTGTGATGGTCGATGTCACCGAGGGCGTACTGCTGGCGCGGCGCGCGGAGAAGAATCTCGCCAGTGGCGACCAGGGTGCCGCCGACGAAGTGCGCCGGCTGCTCGGCGAGGTCGATGGCCATCTGGATACGCTGGCGCAGGTGGATGGATATGCCGAGCGGGTGACCCAGCTGCGGGCATACGCCGATAGCTATCTGAAGCAGTTCGAGGCCTATGCAGCCGGTTTGCAGAAGGCCACGGCCGCCCGGCAAACGATGGACGAGGCCGCCGGAGAGGCCCGCGATGAGTTCGAAGGCATCGAACTGAGCATGTTCGACGCGGTGCGCGAGTTGCGCCTGGCCGGTGACCGCCTGCGGGGCAGCGATCCGCTGACCCTCGCCGAGACCGCCTCGGGCCTGAGCAAGCGCATGCTCGACCTGCGTAGCCAGGAGACACTCTTCATCATCGACGGCAAGGCCGACGCCGCGCAGGAGTGGTCGCAGATCTACGCCGATCAGTCCAGCATCGGCAAGAACCTGGGAATCTGGCTGGATGACGAGCAGAAAGCCACCCTGAGCGAGGCCCTGGCGGCGCTGGGTAAGTATCACGATGCCTTCGAGGCCTATCGCCAGGCGCGTGAGGCGGTGGATACGGCGCAGAAGGGTATGGTCGAGCAGGCACGGGCGATGATGGAGGAGGCCTCTCACCAGCAGGCCGACGAAGAACAGGCGATGGCGCTGGAAGGGCGCAATGTGCGCCTGTTGCTCGCCGGAGTGACGCTCCTCGCCGTGGTGCTCGGACTGTTCGCCGCTTGGTTCAACTCGCGGATGATCGTGACGCCGCTGCGCGAGGCAGTGGCATTGGCCAGGCGGGTGGCCGACGGTGATCTGCGCTCCGACGACACGCGGCGTACGCGCCGCGACGAGATTGGCGAGCTGACCGGGGCGCTGGATGGCATGGCGGCGGGATTGCGCGAGTTGATCGGCAATATCGGGGGCGTCGTCTCGCGAATCGCCTCGGCGGCTGCGCAGTTGTCTTCGGTCACCGCGCAGACCAGCGCCAACGTGCAGACCCAGCGAAGCGAGACGGAGCAGACCGCCACGGCGATGAACGAGATGGCGGCGACGGTGCAGGAAGTGGCGCAGAACGCCGAGCAGGCCTCCCACGCCGCCGAGCAGGCCGACCGCGAAGCGCAGCAAGGCAACCAGGTTGCCCAGCAGACCGTGCGGCAGATGGACGAGCTGGCCAGCGATGTCGAGTCCACCGCCCAGGCGATGACCGAGCTGGGTGAGGAAAGCGCGCGCATCGGCGGGGTGCTGGAGGTGATCCGTACCGTCGCCGAGCAGACCAACCTGCTGGCGCTCAACGCGGCCATCGAGGCCGCCCGTGCGGGCGAGCAGGGGCGTGGTTTCGCCGTGGTCGCCGACGAGGTCCGTGCGCTGGCGAAGCGCACCCACGAATCCACCGAGCAGATCGAGTCGCTCATCGCAGGCCTGCAGGCGCGTGCTCAGCAGGCCCAGCAGCGTATGCAAAGCAGCCTGGAACTGACCCGTGCGAGTGTCGGCCTGGCCGGCGATGCGGGAAGTGCACTGGGCGGCATCGCCATGGCGGTGTCCACCATCGAGCAGATGAACCAGCAGATCGCCGCCTCCGCCGAGGAGCAGAGTGTGGTCGCGGAGAGCATCAGCGAGAGTCTCACGCGGATTCGCGACATCGGCGAGCAAAGCGCTGAGGCCAGCCGCCAGATCGCCGAGGCCAGCGCCGAACTGGCACGACTCGGCGAGGAGTTGCAGCAGCGCGTCGGGCGCTTCCGCAGCTAGCCGGCGGCCGGCCTCGCCTGTTGAAGACTGCGCGCCCACTGCTGCAACGGCAGTGGGTAGGTGTCGTCGAGGATGCGCCGGGCGAGTTCCTGTAGTTCGTTGAAGTCTCCGCGGTTCATCGGTTCCCGCTCCACCTGCTCGATCCGTTGCCAGTCACCCTGTGCGTCGCGCCGGGCCATGGCGAAGCGGAATGGATGACGTCCGGTCATGCCCAGGCGCAGATCGGTGACCAGCAGGCGGTCGTCGATCTCGTCGTAGCGCAGCACGCCATCGGTGAACCAGGCCAGGCGACGGTGCTGCGGCGAATCCGCCAGCACGTGCGCCAGGTGGCTGTTGCGTGGTAATTCCAGCAGGGTCGGCGGTTGCTGATCGAACCAGCCGCTCAACGCTTCGTAGTAGCGCTCGCCATCGAGTACCGTGACTCGCCAGAGCAGCGCGTTGAACGGCGTCGGGCCGCTGAAGATCGCCTGGGGAGTGATACCCTGGCGCACCAGTTCGGCTTCCACTCGCCGTTCGGCGAGCTGCTTGCCGACCAGCGTGAAGCCGAGATAGGCGCTCGACAGCGCCAGCACCACGGGCAGCGCCCAGCCGTGCCGATCGCGCAGGCCGCGGAACAGTGCGATCAGCACACCGACGATCAACGGGAGGGTGTAGAGCGGGTCGATGATGAAGATGCTGGAAATCGCCAGCGGAGGTGGCGTCAACGGCCAGAACAGCTGCGTCCCGTAGCTGGTGAGGCTGTCCAGCAACGGGTGCGTCACCAGCACCAGCCAGAGCGTCAGCAACAGACGCCGGGCGGAGTAGCCCGCCTCGGGGAACAGTCGCCGCAGCAGCAGGGTCAGTGCCAGGGCCACGCCGCTGAGGACGAACAACGAATGGCTGAAGCCGCGGTGAAAGGTCATTTCCGCCACGGCGTCGCCATAGTCGATGACGACGTCGAGGTCGGGCAGGGTTGCCAGGGCGGCACCATACAGCAGTGCTTTGCGACCTTGCCAGCGGCCGAGCAGTGCGCCCTGGATACCGGCGCCGAGTACCGCCTGGGTGATCGAGTCCATGGAGTGTCCTGGGTGGTTAGGGCCTATTCCCGTTTCATTCGCGAGCCGCGTTGTCGCCAGAAATGGCCTGCGGCTAGGCGCCGGCGCGACCGTGAATGAAACGGAAATAGGCCAGCGAATCAAAATAGCCGAACGTGATTGGCGAATGCCAATCACCATTGAGACCGGAGGTTTCAAGCAATGCTGCAGGTCAGCAACAACGTCACCTTGCCCGATGAGGAGGTGGAGCTGACGCCCATCCGTGCCCAGGGTGCGGGTGGGCAGAACGTCAACAAGGTCTCCAGCGCCATGCATCTGCGCTTCGACAGCCAGGCCTCGTCGTTGCCTGACGCCTACAAGCAGCGCCTGTTGGCGCTGCGCGATTCGCGCATCACGCGGGAGGGCGTGGTGGTAATCAAGGCACAACGCTTCCGCACCCAGGAGCAGAATCGCCAGGATGCCCTGGAGCGGCTGCTGGAGTTGCTGCAGTTGGCCGGTCAGCAGCCGAAGGTGCGTCGAGCGAGCAAGCCAACCCTGGCCTCACGGCGCCGCCGCCTGGAGGAAAAATCTCGCCGAGGAGCGGTCAAGGCCGGGCGGGGGAAGCCGCCGAGTGACTGAGTGAATCTCGTCGGAAACTATCGATAATGACAGGTTTTGCTCGATTATTTCTATGCATGGCATTTTTGCTGGATATAATCTTGTCACAAGTGACAGCTTTGTGAGGCGTCCGTGTCCATCCCGATTATTTTCGACACCGATCCGGGCGTCGATGACGCGCAGGCGATCACCCTCGCGCTGTGCGACCCCGAGATCGAGCTGATCGGTCTGACCACGACCTTCGGCAACGTCCCGGTCACCACGGCCACGCGTAACGCCCTGCTGCTGGGCGAGTTGGCCGGTGCGGCGGTTCCGGTCGCACAGGGCGTCGCAGGGCCGTTGCTGAAGACCCCGGCTGCGTTTCCCGAGCACATCCACGGCGTCGACGGGCTGGGCAATCAAACCCTGGTCGAGCCACTAGGCCAGGCCGTGTCGCAGCCCGCCGCACAGTTCATCGTCGAGCAGACGCGCCGGCGTCCGGGTGAAATAACCCTGGTCGCGGTAGGCCCGCTGGGTAACCTGGCCCAGGCCCTTGCGCTGGATCCGCAGTTGGTTTCGCGGGTCAAGCGCGTGGTGGTGATGGGCGGCTCGATACAGGAGGGCGGCAACGTCTCGCCGGCGGCAGAGGCAAACATCTTTTCCGATCCCCACGCCGCCCAGCGCGTGCTGACGGCGGGCTGGCCCCTGACCCTGGTCGGCCTGGACGTCACCCATCGCACCGCCATCGATCAGTCGCGCATGGCCCGCCTGGCCGCCGCGCAGCCGGTACTGGGGCCATTGCTGGCTCAGGCCTTCGCGTTCTATTCGGCGTTCTATCGTCGGGAGCGGGGGATCGATGGCTGTTGTCCGCACGACAGCGTGGCGCTGGCCTGGCTGCGGCGTCCCGAGCTGTTCCGTACCGTGCGAGGGCATCTGCAGGTGGTTTGCGACGGACCCGCCGAAGGCATGACGCTGTTCGCCGAGGAGGGGCGTGGCTACATCGACGCTCGTTGGAGCGAAACGCCATTGGTCGATGTTTGCCTGGAGGTGGATGGCGTTGCCGTGGTGGATTGGATGGAAGCGGTGATCACCGCCAATCCGTTGCCGCGGACATAGCGCCCCGTCTGGCAGCGCGCCTTGTCCTGGCCGCCTCCCGTTGCGGGAGGCGGCCTGCTTTTACTGACTCGCGTTAGCTGGCCTTGACCGGCTCGGGCTGGGACGTGCCGGGGAGGAAATGCACGTTGCTGGCATCGCGCTCACCGTCGGGTTTCACGGCGGCGAGGTACTCCTCGCCCCAACGGCGGATGTCGTAGTACTCGACGATGCCGAACAGCTCGCGCAGGCGATTGCGCGCATCTTCCTTGGGCAGGTTCAGGCCCAGATAGCAGCTGTAGGCCAGATCGGCCGGATCGTGCGGGTTGGTCAGCAGGGCGCCTTTGAGCTCGGCGGCGGCACCTGCGAATTCCGAGAGCACCAGTACGCCGCTGCCGTCGATCAGTCCCTGGGTGGCAACGAACTCCTTGGCCACCAGATTCAGCCCGTCTCGCAGGGGCGTGATCCACATCACGTCGGCCATGGCGTACCACGCCACCACGCTGTCGAACGGCAGGGACTGGAAGTAGAACTGCAGTGGCGTCCAGCCAACCCTGGCGAAGCGTCCGTTGATGCGTCCGACGACTTGCTCGATCTGGGTCTGCAGTTCGTCGTAGATGGTCATCTCGCTGGCTGCCGGCACACAGATGCAGGCCAGGGTGACCTTGCCGTGCAGCTCGGGGTTGTCCTCGAGCATACGCTCATAGGCGAGTAGCTTCTCGAAGGTTCCCTTGGTGTAGTCCAGGCGTTCCACCGAAAGGATCAGCCGCACGCCGCGCAGCGCTTCGCGCAGGCCATCCATCAGTTCACGGGTTTTCTCTTGTGCCAGCGCATTGCGCACGCGATCCAGGTCCAGGCCCACCGGATGGGCGCCGAGCTTGACGATGCGCGTGCCGGTGTCGACCGCCGTGGTTACGCGCTCCAGACCCACTGCGCAGCCGTAGGTGATGAAGCGCGGTGCGCAATTCTGCCGGTCGACGGTCTTCAGCGGGGTCACGCCGCGCGCCACGTCGACGAAGTTCTCCACCTGCCGCGGGATGTGGAATCCCACGTAGTCGCACTGCAGCAGGCTACCGACGATCTGCCGGCGCCAGGGCAGCACGTTGAACACGTCCGCCGAGGGGAAGTAGGTGTGGTGGAAGAAGGCGATGATCAGGTCCGGACGCAGTTCGCGCAGGTAGGCAGGGACCATCCACAGATTGTAGTCATGCAGCCAGACGGTGGCACCGATGGCCGCCTCGCGGGCGGTTCGCTCTGCGAAGGCGCGGTTCACCTCGAGGAATACCAGCCAGTCCTCTTCGCGGAAGATCGCGCGCTCCCAGAAGGTGTGCAGCGTCGGCCAGAAGGCTTCCTTGGAGAAGCGCTTGTAGAAGATGTCCACCTGCTCCTTGGAGAGGGCCACGCGGGCTGCGGTCAGGCGCGGGTAGCGCTCGGCGTCCACCGTGGTGTGGGTCTCGAAATCCTCGCCTTCCTGTTCCACGGCCCAGGCGACCCAGGAGCCCTTGCGGCCATCGGCGAAGAAGCTCAGCAGGGTGGGGATGATGCCGTTGGGCGAGGTCGGTCGGCGACGTTGCAGGCGACCGTCCACGCGATGCTCCTCGTAGGGCAGGCGATGGTAGACGATGACCAGCTCGGACTGCCCGGGCTGTGCGGCCTGGCGGCGTTCGGCAGCGATACCGTGCTGGCCGAGGAAGCCGAAGTGGGCGAAGGCCTGGAGGATGCCGCCGCAGCCGGGGCGGCTGGCGTGCAGGATGCGCGTATCGGTGGCGGTGGCGGCCAGTAGCGCTTGTTCCGAGCGACCCACGCAGACGCCCTTGAGGCCGCAGCTGAGCATCGACAGGTCATTCAGCGTATCGCCTGCGACCAGCACTTGCTCTTGATCGATGCCCAGGTGCTCGGCCAGCTTCAACAGGCTGGAGCCCTTGTTCACGCCCTTGGGCAGGAAGTCCAGGTAGAGACCAGCGGAGTAGAGCAGGTCGCAACCCAGTTCCTCGGCGATTTCCTTCAGTCGCGGATCGGCCGCGCGCTCGGGTGTGCAGAAGAACGAGCAGCGGCGCGCCTGTGGCACATCCTGGCGCTCCAGACCGTCCAGTCCGTCCAGCGCCTGGAGCACCTGGTTCTCGCCGGCCCAACGTTGGTCGATGTCGTTCTGCAGCGGCTGGATGGGTTGCAGTGTGTCGCCGTGGTAGAGGCTGCCACCGACGTCGGCGACGATATAGTCCGGTTGCGGCAGGGTCGGGTCGGCGAGCAGTGGCAGGACCACTTCGAGGCTGCGCCCGGTCACGTAGGCCAGGCGGATTTCCGGATGGGCTGCGATGGTCTGGTACAGACTCAGGCGATCCTCCGGATCGCCGGCGAGAAAGGTTCCATCGAGATCGGTTGCAAGTAGCATGCGCTGTCTCCTTGTGCGGTTGACGCGCCGACCTGGGCCGACGTCTTCAAGTGGTGCCGCGACCACCTCGTGCGGTCACGGCGGAAAATGCTCAGGCGGCGCTGTTCTCCTCTCGGGCGTCCACGCTTTCTTCCTCGCTCGGCGGTGCGTCGGGCATCAGCTCCAATACCGTCGGGCTGGTGCGCAGCATGGGTACGAAGTGCCCCGGGTTCTCGTCGAGCAGTTCGCTGACGTGGCGGCGACGGTAGATGCCGTAGGCGCACAGGGCGCCGAGGGTCAGCGCGAAGTAGAGTGGCAACGCCATCGGGCCGAACTGCTGCATCAGCAGACCGGCGAGCAGGGGGGCGAAAGCCGAGCCGATGCCGTTGAGCACCAGCAGTCCGGACGAACCGGAGAGAATCTCCTCCGCGTGCAACTGGTCGATCAGCTGCGCCACGGCGATCGGGTAGATGGCGAAGGTCAGGCCTCCCCACAGGAACATTGCCCCCAGCAGCCAGGGCCCGGCGGGCAGCAGCCCCATCACCAGCGCCACCGCGGCTGCCAGGCCGACCACGCAGATCAGCACCAGGCGCCGGTCGTGGCCGTCGGAAAAACGGCCTATGGGCCATTGCAGCAGCGCGCCGCCGAGGATCGTCAGGCTCATCAGCAGACCGACATCGCCCTCGGCGAAGCCGACCTGATTGGCATACACCGGGGCCATGCCCCAGAAGGCGCCCAAGGCCAAGCCCGAGAGCAGCGAGGCCATCACCGGCAACGGTGCGATGCCGAACAACTGGCGCAGGTTGCTGCGCGGCGTCTCCGGTACCGAAGGCTGTGCCTGTCGAGTCAGCGTCAGTGGCATCAGGGCGCAGCAAATGAACAGCGCGGCGATGATGAACAGGCTGTAGCCCAATGGGCTGTCCAGGTGCAGCAGTTGCTGCGCCAGCGCCAGTGAGCCGAGGTTGACCCCCATGTAGATGGCGAACACCCGGCCGCGCTGTTCTGCGGCGGTCTGCGCGTTGAGCCAGCTCTCGATCACCGTGTACAGAGAGACCAGCGCGATACCGTAGAGCACGCGCAGGGCCAGCCAGACGCGAATATCGATGATCAGCAGGTGCAGCAGCGCACAACTGGCGGCGAGCGCCGCGCAGAAGGCGAAGGTACGGATGTGGCCGACGCGACGGATCAGTGGCGTGGCCACCCAACTGCCGAGGAAGAAGCCGACGAAATAGCCGGACATGGCCAGGCCGAGTGCGCCGGCCGAGTAGCCTTCGGCGCTGCCGCGCAGGGTCAGCAGCGTGTTCAGGAGGCCATTGCCGAGCAGCAGCAGTGCTACCCCGCTCAGCAAGGCGCTGATGGGCATGAGCAGTGTTGGCATAGCTAGGTACCCTAACAGTTTGAACTGTGATGGCAAGTCGAAATGCCCGGCAAAGTGCCGGGTTTTGGCAGTAGGTAATTGTTATATAAGGATTATTTTTATAATGAGATCGCCGGCCGGCGATTCAGGGGTGGAGCAGGTCGGTGGCTGCGGCCATTTGCCGGTCGCGCTCGCTGATGCCGCCGATGTCGTGGCTCCACCAGTCCACCCTGACCCGTCCCCATTCCACCCGCAGGGAGGGGTGATGGTTGTGATGCTCCGCCAGCTCGCCCACGGCATTGGCGAAAGCGAGCGCTTGGCGAAAGTCGGCGAAGCTGAAGCTGCGCCGCAGGCGTTCGACGCCCTCAATGCGGCAGGTGCTCCAGTGTTCCAGTTTCTCGCTCGACATGCGTACGTTCCAACCCTTTGCGTGACGTTTGGCCCTTGAAATGCGACCGCTCATCCCGGCGCGTGTTCCCGCAAACGCTCGATCAGCGCCCTGACGCTGCCGGGCAGCGCCTCCAGGTCACGTACCAGCAGGCTGCGCTCGCGTACGGCCCAGGGTTCGTCGAGCGCCACCGTCACCAGCTTCATCGTGCGGCTGTGCCGGCGCGCGGCGGACTCGGGAATGATGCCGATGCCCACGCCGGCCTCGATCATCCGACAGATCGCCTCGAAGCTGGAGACCTGGATGCGCAGCGACAGGGACAGACCCAGGCGTTCGACGTGTTCGCGCAGGAAGGTCAGCAGGGTGCTGCCGTCGTGCAGCCCAATGTGCCGGTACTCCAGGGTCTGGCGCAGGCTGACCTGGCGCAGCCCGGCCAGCGGGTGCGCCACCGGCAGCGCCAGCACCAGCCGGTCGGTGCTGAAGTGCAGGGCCTGCAAGCCGGGGGTCTCCAGTGGGCCGGCGACGATGCCGAGGTCGGCGGCGCCGTCGTGTACGCCACGCAGGATGTCGCGGGTCAGGCGTTCCTGCAGGTCGACGGTCACGCCGGGGCGCTCGGCAAGAAAGCCGGCGAGGATCTCCGGCAGAAATTCGGTGACCGCCGTGGTGTTGGCAAAGATGCGGATGTGCCCGGCGGCATCGGTGCCGTAGTCGGTGAACTCGCTCTTCAGGTAATCCACCTGGCGCAGGATCAGCCGCGCGTGCTGCAACAGGCGCCCGCCCGCCGGCGTCAGCTCGACGCCGCGGCTGTCGCGGTAGAGCAAACGCGAACCCAGTTGCGACTCCAGCGCCTTGACACGCGCGCTGGCGGCGGCCGGCGAGAGGTGCGCGCGGCGCGCACCCTGGGTCAGGCTGGGCGACTCGGCAATGTGTGCGAAGAGCTTCAGATCGGCGAGATCGAAGTGCATGACGCGTTCCCGTTGTGGTTTGGCGTTCAGCATAGCCGAATGCCGGGCTCGGAAAATGCGGATTCTCGGAATGCCTAGGGCCGGTGCATCCTTTGCGAAACACCACTAGCGGGGCACCTCTTCATGAGTGATTACAGCGCCTGGCTGGGGCGCACCGAGCAGGTCCACGACCAGCTCAGCCGCAACCTGCTGATGCGTATCGCCGCCACCTTCGACGAGGCCACGCCTGCCCATGGCGAGCCCCTGCCGCCACTCTGGCAATGGTGCTTTTTCCAGGAACCGTTGGCCGAGAGCGGCCTGGGCGCCGATGGCCATCCGGCTCGCGGCGGTTTCCTGCCGCCGACGGACGATCGCAACCGCATGTGGGCCGGCGGCCGGGTCGAGTTCCTTGAGCCGCTGCGTGCCGGGGGCGAGGCCCAGCGCCATACGCAGATCCTGCGGATCGAGGAAAAGCACGGCCGCACCGGTGCGCTGCTGTTCGTCACCCTGCGTCACGATTACCAGCAGGACGGCACGCTGTGCGTCCGCGAGGAACAGGACATCGTCTACCGCCAGCCCAGTCCGCCCAAGGCCAGCAGCGGCCAGGTGATGCCCGTGGGGCAGTGGCGCGAGGCGGTCGAGCCGACGCCAACCCTGCTGTTTCGCTATTCGGCGGTGACCTTCAACGGCCATCGCATCCATTACGACTGGCCCTACGTCACCGCTACCGAAGGCTATCCCGGCCTGGTGGTTCACGGTCCGATGATCGCCACGCTGAACCTGCGGGCGTTCTGCCGGGCGAACCCGGGGGCTCGCCTGCGGCGCTTTGCCTACCGTGGCCTACGTCCGCTGATCGCGCCGCAGCCGTTCGAGGTGGGCGGACGGCTGATCGCGCCCGGGCATGCCGAGTTGTGGGCCGGCGATGGCGCCGGCGTGGCGCAGAGCGCCGACGTGGAATTCGACTGAAAAGGCCCAGGCCGAGCGAGAAGAACAAAAATAGGAGTAGCGATGAAGACCTACGATCCCGACGAGATCAATGCCATCCGCGAAGGCGTGCGCGCGCTCTGCGCCGAGTTTCCCGCCGAATACTGGCGCAAGATCGATGAAGAGAAGGGCTTCCCGGAAACCTTCGTCAAGGCGCTCACCGAGGCGGGCTGGCTGTCGGCGATGATTCCCGAGGAATACGGCGGCTCCGGGCTGGGGCTGGCCGAGGCGTCGGTGATTCTCGAAGAGGTCAACCGCTGCGGCGGCAACTCCGGCACCGTACACGGGCAGATGTACAACATGTTCACGCTGCTGCGTAACGGCAGCGAGGAGCAGAAGCGCTATTACCTGCCCAAGCTCGCCAGCGGCGAACTGCGCCTGCAGTCGATGGGCGTCACCGAGCCCACCACCGGCACCGACACCACGAAGATCAAGACCACCGCGGTGAAGAAGGGCGACAAGTACGTGATCAACGGGCAGAAGGTGTGGATCTCGCGCATCCAGCACTCCGACCTGATGATCCTGCTGGCGCGCACCACACCGCTGACCGAAGTGAAGAAGAAGTCCGAGGGCATGTCGATCTTCCTGGTCGATCTGCGCGAGGCCATCGGCAACGGCCTGACCGTGCAGCCGATCGCCAACATGGTCAATCACGAGACCAACGAACTGTTCTTCGACAACCTGGAGATTCCCGCCAGCACCCTGATCGGCGAGGAAGGCCAGGGCTTCAAGTACATCCTTCATGGGCTCAACGCCGAACGCACGCTGATTGCCGCCGAGTGCATCGGCGACGGCCGCTGGTTCGTCGAGAAGGCCAGCGCCTACGCCCGCGACCGCGTGGTGTTCGGTCGCCCCATCGGGCAGAACCAGGGCGTGCAGTTCCCCATCGCCGAGGCGCACATCGAGATCGAGGCCGCCGACCTGATGCGCTGGCGCGCCTGCGCCGAATACGACAGCGGGCTGAACGCCGGCGCCGCGGCGAACATGGCCAAATACCTCGCCGCCAAGGCCAGTTGGGAGGCCGCCAATGCCTGCCTGCAAACCCACGGCGGCTTCGGCTTCGCCAACGAATACGACGTCGAGCGCAAGTTCCGTGAGACGCGCCTGTACCAGGTCGCGCCGATCTCGACCAACCTGATCCTCTCCTACGTGGCCGAGCACCTGCTCGAACTGCCGCGCAGCTTTTGAGGGCGTGGGTGATGGGTATCGCTGCGCTCAACCTACGCGGCCCGACCTACACGGCGATACCCATCAGCCCCCCGTAACCTGGGAAAAACGCGCCATGCACATCAGCCACCTGGACCATCTGGTCCTCACCGTCGCCGACATCGACGTCGCCGTGGACTTCTACACCCGAGTCCTCGGCATGCAGGCGCTGACGTTCGGCGAGGGCCGCCGGGCCCTGGCGTTCGGCGCGCAGAAGATCAACCTGCATCGCGCCGGCCACGAGTTCGAACCCAAGGCCGAACGCCCGGCGCCGGGCTCGGCGGACCTGTGCTTCATCGTCGCCACGCCGCTGGACCAGGTCATCGAGGAACTGGCGGAGCAGGGCGTGGCGATCCTCGAAGGGCCGGTGAAACGCACCGGTGCGCAGGGACCGATCCGCTCGGTGTACCTGCGCGATCCCGACGCCAACCTCATCGAATTGTCCAATCCCTGGGAGGAGCCGGCATGAGCCAGCACACCCGCGCACTCGCCGAGTTCCTCGCCGCGCTGCGCTACGAAGACATTCCCGACACGGTCCTCGCGCGCAGCGAAGAGCTGTTCCTCGACTGGCTGGGCTCGGCGCTGGCCAGCGCCGGCTCGCACCCGATCCCGCTGTTCGAGCGCTATGCGCAGAAGATGGGCCCGGCCGACGGCCCGGCGGCGATCCTGGTCAACGGCCGGCGCAGTTCGGCGTACTTCGCCGCCTTGGTGAATGGCGCCAGCTCGCACCTGGTGGAGCAGGACGACCTGCACAACAGCTCGGTGCTGCACCCGGCCACGGTGGTCTTCCCGCCGGCGCTGGCCGCCGCCCAGGACCTCGGCAAGTCCGGCCGCGAGCTGCTGCTGGCCTCGGTGGCCGGCTACGAGGCGGGCATCCGTATTGGCGAATTCTTGGGCCGCTCGCACTACCGCATCTTCCACACCACCGCGACCGTCGGCACCCTCGCCGCGGCGGTGACCGTGGGCAAGCTGCTGGACTTCGACACCCGGCAGTTCATCGACCTGCTCGGCAACGCCGGCACCCAGGCCGCCGGGCTCTGGGAGTTCCTCCGCGATGCGGCGGACTCCAAGCAGCTGCACACCGCCAAGGCCAGTGCCGACGGCCTGCTCGCCGCCTACCTCACGGCAGAAGGGCTGACCGGCGCGAAGAACATCCTCGAAGGCGAGCAGGGGCTGGCGGCGGGCATGTCCAGCGATGCCGATCCGGCGCGCCTGTCCGACTGCCTCGGCAGCCGTTGGGCGCTGGCGGAAACCTCCTTCAAGTTCCACGCCTCCTGTCGTCACACGCATCCGGCCGCCGACGCGCTGCTGGCGCTGATGCAGCGCGAAGGGCTGCGCCATGACGACATCGAGCAGCTCACCGCACGGGTGCACCAGGGCGCCATCGACGTGCTCGGCCGGGTGACCGTGCCGCAGACGGTGCATCAGGCGAAGTTCTCCATGGGCACCGTGCTGGGCCTGATCGCCGTGCATGGCAAGGCGCAGCTCGGCGAATTCCACACGCTGGCGCTGAGCGATGCGAATGTGGCGGCCTTCCGCGACAAGGTCTCGATGCAGCTCGATGCCGAGGTGGACGGCGCTTATCCGGCGCGCTGGCTGGGCCGCGTCGAGGTGCTGACCCGCGACAGCCGGCGCCTGTCGGCGGCCATCGACGAGCCCAAGGGTGATCCGGGCAATACCCTCAGCCGCGCGGAGCTGGAGGACAAGTTTCGTCGCCTGGTGGCTTTCTCTGGCGTGCGTACGCCGGAGCAGGCCGAGGCGCTGATCGGGCAGGTCTGGCGCTTGCGCGAACTGCCGAGCCTGCTGGAACTGAGCTGAAGGCGCCTATCGAGTGGATCGATGACGCGTACGCAACGTATTGAGAGGGGCGGCACCGGCCGCTGCAGGGTGACGAGATGAACGAGAACAACGCCAAGCTCCGTCCGCTGGACGGCATTACCGTGGTCAGCCTGGAGCACGCCATCGCCGCGCCGTTCTGTACGCGTCAGTTGGCCGATCTGGGCGCACGGGTGATCAAGGTCGAGCGCCCCGGCGCCGGCGACTTCGCCCGTGGCTACGACGAGCGCGTGCACGGTCTGGCCTCGCATTTCGTCTGGACCAATCGCTCCAAGGAAAGCCTGACCCTGGACCTCAAGCAGGACGCCGCCAGCGAAGTGCTCGACGCCTTGCTGGGCAAGGCCGACGTGCTGGTGCAGAACCTCGCCCCGGGCGCGGCGGCGCGCATGGGGTTGTCCTTCGAGGTGCTGCATGAGCGTTTCCCGCGACTGATCGTCTGCGACATCTCTGGCTACGGCGAGGGCGGTCCCTATGAAAAGAAGAAGGCCTACGACCTGCTGATCCAGAGCGAGGGCGGCTTTCTTTCGGTGACCGGCGGGCCGGGCGAGGAAGACATGGCCAAGGCCGGTTGCTCCATCGCCGACATCGCCGCCGGCATGTACGCCTACAGCGGCATCCTCTCGGCGCTGCTGTTGCGCGACAAGACCGGCGAGGGCAGCCGCATCGACGTGTCCATGCTGGAGAGCCTGGTGGAGTGGATGGGCTACCCCATGTACTACGCCTTCGACGGTGCCACGCCGCCGCCGCGCGCTGGCGCGGCGCATTCCACCATCTATCCCTACGGCCCGTTCCCCGCCGGCGATGGCGGCACGGTGATGCTCGGCCTGCAGAACGAGCGCGAGTGGGCGGCGTTCTGCGACAAGGTATTGGAACAGCCCGCGCTGGCTGGCGACGAGCGCTTCTCGGCGAATTTCAAGCGCTCGGCGAACCGTGGCGAGCTGCGCGCGATCATCCTCGACGCCTTCTCCCGGCTGAGCGCCGAGCAGGTCATCGAACGCCTGGAGCGGGCGCAGATCGCCAACGCCCACGTCAATGACATGGGCGGTGTCTGGAACCATCCGCAGCTTGCTGCGCGGCAGCGCTGGAGCCAGGTGGCCAGTCCGGCTGGCGAGCTGCCGGCGCTGCTGCCACCGGCGGCGAACAGCGCCTTCGCTCCGCGCATGGACCCGATCCCGGCGCTGGGCGAGCACAGTGCTGCGCTGCTCGCCGAGCTGGGCTACGCCGCGGGCGATATCGAGCGGCTGCGCCAGCAGGGGGCGGTATGAACGGGGTGCGTTCGGCGCTGTTCGTTCCGGGTAGTCGTGCGGAGCGGATTCCCAAGGCACTGGCGGCGGGAGCGGATGTCGTCATCGTCGACCTCGAGGATGCGGTGGCCGAGCCCCTCAAGGCCAAGGCGCTGGCTGACCTTGACGGCTTTCTCGATGCGCATCCCGGGGCGCGCCTGCATGTACGTGTGAACTCGCCAGGGCATGCCCAGCAGGCGGCGGACCTGGCGCTTTGCGCGCGGCATCCGGGGGTCGTCGGCGTGCTGCTGCCCAAGGCCGAGTCGGCGGCGCAGGTGGCATTGGCCGTCGCCTGCGGCAAGCCGGTCTGGCCCATCGTGGAGAGCGCCGCAGGCCTTGCCGCACTGGCCGAGATGGCTCGCGAAACGGGTGTCGAACGGCTGTCCTTCGGCGGCCTGGATCTGGCTCTGGACCTCGGCCTTGCCAGCGGCAGCGAGGGCTGCGAACGCCTGCTCGACCAGGCGCGCTATGCGCTGGTACTGAATAGCCGGCTGGCGCAACTGGCGCCGCCGGTGGACACCGTGTTTCCCGCCTTCGACGATGACGCCGGCTTGCGCGCTGCCGTCGGCAAGGCCCGCGACATGGGCTTTGGCGGGCTGCTGTGCATCCATCCGCGGCAGGTCGCGGTGGTCCACGAGACCTTCATGCCTGGGGCCGAGGAGCTGGCCTGGGCGCAACGCGTCATGACCGCGGCCGCCTCCGGAGAAGGGGTGTTCGTGGTCGATGGACAGATGGTCGATGCCCCGGTGCTCGGGCGCGCCCGCCGTCTGCTGGAGCGTGCCGGACAAAGCGTCCCCTGAGTCCGGCTCGCTTGCGTGCAACCCAACACAACAACAATAGAGGTAGTCGCAATGTTCAATTCCATTCCCTGCAAGGCGCTGTTCTGCGCGCTGTCACTGACGTTTGCCGGCCTGGCAAGCGCCGCCGATCCCATCGTCATCAAGTTCGCCCACGTGGTGGCGGACAACACGCCCAAGGGCCAGGGCGCGCTGCTGTTCAAGAAACTTGCCGAAGAACGCTTGCCCGGCAGGGTGAAGGTCGAGGTCTATCCCAATTCCTCGCTATTCGGCGACGGCAAGGAAATGGAGGCACTGCTGGTGGGCGACGTGCAGTTGCTGGCGCCGTCACTGGCCAAGTTCGAGCCCTACTCGAAGAAGCTGCAGTTGTTCGACCTGCCGTTCCTGTTCGACGACATGGCCGCGGTGGACCGCTTCCAGAGCAGTCCCCAGGGCAAGGAGTTGCTCAAGGCGATGGAGGGCAAGAACATCACCGGCCTGGCCTATTGGCACAACGGCATGAAGGTGCTCTCGGCGAACAAGCCGTTGCGCGAGCCGAGCGATGCGCGCGGCTTGAAGTTCCGCGTACAGGCTTCCAACGTGCTGGAGGAGCAGTTCAAGGCGGTGCGCGCCAACCCGCGCAAGATGAGCTTCGCCGAGGTCTACCAGGGCCTGCAGACCGGTGTGGTCAATGGTACCGAGAACACCTGGTCGAACTACTACAGCCAGAAGGTGTATGAGGTCCAGCCGTACTTCACCGCTTCCGATCATGGCCTGATCGACTACATGGTGATCACCAACACCCAATTCTGGAATGGCCTGCCGGCCGATGTGCGCAGCGAACTGGAGAAGGTGATGGCCGAAGTCAGCGTCGAGGTGAACCGCGAGGCCGACGAGCTCAACCGCCAGGCTCGCGAGGCAATCGCGGCGTCGGGCATGTCCGAGATCATCGAACTCACTCCGCAGCAGCGCAACGACTGGCGCGAAGCCATGCGCCCGGTGTGGGCCAAGTTCGAAGGCGACATAGGCAAGGACCTGATTCAGGCGGCCGAGGCGAGTAACCGGGCCCAGTGACTCGGTGACAAGGGCTTTTCAGGCAAGGGCGTTCGGCTCAGCGGAACGCCACCTTGCCGAAAAGCGAATTCACTTAATGCCTGCACTTCGGCAACCTGCCTGTCAGCGACTCAGCTTCAAACAAAAACAATAGCCTCGAGGCAAAGCTCATGTTCCAGCGCACCGCTCTACGGGCCGCCGTGCTCGCCGCATTGACTCTCTCGCCCCTGGCCAGCTTCGCTGTGGAGAAACCCTCAGAACTGAAGATTGGCATCACCACCTTCATGTCCGGCTCAGCCTCGGTATTCGGTACGCCGGCCAAGGCGGCGGCCGAGATGTATATCGATGAGCTCAATGCCAAGGGTGGCATCGATGGCGTCAAGGTCCGGCCGATCTTCATCGACGAAGGCGTGGGCGGTGACCGCCTGCTCTCGGAGTACCGCCGCGTGGTTCAGGAGGAAGGGGCGAAGACCATGCTTGCGTCCATCTCCAGTGGCAACTGCAACACCCTGGCGCCGGTGGCCGAGGACCTCAAGGTGGTCAACCTGATGTGGGACTGCGGTACCGAAAAGGCCATCGAAGGGCACGACTACAAATACGTGTTCCGTACCCAGGCCAACGCGGTAACCGAGATGGTCGCGGCGGTGGCCTACCTGCTCAAGGTGCATCCGGACTTCAAGACCATCGCGGTGGTCAACCAGGACTACGCCTGGGGGCGCGATTCCTGGGACATCTTCAAAACCGTGCTGACCCAGCTCAAGCCCGATGTGAAGGTCGTCGCCGAGCTGTTTCCCAAGTTCGGCGCTCCGGACTTTTCCGCGGAAGTGAGCCGCCTGCAGGTATTGCGTCCAGACGTGGTGCTGTCGACCTCCTGGGGCGGCGACCTGGATACCTTCGTGCGCCAGGCCAGTCAGCGTGGGCTGCTGCGTACCTCGCAGTTCTACCTGCCGCTGGCGGAGAGCTCGCTGGAGCGGCTGGGTAACACCCTGCCCGACGGCGTACTGATCGGCGCGCGCGGCGACCATTACTTCCTCGAACCGCGCTATGTCGACGATCCCCGCCACAAGGCTTTCGTCGAAGCCTTCAAGCGAAAGACGGGTAGCTACCCGATCTACTCCGTCTACCACATGATCCAGGCATTGGACGGCATGACCGCCGCCTATGAAAAAGCGATCAGAGACAATGGCGAATGGCCTAGCGAGGAGCAGCTCGCCGATGCCTTCCGTGGCCTGACCTTCCGTGGCCTGACCAGCGAGGTGACGATTCGTCCCGAGGATGGCCAGGGGCTGGAAGAGCAACTATTCGGCATGACGACCAGTAGCCCGGACTACGACTTCAAGATACTCAAGGACGTGATGATTGTCGCCCCAGGTCCAGTGACCACGCCGCCGGGGCAGCATACGCCAGACTGGTTGAAGACGGTGACGCCAGCGATCCTCGATGCCGTTAAGCCGGCGGAGGCGAATTAGCATGAGCCGCGACATCCTCATCCTGGCGCTGCTGGATGGGGTGTCCTACGCGGGACTGCTGTTCCTGGTCGCGCTCGGGCTCACCTTCATCTTTGGCGTGGTGCGCATCCTCAACGTCGCCCACGGTAGCCTCTACGCCTGCGGTGGCTACGCCGCGGCCACCTTCGGCCTGTGGCTGGGGCAGGGCGGCGATTCGCTGGCGGTTTCCATGGCGGCGTTGCTGGCTGGCTCGCTAGCGGTCGGTATCGTGCTGGGCACGGCGTTGATGCTGCTGCTCAAGGGTTTCCAGGACCGCGATCCGATTCTCCAACTGCTGGTGACGTTCGGTGCCTTCATGGTGTTCGAGGACTTGCAGCGGATGATCTGGGGAACCCAGCCGTATTTCGTCGCCGACGTGGTGAACCAGATGGGCACCGCCGAGCTGCTCGGTGTGGTGTACATGAACTACCAGTTGTTCTTCGTACCCGGTGCGGCGCTCGCGGTCTACTTGCTGTTGCAGTGGTTCCTCAAGCACACCCTGACCGGCAAGCAGATCGTCGCCGTTACCCATGATCGGGAAGTGGCCACGGCGCTGGGCATCAACGCCCGCCGCATCGCCTATCTGACCTTCGTCGTCGGTGCCGTGCTCGGCTCTCTGGGCGGCGCGCTGGCGTCGCCGACCACCTCGTTGGTGCCGGGGATCGGGGCGGACATGATCGTGCTGTCGTTCGCGGTGGTCGCCACCGCCGGGCTCGGACAGATCACCGGTGCACTGCTCACCGCTCTGATGATCGGCCTGTCTCGCTCGTTCTGCGTCTACCTGTACCCCGAACTGGAGGTGGTGATGCCCTACGTGATCATGGTGCTGGTGCTGCTGGCACGGCCACAGGGGCTCTTCACCGTGGCCCAATCCAGGAGGATCTGATGCGCAAGTCCTTTCTCTTCGCGATCGTCGCAGCCGCCGTGTTTCTCTCCATCGGTCTGGCTGCACCCTGGTTGAAGCTGCCGCTGACCCTGGCGTTTTGCTATGGCATGGCGGCGATGGGCATCGTGGTACTGCTGCGAGCCGGACAGATTTCCTTCGGACACGCCATGTACGCCTGTATTTCCGGTTATGCGGTGGCCTACTTGAGCGGGCGCTTCCCTGGTATCGATGGCCTGCTACTGGTGATTCTCGGCACCCTGGCCAGCGTGGTGGCCGGAATGCTCGTTGGCATCTTCGTGGTGCGCTACCGGGAAATCTTCTTCGGCATGCTCAACCTGGCGTTGTCGATGGTGCTGTTCACCGTGCTGGGCAAGTTCTACGCCTACACCGGAGGCACCGACGGCATGCGCGTGGAACGTCCGACGCTGATGGGGCTGGAACTGGGCCGCAGTGAATTCGAAACTGCACTGCTGGTGATGGCGCTGGTGGTTTCGCTGGTGGTGATCTTCTGTGTGCAGCGCTACTTCAATTCCAGTGCGGGGCAGGCGCTGAAGGCCATCAAGAGTAACGAGACACGCCTGGAATACCTCGGTGTTTCGGCGAAGAAGCTGCTCTGGCAGGGCTACGTGCTGTCCGCCGGGCTGTGCGGGTTGTCCGGCGCCTTGTTCGGCCTGTCCCAGGGGCTGGTCACGCCGGAAATGGGCTACTGGCTGCGCTCGGGCGAGTACGTGTTCATCGCCATTCTCGGGGGTTCGGGGCATGCCGTCGGCGCCTTCGTCGGAGCGCTGCTCTACGAGTTCCTCAAGATGTACGCCGCCGCACTGGTATCCGGTGCCTGGCAGTTGACCCTCGGGGTGACCCTGATCGCGATCATCTATTTCCTGCCCAAAGGGCTGGTGGGCATGCTCGAACGCCGTCCGGCACGCGGAGGTGAACTATGACCGCTTTGCTCAAGACCGAGAACCTGACCCTGGCCTTCGGAGGACTGGTGGTTGCCGATGGCATCGACTTCGAGCTGGCCCGCGGCGAGCGCCTGGCGGTGATTGGCCAGAACGGCGCCGGCAAGACCACCTTCATCAACATCTGCACCGGCCTGCTCAAGCCCAATGCCGGGCGCGTCAGCTTCGATGGCGACGACATTACCGGACGTTCGCCGCGCAACATCGTTCGGCGTGGCATGGCACGCTCGTTTCAATTGCCGCAACTGTTCCTCGAACACAGCGTGCGTCAGTGCCTCGAGTTGGCCGGTATGGCGCGTGCGCAGCGCCTGCCGTGGTGGCGTTCGCTGTCGGCGTCTGCCGATGCGCACGCCGTGAAACACACGCTGGAGCTGGTCGGGCTCACCCATCGCCAGCACGAACCGGT
Organism: Pseudomonas sp. R4-15; assembly: GCF_055768815.1. Classification (NCBI taxonomy): domain Bacteria; kingdom Pseudomonadati; phylum Pseudomonadota; class Gammaproteobacteria; order Pseudomonadales; family Pseudomonadaceae; genus Pseudomonas; species Pseudomonas sp. R4-15. The sequence continues at coordinate 2,404,208 of NZ_CM147293.1, forward strand.
GGCCAACCTGCCGGAGGGCCAGCGCAAGCTGCTCGACGTGGCGATGTCGCTGATGCTCGAGCCGCGCCTGCTGATCATGGACGAGCCCACCAGCGGCGTTTCCACCGAGGAAAAGCACGGGGTAATGGAGATCGTCATGCGCGCGCTCGACGAGCGCCAGGTGACCGCCATCTTCGTTGAGCACGATGTCGACATCGTGCGTCGTTACGCCACTCGTGTGGCGGCCTGGATCAGCGGCGCCATTGCGGCCGATGGCCTGCCCGAGGTGGTCCTGGGCAACGCCCAGGTGCGCCGTGAAGTCCTCGGCGAGTAGGGGAGAGCCGCCATGCTGAAATTACACAACGTTACCGCCGACATCCTTCGCGCGCCGGTGCTGCGGGGTATCGATGCCGAGTTGCCGAGCGGCTCCATCGCCGCGGTGGTTGGCCGCAACGGCGCCGGCAAGACCACGCTGTTGCGCGCCATCATGGGCCTGGTCAAGTTGCGCGAGGGGCAGATCCTGCTCGACGACCGGGATCTGGCCAGCGTCCCGGCGCATGGCCGCGCGCGGCTGGGTATCGGCTATGCGCCGCAGGAGCGGGTGATGTTTCCGAGCCTGTCGGTGGAGGAGAACCTGCGCCTGCCGTGCCAGGTGGCCGGGCAATCGCGCCGCGAGGTCGATGAGCGCCTGGCGCTGACGCTGGAGGTCGTCCCGCAGCTAAAAGCGATGTTGGCGCGCTCGGGGGCCGCGCTCTCCGGCGGCCAAGGGAAGATGGCCGCACTGGGACGGGCGCTGATGATCGGCACCCGTCTGGTGTTGCTCGATGAGCCTTTTCAGGGGCTCGCCCCAGCCTTGGCCAACCAGTACAGCGATGCCCTGAAGCGCCTGCAGCAGCGGCTGCCGGAGCTGTGCATCGTGGTCACCGAATCCAACGGCGGCCTGCTCAAGGACGTGCCCGATCACCTGTTGCATATCGAGCGCGGTGCGCTGCTGCCAGACCCCGACGGTGCGTCCCCGACGGCACCCCCCGCATCCACTGCTTTCATGGAGGTCTACCCGTGAGCAAATTGTTCATCGACGGCGCCTGGTGTGCGCCGCTCTGCCAGGAAACCCTGCCGGTCTACTGTCCAGCCGATGGCCAGGTCTATGCCGAGATCGGCCGCGGCCAGGCTGAGGACATAGACCTGGCGGTCAAGGCGGCGCGTGCCGCGTTCAATGGCGAGTGGGGACGCTACAGCGCCACCGAGCGTGGGCGCCTGCTGATGCGCATTGGTGTGAAGGTGCTCGAGTCCATCGACGAGCTGGCGCAGATCGAGGCCCGCGATACCGGCAAGCCGCTTGCCCTGGCGCGCAAGGATATCGAGGCGTTGGCGCGTTACTTCGAGTTCTACGGCAGTGCGGCGGATAAGGTCCATGGACAGGTCATTCCCTATCTTGACGGCTATTCGGTGAACGTGGTGCGCGAGGCCTGCGGGGTGGTGGCGCACATCATTCCCTGGAACTACCCCGCACAGATGCTCGGGCGAACCATCGCGCCTGCCCTGGCGATGGGCAATGCCTCGGTGGTCAAGCCGGCGGAGGACGCCTGCATGACCTCACTTCGGGTCGCTGAACTGGCGGTCGAGGCGGGTCTGCCGAGGGGCGCGCTGAATATTGTTACTGGTCTGGGTCGCGAGGCCGGGGCGACGCTCTCCGAGCATCCGGATATCAACCTGATCACGTTCACCGGCTCGCCGCAGGTCGGTGTGCAGGTGCAGCAGGCGGCGGCGAAGAATTACGTCAAGTGCGTACTGGAGCTGGGCGGCAAGTCGCCCCAGGTGGTGTTCGCCGACGCTGACCTGGACAAGGCGGTGCCGGTGATCGTCGGAGCCATCGTGCAGAACGCCGGGCAGACCTGCTCGGCGGGTAGTCGCCTGCTGATCCAGCGCGAGGTGTTCGATCAGGTAATGGAACGGGTGGCCGAGCGCATGCGGCAGATGCGTGTGGGCGCACCGGATACATCGCCTGACTGCGGGCCGATCATCACCCGTGCGCAGTTCGAGCGGGTCAAGGCGTTCATCGCCGAGTGCGATGCCAGCGGCCTGCCGTTGGCCGCGGAGGGCTCGCGCGATGCGGACCTGCCCGCCGGTGGCTGGTACGTTGCGCCGCGGCTCTACGGCCCGGTGCCGCGCGAGCACAAGCTGGCCCGCGAGGAAGTCTTCGGCCCGGTTCTGGCGGCGTTGCCGTTCGACGACGAGGATGATGCGGTGGCGCTGGCCAATGGCACCGACTACGGACTGGTGGCGGCGATCTGGACCGAGAACGGCGCGCGTCAACAGCGCCTGGCACGGCGTCTGGTCGGCGGCCAGGTGTTCATCAACTGCTACGGCGCCGGTGGTGGCGTCGAGCTGCCCTTCGGCGGGGTGCGCAAGAGTGGTCATGGCCGCGAGAAGGGCTTCCTGGCGCTGGAGGAGTTCAGCGTCACCAAGACCGTGGTCAGCCACCACGGCTGAAGACAGCCCCAGGTGCAGGAGCGAAGCATGAAAATCCGTTCTGCCGTATTGCGAGGGCAGGGGGCGAGTCAGCCCTTCGCCCAGAGTCGACCCTTGCAGATCGATGAGCTCGACCTGACGCCACCGGGCCCCGGCGAGGTCCTTGTGAAAATGATAGCCGCCGGGCTGTGTCATTCCGATCTTTCGGTGATTACCGGGGTGCGCCCGCGTCCGCTACCCATGGCGCTGGGGCATGAGGCCAGTGCCCAGGTGGTGGAGCTCGGCAGTGGCGTCGACAACCTGCGCGTCGGCCAGCGGGTGGCGCTGGTCTTCGTGCCCAGCTGCGGGCACTGCATGCCGTGCATGGAGGGCCGTCCGGCGCTGTGCGAGCCCGGCGGACTGGCCAATGCCGTAGGCGAGATGCTGTCCGGCGGGCGCCGCCTGAGTGAAGCTGGCGTTACCGTGAACCACCACTGCGGCGTCTCGGCGTTTTCCGACCATGCGGTAGTCTCGGCGCGTTCGTGCGTCCCCATCGACGACGATATCGATCCCGTGGAGGCAGCCGTGTTCGGCTGTGCCGTACTGACCGGCGTGGGCGCGGTGGTGAACACCGGTCAACTGCGGCCGGGGGCGTCGGCACTGATCGTCGGCCTCGGTGGTGTCGGTTTGAGTGCCTTGCTTGGTGCGCTAGCCGGTGGGGCCAACCCGGTGGTGGCGGTGGATGTGCAACCGAGTAAGTTGGAACTGGCCCTGGAACTGGGTGCGAGTTTCTCGGTGAATGCAGGGGATCCCGATGCGCTGGCGAAGATTCGCGAACATACCGGCGGCGGTGCAGAGTTCGCCTTCGAATTCGCCGGCTCCGTGGCGGCCATGCAACTGGCCTACGCCGCCACCCGGCGGGGCGGCACCACGGTGACCGCGGGCTTGCCGCATCCCGACGACCAATGGCCTTTGCAGCAGCTGTCGCTTACCGCCGAGGAGCGCACCGTCAAGGGCAGTTATATCGGCTCGTGCATCCCGGCGCGGGATATCCCGCGCTATATCGGCCTATTCAAGGCGGGACGGCTGCCCGTCAACCGCCTGATTGGGCAGAAGCTGGCGCTGGACGACATCAATGCCGGTTTCGACCGCCTGGCTACCGGTAGTGGCCTGCGTGATCTGATCCTGTTCTGACCCTAAGGAGAACAACAAGAAATGGCTCGACTACAAGACAAGATCGCTATCGTCACCGGCGCCGCCAGTGGCTTTGGCGCCTGTATCGCTCGTCGCTACATCGAGGAAGGCGCTCGCGTGATACTCGCCGATATCAATGGTGAAGGGGCGCAAAGTCTGGCTGCTGAACTGGGAAGCAATGCGCGGGCCATCGCCTGCGACGTCACCCAGAGCGAGCAGGTGCAGGCCGCGGTACAGTGCTGCGTGGAGACGTTCGGCGTCCCCGACGTGGTGGTCAACAACGCCGGGACCACGCACCGCAACCAGCCGCTGATGGACGTCGATGAGAAGACCTTCGATCGGGTTTTCGCGGTCAACGTGAAATCCATCTTCCATATGACCCGCGCGGTGGTGCCGCTGATGCGTGAGCGCAAGCGGGGCTCGATCATCAACGTAGGCTCGGTCGCCGGCATTCGGCCACGTCCGGGATTGACCTGGTACAACGGTTCCAAGGGGGCGGTGAACCTGTTGTCCAAATCGCTCGCGGTGGAATTGGGGCCCGATGGGATTCGCGTCAACAATATCTGTCCGGTGATGGGCGAGACGGCACTGCTGGAGGATTTCATGGGCGTACCGGATACTCCGGAGAATCGGGCTCGCTTCATTGCGACTATTCCTCTGGGGCGCCTGTCGCAGCCGAGTGATGTGGCGGCGGTTGCCGTTTTTCTTGCCAGCGAAGAGGCTGCCTTCCTCAATGGCGTCGAACTGCCGGTGGACGGTGGTCGAGTGGTCTGACAACACAGAGAGGTCGCCGTGAACGTCGCGCAAGCCCTGCTACAGAGACGCAGCACCCGTGCCTTTCTCGATCGTCCGGTGGATCCGGCGTTGCTGCGCGAGCTGCTGCAGCGTGCGGCGCGTGCGCCATCGAGTGGCAATCTGCAGCCGTGGCGGGTCGAGGTGCTGCTCGGCGATGCGCTGGTGCGGTTTCGCCAGCGCATCGCCGAACGCCTGGAAAACCGCCCGGAGGCGGACGCGCTGGACTACCGAGTCTACCCGGAGCCGATCTTCGAGCCTTACCGCACGCATCGCTACCAGGTTGGCGAGGACATGTACGCGCAACTGGGCGTGGCTCGCGAGGACCGCGATGGGCGACGCGCCTGGTTTGCCCGTAACTACGCTTTCTTCGGGGCTCCGTGCGCGCTGTTCTTCTTCGTCGACCGACGGATGGACCCAGGGCAGTGGGCGGACCTGGGTATGTTCGAGCAGAGCCTGATGCTGCTCCTCGAGTCAGCCGGCTTGGCGAGCTGCCCGCAGGCCTGCTGGACGCGCTACCACAGCGAAGTAGAGGGCTTTCTGGACGTGCCCGCAGAGTGGCTGTTGCATGCTGGCATGGCGGTGGGCTACGCGGACTCGGCGGCGCCGGTCAACCAGTTGGTTTCGCGGCGCATGGGACTCGATGAGTTCTGTCGTATCCATGCCTAGCAGGGCCAAAACGGGGGCGGTAAGACCATGGTCGAATGGTTCCCCTACGGAACTCGGGGCTAAAACAGCGATAGACAACAACAACTAGATTGCTGAGGTGTGTCAATGAGCGTTTCCCTGTACCCCGTGCGGCCCGAGGTCGCGGAACGAACCCTGACCGACGAGGCCACCTACAAGGCCATGTACCAGCAGTCGGTGATCAATCCGGACGGCTTCTGGCGCGAACAGGCCAAGCGCATCGACTGGATCAAGCCGTTCAGCAAGGTCAAGCAGACCTCCTTCGACGATCACCACGTGGACATCAAGTGGTTCGCCGACGGCACCCTCAACGTTTCCTACAACTGCCTGGATCGCCACCTCGAGGAGCGTGGTGACCAGGTGGCGATCATCTGGGAGGGCGACGACCCTTCCGAGCACCGTGAAATCACCTACCGCGAGCTGCACGAGGAAGTCTGCAAGCTGGCCAACGCCCTGCGCGGCCAGGACATCCATCGTGGCGATGTGGTGACCATCTACATGCCGATGATCCCCCAGGCGGTGGTGGCGATGCTCGCCTGCGCGCGCATCGGTGCGATCCACTCGGTGGTCTTCGGTGGCTTTTCTCCCGAAGCGCTGGCCGGACGCATCATCGACTGCAAGTCCAAGGTGGTGATCACCGCCGACGAAGGGCTGCGTGGCGGCAAGCGTGTGCCGCTCAAAGCCAACGTGGACGAGGCGCTGACCAACCCGGGCACCAACAGCGTGCAGAAGATTATCGTGGTCAAGCGCACCGGCGGCGACATCCGCTGGCACCCGCATCGCGACATCTGGTACGAGGACCTGCTGAAAGTTGCCGGCAGCACCTGCGCGCCGAAGGAAATGGGCGCCGAGGAAGCGTTGTTCATCCTCTATACCTCCGGCTCGACCGGCAAGCCCAAGGGCGTGCTGCACACCACCGGCGGCTACCTGGTATACGCCTCGCTGACCCATGAGCGGGTCTTCGACTACCGCCCCGGCGAGGTGTTCTGGTGCACCGCGGACATCGGCTGGGTGACCGGTCATACCTACCTGGTCTACGGCCCGCTGGCCAACGGCGCCACGGTGGTGATGTTCGAGGGCGTGCCGAACTATCCGGACGTCTCGCGCGTTTCGCAGATCGTCGACAAGCATAAGGTCAACATCCTCTACACCGCGCCGACCGCCATTCGCGCCATGATGGCCGAGGGTGATAAAGCGATGGCCGGTGCCGATGGCTCCAGCCTGCGCCTGCTCGGCTCGGTGGGCGAGCCGATCAACCCCGAAGCCTGGCAGTGGTACTACGAAAACGTCGGCAAGAGCCGTTGCCCGATCGTCGACACCTGGTGGCAGACCGAAACCGGTGCCTGCCTGATGACGCCGTTGCCGGGCGCGCATGCGATGAAGCCGGGCTCAGCCGCGCGGCCGTTCTTCGGCGTGCAGCCGGCGCTGGTGGACAACCTGGGCAACATCATGGAGGGGGCCACCGAAGGCAACCTGGTGATCATCGACTCCTGGCCGGGGCAGGCGCGCACGTTGTTCGGCGATCACGATCGCTTCGTCGATACCTACTTCAAGACCTTCAAGGGCATGTACTTCACCGGCGACGGTGCCCGTCGCGATGAGGACGGCTACTGGTGGATTACCGGTCGTGTCGACGACGTGCTCAACGTCTCCGGCCACCGCATGGGGACCGCCGAGGTGGAGAGCGCCATGGTCGCGCATCCCAAGGTCGCAGAAGCCGCGGTGGTCGGTGTACCCCACGACATCAAGGGGCAGGGCATCTACGTCTACGTCACCCTAAACGCCGGAGAGGAAGCCAGCGAGCAACTGCGTCAGGAGCTCAAGGCCTGGGTCCGTCGGGAGATCGGGCCGATCGCCACGCCGGACGTCATCCAGTGGGCTCCCGGCCTGCCGAAGACGCGTTCGGGCAAGATCATGCGACGCATCCTGCGCAAGATCGCCACGGCCGAGTACGGCGCGCTGGGTGACATTTCGACGCTGGCCGACCCGAGTGTTGTGGAGCATCTGATCGAGACCCATCGTTCGATGCAGCAAAGCGTGGCCTGAGGCCGCTCGCTATGCAGGGCGCCCCGCTTCGGCGGGGCGTCGTTGTTTCGGCGAAAAGAGACGACGCTTGTCAAGGCAGGGTCGCCCGAAGCAGGGGCCTTCTGTAAGATCATGTCGCATTGTGGAAATCGACGGCGTGCTGGCGCCGCTAGAATGCCGCACACTTTTGCGCCCGGGGCACCCACAAGGTTGTCTCATCGGCTCAGAGCCCTCTCGACGTAGCCTTATGCAGGCCGAACGAGGCTACACTCGACCACCATGACAGCCCATCGAATCGGTTTCTTGATCTGGCCCGGCACCCGGGCGGCCACCCTTTCGCTGGCCGAGGAGGCCTTGCGTAGCGCCGCCCGTCACGGGGCAGAGTCGCGCTACGAACTACGTTTCCTGCATGCCGAATCGATGCCCGAACAGGGGGCCTGGCGTCTGCCGGGCGAACCTTGGGACGGACAACTGGACGATCTGCAGCGCCTGTTTCTGGTGGCCGACGAGCCTGTCACGCTGGCTCCGGTCCTGGCCGCGGCACTGCGCCAATTGGCGCGCGACGGATGCGTGCTGGGCGCGTTCTCGGCCGGGGTCTATCCGCTGGCTCAATCCGGTCTGCTCGATGGCTATCGCACGGCGGTGCATTGGCGCTGGCAGGACGACTTTTCCGAACGCTTCCCCAAGGTCATCGCCACCAGCCATCTGTTCGACTGGGACCGTGACCGCCTCAGCGCCTGTGGTGGACTGGCGGTGCTCGACCTGATGCTGGCGCTGCTCGCCCGCGACCAGGGCGCGGAGCTGGCCGGTGCGGTGAGCGAGGAGCTGGTGGTCGAGCGCATCCGTGAGGGTGACGAGCGCCAGCGCATCCCGCTACAGAATCGCCTGGGCTCCAGCCATCCGAAGCTGACCCAGGCGGTGCTGCTGATGGAGGCGAATATCGAGGAGCCGCTGACCACCGATGAGATCGCCCAGCATGTCTGTGTCTCCCGCCGGCAGCTGGAGCGCATCTTCAAGCAGTATCTGAACCGCGTGCCCAGCCAGTACTACCTGGAGTTGCGCCTGAACAAGGCGCGCAGCCTGCTGATGCAGACCAGCAAATCGATCATCCAGATCGGCCTGTCCTGTGGCTTCTCCTCGGGGCCGCATTTCTCCAGTGCTTACCGCAACTTCTTCGGCGCCACGCCGCGCGAGGATCGCAACCAGCGGCGTGGTTCCGGTCATTTTGAGCAGGTGCGTAGCGTCTAGGGGCGAAGGCTCGCATTATTGATCCGGGTCGGTTGTGTTCGTCCGTGGTGCTGCGATCATCGGGCATTTGCCAGCCCTCGGAGGGAATCGCCATGCCCGTGACCGAACAACAGATCGACGAACTGGTTCGTACCTTCTACGGTCGTGCGCGCCGTCATCCGGATCTCAGTCGGGTCTTCGCCGATGTGCATGACTGGGAGGCGCACTTCCAGGTGGTCGCCGACTTCTGGTCCCATGCCCTGTTGGGCACCAAGCGCTATGCGCGCTCGCCATTTCCCCTCCATATCAACCTGCCGATCGAGCGCCAGCATTTCGAGCAATGGCTGACGTTGTTCCGTCAGGCCGCCAGCGAGACGCTGCCAGCCGATGCCGCAGCGCAGGCGGTGGCGCGCGCGGAGCACATGAGCCAGAGCTTTCGCGCCGGTCTGTTTCCTTTCGATCGGCCGACGCACCCGGGAGGTTGCGGGGCCGGTCAGTGCGCCGGTCACGCGGCAAAGCCTGCCTGAGCACGAGCGCCGCCTGGCCTATTGGCTATAGCCCGGCTCGTGAGTGGGGCTTTCTGCGTTTCGCGGCGTGAGCCTCCCGCGCAAGTTTCTTTGCCTGCCCCCTGCCGGGCGGGGCCCTGCTGCGTTTACACTGCGCGCATGAAGCAACCGTGGCCGTTGGCTTAACAAGTTGTCGCCTGGCGACAAGGCTGCCGGTCGGTTCCTTTCTAGAATCCCTATCAATTCGCCAGTCATGGCAGGAGAACGCCTGATGTCCGCTCCGCACGCGCCCGTCGAACGCGCAGATTTCGACCAGCTGATGGTTCCCAGCTACGCCCCCGCCGCCTTCATTCCGGTGCGCGGCCAGGGTTCGCGCGTTTGGGATCAGCGAGGGCGAGAACTGGTGGACTTCTCCGGCGGGATCGCGGTCAACGCGTTGGGCCACTGCCACCCGGTGATCGTCGAGGCGCTGACCGCCCAGGCGAATACGCTCTGGCATGTCTCCAACATGTTCACCAACGAGCCGGCTCTGCGCCTGGCGCGGCGGCTGGTCGAGGCGACCTTCGCCGAGCGGGTGTTCTTCTGCAACTCCGGTGCCGAGGCCAACGAGGCCGCCTTCAAGCTCGCACGGCGTGTGGCGCATGACCGTTTTGGCGCCGACAAGTACGAGATCATAGCGGCCGAAAGCAGTTTCCATGGTCGTACCCTGTTCACCGTCAGCGTGGCTGGCCAGCCGAAGTACTCCGACGGTTTCGGGCCGCGTCCGGCGGGCATCCATCACGTACCGTTCAACGACCTGGCCGCCCTCGAGGCGCTGATCAGCGAGAAGACTTGCGCGGTGGTGCTCGAGCCGATGCAGGGCGAGGGCGGCGTGCGTCCGGCGGACAAGGCCTACCTCGAAGGCGTACGCAAGCTGTGCGACAAGTACGATGCACTGTTGGTCTTCGACGAAGTGCAATGTGGCATGGGCCGCAGTGGCGAGCTGTTCTCCTACATGCATTACGGCGTTGTGCCGGACATCCTCTCCAGCGCCAAGAGCCTGGGCGGTGGTTTCCCGATCGGCGCCATGCTGACCACCCACGCGCTGGCCAAGCACTTCTCCGTTGGCGTGCACGGCACGACCTACGGCGGCAATCCGCTGGCCTGTGCGGTCGCGGATGCGGCGGTCGGCTACATCAACACGCCCGAGGTGCTGGAGGGTGTGAAGCAGCGCTCGGCGTATTTCCACGAAGCGCTCAAGCGCCTGGGCCACGAGTACGGTGTGTTCTCCGAGGTGCGCGGGCTGGGTCTGCTGATCGGTGCGGTACTTGCCGAAGGCTGGAAAGGTCGTGCGGGCGAATTGATGGCCGCTGCCGAGCGCGAGGGACTGATGATCCTGCAGGCGGGGCCCGACGTGATGCGCCTGGCGCCGAGCCTGGTCATCGAGCAGGCCGACATCGATGAAGGGCTCGCACGCCTGGAACGGGCGATCGCGGGCATGCAGGTCGCCTGAGCGACTGTTCCAGGAGCCCCCGCCTCTGGCGGGGGACGGAGGAGTGAAACGATGTTGCTGATGCGTCCCGCGCGCGCGGAGGATCTGCCCGAGGTCAGGCGCCTGGCGGCTGCCAGTCCGATCGGGGTGACCTCGCTGGCGGACGATGATGAGCGCCTGCGTGAGAAGATCGCGACGTCCGAGGCCTCATTGGCTGCGGAGGTCGGCTTTGCGGGCGAGGAAAGCTACTTCTTCGTGCTCGAGGATGTCGGCAGTGGCCGTTTGCTCGGGTGTTCGGGGATCACCGCGTCGGCCGGTTATTCCGCGCCGTTCTACAGCTTTCGCAACGAGACCTTCGTACACGCCGCACGTGAGTTGAAGATCCACAACAAGATTCACGTGCTCTCGCTGTGCCATGACCTGACCGGCGAGACGCTGCTGACCAGCTTCCACATCGACGAGGGCGTTTCCGCCGAGGCTGCCGAGCTGATTTCCCGCGGGCGCCTGCTGTTCATCGCCGACCATCCACAGCGTTTTGCCGATGCGGTGGTGGTGGAGATCGTCGGGCTCTGCGATGAGCGGGGTGTGTCGCCCTTCTGGGAGGCCGTGGGGCGCAATTTCTTCGCCATGGACTACGCCGAGGCCGAGCGCATCTGCGGCCTGAAGAGCCGCACTTTCCTTGCCGAGCTGATGCCGCATTATCCGATCTACGTGCCGCTGCTGCCCGACGAGGCGCAGGACGCCATGGGTGAGGTCCACGCTCGCGCGCAGACCAGCTTCGATATCCTGATGCGTGAAGGTTTCGAGACCGATCGCTACATCGATATCTTCGATGGCGGCCCCACGCTGCACGCCAAGACCCACAACATTCGCACCATCTCCGCCAGTCGGCGCCTGACGGTGAGACTGGGCGGCGCGCCGGGGGAAGGGGAGCCGCATCTGGTCGCCAATGGTCGGCTGGACGACTACCGGGCCCTGTTGCTGGCGCTGCCGGTCCCTGATGAGGGCAGCGTGATGCTGGACGCCGATGCCGCTGCGCTGCTCGGTGTCGCCGAGGGTGACGAGCTGCGTGTGATTGCCCTATGAGTCGCGAAGGATTACTCCAATGATCGTACGCCCCGTCAGCGCCGCCGACCTGCCTGCGCTGCTCGACCTGGCGCAGTGCTCCGGTAGCGGGCTGACTACTCTGCCGGCGGACGAGCGGCGCCTGGCCGAGCGGGTGGCGCGCGCCGAGCAGAGCTTTCGCGGCGAGCTGGAACCTGCCGACGCCGACTACCTGTTCGTACTCGTCGACGATGAGGGCGAGCTCCTGGGCATCAGTGCCATCGCCGCGGCGGTCGGGCTGCGCGAGCCCTGGTACAACTACCGCCTCGGGCTGACCGTCAGCGCCTCTCGCGAGCTGGGAATCCATCGCGAAACGCCGACGCTGTTCCTCGTCAACGACCTCACCGGACATACCGAGCTCTGCTCGCTGTTCCTGCGTCCGCAGGTGCGGGGGCGCGGGTTGGGGCGGATGCTCGCCGCGGCACGCCTGCTATTCATTGCGGAGCACCGTGGATTGTTCGGCGACAAGCTGATCACCGAGCTGCGTGGCATTTCCGAGGACGGGCATTCGCCGTTCTGGGAATCGCTCGGCCGGCACTTCTTCAAGATGGAATTCTTTCAGGCGGACTACCTCACGGGGGTCGGTCACAAGGCCTTCGTCGCCGAGCTGATGCCCAAGTTTCCGCTGTATACCTGTTTTCTGTCCGCAGCGGCCCGCGAGGCCCTCGGCCGCGTCCATCCCGACGCTGCGCCAGCGCAGCACATGCTGCTGGGCGAAGGCTTCTCGCACCAGGGCTATGTCGACATCTTCGATGCCGGCCCCGCGCTGGAGTGTCCCACGGACAAGGCGCGCGCCGTGCGTGACAGCCAACTGCTGGTCCTCGCCGTGGGGACTCCGGGAGACGAGGCGTCGTCCTATCTGATTCACAACCGCCGTCGTGAGCAATGCTTGATCAGCGTGGCGCCGGCGCGTGTCGCCGCCGGTACCCTGGTGGTCGACCTGGCAACCGCACGCCGCCTCAAGCTCACCGCCGGTGCCCAGGTGCGTGCGGTGCGCCTGGCGCCCTGACGGCCCATCCTCGCCGCGCTCGGCGCGGCACATCTGCGGAGTATCCCATGGCCTTGCAATTGATTCTGGAAGACACCGACGGCACCCAGCTTGAGACCTCCTGCACCCGTTTCGCGGTGATGTGGCAAGGGCGCGAGGTCTGGGTCCAAGCGGTTGGCGATCAACTGCTGATCGGCGTCGACGTGGAGGAGAGCGACACCGAGTACGCCAACCTGCTGCTGCGTCCGCAGGCGACCAACCTGGTCAGCCTGCAGTTGGAAATGGAACGCATCGAGCAGGACGACCACGACCACGAGCATGGCCCGGACTGCGGCTGCGAGCACTGAACCGGCGTTTTTGCCCGGCGCCAGGGTAAAGGGAGTAGCATCGGATCCCCCTGTTTCGGAAAGGCCCTGAGATGCTCGTCGACCTGCGCAGCGATACCCTTACCCAACCCACGGCCGGCATGCGCCAGGCAATGGCTTCCGCCGTCGTTGGCGATGATGTCTATGGCGAGGACCCGAGTGTCGCGCGTCTCGAGGCGGAACTCGCCGAGCGACTGGGGTTGGAGGCCGGGTTGTTCGTGCCCAGCGGCACCATGAGCAACCTGCTGGGATTGATGGCGCATTGCGAGCGCGGAGACGAATACCTGGTCGGCCAGCAGGCGCACACCTACAAGTACGAGGGTGGCGGGGCCGCGGTGCTCGGCTCCATCCAGCCCCAGCCGGTGGAGATGGAGGCCGACGGCAGCCTGTCCATCGAGCGCTTGGAATCCTACGTCAAACCCGATGATCCGCACTTCGCGCGCACGCGCCTGCTGGCGCTGGAAAATACCATGCAGGGCAAGGTCCTGCCCCTGGAGTACCTGGCTAAGGCGCGAGCCTTCGCCGATCGCCATGGCCTGGGCCTGCATCTGGATGGCGCACGCCTGTTCAACGCCGCGGTAGCGCTGGACATCGACCCGTTGGTGATCAGCCGGCATTTCGACTCCGTTTCGGTGTGTCTGTCCAAGGGGCTCGGGGCTCCAGTGGGGTCGGTGCTGTGCGGCAGTACCCCGCTGATCGCGCGTGCCCGCCGTTGGCGCAAGATGCTCGGTGGCGGCATGCGCCAGGCCGGAGTGCTCGCGGCCGCGGGGCGTTATGCCCTGCGGCACCAGGTCGAGCGCCTGGCCGAGGATCATGCCAACGCGCGCCGGCTCGGGGCGGGGCTTGCCGAGCTGGGCTATCGGGTCGAGCCGGTGCAGACCAACATGGTCTACGTCGATATCGGCGCGGCCGCCGCTGACCTGCGGGATTTCGCCGCAGCCCGCGGCGTTCGCCTTTCCGCGGCCCCGCGACTGCGCATGGTGACGCACCTGGATGTCGATGCCGGTGGCATCGAGCGGGTGATCGAGACCTTTGCTGCCTTCAGTGCTGAACCTGGCCTGGTCGATCACGGATAAAAGCTATACAGCGCCCCCTGCGGGCTCGATATAATGCGGCCCTTTGCCCGGGCTACGCCCCGGGCTCGCCGCAAGCACGTTCTGGACGAATTCAATGAAAAGCGCAGAAATCCGTGAAGCCTTCCTGAGCTTCTTCGAATCGAAGGGGCACACCCGCGTCGCCTCGAGTTCGCTGATCCCGGCGAACGACCCGACGCTGCTGTTCACCAATGCCGGGATGAATCAGTTCAAGGACTGCTTCCTGGGCCTGGAGAAGCGCGCCTACAGCCGCGCCACCACCAGCCAGAAGTGCGTGCGCGCCGGCGGCAAGCACAACGACCTGGAAAACGTCGGCTATACCGCGCGTCACCACACCTTCTTCGAGATGCTCGGCAACTTCAGCTTCGGCGACTATTTCAAGCGCGACGCTATCACCTATGCCTGGGAATTCCTGACCTCCGAACAGTGGTTGAACCTGCCCAAGGAAAAGCTCTGGGTCACCGTCTACGCCAGTGACGACGAGGCCTACGACCTCTGGACCAAGGAAGTCGGCATTCCCACCGAGCGCATGATCCGCATCGGTGACAACAAGGGTGCGCCCTACGCGTCCGACAACTTCTGGGCGATGGGTGATACCGGTCCGTGCGGTCCCTGCACCGAGATCTTCTTCGACCATGGCGAGCACATCTGGGGCGGCCCGCCCGGCTCGCCGGAAGAGGACGGTGACCGCTACATCGAGATCTGGAACAACGTCTTCATGCAGTTCAACCGCACGGCTGACGGCGTCATGCACCCGCTGCCGGCTCCGAGCGTGGACACCGGCATGGGCCTGGAGCGCATCAGTGCGGTACTGCAGCACGTCAACTCGAACTACGAGATCGACCTGTTCCAGAACCTGCTCGACGCTGCCGCACAGACCATCGGTTGCGCCAACGAAGGCCAGGCCTCGCTCAAAGTCGTGGCCGACCACATTCGCTCGTGCAGCTTCCTGATCGCCGATGGCGTGCTGCCGTCGAACGAAGGTCGTGGCTACGTGCTGCGCCGCATCGTTCGCCGCGCCTGCCGCCACGGTAACAAGCTGGGCGCCAAGGGCACCTTCTTCCATCGCATCGTCGCCGCGCTGGTGGCGGAGATGGGCGATGCCTTCCCCGAGCTCAAGCAGCAGCAGGCGCACATCGAGCGCGTACTGCGTACCGAGGAAGAGCAGTTCGCCAAGACCCTGGAGCAGGGGCTGAAGATCCTCGAGCAGGATCTGGCGGAGCTGCAGGGCAGCGTGATTCCCGGTGAAGTGGTGTTCAAGCTTTATGACACCTATGGTTTTCCGGTCGACCTGACCAACGACATCGCCCGCGAGCGCGAGCTGACCCTCGACGAGGAAGGCTTCGAGCGCGAAATGGAAGCCCAGCGCCAGCGCGCGCGCGCCTCCAGCGCCTTCGGCGTGGACTACAACGCGATGCTCAAGGTCGAAGGGCAGACGCACTTCCTCGGCTACGAGGCGACCCAGGCCGCGGCCAAGGTCGTTGCGCTGCTGCGCGACGGCATGGCGGTGGACGCGCTCAAGGCGGGCGAGGAGGGTGTGGTCGTGCTCGACCAGACGCCGTTCTACGCAGAATCG
Organism: Pseudomonas sp. R4-15; assembly: GCF_055768815.1. Classification (NCBI taxonomy): domain Bacteria; kingdom Pseudomonadati; phylum Pseudomonadota; class Gammaproteobacteria; order Pseudomonadales; family Pseudomonadaceae; genus Pseudomonas; species Pseudomonas sp. R4-15. Next base: position 2,419,667 of record NZ_CM147293.1, read on the forward strand.
GGCGGCCAGGTCGGCGATGGCGGTTACCTGGAAGCCGAGGGGCTGCGTTTCGATGTGCGCGACACCACCAAGGCCGGTGGCGCCTTCCTGCACCACGGCGTTGTCGCCAGTGGCTCGCTGGCGCTGGGTGCAACCGTCGAGGCGGTGGTGGATGCCTCGGTGCGCCAGGCGACTGCGCTTAACCACTCCGCCACCCACCTACTGCACGCGGCGCTGCGCCGTGTGCTCGGCGACCACGTGACGCAGAAGGGCTCGTTGGTCGATAGCCAGCGCCTGCGCTTCGACTTCAGCCATTTCGAGGCGATCAAGTCCGAAGAGCTGAAGGCGATCGAGGACATGGTCAACCTGGAAATTCGCCGCAACACCGCGGTTGGCACCGAAGAGACCGATATCGAGACCGCCAAGGCGAAAGGCGCGATGGCGCTGTTCGGCGAGAAGTACGGGGAGACCGTGCGTGTGCTGACCATGGGCGGCGACTTCTCCGTGGAGCTGTGTGGCGGTACCCACGTGTCGCGTACCGGCGACATCGGCCTGTTCAAGATCATCAGCGAAGGCGGTGTCGCTTCCGGCGTGCGGCGTATCGAGGCGGTCACCGGCGAGGCCGCTCTGGCTTGGCTCAATGGCGCCGAGGAAAAGCTCAAGGAAGCGGCAGGCCTGGTCAAAGGCAGTCGCGACAACCTGCTGGACAAGCTCTCGGCCCTGCTCGAGCGCAACCGTCAGTTGGAGAAGGAGCTGGAGCAGCTCAAGGCCAAGGCCGCGAGCAGCGCCGGCGACGATCTGGCCGGACAGGCCGTGGAGATCAAGGGCGTCAAGGTGCTGGCCTCGCGTCTCGATGGGCTGGACGGCAAGGCGCTGCTGGCACTGGTCGACCAGTTGAAGAACAAGCTGGGTAGCGCGGTGATCCTGCTGGGGGGGGAGCTCGATGGGAAGGTCGTGCTGGTCGCTGGCGTGACTGCCGATCTGACGGCCACGCTCAAGGCGGGTGAGCTGATGAAGCAGGCCGCAGCCGTGGTCGGCGGCAAGGGAGGCGGTCGCCCGGACATGGCCCAGGGCGGCGGCAGCGAGCCGGCGAAGCTGGAGCAGGCGCTGGCGCTGGCCACGGGCTTCGTCGAAGGCGGGCTCTGATTTCGGGCGGGGCTCCGTGCCCCGCGATAGAGGACTGGAGGGCCCGTGCGGGCCCCGGACGGCAAGACAGATGGCGTTGATCGTACAGAAATTCGGTGGAACCTCGGTAGGAAGTGTCGAGCGCATCGAGCAGGTGGCCGAGAAGGTCAAGAAATTCCGTGAGAACGGCGATCAGATCGTGGTCGTCGTCTCGGCCATGAGTGGTGAGACCAACCGCCTGATCGGTCTGGCCAAGCAGATCAGCGAGCAGCCGGTGGCGCGCGAGCTGGACGTGATGGTCTCGACGGGCGAACAGGTGACCATCGCCCTGCTGTCCATGGCGCTGATCAAGCGCGGCGTGCCGGCGGTTTCCTATACCGGCAGCCAGGTACGCATTCTCACCGACAGCGCGCACACCAAGGCCCGCATCCTGCAGATCGACGACGCCAACATCCGTGGTGACCTCAAGGCTGGCAAGGTCGTGGTCGTCGCTGGCTTCCAGGGCGTCGACGAGAACGGCAACATCACCACGCTCGGTCGTGGCGGCTCGGATACCACGGGCGTGGCCCTGGCCGCGGCGCTCAAGGCTGACGAATGCCAGATCTACACTGATGTCGATGGCGTCTATACCACCGACCCGCGGGTCGTCCCGCAGGCGCGGCGGATGGAGAAGATCACCTTCGAAGAGATGCTGGAAATGGCCAGCCTCGGTTCCAAGGTGCTGCAAATCCGCTCGGTGGAGTTCGCCGGCAAGTACAACGTACCGCTGCGTGTGCTGCACAGCTTCAAGGAGGGTCCGGGGACCCTCATTACCCTAGATGAAGAGGAATCCATGGAACAGCCGATCATCTCCGGCATTGCCTTCAACCGCGACGAGGCCAAGCTGACCATCCGCGGTGTGCCGGACACTCCCGGTGTCGCGTTCAAGATCCTCGGCCCGATCAGTGCGGCGAACATCGAAGTCGACATGATCGTGCAGAACGTCTCGAACGATAACACCACCGATTTCACCTTCACCGTCAATCGTAATGACTACGTGACGGCGACCGACATCCTCAAGAACACCGCGCAGAACATCGGGGCGCGCGAGGTCAGCGGCGACGTGAACATCGCCAAGGTGTCCATCGTCGGCGTCGGCATGCGCTCCCATGCGGGCGTTGCCAGCCGCATGTTCGAAGCGCTGGCCAAGGAGAGCATCAACATCCAGATGATCTCCACCTCGGAAATCAAGGTCTCCGTGGTCATCGAGGAGAAGTACCTGGAACTGGCCGTGCGCGCATTGCATACCGCCTTCGAGTTGGACGCCCCCTCCCGGCAAGACTGAGTCCGTCGGCGCCGGCTCTAACCGGCGCCTTCTGTCGATTGGCTCGGTGTGCCAGGAACTTTACAAGCCTGCTGACTGGTCAATACTGGGGCATGAGTGCTTCTGGACGAAGCCGGGCGAATTCGTGTCATTGCGTTGAAGTATTTTCGAATCTGAAGGAGAAAAAGGAATGCTGATTCTTACTCGCCGGGTAGGAGAGACCTTGATGGTCGGTGACGAAGTCACCGTTACCGTGCTGGGTGTGAAAGGCAATCAGGTACGTATTGGGGTCAATGCCCCCAAGGAAGTCGCTGTGCATCGTGAAGAGATCTACCAGCGCATCCAAAAAGAGAAAGATCAAGAGCCAAGCCACTAATTTTTCTCAAATTTTGGCTTTGCAAACGGGGTGAATGTGAGTATCATGCGCCCCGTTGCGGAGAGGTGGCCGAGTGGCCGAAGGCGCTCCCCTGCTAAGGGAGTACATCTCAAAAGGGTGTCGGGGGTTCGAATCCCCCCCTCTCCGCCATTTGCTACAAAGGGATCCTTGGCTGAGCTAAGTGATTGAATCGAAAAGATTTAATGCTTGCAAAGCAGCGAAAGTTCTCTATAATGCGCGTCCCACGCACTCATAGCTCAGCTGGATAGAGTACCCGGCTACGAACCGGGCGGTCGGAGGTTCGAATCCTCCTGAGTGCGCCATCTTACGAGTGGAGTCGAACGTGTTTCGATGAGGCTCGACCAGCGGTGATCTGGTCTATCAAGCGCCACACGCACTCATAGCTCAGCTGGATAGAGTACCCGGCTACGAACCGGGCGGTCGGAGGTTCGAATCCTCCTGAGTGCGCCATACCGAGAGGCCCGCAGCGATGCGGGCCTTTTTTTTGTGCGCATTTTCACTTGACGCAGCCGTGCTCGTCGAACGTGACCTGGCGCGTGCGTTCCTTGCGATGCTCGTAGTAGTAGCGCAGTTGGCCATTGCTGGCCCGGGTGCGCTGCGGTTGTCCGAAGGCGCTTTCGACATCGCTTCGACTCATCCCTTTGCGCACCTCGCCGCGAATGATTGCCTGGCGTTTTTCTCGGGCATCGAGCAGGTTGCCGCAGCCATCGTCTCGCTCTCCGACCACTACGGCCTCACGACGTTGGCCCTGCTGGGGCTTCGGCGCTTCCTGGGGGGTGGCCATCGGAACGACCTGATCGCCACCGGGCGGCGGGTTGTAAACCTCCACTTGCGTGGCAGTGCTGCCCGCGCAGCCATTGAAGCTGAACCCGACGCGGCCATTGGCGTCGATACAACGGCTGACATTGGCGGCTTCGCTGGTGGCCGTCATCGCGAAGATCAGGATGGCGAAGGGGTAGGGGCTGATGGGCATTGGACACTCCTTGTCTCGCGCAGCGGCCAGTCTAGGTCGATGGGCGATGCGCGTGGCTGCCAGTGCCTCCAGTTGTGCGCAAGATCGCACCCTTCACCTCGACTTTTTTCCAACAGTGCGCCGCAACTCCTTGTTATTCGCGGTTTTGTCTCTGGAAAGCCTGCGCCGGGGTGGTATCATTTCTCGGTCTACCCCATTCAGGCCTGCAGGGCCACACCTATGGACTTACCCAGTAGTCGCTTCGTAGCACGATTGACCGATCGCGTAACGACTGATTGACCCTCCGGCGCGCGCCGTGGGGATGGAGCGCGCCATGACCGAAGCAGAAGCCCGGAAACCGCAAGAAAGCCTGCAGGATCGCCTCGCCCAGGTGGTCGAACTGCTGCATCGTCATCGCCTCGTCGAGGAACTGACCCACCGCCAGGAGGGCCAGCACCATGACCGTGTCGAGCAACTGGTGCATCGACAAAACCTCGTCGAGCTGCAGCGCAAGCTCGACGACCTCCACCCCGCGGACGTAGCCCACATCCTCGAGGCGTTGCCGCTGGAAGACCGCCTGACGGTCTGGCAACTGGTGCGCTCGGAGCGTGACGGCGACATCCTCCTTGAGGTTTCCGACGCCGTTCGAGAATCCCTGATCGCCGACATGGACGATCACGAGATCCTCGCCGCCGCCAAGGACATGGATGCCGATGAGCTCGCGGACCTCGCGCCGGAGCTGCCGCGCGATGTCGTCCACGAGTTGATGGAAAGCCTGGATGCGCAGCAGCGCGAGCGGGTGCGCTCGGCCCTGTCCTATGAAGAGGATCAGGTCGGTGCGCTGATGGACTTCGAGATGGTGACCATCCGCGAGGATGTGACCCTCGAAGTCGTCCTGCGCTATTTGCGGCGGCTGAAGGAGCTGCCCGGGCATACCGACAAGCTCTTCGTCGTCGATTACGACGGCGTGCTCAAGGGCGTGTTACCGGTCAAGCGGCTGCTGGTCAACGATCCGGACAAGCAGGTTGCCGAATTGATGGCGGTCGATCCGGTGGCCTTCCATCCCGATGAGGATGCCTACGAGGCAGCCCAGGCGTTCGAGCGTTACGACCTCATCTCGACCCCGGTGGTCGACAAGCACGGCAAGTTGATCGGCCGCCTGACCATCGACGAGATCGTCGACCTGATTCGTGAGGAGAGCGAAAGCGAAGTCCTCAACATGGCGGGTCTGCGCGAGGAGGAAGACATCTTCGCCTCGGTCTGGAAGTCGGTGGGCAACCGCTGGGCCTGGCTGGCGATCAACCTGATCACGGCGTTCATCGCCTCGCGGGTGATCGGCCTGTTCGAGGGTGCCATCGAGACGCTGGTGGCGTTGGCCGCTTTGATGCCGATCGTTGCGGGAATCGGTGGCAACTCGGGTAACCAGACCATCACCATGATCGTTCGCGCCATGGCGCTCGATCAGGTCAGTACCGGCAATACCTCGCGTCTGCTGCGCAAGGAACTCGGTGTGGCGCTGATCAACGGGGTGCTCTGGGGGGGCGTGATCGGCTGCGTGGCCTGGTATCTCTACGGTAACTGGGCGCTGGGTGTGGTGATGACTGCCGCGATGACGCTTAACCTGCTGCTGGCCGCGCTGATGGGGGTGCTGATTCCCATGACGTTGGTCCGGCTCGGTCGTGATCCGGCTATGGGCGCCAGCGTGATGATCACCGCGATGACCGACAGCGGCGGCTTCTTCATCTTCCTCGGGCTCGCCTCGCTGTTCCTGATGTAAGTCAAGCGGCCGCCCCGTGCGGCCGCTCCCGCCATTGCCAGTCATGGCGATGCGGGCTAGTTTCCATGGGTCTGCCCCGGTTTCATTCGCGAGCCGCAGATGGCCGCGCCGCGTTGTCGCCAGAGATGACCTGTGGATAGGCGCAGGGCGCGGCGGTGAATGAAACGGGAACAGGCCCTAAGATCGGTTCGGCGAGGGTGTGCCGGGCGCTTATTCAGGAGGACGGATGAATTCATCGGAGTACCTGCTCGAAGGCCTCGAACTCATGCTCTATGGCATGGGTAGCGTGTTCGGCTTCCTTATCCTGCTGGTCATGGTCGTTGGAGTGATGTCGCGCGTGCTCGCGCGTTTTCCCGCTCCCGCCCCTGTGCCTGCCGCGCGCGTGCCTGCTGCGCGTGATGACGTCGATCCCATCCTGCTTGCCGCCATCCAGGCGGCCATTCATCAGCATCGCGCGCGGCGCGGTTGACCAGAAGGATCTGTAGATGACCGCCAGACGACCGCTCGGCATCACCGACGTGGTGCTTCGTGACGCCCACCAATCCATTCTCGCCACCCGTCTGCGCCTGGACGACATGCTGCCGATCGCGGCCAAGCTCGATCGCGTCGGATTCTGGTCCCTGGAGTCCTGGGGTGGTGCGACCTTCGATGCCTGTATCCGTTACCTCGGGGAGGACCCGTGGGAGCGTATTCGCGAGCTGAAGAAGGCCATGCCCAATACCCGTCAGCAGATGTTGCTGCGTGGCCAGAACCTGCTGGGTTATCGGCACTATGCGGATGATGTGGTCGATTGCTTCGTCGAACGTGCGGCGGCCAATGGCGTGGACGTGTTCCGTGTGTTCGATGCGATGAACGACCCGCGTAACCTGCAGCGCGCGCTGTCCGCGGTACGTCAGGTGGGGCGTCACGCCCAAGGGACGCTTTCCTATACCACCAGTCCGGTGCATAACCTGCAGACCTGGCTGGACCTTGGTCGGCAGATCGAAGACATGGGTGCGGACTCGCTGGCGATCAAGGACATGGCCGGTATTCTCACGCCCTACATGGCCTACGAGCTGGTCAGTCGGCTCAAGGCGAGCCTGGCGATCCCGATTCACATGCAGTGTCATGCCACTGCTGGCCTGTCGACTGCGTCGATTCTCAAGGCGGTAGAGGCGGGCATCGACAACGTGGACACGGCGATTTCTTCCATGTCGATGACCTACGGGCACTCGCCGACCGAGTCGGTGGTGGCGATTTTTCAGGGTACGGATTACGACACCGGGCTCGACCTGTCGCTGCTCGAGGAGATCGCCGCGTACTTCCGCGAGGTGCGCGCCAAGTACGCCCGCTTCGAAGGCAGTTTGCGTGGGGTGGATTCGCGAATCCTGGTTGCCCAGGTTCCTGGCGGCATGCTCACCAACATGCAGAGTCAGCTCAAGGAGCAGGGCGCGCTGGAGCGTTTCGACGAGGTTCTCGCGGAGATTCCGCGGGTTCGCGAGGATCTCGGGTTCATCCCGCTGGTAACGCCCACGTCGCAGATTGTCGGAACCCAGTCGGTGATCAACGTGCTCACCGGAGAGCGCTACAAGAGCATCACCAAGGAAACCGCCGGTGTGCTCAAGGGCGAATATGGCGCGGCTCCTGCGCCTTTCGATGCCCAACTGCAGGCGCGTGTGCTGGCGGGGGCGCAGGCGCTGACCTGTCGGCCGGCCGATTTGCTGCAGCCAGAAATGGCGCGTCTCACCGACGAGTTGCAGGCGATTGCCTCGGAGAAGGGCATCCGCCTGGCTGACGCGGCGGTGGATGACGTACTGACCTACGCCCTGTTTCCGCAGATCGGTCTGCGCTTTCTCGAGCGCCGTGGCGATCCTTCCGCGTTCGAGGCGCCGCCGGGGCAGGAGGTCGCAGCGCCCGGGCAGCCGGCGATATACACCGTGGAGGTCCAGGGGCAGCGTTTCGTCGTGCAGGTCGATGAGGGCGGTGATATCCAAGGATTGAAGTCGCTAGCCGTTGGGGCGCCCGCTGCGCCCATGGCGCAGGCTGCCAGCGAGCCGGTGGGCGGCGAGGCCCAGGCAGCTCCCCTGGCCGGAAATATCTTCAAGGTGCTGGTGCAACCCGGGGACACGGTCGCCGAGGGGGACGTGGTCATTATTCTCGAGGCGATGAAGATGGAGACCGAGATTCGAGCCTTCCGGGCAGGCCGGGTGACTGCCGTCGACGTCAAGGTCGGGGATGCGGTATCGCTCGGTGCCACCTTGCTGAGCATTGGCTGAGGAGATCGCATGGACAGGCTACTCAAGCTCTGGCAAGGCGCCGGGCTCTATCACCTGGAGTGGGGGCAGGCGGTCATGATTCTGGTCTGCCTGGGGCTGATCTACCTGGCGATACGCAAGGGCTTCGAGCCGTTGCTGCTGGTACCTATCGGCTTCGGCGGGTTGCTCGCCAACCTGCCAATGGCAGGCATGGCCGAAGGCGCAGGTGTGCTGCACCTGTTCTATGAGGTGGGGCTGCCGACCAGCGTGTTCCCGTTGCTGATCTTCATGGGCGTCGGGGCGATGACCGACTTCGGCCCCATGCTCGCCAACCCCAAGACCCTGTTGCTCGGGGCGGCGGCGCAGTTCGGCATCTTCGGCACCTTGCTCGGAGCACTGGCGCTTTCCGCCGCGGGTATTCCGGGATTGGAGTTCACACTGCGCGAGGCCGCCTCGATCGCCATCATCGGCGGTGCGGATGGACCCACTTCGATTTTCGTGACCTCGCGTCTGGCGCCCGATCTGCTGGGGCCCATTGCAGTGGCCGCCTATTCCTACATGGCGCTGGTGCCGCTGATCCAGCCACCCATCATGCGCGCCCTGACTACCCCCGAAGAGCGCGCGATCGTGATGCAGCAGTTGCGGCCGGTATCCCAGGCGGAAAAGATCGTCTTTCCCCTGGTGCTATGCCTGCTGGTTGGCCTGTTGCTGCCGGATGCGGCGCCCCTGGTCGGGATGTTCGCCTTCGGCAACCTGTTGCGTGAAAGCGGTGTGGTCGAGCGCCTGGCGGATACCGCGCGAAACGCGCTGATCAATATCATCACCCTGGCCCTGGGCCTGACGGTGGGCGCCAAGTTGTCCGCGGAGTCCTTCCTGCAGCTCAAAACCCTGGGCATTCTGGTGCTGGGCATGCTGGCGTTCTGCGCCGGCACAGCGGCTGGCGTGTTGATGGCGAGGCTGATGAATCGCTTCAGTCGCGTGAAGATCAATCCCCTGATCGGTTCCGCGGGCGTCTCCGCGGTGCCGATGGCGGCACGCGTCTCCAACAAGGTGGGGCTGGAGGCCAATGCGCAGAACTTCCTGCTGATGCATGCAATGGGCCCGAACGTTGCCGGGGTAATCGGTTCGGCCGTGGCGGCCGGGGTATTGCTCAGCTTCGTGGGGTAGAGCCCTGAATGAAAAGCCACCCTAAGGCGGCTTTTTCATACCCGATACGTCAGGGGCGTGATCAGGCTTCTTCCGCCTCGGCCAGCTCTGCATCATGTGCAATGAGCGAGACCAGTGCGTTTTGCTGGCGACGCGAGAGCTGGCGGAATCGCTGCAGAAGCTCACGCTCGTGCAGGCTCAGCTCGGGGCTGTCCAGGCGCATGTCGAGATCGTCGTCGAGAGAGCCTTCCTGGATCAGGCTTTGCTCCAGGCGCGCGATGATTTCCGAGTTCATGCTGCGATGATGATTGCGCGCAACGTCGGCAATCCTGTCGCGCATGCCGTCGGGCAGACGAACAACAAATTTATCGGCTGTGCGGCTGGAGTAGGAAACCTGTTTCATGGGTTGCATATTGTGACCAATGAGTTCGTGTAGAAGAAAAGCTGGCAACCGGTTGCACCAGCCCGTCAGACCTTCGAAACGTCCAAGAGTTCCATCTTTCAAATGGCATACAATTACTTGACGCCAAATATGCGACGAATTTTTTTTTATGTAAAGGCTTTGTGCCAGCAAAAATTGGCTGCTGCCGTGGCTTGTGACTAAGCTGCAATCGCATCAGCGCGCGCCACTGCTCGTGACCGCTCGGTCATGCATCGCAAACGACTTCGGCTATCGCCGCGCCCTGCTTGCGCGTATGATGCGCGCCCTCGTTGAACCATGACCCACCGGGAGGTGCCCAGATGAGTGAACACAACGAAGACGAAAAAGTACGTGGCGAGAAACTGCAGAAAGTCCTGGCTCGCATGGGGCTTGGCTCGCGACGTGATCTGGAAGTCTGGATCGGCGAAGGCCGCGTCAAAGTCAATGGCGAGGTGGCGAGCCTCGGTCAGCGTGTCGAACCCCGTGACGCCATCGCGCTCGATGGGCGCCTGCTCAAGCGTGACAGTGCCGCCGAAGTCGTGCGCCGCGTGTTGATCTACAACAAGCCCGATGGTGAGGTCTGCACGCGTAGCGATCCGGAGGGCCGGCCGACGGTATTCGATCGCCTGCCGCGCTTGCAGTCGGGGCGCTGGATCAATATCGGTCGCCTGGACATCAATACCACCGGCTTGCTGCTGTTCACCACCGACGGTGAATTGGCTAATCGCTTGATGCATCCCTCTTACGAGATGGACCGCGAGTACGCCGTGCGCGTGCGTGGCGAAGTGACCGAGGAAATGCTGCAGAGCCTCCTCGATGGCGTGATGCTCGAGGACGGCCCGGCGAAGTTCACCGATATTCAGGAAGCACCCGGTGGCGAAGGTTTCAACCACTGGTATCACTGCGTGGTGATGGAAGGGCGCAACCGAGAGGTGCGCCGGCTCTGGGAGTCCCAGGGGCTGGTGGTCAGCCGCCTCAAGCGCGTACGTTTCGGGCCGGTATTCCTCACCTCGGATCTGAGCATGGGTCGCTGGCGCGAGATGGTTCAGGGCGAGGTGGATATCCTGGCGGGCGAGGTCGGCCTTGAGCCGGTTGCGTTGCCGGAGCTCAAGGGCAAGGTGCGCGAGAAGATCGAGCGTCTGCAGAAGAAGTCGGCCAAGCCGTTGGCGCCCAGCGAGCGTCCCGGACGTGCGCGGCGCAACGGCGATAAACCCAGGGCGACTGGCAAATCCCGTGATGAGTCCCGCCCGCGCAAGAGCACCACCGAGGTGGCCGAGCGCCCGCAGGATATCACTCGCGAGAAGCGTGCGCCGCGTGGCGGCAAACCGCAGGCGGGTGAAGAGCGTCCGGCTCGCCAGCCTCAGGGCGCTCCGGCCAAGCGTCGCCCGCGTCCGGCGAGTGAAGGACAGCGCCCGGGGTTCGGTCGGCGCTGAGTGAGGTGGCCTGTCGTTTCGCGCGTAGCCGGGCGAAACGACAGGCGATTGCTAGTTCTTCATGACCAGCCGATTGCGGCCTTCGCGCTTGGCCTGGTAAAGGCCGTCATCGGCGCGACGCAGCAGGCTCGCCGGGGTGTCGTCGGGTTGGAGGCTGGCCCCGCCGATACTGACAGTAAGCGGCAGACGCTGTCCTGCCGACTGCAGATTGAGCTGCTCCACGGCCTGGCGCAGACGTTCGCCCACCACGCCGGCTGCCTCGCTGGCGGTATTCGAGAGCAGGATCAGGAATTCCTCGCCGCCGAAGCGGAAGACCATGTCGACCTTGCGCAGTTGGTTGGTGAGGCTCAGCACCACCGCTACTATGGCGCTGTCGCCCACTGAATGTCCGTAGTCATCGTTGAGGTGCTTGAAGTGGTCCAGGTCGATCATCAACAGCGTCAGCGGTTGGTCATGGCGATGGGCGATAGCGACCTCGCGCGGCAGCACTTGCTCCATGGCTGCCCTGTTCGAGGCCCCCGTCAAACTGTCGCGCAGGCTGTTCTGCACGGCCTGGCGATAAAGCAGGGTGTTGCGCAGGGGGTAGAAGAGGGCGCCCAGCAGGGACTCCAGTTGCGCCAGCTCACCATCCTCCAGGCGCGTGCTGCGGCGGAAGGCGATGTCGCCCAAGGCCTCACCCTCGTGGCTCAATGAATAGCTGACCGAGTGCTGCGCGCGTTCGCCCAGCTCACTGTACAGGCCGCTGGCGGGGTGGCGGTATTCCATGCCATCCAAGGGAATCAAGCGCTGGATTTCGGCGAAGAACAGGCTGAGCAGCCGCTCCGTCTCCAGTGTGGTCTGAAGCTTCAGGTTGAGCTGCTGATGCAGCTCTGGCAGCGTCGCCGGCTGCAGGGGCTGGGTCGAAGAGACATTGGCTCCGTTGCGGCGCAGGCGCGCCGCGTCGAAGTCGATGGTGTTCTTGGGCGAGCTGTGTTGAACCATGGCGACTGACCTTTGATGCCCACGCTGATGTGGGTAATGCAGGGTCGTAAGCCAGTTCCGTGCCAGTTAGCCAACTCATTGATTTAGAAGAATTTAATCTTCTTCTTTGACGGATGGCGGCAAATTGCCGGCGTTTGGCATGGCAATTTGATGCCGGTCGTCGGGGGTGAGACGAAAATCTGACACCTTTACCGACGGCCTTGAGGCTTCACTGGGCGTCGAAAGCCTGTCCATTGACGCCCTGGCTGTCCGGGCCGAGCAGGTACAAGTAGACGGGCATGATTTCTTCGGGCGATGGGTTGTTCATCGGGTTTTCTGCCGGATAGGCGTGGGCGCGCATTTCCGTGCGCGTAGCGCCGGGGTTGACGCTATTGGCGCGTACCTGGGCGACGCCATCGCATTCGTCGGCGAGCACCTGCATGAGGCCTTCGGTGGCGAATTTGGAGACGGCATAGGCGCCCCAGTAGGCACGCCCCTTGCGACCGACGCTGGACGAGGTGAAGACCACGGATGCGTCAGGGGAGAGTTTCAGCAGCGGCAGCAGGGTGCTGGTGAGCATGAACAGGGCGTTCACGTTGACCTGCATGACGCGCATGAAGTTGTCGCCCGAGAGCTGTTCCAGCGGCGTGCGCGGACCGAGGATGGAGGCGTTGTGGAGAATGCCGTCGATATGGCCGAACTCCTTTTCCAGCGTGGCTGCCAGTTCGTCGTACTGGTGGGGCAGGGCGATTTCCAGATTGAGTGGGATCACCGCGGCCTGAGGGTGGCCGGCGGCCTCGATTTCGTCATAGACCCGATTCAGGTTTTCCTCGTTGCGTCCCAGCAGCAGGACGGTAGCGCCATGTGCGGCGAAGCATTTCGCGGCTGCGGCGCCGATGCCCCGGCCGGCGCCGGTGACGAGGATGGTGCGGCCGGCGAGCAGGTCCGGGCGAGCGTTGTAGTCGAACATGGGGCTCCTTGACGCGACCTGCGGGGCAGGTGGGGGCGATGGGTGGGTCGGGGCACGCCGGCGCTTTTTCTTTTGATTTGCGCGGGGCCGTTCAGCAACCGCAGAGTGCGCGCTCGAGTACGGCGCGAAGTTCCAGTGGGTGATCGACCACGACGTCCGCGCCCCAGTGGCGGGGGTTGTCGTCGGGGTGGATGTAGCCATAGGTGACGGCCGCGGTCTTGCTGCCGGCGGCGCGTCCGGATTCGATGTCACGCAGGTCATCACCGACGAACAGCACGCTCGACGGATCCAGGTCGAGTTGCTGGCAGGCCAGCAGCATCGGCTCCGGGTCGGGTTTGCTGCGGCTGACATGATCGGGGCAGATCAGCAGCGCCGAGCGTTGCGCCAGTCCCAGGCCCTGCATGATCGGCTCGGCGAAGCGCAGCGGCTTGTTGGTCACCACGCCCCAGAGAAGACGTGCCCGCTCGATCTCCTCGAGCAATTCGCTGATGCCGTCGTACGCGTGGCTGTAGACCGCGCAGTGGTCCTGGTAGCGATCGAGGAACTCCAGGCGCAAGGCTTCGAACTCCGGCGACAGGGGATCCACCTCGAAGGTCTGCACGATCATCGCCCGGGCGCCGCCGGACACCACGTCGCGCACGGCCTGCTCGGCCACGGGTGGCAAGTGGCGGGCTGCGCGCATGGCCTGTATCACCGCGACGAAATCCGGCGCGGTATCGAGCAGGGTTCCATCCATGTCGAAGAGCACGGCACGCAAGCGCATGGGCATCAGGCCTCGTTCCGGGTCTGCAGCATGTAGTTGACGTCGACGTCCTGGCCGAGCTTGTAGCGCTTGGTCAGCGGGTTATAGGTGAGCCCAGTGACGTCTCCGATCTGCAGCCCGGCATCGCGGCACCAGCCGGCGAGTTCGGCCGGACGGATGAACTTGGCGTAGTCGTGGGTGCCGCGCGGCAGCATGCGTAGCAGGTACTCGGCGCCGATGATGGCCAAGGCCCAGGCTTTCGGATTGCGGTTGATGGTGGAGAGGAACACCTGGCCACCGGGCTTGACCAGCCGCTGGCAGGCGCGGATCACCGAGGCAGGGTCGGGGACGTGTTCGAGCATCTCCAGGCAGGTCACGACGTCGAACTGCCCGGGCAGCTCTTCGGCGAGTGCCTCGACCGTGCTCTGCCGGTAATCGACTTCTACCCCGGATTCGAGTTGGTGAAGGCGCGCGACGGCAAGCGGTGCCTCGCCCATGTCGATGCCGGTGACCAGGGCGCCGCGCTGGGCCATGGCCTCGCTGAGGATGCCGCCACCGCAGCCGACGTCGAGCACGCGCTTGCCGGCCAGGCCGACGCGTTCGTCGATCCAGTTGACGCGTAGCGGGTTGATGTCGTGGAGCGGTTTGAACTCGCTCTCGCGGTCCCACCAGCGGTGGGCCAGGGCCTCGAATTTGGCGATTTCGGCGTGGTCGACGTTGCTCATCTGGGGTCCGGAAGGGCTCGGCTCTGCGGGTGGTCCACCATGATGCCATGAACCGTCTGTGCTGGGGCGCTTGTGCGGGGGCGTGTGAGTGCGTAAAGCGACAACTTGACGCGCCTCAGGCGTCGTTCGCGGCCAGGCGCCGCTGCCAGTGTTCGACGTCATCGCGCAGTCGTGTCTCATCCAGGCGCTTGAGTTGGCGATCCTCGAGCAGGGCCTTGCCGGCTACCCACAGATGCCTGGCGCAGGCGCGATTGCCGCGCAGGATCAGTTGCGCGACGGGATCGCGGACCGGTTGCTGTTCTAGATCGCGCAAATCGAAGGCGACCAGATCGGCGAACTTGCCCAGTTGCAGGGAGCCGCAGCAGTCGTCCAGGCCCAGGGCGCGGGCGCCGTTGAGGGTGGCCATGCGTAGGGCGCGATGTGCGTCCAGCTCGCCCGATGCACCGCCCAGGGCCTTGCTCAGCAGTAGCGCGAGGCGCGCCTCGCCGAGCACGTCGAGGGGGTTGCCGGCGGCCGCGGAGCAACCTAGCGCGACGTTCACGCCGGCCTGCCAGAGATGCTCGGTCGGGCAGGCGCCGCTGGCCTGCTTAAGCTCCTGGGTCGGGCAGTGGATGACGCTGGCGTTGCTTTCGACCAACAGCTCCAGGTCCTCGTCGGTCACGAGCGTCATATGCACGGCCTGTAGGCGAGGGCCCAGCAGCCCCAGTCTGGACAGCCTTGCCAGGGGGCGCTCGGCGTCCGCCGCCGGTGGCTTTCGGGTCTCCGGGGTGACCAGGAGCTGGATATGGGCCTCGAGCTCCTCGGCGAGTACCAGCATCTGCGAAAGCTCGTTGTCATCGAGGTCCTGCGGGGCGAAGGCCATGCGGATGCGGGGGTGATGGCGCAGGTCGTCGAACAAGGCCAACCCGCGGCGCTGCGCCTCTGCGAGGTCCGCTGCGCCCGGCAGTGCCCCTTGGCGCAGTGGAACGCAGACCTGGGCGCGCAATCCGCAGGCGTGTACCACCTGAGTCACCACCTCCGGATGAGGAGAGCTGTCGGAGAAGCAGGTGATGCCGGAGCGGGTCATCTCCGCGGCAGCGAGCTCGCAGCCATGCCGCACGAAATCGTCGTCGACCCAGCGCTGCTCCAGGGGCGCCAGGCATTGGCTGTGCGCGGACGCCTCCTGCATGCCTCGCAGCAGGCTGCTGGCAGCGAGCCCGTGGGCATTCACCAGGCCTGGCGCCAGCAGCATGCCGGGCAGTTCGCGGATTTCCCGGGCGGCATGCTGCAGTCCCTGCTCGCGGGGCGCCAACAGGGCAATACGGCCCTCGCGCACGCCCAGTGCGTGGTTCGTCAATACCACGCCGGCCGGTTCCACGGGGACCAGCCAGGTCGGCAACAGCAACAGGTCCAGGGCGTCGTCGGGCATATGGGCCTCCATTGGCAGGGAAGATCAGTGTAGTGGCGGGTATGGATTCAGACCACGGGGCGTCCCAGGCGTGCTTGGTGGGCAAAGCCAAAGCCTGCGTATAATCCGCGCCCTTGTCCTGGTCGAAATGTCATGTGGGGTTGTCATGCGCGAGCGCTTGCTGGCGGCGGAACGGATCAGGCCGATCGAATGGGAGCAGGGGCGGTTGTGCCTGCTCGATCAGCGTCAGTTGCCGCAGCGTGAAACCTGGCTGCGTTTCGATGAGGTCGATGAACTGGTGGCGGCCCTGAGCGAGGGAGTCGTGCAGGGGGCTGCATTGCAGGCCATCGCGTCGGCCTATGGCGTGGTGCTGGCTGCCGCGGCGCATCTTGCGGACGGTGGCGACTGGCGCCAGGCATTGCTTCCCGATATCGCTCGCCTGGCTGCGCTCGACCCGTCCTCGGCGAGCCTGGGCTGGGCGTTGCAGCGCATGCGCGAGCGCGTTGCGCGCGTGGCGGCGGACGCGTCACTGGACGAATTGCTCGACGAAGCGCGCGCGATCCATCGCAGCGACCGTGAGGCGAATCTGACCATGGCGCAGTCCGGTGCCGAATTGATTCGTCGGCACGGCCAGGGCGCGCAGCGGCTGTTCGCCCAGGGCGAGTTTGGCGCGCTCTCCGGCGGCGGTTTCGGCACGGCTCTGGGCGTGGTGCGCGCGGCCCAGCAGGATGGCTTGCTGGAGCGTGTCTATCTGGGAGAAGGGCGGCCCCGTTCGACCAGCGCGCGTTTGGGTGCCTGGGAGTTGGCCGTCGAGGGTCTGCCCGTGAGCCTGTGTGCGGATGCCGCCGCTGGGCACTTGATGAAGAGTGAAAACCTCAGTTGGATCGTGGTGGGCGCCCAGCGCATCGCCGCCAACGGTGACCTGCTCGCGCCGCTGGGGACCTATGGACTGGCCGTGTTGGCGATGCATCATGGCGTGCGCTTCATGGTCGTGGCGCCCGCCTCGAGCATCGACCTGTCGCTGGAAACCGGCGAAGACGTGGTGGTCGAGCAATGTGCGGCGGAGGCGCGAGCGCTGCGTGCAGCCAGTGGCCTGCCGGAGTCCCCGTCGCTGGAAATGCATGCGCCGGCCTACGATGTCACGCCCGCCGATCTGATCGATGTGATCGTCACCGAGCGTGGCGTGGTCGAGCGTCCGGACGCCGCGCGCCTGAGTACCCTGGTCAGTCGCAAACGACTGCATTGATGCTGCCGTGCCACGGGCTCGCGCGGGTGCCTGTGTGTTATGATTCCGCGCTTCGCAGCACCCCGCTGAACTATAAGGAACCATGTCTCCATGGGTGAACTGGCCAAAGAAATCCTCCCGGTCAACATCGAAGACGAGCTGAGACAGTCCTATCTGGATTACGCCATGAGCGTAATCGTCGGTCGCGCCCTGCCCGATGCGCGCGACGGCCTCAAGCCGGTCCACCGCCGGGTTCTCTATGCCATGAGCGAGTTGGGCAACGACTGGAACAAGCCTTATCTGAAATCGGCCCGTGTGGTCGGTGACGTGATCGGTAAATACCACCCGCATGGCGACTCGGCGGTGTACGACACCATCGTGCGCATGGCGCAGCCGTTCTCGCTGCGCTACATGCTGGTCAACGGCCAGGGCAACTTCGGTTCCGTGGACGGCGACAACGCCGCGGCCATGCGATACACCGAAGTGCGCATGTTCAAGCTCACCCACGAACTGCTCGCCGACCTCGACAAGGAAACCGTCGACTGGGTCGACAACTACGACGGCTCGTTGAAGATCCCCGAGGTCCTGCCGACCAAGGTGCCGAACCTGCTGGTCAACGGTTCCTCCGGTATCGCCGTGGGCATGGCGACCAACATCCCGCCGCACAACCTGTCGGAAGTCATCGACGGTTGCCTGGCGCTGATGACCAATCCGGATCTCACCGTCGATGAGCTGATGGAGTTCATCCCCGGTCCCGACTTCCCCACCGCGGGCATCATCAACGGCCGTGCCGGGATCATCGAGGCCTACCGCACTGGCCGCGGACGCATCTACGTGCGTGCCCGCGCCGATGTCGAGGACATCGACAAGAGCGGTACCCGTCAGCAACTGGTGATCACCGAGCTGCCCTACCAGTTGAACAAGGCGCGGCTGATCGAGAAGATCGCCGAGCTGGTAAAAGAGAAGAAGATCGAAGGCATCACCGAGCTGCGTGACGAGTCCGACAAGGACGGCATGCGCGTGGTGATCGAGTTGCGTCGTGGCGAAGTGCCGGAGGTCGTGCTCAACAACCTCTACGCGCAGACCCAGCTGCAGAGCGTGTTCGGTATCAACGTGGTGGCGCTGGTCGACGGCCAGCCGCGCACCATGAACCTCAAGGACATGCTCGAAGTGTTCGTCCGCCACCGCCGTGAGGTGGTGACCCGGCGTACCGTGTACGAGCTGCGCAAGGCGCGCGAGCGCGGTCACATCCTCGAAGGCCAGGCAGTCGCGCTGTCGAACATCGACCCGGTGATCGAGCTGATCAAGAGCTCGCCCAGCCCCGCCGAGGCCAAGGACCGCCTGATCGCCACCGCCTGGGAATCGTCCGCGGTGGAGGCGATGGTCGAGCGTGCCGGCGCCGAGGCCTGCCGCCCCGAAGGGCTGGACGAGGTCTACGGACTGCGTGACGGCAAGTACTACCTGTCGCCGGAGCAGGCTCAGGCGATCCTCGATCTGCGTCTGCATCGCCTGACCGGCCTGGAGCACGAGAAGCTGCTGTCCGAGTATCAGGAGATTCTCAACCTGATCGGCGAACTGATCCGCATCCTGACCAGTCCCGAGCGCCTGATGGAAGTCATCCGCGAGGAACTGGAGAAGATCAAGGCCGAGTTCGGCGATGCCCGCCGCACCGAGATCCGGGCGAGCCGCGAAGACCTGACCATCGCCGACCTCATTCCCGAGGAAGAGCGCGTGGTGACCATCTCCTACAGCGGCTACGCGAAGAGCCAGCCGCTGGCCGCCTACCAGGCCCAGCGCCGTGGCGGACGCGGCAAGTCCGCCACCGGGATGAAGGACGAGGACTACATCGAGCACCTGCTGGTTGCCAACAGTCATGCCACGCTGCTGTTGTTCTCCAGCAAGGGCAAGGTCTACTGGCTGCGTACCTTCGAGATTCCCGAAGCGTCGCGCGCGGCGCGCGGCCGACCGCTGGTCAACCTGCTGCCGCTGGATGAGGGCGAACGCATCACCGCGATGCTGCAGATCGACCTGGAAGCGCTGCAGCAGCAGGACGGCGCCGAGGATGACATCGATGAAGCCGAGGGCGCGGTGCTTGAGGGCGAGGTGATCGAGGCGGCCGAGGTCGAGGAAGTCGAGGGTGATACCCCCGAACTGGTCGCCGAGCCTAGCGGTGCCTACATCTTCATGGCCACTGCCTTCGGCACCGTGAAGAAGACGCCGCTGGTGCAGTTCAGCCGTCCGCGCAGCAGCGGCCTGATCGCCTTGCGCCTGGAGGAGGGCGACACGCTGATCGCCGCCGCCATCACCGATGGCGCCAAGGAAGTCATGCTGTTCTCCAGCGCCGGCAAGGTGATCCGTTTCGCCGAGAGCGTGGTGCGTACCATGGGGCGTACCGCGCGCGGCGTACGCGGCATGCGCCTGGGCAAGGAACAGCAACTGATCTCTATGCTGATTCCCGAGTCCGGCGCGCAGATTCTCACCGCCTCCGAGCGGGGCTACGGCAAGCGCACGCCGCTGGGCAAATTCCCGCGTCGTGGACGTGGCGGCCAGGGTGTCATCGCGATGATCACCAATGAGCGCAATGGTGCGCTGATCGGTGCGATCCAGGTGCACGAGGGCGAGGAGATCATGTTGATTTCCGACCAGGGCACCCTGGTGCGCACGCGTGTCGATGAAGTGTCGCTGTCTTCGCGCAACACCCAGGGCGTGACCTTGATCAAGCTCGCCAAGGACGAAACCGTGGTGGGCCTGGAGCGTATCCAGGAGCCGTCGGTGGACGAGGATGAGGTGCCGGAAGACCTGGCCGCAGAGAGCGCCGAGCTCGAAGCGCCGGCCTCCGAGGCGAATCCGCCCGCGGAGGGCGACAGCGAGTGACGACAGGGGCCGGCCTCAGTGGCCGGCCTCGACGAATTTTCGTTCAAGGCCGGCCGCGCCGGTCGATTTTCGAGAGTATTCGATGATGAGCAAACGCGCCCACAACTTCTGCGCCGGCCCCGCCGCGCTCCCCACTGCCGTGCTGGAACGGGCCCAGGCGGAGATGCTCGACTGGGGTGGCAAGGGCCTGTCAGTGATGGAAATGAGCCATCGCAGCGACGATTACCAGGCCATCGCGCAGAAGGCCGAGCGCGACCTGCGCGAGCTGCTGAGCGTGCCGGACGACTACAAGGTGCTGTTCCTGCAGGGCGGCGCGAGCCAGCAGTTCGCGGAGATCCCGCTGAACCTGCTGCCTGAGACCGGCGTGGCCGACTATGTGGACACCGGGATCTGGTCGCGCAAGGCGATCGACGAGGCGCGTCGCTATGGCACGGTCAACATCGCCGCCAGCGCCAAGTCCTACGACTACTTCGCGATTCCCGGGCAGAACGAGTGGCAGCTCAGCGAGGGCGCGGCCTACCTGCACTACGCGTCCAACGAAACTATCGGTGGCCTGCAGTTCGACTGGGTGCCGCAGGTCGAGGCGCCGCTGGTGGTGGACATGTCCTCGGACATCCTTTCGCGGCCCATCGACGTTTCCCAGTACGGACTGATCTACGCCGGCGCGCAGAAGAACATTGGCCCGTCCGGGCTGGTCGTGGCGATCATCCACGAAAGCCTGCTCGGCCGTGCGCGCAGCGCCTGCCCGACCATGCTCGACTACAAGGTCTCCGCCGACAACGGCTCGATGTACAACACCCCGGCGACCTATTCCTGGTATCTCGCGGGGTTGGTCTTCGAGTGGCTCAAGGAGCAGGGCGGCGTCGAAGCGATGGCCGTGCGCAATCGTGACAAGAAGGACAGGCTGTACGCGTTCATCGACGATAGTGGGTTCTACAGCAATCCGGTGCAGCCGGCAGCGCGCTCCTGGATGAACGTGCCGTTCCGCCTGGCGGACGAGCGCCTGGACAAGGCTTTCCTGGCCGGCGCCGATGCCCGTGGCCTGCTCAACCTGAAGGGGCACCGTTCGGTCGGTGGCATGCGCGCATCGATCTACAACGCGCTGGGCCTGGACGCCATCGAGGCGCTGGTCGCCTACATGGCCGAGTTCGAGAAGGAGCACGGCTGATGAGCGACGCCGACCAGCTCAAGGCACTGCGCGTACGCATCGATAGTCTCGACGAGAAGATCCTCGAGCTGATCAGCGAGCGCGCCCGTTGTGCCCAGGAAGTCGCACGGGTGAAGACCGCCAGCCTGCCCGAGGGCGAGAAGCCGGTGTTCTATCGCCCCGAGCGCGAGGCGCAGGTGCTCAAGAGCGTCATGCAGCGTAACCGTGGCCCGCTGGACAACGAGGAAATGGCGCGGTTGTTCCGCGAGATCATGTCCTCCTGCCTGGCGCTGGAGGAACCGCTCAAGGTCGCCTACCTCGGCCCGGAGGGAACCTTCACTCAGGCTGCCGCGCTGAAGCATTTCGGACATGCGGTGGTTTCCCGCAACATGGCTGCCATCGACGAGGTGTTCCGCGAGGTCGCCGCCGGCGCGGTGAATTTCGGCGTGGTGCCGGTGGAGAACTCCACCGAGGGTGCGGTCAACCACACCCTCGACAGTTTCCTCGAGCATGACCTGGTGATCTGCGGCGAAGTGGAGCTGCGTATCCATCACCACCTGCTGGTCGGAGAGAGCACCAAGACCGACGCCATCAGCCGCATCTATTCCCATGCCCAGTCGCTGGCACAGTGCCGTAAATGGCTGGATGCGCACTATCCGAATGTCGAGCGCGTCGCGGTGGCGAGCAACGCCGACGCCGCCAAGCGGGTGAAGAGCGAGTGGAACAGCGCGGCGATCGCCGGTGACATGGCCGCCAGCCTCTATGGACTGGCCAAGCTGCACGAGAAGATCGAGGATCGTCCGGACAACTCCACGCGCTTCCTCATCATCGGCAATCAGGAAGTGCCGCCCACCGGCGACGACAAGACCTCGATCATCGTGTCCATGCGCAACAAGCCTGGCGCGTTGCACGAACTGCTGGTGCCGTTCCACACCAATGGCATCGACCTGACGCGCATCGAGACGCGGCCTTCGCGCAGTGGCAAGTGGACCTACGTGTTCTTCATCGACTTCCAGGGCCACCATCAGGATCCGCTGATCAAGGACGTGCTGGAGCGCATCAACGGCGAGGCAGTCGCACTCAAGGTGCTGGGCTCGTACCCGCGAGCGGTGCTCTGACGGCGGTCATGTCGGAGATCGCCGGGCGCGAGCAGCGCCACAGCCTGCTGGAGGATCTTCTGGCGTTGACCTGCGCGACCTTGATGATCGCCCTGGGCGTCAACCTCTATCGCAGTGCCGGACTGCTCACCGGTGGCACCGCCGGTATGGCCTTCCTGGCCCAGTACGGGCTGAAGGTCAGCTTCGGTGTGGCTTTTTTCGTCATCAACCTGCCGTTCTACTGGCTGGCGGTGCGGCGTATGGGCGGGTCGTTCACCCTGCGCACGCTGGTTGCCGTGAGTCTGCTATCGCTGTTCGCGGACCTGACGCCGGCGCTGATCCGCTTCGAGGCGCTGCAGCCGGTCTATGCCAGCGTCATTGGCGGGGTCCTGATGGGCGTGGGCATGCTCATGTTGTTCCGTCACCGGGCCAGTCTGGGGGGCGTGAACATCGCGGTGCTTTACCTGCAGGAACGTTTCGGCTGGCGTGCCGGCCACCTGCAGATGGGCTTGGACAGCCTGGTGGTGCTGGCGGCGCTGTTCGTCGTCGAGCCCCGCGCTATCGGGCTTTCAGTGCTTGGCGCGGTGGTACTCAATCTGGTCCTGGCGTTCAATCATCGCCCGGGCCGCTACAGCGGCATCAGCTGATGGCCGCCGATCCTGCGAGGTTGTTATGAGTTGCGATTTCCTCCGTCAGGCCCAGCCGGGTGTGCAGAGACTTTCGCCCTACGTGCCGGGCAAGCCGGTGGACGAGCTGGCCCGCGAGCTGGGGCTGCAGCCCTCGGCGATCATCAAGCTGGCGAGCAACGAGAATCCGCTGGGCCCTAGTCCCAGGGTGCTGGAGGCGATTCGCAGCGAGTGGGCCGAGTTGGCGCGTTACCCGGACGGCAACGGCTTCGAGCTCAAGCGCAAGCTCGCCGAGCGCTATGCGCTGTCGATGAATCAGGTGAC
Organism: Pseudomonas sp. R4-15; assembly: GCF_055768815.1. Taxonomy (NCBI): domain Bacteria; kingdom Pseudomonadati; phylum Pseudomonadota; class Gammaproteobacteria; order Pseudomonadales; family Pseudomonadaceae; genus Pseudomonas; species Pseudomonas sp. R4-15. The sequence continues at coordinate 2,442,511 of NZ_CM147293.1, forward strand.
CCTGGGCAACGGTTCCAACGACATTCTCGAATTGGTGGCGCGCGCCTACCTGGCGCCGGGGCTGAATGCCGTGTTCAGCGAGCACGCCTTCGCGGTCTACGCGCTGGCGACCTGCGTGGTGGGTGCCGAGGGGCGAGCGGTGCCGGCGCGCGACTGGGGTCATGATCTGCCCGCCCTGCGCGCGGCGATCGACGAAAACACCCGCGTCGTGTTCATCGCCAATCCGAACAATCCCACCGGGACCTGGTTCGAACAGCAGGCGCTGGCAGACTTCCTCAACAGCGTGTCGGATCACGTGCTGGTGGTGCTCGATGAGGCCTATATCGAGTATGCCGACGGCGATGCGTTGCCGGACGGCCTGACGTTCCTCGCCGCGCATCCGAACCTGCTGGTCTCGCGTACCTTCTCCAAGGCTTATGGGTTGGCGTCCTTGCGGGTGGGGTACGCGCTGTCGTCTTCGGTCATTGCGGACGTGCTCAATCGTGTCCGGCAGCCGTTCAACGTCAACAGCCTGGCGCTCGCGGCCGCCTGCGCTGCGCTGGATGATGGGGATTTCCTGGCCCGCAGCCGTGCCGCAAACCAGGCTGGAATGCGCCAGCTGGAGCACGGGCTGGCAGCGCTGGGCCTGAGCTGGATTCCTTCCAAGGGCAACTTCCTGGCCTTCGACCTGGGGCAGTCGGCCGCACCGATTTACCAGCGGCTGCTTGCCGAGGGCGTGATCGTGCGCCCGGTGGCCAGCTATGGCATGCCGCAGCATCTGCGCGTGACGGTAGGGTTGGAGGCGGAAAACGCACGTTTCCTGGCGGCCTTGGGCAAGGTGCTCGGTCGTGGCTGAGGTGAGTGAAGTGATGCAGGGCGGGCGGCTGGTGGTGGTCGGCCTCGGGCTGATCGGTGGTTCATTTGCCAAGGGGCTACGCGAACAGCGGCTGTTCGCGGAAGTGGTGGGCGTCGATCTGGACGCGGCCTCGCGCGAGCAGGCAGTGACCCTGGGCGTGGTGGATCGCAGTGAGACCTCGCTGGCGCAGGCCTGCGTCGGTGCCGACGTGATCATGCTGGCTGTGCCGATCCTTGCCATGGATCGCTTGCTCGAGCAGCTCGCTGGGTTGCCGCTGGGCGATGCGATCATCACCGATGTGGGCAGCGCCAAGGGCAGCGTGGTGCGGGCGGCCCGGCGCGTCTTCGATGTCTTCCCGGCGCGCTTCGTGCCGGGGCATCCGATTGCGGGCTCCGAGCGTAGTGGCGTCGAGGCGGCCGATGGCGGCCTGTTCCAGCACCATAAGGTGATCCTCACGCCGGTCTCCGAGACGGATGTCCGTGCCGTGCAGCGTATCGAGCGGCTGTGGCAGGCGCTGGGCGCGGATGTGGAGCTGATGGAGGTGGAGCATCACGATGAGGTGCTGGCGGCCACCAGTCACTTGCCGCACATGCTCGCCTTCAACCTGGTGGACTCTTTGGCGCAGCGTAGTGAAAATCTGGAAATTTTCCGCTACGCGGCGGGTGGCTTTCGCGATTTCACGCGCATCGCCGGCAGTGATCCGGTGATGTGGCATGACATCTGTCTGGCCAACCGCGATGCGCTCTTGCGCACCCTGGACACCTTCCGCGACGATCTCGCGGCGTTGCGCGAGGCGATCGATTCGGGCGATAGCCACCAGTTGCTCGGGGTTTTCACCCGGGCGCGGGTGGCCCGCGAACATTTCAATAAAATCCTGGCCCGCCGGGCCTATGTGGACAGCATGCATTCCGAACACGACCTGATCTTCCTGGCCCAGCCGGGTGGCAGCCTGCAAGGCGAGCTGCGCGTACCGGGCGACAAGTCCATTTCCCATCGTTCGATCATGCTCGGCTCGCTGGCCGAGGGCGTGACCGAGGTCGAAGGCTTCCTCGAGGGCGAGGACGCCCTGGCTACGCTGCAGGCCTTTCGCGACATGGGCGTGGTCATCGAGGGGCCGCAGCACGGCCGCGTGACCATCCATGGCGTCGGCCTGCACGGCCTGCAGGCGCCTCCCGGTCCGCTGTACCTGGGCAACTCGGGCACCTCCATGCGCCTGCTGTCCGGCCTGCTGGCGGCGCAGTCCTTCGATAGCGTGCTGAGTGGCGACGCATCGCTCTCCAAACGCCCGATGAACCGCGTGGCCAAGCCGTTGCGGGTCATGGGTGCGGTCATCGAGACCGGTCCGGAAGGGCGCCCCCCACTGACCATCCGTGGTGGCCAGAAACTCACCGGCATGCACTACGAAATGCCCATGGCCAGTGCCCAGGTGAAGTCCTGTCTGCTGCTCGCCGGGCTCTACGCCGCCGGCGAGACGGCGGTGACCGAGCCGGCGCCGACCCGTGACCACACCGAGCGCATGCTGCGCGGCTTCGGCTACCCGGTGAAGAGCGAAGGGGCGACCGCGACGGTTGCCAGCGGCGGACGTCTGGTCGCTACCCATATCGAGGTTCCGGCGGACATCTCCTCGGCGGCCTTCTTCCTCGTCGCGGCGAGCATCGCCGAGGGCTCCGATCTGCTGCTGCGTCACGTCGGTATCAACCCGACGCGCACCGGGGTCATCGACATCCTGCGCCTGATGGGCGCGGACATTACCCTGGAGAACGAGCGTGAGGTCGGCGGTGAGCCGGTTGCGGACCTGCGCGTTCGCAGCGCCGCGCTGAAGGGCATCGATATCCCCGAAGACCTGGTACCCCTGGCCATCGACGAATTCCCGGTGCTGTTCGTCGCCGCGGCCTGCGCCAGCGGGCGGACCGTGCTGCGCGGCGCCGAGGAACTGCGGGTTAAGGAATCCGACCGCATCCAGGTGATGGCCGACGGGCTGCAGGCACTGGGTGTGAGTGCCGAACCGACCGCCGATGGCATCGTCATCGAGGGGGGGGCTATCGGGGGTGGCGAAGTCTACGCCCACGGCGACCATCGCATCGCCATGGCTTTCAGCGTTGCTGCACTGCGCGCCAGTGCGACCATCCGCATCCACGACTGCGCCAACGTGGCGACCTCGTTTCCCAACTTCCTCGCGCTCGCCTGCGGAGCCGGTATGCGCATCGAGCAGGAGTCCGCTTCATGAAACTGGTCCCGGTAATTACGCTCGATGGCCCCGGTGGCTCGGGCAAGGGTACGCTGGCCGCGCTAGTCGCGCGCCAACTGGGCTGGAACCTCCTGGATTCCGGCGCCTTGTACCGCCTGCTGGCATTCGCCGCGATGAACCATGGCGTCGACCTCACCAACGAGGAGGCGCTCAAGCTGTTGGCTGCTCACCTGGACGTGCAGTTCAGTAGCGATGAGAAGCGGGGGCAGCAGATCATCCTCGAAGGCGAGGAGGTCACCCAGGCGATACGCAACGAGCGTATCGGTGCCGGCGCCTCCCAGGTCGCCGCGCTGCCGGCGGTGCGCGAGGCGTTGCTGCAGCGCCAGCGCGCCTTCCGCGAGGCTCCGGGTCTGGTTGCCGATGGCCGGGACATGGGCACCGTGGTGTTCCCCGATGCGCAACTGAAGATATTCCTGACCGCCACTGCCGAGGAGCGTGCCCGGCGCCGCTTCGAGCAGTTGAAGGCCTCGGGCGAGAGTGTTAATCTGGCGAGCCTTCTTGATGAGATCAAGGCTCGTGATGCCCGCGACACAGATCGCGCGATCGCACCGCTGAAGCCGGCTGTCGATGCGTTGGAACTCGATTCGACGCAGTTGTCCATCCAGGAAGTGTTGCAACGCATACTCGACGAAGCCGCCCTGCGCGACTTGGTCGGGTAAACCGGCCTGACCGGCGCCGCTCGAGGGTGCCGGCGAGCCACCAGGAGGCATGCGGGAGACCAGTCCGAGTCCTGCAGGCCTCTTTTTACATGAACGAACCCACGCCAGTCTGGGGTGTGGACTTGGAGTCCGGCCGTCCTTCGGGCAGTTCCGGTCTCTGTTATCTACAGGAATCAACATGAGCGAAAGCTTTGCAGAACTTTTTGAAGAAAGCCTGAAATCCCTCGACATGCAGCCCGGTGCCATCATCACCGGCATCGTCGTCGACATCGACGGTGACTGGGTCACCGTACATGCCGGCCTGAAGTCCGAGGGCGTCATCCCGGTCGAGCAGTTCTACAACGAACAGGGCGAGCTGACCATCAACGTGGGTGACGAAGTCCACGTCGCGCTGGACGCGGTGGAAGACGGCTTCGGTGAAACCAAGCTGTCCCGCGAAAAAGCCAAGCGCGCCGAGTCCTGGCTGGTTCTGGAAGCTGCGTTCAACGCCGATGAAGTCGTCACTGGCATCATCAACGGCAAGGTCAAGGGTGGCTTCACCGTCGACATCAGCGGCATCCGCGCGTTCCTGCCGGGTTCGCTGGTCGATGTGCGTCCGGTGCGCGACACCACTCACCTCGAAGGCAAAGAGCTCGAGTTCAAGGTCATCAAGCTCGACCAGAAGCGCAACAACGTTGTCGTTTCCCGTCGTGCCGTGCTGGAAGCCGAGAACAGCGCCGAGCGCGAAGCCCTGCTGGAATCCCTGCAGGAAGGCCAGGTCGTCAAGGGTATCGTCAAGAACCTCACCGACTACGGTGCGTTCGTCGACCTGGGCGGCGTCGATGGCCTGCTGCACATCACCGACATGGCCTGGAAGCGTATCAAGCATCCGTCGGAAATCGTCAACGTGGGTGACGAGATCGACGTCAAGGTCCTCAAGTTCGACCGCGAGCGCAACCGCGTTTCGCTGGGCCTGAAGCAACTGGGCGAAGACCCGTGGGTCGCCATCAAGAACCGTTACCCGGAAGGCACTCGCGTTCAGGCGCGCGTCACCAACCTCACCGACTACGGCTGCTTCGCCGAGCTGGAAGAGGGCGTGGAAGGCCTGGTGCACGTGTCCGAGATGGATTGGACCAACAAGAACATCCACCCGTCCAAGGTCGTTCAGGTCGGCGACGAAGTGGAAGTCATGGTCCTGGATATCGACGAAGAGCGTCGTCGTATCTCCCTGGGTATCAAGCAGTGCAAATCCAACCCGTGGGAAGACTTCTCCTCCAGCTTCAACAAGGGTGACCGCGTCACCGGTACCATCAAGTCGATCACCGACTTCGGTATCTTCATCGGTCTGGACGGCGGCATCGACGGTCTGGTTCACCTGTCCGATATCTCCTGGAACGAAACCGGCGAAGAAGCCGTGCGTCGCTTCAAGAAAGGCGACGAGCTGGACACCGTCATCCTGTCGGTCGATCCGGAGCGTGAGCGCATCTCCCTGGGTATCAAGCAGCTGGAAGACGATCCGTTCTCCAACTACGTTGCTCTCAACGAGAAAGGCACCATCGTTCGCGGTACCGTCAAGGAAGTCGACGCCAAGGGTGCCATCATCACTCTGGGCGAAGAGATCGAAGGCAGCCTGAAGGCGTCCGAAATCAGCCGTGATCGCGTTGAAGACGCGCGCAACGTGCTGAAGGAAGGCGACGAAGTCGAAGCCAAGATCATCGGTGTCGACCGTAAGAGCCGCGTGATCAGCCTGTCCGTCAAGTCCAAGGATGTCGAGGACGAGAAGGACGCGATCAACCACCTGCGCAAGCAGGAAGTGGAATCCAGTGGCCCGACCACCATCGGCGACCTGATCCGCGCACAGATGGAAAACCAGAACTAAGTTCTGCGTTATCCATTGAAAAGGGGCGACTTCGGTCGCCCCTTTTCGTATGTGCATGAAAAGCCTAATTCCCTCTTTTCATTACGGGCTGTTCAAAGTCTGCTCGACGTGCTAAAACCGAGACGGATCCGAATGATCTAGCCGCTTGAAAAAGAAGGGAAAACCATGACCAAGTCGGAGTTGATCGAGCGCATCGTCAGTCAGCAGGGGCAGTTGTCCTCGAAGGATGTGGAGCTGGCGATAAAGACCATGCTGGAACAGATGGCACAGGCCTTGGCGACCGGTGAGCGTATCGAAATTCGTGGGTTCGGCAGCTTTTCGCTGCACTATCGGGCGCCTCGTGTCGGTCGCAATCCGAAGACTGGCCAGTCGGTCACGCTCGATGGCAAGTTCGTGCCGCATTTCAAGCCCGGTAAGGAACTGCGCGACCGCGTTAATGACGAATGAGCAGGGGGTAGCGTCTCGCTGAGCGAGAGGTCTGTCCTCGCGGCGTGAGCTTGGCGCACGCTTCGGTGATCTTGGGCAGGTATCCCGGCTCGCCATTACCTATTCCTTCTGGCTATCAGGTTCGTCATGCAGACCTTCAAGCGCATTCTCATTCTCGTATTCGTTCTCTTCCTGGCTCTGGCTTCTCTGGTGTTCATCCTGGAAAACCAAGAGAGCGTCACGCTGACCCTCTTCGGATGGCAGTCGTCCCCAGCCCCGCTGGCTCTGCCGGTCATCCTGGCCTTTCTGGTTGGCCTGCTGTTGGGGCCGGTATTCGGTTGGCTTGCCTATGGTCGTCTCGTGCTTCGTGTGCGCTCGCAGCAGCGCGCCTTGGAGAAACAGCGGCGAGCCTCTGAGGGTGTGCGTGCCCCGGCGCCTGCTGAGACTGCAGTTCAGCACTGAGGAATTCCGCTCATTCCTCCGCCGTTAGCGGGGTGTTTCGTGCGCGGGATCATGCTTCTCGATGTCCTTGGTTGGTGGTGACTTTCCCTGTGTTTAAGGTTTTCGACGCAGTCAAGGAATGCCACTTTCTACAGAGGGAATATTGAGATGCAGAAGTTTTTAGTTGCTATGACCTTCGCTGTGCTTTCCAGTCTGGGCGGGTACGCGGCTGCGGCTGAAACCTCCGCGGCGCCAGCGGAGGTGACTGCCCCTGCGGTCACTTCGATCGACCTGAATAGCGCTGATGTCCAAATGCTGCAGGATGGCTTGTTGGGCGTGGGCGAGGTGAAGGCGCGGGCCATCGTCGACTATCGTTCGGAGCATGGTCCGTTCGCATCGGTTGACGAGTTGCTGGAAGTGAAGGGGATCGGTTCGTCGATTCTCGAGCGCAATCGCGAACGGCTGGTGGTTCGCTGAGGGCCTCGGTCAAGATCAGGCGGGCTGAAAAGCAAAAGCCCCGGCATAGCCGGGGCTTTTTTATTTGGCTCCGCGACCTGGACTCGAACCAGGGACCCAATGATTAACAGTCATTTGCTCTACCGACTGAGCTATCGCGGAACAACGTCGCGTATCTTACTGATTCGGAAGGGGAAGTCAAGCTCGATCAAGATCCTTTTCATGCCCCCGGAGCGCTCCACAGGCACTGCGGCAATAACCCAGCGCGAGAGTGGCCATTGCGCATTACGGCGCGAGACGTGATGATCCGCATGGGCATCCTGGGGAGGCGTCTCGTGCACAGTGCGCGACGTATAGCATGGAAATCCTGTTGGTCTCTGGCGCTGTGCGGAGTCGTGGCCCTGTTGCTATCTCCGGGCATCGAGGCTGCAAAACTCGTGCGGGTGGCCGCGGTCCCTTTTCCACCTTATGTGGAGTTCGCATCGAACCGTCCGCAAGGCTTGCTGGTGGAATTGATTGCCGCCCTTAACGCGACGCAGGACGAGTTCCGCTTCGAAGCCGTGCCCACTTCCGTGCGGCGACGGTTCGGTGACTTGAAGAGTGGCCGTGTGGATCTTTGCATCTTCGAGAATCCATCGTGGGAATGGCAGAGCATTCCGCATTCCACGGTCGACATGGGGCTCAAGGATGTGGAGCGCTTCGTCGCTGCGCGTGAGCCGGGGCGGGATCAGAGCTACTTCAGCGAACTGAAAGGCAAGCGGATGATGCTCTACAACGGTTTTCACTACCGTTTTGCCGATTTTCGTACTGATCCCCAGTACCTTGCACGCAATTTCAATGCGGGTCTTACACATTCACTGGAAGCCAACCTGCAAATGGTTCTCCGGGGCAGGGTCGACCTGACGCTCGCCTCGCAGTCTTATCTGAGCGCGACGTTCAAGGCGCGGCCGGAGATGGCCGAGCGATTGTTGATATCGGAACGCATCGATCAGGTCTATCTGCACCATGCGATTCTTCGGCCTGGCTCGCCCATCGACGTCGTGCAGTTGGCATCGCTATTCGTGCGTTTGCGGCAGGACGGAACCCTGCAAAATCTCTTCGAGCCCTTCGGGGTCGAGGTCCGCGAGCCTCAGGCGCTGCTCGGTAACTGATCCTGACCCCGGTCGTTTCATTGACGCTCCCGGGCTTCCTCGGCATCCAGTTCGGCATTGCGACGATGGATGCGCTCGAGTTGTTCCTTGCTCAAGGGGAGCCGCTTGGCCGAGTCGCGCAGCAGCAACAGGCCGCCGACGATCGAGCCAAGCGCCAGGGCGAGAATGAGCCAGGCATACCAGGGCATGGTGCGTCTCCTTTTTGACGGGGCTATACCATACGACGCCGCGAACGGCCTGTCAGTTCGCCGGCCTGTGGCTTGGGCCCTTGCGGCGTGGCAGGTACAATGCGCCACCTTCGATTGTTGAGACCATCATGCGTTGCCAGACTCCGATCATTGTCGCCCTCGATTTCCCCAGCTCCGCGGCCGCGTTGGAGTTGGCTGCACGCCTGGATCCCGCTCTGTGCCGGCTCAAGGTGGGCAAGGAGCTCTTTACCCGCAGCGGGCCCGCGGTCGTCGAGTCGCTGCAACGTCTGGGCTTCGAAGTATTCCTCGATCTCAAATTCCACGACATTCCGAACACCACGGCGATGGCGGTGAAGGCGGCCGCCGAACTGGGCGTCTGGATGGTCAATGTGCATTGCTCCGGGGGGCTGCGCATGATGGCCGCCTGCCGCGAGGTGCTCGAGGCGGCGCCGGTCGCGACGCGCCCACTGCTGATCGGCGTTACCGTGTTGACCAGCATGGAGCGCTCGGACCTGGCCGACCTGGGGCTGGATATCGATCCGGAAGCGCAAGTGCTGCGTCTGGCTGGGCTTGCCCTGCGTGCCGGCCTGGACGGCCTGGTCTGTTCCGCCCGCGAGGCGCGGGCGCTCAAGCAGCAGTACCCAGCGCTGCAATTGGTGACTCCGGGCATTCGCCCCGCCGGCAGTGTGCAGGACGATCAACGTCGCATCCTCACGCCGCAGCAGGCGATGCAGGCCGGGTCGGACTTCCTGGTCATCGGTCGTCCCATCGCCCAGGCCGATGACCCGGCCAAGGCGCTGGCCGAGATCGCCGCGCAGCTCTGAATCAGTCCGCTACGGGCAGCAGCAGGCTTGCCCGCAAGCCGCCTTCCGGGTGGTTTTCCAGGCGCAGGCTGCCGCCGTGGCGCTCCACCGAGCGGCGGGCAATCGCCAGTCCCAGTCCGTAGCCTGGTGCCTGCTGCCCAGGGGCTCGAAAGAAGGGCTCGCCCAGCCGTTGCAGATGCGCAGGATCGACGCCAGGACCATGGTCGCGAAGCTCGATACGCCAGGCATCGCCTTCGCGGTTGACGCTGATTTCGATCGGTTGCTCGCTAGGGTTGAAGCGCAGGGCGTTGCGCAGCAGGTTGTCCAGTGCGCGTTCGAGCATATACGGCCAGCCCTGAAGCTCGATGCCGGCGTCCATGTCGATTTCGATGCGTTGCTGCGGATGTGACAGGCGCGCGTCATCGCACAGTTTTTCCAGTAGTGACTTGAGCGCGACGTGCTGGCGGGCGCCGGGATCCGCATCGATGCGTGCAAGGGCGAGGATCTCGCCGATCAACTGTTCCAGTCGATCGCACTCCTGGGTCAGGCGGGGCCACAGGCGCGCCTGTTCCGTAGGGTCGGAACGTTCGGCCAGTGCCAGGGCGATGCGCAGGCGGGCCAGGGGTGAGCGCAGCTCGTGGGATACGTCGCGCAGCAGTTGCCGCTGGCTGCCGATCAGGTTCTGCAGTCGGGCGCCCATGCGATTGAAGTCGCGAGCCAGTACACCCAGCTCGTCCCGGCGTTTGGCGAGTTGCGCCAGGCTGTTCTGCTGGTAGGTGGTTTGCCCCAGGTCGTGCACCGCGCCGCGCAGGCGGCCCAGTGGTCGGGTGATCGACAGCGTCAGCAGAAGGCTGAAGAGGGTCAGGACCACCAGCGCAATGGCCAATGCGCTGAGGGGCCACATCAGGCTGTCGCGGTGCCAGGCTTCCAGTTCGGGATAGGGAATACGGTAGATGAACAGGAAGGTCTCGCCGCTGGCACTGGTGTAGTCGGTTGTCAGTCGTCGCCAGGGTAGTCTTCCTTCCTGGCGGCGCGCCTCGAAGATTGCGGCGCGCGGGGGAAAGGTACCCGCGACTGCCGGGCGGCCAGCTTCGCCGAGTACTTGTACGTCTACACGGGCGCGATTGTGCAGGCGCTCCAGGAAGCGTTGCGCGGCATCGGCTCCGTCCCGCTCATAGATCGCGGTCCAGCGCTCCGGCAAGTCCTTGAGAATGGGGTGTCGACTGAGAATCCAGGCGTCCTGGTTCAGGGCATGGCCGAGCAACAGGGACAGCACCGCGACCAAGGCGATAGCCAACCAGAATGTGGCGAGGATTCGCCAGAACAACGATCGCATGCAGGGCTCCTGGAAACGACGAAGCCTGCCACCGGTAGGTGGCAGGCTGGGTTTTCTGGCGTGCAGTTTACTGGGCTTTGTCGCGCTCGGCTTTCCAGGCCTTGAACTCGGCGCGCTCGGCGCGGCGCTCCTTCATCTTCTCGTGGATCTCGTCGTACTGTTTTTGTTGCTCGCTGGTCAGCTTCGCGCGGATGGCCTGATCGGCCTTGTCGCGGGAGGCCTGTATTTCGGCTTGCATGGATTTACGCTCGGCTTCGGGAAGCTTGTCGAGGTAGCGGCGGGTGATCTCGCGCTGGTTGCGCATTTCGTCGCCCATGAGCTTACCGATGTCCTGGCGTTGCTCCTTGCTCAGGTCCAGTTGGCGAAACATCATTTCCGGTCCGCCTTTGGGGCCGGGTCCGCGGTCCTGGGGCTGCACGTCATGGGATGGGGCGGCGAACGCCAGAGCGGGCAGGGCGGCGGCGAAGGCGAGGGCGGTGAGGGTCTTGCGCATGGTGTCTATCCTCTTGCGTGGCCGGTCGTTACCGGATGAGGACAGTCTACGGACGCTTACGTAAGGAGCAGTCAGCGCGGGGTAAAGGCTCTGTAAATGGGGGCGACGCGTCCGGGCAGGTGCTGACTGTGTACGATTGTGCCACTCAGGGCGCGTAGTAGTAGCCGCGCCCGCGCAGCGCGAGGATGCGTGCCCGCCCGTCCGGATGGGGGCCGAGCTTCTTGCGCAGGTTGCTGACATGCATGTCCAGACTGCGGTCGTAGAGGGTGAGCTTGCGTCCCAGTGCCAGTTGCGCAAGCTCCTGCTTGTCGAGGGGCTCGCCGGGTTGGCGTAGCAGGGCTTCGAGAATCTTGCCTTCGGAGAGTGTCAGGCCGATTTCGTGTTCGTCGATGCTGACGATACCGCGCGCGGGACTGTAGCTCAGATCGCCAAGTTGGACCTGCGCCGGTGTGCTGGTGGGATGGCTGCGGCGCAGCACGGCGCGTAAGCGCGCCGTCAATTCGCGTGGGTCGCAGGGCTTGGCCAGATAGTCGTCGGCACCCAGTTCCAGCCCGAGAATCCGGTCCAGAGGCTCGCCGCGCGCGGAGAGCATCAGCACCGGGAGATCGGGGTGCTCGCCGCGCAGTTGCTTGAGCAATTCGAGACCGCTGCCGTCCGGGAGCATGACATCAAGCACCACGGCTTCCGGCGTCTGCTCGGCGAGCGCTTTGCGTGCGTTCTGGCCATCGTGGGCTGCGCGAACGTTGAAGCCTTCGGGTGTGAGCCAGCTCTGCAAAAGGTCGCAGAGCTCGATGTCGTCGTCGATCAGCAGCAGTTCGCTCATGGCGTGCTCAGGGCAGGACGCGTTTGAACGGTTTCACCAGTACCTGGGCGTAGACGCCGGCGGCGCAGTAAGGGTCCGCGTCGGCCCAGCTCTGTGCCGCTTCCAGCGAGGCGAATTCGGCAACCACCAGGCTGCCGCTGAAACCGGCACTGCCCGGGTCCGCGCTGTCGATCGCCGGGTGCGGGCCGGCCAGTACCAGGCGGCCTTCGTCGCGCAGGCTCTCGAGGCGTGCCAGATGAGCAGGGCGGGCGCCCATGCGCTTTTCCAGCGAGTCTTCGATGTCGGTGGAGATGATCGCGTAGAGCATGTTCTTCAGTCCTCTTGTTCTTCGGGGTCTTGCAGATAACGCGCGATGAACAGCCCCTGGCCAAGCAGGAACAGCAGGGTCATGCCCAGGCTGCCGAACACCTTGAAGTCCACCCAGAAATCGGGGAAGTGAAAGGCTACGTAGAGTTGTGCGAAACCGCAGAACACGAAAAAGGCGACCCAGGCGAGGTTCAACCGCAGCCAGATCCGCCGCGGCAGCGTCAGGGCGTGGCCCATCATGCGCTGGATCAGCGGTTGTTCGCCGACAACCTGGCTAATGGCGAAACCCAGTGCGAACAGCCAGTTCAAGACCGGGGCCTTCCACTTGAGGAACGTCTCGCTGTGAAAGGCCAGCGTCATTCCGCCGAACACCAGGCAGGCCAGCAGGGTCAACCATTGACCCTTGTCGAGCCGGCGTTGATGCAGGAAGAGGGCGCCATAGACGATCAGCGACGAGACGATCAGAACGGCGGTGGCACTGAAGATGCCGCCGAACACCAGGTGATGCCCGGCCAGTTCGAGGTCGCGAGGGTCGAGCTTGAAGACGATGAAGAACAGCAGCAGCGGGATGAAGTCGATGAACTGTTTCACGGCGGGAGCCAAACGCGGGAAGTCGCCGCATAATAGCAGACCTGTTTACCGGTAGAAGCGCTGGAGTCCGGCTCATATGAATCTCGACCTGCATTGCCACAGTACGGCTTCCGATGGAGCCTTGCGCCCCGCCGAGGTGGTCGCGCGTGCGCATCGGCAGGGCGTACGATCGCTGGCGCTCACCGATCACGACACGCTCGAGGGGTTGCCGGAAGCGCGTCAGGCGGCGGCGGAGCTCTCGCTGAATCTGATCAATGGCATCGAGCTGTCCTGCACCTGGGGCGGGGCGACCGTTCATGTCCTGGGATACGCCTTCGATGCCGACGCAGCCCCCTTGCGTGATGCATTGGAAGCGTTGCACCGGGGACGTTGGCTGCGCGCCGAGGAGATCGGCGTTCGTCTGGCGAGCAAAGGCATGCCGGGCTGCTTCGAAGGGGCTCGCCAGGTGCAGGCTGCGCAAGGGCAGAGTGCCAATGCACCGGCGCGTCCGCACTTTGCCGAGCACATGGTGCGCGCCGGTCACGTTCGTGATCACGCGGAAGCCTTTCGCAAGTGGCTGGGTGCCGGCAAGCTCGGTGACGTCAAGCAACATTGGCCGAGTCTCGAACAGACGCTCGATGTGCTGCGTGAGGCAGGCGCCTGGATCAGTCTCGCGCACCCCTGGCAGTACCCGTTCACGCGCAGCAAGCGTCGTCGCCTGATCACCGCGTTCGTCGCCGGGGGAGGGCATGCCTTGGAGGTGGTCAATGGCTTGCAGCCCGCCGAGCAGGTGGGTGGCTTGGCTATCCTGGCCCGAGAATTCGGCCTGCTGGCGAGCGTCGGCAGTGATTTCCATGCGCCCGGGCAGTGGTCCGAACTGGGCATGTATCGACCGCTACCGGTCGATCTGCCGCCGCTCTGGGAGCGTTTGGGTGAAGCGGCGCCGCGTCACGACAATATCGTGCCCGCGGCGCAAGGCACGCCATAAGGGGCATCAAATGAGTCAGTTCTTTCAGGTTCATCCGCAGAATCCGCAGCCACGGCTGATTCGCCAGGCGGTGGAGATCATCCTCAGTGGTGGGGTGGTGGTGTATCCGACCGACTCCTCCTATGCCATCGGGTGTCGTATCGGCGAGAAAGGTGCGGTCGAGCGGATTCGCCGTCTGCGCCAATTGGATGACAAGCACAACTTCACCCTGGCATGCCGCGACCTTTCGCAGTTGGGGCTTTTCGCCAAGGTCGACACGGGTGCGTTTCGTCTGCTCAAAACGCATACGCCGGGACCTTATACCTTCATCCTTCCGGCGACGCGGGAAGTGCCGCGGATGCTGCTGCACCCCAAGCGCCGAACGATCGGATTGCGCGTGCCGGGGCATCCGATTGCCCAGGCGCTGCTGGAGCAGTTAGGGGAGCCGATGATGAGCGCCAGCCTGATTTTGCCGGGCGAAAGCTTGCCGCTGGCCGATCCTGGGGAAATTCGCAGTCGGCTGGAGAAACAGGTGGACCTGATCATCGACGGCGGACAGGGTGGGGTGGACGCTTCGACCGTCATCGCGTTGATGGATGACAAGGCCGAGGTTCTGCGGGTGGGCTGCGGAGATCCGCAGCCCTTCCAGGACATCTAGGCGGGCAGACTTTGCCTGCCCTGCGGGACTGTGAGGCGAACGGCGACAGGCGCTAGAGTTCGCCTTTCTCGAACCGGCGCGCTTCACGCTGAAGCTGATAAACGAAACGATCCACCGTGCGCTGCTCGGCGCCACTCAGCTGCTGGAAGCGTACGCCCACCAGGGTGTGGTCGAGGCTTTCCTGATAATGCAGGTGACGGATCTCGATGCTGACCCGGAGTCGCGGTGCGTCCGGCAGATCGATGTTCAATTGGTCATAGAGCGTGCTCGTGCGCAGCCTGCTGGCGAAGTTGCCCTTAAAGCGCAGGCGGCAACCGCTTGCCGAAAGATCGACCATCTGCCCGGGGAGGGCCTCGGCAAGCTGATCTCCCTCCAGCAGAACATCGACCTGCATACCCTTGACGGCGGCGCGGAAGGCATTGCGCCGCTGGTGATAGGTGATTTCCGTCGGAAGTGGCAGCCAATAACAGCGAGAGCCCTGAAGCTCATCCAGTGTCACGGGGGCTTGGCAGCGCCAAGTGATGCGCACACCGTCGATGGCGGTATCGACCAGAAACGGCATGCCGACACTCAGCAAGCGCTCACCGTGCTGGGGGAGAAGTTCATCGATCGCCAAGCGGCCCCGTTCTCTGTCGATTTCTACGACGAAGCTGCCGAAGCGTTGGCCGTTCTCACCGAAAATGAGCATCAGTGGGTAGCGGCCGTCTTGTAATTGCTTGAGATGGCCGAGTATTTCCAGTGGTGCAGTGAGGCGGCTAGCCTCCTGCGCCTTGTCGTCCGAAGGGGTCCGGTACACGAGTGAAGCGCTCTCCAGGCTAGGGCTAGGCAAGGATACGGGCAAACCGTTCGTGGCGAAACGGCAATCAGCCTAGGCCTGGCTCAAAGGGCGTTGGTAGCCGCCGCGCACCGAAGAACCGTGGGCGTTGTAGAGACCGGGCGTCTCGCCATCCCCACCGCGCAGGATTTGTAGCATCTTGCCGGTGCTCGCTTGATTTGAGTGGATCAGGCGACCGTTGCGACGGTTCAAGGCTTGGCAGTGTTCCAGTTTCTCGGCCAGGGCGCTGCCAGACTGCAGTAATTGCGTGCCAATGGCGCTGCGCTCGGCGAATCGCGTGAGACCCTCCTGGTCGGCCGTCAGGCCCGCCTGGATGAGTACGCGACTGCGCTCGGTACCGTGCTGGGCGAGGATTGCCAGAATGGGCTGCTTGCTTTGAAGGATATGTTCGAGGTCGGAGAGCGCACGGGTGCGTAGAGCCTCGTGCTCTGTCTCGAGTAGCTCCGCCAGTTGCTCAGCGCTGGAGAGGTCTTCGTTGAACAGTTGCAGCAGTCGTTCGTCGGACATGTCGGGCTCGGAGAAATCAGGGCGTCCAAAAATCCCTAAGCGCCGTCCCTGTGACCGACGTTAGGATTCCAGGTCAAGCAGTTTGCTGGCCACGCGCTGAGCGTCGACCTGATAGCTGCCATCGCTGATGCTCTGCTTGAGTCGAGCAACCTTGCTGCTGTCGACCTGGGGAAGGTCGCTCAGTTTGTTGCTGACGTTTTTCAGCTGCTGCGCTTCGTTGCTCAGATGCACAGCTTCACCGCTGGTCGTCGAGTTGGCCTGGGTGGCCGTCTGCTGGCTTTCGCTCGCCGTGCTGCGCGACTCGCTCTGGGTCGTGCGTGTGCGGGTGGAGCTCTCCGCGGACGTGCTGCCGTTGGGGCGATTGAATTCGATGACCATGATGAAACCTCGAACGGATGTCTGGACGCTTGTCCTGCTTTTCGACCGCTATGCGTAAATCTTTAGGGTCGACGTGGAAAAAAATCCTCGGCATCAAACCTGCGTACAAAAATACCCCGTCCGGGCCTACATCTCTACCTCTACCTCTCCGGGCCCGGTGACGCGGGCCTTGATGACGCGTTGAGAAGACTGATTGCGCACGCGGATCTGTTCGCCGGGAACTCCGCCCGAGAGGGCTTCCCCAGGCATCCTGACGTTGATGGTTCCACTGCGCGCGACTATGACTACCTGATCGCCACGGGCGACGACCTCGGCAATTTCGAGGTGGGCGGGCGTCAACAATTGGTCGGCAATGACCGGGCGTCGCAGTTTCTTGCCGATTGCCTGGGAGAATTCGGTGAGAAAACCCTGGCGCAGGCCGCTTACGTCCTGCTCGCTCATCGCCAGGTCGTCTGCGCTCAGGACGCTGTCGCGTTTGAGAGGGCGATTGACCTTGACGATTTCACGGTAGAGGGCCACTTCGGCAGGCACGAAAACCCGCCAGGGCGCCGCTCCGGCACAACTCACCCGAACGTTTACCCGGCCAATGGGCTGCGCCGGGCTCTCCAGTCGCGCGTCCAGGCTACGCTCACAATCAGGGAGGCGTAGTCGGGGGTCCAGGGTGTTGACGCGAATCTCATAGCGCCCTTCGATGCCGCTACGCTGGATATAATCTTCCACAGCCCACTCAAGGTAACCTTGGGTAGTGCCGATAAGCTGTTCGGGCGCCGTTTGGCCGGCGGCAGCGATGCCGCAGTAGCCTACCCCGAGTAAAGTCGGTAAAACTCGTAGCGGTAGTTGGCCAAATGCCATAACGCGTCGAATAATCGTCGTCATGCTTTTCATAACCAGAACACAAGCAAGCGCCGTGCCTACTCGGATGGCGATGCAGACAGCGAGGGAACCGGTATGGCCGGCGTGTTGGATTCGGTAAATCAGCGTACCCAGTTGGTGGGGCAGAACCGCCTAGAGCTGTTGTTGTTCCGCCTGGATGGCAATCAGATGTACGGCATCAACGTCTTCAAGGTGAAGGAGGTGCTGCAGTGCCCCCGCCTGACCGTGATGCCCAAGTCGAGCCGGGTCGTGCGGGGCGTGGCGAACATCCGCGGCGGCACCATTCCGATTCTTGATCTTTCCCAGGCCATAGGTCGTCGGCCGTTGCAGGAACTCAAGGACAGCTTCGTCATCATCACCGAGTACAACAGCAAGGTTCAGGGTTTCCTGGTGCGCTCGGTCGAACGCATCGTCAACATGCATTGGGAGGGCATCCATCCGCCACCCAAGGGCGCCGGCCGTGAGCATTATCTGACAGCGGTCACCCGGGTCGACAACCAGTTGGTGGAGATCATCGACGTCGAGAAGATTCTCGCCGAGGTGGCTCCGATGCGGACTGAAGTGTCCGAGGGCATCATCAAGGAAGACACCCTGCAGCTCGCTGCTACCAAGCGCGTTCTGATCGTTGACGACTCGTCGGTGGCGCGCAAGCAGGTCCAGCGCTGCCTGGAGTCGGTTGGCGTAGAGGTGGTAACGCTCAACGACGGTCGACAGGCGCTGAATTACCTCAAGGCCATGGCAGAGCGGGGCGAGAAGCCAAGCGCCGAGCTGTTGATGATGATCTCCGATATCGAAATGCCGGAAATGGACGGATATACCCTGACGGCTGAGGTTCGCAACGACCCTCGGATGTCGGACCTGTGCATTCTCCTGCATACTTCGTTATCCGGCGTGTTCAACCAGGCGATGGTGAAGAAGGTCGGTGCAGACGACTTCCTCGCCAAATTCCGACCTGACGAACTCGCCGCCAAGGTCATCGAACGCATCGGTCCCGCTTCCGGGGCCTGATGCGCAAGCTCTCCATAGAGGCAGCGTAACGTCAGTGTCTTCCACCAATTTGGATTTCGAACAGTTCAGGGTCTTTCTGGAAAAGGCCTGCGGCATCTTGCTGGGGACGAACAAGGAGTATCTGGTCTCCAGTCGCCTCAACAAGCTGATGCGCGAGAACAACATCGCTAGCCTCGGTGAGCTGGTGCAGCGTATCCAGAGCCAGCCGCGCGCCGGCCTTCGGGAAAAGGTCATCGACGCGATGACCACCAACGAGACGTTGTGGTTTCGCGATACCTACCCGTTCGAGGTCCTCAAGACCAAGGTGTTGCCAGAAATGGCCAAGGCCTCGGGTGGGCAGCGTTTGCGCATCTGGTCGGCGGCGTGCTCTTCGGGGCAGGAGCCGTACTCGTTGTCGATGAGCGTGGACGAGTTCGAGCGCACGAACCTGGGTCAGCTGCGTGGCGGCGTGCAGATCGTTGCGACGGATCTCTCCGGTGCGATGCTCAATGCGTGCCGCAGTGGTGAGTACGACAGTTTGGCGTTGGGGCGGGGCCTTTCCAAGGATCGACTTCAGCGTTTCTTCGAGCCGCGCGAGGGTGGCCGCTGGGCGGTAAAGGCGGCGATTCGTTCTCGCGTCGAATTCCGTGCGCTCAACCTTCTGGAAAGCTACGCCACGCTGGGCAAGTTCGATGTGGTGTTCTGCCGCAACGTGCTCATCTATTTCTCTGCCGACGTCAAGAAAGACATCCTGCGGCGCATCCACGCCACTCTGAAACCTGGGGGCTACCTGTTCCTGGGCGCTTCGGAGGCGCTCAACGGCTTGCCCGACCTTTACCAAATGGTTCAGTGCAGTCCGGGAATCATCTACCAGGTCAAATAGGCCTGCTCGCGCTTGCCGCTCTGTGACGGTTTCCCGTCACGGGGCGGCAAGGTGGCCGCCGGCAAGGCGGTAAAAACTTGCCGCTCCGTCCATGAATTGGCGGGCGAACTTCCAAGTCGTTGAAATTAAAGAATTTTATATTCTGGCATGGCGTTTGCTAATTCGTTAGCGAGTAAAATCGCGGCGAGGCATCAGCCATGACCATCAGTTTCGACAAAGCCTTAGGCATTCATCAGCAGGCGCTGTCATTTCGAGCGCAGCGCGCGGAGTTGCTGGCGAACAATCTGGCGAATGCCGATACGCCCAACTACAAGGCGCGTGACCTGGACTTCAACAGCATTCTGCAGGCCCAGCAGCAGCGTCTACAGAATGGGGCGCTGTCTGTCGCGACCACCAGCAGCAACCATCTCGCGGGCCAGGGCGATAGTTTTGGGGAGCCGGGGTTGCTCTACAGCACGCCCGAGCAACCTTCGATCGACCAGAACACCGTCGACGAGAACGTTGAGCAGGCCAAGTACGCGCAGAACGCGCTGGACTACCAAGCCAGCTTCACGTTCCTCAACAGCAAGCTCAAGGGCTTGATGAACGCCATTCGCGGGGATTGATCGCCATGTCCTTATCCAACATTTTCGGTATAGCCGGCAGTGGAATGAGTGCGCAGAGCGTGCGTCTCAACACCGTGGCCTCGAACATCGCCAACGCCGAGTCGGTGTCCTCCAGTATCGACCAGACCTACAGGGCGCGACATCCGGTGTTCGCCACCGTATTGCAGCAAGCTCAGGGGGGCGCTGGTAACTCACTGTTCGGCGGTGAGGATGAGGCCGGTCGTGGCGTGCGCGTGGCTGGCGTGATTGAGGACCAGAGTGAATTGATGGCGCGCTACGAGCCCAGCAATCCGGCGGCCAACGCCGACGGCTACGTCTACTACCCGAACGTCAACGTCGTCGAGGAAATGGCCGACATGATATCCGCCAGCCGCGCTTTCCAGAGCAACGCCGAGCTGATGAACACCGCCAAGACGATGATGCAGAAAGCCCTGACTCTGGGGCAGTAGCCCAATAGCTGAGTACTAGACCATGAGTATCGAAGTAAATGCGGCTGGCTCTGTTCTCGATCAGTACCAGATAAAGTCTGATAGCAGTACCTCGAAGAACGACGAGCTGGGGAAGGACGCGTTCCTTCAATTGCTGGTGACCCAGTTGAATAACCAAAGTCCGCTGGAGCCCCAGGGCAATGGCGAGTTCATTGCCCAGTTGGCGCAGTTCAGTCAGGTCGAGGGCGTTCAGGAACTCAACGACAGCATGAGTTCCCTGTTGTCCGGGTTCCAGTCTTCACAGGCGTTGCAGGCGTCTTCCCTGGTGGGGCGTAAGGTCATCGTGCCTGCGGAAACTGCGCTGGTGGATACCAGTAAGCCTTTCGATGCCAGTCTCGTACTTCCTGAAAGCAGCGGGAACGTCTATGTCACCGTCTATGACGGGGCAGGGGCGGTCGTATCGCGTGTCAATCTTGGCCAGCAAAAGGCTGGGAACATCAGCTTCTCTTGGGATGGCAAGGGTGCGGACGGGGAAACGCTACCCCCGGGCACCTATAAGTTCGAGGCTCAGGCAACCTACGGGGATGAGACCAAAGGCTTGTATACGCTGCTGCCGGCTAACGTGGACAGCGTGACCCTTGCGCAGGATGGCGGCCAGATGATGCTCAATCTGGCTGGTGTGGGCAGTGTCCCTCTCTCCCAAGTTCAAATCATCGGCCAATAGCGCCTCGGTAATGATCGCCGGCGCTCCGGCGAAGGAGTAATTCATGTCTTTCAACATCGGACTGAGTGGCCTTCGAGCTGCAAGCCAAGACCTTAATATTACCGGGAACAATATTGCCAACGCGGGCACTGCCGGTTTCAAACAGTCGCGCGCGGAGTTTGCGGACGTTTATGCGGCGTCGATGATGGGTGGGTCGGGCTCGAATCCTCGGGGGAGCGGCGTTCTTCTGGCGAATACCTCGCAGCTCTTCAATCAGGGTAACGTCAACTACACGCAAAACGCCTTGGATTTGGCGATCAATGGCAATGGCTTCTTCGTTACGAGCAACAACGGAGATATTTCCTATACGCGGGCGGGGTATTTTGGCACCGACCGTGATGGCTACATTGTAAATAACCTGGGTTATAACTTGCAGGGCTATACGGTGGATGCCGAGGGGACCTTGCAAAATGGCGTCGTCGGCAACCTGCGCGTTGAGTCTACCAATCAGGAACCTCGTGCCACGACGAGCATGCAGCAAGGCTTCAACCTGAACTCCACCAACAAGGCTCCCACGGTTTCTCCGTTCAATCCGGGGGATCCGAACAGTTATAACTCTTCCACGTCGACCAATATCTACGACAGCCAGGGTAATGCCCACGTACTGACGCAGTATTTTGTGAAGACGGGTGATAACGCCTGGGACATGCAGGTATTGATCGATGGGCGTAACCCCGGGGACCCCGCAGGGGATCCCGCCGCCACTCCGCCTACGACCGGTACCGAGCCTTATACCGTAGGGCTGCGTTTCCGCGCGGACGGCTCGCTCGACCTCGCCAACATGACTGCCGGCGGGCCGCTGAATTTTGATCCCACCACGGGGCTGATGTCTCTGGATGATTGGGTTCCGGCTGCGTCGGACGGTGGAAACCCTCCGGTTTGGGCAGGTAACGGTGCCGAGGCAAGCACCAGTGGTATTTCCATCGACATACGCTCGTCCAGTCAGTATTCCAGCGTGTTCGCGGTCAACCAGGTTAGCCAGGATGGCTACACGACGGGGCAATTGTCCGGGCTTTCCATCGATGACACGGGGCTTGTCTTTGCTCGGTACACGAACGGCCAGTCCAAGGTCCAGGGACAGGTCGTATTGGCCAACTTCGCGAACGTCCAGGGCTTGACTCCCATTGGTGGCACGAGCTGGGTTCAATCGTTCGATTCGGGCGAGCCCGTGATCGGCACGCCGCGAGCGGGGACGCTCGGGTCTCTGCAGTCTGCTGCGCTGGAGGACTCCAACGTGGAGCTGTCCGATCAGTTGGTCAACCTGATCGTTGCCCAGCGTAACTACCAGGCTAACGCCAAGACGATCGAGACCGAGAGCACCATCAACCAGACCATTATCAACCTGCGTTGATGTCCCGCGTCCCCGGCCGCTGCTGCCGGGGGTCGCGTCAAGGCCCGGCCTGCGGAGGATTCCTTTCGTGTGTCGGGCCTTCGCGTTTCTGAGAGCCTGCCGGAAGCGGCGAGCATTTGCCGCGACATTTTTTCGGCGTGCTTGATCTCGTATTTATTCTTTTGATTTCAGTAGGTTATTTGATTTTTCGACGTGGCACGCGGATTGCTTGGGAAGAGGGGCGAATCGTTTCGCCCATATTCCGCCAAGGGAGAAGCCCCGTGGACAAGATGCTCTACGTTGCCATGACCGGCGCCAGCCAGATCAGCATGGCCCAGCGCGCCCACGCCAACAATCTGGCGAACGTCTCCACCACCGGTTTTCGCCGGGATCTGGAGCAGGCCCGCGCGATGCCGGTATTCGGCGACGTGCAGCCCAGCCGTGTATTCGCCATGAGCGAGCGGCCGGCGACGGACTTCACCACCGGCTCCATGCAGGAGACCGGCCGCGAGCTGGACGTCGCCATCCAGGGGGACGGCTGGATCGCCGTGCAGACGCCCGACGGGGGCGAGGCCTACACCCGTGCCGGCAACCTGAATATCGACGCACTGGGGATGCTGCGCACGGCGGATGGCCTGCCGGTGCTGGGTAACGCCGGCCCGATTGCCGTGCCGCCGCAGCAGAAGGTGGAGATTGGCGAGGACGGCACCATCAGCATCCGCGCCCTTGGCGAGGCGCCGAACGTGCAGGCCGAGGTGGACCGCATCCGCCTGGTCAATCCGCCGCCGGCTGAGCTGCAAAAGGGTGTCGACGGGCTCATGCACGTCAGCGGCCAGCCGCCGGCGGCCGATGGCAACGTGCGCGTCGCCTCGGGCTTCCTCGAGTCGAGCAACGTCAATGCGGTGGAGGAAATGACCTCGATCCTCGCGCTTTCCCGGCAGTTCGAGCTGCAGGTGAAGTTGATGAGGACCGCCGAAGACGGTTCCGCGGCGATGGCCCGGGTATTGCAAATCAGCTAAGTGAATACAGTTTTCGCCGGAAAACCGGCGGACTAGGAGGAGAGCATGCTTCCGGCACTTTGGGTCGCCAAGACCGGCCTGGCCGCACAGGACATGAACCTGTCGACCATTTCCAACAACCTGGCGAACGTGGCCACCACCGGCTTCAAGCGCGATCGGGCAGAGTTCCAGGATCTGCTGTACCAGATTCGTCGCCAGCCCGGCGCGCAGTCGACCCAGGACAATCAGTTGCCCTCGGGCCTGCAGCTGGGTACCGGTGTGCGCATCGTTGGCACCCAGAAGGTCTTCACCACCGGTAGCCTGCAGACCACCGAGCAGCCGCTGGACATGGCCATCAACGGCCGTGGCTTCTTCCAGGTGATGATGCCCGACGGGACCATCTCCTACACCCGTGACGGTACCTTCCACCTGAACTCCGATGGTCAGGTGGTGACCGCCAACGGCTTCCCGCTGGAGCCTGCCGTGGTGCTGCCGCAGGAGGTCCAGACCTTCACCGTCGGTGAAGACGGCACCGTCTCCGTGACGGTGCCGGGCAACGCTGCGCCGCAGATCATCGGCAACCTGCAGACCGCCGACTTCATCAACCCGGGCGGCCTGCAGGCCGTCGGCAACAACCTGTTCATGGAAACCGCTTCCAGTGGCGCGCCGCAGATCGGCACGCCCGGGCTGAACGGACTCGGCACCGTGCTGCAGAACACCCTGGAGAACTCCAACGTCAGCGTGGTGGAGGAGATGGTGAATATGATCACCACCCAGCGCGCGTACGAGATGAACTCCAAGGTGATCTCCACCGCGGACCAGATGCTTGGCTTCATTTCCCAGAACCTCTGATCCGCTGACCGTCATCCCCGAGAGGTCTTGCCATGCGCCGCCTTGCCCAACTCCTGCCCCTGGCCGCCGCCATCGCCCTTGCCGGCTGCATGGCGCCTGCCGCGCGGCCCAACGATCCGTACTACGCGCCGGTGCTGCCGCGCACGCCGATGCCCGCCAACGCCACCAATGGCGCGATCTACCAGGCGGGCTTCGAGAGCGACTTCTACAGCGACCGCAAGGCCTTCCGCGTGGGCGACATCATCACCATCACCCTCAACGAGCGCACCCAGGCCAGCAAGAACGCCAGCTCCGACATCAGCAAGGACAGCTCGGCGAACATCGGCCTGAACTCGCTGTTCGGTGGTGCCGTCACGGCCACCAACCCGCTGACGCGCAACACCATGAGCCTGGGCGCCGATTTCAGCGGCACGCGCAGCAACACCGGCGCGGCGACCGCGGGGCAGAGCAACAGCCTTTCCGGTTCCATTACCGTCACCGTCGCCGAAGTGCTGCCCAACGGGCTGCTGGCCGTGCGCGGCGAAAAATGGCTGACGCTCAACACCGGTGAGGAGCTGGTGCGTATCGCCGGATTGGTTCGGGCCGACGACATCGGCACCGACAATATCGTGTCCTCGACCCGCGTGGCCGACGCACGCATCACCTATTCGGGCACCGGCGCCTTTGCCGATGCCAGTCAGCCGGGCTGGCTGAGCCGTTTCTTCGTCAGCCCGCTGTGGCCGTTCTAATGACGAGGGTCGCCGACATGCGTTCCGCCGCTTCCGTTTCCTATAGCTGCCGCCGCCAGTTCGCCGCCGACTGGCGCCAGGGGCGCGCGCGCCGCGGCGTTTCCGACTGGCTGCTGCTGGCGACCCTGCTGCTGCTCGCGGTGCTCAGCCCGAGCCTGCACGCCGAACGGCTCAAGGACATTGCCAGCATCCAGGGCGTACGGACCAACCAGTTGATCGGTTACGGCCTGGTGGTGGGCCTCAACGGCAGTGGCGACCAGACCACGCAGACGCCGTTCACCCTGCAGACCTTCAACAACATGCTGGCGCAGTTCGGCATCAAGGTGCCGGACAACGTCGGCAACGTGCAGTTGAAGAACGTCGCCGCAGTTTCCGTGCATGCGGACATTCCGCCGTTCGCCAAGCCCGGTCAGCCGATCGACGTCACCGTCTCCTCCATCGGCAACGCCAAGAGCCTGCGGGGTGGCAGCCTGCTTATGACCGCGCTCAAGGGGATCGACGGCAACGTCTACGCCATCGCCCAGGGCAATCTGGTGGTCGGCGGTTTCGACGCCAGCGGTGCGGACGGCTCGCGAATCACCGTCAACGTTCCGTCGGCCGGGCGCATCCCGGCCGGTGCCACCGTCGAGCGGCCGGTACCCAGTGGCTTCGATCAGGGCAACAGCCTGACCCTGAACCTCAATCGCCCGGACTTCACGACCGCGAAGAACGTCGTCGACAAGATCAATGACCTGCTCGGTCCGGGCGTTGCCCAGGCCGTGGATGGTGGCTCGATCCGCGTCTCCGCGCCGCTCGATTCGACCCAGCGGGTGGACTACATGTCGATCCTGGAGAACCTCGAGGTCGAACCGGGCCAGGCGGTGGCCAAGGTCATCATCAACTCGCGCACCGGGACCATCGTCATCGGCCAGAACGTGCGCGTGCAGCCGGCGGCCGTTACCCATGGCAGCCTCACCGTGAGCATCAGTGAGGACCCGCAGGTCAGCCAGCCCAATGCGCTGTCGGGTGGGCAGACCGTGGTGGTGCCCAACTCGCGGGTGAATGCCAAGCAGGAAGCCAAGCCGATGTTCAAGTTCGGCCCTGGCACCACCCTCGAAGACATCGTTCGTGCGGTCAATCAGGTGGGCGCCGCTCCCGGCGACCTGATGGCCATTCTCGAAGCCCTCAAGCAGGCCGGCGCCTTGCAAGCCGACCTCATCGTGATCTGACGGGTGATGCCATGACCATGCAACTGGGCAGTGCGAGCCGCAGCATCGACAGCGGTGCCTACACCGACCTCAATCGCCTGAGCCAACT
The DNA here is from genome assembly GCF_055768815.1 of Pseudomonas sp. R4-15. NCBI lineage: Bacteria > Pseudomonadati > Pseudomonadota > Gammaproteobacteria > Pseudomonadales > Pseudomonadaceae > Pseudomonas > Pseudomonas sp. R4-15. Next base: position 2,468,192 of record NZ_CM147293.1, read on the forward strand.
CAAGGGCAAGGATCGCGACAGCGATGCCAACGTCCGCAAGGTGGCCCAGGAGTTCGAGTCGCTGTTCCTCAACCAGTTGCTCAAATCCATGCGCTCGGCCAACGAGGTGCTCTCCGAAGGCAACGACCTGACCGATAGTGAGACTACCCGTCAATATCAGGACATGCACGACCAGCAGTTGGCGGTGAACCTGTCCCGTGAAGGCGGTATCGGCCTGGCCGACATGCTGGTCAAGCAGATGAGCAAGGACAAGACCTCATCCAGCCGGCCGAACCCCTTCGCCCACGCCGAGCAGAGCCCCACGGTGAAAAGCAGCGTGGCGAGTCATGCGCTGCCGCCGGTCGCTGACGGCCGTGACGACCGTGCTCTGCTCAATACTCGGCGGCTCTCCCTGCCGGGTCTGCTGGCGCGTCAACAAGCTGGCATCGCCCCGAGTGGCGATGTCTCGCCGGCGGGGACGCTGACGACTGACGGCGCTCGGAAGCCGCTGGTCGATCTGGGCTACCGCGCCTCCCAACGCGTGCAGCGCGAAGCGCCGGTGGATTCGACCGCGCTGAGCTACAACGGCGTGGCCCAGGCTGCCTCGAAGCAGCGTTTCGAGTCGCCCGAAGAATTTGCCAACGCGATGATGCCGATGGCCGAGCAGGCTGCGAAGCGGCTCGGCGTCGAACCGCGCTATTTGGTCGCCCAAGCGGCGCTGGAAACCGGCTGGGGTAAGTCGATCATCAAGCACGGCGACGGCCGTAGCAGCCACAACCTCTTCGGTATCAAGGCGCACGGCTGGAGCGGCGACAGCATGCACGTCAACACCCGCGAATACGTGGGGGGAACCGCTGTGACCGAGAAGGCCGCGTTTCGCAGCTATGGCTCGTTCCGCGACAGCTTCAACGACTACGTGAACTTCTTGCAGAGCAACGGCCGCTATAGCAGCGCGCTGGGGGCGGCCAGCTCGGAACAGTTCGTCAAGGAACTGCAGAAAGCCGGCTACGCCACCGACCCGAACTACGCCAGCAAGATCAGCCAGATCGCCCGAAAAATGCAGACGTATCAGACTATTGCCGCCACTGGCGCGCCCTCCAACCAGGGATGAGCATGAATCATGGCTGACCTACTCAAAATTGGTCTATCCGGGTTGGCGGCGAACAAGACGTCGCTCTCCGTGACCGGCCATAACATCACCAACGTCAATACGCCGGGCTTCAGTCGCCAGGATACGGTCCAGTCGACGCAGACGCCGCAGCTCAGTGGCGCCGGGTACATCGGTTCGGGCACCACGCTGGTCGATATTCGCCGTAGTTACAGCGAGTTCCTGACCACGCAGCTGCGCAGCACGACGTCGCTGAACAGTGACGTTGCGGCTTACAAGAGCCAGATCGATCAGTTGGACTCGCTGTTGGCGGGCACGACCACGGGCATCACGCCGTCGATGCAGAAGTTCTTTTCGGCACTGCAGACCGCCGCAGAGGACCCTGCCAACCTGCCGGCGCGGCAGTTGGTGCTTTCCGAGGCGGAGGGCCTGAGCAGACGCTTCAATACCATCTACGACCGTCTGGACGAGCAGAACGCGTTCGCGAATAAGCAGATGAGCGCGGTCAGCGATCAGATCAATCGCCTGTCTACCTCCATTGCCAGCCTGAACAATTCGATCGCCATCGCTCAGGCCAACGGCAGCCAGCCCAATGACTTGCTCGATGCCCGGGACGAGTCGATAAGACAGCTGTCGACGTTCATCGGTGTCAACGTGGTTGCGCAGAGCGATGGTTCGCAGAATGTGTTCATCGGCTCCGGTCAGCCGCTGGTGGTCGGCGGCACGGCAGCGAAACTGGAGGTGGTACCTGGCACCAATGATCCCAATCGGGTCGAGGTGCAGTTCGTCGTCGGCGATTCACGGCAAACCATCTCCAGCCAGGTGACCGGAGGGGAGTTGGGCGGCCTCTTGCGTTATCGCGAGGAGGTGCTGGATACCACCTTCAACTCCATCGGTCGCCTTGCGCTGTCCATCAGTGACCAGATCAACAGCCAATTGGGGCAGGGTCTGGACCTCAAGGGACAGGTCGGGGCTGAGCTCTTCGGTGATTTGAACGAAGCCGCCGCGGCCCGTCTGCGGGTGTTGCCGTCCTCGACCAACAGCAGCAACGCTTCACCACTGTTGAACATCACTGACAGCTCACTGCTGACCACCAGTGACTATCGACTGGAATTCGACGGCACCAACTACACGGCGCGGCGCCTGAGCGATAACCAGCTGATGACGGTCAGCGAGAATCCGGCGGGCACCTTGAGCTTCGCCGATAGTGCCGGTCGGGATCAGGGGATTCAGCTCGTTGTCGGTACGCCTGCGCCAGCAGCCGGCGATTCCTTTGTTCTGCAGCCCACGCGCAAGGGAGCGGCGTCGATTTCGACCGTACTGGATCAGGCTGAGCAGTTGGCGTTCGCCTCTCCGGTTCGCGCCGAGGCGAATCTGCAGAACCGCGGTAATGGCACGATCAGCCAGCCGATATTGCAGGCCACCGGCAGCAATATCGATCCTGCTGCATTGCAAGCGGCCTTCGCGCCCCTGACGCTGACCTACGACGCGGCCTCGGGGGGCTTCTCGGGACTGCCGGCGGGGGCGACGCTCACGCGTGTAGACAGCAAGGGGCAACCCCTCACGCCAGCGCCTACGCCGCTGTACACACCGGGCCTGCAGAACGATTTTCAACTGACCCTGGCCGATGGCACCAGCGTGAGCATGAGCATGAGCGGGCGTCCGGAGGATGGTGACCGCTTCGACATCGGCTTCAACCAGAACGGTGTATCGGATAACCGCAACGCGCTGGCGCTGGTTGGTCTGCAAACCAAGCAGGTGATCGGCGTCGATCCTACGGTGAGCGGTATCACCACGGGCGCCAGCTTTACCGACAGCTACGGGGATCTGGTCGAGCGCGTTGGCACGCTGACCGCCCAGGCCCGTCAGGATAGCGATGCGACGACGTCCATTCTGGCGCAGGCACAGGACAATCGGGACTCATTGTCTGCGGTGAACCTGGATGAAGAGGCGGCCAATTTGATCAAGTTTGAGCAGTACTACAACGCGTCGGCGCAGATCATTCAAGTTGCCCGCAGCGTGTTCGATACCCTGCTTGGGGCGTTCAGGTAGCGGACTGTTAGTCGGGCGTGAGCAACAGCGACGCGGGTGGGATCGAGCAAGCGTCTTCCGACGCAGGTGAGCCACCCAGGCAGCGGTAGTCCAGGTAACTATTTACGGGTTGTCGCCCGAAGGTTTTCGGTGCGGTCAGACGAGCGAGGCAGCATATGCGCATTTCCACTCCCCAGGCGTTCAATAGCGGCGTGCAAGGCCTGCAGCGTAATTACGCCGACGCCATCCGCACCCAGGAACAGATCAGTACCGGCAATCGCATCCTCACGCCGGCGGACGATCCGGTGGCCTCTGTGCGCTTGCTGCAGTTGGAGCAGCAGCAGAACGTGCTGACCCAGTACAGCAGCAACATGACCGCTGCGCAGAACAGCCTGAATCAGGAAGAAGTGACGCTGAATTCGGTCAATACCGTGCTGCTTCGGGTGCAGGAACTGGCAGTGCAGGCAGGCAACGGAGCCCTCAGTGCGGATGATCGAAAGTCCATCGCTGCCGAATTGGGCGAGCGTGAAGACGAACTGCTGGGCTTGATGAATACCAAGAACGCCCGAGGCGAGTACCTGTTCTCCGGCTTTCAGGGTAAGTCCGAGCCTTTTCAGCAAAACGCCGACGGCAGTTATAGCTATCAGGGCGATGAAGGGCAGCGCAAACTGGAGATCGCCAGCGCGCTGAACATTCCGATCAGCGATAACGGTAAGAAGGTCTTCCAGAGCGTCACCAATGCCGGACGGCTGGACGCGGCCACGACCTTGCAGGCGGGTTCCACCCTGCGTTCATCCACACCGTTGGTACAGGATGAGGTCGCCTTTTCCGGTAACCCCGCGTTTCCGGATGCCGGCATCGACATCGTCTTCGGCAACCCGGATGCCAGCAGCTACGAGGTCTTTGCGGCGGGAACCACCACCCCGGCGCTCGCTACCGGGACCATGGACGAGCAAGCCGAAACGGCCGACAAGCTGGTTTTCCGGGGGGTGGTGATCAACCTGGACGGAACGCCGGTCAGCGGCGACAGCATCACGGTCACCTCCAATCCGGACAAGCAGAAGCAAGGCGTGCTCGACTCCATCGCCAACCTGCGCAAGGCCCTGGAGTCCGAGCCCGCGACCCCGGAAGGCAACCTGCGGGTACGTGATGCCGTGGCAGAGGCGATAACCAACATGTCCAATGCCAGTATTGTGATCGACAGCACGCGTGGCGAGATCGGTGCGCGCCTGAACACCATCGAAAGCACCCTGACCGACAATGAAGACACGGCGCTGGTCAACAAGTCGGTACAGGCCGACCTGCGTGAACTGGACTACCCGGAAGCCCTTTCCCGCCTGTCATTCCAGAGCCTGGTGCTCCAGGCCGCGCAGCAGAGCTATGTGAAAATCAGCAGCTTGAATCTGTTCAGCCAGCTTTGAAGGGGGCGTAGGCTTTTGCAGGGGTGTGGTTTTGCGCGTGTTGCATAGCGCATCCACAATGGACAAAGTAGGTTCGCTCGCGCCTGTCTGGTGTATCCCCATTGCTCGACGACGTTGCGACGTCCGTTGTGCTCTCAAGAGAATTACGTATGGATCGACCAATACAGGTCACAAGCCCGCTTCTGCCCCCTCTGGAAGAATTCCTGCCCTACCTTGAAAAGATCTGGGAGAGCCGTTTTCTGACTAACGGCGGGGCAATGCATCAAGCGCTCGAAACGGCATTGTGTGAGTATCTGGGCGTCGAATACATCTCGTTGTTTGCGAATGGGACCTTGGCTCTGCTTACGGCATTGCAGAGTTTGCGCGTGACCGGTGAGGTGATTACCACTCCGTATTCGTTCGTCGCCACCAGCCACGCATTGACCTGGAATGGCATGCGTCCCGTGTTCGTCGATATCGACCCGGTGACGCTCAATCTCGACCCGAACAAGATCGAAGCAGCCATCACCCCGCAGACGACGGCGATTCTGCCGGTTCATTGCTACGGCAGTCCGTGTGACGTGGAGCGGATCCAGGAGATCGCTGATCGTTACAATCTGCGCGTCATCTACGACGCGGCGCACGCCTTCGCGGTGCGTGATGCGGGCGGCTCGATCTTGCGTCATGGTGATCTGAGCGTGTTGAGTTTCCACGCCACCAAGGTCTTCAACACCTTCGAGGGCGGCGCGATCATCTGTCACGATGAGGCGACAAAGCAGCGAATCGACCAACTCAAGAACTTCGGTTTTCTCGACGAAGTGACCGTCGTTCTGCCGGGAATCAACGGCAAACTCAACGAAGTGAGTGCGGCGTTCGGCCTGCTGCAACTCAAGCACGTCGATCAGGCCCTGGCCGAGCGCGGGGCGGTCGATCGAAAATACCGCGAATTGCTGTGCGAAGTGGCGGGTATTACCTGTCTTGATTCGGGGGGGCAGCGTTTTGCCAACCATGCCTATTTCCCCATCCTCGTCGAAGATGTTTTTCCGCTTTCGCGCGACGAATTGTATGAATACCTGAGAAGCCACGATGTCATGGTCAGGCGCTATTTTTACCCGCTTATCAGTGACTTCCCGATGTATAGTGGCCTGCCGTCATCAGCGCCGGCGAACCTGCCGGTGGCGCGCTCGGTTGCTGAACGAGTGATCTGCTTACCCATTTACCCCACGTTGACGCGTGGCGACGTAGAGCGTGTCGTGGCGTTGATCCGCACGGTGATCCGTCGCTAGTCGCGCAGCGCTCATTTCAGCCTAACTCCAGTTTCATCACATCCAGTATCAGGAAGCAGTCTTATGAGCCAGGCTCAATTCATCGAGAACTTTCTTTCCGCCACCGATTTTCAGAATCCCGTCGAAGTGACGATGGATACCGTGCTGGCCGATCTGCCCGAGTGGGACTCGCTCGCGGCGCTGGGTGTCATCGTGATGTTCGACATGGAGTACGGCAGGACCATCACGGGCGAGGATCTCGAGGCCATCGTGACCCTGGGTGAACTTTACGCGCTGACCGGACAGTAATCATGCCAACCTCGACGCTGCATAACGTTCGTTTCGCCGGCATGGCCACCTGCGTGCCGAAGCGGGTGGTCTCCAACCTGACCGACTGCCGTCCGCAGATTCGTTCGGAGCGCGAGCGACTGGTGCGCAATATCGGCATCGAGACCCGCCGCATGGCGCCGGAATGGCAATGCTTTTCCGACCTGGCGTTCGACGCGACGCAAGCACTGCTGGAGCGTTTGCAGTGGGCGAGGGAAGAGGTCGATGCGCTGATCGTGGTAACCCAGTCGCCCGACTATCTGATCCCGGCAACCGCGATCATTCTGCAGGATCGCCTGGGGCTGTCCCATGCGACGGTGGCTTTCGATGTGAACCTTGGCTGCTCGGCCTACCCCTTCGGCATCAACCTGCTGGGCTCGATGATCGCGGCCGGGGGCGTCAAGAAGGGTTTGCTGCTGGTCGGCGACCGTAGCGCCAACCTGAATGACCCGATCTTCTCCGATGCAGGCACCGCGACGGCTCTGGAGTTCTGCGAGGGTGCGCCGCCGATGTATTTCGACCTGAACAGCGATGGTAGCGGCTACCGCGCGATCATCCTGCCGGTGGGCGGGCAGCGTGAGCCGGTGGGAGTTCAGCATCTGCTGCCCTATCGGGAAGATGAGAACGATCACTGGCACCACGCCACGGACCTGCAACTGGACGGTCCGGCAGTGCTCAGCTTTTCGACCCAGCGCGTGCCGCCCGCCGTGGAGAAGCTGCTCGGCTACGCACAGGTGAGCAAGGACGAGGTGGACTACTTCGTCTTCCACCAGGCCAACCGGATGATCAACGAAACCATCCGCAAGAAACTCGGCTTGCCCGCGGAGAAGGTCCCGTCGACCTTGCGCGACTTCGGCAATACCAGTGGCGCTTCCCTGCCGGTGACCATGACCGCGCGCATCAACAAGGAACTCGAGTCCGGGCCCAAGCGCGTACTTCTATCCGGCTTCGGCATCGGGCTCTCCTGGGGTACCTGCCTGGTGGATATCGACGGCGCGGTGTTCCCCGATCTGGTCGAGTCGTGATGACTGTCAGTACGTCGGGAACCGCCGCCTTCGGGCTCGAGGGGAAGACCATTCTGGTCACCGGTGCCTCTTCTGGTATTGGCGCGGCTACGGCGGGACTTTGCGCGCGCCTTGGGGCTCGTCTGATCATCAACGGTCGTAATGAAGAGCGCTTGAGCGCCACCCTTTCCAGTCTGAGCGGAAGTGGGCACATGGCGGTGGTCGGCGATCTCACGGAGCCGGAGACACGACAGCGCCTGCTTGAAGCCGCAGAGGGCTATGACGGTCTTGCTTCCTGCGCAGGTATTGCGGCGCTGGTTCCATTTCGTATGGCTGCGGAGAAGCACCTTCAGCAGATGCTGGCGGTCAACTATCTAGCCCCCATAACGCTGACGCAGCAGCTACTGTTCAAGCGCCGGCTGCGCGAGGGTGCATCCTTGGTCTATGTGTCTGCATTGTCCGCCCGGGCTTGCCCGCAGGCTGCTGCCGGTTATGCCGCCTCGAAGGCAGCCTTGGAGGCGGCTGTGCGGACACTGGGCCTTGAGCAGGCGAAGCAGAGAATCCGCGCAAACTGTATCGCTCCAGGCTATGTGGATACCCCGATGCTGAGCGGACTGGGTAGCAGTGCCGACATGGCTGACAAGATTGGCCTGACCCCTCTGGGGCGGATTGATCCGCAGGACGTCGCACAAGGTGCTGTCTATTTGCTATCTCAGGCTAGCCGCTGGATCACCCGTACCACTCTGACCATCGATGGCGGCATTTCCCTGCCGATACGCTTATGAGTACTGAAGCTCCGACCGTTTCCGACAGCCCGACTGGCGATTCCGTACAGGCGCTGTTGAATTCCCTTTATGGGTTGGCAGGCAAGACCGTGCTGGTCACCGGTGCCTCCAAGGGTATTGGTCAGGCCGTGGCTCGGGCGTGTGCCGATGCTGGCGCGACTCTGCTGATCTGCGGGCGCGATGCGGACCGACTGGATGAAACACTGGCTTCGCTGCAGGGTAGTGGCCATCGCATCTTCGCGGGCGATCTCAGCGACGCCGAGACGCTTAAGCAACTCGCTGCCGAATGCGGGCACGTCGATGGCGTCGTTCACAGTGCAGGTATTCGGGGCCTGGCTCCCATGCGTATGGTGAGTGAGGCGTTTCTGCAGCAGGTCATGGCGATCAATTACCACGCGCCCATGATGTTGACCCGTCATTTGCTGGCGAGGCAATCCATCCGACAGGGTGGCTCGATCGTTTTCCTGTCCTCCATCGCCGCGCTGACGGGCACTGTGGGTGTCGGACCCTACGCGGGTTCCAAGGCTGCCCTTATCGGTAGCATGCGACCGCTGGCGCTGGAGCTGGCAAAACGCGGTATCCGTGCCAATGCGCTGTGTCCCGGTCTGGTGGAGACCACCCTGATTACCGAAGACATCCGCTGGTTCGAGGAAAGCTGCAAGCGCTACCCCTTGGGTATCGGCCAGCCGGAAGACGTTGCCAATGCCTGCCTGTATCTCCTTTCCGATGCCAGCGCCAAAGTGACCGGGCAAGCGTTCAGCATGGACGGTGGAGTCGAGTTTGCATGAGTGATGAGCTGGTAAATACGCCCCCCCATCACCTGGTTGTGGTAGGGGCGGGTGGCTTCGGGAAGGATATCGCCTCGCTCGCTTACCATGATGATCCGGCCTGCGGGAAGGACTGGGACATCAAGGGCTTTCTTGATGACAGGGATCATCTTAAGGGCAGCACTTATTGGCCTATCGTGGGTGCGCCACTGGATTACCAGCCGGTCACGGGAGACATCTTTGTCTGCGCGATCGGTGACCCGGCCGCGCGCCGTCATTACACGAAAGCACTGATCGAAAAGGGGGCGGATTTCATCGTGTTTCATCCGCCACCCTTTCGAGAAGCGACGCCACTGAATATCGGTCGAGGTGGTGTTTTCGACTCGCGCGTCTCCATCGGTTCGGATACCCAGTTGGGGGAGTTCGTTACCGTACTGTCCACCACGATCATTGCTCACGATGTCGTCATTGGCGACTACGTACAGATTGGTAGCTTTGTGTTCATCGGTGGGGGTGTCGTCATCGGCAACGATGTCGTGGTGCATCCGCATTCCACACTGACGCCGGGTGTCCATATTGGTGATGGCGCCGTCATCGGGGCGGGGAGCGTGGTGTTCAAGGACGTGCCCGCTGGCGCGAGCGTGGTGGGTAATCCGGCGCGAATCATCTTTCAGAAGTAATTCATCAGTACACGGACCTGAGAGCGCCCCATGTCACGTCATGCGCTGGATGCAAAGCATTACATCAGTTCGGAAACGCTCGATCTCGAGCGAAAGAACCTTTTTGGCCGACTCTGGATCTTTGTCGGCTTCTCGTCGATGGTCAGGGAAAAGCATCAGTTTTTCACCCGTAAGGTTGCCGGGCGTCCGTTGCTGGTTCAACGTACCGAAGCTGGTATACGGGCGTTTCTCAATCAATGCCCGCACCGCCTTTCCTCGCTCAAGACAGAGCCCTGTGGCAAGGGCCCGTTGATCTGTCCCTATCACGCCTGGTCGTTCGGGGCCGAGGGTGAGTTGCGTGGGCTGCCTAATGCGGGGCTCTATAACTTTACTGCCGCCGAGCGAGAGGGGATTTCCCTGCACAAGTTGCACCTGGAGGAGGTGGGGCAACTGCTTTTTGTGAACTTCTCCAAAGAGCCGTTGGCGCTCGAAGAGCAGTTTTCTTCTGAGTTTCTGGCTAAGTTGCGCGAAGTGTCGGATTTTTTTGATACGCAGATTATCTATAGTTGTCATCGCGCTCGATATAACTGGAAGCTCAATATGGAGAATGTGAAGGATTACAATCACGTTCCGTTCGTGCATCCAAAAACGTTCATGCCGTTGATGAACTCATCGCCAAAAGCGGAGCCATCTAACGATGATGCTGGGGCGGAGAAGTCCTCGCTTATAGCGCTGCTGGAAACGAAAGATATACCGTCGCTTTCACTGCTGAGTTATTCGACTGTTGCTCCGATCAAGCCCTACAAAACTTGGTTTACTGATAAGTGTCACGCGTATCGCAAGGGCGAGCATGCCTACTACAACTGGTTCATTTATCCAAATGTGAATTTTGGAAGCGTCAGTGGTGAGCAGTTTCATATACAGCAGTTTGATCCGGTATCGCCAGGCGAAACGGACTACCACTTATGGGTCATGACCGCCAAGCGCGCAGATGTCCGGACGGAACTTACTGCGTTGCTCAGTACGTTGATGCGGGGAGAACGCGCGGTAATCAAAGAGGATACCGTTGTTCTGGAGCGACTGCAGGAAGGGCTAATCGAGGACTCTGTGCCATTCATGCACGGCAATTATGAGGACATGTTGGTTCAGCAGCACCTTTGGTATCGCTGCAATGTGCTGGAGGGTGAGCAATGAAAGCGCTGGTGATTGCAGGGAGTGGTCAGGCGCTGGAACAGGCCTGTGCAACGGCAGTAAACGCCGGGCTTTCATTCGATCGTATCGAACTGCGCACCGCTGATCGGTTCAATTTCGACCTAGAGCCACTATGCGATCATTACCGTCCAGCAGATACGGCAGTTTTCGTTGCTCTGGATGGTCGGGGAGTCAACTTGGCCCGGCATAAGTTGGTGGCTGAAGTGCGCCTGAAAGGCTATTCGCCGCAGAACATCTTAGCGCCTGATGCGTCGCTCGATCCGGATGTTTGCCTAATGGGCAACGTGTATGTTGGGCCGGGCTGTCATCTGCTGTCGGGGAGTTCGCTGGGCACCGGCTGCTGGGTAGATCGCGCCGTAATCGTAGAAAGGGACAGTCGGCTCGGGGCATGTGTAACCCTTGGTGCCCGGGTTCTGGTAGGGCGCGCTTCCAAGATTGGGACAGGCACCTCGTTGGGGGCAGGAAGCTCTACTTCGGCAAACTCCCGAATCGGTCGTCATTGTGAATGGTTGTTACCTAGCGTGTTGCCGGAGGTTTTGCCCGACCGATCCTTCTTCGATTTGCTAATGCCCGAAGGGGCTCGAATCCTGACGCACTGAGGAGCTATCCTTTGGATATTATGCAGAGCGCTTTTCGCGCGGATGATTTTCTTGCAACTGTCGCCCGTGCCGGAAAGCTGTTGTTGCTCGCCCCCAGCTCTTATCTGGGAAGGGTTTGTGGTTCGGTAATATTAGATAGGCTCTCGCAGCGGCTTCCTCAGGTACAGGTAATCGCCGTTGACGATTATTTCATTTCACATCCTGAAAGCGCCCGAGAGGCTGGCTTCACGAAAGTAATTTCTACCGGAGAGATGCGTGGAGGGGGGCTCGAGCGAGAAGTACCGCTCGTGAACTGCGCCTACTCCCTGCCTACATGGTTGGTCTTGCAGCAATTGGGCGAAGCGAGCTGTGATCATTTTTTTGATCTCCCGGAGTTGCTCTATGTGCTCGATATACCGCTGATTTACCAGACGGGGAGAGAGACGCGCGACTTGACTGAGGCCCATCGGTCCGAGTTCAGCATATTGCGTCAACGGCTGGCTGACGAGCTCAGCCAGCACACGCTGGAGGCCATCATGCGTATGCGAGGCGACGGTAACCGCTTGGCCTTGCTGGATGTGCTTTGTCCCATCGAACAGGAATATTTCTCTGCCTTTGGCGGCTCTGGTCACCCGTTCCGCTTGAACGGAGACGAGCACTACGTCGATATCGGCGCCTACGATGGCGATACGGTCAGAAAGTTTCTCCTGGCGGCTCGATATCAATATGAAGCGATTCATGCATTCGAACCGGACCCGGAGAATTATGCTGCCATGTGTCGCTCGCTGGCTGGTGACGAGTTTGCGGGCGTGAAAATGCACAACCAGGCGGTGTCAGACACCCAGGGCTTCTTGAGCTTTGCGGCCAAGGGCACGATGGGGAGTCGCGCCGAGGTAGGCGGGGAAAGTCAGGTGGAATGCGTTCGCCTTGATGATGTTCTGGAAAAGATGACTTTTCTCAAGATGGACGTGGAGGGGCATGAGGCCAGCGTTTTACGAGGCGCTGCTGAGCTTATTCGTCGCTGCCGGCCGCGGATGGCGATTACCTGCTATCACCATGCGCTCGATGTACTCGATATCGTCGCAGTAATAGACGACATCCTCCCGGGAGCTCGTCTGCGGCTGCGGCATTATTCGATGTATTTCTACGACACTATTCTTTACGTGGACTGGCCGGATAAAGGGCATTGACTGTGATAGTGCCTTCTGGAGTTGGCCTGCTCTACTTGCAGGTTGGCGCGTATAAGTGGTGTTTCGGCAAGCAGGAGCGCTTTATTTTTATGCGCCAAGGGGGTTGAGTGACGCCTGAGTACATTTTTATCGCGGGAATGGAGAAATGTGGCACTACGGCCTTAGCGGGATGGCTGACCTCGAGTGGCGTCGCCAGGTATGCGCGTAAGGGCGTAAAGGAGCCCTATGATTATGCTCCTCCCAGAGTAGCAAACTGGCCGCCCTCGACTGATGGTATGCCATTGCTGGATGCATCGGTAGGTTATGCTCTCAACGAGCGCTCTATTGATGCGTTGCCTGAGTACTCCACTAAGATCGTTGTTTGTCTCCGTAATCCATTGGAGCGAGCGTGGAGTGCGTATCAGATGTACAGGATGGGAGCGCAGAATATCCCATCGTCTGCAGAAATGGGGCGTCAGTACAACCAGCTTGCTATAGGACACTCTGAGGGCGCTTTGCGAATGGATGAGGTGCTGGAAAATATTGCCCTTAAGCACTATCCGCGACGTTCTACTGCTTATGTCCGTAAGTATTTTAGGGCCGAAGGGGACCGCCTGAGAGCGGGGGATTTTGCAAGTCGTGTTCGCTATGAGCAGTCATTCCAGTTGACATATCGTAGCTATCCATTCTTGTCCGTTATGATCTCCAGTTTTTACTATTGGTCACTGAAAAAATTGCTAGAAAAGTATCAAGCCGAGGACGTACTGGTTATTTCCGTCGCTCGTTTGTCTTCACCTGAATCGCGTGAGCACTTCATGACGCAACTGATAGGCGAGCCCAAGGCGATGCCGGAGGTTCCCTTCGGATTTTCCACCAAAGGTTTCCCATTTGCCGAAGAGCGTCCCGATTTCCATGACAAACAATGGGCGGCTCTTCGTGACGCCTTTCGTATGGATCATGAATGCTATCGCAGCCTGCTGTCTTCGCGCGGGGTGGATGATTCGCTGCTGGATTGGGATGAACTCGGTCGATATCTCGATGTGTGACGGTCGTTCATCTCACGAGGGCTTCGCATGATGCGTATCCAGCCAAGGTGCTACTGGTTTACCGGACTGTCTGGGGCTGGCAAGAGCACGCTCTGCGCTGGTCTGCAGGCACGCCTCGAGGCAGATGGCTGCTCGGTCGTATGGCTTGACGGTGATGTCCTGCGAGCCGGGTTGTGTGCCGACCTGGGGTTTGGCGACGATGACCGCCGGGAAAACATTCGCCGGGTCAGTGAAGTGGCGAAGGTTTTGCTCGATGCAGGGATCGTCGTGCTGGTGAGTCTGATTTCTCCCTTCGAGTCCGATCGACAGCGTGTGCGTGAGCGCCTGGGGCGGGATCGATTCGTCGAGGTCTATGTCGATGCGCCGCTTGGCGAGTGTGAGCGTCGCGACGTCAAGGGTCTGTATGCCCGTGCGCGGCGAGGTGAAATTCCCTCGTTTACCGGTCTCTCCAGTCCTTACGAGGCCCCTCTGAGGCCCGATATTCACCTGCGAACCATGGGGGCCGAGGTCGATGAGCAAGTCGACCAACTGGTGGCCCACGCTTTCCGTCAATAGCTCCTCGCTGAGCGCCCGCTCAAGCGCCTGATTTCTCAAGAGGTACGCCCGTCATGCCTGCGATGGTGACCATTGCAATTCCTGCCTACAAATCGGCGTTCTTCGAGGAGGCGCTGCAGAGTGCCCTGGCCCAGACGTATTCCGATATCGAAATTCTCATCTGCGATGATCGGCGTGACGATGCCATTTCTGAGGTGGTGGCCCGCCTGACGCCGGGGGCCCGCTTCCCGATTCGCTATTTCAAGAACATCCATCAGCGGGGCGAGCTGCTCAATACCGAGAAGACGATTCGATTTGCCGAAGGCAAGTACATCAAGTTCCTGCATGACGACGATGTGCTGGAGCCTGACGCGGTCACCCAGTTGGTAGCGGCTCTTGAGAACACGCCGGGCGCTGCCATGGCGAGTGCTCGACGGCAGCGGGTGGGTGAGCACGGCGAACCGCTGCCGGACATCCTCGCCACCTGTTGCCCCTTCGATGGCGACGTGCTGGTGCAGGGGGATGATCTGGTGTCGTTCCTGGGCGACTACACCATCAACTTCATTGGCGAGCCGAGCAGCGTGCTATGCCACCGTGAGCATCTGCTCGAATTGGGTATTGAGCTGATGATGCTCAATGGCAAGCCCATCGACTGGGTGGGGGACCTGGCGCTATACGTGAAATTGCTGAAGAAGGGCGGATTGGTGTTTCTGTCCAGGGCGCTTTCTCGCTTCCGGGTCTCGAGGAGCCAATTCAGCCAGGCCGGACGCGATCAACCAGGCATCGGCAGCCAGGGACATGCCAATTTCAGAGCAGCGTTGCGCGAGTTGGGCTGGGTCAGACCGCAGGCGAACCATCGAGTGAGAGTGGCGCCGCTGAACTCGCCGGACCAGTGGCAAGCGTTCGACCTCGTGCAAGGGCTCGTGCAAGTGCACGGGCGTGCTCGTTCCGAGGAGAGCGTGCAGCAGTGGCTTTCTGCCAGGGTGCCTACGCCTGTGCAGCGGCGACTCATCGATGGCTATCTGGCCCATGCCAAGGTGCCGCGCTTGGCGGTTGTGCTGGCAGGCGTAGCTGTTGATCCGGAGGCCGCGCAACTCACCCTGGACAGCCTCACCCTCTGCGCCGCGTTCTATCCCGAGCTCGAGGTCGTCATCGTCGGTGACGGCGGTGGCGATGCGCGCGAGGCTGGGCTGGTTCAGCGGCGGGTTGCGTTGGCGCCGGAAGGGTTGGCCGCGACCTTGA
The DNA here is from genome assembly GCF_055768815.1 of Pseudomonas sp. R4-15. NCBI lineage: Bacteria > Pseudomonadati > Pseudomonadota > Gammaproteobacteria > Pseudomonadales > Pseudomonadaceae > Pseudomonas > Pseudomonas sp. R4-15. The sequence continues at coordinate 2,483,298 of NZ_CM147293.1, forward strand.
ATCAACTGCTTGGCGAACTCGAGGCGCCCTGGGTACTGCTGGCCCAGGCGGGCGAGGAGTTCACCCCATCGGGGCTGATGATGGCGGGGCTCGAATTGTCCCGCAGCCCTGAGTGCCGTGCGCTGTATCCCGATGAGGTCTACCGCCAGGCCGGCGGGAAGCTGGCGCCGGTCCTCAAGCCCGATTTCAATCTCGACATGCTGTTGAGCTTCCCGGCGGCCCTGGCCAGTCACTGCCTGTTCAGTCGCGACGCGCTGCTGGAGATGGGTGGCTTTGATGCCGCGTTCGACGGCGCACTGGAGCTCAATGCCCTGCTGCGGCTGATCGAAGCGAGTGGTCTCACGGGCTTGGGGCACCTGTCGGAGCCGTTGGTCATTAGGGACGGGATTACCGCCGCGGCAGAGGCCGCCGAGGCGCGAGCGATTGCCGCGCATCTGCAGGTGCGTGGATATGCCAACTCGGCCGTGCAGTCGGCGGGTCCCGGATTGTTTGCCATTGACTATGGGCATGAGCCGCTGGGGACCGTAAGCCTTCTGCTGCAGGTCGGTAGCGACCTCGGGCGGCTGCAGCATTGCGTTGAGAGCATCCTGGGCAGCACCCGCCACCCAGGATACGAGCTGCTGCTGGTGGCCTGCGAAGCGCAGCTGACACCCGAGATGAGCGAGTGGTTGGACGGTATCGCCGGCATGGGCGAGGCCCAGCTGCGGGTAGTGCGGGTGGCTGGTGATCACCCCGGGGTAGCGTTGAACCAGGCTGCCGCCGCGGCGCTGGGTGACTACCTGCTGTTGCTCGATGGCGAGTGCGCGGTATTGCAGGAGGATTGGCTGCAGCAGTTGCTGAATCACGCGCAGCGGCCCGAAGTCGGTGCGGTGGGGGCTTTGCTGTTGGCGCCGGACGGTACGGTCAGTCATGCGGGCTTGTTGCTGGGGCTGGACGGTACGGTCGGTCGGCCGTTTTTCGGCAAGTCGCTGGACCATGACGGTTACCTGCAGCGGTTGCGCGTGGATCAGAACTACTCGGCTGTCAGCGGCGAATGCCTGATGCTGGCGCGGGAGGTCTTCCTGGCCGTTGGCGGGCTAGACGAGAGTGAACTGGGGCGCCGTTGGTTCGACGTGGATCTTTGCCTGCGCTTGCGCGAGGCCGGCTACCTCAATGTCTGGACGCCCAGGGCGCGGTTGGCCCTGCACCGCCTCGAGCGCCCGGCGCCAAGTCCGCAGCAGCAGGACGAGCTGTTTGCCCGCTGGTTGCCAGCCTTGGCGCGGGACCCGGCCTACAACCCCAATCTCAGTCTGCAGGCCGGTGGTGACTTCCGGCTGGCCGAAATTCAGCAGGCCTGGCGGCCGCTGATGGCATGGCGACCCGTGCCGGTGGTATTGGCGCATCCGGCGGACAATTTCGGTTGTGGTCACTACCGTGTGATCCAGCCTTTCCATGCGCTGAGGGACGCTGGACTGGTGGATGGTGAGCTGTCACCAGAGCTGATGCAGGCGGTGGACCTTGAGCGCTACGACCCGGACGTGATCGTGTTGCAGCGCCAGGTCAGCGAGGCGCGGCTGGAGACCATGCGGCGCATGAAGGCGTTCTCGCGGGCCTTCAAGGTGTATGAACTGGATGACTACCTGCCGAACCTTCCGCTGAAGAGTCCGCATCGGGAAAGCATGCCCAAGGACATCGTCCGTTCGCTGCGGCGGGGGCTGGGCTATGCAGACCGGTTCGTGGTCTCGACTGAACCATTGGCCGAGGCGCTGTCGGGCTATCACGCGGATATCGTGGTCGCGGAGAACCGCTTGCCGGTGCATTGGTGGGGTAACTTGGCGGCCGAGCGGCGGGTGTCGGCGAAGCCTCGGGTCGGCTGGGCCGGGGGGCGAGGGCATACGGGTGACCTTGAGTTGGTGGTCGATGTGGTCAAGGCGCTGGCGGAGGAGGTGGATTGGGTGTTCATGGGCATGTGCCCTGATGTGCTCAAGCCCTATGTCAAAGAATTTGTGCCCGGGATGCAGATCGAGCTCTATCCGCAGCGACTGGCCGCCATGAACCTCGATCTTGCCATTGCGCCGTTGGAGCAGAACCTGTTCAACGAGTGCAAGAGCAACTTGCGCCTGCTGGAATACGGCGCCTGTGGATTTCCGGTGATTTGCACCGACATCCGGCCTTACCAGGGGGCATTGCCGGTCACGCGGGTTCGCAACCGTTATCGTGAGTGGGTGGACGCGATTCGCATGCATGTGTCGGATCTGGACGCCACCGCGCGGATGGGCGATGAACTGCGCCGGACGGTGCATGAAAACTGGATGCTGGACAGTGCTGCGCTGCAGCGCTGGCAGGCCGCCTGGCGGGTTTGAGGTGGCGCTAAAGTTTCCCGGGCGGCAGTCGATACGTGGGTTGAGCGAGTCGCGCCACCGGACCAAAGCCTCACCTTGAAGATTTCGTAAAAAAGGTGAGGGCAAGCCCTAAAGGTTCTGATGGTCAGGCCGATAAGCCTTACGAACGCGAACTCTAATGGTTGCCTGGAGATACAGGCCTCGAGTCGCACACCAGGCAAACACGTAGTTAGGTCCGATGGAGGACATTCACCATGGCTCTTACCGTCAACACAAACATTGCGTCCCTGAACACCCAGCGGAACCTGAGCTCTTCTTCCCAGTCGCTGAATACCTCCCTGCAGCGCCTGTCGACCGGTTCGCGCATCAACAGTGCCAAGGATGACGCTGCCGGCCTGCAGATCGCCAACCGTCTGACCAGCCAGATCAACGGCCTGAGCGTCGCTACCAAGAACGCCAACGACGGCATCTCCCTGGCGCAGACCGCCGAAGGCGCACTGCAGCAGTCGACCAACATCCTGCAGCGCATGCGTGATCTGTCCCTGCAGTCCGCCAACGGCTCCAACAGCGACTCCGAGCGCACTGCACTGAACTCCGAAGTGAAGCAGCTGCAGAAAGAACTGGATCGTATCAGCAACACCACCACCTTCGGTGGTCGCAAGCTGCTCGACGGTTCGTTCGGCGCCGCCAGCTTCCAGGTCGGCTCGGCCGCCAACGAGAACATCAGCATCGCCATCGACGAAATGAGCGGCGATTCGCTGGAAGGTAACTACTTCAAAACCGCATTCGGTACTGCCTCTGCCGGTGCTGCCACTGCCAGTGGTGAGGTTACCTTGACCGTGAACTACTCGGTCGACGGCGTGGCGACTTCTGGCGAAGTCAAGGTAGAACTGCAGAAAGGCGACAGCGCGGACACCGTGACCGCCAAGATCGCTGCCGGTATCAACGATGCCAACCTGGGCTTCAGCGTGCAGAAGGACGGGGACGACGCTTACCAGGTCATCTCTGGCGCCGATGCCAGCGATGCCACTACGCCGACCTTTACTAGCGTGAGCTTCGCGGATACCGATGGCACCGGCGCGGCCTTTACTACTGTCACCGGTTCGACCACTGCAGAGACGGCCGCTACGATCAACGACATCGACATCAGCGATGCTGCCGGTGCGCAGTCGGCGGTACTGGTCATCGACGACGCGATCAAGATGATCGACTCGCAGCGTGCGACGCTGGGTGCGGTGCAAAACCGTTTCGACAACACCATCGCCAACCTGCAGAATATCAGCGAGAACGTCACGGCTGCCCGCGGCCGGATCCAGGACACCGACTTCGCTGCGGAAACGGCGAACCTGACCAAGAACCAGGTCCTGCAGCAGGCAGGCACCGCGATCCTGGCGCAGGCCAACCAGCTGCCGCAGTCGGTCCTTAGCCTTCTGCAGTAAGCTAAGGTATAACGCTGCCACTGGCTGCGGGGGGAAGCGCTACGCGCTTCTCCCCGTTTGTCCTTTGCGAGGGTAGACGAAAATGGACATTGGGATAGGTAATTCGCAGGTGTCAGGGGCTACTCGAGTAGCATCAGCCACGGTAGCGGAGGCTCCTGTGCCTATGACCAACGAGAGTGCGCTGGCCGTTGCCAGCACGGTGAGCACCGAGAGCACTCCGAGTGATCCGTCGGACAGCGCACCGATGGAAGAAGCTGTCATGTCGATGCGGACGTTCGCGCAGAAGATCAGCCGAGATCTGGACTTCAGCGTAGATGATTCGTCCGGCAGGATCGTGGTCACGGTCACTGACACCAATTCGGGAGAAGTCATTCGCCAGTTGCCTTCCGAAGAAGCTTTGCGCCTGGCGGAAAGCCTGGATGAGTTACGCAGCCTGATGTTCAAGGCTGAAGCCTGAGCGTTGGCACGCAAGTTGACTGTCTATTCAGCTTGAGTGGCTGGGACGCACAAGGCGTCAACTAACTGACGAGGTGAAGAAAATGGCAATTGGTGGCGTAACGACCGGCATCAACTCTGGTTTGCCGATCAGTGATCTGGTCAATGCCATGGTCGACGCGGAGCGTGCTCCGAAAACGGCCCAGTTGGACCGTCTGTCGAAATCCACCGAAACCAAGTTCTCCGCCTTGGGCACGCTGAATGGTGCGTTGAACACCTTTCAGACCGCCATGAAGAATCTCAACGATGCCTCGTTGTTCGAGAAGCGCTCGGCGACTTCGAGCAACAAAGAGGCACTGACCGCGACCGCTGGAAAAACAGCGGCGGCCGGTACCTACAAGATCGAGGTTCAGAATCTGGCCCAGGCCAGTAAAGTCGCTACGGCGGTCGTCGATGGCTCCTTCACCAGCGGTGATGCGTCCTCGACGTTGCGCGTGCAGCTCGGGAGCGACGACGAGGGCGTCGAGGTCAATATCGCCGCCAATTCCGATCTCGCGAGTATTCGCGAGCAGCTCAATACCCAGCTGGCCGACAAGGGCATTACGGCAAGCGTACTCACTGACCCCTCGACAGGAACCTCGCGGCTGGTTTTCAGCAGCAATGAAACCGGTCAGGGCAAGGACATCATCGTCAGCGCGGACGATGGTTCACCGTTGCAGGGTTTGGCTGTGGATGGTCGCGTGGCTCTGGGCGATAGTCCGGCGGCTGGCAGTGCCGGCTATATCACTCAAGCGAGCAACGCGACCTTCAAAATCGACGGTCTTACCCTCAGCAGCCCCACCAACAGCGTAACGAATGCGATCGAAGACGTCAGTTTCGACCTGAACGGCGTAACCGAGGCGGGTAAACCGCTGACGCTGAAGGTCGGTCAGGACAGTGCGGCAGTAAAGGATAGCGTCAAGAAATTCGTCGATGCCTACAACGCGCTGATCAAGACCAGTAACACCCTGACCAATGTCACTCCGGTGGGGGAGGATGGTGCGCCCGTCGTTGGCGGCCTGGTTGGCGATGCGACGGTACGCAACTTGCTCAGTGGCATTCGTAACGAGCTGGTTGCGCCCAGTAGTCAGGGCGGCAGTTTCCGTATCCTGGCTGACCTGGGAATCACCACGCAGCAAGACGGTACCATCGCAATCGACGATACCAAGCTTGACGCTGCGCTCGAGAATAATTACGACGACCTGGCCAAGCTGTTTACCGGTGATAAAGGACTGATGAGCCGGCTCGACGGCAAGATTTCGGCCTACACCCAGACCGGTGGGATCATCCAGCAGCGTCAGCAGGCGCTGGAGGCGACTCGCTCGGATATCACCAAGCAGCGTGAGGATCTGGCGCGTCGTGTCGACTCCATGCAGACCCGCATGCTCGCCCAGTTCAATGCAATGGATGCGCTTATCGGACAGCTGAATGGCACCAGTAGCCAGTTGGAGTCCGCACTGGCCAGCTTGCCAGGCTTCACCAAGCGCGACTAAGCCGTCTCCGGATGGCTACGCGTGCTTGGGAGGAGTTGTGGTCTTTTCCTTGCGCGCGCGTCCGGCAGCATGGGGCGATGTGGCATGGCCCGCTGCGTAACCCAGCGCTCTTGAGCTGACCCACCCTATGGTCGTTCTTCCGGTGATTCAGCCTCTGGGTAGAGTACACTCTGAGGTGCTTCATGGGCTTTGGCAGGCCACGATTGTTACGGCAACGCTGATGCTGTGAAATGCTCGTTTCTGCTTACGCTGCTCTAAAGCTTCGACGACCGATGCCGATACATGAAGTATTCTCGCTTCACACTGGAGTACAGCCTTCATGAATGCCACGGCAGCAATGCGTCAGTATCAGAGCGTCAACACTCAGGCCAAGGTCGTTGATGCCAGCCCTCATCGTCTGATCCAGATGCTCATGGAAGGTGGACTGACGCGCTTGGCACAAGCGCGTGGCGCCATGGAGCGCCAGCAGTACTCCCTGAAAGGCGAGTCGCTCGGTAAGGCCATTGCCATCATTGGCGGACTGCGCAGTGCTCTGGATCTGTCCCAGGGGGAACTGGCTCAGAACATGGATAGCTTGTACGACTACATGATTCGTCGCCTGACCGAGGCCAACCTGCATAATGACATGCAGCGTATCGACGAAGTCTCGGCACTGATGCACGAGATGAAGGCCGGCTGGGACGGCATCGCTTAACGGAGAGCGGCACCATGAGCGCAACCGTAAAACAACTGCAGGGTACGCGTAACGCCTTGCAAGACGCACTGCAGGCTCATGACTGGGATGCGGTGAAGCGTCTGGATCTGGAATGCCGTCAGGTGGTCGAGCAGGCATTGCTCGACGCCGAATCTGATACTGACGCACTGGTGGGCTGCATGCAGGACCTGTTGGTGCTCTACCGCGAGTTGGTCGGGACCTGTACCCAGCAGCAGCGCAAGTTGGGCGAGGAACTTTGTGAGTCGCAGCGCTCGCGCAAAGGTGCTCAGGTTTATCAATTGTTCGGATGAGTCAGCGCTTTTGAGCGTTGACATAGCGCAGGAACCCGGGCTTTGCCCGGGTTTTTTACGCCATTAATTTGACTCTTGTATGAGTTTTCTCTTAACTAAGAGCGTTTTGTTACCGTCAGGTAGCAGCGAATCCAGCTGTCGGGAAGACTCCATGTGGCGTGAGACCAAGATTCTACTGATCGATGACGACGACGCTCGGCGCAGGGAGTTTTCGATCATCCTCAATTTTCTGGGTGAGGATCACTTGGCCTGTCGCAGTGGCGACTGGCGGGCGACCATCCAAGGTCTGAGTTGTAGTGCTGATGTGTTATGCACGATGCTGGGTACCGTCGAGGCGGGCGGCGCCCCCGAGTTGCTGCAGCAGCTATCGGAGTGGGACGAGTTTCTGCCCTTATTGCTGATCGGCGATTCGCAGGCGGCGGACTGTTCTGAGAGCCTGCGCCAGCGCGTGCTCGCATGCCTGGAGATGCCGCCCAGCTACAACAAGCTGCTGGACTCCCTGCACCGAGCCCAGGTGTACCGCGAGATGTACGACCAGGCGCGTGAACGCGGCCGCCAGCGTGAGCCGAACCTGTTCCGCAGTCTGGTGGGTACCAGTCGGGCCATCCAGCAGGTCCGCAAGATGATGCAGCAGGTGGCCGACACCGAGGCCAGCGTGCTGATCCTCGGCGAGTCTGGCACCGGCAAGGAAGTGGTGGCGCGCAACCTGCATTACCATTCTCGCCGACGCGAGGCGCCGTTCGTTCCGGTGAACTGCGGGGCGATTCCCGCTGAACTGCTGGAAAGCGAACTGTTCGGCCATGAGAAGGGGGCTTTCACCGGCGCTATCACCAGCCGAGCAGGGCGCTTCGAGTTGGCCAACGGCGGTACGCTGTTCCTCGACGAGATCGGTGACATGCCGTTGCCGATGCAGGTCAAGCTACTGCGTGTGCTGCAGGAGCGCACCTTCGAGCGCGTGGGCAGCAACAAGACGCAGAGCGCCGACGTGCGCATCATCGCCGCCACCCACAAGAACCTGGAGAAGATGATTGAGGACGGCAGTTTCCGTGAGGACCTGTTCTATCGACTCAACGTCTTCCCCATCGACATGGCTCCGCTGCGTGAGCGTGTCGAGGACATCCCGTTGCTGCTCAGCGAGTTGATTTCGCGGATGGAGAACGAGAAGCGCGGCTCGATTCGCTTCAACTCCGCGGCGATCATGTCGTTGTGTCAGCATGACTGGCCGGGCAACGTCCGCGAGTTGGCCAACCTCGTCGAGCGCATGGCGATCATGCATCCCTATGGCGTGATCGGCGTCGGAGACCTGCCGAAGAAATTCCGCTACGTCGACGACGAGGATGAAGAGCTTGCCGCCAGCTTGCGTGAAACATTGGATGAGCGCGCGGCGCTGACCAGTCAGCAACCGGTGCTGGGCACCGCGCTGGCGATGCTGCCCCCCGAAGGGCTGGACCTCAAGGAATACCTCGGCAACCTCGAGCAGGGGCTGATTCAGCAAGCGCTGGACGAGGCCGGTGGGGTGGTTGCGCGGGCCGCGGAGCGTCTGCGTATCCGGCGCACCACGCTGGTGGAAAAGATGCGCAAGTACGGCATGAGCCGCAAGGACGAGGACGGAGAGGACTAGCGCGCGACGTGCGCCCAAGGCCCGCCTGGTGCAGACCACGCGGGCCTTTTTCATGTCCATGCCTTGCGTCGTGCGCGCTGATTTCTTGACGCTAAGAATTCAGATTATTGATTATTAAGGGAAAAATATAGCGGCACGGCAATTGCTTGATGGCTGGCAAGTGACTGTATGTCGACACGCAAGCCGCGAGGATCACATGACCGCCCGTGCTCTGGACTCGAATTCGCAGCAGCTCTCCAGCGAGCTTTCCGCGCGCCTGGGCGAGCAGTTGAGCGAATCCTATGGCTTGCTGTCCGCGAAGATGGATGAATTGCAGGGCCAGTTGGCCCGCGCCAGCGCCGAGCGCCTGAGTCAATTGGCGGAAACCGAGCGCCTCGCCCAGCGCCTGCAGAGCCTGCTCGACCTGTTGCCCGGCGGGGTGGTGGTGATAGACGGCTCCGGCCAGGTACGCCAGAGCAATCCCGTGGCGCACCAACTGCTCGGCGAGCCATTGCTCGGTGAGCCGTGGTGGCGGGTGATCGGACGGGCCTTCGCGCCGCGCCAGGACGATGGTCATGAGGTCTCCCTGCGCGATGGCCGGCGGCTGTCGATCGCCACCCGCTCGCTGGATGGCGAGCCGGGCCAACTGGTACTGCTCACCGACCTCACCGAAACCCGGCGCCTCCAGGAGCAACTGGCGCGTCATCAGCGGTTGTCGTCGCTGGGGCGCATGGTCGCTTCGCTGGCGCATCAGATCCGCACGCCACTGTCCGCCGCGCTGCTGTACGCCGCGCACCTGGAGGCGGGCGGCTTGCCGGTCGAGCAGCAGCAACGTTTTGCCGGGCGCCTGAAAGAGCGCCTGCAGGCGTTGGAGGCACAGGTACGCGACATGCTGGTGTTTGCCCGCGGAGACTTGCCGCTGCAGGATCGGGTCAGCGTCGGCGAGCTGTTCAGTGCCCTGCAGCGCGCCGCCGAGCCCCGCTTGGCGGGCAGCCGCCAGCGCTGGCAGTGCGATGCCGGCCGGCTGCTGCTGCAATGCAATCGCGACACCCTGGTCGGTGCGCTGATGAATCTGCTGGAGAACGCGCTACAGGCCGATCCCGAGTGCGCCCTGAAGGTCCATTTCTATCGGCGCGGCGAATGCCTGCGTCTGTGCGTCAGCGATGACGGGCCGGGGATCGAGGCGTCCGTGCTGGCGCGGTTGGGCGAGCCCTTTTTCACTACCCGTACCACTGGCACCGGGTTGGGCCTTGCCGTGGTCAAGGCGGTGGCGCGGGCCCATGGCGGTTCGCTCCGCCTAGCGTCGCGTCCTGGGCGCGGCACCTGTGCCTGTATCGAATTGCCGCTGGCGTCTGCCGCCGTAGGGGAGCTCAACCCATGAGTGGTCGCATTCTGTTGGTCGAAGATGACCGCGCCCTGCGCCAGGCGCTGGGCGACACCCTGGAACTGGCCGGGCATGCGTATTTGGCCGTCGCTTCGGCCGAGGCGGCGCTGCGCGCACTGGCCGCCGAGCGCTTTGCCCTGCTGGTGAGTGACGTGAACATGCCGGGGATGGATGGCCACGGCCTGCTCGAGCAGGTCCGCAAGCTTCATCCGCAATTGCCGGTGCTGCTGATGACGGCCTATGCCTCGGTGGAGCGCGCGGTGGACGCGATGCGTCAGGGCGCGGTGGACTACCTGGTCAAGCCGTTCGAGCCGCGGCGACTGCTGGATCTGGTGGCGCAGTATGCGCTCTGCCAGGTGGCGGCGGATGCCGAAGGCCCGGTCGCGGAGGCACCGGCCAGCCGGCAACTGCTGGAGCTGGCGCGACGGGTGGCTGCCAGCGATTCGACGGTGATGATCCTCGGTGAGTCGGGAACCGGCAAGGAAGTGCTGGCGCGCTACATTCATCGGCATTCGCCGCGCGCGCAGGCGCCGTTCGTGGCGATCAACTGCGCGGCGATTCCCGATAGCATGCTCGAAGCCACCCTGTTCGGGCACGAGAAGGGCAGCTTTACCGGCGCGAGCAATTCTCAGCCGGGTAAATTCGAGCAGGCGAACGGCGGCACGTTGCTGCTCGACGAGATCTCCGAGATGCCCCTGGCGTTGCAGGCCAAGCTGCTGCGGGTGCTGCAGGAGCGCGAAGTGGAGCGCGTCGGCGGGCGCCGGGCGATCGCCCTGGACATTCGCATCCTGGCGACCAGCAACCGTGACTTGGCTGCGGAGGTGGCTGCCGGTCGCTTCCGTGAAGACCTCTACTATCGGCTCTCGGTGTTCCCGCTGGCCTGGCAGGCATTGCGCGAGCGCCCGCAAGACATCTTGCCGCTGACCGAGCGTCTGCTGGCGCTGCACGCCGAGCGCATGCGCCAGCCGTTGCCGCGCCTGGATCCCGCCGCGCGGGCGCTGCTGCAGTCCCATCCCTGGCCGGGCAACGTGCGTGAGCTGGACAACGCCGTGCAGCGTGCGCTGATTCTCCAGCGCGGCGGCCTGGTGCGGGCCGAGGACCTGTGTCTGGCGACCCCCGTAACGCCGGCGCCGCTTCGGCCGGCGCCCGTGGCCCTGGTAGCCATGCCCCTGACGCCTTCCGATGCCACCAGCGGGCCGCCAGAGGACGCCGCCGTGGCGCTGGGTGATGACCTGCGCCGCCGTGAGTTCGAGGTGATCATAGATACCCTGCGCGCCGAGCGCGGACGGCGCAAGGAAGCCGCAGATCGCCTCGGTATCAGCCCGCGAACGCTGCGTTACAAGTTGGCGCAAATGCGTGACGCCGGCCTCGATGTCGAGGCGTCGCTGTACGCCAGTTGAAGGACGCGCCGGCTTCCCGGCAGCTATTTCAATCCCCCTCTTGGGCCCGTTCCACACGCTGAAGGGCGCGTGGATACTGGGCTTTCCGGCTGAATCCGAAAGTTGGCATCGCGGTTGCAAGTTCCCTGGCAGAAAGCTGCGGAGCGTCAATATTCCGCACCTGCTGGAGGAATCACGATGACCCAGGGTGTTCAGTTCAACCGCCTCATGCTGGAAATGCGCGCCATGCAGGCGGACGCCATGTCGCGTGCCAAGCCTGTCGAGGCGGAGCCGTCCAAGGTCGGTGCGCCCAGCTTCGCCGACATGCTCGGTCAGGCAGTGAATGGTGTCGCTGAGACGCAGAAGGTGGCATCTGAGCTCTCGACAGCGTTCGAGATGAAGCAGGGCGGGGTCGATCTCACCGATGTGATGATCGCATCGCAGAAGGCGTCCATCTCCTTTCAAGCCGTGACCCAGGTGCGCAACAAACTGGTCCAGGCTTACCAAGACATCATGCAGATGCCGGTGTGAGGACGAACTAGATCATGGCCGACGCAATCGCAACCGTACCCTCGAGAGCGGCTGGTTCCCAAGAGCCGCGCAAGCCGCTGCTGGGTCTGTCGTTCCTGGAGAATCTCGCGCAGATGAGCATGCTGCGCCAGGTTGGGCTGATGGTGGGCCTGGCCGCGAGCGTGGCCATTGGCTTCGCCGTGGTGCTCTGGTCGCAGCAGCCGGACTACCGCCCGCTGTTCGGCAGCCTCTCCGGGGTGGACGCCAATCAGGTGGTCGAAGCGCTCAGCGCCGCCGATATCGACTACCGCATCGAACCGAATTCCGGCGCGCTGCTGGTGCGTGCGGACGATATCGGTCGCGCTCGTTTGAAAGTGGCGGCCGCCGGCGTGGCGCCGAGCGATGGCAACCTGGGCTTCGAGATCCTCGACAAGGAGCAGCCGCTGGGTACCAGCCAGTTCATGGAAGCGGCGAATTTTCGTCGCGGCTTGGAGGGTGAGCTGGCGCGGACCATCTCGGCGCTCAACAACGTAAAGGCCGCGCGCGTGCATCTGGCCATCCCGAAAAGCTCGGTATTCGTCCGCGATGAGCGCAAGCCTAGCGCCTCGGTTTTGCTCGAGCTGTATTCCGGTCGGGCGCTGGATCCGGGGCAGGTGCTGGCGATCGTCAATCTGGTGGCCACCAGCGTGCCGGAGCTCGACAAATCCCACGTCACCGTGGTCGACCAGAAGGGCAACCTGCTGTCCGACCAGCAGGGGATGTCCGAACTGACCATGGCCGGCAAACAGTTCGATTACTCGCGCCGCATGGAAAGCGTCTATACCCAGCGCGTGCATAACATCCTGCAGCCGGTGCTCGGTTCTGGTCGATACAAGGCCGAGGTCTCCGCTGACGTGGATTTCAGCGCGGTGGAGTCCACCGCAGAGACCTTCAACCCCGACCAGCAGGCGCTGCGCAGCGAGCAGTCGGTCAGCGAGCAGCGCAGCAGCTCCAGTGGCGGCCCGCAGGGTGTGCCCGGTGCGCTGAGCAACCAACCGCCAGCCGCAGGCGCAGCGCCGCAGCAGGCCGGTGGCGGTGCCGCCGCCGCCGGTGCGATACAGCCGGGCCAGCCGCTGGTGGATGCCAACGGCCAGCAGATCACCGATCCGGCAACCGGTCAGCCGATGCTGGCGCCGTATCCCAGCGATAAGCGCGAGCAGGCTACGCGCAACTACGAGTTGGATCGCTCGGTCAGCTACACCCGTCAACAGCAGGGGCGCCTGCGTCGCCTGTCGGTGGCGGTGGTGGTGGATGACCAGGTGACGGTCGACCCGCAGACCGGCGAAGCCAAGCACACGCCCTGGAGTGCCGACGAATTGGCGCGTTTCACGCGTCTGGTGCAGGATGCGGTGGGCTACGATGCCAGCCGCGGCGACAGTGTCAGCGTGATCAACTCGCCCTTCGCGCCGCAGCAGGTCGAGGAATTCAGTGAGCCGGCGTTCTACTCGCAGCCTTGGTTCTGGGACATCGTCAAGCAGGTGTTGGGTGTACTCTTCATTCTGGTGCTGGTGTTCGGTGTGCTGCGTCCGGTGCTGCGCAACGTGACCGGCAGCAACAGGGAGCTGGCGGTTGCCGGCGGCGCCGCGGGCATGGGTGGCGGGCTGGCTGGCGGCGACGGCCTGGATGGAGACATCAGCGAGGATCGCGTCAGTCTGAGCGGGCCGCAGAGCATTCTGCTGCCGAGTCCCACCGAGGGTTATGATGCGCAACTCAATGCCATCAAGAGCCTGGTGGCCGAAGACCCGGGCCGTGTTGCCCAAGTCGTGAAAGAGTGGATCAACGCCGATGAGTGATACTCGCGCTCCTCTGAAGATGAACAAGGTCGACAAGGCCGCCATTCTCTTGCTGTCGCTCGGGGAAGCCGATGCCGCGCAGGTGCTGCGCCACCTCGGCCCCAAGGAGGTCCAGCGCGTCGGCGTGGCCATGGCGCAGATGCGCAACGTGCAGAAAGAGCAGGTCGAGAAGGTGATGGGCGAGTTCGTCGAGACCGTCAGCGTGCAGACCAGTCTGGGGGTCGGTGCCGACGGCTACATCCGCAAGATGCTCACCCAGGCACTGGGCGAGGACAAGGCGGGTAATCTCATCGACCGTATCCTGCTCGGTGGCAGCACCAGCGGCCTGGACAGCCTGAAGTGGATGGAGCCGCGCGCGGTGGCGGACGTGATTCGCTACGAGCACCCGCAGATCCAGGCGATCGTGGTGGCCTATCTCGATCCGGACCAGGCGGGTGAAGTGCTCAGTCACTTCGACCAGAAGGCGCGTCTGGACATCATCCTGCGCGTCTCTTCGCTGAATACCGTGCAGCCCTCGGCGCTCAAGGAACTCAACACTATCCTGGAGAAACAGTTCTCCGGCAGCGGCAACGCCACCCAGGCCAACCTCGGCGGCGTCAAACGCGCCGCGGACATCATGAACTTCCTCGATGCCAGTGCCGAAGGGCAGCTCATGGATGCCATCCGTGGTGTCGATCAGGACCTCTCGGCGAAGATCGAGGACCTGATGTTCGTCTTCGACAACCTGGTCGATGTCGACGACCGGGGCATTCAGGCGCTGCTGCGCGAAGTGTCCTCCGATGTGCTGGTGGTCGCCCTCAAGGGCGCCGACGAAGGCATCAAGGAGAAGATCTTCAAGAACATGTCCAAGCGCGCTTCGGAGCTGCTTCGCGACGACCTCGACGCCAAGGGGCCGGTGCGCATCAGCGATGTGCAGAGTGCGCAGAAGGAAGTGCTCAGTGTGGCGCGGCGCATGGCCGAGGCCGGCGAGATCGTGCTAGGCGGAAAAGGCGGCGAGGAGATGGTCTGAGGTGGTATCCAAGCCCAAGCCGGAGGAAGAAAGCGAGCTCATTCGCGCCAGCGAGGTCAATGTCTTCGACCGTTGGTCGCTGCCCAGTTTCGATAGCGATGACGAACGCCAGCCCAGTGCTGGCTTCGTCGTACCTGCCCCCGTGGTTGCGCCGGAGCCGGTGTCAGAGCCGGAAGCTTCGATTGAGGAAGTGCCCGTCGAGGATGTCGAGCCGCTTACCCTCGAGGAGCTCGAGGCGATCCGCCAGGATGCCTACAACGAAGGCTTTTCCGCGGGCGAGAAGGACGGTTTCCACGCCGGACAATTGAAGGCCAAGCAGGAAGCGGACGTGGCGCTCAAGGCCCAGCTGGAACGGATGGAGTCGCTCATGCGGCATCTCTTCGAACCCATCGCCGAGCAGGACCGGGAGCTGGAACAGGGCATGGTCGACCTGCTCGGGCATGTGGTGCACCAGGTGATCCAGCGCGAACTGCAGATCGACTCCAGCCAGTTGCGGCAGATCCTGCGCGAGGCGCTGAAGCTGCTGCCGATGGGCGCGGAGAACGTGCGCATCCACGTCAATCCCCAGGACTTCGAATTGGTCAAGGCACTGCGCGAGCGCAACGAGGAGAGCTGGCGCATCCTCGAGGACGAATCGCTGTTGCCTGGCGGCTGCCGGGTGGAGACCGAGCAGAGCCGGATCGATGCGAGCATCGAGACGCGGCTGGCGCAGGCACTCAAGCAGCTCTTCGAGCAGAAGCGCGAGCAAGGCCTGCATCCGCCGGCCCCCGACATTTCCCTGGAACTGGGCGAGGGCGACGATGCGCCTTGAGCGGACCAGCCTGGCGCGGCGCCTGGCCGGCTACCAGGATGCGGTGAAGCTGCCGGCCCAGCCGATCATCGAGGGGCGCCTGCTGCGTATGGTCGGCCTGACCCTTGAGGCCGAAGGTCTGCGCGCCGCCGTGGGAAGTCGTTGCCAGGTGATCAACGACGGCGCCTATCACCCGGTGCAGGTGGAGGCCGAGGTGATGGGCTTCGCCAATGGCAAGATCTACCTGATGCCGGTCGGCAGCCTGGCCGGTATCGCACCGGGGGCGCGCGTCGTGCCGTTGCCCGAAAGCGGCCGCTTGCCGATGGGCATGAGCATGCTCGGACGGGTGCTCGATGGTGCGGGACGCGCGCTGGACGGCAAGGGTGGGATGAAGGCGGAAGACTGGGTGCCGATGGATGGGCCGACCATCAACCCGCTCAACCGTGATCCGATCCATGAACCGCTGGACGTCGGTATCCGCGCTATCAACGGTTTGCTCACCGTTGGCCGCGGCCAGCGGCTGGGCCTGTTCGCCGGTACCGGCGTGGGTAAGAGCGTGCTGTTGGGGATGATGACGCGCTTCACCAAGGCCGATGTGATCGTCGTCGGCCTGATCGGCGAGCGTGGTCGCGAGGTCAAGGAATTCATCCAGGAAATTCTTGGCGAAGAGGGCATCAAGCGTTCGGTGGTCGTGGCCTCGCCGGCGGACGATGCGCCGCTGATGCGTCTACGTGCGGCGATGTACTGCACGCGGATCGCCGAGTACTTCCGCGACAAGAAGATGAACGTGCTGCTGCTGATGGACTCGCTCACGCGCTTTGCTCAGGCGCAGCGCGAGATCGCCCTGGCGATCGGCGAGCCGCCAGCGACCAAGGGCTATCCGCCGTCGGTGTTCGCCAAGCTGCCGGCGCTGGTCGAGCGTGCCGGTAACGGCGAGCCGGGCGGCGGCTCCATCACGGCGTTCTACACGGTGCTGTCGGAGGGCGACGATCAGCAGGACCCTATCGCCGATGCCGCTCGCGGCGTGCTCGACGGCCACTTCGTGCTGTCCCGTCGCCTGGCGGAGGAGGGGCATTACCCGGCGATCGACATCGAGGCGTCGATCAGTCGTGTGATGCCGCAGGTCGTCAGTGAGGTTCACTTGCGTAATG
Source organism: Pseudomonas sp. R4-15 (assembly GCF_055768815.1). NCBI lineage: Bacteria > Pseudomonadati > Pseudomonadota > Gammaproteobacteria > Pseudomonadales > Pseudomonadaceae > Pseudomonas > Pseudomonas sp. R4-15. The sequence goes on from NZ_CM147293.1 coordinate 2,499,685, forward strand.
CCCAGCGTTTCAAGCAGCTCTGGTCGCGCTACCAGCAGAGTCGTGACTTGCTCAGCGTGGGCGCCTATGTCGCCGGTGGTGATCCGGAGGCCGATCTGGCCATCGCCCTGCAGCCGAAGATGGCAGCCTTCCTGCGGCAGGGTCTGCGCGAAAGCGAACCGCTGGAAGACAGTGCCGCCCGCCTGGCGGCCTTGATCGCTGCGAAGCCCTAGCTGCTATCCTTCGGCAATGCCCTTGATCTGGAGTTTCTCGATGTTCTACGCCGGCTGTTTGCTCATCGCGACTGCAGCGGAGCACTGAGCGCGTGGCCGATCCGCGCGCGGCGCGCTTGCGGCCGGTCATCGAGATGGCCGAGAAGACCGAACGCGAGGCGGCTCGGCAGATGGGGGCCGCGCAGCAGCAATTGAGCCAGGCCGAGATGCAGTTGGGGCAATTGCAGCGTTATCGTAACGACTACCAGCAACAGTGGATCGAGCGCGGGCAGCAAGGCGTCTCCGGCGAGTGGCTGATGAACTATCAGCGCTTTCTCAGTCAGTTGGAGACTGCGGTGGGCCAGCAGCAGCGGTCGCTCGACTGGCACCGGCGCAATCTCGACAAGTTGCGCGAGACCTGGACCGAAGCCAATGCGCGAGTGGAAGGGCTGCGCAAGCTGGTGCAACGCTACGAGGACGAAGCGCGCAACCGCGAGTCCAGGCGAGAACAGCGGCAGATGGACGAGCTGGCGCAGCGATTATTGTCCCGGCGCGACGAGTTTTGACGCGCGGCGAATGTATTGCTCCGCCGATGCGGCAGATGTTACACCTGCCGCATCCAGGCAATCCGGCATAGGAGTTGCGGTTCCATGGCAATTACATCTCAGGCGTCCGGTGATGGTCAGCAGTTGACCATCATGATCCAGGGGCGTTTCGACTTTTCTACCCACCAGCAGTTTCGCGATGCCTACGAAGAAGCGGGCGTGACGCCGCAGCGTTACGTGGTGGACCTGCGTGGTACTACCTACCTGGATAGCTCCGCGCTCGGCATGCTCCTGCTGCTTCGTGACCACGCAGGCGGGGAGCAGGCGGATATCAAACTGGTCAACTGCAGTCAGGACGTGCGAAAGATCCTGGCGATCTCCAACTTCGATCAATTGTTCGTCATCGGTTGAGTTAATGGGCGCCTCGCTGGTCATCCTCGTCGCCGAGGACAATCCGGCGGACCGTCTGCTGCTTGCCGCCATCGTGCGCCGTGAGGGGCACCGGGTGGTGACCGCGGCTAACGGAGAAGAGGCGCTTGAGGTCTTTCGACGAGAGCGTCCGCACCTGGTGCTGATGGACGCGCTGATGCCCGTGATGGACGGCTTCGAGGCCGCGCGGCGGATCAAGGATGAGTCCGGCGAAGCGCTGTTGCCGGTGATCTTCCTGACGTCCTTGAGCGACTCCGAGGCGTTGGCGCGTTGCCTGGAGGCGGGCGACGACTTTCTCGCCAAGCCCTACGATCGGGTCGTGCTGGCCGCAAAGATTCGCGCCATGGATCGCTTGCGCCGACTACAGGCAACGGTGATGGCGCAGCGCGACCTGATCGCGCGCCAGGCCGAGCACATGCTCGCCGAGCAGCGGGTAGCCAAGGCGGTGATCGACAAAGTGACCCATTCCGGCTGTCTGGATGCGGAGAACATCCGTTACCTGCAGTCGCCCTACGCGTTGTTCAACGGCGATTTGCTGCTGGCCGCCTACAAACCCTCCGGCGGCATGCACCTGTTGCTTGGCGACTTCACCGGGCATGGTTTGACGGCGGCCATTGGCGCCATGCCCCTGGCCGAAGTGTTCTACGCGATGACGGCCAAGGGATTCACCATGGCGGACATCCTTTGCGAGATGAACGCGCGGCTCAAGCGCATTCTTCCTGTGGGGGTGTTCTGCTGCGCGGCGATGCTCAACCTGTCGTTCCATCGGCGTCTCGTCGAGGTCTGGAATGGCGGTCTTCCCGATGGCTACCTCGTGCGCGCGACGGGGGATTTCTTGCCGCTGGTATCCCGGCACCTCCCCTTGGGCGTACTGGAAGCAGATGCCTTCGACGAGACCTATGAAGTCCATCCGCTGGACCCCGGGGATCGTGTCCTGCTGCTTACCGATGGCTTGATCGAGGTGCGCGACGAACGCCAGCAGCAGTTCGGCGAGGAGCGACTGCTCAAGATTTTGCGCGGCGGGCGCGAGGGGGGGCGGCTGTTCGGTGAAATCCAGCAAGCCCTACAGCGCTTTCGTGGCGAGGCGGAGGATGACGTCAGTCTGCTAGAGGTCTGTTTCGAAGATGATCTTCCGCTCGCCCGGCGCAAGGTCTCATTCTCCGATACGGGTGAGTTGATGCCGCTGGATTGGTCGGCGCGCTTCGCCTTCGGCCCCGAAGCGCTGCGTGCGGCCAATCCGTTGCCCTTCTTGTTGCACCTGTTGCTGGAGGTGCGTGGCCTGCGCAGCCAGACCGCGGCGCTCTACACCGTGCTCACCGAGCTGTATGCCAATGCGCTTGACCATGGCGTACTGGCGCTGGACTCCTCGCTCAAGTGCGATCCGAGTGGTTTCAGTCGCTATTACGAGGAGCGGCGACGACGCCTGGCGGCGCTGCAGGAAGGCGAGGTCAGTTTCGATCTGAGGTTGATTCCCGAAGGTAAAGGCGGGCGCTTATGCCTTTGTGTCGAGGACAGTGGTGAGGGGTTCGACGTGGCTGCCCGACTGGCGTCGCCGATTACCCAGGGCAGCCTCTCCGGCCGCGGGCTGCGGTTGATCACCCAGTTGACGCAGAATTGTCGGTGGTACGACGAGGGCCGAGGGGTAAGCGTGGAGTTCGCCTGGGGCCCTGATGCATAATCCGCCGGAGGGGCGGGCCAGGAAGGGCACGGCCTCTCCAATCTTGCTGGACGCCTGCCTGGAGGTCGACGTGATGGATCGCCCGTTGGACCCTGACACCCTGCTCGCCCTGCGCGAGATCATGCAAAGCGAATTTGACGCGTTGCTCAATGCCTATCTGCTCGATGGCCGCCTGAAGCTTCAGCAGATGCGCAGGGCATTGACCCTCGGTGACCGCGATGCTTTGCGGCAAACGGCCCACAGCCTCAAGGGAAGTAGCCTGAATCTTGGCGCCTTGGCCATGGGTGATTTCTGCCTGAAGCTGGAACTGGCTGCCCCGGATGCCCAGGCCGCCGAACTCGGTAGTTTGCTGGCGCAGGGCGAGGCGTTGTTCCGGGAGGCGGAAATGCAAATACGCGAGGAACTCGGCGGAGGGGCGTGATGGCATGCTGCTTGCTTAATCGTAAGCAGTGATGCCTATTCCATCGGAGACACCTCATGCCTTCCGGTCTGACCCTACCCAGCGTTCTCTTATCCAGCTCCGGCCAGCCCGCCGGTCTTGGCCCCGTTCCTCGTGCCGATCAGGTTTCGACGCGAAGCGACTCGTCCTTCAGCGAGGTCTATTCCCAACAGCAACGTCAAAGAGCCGACGACCGCGCTCCCAGGGCTGACGCTTCCCGCGACAATGAAACGTCACGGGCGCGGCCTCGGGACAGGTCTGCCGAGCGAAGTGACGACAAGCGTGCCGAGCGAGACGATGACAACGTCACGCAGAAATCCGCCAAGGAAGACACCGCGCCCAGCAAGACCGAGGAGGGTAAGCCATCCTCGGATGACAAGGACATTGCCGCTAGGGGCAAGACCTTGCCGGCCGATGACACGCTGGAGGACGAACCGCCGCAAGAGGATGGGGCGCTCGATCCGCTCTTGCTGCTGGGTTTGGAGGAGGCCTCGAGCACGACTGAGAGCGTCTCCTCGAAAGAGGACGAAGACGTCGCCAGTGAGGAGGACGACGCCAGCGATCCGGCACCGGTGCTGACCATGCCATGGCTTCCCGCTCTGCCGGCGACCGCCGTCAATGAGGCAACGGGGGCCGAAGACGCGTCGACCGATGGGACACTCGGCACGACCGTGGCCGGGTTCAAGGAGGCTGCTGTGGCGCAGGGGTCGACCTCCGGCAAGACCGCTGTGCTGAACGCCGATGACCCCTCTGCGCAGACGCTGCCCGATGCGTCGGCGGAGGATGAACCCTCCACCGATGCTCAGGCTGAAGTTGCAGCCTTCGCACGCCTGCTCGATGGCAAGGGTGGGGCGGCGGAGGCCGGCGGACGCAGCGAAACCGCTCGTAGCGATGCTCAGGTCGCCGGGCTTTCTGCGACCTCGGCAACGGCTCAGGCCCGCCCCGCAAATCCGCAGGCGACCCAGGTGCCTGGGGGCGCTCTGAACATGCAACAGGGTGAAGTGAGCGAGGCACTGGCCGACCGGGTGATGTGGATGTCCAGCCGCAACCTGAAGAGTGCCGAGATTCAGTTGCATCCCCAGGAATTGGGGCGCCTGGAAGTGCGTATCGACCTGCAGCAGGACCAGACGCAGGTGACCTTCGTCAGTCAGCACGCAGGCGTTCGCGATGCCCTGGAATCTCAGATGAACCGTCTGCGCGAGATGTTCCAACAGCAGGGAATGAACCTGGTGGACGTCAACGTTTCCGATCAGTCGCGCAACTGGCAAGGCCAGAGCAGCAACGATGGGCGGCAGGGCGGCGGCTCCGGTACGGGTAGCGCCATGGGCGTGTCCGGTAATGACGACGGCGGCAGTGCCCAGGTCATGGAGCTCAATGGTCTGAGCGGAGCCGTGGCCCGTGGGTTGGTCGACTTCTATGCTTGATTAGGCGCCGTGGCCGTTTCCGCCAAGAACGCGGGTGGGCCATTCGCGGCTGGCGAACGACGCGGCAACGTACCCCAGCTCGGGCCGTTACCCTACCCACGGCTCGCCAGCTGACTTACCATGCGCGTCCAAGCCCTTGATGGCTTGTGGTTATCCGATCCTGCGCGAGTATCCATAGATGGCGAAAAAGGCACCCAAGGCACCCACGGAACCCGGCGTCGATGGTGGCAAGGGCAAAGGCAAGCTCAAGCTGATCCTGCTCGCTGTAATCGGTTTGATACTGATCGCCTCGATCACCGCCGGGGTGATGTGGTTCTTGCTGGGCGGCAAGTCGGAGGAGCACGCCGCACCGGAGGAACACGCGGCTGCCGAACCGGCAGCACCCAGCCCGGCCCTCTACGAAACGCTCGCGCCGGCTTTCGTGGTCAACTTCAATTACGAGGGACGCCAGCGCTACATGCAGGTATCGCTGGCGCTCATGGCGCGTGACAAGGCCTCTCTGGATGCGTTGAAGGCCTACATGCCGGATCTGCGCAACCGCCTGGTCATGCTGTTCTCCTCGCAGAACGTGGAGACGCTGATGACCCCGGTGGGCAAGGAAATGCTGCGCCAGCAGGCGACGACGGCCGTTCAGGAGCTGGCCCAGCAAGAGTTGGGCTCTCCGGTCATCGAGCAAGTGCTGTTCACCAACCTCGTGCTGCAATAGGAGCTAGCGATGGCCATCCAGGACTTGCTGTCCCAGGACGAGATCGACGCGCTGCTGCACGGTGTCGACGACGGCGTCGTCGAGACCGAGAGCGAGGTCGAGCCTGGCGCCATCAAGAGCTACGACCTCACCAGCCAGGACCGCATCGTCCGTGGGCGCATGCCCACGCTCGAGATGATCAACGAGCGCTTCGCCCGCTATACCCGGGTCAGCATGTTCAATCTGCTGCGCCGCTCGGCGGATGTTGCGGTGGGCGGCGTGCAGGTGATGAAGTTCGGTGAGTACGTGCACTCGCTCTACGTGCCCACCAGCCTCAACCTGGTGAAGGTGAAACCGTTGCGCGGTACTGCGCTGTTCATCCTCGATTCGCGTCTGGTGTTCAAACTGGTCGACAATTTCTTCGGCGGCGATGGTCGCCATGCGAAGATCGAGGGCCGCGAATTCACGCCGACCGAGTTGCGCGTCGTGCGCATGGTCATCGACCAGGCGTTCGTCGATCTCAAGGAGGCGTGGCAAGCGGTGATGGACGTCAGCTTCGAGTACATCAACTCGGAGGTGAACCCGGCGCTGGCGAACATCGTCAGCCCCAGCGAAGTGGTCGTGGTCTCGACCTTCCACATCGAGCTGGATGGCGGTGGCGGCGACATGCACATCACCGTGCCGTACGCGATGATCGAGCCTATCCGCGAGATACTCGACGCCGGCTTTCAGTCGGACCTCAACGATACCGACGAACGTTGGGTCAAGGCCTTGCGCGAGGACATCCTCGACGTCAAGGTGCCACTGAACTCGACGGTCGCGCGCCGGGCGCTGAAAGTGCGGGACATCCTGCATATGCAGCCCGGAGACGTGATTCCGGTCGAACTCCCCGAACACATGATCCTGCGGGCCAACGGCGTGCCGTCGTTCAAGGTCAAGCTGGGGGCGCACAAGGGCAATCTGGCGCTGCAGGTGCTCGGGCCGATCGACCGCTCGCACTGACGCGAGCCTTTCAAGGCGCCGCGTCGCGGCGCGAGATTCTTTCGAGGAGCCATGATGGCAGACGATGAAAACCAACCCGAAAGCCCCGAAGAGCAGGCGTTGGCCGATGAGTGGGCGGCGGCGCTGGCCGAGGCCGGTGATACGCCACAGGATGACATCGATGCACTGATGGGCCAGCAGGCCGCCAAGCCTTCCGCGCCCCGCGCGCAGATGGAGGAGTTCGGCGGCAGTGCCAAGGGCGGCGGCGGCCCGATCAGCATGGACGGCCCGAATCTGGATGTGATCTTGGATATCCCTGTGTCCATCTCCATGGAGGTCGGTAACACGGAAATCACCATTCGCAACCTGCTGCAGCTCAACCAGGGCTCGGTGGTAGAGCTCGACCGCCTGGCGGGCGAGCCACTGGACGTACTGGTCAATGGCACGCTGATCGCCCATGGCGAGGTCGTGGTGGTGAACGAGAAGTTCGGCATCCGTTTGACCGACGTGATCAGCCCCAGCGAACGCATTCGTAAGTTGCGTTGAGCATGCTCCGTGCCTTCTTCTTCGCCGCCGCCTGGGTGCCGCTAGCCGCGCTCGCGGCAGAGCAGGCGCCGACCGCATCGGCGACCGCGGGGCTGCCGCCGTCCGGCAGCATGGCCGGCCAGGTCGGCCAGTTGCTGGTCGGCCTGTTGCTGGTGATCGGCCTGATCCTCGCGCTGGCCTGGGCGGTGCGGCGTATGCAGGCGCACACGCCGGGCGGTGGACGGGCGATTCGCATCGTTGCCTCTCAGGCGCTGGGCGTGCGTGAACGCCTGATCCTGGTCCAGGTCGGCAACGAACAGGTGCTCATTGGCGTTTCGGCCGGACGCATCACCCCTTTGCATGTGCTCACGGAGCCGGTCCCGGTCGCTGCCGATGGCGATGCAGCCACTCCGGAATTCGCGCGTCGCCTGATGGAGATGCTCGGGCGGGATCAGAAGGACAAGTCCTGATGCGTGCTTTCTTGGCGATTCTGTTGCTGCTCGTCGCCCCGTTGGCGTTGGGGCAGGAAGCTTCTGCGCTGATCGGGCAGGGGGCCGCCAATCCCTTGTCGGTGCCGGCGATCACCCTGAGCACCAACCCGGAGGGTCAGCAGGAGTATTCCGTCAGCCTGCAGATCCTCCTGATCATGACGGCGCTGAGCTTCATTCCGGCGGCGCTGATGCTGATGACCAGCTTCACCCGGATCATCATCGTCTTCTCCATCCTGCGCCAGGCGCTGGGGCTGCAGTCCACGCCCTCCAACCAGATTCTCGTCGGCATCGCGTTGTTCCTGACGGTCTTCATCATGGCGCCGGTGTTCGATCGCATCAACAGCGATGCCCTGCAGCCGTACCTGGCGGAGCAGTTGTCGGCGCAGGACGCCTTGGCGCGGGCGGAGGTGCCGATCAAGGACTTCATGCTGGCGCAGACCCGGCAGAGCGATCTCGATCTGTTCGTGCGCATGTCGCGACGTGACGATATCGCCACGCCCCAGGACACACCGCTGACGATCCTGGTGCCGGCGTTCGTCACGTCCGAGTTGAAGACGGCGTTCCAGATCGGTTTCATGATCTTCCTGCCATTCCTGATCATCGATATGGTGGTCGCCAGCGTGCTGATGGCGATGGGGATGATGATGCTATCGCCGCTGATCATTTCGTTGCCGTTCAAGATCATGCTGTTCGTGCTGATCGACGGCTGGGCATTGATCATCGGCACCCTGGCCAGCAGTTTCGGCACGTTGTAGCGAGGTGCGCGCATGACTCCCGAGGTAGCCGTCGACCTGTTTCGCCAGGCCCTGTGGTTGACCACCGTACTGGTGGGTGTACTGGTGGTGCCGAGCCTGCTGATTGGCTTGCTGGTGGCGATCTTCCAGGCCGCTACGCAGATCAACGAACAGACCCTGAGTTTTCTTCCGCGTCTGCTGGTGATGTTGACCACGCTGATCGTCGTGGGGCCTTGGTTGACCCGCCAGTTGATGGAATTCGCCACCAACCTGATCCAGAGCATCCCTCGGATGATCGGCTGAGGCCCAGTACATGCTCGAACTCTCCACGGAGCAGATTGGTGGCTGGGTCGGGACCTTCATGCTCCCTCTTTTCCGCATCGGCGCGATGTTGATGGTGATGCCGGTGATCGGCACGCAGATGGTGTCTTCGCGGATTCGCTTGTACCTGAGTCTGGCCATCACCCTGGTCGTGGTGCCCAACCTGCCGCCGATGCCGACCTTCGACGCGCTCAGCTTGCGCGCCTTGCTGCTGGTCGCCGAGCAGGTTCTGATCGGTGCGTTGTTGGGCTTCGCGTTACAGCTCTTTTTTCAGGTCTTCACCTTGGTCGGGCAGATCATCGCGGCGCAGATGGGCCTGGGATTCGCGTCCATGGTGGACCCGTCGAACGGCGTTTCGGTCGCTGTGATCGGGCAATTCCTGAGCATGTTGACCACCTTGCTGTTTCTCGCCATGAACGGTCATCTGGTGGCGATCGAGGTCATCACCGAGAGCTTCACTACACTTCCAGTCGGCAGTGGACTGCTGCTCGATCACTACTGGGAGCTGGCCAATCGTCTGAGCTGGGTCATGGCGGCGGCGATCCTGCTCGCGCTGCCGGTGATCACGGCGCTGTTGGTGATCAACCTGGCGTTCGGGGTGATGACGCGCGCGGCTCCGCAGTTGAACATCTTTTCCATCGGTTTTCCCATGACGCTGGTGCTGGGGATGGTGGTGTTCTGGATTGGTATGGCGGACATCATGGCGCACTACCAGGAGCTGGCCCGCGAAGCGCTGATCTGGTTGCGCGAACTGGCCCGCGCCTGAGGGAGCAAAGCGATGGCGGAAAGCGAAAGCGGTGCCGACAAGAGCGAGGAACCCACAGAGAAACGGTTGCGAGAGTCCCGTGAAGAGGGACAGATCGCGCGCTCCCGGGAGCTCGGTACGCTGACCCTCACGCTGGGTGGTTTTGGCGGCCTGCTGGCGTTTGGCGGGGACATGGGTCAAGTGATGCTCGACATCATGCGTGATGGTTTTGCCTTGCCGCGTGAGGTGTTGATGGACGAGCGTGGCATGGGCCTGGCTCTGCTGGCCTCCGGTAAGGAGGCGCTGCTGGCGCTCTTGCCACTGCTACTGGTGTTGCTGATCTCCTCCATCGCCGGTCCTATCGCCCTGGGTGGCTGGTTGTTCTCCAGCAAGACCCTGACCCCGAAGTTCAGCCGCATGAACCCGCTTTCCGGGATCAAGCGAATGTTCTCCAAGCAATCGCTGGTAGAGCTGCTCAAGGCGATTGGCAAATTCCTGGTGATCCTTGCGGTGGCGCTGGTCGTGCTCGCCAACGATCGTCAGGAACTGCTGGCAATCGCCAATCTGCCGGTGGAGCGAGCTATCCTCGCGAGCATCGAACTCGTGGGCTGGAGCGCGCTGTGGATGTCCTGCGGGATGATCCTGATCGCCGGCGTGGACATCCCTTTCCAGCTCTGGGACAACAAGCAGAAGCTGATGATGACCAAGCAGGAGGTCCGCGACGAGTACAAGAACAGCGAAGGCAAGCCCGAGGTCAAGTCGCGCATCCGCCAGCTGCAGCGCGAACTGAGCCAGCGCAAGATGCTTGCCGAGGTGCCCAAGGCCGATGTGGTGATCACCAACCCCACGCACTTCGCGGTGGCCCTCAAGTACGACCCGACTCGCGGCAATGCGCCCATCCTGGTGGCCAAGGGAGGGGATCACATGGCGTTCAAGATTCGCGAGATCGCCCAGGAGCACAAGGTGACCCTGCTGGAATCACCGGCGCTTGCGCGTGCGGTCTTCCATTCCACCGACATCGATCGGGAAATTCCCGCGGGGCTTTATCTCGCGGTGGCGCAGGTCCTGGCGTACGTCTTCCAGCTCAAGCAGTATCGCTCCGGCAAGGGACGCCGCCCGGACCCGCTGCGCGACCCGCCGATTCCGGAGGACCTGCGGCGCGACGAGTGAGGCGCTGCGTTACTGGATCACGCCGCAGGCCATGCGTGCGCCGCCACCGCCCAGCGGTTTGGGCTGGTCCGCATAGTTGTCGCCACCGGCATGAATCATCAGGGCATGGCCCTTCAGCGCTTGCAGGTCGTCGATGCGCGGTGCCAGGACAGGCTGCTTGGCGCTTCCATCCGCGGTCACCAGCAGTGCCGGGAGGTCTCCCAGGTGGCCGTCGCCCCAAGGCGTGTCGTGCTTGCCGGTCTGCTGCGGATCCCAGTGGCCGCCCGCGCCGGCGGCGGCCGTCATCTTGCCGTCGCTTTCGGCGGGCTCGCAGCTGCCTTTGGCGTGTACGTGAAAGCCATGGACGCCCGGCTGCAGCCCTTTGAGGTCCGGTGTGAACACGGCGCCGTATTCGTTTTCGTCGATCGTCACCGTGCCGATTGCGGCGCCGATGCCGTCGGCGCTGACCTCGTGCATCTCTACACTCAGGTTCGCCGCCTGCGCGGCCATGCCGAGACTGGCGGCAAGTGAAGCAACTATCCAGCGAGTCATGCTATTTCCCCTTGGTCCGTGGCGTCCGTCGGGCGCCTCGTGAGTTGTGACTTCATCGGGCTGGGTTCGTGCCCGCTGAAGGCCGTGATGCCGGCCTTTTTCAGGGAGCCGGCAAAGTTGGACGACTTCTTGCACTAGCCACGTCGAGACGGCGCCAGTCGTCAAAAGTTTGAATCGACGGGGTGAGGTAGCGCGGTGGAACGAAGCCAATTGTTGACCAGCATTCGTAGCAATGCCGTGAGCCTCAGCCGAGGCAACCTCGGCGTGCCACTGCTGCTGCTGGTGATGCTCGGCATGATGACGCTGCCGGTCCCGGCGGTGCTGCTCGACCTGTTCTTCACCTTCAACATCGCCCTGTCGATCGTCGTCCTGCTGGTCAGCGTGTACGCCATGCGTCCGCTGGACTTCGCCGTATTCCCCACCATTCTGCTGGTCGCCACGCTGCTGCGCCTGGCACTGAACGTGGCTTCCACGCGGGTGGTGCTGCTCAACGGCCAGGACGGCCACGATGCCGCGGGCAAGGTCATCCAGGCGTTCGGCGACGTGGTGGTCGGCGGCAACTACGTGGTCGGCGTGGTGGTCTTCGCCATCCTCATGATCATCAACTTCGTGGTGGTCACCAAGGGTGCCGGACGTATCTCCGAGGTAAGCGCCCGCTTCACCCTCGACGCCATGCCCGGCAAGCAGATGGCCATCGACGCCGACCTGAACGCGGGCCTGATCGACCAGAACCAGGCCAAGATCCGTCGTTCCGAGGTGTCCCAGGAAGCCGACTTCTACGGCTCGATGGACGGTGCCAGCAAGTTCGTGCGCGGTGACGCCATCGCCGGTCTGCTGATCCTGTTCATCAACCTGCTGGGCGGCATCGCCATCGGCATGCTGCAGCACGGCATGGCCTTCGGCGACGCCGGCCGCGTGTACTCACTGCTGGCCATCGGTGATGGCCTGGTCGCACAGATTCCGTCGCTGCTGCTTTCCACCGCTGCGGCAATCATGGTGACCCGCGTGTCCTCCTCCGAGGACATGGGCCAGCAAGTGCAGCGGCAGATGTTCGCCTCGCCCAAGGCGCTGGCGGTGTGTGCCGCGATTCTCATCGCCATGGGCCTGGTGCCCGGCATGCCGCACATGGCTTTCCTCGGCCTTGGCGGCATGGCTGCCGGGGGCGCCTGGATGATCTGGAACCACCAGAACAAGGCCAAGCAGTTGGAGAAGGCCGCCGCCGAGCGCAAGCAGCAGGACCAGTTGCCTGCCGCACGCGCCGCGCAGGACACCAAGGAGTTGGGCTGGGACGACGTTTCTCCGGTGGACATGGTCGGACTCGAGGTCGGTTACCGGTTGATCCCGATGGTCGATCGCAACCAGGGTGGGCAGTTGCTCGCGCGCATCAAGGGCGTTCGCAAGAAGCTCTCCCAGGACATGGGTTTTCTCATGCCCTCGGTACATATCCGCGACAACCTGGATCTGCAGCCCAATGCCTACCGGCTGACGCTGATGGGCGTGAGCGTGGCCGAGGCGGAGATCCATCCCGAGCGCGAACTGGCGATCAACCCCGGCCAGGTTTTCGGCCCGCTCAACGGCATTGCCGCCAGGGATCCGGCGTTTGGTCTGGAGGCCGTGTGGATCGAGGCGTCCCAGCGCGATCAGGCGCAGTCGCTGGGCTATACCGTGGTGGATGCCAGCACCGTGGTCGCAACGCACCTGAACCAGGTGCTGCACAAGCATGCCCACGAGCTGCTCGGTCACGAGGAAGTCCAGCAGTTGCTGCAACTGCTGGCCAAAAGCTCGCCGAAGCTGGCCGAGGAGCTGGTTCCCGGCCTGATCTCCCTGTCGACCCTGCTCAAGGTATTGCAGGCGCTGCTGCAGGAGCAGGTGCCGGTACGCGACATCCGGACCATCGCCGAAGCCATCGCCAACGTAGCCGGTAAGAGTCAAGATCCCGCCGCGATGGTGGCGGCGGTGCGTGCCTCGTTGGCTCGCGCAATCGTTCAAGGCATCGTCGGGCTTGAGCCGGAGCTGCCTGTGATCACGCTGGATCCAAAGTTGGAACAGATATTGCTGAACAGTGCTCAGAAGGCCGGACAGGGTCAGGAAGATGGCATCCTCCTCGAACCCGGAATGGCCGAGAAGCTGCAACGTTCGCTGGTGGAGGCGGCGCAGCGCCAGGAAATGCTCGGCAAGCCAGCGGTACTGCTGGTAGCCGGTCAGATCCGCGCAATGCTCTCCCGCTTCGCCCGCCTGGCAGTGCCCAGCATGCATGTGCTGGCCTACCAGGAAATACCGGATAACAAGCAGGTCACCATCATTGCCACTGTTGGGCAGAACTGAGGTCACTAGGCCATGCAAGTCAAACGCTTCTTTGCCGCCGATATGCGCCAAGCCATGAAGCTGGTTCGCGAAGAACTCGGCGACGACGCCGCGATCATCGCCAACCGCAAGGTGGCCGGTGGCGTCGAGTTGACCGCTGCACTCGATTACCAGGCTCCGCTGCGTCCTGCGCGCCAGGCCAACCCCGAGCTCGAGGCCGAGTTGCGCAAGACCCAGGTGCGTATCGCCACGGCGCACGCGGACCTCGTCCAGCGCGAGCGCGCCGGTCAGGATCGCCAGTTGTTCGCCAACGAGTCACTGGTGGCCCCGGAATTGCCGGCTTCGACCGTCGAGGCCGCGCGTCCCGCCGAAGCCGTGCAACGTCCGGTCGCGCCCCAGGTCCAGTCGGACTCGCGCGCGCTGGATGCCATGCGGGCCGAGCTCAATGGCCTGCGTGAGCTGCTCGAAGGGCAGCTCGGCTCGATGGCCTGGAGCCAGATGCAGGGTCGTCGGCCGCAGCAGGCCAGCCTGTGGCGCAAGCTGCAGCGCATGGGGCTGCCGGGCGAGCTTTGCCAGAGCCTGCTGGAGCGCGTGGCGCACGTGACGGAGCCGCGCCAGGCCTGGCGCCTGCTGCTCGCGCACCTTGCGCAGAGCGTTCGCGTCTGCGAGCAGGAGCCGCTGGAAGAGGGCGGGTTGATCGCTCTCGTCGGGCCCGCGGGCGTGGGCAAGACCACTACCCTGGCGAAGATGGCTGCCCGCTATGTTCTCAAGTACGGTGCGGCCCAGGTCGCGTTGGTGACGATGGACAGCTACCGTATTGGTGCTCAGGAGCAATTGCGTACCCTGGGGCGCATCCTGGACGTCGCAGTAGTGTCCGTGGAGCCGCAGCAGTCGTTGGCCCAGGCACTGATACCGTTGGCGAAGAAGCGTGTCGTACTCATCGATACCGCCGGCCTGCCCGCCAATGATCCGGCGCTGCGCATGCAACTGGATAGCCTGGGCGGCCGGGGAGTGAAGGCGAAGAACTACCTGGTGCTTTCAGCCACCAGTCAGAGCCAGGTGCTCAAGTCGGCGTATCATGCCTACAAGCGCTGCGGCCTGGCGGGTTGCATCCTGACCAAGCTGGACGAAGCAGGGAGTCTCGGTGAGGTGTTGGGGCTGGCCATAGGCCAGGCACTGCCGGTAGCCTATCTCGCCGACGGACCGCGTATTCCGGATGATCTGCACCTGCCACGGGGTCATCAACTGGTCAGTCGTGCGGTTGCACTGCAGAACCCGGAGGCGCCCAGTGAAGACGCCATGGCGGAAACCTTCGCAGGCCTGTACGTTAATCCTGCACGGCGGGCAGGCTGAGGATCAAATCACCCGGCGTTTCCGGGCCAGGGGGAGCGTGGCTCCCCGGTAGTTGCACAAGGTATTAGACGACATGGCGAATTTGCATCCCGTACAAGTGATCGCGGTGACCGGCGGCAAGGGCGGCGTGGGTAAGACCAACGTGTCCGTGAATCTGTCGTTGGCGCTGGCCGAGTTGGGGCGTCGAGTCATGCTGCTCGACGCCGACCTGGGGCTGGCCAACGTCGACGTATTGCTCGGTCTGCAGCCCAAACGCACCTTGGCGGACGTGATTTCCGGCGAGTGCGACCTGCGCGACGTGGTCCTGCAGGGGCCCGGCGGCGTGCGTATCGTGCCGGCTGCGTCCGGCACCCAGGACATGGTCAATCTGTCGCCCATGCAGCACGCCGGGCTGATCCAGGCATTCAGCGACCTGGGTGAGAATCTTGATGTGTTGGTCATCGACACGGCTGCCGGTATCGGTGATGCCGTCGTCAGCTTCGTGCGCGCAGCGCAGGAGGTCGTCGTCGTCGTGTGCGATGAGCCGACCTCGATCACCGATGCCTACGCGCTCATCAAACTACTCAACCGGGACTACGGCACCAACCGTTTCCGTGTCCTGGCGAACATGGCGCACAGCCCCCAGGAAGGCCGCAATCTGTTCGCTAAACTGACCAAGGTGACCGACCGTTTCCTCGATGTGGCACTGCAGTATGTCGGCGCCATTCCGTACGATGAGTCGGTGCGCAAGGCGGTGCAGAAGCAGCGTGCGGTCTACGAGGCCTTTCCCCGCTCCAAGTGCGCGCAGGCCTTCAAGGCCATCGCGCAGAAAGTGGACAGTTGGCCGTTGCCGGCCAACCCGCGGGGTCATCTGGAATTCTTTGTCGAACGTCTGGTATCGCATAATCCCGCCGAGACACCCGTATGACTGCCTCTAGTGGGGTCCGTATGTACAACTCGCAGGGCCATCAGCGGACGCATCACGAGCTCATCGAGCGCTATGCGCCCCTGGTAAAACGGATTGCCTACCACCTGCTGGCGCGTCTGCCTGCCAGCGTGCAGGTCGAAGACCTGATCCAGTCGGGGATGATCGGCCTGCTGGAGGCCTCCAAGAAATACGAAGCCGGAAAGGGCGCGACATTCGAGACTTATGCGGGTATACGCATTCGCGGCGCGATGATCGATGAGGTCCGCAAGGGCGATTGGGCGCCGCGCTCGGTGCATCGCAACAGCCGTATGATCGCCGATGCCATCCGGGCGGTGGAAACCCGCACCGGGCGTGACGCACGTGATCACGAAGTCGCCGCGGAGCTGGAATTGAGTCTGGACGACTACTACGGCATGCTTGGCGATACCCGCGGCAGCCGCCTGTTCAGCTTCGACGAGTTGCTCGAAGGAGGAGAGCACGGGGTTCAGGGGGAACTCGGTCAAAGTGGCTACGAGCCGGCAGGAGAGATCGAGGGTGAGCGCTTTCGTGCAGCCCTTGCGCAAGCCATCGAGCAATTGCCCGAGCGTGAACGTTTGGTGCTGGCGCTTTACTATGACGAAGAGCTCAACCTCAAGGAGATCGGTGAGGTGCTGGGGGTGAGCGAGTCGCGCGTATGCCAGTTGCACAGTCAGAGTGCCGCCCGTTTGCGGGCGCGTCTCGCGGAATGGCGATCGGCTTGAGCGAGGCGTTCCGAAAACGGAACACACGACGGATAATGCGCGCGTTTACGACTGGATGGAGGTCGAATTGGACAAGAACATGAAGATTCTCATCGTGGATGATTTTTCCACGATGAGGCGGATCATCAAGAACCTCTTGCGTGATCTGGGCTTCACCAACACGGCGGAGGCGGACGATGGCGCCACGGCTCTGCCGATGTTGCACAGCGGTGGCTTCGACTTTCTGGTGACCGATTGGAACATGCCGAACATGTCCGGCATCGACCTCTTGCGCGCGGTGCGCGCCGACGACCGTCTGCGCAGTCTGCCGGTATTGATGGTGACCGCTGAAGCCAAACGTGACCAAATCATCGAGGCCGCCCAGGCCGGGGTGAACGGATACGTGGTCAAGCCCTTCACCGCCCAAGTGCTCAAGGAAAAGATCGAGAAGATCTTCGAGCGGGTCAACGGCTGAGTCGGCCATGAGGTTTGCCATGCAGGACAACGACTCCCAGGGTGCGGATTTCGAATCGACCCTTCGGGCACATGCCCATCGCTTGACCGAGAGTCTGGATCGCGGTGATTTCGGCGAGGCCGGACAGGTCATTCAGCAGATCAACCAGGTTCGCGACCAGGGGCTCTACAACGAAGTCGGCAAATTGACGCGTGCGCTGCACAACTCGATCGCCGACTTCCAGCTCGACGCGCACATGCCTCACGCTCAGGAGCTGTCGCAGATTGGCGATGCCACCGACCGCCTGGCGTACGTGGTGAAAATGACGGAAAAGGCGGCCAACCGGACCATGGATCTGGTTGAGGAATGCGCGCCGCTGGTTTCCGAGTTGAGCGGCGAGGCGCGGTCTCTGAATGTCGATTGGCAGCGTTTCATGCGCCGGGAGATGGACGCCGCCAGCTTTCGCGATCTGGCCAAGCGAATCGAACAGTTCCTCGCACGCAGCGAGCGTAACAGTGAAACGCTTTCAGCTTCCCTGAACGACATTCTGCTGGCGCAGGATTATCAGGATCTCACCGGCCAGGTCATCAAGCGTGTGACTTCCCTGGTCACCGAGGTCGAAAGCAATCTGCTCAAACTCATGCTCATGGCCAGCCAGGTGGATCGCCTGGCGGGTATTCGTCACGAGCAACCCGCCTCGCGCGAAAAAGAAAAGAGCTCGCAGGGTGAAGGTCCGCAGATCAATGCCGATAACAGGACAGATGTGGTCTCCGGGCAGGATGACGTCGACGATCTTTTGTCGAGCCTCGGATTCTAGTCGTGGACGTACGCCGGGGAGGCGTACGTGGCAATGACAGCAGCATGACACAGGCCCGGCGGCCTTAAGTCGCACCGGGTTCCGGGATCGACAGGTCCGGCAGCGGGTAATCTCGGGCGTCCTACCGGCGACTCGCGTCCCATGGTCTTTGATGGAGCAACAGATGAGCTTCGACGCCGATGAAGAAATCCTCCAGGACTTCCTGGTAGAGGCCGGCGAGATCCTCGAACAGCTGTCCGAGCAACTGGTCGAGCTGGAAAGCCGACCGGACGACATGGAGCTGCTCAACGCCATTTTCCGGGGTTTCCATACCGTCAAGGGCGGTGCGGGATTCCTCCAACTGCATGAGTTGGTGGAGTGTTGCCACTGCGCGGAGAACGTCTTCGACATTTTGCGCAAAGGCGAGCGTCGCGTGGACTCCGCGCTCATGGACGTGGTGCTGCAGGCGCTGGACACCGTCAACGCGATGTTCGACAGCGTGCGTGAGCGAACCGAGCCGGACGCTGCACCGCCGGAGCTGTTGGCGGCACTCGCGGCGCTGGCGACCCCGGGCGGCCAGGAGCCTGCCACGGCGGCGGTGGCTGTTCCCGAGCCGGTAGTCGAGCCTGATCCGGTAGTGCTTAGTGATGCCGCGGTCGACGCTGACGCCGAGTTCGAGCGCATGCTCGATGCGGTTCCCGAGGCCGTCGATGAGCCGGCGGCCGGAACCAGTGACGAGATCACCGACGAGGAATTCGAGGCACTGCTCGACCAGTTGCACGGCAGCGCCGAGGCCCCGGCACCGGCTGCTCCTGCGCCGGTAAGTGCGGCTCAGCCGGAGCCGGCTAGCGACAACATCTCCGATGACGAATTCGAAGCGCTGCTCGATCAGCTGCACGGCAAGGGCAAGTTCAGCGCTGCCGAGGGCGCGACGACGCCCGCTGCGGAGCCCGCGGCGGTCGACGAAGTGCCTGCTACAGCGGTCTCTGCATCCACCGACGACATCAGCGAGGACGAGTTCGAAGCGCTGCTCGACCAGTTGCATGGCAAGGGTAAGTTCGCAGGTGAGGTCGCGAGCGCAGCGGCGCGAGACGAGCCGCCGGTCGCTCCGGCGAAACCGGCGCCCAAGCCTGCCGCGCCGACCCCCGTGAAAGCCGCTGCACCTGCATCGGCGCCTGCCGCGGAGCCTGCCAAGGCGGCCGCGAAGGCCGCCCCCCCCGTGCATGCGGCCAGCGAGGCGGAAACCACGGTACGTGTGGACACCGCGCGCCTGGACGAGATCATGAACATGGTCGGCGAGCTGGTGCTGGTGCGTAACCGCCTGGTTCGTCTGGGCAGCAACAGTGGCGACGAGTCGATGGCCAAGGCCGTGTCGAACCTGGACGTGGTCACCGCAGACTTGCAGAGCGCGGTCATGAAGACCCGCATGCAGCCAATCAAGAAGGTCTTCGGGCGCTTCCCTCGGTTGGTGCGCGACCTTGCGCGCAACTTGAAGAAAGAGATCAACCTCGAGTTGGTGGGCGAGGAGACCGACCTGGACAAGAACCTCGTCGAGGCTCTCGCCGATCCCCTCGTGCACTTGGTGCGCAATGCCGTGGATCATGGCATCGAGGCCCCGGCCGAGCGCGAAGCCGCGGGCAAGATGCGCACCGGCAAGGTCGTGTTGTCGGCGGAGCAGGAAGGCGATCACATCCTTCTCAGTATCAGTGATGATGGCAAGGGAATGGATGCCGAGGTGCTGCGTAACAAGGCGGTGGAGAAGGGCCTGCTCGATCGTGACCAGGCGGACCGCCTCACCGAGAACGAGTGCTACAACCTGATCTTCGCCCCGGGTTTCTCCACCAAGACCGAGATTTCCGACGTCTCCGGTCGTGGCGTGGGCATGGATGTGGTGAAGACCAAGATCTCCCAGCTCAACGGCACGGTGAGTGTCTCTTCGGTGAAGGGCAGTGGCTCTCGCATCATCATCAAGGTGCCGCTGACCCTGGCGATCATGCCGACGCTGATGGTCATGCTGGGCAACCAGGCATTCGCCTTCCCATTGGTCAGTGTCAACGAAATCTTCCACCTCGACCTGTCGCGGACCAATGTGGTGGATGGCCAGGAGGTCGTGGTGGTTCGCGATAAGGCGCTACCGCTGTTCTACCTCAAGCGCTGGCTGGTGCCGGGCGCCGCCCATGAGGCGAATCATGAGGGACACGTTGTGATTCTGTCCGTGGGCACCCAGCGCATAGGCTTCGTTGTCGACCAGCTGGTAGGTCAGGAAGAAGTGGTGATCAAGCCGCTGGGGCGCATGCTGCAAGGCACCCCGGGAATGGCGGGTGCGACCATCACCGGCGATGGGCGTATCGCGCTGATTCTCGACGTACCGAGCATGCTCAAGCGTTACGCGCGGCGTATCTGACGTCGCGGCAATACAACAAGACTCGGTTGCGCTGGCCTGGCGTTGCCGTTCGCGGTAGAACGTCAGGTGACCGGGCCGTTTTCTTGGAGCAAGTATGGTTGTCAAAGTGCTGGTGGTGGATGACTCGGGATTCTTCCGCCGTAGGCTCACGGAAATCCTCTCGAGTGATGCCGGCATTCAGGTGGTAGGTACGGCCAGCAACGGCCGCGAAGCCATCGATCAGACGCTGGCGCTCAAGCCCGACGTGATCACCATGGACTACGAGATGCCATTGATGGATGGCATCACGGCCGTGCGCAATATCATGCAGCGCTGTCCGACGCCCGTGCTGATGTTCTCCTCGCTGACCCACGAAGGCGCCCGCGTCACGCTGGATTCGCTCGATGCCGGCGCTGTCGACTATCTGCCGAAGAATTTCGAGGATGTCTCGCGCAATCCCGAGAAGGTCCGCCGTCTACTCTGCGAGAAGGTGCGTGCGGTCGCCCGCTCGAATCGTATCGCTCCCAGCCTTATCCATACGCCGCGACCCGCTGTGCCGGCGTCCACGCCGACCCGGCCCGCCGCGCGCAGCCCGGCTGCCGAGGGCACAGCGCCGGCGTCTTCGCCATCGCCTCGGCGCAAGCACTATCGTCTGGTCGCAATCGGAACCTCCACCGGGGGGCCGGTGGCCCTGCAGCGTGTCCTCACGCAACTGCCGGCGGACTTTCCCGCGCCGTTGGTGCTGGTGCAGCACATGCCGGCCGCCTTCACCAAGGCGTTTGCCGAGCGTCTCGACAAGCTGTGCAACATCCGCGTCAAGGAAGCCGAGGACGGAGACCTGCTGCGTCCCGGCCTGGCGCTGCTGGCACCGGGTGGCAAGCAGATGATGGTCGACGGGCGTGGCAGCGTGCGAATCCTCCCGGGGGACGAGCGCCTGAACTACAAGCCTTGCGTGGACATCACCTTCGGCTCGGCCGCCAAGGCCTATGCTGACAAGGTGCTCGCGGTGGTATTGACCGGCATGGGCGCCGATGGCCGCGAGGGTGCTCGCCTGCTCAAGCAGGGCGGTTCGCAGGTGTGGGCCCAGGATGAGGCCAGCTGCGTGATCTATGGAATGCCCATGGCCATCGTCAAGGCTGATCTTGCCGATGCCGTCTACAGTCTCGATGACATCGGCCGACACCTAGTGGAAGCCTGCAACTAAGGCTATTCGCTCGTGTACGAGGTATTCAGCGTGTCATCCCGGCATCGTCATCGCGTCAAGTCGTCGCTCTTTCCGTCCGCTTCCCGAGGGGGTTGCCGATGGATGTGTTGAGCCTGATCGGCATCATTCTCGCGCTGATCGCAATCATCGGCGGCAACTTCCTCGAAGGCGGCCACATCACTGCGCTGCTCAATGGGCCCGCGGCGCTGATCGTCCTGGGCGGCACGCTGGGGGCCTCGCTGCTGCAAACGCCCCTGCCGCAGTTCATGCGCGCCATGCGACAGCTGGCCTGGGTGCTGTTGCCGCCCCGGGTGGACATGGTCTCGGCGATCGATCAGGTCGTCGACTGGAGTACCAGTGCGCGCAAGGAGGGCTTGCTGGGGCTGGAGTCGGTAGCCGATGCCGAGCCGGACCCGTTCGCCCGCAAAGGCCTGCAACTGTTGGTCGACGGTGTTGAGCCGGAAGCGATTCGCGGCATTCTGGAGGTGGACATGCTCACCCAGGAGGAACGTGATCTCAACGCTGCCAAGGTGTTCGAAGGCATGGGTGGCTATGCGCCGACCATTGGCATCATCGGCGCGGTGATGGGCCTTATCCATGTGATGGGCAACCTGGCCGATCCGAGCCAGTTGGGTAGCGGTATCGCCGTCGCCTTCGTCGCTACGATCTACGGTGTCGGCACCGCCAACCTGTTTCTGCTGCCGATCGCGGCCAAGCTCAAGCACCTGGCAATGCGTCAGTCACGCTATCGGGAAATGCTCATCGAGGGCGTGATGTCCATTGCCGAGGGAGAGAATCCCCGCTCGATAGAACTCAAGCTGCGCGGATATCTGGACTGATGCCACGCCGTCGCAGCCGCGAGGAGCACCCCAACCACGAGCGTTGGCTGGTCTCCTACGCAGACTTCATCACCTTGCTTTTCGCTTTCTTCGTGGTGATGTACTCGATCTCCACGATCAACGAGGGCAAGTACAAGATCCTTTCCGAGACGCTGACCCAGGCGTTCAAGCAACCCGAGCAGGCGGCGGTCCCCATTGCCGTCGGCGATGAGTCGCCACGGACCATCGCACCGCAGGTCGGGAGCGAGCCGCTGCGTGGCGGCGGCGAGCGGGTCGACCCGTTGCAGCGTATCAATCAGCAGATACGCAATGCGTTCGCCGATCTGCTCGGCAACGACCAGATGACGATCCGTGCGACCGAGCAATGGATCGAGATCGAGCTGCCCTCCGGGCTGTTGTTTCCCAGCGGTGATGCCATTCCCAATGACGAGGCGTTCCAGATCGTGGAGCGCGTCGCCAGCATTCTCGCCCCCTACCAGAATCCCATCCAGGTCGAAGGCTTCACCGACAACCAGCCGATCAGCACGCCACGCTATCCCACCAACTGGGAACTCTCGGCGTCCCGTGCGGCCAGCATCGTACGCATGCTGGCGATGGGTGGGGTACAGCCGTCCAGGCTGGCCGCGGTAGGCTATGGTGAATTCAGTCCCGTGGCCGATAACGCCACGCCGACCGGGCGGGCCCGGAATCGCCGCGTAGTGCTGGTGATCTCTCGCAATCTGGACATCCGGCGACCGGCTGTAGGCGTGGAAAATGGCACGCAACCTGCTTCGGATGGTACATCCACAGCGCCGGTCTCTTCCGGCGTCAATGCTTTGTCGCCCGCTGCAGGTGGCGATCCGATTTCCCCGGCGACCGCTGTCGCTCCGGGAGGATGATGACGATATGAGAGTCTGGGCTATATCCAATCAGAAGGGTGGGGTGGGCAAGACCACTTCCTCGCTGGCATTGGCCGGCTTGTTGGCCGATGCCGGCAAGCGGGTACTGGTGGTCGACCTTGATCCCCATGGATCGATGACCAGCTACTTCGGGCATGACCCCGACACGCTGGAGCACAGCGCTTTCGACCTCTTTCAGCACCAGGGTGAGGTCCCGGCCGGACTGCCGCGCAGCCTCCTGCTGCCGACCAGCCACGAGGGCATCTCATTGCTGCCGTCGAGCACGGCGCTTGCCACGCTGGAGCGTCAATCTCCCGGCAAGAGCGGCCTGGGTCTGGTGATCTCCAAGGCACTGGCGCAGCTCTGGCAGGATTACGACCATGCCATCATCGACAGTCCTCCCTTGCTGGGCGTTCTGATGGTCAACGCCCTGGCGGCCAGTGCGCAGTTGGTGGTGCCGGTGCAGACCGAGTTTCTTGCAGTCAAGGGGCTGGAACGGATGATCAATACCCTGGGGATGATCAACCGCTCGCGGCGCCAAGCGCTGCCCTACCTGATCGTGCCGACGCTCTTCGACCGGCGGACCCAAGCGTCCTTGAGCACCTTGCGTCTGCTGCGCGACAGCTATCCTGACAATCTGTGGCACGGCTACATCCCGATCGATACGCGCCTGCGCGACGCCAGTCGGGCCGGGGTGGTGCCGTCACGCCTGGATGCTAACAGCAGGGGCGTGGTGGCCTACCGGGCCTTGTTGCGCCAACTGCTCGCGCAGTCGCCGGAAAGCCGCGTCGCCTGAATCGCACGGTTGGCTCAAGGCCACGCCGGCACGGCCGATACGATTAACAACACTTCTTGCGGATGCGTTCGATGAGTCAACCTGTCGCCCTCTCCAAGCGACCTCAACTGGCCCTGCAGTCTTACCTCGATGGGTTGCTGCAGGAGGCGACCGAGGACGCGATCAGCAGCGTCAGCGCCGAAGAGTTCCAGGCTGCGGTGCAGGAGGAGCGCTTGCGCGATACGTCTACGGTCAGCGTGACACCCGTCGCCGCGCCCGTTGTATTGCTCAAACCCATGATCGTGGAGCCGCCCGCGGCTCCGGTCGAGGTCGCGCCGGTTATCGACGAGCCTGCCGTGGTCGAGGCCAGCGCGGCGCCGCAAACGCCTCCACCGATGAGCTTCGAGGCACGTCCGAGCTGGGCCGACGAGCCCTTCGAATGCCTGCTGTTCGATGTCGCCGGATTGACCCTCGCCGTGCCCCTGGTCAGCCTGGGGACCATTCACAGCCTCGAAGGGCAGGAGCTGACGCCGTTGTTCGGACAGCCGTCCTGGTTCCTCGGTCTGCTGCCCGGGGAGGGTAGCAGCCTGAAGGTGCTGGATACCGCGCGCTGGGTAATGCCCGAGCGTTATCGGGACGATTTGCGTGAAGGATTGCAGTACGTGATTTCCGTCGAGGGCTACGACTGGGGGCTGGCGGTCCATCAGGTCAGCCGCTCGGTGCGTCTGGATCCCGCCGATGTGAAATGGCGCGTGAGTCGTGGCCAGAGACCCTGGCTCGCGGGTACTGTCATCGAGCACATGTGTGCACTGCTGGACGTGGCAGCGCTGGCTCGGTTGGTGGTGGCAGGCGGGCGTAGCTGATTAGAGACAGATGGTTGCTTTGCAAAGGCGGCTCGCGCAGAGTGCGTGCCAGGGGATGACGGACGTGGATAGGCCACGCTGACCGCATCGCAATACGAAAAAGAGGCTTGGCTATGAAAAACACCTCAGGGCAGGGAGCCGACGATCCGATCCTGCAGTGGGTTACCTTCCGTCTCGATAACGAGACCTACGGCATCAACGTGATGCAGGTCCAGGAGGTGTTGCGCTATACCGAGATCGCTCCGGTGCCGGGTGCGCCCAGCTATGTGCTCGGGATCATCAACCTGCGCGGTAACGTGGTCACCGTGATCGACACGCGTCAGCGCTTCGGTCTGGACTCGAGCGAAGTCACCGACAACACGCGCATCGTCATCATCGAGGCGGACAAGCAGGTCGTCGGCATTCTCGTCGATAGCGTCGCAGAGGTCGTCTACCTGCGCCAGTCGGAGATCGAGACCGCGCCGAACGTGGGTAACGACGAATCCGCGAAATTCATCCAGGGCGTCTGCAACAAGAACGGCGAGCTGCTGATCCTCGTCGAGCTGGACAAGATGATGAGCGAGGAAGAATGGTCGGAGCTGGAAAGCCTCTGATTATTTCGCGGAGAAAAGCGCGATGCTGATCGCCATGCTCTGCCTGTTTCTGTTGGTCAGTCTGGCGCTGGGAGGCATCTGTCTTCAGTTGCACCGGCGCCTGCAGGCCCAGGCCCAGGCCCAGGCTCGCCATGATGCCCAGCGCGACGCGCGTTTGCGTGAGCTGAGCAAGCGCCTGGATGCCTACTTGACGGGCAGCATACGCATGGGCGAGGAGCTCGAGGAATTGCGCCGCACCGTGGCGCCGTTACCGGACAAGCTGACGCGCATGGAGCAGCGCGATCCCTCGGCGTTGTCCTTTACCCAGGCTGCCCGCCTGGTAGGCCTGGGCGCCAGCAGCGATGACCTTACCCAGGCGTGCGGCCTGAGCAAGGCAGAGGCGGAACTGGTCGCCAAGCTTCATCAGGGGCGCCGCCCGGCGGGTTGAGTAGGGCCGTTCGTCCTTTCGCGCGAACCCCTCTGATCCGCGGTGTTCGTACCTCTAACGGACCCAGTGGCGCGTCGGCAAGCGATGCACGTCATATGGCTGGTCCGAGGAGGATCACCATGCTGCGCATCCTGCTTATCACCTTTTGCGTCAGTGGTTTCGCCGGCTGGGCTCAGGCTGGCGAGGCGCCCGAGCATATTCCCGGTGCGATGACGATCGACGTGATGCAGGCCAAGCGTCTGCATGAACTGGGTGCGGTCTTCATCGACGTGCGGCCGTCGCGCGAGTGGAGCTGGGGACATGTGCAGGGCGCGGTGCATTTGGACATGCGCGAGCGCTTCGCCGGCCTTGCGCGTCCAGAATGGCCGCGCGACGTACCGCTGGTGATCTACGCCGACAGCGAGTTGGGCCCGCTTGGAGCGCTAGCCAGTGCCATGGCGGTGGAGTGGGGCTATCAGCAGGTGTTCTACTTCCGTTCCGGCTACTTTGCCTGGCAGCTGTTCGACTTCCCGCTGGGACGTGGACTGGAAGGCGAGGCCATCGCCGGTAATCCCTGAAAGTCTACTTCGACGGGCCACTGAGCAGCGGGACGTTGGGGGACGGCGCGTCCTCCCTGCCAGTGCTGGCCGGCGCCTTGCCCTTGAGGTACCAGGCGAACGCGATGATTTCGGCAACGGTGCGATACAGCGGCTCGGGAATGGCATCGCCCAGTTCCAGTCGCGCTAGCAGGCGCACCAGGTCCGCGTTCTCATAGATCGGTACCTCATGCTCGCGGGCGATGGCCAGGATGGCTTCGGCCAGGGCGTCATCGCCTTTGGCGCTCAGGCTAGGCGCGTTGCTGCCGTCGTAATGCAGGGCGATGGCTTGGCGAGTCGTCATGCGGTTTCATCCACCCAGCGTTTTCGAATGTCGGTCGTCGGGCCACGCGGTGGCATGCCTTGTCGCGAGGCAAGCTCACCGACTTCCAGGCCGGCGCTATTGAGGCGTTCGCGCAGGTGCTGCAGTTCCCTGTCGATCAGTTGGGCCGTTTCGGCGCGCTCTGCCCAGAACTGGCTGGAAAGGCTGCCCTGCATCAGTTGCGCCTGGACCTGCAGCGGCCCCAGTGGAGCCAGATCGAAGGCGAGGTCCAGCCTCCAGATTGCCTGCATCGGGTCCCGGCGGTCGCGCTCCGACTCGTTGGCTGAGGGCTCCTCCTTCTGCAGGCGCATTTGAAGGGGCACCAGATCCTGCCGGTCGCGGATGGGGATTTCCAGTTGCCAGGTGGTGACCTGGTTGCCATCCGCCGTTTGCTGCGTCTGCGCCAGGCTCGACAGTTGATGCGTCTGGAGTCGTGCGAGGGCGCCGAGTAGCAGCTTGAGCAAGCCGTCGTCTTCCTCGGGCTCCCCGTCACTTTTGGCTTGCGCCATGGCGCGACTGGCCAGCGGGAAGCGGGCGCTACCCATTTGCAACTGCTCGTCGCGGCCGAGCAGCCCCAGCGCACTGCGTAGCGCACCTGGCAGCATCTGTGCCTGGCTCATTACGTTGGAGAGCGCCAAAGGGTTGCTGCCGGTCGGGGCCAGTTGCGCGAGCAGTTTCAGCAAGCCCGCCTTGATGTCGCCGGAGGCATCGCTCGCCGGCCTCTGCAGCAGCCGTGGCTCGAGGAAATTGCCGCTGTTCTGCAAGGCCTTCGCGACACCCTCGGGATCGCTCATCTGGCTGGAACTCGGCAGGCTGGCGAGCAGTTTGTCGATGCCTGCGCGTAGGGGGGATTGTGCATCCTCCGCGCCGGCGGCGCGCCTGAACAGCGCGCGCAGCAGCCCATCCAGAGAGCCCTGGCGGGACAGTTGGTTAGCCAACTGGCGAGATACCTCGAGTTGATCCAGTTGTGCCGTGAGCGGTTGCATGACCAGCGTATGGTCGTCCTGCACGCGAGCGATGAGTTGGCTGCCCAGGGCCATCGGCCGGCTGCTGTCCAGGGCCAGGCGCGCACCGGTTTGCGGTCCGTCGAGCAGGCTGACGATCAATCGAAAGGTGTTGCCGCCTTCCTGCGCGACGCTGCTCTGCACCTGCGCGCGCACGGTGCTGCCGGCGGGCAGTTGCTGCAGATCGAGACGCGTCTGCACGCGAGGGGTGTCGATGTCGGGGGCGCTGCCGGTCTCGCCAACCTGCAGGCTGGCGAGCAGCGTCTTGGCGCTGGTGGCGACCAGGGTCAGGTTGGTGCCCTGATCCAGCGCCCGGTTACTGCTCGCCTGCACGGTGGTCTGTTGGCCGTTGGCCAAGGTCATCCGCAGCATCAGGAGAAAGTTCTGTGCCTGCTCGCGAACTTCGACGACCTGCGCACGCACGCTATCTCCGGGCAGCAGATCACCCTCCAGTGGCTGGCTCAGTTTGAGCAGGACCTCACTGGCGGCGGCATTTAGCCGCAGACTCTGGCTGGCCAGGTTGGCCGAGGACGGACCGTTGATGGTCGACATGGGTTCAGCGGGTAGCTCCAGGCCGGCTTCGTGGAGTGCCTGCAGCAGCAAACTGGATAGACCGCTGCTGCGCAGGCTCAGGGTATCTGGTTTGAGGGTGGAGAGCACGTCGGCTGCGGTGGCCGCGGCGCTCGCGCCGCTCAGTGAGGAGGCGCTGTTGGGCTTCACCCGGGAGGCCAGGGAGGGACTTGGGGTGCTGTCCGTGGACAGCGGTTCGCTGATCGCGAAAGGGGGCGATGCACGACAACGGTTACCTCCTCGACGGGTCTTGTTCCGGCGTAGCGAGACGGGCATTCACAAGCTGTCGTAAATGCTCCGCTCGATGGGGGAGGGTGGCATGTATAATGCCGCCCCGGTTGGACCGGGCAAGGCCTGTCCTGCCGAGTATAGCGGCCTGCGCTTCGGCTTCTTGAGCCGGGCGTCGGGCTTGTTGGACGCGGGGGCGTTTTTCACCCTCCGCGTTCGTCGACCGGATGCCAGATCCACTCGGCAGTGCTGTGCCGGGTGCAAGCACCCGGAAACCCAACCGCTGACAGGACCTGGCCCAGCCGTGACCGACGCCTTCCTGGAAACCCTGTCGCTGAGTTGCGAACGCGATGGACGCCTGTTGTTCGAGGCGCTCGATCTGCAACTGCGACCCTGCGAAATGCTGCAGATCGCCGGCCCCAACGGCAGCGGCAAGACCAGCTTGCTGCGCCTGCTGGCTGCGTTGATGCAGCCCACTTCCGGCGAGATCCGACTGCAGGGCCGGCGTCTGTCCGAACAGCGCGAGGCGCTCGCGCGTAATCTGCTGTGGATCGGCCATGCCGCGGGTATCAAGGGCTTGCTGAGCGCCGAGGAAAACCTCGCCTGGTTGTGTGCGCTGCATCGTCCGGCCAGCCGCGAGCAGATCTGGGACGCGCTGCAGGCCGTCGGTCTGCGCGGCTTCGAGGATGTGCCCTGTCATACGCTCTCGGCCGGGCAGCAGCGTCGTGTGGGGCTGGCGCGGCTGTACCTGCCGGCTCCGCCGCTGTGGATTCTCGACGAACCCTTCACCGCCCTCGACGTCCAGGCTGTCGCCCAACTGGAGGCGCACCTGGCGCAGCACTGCGAGAGCGGCGGGCTGGTGGTGCTCACCACACACCACCACCTGGGTATCCGTCCCGGCGGTTACCGGGTGCTTGATCTGGGACAGGCTGTCGCATGAGCAACGTGTTTACCCTGCTGGTGCTGCGTGAGGCACGCATTCTTTGCCGTCGCCCGGCGGAGCTGGCCAATCCGCTGGTGTTCTTCGCCATCGTGATTGCGTTGTTCCCGCTGGCGGTTGGACCGGAGACGCAATTGCTGCAGACGCTGTCTCCAGGTTTGGTATGGGTGGCGGCGCTGCTCGCAGTGTTGCTCTCACTGGACGGACTGTTCCGTAGCGATTTCGAGGATGGATCACTGGAACAATGGTTGCTTTCGCCCCATCCGCTATCGTTGCTGGTTTTGGCGAAGGTCTTCGCCCATTGGTTGTTTTCCGGTCTGGCGCTGGTGCTGCTGTCGCCGCTGCTGGCACTGATGCTGGGCTTGCCGCCGCGCTGCCTGCCGGTGCTGCTCGCCTCGCTGGCGCTCGGCACGCCGGTGCTGAGCCTGCTCGGCGCGGTCGGGGCAGCGTTGACGGTGGGCCTCAAGCGCGGTGGCTTGCTGCTGGCGCTGCTGATCCTGCCGTTGTATATCCCGGTGCTGATCCTGGGCAGTGGCGCGCTGCAGGCCTCGTTGCAGGGGCTGGGGGCGAGCGGGCAGCTGTTGTGGATGGCCAGCCTGGCAGTGCTGTCGGTGACCCTGGCGCCTTTCGCCATCGCGGCGGGTCTCACCATCAGCGTGGGCGAGTGAGAGAGTAGTAGTCGATGAACTGGACATGGTTTCACAAGCTGGGCTCGCCCAAGTGGTTCTACACCTTGAGTGGTCGCTGGCTGCCCTGGCTGGCGATGGCCGCAGCGCTGTTGATCGGCGTCGGCCTGGTCTGGGGTTTGGCCTTCGCGCCGCCGGATTACCAGCAGGGCAACAGCTTTCGCATCATCTACATCCATGTGCCGGCGGCATTCCTCGCCCAGAGTTGCTATGTGATGCTCGCGGTCGCAGGCATCGTCGGTCTGGTCTGGAAGATGAAGCTGGCTGACGTCGCCCTGCAGCAGGCTGCTCCCATCGGGGCCTGGATGACCTTCATCGCGCTGTTCACCGGTGCCGTCTGGGGCCGTCCGACCTGGGGCGCCTGGTGGGTCTGGGACGCTCGCCTGACCTCGATGCTGATCCTGCTGTTCCTGTACTTCGGGATCATCGCCCTGGGCCAGGCGATCAGCAATCGCGACAGCGCAGCCAAGGCCTGCGCCGTGCTGGCCATCGTCGGTGTGGTGAACATCCCGATCATCAAATACTCGGTGGAGTGGTGGAACACCCTGCACCAGCCGGCCACCTTCACCCTGACCGAGAAGCCGGCGATGCCCGCCTCGATGTGGCTGCCGATGCTGATCATGGTGCTGGGCTTCTACTGCTTCTTCGCCGCCATGCTGCTGGTGCGCATGCGTCTGGAAATCCTCCGCCGCGAGGCGCGTGCCAGTTGGGTGAAAGAAGAGATCGGTCTGCTGCTGGAGAAGAACCGGTGAGTTTTTCCTCGTTCTCCGAATTCCTCGCCATGGGCAACCATGGCCTCTATGTGTGGACGGCCTATGGCGTGAGCCTGGTCGTGCTGGCGATCAACGTCGCCGGGCCATTGCTGGCCCGCCGGCGCTACCTGCAGGAAGAGGCGCGTCGTCTGCGCCGGGAGCGTTCCAAGTGAATCCTGTCCGTAAGAAACGCCTGTACATCGTGCTCGCCATCCTGGTCGGCGTCGGTGCTGCGACCACCCTGGCGCTGTCGGCACTCAACGAGAACATCAACCTGTTCTACACCCCGACCCAGATCGCCGACGGCGAGGCGCCCCAGGGCGCGCGCATTCGTGCCGGTGGCCTAGTGGAGAAGGGCTCGCTGCAGCGTGCCTCGGATTCGCTGGAAGTACGCTTCCTGATTACCGATGGAGCCCGCGAGGTAGGCGTGCGCTACCAGGGCATCCTGCCTGATCTGTTTCGCGAGGGGCAGGGCATCGTCGCTCTCGGGCGTGTGGAGAACGGTGAGCTGATCGCCGACGAGGTGCTCGCCAAGCACGACGAGAAGTACATGCCGCCGGAAGTGGCCCAGGCCCTGGAGAAGAGCGGCATGATGAAGCATTACGAGTCGGGCAAGGAGGCGGTGCAATGATCCCCGAGCTCGGCCACCTCGCGCTGATTCTGGCGCTGTGCATGGCGGTGGTCCAGGCTACGCTGCCGATGATTGGCGCCTGGCGTGGCGATCGCCAGTGGATGAGCCTGGCGCAGCCGGCGGCCTGGGGGCAGTTCGCCTTTCTCAGCTTCGCCTTCGCCTGCCTCGCCTGGGCGTTCATCAGCGATGACTTCTCGGTGGCCTATGTCGCCAGCAACTCCAACAGCGCGTTGCCCTGGTACTACAAGTTCAGCGCCGTCTGGGGTGCCCACGAAGGCTCGCTGCTGTTGTGGGCCTGGATCCTGGGCGGCTGGACCTTCGCCGTGTCGATCTTCTCCCGGCAACTGCCGGAAGTGATGCTGGTGCGCGTGCTCTCGGTGATGGGCATGATCGCCACCGGTTTCATGCTGTTCCTGATCATCACGTCCAACCCCTTCGAGCGCCTGCTGCCACAGGCGCCCACGGATGGTCGCGACCTGAATCCGCTGCTGCAGGACTTCGGCCTGATCGTCCATCCGCCGATGCTCTACATGGGCTACGTGGGCTTTTCCGTGGTGTTCGCCTTCGCCATCGCCGCGCTGCTCGGCGGCAAGCTGGACGCCGCCTGGGCGCGCTGGTCGCGTCCGTGGACGCTGGTCGCCTGGGCCTTCCTCGGCGTGGGCATCGTGCTCGGCTCCTGGTGGGCCTACTACGAGCTCGGCTGGGGTGGCTGGTGGTTCTGGGACCCGGTAGAGAACGCCTCCTTCATGCCCTGGTTGGTCGGTTCGGCGCTGTTGCACTCGCTGGCGGCGACCGAGAAACGCGGCGTGTTCAAGAGCTGGACGGTGCTGCTGGCGATCGCCGCGTTCTCACTGAGCCTGCTGGGCACCTTCCTGGTCCGTTCGGGCGTCCTCACCTCGGTACACGCGTTCGCATCCGATCCGGAGCGCGGGGTATTCATCCTCGCCTTCCTGCTGGTGGTGGTGGGCAGTTCGTTGACGCTGTTCGCCCTGCGCGCACCGGTGGTACGCAGCCAGGTCGGATTCGGACTGTGGTCACGGGAGACGCTGCTGCTGGTGAACAACCTGATCCTGGTCGTCGCGGCTTCTACCATCCTGCTGGGCACACTCTATCCGCTGCTGCTCGATGCGATCTCCGGAGCCAAGCTGTCGGTCGGCCCTCCTTACTTCAATGCGCTGTTCCTGCCGCTGATGGCACTGTTGATGTTGGCCCTGGCCGTGGGCGTGCTGGTGCGCTGGAAGGACACGCCGCTGAAATGGCTCGGCAACATGCTCGCGCCGGTGCTGATCGCCGCTGTGGTGCTCGGCGCGCTGGGCGCCTGGCTGTTTGGTGACTTCCACTGGGCAGTGCTGGCGGTCTTCTGCCTGGCCGCCTGGGTGGTGTTGGCGGGGGCTCGCGACCTGCTCGACAAGACTCGCCACAAAGGCCTGTGGAAGGGCGCCCGCGGCCTTCCGCGCAGTTACTGGGGCATGCAACTGGCGCACCTGGGGATTGCCGTTTGTGCCTTGGGGATCGTGCTCTCCAGCCAGTACAGCGCCGAGCGTGACCTGCGCATGGCGCCAGGCGACAGCGTGGAAATGGCCGGCTACCGCTTCCGTTTCGAAGGCGTGGATCACCGGGAAGGCCCTAACTTCACCTCCGACCGCGGGCATATCCGTGTTTTGCGGGGCGATCGTGAAGTGGCCCTGCTGCATCCCGAGAAGCGTCTCTACACCGTGCAGCGTTCGATGATGACCGAGGCGGGCATCGACGCCGGGCTCACCCGCGATCTGTACGTGGCCCTTGGCGAGCCGCTGGAGAACGGGGCCTGGGCGGTGCGCCTGCACGTCAAGCCGTTCGTCCGCTGGATCTGGCTCGGCGGCCTGATGATGGGCTTCGGTGGGCTGCTTGCGGCCCT
This sequence comes from Pseudomonas sp. R4-15, assembly GCF_055768815.1. Classification (NCBI taxonomy): domain Bacteria; kingdom Pseudomonadati; phylum Pseudomonadota; class Gammaproteobacteria; order Pseudomonadales; family Pseudomonadaceae; genus Pseudomonas; species Pseudomonas sp. R4-15. Next base: position 2,532,674 of record NZ_CM147293.1, read on the forward strand.
CGACCGGCGCTACCGGGTCAAGGTGCGTAGCCGCGTACGCGAGGCGATTGGCCTCGAAGGGGCCCAGGCATGAGACGCGCGATCCTGCTGTTGCCGCTGGTCATCTTCCTGGTGGTCGCCGGCTTTCTCGCCCGTGGCCTTTGGCTCGATCCCACGGAGCTTCCCTCGGCGCTGATCGGCAAGCCATTGCCGGAGTTCGCGCTGAAGAGCGTCGATGAGCCTGAGCGCGCGCTGACCCGTGCCGACCTGATCGGCCAGCCGGTGATGATCAACGTCTGGGCCACCTGGTGCCCGACCTGCCGCGACGAGCACGCCATGCTCAACAAGCTGGCGGAGCAGGGTGTGCGTATCTACGGCATCAACTACAAAGACGATGTCGAGGCGGCGCGCCGCTGGCTGGCCGAGTACGGCAATCCCTATCAGATCGACATCGCCGACCCCGAGGGCAGCCTCGGCCTGGACCTGGGTGTCTATGGCGCGCCGGAGACCTTCCTGGTCGATCGCCACGGGGTGATTCGCTACAAGCACGTCGGCGAAGTCAACGAGCGTGTCTGGCGTGACACCCTGGCCGCGCAATGGGCGCAGCTGCAGGAGGACCAATGAAACGTCTGCTGGCAGCTGCCTGCCTGGGCCTGGCGCTGGCCAGCGCTGCCCAGGCGGCCATCGATACCTACGAGTTTTCCAGCGATGCCAATCGCGAGCGCTTCTCCGAGCTGACCCGCGAATTGCGTTGCCCGAAGTGCCAGAACCAGGATATCGCCGACTCCAACGCGCCGATTGCCACCGATCTGCGCCGACAGATCCATGAGCAGCTCGAGGCGGGGCGCAGCGACGCACAGATCGTCGACTACATGGTCGATCGCTACGGTGAGTTCGTCCGCTACAAGCCGCCAGTCGAAGCACGCACCGTGCTGCTCTGGTTCGGTCCAGCCGCCGCCTTGCTCGGCGGCATTCTCATCCTGGCCTTGATCGTCCTGCGCCGCCGCCGCGATTCCGGCACCCTCGAAACAGGGCTTTCCGCTGCCGAACGGGCACGCCTGGACGAACTCACCGCTCAACTCTCCCGGGACAAAGACTCCGCACCATGACCGATTTCTGGCTTGCCGCCGGCCTGCTGCTACTCGTCGCACTGGCCTTTCTGCTGTTGCCCCTGGTGCGTGGTCGCCGTGCCCAGACCGAAGAAGATCGTACCGCGCTGAATGTCGCGCTCTACCAGGAACGCCTGGCCGAACTCGATGCCCAGCATGCCGCGGGCAGTCTGTCGGCTGAGGCGCTGAAGGCCGGGCGTGACGAAGCGGCGCGGGAGTTGCTCGCCGATACGGAAGGCGCCGAGCGCGTCAGTGTCTCGCGCCTGGGGCGCGCCGTGCCGATGGCGGTGGCCCTGCTGGTGCCGGTGGTGGGCTATGGTCTCTACCTGCACTGGGGCGCCAGCGACCGTGTCGAGCTGTCCCGCGAATTGGCCGTCGCGCCGCGTTCGCTGGCGGAGATGACGGCCCGCCTGGAGCGTACCGTGCAGGCCCAGCCGGAATCCGCGCAGGGTTGGTACTTCCTCGGCCGCACCTACATGGCCCAGGAACGCGCCAGCGATGCGGCGCGAGCCTTCGCCCAGGCGATTCAGGTCGGTGGGCGTCAGCCGGAGCTGCTTGGACAGCTTGCCCAGGCGCTGTACTTTGCCGGCAACAAGCAGTGGAACGAACAGATCCAGACGCTCACCGACGAGGCGCTGGCCGCCGATCCGGGCGAGGTTACCAGCCTGGGGCTCCTGGGGATCGCTGCTTTCGAGTCCGCCCGTTATCAGGATGCCATCGGTTTCTGGCAGCGCCTGATCGACGTGCTGCCGCCCCAGGATCCCTCCCGTGAGGCGATTGCTGGCGGTATCGCGCGGGCGCGCAAGGAGCTGGGTGACGCGGCCCCGGCGGTTGCCGAGCAGGGTGCCGCACTGCATCTGAAGGTGGAGCTTGGTGCGGCGGCGCGTGCCCACGTGAAACCCGGCGACAGCGTATTCGTCTTCGCGCGGGTGCCGGGCGGCCCGCCGATGCCGCTGGCGGCCAAGCGTCTGAGCGTTGCGGACTTGCCAGCCGAGGTGACCCTGAGCGATGCCGATGCCATGCTGCCGCAAATGAAGCTGTCCGCCTTCGAACAGGTCGAGGTGGTCGCGCGCGTGTCCCGCGAGGGTAATGCCAGCGCGGGCGAGTGGGTCGGGCGTACGCCATTGCTGTCGACCAAGTTGAGCGAACCCCAGGCGTTGAGCATCGACCGAGCGGATCAGGTGCAGCAACCTCAACAGAACTAAGGCTGGCGAGAACGCAGGGCGGTCATTCGCGGTTCGCGAATGAAACCCCAATAGGCCCTGGCATCGACAAAGCGCGTGGTGGCGTTGTCCAATCAGCAGATCCCAGCCTTGGAGTTCCGGATGATCGCCGCCCAGCCCCTGCGTCCACTCACCCTGATGTTCTGCTGTGCATTGCTTGCCGCCTGCGCGGGACGTAGTGCTCCGCCCACCTCGGGGGAGCCCGTTCCTCCTCCTCCTCCGGCAGGCACGCCGGCGCCGTTGCCCGCGCCCGAGCCGTCCCGCCCGGTCATCACGCCTGCGCCTGGCCAACCTGCCGCCAGCGAAGGCAGCTCGCGTTGCAGCCATCCGCGCTATGCGCCGCCGCCGGGTACGCGCTCCTGCTGGGATGGCGCGTTAGGGGTGTACCGCGTAGAGGGCGCAGAACTCTTCTACCGTCAGCGGGTGTTCTACCGTTGGGATGGACAGTGGTACTCCGCCGGTAGCGCCGGTGGCCCTTGGGAAGCGACCGCTGTGTTCAGCGTGCCACCGGGACTGCGCTCGCTGCACGGCGGCCAATAAGGACCGCCAGGTGACTCTCGCGTAACTGGGGGAGGACAGCGGTAGCGCTGTCCTCCCGTGGCTTGCATTCAGCTCCAGATCACGCCTACCAGCAGATAGCACAGACCGGTGACCAACAGGGTGCCGAAGATGTTGATGGCGAAGCCTGCCCTGATCATCCGCGAGATGGGCATGTGCCCGGTGCCGAAGACGATGGCGTTGGGTGGGGTGGCCACCGGCATCATGAAGGCGCAGCTGGCGGCAATGGCCGCGGGAATCGCCAACATCTCCGGGCTCATGCCCTGTGAGACCGCGAGCGCGCCGAGCAGCGGCAGGAAGGCGGCAGCCGTCGCGGTGTTCGAGGTGATCTCGGTGAGCATGATGATCACGAAGGTCACCAGGCCGAGCATCAGGATCAGCGGCAGTGTGCCGAAAACACCGAGGCCCTGGGCGATCCAGTCCGCCAGTCCCGAAGCGCTGATCGCACCGGCCAGCGAAAGGCCGCCACCGAACAGCAACAGCACGCCCCAGGGCGCCTTGTTGGCGGTTGGCCAGTCCATCAGGAACACGCGCTCCTTGATGTCTACCGGAATCAGGAACAGCGCCAGTGCCGCGGCCATGGCGATGCTGGTGTCGTTGACACCGCTGACCAGTCCCGCCAGCAGCGGTTGGAACACCCAGGCCGCGGAGGCCAGCAGGAAGACCACGGCGACCCACTTCTCGCCGCGGCTCATGGGCCCGAGTTCGCTCATTTCCTTTTGCAGCAGTTCGCGGCTGTCGTTGCCCTTGAGCTTGAAGCCGCCCAGGGTCAGCCACCACCAGATGAACACGAGCATGCCCAGAGCGACCGGCAAACCGAGCAGCATCCACTGGCCGAAGCCGATGTGGATGTCGTAGTTGTCACGCAGGAAGGCCGCGAGCAGGGCATTGGGCGGGGTGCCGATGAGGGTGGCGATACCGCCCACGCTGGCGGCGTAGGCGATGCCCAGCAGCAGCGCGCTGGCGAAGCGCTCGCGCTCGGCCGGTTCGCTGTCGTGTACCAGCAGGCCGATTACCGACAGGCCGATGGGCAGCATCATGATGCTCGTCGCGGTGTTGCTCACCCACATGCTGATGAAGGCGGTGGCGAGCATGAACCCGGCGATCTGCCGACTGGGCTTGCCGCCCACCGCCAGCAACGTGGCCAGGGCGATACGCTTGTGCAGGTTCCAGCGCTGCATCGCCAGGCCGAGGATGAAACCGCCGAGGAACAGGAAGATGGTGGCGTTGGCGTAGGGCGACGTGGCCTTGGCCAGGTCGGAAATCCCCAGTACCGGGATCAGCAGGATCGGCAGCAGCGAGGTAGCTGGGATCGGAATGGCCTCCGTGGACCACCAGACGCCCATCAGCAGGGCCAGTCCGAGCGTATTCCAGGCGGCGCGGGAGAGCTCGCCGGGCGGATCGCTGAGCAGGCACAGCAGTAGCAGAATGGGGCCCAGGAAGAGGCCGATCCAGGCGGCCAGGGACGAACCTGGTTGTTCCTCGTGCTTGATTTCAGTGGTCATTGTCATTGTTTCCTTGCATGAACTCGTACGCGGCGGTCGGACGCAGCGCAGCCAGGCATGATCCGCTCCCGATGCGCCATTGGCCACCCGCAATGCCTCTATGTAGAGCCATTTAGGTAACCGGATGTTCGCTTCTGAACGCGCGGAGGGAGTGTCTGGAGTTCCGGGCAGGGAATCGGGCGTGGCAAAGCGTCCGCGCCCGCCCTTGCGGCGGACGCGGACTGAGCGTCAGACGACCTGGGCGATGGCGTCGATCACCGCATCGAGGTTGTTGCGGTTGAGCGCGGCGACGCAGATGCGCCCGCTGCTCACGGCGTAGATGCCAAACTCGCTGCGCAGACGCTCCACCTGCTCGGCCGACAGGCCCGAGTAGGAGAACATGCCGCGCTGGCGGGCGACGAAGGAGAAGTCGCGGCTGATGCCGGCCAGGCCGTCGACCATCGCCACACGCATGGCGCGAATGCGCTCGCGCATCTCACCCAGTTCCGCTTCCCACAGACCGCGCAGTTCGTCGCTGCCGAGCACTGCGGCGACGATGCTGGCGCCGTGGGTCGGCGGGTTGGAGTAGTTGGTGCGGATGACGCGCTTGAGCTGCGACAGCACGCGAGCACTCTCCTCCTTCGAGGTGGTCACCAGCGACAGGGCGCCGACGCGCTCGCCGTACAGCGAGAAGGACTTGGAGAAGGAGCTGGAGACGAAGAACGGCAGCCCCGATTCGGCGAACAGGCGGACTGCGTGAGCATCTTCGGCGATACCGTCACCGAAGCCCTGATAAGCGATATCGAGGAAGGGCACGTGCTCGCGCTCGCGCAGCACCTCGAGCACCTGCGGCCAGTCGCCCTCGGCCAGGTCGACGCCGGTGGGGTTGTGGCAGCAGGCGTGCAGCACGACGATCGAGCGTGCCGGCAGGGCCTTGAGGTCGGCGAGCATGCCGGCCAGGTTCACCCCGTGGTTGGCGGCGTCGTAGTAGCTGTAGTTCTGCACCGGGAAGCCGGCGGATTCGAACAGTGCGCGGTGGTTTTCCCAGGATGGATTGCTGATCGCCACCACGGCGTCGGGCAGCAGGCGTTTGAGGAAGTCGGCCCCGACCTTCAGTGCGCCTGTGCCACCCAGGGCCTGGGCGGTGACCACGCGCCCTTCGGCGAGCAGTGCGGAGTCCGCACCGAACAGCAGCTTCTGCACGCTCTGGTCGTAGGCGGCGATGCCCTCGATCGGCAGGTAGCCGCGCGGGGCCGCGGCAGCGATGCGGGCCTTCTCGGCTTCGGCCACGGCACGCAGCAGCGGAATGCGACCTTCTTCGTTGTAGTACACGCCCACGCCCAGGTTGACCTTGCTGGCACGGGTGTCGGCGTTGAATGCTTCGTTCAGGCCCAGGATCGGGTCGCGGGGGGCCATTTCGACAGCGGAGAACAAACTCATTGTGGGGGCGCTCGAAGAAGGAAGGGCGGCTGGGACACCTCCCGTCCGCCTGGCGCTAGGGAGGTGCGCAAACGGGGCGTTATTATAGCGGCCGACGCGAGCGCCCGCGAGATGATCCGGGGCAGCTGCGTGCGGTTTTTTGGGTGTTTTTCGTCTAGTCAGAGGTAGCCATGTCGTCGCCGTTCCAGATCGAGACCCGCTTCGAGCCCGCCGGGGACCAGCCCGAGGCGATCCGGCAGATGGTCGAGGGTATCGACGCCGGGCTGTCGCACCAGACGCTGCTCGGTGTGACGGGCTCGGGTAAGACCTTTTCCATCGCCAACGTGATCGCCCAGGTGCAGCGTCCGACGATGATTCTGGCGCCCAACAAGACCCTGGCCGCGCAACTCTATGGCGAGTTCAAGGGCTTCTTCCCGCACAACGCCGTGGAGTACTTCGTCTCCTATTACGACTACTACCAGCCCGAGGCCTACGTGCCGTCCTCGGATACCTACATCGAGAAGGATTCCTCGATCAACGACCACATCGAGCAGATGCGCCTGTCGGCGACCAAGGCGTTGATCGAGCGCCGCGATGCGATCATCGTCACCACGGTGTCCTGCATCTACGGTCTGGGTAGTCCCGAGACCTATCTGAAGATGGTCCTTCACGTGGACCGTGGCGACCAGCTGAGCCAGCGCGAGCTGCTGCGCCGGCTGACCGAGCTGCAGTACACCCGCAACGAGATGGACTTCGCCCGCGCCACCTTCCGCGTGCGGGGCGACGTGATCGACATCTTTCCGGCGGAGTCCGACCTCGAAGCGGTACGCATCGAGCTGTTCGACGACGAGGTGGAGAACATCGCCGCCTTCGACCCGCTCACCGGCGAGGTGATTCGCAAGCTGCCGCGCTTCACCTTCTTCCCCAAGACCCACTACGCCACCCCCCGCGAGACGCTGCTCGAAGCGATGGAGAACATCAAGATCGAGCTCAAGGATCGCCTGGAGCATCTGCGCAACACCGGTCGCCTGGTGGAGGCGCAGCGCCTGGAGCAGCGCACCCGCTTCGACCTGGAGATGATGCTGGAGCTGGGCTACTGCAACGGCATCGAAAACTACTCGCGCTACCTCTCCGGGCGGGGCCCGGGCGAGCCGCCGCCGACCCTGTTCGACTACCTGCCGTCCGATGCGCTGCTGGTGATCGACGAATCCCACGTCTCGGTGCCGCAGGTGGGTGCGATGTACAAGGGCGACCGTTCGCGCAAGGAGACCCTGGTGGAGTACGGCTTCCGCCTGCCTTCGGCGCTGGACAACCGCCCGCTGCGCTTCGACGAGTGGGAGGCGATCTGCCCGCAGACCATCTTCGTTTCGGCCACGCCGGGGCCTTACGAGGCCGATCACGCCGGGCGCGTGGTCGAGCAGGTGGTGCGTCCGACCGGACTGGTCGACCCGCAGATCGAGATCCGCAAGGCCTCCACCCAGGTCGACGACCTGCTCTCGGAAATCCGCCGCTGCGTCGCCGTCGACCAGCGCGTGCTGGTCACCACCCTGACCAAGCGCATGGCCGAGGACCTCACCGACTATCTTGCCGACCACGAAGTACGCGTGCGCTACCTGCACTCGGACATCGATACCGTAGAACGTGTGGAGATCATCCGCGACCTGCGCACCGGCACCTTCGATGTGTTGGTGGGCATCAACCTGCTGCGCGAGGGCCTGGATATGCCCGAGGTGGCGCTGGTGGCGGTGCTCGACGCCGATAAGGAAGGCTTCCTGCGTTCCGAGCGCTCGCTGATCCAGACCATCGGCCGCGCGGCGCGCAACCTCGAAGGTCGCGCTATTCTCTACGCCGACAACATCACCGGCTCGATGCAGCGCGCGATCGACGAGACCGAGCGCCGCCGCGCCAAACAGGTGGCCTTCAACGAGGCCCATGGCATCACCCCGCGGGGCGTCAAGCGTGACATCAAGGACATCCTCGAAGGCGCCGTGGTGCCCGGTGCGCGCAGTGGCAAGCGGCGTGCCCAGGCGCAGGCGGCGGAGGAGAGCGGGCGTTACGCTGCGGAGTTGCGCTCGCCGAGCGAGATCAACAAGCGCATACGTCAGTTGGAAGAGAAGATGATGCAGCTGGCTCGCGACCTGGAGTTCGAGGCCGCGGCCACGACCCGCGATGAGATCGCCAAGCTGCGTGAGCTGTTGCTCAAGGTGTGAGCCGAGGCGCGCCCGGCCGTAGCCGGGCGCGGTGTGGCGTTCAGATGCCCATGTTGGCCAGGCTTTGCATGATGTTGCGCAGGGTGCCCGCCAGCGTCGGATGGCTCACCTCGAAGCGTTCGACGGCGAGATTCACGCCGTCGACGAGGTTGTCACTCGGTGGTTGGCCGTGCTCGTAGGCCTGTTGTACCTCCAGTTCGGCGATCAACCGGGTGATTGCTTCGTGTTCCTCCGGGCTCAGTGGCGGGTCGCCGTCGAGTTGAGCGCGCAAGGTTTCTATTTGCTGCTGCAGGGACGTTGCAGGCATGTGGTTCTCCCTTTCTGGTCCGCCTCTCATGGACCCCGCCCGAAGGCGAAAGGTCCTTTTCCGTCAAGCCTAGCCGTAACCGGATGTAGACGCTTGACCGAGAGCAGGGGAGACGCGACGGGGACCTTCAGCCGGCCTTTCGATGCATCCGTCGGTGCAGATCGGCCAGGGCCAGTTCGTGCTGGATCTGCGCTACCAGATTGGCCAGGGCGCGGACGCTGTCATAGCGCTCCACGGTAATCCGCGAAAGCACCAGGTGATTGCCGTGGGAGTGTTGATCGTAAAGACGCACGCTCATGCCGTCGCTCAATTCGCGGCATTCGCAAGCGAACGGGAAAAATGCCGTTTCGAGAATCCTACGCGCTTGTTCGAAGCTGATGTACATGATGTCCCCCTCCTGCCGGTAGTGGCCGATGGCCGTTTGGCGGGGCGTTCCGGGTCCCGGTGAGCGTCGCAGGCAGCAGCGGATTAGGCGTCTTGTTCTTGTGGGGGCATGCAGGACGCGGAACGCGCTGACAAGCCAGTTAACTCTAGCAGCGGCAGCAGTCTCGACATGCTCGTTCGTCGCCTGTGGGCGACCGCTGGCTCCCGGGGAGACCAGCGGTCGTTCCTGCGCCTAGAAGCGTTGGGTGAGGGTGACGATCAGATTGCGTTCTGCGCCGACATAGCAGGAGTTCTCGTTGTAGCAGGAGGCGACGTAGTACTCGTCGGTGAGGTTGTTGGCGTTGACCCGCAGGCTGCTGCCGCGCAGGCCCAGGCGCTGCAGGTCGTAGCTCACGGAGGCATCGAACAGCGTGTAGGAGGGCACCTTGAAGTCGTTCACATCGCTACCGTAGCTTTCGCCGACGTAGCGCGCGCCGGCGCCGATCTGCAAGCCTTCCAGCGGGCCGCCGGTGAAGCGGTAGTCGGCCCACAGGCTGGCCATGCGCTCGGGGGTCTGGTAGGGCGTGTTGCCCTTTGCATCGATCACGTCGGCGCCGTCGAAGACGTAGTAGGTCTTGCTGTATTCGACGTCGTTGTAGGTGAAGCTGCCGAGGACGCGCAGCGCATCGGTCAGATGTACGCGCGCTTCGAGCTCGACACCCTGGGAGCGCATGCCGCCCACGCCACGGTAGAAGTAGTCGTCACTGAGGCTGTTCTCCTTGGCGTAGAGGTTCTCCATGTCCAGGTGGAACAGCGACAGGGTGTAGAGATCGTCGCTACCCGGCGGCTGGAATTTCACCCCGGTTTCCCATTGCTTGCCCGTGGTCGGATCGAGGATCTGCGCGCCGGAGGAGTAGTTCGATGTCGGGTTGAACGAGGTGGAGTAGCTGACGTAGGGCGAAAATCCGTTGTCGAAGGCGTACAGCAGGCCGATGTGGCCGCTGAGCTTGTCACCCCGGTTGGCGTCCTTGCTGTCCAGCGCGTAATCGTCGATGGACACGTCGTACCAGTCCTGACGCAGACCCAGGCTGAGGTTCCAGTGGCCGAGTTCGATCAGGTCCTGCAGGTAGAGACCGGTCTGTTTCTGCCGGCGCAGGGCGTCGCTGCTGACCACCAGACCCGAGAGATCGTTGCCGTCGTAGACCGGATCGTCGATGTCCAGCGGGGTCACCGAGGTGCGGTCGCTGGTGTAGAGGACGCGGTTCTTCGAGTACTGGTAGTCCAGCCCCATGACCAGCGTGTGCAGCGCCTCGCCGGTGGCGAATTCGGCCTGCAGCATGTTGTCGACGATCCAGGCGTGGAGGTTTTCCTGGCCGCCGCTGTAGCCGCGCCAGAGCTCGTCGTCCGTCAGGTAGCCACTCTGCCAGATCTGTCGGTTGTCGACCTTCGCATCCAGGTAGCGGAAGTTCTGCCGTGCGCTCCAGACGTCGTCGAAGCGGTGTTCGAGTTCGTAACCGAGCATCTGCTGGGTACGGTCGAAATGCTCGATGTCCTTATCGCCTTCGAAGAAGCTCGCCGACAGGCGACGTCCGTTGCGTTGGTGCAGGGTGCCGGAGGCCGGCAGGCTGCCGTGCCAGCCACCTTCCGGGTCGTGCTGCAGGTAGGCGTAGAGGTTGAGGTAGGTGTCCTCGTCGAGGTCCAGCGCGAGGCTCGGCATCAGCGCGTAGCGCACTTCCTGGACGTGGTCGACCTGGGCGTCGGCGTCCCTGGCCAGGCCGACGATCCGGTAGGCGATGCGCTCGTTCAGCGGTCCGGTGCTGTCGAAGCCCAGCGACTTGTAGTCATTGCTGCCGTAGGACAGGTCGAACTGCCCCGCGGCGTCGAACTGCGGGCGCTTGGTGGTGATCGCCGCCAGGCCGCCGGGGTTGCTGCGGCCGTAGAGCACCGAGGAGGGGCCCTTGAGCACGTCGATGCGCTCGATGAAATAAGGGTCGATCTGCAGGCTGCTGTAGGAGCCGGGATCACCCATCGACTTGAGGCCGTCGATGATGATGTTGTCCACCGAGCCGTCGTTGATGCCGCGCATTGCCAGGTAATCGTAACGGCGCGTGCTGCCGTAGGGATTGGTCAGTACTCCGGGGGTGTAGCGCATGGCTTCGGATGCGGTCAGCGCGCCCTGGGCATCGATCTGCTCGCGGGTGACCACCGACACGCTCTGCGCCGTGCGCGCGAGCGGCAGGCTGGTCTTGGTGGCGACGCTGCTGTGGGTGGCGTTGTAGCCCTGCATGCTGCCCAGCGCGTTGCCCAGGCTGCCTTGCACGTACATCGGCGTCAGGGCCAGTTCGGCCCCGCGTTGCGGCGCCGGCTCCAGCCGGTAGCCACCTTCGGCGTCGCGTACCGCCTGCAGGCCGGAGCCGGCGAGCAGCGTGGCGAAGCCGTCCTCCAGCGCATAGTTGCCCTGCAGGCCCGGGCTCTGGCGCTCACCCAGCAGCCGGGCGTCCACCGACAGCAGTACGCCGGCTTCCCCGGCGAAGCGGCTGAGGGTGGTGGACAGCGGGCCGGCCGGAATCTGGTAGGCGCGCACGCTCTGCGCCTCGGCCTGTGCAAGGGGCAGCAGGCTGCCGGCGACGGCCAAAGGAACGGCGAGCAGCGCGGCGCGCACGGCCAGGGTGAGGCGCAGAGGAGTGCGAAGACGTGAAGCGATGAACATGGGATTCCCTTGGCGATGATGAATGATCACCGGTTTGCCGGATGACCCCGGGAAAAGGGGAACTACAAATGCGAATTATTTTTATCGGCTGATGATCGGCCCATTACCCAGGGCGGGTTCCGCGCGCTGGATGGGTACGGCGCGTGCGCCGCTTGGCGGAGACGCTCATCGTCGCGCGGATGGACTGACTCAGGCCGGTTCGACGGACACCCACCAGGGCAGGAGCCGGTTGACCCGGATCGGCAGGCTGCGCGCGAGCGCGTCGAGGATGTGCTCGCCCTCGGCGAGGGGAAAGGCCCCCACCACGCGCAGGTCGGCCACCCGAGGGTCGCAGCCCAGGTAGCCGTGGCGATAGCGGGCGAGGTCCTCGAGCAGTTCGCCCAGGCGGCGTCCATCGGCGACCAGCATGCCGCGGCTCCAGGCTTCGCCGTCGGCGGATACCGTGCTGCGCGCCCGCTCGCCGTGGCTGTCGAAGCGCAACTGCTGGCCGGCCGCGATCCGCAGCAGTGGTCCCGCAGGCGTCTGCAGCAGCAGGTCGCCGGAGAACACCATCAGCCGGTCATCCTGCGGGTAGCTGCGCAGCGCGAAGCGCGCCTCGCCTTCGGCGTGCAGCAGGCCCTGGGGCGAGGCAATAGCGAGCGTCTGCGAGGTCGACGCGCGCTGCTCCACCAGCAATTCGCCGCGCAGCAGTTCCAGGCGACGTTTGCCCGCCTCGCTTTCGCGCTTGTCGAGTGCGCTATCGGTGTTCAGCCATAGGCGCAGGCCGTCGGCGAGTTGCAGTTCGCGGACCTCGCCAACCCCGGTGCGCCAGGTCGCCAGGTGGCTGCGCAAGCGTTGCCGGGCGTCGAAGCCCCAACCCAGGGTCGCGGCGGCGCCCAGCACGCACGCTCCTTTAAGCGTGCGGCGCCGTGTGCTGCCACGCTGCTCGATCACCCGGCCCGCGGCACTGCCGGCGGCATCCTCGGCGAGTTGACGCATGTCGCTGCTGATGCGCTCGACCCGGCGCCAGGCCGCGGCATGTTCGGGGTGCGTCAGCCAGTGTTGCCAGGCGCTTCGCTCCTCGGCGGTGCAGCGGCCTGATTCGAGCACGGCGAACCAGTCGGCTGCCTCGCGCAGGGCGTCGAAGTTGGCGCTCATGCATCCTCGTCCAGCAGGGTCAGGCACTGCAGCATGGCGCGACTCATGTATTTCTTCACCATGCGTTCGGAGACGCCCAGGTGTTCGCCGATGGCGGCATAGCTCAACCCCTGGAGTTGCGACAGCAGGAAGGCCCGGCGGACCTTTTCCGGCAGGCTGCGCAGCAGGCGATCGACCTGCAGCAGGGTCTCCATGATCAGCGCCTGCTGTTCCGGCGAGACGCCCGCCTCGGGCCGTTCGGCGAGTGCTTCCAGGTAGGCCTGCTCGATACGCCGGCGGCGCCAGTGATCGATCATCAGCCCGTTGGCGATCGTCCGCAGGTAGGCGCGGGGCTCGCGCAGGCCGCCCACGTCCGGGTCGCGCAACAGAATGCGCAGGAAGGTGTCCTGCGCCACGTCGGCGGCGTGCTGACTACAGCCCAGTTGTCGCCGCAGCCAGCCCAGCAGCCAGCCGTGGTGATCGAGGTAGAGGTGCTGCAGTGGGTTGCCGCTCGCGGGGGTCGTCATGGGCGTCTCCGGAAGAGCGGATAATGATAAGTATTATCAAGACGCTGTCCAGTCCGGACGGAACGCCACAGGTAGCAACCGCCCGCTCCAGTTCAGCCGACGATGGCCGATAACAAGCATGCGTCTCGCCTATCCCCGAGGTCTCGATCATGCGTGTCACTTTAAGAACAAAAATGCTGTTGCTGGCGCTGGTCCCCGTGCTGTTGTTTGCCTTGGTAATCAGCGGTACGGCGGCGAAGGTTCTCAACGGTTTGGCCGAGGATGAGGTCAAGGCAACCCGCGAGCGGATGCTCGAACTCAAGCGTCAGGAGCTCCAACACTACATCCAGGTGGCGGTTGGCGCGGTGCAGGCACTCTACGACGCCTCCTCGGAGGGGGACATGAAGAGCCGCGCCGACGCGATAGCCATTCTGTCGAAGATCAAGTACGGCGCTGACGGCTACTTCTTCGGTTACGACTCGAACATGGTCCGCCTCTTCCGGGGTGACAGTCCGGTGGACGTGGGCGTCAATATGACGGATCGCCGTGATCCGAATGGCGTCTACGTCATCAGGGGACTGGTTGGCGTGGCGAAGGATGGCAGCAATTACGTCAACTACGCCTCGCCCTTGCCCGGCAACGAAGCGGTGCAGGTGCCCAAGCTCGCCTACAGCTTCTATTTGCCCAAATGGGATATGGCCCTAGGGACCGCGCTCAACCTGGACGGTATCGATGCCAAGGTCGCCGAAGTCAGCGCGTCGGTTTCCCAGCGCACCCTGCTGGTTACCCAGATCATCGCCATCACCGCGGTGGTGATGCTGGTGATCCTCGGCCTGGTCGGCGTCTGGCTGAGCAATGCCTTCGTGCGGCCGCTGCAGAACATGCGTGGCAACCTGGACGACATCGCCGCGGGCGAGGGCGACCTGACGCGGCGTCTGCCGGTCGTCAGCCGTGACGAGCTGGGTGAGCTTTCGGCCTCGTTCAACCGCTTCGTCGAGAAGATCCATGGCCTGGTGCGGCAGATCGCGGAAATGACGGGGCAACTGAGCGGGTTGGTCGGGCAGATGGCTGAGCAGGCGCATCGCTCGGAGCACGCCATGGATCGACAGCGTCACGAGACCGACCAGGTCGCCACGGCGATCAACCAGATGTCCGCAGCGGCCCAGGAAGTGGCGACCAGCGCCCAGGGCGCCGCCGAGGCGGCGCAGCAGACCGATCAGGAGGGGCAGAGCGCCAAGCAGGTGGTCGATCTGAGCATCCAGCGCATCCATGAGTTGGTCGGCGATATTCGCCACAGCGGCAGCGCCCTGGACAGTCTGCAGCACGACGTGCAGTCGATCGTCAGCGTGCTCGACGTGATCCGCTCGATCGCCGAGCAAACCAACTTGCTGGCGCTCAACGCCGCCATCGAGGCGGCGCGGGCGGGAGACGCGGGGCGGGGGTTCGCGGTGGTGGCCGACGAGGTGCGCGCCCTGGCCAGTCGCACGCAGCAGAGCACCCAGGAAATCCAGGCCATGATCGACCGGCTGCAACAGGGGGCTCAGGCATCGGTGGTGGCGATGCGGCGCTCCAGCGACGCCGGTGAGGCGACCAGCGAGCAGGCCAACCGCGCCGGCGCGTCGCTGGACGCCATTGCCAGGCTGATCGGCACCATCAATCAGATGAACGCGCAGATCGCCAGTGCCGCCGAGGAGCAGACCGCGGTCGCCGAGGAGATCAACCGCAGCGTCCAGCAGATCGCCCAAGCGGTGGACAGCGTGGCCGACGAGACCCAGGGCGGCGCGCAGACCGCGCGTCAACTGGCTGACCTCGGCGAGCGTCTGGGGGCACTGGTGCGCCAGTTCCGTATCTAGGGTCTGTTGCCGTTTCGTTCGCGAGCCGCGTTGCCGCCAGAAATGGCCTGCGACTAGGCGCAGGCTGAAGCCAATGGTTATTCCCTTGGCAAAGCCTGCAACGACGGCGCAGGCCATTTCTGGCACAACCCTACGGGCCGGTGCCTGTTTTGGCGCGATACGGCGTTGCTTGTCTTGGACTTACCCCGGTAAGCCCTGCGACTCGCGCCTTGTCTCGCGCCAAAACAGGCGCCGGCGCGGCCGTGAACGAAACGGCAACAGACCCTGGTGTCGCGACACGCATCAAATGCCGGTCTGCACTTGCCCTCGACAGGCATCGCCGCGTTGCTCCGCTTGCCAATACTCCAGTATTGGCGGCGCGAAGCGCCTTGCGCTGCCAGCCGACGGCAGCGTTCAGCCTGCGACACCTGATACGTGTCGCGACACTAGCGGGGTTCGCCGTTGAGCAGGCGCAGTCCGTTGGCGACCACCAGCAGGCTGACGCCGACGTCGGCGAACACCGCCATCCACAGTGAGGCGGCGCCCATCACGGCGACCACCAGAAACACGGCCTTGATGCCCAGGGCCAGGACGATGTTCTGCTTGAGGATGCGCGCGGTGCGTCGTGACAGCGCTACGAGGGCGGGAATCCGGCGCAGGTCGTCGTCCATGATCGAAACGTCGGCGGTTTCGATGGCCACGTCGCTGCCGACCACGCCCATGGCGATGCCCAGGTCCGCGCGTGCCAGTGCGGGCGCATCGTTGATGCCGTCTCCGGCCATCGCGGTGGGTTGGTCGGCGCAGAGCGTGGCGACGATCTGCAGTTTGTCGCCAGGCAGCAGTTCGGCATGGCTGTCGTCGATGCCCAACTGATCGGCGATGCGCTTCACGGCGTGGCGATTGTCGCCGCTGAGCAGGCTGACGCGGATGCCTTGGCGATGCAGGTGTTCGATGGCCTCGCGGGCCTCTTCGCGCAGTGTGTCTGCGACGGCGAAAAGCGCCAGCGGGCGGTGCTCGTCGCAGAGGCTGACGACGCTCTTGCCCTGGGATTCGAGCGCTTCGATACGCGCCAGCAGGTCGGGCCTGGCGAAACCGAGTTCCTCGAGCAGGCGACGATTACCGAGGCTGTAGCGGGTGCCGTCTATCTTGGCGCTGAGGCCCTTGCCGGGCAGCGCCTGGAGATGTTCCACCTGGGCGCTCGATGCAGACCCCTGCGCTGCGATCGCCTGGGAGACGGGATGCTCGGAATGGCTCGCGAGCAGGCTGGCCAGTGCCTGGCTATCGCCGCCCTCGATCAGCTCCTGCCGATCGGTCTGGCTAGGACGCCCGCGGGTCAGGGTGCCGGTCTTGTCCAGGGCCAGATGTCGAATGCGCCGCGCGTTCTCCAGGTAGGCGCCGCCCTTGATCAGGATGCCCCGCCGTGCGGCGGCCGCCAGTCCGCTGACCACGCTGACCGGCGTGGAGATCACCAGCGCGCAGGGGCAGGCCACCACCAGCAGCACCAAGGCGCGGTAGGTCCATTGCAACCAGTCGCCGAGCCACAGCGGCGGCAGCAGGGCGAGCAGCAGGGCCAGCAGCACCACCGCCGGTGTGTAGACGCGCGCGAAGCGATCGATGAAGCGCTGGGTCGGGGCGCGGCTGGCCTGGGCGTGTTCAACGGCACGCACGATGCGTGCGACGGTGGAGTCCTTGGCGACGGACTCCACGCGGTATTCGAGAAGACCTTCGCCATTGATGCTGCCCGCATAGAGCTTGTCACCGGGGCCTCGATCCTGCGCGGCGCTTTCTCCGGTGATGGGCGACTGGTCGACGGCGGAGTGTCCAGCGAGTACCTCGCCATCGAGGCCGACACGATCGCCGGGTTTGACCCGCGCCCGTGCGCCCGGCTCGATCTCCTGCAGGGGGCGATAGTGCCAATGGCCATGCTCGTCCAGTACTTCGGCGCGTTCCGGGGCAAGCGCCATCAGCGAATGTATCGCCTGGCGCGCACGTTCCAGGGAAGCGGCCTCGATACGCTCGGCCAAGGCAAAGAGCACCATCACCATGGCCGCTTCAGGCCACTGGCCGATGGCCGCGGCGCCGGTGACTGCCAGGCTCATCAGCGCATTGATGTTGAGTTGTCCGTGACGCACTGCGATCCAGCCTTTGCGATACACGCCGAGGCCGCACAGGGCGATGGCGAGCAGGGCGGCGGTGGCCGCGGCCCAGGCGGGTGCCTCCAGCCAGTGGGCGAGCTCCGCGGCAAAGGCCGCGGCACCGGCGAGCGCCAGGCGACCGTAGCCACCCTTGGCAGTTGGCGCGGGTGGCGGGTTTTCGTCTCCCTGAGCATCCAGTGGCTGCGCCTGCATGCCCAGGCTGGCGATGATCCGCACCACGCGCTCGGCTGGAAGGCCGTCGGCCTGAACGCCCAGCACGCGACCGATCAGGTCGAATTGAAGTTCGCGGACTTCCGGCAGCTTCTCCAGGGCGGGACGGATCAATGCTTCCTCGTTGGGGCAATCCATCTGCTCGATGCGAAAGCGCACAAAAAAAAAAAAAAAAAAAAAAAAAAAAAAAAAAAAAAAAAAAAAAAAAAAAAAAAAAAAAAAAAAAAAAAAAAAAAAAAAAAAAAAAAAAAAAAAAAAAAAAAAAAAAAAAAAAAAAAAAAAAAAAAAAAAAAAAAAAAAAAAAAAAAAAAAAAAAAAAAAAAAAAAAAAAAAAAAAAAAAAAAAAAAAAAAAAAAAAAAAAAAAAAAAAAAAAAAAAAAAAAAAAAAAAAAAAAAAAAAAAAAAAAAAAAAAAAAAAAAAAAAAAAAAAAAAAAAAAAAAAAAAAAAAAAAAAAAAAAAAAAAAAAAAAAAAAAAAAAAAAAAAAAAAAAAAAAAAAAAAAAAAAAAAAAAAAAAAAAAAAAAAAAAAAAAAAAAAAAAAAAAAAAAAAAAAAAAAAAAAAAAAAAAAAAAAAAAAAAAAAAAAAAAAAAAAAAAAAAAAAAAAAAAAAAAAAAAAAAAAAAAAAAAAAAAAAAAAAAAAAAAAAAAAAAAAAAAAAAAAAAAAAAAAAAAAAAAAAAAAAAAAAAAAAAAAAAAAAAAAAAAAAAAAAAAAAAAAAAAAAAAAAAAAAAAAAAAAAAAAAAAAAAAAAAAAAAAAAAAAAAAAAAAAAAAAAAAAAAAAAAAAAAAAAAAAAAAAAAAAAAAAAAAAAAAAAAAAAAAAAAAAAAAAAAAAAAAAAAAAAAAAAAAAAAAAAAAAAAAAAAAAAAAAAAAAAAAAAAAAAAAAAAAAAAAAAAAAAAAAAAAAAAAAAAAAAAAAAAAAAAAAAAAAAAAAAAAAAAAAAAAAAAAAAAAAAAAAAAAAAAAAAAAAAAAAAAAAAAAAAAAAAAAAAAAAAAAAAAAAAAAAAAAAAAAAAAAAAAAAAAAAAAAAAAAAAAAAAAAAAAAAAAAAAAAAAAAAAAAAAAAAAAAAAAAAAAAAAAAAAAAAAAAAAAAAAAAAAAAAAAAAAAAAAAAAAAAAAAAAAAAAAAAAAAAAAAAAAAAAAAAAAAAAAAAAAAAAAAAAAAAAAAAAAAAAAAAAAAAAAAAAAAAAAAAAAAAAAAAAAAAAAAAAAAAAAAAAAAAAAAAAAAAAAAAAAAAAAAAAAAAAAAAAAAAAAAAAAAAAAAAAAAAAAAAAAAAAAAAAAAAAAAAAAAAAAAAAAAAAAAAAAAAAAAAAAAAAAAAAAAAAAAAAAAAAAAAAAAAAAAAAAAAAAAAAAAAAAAAAAAAAAAAAAAAAAAAAAAAAAAAAAAAAAAAAAAAAAAAAAAAAAAAAAAAAAAAAAAAAAAAAAAAAAAAAAAAAAAAAAAAAAAAAAAAAAAAAAAAAAAAAAAAAAAAACCATTCCATTCCATTCCATTCCATTCCATTCCATTCCATTCCATTCCATTCCATTCCATTCCATTCCATTCCATTCCATTCCATTCCATTCCATTCCATTCCATTCCATTCCATTCCATTCCATTCCATTCCATTCCATTCCATTCCATTCCATTCCATTCCATTCCATTCCATTCCATTCCACATCAGCCCGGCGCGTGGCTCGAGCGGCTGCCGCTGCGGAGCGGCAGGCGGGTGTGCGTGGTGGCTGCAGCATTGATTCATCGTCGATTCCTCGTAGACTGCCTTGGAGTGAAAACCCTGAAGTGGCTATAGGGTCAAGCGGCGATCGGTAGGAGGCGCTATGAAGATCGGTGAATTGGCTGCAAAGGCCGGATGCGCTGTGGAAACGGTGCGTTACTACGAACGTGAGGGCCTGTTGGCGGCGCCTGTGCGCAGTGCCGGCAACTACCGGATCTACGATGAGCGGCATCTGGAGCGGCTGCGCTTCGTACGTAACTGCCGCAGTCTGGACATGGCTGGCGAAGAGATTCGCCAGCTACTGGCGCTGCGTGAGCAGCCCCGGCAGCACTGCGATGGCGTCAACGAGCTGGTCGAGGAGCACATTCGCCATGTGCAGGCGCGGATCGCCAGCCTCAGGAGTCTGGAGCAGCACCTGCTGGAACTGCGCGACTCCTGTTCGAGGCAGCAGGCGGTGGAGGAGTGCGCGATCATTCGCCAGTTGAGCGAGGGAGAAGCGGTTCCCGTGGCGGAACAGCCATCCCATCTCGGGCATAGCCACGGGTACTGATGGCATTCCCGTTATGCTCCGCTAAGTAATTGTTCTTAGGGCGAAAAAAATCACTGGGCGAGGAAAAAATCTGTTGACAGGGGGCGGGGGCGCCCCTAATATGCGCCCCGTCCACGAGGCACGGGGCTATAGCTCAGCTGGGAGAGCGCTTGCATGGCATGCAAGAGGTCGACGGTTCGATCCCGTCTAGCTCCACCAAATTTGCCACCGAACGAATCCAGCGCGTTCGAGTGAATGAAGGTTTCGTCCCCTTCGTCTAGTGGCCTAGGACACCGCCCTTTCACGGCGGTAACAGGGGTTCGAGTCCCCTAGGGGACGCCACTTCACGCAGCGATGGCTGCGCGTCGAGAGACGCTAAATCCGGGGCTATAGCTCAGCTGGGAGAGCGCTTGCATGGCATGCAAGAGGTCGACGGTTCGATCCCGTCTAGCTCCACCAATACCACGCAAGGGCCGGCCAGGTGCCGGCCCTTGTCTTTCGAAGGTTTCGTCCCCTTCGTCTAGTGGCCTAGGACACCGCCCTTTCACGGCGGTAACAGGGGTTCGAGTCCCCTAGGGGACGCCATTTTTACCCGCGTTTGCGGGATTCAAGGGTCATCCATGTGGTGGCCCTTTTGTTTTTCTGGCGTACAGTTTCTCCCCCGTGCATGCGCCGTGTCGCTGCGGCGCATGACGGCCCACAGCCACGGAGCCGATTGCATGAGCTGGGAAACACCCGATCCGTTCATTTTGCCGTTACGTGTCGAGTCCGCTGACATCGATGGGCTCGGTCATGCCAATAATGCCGCCTACGTCACCTGGTTGGAGCGTGCCGCCTGGGCGCATTCGCAGAGTCTGGGCTTGGGTCTGGACGAATACCGCGAGCTGGACCGTGCGATGGCAGTGACGCGCCACGAAATCGATTACCTTGCCGCCGCGTACCTGGATGACGAGTTGTTGCTCGCCACCTGGATCCTGCAGTCCGATGGTCGTCTGAGCATGGACCGTGGGTTTCAGCTGCTGCGCCCCGCCGACGGGACCACCCTGCTGCGGGCGAAGACCACGTTCACCTGTATCGAGCTGTCCAGCGGGCGTCCGCGGCGTATGCCGGCAGCCTTCGTCGAAGGTTATGGCAAGGCGCTGGCGGGTGGTGCGGGGGAGAGGAAGTAGCCGGAGGCGCTCTTCTCGACCTGGTAGTGGCGAGCCTCTCCGGGCGCCAGCAGGATCGATTGCGCACTGATGCGCTGCTCCTCGCTGACGCACAGTCCGCTACCCAGGCGGTTCACCGTGAGTGATGCCTCTCCGGGAGGGAGTGTGTACTGGCGCTGCTCGCCGGCGAGCAGGCTGCCGGCGGGTTGGCCGTTGATGAACAGGGCAGCCGTACAGGTGTCGCCATCCAGCGGACGACTGATCTGCAGGCGTGCCGCCAGTTCGGCGGCCATGGCATGAGTCGCGGCAAGCAGTGCCAGCGCGGCGAGCCCTGTTCTTGCAGTGGTGTGGCGGATGGGCATGGCGAACCTCCTTTAATCCTCTCTGACACGCTGGTGGCGGCGAATGCTCTCGTCGTAAGCCCGCCGAGCCCCTAAACTTGCCGCCCTCATTCCCAGGAGAACGCACGGCATGCAGATCGCCTTGGCGCCGATGGAAGGTCTGGTCGACGACATCCTTCGCCATTTGCTCACCCGCGTCGGTGGCATCGACTGGTGTGTCAGCGAGTTCGTGCGCGTCTGCGACCGGCTGTTGCCTGCGTCGCAGTTCCTTAAGTTGGCGCCGGAGCTCGCGCGGGGCGCGCGTACCTCCAGTGGTGTGCCGATGCGCCTGCAGTTGCTGGGCTCCGATCCGGTCTGCCTGGCCGATAATGCGGCGTTCGCGGCGCAGTTGGGTGCGCCGGTGATCGACCTCAACTTCGGTTGCCCGGCAAAGACCGTGAATCGCTCGCGGGGTGGCGCGGTCTTGCTCAAGGAGCCCGAACTGCTGCATGCGATCACGCGTGAGGTGCGTCGTGCTTTGCCTGCGGAAGTACCGCTGACTGCGAAGATGCGCCTGGGCTTCGAGTGTCCGCAGGGGGCGGTGGAGTGCGCGCAAGCCCTGGTCGAGGGCGGTGCGGAGCAGTTGGTAGTGCATGCGCGAACGAAGGTGGAGGGCTATTGCCCGCCCGCCCACTGGGAGTGGGTGGCGCGCATTGCCGAACGGGTGCCGGTTCCGGTATTGGCCAATGGTGAGGTCTGGACGGTCGACGACTGGCGGCGTTGTCGCGAGGTGAGTGGCGTGGCGGATATCATGCTGGGTCGGGGGCTGGTATCCTGCCCGGACTTGGCGCGACAAATTGCCGCGGACCGGGACGGGCTGCCGGTCGTGGCTGCCCGTTGGGATGAGGTGCTTCCCTGGGTCGCCGAATTCTGGTGGCTGGCACGGAAAAAGCTCGCTCCGCGTTACGCGCCGGGAAGGCTGAAGCAGTGGCTGGGTATGTTGTCGCGTAATTACGTTCAGGCGCAAACCCTGTTCGATGTGGTGCGTCGGGAGCAGGATTGTGCGCGTATCGATGCGTTGTTCGCTGATTTTCGCCCGGCGCAAGAGGGCCGAAAGTCGCACGATTTGATGGTTTGATGCAGGTCAGTACGCGGCCTTCCGCGCTGGTGTTGAAGTCCACTCGATTGTTGCGGTTATCAGTGTATTCGCGGCCTTCAGACAGGCGTTGTTCCGCATTCGCAAAAGAATATCCTCCAAAACATCAAAGATTTTCCCTTGAGCCCGGCAGGGGAAATGAATTGTAATAGTGCGGCTTTATGTAACCCGGGCAATCGGTCGCAGCAACTCGAGTGCTGCTTCCGAGACAAAGGAGCTCCAGCGGAGCATCCACAAGAACATGCGTGCAGGGTTCGAGCCGCAACTCCGACCGATGGGCAATCCCCGGTCGCATGCGAGGGTCGCGGGGTTCGCCCTGTGAGCCGACGGGTAACCTTCGGTGCTCTCGAGGGCAAGGAGCCATGTTCCGACAGCGGTCATTCCGCGGTCGTTGCGCTCGACGCCATGCCGTTCGTTCCCGATTCCTTTGTTCGCTTCATCCCTCGCCAGCTTCGGCAGGCGTGCGGACGCAGAGCCTGTGCCCGATATGACCGTTGGGCAGAGTGCGCACTTCAAACCTTCAAGGCTGCGAGATGATCAAACAGACGTTTTTCGGATACCTGAAGAGGCTGTCCTGGCTGGCATTCCTGCCATTGGCCGGTTGTAAATGGGCCTTGCTCGACCCCAAAGGGCAGGTTGGGATGGATGAGCGCTCGCTGATCATCACTGCCACGCTGCTGATGCTCATCGTGGTCATCCCGGTGATCGTGCTGACGCTTTACTTCGCCTGGAAATACCGCGCGGGGAATAACGTTGCCGACTACGCGCCCAAGTGGGCCCACTCCACGCGGATCGAGCTGGTCGTCTGGCTGGTGCCCTGCGCCATCATCCTGGTCCTGGGTACCCTGACCTGGAAGACCACCCACGAGCTGGACCCCTACAAGCCGCTGGAATCCGATGTGAAGCCGGTGACCGTCGAGGTGGTTTCGCTGGACTGGAAATGGCTGTTCATCTATCCGGAGCAAGGCATCGCTTCGGTGAACGAGCTGGTCTTCCCGGTGGACACTCCGGTCAACTTCAAGATCACCTCGCAGTCGGCGATGAACTCCTTCTTCATCCCGCAGTTGGGTAGCCAGATCTACTCGATGGCCGGTATGCAGACCCTGCTGCATCTGATCGCCAACGAGCCCGGCACCTATGCGGGTATTTCCGCCAACTACAGCGGTAGCGGCTTTACCGGCATGCAGTTCCAGGCTATCGCCACGCCGACCGAGGCTGATTTCGATGCGTGGGTCGCCAAGGTACGCGCTTCTTCGGAAACGCTCGACGAAGCCCACTACAAGGAACTGGCCAAGCCCAGCGAGAAGCATCCGGTCGAGTACTTCTCCAGCGTCAGCCCGAATCTGTTCCAAGGCATTCTCATGCAGTACATGCACATGCCCGCCCATGAGCATGGGGAGCAGGCTGCCGAGGAGCATGACGCTCACGCCAACATGTCGATGGAATCGATGGGCCAAATGACGCATACGGCCGATCAGGAGTAAACAAAAGATGTTCGGAAAGCTCAGTCTTGCCGCTATCCCGTACCACGAGCCGATCCTGATCGGCACGTTCCTGGCCGTTGCGCTGGGCGGTATCGCGCTGTTCGCGGCCATCACCTACTTCGGTAAGTGGGGCCACCTGTGGAAAGAGTGGCTGACCTCGGTCGACCACAAGAAGCTTGGGGTGATGTACATCATCCTCGCGCTGATCATGCTGCTGCGCGGCTTCGCCGACGCGATCATGATGCGTACCCAGCTGGCCGTTGCCACCAACGGTTCCGAAGGCTATCTGCCGCCGGAGCACTACGACCAGATCTTCACCGCTCACGGCACCATCATGATCATCTTCATGGCCATGCCGTTCATGATCGGTCTGATGAACCTGGCGCTGCCGCTGCAGATCGGCGCACGCGACGTGGCCTTCCCGTTCCTGAACAACCTGAGCTTCTGGCTCGCGGCGTCGGGTGCGATCCTGGTCAACATCTCGCTGTTCGTCGGTGAGTTCGCACGTACCGGCTGGGTGGCCTATCCGCCGCTCTCGGGGCTGGCCTACAGTCCGGGCACCGGGGTCGACTACTACATCTGGGCGCTACAGATATCGGGTATCGGGACCACGCTGACCGGCGTGAACTTCCTGGTCACCGTGTTCAAGATGCGTGCCCCCGGCATGAAGCTGATGCAGATGCCGATCTTCACCTGGACCTGCACCTTCGCCAACATCCTGATCGTGGCTTCCTTCCCGATCCTGACCGCGGCGCTCGGCCTGCTGACCATGGACCGCTACCTGGACTTCCATTTCTTCACGAATGAAGCCGGTGGCAACCTGATGATGTACATCAACCTCTTCTGGGCCTGGGGCCATCCGGAGGTTTACATCCTGGTCCTGCCGGCCTTCGGTATCTTCTCCGAAGTCATCTCGACCTTCACCGGCAAGCGCCTGTTCGGCTACACCTCGATGGTCTGGGCGAGCGGTGCGATCACCGTGCTGGGCTTCATCGTCTGGCTGCACCACTTCTTCACCATGGGTTCGGGTGCCAGTGTCAACGCCTTCTTCGGCGTGGCGACCATGGTCATCGCGATTCCCACCGGCGTTAAGCTGTTCAACTGGCTGTTCACCATCTACCGTGGCCAACTGCGTTTCACCACGCCGGTGCTGTTCACCCTGGGCTTCATGGTGACCTTCACCGTCGGCGGCATGACCGGTGTACTGCTGGCCGTTCCGGGTGCTGACTTCCTGCTGCACAACAGCCTGTTCCTGATCGCCCACTTCCACAACACCATCATCGGCGGTGCGGTGTTCGGCTATCTGGCGGGTTTCGCCTTCTACTTCCCCAAAGCCATGGGCTTCACGCTCAACGAGCGCCTGGGCAAGTGGTCCTTCTGGTGCTGGATCGTGGGCTTCTTCGTGGCCTTCATGCCGCTCTACGCACTGGGCTTCATGGGCATGACCCGTCGCCTGAACCACACCAACAACCCGGAGTGGACGCCGTGGCTGTGGGTGGCGTGCATCGGCGCCTTCATCATCGCCGTGGGTATCGCCTGCCAACTGCTGCAGCTGTACGTCGCCTTCCGTGACCGCAAGCAGAACCGGGACAAGACCGGCGACCCGTGGAATGGCCACACCCTGGAGTGGTCCACCTCTTCGCCGCCGCCGTTCTACAACTTCGCCGTGCTGCCGGAAGTGCATGACATCGACGCCTTCACCGATCAGAAGGAACAGGGTCTGGCCTACCGTCGTCCGGAGAAGTACGCACCGATCCACATGCCCAAGAACACGGCGGCCGGCATCATCATGGGTGGCTTCGCCACGGTGATGGGCTTCGCACTGATCTGGCACATCTGGTGGCTGGCCATCGTGTCCTTCCTCGGCATGATCGTCACCTTCCTGTTCCGTGCCTTCGACAATGACGTGGACTACTACGTGCAGCCCGACGAGATCGAGCGTATCGAAAGTGCCCACCTCGCCGAAGTACAGGCTGAGATCGCCCGCGCCGAGTCCCTCGAGCGTGCCAGCGCCTCTTCCGAACAGTTCGCCAAATAGGACCGAGCATGTCGACCCACGCAATGCACGCCCATGACGATCATGGGCACGACGAACACCATCACGACAGTGGGGCCAATACCGTCTTCGGTTTCTGGCTCTACCTGATGACCGACTGCCTGATCTTCGCCAGCGTCTTCGCTACCTATGCAGTACTGGTAGGTGGCACCGCGGGCGGGGTCAGCGGCAAGGACATCTTCGAGCTCGATTACGTGCTCGTGGAAACCTTCGCCCTGCTGTTCTCCTCGATCACCTATGGCTTCGCCATGATCGCCGCTCACCGCGGCGCCAAGGGCTGGGTGCTGAACTGGCTGGCGGTGACCTTCATTTTCGGTGCGATCTTCATCGGGATGGAAGTCAACGAGTTCCATCACCTGATCGCCGAAGGCCATGGCCCGTCGCACAGCGCCTTCCTCTCCGCATTCTTCACCCTGGTGGGGATGCACGGCCTGCACGTGACTGCCGGTCTGCTGTGGATGATCGTGATGATGCTGCAGGTCTCCAAGCAGGGCCTGACGCCGCAGGTGAACACCCGTCTGACCTGCCTGAGCATGTTCTGGCACTTCCTCGACGTGATCTGGATCTGCGTCTTCACCGTCGTTTACCTGATGGGAGCCCTGTGATGAGTTCCGCGCACAATCACGACGCCAGCCACGGCAGCGTCTCCTCCTACGCGATCGGCTTCGTGCTGTCGGTGATCCTGACGGTCATTCCGTTCTGGATGGTGATGTCCGGCGACTTCGAGCGCGCGACCACGCTGATCACCATCTCGCTGTTCGCGGTGGTGCAGATCCTGGTTCACCTGAAGTACTTCCTGCACCTGAACTTCACCGAAGAAGGTCGTCTGAACGCGTTGTCCTGCGCCTTCGCGATCGTGGTTATCGTGCTGGTGGTGGGCCTGTCGCTGTGGATCATGTTCAGCGCCAACGACCTGATGATGCCCTGACGATGTCGATCAAGCTCAAGCGCTACTTCGGCATCGCCAAGCCGGGAATCATCTTCGGCAACCTCATCGCGGTGGCTGGCGGGTTCTTCCTCGCCGCCAAGGGCAGCGTCGATCCGACGCTGCTGCTGGCCACGGTGTTCGGCTTGTCGCTGGTGGTCGCCTCGGGCTGCGTGTTCAACAACTGCATCGATCGTGACATCGACTGGCGCATGGAGCGTACCCGCAATCGCGAACTGGTCACCGGCGCCATCACCCTCAAGGCGGCGTTCGCCCACGGGGTGGTGCTCGGCGTTGCCGGTTTCGCGCTGCTGGCGGTCTACACCAATGCGGTGGCGACTGCCTGTGCGGCACTGGGCTTCATCGTCTATGTCGGCTTCTACAGCCTCTGGCTCAAGCGTCGCTCGGTCTACGGCACGCTGGTCGGCAGTCTTTCCGGGGCCATGCCGCCGGTGGTCGGCTACTGCGCCGCGAACGGCGGTTTCGATACCGGCGCGGCGGTGCTGCTGCTGATCTTCTGCCTGTGGCAGATGCCGCACTCCTATGCCATCGCCATCTTCCGCCTGGCGGACTATCGCGCGGCAGGGATCCCGGTGTTGCCGGTGAAGGAGGGCATCGAGAAGGCCAAGCGCCACATCGTTGCCTGGGTCGCGGCGTTCGGCCTGGCCACGCTGTTGCTGACGTTGACCGGCTTCGCCGGCTACGGCTACCTGGTGGTGGCGTTCCTGGTCAGTGCCTACTGGTTGTGGATCGCCGTGGCGGGTTATCGGGCGGAGGATGATCGCCTGTGGGCGCGGCGCCTGTTCGCGTTCTCGATCATCGCCATCTGCAGCCTGAGCCTGATGATGTCGATCGACTTCCAGTCGGTACCGCAGCAGCCCTTGCTGACCGCCGCCTACTGAGTCGACTCGCTCCTCAGAATGAGAAACGCCCCGTTGGGAAACCGGCGGGGCGTTTTTCATTGCGGTCCCTTTGTTTTCAGCGATGGCCGGTCAGCGCCTTGCCCATGTCCTGCCTGACCTGGTGGCGCCATTCACGGTCCCGGTCGCTGTCGATCAAGGCATTGGCGCGCGCCTGCTGACGTCCCGTCTCGAAGTCCAGGCAGTGCGCCTGGCCGTCATCCCAGCCCAGCGCATACTCGGGCTCTGCCAGATATCGTGGTACGTCCTTTCGATAGTGGTCCAGTGCGCCGGCCGCGGCGCGCCCGCTGGCGCAGCCGGCGTCATAGCCCTCGACGAACGCGGCGGGGTAGCCCTCGGCGAGCTGGCGTTGTGCGGTGCTCTCGCAGCCGGACAGCAGGGCAAGGGGGAGCAGGATGAGGAGGGATGCATTACGCATTTCAGATGGACTCTCGGAGGGTGTATGTAGTCTGCTGGTGCGTCTCTGAAAAATGCGTCAAGGCGATGTAAAACCGCTGTCTCGTTCAGCTAACGGCAGGTGTCGATCGGTGTGCGTTGAGCTAGTATGTACGTGCACCGGCTCCGGTGTTTCCTGAGTTATCCTGGATGTCCAATCCGCAAAGCGTTTCTTCCGCTGCACCCGCATCGCGGGTCGATCGTCTGTCGCTGCGTCGCCAGTTTCTGGGGGTTGGCGCGGCGCTGTTGTTCCTGTTTGCATTGTTCGCCTGTCGCCACCTGCTGGCCGAGTTGGACCCCGACGGATTGCGCGAAGCCTTGCTCGACTTGCCGCTCTCAAGGCTTGGCTGGGCGGCGCTGGCGGCGCTCGCCAGCTTCGTCGCGTTGATCGGCTACGAGTGGTCGGCGGTGCGCTTCGCCGGAGCCCGCATCCCGCCGAGCCGGTTGCTGCTAGGGGGCTTTTGCGCCTTCGCGATCGGTAACGCGGTGGGTCTTTCACTGCTTTCCGGCGGTTCGGTGCGCTATCGCCTGTACTCCCGCGAGGGGCTGGGGGCGCAACGCATCGCGCGTATCAGTCTGTTCGCGAGCCTGTCTCTGGGCTGCGCGCTGCCGCTGCTCTGTGCGCTGGCGGCGCTGTTCGACCTGCCGGATGCGGCCGCGGCGCTGAGGCTGGAGCCGGCGCTGATCGGCTTGCTGGCGTTGGCCGTATTGTTCTTCTACGGCGCCTTGGGCCTGGTCATCCTGCGGAATGGCGAGGCGTTGCCGGACGGACTGATTCGCGTGGATCTGGGGCGTTGGCGAGGGCGCTTGCCCGGCATGCGCTTGAGCCTGCTGCAACTGCTGTTGACCGCACTGGATGTGGCCGCCGCCGCCGCCGTGCTCTATCTCCTGCTTCCCGAGGCGCCGCCTTTCGGCAGCTTCCTGCTGGTCTATCTGTTGGCCCTGGCGGCCGGTGTGCTCAGCCATGTGCCTGGCGGTATCGGTGTTTTCGAGGCGGTCCTGCTGGCCGCGTTCGCCGGCCAGTTGGGCGCGGCCCCGCTGGCCGCGGCGCTGTTGCTGTATCGCTTGATCTACGTCGTCGCACCGTTTCTCTTCGCCTGCCTGTTGCTGCTGCTCGACGAGGCCCGTCGGCTGCTGCCGCTGGGGCGCCAGGCGCTGCATCTGGCGACCGGCATGGCCGCTCCGGTGCTGGCGCTGCTGGTGTTCGTCTCGGGCGTGGCGTTGCTGTTTTCCGGCGCGACGCCGGCCGTCGACACTCGCCTGCAGCACCTGAGCTTCCTGATTCCCCATCGCCTGATCGATATCTCGCACCTGGCGGCGAGCCTGGTCGGCGTGTTCTGCTTGTTGCTGGCACAGGGACTGCGCCGGCGCCTTTCGGCCGCCTGGCTGCTGACCCTGGTGCTGCTGCTGGCCGGTGCGCTGCTTTCGCTGCTCAAGGGCTTCGACTGGGAAGAGTCGGTGTTGCTGCTGATCACCGCCGTGCTGCTGGCGATGTTCCGCGAGGCCTTCTATCGGCCCAGCCGCTTGCTCGAATTGCGTGCCGGCGCCCCCGACGTACTGGTGGCTGCCTGCGTGCTGGCGGCAGCACTCTGGCTGACCTTCTTCTGCTACCAGGACGTGCCTTATCGGAACGAGCTCTGGTGGCAGTTCGCGGTCGACGCCGGTGCCCCTCGTGCCTTGCGGGCTGCGCTGGGCAGTGGACTGGTGCTGCTGGTATTGGGGCTGCTGCATCTGCTGCGTGCTTCCCCGGCGCCCATCGACCTGCCCGGCGCCGAACAACTGGAGCGCGCGGCGCAACTGGTGAAGGTGTCGACGCAGCCCGAGGGGGGCTTGGCGCTGTCCGGGGACAAGGCGCTGCTGTTCCATCCCGCTGGCGAGGGTTTCCTCATGTATGCCCGTCAGGGACGCAGCCTGGTGGCATTGTTCGATCCCGTGGGGCCCCCGGCGGTGCGGGCCGAACTGGTCTGGCAGTTCCGCGATCTCTGCGATCTGCATCGGGCGCGGCCGGTGTTCTACCAGGTCCGGGCACAGAACCTGCCGCTGTACATGGACGCCGGCCTTTCGGCGGTGAAGTTGGGCGAGGAGGCCAACATCGACCTGGCGAGCTTCGACCTGGAGAGCAAGGGCAAGAAGGACCTGCGCTACACCTGGAACCGCGGTCAGCGCGATGGCCTGCGGCTGGAGATCCACGAGCCCGGCAGCGTGCCGCTGCAAGCGCTGCGGGAGATCTCCGAGGCCTGGGTGCGCGGCAAGCCTGGGCGCGAGAAGGGTTTCTCCCTCGGGCGTTTCGACCCTGACTATCTGCGCCACTTCCGCATCGCCCTGGTGACCTGGGAGGAGCGCCCCGTGGCCTTCGCTAACCTGCTCGAGACCGAGCGGGCCGAGGTGGCCAGTCTCGACCTCATGCGCATGCATCCGGATGCGCCAAAATCGACCATGGAGTTCCTCATGCTGGGACTGATCCTGCACTTCAAGGCCGCTGGACTGGCGCGCTTTTCCCTCGGCATGGTGCCGCTTGCCGGCCTGCAACCTCGACGGGGCGCCCCGTTGGCCCAACGCCTGGGCGCACTGGTGTTTCGTCGCGGCGGGCGTTTCTACAATTTCCAGGGCTTGCGCCGCTTCAAGGACAAGTTCGAGCCGCAATGGGAGGCGCGCTACATGGCGGTGCCGGCCGGACTGGACCCGCTGCTGGCACTGGCTGACAGCGCTGCACTGATCGCCGGTGGTCTCGGTGGGTTGGTGAAGCGATGAGCCGCGTGATGAAGGGACTCGTGCTGCTGGCGACCTTGCTGGTGCTCGGCGCTGCAGTGTGGTGGTACCTCGCGCCGCATCCGGCACGACTGCAGCATCTGACCCTGGCCGATGGCCAGGCGGCGGCCTTGGCGGAAGCGTGGCGTCCGGGGCCGCTGCGTATTCTGTTGGTGAACCCGCAGGATACGCAGTTGGACGACCAGCAATTGCTTTCATTGGCTGACGGCTACGCCGCACGGGTACTGCAGGTGACGCCGCCGGCGGGCAGCGACTGCGCCGGCCAGGCCGAGTTGATTCAGGCGGCGAGCGCGCGGCTGGGTGGTCAGCCGGATGTCGTGGCGGGTATCGGCAAGGGCGGTAACCTGGCCTGGCGCTGGCTGGCCGGGCAGGGCTCGGACGCCGCCCGCGCGCTTTCGGTGGGTTTCGACGTGACCCAGTCCGATTGCTCCCAGGCGTTGCCCACGGCTGCGGCCCATGGGCAATGGCGTGCTGCCTGGAACGATAATCCCGGCGACGAGACGGGTCGCTTCACCCGCGCGATGAGCGGCGTGCAGACCACCATTGCGGACTATTCGACCGCGCTGCCCAGCCTGCTGTGGAACCAGCTGCATCTGCTGCTGGCCGGGCAGGGCGGACAGATGCCGACGATCGAGGTGCCGGCGTCCGGGAGCAACGACACCCTGGTTTTGTTCTACTCTGGCGACGGCGGTTGGCGCGACTTGGATCGGGACTCCTCGCTGGAAATGGCGCGCCGTGGGCAGCCGGTCATCGGCGTGGATACACTGCGCTACTTCTGGCAGCACAAGAGCGCCGAACAGGCCGCCAGCGATCTCTCTGCGCTACTGGCACAGGAGCGGGAAAAGGGCTTCCGGAACTTCGTGCTGGCGGGGTATTCGTTTGGAGCGGATGTCATGCCTGCGATATACAACCGCTTGCCCGCCGCCGACCAGCAGAGCGTTTCGGCACTGCTGCTGTTGGCGCTGGCGCGCAGTGGCAGTTTCGAGATCGAGGTACAGGGCTGGCTCGGCAAGGATGGCGCCGAAGCCGATACCGCGCCGGAACTGGCGCGTATCCCGGCAGCCAAGCTGTTCTGCGTATACGGCGCGGAAGAGGCCGCCGACAGCGGTTGCACACTTCCGCAGATGACCGGTGAGCGGCTGCAACTGGGCGGCGGGCATCATTTCGACGGCGACTACAAGGCGCTTGCCGGGCGCCTTCTCGACGCCATTGCCGCACGTCGCTAATTTCGCCGGGGGGCCAGGCCGCGTTGCTGCACCGGGCGGCGTAGTTGCTCGGTGAACTGCTCCAGCGCCACCGGGGGACTGAACAGATAGCCCTGGTACAGCTCGCATTCCTGACTACGCAGGAAGGCGAGTTGTTCGGCGTGCTCGACCCCTTCGGCCAATACCTGCAAGCCGAGGGTCTTGGCCATGGCGATGATGGCGCGGACGATTTCCACGTCGTTGGCGTCCTGGGGGATGTCCCGGACGAACGACTGGTCGATCTTCAGCATGTCCAGCGGCAGGCGCTTGAGGTAGGTCAGCGACGAGTAGCCGGTACCGAAGTCGTCCATCGCGAAGCTTAGCCCCAGGCGCTTGAGCCGGAGCATTTTGGCGATGGCGTCGTCGACGTTGTGGATGACCGTGCTCTCGGTGATTTCCAGCTTCAATAGGCGAGCGGGTAGCCCGCTGTCTGCCAGTCCCTGCTCGATGTACTCGATCAGCGCGGGGTCGCGGAACTGGCGCGGGCTGAGGTTCACGCAGAGCGTGAAGCGGTCCATGTCCAATACGCCCTCGTCGAGCAGGCGCCGGCAACTGCGGCAGGCCTCGCCGATCACCCAGCGGCCGACGTCCTGGATCAGGCCGCTTTCTTCGAGCACCTGGATGAAGTGCCCGGGTGCCTGCAGTCCAAGGTTCGGATGCTGCCAACGCAGCAGGGCTTCGGCACCGGTGATGCGCCCGTCGCACACCGCCACCTGCGGTTGGAAGTGCAGCACGAATTCGTTGCGCAGCAGCGCCTGGCGCAGCTCGCTCTCC
Source organism: Pseudomonas sp. R4-15 (assembly GCF_055768815.1). Classification (NCBI taxonomy): domain Bacteria; kingdom Pseudomonadati; phylum Pseudomonadota; class Gammaproteobacteria; order Pseudomonadales; family Pseudomonadaceae; genus Pseudomonas; species Pseudomonas sp. R4-15. The sequence goes on from NZ_CM147293.1 coordinate 2,565,329, forward strand.
ATGCGCAGGCGTTCGCTGACGGCCTGCTGCATGGTGCTGCGGAACAGCTGGATGGTGTTACGTCCGGAGTCCTTGGCGCGGTAGAGCGCGATGTCCGCACGCTTGAGCAGGTCGGCAGGGGTTTCCCCATGATCCGGGATCAGCGCGATACCGATGCTCGGCGTGACCTGCAGAGGGTGGCCGTCGATCTGCATCGGCTCGGCGAGCAGTTCGCGCAACTGCTCGGCAATCTGCCGCGCCTGGTGGGTGACCTGCGAGCGCCTTCCGGGAAGCTCGCCGAGCAATACCACGAATTCATCGCCGCCCAGGCGGGCGACGGTGTCTTCCTTGCGCACCGAGGCCTCCAGGCGCGCGGTGATCAGCTTGAGTACCCGGTCGCCTACCGGATGCCCGAGCGAGTCGTTGATGTGCTTGAAGTGATCGAGATCGATGAACAGCAGCGCGCCGTGATGTCCCAGGCGCTTGAGCCGGGCGATCTGCTGCGACAAGCGGTCGAGCAGCAGGGTGCGGTTGGGCAGGCTGGTCAGGGCGTCGTGGTAGGCCAGATGCTGGATCTGCGCCTGGGCTTTCTTCAGTTCGCTGATGTCACGTGCGCTGACGATGATGCAGGCTCGGCCGTCGATGTCGAGTTGATCGGCGGAAAGCTCCAGCACGCGGATGTCACCGCTGGGATGACGCCCGGTGACTTCCATGCCGCGTACGCGGCCGTCGCGGCTCAGGCGGGCGAGCAGTTCGTCGCGCTGTTCGATGCGTTCCCAGAGGCCCAATTCGGTGGAGGTCTTGCCGATCACCTGTTCCGGGGGCAGTCCGCTGAGGCGGCAGAAGCCGTCGTTGACTTCTATATAGCAGCCGGTGCCCGCATCGGTGATGCTGATGGCGTCCGGGCTGGCATGGAAGGCCTTGGCGAACTTCTCCTGACTCAAGCGCAGGGCCGCTTCGGCCTGCTTGCGCGCGCTGATGTCGCGGAAGGTGACCAGTACGCAGCGGCGCTGCCCCAGGTTCAGGTGCCGGGTGGAGATCATGCAGACCAGCGAACGGCCACTGCGATCGAAAAAGGACAGTTCGAGGTTGGTCAGGTTCTCGCCGTTGTCGAAGGTGGCAGCGACGCGGGCGCGGGTTTCTTCGGGCAGCCAGAAGCTCAGTTGCGTGGGCGGAATGTCGAGGACCTGTTCGGCCTGCCAGCCGAACACCCGGGCGAAGCCATGGCTGACGTCGAGCAACTGCCCGCCGATGCAGTCGACCAGGCATTGCGGATCCGGGCTGGCCTGGAACAGGGTGAAGAATTTCTCCTCCGATGCCGCCAGTTGCTGCTCGCGCTGCATTCGCTCGCTGATGTCGGCGAGGATTCCGACCATGCGCAGTGGCTGGCCCTCATCGTCGCGATACAACCGCGCGGTATTTTCCAGGTAGCGCAGTTCGCCATTGCCCAGGCGCAGGCTGTAAATGTTCTGGTAGTGGCTGCCGCCGTTATCCAGCAGCATCCGGTAGGTTGCCCGCAGGTGGTCCGGGGCCTGCAGCAGCACCTTGCTGTAGAACTCGGCGAAATTGCCGTGATAGGCGACCTCGGCGAGACCGTGCAGCGCGGCGGCACGCGGTGAGCCATACAGTGAATCACTGGGGATGTGCCAGTCCCAGGTGCCCAGCGCGGCGGATTCCAGCGCCAGATCGAGGCGTTCTCGACTGCGTGCCAGCGCTTCTTCCTGGCGGCGCTGCAGAGTGATGTCGCGCATGGTCAGCACCAGGCAGCGCTCACCGTCGAGATCCACCGGCGTGGCATAGACCAGGGCGAGCATCGCCTGGCCGTCGCCCCGATACACCTGCATCTCGAAGCCTTGCAGCGAGCCGTGCTCGGTGAGCGCTTCGAGCATTCTGCGGCGTTCCTGTGGGCCGCCCCAGAGGCCCAGTTCGCTGGTGGTACGGCCGATCAACTGCGCGCGGCGATAGCCCACCTGATGCTCGAATACGGCGTTGACTTCGAGTACTTCGCCATCCCGGGCGCGGGTGATCGCCAGCGGGTCGGGGGTGTTGTGAAAGGCAGCCGCGAGCAGGTTCAGGTGGTACTGGTCGGAGCTGTCGTCGACACCCGATGAACGCTCCGGCAACGAGCGGCACAGGCCGCTCAGCGTCTGCCCGTCGTCGGCCTGCAGACGCAGCTCGAGCAGCATGCCGCGAGCGCGCAGGTGAGTGCTCGGGGCACCGCTGGCGAGTACCTGGAGGGCTTGTTGCAGCGCTGCATGAAGGGATGCGTCCTGATCGCAGAAAGGCTGCAGATACTTGAAGGCGGCTGGCGATGCGAGCAACTGGTCGGGATCGCGCTGCCAGCGCCAGAGGCCGATGCCACTGGCATCGAGTGCGGCGAGCAGAGCCCTGTCATCGTTCAGCGAAACGCTCGACGCGGCTTTTAGGAAGGCGGCGCGGGAGGAGGGGTACTGCACATCTGCCATGGACGAGACTTCTTCGATCGAGGCGGACGGCCAGGAGGCATTGTCGGTCGCCAGGTCCGCCAACTTAGCCTTGCCGGGTATCGCCTGGCAAGTCCGTTGCCTGTGCATCGAGCAGCCTCATGAACGCGCGCGCAGCGTTCGACAGGGTGCGCTCGCGATGCAGTACGTAACCCAGGGTGCGGCGTAGCTGCGGCTGCTCGATCGGCAGCCGTGCGACCTGAGCGTCCAGCATGCTGCGTGGCAGCACGCTCCAGGCCAGGCCGATGGAAACCATCATCTTGATGGTTTCCAGGTAGTTGGTGCTCATGCTGATGTTCGGCGTCAGGCCGCGGGCGTCGAAGGCTTCCTGGACGATGCGGCGAGTGAAGGTGTTCTGCCCTGGAAAAACCGCCGGTTCGCCGGCCAACTGCTCCAACTGCAAGGTGCGCTGGCGTGCCAGTGGGTGGTCGGCCGCGACCACGAAATCCAGCGGATCGTCCCACACCGGCATGGCCTGCAACGGTGCGGCGGTGTGGGGGGCGAGGGTGATGACCGCCAATTCGGTACGCGCCTGGAGAATTTCATCGTAGGCGGCTTCGGAGTCCATGAAGCGAATGTCCAGGGCCACTTGCGGATAGGCCTGGGTGAAGGCGCGCAATACCGGTGGCAGACGATGCAGGCCGATGTGGTGACTGGTGGCCAGGGTCAGGCGCCCGCCGATCTGACCGCCGAGGTTGGACAGCGCGCGACGCGTATCCTCGAGCTCCTGGCGAATGCGATGGGCGCGCGGCAGCAGAGCGTGTCCCGCATCGGTGAGGCCGACCTCGCGGCCGATGCGGTCGAACAGGCGCAGGTCGAGTTGCTGTTCGAGTGCGGCGATGCGCTTGCTCACCGCGGGCTGGGTCAAATGCAGGCGCTCGCCGGCACGGGAGAAGCTGCCGGTTTCGGCGACGGCAATGAACGCGGTGAGGTTGGCAAGATCCATCGTGCGAGCTCTGTGAGAAGGCCAGCTAGATATATCATTCCTCAGGGGAATCAAAGCAATGAAAAAGATGAATTGGAGTTATCTAGTGGCTTTTTCCTAGAATGAACCCATAAGCCATGCGGCTATAGGCCGTGGCATAGAAACAGCCTGATGAGGATTCTCCAATGGCCGGCAAGACGCTCTACGACAAGCTCTGGGACATGCACGAGGTGAAACGTCGCGACGACGGTTCCTCGCTGATCTACATCGACCGTCACATCCTCCACGAAGTGACCTCGCCCCAGGCCTTCGAGGGCCTGCGCCTGGCCGGCCGGCAGCCCTGGCGCATCGACGCCAACATCGCGACCCCGGACCACAACGTGCCGACCACCCGCGACGAGCGCCTCGGCGGCCTCGACGCCATCGCCGACGAAGTCTCGCGCATCCAGGTCAAGACCCTGGACGAGAACTGCGACGCCTTCGGCATCCTCGAATTCAAGATGAACGATGTGCGCCAGGGCATCGTCCACGTCATCGGCCCGGAGCAGGGCGCGACCCTGCCGGGGATGACCGTCGTCTGCGGTGACTCGCACACCTCCACCCACGGCGCCTTCGGTGCGCTGGCGCACGGCATCGGCACCTCGGAGGTCGAGCACGTGCTCGCGACCCAGTGCCTGGTGGCGAAGAAGATGAAGAACATGCAGGTGCGGGTGGAGGGCAAGCTGCCCTTCGGCGTCACCGCCAAGGACATCGTGCTCGCGGTGATCGGCAAGATCGGCACCGCCGGTGGCAACGGCCATGCGATGGAATTCGCCGGCAGCGCCATCCGCGAACTGTCGATGGAAGGCCGCATGACGCTGTGCAACATGTCCATCGAGGCCGGGGCGCGGGTCGGCATGGTCGCCGTCGACGCCACTACCATCGCCTACGTCGAGGGGCGTCCCTATGCGCCCAAGGGCGCCGACTGGGACGCCGCCGTGGCGGTGTGGAACGACCTGGTTTCCGACGCCGACGCGCATTTCGACACGATCATCGAATTGCGTGCCGAAGACATCAAGCCGCAGGTGAGCTGGGGCACCTCGCCGGAGATGGTCCTGGCCGTCGACCAGCGCGTGCCGGACCCGGCGGTCGAAAACGACCCGGTGAAGAAGGATTCCATCAGCCGCGCGCTGAAATACATGGGCCTGGCCGCCAACCAGGCGATCACCGATATCAAGCTGGACCGCGTGTTCATCGGCTCCTGCACCAACTCGCGCATCGAGGACCTGCGTGCCGCCGCCGAGGTGGCCAAGGGCCGCAAGGTGGCGGCCAACGTCAAGCAGGCGATGGTCGTGCCGGGCTCGGGTCTGGTGAAGCAGCAGGCCGAGGCGGAAGGGCTGGACAAGATCTTCCTCGAGGCGGGCTTCGAATGGCGTGAGCCGGGCTGCTCCATGTGTCTGGCGATGAACCCGGACAAGCTGGGCAGCGGCGAGCATTGCGCCTCGACCTCCAACCGCAACTTCGAAGGGCGCCAGGGCGCCGGTGGTCGCACCCACCTGGTGAGCCCGGCCATGGCCGCTGCCGCCGCGGTGGCCGGCCACTTCGTCGACGTTCGCGAACTGCTCCAGGCCTGAGAGAGGAATATCCGATGAAAGCCTTCACCCAGCACACCGGCCTGGTCTGCCCGCTCGACCGCGCCAACGTCGATACCGACCAGATCATTCCCAAGCAATTCCTCAAGTCGATCAAGCGCACCGGCTTCGGTCCGAACCTGTTCGACGAGTGGCGTTACCTGGACGTCGGCCAGCCGAACCAGGACTGCTCGACGCGTCCGGTCAATCACGAGTTCGTGCTCAACTTCCCGCGTTACCAGGGCGCCAGCGTACTGCTCGCCCGTGAGAACTTCGGCTGCGGTTCGTCCCGCGAGCATGCGCCCTGGGCGCTCGACGAGTATGGCTTCCGTACGGTGATCGCGCCGAGCTTCGCCGATATCTTCTTCAACAACAGCTTCAAGAACGGCTTGCTGCCCATCGTGCTGAAGGACGAGGAAGTCGACGAACTGTTCGAGCAGTGCGAGGCCACCGAGGGCTACAGCCTGACCGTCGACCTGGCGGCGCAGACCGTCACCCGCCCGGACGGCAAAAGCTATTCGTTCGAAGTCGACGCTTTCCGCAAGCACTGCCTGCTCAATGGCCTGGACGACATCGGCCTGACCCTGCAGGACGACGAGGCGATCAAGGCCTTCGAGGCTCGTCATCAGGCCGCGCAACCCTGGTTGTTCGGCGCCATCAAGTAATGCCCAGGCGGGCGGTCGCGTCCGCCCGCTTTTTGGAGTTCCCATGACCCAGCAAGTCCACACCTCGGTCGTCCAGCGCCAGTTCGGCGAGCAGGCCCAGGCCTATCTCTCCAGTGCCGTGCATGCCCAGGGCGCCGAATTCCAGCTGCTGCGCGAGCTGGTGGCCCAGCGCCCCGGCGCTCGCGTGCTGGATCTGGGCTGCGGCGCCGGGCACGTGGCCTTCCAGCTGGCGCCGGGGGCCGGCGAGGTGGTGGCATACGATCTCTCCGAGCAGATGCTCGCAGTGGTCGCGCAGAGCGCCGGGGAGCGCGGGCTGGACAACGTGCGCACGCAGCAGGGGGCGGCGGAACGCCTGCCGTTTGCCGACGGGGATTTCGATTTCGTCATCAGCCGGTATTCTGCGCACCACTGGAACGACCTGGGCGCCGCCTTGCGCGAAGTGCGGCGGGTGCTCAAGGTCGGTGGCGAGGCGGCCTTCGTCGATGTCGCCGCGCCCGGCCTGCCGCTGCTGGATACTCATCTGCAGGCGGTCGAGTTACTGCGTGATACCAGTCACGTGCGTGACTATTCGCCCGCCGAATGGTCGCGCCTGCTGGGGGAGGCCGGGCTGGCAGTGACCGCCAGTCATCGCCAGCGCCTGCGTCTGGAGTTCGCTTCCTGGATCGAGCGGATGCGTACGCCGGCGGTTTTGCGCGATGCCATTCGTGCGCTGCAGCAGGCCCAGGGCGATGAGGTGCGGGAATATTTCGAGATTGCCGCGGACGGCTCCTTCAGCACCGATGTGCTGGTGATCCGCGCACAACGTTGAATTTTTCGCCGCAGCCTGGCGCTGCGGCCTCTTGAACAAGGAACAGCAACGATGAGCAAGCAGATTCTGGTTCTTCCCGGCGACGGTATCGGCCCGGAAATCATGGCCGAAGCGGTCAAGGTGCTGAACCTGGCCAACGAGAAGTACAGCCTGGGCTTCGAACTGGTCGAGGATGTGATCGGTGGCGCCGCCATCGACAAGCACGGGGTGCCGCTGGCCGACGAGACCCTGGCGCGGGCCCGCGCCGCCGATGCGGTGCTGCTGGGCGCCGTGGGTGGGCCGAAGTGGGACAAGATCGAGCGCGACATTCGTCCCGAGCGCGGTCTGCTGAAAATCCGCTCGCAGTTGGGGCTGTTCGCCAACCTGCGTCCGGCGTTGCTTTACCCGCAACTGGCCGACGCCTCCAGCCTCAAGCCGGAAATCGTCGCCGGACTGGACATCCTCATCGTCCGTGAGCTCACCGGTGGCATCTACTTCGGAGCGCCGCGCGGTTCGGAGACCGTCGATGGCCAGCGTCGTGCCTACGACACGCTGCCCTACAGCGAAGGCGAGATCCGCCGTATCGCCAAGGTCGGCTTCGACATGGCGCGCCTGCGTGGTAAGAAGCTCTGCTCGGTGGACAAGGCTAACGTGCTGGCCTCCAGCCAGTTGTGGCGCGAAGTCGTGGAAGAAGTCGCTGCCGACTACCCGGACGTCGAGCTGTCGCACATGTACGTGGATAACGCCGCCATGCAGTTGGTCCGCGCACCCAAGCAGTTCGACGTGATCGTCACCGACAACATGTTCGGCGACATCCTCTCCGACGAAGCCTCGATGCTCACCGGCTCCATCGGCATGCTGCCGTCGGCCTCGCTGGACGCCAACAACAAGGGCATGTACGAACCCTGCCATGGTTCGGCGCCTGACATCGCCGGGCAGGGCGTCGCCAACCCGCTGGCGACCATCCTCTCGGTATCGATGATGCTGCGCTACAGCTTCGGCGAGACCGCCGCGGCCGAGGCCATCGAGCAGGCAGTGAGCCAGGTGCTCGACAGCGGCCTGCGTACCGGCGACATCTTCTCCGCCGGCTGTAACAAAGTCGGTACCCGCGAAATGGGCGATGCGGTAGTCGCGGCCCTGCGTAATCTGTAATCTGATGGGTCCGCCGGGTGGCGGTCCGTCCATTGATAGGTAGTAGCGATGAAGCGTGTAGGTCTGATCGGTTGGCGTGGCATGGTGGGTTCCGTGCTCATGCAGCGGATGCTGGAAGAGCGGGACTTCGACCTGATCGAGCCGGTATTCTTCACCACCTCCAACGTCGGCGGGCAGGGTCCCGAGGTCGGCAAGGACACCGCCCCGCTCAAGGATGCGTACAGCATCGATGAGCTGAAAACCCTGGACGTGATCGTTACCTGCCAGGGCGGCGACTATACCCAGGCGGTCTTCCCCAAGCTGCGTGAAGCCGGCTGGCAGGGCTACTGGATCGACGCCGCCTCCAGCCTGCGCATGGAAGACGACGCGGTGATCGTGCTTGATCCGGTCAACCGCCGGGTCATCGACCAGAAGCTCGATGCCGGGGTGAAGAACTACATCGGCGGTAACTGCACCGTCAGCCTGATGCTGATGGGCCTCGGCGGCCTGTTCGAGGCCGGCCTGGTCGACTGGATGAGCGCGATGACCTATCAGGCCGCATCCGGCGCCGGTGCGCAGAACATGCGCGAGCTGATCCGCCAGATGGGGGCCATCGAAGATTCGGTGGCCGATGACCTCGCCGATCCGGCCAGCGCCATCCTGGACATCGACCGCAAGGTCGCCGAAGCCCAGCGTGGCGAAGGCTTCCCGGTCGACAACTTCGGCGTGCCGCTGGCCGGCAGCCTGATTCCCTGGATCGACAAGGAACTGCCCAACGGGCAGAGCCGTGAGGAGTGGAAGGCCCAGGCCGAGACCAACAAGATCCTCGGTCGCTTCAAGAACCCGATTCCGGTGGATGGCATCTGCGTGCGCGTAGGCGCCATGCGCTGCCACAGCCAGGCGCTGACCATCAAGTTGAACAAGGATGTGCCGCTGTCGGACCTCGAAGGCCTGATCAGCAGCCACAACCCCTGGGTCAAGCTGGTGCCCAATCAGCGCGAGATCAGCATGCGGGAGCTGACCCCGACAGCCGTCACCGGCACGCTCAGCGTTCCGGTCGGTCGCCTGCGCAAGCTGAACATGGGCTCCCAGTACCTGGGCGCCTTCACCGTCGGCGACCAGCTGTTGTGGGGTGCTGCCGAGCCCCTGCGGCGCATGCTGCGTATCCTTCTCGAACGCTGATCTTTGCGGGCAGCCCCGTCGCCCCGCGTGGCGAGGGGGCCTGCCACTAAAAAGCCAGCAGTCGTCGGCCTCAACGTCGATTTGCGGCTCACGTCGGATAATTCGACACCAGACCCCGGCCGGAAAACCGTACCGGTGGCGGCCTTGTTGATAAAACACCCATCGTCAAAGATACTTGCGTGATATTCGCGAAGGCTTTTCTAGTTTCGCTATGACGCGCGAGTGCCTCGGTGGAAGCGGGGGCCGTGAATTCGTATCACGGTGTCCGGAATGCATTATCAAGGAATAACGCTATGGTTCGGGTTCGCAAACTGGCGCTGGCGATCGCTGCGGTATCGGCTCTTTCCAGCGGCATGGCGCAAGCGCTGGGGCTGGGGGAAATCACCCTGCGCTCGGCGCTCAATCAGCCGCTCAGTGCCGATATCGAAGTGTTCGATGCCCGCGGCCTGGAGGCGGGTGATCTCAAGCCATTGCTCGCCTCGCCGGAGGAGTTCGGCAAGGCAGGGCTGGAGCGCCCCGCCTTTCTCGGCGACCTGCGCTTCACCGCGAAGATCGGCGCCGATGGCCGTGGCACCATCCATGTCGCGTCCACGCGACCGGTGCGCGAGCCCTACCTGAACTTCCTCGTCGAGGTGCTCTGGCCCAGCGGGCGACTGCTGCGCGAGTACACCATGCTGCTCGATCCGCCGCTCTACTCGCCGCAGGTGGCGGCCGCCGCCGCGCCACAGTTGCCTATCGGTGCGCCGAATGGTGCAGCGGCACCCGCTAACCGCGCGCCCGTAGCCGCCCCCTCGTCGAGCGCCCCGGCGCCGTCAGCGTCAAACAGCGTGGCCCCGCGCAGCTATCGCACCCATCCTAATGACACGCTCTGGGCGATCGCCGAGGATGCCGGCGGCCAGGCACGCGTGCACCAGACCATGCTGGCGATCCAGGATCTGAACCCTGGCGCATTCATCGATGGCAACATCAATCGCCTCAAGTCAGGCCAGGTCCTGCGTCTGCCCGACGATGCGCAGATCCGCCGTCGCAACCGTGGCGAGGCGATCCGTGAGGTCGCGGCGCAAAACGCAGCCTGGCGCCAGGCGCGCCGTGCTCCGGCGCGCCAGCTGGATGCCTCGCCGCGTGATACGCCTGCGCAGGCCGAAACGCCGAGCGAACGCGGGGACAACCTGCGTCTGGTCGCCCCCGACAGCGATGCCGCCAGCGCCGGGCAGGATGGCGACAAGGGTGCGGCCGCGGAGAACGCGCGGCTCAGCGAAGAACTCGCGGTAACGCGTGAGAGCCTGGACACCACGCGCCGCGAGAACGAGGAGCTCAAGAGCCGCCTCAGCGATCTGCAGAGCCAACTGGACAAGCTGCAGCGCCTGATCGAACTCAAGGATCAGCGCATGGCTGAGCTGGAGGCGGGCGCAGGCGCTGGCGCGGTGAGCGAGGCCGAGCAGCCTGAGGCGGACGCAGCACCGCAACCCGAGGCCGAGCAGTCGCCGGCTGAGCCCGCGCCGGTCGCCGAGCCGGCTGAGCCCGATGCGGGGGGCTTGCTGTCGTTGCTGTCCAGCCCAATGATGCTGGCACTGATGGGTGGCAGCATCGTCCTGTTGCTGCTGCTGGCGCTCCTGGTGGTTTCACGGCGGGGCAAGAACCAGGACGCGGTGCGCGATGACTCGCGGAAGGGCGATCTGGATGACGACTTTGCCGATGAGTCCTTGAGCGCCGGTCTGGATGGCGAGGACGACGCTCTGGTCGGAGTCGATCCGCAGCCGGAGGACCCGCTGACCGAGGCCGATCTGCTCGTCGCCTATGGCCGCTTCAGTCAGGCTGCGGAACTGCTCGAGCGCGCCATCGATGCCGAGCCGCAGCGCCGGGATCTGCGCCTGAAGCTTCTGGAGGTCGAGGGCGAGCAGGGCAACCGTCAGGGGTTCGAGCGCCAGGAGCGCGAATTGCGAGACCTGGGTGGTGCGGAAGCGCAGATTGCCGAGGTTCGCGCGCGCTATGCCGGATTGCTCGGTGTGGCGGCAGGGGCTGCGGCCTATGCCGCGACGCAGCACAGCGCTCAGGACGAGGATGACCTGGGGCTGGATGATCTGAACTTCTCCGACCTCGACAGCGCCGCTCCAGAGAGCTCGCCTGCCGCGCAGCCCGAACCGTCGCCCGCAGTGGGCGAACCGGCGTTTCCCAACTTCGATTTCGAGGCTTTGCAGCGTGAATTCGGCGGGCCCGAGGAGACCGAGCCGGAGGCGCCCGCCAGTACGCCGGTGGAGAACGATGACTTCGGCCTGGATTTCGATCTGGGGAATACCGAGAAGCCCCTGCAGGATCACGAGCCGGCCTTCGACGAGACGTTGTTCGATGCGCCCGAAGAACCCGCCACGCCCGCTTCGCGCGATGAGCTGGAAGATGCGTTCGCGGCGCTCGATGATGCTCCGCCGGAAGAGCGCAAGCCCTCGGCGGCAGACGAGCATGAGCTACCGATGGACTTCGACCTGGGGGCGGACGACGACGAGCCGCCCGTCGAGGAGCCTGCGCCAGCAGCGCCGGCCAAACCGGAGCCTACGCCGGCTACCTTCGCGGGCCTCGATGATGACGAGGACGACGATTTCGATTTTCTCGGGGGTACCGACGAAGTCGCCACCAAGCTGGACCTTGCCCAGGCTTACCTGGACATGGGCGACAACGAGGGTGCGCGTGACATCCTCGGCGAGGTACTCGCCGAGGGCAACGAAGAGCAGCAGCAGGCTGCACGTGAACTGATGGAACGCCTGGGCTGAAATGAGTGACGCAATACCGCCGGCGGTGACCGAAGTCGCAGCCGCCGGCTTCTACAGAATCGCCCTGGGTATCGAGTACAAGGGCAGTGCTTTTCGTGGTTTTCAGCGCCAGTTGCCTGGCGTGCCGTCGGTGCAGGCGGCGCTGGAGAAAGCCTTGGGGCGAGTCGCCGGTGGCGAAGCGCTGACCATGATCTGTGCCGGGCGCACCGACGCCTCCGTGCATGCCAGTGGCCAGGTGGTGCATTTCGACACCCGCGTGCAGCGCAGCGAACACGCCTGGATCATGGGGGCCAATGCCAACCTGCCGCCCGGTGTCAGCGTGACCTGGGCTCGCTCGATGCCAGCGGATTTCAATGCGCGCTTCTCCGCCATGGCGCGGCGTTATCGCTATGTGATCTACAACGATCCGATCCGTCCGGCGCATATGGCCGAGGAAGTCACCTGGAACCATCGTCCGCTGGATGCGGGGCGCATGCGTGAAGCCGCGCGGGCGCTGGTCGGTACCCATGACTTCAGCGCCTACCGCGCTACGGCCTGCCAGGCGAAGTCGCCGATCAAGACGGTGCATCACCTTGAAGTGATCGAGCATGGCCGCTTCATCGTGCTGGATATCCGTGCCAATGCCTTCCTGCATCACATGGTGCGCAACATTGCCGGTGTGCTGATGACCATCGGCACGGGTGAGCGCCCGGTGGAGTGGGCGGCGAGCATTCTTGCCGGGCGCCTGCGTCGAGACGGTGGCATCACGGCGCATCCCTACGGGCTTTACCTGGTGAGCGTCGAATATCCGGAGCGTTTCGTTCTGCCGCAGCGCTATCTGGGGCCGCACTTCCTTTCCGGGCTGGACGACTGCGCCGCGCGCTGAGCCGTGCTTGCGATGGACGCGGCTTTTGCTAACATCCCTGTCTCAATTTCAATCGGGACCGCCCCTTGTCCGTCGTGCGTTGCAAAATCTGCGGTATCACCCGCCCGCAAGACGCCCTGGCCGCCGCCGCCGCAGGGGCGGACGCCATCGGCCTGGTCTTCTACGCTCCCAGCCCGCGTGCAGTGAGTCTGGCGCAGGCGCGCGAGATCCTCGCGGTGTTGCCTCCATTCGTGACCACCGTCGGCCTGTTCGTCGATGCGCCGCGCTGCGAAATCGACGAACTGCTCGATGCCCTGCCGCTGGATCTGCTGCAATTCCATGGTGATGAAACGCCGGAAGAGTGCGAACGCTATGCGCGTCCGTACATCAAGGCCCTGCGCATGCGCCCCGGTGAGGACATCGCCGCCCGCGCGGCGACCTACCGGCGTGCCCGCGGAATCCTCCTTGATGCTTACGTGCCGGGCATTCCCGGCGGCACCGGAGAGGCGTTCGACTGGGGCGCTGTGCCGCTGCTGGATAAGCCGCTGATTCTCGCCGGTGGCCTGGAGCCGAGTAACGTCGGAGAGGCGATTGCCCGAGTACAGCCCTTCGCGGTGGACGTGAGTGGTGGTGTTGAGGCAGCCAAGGGGATCAAGGACGAGGCGCGAGTACGCGCCTTCGTGAATGAGGTAAGACGCGCCGGTTAGATGATGTGACGGCGATCCAGTGGACGCCGTCCATAGCTGGTCGAATGCATGGCGCCCGAGCGCGCCGTGCCTTGCGCGAGAGCCCGCTGATGCCGATTGGCACGGGTGTCTCGCTACGAATTCTGGGGCAGTGGCGACTCTCGCTCGACGCTGCCAGGACAAGCTGTGGAGAGCAAAGCGCATGAGCAACTGGCTGGTAGACAAGCTGATCCCTTCGATCATGCGATCGGAAGTGAAGAAGAGTTCCGTGCCCGAAGGGCTCTGGCACAAGTGCCCCTCCTGCGAGGCGGTGCTCTACAAGCCTGAGCTGGAGAAGACCCTCGACGTCTGCCCCAAGTGCGGACATCACATGCGCATCAACGCCCGCCGTCGCCTGGATATCTTCCTCGACGCCGAAGGCCGCGAAGAGATCGGCGCCGATCTGGAGCCGGTGGATCGCCTGAAATTCCGCGATAGCAAGAAATACAAGGACCGCCTGGTCGCCGCGCAGAAGGACACGGGCGAGAAGGATTCGCTGATTGCCATGTCCGGTGCCCTGCTGGGTATGCCGGTGGTCGCCTGCGCCTTCGAGTTCAGCTTCATGGGCGGTTCCATGGGCGCGATCTGTGGCGAACGCTTCGTGCGTGCCGCCAACGTCGCGCTCGAGCAGCGCTGCCCGCTGGTGTGCTTCTCCGCTTCCGGCGGCGCGCGCATGCAGGAAGCGCTGATCTCGTTGATGCAGATGGCCAAGACCTCCGCAGTGCTGGCGCGCATGCGCGAGGAGGGCGTGCCCTTCATCTCCGTGCTGACCGACCCGGTCTACGGCGGCGTTTCCGCCAGTCTGGCGATGCTTGGCGATGTCATCGTTGCCGAGCCCAAGGCGCTGATCGGCTTCGCCGGTCCCCGCGTGATCGAGCAGACCGTGCGCGAGAAGCTGCCTGAAGGCTTCCAGCGCAGCGAGTTCCTGCTCGAACACGGGGCGATCGACATCATCGTGCCGCGCCAGGAACTGCGTAGCCGCCTGGCGCGCCTGCTGGCGCAGTTCAGCGGACTGCCGGCCCCGGTTGCGCCCGCGCAGGTCGCCGCCGAAGCGTCATGAATCCGCGTTCGCTCGAAGCCTGGCTGAGCTATCTCGAACAGCTGCACCCGAATGCCATCGACATGGGGCTCGAGCGCCTGGAAAAAGTCGCCGAGCGCCTTGGTCTGGGACGTCCGGCGCAGCGTGTGGTCACCGTCACAGGCACCAATGGGAAGGGCTCGACCTGCGCTTTCCTCGCCGAACTGCTGGCTGCCCAAGGCCTGCGGGTCGGGGTCTACGCCTCGCCCCACCTGCGTCGCTACAACGAGCGGGTGCGCATCGACGGCCGGGAGGTCGAGGATGCTCAGTTGTGCGAGGCCTTCGCGCGTATCGAAGCGGCGCGTGGCGATATCAGCCTGACCTATTTCGAGTTCGGCACCCTGGCCACCTTCCTGCTGTTCGAGGCGGCGGCGCTGGATTTCGCCGTGCTCGAAGTCGGCCTGGGCGGGCGCCTGGATGCGGTCAATCTGATGGACGCGGACCTGGCGCTGGTGACCAGCATCGGTCTCGATCACGCAGAGTGGCTGGGTGACAGTCGTGAATCCGTGGCGCGGGAAAAGGCGGGCATCTTCCGCGCTGGGCGTCCCGCGCTCTGTGGCGATCCGCAACCGCCAGCGAGCCTGCTGGCGCGCGCCGAGGAGCTGGCCGCGCCGCTGCTGCTTCGCGGTCGTGACTTCGATCTGGAAGAGGGCGATGGGGCGTGGAGCTGGTACGGCCGCGACGCGCGCGGCGCAGCGCTGCGCCTGGAGGGCCTGGCGTTGCTGGACCTGCCGCAGGAAAACGCCGCCCTGGCCTTGCAGGCCTATGCCCTGCTGGATCTGCCCTGGCAGCCGGCCGTGCTCGGCGCTGCGTTGCAGCGTACGCAACTGACCGGGCGCCTGCAGCGGGTGCCGCTGCAGTGGCAGGGCAAGGCGCTGACAGTGCTGCTGGATGTTGGGCATAATCCCCATGCCGCCGAGTACCTCGCCGCGCGCCTGCGTCGCCGACCTCCCGTCGGGCGACGCCTGGCGGTGTTCGGGCTGCTCGCGGACAAGGATCTGGCCGGTGTCGTCGGGCCGTTGTTGCCGTTGATCGAGCGCTGGGCCACGGCCCCGCTGCCGACCTCGCGCACCCGCGCCGGTGAGGCCCTGGCCCTGGCGCTGGAAACACAGGGCGCCCAGACCCAGGCCTACGAAAGCATCGCCGCGGCGCTGGATGCGCAGTGCGAACTGGCCGCCGAGGGCGACGAGATTCTTGTGTTCGGATCCTTCTACTGCGTCGCCGAGGCGCTGGACTGGCTGGCCTGAGAGGAACGCGATGGCAATGCTCGAAACGGGGCTCAAGCAACGCATGGTGGGAGCGCTGGTGCTGGTCGCACTGGCGGTGATCTTCCTGCCGATGCTGCTCAATCGCAGCGATGAGCTGCGGCATGTGAGCGTCGAGGCGCCGAGCATTCCGGCGCAACCGACCGCGCCGACCATCGAGCTGTCGCCGGTGGAGGTGCCCGAGCCCGAAACGGCCCCTGTCGCCGAGCCCGAGCCGTCGGCGGTGGTAGAGACCCCCTCGGAACCCTCCAGCCCCAGCGAACCGCCGCCGATCGCCGCCTTGCCGCTGCCCGAGGCTCCGGCCGCCAATGCGCCCGCCGCGCCTGCCGCGGAGCCTGCGCCCGCAGTCACCGAATCGCAGCCTGACGAGCCGCACTTGGATGCGGCCAGTCTTCCGGTGAGCTGGTCGGTGCAGCTCGCGGCGCTGAGCAATCGTGCCAACGCGGAAGCCTTGCAGAAGACCCTGCGCAGCCAGGGGTACAATGCCTACATCCGCAGCGCCGGCAACATCAACAGGGTGTTCGTCGGGCCGCTGGTCGAGCGCGCCGAGGCCAATCGCTTGCGCGACCAGTTGCAGCGTCAGCACAAGCTCGACGGGCTGGTGGTGCGCTTCGAGCCGGAGCGCGGCTGAGCCATTCCAGCGTGGTTAACCGTCGGCGGCGCTTCTGCTAGAATGCGCCGCCTTTCCCCTTCGCAGGCCGCATCGTGGCATTCACCTGGGTCGACTGGGCGATCATCGCCGTCATTGCCGTTTCCAGCCTGATCAGCTTGAGACGTGGCTTCGTCAAGGAGGCCCTCTCGCTGCTCACCTGGATCATTGCCGGTGCCGTGGCCTGGCTGTTCGGCGGTGCGCTGTCGCAGCACCTGGCCGCGTACATCGAGACGCCCTCGGCACGCGTGATCGCTGCGTGCGCCATTCTTTTCGTCGCGACGCTGCTGGTCGGGGCGCTGATCAACTATCTCATCGGCGAACTGGTGCGCGTGACCGGTCTGTCGGGTACCGATCGTTTTCTCGGCATGGTCTTCGGCGCCGCGCGTGGCGCCTTGCTGGTGGTCGTGCTGGTCGGCCTGGCGAGCCTGGCGCCGTTGCAGCAGGACGCCTGGTGGCAACGTTCCAGCCTGCTGCCACATTTCCTGCTGGTGGCCGACTGGTCGAAGAATCTGATCCTGAACATCGCCGGTCAATGGATGATCGACAGCGCCGCGCCGGCGCAACTGGGCGTCGGTGGTCTGGCGCGTTGAACCGCGGCCCACGAGGCCGTTCTGCTGAATCTTGAGTGAGGTTGCGTCACATGTGTGGCATCGTCGGTATCGTCGGTAAGTCGAACGTCAATCAGTCCCTGTACGACGCGCTTACCGTGCTTCAGCACCGTGGTCAGGACGCCGCGGGAATCGTCACCAGCCATAACGGCCGGCTGTTCCTGCGCAAGGACAATGGCCTGGTGCGCGACGTGTTCCAGCAGCGTCACATGCAGCACCTGGTCGGCAATGTCGGCCTGGGGCACGTGCGCTATCCCACCGCGGGTTCCTCCAGCCCGGCCGAGGCGCAGCCGTTCTACGTCAACTCGCCGTATGGCATCACCCTGGCGCACAACGGCAACCTGACCAACGTCGAGCAGCTCTCCCGCGAAATCTACGAGTCCGACCTGCGCCACGTGAACACCAACTCGGACTCCGAGGTGTTGCTCAACGTGCTGGCCCATGAGTTGGCGGTGCGCGGCAAGCTGCACCCGACCGAGGAAGACGTGTTCGCCGCGGTTTCCCGCGTGCATGAACGCTGCAGTGGCGGTTACGCGGTGGTGGCGATGATCACCGGCTACGGCATCGTCGGCTTCCGCGATCCCCATGGTATTCGTCCGATCGTCTTCGGCCAGCGCCACACCGAGCACGGCGTGGAGTACATGATCGCCTCCGAGAGCGTGGCTCTGGACGTGCTCGGCTTCACCCTGATTCGCGACCTGGCGCCGGGCGAGGCGGTCTACATCAGCGACGACGGTCGCCTGCACACCCGCCAGTGCGCAAAAGACCCGCAGCTCAACCCGTGCATCTTCGAGCACGTCTACCTGGCGCGTCCGGACTCGATCATGGACGGCGTCTCGGTGTACCAGGCGCGCCTGCGCATGGGCGAGAAGCTCGCCGACAAGATCCTCCGGGAGAAGCCCGATCACGACATCGACGTGATCATCCCGATCCCCGACACCAGCCGCACCGCTGCGCTGGAGTTGGCCAATCGCCTGGGCGTGAAATTCCGCGAGGGTTTCGTCAAGAACCGCTATATCGGTCGGACCTTCATCATGCCCGGCCAGGCGGCGCGCAAGAAGTCCGTGCGGCAGAAGCTCAACGCCATCGAGCAGGAATTCCGTGGCAAGAACGTGATGCTGGTGGACGACTCCATCGTGCGCGGCACCACCTGCAAGCAGATCATCCAGATGGCCCGCGAGGCCGGCGCGAAGAACGTCTACTTCTGCTCCGCCGCACCCGCGGTGCGCTACCCCAACGTCTACGGCATCGACATGCCGAGCCCCCACGAGCTGATCGCCCATAACCGGACCACCGATGATGTGGCACAGCTGATCGGCGCCGACTGGCTGCTCTACCAGGACCTGGAAGATCTGGAAGCCGCGGTGCGCGAGGGCAACGCCGCGATCGGTCGTTTCGACGCTGCGGTGTTCGATGGTGACTACATCACCGGCGATGTCAGCCAGGTCTACCTGACGCGCATCGACCAGGCGCGTAACGATGCCAGCAAGGCCAAGGGCGAGATGATGGCCAGCGAGATCATCGACCTGCGCAACAACTGAGGGGCCGCAGGCCCAGCTCCCGGCCGTCGGGCCGGGAAAATCTATACCTGCCGGCGCCAGCCGCGCCGGCCATCACGAGGTAACAGCGATGACCGAGGAATGGCAGGCCGGGCGCCTGGACAGCGATCTACAGGACGCGGGCTTCGATACCCTGGCGGTACGTGCCGGCCAGCAACGCACGCCGGAGGGTGAGCACGGCGAGCCGTTGTTCTTCACCTCCAGCTACGTGTTCCGCACAGCGGCTGATGCCGCCGCGCGCTTCGGTGGGCAGGTGCCGGGCAACGTCTACTCGCGCTACACCAACCCCACCGTCCGCGTGTTCGAAGAGCGCATGGCGGCGCTCGAGGGCGCCGAGCAGGCCGTGGCCACCGCCTCGGGGATGTCGGCGATCCTCGCGCTGGTGATGAGCCTGTGCAGCGCGGGCGATCACGTGCTGGTCTCGCAGAGCGTGTTCGGCTCGACCATCAGCCTGTTCGAGAAATACCTCAAGCGCTTCGGCGTGCAGGTGGACTATCCGCCGTTGGCCGATCTGGATGGCTGGCGTGCGGCGCTCAAGCCCAACACCAAGTTGCTGTTCGTCGAGTCGCCGTCCAATCCGCTGGCCGAACTGGTGGACATCGCCGCGCTGGCCGACATCGCCCATGAGGCCGGTGCGTTGCTGGCGGTGGACAACTGCTTCTGCACGCCGGCATTGCAACAGCCGCTCAAGCTCGGTGCCGATGTGGTGGTGCACTCGGCGACCAAGTACATCGATGGGCAGGGCCGCTGCCTGGGCGGCGTGGTCGCCGGTCGCGCGGAGCTGATGAAGGAGCTGGTCGGTTTCCTGCGTACCGCAGGGCCCACGCTGAGCCCGTTCAACGCCTGGGTGTTCCTCAAGGGCCTGGAGACGCTACGTATCCGCATGCAGGCGCACAGCGCCTCCGCGCTGGAGTTGGCGCGCTGGCTGGAAGGGCAGTCGGGGATTCGTCGGGTGCATTACGCCGGCCTGGAAAGCCATCCGCAGCATGCGCTCGCCAAGCGCCAGCAATCGGCATTCGGCGCGGTACTGAGCTTCGAGGTCGAAGGCGGCAAGGAAGGCGCCTGGCGTTTCATCGATGCCACCCGGATGATTTCCATCACTACCAATCTGGGCGATACCAAAAGCACCATCGCGCACCCGGCAACCACTTCCCACGGCCGCCTGAGCCCCGAGGAGCGTGCGCGCGCGGGCATCGGTGACGACCTGGTGCGCGTTGCTGTCGGCCTCGAGGATGTCGAAGACCTCAAGGCCGACCTCGCTCGCGGTTTGAGCGCCTTGGCGTCGGTATGAGTGAGGGGCTGCAACTCGAACTCGGTGCGCGTCCGACGGGGCGCGTAGCGCTGGTCACCGGCGCGGCGCGCGGCATCGGTCTGGGTATCTCGGCCTGGCTGCTGGCCGAAGGCTGGCAGGTGGTGCTCGCCGACCGTGACCGTGCGCGCGGCTCGCGAGTGGCCAAGGCGCTGGGCGAGGGCGCCTGGTTCGTCGCCCTCGATGTGGCCGACGAGGCACAGGTGTCCACGGCGCTGGCGGAAGTCGTCGGGCAGTTCGGCCGGCTCGATGCATTGGTCAACAATGCCGGGCACGCCGATCCCTACAACGCGCCGCTGGAGCGCTTGAGCCTGACCCAGTGGAATCGTGTGCTGGCGACCAATCTCACCGGTGCGATGCTGATGAGCAAGCACGCGGCGCGCTACTTGCGCGCCCATGGCGGCAGCATCGTCAACATCGCCTCGACCCGCGCGCAGCAGAGTGAGGCGGACAGCGAAGCCTATTCGGCGAGCAAGGCCGGCTTGCTCGGCCTGACGCGGGCGCTGGCGGTCAGTCTCGGTCCGGAGGTGCGCGTCAATGCGCTGAGCCCCGGCTGGATCGATGCCCGCGATCCTTCGCAGCGACGTGCCGATCCACTTTCGCCCAGCGACCATGCCCAGCATCCGGTAGGGCGGGTTGGCGAGGTGGAGGACGTCGCGGCGCTGGTCGCTTGGCTACTGTCTTCCCAGGCGGGATTCGTCACCGGCGAGGAGTTCGTCGTCGATGGCGGCATGACCCGCAAGATGATCTACGCGGAGTGATCCGTGGGCGCCTCGAAAAAAAACGCTCGACGCTGCGAAATCGATGTTTTTGAAGAATTTTTTTCGAAACGCTGTTGACGCTTTCGGGCAACCTGCGTAAAGTTCGCGGCCTCGCAAGGCGATGGCTGATTAGCTCAGCTGGGAGAGCACCTGCATCACACGCAGGGGGTCGGCGGTTCGATCCCGTCATCAGCCACCATTACCTTGAGAGCCGACGCAGCGGTAGTTCAGTCGGTTAGAATACCGGCCTGTCACGCCGGGGGTCGCGGGTTCGAGTCCCGTCCGCTGCGCCATATCACTCTCGTCAGAGAGACAAGAAAGCTGCCCTAGGCAGCTTTTTTTGTGCCCGTAGAATTTCCTTATTCGACCTCGATCTCACGCAGTCGCGCCCGTTCGTGCTCTTGCGTCAGCGCCTGCTCGGCGCGCGACAGTGCCAGGCGCGCCTGGTGGCGGGCGGCGTTGCGAAATCCGCCCTCGCCCAGGCGTGCCAGCGCCTGCAGTGCCTTGCGCAGGCGCAGTTGGACTTCGACGTGTCCCGCGCCGTCGCGGGCCAGCAGCCAGAAGGCGTCCTCGAACAGATCTTCGTCCTGCAGGCTGCGCACCCAGATGCGGGGGTAGCTGGCGGTTGGCGTGGGCTTCTCGCTGCCCTGGGCCCACTGGGCGAGCAGGCGCGTGGAGCGGCCAATGACATCGATCGCCGTGCCCGCGTCGTTCACCGCTGGGGAGAGTGCTCGCGAGGCGATCTCCGAGAGCACCGCCAGGCCGAAGCGAGGGTCCTGATCGAAGCTGCGTTCCCGCTCGATGGTGAAAGCAGCGCACAGGGTCTGCAGGACCGCTTCGCTGTCGGCGAGTCCGTGGGGAAGCGTCAGCCAGGCCAGTGGCGTGTCCGGGTAGACGAAGGCGCCGGGCAGGCACTCCACGAAGACTTCCAGTTCGTTGGCCTCGGCACATTGCTGCAGGGCGGCGGTGTCCAGGTGTTGGATGTAGCCGATGCGTGAGCCTCGCAGCGCTATCGCGCCGGGGGGTGGGTCCAGGGTGTCGCGCGGCACCCCGCCGAGCCAAGGGTGTTCCAGGCGCTGCTGCATGGCCCGGGCCGTGGCCTGCTCGACCTTCAGCGTTGTCTCGCCAACCCGTCCCAGTCGCGTGAGATGGTCGATCCAGCGCAGCAGCGAGATCACCACCAGCGCCAGTACGCCCAGGGTGATGAGAAACAGCACGGCACGTCCGCGCTCGCCGTAGGCTTCGGTTTTCAGCGCCACGATGCCGACGATGGCGAACAGGAACGAGCCGACGAAGGTGGAGAGCACGTTCTGCGAGGTGCGGTCCTCCACCAGTAGGCGGGTCGCCCGAGGGGTGACGTTGCTGGTGGCCGAGCCGTAGGCCGAGGTCATCACGCTCAGGCTGAAGGTGGTCACCGCGAGCATGCTGGAGGCGAGGATGTTGAGGATGCCGTCGACCGCTTCGGAGCCGATGAGGGCCGGCAGCTTCCACGGAACCAGGTACTCGGCGCCGGTGGCGAGAACCGCGGCGACAATGCCCAGGAAGCCGATGAGACTGGCCCGTAGCCAGAGGCGGCGAGTCATTTGAGCGAGAATCCAGCGCCAGCGTGGCATCGTTGCTCCTGCGGTCGAGTGATCGAGACTCTGGTAGAGCGGAGCTTGCCGCCCATGCCGCATCGGTCCGCCCGGCTTTGACCGGCGCAGACCGGGATTGGTGCTGTGCTATTTCTTCAATCGGCGTTCGACGCCTTTTTCCACGAGAATCTTGGCGGAGATTTCCTCCACCGAGAAGTGCGTGGTGTTGAGGTAGGGGATGTTATCGCGGCGAAACAACTGCTCCACCTCGCGCACCTCGAACTCGCACTGGGCAAAGCTCGAGTAACGGCTGTTGGGACGTCGCTCGTGGCGAATCGCGGCGAGTCGGTCGACGTCGATGGTCAGGCCGAACAGCTTGTGCCGATAAGGCTTCAGCGCCGCGGGCATTTGCAGGCGCTCCATGTCTTCTTCGGTGAGCGGGTAGTTTGCCGCGCGGATGCCATACTGCATGGCCATGTACAGGCAGGTTGGCGTCTTGCCGCAGCGCGATACGCCGACCAGGATCAGATCCGCCTTGTCGTAGTACTGGGTGCGCGCGCCGTCATCGTTGTCCAGGGCGAAGTTCACCGCTTCGATGCGCTCCATGTACTGGGCGCTGTGAGCGATGGAGTGGGATTTGCCGACGGTGTAGGAGGATTGCGCGGTGAGCTCGTGTTCCAGTGGGGCAAGGAAGGTCGAGAAGATGTCGATCATGAAACCATTGGATTTCGCCAGGACGTCACGAATTTCCTGGTTGACGATGGTGTCGAAGATGATCGGGCGGGCGCCGTCGCTTTCTTCCGCGGCGTTGATCTGCCCGACGATGGCGCGCGCCTTGTCGACATTGTCGACATAAGGTCGCACCAATTTGCGGAATTCGATGTTCTCGAACTGCGCCAGAAGGCTCTGTCCGAGCGTCTCCGCGGTGATACCGGTACCGTCGGAGACGAAGAAGGCCGTTCGTTTCATGCGGGCAGCCCTTAAGGTAGGAACGATTCTTGGCTATGATGTGGGCCGCTTGGCCGACCCTCGTGGCGGCATTGTCACCGATTTCTCCAGCCCCGCCCAGTCGCGCGGGGCGATCGCGACAGGCGCCCTGGCATAACAATCATTGGAGGCAGCACCTTGGTTGAGTACGTAGTTTCCCTCGAAAAGCTCGGCAATCACGACGTCGAGCGGGTAGGGGGCAAGAACGCCTCCCTGGGCGAGATGATCAGCAATCTCGCCGGTGCCGGCGTCTCCGTGCCCG
The DNA here is from genome assembly GCF_055768815.1 of Pseudomonas sp. R4-15. Classification (NCBI taxonomy): domain Bacteria; kingdom Pseudomonadati; phylum Pseudomonadota; class Gammaproteobacteria; order Pseudomonadales; family Pseudomonadaceae; genus Pseudomonas; species Pseudomonas sp. R4-15. The sequence goes on from NZ_CM147293.1 coordinate 2,588,480, forward strand.
GTGGCTTCGCGACCACCGCCCAGGCCTACCGTGACTTCCTCGAGCAGAGCGGATTGAACCAGCGCATCCACGATGCCCTGGATGCACTGGACGTGGACGACGTCGCGGCATTGGCCAAGACCGGTGCGCAGATTCGCCAGTGGGTGATGGATGCCGAGCTGCCCAGCCAGCTCGACAGCGACATCCGCAAGGCCTTTGCCGAGATGTCCGCTGGCAACGACAACATGGCCGTGGCCGTGCGCTCCTCGGCGACCGCCGAAGACCTGCCGGACGCCTCCTTTGCCGGTCAGCAGGAGACCTTCCTGAACATTCGCGGCGTGGACAACGTGATCCGCGCCGCCAAGGAAGTTTTCGCCTCGCTGTTCAACGATCGCGCCATCGCCTACCGCGTTCACCAGGGTTTCGACCACAAGCTGGTCGCGCTCTCGGCCGGTGTGCAGCGCATGGTGCGCTCGGAAACCGGGACCGCCGGGGTGATGTTCACCCTCGATACCGAGTCCGGTTTCCGTGACGTCGTGTTCGTCACCGGTGCCTATGGTCTGGGCGAAACGGTGGTGCAGGGTGCGGTGAACCCGGATGAGTTCTACGTGCACAAGCCCACGTTGGAAGCGGGGCGCCCGGCGATCCTGCGCCGCAACCTGGGCAGCAAGGCGATCAAGATGGTCTATGGCGAAGAAGCCAAGGCCGGCAAGTCGGTCAAGACGGTCGACGTCGACCGCGCCGACCGCGCGCGCTTCGCGCTCTCCGACGAAGAGGTCAGCAACCTGGCACGCCAGGCGGTGATCATCGAGAAGCACTATGGTCGCCCGATGGACATCGAATGGGCGAAGGATGGCGACGACGGTCAGCTGTACATCGTGCAGGCACGCCCGGAGACCGTGAAGAGCCGTTCCAGCGCCACGGTGATGGAGCGCTACCTGCTCAAGGAAAAAGGCAAGGTGCTGGTGGAGGGCCGCGCCATCGGCCAGCGCATCGGCGCCGGTCCGGTCAAGGTCATCCACGATGTTTCCGAGATGGACAAGGTCCAGCCTGGCGACGTGTTGGTCTCGGACATGACCGACCCTGACTGGGAGCCGGTGATGAAGCGCGCCAGCGCCATCGTCACCAACCGCGGTGGGCGCACCTGCCATGCGGCGATCATCGCCCGCGAACTGGGTATCCCGGCGGTGGTGGGTTGCGGAAACGCGACCACCGCGCTGGAAGACGGCCAGCGGGTCACCGTGTCCTGCGCCGAGGGCGATACCGGCTTCATCTTCGAGGGCGAACTGGGCTTCGACATCAAGACCAACTCGGTCGATGCCATGCCCGACCTGCCGTTCAAGATCATGATGAACGTCGGCAACCCCGATCGTGCCTTCGACTTCTGCCAACTGCCCAACGCCGGTGTCGGCCTGGCGCGGCTGGAGTTCATCATCAACCGCATGATCGGCGTGCATCCCAAGGCGCTGCTGAACTACGCGAGCCTGCCGACCGAGATCAAGGAAAGCGTCGACAAGCGCATCGCCGGCTACGGCGATCCGGTGGACTTCTACGTCGAGAAGCTGGTCGAGGGCGTCAGCACCCTGGCCGCCGCGTTCTGGCCGAAGAAAGTCATCGTGCGCCTGTCGGACTTCAAGTCCAACGAGTACGCCAACCTCATCGGCGGCAAGCTCTACGAGCCCGAGGAAGAGAACCCGATGCTCGGCTTCCGCGGTGCCTCGCGCTACATCAGCGAGTCGTTCCGCGATTGCTTCGAGCTCGAGTGCCGGGCGATGAAGAAGGTCCGCGATGTCATGGGCCTGACCAACGTCGAGCTGATGGTGCCGTTCGTGCGTACCGTCGGCGAGGCGCAGCAGGTGGTTGAGCTGTTGTCCCAGTACGGACTCAAGCGGGGCGAGAATGGCCTGCGCGTGATCATGATGTGCGAGCTGCCGTCCAATGCGCTGCTGGCCGATGAGTTCCTGGAGCACTTCGACGGCTTCTCCATCGGCTCCAACGACATGACCCAGCTGGCGCTGGGCCTGGACCGGGACTCCGGGATCATCGCCCATCTGTTCGACGAGCGTAACGCCGCGGTGAAGAAGCTGCTCGCCAGCGCCATCGCCGCCTGCAACGCCGCGGGCAAGTACATCGGCATCTGTGGTCAGGGCCCGTCGGACCATCCGGATCTGGCCAAGTGGCTGATGGAGCAGGGTATCGAGAGTGTTTCGCTCAACCCTGACTCGGTGCTCGATACCTGGTTCTTCCTTGCCGAGAGCCATCCCTCCTAAGCGTCATCGCAAGCAGGAATAGAAGGGCGGGAAGGCATTCCCGCCCTTTTTCGTGAAGGAACGTCATGCGCAGCAGTAGCGAGATTTTTCCCGTCGCCTTGCTCTCCGCGGAGATTCGCGGAGAGCTCACCGAGGACGTCTATCTCCTCAACCCACGCCATCCCCGTGACCCCAGCGTACGGCTGGCGCTGACCCGTCTGGGGCGACGCGAACAGGGCGTCGGCGGGCAGCCAGTGGTGTTATTGCATGGCGAGCATGGCAACCGGCGCAGTTGGTACAGTGCCAGTGGCAGCGGTCTGGCCGCATTGCTGGCGCAGGCGGGGTATGACGCCTGGTTGGTGGAGCGCCGTGGCCACGGTTTGTCGCCGCGCAACCAGGATTATGCGCGTCACGATGCCAGTGACTGCGCGGCCCATGATCTGCCTGCCGTCGAGGCGTTCATCAACGAACAGAACCCGCGTCCTGCCCATTGGCTTGGCCACGGGCTGGGCGGGCTGTTACTCGCCATGGCGTTGGGCGGAGGCTGTCTGGACCCACGCCGGTTGGCCTCGTTGACGCTGCTCGATAGCGGCCTGGCCAGGCCGGGGTTGCTGGCGCGCAGCCTGCCGGCGCGCTGGCAGGGGTGGGAGCGCCAGGTGGTCTCTGCGCGCGGGCGAGCCCCCGAGGAGGAAGCGCCGGGGATCTTGCAGGAGCTGCGTGGTTGGACCGGGCTGTTTCCGCGTTTTGGTGAACTCGACTGGTGGCGCGGCCTCGAACGCCTGCAGTTGCCGGTTCTGGCCTTGGCCGGGTCGGAGCGCGAGGCGGCCGTCAAGCGCCTGCTGGCGCGTTTCTCTGCGTGCTCCGTGCGTTTCCAGCGTCTTGCCGAGGCCCAGCGGGTGCCGCCGTTCACCGCCGACCTGGCGCAATTACTGGAGGCCTGGTTCCAGGCGCCGGCAGAGGCCAAGTCCTGCGAGACGGCGGGCGAGACGATTCCGTTGGAGGCCGCTTGCGGCTAGTATATGACGCCCGAATCTATTCGAGTCATTTTTAGCGCCGCATGCGATGACGCGTTATCGTGTCGGTGCCGTCGTGGTCACGCCCTTCAACCCGAGGAGACCTGCCATGCAATACGTCACGCCCGATTTGTGCGATGCCTATCCCGATGTTCAGGTAGTCGAGCCGTTGTTCAGCAACTTCGGCGGCCGCGATTCCTTCGGTGGCCGCATGGTCACGCTCAAATGCTTCGAAGACAACTCGCTGGTCAAGGAGCAGGTCGAACTCCCCGGCCAGGGCAAGGTGCTGGTGGTCGACGGCGGTGGCTCGCTGCGCTGTGCGCTGCTGGGCGACATGCTGGCGGAAAAGGCCGCGAAGAACGGCTGGGAAGGCATCGTGGTTTACGGTTGCATTCGTGACGTGGACATCGTCGCGCAGACCGACCTCGGTGTGCAGGCGCTTGCCAGTCACCCGCGCAAGAGCAACAAGCGCGGCGTCGGCGAGCTCGACCTGGTACTGAATTTCGCCGGCGTGACGTTCCGCCCAGGCGAGTATCTGTATGCGGACAACAACGGCATCGTGGTTTCTGCCAGCGAACTGGAGATGCCCGAGTAGATGCCGGCAAGCAGCGATAGCCCCACCACGGGCGGGTTGGTCCATGCGTTCGTCCTGGATGGCCAGGGCGGCGCCCGACGTATCGAGCGCGAGGCGCTCGACGGTCTGCAACTGGCCCCCGCCGAAAGCCTCTGGGCCCACTGGGACCGGGGCTATCCCGAGGCGCAGCGCTGGTTGCGCGAATCCAGCGGACTGAACGGCTTCGCCTGTGACCTGCTGCTGGAGGAGAACACCCGACCGCGATTGTTGCCGCAGCCAGGGCACGAGTTGCTGGTGTTCATGCGCGGTATCAACCTCAACCCCGGCGCCGAGCCGGAGGACATGGTCTCGCTGCGCGTGCATGCCGATGCCAAGCGGCTGATTTCCCTACGTCTGCGCCCGCTGCGCTCGATCAACGAAGTCATCGCCCTGCTGGAGCAGGGACGCGGACCGCGGACGAGCTCCGAGCTGCTGCTGCAATTGGCGGAGAGCCTTTCCGATCGCCTCGACGATGTACTGGTGGAGCTGGGGGAGCAGGTCGATGCGCAGGAGGAGGCAGCGGAAAGCGAGTCGCCCCATGAGCTCGATCACGGCCTGTTGCTGGAGTTGCGCCAGCGTTCGGCGGCGCTGCGCCGCTTCCTCGCGCCCCAGCGCGATCTGTTCGCGCAACTGGCGCGTCAGGCGATGCCATGGTTCGTTGCGGACGACGGCGACTACTGGAACGAATTGAACAACCGCCTGGTGCGTTATCTCGAGGAGCTCGAACTGGTCCGCGAGCGGGTCGCCCTGCTGCTCGATGCGGAGCAGCAGCGCCTGGCCGAGCGGACCAACCGGACCATCTACCTGCTGACGTTGATTACGGCGTTCTTCCTGCCGCTGAGCTTCCTGACCGGGCTGCTGGGTATCAACGTGGGGGGGATTCCGGGCGCGGACAACAGCTCCAGCTTCACCATCGTCTGCCTGTCCATGTTAGCGATCGCGGTGTTGCAGTTGATTGTCTTCCGCCGGCTGCGCTGGTTGTAATGTGACGGCGGTGCAGGGGGCGGCGTCTACCACAGGTCAGGCGCTCTGCTCAGGGTGCCGCGCAGAGAAACGGAGGGGGCATGCAGGATCCATTCGAACAGTCGTTGCGTGACCTCTTGCGTGAGGCACCCGAGGGGCGTGACGACCACGCCTTTCTAGACCGTGTATTGAAGAAGGCGAATCGCCAGGTGGGCGCCGGCGATCTGTTCGGTCTCATGGGGCGCTGGGCCGAGGCGTTGCTGATCGCCGTCGAGCAGGGCTCGCCGAACGTGGCGCCGCGCCGCCGTGGACCTTCCTCCACCCACCCGAACGCCAAAGAGGCCGACTGAGCATGCAATTCGATCCCTGGACCCAGAGCCTGGTCAACGCCATGAGCACCATGTGGGCAGCCGTGGCCGGCTTCATCCCGCGTCTGTTCGGGGCACTGGTGGTGGTGTTGCTCGGCTTCATCGTCGCCAAGTTGCTCGATACGCTGCTCTCCAAGTTGCTCGCCAAGCTGGGCCTGGATCGCCTGATGGCCGGCACCGGCATCAACAAGCTGCTTGGCCGGGCGGGCATTCAGGTGCCGGTGTCCACGCTGATCGGCAAGATCGTCTACTGGTTCGTGCTGCTGGTGTTCCTGGTATCCGCAGCCGAGTCGCTGGGGCTGGAGCGCGTCTCGGCGACGCTCGACGTATTCGCCCTGTACTTGCCCAAGGTCTTCGGCGCAGCGCTGGTTCTGCTCGCGGGCGTGTTGCTGGCGCAGTTGGCCGGCAGCCTGGTGCGCGGTGCCGCCGAAGGGGTCGGGCTGAACTATGCCAATAGCCTCGGACGCCTGGCGCAGGGGCTGGTCATCGTCATCAGTCTGTCGGTTGCCATCGGCCAGTTGGAGGTGAAGACCGACCTGCTCAATACAGTGATTGCCATCGCGTTGACCTCGGTCGGGCTGGCGATGGCCTTGGCGCTGGGGCTCGGAAGCCGCGAAGTGGTCGGACAGATCATCGCCGGCATCTACGTGCGCGAACTCTATGAGGTGGGCCAGAGCCTGCGCGTTGGTGAACTGGAAGGGCAGATCGAGGAGATCGGCACGGTCAAGACGACGCTGCAGACGGTCGACGGGGAATGGGTTTCGATCTCCAATCGACGTCTGCTGGAGGAGCGGGTAGGCAGCCGTTGAGGCGTTAATCTGCTAATGTATGCGGCCGCCGTCGGAGCCCTCCGGCGGCTGCTCCGACCAGACTGCCGGCACCCGACGTTTTGAACCAGCCCAGATCGCCCAGCCCGCGCTACGATCCTCGCGAACTCAGCGATGAGCAACTCGTGCTGCGCGCGCATGACGAACTCTTCCACGTGACTCGTGCCTACGAAGAGTTGATGCGGCGGTATCAGCGGACGCTGTTCAACGTTTGCGCACGTTATCTCGGTAATGACCGGGATGCCGACGATGTGTGTCAAGAAGTTATGCTGAAAGTTCTATACGGCCTGAAGAACTTCGAAGGTAAGTCCAAGTTCAAGACCTGGTTGTACAGCATTACTTACAATGAGTGCATTACCCAATACCGCAAGGAACGGCGCAAGCGTCGGCTGCTCGATGCACTGAGCCTCGAGCCCCAGGAAGAGGCCTCGGAAGAGCCCGCGCCCAAGGTCGAGGAGCGCGGTGGGCTTGACCGTTGGCTGACTCACGTGAATCCCATCGACCGCGAGATTCTGGTCCTGCGCTTCGTCGCGGAACTCGAGTTTCAGGAAATCGCAGACATCATGCATATGGGGCTAAGTGCCACCAAGATGCGCTACAAGCGTGCACTTGACCGTTTGCGAGAAAATTTTTCAGGTCAGCCGGAAACTTAGTTCAGCCTACGTACTCTTATACGCTAGTCGGCTCTGGTAAAATGCGTCGCCAAGTTGGCGAGCAACATGTTTACCGCCGACTTGCATTCACAAATTAGTGATGGGGTATTACGGATGAAACTTAAGAACACCTTGGGCATTGTCATTGGTTCCCTGGTAGCTTCTGCTTCGATGGGCGCATTCGCTCAGGGCCAAGGCGCCGTCGAGGTGGAAGGTTTTGCCAAGCGGTATTTCACCGACAGCTCGCGTGACATGGAAGACGGCAAACTGTTCGGCGCATCCATCGGCTACTTCCTGACCGATGATGTCGAGCTGGCGCTTTCCCATGGCGGATACCACGACATGCGTGCCGATGACGGCACCAATGACAAGATTCACGGCCACCTGACCTCCTTTGACGCCTACTACCACTTCGGCAAGCCCGGTGTTGGTCTGCGTCCCTACGTGTCTGCCGGTGTCGCTCACCAGAGCATCAGCAACACCGCGCCGCGCAGCGGTCGCAACAACACCACCTTCGCCAACGTCGGCGCCGGTGCCAAGTACTACTTCACCGAAAATCTCTACGCTCGCGCAGGGCTTGACGGTCAGTACAGCATCGACGACAACCAGGCTGAATGGATGGCTGGCGTTGGTGTCGGTCTGAACTTCGGTGGCGGCACCCGTCACGTTGCTCAGGTCGAGCCCGCTCCGGCACCTGCACCGGCACCGGTCGCTGCTCCCGAGCCGGAGCCCGCTCCGGAGATGGTCCGTGTCGAACTGGACGTGAAGTTCGATTTCGACAAAGCTGCTGTGAAGCAGGAAAGCTACGCTGACATCCAGAATCTGGCCGATTTCATGAAGCAGTACCCGCAGACCAGCACCACGGTCGAAGGTCACACTGACTCGGTCGGTACCGATGCCTACAACCAGAAGCTCTCCGAGCGCCGCGCCAACGCGGTACGTGACGTACTGGTCAACCAGTACGGCGTGCAGAGCAGCCGTGTAGGTTCGGTGGGTTATGGCGAAAGCCGTCCGGTGGCGGACAACGCTACCGAAGCCGGTCGCGCCATCAACCGTCGCGTGGAAGCCGAAGTGGAAGCCCAGGTTCAGCCCTGATCGCTACCGCTTTAGCTAAAAAGAACCCGGCCTAGGCCGGGTTCTTTCGTTTCAGCCCGCGTTTGGAAAGCGTTCGCGGAACCACGAAGGCATCGGCGCAACGCGCGATGCCTGGTAGTCGAAGAACACGAACCCGGACTTGGCCAGGGCGATTTGCTTGCCATCGCTGGGGCGGCTGACGCGGTAGATGACATCGCCGCCATAGCGATTGAAGTCCATCACCCCGACCTCGAAGCGCAAGGCGTCGCGGGCATGGGCCTCGGCCTGGTAGACCGTGGCGAGGTCAGTGACGATGATCGCCGTACCATCCTTGCCGCTCTCCGCCTGGCCATGCTCGTGGAAGAAGCGCGCACGGGCTTCGGAAATCATCGAGATCATCGAGTCGTTGCCCAAGTGGTTCGCGCCATTGATGTCGCTGACGCGTACTGTCATGCAGGTTTCGTAGCAGAACAGGTGTTCGGCGAATTCCAGATGCAGGCGGGGCATGGATCGTCTCTGGCTGGTATGTGGGGGGAAGGGGGAGCGGCGTGGCGCTCCCCTGGCAGGTCAGGCTTGTGGCTCGGCCTGGGCGTGAGGCTTGTTCGGCTTGAGCAAGCCGTCGGCGCGAAACATGTGCTTGATGCCGCGTACGGCCTGACGAATGCGGTCCTGGTTCTCGATCAGTGCGAAGCGCACGTGGTCGTCACCGTATTCGCCGAAACCGATGCCCGGCGAGACCGATACCTTGGCGTCGGACAGCAGCTTCTTGGCGAACTCCAGCGAGCCCAGATGCGCATAGGCGGGTGGAATCTTCGCCCAGACGTACATCGAGGCCTTCGGGTTCTCGACCATCCAGCCGGCCTCATGCAGGCCCTTGACCAATACGTTGCGGCGTTGCCGATATTGCTCGGCAATATCCAGCACGCATTGCTGGTCCCCTTCGAGGGCGGCGATGGCGGCCACTTGCAGCGGGGTGAAGGTGCCGTAGTCGTGGTAGCTCTTGATCCGTGCCAAGGCGCCGACCAGTTCCTGGTTGCCGACCATGAAGCCGATACGCCAGCCGGCCATGTTGTAGCTCTTGGACAGCGTGAAGAACTCCACGGCCACGTCCTTGGCGCCGGGCACCTGCATGATCGACGGGGCTTTCCAGCCGTCGTAGACGATGTCTGCATAGGCCAGGTCATGTACCACCAGCACGCTGTACTGGCGCGCCAGGGCGACCACGCGCTCGAAGAAGTCCAATTCCACGCACTGCGCTGTGGGGTTGGAAGGGAAGCCAAGAATCATCATCTTCGGCTTCGGAATGGTTTCGCGGATGGCGCGCTCGAGCTCGGCGAAGAAGTCCATGCCCGGAACCAGGGGCACCGAACGGACCTGAGCACCGGCGATCACCGCGCCATAGATATGGATCGGGTAGCTGGGGTTGGGTACCAGCACCGTGTCGCCCTGGTCGAGGGTGGCAAGCATCAGGTGCGCCAGGCCTTCCTTGGAGCCGATGGTGACGATGGCCTCGCTCTCGGGATCGATCTCCACGTCGTAGCGGTCGGCGTACCAGCGGGAAATAGCACGGCGCAAGCGTGGGATGCCGCGGGAGGTGGAGTAGCCGTGGGTGTCTTCGCGCTGGGCGACTGTGCACAGCTTCTCGACGATGTGTGCGGGCGTGGGACCGTCGGGGTTGCCCATGCTGAAGTCGATGATGTCTTCGCCGCGACGGCGTGCGGCCATCTTCAGTTCAGCGGTGATATTGAAAACGTAGGGGGGGAGACGATCGATACGGCTGAAATGCCGCGGACGACGGGAGTCGTTCATGCTTTCCTCGGTAGACGTGAGCGCCCGGAACCGTCCGAGCGACGTTCGTCACTGCGGTGACGAGGTGCCGAAGATACGCCTGCGACAGGTCGCCTACAAGAGGCGCATCGAGCGGCATGCGCCGCTCGATGCGGGTGTGCTTAGCGCTCCATGATCTGTTTGACTTCGCTCGAGGGGATCTGCTGCTTGCGTCCTTCCTCGTCCTCGAACTGAATCAGACCGGTGTCTTCGTCCAGCTCGGGCTTGTTGCTGCTGTTGAGCAACTGGCCATCGGTGGTGGTGATGATGTAGTCGCTGGCGCAACCCGCCAGGCCGATGACGCAGAGGGCGGCAATGATCCAGTGTTTCATTGAGTGTCTCCTTGATTGACGAAATTGCCCGGGGGGCATTCCTTATCTCTGACAAGCGCAGTCACCGAAAGCTCCCGAAATTTCCGGCCCTGGCCTGCAAACAGTAGATCGGGGCTGCCATCTACGCTGAAAAAGTCTTCCGGACGACCTTTGCCGCACAAAAAAGCCGGCCCTTGCGGGGCCGGCTTCAGGTAGCGCTAGGCGTGGATCAGGCCTGTGCCACCGGGATGCGTGCGTTGGCCGCAGCGTCCTTGTACTCGGCGATCTGGTCGAAGCTCAGGTAGCGATAGATATCGCCCGCCATGCTGTCGATGTTCGCGGCGTACTGCATGTACTCCTCGACGGTCGGCAGTTTGCCGAGAATCGAGGCGACCGCGGCAAGTTCAGCCGAAGCCAGGTACACGTTGGCGCCATCACCGAGACGGTTGGGGAAGTTGCGGGTCGAGGTGGACACCACGGTGGCGTTGTTGGCAACGCGGGCCTGGTTACCCATGCACAGCGAGCAACCGGGCATCTCCATGCGCGCACCCGCGCGGCCGTAGATGCCGTAGTAGCCTTCCTCGGTCAGCTGGTGCTGGTCCATCTTGGTCGGCGGCGACAGCCACAGGCGCGTCGGAATGGTGCCCTTGACCTTGTCCAGCAGCTTGCCGGCGGCACGGAAGTGACCGATGTTGGTCATGCACGAACCGATGAATACCTCGTCGATCTTGTCGCCGGCCACTTGCGAGAGCAGGCGCGCGTCGTCCGGGTCGTTCGGTGCGCAGAGGACCGGCTGGTCGACTTCGGCCAGGTCGATCTCGATGATCTCGCTGTACTCGGCGTCGGCGTCGGCGGCCAGCAGCTCGGGCTTGGCCAGCCAGGCTTCCATCGCCTGGGCACGGCGCTCCAGGGTGCGCGGGTCACCGTAGCCTTCGCCGATCATCCAGCGCAGCAGGGTGATGTTCGACTGCAGGTATTCGGCGATCGAGTCCTGCGACAGCTTGATGGTGCAGCCGGCGGCCGAACGTTCGGCGGAGGCGTCGGAGAGCTCGAAGGCCTGCTCGACGGTGAGGCTCTCGAGACCTTCGATCTCCAGAATGCGGCCGGAGAAGATGTTCTTCTTGCCTTTCTTCTCGACGGTCAGCAGACCCTTCTGGATCGCGTAGTAGGGAATCGCGTGGACCAGATCGCGCAGGGTGATGCCGGGCTTCATCTTGCCCTTGAAGCGCACCAGCACGGATTCGGGCATGTCCAGCGGCATGACGCCGGTGGCGGCGGCGAAGGCCACCAGGCCGGAGCCGGCCGGGAAGGAAATGCCGATTGGGAAGCGGGTGTGCGAGTCACCGCCGGTGCCGACGGTGTCGGGCAGCAGCATGCGGTTCAGCCAGCTGTGGATGATGCCGTCGCCCGGACGCAGGGAGACGCCGCCACGGGTGCGGATGAAGTCCGGCAGGGTGTGGTGGGTCTTGACGTCGATGGGCTTGGGATAGGCCGCGGTGTGGCAGAAGGACTGCATCACCAGGTCGGCGGAGAAGCCGAGGCAGGCGAGGTCTTTCAGTTCGTCGCGGGTCATCGGGCCGGTGGTGTCCTGGGAGCCGACGGTGGTCATCTTCGGCTCGCAGTAGGTGCCCGGGCGTACGCCCTGACCTTCGGCCAGGCCGCAGGCGCGACCGACCATCTTCTGCGCCAGGGTGAAGCCCTTGCCGGAATCGACCGGTGCTTCGGGCTTCTTGAACAGCTCGGAGGGTGCCAAGCCCAGCTCGGCGCGGGCCTTCTCGGTCAGACCGCGGCCGATGATCAGCGGGATACGGCCGCCGGCGCGGACTTCGTCGAGCAGCACATCGGTTTTCAGTTCGAAGGTCGAAACCAGTTCGTCGCTGTCGTGCTTGCAGACCTTGCCGGCGTACGGGTAGACGTCGATCACATCGCCCATTTCCAGGCTGGATACGTCGAACTCGATCGGCAGGGCGCCAGCGTCTTCCATGGTGTTGTAGAAGATCGGGGCGATCTTCGAGCCGAAGCAGAAGCCGCCGGCACGCTTGTTCGGGACATGGGGGATGTCGTCACCGAAGAACCACAGCACCGAGTTGGTGGCGGATTTACGCGAGGAGCCGGTGCCGACCACGTCGCCGACGTAGGCGACCGGGAAGCCTTTGGCCTTGACCTCTTCGATCTGCTTGAGCGGACCGACCGAGCCGGGTTGCTCGGGCTCGATGCCGTCGCGCTTCATCTTCAGCATCGCCAGCGCGTGCAGCGGGATGTCCGGACGCGACCAGGCGTCGGGCGCCGGAGACAGGTCGTCGGTGTTGGTTTCGCCGGGGACCTTGAACACGGTCAGCGAGATCTTCTCGGCCAGCGCCGGGCGCTTGACGAACCACTCGCCGTCGGCCCACGACTGCATCACGGCCTTGGCGTGCGCATTGCCGGCCTTGGCGCGCTCGGCGACGTCATGGAAGGCGTCGAACATCAGCAGGGTGTGCTTGAGTTGCTCGGCGGCGACTTCGGCAAGCTCGGCGTTGTCGAGCATCTCGACCAGGGTGGCGATGTTGTAGCCGCCCTGCATGGTTCCCAGCAGCTCGATGGCGCGCTGCTTGCTCAGCAGCGAGGAGCTGGCTTCGCCCTTGGCAATCGCGGAGAGGAAGCCGGCCTTGACGTAGGCGGCTTCGTCGACGCCCGGCGGTACGCGGTTGGTGATCAGGTCGAGGAGGAATTCTTCTTCGCCGGCCGGCGGGTTCTTCAACAGCTCGACCAGAGCGGCGGTCTGCTCGGCGTTCAGGGGCTGGGGCACGATCCCCTGGGCTGCACGCTCTTCTACGTGTTTGCGGTAGGCTTCAAGCACAGTATTTCCCTCATCAGTGGTCCCTTCGGATTTGTCCGGGACGCTCATCCTGGATGTCCGTGAGGGCGGCACGGCGACGTCGGGTAAACGGCGCAGTCCGCCACTCCACGGACGCCCATCACAGAAGCTGTTTTCAAAGTTTTACGCCGGCGCGGGACTTGGGTCTGATGAGGGTTGGCGACGCGACCGGGATAGGTCTCGCCGCCAACGTGGTCCTGCCGGATTGACTGTGCTCGTGACGCTTTGAAAACAGCTTCGTTGCGGACATCGACGCCTTGGAAGGCGCTTGGATTCTACGCGATTGGCGACACAAAGTTAACCCGCTCGACGGCGCTCTGGCAGGGTGACCGGGGTTAGACAAAGGGCTAAGATGCCCGGCCCCGATAGTCGTGGCAGTTTTTCCCGATGGCCAACCAGCGCATCAAGACGCCCTGCGTGGGGCTCTGTTCCACCGTCTACGGTGACCTGGTGTGCCGCGGCTGCAAGCGTTTCCACCATGAGGTGGTGGACTGGAACCTCTACGACGACGAATCCAAGCGCGCCGTCTGGCGACGCCTGGAAGTCCTGCTCGACCAGGTCATGCGCAGCAAGCTGGAGGTGTTCGATGCCGGACGCCTGCGCGAGCAACTGGAAAACCGCCAGATCCGTTTCGTCATGGATCAGTCCGAGTATTGCTGGGCCTACCAGTTGATCGCCCGGGGCGCTCGCCTGATCAATCGCATAGAAGCCTACGGCGTGGTGCTGCTGCCGGAGTTCCGCGAGTGGCCGTTGCCGCAATTGCGCGACGCCATCGACCGGGAGTTCTTCCTGCTCTCCGAGGCTCACTACGAGCGCTACGTGGCGCCGCGCGATGGCGGTTGACTCAGTGCTCCGCCAGTAGCCGCTCGAGTTGCTGCATGGCGTCCGCGGGTTTGATCACCAGTACGTCGCCGTCCAGCCGCTCCAGTACCGACTCGGCGGTATTGCCGATCAGCGTTGCTGCCAGGCCGGTACGTGCAACCGTTCCGAGTACCGTCACCACTGCATCGAGTTGCTCTGCCAGTAGCGGGATGTTGACGTCCGCCGGACCTTGCAGGATGTGCATCTGCGCATCCGCCAGGCCTTGCTCGCGCTGCAGTCGTGCGCAACCTTCTCTGTAGCGCTGGGCGATGCTTGCCTCCAGTTGGAAGCCGGGATCGGCAGCGCAAAGCATGGGCGAGGGATAGCTGCTGATCAGATGCAGTTCGCCTTCGGCAAGACGGGCGATCTCGGCCGCGTGCGCGAGGATGCTGCCGTGCAACTGACGGTGCTCGCCATCGGCATTGCCCGCATCCACCGCCGCCAGCACCTTGCCGCCACTCCAGGGGCGCGCGTGCTTGGTCAGCAGTACGGGAACCGGCGCATGGCGCAGCAGTTTCCAATCGTCCGGAGTCAGCAGGAGGCGGCGTAGCAGGCTGTCGGGGTTGTGGTGCTTGACGATCAGTTGGCTGCCCTGGGCTTGCAGGACATCCAGAATGCGCTGCGTCAGCGGCTCGCCCGCGACGAACTCGCTGGTGACCTCCAGGCCGTCCTGGCACAAGGCTTCGGTGATGCCGCGCAGCGCGGGCTCGGCGGGCGGCTCGGCGAATTGCAGCAGGTGCAAACGGGCGCCGCAGCGACGGGCGATCAGCCTGGCTCGCTCCAGGGCAGGGTCCTGCTCGGCGTTGGAATGGATGACCACGAGAATCCGGCGAAGCGCTTGCATGGCGTTGCCTCCTGTATCGCTGGTACTTCGACGATAGCGCCTGGCACCGCGCGCTGGCTGACCTGCATCAATGTCGCGAGGCTGGCCTGCAAGGGCGTGATTCGTATAATGCGCGCCCTCTACAAGACTGTGCATCCCGGCCTTCGCCGGGTTCCGGCAGGTCCGTTCGGAGTCGTTGATGGACGCGTTGCTCGAATTCCCTCTCTGCGCCATGCCTCTGGCGTGCTGCGAAGTCACCCTGTCGTCATGGGCCGACAGCGTGTCCTGCCTGCGGCTGGCAGGCCGCGCGGCAACCGCGGAGGTTGGCCCGTGAACCTGCTGGAGATCCACGACTTTCTCGGTTGCCGCACCCCGCAGGCCTGGGTCGACGCGGCCCTGCGCGACCAGGAAACCCTGCTGATCGATCACAAGAACAACGAGTTCAAGGCCGCTTCGACGGCCATGGCATTGATCGCCAAGTACAACAGCCACCTGGATCTGGTCAATTTCATGTCCCGACTGGCTCGGGAAGAACTCGTCCACCATGAGCAGGTGCTGCGGATCATGAAGAAGCGGCGCATCGCCCTGCGCCCGGTTTCCGCCGCTCGCTACGCTTCGGGCTTGCGCAAGGTCGTGCGCAACCACGAACCGGCCAAGCTGGTGGATACGCTGGTGGTGGGGGCTTTCATCGAAGCGCGCTCCTGCGAGCGTTTCGAGTCGTTGGTGCCGCACTTGGACGAGGAGTTGGGCACGTTCTACTTCGGTTTGCTGAAAAGCGAATCCCGTCATTATCAGGGCTATCTCAAGCTCGCCTATGGCTACGGCGATGCCGACGACGTCGACGCCACCATCGAGCGGGTCCGCGCCGTGGAGCGCGAGCTGATCGAGTCGGTGGATGAGGAGTTTCGCTTCCACAGCGGCATTCCGGGTTAATCCCGCGCCAGCACTTCCAGCACCGCCGTGTGGAAGCGCTCCGGCGCCTGTACCTGAGGGCGGGCCATCTGCAGGACAGGGCCTGGGAGCGAACGTCATGGCTTTGCACGGGCAGGGTATTCGAAGCCTTCCAGGCGCACGCTGTATTCAGCCGCCTGGGCGCCCATGCCGAGGGAGAGCAGGGGCGGGCAGTCAGTTCCTGACGTTCCTGGAAAGGATTCCTGACCGGTGGTAGAGGCTCCCGAGTGAACCGCGGGCCAGTGGTTTGCCTCCAAAGCTCATCAATTTGTGACGAGTCGTAGACGAGTATTTGGACACGAGCAAAACGGGCAGGCTCTAGCCTGTGCTCGGCGCCTGAGCTAAGGTTCCGCGTTCGTCAGTTGCTGCGCGGCCCTCGCCCGTGGCCAGGAGGTTTTGGTGAGTCGCGATATTTCCCCGGCATTGGCTGGAGCCATCGACAACTGCGCGCGTGAGCCCATTCGCACGCCGGGCAGTGTGCAGCCGCATGGTTTCCTGTTGGTGCTCGACGCGGAGGGGGTGGTGAGCCTGGCGAGCGAGAACGCCTGCCAGTGGCTCGGTTGCGATGCGCCGCCGTTGGGCGCGACGCTTGACAGCTTGCTATCGGGGCGTGCCCTGAGTGCGGCCCTGGCTACCCTGGTCGATGGCGAAGACCCGACCTATTTCGGCGAGACCTGCCTGCTGGGCAGCGGCGAGCAGACGTTCGACGTGCTCGCCCATCGCCGAGGTGGCCGTCTGTTCGTCGAATTCGAACCCGCGCAACTCGATTCCGGTGGCAGTTACGCGGTGTACCCGCTGGTCCGGACCTTCGTTGCGCAACTGCAGCAGGCGGGTTCGACGACGCGGCTATGCCAGTTGGCGGTCGATGAGCTCAAGCGCATCAGCGGCTTCGGTCGGGTGATGGCGTACTGTTTCGATAGCCAGGGTAATGGCACCGTGCTCGCGGAAAGTCGCGATGAAGGCTATCCCAGCTACCTCGGACAGTGCTTCCCGGGCTCGGACATTCCGCCTCAGGCGCGCGAGCTCTACAGCAGCAACCGGATTCGCCTGATCGCCGACGCGAATTACCAGCCTTCGCCGATCCTCGGCATGCAGGGGGCCGTCGCCGATCTGGACCTGTCGTTCTGCTCGCTGCGCAGCGTTTCGCCCGTCCACCTGCAATACATGCGCAACATGGGCACCCTGGCGTCCTTGTCCTTGTCGATCATGGTCGATGGACGGCTCTGGGGCCTGGTTTCCTGTCATCACGCTTCGCCGCGGCGGCTGTCGATCTCCCAGCGACTGTCCTGCGACATGCTGGGCCGCATGCTGTCGCTGCAGATCGAGTCGCGCGAGGCGCATGGCGAGACCGAGCGGCTGCTGGGCCTGCGCCGGCAGATCGTCCAGATGCTCTCGGCAATGGCCGATCGCGACAGCGTCAGCGACGGCCTCATGGCCATGCCCGAGGTCTTCCTCTCCTTCGCTCGCGCCGGCGGTGCGGCGATCGTGACGGCTCAGCGCTGCGAGCTGCTGGGTGATACGCCCTCGCGTTCCCAGGTGATGGCGCTGGTCGCCTGGCTGGAAATGCAGCGCGGGCGCGAGTTGTTCCACACCGACAACATGGGGCGCGATGCACCTGAGGTGCGCCTCGGCCAGCGGCACGCCGGCGTGTTGGCGGTGGCTATCTCGGAGCTGCATTCGCATTACCTGATCTGGTTCCGTCCCGAGCGTGTGCACACCATCGAGTGGGCCGGCGAGCCGAACAAGCGGGTCGATGAGCAGGGCGTGCTTTCGCCACGCAACAGCTTCGCCGTGTGGCGCGAGACGGTCAGCGGCTTCTCGTTGCCCTGGGATCGTCTGGAGCTTGAGAGCGCCCTGGAGCTGCGGGGGGCCGTGCTCGGCATCGTGCTGCGCAAGGCCGAGGAGATGGCCCAACTGACCGACCAACTGACGAAGTCCAACAAGGAACTCGAAGCTTTCTCCTACAGCGTCTCCCACGACCTGCGTGCGCCCTTGCGGCACATCGCCGGATACGCAGAGCTGCTGGGCGAATACGAGAACGAGCGCCTTTCCGAGCGCGGCCAGCGCTTCCTCGAACATATTGGCGAGTCCGCGCGCTTCGCCGGCGTGCTGGTGGACAACCTACTGAGTTTTTCCCAGATGGGGCGCGCTGCGCTGCGCCTTTCGGAGGTCAATCTGCATGCTTTGGTTGAATCCATCCAGCGCGAGATGGCCCCCGATCTCGTCGGACGCGACCTGCAATGGCACATCGGTGAGCTGCCGATGGTCTATGCCGATGCCGCTTTCCTGCACCTGGCGCTGCGTAACCTGCTATCGAATGCGGTGAAATACAGCCGCGGCAGCGCACCAGCGCTCATCGAAGTCTTCGCCGAGGTGACAGAGCATGAGACGATCGTGCACATTCGTGACAACGGCGTAGGTTTCGACATGCAGTACGTGCCCAAACTCTTCGGTGTCTTCCAGCGCCTGCATCGGATGGAGGAATTCGAGGGCACCGGCATTGGCCTGGCCAGCGTCCGGCGTATCATAGAACGTCACGATGGACGTGTCTGGGCCGAGGGGAAACCCGGCCAGGGTGCTACCTTCTCATTTGCTCTGCCGCGCAAAAGCGCGCCGACCCACGAATCCTGACGGACCCACGAATGCTCAAACCTATCCTGCTGGTCGAGGACAACCCCCGCGACCTGGAACTGACCCTGGTGGCGCTAGAGCGCAGCCGGCTGGCCAACGACGTGGTGGTGCTCAGGGACGGTGCCGAGGCGCTCGATTATCTGCGTCGCGAAGGAGCCTATGGTGACCGTGGCGAGGGTAATCCGGCAGTGCTGCTGCTCGACCTGAAGTTGCCGAAGGTCGATGGCCTCGAGGTACTGGCGGCGGTTCGCAGCTCGCCGGAGCTACGTGCCGTACCGGTGGTCATGTTGACTTCCTCGAAGGAAGAGCCGGACCTGATGCGTGCCTACGAGTTGGGAGTGAACGCATACGTGGTCAAGCCGGTCGAATTTCGCGACTTCGTTTCGGCTATCTCGGAATTGGGGATCTTCTGGGCCGTGCTCAATGAGCCGCCGCCAGGTTCGACGCGTCTGCAGCGCAAGCTGGGTTCGCGCGCGCCTGGCGATGGCTGAGTCGGTCCGGTATTCCGCCGGGAGCGCCGGGCGTTGCTTCGATTCCCGATCCGCGAAATGAAATGGAAGCCTTTGCCCTGAAACTGCTGCTCATCGAGGACAGCCCACTCGACGTCGAGTTGGCGTTGCTGCATCTGGAGCGCGCCGGCTTCGCCGTAGAAGCCAGCGTGGTGGGGGACCATCGGGGTGCGGAGAGACTGCTGCGCGAGCAATCCTTCGATCTGATCCTGTCGGACTTCGTACTGCCCGGCTCTTCCGGCTCCGAGGCGCTACAGGTCGCCCGCATCCTCGCGCCCGACGTGCCATTCATCTTCTTCTCCGGTGTCTTCGGCGAGGAGCACGCGGTGGAGATGATGCGCCTGGGCGCCGTCGACTACGTGCTCAAGCGCAACATCGAATTCCTTCCCAAGGCCGTGCGCCGCGCGATGGATGAGGTCCACGAACGCCGCGAGAGACAGCGTGCGGAGCGTGCGTTGCAGGAAGTCGAGGTACGCGCGCGCCTGGCGATCGACGCGGCGCGCATGGGCATGTGGGACTATCGTCCGGACACCGGGCAACTGATCTGCGACGCGCGCTGCCGGCAACTGTTCGATTTCGATGAAGACGAGGTGGCCCTCCCGGGCGTGGAGCGTATCGCTCAACGGCTGCCGATGGAGGATCGCGAGCGGCTCAAGGCCCAGATTGCCTCCGTGCTGACGCATGATCAGGGCGAGGAGTTCGTCGCCGAGTTTCGCGTGAACCTGGCCTCTGGCAGTGAGCGCTGGATTTCCACCCGCGGACGGGCCTTCTTCAGTGATGGGCGTTGCGTGCGCTGCACGGGCGTCTTGCTCGACATCACCGAGCAGAAACTCGCCAACCAGGCGCTGCAGCAGCTCAACGAAATGCTTGGCGAGCGCGTCGAGAAGCGTACCCGTGAGCGTGACCGTACCTGGGACCTGTCCCGCGAGATGCTCGCGGTGATGCGTTTCGACAGCACCCCCATCGCCGTCAACCCCGCCTGGGAAGAGACCCTTGGCTGGAGCCGCGAGACGCTGCTGGCACAACCGCTATGGGGGCTGGTCCATCCCGATGACCGCGAGGCGACCCATCGCGAGGGGCGCAGCATTTCCCGCGGCAACGTTTCGAAGCGCTTCGTCAATCGCATGCGGCATGCCGACGGGGATTACCACTGGTTGTCCTGGACCGTGGTGCCGGAGAACGGCCTGATGTACGCGGCCGTGCGTGACATCACCGGCGAGCGCGAGGCCCTCGACGAACTGGCCACCACCAACCGCCAGTTGCGCGAGCAGATCGCCGAGCGCGAGCGTATGGAGCAGACCCTGCAGCAGATGCAGCGCCTGGAAGCGGTCGGGCAGTTGACGGCCGGGGTGGCCCATGATTTCAACAATCTGCTTACGGTGATCATCACCAGCGCCGGTTTTCTGCAGCGCGAATTGGCCGGGGTGAGTTTGCCGGCGAAGAGCCTGTCGCGTTTGCAGAGCATTCGCGAGTCCGGTGAGCGTGGCGCCAAGCTCACCGCTCAGTTGCTGTCCTTCTCCCGTCGCCAGCGTTTGGCGCCCGAAGCGCTGGACCTCAACGTAACGCTGGCTGGCATGCTCGAACTGCTGCGGAGCACCCTGGGCGGCAGCATGCGCATCGAGACGCGGACCCGTGACGACCTCTGGCGCGCGATGGTCGATCCCACACAGATCGAGCTGATCATTCTCAACCTGGCGATCAACGCCCGCGATGCCATGGGCGTCGGCGGCACCCTGTGCCTGAGTACCGCCAACGAGGTGATCGACCGCCCGGCGCAGCGGCCCGGCGACCCGGAGCCGGGCGAGTACGTGGTGCTGTCGGTGAGCGACAACGGCTCCGGCATGAGCGACGAGGTGCTGGCGAAAGCCTTCGAGCCCTTCTTCACCACCAAGGAAATCGGCAAGGGCTCGGGGCTGGGGCTGGCCCAGGTCTTCGGCTTCGCCAAACAGTCCGGGGGCGGTGCGCACATCCTGACTGATCTGGGGCAGGGGACCACGGTCAAGGTATACCTGCCGCGGGTCGTCCAGGCGCCCCTCTCACAAGCCGCTGGCGAGTTGCCCAGTATGGTCTATGCCGGGAAGTCGGGTCCGGCGCCGCTGATTCTGCTGGTGGATGACGACGCGGGCGTGCGTGAAGTGACGGCGGGCATGCTCGAAGAACTCGGCTACCGGGTGCGTGAGGCCAGCAGTGGCCAGCAGGCGCTGGAAAGTCTCGATGAAAGCATCGATCTTCTACTGGCCGATTTCGCCATGCCCGGAATGAATGGGGCCGAGTTGGCGCGCCGCGCCTGCCAGCGTTTCCCGCAACTGCCCGTGTTGTTCATCACCGGTTACGCCGAACTCGGCGGCCTGCAGGTGGGGGAATCGCACATCGTGCAGAAGCCTTTCAGCGACGAGGAGCTGGCGCACAAGGTCGCCCTGGCGTTGCAGGGGGCGGCGGGCCCTCAGGGTCTTTGCGAAAGCGCGGCGAGGTGAGCCATCAGGTCCGCCGCGCCACCGGCCTGTAGTTCCTGCGCGAGCGTCCGTGCCGTCGTGCTTTGCTGCGCGAGCAGCAACAGCGTCCAGTCCTGCCCCTCCAGCGTGAGGCTCGCATAGTCGTTGCCCAGCGCGAGCAGTCGCCGTGCCAGCGCGGGTTGTCGCATTGCCTCACGGGGGAGCGCCAGCGCGCGGAAGGCGTGTGCCAGTTCGGCCAGGGCGAGAGGAACCAGTCGATAGCGCTGCAGGCGCGCCTGCAGTGGAATGCTGAGGCCGCGACGGCGTGCGTAGACCACCAGCGATGCGGCAGCCTGGACGTCATGGGCGGCCCAATAACGCTGGCCGGGACGCCAATCGGCCTGGCGCAGGTCGGTGCGAGTGTCCTCGGAGCGAGGCGGTAGCGCACGCCCCAGCGCGCAGAGAAAGTCGCGGTAGCCGATCAGTCGCTGCGCTCGGCAGGCTGGACTGTCGGCGTACTGCTGCAGGTTGTCGTGGCTCTCCGAGTCGCCGGGCTTGCCGCACAGTCCATCGACACGGCGCAGGTCCAGTCGCTCGTCGCTACGGGTGCATTCCACCAGGGCGCGCAGCAGGCTCAGTGCCTGGGACTTGGTGCGGGGGCAGGGGCCCGCGAGGGTATTCACGGGTAGCGACACCAAGGCTTCCAGGGGGAGTCCGTCTTCCCACCACAGGCTCGCGCGGTGTGACAGCAGCTCGCCCGGGGCCGCTACGAACGGGGCTGGATGGTCATCGGAGCCCTGGCGAGGGAATTTGCGCCGGATTGCCATGTTGCGGACCGCACGTTGAGTAAGGGAAAGTCGCGAATGGTCGCACCGAATGCTTTTTAGTATCGTGCGTTGACGCGCAGCATGGCATTGACCTGCCTCAGAACTCGGCGCGTGAACCTGCCGGTGGAGAAAGCATGCCCCTGATCATCGATATCGCCCTGCCGGCGTCGCGCCTGGAAGCGGTCTATCGTGGACAGGCCAACCGCGTGATGCTGCGCGCTCGCGATGGCCGCCGGGTCAGTTTGCCGGCTTATCACTTGCGGCCGTTCATCGATCATCGTGGGGTGTATGGCTGTTTCGAACTGGAATGCTCGCCCGCTGGCGAGTTGCTGGCGTTGCGTCGCCTCGCCTGAGGCGCACGGGTATAATCGCCGGTTCATTCCTCGCCGAAGCGCTCGCCCAATGTACGAACAGGCCCGCCAACTGCTTTTCAGACTTTCTCCGGAAACCGCCCACGAGCTGACCCTGGACCTGCTCGGTGCCGCCGGGCGGCTGGGGCTGACGCGCCTGTGCAAGGCGCCGGCGCGGTTGCCGGTGAAGGTCATGGGCCTGGCGTTCGACAACCCGGTCGGGCTGGCAGCGGGCCTGGACAAGAATGGTGATGCCATCGACGGTCTGGCCGCCCTGGGTTTCGGTTTTCTCGAAATCGGCACCGTCACCCCACGGCCTCAACCGGGCAATCCCAAGCCGCGTCTGTTCCGCTTGCCCGATGGCGAGGCGATCATCAACCGCATGGGCTTCAACAACCAGGGCGTCGAGCACTTGGTCGAGCGCGTGCGCGCTGCGCGTTACCGGGGCGTGCTGGGGATCAATATCGGCAAGAACTTCGACACCCCGGTGGAGCGCGCGGTGGATGACTACCTGATCGGCCTGGAGCGCGTCTATGCGTTAGCCAGTTACGTGACGGTCAACCTCAGCTCGCCGAATACGCCCGGGCTGCGTAGTCTGCAGTTCGGCGACGCGCTGCGCGAATTGCTCGCAGCCCTGGCACGGCGTCGCGAGCAACTGGCTATCGAGCACGGCCGGCAGGTACCGATCGCGGTGAAGATCGCCCCGGACATGACCGACGAAGAGATTGCCCAGGTCGCCGGTGTTCTGCGCGATTCAGGCATGGATGCGGTAATCGCGACCAACACCACGCTGTCGCGCGAGGCGGTCGAAGGGCTGCAGTATGCCGACGAGGCGGGCGGGCTGTCCGGCGCGCCTCTGCGCGAACGGGCCACCGAAGTGGTGCGGGTACTGGCGGGGGAGCTGTCCGGTAGTCTGCCGATCATCGCGGTGGGGGGCATCACCCGTGGCGCCCACGCGGCCGAGAAGATCGCCGCAGGTGCGAGCCTGGTTCAGGTCTACAGTGGATTCATCTATCGTGGCCCGAGGCTGATCCGCGAGTCGGTGGATGCGATCGCGGCGCTGGGGGTGGCTGCCAAGCCGCAGGCCTGAGGTGTAGGGGCTCCCTCGGGAGCCCCTGGGCCGTTGGCCCGCCGCCCGGATGAGGCGGCTTGGAATAAGGAGTCGTGATCCGGGCGTTGTCAGCCGGCCGCGCGCAACTCGTTCAGGCGATGGATACCGGCGGTACCGGTATAGCCATCCCAATGGTCACCGCGACCTTCGCGCCAACCATTGATCCAGGCCTGCCGGGTGGACGCCTGGGTAAAAGGACAGAGGTCACGGGATTTGCCATGAATGCCGTGCTGGTAACCGCGCATGAATGCTCGTTCCACCGGATCACGCTTGAGTCTCTTCATAGGGTGTTGCCCTCAGTTATTGACTGTAATTCCCGATGGCCCTTGGGCCTGGCAGAAGGTCTGCCTTCGAAACACCGCTGCCGGCGTGGCGATGTCTCTGCCGATGGACATTGCGTCCCCGGTGAAGTTTTTCTAACCAATGTAAGAGGCGAGTGGAACGATCTTTTTGTCATAAGCAGGTAACGAAGACTCGTTCTCAACGGATAAGTAGCGATGCAGGGCGCTCTAAGGGCGCGGATGGCCCCGGGCCAGTTGGCGATGGCCGACGGACGGTGAGTCTGGCGCTGGGCAAAGCAGCGGCGCTGTGTCACATCATGCAATTCATTTTTCGCGGCGCTGCCGCCGCCAGGTAACCCGATGTCCGAATTACACGAGCTGGTCCTCACCTGTCCCAAGAGCCTCGAGTCGCTATTGCTCGACGAAGCGAGCGTGCTCGGCCTGCAGGAGGGGCGTGCGCAGGTCGCGGTGGTACGCGGCCAGGCCGACCTGGAAAGCGCTTATCGCCTGTGCCTCTGGTCGCGTCTGGCGAACCGCGTCCTGCTGGTCCTTGCGCGCTTTCCGGTGAGTGGAGCGCAGAGCCTCTACGACGGCGTGCATAGCGTCGACTGGAGCGAACATCTGGACGCCGGCGGCAGCCTCGCGGTGGAGTTCAGCGGCCAGGGTAGCGGCATCGACAACACCCACTTCGGCGCCCTGAAGGTCAAGGACGCGGTGGTCGACCAGTTGCGCGAGCGCTTCGGCAAGCGGCCCTCGGTGGACCGGGAGAACCCTGACGTGCGCATCCATCTGCGCCTGGAGCGCGGTGAGGCCACCGTGTCTCTGGATCTCTCCGGCCACAGCCTGCACCAGCGGGGCTATCGTCTGCAGCAGGGCGCGGCGCCGCTCAAGGAGAACCTCGCCGCGGCGATCCTGATTCGCGCCGGCTGGCCGCAGTTGGCCAAGCAGGGCCATGCGCTGGCCGACCCGATGTGCGGCGTCGGCACCTTCCTGGTCGAGGCCGGGATGATTGCCGCCGACATCGCTCCCAACCTAAAGCGCCAGCGCTGGGGCTTTTCCGCCTGGCTGGGGCACGTTCCGGCACTCTGGCAGCGCCTGCACCAGG
The DNA here is from genome assembly GCF_055768815.1 of Pseudomonas sp. R4-15. Taxonomy (NCBI): domain Bacteria; kingdom Pseudomonadati; phylum Pseudomonadota; class Gammaproteobacteria; order Pseudomonadales; family Pseudomonadaceae; genus Pseudomonas; species Pseudomonas sp. R4-15. The sequence goes on from NZ_CM147293.1 coordinate 2,613,095, forward strand.
AGGCCGAGCAGCGGGCCCGCGAAGGACTGGCGCAGACGCCGCTGTGGATTCGCGGTTACGAGGCCGACCCGCGACTGATCCAGCCGGCACGCAACAACATCGAGCGCGCCGGCCTGGACGGCTGGATACGTGTCTACCAGGGCGAACTGGCGACCTTCGAGCCGCATCCGGACCAGGAGCAGCCGGGACTGTTGGTGTGCAACCCGCCCTACGGCGAGCGCCTGGGCGACGAGGCGAGCCTGCTCTACCTCTACCAGCACCTGGGCGAGCGCCTGCGCCAGGCCTGTGTCGGCTGGCAGGCGGCGGTGTTCACCGGCGCGCCGGAGCTGGGCAAGCGCATGGGCCTGCGCAGCCATAAGCAATACGCGCTGTTCAACGGCGCGCTGCCATGCAAGCTGCTGCTGTTCCGCGTCGAACCGGAGCAGTTCGTCACCGCCCGTGCCGAGACGCCGAGCAATGCGCGGATGATCGGCGGCAAGCTGGTGGAGCGTCCGCCGGCGATACGCAGCGAACCGCCGCGCCTGTCCGAAGGCGGGCAGATGTTCGCCAACCGGTTGCAGAAGAACCTCAAGGCGCTGGGCAAGTGGGCGCGCAAGGAGAACGTGCAGTGTTATCGACTGTACGATGCCGACATGCCCGAATACGCACTGGCGGTGGACCTCTACGGCGATTGGGTGCACGTGCAGGAATACGCCGCCCCGCGCTCCATCGATCCGGAGAAGGCCCAGGCGCGCCTGCTCGACGCCCTCGCGGCGATTCCCCAGGCGCTGGAGATTCCCGCCGAGCGGGTGGTGGTCAAGCGCCGCGAACGTCAGGCCGGCAAGCGCCAGTACGAGCGTCAGGGCGACGCCGGGCGCTTCATGGAAGTGCGCGAAGGCGATGTGCGCCTGCTGGTCAACCTCACCGACTACCTGGACACCGGGCTGTTCCTCGACCACCGGCCGATGCGCCTGCGCATTGCCCGCGAAGCCGCCGGCAAGCGCTTTCTCAACCTGTTCTGCTACACCGCCACGGTCACCGTGCATGCGGCCAAGGGCGGTGCCCGCAGCACCACCAGCGTCGACCTGTCGAAGACCTATCTGGATTGGGGGCGGCGCAACCTGGCGCTCAACGGCTTCTCCGACAAGCACCGCCTGGAGCAGGGCGACGTGATGGCCTGGCTGGAAGCCGACCGAGGCGAGTACGAGCTGATCTTCATCGACCCGCCGACCTTCTCCAACTCCAAGCGCATGGAGGGCGTGTTCGACGTGCAGCGCGACCAGGTCCGCCTGATCGACCTGGCCATGGCGCGCCTGGCCAAGGGCGGAGTGCTGTACTTCTCCAACAACTTCCGGCGCTTCGAGCTGGATGCGGACCTGAGCGCGCGCTACGCCATCGAGGACATCAGCGCGCAGACGCTGGACCCGGACTTCGCACGTAATCCGAAGATCCACCGCTGCTGGCGCATCACGGCGCGCTGATGTTCGAGGTGTGCCGCGGGGTGTTGCTGGGCGACCCGCCGGTGGTGGCGCGCCTGCGTGCGGCGGGTTTCGCCTGCGAGGCCGGCAACTGGGCCTTTCGCTTGCCCGCGCTGCATGCCTGGCTGGCGCCTCCGGAGAACTACCGTGACTGGCGCCGCGCGCTCTACGCCGGGGACCTCAACGCCCGGCTGCGGGAGCTGGGCGGTGAGGTGGTCATCGCCGAAGCGGCTGCGCGAGTCGACGAGACCCTTTACATGTTGAGGCGGATCGCCTAGGGCCTGTTCCCGTTTCATTCGCGAACCGCGTTGTCGCCAGAAATGGCCTGCGGTTAGGCGCAGGACGCAGCCAATGGCCACTCCCTTGGCAAGTCCTGCAACGACAGCGCAGGTCATTTCTGGCACAACCCTACCGGCCGGCACCTGTTTTGGCGCGATACGGCGTTACTCGTCTTGGACTTACCCCGGTAAGCCCTGCGACTTGCGCCTTGTCTCGCGCCAAAACAGGTGCCGGCGCGGCCGTGAATGAAACGGGAACAGGCCCTAGCCGCGCAGCGAGGCGGACTCGCGACGGAAGAACCCGGCGCACAGCCAGCCCAGGGCGGCCCAGAACAGCGCGTTGGTGACCAGCGAGGCGTAGATGAACTCCTGCGCCAGGGCTTCCGGCGCCAGGCTTTCGTGGACCTCGGGGTGCGGCGCGCCGATCAGGTGGGGCAGCGGCAACAGCAGCAGGCCCAGCAGCTTCAGCGCCCAGTGACGGGCGAACACCAGCAGCGCGAGGCCGACGGCGGTCGCGCTGGCCGCGCCGATCCACCAGTACTGACGCAATTCCAGCGCCGCGGCGGCGGTGCCGGGGACCTCCGGCGGCAGTCCGAGGGAGGGCGCCAGGCTGAACACCGCGAAGCCCGCCAGTCCCCACAGCAGTCCCTGCCAGGTGTGCGCCGGATGGCGCAGGGTGAACAGGCCGGCAAGCATCAGCGCGAAGCCAACCGCCACCACCAGGTTGGCCAGTGCGGTGAAGGCCGTACGCGAAACGCCATCCTCCGGCGCCCAGGCTTCGTGGTCATGCGAGTGAGTGGGTGTGCCTGCTTCGTGCTCATGTGCCTGCTCGGCAGGGGCGCCGGCGCTCTCGTAGGTCTCAGCCTGGAGAATCAGCGGGGTCACCCAAAAGCTCTGCAGCAGCGTCAGCAGCAGGGCCGCCAGCAAGCCCGAAAAGCCCGCGGCGCGCGCGATACGTGTGATCATCGTCGACACCCCGTCAGTGGCACGGGAACGCCGCGCTGTGGCGCGCGTCGTGGGTGGCGTTGTGCACGATCTCCAGGTGGGAGAAGCCGGCGAACCAGATCAACGCGCAGCCGAGCAGCAGGCTGCCCGCGGCAACGGCGATGCGTTGGGATAGGGGAAGGGCGGCGCTGGCGCCGTGGCTCAGGGTTGCGTTGTTCATATCGGGCCCTCTTGGGATACCAAAGGAGGGGTGCGCACGTACGGCGATGCCCAAGGCCCGCGCCGACGCATCCGCCCACCGCGGTCGTCTTGGTTGATGTATTCCAGGCCGGTCTCCGGGCTTGCAGGGCACGATGGATGCAGCCTTCCCATGCCGTGGCACAGTGGCGCAATTGCGGACCATCACCTGCTTACCGTTGCGGGGGCAGCGCCGGAATCGTGCATTCGCACTCACCGGACTTCCCGTTTCACCCCGCTCTCGCGGGACACCTGAAGCGGCGGGAAAGGTGCCAGCATGGCGGCTCGGCGTCAACGTGTCGGGGTGAAGATTGCCGGGCAGGGCGCAACCGGCTACCCTGCGCGGCGACGAACAGGTGCCCCGCGAGAGCGGGGTGAAACGGGAAGTCCGGTGACCCCGCAAGACGGGTAGTCCGGCGCAGCCCCCGCTGCTGTAAGCCTGACGTTGTCGCACGAGCCACTGAAGATGCTTCGGGAAGGCGCGGCAACGGTTGAAGGCGAGCCAGAAGACCGGCCCGTTCGCCCGCACATCAAGGTGCGCCCCGGGGTGTGGGCGAGCGCCGAAGCGCCGGTCGCATCGCGAGTGGCGCATTCGTTTTCTGTGGCCTTCGGCCGCAGCGCTCCCGTTCCGGCCGCATCGACAGACTGTCCAGGCTGCCGGAGCCCCTCCATGATCGACGAACAGAAGAAGCAGAACCACGCCGAGCGCATGAAGCGCAAGAAGGCCGTGGTGGATGCGGGCATCGAGCGCGCGCAGATCGAGCGCGGCGTCTTCGTGCTGATCACCGGCAACGGCAAGGGCAAGAGCACGTCCGGCTTCGGCACCCTCTACCGCGCCCTGGGCCACGGCCACCGCTGCGGCGTGGTGCAGTTCATCAAGGGTACCCAGGCCTCCGGCGAAGTCATCTTCCTGCAGCAGAACCTGCCCCAGGTGACCTACCACGCCATGGCCACCGGCTTCACCTGGAACACCCAGAACTGGGATGCCGACAAGGCCGCCGCCGACCAGGCGTGGGCCTGTGCCGAGGCCATGCTCGCCGACCCGGCGCTGAATCTGGTGCTGCTCGACGAGTTGACCTACATGCTCAAGTACAACTACCTGGACAGCGAGCGGGTGCTGGCGGCGATTCGCAATCGTCCGGCGCACCAGCACGTGATCGTCACCGGCCGCGCCGCACGGCCGGAGCTGGTTGAGCTGGCGGATACCGTGAGTGAAATCCGCGACGTCAAGCACGCCTTCGGCGCCGGTGTGAAAGGTCAGGCCGGCCTGGATTTCTGATGCGTCTGCTTGCGCTGCTCCTCGTGCTTTGCGCCTGCCAGGTGCAGGCCGCATTGCCGAGCCTGGTTTCCACCAATCTCTGCGCCGACCAACTGGCGCTGAGCCTGGCGGCGCCCGGACAATTGCTCTCGGTGTCCCGGCAGAGCCAGGACCCGGCCCGTTCCCGTTGGGCGCGGCAGGCACGCCAGTTGCCCGGCAACAGCGCCAGCCTGGAGGAGGTGCTGGCACTGCATCCGGACATCGTCATCGCCTCGCGGCGTTGGCTGGCGCATAACGGGGGTGAGCTGCTGCGGCGCAACGGCATTCGTGTGGTCACGCCCAGTTATCCGGTCAGTTGGCCGCAGATTCTCGCCAGCACTCGCGAGTTCGCCACGCAGATCGATCGCTCGGAGGCGGGCGAAGCGCTCGCCGAGGACGTCGAGCGGCGTTTGCAACGCCTGGGGCAGCGCGGTCACGCACCGCGGCTGTTGTACCTGCGCACCAACGGCGGCAGTGCCGGGCGCGAGACCTACGTCGACACGCTGTTCGCCGCCCTTGGCGCGCGTAACGCGCAGCGGGTGCGGGGTTGGGGAACGGTCTCCCTGGAGGCGTTGCTCGAGGACCCGCCGGACGCCTTCGTCCTTGCCGACATGCCTGGCGACCAGGGCCTGGCGCGCTCGGCCTATTCGCGCCACCCGCTGTTCCAGGCGTTGCTCGAGCAGCGGCCCGCGGTGCGCCTGCCAGGCAACCACTGGGGATGCAGTGATTGGCAACTCATCGACAGCGCCGAACAGCTCTCGGCGGCGCTGCAGGCGGTGAACCTGTGAGCCGCTGGCTGAATCCGGCCCTGCTCGTGCTGCTGGCGCTGTTGGCGCTGTTGGCGCTGGCTTCGCTGCGCGTCGGTCCGGTGCCGCTTGCCACCGGCGAGGTGGCGAGCGCGCTGCTGGCCGCGCCGGTGGAAACGGGCGACCTGTCGCGTCCCGCAGTGCGCCAGCAGTTGATCGTGCAGCAGGTGCGCCTGCCGAGGGTGCTGCTGGCGATCCTCGTCGGTCTCTCGCTGGGTTGCGCCGGCGCGGCGCTGCAGGGTCTGTTGCGCAATCCGCTGGCCGAGCCGGGGCTGCTGGGCGTCAGTTCCAGCGCCAGTCTCGGCGCGGTGCTCTGTCTCTACTACGGGCTGGCCGGGGTCAGCGCCTGGATGCTGCCGCTGACGGCGATGGGCGCGGCGGCCCTGGCCACGCTGGCGCTGTACCTGCTGGCGCGCCGACGCGGTGGCAACCTGACGCTGATCCTCGCCGGCATCGCGCTGTCCTCGCTGGCCGGCGCGGCGACCTCGCTGGCCATCAGTCTGGCACCGACGCCGAGCGACATGCAGGACATCGTGCTCTGGCTGATGGGCTCGCTGGCCGACCGCAGCTTCGCCGACCTGCGCCTGAGCACACCGTTCATTCTGCTGGGCGTCGGGCTGCTGCTGGCCTGTGGACGCGGGCTGGACGCCCTCGGCCTGGGCGAGGACGAGGCCGCCAGCCTGGGCATCAACCTGGCGCGCCTGCGCTTGCAGGTGGTGCTCGGCTGCGCGCTGTGCGTGGGCGCCAGCGTGGCGGTCAGCGGGGTGATCGGCTTCGTCGGCCTGGTGGTGCCGCACCTGTTGCGCCGCGCCGTGGGCTATCACCCGTCGCGGCTGCTGCTGGCCAGTGCGTTGGGCGGCGCCGTGCTGCTGCTCGGCGCGGACCTGTTGCTACGCCTGCTGCCCGGCGAGCGCGAGTTGATGCTCGGCGTCGTCACGGCGCTGCTGGGCGCGCCGTTCTTCCTCTTGCTGGTGCTGCGCCAGCGTGGGCTGCGCGCATGAGTCTGCTGCGACTGAGCGCCCTGGGCGTCGAGGTGGAGGGGCGGACGCTGCTCGACGGTATCGATCTGCAGGTCGCGCCAGGGGAGCTGGTCGGCCTGATCGGCCCCAACGGCGCCGGCAAGAGCACCCTGCTGCGCGCCGTGGCGCAGTTGCAGCGCTACCGCGGCGAGGTGACGCTGGGGGGCGAAAACCTCGCGGCCCTGGCGGCGACGGAGCGCGCCCGCCGGCTGGCCTACCTGGCCCAGGACGGGCAGGGCGGCTGGCCGCTGACGGTGCGTGACTACGTGGCCCTGGGGCGCATTCCCCACCGCCGGCCCTTCGGCCTGCCGGGTGCGGAAGACGCCCATGCCATCGAGCAGGCGTTGCAACGTACCGCGCTGGTCACCCTGGCCGGGCGGCGCATCGACCAGCTCTCCGGTGGCGAGCGCGCGCGGGCACGACTGGCGCGGGCACTGGCGGTGGGCGCCCACCTGCTGCTGGCCGACGAACCGGTGGCGGCCCTCGATCCTTTTCATCAGCTCAGCGTCATGGAACTGCTGCGCGCGCAATGCCGCGCCGGCCAGGCCGCGCTGGTGGTGCTGCACGACCTGACCCTGGCGAGTCGCTTCTGCGAGCGCATCCTGCTGCTCGACGGCGGTCTCCCGGTGGCCTGCGGCAGCGCACGCCAGGTGCTCACCCCGGCCAATCTGCAACGTGTCTACAAGGTCCGCGCCATGCTCGGCGAGCACGAGGAGCAGCGCTTCGTGCTGCCCTGGGCGCTGCACCCGGAGTCTTCCCGATGAGCGTCACCCTGATCGTCTGTGAAACCTGCGGCGGCACCGCCGAGGGCGATACCCCACGGCGCGGGGAGCGCTTTGCCAACGAGCTGGAACGCCAGCTCGGCGATGCGCCGCTGCAGCTGCAACGCACCCGTTGCCTGATGGCCTGCGAGCGGCATTGCAGCGCCGCGCTGCGGGCCCCCGGCAAGATCACCTATGTGTTCGGCGGCTTCGAGCCGGAGGCCGAGGCGGCCGCCGCATTGCTCGACTACGCCACCCACTATGCCGACAGCGAGACCGGCCAGGTGCCGTTCCGCCAGTGGCCCGCCGGTATCCGCGGCAAGTTCGTCGCGCGCATTCCGGCGCTCGAATCCTGATTTTTCCTTTAGCGACCAAGGTACCGATCATGACCCCCGCCAAGATTCCCGTCACCATCGTCACCGGCTTCCTCGGCAGCGGCAAAACCACGCTGCTGCGCCACCTGCTGGAGAACGCCGGCGCCCGGCGCATCGCGGTGATCGTCAACGAGTTCGGCGAGCTGGGCATCGACGGCGAGATCCTGCGCGGCTGCGGCATCGGCTGCGAGGAAGACGGCGGCGAAGCGGCCGGCCAGCTCTACGAGCTGTCCAACGGCTGCCTGTGCTGCACCGTGCAGGAGGAATTCCAGCCGGTGATGCGCGAGCTGATCGCCCGTCGCGAGCAGATCGACCACATCCTCATCGAAACCAGCGGCCTGGCACTGCCCAAACCGCTGGTACAGGCCTTCGGCTGGCCGGAGATCAAGAACGCCTGCACCGTGGACGCGGTGGTCACCCTGGTCGACGTGCCGGCCGCTGCCGCCGGCCAGTTCGCCGCCAACCCGCAGGCGGTGGACGCCCAGCGCAAGGCCGACCCGAACCTGGACCACGAATCGCCGCTGCACGAACTGTTCGAGGACCAGCTGATGGCCGCTGACCTCGTGGTGCTGAGCAAGACCGACCAAGCCGACGCCGCCGCCATCGAGCAGGTGCAGGCGCTGGTGCGCGAGGAAATCCCGGCCGGGGTCAAGGTCATCGCCAGCCAGCAGGGCCGCCTCGATCCCGAGCTGGTGCTGGGCCTGGGCAGCGCCTCGGAGGAGACCATCCACCTGCGCCAGGGCCACCATGAGCACGCGCCTGGCGAAGAGCACGACCACGAGGACTTCGACTCCTTCTCGGTGGACCTGCCGGAAGTGGCGCGCGAGGCGCTGGTCGAGGCCCTGCAGGCGCTGGTCGAACGCCACGAGATCTACCGCATCAAGGGCTTCGTCGCGGTGCCCGGCAAGCCCATGCGCCTGGTGGTACACGGCGTCGGCCGGCGCTTCGACAGCTACTTCGACCGGCGCTGGAACGAAGCCGAAGCCCGCGCCACGCGGCTGGTGGTGATCGGCCACGCGCTGGACCAGGCGGCCATCGCCGGCGAACTGCGGGCCGCCCTGCGGAGCGCCTGAGATGCACATGCTTTCCGCCCTGCCGGGTGGCTACGTCGATGAGAGCGGGGCGAACATCATTCGCCTCGACCAGCAGCCGGCCGAGATCGTCGTGCTCAGCGCCGCGGACACCACCCTGGCGCTGCTCGCCGCGGCGCACCCGCGCCAGGCGGATGCCGCGGCGGACTACCCCGAGGTGTGTCTGGCCAACCTGCAGCACCTGCGTCAGCCGGCTTCCATCGACCTGTACCTGGACGAGGTATTGCAGCACGCGAAGGTGATCGTCATCGACCACCTGGGCGGGGAGAGCTACTGGCCGTACGGCACCGAGCAGGTGGAGACGCTGTGCCGGCGGCGCGGCATCGTCCTGGCGATGTTCTCCGGCGACATGGCCGAAGACCCCAACCTGACGCGTCTGAGCACCGCCAGCGCGCAGGACTGCCACAGCCTCTGGCGCTATCTGCGCGAAGGCGGGCGGGACAACGCCGAGCAGTTCTACCGCTACCTGGGCGAACGCTTCTTCGGTCACACCCAGCGCGCCCGGCCGCCGCGTCCGCTGCCACCGTTCGCGGTGTTCCACCCGCGCCTGGGCAGCGCCACCGAAGAAGACTGGGCCGCCGACTGGCAGCCCGGTGCGCCGGTGGTGGCGCTGCTGTTCTATCGCGCGCATCTGCAGGCCGGTAACACGCGGGTGTTCGCCCAGCTCTGCGCGGCGTTGCAGGCGCAGGGGCTGAACCCGCTGCCGGTGGCGCTGCTGTCGCTCAAGGACAGCCTTTGCCTCGCCGCCCTGCGCGCGCTGTGCGAGCGTCACGCGGTGGCGCTGCTGCTCAACACCACGGCGTTTGCCCACAGCGCCTTCGACGATCCCGGCGACCATGCGCTGGTCGGCGATCGCCCGGTGCTGCAGGTGATTCTCTCCGGTGGCAACCGCGAAGCCTGGGCTGCCGATCCGCACGGCCTGGCACCGCGCGATATGGCCATGCAGGTGGCGCTGCCGGAAGTCGACGGCCGCATCATCTCCCGCGCGGTGAGCTTCAAGGGGCTGGCGCAGCGTTGTCCGCTGACCCAGTGCGACGTGGTCGAGTACCAGGCCGAAGCGGGGCGCATCGACTTCGTTGCCGAGCTGGCCCGGCGCTGGGCCACGCTGCGCGGCAAGGCCAATGGCGACAAGCGCCTGGCGCTGATCCTCGCCAACTACCCGACCCGCGAAGGGCGCCTTGGCAATGGCGTCGGCCTGGACACCCCGGCCTCGGTGATCGGCATCCTTGAGCATCTCGCCGGCCAGGGCTACGCGGTGAGCGATGTGCCGGCCGACGGCGATGCGCTGATGGCCGAGCTCAAGCGCGGCATCACCAACGATGCCGACCACTGGGCCGTGCGTCCGGCGCGGCAGAGCCTGGCGCTGGCCGACTACCTGACGTTCTTCGCCGGCCTGCCGGCGGCCAACCGCGAGGCCATCGTCGCGCGCTGGGGTGCCCCCGAAGCCGACCCGATGCTGCGCAGAGGCCGCTTCATGATCGCCGGCCTGCGGCTGGGCTCGGTGTTCGTCGGCATCCAGCCGGCGCGCGGCTACCAGCTCGACGAGATGGCCAACTACCACGACCCGGACCTGGTGCCGCCGCACCACTACCTGGCGTATTACTGCTGGTTGCGCCGCTATTGGGCCTGCGATGCGGTGGTCCACGTGGGCAAGCACGGCAACCTGGAATGGCTGCCGGGCAAGAGCGTGGCACTCTCGGAAACCTGCTGGCCGGACCTGATCTTCGGTGCGCTGCCGCACCTGTACCCGTTCATCGTCAATGACCCGGGCGAGGGCACCCAGGCCAAGCGCCGCGCTCAGGCGGTGATCATCGACCACCTGATGCCGCCGCTGACCCGCGCCGAAAGCTACGGCGTGACCCGCGATCTGGAACGCTTGATCGACGAATTCTACGAGGCCCTGACCCTCGACCCGCGGCGTGCCGGGCTGCTGCGCAAGCAGATCCTCGCGCTGATCCTCGACAACCAGCTGCACGCCGACCTGGGCCTGCCACCGCCGTCCGACGAGGAGGGCGAGCAGGCGCTGCTCAACCGCACCGACACCTACCTCTGCGAGCTGAAGGAAAGCCAGATCCGCGACGGCCTGCATGTCTTCGGCGTGTCGCCCAGTGAGCGCCTGGAGCGCGACACCCTGCTGGCGCTGGCGCGCCTGGGCGTGGCAGACGGCCAGGGGCGTAACAGCGGGCTGCTGCGCGCGCTGGCCCGTGACCTGCTGCCGGAGGATGCCTTCGACCCGCTCGCTGCCGACTGGGGCGAGCCCTGGCAGGGCAGCCGTCCGGCGCTGCTGGCGGCGCAGGACGCACAGCCCTGGCGCACCCTGGGCGACACCCGCGAGCGCCTCGAATTGCTGGCGCTGGCGCTGCTCGACGGCAGCCAGCCGGCCGATCCCGCCTGGCAACACGCCGCCGCCGTGCTGCAGCGCGTTCAGGACGAACTGCGTCCGGCGCTGGCCGCCTGTGGCGAGCAGGAACTGCGTCTGCTCGCCCAGGGCCTGGGCGGACGCTTCGTGCCGCCGGGGCCCAGCGGTGCGCCGAGCCGGGGTCGCCCCGACGTGCTGCCCACCGGGCGCAACTTCTACTCGGTGGACACCCGCACCATTCCCACGCCGACCGCCTGGGCGCTGGGCGAGAAATCCGCCGAGCTGCTGGTCGAGCGCTACATGCAGGACCACGGCGACTACCCCGACAGCCTGGGGCTGTCGGTGTGGGGCACCGCGACCATGCGCACCGGCGGCGACGACATCGCCCAGGCCTTCGCGCTAATCGGCGTGCGTCCGCTGTGGGCCGAGGGCAGCCATCGGGTGACCGACTTCGAAGTATTGCCGGTGCGTCGCCTGGGCCGCCCGCGGGTGGACGTGACGCTGCGGGTTTCCGGGTTCTTCCGCGACGCCTTCGCCGGGGTCATGCAGATGTTCGACGTGGCCGTGCAGAAGGTCGCCGAGCAGCAGGACGAGCCAGCCGATCTCAACCCGATCCGTGCGCGCATCCTGCGCGAGGCCGCCGAGCTGCAGGGCAGCGGGCTGACCGCCGAGGAAGCCCGACGGCGCGCCGGATTGCGTGTGTTCGGCGCCAAGCCGGGCGCCTATGGCGCCGGCCTGCAGGGGCTGATGGAGGCGCGCAACTGGGAGGACGACGCCGACCTGGCGCGCGCCTATCTGAACTGGGGCGGTTTCGCCTACGGTCAGGGCGTGTACGGCGAGGCGCGGCCGGACGTGTTTGCCCAGCGCCTGGCCGGCGTGCAGGCGGTGGTGCAGAACCAGGACAATCGCGAGCATGACCTGCTCGATTCCGACGACTACTACCAGTTCCAGGGCGGCATGACCGCCGCCGTGCGCCATCTCTCCGGGCAGCAGCCAGCAACGCTGTTCGGCGATCACAGCAATCCCGAAGTCCCGCGCGTACGCAGCCTGGGCGAGGAAATCAGCCGCGTGATGCGCTCGCGGGTGAGTAATCCGAAATGGCTCGCCGGGGTGATGCGCCACGGCTACAAGGGCGCCTTCGAGATGAGCGCCACGGTGGACTACCTGTTCGCCTTCGACGCCACCGCTCGGGTGGTGCGCGACGACCAGTATGCCGCCGTCACCGATGCCTTCCTGGAGAATCCCGAGGCCCGCGAATTCCTCGAACGGCACAACCCCGATGCGCTGCGCGATATCGCCGAGCGTTTGCTGGAAGCCACCCAGCGTGGTCTCTGGCGCGAGCCGGGCGAGTATCGCAAACGCCTGGAAGACCACCTGCTGGCCGCCGAGCGGCACTTGGAGGAATGACAGTGAGTCCCGTGCAATTCCCGTTTTCCGCCCTGCACGGCCAGCCGCGCCTGCGCCTGGCGCTGTTGCTGGCGGCCATCGACCCGCAGATAGGCGGCGTACTCATCGAAGGCCCGCGCGGCAGCGCCAAGTCCACCAGTGCTCGCGCTTTGGCCGAATTGCTGCCGGGCCAGCGTTTCGTCGACCTGCCGCTGGGCACCAGCGAGGAGCAGTTGGTCGGCTCGCTGGACGTGGAAGCCGCGCTGCAGCGCGGCGAGGTGGCGTTCCGCCCAGGGCTATTGGCGCGCGCCGACGGTGGCGTGCTCTACGTCGACGAGGTGAACCTGCTCGCCGATCCGTTGGTGGACCTCTTGCTGGACGTCTGCGCCAGTGGCGTCAACCGTATCGAGCGTGACGGCATTTCCCACCAGCATGCCGCGCGCATCGCCCTGGTCGGCACGATGAACCCGGAGGAGGGCGAGCTGCGCCCGCAGTTGCTCGATCGCTTCGGCCTGTTCGTGCGTCTGGAGTCGTCCATCGACCCGGTCACCCGCGAGGCCATCGTGCGCACCCGGCTGGCCTTCGATCGCGATCCCCAGGGCTTTGTCGCTCGCCAGGCCGCGGTGCAGACGGCATTGAAGGCGCGTCTGGAGGCGGCGCGCCAGGCGGTCGCCACGCTGGACTTCGGTGACGCCCTGCATACCGAGGTCGCGCGCCTGTGCCATGCCGCGCAGGTGGAGGGCGTGCGTGGCGACCTGACCCTGCTACGCGCCGCTGCCGCCCATGCGGCCTGGCGCGGTGCGCCCGAGATTGGCACGGAAGATCTCGCGGCGGTCGCCGAACTGGTGCTGGCGCATCGACGCAAGGCGCCGCCCGAGCCGCCAGCACAGCAGACCCCGCCGGATAGCGGCGCCACCCCTGCGCCGGCGCAGGGCGAGGATTGGGGCGAACTGCCGCCACAGGCAGCGCCTACCGAAGCCCTGCGCGAGGTGGGGGCGCTGTCGGCAAAAAAGTAAGCGGGCCGCTGGCCGGTCAGCTTGCCCCCGCGGCGCACACGGCCGGAAGAGGGCTGCGACGCGGCGAGCGGCCCGGCCCGCGCATCCATTGGCCGCGTACCCTGTTGGCCAAGGGGCCGGCCACGTTGCTTGGCAAACACCTACGTTGGCAGCGAGAGACGCCGGGTGGCGCCGCGCTGCACTGTCTGCTGCTCGATTGCTCGGCCTCGATGCTGCGCAGACGTCAGTTGTCCCTGGCCAAGGCCTTGCTGCAACACTGGAGCGCCCAACTCTATCGGCGGCGCAGCGAATTGCTGGTGATCGGCTTTTCCGGGCGTGGCGCACGGGTGTTGTTCGGTCCGGCCCCGGCAAAGCCGTTCAACGAGGCCTGGATCGCGCCCATCGGCGGCGGCGGAGCGACTCCACTGGGCGACGCGGTGGCGCTCTGCGGCCGTTTGATTGCGCAGGCGCGCCGCCGTCGACCGGGGCTTGCGGTCGGCCTGTGGCTGCTCAGCGACGGTCGTTTCGAGGAGTTGCCGGCTGCCCCTCCGGCCGATGCACTGACCCTGGTGGACTTCGGCGATCCCCGCTTGCCGGTCGGTCGCCTGGCGCGCCTGGCGACGCTGTGGCAGGCGCCGCGAATCGCTGCGGAAGCTTTCGCAAAATCCCGTTGAACAACGCTCGCCGCTTCGTTGTCGGAAACTCTGGAAGGCATCTATTGCGATATTTGCAAGAGTTTATTGCGTCAAATTGTCGCAGCATGTTGCGGTAGCATGCTCAAGCAAGTTTCAGGCGGCAGGCGTCTGGTTCCAGCCGGATAATCATTAAAACCTTCCACCGGCTCAGGCGTTAGTGCCCGTCAGGATGTCCGTGCATCCGCGTCCACCTTCGGGGGACTTTTATCCGTGACCTGAACGTGAGCCGCGCGTCCCGCGCAGGCTCGTGAGGAGTCGACATGTCCGAAGAAAAATCACAGGGACTGAGCCGGCGCAACCTGCTCGCGGCGTCCGCGGCCACCCTGGCTGCTGGCGTGGCGGTTGGCGCGCGTGCCGCGACAGTGAGTGGCGTACCACGCTGGCTGCCCTTCGACCACAACGGCCCGCTGCACTACGCGTCCGAGGGCTGGCAGTTCTTCACCGACGAGGAGGCGCGCGAGGTCGAGGCCATCGTCGAGCGCCTGATCCCCGCCGATGACCTTTCGCCGAGCGGCAAGGATGCGGGCTGCGCGGTGTTCATCGACCGCCAGATGATGACCCAGTACGGCACCTTCGCGCGGCTCTACCAGCAGGGGCCCTTCGTCCCGGGCGTCGAGCCCGCGTCGCCGCTGGTGCCCCGTGACCGCTACCGCACCGGCCTCGCCGAACTGGGCAAGTACTGCCAGGCGACCTTCAAGAAGCGCTTCAGCGAGCTGGACGACGCCCAGCGAGACCAGGTGCTCAAGGGCCTGGAGAGCGGTGAGATCGCGTTCGAGGGCATCGAATCCAAGGCGTTCTTCGAGCAGGTGTTGAAGAACACCATGGAAGGCTTCTTCGCCGACCCGATCTACGGCGGCAACCGCGACATGGTGAGCTGGAAGATGCTCGGCTTCCCCGGCGCGCGTTACGACTACCGCCCCTACATCGCCCGGCACAACGAGAAGCTGGACCTGATCCCGCTGTCGATCGTCGGCAGCTCGGCATGGAATCGCAAAGGATGAGTGGCATGGCCAAGAAACTCCCCGCTACCGACGTAGCCGTGGTCGGGCTCGGCTGGGCCGGCTCGATCATCGCCAAGGAACTCGCCGACGAAGGCCTGCGCGTGGTCGGCTTCGAACGTGGCCCCTGGCGCGACACCGCATCGGACTTCAACGTCGCTTCGGCCGCCGATGAACTGCGCTACCCGCAGCGTCAGGAGCTGATGCTGCAGACTCGGCAGAACACCTGCACGATGCGCAACAACCCGAGCCAGACGGCTCTGCCGATGCGCACCTGGGGTTCCTTCCACCCCGGCAACGGTACCGGCGGCGCCGGTAACCACTGGGCCGGTATCACCTTCCGCTTCCAGCCCGAGGAATTTCGCCTGCGCAGCCACCTGGTCGAGCGCTATGGCGAACAGGCCATCGAGGGCCTGAGCCTGCAGGACTGGGGCACCACCTGGGAGGAAATGGAGCCGCACTACGACGCCTTCGAGCGCGTGGCGGGCGTTTCCGGTCAGGCGGGCAACATAGGCGGCAAGATCGTCGAGGGGGGCAACCCGTTCGAAGGCGCGCGGGCGCGCGATTATCCGAATCCGCCGACCCAGCAGACCTTCGCCCCTACGCTGTTCGCCGAGGCGGCGCGCAACATGGGCTACAACCCGTTCCCGGTACCGTCGGCGCTGGCCTCCCAGGGCTACACGAACCAGTACGGGGTGACCATGGGACCCTGCACCTTCTGCGGCTTCTGCACCAACTACGGTTGCGCCAACTATTCCAAGGCCAGCGCCATCGTCAACGTGCTGCCGGCGCTGGTGCGCATGCCCAACTTCACCGCGCGCACCCATTGCGAAGTGCTCGAGGTAACCAAGGACAGCACCGGCAAGCGTGCCACTGGGATCATCTACGTGGACGAGAACGGCGAGAAGTGGGAGCAGCCGGCGGACATCGTGGTGGTCGCCGCCTTCACCTTCGAGAACGTGCGTCTGATGCTGCTTTCGGGCATTGGCGAGCCCTACGACCCGCTCACCAACCGCGGCACCACCGGGCGTAACTACGCCTACCAGACCGCGAATAACGTGAAGCTGTTCTTCGACGACAAGAACTTCAACCCGTTCATCGGCGGCGGTGCCATCGGCATGGGCATCGACGAGTTCAACAACGACAACTTCGACCACTCCGGCCTTGGTTTCGTCGGCGGCGGAAGCACCCGCGTGACGCCCATCGGCGCCGCGCCGATCAGCTCGCGCCCGGTACCGCCGGGGACCCCCAAGTGGGGCTCGGAATGGAAGAAGGCAACGGTGCAGTACTACGCCAACAGCATGTCCATCGGTTGCGAGGCGAGCAACTACAGCGCGCCCACCAACTACCTGTCGCTGGACCCGAACTACACCGACCCCCATGGCCGGCCGCTGCTACGCATCACCTTCGACTTCACCGACAACGACCTGCGCATGGCGCAGTACGTGACCGAGCGCACCGCAGAGATCGCCCGCGCGCTGAACCCGAAGCTGATGTTCGCCAACCCGCGCAAGGGCCCGTGGGACAACACCTCCTACCAGTCCTCCCACGTGGTCGGCGGCTTCGTCATGGGTGCCGACCCTGCCACCAGCTCGGTGAACAAGCACCTGCAGGTGTGGGGCGTGCCCAACCTGTTCGTGGTGGGCGCCTCGGCGTTTCCGCAGAACCCCGGTTACAACCCCACCGGTACCGTCGGCGCGCTGGCCTTCAAGGCCGCCCATGCGATTCGCACCCTCTACCTCAAACGTCCCGGGGAGATGATCAGCGTATGAAAGCTCTAGTCTCCCTCGGTTGCGGCCTGCTCGCCGCGGCCAGCCTGGCTGCGCATGCGCAGACCGGCGCGGACTCCTACCAGATGGTGCAAAAGGGCAAGTACATCGCCACCCTTGGCGATTGCACGGCGTGCCATACGCTGCCCGGCAAGCCGTTGTTCTCCGGTGGCGTGGCGATCGAGACGCCGTTCGGCAAGCTGCTCGGCGCGAACATCACGCCCGACCCGCAGACCGGCATCGGTCGCTGGACCTTCGAGGACTTCGACAATGCCATGCGCCGCGGTCACGGGCGTGACGGCGAGCGCCTCTACCCGGCGATGCCCTACAACGACTACACCAAGGTCAGTCGCGAGGACATCCAGGCGCTTTGGGCCTACCTGCAGGCGCAGCAGCCGGTGAACCATCCGGTGCAGACCAACCAGCTGCCGTTTCCCTTCAACGTGCGCCTGTCGATGCTCGCCTGGAATTGGCTCAACTTCGAGGAAGGCGAGTACGAGCCCGATCCGGACAAGGACGCCCAGTGGAATCGCGGCGCCTACCTGGTGCAGGGGCTCGGTCACTGCGGCAGTTGCCATACGCCGCGCAACCTCACCGGCGGCGCCAAGAGCGGCGAATACCTGGCCGGCGGCGACCTGCAGGGCTGGTTCGCGCCCAAGCTCACCGGTGACGCCCACAGCGGCATTGGTGCCTGGAGCACCGACGACCTGGTGCAGTACCTGAAGACCGGTGCCAACCGCTACGACATCGCCTCCGGACCGATGGGCGAAGCCGTCGAGCATTCCACCCAGCACTGGAAGGACGAGGACCTGATGGCCGTGGCCGTCTACCTCAAGAGCCTGGGTGGCGACGAGTCGAAACCCGAACCGGTGGCGGCGGACGAGCCGGCGATGGTCAGCGGGCGCGCCATCTACGAGGACCGTTGTTCGGCCTGCCACACGCCTAACGGCGAGGGCGTGCCGACGCTGTTCCCGAAACTGGCGCAGGCACCGTTGGCCAATGCGGCCGACGCGGTATCGATGATCCGCGTAGTACTCGCCGGCAACCGCGCCGGCAGCACCGATGCGGCGCCGACCGCCCCGGCGATGCCGGCGTTCGCCTGGAACCTCTCGGACCAGAACGTCGCCGACGTGCTCACCTACGTGCGTAACAGCTGGGGCAATGCCGCCAGCGCGGTGACCGCCGACCAGGTGAAGGCGCAGCGCGAGGCGATGCAGGGCGAATGAGCCCCGCCGTTTCGCTTGACGGCCGCGTAAGTCATGGCGTAGCTTGCTTCGCCATGACTTACGCATTCCTCGACCTCGGCCTGATTATTACCGCCATTACCTAGATGGCGGGTTTGCCGATGTCCACGAGAACCCGCCCTGGAGGCGGGTTCTTTCTTCTGGTCTCCAGGGCACGTGAAAAAGCCACAAGGAGACCGCTATGCCCTCATCCCGCCTCGTCGAGGTCGTCGAGCGAGCCGACCGCCTGATCAATGCCCGGCGTTTCGACGAACTCATGGATTTCTACTGTGAAGACGCCACGCTGGTCGTGCGTCCCGGCCAGAATGCCTGCGGCCGTGACGCCATTCGCCGCGCCTTCGACGCCATCGACGAGTACTTCCTCGGTCGTCTCAAGGTCCGCCAGAGCGCCCTGCAGGTGGTCGAGGCCGGCGACACCGCGCTGGTGCTGGCGCGCGCCGCCATCGCCGGCGAGAGCCGCCAGGGGCCTCGCGTCGAGCTGCGCAAGGCGACCTACGTGTTCCGCCGCGAGGCGGATGCGCAGTGGCGCTGCCTGGTCGACAACTCCTATGGCGTCGAACTGCTCGACACCCTGCCGATGAGCGCCATGGCGGTGACCCGATGAGCACTGATCTGCTGGGCCGCTACGCCCGCGCCATCCTCACCTCCAAGGTCTACGAGATCGCCGAACAGACCCCGCTGCAGCCCGCCCGCCAGCTCTCCGAGCGCCTGGACAACCGCGTGCTGCTCAAGCGCGAGGACCTGCAGCCGGTGTTCTCCTTCAAGATCCGCGGCGCCTACAACCGCCTGGCGCAGCTCTCCGCCGAGGAACGCGCGCGCGGCGTGGTCACCGCCTCGGCCGGCAACCACGCCCAGGGCGTGGCACTGGCGGCCAAGCAGATGGGCGTGGCGGCGACCATCGTCATGCCGCGCACCACCCCGGAGCTGAAGGTGCAGGGCGTGCGCGCCCGCGGCGGCAAGGTGGTGTTGCATGGCGATGCCTTTCCCGAGGCGCTGGCGCATTCGCTGAAGCTGGTGGAGGAGAGGGGCTACGTCTACGTCCATCCCTACGACGACCCCCACGTGATCGCCGGGCAGGGCACCGTGGCGATGGAAATCCTGCGCCAGCAGCAGGGGCCGCTGGACGCCATCTTCGTGCCGGTCGGCGGCGGCGGACTGATCGCCGGCATCGCCGCCTACGTGAAGTACCTGCGCCCGGAGGTGAAGGTCATCGGCGTCGAGCCGGACGATTCCAACTGCCTGCAGCAGGCGCTGGCCGCCGGCGAGCGGGTGGTGCTGCCGCAGGTCGGGCTGTTCGCCGATGGCGTGGCGGTGGCGCAGATCGGCGCGCACACCTTCGAGATCTGCCGTGAGCACGTCGACGAGGTGGTCACCGTCAGCAGCGACGAGATCTGCGCGGCGATCAAGGACATCTACGACGACACCCGCTCGATCACCGAGCCGGCCGGTGCCCTTGCGGTGGCCGGGATCAAGAAGTACGTGGCCCGCGAAGGCGTCAGCGGCCAGACCCTGGTGGCCATCGATTCGGGCGCCAACATCAACTTCGACCGCCTGCGCCACGTCGCCGAGCGCGCCGAGCTGGGCGAGCAGCGCGAGGCGATCATCGCGGTGACCATCCCCGAGCGACCGGGCAGCTTCAAGGCCTTCTGCGAGGCGCTGGGCAAGCGGCAGATCACCGAGTTCAACTACCGCTACCATGGCGAGGGCGAGGCGCACATCTTCGTCGGCGTGCAGACCCACCCGCAGAACGACCCGCGCCAGGCGCTGGTGCAGAACCTGCGCGAGCAGGGCTTCCCGGTGCTCGACCTGACCGACAACGAACTGGCCAAGCTGCACATCCGACACACCGTGGGCGGGCATGCCGAGGCGGTGAGCCACGAGCGGGTGCTGCGCTTCGAATTCCCCGAGCGCCCCGGCGCGCTGTTCAACTTCCTCAACAAGCTCGGCGGGCGCTGGAACATCAGCCTCTTCCACTACCGCAACCACGGCGCCGCCGATGGTCGCGTGCTGGCCGCGCTGCAGGTGCCGGAAGAGGAACTGGCGCAGTTGCCCAAGGCGCTGGAAGCCATCGGCTATCCCTGGTGGGACGAGACCGAGAACCCGGCCTACCAGTTGTTCATGGGCTGAGGCCGACGGGGTTGCACTGAACGCTGGCTGAATGGATGCGTCGTGCTCAGCGTTGCGAGCAGCACCTGTCACACCTGCCGGGTAACCCTGCAGCCTTCGCAGGGTCGGCCCTGCGGTCGTCCGGCGCGCTTCGGCGTACGGAAAACTTTTGCAATCATTGTCATGAAAGAGTCACTTTCGGGGCATTGAATCGTCACGGGGCGCGGCCAACGCCGTGCCGGACACTTTCTCCCCAATGAGGTGATCTCGTGACGCTGCCGACCCGAAACCGTCTTTCCCTGCTGTTCGCCGCGCTCTGCCTGAGCGGCGCCGCCCAGGCCACCGATGTCACCGGTGCGGGCTCCAGCTTCGTCTACCCGGTGCTCTCGCGCTGGTCCCAGGATTACAGCAAGGCGAGCGACAACCACATCAACTACCAGTCGATCGGCTCCGGCGGCGGCATCGCGCAGATCAAGGCCGCGACCGTGGACTTCGGCGCCTCCGATGCACCGCTGTCGGCAGACGACCTGAAGGCGGGCGGGCTCGGCCAGTTCCCCAGCGTCATCGGCGGGATCGTCCCGGTGATGAACATCGAGGGCGTCGCCCCCGGCGCGCTGCGCCTGGACGGTGAGACCCTGGCGAAGATCTTCATGGGCCAGATCACCACCTGGAACGATCCGGCGATCGCAGCGCTCAACCCCGATCTCAAGCTGCCCTCGGCGAACATCACCGTGGTGCATCGCTCCGACGGTTCGGGGACCTCCTACAACTTCACCAACTACCTGTCGAAGGTCTCTTCCGCCTGGAAGGACAAGATCGGCTTCGGCACCACCGTGCCTTGGCCGGTAGGCGTCGGCGGCAAGGGCAACGAGGGCGTGGCGACCTACGTCAAGCAGATCGGCAACTCGATCGGTTACGTCGAATACGCCTATGCGCTGCAGAACAAGATGGCCCACGCGCAGCTGGAAAACGCCGCTGGCAAGTTCGTCCAGCCTGGCGCCGAGAGCTTCCAGGCCGCCGCGGACACCGCCGACTGGAGCCACGCCCAGGACTTCAACCTGATCATGACCAACGCCCCGGGTGCCGGTGCCTGGCCGATCACCGCGACCACCTGGATCATCATGTACAAGCAGCCGAAGAACGCCGAGCAGAGCCGCGCGGCCTTCGACTTCTTCAAATGGTCCCTGGAGCACGGCCAGCAGCAGGCCGCCGCACTGGACTACGTGGCGCTGCCGAGCTCGCTGGTGAGCCGCATCGAAGGCTACTGGAAGTCCGACTTCGCCCGTTGATCAGAGTCGGGCGAGCCGTCTGCCGGCGGCCCGCCCGGTATCGGAGTCCTGCATGACCGATTCCTCCGCGATTCTCCGCGCGACTTCCCTGGAAGCCGACGCGGAGCCATTCGGCGACCAGCGTGCCGCCCGCGATGCACGCCATGACGTGTGGTTCCGCCGCACCTTGCTCGGTGCGGCGCTGCTGGTGCTGGCACTGCTGCTCGGCGTCACCGGCTCGACCCTGTGGGGTGGCAGCCTGGCATTCCGCACCTTTGGCCTGGACTTTCTCACCAGCAGCGAATGGGACGCGGTGAATAATCACTTCGGCGCCCTGGTGCCGGTCTACGGCACCCTGGTGAGTTCGCTGATCGCTTTGCTGATTGCGGTGCCGACGAGCTTCGGCATCGCCATTTTCCTGACCGAGGTGGCACCCGGCTGGCTGCGTATGCCGGTGGCGTCGGCCATCGAGCTGCTCGCCGGGATTCCCTCGATCATCTACGGCATGTGGGGCCTGTTCGTCTTCGGTCCGTTCATGGCCCACTATTTGTCGCCCTGGATCAACGACTACCTGGGTGCGTTGCCGTGGATCGGCGCGCTGTTCCAGGGGCCGCCGCTGGGCATCGGTCTGCTCAGCGCGGGGATCGTTCTGGCGATCATGATCACCCCGTTCATCACCTCGGTGATGCACGAGGTCTTCCGCAGCGTGCCGACGGCGCTCAAGGAGTCCGCCTATGCGCTGGGGGGAACCACCTGGGAAGTGGTCTGGGACGTAGTGTTGCCCTACACGCGCTCGGCGGTGGTCGGTGGCATCTTCCTCGGTCTGGGGCGCGCCCTGGGCGAGACCATGGCGGTGACCTTCGTGCTCGGCAACGCCCAGCAGTTGTCGGCGTCGTTGCTCATGCCCAGCAGCTCGATCGCCTCGGTGATCGCCAACGAATTCAGCGAGGCCTACAGCGACCTGCATCGCTCCGCGCTGATCGCCCTGGGCTTCCTGCTCTTCGTGGTGACCTTCGTGGTGCTCGCCTGCGCACGTCTGCTGCTGGCGCGCCTGGCGCGCAAGGAGGGTGCATGAGCGACGCTAGCGAACGCCTCTATCGGCGCCGCGCGCTGAAGAACCGCATCGCCTTGCTGGCGAGCTGCGCGGCCACCGTCTTCGGCCTGCTGTGGTTGGCGTGGATTCTCCTCACGACCCTGGTCAACGGCCTGCAGGCGCTGACCCCGGCGCTGTTCACCCAGATGACGCCGCCGCCGGGGACTTCCGGAGGTCTGGCAAATGCCTTCTACGGCAGCGCCCTGATGAGCCTGCTGGGCTTGGCGATCGGCACGCCGATCGGCCTGGGCGCCGGCATCTGGCTGGCCGAGTTCGCCCGCCACAGCCGCCTCGGTACCACGGTGCGCTTCATCAACGACATCCTGCTCTCGGCGCCGTCGATCGTCCTCGGCCTGTTCGTCTACACCTGCGTGGTGCTGCCGCTCAACCACTGGACGGGGCACCGCGTCGGCTTCTCCGCACTGGCCGGCGCGCTGGCGCTGGCGTTGCTGGTGATCCCGGTGGTGCTGCGTACCACCGACGAGATGCTGCAACTGCAGCCGGCGACCTTGCGCGAGGCGGCCCTGGCGCTGGGTGTGCCGCAGTGGAAGCTGACCCTGCAGATCGTCCTGCGCGCGGCGCGTGCCGGGGTCGTCACCGGTGTGCTGCTGGCGCTTGCGCGCATCACCGGGGAGACCGCGCCGCTGCTGTTCACCGCCTTCGGCAACCAGTTCTGGAGCAGCGACCTGCTCAAACCCATGGCCAACGTACCGGTGGTGATCTTCCAGTACGCCATGAGCCCCTTCGATGACTGGCATGCGCTGGCCTGGGCCGGCGCCCTGGTGCTGACGCTCTTCGTGCTGCTGCTCAGCCTGGCCTCCCGCTTCATTCTCTTGCGCAACAGGAACCCCCAATGAATTCTCTCGCCCAGGAGCGCATCAAGATTCGCGTACGCGGACTGGAGTTCTTCTACGACCGCCATCGCTCGCTGAACACCATCGACATGGACATCCCGGAGAAGCGCATCACCGCGATCATCGGTCCGTCCGGCTGTGGCAAGTCGACCTTGCTGCGGGTGTTCAACCGTATCTACGCGCTGTACCCCAAGCAGCAGGCGCAAGGCCAGGTGCTGCTCGATGACGAGGACATCCTCGCCAGCGACTATTCCATGCACCGCCTGCGCAGTCGCGTGGGCATGGTGTTCCAGAAGCCGGTGCCGTTCCCGATGTCGATCTACGACAACGTGGCTTACGCCATCGGCCACCACGAGCGCCTGGATCGCCGCGATATGGCCCAGCGGGTGGAGCAGGCGCTGCGCGGCGCGGCGCTCTGGGACGAGGTAAAGGACAAGCTCGGGCAGAGTGCGCAAAGCCTCTCGGGCGGCCAGCAGCAGCGTCTGTGCATCGCCCGTACCATCGCCCTGCGGCCGCAGGTGCTGTTGCTCGACGAGCCGACCTCGGCGTTGGACCCGATCTCCACCGGACGCATCGAGCAACTGATCGCGGACCTCAAGGAGCAGTTCACGGTGATCATCGTCACCCACAACATGCAGCAGGCGGCGCGTTGCTCGGACTACACCGCCTTCATGTACCTGGGCGAACTGATCGAGTTCGACAATACCGAGACGATGTTCACCAGGCCCGCACAGAAGCAGACCGAGGATTACATCACCGGTCGTTTCGGTTAGCCGAGCGGGAACTGGCGGAACGGCTCGCTGGCTTCCAGGCGGGCCGCGTGCGCGGCGAGACGCGGGTAGCGGGCGGCGTCGACTCGGTCGGGAATCATCAACTGGGTGAAGGACCAGGTGACCGCGAGATCGATGCTGGCCTGGTCGAGCGGCTCGCTGGCCGCCATGCGCGGATCGGCCAGGGCCGAGTCGAGTGCCGCCAGTGCGCCGTGCAACTGGTCGCTGACCCGCTCGACCCAGGGCGCATGGCGTTTCTCCTCGGGGCGCAGGCGCTGCTCGTAGACCAGTTGCACCGATTTCTCGCAGGCGGCCAGGGCCAGGCCCATGGCCTGTAGACGCAGCCCGTCGCGCGGCAGCAGCGGGGCGTCGGCGAGGGCGTCGAAGTGGGCGAGTATCAGGCTGGAGTCGGAGAGCACGCAGCCGTTATCCAGGACCAGCGTAGGCACCTTGACGGCGGGGTTGATGCGCGCCAGTTCGGCGTAGTCGGCAAACACCGACAGCGGCAGGTGTTCGAAGGTATGGCCACGCAGGTGCAGGCCGATGGCCAGGCGGCGGACATAGGGCGAATCGAGCATGCCGTAGAGTTTCATCGGGTTCTCCATCAGGGAAAATCTGCAATGGTTCTTACGATAAGGCGGACCGCCGGGCTAGCATATCGGTGATTTTTACCGATATCCGTTAGGTTTACTTACATGGCCGATCTTCCACCGCTGTCGAGCCTGCGCTGCTTCGAGGCCGTTGCGCGCTTGGGCAGCGTGACCCGCGCCGCCCGCGAGCTGCACGTGACCCACTCGGCGGTGAGCCAGCAGATCCGCCAGCTCGAGGAGTTGCTCGGCGTGGCGCTGTTCGTCCGCGAGGGCCGCCGTCTGTGGGTCAGCGAGGACGGCCGGCTCTACGCGCTGCAGATTCGCGAGGTGCTCGGCGAGCTCGCCGAGGCCACGCGGATGGTGCGCCAGCAGCCGCGTTCCAGCGAACTGCAATTGGCGGTACTACCGTCCTTCGGCATGGCCTGGCTGCTGCCGCGCCTGCCGGGCTTTCTCGAGCGCAATCCGAACATCGCCGTACGCCTGCATGCCGGACTGGCGCTGCGCGATCTGGCGCGAACGCCGCTGGATGCCGCCTTGCGCATGGGCCACGGCAACTGGGAGGGCGCGGAGGCGCAACTGTTGTTCCATGACGAACTGGTGGTGGTGGCCGCGGCGAATTTCGCCGGCGGCCGGCTGCCACGCAGCGCCGAGGCGATCCTGGCCGCGCGGCGGATCTCCTCGGGCGAGTCCTGGCAGTCATGGTGCCAGCTCGCCGGGCTGGAGGAGACCCTGGCGCCCGCCGCGCTGACCTGCAACGACTCCAACCTGGTGCTCGAAGCGGTGCGCCTGGGGCAGGGCATCGCCCTGGAGCGCCGCAGCCTGGTTCACGACGCCCTGCGGCGTGGCGAGCTGGTGCAGCTCTCCGAACATACCCCGGCCTATCCCTTTCCCTACTGGCTGGTGTTGCCGCACCGGGAGGCGTCGGTCGGCCGCCAGCGGGCCCTCGGCGAATGGCTGATGGGCGAGGTCGAGCGCTATTGCGCCGAACTGCAGGCTGGCTGACTGCAGGGCTGCATTTGCGTCCCTGAGGACCGGCGGGTAGCGTGCGTTGTCCCGGTGCCGGACTGCCCGTCTTCGCCTTGAAGGTGTTTCTTGGAAACCTCGGTCTTTCTCGTCGTCATCGCCGCCGCTGCCCTGCATGCCGGCTGGAATGCTCTGCTCAAGATCGGTCTCGACCGCTTCCTCACCGCCACTCTGATCCAGATCGGCGCCGGACTGGTGGCGCTGTGCGCACTGCCATTGGTGTCGTTGCCCCAGGCCAGCGCCTGGCCCTGGATCGCGCTCTCGGCGCTGCTGCATATCGGCTACAACGGCTTTCTCGCCCGCGCCTACCAGTACGGTGATCTCGGCCAGGTCTACCCGATCGCCCGAGGCAGCTCGCCGCTGTTGGTTGCGCTGCTCTCGCTACTGCTGCTGCACGACGGGCTGAGCGCGCTGCGTTTGCTGGGCCTTCTGATACTGGTGCTGGGCATCTGGCTGATGGCGATCCGCGGCGGCCAGCAGGGCGCACCGCGAACGGCGATGCTGGTGTGCGCGCTGATGACGGCGCTGTTCATCGCCGGCTATACCCTGAGCGATGCGATGGGCGCGCGCAGCAATGGCGATGCGCTGAGCTATGCGCTGTGGCTGTTCAGCGTCAACGGCGTGGTCATGGCGCTGGTGCTCGCAAGCGTGCGCGGGCCGCGAGCCTTCCCGCAACTGGGGCCGCACTGGCGCGCGGGGTTGGCCGGCGGAGCGATGTCCATGGCTGCCTATACACTGGTCATCTGGGCGATGACCCGCGCTCCCGTCGCGCTGGTGTCGGCGTTGCGCGAGACCAGCGTGGTCTTCGCCGTCTTCCTGGGCGTGCTTCTGCTCAAGGAGCGGCTGCGGCCGATCCGCCTGCTGGCCTGCCTGGTGATCGCGGTGGGCGTGGTGGTGATGAAGCTCGCGTAGCGAATCCCGTTAGAATGGCGCCTTCTTCGCCGGTATGACCTGTCCCGTGTCCGCGCTCAACGCCTTCATCCTCACCCGCCACTGGCGCGATACGCCGGAGGGCACGCAATTGCGTTTCTGGCTGGCCAGCGACGCCGGGGCGCGTTGCGTGAGCATTGAGGTCCCGCATTCGGTGGCCTTCCTGCCGACGGCGCAGGTGTCGCAGGCGGCCGGGGTGTTGGCCGGGGAGGCGGGTGTCGAGTTGCGCGAACTGGCCCTGCGGGATTTCCAGCAACGCCCGGTGAGCGGCCTGTATTGCCGGCAATATCGCCAGTTGCTGGCCCTGGAGAAGCGCCTGCGCGAGGCGGGCGTGGCTGTCTACGAGGCGGACGTGCGGCCGCCTGATCGCTACCTGATGGAGCGTTTCATCACCGCGCCGGTGAGCGTGGTGGAAAACGCCGTGGGTGAGGTGCAGCTGCGCCCGCTGGAGGACTATCGCCCACGCCTGCGGCTGGTTTCCCTCGATATCGAGACCAGCGCCCGTGGCGAGCTGTATTCGATCGCCCTGCAGGGGTGCGGGCAGCGCCAGGTCTACATGCTCGGTCCGGCCAACGGCACCCCGCTGTCGCAGGACTTCGAGCTGGAGTACTGCGCGGACCGGCGAGCCCTGCTGCAGCGCCTGAACGACTGGCTGGAGCGCCACGACCCGGACGCGATCATCGGCTGGAACCTGGTGCAGTTCGACATCCGCATCCTGCAGCAGCATGCCGTGGAGTTGAAGGTGCCGCTGCGTCTGGGCCGTGACGGCGAGGTGCTGGACTGGCGCGAACACGGCGCGCGCAACGGGCATTTCTTCGCCGAGGCGCCCGGCCGGCTGATCATCGATGGCATCGAGGCGTTGCGCTCGGCCACCTGGAACTTCGCTTCGTTCAGCCTGGAGGCGGTGTCCCGCGAATTGCTCGGCGAAGGCAAGGCGATCGACAACCCGTACCAGCGCATGGACGAGATCCAGCGCATGTTCGACGAGGACAAGCCGGCGCTGGCGCATTACAACCTCAAGGACTGCGAGCTGGTCACGCGGATCTTCGAGAAGACCCAGTTGATGGACTTCCTCCTCGAACGCGCCAGTGTCACGGGTCTGGCTGCCGATCGCAGCGGTGGCTCGGTGGCGGCCTTCACCCATCTCTACTTGCCGCCGATGCATCGGCTGGGGTTCGTCGCGCCGAACTTGGGTGACATCCAGGGCGAGAACAGCCCTGGCGGTTTCGTCATGGAATCGCGCCCGGGGCTCTACGACTCGGTGCTGGTGCTCGACTACAAGAGCCTGTACCCGTCGATCATCCGCACCTTCCTGATCGATCCGGTGGGTCTGGTCGAAGGCCTGCGCCAGCCGGACGAGGCGCACTCCGTGGAGGGCTTTCGCGCCGCGCGTTTCTCGCGCACCGCGCACGCCCTGCCGGCCATCGTCGAGCGCGTCTGGGCGGGCCGCGAGGCGGCCAAGCGCGCGGGCAACGCGCCGTTGTCCCAGGCGCTGAAAATCATCATGAACGCCTTCTACGGCGTGCTCGGTTCCAGCGGCTGCCGCTTCTTCGATCCGCGCCTGGCCTCGTCGATCACCCTGCGCGGGCACTGGATCATGCACCGCACCCGCGAGCTGATCGAAGCCGAGGGCTACGCGGTGATCTATGGCGATACCGACTCGACCTTCGTCTGGCTCGGGAGCGCCCACGACGAAGCCTCGGCGGCCGACATCGGCCGCGCGCTGGTCGGTCGGATCAACGCCTTCTGGCGCGAGCACCTGGCCTCGGCCTTCGGCCTGCAGAGCGCCCTGGAACTGCAATTCGAGCGGCATTTCGCACGCTTTTTGATGCCCACCATCCGCGGCGCGGAGGAGGGCAGCAAGAAGCGCTACGCCGGACTGGTCAACGAGGCCGACGGGCAGCGGATGATCTTCAAGGGACTGGAAACGGTGCGCACCGACTGGTCGCCGCTGGCGCAGCGCTTCCAGCAGGCGCTGTACCTGCGCATCTTCACCGGCGAGCCGTTCGAGGAATACGTGCGCGAGCAGGTGCGTGCGACCCTGGCGGGCGAACTGGACGAGCTGCTGGTGTTTCGCAAGCGGCTGCGCCGCAAGCTCTCCGACTACACCCGCAACGTGCCGCCGCACGTGCGTGCCGCACGCCTGGCCGATGCGCAGAACGCGCAGTTGGGACGGCCTGCGCAATATGGACGCGGCGGCTGGATCGCCTACCTGATCACCACTGCCGGCCCGCAGCCGCTGGAGGCGCTGAGCGCGCCGGTCGACTATGGCTTCTACGTCGAGCGGCAACTCAAGCCGGTGGCCGAGGCCATCCTGCCGTTCGTCGGTGCCGATTTCGAGCGCCTGGTCGACGGGCAGATGGCGCTCTTCTGAGGGCAGACTATGCCCAGCGGCGTTGCTCCAGACGTCTTCCGCGGCCGAAGAGGATCCGCTTGATCAGCAGCAACAGACTCTCCACCAGCCAGGCCAGCAGGACCGCGCTGGCCACGGCCCAGGCGATGGCCTCGGGGGCCAGCACGACCTGGTAACGATAGCCGGCGAGGGTCTCTTCGAGCAGTTCGCGATTGGCGGCGAAGGCCACGTGCCAGGCGCGGCGGTACCAGGGCCCTTGCATCGCCCGGGACTCCGCGGCGAGCAACTGGGCACGGGCGGCGAGGGCGGCGATGTTCTCGGCATCGTTGCGCATCACCGGATCGGTACTGTCGCGGTAATGCGCGATCAGGGCGTCCATGTCGTTGCCGAAGAAGCGCCGTGCGGTGTCCTGGAAGCCGCGCAGGTTGCGTTCGGCCTCCAGGCGATGGGATTCCACGCGCAGGCTGTATTCGTCGAGAAAAGCCGGCACCTGGACACCGATCAGCAGCCCCAGGGCGAACAACGCTAGACGCAGGTAGCTTCGCAACATCCTTTTCTCCTCAGGCGCGTCCGCGCGCCACGCACTCGCCGCGTCGCCACAGCGTCCATTCGCCGGGCTGATGCAGCGTCCAGCGTTCATTGTCGGTCAGCGCGTCGGTGGCCAGCACGGTGACCACATCGCCCGCGCTGGTTTCGGCCTGAAAGTCCACGGTGAGTTCCGCATCCTTGAGCGTCGCCGCACCGAACGGTGCTCGCCGGGTGATCTCGGCGAGCTTGGTCGAGCAGAAACTGAACAGCCAGTCGCCATCGCTGAGCAGGCAGTTGAACACACCCTGGCGGGCGAATTCGCTACTCGCGGCGACCAGCACCGGGAGCAGGGCGACCACCGGCACCGGTTCGGGAAAGGCGCGGCGTACGCGATCGAGCAGGGTGCAGAAAGCCGCCTCGCTGTCGGTATCGCCGACCGGCCGGTAGAAGCCGCTGGGCTTGGCGAAGTCCTTGAGCTGGCCGTTGTGCGCGAAGCACCAGTAGCGACCCCACAGCTCGCGCACGAAGGGATGGGTATTGGCCAGGCCGACAGCGCCGACGTTGGCCTGGCGGATATGGCCGATCACCACTTCGCTCTTGATCGGGTAGCGCTGTACCAGGCGCGCGACCTCGGATTCGGCGCTCGCCGAAGGGTCGTGGAACAGGCGCAGGCCGCGGCCCTCGTAGAAGGCGATGCCCCAGCCATCACGGTGCGGACCGGTGTGTCCGCCGCGCTGCATCAGCCCGGTGAAGCTGAAAACGATGTCGGTCGGGACATTGGCGCTCATGCCGAGCAGTTCACACATGCTGGAGCTCCCCGCTCACCAGGGGCGAGCGGTCAGGGGAGATGAAGAAAAGGCGCGGCGATGAGGGCTCGACCACGCCGGACTCAGGAGCGTTCGGCGCGCAGGACGTCGCGCGCGGGCGGTTCGTCCTCGTCATCCTCGGCGAGGCGCTCGCGCAGGGTGCGCGAGTCTTCGCGGGCCGCCTCGCGGCGCGCGCGCAGGCGGCGCTCCAGAGGCCAGCGGATCAGCGCGAAGATCAGGTAAAGGGCGAAGGCGATCATGCCGAACAGGGCCAGATCGGCAGCCGCCGACCACACTAGATTGCCGACCTTGAAGACGATGTCCAGCGCGGCCACGGCGATCGCCGGGGCATACAGATCGCGCGAAGGCTCGACCATCGTCGGAGTCAGCAGCAGGACCGCCACCAGCACCCGCAGGGGCTCGCGCAGCAGGCGCCACATCCAGCCGGTCATGCGGATCCAGACCAGCAGCAGGCCGAGTGCGGCGATGCCATAGGCGGCCCAGGCGAGCAGGTAGTCGTTCTCGTTCATTGGCGTTTCGGACAGCGACAGGGACGCCTATCATAGCGGCTTTTCGCCCGTATCGCCCCCCGGAGAAACGCATGCCGCAAGCCCCCGTCGCCCGTCAGGAAACCACAGCCGATCCCTACCGTTGGCTGGAGAATCGCGACAGCGAGGAGGTGCTCGCCTACCTGCGTGCGGAGAACGACTACCTGGAGCAGATGCTGGCCCCGCAGCAGGCGCTGCGCGAGACGTTGTTCGAGGAAATCCGCGGGCGCATCCGCGAAACCGACCTGTCGCTGCCCACGCCCTGGCAGGGCTATCTGTACTACCAGCGCACCACGGCGGGCGACGAATACCCGCGTCACTATCGCTGCCCGTGCCCGGCGGACGGTTCGTCGGAGATCGACGTCGAGACCGAGCAACTGCTGCTCGACCCGAATGTCCTGGCCGGCGACGGCTACCTGTCGCTGGGCGCGATGAAGGTCTCGCCAGACTCGCGCCTGCTGGCCTACAGCCTGGATACCAGTGGTGACGAGATCTACCAGCTGTACGTGAAGGACCTCGACAGTGGCGAGCTCAGCGAGCTGCCGTTCGATGACTGCGACGGCAGCCTGACCTGGGCCAACGACAGCGCCACGCTGTTCTTCGGCGAGCTGGACGAGACCCACCGGCCGTTCCGCGTCCATCGTCACCGCCTGGGCAGCGCGGGCGCCGATTGCGTGTTCGAGGAGCCGGACGGGCGTTTCTTCGTGCAGTGCTACCGCAGCAGCTCGGAACGCCAGTTGATCCTGCTCAGCCACAGCAAGACCACCAGCGAGGCCTGGGTGCTGGATGCGAACGACGCCCAGGGCGCCTTCACCTGCGTGGCGCCGCGCGAGGAAGCGCACGAATACGAGGTCGACCACGGCCTCTGGGAGGGCCAGTGGTGCTGGTTGATCCGTAGCAACCAGGAGGGCATCAACTTCGCCCTCTACCGCGCGCCCGAGGACAATCCGCAGCGCGCCGCCTGGCAGTGCCTGGTGCCCCACGATGCCGAGCGGACCCTGGAGGACGTCAGTATCAACCGCGATGCCCTGGTGCTCAGCCTGCGCGATGCCGGACTGCCGGTGCTGCGCGTGCTGCCTGCCGCCGGCGAGGCCTACCAGGTCGAACTGCCTGACGCGGCCTACAGCCTCTACGTGCAGGACAACCTGGCCTTCGACAGCCCGGTGGTGCGCCTGCGCTACGAGGCGCTGAACCGCCCGGCACAGGTGCGCCAGCTGGACCTCGCCAGTGGCGAGCAGCGCATTCTCAAGCAGGTGCCGGTCGAGGGTCTCTTCGATGCCGAAGCCTACGAGAGCCGCCGCCTGTGGGCACGTGCGGCGGATGGCACGCCGGTGCCGATCAGCCTCGTAGCGCGTCGCGAGGTGCTCGCCAGTGGCTTGCCGGCGCCGCTCTACCTGTACGGCTACGGCGCCTACGGGGAGAGCCTCGACCCCTGGTTCTCCCATGCGCGTCTGAGCCTGCTCGAACGCGGTTACGTGTTCGCCATCGCCCACGTGCGCGGTGGTGGCGAGCTCGGCGAGGCCTGGTACCGCGCCGGCAAACTGGAGCACAAGCAGAACAGCTTCGATGACTTCATCGCCTGCGCCGAACACCTGCTCGCCGAGGGCTACACCCGACGCGAGCGGCTGGCGATCAGCGGTGGCAGCGCCGGCGGCCTGCTGATCGGCGCGGTGCTCAACCAGCGTCCGGAGCTGTTCGCCGCCGCCATCGCCGAGGTGCCGTTCGTCGATGTGCTCAACAGCATGCTCAATCCGGACCTGCCGCTGACCGTCACCGAGTACGACGAATGGGGCGATCCGAACCAGCCCGAGGTGCGCGAGCGCCTGGCCGACTACGCGCCCTACGAGAACGTGCGTGCCCAGGACTACCCGGCGATCCTCGCCGTCGCCGGTTACCACGACAGCCGCGTGCAGTACTGGGAGGCCGCCAAGTGGGTGGCGAAGCTGCGAGCGACCAAGACCGACGACAATCTGCTGCTGCTCAAGACCGACTTCGGCGCGGGACACGGCGGGATGAGTGGCCGCTATCAGGCGCTGCGTGACGTGGCGCTGGAATATGCGCTTGTCTTGAGGGTGCTCGGCTAGGGCCATAAAAAACCGCCATGCCCGGACAGGCATGGCGGTTTTTCAGTGTTTGCTGGCGTGCGGGCGTCAGAGGTCGAAGTCGTAGTCCGCCAGCTGTTTCTGCAGGCGTCGCTCTTCGAGATAGTTGTCGATGATGCGGCGTTTGGTCAGGTTGGTCTTGGCGACTTCGACGGTTTTCTCGGAGGTTTCCTCCTCGTCGGTCTCGAAGTCGTCGTCCAGTTCGATCTCTTTATCGCTCATACCCTCACTCCCGATAGCAGGGGGCTTTTGGCGCACCTTATAGCGGCAAAGATCGAGCGGGTAAAAAAGATTTTTTCAATCGGGAGGATGAAAAAATCCGGGGGTAATCAATCGTCAGACGTCTTGTGCTTGTATTCGCACAGGTCTTCGATGCGGCAGGCGCCACAGGCGGGCTTGCGCGCCTTGCACACGTAGCGCCCGTGGAGGATCAGCCAGTGGTGCGCATCGAGCAGATAGTCCTTGGGTACGAACTTCACCAGCTTGCGCTCGACCTCCAGAACGTTCTTGCCCGGCGCGATGCCGGTACGATTGGCAACGCGGAAAATATGCGTGTCCACTGCCATGGTCGGCTGACGAAAGGCGGTGTTCAGCACTACGTTGGCGGTCTTGCGGCCGACCCCGGGGAGGGCTTCCAGGTCTTCACGGTTGTCCGGCACCTCGCCGCCATGTTTCTCCACCAGGATGCGGCAGGTCTCGATGACGTTCTTCGCCTTGCTGTTGTACAGGCCGATGGTCTTGATGTACTCGGACAGGCCCTCGACGCCGAGGTCGTAGATCGCCTGGGGCGTGTTCGCCACCGGGTAGAGGCGGGCCGTGGCCTTGTTCACCCCGACGTCGGTGGCCTGCGCGGAGAGGATCACCGCGATCAGCAGCTCGAAGGGCGTGGTGTAGGCCAGTTCGGTCTTCGGATCGGGGTTGTCCTCGTGGAGGCGGCGGAAGATTTCCAGGCGTTTGGCGGCGTTCATCGGTCGTCTTGTGTCGGGCGGAAGTGTCGGCGCGCTGCCAGGGCCAGGCCCAGCAGCAACAGTGACAGGGCGGGCAGAGCCAACAGTGGCCAATGCCAGGGCAAGGTCCAACCGTGCTGCAGCAGGCTGCCGTGGCCGAGGCCCTCGCGCAGCGCGCCGAGCAGGATAGCCAGGCCGGCGATCCTGGCCAAGGCCCTGGCGTTGCCGTCTGCCTGCAGCCCTGCAGGGATCAGCGCGACGAGCGCCAGGGCGCCGGCATTGGCGTGATAGTCCTCCAGGGACACGGCCTGCAGTGCCAGCGCACAGGCCGTCGCGGCGACGCCGCCCAGCAACAGTGCGGCGGCCAGGCGTTGGCCAGGGCTGGAAGCGCGCAATACACACAGCAGTGGCGTGGCGAATGCGCCGACCAGCAATAGACTGGCTGCGGTCAACAGACCCTGGAGCAGGGACTCGCTGCCGGCGAGCACGGCAGGCAACGCCAGCACGCTCAGACGTTTCATGGGGGCGTCTCCTGGGTGAGCGCTGCACGCAGCGCATCGACGACCGCGCGTGAGGTACGGGTGGCGCCGGCGATCGCATCCACCTCGCCACCGTCTGCGCGGAGCTGCAACTGCGCTGCCGTGCGTCCGCGCAGGCTGGCGAGCCAGGTCTGCCCCGGCGCTTCGTCGAGGGCGGCAAGGCCGGGCGTCTCGCTCTGCTGCAGCACCGAGAGGTCGTGCAGGCGGCCGCGGGCATCGGTGGCCAGCAGGAGTTCGATGGGACCTTCGTAGCCCGACGTCCGCAGGCGCAGCAGGCGAGCCACCGGCGCGTCGCGAAGGCGGACCTGCCAGGCGCCGGTGAGCGGCGCGGTGACGGCCAGCGGCTCCTGCAGTGGCTGGTTGTCGTAGGCCAGGCCGGCGAGTGGCGCGAGCAGCTTGCGTTCGTTCCAGGCGCGGCGTTCGGCCTGGATGGCCGGGCTCAACCCCTGAGCGAGCAGGGCCAGCAATGCCAGCGCGGCCAGGCACGGCGCGAGCAGTCGCATCATGCCGGGCGCCGCGCGGCGAAGCGGTCGAGCCAGGGCGCCGCCAGGTTCATCGTCAGCACGCCGATGGCCAGGCCATCGGCGTAGCCTCCCCAGGTGCGTATCGCATACACCAGCGCGCCGACACCGATGCCGAAGTACAGTCGCCCGCGTGGCGTGCGAGCGCCGCTAACGGGCTCGCTGGCGATGAAGAAGGCGCCGAGCATGCTGGCGCCGGAGAACAGGTGCAGCAGCGGCGAGCCATTGGAGTCCGAGCCATTGCCGTTCCAGCAGGCCAGCGCCAGCAGCGTCAGGGTGCCGAGCAGACCCGCGGGTACGCGCCAGTCGATCACGCGACGGCGAATCAGCCAGAGGCCGCCGAGGAGAAAGGCCAGGTTGACCCATTCCATGCCGGCCGCGGCGAAATGGCCGAATGCTGGATCGTTGGCGAAGCGCTCGTCGATGGTCAACGCGCGTTCGTGGCGCAGGCTGTCGAGTAGGGTCGCGCCGCTGAACGCATCGCTGGTCGGGTTACCGCCCAGGGCGGTCAGTGCCGGGGTGAAGCCCAGCGGCTGTTGCGGCCACTGGCTCAACGCCGCGGGAAATGCCAGCAGCGCGAACAGATAGCCGAGCATCGCCGGATTGAGCGGGTTACGGCCGCTGCCGCCAAGCAGGCTGCGTCCGACGAGGAGGCCGAAGGCTGTGGCACTGGCCGCCACCCAGGCCGGTGCGCCGCCGGGCAATGCCAGGCCGAGCAGCGTGGCGCTGACCAGCGCATCCTCATGGCCAGTGGCGTGCTCAGGCCGCAGATGGTGCTCCAGGGCGCTGCAAAGGAGTGCGCTAGGTAGCGTGATCAGCAATTGCAGCGGGGTGCCCCAGCCGAACTGCCAGACGAGCGCGAGCAGGCCGGGCAGGCATGCCCAGAGCACTTGGCGCTGGGTGCTCATGGGCGTCCGCTCACGCCGGCCGCTCCAGCGCGTCGACCTCGCGCTGCGCCTGTTCAAGGCGTTGCTCGGCGGCGGACAAGGCTTCGGCGGCGGCACCGTCGCGGCGCAACCGGGCCAGCTCCGCGCGGGCATAGGCGAGTGTGGTCTTGGCCTGCCGACGCTCGGGGGAAACCGGACGCTTGTCCTGGCGCTGCAACTGCGGCGCCGGTTTGCCGCAGTGCTCTTCGGCGAGGTGCAGGGCCTGCTCGGTGCGGGCCAGCGCATCGCGTAGAGCGGGAAGGTCTTCGCGTGCTTCGCGCTCGCCGTTGCGCAACGCGTCACGGGCGGCCTTGTAGGCCTGCTTGGCCTGGCGCAGGCGGGCTTCACCGTCCGTGGGCGCTGCCAGTGCCTGCTCGGCGCGGGCCACGGCGGCTTCGAGTTCCTGGAGCTGGTTGCGTTGATGGTCATCGGGCGTCGCGCCGAAGGCACGCTGTGCCTTGGCCAACTGGCTGCGTGCCAGGGCGGCGGCGATGGTCGCGCGCTTGCGGTCGGCGCCCGCATCGCTCGCCTGCGCTGCAGACGGAGCCTGCGCCTCGATATGGCGCAGCGCTTCATCGGCCTCCTGGTGGGCCGTGCGCAGACGTTCCACCTGCTGCTGCAACGCCTCGGTGCCATGCAGTGCCAACTGGCGTTCGGCCTTGCCAAGGGCGACGCGTGCCATGCTGGCGGCGATGCGGGCTTTTTTCAGGGCGTCTGTCTGCGGGGCCGGCTCGTTGTTCTGCGCGACCGCCGCGCGCGGCTGCGCCTGGCGTTCCTCACGGCGCCGCGCGGCGTTCCGCGCCAGGCGTCGCTGGCGGGCCCGGTGGCGCTGGCGGAACTGTGCGGCACGGGCGCGTTGCGCTTCGGCTTCGGCGCCCTCGAGAACGAGGAGGTCGATGCAATCGACCGGGCAGGGTGCCACGCACAGTTCGCAGCCGCTGCATTCGTCGGCGATCACGGTGTGCATCAGCTTGGCGGCACCGACGATGGCGTCCAGTGGGCAGGCCTGAATGCACTTGGTGCAACCGATGCACTCGGCTTCGCGAATCACCGCCACCTGCGCGGGGACCGGTGCTTCGGCCAGCGGTAGCTCGGGGCGCGCGAGTAGGGTGGCGAGTGCCGTCACCGTGGCCTGGCCGCCGGGCGGACATTTGTTGATCGCCTCGCCATCGGCAATGCCCTGGGCATAGGGCAGGCAGCCATCGTGGCCGCACTTGCCGCATTGAGTCTGCGGCAGCAGGGCGTCGATGGTGTCGATCAGGGCAGTGTTCATGGGCATCGCAATTCAGTGTTCAGGGTGAGGGCATTCATCGCCAGAGACCTTCCAGACCGAGTAACACCAGCCCGAGCAATCCGCTGGCGCACAACAGCAACGGCGTTCCGCGCAAGGCGCGTGGGGGTGTTGGCAAACGGGCGAGCAGATCGTCGAGCAGCGTTGCCAGCAGGACCAGGGCAATGGCCGCGCCCAGCGCCTGGAGCAGCCATGCGCTGAAGCTCAGCGCCGCGAGCCACAGGCCGATACCGGGGAGTGCAGCGCTGGCGATCAGCGCAAGTTTGTCAGGGGCTTCGTACGCTGCGCCGGGCAGACGACGCCAGAGCGTTTGCGCCAGTGCGGTCAGCGGAACCTGCGCGGACAGGTAGAGCGGCAGCCAGAGTGCCGGCACCGCCACGGCGTCGAGGCCCTGTCGCAGCAGCCAGCCGAACGGCGCCGAGAGCAGCAAGGCCAGCGCCGCTGGCCGGGCGGCGGCTGCGCTCGGCTGGCCCGCTGCGAGCAGACGGGGTAGCAGGACGGCGAGCAACAGCAGAAACGCGAGGTGCATGGGGCGATCCTGGGACGTCACGCGCCCGACTCGACCTGCGAGCGGGCGCGTAGCGGGCTTACTTGACCCGCTGGCCGGGCTTGGCGCCGCTGTCCGGGCTGAGCAGGTAGATTTCCTCGCCGCCGGGGCCGGCCGCCAGGACCATGCCTTCGGAGACGCCGAACTTCATCTTGCGCGCGGCCAGGTTGGCCACGTACAGGGTCAGTTTGCCTTCCAATTTGCTCGGCTCGGGATAGGCGCTCTTGATCCCGGAGAACACGTTGCGCTTGGCATCGCCGATGTCCAGGGTCAGGCGCAGCAGCTTGTCGGCGCCTTCGACGAACTCGGCCTTCTCGATCAGCGCGATGCGCAGGTCGACGGCGGCAAAAGCGTTGAAGTCGATGGTTTCGGCGATCGGCTCCTTGGCCAGCTCGCCGTTGCCTTGGGGCGCGGCGTCCTTCGGTGCTTCGGCAGCGGCCAGGTCTTGCTTGGACGCGTCGACCATCGCCTGCACCTTATCGGCCTCAATGCGGGTGAGCAGCGGGGTGAAGGCGTTCAACTGATGGTCGGCGAGCGGGCCGCGGTGGTCGTCCCAGTGCAGTGCCGGCACGTTGAGGAACTGTTCGGCGGCTTCGGCCAGCTTTGGCAGCACCGGTTTGAGGAAGATGACCAACTGGCGGAACAGGTTCACGCCCAGGGCGCAGATCTGCTGCACTTCGCCCTGTTTCCCCTCGACCTTGTTCAGCGCCCAGGGCGCCTTTTCGGCGATCCAGGCGTTGGCCTGGTCGGCGAGGGTCATGATCTCGCGCATGGCGCGGGCGAAGTCGCGCTGCTCGTAGGCCTCGGCGATCTGCGGTGCGGCCTCCAGGGTGGCGTTCCACAGCGCCGGCTCCGGATCGGCGTGTACCAGCACGCCGCCGTTGCCACGGTGGATGAAGCCGGCGCAGCGGCTGGCGATGTTCACCACCTTGCCGACCAGGTCCGAGTTGACCTTCTGCACGAAGTCGTCGAGCGACAGGTCGAGGTCATCCACGCCACGGCCGAGCTTGCTGGCGAAGTAGTAACGCAGGTACTCGGGATTCAGGTGGTCCAGGTAGGTGCGCGCCTTGATGAAGGTGCCGCGCGACTTGGACATCTTCTGCCCGTCGACGGTGAGGAAACCGTGCACGTTCAGCGCGGTGGGCTTGCGGAAGCCCGCACCCTCGAGCATCGCCGGCCAGAACAGCGCGTGGAAGTTGACGATGTCCTTGCCGATGAAGTGGTACACCTCGGCGGTGGAGTCCGGCTTCCAGTAGCTGTCGTAGTCCAGCTCCGGGCGGCGCGCGCAGAGGTTCTTGAAACTGGCCATGTAGCCGATCGGCGCGTCCAGCCAGACGTAGAAATACTTGCCCGGTTCGTCGGGGATCTCGAAGCCGAAGTAGGGCGCATCGCGGGAGATGTCCCACTCCTGCAGACCGGCGTCCAGCCATTCGGCGATCTTGTTCGCCACCGACTCCTGCAGCGCGCCGCTGCGGGTCCACTGCTTCAGGCTCGCTTCGAAGTCCGGCAGCTTGAAGAAGAAGTGCTTGGAGTCACGCAGCTCCGGCACCGCGCCGGAAATCGCCGAGCGCGGGTCTTTCAGCTCGGTGGGCTCGTAGGTGGCGCCGCACTTCTCGCAGTTGTCGCCATACTGGTCGGGCGTGCCGCACTTGGGGCAGGTGCCCTTGATGAATCGGTCGGCGAGGAACATGCCCTTTTCGGGATCGAAGTACTGGGTTACCGAGCGGGTGGCGATGTGGCCGTTGTCACGTAGCGCCTTGTAGATCGCCGAGGACAGTTCGCGGTTCTCTTCCGAGTGGGTCGAGTGGAAGTTGTCGAAGTCCACCAGGAAGTCGGCGAAGTCGGTGGCGTGCTCCTGGCGCACGTTCTCGATCAGTTGCTCGGGGGTGATGCCTTCCTTCTCCGCGCGCAGCATGATCGCCGAACCGTGGGCATCGGAGGCGCAGACGTAGGTGCACTGGTGGCCGCGCAGCTTCTGGAAACGCACCCAGATGTCGGTCTGGATGTACTCGACCATGTGGCCGAGGTGGATCGAGCCGTTGGCGTAGGGCAGGGCGCTGGTGACGAGGATCTGGCGGGCGTCGGTCATGATGATGGCTTGTGCGCAGGTAACGAAGGAAAGTCCCGAACTATACGGGATGCGGCGATGTAGCGGCCAGCCGCGGCCCGCTTCGGGGCCGCGGCGAGCGGGTGGTCAGACGATGCCCTGGCTGCGCAGGTAGTCGTCGTAGCTGCCGGAGAAGTCGGCGATGCCGGTTTCCGACAGTTCGATGATGCGGGTGGCCAGGGAACTGACGAATTCCCGGTCGTGGCTGACGAAGATCAGCGTGCCCGGGTAGTTCTCCAGCGCCAGGTTCAGCGCCTCGATGGATTCCATGTCCAGGTGGTTGGTCGGTTCGTCCATCACCAGTACGTTGGGCTTGGCCAGGATCAGCTTGCCGAACAGCATGCGGCCCTGTTCGCCACCGGAAATCACCTTCACCGATTTGCCGATGTCGTCGTTGGAGAACAGCATGCGGCCGAGGGTGCCGCGCACCAGCTGCTCGCCGCCGCCGGTCCACTGGCCCATCCAGTCGAACAGGGTCATGTCCTTCTCGAAGTCTTCGGCGTGGTCCTGGGCGAAGTAGCCGATATCGGCGCTTTCCGCCCACTTTACCTCGCCCTTCATCGCCGGCATGTCGTCGACCAGGGTACGCAGCAGGGTGGTCTTGCCGATGCCGTTGGGGCCGATGATGGCGATGCGCTCGCCGGCTTCGACCTGCAGCGACAGGCCGGAGAACAGCGTCTGGCCGTCGTAGCCCTGGGCCACGTTCTCCAGGGTCAGCGCCTGGCGGTGCAGCTTCTTCTGCTGCTCGAAGCGAATGAACGGGCTGACACGGCTGGACGGCTTGACCTCTTCGAGCTGGATCTTGTCGATCTGCTTGGCGCGGCTGGTGGCCTGCTTGGCTTTCGAGGCGTTGGCCGAGAAGCGGCTGACGAAGGTCTGCAGTTCGGCGATCTGCGCCTTCTTCTTGGCGTTGTCGGACAGCAGGCGCTCGCGCGCCTGGGTCGCCGCGGTCATGTACTCGTCGTAGTTGCCCGGGAACAGGCGCAGCTCGCCGTAGTCCAGGTCGGCCATGTGGGTGCAGACCGAGTTCAGGAAGTGACGGTCGTGGGAAATGATGATCATGGTGGAGTTGCGCGCGGTGAGCACGCTCTCCAGCCAGCGGATGGTGTTGATGTCCAGGTGGTTGGTCGGCTCGTCGAGCAGCAGCACTTCCGGATCGGAGAACAGCGCCTGGGCCAGCAGTACGCGAAGCTTCCAGCCCGGCGCCACGGCACTCATCGGACCGAAGTGCTGATCCAGCGGAATGCCCAGGCCGAGCAGCAGTTCACCCGCGCGGGATTCGGCGGTATAGCCGTCGTACTCGGCGAACTGCACCTCCAGCTCGGCCACCGCCATGCCGTCCTCCTCGCTCATCTCCGGCAGCGAGTAGATGCGGTCACGCTCGGCCTTCACGTCCCACAGTTCGGTGTGGCCCATGATCACCGTGTCGATGACGCTGTTGTCCTCGTAGGCGAACTGGTCCTGGCGCAGCTTGCCGAGGCGCACGTTGGGTTCGAGCATCACCTGCCCGGCCGAGGGCTCCAGCTCGCCACCGAGGATTTTCATGAAGGTGGACTTGCCGCAGCCGTTGGCGCCGATCAGGCCGTAGCGGTTGCCGTTGCCGAACTTGACGGAAACGTTCTCGAACAGCGGCTTGGCGCCGAACTGCATGGTGATGTTGGCGGTGGAGATCAAGGGGCTTTACCAATAAAAAGAGTGGATTGCTTTCGGGTTCGCCGTGATGCCTTAGGGCCAGGTTCGAACGCCGCCGCCAGGAACGGGGGCGGGTTTGTCGCAGATGGAGGCCGGTTGCGGGCCGGACGGGGCACATATTGTTGCATAGGTGCGCGGGGTGATGCATGGCGTCGCTGCGTGACAGGTTCCCCCGCGGGTATCGCCTGGATAGCGTGGCGCGGCAGTCTGCCGAATGGGCTCGTAAGGCGTGTTTTGGTGGATTTCCGACCAATGGCAGCGCGATCACGCAACATCCGCCGAAATTGCCGGTCTCTCTTGCGATGTTGCATTTTATTGGGGCGAATATCGTGAGCAATCCCCGCGAGCTACTCAGTGCAGAAGAGCAGTCCGCCCTGGCCGAGGTGAGCCAGTTGGAGGATGCCGCCTCGTCTTCGGTGTTGCTGGTAGAGGACGACGAGGATTTTCGTGAGTTGCTGGCCGAGATGCTGAGGCTCTCGGGCATCCGTTGCTATACCGCCGATGGTGCAGGCAGTGCCATGACGTTGCTACGCCGCCGGCGCTCGATTGGCATGTTGATTACCGACCTGCGCCTGGACCATGAGGATGGCCTGGAGCTGGTGCGCAGCATCCGCGAATCCGACCGTGCGGCCTTGCCGGTGGTGGTGATGTCTGGGCGCGCGGACGTGACCGATGCCATCGATGCGATGCACCTGAACGTCGTCGATTTCCTGCTCAAACCCTTCGAATTTTCCCGCCTGGAGGCCCTGGTGCGTCGCGAGCTGATGCTCGAGCAGGCG
Source organism: Pseudomonas sp. R4-15 (assembly GCF_055768815.1). Classification (NCBI taxonomy): domain Bacteria; kingdom Pseudomonadati; phylum Pseudomonadota; class Gammaproteobacteria; order Pseudomonadales; family Pseudomonadaceae; genus Pseudomonas; species Pseudomonas sp. R4-15. The sequence goes on from NZ_CM147293.1 coordinate 2,655,126, forward strand.
CCGCTGGCCTCGTGAGGCCAGCGCTCCAGGTTGTCATTCCACGTCATCCCGAGGAGGCGTTCCATGCTTGCCGCTACGCATCAAACCGCATCCTTCCTACCCTGGCTGCTGCAGGGCGACCAGTCGCCGCTCAACGATCTGGACGAGGCCGAAGCTGAGGAGGAGGGCCCGGAGCTCACCGAGGAGGCCCTGGAAAACCTGGAGAAGGCGCCCCCGCCACCGGACCCGATTCCCGATCCCGGTCCGCTGTGATCCGTACCTTTTGTTTACGTACGAAAAGTTTACGGATCGACAGTCTGGCGCCTGCTCTCTAGCGTGTCTCGCGAAGCCTTAGCGGAGACACGCACCATGCTCTTTCCCCAATTGCTGCTGGAAAACTTCTACGCCTGCCTGGCCATCGCCGGTGTGCTGGTCTGCCTTGCGCGGCTGGCCTACGGACCGGCTTAGCCTCGTGACGCTAGGGCCTGTTCCCGTTTCATTCACGAGCCGCGTTGTCGCCAGAAATGGCCTGCGATTAGGCGCAGGACGCAGCCAATGGTTATTCCCTTGGCAAGTCCTGCAACGACAGCGCAGGCCATTTCTGGCACAACCCTACGGGCCGGTGCCTGTTTTGGCGCGATACGGCGTTACTCGTCTTGAACTTACCCCGGTAAGCCCTGCGACTCGCGCCTTGTCTCGCGCCAAAACAGGCATCGGCGCGGCCGCGAATGAAACGGGAACAGGCCCTAGTGGTAGAGCCAGGCTGTCAGCTCATCCAGATTCGCGACCACGATCTGCTGCGCGGTGGGCCGGGCTTGCAGGCTGCCGGCGTCGATGCCGTAGCGTTGCAGTACGTATTGCACCAGCGCGCCGCGGGTGGCCACGCGCAGCAGGCCGTCCTGCATACCGTAATCGGTCTCGATGATCGCCCGTTGTGGCGGTTCCAGGCGTGGATCAGCCTGCAGGTGAACCTCGACCTGGGCACTCCAGCCGGGGTCGTCTTCACGATGTTGTTCGGCTGCCGCGAGCAGTTCCGGGATGCCGCGGAAACGGCTGAGGACGAAGTCGCGGTGGTCACGGTTCTTCTCGCAATAGGCGCGTACGTGCCAGCGCATGCCGGTGTAGACCAGGGTGTGCGGAGCGATGACCCGGCGCTCCACTTCGGGGCTGCTCAGCGAAACGTAGTCGGTCTCCAGGCGCCAGCCGTCCCGGCAGGCCGCGAGGATCGGGCGCAGGACCTCGGGACGCACGCTACGGTCCGGGACCTCAAGCACCTCGGTGTGCGCGTAGGCCAGTGCCAGGCCTTCCAGGTGCGGCGATTTCTCGCGGTTCTGGTTCAGCAGGTGCAGGTAGGCGCTGGCACTGCCGTCGATGAAGCGGGGTGCGAAATCGTCCGCCGGTCGGTAGCCTTTGAGGCGTTTGTCGTAGACCAGGTTGTCCGGCGCGTGTTCGGCCAGGTAGGCGTTAATGTCCTTCGAAGCCTGCTGGCGGCTGATGCCGAAGCTCTGCATCAGGTGCGTGGTGGTGAGGCGTCCTTCCCACCAGGCGACGGTCTCGATGAGTCGGTAGCGTTGCGCCAGGTCCCAACGGACCTGCTCGATAGATCGTTTCATGGGGACCTGTGCGGAGTTGGGCCGAAGTCCTGTCGCGATGATGGACATGTCGTCTGAAGTTACATAGGGTGCCGCCGCCGGGCAAGTGCGCGGTCTGCTGTGCCGATCAAGGAAACACGAGATGCAATCGATTGAACTGCTGTGGGCGCTGGGTGGCGCCAGTACGTTGCTGGCGCTGCTGCTTGGCGGGCTTGCGCTGCACCAGCGCGGGCGCTTGCGGCTGCGCGACGAGGAACTGGCGCAGGCGCGCGAGGCGCGCGACGAACTCCTCGAACGGCTACAGCAGCAAGCCCTGGAAGCCAGTGGCCTGCAGGCGTCGGTGCGCGCCGAGCAAGTGCGCGCCGAGCAGCTCGAGCATCAGTTGGATGGCCTGCGTGATGAGCTGGAGCGGCGTCGCCAGGGCGAGCAGGAACAGTACCGCAAGCTCGCCGAGCTTGGGGCTCAGAGCGAGGCGCTGCGCGCCCAGGGCCGCGAGCAGGGCCTGCACCATGAGGAACTGCGCGAGAACTATCGCCAGTTGCAGCAGGAGCACCAGGGCCTGCTGCAGCGCCATGCCGAACTGGATCGCGAGCACGCCACCCTGCGTTCCACCCTGGAGCAGAAGCAGCAGCATTTCACCGAGCAGCAGAAGCTGCTGGTGGAGGCCCGCGAGCAGTTGAAGATGGAGTTCGAGCAGCTCGCCGGGAAGATCTTCGAGGCCAAGGGCCAGGCCTTCGTGCAGACCAGCGCGCAGTCGCTGGACGCGCTGCTCAAGCCGTTCCGCGAGCAGATCGAGGGTTTCCGTGCCAAGGTCGAGGACATCCACCACAAGGACGTGCAGCAGCAGGCCACCCTGGCCCAGCAACTGGTGCAGCTCAACGAGCTGAACCGGCAGATCACCCAGGAGGCCCACGACCTGGCCACCGCCCTCAAGGGCCAGAAGAAGATGCAGGGCAACTGGGGCGAGTTGATCCTGGAGAACGTGCTGGAGCGTTCCGGCCTGCTGCCGGGCCGCGACTTCGTGCGCGAGGCCAGCTTCAATACCGAGGACGGCCGCAAGCGTCCGGATGCGCTGGTCTACCTGCCGCAGAAGAAGCACCTGATCATCGATGCCAAGGTCTCGCTCAACGCCTACACGCGCTTCGTCAACGCCGAGGACGAGGCGGAGCGTGCCATCGCCCTGAACGAGCACGTCGGCGCCATCGCCGCGCGCATCAAGGAGCTGGCGGACCGGCACTACTTCGATCTGCCGGGGCTCAATGCGCCGGAGATGGTGTTCATGTTCATCCCCATCGAATCGGCCTTCGTCGAGGCGCTCAAGGCCGACGAGACGCTGTTCCAGAAGGCCATCGAGCGCAACGTGCTGGTGGCCACGCCGACCACGCTGCTGACCAGCCTGAACATCGTCCGCCAGCTATGGCGCTTCGAGGAGCAGAACAAGCACACCGCCGAGCTGGCCGACCGCGCCGGCAAGGTCTACGACAAGCTGCGCACCTTCCTCGCCAGCATGGACGGCATCGAGACCAACCTGGATCGCGCCAAGGACGCCTTCAACAAGGCGCGCGATCAATTGGTCAACGGTCGCGGCAACCTGGTCAAGCAGGTCAAGGAATTCCGCGACCTGGGCGTCTCCGTGCGCAGCGAGCTGCCGGAGGCCTGGAGCGAGCGCGCCGAACTGGAACTGGAACTGGAGCGTATCGAGGACGCACCTCAGGTGCTGGAGGCGCCGCCGCAGTCCTGAGAACTTGCCCTGCGGCGCAGGGCCTGCGGTAGCATAGCCGCCTCATGTGAAATCCCTGCCTGGAGTGCCCGATGCCCGTTACCCGTGAAGCGGTGGAAGCCGCCCTACGCCAGCTCACCGATCCGCATCTGGAGCAAGATCCGGTTTCTGCCGGTTGCGTGCGCGAGATCCGCATCCAGGACGACTCGGTGCAGGTGCGCGTCCAGCTCGGCTACGCCGCTGGGCTGTTCAAGGGGGGCTGGGCGCAGACCCTGGAAATGGCCATCGGCAACCTCGATGGCGTGGTGCGCGCCGAGGTGCAGGTGGATTGCGTGATCGAGGCACACGCCGCGCAACCGCAGATGGAAGCGCTGGCCAACGTGAAGAACGTGATCGCCGTGGCGTCTGGCAAGGGTGGCGTCGGCAAGTCCACCACCGCCGCCAACCTGGCGCTGGCACTGGCCCGCGAAGGTGCCCGGGTGGGTATGCTCGATGCGGACATCTACGGACCCAGCCAGGGCATCATGTTTGGCCTGCCGGAGGGCACGCGACCGCAGATCAAGGACCAGAAATGGTTCATCCCGCTGCAGGCGCATGGCGTGCAGATCATGTCCATGGCGTTTCTCACCGATGAGCGGACGCCGGTGGTCTGGCGCGGGCCGATGGTCTCCGGTGCCCTGCAGCAGTTGCTGACGCAGACGGCCTGGGACAACCTCGACTATCTGGTGATCGACATGCCGCCGGGTACCGGCGACATCCAGCTGACCCTGGCGCAGAAGGTGCCGGTGGCCGGCAGCGTGATCGTCACCACGCCCCAGGACCTGGCCCTGCTCGACGCCAAGAAGGGCGTGGAGATGTTCCGCAAGGTGAACATCCCGGTGCTGGGCGTGGTGGAGAACATGGCGGTGCACATCTGCTCCAACTGTGGTCATGTCGAGCACCTGTTCGGCGAGGGCGGTGGCGAGAAGCTCGCCGAGCAGTACGGCGTCGAGCTGCTGGCTTCGATGCCTCTGTCGCTGGCCATCCGTGAGCAGGCCGACAGCGGCCGGCCGACGGTGGTGGCCGACCCCGACAGCCAGTTGGCGATGATCTACCAGAGCCTGGCGCGCAAGGTCGGCGCGCGGATTGCCGCGGACGCCGGCAGCGCCACACCGATGCCGAACATCTCCATCAGCGACGACTAACGATGTCTGCTGCGGGAAAGACTGTTGCAGGATTGGCTATTTAAGGCGGTTGGTGCGGGCGTGATAATTCGCCCACCTCGATACGCTCCTTTTTGAGGCTTTGACTGGCGCACCTTATGGGTGCGCCTTTTTTGTGGGTGCCTGTTGCGCGCCACGCGATTGTCTAAGGGGCGGCCTGCGCCAGCAGGTGCGCGACCATGTGCTCTACCGGGCGCGAGGGCGTTTCGCCGGCGCGCAGGCAGAGCAGCAGGTTGCGTGTGGCCCAGGGATCGTCCAGCTCCAGGCGGTGAATCGCGTTGCGTCGGGCGCAGCGGATCGCGGCACTGCGCGGCAGTACGGCGATGCCGACGCCTTCGCCGACCATTCGGCAGATGGCCTCGAAGCCGTGCAGGCGCACTCGATATTCCAGATGCCGGCCCAGGCGACGGGCATGCTGATCGACGTATTCCGAGAGCGCGCTACCCTCCACCAGGCCGATGAAGCCTTCGTCGGCGACCTCCGCCAGGCTGACGCTACGGTGTCCGGCCAGCCGGTGATCGTGGGGCACGACCAGTGACAGGCGGTCCCGGCGGAACGCATGGGCCTGCAGCCCGGTCAGCTCCACGGCATCGGAAAGCACACCGATGTCGCAAAGTCCGGCGCGCAGGCCATCGGCGATCTCGTAGCTGAGTTTCTCTTCGATGGCCACGCTGATCAGCGGGTTCTCGCGCAGGAAGCGTCCGAGCAGCGCCGGCAGGTGTTCGCTGAGCGCGGCGGTGTTGCAATGCAGGCGTACCTGAGCACGCAGGCCGCTACCGTACTGGCCCAGCTCGCCACGCAAGCGTTGCATGTGTCGTAGCACGTTGTGCGCGTTGCGCAGTAGCGCCTGGCCGGCATCGGTGGCGCTCACACCGCGACGATGGCGTAGCAGCAGAGGCACGCCGAGCAACTGTTCCATGCCACGGATACGCTCGCTGGCCGAGGCCAGGGTCATGTGCGCGCGTTCGGCGCCGCCGCTGATGCTGCCCGCATCGTGGATGTGCACGAAGAGTTGCAAGTCTGTCAGATCGAAGCGCATCTGGTTATGGTCACGCCTGAGGCTGGCTGCAGGATTTCCCGATTCTGCGGCGTAGCCGGAGAGACCACAATCCCCGTACGAGCAGCAGGGGGCGTGGGATGGACGGGCAGGTGTTGACGGCGATGGTCGGGGTCTTCGTTCTCGGTGGCTTGGTCAAGGGCGTGGTTGGCTTTGGCCAGCCGGTGGTGGTGATGGCGTTGCTGTCTTTGCTGATGTCCCCGGCCCAGGCCGCGGCTGCCTTGATAGCGCCGTCGCTGGCCAGCAACCTTTGGCAGACGCGTCCCTGGCCGGAGCTGCCGCGCCTGTCCCGTCGACTTGCGCCCTTGCTGCTGGGCTTGTGCCTGGGCGCGCTGGTCGGTGCGCTGGCATGGGGCGCACCCACCGGGCACTGGGCCAGTGCGAGCCTGGGCGCGGCGTTGCTGGCGTACGCAGGCTGGGGGCTGTTCGGTCACGTTCGGCCATTGAGCGCGCGTAACGAGCGTCGCCTGGGGCCGCTCGCCGGGGTGCTTTCCGGCTTGGCCACTGCGGCCACGGGAGTCTTCGTGATGCCCGGCGTGCCGTTCCTGCAGGCGCTTGGCCTGTCCCGCGACGAGCTCATCCAGGCGATGGGCTTGTCATTCATGGTGGCGACTCTGGCGCTCGCCGCCTGCCTCTGGCTCAACCAGAGCTTGGGCCTGTCAGTCGCCGGGCTTTCGCTGGGGATGATCCTGCCCTCGTTGCTGGGCATGTCGCTGGGCCGTTGGCTGCGTGGGCGGCTGTCGCAGGTGATGTTCCGTCGTTGCTTTTTTATGGCACTGGCACTGCTCGGCGGGCGCTTGCTGGCCAGCGGCCTGGGAGGCTGACCGGAGAGAGTGATTGGATGGGCCGGCATTCGCGGTGATAATCGCGGCTTTATCGCCCCTTGCGGAAGTGCACCATGGAATCGAGTGACCTCATCTATTTGGACGACCAGCTGCACAAGTACGGCAACGACGATGCCGTGCTCAGCGTCAGTGAGCTGGATGGTTTCCTGACTGCACTCGTTTCCTGCGAACGGGAGATTCCCGTGGAGCAGTGGCTGCAGGCGATCTGGGCTGGCCAGGTGCCGACCTGGTCGGCGGTGCAGGGCGAGCGGTTCAGTCGCAAGGTGCTGTCCCTGCTCGAAGACATCGAGTGGAACCTGTCCCAGGAGGGCGGTGAGTTCGAGGCGCTGTTCGCCGAGGATGAGGTGGATGGCCAGCTCTATACCGTGGTCGAGGACTGGTGCCATGGCTACATGCGTGGCGCTGAGCTGTGCGGCTGGTTGGATCTGGAGTTGCCTGAGGAAGTGATGGAAGCGCTGTCGCTGATCGCCGTGCATACCAGTGAGGAAGGCGTCGCCGAACTGGAGAAGCTCGGCGACGAGGAATTCGAACAGTACGTGGACGCCATCGAGCCCGCCGCCCAGGGCCTGTATATGCATTTCCGCAGTCAGCGTCCGGCCGCGCAGCCGCTACGTAAGGGGCCGCAGGTGGGGCGCAATGATCCCTGCCCGTGTGGCAGCGGCAAGAAATTCAAGCAGTGCTGTCTGCACTGAGCCCGCGTTGCTGAGCGTTCGCCGCCATCGCTGCTAGGCTCAAGGGTCTCTATTGAAAGGGAGCGAAAGCATGAAGCGGATGGCGATTGGCTGTGCATTGTTGCTGGTGGGCGCGACGGCTGCCGAGGCTGGAATGCGCAGCGAGGCGGTGAGCTATGTCATCGATGGCCAGCCCTTCGAGGGCCGCATGGTCTACGACGATGCGGTGACCACACTGCGTCCGGGTCTGTTGATGGTGCCCAACTGGCTGGGGGTGACCGAGCAGGCGGTTGAAAAAGCCAGCGAGGTTGCCGGCCAGCGTTACGTGGTGTTCGTCGCCGACATGTACGGACGCGACATTCGCCCGAGCAACGCCCAGGAGGCCGGTGCCGCGGCCGGCGCGGTGCGTGGCGACCGCCCCTTGATGCGCAAACGCGCCCAGGCGGCGGTGCAGGTCCTGCGTCAGCGCGGCGAGACCCTGGGCCTGGACCAGGCGCGGATCGCGGCCATCGGGTTCTGTTTCGGCGGCGGCTCGGTGCTCGAGTTGGCTCGCTCCGGCGCACCATTGGCGGCGTTCGTCTCCTTCCACGGCAACCTCGACACGCCCAACCCGGCGGACGCCCGCAACATCAAGGCGCCGGTGTTGGTGCTGCACGGCGCCGACGACCCTTCGGTGCCGCCGGCCCAGGTCGATGCGTTCGTCGAGGAAATGAAAGGCGCTGGCGGGCTGGACTGGCAACTGGTCAGCTATGGCGGGGCGGTGCATTCCTTCACCGATCCCTATGCCAAGGTGCCCGGGCGCAACGAGTACAATCCGGTGGTCTCGCGGCGCGCTTTTCAGGCGATGGACGACCTCCTGGCAGAGGTTTTCTAGCCCCCTGTGCCGCCCTAGGAGGGCGCCGCCCAACCGTCCGTCCAGAGGGGCGGCGAACGGTCGCTCAGGGCCGTTGTAGAGGCCTGCGCGGCGGCGTAGAATCCGCCGCGTTCAGGCCGTACCTCCCTGTCCGTTACGCACCCGCAGGCCCCCGTCGCTGCCGTGCTTTACGTCCGTGAAGCCACCTCGACGACCGCGTTGGTCGCACCGGTTGGGGTTCTCCCCCGAACACACCCAAGCCCCGTATTTTTCCGCAGCGAGCCTCGGCTTTCGCTGGCGGTATTGCGTTCGTTCACCACTGTTACAGATTCAGGCACACATGACTTCTCCATCGGACGCCCAGGCCAGCGGTTCCTGGCTCGGCGTGATCGCGCTGGCGCTTGCCGCGTTCATCTTCAATACCACCGAGTTCGTGCCGGTGGCGCTGCTTTCCGATATCGGCGCCGGCTTTTCCCTGGCTCCCCCCCAGGTGGGGCTGATGCTTACCGTCTATGCCTGGGTCGTGGCGCTGATGTCGCTGCCAATGATGCTGCTGACCCGGCACATGGAGCGCCGCCGTCTACTGGCGCTGACCTTCGCCGGCTTCATTGGCAGTCACGTGCTCTGCGGCATGGCCTGGAGCTTCCCGGCGCTGCTCGCCGGGCGTATCGGGATTGCGCTGTCGCACGCGATATTCTGGTCGATCACCGCTTCGCTGGCGGTACGCATCGCGCCGGCGGGGCGCCAGGCGCAAGCGCTCGGGTTGCTGGCCACGGGTACCTCGCTGGCGATGGTGCTGGGTATCCCGCTGGGGCGTGTATTGGGCGAGTTCCTTGGTTGGCGCATCACCTTCCTCAGCATCGGCGGCGTCGCGCTGTTGACGCTGGTGGTGCTGGTGCGCGTGCTGCCGGCGCTGCCGAGTCTGAATGCCGGTTCGCTGGCCAGCCTGCCGGTGTTGCTGCGGCGGCCGGCGTTGATGTCGCTGTACCTGTTGACCGTGCTGGTGATCACCGCGCAGTTCACTGCCTACAGCTATGTCGAGCCCTTCGCGCGTGAAGTGGCGCACCTGTCCTCGCAGATGACCACGGTGCTGCTGTTGCTCTTCGGCGGCGCCGGCCTGCTCGGCTCGCTGCTGTTCTCGCGTTATGGCCAGCGCTATCCGCGTGCCTTCCTGCTGGTGGCGATCGCTACCCTGGCCGCCTGCCTGGTGCTGCTGCTGCCGCTGGCGCAGCACGCGCCGTTACTGGGCTCGTTGAGCGTGGTCTGGGGCATGGCCATCATGTGCTTCGGGCTGGCGGCCCAGGCACGGGTGCTCAATCTGGCGCCGGACGCTACGGATGTCGCCATGTCGATGTTTTCCGGCCTCTATAACGTCGGTATCGGCGCCGGCGCGCTGCTCGGTGGGCTGACCAGTACGCACCTGGGGCTGAGCGCGATCAGCCCTATGGCAGGCCTGCTGGCCCTGGGCGGGTTCATGTTCTGTGGTTTCGCTACCTACCGCTATGCCCGGCCGTTGCACTCCGGTGTGATCTAGGAGCGGATGCTGCTGCGTTAGAGCCGACCCTGGTGGGTCTGCCAGTGCGCCAAGGTCTGGCGTAGCGCCGGCAGGACCTGCTCGCGTAGCAGCGGTGCGAGATCCTCGGGCAGCGGGTCCTGCGCTGCCAGCCACTGCAGGGCCTCCAGTTCGGCGGCTGGTGCTACGGGTTGGCGCAACTGGCCGAGGAATATCCGGGCTTCGACTTCGCAGCCTTCTTCATTGGCGGCCATGGCGCGGAAGGTCCCCAGGTATTCCAGCGACGCGTCGGGGAGTTCCAGCGAAAGCTCCTCCCGCAGCTCCCGGCGCAGCGCGCAGGGCGCCGTCTCGCCTGGCTCGGGTTTGCCGCCGGGCAACATCAGCGCTGTGGTGCCGCGCTTGCGTACCAGCAGCAGGCGTTGCTGCTCATCGAGCAGGCAGGCGGCGCAAACGGCGATCAGCATTTTCGGGCTCCAGGATATTCGGGCGCGCAGTATGCCTACGAAGAGCGGGCCGGCATAATCCCGGCCAAGCAATCACTCAGGGAATACCCGCCCCATGTCCAAAGCCAGCAAGATTCTCATCATGTCCAGCCGTACCTTCGGCCTCCTGGCGCTCCTCAGCGGTGGCGCCTTCATCGCCGGCATGGGGGTGCCGTTGCACGCCCATATGGGGCTGGGTGCCTTGCTGGTGCTATCGGTGTGGGGGCTCGCGGCTCTGGCCGCGAAGCGGCAGCCGCCACTGGCCATCCTCTCAGCGCTGGTGGCTCTGCTGATACCGGTGCTGGGCATGCTGCAACTGATGGGGCCACTTTTCGGTAGCTTGCTGTTGACCCAGGTGTTGCACGTGCTCGTCGCAGTGGTCGCGATGGGCGTTGCCGAGGCGATGGCCAAGCGCCTGGCCTAGGGTCTGTTCCCGTTTCATTCACGGCCGCGCCGGTACCTGTTTTGCCGCAATACGGTGTTGCTCCTCTTACCTTTACCCCGGTAAAGGTTGCGACTCGCGCCTTGTCTTGCGGCAAAACAGGTACCGGCCCTGCGGGTGGGGCCGCCGAGGCTGTGCCAGAAATGGCCTGCGCCGTCGTTGCAGGCTTTGCCAAGGGAATAACCATTGGCTTCAGCCTGCGCCTAGTCGCAGGCCATTTCTGGCGGCAACGCGGTTGGCGAATGAAACGGGAACAGACCTAGGTCTGTGCCGTCTCGTCCGTGAGCGGCGGATGGCCGCCGCGCTTTCTCCTCAGCAATGGCCTGCGATCAGGTGCGGCCTCCGGCACTCCAATGCGCTAACAGCGGCAAGCCCCGGGCCTAACGGGTAACGATGCGTACCCGTCCCGGTTGGCTGCCGTAAAGGTTGCCTGCCCGGGCATTGGCCGTGCGCCCGGGGATCGCGCCCTCACCAAGGGCGAGGTCTTCTCCGCGCAGATCCCCGGCATCGGCTAGGCCGGCGCTGCTGGACGTCGCCTGGGGGTAACCGGTGGTCAGCGCTTCGGTGCTGGCGGTCAGTGGCTGGCTCCCCCAACGCGCTGCGCGTTCGTCGATGTCCACCGCGCCGTTGCGCTCCAGGCAGTCGACCACTGTGCCGATTGCGGATTCCTCGTCGAGGCTGACGCTGACCACGGTGGAGCCGCGGTGAATCGCCTCCGGGTAAGGTCCGCTGTCGCGGGCGTGGTCGTCACCCAGCAGGCCGTGGAAGAAGTCACTGATGCGCTCTCCCAGGGGCTTGTCGGCGCGGCTCTGGACCTCGACTTCGCCACTGGCTTCGACCAGTTGTGGATTGCTTGCCATGGACAGCTGGATGCGCTCGGCTGAAAGCCCGAGGGACTGCAACTCCTTGCGCACCTGTAGTGCCTGGTCGTAGTCGTCGAAGGCAGCGATGAGAATCTGTGGCATGGTGTGTTCTCCCTTTGGTCGTGACACGGCATCTATGGATATTGGGTGTCGTACACGGGGCGAAGGTTCAGCCTTGGCGATGGCCGTGCTCTTCACGGCCCCCCGCATTCCTGGAGGTCTCCTGCATGCGTTTTGTAACGCCTCTTGTCCTGGCGCTGCTGGGCGGATCGGCCCACGCCGCTACCGATGAGGCGCAGTTGATCGCGCAGATCAACGCCTATCGGGCCCAGGCGCCCGTTTGCGAAGGGAAAGTGCTGGATGCGCCGGGCCCGCTGGCGAACGACTTGCGCCTTGCGGAACCCACGACCACCGACATCGGGCAGTTGCAGCAGGCGCTGGGGGAGAGCGGCTACACGGCGGCGCGTCTGCAGTTGCTGCGTTTGTCCGGCCCGCAAAGCGTCGAGCAAGCGATGGCGGCGCTCAGCCAGCGCTTCTGCAAGCAACTGCTGGCGCCGCAGTTCGTCGATATCGGGGTCGCGCGTAGCGCAGGCAACTGGCGGGTGGTTCTGGCCAGACCCTTGTTGTCGTCCGGGCTGGGCGACTGGCAGGAAGAGGGGCAGCGTCTATTGGCGGCGGTCAACCGGGCCCGCGGACAGGCGCGTCGTTGCGGTGAGCGGGAGCTGCCGGAGGCGGCTCCCTTGACCTGGAATGCGGAGTTGGCGGAGGCCGCTCTGGCGCATAGCCGGGACATGGCCAATGGAAACTTCTTCTCGCATCGTGGCAGCGACGGCGGGCAGGTGGACGAGCGGGCGTTGCGCGCCGGTTACGGTTGGAGTCGTTTGGGTGAGAACATCGCGGCGGGGCAAGACACGGCACAGGCAGTGGTGGACGGCTGGCTGGCCAGTCCGGAGCATTGCCGGAACCTGATGAGTGCGGGGTTCAGCGAAAGCGCGGCGGCCTATGCGGTCGACCCCGGCAGTGATGCCGGCATCTACTGGACCCAGGTGTACGCGGCGCCCTGATGCGCCACGTGGATCAATTCATCGACAGGACGGAGAGGCCGTAGCTGTTGCGGCCGTCATCGAGGGTGCCGACGCGCACCACTTCGGCTTCGACGTCGAGGCCCGGTAGCGAGGCGTGTTCCGAGGGAATCTGCACGCGGACCTTCTCGCCGGCTTGCAGCAAATGGTTCGTCTCGATTTGTAGGCCCGTGCTGGATAGATCGCGGCACATCACGTCGATCTGCTGGCCGTGATGCAGGAGCATGGCGGGCGTCTCCATGCGCATGCGGATGAAGTCGCGTTTTTCGCTGTAATCGTAGTCGTTGATGCTCATGATCAGCCGTTTTCCCTTGGCGCGCGTTCGCCTCTTATAACCGTCGCCCGGTGGGCTGTAAAGCCGAGTCACCGCCGAGGGGGGAGTGGCTTGAATCGGCTTGCGGATGGGAGTACCGTCTGCGCCGTGAATCGAACCCGTAGATGCTCGGCCGCCGTGGGCCGTGTGAGTGACTCCATCGAGCCTGGCGCCGTTTGCCTGGATACCCCATGCACAATCCCAGTGCCAAGCTGCTGATCATCGACGATGACGAGACGGTACGCGCCAGTCTTGCGGCGTACCTCGAAGACAGCGGCTTCGACATCCTGCAGGCTGCCGGTGGCAGCGAAGGCCTGACGCTGTTCGAACACGAACGGCCGGACCTAGTGATCTGCGACCTGCGTATGCCGCAAATCGACGGACTGGAATTGATCCGGCGTCTGCATGCGATCGTCTCCGACGTGCCCGTCATCGTGGTTTCCGGCGCTGGCGTTATGACCGATGTCGTGGAGGCCCTGCGCCTGGGCGCTGCGGACTACCTGATCAAGCCCCTCGAAGACCTGGCCGTGCTCGAGCACTCGGTGCGTCGTGCCTTGGAGCGTGCTCGCCTGCAACTGGAAAACCAGCGCTATCGTGAGCGCCTGGAGTCCACCAACCGCGAGTTGCAGGCCAGCCTTCATCTGCTGCAGGAAGACCAGAACGCCGGGCGCCAAGTCCAGCTGAACATGCTGCCGGTGTCGCCGTGGAGCACCGAGCGCCTGGATTTCGGCCATTGCATCATCCCCTCGTTGTACCTGTCCGGGGATTTCGTCGACTACTTTCGGGTCGACGAGCATCGCGTGGCCTTCTATCTGGCTGACGTGTCGGGCCACGGCGCTTCCTCGGCGTTCATCACCGTGCTGCTCAAGTTCATGACCACGCGGTTGCTCTACGAGTCGAAGCGGCATGGCGCGTTGCCGGCCTTCCGGCCGTCGGACGTACTGCTGTACATCAACCGCGGGCTGCTCAACTGCAAGCTGGGCAAGCACGTGACCATGCTCGGCGGAGTGATCGACGAGCGTGACAACAGCCTGACCTACGCCATCGGCGGGCATCTGCCGTTGCCGGTGCTGTTCAGCGAAGGCCAGGCCCGCTATCTCGAAGGGCGCGGCCTGCCCGTGGGCCTGTTCGAAGAGGCGACTTACGAAGATCGGCAGATGGTGCTGCCCGAGTCGTTCAGCCTGACGTTGCTATCCGATGGCATCCTGGACCTTTTGCCAGGCGATACGCTCAAAGAGAAAGAGGCCGCGCTACCGGGACTGGTGGTCGAGGCCGGCGGCAGTCTCGAGAGACTGCGCCAAGCGTTTGGATTGGATGAGCTGGGCGATATGCCGGACGACATCGCCCTGCTGGTGTTGAGCAGGAACCTTGCATGAGTACAGGTAGTATCCAGTTCGCGGAACAGGATGGCACCTTCGTTCTGAAGTTCATCGGCGAGGTGCGTCTCACGCTCTGCTCGGCGCTAGATGCGACCATCGAGCAGATTTTCACCGCGCTGAATTTCTCTTCGATCGTCATCGACCTGACCGAGACGCGCAGCATCGACAGCACCACCTTGGGGCTGCTCGCCAAGCTGTCCATTCTCTCGCGGCAGAAAGTCGGCCTGCTGCCGACCCTGGTGACCGTGCACCCGGACATCACGCGCCTGCTCAGTTCGATGGGCTTCGATCAGGTGTTCAACATCATCGGCGAGCCGGTGCCGACCTGTGCGGTGCTCAACGACCTGCCGTCCCAGGATCAGTCAGAAGAAGTGGTCAAGTCCAAGGTGCTGGAGGCCCATCGCATCCTGATGAGTCTCAACGAGAGCAACCGCGCGGCCTTCCACGATCTGGTCAGCGCGCTGGAGTGCTCCTGAAACGGGCCGCCATCGGCGGCCCGTACGTACGAGCTTACCCGAGCAGTGCTTCGAGCTTGAGCTGATCCCGGGCGAACAGGCGAATGCCCTCGGCCAGTTTCTCGGTGGCCATCGCATCCTCGTTGTGCAACCAGCGGAAGCGCGCCTCGTCGATCTCCAGGCGGGCCTCGTCACCCCCGGCTTCGGGGCTCAGTCGGCGCGGCAGTTCGCCGTTTTCCGCAGCCAGTTTCTCCAGCAGTTCGGGGCTGATGGTCAGGCGATCGCAGCCGGCCAAGGCCTCGATCTGCTCGAGGTTACGGAAGCTTGCGCCCATCACCACCGTGTCGTAGCCATTGGCCTTGTAGTAACGGTAGATGCGCGCGACCGATTGCACGCCCGGATCTTCGACGCCGTTGTAGTCGCGGCCTTCGGCCTTCTTGTACCAGTCGTAGATGCGACCGACGAAGGGCGAGATGAGGAACACCCCGGCATCGGCGCAAGCCGCCGCCTGGGCGAACGAGAAGAGCAGCGTCAGGTTGGTCTGGATGCCGGCTTTTTCCAGTTGCTCGGCGGCGCGGATGCCTTCCCAGGTGGCGGCAATCTTGATCAGCACACGCTCACGGCTCACGCCGGCGGCTTCGTAGAGGCCGATCAGGCGATGGGCACGCTCCAGGGTTGCCTGGGTATCGAACGACAGGCGGGCATCCACCTCGGTGGAGATGCGTCCGGGGATCGCCTTGAGGATCTGCTGGCCCACGCCCACCGCGAAGTGATCGCAGGCCAGGCCGATGTCGCCGTCACCCGCGCGCAGCGAGGCTTGCAGCAATTCGGCATAACCGGGCAGGGCAGCGGCCTTGAGCAGCAGCGACGGATTGGTGGTGGCGTCCACCGGCTTGAGGCGGACGATGGCGTCCAGGTCGCCGGTATCGGCCACGACGGTGGTGTACGCCTTGAGTTGTTCCAGCTTGGAGGTCATGGAGAGCGCCTTGTTGGGAGCGATGGGTGGACCTTACCCGAGCACCGGGTGAGGCTCAAATCTGGGGTTTGATCGATGCTGGGGGGCTATGTTCCCGGGAGCATCGACGGACTCAGTGACCGTCGAGCAGTTGCGCCGCCTGCTCCAGCAGGCCCAGCGGATCTTCGCTGCGGTGGATGTCCACCGAGAGCAACTGGCGAAAACGACGTGCGCCCGGAAAGCCCTGGCCCAGGCCGAGCATGTGCCGGGTCACGTGGTGCATGGCGCCGCCCTCGGCCAGGTGCGCCTCGATGTGACCGCGCATGGCGCGCAAGGCATCGGCGCGACTGGGGCGCGGACTCTCGTCGTCGAACAGCGCGCGGTCCACCTCTGCCATCAGGAAGGGGTTCTGGTAGGCCTCGCGGCCGAGCATCACGCCATGGAAGACCTGCAAGTGCTCACGACACTCCGCCAGACTGCGGATGCCACCGTTGAGAATGAACTCCAGGCCCGGGAAATCGTGGACCAGTTGCGCCGCCACGTCGTAGCGCAGCGGCGGCACTTCGCGATTCTGCTTGGGCGAAAGCCCGGAAAGAATGGCGATGCGCGCATGCACGGTGAAACTCTGGCAGCCAGCCGCTGACACCGTGCCGACGAAATCGCGCAGGGCCTCGTAGCTGTCCCGGTCGTCGATGCCGATACGGTGCTTGACCGTCACCGGAATGGATACCGCATCACGCATCGCTTTCACGCAGTCGGCGACCAACGCCGGGTGCGCCATCAGGCAGGCGCCGATCATGTTGTTCTGCACCCGGTCGCTGGGGCAGCCGACGTTCAGATTGACCTCGTCATAACCCCACTGCTCGGCCAGTCGCGCGCACGCTGCCAGCGCCTGAGGATCGCTGCCGCCCAATTGCAGCGCAAGTGGATGCTCTACCTCCTCGTAGCGCAGGAAGCGCGCCGTATCGCCATGCAACAGCGCGCCGGTGGTCACCATCTCGGTATACAGCAGAGCATGCCGCGAGAGCACACGGTGAAACGCGCGGCAGTGACGATCCGTCCAATCCATCATCGGCGCAACGGAGAAGCGGCGGGACAGGGCAGGCCGCGTGGTAGAGGGGTTTGAGGCTTGTAGCATGGGGCTCTCGGTGCTGCGTATTCTCAACGTGTTTTCGCGGGTTTCCGGGCATTTTTAAAAGCTCGGTGGTACGCTGTACCACTCGAAACCGGGCTTGTACCACCGCGAAAAGGACGTACCACTTTGGCCACGATCAGAGGGCGCACGCGTGCCGACGGCACCATCAGCTACACCGCTCAGATCCGCATCAAAAAAGATGGGGTGCAAGTCTACACGGAGAGCCAGACCTTCGCCCGGAAGAAGACGGCAGAGGCCTGGGCCCGGCGCCGTGAAACCGAGCTGAGCGAGCCCGGTGCGATCGAGCGCGCAAGCCGCAAGGGCGAGCTGCTCAAAGACATCATTGATCGCTACCTGGAGGAGTACGAGCGCGTGCGTCCCCTCGGCAAAACCAAGCGCGCGACGTTGCGAGCGATCGCAGCGACCTGGTTGGGCGAGGTGGTCGACCGGGATATCACCAGCCAGCAGTTGGTGGAGTACGCCACGTGGCGGATGAGCGAGGCGGGCGGCAAGGTCCAGGCGCAGACCGTGGGCAACGACTTGGCGCACCTGGGCGCGGTGCTGTCGGTGGCCAGGCCGGCGTGGGGCTTCGAGATCGATCCGCACGCGATCGCCGATGCGCGCAAGGTGCTACGCAAGCTCGGCATGGTGTCGCGTAGCAAGGAGCGCAGTAGGAGGCCGACGCTCGATGAGCTGGATCGGCTGCTGCAGCACTTCACTGACATGCAGGCGCGCCGGCCGGACTCGATCAACATGCCCAAGGTGGTCGGCTTTGCGCTGTTCTCGACGCGCCGGCAGGAAGAGATTACGCGCATTCGCTGGGACGACCTCGACGAGCGTCGGCAGTCGGTGCTGGTCCGCGACATGAAGAACCCCGGCCAGAAGATCGGCAACGACGTCTGGTGCGACCTGCCGGACGAAGCGTGGGCCATCCTGCAGAGCATGCCGCGCGGTACCGAGCAGATATTCCCCTACAACTCCGACTCGATCTCGGCGTCCTGGACAAGGGCCTGCAAGCTACTCGAGATCCGCGACCTGCACTTTCATGACCTGCGCCACGACGGCGTCAGTCGGCTGTTCGAGATGGACTGGGACATTCCTCGGGTGGCTGGGGTGTCCGGCCACCGGGACTGGAACTCGCTGCGGCGCTATACGCACCTGCGCGGCCGGGGTGACCGCTACACGGGCTGGGCTTGGCTGGAGAGGATCATCAACGCGCCGGTCGATCTCGGCGCGCGGGTCAAGGGGGCAGGCGCCCCCGGTTAACTGGCCTTGCGCATATGGCGCCCGTGCAGCTTGTCGTTCTCGATGCGCGCCTGTTGGTGTTGGCGGTCCAGGTACGCCGCGAGGTCGGTCAGGTGGACGCCCTTGGCTGCCTTCTGGCTGGGCTCGATCCGTACCATCGGCAGATCGATGTCACCGGCCACGAGCTTGCGCAGGAACATCTCCGGCGTGAGGTGGGTGAAATAGTCATGGCACACGCGACTGAGCGGAATGATCGCCTGGCCGTTGTATTGGGCCATGAGTAGGAACAGGGTATTCATGCCGCCACCTCGCCCGTCAATCCGAAGTCGAACGCCTGCTGTTCGTGCCCGTTCAAGGCTCCCCGCGGCATTGTGGGCACTCGTTCTTCCGGCGTTTCTCGCGGTGGCGCTCCATTTACCGCGATGTACGCCGCGCTGGCGTCCAGGTTGAAGGCGTGCATCGAGTCGGCGACCCAGCGCCCCCGGCGATAGACTTGGATCAGATAGCCCTCGTCATCAGGCCGACAGAACGTTCCGCCGTCCCTGGTGATATGCGTGGCGCCTGCTGGGGCTGGGCCCGTATATACAGGGGTGGGTTGCCGGCGCTCTCGTTCTTCGGTGGCGCAGGCAATGGCGTCATTCGTGCGGGAGTGCTTGTGTGTGCAGTGCCAGAGGATCTTGAAGCTCGGATCGCGCAGGCAGCCCTGCCAGACGCTAGGAGCTAGCTGCTCGGTCGATACGATCAGGGTCTTGGTCATGCTGCCACCTGCTGGGCCTGGGGCAGCCGATAGCCGAACTGGAACCCCTTGTAGTCTTTGTCCCCGGGCTTGCTGCTCCCGTAGTAGAGGTGGGTATCCTCGATGAGGCCTTCTTCGACCAATCGGAACTCGAGGCGGGCGAGATCCTGGGGATACATGCGGCAGGCGCGGCTGATGGCGCGCGACTCCACCCACTCGTCCCCGGCCTGCTCGCACAGCTCGAGGATGATGCGCTTTGCCTCGGCACCGTCGAACGGGCGATAGATCGTGTCCCGGGGGTAGATGCGCATCGGCACGAATCCGCCCACCGGGTCCCAGCCATCGCTGAACATATCGATCTGGCTGCTCATGCTGACACCTCCGACCCTGGGCCCAGGGCGAGCAGCGCAGCCTCGGCGGCGATCTGGACGGCTTGGGTGCGGGTTGGTGCGCCCGGCAGGGGCTGGAGCGGCTGCTGGACACGCTCGGCGACTTCGGCCAGGAACAGGGCGAGGGCGCGATCGCGCGGGGCCAGGCTGGTGGTGAGGGCGCGCAGGCGCGCGCGGGCTTCCCAATCGGCATTCATGGTGATGGTCCTGGGGGTCTTATACCCCTTGGCAAGCTGCGCGTGCGGGCGAATTGCATAGCGCAGCGGGGGCGCAACTGGGGGTGCGGGGCGCACGCCTGTGGGTGGGGTATACGCACCTGCGGGGGCGGGCAGAGCGGAGCGAAATAGGCCTGCTGCTGCGCAGCAGAGGCTCTCTATATCGCCACCGTTCAGCGTGGTGAGGCGCCCGCCGCGCAGCGATGTACGGCGGCGCAGTGGTGCCCGGCCGCCGGCGCGCAGCAGCGCGCCCGGTGCCCTGGTGGTCAGGGTGGCGAGGCTCATGGCGTGGCCTCGGTGACGGGATAGCCGTCGTGCTGCACACCGTCGAGCAGGCGCCCGGCGGAGCGCTTGCCGATGCGATAAAGATCCGGTTCATCGTCGACATGCCCGCCAGTGTGGGCCAGGTTCTCGTCGGCGAAACGCCACGCCCCGTCGAGCGCTAGGGACGCTGTGCAAACCGTGCCGGCGCTGCGTTGCACGTTGACGCCTGGCGTCCACTCCCCCCACTGCTTGAACAGGAACGGCACGCCAGCCGCTTGGCACTGATCGCGTACCGATCGCGCCCAGTCCGGATGCATGGGGCGGGCCGCTGGCCCGGACTCACCGCCTACGACGACCCAGTCAATCCGGCGCATTGGCGTGGATGGGGTGCCAAACTCGGGGTCGGTACTTAATGCCGGAATGCTTCCCCGGCGGCAACGGGTGCAATTACCCTTCGGCCAGCGGGCTAGAATTCCGGTCCCTCCGCAAACATCGCAGTGGAAGTCAACGCGGGGGAGCACGACCGGCCCCAGCAGCGGCTCCATCGACAGCCAACGAACGGCAGCGGGCGCCTCGAGCAGCAGCGGGATGCGATCGTCAGCGGTTTGCTGATCCTCGACGCTGACGCCCAGCCAGACGTTTTGTAGCGGCCAGCGCGGGCCGCAGTTGTCGTAGCCGCCGCGTCCGCCACGGCAGGGCGTCCACTCCAGTTCATTAGGCCAGTGCTCCTGAATGCGGTCGCCCGGAAAGCAGCTCTCCCACTCGTCCACCCAGCGGAGGAACTCCAGCATCCGGGCTGGCCGTTTGGTGAGGATCTGGTAGGTGTGGCGCGTGGTCACCGACATGACGGCGAACACGGCCGCGATGAACTCGAACGGCACGTCGGGATGGAATAGGTCCGACATGCTGTTGACGAAGATCCGCCGCGGCTTGGTCCAGCGGTAGGGTTGCCCCAGCAGGCTGGGGACGAGGCGGACGCGCCCGCTCCATTGCCCGCCCTTCGCGAGCAGCCCGTCATAGGCGCCGTGACCCTCTGGCACGTCGCGACCACGGTCCATGGCGATAATCCGCGCCGCCTGCGTTTCCGCGTAGCAGTGCCGGCACCCGTCCGAGACACGCGAGCAACCCCGGATCGGGTTCCAGGTGGCGTCCGTCCATTCGATTCCGGTGCGATCGCTCATGCCGCAACCCTCCGCCGGTGACTGGTCGCCAGTTCCTCGAGCAGCGCTTGGTGGTAGTGCTGCGCCGCTTCTTCGCGGGTCCAGGGCACGCAACGCTCGGCGATGGGTGCGACGTCCGCGAGGCAGGGCCAGGGCTCGGGCGAGTCCGTCATCACGTCGCGGCGCTCGGTGGCGAGGGCGATCATGTCGGCCTGATGGACGCTGTCCGGCATTTCCGGCTCCAGGTCGAAGCGCTGGCAGATCACGCCCCAGACGTAGGCCTCGAGTTGGCGATAGGGCGCGGTGGTCGTGCCCAGCTCGATGCCGTGGGGTTTCTGTCGGCGCCACCGGCGGTTTTCGAGGGCCTGGCGGAACAGCTCCGGTGACACGCGCAGCGACTCGGCAACGATAAGGACGGCGTCGAGCATGGCGCGGTGGTAGTCATCCAGCAGCAGCTTCACCGGCTGCACCAGGTCGCCTAGCAGGTACTCCGGGGCGTCGTGCAGCAGGGCGTGCAGGCGGTCCTCCGGCGGCACGAGCTGGGCGACGAGCAGGGAGTGCTGGGCGACCGAGTAATGGCGCTTGCTGTGCCCGTTGAAACGGCAGATCCCGGCCAGGCCGTAGGCCAGATCCTGGGTGGTGATGTCGCTGGGCTGCAGCGCGGTGAGGTCGACCGTGCGGCCGGTGGCGGTGAGTTCGAGGCTCATGCGGTTGCTCCCGTGCGGCCGGTGGCCATTTGCAGTTCGGCGTCGATGTCGTACACCTGCTGCATGAGGTTGGAGAGGGTGGTTTCCACGCGCAGGCGCGCGTCGACGTCCATGTTCGGGATGGCGGCGCGGAGCTTTTCGCAGTTGCTGATGTGCTGCCGGCGCTTGGCGTGGAGTTCGTGGGTGGTGAGGAAGCCGCTCATGCCGCAACACTCCCGCGCTCGGCCTGGTGGTTGCGCACGATGTCGCGGAGGGCGTCACGCAGGTGGTTGAATTCGGCGGTGGGCCAGTTGCCCTGGAATTCGATGGCAGCGCACATGGCGCCGGTTTGTTCGCACGTGGCTTCCTGGTTCAGCCACTCGATCAGGTCGGTGTCGCTGAGCGTGTCGCCGGCACCCTTCAAATGCTGCTCGACACGCTCAGTGATCACGCGCAGTTGGGTGGCCGCCGTCTGGTAGGGATCGCTCTTGCTGCTGCCGCGCTTGGCGAACTCGGCGCTGGCCCGGCCGAGGGTTTTGGCGATCGCGAGCAGGGCAATGAGGTCACGTTGGTTGAGGGCGCAGGCCTGCAGCTTGCCGAGCGCCTCTTCGTCGGCTGCCAGCTCGCGGCGGGTCATGAGTAGCAGTGACTCAGCGGTGCGGCGGGCGATTCCCGATTGGGTCAGCGCCTCGCGGACGTGGCCGAGCGTTTCCGCTGTGTGGCGCGCGCTGGATTCGAGGATGCTGACTTTCGCGTGCAGGCCGTTGATCTGGTGTCGAGCGTGCAGCGTGGCGGCGAGGTAGCCGAGGCCTGCCAGCGCGAGGGCGGCGAGGATGAGGTAGAGCGGCATGAGGGGTTGCATGGTGGTGTGCTCCTGGGGTGGTGGTCCGCTGGTGGTGGCAGCGGGTGTTGAGTTACTCGTCGTCCGGGTCTGGCGGGTCGGCCAGTCCTGCCATCAGCTTCGCCTGATAGGCGCCGTAGCCTTCTTCTCGCAGGTCGTCGTAATAGGCCCAGTCCGCCGCACCGCCGAAGGCGGAGTGGGTCGCACATAGGCCGCGCTCCAGGTTGTCTTCGGCGCTCAGGGCTTTGCCGCATTCGCGACAGCGGGTGTAGGTCATGCCTGGCCTCCCAGGCGCGCGATCACCTCGCGTCCGCCGTTGGAATTCATGGGGGTGACGACGCCCTCGGCCTCCAGCGCCTCGATCAGGCGTGCGGCGCGGTTGTAGCCGATCTTCAACAGCCGCTGGATGGCGCTGATGCTGGCTCGGCGGGTTTCGATGACGAACACCCGGGCGGCGTCTAGCAGGCCGTCGGGCTCGTCGCCGTTGGGCTCGGGGACGTTGCTGGCGAGCTGCTGCACACGGGAGGCAATGAGGTCCTCCAGGGCCTGGTCGAATTTGTCCCGGCGCAGGACGGGGCGGGCGCTGTCCTGCTGCTCGAGCAGGCCTAGCTGGGTGGTGGCCAGCTCGATCTCGATGTCCTGGGTGAGGAAGTCGGCGAGGATCGGTAGGGCATTGGCCGGCGGGTGGTGGATGCTGCAGCTGAACGTCAGCGCCGCCAGGCGCCCGCTCATAGGCGAGAAGCGAAACCCGCCCAGGGCGCAGTGCGGCAGGTGCAGGCCGAGCGTCGTCAGCTCGACCTCGGGCACCTTGGTTTCGATCTTCGTGCCGGTGAGTTTCGGGAAGCGCGGCGCGCCGTCCTCGTTGGCCAGCCAGAACGCCTCGATGCACTGGCCCTCGTTGTCGATGCACAGCAGGGTGTCGACGATATCGGCGGAGACGACGGCAGCAAACTTCAGGTCCAGCGCCAGGGCCTTGGCTTCCTTGGGGCCTTCCTGGCGCACGTTGACGTGTTCCAGGGTGGCTACTGTGGAGAGGGTGAGTTCCATCACGCGGCCTCCCTGCGAGACTCGCGCCGATCTTGCTTCCAGTTGGCGTAACACGCCTTGCACCAAGAGTGCAGCCCGGTCGCGCTGGCGGGATGGGGGAAAAAGAACTCGCTGTCGGCAGGCCAGTGATCCCCGCACTTGGCGCACTGGCGCTCAAGACCGATAGCCGTTATCAGATAACGCCCATTTCCTAGGCCCTGGCGCAGGGCCAGTGGGCTCGGTATCGGGCAGTAGAGACACACGTTTTCCTTCGCTACGCCAGCCATCAGCTCGCCTCCTGCGCAGCGGCCAGCGTCTCGTCGGCGCGGAAGGCGCGGGCGTCGATGAGGGCGGCCAGGTGGTGGATGTGTACGAACTTCAACGCCTTGCGGCTCTCGTGCAGGGTGGTGATCGGGAGGGCAACGCTGCCGTCGCGCAGGCGCTCGTCGAAGGTCTCCGGGTTGAGGTTTCGGAAGTAGCGGGCGCGCACCTCCTCGAGCGGCACCAGCACGTTGTCGTGGGTGCGGTGCAGCAGCTCGACGGTCTCGCGCATGGGAGCGGGCTGCAGGCGCAGTTGGGGCTGGCTGCTCATGCGGGCTGCGCCTCCCGGCGCCATTGCTGTTCCTGCTCGGGCTCGCCGCGCAGGGGCATGAGGTTGCGAGGGTTGGTCAGCAGCCGGTGGTCGCCACGGCAACAGAGTGCGCCCGGTTCGGCGATCACGATCGAGCGGCCGTTGACGTTCATGCGTGACCCGGAGGGGTAGAGGCTGTCGATCTCGACCACGGCGCCGGCAAAGAACCAGTCATCGAGATGCGGAATGACCATCGCCAGGTCGCCCGGCTTGAGGGAGGCGTTCATGCGGCCTCCGGCGTGCTGATCTGCGCCGCAATGTAGTGCTTCACGACCTCGCGACTGTGGGGAGGTTCGTCGTGGTTCAGCTCTATGACGCGGTAGTAGCGTGCCTCTATGTTCACGCGGCTCAGCCGCTCGAATTCGTCGCCCGTGAGAGCGTCGAGGATAAGAGCTCCGTGTAGCATCCCCGCTGCCTCGTAGCTGTTGCTATCCGCACTGAGGTGGCAAGTTGCGTAGCGCGCATGCTTGATCAGTTGCAACACCCGTTCGACGAGATGCGCCCGGTTCTGTGTCTGCTGGGCATCCTGTTCTGCTTTGGTGCTCATGCCGGCTTCCCTCCCTTGGGGTGGTTCCAGGCGATCTGGACGTGGGTGGCCACCAGCTCGCGCCAGTCGGCCGGGACGTTTTGCAGGGCCGCGCCGCGTTCCTCGCGGGTTTTCAGCGCGAGGATCTGGCGGGCGTACTGGCGGGGCCAGGTGCGCGGTTCGAGTGCCGTCTGGTCAGGCTGCATAGCGGCGCTCCGGGTCGGTGGGTGGCAGGGGGCGCTCGATGCCGAGCTTGTCCGCCAGCCAGTTCAGGCCAGCCGGGCGCACGCGGGTGCTGTGGCTGTACTGCTGGCCCAGCTCCGGGTGGAACCATTGGCTTTCCTTGATGCGCAGGTAGAGCTGGTCGCGCAGCGGGTGGGTGGGCAGGTTCTGCTCGGTGAGCAGGCCTGCCGCGCGCATGCGTTCGATCAGCGCCGGGCGGGTGACGCCGAGGCGTTTGGCCGCCTGCTGGAGGGTGAGGTCGCGCATGGCATGGCCCTCACGCAGCCGCCGTCGAGGGGCTGGCCAGGTCGTGCAGCTGGCTGACCATCTCGGCGAGCGAGTTGAGGGCGGTATCGCCCACCTCGGCATTGCGATAGTTGAGCTGCAAGGTGCGCGGTCGGCGCTGGCCGATGCAGAGGATCACCGTCAGCCAGGGCGTACTGTTGCGCCGATGTCGGTTACCCATCAGTTGGATGGGCAGCTCAAGGCCGGTATCCAGCGCCAGGTAGCCGCCGAACTCCACCAGGTGGCGCAGTTGGGCTAGCTGCGCATCGCTGAGCAGCGCGTCGGGCTCCGGCAGGGTGTGCGCGCGGATCGGCTCGGGGGCGGCGGTGTCCGCCGTGCCGTTGGCGATGCCCTCAATCCAGCCGATCAGCCGGCCGGTGTTGTTCCGCTCTCCGGTGAGCAGGGTGAGGCTGTGGCGCTCGCCGTAGATCTCCAGCGCGATACGGGTCTCGGCCTCGCCGCGCTCGACCTCGAGGCGGAACAGCAGGACCTGCCCACCCGCCAGGCGCACCTGGTGGTTAAAGGTGCCGGTGAGGTTGAGCTGAGCGGAGAGGCGCAGCGTGGTGCTGCTGTCGAGAGCGATCATGCGGCGTCACCCCCGAACGGGCCGCGGTCGGCCGGGGCCGGTGCGGGCTGGGTGACGCGGACGAGGGTGTAACGGATCAGCTGGGCCCCGGTGCGGGCCGCGTTACGGCGCAGTTCGAAGATGCGCTCGGGCGGGCACGACGGGAGGACGTGCAGGGAGGCGGTGGACATGGTGGTGAACCTCGGCTCTGTGGTGGAGAGACGAGGCAAAAGTTAGCAACAGCTAATCATTATGGCAATAGCATTTGCTAAATAAATTGGGTATTCGGAAAAGGTTGTTGATTAGGCCCTTCGCATAGGGTTCTACATTTCAATTTCTCCAACGGAAAACATTGTTGACACACCGCCTTTGACGGGATACCTTCCACTCGTCGCAGTGAACCCTGCGACCTGGAATTGGCGTTCCGGTATTCACAGGCGGACACAACCGCCCTAGAGCGGTTTTTTTGTGTCCGCAGCATGGCTTCACCCGTTATGGGCGGGCCGTGTGTGGGAGCCTTCGGGCTCGCCTGCCCTGTGACAGGTACGCCAACCCGCACGGTTCCGCTCACCCAAATTGGCGTTTGGGCGAGTGGATTGACAGCTTCACAGGAGATCCACCATGAAAGCCATCGCACCTGTTACCACCCCGGTACTTGTCGAGCTGACTGACGGCCAGCCCACTACCACCAGCCTCGATGTCGCCGCCCACTTCGGGAAGCGTCATGACACCGTATTGCGCGCTGTCCGCCAGCTTGAATGCACGCCTGAGTTTCATGCCCGCAATTTTGCGGAGATGATCGTCGAGGTTGATATCGGCAACGGAGCTACCCGCAGCTCCCCGGCATTTCGCCTGACCCGCGATGGCTTCACCTTCCTGTGCATGGGTTTCACCGGCAAGGAGGCGGCCAAGTGGAAGGAGGCGTACATCAATGCCTTCAACCAGATGGAGCACACCCTGAAACACGGCGCACCAGCCAAGGCCAAGCGCCAACCCAAACAGATCACCGATGGCCTGACTGCCGATCAGCAGGAAGCCATCAAGGCCCTGGTGAAAGCCCGCGTTGATGAGCTGCCCGAGGGCAAGCGCGCCAAGGCCGCTATCACCTGCTGGTCATCGTTGAAGTCCAAATTCGGCTGCACCTACAAGGGGATCGCGCCTGAGCAGTTCACCGAGGCTGTCAGCCTGATTGCCCGCGTGGTGCTGGAGGGTGAGCTGCTCGACCCTGAAGAACCTAAAGTTGTTGGCCGACTGGACATCAACTACCCCATTGAGGACTGGCAGGCCAAGAACCCCCAGCAGTTCCGCCGTGACGACCCGAACAGCCCCGACTTGCTGGTGGGGTATGGCGACCTGTTGCTGAGCAAGTATTCGCCTTGCCTGGAACTGCTGGACAAGCTGCATAACGCCGGGTACTGCATCGACGGTGCCTATTACGAGTTCCGCTCCTACCAAAACCTGATGGCTCAAATGGATATGACTGTCCGCATGATGGCCGGAAGCATCAAGAACGCTTTCGACAACTTCGAGCATGATCGCCGCCGCCTTCAGAAGTACCCCGACGTGAAAGGACGCAAGGCATGAATGCCCCAGCCACCATGCTGCACCCCCTGAAGGCTCAAGTCCTGAGCTTTCAGGAGGACGAACACGACTACCACTTTCAGGTGGAGTACCCCGACCCGCCTGCCTGCCACAGCTGCGGCACCATCGGCCAGATCGTCCGCTTCGGCAAGAAGCAGGTGAAGTACCGGGACGTGCCCATGCACGGCAAGCGCGTGACCCTGTGGGCCGTGCAGCGCCGCTTCCAGTGCAAGAGCTGCGAATCGACCTTCACGCCAAGGTTCGACGAGATGGCCGAGGATCACCGCATGACGAAGCGGTGCTACGACTACATCATCCGCAAGGCGCTCATGAGCACCAACGCCAAGGTGGCCGAGGAGATCGGCTTCGACGAAGGCACCGTGCGCGGCGTTATCAAGGCGTACTGCAAGGTCAAGGAGTACAGCTACCGGCCAACCCTGCCGCGCATCCTCGGTATCGACGAGCTGTACCTGAACCGGCAGTTCCGGTGCGTGCTGACCGACATCGAGCGCGGCACCATCATCGACATCCTGGAGTCGCGGCAATTCGACGTGCTCTACAACTACCTGGCCAACATGCGCGGTCGGGATAACGTCCAGATCGTCTGCCAGGACATGTGGAAGCCGTACCGCGACGTGGCGTCCAAGCTGTTCCCCAGGGCGGCTATCGTCGTTGACCGCTTCCACATCCAGCGGATGGCCAACGAATCGCTGGAGGTGCTGCGCAAGGGCATCAAGAAGGATCTGACGCAACACCAGCGCAGGCAGCTCAAGGGCGACCGCAAGCTATTGCTGATGCGCCGCCGTGACCTGAACCCGATGAACGAGCTGGTCATCCACACCTGGCTGGATCAATTCCCCGAACTGGGGGTGGCCTACAAGCTCAAGGAGGCGTTCTTCGACATCTGGGAGTCCACCACCGAGCAGGAAGCGCGACAGCGTTACAGCGGGTGGCTGGCCATGATGCCGGACAGCCAGAAGACCCACTGGAAACCCCTGGTCACTGCCATGACCAACTGGGAGAAAGAGATCTTCTCGTACTTCGGGCCGGCCCAGCGCAACACCAACGCCTTCACCGAGTCGATCAACCGCTCCATGCGTGACCTGAACCGCGACTCCAGGGGCTTGTCCTTCGAGATGTTCCGGGCCAAGACCCTGTTCAGTCTGGATCACAAGGTGACCAGGCCCAAGCCGAAACGGGAATCGCCATTCGCGGGCTACACGGTGATGAGGGACATCTTCACCCTGGACGAGTCCGAGTTACCTATCGATCACGGCGTGCCCATCGAGGCAGTTATCCGGGCCATCCAAGGCCTGCGCTAACCACGCCCTATCAACACACCCTTCAATTTGAGATTCGGGTTTCGGGAAGTCCTGTATCAACAGGATTTTCCGAATACCCAATAAATTTTGCGGCGCTGTACCTTGCGATTCCGCGGCGCTCCGATGGCATCAGTATTTGATGCGGCTTGGAGGCACAATCCCGCCGACGTAGTGGATCTGTTCGACCTCTTCTCGTGGAATGGTCAGGCGACCGTAGCCGTCATTGACGGCCATCAAACTGACTTCTTCATGATTTTCGTAGAGCAACTCTTTCACCATGCACTCGCCATTTGTTCGGCGAACCATCACGTACTCGCCCGGAATCAGAGTGTGGTTGGGTTCACACCAGACTGCCCACCCATTGCGGATTGCGGGCGCCATAGAGTCGCCTTTCACCCTCAGTGAGTATGCGTCCGGATCGTTGGTCGGGACATCAATCCAGCCGTCTGCGCTATCGAGCGCGTCCCAATATCCATCTGGGCCCAATTGAGCGGTTCCTACGATTTTCGTCCTGCGGAATTGCATTGCTAGATCGGGGCCGGGCACTAGGTATTCGACCCTGCTTTCTGCCGTTCCGGGGCTTGAGGTGGCAGGTGGGGCGGTCAGTGCTCCGGCAGGGAGCCCGATCTTCACCTCCAGATTGCGCGCAGCCTTTTCGCCCATGGCCCGGTGACCGTTGAGCAATTGAGATAGGTACGAAGCATCGAGATCGTGAGCGTCGGCGAATACCTTCGTCTTCCTGCTGCCGATCAGGGCTTTGAGTGTTTCTATGCGGCGCTTGTTTATGTCCATCGGTGAATGGTGACCGGCAGTTAGCAAACAGTAAATTACGGTTTGCTATTGTTAATGCGGTTAGCAGTTGCTAATCTCTGCGCTGCTGGAGGTACACATGAATCTACTTGAGTACATAAAAGGGTTGGGGAAAGGCGAACTGGATGCCCTGGCGCTCCGGTGCCAGACCTCCGTTGGGCAGTTGAAGCAGATTGCCTATGGTCACCGCCGCGCTGGAGTTGGCTTGGCGGTGTGTCTTGATCGTGAGACACGAGGGGCCGTTACCTGCGAATCGCTGCGGCCTGATATCGACTGGGCCTATCTGCGGACCAAACCGGAAGCCGCCTAACCCTCAATTGGCGGCTTAGCCGCCCTGGAGAAAGCTGATGTGCAATGTCGAAAACTGCAGCGCAATGGTCCTTTTCCGGCGCGCTTATTCGCCGGTTCTCGAAGAGGTTCGTTGCAGCGAACTCGATCCGGAAGACCGAGCCCGCTACGGGTGCGAAGCCCAGCGCCGCTATCAGGCTTCGTTGGCTGAAAGAGAGCGGGCTTCGGCACATAACGCTTCGAAGACGCTGATG
Organism: Pseudomonas sp. R4-15; assembly: GCF_055768815.1. Lineage (NCBI taxonomy): Bacteria > Pseudomonadati > Pseudomonadota > Gammaproteobacteria > Pseudomonadales > Pseudomonadaceae > Pseudomonas > Pseudomonas sp. R4-15. Next base: position 2,684,710 of record NZ_CM147293.1, read on the forward strand.
AGCAAGGCGCTGTCCGTGCCGTTCTCGCCAAAGGCGTCGCTGACGATTTCTTTCGCGGTAACCAGGCGCTCGTAGGTGTTGATGGCCGCGTTGCGTTCCGCCTCTGACCAGTTGCCGTCGGAATCGAGCTTTTTAAGGCGAGACTCAAAGGGGAAAGCGAAGGTCTTCTCGGTCATTGATATCCTCCTTGCATGAATGAGAGAGATAAAACCAAGCGGCCTTACGGCCGCCTGGAGTCCCGGCCCACACCACCACAGTGCGGCCGGGGATGCGCTGGGGCAGGGGAGCACACCACGTACAGCCCCGCACCAGCGCATGGCCAGGGCCCGGAAGCCCTGGGTTGCCCGCCGTCTCCACCACAGATTGGGCGGGCTGTTGCGGCGGGGTTCCTGCGGAGCAGGGGCCTCGCCACTGGATCGGTAGTCGGCATTTCCACCACAGAGCCGCCGGCTACCTCGTGACCACGCGAGTGACCACGGCGCAACTCTATCACCGGGAGTTGGCTGCGGGCACTGGCTGAACTGGGGAGTTATTGCCATGCCGCGACCCGATTACGCGGAACAGATCGAGCGCCTGGGGCGCGAGGTGCTGCCGCTGACTGACGCGCTCAACGCCGTCGCCCGCAACCATGATATGTGCCCGGGGGGCATCACGGGGTTTGCCCACTCAACCGGACGCAACGTCAACACCACCGCTCACAAATTCGACCCCGGCCACTCCAGCCACATCCTCAACCTCTACGACCTGCTCGATTTCCTGCGCTACGTGACGCCATCAGGGCGCGCGGCGCTGCTCGACGCGCTGCACGCGGAGCTGGGGGACTCACTGTGGTTCTTCGTTTCGCCCCTGCAGTACGAGGAGATTCCGGCAAACCTGGTGGCCGGTGCTGGGGAGGTGCTGCACACCGCCGCGGACGCCGTGACGAGTGTGGCGCGGCACATCGAGGACAACCGCGTCGACGAGCACGAGCTGGCCGAAACCCAGGCGCTGGCCAGCCGCATCATCCGCGCGGCCGTGGGCCTGTTCGAGCGCGCGCGCTACGTGCATTTGACCAGCCGGGGAGGGCGCAGCGATGGCTGATCTCGTGGATATCGCGAACGACGCCGCGCAGTCGCGGCTCGACTATCTGCTCACCGGCCGACGCGCAGCGCCCGTGCTGCCCTCGGCGTATGAGTGCGAGCACTGCGGGGTGACGATCCCCGAGGCGCGCCGCCAGGCGGTACCGGGCTGCTGCCTGTGCATCGACTGCCAGACGCTGGACGAGGGGAGGGCACGGCGATGATCAACACGCACACGCTGGACCAGGCCATCGTCGAGGCCGCCCGCTTTCTCCAGGCCGCAAAGCACCTACGTCTTGTGCGCAAGGCCGGCGGCCGGTTCGAGGATGACGTCTATTCGGAGGTCGCCGCCCATTCGGCCGCGCTGCGCTCGAGCATGGACCTGACCCGCAAACTCGCCGATCTGCGGCAGGGGAGGTAGGGCGATGAGTGAGCAACTAAAACGCCGCGCCGAGCAGTATTCGCAAAGCGCCGCCGGAAACCTGGCGGCAGACGTGCCGGGCCACAACGCAACCATCGCGATCAAGGAACTGCTCTACTACTACGAACCCGGCGATGCCAACGAGCACTGGGCGGCGATCAAGGCCTACGCCGATATTCGCGCCGCGCGAGCGCTTCTCGATGCCGATGCTGCCCAGGCCGATGCCGAGGAATCGCACCCCGACGACCGGGCAATCGACCGATTCGCGGTTGCCATGAAGACCAAGATGGCGAAGTCGCGCGCCAAGGGCCGCCATGGTTGGGAGAACCGCCTGCGGGTCAACGGCAGCGACCTGGCGCGCATGCTGATCGCGCATCTGGCTAAGGGCAATGAGGGCACGTTCGAGGATGTGGCGAACTTCGCCATGATGATGCACCAGCGCGGGGACGACCCAGAGCTGCTGGCCGACGCAGTCGAGGCGCAGATCAGGACGGAGCGAGGCAAGGCGCTGGAACTTGGGGTCCGCGCGCTGGAGTCCAGCGGCGAGCGTAATGCAGCCCCGGACGCCACGGTGCTGGCCAAGGCATTGGAGCAGGCTCGCCAGGTCATCGTCACCGCCTTGCAGACCACTGCGCCCGACTGGTTTGACACCGACGAAAAAGTCTCCGGGCACCACACCATCCAGCAGATCGACGCAGCCCTGGCTGGCTACCGCGTCAAGGGAGGTGCTCAATGAGGGGGGCCATCAGACTCGCCACGGCGCAGATGCTGGCCCGGGTGCTCTACGGATTGCCCGCGGTACAGCCGCACACTACAGGCTGCGATCGCGGCGGCCAAAAGGGCCTGTTGACCCGCCTGCAGACGGCTGGGTTGATCGATGGTGACCAGATCACCGCTACGGGAAAAACGCGGTTGCGGCGCATCGTTGACGAGCTTCGTGCAGAGCGAGCTGCAGCGGGGCGGGTGGGTTTTATGGGGGAGGTGAGTCATGGCTGACCACTCCCTAGACGACGTCCTGGAACAGCTCCAGGCCTATGGCCTCCAGCCCTTCGGTAAGCGCAACCCGACGTGGGTCTTCGGCAAGCTCACCCGCTGCCGCACTGAACAGGATCGCAAAGGCGAGGCGACGGGCTGGTACGTGCTGCACGAGTACCGCACTGAGAAGGGTGACACGCTGTATTTCGGCGCCTACGGCGACTGGCGCTCGGGCGAGACGCACAAGCTCAAGCTAGCCGGCGTGAAGATGACCGCCGAGGAACGCGAGGTGATGCGCGCCCGGCAGGAAGAGGCCAAGCGCAAGGCCGCCGAGCGCGCGGAACACGCTGCGCGGACGGCGGCCAATCGTGCGCGGCGGACCTGGGAGCGCATGGCGGAGCGGGGGCGCAGCGCGTACCTGGACCGCAAGCAGATCGTCGGGGCTTCGGTGCGCTACGCGACGCGCAGCGGGGCGATCGCGGTGCCGATGCGCACGCCGAAGGGCATCGTCGGTCTGCAGATCATCTACCCCGAGAAACAGGCGGACACCGGGCGCGATAAGGCCTACTGGCCGTACGGGATGAGCAAAGAGGGCGCCTATTGCCTGATCGGCCCGCACCCCGAGCCCGGCGAGCCGGTGCTGGTGGTCGAGGGGTACGCGACCGGCGTCAGCGTGCATATGGCGACGAGCCTGACGGTGGTCGTGGCGTTCGACGCCGGCAACCTGCTGCCGGTGGCCAAGACGATGCGCGAGCTGTTCCCGGCGCGCCCGTTGATCTTCTGCGCGGACGATGACTGGAAGACGACGCGGCCTGACGGCACGCCGTGGAACCCAGGCGTCGAGAAGGCCAGCAACGCGGCGACGATCACCGGCGGCCAGGTCGTGCAGCCGGTGTTCTCCGGTGAGCGCGAGGACGGCTGGACCGACTTCAACGACCTGCATTGCGCCGAGGGCCTGGACGCGGTGCGCCGCCAGGTGCTGGCGGTGGTCGCGCCGCCAGCGGACGGCACGTGGCGCGAGCGGCTCTATCGCACCAGCAGCGGCTCGCTCGTCGCGCACATGATCAACGTGTCGCTGATCCTCGGCTGCGATGAGCGCTGGGCCGGGGTGCTGGCGTTCGACCAGTTCAGCGGGAAGACGCTCAAGCTGCGCACCCCGCCGTATGGCGGCGAGGCGGGGGAGTGGACCGATATCGACGACCTGCTGACCACGGAATGGCTCGCGCAGCAGTTCGGGCTGCTGGCCAAGAGCAGCGTGGTACTGGAGGGCGTGAGCGTCACGGCGAAGAAGAACGCGTTCCACCCGGTGCGGCGCTACCTGGAGTCGCTGCAATGGGATGGGCAGCATCGGCTCGCCGACTGGCTACCGCTGTGCCTGGGCGTGCCGCCCTCGGCCTACGCGCGTACGGTGTCCAAGCGCTGGCTGATCGGCGCGGTGGCGCGGGTGATGCAGCCGGGGGCGAAGGTCGACAACGTGCTGATCCTCGAAGGCCTGCAGGGCGCGGGTAAGTCCACGGCGCTGAGCGTGCTCGGTGGCGAGTGGTTTATGGATACGCCCTTCACGCTGGGGGACAAAGAGGCGTACCAGATGATCCGGGGTAAATGGATCATCGAGCTGGGCGAGCTGGATGCGTTCAACAAGGCCGAGAGCACGAAGGCTAAGCAGTTCTTCTCTGCTGCGGTGGACACGTTTCGCGAGTCCTACGGGCGCAGGACGGCGGACGTGCCACGCCAGTGTGTTTTCGCGGGTACGACCAACCAGGAAGAGTACCTCAAGGACACCACCGGCAACCGGCGCTATTGGCCGGTGCGCTGCGGGAAGATCAACATGGACGCCCTGCGCGAGATGCGCGACCAACTGTGGGCCGAGGCGCTGTTCTGCTACCGCGCTGGGGAGCCGTGGTGGGTGCAGCCACATGAGCAGGATTGGTTCGAGGTCGAGCAGGACGCGCGCTATGCGGTGGACGCCTGGGAATTGCAGATCCTGCCGTTCCTCGAAGACTACGTGGGCGAGACGGTGACCACCGACATCATCCTCTCCCAGGCGCTCAAGCTGGACTTCGGCCACTGGGGCAAGCCCGAGCAGGGCCGTGTCGGCCACATCATGAACCGCTTGGGGTGGCGTCGGCGTCGTCTGCCGGCGGCGAAGAAGAGCGGACTGCGTCCGTGGGGGTACGCACGGCCGGACAGTTGGCGATCGCCCGTGGAGTCCGTGCAGCAGAAGGAGCCGGCGTTTTGATCCGGGCCATCGACGAGCTGTTCCATCGCTGGGCCGCTGAGCTGCACCCGCCGCATGGCGTCGAGGCCGCGAGGGGGCGCAGCGCGGTCGCGGTGCTGATGGACAGTAAGGGCGTGCTGATTCCGGGCACGGGAAACGATACGGGGCTGTGGTCGATGTCGGCTGAGATCGAGCTGATCGTCAACAAGCGCCTGCCGGAGGATCTCGCGTACCTGGCCCAGGTGCATTACACCGACTACGACAGCCCCGACTCGATGAAGTGGCAGCGCTGTGGCTGTGGTAGCCGGCGGACCTACTATCGGCGGCTGAACCTGCTGCATGCGGCGGTGTTCGAGCTGTTGAAGCAACGGCCACGGCGCAGGGCGGCGTGATGCGCGCGCAGCGGTCCCAGCGTCCCAGTCTGGCCCGCCTCGGGAAACCGAGCGCGGGCCGCGTCGTTGTTGGGGTTGTCCCACTGTCCCACCTGTTAGACGCCCGCCCACGTGTACGCGCGTGCGCGCACGCGCGCTTCCGCGCGTTATTCTATTATTCCTCTTACATGCGTAGAAAAAGGGTAGGACAGGTGGGACAGTGGGACGGAGGCAGTAACGACGCGGGGTGTTTTGTCCCGCCTACGATGTTCGTCGTGGGTCAGGCTGGACAGGCGCCGGAGGCGCCGATATGCCGGGTAAGGGGTATTGCCCGGACGTTCGCCGGACGAAAGGGGGGATATTGAGGGATGGCAGTAAAAAGCGTTCGCTGCCGTGGCACTCGGGTGGTACAAAGTCACTAATTTGAAATTGCTGCGCCAGGCAGGGCAGCAGACGAAACCGGCCACCGCGCCGGTTTTTTTATGGCCGCCGGGGCTCCCCAGCCGACGTGGCCCAGGCCATGGACCGGCCTACCCATTGCGAGCCCGCCACCCGGCGGGCTCTTTCGTTTGCGGCGCTGGCAGGGCGCTGCTGCCCCTGCACGCTGGGGCGTTTATTGCGGAGGTCACATGAGCGAGCCGAGCGGCGTAGTGGTTGCCGGGGCGGTAGGCGCTGGGGCCGCCGGCTTCTTCGCGGGCGTGGATGGGGACGCAATGACGGGCGCGATCTGCGGTGCGGTGGTGTTCGCCATCGGGGCGCGCGACTACCCCGTCTGGCAGCGTGTGGCGCTGTTCCTGGTCAGCTTGGTCATGGGCTACAAGGCCGCCCCGGCGCTGGGTGATCTGGAGGTGTTCGGCATTCGCCCGTTCACGTATTCGGCGATGGCTGCGTTCGCTGCCGCCGCCCTGGTGGTGGTGGTGACGATGGCGGCGATCAAGCAGAGGCAGCGGACGCCCAGCCCGGAGGGCCCCAGCGATGGCTAGCCTCGTTCTGACCCAACTGCTGTTTGTTCTGTGCCTGGCCGTGTTCGGGCGGGTGTTCACCTTCAGGCGGGGCGACAAGCGCCACCGGCCAGGCATCAGCCTGCTCGCGGTCGTGGTCATGGCCGCCGCCGGAGTGGGCGCGGTCAAGATCCTGCGCGGCGCACTGCTGCTGCCGGTCGAGGCCTGGCCGCTGGTGGTCATGCTCGGCGTGTTCACGCTGTCGGTGTTCCGCGCCGAGGGCAACCTGGCGGGAGTCATGCGCCAGGAGCCGCCCCCGGGATGGGATGGGGTCGATAGGCGGGAGCGCTAGTGATGCGGGCACGTATCGATGCGAGCAATCTTGAAGACGCGGTCGCCAGCCTTGAGCGCTTCGGCAAGGGCGTGGCCAACCGGGTGCTGGCTGATGCCCTGAACCACACGGCAAACCAAGCGCGCCAGGCACTACGGGGCGAAATGCCCAGCGTGTTCGACCGGCCCACGCCGTTCACCCTGAATGCAATCCGCATCCTCAACGCCAAGCCGAACCGCTTGGAGGCAGCGGTGTGGGTTAAGGATGAGAAGGACGGGGCGAGCGCAGGCCAAGCCCCCGAGCAGTGGGTGGCACCGCAGGTGTTCAGCGGCGAACGGCCGTTGAAGCGTTCCGAGGTGTTGTTCCGGGCCAGGGGCATTCTGCCCGCCGGTCGTTTCATCGTGCCGGCGAGGGATGCTCAGTTGGACCGCTACGGGAACATCCGTCGCCGGTTGATCGTGCAGATCCTTTCGGGCCTGGGCGCGTTCAATACGTCCGGGTATTCGATGAATGCGTCGAGCAGCAAGCGCTCGGAAAAGAAGGGCCATGCGAAGGCGTTCTTCGTCGTGCGTCGAGGCAAGACGCCTATCGGCATCGCTGAGCGCCGTGGCAAGCAGGTGCGCATGGTGTTGGCGTTCGTTCGCCAGCCGCAGTACCGACAGCGCCTGCCGTTCTACGACATCGTCCGTCGCATCGCGGAGAACGACGAGCAGCTCGAAACGAACATCGACAAGGCCGCCGCCGAAGCGTTGGCCGGCCGCACCCCGACCAGCTTCCGCCGCCGCACCCGCTAGGGGCTAGTGACGTGCCACACCAGGCCATCGGGGGCCCCTGTGGCAAGGGAGCGGCACGGGTAATTCGAACCGCGCTTTCGTGTTAGTGGCTGGGGCTGGAGGTTAGTTAACAGGGTGAACCGGGTTAACCCGGGCGAGAAGAGTGGTTAACAGGGTGAAGTCATGACCGACATGAGCAAATCCGAGTATGCGGATAGCCGTGGCTGGTCCCGCCCGTACGTCTCGAAGCTGGTCAAGCTGGGCCGGGTGGTGCTCACCGCAGCAGGCCGCATCGACGTTGAGGCCACCGACCGGCTGCTCGCGGAGACCGCAGACCCGAGCAAGGCCGGCGTCGCCGATCGCCACCAGCGCGAGCGAGCAGAGAAGGGCGTGCACGCGCTGACGCTGCCGACGGCTCCAACTGCTGTAGCGCCGCCAGACACCTCCGGTGGGGCGCGCTACCAGAACGCACGTGCGCATCGCGAACACTACCTGGCGCTGCTGACCGAGGACGAATTCCGCAAGGGGCGCGGCGAGCTGGTGGAACGCGAAGCGGTCGATGCCGCCGCATTCACCACCGCGCGAACCCTGCGCGACATTCTGCTGGGCCTGCCTGCCCAGGTGTCCGGCGAGCTGGTGGCGATCAGTGACCCCTGGCAGATGGAAAACCGACTGACCGAACTGCTACGCCGTGCGCTGGCGGATGCCGCTGGGTTGATCCAGCTCGACGCCGCGCTGAGCCCCGACGACCAGGAACCGAACTAGCCATGCACGAGTATGCCGACGGTGCCGCCGCGTACCGCGCGGCATACCTGCGGGGCCTGGAGCCCGACCCCGAGCTGTGGATCGACCAGTGGGCCGACCAGTACCAGCGCATCCCGCGTGACAGCGGCGCCGCCGAGCCCGGCAAGTACCACACTGATCGCACGCCGTACGCCCGCGAGCCGCAGCGCTGTCTGTCGCCGCTGCACCCCTGCAAGCGCGTGGTCACCATGGTCGCCTCGCAGTTGATGAAGACGCAGATCGCGCTGAACTGGATCGGCGGCTGCATCCACATGGCGCCGGCCAACGTGCTGGCGCTGCTGCCGAGCCTGGGCCTGGCCAAGCGCGTCTCCAGCCGCATCGGCAAAAACATCGAAGCGGTGCCCGAACTACGCCAGCGGGTGGCCAAGCCCCGCTCGCGCGACGCCCGCAACACGATGGACACCAAGGAATTCGAGGGCGGTACGCTCTACTGCACCACCGCCGGCTCGGCCGCCAACTTGGCCGAACTGGCGGCGCGTTACATCTACGGTGACGAGGTTGACCGCTGGGATGTGGACGTCAACAGCGAGGGCGATCCCATAGAACTGGCAGAGGCCCGTGGCAGCACCTTCGGCCGTAAGGCGAAGTTTTACTTCTCCAGCTCGCCGACGCTCAAGGGTGCCTCGCGCATCGCCGACCTCTACGAGGCCAGCGACCAGCGCCGCTTCTATGTGCCTTGTCCGCACTGCGGCGAGTTCCAGGTGCTGGAGTGGGAAAACCTCGAATGGCTGCCCGACTACAGCATGGTGGACTACCGCTGCAGCAACCCGCAGTGCAACGCGCAGATCGAGGAGCACCACAAGGCCGAGATGCTCCAGGCCGGCGAGTGGCGCGCCACCGCGCCCGGTGACGGCGAGACGGTGGGCTTCCACCTCAACGCGCTCTACTCGCCGCTGGGCTGGCTGAGCTGGGCCAGCTTGGCCAAGCAGTACGACAAGGCCAAGCGCGCCCTGGACCGCGGCGACAGCGAGCCCATGCAGGTGTTCTACAACACCCGCCTGGCGCTGGTCTGGGACGTGGCCCAGGAGATGACCAAGGCCAGCGAGCTCAAGGCCCGCGCCGAGGACTACCGCCTGGGCGACGTGCCTGCTGGCGCGTTGATCCTAACCGCGGCCGTGGACGTCCAGGGCAACCGCCTGGAGCTGCTGGTGATTGGCTGGGGCGACGGCCTGGAGCGCTGGGTCGTCGATTACCAGATCCTGGTCGGCGACCCGGCGGACGAACGCACCTGGCTGCTACTCGATGAGCACCTCAAGCACCGCTACCGGCATGCCTCGGGTGTCGAGCTGGCCATCTGCGCGGCAGCGATCGACTCCGGCGGCCACCACACCGACGAGGTCTACCAGTTCACCCGCCTGCGCCGCTGGCGCGGGGTGTTCGCGGTCAAGGGCGCGAGCAAGCCGGGCCGTCCGGTGCTCGCCCAGCGCCCGTCGAAGGTCGACGTGACGCGCAAGGGACAGACCGAGAAGCACGGCGCCGAGCTGTGGATCGTCGGCACCGACACGGCAAAGGACTGGATCTACAACCGCTACCCGTTCCCCGAAGGGCCGGGGGCGCTGCATTTCTCCAGCGACCTGCCGGACGAGTTCTACGACCAGGCCGTCGTCGAGCGCAAGGTCACGCGCTACGTCAAAGGCCACCGCCGCGTCGAGTGGGTCAAGGGCAAGGCCGAGCGAAACGAGGTCACCGACTTGCTGGTGTACAACCTCGCGGCCGCCCAGTTCCTGCAGTTGCACCGCTACCACGACGCGGAGTGGAGCAAGCTGCGGGCGAGCGTCAGCCAGGGCAGTTTGTTTGCCGAACAGCCCGCCCCCAGAACGGCCCCGGCCAAGTCGGAGGAAGCGGCCGACGCCTCGCCCGGTGCAGCCCCCACACCCGCCGCCACTGGCGCCGCGGCCCCTCGCCGGGTCTCGCGCAGTGGCTACCTGAAACGCCGATAGAGGCCACCCCATGGCAACTGCACAGCAACGCCTGGACGAGGTCCGGGCGGCGATCAAGGTCATCCTCGAAAAGGGCCAGCGCATCCGCAAGGGCGACCGGCAACTGGACCGCGCCGAGCTGGCGAGCCTGCGCATGCTGGAGGATCAATACGCCGCCCAGGCAGCGGTGGAGGCCAAGGCCACGCGTACCAACCTGGTCCGCTACTACAGCAAAGGGAAGGGCGCGCGATGAGCCGAACGACAGGGGGCATTCCCGCGCGGCTGCGCAACAGCTACGACGGCGCCGGCCAGGGCCGCCGGCTCAAGGGCTGGGATGCGCCGGAAGCGGCACTCAATGCCGTGGCCATCCCGGCGTTGCCGACCTTGCGCAAGCGTTCCCGCGCCGCCGTGCGTAACGACCCCTACGCGGCCAGCGCCATCTCGCGGCGGGTCAGCAGCATCATTGGGACCGGCATTACGCCACGCCCACGCGTTGCAGACCCGGCGATTCGGGCGGCATTGACGCAGCTCTGGGAAGACTGGACCGACGAGTCCGACGCCGAAAACCTCACCGATTTCTACGGCCAGCAGGCGCTGATCGCGCGCATGGTGGAGGAGAGCGGCGAGTGCTTCGTGCGGCTGCGTTATCGGCGCACCGAGGACGGCTTGGCGGTGCCTTTGCAACTCCAGGTGCTGGCCGCCGAGTTCGTCCCGCTCGACCGCAACTTCGTCACCCGGCGCGGCAACACCGTGAGGGCAGGCATCGAGTTCAACGCGGTCGGGCAGCGGGTGGCGTACTGGATGTACCGCACCCACCCCGGCGACCCGCGCGCCGCCGGCGCCACCTACAACGAACTCCACCGCATCCCCGCAGAGCAGGTGCTGCACATTTTCGAGCCGCTGGAGGGCGGCCAACTGCGCGGCGTTCCGCGCCTGGCACCGGTGCTGCTGCGCTTGCGCTCGCTGGACAGCTACGACGACGCCGTGCTGTTCCGTCAGGAGGTGGCCAACCTGTTCGCCGGCTTCATCAAGAAGCCAGCGGTGGAGGGGATTGGCGCGGTCGACCCCGCCACGGGCAAGCCCTTCGAGACGGACAGCGACGGCGCGCCGATGGTGGGCCTCGAGCCCGGCACCATGCAGGAGCTGCTCGAGGGCGAGGAGGTGATCTTCTCGGACCCGCCGGACGCCGGTAACACCTATGTCGACTTCATGCGGCAGCAACTGCGCGCCGCTGCTGCGGGTGTCGAGCTGCCCTACGAACTGCTCACCGGCGACATGAGTGACATCAGCGACCGCGTGTTGCGTGTGCTGCTCAACGAGTTCCGCCGCCGCATCGAGCAGCTGCAATTCAGCGTCTACGTCCACCAGCTCTGTCGCCCGGTGCGCAATGCCTGGGTGGAGGTGGCCTGGCTCAGCGGCGCGATCGCACTGCCCGGCTACGAGCAGAACCGCCGCGAATACCAGCGCACCCGTTGGGTACCGCAGGGCTGGGCCTACATCCACCCCGTGCAGGACGTGCAAGGCAAATTGCTGGAAATCGGCGGCGGGCTCGCCAGCCGCAGCGAGCACGTGCTGCGCACCGGCTACGACGCCGAGCAGATCGACCAGGAAAACGCCGACGACAACGCCCGGGCTGCGCGCCTGGGGCTCGATTACACCACCGACACGGCCATCGCCACCGATGCGCCGGAGAACCGAGAGGAAACCCGATGATCAAGCACAAGCACCTGGCGCTGGCGCTCTCCATCGCCTTTGCCACGCCAGGCAGCGGCTGGGGTGACCAGCCGCGGATTCTCAACAAGGCCGCCGGTCTGCCGGAGGTGCAGGCCGAGCACTGGTACAGCATCCGCGCCCTGGGCGAGGAAGATGCCCGCAGCATCGAGGTCTTCATCTACGGCGAGATTGGTTTCTGGGGGCTCACCTCCGGCGACTTCATCCGTGACCTGCAGGCCCAGGACGATGGCGTCTCTCCGGTGTTGGTGCACTTCGACACCATCGGCGGCGACCTCTTCGATGGCATCGCCATCCACAACACCCTGCGCGCCCTCGGCGAGCGCTGCACGGCTCGCATCGACGGCGCCTGTTTCAGCGCTGGAAGCGTTGCCGCCTGCGGCGCGCACCGCGTCGAGATGGCCGACAACGCGCTGATGATGATCCACAACCCCTGGACCTGGATGGCCGGCGGTAGCGAAGAGCTGCGCAAGATGGCCGACATGATGGACAAGGCCCGCGAGGGAATCATCGCCAGCTACCAGCACCGGGCGCTGACCATCGACGACGCCGAGCTGGGCCGCCTGATCGACGAGGAAACCTGGCTCACGCCCGCCGAGGCGTTGGCACATGGCTTCGTCGATGCCGTGTTGGGCGCCGGCGAGCCGCTGGCCCACAACGCCGCCGTCGGCAAGATCCTCAACCGTTACCGCAACGCGCCGCCCGAGGCACAGCGCTTCATCGCTCAGGCGGACGAACCTCCCGCGCCGGAGCCGGAAGACGATCCCGCGCCGGAACCGGCCCCTGATCCCGATCCTGATCCTGAACCCGTCGACGCCGCCCAGCTCGCCGAGCAATTGGCGCGCGACTGCGCAGCGGCAGGCCTGGCCAACAGCGTCTCCGCGCTGATCCGCGCGAGCGGGCTCAAGAGCGCCGCCGCCGTGCAGGCCGCCCTGGAGCGTGCCAAGGCGGTGAAGGCCGTGTGTGTCGCCGCGCGCCTGCCGAAGGAGGCCGACGCACTGATCGAGAAGGGCCTGGACGCCGCCGGCGCGCGCGCCGCGCTGTTCGACAAGCTGGTAGCCAACAGCGACCAGGTGCACATCGACAACCGCAACCCGGTGGACGATGGCCCGCAGAACACCGCTTACACCCCCCCGACGCCTGGCAATGTCTACGCTGCGCGCCGCAAACAAGCCTCGAAAGGAGGAAGCAACGCATGACCATCAAGACTGAAGGCGTCCACGCCGGGGAGTTCCTGCACTCCGAGGCGAACGGCACCCGCTCCCGGGCGGACGTAGTGATCAGCGCGGGCGCTGGGCGCCTGGCCGCCGGTACGCTGCTCGCCCTGATCACCGCCGCCAACGCAGCCACTGCCACCGCTGCGGCTGGCAACACCGGCGACGGTACCGTCACCGGCCTGACGGCCACCAGCGCTGCCAGTAGCGGCGACTACGTGGTGACCATCGACGAGGTTGAGGAGGGCGCCGCCGCATTCACCGTGCTGTCGGCGGACGAGCGCCAGATCGGTACCGGCGTCGTCGGCGAGCCGTTCGAGTCCGGAGGCCTGAGCTTCACCCTGGCGGCCGGCAGTACGGCCTTCGCCGAGGGCGACAGCTTCGTGCTCTCGGTACTGGCCAACCTGGGCGAGTACGTGGCCTACGACAACAGCGGCACCGACGACGGCCGTCGCACCGCCGGCGCAATTCTCTGGGCCCCGGTGGATGCCACCGACGTGGACGTGCGCGCCGCTGCGGTGGTGCGTGACGCCGAGGTGATCGCCCGCCTGCTCACCGGCCTCGACGCCGAAGGCGAAGCAGATCTCGGCGCCCTGGGCATTGTCGTTCGCGACTGACCCGCAACCCCTCACGCTAACCCCAAGACCCCGCCGCTGCGGGGTTTCGCATTTCTAGGAGTCCAACATGGCCGAAATCACCATCTTCGAGGACGAGGCGTTCAGCGTTTCGTCCCTGCTCGGCGTGGTCAACGAAGACCACGTGGTACCCGGGCAGATCGCCGCCGCCAACCTGTTCGAGGAGCAGGGCATCTCGACCCTCGTCGTGCAGATCGAGAAGGACGGCACCACCCTGCAACTGGTCGAAGCCAAGCCGCGCGGCAGCACCGGCAATATTGTGATCGCCGACAAACGCGGCCTGGTGCCGTTCAACACCGTGCACCTGCCGCAGACCTTCAGCATCCTCGCCGACGAGATTCAGGGCATCCGCGCAGTCGGCTCGCAGACCGAACTGCAAAGCGCCCAAGCCGTGGTCGCACGGCGTGTCGAGAAGTGCGTGCGCCAACTGGACGCCACCCACGAGCACCAGCGCATCGGCGCCATCAAGGGCCAGGTGATCGACGCCGACGGCAAGACGGTGCTGGTGGACATCTACCAGCGCTTCGGCCTCGCCAAGCCCAAGCCGCTGTCCCTGGCGTTGGGCAACGGCGCGTCGGACATCGATGCGCTGCTGCTGGAGGTGCTCGACCAGCAGGAAGACGCACTGGGCAGCGTGACCAGCACCGGCGCGCGCGCCTATGTCGGCAAGGACTTCTGGGCCAAGTTCATCGGCCATGATCGAGTGCGCGAGACCTATCTCAATACCCAGCAGGCGGCGTCGCTGCGGGGTGATCGTCGGCAGTCCTTCGAGTTCGGCGGCATCACCTGGGAGCGCTATCGCGGCCAGCTCGCCGGTAAACCCTTCGTTGCGCCGAACAGCGCCTTCGTAGTGCCCGAGGGCGTGCCGGGGCTGTTCATCACCGCGTTCGCCCCGGCGGACTACATGGAAACGGTGAACACCGAGGGCCTGCCGTACTACAGCAAGCTCGAACGGATGCCGTTCGACAAGGGCATCGCCGGCGAAGCGCAGTCCAACCCGCTGCACCTGTGCACCCGCCCGCTGGCAGTGCGCGAGCTGACGATCTGACGATGGCCAGCTTCGCCGACCAGGTCGCCGAGATGGACGACCTCCTGTTCGACGGTTTGGCCGACGGCATGGCGCAGCACCTCTCCCGCAGCGGCGAGGTGCTGGTCGAGGCGTTGCCCACCTTCGTGGATGTCGAGGCCGAGCGCCTCGATGCCGTGTCGGGAGGCATCGACCGGGTGCGCACGCACCAGGTGCAGAAGTCCCTGCTGCAGCCCTTCGACCGGCAAGGTTCGTTCTTCTTCGAGGGTCGTGTCTGGCACATCGACGGCATCGCCGCCGATGACGGCGACCTGATCACCCTCTACGTGGTGCCCTGACCATGCCCATCGACATGCAATCCGCCATCGTCGCCGAGGTGCTCGCGCGCCTGGCTGCCGTGGAATCGTTCGGCGAGCTGGTGCAGGAAGACAGCGTCCTGCGCCTGCTCGACGACGAGGACGAAGGACTGCCCGACGATTTCATCATCGTGCAGCCCGGCCCCACCGAGGAGCTCGAGCGCGTTGGCCCCGGCCAGGTGCGCGAGCGGCTGACGTTGTCCCTGGTGGCCATCACCAAGCGGCGCGCGTTCGCCCCCGCGCTGCGTACCGCCCGGCTGGGCATCAAGTGCGCGCTGTCCGGGGTCAAGGGCGGGCTCACCGTCGCCGGTGTCACCCAGGTCGGGTTCCAGAACGAAACGCCCATGCCACCCGGCGACGGGCGCCGCTGGGCCTGCCACGTCATGCCGTTCCAGGTCACCTACGCCCAACCCCTCAAATAGCGGAGGCTCCCATGCCCGAGATCACCATCAACACCCCGTTCAACTACCAGGCCGGCGGCACGGTCGTGCCCTATCCCAAGGGTAAGCAGCAGGTCCCCCAGGCGGTGGCCGAGCATGCCTGGGCCCGTGGCTTTGCCGAAAAGCCCAAGGCCACGGCCGCCGCCAAGGCTTCTGCCGAGAAGGACAGCGCCGCCAAGGCCTGATCCCTCACCTACAACCCCTGAACCTCTAGGAGCCCGACATGGCCCAGGTTGACCGCAGCTTCATCGGCGAGGGCATCATCTACGCTCGCCTCTACCAGTCGCAGGACGCGCTGATCGATATCGGCAACTGCGACGTTTTCAGCATCGCCTTCGAGAGCGATCGCCAGACCCTCCCGAACTACCGCGGCGGCGGCGGTAACCGCAACGTGCATGAGCGCGTCACTGACGTGACCTCGACCATCGGCATGTACGACCTCACCGCCACCAACATCGCGCGCGTGACGCGCTCGACCATCAGCGCCATCGCCGAAGGCACGGTGACCGCCGAAGCCTGCATCGCCGGCGGCGTCGAGGGCGAACTGATCCCGTTCCGTCACCTGCCGGACCTGAGCCAGCCGGTGGTCGTTCGTGCCGCAGGGGGTGAAGACCCGCTGCAGCCCGGCACCGACTACCTGCTGACCCCGCACGGCATCATCCGCACCGGCTCCAGTGCGATCACCGCGGCGGGAGTTGAGGTCGATTACACCCGGCTGAAACAGTCGGCGATCCAGATGCTCAACGGCACCGCCCAGGAGCTGGAACTGTACATCGCCGGCCTCAACGACGCCCAGAGCGGCGAGCCCTTCGCCCTGCGCCCGCGCCGCGTGAAGTTCGGCATGCTCAGCGAGCTGGCCGTGCTCGGCCAGGAATACGCCCGCCTGGAAGGCCCCGCCGAGCTGCTCGCCGACCCGCTGGTGACGGCCAACGACATCTCCCAGTTCTGCGAGATGGAAGTGCTCGATAAGGCGGCTTGAGCAGCATGGTGATGATAGGCTCCCTCCTTGGTGAACGGGGAGGGAGTCCCAATGCGTACGATCATGTTCGGATTGCTCGTCTGCAGCACACCGCTCTATAGCGCTCCGATATACAAATGCACTGATGAGCAGGGTCGAATTGGCTTCTATGATCGCCCTTGCGAAGGAACCCTTGCTCAGGGAGATGAGGGGCGTGTAGACAGCGCTGGGTTGCCTCTAATCGAGCCGCGTTTTCGCGCAGATGTCTCCGCAATGCTTGATCGTCTCTCACGAGAACACTCCAGGTGCAGGCAGAAGCTGGACCCCATGACTGCCGGTCGATCATCGGGCAGCGGTACCTCTGATAACCCGGTGTTTTTCGTTCAGTGTGGGGGTGGCCCCACTCCCGAGGTCGTACGGTTTACGCTCAAGGAAGCACAAGCGGGCGTAGTGCCGGCGGCAGCGCAGGCGATAGAGCAGTCGGAAGCAATGAAGAAGTGCAGGACTGCTGCCAGGGATCGCGCCGCTAATCCTGGTTCCTTGGATTTCTCGGTCATCCTGCATTCCAATTTCATCGCGCGCCCTAACGGCAATGCGACCTATAGCACGCGATTCACGGTCGAGAATGCGTTTGCCCAGGAGAGAGAGTATTTCATCCAGTGCCGGTTCGAGGGGACGCAACTCGTAGATGTAACGGTCAAGCCGGCGAGCTAACGCCACTTCTGGCAAGTCTCACAGCTCACTATTGTTGGCCCCGCCTCGGCGGGGTTTTTTATTGCGTGGAGAAAACCCCATGGCCATCAAGGACCGCCTGATTCAGTTCGTCCTGCGCGGCAAGGACGAGCTGTCGCAACCTGCGGGCAAAAGCTCGAAAGCGCTGCAGGAGCTGACCGCCAAGACCGAAGAACTGAACAAGGCGTTCGACCAGGCTAAGGACGCGCGCGGCTTGGCCGCGCAACTGGGGCAGACCGAGCGTGACCTGCAGCGCGCCGAGCGCACCGTGGAGCGCACGCAAGCGTCGGTGCAGTCCCTGCGTGATGCTCTGGATAAGAACCCAGGCAGTGCCGGCCTACAGGCCTCGTTGAAGGATGCCCAACGGGAATCGAACCGAGCAGCTCGCGAGCTGGATCGCTTGCGCGCGACCCATGCCGAGCAGGAGGCTGCGGCAAAGGCCGCTGGTATCGATACGGCCAACCTCGCCCGCGAAGAGAAGCGTCTGGCGACCGAAGTCGATCGCGCCCAGGCCGAGGTGCGTGAGCACAATGGCCGCCTGCGCGAGCTGCAGCGCGAGGAGGCCCGCGCCGCTCGTGGCGCGGCTGAGCATCAGTCCCGCGTCGAGACGCTGCGTGGCTCGATGTCCCGTGGCGCCCGCCAGGTGCTGGCCTTTGCCGCTGCGTATGTGTCGCTCAACGCCGCCGCCAACCTCATCGGTCGTGGGCTGCGTACGGTGCGCGATGGCATCTACGCGATGCTCTCCACCGGCGATGAGTTCGAGGGCCTGCAAACCCGCTTCACCTCGCTGATGGGTTCGGTCGAGGCTGGCCAGCAGGCGACCGCCTGGATCAAGCAGTTCGCCAAGGACACGCCCCTGCAATTGCAGGAGGTGTCGGAGGCCTTCGCGCTGATGCGTTCCTACGGGCTCGACCCGATGGATGGCAGCATGCAGGCCATCACCGACAAGGCCGAGCAGCTCGGTGGCGGCATGGAGCGCCTCACCGGCATCAGCACCGCCCTGGGCCAGGCCTGGGCGAAGCAGAAGCTGCAGACCGAGGAGATCCTGCAACTGGTCGAGCGCGGCGTGCCCGTCTGGGAGCTGCTGGCCAACGTCACCGGCAAGAATGCCGCCCAGTTGCAGGACCTGGCGACCAAGGGTCGCCTGGGCCGCGATGTCATCCGTGCGCTGATCGACGAAATGGGCAAGAGCGCCAAGGGTGCCGCTGCGGCGAACATGAGTCGCCTGTCGGGCCTGGTCAGCAACCTGCAGGACACCTGGACGAATTTCCTCGATCGCATCGCCAAGAGCGGCGCGCTGGAATTCGCCAAGGGCAAGTTGCAGGAATTGGCGGATACCATCGACGAGATGGACCGTGATGGCCGCCTGGACGCTCTGGCGCAGAGTCTCTCCGATGCGTTCATCCAAGGTTCAAAGCGTGTTGAGGAGTTCGGCGCTCGCTTGCTGGAGGTCGATTTCAGCCAGCTTGTCGATCAAAGCACCAATTGGTTAAGGAACTTTGGTTCTTCAATCGACAAGACGGCGCGTGCTGTAAGCCTGGCAATCGCTCCGATCCGCACGGCTATCAACCTGCTCACAGCGGGAATCTCCACGCTGGGCGTGATGAGCTCTGCTGTGTTCGGTACGACGCTTACGTTAGCTAGCAAGCTCGCCAAGCTGATCCCGAATATTTTCGGCGGGGAGAAAGTCGTCTCTGGCCTGGAGAAGGCGCGTGACGCTGCTTTCTCTCTCACCCGCATGTTGGCCCGGCAGATAGGGCAGGACGCTGCCGATATCGCCAATAGCTGGAGTGCCGTTGCCGGCAGCGTAGAGGACAGTGCAGAGCGACAGGTGTCTGCGTTTACTGACTCCGCCCGGAGAAGCACCCAGGTTCTAAAACAAAGTGCCGATGAGATCGGCGAGCATTTTCGGCAGCGGATCGCCAGTATAGAAAACGCTATGGCTGCTATCTCGTTTGCAGAGACTCAGCAGCAACTGGCGCAGGTAGAAAAAGGGCTGATCGACGCCCGCCGTGAAGAGCGCCTCTCGGCCGAGGAGTTCACGCGTGCAATGGAGGCGCTATCTCTGCGTAAGGCCTTCGTGCAGCCTGCAACTGCGGCTGCCGCGGCCGCTGATCAAATGAAAGCGTCGATAGCGGCTCTGCGAGCGGAACAGGCATTAGCGGAAGCCCAATATCGCAAGGAGGAAATCTCGCTGGAACAGTGGCAGCAGCGCCACAACGCAGCGGCTGCTGAGATTCTTCGTTTAGGCACTGCCACAAGGGACACGACCGGAAGGCTCGCTGAGCTGCGGGCCGAGCAACAACAGGCCGAGGCCGAATATCGCAAAGGCAGCATCACCCTGGAGCAGTGGCAGCAGCGGCACAATGCTGCAGCGGTAGGCATCCAGCGCTTGGGGGCCGCTACGTCAGAAGCGGAAGGGCGTGTAGCCGGGCTTCGTGCAGAACAGGAGCGGGCCGAGGCCGAATATCGCAAGGGCAGCATTACCTTGGAACAGTGGCAACAGCGCCACAATGCGGCAGCGGTCGAAATTCGAGAGTTAGGGAAGGCGACGAATGAGGCGGCTACCAGCGCGGTAGACCTTGACGACGCTCTAAGCGACCTCGCCTCTGTGCAGTCCGCCATCTCCAGCGCCCAGACCGATGTCGACATCAACAAGATCCGCACGGCCCTGCGCAAACTCTACGGCGACGGCACCATCACAGCCCGCCAGTACAACGAGGAGCTGACCAAGCTCACGGCGCAGCAGCAGAAGCTCAAGGCCAGCCAGGACAACGCGACCAAGGGCCAGCAGGATCAGAACAAGGCGATGGAAGACGCCATCGTGACCTCAGAGGATCTGCGACGCGCCTCGGGCCAACGCATGGAAGAGGAACGCCGCGCCGGCGACGCGGCCATGCAGCAGCGCCGCAAGGAGTCCTCGGATGCCCAGCAGGATATGGGCGCCGCCGAGGAGTTCTTCTCCGGTGTGATGAGCCGCGCCCGCGAGCCCCTGGCCGCGATGAGCCAGGAGGCGCTCGCCGCGTTCGATGCGCTGAACAAGATCAGCACCGCGAATGTGCAGCTGGACACCAGCAGCCTCGGCGCCACCCGCACCTCGCTGCAACAAGCCACCGCCGCGCTGCGGGAAATGCAGGCGGCTGCGGCACAGTCCGTCAACATGACCAGCCTCGGCAAGTGGATGGTGCAGACACAGCTGCAAAGCCAAAAGCTCCAGGTCGAGTTCCTCGGCCAGAAGGCGCAGTTGCAGTCGCTGATGCAAGGCTACGAGAACGGCACCACCAACCTGCGCGATTTCGTGCGTGCCGCCAGCGGCGCCCGAAACAACCTGGGCCTGCTCAACGACTCCGACCTGCGGCAGCTGGAGTCGGCCATCCAGGCCGCGAAAGACCGGATGCAGCAGTTGCAGGAAAGCAGCGCCTCTACGTTGCAGAGCCTGCGAGAGGAACTGATGGGCCTGCGCGGTGAAACCGATGCACTGGAGCGCAGCCAGTTCCGCTCGCGGATGAACGATCTGCAAGCCCAGCTCGCCGAGGCCAACAAGAACGGCGACGCGCAGTCCATGGCCAACATCACGCGGGCCATGTCCACCCTGCGCGAGATCCAGGCCGAGACCGAGCAGCAACGCCAGGCCGAAGAGCAGAAGCAACGCGTGGAGGGCCAGCAGGCGGAGGCGGGCGCTGCGCCGGCGGATGCCACGCCGGCGGCGCGACAGCAGTCCACACCGGCACCGGCCAAGGTCATCCGCCTGGAAACCAAGGGCGGCCAGGCGCTGGATGTAGGCCTGAGCAATGACAGCGACGAAACCAAGCTGCTGAGCATCCTCGAGGAAGCCGGCATGAGGGCGATTTGATGGCGGCGATCCTGCTGGACGAAATCGAGCTGGACGACCAGTTCGAGTGGACCGACGAATTCACGTGGTCCCCCGTGGAGCAGAGCCAGGAACGCAGCTGTTCCGGCGCGCTGCATGTGCAAGAGGGCGTCAAGTTGTACGGCCGCCCGATCACCCTGGCCGCCAATGGCGGCGTGTGGACGCCGCTGTCCGTGCTGCGGCAACTGGAGGCAATGCGCGACGAGCGTGGGCGCGTCATGCAGCTCACCCTGGCCGACGGCCGCCAGCACAGCGTCATCTGGAACCATGCGGAAACACCCCTGGAGGCACGCCAGGTCTGGCGCAAAGTGGCACCCACGGCGGGGCACCCGTATGAGCTGACGTTGCGTCTGCTCACGGTAGCGCCACCGGATACCGAAACCACTGACTGACACGACCCCGCCACCTGGCGGGGTTTTCATTTTCTGAGCTGGAGTTAGCCCGCGATGACCATCGCCCGCACCGACGTCAAGCTGCTCAAGTCGCAGCGCCTCACCGACGAGAACGACGGCGGCGGCCGCGCCACCGGTAACGCCATCGTCGATGGTGAAGTGAACAACCTGTTCCCCGACATCAGCCGCCTCGATCGCACCACCGGCCGCATCAATCTGCGCAAGGTGTTCGCCGGCGTGGTGACCAACAACGACGACACCTACCTCGGCGCCCACGCCATCGTCACCGAAGCGCCGGCCGATCCACGCGTGTCCGTGCTGCTGTTCAACACCGGCTCGCAGACCGACGAGCGCGCCGATGCGCGGGACGCCATTGAAAGCTACATGGCGGCCGCCAGCGCCGCGCCCTTCGAGCTACTGGGCAACCAGTTGGCCGGGCAGCGCGCGATCATGTGCGTGCAGCGCGAGGAGCAGCGCGTGCCGGAGATCGGCGAGGTCTACCAGCTCTCGGGCGTCAACGGCACCCAGTACGTGCGTATCGCGGGCGTAGAGCAGCGCATCGAACAGTTCACCTACGAATACAGCGGCACCTCCAGCGGCAGCTTCATCAACTTCACCCGGCGCACGCTTGAACTGGCGTTGTCCGGGCCGCTGCTCTACCTGTTCCCCGGCGGCCAGCCGACCCCGGCCGGCACCAGCACGCTCGCATTGAGCGGGGAGGTGAAAAGCCAGGTGCTGACGACTCAGGTGGCGGATGCCGCGCGTTACTACGGCATCAGCCCACTCGCCGCCGCCGTGGCCGAAGGCGCGTTGTCGCTGCGTGTGCAGAGCGTCTACAGCCAACTGGTACCCAGCACCACCAAAGAGTCGGCGCTGGTCGATCTGCTCGCCGGCTACCAGCGCCAGGTCTACCTGCCGGCCGGCCCCGCACGCACTGTCTCGCTCAGCGTAGCGGCTGCGGCCGCGGGCGGCACGTCGCGCACCTTCCTGGGCACCGGCTGCGCACCGGGTACCCTGCAACTGAGCATCAATGGCGGCGTCTACGTCGACGACAGCAAGGGCGGCCTGCGCTACAGCTCCGGCAGCAACTGGCTGAGCAGCGGCACCGTCGACTACCAGACCGGCGAGATCAACCTCGCCCGCCCCGGCACGTCCTGGACCGGCACCGCCTCGGCCAGCTATCGCCCCGGCGCGGCGGCCACCGGTGAAACGATCACCGGGGAGCAGGAGGTCACCCTCGGTAACCGCGGCTACGTGTACACCCTCAACCTGTCCCAGGCGGTACCGCGCGCCGGCACGCTATCGGTCAGCTACATGGCCCTGGGTAAATGGTACGAGCTGCGCGACTACGGCGACGCCACGCTGACCGGGGAGGGCGC
This sequence comes from Pseudomonas sp. R4-15, assembly GCF_055768815.1. Lineage (NCBI taxonomy): Bacteria > Pseudomonadati > Pseudomonadota > Gammaproteobacteria > Pseudomonadales > Pseudomonadaceae > Pseudomonas > Pseudomonas sp. R4-15. The sequence continues at coordinate 2,707,256 of NZ_CM147293.1, forward strand.
CGGTACCCTGAACCTGGCCACCGGCAGCGTCTCGATCACCCTCAATGCATTGCCGGACGTCGGCAGCTCGTTGATCTACAGCTACATCAGCAGCGCCGACAATGCCGTCACCCAGCGCACCGGCGGGAGCGTCACGCCGACGCTGGAGGTGCGCCATACCCTGCCGGGCGACGAGCAAGCGCTGTTGCCGGGGTCGATCACCGTCACCTACCTGGCCGGCAGCCAGACGTTGACCCTGACCGACAACGGCTATGGCGTGCTCTCCGGCAGCGGGGGCAGCGGCACCGTGGCCTACGGCACCCGCGAGGTGGTGATGGTGCTCACCGCCACGCCTTCGGCGGGTATCCAGTACGGCTACCGCTCGGGCGTGATGATCAGCGGCAGCGCGAATACCACCAGCGACAGCACCGGTATGGCCGCGTTTACGCTGCCGGGTGCGCCCCTGGAGCCGGGGAGCGTCAACCTCAGTTGGATGTGTACCCAGCGCCAGGCCGCGCCGGCGCTGAACTGGGACGTGATCGAGGCGGGCAATGTGTTGCCCGTCTACGACACCACCCGCGACGTGGCGCAGACCGCCCAGGACGATGGCCAGGGCGGCTGGCTGGACGGGCGCGTCGGCAGCATCGACTACACCACCGGCACCGTCACCTTGCAGGTCGCGCAGCTCTACGACTACAAGGAGTACGTCTACACCAACCGCGCCAAGAACAACGATTTCAGCGGGCGCGGTACCGAGCCGGTATTGGTCACCACCACCGTGCAGCAGCGTGAAGGATTCGCCGGGTTGCTCACTATTCGCGCCCTGCAGGCCGGCGCGGATGTCGCCGAGCAAACGGCCAGCCAGGCCGCACCGGCGATCACCCTCAACCTGCTGCCCGGCGTCGGCGAGGCCATCATTCCCGGTAGCCTGCTGTTCAGTTGGGCCGGCTCGCTGTTCTGCGACCGCTCGGGTGTGCTGTATCGGGATATCGCCAGCAACACCAACGGCGGTACGGCGGTCGGCAGCATCGACTACGTCAGCGGGCGCGCCACGCTCACCAGCTACACCGGCAATGCCAGTGGTGCGGCTACGTTGCTGGCGTGCCTGACCACCGCCGTAGGCTTCAGCGTCACCGCCGCCACCTGGCGTACGCCCGGCGCGCCGCTGCGCCCTGGGAGCCTGCAGGTGACGGCGGTGCGGGCGGACACCGCCGAGGTCATCACCGCCACGGCGAATGCCAACGGTGAGTTCGAACACGCGGTCATCCACGGCAGCGTGGACGTGGCCACCGGCATCGTCCGTGCGGAGTTCACCACGGACCCGGACGACGAGTCGGGCGAGTCCGACGTGCCGGTGATCCCGGTGCTCACCCGCTACAACGGGGTGGTGCAGACGCAACTGCCGCTGGATGCCGGCCTGCTGGGCCTGGACCCGGTACGCCTGCCGGCGGATGGGCGCGTGCCGATCTACCGCGCCGGCGAGGTGCTGGTGGTGCATCACACCGCGACCACCCCGGTGGCGGCGCCCAGCGCGGGTGACACCTTGGTGCTGACGCGGCAACGCCAGGCCGAGATCTGGGTGGAGGACGGCGACGGCCTGGAGTTGCGCGAGGCCAGCTACAGCGTCGACCTGGAGGCCGGCACGCTCACCTGGGCCAACCCCCTGGTGCTGCAAGACGAGGAGGGCACGCCGCTGTCGCTGCCGTTGCGGGTGCATGACCGTGTCGAGCACATGGCGCTGTGCACCGAGGTGCAGATTACCGGCGAGGTTGCCATCAGCTCGCCGCTGCCGTGGGACCTACCGGCCGACGAGACGCACGTCTCCAGCGCGGTGGCCTGGAGCGACCTGCAGTCGCGCATCCACACCTGGTTCACCCAGCAGACCTGGAGCCAGGGCGCGCCGAACTGGACGGATACCCCCAGCGGCAACACCACCACCGCGCAGTACAACAGCCTGAGCTATCCGCCGGTGATCACCAATGCCGGCGGCATCGACGGGCGCTGGGCGCTGGTGTTTACCAGCAGCACGGCGTTCCAGGTCGTCGAAGAGGCGCTGGGGGTCATTGCCACCGGCAACATCAACACCGACTGCATGCCCGTCAACGCGCTGACCAACGAGCCGTATTTCACCATCCTGGCCGCGGGCTGGGGGACCGGGTGGGCGACCGGTAACGCCGTGCGCTTCAACACCGACTCGGCTTTGGGGCCGATGTGGGTGATTCGCACGGTGGTCAGTGGGCAGGGCACCGTCGATGACGACCAGTTCAAATTGCAAATCAGGGGAGACGCAGACTGATGGCCATGCTGGGCAGCGGTACCGCCGAAGACCCGTATCTCATCACCACCGCGCAGGATTTGCGCGACATCGACAACGCCCCGAGCGCCTATTACTCGCTGCTCAACGACATCGAACTGACCGGCGAGTGGATTCCGCTCGGGGCCTTTTCCGGCTCGCTCGAAGGGAATGGCCATGAGATCCACGGCCTCGAATTTTCCAATGTGGCCGGGTTGTGCGGGTTGTTCACCCAGTTCGACAGCGCGCGGGTGAAAGAGCTGGTGGTCGCGACATCGGAGCTAGGGTTGTCGTCGACCGGTAGCAACTACATGGGCATCCTGGTTGGCAACATGAACGGCGGATGCAAGCTGTACCGCGTGCTGGTGCGCGGGCGCATTCGCTCCACCTATCGCGCCGGTGGTCTCGCAGGCCGTGCGGCTAGTGTCAGCACGGCCTTGGGCGCGGAGATCACTGAATGCGGTGCCTTCGTCGAGATGAGCAGTGGCTCGAACGTCGGCGCCCTGGTGGGCTATCCCTATAGCGGCTGGCGCTACACGGCCAACGTCTACAGCAACCAGGTCGTGAGTGACGGCGGTGGTCTGAGGATCAGCGCTCCGGATGCGATTTCGGAGTACCCAATCCAATGGGATTTCAAACGCATCTATGAAATCGTCGACGGCTATCCCGCGTTTCGCACCCTGGACCAGGGCAGCGACACCACCCATGGCTTCGACCTGCCGGATGCCGGCGGCGCAACGGTCGCGGCCACGGTGAGGGTGGACTCGCTACCGGCGCGCCGGCGTGTGGTTGCCATCAGCCAGGCGAATCAGGTTGTGGAGACGCCACTGGGGCAAGTGGTGCAGCCGGTCGTTGTGGGGGCGGGGCTGACCGATGACAGCGGCGCGGTGGAAATCCCGCTGACGGGTTACGTCGACGAGGTATTCCTGCTCGCGCTCGATGATTGGCCCGCCGAGTGGGCGCCGGAGGAGACCTACGCGGTGGGCGACCTGCGCCGCCCGAGCGTATTCGCCGGCGTCACCTATGAATGCATTGCCGATGGTGTGGGGGCAGCGACCGAGCCCGAATGGTGGCCGTATTCCCAGTCGGCGAACAACGGCTATGTGGGCACCGCGCTGTTTCGTGCCCGTCGCTACTACCGTCCTTTGGCACATGGCCCCATCCGGCCCGAGGTAAGCACGGAATGACGTACATCCCGCCGGTCTCGCCCGTCTTCGACCTCGCGGGCGAGGCATACGTACCACCGGCGGCGGCGGCATTCGCGTTCATCGACACCAGTAGCGACTATGTGCCGATGCTCACCCGCAGCGTGCGCTCGGGCTGGGCGCGCGCCCGACCCGTCGATGCGAGGGCTGCGGGGGCTGGCTGGCTGCGCACGGCCTCGGCGGATCGCGAGAGTCGCAATGCGTGGAGTTCAGGCCTGCGCGCCGATCTGGCGCGCAGTCTGCCCTGGGACCGGCTCTATCGGCACGATGCGCTGGCCCAGGCTGACTGGGGCGCGGCCAACGCTGCCGACTCGGCACAGCCGGCGCTGCCCTGGAGTGCGGTACCGGTGTGCGATAGCGGCTACGGGGCCGCATGGGACCGTAGCATCAGGGCTCGAAACCTTCGCCTGCGGTTGCTCTACAACCCGGCGCCACCGGCGCGCGATGTCCTTTCGCGCCTGCGCGCTCGCCGCTCGAATGAACACGGCCCTCGGTACGACGCAGCCCTGGCTCTGGCGCGCAGCCTGTATGTGCCGGGTAGCCCGCTGGACTTTGCGTTCAGTGGTGCGCTGTACCGGCCGAGCACGACACCGGAGGTGTTCTTCGACTTCCGCTACAGCGCCGAGGCGCCCCCGATTCAGCCGACGGACATGCGCCCCGGGCGCGTGGCCTGGCAGTCGGCCCGGCGTTTGGGCCAACTGCTGCGTCTGTGCTGGGGCCGCGCCCGTGTGCTCGATGGCGCGCTGACCGGCATCAGCTACCCCGACTATCCGGGGCCTGTGGTCGTGCTACCCGATCCGCCCCCCGATCCCGAACTGCTGGACACCTACATGATCGCCAACACCGTGACCGTCGTCGTGCTGCCTGCGCGCACGCCGCTGGAGGTGCGCAACCTGCGCATCAGCCTCGACGCTGACTCGTTCTCCTGGTCGTTCTCGGCCGACATCTTCACCCGCGCCGCGCTGGACCTGGTGCGCCCGACAGCAGATGGCGCCACCGACCTTGAGGTGACGATCAACGGCTGGACCTGGGTTCTCATGGTCGAGCGCTACAACCGGCAACGGCAATTCGCCCGCGAGGCCTACAGCATCAGCGGCGCCACCCGCACCCAACTGCTCGCCGAGCCCTACGCACCCCAGCGAACGGGCCTCAATGCCGCGGCGATCAATGCCCGGCAGGTCGCCGATCAGCAGCTGCTGAACACCGGGTTCGCGATCGAGACCTGGACCGCCGCGGACTGGACGTTCCCGGCCGGCGCCGCCAGCTACCAGAGCCAGACGGCGATGCAGGTCATCGCCCGCCTGGCCGAGACCGTCGGCGCCGTGCTGCGGCCGGCGCGCACCGAGGATCGGCTGGAGGTGGTGCCACGCTATCCGCTCCCGCCCTGGCAGTGGGAAACCGAGGAAGCGCCGATCGCCCACATCATCCCGCCGGAGATCTACACCCAGCTTGGCGGCGAGTGGACCCCGCAGCCCGACTGGAACGCCTGCTACGTCAGCGGCACCAGCCACGGCGTGAGCATGTTGGTGCGCCGTGCCGGTACCGCCGGCGACGAAGCGGCGCCGGACGTGTTCGACGACTGGATCACCGGCCAGGAGGCCAACCAGGCGCGCGGCACCCACGAGCTGAGCAAGGGCGGGAACATCGAGATCGTCACGCTCACGCTGCCGCTGTTCCACGCCAGCGACGACAAGGGTGTGGGCCTGCTCTCCACCGCCACGCTGCTACGGGTGCCGGAGGAGGGTGGCGAAAGCTGGGTCGGGCTGTGCCTCTCGGTCGAGATCACCGCGGACGGCACCGGCGCGAGCCGCGTGCAGCAGCAGGTCAAACTGGAGCGACACCACCAATGGCAACAGTGAACCCCTGGAAACGCTTTATCGGCCTGCTGCCCGGCGGCGTGCGTACCGTCGCCACCGTCCGCAGCATCGACCCACTGACGGGCCTCAGCCAGGTGGAGCTACGCACCGGCACCCGCGTGACCGTGCGCGGCACCGACGTCGAAGTGGGTAGTCGGGCGTACATCGCCGACGGCACGATCACCGGCGTGGCGCCGGAGTTGGTGCATTACGACGTGGATGTGTGAGCGTCGCTCCGGGGCTAGCCGCCCTCGGCCTCGTACTCCATGGCCAGCAGGTCGAGTTGGTTCGCCAGACGTTCCAACTCGCGGACAACAGCGGCGTGATTGTTGGGATAGAAGAGCTCACCAGAAAGCACGTCGCTATCTGAAGGGATCGCATCTCTGATTGCCTGAGCCGCCCAACTGGCGGCGAAGGCGCGCACTCGCAGATTGACCATTTTCGCCTCACGCCCGGCCAATGCCGGGCTTTTTCGTTATGGGAGCTGACATGTCTATCACACAGCAGCAACTGCTGCGCATCCTTCCCAACGCCCGCAATGTCGCGGGCGTTTTTGTTCCTGCACTCAACGCGGCGATGGCTCGGTACCGCATCGACACCCGGCCCCGACAGGCCGCGTTCCTGGCGCAGATCGGCCACGAGTCCGCCCAGCTCACGAGGCTGGCCGAGAACCTCAACTACAGCGCCGAGGGCCTGGCGCGTACTTGGCCACACCGTTATCGCGGCTCGGACGGCGCGCCCAATGCCCTGGCGTGGCGCCTCGCTCGGCGGCCCGAGGCGATCGCAAACAATGCCTACGCGAGCCGGAACGGCAACGGCCCTGAGTCGAGCGGCGACGGCTGGCGTTTCCGTGGTCGCGGCGCGATCCAGACCACGGGTCGCGCCAACTACGCCGCCACGGCCGACGCCCTCGGCCTGCCGCTGCTCGACCGCCCCGAGCTGCTCGAGCAGCCGGAGCACGCCGCCATGGCCGCGGCTTGGTACTGGCAGGCGCACGGTCTCAACGAGCTCGCGGACCGGGATGACTTCAAGGGCATCACCCTTCGCATCAACGGCGGGACGAATGGGCTGGATGACCGTCTCGCACTGCGCGCCAGGGCTGTGGAGGTGCTGGCATGAGCCTCGCGACGCTCATCCCCGCGCAGTACCGCCTCGCCGCCCTGGCCTGCGCCGGCGTCCTGCTGCTCGTCGTTGGCGCGGGCCTCACCTGGTGGGGCCTCGCTCCGCGTATCGACCTGCAGGCACAGCGAGCAGACACGGCAGAGCAGGGCAGGGCAGACGCCCAGGCCATGGTCGAGCTACAGGCCGGCGTGCTCGCCGAGCAGCAACGCACGCTGGGCCGCCTGGCCGACGTCGACCGCGCGATCCAGCAGCTCGGCCAGCAGATCACCAGCAACAAATCTGCCCAGGACCGGGCATTTCAGGAGCTGAAACGCAATGACCAAACTGTCGCTGAGTACCTGCGCGGCGCTGTGCCTGCTGCTCTTGGCCGGCTGTACGCCCGCCCCGAAACCACCGACCCCGGCGCCTACCGCGCCACGGATGCAGTGCAGCCTGGTGCCGTGCCTGCTGCCGGCGCGGCCGGCGCTGATAACGAATGACGACTGGCGTCAGGCCCTCGACGACACCGAGGGCGCGCTCCAGCAGTGCGCCCTGCAGACGCTCCGCTGCATCAACGTGCAGCGCGAGCAGCAATAGAAGGGGCGACGGGCCCAGGTGCGCCAACACCTGAGCCCGACGCCAGACCCGCAGACCATACCTGCAAGCCCAGCCCAGGCCCCTGCCTCGTGCACGAAGCGCGGGGAGCCTAACACCTGTTTATTCATACAGTAAAGGCTTGCAAATGACCCAGCCCGTTATCCCCTGGCAGGGCGGCAAACGCCGCCTGGCCGACCGCCTCATCCCGCTTTTCCCCTCCCACGAGTGCTACGTCGAGGCCTTCGCCGGCGGCGCCGCACTGTTCTTCCTGCGCCCGCAGCCCGCCCGCGTCGAGGTGTTGAACGACATCAACGGCGACCTGGTGGCGCTCTACCGCGTCATCCAAAACCACCCCGAAGAGTTCGTGCGCCAGTTCAAGTGGGTGCTCTCCAGCCGGCAGCATTTCGACTGGCAGAAGGTCACCCGCCCGGAAACCCTGACCGATATCCAGCGCGCCGCCCGGTTCTTCTACCTGCAGCACCACGCCTTCGGCGGCAAGGTCTCCGGCCAGACCTTCGGCACGGCGACCACCGGCCCGGCGCCGAACATCATGCGCATCGAAGAGAATCTCTCTGCCGCCTGGCAGCGGCTTTCCGGCGTCTACGTCGAGCACCTGCCCTGGCTGGAATGCGCGCAGCGCTACGACCGCCCCCACACCTTCCACTACATGGACCCGCCGTACTGGGAGGTCGAGGGCTACGGCGTGGATTTCCCCTTCGACCAGTACCTGGCCATGGCCGGGTTCATGCGCTCATGCCAGGGCCGCGTGATGGTCAGCATCAACGACCACCCCGAGATCCGCCGCGCCTTCGAGGGCTTTCACATCGAGCGGATGGACATCCGCTACAGCTGCACCAATCAGCGCCAGGCCAAAGCCGAAACCACCGGCGAGCTGATCATCACGAACTGGGAACCCGCCTCGCTCGGCGGGCTGTTCGATGGTCTCTGATTCGCTTGCTGTGGGCCGGCACCAGAGCGTCAATGGTCCTACCGAAAAGGAGATCACCATGAACGCGAAAGAGCACCTGCAACCCCTCCCGACTGAAATTCTGCTGGCCATTGCGCGCGGGGAGGTCGACGCCCAAGCGCTGGCCGCCCAGCTCATCGCCGGGCGCGGGCTGGACCGGGAAGGTCGGTGGGTAGGGTTTGATCAGGCTGCGAGGCTTTGGAAGGAGCGGCGGGCAGGGTAAACCGCACTGGTTATCAAAGCCCGCATGTTTACCTCAAATCCGCTGAGTGCCGGGCGAGCTGTCGGGTATTGTGGAGTGCCGCCAGTGGCTGTTGCCGGTCAGAAGCAGACTTCACAGAGCGCGTGCCTACACCTTTAAATGTCACCATGTTTTCCCCTACATTGCCTTTCTTGGGGAAGCGTCGCTGACGCGGGCTTCAGGAGCTGATAAGAAAACCAAGGATGGACGCATTGATATGTTTCTGGCTGAACTGAATATTCGGAACTTTCGAAAGCTGCGTGACGTCCAGCTGCGTTTTCGACCTGGCCTGAATGTTCTGGTTGGTGCGAATAACGTCGGCAAGAGTGCTGTAGTCGATGCGCTACGAGCCCTGCTGGCTGGTTATGAAGAGCCATACCCCCGGTTCGGAGCTGAAGATCGGCACCGCTCACCGCAGAGAGAGCAGGCTGGAGACATTGAGTTCCACTATGTCTTCCGAGGGTTGGGCCCCGATGACGAGGCTGATTTTCTGGCCGCGCTCAAGCCCATCGCCGGTGGCCAAGCAGAAGCGCATTTCCATGTGTGTTACTCAGATGCCGACCAAGGGGGACGCTTACGAGTACGTCGCTGGTGTGGCGATCACCAAGAGGTGTCGCTGACTGCGGACATGATCGAGAACCTGCGAGGGGTCTATCTGCAGCCCCTTCGTGATGCAGCGCAAGGGCTGCGTCCAGGGCGGAACAGTCAGCTTTCGCGCCTGCTGCACCTACTGACAGATGATGCGGGGCGTGAAGGTATCAATGAAGCATTGCAGCGACTGGACAACGAGCTTCGGGATCACGCGCCTATTCGAGGCACGCAGACCGCAATTGCTGATCGCCACAATGCGATGCTCGGAGAGCAGCTGCGCCAAGCCCTCAACGTTGGACTGAGTGCTTCCGACTTTCAACGCCTGTCTACCAGATTGACGCTCTCCGTGGATGACTTCGAGCTCGAGCAGAACGGCCTGGGCTTCAACAACCTGATCTTCATGGCTGTGGTGCTCAGTGAGTTAGCCCGAAACTCTGATGCTGCGTACCGCGGCCTGATCGTGGAGGAGCCGGAGGCTCACCTGCATCCTCAACTGCAGGCGGTTCTGTTGAGATATCTGGCGAGCTTGCAAGAGGTGGAGGGGGAGCAGCCTGTTCAGCTCTTCGTGACGAGCCATTCACCCAACTTCGCCAGCAACGCAAATCTTGATTGCCTGGTTTGCTTGGTGGAGTCGGAAGGGCGCGTTGAGACGTTCTTCCCGCGCGAAGTAAGGTTTGGGAACGGTAAGCGGGAGAAGTTGGAACGCTATCTCGATGTCACCCGCGCGGAGCTGTTCTTTGCCCGGCGGGTTATTTTTGTTGAGGGGGCCGCAGAGATGATGCTCGTCGATGCCCTGGCCACCGCAGCAGGTTTCGACTTGCGTGGGCATGGAGTGAGCCTGATCAGCGTCGAGGGGCTCAATTTTGATTCCTTCCTTCCTCTGTTTGGCGAGAACGCGCTGAAGATTCCTGTCGCGTTGATCACAGACGCCGACCCATCAGGAGTCGTGGTTGCTGGTCAACCGGCCCAGCCCTTGTATCCAGCCTTGGGGACTGCCGTTCAGGTTTCCGACAATACCGCGAACATGCTTGAGCTAGAGGACAGGTACGTCCGCGTTTTCCATGGTGTTAAGACCTTGGAATACGATTTGGCTCTGCACCCAAACAATCGCACAGCTATGTTGAGTGCGTTGGCTGAGTTTCACCCTCAGATTGCTGAGGGTCTTAGGGGCGACGTCAATGCAGCCGCTGACGACGCAGCCAAAGCGCGGGCATTGTTCTGTGGAATGTTTGAACGTCCATCCACCCAGAAAAATGTGCAGAAAGGTCGCTTTGGTCAGAGCCTGGCCTATGTCATTGGGGAGGGGGCTGCGTGTGAGGTTCCGCCCTACATCCTCGATGCCATTGCTCATGTGTGCCAGATACAGGGGCAGAGGCTGGATGATTAAGCCATCCCCTGAACAGCAGCTCGTCATTGATGCTCCTTTGGTACCGCTAGCGGTTACGGCATGTGCGGGAAGTGGCAAGACGGCTACTGCGATTCAGCGTCTAGTTGAAATGCGCCGGCGCCTTGCTGGGGCGAAGGGGCGCATAGCACTGCTGTCATTCTCCAATGTGGCCGTAGAGACTTTTCGTCAGGGTTACCAAGAGCTTTCTCAGACCCTCCCGAGTGGCTCCGGTCGAAACAGGGTTGATATCGATACTCTGGATGGCTTTATCACGAACCAAGTCATGAGGGCTCATGCTCATCGAACTATGGGGGCTAACCAGACAGCCTTTCTAGTTACCGGCGGGGAGCCTTTTCTGGTGGGGTTTAATTGCCCAACGCGAAATCACCCGATACCTGCAAGCGATATCAAGGTTCGACTCAATGCAGGCCAGCCGCTTTTCTACTACACGGTCCATGGCAACGAGATGCCGCTCAATCAGGGGGATGCCTGCCGAGTGGTTGATCGATTGGGGCGCGTGGGTGCCTATACGCACGATCTGGGGCGCTATTGGTGCTACCGCGTCCTAAGCGAACAGCCTGTGGTATTAAGAGCTTTGGCTCGACGTTACCCTCATATCATCGTCGATGAGGCTCAGGACATTGGAGTCCTGCACCAGGAGCTTCTGGAGCTTCTGATCGGGGCTGGCGTGCAGGTGTCGCTGATTGGCGATCCAAATCAGGCGATCTACGAGTTCGCTGATGCCGACGGTCTCTTCTTGCGGAGCTACCATGAGCGAGATGGCGTTGCTCCGTACAGCTTGACTCGCAATTATCGTTCCTTACCTTCGATTCTCAGCGTTGCAAATCACCTTTCGGGAAGGGCAGATGCCCCCGATCGTGATGACGAACTCCCACCCCTAGGCGCCTACTTCATTGGCTATAGTGAGCAGGCGCTTCCACCACTGCTGGACGCTTTCCATGCAGAACTTGGTCGGCAAGCAATCAACCCAGATAGAGCTGCTGTCGTATGTCGTGCGGCTGCAATGGCCTCCAGGCTGTCAGGGGAGAGAGATCCCGAGGGACGGGGAGCAGTAAAGCTGTTTGCTGAGGCTGCAGTACTTCGAGATCGGTGCTCCGAGTTCCTGGGGGCATTCAGGATGGTCGCGCGTGGCATTGTCAGCCAGTTGGATGGCCCACCCCCTGGGCTGCTCAATAGGTTGAGTGGCGTCGCTCATGACCGTGAGTTGCGCCAGCTGCGACGTAGACTTTGGTTGTTTACCAGCGATCCTGCTCAAGGATTACCGGCTTCAAGTCTGCCAGCCTCAGGTCAATGGCTCCCTCTGCTGCAAGAACGAGTTGCTCAGCTACTTCGTGAAATCCATCGTGATTTTGGGCTGGCCACATTGGATGGGCTGACACGCCGGTTAACACGCGCCTTGCTGCCTGCCGGGCCGCTTAGTGCGGAGCTCGAGGGGGAGGTTGAGCAGGAGCCTAAGGCCAGGGTGAGAACCGTTCACCAGGTTAAAGGCGAAAGTATTGATGCTGTCTTGTATGTGGCCAATCGGGCCAACATCGAAGCTATGCTCAACGGCATGGATACTGAGGTAGGACGTATTGGCTATGTTGCTGTGACTCGCGCTCGCAACCTGCTTTGGTTGGCAGTACCGACGGCCGCCTTGCCTGCCCTGAGACCCCAACTGGAGCAGGCCGGATTTCTCGAGGCAGGCTTGGCACCAGGGGGATAACACGCATTACCGCTTGTGCTTATGACTGAGGCAACCTAATGCTGCAGGCACCTCGATTGAACGCTAAGCGCATCGCGGCACGTGAACACGGCTTCCAAGCGACGACGATATGCCATAATCCGCACTTGCGTGAACCACTTATAGGGATTCAAAGTGACCGATCTGCAGCAAGTTAAAGAGTCAATTAAAACCGTATCCAGCGACTACTGGACGACCCATGAGAAGCCGCTCCTGCTGAGCAACCTTCCAGCCGTACTTGAGGCGAAGGCACCGAACTACAAATCAATCTTGGGCTCACAGAGCCTCAAGTCGTTCATCAAAGAACATGCAAGTGAAATGGATGTCAGGCTCATCGAGCACCCGACTCACAAGGCGAAGGTGGCAGTAGCGCCGTCAACAGTAACCTTCGAATTTCTGGACGACAGCGCGCTAGAAGGCAAAGGCCTCAAGTCGCCTCGCTCAGCCCTGGGGGGAGAGAAGGCGGTGCTCGCGCTTCTCCGCTCGCTCTCTTCCCTGCCTGATAAGGAGCTGGATCAGGTAAACATTCCGGTGTCTGTACTCGTAAAAATGATTAAATGACATGCGCTGTGCAATCATTTTGGTCTCGGATGACCCGAGTGCCTGCGGAGTGTTTGATCGGGAAAAGGAAGCCTTGATCCCCCGATCGCTTCGTGACCTCAAGAGGATCAAGGCCATCGGTTTCGACTTCGTAACTAGCGTCTATAAACCTTCCTCTGCAAAATTTCCACTTATTCAGCACGTGCTTCATACCGCGAGGAATGCTCACGGCGTAGCAATCCTATGCGATAGCCGTAATCAACGGTTGACGGCCGAGGTTACAAACGCCTGCTTCGTCGCTACAGCGGAGTTCAACTCTGAGACAAGCAGCCACAGGAATGTCCTGCAAGCCACACTCACTCGCTTGATCAAGAACCTAGCCCACGTGTCTACTCACATGCGGAATGCAGGTAGCCGCAACGCGCTGCAACTCCCCTTCAGAAACTTCCGTGCGAATGAACTGAAAGCACTTGAGGATATATTTGCCTGCCACACACTTGCCCCGGAATTTGTTCAAACGCTTGATCTGGCCATCAGCAGCCTAAACCAACGCAGGAGGCCCAAGCGGAGGGAAAACTATCCCGACAAATACTACGTGGATGATAATGAAAGTTTCTTTTCCTACGGCAAAGAGCATCATTCTGAGCTGGAAACCGGTGCCTCCCATCTGCCGCTGTGTAAGCTAAATGGGAACTTCAGATTCGGCCACAAGATCTCTACTAACGAGCACTACAACGTGTCGAAGGACAGGGGAAAGAACGGGACAATATCCGGGTTTTTCAAGGACTGCCATGACCAGATAATGGAGATCAGAGAGAAGTCACACGTCAACGTGTTTTCGAACGACTATTGGACGTCGCCGAGCTGAAACGAAAAAGCGAGCCCTGCATAAAAGCATGGGCCCGCTTTTCTCGTGATACCTAGCTATAAAATTCCCTTCGCTGAACGCGGTAGCAGGTCATAGCCACACTAAACTTGGTTTTGGTGACGTTCCCAGCTACTGACATCCACACTGCCTGACCAGCCTCCAGTTTTTCATGGATCCCAGTCTGGACGAAGAGATTAGTAGATACCCGTACGAGTAGATTACACCTTTTGGGCACTGGATGCACCTTGCCAGAGGATTTCATGTCTGCTCATGGCTAGCTTGCATAGCTGCATCGCAGCCTATCCTACCTCCTCAGTCCATCACAGGGGATCAGCCCTCTAGCGTTCGGGCGATGACTGTCCCCCCTTATGGCCGATTGCAGCCGATGATGATGGGTAACCACCGGCCCCAAGCAGCTGTTCGTGAAAATTCATGGTGGTGCCTGCGAAATCAGTGGCAATTCGTCCATTGATCGAAATGCATGTCGAAAAAGACGTGTGACAAAAGTGCGACGAATTTTTGCTGAATAAGTTTAAGTCTTTGATTTTTAAATAATATTATATCTTGTATGTCCAATCCATCATCGGCGCAACGGAGAAGCGGCGGGACAGGGCAGGGCGCGTGGTAGAAGGGTTTGAGGCTTGGTGCATGGGGCTCTCGGTGCTGCGTGTTCTCAACGTGTTTTCGCGGGTTTCCGGGCCTTTTGAAAAGCTGGGGGCGCTGTGCCGCTCGAAATCGGGGCTGTACCACCGCGATAAGGACGTACCACTTCGGCCACGACCAGAGGGCCCACGTGCCGACGGCACCATCAGCTACACCGCTTCAGATCCGCGTCAAAAAGATGGGCTGCAAGTCTACACGGAGAGCCAAACGTTCGCCCGGAAGAAGACGGTCTGGGTCCGGCGGCACGAAGCCGAGCTGAGCGATTTCGTGCGTGCCGTCAGCGGTGCATGACACAACCTGGGCCTGCTCAACGATTCCGACCTACGGCAACTGGGAGTCGAGGCCCGACGAGCGCGGGCGTGTCATGCAACTCTGGAACCACGCGGAACGCCCCTGGAGGCGCGACAGGTCTGCGCAAAGTGGCGGCAGCGGCGGGGGCCTCTCATGAGCTGACGCTGCGCCTGCCCAGGGTAGTGCCCCAGTGATGCTGGCGGGCTGATGGCTCCTGAGCTATACGGGAAGGGCGTATCCAGGAGGGGTGCTCTATGAAGTGGATTCTATGGTGGCTGATGTGCGCGCAGTTGCTGGGGTGCGCAAAGATTCTTTCCAAGGGAGTGATCGCTCCTCCAACCCAAGCGGACCAGATAGTCGATGTGAAGGAGATCAAGCCAGAGAATTTCGATGGCCTGCTGCTGGAAATGCAGAAAGACAAAAATGGACGCAATGCGGGCTTGATGAGGCTGATGGGGTTATCCGACCTATCGTGCGGGAACTTCGTGTCACACCTCTACGGCCGGCGGGCGGTGACAAACGTGTGGTACAGCAACCTGACGACTGCCACGGCCGCCGCGGCTGCAATCGTTGGAGGGCGTGCGGCACAGAATCTCTCGGGGGTCTCCGCCGTATCCAACCAGGCCCGAAGTTCGATCAATAGTGAGATCTATGGTGGGGAGCTGATTCCCAACATCTCTGGTGAGATCTCGACCTTACGCAAAGCGAAGAGGGACGAAATCGTAGCCAACAGTGCGAAGACGCTCGCTGAATATCCCGCCGAGCAAGCGCTGAGTGATGTGATCCAACTTCACGAAATCTGCTCGATTCCCGTCGCGATGAACAGCTTGTTGCATAAAGCCAACACGCGGTCGGCGCCGTCGTTGAATGTCGATAAGGTCGTCGCGTCGCTGGATGATGCGATTGCGAAGGAACAAGCGCTATTGAACGAGTTGAAGCCGACCGCGACAGCCGCTGAGCTAGGCACGATACGAAGTCGAATGGCTGATCTGGTGGAGCAACGCAGCCTCGTGGTTCGCCTTTACGCAGTGCCGTTGCCAACCGACGCAAGCGTAGAAGCCACCGAGTAGCTCGCTGAGCTGCCCAGAGCCCCGGTCACGGGGCTTTTTCGCTCCAGTTGCTCAAGTCGCAGCGCCCGCCGACGAAAACGGCGGAGGCTGCCGCGCCCCGGGTAACGCCAACGTCGATGGCGAAGTGAACAACCTGCTCTCCGGCCGCCGTCGTCTCGATCGCTCCACCAGCCGCATTAACCTGCGCAAGGTGTTCGATTCATGAGTGCGCCTTCAGCTCGACGTCAACTGATTCGAGCGTGTCCGTGCTGACGGGACCCCGAGCTGTCGGAAGAGGCCGTGTATTTTCTCTTCGTGAATGTCAGTCATTACCGTAGTTCATTACCGAGAGCAGGCGGATCGGCACCTGCACTAATTTCTCGGGGCCATGCGGCACGTCGCCGTCGAAGGTCAGGCTGTCGCCGGCCTGCAGGTGATAGAGCTGGTTGCCGTGTCGATAGACCAGCTCGCCTTCGAGCAGATGGAGGAACTCGGTGCCAGGATGGGCAAAGGTGGGGAATTCCTCGCTGGCGTCATCCATGCTGACCATATAGGCCTCGAAGTTCTTCTTCGGCCCGCGTGTGTGGTTGAGCAGGTGGTAAGTGTGGCCTTTCTCTGTTCCGCGGCGGACCACCTCTACAGCCAGTTCACAGTGGCTGTTCCTTTCTGAGGTGAAGGCGCCCGGGCAGACACCCCGCCGCTCCTGTGCCGGGGAGGGGCAGGGCGCCTATGAGACGGTTGTGACTGATTGATTGCGGGCCGGTCGTTGGCTGCGGGCGGTTCGGCGTTCGCGACTGGAGAGACGCAATTCCTGTCCGTCTGCCAGAAACTCCCCACGGCCATCCGCCAGTCCTTCGCCCATGTCATGCAGCAGCAGGTCCGGGTAGGGATGGATTCGCTGCTCGGAAAGCTCCGGCTGGGCGACCTTGACGCTGGTGTAGGTGGGCCTGTGGCAGGCGGCGCAGCCGGTGTCGTGGAACACCTGCTTGCTGCGGCAGGTACCGATGCCGTGAGCCTTTACTGGGCCATCCAGGTGATGACGGCCTGGTAGTCCTCGGCCGTGCAGTCCATGCACAGACCGCGTGGCGGCATGGCGCTGAAACCCTCGGTGACATGCTTCACCAGGGTGTCCATGCCCTGTTGCATGCGGGGTTGCCACGCGGATGCGTCGCCTTTCTTCGGTGCGGTCGGTAGCTGGCCGTTGTGGCACATGCCACAGGCGCGGGTGAAGACGGACTGGGGCTCCTGGGCAGCCTGCGTCAGGCCCGCGGAAAGTAGGCCTGCCAGCAGTACGAGTGCTTTCATGATGACTCCTCATCGGGTGTGGCTCGTTTGTGTTGTGCACGGCAAAGCGAGGGTTTCCGCTCGGATGGCGGTTGTCCCGGTCCAGGGTTCTAAGCTGAGATTGCGGCGGGAGGTGGATCTGCCTCGGGGACCCGACCCCCTCCGGCGCAGTGCCCGCTGCGTCGAAGCAAGTCACTGAACGCGGGTCCCCAAGAGAGAGCCTGTATCGTGTGACAGCGCTGCGAAGCGCATCAGGACGTCCGTGGAAACGTCTATCCGCGTGCAGCCCTGACAGGCTAAGCAGGCCCCTCATTGCACTCAAACGCGACATTCCGCCACAGGCTTGTGGCGGGTGCTGTCGTGGCGGCCCTTGCTGGGTGGCCGTGGCGGAATGTCGCATTGGCTATTCCGGAATCCGCAGCCAGCGACGGAAGCCAGAGACGCCACCTCGACTCAGTGGCGACCAGGCGAAGTCGTAGCGCACCGGCGGTAATGCCTGCATGTCGGTGTGCTCCGTGAGCGCGCCTTTCCAGTCGATGACCGTGGCGGGTCTCAGACAGCAGGCTATAAGAATGCCCTGGGCAGCGCTGGCGTCGCTATTGACCCAGCGTGCCGCAGCGGCCGAGAGCAGACTTTCCACCTGCTCAAGAGTGACCTGCGGCGCGTAGTTGGAGAGCAGCAGCCAGCGACAAACGCTGATGTGAAACGTCCAGTCCTGAGCGGGCTGGCGGCGGTACGCCCAGATCATGAAGTTGCGGAATAGCTCGATACCTTCCGGTGGGTCGAGCTTGAGTAACTGCGGACAGAGATCGAAAAGCAGGTGCCAGTACGGTAATAGTCTGGAGTCGAGGGTGATGAACGAGCGCGCGTTGCTTGGATAGTCTGGGAAAAGCGGCTCGCCAACAAGGCGCTGCACCGGCGCTGAAAGCTTGATGAACGAATTCATGGGTCGTTTCCTGATCGGTTCGTCCCTGCGTACTGGGACTGGAACGGAGGCGCGTAGGGGCGCGCCCGGTAATGCGTTCAGGTGGACGACGTGGGGGGGCTCTTGAGCGCCGCTCGACCCGCCACGCGTGAGGCAGGTCGTGGTGCAGGATCGAGTCAGGCGCGATGTGTGCGACAGCGAGGCTCGGCGGCTCATCGTCGAAAGTGCCAAGCAGCGGGTTTTGCCACAGCAGCGAGCAATAGCCACAGGCGTCGAGCGGGCCTTGTTTGGGCTGGGTCTGCTTGGCGGCTGGCGCTTTCCCGGCGTGGTCGTGGCAGGCCAGTTCGTTAAGCCATGACCAGTCACTGTGCTTGGCGTGCAACTGCGCTGCCAGGGGTGTCAGCAGCATGAGCAGCATGGCCAGCAGGGCAAGTCGGCAGGCGAGCCCTTGCCAGACGCAGGTCACGGACGAGGCTCCCCGAGCATCTTCGCAGGCTCGGGCAGGGGCTTGCTCCTGCTACGGCGCAGGCGCCGCCAGCCGATCAGCGTGCCGCTGAGGCAGATGAGGAGCCCACCCAGGCTGAACAGGACGATCAGCCCTTCGCGGAGCCAAGGCAGGCTTAGCCGCGGTTGCAGAGCCCAGCTGTGGAGCAGGTTGAAGAGCCCGCGACCGATGCGTTGGCGGCGGTCATATTGGGCAACGCGCTCGCCGCTGGCCGGGTCCAGGTAGACCCAGGTGCGCTGGGCGTCGGCGAAGCGTAGGCGCAGCACTTGCCCATCCAGCAGTACTCGACTGTGACCGCGGGCATCCCTGGCCGGCAGGTAAGTCGAGCGAGCCAGACGCAGCCACGCCAAATCCACCACCGTCATTTCCTTGCGCAGACGCTGCAAGGCTTCGCGCGCCGGTAAGGGCGCGTCGTCCGCCCGCGGTACCCCAGCGCGCGGGTCAGGGCGTCATCTTGCGCCCAGGCGAGAGGAGCACCGCTGATGAGCAGCAGCACGGCATTCATACGGAGCATGTAACGGCTTCCAAGTATCGTGTCCACAGACCCCACAGGCAGGCGCCGGCGAGCGGGCCGGGCTTACGGGGTGGGCAAAGGCGTGCGAGCTAGGCTTGGAAGGGTGAGGCGCGTGGATTGGCTGGAGGCCAGCAATAGCGCACCGCGCGGGTCAGAGGATCTCGTGGGGCGAGCGGGCGCGAGCCTTGGGCAAGGCGCGCGAAAAGACCGAAGAACACTGCCAGTAGCAGCGCCCCGAAGGTCGAAGCCATGACGCAGCCTGATGCCAGGCTGGCCTGTAGCGGCGTTCGGCGTTCATCGTTTGTCGAGTGGCCTGACGGGGAATGGCCGCCGAGCGAGCAGAACTGCCCGTCAAGACTGCCCAACTGCAATTCAAGCCCCGTCATCTGCCCGTGACCCAGCGCGCAAGCGAACGAGCTGGAGAGGATGCAAAAGAGCACCAGCCAGGTGAGCAGCGAGCGATGGGCGGACGAGATGCGCATGGCGGGCGACTGTATCAGTTGCCGGTCGGTTGCGGCAGGTGTGACTGTTTGCCGCAGGTTGGCGGCACGCTCAGGCCGGGGGGGC
This sequence comes from Pseudomonas sp. R4-15, assembly GCF_055768815.1. NCBI lineage: Bacteria > Pseudomonadati > Pseudomonadota > Gammaproteobacteria > Pseudomonadales > Pseudomonadaceae > Pseudomonas > Pseudomonas sp. R4-15. The sequence continues at coordinate 2,726,423 of NZ_CM147293.1, forward strand.
TCCATCCGCAATGGCCCGTTGTTCGAGCCACTGTTCGATGCATTGCGCAGGCATCGGTCGGGCGAAGTAGTAGCCTTGTCCCTGGTCACAGCCCCATTTGTGCATCAGCTCGGCCAGTTCCGCAGTCTCCACGCCTTCGGCCACGACCCGGTAGCCCAGGCGGCGCGCGACCTCGATGATGGTCTGGGTCAGGCGCCGCTGGCGGTTTTCATGCAGGTTGCGCATGAAGGACTGGTCGATCTTGACCAGGGAAGCGGGTAGCTCGCGCAGGTAGGTCCAGTTGCTGTAGCCGGTCCCGAAGTCGTCGATGGCCACGTCGATGCCCAGGGCGCGGATGCGCTCGAGCTGTTGGCGAACTACTTGGGGACTGCGGATCAGCGCGCTTTCGGTGAACTCGATCTCGATGCGTTCGGACGATACGCCGTGCTCGCGCAGCAACTCCAGCATGCGATCGATGAAGGCGGGGCCCTCCAGGTCCGCAGCGGACACGTTGATTGAGATGCTCAGTGGCAACGCCTGTGCCTGCCAGCGGGCCGCCTGTTCGACGGCCATCTGCAGCACCAGCAGGCTGAGGGGGCGCATCAGGGCGGTCTTTTCCGCCAGCGGAATGAACTCACCGGGCCCGACCTGGCCCCACGTCGGATGCCGCCAGCGTAGCAACGCCTCGACGCTGTGGCAGGCGCCGCTGGCCAGTTCCACTCGTGGCTGATATTCGAGCCAGAGCTGCGCCTCGTGAGGGTGGTTCACGTGATGCAGGGCTTCGGACAGCGCGCTGAGCAGGCCGAACGCGCGCTGCTGGGCCTGGTCGAGTTGCGGCTCGTAATAGGCCCAGCCGGTGCCGCGAGCCCGGGCGTCGTCGGCCGAGCAGACCACCAGGCGCATCCAGTCGAGAGCCTTGTCGCGTTCGGGGGAGAGTTCCAGAACGCCGATGCCGACCTGAGCCTGCAACGGAATGCCCTGACAATCGACGGGCGCCTGGAACGCCTCGACGATCTCCTGCAGCAGCGTGTCGCGCAGCGCCAAGTGCTCCGGCTTGAGCAGCATGCCGAAGCGATGCGGACTGATCTTGTAGAGGTCGCAGCCCTCGGGCAGCAGGCATTGCAGACGCGCCTTGATGCTCAGCATCAGCTCGTTGGAGAACGGATAGCCCAGTGCCTTGACGATGTCGTTGAGGAAAGTCGGTGACAGCAGGTCTGCTGCGAGCACAGCGATTTCGTGGCCTAGCGCCATTTCCTGCTCGACGTCGTTCTCCAGGCGGATGCGATTAAAGAGCCCCGTCGGCTCGTCGATGTAGTTGAGCGCGCGCAGTCCATCGATGCGCAGCATCACCAGCTCCGCGAAGTGTTCGAACATGCGGCGATCATGGGCGCTCAGGGGAGGGCGCACCTGGGTGTCGATCAGGCACAGGCTGCCCAGGTGCAGGCCGTCGCTGGTGACCAGGGGGCGGCCGGCGTAGAAACGGATGCCGGGTTCGCCGATGACCAGAGGGTTGTCACGGAAGCGCTCGTCGCGGGTCGCGTCGGGCACTTCGAACATCTCGCTGGAGATGATCGCGTGGGCGCAGAAGGAGTCGCCCCGGGCGGTTCCCTGCAGTTCGATACCGTGCTTGGCGGTGAACCACTGGTGTTGTTCGTCGACGATCGAGATCAGCACGATGGGTACGTCGAAATGCTCGGCCGCGAAGGATACGAGGCGATCGAATACCGGGTCGCTGAGACTTTCGAGTATGCGCAGCTCTTTCACGCGCTCGATGCGGCAAGCTTCGTTGCTGGGGACGGGAAAAGCGTCCGACATCGTGTGACCTCCTGGGCGCGATCAGCCGAGTATCCCGGATCGAAGCCGCTCAGGCCAGGCAGTTTGCCAGTATCTGGATGAACTGCTGCTCGGCATTCAGGCGGTGCGCTGCGAGGCGTCCGCCGGTGATGGCGTCGACGATACCGAGGCCAACTCCTGGCGAATTTCCATGACCAGCCGGGACAGCGCACGGGCACTGGCGATCTGCTCCAGCGGAATGGCGGTCACGTAGAGGCTGAGTTCATCGTCGTCATGGGGATAGAGGCTCAGGCCTATGCCGCCATCCTCGAGTCGGCAGTGACAGCGGTACGGCGAAAATGCCGCCTCCAGCGTCGCTTTCGCCGTTTCATAAGGAATGCTCATGGGCTGTGCGCTCCTGGGCGGCGTACGAGGCGGATGGAAACAGTGGCTAGTGTAGCCGCTCGTCGGCGGAGCGTCTGTAGCCGGCGATACGGATGCTGCGAAATGACGAACCTGCGATCGCCACGGGGTTTCCTGCACGCTCCGAATGGCATCCCATTCCGCCGCCTGATGATGTCGTTCGGCTGCCAGTAGGGTGGCTAGACTGCCCGGAATCCGACGGAGGAAAGGCGATTTCCAATGGTTAGACGAATGATGATTACCGGTGCAGGTTCGGGCCTGGGGCGGGAAATCGCCCTGCGCTGGGCGCGCGACGGCTGGCAGATGGCACTCTGCGACCTCAATCAGGAAGGCCTGGAGCAGACCTTGGCGGCGGTGCGCAGCGCCGGCGGCGATGGTTTCGTGACGCGTTGCGATGTGCGTGATTACAGCCAGCTGCGCGCCCTTGCGGAAACCTGCCAGGCGCGCCTGGGTGGCATCGATCTGCTGGTCAATAACGCTGGGGTGGCCTCCGGCGGCTTCTTCGAGGAGTTGAGCCTGGAGGATTGGGACTGGCAGCTATCGATCAACCTGATGGGCGTGGTCAAGGGCTGCAAGGCCTTTCTGCCCCTGTTGCGCGAGAGCCATGGCCGGATCGTCAACGTGGCCTCCATGGCGGCGCTGATGCAGGCGCCGGCAATGAGCAATTACAACGTCGCCAAGGCGGGGGTGGTCGCGCTTTCGGAGAGCCTGCGAGCCGAACTGGAAGAGGACGGCGTTGCGGTACACGTGGTCTGCCCGTCGTTCTTCCAGACCAATCTGCTGGACAGCTTCCGTGGGCCAAACCCGCAGATGAAGGCGCAGGTCGCGCGTTTGCTGGAGGGGTCGCCGATCAGCGCCGCGCAGGTGGCGGACTACATTCACCAGCGGATCGCGGCGGGGGAGTTCATGATCCTGCCCCATGAGGCCGGACGCCTGGCGTGGGACACCAAGCAGCGTGCGCCCGAGGCCATCCACGCGGAGATGGTGGCCATGGCGCGGCGCATGCGCGCCAAGGCCCGCGGCGAGTAGCAACGCCTGTATTCTCCACGGCAATGGGGCCTGTTGCCGGAAGATTCGATGCTCAACTATGTGTGGTTCCTGCTCGCGGCGGTCTTCGAGATCGCCGGTTGCTATGCCTTCTGGATGTGGCTGCGTGCGGGGCGCAGCGTCGGTTGGATCGCCGCTGGGCTGATTTGCCTGGTGCTTTTCGCACTATTGCTGACCCGCGTGGAGGCGCAATACGCGGGGCGCGCCTATGCCGCCTATGGCGGCATCTACGTGGCGACCTCGTTGCTCTGGCTGGGGTTGGTGGAGGGCGCGCGCCCGCAACCGCTAGACTTGCTGGGCGCGCTATTGTGCGTGGCCGGCGCCAGCCTGATCCTGTTCGGGCCGAAGCTCGCTCATTGATCGTCGCTGCTTTCGAGCCACTCGCGGGGTACTTCCTCGCGCAGGGCCAATTGGCACTGGCCGCTGTCCGGATCGAAGACGATCACCGCGGCGCCACGTAGGAGTGCTGCGCGGGCGCGTTCGACGCGTTGCACCAGGGGCGTCTCGTCGCCGTTGTCGGTGCCGTCACGGGTAACGAAGTCTTCCAGCAGGTTCTGCAGCGTATCGGCCTGCAACAGCTCGTGAGGGATCAGCATCGTGGCTCTCCATGCAGGGAGCGGCATGGTAAACCCTTGCCGGCGTGCCTGCATCCGCGGGCACGAACGTCAGCCGCCGCCGGCGCGTTCGCGCAGGTAGCGCGCCAGCGTGGCGTAGAGCGCATCGCTATCCAGCGGCTTGCCGAGAAAGGCGTCCATTCCACTGCGGGTTCCGTGTTCACGATGTTCCGCGAGAATGTGCGCGGTCAGGGCGATGATCGGCACCGCGGGCAGTGCGTGCAGGGCCTCGTAAGCGCGGATGCGACGGGTCGCCTCGAAGCCATCCATTCTCGGCATCTCGCAGTCCATCAGGATCAGGCCGATGCTCGCTGGGTCGTTCTGGTACTGCTGGACCGCGCTTTCGCCGTTGTCGGCGACTCGCACGGAGTAGCCGCGCTGGGCCAGCAGACGCTGGACGATCAACTGGTTCACCGGGTTGTCCTCGACGATGAGGATCAGGGCGCCTTCAACCGGCTCAGGCTGCGGTGTCGGGGTAGCCTGGAGATGACTCGCCAGCCGCGGGCAAAAGAACGGCTCCAGCGCCTCACGCAGCGGCAGGACGCCGAACGGCAGCACGAGATGGGTGATGCGCCAGCGATCATTGGACGGTACCAGGCGCTGTTCTTCCGGCGGGCAGACCAGCAACAGGCGCTGACCGTCGACCAGTCTTCCATCCAGCGTTTCCAGCCAATGCTGCAATCCGCCGGGCCAGGGCCACAGCAGCACCAGCAGCGAGGGTTCGGGACGTTCGTGCAGGGCCAGGTGCAACTGCTCGGGCGTGGTGGCGTGCTCGCAGTGCATGCCCCAGCGGTCGAGCAGTGTCGCGAGGGCCTGCATGCCGCCGACGTCCGCCGAGCCGAGCAGGGCGTGGCGACCCTGCAGTGCCTGCGCCAGAGGGTCGGCGCAGGCCTCGTCGCTGGCGCGTTGCAGCGGCAGGTCGAAGGCGAAGCGTGTGCCTTGGCGCGGCGTGCTCTGGACCTCGATCTGCCCGCCCATCATTTCCACCAACTGTTTGCTGATCACCAGGCCCAGGCCGCTGCCGCCGTAGCGCCGGGTGGTGCTCGAGTCGCCCTGGGCGAAGGAGGTGAACAACCGTCGCAAGGTCCGCGTGTCGATGCCTATCCCGGTGTCGGCCACCGCGAAGAGCAGGCGAGGGTGGCCCAGGGCGTCTTCGTGGCATTCCACGCGCAACTGCACCCGGCCTTCTTCCGTGAACTTCATCGCGTTGCCCAGCAGGTTCATCAGCACCTGCTTGAGGCGCGTCGGATCGCCCTGGACGCAGCGTGGCGTACCCGCGCCCAGCGCCAGGTCCAAGCGCAAATGCTTTTCCAGGGCCTGGGCTGTGAACAGTGCGACGATGTCGGAAAGCAGGCGCTCCAGGTCGAAGGCGATGTTCTCCAGCTCCAGCTTGCCGGATTCGATGCGCGCGTAATCGAGGATGTCGTTGATCACCGCCATCAGCGTGTCGCCGGAGCTGGCGCAGGCCTCGACATAGAAGCGCTGGGTGTGATCCAGCTCGGTGCCGCGTAACAGCTGCAACATGCCTAGCACCCCATTGAGCGGGGTGCGGATCTCATGGCTCATCTTCGCCAGGAAGCGGCTCTTGGCGCGGTTCTCGGCGTTCGCCCGAGCGGCGGCGCGGCGGGAGCGGTAGCCCTCCTGCTTGAGCAGGTTGATGCGGTCGGCAAGGCCGATGGAGAGCGTGAGCAGCTCGACCAGTACACCGATCTTCACGGCCACGGCGCCATACATCCCGAGTGTCTGCAGGCCGAGAGAACCGCTGGTGGCCTGGATGAAAGCGATCAGCAAGGCAGCCCAGGCGAGGATGTAGTAGGAGCCCAGGCGCTGCCCGCGATGCCACATGTAAGCGCCGCTGAGCAGCAATACCAGGGACACGCCGAGCACCAGCAGACTGGCGAGGATGCCCCAACTGCGCAGGTCCAGGAAGGCACTGCTGGCTACGCCAGCGAGGGCCACCAGCATCAGCCACTGCAGACCCCGGTCCAATCCGGGCGCCTGGCGCCGAGTCCGCAGGAAGTAGCGGCCGAACTGGATCGAGGTGAAGCAGTGCAGGTACATCAGCGCGTAGATACCTTCCTGCTGCAAGGCCTGGGCGTCGGGGAAAACCAGGAACATCAGGCCATCGAAGCTGGCGGCGAACAGGGCCACGTTGAGGTTGTAGACGAGGTACCAGAAATACGCCGCTTCGCGCAGCGAAATGAAGAGGAACAGGTTGTAGAAGAACATCGCCAGCAGGGCGCCGTAGAACATGCCGTTGAGGCTGGTCTGGCGCTCCTGCGCGGAGATCGCGGCATGCTCGGTGGCGAAGTACATCGGCACGAACAAGGTGCTGCTGCTGCGCACGCGTACCAGCAAGCGGCTGTCACCGGGGGGTAATTGCAGCGGAAACCAGAAGTTTCGGACCTCGACCGGCCGTTGTGGGAAGGGCAACAGGTCGCCTGCGGCATAGCGCTGCAGTTCGCTCTGCGGGCCGTCGAGGTAGACGCGGATATCGTCGAGCAGGGGATAGTCGATCTGCAGATAGCCGCGCAGCACCTGCGTCGACGGATTGCGCAGATCCACGCGCAACCACCACGCCGAGGCGCTCTTGCCCATGTTGGGATGGAGCCCGTCAATGAATTGGAAGTCTCTTTGCTCCATGCGCCGGACGTGATTGACGTCGAGTCCGCCGTCCGGATCCTCCAGTACCTGTACGTAGGTGCCCAGTGCCACGCGGTGGTTGCCGCTGATGGTCAGCAGGGGTTGCGCCTGGGCTAGCGTCACCAGGCACAACAAGAGCACCAGCAAGGTTGCGCGGGCCATCCAACCATTCCTGTCGGGGGAGGGGCGATGCAGACTTTGCGCCCAGCGCCAACTGGCTACAAGAGGAAATGGCTCAGTAGTTGGGTGGCGTCAGCGGGATGCCCTGCGCGTCGGGAATGAACGGCATCTGCCAGTCCTCCAGCTCCAGGCCGCGCTGGCGCAGCTCGTAGCGCACTTCGTTGAGCAGATCGCGCAGTCGTGAGGCGTCCATGTACTGCTGCGGTGTGACCTGTTGCAACTCGATCTGGGTATGCCCTTGGGCATCCACGACGCTGAAGCCGAACGTCTCGCCATCGGGGTTGGCGCCGGTGACGCAGCCCAATGGCAGGAAGGCTTGGGCGACCACCTGCATGGCGTGGTCGAGATCCAGGGGGGTGGTAGTCATGTCGGGGTTTCCACATCGTCGTCGGGGGATGCAGGGTAGAACCGTCCTGTGTACGAGGGTTCCCTGGCGACGAGCGCGCTTGTCGGAGCCTCGGTGCGACCACATATTGTCGGTATGACGACCTCTACCGATCGCGATAGCGCCCTCGCGGGTTTTCACCCGCAGGTGGCGCAATGGTTCGCGGCACGCTTTGCCGCCCCCACCGCCGCGCAGCGTGCGGCCTGGCCGTTGTTGCGCGCTGGGCGTGACGTGCTGGTTGCGGCGCCGACCGGATCGGGCAAGACGCTGACCGCCTTTCTCGCCGCACTCGATGCCCTGGTGCGCGAGTCGCTCGAGGTGGACGGAGCGCTCCCCGACGAACTGCGGGTGCTCTACGTCTCGCCACTCAAGGCACTCTCCAACGATGTGCGGGTCAATCTCGAACAGCCACTGCTGGAGATCGGCGATGCCTTGCAGGGCGCCGGACTGCCGCGTCCGGCGATTCGCAGCGCGGTGCGCAGCGGCGACACACCGGCGAGCGAGCGCCAGTCGATGGCACGGCGTCCGCCGCAGATCCTGGTGACCACCCCGGAATCGCTCTACCTGCTGCTGGGCTCGGAGTCCGGCCGCGCGCTGCTGGCGACCACCCGCAGCGTGATCGTCGATGAGATCCACGCGCTGATCGGCGACAAGCGCGGTGCCCATCTGGCGCTGTCGCTGCAGCGCCTGGACGCGCTGTGCGGGCGACGGGTACAGCGCATCGGCCTGTCCGCGACCCAGGACCCGGTGCAGGCGGTTGCGCGGTTCCTCGTCGGTTGCCAGGCCGATGGCCAGCCGCGTCCCTGCGAGGTGATCGACGTCGGGCATCGGCGTGCCCGTGAGCTCGCTCTGGAGCTGCCGCCGCTGCCGCTGGAAGGGGTGATGAGCAATGCCGCCTGGGATGCGGTGCATGATCGCCTGGCGGAACTGGCGCGGCAGCGGCGGACTACCCTGGTGTTCGTCAACACGCGACGCCTGGCCGAGCGCCTGGCGCGTCATCTGGGCGAGCGGCTCGGGCGTGACGCCGTGGCCGCGCATCATGGCAGCCTGGCGCGCAAGGCGCGGCTGGAGGCCGAGCAGCGCCTCAAGCGCGGTGAACTGCGCCTGCTGGTGGCCACCGCCTCGCTGGAGCTGGGCATCGATATCGGCGAGGTGGAGCTGGTCTGCCAGATCGGCTCGCCGGGCTCGATCAATGCTTTCCTGCAGCGTGTCGGGCGCGCCGGTCATCAGGTGGATGGCGTCTCCCAGGGGCGACTGTTTCCCACGTCCCGCGATGACTTGGTGGAGTGTGCGGCGTTGCTCGATTGCGTGCGGCGTGGGGAGCTGGATCGTCTGCGTCTGCCGCGCGCACCGCTCGACGTTCTGGCGCAGCAGATCATCGCGGAAGTGGCCGCGCAGGAATGCTCGGAAGCCGCGCTGTACGATTGCCTGCGCGGCGCCGCGCCCTATGCGGAACTGGACCGCGATCGCTACACGGCGCTGCTGGCAATGCTCGCCGAGGGGTATAGCAGTCGCCACGGCGTGCGCCGCGCCTACCTGCATCGCGATGCCGTGCAGGGCCGGCTGCGGGGGCGGCGGGGCAGCCGGCTCACCGCGTTGAGCAGCGGCGGCACTATCCCGGACAACGCCGACTACAAGGTGCTTCTCGAGCCCGCCGGGCTGGACGTGGGCACGGTCCATGAGGATTTCGCGGTGGAGAGCCTGGCCGGCGATATCTTCCAGCTTGGCAATGTGTCCTACCGCATCCTCGGCATCGAGGCCGGTCGCGTGCGCGTCGAGGACGCCGCGGGTCAGCCTCCGAACATCCCCTTCTGGATTGGCGAAGCCCCCGGCCGCAGCGATCGACTCTCGGCGGGCGTGGCGCGCCTGCGCGGGCAGTTGGATACGCTGTTGGCGGATGAGGCGGGCGAGACGAAAGCGCTGGGCTGGCTGGTCGGCGAATTGGCGTTGGGCGAGGAGGCGGCACGCCAGATCGTCGATTACCTGGGCCGCGCGCGGGCCGTGCTGGGCGCCTTGCCGACCCAGGATTGCCTGGTCATGGAGCGCTTCTTCGATGCCTCCGGCGGTACCCAGTTGATCATCCACTCGCCGTTCGGTAGTCGGGTCAACCGGGCGTGGGGCCTGGCGCTGCGCAAACGCTTCTGCCGCACCTTCAATTTCGAGCTGCAGGCCGCCGCCACCGAGGACGCCATCGTGCTGTCGCTGTCCACCAGCCACAGCTTCCCCCTGGACGAGGTCTGGCGCTACCTGCGCGCCGAGACGGCGGAGCCGGTGCTGGTCCAGGCGCTACTCGATGCACCCCTGTTCGCCGTGCGCTGGCGCTGGAACGCCGTTACCGCCCTGGCGTTGCCGCGCATGGCCGGAGGCCGCAAGGTGGCGCCACAGGTGCAGCGCATGCGCAGCGAGGACTTGCTGGCGCAAATTTTCCCCGACCAGGTGGCGTGCCTGGAGAATATCGTCGGCGAGCGACAGATTCCCGAGCACCCGATGGTGGCGCAGACCCTCGACGACTGCCTGCACGATGCGATGGACGCCGACGCCTGGCTGATGCTGTTGCGCCGCATCGACGCTGGCGACATACGCCTGATCGCCCGCGACCTGCCGGCACCCTCGCCGCTGGCCGCCGAGGTGCTCGGCTCGCGTCCCTACACCTTTCTCGACGACGCGCCCCTCGAGGAGCGGCGCACCCAGGCGGTGCTGGCCCGGCGCTGGAACGATCCGCAATCCGCCGACGATCTGGGGGCGCTGGATGCCGACGCCATCGCGGCGGTGGCCGCCGAAGCCTGGCCCCAGGCGCGTGACGCCGACGAACTGCACGAAGCGCTGATGAGCCTCGGCTGTCTGCACGAACGGGAGTTGGCCGGACACCCGAACTGGCCGGGGTTGCTGGAGCGATTGGCGAGCGAGGGACGGGCGTTGCGCCTGGAGGAGGCTCAGGACGAGTGGATCTGGCTGCCCCGCGAGCGCCTGGCAAGCCTGATCCGGCTCTATCCCCAGGCGCGCCTGGAACCGCCGTTGGCGCCGCTGGAGGGTTTTCCGGGGGCCAGCGACGAGGATGCGGCGTTGCTCGAGCTGTTGCGTGCGCGGATCGGCGGCTTCGGCCCGCAAAGTTTGCCGCAACTGGCCCGGCCGCTGGCACAGCCGGCCTCGGCGGTGGCCGTGGCGCTCGCCGCGCTGGAGCGCGAAGGGGTGGTGATGCGCGGGCATTTCACGCCGGGGGCGCGGGAGGAGCAGTGGTGCGAGCGGCATCTGCTGGCGCGTATCCACCGCTACACACTGGGGCGCCTGCGCCGCGAGATCGAACCGGTGGAAGCGGCGGACTTCATGCGCTTCCTGTTCGACTGGCAACGCCTGGCGTCGACCCATCGCGGCAGGGGCGAAGAGGCGTTGGCGGCGGTGATCGGGCAGCTCGAGGGCTTTGCCGCGGCGGCGGCCAGCTGGGAAGAGGAGCTGCTGCCGGCCCGTGTCGCTGACTACTCACCGTTGCAGCTCGATGCGTTGTGCCGTGCCGGGCGCCTGGCCTGGCTACGTCTGGGCGCGCCGGAAAAGTCCGCGGGCGGGCCGCTGCGCGGCACACCCATCGCCTTCCTGGCACGGCGCAACTTGGGAACCTGGCAGATGTTGCTCGGTGCGCACGACCAGGCGCAGCCCTCGGCCCGGGCTGAGCGGCTGCTTGATGTACTGCAAGCACACGGCGCCTCTTTCTTCGACGAGTTGCAGGACGCTGCCAGGTTATTGCCCAGCGAGCTGGAAAACGCCTTGGGTGAATTGGTCGCGCTGGGAAGGGTCAACGCCGACGCCTTTGCCGGCCTGCGTGCCCTGCTGCAACCGCCAGCCCGACGTCGGTCACGTTCTGGCCGCCAGGCACGTCCGCTGTATGGTGGCATGCAGGAAGCCGGACGCTGGGCGGCGTTGCGCGCGCCGCCAACCGAGGCGCAGAACGAAGAGGCCCTGGAAACGCTCGCCTGGGTGTTGCTGCGGCGCTACGGGGTGGTTTGCTGGCGCCTGCTGGCGCGCGAGCTCGCCGGCCTGCCGCCCTGGCGCGAGTTGTTGCGGGTCTATCGGCGCCTGGAGGCGCGTGGCGAGATCCGTGGTGGGCGCTTCATCGCCGGACAGCCGGGGGAGCAGTTCGTTCTGCCGGAGGTGCTGCCACTGCTGCGCGAAGTGCGGCGCAGGCCCCGTGACGGACATCTGCAGGTGGTTTCTGCCTGCGATCCTTTGAACCTGGTCGGCACGCTGTTACCCGGCGCGCGGGTGCCGGCGCAGCCGGGCAACCGCGTTTTGTTCCGTGATGGGGTGGCGGCCGCCGCCTGGATCGCCGGCAAGCCGGTGTTCTGGTTGCCAGAGGAGCCGGGTATGCTGGAGCATCTGCGTAGCCGCTGGGCGCCCCATTAGCGCCCGCGGCTCGTCCGTTGCCTGGAGCCTCCGATGTCCCCCTCCCGTTCCTTCGTCGCCGGTCCTGCCCTGGCGGCGTTGCGCGAAGCGACCGCTATGCGCCATGCGCGCATCGACAGTGCATTGCCGCTGATTCGCGAAGACTTCACCCGCGAGCAATACCTCGCTTATCTGGCGCGCCTGCTCGGCTGGCTGCGCCCGCTGGAACGCTGCCTGTGGCAGGTGCAATGGTTGGATGACGGCGCACTGCGCCAGGACAAGGCGCGCTGGGCGCAGGCGGACCTGAGCGCCGGCGGTTGGACGCAGTCGCGCATCGATGCCCTCGAGGATGGCGAGGCCTTTTCGGCCACCGATGACGCCGAGCGCTTTGGCCTGGCCTACGTGCTGGAAGGCTCGACCCTAGGCGGACAGGTGCTGCATGGGCATCTGTCGGCGCGTCTGGCGCCGCAGCCACTGCGCTGGTTGCAAGGCTACGGCGTGGCCAATGGCGAGCGCTGGAAGGCCTTCGTGCGTCAGCTGGAAGCCTCGCTGCAGAGCACTACCCAGCGCGAAGCAGCGTGCCGCGCGGCGCAGCGGGGTTTCGACCGGTTCAGCCAGTGGATGGGCGTAACCGGCTGAATCAGGCCTGGCAGCGAATGCCGCGCAATTGCTCCTGCAGACGCTGCAAGCGTTCCTGCAAATGCTCGCGCTGGGCCGGACGCAGGTCCGCCAGCAAGTCCGCCAGCAAGTCGAGTAACGCGGCCTCCGTGCGCGGATAGGCTTCGCGGTAGGCGTCGCTCCAGAGCCGCTCGCGGTGCTCCAGGAGCGTCTCCAGGCGTTGCGGAAAGTCTTCCGCTTGCCGTTCGCGCAAGGCGGCGACGAAATGCGCCTGCCACTGCGCGCGATTGTCCAGCCATAGCCGGTACTGCTCGCCCAGAGAAGCCGACCACTGCATGACTCGCTGGCGCTGGCCCGCATCGAGGCGCCCCAGCCAGTCCTCCAGGCGCTCCTGCATGCGCTCGGCGCGCGACTGGATCTGCTCTGCCAGCGGCGGCTGCACGTATTGCTTGCGGGCTTCGGAAAGCTTCTCGGCCAGGTTTTGCTCGATGCTCTGGACCTGCTCGTCGTCCAGTTCGCGCAGGAGCTCGACGCTGGGCGCGACCAGGCTTGCGGACAGGTCGGAGAGCGCCATTTCGGCCTCGTCCAAGCGTTGCCGCAGTCGCTCCCGTGAGGGCGAGCCCTGGGCCAGGTCGGCACGCAGCCCCTGCAACCATTCCACGTAGCGGGGTAACTGGGTGCGGCAATGCCAGCGCAGCTGCTGCTGCAGGGCGTCGTCCAGCGCGCGGCGCTGATCCCGCTCCAGCTTGAGGTAGTCGCCCAGGGTCCAGGGCACGATGACGTCGAGATTGCGGTAGGCGAGGTCGACCCGATTGCAGCCGAGCAGCAGCAAGGCGGCCAGGAGTACAGTGAGCAGGCGCGGCGCAGCGGACATCGGGGCGCTTCCAGGCGGGGACTTGCCGTTATAGAGGCGCAGAGGGGCGGCAGGGTTCGCCGCTGTCCGAAATCAGGGCGTCTGGGGAGCCGGTGCGGCGATCTCCGGCGGTGGCGTCAGCAGGCGCTTGACCAGCGCGCAGGCGCGCTCGAAGGAGGGATAGCCACTCTTCGCCACGTCCAGCTCCGAATAGCGTTCGCGATAGTACTCGGCGCGCACCGGGTCGGCTTCGCTGACCAGGTAGGGATCGGCGTAGATCATGTAGAGCAGGGCGATGGCATGGGGATGGTTGCGCTCGGCGGCGCGTTCGAGCAGCTCGACCACCTCGTCGGGCTGCGGGCCTTCGCGGATCAGCAGTACGGCCTTGTAGAAGTCCGCCTCGCCGCTGGTGTCCTGGGTGGCTGCCCGGTCGAGCAGTGCTTCCGCCAGCTCGAGGCTGTCGAGGTCGCCGGAGGTCAGCAGCAGCTTGGCCTGCAGCATGTCGTTCTGCAGCAGCAGCTTCTGCCGGTGCGCGACACTGTCGTCGTCCGCTGCCTGCGGGGGCTGCGCATGCCAGGCGCAACCGGCAAGGCCGGTGAGGGCGAAGGCGGCGATCCAGATTTTCATTACGTGGGCATCCTGTCGTGCTAGGACCTGTGATCCCGTCGTTCGTCGGTGGGCAACGACGGGGTCACCGGCCTCGGGCCATCCAACCGCTTGGAGCGGCGGGTCTCTGGCTGGGTTCGCTTCGCTTGCTATGTTGCGATTGCGACAATCTAACCCAGCCGGCCTGCCGGTAGAAGCCACGGCTGTTGCCGGTTCAATAAAGCGGGTGGGAGGCCTGCAGCATCACGTAGCTGTCGCAGTAGCTGTTATTGCCGGAATAGACGCTGCAATCGGCGCCTTTGAGGCTGGTGTCGCTGTAGCGCAGGAGCATGTCGAAGCCGCCGATTTCCCGCCGCAGGTTCACCGACCAGTCGCCGAAGGCGTCCAGCTCGCTGCCGTCGTTCAGACTCACCGGCACCTGCAGACGATGCATGCCGTAGCGCAGACGCAGGTCCACGCCGAGCTGTTCGCGCAGGGGAAAGTCGGCGAAGAGCGTCTGATCGCTACGTCCGGGGTCGACGCTGAAGGAGGCCCCCAGGCGGCTTCCGAAAATGGACAGGCCCGCGTAGTACTGCTCCAGATTGAGTTGCGCAATGGTCGGGCTGCTGTTCACCAGGGTACCCAGCTCGTAGCCCACGCCATCGCGCAGGGGACGCTTGAAGCCGGCGTAGGTGTCCGTCTCCAACGGCGTATCGCTCAGGGGGGCGATATTGCTCGCCCACTGGCCGACGTACCATCCACTCTCGTGGCTGACGTCGATGCCTGCTTGGAAGGTGCCGCTTTCATGGGGATTCACCAGCCCTTGCGCCATGCTGCGCAGGGGCGTGCGTCCCAGGGACAGGTCGAAGTCCCCCAGCTCGCGTTGTACCGGCTGTTGCGGCAGGCCCGAGCAGGCACACAGCAACAACGGCAGCAAGGCCGATAGTCGACGCATAGATTAGGTGGCTCCACGCTTGCGCTACCGCGTTGCGCCGCGGCATCGATCCCCTGTGAAAATCTGGCGGAGCCTCCCCCGGAAGGCGCAGGCCAGACATGTTCCTGCAACTTTTAGCAGGTTGTGCCAATGAGCAGAACCGCCATTGGTCGATCCAGCCTGGCGCCTTGTCCGGCAACTGGTCGAACCGTTCCGCGGGCAACCCGGTCCATAGCGCAGCGCTGCGGGCGATTGTCCGCTTCGGGCGCCTCTGGCAGGCTATGCCGCCGCCAAGCCACCGGGCCCTTTCGGTGGTGGTTTCCGTTTCGAGGTATCGATGTCCGTTTCCCCCCTTGTCCCCGTAGCCTGGGTTCCGCTATGCGCCCGGTGGTCGTGCCGGTGAAGCGCGGCCTGTGGTTGCTCGGCCTGGCGCTGCTGGCGGCGGCGCTGGTGCCCCTGGTGCTGGGCGGCAAGGGCCTGTTCGTGCGCCTGTTGGGGTTCCCCTTGGAGCTATTGCTGAGCATGTTCGGCATGGTGCTGGTCGGCTGGAACTGCAACGCGCTGCGCCTGCGGCTGTTGCTCGGGCGCCTGCGACCGATGCGCCAGGGCGAAGCGCTCGGCATCGTGGTGGCGGCCGAGTTCGCCTGGTGCGCGACACCCGGTGGCGCGGGAGCGCCGCTGACGCTCATCAGCCTGCTGGCACGGCGTGGCGTACCGGTCGCGCGGGGATCGGCGATCTTCGCGGTGGATCAGCTCTGTGATCTGCTGGTGTTCATCTGTGCGCTGATCGGTGTGGTGGTCTACGCGCTTTCGCATGCGGTGAGCAGCCACATCGCCTGGCTCCTGGGGAGTAGCGCAGGGCTGCTTGCGGCGGTCCTCTGCGGGGTGGTGGCGCTGGGGCGTTACCATCGCCGGCTGTTGCGACACAACGGGCGCTTGTTGCGGCGCCTGGGCGTCGGCGAGGCGGCGAGGTTGCGCTGGGCGCGACGCCTGCTGCGTTTTCGCAATGCCCTGCGGCAGAGCCTGAGCTTGCCACGACGGGTCTTGCTGGGTGTCTTCCTGCTCAGTGGTTGTCATTGGATGCTGCGCTTCACCGTGCTCTACCTGGCGTTGCTGGGCCTGGGGCGTGAGGTGCCCTGGGCCTGGACCTTCCTGGTGCAAATGCTCTCCCTGAGCCTCGGCGCGGCGAGCCTGCTGCCCGGCGGAGCGGGCAGCTCCGAGCTGGCAGCGGCGGCAGCCCTGGCACCGCTGGTGGGGCCGTCGACCGCCGCCGCGGCGATCGTCATCTGGCGAGCGGTGACCTACCACTTCTACCTGATCGCCGGAGCCCCGGTATTCCTGCACCTGGCGGGACGTCCGCTGATAGAGCGTCTGCTTCGAGGACGTCGTTAACACCGGTCATCGGCTTGCAGAAACTCCCTGGCGGCGCGCCCAGTCGCAATAGGTGTATGCCAAAGCAAAGACTGGAGGACACCATGGGTAGCACTCAAGACAAGCTCAAAGGCCATGCCAACGAAGCGGTCGGCAAGATCAAACGCGGTGTGGGCGAGGCCACCGACGATCCGTCCCTGAAAGACGAAGGTCGTGCCCAGGAAGTCAAGGGCGAGTGGCAGAAGGGCGTTGGCGAAGCGAAGGACGCCCTGAAGAGCCGCATCGACAAGGCGTGAGGTCGATCATGAGCGATAAGTCCCAAAAGCCCGCCGACTCCCGCCCGGACGAGGATAAGCGCAAGCCGGCGGAGCAGGAGGAGGATCTGGACCAGGCGCTCGAGGAGACCTTTCCTGCGAGCGACCCCATCTCTCCCTGATATTCTCGTAAAACCCCACACGCCAGGGCTTCTGCCTTGGCGTGTTCGCGTTCGCTTCCAGCAATCGTTCATGAGGAGCACAGCATCATGGAACTGCCCAACCCCAGCATGGAAACCCTGTTCGAGCAATTGGGCCTGCCGGCCGACGCCGAAAGCATCGACGCCTTCATTGCCAGCCACTCGCCCTTGCCCGAGGACATGAAGGTTTCGGAGGCGCCGTTCTGGAGTGACGCCCAGGCTGCCTTGCTCAAGGACGAACTGCTCGACGATGCGGACTGGGCGCCCGTCGTCGACGAATTGAACGTACGCTTGCACCAGCAGGCGAGCGCCTGAGACCCGCCTGCCGTCGTTGAGGAGTACTGCGATGCCGCAGGGATTGCGTGAGGCCTGGGTCAACCAGGCTCGTCATTACCCCATGGCGTCGGTGGGGCTGGTGCTGGGCCTGGGGGCCGTCCTCTGGCTGGTCTTCCATGGCGCGATAGGCGCGGTGGAGGACGCCTCGAACGGTCGTCTGCACTATGCGCTGCTCGGCGGCCTGGCGGGATTTGCCGCGACGTCGGTGGGCGCGGTGCTGGGGTTCGTGCTGCGCAGTGTCAACGAGCGCACGGAAGGCGTGATGCTGGGCTTCGCCGCCGGAATGATGCTCGCGGCCAGCGCCTTTTCCCTGATCCTGCCTGGACTCGATGCGGCGGAGCGAGTGACCGGCTCGCCGATACTGGCATCGCTCGTGGTGGTGCTCGGTCTGGGACTGGGCACGCTGTTGATGATCGGCCTGGACCTGTTCACGCCGCACAGTCATCCCAGCGGCGACTACGGACCGGACGTCGGGCGCAGCCATGGCGTCTGGCTGTTCGTGCTCGCCATCGTGCTACACAACCTCCCCGAGGGCATGGCGATCGGCGTCAGCTTCGCCCAGGGCGACATGCGTGTCGGCCTTCCGCTGACCAGCGCGATCGCCATTCAGGACATTCCCGAGGGCTTGGCGGTGTGCCTGGCGCTGCGGGTGATCGGCTTGCCCCTGGGCCGTGCGGTGTTGGTGGCGGCGGCTTCGGGCTTGATGGAGCCGCTCGGTGCGGTGGTCGGCTTCGGCATGTCCAGCGGCGCCGCGCTGGCCTATCCGGTGAGTCTGGGGCTGGCGGCCGGGGCGATGATCTTCGTGGTCTCCCACGAGGTGATTCCGGAAACCCACCGCAACGGTCGGCAGACGTCGGCGACGGTCGGCGTGATGGCCGGCTTCGCGGTAATGATGTTTCTCGATACGGCGCTGGGCTAGACCCGCGTCACCTGTTCATCCAACCCGAGGGGAGGCACGCGTGAACGCCCAGGAAATGCCAACGCCCGCACCTGAGGAACCGGGGCTGCCGTCACCCGAGCAGCCCGACATTCCCGAGCCGGATTTGCCCCGCGCGCCACCGCGCGAGGAGCCCGGCAGCACGCCGCCGCCGCTCAAGGAGCCAGGCCGCGGAGTACCGGAGCGCGCCTAGCGGCTATTTCTGCACGCGTTGGGCGACGATTTCCGGAAGGTCGCCACGGCGCAAATAGATTTGCAGCGCCTCGCCCAGGTTGAGGCGGTCGTTGACGTTCTGTTCGAGCAGCAGTTGCAAGGCCTCGCGACTCAGGCGCATCAGGCCGTCGTCGCCTTCGACCGGGCGCCAGACGAACTCGTTGGTGGGAATGATCTGGTCGTCAGCCACGTCCAGGCCGAACGAGTCCTCGGAGAAGCGCACGATGTGGCGACCACTGCGCCGATTGAATCCGACGAAACCGCAGAGTGCGTCGGCGGCGTTGCAGATATCGCTCGAGGTGGTGGCCATGTCGGTGCTCCCTGATGAGTAGGTGGCCAACCCTAGAGAGCCCTCCGCCGGCCGGTATTGATCGTCGTCAGGATTCACTGTAACCCCGAAATAAACGGTAACTGTATGTCCGTGAGGCCGGGCCGCGCCGTTCTAATGGCGCTTCTCGAAATGGCGGAGTTTGCGTGATGGCGGTGAAGGATCTGTTGCTGGCCCTGGTGGTGATCGTCGCCTGGGGGCTTAACTTCGTGGTCATTCGCCTGGGGCTGGACGATCTACCGCCGATGCTGCTGGGCTGCCTGCGCTTCACGCTCTCGGCCTTGCCTGTGTTCTTCATTCCGCGGCCGAAGATGCCGCTGCGCTGGCTGCTGGCCTACGGCGCGACCATCTCGCTGGGGCAGTTCGCTTTCCTCTTCAAGGGCATGTCCGTCGGTATGCCGGCGGGGCTGGCCTCGCTGGTACTGCAGTCGCAGGCCTTCTTCACGCTGTTCTTCGCCGCCTTCTGGCTCAACGAACGGATTCGCGCGATCAACCTGCTGGGCCTGCTGGTGGCCGCCGGCGGGTTGGTGTTCATCGCCGCCGAAGGCGATTCCTCGATGACCCTGGCGGGACTGTTGCTGACGCTCTGCGCCGGCGCCAGTTGGGCCCTGGGCAACGTGGTGACGCGGCGTGTCGGCAAGGTCGACCTGATGGGCCTGGTAGTCTGGGGCAGCCTGGTGCCGCCGCTGCCGTTCCTCGGCCTGGCCCTCTGGCAGGATGGCCCGCAGCGCGTGGGCCAGGCACTGAGCCACATCGGCCTGAATACCTGGCTGGTGCTGGCCTACCTGGCGTTCGTCGCCACGCTGCTTGGCTACGGGCTGTGGAGCCGCCTGCTTTCGCGCTATCCGGCCGGGCAGGTGGCGCCGTTCTCGCTGCTGGTGCCGGTGATCGGCCTGAGCTCATCCGCGCTGCTGCTCGGTGAGCACCTGGGCGGCCTGCAACTGGTCGGCTGCCTGCTGGTGATGCTGGGGCTCTTGGTCAGTGTCTTCGGCCCGCGCCTCAAGGGCTGGCTGACCTCGCGCACGGCGGGCTGAGGCCGGGAGTGGCGACCCGTGGCGCGGGCGGTTAGGCTGGCGCATCGACACGGGAGATTGCGCCATGCCTTCATCGACGATGCACCGCCGGTTGTCGCGCCAGCGTCCGCGCGGCGGCCCTGGGGAGCGCCTGCAGGCCGATGGCTGCAGCCTGGCCGAACTGCTCCACGAACTGGAGAGCGACCGCGGGCGGATCATCAACAGTGCCGCGGTACGCCGCCTGCAACAGAAGACCCAGGTCTTCCCGCTGGAGCGCAACGCCGCGGTGCGCAGCCGCCTGACGCACTCCCTGGAAGTCCAGCAGACCGGTCGTTTCATCGTCCGCACCCTCTATCAGGAACTCGGCGAAGGCGCCGAGGCGCTGGGCCTGGCCGGGCTGCAACCGGCGCTGGAAAGCCTGGTGGAAATGGCCTGCCTGATGCACGACATCGGCAACCCGCCGTTCGGGCATTTCGGCGAATACGCCATCGCCGACTGGTGCGCCAGTCATTTGCCGCAACTGTTCGCCCAGGCG
Organism: Pseudomonas sp. R4-15; assembly: GCF_055768815.1. Classification (NCBI taxonomy): domain Bacteria; kingdom Pseudomonadati; phylum Pseudomonadota; class Gammaproteobacteria; order Pseudomonadales; family Pseudomonadaceae; genus Pseudomonas; species Pseudomonas sp. R4-15. Next base: position 2,746,018 of record NZ_CM147293.1, read on the forward strand.
TTCCCCGAGGAAGCCGGCGATGCCGAATTGCGCGGGCGCATGCTCCGCGACCTGATGGCCTTCGAAGGCAATGCCCAGAGCATCCGCCTGGTGGCCCGGCTGATGCGCCTGAACCTCACCTACAGCCAGAGCGCGACGCTGCTCAAGTACCTGCGTCCGGCCTATGCCGAACGACCGGTGGCCGGCAGCCCGGGGGCCTACCTGGCGAAGAAACCGGGCTTCTACCTATCCGAGGAAGACTTCGTTGCCCGCCTGCGCGATGCGCTGGAGATGCCCGAGGGATGCCGCCATCCCCTGACCTACGTGATGGAAGCGGCCGACGACATCGCCTACTGCCTGGCCGACATCGAGGACTCGGTGGTCAAGGGCCTGCTGGACATCGACACGCTGAGCGCTCTGCTGCGCGAGGAATACGCCCGCCGGGCGCCGCTGGAGGCGCCGTTGCCCGGCGGCAGCGGCAGCTTCGCGGCACTGCTCGACGCCGCCGCCGAGCGGGCCCACGGCGAGCCCATCGATCCGGTCGGCGAGTTCTTCGTGCGCCTGCGCGTGTCCATGGTGCATCCGTTGGTGCGGCATGCGGCAGGGCAGTTCATCGAGCACTATCCGGCGTTGGTCGAAGGTCGTCTGGATCGCGCGCTGATGGAAGATGGCAGCCTGGCCAACGCTGTGATCGCTACCTTCAAGGCGGTGGCGGCGCGCCATGTGTTCGTCCACCGTGAGGTGGAGACCCTGCAGTTGCAGGGACTGCGCATCCTGCAGGGGCTGCTGGACTGCTATGCGCCGTTGTTGCAAGTGGATGCCCAGGGATTCGCCAAGCTGGTCGATGGCCAGTCGCGCCATCCGCACCTGGGCATGCTGGTACGCCGCCTACCGCGGCAGCTGCTCAATGCCTACCATGAGGCCTTGGACGAACACCCTGGCAGCGACGCGCCGTTGTGGGAGTTCTACCACCGATGCCGGCTGCTGCTGGACCTGGTCAGCGGCATGACCGATCAGCTTGCCGAGGACGAGTACCGTACCCTGATGGCCCTATAGGGCCTTCCTGGTGCCGGGCAGCATCCGGGTCAGCACGTCGTCGCGGCGCAGGTAGTGGTGGAACAGCGCGGCGGCGGCATGCACGCCGATCAGCCAGTAGCCGAGTACCGCCACGGTTTCGTGGATTTCCCGCAGTTCGCCGGAGAGGGCCTTGTCCGGCGCGATCAGCGAGGGCAGGTTGAGGCCGAAGAAGGGCACCTGCTTGCCGGCGGCGGAGAAGCTCAGCCAGCCCAGCAACGGCAGGCCGATCATGAGTGCGTAGAGTGCCAGATGCGCCAGGTGCGCGAGGGCCTGCTGCCAACCGGGCAGGGCCTGGCCGATGCGCTTGGGGCCCACGAGGCGCGCCAGCAGGCGCAGCCAGACCAGGAAGAAAATGCTCATGCCGAGCATGAAGTGCCATTGCTTGATCAGTTCGCGAGCGTCACTACCGCGCGGAAACAGACCACGAAACTCGATGGTCGCGTAGGTGGCGGCGATCAGCAGCAGCATCAGCCAGTGCAGGGCGATACTGACGGGGCTGTAGCGTGGGGCAGGGTGCATTGCAGGTCTCCATCGAGTTGATGGAGACATGTTCGCTGCGGCAACTTAAGGAAAGCTTAACCCTTCACTCCGTGCGGTCTTGTGTCGCGCGCGGCAGCAGGATGCGCACCCGTAGACCGCCCAGCGGCGAGTCTTCCAGGCTCAGGCGCGCCTGGTGCAGTTCGACGACCCGCGCGACGATCGCCAGGCCCAGACCGGCACCCTGGCCCTGTCCGAGGCGGAAGAAGCGCTGCATGACGCGCTCGCGTTGCTCGGCGGCAATACCGGGACCGTCGTCGTCCACGCAGAGCAACAGCGCGTGGTCTTGCGCGCTCAGCGAAAGATGTACGCGGCCGCCCTCATGACCGTATTGCAGGGCATTGCCGACCAGGTTCTGCAGCAGGATGTCGAGGCTGCCGGGGTCGCCCAGCAGGTGGCAGTCGAGCTCTTCGTCGACGCTGAAGTCCAGTTCCTGCTCGCGTGCCAGGGCCAGCGGGGCCAGCTCGGCAAGGCTCTCGCGGATCTGCTGCGCGAGGTCGATGCGTTGCCTGATCGGTTCGCGGCTGGCGTCCGGCTCCAGGCGCGCCAGGGCGAGCATCTGTGCCACCAGGCGGGTGCTGCGATCGACCCCGCGTACCAATTGCGTCAACGCCGCAGCGCGCTCGGCGTCATCCTGGGTGGAGAGGGCGTTCTGCGCGTGTACGCGTAGAACGGCCAGGGGCGTGCGCAGTTCGTGGGCGGCGTCGGCGATGAAGCGCTTCTCCCGCTGCAGCAGCAGGTTGACCTGGCCCAGCAGGCGGTTGAGCGAGGCCTCCATGGGCTCCAGTTCGCGCGGCAGCGGCGCCAACACCAGTGGCGCCAGATTGTCAGGCTCGCGGGCCTTGAGGGCGCGCGCCATGCGCGACAGCGGCGCCAGGCCCCAACCCACCGCGAACCAGAGCAGCAGTGCGAGCAGCGGTAGGCCGATCAGGTCCGGCAGCAGGCTACGCAGGGCGATCTTGCCCACCAGCTCGCCGCGCACGTCGCTGCGTTCGGCGGCCATCACCCAGAGCTTATCCGCGTCGTCATGCAGTACGAACAGGCGCCAGAGGTGATCGTCGAGCTGGACGTTGTGATAGCCGGGGAGGTCCTGTGCCTGGTTCGGGGTGATCGCGTCCAGCTGCTTGAGCAGCAACAGGCGGACTTCGTCCGGGACGCTGGCCGAGCGCAGCAGCATCCGCCCGTTGCCGTCGAAGACCTCGAAGCCCAGCTTGTGTTCGTAGTGGTGTCCGGGCGTGCGGTGGTCGTAGCGCCCGCCAGCATTCACTGCGCCATCCAGCGATTGCTGCATCTGCTGGCGTTGTTCGGGTTGCATCTCCGGTCCGACCAGCCCCTGCAGCAGGCGGGCACTCTGGGCCAACTGGGCGTCGAAGAGCTCTTCGATCTCATGGTGGGCATCGCGATAGCCTTTCCACGAAATCGAAGTCATTGCCAGCGCCAGCAGCGCGAGGACCAGGGCCAGGGTGCGGTTGCGAATCGAGCCGCTCATGCCTTGTCCACCAGATAGCCGACGCCGCGCACGGTGCGGATCAGCTCCGGGTAGAACTTGCGCCGCAGGTGATGCACGTGGACTTCCAGGGCGTTGCTTTCGACGTCTTCGTCCCAGCCGTAGAGTGACTGCTGCAGACGATCGCGGGTCAGCACCCTGCCAGGGTGGGTGAGCAGCTCATGCAGCAGCATGAATTCCTTGCGTGCCAGGACCACGGCCTTGCCGCGGAAGCTGACCTGCTGGGTCGTCGGGTCGAGGCGGATCTCACGGTACTCCAGCAGCGGTTCTGCACGGTTGGCGCTGCGCCGCAACAAGGCACGCAGGCGCGCCTTCAGCTCGGAGACGTCGAAGGGCTTGACCAGGTAATCATCGGCGCCCGCATCTAGGCCGTCGACCCGATCGCTGGTGGCATCGCGTGCGGTGAGTACCAGCACCGGGAGCGGATTGGCTGCGCCGCGCAGGCGCCGCAGAACCTCCAGGCCGTCCATGCGTGGCAGGCCGAGGTCGAGGATGGCCAGGTCGAACTGCTCATGGGTCAGTGCGTGCAGGGCGCTGGCGCCGTCCTCGATCCAGTCGACGGTGTAGCCCTCGGGTTTGAGCGCGGTGCGGATTCCGTCGCCCAGCGACGGGTCGTCTTCGACCAGCAGGATTCTCACGGTACTTGGCTTCCTTGGCGATACGGGCGCTGCTCAGAGCTTACCTGCGAGCTCGTCCAGGCGCGCGTGGATTTCTTCACGACGGCCGGCATCGGCGCGCGGGCGATCGGGCCGCCCCGGCGCCGCCAGGGCTTTTTCCAAAGCCACCTTGGCCTCGGCGTAGCGCTTCTGCCGGAAGAGGAAGTCACCGTAGAAGTAGTTGGCGTCGATGCCGTTGGGATTCACCGCCAGCGCCTTTTTCAGCAGCGCTTCGGCTTTGTCGTCATCGCCGAAGGAGATCGGCCAGGGCGGCACCTGGTAGTAGAGGCTGGCGAGCGTGACATAGGCCGAGCCGCCGAGCGCGTCGGGGTCGATGGCCTGTGCCTGCTCCAGGCTGGCGCGCGCCTGCTTGACCATATCCAGTGCGCCCAGGCCGCCCTTGGCGCCGGCCCAACTGGCGAGCACGATGCCGCGCCAGATGAGCAGATCCGCCGAGCGCGGCTCGGCAGCGACGTCCGCCTGTGCCTGCTCGGCCAGTTTCGCCAGCGCGGCTTCCTGCTCCTTGGCCGGCAGGTCGTAGTGAATGGTTTCCCAGCGCTGCTGCAACTGCTGCAGGCGCCCCTCGTCAGGTGTCGATTGAGCATGCGCCGGAAGCGTCAGGCAGGCGCTGAGCAGCAGCGGCAGCAGAGAGCGGAGTGCATTCATCGTTGAGGCTCAGTGATGGCGCGCGAAGCGCAGGATGGTCGGCAACTGCTTACGCAGCGAATGATCCACCAGGCGCGGAAGGAGGCTGTTGAGACCGACGAAGAAGCGTTCCGGCCAGCCCATATAGAGCTCTTCACGCTCCTGTTCGATGGCCCGCAGAATGCTCTCGGCGACCTGTCGCGGGTCGTCCATGCCGACCCGCAGCGCCTGGTTCATCGCCACCACCTGATCTGAATTCATCGCCGTGCGGGTCGCCCTGGGAGCCACGTAGAGGACCTTGACTCGCGTATCGGCGAGCTCGCGGCGCAAGGCTTCGGAGAAGCCGCGCAGGGCGAACTTGCTGGCGCAGTAGGCGCTGAAACCCGGATAGCCGATGGAGCCGAAGGTCGAGCCCAGATTGATCAGCAACGCCCGCGGCGCGACTTGCAGCAACGGCAGCAGGGCGTGGGTGAGCTGCAGGGTGGCGGTGACGTTCACGCCCACCAACTCGGCGATCTGTTCTTCGTCCTGGTGCTCCAGGAGGACGAACTGGTTGACCCCGGCGGCGTTGATCACGCTGTTGAGTCCGCCCATCTCCCTCGCGGCGCGCAGCACGCGGGCGCGCTCCGCGGCATCGGTGAGATCGGCGGAAAGCGGTAGCAGGCGTCCGTTGAAGCGCTGCTTCAGAGCCGCGAGTGGACCGGTATTGCGCCCCACGGCCAGCACCGTCGCGCCGGCTTCGCAGAGCTGTTCGCAAAGCGCCTGGCCGATGCCTCCGGTGGCCCCGGTGAGCAGGATGCGGCATTCGCTGAGTTTCATCGGGTGGTCCTCGTCAGGCCAGGGGCAGGCTGCGGAAAATGTCGCCGTAGAGCCGGTAGACGACTTTGGCGGTGTGCACCACGGCGGCACGGTCGGATTCGTCGTCCAGGCGCTCCATCAGCTTGCGGAAGAATTCGATGTGCTCGATATCCAGGCTGCCATGGGAAGTCAGGTAGCTGAACGCCTGCGCCGGCAGCTCCAGGCGCTGGCGGACGATGCCGGCGACCTGGGTGGCGAGGGCGATGCTGGTGCCTTCCAGGACGTTGACCATGCCGAAGAAGCTCGCCGGGTTGTGCCGGGCGATGCGGTCGTAGACGTAGGCAACCATCAGTTCGGTGGCCAGGTGCGGCTCGCCGTTGCGCACCACTTCGGCGTCACCGCCGCAGGCGCGGATGTCGTTGAGGATCCACTCCTGATGGCCGAGCTCTTCTTCGATGTATTCGGCAATCGCTTCGCGCAACCACTCCAGGCGTTCGGGCAGGCGCGCCCCGCAGGCCATCAGCAGCGGCACGGTATGCTTGACGTGGTGGTAGGCCTGGGTGAGGAAGGCGATGTAGCTGTTCAGGCTGACGTCGCCGCTCAGTGCCTGGGCGATGATCGGGGCGCCAAGCAGGTACTGGCGTTGTTCTTCGGTGGCCTGTTGCAGGTCGTCGTAGAAGCTCATCAGAGTGTCTCCGGTAAGGTCTGTTGCGCCTCGCTTTCCAGCGCTGCGCGATAGTGTTCGATGAGGGCCGCGCGGCGTAGCCGGCCGTTGGCGGTGGCCAGGCCGTTGGCGGCGCTGAAGGGGGCCTCCGCAAGGTGCCACTGATGCACGCGTGCGTAGTCCGGCAGGTTGCGATTGACCGCATCCACCGTGGCTTGCAGTTCGGCGACGGTGCAGTCCGCCCGGCGCGGCACCAGCCAGGCGAGGTTGTGCGGCAAGGCCTCGCCATAGACCCAGGCCTGGGCGATCTCCGGCCGTTGGGTCAGCTCGGCCTCGACCCATTCGGGGTTCACGTTGCGCCCATAGGCGGTGACGAACTGGTGCTTCTTGCGGCCGTGCAGGACCAGGAACCCGTCTTCGAAATGACCGAGGTCCCCGGTGGCCAGCCATTCATCCTGAGGGGCCGGCTCGCCCAGGTAGCCGAGCATGCGCGGACCGGCGACCAGTACTTCACCGTCCTCGGCGAGACGTACCCGGCAATGCCCCAGGGGCTGGCCAACGCTGCCGATGTGGCGGGCTTCGGGCGTGTTCAGGCAGACCACCGAGGCGCACTCGGAGAGGCCATAGCCTTCGAACACCGGCAACCCCAAAGCGTCGGCGCGGCGTAGCAGCTGCGGTGCGACGCGCCCGCCGCCGACGGCGATGAAGCACAGCGAGTCCACGGGGGAGAGACCACGCTCGCTCGCGCTGACCAGCGCCAGCAGCAGTTGCGGCAGCAGGATCAGGCTCTGTGGGCGTACCTCGTCGAGGCAACCGAGCAGGCGCATGACATCGAAGCCGCTGGCACCCTGCAGGCCGACGGCGGACAGCGAGCGCACCTGCACCTCGGCGCCAGCGAGCAGCGGCGCATAGACACCGGCCAGGTTCTCCAGCAGGGTCGCCAGGGGCAAAATGCACAGATGTCGATGGATATCCAGCGTCTGGCTGGCCTGGCGTAGCGATTCGGCGACCGCCAGTTGCGTGGCAGCGTCCAGGCAGACACCCTTGGGATTTCCCGTGGTGCCGGAGGTGTAGGTGATCTTCAGCGTGTTGTGCGGGAGCGCCGGTGGGGTGGGCCGCGAGCGCTGCCAGACACCCGTCTCGACTTCGCTCAACGCGGGATCGAGCAACAGCGGCAAGGCGGAATCGCTGCAGATCAGCGTGTCCACGCCGGCATCATCGAGCACGTGGCGTTGCTGGGACGGGGAGAAGAAGCCCGGCAAGGGCACGCAGACCCGCGCACTGGCCAGCAGGGCGAGATCCCAAAGCACCCAGTCGATGCCATTGTCCAGTGCCAGCGCGACACGCTGAGCGCCTAGCTGGGCAAGCCTGGCCACGCGCAGCTCGATCTGTTCCAGCAGCGCTCGGTAATCCATGCGTTGGCGGCCGTCGGCCAGCGCCGGCCGTGCGCCGTGCTCGGCCAACTGTGCGAGAAAGCGATCAATGGCAGGCTGCATCGAGCATCGCCTCCTGGTTGTAGAGCGACTGGTAGGCCAGGCGTGAATAGAGCCCTTGCTGCAACAGGCGCTGGTGACCGGCGAAGATGTCGCCGGCCATGACCTGCGGGCGGGTCTGGTAATAGCTGCCCCAGTCGGCGAGCTCGTCGCCCATGCGCGCCGGGTCGGCCTGTCCGAGGTTCAGCGGCATCAGCCCCAGGCGCGCGAAGCTGTTGAGCAGGGTCGCGGTTCCGGTGAACACCACCCAGCGCTGGCCCAGGGCGACCAGCAGGTCGGTGAGCATGACGATCAGCACTCGCGCGGTAGCGCCTTCGCGAGCGGCGAGGTTACCGATCTCGAGGATTTTCTCGCGGCTCACCGTCTGGCCGCAGCGCTGATTGAGCTGTAGGTCGACCGGCTGATCCAGATAGCGCTCTAGAAACAGCGCCTGGGCGTGTGCCGCACGCATGCCAACGGCTGCCTGGATGACGCCCTCGGCATCCTCCAGGGTCAGCAGACAGGGGAGGAAATGCTCGATGCGTGCGCCGTAGCTGTCGGCGAAGCGTTCGCGGATGAAATCCTGCGCGGCGATGCGGCGCTCGATGGAGTCGGCGCGATGCAGCGTCAGGGTAGTGTCACGGCCGATGCGTGCCAGCATCGAATCGGCTTGCGCCCAGGGCATTTCCATTCATGCAGCCTCGTTGGTGGACCCGAGGCTGCATTCTTGGCGGGCTGGCTTAAGGCATTCTTAAGTCGCCGAAAGGTTCATCGACAGCGTGATCAGGCGCTGGCGGCGGCCAGGGCATCCGCCAGCGGACGGTAGCCGCCGTCGACGCTGTAGACACGGGAAAAGCGCAGGTCGCCGAACAGCTGGGCGAACTTGCGGCTGGTGTTGCCATGGAAACAGTAGAAAAGCAGGGGTTGGTCGTGCGGCAGGCGTTCCAGCCACAGCGGCGCACGCGCTTCGTCCAGATGCAGGGCTCCGGGCAGATGCGCCTGCCGAAAACTGTGCAGATCGCGTACGTCGAACAGACGCAGCTCGGCGTCTTCGAGAATCAGGCGAGCCGCCTGGTCTGCCGTGAGGCAGGTGTAGGGGAGGGGGCTGGTTTCGCTCATCCGGGGTTTCTCCGCGCAGTGGCCAGCCTGCACGTTGCAATGCCGGTGCCATGGGCTCCCGCGGCGCAGGGTAAGGGCTGCGACGACAGGCGAGGCTGTCGACAAGGCTACAATCCGTGCCTTTGGAGGGTTTCTCGCATCCTGGCGGAGGGACATCGAGGGCGCGTACGGTGCCCCAGGATGTGGCAGGGTTGCCGTTCATTGCGGGAGGGTGCGCTGCTCTAGTCGCGCCGGGCGATTTCCTGCAGGTGCGCTTGGATCTGCTCGCGGCGTTCCTGCTCGGTACGCTCACGACCGGCTAGCGGCGCTGCGTTAAACGCCTTGCGCAGGTGCTCGCGGGCCTGGTCGTAGCGGCGCTTGTCGAGCAGGAAGTCGCCGTAGAAGTAGTTGCTGTCCATGCCTTCGGGATCGACTTGCACGGCTTTCTCCAGCAGCGCTTCGGCCTTGTCGTCATCGCCGAAGGAGATCGGCCAGGGCGGCGCGCGGTGGTAGAGGCTGCCGAGGGTCACGTAGGCGGCGCCCCGCAGGGCCGTGGGGTCGACCGCCAGGGCGCTCTCCAGGCTGCTGCGCGCCTGCTCGAGCAACTTCAGTGCGCCCATGCCGCCCTGGGCCGCGGCCAGGGTCGCCAGGGTGATGCCCTGCCAGGTGAGTAGCGCCGCCGAATCCGGTTCGGCGGCGACGGCCAGGCGGGCCTGTTCGGCCAGTGCGGCCAACGCCTGCGCCTGCTCGTCCTTGGGTAACCCGTAGTGAATTTCTTCCCAGCGCTGCTGCAGCGCAACGCGACGTTGGTCCTCCGATTCGCCGGCGGACCAGGCGAGCGAGGAAGGGGCGAGCAGGACGAGACATAGCAGGCTGGATGGCAGGCGTGGAGGCATTAAGATTCCTAGGGCCTGCTCCCGCTTCGTTCGCGAGCCGCGTTGTCGTCAGAAATGACCTGCGGTTAGGCGCAGAACACAGCCAATGGTCATTCCCTTGGCAAGTTCTGCAACGACAGCGCAGGTCATTTCTGGCACAACCCGGAGGGCCGGTGTCTGTTTTGGCGCAATACGGCGTTGCTCATCTTACCTTTACCCCGGTAAAGGTTGCGACTCGCGCCTTGTCTTGCGCCAAAACAGACACCGGCGCGGCCGTGAACGAAGCGGGAGCAGGCCCTAGTGCAACGGCCAACTGGCCAGTTCCCGGTAGTTCACTCGGCCATTCGGGCGTTCCGAGGTGAACAGCGCAAAGCGCCGCACCGGCCAGGCGAAGGCCGGTGGCTGCGGCAGGGGGTGCTGGGTTTCCCGAGCCAGTGTCACATGGGGCCGGAAGCGTCGCCGTTCCTGCGGTACGCCCAGTGCGCAAAGACGCTCGCGCAGTGCTTCGAACAGCCGCTTCAGGGCTTCGGGCATGGTGTCCGGGCGCAGGCACCAGAGGCCATCGCGCCACTGCTCGCTGTGCTGCAGGGAGAGTTCGAAGGCTTCCCCGTGCAACGCGTTGGCGGCCTCGATCAGCTCATCGAGGCGTGCCTCGTCGAGGTCTCCGAGAAACGCCAGGGTCAGGTGCAGGTTGTGGGCATCGACGAGATGGCCGTCGATGCCTCGGGCCTCCCGCCAGGCGGCGATGCGTTGGGCGAGGGGCTCGGGACAGGGCAGTGCGAAAAACAGGCGCATGGTTCAGTCACATCCGTCATCTCAGCTTCGGATACTTATCAAGGCTAAAAGTGCCCTGGCGAGTTGTCGAGGAGGACGACGAATGGTCGAGGCATCCCTGGCCGGTCGAGGTCACAACCAGTGAACCTTCACGCCATGAGGTCAGCAGATGAACAATCCTCACTGTGAATATCGCGACCACATCATTCTCGCCGAGCCCATCGAGCATGCCGATGGCCCGCTACCCTGGGCGGGTGGCTGCCGCATCGTCGATCCATCCGGACAGCGCTCGCGGCATCTCTCGCTACCGATCAAGCGGGCCTTCCTGGCCGACCTTGAACACGCCCAGCAGGCCTCCCTGGCGCACGGACGCTGGCTGGTCGATCAGCACCTGGATCACGGCGAGAAGCTCTTCGAGCGGGTAGCCTGAGCGTCGCCGAGGAATGGCGTATCCTGTGGGCCGATTTCGTCGACCACAGGATGCTCCCATGTCCAACGCCGTACCCGACCTAGACGCGCGCTACACCGCCGTCCGAGAAATCGCCTGGGCCGCCGCCGAGCGCGGCCAGTCGTATTACCGGGACCGTGAACGCCTGCAGGTGGAGCACAAAGGCAGCGATCCGCTGGATGTGGTGAGCATCGCCGATCGCGCGCTGGAGGACTTCATCCGTGCAGAGTTGGCGGCGCGCTTTCCCGAGGACGGGCTGCTCGGTGAGGAAGGCGGCGGCGACGGGTTGGATGCCCGCTTGCTCTGGGTGATCGATCCCATCGACGGCACCGCCTGCTTCCTCAATGGGCTGCACAACTGGTGCGTGTCCATCGGCCTGATGCTCGACGGCGTGCCGGTGCTGGGCGCCATCGCCGATCCCAACCATGGCGAGCTGTTCCACGCCCGCCGTGGACAGGGCGCCTACGTCGGCGACAAGCGCTTGCAGGCGCACGCCGCACGCAATGTCAGCGATGGCCTGCTCGGCCTGGGCACCACCCACCGCCGGGGAATCGAGAACTTCCTGCCGTTCGTGACGCGCCTGCTGGAGGCCGGCGGCCTGTTCTTCCGTAACGGCTCGGGCGCCTTGATGTGCGCCTACGTGGCCGCCGGACGCTTGATCGGTTATTACGAAACCCACCTCAAGAGCTGGGACTGCATGGCCGGCCTGGTGCTGCTGGAAGAATCCGGCGCGCGGGTGAACGACTTCCTGCGCAATGACGGGCTCTTGCAGGGCAACCCTTTTCTCGCCGCCGCGCCGGGTGTCTACACGCAACTGGCGCAGATGGTCGGCCCTTCGCTGGATCAAGACTGAGGTATTGGCATGTTCTTTCAAGAGACGTTGGGGTTGCGCTATCCCTTGATCCAGGCGCCGATGGTCGGCGTTTCCACACCCGAGCTGGCGGCCGCGGTGAGCGCTGCCGGGGCGCTGGGCTCGCTCGGACTGGGCGCCAGCGATGCGCGGCAGGCGGCGCAACTCATCGAGGCCCTGCGTGACCAGGGCTGTGCGCGCTTCAATCTCAACCTGTTCTGCCATCCGCCCGCGCAGCCGGATGCGGTTCGCGAAGCTGCGTGGTTGCAGCGCCTGACTCCCACCTTCGCCGCGTGCGCAGCGGAGGCCCCCGCATCGCTGGGCTGCGCCTATCGCAGCTTCGTCGAGCAACCGGAGTTGCTGGATGTGTTGCTCGAGGCCCGTCCGGCGGTACTCAGCTTCCATTTCGGCCTGCCACCGCAGGACTGGATAGAGCGCCTGCGGGCGGCGGGCATCCGTCTGCTCGGCTGTGCGACCCAGCTCAATGAAGCGCGCGCCATCGAAGCCGCCGGGCTGGACGCGATCATCGCCCAGGGTTGGGAAGCCGGTGGTCACCGCGGGGTGTTCGAGCCGTCCGCGGATGTCTGCCTGGGGACCCAGGCGCTGGTGCGTCTGCTGGTACGCGAATGCAGCCTGCCGGTGATCGCCGCGGGGGGGCTGATGGACGGCGCGGCCTGCCGCGCCATGCTGGCGTTGGGTGCCCAGGGCGTGCAATTGGGCACCGCCTTCATCGGTTGCCCGGAGTCGGCCGCGAGTCCGGCCTACCGAGCGGCTCTGCGTGGCGAACGGGGATTGCGTACGCAGGTCAGCGCGAGCATTTCGGGGCGTCCGGCACGGGGCCTGCCGAATCGGCTGTTCGCGGCGTTGGAAGCGGCGGGCGAGGGCTGTCCCGACTATCCCATCGCCTATTCCGCCGCCAAGGCGCTAAGCGCCGCGGGTGGCGAGGACTACGCCGTACAGTGGGCGGGGCAGGGTGCGCCCCTGGCTCGAGAGTTGCCCGCCCAGGAACTGGTCGAGACACTGGCCCGCGAAGCCGGCTGGTTGGCTTGACCACCTCGGTGTTGCCGGCGCTATGCTGGCGCCCCTCCTGACAAAGCTAAGGAATACCCATGTCCCGCGTGGTGATCATTGCCGAATTCGTGGTCAAGCCGGGCGAGCTGCCGGCATTTCTCGATGCCGTGGCGGACGACGCCCGTGACTCACTGGCATTGGAGAACGGGGGCTGCCTGCAGTTCGACGTGTTACGCCCCGAGGGCGGCGGCGACATGGTGCTGTTGCACGAGGTTTACCGCGACACCGAGGCCCTCGAAGCCCACCGGCAGATGCCGCACTACCAGACCTTCAAGCAGATCAGCGCGCCCCTGGTCGAGGCCCTCAAGGTCCGGGTTCTGGAGGACGTCTGAGAAGGCTGGTTTCAAGCGCGGCTTCGAGATTCGCTATCGAGGCCCGGCGCTCACTCGCCGCTGGCGAGTGAGCGCCGGGTCGGTTTCCTGGGTCAGTCCGCTTCAGCGATAGCCGCGCCAGTGACCGGGCGGCGGACCCTCGTAGTGACGATAACCAGGCCGTGGCGCCGGATAGTAGGCGACCGGGCGGGGCACTGGCACGTAGCGTACCGGGGTCGCGTAGACCGGAGCAGGCGCTGCGTAGTAGATCGGCGTGCGCCGCGGTGTGGCATACAGCACCGGCGCTGCACGACGGTGGCGCGGCGGATCGGAGAGTGCCGTGGCCAGAACCGCACCGACTGCCACCCCCGCCACGATCGGCCAGACATCCCGCTCATCGGCGGCTGCATTGCCGGCAGCGGCGACACCGAGCGACAGGATCAGTATCGAAGCCGTTTTCTTCATCATTGACGTTTCCTCGCAAGGACGGGGAAATCCCCACGACGCCTATGACCGGGGAAAATGGCAAATCTTCGACGGGTGAAGGTAAAAGAACGGTAAAGACCACGGGGCGGCGACACGCCTCATGCGTCACCGAACTCGCGATCACGTCGTACGTCCGTGACGAACGCGCGTGCGGCGTAGTCGGCCGCGTCGGTGAAGGGGTTGAGTACGCGCTCCACGCCGGCTTCGCTCATCGCCTCGCCGTGCAGTTCGTCGCGCACCACCCCGGCGATGCGCCCGTGGAAGCCCGCCTCGCGTACCGCCTGCAGCAGGTTGCGATTGGCCTCCCATTCCGGCAGCGAGGTGACCAGCCAGGCGGCGTGCTCCAGGGGCAGCGACTCCAGGAAGTTCGGGTCCTCGGCATCGCCGAAGCGCACCGGCAACGCGCGCCGGCGCAGATTGCGCACCGCTTCCGGGTCGAAATCCACGCCCAGGGTGGCGATGCCTGCCTGGTGCAGTTGGCCGAGCAGGCGGGCGCCATAGCGCCCCAGGCCGACCACCAGCACATCCGGTTGGCCCTGGGGGCGGTCCTGCTGTTCGACTTCCAGTTCGCGGAACGGCCGTTTGCGTTCGAAACGCCCCATCCAGGGCGCCAGGCGCTCGTACAGCGGCTGCGAGAACAGGATCATGTAGGTCGACAGGACGATGGTCACCAGCCCCACCAGGGTCGTCAGCCCCAGCGCCTCGACACCGACGTGGCCCAGGCTGATGCCCATGGCGACGAAGACGATGGAGAACTCGCTGATCTGCGCCACGGTGAGTCCGGCGAGAAAGCCGGTGCGCTTGCGGTAGCCCATGTAGCCCATGATCGCCATCACGATCAGCGGGTTGCCGATCAGCACGAACAGCGAGAGCAGCAAGGCGGGCAGCAGTTCGCCGCCGAGGGTGGAGAAGTCCAGCTTGGCACCCAGGTCGAGGAAGAAGAACAGCAGCATGAAATCGCGAATGCCGGTCAGGCGCGCGTTCATCGACTCGCGGTAACTGGTCGAGGCCAGCGAGAAGCCCGCGACGAAGGCGCCGGCCTCCTTGCTGAAGCCGGCCCATTCGCCGAGGGCGGCGAGCGCCGCGCCCCAGGCCACGGCGAAGATCAGCAGCAACTCCTGGGAACGCGCCATCTGTGCCACCAGCGGCGGCAGTACGAAGCGCATCAGCACGAAAAGCACCAGCGCAGCGCCGGCCAGGCGTGCGAGCAGATCCCCGGCGACCACCAGGGCGCTGGCCTCGCCGGCACCGCGCAAGGAGCTCATGGTCATCATAGCCAGCACCACGGCGAGGTCCTGGACGATCAGAAAGCCCACCGCGATGCGCCCGTGCAGCGAATCCAGCTCGCGCTTGTCCGAGAGCAGCTTGACGATGATGATGGTGCTGGAAAAGGTCAGCGCCACGGCGATGTAGATCGCCTCCATGGCGCTCTTGCCCAGCGCCAGGGTGATCAGGAAGCCGACGACGATGGTGAACGCCAACTGGCCCAGGCCCGTGGCCAGCGCCACCGGGCCGATGTGACGGATGTGCCCGATGTCCAGCTTCAGGCCGACCACGAACAGCAACACGGTAACGCCGATTTCTGCCAACAGACCAATCGCCGGTTGGCTGCCGCTGACGTCCAGCAACGCCGGCCCGAACAGGATGCCGACCACGATGTAGCCGATCAGCACCGGTTGGCGCAGGCGTACCGCTATCGCACCGACCAGCGCCGAGACGAGCAGCAGCAGGGCGAAGACCGCGTAGGGTCCATGTTCCAACAGCACATCCATCGACAGCTCCTTAGTCACGGTAGAACACTTGCACCAGGTGGTAGCCGAAGGACGACTTGATCGGCCCCTGCACGCTGCGCAGCGGGCCCTTGAAGATTGCCTGGTCGATGCTGCGTACCAGCTGTCCGGGGCGTACTTCGCCGAGGTCGCCGCCACGCTTGGCGGACGGGCACTGCGAGTGTTTGCGCGCCAGGACGTCGAAGGCCTCGCCCGCGCCCAGGCGTTTCTTCAACGCGGTGGCTTCGGCTTCGGTCTTCACCAGGATGTGGCGGGCCATGGCTTTCATCGGCATCTCCTTGCGCAAGGCGCGGATTCTGACGGCTCGTCGGAGCTCGCTCAAGCCTCTCGAACTCCTGCACGCCGCCCGTGCTCCGAACTACAGGGTTCCCTTCCCGGAGCATGACATGGCCAAGCCTCTCGCAGAGTACCAGCGCAAGCGTGATTTCTCCGCCACCCCGGAGCCGGGTGCGAAGCGCCGGCGAAACGGCAAGGGGCAGGCGCTGAGCTTCTGCATCCAGAAGCACGACGCCTCGCACCTGCACTACGATTTTCGCCTGGAGCTGGACGGCACCCTGAAGAGCTGGGCAGTGCCCAAGGGGCCGAGTCTGGACCCGTCGGTGAAGCGGTTGGCGGTGCAGGTCGAGGACCATCCCCTGGACTACGCCAGCTTCGAGGGGCATATCCCCGAGGGACACTACGGCGCGGGCGATGTCATCGTCTGGGACCGGGGACTGTGGCAGCCCGAGGGCGATCCCGTGGAGGGCTATGCCAAGGGGCGGCTGAAGTTTCGTCTGGACGGGGAGAAGCTGCAGGGGCTCTGGAACCTGGTGCGCACCCGGCCCCAGGGCAAGCGCGAACAGTGGATGCTGATCAAGTCCCGTGACGAGGCAGCGCGCGGACAGGACGAATACGACGTGCTCGAAGCGTGTCCGCACAGCGTGCTCAGCGATCGCACCCTGGTGCCACGCGAGCGTGCTGGCAAGCAGGCCAGGGCAGCGGCCTCCCGATCGGTCAAGGCGCCAGCGCGGCGGCGCAGCGCGCGCGGGGTGGGCTCCCTGGACGGGGCGAAGGCAGCGGCATTGCCGGCGACCCTGAAGCCCCAGTTGGCGACCCTGGTGGAAACCGCGCCGGACGGCGATTGGCGCTACGAGGTGAAATTCGACGGTTACCGCATCCTCGCGCGCATCGAGGACGGCGAGGTGCGCCTGCTGACCCGCAATGGGCATGACTGGACGGCGAAGATGCCCCAGCAAGCCGAGGCCTTGGCCGGCCTGGGCTTGGCGTCGGCCTGGCTGGATGGCGAGATGGTGGTGGCGGATGCCGAGGGCGTACCGGACTTCCAGGCCTTGCAGAACGCCTTCGACGCCGGGCGCAGCGAGGCGATCCTCTATTACCTGTTCGATGTGCCCTATCTCAACGGCATGGACCTGCGCGGCGTGCCGTTGGAGCAGCGACGTGCCGCGTTGGCCAGGGTGCTGAAGGACAGCGACAGTCGCCTGCTGCGTTTCTCGGAAGACTTCGCCGAAGCGGTCGGCCCGATGCTCGAGAGCGCCTGTTCGATGAAGCTCGAAGGCCTGATCGGCAAGCGCGTCGGCAGCGCCTACCGGGGCGCCCGCTCGCGCGACTGGATCAAGCTCAAGTGCAAGCAGCGCCAGGAGTTCGTGATTCTTGGCTACACCCCGCCGAAGGGTTCGCGCAACGGCTTCGGTGCGCTGCTACTGGGTCTGCACGAGGCGGACGGCGGGGCGTTGCGCTACGCCGGCAAGGTCGGCACCGGGTTTACCGCGGCGAGCCTGGACAGCCTACTGCAACGCTTCGAGCCGTTGCGCGACAAACGCCCGGCACTGGTCGATCCGCCGCGCGGCGCAGAGTTGCGCGGGGTGCAGTGGCTGCGCCCGGAGCTGATGTGCGAGGTGGCGTACGCGCAGATGACCCGCGACGGCATCATCCGTCATTCGGTATTCCACGGCCTGCGCGAGGACAAGCCCGCCAAGGCGATCGTCCAGGAGAACGCCCAGCCTGTCGGCAAGCACCCTGGCAAGACGCGTCGAGCGCCGTCCACCGAGGACGCGCCCTTGGGTGTGCGCATCAGCCATCCGCAGCGGGTGATCGATCGCAGCAGTGGCATTACCAAGCTGGAACTGGCGCAGTATTACGCCCGCGTGGCGCCCTGGCTGCTGCGCGACGCCAGCAAGCGACCGCTGTCCTTGGTGCGAGCGCCCGAAGGTATCGACGGCGAGCAATTCTTCCAGAAGCATGCCGGTGGCCGAAGCCTGCCGGCCGTGCGCCAGGTGGAGGATCCCGAGGATACTCAGCCGCTGTTGCAGGTGGATACGCCCGAGGCGCTGGTGTCGGCGGCGCAGATGGGCGTGATCGAACTGCATGCCTGGAACGCCAGCGTGGGGCGTCTGGCGCGCCCGGATCGCTTCATCCTCGATCTCGACCCGGACCCCGCGCTGCCCTGGGCGCGGATGATCGAGGCCACCGGGCTGGTCCTCACCTTGCTCGACGAACTCGGCCTGCGCGCTTTCCTCAAGACTAGCGGCGGCAAGGGCATGCATGTCCTCGTACCACTGGAAAGACGCCACGAGTGGGACGCTGTGAAGACCTTCGCCCAGGCCATCGCGCGGCACTTGGCCCAGGTATTTCCAGCACGCATCAGCGCGATCAGCGGACCGAAGAACCGCGTTGGCAAGATATTCGTCGACTACCTGCGCAATGCCCGCGGCGCCACGTCGGTCTGTGCCTACTCGGCGCGTGCCCGAGAAGGACTGCCGGTTTCGGTGCCGATCTTCCGCGAGGAACTGGGAGACCTCGCCGGCGCCAATCGCTGGACCATTCGGAATGTCTTCGAGCGCCTCGACGAACTGGGCAAGGACGATCCCTGGGCGCAGATGCCGGCCTGCCGCCAGCGCATCACCGCGAAGATGCGCCGGCAACTGGGCCTGGATGAATGAGCCGCGCGCTCAGGCCCGCGCTTCATCCTTGAGGCGCGCGATGCGTTCGTCCTTTTCCTGCCAGAGCGCGGTGACCCAGTCCTGTACGTACTGGCGGAAGGCGGGGTCGTCGGCGTAGTTGCCCTGCCAAAGCGCAGGGTCCAGCTGGCGCGTATGAATGTCCACGCGGACCCAGGGCAACTGGCCGCTGAGCAAGGCCCAGAAGCCGGGCGGACGGTCGCCGGGGTAGACGATGGTGACGTCGAGCAGGGCGTCGAGGTTCTCCCCCAGGCTCGCCAGCACGAAGGCGACGCCGCCGGCCTTGGGTTTCAGCAGGTGACGATAGGGCGAGCCTTGAGCCGCTTGCTTGGCCGGCGTGCAGCGGGTGCCTTCGAGGTAGTTGACCACGGTGACCGGCATGTCGCGGAATTTCTCGCAGGCGGCGCGGGTGATCGCCAGGTCCTGTCCGCGCAGATGCGGGTTCTTCTCCAGGTAGGCTTTGCTGTAGCGCTTCATGAAGGGGTAATCCAGCGCCCAGAAGGCCAGCCCGAGGAAGGGCACCCATATCAGTTCCTTCTTGAGAAAGAACTTGAAGTAGGGCGTGCGCCGGTTGAATGCCTGGACCAGCGCCGGAATGTCGACCCAAGATTGGTGATTGCTCACCACCAGGTAGGACGTGTCCCGGCGCAGGGCTTCGCCACCGCGGATATCCCATTGGGTGGGGGTGAAGGTGGCGAAGATCCACTTATCGACTTCCGCCCAGGTTTCGGCGATCACCATCACACCACGCGCCAGTCGGGCGCGCAGCGCGGCGTTGGGCGCCAGCAGCTTGCCGAGTGCCAGGAGCATCATGGGCCCGATGAGAAGCAGCGTGTTGAGCAGCAGCAGGGTGCAGGTGGTGATGCCGGTCAGTAGCGGCCGCATCGTCTGACGTCTCCTCGACAGGGTTCGCCGGCATCATAGCTGGGAGTTGCAACAGGGCCCAAATGTCGCTTTTCCCTATAGGCCGTTATTCATTCCGGGTCTTTTCTGCAAGCGGCTGAAGCCGATGGTGGGGCGTCTCTGGGTCAGCGAGGCATGCTCTGGAAAACGAAAGAGCGCTCGTCCCCCCATCCGCTCAAATTCGCTCGAATCGGATAGTACCTGCCGTAAGTGGCTAACGCCGTCGGAGTGGCCTAGGTAGGCTGGATCTGCGGGTTCTAGTGTGGGCTCGGTCAGGGCTGCCGGCCTTCGCCGCTACGTCGCTGGCAAGCCGGTCGGCCTGGGGCGGCCAAAGCGTTCGTCTGCCATACGGGCTGACGCTCTGAGCCAGCACGCGCGCCTCCGCTCGCTGGACTGCTGGCGCGAGGCCCGGCTCGAGGTTGAACACCTGCACTCATCCATTACAACAACAAGAGCACCTCAATGAACTACCTACGCTCCCTTGCTGCTCTGGGCTTGCTCACGCTCGCCGCCAGCCACGCCCTGGCGGCTACCGCCACGAAGCAACCCAACATTCTGCTGCTGGTCGCCGATGACCTCGGATTCTCCGATCTGTCGGCTCTGGGCAGCGAAATCCAGACGCCCAACCTGGACAAACTGCTGGCCGACGGCCGTCTGATGCTCGATTTCCATTCGGCGCCGAGCTGCTCACCCACTCGCGCCATGCTGATGTCCGGCAACGATCCGCACCTGGCCGGGCTGGGCATGATGGTGGAGCGCCGCCAGCGCCTGCCAGCCGGCTCCGAAGTACGTCCTGGCTACGAAGGCGTACTCGGCGCGAACGTGGCGACCCTCGCCGAACTGCTGCACGACGCAGGTTACCGCACCTATATCGCCGGTAAATGGCATCTGGGCATGGAGCCGGCGCAACAGCCTCAGAACCGCGGATTCGACCAGGCCTACGTACTGCTCGAAGGCGGCGCCGCGCACTTCAAACAAGCCAACATGCTCCAGCTGCCGAACTACACCGCCACCTACCAACACAACGACGAACCCGTCGAACTGCCCGACGACTTCTACTCCACCACCTGGTACACCGACCGCCTGATCGACGCCATCGACCAGGGCAAGAGCGGCAACAAGCCGTTCTTCGCCTTCGCGGCCTACACCGCACCGCACTGGCCGCTCCAGGCACCGGACAAGTACTTGGCGCAATATCGTGGCCGTTATGACAAGGGCTACGAGGTCATCGCCCACGAGCGCCTGGTCCGCCAGCGCGAGGCCGGCCTTGTTCCTGAGGACTTCCCCCTGGAGGCGCAACTGGAAGGCGTGCCGAGCTGGGCGTCCCTGAGCGATGAGCAAAAGCGTCAGTCGGCACGCACCATGGAGGTCTATGCCGCCATGGTCAGCGCTCTGGACAACGAAGTCGGGCGCCTGGTGGAGCATCTGCGCAAGACCGGCGAACTGGACAACACGATGATCCTGTTCATGTCCGACAACGGCCCTGAAAACGCGTCGCGCGTCGACGCCGACTGGATCAAGGCGAACTTCGACAACCGTCTGGAAAACTACGGCCGCCGCAATTCCTTCCTGATGATCGGCTCGGCCTGGGCACAGGTCAGCGCTCTGCCCAGCCGTCGCTACAAGATGACGCCCTACCAAGGCGGCATCCGGGTACCGGCCTTCGTCTACTACCCGGCCTCCATCAAGGCGGGCCGCAGCAATGAGCTGGCCAGTGTCCGTGACATCATGCCGACCCTGCTGCAACTGGCCGGGGCGCCGCTGCCTGGCATCAAGTACCGCGACCGCGACATCGTGCCGCCGCAAGGCACTTCGGTATTGAATTACCTGCAAGGCAAGGACACCGAGATCCATGCTCATGACGAAGCCCTGGGCTGGGAAATCAATGGTAGCGCCTCGCTGCGCAAGGGCCCGATGAAGCTGCTATGGGATGCCACCGACAGCCAGCCGAGCTGGCACCTGTATGACCTGAGCCAGGATCCTGGCGAACACCACGACATCGCGGCCCAACACCCCGAGCAAGTGACGCAGATGCTGCGTGACTGGAGGGCCTACGCGCAGCGCAGCAATATCGCGATCGATGCCGATGCCCGACCGGTCAGCCCGGCGTTGGCGCAATCGATCCAGGCCAAACAGCCATGATCGCGCGAGTGGCCGGCTGCGCAGCACTCGCTGCCGGCCTGCTCGCTGCCGCCTACGCGGGGTGGCCGCAAGCCCCCGCGCCGGTGCTGCTGTGCGCAGACTATGACGGCCTGCCGGCACCGCGGCAGGGGCCCTGGCGGGACGGCATGGTGCACCTCTCGGGCGGCGAGTTCAGTTTTGGCTCCGACCGTTTCTACGACGAAGAAGGCCCGCCTCATCCGGCGAAGGTGTCCGGTTTCTGGATCGACGTGCATCCGGTCACTAATGCCCAGTTCGCGCGCTTCGTGGACGCCACGGATTACGTCACCCATGCCGAGCGCGGCATCAGTGTCGAGGACGATCCCTCCCTGCCTGCCAACCTGCGGGTACCGGGCTCGATGGTGTTCCAGCAAGGTCCGGATGTGCTCAGCCCCGGCTGGCGATTCGTGCCCGGTGCGAATTGGCAACACCCACAGGGGCCGGCCAGCGACCTGCGAGGGCTGGATAATCATCCGGTGGTGCAGATCACCCTGGAAGACGCTCGAGCCTATGCCCGCTGGGCAGGCCGCGAACTGCCCAGCGAGGCGCAACTGGAGTACGCCATGCGGGGCGGCCTGAGCGATGCTGACTTTAGCTGGGGCACCACCGAGTCGCCCCAGGGCAAGCTCATGGCCAATACCTGGCAAGGCCAGTTCCCCTACCGCAACCTGGCGAAGGATGGCTTTACCGGTACATCGCCGGTGGGCTGCTTTCCGGCCAACGGCTTCGGTTTGTTCGATGCGGGCGGGAATGTCTGGGAATTGACCCGCAGCGGTTACCGGCCAGGGCACGACGCCCAGCGCGATGCGCAGCTCGATCCGCCGGGTCCCTCGCTGGCTGACAGCTTCGACCCGGCGGAACCGAACGTGCCCGTGGCAGTGATCAAGGGGGGGCTCGCACCTGTGTTCTGCGGACCGCTGCATGCGCTACCGGCCCTCGGCACGCCAGCCACAGCCCATCTTCATGGCCACCTCACACGTGGGCTTCAGAACGATTCGTCAATGATCGGCCCGAGGCGGCAGGGGGGGCTAGCCAGGTCATTTGCCTTCAAGCCGCCTCTTTGGCGGCATTGCTGGCCGGTCGGCTCAAGGCCGTCTCAGGTCGCTGCAAGGCTCACTGACGGGATGTCGGGCCCTGGCGGCTGCCAGTGCGGATCGTCGGCAGATGCGCCTGACGAAACCGTGTGGATCGCATCGGTCGCGGTCGACTCGTCCTACATCGCTTCGAGACGGTTGGTCGGGGCTTGCAACAGGCTTCAATGCAGGCTTTCCCTGCGTGGTATCGATAGGCCATTATCCCTCTTGCCCTGCGTGGCCACGCATTCTCCGCAAAGTGGGTGAAGCCGATTGTTGAAGCGTATCCCGGTTACCGAGCTCCGGCTCGGCATGTATATCCAGGAGTTCATCGGCTCCTGGATCGACCACCCGTTCTGGCGCAGCCAGTTTCTGCTCGACAGTCCCAAGGACCTGCAACGTATCCGCGAAAGCGGTCTCGAGGAAGTGCTCATCGATCTGTCCCGCTGCCGGGTGAAGCCGGTCGCGGCGCCGGCTGACGCCGAGTTGTCGGTGCAGCCCACGCTGCCTGAGCCATCCGCGCCCGTGCCGCAAGCCTGTGGGACCAGCCCCGTCGCCTCGGCCGAGTGGGTGCCCATGGAGGAGGAGATACTGCGCGCCCGCAAACTCTGTGAGACCGCGAAAAGCGCAGTGGCCGACATGTTCCGTGATGCCCGCATGGGCCGCGCCGTCGAGATGGGACAGGTCGGTGGGTTGGTCGAGGAAATCTCTCAGTCGGTGCTGCGTCATCCCAACGTGATGATCAGCCTGGCGCGCTTGAAGAGCGCCGACGAATACACCTACATGCACTCGGTGGCCGTCTGCGCCCTGATGATTGCCCTGGCACGCCAACTTGAGTTGCCCGAGAGCCTGGTGCGCGAGTTGGGCCATGCCGGTTTGCTGCACGACGTGGGCAAGATGGCGATCGCCCCCGCGGTATTGAACAAACCGGGCGCCCTCGACGATGACGAAATGGCGAGCATGCGCGGTCATCCCGAGGCCGGCAGCCGGATACTGCTGGCGAGCAAGCAGGCCAGTGCGCTGGTGATGGACGTGTGCCTGCACCACCACGAGAAGCTCGACGGCAGCGGTTACCCGCACCATCTGGCTGGCGAGCAGATCAGTCTGCCCGCGCGCATGGGCGCGGTTTGCGACGTCTACGACGCGATCACTTCCAATCGTCCCTACAAGAAGGGGTGGGACCCCGCCGAATCGATCCGCCGCATGGCCAGTTGGCAGGGCCAGTTCGACCCCCATGTGTTCCAGGCCTTCGTCAAATGCGTGGGCATCTATCCGGTGGGGGCACTGGTGCGATTGGAGAGCGGGCGCCTGGGCGTAGTGGTCGAGCAGCATCCCCAGTCCCTGCTCACACCGAAGGTGCGGGTGTTCTTCTCTGCACGCTCGAAGATGCCGCTGAGCAAGGAACTGATCGATCTGGCGCGGCAGCAGAGCGATCGAATCGTCGGTCGCGAGGACCCCGCCGAATGGGGCTTTCGCAACCTGGACGACCTCTGGACCGGTGGCGTCTGAGGCCTGCTGCGCTCTTTCTCGGCGGTATATCGACCAAAGTCTTAGCGGCATGCCGCCGCAGTCCTGCTAGTTTCAAGGGGCCATAACAACAACAACATCTTTTGGAGGACCTATGTCCCTTTCCAAGCAAGAGGCCGCCGCGGCCTACTGGAAAGAAAACCTGCGGCTGATGCTCTGGCTGCTGGTGATCTGGTTCGTGGTGTCATTCGGCTGCGGCGTGCTCTTCGCCGATGCGCTGAACAACATCCACGCGTTCGGCTTTCCCCTCGGCTTCTGGTTCGCCCAGCAAGGCTCAATCTACGTGTTCGTGATCGAGATCTTCTTCTACGTGTGGAAGATGAACCACCTCGATCGCAAGTACGACGTACACGAAGAGTGAGGCCGCAAGCATGAGCACCCAACTCCTGATTTACCTCTTCGTCGGTGCGAGCTTCGCGCTCTACATCGGTATCGCCATCTGGACCCGTGCCGGCTCCACCAGCGAGTACTACGTCGCCAGCAAGGGCGTGCATCCGGTACTCAATGGGATGGCCACCGGCGCTGACTGGATGTCCGCGGCGTCCTTCATCTCCATGGCCGGGATCATCGCCTTCGCCGGCTACGACGGCTCGGTCTACCTGATGGGCTGGACCGGCGGCTACGTGCTGCTGGCGATGTGCCTGGCACCCTACCTGCGCAAGTTCGGCAAGTTCACCGTGCCCGAGTTCGTCGGCGCCCGCTACTACTCCCAGGCCGCGCGCCTGGTGGCCGTGGTCTGCGTGATCTTCATTTCTTTCACCTACGTGGCAGGGCAGATGCGCGGCGTCGGCATCGTGTTCTCCCGCTACCTGGAAGTGAACATCGAGACCGGCGTGATCATCGGCATGGCCATCGTGTTCTTCTACTCCGTGCTAGGCGGCATGAAGGGCATCACCTACACCCAGGTGGCGCAGTACTGCGTGATGATCTTCGCCTACATGGTCCCCGCGATCTTCATCTCGATGATGATCACCGGCGTACCGATCCCGCAGCTGGGCTTCGGTAGCGAAGTGATCGGCACCGGACAGAGCGTCGTCGAGCGCCTCAACGGCCTGGGCGCCGAGCTGGGCTTCACGGCCTACACCGATGGCACCAAGTCGACCACCGACGTGTTCTTCATCACCATGGCGCTGATGGTCGGCACCGCCGGTCTGCCCCACGTGATCGTGCGCTTCTTCACCACGCCCACCGTGAAGGACGCGCGCAAGTCGGCCGGTTTCGCCCTGCTGTTCATCGCCATCCTCTACACCACCGCGCCTGCCGTGGCGGCCTTCGCCCGTACCAACCTGCTGACCAGCGTACCGGGTACCGCGTACCAGGAGCTGCCGGCCTGGTTCAAGACCTGGGAGAACGCCGGGCTGATCGGCTGGCTGGACAAGAACGGTGATGGCGTCATCCAGTACGGCCCGGGTGCGGCCTTCGCCGGCAAACCCAGCTATACCGCCGAGCGCGGCGAGGTCGGTCAGCGCGAGCTGTCCAACCAGCCCACCGCGGCGACCAACGAGCTGTACGTGGACAACGACATCATGGTTCTGGCCAACCCGGAAATCGCCGGTCTGCCGGGCTGGGTGATCGCGCTGATCGCCGCCGGTGGTCTGGCTGCCGCGCTGTCGACTGCCGCCGGTCTGCTTCTGGTGATTTCCACGTCGATCTCCCATGACCTGCTCAAGAGCAACCTGATGCCCAACATCAGCGAGAAGAAAGAGCTGCTTGCCGCACGTATCGCCGCTGGTCTGGCGGTGGTGGTCGCGGGGCTGTTCGGCATCTACCCGCCGGGCTTCGTGGCGCAGGTGGTGGCGTTCGCCTTCGGCCTGGCTGCCGCATCCTTCTTCCCGGCCATCGTCATGGGGATCTTCTCCAAGCGCATGAACAAGGAAGGGGCGATCGCCGGCATGGTCGTGGGCCTGGCCTTCACCTTCAGCTACATCGTCTACTTCAAGTTCATCAATCCCACGGCGACCTCCGCCGACTGGTGGTTCGGCATCTCGCCCGAAGGCATCGGTACCCTGGGGATGATCTTCAACTTCGTGGTAGCCGTGGTGGTTTCGCGCATGACCGCGCCGCCGCCGGAGCATATCCAGCATCTGGTCGAAGACATCCGCGTGCCGCGTGGCGCCGGAGCCGCCCTCGACCACTGAGGATGGGGTAGAACGAAAAACGCCGGAGCTTGCTCCGGCGTTTTTCATTGCGCTTCCGCTTGCAGCGCTATCCGTCAGAAGTCGACGGTGGCGCTCAGGGAGAGGGTGCGCGGCTCGCCGAGGACGAGGTAGTTGGAGCCCGGATAGCCGCCGGTCGAGGCCCAGTAGTCGCGGCCGGTGACGTTGTTCAGGCGCGCACGCAGGGTGACATCGCGCTCATCCACTTTCAGCGTGTAGCGGGCACCGAGGTCCAGGCGAGTCCAGGAAGGAATCTCGAGGGTATTGGCGGTATTGGTGTACTGGCTGCTGGTGTAGACGACCTGGCCGGTCAGGGTCAGGTTGCTCAGGTTCGGAACGTCCCACTCGCCGCCGATATTGGCCTGGGTACGGGGTACGCCGATGGGGTGGTTGCCTTCGTCCGCGCCGTACTCGGTCTTGGTCAGCTCACTGTCGAGAAGGGTCACGCCGCCGAGTACGCGCACGCCAAGCACCGGCTCGCCGAACACTGATAGCTCCAAGCCGCGGTTACGCTGCTCGCCGCCGTCACGAAATACCTGATCTTCGACGATGCCGAAGGCGCGTTCGGTGCTGAACAGCGCCAGACTGCCGCCGATATAGCCACCGTCGTATTTGATGCCTACCTCGGTTTGCTTGGAAACGTAGGGTTCTAGCGACGTATTGGCGTTGAGCACCGGCAGATCAGCACCTCCGCCCGGCGGCGTCGTCGTCGCAGGAGCAGAGTCGCCAGCGGTGAGCCCTTCAATGTAGTTGGCGTACAGGGACAGCTCGTCGTTCAATTTGTAGACGATGCCGGCCACCGGAGTGGTTTCATACTTGTTGTAGGAACCCGTGTTGCTACCGGTGTCGTAGTCGTAGGAGTCGCTACGAATTCCCTGGCGGCGAGCACCGAGAGTGAGCAGCAGGCGATCATCCATGAAACCGAGGGTGTCGGCGATGGCCAGGCTCTGGGTATGGGTGCGCGCGGTGATGGTCGGGTCGGACATGTCTCCTGATGAGAAGCCGATACCAGGAATTGGCGCATCGCTGGGATCGTAGAGGTCACCGGGTACGCCACCTGAGGACATCGCCCAGGCGTTGTGGTCCTTGGCGTGGTACATGGCGCCGGACATCACCCACTGGTGCGAGACCGGACCGGTCTGCAGCTTCCAGCGCACGCCGAGCTCACCAGTGGCGATGTCCTCCTGGCGGGCGTTGTCGAAGCGAGATGCGCTGGTGACACCGCCGCCGGTGTAGGTGGGGTTGGCGAGGCGGTTCTTTTCCTCGCCATGGCGGGCGCCTGCGGCGACCCAGCCGGTGACGCTGTCGCTGAAGTCATACTCGGCTCGTGCGGTTCCGAAGGTCTGCTTTTCCTTCGAATAGGTCCAGGGCTGCGCGAAGTTATCCTCGCCGTCCGGCGCGCTCGGCACGCGGGTAAGCGAAGCACCGGGCGTAACGCTGGGGCGCGGGTTATCGATGAAGTGGTACTGATGGCCAATGTCCATGGACAGGCGCAGACGGTCGCCCTGGTAGTCGAGGCCGAGGGCGAACATGTCGAGGGTGCGGTCCTCGTCGTCGACGCCGGTTTCGCCCTGGTGCTTGGCCGCGTTCAGGCGCACGCCGAAGCGGTTGTCCTCACCGAAGCGACGCCCTAGATCGACGGCCGCCATGCCTTGGCCACCGCTCTCCGCGCCGACCGTGAGGCGGGTCAACGGCTCGTTGCCGGCGCGCTTGGGTAGCAGGTTGATCATGCCGCCGACACCCGTACTGCCGGGCGCCGCACCATTGAGGAAGGCGCTGGCGCCACGGAATACCTCGGCGCGCTCAATGAATTCACTGGCAACGTACTGACGCGGTAGCAGGCCGTACAGGCCGTTGTAGGAGATGTCGTCGGAATACAGGTGGAAGCCGCGCACCATGTACAGCTCCTGCATGTTGCCGAAGCCGCGGGCGACGCGCACGGAAGGGTCGTTCTGCACGATGTCCGAGACGCTGCGGGCCTGCTGATCCATGATCAGCTTGTTGGTGTAGGCCGTGGAGGTGAACGGCGTGTCCATGTAGTCCTGGTTGCCGAGGATGCCTACGCGACCGCCGCGAGCGACCTGTTCGCCAGCATATTCGGAGGTCAGTCCGCCGGCTGACGCGTCGGCGCTGGCCACCACGCTGACGTCATCCAGCACCACGGCGTTGGCCTCGGCCGCGCTGATCAGCGCGAAGCCGCCCCCGGTGCTGGGGCGCAGCACCAGACCGCTGCCTTGCAGCGCCTGTTGCAGGGCGCCCTGGGCGTCATAACGACCCTGGATTGCCGGCGCCTGCTTGCCGGCGGTGAGCGCCGCATCGAAGCTCAGCGTCACACCGGCTTCACCCGCGATGCGGTTGAGCGTGGTGGCCAGGGGCGCCGCGGGAAGCTGGTAATCACGCACGCTCTGCAGCGCTTCGCTCTGCTGTGCGAGCGCGAGGGAAGGCAGTGGCAGGCTCAGGCAGCACAGTGCTGCGGCGAGCAATCCGGGACGGAACGACGGCATGGACATGCGAATGACTCCTGGATAAGAGTGAGTATCGATATCCCTAGGCCGAAGCGTTTCGGAAAAGTGACAGGGCGGAAATGTTTTTTTTTGCTAACGAAGCAAAAGCACTTCGGCCTTATGTAGTGACAAGGCCATCGGCCATCATGATATTTTTGTAGTCGCCGGTGGATGGATGGTCACTATCTGCTGGATGCGTGCCGGGAGGCCGTAATTGCTGGTGTGTTTCAGATGAAACTCTCGCGTTACTTACGGAAAAGGAGCGCTGTGTGCAGGGATCGCGATTTTTTGCTCACTCAACGACGGATTCTGACTGCAATGATTGGCAGCCTCTAGTTGAGCATCTGCAATCCGTGGGGCAACTGGCCGCGAAGCGAGCCGAGCCTTTTGGCGGGCAACAGCTGGCCCAGATAGCCGGGTTGCTGCATGACATTGGTAAGTACACGGATGAATTTCAGCGCCTTATAAATGGCGATCTGATCCGTGTCGATCACTCCACTCGCGGTGCGATGTTGGCGATCGAACGCTACGGCCAGGCAGGGTACTTGCTGGCCTATGGCATTGCCGGCCACCATGCTGGTTTGGCGAATGGTCGGGGTATCGGCGCGCGCAGCTCCCTGCAGGACCGACTCAAGGGAGAAGGGCTACCTCGGTTGCTGGATCAGTGGCAGCGGGAAATCCAGCTACCGACTATAGCGGACCTGCAACGCCCACCGATCACTCTGGTCAGGGAGCGCCAGGTATTCCAACTGGCGTTTCTGGCTCGCATGCTGTTCTCCTGCCTGGTCGATGCCGACTTTCTCGATACCGAGGCGTTCTACCAACGTGTTGAGCACCGCAAATCTCTGCGCCACGAAAGGAAGTGGAGCTTAAGCGAGCTGCGTGTGGCATTGGATGCCTATCTGGAAGGTTTCAATGCCAATTCTCCGGTCAATATCGTTCGTGCTGAGATCCTTGCGCATGTACGTCAGCAGGCTGAGTTTTTACCGGGGTTGTTCTCGCTAACGGTGCCCACCGGCGGTGGCAAAACATTAGCTTCATTGGCCTTCGCACTGGATCACGCGATTCGCCATGGCCTACGCCGCATCATCTACGTCATCCCCTTTACCAGCATTGTTGAGCAGAACGCTGCTGTGTTTCGTAAAGCGCTGGGCGAGTTTGGCGAAGAGGCTGTATTGGAGCACCATAGCGCTTTCAACGATGACCGCAACCAGAGCCGGCAAGCCCGCGACAAGCTGCGACTGGCAATGGAGAACTGGGATGCGCCAATCATCGTCACCACTGCTGTGCAGTTCTTCGAGAGCCTGTTTGCGGACCGGCCGTCACGTTGCCGCAAGCTGCAC
This sequence comes from Pseudomonas sp. R4-15, assembly GCF_055768815.1. Taxonomy (NCBI): domain Bacteria; kingdom Pseudomonadati; phylum Pseudomonadota; class Gammaproteobacteria; order Pseudomonadales; family Pseudomonadaceae; genus Pseudomonas; species Pseudomonas sp. R4-15. Next base: position 2,775,679 of record NZ_CM147293.1, read on the forward strand.
AATATTGCCGGCAGCGTGATCATTCTCGACGAAGCGCAGACCTTACCGCTGAAGCTGCTGCGTCCCTGTGTGACCGTAATCGACGAGCTGGCTCTTAACTACCGTTGCAGTCCAGTGCTATGCACCGCAACCCAGCCGGCGTTACAGGCCCCGCAATTCAAGGGCGGGTTGCAGAATGTGCGCGAGTTGGCACCGAATCCGTCGCAGCTGTTCGGGCAACTGGCGCGGGTGATGGTGCGGCACCTGGGCATGCTCAGTGATGCCGCGCTGCAGCAGCAGATGACCGAGCGTGAGCAGGTGCTGTGCATCGTTAACAACCGCCGACATGCGCGGGCGCTGTATGAATCCATCGCAGAATGCGAGGGGGCACGCCACCTGACCACCCTGATGTGTGCCCGTCATCGCAGTCAGATGCTGGCTGAGGTGCGTCAGCGCCTGCACGATGGCCTGCCATGTCGGCTGGTCGCCACCTCGCTGATCGAGGCTGGGGTGGATGTCGACTTCCCAACAGTGCTACGTGCCGAAGCCGGATTGGATTCGATCGCCCAGGCTGCCGGGCGCTGCAACCGCGAAGGACGACGGAAGCGGGGAAGCAGCGAAGTGCTGGTATTTAGGACGGAAAACCCTGACTGGAGGGCTCCGCAAGAGCTGCAACAGTTTGCCCAGGCAGCCCGCGAGGTATTGCGTAACACCGAGGGTGATCCACTGGCGCCGGAGGCCATCACGCGCTACTTCCAGCATCTGTATTGGCACAAGGGTGAGCGCGAACTAGACAAGGCTGACCTGCTGGTGCAGATCGAAAGCAAGCGGCTGGAGGGCGTCCCATTCGAGATGCTAGCCCGTGAATTCCGCATGATCGACAGCATTCAATACCCCGTGATCATTGCGTTCGATGAGATTGCGCAGGCTGCGCTGAAGGCGCTGGAGTTTTCTGAGGGCTGTGGAGAGCCGGCGCGCCAGTTGCAGCCCTACATCGTGCAGTTGCCCAAGCAAGGCTATGACGGCCTGCTGCAGACCGGAGCGATCCAGCCAGTAGCCCCAGATCGTTACGGCGAGCAGTTCATGCAGTTGGTCAACCCTGATTTGTATCACTCGCAATTTGGGCTGCATTGGGAAAATCCAGCCTTCATCCGCAGTGAAAGTCTGTGTTGGTGAGAGCAGGGCGCTAACCAGAAAAAGGAGGGCTCATGGCCTATGGAATTCGCTTGTTGGTCTGGGGAGAGCGAGCCTGTTTTACCCGACCTGAAATGAAGGTGGAGCGCGTCTCCTACGACGTCATCACGCCCTCGGCGGCGCGTGGCATTCTGGAAGCGATCCACTGGAAGCCGACGATCCGCTGGGTAGTGGATCGCATTCATGTGTTGAAACCGATCCGCTTCGAGTCGATCCGCCGCAACGAGGTGGGCGGAAAGCTTTCAGCGGCCAGCATCGGCAAGGCGATGAAGGCCGGACGCACCGACAGTCTGGTGACGTTGGTCGAGGAAGATCGGCAACAGCGTGCGGCGACCGTACTGCGTGACGTGGCCTATGTGATTGAAGCGCGCTTCGAGCTCACCTCCCGCGCCGATGCCAGTGACTCGGAAGGCAAGCACCTGGATATTTTCAATCGTCGTGCGCGCAAAGGGCAGTATTTCCACGCTCCCTGTCTGGGCGTACGCGAGTTTCCCGCCAGTTTCGAGCTGATCGAGTCGGATGCCCCATTGCCAGAGGTGGATATCGCTCTGCTGGGCGAGCGTGAGCTGGGCTGGATGCTGCACGACATCGACTTCGCCCACGAGATGACGCCGCGCTTCTTTCGTGCCGCGATGCGCGACGGTGTGATCGAGGTGCCGGCGCTGCACAGTGAGGAGGTCCGGGCATGATCCTCTCGGCACTCAATGACTATTACCAGAGGCTGCTGACGCAGGATGTCGGCATCGCGTTGCCGGGTTACAGCCAGGAAAAGATCAGCTATGTGCTGGTGCTGTCGCCGGAAGGCGAGATGGTCGATGTGCAGGATATCCGGGTGCAGGCGGGCAAGAAGATGCAGCCACGACTGCTCAGCACGCCGCAGCCGGAGAAGCGCACTTCCGGGGTGAAGTCCAACTTCCTGTGGGACAAGACCAGCTATGTGCTGGGCGTGAGCGGCAAGGAAAGTGAGCGCTTGGCGCAGGAGCATCAGGCGTTCAAAGCGCGGCAGCAAACACTGTTGGCAGACAGCAGTGATCCCGGGCTGCAGGCCCTGCTGAAGTTTCTCGATCGGTGGACGCCCGAGCAGTTCCAGCCACCGCTGTTCAACTCGGACATGCTCGACAGCAATCTGGTATTCCGTCTGGATGGCCAACTGCAGTACCTGCACGACATGCCAGCAGCCCAGGCAATCTGGAGTCGTTTGCAGGCGGGAGCCGACAGCAAGGAGGGCATGTGTCTGGTCACCGGGCAGCGTCAGCCGCTGGCACGGCTGCACCCGGCGATCAAAGGCGTCAACGGCGCGCAAAGCTCGGGTGCATCCATCGTTTCCTTCAACCTGGAGTCCTTCAGCTCCTACGGCAAGAGTCAGGGTGACAACGCTCCGGTGTCCGAGCAGGCCGCTTTTGCCTACGCCACCGTACTTAACCACCTGCTACGTCGCGACGATAGCAACCACCAACGCCTGCAGATCGGCGACGCGAGCGTAGTGTTCTGGGCCGAGGCGGCTAACACCGCGCAAGCAGATGCGGCAGAAACCCTGTTGTGGGAAATGCTTGCCCCCCCCGTGGATGATGCGTCCGAAACCGAGCGTTTGCGCCAGGCACTGGATGCCGTGGCCAGCGGTCGCGCACTACGCGAGCTGAACCCAGAGCTGGAGGATGACACCCGGCTATATGTGCTGGGATTGGCCCCCAATGCCTCGCGCCTGTCGATCCGTTTCTGGGAAACCGGCAGCCTGCACAGTTTCGCCCGCCGGCTGGCCGAGCACTTTCAGGATCTGGCGCTGCAGCCGCAGCCCTGGAAAACCGCACCGGCGCTGTGGCGTCTGCTGCTGGCCTCTGCGCCAAGCCGCGATGGCAAGAGCAAGACGGACGACGTCCCCCCACAACTGGCCGGCGAGCTGACTCGCGCCATCCTGACGGGCGGCCGCTATCCACGCAGCCTGCTCAACCAGATCATCATGCGTCTGCGTGCCGACGGCGATATCTCCGGCGTGCGGGTCGCACTGTGCAAGGCCGTTCTGGCGCGTGATCTGCGCCTCGGCGTCAAGGGCATCAACGAGGAGATACCCATGAGTCTCGACAAGGAAGCCAGCAACCCCGGCTATAGGCTGGGCCGGCTGTTCGCCGTACTGGAGAGTGCCCAACGTGGTGCGTTGGGCAAGCAGGTCAACGCCACCATCCGTGACCGTTACTACGGTGCAGCCTCGGCCACGCCGGCTACGGTGTTCCCGATGCTGTTGCGCAATACCCAGAATCATCTGGCCAAGTTGCGCAAGGAGAAGGGCGGACTGGCAGTCACGCTGGAGAAGGAAATCAGTGACATCATCAATGGCCTGCCGCCGCAGTTCCCGCGCAGCCTGCGGCTGGAAGATCAGGGCCGCTTTGCCATTGGCTATTACCACCAGTCTCAGGCCCGCTTCGCCCACAGCAAGGACGAAGATGCCGATGCCACCGAATCTGCCGAGCAAGGAGCACAGGAATGAGCGTCATCGCCAACCGTTACGAATTCGTCTACCTGTTCGACGTCACCAATGGCAACCCGAATGGTGACCCGGACGCCGGTAACCTACCGCGCCTCGACCCGGAGACCAACCAGGGGCTGGTCACGGATGTCTGTCTCAAGCGAAAGATTCGCAACTACGTAGCGCTGGAAAAATCCGATGCGGACGGCCAGCCCGAGCCGGGTTATGTCATTTACATGCAGGAAAAGTCGGTGCTGAACAACCAGCATAAGCAGGCCTATGCCGCGCTAGGCATTGAACCGGAGACGAAGAAATTACCTAAGGACGAAGCAAAGGCCCACGAGCTGACACGCTGGATGTGTGCCAATTTCTTTGACGTACGCGCCTTCGGTGCGGTGATGACTACAGAGGTCAATGCTGGGCAGGTACGTGGGCCGATTCAGTTGGCGTTTGCGTCTTCGATTGATCCCGTGATCCCCTTGGAGGTGTCGATCACCCGCATGGCCGTGACCAACGAGAAGGATCTCGAAAAGGAGCGCACCATGGGGCGCAAGCACGTCATTCCCTACGGTCTATATCGTGCTCACGGATTCATCTCCGCCAAGCTGGCCGAGCGCACCGGTTTTTCCGAGGCGGATCTGGAGCTGCTATGGCGCGCGCTGAGCAACATGTTCGAACACGACCGCTCTGCTTCCCGTGGCGAGATGGCGGCGCGCAAGTTGATCGTGTTCAAGCACGATCACCCGATGGGCAATGCACCGGCGCATAAGCTATTCGAGTTGGTCAAGGTGACGCGCGCAGCGGGTGAAGCTGACACCCCGGCACGCAGTTTTGCGGACTATAAGGTCAGCGTAGATCCGGGTGCGCTGCCAGCGGGAGTCAGTCTGCAGGAAATCCTCTAACTCGGAGGCGGGCATGGAAGACGATGACCTGATCCCTCTGTCCGCCCTCCAGCACTACCTGTATTGCCCGCGGCAATGCGCACTGATCCACGTCGAGCAGCAATGGATGGAGAACCGGCAGACCGCCGAAGGCCGTTTGCTGCACCAGCGTGCTGATCGGCCGCAGACCGAGCAGCGCCATGGAGTGCGTACCGTCACCGCAATGCCGTTGGCTAGTTCCGAGCTTGGCATCAGCGGAATTGCCGATGTGGTCGAATTCCACGACGAGCAGCCCTTTCCTGTCGAGTACAAGCGTGGTCGGCCGAAAGCGCATCGTGCTGATGAAGTTCAGCTGTGTGCTCAGGCTCTGTGTCTGGAGGCCATGTTGAATCGGCAAGTGACCGAAGGAGCGTTGTTCTACGGTGCGGCACGCCGACGCAAGAAAATTATCTTCGATACAGCCTTACGCAGCCTGACGTTGGATGTCATCACAGCAACCCGCCGTATGCTGCAGGCACAGCAAACTCCAGGAGCTCAGTACGAGGCCAAGCGCTGTGATGCCTGCTCATTAATCGACCTGTGCCAGCCACGGCTGTTGGAGCGCCGGCAAAGTGTTCGCGATTGGTTACGACAGCAGATCAAGGATTGAACGATGCGCCGTCAGCTCAACACTCTTTACGTCACTTCGGAAGGCGCCTGGCTGCGTAAGGATGGCGCTAACATCGTTATGGAAATTGACGGGGAGCTTCGAGCTCGCATACCGGTACATATGCTGGAAAGCCTGGTTTGCATTGGCCGAGTACTGGTATCTCCACCTTTGCTGGGCTATTGCGCTGAACACAGCATCTGCATCAGCTATCTGACACCCAATGGGAAATTTCTTGCCCGCGTTGAAGGGCCGGTGTCCGGAAATGTACTTTTACGTCGAGAGCAGTACCGTCGTAGTGAAAGTCCGGCAGGTTGTGCTGCCATCGTTGCCAATCTGCTGACCGGCAAGGTGTACAACCAGCGCGCAGTGATAGGCCGCGCCCTACGTGATCATGGCGAAAAACTGGCTGAAGATGCGCGTAAGGCGTTAGCTATTGCCTACAAGCGGCTGGCGCGTATTGCCGACCGGCTATTAAGGGAGCAGAACGTGGACGTGCTACGTGGACTAGAAGGAGAAGCTGCTCAGACATATTTCGGCGTGTTCGACCATCTGATTCGTGTACCTGCCACTGCCCTACGTTTTTCCGGGCGCAGTCGTCGTCCGCCGTTAGACGCAGTGAATGCTTTGCTGTCTTTTCTCTACACTCTACTGACACACGATTGCCGCTCTGCTTTGGAAACCGTGGGCCTCGATCCCGCAGTCGGTTTTCTGCACCGTGATAGGCCAGGTCGTCCGAGTCTGGCACTGGATCTAGTGGAAGAGTTTCGCCCCGTACTGGCCGATCGCCTAGCCTTGTCGCTGATTAACCGCCGACAGTTGTCTTCGTCCGATTTCCAAATCATGGACAATGGTGCGGTACTAATGAGAGATGAAGCGCGTAAGAGGGTGCTGGTGGCCTATCAGGAGCGCAAGCGTGAGGAGTTGCGGCATGGCTTCCTCGATCAAACCGCACCATTGGGCCTATTCATGTTTATCCAGGCACAGCTACTAGCCCGTCATCTTCGAGGTGATTTGGACGCCTATCCGCCATTCATATGGAAGTGAGTTGCGAAAAATGATGGTTCTAGTGAGCTATGACGTGAGTACGGAAGGTGACGGAGCACGGCGCTTGCGACGTGTTTCCAGGGCATGTCTCGATTACGGACAGCGAGCCCAGTTTTCAGTGTTTGAAATCGAAGTAGACGCGGCCCAATGGGTGGTGCTTAAGAATCGTCTATGTAATTTGATCGATCCCGAGGTTGATAGCCTGCGTTTCTATTACTTAGGGCGCAACTGGCAGAATCGCGTTGAGCACATTGGCGCCAAGCCGGTTCTTGATCTTAATGGTCCATTGATCCTCTGATTGCGAACCTCTAGCAGCCGCTAGATCCCAGGTAGGTTCGCACGGGTCTCCAGCCCACGATATCTCCAGATCTCTCACACAAATGAAGCTTTTAGGAGCTGCAACGGAGTCTCTTCTCTGGCGGTTCGCGGGGCAGCGTCAATTTTTATTCTCCAATCAATAGGTTATAAGTACACAGTCACGCCCCACGCGGGCGTGCGGATTGAAACGCCAGTCCGGCGCCGAGCCGCTGCAGACCAGCGAGTCACGCCCCACGCGGGCGTGCGGATTGAAACCGCTCAGTCGCGTGTGCCAGGACTATTTCACCCACGTCACGCCCCACGCGGGCGTGCGGATTGAAACCACCCACCAGCATCTTGGCGCCGGGGTAGCGCTTGTCACGCCCCACGCGGGCGTGCGGATTGAAACACGAAGATCAGGATCGGGCGAGTACCCGAGCCGAGTCACGCCCCACGCGGGCGTGCGGATTGAAACATCAGCGAGGAAATGGCCAAAGGTCTAAAGCCGCTGGTCACGCCCCACGCGGGCGTGCGGATTGAAACTACACTGCCTGAATCTCCTGCGGGGCGAAAGCCCGTCACGCCCCACGCGGGCGTGCGGATTGAAACCCGCATAGACGGGATCTGCGCCTCCAGCAAGGGCGTCACGCCCCACGCGGGCGTGCGGATTGAAACACCACCGCCGGCCCCGTCGGCGCCTACCGCTACCAGTCACGCCCCACGCGGGCGTGCGGATTGAAACTCAAACGGTTTTTCAGGGATCGCCACGACCATCCTCGTCACGCCCCACGCGGGCGTGCGGATTGAAACCGCAGAACGCCCTGTTCCATAAGTGGTGCGAAGGTCACGCCCCACGCGGGCGTGCGGATTGAAACGTCCGTGACATTCGCGGTGGCGGCTCCCAGGCAAGTCACGCCCCACGCGGGCGTGCGGATTGAAACGTCATGTGGCACGCCCGCCAGCGGGAACTCGGCTGTCACGCCCCACGCGGGCGTGCGGATTGAAACTCGCCGATCCACTCGCCGGCGCTGCTGCCCGCCGTCACGCCCCACGCGGGCGTGCGGATTGAAACTCTGTGTTGGCCGTGAATACGACTTTGCAGTCCTCGTCACGCCCCACGCGGGCGTGCGGATTGAAACACCTACATAGACCGCCTTATCGGCGAGCGCATCACGTCACGCCCCACGCGGGCGTGCGGATTGAAACACGATCACCCGCGGCGGCAGCAGTTGGGGTATTGGTCACGCCCCACGCGGGCGTGCGGATTGAAACGTGCGGCCTGATGGATCGGTTGGCGGTTCGCCTGGTCACGCCCCACGCGGGCGTGCGGATTGAAACACGCCGTGCAGGCTGTAGGTCATTTCCGGTACCAGGTCACGCCCCACGCGGGCGTGCGGATTGAAACGTCATGGGTCAGGCTGGACAGGCGCCGGAGGCGGTCACGCCCCACGCGGGCGTGCGGATTGAAACATGTTCTTGAGCTTCTTGGGCAGTGCCATATCGGGCGTCACGCCCCACGCGGGCGTGCGGATTGAAACGCCGATGAGAGTCGCACCGCGCCGCTGTGGGACAGTCACGCCCCACGCGGGCGTGCGGATTGAAACGCAGGCCAGGCGGTAATGCCGTAGGCCCGTGCCGTCACGCCCCACGCGGGCGTGCGGATTGAAACGCTCGCAACGGCTGGCATCTGAAATCCAACTAAGTCACGCCCCACGCGGGCGTGCGGATTGAAACGTCGGCGCCGCCAGGCTGCGCGATACCGGCGAGCGTCACGCCCCACGCGGGCGTGCGGATTGAAACAATGTTGATTCGGCTGTGTTCCACGGTGGTAATTGTCACGCCCCACGCGGGCGTGCGGATTGAAACTGGCGGACGCAATACAACGCGCTTTTCGGCGCCGTCACGCCCCACGCGGGCGTGCGGATTGAAACGTGATGCAGGACCGCAGCGACGAGGGGTTGGAGGTCACGCCCCACGCGGGCGTGCGGATTGAAACCGACCTATCCCGCCGAGATTCACCGAGCTGTCACGTCACGCCCCACGCGGGCGTGCGGATTGAAACACGTGCGACCGATTGCGGACGTAGGTGTAAACCGGTCACGCCCCACGCGGGCGTGCGGATTGAAACAGCTTCACCGGTGCCGCCACCGGCTCCGGCAGTTGTCACGCCCCACGCGGGCGTGCGGATTGAAACGACCAGCGCTTGCGCATCTGCCCTGCCCTGCTCGGTCACGCCCCACGCGGGCGTGCGGATTGAAACCAGGCGACGAACTCGGGCCAGATGAGCATCAGCTCGTCACGCCCCACGCGGGCGTGCGGATTGAAACTCGGTCGCCATGTCGGCGACATCGCGATACGCGAACGTCACGCCCCACGCGGGCGTGCGGATTGAAACTTCACCGGCGTTGATGGTAATGCGGTGACGGGTGGTCACGCCCCACGCGGGCGTGCGGATTGAAACTCCAGGTCACGAAAGCAGGTCTCATGCATGAACTGTCACGCCCCACGCGGGCGTGCGGATTGAAACACCACCGCAAGCTGGGAACTGACCAGCTACACGAAGTCACGCCCCACGCGGGCGTGCGGATTGAAACCCCCTGACGGCTGGAGCGCATCGGATTCGCCCACGTCACGCCCCACGCGGGCGTGCGGATTGAAACATCGGCAGGGTGAGTTCGCCGCCGTTGCGCCGCGTCACGCCCCACGCGGGCGTGCGGATTGAAACCGCGCACTCGATGCTGTTGCTCAGTACGATAGGCGGGTCACGCCCCACGCGAGCGTGCGGATTGAAACATGATGTGGCCGACACGGCCCTGCTCGGGCTTGCGTCACGCCCCACGTGGGCGTGCGGATTGAAACTACAGCGGCCTGGTCAGCGCGATGAACCCGTATCGTCACGCCCCACGCGGGCGTGCGGATTGAAACAACCGCCGCGGCATGGCTGCCGTGCATGACGCGAGTCACGCCCCACGCGGGCGTGCGGATTGAAACATGCAGCCCGGCCAGGAATACGCGACCCAGGCCGGTCACGCCCCACGCGGGCGTACGGATTGAAACGAACTCGCGGTCGGCGACCGACCTGGCCACCCCGGTCACGCCCCACGCGGGCGTGCGGATTGAAACCGGTATATCGTCGAGTCGGCGGCCCCGGTCGACGTAGGTCACGCCCCACGCGGGCGTGCGGATTGAAACACCGGCATCCAGGGATTTTGCGCCTGGCGTGACGGTCACGCCCCACGCGGGCGTGCGGATTGAAACGCTATATCCACGTTTGCATCGGCAGTTCCTCCGAGTCACGCCCCACGCGGGCGTGCGGATTGAAACTGCCGTTTCGCAGGTCCCGCTGGATGCGTGATACAGGTGCAGCGCCGTTGATGAGCTCTGCGGCGCTGTGCTGGGGGCTAATGCAGCGGGGCTGCTCAGTGTGCGCCGGGTGCCATCAGGCCATGTGCCTGCATCCAGGCGAGTAGCTGCCCGAACCAGAGATCGCTGTTGGTGCCCTTGGGTTCAAGGCCGAAACCGTGTCCGCCGTGCTCGTAGACATGCAGTTCTGCGGCGGCGCCTGCCTTGCGCCATGCGGAGTAGAGCAGCAGGCTGTCATTGGCTAGGTATTCGTCATCAGCTGCTGCAGCGATGAACGCGACGAACGCGGGGGACGCGTCGGCGGGCACGGGGGTGCGCAGGCCGCCGTAGATCAATCCGACGAAGTTCGGCCGAGTGTGTCTGTCTCCGATGGCGAGGTCTGCCGCCAGAAAAGCCCCGGAAGAGAAGCCCAGGATGCCTACCCGTTGGGCATCGATACCCCATTCCTAGGCGTGGGCGCGCGCACGATGGCCATCGCCTGTTTGGCGTCTTCCACGGCGTGGGGCTCGCCAGCGAAGCTGGGCACCTCCAGGGGCTCTCCCGTCTTCGCGCGGGTCATGATCGTCTGCATCTCATGGATATGCACGGCGGGGCATGTGCATGGCGTCGTCGGGGCTTCGTACGGTGCGATATTTCAGAACCAGCGCAGTGACACCTCGTTGAGCCAGGCGGCGCGCTACATCGATGCCCCCGCTATAGTAGTCCAGCCCCACGAAGCCGCCGCCCGGTGCGACGATCACCGCTGTGCCATTCGCCGTGCCGGGTTGAGGGCGAAACAGCTCCAGAGTGGGATCGCTAACGTTGAATATGAGCGTTTGGGACATGCCTTCCACCGTGTCCTGGCTCTCGGGAACGGGCAGGGGTGCATGGCTTCCCGCGGGATAGAGGGCGATGACGGTGCCATCGTCCGCTTTCGGCGCGGCAAACGCAGGTAGCGCCGCGATCGTGCAAAGCAACGCCAAGGCAAGCGTTGCGGTAGGGCACCTCATGCAAATCTCCTTGGCTGGACCTGGCGGCTTGCTGTGGTACGTCCGCCTGGACGGCAAAGTTTACGTCGGCAAGCCGACTCGCGGGTCCGCCTCATCTGTCTGCACGTTGAACCCGCTACTGGACAGAGACGCTTGGCACCAGGGTCACCCACCAATCGGTGAGTCGCTCCTGGCGCAAGGACAGGCTGTCCGCCAGGGAGGCGAGGGCCTTGTCGCTGTCGTGCAGCGGGAAGCTGCCGGTGACGCGCCGCCCGGCGATGCTCGGATCTACGCTCAGGTGGCCCGGCCGATACTCCGCCAGTCGCGCGATCAGTTGGCCCAGCGGCATGTCTTCGACCACCAGCATGCCGTTGTGCCAGGCGTCGGCGAGCAGTGGTGCCGGTCCATCGCTGTCGAGGTGGGTGGGATGCAGCAGCACCTGCTTGCCGGCGTCGATGACCCGTTCTTCGCTGCCTTGTTGGGGGCGAGCGGCCACTGCCGACTGCAGGACGGTGAGTCGCGTGCCGTCCGCTTCCTTCCGCACGAGGAAGCGCGTGCCCAGAGCGCGTAGTTCTCCGTCGGCGGTATCGACGATGAACGGGCGCGGATCGGCATGGCCGGTTTCCACCAGGATTTCGCCTTCGCGCAGGTGCAGGCGGCGCTCGGGGCCGTCGAAGTCCACATCCAGGGCGCTCTGGCTGTTAAGCCAGACCTGGGTACGGTCGGCCAGTTGCAGGTGGCGCTGTTCGCCGCCGGCGGTGCGTTCGTCGGCCGTCCAGGCGGTCAACGGGCGCTGCTGCACCAGGCCGAGCGCCAGGCCCGCACACAGCAACAGCACACCGAGTCCGCCGCCCAGACGCCGGCGCCTGCGGCGGGTTTCCTCGCCAGCCTGCATGAGTGCGCGCCGCGCCGGAGCGCTGGCGGCGAGCTCGAAACGTTCGTCCAGCCCCGTCAGTTGGGCCCAGGCACGGGCATGCTCGGGACTGGCCGCATGCCAGCGGTGGAAGGCCTGCTGGCGCGCTTCCCCGGCATCCTCGTCGCAGAGATCGAGGCGCCAGGCGATGGCTTCGTCGAGAATCCGTGCGCTGACCGGATGCTGTTTCACGTGGGCTCGCCGTAGAGCGCCACGTAGCACTGGCGCAGTCCCTGGGCGAGATACTGGCGCACCCGCGAGACGGAAACGCCGAGACGCTCGGCGATTTCTCCCTGGGAGAGGCCGTCGAGGCGTTGCAAGAGGAAGGCACTGCGCGCTTTCGGCGAGAGGCCGTCGAGCAGGCGGTCGATCGCTTCCAGCGCTTCGAGGATCTCCAGGCGCGTCTCGGCACCGGGTTGCTCGGCCTCGGACAGGCTCGCCAGGGCTTCGAGGTAGGCCCGTTCCAGCGCATTGCGGCGGTATTGGTCGACCAGTAGACCGCGGGCGATGGTCGCCAGAAAGGCCCGTGGACGCTCCGGGGCGTCGAGTCGTTCACGGCCGAGCAGGCGTACGAAGGTGTCCTGGCTGAGGTCGGCGGCGCGCTGCGGGCAACCCAGGTTGCGCTGTAGCCAGGCAATGAGCCATTCGGCGTGCTCATGGTAGAGCCGGCCAATCAGGATCTGACGGGAGGAAGCACTCGCCGACACAGGGACACCGTGCAGTAAAAATAACGAGAATGATTCGCAATTTTTGCAGATGTCGAGGGTGTCGGCAATATACCGACTCGCGTATTGGATGGTCGGCTAGGGACCGTTGACGTTCCCTAGGGCCTGTTGACGTTTCGTTCGCGAACCGCGGATGGACGCCCCGCGTTCTCGCCGGAAATGGCCTGCGGCTAGGCGCAGGCCATTTCTGGAAAAACAGGCAGCGGCGCGGCCGTGAACGAAACGTCAACAGGCCCTAGTGTTGATGCGCCTGGCGGTGACGCCGCCAACTCCCCAGGCGCGCCTGTAGCGCGGCGAGGTCGGTGAGGCCTTGGCGCCGGGCGTGGGCGAACAGCACCAGGGCCAGCTCGGCGGTCACCAACGCGTCGGCGCTGGCGTTGTGGCGCTGCGCGATGTTGAGGCCGAAATGGCGCACCCAGTGATCCAGTCCGGCGCGGCGCGCATTGCCTTCGGGACATAGCAGGGGAGCCACTTCGGCGAGATCGATGAACGGATGGCGCAGTCGCAGGCCGAGCGACTGGCGCAACGCGCGGGCCAGCACGCGCTGGTCGAAGGGGGCATGGAACGCCAGGACCGGGCTGTTGTCGAGGAACTCCATGAAGTCCAGCAGGGCTTCCTGGGGATCGCAACCGGCTGCCAGGGCGCTGGGCGCGATGCCGTGGATGAGTACGCTGTCGCCCAGTCGCGCGTCCCGCTGCAGGGTTCGCTCGAAACCGCCGCCCAGGTGGATCGCACCGCGCTCGATGACTACCGCGCCAATCGACAGCAACTGGTCACGCTGGGGATTCAGGCCGGTGGTCTCCAGGTCGAGGACGACGAGGCGATCCTGAAGCAGATCGTAGCTCTTGCTGACGGCGGGGCCGGGCAGGGCGGCGACGCGCTGGCGTTGTTCTGCGTCCAGGTGAGGGGTCGAGAACCAGGGCAGGTTCACAACTGATACCTCAATGCCAAGCTGGATTGCAGGCGTTGTGCCTGGCGCAGCGACTCGCGCAGGATGCGCCGGTCGAGGTGGTTGAGGGTTTCCGGGTCGATTCGATTGGACAGCGGCTGGCCGCTGCGCGCCTGCTGCTGGTGCAGTTGCATGCGCGTGGCCTGGATGAACTGATAGGCCTCTTCGAAGGCCGCGCCGTCCTGGGCCTCGATGACGCCGAGCTCGACCAGCCGATGCAGGCGCTCCAGGGTGTTGGTGGTGCCCACCCGATGGGCCAGGGCCAGCAGTCGTGCGCCGTCGACGAAGGGGGTGAGGCCTTGCACCTTGAGGTCGAGGGTGTCCTTATCCGCGCCCTTGCGGGCGACCACGAAATCGCGGAAGCGCCCCACCGGCGGCCGCTGGCGCAATGCGTTCTCGGCGAGCATGCGCTGGAACAGGCTGTTGTCCTCGATCAGTCCGAGCAGTTCGCCACGCAACTGTTCGCAGCCGCGTGGGTCGCCCCAGACCGCGCGCAGGTCGAAATAGATGCTCGAGGCCAGCAGGTTCTCCGGCGTGGCTTCGCCTACGAAGCCTTGGAAGCGCCGCGACCATTCCTGTCGCGACAGGCACAGCTCCGGGTTGCTGGCCATGATGCGCCCGCTGCACAGGGTGAAGCCGCAGATCGCCAGGCGTTCGTTGATGCCTTCCGCCAGCGGCAACAGCCGTGCGCGGGCGTGGGCGGCGCTGGCTGCGTCGTCCGCCTCGAAGAGCATGCCGTTGTCCTGGTCGGTGTGCAGGGTCTGCTCACGGCGGCCCTCACTGCCGAAGCACAGCCAGGTGAAGGGAATGCCCGGATCGCCCAGTTCCTCCAGACTCAGTTCGATCACGCGGACCACCGTGTGGTCGTTGAGCAGGGTGACGATGTGGGTGATCTGGGTGGCGCTGGCGCCGTGGGCGAGCATTCGCTCGACTAATTGATGGATGTCGCCGCGCAGGGCGACCAGCGTCTCCAGGCGCGGCGCATGGCGAATGGTGCGTGCCAGGTGGACCAGATCCATGCGTTGCAGGGAGAACAGGTCGCGTTCGGAGACCACGCCCGAGAGCACCCCATCGTCGAGCAGGCAGACGTGGGCGATGTGGCGCTCGGTCATCGCCATGGCGGCATCGAAGGCCTTGGCGCTGCTGGGCAGGCAGAAGGGATCGGCAACCATCAGCCGTTCTATCGGGCTCTGCAGGTCCTCGTCGGCGGCTACCACCCGGCGCAGGTCGCGCAGGGTGAAAATGCCACGTGGCGCCTGCTGGTCGTCCACCACAACGATGCTGCCGACGTTCTGCTCGTTCATGCGCTGCACCGCCTCGCGCAGCGGCGTGCCGGCGTGGCAGTGCACGGGCTGGCGCAAGGACAGCTCGCTCAGCGGCGCGTCCAGCGAATACTGGGCGCCGAGAGTTTCCGTGGCGCGTACCTGCATCTGCTGGTTGACCTGGTCGAGCAGGCTGCTGACGCCGCGCAGGGAGAAGTCGCGGAAGGGCGCGGACTGGGCGAACAGACGCACGAAGGACGATTTGTCGAGCAGCAGGCAGAAGGTGTCTTCGGCGGCCAGGTGTTCGGTGCGTGTGGCGCGCTCGCCGAGCAGGGCGGCGAGGGGGAAGCACTCGCCCTCGGCGATCTCGAAGGTCGTTTCCGTACCGCGCCGGGAGCTGTGCGGGCGCTCGCCGTGAACGCGCCCCTGCTTGACCACGAAGAAGTGCTGCACCGGGCCGTCGGCTGGCTTGATGATCGAGTCCCCCGCGGCATAGAAACGCAGTTCGCAGTGCTCGACGAGAAAGGCCAGGTGCAGGCCTTCCATTTGGTTGAACGGCGGGAAGCGACGCAGGTATTCCATGGTGCCCTGGACGTTCTGCAGCACCGCGTCGCGGCCGGCCTGGCTGGGGCTGTCCGCCTTGCTCATGGCGTGGCTCTCGTTGTTGTTCTGAGGCGCATGGTGGTCGGCCGGGCAACGGCGCGACATTGGACGTAAGTCTAGCGAGTGCTTTCACGAATGCTCGAGGTTCGGCGGCCTGTGATTTCTCGTGAAACTTGTTTTTTCTGCTAATTAATAAAAATTACCGTATTTCAGTATCTTCTGTAGGTTCGTGTCTTTCCTTATTGTTTGATGTGAAACGATTTATTCGTTAGCATTGCGTAATGCCATGTTCACATCACCTGATTCATCCCGCTTTTTGGGGCGCTCCCGCATTTGCGTCCCGCTCTTGGTGCGCCCCAGCGCGCACTGCCTCCAACCGCTCTGGCGGTTCTGCGGTCGCTCATGCGCCCGTCCAATCAGAGATCCCTAACAGGAGACGATAATGAAGCTGTCAACCACTCTGGCCAGCGTTCTGGCCCTGGGGGCGTCCAGCCTGTCGATAGGCGCGATGGCGGCCGACTGCGAAGTCGATCGCACCATCAATTTCGGCGGTATGACCTGGGAGTCCAACCTCATCCTCACCGATATCGAGCGCTTCATCATGGAGAAGGGCTACGGTTGCAAGACCCAGGTGCAGCCGGGCGAGGTGCAGCCCATCTACTCGGCGACCGAGCGCGGTGACGTCGACGTGATCGCGGAGGTCTGGTCGAACAGCTCCAAGGCGGCCTGGGAAAAGGCCGTGGCCAGCGGCAAGGTGAAGGCGATCGGCGAAGCCTACGTCGGTGGCGAGGGGTGGTTCATTCCACGCTATACCGCTGAGCGTTTCCCCGAGCTGAAGTCGCCCACCGACCTGCCCAAGTACAAGGACGAGTTCGCCGATCCGGAGGAGCCCGGCAAGGGCCGCTTCTACGGCTGTCCGGCGGGCTGGGGATGCGAGGTCACCAGTCGCAACCTGTTCAACGCGTTCAAGCTGGGTGACAGCTTCAGTCTTTACTCGCCGGGCACCGGTGCCGCGCAAAAAGCCGCACTGACCTCCGCCTACCGGCGCAAGCAAAACATCGTCTTCTATTACTGGTATCCGACCCCGGTGGTGGGTGGCATGGATCTAGTGAAGCTGGACATGCCGCCCTACGACGAGGCCGCGCATACCTGCAACACCAACGCCGACTGCGCGGACCCCAAACCCAGCGGCTATCCGGACACCCCGGTGCTCACCGGTGTGAACACCGACTTCGCCAAGGCCGCGCCCAAGCTGGCGGACTTCCTGTCCAAGGTGAAGGTGCCGCGCGAGCAGCTCGGTGAGCTGCTGGGCTGGTTCGACGAAGAGGGCGCCGAAACCGACGAGGCTGCGCGCCACTTCCTCGAAACCTATCCCGACGTCTGGACCGCCTGGGTCCCGGCGGACGTCGCCGAGCGCGTCAAGCAGGCACTCTGATCCTCGAGTGATAACCGCGGCCGCCTTCTACAGGCGGCCGTTTTAGGTTCTGTCGAGGTGTCACCGTGGGGCGACACCTCGACAGGTCCTCGCAGTCTGGAGAACCCATGTTTCCCGAATTCTTCTCGGCGCGAGACCTGCGCCACGCCATCGACGGCTTCGTCGAGCAGTTGGTGGTCAATTACGCGGATACGCTGGAGAGCCTTTCGCGGCCGTTCCTGCACGTCCTGGTGTGGATCGAACAACTGCTGCGGGGCGCGCCCTGGTGGTCCGTGGTACTCGCCGTGTTCCTCCTGGCACTGGCGGTTGGCCGACGCGTCGGCCTGGCCTTCGGCATGGCCGCGCTGCTGTGCGTGATCGGCCTGCTGGGTCTGTGGGACAAGGGTATGCAGACCCTCGCGCTGATGATCATGGCCACCGGCCTGTCGGTGGTGATCGGCATTCCCGTGGGTATCGTCATGGCCCGCGTGAACTGGTTCCGCAAGGTGATGCTGCCGGTGCTCGACGTCATGCAGACGATGCCCAGCTTCGTCTACCTGATCCCGGTGGTGATGCTCTTCGGCCTCGGCAAGATTCCGGCGATCATCGCCACGGTGATCTACGCCGTGCCGCCGTTGATCCGTCTGACCGACCTGGGTATCCGCCTGGTCAACGAGGAAGTGCTGGAAGCCGCGCAGGCGTTTGGCGCATCGCCGTTGCAACAACTGTTCGGCGTGCAGTTGCCGCTGGCCATGCCGAACATCATGGCCGGCATCAACCAGACCACCATGATGGCGCTGTCGATGGTGGTCATCGCCTCGATGATCGGTGCTCGCGGCCTGGGCTACGAAGTGCTCCTGGGCATCAACCGTCTGGAAGTCGGCCGCGGCCTGTTGGCGGGCCTGGCCATCGTCGTGCTGGCGATCCTCTTCGACCGTATCACCCAGGCCTACGGCAAGCGCCAGAAGGTGTCCCAATGAGCAAGATCGAAGTCCGCAACATCTACAAAGTATTCGGTCCCCATCCCAAGGCCTGGCTGGAAAAGGCCCGCGAGGGGATGAGCAAGCAGCAGATGCTGGAGAAGAGTGGCCACACCCTGGGCCTGCGCGACATCAGCCTGTCCATCGAGGCTGGCAGCATCTACGTGATCATGGGCCTGTCCGGCTCCGGCAAGTCGACGCTGATTCGCCACTTCAACCGGCTCATCGAGCCCACCGGTGGGCAGATCCTGGTCGACGGACAGGACGTCACCGCGCTCAAACCCAAGGAACTGGAGCGCTTCCGCCAGAAGACCATGAGCATGGTGTTCCAGCGTTTCGGTCTGATGCCCCATCGCAGCGTTCAGGAGAACGCCGCCTATGGCCTCAAGGTACAGGGCGTGGGGCGCGCCGAGCGCGAGGAAAAGGCGCGCTACTGGCTCGAACAGGTCGGCCTGGCCGGCTTCGAGAAGCAGTATCCCAGTCAGCTTTCCGGCGGTATGCAGCAGCGCGTGGGCCTGGCCCGGGCGTTGGCCACCGACGCCGAGATCCTGCTGATGGACGAGGCATTCTCCGCGCTCGATCCGTTGATTCGCCGGGAGATGCAGGACCAGTTGCTCGACCTGCAGGCGCGGCTTAACAAGACCATCGTGTTCATCACCCACGACCTCGACGAAGCCCTGCGCCTGGGCAATCGCATCGCCATTCTCAAGGACGGCGAATTGGTCCAGGAAGGCACCCCCGAGGACATCCTGCTCAATCCGGCCAATGACTACGTGCAGGCTTTCCTGCAGGACGTCAACCGCGGCAAGGTGCTCACTGCCTCCCACGCCCTGAGCGCTCGCCGACAGTTGACCCTGACCCTGCGTAGTCAGCCGGCGCATGCCCTGGCGCGCCTGCGCGAGCAAGGCCAGGACTACGCCCCGGTGCTCGATGGCAAGAGCCTGCGTGGCGTACTCACCCAGGGTGCCGCGCAGCGTGCGGTGGAGGCGGGGGCGCGGGACCTCTCCGGTTATCTCGACGACGTCGCCTCGGTACCGGCGGATACCGGTCTGGATGCCGTGCTCGGCCATCTGTTGCGTGAACGTCAACCGCTGGCGGTGACCGGTGACGACGGCGAGTTCGTCGGCTGGCTGTCGCGCAGCAAGGTGGTCGAACTGGTCAGCCCGCCCGACAGCGAAACACCGGCCTCCTGAGGCGCTATCTGCGAATGCCATGACCCCGATCAAGCGTTTGCTCCGGTCGGGTAATTGGCTCGTGGATAGTGCGGGAATAGACTGTGGCGCACTGACGCAGAAGGTGTGGCAAGCTCGCAGGTCCTGCGGCTCGTCGTCTGTTTCCGCCCCTGGCGCCCGCTGCGCCCGGCGCATCGATCCAGCCCCCATTCCGCTCGCATCGGCCACCCTCTGACACGGGCTGCCGTTCGTGCTTCCTCTCTCCTCGTCCGTCCCCGTGGCTCGCCATGGGGGACAGTCGGCGCGCGCCCGTTCGGTTCGCGTCGCTCACGCATCGCTCGGCGGCCCGCCGGGCTCAGACGAGGACCCGAACGCGTGGATATCGCCCGAAGACAGTGCTTCAAGTTGTGCGGCGCCGGTCTGGCCGGTACCAGCGTGGCCGCGCTCGGCCTGATGCCGAGCGTCGCGCAGGCGGCCCAGGTGCGCCCCTACAAGCTGCAGTGCGCGCGGCAGACACGCAACAACTGCACCTACTGCTCGGTGGGTTGCGGCGTGTTGCTGTACAGCCTCGGCGACGGGGCGAAGAACGCCAAGGCCAAGGTCTTCCACGTCGAGGGCGACCCGGATCATCCGGTCAGCCGCGGTTCGCTGTGCCCGAAGGGGGCCGGGGTGATGGACTTCATCAACGCCGATACCCGCCTGCAGTTCCCCGAATACCGCGCTCCGGGCTCGGACAAATGGCAGCGCATCGGCTGGGACGAGGCGCTGACGCGCATCGCCCGGCTGATGAAGGACGATCGCGATGCGCACTTCGAGGAAAGCAACGCCCAAGGCACCACCGTCAACCGCTGGCTCACCACCGGCATGCTCAGCTCTTCGGCGGCGAGCAACGAGACCGGCAGCCTGGACTTCCGCTTCCTGCGCGCACTGGGCATCCTCGGTACCGACTGCCAGGCGCGCCTGTGCCACGGCCCGACCGTCGCGGCGTTGGGGGGCTCCTTCGGTCGTGGCGCGATGACCAACAACTGGGTCGACATGAAGAACGCCGACGTCGTGCTGATCATGGGCGGCAACCCGGCCGAAGCGCACCCGGTGGGCTTCAAGTGGGTGATCGAGGCGAAGATCCGCCGCGGCGCCAAGGTCATCGTGGTCGATCCGCGTTTCAACCGCAGCGCCGCGGTGGCCGACTTCTACGCGCCGATCCGCGCCGGTTCCGACGTGACCTTCCTGATGGGTATGGTCAATTACCTGATCAGTCAGGACCAGATCCAGCACGACTACGTGCGCGCCTACACCAACGCCAGCCTGATCGTGCGCGAGGAGTTCGCCTTCGACGAGGGTCTGTTCTCCGGCTACGACGAGGCGACTCGACGCTATGAGCGCAGCAGTTGGGCCTACGTGCTCGACGAGCAGGGCCATGCGCTGCGCGACGACAGCCTGAGTCACCCGCGTTGCGTCTGGCAACTGCTCAAGGCGCATGTCGCGCGCTACACGCCGGAGCTGGTGGAGCGGGTCTGCGGCACCTCACGGGCGGACTTCCTCGAAGTCTGCCGGCTCTACGGGCAGGGCGCGGCGCCTGACAAGGCCGGCACCGTTCTCTATGCGCTGGGTTGGACGCACCATACCAACGGCGCACAGATGATCCGCGGCGCGGCCATGCTGCAATTGCTTACCGGCAACATCGGCATGCCCGGCGGTGGCGTCAACGCGTTGCGCGGGCATTCCAACATCCAGGGCTTCACCGACCTCGGCCTGCTCGCCAACCGTCTGCCGGGCTACCTCAACCTGCCCAGCGAAGAGCAGGCCGATCTCGCCACCTACCTGGCGCAAAGCACGCCCAAGGCGCAATTGCCGGGCCAGGTGAACTACTGGCAGCACACGCCGAAGTTCTTCGTCAGCCTGATGAAGAGCCTGTGGGGCGAACATGCCACGGCGCAGAACGGCTGGGGTTTCGACTGGCTGCCCAAGTGGGATCAGAGCTACGACGTGCTGGCTTACCTTGAGCGCATGGATCAGGGGCTGGTGAATGGCTACATCGTCCAGGGCTTCAACCCGATCGCCGCGTTCCCGGACAAGAACAAGGCTTCCCGCGCCCTGTCGCGGCTCAAGTACCTGGTGGTGATCGACCCGTTGCCGACCGAGACCGCGTCCTTCTGGCAGAACCATGGCGAGCAGAACGACGTCGATCCGGCGAGCATCCAGACCGAAGTCTTCCGCCTGCCTTCCGCCTGCTTCGCCGAAGAGAACGGAGCCATCGTCAACTCCGCACGCTGGTTGCAGTGGCACTGGGCCGCCGCCGAGCCGCCGGGCGAGGCCTGGCACGATGGCAAGATCCTCGGCCACCTGCTGGATCGCCTGCGCGCGTTGTACCGCGCCGAAGGCGGCAGGGGCATGGCGCCGCTGATGAACATGCGCTGGGATTACCAGGACCCGCTCGACCCGAGCCCCGAAGAAGTGGCGAAGGAGAACAACGGCTACGCCCTGGCCGATGTGCATGACGCCGAGGGCCGCCTGCTGCTGCGCAAGGGTCAGTTGCTCGATGACTTCTCCCAGTTACGCGACGATGGCAGCACCGAGTCCTTCTGCTGGTTGTTCGCCGGCTCCTGGACCGAGCGCGGCAATCAGATGGCGCGCAACGATAACGCCGACAGCGGCCTGGGCAACACGCCCGGCTGGGCCTGGTCCTGGCCGCAGAATCGCCGGGTGCTTTACAACCGCGCGGGGCTCGACCCCCAGGGCCGGCCCTGGGACCCGCAGCGTCAGCTGATCGCCTGGGATGGCGAGCGCTGGGGCGGGGCGGACGTCGCCGACTTCGGCGCCAAGCTGGCGCCAGGCAGTGAGGCCAACCCGTTCATCATGCTGCCGGAGGGGCTGGGCCGGCTGTTCGCCGTCGGTGCGATGGCCGACGGTCCGTTCCCTGCGCACTACGAGCCCACCGAATCGCCGCTGGCGGAGAACCCGGTGTACCCGACGGTGAAGCACTCGCCAGCGGCCCGCCTTTACGATGGCGACCGCGCCCGCATGGGCAGCGCCGAGGAATTCCCCTACGTCGCCACCAGCTACTCGATCACCGAGTTGTTCCGCCACTGGACCAAGCACGCTCGACTCAACGCCATCGTCCAGCCCGAGCAGTTCGTCGAGATCGGCCAGGCGCTGGCGGAGCAGAAGGGCATCGTCGCCGGTGACTGGGTGCGGGTGAGCTCCAAGCGTGGCTTCATCCGCGCCCGGGCGGTGGTCACCCAGCGCCTGCAACGCCTGCAGGTGGACGGGCGCACGGTCGACCAGATCGGCATTCCCTGCCATTGGGGCTACGAGGGCGCCGCGCGCAAGGGCTTCCTGGCCAACACGCTGTCGCCGGCGGTCGGTGATGCCAACGCGCAGACGCCCGAATACAAGGCGTTCCTGGTCAATCTGGAGAAGGTCTGAGCCATGCAAACCCAGGACATCATCAAGCGCTCGGCGACCAGCTCGCTGACGCCACCGCCACAGGCGCGCCGGCACGAGCTGGAAGTGGCCAAGCTGATCGACGTGACCACCTGCATCGGCTGCAAGGCCTGCCAGGTGGCCTGCTCGGAATGGAACGACCTGCGAGACGAGGTCGGCGAGAACCACGGCGTCTACGACAATCCCATGGACCTCTCGGCGCAGAGCTGGACGGTGATGCGTTTCGCCGAGGTGCAGAACGAGGCCGGCCGCCTGCAGTGGCTGATCCGCAAGGACGGCTGCATGCATTGCGCCGATCCCGGCTGCCTCAAGGCCTGTCCGTCGCCGGGCGCCATCGTGCAGTACGCCAACGGCATCGTCGATTTCCAGTCCGAACACTGCATCGGCTGCGGCTACTGCGTCGCCGGCTGCCCGTTCAACGTGCCGCGCATCAATGAGGCGGATAACCGCGCCTATAAATGCACCCTGTGCTCCGATCGTGTCGCTGTCGGCCAGGAGCCGGCCTGCGTGAAAACCTGCCCGACCGGGGCCATTCATTTCGGCAGCAAGGCCGACATGCGCGACCTCGCCGCCGAGCGCGTGCAGGAGCTCAACGGCCGCGGCTTCGCCGAAGCCGGGCTGTACGACCACGAGGGCGTCGGCGGCACCCACGTGATGTATGTGCTGCACCACGCCGACCGCCCGCAGCTGTATCACGGCCTGCCGCAGGACCCGCGCATCAGCCGCGCCATCGAGGGCTGGAAGGGCTGGATGAAACCTGTCGCCGCGGCGGCCTTCTTCGCCACCCTGGCCGGAGCGATCTTCCACTACGTGGGGCATGGCGCGAACGAAGTCGAAGACAACGAGGAGGAGGGCGCATGAAGACCGACAAGACGATCCTGCGCACCCGCTACGCGGACCGCCTGTGTCACTGGCTGATGGTGCTCTGCTTCATCCCGGTTGCGCTCTCTGGGCTGTCCTGGTTCTTCCCCTCGCTGCACTGGCTTTCGGGGCTGTATGGCACGCCGCAGACGGCGCGCATCCTTCATCCGTTCTTCGGCGTGGCGGTGTTCTGCGCGCTGCTGTTTCTCGGCCTGCGCCTGCTGCGCTACAACCTGCCGGAGAAGGGCGATGGCCGCTGGTTCGCGAATATTGGCCAGGTGCTTTCCGGCAAGCACGAGCAGGACCTGGAGATCGGCAAGTACAACCCGGGGCAGAAGCTGCTGTTCTGGGGAATCATGAGCCTGATCACCTGCCTGCTGCTCACTGGCGTGCTGATCTGGCGGCCGTATTTCGCGCCGCTCTTTCCGATTCCGGCGATCCGCATCGGCCTGCTGCTGCACGCGCTGGCCGGCGTTGCGCTGATGCTGCTGATCCTCGGTCACGTGTACCTGGCGATCTGGGTCAAGGGCTCGATCCCGGGGATGATCAGCGGCCGCGTTTCGCGCGCGTGGGCCCGCCAGCATCACTCGCGCTGGTACCGCCAGGTCACCGGCAAGGCCAAGTCTGCCGACTGACGGGAGCGTTCCCGGCTGCCTATACTCGGTTGAAGATGACCCATCGGTGAACGAGGAGTGGCACGTGGAACAACTGGTACTGAGCATCATCGCCACCGACCAGCCTGGACTGGTCGAGCGCCTGGCCAAGTGCGTGGCGGCACACGACGGCAGTTGGATGGACAGCCGCATGGCGCGTCTGGCCGGGCAGTTTGCCGGCATCCTGCGCATCGAAGTGCCCGCCGCGCAGCAGGCGGCGCTGCTCACCGAACTCGACGCGCTGAAGAGCGCCGGCATCCGCGTTCTCGTGGCGCCTGCCGGAGCCGCCCCGCTGGGGCCGCTGCGTGCGGTTCGCCTGGACCTGCTGGGCAACGATCGACCGGGTATCGTCCGCGATATCACCCGACTGCTCACCGCCCAGCGCGTCAATCTGGAAAGCCTGTCCACCGAAGTGATCCCGGCACCGATGAGCGGCGAACCCTTGTTCCATGCCGACGCCGCGCTGGCGGTGCCCGAAGGCCTGACGCTGGAGACGCTGCAGGAGGCGCTGGAAACCCTCGCCGACGAGTTGATGGTGGAACTCAACCTGCGCAGCGAGCAGGAGCACTGAGCGGCGAAGCTATTTCAGCAACTGTTGCCGGCGCCATTGCCTGGCCGCCTCCCGGGCCAGCTCGACGAAACGTTCCAGTGCCGGCGAGGCGCTTTCCCGGTGGGCCAGGGTGAGCGGCGCGGCCAGGCGCGGGTGGGCATCGAGAATCGGGCAATAGACCAGGCTGTCGCGGTGCAGCTCCGACATCGAGGCCGGCACCACCGACAGGCCGGCGCCCGAGGCGACCAGGCTGAGGTTGGTCAGCATGCGCTCCACCTCGAAGGCGACGCGGGGCTCGAAGCCAGCGTTGCGGCAGGCGCGCAGCAGGTTGGCGTACATGCCCGGCGCGCCGGGGCGCCGCACCAGGATCAGCGGTTCACCTTCCAGCACGCCTAGCGACAGCGCACGACCATCATCGTTGACGCGCCCCTCCAGCCGTGGGTGGTCGACCGGCAGCACCAGGCGCATGTCTTCGTTGAGCAGACGGTGGAAGCGCACGCCTGCGGGTGCGCCAACCGGGGCGCGGAGGATCGCCAGGTCCAGTTCGCCGCCGGCGACTTCGTCGGTCAGGCCCTGGGCATTGCTTTCGCGCAGGCTGATGAGCACCCCGGGATGATCCTCGCGGAAACGCCGGATCAGTCGCGGGATCAGCCCGTGGGCCGCAGCGGAACTGGTGAAGCCGATCGACAGCTCGCCTTCCACGCCCTGGGCAACGCGAGTTGCCCGGCGTGTGCCGCGTTCGACGCGAGCGAGGATCGCCCGGGCCTCTTCGAGCAGCGCCTCGCCGCCGGCGGTGAGGTCCACGCCACGCGGATGGCGACAGAACAGCTCGAAGCCCAGCTCCTGCTCCAGTGCGCGGATCTGCTGGCTGAGCGGTGGCTGCTGGATATTCAGGCGCGCGGCGGCGCGGGTGAAGTGACGCTCCTCGGCGACGGCGACGAAATAGCGCAGATGGCGTAGTTCCATGGACGGTTCCGCTGGCTGAATGGGATAGCATGGCGTACGACGAGGCGCCGGACGGCGCCCGGACAATAACAAGATTCCAAGGAGAGCCGGACATGCGTGTCCGATGCCTAGGCAACCGCACGCTGCAAATCGTGCTGGCGGTCTTCGCCGGCATCGCCCTCGGCGTTTGGCGCCCCGAGTGGGCGGTGGCGGCGCGTCCGCTGAGCGGTGTGTTCCTCAAGCTGATCGCACTGCTGGTACCACTGGTGATGTTCGTGCTGGTCGCGCGGGTCATGGCCGGGCTATGGCGCCGTGGCCTGGGCGGCGGCACGGCGCTGCGTGCGCTGGCGTATTTCCTGCTGGTTTCCTTCGTTTCGCTACTGATCGGAGTACTCGTCGGCTGGTTGCTGCAGCCAGGCAGCGGGCTTTCCCTGCCGTTGAGCGAAGTGCCGGCGCAGGGCCTCGACGACTGGGACGCGCTGGACGACGGCGCCGCGTTCTGGAATACGCTGCCCGGCAGCCTGTCCGGCGCGCTGCGGCAGAGCGTGGTGTTGCAGGTGCTGCTGCTGGGCATGGTATTCGGCGCCTCGTTATGCGGCCTGGGGCGGCTCGGAGCCTGGCTCGAAGCGCAACTGGAGCGGTGTCTGCGCGGGGTGCTGCGGTTGCTCGAGGGGCTACTGCGCCTGGCGCCCCTGGCAGCCTTCGGCGCGATGGCCTTTACCGTGGGCAGCTATGGTCCGGCGGCGGCATTGCCGCTGCTCAAGTTCGTGTTCTGTGTCTACCTGGCCTGCAGCGTCTTCGTCCTGGTGGTGCTCGGCAGCTTGCTGCAACTGTGCGGCGTGGGGCTCTGGCGCCTGATCAACTACCTGCGCGAGGAGCTTCTGCTGGTCGCTTCGACCAGTTCCTCGGTAGCGGCCTTGCCAGGCTTCATCGCGCGGCTGGAGCGCCTTGGTTGCCCACCGGAGATCGTGCGTCTGGTGCTTTCCGCCGGCTACACCTTCAACCTCAGTGGTTCCAACATCTACCTGGTGGTGGCGGCGCTGTTTCTCGCCCAGTTGGCCCATGTGGAACTGCAAATGGCCGACCTGCTCATGCTGCTGGCGGTGAGCCTGCTGACCTCGCTGGGCTCGACCAGTGTCGCCGGTTCGGCGTTCATGACCCTGACGGCCACCCTGGGCGTCTTGCACTGGGTGCCGCTGGAGGCGACCGGCCTGTTGCTCGGGGTCGAGCGCCTGATGAAAGCGCGCTCGTTGAGCAACGTGCTCGGCAACTGCGTGGCCTGCCTGGTGATCGCCCGCTGGCGCGGGGTGCTCGACAGGCAGGCCGTGCGCCGCGAGCTGGGCTAGCCGTCGATCAGCTTGTCGAAGGCCTTGTCCAGGTTCTTCTCGGCGTCACTCAGGTGCTGACGGCGTTCGCCGAGCCAGTCGCGATCGCGTTGCAGCGCCTCGCGCGCCTCGCCGAGCATGCGCTCGACTTCCTTGGGCTGCGGGCCGCCGATGCCGACGCGGCTGCGCACCATCGCCTCGGGTGACAGCGTGGCGCGGAAGCGCGCCTCGTCCAGCGGCAGCTGGGTGTCCTTCCAGTGGTACTTCTCCGCCGCCTGGGTGAACAGCGCCTGGGCGCGTTCATAGGGGAAGGTCTTGGGCACGTAGCCTTCCTTGCGCGCTTCGCCGACGATCAGCGAGGCGAAGCTGTGGCCGATACGGAAGGGCACGTGGTGCTCGCGCTCCAGGGTGTCGGCCAGTTCCATCGAGGTGGTCCACTCGTTCTCCAGTTCCTCCAGGGCACGCTGCGGGTTGACCACCAGCACGTCGAGCACCTTGTCCAGGTTGTGCAGCATGCGCAGCGCGGAGCCGTAGACGTCGAGGTCCTCGAAGGCGAACTTGTAGTCGGTCATCCCGGTGCTGACGTTGTGCGCGCGCAGGGTCACGCCATGGGCCAGGCCGATGGTGTCGGAGGCGGCCTCGCGGGTACGCATCAGCAGGCCGGGATTACGCTTCTGCGGCATGGCGCTGCTGGTGTAGGTGGCGCTTTCCTCGAGCAGCAGCCAGGGGCGGATCTGGTGGTACTGGGTGTGGATGTCACCGATCATCGCGCCGACACGTACCGCCGAGTTGGCGGCGATGTCCACCGCTTCGATGGGGATGTCGTAGGTGGATACCTGGCCGGCGTCCAGGGAGTTCTCGCGCACGCCGTCGAAGCCCAGCAGGTCGGCCAGGCGCTGGCGATTCAGCGGCCAGGCGGAGTTGGCCAGCACCGCGGTGCCCATGGGGCTCAGGTTCAGGCGCGGGTAGAGATCGGCAATGCGCTGGGCATCGCGCTCGAAGGCCGCGAGGTAGGCGAGCAGGTAGTGCGCATAGCTGATCGGCATCGCCTGCACGCCGTTGGTATAGGCCGGCACCAGGGTCTGCTGGTTGGCCTCGGCGAGCTTGATCAGGCGCTGCCGGGTGCCATCCAGGGCCTGCGCGTAATCCAGCAGATGGGTGCGCAGGGTAGCCAGACGGTAGGTGGCGTACATGTCCTGGCGACTGCGACCGGAATGGATCAGCGAGGCTTCCGGGCCGATCTCGTCGATCATGATCTTTTCGATCTGCAGCACGTCGCTGGGGCGCTTGCCGTCCGGTTGCCCGGCCTGGGTGAGCACGTGGCGCACGCCCTTGGCGATCTGCCGGCCCTGGGCGGGGGTGACGATGCCTTCTTCGGTGAGCATCACGATGGACGCCTTGTTGATCCGGTTGACCCAGGTGAACTGGTCGTCGATACCGCTCTTGGCCTTGCTCGGGGCGACGGTGGCGCCGATCTTTTCCGCCTGCGCCTTGCATTCGGCGGTGGTGCGGCAGGGCAATTCCGCGGTGTTGGCCGCCGCGGCGTTCTGCAGCCCGGCGGCGAACAGCGCGAGGCACAGCAGACTGGGTTTGAAGAGGTTGTGCATGGTCGGGTTCTCCGGTGGGCTCAAAGCAGCGGCAGGCTGTAGCTGAGGATCAGGCGGTGCTGGTCGATGTCGTTGCTACCGCGGCTGCGGTAGCTGCCGTTGCGCCATTTCACCGAGAGGTTCTTCAGCGCACCGCTCTGGAAGGCATAGGCGAT
This sequence comes from Pseudomonas sp. R4-15, assembly GCF_055768815.1. Taxonomy (NCBI): domain Bacteria; kingdom Pseudomonadati; phylum Pseudomonadota; class Gammaproteobacteria; order Pseudomonadales; family Pseudomonadaceae; genus Pseudomonas; species Pseudomonas sp. R4-15. The sequence continues at coordinate 2,804,073 of NZ_CM147293.1, forward strand.
GTCGGTATCGCGTTCCCACTCGTGGCCGTCCACGCCGCCCGGGCCGCTGTAGTCGTAGCCACGCAGATAGCGGGTCATGAACGACAGGCCGGGAATGCCCAGGGCCGTGAAGTCGTAGTCGTAGCGCAACTGCCAGGACTTCTCGCCGGGGTTGGCGAAGTCCGGCGAGAGCATCACGTAGTTCACCAGATAGGAGTTGGTGCCGTTGATGTGCGGGAAGCCGGTGTCCCCCTCCATCTGCTGGTAGGCGGCGCCGAACGCGTGGTTGCCCACGGCGAGGGTGAAGCGTGCGCCGTAGGCGCGGTTGTCGACGTTGCTGCTGCCGTCGCTGGTGGAACGGGCGTAGCGCAGGTCGCTCTTCAGCGCGAGGTTCTCGCCCAGCGGCAGGGTGTGCGCCAGGTTGAGGATGTGCTGGCGGTAGTTGTGCTCCAGATAGCCGTAGTTGTAAGCGGTGGTGAGCTGCTTGCTCCAGCGGTAGCTGGCGCTGGCGAAGTCGAATCGATCACTGGCCTGGCCGCCGCTGATGCCCTTGCCGGCGACGCTCATGTCGGCGTGGCCGCTGCTGTTGCGCAGGCTGTTGTCGGTGAGACGACCGGCGCTGAAGGTGAGCTTGTCGATGTCCCGGGAGACCAACTGGGCGCCGCGGAAGGTCTGCGGCAGCAAACGCGAATCCGAGGGCAGCACGGTCGGCAGTTTCGGGATCAGCGTACCGACCCGCAGCTGGCTTTCGGCGACCCGTAGCTTGGCCGTCAGGCCGAGCTGGCTGTAGTCGTCCGGCGCCTTGTCGTCGCCGACCGGCAGCAGTCCGGTATTTTGCCGTCCCGGACCGGAATCGAGCTTCAGGCCCAGCAGGCCGAGGGCGTCGACGCCGAAGCCGACCGGACCTTCGGTGTAGCCGGACTGGATATCGAGGATGAAGCCTTGGGCCCATTCGTCGCGCTTGGACTGGTTGGCACCGCTCTGCCGATAGTCGCTGTTCAGGTAGAAATTGCGCAGTTCCAGGTTGGCCTTGGTATCGGCGAAGAATTCGGCGGAGGCCGAGAGGGGCAGGAGTGAGGCGACGGCGCCGCCAGCCACGCCCAGGGCGAGGGAAGTACGTTGCATGGGTGGTCCCTGTCATTGTTGTTGTGATGGGGCGTGTTGGCACGCCCGACAGGGACTATAGGAAGCCAGGTATCAAATAGAAAATATATATGAAGTCTCTATTCGATATGTTTTGAATATGGTGTTGCCTGGCCGGTCAGCTCTGCTTGCTGGCCCCCACGTTACCGAAATGCTGCTGCGCGAAGCGCACGCGCTCTTCCGCGGTCTGCGTCTCGCCGCGCTCGGCAAGTTGCGCCAGGTGTGCTTCGACCACCTCGGTGCGCAGCGCCAGGCCGCAATCGTTGGCGATCTGGATGTTCAGGCCTGGGCGCGCATTGAGTTCGAGGATCAGCGGACCCTGTTCCTCGTCCAGCACCATGTCCACGCCGATGTAGCCGAGCCCGCAGAGCTCGTAGCAGCCGGCGGCCAGGCGCATGAAGCCGTCCCAGTCGGGCAACTGCACGCCATCCACGGCATTGGTGGTGTCCGGGTGCTTGCTGATCTTGTTGTTCAGCCAGGTGCCGCGCAGGGTCACGCCCGTGGTGAGGTCCACACCCACGCCGATGGCACCCTGGTGCAGGTTGGCCTTGCCGTTGGACTGGCGGGTCGGCAGGCGCAGCATGGCCATCACCGGATAGCCCATCAGCACGATGATGCGGATGTCCGGCACGCCTTCGTAGCTGATGCTCTTGAAGATCGGGTCGGGGGTGACGCGATACTCGATCAGCGCGCGATCGCGGTGCCCACCGAGGGAATACAGCCCGGAGAGGATGCTGGAGATCTGCTGCTCGATCTCGCTGTGGCTGATGATGCGTCCGGAGACCGTCTTGTAGCGGTCCTCGAAGCGATCGGCGATCACCAGGATGCCGTCGCCGCCGGCGCCCTGGGCCGGCTTGACGACGAAGTCGCGGTGCTCGCCGATGATCTGGTCGAGCTTGTCGATGCCTTTCTCGGTCTCGATGATCCCGTACAACTGCGGCACGTGGATGCCGGCCTCGATGGCGCGCTGCTTGGTGATGATCTTGTCGTCGACGATCGGGTACAGGCTGCGCTTGTTGTACTTGAGCACGTAGTCGGCATTACGCCGGTTGATGCCCATGATGCCCTTGGCTTCGAGTGCCTTCCAGGTCTTGATCAGGCCGAACATGGCGCTAGTCCTTGAGGAAGGCTTTGAAGCGGACCAGCTCGGTCAGCCGGTAACCGCGGTAGCGACCCATCGCCAGCATGAAGCCGACCAACACCAGCAGCACGGCAGGGAAGGTGAACACGAAGTACACGAGTTCGCGCACGTTCATGATCAGATGCGCGAGCGTCGCTGCCAGCAGCGTGCCGACGGCGACCTTGAAGGCGTGGCTGGCGCCGCGCTCTTCCCAGGTGATCGACAGGCGTTCGATGGTCATGGTCAGGATCACCATGGGGAACAGTGCCACCGACAGCCCGCGCTCCAGGCCCAGCTTGTGGCTGAACAGGCTGATCGCGGCGATCAGTACCACGACGAAGGTCAGCACCACCGATAGCCTCGGAAGCATCTGCAGCTTCAGGTGCTCCAGGTACGAGCGCAGCGACAGCCCCAGCGCGGTGATCACGGTGAACAGCACGATGCCGAAGCCCAACTGCGTCTCGCGGAAGGCAAGGGCGATCAGCACCGGGGTGAAGGTCCCGAGGGTCTGCAGGCCGATGAGGTTGCGCAGCACCAGGATCACCAGCACGCCGATAGGGATCATGATCATGATCTGGTAGGTCTGCTGGGTTTGCAGCGGCAGGCCGTAGAGCGAGTACTCGAGGAAGCCGACATCGGTATTGGCGTTGGTCAGCTTGGCCAGGCGGATGGCGTTCATCTCGCTGTTATCGAGGGTGAAGGTCACCTGCGCGGTGCGACCGCCCTCGATCGCCACCAGCGGCTCGTCGCCGGTCCACCAGACCAGGCGGTCGGCCGGCAGGCCCTGCTGGCCGTTATCGGGGTTGAAATACAGCCACTTCTGCCCGTTGTAACTGCGCAGCCAGAGTTCGGGGCTCTGTGCCACGTCGCTTTCCAGGCGGATGGTGTGCACGCGCTCCATCGGCACGTGGGCGATGGACAGCAGCAGCTCGATCACCGCGGCCTTGCGCGAGGGTGACGGGTCACCGCCGAGCAGCAGGCGCACGTTGTCGTCGTTGGCGTTGTTGACCCGGCGGATGGTCTCGCTGACGAAGGTCTCGACGTCCGCCGAGTGCTGGCGGATCGGCGCCAGCAGGGCTTCGGCGGCGATCTTCTCCGGGCCTTCGACCGGCAGGCTCTCGCGGTAGATCGGGCCCTTGGTCTGGGTCTGCTCGCCGCTGTAGCGCTGGGTGAGCACCAGACGGTAGTAGAGCGTTTGCGGGCCGCTGGCGCGACGCGCGGACCAGGTCACCCGACGGTTGCCGTCGGCCCGGTTGACGCTCACTCCATAGTTGTTGGAGATGAAACTCTCATTCAGGCTCAGGTAGCCGCCGTTCAGCGGCGGCACGAACATCTGGACCTTCACCGGCTCGCGGGAGTTGGCCTGGAATTCGACCTTGGCGTCGATGTTCCACAGGTTGTCGGTCTCGTCTTCGCTCACCGGAATGCCGATGACGAAGATCTGGTAGGCGGTGATGGCGATGCCGAGGGTCACCAACAGGGTGATGAGAACTTTCAGGTGCAGGGTCAGCGAACGCATGGACAGTCTTCCTAGGCGTCTTCGTCGGCGCAGTCAGGCTGGCCGCTGGCGAATTCGAGACTTGGATCGACCAGGGCGCCGAAGTCTTCGAGCGCGGCGGAGCCGATCAGCAACGGGTAGGAGAAGGCGCTACGGTCGGTGAGGTTCACCTCGATGACGCGCAGGCGCTTGCCCATGCAGACGCGCAGGTCGATCACCGGACGCGTCGAATAGCGTTTTTCTTCCTCGGGGTCGAAGTCGCTGGCGCGGCGCTTGATGCGGCTGACGCGCTGCAACGGACGTTCGATCGGATGTTCGTGGGCATCATCGATGGCCAGGTAGAAGCGTACCCAGCGCTCGCCATCGCGCTCGAAGCGTTCGATGTCGCGCGCGCTCAGCGAGGCGGTTTGGGCCCCGGTGTCGAGCTTGGCCTTGACCTGCAGGTCGAGGCCGGGCAGGGAGACGTTTTCATAGAGTCCGTAGATGGTCTTGTCGGCTCCGGCGAAGGCAGGCAGGGAGCAGAGTAGGGCGGACAGTGCCAGTAGCTGGAGTCTCATAAATCCTTTTTCTTTTCGCTAAGCGGCGGATACGACAGCCGCGCATTCTAGCACGCCGCGTTAGGTGACAAAGCGGCCAGGTTCGATGGCGTAATCGTCAGGGGTGGCGAAAGTTTCCCGAAGGATTGTCGACAATAGTCGTAACGGAGATTGACAGATGCGCCGCCCTTGCTAGGATTGCCTGCACCGAACAGCTTGAAGTGTCGACAATGAACTCGATCACCGAAACCGCAGTGACGGCGCCCAGCGAGTCCGGCACGCTCTCCGAGCATGTCTTCCAGCGCATCCAGGCGGCCATCGTACGCGGTGACATCGCTCCCGGCAGCAAGATTTCCGAACCGGAGCTGGCACGTACTTACGGTATCAGCCGTGGGCCACTGCGCGAGGCCATCCATCGTCTGGAAGGTCAGCGCCTGCTGGTGAGGGTGCCTCACATTGGCGCGCGGGTGGTGTCGCTGTCGCCGGAAGAGCTGATCGAACTCTACGAGATTCGCGAGTCCCTCGAGGGCATGGCCTGTCGTCTGGCCGCCGAGCGCATGGGCATGGACGAGATCGATGAACTGCGCCGTCTGCTGGACATGCACGAGCGTGACGAGGCGTTCCAGGCGGGGCGCGGCTACTACCAGCAGGAAGGCGACTTCGATTTTCACTACCGGATCATCCAGGCCAGCGGCAACAAGACGCTGACGCAGATGCTCTGCGGCGAGCTCTACCAACTGGTGCGCATGTACCGCATCCAGTTCTCCGGCGCGCCAAACCGGCCGCGCCAGGCCTTCAGCGAGCACCACCGGATTCTCGACGCCATCGCCGAGCGCGATGGCGAACTGGCCGAACTGCTGATGCGCCGGCACATCGCCGCCAGCAAGCGCAACGTGCGACGCAATCTCGAAGAGTCGCCGCCCCGGCCCCTGTGAGGCGCCGTCGACGACTTACCAGCGACCCTAAGTACAAGAGGTGAAGCATGACCCAGGCATCCGCCGGACAGCGATTCCGTGACGCCGTGGCCGCCGAACGGCCACTGCAGGTGGTCGGTACCATCAATGCCAACCACGCACTGTTGGCCAAGCGTGCCGGTTTCAAGGCCATCTACCTTTCCGGTGGCGGTGTCGCCGCCGGTTCATTGGGTCTGCCGGACCTGGGCATCAGCGGCCTGGACGATGTGCTCACCGACGTGCGCCGCATCACCGATGTCTGCGACCTGCCGCTGCTGGTCGATGTGGACACCGGATTCGGTTCCTCGGCCTTCAACGTCGCGCGCACCGTCAAGTCGATGATAAAGTTCGGCGCCGGCGCGCTGCACATCGAAGACCAGGTGGGCGCCAAACGCTGCGGGCATCGGCCCAACAAGGAGATCGTCAGCCAGCAGGAAATAGTCGACCGCATCAAGGCCGCCGTTGATGCGCGCACCGACGACACCTTCGTGATCATGGCGCGCACCGATGCACTGGCGGTGGAAGGGCTGCAGGCCGCCATCGACCGTGCCTGCGCCTGCGTCGAGGCCGGCGCGGACATGATCTTCCCCGAGGCGATGACCGAGCTGCCGATGTACAAGGAATTTGCCGCCGCGGTGGGCGTGCCGGTGCTGGCCAACATCACCGAATTCGGCGCCACGCCGCTGTACACCACCGAGGAGCTCGCCAGCGCCGACGTCTCCCTGGTGCTCTATCCGCTGTCCGCCTTCCGCGCCATGAACAAGGCGGCGGAGAACGTCTACACCGCGATCCGCCGCGATGGCACGCAGAAGAACGTGATCGACAGCATGCAGACCCGCGCCGAACTCTACGAGCGCATCGACTACCACGCCTTCGAGCAGCACCTGGATTCCCTGTTCGCGCAGAAAAAGAGCTAAGCAATCCTTTACCGCTTGCCTGAACCCAACAATTTCAAGAAACGGGAGATAGCAATGAGCGACGCCAAAGTACTTACCGGAGCCGGCCTGCGTGGCCAGGTCGCCGGACAGACCGCCCTGTGCACCGTCGGCAAGACCGGCGCCGGGCTCACCTACCGGGGCTACGACGTGCGTGAGCTGGCCGCCGGGGCGATCTTCGAGGAAGTCGCCTACCTGCTGCTGTACGGCGAGCTGCCCAACGCCGAACAACTGGCCGCCTACCAGGACAAGCTGCAGGGCCTGCGCGAGCTGCCCCAGACGCTCAAGGAAGTGCTCGAACGCATCCCGAAGGATGCGCATCCGATGGACGTGATGCGCACCGGCACCTCGATGCTCGGCAACCTGGAGCCGGAGGCCGACTTCAGCCAGCAGCAGGACAAGGCAGACCGCCTGCTCGGCGCGCTGCCGGCGATCATGAGCTACTGGTATCGCTACAGCCATGAGGGCGTGCGCATCGCCTGCAGCAGCACCGAGCCGACCCTTGGCGGCCACTTTCTCGCGCTGCTGCACGGGCGCAAGCCGTCCGAGCTGCACGTGAAGGTGATGAACGTCTCGCTGATCCTCTACGCCGAGCACGAATTCAACGCGTCGACCTTCACCGCGCGGGTCTGCGCCTCGACGCTGTCCGACCTGTTCTCCTGTGTCACCGGCGCCATCGGCTCGCTGCGCGGGCCGCTGCACGGTGGCGCCAACGAGGCGGCGATGGCGTTGATCGAGCGGTTTTCCTCGCCCGAGGAGGCGGTCACCGAGCTGCTCGCCATGCTCGAACGCAAGGACAAGATCATGGGCTTCGGCCATGCGATCTACAAGGAATCCGATCCGCGCAACGAGGTCATCAAGGACTGGTCGCGGCAGCTCGCCGAGGAAGTCGGCGACCGCGTGTTGTTCCCGGTCTCCGAGGCCATCGATCGGACCATGTGGGAGCAGAAGAAGCTGTTCCCCAATGCCGACTTCTATCACGCCTCGGCGTACCACTTCATGGGCATCCCGACGCCGCTGTTCACGCCGATCTTCGTCTGCTCGCGGGTCGCCGGCTGGTGCGCGCACGTGTTCGAACAACGCGCGAACAATCGCATCATCCGCCCCAGCGCCGACTACACCGGCGTCGAACAGCGTCCTTTCGTGCCGCTGGCCCAGCGTTGAACACCGAGGCGGCCGCACGGATGGCCGCCCGCTCACTCCATTGACCGTGATCGAGTCCTTTCCATGAACAAGGCTTACAGCAAGAAACTGCCCGGCAGCGCGCTGCTGTACTTCGACGCCCGTGAAGCCGTCGAGGCCCTGGCGCCCGGCGCCTGGGCGGGGTTGCCCTATACCTCGCGGGTGCTCGCGGAAAACCTGGTGCGGCGCTGCGACCCGCAGGCGCTGGACGCCTCGCTGCGCCAACTGATCGAGCGCCGCCGCGACCTGGACTTTCCCTGGTTCCCGGCGCGGGTGGTCTGCCACGACATCCTCGGGCAGACCGCGCTGGTCGATCTGGCCGGCCTGCGTGATGCCATCGCCGCGCGTGGCGGTGATCCCGCGGCGGTGAACCCGGTGGTGCCGACGCAATTGATCGTCGATCACTCGCTAGCGGTGGAGTGTGGCGGCTTCGAGCCCGATGCCTTCGCCCGCAACCGCGCCATCGAGGACCGCCGTAACGAGGACCGCTTCCACTTCATCGACTGGACGCGCCAGGCGTTTCACAACGTCGAGGTCATTCCGCCGGGCAACGGCATCATGCACCAGATCAACCTGGAGAAGATGTCCCCGGTGATCCAGGTGCGCGACGGCGTGGCCTTCCCGGATACCTGCGTCGGCACCGACAGCCACACCCCGCACGTCGACGCGCTGGGCGTGATCGCCATTGGCGTCGGCGGCCTGGAGGCGGAAAGCGTGATGCTCGGCCGAGCGTCCTGGATGCGCCTGCCGGACATCGTCGGCGTCGAGCTGTCCGGGCGCCCGCGCCCGGGCATCACCGCCACCGACGTGGTCCTCGCGCTCACCGAGTTCCTGCGCAAGGAACGGGTGGTCGGTGCCTGGCTGGAGTTCTTCGGCGAGGGTGCCGCGGCGCTGACCATCGGCGACCGCGCGACCATCTCCAACATGTGTCCCGAATACGGCGCCACCGCCGCGCTGTTCCATATCGACCGGCAGACCCTCGACTACCTGCGCCTCACCGGCCGCGAGGATGCCCAGGTGGCACTGGTGGAAAACTACGCGAAGACCCTGGGCCTGTGGGACGACGAGCTGCGCGGCGCCGAGTACGAACGCGTGCTGCGCTTCGACCTGTCCCAGGTGGAGCGCAACATGGCCGGGCCGTCCAACCCGCATCGCCGCCTGCCCACCGCCGCGCTGGCCGAGCGCGGCATCGCCGGCGCCTGGAACGAAACACCGGGGCAGATGCCCGACGGCGCGGTGATCATCGCTGCCATCACCAGTTGCACCAACACGTCCAACCCGCGCAATGTCATCGCCGCCGGCTTGCTGGCGCGCAACGCCAACGCCCGCGGCCTGCTGCGCAAGCCCTGGGTGAAGACCTCGCTGGCGCCCGGGTCGAAGGCGGTGGAGCTGTACCTGAAGGAAGCCGGCCTGCTGCCGGAGCTGGAAAAGCTCGGCTTCGGTATCGTCGCCTTCGCCTGCACCACCTGCAACGGCATGTCCGGCGCGCTGGCCCCGGCGATCCAGCAGGAAATCATCGAACGCGACCTCTACGCCACCGCGGTGCTCTCCGGTAACCGCAACTTCGACGGACGCATCCATCCCTACGCCAAGCAGGCCTTCCTCGCCTCGCCGCCGCTGGTGGTGGCCTACGCCATCGCCGGGACCATCCGCTTCGACATCGAGAAGGACGTACTCGGGCACGATAGCGAGGGCAGGGCGGTGACCCTGGCCGACCTCTGGCCCAGCGACGAAGAGATCGATGCCCTGGTCGCCCGCGCGGTGAAGCCCGAGCAGTTCCGCCAGGTCTACGAGCCGATGTTCCGCTTCGCCGCTGCCGAGGACAGTGGCGTCAGCCCGCTTTACGCGTGGCGCCCGCAGAGCACCTACATCCGCCGTCCGCCCTACTGGGAGGGCGCGCTGGCCGGCGAGCGCGGCTTGCGTGGCCTGCGTGCGCTGGCGGTGCTGGGCGACAACATCACCACCGATCACTTGTCGCCGTCCAATGCCATCCTCGCCGACTCCGCCGCCGGTGAGTACCTGGCGCAGATGGGCCTGCCCGAAGAGGACTTCAACTCCTACGCCACCCACCGCGGCGACCACCTCACCGCGCAGCGCGCGACCTTCGCCAACCCCAAGCTGATCAACGAAATGGCGGTGGTCGATGGCCAGGTGAAGCAGGGCTCGCTGACCCGTCTGGAGCCGGATGGTCAGGTGCTGCGCATGTGGGAGGCCATCGAGACCTACATGCAGCGCAAGCAGCCGCTGATCATCATCGCCGGCGCCGACTACGGCCAGGGCAGCTCCCGCGACTGGGCCGCCAAGGGCGTGCGCCTGGCCGGGGTCGAAGCGATCGTCGCCGAGGGTTTCGAGCGCATCCACCGCACCAACCTGATCGGCATGGGCGTGTTGCCGCTGGAGTTCCTGCCCGGTACCACGCGTACCACCCTGGGCATCGACGGCAGCGAGACCTTCGACGTGCTCGGCGAGCGTACTCCGGGGGCCGAGCTGACCCTGGTGATCCGCCGCCGCGATGGCCAGGCGCTGGAGGTGCCGGTGCGCTGCCGCCTGGACTCCAACGAGGAAGTCTCGATCTATGAAGCGGGTGGCGTGTTGCAGCGCTTTGCCGAGGATTTTCTGCAGGAGACGTTGGGGTAACCCCCTCTCCCCCGACCCCTCTCCCGCGAGGGGAGAGGGGAGCAAAAGCGCGGCCCGGCGCCGTGCCCACCAGTAAGGCCACACCGAACAAGCCCCTCGCTCCTGGCGGGAGAGGGGTTGGGGAGAGGGAGCGGGCCAGCATAGCCATGCCACTTGCCGTGTCCCAGGGGCGGCAGGCCCCGCACCGAACAAGCCCCTCGCCCCTGGCGGGAGAGGGGTTGGGGAGAGGGGGCGGGCCAGCACAGCCATGCCCCTTGCCGTGTCCCAGGGCGGCAGGCCCCGCACCGAACAAGCCCCTCGCCCCTGGCGGGAGAGGGGTTGGGGAGAGGGGGCGGGCCAGCATAGCCATGCCACTTGCCGCGTCCCAGGGGCGGCAGGCACCGCACCGAACGAGCCCCTCGCCCCTGGCGGGAGAGGGGTTGGGGAGAGGGGGCGGGCCCGCGCCGTAGCATGCCTGGGCTCGGTTCTTGACCTGAACACACAATCAGACGCCCGATGGGGGCGTCGCAGGAGTCAACGATGTCCCACGCCGCACAGATCCGCATTCCCGCCACCTACCTGCGTGGTGGCACCAGCAAGGGTGTGTTCTTTCGCCGGGAGGATCTGCCCGAGGCCTGTCGTGCTCCCGGTGAGGCGCGTGATCGCCTGTTGCTGAGGGTGATCGGCAGCCCCGATCCCTATGCCAAGCAGATCGACGGTATGGGTGGCGCCACCTCCAGCACCAGCAAGACGGTGATCGTCTCACCCAGCCAGCGACCCGGTCACGATGTGGACTACCTGTTCGGCCAGGTGTCCATCGACAGTGCCTTCGTCGACTGGAGCGGCAACTGCGGCAACCTGTCGGCGGCGGTCGGTCCCTTCGCTATCGCCGGAGGTCTGCTCGATCCGGCGCGGGTACCGCGTGACGGGCTCTGCGAGGTGCGTATCTGGCAGGCCAACATCGGCAAGACCATCGTCGCCAAGGTGCCGATGCGCAACGGTGAAGTGCAGGAAACCGGTGACTTCGAACTGGATGGGGTGACCTTTCCCGCGGCGGAGATTGCCCTGGCCTTCCTCGATCCCGCCGACGAGGGGGAGGAGGGCGGCGCGCTGTTCCCCACCGGCAATCGGGTGGATGAACTGCAGGTGCCGGGCATCGGCAGCTTTCCGGTCACGCTGATCAACGCGGGGATTCCCACGATCTTCGTCAACGCTGCGGACCTGGGCTATAGCAGTAGCGAATTGCAGGACGACATCAATGGCGACGCGGCGGCCCTGGCGCGGTTGGAGACGATCCGGGCCCATGGTGCGCTGCGCATGGGGCTGATCGAGCGTCTGGAGGACGCCGCGCGGCGCCAGCACACGCCCAAGTTGGCCTGGGTCGCACCTCCAGCGGACTACCGTTCCTCCAGCGGCAAGCTGGTCAGCGCGACGGACATCGACCTGCGTGTGCGGGCCATGTCCATGGGCAAGCTGCACCACGCGATGATGGGGACGGCGGCGGTCGCCATCGGCACGGCGGCGGCCATCGACGGCACCCTGGTCAATCTTGCCGCCGGTGGTGGCGAGCGCCGTGCGGTCCGCTTCGGGCATCCCTCCGGCACCCTGAGGGTCGGCGCCCAGGCCCGCTGCGTAGACGGCCAGTGGCAGGTCACCGAAGCCTCCATGAGCCGCAGTGCGCGGGTCCTGATGGAAGGCTGGGTGCGGGTGCCGGGCGACTGCTTCTGAGCCGGACTCAGGCCTGCAGTATCGCCTGGGGGATCTGCTGAAGTGGCAGTTCGCGCTCCACGGCCCCCAGCTTCATGGCTTCGCGCGGCATGCCGTAGACCACGCAGCTGGCTTCGCTTTCGCCCAGTGTGTTGGCACCCGCCTCGCGCATCTCCTTGAGACCACGGGCGCCATCGTCGCCCATCCCGGTCATGATCACGCCCAGGGCGTTGCCGCCGGCGGCGCGGGCGGTGGAGCGGAACAACACGTCCACCGAGGGGCGATGCCGACTGACCGGCGGGCCATCGACGATCTCCACGTGATACTGCGCTCCGCTGCGCTTGAGCAGCATGTGGCGGCCACCGGGGGCGATCAGCGCACGTCCGGGGATCACCCGGTCGCCACTGCGTGCCTCGCGGACATCCAATTGGCTCATGCGATCCAGGCGCTCGGCGAAAGCGGCGGTGAAGCGTTCCGGCATGTGCTGGACGATCACCAGCCCCGGGCAGACCCGTGGCAAGGAGGTGAGCAGGTATTCCAGCGCCTGGGTGCCACCGGTGGAGGTGCCGATGGCCACTACCTTCTCGGTGGTGCGGGCCATTGCCGCCTGGCTGGCCGCCGGCAGGATGGCATCAGCGGAAAGCTTCGGCGGCGTGCTCGGTGGCGGCATGGCCAGGCGCTTGAGGTTGGCCTGGGCGGCGGCCTTGATTGCCTGGACGAGTTCTTCGGTCGCGCCGATGAGGAATTGCCGCAGGTTGCCTTGGGGCTTGGTAACGATGCTCACCGCACCGGCGGCCATTGCCTGCAGGGTCGTGGCCGCGCCCTTCTCGGTGAGGGTGGAGCAGATCACCACGGGTGTCGGGCGCTCAGCCATCAATTTCTTGAGGAAGGTAATGCCGTCCATGCGCGGCATTTCCACGTCCAGCACCAGCACGTCGGGCCAGTTGCGATTCATCTTGTCGAGCGCGAATACAGGATCGGCGGCGGTGCCGATCACCTCGATCGCCGGGTGTTCCGCAAGGCTGCCCGCGAGAACCTGGCGGACCACTGCGGAGTCGTCGACGATCATCACTTTGATGCGATTCATCTCATCACCTCCTGGGACTGCGGCCCGGTGGATGGCGGCGATGCCGAGTGACGAAGTGTGAGCTCCCCACTGCCGACATCGAAAATCAGGGTGCGTGGGGTGCGGCCCCCCAGGTCCGTAGACTGGCATTTCAGGCCGTGGTACTGGAGCAGCTCCATGGCCAGGGCCGCGTTGCGCTTGCCGATATGGTCGCCGGGATTGCCGCCGAACATGTTGGCGCCGCCGTAAAGGCCCAGGCGGTATTCCAGCGGCAGGCTGTCGCGCCGGTGCATTTCAGCGAGCATCAGTTCGAAGGCTTCATCACCGTAACGACCGTCCAGGTGCTTGCCCCTTGGATCGCGGCTGGGCAGCAGGAAGTGACTCATGCCTCCCAGGCGTCTTTGCGGGTGCCAGGCCACCAGGGACACGCACGAGCCGAGGAGCGTGCGGATGCGCACCGGTTGCTCGCTGAAGTGGAATTCCCCAGGAGCCAGGAACACCTCGCCGGGGCTACGCATGGGCTTTCCGGTAGATCGACGGGCGCACCGCGCTCAGGTCGTTGGTCACCCCATTGAGGCTTTCCGAGTGGCTGACGAACAGATAGCCGCCCGGGCGCAGACGCTCGCAGAGGCGCCGGACCACCTGGCGCTTGGTTTCCAGGTCGAAGTAGATCATCACGTTGCGCAGGAAGATCACCTCGAAGTGGCCCACGTCGGGTAGCTGCTGGTTGAGGTTGATCTGGCGAAATTGCACGCGGCGCGCGAGGGCCGGTTCGATCATGAAGCTGCCGGCATGCTCGCCGGTGCCCTTGAGGCAGTGGCGGCGCAGCATCTCGCTATCCACGCCACGACTGTCCATCGGATAGATACCGTTGCGGGCGGTCTGCAGTACCCGCTGGCTGAGGTCCGACGCGACGATCTCCCACGGCCGATGGGTCAGGGTATCGGCCAGCAGCAGCGCCAGGGTGTAAGGCTCCTCGCCGGTGGAGCAGGCGGCGCTCCAGATGCGCAGCGGCGTCGAGCCCCTGGCGAGCTCATCGCGCAGGCGCTCGCGGAGGAAATCGAAGTGCTTGGGCTCGCGGAAGAAGTAGGTCTCGTTGGTGGTCAGCAGATCGACGGCCGTCTGGCACTCCTGACGATCCTTCATCACCAGGGCGAAATAGTCGGCGAAGCAGCCCATGCCGTAATGGCGCAGGCGCTTGCCCAGGCGTCCGGCGACCAACTGTTTCTTCGCGCTGGTCAGGGCGATCCCGGCGATCTCGTGGATGAAGACGCGAAACTGCTCGAATTCGCGATCGCTCAGCTGGAGCTGTTGCATGCGGCCTCCTCGCGATCCGAGGCCTGACCAAGCTGCTGCATCTCCGCCTGGGACAGCACGCGGCCCACGTCCAGCAGCAGCACCAGCCCGCTATCCAACTTGCCCATGCCGAGCAGGAACTCGGCATTGACCGACTGGCCGAAGTGCGGCGCCGGTTCGATGTCGCTCTGGGGAATCTCGAGCACGGCGCTGACGGTATCCACCACCACGCCAATCACCTGTTCGTGATTTCCCTGGCGGGCCTCGAGGATGACGATGCAACTGCGTCGCCCGGCCTCGGTGGCGCCCTTGCCGAAGCGGCGCAGCAGATCGATGACCGGCACCACCGAGCCACGCAGGTTGATCACGCCGAGGATGCTCGGCGGCATCATCGGTACGTGCCGCGGGGCGCCGTACTCGATGATTTCACGCACGTTGCGGGTGCCCACGGCGTACAGCTCGCCACCCAGGGCGAAGGTCAGGTACTGCTCGCTCGTCGCGCTGGGTTCGGTTTCGTGCTTTGACCAGTCCATGATGTGCTCACCCCGCGAAACGTACGAAACCGCTGGGCAGGCCGCCTGCGGCACTGCCATCGTCATCCACGTCCGGCATCGTGCGGACGCGGCTCTTGGGCTTGAGCGCGCTGCTCGGCGGCAGACCGCCGTCGACCTTGAAGAACGCCATCAGTTGCTGCAGCTGCTCGGCTTGTCCGCTCATTTCCTCGGCGGTGGCGGCCAGTTCCTCGGAGGCGGAGGCGTTCTGCTGGGTGATTTCGCTGAGCTGGTTCATCGCGCTACTGATCTGGCCCACGCCGCTGGTCTGCTCCTCGGAGGCCGCGGCGATCTCCTGCACCAGGTCGGAGGTGCGGGTGATCGACGGTACCATCTGGTCGAGCAGGCTGCCGGCGCGTTCGGCCAACTGCACACTGCCCTTGGCGACTTCGCCGATCTCCTGGGCGGCCACTTGGCTGCGTTCGGCCAGCTTGCGTACTTCGGCGGCGACCACCGCGAAGCCCTTGCCGTGCTCGCCGGCGCGGGCCGCTTCGATGGCGGCGTTGAGCGCCAGCAGGTTGGTCTGGTAGGCGATGTCATCGACGATGCCGATCTTCTCGGCGATGGTTTTCATCGCTTCCACCGTCTCGCGTACCGCGCGACCGCCTTCGTCAGCCTCGCGGGAGGCCTTGCCGGCCATGCCGTCGGTGACCTTGGCGTTCTCGGTGTTCTGTGCGATGGAGGCGGACATCTGCTCCATCGAGGCGCTGGTTTCTTCTACCGATGCGGCCTGCTCGGAAGCTCCTTGGCTCATGCTCTGGGCCGTCGCAGAGATCTGCTCGGAGGCGCTCGTCAGGGCATCGGCATTGCTGCGTACCTCGCCGATGGTTTGCGCCAGCTTCTCCGCCATGCGGCGAATGGCGGCGAGCATGCTGTTGTTGTCGCCCTCGCGGGTAGCGACCTGCACGGTGAGGTCGCCGGCGGCGATGCGGCCGACCATGTCTGCCGCATAGGCGGGCTCGCCGCCCAGTTGGCGCAGCAGGTTGCGAGTGATCAGCGCACCGAACAAACCCACCACCAGCAGCGTAAGCGCGGCAACCACAATGGAGACCAGCGTTGCGCTCGACAGCGCCGCCTCGGCCTGGTCGCCGCCCAGGGCGGCATTCTTGACGTTGTAGTCGCGGTGTTTTTCCAGGGCCGCGTTGAGCGAGTCGATCTGGTTGGCCTGCAGGGCGATCATGCCGTCGCGGGCGACCTCGTTCTCATTGCGCCGGGAGTGCTGGAGCACCACGCTGGCGGCCGCGAGGAATTCAGTGATGGCCTTGCGATCGGCGTCCAGCAGCGACGTGTCGGTGTCGTCCGAGAGCAGCTTGGCGTAGGCCTCCTGCGCGTTGGTGATCTCCGCTTCGTTGTCCTTGATCGCCTTGTCCAACCCGGCCATGGCCTGATCGTCGACGCTGAGAATGTGTTGGTAGACCAACTGGACCTGCTCGTTCACCGCGTTCCGTAGCTGGTTGATGGCGACGATGCTCGGCACCGAGTTCACGTTGGCGTAGTTCGCGGCCTTGTAGACCTGGTTCATCTGCTGGTAGCCGATGCCCGCTAGCAGCAGGATGCCGATCAGCGCGCAGAGCACCAGGAGGATCATCTTCTTGGTAATGGTCATGGATTGGCTCCGGGCGCTCAGGCGGCGCCGTGGACAAGCAAATGGGGTTGCCGAAAGGCGACTTGGGTATTTTTCTCGTCCAGGTTGAGTGCCTGCCGCTCGCGCAGCAGGCCGGTATTGCGGAAGCGGGTGTACATGCCCGGGGCTCGCTCCATGTTCAGCCTCCGAAGCGCACGAAGCCGGCCACGCGGGGCGCGTCCTCGTGCCCAGGCACGGCAAGTACGGCAGGCGCGCCAGGCGCCGGACGCTCCACCGCGGCACTCATGCGCAAGCGGAAGAACTGCACCAGCTGCTGCAACTGGGTGGACTGGCTGTTCATTTCGTCCGCGGTGACCGCCAGTTCCTCGGAGGCGGCGGCATTGCGCTGGGTGATATCGCTGAGCTGGCCCATTGCGGCGTTGATCTGCTCAACGCCGGTGGTCTGCTCTTCGGACGCGGCGGCGATTTCCTGCACCAGGTCGGAGGTGCGGTTGATCGATGGCAGCATCTGCTCCAGCAGGAAGCCAGCGCGCTCGGCCAGTTGCACGCTGTTCTTGGCCACTTCGCCGATCTCCTGGGCGGCTACCTGGCTACGTTCGGCGAGCTTGCGCACTTCGGCGGCGACCACCGCGAAGCCCTTGCCGTGCTCGCCGGCGCGGGCGGCTTCGATCGCGGCGTTGAGCGCCAGCAGGTTGGTCTGGTAGGCAATGTCGTCGACGATGCCGATCTTCTCGGCGATGGTCTTCATCGCCGCCACGGTGTCGCTGACCGCACGGCCGCCTTCGCTGGCTTCGCTGGAAGCCTTGCCGGCCATACCGTCGGTGACCTTGGCGTTCTCGGTGTTCTGCGCGATGGAGGAGGACATCTGCTCCATCGAGGCGCTGGTTTCCTCCACCGAGGCGGCCTGTTCGGACGCCGCCTGGCTGAGGCTCTGGGCGGTGGCGGAGATTTCCTCGGCGGCGACATTGAGGGTGCTGGTGGACTGGTGGATGCGCCCGATGATGTCGGCAAGCTTGTCCACGGTGGCATTCAGCGAGCCCTTGAGTTCACCGAGCTGGCCGCGATAGTCGCCTTCCATGCGCTGCTGCAGGTCGCCCTCGGCGAGCGCCTTGATCACTTGCAGCGCCTCGCGCAGCGGCACGATGATGGCTTCCAGGGTGCCGTTGAAGCCGTTGACGATGTTGCGGTAGTAGCCTTTGTGGCGGTTGGCGTCGGCGCGCACGTCGAGCTTGCCGTGCATCGCCGATTCGCTGAGCAGGGTGGTGTCGTCGATCAGCGCGACCATGTTGGCGCGCAGTTGCTCGATGGTCTCGTTGATGAACACCTTCTTGCCGGGGAAGGTCTCCAGGTGCGCTTCGAGGTTGCCGGCACCCAGCTCCTGGACGCAGGCGATGGCTTTCTTCTTGACCGCGATGTGGCCGGCGACCATGGCGTTGATGCCGCGGGCAATCTCCGCGTAGGCGCCCTGGAAACGCTCGGCGTCGATCATCACATCGATATCGCCCTTGTCGTGCTCGGCGGCCATGTGGCGCATTTCACCCATCAGCCCGGTGAGGTTGCCGCGCAGGGTCTCGACGGTTTCGTTGATGAACGCTTTCTTGCCGGGGAACGGCTCCAGCGGGGCGTCGAGGTCGCCCACGGCGAAAGCTTCGACGCAGGCCATGGCTTTTTTCTTCACCGTGATGTGCTCGGTGACCATGGCATTGATGCCGCGGCCGATATCGCGATAGGCACCCTGGAAACGCTCGGCGTCGATGACCACGTCGATATCGCCCTTGTCGTGCTCCTCGGCCATGTGGCGCATCTCGTCGATCAGGCCGGTGAGGTTGCCGCGCAGGGTCTCGATGGTCTCGTTGATGAAGGCCTTCTTGCCGGGGAGGCGTTCCAGCGGCGCTTTCAGGTCGCCCTCGGCGATGCCACGCACGCAGTGCATGGCCTTCATCTTCACCTCGATGTGGCTGCTCACCAGCGCGTTGATGCGCTCGGCCAGGCTGGCGAACACGCCCGGCAGGCGCGTCGCTTCGAGGGTAACGTCGATGTCGCCCTGCGCGTGTGCCAGGCTGACCCGCTGCAGTTCGTCGTGCAGGGCTTCGAGGTTCGCCGCCTGCTGCTGCTGAGCGGCGGCCAGCGAGCCGGCACGGGCTTCGCCGTGCGGCGTGCCGTCGAGCTCGCCGAGTGCCAGCCTGCGGCTCTGTTCGAGGATGCGCTCACTGGCGCCGCCGAGTTGTTCGCGCAGCGCGCCGGCGAGCAGCCAGCCTTGCAGGGCGACCAATACCACGGCCGCCAGGCCAACGCCGACGGTGAGCTGGCCCAGCGGGGCAAGGGCCAGTAGCAGCAGGGCCAGCGAGGCGCTGAGGGTCAACGAGGTGATACGTGCGTGAATGCTCATGATGCGGTGCTCCTGCGCGCAGCTGAGGTGAAAAGGGCGTGATTGCCGGCGGCCTGTCCAGGCGCCGTTGACAGCGGTATGAGGATTGACCGACGGGCATGATCCAGTCGTCGCGAAGGCGAGACGGCGGGCGGCGAGTGACGGGTCATGGGCATCGTCCTGTTGTTCAGTCGAGCGTGCTGGTGGCCGGGTGGCGACCGGCGAGATCGGCGATCTCGTCCAGGTTCAGCACCTGTTCCATGCGCAGCAGGGTGATGAAGCCGTCGCCGATCCGCGCCATGCCATCGACGAAGTCGCTGCGGATGCGGCTACCGAAGGCCGGCGCATTGCGGCGTGCGTCGTCCTCGATCTCGGCGACGGCGCTGACCGCGTCTACCAGGGCGCCGACGAGCTGTGCCTGGTCTTCGTCGAACACTTCCATGATCACGATGCAGGTCCGCGGGCCGAGCCTCACCGGGCTGTTCTCGAAGCGCTCGCCCAGGTCGATGATCGGGACGACCGCGCCCCGCAGGTTGATTACGCCGCAGACCAGCGCCGGCATCATCGGCACGCGGGTGATCTGGCCGTACTCGAGGATCTCGCGCACGTAGCGCGTCGGTACGGCGTAGGTTTCCTGGCTGACACGGAAGCTCAGGTATTGCCGCTCCGTATCACCGCCGAGTGCGATGTGGCCATAGGTCTGAACGTCCATGCCTAGCTCCCGAAGCGGACGAAGCCGCTGACCTGTTGCGGCGCGGCCGTCTGGGCCACGGCGATCTGCGCGACGCTCGGCTGAACGGCGGCGATGCGGGTCTGTTGCGCGTCATCGAACCGGAAGAAGTTCATCAACTGCTGCAACTGCGAGGATTGCCCGTTCATCTCGGCAGCGGTGGCGGCCAGCTCTTCCGAGGCGGCCGCGTTCTGCTGGGTGATGTCGCTGAGCTGGTTCATCGCCGAGGAAATCTGCTGTACGCCGGTGCTCTGCTCGTCGGACGCGGCAGCGATTTCCTGCACGAGGTCCGAGGTGCGGTTGATCGACGGCAACATCTGGTCGAGCAGGCTGCCGGCGCGTTCGGCGAGTTGCACACTGCCCTTGGCTACTTCGCCTATCTCCTGGGCGGCCACCTGGCTGCGCTCGGCGAGCTTGCGCACTTCGGCGGCGACCACCGCGAAGCCTTTGCCGTGCTCGCCGGCACGGGCAGCCTCGATAGCGGCGTTGAGCGCCAGCAGGTTGGTCTGGTAGGCGATGTCGTCGACGATGCCGATCTTCTCGGCGATGGTCTTCATCGCATCCACGGTGTTCTTCACCGCCTGGCCGCCTTCGCTGGCCTCGCAGGAGGCCTTGCCGGCCATGTTGTCGGTGACCTTGGCGTTGTCGGTGTTCTGCGCGATGGAGGCGGACATCTGCTCCATCGCCGCGGTGGTTTCCTCCACCGAGGCGGCCTGGTTGGAGGCGGCCTGGCTGAGCGTATGCGCCGTCGAGGAAATCTCCTGGGAGGCGTTGTTGATCAGGGTCGTGGTCTCATGCACCTGGCCGATGATGTCGGCGAGCTTTTCCACGGTGCTGTTGAGCGACTGCTTGAGCTCCAGCATGTGGCCCTGGTAATCGCCGGTCATGTGCTGCGACAGGTTGCCTTCAGCCAGCGAGGCGACCACCGTCATGGCTTCGCTGACCGGTTCGACGATGGATTCGAGGGTGGCGTTGATGCCCTCGACGATGCGGCGGAAATCACCGCGATGGCGGTTGGCCTGGGCGCGTACCTGCAGGCGGCCTTCGCGGGCGGCATCGCTGAGCATCTGGGTGTCGTCGATCAGCGCCTGTACGTTGCCGCGCAGGGTCTCGATGTTGTCGTTGATGAAGGCCTTCTTGCCGGGGAACTGCTCCAGCGGCGCCGACAGGTCGCCTTCGGCGAAGGCGCGGATGCAGGCCATGGCTTTCTTCTTCACGCTGATGTGGCCGGAGACCATGGCGTTGATGCCGTTGGCGATCTCGGCATAGGCACCCTTGAAGCGCACGGCGTCGATCATCACGTCGATATCGCCCTTGTCGTGCTCTTCGGCCATGTGGCGCATTTGTGCCATCAGCCCGGTGAGGTTGCCGCGCAGGGTCTCGATGTTCTCGTTGATGAAGGCCTTCTTGCCCGGCAACTGCTCCAGCGGGGCCGTCAGGTCGCCCTCGGCGAAGGCGCGCACGCAGTTCATGGCCTGTTTCTTCACGGCGATGTGGCTGGCGACCAGGTCGTTGATGCCCTGGGCCATTTCACCGAAAGCGCCCGGGTATTCGACATGGACCACCACGTCGATGTCGCCACGGGCATGCTCGTCGATCGTGTATTGCAGGTCCTGGCGCAGTTCGCGCAGGGTCGCGTTGGCTTGCTGCAGGTGCGCGACCAGTGAATCGGCCGGCGCGGCGCGCTGGCTCTGGCTGTCGAAGTCGCCGTGTGCCAAGCGCCGGGCCTGGTCCAGCGCTTGCTCGAGATCGCAGCCCAGTCCCTGGCCGAAGGTGCGAACCAGGAGTACGACCTGAAGCACGATGAGTGCCGCGGCGATCGCCACGACGATCCGCAGGAGGTTGCCATCGGCGGCCAGCAGGACGGCCAGCAGCAGGGCGAGGAGGGCGGTTGCGCCAAGAACGATGATGCGATTGACGAGGTTCATTGCGGGATACTCCGAGCCGTATGGGTCGTACCGCGAGGGGCATTGGCGGCTTGTCCGAGTTGAGCCAGCAAGCCGGGGATGTCCAGGATCAGGGCGACGGCGCCACTGCCGAGAATGGTGAAGCCACTGAGGCCGCCGACCTGGCCAAAGAGCCGGCCGAGGGGCTTGATCACGGTCTGGAACTCGCCGAGCAACTGGTCCACGACCAGCCCGGCGCGGACGTTGGCGTAGCTGACCACCACTACGCTTTCCCGGCGCGGCGGCGTGCTGGGATCGTCGAACAACTGGCGCAGGCGGATGAAGGGCAGCACATCACCGCGCAGGTCGAGGAACTCCTGGCCGGCGAGTTGCCCGGCGGGCAGCTCGATGCACTCTTCGACCATGTCCAGCGGCACCACGTAGCTGGCGGCGCCGATACCGATCATGAAGCCGTCGATGATCGCCAGGGTGAGGGGCAGGCGGATGCGGACGCAGGTGCCTTCGCCCAGGCGGCTGTCCAGTTCGACGGTGCCGCGCAGCGCGGCGATGTTGCGCTTGACCACGTCCATGCCGACGCCGCGGCCGGAGAGGTTGCTGACCTGCTCGGCGGTGGAGAAGCCGGGTTCGAAGATCAGGTTGAAGATATCCTTGTCGCTCAATTGCTGGCCTTCGGCGACCAGGCCGCGCTGGATCGCCTTGGCGAGGATCTTCTGCGGGTCCAGGCCGCCGCCGTCATCGGAAACCTCGATGACGATGCCGCCGGCCTCGTGGTAGGCGTTCAGACGCACGGTGCCCTGCAGCGGCTTGCCGCGCGACTGGCGCAGTTCAGCCGCTTCGATGCCGTGGTCCATCGAGTTGCGTACCAGGTGGGTCAGCGGATCGCCGATCTTCTCCACCACGGTCTTGTCCAGTTCGGTATCGCCGCCGCTGATACGCAGCGCGATGTCCTTGCCCAGTTCGCTGGAGACGTCGCGCACCACGCGCTGGAAGCGGTTGAAGGTGGCGCCGATCTGCACCATGCGCAGGGTCAGCGCGCTGTCGCGAACTTCCTCGACCAGCCGCGACAGGGTTTCCGCCGCTTCGCCCATGTCGGCCAGGCCGCTGCGCTGGGCGAGGTCGCGGACCCCGGCGCCGGCGATGATCAACTCGCCGACGAGGTTGATCAAGGCATCCAGTTTGCCGGCATCGACGCGAATCAGGGTGGCTTCGCTGGCGGCTTTTTCTCGCGCCGCGGACGCGGCGACGGGCGCGTCGGCACTGCGTTGCGCGTTCGGAGTTTCGACCGTGGCAACCGGGGACGCTTCGTCCGCCTCGACCGCAGCGGCGCACGCCAGGCTGCCGAGTGTCTCGAAGATCGGCCGCAGGCGCTCCTCGCCTTCCGGCAGGGCTTGCAGTTGCGCGAGCACGACCTCTTGGCCAGCGCCGGGCGGCGCCAGGTGCAGCAGGCCGTCTTCGCGAACGAAGTCGAAGGCGCCGTCGATGCTCGCCGCCGGCTCCTCGCTATGCAAGGCGATCTCGAAGCCCAGATAGCTGCTTTCCGCGTCGAAATCCTCGGCGCGCGGCAGCGCATCCTCGAGGGTTTCCACGCGCATCTCGCCGAAGCCACGCAGGTAGCGCAGCAGGGCCAGCGGGTCCATGCCGTTGCGCAGGCTGTCGAGGCCCGGGCGCCAGGAAATGTGCCAGTGGCCGCTGGCGGCCACGGGAGCTTCTTCCTGCGCGGGCGCAACGCTGACCGCTGCGCTCTTTTGCGGCGCGAGGTACTTGCTCAGACGCTGCTCCAGGGCTTTGCCCGTATCGATCAGGTCCGCCGGCAGGTGATCGAGTGCGCTGTCACTGGCCAGTTGCCCAATCAGTCCGGAGAGGTGGTCGCCGACTTCGAGCAGCAGCGCCACCAGCGTGCCGTCGATGGCCAGTTCGCTGGCACGCACGCGGTCCAGTACGCTCTCCGCGACGTGGGTGATGGCGACGATCGGGTCCAGCCCGAACAGGCCAGCCGAGCCCTTGATGGTGTGCGCCGCGCGGAAGATCGCGTTGATCCGCTCGGCATCGTCCGGCGCCTGCTCGATCTCCAGCAGGGTATTTTCCATTTGCTCGAGCAGTTCGTTGCTTTCGGCAATGAAGGTGCCGATCACTTCGTCGAGGTTCATGCGGGCGTTTCTCCGAGCAGTCGTCCCAGGCCGCTGAGCTCCAGGACCTCCAGCACTGCGGGCGTGGGATGGCTGAACTGCAGTGCGCAACCATGCTCACCGGCCTCGCGTTGCATCTGCAGCAGCAGTTGCAAGCCGGCGCAATCGAGTTCGTCGACCCGCGCCAGGTCCACTTCCAGTGGTCCCGGCTGCTGTACCGCGGCGAGCAGCAAAGGCTTGTTCTCGGCGGCGTTGTAAATGGTCAGCGCACCTTCAATGGCGAGCGGTTGGGCAGTGCTGTCCGGACTACGCATGGCAGGTTCCTCACGGCAGGATCAGCTTGGAGACGGCGGTAAGCATCTGGGCGGGTTGGAACGGCTTGACCACCCAGGCGCGGGCGCCGGCGGCTTGACCTTCGGCTTTCTTGTTCTCGCCCGCTTCGGTGGTGAGCATGATCACCGGCGTGAACTTGTAAGCGGGCAATTGCTTGAGCGCCTTGACGAAGGCGATGCCGTCCATGTTCGGCATGTTCACGTCGCTGATGATCAGGTGGATCTTGCGACCGTCGAGGCGCGACAGCCCGTCCTTGCCGTCAACGGCTTCGATGACCTCGTAGCCGGCCCCCTTGAGGGTGATACCGACGACCTGGCGGATCGATGCGGAGTCGTCGACGATGAGAATGGTCTTGGCCATGGGCGCCTCAGAAGAAAGTGATGTCGGAATCGTTGCTGTTCGAACGCTGCTGGCCGGTGTGCGCCAGATGCTGTTCGGGCGTGGTGTAGGTCGCTTGCAACTCGGCCAGCCAGCGGCTGGCATCGATGGGCGCCTGGGGCGTTTCGTTGACGTGTCGGGCGAGCTTCTCCAGGTCGTCGCGTACATGCCCGAGCATTTGCCCGGTGCGGTCCTGGAACTGCAGGTCCACCAGCACCCGGCTGATTTCCTCGGCCATGACCTGGCTTTCCTCGCGCAGGCGCTCGCTGCCGTGCAGCAAGTCTTCGGCGCTGCCCTTGAAGTCCTCGATGACGCGGTCGATGAGGTGCCCGGCGTCCTCCAGCGTGCGGGCATCGAGCTCGGTGTGCTCGCGCGACATCACCAGCGTCTGGCCAATGGCATGGTTGACGTTCTCGACGGTCTCGACGATGCGCTGGCCGGTCTGCCCGGAGAGGGTGGAGAGCTTGCGTACCTCGTCGGCCACCACGGCGAAACCGCGCCCGGCTTCACCGGCGCGGGCCGCCTCGATGGCGGCGTTGAGCGCCAGCAGGTTGGTCTGCTTGGCAATGTTGGCCACTTCCGAGGCCATCCCGGCGAGCTGGCCGGTGAGACCTTCGAGTTGCTGGATCTCCGCGAGCAGTGCCTGGCGACCCTGCATCGCGTTGCGCAGGTCGACAACGGTGTTGCCGAGCGCCCGCTCGCTGCCGCCGAGCAGGGCAGGGAGGTCCTGCCCGGCCTGTCCACTGGCCGCTGCCAGGGCGTGGTCGATGCGTGCCGAGAGCTGTGCGAAACGCTCGGTGAGCGCCTCGACCGATTCCTGGCTGTGGCTGCGCGCCAGTTCGACGTGCCGCGCCCAGAGCGGCACGACCTCGCTGCACAGGGTCTGCAGACCTTCGACGTGGCGGCTTGCTTCTTCTTCCTGGCTTTGGGAGCGCGCGGTCTGGTGCGCCTGAGCCACGATCTGAGCCTGAGTCGCTTCGGCACGGCGCACCAGCCACAGCGCCAGCAGCGCCCCCGGCACCACCAGCAACAGGGCATAGAAACTACCGCCATAGGCCGCCAGAGTCGTCGCCAGCAACCCGCTCGCTGCACAGAGGGCAACTGCCAGGTAGAGGGTCGGAATGCGTGGTTTGCTCACGGATGCGCTCCAGCGTGGAGGCTGGAAGGTCACTTCCAGCTGACGCTACGAAGAATGACGATGCGCACAACCGCGCGATATCGGCGCATCCCGATCCGGGCGTAGGACAGAGGACGATAGGGGTAGGGATTTTCTGACTGCGGCTGAGGGCTGACTGGGCGGCGGAGCGACGTCATTTGCTGCTCCCCCTCTCCCCAACCCCTCTCCCACGAGGGGCGAGGGGCTATTCGTGTGGGGCCTGGATGCTGTGCTCGCCCTTCACGGGAGAGCAACCGTGTTCCCGGTCAAGCCTGACGACTGTCCCAGGCCGGATTCCAGGGCGTTCCTGTTCGCAGGATCGCGTTGAGGATCACGAGCAGTTTGCGCATGCAGGCTACGATGACGACCTTTGGCGGCTTGCCGGCCGCCACTAGTCGGTCGCTCATGGCTTTGATCTGTGGGTTGTACCGGCGAGCGCTGTGGGTCGCCATGTACAGGGCATGGCGAACGGCTGCACGTCCACCCCAGATCTTGCGCTTGCCGCGCATCTGGCCGCTGTCGTGGGCGAAGGGCGCTACACCAACCAACGCGGCGATCTGTTTGCGCGTGAGCTGGCCCAGCTCCGGCAGATCGGCGATCAGGGTCGACGCGTTGATATCTCCGATACCTTTGACGCTTTGCAGCAAGTCATCCTTGGCCTTCCAGGCTGGGCTGTCCTTGATCCGCTGGCGCATCTCGTCATCGAAATCACTGACAGCCTTCTCCAGCCAGCGGATGTGTTGCTTGAGGTGCTTGGAGACCCGAGCATCGCGCGCTTGAGCCAAGCGCTGGCGCTCCATGACCAGCATCTCGACGGTCTGCCGCCGTCGTGTCAGTACCTCATCGAGTGCACGCAGCGATTCGTCCTTGAGGGCTCTGGGCTCAACACCCGTCATCGCGCCGAAACGCGCCAAGACACCGGCATCGACCTGATCGGTCTTGGCCAAGATACCCAGCGCCTGGGCGAAACGATGCGTCTGCCGCGGATTGACCACAGCCACCGGGACACCCGCACGCGCCAACTCTGCGGCAAGCTCGGCCTCCAGGCCACCCGTGGCCTCGAGCACAACCAGCTTGAAGCGCTGTTCGAGGGCTTTGGCCACCAGCGCGTCAATGCCTTCCACCGTATTCTCATGCGCCCACGCGGTAGACGCCGGCCAGGTCGCACAGTCCAACCGAGCCTTAGAAACGTCTACACCCAATACCACTTCTGCGTCTTGCTGTTTCATGACGTTGACTCCCTGCCTTGCAATGCGAGCTTCGAGCTCAGGCAACCGTTCGGGTTCTCTAATCAAAACCGCCGTAGCGACCCTCGCTCTCCCACGGTCTTGTCACCAGAGGGCCTGCGGTCTGCTGCGGCGGGAACAGCAAAATCAACATACAAGGGACGGGGAGAGGGTGATCCGGAGGGCGGTTCAACCGCGTCATTCAGACCAGGCCGTGGTTCACCGCGTACTTGACGATGTCGGCGTTGCTGGCGAATGCCATCTTTTCCATCAGGCGGGTCTTGTGGGTGCTGACCGTCTTGTTACTGATGACCAGTTGTTCGGCGATCTGGTTGACGGTCAGCCCCTGA
This sequence comes from Pseudomonas sp. R4-15, assembly GCF_055768815.1. NCBI lineage: Bacteria > Pseudomonadati > Pseudomonadota > Gammaproteobacteria > Pseudomonadales > Pseudomonadaceae > Pseudomonas > Pseudomonas sp. R4-15. The sequence continues at coordinate 2,830,814 of NZ_CM147293.1, forward strand.
CCGAGCAGCCGCAGGATCTGGAATTCGCGGTCGGACAGGCAATCAGCCCCTTCCTTGCTCGTTTGGTTGGCGCCGAAGGCAATGCTTTCGGCGATGCGCGGGTCGATGTAGCGACCACCGCCGGCGACACGGTGGATCGCGGCGAGCAGGGTTTCCGGGTCGTGGTCCTTGGTCAGGTAGCCGGCGGCACCGGCGCGCAGCGCGCGCTGGGCGATCTGTGCCTCGTTGTGCATGCTCAGTACCAGAATGGGAAGCCCCGGGTAGCGGGCCCGCAGGCGAGTGATCAGGTCCTCGCCGCTCAGGCCGGGCATACTCATGTCGAGTAGCAGCAGATCGACCATGGCCTCGCGCAGGCGCTCCAGGACCTGGTTGCCGTTCTCGGCCACCGCGGCGACTTCCAGATTGCGATCGAAGGCGATCAACTGGCGCAAACCCTCGCGCATGATGGCATGGTCGTCGGCGATCAGCAGACGGATCATGGGTTCTTCTCCTGGGGGTGACGCATCGGGAAACGTGCCTGTACCGTGGTGCCCTGGCCGGGATGACTGAAGATGACCACCCGGCCACCCTGGCTCAGGCCCCGCTCACGCATACCGGCCAGGCCAAGGGTACTGTGTTTCACCTGCAGTGGGTCGAAGCCACGGCCGTTGTCGCTGATGTCCACCAGGCAATGTTCGTCCTCGTTCTCAAGGGTGATGACCACGCGCTCGGCGCCGGCGTGGCGCGCGACGTTGGTCAATGCCTCCTGGACGATGCGGAACAGCGTGATGGTGGCCGGTTCATCCAGGCCGCTGTCGTCCAGGTGGCTGTAGAGGCGGCAGTCGATGCCGCTGCTGCGGGTGAACTCCGCCACCAGCCATTCAAGTGCAGCCTTCAGCCCCATGTTCAGCGCCGAGGGGCGCAGGCTGGTGGTGATCGAGCGCACCACGCCGATGGTGCGGTCGCACAGGCCCATCAGGTGCTCGACGCGCTCCGCGAGGCCCGGATTCTCTGCGCCGAATTGCAGGCGTAGCAGGGAAATGCCCATGCGCAGGGCGGTCAGATGCTGCCCGAGCTCGTCGTGGATTTCCTGGGCGATCAGCTTGCGCTCTTCTTCTCGGGCGCTTTCCCGCCGGCTGGCCAGCTCGCGCAGTTGCAGGTTGGTCGTCTCCAGTTCACGCTCGGCGGCGCGCAGGCCGGTGACGTCGCGGGCGACCGAGATGACGCTGCGCACGCGCCCCAACTGATCCCGTTCGGGGACCAGTTTGACCATGTGGTGGCTCTGCTGGTCCGGTGGCTGGTCGACGCCGTAGATCAGTTCTTCCTCCAGGGCCTTGCCAGTATCTGCGACCTGGCGAACCAGTTCCGCCATGATCTCCACCTGGGAGCTGTAGCCAAACGCTTCCTGTGCGGGGCGTCCGCGGGCCTCGACCAAGGGTAGTTGGCAGAGTCGTTCCAGGGCCGGGTTGGCGTAGAGCAGGTGGAAATCCGGACTCAGGCGTCCGATGGCGTCGGGGGTGTTCTCGATCAGCGCGCGGAACTGCCGCTCGTTTTCCAGTAGCGCACGTTCCATGCGCTGTTGTTCGCTGAGGTCGCGCATCAGCATCAGGCTGTAGCCGCGCTGGTCGTAGTGGAAGGCATCGACATGGATCGACACCGGCAGTCGCGTGCCGTCGATGCCTTCGCCAAGCTCCAGATAGAGGTCCTGTCCGGAGCGCAGGCGCGCGGCGAGTCGCGTGTGGGAGTCTCGACTCCAAGCGGGTACCAGACTGCCGATGGGCATGCCGAGCAGGCCGCCGTGGTCATCGCTGAGCATGGCGCGCGCGGAATCGTTGGCGTAGCGCACGCGCAGGCCGTCATCGAGCAGCACGATGCCGTCGAGGGCGTAATCCAGTGCGAACGCCAGCAAGTGGACCTGCTCGGCTTGCTCGTGGCGCTCGAGGATGGATTCCAGACGTGCCAGGTAGTAGAGCGGGGCGCCCTGGGCATCGCCGATCATGCGCAGCTGATAGCGCGCCCACTGGTAGCCTTCGTCATCGTGCCGATAGCGCAGGGCGCCGGAGGGAAGGTCATTGCGCGCGCGCAGGGCGCGTTCCAGGGCATAGGTGCAGGCAAGCTGGTCCTGGGGATGGAAGTAGCTGACGAGCGCCTCGCCGCGCAGTTTCTCGGCGCTGCAGCAGAGCATGCGCTGCAGTGTTTGGTTGCTGTAGACCACGTTCCCCTCCAGCGACAGCAGCGCCATGCCGGAGGCGGCGCTGTCGAAGGCGAGCCTGAAGAGCTCGTCGGGTATCGCCTGTGTTGCCTGATCCATTCGAGGTCCCTGTCAACGCCTGCGTCTCGAGTATGTAGACCCGTGGTTCGCGCGGCGACTCCCCCTGGCCGAAAGTCGAATGCCGTGGTCGTCGCTGTCCTTGAATCAGGCTAGCCCATTTGTGCCAGCGCCTTGCGAAAACGCGCCAATGAGTAGCCGAAAAGCACGGCGCCAATCGCGATCAGGGCGAGGAATTGCGGCCACACCACGGAAAAACCGGCGCCGCGGTAGAGGATCGCCTGGGCGAAGGATACGAAATGCGTAGTGGGCGCCAGCGTCATCAGGTACTGGATGAATTCCGGCATGCTTTCCGTCGGCGTGGTGGTGCCGGAGAGAATCTGCAGCGGCATCAGCACGAGGATGGTCAGCAGGCCCAGCTGCGGCATGGAGCGCGCCACGGTGCCGAAGAAGATCCCCAGCGCAGTGGTGGCGAACAGGTACAGCCCGGTACCGGCGAGGAACAACGTCAAGGAGCCACCGATCGGCACGCCAAGCCAGGCGCGCACCACCAGCAGCATCGACAGTGCGGTGGCCACCAGCACCACCAGCGCCATCGACCAGACCTTGGCAAACATGATCTCGAAGGGCGTTACCGGCATCACCAGCAGGTGCTCGATGGTGCCGTGCTCGCGCTCGCGGATCAGCGCCGCGCCGGTGAGGATGATCGACAGCATGGTGATCTGGGTGATCACCGCCATCACCGCACCGAACCAGGATTCGGTGAGGTTCGGGTTGAACAGCACGCGTACGGCCTGTTCCACCGCCTGCGGCGTCACCCCGCGGGTGCCCTGGAGAAACTCGGCGATCTCGCTGCTGACGATCTCCTGCACGTAGCCGGCGCCGCTGAAGGCCTGGCCGATCTGCGTGGCGTCCACGTTGAGCTGGATCTGCGGTTGGCGCCCGGCGAGCAGGTCGCGCTGGAAATGCGGCGGGATATCCAGGGCGAAGGTGTAGCGCCCGGCGTCCATGCCGGCGTCCATCGCGGTCGCGTCGATCAGCGCGGGCGGGTTGAAGTAGGGCGGCTGCAGCGCACCGAGGATGCGTGTGGAGAGCTGCGAGCGATCCTCGTCGACGACTGCGATGGGCGCGTGGTGCAGGGTTTCCGGCAGGCCGCGGGCGTTGGAGTAGACGTTGAGGGTGAAGGAATAGAGGATCAGCACCAGCAGCGCGTAGTCGCGGCCGAGGCTGCGCAGTTCCTTGATGCCCAGTTGCAGGACGTTGGCCCAGGTATTCATCGTCGCTAGCGCTCCTGTTTGCGCAACAGCAGCATGCACAGCCCCAGCAGCAGCGGAATGCTCACGGCCAGGGCGAGGAAGTCGGCGTACAACGCGCCCAGCCCCAGGGCCTTGGAGAAGACTCCGCGGCTGATGGTGAGAAAGTGGCTGGTGGGGTAGATCTGGCCGATGAAGGCGCTGGCGCCTTCCAGGGAGGAGACCGGGTGGGTCAGTCCGGAAAACTGGATCGCCGGCACCAGGGTGGCGATGGCGGTGCCGAATACCGCGGCGATCTGGCTGCCAGTGAAGGTGGAAATCAGCAAGCCCAGCCCGGTGGCACAGAACACGTAGAGCAGCGCCGCCAGGCTCAGTGCGGCCAGGCTGCCCTTGAGCGGCACGCCGAAGACCCAGACCGCCATCAGCGCCATCAGCACGAAGTTGAACATCCCCAGAACCACGTAGGGCAGTTGCTTGCCGAGGAGAAATTCCAGGCGCGTCACCGGGGTGACGTAGAAGTTGGTGATCGAGCCGAGTTCCTTCTCGCGCACCACGCCTAGCGCGGTCAGCATCGCCGGGATCAGCATCAGCAGCAGCGGGATCACCGCCGGGACCATGGCGACGATGCTCTGCACGTCCGGGTTGTAGCGGTAGCGCACCTGGATGTCGAAGGCGCTGCTGGCGTCGGCCAGGTTCGGCGCCTGACGCGCCAGGGCTTGCAGATAGCCGGCATGCAGTCCCTGGGCGTAGCCGCGGATGGTCTGCCCGCGTTGCGGCATCGCGCCGTCGATCCAGATGCCGACTTCGGGCACCTCGCCACGCTTGAGGTCGCGACCGAAGCCGGGCGGAATCTCCACCGCCAGGGAAATTCGCCCGGCGCGCATGCGCTGCTCCAGGTCCGCATAGTCGCGCAGTGGCGCACGCTCGATGAAATAGCGCGAGCCGGCGAGGTTCTCGGTGTAGGCCTGGCTGGTACTGGTCTGGTCGCGGTCGAGCACCGCGTAGGAGAGGTTCTCCACGTCCATGTTGATGCCGTAGCCCATGATCACCATCAACAGCAGCGTGCCGAACAGCGCGAGTGACGAGCGCACCCGGTCACGGCGCACCTCCAGGCTTTCGCGCAGGGCGTAGCTGAACAGCCGGCGCAGGCTGAAACGCGGCGGCGGTGCGTTGGCGGCGGTCGTCTGCTCGCTCGGCGCGGCGGGCTCGGCGGAGGTCCGGGTCTCGTCGCCCCGGGCTTCCTGCAGGTAGGCGATGAAGGTGGCCTCCAGGCTGTCCAGGCCGCGTCGGGCCATGAGTCCGGCGGGGGTGTCGCTGGCCAGTACCTTGCCGGCGTGCATCAGCGAGATGCGGTCGCAGCGCTGCGCCTCGTTCATGAAGTGGGTGGAGATGAAGATGGTCACCCCGTCGCGGCGCGACAGTTCCACCAGCAGTTGCCAGAAGCCGTCGCGGGCCACCGGGTCGACCCCGGAGGTGGGTTCGTCGAGGATCAGCATTTCCGGGCGATGGATCACTGCCACGGCCAGCGAGAGGCGCTGGCGGATACCCAGCGGCAACTGCTCGGGCAACTGCTCCGCCACGCCGTGCAGGTCAAAGCGCGCGAGCATCTCCTCGACCCTCGGTGCGATCTGCGCCTTGGGCACCTGGAACAGGCGAGCGTGCAGCACCAGGTTCTGGCGCACCGTCAGTTCGCCGTAGAGCGAGAAGGCCTGGGACATGTAACCGACGCGCCGGCGGGTCGCCAGATCGCGAGGATCGACGCGCTGGCCGAACAGGAATGCCTCACCCTCGCTGGCCGGCAGCAGGCCGGTGAGCATCTTCATGGTGGTCGACTTGCCGCAGCCGTTGGAGCCGAGGAAGCCGAAGATCTCGCCGCGGGCGATGCGCAGGTCGACGCTGTCCACCGCGACGAAGTCGCCGAAGCGGCAGGTCAAGCCGTGGGCCTCGATGGCGATGTCCTGGTCGGCGCCGGCCGGGCGGGGCGGGATCACGATCTGCTGGTGACCACGGCGGCGTTCCTCCGGCAGCAGCGCGATGAAGGCCGACTCCAGGTCCGGGCGCCCGCTGCGGGCGAGCAGTTCGCTGGGGCTGCCGGTGGCCAGGACCTGTCCGGCGTCCATCGCCACCAGCCAGTCGAAACGCTGCGCCTCGTCCATGTAGGCGGTGGCCACCAGCACGCTCATGCCCGGGCGATCCTGGCGAATCCGTGCGATCAGCTCCCAGAACTGGTTGCGCGACAGCGGATCGACGCCGGTGGTGGGTTCGTCGAGGATCAACAGGTCAGGGTCGTGGATCAGCGCACAGCACAGCCCCAGCTTCTGCTTCATGCCGCCGGAGAGCTTGCCCGCCGGGCGTTCCTCGAAGCCGTTCAGGCCGGTGGAGACGAGCAGTTCGGCGATGCGCCGGCCGCGTTCCTCGGTGCCCTGGCCGAACAGCCGGGCGAAGAACTCCAGGTTCTCGCGCACCGACAGCGTCGGGTACAGGTTGCGGCCCAGGCCCTGGGGCATGTAGGCGATGCGCGGGCAACTGCGGCGGCGGTGCTCGGCGTCGCGCATGTCGCCGCCGAGCACCTGCAACTCGCCCCGTTGCAAGCGACGGGCACCGGCGATCAGCGCCAGCAGGCTGGACTTGCCGACCCCATCGGGACCGATCAGGCCCACCATGCAGGCGGCCGGCAGCGCCAGGTCGATGCCCTCCAGCGCCACCTGCGCGCCATAGGCGAGGTGGATGTCGCGCACCTGCGCGACGGGTTGGGCGGTCATTGCGGAACCTTGATCCGCAGGTTCTCGGGCCATTCCAGGTCAGGGTCGAGCTTGAGATAGGCGACACCGGGAACCCCGGTCTTCACCTGCTGCAGGTGACGCCGCAGCAGGTCGCGGTCGATACGGGCACGCACGCGGAACATCAGTTTCTCGCGTTCGCTGGCGGTTTCCACGGTCTTCGGCGTGAACTGCGCGACGCTGGCCACGTAGCTGACCTTGGCCGGAATCACGTACTGCGGTGCGGCATCCAGCACCAGGTGTGCCTCGCTGCCCAGCGCCACCCGGCCGGCTTCCCCGGCCGGCAGGAACACGGTCATGTAGACGTCGTCGAGGTCCACCAGGTTGAGCACCTTGCCGCCGGCGCCGAGTACCTCGCCCGGCTGGCTGATGCGGTATTGCACGCGCCCGGCGCGCGGTGCCTTGAGCTCGCAGTCGTCGATGTCCGCCTGCAGGCGGGCGACGGCGGCTTGCGACGCTTCGACCGCGGACTGGGCCTCGATCACCTGGGAGCGTGCGGCCTGGATCGCTGCCTCCGCCGAGAGCACCTGCGCGCGTGACGCCGCCAGCGCGGCCTCGGCACCCTGCAGCGCGGCGACGTCGTCGTCGAGCTGCTGTTGCGGCAGCGCATTGCGCTGGACCAGGGTGGAGGTGCGCGCATGGCGCTTGCGCGCCGCACTGAGCTCCGCCTGGCGCTGGCCGACCACGGCTTCGGCGGTGGTCTTCTCGCTTTCGCGCAACGCGACCTGGGCCTGTGCGGTGCCCACCGCATTGGCGGCCTGGCGGGTCTGCGCGCGGGCCTGGGCAAGCTGCGCCTGGAGGACCTGGCTGTCCATGCGCGCGAGGACCTGTCCCGCTTCGACGAAGTCGCCTTCGTCGACCAGCAACTCGTCGAGGCGTCCGGCGAGCTTGGTGGCGACGTCCACCTCGGTGGCTTCGATGCGTCCGTTGGCGCTGGTCAGTCCCTCGGGAAGGCCCTGCGGGCGCCACAGCCACCAGGCCAGGAGGGCTGCCGCCAGCAGCAAGGCGAGCAGTCCCAGGCGAATAACGAGCGTGCGATTGACCTTCATGACGCGACATGTCCTTCGTCAGCGCAGGCAGTCAGGGTTGAGCCGACTGTCCTGCTGGTGCATCGATTCTAGCCACTGAGGCGCGAATCGTTTGCACTGACTGGCGAGTCATTGACCTGCGTCGGGTAGTCGCGTGTTGGTCAGCGGCGGCTGTTAACCTAGCGCCTCGTCAGGGAATTGGAAAATGGCATGTCGAGGCTGAAATCCATAGCGCTGCCGGTCGCGCGGGCGTTGCTGTCATTGGGGCTGCTGCTGTGCATGGGCTGGGGTCTGTTGGCGCTGGATTACCGGATCGAAAGCCCTTGGCTGCGCTGGCCGTTGCTGCTGGCCTGGGGCGCGGCCGGTCTCTGGCTGGCGTGGTTGCCCTGGCGTCGGCGCAGCGCCCTGGCGTTACTCGGCGGCGCGCTCGGCATGCTTGCGCTGCTGGGCTGGTGGAGCACCCTGCAGCCGTCCAACGAGCGGGTCTGGTCCGACGATGTGGCGCGCATGCTGCATGGCCACGTCGAGAATGGCGTGCTGCACCTGGATAACGTGCGCAACTTCCACTGGCGCAGCGACGACGACTACGACATCGCCTGGGAGTCACGCGACTACCCGCTGGACGGGCTGCGCTCGGTGGACATGTACACCTCCTACTGGGGCATGCCGGCGATCGCCCACGTGATCGTCTCCTTCGGTTTCGCCGATGGGCGTTTCCTCGCGTTTTCGGTGGAGATCCGCAAGGAGCGCGGCGAGCAGTATTCGGAGCTGGGGGGCTTCTTCAAGCAGTTCGAGCTATCGATCATCGCCGCCGACGAGCGCGATGTGGTGCAGGTGCGCAGCAACGTGCGTGACGAGGACGTCTATCTCTACCGCGTGGCGCTGCCCGTGGAGGACGCCCGCGCGCTGCTGCTCGCCTACGTCGAGCGGGCCAACGCACTGGTCGAGCGACCGCGCTTCTACAACACCCTCACCGCCAACTGCACCACGCTGGTGTTCCGCATGATGCGCGGCATCGTGCCGGGCCTGCCGATGGACTACCGCTTGGTGCTCACCGGCTACCTGCCGAGCTACGTACAGGCCCACGGCGGCCTGCAGCCGGGTTATACGCTGGAGCAATTGCGCGAGCGCGGACGCATCGCGGAGCGTGCGCGGAGCAGCGACGACGATAGCGATTTCTCCCGGCGCATCCGCCAGGGCGTGCCTGGCTGGGACTACTAGGGCGTAGGCCCTAGGCCAACCGCAACAGCGCGTCGCTGATGGCCTCGGCCAGGTACTCCACGGAAAAGGCCCCGCCATAGGTCCAGGTGGAGCGCATGGCGCCGAAGTGTCCGGCGCGCACGAAAGGCATCGCCTGCCACAGGCGGGTGGAGAACAGTTGCTGCTGCTGGGCGAAAGGCTCGATGTGCAGCACCACGCCATCGTCGAGTTGCCCGAGCGCGGTGACCGGCCATTGCACGATGCCCCAGGGGCTGGCCGGCAGCGCCTGCGCCGGCTGCAGGCCTAGCAGGTCCAGCACCCGCTGGACCATCGAGTTGGCGGTGTTGACGAACACCACACTGGGCGAAGAAAAACGCACGATGGTGACCTTCGGCGGACGTCCGGCGAAATGCCGCTGGATGCGCTCGCGCAGCGCCGCGATGCGTAGATCCAGTTGCGCCAGGCGCGCTTCGCCGAGCGCCTCGCGTTGCAGGCGCCGCGCCAGTTGCAGGTAGTCCTCGCGTTGGGTGAGGTAGTTGTCGCCCCGTTCGGCGAAGGCGCGATGCTGCAGCAACGGCGCGATGCGTTCCAGGCGCGGGCGCAGGTCGGCGAGCAGCGGCGGCAGGGTGACCAGTTCGGGCCGCAATTGCGCCAGCAACTCCAGGTTCGGCTCGGTGCGCGAGCCGACGCTGGGCACCGTCGGCGGCAGCGTCGGGCTAACCACCCAGTTGCGATAGTCACCGGCGTCGGCCACGCCGAGGGGTTCCACGTCGAGCATCAGCAGGTGCTCCGCGGACTCCCAGCTCAGCGCCACCACGCGGGGCGTCGACGCCGAGGCCAGGCGTGGCAGCCAGGGCAGGGCGGCGAGGGCGAGCAGGCAGTCGCGTCGGCGCATCGTTGTTCCTCAGAGCAGGCGCCGGCGAACCAGCAGGTAGACGAAGTAGCTGCCGCACACCACCGAGGCGACGATGCCCACCGGCATCTGCAGCGGGAAGATCAGCATGCGTCCGAGCCAGTCGGCGAGCAGCATCAGCGAGCCGCCGAGGACCGCCGCCAGCAGCAACTGCGGCACCGCGCGGCGGGCGCCGAGCATCGCCGCCATGTGCGGTGCGAGCAGGCCGAGAAACGCCACCGGCCCCATCAGGGCGGTCACCAGCGCGCAAAGCAGCGCGGCGAGCACCAGCAGCGCCAGACGCACCCGTGCCACGTTCAGTCCGCGACTGGCGGCTACCCCGTCGCCGATGGCGACCAGCGTCAGGGCGCGCTGGAACAGCAGCGCCAAGGCGCCGAGCAGCAGCACGCCGGCACTCAGCCAGAGTGCCTGCCCGGCGCTGGCGCGGTAGGTGGAACCGGCCAGCCAGCCGAGCAGGGCGAAGGCGTCCGCCGTGCCCTTGGCCAGGCCGAACTGCAACGCGGCGTTGAGCAGTGCGCTGAGGGAGATCCCCACCAGCGCCATCAGCCCCGGTGAATAGGCATGCCGGCGGCCGAGCAGCAGCAGGATGGCGAGCACCGCCAGGCTACCGAGAAAGGCCGCCGTGGGCGCGGCGGCACCGAGCAGCGCGCCCCCGAACAGGGTGACCGTCAGCATCACCGCCAGGCTCGCACCGGCGGTCAGGCCGAGGATGTCGGGGCTTGCCAGGGGGTTGCGCAACAGTCGCTGCAGCATTACCCCGGCCAGTGCCAGTCCGCCACCCGCCGCCAGGGCGGTGAGCAGGCGCGGCCAGCGCAATGACCAGATCAGCGCATCCGGCCAGCCCAGCGCCCAGCCGTCCAGGGTCCGGTAGACCGTGACGCTGAGCACAAGCGCGCTGCCGGCGAGCAAGGCCAGCAGCGTCAGGCTACGCCCGCTCAAGCGGTCCCGGCCCACCGGGAGGACCAGTCCGCGCGGGTCCTCGGTGGCCAGGTTACGCCGCGATAGCCAGAGCAGTGCCGGTGCGCCGACCAGCGCCGCCGCCGCACCGCTGGGGACCAGTTCGTTGCTGAAGTGACTGGCAAACAGCGCCAGGGCATCGGTGCCCAGCAGCAGCACGGCGCCGAGCAGGGTGCTGTAGCACAGCTCGTCGCGGGCACTGCGGGCGCCCAGCAGGCGTGCCAGATTGGGCGTGAGCAGACCGATGAAGCCGATCAGCCCCACGGCGGTGATCGAGACCGCGGTGAGCCAGATGGCGGCGAGAAACAGCACCAGCATCACCGGCCAGAGCGCCAGGCCGCGTGCACGCGCGCCATCGCCGCCCAGTTGCAGCAGGGTCAGCGCGCGCGGGGCGAAGGCGATCAGCGCCAGGCCCGGCAGCAGCTTGGGCCATAGCCAGGTGACCCAGTGCCAGTCGATCTGCGCCAGGTCGCCGGCACCCCAGACGAACAGCCCGCGGGTGTACTGGTTGTTGACCAGCACCAGCCCCGAGGCCAGCGCGCCGAGCAGCAGGTTCAGCGCCATGCCGCCAAGCACCACCGGCAGGCCGGCGATGCCGTTGGCGCCGGCGATCAGCAACACCAGGCCGAGGCTGCCCAGGGCCCCGGCAAGCGCCGCCCAGTGCCCGTAGCTGGCGGCCAGCGCCGGCGCCAGGAGGGTCGCGGCGACCAGTCCGAGCCAGGCACCGGAGGCGGCGCCCAGGGTCATCGGTGAGACCAGGCGATTCTGCGTCATCTGCTGCATGACGCTGCCCGATAGCCCCATCGCTGCGCCCACCAGCAGCGCCATGCACAGCCGCGGCAGGGCGGAGAGCTGCAGTTGCAGCGCGGCGAAGCCATCGTTAGCCGGGCCGAGGGCGGCGAGTAGCTGAGTCAGCGGCAGGTCGCTGGACAGGCGCAGATGCAGCCCGACCAGCAACAGGGCTGGAATCAGTGTCAGCGCGTGGAGTCGCAGCGGGGATGAGACGGGTGCGTGCAAGGTCAGGCCACCACGGCGATCCTGCCGCGACCGGGCTGTTCGAGCAGTTCGATGTCGATGTCGTAGAGCTCGCCCAGGCGTGGGCTGTCGAGCAACGCGTCGGGGCTGCCATCGAAGAACAGCTCACCGCGCTTGAGGGCGATGATGCGGTCGGCGTAGCGGGTGGTCAGGTTGATGTCATGGAGAATCGCCACCACCCCGCGCCCGGTGTCACGGTTGAGCTGGCGCAGCAGCTCCATCAGCTCGTACTGGTGGCCCAGGTCGAGCGCCGAGGTGGGTTCGTCGAGCAGCAGCAGGGGCGACTGCTGGGCCAGCAACATGGCGATCCAGGCGCGTTGACGCTCGCCGCCGGAAAGACTGTCGGCGAGATGCCCGGCGTAACCGGCGATGTCGGTCTGCGCCATCGCCTGCTCGATCTGCTGCTGGTCCTCGGCGCGCCAGCGGCCGAGCAGGCCACGCCAGGGAAAGCGTCCCAGGCGTACCAGTTCGGCAACGGTCAGCCCGGCGACTTCCGGCAAGCGTTGCGGCAGGAAGGCCACGCGGCGGGCAAAGTCACGCTGGCCGTAGCCGGCCAACGGGCGGCCATCGAGTTCGATACGGCCCTGGTCCGGCTCCAGTTGGCGCGCCAGCAGGTTCATCAAGGTGGACTTGCCCGAGCCGTTGTGGCCGAGGATCACGGTAAAGGCATCGCCGGCGATGCGCAGCTCGTCCAGCGCCAGGGTCTGGCGGCCGTCGCGCAGCACGCGGATGTCATTCAGGCGGAACACGGCAGGGCCAGCTCCTGGCGCAGGCGCGCGATGCGTTCGTCGGCGGAAAGCTTCGGACAGGTGCTGCACAGGCTGCCGTCGGCGCGACGGAAATGCTGGCAGCAGACCTTGCGCTCCAGTGCCAGGGGCGTGCGGCCGTCGTCCAGGCGTACCTCGATCAGGCCGCTGGCGCCCTCTAGATCGAGGGCGCGCAGCCAGCGCTCACGCAGTTGCTGCACACGGGCGTTGTCCAGTTGGCGACGTCGCTGCACCAGCAGCAGGCCGTCGAGCAGGTAGTCGGCGGCCAGGCGCATGGCCATCTTGCGGTGCAGCGGCTGGATGGGTGCGAGCGCCTGCCACTGGGTTTCCAGGCGCTCGCGCAGTTGCCCGGCGGCGAACGCCAGGCGGGCGTCTTCGTCACCCGTGCAGGGCGTGTGTGAAGGCAGGCGGAAGCCCATCACGTAGCCATCGCGTTGCGACTGCGCCATGCCGTCCAGGCGCGGCACGCAGCGGCCGAGATGCACGCCGATCAGCGACAGGTACACTGGTTGCCAGACCAGCAGCGTCCAGACCCGCGCCGACCAGTAGTGCGCGCCGGCTTCCGGATGCGCTCGCCGCCAGTGCCACGCCAGACGCTCCAGCCGTTCAGACTCGCCAGGGGCGCCGGGCAACAGCAGCTCCGGCGTGATGGCGTCGAGCTTGCCGTCCAGCCCGGGGAGGGCGCAGGCAGCCAGTTCGAGCAGGTTGGACAGGTCGCGGTCGGCGGTGCAGGTCATCGACGGGGTTATCGCGGTATGGCGAACGACCCGGAAATTAGACCACCGATATGCTAACGCATCAAATTATCATTTCGCTGTGGAAGCGCCGCGCGGCACCAGCAATGGGAACAGCGCAGCAGTGAGCGCGAGGCCCGCGGCGCCGACCCAGAACGGCAGCTGCTGGGAGTGCACCACCAGCAGGCCGGCGCCATAGGCGGCGCCCATGTTGCCCAGGCACTGGAAGATGTTCACCTTGCTGAAGTCCACGGCGTAGCTGTCCGGCGTGCTCAACTCGAACAGCAGGGCGTCCAGGCGCACGGTCACCTGGTACAGCGCCCAGCCGAACAGCACACGGCCGAGCAAAATCAGCGCTTCGTTCTGTACGCCCTGCAGCGCGGTGGCGGCGGCGCCGAGCAGGAGCCCCGCGAGGATGCCGTCGCGGGTACTGCCCTGGGCCTTGGCACGGCGGCTCCACCACAGTGCGAGCACGGCGATGGCCCCCGGCAGCGCATAGACGAAGCCGGCGATCAGCTCGCTGTTCCAGGTGGCGCTCTGCTGCCAGTACAGCGCGAAGAAGGGCCGGGTGATGTAGCCCAGGCAGTAGAACAGCGCCATTACCACGCACAGGCGATAGATCGCTGCCAGGTTGCGCGAGCGCGGGGTGCCGCTCTCCGCCGGGCTTTGCTCGCTACCCGTTGCGCCGGGCACTGGCGGTGCGTCGCGCAGCAAACGCAGACAGATCGCCATCTGGATGAAGTCGCCGAGCGCCATCAGCAGGAAACTCTCGCCAATGGCCATGACCTGCAGCACCAGTCCTCCGACTGCCGCGCCGAGGATCGCGCCGAAGTGCACCACCACCGACAGCGTGCCGATGGTGCGGGTGTGATCCTGTTGCGCCTGCAGGCTCATCACGTACGGGTACATCAGCAGGTAGCTGGCCTTGAACAGGATCATCACCAGCGAGACCACCCAGAACGCCGTCAGCGAATCGATGAAGTACAACGCGGCGGTGAGCGCCCCGGCCATGAACTGCGCCAGCACCAGCAGGCGCAGCGGGTGCAGGCGTTTGGCGGCACGCGCCCACAGCGGAAAGACGGCCATGACCGTGAAACTCACCGCCGCGAGGTAGGCGCCGACCACGTACTCCGGCGGGTTGCCGAAGCGCTCGGCGAAGTACTGCGGGTAGAAGGGGATGATCATGTTGTCGGTGACCACGGCGAGGGCGGTCATCACGATCAGGCACAGGCGAAGATTCATCGTTGCAGGCGGAACGGCAGCGGCTAAGGGTCGCACATGATGCATGCTCGCCGGGCACTTGGCGATGCTCGGCTGGACAGCCTCGCCTGCGGCGTCGATCATGCGCGCCGATCTGGGAGGACCGCTCATGGCCGCGCGTTGGGACATCTTCTGCAGCGTCGTCGACAACTACGGCGATATCGGCGTCACCTGGCGCCTGGCGCGCCAGCTGCAGGGCGAGCATGGCCTGGCCGTACGCTTGTGGTGCGACGACCTGCGTGCCTTCGCCCGGCTCTGTCCGGCGCTGGACGTGACGCAGGCGCGGCAATGGCTGGAGGGCGTCGAGGTGTGCCGCTGGGGGAACGACTGGCAGGCGTGCCGGCCGGCGGAGGTGGTGATCGAGGCCTTCGCCTGCACGCTGCCAGAGGACTATGTCGCCGCCATGGCCGCCTGCGCCACGCCGCCGTTGTGGCTGAACCTTGAGTACCTCAGCGCCGAGGACTGGATCGACGGTTGCCACGGCCTGCCGTCGCCGCAGCCCCATGGCCTGCGCAAGTTCTTCTTCTTCCCCGGCTTCAGCGCCGCCAGCGGCGGACTGGTGCGCGAGCGTGAGCTGTTGGACGCGCGTGACCGTCTGTCCCCGGCGGCGTTTTTCCACGGCCTCGTCGGCCCTCTGCGTCCCGACGCACTCAGGCTCTCGCTGTTCTGCTACGCCAATCCGGCACTGGCCGGCTGGCTGGATGCCTTGGCGGAGGGCGAGCCTGCCGTCGAGCTGCTGGTGCCCGAAGGCCGCGCGCTGAACGCTGTCGCGGCCTGGGCTGGCGAACCGCTGGCGGTCGGGTCGCAGTATGCGCGGGGGGCACTGCGGGTCATCGGCCTGCCGTTCCTCTCGCAGCCTGACTACGACCGCCTGCTGTGGAGCTGCGACCTCAACCTGGTGCGCGGTGAAGATTCCTTCGTCCGTGCGCAATGGGCCGCGCGGCCTCTGCTCTGGCACATCTACGTGCAGGAGCAGGGCGTCCACCTGGACAAACTCGACGCGTTCCTCGCGCGTTACCTGGCAGACCTGCCGGACTCCGTCGCGCAGGCCGTGGCCGGTCTGCAGCGAGCCTGGAACGGCGACGGCGAGATTCGCCAGGCGTGGCGTGCGGCGCTGCCCGAGCTGCCGGCCTGGCGGACGCATGCCGTGCGCTGGAGCGAGGCCCTGGCGCAGCAGGCGGACCTGGCTCGGCAACTGGTGACATTCGCCGCTGGACAGGCCGACCGCGCGTAGCTGTGAATTTGCCGGTAAAGCGGCTATGATGCCGGGCCAGTTTTTTCGTCCCTCTTTTTTCGGATACGCGTATGAAAACCGCACAAGAATTCCGTGCCGGCCAGGTGGCCCTGATCAACGGCGAACCCTGGGTCATCCAGAAGGCCGAGTTCAACAAGTCCGGCCGTAACGCCGCCGTCGTCAAGATGAAGCTCAAGAACCTGCTCAACAACCAGGCTACCGAGACCGTCTACAAGGCCGACGACAAATTCGAGCCCGTCATCCTCGAGCGCAAGGAAGTGACCTACTCCTACTTCGCCGACCCGATGTACGTGTTCATGGACACCGAGTTCAACCAGTACGAAGTCGAGAAAGAAGACCTGGGCGACGCGTTGAACTTCATCGAAGACGGCATGCAGGACGTCTGCGAAGCGGTGTTCTACAACGACCGCGTGATCTCCATCGAACTGCCGACCACCATCGTCCGCCAGGTGTCCTACACCGAGCCGGCCGTACGTGGCGACACCAGCGGCAAGGTCATGAAGACCGCCAAGCTGAACAACGGCTACGAGCTGAAGGTGGCCGAGTTCATCAACATCGGCGAGTACATCGAGATCGACACCCGCACCGGCGAGTACAAGTCGCGCGCCAAGGTCTGATCCAGACCGCCGCGATCTCGAAGAAACCGGAGCCCCAGGGCTCCGGTTTTTTTATGCCCAGGCATTGCTGATCCGCTTTTCTCGAGCCTTTCTGCCTCTGGTCTCGCGCAGCCTTCGGCGGGCATAGTAGGCGGCCCTCCGTGGCCGCAGCAGCCTTTGCAGGCCACGCTAACAAGAAAGGTGCCCCATGATGCTTCGCGGTGTGTTCTGGCTGGTGCTGTTGCAACTCTGCGGCATGGCCCTCAATCAATGGCTGCTGCCGCAATTGCCGGCGGCCATCATCGGCTTGCTGCTGCTCTCGGCCTGGCTGATGTGGCGCGGCTCCGTGCCCGAATCCTTGCAGCAGGCTGCCAATGGTCTGCTGCCTTACCTGCCCTTGCTGCTCATAGTGCCGGTCTCTGGGATCATGACCAGCGGTAGCTTGCTGCTCGATCAGTTGCCGGTGATCGGCGTGGCGCTGGTGGTTTCGTTGCTGGTTACGCTGCCGTTCTGCGGCTGGTTGCTGCAGACCCTCGTGCGGCGCCAGGAGCGCAAGCGATGAGCGCGCTGGCGCAGCAGCCGCTGTTTTCCTTGGCCCTCACCTTGGCAGCGTTTCTGATCGCCGCCTGGCTCTTTCGCCGCACGGGATGGTTGGTCCTGCAGCCCGTGTTGGTATCGATGCTGCTGATCGTCCCCATCTTGCTGCTGTGTGGCGTGGATTACGACACCTACCGCGCCAACGCCCAGCCTATCGCCTGGTTGCTCGGCCCCGCCACGGTAGCGCTGGCCGTGCCGTTGCAGCACAACATCAAGCGCATCCGCCAGCTGTTCTGGCCGGTCTTCGTCACCTTGCTGTGCGGTGGCGTGCTTTCGGTGGTGCTGACCCTGGCGATCGCCTGGGCAATGGGCGCTGACCAGGCGGTCCTGATGAGCATGGCACCGAAGTCCGCGACCATGCCGATCGCCATGCCGGTGGCCGAGCAGATCGGTGGCACGGCCTCGCTGGCGGCGGTGATGGTGATGATCACCGGTGTCATCGGCGCCGCCCTCGGTCCCGGGTTGCTGGGCTGGGCGAAGGTCGAGCATCCGGCGGCGCGTGGCTTGAGCTATGGCCTCAATGCACATGCCATCGGTACTGCCCATGCGATGAGCGAAGGCGAGGAGTGTGGCGCGTTCGCGGCGCTGGGCATGAGCCTGTGGGGCATCATCGCTGCGCTGTCGCTGCCCCTGGTGCTCGGCGGCTAGCGCGTTGGGGGGAGGCGGCCGGGCCAGGGCCGACCGCCCACGCCCATCAGTCCTGCTTGCCGTTCTTCAGCAGGTCGGCAAGGCCCGCCAGACCCTTGAAGGTGGTCTTCGGGCCATTGTCGCCAGGCTTGGCCTCGGCGAAGTACTGGTTGTCGGTGTAGCGCGAGTGCTCGTTGTCGTGGCAGTACAGGCAGAGCAGCTCCCAGTTGGAGCCGTCCTCCGGGTTGTTGTCGTGGTTGTGGTCCTTGTGATGGACCGTCAACTCGCTCAGGCGCTTGCCGGAGAACTCCCGGGCGCAGCGACCGCAGACCCAGGGGTACATCTTCAGCGCTTTTTCCCGATAGCCCTGCTCGCGCTGGGCATAGGGCACGTACGGCTTGTTGCTGCTCATGCGTGTACTCCGACTCAGCCGGCCAGGCCGACGTAGACGTTCTGCACGTCGTCGTGGCCGTCGATGGCGTCGAGGAAGGCCTCGACTTCCGCCAGTTGCTCCTCGCTCAGGCCGCTCACCGGGTTCTTCGGCCGATAGCCCAACTGCGCCGCCTGCACGGTGAAGCCGAATTCCGGCAGCGCGCGGGACACGCTGTCCATGTCGCTGGCATCGCTGATGAACAGGGTGGCGCCGTCTTCGGCAGGTTCGAAGTCCTGCGCGCCGGCCTCGATGGCGGCCAGCTCCGGATCGGCATCAGCGGAGGTGGGTGCCGCCTCGATCATCCCGCAGTAGTCGAAGTCCCAGGCCACCGAACCGGAGGCGCCCAACTGGCCCTTGCGGAACAGCACACGAATCTCCGCCACGGTGCGGTTCACGTTGTCGGTCAGGCACTCGACGATCACCGGCACCTGGTGCGGAGCGAAGCCTTCATAGGTGGTGCGCTCGTAGCTGACGCTCTCGCCGAGCAGGCCGGCGCCTTTCTTGATCGCCCGCTCCAGGGTCTCGCGCGGCATCGAGGCTTTCTTCGCCTGTTCCACCACCAGGCGCAGGCGCGGATTCATGTCCGGGTCCGCGCCGCTGCGCGCGGCGATCATGATTTCCTTCGACAACTTGCCGAACACGCGCCCCTTGGCGTTGGCGGCCGCTTCCTTATGCTTGGCTTTCCACTGTGCGCCCATGGCGTCTCTTCTCTTGATCGTCTGCGAATTGAGGCCGGTCGGCACACAGCGCGCGCCACCGGACGGGGTGACGATCTTAGGGCCTGCCGGCGATGGCGTCGATTTTTCTACGCACCCCACCCGTAGGATGGCGTCGAGGGCGCAGCCCGATACCCATCGCGCCGTGCGCCGCCGGATACCCCATGACGTGCCTGGCCTGAAAGCGGACGCAGTGCGCCCAGGGCTACGTTCCCGTGGGAACGATCAAAGTACCCCACCCGTAGGATGGCGTTGAGGGCGTAGCCCGATACCCATCGCGCCGTGCGCCGCCGGATACCCCATGACGTGCCTGGCCCGAAAGCGGACGCAGTGCGCCATGGGCTACGTTCCCGTGGGAACGATCAGTCCTGCTGATAGATATCCGGGCGGTGTATCTGCCACAGCAGGTTGGGCTGATTGACCGGCGTGAAGCCGATCTTCTCGTACAGCCAGGCCGCCGTCGTGGTGGCCAGCAGGATGCGCCGCAACGACTGCACCTCTGGCACCTCCATCAGCACCTCCGAGAGCTTCCGACCCAGGCCAAGGCCCCGATAGTCTGGGTCCACGAATACATCGCAGAGATAGCCGAAGGTGACGAAGTCGGTCACCAGGCGGGCGAAGCCGACCTGTCGCGTGCCGTCGTAGGCGCCCGCGCACAGGCTGTTCTGGATGCTCATCGCCACCCGCTCGCGGGAAATACCGGCTGCCCAGGTGGAGGTAGTCAGGAAGGCATGGACGGTGTCGATATCCAGGCGCGTCTTGTCCAGGGAAAGCGCTATGCCGACATCTGCAGGCTGGTTCATCTCACCGGTGCCTCCCTGTACGCAGCCAGACCACTGCCTGCGTCAGCAGCACGCCGGCCAAGGCACCGCGCCAGATCCCGTCAAACAGGCGCAGGCCTGCGAAGTAAGACACCAGCGAGCCGGCTACACCGCCAACAGGAATCAGCCATAACCCCAGCCGGCGCATCCTGGCGACACGCTCGGTGCGCGCCTGCGCCGCTCGCTTGCGGCGGCCTACTGCCTGACGCTGAAGATGGGGCTCCAGAACCGCCTGGGCAACCGCCTCAGCTTGCTGCTTGTCCATGTCGTTTTCCCTGACGTGAAGCGAGAAAGTGTCGCCGCTCTTCAACCACCAGCCCGGCGTTGCCGAGAATAACGGCGGTGATCGCTAATGAAAACGACCCATGTGTCATGCTTTCCTGGGGCGGTTTCCCATGCTTCTTCACGGGGATCAGCAAACTTACGTCACCGTAGGATGGCGTTGAGGGCTAGGCCCCGATACCCATCGCCAATACTCGCGGTGCAGCGCTGAGGGCAGAGGTGTACTCGCATCGGTTCCAACACCCATGCCGGCTCAAGTCGAAACCACCACCCCTTTTCAAAATCGCCAGCCGATCACATTCCCGGTGCTTTCTGCGTGCTCCGGCAGCCGTTCGCGTAAGGACAACCTGCTTTGCCCGCGCTATGACTCGATACGGGAGGCCAGTTCGTAGCATCTAGAAGCGAGGGCATATGAAAGGCAGATATCGGTCAATAGCTGCCGGTTAGGGCGGGCAGTTACCGGCCGATGGGGGCGTCGGGCTAGACTATTCGAAGCTCCCAGTACGCTCGCGCTCCTCTTCGTCCTCTCGAAGCTCTTCCGCTGCGATTCTTCGTTCGAGGCTCGCTCTAGCTGTCGCCAATACTGGCTTCAGCTGTTCCTCGTTACCGAGACTCAGAGCATCGAGCAGCGGAATCCGTTTCTTCAGGATTTCGGCCAAAGACCCGGACCAGCCAGAAGGCGTAAATCGCTTCAAATAGGCTTCGATTACAGCCTTCTTATCAGGAGCATTAGTGAGCACAGCGAGCGCAGCATCCGAAATAACCAGCTCAGAATCGTCCGCAGAGTCGATATTGGTATTGTCTTCACTTGCTCGACTTCGGGTGTCGAATAGCTTGCAGCTCCGCGCCGCGAACACGTAACGATCAGGCGGCGAGGCATTACACCAATCGACCAATACGTCTACAGGGACAACGCTCAGAGCTGTCTCCTTCCGATCACTGTAAGGGCGCCCAATCACCGGCGACATCTGACGGGAGTAGGCTTCCTCGCCGGGAACATAGATCGCGTCGAGCGTTTGTCGCGGCATGTGCCTGAGGAACAGCGAGATGGCGCCTTTGATGGCATCTCTAGCGGAATAACTAATTTCCATCGTGCGCGCAAAGGTAACTAGACCGTTCAACACCTCCAGCGCTGCTTCGGAAGAAGCGAATCGCTTCAGCGAAAACTCCAATATGCTCTCAATGTGGTAACCGCTATTGGCGGGATCCCCAAGAACCTTTTCCAAGTCGGCTGAGCGCAGAAGATTCAGGCAGGTTATCGCGAGAGACTCCTTATACGCGTCATCGTGATCTGACGCGCAGTGGACGACCATAGAGAGGACGTCGAGAAACACAGCACCTCCATTGGGTAGCAGTGCTATCGCGTAAAGTAACTCGCCAATCTCTTCAACAGAGAACGAGTCGGTTTGTCTGCCCATCCCGAGATAGGAGTATTGCCAGGCGGGAGTATTTCCAGCCTTGATTGATCGGTGGATTCGATTGTAAGCCGCTTGGTTCAGCGGTCCGCAATGAAGGTCCATGATCCACTTGACCCAAACTGCATCAGTCACCGCGCTGTCGAGGAACTCCTCGGTACAAGCGGGAGATGCGTGATGCCAGCCGTTGATCAAGCCGCGTAGGAACAAGACACCGACGGCCCCGGGCGTAGCGTTGGCGATATGTTCCTTAGCCGCATCCAAAATCCATCTAGGGTCCGCAATCTGTTTTCCAACGCCAACCCCGAAAGGAAATGCATTGGCTCCTGACTTGGTTGAGATCAATTGCGGGAGTAATTCCAAGACAAGGCCGTCGATGGTGGCAGCAGTCTCCCCAAGCTCCTCCAGGGCCTGGTTTGATCTGCGGATTCGCTCACTAGTAGTTTTATTGAGCTGATCTGCATCATCGCCATCAAGATCCAGGTCGAAATGGTTCGAGTCTAGAAGTCGAGCTCGAATCATGTCTGGTATAGTCTTCGGTTTGAGAAGCTCCACCAACTCGCGCAGCTCGTTCTGAACTGCCTCATCGCATTTGCCCGAGTCATGGCGAAGGATGCTTTTGACTCCCAACCAACCTTGCGGCCAGCTCATGACTGAAGCCAGTTCTTTTACGGCTGCACAAACTTCTGGCCTCAGACTCGTGCCAAGCCAAAGTCCTCTTAAGCGTCGACCAAAAATAGATCTGCAACTTTCAGCAAGGTCGGACTTCTGCTTACCAATGTCGAGTGCCATGCGGAGGAACGGCATAAACCACGCCTCAACATCTAATCGGGATTCCGGAGCCCATCCCTCGCTCCGCTTTCGAGCTCCGAAATCGAATCTGCTCACGGAGGTAAAATACCTTGCCTCAAGCGCCGCATCGAGCAGCAACAGCCCCAACTGCTCTCGCTCGGCATCGCCAGACTTAAGCAGTTTTATGACGAACTCTGCCCTTTGATTAGGGGGGGCATTCGTGCCTGATAGCACACAGAAAAACAGAGACTTCAAAATTTCAACAATAGATTCGTGCCCCCCATTTTCCTTAGGGTCCAGCAAGGCAAACCGGACGAGAATATCGGCGGCCATATCGAAGTCTTCTTCTTCGAACGCGATGGCTTTCAACGTATTCGCATACTCAGCACGCTTGCTGTTTTCGCCCGAAAGGAAGCTAGGGACATTAGCAGCCCGTACAATCGCCGCTAGGGCGATCTTTGGGGATACAGGCGCAATGTTGTGAAAGATCTCATGGCCAATGTCATTGAGAGTCGTTAGGTCGCCAAAACGCCCAGATGGCGAGAGCCAGTCCCGTATGAGTTCGGCGGCTTTTGCGCTTTCATGTAGGTAACCAAGTCGCCGCGAGAACGACCGGGCAACACGTTCGGTCGCGGTATCGACAAAGATACTCACGATCTGCGATTTGGGTATCGCTTCTAGTGCCTGGGCTGCAAGTCGATTGGCAATCGCGTGTGGCAAAACAGCACGCCATTTTCCACGCGCCTGTACGAGACCTCTTTGCTGTAGATCCACCACTTTTCGCTGT
The DNA here is from genome assembly GCF_055768815.1 of Pseudomonas sp. R4-15. NCBI lineage: Bacteria > Pseudomonadati > Pseudomonadota > Gammaproteobacteria > Pseudomonadales > Pseudomonadaceae > Pseudomonas > Pseudomonas sp. R4-15. Next base: position 2,853,310 of record NZ_CM147293.1, read on the forward strand.
AGGGTGATCAATGAAACGTCAGCAACAGCGGCAATTTTGTTGAGCTCTGAACCAGGCCCATAGTCCTCGCCGTCGAACGAGTACAAGATACTGGCCGCTTCCGCGCAGCTGAGGAGATCTTCACTCTCGGCGTTCTTCTGATGAAACAGGCGCTTGAACAAGTCAGAGTCTCGCAACCGCGCCAACTCACCAGTCGTCGTGACCGTCGCTGCCAACGCAAACGCGACGCGAGCATTACCGTCTGAGAATGCGGTGATCGTATCGACATCACTGAGCGATAGGACTGGATAACGTCGCTGAAGAAGCTGCTTGATTACGTCATCGGAGGAGCCTTCGAGACGGTAGCACTTCGTGGCGTCTGGTAAGTCGTCTCGAACGTCGTACTCAACAGTAACCAAGCCTATCTTGCTGCCAGACTTTTTCAGGAGCTCGGTGAGCCTCTGATGAGTGTCAGCTCCGCAGTTGTCCACGACGAGAACACACTGACTTCCGTCTACAATCAGCGCGTCGAGCATCGCTGAAGGTTGAGGTGAAGGTCCATCTGAAAGGTCCGTGTACAGCACGTCGTCAGCACTCAGCGCAGCCTGATGTGCCCTCACGCGCGGATCGAAGAGCGCCTGTACCAGTCTCGTTTTGCCGACGCCAGATAAGCCGACAATGCGTACGCTTGCCCCCTTCGACAAGTCGATACGCAGGCGATCAATGGCGGCCGAAACATTAATGCCCTTCTCTGAGTCAGGCGTGAACACTTTGACTCGATCATCGATCAGATATTCGGAGTCGACGGTCGTCTCTTGATATGCCCATCCCGAGTATGGGCGCCAACCCACAAGTGGCCTGCCTAGCTGGTGTTTTACCCAGGCAACGATCGCTGGGTGTTGCTCGACCCAGTCTGCAATCTTTCTCGCGTCATAGAAGGCAATGTGCGGCAAGGAGCCGAGGCCGTTGGCCGACAAGCAATCTCTCATTGCATTGAGTCGAAGATTGAGAGCGGACTCGGAGGTGTCGTCTCGCGTCGCGGCGATGACGTAACTTCCTTTAGTCATAGCGAGGTCGCGTATTGCTTGCCTTAGCACTCCCTTGGGCGCCATTTCCCCAGGTATCTTGCTGGGGGGGTACACCTCGGCCTTTACCTGAAAGGCTGTGTTGTCATTGGGTAGATAGCCAGATATCCCCAGTGGCGGATTTATCGCTACCCTGACGTCCACCCCTCCATCTTTTGCTCTTTGATCGCCACCCCAGGTGACGGCCGACTCGGAACCACCGTGTTTGCGAATCTCAGCCCGACACAATCTTGCGATCAGTGCGCGCGCTTGCTCGTCGCTCAGAGCTTTTATGTCCGCTGTATCTACGTGAAATAGTGTGTGCATTTTAGCGGGGGCGTCAGGCTGACTGAGACCTTAGCTTATAGCCTGAAGGCCTTTTGACACAGCAAGGACTGGCAAGACGAAATAGTTGAGGGTTGGTTCCATCCGGCTAGCATGGCTGCAAACCAAGCTGGGAAATCCAGAGTCCTCCGGGTATTCATCTCTGGCCGGTAGAACCCTCCACGTGGTGAGGCTGGTTGTCTTCGGCGCCACTGCTTGGAAACCTGGATGACTGCTTCTGGCCGAAAGCTCCCCGTCCCCAAGCGCTGCTAACGACCCGCTGATCGAATTCACCCTTTGAATTGCCTGTCCGAACGTCTTTGCTCTCAAAACAATTGGAGCTGCTTTTATGCCTCCCTCTACAGGCTTGGAGCGCTCTAGCGTTACTTTCTCATTTGCCGCTTCAGTACTCCCAAGCAGCAAATCCGACACGAAAAATGGCTAACCAGCCTTGCTGGCACCATGAATCTGCTTGAGAACGAGCGTTCCGCCACGCCTTTCTATCACCTGTCGCCCCCGCAGGCGCTTGTCCGGGGCGCGGGGTGGGGCGGTAGACTGTCGCTCTTTTTTCCTGCGCGGAGGTTATCGCATGCAATTCATCGAACAGGGCGTCGCTTATTCCGAGGGTGGTCAGGCGTTCGAGGGCTGGCTGGTGTATGCCGAGGGGGGCGAGGCGCGGCCTGGACTGCTGATGGCGCCGAACTGGATGGGCGTGAGTGATGCGGCCAAGGCCATGGCGCGCAAGGTCGCGGCCGAGGGCTACGTGGTGATGGTTGCCGACGTCTACGGCCAGGGCGTGCGTCCACAAAACGCCGACGAGGCACTGGCGGCGATGATGCCGTTGAAGAATGACCGCGCGCTGCTGCGCCGCCGCATGAGCGTTGCGCTGGAGGCGCTGCATGGGCATGCCGGTTCCGCGCCCATCGACCTGGCGCGTATGGCGGCGTTCGGCTTCTGCTTCGGTGGTTGCTGTGCGCTGGATCTGGCGCGCATCGGCGCCGAGCTGAAGGCGTTCGTGTCTTTCCACGGCACCTTGGATGCGACCGATCCGGCGGAAGCGGCGAACATTCGCGGCAAGGTACTGGTGCTCGACGGCGCCATCGACCCGCTGGTGGATCGCGCGCAGCTGCCGGCCTTCGTCGCCGAGATGCAGGGCGCCAATGTCGATTGGCAGTTGGTGAGCTACGCCGGCGCGGCGCACTCGTTCACCGATCCGCACGCCCAGGTGCCGGGCAAGATGCAGTACGACGAACGCGTTTCCGGCCTGGCCTTCACGGCCATGTACCGGCTGTTCGACGAGGTGTTTGCCTGAGTTTCAGGTGACGGCTCAAGAGAGCCCCTGTTCCGAATGGAACAGGGGTTTTTTATGGGCGGTGTATCAGCTCTCCAGCTCATTCAACGGCCATGTACCCTTTGTTCGAAGAAGTCTTCGTTTAACTGGCAACAGTGCCTCCTGCGAGGGAGCCGCTGCTTGGGCTCAGCGGAAAATCAGCGATTGATGAGCGGCGCTTCCCGCGCGTGCTCCTTCACCTACGCTGATCGCGACATTGCCCGCGGGCATGGCCGCGTCGCCGCAGGCAAAGACGCCAGCCACGCTGGTCTCTCGGGTCATCGAATCAACCTGGATGAATTCACCGGTCGGCCCTTGCTCGAGCACGCAACCCAGCTGCGTGGCCACCGGACTGCGCAGGTGCGTGCGTGGCTGGGTAAACAGGCCGGCAAGCTGCACCGAACGGCCGTCCGCCAAGCGGACCTGCAGCGGCTCCCCGTCCAGTGACAGGACCCGTTCGTGCTCCAGTGTGACCCGACGGCTTCGCAGTTTCTGCAATTGCTCTGAGTCGGGCTCGAATGCACCGTTCAGAAACAGTGTCGTGGGTCCCCAATCGGGCAGCATGAGCGCCTGATGTATCGCCAAGGGTGTGCTGGCCAGCACGCCAATCGCACCGCCATCGAGTTCGTAGGCGTGACAATAGGGGCAATGAAAAACCTGGCGCCCCCAGCGCTCGACGAGCCCGGGAAGTGCGGGGAGTTCGTCGCTGACTCCGCCCGCCAGGATCAACCGGCGTGCGCGGAAGGTTTCACCCTCCTGAGTGCTGACGGCGAACAGCCCTTGCTCTTTGAGCGCCGCGTTAGCGGTTCCTGAGTGCCAACGTACGCTCGGGTAGGCGAGCAATTGCTGCTTGGCTTGCGCGGCGATCACACCGGGGTCGATGCCGTCTTGCCCGAGGAATCCATGGGAGGCTTCGGCAAACCGATTACGTCGCAGACCGGCATCGATTACCAGTAGGTTGCGACGCGCTCTGGCGAGCTGAAGGCCGGCCGAAAGACCGGCATAGCTGCCGCCAACGATGATCACATCATGAATCACACTCTCACCTCGCATGCGTTCGGGTTTTCTCGAAACAAGCTAAGTTGCGTGAGTGGGTGTGTCAATAGTCTCGTAACTTTCGTAGTTTCAAGCGATACTCGGCGCCTCCGACGTTGAGTTTTAGCGATGAGAAACGACACGCGTTTGTCGCGCATGCTGCACGTGCTGATCCACATGGCGCGGCACGATCTGCCGACCACCTCCGAGACCTTGGCGCACATGTTGGGAACCAATCCAGTGGTCGTGCGCAGGACCATGGCGCTGCTAAAAGAGCAAGGCTACGTGCGTTCGGACAAGGGCCACCGCGGAGGCTGGTCATTAGCCAAGCCATTGGCCGAGATCACCTTGCTGGATGTGCATCTGGCGCTGGGTTCGTCATCGATCTTCGCCATCGGCCTGTCTACCGATCACCCTGAATGCTTGGTCGAGCAAGCGGTGAACACGGTGTTGCAGGACGCCTTCGATGCCGCCCAGGCGCTACTGCTCGAGCGCCTGGGGAAGGTGAGCTTGCAGCAGCTCGCCGATGATTTCGAGCAGCGCTACGAACTCGCAGGCCATTGCGCCCTCGGGAAAGAGCCTGGGTAGGTTCAGCCTGCCAATGCGTTGAGCAACTGCTCGCTCAGGGACTCCAGCTCTTGTAGCGGCCCCTGGTGTTCGGTTTGAAGTTGCAGAACCTTGCTGCCCGCGGCTTCGATGGTCGAGCGGACGTCGGGGCTCGGCGGCTGCGCGACGAGCACCAGGGCCACGTCGTTGTCTTCAAGTTCGCTGCGCAACTGCGCCAGATCGTCCTCGCTCCAGCCCTCGGCGCTGGGTCCGCTGAGCGGGATGCGTTCGAGTTGCAGGCCGTCGATCAGATAGTCGAAGCCACCGGAGAGGTCGCTGACGGTCAGCACGTCGGCTTGGGCCAGGCGCATCTGCGCATCGGCGGTCAGCTTGAGCACACGCTGCTTGAACTGCGCCAGGTTGGCCTCGATGCGCTCGGCGTCCGGCGGCGACAGGCGTACGAGGTCAGCGGCGAGGATGTCGGCCATGCGTCCGAGGTTGCTCGGTGCCAGCCACGGCTGGCGAGCGAGGGTATCGCCTTCCTCGGCTTGCAGGGCGATGCCGGGCAGGGCGCCATCCACCGGGCGCGCGGCATCGATCTCGACGATGCGCAGGTTGCTGCGGCGGGCCAGCGGGTAGAGCGGGTCCTGCGGCCAGATCGAGCGCAGCACCAGCACGGCATCGGCATCCGCGGCGGCTTCCTGCAGCGAGGCGGCCCCGCGACCGAAGAAGTAGGACGGCTGGCGGCTGGCGGGCAGCCGTTCGGGCGCGGCGCGTTCGAGTTGTACGTGGGTCTGTGCCAGCAAGGCTTCGCCCAGGCCGTAGGTCACCGGCAATGCGGCGAGCACCTTGCCCGCGGCATGCAGGGGGGCGCTGCAGGCGGCGCAGACGAGCAGGGCGGCGGACAGGCGACGGATCATCCGATGTTTCCTCTGAGGCTGGGCAGAACGTTGCGCGCGACCGCGGCCAGGGCGAAGGCGATGCCGGCGACGATGATGATGGCCGCGCCCGAGGGCACCGGCAGTTCGAAGAGGATCGGCAGCAGGATGCCGGCTATCGCCGAGACGCTGGCGATCAGCACCGAGAGCCAGAAGAAGCCGCGCAGCGAGCGGCTGGCCAGGCGCGCGGCAGCGGCGGGAATCACCAGCAGCGCACCGACCAGGATGGCGCCGATGACTTTCACGGCGGCCACGGTGACGGCGGCGATGAGCATCACGAACAGGTAGTCCAGCAGCTTCACCCGAACCCCGCGCACGGTGGCGAGCTGGGCGTTGAAGCTGGCCAGCATCAGCCGGTTGTACAGCGGTAGGGCGAGCACCACGGCGAGCGCGGCGATGCTCGCCAGCACGGCGAGGTCGCGGCCATCGACGGTGAGCACCGAGCCGAACAGCACGTTCTCCAGGATGTGGATGTTGATGCGCCCGGCGAGCAGCAACAGCAGGCTCGCGCCGATCGCCAAGGACACCGAGAGGAACACGCCGATCAGCGTGTCCGGGGTCAGCCCGGTACGGTTGCGCAGGTAGTTGAGCAGCACGCCGAACAGCAGGCAGTAGCCGAACAGCGCGCCATAGGGCGCCGAATAGGGCTCGCCGAGCAGAATGCCGATGGCCACGCCGGTCAGCGCGGCGTGACCGACGGCCTCGGAGAAGAAGGCGAAGCGCTTGACCACCACCAGGGTGCCGAGGCCGCCGAGCACCGGGCCGATCAGCAGGCCGGCGAGCAGCGCGTTGACCACGAAGCCGTAGGCCAGCGCGCCGGGCAGTACCTCGAGGGCGAGGCCATGCAACCACTCAAGCATGGGCGACCTCCAGGTGCGCGGCACTGCGCGAGAACAGCCCCAGCAGGCGCTCGGGGGCCAGCGCTGTGCGCGGTTCCTCGTCGAACAGCAGGTGGCGATCCAGGCCGCTGACACGGTCCGCCAGGCGCGCCACCGCGCCCAGGTCGTGCTCGACCCAGAGCAGCGTCGCGCCTTCCTGGCGCCATTCACCGAGCAGGCGCTCGAACACGCGCATGCCGGGCTCGTCCAGCGCCGCCATGGGTTCGTCGAGGATCACCAGGTCCGGCTGCGGGATCAGCGCCTGGGCCAGCATCACCCGCTGGCGTTCGCCGCCGGAAAGCGCGCCCATGCGTCGCTCGCGCTTGTCCTGCATGCCCACACGCAGCAGTGCCGCGTCGATGACCGCGCGTTGTTGGCGGGAGACGCCGAAGAAGGCCGGGCGTCGCTGGCAGAGCGCGGCCATGAAATCCAGCACGGTCAACGGCAGGCCGCGGTCGAATTCCAGCGCCTGGGGCACGTAGGCGATGGCGCCGGGCGCCTGCGGCCAGTCTAGCGCCACCTCGCCGCGATGCGGCATTTGCCCGAGCAGGGTGCGCAACAGCGAGCTCTTGCCGCCGCCGTTGGGGCCGACCAGCGCGTGCAGGCTGCCGGCGCGCACCTGCAGGCTGATGTCACGCAGGATCTCGGTTCCACCGAGGGTCAGGCCGACGTGCTCGAAGCGGATCGCCGGGCCGCGCGGCGTCGGGCTCATGTGCGGTTTTCCTTGAACGCGCGAACCACCGTGTCGAGGTTGTGGCGCATCTCCTCTTCGAATTTCTCCGGGCGATAGTCGCCGTAGGAAATGTGCGTCAACGCGTAGAGGCGGACGCCGGACTCGCGCTGGATGGTGTCCACGTAGGCCGAGGGGAAGTCCATCTCGGAGAAGATCACCTGCACGTCCAGCTCACGCAACTGGTCGATGGTCTTCTTCAACTGGCTGGGGCTGGGTTCGATGCCGTGGGCCGGTTCGACCACCGCGGTGACTTCCAGGCCGAACTCGCGCAGCAGGTAGTCGTAGGCGCCGTGGATGGTTGCCACGCGCAGGTCGGCGCCGGGGGCGTCGGCCAGTTGGGCGAGGGCATCGGCACGCATCTGCCGTAGCCGCTTGGCGTAGGCGCGAGCGTTGTCGCGGTAGAAGGCGGCGTTGTCCGGGTCGAGCTTGCCGAGCTCGCGGGCGATCTGGTTGATCTGGGTGATGGACGCGCTGATCGACAGGAAGGTGTGCGGATTGACTACCTTGCCGGCGCTGCGCGCAGCCTGCCCGGTGGCGGCGAGCAGCGGCACCTGGGCGTTGGCCTCGATCAGGGGCAGGTCCGGCTTCTCGCTGGCGGCGATCATGCGCTCGGCGAAGTCATCGTGGCCGACGCCGTTGAGCACCACCACGTCCAGCGTGCCGATGCGTTTGATGTCCTCGGCGCGTGGTTCGTAGGCGTGCGGGTTGAAACCGGCGGGAATCATCGGAATCACCTCGGCGCGCTCGCCGACGATGTTCGTCACGTAGCTGTAGTAGGGGTGCAGGGTGATGCCGATGCGCAGCTTGTCCTGGGCCTGGGACAGCGGCGCGAGCAGGGCCAGCAGCAGGGCCGGCAACAGTCGGTGCAACATCATCGGGGGGTTCCTGGGTCGGTTCAGTGGTCGCGGGTGACGCCGGCGTCGTACTGGGTGATGACTCTTCGCCAGCCGGCCTCGATCAGCGCATGAGGGTCGGGGGAAGAGGGCGCTTGCGGCGCGCCGGCGAACAGCCAGACCTGCAGCTCGTCGGTCGCCTTGAGCAGGAAGCTGCCGGCTACGGCCGGATCGCTGGTGGCACCGTAGTAGGCGTCGCCTCCGGGTAACTGCGTCCAGTGGTGGGCGCCGCGGCGTGCCGCACCGGCGTCGGCGATGAACGGCGGGAAACCGTCCTCGGCCAGTTGCTGGGCACTGGGCAGCGGCTCGCCGTTCTCGCGCAGGAAGGCGAACTCCTCGGCCAGTGCCAGCAGGTCGGCATGGATGCCTTGTTCGGCGGCGTTCAGATCCCGGCGCGCATCGATGCCGTCGGCGGCCAGCTGTGGTTCTGCGTACGGCGTGCGGTGCCAGAGCACCGCGAGGCCGGCGAGCAGTGCGATGAGCAGCGCCAGCAACGCCACCTGCAGGGTCTCGTGGCCAGCCCCGGCGGGACGCACGACCTGGGTGGTCAAGGCTCGATCTCCGTGTGGTCGATCTCGACCACGTGGCCGGGGCCGGCGTCGAACAGCACGTAGAACTCGTCGGCCGGGCGCTCGAAGGTCAGCGTGGAGTCGTCGCCGAGCTTGCCGGGGACGATGATTTCCTCGTCGTAACCGATCACGTCGAGTGTCACACCGGCAGCCGGGCTGCCGTCGGAGAAACCTCCGGTGCAGCGTACGTGGGTGTCGTCGACGTTCTCGCATTGGCACACCGGGTTGTGCGCGAAGGCCGCGGGCGCCAGGGCGCAGAGCAGCCAGAGGGCGGAGCGCAGTTGCATGGGACGGTTCCTCACTTGCGTTGTTCCAGCCAGTCGGCGGTGACGGGCGACAGCGTGGCCAGGGGCAGCGAGGCCTGGTGGAGTCTGCCGTCCCAGGTCTCGATGGTGACCCAAAGGTCACTGGCGCCACGCGGGTGCTCGGGCACCGCGAGGCTGGCCACCATGCGATAGGGGCTGCCGAAGAAAATGGAGCCGGCGGTGCGCAGGTTGCGCGGTTTGCCGACGCGTACGTAGGTGGCGCGCACCTGCTCGCCACAGCCGTCGCAGAGCGCCGCGCTGACCAGCTTGCGGTAGCCGGCCTCGCCCTCGCGCAGCGGTGGGAAAAGGCGGGTCTCGGCGATGCGTACGGAGTAGGGGCCGACCTGCAACTGGCGCTCCGTGCCCTGGCCGAGGCCGGAGTCACCGCGGAACAGCGCCACGTCCTGGAAATAGCGCGGCATGAAGCCCAGCGGGATCAGCACCAGCAGTACGTTGAGATGGAAGCGCCAGCGCTGCCACCAGCGCGCGAGTGGGCTCGAAGGCGTGACGGCGGCGGCGCGGCTCATGGCTGGCCCTCCAGCAGTTCAGCGCGCACCGGCGCTTGTTTTGCCTGCTTGCGCAGCACGGCGGCGGTGGCCTGGGCGGTGCGCTTGCTCCAGATCAGCAGGCCGCTGAGCACCATCATCGACAGCAGCAGGCCGAACACGAACCAGATCATCTTCACCCACAGCCCACCGAAGTCTCCGGTGTGCAGCGGACGCATGGACTCGGTGACGAACTCCACCGGCGTACGGTCGGCGAGCAGCCAGGACTCGTCCACCTTGCCGCTGTAGGGATTCACCAGCGCTTCCTGGAACATCAACGGGTACCAGCCACGGCCGCCGATCTCGAAATGCCCGTAGGCGATCTGCGGCAGGCTGACGAAGCTCGCGGTCAGGCCGCTGATCTCACCGGTGGCGATGTCCACGGCGAGATCCAGCGGGATGCGCGGCGCCGGTACGCCGTCGGTCAGCGGAACGTCCTCGCGGCTGATGATCGGCGGCGCGCCACGGGTCGAGAGGGTCACCTGGGTGTCGCCGAGGATCGCCTGGATGAGGAACCAGGTGCCGGTGATGGAAATCACCGCAATGAACCAGATCGACCAGATGCCGGACAGGCGATGGAAGTCGCCCCAGAAGATCCGGGCGCCCTGGCTGATGCGCAGGCGCGGTTTGAAGAAGCCTTTCCAGAAGCGCTTGTAGACCACCAGGCCGGTGATCAGCGAGGCGAGCATCGGCAGGCCCATCAGGCTGACCAGGTACCAGCCCCAGCTGAAGCCATGGGTGAAGGGCACCAGCCACCAGCCGTGCAGGGCGCGGGTGAACTGGCGGAAGTCGAAGTTCGGACTGACGCCCTGGATATCGCCACTGTACGGGTTGACGTAGAGCGTCTTGCTGCTGCCATCGGGATAGGTGGCGCGGGCGCTGACGGCGAAGTGCGTCTCGCCGGGCTTGCTCAGCGACTGCACGACCAGTTCCGGGCGCTGCTCGCGCACCCGCGCCAGCAGTTGCCCGAAGCTCAACTCGCGAGCGCCATCCTCGGGTTTGCTGGCACGGATTTCCGGATTGGCCAGCCAGACGATCTCCTGGCTGACCACCGCCAGTGTGCCGGTTACGCAGATGATCAGCAGGAAGAACCAGACCGGCAGTGCCAGCCAACTGTGCACCAGGAACCAGAGTCTGGATTTGGACTTCTTCGACATGGGTAGAAATGGCTTCCAGGGGTAGTGTGCAATGCCGTTGCGGGCTGCGCGCGCGAATGCCGGACGCCGCCCCGATCAACGTCTCTCAGCTACAGAGACGGATGAGCAATGGAAAACCCGCAACCGCTGGTGAAAAAAATAGTGATTTGCGTTCAGCAGCGCGCCGCAGGGTGCACCGTTGTGGCGCGCTGGGCCTACCGGGAAGAAGTAACTGGATATTTCTCAAACGCTGGCGAGCTCTGCGCAGCCCGCTGTTACGGGGGCTGCGCAGCTCCATAGGCGGATCGCTGGTCCTGCTTCGTGACGCTCCGGCGCCCGTCGGAGTGCTGCGCGATGTCGCGGCAGGGGAGCGGGAGCGGCTTGATGTCGATCAAGACCCCTTCGCCGGCGCCGTCCTAGAGTCCTGCCGCCGCCCCGGTCGGGGCCTCGGATAGGAGTCACCCATGCAGTTGGTTTGTCCCGCGGGAAGTCTGCCCGCGTTGAAGGCCGCCTTGCGCCAGGGCGCGGACGCGGTCTACGTGGGCTTTCGCGACGACACCAATGCGCGTCACTTTTCCGGTCTCAACCTCGACGGGGGGCAACTGGAAAGCGCGCTGGAGCTGGTTCGGCAGAAGGGGCGCAAGCTCTATGTGGCGGTCAATACCTACGCCCGGCCCGGCGCCTGGAAGCGCTGGCAGGCGGCGGTGGATCGTGCGGCCGAACTGGGCGTGGATGCGCTGATCGGCGCGGACATCGGCGTGCTGGGTTACGCCGCGCGGCGCCATCCGAAGCTGCCGCTGCACCTGTCGGTGCAGGGCTCGGCGACCAATCCCGCGGCACTGTCTTTCTATCACGAACAGTACGGAATACGCCGCGCCGTACTTCCGCGGGTCCTTTCGCTGGCACAGGTCCGGCAACTGGCCGAGCGTACGCCGGTTCCGCTCGAAGTCTTCGCCTTCGGCAGCCTGTGCATCATGGCCGAGGGCCGCTGCCATCTTTCCTCCTATCTCACCGGCGAGTCGCCGAACCTCTGCGGCGTCTGCTCGCCGGCCCGCGCGGTGCGCTGGGTACAGGAGCCCAGCGGCTTGGCCGCGCGGCTCAATGGGGTGCTCATCGATCGCTATGCCGAGGGCGAGGCCGCCGGCTACCCGACCCTGTGCAAGGGACGCTTCATGGTCGAAGGCCAGCGCTTTCACGCGCTGGAGGAGCCGACCAGCCTGAACACCCTGGAACTGGTCCCGGAACTGGCGCAGATCGGCATCGCGGCGGTGAAGATCGAAGGCCGCCAGCGCAGTCCTGCCTACGTCGAGCAGGTCACCCGCGTCTGGCGTGCCGCCCTCGACGCCCAGGCTCGCGAGCCGCAGGGCTATGTGGTGCAGCCGGGCTGGCGACAGGCCCTGGCGACGCTGTCCGAAGGCAGCCAGACGACCCTGGGCGCTTACCACCGCGCCTGGCAATAGATAAGGACGTGCACGTGAAATTGAGTCTTGGGCCACTGTTGTTCTATTGGGAAAAGACCTGCCAACTGGCGTTCTATGAAGAAATGTCGAGCCTGCCGTTGGACGTCGTGTACCTGGGCGAGACGGTCTGCGCCAAGCGCCGCGAACTGCGTCTGGACGACTGGATCGGCATGGGCCGCGAACTGCGCCAGGCCGGGATCGGCGAGGTGGTGCTGTCGAGCCTGGCGCTGGTCGAGGCGGGTTCAGAACTGGCCAGCCTGCGCCGGCTCTGCGAGAACGGCGAATTCCAGGTGGAGGCGAACGACATGGGCGCCGTACAGCTGCTTGCTGAGCGGCGGCTGCCCTTTGTCGCCGGCCCCGCGCTGAACCTCTACAACGCCCAGGCGCTGGTGGAACTGCAGCGCTATGGCCTGCGCCGTTGGGTGCCGCCGGTGGAATGCTCCGGTGAGCTGCTCGCACAGGTGCTCGAAGAACTCGACGCGCAGCAGTTGGCCAAGCCCGAGCTGGAGGTATTCGCGTACGGCCATCTGCCGCTAGCCTATTCCGCGCGCTGCTTCAGCGCCCGCGCGGAGAACCGGCCCAAGGACGATTGCCGCTTCTGCTGCCGCGACTACCCCGAGGGCATCGAGGTTAAAAGCCAGGAGGGCGAGTTGCTCTTCACCCTCAACGGCATCCAGACGCTCTCCGGGCGTATCACCAACCTGCTGGCCGACTACCCGCGGTTGCAGGCTGCTGGCGTCGATCTGCTACGCCTTAGCCCGCGTGCCCAGGGCATGGCCGAAACGGTGCGCGCCTTCGACGCGGTACGTTGCGGCGCCCAGCCACCGATCCATATCGACGGCTGCAACGGTTACTGGCATGGCCGTCCCGGGATGCTGTCGATGGAGCTGGCGACATGTTGAGCCTTGATCGACTGCTACTCGATGCCGCTGAACGCTTGCTGCCATTGGCCAGCTACGTGCCCTTCGCGGCGCAACGCCTGGCGCTGGAACAGTCACTCAACCGCCTGCTCGCGGTGCCCCTGGCCGAGGGTGCCTTCGAGGTGCTGGAAGGGCGCTGGTTGCGCTTGCAGGTCGCAGACCTGGGGCTGGGCTGGAACCTGACCTGTCGCGGGGGGCGCCTGGCGATCCAGGCACAGGCGCCGGTGGAGGCGAGCATCAGCGGCAACTGGCGCGACTTCCTGTTGCTCGCCAGTCGCCAGGAGGACCCGGACACACTGTTCTTTCGCCGTCGGTTGGTGATCGAGGGCGATACCGAGCTGGGGCTGGCGGTAAAGAACCTCATCGATGCATTGGACCCGGACAGCCTGCCGGCGTGGTTCTGGCAACACCTGCAGCACAGCGGAGAGCTGCTCGCAGCGCGTTCGTAACGCGTTGCAGACGGACTCAGGCGCTGCGGCGCTGGGCGCGACGGAACGCACCCGGCGGCTCGCCGCACCAGCGGCGGAAGGCCCGTTGAAAGGCCTCGGCGGAGGCGAAGCCGAGCAGGTAGGCGATTTCCCCGAAGCTCAGGTCGGTGTCGCGGATGTACGCGGTAGCCAGGTCGCGGCGCGTGTCGTTGAGCAACTGGCGAAAGCCGTTGCCTTCCTCGGCGAGCTTGCGGCGCAGCGTCCAGGGCGGCAGCCGCAGCTGCGTGGCGATGTGTTCCAGGTCCGGTTCCCCACCGATCAGCAAGGGACCCAGACAGGCGATCACCCGTTCGCTCAGGCTGCGAGTGTGGGTCAGGCGCTGCAATTGCGCTTCGCACAAGGCCTGCATATGCGCCCAGGTGCTCGGGCAGTGACGGGGATTCGCCAGCGCCAGTTGCGCCCGGCTCAAGCGCAGGCGATTGGCGGGGGCGGCGAACTCCACCGTGCAACCGAACGCCTCGGCATAACGCGCCGCTTGTGCGGGGGCGGGAAACTCGAATTGCACCCGTTCCGGCGTCAAGTCGTGCTGGGCGAGATCGCTCAGTTGATTCAGCCAACCGGCCAGCAGCGAATCCACTACGAAGCGGTTGTAGTCGTTGTAGGGTGCGATCGAATAGAACTGCAGCCAAGCGCCGTCGGCGTCTTCGAGCAGACTGCTGTTGCCACGGTAGTTGCTCGCGTAGAGGGGCTCGAAACGCACCAGGACCTGCGCCGCGCTACCCAGGTCCGGTGCCTGCGCGGCGCAGACGCCCGCCAGGCCAAGCTGTTCCAGGCGCGCCAGACGACCGATCTGCAGGCCCAGTGCCGGATCGCCGACACGCTTGATGGCCGCGTGGCCAAGGCGCATGTAGCGCGGGATCGACAACCGCCCCTGGGGTTCGGCAAGACGCTCGGCACTGAGTCCATAATCGGCGAGCAAGGCTTCGGGATCATGGCCTCGCTGGCGCAGCGCCTCGGCCAGGCTCTGCACGAAACCGACCGAGAGATCGCCCAGGCGCAGTCGGGGGCCGCTCATGGTGTCCCCAGCGGATACACCAGGAGGTGGGACCCGGGGGCGGAGCCGGCCTGCGGCGCCTTGTGCGGCGTCAGCTCGACATGCCGGGGGGCGCCACCGATCGGCCACGCCAGCTTGCCCCGCAGGAACAGCGACGGACTGAGGCTGCCATCCGGCAGGCGTACCCGGCTGCGTGGAAAGCCCGCGTCCCAGTCGCGTTCGACCACCAGCCGGCGACCGGCGAACTCCAGTTCCTGCTGTGGCGCGCCGGATCGCCAGGGCCAGGGTTCGCTGAACAGTTGCAGCACCTGGCCGTCCGGCGCGAACACCAGGCTGAGATTGCGCAGCTCGCCGTCCCCGGCCTGCAACTGGCCTTTCGGCAGCGTAGGCGCTGGCAGCAGAATTGATCCGGCCAGCAGGGTCACCTGGTAGCGCCGTGCCAGGTCGGAGAACAGCTGCTGGTAATCCCGCGCCATGCGTGGCGCCTTCATGCGCAGCAGGGCCTCGTCCAGGCGGCGGGCATCGAGGTTGTGCAGCAGCACCCGGGCGGCGAGCAGCGGATTGCCCAACAGCAGCCAGTCACGCACTTCCTGGCGGTCGTCGGCGCGATAGAACTCGGCTTTCTCGCCCACCGCGATGAGCCAGGTGCCGACGTGCTCGGGCAGCACCACCAGGGTCTGCCCACGCAGCAGGCCGGCATCCCGCGCCCGGTCCAGCGCGGCCACCAGCTTGAGCTGCAGATGCCGGGGGGTCTGGTAGTCGAGGGGGAACAGTTGCGGACGCAGCAGCAACAAATGCGCCTGCTCTGCGGAGCTGGCCTGGGCGGGATAAATTTCGTTGCGCAGGTCGGACAGGTAGCGCGCGGGCGGTCGCTGGCCAGCCCAGTGCAGGAAGAGGGCACTGCCGGTGACGAGCGCCAGCACCACGAGCGCGAGAAGGACTCTGATTTTCATGGCGCACAGGTTAGGGCGGTGCCGCGATGATTGCCAGCGGTGTTGTGCGGTTGGGGCATTAAGTTGTCCATTGGGATCATTGAGGCCTCAGCGAGCCCCCCTTATCGTCAGTCACACAAAGCCTCGCGGCACTGATCGGCGAGGCGCCACCGTGAAGGTTCTGAAGAGGTCACAGCATGTCCAGCGCCCGCTACCCCCATCTGCTTGCCCCGCTCGATCTGGGGTTCACCACCCTGAAGAACCGTGTGCTGATGGGCTCCATGCACACCGGCCTGGAGGAGCGGCCCGGCGGCTTCGAGCGGATGGCGGCGTATTTCGCCGAGCGGGCTCGAGGCGGTGTGGGGTTGATGGTCACCGGGGGCATCGGGCCGAACGAAGAGGGCTGCGTGGCAGCGGGAGCTGCCAAGCTGACCAATGAAGAGGAGGCTGCACGCCATCGGGTCGTTACCGAGGCGGTGCGCGAGGCTGGCGGCAAGATCTGCCTGCAGATCCTCCACGCCGGTCGCTATGCGTACAGCCCCAAGCTGGTCGCGCCTTCGGCGATCCAGGCGCCGATCAACCCGTTCACGCCGCAAGAATTGGACGAGGCGGGCATCCAGAAGCAGATCGACGACTTCGCCCGCTGCGCCGCATTGGCCCGCAGCGCCGGCTACCACGGCGTCGAGGTGATGGGCTCGGAAGGCTACTTCATCAACCAGTTCATTGCTGCGCGCACCAACCGGCGTACGGACCAGTGGGGCGGCAGCTACGAGAATCGCATCCGCCTGCCGCTGGAAATCCTGCGTCGGGTACGCGAGGCGGTCGGGTCGGACTTCATCGTCATCTATCGCCTGTCGATGCTCGATCTGGTGGACGGCGGCAGTAACTGGGAGGAAATCGTGCAGTTGGCCAAGGCGGTGGAGGCCGCGGGCGCAACGCTGATCAACACCGGCATCGGCTGGCACGAGGCGCGCATCCCGACCATCGCCACCTCGGTGCCGCGCGCCGCCTTCGCCAAGGTCACCGCCCGTTTGCGTGGCGAGGTCGGCATTCCGCTGATCACCACCAACCGCATCAACACCCCGGAGGTCGCCGAGCAGGTACTCGCCGAGGGCGATGCGGACATGGTCTCGATGGCGCGTCCGTTCCTCGCCGATCCGCACTTCGTCGCCAAGGCCGCCGAAGGCCGCAGCGACGAGATCAATACCTGCATCGGTTGTAACCAGGCCTGCCTGGACCACACCTTTGCCGGCAAGCTGACCAGTTGCCTGGTGAACCCGCGTGCCTGCCACGAGACCGAGTTGGTCTACGCACCGGCGGCCCAGTCCAAGCGCATCGCGGTGGTCGGCGCCGGCCCGGCGGGCCTCGCCGCAGCGACGGTGGCGGCCGAGCGCGGTCACCAGGTCACCCTGTTCGACGCCAGCGATGCCATCGGCGGGCAGTTCAACGTGGCCAAGCGGATTCCCGGCAAGGAAGAGTTCCACGAGACCCTGCGCTATTTCCGCCGGCGCCTGGAGGTCACCGGCGTCGAGCTGCGCCTGAACACCCGCGCCGATGCGGCGCTACTGCGCGATGAGGGCTTCGACGAAGTGCTGCTGGCCACCGGTGTCACCCCGCGTGTGCCGGCGATTCCCGGGATCGAGCATCCCAAGGTCATCGGTTACCTGGACGCACTGCTCGAACGCAAGCCGGTCGGTCAACGCGTCGCGGTGATCGGCGCCGGCGGCATCGGCTTCGACGTCAGCGAATTCATTACCCAGAGCGGCCCGTCGGTCAGCCTCGACCGTGAAGCGTTCTGGCGCACCTGGGGCATCGACAGCAGTCTCAACGCCCGTGGTGGCGTGGAAGGCCAGCATGCCGAACACCCCGACGCGGCCCGCGAGGTCTGGTTGCTGCAGCGCAAGACCGGCAAGGTCGGCGACGGCCTGGGCAAGACCACCGGCTGGATTCATCGCACCGAACTGAAGAACCGTGGCGTGCACATGGTCAATGCCGTGGAATACCTGCAGATCGACGACGCCGGCCTGCACCTGCGTATCAACGGCGGGGAACCCCAGGTACTGCCGGTGGACACCGTCATCGTCTGCGCCGGCCAGGAACCGCGCCGCGAGCTGTACGACGCGCTGCAAGACGCCGGCCTGCCGGTGCAACTGATCGGCGGCGCCGACGTCGCCGCGGAACTGGACGCCAAGCGCGCCATCGACCAGGGCTCGCGGGTGGCGGCGGCGCTGTGATCCTGATCGCGATGCGCCCCATCGCAGGTTGATTCGGCTCCTCGCGCCACTGCTGCCACGTCCTGGCGGGGGCGCGGCCTGCTAGAATCGCCGCTTCCGGCCTGTGAGGGATGGGCGCATGCGACAACAGCCAGGGGTGGTGGAGGCGGTGGTGTTCTTCGCCGGGGGGCGCATCGTGCGGCAGATGCACCTGACCGAGTTCGAGGCGCTGCTCGATGGCGTGGTGCACCTGCACGCCCACGCGGCGGAGCGTGTGCGCGCGGTGTTCCTGATCATCGATCCCCGGCTGCGTATCCTCGCGGCGGTGTTCTTCCATATCGAATTCGATGGCACCGGCGCGGCCGATCCGCGCTGGAACCTGCCGCTGCGCCGCCTGGCCGAGGGCGGGGCGCCGGGGCCGGACCTGGGCGCTGGGCCGATTCGCCTGGTTTGCGCGGGTGTCGCCGATCAGGGCTTTACGCCGCACCTGTGGCGTCCGGGAGACTGGAGTGCGAGCGGGGAGCTGGCGCAACTGCGCGATGCGGTGACCGGTAACGCCCTGGGCATTCTGCTCGACGAGGCCGTCTTCGACGCTCCGGTCGACAGGTCACGGGTGGCCGAACCCACTGCGACCGCCCAATTGGAGCAGTTGCAGTTGGCGCTGCAGATGCGTAACCGAGAAGTCCAGCAACTGCAGGTGGAATTGCGCGCCCGCGACGAGGCCTTTCGCCTGCGGCGCGAAGAGCTAAGCGCACAGTTGCGCGCGATCGAACAGCAGGTCGGCGCGGAAACCCAGGCGCAGCGCGCCGCGCTGGAAGCCGAGATGGCCGAGCGCCTGGAGCGCGAATATGCCGAGCTGCGAGAAAACCTGGCGGCGCGGGAAATGGAACTGGTCTATCGCGATGAACTGGACACGCAGATGCAGGCCGAGCTGCAACAGCTCGAGCGGCGTTGCGAGGGCGCCGCACAGGAGGCCGTAGCGCTCTTTCTGCAGCGCCTGGAGCGTGCCGGCGTGCATTTGTCGGTGAACCAGGCAGACGGCGGCGAGCGCGTGCTGGCAGGTAGCGAAGTGCTGGATTACCTGGCCGCGCGTGAAGCGTCCGACGCGTGAGGGAACTGCTCGACTGGCAACCACGCCCCGCACTGCAGCCTCTGCGCCTGCCCTGGCTGCGGAGCGCGGGAGTCGAGGCTGCGGTGTTGCGCCTGGACCTGATCGATCCGCTGGTCAGCGGTAACAAGTGGTACAAGCTTCGGCCGTATCTTCGGCAGGCTCAGGCAACGGGCGCGCAGGGGCTCATGAGCCTGGGTGGCAGCCATTCCAACCACCTGCATGCGTTGGCCGCGGCCGCCCAGCGGGGCGGCTTCGCCAGCGTGGGCCTGCTGCGCGGTGAGCCCTGCGAGACGCCAACGGTGAGCGATCTGCTGCACATGGGCATGACCCTGCATTGGCTCGGCTACGGAGGTTACCGTGCCCGGCACCGGGCGGATTTCTGGGAGTCCTGGCAGGCGCGCTATCCGCAATTGTTGCCCGTGCCGGAAGGTGGTGGCGGCTTGGCCGGCGCGCAGGGCTGCGTTTCGCTGGTCACCGAAGTTCAGGCGCGTCTGGGCGAACTGGGTTGGGACGACTTCGATGCCTGGTGGCTGGCCTGCGGTACCGGCACGACCCTGGCCGGCCTGGTGCTTGGCGAAGCCGGACGCCGTGAAGTCCACGGCGCATTGGCGGTGCCTGCCGACCACGGCGTTGCGCGGCGCATCGACGCCATCCTGGGCGAGGCCGGCGTCGCGGGTCGCTATCGCCTGCATGAGGCCGCCCGTGGCGGCTTCGCGCGATTGGACGCGCCGCTGGCGCGCTTCATGGTCGAATCGGAGGCCCTTACCTCCGTGCCCCTGGAGCCGTTGTACACCGCCAAGGCGTTGCTCGCGCTGCGCGAGGCGTTGGCGGACGGGCGCATTGTCCGGGGCACGCGTATCGTCTTCGTACATACCGGCGGGCTGCAGGGCGCGCGTGGCTTGCGGGCGAAGGTGGAAGGGTTGTTGGGGTAGGAGCCGCTGGCCACGGATGCGGAGGGATCACCCTCTCCCCAGACCTATACCGTCAAGGGAGAGGGGTGTAGTGGTCAACAATTCCCGGACACAGAATTGAGTTGTTCCTCTGCAACCGCAGGCGGCACAAAGCCGTTGTGTTGATGCGGTCTGATCCAGTTGTAGCGCGTGAGGTAACGGCCAATATCCTGCTCAGCCATGGCCTGGTTCAGGTACCCCGTCGCAGGTACCCACTCGGTTTTCAAGCTGCGAAACAGTCGCTCCATCGGTGCGTTGTCGTGGCAGTTTCCGCGGCGACTCATGCTCTGTGTCATGCGATAGCGCCATAGGCGCTGGCGGAAGCTGCGGCTAGCGTATTGGCTACCTTGGTCGCTATGAAACAGCACGCCACTTGGCCGTCCACGCACGGCATAGGCCTTGTCGAGTGCCTTGATCACCAGTTCGGCGTCTGGCTTCTCCGAAAGTGCCCAACCCACGGCTCGGCGGCTGTACAAATCCATCACGACCGCTAGGTAATGCCATCGTCCCTGTGTCCAGATGTAGGTGATATCGCCGCACCAGACGCGGTTGGGCGCTGCAACCGTGAATTGGCGTGCAAGACGATTGGGAATGTCGGGGCGCTCAACGTTGGCGTGCTTATAGACGTGAACACCGGGCTGCTTGCTGACCAATCCCAGCGCTTTCATCACGCCTCGAACCTTGAAACGGCCCACTTCCGTGCCTTCGTCCTTCAACATGGCCACGATGCTGCGGCTACCCGCCGAACGACGGCTTTGGCTGAACAGTTCATGGATGCGACTACGCAAACCTACCTGCCGGACATCGATGTGACGGCGACGGGCCTGGTGGGCGTAATAGCAGGATCGAGGGAGCTCAAACACCGAGCACAGCAGATGTACCGGATAGCGTGCGGTCAGCCGCCGAATCGAACTCAACGTCTGCGCCCGTGTTCCTCGGCCATCAAGAGCGCAGTAGCCTCCTTTAAGATTTTCTTCTCAAGCTCCAGCCGGTTAATCCGCGCCTGGAGCTGCTGAATGGTTTGCTGCTCAGCCGTGAGAGCCTTGGCTGTCGGGGTAATACCGCCACGCTCCTGTTGCAACTGACTCACCCAGCGCCTGAGTGCCGTTTCGCCCACATCAAGCGATCGGGCTGCCTCGGCACAGCTGTAGCCCTGATCGAGTACTAGGCAGGCTGCCTCATGTTTGAACTCGGGGGTGAAGGTACGTCTTGGTCTGCTCATCAAACACCTCTGTCTGGCGATCATCTTCGCCTAAAAAGGTGTCCGGGGTTAGTAGACCACTACAGGGGCAGTTCGGAGTGGACTCAACGTCCGCCACCATCCGCGCAACGCCGAGCACAGCATCCCAGCCTCGCACGAATAGCCCCTCGCCCCTCGTGGGGGCATTCGGAGTGGACTCAACGGCCGCCACCAGCCGTGCAACGCCGAGCACAGCATCCCAGCCTCGCACGAATAGCCCCTCGCCCCTCGTGGGAGAGGGGTTGGGGAGAGGGGGGCGCCGCAGGTCCGGCCCTCGCCGGGCCCGCAATAGCCCCTCCTGAACAGGGCGCTCGCTGTACCTCAGGACGCCGGCCAAGCGTCCGGAACAAGGAACAGTCGTTCGGCCTCTTCCCATGCGTCCACACCGGGTACGCAGCGCGCCAACAAGCGTGGCGCGGGCATGGCCTCAAGCTGTGCGCGTAGGGCACTCGGGGTGAGCAGGCTGGTGGTGTCCAGACGCGCCGGTGAGAGCCAGCGCAGGCGTGGCAGGATCGCCCAGTGCGGGGCTTCTTCGGCTTGCCAGTGAGACAGGCGTAGCCAACGTCCGCGGGGTTGTTCCGAGTGGGCGCCATGGGCGCGCGTGGCGAGGGTTTCCGCGAACAGGCTGCCGATCAGCCAGGCCCGCGAGCTTGGCTCGGCCTGATCCGGCAGCAGCAGGCGTGCCTGGGGGCGGGCGGCGAGTGGCAACTGGTGCTCGGCCAGGTGAGTGAGTTTGAGGTCCAGGCGATCATCGCCGCCCGGGCCGATCCAGTCGCGCCAGGCGCAGCCGCCGATACCCAGGTAGAACTTCACGGCCAGCTCCAGGTGCCACAGGCCTTCGCCGTCACGCAGCAGCAGGTCGAGCTCGCCGAGGGTGCGTCCGGCCTCGCGCACCGGCAGATTGGCGGCGAGCAGTTCGACACCAGGCGCGTGGCGCAGCGCGTATTGCCAGAGGCGCTCGTGATACAGCCCCAGGCGCTGGCCGGGAATCTGCGCCAGGGCTTGGCGCAGCGCCTGGTCGTCGAGGTCCTGTGCGTGCAACCAATCGAGCAGCCCTTCGGGCTGCTGGGCCCAGGTGCTGCCCGCCAGGGGGTGTCGCTGCGCGCAGCCGGCGTCGTCGAGCAGCGGGGCTGCGCAGAGGGTGAAGGCGAGGTCGCGCAGCGCGGGGCTGCGCAGCGAGGCAAGAGCAGGGAGCAAGGCGGTGAAGGGATGCATGGGACAAGCGTAATCTTCTCTGGCCGGTCGTGCAGCTTGCCGTTGCGTTCAGGCGTCCGGCTTGGTCAGCGGCGGGCTTTTCGCCCATAATCGCGGCTTCCCGTTTCCCGTACCGCAAGGCCCTCCATGGAGCACTTCCGCAACGTCGGCATCATCGGCCGCCTCGGCAGCACCCAGGTGCTGGAAACCATTCGCCGGCTCAAGCGCTTCCTGCAGAGCCGCAACCTCCATGTGATTCTCGAGGACACCATCGCCGAGGTCCTGCCCGGGCACGGCCTGCAGACCTCGTCGCGCAAGGCGCTGGGCGAGAGCTGCGACTTGGTCATCGTGGTCGGTGGCGACGGCAGTCTGCTCGGCGCGGCACGCGCGCTGGCGCGCTTCAAGATTCCGGTGCTGGGGATCAACCGCGGCAGCCTCGGCTTCCTCACCGACATCCGCCCGGACGAGCTGGAGGAGAAGGTCGGCGAGGTGCTCGACGGCCAGTACAGTGTGGAGAACCGCTTCCTGCTCGAAGCCGAGGTGCGCCGCCATGGCGAGGCCATCGGCCAGGGCGATGCGCTCAACGACGTGGTACTGCACCCCGGCAAGTCGACGCGCATGATCGAGTTCGAGCTGCACATCGACGGGCAGTTCGTCTACAGCCTCAAGGCCGACGGCCTGATCATCGCCACGCCCACCGGCTCCACCGCTTATTCGCTGTCCGCCGGTGGGCCGATCATGCATCCCAAGCTGGATGCCCTCGTCATCGTACCGATGTACCCGCACACGCTGTCCGGGCGTCCGATCGTGGTGGATGGCAACAGCGAGCTGAAGATTCTCGTCTCGCCGAACATGCAGATCTATCCGCAGGTCTCATGCGATGGACAGAACCATTTCACCTGTGCGCCGGGCGATACCGTGACTATTCGCAAGAAGCCGCAGAAACTGCGGCTGATCCATCCGCTGGATCACAACTACTACGAAATCTGCCGGACCAAACTGGGCTGGGGCAGTCGCCTGGGTAATCCCGACTGATGCGTATCGAGGCGGACCGGGGTTTCGACCTGATCGGTGACATTCATGGTTGCGGGCAAACGCTCGAACGCCTGCTCGAACGCCTGGGCTACCGTCGCCAGGCCGGCGCTTGGCGGCATCCGTCGCGGATGGCGCTGTTCCTGGGCGACATCATCGATCGCGGGCCGCGTATTCGCGAGGCGCTGCACATCGTCCGCGAGATGGTCGAGGCCGGTCAGGCGCTGTGCGTGATGGGCAACCACGAATACTACGCGCTGGGCTGGGAACGGCCGGCACCTGCCGGCAGTGGCCACACCTTCGTGCGCGAGCACACGCCGCGCCACGAGCGGATGATCCGCGAAACCCTGGAGCAGTTCGCCGGCCACCCGCAGGAGTGGCGCGAGTTCGTCGACTGGTTCGCGCAGCTGCCGTTGTTGCTCGATGCCGGGCGTTTTCGCGTGGTGCACGCCTGCTGGGACGCGCCGCTGATCGAACGGTTGCGCGAAAGCCACCCGGATGCACGCATCGACGAGCAATTGCTGCACGAGTCGGCGCGCGAGGGCAGCTTCGCCCACCGGCTATTCAATCGTTTGCTGCGCGGTGTCGACGTACCGCTGCCGGATGGCCTGACGCAGAGCACCGACGAGGGCTTTCTGCGCCGGACCTTCCGTGGCAAGTTCTGGGAGTCCGATCCGCAGACCTACGGCGACCTGGTGTTCCAGCCCGACGCGCTGCCCGAGCACATCGCCCGCCGCCCGTTGCCGCCGGAGCACCGGCGCATGCTGCCGTTCTACGGTGAGGACCAGCCCCTGCTGTTCGTCGGTCACTACTGGTGCGGCGGCGAGCCGGCACCGATCCGCGACAACCTGGCCTGCCTGGACTACAGCGCGGTGCGCTACGGCAAGCTGGTGGCCTATCGGCTGGATGATGAATTGCAACTCGATCCTGGCAAGTTCGTCTGGATCGATGTTCCGCGACCCGAGGAGAGCGCATGAGCGCCGCGTTGGCTTTCAAGGTTCCGCTGGAGCGCGACCTGTCCGCATTCGTTGCGCTGCTGCGTCGGCTTGGCGTGCGTTGCCGGGTCAGCGAGTCGGCGGGCGAGCAATTGCTGTGGGTGGCCGAGGAGCCGCTGGCGCAGCAGGTGCGTGAGCTCTACGCGCGCTATCCCGATGGCGACCCCCAGGGCGAGGTGCAGCCGCTGCCGCGCGCGCCGGTACGCCGAGGGCCGCGTCTGGCGGACAGTCCGATCACTCTCGTGGTGCTCGCATTGACCGGCTTGGTCGCCGCCCTGACGCTGCTTGGCAGCAACCATCAGGTGATGCACTGGCTGAGCTTCCAGGACTACCAGGTGCAGGGCGACTACGCCTACTTCACGCCGCTTTCCGAGAGCCTCGCCGCGGGGCAGTGGTGGCGGCTGTTCACACCGATGCTGCTGCACTTCGGTGCGCTGCATTTGGCGATGAATGCGCTCTGGTACTGGGAGCTGGGGCGCCGGGTGGAGGCGCGCCAGGGCGCGGTGATGCTGGTCGGCCTGACCCTGGCCTTCGCGCTGGTCTCCAACGTGGCGCAGTACGTGTTCGGCGGTAGCGGCCTGTTCGGCGGCTTGTCCGGAGTGCTCTTCGGCCTGCTCGGGCACTGCTGGATCTTCCAGCTGCTTGCGCCCTGCGTGGCCTATCGGCTGCCCAAGGGCGTGGTGGTGATGATGCTCGCCTGGCTGGCGATCTGCCTGACCGGGGTAGTCGGCGCGCTGGGTTTCGGCGAGATCGCCAATGCGGCCCATGTCGGTGGGCTGCTCGCGGGGATGCTCTCCGGCTGCCTCGGCGGGCTGCTGGCGAGGGGCTTCGCTGGTCGCGCATAGGGGGCCCGCAGGCTGCTAGAATGCGGCCTTCCTTCGAGACGGCCGCCGGAGTCGCCCCATGTCCTCCTTCGACGAGATGATCCAGAACATCACCCCGCAGATCTATGAGAGCCTCAAACTGGCCATCGAAATCGGCAAGTGGCCTGACGGCCGCAAGCTCACCCGCGAACAGAAGGAGCTGACCCTGCAGGCGATGATCGCCTGGGAAGGGCTCAATCTGCCGGAAGACCAGCGCACCGGCTACATGGGCGATCAGCAGTGCTCGTCCAAGGGCGAGAAGGTCCCCAACCTGCTGTTCAGCACCGCTTCGGAAACCCGCCACTGATGTCCGAGCCCGTTGAGCTGGCACGCGGTGCGCTGGACAAGATGGCCGTCGAACTGGACGGTGACGCGGCGCGCTATTACCTGCGCCTGGGCGAGCAGCGGGTCGCGCTGAATCCCCTGATTGGCCGCCATCTGCGCCTGGAGAGTCTCGGCGCCATCCACTGCGTGCATTGCGGTCGCAAGACCCGCAAGAGCTTTTCCCAGGGTTACTGCTACCCGTGTTTCACCAAGCTGCCGCAGTGCGACCTGTGCATCGTCAGCCCGGAGAAATGCCACCACGAGTGGGGCACTTGTCGTGACCCGGAGTGGGGCAACCGCTTCTGCATGACCGATCACGTGGTCTACCTGGCCAACTCCTCCGGGCTCAAGGTGGGCATCACCCGCTTCAGCCAGATGCCGACCCGCTGGCTCGATCAGGGCGCGGCACAGGCGTTGCCGATCCTGCGCGTGGCGACCCGCCAGCAGTCCGGCTTCGTCGAGGACCTGCTGCGCGCCCACGTCGCCGACAAGACCAACTGGCGCACGATGCTCAAGGGCGACGCCGCGCCGCTCGACCTCGTCGCCGAGCGCGAGCGCCTGCTCGATTTGTGCGCCGAAGGCCTGCTGCAACTGCAGCAGCGCTTCGGCCTGCAGGCGATCCAGCCGGTGACGGACGTCGCGCCGCTGGATATCCGCTACCCGGTGACGGTCTACCCCAGCAAGATCGCCAGTCTCGATCTGGACAAGACGCCGGTGGTGGAGGGTACCCTGATGGGCATCAAGGGCCAGTACCTGATGTTCGATACCGGCGTCATCAACGTCCGCAAGTTCACTGCCTACCAGGTCGCCGCCAGCGCGGCGGCCTGATCCAGAATTCATCTCGGCCGGCGGGCCGTGCCCGCCGCCTTCCGCGAAGAGGCCAGCATGCGCACCGAGCAAGCCAAGACCATCCATCTCAAGGACTACCAGGCGCCCGACTACCTGATCGAGGAGACCACGCTGACCTTCGAGCTGCACGAGGACCACACCCTGGTGCATGCCCAGTTGGTGCTGCAGCGCAACCCGCAGAAGGGCAGCGACCTGCCGCCGCTGGTGCTCGACGGCCAGCAACTGGAACTGCAACGCGTGTTGCTCGACGACCGCGAGCTGGGCGCGGGCGACTACCAGCTCGACGCCGACCACCTGACCCTGCAGCCGAGCCAGGCGCAGTTCGTGGTCGACACCACGGTGCTGATCCATCCCGAGAGCAACACGGCGCTGGAAGGCCTGTACAAGTCCGGCAAGATGTTCTGCACCCAGTGCGAGGCCGAGGGCTTCCGCAAGATCACCTACTACCTCGACCGCCCGGACGTGATGAGCCGCTTCACCACCACCGTGGTGGCCGACAAACAGCGTTATCCGGTGCTGCTCTCCAACGGCAACCCGGTGGCCTCGGGCGACGGCGAGGAAGGCCGCCACTGGGCGACCTGGGAGGACCCGTTCAAGAAACCCGCCTACCTGTTCGCCCTGGTTGCCGGTGACCTCTGGTGCATCGAGGACAGCTTCACCCGCGCCTCCGGCCGTGACGTGACCCTGCGCATCTACGTCGAGCCGGAAAACATCGACAAGTGCCAGCACGCCATGGATAGCCTGAAGAAATCCATGCGCTGGGACGAGGAGGTCTACGGCCGCGAATACGATCTGGACATCTTCATGATCGTCGCGGTGAACGACTTCAACATGGGCGCGATGGAGAACAAGGGCCTCAACATCTTCAACTCCAGCGCCGTACTGGCGCGCGCCGAAACCGCCACCGACGCCGCGCACCAGCGTGTCGAGGCGATCGTTGCCCACGAGTACTTCCACAACTGGTCGGGCAACCGCGTGACCTGCCGCGACTGGTTCCAGCTGTCGCTCAAGGAAGGCTTCACGGTGTTCCGCGATGCCTCGTTCAGCGCCGACATGCACTCGGCCACGGTCAAGCGCATCGAAGACGTGGCCTACCTGCGCACCCACCAGTTCGCCGAAGACGCCGGCCCGATGGCGCATCCGGTGCGCCCGGACTCGTTCATCGAAATCTCCAACTTCTACACCCTGACCGTCTACGAAAAGGGTGCCGAAGTGGTCGGCATGATCCACACGCTGGTGGGCGCCGAAGGCTTCCGCAAGGGCAGCGACCTTTACTTCGAACGGCATGACGGCCAGGCGGTGACCTGCGACGACTTCGTCAAGGCGATGGAGGACGCCAACGGCATCGACCTGACCCAGTTCAAGCGCTGGTACAGCCAGGCCGGCACGCCGCGTCTGGCGGTGTCCGACGCGTTCGACGCCGCCAGCGGTCGCTACACCCTGACCTTCCGCCAGAGCTGCCCGGCCACCCCCGGCCAGGCACACAAGGAACCCTTCGTCATCCCGGTGCACCTGGGCCTGCTGGACGCCGCCGGCAACGACCTGCCGCTGCGCCTGGAAGGCGAAGCCCTAGCCCAGGGCAGCAGCCGCGTGCTCTCGGTCACCGAGGCCGAGCAGTCGTTCACCTTCGTCAATGTGAAGGAAAAGCCGCTGCCGTCGCTGTTGCGCGGCTTCTCCGCGCCGGTGAAGCTGAGCTTCCCCTACGACCGCGACCAACTGATGTTCCTCATGCAGCACGATTCCGACGGTTTCAACCGTTGGGAAGCCGGGCAGCAGCTTGCCGTGCAGGCACTCCAGGAACTGATCGACCAGCATGCCAAGGGCGAGGCTCTGCAACTGGAGCCGCGGTTGATCCAGGCCTACGGGCACCTGCTGGCCGATGAGTCGCTGGACCCCGCGATGGTCGCCGAGATGCTTGCGCTGCCGTCCGAGGCCTACCTCACCGAGATCGCCGAAGTCGCCGATCCCGAGGCGATCCACGTCGCCCGCGACTTCGCCAAGGGCGAGATCGCCAAGGCCCTGGCCGAACCGCTGTGGGCACGCTACCAGGCCAACCGTGAGGTTTCGCGGAGCACGCCGTACATCGCCGAGGCGTCGCACTTCGCCCGTCGCGCACTGCAGAACGCGGCGCTGAGCTACCTGATGCTGACCGAGCGCGAGGAGGTGCTGGCGGCCTGCGTCGAGCAGTTCGACAGCGCCGACAACATGACCGAACGCATGGCCGCGCTGGTCAACCTGGTGCATTCGCCGTTCGAGAAGGAGCGTGCCCAGGCGCTGGAGAGCTTCGCCGAGCACTTCAACGACAATCCGTTGGTGATGGACCAGTGGTTCAGCGTGCAGGCCGGCAATCCGCAGCCCGGCGGCCTGGCTCGCGTGCAGGCGCTGATGGAGCACCCGGCGTTCACCCTGAAGAACCCGAACAAGGTGCGCGCGCTGATCGGTGCCTTCGCCAACGGCAACCTGGTGAACTTCCATGCCGCCGACGGCAGCGGTTACCGCTTCCTCGCCGACCAGGTGATCACCCTCAACGCGCTGAACCCGCAGATCGCCTCGCGTCTGCTGTCGCCGCTGACCCGCTGGCGCAAGTACGACGCCGCGCGCCAAGCGCTGATGAAGGCCGAACTGGAGCGCATCATGGCCTCCGGCGAACTGTCCAGCGACGTCTACGAGGTGGTCAGCAAGAGCCTGGCGTAGGCCAGGCAGGGTGGGTCGCCTTCGACCCACCCGCGCCTCGTTCTAGAACGGGCAGCTCACTCCGCCGTCCTGGGCAGCACCACGCACCGCTGCGAGGACGTCGTCCGGCAGCGGGATGCCTTCGTCCAGGTAGCGTGCGCGGCGTGCCAGGCCGGCGTGGCCGGGCAGGCGTACCGCTTGTCCGGGGACGCGCTCACGGCTGCTGCGGCAGCGTTCCACGAAGTGATCCATCTCGCCCTCGAAGGCCTCCAGGCCGCCGAAGTGGCGTGGGTCGATGACCATCACGCAGACCGCCGCGCCCCAACCACTGGGCGCGTCGCGACGGCCGAAACCGCCGAGGCCGGCGGTCAGCGCCTCGACCATGGTGCCCAGGGCGAAACCCTTGTGACCGAACTCCAGTCCACCCAGCGGCAGGATGCTGCCCGGCGGGTCGCTGAAGAAGGCTTGCGGATCCCGACTGAGCTGTCCTTGGTTGTCCAGCAGGGTGGCGTGCTGCAGCTGTTCGCCCGCCGCACGGGTCTTGTTCACCAGGCCGTTGGTGATGTTCGACATGCTCACGTCGATGAGAATCGGCTGCTCGCCGGTGGGAATGCCGATGGCCAGCGGGTTGGGCGTATAGACCGGGTCTAGCCCGCCGTAGGGCGCCACCGAGGCCACCGCCGGGTCGGAGGTGTAGATGATCGGCATCAGACCCCGCTCGGCGTACGGTTGCAGGTAGGCGGCCAGGCAGGCGATGTGGTGCGAGCGGCGGATGTTGGCGATGCCGATGCCGAAGTCCTGCGCCGCGTTGGCGGCGAAGGACAGGGCGCGCTCGACGCAGTAGGGGCCGAGCAGGTAATCGGCATCGTACTGCACGGCGACCGGCGTCTGCCGCACTACCTGCAGGGCGGCCGGATCGACCCGCGCGTGGCCCGCGCGGATGTCCTTGAGGTAACCCTGAGCGAGCTTCACACCATGGGTGTGGTGGCCCAGCAGATCACCTTCCACCAGTACTCGCGCTACCTCGGAGGCGACCTCCAGGGGCGCGTTCAGGTCGCTGAACAGGCATTCGATCAGTTGCTGCAGTTGCTTGGCGTCGACGCGTCTCATCAGCGGCCTCCTTGGGTTGCCGCCGGCAGGGCGGGGCGCTTGCGGTACTTCAGCCAGCAGCGCGAGAACAACGGGAACATCAGGACCAGGATCACCAGCGCGCCGAGGCCGGCGCTGATCGGACGTTCGAAGAACGCCAGCAGGTTACCGTTGGACTTGATCATCGAGGTCATGAAGTTGGTTTCCAGGATGTTGCCCAGCACCAGACCTAGGATCGCCGGAGCGATCGGGAAGTCCGAGCTGGCCAGCAGGTACGCAGCCACGCCGCAGGCGAGCATGATCCACACGTCGGTCAGCGAGTTGTTGATGGCGAACGCACCGACGACGCAGAACGCCAGAATGATCGGCATCAGCAGGCGCGCCGGGGTCACCGCGAAGATGTGCGCGCTACGGATCGCCAGGTAGCCGATAGGAATCAGGATCAGGTTGGCGACGAAGAACGCCGTGAACAGGCCGTAGGCCATCTCGGCGTTATCCAGGAAGATCGTCGGGCCGGGGTTCATGCCCTTCATGTAGAGCACGCCGATGACGATCGCGGTGATCGAGTCACCGGGAATGCCGAACACCAGCGCGGGCACCCAGGCGCCGCAGATACCGGCGTTGTTCGCCGAGCTGGCATCGACGATGCCTTCCATGTGCCCGGTGCCATAGGCTTCGGGGGTCTTCGAGCGCTTCTTGCTGACGGCGTAGGAAATCCACGCCGCGATGTCCGCGCCAGCGCCGGGCAGGGCGCCGATCAGCACGCCCAGGGTGCTGCCGCGGGTGACGTTGCGCCAGTGCTTGCGCAGGTTGTGTGGCACCTGGCCGAACACCGTGCCGTGCTGCGGATGGTTCTCGCTGGTGTCACCGTGGGCTTGCGTTTTTTCGCGGCAGGCGTAGAGCTTCATCACTTCGTTGAGCGCGAAGCAGCCGATCATCACCGGGATGAAGTTGATCCCGGCCATCAGGTCCGGCACGTCGAAGGTGAAGCGCGGCGTGCCGGTGACCATGTCCAGGCCCACGGTAGCCAGCAGCAGCCCAAGCATCAGCGAGAGGAAGCCCTTGGTCGCCGAGCCGGGTGCGATGAACACCGCGCTGCTCAGGCCCAGCAGGGCCAGCCAGAAGTATTCGAAGGAACTGAAGTTCAACGCGAATTCGGCCAGCGAGGGCGCTACCAGGATCAGCACCACGGTGCCGGCCAGGCCGCCGATCACCGAGCAGATCAGGTTGGTGCCCAGGCACTCGCGGACTCGTCCCTGGCGTCCCAGGGCGCTGGCGTCGGCGACGTAGGCCGCCGAGGCGGGCGTGCCGGGAATGTTCAGGTAGGCGCCGGGAATGTCGCCGGCGAAGATCGCCATGGCGGCGGTGGTGATGATCGCGGCGATCGCCGAGGTGGGGTCCATGTAGAACGTGATCGGCACCAGCAGGGCGACCGCCATGGTCGCCGAGAGGCCCGGAATGGCACCGACGAAGACGCCGAACAGGGCGGCGACGATGATCACCAGCATGGTCTGCAGGTTGAAGACCAGCAGCATGCCGTCAATGATTTCGGTCATGGCGAGATCCTCAGAAGCCCAGCGGGCCGAGCGGCAGCGGCACGGCGAGCAGGCGGGTGAAAGCAAGGGTGATGACCAGCGCGGCGACTACCGAGAGCACGGCTCCGGGCAGCAGGCGCACGCCGCGGCTGCAGAACAGCACGAACATGCCGAGCGCCAGGCAGGCGGTGGTGCCGAGGGTGTCCGCGAGCAGGATGTAGCCGATCACGATGAGAACCGGCAGCGCGACCGCCGGCGAGGGCCAGCTCAGCGTGGCGCCGGGCGTGCCCGCCGCACGGGCGCTGGCCAGTTGGCGCAGGGCACTGACGCACAGCACCAGGCCGCCGCCGAGCATGCCGATGCCGATGAGCGAAGGGAACAGGTCCGCGCCGTATTGCAGGCCACCGATGGTGCCGAACGAGCGCGCCATGACGATCACGGCAATGCCCAAGGCCGAGAACAGCAGGCCGAGGATCAGGTCTTTCATAGCGAAAGCCTCATATGGAGCTTATGACGACGCGCCAATGCCCGGACAGGGCCCGGGCATTGGTGCAGAGCGGGTGACTTACTTCTTCAGCCCGATCTTCTCGATGATGCCGCCCATGTAGGCGTCGTTTTCCTCGAGGAAGGTCTTGAAGTCGGTGGGGTTGCGCCATTCGACGCCAAAGCCCTGCTTCTTCATGTAGTCCTGGTACTGATCGCTGTTGTAAGCAGCTTCCAGCGCTTTGCCGAGTTTTTCGACGATGGCCGGATCCAGGCCCTTGGGTCCGGCGACACCGCGCCATTCGCCCAGGGAGTAGTCGCTACCGGTGGCTTCCTTGAGAGTGGGGATGTTCGGGAAGGCCGGGTTGCGTTCGGGGGAGAGTACCGCTAGGCCCTTGGCCTTGCCGGCGTCGATCATCGAACGTGCCTCGGGGACCGAGGAGGGCACGATTTCCAGGTTGCCGGCGGCCAGCTCGACCATCGCCGGGGCAGCGCCCTGGCTCGGGATCCAGCGGACCTGGTCGGGCGCGATGCCCGCGTCTAGCAGCAGACCGGCGAAAGCCACGTGCCAGATGCCACCCAGGCCGGTGCCAGAGGCGCTGTAAGTGCCCTTGGGTTTTTCCTTGATGCCGGCCAGCAGACCCTTCATGTCCGTGTACGGCGAGTCGGCGGCGATCTGCACGCCAGCGTAGTCGTAGTTGGTCAGGGCCAGCGGGGTGAAGTCCTCGCGGGTGATCTTGGTCAGCCCCTGCCAGTGCATCATGTTGAGCTCACCCGTGATGAAGCCCAGGGTGTAGCCATCGGGACGCGCGGTGGCCATCGCGGTATGGCCGACCACACCGCCGCCGCCGGGACGGTTGACGACGTTCACGGTGGTGCCCAGTTCTTTCTCCAGGGCGGCGGCGATGCCACGCGCGGCGGAGTCGCTGCCGCCACCAGCGGCCCACGGGACGATCAGCTGGATCGGACGTTCGGGGTATTCGGCAAGTGCCAGCGGGGAAATGAACAGGGCGGAAAGCAGGAGGTTGCGGAGCGGGCGCAGGAGGAAAGGCCGGCCATTGCGGTCTTGGTTATGCATCGACTGTCACCTGTTGAAATTATTGTCAGTGATTCCGCTCTCGCTCGTATCGTGGATGCGACTCGGGCGGAACGAAGCGTGCCTGTCTCGTTCCTCTGTGGGGCAAGGACTGCGACACGGGTTCGAACTTAGGGGCTGGCGACTGGCCTGTCTAATGAGCCTTTCTCATCAAGCTATAACAAGGGGTTATTGTCCCCCGCGGCTCTGTCGTGCCACCTCCCGCAGAATACGAGTGAAAGCCTGGCCGTTCAGCGAGAGCGTCTCACCTTGGCGTTGCAGCAGGCCATAGCCGAGCGTGGGAGTCTGCAGGGTGGTATTCAGCACGCACAGGCGGCTTTCATCCAGATGCGCCCTGAGGATACTTGCCGGCAACAGGGCAACGGCCTGGCTGCGCTCGAGGATGTGCAGGGTCGTCTGCACCGAGGTGGTTTCCAGGCTGTTTCCCGGCAAGCCCAGGCCCAGGTCGGCGAGTGCCTGTTCCAGCATGCGGCGTAGCGGCGTGTTCGGAGGGTAGAGCACCCAGGGCCATTCCAGCAGTTGCTCGGCGCTGATCGTCGACTGCCGGGAGAGCGGGTGGCCGGTGGCAGCGGTGAGTACGAACGGCTCCTGGTAGAGCGCCTCGTAGCTGAACAACTGCTGCTGCTCGGGCGCGGTATAGCGGCCGACCACCAGGTCGAGTTCCTTGCGCTCGAGCATCACCAGCAACTGGTCGCTGGTCTGCTCCACCAGCTCCACCGCCAGCAGCGGGCGCTCCTGCTTGATGCGCAGGATGGCCTCGGGCAGGGCGCTGGCGGTCGCTGCGAAGATGGCGCCGACGCGCAACTGGCCGTAGCCGCCGCGCCGCAGGTTCTCCAGTTCACGGTCGAAGCGCTGGCAATCGTTGAGTGTGCGCCGCGCGTAGTCGATCACCACCCGGCCCAAGTCGGTGGGCACCAGTTCGCGGGGGCGTCGCTCGAACAGGGTGACGGCGAGAAACTCCTCGATGTCGCGCAGCATCTTGCTCACCGCCGGTTGGCTCAGCCCCATGCTCTGCGCCGCGGCATGCATGTTGGCGGTGCGGTCGAGGGTGTCGATCAGCAGCAGATGGCGCAGGCGCAGCCAGTTGTGCAACGCCGGGCGGCGAGTGGGCGTGGTGTCCGTTTCGCGCGCGGGGTCCGATAACGGATCCATATCACCCCTTGAGGAATAGTCATTGGAAGCGCCCTGGGCGGCTGGCTATGTTCGCACAGCCTTGCCTCCCACTCCATTGCGAGAGGCCCTATCTCGCGGCGTGCCGCAGCGCCGCCCGCCATAAGGACAAGAAAACATGCCACACCCCCTCGTGCTCACCTGCGAAAACAGCCTGCCCGAAGACGGACTCAGCGGCCTGCTGGTCGGCCGTGCCTGGCTGCCCGGTACGCCGGGCGGGCCGGCCCCTGTGCTGCTCCACGTCGAAGGCGTCTTCGATCTCTCCACCGTGGCGCCGACGCTTTCCGCACTGTTCGAGCTGCCGCAACTGGCCGAGCGCCTGAAGGCCCGTCCCGGCGAGCGCGTCTGCTCCGTCGAGCAATTGCTCGGCAACACGGGCGAGGCCGCCGATGCATCGCTGCCGCGTCTGTTGGCGCCGGCGGACCTGCAGGTGATAAAGGCGGCCGGCGTGACCTTCGCGTCGAGCATGGTCGAGCGCGTCATCGAGGAGCGCGCCGGTGGCGATCCGCAGCGGGCCGAAGAGGTCCGCGCGCAGGTACGCGCAGTGATCGGCGATAACCTGCGCGAGATTCGTCCCGGCTCGGAGAGCGCCGAGCGCCTCAAGCAGGTGCTGCAGGCCCAGGGGCTCTGGTCGCAGTACCTGGAGGTGGGTATCGGTCCCGATGCCGAGATCTTCACCAAGGCACCGGTGCTGGCGGCGGTAGGCAGCGGTGCGGAAATCGGCATCCACCCCAAGTCCGAGTGGAACAACCCCGAGCCGGAGGTGGTGTTGGCGGTCAACGGTCGTGGCGAGGTGCTAGGCGCCACCCTCGGCAACGACGTCAACCTGCGCGACTTCGAGGGCCGCAGCGCACTGCTGCTGAGCAAGGCCAAGGACAACAACGGTTCCTGCGCCATCGGCCCGTTCATCCGCCTTTTCGACGAGAGCTTCGGCCTGGATGACGTGCGCAATGCAGAGGTCGATTTGCGGGTGGAGGGCGAGGATGGCTTTGTACTCTCCGGGCGCAGTTCGATGAACCAGATCAGCCGTGACCCCCTCGACCTGGTAGGGCAGACGCTCAACGCCAACCACCAGTATCCGGACGGCTTCCTGCTGTTCATGGGCACCCTGTTCGCCCCGACGGAAGATCGCGACAACCCTGGCGCGGGCTTCACCCACAAGCTGGGCGACCGGGTGATCATCTCCAACCCACGGTTGGGTGCCTTGCACAACCGGGTCAATCACAGCAGCGCGGTGACGCCCTGGTCGTTCGGTGTCGGCGCACTGATGGACAACCTGGCGCAGCGGGGGTTGCTGGGGAGTCGCTGATGGGCCCGGGCGCAAGCCCCGTAGGATGGGAGGAGGCGCGTAGCGACGATGCCCATCGTGGCGGGCGTGATGGGTATCGCTGTGCTCAACCCATCCTAGCGCCGATTCAACGAGAGTCGCGCTTTAAAACGGCCTGCTCAATCCGCGAGCGTTTCGCCAACGCGCAACAGTTCGTCGAGCAGCAGTTGTGCAGGCGGCGACAACGGAACGCCATGGCGCACGATCACCCCATAGGGCTCGTTGCGGCTGGCCAGTCGCAACGGCAGGCGTGCGACCAGGCCGAAGCGCTGGCCGAAGCTCGCGACCTCGGCGGGCATCAGCGCGACCAGGCTCGGGTCTTCCTGCAGCAGGCTGAAGAGGGCGAAGGTCGAGGCGGTCTCCACTGGGTAGCGGGGGAATTCCAGCCCGGCGGCGGCGAATTCGCGCTCCAGCAGCAGGCGCATGGGCATGTTGGTGGGATAGATCACCCAGCGGTGCTCGGCGAGCTCGGCCAGGTTCGCCTCGCCGCGTTTGGCCAGCGGATGCTCGGGATGGGTGACCACCTCGACCGATTCCCCATGCAACGCCAGGCAGTCGTAGGCATCGGGCCGGCGGCTGACGCTGCTGCGGCAGATCGCCAGATCCAGGCGGCCCTCGTCGAGCAGCGTCAGCAGTCGTGCGCTGGTGTCCTCGACGATCTCCACCGATAGCTCCGGCTGCAATTGGCGCAGGCCGGTGAGCACGCGCATCAACAGCGGCACCGCGCCCATGATCACGCCCACCGACAGGCGTCCGCCCTGGCCTTCGAGAATGCCGACCATCTCCTCGCGCAGGTGCGCAAGGTCGCTGTGGATCAGCCGTGCGTAGCGCACGACGCAACGACCCAGGTCGTTGGCCTGCAGGCCCTGGCTGCTGCGGGTGAAGAGACTGGCGCCGAACGCCGTCTCGATGTCGTGCAGGGCCTTGGTGGCGCCGGGCTGACTGATCGAAACCTGCTGTGCGGCACGGTGCAACGAGCCTTGCTCGTCGAGGGCGATGAGCAGGCGCAG
Source organism: Pseudomonas sp. R4-15 (assembly GCF_055768815.1). Taxonomy (NCBI): domain Bacteria; kingdom Pseudomonadati; phylum Pseudomonadota; class Gammaproteobacteria; order Pseudomonadales; family Pseudomonadaceae; genus Pseudomonas; species Pseudomonas sp. R4-15. The sequence goes on from NZ_CM147293.1 coordinate 2,889,533, forward strand.
GTGTTTCAGTCGCAGCCGCGAGACGATGGCGTTGAGGGAGGAGAGCATAGGGATAAGTAGCGGTTATCGCTCAATCAGAAGGTTTCATTAGGCAGCAACCGGGTCGATTTTTAAAGTGGTGCGTCAAGTCCGTCCCATAACAACAAGGAGCAGCTCATGCGGCTGATTCAATTCGAGAACGTTCAAGGCCAGCGCCAGGTCGGCGTGGTCGCCGGCGAGCACATCCAGGTGGTCAAGGGCGTCTCCAGCACCCGTGAACTCGCCTTGGCCGCCATCCGTGCCGGCCATGGCCTGGCGGCAGAGGTCGACGTGCGGGGCCTGGAGGATGGCCCGGTGTACCGTGAACTGCTCGATGCCGGTCGCGTACTGGCTCCGCTTGACCATGAGGACGCCGCGCATTGCCTGGTCAGCGGCACCGGCCTGACCCATCTGGGCAGCGCCTCGACGCGCGACAAGATGCACCAGAAGGTCGCCGAGGACGAAAAGGTCACCGACACCCTGCAGATGTTTCGTTGGGGCCTGGACGGCGGTCGTCCGCAGGCCGGAACGCCCGGCGCGCAGCCGGAATGGTTCTACAAGGGTGACGGCAGCATCGTGGTGCGCCCGGGCGAGGATTTTCCGGTACCGGATTTCGCCGAGGACTTCGGCGAGGAGCCGGAGCTGACCGGTCTCTATGTGGTCGGTGACGACGGTCAGCCGTATCGCATCGGCTTCGCGCTGGGTAACGAATTCTCCGACCACGTCACCGAGCGCAAGAACTACCTGTACCTGGCGCATTCCAAGCTGCGCTTCTGTTCTTTCGGGCCCGAACTGCTGGTGGGCGACCTGCCGCGCCACCTGGCCGGTACCAGTCGCATCCTTCGTGGCGGCGAAGTGCTCTGGGAGAAGGAGTTTCTCTCCGGCGAGGACAACATGTGCCACAGCCTGGAGAACCTCGAGTACCACCACTTCAAGTACGCACAGTTCCTGCGTCCCGGGGATGTGCATGTGCACTTCTTCGGCACCGCCACGTTGTCCTTTGCCGACGGCGTCAAGGCGCAGCCAGGGGATACCTTCGAGGTCTCCCTCGACGCCCTCGGCGAGCCGCTGCGCAATGGCATCGCGGTGCATCCGGTGGCAGTCGCCGCCGGCGGCGTGAAGACGCTCTAAGACACGCGCCCTGCCGGACGGGCAGGGCGGACCGGTCCACGGTCCGGCCGCGCGGCGCCAGGCGTCGCGCATCGTTCGCCAGGTCAGGTCCTGGCGCCATCCTTATGCAAGGAGATACACATGCCCGACATTCTCGGCCACAACTACATCGGCGGCGCACGCAGCGCGGCCGGCTCCGTTACCGTCAAAAGCTTCGACGCCAGCAGCGGCGAAGCCCTGCCTTTCGCGTTTGCCCAGGCCACCATCGAAGAGGTCGATGCCGCCGCCCAGGCCGCCGCGTCCGCCTATTCCACCTACCGCGCCCTACCGGCGGCCAAGCGCGCCGAGTTCCTCGACGCCATCGCCGACGAGCTGGACGCCCTGGGTGACGACTTCGTCGCCCTGGTCTGCCAGGAAACCGCGCTGCCGGCCGCCCGTATCCAGGGTGAGCGTGGCCGTACCAGCGGGCAGATGCGCCTGTTCGCCAAGGTCCTGCGCCGTGGCGACTTCTACGGCGCGCGCATCGACCGCGCGATGCCCGAGCGCAAGCCGCTGCCGCGCGTCGACCTGCGTCAGTGCCAGTTGGGCGTCGGCCCGGTGGGCGTGTTCGGTGCCTCCAACTTCCCGCTGGCCTTCTCCACCGCCGGTGGCGACACCGCCGCGGCGCTGGCCGCCGGCTGCCCGGTGGTGTTCAAGGCCCACAGCGGCCACATGGCCACCGCCGAGTGCGTGGCGGATGCCATCGTCCGCGCCGCCGAGAAGACCGGCATGCCCAAGGGCGTGTTCAACATGATCTACGGCTCCGGCGTCGGCGAGGCGCTGGTCAAGCACCCGGCGATCCAGGCGGTGGGCTTCACCGGCTCGCTCAAGGGCGGTCGCGCCCTGTGCGACATGGCCGCGGCGCGCCCGCAGCCGATCCCGGTGTTCGCCGAGATGAGCTCGATCAACCCGGTCGTTCTGCTGCCCGAAGCCCTCAAAGCCCGCGGCGAGACCATCGCCAGCGAACTGGCCGCCTCGGTGACCATGGGCTGCGGTCAGTTCTGCACCAACCCGGGCCTGGTGGTCGGCGTGAAATCGCCGGAATTCACCGCCTTCCTCGAGCGCTTCACGGCGGTGATGGCCGAGCAGCAGCCGCAGACCATGCTCAACGCCGGCACCCTGAAGAGCTACGAGAAGGGCCTGGCCGCGCTCAACGGCCACCCGGGCGTCAAGCACCTGGCCGGTGCCGCCCAGGAAGGCCGGCAGGCCAAGCCGCAGCTGTTCCAGGCGGACGTTTCGCTGCTGCTCGAGGGTGACGAACTGCTGCAGGAAGAGGTCTTCGGCCCGACCACCATCGTTATCGAAGTGGCCGACGCCGCGCAGCTTCGCGCCGCGCTGAACGGCCTGCACGGCCAGCTCACCGCGACCCTGATCGCCGACGGCGACGACGCCGCGCAAGCCGGCGAGCTGCTCGCGCTGCTGGAGCAGAAGGCCGGCCGCGTGCTGTTCAACGGCTACCCCACCGGGGTGGAAGTGTGCGACGCGATGGTCCACGGCGGTCCCTACCCGGCGACCTCGGACGCCCGCGGCACCTCCGTCGGCACCCTGGCCATCGAGCGCTTCCTGCGTCCGGTGTGCTACCAGAACTGCCCGGATGCACTGCTGCCCGAGCCGCTGAAAAACGCCAACCCGCTGGGCATCGCCCGTCTGGTGGATGGCGAAAGCAGCCGCGACGCGCTCTGATCATCGAGCCGTCTTCGCCCGCCACAGGTCCTGACCTGTAGGCGGGCGTTCCTGTTTTTCCTTAGCGAAAAGGCCAGAAAACAATGAAAAAGAAAGTGGTCGTGTTCAGCCGCATTTCCTCGCAGGCGGTATTGCAGGACTTGCGTGAGCGTTTCGATCTACACGAATTCAGCGATCCGCTGGGTAGTCAGCGCGAGGCATTTCTCGCGGCCCTGAAGGAGGCGGACGGCCTGTTCGGTGCGAGCCTCTCGCTGGGCGAAGCATTGCTCGCCGACGCCTCGCGGTTGCAGGTGATCGCCAGCGTGTCCGCCGGCTACGACAACTACGACCTGAACTACCTGCGCAGCCGTGGCATACGCCTGACCAACACCCCGGATGCAGTGACCGAGACCACCGCCGATACCGGCTTCATGTTGCTGATGATGACCGCGCGGCGCGCTCCGGAGCTGCTCGCCCACGTTCGCGAGGATCGCTGGACTTCCAGCGTCGGCGACGAACTCTATGGCCTCGACGTCCACGGCAAACGCCTGGGCATCGTCGGCCTGGGGCGCATCGGCGCCGCCGTGGCACGCCGCGCGCACTTCGGTTTCGGTATGTCGATCCTCTACGCCGGGCGCCGTCCGCAACCGGAGTACGAGGCGGAGTTCGGCGCCCGTCACCTGCCGCTGGAGGCGCTGCTCGAAGAGGCGGATTTCGTCTGCCTGTGCGTACCGCTGACCCCGGAGACGCGGCATCTGATCGGCGCCGAGCAACTGGCACGGATGAAGCCCGAGGCGATCCTGGTGAACATCTCCCGTGGCGCCGTGCTGGACGAGGCGGCGCTGCTCGATGCGCTGCGCGCCGGAAAACTGCGTGCGGCCGGGTTGGACGTGTTCGAACGTGAGCCGCTGCGCGGCGACTCCCCGCTGCTGGCCCTGCCCAACGTAGTGGCGCTGCCGCACATCGGCTCGGCGACCCGCGAGGCGCGCGCGTTGATGGCGCGTACCGCCGCGTCGGACCTGATCAGTGTGCTGGCGGGTGATGAGCCCCGGTATCCGGTGATCTAGGGCTCTTCGGCCGGGGTTGAGTTCAGCACGGACCCCGGCTCAGGACGAGGACGCGGCACGACCCAAGGTGTCGCGCACCTTGTCCAGCAACTCGCCAATCTGGAAGGGCTTGACCAGTATGTCCATGCCGTCGTCGAGAAACGCCTGGCGATCCAGTGCGGTTTCCGCATAGCCGGTCATGAACAGCACCGGCAGGCCGACCTGAATCGTGCGCGCAGCGTCGGCCAGTGCGCGGCCATTCATCCGTGGCAGGCCGACATCGGTGAGCAGCAAGTCCACCGCGGGGCCTTCGCGCAGACGCTGCAAGGCTTCTTCGCTGCTACCCAGGGTAATGCAGCGGTAGCCGGCGTCTTCCAGCACCTCGCAAACGAACAGCCTGACGGCGGCCATGTCATCTACCACCAGCACCTGCTCGCCCGCACCCCGAGCATCGCGGGTTTCGACCGCCGTGTGGACCGGCGCCGGCTCCGCGCTAGCCGGCAGCATCAGGGTTACCTCGGTGCCTTGGTGGCGGATGCTGCGAATGCTGGCGTTACCGCCGGACTGACGGACGAAACCGTAGACGCTGGACAGCCCGAGACCGGTGCCCTGGCCAACCGGCTTGGTGGTGAAGAAGGGGTCGAAGACCTTGTCCAGCAGGTGGTGCTCGATGCCGGTACCGTCGTCGCGCACCGTCAGCGTGATGTAGTGGCCGTCGGCCAGGGACGGATCGCCGGCGGAATACGCCGTGTAGGTGCTGATCCAGATATGTCCGCCTTCGGGCAGGGCATCGCGAGCATTGATCACCAGGTTGAGTACGGCATTTTCCAGCTGGTTGGCGTCGACCAGTGCGACGGTGTCTTCGCGGCTCAGCTCCAGATGCAGGGTGATGCGTTCGCCGATGGTTCGAACGAACAGCTCCTCCAGTGAGCGTATGCGCTCGTTGACGTCCACCGGACGCGTGTCCAGCGGTTGCTGACGGGCGAAAGCCAGTAGTCGGTGGGTCAGGGTGGCAGCGCTGCGGGCGGAGTTGAGGGCGGCTTCGGCGTATTGCACGACCTTTTCCGGCCGCGCTTCCCGGGTCCGCTTCTGGATCAGCTCCAGGCTGGTGATGATGCCGGTAAGCAGGTTGTTGAAGTCATGGGCGATGCCGCCGGTGAGCTTGCCCAGGGCTTCGCTCTTCTGCGCCTGCAGCAGTTGCGCCTCGGTGCGCGCATGCTGGGCCATTTCTTGCGCCAGGCGATGGGTGGCGTCTTCCAGGCGCGCCAGATGCGTGCGTTCGCGGTGCCGGTGCTCGGTCATGTCTTCCACGAACACCAGGCTGAGCCCTTCGGCGCGGTAGGGCGACAGTTGCCACTGGGTTTCACGCAGCAGTCCCTGCACGCGCAGGTTCAGTGACGCTTTCCAGCGTTCGCCGGTGCCCAGGCGTCGGCGCAGCTCCGTGAGCAGCGCATCCTGGTCCTCGGCGAAGCACTCGCGCAACACGCTGGCGTCCAGGTTATCGCGGGTCAGGAGAGCGAAGGCTTGGTTGCACTCATGGACACGCAGTTGGGCGTCGAGCACCGCGATCGGCGCTGAAACGTTGCTGAAGATCTCGCGCAGGCGCGACTCGCTGATGCGCAAGGCCTCTTCGGCGGCGCGCACCCGCAGCAGCGTGCGCAACGTGGCCTGGAGCACCTCCGGATCGACGGGGTGGGTCAGGTAGGCGTCGGCACCGGCGTCCAGACCGGTGATGATGTCGCCGGTCTGGATGGAGGCAGCGGACACGTGGATCACCGGCAGCAGCGCGGTGTCCGGCTCGGAGCGCAGCTTGCGCACGATGTCGAAGCCGCTCATGTCCGGCAGGTTGACGTCGAGGATCAGCGCATCCAGCGCTTCGCTCTCGATTAGCGCCAAACCCTCACCACCGGTGCCGGCTTCCAGCACGCGATAGCCCTGGCGCTCCAGACGGCGACGCAGCGCGTAGCGGGTCGCGGCGTTGTCATCCACGATCAGCAGCAATGCATCAGGCTTCATTGCCAGCCTCCTGTGCGAGGGCCAGCGGAATGATCACGAAGAAGGTCGAGCCTTCGCCCGGCGTGCTTTCCACTCCGACTTCGCCGCCAAGCAGTTCGGCGAAGCGCTTGCACAACGACAAACCCAGGCCGGTGCCGCGCAGCCGCTTCTGCAGCGGCGAATCGACCTGGGTAAAGTCTTCGAAGAGGGTCTCGTGCAACTCGCCGGGAATGCCGATACCGGTGTCCTTCACGGCGAAGCGCACGCGCTCCGGGTCGTGCAATTGCGCGGAGATGCGAACCTCGCCTCGCAGGGTGAATTTCAAGGCATTGGAGATGAAGTTGCGCAGGATCTGCGCGAGCTTCTTGTCGTCGGTGAACAGGCGCGGCAGACCGGCGGGTTCTTCGAAGATCAGATCCACGGCGCGGGCATCGACGATGGGGCGGAACATCCCACGTAGCGCCGCGAACAGGTCGAACATGTCGAACCAGGCCGGCGAGATGGTGATGCGTCCGGCCTCGATCTTGGCCAGGTCGAGCAGGTCGTCGACCATGTCGCTGAGTTCGCGCGCGGCGTTGCTGACGAAGGCGACCTGGGTGTGCTGCTCTGGGCTGAGTGGCCCGTCCAGCTCATCCGCGAGCAGGCTGGTAATGCTCAGGATCGAGCCCAGCGGCGTACGGAATTCATGACTCATGTAGGACAGGAAACGGCTCTTCAGGTCGGAGGCCTGGCGCAGCTGCTCCGCCTGGTTGTCCAGCTCGGCGTAGAGCGCGAGCACACCCTGATTGGTTTCGTCGAGCTCACCCCGCAAGGCGTCCGCTTCGGCCTGCAGGCGTGCGATCAGCTGTGCCTGGGCGACTTCGGTGGACAGCTTCTGGTCAGTCATGGGCACCCTCGAGCTCAACCACCAGCACGGTGACGTCGTCGCGTCCGCGGCAATAGTCGCGATGCAACACCGCGGCGATCAATGCCGGGTGACGGTGCACCAGGCCAGGGTAATCGGCGAGGTTCCAGCGTGATTGCAGGCCATCGCTGTGCATGATCAACAATTGTCCATCCAGGTGAGCGTAGTCGAAGGCGCGGGCCGTGCGGTACTGCCCGCCGACGATTCCAGGGTGAGATGCCAAACCGCGGCTGTTTTCTCCCGCGAGCAGACGTGCGCCGATATTGCCGACGCCGATGAAGCGCAGCCGGCCCTCCCGCGCCTGCAGTTGCGCGATGGCCACTGCGCCGCCGCGGGTGCCGTTCATTGCCTGATGCATATCCTGTAGAAGCTGCGTCGGTTCGCCGAAGGGCTCGCTGGCGAAGGCACGCTCGCCGGCCAGCGCGGCGTGCCCGGCTTCGGGGCCGTGGCCCAGACCGTCGATCACCAGCAGCGAGAGGTCCGCATCCCGGCGTGCCAGGTGCCAGGTATCGCCGCACACGTCTTCACCTTCCAGCGCGTGGTGGCTGATGCCGGCGCGCAGATCGCGAACCTCGGATTTCTGAGGGTAGAAGCGGGCGAGCAGGGCGGTGCCACGGGCGTCGCTGTAGGCATCGAATACCTGTGCCTGGCGCAGCACCGCGCCCAGGCCGATGCCTTGGGTGCCGCGGGTGGAGAAGCCGTCGGCCAGGCAGACGTCCAGGTCGCAGCCCTGGGCACGGTCAATCGCCAGCAGCTCGATGCCGGGGCCGGGCAGGGCGCGCAGGTGCAGAACGCCGTGGCCGGCATGCTTGAGCAGGTTGCTGGCCAGCTCGGTGGCAACCAGCGCTACCCGACCGGCGTCCTGTTCGGCAAAGCCCTGGCATTCGGCGAGTTTCTGCGCGGTGCGGCGGGCATGACCGACCTGGCTGCTGTCTTCGATGGCCAGAACCTGAGTCAGGCTGCCGCAGAGATTCACGTCCATTGGGTGATGGTCACTCGCGTGCCTTCGCCGGGAGCGCTGTCCAGCTCGAACTCGTCCACCAGGCGCTTCGAGCCGGTCAGGCCCAGGCCCAGGCCGCTGCCGGAGGTCCAACCGTCGGTCATCGCCAGCTTGAGGTCGGGGATACCCGGGCCTTCGTCGCGAAAGATGAGGCGCAGGCCGGTGCGCGCACCGGCCTCGAGTATCTGCCAGTCCATATCGCCGCCGCCGCCGTAGATGACGGTGTTACGTGCCAGCTCGCTCACCGCGGTGACCAGCTTGGTCTGATGGATCAGGCGCATGCCGCACTCGCCAGCGAGCTTGCGTGCGAGTTGACGCGCCAGCACCACGTCCTGCTCGATGCGTATCGCCTGGCTGCCGTTGCTACGCACGATCATTGTTGCGCGACCCGCTGTTGCAGCAAGCGCATGCCGCGCTCGACATTCAGCGCGGTGCTCACACCGGGCAGGGTCAGGCCCAGCTCCACCAGGGTGATCGCCACCGCTGGCTGCATGCCGACCACAACGGTCTCGGCGTCCATGATCTTCGATAGCCCGGAAATCGTGCTGATCATCCGGCCGATGAAGGAGTCGACCATGTCCAGCGCGGAGATGTCGATCAGTACGCCACGCGCCGAGGTGCGGCTGATGCGTTCGGACAGGTCGTCCTGCAAGGTCAATGCGAGCTGGTCGTGCATGTCGACCTGGATGGTGACCAACAGGAAGCCACCCATCTGCAGAATAGGAATGCGTTCCATGGCGTCAGGCCGTTTTGATGACGCTGTTGCCCAGGCGCGTCAGCGCCAGTTTCAGCGCGTCGGCGAGGTTGGCCTTGGTCACCACGCCCTGCAGGTCGAGGCCGAGGTGGACGATGGTCTGCGCGATCTGCGGGCGCACGCCGCTGATGATGCAATCCGCGCCCATCAGGCGGATCGCGGTAACGGTCTTGAGCAAGTGCTGCGCCACCAGGGTGTCCACAGTGGGAACGCCGGTGATGTCGATGATGGCGATTTCCGAGCCGGTGTCGACGATGCGCTGCAACAGCGACTCCATGACCACCTGCGTGCGCTGGGAGTCCAGGGTGCCGATCATCGGCAGCGCCAGCACGCCATCCCATAACTTGACCACCGGGGTGGAAAGCTCGAGCAGCTCTTCCTGCTGGCGACGGATCACCGCCTCGCGGGAGTTCTGGTAGGTGCGGATGGTGTGCATGCCCAGGGCATCGAGCAGTTCGGAGATTTCCCACAGTTGCTCGGCGAGTTGTGCCGGTTCGTTCTGGAAACGACGCTGCAGCAGGGCAAACAGCGGGCCCTTGAGGGCGAAGATGAAGTAGGCGGTCTGGTGCGAGTCGTGCCCCAGTTGCGCGCGGCTGGCGGAGAGTTTCTCAAGGAACTGGCGGATGTTCTGCCATTCGGGCACGGCGATGTTGTTGCCATAGGCGCCTTGTAGGCCGCCGACGAGCAGGTCAAGGAAATCGACGGTCTGTTTGCGCAGATCCTGATCCTTGATGTTGCGCGTGCCGCCGTTGGCCTCGAGGCTCTCGAGCCATTCTTTGAGCAACTGTGCTTGTCCGCTGGTGATCGCCTCGATGGTGCCGTCTTGCAGTGCCGCCATAGTGTCGCTCCTGACTGATAGATAGCCGGCTTCCCGGATATGAATGGCGCAAGATCAGACACTTGTCGCCGAAACTAGTTGTGGATTGGCAAGAGCGAAACGGCGTCGGAACCGTCGCCGATGGCAAAGGGACTGCATATTAGCCAGCTTCGAGTTGGCGCGGGAAGAGGACTTTTGACCACTCGCGCGCCGGCTGTCGACGCACGCTCGGGACGTGGGCAGGAGAGGGCGCGGCGGACGGTCTGCACCCGGCTCGGAAAGCCCGAAGTACTTGACCTTGCCTCCCTCGATCAATCGCTTGACCGCTCCGGCCACGTCCTCGATAGGCCCGTTGGGATCTGCTCGATGTGGGTAGAACGGCTCGATCTGCTCGGTGCCCAGGCGCTCGCATGCCCATGGCGGCGGCCTTGCTGAGTTGACTGGCGTAGCGGAAGTCCGTGGCCCATGCCACCGTAACCGAGTGCGGAAACCTTCAGGCCGGAACGACCGAGCGTTCATGCATGATCTTCTGCCTTCTCGAGGGCGTCAGCGGATTGCGTGGTGGCCAGAACAGGAGGAAAGGATCTATTTTATTGACGGTGTAATTCTTCACGAATCCATGCAGGTCATTCATCAATAAACCGGAACGAATGGGGTGACCTGGCGTGTTTCGTGGTGGTGGCGGAGGAGCGCAGCTTCACCCGCGCAGCGGCGCGAGTGGGTGTCAGCCAATCGGCGTTGAGTCATACCCTGCGGCGTCTGGAAGAGCGGCTTGGACTGCGTCTGCTGGCGCGTACGACGCGCAATATCGGCCTGACAGAGGCCGGTGCGCAGCTCTATGCGTCGGTGAAACCCGCGCTGGAAGGCATTCGCGAGAGTGTGGCGTCCCTCGATGCCCTGCGCACGGAACCGGCAGGCCACATTCGCCTGACTTGCAGCCGCAACGCGGCCCAGCGTTTCGTGATGCCGGTGGTGAACAAGCTGCTGGCCGAGCACCCCAAGCTGCACATCGAGATGTCCGTCGACCATCGCCTGACCGATATCGTCGGCGAAGGCTTCGACGCCGGTGTGCGTCTGGGCGAGCAGGTGGCCAAGGACATGATCGCGGTGCGCATCTCGCCCGAGATCCGCATGGCGGTGGTCGCTTCTCCAGACTACCTGCGTCGCCAGGGGCGCCCGCAAACCCCGGACGATCTCACCGCGCACGGCTGCATCAACCTGCGCCTCCCGACCTTGGGCGGCTTGTACGCGTGGGAGCTGGAGAAAGACGGTCGCGCGGTCAACGTGAAGGTCGAGGGGCGTTTCACCTGCAACGACGCGCAGATGATCATCGATGCCGCCAGTGAGGGTCTCGGCTTGGCCTGCATGCCCGAGGACGTGGTGCTCGAGGACCTCGCGGCGGGCCGGCTGGTCCGCGTACTGGAGGACTGGTGCCCGGCGTTCCCCGGCTACCATCTGTATTACCCGGGGCGTCGCCAACACTCGCCGGCCTTCGCCTTGCTGGTCGACGCGCTGCGTTGGCGGGGTGCTTGAGCGAACCCGGCAGCGGGTTGGGCGATCCCATGGGTAAGTCTTGCGCAAGGTGCCCGCATGGAGTTGGTCGTCGCTCGCCCGGAAGGGCTCTATTGTCCACCCGGTGATTTCTACATCGACCCCTGGCGCCCGGTGCAGCGCGCCGTCATCACCCACGGTCACGGCGATCATGCCCGCAGCGGCAGTACCCATTACCTCGCTGCCGCGCCTGGCGAGGGCATCCTGCGCGCCCGACTGGGCGCGCAGATCGACCTGCAGAGCCTGGCCTACGGCGAGCGCATCAAGCATCACGGGGTGACCCTGAGCCTGCATCCGGCCGGCCATGTGCTCGGTTCGGCGCAGGTGCGCCTGGAGTACCGCGGCGAGGTCTGGGTCGCCTCCGGCGACTACAAAGTCGAAGCCGATGCCACCTGCGCCGCCTTCGAGCCGGTGCGTTGCCATACCTTCATCAGCGAGTCGACCTTCGGCCTGCCGATCTACCGCTGGCCGGCGCAGGCCGAGGTGTTCGCCGGGATCGACGCCTGGTGGCGCGAGAACGCCGCCGCCGGGCGCGCCAGCGTGCTGTTCGCCTATGCCTTCGGCAAGGCGCAACGCATCCTGCGCGGGATCGATGCCAGCATCGGCCCGATCCTCGTGCATGGCGCGATGCAGCCGCTCGATGCGGTGTACCGCGAGGCTGGGGTGGCATTGCCGCAGACCCACTACGCCAGCGACTTCAAGAAGACCGACCCCTTATTGCGCCAGGCGCTGATCCTGGCGCCACCGTCGGCGGCCGGCAGCACCTGGCTGCGGCGTTTCGGCGACTACAGCGATGCCTTCGCCAGCGGCTGGATGTTGCTGCGTGGCACCCGTCGCCGGCGCGGCGTGGACCGCGGCTTCGTGCTCTCCGACCATGCCGACTGGCCGGGCCTGCTGTGGGCCATCGAGCAGACCGGCGCCGAGCGGGTGATGGTCACCCATGGCCAGGTCGAGGTACTGGTGCGCTACCTGCGCGAACGCGGCCTGGATGCGCGCGGCTTCCAGACCGAGTACGGCGACGAGGACGACGCGCCGGAGGCCCAGGCATGAAGGCCTTCGCCGATCTCTACGCGCGGCTCGACGCCACCACTTCGAGCAATGCCAAGTTGCAGGCCCTGCAGGACTACTTCGCCAGCGCCGCGCCGGCCGATGCCGCCTGGGCGGTCTACTACCTGGCCGGCGGGCGCCCTCGACAACGGGTGCCGACGCGCACCCTGCGCGAGCTGGCGACGCGTACGGCGGAGCTGCCGGAATGGCTGTTCGAGGAGTGCTACCAGGCCGTCGGCGACCTGGCCGAGACCCTCTCGCTGCTGTTGCCGACGTCCTCCGCTCCCGCCAGCGGCGGCCTGGCCTGGTGGCTGGAGGAACGCCTGCTGCCGCTGCGTGGCCTGTCGCCTGAGGAACTCGCCGAGCGCCTACCGCCGCTGTGGGCCGAGCTCGATCGGCAGAGCCTGCTGGTCAGCCTCAAGCTGCTCACCGGGGGCTTTCGTGTCGGCGTCTCCAAGCTGCTGGTGACCCGCGCCCTGGCGAGCATGGCGCAACTGGACGCCAAGCGCGTGGCGCAGCGCATGGTCGGCTACACCGACCTGTCACGCCGGCCAACGGCGCAGGGTTACCAGGCGCTGATTGCCCCCGAATCCAGCGACGAGCACGCCCAGCGCGGCGGCCAGCCCTATCCGTTCTTCCTCGCCCATCCGCTGCAGGCGCCGCTGGAGCAGTTCGATGCGCAACTGGGTGCGGTGGAGGACTGGCAGGTGGAGTGGAAGTGGGATGGCATTCGCGCCCAACTGGTCAAGCGCGAGGGCCGCCTTTGGCTGTGGTCACGCGGCGAGGAACTGATCAGCGAGCGCTTCCCGGAATTGCAGGCCTTGGCCGACGTGCTACCCGATGGCTGCGTGATCGACGGCGAGCTGGTGATCAGCACGCCGCAGGGTGCGCAGGACAGTGCCTTTGGCGTGCAGCCGTTCGCCCTGTTGCAGCAGCGTATCGGACGCAAGACGCTGACGCGCAAGCTGCTCGATGAATTGCCGGCGGCGCTGCTCGCCTACGACCTGTTGGAATGGCGCGGCGAGGACTGGCGCAACCGGCGCCAGGACCAGCGGCGGGCGCGACTGGAGACGCTGGTGGAGGAGGTGGGCGATGCGCGCCTGCGCCTGTCGCCACTAGTGGAGGGACGCGACTGGGCGGACCTGGCGCGCCAGCGCGAGGCGTCGCGCAGCCTGGGCGTGGAGGGCCTGATGCTCAAGCGCCGCGACTCGCTCTACGGCGTCGGCCGCACCCGCGATCTGGGGCTGTGGTGGAAGTGGAAGGTCGATCCGTTCAGCGTCGATGCGGTGCTGATCTACGCCCAGCGCGGGCATGGCCGTCGCGCCAGTCTTTACAGCGACTACACCTTCGCTGTGTGGGACGACTCGTCCCCGGGCGAGCGGGTGCTGATGCCCTTCGCCAAGGCCTATTCCGGGCTCACCGACGAGGAAATGCGCAAGGTGGATGCGATCATCCGCAAGACCACCGTGGAGAAGTTCGGCCCGGTGCGCAGCGTCACCCCGACGCTGGTATTCGAGCTCGGCTTCGAGGGTATTTCCCTGTCCAAGCGGCACAAGAGCGGCATCGCCGTGCGCTTCCCGCGGATGCTGCGCTGGCGTACCGACAAGCCGGTGGATGAGGCCGACACCCTCGCCACCTTGCGGGGCCTGCTCTGATGCGCCGGGAGTTACCCTCGCAACGCTGGTTCGCGCTACGCGGTTGGCGTCCCTTCGCCTTCCAGCGCGAGATCTGGCAGGCGGTGGGCGCGGGCGAGTCGGGGCTGCTGCATGCCTCCACCGGCTCCGGCAAGACCTACGCGGTGTGGTTCGCCGCGCTGGATCGCTTCGCCCGCGAAGCGCCGCCGACGCGTGCGGCCCAGGCGCCGTTCACCATATTGTGGATCACCCCGATGCGCGCGCTCGCCGCCGATACCGTGCGCGCCCTGCAGACGCCGCTGGAAGCGCTGGAGATTCCCTGGAGCGTGGGCCTGCGCAGCGGCGATACCGGCAGCGCCGAGCGCGCGCGGCAGAGCCGGCGGCTGCCCAGCGCGCTGGTCACCACGCCGGAGAGCCTGACCTTGCTGCTGACCCGCGCCGACGCCCAGCAGGCGTTCGCCAGCGTGCGTCTGGTGGTGGTGGACGAATGGCACGAGCTGCTCGGCAACAAGCGCGGCGTGCAGTTGCAGTTGGCCCTGGCGCGACTGCGCCAGTGGCGACCCGAACTGATGGTCTGGGCGTTGTCCGCCACCCTCGGCAATCTCGAGCATGCCCGGGAGGTGTTGATGCCCGCCGGGCGCCTGGTACAGGGCCAGGAGCCCAAGACGTTGCAGGTCGACAGCCTGTTGCCGACGAGCCTGGAACGCTTTCCCTGGGCCGGCCACCTGGGCCTGCGCATGCTTCCGCAGGTGGTCGAGGAACTGCAGGCCAGCGGCACCAGCCTGGTCTTCACCAACACCCGCTCCCAGGCGGAGCTGTGGTACCAGGCGCTGCTCGAGGCACGGCCGGACTGGGCCGGGTTGATCGCATTGCACCATGGCTCGCTGGATCGCACGGTGCGCGACTGGGTCGAGCAGGCGCTCAAGCAGGGGCAGCTCAAGGCGGTGGTCTGTACCTCCAGTCTGGACCTGGGGGTGGATTTCCTGCCGGTGGAGCGGGTGCTGCAGATCGGCTCGCCCAAGGGCGTGGCTCGGCTGCTGCAACGCGCGGGGCGCTCCGGGCACGCACCGGGACGCGCCTCGCGCATCACCCTGGTGCCGACTCACGCGCTGGAACTGCTGGAATCCGCGGCGGCCCAGGTGGCGGTGGCCGAGCGTCGGGTAGAAGCGCGACAGTCGCCGGACAAGCCGCTGGACGTGCTGGTGCAGCACCTGGTGAGCATGGCGCTGGTCGGTTTCAAGGCAGAACCTATGCTCGCCGAGGTGCGCAGCGCCTGGGCCTACCGCGCGCTGAGCGACGAGGAGTGGCACTGGGCACTGGCGTTCATCCGCCACGGCGGCGACTCGCTCACGGCCTATCCCGACTACCGACGTGCCGAGCCCGACGCCGAGGGCCTATGGACGGTGCCGGATACGCGCCTCGCGCGCCGTCAGCGCATGAGCATCGGCACCATCGTCAGCGATGCGGCGCTGGCCGTGCGCTTCTGGAGCAAGGGCGGTGCCGGCGGCTCGCTGGGCAGCGTGGAGGAAGGCTTCATCGCCCGCTTGCGCCCCGGTGACGTGTTCCTTTTCGCCGGGCGGCCGCTGGAACTGGTGCGGGTGGAAAACATGACCGTCTTCGTCCGCCGCGCTGCGTCGAAGAAGGCCGCTGTGCCGCGCTGGAACGGCGGGCGCATGCCGCTCTCCAGCGAGCTGGCCGATGCCGTGGTGGAGCGCCTGGATGTCGCCGCGAAGGGCGAGTTCGTCGGTCCGGAAATGAGCCTGCTGCGGCCACTGCTGGACGTGCAGCGGCAATGGTCGGCGCTGCCCAGGGTCGGCACGCTGCTGGCCGAGACCCACAAGTCCCGCGAGGGCTGGCACCTGTTCCTCTATCCCTTCGCCGGCCGCGCCGTGCACCTGGGATTGGCCAGCCTGCTGGCCTGGCGATTGGCGCGGCAGCAACCGCTGAGTTTCTCCCTGGCGGTGAACGACTACGGGCTCGAACTGCTCTGCGCGAGTGCGGTGGACTATGCCGGCGCGCTCACGCCGGATCTGTTCGACACCGACGAGCTGCTGCACGACGTGCTCGCCAGCCTGAATGCCGGCGAACTGGCGCGCCGGCGCTTCCGCGAGATCGCGCGGATCGCCGGGTTGGTGTTCGTCGGTTATCCCGGCGCCGGTAAGAGTGCCCGCCAGTTGCAGGCTTCCAGCTCGCTGTTCTTCGACGTGTTCCAGCAATACGACCCGGACAATCGCCTGCTCGACCAGGCGCAGCAGGAGGTGCTGGGACAGGAGCTGGAAGTGAAACGCCTGGCGCAGACATTGCGGCGTTTGCAGGCGTGCCGGCTGGACTTGCATGCGCTGAAGCGGCCGACGCCGCTGGCCTTTCCGCTGATGGTCGAGCGCTTCCGCGAGAGCCTGAGCTCGGAAAAGCTCGCCGAGCGCATCCGCCGCATGCTGGGTGAGCTGGAGCGTGCGGCCGGGGGCACGCCGCTCGACGCGCAGGTGCCACTGGCCATCGACGACGAACGTCCGCGGCCACGCGCGCCACGGTAACTGAAGGATGGTCGCCCGCGCCGTAGGAAACCCAATGTCTGAGACGCCGAGCGAGCACATCGCGGTGCAACTGGCCGGTTGCGAGCTGTGGCTGCTGGCGGACAAGGCCATCTGGTGGCCGGCACAACAGGCGCTATTGGTCGCCGACCTGCACCTGGGCAAGGCCGCCAGCTTTCGCCGCCTCGGCCAACCGGTGCCGAGCGGCACCACTGCCGCCGACCTTGCCCGGCTGGACGTGCTGCTGGCGCGTTTCGGTTGTCGCCGGCTGATCTTCCTCGGCGACTTCCTGCATGCCCCCGAGTCGCGTACGCCAGCGCTGCTGCGGATGCTGGGTGAATGGCGCGAGCGCCACGCGCAGGTGGCGATGACCCTGATCCGCGGCAACCACGACCGCCGCGCTGGCGACCCACCGACGCAATGGGCCATCGAGACGGTCGCCGAACCGTTGCTGCTGGGCGGTCTCGCCTTGCAACACGAACCCCAGGCGCACGCCGAGCGACCGGTGCTCGCCGGGCACCTGCACCCGGCCTACCTGTTGCGTGGCGCGGGCCGGCAACGGCTGCGCCTGCCGTGCTTCGTGCTCGACGAGCGGGTCAGCCTCCTGCCGTCATTCGGCGGCTTCACCGGAGCGATGAACTGGCAGCGGCGAGCCGGACAACGGATCTTCGTGGTCGGTGGCGGCGGCATCTGGCCCATGCCCTGAGACGCGAGACCGGACGCATGCGCGCCACCGTCGGTCGGCGCGATGCGTAGGTGGGGTTGCGATGTAAAGTGATCGTTTTACATTGGGTCCATGGACAAGCACACGCACATGCTCGAACGAGCGACCCGCACCTTCGAGGCGGAAGGCTTCCGTGGCATCGGTGTCGACCGCCTGGTCGCCGCTGCCGGGGTTTCCAGTCGCACCCTCTACAAGCACTTCGGTTCCCGCGACGGGCTGGTGATTGCCGTGCTGGAGGCACGCCAGCGTGCCTTCATGCAGCGGCTGGATGGGCTCGAGCAGCACGCCGATCCGATCGGCGCGCTGTTCGACGCACTGGATACGTGGATGCGCACCCAGGGCGCCGGTGGTTGCATGCTGTTGCGTGCGCGCAGCGAGTACGCCGCCGCCAGCGAAGCCATCGTGACGCTGGTGCAGATGCAGAAGGCCGAGTTCCGGGCCTGGCTGGAGGCGCGCCTGGAGCAACTGCTGGGCCGTCCCGAGCCCGGGCTGGCCACGCAACTGTGGCTGCTCTTCGAGGGCGCCACGGCGAGCGTCGCGGTGGGCGGCCTGTCGCTGATCGAGGAGGCGAAGACGGCGGCGTGCACGCTGCTGGCCGCCGCCGAGGCTCGCCCATGAGACGCCATGGGCTCAACGTGGTGGCCGCTGCCTTCGCCCTGACGGCATTGTCCTATGGCCTCGCGCGCTTCGCCTACGGCCTGCTGCTGCCACAAATCCGCGAGGAGTTGACGTTGGGCGTGGCGGCCGCGGGCTGGATTGGCGGCAGTGCCTTCGCCGCCTATTGCCTGGGCATCGTGCTGGCGTTCGCCGGCAACGGGCGTTTCGGCCCGCGACCGGTCGTGCTGGCCGCGGCCGGGGCGGCGACCTTCGGCATGGGGCTGGTGAGCCTGGCCCAGGCACCGTTGACGCTGGGGCTGGGCATCGCCCTGGCCGGCTTGAGTACCGGTCTGACGTCACCACCGCTGGCACAGGTGGTGGCGCTGAGCTTCGACGAGCGTCAGCGGCCTCGGGCGAATGCGACCATCAATGCCGGTACGGCGGCCGGGATCGTGCTTTCCGGCGCGGCGGCGTTGCTCGCCGCTGGCGCCTGGCGCGAACTCTATGCATTGTTTGCGCTGCTCGGGGCGGGTGTCGGGCTATGGCTGTATTTCGCGGTACCGGCGAGCCGTGGGGAGGCGATGGCACGGGTGAGCGCGGCCCTGCTGGCGCGTCCGGGCGTTCGTACGCTGTGCCTGAGTGCCTTCCTGATGGGGGTCTCCAGCGCCGCGTTGTGGACCTTCGGTGCCGACCTGCTGCGCAGCGCGTACGGCTTCTCCGGTGAACGAATCGCCTGGCTATGGGTTCTGCTCGGCCTGTCCCGGCTTAGTGGCGCGCTGACCGGGCGACTGACCCAGCGCTATGGCAATCGTCGGGTACACAGCGCTGCGCTGGTCCTGCTCGCGGGAGCGACGCTCGGCCTGGCGGCGAGTGCGTCTGCGCCGTTCGCGGGATTCGTTGCCATGGCCGTGTTCGGCGCGGCCTACATCGTTTCCACGGGCTGCTACCTGATTCAGGGGGTGGAACTGCTGGAGGATCGTCCCGACCTGGGGCTGGGCATCCCGTTCCTGCTCCTGGCCTTGGGGCAAACGGTGGGGAATCCGCTGTTTGGCGCGCTGCTGGCGGCGACCGGCGTGCTGCCGGCACTGGGTCTGTCCGCGGCGATCGCCTGTCTGGCGGCCATGCTAAGGCCCTGAGTCGGGCCTGGAGGGCACCGCGTGACGCCGCCGGAGGGGCGCCACGCGGCGGAACCGTCAGTTCGCGGCGCGCGCCTGATCGCGCAACGCCTTGATCTGGTCGTGGTTGCGCTGTACGCCCTGAGCCTGGCGTTCGACGACCGTGCGAACCGCTGGCGGCAGGTCTTTTTCCAGTGCCTGCTTGTAGCTCTTCAGCGCCACGTCTTCGCCACGCTCGCACTCGTTGAGAATGGCTTCGTCGCTCTTGCCGGTGATCGCCGACTTGATGTCGACCCACTTGCGGTGCAACGCACCGGCGGTGCTGGCCTTGCGCTCCGGATCGCCGCCGAGTTGCACAACCAGTTGCTGCAACTCGGAGGCTGCCTGACTGCAGTCCTGAGCGCGCGAAGTCATGGTGGCCTTGAGGGTGGGATTCTTCAGATCGTCGGCGCATTCCTGGAAACCCTTGTAACCGTCCAGACAGGTTTCGATCAGGTCGTTGAGTTCGGAAATGGTTGCTTTGTTGTCCATGAAACACCTCTAGGCAGGATTCAAGTCCCGTCGCCAGGGTTTCCTGGCGGGGGTAATGATGCTGACCGGGTGAGGTCTCCGACGTTCGAACGAGCCGGCGAGCGGTATCTACAACGGCGTCAGTTTGTCCATCACCGTGCTCAACGCCAGGCGGGTGTCGTCGAGCTGAACCATCGAGGCCTGTTGTGCGGCGAGGGCGTCGCGGTTCTTGATGGCGGTGAGAATGGCCTTGTGGCGGGGCAGGGTGAGGGCCTGCAGGTTGGGGCGGTTGCTGGAGAAGGCGATGGATTCGCGCAGGGCGATGGAGAGCATGTTGCTCATGTACACCAGCAGGTCGTTGTGGGTCGCTTCGGCGACGCAGCGGTGGAAGTCGAGATCCGGCTGCAGCATCTCGGCGCGGCTGGTGGCGGCTTCCATGCGCCCGTAGGCTTCCTCGATGGCGGCGATGTCCGCCTCACTGGCGGTGCTCGCGGCCAGCGCGCAGATCGCGGGTTCGAGGATGCAGCGCACGCCTACCAGGGAGCTGAAGAACTCGCTGGCCGGGGTGCTCTGCACCAGCCAGTAGAGGACGTCCGGGTCGAGCATGTGCCAGTCGCGACGGGGCCGCACCAGGGTGCCGACGCGCGGCTTGGAGAGTACCAGGCCCTTGGCGGTGAGCACCCGCACGGCTTCGCGAACCACCGGTCGGCTGACGCTGTAGTCCTCGCACAAGGACGCTTCCAGCGGCAGCTTCTCACCGGGCTCGAAGGCCCCGGAGACGATGCGCATGCCCAGCTCCTGGACGATATTGGCGTGGCGGCTCTTGCGGGTCTTGGGGTGCTTGTAATCCATGGAATACGGCGAGTCGGCCTGACGAGCGCGGCATCATAGCATCGCCGTCTTTCGCCAGGCGGGATCGCCACGGAAACACGTGGCGATCCGCACCCGGTCAGTGCGAATGGCGCGGGACTTCGGAGCCGCGGCAACCGACCAGGAAGTCGAAGTCGCAGCCTTCATCGGCCTGCAGCACGTGGTCGATGTACAGACGGCGATAACCGCCGTCCCACGCCAGCGGGGCCGCCGGTTGCAGCTCGGCCAGGCGGGCTTGCAGTTCCGCGTCGCTGATGTCCAGATGCAGGCGTCCGGCATAGGCGTCCAGTTCGATCATGTCGCCGTTGCGTACCGCCGCCAGCGGGCCGCCGGCCGCCGCCTCGGGCGCGACGTGGAGCACCACGGTGCCGTAGGCGGTGCCGCTCATGCGTGCGTCGGAGATGCGCACCATGTCGGTGATGCCCTTGGCCAGCACCTTGGGCGGCAGGCCCATGTTGCCGACTTCGGCCATGCCCGGGTAACCCTTGGGTCCGGCATTCTTCATCACCAGCACGCAGGTTTCGTCGACGTCCAGCTCCGGGTCGGCGATGCGCGCCTTGTAGTCATCGAAGTTCTCGAAGACCACCGCACGGCCGCGGTGCTTCATCAGCTCGGGCGTCGCCGCCGAGGGCTTGAGCACCGCGCCCTTGGGCGCCAGGTTGCCGCGCAACACGCAGATGCCGCCATCGGCGCGGATCGGGTTGTCGAGGGTGCGGATGACCTCATCCTCGCCGTAGATCGGGGCGGCGGCGCAGTTCTCCCAGAGGCTCTTGCCGTTGACGGTGAGCGCCTCGGGATGCGGCAGCAGCTTGCCTTCGCCCATGCGCCGGATCACCGCCGGCAGGCCACCGTCGTAGTAGAACTCTTCCATCAGGAAGCGCCCGGACGGTTGCAGGTCGACGATGGTCGGCGTGCCGCGGCCGACGCGCGTCCAGTCGTCCAGCTCCAGGTCCACGCCGATGCGTCCGGCGATGGCCTTGAGGTGGATCACCGCGTTGGTCGAACCGCCGATGGCGGCGTTGACCTTGATGGCGTTCTCGAAGGCTTCGCGGGTCAGCACCTTGGACAGGCGCAGGTCCTCCCAGACCATGTCGACGATGCGCATGCCGGACAGGTGTGCGAGCACGTAGCGGCGCGAGTCCACCGCCGGGATGGCGGCGTTGTGCGGCAGCGAGGTGCCCAATGCCTCGGCCATGCAGGCCATGGTGGAGGCGGTGCCCATGGTGTTGCAGGTGCCCGCCGAGCGCGACATGCCGGCTTCGGCGGAAAGGAATTCGTTGAGGTCGATCTGGCCTGCCTTGTACTGCTCATGCATCTGCCAGACGATCGTCCCCGCGCCGATGTCGCGGCCCTTGTGCTTGCCGTTGAGCATCGGCCCGCCGGTGACCACGATGGCCGGCACGTCGCAGCTGGCCGCACCCATCAGCAATGCCGGGGTGGTCTTGTCGCAGCCGGTGAGCAGTACCACGGCATCGACCGGGTTGCCGCGGATGGCTTCCTCCACGTCCATGCTCGCCAGGTTGCGGGTGAGCATCGCGGTCGGCCGCAGGTTGGACTCGCCGTTGGAGAACACCGGGAACTCCACGGGGAAGCCGCCAGCCTCCAGTACGCCTTTCTTCACATGCTCGGCGATCTTGCGAAAGTGCGCGTTGCAGGGCGTCAGCTCCGACCAGGTATTGCAGATGCCGATGATCGGCTTGCCCTGGAACTCGTGGTCCGGAATGCCCTGGTTCTTCATCCAGCTGCGGTACATGAAGCCGTTCTTGTCGGTGGTACCGAACCAGGCGGCAGAGCGGAGGGGGCGACGGGTGGATGTCATGGCGGCTTCTCTTTTTGTATTACTAATTTGTTTTAGTGACGCAAAAGTAACCTGATGGGAGCCGTTTTGGAAGGCTTGTTCGTTAAAAAGTAATACTTTATAGTCGCCGCAAATGCGAGGGCACCGCTACTCGCAACCTGGTCCGTTACAAGAACAATTGGAGACCGCGACACATGAACGCCGAACAACGGCTGGTGCGCCTGATCACCCTCAAACTCATCCCGTTCCTCGTCCTGCTCTACCTGGTGGCCTACGTCGATCGCTCGGCGGTGGGCTTCGCCAAGCTGCACATGGGCGCCGACGTCGGCATTGGCGACGCGGCCTATGGCCTGGGCGCCGGGCTCTTCTTCATCGGCTACTTCCTCTTCGAGGTCCCCAGCAACCTGTTGCTCGATCGTTTCGGGGCGCGGCGCTGGTTCGCCCGCATCCTGCTCACCTGGGGCGCGATCACCGTAGGCATGGCCTTCATCCAGGGGCCGAACAGCTTCTACGTGATGCGCTTTTTGCTCGGCGCCGCCGAGGCGGGCTTCTTCCCCGGGGTCCTCTACTACATCACCCAGTGGTATCCGGTGCGCCATCGCGGCAAGATCATGGGCCTGTTCGTGCTCTCCCAGCCCATCGCGCTGATGATCACCGGGCCGGTGGCCGGCGCCCTGCTGGGCATGGAAGGCATTGCCGGGTTGCATGGCTGGCAGTGGCTGTTCGTGATGATCGGCCTGCCGGCGATGCTGTTGACCTGGCCGACCCTGGCCTACCTGCCGGACAGCCCGGCGCAGGTGAAGTGGCTGACCGACGAGCAGAAGCGCTGGCTCGCCAACGAGCTGAAGAAGGATGAGCACGAGTACGCCCAGACCCGCCATGGCAACCCGCTGCATGCCTTGAAGGACAAGCGCGTGCTGTTGCTGGCCGCCTTCTACTTGCCGGTGACCCTGAGCATCTATGGCCTGGGGCTGTGGTTGCCGACCATCCTCCAGCAGTTCGGCGGCAGCGACCTGACCACCGGCTTCCTGTCCTCGGTGCCCTACGTGTTCGGCATCATCGGCTTGCTGCTGGTGCCGCGCAGCTCGGATCGCCTCAACGACCGCTACGGGCACCTGGCGGTGCTCTATGCCGTGGGCGCCTGCGGCATGTTCTTCAGCGCCTGGCTGGCTTCGCCGGTGCTGCAACTGGCAGCGCTGTCGCTGGTCGCCTTCTGCCTGTTCTCCACCACCGCGTTGTTCTGGACGCTGCCGGGACGCTTCTTCGTCGGCGCCAGCGCCGCGGCGGGCATCGCATTGATCAACTCGGTGGGTAACCTGGGTGGCTACATGGGGCCGTTCGGTATCGGCCTGCTCAAGGAGTACACCGGCAACATCGCGTCGGGGCTGTACTTCCTGACGCTTGTGATGGTCGTCGGGTTGCTGCTCACCGGCGTCGTCTACAGCCGCCTGGAGCGCCGTCAGGCCCGCGAGCAGGGCGCCCTGGCGAACGGCTGATCACTGCACGCCGCGTGACTCGGCGAGCCCCGGTCTGTCAGGCCGGGGCTTTTTCGTGGGCGTCCCGCTCTTCCTGGGTCAACTCCTCGATCAGCAACTGCGCCACCGGCGACAGCGCCGCGCCATGGCGGGTAATCAGTTCGTACGGCTCGCTGGCGTTGCGTAGCTGCACCGGCAGGATGCAGGTCATGCCGAAGCCGGTGCAGAAGCGCGCCACGTCGATGGACAGCAGGGCGACGAAGCTGGGGTTCTTCTGCAGCAACGCGAGGGTAGTGAAGGCCGAGGTGGTTTCCAGCAGGTGCAGCGGGAAATGCAGGCCGGCGTCATGGAACTCACGCTCCAGGGTCACCCGCATCGGCATGTTCGCCGAATAGACGACCCAGCGGCAGTCGGCCAACTCCTTCAGCTCCAGACGGCTGCGATCCGCCAGGGGGTGCGCGCGGTTGGCCACCACCGCCAGGGTTTCCTCGCGGATAGGGCGACTGTCGTACAACTCGGGCTGGCGACTGATGCTGGTGCGGCAGACGGCGAGGTCCAGGCGGCCGTGATCGAGCAGCTTCAAGAGCCGCGCACTGGTGTCCTCGACGATCTCCACGGAGAGGGTGGGGCAGCGCTCCAGCAGACGGCTCAGGGCATCGCCCAGGTAGGGCACCGCGCCCATGATGGTGCCCACGGCCAGACGGCCGCCATGGCCCTGGAGGATGCCGATCATCTCGTCGCGCAGATGCCCGAGGTCCGTCTGGATCAGGCGCGCATAGCGAATCGCGCAATGCCCCAGGTCGTTGGGCTCCAAACCCCGGTTGGTGCGCACGAAGAGGGTGGTGCCGAAGGTCGCCTCGATTTCCTGCAGGGCCTTGGTCGCGCCCGGTTGGCTGATGGCGACCTGTTCAGCCGCCTTGATCAGCGATCCCTGGTCACCCAGGGCGATCAGCAGGCGCAGTTGCTTGAGACGCAGGCGGGCGAGGATGGAGTTGATGGAGGGGAGCATCGCTATAGCCTCTGGTTATATTTCTATCAGGTGCTCTCATTAGGCAGGGACGCCCACGGTCGGTAGTGTCCGGGCGGAACACGCGGCTCCGCGCGTCCGGTCCTGCCGGGCATCCTACCCAAGCGTGGACGCTCCAGCTATTACAAGAACGATCCAGGAGTCCCCATGGCCCTCATCAATTACCTCACCCAGGTGCAATTCGATTTCGGTGCTATCAGCCTGCTTCAGGCCGAGTGCGAACGCCTCGGTATCCGCCGGCCGATGCTGGTCACCGACGCCGGCGTGCGCGCCGTGGGTATCGTCGACCGCGTCCTGGCGCAGCTCGCCGACCCGACCGCGGTGCAGGTGTTCGACCAGACGCCGCCCAACCCCAACGAGGGCGCGGTACGTGCCGCGGCGGCGATGTACCGCGAGGGGGGCTTCGACGGCATCATTGCCGTCGGTGGTGGTTCCTCCATCGACCTGGCCAAGGGCGTGGCGGTGTGCGGAACGCATGAGGGGCCGCTCAAGCAGTTCGCGGTGATCGAGGGCGGCATGGCGCGCATCACCTCGGCTGTCGCGCCGGTGATCGCAATTCCCACCACCGCCGGCACGGGCAGCGAGGTGGGTCGCGGGGCGATCCTGATTCTCGATGACGGGCGCAAGGTGGGCGTGCTCTCGCCCTATCTGATCCCGCGCCTGGCGATCTGCGATCCGGAATTGACCCTCGGTCTCCCGGCGCTGCTCACCGCGGCCACCGGCATGGACGCCATCGCTCACTGCATGGAAACCTTCATGGCGCCGGCGTTCAACCCGCCGGCCGACGGTATCGCCCTCGACGGCCTGCGGCGCGCCTGGGCACACATCGAGCGCGCCACCCGTGAGCCGGGCGATCGCGAAGCGCGGCTGAACATGATGAGCGCCTCGATGCAGGGCGCCATGGCCTTCCAGAAAGGCCTGGGTTGCGTGCACAGCCTCAGCCACGCGCTGGGCGGCATCAACCCGCGCTTGCACCACGGCACCCTCAACGCGATTTTCCTGCCGGCGGTCATCGCCTTCAACGCCGAAGCGCCGAGCATGCGCAGCGAGCACAAGCTGGCACGCATGGCGCAGGCCATGGGGTTGGCCGATGCCGAGGCGATCATCCCGGCGATTCGCCAGATGAACGAGCGCCTGGGCCTGCCGTCGGGACTGGCCCAGTTGGAGGTCGACCCGGGCCTGTTCCCGCGCATCGTCAGCGGTGCGCTGGCCGATCACAGCCACAAGACCAATCCGCGCGACGCCAGTGCCGAGGACTACATGCGGATGCTCGAAGCCTCCCTGTAAAGTAAGCGGATCGCGGGCGCCACGCGGGCGCCCGGCATTCATTCGAGGAGGACGACATGGATCTGGGAATCGCCGGACGCTGGGCGCTGGTTTGCGCCGCCAGCAAGGGGCTGGGGCGGGGCTGCGCCGAGGCGCTGGCCCACGAGGGCGTCAACCTGGTGCTCAACGCCCGCGGCGTGCAGGCGCTGGAAGACACCGCCGCCGCGCTGCGCCAGGCGCATCCGGACATCGAAGTGCGCTGCGTAGCCGGCGACATCACCGACGCGGAGGTCCGCCAGCGGGCCCTGGCCGCGGCGCCGCACATCGACATCCTGGTGAACAACGCCGGCGGTCCGCCGCCCGGCGACTTCCGCGACTGGGGTCGTGAGGCCTGGCTGGCGGCGCTGGATGCCAACATGCTCACGCCGATCGAGCTGATCAAGGCCTGCGTCGACGACATGGCCGCACGGGGCTTCGGCCGGGTGGTGAACATCACCTCCGGTGCGGTGAAGGCGCCGATCGACATCCTGGGTCTGTCCAACGGCGCGCGCAGCGGGCTCACCGGCTTCGTCGCGGGGCTGGCTCGGCAACCGCGCCTGGCCGGACGCAACGTCACGATCAACAACCTGCTGCCGGGCGCCTTCGATACCGAGCGACTGCAGAAGACCCTGAGTGCGGCGGCGGATAAGAGCGGCCGCGCGCCCAGTGAGATCGCCGCCGAACGCAGTGCGTCGATTCCCGCCGCTCGCTTCGGCTCGGCCGAGGAGTTCGGCGCCTTCTGCGCCTTCATCTGCAGCGCCCACGCCGGTTACCTGACCGGGCAGAACCTGCTGCTCGATGGCGGCGCCTATCCGGGCGTGCATTAAGGCCGCGCAACGCGTAGGTTCGGACCTTCCAGTCCTAGACGCAGGGAGGTTCGTGCCATGTCACCGAATCCAGCCGTAGTCATCGTCACCGGAGGCAGTCGGGGCATCGGCCGGAGTATCGTCGAGCGCCTGTGGCGCGATGGCTATGCCGTGCTGTTCACCCATTCGGCCTCCGATGACGAGGCTGCTCAAGTCGAAGCCAATGCCCGCGAAGACGGCGCTCCTGCCGTTCGCGGGTTGCGTCTCGACGTCACCGAGGTTGACGCGCCGACACGCTTGTTCGATGCCGCCGAAGCGATGGGCGATGTCGTCGGGTTGGTGAATAACGCCGGTGTCACCGGGCGTCTCGGGCGTCTGGAGGACCTGCGTGACGAGACCCTGCAGCGACTCCTGGCGGTGAATCTGGAGGCACCCGCGAGGCTCTGCCGCGAGGCTGCACGACGCTGGAAAGGGGGTGGCCGCAATCGCAATATCGTCAATCTGTCGTCCGTAGCCGCCCGCACGGGGTCGCCGGGAGAATACGTGGTCTACGCGGCGACCAAGGCCGCTATCGAGACCTTGAGCCAGGGTTTGGCGCGTGAGCTGGCGGACAGCAACGTGCGGGTCAACGCCGTTTCACCCGGCACCGTGGATACCGGCATCCATGCCCGCGCCGGCGAGCCGGGCCGCGCTTGGCGAGTCGCCCAGCGCATACCGCTGGGCCGTCCGGGGCGCGCGGAGGAAGTCGCCAATGCCGTGGCCTGGCTGCTCAGCGACGAGTCCGCGTATGTCACAGGCAGCGTGTTGAGCGTGACCGGTGGCCTTTAACGACCGAGAAACACCTGCCCCAGGTGCTCGCGATAACGGACGATGTCTCGCTCGATGTCGGGCTGCTTGATCACGTCGGTGCAGAGGAAGCTCGGCAGGCGGCTCATGCCGAGGAATTCGTTGGCCTTGTGGAACGGGAAGTACACCGCGTCCACGCCCTTGCCTTCGAAGAAGTCGCTCGGGTCGTCGAATGCCTGCTGCGGCGCGTTCCAGGTCAGCGACAGCAGGTAGCGCTTGCCTTGCAGCAAGCCGCCGCTACCGTACTTCTGCGAGGCATCCGAACGGGTGCGGCCATCGTTGGCGTAGAGGCTGCCGTGCCCGGCGGTGAAGACCTCGTCCAGGTAGCGTTTGACGGTCCACGGCGCGCCCATCCACCAGCCGGGCATCTGGTAGATCACGGCGTCGGCCCAGAGAAACTTCTGCACCTCTTCGTTCGTATCGTAGCCACTGTCGATATGCGTGGCCTGGATGTCGAAACCGGCATGGTCGAGGAAGGAGAGGGCCGTTTCATGCAGGGTGGTGTTGTAGCGGCCATTGGAGTGGCCGAACTGCTTGCCGCCATCGAGCAACAGGATCTTTTTCATCGCGCAACCTTCGCGTCAATTGCAAAGCGCGCAGGGTAGAGGCTCCGCTGGCCTGGAAAAAGCCGGCGTCAGGCAAAGGATCTTTGCTGAAAAGTCACTAATGTAGACCGGTATCAGAATGAGACCCGGCCCAGGAGCATGTCCCGATACATGACGAAGTCACCGGCCAGCGAATACAGCGGATGACGAAAGGTCGCCGGGCGATTGTGTTCGTAGAAGAAGTGGCCGACCCAGGCGAACCCGTAGCCGGCCACCGGCAACAGCCAGAGCAGTGACCAGGCACCGCTGGCCAGGGCGCCGACGAACAGGGCGATGACCAGGCTGGTGCCGGCGAAGTGCAGGCGCCGGCAGGTCGGGTCGCGGTGCTCGTTCAGGTAGTAGGGATAGAAATCGCGGAACCGGGTGAATTCTTGTGTGGCCGTCATTGGGCTGCCCTCGGTCGTCGGTGGGCAGAGTATAGGAGAGCCGGTGCAGGGCGATCCGGCCAACCCGCGCGCGAGTCCAGCCACCCGGTGACTCAGGCGGGCAACGGCAGCTCGCCGTCGACCTCGAACCGTTGCACGGGAAAGCGATGCACCTGCGCGACCCCGGCCTGTTTGAAGGCCACCTCATCGGCCGTGGTTTCGCAAAACCACTGGCTCATCTCCCGCGGGTGGTTCTCGCTGAACGCTTCTGGGGCGAACAGTCCCACGCACAGGCCGTCCTGCGGATCGCGCGCGGAGCGGTACTGGAAAGCGACCACCCCGGCTTCGCGCATGGCGCTGCCGAGCGTCTGGCAGGCTCGGTAATCGCGCGGATCGGTGAGCGCCGCACGGTAGGTGTCGAACGGCGCACGCTGCAGTCGTACGCCCTTGTCCGTGGCGTAGGCCGCCCTGAACAGGGTGTGCTGCGTGTGCATGGCGCGTTTGCCGGGGGCGGCGTCCATCGAATACCAGAACAGCGCCCGGTAATAGGCAGACTCGGCGAGCGTGGTCGTCACGCTGGCGCCGCCGTAGAAGAGGCTGGGTTCATGGGTGCCGCCGAAGCGCGAGCCCCATTTCAGCGGCGGATAGCGAAACGGCGTGCGCAGCAGGTAATGCAGCTCCGAGCCGTCGGCCGGGTAGGGGGGCTTGGCCTGTTCGAGCATGGACTCGAGCAGGGCCTGTTCTTCCAGCGTATCCACGAAACCCAGGGTGGCGACCTGCTCCTGGCTCTCCACCAGCCGCCAGAGCTGGCCACGCAGGACGCCAATCTGTCGCAAACCTTCGCACGCCTGCCAGATCATCAGAGCTTGCCACGGATCGCGTCGGTGAATTGCAGCACGTTGACCAGGCCCTGGATGCTGCCGATCTGCTCGACCGGCACCCCGCCGGTGACCCGGTTGGGGGTGCGCATGAAATGCTCCATCCAATCCCGGTCCCCACCGGTGAGGGAGAACACCGCGCGGGCCAGACGAATCAGCAGCAACGCCAGCTCGCCCTGCTTGGAGTCCGGCGCCAGGCTGGGATTGCTCTTCAAGCGACTGATCGCCGTACGGTGCAGGCCCAGCACCCGAGCCAGCTCGGCCTGTTTGAGACCGAGCTGGTCCGCCGCGTTGAGCAGCGCCTTGGCGAGCACCGCATCGGCGCGGGGTTGTTCCTTGGCAAGCGCAGACATAGCCACCTCCCGTGTTCGATTTGCACCAATTATAGCCATTTAGTGCAATATGAACAGGGCGGTGACTGGCCTCACTGTACGAAGGTCGCTCCGCGCGTATTCACGAACAACGAGTAGATGGCGTGACTGCTGGCCATGAACAGCCGGTTGCCCTGGTCTCCCCCGAAGCACAGGTTGGCGCAGCGTTCGGGCAGGTGGATGTGGCCGATCGCCTTGCCCTGGGTATTGAACACGCGCACGCCGTCGAGCACCTCCGGATTCGCCTCGGGAGACCCACTGCTGCCCCAGCCGCACCACAGGTTGCCGGCTTCGTCGCACTTGATGCCGTCCAGCGCACCGTATTCGGTGGCCTCGATGTGCTTGCGTCGTGCGCCCAGGCTGCCGTCGTCGTTGACCGTGTAGGCCCACACCAAGCGGTTGGGCTTGGCGCGCCCCTCGACGATGTAGAAGGTCTTCTCGTCCGGCGAGAAGCACAGCCCATTGGGTCCGTTGAGGTCGTCGATCACACGGGTGACCTGCAGCGAATCGCCGTCGATGCGGTACACCGCGTGCGGTAGCTCGGGGGTGATCTTGTGCCCCTCGTAGAAGTTGCCGGTCTGGAACGGCGGATCGGTGAACCAGATTGAGCCGTCACGCTTGACCACCACGTCGTTGGGCGAGTTGAAGCGCTTGCCCTGGTAGTTGTCGGCCAGCACGGTGATGCTGCCATCGTGCTCGGTACGGGTGACCCGACGCCCGACGTCCTGGGTGGTCGAACCTTCGCAGGCGATCAGGCGTCCCTGGCCATCGCGCGCCAGACCGTTGGAGTGGTTGGCGTGTTCGCGGTAGACGCCCAGTGACTGGCTGATCTCGTCCCAGCGCACGATGCGGTTGTTGGGAATGTCGCTGAGCAGCAGGTAGCGGCCATCGCCGACCCACACCGGACCTTCCGCCCAGCGCAGGCCATCGGCGAGTTTCTCCACGCTGGCGTTGAACAGGCGCAGATCGAGAAAGGCATCGTCCAGCACCCGCACGGCCGGATCGGGGTAGCGCGCATTGAGCGTTTCCACCGCCGCCGAAACGCGCGGCAGCAGGGCGCCGCCAGCGAGCGCAGCGGAACAGGCGAGGGATTTCTTGAGGAAACGGCGACGAGAATCGTCGGGACGGCGTGCATCGTTCATGGCGTATCCTTCGTTGTTATTGTTGGGGCCGGTCACCGCAAGGCGACCTGCAACACGCTACAAGATGTACGACGACATTGGAATATCCTCTCGACCCTGAACGCGAATGAACCCTGAATCGCCCGTAATAGAGGTGATTGGCCACTCGACGTTTCGGCAAGTTGTATGATGAAACCTGCTTTTTTAACCCCGTCCCGGAGACAGCATGCGCAAGAAGAAACCCCTCGACCCCCAACGCCAGGCCGAAAAGAACCGCGCCCACCGCATCGGCTGGCTGATCGCGCTGACCGGTATCGTCGTGGGGTTTGCCTGGTTGAGCGTGGGCCGTTGAGCGGGACCCGAGGTCATCAGGCCGTGTGACTGGTGGCTGCGCGAGGCGGAGCTGCAACCGTCGAGCGGTCGCTCGATAGGCGCCTGAGCAGCAACTGCTGGAGATCTTCCAGGCAATCCTGCAGCGGCGTGTCGTTGGTCGGGGAGGCCTCCAGCAGGCGCAATGCCTGTTCCGCCACCTGGCGCAGGCGGAGGGACGAGCAAGGGCGTGCGAGTTGGCGGGCGAGGGCGGCTTCGAGCAGTTGCCGATAGCGTTGGGCATATTCGTTCAGCGTGCTGCGGGCCGGCTCGGGCAGGTGACGGGCCTCGACCTGAGCGAGGATGCACCAGTGCCGATTACGCGCCTGGAACTGCAGGTGATGCTCGAGAAGGGCCTGCAAGCGTTCGCCTGCCGGCGTGTGCCTAAGGCGCCGTCCGGCGCCGTCCAGCAGGCGTTCGAAACCCTCTTCGACGAGCTCCTGCAGCAGCGCCTCCTTGCTGGGAAAATGGGCGTACAGGGAGCCGGCCTGCAGTCCGACGGCTTGCCCCAGCTGGCGCAGGCTCACGGCATGGTAGCCGCGCTCGGCGAACAACTGCGCGGCGCATTCGATCAACTGGGTGCGCGCAGGCTGCAGGGCCGGTTGCATCAGCCGTTTTCCAGGATGCGGCGGGCGCGCAGGATCACCGGCAGGTCGATCAGCTTGCCGTTGAGGCTAAGCGCGCCCACGCCGTCGTGGGCGTCGACGGCATCGATCACCGCACCTGCCCAGTCCAGCTCGGCGGTACTCGGGCGAAAGCCGGCATTGATCGCCTCGACCTGCTTCGGGTGCACGCACAGCTTGCCGCCAAACCCCAGCAGACGCGCGCGCTGCACGTCCGCCGCCAACCGCTGGGCATCCGCCAGGTCTACGGTGACGCCATCCACCGGTGGCGCGATACGTGCCAGCGCCGAAGCCAGCACCAGCCGTGAGCGGGCGTAGAGCAACTCGTCGCCATCGCCGATGATGCCGGTGTCCACCTGGAAATCCACCGAGCCGAAGGCCAGGCAGGCCACTTTCGGCGCGCTGGCCAGTGCTTCGGCATGGGCTATGCCCTGGGCGCTCTCGACGATCGGCAGGATGCGCAGATCCCCGGGGAGGCGCTCGGCCAGGCGAGCGATCTGCTCCGCGCTTTCCGCCTTCGGCAGCGACACGCCAAGCAGGCCGGGTTCGTCGAGCAGGCTGCAGTCCTCGGCGTGCCAGGTGGTATCGCTGCCATTGAGGCGTACCCAGGCGCGTCCACCGCCGCGCAGCCAGGTACGGATCGCCTCGCGGGCGGAGGATTTGTTGGCGGGGGCGACGGCGTCCTCGAGATCGAGGATCACTACATCGGCACCGGCCGCGCAGGCTTTGTCGAAGCGTTCAGGGCGTTCGCCAGGGACGAACAGGTACGAGCGGGCAGCCATTGCTGGGCCTCCAGGTTTTTCGTCAGGGTGGGTTCTACGAGCGACTGCGCAACTCAGCCGGAGTCGGGCGCTATGCCGGGGCGTCGGGCGAGATGACCAAGGACCAATGCCACCAGCGTCAGCAGCCCGCCGAACAGCGCATAGCCGGCGGCCAGGGACCCGCTGGCACGGGCCAGCAAGGCGAACGCCGGCGGCCCGGCGACCACGCCGAAGTAGGTGAAGAACAAGGTTCCGCCGGTGACCTGCCCGGCGCTTCCGGGTGGCGCCAGCCGAGCCACCTCGGCAAGGTAGACGCCGTTCCAGCCGATCGCCGTGGCGCCAAAGGCCGCGCTGACCAGCGCCACCAGTAACAGCGGCCAGTCGGGCTGGAAGGCGGCCGTGAGCAGCGACGCAACCGCCATCGCCAACGCCAGCAGCGGCAGCAACCGGCGCGGTGCCAGCCAGCGGTCGGCGATCCAGCCCCAGAGCAGGCGCCCGGCCATGCCGGCGCCGAGGGTCAGGGAGAGCAGCAGGCCTGCTCCGACCAGATCGAGACCGTAGTCCTGGGTCAGGTAGGTCACCAGGTAGGTGGTCAGGCACAGCTGCATGGCGCCGAAGAAGAACGAGCACAGCGCCAGATCGCGCAGGCGGCGTTGCGCGAAGATCAATGCCAGGGGGCGCAGGGGCGCGCGACCGAGCGGCCGGCTCGGATCGCGATCGTCATCGAAGGCCGCGCGCAGCGGCTGGGCCAGCGCAGCCATCGCCAGGCACGCCACGGCGACCATCGCGCATGCGCTCTGCCAGTCGAATGCACCGACCAATCCGGGCACCGCGGCACCAGCCAATGCACCGCCCAGCGGTACGCCGGTCTGTTTGAGGGAGAACATGAAGCCCATCAGATGCGCCGGCGTGGTGCGCGCAAGAACGTGCGAGCTGGCTGGCGTCACCGGGCCGTAGCCCAGGCCCAGCAACAGACCGCTGGCGACCATCGCCGGCAGACTGCCGAGCGCGGCCAGCAAGAGCCCCGCGGCGCCCATGGCCAGGCACAGCTGGCTGACACGAATCGCCCCCAGGCGCAGGATCCAGGCGCCGCTGAGCAGGCTGGAAAGCATCGCCGCCAGATAGATCAGCGCCACGTACAAACCGATCCAGGCGGGGTCGGCGCCCAGTCCGGCGGCCGCCTCGGGCGCCAGCACCGGGACCGTGAGCGCGGCCATGGAGATCAGCGCCTGCATGGCCAGGGTGATCGCCAGGGGCAGCAGTCCGTTCATGCATCCTGTCCTTGCCAGGCCAGGCGCTGGGTCACGGCGTAGACGAAGCGCTCGCCGGGGTGGATGTTCACCGCCACCTCTAGCAGTTCGCCGTTGGCGTAGTACTTGCGCAGGATGCGCAGCCCCGGCGCACCCTCGGCGACTTCCAGTTGACGCGCGTCGGCGGCGTCGATGGTCACCGCGCTGATCTCCTGGCGCACTTCGTCCACGGTCATGCGGTAACGCCGTTGCAGCAGGTCGTAGAGGGGCGTGCGGCCATCGTCCAGGTCCTCGACCACGCCTCGGTAGGCGCGCGGGATGAACACCGTCGTGCAGGCCAGCGGCAGGTTGTCGTCCGCGCGCCGCCGCATGCCGTCGATCTGCAGCCAGAGTTGCCCGGGCTTGCACTCCAGGATTTCGGCCAGACCTTCATCGGCGGCCAGTTCCCGGTGTTCGCCGATCTCCAGACGGACCTCGCGTACGTATTGGTGCAGGTCGGAAATGCCCTCGCTGGTCTGCACGTAGCGCTGGCTCGCCTGGGTCGCCTTGACCCGGCTGCCCACGCCCTGCTGCTTGACGATCAAGCCCAGCTCGCTGAGCCGACGAATCGCCTCGCGCACCGTATGGCGACTCACGTTGAACTGCTCGCACAGCTCGAACTCGGTGGGCAGCAGGCTGCCCACCGCGTAACGCCCGGCCCGGATGTCGTCGATCAGTGCCTGCGCCAGCAGCAGATAGCGGGGCTGGCTGGCGGACAACAGGGGGGGCATACCTGCACTCATGTTTACATCGCTCCTGCGCGTTTGCCGGCGGGCACCTGGCGCAGCGGATCGAGCAGCGATCCATTGTGCGCGCCCAGGCGTGGGGCCGGCTGGTTGGGTAGACGCTCGCCCGGACAGCGGATAGGGCAAGCCAGCGTCTCGATGGTACCGCGGACCGGATGCTCGACCTCGAAGATCAGTCCTTGCTCGCGGGCGAACGGGTTATCCAGCGCCTGCGCGACGTCGTTGACCGGCGCCGCTGGCACCTGGCCGGCGAAACGCTCCAGCCAGTAGGCCGTGGATTGTTGCATGAGCACCGCATCGAGCTCGTCGGTGAGTTCGTCGCGGTGCGCCAGGCGTGCCTTGAAGTTACAGAAGCGCGGGTCCTGCGCCCACTCCGGCTTGCCGATGCGCTCGGCCAGCACGCCCCAGAACTTCTCCTTGTTGCACATGATGAACATCCAGCCATCGGCGGTGCGATAGAGCTGGCTGGGGGTCAGCGAGGGGTGTGCCGAGCGCGGCGTGCGGCTGGTCTTCACCCCCTCGTTGAGGTACCAGGTGCCCAGGTAGTTGAGGTTGTGCATGGCCACGTCGTAGAGGCTCACGTCGATGTCCCGGCCACGCCCGCTGGCGCGCGCGCCGAGCACCGCGGAGACCAGCGCCAGGGCGGCGGTGGTGCCGGTCATCATGTCGATGATCGACAGCCCGAAGCGCGCCGGCGGCCCGCCGGGTTCGCCGGTCAGCGAGCAATAGCCGGCCTCGGCCTGCATCAGGTAGTCGTAGCCCGG
The DNA here is from genome assembly GCF_055768815.1 of Pseudomonas sp. R4-15. Lineage (NCBI taxonomy): Bacteria > Pseudomonadati > Pseudomonadota > Gammaproteobacteria > Pseudomonadales > Pseudomonadaceae > Pseudomonas > Pseudomonas sp. R4-15. The sequence continues at coordinate 2,924,606 of NZ_CM147293.1, forward strand.
CCAGGCCTTGCGCGCACCTTCGCGGCCATAGGCGGAGAGATGGCAACAGACCAGCGCCGGATTGTGTTCGGCGAGCTGCGCGTAGGTCAGCCCGAGTTTTTCCGGCAGGTCGCCGCGCAGGTTGTCGTAGAGCGCGTCGGCGTCCTTGAGCAGCTCGATCAGCAAGGTCTTGTCGGCCGGGTCCTTGAGGTCGAGGGTGACGCTCTTCTTGTTGCGGTTGAAGGACTGGTAGAAGTGGCTGTCGCCCTCTTCGAAATAATAGGGACCGACATGCCGGCCGACTTCGCCCCCATCGCGGGGGTTCTCCACCTTGATGACCTCGGCACCGAGGTCGGCCAGATGCTGGGTGCCGAACGGGCCGGCACCGTACTGTTCGACGGCGACGATGCGCACGCCTTCGAGGGGCAGGCTCATACGGGGTTCCTCTGTACCAGTTGCTTGGCGATGATGATGCGTTGCATCTCGTTGGTGCCCTCACCGATGGTCAGCAGCGGGGCGTCGCGGAACAGGCGCTCGACGTTGTATTCCTTCGAGTAGCCGTAGCCGCCGTGAATGCGCATGCAATCGGTGGCGTTCTCCAGCGCCGCCTCGGTGGCGAAGTACTTGGCCATGCCGGCCTCCATGTCACAGCGCTCGCCCTTGTCGTAGGCGTCTGCGGCGGACTCGGTGAGCAGGCGTGCGGCCTCCACGCGGGTGGCCATCTCGCCCAGCTTGAGCTGGATCGCCTGGTGCTCGCAGATCGGCTTGCCGAAGGTCTTGCGCACCTGGGCATAGGCGGTCGCCTCCTGCAACGCGGCGCGCGCCACGCCGACACCCCGCGCGGCGACGTTGATGCGGCCCAGCTCCAGGCCCGATAGCACCTGCTTCAGGCCCACCCCTTCGACGCCACCGATCAGGCAATCGACCGGCACCTTGAAGTCCTCGAACACCAGTTCGCAGGTATCGATGCCGCGGTAGCCGAGCTTCTCCAGCTTGCGCGCCACCTTGAAGCCCGGCCCCTTTTCGGCGATCAACCAGCTCATGCCCTTGTGGCGCGGCTCGGCGGTCGGGTCCGTCTTCACCAGCAGCGCCACCACGCCGCCGTGCAGGCTGTTGGTGATCCAGGTCTTGGCGCCGTTGACCCGGTAGTGGTCGCCTTCGCGGCGCGCGGTGGTGCGGATCGCCTGCAGATCGGTACCGGCATCCGGCTCGGTGAAGCCCACCGCGCCGCGCAGTTCGCCACAGGCCATGCGTGGCAGGAAGCGATCCTTCTGCGCTTCGGTACCGTGGCGCTGAATGGCCGAGGCCATGATCAGGTGCGAGTTGATGATCCCCGACAGCGACATCCACACGCAGGAAATACGCTCGACGATCTTCGCGTAGGTGGCCGTGGATAGGCCCAGGCCGCCGTACTCCGGGGCGATGATGCAGCCGAACAGGCCCATCGCCTTCATTTTCTCGACCATCTCCTCGGGGTAGATGTCGTTCTTCTCCAACTCATGCACGAACGGCCTGACCTCGCTTTCGAGGAAGCGGTCCAGGGCGTCGAGGATCATGCTTTCCTGTTCGTCGTATTCGCTCATGGCGATCTCTCCGGAAATGTTCGAGGGTTTCAGCCGGCGGCGGCCAGGCTGCGGGAAAGGTGGCGGGCGCTGCCCGCGTCCAGGTTCAGTACGGCGTCGAGGATCGCCTCGGCGCGCTGGCGGGCCACGGCGGTGGCGGCGTTCTCATGGAATTTCGCGACGATCTCCGCGTTGCTCAGCGGTCGGTCGGCAGCGCCACGGTTGATCGCTTCGCGATGGTGCAGCACGCGGCCGTCCGCCAGGGTCACGACGACCTCGCCGGAGTAGTGCCGCGGGAAGCCCGAGTCGGGATCGACCTCGTAGTGGATCTTCTCCATCAGATCGAGGGCGGCGGGATCGGTGAACGCCACGGCATCCAGGTCCGGCAGGCCGAAGCGACCGCGCAGCAGACCGCTGGCGACGGCGTAGGGCACGCTGAACTGCGCCTCGTAGCTGTTCGCCGGTCGGCGCTTGGCGGCCAGCGGCTCGCAGACGATGGCGACGGTCTCAGCGGGCACGCGTGCCACGACCCGCAGGATGTCCGTGGCACGTACGCCCTGGTCGTGGAGGACCGCCGCCGAGTCGGCGACCGCGTGGGTGAAGTGGCAGGCCGGCACCGGCTTCACGGAAACCGCAGCCACTTCCCAGGTGCCCCCCAGACCCTCGGTAGCCAAGGCGTAGTCGCACTCTGCCTCGCGCTCGCCCAGGTGGCTCTTGAACAGTCCGAAACGCCCCTCGTAGACGGCTGCCGGGCCACTGAAACCGTGGCGCGCGAGCGTGGCGGCGGTGAGCCCGGCAACGCCGGCCCAGCCGGGATGCATGCGCTTGGTCCAGGCACCGTCTTCGAGAAACTCCAGGCTGCCGGACGCGGTGCTCAGGGCGATGCCCTGGGTCATCGCCAGTTGCGCGGCGGTCTGGTTCTGCAGCTTGCCGGCGATCAGCGCACAGCCGAACGCGCCGATCAGCCCGGTGGGATGGAAACCCACCTGGTGAAAACCGCCCTTGGCGACGGCGCCCAGGCGGGTCGCCACTTCCAGGCCGAGCACGTAGGCGGTGAGCAAGTCGCGGCCGCTGGCCTGGTAGCGCGCAGCGATGCCCAGGGCTGCCGGCAGGCAACTGGCCGTGGCATGGATCACGCCGCGCCCATGGGTATCGTCATAGTCCAGACCGTGCACCAGCACGCCATTGAGCAGGATCGCATCACGTAACGAGAGTTTGGCCGAGAGGCCGATCACGTCGCTGTCGCCTTCGCCGAGTTCGCGGGCCGCGCTCAGGCTGCGCTGGGCGAACTCGTAGCCGGTGGAGGCCAGCGCGATGCCTACGGCGTCGAGGATCAGGTGCTTGGCCCGTTCACGGATGTCCTGGGGGATGTCGTCGTAGCGCAACTGCTCGGCGAAGTCGGCTAGGGTCACTGCAATCGGGGGAGTCGAGGCATTCATTGTTGTTGTCCTCTGGAGTTCTAGTTGACCAGCGCCAGGGAGATGGCCGGCACGAAGGTGATCAGCCCAAGGCCCAGCAGGCGCAGGCCGTAGAAGGGCGCAACGCCCCGCGCCACCTCGTGTACCGGCTGCTTGGAGATGCCGGCCATGACGAACAGGTTGAGGCCGATGGGCGGGGTGAGGGTGGCGATCTCGACGTTGGCGACCATGATCACCGCGAAGTGCAGCGGGTTGATGCCCAGGTGGGTGGCGATGGGGAACAACAGCGGCGCGGTCAGCACGATCATCGCGATGCCATCGAGGAACATGCCCAGTACCAGCAGGATGAGGTTGGCCATGATCAGGAACTGCCAGGGACTCAGTTCCATGGCGCTGACCGCCGCCACCAGGTTCGCCGACACGCCCATACGTGCCAGCGCGAAGCCGATCAGGCTGCCCCCCATGACCACCGCGAAGATCATGGTGGTCTGCAGCAGGGAGTCGCGGGCCACGTCCCAGATGCCGCCGAGGCTCACGCTGCGGTAGACCACCAGGCAGAGGAAGGCCGCATAGAGCGCGGCGAACGCCGAGACTTCGGTGGGCGTGAGCAAGCCGGTGTAGATGCTGCCGAGGATCAGCACTGGCATCAGCAGCGCGGCACCGGCTCCCGGCAGGCGGCGACCGAAACCGCTCCAGTCCGGGCGCTGCGCCTTGGCGCCGTAGCCGGCGCGACGTGAGAAGAACACCACGGCGATCATCAGCAGGCAGGCTTCCATCAATCCCGGCAGCACGCCGGCGATGAACAGCTGATCGACCGGCAGGCCGACGATCGAGCCGATCAGGATGAAGCCCAGCGAGGGCGGAATCATCAGGCCGAGGGTGCCCCCCACCGCGACCACCGCTGCGGAGAAGCGCGGCGGGTAGTTTTCCTTGGTCAGGCCGCCGACGGTGGAGGCGCCGATCGCCGCGGCGGAGCCCACGCTGGAGCCGGATACGGCGGCGAAGAACACGCTGGCGATCATTGCCGTCAGCGCCAGGCCACCCCTTACCGCGCGCACCAGGCTGCCAACCAGCTGGATGAGCAATTCGGCGATGTTGCCGCGCATCATCAGATTGCCGGCGAGCACGAACATCGGAATCGCCATCAGTGGGTAGCTGTTCACCGACTTGAACGCGGTCTGGGCGATCACCGTGGTCGGCACGCCGGCCACGAAGAGGATCAGACCGGTGGTGACCAGGCCGAGCGCGACGGCCACATGGGTGCCGATGGCCAGGAACAGCAGCATCGTCAGCAGGGCGAGTAACAACAGCATGGCGATGCTCCTAGAGTTGCGAGCCGGTGATCTCGCCATTGCCGAACGGGTCGCGGCCACGCAGGGCAAGCAGCAGACAGCGCAGGTAGTAGGCGAAGAACAGCAGGGCGCCGATGGGCATGACCATGAACAACGCCCACAGCGGCAGGTCGAGGTTCGATTCGGTCATCATGCCCATCGTCCAGTAGCGGTGGACCTGCGGCAGCGAGGCGTAGAACAGCAGGCCGCAGAAGCTCAGGCCGACCAGCGAGGCCAGCACGTGGCAGGCCCGCTTGAGCGCCGGAGGCAGGCGCTCGACCAGCAGTTCGGTGCGGATGTGATGCCCACTACGGCCGGTGATGCCCAGGGTGAGGAAGAACGCCCAGACCATCAGGTAGCGCACACCTTCCTCCGCCCAGAAGGCGCTGCTGCCGACCAGCGTGCGCGAAAGTCCTTCGAAGGCCATCACGCCGATGGAGGCGAGGAACATCACGGTGGCGACGTTGAGCAACACCTTGCGCTCGAACAGCCACCAGAGGCTGCGACGCGCCTCGACGGCCGGCTGCGCCGGACGTTGCGTCGTCGACGTCGACGGGGCCGGCTGCGCGTGGGCATTCATTGCACGCACCTCGACTGGATGGCCTGCATCGCCGGCAGCACGTCAGGATGTTCCGTGGCGAAGCTCTGCTTGTTCGCTTCGGAAAGGCTCTTCCAGCGGGCGATCTCCGCCGCGTCCGCCGTATGGAACTGCGCGCCCTGGGCGGTCATCTTGTCGATCAGCTTCTGGTCTTCGACCACCACCTCCTTCCACTGGCGGGCGACGATCTCGTCCATGCTGGTGGTGATGGCGTCCTGTTCGGACTGGGGCAGGGCATCGAACCAGACCTTGTCGACCACCACGGCGTAGGTGGTCAGCGAGAAGTTGGGAACGTACCAGCCGTACTGGCCGGTCTTGCCGATCATTTCCGCCCAACCGGCGGCCGAGGTGAAGACCCCGTCGATGGCGCCCTGGCCGAGCGCGCTGCTCATTTCCGAGGCCGGCATCGATACCGGGCTGGCGCCGAGGGCGCGGATGGTGTCGAGGAACACGCGGCCGCCGATCACGCGGATCTTGGTGCCCTTGACGTCCTCCAGCTTGCGCACGTCGTGCTTGGAGAAGATGAAGAACAGGTCCGCCGCGCGCAGCAGACCGAGGATCTTCAGGTTGCGCGGCTCGACATAGGAGGACATCAGCTCGGTGAGCCCCTTGGCGTAGCAGCGGTTGTTCATCAAGTCGTCGGTGAGCGTGAAGGGCAGGTTGATCGCGCCCAGCCGGGGATCGATGGTCTCGATGCGTACCGACACCGGCCAGACCATCTGTACCGCGCCGGTGCCCAGTGCGGCCAGGGCGTCCTGGTCGTTGTAGAGTTGTGCGGCGGGGAAGACCTTGACCTCCAGCTCGCCGTTGGTGCGCTTGGCCACCTGTTCGGCGAACTGGTTCATGTAGCCGGTCTTCCAGTGGTTGGCGGCCACCTCGTTGGGTAGAACCAGTTCCTCCGCGTGCACGGCAGGTAGTGCGGCCAGGGCGAAGGATGCGGCGGATGCCGCGATGAAACGCGTGAGCATGGACATGGTGTTTCCTCGTATTTGTTGTTGTTGAGGAATTGCAGTGCAGCGTCAGCGGTATAAGGGGCGGGCGCCCCAATGGCGAATCAGTAGCCGGCTGCCTCGTCGAGGGTATTGCCCTCGCGCATCTGGATCAGCACGTTGCGTTCGAAGGTCATGAACACCGTGCCGTCGGCCTTCTTGCCCACGGTCTTGACGGTGACGATGCCCTGGTTGGGCCGCGAGCGAGAGGCACGCTTGTCGAGCACTTCAGACTCGGCGTAAATGGTGTCGCCAGGGAATACCGGCGCAGTGAGGGAAATGTCCTTCCAGCCCAGGTTGGCGATGGCCTTGCCGGAAACGTCGGGCACGGTCATCCCCAGCACGATGGCGACGGTCAGCCCGCTGTTCACCAGCGGCCGGCCGAATTCGCTCTTGGCGGCGTAGGCGGCGTCGCAGTGCATCGGGTGGAGGTTCATGGTGAGCAGCGAGAACTGGATGTTGTCCGTCTCGGTGATGGTCCGCCCCGGGCGGTGCTCGTAGACGTCGCCAATCTCGAAGTCTTCGAAATAGCGGCCGATCTGCCCGCGATAGCGCTGCTCGCCGATCTGCTTGAGGCTCATGTCGATCTCCGTTTTTATGTTTGTTGTTCGGATGTCATGTTGTCCGTACAACTGAATTTAGGAGACCGATCGGTCAGGGTCAATCGATTTTTCTGCGTGACTGTGGCCAGGGAACTCGTGATGCATGATGCAGCCGCTCTGGCTTGCGCCTTGGCCGCGATGGAACAGCGACGAAATATTTTCAGCAAGGGCAGCTTGCGCCACCAACGGTCGCACGCGCCCGCGCCGTCGCACGGCGTACAATGCGCCACCACCGACCCACTGGAACGCTCCATGCCCACCTACGACTACCGCTGCGAAGCCAACGGCGAGGTTTACGAAGTCCGCCATTCGATGAGCCTGAACCCCAGGACCTGGGGTGAGCTACGCGCTGCCGGCGCCGTACCGGCAGATCCGGCGATCGCCGATGACGCACCGGTGAGCCGCCTGCTCAGTGCCGCGGGTGTGGTCAACAGCCGCGCGCTGAAGAACCCCGAGGCGCCGGCCTGCGCGCGGGGCGGGTGCGCCGGCAACTGCGTCTGAGCGTCAGCTTTGGCGCGGACGGATGCTCAGGCCGATCAGGCGCGTGACTACCAGTGCGATGTACATCACCCCGGCGAACTGTTCGAGCATCACCAGTGCGCGAGCGAAGGGTCTGATCGGCGTAATGTCGCTCAGACCCACGCCGGACAGGATCGAGACGCTGAGGAACAGCAATTCCACCCAGGAGCGCGGGGCAGCGGCATCGACCGCGGCGGTGAAGCTGCCCGGGCTCAGTTGCTGGCAGACGGAAAAGGCGTGGGCAAAGCCCCAGGCCAGCAAGGTGAAGGTGGTACCCACCGCGAACAACTCGTCGGTGGTCGCGCGCTGGTCTTCCATCATGTAGGCGATTAGGCTGCCTGCCGCGTAGAAATAGAACAGCGATTCCAGTGTGGCGAGGGTGATGGCCATGGCCGCGCTGTCATTGAGCTCCACCGCCACCGTGAGCAACAGGATGCACGCCGCCAGGCTGAAGGCTACCCACTGGATGGTCGGACTGCTGCGCACCATGCGCAGCGACATCACCAGCACCACGATGCCGAACGCCCCGACGATGGCGCGTCCCTCCGGCAACTGCTCCATCATCGGATAGAGCACGATGCCCAGTAGCTGAACGAACAACAGGCTGGCGGAGGGATAGCGGATCAGATAGCGGTGAGCGCTGAGCATGCGGGCCGAGTCCGGGTGGAATGGCCGGCCATTCTGCCGCAACTGCCCTTCAGGCGAACACGAAATACTTGCGCACCGTCTCCACCACTTCCCAGGTGCCCTTCATGCCGGGCTCGACCACGAAGATGTCGCCGGCTTTCAGGTGGATGGGCTCCATGCCGTCCGGGGTGATGATGCAGTAGCCTTCCTGGAAGTGGCAGTACTCCCACTTCACGTACTCCACGCGCCATTTGCCGGGCGTGCAGATCCAGGTACCCATAATCTTGCTGCCGTCCTCGGAGGTGTAGGCGTTGAGGTTGACGGTGTGCGGATCGCCCTCGATGCGCTCCCACTTACAGGCGTCGACGACGGGCATCGGCTGGGTATCACGTAGGACGGTGACGGGTTTGTTAGCCATGACGGGCTCCGGGGTGGCGGGAAAGGACGCTCACCATAGAGGCCGCCGCAGAGGCTCGATTGTCTGCCATCGACCTCGGGGTAGTCGTTTGCGCTATGGCTTCAACTGTCGGGTGTCTTCAACCTCAGGCGATCACGCCCGCTCCGCTGGGAGGCATGGTGCGCCTCGTCGATCTCGGCCCGCAGCGCTCGGCGGCTGGGCGCAGAGCGCCGCGCCGATGCCCAGGTTCACGGGCCGTGGGAGAGGCCCGAGCGCGCGCTTGGAGGCCTTCGCCTCAAGGTCCGTCTGCGGAGGAACGCCAGTCGCCGTAAAAAATGCATCCATCACCTAAGCCTTCGTCTATGATGCGCCGCCGCCGAAAGGTCCCAGCCCAGCACCCGCTCAACATGTCCTCCAACGCCCTCTACACCGACCTGTCCGGTTATTACGACCTGATGTGCGCGGACATCGACTATCGCGCGCAAAGCCATTGCGTCGAGCGACTGCAGCGCCTGTTCGGTAATGGCGGCCGCCGCCACCTGGACCTCGCCTGTGGCACCGGCCCGCACGTGCGGCACTTCCTCGACATGGACTACCTCAGCGGCGGCCTGGACATCAACGCCCCGATGCTCGAACGCGCCGCCCAGCGCTGCCCCCAGGCGCGCTTCCTGCTGCAGGACATGTGCGCGTTCAGCCTGCCCGAGCCGGTGGACCTGGTGACCTGCTTCCTCTACTCGCTGCACTACAGCGGCAGTCTGGAGCGGTTGCGAGCCTGCATCGCCGCAGTCCACGGCGCGTTGTCCGAGGGCGGCGTATTCTGCTTCAACGCCGTCGACAAGCGGCGCATCGACAACGCGTCCTGCGTTTCCCACCGCGCGAGTCATGCCGACGGGCAGTTTCGCTTCAGTTCCGGCTGGTTCTATGCCGGTGAGGGCGAGCGGCAGTCGCTACGCCTGCGCATCGAGCGCACCCAGGCGCAGCGGACCCAGGTCTGGCATGACGAGCATCCGATGGTGGCGGTGAGCTTCGACGAACTGCAGGCCCTCCTGGCGCCGGCTTTCGAGGTGCATGTGCTGGCTCACGACTACGAGCGGTTGCTGCCCTGGGACGGTGAGGCGGGCAATGCGTTATTCGTCTGCGTGCGGAAGTAGCGCTCAGTGCAATGCGCGCGAAGGCAGTCGCTCGTCCAGCACCAGCAGCGCCTGTTCGGCCAGCGCATCGAGATGGCGATCGCGCAGCGTCTCGGCCTGCTGCATGGCGCGCTGACCGTGCTGCTTGAGCAGGTAGGCGTGGATCTGCCGGACCTCGGTCGAGGCGAAGACCGGCGCCAGGTCCTGTACGGCGACCATGCCGTTGGAGCGATAACCGAGGCTGTTCATCAGCACCTGGGAGCCCCGTGCTTGCAGCACCTGCAGGCCGAGCGCCTCGAACAACGGCACCTGGCTTGCCACGCAGGCCAGCTCCAGGTGCGGGCGTTGTTCGGTCACTCGCTGCAGCAGTGCCCTGCCAATGCCCTGGCGGCGCCGCTCGGCGCGTACCGCCAGGTAGGCGAGGGTGCAGGCCTCGGAATCGTCCGGACTCGGCAGGTAAAGGGCGAAACCCAGCACCTGCGCCGGGTCCTCGTCGTCCAGCGCCAGGAGCAACTGGGCCGGTCCGTCGTTGGCGCCATTCATCGCCTGCAGATACAGATGCACCTCGTAGCCGATCACGTACTGGTACAGCTGATACAGCGGATTGCTCGCCACCAGCGGCACCGGGCTGAGATCGCCGAAGTAGTCCACCACCATCTGCAGCACCTGGCTCTTCAAGGACTCGGGTGGCGGACTGTTGAGGTGGGAGAGGGTGAACATCGCTGTCTGAACTCCAAAACGTTGGAGCGAGGAGTGTAACGCCCTGAACCCGTGCATGCTCCTGCTCAGGCGATCGACACCACGCGCCGCCGCCCATGATGGGAAGCGCCTGCGCCGTCGACGGCACTGAAGTCAGTCGCGTGTTGGACACGTTCTGATGCGGTGATCGGTATGCACGAATCCCGGAAGGGCCGCGCGCTGTATTTGGAGCGTCACGCCAATCGCTCTTCGAGAGTTCCTGTCCGACGCTACAGTAACGTTACTGATAGGTCTTCTCGCCCCCGCTATAGACTGCGGCCCAGCCTCAGTGCGCTCGCCCACATAAAGTGCTGTGTGGCGCAGTCACGCTATTCAGCGATAAGGCAAGTTCAGTCACACGGCATGCGCACCGTTTTTCCATGTAAGGATGCAGAGGAAATACATGCCATGACTGATGCACACGTGCAGTGCGTTGGACCGGATCGCGTTGACGCAGAAGACGTCAAGGATGCCCGGGACGCATTACTGAACAGCGAAGCGTTTCGGAAGTCGCCGCGTATGGCGCGACTACTCGACTACCTGGTCGAGCAAGCGCTCCGAGAAAGCGCGCGAGACACCAGCGAATACGCTATTGGCATGGCGGTGTTCGATCGAGATCCGCTGAGCTACAGCCCAGGTGATGACCCAATTGTGCGGGTGCAAATAGGCCGCTTACGCGCCAAGTTGAAAAGCTATTACGCCTCCATCGGGCAGGACGCCAGCCTGGAAGTCGTGGTGCCGATGGGTAGCTACATGCCACTGTTTCGCCGCAGGAGTTCTCTGGGTTGCACCACTGCCACTATCCCTGCCGCGTTCGCCATCTGCCCATTCCGGTGCGTGTCCCCCCATGCGCAATGGCAACGCTTTGCCGTCGGCTTGCACGAAGAACTTACCCACTTGCTGTACAAGAACCTGGACCGCCGCATCATCATCGAGTCGACGGACAGCAATCAGGCGAACGAGCGCTTGGGCCACCGACTGGAGGGTAGCGTGCTCGTCGACGCCGAGCGAATTCGTGCGTCCGTGCGCCTGATCGAGATACAGAGCGGCTGCGTCGCGTGGTCGGAACAGTTCGACGGCGCCGCCTATTTAGCGATTAGCCATCAAGCCGCCATGGCCTCGTCCATCTGCAGCGCCCTTCAGCGCTTCCTCAATGGCCCTCATCACGGAAGGCCGTGTCTGCACCTCTGAGGGGGTTACGGTAACGCTACTTATGGCGCCGCATGAGCGCTTGATAGGGTCACTTCCGAGTCGTCGGCAGAGGCCTGCACCGCAAAGCCCCGCCCGAGGCTTAGTCGCCAGCCGAGCGCGATGGACGGCTGGCAACCCCTAATGTGTTAAGGATCGACAGGTGACGTTATGACTACGTTCTCGATGGATTTCGACTTCACTTCGGCCTCTTCCATGGCCGTGCTCAGCCAGTTGCAACAGCAAGGCTACAACTTGCTGGCATACAAAGGCGCCGTAGGCCCCAACCAGCTCACCACCGGCGTGCCGACCTGGTTCTCGGTGCCTTTCGGTACCGTCTTCGGCGAGGTCAGCATCAATTACACGCCGATGTACAAGTTGTACATCAGTACGCAGGGCAACATTGCCGCCAATACCACGATCCAGATGCAGCGCATATCCAACCCGCTGCAACTGGGGAGTGCGCAGACATTCAATGCGGACGGTAGTTTTGGTTCGGGAGGCGTGACCGGCGTACCCGCCGACAGCATGGGCCTGTTCAATAACCGCCCTGCGGGTACTCCGCCGCTGACGGTCGGGCTGGCCGGTCTGGTGAACACGCCGCAGGGCAACGAATACCTGCCGTTCTGCGCGTTCACCCTGAATCCTCAGGGTTCCATCATCATGAAGCCCCTGGACACCATCCTGCTGGTCGCCGCGCAGCAGAACCTGCAGTCGGGTAATGTCCAGGCTAACGTCTCGGCACCTGGTTGCACCTTCTCGTTCTCTGCCAGCAACATCGAATACGACCTGCAGGTGTTGCCGAGCACCTTCGCTATCACCAACCAACCGGGCGCGGCCCCTGTCGATCCGGTCAGCTCCGGTTCGACCATTGGCACCATCATCAACTCGGCGGGTTGATCGTCTGCCTCGCCGAAATTGGCGCGCACCCGCGCGGTAGCGTGGGTGCGCGCTTTCCGTTTTGCCGCCGAGGTACGCGATGTCCCACTATCGATTAGGCGTATCTCTATTCGCATGGCTGGTGCTTATTTCGCTCGCTCCGGTGGCCTGGCCTGCACCCCTGCAATTGACTCTGTATCTGAACGAGGAGGCCCGCCAGTTTCTTTCAAAAGGAAACCAGCGGATTCTCATCGTGCTGCCGACGCCGGCTTCGCAAGATGCCACGGTGGTAGTGGCGCAAGCCTTGGAGCCGCCGCTGGCCGACAGCACAACGCTGCGGCTGGAGCTGGATGCAGCGTTGTATGTATCCATGCATCCCGTGGAGCCCCTACAGGTAATCACTCCGAGCGTTTCGCAACGGGTAACGGAAGGCCAGACATACAGTTTCAACGGGTACCGCATCGATGGAGAAGGCCCCGGGTTAGCTGGGTACTTCAGCCTCTACTTCAATGCCCCACCCAATGCGCAGCCCGTGGCCACAGGACTCAGCGGCTTTATCTACGACAGTGCCTCCGGCAAGCCCGCTCAGCCTTCACCCACTCGTTACAGCACCCTGCAAATGTTCCAGACACAGGTCATGTCCCTGACCACTCCGCAAGTATGGATTCTCGTGGGTAGCGGCGTAGACACGGGCACTCGATTGCCGTTGGCGCTCCTCAAGCCTGTGGCACATGAGGTCTTCCAGGTGGCGGGGGCGTACGGTGCCCCATCCGGTCCGACGCTAAGCCGCTACCATGAGGTAACACTAAGCGCGGCGAATAACAGCAGTGTTCATTTCGATCCCGCGCTCAACGCCTTCGTCGAGGGACCCTATAGCCAGGGCTCCATGAGTGCTGCGGGAGATACCGTAACGCTACTTAAAAGGGCTCAGGCGAGCAGGTAGCGTGAGGTCGTAGGCTCGGACGGCCAGTGCGCAGAGCAACGGCCAGCAGGAGCCAGCCTGCACACTCTCAAACACGAAGGAAGGACACACTCATGGCTACTGCCGTATACGATCCCGCTACTAACAAAGTCGTTGCCAATGGAGATGAAGCCCAGAAAGTTAATCTGCATTGGGAAGTCCCGAACTGCCTGCCGTTGAACGGCCCGGTGGCCGGAGAGCACTACACCCTGCGTACCGATCAACATGGCCATATCTCGGTCAAGTGCATCGCTCCGGGCGTGCCTGGCATCCAGACTGCGAGCTTCATGGAGGTGTAATCCCGTGAGGACTGGCGTGTCCCTCAAGCTGTCTTGACCGCCACGCCAGTCCGTTAGGAGGCTCGAATATCCCGCCCTGATCGGCCATGCCGCAGGGATGGGGGAGAACCCCCACCACCCTCTGCAGCACCTGGCTCCTCAAGGACCCGGGCGGCGCGCTGTTGAGGTGGGAGAGGGCGAAGATCGCTGATGTAGGCCGGACGGGTGCTCAGGTGCCGGATGAGCATCGCGATCACGGTGGTTGTGCCGACCGCAGTGATCCGCGCTGACCTTGCCAGGCGAACCGTGCAGGCGGCGAGCATGGCGCGGTGGTAGCGACGCCTTGGCCGTTTCGAAGCAATCAAGCATTCACGTCTACGACGAGCCGGCCTCGAATCTTGCCGTCGAGTAACTGCCGCGAGGCCTCGAGTGCGCCCTGCAGGCTTACTTCGCGAGTAATGCTCGCCAGGTGTTCGCGGCGCATGTCCTGGGCAAGGCGTTGCCAGGCTTCAACGCGGCGAGCGTAGGGCTGAGTTACGCTGTTCACTCCAAGCAGACTCACACCGCGGAGAATGAACGGGGCAACGGTGCTCGGCAGGTCCATGCCTTGGGCCAGGCCACAGGCCGCCACCGCCCCTTCGGCCTTGGTACCGGCACAGACGTTGGCTAGCGTATGGCTCCCTACGGAATCGATGGCCGCGGCCCAGCGTTCTTTCGCCAACGGACGTCCCGGCGCTGCCAGTTCGGTGCGATCGATGACGGTTTCCGCCCCCAGTTCCCTGAGATAGTCGGCTTCCTCGGCCTTGCCGGTCGCGGCGATGACCGAGTAGCCATTGACCGCCAGCAGACTGATCGCAAAGCTGCCCACGCCGCCGCTGGCACCGGTCACGAGTACCGGCCCGTCGCTCGGCGTGACGCCAAAGCGCTCGAGCGCCATCAGGCAAAGCATCGCGGTATATCCAGCGGTGCCTATTGCCATGCACTGTCTCTCGTCCAGTGTTGCAGGGAGGGGAATCAGCCACTCTGCGTTCAGGCGCGCCTTTTGAGCCAGCCCGCCCCAGTGGCTCTCGCCCACGCCCCATCCATTCAAGAGCACCTTGTCGCCGGCCTTGTAGGCCGGATGAGCACTGCTCGCGACCGTCCCCGCAAGATCGATACCCGGCACCATGGGAAACCGTCGCACCACCGGGCTCTGCCCGGTGATCGCCAGTGCATCCTTGAAATTGAGGGTGCTGTAAGCGACCTCCACGGTCACGTCCCCCTCCGGGAGTTGCGAGTCCTCCATTTCCGTCAGCCGTGCTTGATAGTTGGAATCTTCGGACTCGACCAGGATTGCTTTGAACATGGGTTGCCTCATATTAGACCGATCGTCTTTAAATAATCCTGCGAAATCACCGCGTGATTCCGGCAAGAAAGCCTTCGATGAAAATATCCAGGGGACGGGCGTTCTGAGCCAGTCGGGCGCGAAGTACCGCGCCTTCCCAGCCAATCCAAAAATAAGCAGCCAGGGCCGCGCAGTCATCCAGGGTGGATAGCTGACCTGCCTGTTGTGCGGCCCTCAGGCAAATGAGCAGACGCTTTTCCCAATCCTGCAGCACGGCCTCCAATTGCTGGCGGAAGCTGCTGGGAAGGACCAGCACTTCTTGCCCCAGATTGCCGACGAGGCAGCCTCGCCGAAACTCATAGCGCGCCATGCCGGCTTTGGCGTCCTCGACGAAGTTGTTGAGACGCTGCAGTGGCGCTACTTCTTCATCCAGGAACCAGCGATCCAGTTTCCGGGCAAAATACTCCCCGTAACGCTGAAGCACGGCCTGGCCGAACGCTTCCTTGCTATCGAAGTAGTGATAGAACGAACCCTTGGGAACCTGTACTCGCTTGAGCACGGCATCGATCCCCGTCGCAGTGAATCCCTGCTCCGTGAAAACCTCCATCCCGCAGCGCAGGAGGAGTTCGCGAGTCTCGGTGTGCTCACGAGCGACTTTGGGCGGTCGGCCTCGGCGGACGGGAGGGGTAGGCGTTTTCATGCGAATTAATTTAGACCGACCGTCTCAAAATATCAATCCTCTCCTCGGCAGAGGCTCCTGTCGTCAATGGCGCCACCCTGCTGCGGAGGTGCGCGGCTAGCACATCAGCGCCCGTTGTAGTTGGCCGAGAAGCGCCCGTTGGTAACCTGCAGGAAAGGTCCATTCTCGCCGCCACCATTGAGGCGCAGCACGCCTGAAAAACTGCCTTCGACATGCTGTTCGTCCATCGCACTGACCGTCAGCACGAAACGACTGCCGTAGCTGCCGTCGGCCAGATAGCTGGTAGTGCTGCCATTGCCGTTCTGTACGTAGTAGTTGGCGTGCAACTTGGCGTCATCCGTGCTGTAGGCGCCCGGCTGGACGTCGGCGTGCACCAACTGAAAGCCAAAACCCGGCGAGCGTGCATCCTCGTCCAGATGGCCAGCCACCGTAACGAAGTGGACCACCGCCTCGGCCGGTGGATCGTTGGCGCTCAGGTGCGCATCGAAGTCCAGTGCCTTGCCATCCAGCTTCAGACTCAGGACTTGCGTGGGGGCATCGCTACCGCCGCAGCCGGCGAGGCCCAGCATGAGGAGGGCGGAGCATAGCGTGGCACGCAGGGTATTCGAGGTCATGGAGCCATCCTTTGCAGTCTGGGGATTCCCAGCGGCTGGTGTTACCGCTCGGGGGTAGGGTATCTCGAGCTATCGACGCCGTCCTGGCTTGGGTGCCCGAAGGCCGCCGAAATGCGCCAATCAGAGGCAACGCCAAGAATAGCAGCGTGCTGCCCATACCACCTGCGCCGCACCGCGCTGCTCCAGATATTCCAAGCTCCATCGCGCCGTGTAGGACTGACGCTTGAATCGCTGGCGGTATAGCCCCCTAGTGAGGCGCGGTATCTCGCAACCCTCCCAGCGTCGAGCCGCTGAACGCGGGGGCAGGACGCGGAACGTCGAGGGCTGCGCCCTCACGTGGGAGGGCGGGTTCGATCAAACCGCGTTGTCGATCTCCGCGCGTGGCGGCGCTTCGCTCGGCAACGGACCCTCGAAAGATCGCTCCAGGCTGGCCCGATGCAGATCGCGGCGAATGTAGGCGCGCCGATGACGCGGAGAGTGCAGCCCGTCGTAGAACAGCCAGAAGAGATAGATCAGCGCAATACAAATGGGTATGGCGGCCCAAAGTCCACCTCGGGCAAAGGTCTCGCTGACGGAAATGACTTGGACGGAGAGCCCGGTCAATACCCCGAGCAGGCCCAGGAAGACCGCGTTCTGCGATAGCAGGTAAGGCTTGGCGGGCGCCTCTAACGACTCGGCGTACGCCGCTACCCGGGCGGCCCGCTGCGCATTCCAGCCGGCTGAACGAAGGCGCTCGAGAAACAGGACGTAGCACAGCAGATCGTCACGTTGCCAGATTGATTGGCGGTACAAGCCATAGGTCTGGAAATGCACGGGATAGAGCTGCCGGATCGTCCACTGGCGGCTGTAGAACATACCGAGTGCCCAGGGTATCAGCAGCAGATAGCAAAGCCCCATTGCCCAGCCAGGATGGAACGCGGCATACAGGCCAAATCCCATCAGCAGGAGGGTCAAGCCCAGCATCGAGTAGATCGGTTTGTTGACGGACCACGCCTTGCGCGCGAACAGGCGCTGGCGAATCTCCTTGCGGACCTGGAAATACAAGTCCTGGGCATCGGCCCAATCGTTCAGCATCGTGCGTTTCCAGTCGTTGGCCGGGGCAGGCCGGGCGCGGGCGTAGGCCAGGACTCTGCTGGACAGACGACGCGTTGTCCACCAGGCAGGCCGTCAGCGCCGCGACGGCATGGGCGCACATGATAAAGACCCTGCCGCCGACGATCGGGAAGCGCTCCACGAACGCGAGAGATGAAGGGCGGGAAATGAACCTGTCCGCCTGTGGGCTCATGCGCAGGCATGGGAACGATCAAAAGGGCCCGTCGCGCACGTTCCGGTTTGATCGTTTCCACGCTCCGCTGCCTGAGCCATCCAGGCGGCCTCGCTTAATGACGCATCATCTCCGCGGCCTGCTCGGTGGCCTCGGTGGTGCGGGTCGCCAGCTTGCGAACCTCATCGGCCACTACCGCAAAACCTCTCCCGGCTTCACCTGCCCGCGCGGCCTCGATCGCCGCGTTGAGTGCGAGCAGGTTGGTCTGGCTGGCGATGCTCTGAATCGTGCTGACGATCTGCGTGAGCTTGGTGATGTTGGCTTCCAGGGTGCGCTGGTGCGCGGCTTCCGTCTCCCGCATTGAGCTCTGCTGATGCTCCAGATCCACGTCGACCAATGCACCCACCACGCGTAGCGGCGCACCCGAAGCGTCGCGCTTGGTCTGGCCGCGTGCTCTGAACCAGCGGTACTCACCGCTCTTCATCTTCAAGCGGTACTCGATGTCGAAGGGCGTCTTGCCGGTACGGTCGTTCAGGTGTGCCTGGAACGCTTCGAGGCTGTAGGCCTTGTCTTCCGGATGCAGTCGCGAGGCCCAGCTGTCCAGCTCATCGGGAAACTCCTCGACGGTCTCGAAGCCCAGCAGACGACGGAACTGCAGGGACCACCAGAACGGGTTCTTCGGATTGACCGGGTCACCCGCAATCACCTCCATGTCCCACAGTCCGTCCGAGAGCATCTCCCGGGCCAGCTCGAAGCGGGTGATGATCACCTCATGCTCCTGCTCGCGCTGCAGCTCGTCGTCGATGTCACGCAGCGCACCCGCCACACGCAGCGGCACGCCGCGGCTGTCGCGCAGGGTCTCGCCCTGGGCGAAGAACCACCGGTACGTACCGTCCTTCATGGCCAGGCGATTCCTGACGCGGTACGGGGTCATGCCGGTCTTGTCGTTCAAATGGCGGGCAAAGGCCTCCAGCGTCGCGGCCTTGTCCTCGGGGTGCAGGCGATCCGACCAACTGGCCAGGACATTGGGGAAATCCTTCTCGTCACGGAAACCGAGCATCTGCCGGAACTGCGGCGACCACCAGAACTGGTTGCGCGGGTTCACCGGATCGCCCGCCACCACGACCATGTCCCAGAGACCCTCGCTGGAAGCCCGGTTGACCAGGTCGAAGCGTGTTTCCGATGTCTTGGCACTGGCTTGGGCTTCGGCGAGCATCTGCCGCGCCGATTCGAGTTCTTCTTCCAGTTCGGCGATGCGGCTGTCGCTCTGGGCGGATTTCTGTTCGCGCAAGGTCCATTCGCGCTGGACCTCAGCCCAGTTGGCCAAGCCTTGGCCGGGAGTACCTTGGGCAGAGGAGGGAAGTGAAGCGGTCAGTTGCTTCAGCGCCCGCAGTTCACTGCGCGGGCGAAAGAGGTTCAGCATGGTTCGGGACTCGGAGGAATGTGAAGAACGCCGAATCCCTGGCTGAGGTGACTGCTTTTCAGCAGGCTGACAACGTGGCTCCCTGGAGAACGAGAGGCCACCGCGGGCGCAACGCTAGCGCAATCCAGACAGGATTGCGATGTCTTAATGCCATCAAAATATTAGCCTGAGAGGCCGTCTGGAGCCATCAGCCGGGCGGAAACAGTCTGGCGCGCTTGAACTGTTCGCACCTGACCGTTGAGCGTTCCAAGGCTCCCACGTGGGAATGCCGCCGCGAACACGCTCTGCGTCGGCGCTTTCGGTGCCGGGAGCGGGTTGATGCGTAGGATGGGTCGGGCCGCGTAGGTCGGGCCGAATAGGTTGAGTCGCGTAGCGACGATACCCATCGTGGGCCGGGGCGATGAGTATCGCTGCGCTCAACCCATCCTACGCGCTGTAAAACGTGGCGTGTCCCCGATTACCCTTCGCCATAACTACCGTCTATTTCTCCCGGCTCTAAACACCAGTCAGTCGGATAGATGCCCATCGCCACCGCACGATGGAAGCTCGAATACGGCCACTCCAACAGACGCTGCACATGCCCATGTTTCAGCGGGTTGACGTGGATGTAATCGAAGTGCCGTTGGTAATCGCGTGGGTCACGAATCAGATGCTCCCAATAACGCCGTTGCCAGATGCCGCGCTCGCCACGGCGTTGTTGAGCGCGCGTGCGTGCCTCGTCTGAGGGCAGCCGCTTGGCGAAAGCGAATTTGATCACCTTCCAGCGCAGGGCGAAGTCGCTGTCCCCGGGCGGCAGGGTCCACAGGCAATGCATGTGCTCGGGCAACACCACCCACGCATCGATCTGGAAGGGATGCCGGGCCCGGGTGGCTCGTACCGTTTCGCGCAGCAAATCGATTTCACGAATCAGCAGATCGCTGCTCCGGTCCCGCAGGTTGACGGTAAAGAAGTAAGTGGCGCCGGGAACATCAGCGCGGCGGTAGTTCGGCATGGCAGCTCTTCCTTGAGCAGGGTGTCGCCTGAACCCTGGTGGACAAGCTTCGCGTTGTCCACCCTACGTCATCGCGGCCACCCCGTAGGGTGGAAAACTCGCGCAGCGATTTTCCACCGTGATATCCGGGCTACTTGCTGGATCACTTGCTTTAAATCGTATCAAGTGTTGCAACAAACTCTGGGGGCTTTTTGTGCTCTGCTGTGTTGTTGCTCCATCGCAGGCTTGCATATCCGGCTCGAAGTCTATGCCCTATCCATCTGGCGTCTACAATAGGGGGGGCGTCTGGGAGGTTAATTAGTAGCAGTCTGCCCAGGTAGTCGTTCCACTCCCTGCTGCTTAGTAGTGCCAAGCTGTATCCGTGAAGAGAGTTTCCGGAATTATATATAAGTAGTTCATCGGATATCTTTTTGGGCAGAATGCTTTGTACAAGTTTTTTTTGTGAGGAAAGTGTTTCTCGGGAGCAGCAGAAGTCAATCATGGGGAGGTGGAAGAGTTTTTTTCCTGCACTTAGCCTTGAGTGGAGGGCTAGCTCTTCTTGTGGTCCAAGCTCAGACTTTTTCTTTAGTAGAAAGTCAGGGCTAACCAGATACGCCTCAACCTCAAAAATGCTCCTTTTATCTATTATACTTTGCGGGGAATGCTCGTAAATGCTCATTTCAAGGCATGAAAATGGAGCCCTAGATAATATAAAAGGCATCAATGCATCTAAAGGGTGCGATCCGGGGTGTATCATAGAGTTTTTATCCCTGATAGCTTCTGGTATATGTCGAGAGCGAAGTCATCGGTCATCCCGGATATGTAATCAACCACAAGGTGTGCCCTATAGATCCACTCGAGTTCTGGGTTTGATTGGCTTTCGGTTTTGTAGCATTTTTTGCATTGGTTGGGGATTAGGTTGAGTAGACGTTTCTCTGTATGCAAACCTAGAGATTTTGTTTTTTTTGTGTCTTCTTTCAGAAGCGCTTTGAAATGCCCTTCAGGGATATCTAGTATTGGCTTTAGCCTTTCTAGTATCCCGCTTATTGCGCTGTTTCCTGCAAGTTCTAGAATTTCTGCTTCGTGTGCAGAGTAGACGTTCGTTGAAACAAAGTCCCTTATAACTTGGAGTATTGAATAATGCGCGCTTTCCTTGTCCATTAGGGAGTCTGTGAACTCTCCTTTTAGTATGTCGCTCTCTTTTTGAATATAATAGTCTGCTGTGTTTTTAGCTGAAATATTTATAAGCTTTGTACGCATTGCGACGAATTTGCTTGTGGGTAAGTTCTCTCTCTTTACATGCTCTTTTATTTCATCCCACAGCTGCTCGTGCTTGCTGTTTTTTGCTGAGGATTCTATTGCGCCGGAAAGCATTTCAAATGTTATTATTTTTTTCTCAATCCCATCCTCTATGTCGCTTAGGCAGTATGCGATATCATCGGCGGCTTCCATGACGAAAGTTAACGGGTGCCTGCTGTGAGGAGTAAGATCTAAGTTTTTCCAAACGGAGCGTATTTGTTCTTCTTCGCTTAGGAAGAATCCATTTTTCTTGGCGAACGGGTTATCTTTTTCTAGTTCAGCGTGTCGGCCATGTTCTGGGTATGTGTATTTTAAATATGCTGATATAGTAGAGCACGTGAGGTTTAATCCGTACTCATCTTCGCTTTGCAGTTTTGTTATTATTCGTAAACCTTGGGCATTGCCTTCGAAATTCTCTAGGTCCTTATAGTGCTCAGGTTGTTTTTCTTTTTGCGACTTGAAGTCTCCATTGCCTTTAGATTTAAACCAATTTGATATCGCTGCTTCCCCAAAGTGACCGAAAGGAGGGTTCCCTATGTCGTGTAATAGGCAAGCAGATTCCACGATATTTATGAAGGCTTCTTTTTGTTCTGTGCTGAGTTTTTTATGTGTGAGGGCAATTCGTTGGGCGATTTGGCGTGCGATCGTTGCAACTTCTAAGGAGTGGGTCAGTCGGCTGCGTACAGCGGCGTTTTGTTCAAGTGGAAATACTTGTGCCTTCTTTTGAAGTCGGCGAAAAGGGGCAGAGAAAATTATACGTGCCTTATCGCTTTCTGTTTCTATAGCTATATTTTTTTCTCTTCCTGAGGTGCTTTTGCGAAGACGTGTGTCTGAAAGGATTTTATCGTATTCCATGAGTATCTCCTTAATGAAAGAAGCCCCGCATTTTGCGGGGCTTCTTTTACATGGTTATCAATCCCAGCTCAAAGCCCCACCCGTCTGATACTCAATAACCCGCGTCTCGAAGAAGTTCTTCTCCTTCTTCAGGTCCATGATCTCGCTCATCCAGGGGAACGGGTTGGTGGTGCCCGGGTATTCCTCTTTCAGGCCGATCTGGGTCAGGCGGCGGTTGGCGATGAATTTGAGGTAGTCCTCCATCATGGCCGCGTTCATGCCCAGTACGCCGCGCGGCATGGTGTCACGCGCGTATTCGATTTCCAGTTGGGTGCCCTGGAGGATCATCTGGGTGGCTTCGTCCTTCATTTCGGTGTCCCACAGGTGCGGGTTTTCGATCTTGATCTGGTTGATCATGTCGATGCCGAAGTTCAGGTGCATGGATTCGTCGCGCAGGATGTACTGGAACTGCTCGGCGGTGCCGGTCATCTTGTTGCGGCGGCCCATGGAGAGGATCTGGGTGAAGCCGCAGTAGAAGAAGATGCCTTCCAGAACGCAGTAGTAGGCGATCAGGTTGCGCAGGAACTGCTTGTCGGTCTCGACGGTGCCGGTCTGGAAGGTCGGGTCGGAGATCGAGCGGGTGTACTTGAGACCCCAGGAGGCTTTCTTCGCGACGCTGGGAATCTCGTGGTACATGTTGAAGATCTCGCCTTCATCCATGCCCAGGGATTCGATGCAGTACTGGTAGGCGTGGGTGTGGATCGCCTCTTCGAAGGCCTGGCGCAGGATGTACTGGCGGCATTCGGGGTTGGTGATCAGGCGGTAGGTGGCCAGCACCAGGTTGTTCGCCACCAGCGAGTCGGCGGTGGAGAAGAAGCCGAGGTTGCGCTTGACGATGCGGCGCTCGTCTTCGGAGAGGCCATCGGCGGACTTCCACAGGGCGATGTCCGCGTTCATGTTCACTTCCTGCGGCATCCAGTGGTTGGCGCAGCCGTCCAGGTACTTCTGCCAGGCCCAGTCGTACTTGAAGGGTACGAGCTGGTTGAGGTCGGCACGGGCGTTGATCATCTGCTTGTCGCCGACCTGCACGCGGGCGCTTTCGCCTTCGAGTTCGTCCAGGCCTTCCTGGATGTCGAGGTCGTTGAGTGCGGCCTTGGCGCGGGCGACGGCTTCGGAGTCTTCGGCGGCAACGGCGCGGGCGTCGCTGGCGGCGGCGTCACCGACGCTATCCAGGCGCTCCAGCGGCATGTCGGTGGCAGCGGCCTGCGGTGCGGCGGGCTTGGCGGTGCCTTCTTCGGGTTTGTCGAATTCGTCCCAGTTCAGCATGTGGTTGCTCCTGATCGGGGCCGGCTCAAGGGCCGGTCGTGAATGGGTTTGCAGTGCGTTGCACGCAGAAAGCTGAAAAGCCTGGCGGGCACGCGAACGGCGCGCTCCGCTCGACCGGCACACGGCCGGCCGTTTCGAATACGGGCGAGAAGGGCGGCGCCCCCTCGCGGGTCTTGCAGTTGACGCTGTGGTGGAAAATCGCTGTGCGACTTTCCGCCCTACGAAAGGGCTCTTTCGAGCCCATTTACAGCGGGCGGTTTCCAGAGTGGGTCAGCGCTAGGCGCGTGGTGGTTCGAAGCCCCTGAGCATACTGAAGTACGTGATGGGGGCCGGACCACCGCGCAACGACGCGATGGCCCGCTCTGGGAGCCGCGGACGACTTACTGGCAAGCTTCGCAGTCGGGATCGTCGATGGAACAGGCCTTCGGCACGGCGGCCGGGGCCGGTGCTGCCGCCGGCGCCGCCTGCAGCGTTTCGCTACCGCCGGCCGACACGGCATTGAGCTTGCCGGTGTTGATGGTCGACTTCTCGGTGCTGGTCGCGGCCAGGGCACGGAGGTAGTAGGTGGTCTTCAGACCGCGGAACCAGGCCATGCGGTAGGTGACGTCGAGCTTCTTGCCCGAGGCGCCGGCGATGTACAGGTTCAGCGACTGCGCCTGGTCGAGCCATTTCTGGCGGCGGCTGGCGGCATCGACGATCCACTTGGTCTCCACTTCGAAGGCGGTGGCGTACAGGTCTTTGAGATCCTGCGGGATGCGCTCGATCTGCTGTACGGAGCCGTCGTAGTACTTCAGGTCGTTGACCATGACCGGGTCCCACAGGCCGCGGCTCTTGAGGTCGCGCACCAGGTAGGGGTTGATCACGGTGAACTCGCCGGAGAGGTTCGACTTCACGTAGAGGTTCTGGTAGGTCGGCTCGATGGACTGCGATACGCCAACGATGTTGGAGATGGTCGCGGTCGGCGCGATGGCCATGATGTTCGAGTTGCGAATGCCTTTCTGCACGCGCTCACGCACCGGGGCCCAGTCCAGGGACTCGCTACGGTCGACGTCGATGTACTTCTCGCCACGCTGCTCGGTGAGGATGTTTAGCGAGTCCAGCGGCAGCACACCCTGGCTCCACAGCGAACCGTCGAAGCTGGAGTAGGTGCCGCGCTCGTCGGCCAGGTCACAGGAGGCCTGGATGGCGAAGTAGCTGATCGCTTCCATCGACCGGTCGGCGAAGGTCACGGCGGCGTCCGAACCGTAGGCGATGTGCTGCTTGTACAGCGCGTCCTGGAAGCCCATCAGGCCGAGGCCGACCGGACGGTGCTTGAGGTTCGAGTTACGGGCCTGATCGACGCTGTAGTAGTTGATGTCGATGACGTTGTCGAGCATGCGCACGGCGGTGCGTACGGTTTTCTCGAGCTTGGCGAGGTCGAGCTGGCCATCGGTGATGTGATTGACCAGGTTGACCGAACCCAGGTTGCAGACCGCGATCTCGTCCTTGTTGGTGTTCAAGGTGATCTCGGTGCAGAGGTTGGAGCTGTGCACCACGCCGACGTGCTGCTGCGGGCTGCGCAGGTTGCACGGGTCCTTGAAGGTCAGCCACGGGTGGCCGGTCTCGAACAGCATCGAGAGCATCTTGCGCCACAGGTCCTTGGCCTGGATGGTCTTGTACAGCTTGATCTTGCCGTACTCGATCAGGGCTTCGTAGTACTCGTAGCGCTCTTCGAAGGCCTTGCCGGTCAGGTCGTGCAGGTCCGGGGTATCGGCGGGCGAGAACAGGGTCCACTTGCCGTCCTCGAAGACGCGCTTCATGAACAGGTCGGGAATCCAGTTGGCGGTGTTCATGTCGTGGGTACGACGACGATCGTCACCGGTGTTCTTGCGCAGCTCGAGGAATTCCTCGATATCCAGGTGCCAGGTTTCCAGGTAGGCGCAGACCGCGCCCTTGCGCTTGCCGCCCTGGTTGACCGCGACGGCGGTGTCGTTGACCACTTTGAGGAAGGGTACGACGCCCTGGGATTTGCCGTTGGTGCCCTTGATGTAGGAGCCCAGCGCGCGCACCGGGGTCCAGTCGTTGCCCAGGCCACCGGCGAATTTCGACAGCATGGCGTTGTCGTGGATCGCGTTGTAGATGCCCGACAGGTCGTCCGGCACGGTGGTCAGGTAGCAGGAGGACAGCTGCGGACGCAGGGTGCCGGCGTTGAACAGGGTCGGGGTGGACGCCATGTAGTCGAACGACGACAGCAGGTTGTAGAACTCGATGGCGCGTTCGTCTTTCTGCGGCTCTTCGATGGCCAGGCCCATGGCCACGCGCATGAAGAACACCTGGGGCAGCTCGAAGCGCACGCCGTCCTTGTGGATGAAGTAACGGTCGTAGAGAGTCTGCAGGCCCAGGTAGGTGAACTGCTGGTCACGCTCGTGGTTCAACGCGCGGCCTAGTTTCTCCAGGTCATATCCCTTCAGGCGGGCATCGACCAGCTCGAACTCGGCGCCTTTCTCGATGTAGGCGGGCAGGGCCTTGGCGTACAGCTCGGCCATCTCGTGGTGAGTGGCGGCTTCGGCCACGCCGAGGAAGCCCAGCGCTTCGGCGCGCAGGGTGTCCATCAGCAGGCGGGCGGTGACGTAGGAGTAGTTCGGCTCGCGCTCGACCAGGGTGCGCGCGGTCATCACCAGAGCGGTGTTGACGTCCTTCTCGGCCACGCCGTCGTAGAGGTTCTTCAGGGTCTCGCGCTCGATCAGCGAGCCGTCCACTTCGGCCAGGCCTTCGCAGGCCTCGCGGATGATGGTCTGCAGGCGGCCCATGTCCAGCGGGCGCATTTCGCCGTTGGCCTGGGTGACGCGAATGCTCGGGTGCGGCTGGGCGATCTCGTCGCCGCTGACGGTGGCGCTCTTGCGCTTCACGGCCTGGGCTTCGCGGTAGATCACGTAGTCGCGGGCGACCTTGTGCTCGCCGGCGCGCATCAGCGCCAGTTCGACCTGGTCCTGGATCTCTTCGATGTGGATGGTGCCGCCCGAGGGCATACGGCGCTTGAAGGTGGTGGTGACCTGTTCGGTCAAGCGGCGCACGGTGTCGTGAATGCGCGACGAAGCGGCGGCGGTGCCGCCTTCCACTGCGAGGAACGCCTTGGTGATGGCCACGGTGATCTTGTCGTCGGTGTAGGCGACGACGGTGCCGTTGCGCTTGATCACACGGATCTGGCCCGGTGCGGTGGCGCTCAGCTCCTGGCTACCTTCCGCGGCCTGGGGCGCCGCGGACGGCGAGGTCTCGCGAGTGGTGTCGATCTGCATCTGGGGGTTCTCCACATTTCTGGTTCTTTTGGGTCTGACCGGACCGCTGTACATCCCGGCCGACGGAACAACGCCGCGACCCCCGGATAGGGAGCCGTCCTACATGAATCGCATGAGCTTAAGAGGCAGACTCAAGTGCCTCCTGGCTCGAAAGTCCGGTCCAAGGCAAGAGCCCATGGACCACAATCCCTAGTGTCTGGTTCACGTTCCCCACGCAGCCCGCGCAGGGGGACGGACCAGGTGCCCGTCTTTGCGGGCTGAAGCGCCTCGGGGGCCGCTCTCCTAACGTGTTTTCACCGCCATTGCAAGCACGCGAAGGGCTGTGGATGCGAAAAACAGCTAGTGTCTCCGATCACTAACAGACCCAACATATAGGGGCTACCGCTGATGGCGATACAAGATAGTGCGTCCTCGCGCGAAGGGCAACTCCTTCGACCTGTGGATAAGCTGTGCGTGAAGTGTGGTTTGGACGTGGGTAAACGACGCTACACGGCGTGCGCCGTGGTGTTGGCCGCTCGTCGCGCACCTGGGCTATTTTTTTGCGCCTACAGGAGGCATTCTGCCGCGCGACAAAGAC
The DNA here is from genome assembly GCF_055768815.1 of Pseudomonas sp. R4-15. NCBI lineage: Bacteria > Pseudomonadati > Pseudomonadota > Gammaproteobacteria > Pseudomonadales > Pseudomonadaceae > Pseudomonas > Pseudomonas sp. R4-15. The sequence goes on from NZ_CM147293.1 coordinate 2,951,408, forward strand.
ACAATATGTAGTGGCGCGAATTGAGCGATCTGGCATGCCCCGTGCTTCTCTGGCAGATTGCCATTTTGCGCCGCGCCGGGAGGTGGCGATGACGACCATTGAAGGACGCATCCTGATCGTGGAGGACGACACCCGGCTCGCCGGGCTGACCGCCGATTTCCTCCGCGGACAGGGGCTGCAGGTGGCCATCGAAGAGGACGGCGGCCGCGCCGTGGCGCGCATCCTCGAGGAGCGTCCCGACCTGGTCGTGCTCGACCTGATGCTGCCCGGCGAGGACGGCCTTTCCATTTGCGCTCGCCTGCGTCCCGCTTTCGACGGCGCAGTGCTCATGCTCACTGCCCGTACCGATGACGTCGACGAAGTCCGCGGGCTGGAGCAGGGCGCCGACGACTACGTGTGCAAACCGGTACGCCCGCAGGTGCTGCTCGCCCGTATCCGCGCCTTGTTGCGCCGGCGCGAGGGCCTCGTCGAACCACCCCGGCAATTGCGTTTCGGCGAATTGCGGGTGGATCGCGTGCTGCGCGAGGCCTGGTTGGGCGCGCAGGCCATCGAGCTGACCGCTGCCGAGTTCGACCTGCTCTGGCTGCTCGCCAGCAACAGCGGCCGGGTCCTCAGTCGCGAGGAAATCTCCCAGGCCCTGCGTGGCATCGACTACGACGGCCAGGATCGCTCCATCGACGTACGCATTTCGCGCATCCGCCCGCGCATCGGCGACGACCCCGAGCACCCGCGCCTGATCAAGACGTTGCGCGGCAAGGGCTACCTGTTCGTCGGCGAAGCCGCCGCGGCGGAGTCATGAACGCCATCTTCCTGCGCATCTATGGTGGCGTGCTGGCAGCCATCGTGCTCGTCGTGCTGCTCGCCGTCGGTGGCCTGTACCTGCTCGACGACTGGCGCGCCGACCGTTATAGGGAGGACCTGGCCCGCGGCACCTTTCGCCTGATGGCCGATGGCCTGGCGCCGATGACGCCCATTGAGCGGCGGCGTGCCCTGGCGACCTGGGCACGCTTGATGGGCGTTCCGCTGAGCCTGGTGAGCGCCGCTTCGGCGGGGCTCGACGACAGCACCCGGGAGAGCCTGGCAGCGGCACGGGTACAGGTCGAGCCGCAGGAAAACGGCGTTCGCGTGCTGGCCAGCCTGCCGAGCGACGAGGGCTTGCTGCTGCAAGGCGAGGTGGTGCAGGTGAGCGAGCAACTGGCGCGCGCCACCCTCTATCTGTTGATCGACGAACTTCAGCGGCAGCCGGACGCGCTCCAACCGGAACTGCTCGAACGGTTGCGCCTGGACAAGCAGTTCGGCTATCCGCTACGCCTGCTGCGCCCTGCCGCAGCGCAACTGGACGCCGATCAGCGCCGCCGGTTGGAGGAGGGCGACACGGTCATGGCGCTGGACGCCGGCGGCGACGCCGTACGCGTCTACGCGAGCATCAGCGACTCGCCCTGGGTGCTGGAACTGGGCCCGGTGCGGCAGTTCGACCGTTACCCGCCACAGTTGCTGCTGGCCATCGCGCTGCTCGCGTTGAGTCTGGTGGGGCTGGCCGTGTATCTGCTGGTGCACCGCCTGGAACGTCGCCTGGGGCGGCTGGAGGATGCCGCCCTGCGCATCGCCCGGGGCAGCCTGGAGGCGCGCGTGCCGGACTCCGGAGCGGACTCGATAGGGCGCCTGTCGCTGACCTTCAACGACATGGCCGAGCGCCTGCAGCGCCTGCTGGATACCCAGCGCGAGATGGTGCGCGCGGTATCCCATGAACTGCGCACGCCGGTGGCGCGCCTGCGCTTCGGCCTGGAGATGCTCGCCAGCGCCGGAGACGACGACGCGCGTGCGCGCTACCGCGAGGGGATGGACAACGACATCCAGGACCTCGACCACCTGGTGGAAGAGATGCTGGTCTATGCGCGCCTGGAAAAAGGCTCGCCGCCGCTGGAGTTCGAGACCGTGGCGCTCGGCGAACTGGTCGCGCATGTCATCGATGAACTCGCGCCCCTGCGGCCGCAGATCCACGTCAGCTCACTGTCCGAGCCGGCGGACATACAGGTGCGCGCCGCGCCGCGCTACCTGCAAAGGGCGCTGCTGAACCTGCTGAGCAACGCCCTGCGCCACGCCCAGGGTGAGGTTCGCATCACCCAGGAGCAGGAAGGCGGCCAGTGCCGGTTGATCGTCGAGGACGATGGTCCGGGAATTCCCGAAGAGGCCTGGGATCGGGTGTTCATGCCCTTCCTGCGCCTGGACGATAGCCGCACGCGCGCCTCCGGCGGCCATGGCCTGGGGCTGTCCATCGTCCGGCGCATTGCCCATTGGCATTCGGGGCGGGCGCTGGTGGGGCGTAGCCAGGCGTTGGGCGGCGCACGTTTCGAGCTGAACTGGCCGGCATACGGCTGAGCACGGAATCGTCGGCGTCGAGGCCTGTCCAAGCTCTTCTGCAAGCGAACAGGAGGCCTTTTCATGAAAGCGATGATCTACGAGCGTTACGGCGAGCCGGATGTCCTGCAGCTCGCCGAGCGGCCCATGCCCAAGGTCGGTCCTGGCGAGGTGCTGGTACGCATCCGCCGCACCTCCGTCAATCCGGTGGACTGGAAACTGATGGCCGGCAAGCTGGATGCCGTGATGCCGACCTTCTTTCCGGTAGTCCCCGGCTGGGACGTTGCCGGCGTCGTCGAGGCCGTGGGCTTCGATACGCCCGAGTTCGCCGCGGGCGACGAGGTGCTGGCCTACGCGCGCAAGGACTACGTGCAGGACGGCAGCTACGCGGAATACGTCAGCCTGCCGGCGCGCTCGCTGGCGCACAAACCGACCGATTTGGAGTGGGACCAGGCCGGCGGGTTGCCGCTGGCCGGGCTCACGGCCTATCAGGTACTGCAGCGCCTGGGCACCACCCGTGGCGACAGCGTGCTGATCCATAACGCCGCGGGTGGCGTCGGTGTGCTGGGTGCGCAGATTGCGCGGGAACTGGGCGCACGGGTGATCGGCACCGCCTCGGAGAAGAACCACGCGTTCCTGCGCGAGCTGGGCATCGAGCCGGTGGCCTATGGCGAAGGCCTCGCCGAACGGGTTCGCGAGCGGGTGCCGGAAGGTGTCAGCGTCGTCGCGGATTTCGTCGGTGGCGTGCTCGACGTCACCCGTGCTGTGTTGCGCGAGGGCGGCCGCCACGCCTCGATCGCCGACGATGCGGTGCAGCAGGCGGGCGGTCACTACATCTGGGTCCGGCCGAATGGCGCGGACCTGCAGGTGCTCGCCGATATGGCGGCGCAGGGGCGCCTGCACGTTCCCATCGCCGACTGTCTGCCCTTGGAGCAGGCCGCCGAAGCCATGCGCCGCAGCCAGGCAGGCCACCTGCGCGGCAAGCTGGTGTTGCGGGTCGGGGACTGACTGAAGATATCGCTCTACCTGGCCTCCTTCCCCTGCGGGCTCGCACCCCTGCTTTGCTCCCCTCGCCCCTCGCGGGAGAGGGGCGAGGGAGAGGGGGCAGCCCCCCTCCGCGCCAGGAGCGTACTACCGGCAGTCGAATGTCATCGCATGACTAGTTGCGTTATGATGCCCACTGATTTCGATCAAGAAGAATCCCATGGCCCTGCAGAATCCCCGCCGCAAACGTAGCCTGGCCCAGGAGCTGGTCGCCGAGCTGTCGCGGCAGATCACCGACGGTCTACTCAAGCGCGGCGACAAATTGCCCACCGAGTCGGCCATCATGGAGCAGCACGGCGTCAGCCGCACCGTGGTTCGCGAGGCTATCTCGCGGCTGCAGGCGGCTGGGCTGGTGGAGACGCGCCACGGCATCGGGACCTTCGTGCTGGACATGCCCAGCCCCAGCGGCCTGCGCATCGACCCGGCGACCATCGTCACCCTGCGCGACGTGCTGGCGGTGCTGGAACTGCGCATCAGCCTGGAAGTGGAGGCGGCCGGCATGGCTGCGCAACGTCGCAGCGATGCCCAGCTACAGAGCATGCGCGAGGCGCTGGACGCACTGAACCGCAACGTCGCCCACGCCAGCGATGCGGTGTCCTCGGACTTCCAGTTCCATCTGCAGATCGCCCTAGCCACCGGCAATCCCTACTTCACCGACATCATGAATCACCTGGGTACCAGCATCATCCCGCGTACCCGGCTGAATTCCGCGCGGCTGGCCCACGATGACCAGCAGCATTACTTGCAGCGCCTGAGCCGCGAGCATGAGGAAATATTCCTTGCCATCGCCCGCCAGGACGCCGAAGCGGCGCGCGCGGCGATGCGCCTGCACCTCACCAACAGCCGCGAGCGCCTGCGCCAGGCCCACGAAAGCGCCGAAGCCGGCAAGGGCGAAGGCGCCCTGGAAGCCTGAGGCTTACTCGAACGGCCCTTGGGCGGTGAACGCGCCGCCCTGGTAGACCGCCTGGGGATCATCCCCCGCGACCGGCGGCTGCGCCTCCAGCTTTTCCCGATACGCCTCCGCACTGTCCTGCGGCGCGAAGCCCAGGTGCGCCGCCAGGTGGTTGTCCCACCACAGGTGGCGGTTGGCCGAGACGCCGTAGATCACCGTATGCCCGACGCCAGGGGCGAGCAGGGCGCGCTCCACCAGATGCTGTAGATCGGCGTAGCTGAGCCAGGTGTGCAGCATGCGGCGGTCGCGCGGTTCGGGAAACGCCGAGCCGATGCGCAGGCTAACCGTCTCGATGCCGTAGCGATCCCAATACAGGCTCGCCAGGTCTTCACCGAAGCTCTTGGAAATGCCGTAGTAACCGTCCGGCCGGCGCGGCGAGCGGGCATCGAGCGTCACGCCCTGGGGATGAAAGCCGGTGACGTGGTTGGAGCTGGCGTACACCACCCGGCGCACGCCATGGCGGCGGGCCGCTTCGTAGAGGTTGTAGGTGCCGACGATGTTCGCCCCGAGCACTTCGTCGAAGGGACGCTCCACCGAGACGGCGCCGAAATGCAGGATCGCCTCGACGCCCTCGGCCAGACCATCGACGCCTTGTCCATCGGCCAGATTGCAGCGCATCCATTCCTCGCCGTCCTGTGGCCCCGGGGAAAGCTCACGGACATCCGAGAGACGCAGGATGCGCGCTTGTCGGCGCAGTGGCTCGCGCAAGACCTGGCCGAGCGCACCGGCGGCACCGGTCAGCAGCAGTCGTTCGAAGGCGGGAAGGGTTGGGGTCGTCTGGCTCATGGCGGCTCCTGTACAGCGCGTATTTGTCTGACCACATCGGCACACGGGCGTTTCCCGCCTACGGAGATTCACGCCTCAATAGGCGCTTTAGAGCGGTCAGGTGTCGAGGTATGATGTCCGATAAATAACCAAGAAGAGCCCTCCCATGGATAGGCCCTCACCCCGTGCGTTCGCGCGCCATGCCGCCCTGCTGCCCCACGAGCGCTCTGCGCGTATCCAGAACGGCCTGCTCGAGCCCGCCGGTTTTGCTCCGGACCGCCTGCGCGGCGCCGGGGCGTCCTGAACATGGCGCACAAACCGCGCCACCCGAGCGGCGGCAGTCCCACGCTGATCGATGTTGCGCAACTGGCAGGGGTTTCGCCGATCACCGTGTCCCGTGCGCTGGGCCGCCCTGAAGTGGTCAGCGCCACCACCCGCAAACGCGTGCTCGACGCGGTGCGTGCCACCGGCTACGTCCCCAATCTGGCGGCGGGGGCCTTGGCCTCGCGGCGCAGCCGGCTGGTGGCGATCTTCCTGCCGACCATTGCCAACTCGATCTTCTCGGAGACGGTACAGGCGCTCACCGATCGCCTCGCCGAAGCCGGCTACCAGACCATCCTCGGCCTCACCGGCTACGACCCCGCTCGCGAAGAAGCCCTGCTCGAAGCCATGCTCGGCCGGCGCCCGGACGGCATCGTGCTCACCGGCACCGAGCACAGCCAGGGCAGCCGCGAGTGCCTGGCGCGCGTCGGCATTCCCCTGGTCGAGGCCTGGGACCTGTGCCCCAGGCCGCTGGACATGCTGGTGGGTTTTTCCCACGAGGCGGTCGGCCAGGCCATCGCGGATTACCTCCTGGCACGCGGTTACCGGCGCATCTCGGTGGTCGGTATCGACGATCCCCGTGGGCTGCGCCGGCGCGATGCGCTGCTCGCGCGCCTGGCCGAGGCCGGCGTGACGCAGGTCGCCTGCGAGATACTGCCGGCACCCGCGACCCTCGCGGTAGGTCGCGAGGGCCTGGCGCGTCTGCTGGCCAGGGGCGCGGCGGGGCAGGTGGTGGCCTGCAGCTCCGACGCCGTGGCCCAGGGCGTGCTCGCCGAGGCGGCGGCCCGCGGGCTGTCGGTGCCCAGCGAGCTGGCGGTGATGGGCTTCGGCGACCTGTCCAGCGCCGCCCACGTGCATCCGCCGCTGTCCACGGTCCGCGTGGATGGCCCGCGGATTGGGCGTTGCATCGCCGAGGCGTTGCTCGCGCGCATCGACGACCCGGCCCTCGCGCCGCTGCGCCTGGATACCGGATTCGAATTGATAGCGCGCGATAGCGCTTGAATGATTGCGCAATCATCCAAGAATGGGTCAGGCCCTCGGTGAGACCGGTAGAGCCTGTCGACGGGGGAATCGATGACAATTCCAAGGAGACCCGCATGTCCGAGCCATCCAACCTCTGTGCCGACGACGACCGTATCGCCTGGGTGCGCCTGACCTCGGTGGCCTTGCCGCTGGCCACCCCCATCAGCGATGCCAAGGTGCTCACCGGGCGGCAGAAGCCGATGACCGAGATCGCCATCCTCATCGCCGAGATCCAGACCCACGACGGACATGAAGGGGTGGGCTTCAGCTATTCCAAGCGCGCCGGCGGCCCCGGCCAGTTCGCCCACGCCCTGGAAGTGGCGCCGACACTGCTGGATGAGAACCCCAGCGACATCGCCAAGCTCTGGGACAAGCTCTGCTGGGCCGGCGCCTCGGTCGGCCGCAGCGGCCTGGCGACCCAGGCCATCGGCGCCTTTGACGTCGCCCTGTGGGACCTCAAGGCCAAGCGTGCCGGGCTGTCCTTGGCGCGTTTGCTCGGCGCCCAGCGCGATTCGGTGCGCTGCTACAACACCTCGGGTGGCTTCCTGCACACGCCCCTGGAGCAACTACTGGTGAATACCGACGCCTCCCGCGAGAAGGGCATCGGCGGCATCAAGCTCAAGGTCGGCCAGCCCGACTGGGCGCTCGACCTGCACCGTGTCGCCAGCGTGCGCAAGCACCTGGGCGCCGATTTTCCGCTGATGGTCGATGCCAACCAGCAATGGGACCGTCCCAGCGCCCAGCGCATGTGCCGCCGCCTGGAAGAATTCGACCTGATCTGGATCGAGGAGCCGCTGGATTGCTACGACGCCGAGGGCCACGCGGCACTGGCGCAGCAATTCGATACGCCGATCGCCACCGGCGAGATGCTCACCAGCCCGGCGGAGCACTGGGAATTCATCAGCCGTCGCGCCGCCGACTTCCTGATGCCCGATGCACCGCGCGTCGGCGGCATCACCCCGTACCTCAAGGTGCAGACCCTGGCCGAGCATGCCGGGCTGTCCCTGGCACCGCACTTCGCCATGGAACTGCACGTGCACCTGGCGGCCACCGCCCAGCGCGAGCCCTGGGTCGAGCATTTCGAGTGGCTGGAGCCGCTGTTCAACGAGCGCCTGGAAACCCGCGACGGACGCATGTTGGTGCCGACGCGTCCGGGCCTGGGCCTGAGCCTGAGCGAACAGGTCACCGCCTGGACCACACAGCGCGCCGAGGTCGGTCGCCGCGATTGAGTCGCCTCCCGTGTGCGGTTTGCGCTGTGCACGGGATATCCCGGGAAGAAAGGGTGGCGGACCCCGCGCTCATGAGAATAGAATTATTCTCATTTGTATCTTTCCGGGAACAATTGCACATGGCCGTAGCTGTAGCCGCGGGTGACGCCGCGTTCGGCGACTTCTACAAGGTTCACCAGGGCTGGCTGGAACAGTGGCTGCGACGCAAGCTGGGCAACGCCTGGGATGCGGCGGATCTCAGCCAGGACGCCTTCATTCGGGTGATGGCCAGCTCGCAGCGGCTCGACGAGCTGCATGAGCCACGCGCCTACCTGCGCACCATCGGCAATCGCCTGTTGGCTAACCTCTATCGTCGACGCAGCCTGGAACAGGCCTATCTCGATGCCCTCGCGCAGCTTCCCGAAGCACTGGCGCCGTCGCCGGAACAACGCTGGCTGATGCTCGAAGCCCTGCAGGCCCTCGACGAGTTGCTCGACGGTTTACCGCGCGCGGTGCGCCGTGCGTTCCTGATGAGCCAGATGGAAGGGGCGAGCTATCGGGAGATCGGCGAGCGCCTCGGCGTCAGCGAGCGCAGCGTCAAGCGCTACATGGCGCAGGCCTATGAACACTGCCTGTTGGCGGAACTGTGCTGAATCGCGAAGCACCCGAAGACGCCCGCCAACTGGTGCGCGCCGCCGCGCACTGGCTGGCGTTGCTCGAATCCGGCAGTGCCAACCAGGCGCAGCACGCCGAATTGCAGCACTGGCGCTCGCTCAGCGCAGCCCACGAGCAGGCCTGGCAACGCGCCCAGGCGCTCAAGCAACGCTTCGTCGGTTTGCCGGCGGAACTGGCGATGGCCACCCTCGACCGTCCCGACGGCGAACGGCGGCGCCTGCTCAAGGGCGTGCTGGGGTTCGCCGCGCTGGCGCCGGCGGCCTGGTTCGGCGCCCGCGAGCTGCCGCTCGACGTCTGGGGCGCCGACCTTTCCACCGCCACCGGAGAGCGCCGCCGGCTGACCCTGGCGGACGGCAGCGTGCTGGACCTGAACACCGCCACGGCGGTCGACCTGGACCCGGATCGCCGCGGACTGCGTCTTCTGCGGGGGGAGATCGCCCTGCGTCGCAGCCTACTTTCGCCCTTCGTCATTCGTACGGCCTTCGCCGAGGCGACGCTGGTCGCTGGCGGCGACCTGTGCGTGCGCCAGTACGAAACGCGCTGCGAATTCTCCGTAACCAGCGGCAACCTGGACGTCCGTGCACAGGATGGCGCGCGCTGGCAGGTGCCGCCGGGCAAACGTTTACGCCTCCCGGCGCAGGCGGGCGTGCCGCTGCAGCCGTTCGACGTGGCGCAACCGGGGTGGCGCGAGGGCGTACTGGTGGCGAACGACGAGCGCCTGGGCGACTTTCTCCGCGAGCTGGACCGCTATCGCCCCGGCATCCTGCGCTGGGATGCCTCGCTCGAAACCCTGCGGGTCACCGGCAGCTTCCGCCTTGACGATACCGACCGCATTCTCCAGTTGCTCGCCGCCAGCCTGCCGCTGGAGGTGCGCAGCCGCAGCCGCTACTGGGTCTCGCTGGTGCCGAGAAAACCTCTCGGCGCCTGAGTTGCACACGGCTGTCCCCTTTTCTCGACTCGCGTGTCATGCAAGGTGACATAACCCAAAGAGATCGCCTTCCATGCCCGCTTCGACCTTCCACCGGCTTCGCAAGAAACCGTCCCTTCGCCGCTCTGGCCTGTGCCTGTCCTTGCTCCTGGGCTGCGCGCCACTGGCCTTCGCCGACGCCGCCGTGCGCGCCTACAGCGTGCCGGCGGGCGACCTCGGTTCCGCGCTGACCCGCTTCGCCGGGCAGGCGGGGGTGAGTCTGTCGGTGGACCCCGCGCTGGTCAGCGGGCGGCACAGCGATGGCCTCTCCGGTGACTTCGACATCGAGGGCGGTTTCGCCCGACTGCTGCAAGGCAGCGGGTTGCAATTGCGCGCGGTAGGCGAGGGCGCCTACACGCTGGAGCCGGCTCCCCCGTCGAGCGCGGCGTTGCAGATGCAGCCAAGCGTGGTAACCGGCGTCAGCGACCCGGGCAAGACTTACGAGGGCGAGCGCTACGCCGGCGGGCAGATCGCCCGGCGCAGTTCCCAGGGTCTGCTCGGCTCCAAGGACTTCATGGAGTCGCCGCTGAGCATGATCACCTACACCAGCGAGGCGGTGAAGAACCAGCAGGCGCGAACGCTCACCGACCTGACCGCCAGCGATCCCGCATTCCGCTCCACCAACCCGGCGGGCGGGCGCTTCGAGCAATTCACCATCCGCGGTTTCAGCCTGTTCAACAGCGACGTCGCCTACGGCGGGCTATACGGCCTGTTGCCTACCTATTCCATCGACATGGAGATGGCCGACCGGGTGGACATCCTGCGTGGCCCGACGCAACTGGTGAACGGCATTTCGCCGCGCGGCAGCATCGGCGGCAGCGTCAACATCGTGCCCAAGCGCGCCACCGACACGCCGATCACCGAGTTCACCGGCAGCTATGTCTCGGACAGCCAGGTGGGTGGCGCGGTGGACATCGGTCGTCGCTTCGGCGAGGACAACCGCTTCGGACTGCGCTTCAACGGCGTCAAGCAGTCGGGCGATACCGAGTGGGACCACCAGAGCGTCGACCGCGAGATGGCGGTGCTCGGCTTGGACTTCCGGGGCGAACGCGTGCGCCTGTCGGCGGACGTCGGCCACACCGAGCGCAACACCGACGCGCCCCAGGAGCGCGTTCTGATTGGCTCGGGCGTACCGATTCCGGATGCCGATGACGTCACCCACAACTACGCCCAGGCCTGGAGCTGGGCGAAGACCGACGACACCTTCGCCGCGCTGCGTGGCGAATACGACCTCGACGAGACGACCACGCTGTATGCGGCCGCCGGCGCGCGCAAGAGCAACCATGATTTCCTTCGGCACAACGTCTCGGTGACCAACGCGGCGGGGGATTTCAGCGTCCAGCCCAGGGACTTCACCCGCGACGAGGAGGTCGGCACCTTCAACATGGGCATGCGCAAGTGGTTCTTCACCGGTCCGGTGAGCCACGAGGTCAACCTCGCCGCCGACTATTTCCACTTCGACTTCGACAACGGCGGCGGACGCTACGCCTCCGCGCCGAGCAACCTCTACGACCCGGTACCGACACCCGACCCGACCACCCAGACCCGCGCGGACGCCAAGGTACACACCGAGAACCGTTTCAGCGGCGTAGCGCTCTCCGACACCCTCGGTTTCTTCGAAGACCGCGTATTGCTGACCCTGGGCGCTCGCTGGCAGCGGGTGAAGGTGGATGACTGGTCCAACGGCGTGAAGCAGCGGACCGCCTACGACGAGGAAAAGCTCTCGCCCTCGGCGGGCGTGCTGTTCAAGGCCACTGACCAGTTGTCGCTGTACGCCAACTACATGGAAGGGCTCAGCCAGGGACGCATCGCGCCGTCGACCTCGCTCAACGAGGACGAAATCTTCCCACCATTCATCAGCCGTCAGATCGAGGCGGGTGCCAAGTACGACTTCGGCCGCCTGGCCGTCACCGCCAGCGTGTTCCGCATCAAGCAGCCGGCTTACGAGACGGCAGATCCCATCGCCGGAGAGACGCTGGGTCGCTTCGGTCCCAGCGGCAAGCGCGAGAACAGCGGGGTGGAGTTGAACCTGTTCGGCGAGCCCGTGCCCGGCGTACGCCTGCTCGGCGGGGTGATGTACATCCACAGCGAGCTGACCGGCACCAACGAGGAGGGCGCCAACGATGGCAACCGCGCACCGGCCACGCCGCGGATCAACGCCAACTTCGGTGCCGAATACGATGTCGTCAGCGTACCGGGGCTTACGCTCACGGGGCGCGCCATGTACACCAGCTCCCAGTACCTGGACCAGGCCAACAGCGCCCAGATCGACAGCTGGGAACGCTACGACGTCGGCGCGCGCTATGCCTTCAAGCTGGATGACAAGACCATCACCCTGCGCGGCAACGTGGAGAACCTGCTGGACTCCCGCGACTGGATCTCTGCCGGCGCCTCCGACGACAGCGCCGCCGGCCTGACTCTCTCCGCGCCGCGGACGGTGCTGCTCTCGGCGACCGTCGCGTTCTAGCCGTCGAGGCTCGATGGGTATCGGGCTGCGCCCTCAACGCCATCCTACGGAGCATCCGATCGTTCCCGCGCTCCCGCGTGGGAACGCCTCCCGAGACGCGTCGCGTCTCTCGCTGCGACCTAAGCGGGAGCAGAACGGCTCGGCGAGGGGCGATGGGTATCGGACTGCGCCCTCAACACCATCCTACGGGCATGTGAGGCAGCGATTTTGCCAGGCAGGACACGCGTTCATTCTCCCACCGGGGCCGGGGGAGAGCACATAACCAACGGACTGGGGACTAGCTTTGGACTTAGTTGTACGATATCGTATTTCATGCCTGGCCACGTTGGCCGATTCGCCCACAGGACACCGTGATGACCCCACAAGAACTCAAGACCATCCTCTCCGACGGCCTGCTGTCGTTCCCGCTGACCGATTTCGACGCGGCCGGTGATTTCAACGCGGCCGGTTACGCGAATCGTCTCGAATGGCTGGCACCGTTCGGTGCCTCCGCGCTGTTCGCCGCCGGTGGCACCGGTGAATTCTTCTCCCTGGCGCCGGACGAATATTCCGCGGTCATCAAGACCGCCGTGGACACCTGCGCCGGCAGCGTACCGATCCTCGCCGGCGTCGGCGGCCCGACCCGCGTCGCCATCCAGATGGCGCAGGAAGCCGAGCGCCTGGGCGCCAAGGGCCTGCTGCTGCTGCCGCACTACCTGACCGAAGCGAGCCAGGAAGGCGTGGCTGCCCACGTCGAGCAGGTCTGCAAATCGGTGAAGATTGGCGTAGTGGTGTACAACCGCAACGTCTGCCGCCTGACGCCGGACCTGCTGGAGCCGTTGGCCGAGCGCTGCCCGAACCTGATCGGCTACAAGGACGGCCTGGGCGACATCGAGCTGATGGTGTCGGTCCGCCGACGCCTGGGCGAGCGCTTCACCTACCTCGGCGGCCTGCCGACCGCGGAAGTCTATGCCGCGGCCTACAAGGCCCTGGGCGTGCCGGTGTACAGCTCGGCGGTGTTCAACTTCATCCCGCAGACGGCGATGGACTTCTACCGCGCGATCCGCGCGGAGGATCACGCCACCGTTGGCAAGCTGATCGACGACTTCTTCCTGCCGTACCTGGACATCCGCAACCGCTGCAAGGGTTACGCGGTATCCATCGTCAAGGCGGGTGCGAAGATCGCCGGCTACGACGCAGGCCCGGTTCGCGCCCCGCTGACCGACCTGAAGGAAGACGAGTACGCGATGCTCGCTCAGTTGATGGAGCGCAGCGGCGTTCGTTGATTCCGCCGTTTCAGGTCCTGCCCAACGGGGAACGGCGCAAGCCGCTCCCCGTTTTTCTTTCAACGTACGGCCTCAACTGGAGAAGAGCGGCGCGAGGGTATTTTCACACCATTGTCGGAAGGTCGTCGGTGTCGAATGCTCGGGCGTACGGCGAACGCTCAGGTCCAAGCCCTGGCTCTTGGCGCGCATCATGGCGACCATGCCCTCGGCCATGCCCTGGCTGAAGCCAAGGGTGAGGAAGTGTTCCCTGTAGGCGTCGAGGGTGATCTGCCGGTAGACGATCTCGCAACCCAGCACCTCGCTCATGATTTTCGCCATCTGCGCCGCAGAGATATTCTCCGGCCCCAGTACCGGCACCTCCTGGTTACCCGTCCATGTCGAGTCCAGTAACCAGCGTGCCGCGACCCTGGCGATATCGTCGGTGGAGCAGCTGGGCAATGCCAGATCGGCGGGCAACGGCAGATAGAACGCCCGCCGTTCGCGCAAAGCCGGCAGTTGCCTCAACAGGTTGTCCATGAACGAGGGCATCGTCAGGCTTCGCTGCGAGACGCCAGTGGCCGCGATCAAGTCGTCCATCGCCAGCGAGCCGGTCACATGACCGGCATCGCCAGCTTGCGGTGTTCCCCGACCCAGGGCACTGACGGTCACGACTCGCTGCACACCCTGGCAGGGTAGCCTTTGCAGCAAAGGGCGGGTGAAATCCACGTAAGCCTCGAATACGTCCCTGGCCCTGGGGTCGGGCGGAACCAGCCAGAACAGGCTTCGTGCACCGTCGAGGGCGCGTTCCAGAACGCCAGCATCGGCGTGGCTACCCACCACCACCTCGCTGCGCGAGCGCACCTCGAGGGGCAGTTTCTGCGCATCGCGGACCATCACTCTCACGGAAGCGCCAGCCGCCAACAGATGGCGCAGTAGCTGACGGCCAATACGGCTGGTCGGGGCGGTAACGACGATCATGTGCCTATCCTCTCAACGAAGGGTGTTGAGCGATGGTAGGGACATACTCCGGATGACCAATGCGTTAGAGTGCATTTTTCTTTCGCGATCGTTCAATTCGTATGGACCCGCTCTCTGATCTACTGGATCACCTCAAGCCCCTCGCCAGCGTCTCTTCGGGATTCGAGGCACGTGGGGACTGGTCGCTACGGTTTACCCAGCAACAGGGCTGGGTGAAGTGCTACGTCATCCTGGATGGGGCTGGTTGGCTGGCCGTGGATGGTGTCGAAACACCCGTTCGGCTGGAACGGGGCGATGCCTTCGTGTTGCCGAGCGGACGCAGCTTCCTGATGGCCAGCGATCTGTCGCTATCGCCGATCGATGCCAAGACGGTCTTTCCCCCGGCTCACGGAGGCGGCGTGGTCGGATTGGGGGAGGGTGAGCTGAGCTTCGCCCTGGCCGGTGCCCGCTTTGCGGTCCAGGAACGCTCCGCAGCGCGCCTGCTGGAGTGGCTGCCGCCGATCCTGCATCTGGCGGGCGGCCTGGAGTCGGAGGCGTTGGGGTGGTCGGTGCAGCGCATGCGACAGGAAATGCGCGAAGGTCTGCCAGGCAGCGACCTGATGACACGAAATCTTGCCCATATGATGTTGCTGCAAGCCTTGCGCGCTTACCTTTCCAGCGCCAGCCGATCCCGTAGCGGCCTGCTCGCCGCGTTGGCTGATCCGCGTCTGCGCCGGGCTCTCGAAGCGATGCATGAGGACCCGGCCAGCCCGTGGACCGTGCAGACGCTGGGGGCTGTCGCGGCGATGTCGCGCACGGCCTTTGCGGTGCGCTTCCGGGAGGTCATGGGGAGGACGCCGCTGCAATACCTCACCGACTGGCGTATGGCACTGGCGTGTCGACGCCTGGAAAGCACCGACGAACCTCTCATCGATGTTGCGCAAGCCGTGGGATACACCTCGATGAGTGCGTTTTCCGTGGCGTTCAAGCGGGTGCTCGGCTGTGCGCCGCAACGCTACAGAAACGCGGCCAGCACGCTCCCGAGGTGACCCAGCGGCGCACGGTGATTCAGCGCGCCGGTGGAATACCGTACTTTCGCAGGCGGTGGGCGATGGCGGTGTGCGAGGTCTTCAGGCGTGCGGCCAGTTGCCGGCTGGACGGGTAGGTGGGGTAGAGCCGTTCCAGCAGGGCTTTCTCGAAGCCTTCGACGGCGTTCTCCAGGCTTTCCACTTCGCCGTCCTCGCGGCGGGCGACTTCGTTGCCGGCGATGTCCAGGTCGCCGATCTCGACCAGCGTGCCGTCGCTGATGGCGGTGGCGCGGAAGATCACGTTCTGCAACTGGCGCACGTTGCCGGGCCAGCGGTTGTCCAGCAGTGCCGGGTAGGTACTCGGCGCCAGCCGGCAGGCGGGTCGCTGGATCTGCGCGCAGGCCTGGGCCATGAAGTGGCGCGCCAGCAGCAGGATGTCCTGGCCGCGCTCGCGCAGCGGCGGTACCTGCAGGTCGAGCACGTTGAGGCGGTAGAACAGGTCTTCGCGGAAGTTGCCTTCGCCAACCATCTTCGCCAGGTCGCGGTGGGTCGCGGAGAGGATGCGGACGTCCACGCGGATCTCGCGGTCGCCGCCGACCCGGCGAAAGGTGCCTTCGGAGAGGAAGCGCAGCAGCTTGGCCTGCAGGTAGGGCGACATCTCGCCGATCTCGTCGAGGAACACGCTGCCACGGTCGGCCAGTTCCAGCAGGCCGGGCTTGCCGCCCCGTCGTGCGCCGGTGAAGGCGCCCGGGGCATAGCCGAACAGCTCGCTCTCGGCGAGGTTTTCCGGCAGTGCCGCACAATTCAGCGCGAGGAAAGGCGCGTTGCGACGGATGCCGCTGGCGTGACAGGCGCGCGCCACCAGTTCCTTGCCGGTGCCGGTCTCGCCATGGATCAGCAGCGGCGCATCCAGGGCGGCAACGCGCTGGGCGCGACTCTTGAGGGTACGCAGCGCTGGGGACTCGCCGATCAACGCATCGAAGCCCTCGGCGACGTGGTCGTGGTGCAGCGATGCCAGGCGACCGCCGATGCGGCTGGGTGCGTAGAGGGTGAGCAGGGCGCCGGCGAGGCGGTTCGCCGCGCGCGGCTCGCTGATCGGCGTCGCATCGAGCAGCAGTGCCTGGCCATCGAGGGTCACCTCGCGCAGCGGCAGGCGAAAGCCCTCCGCCAGCAGCGCACGCGGCAGGTCCTCGTCGCCGAACAGCTCGGCCAGCGGGCGGCCCAGCGGGTCGTGGCCACAGAGGGCGATCAGCGCCGGGTTGGCCAGCAGCACGTGGCCGCCGTTGTCCACCGCCAGCACCGGATCGGCCATCGCCGCCAGCAGCGCATCGAGCTGCAGGTGGCGGCGCTGTCCGGGCAGGATGTCGACCACATCCACCGCCTGCACGCCGTCGATGCGATGCAGAGCGCCGCGCAATTCCTCCAGCACCTCGGGAAGCAGGGTCGGCGCATCGATGTAGACGTTCGGCGGCACCATTTCCACCGCATCCAGGTTCAGGTTGCGGCCACCGAGCAGGGCCAGGACTTCCTGGGTGATGCCGACGCGGTCGATGAAGGTAACGTGGATGCGCATGAAAGACGAAGGGGCAGACGAGCGAGGGCGCCAATTATGCCTGTTCGCGGTGCTTCCGGTAAAAGCCGGACGCGTCGTGCGGTGACTTCTGGCACCATGCCCGTCTCGTTTTCCAGGAGCCCGCCATGTCCAGCCCGCGTGCGGATTTTCATCGCGAACACCAGGCCCGCGCCGACGCCGAGGCCCAGCGCCTGTGGGCCGCACGCGGCGAATTGCGGGGGCGCTGGCATGCCTGGGTGGCGCAGGAGCTGTACAGCCTTTCACCGTCCACCTACGCCAACATGGTGCGTCGCGCGTTGCAGGCCCTGCAGGACGCCGGCCAGGAATAGCGCCATAAGCCTGCCGAAAGCTGCGCAAGACCCGGTCAGCGGTTAAACTCGCCGCTTTGCGTAGCGTCCGCCCCAATGGATGGCGGCGCCCCACTCGACGAGGAAGCCTTCTGATGCTCGCCATGGCAGCGGATCGCCACAGCCCAGCCCGCAGGAGGTCGCCCGGATGCGCCTGAAGAGCATCAAGCTGGCGGGCTTCAAATCGTTCGTCGATCCCACCAGCGTGCACTTTCCCAGCAACATGTCGGCGGTGGTCGGGCCCAACGGCTGCGGCAAGTCGAACATCATCGACGCCGTGCGCTGGGTGATGGGTGAAAGCTCGGCGAAGAACCTGCGCGGCGAGTCGATGACCGACGTCATCTTCAACGGCTCCAACACCCGCAAGCCGGTGACCCAGGCGAGCATCGAGCTGATCTTCGACAACAGCGACAACACCCTGACCGGCGAATACGCGGCCTTTGCCGAAATCTCCATTCGCCGCCGGGTGACCCGCGAGGGGCAGAACCAGTATTTCCTCAACGGCACCAAGTGCCGCCGCCGCGACATTACCGACATCTTCCTCGGTACCGGACTGGGACCGCGCAGCTACTCGATCATCGAGCAGGGCATGATCAGCAAGCTGATCGAGGCCAAGCCGGAGGAACTGCGCAATTTCATCGAGGAAGCCGCCGGCATCTCCAAGTACAAGGAGCGCCGCCGCGAGACCGAGAACCGCATTCGCCGCACCCAGGAAAACCTGGCGCGCCTGTCCGACCTGCGCGAGGAGCTCGATCGCCAGCTCGAACGCCTGCAGCGCCAGGCCCAGGCGGCGGAGAAGTACCAGGAATACAAGGCCGAGGAACGCCAGCAGAAGGCACAGCTCTCGGCCCTGCGCTGGCGTGAACTGAACGAGAAGGTCGGCGAGCGCGAACGGGTGATCGGCGAGCAGGAGATCGCCCTGGAGGCAATGGTCGCCGAGCAACGCAACGCCGACGCAGGGATCGAGCGCCTGCGCGATGGGCATCACGAACTCTCCGAGCGTTTCAACCAGATCCAGGGGCGTTTCTATTCGGTGGGTGGCGACATCGCCCGCGTCGAGCAGAGCATCCAGCACGGCCAGCAGCGCCTGCGCCAATTGCAGGACGACCTGCGCGAGGCCGAACGCGCGCGCCAGGAGACCGAGTCGCACCTGGGCCACGATCGCACCCTGCTGGCGACCCTCGGCGAGGAACTGGAGATGCTCGCCCCCGAGCGCGAGGCCGCGCTGCTCGCCGCCGAGGAGTCCGCCGCCGGGCTGGAGGAAGCCGAGGTGCGCCTGCAGGACTGGCAGGAGCGCTGGGACCGTTTCAGCCAGGCCAGTGCCGAACCGCGACGAGTCGCCGAAGTGCAGCAGGCCAGCCTGCGCCAGCTGGAGCAGAGCCTGCAGCGCCTTGCCGAGCGTGCCCGCCGGCTGGACGAGGAGCGCGCTCAGCTGGCCGGCGATCCTGAAGACAGTGAAGGCCTGGAGCTGGACGAGTCGCTGGCCATCGCGCAGATGCGCCTGGAGACGCTACAACTCGACGAGGAGGCCCAGGGCGAGACCCAGCAGACCAGCGCCGAGCAGGCCCGCGAAAGCGCCGCCACACTGCAGCAGGCGCAAGGCGAACTGCAGCGTCTGGAGGGTCGCCTGGCCTCCCTCGAAGCGCTGCAGCAGGCCGCGCTGGACCCCGGCAAGGGCACCGCCGACTGGCTGCGCGCCCAGGGCCTCGCGGAGCGCCCGCGGCTGGCCGAGGGCCTGCGTGTCGAGGCCGGCTGGGAGCTGGCGGTGGAGACGGTGCTAGGCGCCGACCTGCAGGCGCTGCTGCTGGATGATGTCTGCGCGCCGGACTTCTCCGCGCTGTCGCGCGGTGAGCTGCGCCTGGCCATTCCCGGACCGGCGCAGCGGCTGCCGGGCTGCTTGCTGGACAAGCTGGAGTCAAGCCAGGACCTGTCACCCTGGCTGGGCCGGGTACGTCCCGTGGAAACCCTGGAACAGGCCCTCGCGGGGCGTGCGCAACTCGGCGAGGGCGAGAGCCTGGTCAGCCGTGACGGCTTCTGGGTCGGACGGCATTTCCTGCGCGTGCGCCGTGGTGGTGAGGCCGATGGCGGCGTACTCGCCCGTGGCCAGGAGCTCGAGCGTCTGCAACGGGAACGCGAGGAGTTGCAGGAACGCCTTCAGGCGCTGCAGGCACAGGTCGAAACCGCCCGCGACGCCCAGCAGCAGGCGGAACAGGCGCGCGATGCGCTGCGGCGCGAGCAGCAGCAGGTCTCCCGCGAGTTGGCCGAACTCAATGCGCAACGCTCCGCGCGTCAGGCGCGCCTGGAACAGTTGGCCCTGCGCCGGGCGCGCCTCGACGAGGAACAGGCCGCGCTCGGCGAACAGCGGGCCCAGGAAGAGGAGCAACTGGGTGAAGCGCGCCTGCTGCTGCAGGACGCCCTCGATGCCATGGCCAACGACAGCGAGCAGCGCGAGCAACTGCTCGGCGGCCGCGATGGCCTGCGCGAGCAGGTCGAGGCCTGCCGCCGCGAGGCGCGTCTGCACAAGGACGCCCTGCACCAGTTGGAGCTGCGCAGCGGCTCGTTGCGCGCCCAGCACGACTCCCTGCAACAGTCGTTGCAGCGTCTGGAACTGCAGTTCGAGCGTGCCGTGGAGCGCCGCGAGCAGTTGACCCTGAACCTGGAGGAGGGCGCTGCACCGCTGGAGGAGCTGCGCATCAAGCTCGAGGAACTGCTCGAACGGCGCATGGCCGTGGAAGAGGAATTGAAGACCGCGCGCCTGGCGATGGAAGACGCCGACCGCGAACTGCGGGCGGTGGAGCAGCGGCGGGGCGGCGCCGAGCAGCGCGCCGGGCTGTTGCGCACCCAACTGGAGCAGCAGCGCCTGGAGCGGCAGAACCTGGCGACCCAGCGCGGCACGCTGCAGGAACAGTTGCAGGCCGACGGCTATGACCTGCACGGCGTGCTCGCCACCTTGCCGCCGGATGCCGACGAGGCGCAATGGCTGGGCCTGCTCGAGCAACTCTCCGGACGCATCCAGCGCCTGGGCGCGATCAACCTCGCCGCCATCGACGAGTACCGCCAGCAGTCCGAGCGCAAGCGCTACCTGGATGCTCAGGATGCGGACCTGGTCGAGGCGCTGGAGACGTTGGAAAACGTCATCCGCAAGATCGACAAGGAAACCCGCAACCGTTTCAAGGAAACCTTCGACCAGATCGACGCCGGTCTGCGCCAACTGTTCCCCAAAGTATTCGGTGGCGGCAGCGCTTATCTGGAACTTACCGGCGAAGATTTGCTCGATACCGGGGTGGCGATCATGGCGCGTCCACCGGGCAAGAAGAACAGCACCATCCATCTGCTCTCGGGCGGCGAGAAGGCGCTCACCGCCCTGGCACTGGTGTTCTCCATCTTTCAACTCAATCCTGCGCCGTTCTGCATGCTCGACGAGGTCGACGCTCCGCTGGACGACGCCAACGTCGGCCGCTATGCGCGCCTGGTCAAGGAGATGTCGCAGACCGTGCAATTCATCTACATCACGCATAACAAGATCGCCATGGAAATGGCTGATCAACTGATGGGCGTCACCATGCACGAACCGGGCTGTTCGCGGCTGGTTGCGGTCGACGTGGAGGAGGCGGTGGCACTCGCTGAAGCCTGATGCGGCGGGGTGGACGGTGTTTTATTGCCGTTCGTCGTGCTAGCTTAGGCGCTCTTTAGCGAATGGTCTGGAAAAAGACTGTAGAAACATACAGTTGCCCTCGAATTTCATCTCTTCATCTATTACTTCAGGGGTCAAGGCTTAATGGAAATCGGTCTGCGCGAATGGCTGATCGTTATCGGCATCATCGTCATTGCCGGGATTCTTTTCGATGGCTGGCGGCGCATGCGCGGCAGCAAGGGAAAACTCAGGTTCCGCCTGGACAAGAACTACACGGGCGCTGACGACGATGCCCCCGATCCGGATGTGCTCGGCCCGTCGCGCGTGGTTAATCATGGCGAGCCCGCGGTCGCCGACCTGGATGACGGCCTGCCGACCTTCGGCGCCGCCGAACCGTCCGTAGGCGAGCACGAGCGCGCCAAGTCGCGCCGTGGCGATCCCCGGCAGGGCGACCTGGCGCTGGACCTGGACGAACCCGAACCGCTGCTGATGGGCGAGGAAGACGACTTCGCCGACGCACCGGCGCGCGAGCAACTGCCGGTGGAGGAAGTCCTGGTGATCAACGTGATCGCCCGCGACGGCGACGGCTTCAAGGGTCCGGCGCTGCTGCAGAACATCCTCGAGAGCGGCCTGCGCTTTGGCGAAATGGACATCTTCCATCGCCACGAGAGCATGGCCGGCAATGGCGAGGTGCTTTTCTCCATGGCCAACGGCGTGAAGCCGGGCACCTTCGATCTGGACGACATCGAGCTGTTCTCCACCCGTGCGGTGAGCTTCTTCCTCAGCCTGCCGGGGCCGCGTTATCCGAAGCAGGCGTTCGACGTGATGGTCGCCGCCGCACGCAAGCTGTCCCAGGAACTGGAAGGCGAGCTCAAGGACGACCAGCACAGTGTGCTCACTGCCCAGACCATCGAGCATTACCGCCAGCGCATCGCCGAATTCGAGCGCCGCGGCCTGACCCACAAGCGCTGACGGCCACGGGACGCCCGTCCCACGCCGTTGTCAGAGAGAGCAGCCCCGGCTGCTCTCTTGCTTTGCGAGACCCGAACATGACCCGCGAGACCACCCCCGCCGAACGCATCGCCGCGCTGCGCAGCGAACTGGACGACCACAACTACCGCTACTACGTGCTCGACGAGCCGTCGGTACCGGATGCCGAGTACGACCGGCTGTTCCATGAGCTCAAGGGGCTGGAAGCCGAACATCCCCAGCTGGTCACGCCCGATTCACCGACCCAGCGCGTCGGCGGTGCGGCGCTGGAGGCCTTCGGCCAGGTGCGTCACGAAATCCCCATGCTCAGCCTGGGCAACGCCTTCGAGGAACAGGACCTGCTGGAGTTCGATCGCCGCGTGCGCGAGGGCCTGGACCTGCCGCAGGGCGACCTGTTCGGCGACGGCGCCCAGGTCGAGTACTGCTGCGAACCCAAGCTCGACGGCCTGGCGGTGAGCCTGCTCTACGAAGACGGCCGCCTGGTGCGCGCCGCCACCCGAGGCGACGGCAGCACCGGCGAGGACATCACCGCCAACGTCCGCACCATTCGCAACGTGCCGCTCAAGCTCAAGGGCGATTTCCCGCCGGTCCTGGAGGCGCGTGGCGAGATCTACATGCCCAAGGCCGGTTTCGAGGCGCTCAACGAACGCATGCGCGAGGCCGGTGGCAAGACCTTCGCCAACCCGCGCAACGCCGCCGCCGGCTCGCTGCGCCAGTTGGACTCGAAGATCACCGCGACCCGCCCGCTGGAGTTCTGTGCCTACGGCATCGGCCGCGTCGAAGGCGTGCAGTTGCACAGCCACTACGACTGGCTGCAGGCCCTGCGCCGCTGGGGCCTGCCGATCAGTCGCGAATTGAAGAAGGTCGATGGCGTGCAGGGTTGCCTGGACTACTACCGCGACATCGGCGCGCGGCGCGATGCGCTGGCCTACGAGATCGACGGCGTGGTGTTCAAGGTGAACGCCATCGCCCAGCAGCGCGAGCTGGGCTTCCGTGCCCGCGAACCGCGCTGGGCCATCGCCCACAAGTTCCCCGCCAGCGAGGAAGTCACCGAGCTGCTCGACGTGGAATTCCAGGTCGGCCGCACCGGCGCCATCACCCCGGTGGCGCGGCTCAAGCCGGTGCCGGTGGCAGGCGTCATCGTGTCCAACGCGACCCTGCACAACATGGACGAGGTCGCGCGCCTGGGCGTGATGATCGGTGACAGCGTGATCGTGCGCCGCGCCGGTGACGTGATTCCGCAGATTCTCGGCGTGGTCGCCGAACGGCGTCCGGCGGACGCCCGCGCGATACAGGTGCCCGAGCACTGCCCGGTCTGCGGCTCGGCGGTCGAGCGCACCCAGTTGGTCAAGCGCAGCAAGGGCAAGGAGTCCTACAGCGAGGGCTCGATCTACCGTTGCGTCGGTCGCCTGGCCTGCCAGGCCCAGCTCAAGCAGGCGCTGATCCACTTCGCCTCGCGGCGCGCCATGGACATCGACGGCCTCGGCGACAAGATCGTCGAGCAACTGGTGGACCGTGGGCTGGTGAAGTCGCCGGCGGACCTCTATTCATTGAGCTTCGAGCAAGTCGTCGAGCTGGATGGCTTCGCCGAGGTCTCCAGCCGCAATCTGCTGGCTGCCCTCGACGCCAGTCGCACGCCGACGCTCGCGCGTTTCGTCTTCGCCCTGGGGATTCCCGATGTCGGCGAGGAAACCGCCAAGCTGCTGGCTCGCGCGCTCGGCTCGCTGGAGCGCATCGGCAAGGCGCTACCCGAGGTGCTGCGCTACCTGCCGGACGTCGGCGGCGAGGTGGCCCACGAAATCCATTCGTTCTTCCAGGACGCGCACAACCGCGAGGTGATCGCGGCGCTGCTGGAACGTGGCGTGACGCCGCAAGGCGAGGGTGAGCTGAGCCCCGAGTTCGCCGCCTGTGCCAGCCTCGACGGTCTGCTCGATCGTCTCGACATTCCCTTCGTCGCGGCCACCGGTGCGAAGAAACTCGCCGAGAAAGCCGCCAGCCGCGCCGACGGCCGGCCCGGCGTTGCCGAGGTGATCGCTCTGGCCGGAGACTGGCTCGACCTGTCGACCACCAAAGGCCTCAACGAGCGTGCGCGGCAGTCGCTGCGCGAGTGGTTCGCGGTGACGGAAAATGCCGAGCGCGCCCTGGCCATCGAGGCGCAACTGCGCGAGTTCGGCATGCACTGGGCCAGCGAACGGCAGCAGACCGGCGGCCTGCCGCTGGTAGGGCAGACCTGGGTCCTCACCGGCACGCTGGAAAGCATGACCCGCGATGCCGCCAAGGAGCGCCTGGAAGCCTTGGGCGCCAAGGTCGCCGGCTCGGTGTCGGCGAAGACCCACTGCGTGGTCGCCGGCCCCGGCGCCGGTTCGAAACTCACCAAGGCGCAGGAACTGGGCGTAGCGGTGCTCGACGAGGAAGGTCTGCTCGCGCGACTGCAAGCACTGGAAAGCTAGCCGTTGGACGGCCCCGAGCGAGCGGTGCGCTGCGGGGCCATCCCTACTACGCCGGGTGACTACAGCTTGAGTTGACGAATGGCCCGGCTGAGGTCACTGGCCAGTTCCGCCAGCTCGCTGCTGGTGCTGGCCGAAGCGACCGTTTGCTGCACGGTCCTTTCGGTAACGTCGCGGATGCCGATCACCGAGCGGCTCATTTCCTCGGCGACCTGACTCTGCTGTTCGGCGGCTACGGCGATCTGCGTGTTGCTTTGGCGCATCAACGCCACGGCGCCGGTGATGGACTCCAGTGATTCGCCCGCCTCGGTGGCGAGCTTCACGCAATCGTCCGCCTTGTAGGAGGCGTCCTGCATGAATTCCACCGCATCACGGGTGCCGGCCTGCAGGTTGCCGATCATGCTGGTGATCTCGTCGGTGGAGTCCTGCACGCGCTTGGCGAGGTTGCGTACCTCGTCGGCGACGACGGCGAAACCTCGCCCCATCTCGCCAGCGCGCGCGGCCTCGATGGCCGCGTTGAGCGCCAGCAGGTTGGTCTGCTCGGCGATGCCATGAATGACGCTGACCACGCCACTGATCTTCTGGCTGTCCTCGGCGAGCTTGCCGATCATTTCGGCGGTCTGCTGGACGCCCTGGGAGAGTTCGGAGATGGAATCCTTCACGCGCACCACCACCTGCTGGCCATCACCGGCGAGTTGGTCGGCGTTGGCCGATTGGTCGCGGGTGTCGGCGGTGTGCTGGGCGATATGGTGGACGGTGGCGGACATCTCGTTGATCGCCGTGGCCGCCTGGTCGGTCTCGCTCTGCTGGCCGAGCATCCCCTGGCGCACTTCGCCCATGCTCGCAGCCAGGGTCTTGGCGCCCTCGTCGAGTCGTGCGGCGGCTTGCGAGACGGTGCCGACCACTCGCAGGTAGCCGGCCTGCATGGCGTTGAAGGCGCTGGCCATCTGGCCGACTTCGTCGCGCGAGTCCAACGGCACACGGGCGGAGAGGTCACCGCTGCGCTCGACGTGGAGCATGATGTCCTTGAGGGTGTTGAGATGACTCAGCAGGAAGCGAATCAGCAACTGCGAGGCGCATAGCAACAACACCATCAGCACCATGACGGCGACGGCGTAAGCCGGCGCACGTTCGATGAAGACGTTCCAAAGGCTCGGCGAGCGCACCAGCAGGGCGAGGCGCTGATCGCCACGACGGGCAAGTTGCGCGCCCACCAAAGGTTCATCGCCGAACGCCGAATCATGGGGGATGTCGACCCAGCCGTCGCGTTCGATGCCGGTCGCGCCACGCAACTCGGTGGGCGGGTTGCCGGCAGCGAACACCTGCAAGCCGGGCAGTTTGGGCAATGCCTGGTCGGCGGGCCACTGGGCGAGCAAGGCAAGCTGTCGCTCGGCGAAGGCGCGCTGGGTCTCGTAGCGATGTGTCTGCTCGAGCGTCATGAAGAACATCACGAGCATGAGCGTAGTGATGAACGCTACCGCGTTCACACCCCAGAACTTGTATTTCAGCGACAGATCGCGGAGCCATACACGCATAAAGGCTTCTTCTTCGTCTAGTGGCGTTTAGGAAACGGTGCGGCACATTGCCCCTATGTCAGGAGGGGGTCAAGCCGCCTACACCCCCTGTAACGGTAAACCGACGTCAATCTTGAGGCGAATCAATGGGCGGCGTGGGAAGTTCGAAAAACGCCCTGGCGGTAGCCGTGCTGCTGTCGGCCAGCTGCGCCGGCTCCTCACCACGATGCCGGGCGACTTCACGCAGCACCTCCGGCAGCAGCGATGGCTCGTTGCGATGGCTCTTGGGACGGGGTCGCAGGGTGCGCGGCAGCAGGAAGGGCGAATCGCTCTCCAGCATCAGCCGCTGCGCGGGAATGCTCGAGAGCAATGGATGCAGGTGGCTGCCGCGGCGCTCGTCGCAGACCCAGCCGGTGATGCCGATGTGCAGGTCGAGGTCGAGGTAGCCGAACAGCGCCTTGCGATCACCCGTGAAGCAGTGCAGCACGGCTGCCGAGAGCCGGTCCTGATAGTCGCGCAGCATGTCCAGCATGCGCTCGCTGGCATCTCGTTCGTGCAGGAACACCGGTAACCGTCGCTCGCAGGCCAGCTCCAACTGCGCCTCGAAGGCACGCTGCTGGTCAGCGCGCGGGGAGAAGTCACGGGCGAAATCCAGACCGCATTCACCCACGGCACGCACCCGTGGCTGATCGAGCAGGGCCGCTAGCGCGGCGGATGAGGCCGGCTGCCACTCACTGGCGTCGTGAGGATGCACGCCTGCGGTACAGAAGAGTCGTTCGGCAGCCGCATCGCGGGTTTCGCAGAGTTCGATGGCCGCTTCGCTTTCGGCCAGGCTGGTCCCGGTGAGCAGCATCTGCCCGACGCCCGCGTCGTAGGCCCGCTCCAGCACTTCGGTGAGGTCGCTGGCAAAGCTGGGGTGGGTGAGATTCACGCCGATGTCGACTAGTTGCATGGACTCCTCGTTATTGGCGCTCATCGCCGCTGGCTGGTGGTGCGCCGGCCGCCTGTGAGACGCTAGGCGACCACTGGCCATCCGACGGCGATCTGCCCCCCATGCGGCAAGCGCTCATCCTGTTTCTCGTCGTGTTCCTCGCGCTTCCGGCGTTGCCGGCCTGGGCGCGCCTGGCCGGACCGCCGGAACCGTGGCAACAGCCCGTTAGCGTACGCGATCTGGCGGAGATTCGCCGCAGCGGCGAACTGCGCGTGCTGGTCAACCAGAGCCGTAATGCCTCCGGCGAACTGGGCGAGCAGACCATCGGCGTAGAGCTGCACCGCCTGCACGCGTTCGAGCAATTCCTCAACCGCGACGCCCGCGGCGGACAACACGTGCGACTGAAGATCGTGCCCCTGGCCAAGGACCAGTTGCTGTTGGCCCTGCAGCGCGGCCAGGGCGATCTGGTGGCGCCCGGCGAACGGGTGGAGGTGGCCCAGGCGCGAGGCATCGCAGCCAGCGAACCAACGTTGCACAACGTGCCCCTGCGCTTGATCAGCCGCCAGGGCGGCGCCCGTTATTCCAGGCTCGAGCAGCTCTCCGGGCGAGCCGTGGCCTTGCCCGCGGGCAGCGCGGCCGGAGCACCGCTGCAGGCGCTGAATCGCCAATTGATCGCCGCCGGCAAGGCGCCAGTGGCGATCGAGTGGGTCGATCCGAGCCTGGCGGTGGAAGACGTATTGGAGATGGTCCAGGCCGGCATCTATCCGTTGACGGTAGCCGAAGCCCCCATCGCCGAGCGTTGGTCCAAGGTGATGCCGCGCCTGCGCATCGATCGGCAGCCCAGCCTAGCCGCCGACGGCGACATGAGCTGGTTTACCCGCAGCGATGCGCCAATGCTGCGCGCTAGCGTAGATGCCTTCTTGCGCAGCTACCGTGCGCCCGACGACCAGGACGCCGCCTTTGCGAGGGCCTACCGACGCCTCTATCGCGTTCAGGACCCGCTGACCAGGGACGAGCGCAAGCGCCTGGAGAAGGTGCGCAGCGTCCTGCAGCGCTATGGCGAGGCACAGCAGTTCGACTGGCTCAGCCTCGCGGCCCTGGCGTTCAAGGAATCCACCCTGAACCCTGCCGCGCGCGGCTCAGGCGGCGCCATGGGGCTGCTGCAGATCACCCCGGACGCAGCGCGTAGCGTCGGCGTGTCGGATATCCGCTCCATCGACAACAACGTACAGGCCGCTACCCGCTACCTGGCGCGTCTGCGTGACCGCTTCTTCGCCAGCCCCAGGCTCAACGAGCGCGAACGGCTGGCGTTCGTCCTCGCCGCCTACAACCTCGGGCCGCAACGGGTGCAAAGCCTGCGTGCGGAAGCCAAGCGCCGCGGGCTCAATCCCAACCAGTGGTTCTTCCAGGTCGAGCGGGTCGCCGCCGAGCAGGTCGGGCTGGGCGTGGTGGGGCACGTCAACGCGGTGAACAAGTACTACCTGGCCTATGCGCGCCAGCGCTACCTGCTCGAGCCACAGGCGAACCTCAACGTGCGCCGTTGAGGCGGCTCACCGTAGCGCGTCGAGGTTCGGCAGGTAGCCACGCTCCTGTTCGTCGAAGCGCTCTTCGAGCAGGCGCTGCTGAGCGACGCGTTTCTGCGCAGGGTCCAAGCGCGCACTGAGTTCGATGCGTGCGGCGTGTTGGCGCCAGTCACGCACACGTTGTTGCCACTCTTCGTTGGCCACTTGCCGGGGCATGCTACGAGCATCGCTCTCCGGCAGCGGTGCATAAAGCGCAGCCGCCAGGCAGAGCATTCCCAGCGTCGGGCCGAAGACGCTAGCTGGTTTCATCGTCTGGCTCGCAAAGGGATATGCCGTCAGCGGTGCAGGAAGCGCGCCAATAGTCTGCGAGACAGCTGTAATCGCTCTGCGCCGCACCTCGCACTGACAGGGCGGGCCGTCACCAGGCCGGCTCGACTGTTACCTCAGGCCACGCCCCGCGGTTGACAGCCCCGCTACCGGTTCTCTAGCATTCGACCCTCAGCGCCGATTTAGTCAGCTACTTGCGGGGCGCCGGGCCTCGCCCGAAATACCGCTAAAGCGCTGGTTCCGGTGCCGCCTCCCACCGCAGTCCAGCGGATCTGCGAGGCGGAGATAGAAGTAGATGACTGTCGCGACCCCACCCCTTCGACTGGCGCCGATCACAGCCGGCCTCGGCCAGTGCAGTGCCCGCATTCTCCTTGCCGGAGCGCATCAGCCACGCCTGCTGCGTTACCTTGCCGGCTGGCCCGACACCCGTCGCAACGGCCGCAACCTGATGATCCAGTTCGCCGAGCAGGGCAGTGCCCTGAGCAGCTACGCGGCCGACAGTTTCGACATGGCCGTGCTCGAGGCCCCGCCGCGCGCCGGCCTCGACGAGTTGATCGGGCAACTGACGCGGGTGTCCCGGCGCGGCCTGATTACCTACCGATAGGCGCGGCAGGCCTGCCGTTCAATACTCGATTTCGACGATGTAGTAGAGCCGCTCGCCGGCCGGGCTGTGCACGCTGACTTCCGCATCCAGCGCCTTGCCCACCAGCGCGCGGGCCAGCGGTGAGTCGATGCTGATCAGGTTCTGCTTGAGGTCGAGCTCGTCGGGTCCGACGATCCGATAACGGCGCTGCTCGCCGTCTTCGTCCTCCAGGGTGACCCAGGCGCCGAAGTAGACCTTGCCTGGATCGCCAGGGCGCTCACTCACCACCTTGAGTTTTTCCAGGCGCTTGCTGAGAAAGCGCACGCGGCTGTCGATCTCGCGCAGCATCTTCTTGCCATAGGTGTACTCGGCGTTCTCCGAACGATCGCCCTGGGCCGCGGCTTCGCTCACCGCCTGAGTCACCTGCGGCCGCCGCACGTGCCAGAGTTCGTGAAGCTCGGCGCGCAGGCGTGCCTCGCCCTCGGGAGTGATCAGTGGCGTGCCCGCGCTGCGCGGAGGACGGTATCGGCTCATCGTTGCTCGGCCCTGAAAAAGTCGCAGAGCTTAGCCTGCCTGGCCACCTGACGTCAGCCTTCGCGCAGCACGCGCAACGGGCTGACCGCCAGCGCCCGGCGAGTACCCAGCAAGCCGGCGAGGGCGACCAGTGCCGCACCCACCACCGGCAACAGCAACAGCCAGGGATGCGGGCTCCACTGCAGGTCGAAGACCAGCCGATAGAGCAGGGCACTGGCGATTTCGCAGCCCAGCGCGGCAAGCAATCCCGCGCAGGCGCCGAGCAGCCCGAATTCGCGCAGGCGAGCCTGTTGCAGCAGTCTGCGGCGCGCGCCGAGGGCGCGCAGCAGGGCGCCCTGGCGTACGCGTTCATCGAGGGTCGCCTGCAGCGCGGCGAGCAATACCGCAAGGCCGGCGGCGAGTACGAACAGCAGCACGTACTCCACCGCCAGGGTCACCTGGGCGACGATGTCGCGCAACTGCTTGAGCAAGGCGTCCACCGGTAGCAGGGTGATCGAAGGGAACGCCCTGGCTAGCTGCGCCAGCTCGCGATCGTGGCCCGGCTCCAAGTAGAAGCTGGTGAGGTAGGTTACCGGGACGTCGCTCAGGGTGTGCGGCGAGAAGATCATGTAGAAGTTGGGTTGGAAGCTGTTCCAGTCGACCTCGCGCAGACTGCTCACCCGCGCCTGCACGGTACGCCCGGCGATGACGAAGTCCAGGCGATCGCCAGGCACCACGCCGAGGCTCTGCGCCAATTCGCTCTCCACCGAGACGCCACTGTCGGCCGTCGCATCCCACCATTGGCCGGCGACCAGGCGGTTGTCCGAGGGTAACTGTTCGGCCCAGGTGAGGCTGAGATCACGCTGGATGGCGCGCTCGCCGCGACTGTCCTTGCTGACCCGTTCGCGCACGGGCTGCCCGTTGATGGCGACCAGCCGCCCCGGCGCCACGGGGTAGAGCGGAGGCGTGCTGACGCCCAGGCGCTGCAGATGACTGACGAAGTCGTCGCGCTGGTCGGGCAGCAGATTCAGTACGAAGTGGTTGGGCGCGTCCTCGGGTAACTGGGCTTGCCAGTCATCCAGCAGCTCGGCACGCAGCAGGGCTACCAGGCCCATCGCCAGCAGGATCAGGCCGAAGGCCAGCGCCTGGCCGGCGGCCGCCAGCGGATGCAGCAGCAACTGTCCGAGCCCCAGACGCCAGGCCAGTGGCGCCTCGTCCAGCAGGCGCCGCAGGATGCGCAGCAAGCCCAGCAGCAGCGCCCCCAACAGCAGGGCGGAAAGCACGCCACCGCCCAGCAGAGCCAGGGTCAGCCGCAGGTCCAGGCTCATTCGCCACATGATCAGAGCCAGCGCGAGCAATGCCGCGCCATAGGTCGCCCAGCTCGATGGCGGCACCGGCAGTAGTTCGCGCCGCAGCACGCGCAATGGAGGCACGCGGCCAAGCGCCGCCAACGGCGGCAGGGCGAAGCCGGCAAGGGCGACCAGCCCGGTACCGATCCCGATCAGCGCCGGCATCACGCCCGCCGATGGCAACCCGGACGGCAGCAGATCGGCCAGCAGCTGGAACAGTACGAACTGCCCCAGCCAGCCGAGCAGGGCGCCACACAGGCAGCCGAGCAGGCCTACCAGCCCCAGCTCGAACAGGTACAGGCGCAGTGCGTCTGCACGCGCCAGGCCCAGGCAGCGCAGCAACGCGCTGGCATCGAAGCGGCGACGGGCGAAGCGTGCCGCGGACATCGCCACGGCCACCCCGGCGAGCAATACCGCCGCCAGGCTGGCGAGGTTCAGATAGCGCTCGGCGCGCCCCAGCGCTCCCCCGATCTGGCGATTCTCGTCGCGGATATCCTCGACCCGCTGGTTCGCCTGCAACGTCGGCTGCAGGGCTTCGCGGTAGGCACTCAAGCGCTCCGGCTCTCCGCGCCAGAGGTCGCGATAGCTCACCCGACTACCGGGCTGAACCACGCCGGTGGCCGCCAGGTCGCCGAGATTGATCAGTACGTGCGGGTTGAGGCTGTAGAAGCCGTTGCCACGGTCCGGCTCGTAGGTCAGTACCCGGGCGATGCGCAGGGTGCGGGCGCCGACGTCGATGTTCTGCCCCACTTGCAGCTCGAGGGCGGTGAGCAAACGCGCCTCCACCCAAGCCTCGCCGATGGCCGGGCCGCCACCGCTTTCCTCACGCGCATAGGGGCGCTGCGCGCTGCGTACTTCACCCCGTAGCGGATAGCTGCCGTCGGCGGCCTTGATGGCGGCCAGTTGCAGAGCATCGTCGGTGGCGATCACGCTGCTGAACTCCACCACTCGGGCATGCACCAGCCCCAGCGAGCGCCCCGCTTCGATCTGCGCCGGGTCCGCCTCGGCGCTACCGCGCAGGACCAGGTCGGCGGCGAGGAACTCGCTGGCACGCAGCAGCATGGCGGCGTTCAACCGTGCACCGAAGTAGCCGATGGCGCTGCTCGCAGCCACCGCCACCAGCAGCGCGAAGAACAGCGTGCGCAACTCCCCGGCACGGGCATCACGCAAGCATTGCCGCGCAGCCAGGCCCAGCAGGCGCGACCAAGGCGCGCGCATCAGAGGGCCTCCCGGCGCTCGACGATGCGTCCACCCTCGAGACGAACCGCGGAGGCGCAACGGGCCGCCAGTCGCTCGTCATGGGTGACCAGCACCAGGGTCGTGCCGCGCTCGCGGTTGAGTTCGAACAGCAGGTCGCTGATGTGGGCGCCGGTGCGACTGTCCAGGTTACCGGTGGGCTCGTCGGCGAACAGCACCTCGGGCTCACTGGCGAAGGCACGGGCGATGGCGACACGCTGCTGCTCGCCGCCGGACAGTTGTCGGGGATAGTGACGAACGCGCTCGCCCAGACCGACCCGCTGCAGCAACTGGTTGGCGCGTTCGCGGGCATCGCGGCGGCCTTCCAGCTCCAGCGGCAGCATCACGTTCTCCAGCGCCGTTAGGCTGTCGAGCAACTGGAACGATTGGAAGACGAAGCCGACGTGCTCTGCGCGCAGTTGCGCGCGGGCATCTTCGTCGAGGGACTCCAGGGCCTGCCCGGCGAGGGTGATGGTGCCGCCACTGGCGAGGTCCAGGCCTGCCAGCAGGCCAAGCAGGGTGGATTTGCCGGAACCGGAACTGCCGATGATCGCCAGGCTGGTACCACTGGCGAGTTCGAGGTCGATGTCCTGGAGAATGTTCAGGTCGCCTTCCGCAACCTGGACGACCTTGCTAAGGTGCCGCGCTGAAAGAATGCTCGCGCCCATGGAGAATCCGCATGCTGAAATGGTTGTCCGGTGCCTTGCTGACGCTGACCCTCTGGACCCAGTCCGCCGCGGCGGGCACCGTGCTGATCGTCGGCGATAGTATCAGCGCCGCGCTGGGCCTGGAACCAAGCCACGGCTGGGCCGCGCTGCTGCAGAAACGCCTCTCCGACGAGGGTTTCGATGACCGCGTGATAAACGCCTCGGTGTCCGGCGACACCAGTGATGGCGGGCTCGCCAGGCTCCCCGCGCTGCTGCGCGAAAGCCCTCCGCAGGTGCTGATCATCGAGCTGGGCGGCAACGATGGGCTACGCGGACAAGACCCCTCGCAATTGAAACGAAATCTTGCGGCGATGATCGAGCAGGGCAGGGCCGTGGGTGCCCAGGTGCTGCTGCTCGGCATGAAACTGCCGCCCAACTATGGGCCGCGTTACAACGCTCGTTTCGAAGCGGTGTACACGCAGTTGGCAGAGGAGCGGCAGGTCGCCCTGGTGCCGTTCTTCCTGGAGGGCGTGGGCGGTGTGCCGGGGATGATGCAGGATGACGGCATCCACCCCAACCAGGCGGCGCAACCGCGCCTGCTGGAGAACGTCTGGACGGCGTTGCAACCGCTGCTGGAAAAGCCCTGAAACGCAGTCGCCAAAGCCCTTTCGCGGCATCGGGCTTTCGGCTAAGGTTGCGCCCCCGCCGAGGAGCCCCCGATGTCGCGTCCTGCCCGGACACTCCATGCCTATCAGTTGATCGAGCCTGACGAGCAGCTCGATTTGTTCGCCTGCCGCGAAATCCGCATGCACCTGGTCGCCCGCCAGTTGGAGCTTGCCGCGGGCGCCGATCGCACCCTGTGCGGCAGCCTGCTGCCGGCGCATCCACGCTACCATCCGGTGCTCTCCGACAACCTCCGCGATCCGCGCATCTGCCCGCTCTGCCTGGCGGCTCTGGCGCGCTTGCGCAAGGGCTTGCTGCCGGTCGCCTGGAGCACATTCTGAGACTCCCGGCCGCTCGCGGCTGAGTGTACAATCCGCGCATCGCAAGCCCCTCTCCTCAAGGACTCCCCGGATGTCTTCGCGCGCCTCTGCCGCTGCCTGTTGTCTCGCTCTCGCTGCGTCCCTTACCGCCGTCAAGGCGACTGCCCTGGAATTCCCGATGCCCGCGCCCGGCGAGGATGTGGTCGGCGAGGTGCAGGTGCATACCGCCGTCTACGAAGACACCTTCGCGGAACTGGCCAAGGCCAATGATCTGGGTTACCTGGAGATGGTCGCGGCAAACCCGGGTGTCGACGCGTGGCTACCGGGAGCGGGCACCCAGATCATCCTGCCGACGCGTTTCATCCTGCCGCCGGGACCGCGCGAAGGCGTGGTGATCAACCTGGCCGAATACCGGCTCTACTACTACTCGCCCCAGGGCGACAAGGTTTACACCTATCCGCTGGGGATCGGCCGTGAGGGCTGGTCGTCGCCGGTCTCGCAGACGCGCATCACCGCCAAGACGCCGAACCCCGCCTGGTATCCGCCGGAGTCGATCCGTGCCGAGCACGCCGCCAACGGCGATCCGCTGCCGAAGGTGGTTGCCCCCGGACCGGACAACCCGCTGGGCCCGTTCAAGTTCACCCTGGGCCTACCTGGCTATCTGATCCACGGCTCGAACAGGAAATTCGGCATCGGCATGCGTGTCAGTCACGGCTGTTTCCGCATGCTCAACAACAACGTGCTGGAGCTCG
This sequence comes from Pseudomonas sp. R4-15, assembly GCF_055768815.1. Lineage (NCBI taxonomy): Bacteria > Pseudomonadati > Pseudomonadota > Gammaproteobacteria > Pseudomonadales > Pseudomonadaceae > Pseudomonas > Pseudomonas sp. R4-15. Next base: position 2,985,766 of record NZ_CM147293.1, read on the forward strand.
CCAAGATGGTCCCGGTAGGCACGCCCGTACGCATCATCAACCAGCCCTACAAGTTCGGCGTGAGTGGCGGCCAGCTCTATCTCGAAGCGCACGAACCGCTCGACGATCATGGCGAGCCGTCCAAGGAAGACCGCCATGCGGCAGTGGTCAATGCCTTGCTGCAGGACGACGAACTGGTTGGCCGCTCGCAGCAACTGGACTGGGAGGCCGTGCGGGCGATCGTCGACGCCGAGGATGGCCTACCGGTCCGCATCGGCGATTCGACGGCGCTGGTATCCAGCACCCACACCGGCGAAAGCAACTAAGTGGGCACGGGCGCTCTTGCCGAACGGTGAGGGCGCCGGCAAGTAGCCAAGGTCTCAAGGTCACCGGGAACAGCCCGGTGACTTTTTTTTCGCCAATAAAAAAGCCGACTCTTTCGAGTCGGCTTCCAATAGTCCGCGAAGACTATTACTTGCGGCTGGCCTGCTCGAGCATGCGCAGAGCGCGCTCGTTGGCCTCGTCAGCGGTCTGCTGAGCGTTCTTGGCAGCCTGCAGAGCCTGGTCGGCAACGCTGTAAGCTTCGTCAGCACGAGCCTGGGCGCGGGCAGCGGCGTCTTCGGTAGCGGTCAGGCGGGCTTCGGTTTCTTTGCTAACGCTGCTGCAACCGGTAGCCAGAGCGGCAGCCAGAGCCAGTGCCGAAAACTTCAGAACGTTGTTCATCTTTTTCCCCTTGAGGTAGACGTTCTTCAAATGCAACTTTCCGAACGGATAAGTTGACCGGGCTATATGTTACCCGTAACCGTAACCAAGTAAACGGGGCGAAGCCTTTCGTCGGAAGTATTTTTTGTGAAAGAGCCCGCCTGAGGCGTTGCAGCCCTGGACGTCAAAATTTCTGCTGGAATATCTTTGACGTATTACCGGTCAGATGGATGTCTGACACACATGCCTTGCGCCTGGACTGGGCCAGCCCCTAAGCTGCGTCGGCCACCTAGCCCCGGGTGGCGGATCGATAACAAGAAAGTCACGGAGTGCAGTCCCCTCCGTGGAGGACACCAGATGAGCGACGCCTTTACCGTTCACCACGACCCAGAGGGTCATTGCTTCGAGGTCATTCTGCAGGGGCAGCGGGCCTATCTTGCCTATATGGATCTGGGCAAGCAGACGCTGGACATCTACCGCACCTTCGTTCCCGACCTCTTGCGCGGGCAGGGCATTGCCGCGGCCCTGGCCGAGGCGGCGCTGGAATACGCCGAGCGCGAGGGCTACGAGGTACTGGCATCCTGCTCCTATGTGGAGCGCTACATGGAGCGCCATGACCGCGGCCTGGCCGAACCCTGAAACCCAAAACGCCGGGCAATGCCCGGCGTTTTTGCATGGCTGACGCGGCGTATCAACGCTGGCGTACCGGCAGGACCTCACGCAACTTGGCGTGCATGCTGCGCACCGCCTTCTCGGTGGTAGCCCAATCGATACAGGCGTCGGTCACCGACACGCCGTACTGCAGCTGCGACAGGTCGCTGGGAATGGGCTGCGCGCCCCAGCCGATGTGGCTTTCCACCATCAGGCCGACGATCGAGCGATTGCCTTCGACGATCTGGTTGGCGACGTTATCCATCACCAGCGGTTGCAGCGCCGGGTCCTTGTTGGAGTTGGCATGGCTGCAGTCGACCATGACGTTGCCGGGGATCTTCGCCTTCTCCAGTTCGCGTTCGCACAGCGCCACGCTCACCGAATCGTAGTTCGGCTTGCCGTTGCCACCGCGCAGCACCACGTGACCGTAGGCATTGCCCTTGGTGGTGACGATGGACACGCCGCCTTGCTGGTTGATGCCCAGGAAACGGTGCGGACGGGAGACCGATTGCAGGGCGTTGATCGCCACGGTCAGGCTGCCGTCGGTACCGTTCTTGAAGCCCACTGCGGAGGACAGACCCGAGGCCATCTCGCGATGGGTCTGCGATTCGGTGGTACGGGCGCCGATGGCCGACCAGCTGATCAGGTCCTGCAGGTACTGCGGGGAGATCGGGTCGAGTGCCTCGGTGGCCGTGGGCAGGCCCATTTCGGCGAGGTCCAGCAGCAACTGCCGACCGATGCGCAGGCCGTCCGCGATCTTGAAGGAGTCGTCCATGTACGGGTCGTTGATCAGGCCTTTCCAACCGACCGTGGTACGCGGCTTCTCGAAATACACGCGCATGACCAGATAAAGGCTGTCCTGCACTTCCTCGGCCAGAGCCTGCAGACGCTGGGCGTAGTCCTTGGCCGCCTCGATATCGTGGATCGAGCAGGGGCCGATCACTACGAACAACCGGTGGTCCTTGCCATCCAGGATGTCACGGATGACCTGGCGGCCATGGGCAACGGTCTGTTGCGCGGCTTCGGAAAGGGGCAGCTCCTGCTTGAGCTGATCGGGCGTGATCAGCGTTTCATTGGAGGCGACGTTAAGGTCATTGATTGGTAAATCGGCCATCGTGCTACTCATCGGGTCACGTATGCGATGCCACGGCGCGGGCGCGCCGGGCAGGGGGTGTGGAACCTTAGCGCGTTCGGCAAGGCGGCACAATGCGACGCCCGGCAACTGCGCAACTCGCTGCTAAGCTGATTTCCATGCCTGTCGCGCGATGAAAGGAATACCCGGCCTTCGAGGCCTCGCCACGTGATCAGGCCCGCTCGCCGCGAGCAGTGTTGTCGAACCCGCGGCGCACCGAGATTCGCCAGGGACCAGGTGTCGGCGCGTTTGTGGAAGTACCGGGAAGAGCCCTGATGATTCGTTCGATCCTTTATGCCACCGACCTCGGCATCTGCGCGCCTTACGTGTTGCAGCACGCGCTGGCCCTGGCGCGCACCTTCGTCGCGCAACTGCATGTACTGCATGTGGTAGAGCCCGTGGGTGTTCTCGGCGATGCGTTGCTACGCAGCTACCTCGACCAGGAAACACTGGAGAATCTGCAGCGCGATGGCTTGCGGCAGGTCATGCAGGGTATCGAGCAACGGGTGCTGGAAGGCTTCAACGAAGAGTTCGACGAGCCGCTCGATGCCGCCGCCGTGTATGCCATGCGCGTACTCCAGGGCGATCCGCCGCAGATCATCCTCAAGCACGCGCACGACCTGGAAGTGGACCTGCTGGTGATCGGCAGCCAGGGGCAGGGCACCGGCCACGCCTCGCCGGGGCGCACCGCCAGCCGTCTGATCCAGTGCTGCGACATCCCGGTGTACATGGTTCCGATGGTGAAGTCATAGGAGTAGGCATGTAATATCCAGATGACGTTCTATGCTCTTCTTATTCGTCATTCGGGTTATAAGAAGAATCCATCTTCCAGGTGAGGGCCGTCCATGAAGCTCCAGCAGTTACGCTACATATGGGAAGTGGCCCACCACGACCTCAACGTCTCGGCGACCGCGCAGAGCCTCTTTACCTCCCAGCCCGGCATCAGCAAGCAGATCCGCCTGCTGGAGGACGAACTCGGCGTGGAGGTCTTCGCCCGCAGCGGCAAGCACCTGACCCGTATCACCCCGGCGGGCGAACGCATCATCAGTACCGCCGGCAACATCCTGCGTCAGTGCGAGAGCATCAAGCAGATCGCCCAGGAATTCTCCAACGAGAAACGCGGCACGCTGACCATCGCCACCACCCATACCCAGGCGCGCTATGCACTGCCTCCGGTGATCAGTCGTTTCATCCAGCGCTACCCCGACGTCGCCCTGCACATGCACCAGGGCACTCCGACGCAGATCGCCGAGATGGCCGCCGACGGCACCGCGGACTTCGCCATCGCCACCGAAGGTCTGGAGATGTTCTCGGACCTGGTGATGATGCCCTGCTATCGCTGGAACCGTTGCGTGATCGTGCCCCGCGAACATCCTCTGGCGAGCCAGCCCAAGCTGACCCTCAAGGCCCTCGCGGAGCATCCGATCGTCACCTACGTGTTCGGCTTCACCGGCCGCTCCAAGCTCGACGAGGCCTTCGCCAATCAAGGCCTGGAGCCCAAGGTGGTGTTCACCGCGGCGGACGCCGACGTGATCAAGACGTATGTGCGCCTGGGTTTGGGGGTGGGCATCGTCGCGCACATGGCGGTGGACCCACAGACGGACACGGACCTGGTGGTGCTCGATGCCAGCGAACTGTTCGAGCCCAGCGTGACCAAGATCGGCTTTCGTCGCGGCACTTTCCTGCGCGGCTTCATGCTCGACTTCGTCGAAGGCTTCGCGCCGCACCTGACCCGTGAGCGTATCGAAGCAGCCGTGGCGCGGCACAACCGCGCCGAACAGGACGAGTTGTTCCGCGACCTGGAATTGCCAACGCTGTAAGACCCGAAGCGGTTTGCGGGATCGCGCGATGCGATCCCGCAAACCGCGGCAGCCCCGGGGAACTCCTTCAGTGACTCAGGTGCAGGCCGCACTCGCGGTCCGGCTCGCCCTTGGTCGGGTCGTAGTAGTCGAACTCGTTGGGTAGATCGTAGCGGGTGAGATAGCCGTACAGGTCCTTCGAGCTCCAGTGCAGCAGCGGCGCCACCTTGATCAAACCGTCGGGATTGATGCTGATCGGCTGCATGGCCGCGCGCACGGCGGTATCGCTGGCGCGCAGGGCGGTCAGCCAGACCTCCGGAGCGGTTTCGCGCAGGGCGCGGGCGAACGGCTCGAGTTTGACCTCCTCGGTGAAGGCCTCGTGACGCGGATCGTCGAGCCCCGGCAGGGGGCCTTCCACCGCCTCGCGATGGGCCCGCGAGCGACGCGGCAGGTAGATGCTCAGGTTCAGCTTGAGCTGGCTGCAGATAGCGTCCGCGCAACGGTAGGTCGCCTCGGTGTTGTAGCCACTGTCCATCCAGACCACCGGGATGTTGGGGTCCACACGGCTGACCATGTGCAGGATCACCGCCTCGAAGGGGCGGAAGTTGGTGGTGCAGATCGCTTTCTTGCCAAGTCCCAGTGCCCATTCGACGATCTTCTCGGCGTCGTTGCCGATTTCGGCGTTGAGGCGGTCCAGGTCGAGGTTCATGGCGGCTCCGTATCGTGTGTCCAGGCAGAGGAGGGGGATGGTACCAGCGCCCCGGATGCCCAGCCAGGGGAGATGGCCGCCGTTGGGGCGTACTGGTAAAGTGCCGGCCCTCAGCCACAACTAGACTAGAGGGAATCGCCCATGGAAATCGCCTGCCTCGACCTGGAAGGTGTCCTGGTACCGGAAATCTGGATCGCCTTCGCCGAAAAGACCGGCATCGAGTCGTTGCGCGCGACCACCCGTGACATTCCCGACTACGACGTGCTGATGCGCCAACGCCTGCGCATCCTCGACGAGCACGGCCTCAAGCTCGACGACATCCAGCAGGTGATCGCCACCCTGGAACCGCTGGAAGGTGCAGTGGAATTCGTCGACTGGTTGCGCGAGCGCTTCCAGGTGATGATCCTTTCCGACACCTTCTATCAATTCTCCCAGCCGCTGATGCGCCAGCTCGGCTTCCCCACGCTGCTCTGCCACCAACTGGTGTGCGACGAGCAGGGCCGGGTGACCGGTTATGAACTGCGCCAGCGCGACCCCAAGCGTCAATCGGTGATCGCGCTCAAGAGCCTCTATTACCGCGTGATCGCCGCCGGCGATTCGTACAACGACACCGCCATGCTCGACGAAGCCCACGCTGGCATCCTGTTCCATGCGCCGGAGAACGTCATCCGCGAATTCCCGCAGTTCCCCGCCGTACACAGTTATGAGGATCTCAAGCGCGAGTTCATCAAGGCGTCGAACCGCCCGCTGAGCCTCTAGAGGCTTTCCAGCGTCTGCAGCAGCACGCGGACCTTGTCCAGCGACTCGCGGTACTCGTCCTGCCACTGGGAGTCGGCGACGATGCCGCCGCCGCCCCAGCACTGCACCTGCCCCTGGCGTATCCGCAGGCTGCGGATGGCGATGGAGCTATCCATCTCCCCGCGTACGTCCAGGTAGAGCAGCGAACCACAGTAGAAGCCGCGCCGGCAGGGCTCCAGTTCGTCGATGATCTGCATCGCGCGGATCTTCGGCGCACCGGTGATCGAACCGCCAGGAAACGCCCCGGCGAGCAGGTCCAGCGTATCGAGCCCGGGCGCCAGGCGGCCGGTGACCGCGCTCACCAGGTGATGCACGTTGGGATAGCTCTCCAGGGCGAAGAGCTCCGGCACCCGGACCGAGCCCGGCGCGCAACTGCGTCCCAGATCGTTGCGCAGCAGGTCGACGATCATCAGGTTCTCGGCCCGATCCTTGGGACTGGCCAACAGCTCGTCCGCCAGCGCCCGGTCGCGCACGGCGTCCGCGTCACGCGGCCGTGTGCCCTTGATCGGCCGCGTTTCCACCGTTCCGCCGCGCACCTGGACGAAACGCTCGGGGGACAGGCTGAGCAGCGCATCCCCCCCATCCAGCGCGAGAAACCCGGAGAACGGCGTGGGGCAGGCGCGCCTCAGCGCACGGTAGGCGACCCAGCCATCGCCCTGGCAATCGGCGATGAAGCGCTGGGTGAAATTCACCTGGTAGCAATCGCCGGCCTGGATGTAGGCCTGGATGCGTTCGATCGCCCGCCGATATTCGTCCTCGCTCAGTTCCCTGCGAAAACCGCCTTGCAGTGAAAAGCTCGCCTCAGGACAGGCAGTTGGCTGCGACTCGAACAACGCCACGCGCTCGGCACGCACCTGGGCTGGCACGCTGGGGTGGAACACCAACTGGCTGCACTGCGTCTGGTGGTCGGTGATCAGCGCCCAGTCGTAGAGCCCCAGTTGGGCATCGGGCAGATCGTCAGGGGCGTGCCGAGACGCCACCTGCGTTTCCAATTGCGCCCCGAAATCGTAGGCCAGGTAACCCAACAGACCGCCACAGAACGGCAGTTCGACACCCGCCGGGGGCTCGGCAGGACCAAGGCTGCGCAGTGCCGCACGCAGCCGGGCGAGGTAGGCGCCCGCATCGCCATCATCGGCGAGCAGGCGCTCACGAGGCCAGGCACTGAGGATGTCGTAGCGGCCACGCTCCGCGGTCGGCCGGCCGGCATCCAGTAAAACGGCACCGGAGGCATCACGAAGACGGTCGAAATACACAGCAGGATCCGCCTGGTAACTCAGCGGATGGATGGAACATGTCGGCATGATCGAGGTCAGACAGGCGCGGAACGCCCATTGTAGTGCCCGAGCCGGCTGCGGCCTAGCAGACCGTGACTCGGTTCTCTTATTCGTGCACAGGAGTTGGAGCATGAATGCCGTCATGGACGCCGCAGTCAGGCACCCGCGCAAGTCGGCGGCGGCCGAACTGCTCGAAGACATCGAACACGTACGTCTGATCCTGCTCTGCGCACCCGCAGGATTCGGCAAGACCAGCGCTTTGCAAGCCCTGGCGCAACGTCGCCGGCTGCTGGGCGATGCGGTCGCCTGGCTGTCGCTGGGCGAAGCGGATAGTGATCTGCCGCGCTTCGTCGAGCGCTTGCTGGCGGCGCTGCATGGTGTGGGCGTGGAGTCCGGAGCGACGGCTCGGCGCCGCTTGCTGGGTTGCCAGAACCTGCCACTCGCCTCCCTCGTCGACCTGCTCCTGGCCGAACTCGACAATGCGCGCCGCGATGTCCTGCTGGTCTTCGACGATCTCCAGCAACTGCGCTCGGGAGAGGTGCCCCTGTTGCTCGAACGCATCCTGCGCCTGGCGCCCAGTGGTTTGCGCATCGCCATTGGCAGTAGCCAGGCGCCGCCGCTGCCCCTGGGGCGCTTGCGCGTTGAGGGGCGTTTGCTGGAAATCGGGGTCGAGCAATTGCGCCTGGACGCCGAAGACAGCCGAGAGCTGCTTGGCCGGCTGGGCGTGGAGCTGGACGATGCGTCGTTCAAGACCCTGTTCACGCGTACCGAGGGCTGGCCAATGGGCCTGCAGTTGGCGGCGCGCTGGCTGAAGCAGGGCGAGCAGGCCGCGAGCCTGACCGAGACGGGCGGCATCGAACATGTCGGCCACTATCTGATGCAACGCGTCTTCGAAGCCCTGCCCGACGAACTGCAGGAGCAGTTGCTCGCGCTGTCCATCGTCGCCCAGTTCAACGCGGGGTTGGCTTCGACGCTGTCCGGCGTGCGAGACGGCCAGGCACTGCTCGAACGCCTGGAAACCCAGCAGTTGTTCCTGCAAGCCTGCGACCCGACGCGAGAGTGGTACCGCTTCCATCCGCTGTTCGGCGAGTTCTTGCGCAATCGCCTGGAGATTCGCGAGCCGGTGCGTTTTCGCCAACTGCATTTCAACGCCAGCCTGTGGTACGCCAACCACCACCTGCAGCTTCCGGCGATCGAACATGCAGCGTTGGCCGATGATCCTCAGATGCTCGCTGCACTGGTCGATGGCTGCGCCCTGGAACTGGTCAACCAGGGTCAGTTGTTGCGTATCCACGCCTGGCGCAGGTTGATTCCCGACGCGGTCGCCGAACAGTATCCGATGCTGGTGCTGGCGGATGCCTGGGTACAGGCCGCCGGCCGCTCACGCGACCAGGCCTATGACATCCTCGACGAACTCGATGCGCGCTACGCACGCCCGGGGCCGGGCGAAAGTACCCAGGCCAGTCGCCTGGCGATCCATGCGGTGAAATCAATGATCGCCCTGCAGAAAGACGATCTGCAGACCTGCGTCGCCCTCGCCACCGCGCCGCAAGCCCGGCCGGGGCACTATCCGGCATTTCTCGAAGTCGCCTTGTTGCTCGGCGCCGCCCTGGCCCAGGCCATGCTCGCGCAACCGCGCCAGGCCCAGGCCCTCATCGCCCAGGCACGACAGCGCACGCACCTGCTGCGTGGCGACTACCTGAGCATGCAACTGGCGAACCTGGAACTGCTGATGGACCTCGAGCAGGGGCGGCCCGCCCAGGCGCGGACGCGCCTGGAGGCGATGCGCGACGTGCTCATGGGGCGCTTCGAAGCCACCTCCAGCGCCCTGGCGCTACCCGGCATCAGCGCAGCGCTGGTGGATTACCAGCAAGGTCGGCTGGACGGATTGCAAGAGCGCCTGCGGCTGAGTCTTCGGCGACTGGACCTGGTGAGCCCCATCGACCTTCAGGCGCGCACGCTGCTGGCATTGGCGCGCCTGCAACGTTTCACTGAACAGGGTCGCGAAGCGCGTTCCAGCCTGGCGCTGCTCAAGGGGCTGGCGCAACGCAATGGCTGTGGCCGGCTGCTGGCGCTGGTCCAGGCGGAAGAGGTGGCGATGCTGCTGCAGGACACCGACGCCGAAGCCTGCCGCCGCGCCGAGCAGGCGCTGCGTGGCGTCGACTGGGAATCCCTGGCCACGCCCTACGCGGGCCTGGCCTTCAATCCGGTGATTTTCTGCCAGGGCCTAAGTCGCGTACGACTGCTAATGGCCCGTGGCGCCAATGGCGATGCCATGCGCGAGATCGCCGCCCTCGAACGCGCGCTGATGAGCGACTGGCATGGCCTGCAGCGTCTTCGCCTGCGCTTGCTCGGTGCCCGTGCCCAGCACGCGCTGGGCTACCGCGAGCGCGCGCTCAAGCAATTGCAGAGCTGCCTGCTGGACGCCGAGCACGAGGACCTGCGCTGCGTGTTCCTGGAAGAGGGCGAGGGCATTCGCCAACTCCTGCTCGAACTGGAAAACAGCGAACGGGAACCGGGTCTGCAGAGCTTCGTCCGCCAGTTGCTCGCGCTCTGGCCCCAGCAAGCGCCGCCCTTGTGTCAGTCCCTGACCGAACGCGAGCGCAGCATCCTGGAACTGGCGGCTGGCGGCATGACCAACGAGCAGATAGGCAAGCGCCTCGAATTGGCGCTCGGAACGGTGAAATGGCACATGCACAACATTTACGACAAGTTGCAGGTGCGTAACCGCACCCAGGCCATCCGCCGCCTGCGCGAAAACGAGGGAAGTGCATGAGCCTGCTGCTGGAGAACAGTGATGCTCAGCCTCTGTTGCGTGGCAAGCTGCAGCCGGCCAGCCCCGAGGCACCGGGGCTACAAGTGCGCCCCCGTTTGCTGGCACGCCTGACGGAGGCCATCGAACAGCCATTGGTGTTGCTCAGCGCACCGGCTGGCTATGGCAAGAGCGTGCTGCTCGCGCAGCACTTCCAGCAACTGCGCCAGACCGACGACCTGGCGGTCTGGCTGACCTGCGACGAGGCAGACAGCGCGCCACTGCGGCTGGCCAGGCACATGCTGGCCGCCTTGAGCGACCTGCTTCCCGCGCTCAAACGGCCCGCGAGCCTGTCTGGCGGCGCCGACAAGGCCCTGGCGGAACGCCTGCTGGAACTGGCCCTGGATGAGCTACAACGGCACGCGCGGCCCCTGTATCTGTTCGTCGATGAGTTGCAGGCGCTGGGCAACAGCGACGGAGCACGACTGGCGATGGCCTTCCTCGACAGCCTGCCGGACAACGTCCGCTTGCGCCTGGCTAGCCGTGATTGCCCGACGCTTCTGAGCCAACACCCGCTCTGCCGCAGTGGCTTGCAGTTGCATGCCGCGGATCTGGCCTTCGATACCGACGAGTTCGATGTCTTTCTTGCACAGCACGACCTGCTGCTGACGCCGGCCAAAACTCGCCGACTGCAGGAAGAAACCGGCGGATGGCCCGCAGCGATGCGCCTTTTCGCCCAGCAGTGCGAGCGCGGACGCCACCCCGACGAAGCGCTGGACGCTCTGCTCGACGGCTGCCGCGAGGTCTCCGATTATCTCGACGAGGAAGTCCTGCAGGGTCGATCGCCGGCCTTCTGCGAGTTTCTCGAACGCACCTGCGTGCTCGAATCCTTCTGCGCGGAGCTGTGCGACAGCCTGAGCGGCAACGGCGACGGTGAACTACGCCTGCGCCGCTTAGCGTCACGTCAGTTGTTCCTGCAGCCGCAACCGGGCCGGGCGGGCTGGTATCGCTACCATCCGTTGCTGGCGCGACACCTGCAACGACGCCTGGCGCGCCGTGGCGACCCCCGCGGGCTGGCCCTGGCCGCCGCGCGCTGGTACGACCAGCACGAGGATGGCGAGTTGGCGGTGCGCCAGGCGCTGCTCGGCGAGGATTACGCGCTGGTCGAACAACTGCTGGAGCGTCACGGCCATCGCCTGGTGCGGGACAACCGGGTCTACGGCGTGCTCGCACTGCTCGATCGCATTCCCACCGCGGAAATCGCCGAGCGTCCGGTGCTGCGGCTGTTCCATGCCTGGCGCCTGGCGATGGATGATCGCCACGCCGAGGCCGAGGCCTTGATCGAGGCGCTGATCCAGGACCTGGCGGCGGGCGGCATGCCCACCGGGCGGATCGAGTTGTTCGGCGTGGCCATGGTCCTCAAGGCGCTGGTGCTGCTTTATCAGGACAAACTCGAGCGTTGCCTTAGCGTATGCAGCCAATGGTTGCAGCTGGTACCCGAAGGACAGGCGCTGTTTCGCGCCAGCCTGGCCTGCGTGCAGGCCGCCGCCTACGGCCTGCTGGGCGAGAACCGCCAGGCCCTGCTGTCGGTGGAGGTCTCCCGCGCGGCCCTGGAGCTCAGCCACAGTGCCTACCTCGAGGCGATCTGCGGCCTGATCGAGGCGCTGGTGCGCAAGGAGTTCGGCGAAATCGAGCATGCCAGCGAACGCCTCGAGAGGGTTCGTGCACGGGCCGTCGAGGCGTTCGGCGGCGATGCCCGGGTCTCGGGCCCCTTGCTGCTCGCCCAGATCGATCTTGCCTATGAGCGCGACCGCCACGCGGTGCTCTTGCCGCAACTGCTCAGCGCCTCCCTGCGACCGGACGTGGCCACGCCGCTGGAGCTGCTTGGTCGGGGCGAGTTGTTGCAGGTACGTGCCGCGTTCTTCGCCGGCGTCGAAGGCGACGAACCGCTGCGGCGGCTGGACGCCTGGCTGCGCCAACTGCGCGTCAGCGGCGCCGAACGGCTGTATGCCCTGGGCATGGGCTGCAAGATCCAACTGCTGCTGTGGCGCGGGCGGAGCGGCGAAGCCGAGCGCACGCTTCAGCAACTCAATGCGCAGCTTGGCGGGCTTGATCCTGCCCGCTACGCCGACGCGTTCGCCGCCCTGACGCTTGCCGAAGCACGCCAGGCCCTGCACGAGCGTCGTCCGGAGCGTGCCCAGGCGCTGCTCGAAGAAGCGCTCGATGGCATGCACGACGAGCAGCAACGCGATCGCCGCCTGCGCCTGCAATGCCTGTTCTGCGTTGCGCTGTGGCGACGCGGACAACCGGGCAAGGCCTTCGACCTGTGGCAGCAGGTGCTGGCCGAAACCTGGCCGCTGGGGTACCGCCGGTTGTTCCTCGATGACGCGCTCTGGCTGTTGCCGTTCGCACGAAGCTGGCAACTCGAACGCGGAAAAGCCGCCGCGGGCTGGCAGCACCTGCTGGAGCGCCTGCAGGCGCAATGCAACCTGCTGGGCCTGGACATCGAGCAACTCGACCAGGATCAGGCGATCAGTTACCGCGAGCAGGAGATCCTGCGCTTCGTCGCCGCCGGCCTGGCCAATCGCGATATCGCGATGGATCTGCACCTGTCCGAGGCCACGGTGAAGTGGCACCTGCATCGGCTGTTCGCCAAGCTCGGCGTGCGCAGCCGCACCCAGGCGGTGGTGGAGGGCAAGCGCCGCGGCTTGCTGGGGGGATAGGCGATAGCCGATCATCCCAAACTCCGTTGCAGCAAGAGCCTCGCGGCATGTTCCGTATTCCCGTGCGACACCCCAGCGTAGAAGCAATCCGCCCGGCGCGGGCGGTCGTGCTCGCCAGACGCTCCCTCGCCCCCCTGCATGGGCTACTGCGCCGCATGCGGCTGCCGCTCGGTGGCCTCGCCCTGTGCCTGGCGCTGCCTGGCTGCGCGCAGGAACGCGGCTCCGACGAGCGCAGCGAGCTTCGCATCGGCGAGCAACGCCTGCAGGTCGAACTGGCCGTCGATGCAGCCACACGCCAACGGGGCTTGATGGAGCGCGAGGCCCTGGCTGAAAACGCCGGCATGCTGTTCGTCTTCGAGGACGCGGGCAACCACTGCTTCTGGATGCGCAACACACCGTTGCCGCTGTCCGTGGCGTTCATCGACGAGCAGGGGCGGATTCTCAACCTCGCCGACATGCAGCCGCACAGCGACAGCCTGCACTGTGCCTCGGGTGCCGCGCGCTTCGGCCTGGAGGTCAATCAGGGCTGGTTCGCCAAGCACGCGGTGCGCGCCGGCCAGCGGGTGGAAGGACTGCCTGGCGCCGTGAATGAAACGGGGAACAGACCCTAGAGTGCGTTAGCGATATCGATGAACTGCTCGCGCATCCAGCGGTTGGCGGGGTCCTGATCGGTACTTTCGTGCCAGTAGAGGTGACTCTCCAGCAGGGGTACCTCGACGGGCAGGGCGCAGTAGTACAACCCCTCGCGCCGGGCGAAGCGCTCCGGCACGGTCATCGCCAGATCGCTGTTCTGCAGCACTTCGCTGGCCATCAGGTAGTGCTGCGAGCGCAGCACCACGCGCCGTTGCAGACCCTGGCGACCCAGCGCGAGGTCGATGTAGCCCAGGCCACTGCGGCGACTGGAAATGTGTACGTGCTGCAACGCCAGATAACGCTCAAGGGTCAGCGGCGCGCCCGCCAAGGGATGCTCGGGGCGCAGGGCGCAGACCAGCCGATCTTCCAGCAGCTTGACATGGCGCACCTGAGGGTCGGTGTTGAGCGGGGCATCCACAGCGAAATCCAGACGCCCAGCCGCCAGCTCCTTGGTGGTTTCCCGGCGGCGTGCCAGCAGGCTCTCGACGCTCAGTCCCGGCGCTCCCCGCTGCAGGCGCTGGAACAACGGAGGCAACAGCACCGCCTCGCTGAGGTCGGTCATGCTCACCCGATAGGTCTTGCTCGCCTGGCGCGGCTCGAAGCTGCGACTCTCGTGCACCGAGGTGCGTAGCAGCTGCAGCGCGTTACGCACCGGCCCGATGATGTTCTGCGCCATCGGCGTGGGCACCATGCCCTGGGCGGTACGTACGAACAGCGGATCGTTGAAGGTGTCACGCAGGCGGGCGAGGGCGTTGGACACCGCCGGTTGGGTGATGCCGATGATCTGCCCGGCACGCGTCAGGTTGCCCTCGGCGTAGATGGCGTCGAAGACCACGAAGAGATTGAGATCGACCTTGTTGAGCGTCATCGCAGGCAATCCGCGTTGTTGTTATGAAGGACATCTTATATGAGTTATGAATCTTCATACACGCCGGAAATGCATGACATGGATAGCGCCCCACTGGCCTAAGCTGCTCGCACATTCAGCAGCGAGGCCCAAGCCATGGATTTCTCCTACTCCCCCAAGGTCCAGCAGTTACGCGAGCGGGTCAGTGGCTTCATGGAGGCACACGTCTATCCGGCGGAGGCGGAGTTCGCAAAGGAGGTCGCGCAGGGTGATCGCTGGCAGCCCACCGAGGTGATGGAGCGACTCAAGGCCGCCGCCCGTGCGGAAGGTTTGTGGAACCTGTTCCTGCCCGACTCCGAATACGGCGCGGGCTTGAGCAATCTGGAGTACGCGCCCCTGGCGGAGATCATGGGACGTTCGCTGATCGGCCCGGAGCCGTTCAATTGCTCGGCACCGGACACCGGCAACATGGAAGTCCTGGTGCGCTACGGCTCCGAGCAACAGAAGAAGACCTGGCTGGAGCCGCTGCTGGCCGGCGAGATCCGCTCGGCGTTCGGCATGACCGAACCGGCGGTGGCCTCGTCCGACGCCACCAACATGCAGTCCCGCGCCGAGCGCGATGGCGACGAATGGGTCATCAACGGCCGTAAATGGTGGACGTCCGGCGCCAGCGATCCGCGCTGCAAGGTGATGATCTTCATGGGCCTGAGCAACCCGGATGCACCGCGCCACAGCCAGCACTCGATGATCCTGGTGCCGCTGGACACTCCCGGTGTCACGGTGCTGCGCGCCTTGCCGGTGTTCGGCTACGACGATGCGCCCCACGGCCATGCCGAGGTGCTGCTGGAAAACGTCCGCGTTCCCTATGAGAACGTCATTCTCGGCGAGGGACGCGGCTTCGAGATCGCCCAGGGACGCCTGGGCCCAGGACGCATCCACCATTGCATGCGTTCGGTCGGCATGGCCGAGCGCGCGCTGGAACTGATGTGCCGGCGCGCCGCCACGCGAACCGCCTTCGGCCAGCCACTGGCGCGCCTGGGCGGCAACCTGGAGCGTATCGCGGACTCGCGCACGGAGATCAACATGGCGCGCCTGCTCACCCTCAATGCGGCGCACATGATGGATACCGTCGGCAACAAGGTGGCGGCCAGCGAGATCGCGCAGATCAAGGTCGTCGCGCCCAACGTGGCGCTCAAGGTGATCGACCGCGCCATCCAACTGCACGGTGGGGCAGGGGTCAGCGGCGACTTCCCCCTGGCGCACTGGTACGCCATGCAGCGCACCTTGCGCCTGGCGGACGGTCCGGACGAAGTACATCGCATGGCCATCGGCAAGTACGAGCTGGCACGCCAGGTGCCGCGCTGACCCGTTCGTCGAAAGGTTCGCACTGGCGGAACGACTGGAAGCCGAAAGAGGTAGATCCGCCTTCAGGAGATACCGCCATGCGCACCCTCTCTGCCTGCCTGTTGCTGTTGGCCACGTTGCAGGTCGCCGCCGTCCAGGCCCAAGTGACTACGGACGGTTCCTCCTCCACCGGCAGACCCGGCGACGGCAGTCTGCGTCCATTGCCCGACCCCGCACGCGATACGTTGCCCGGCACGCCCCGTCTGCCGGACGATCCGCCGCAACTGCCCGCCACGCCCGCGCTGGACGGTGAACGCGCTGTCGAACCGGGGCCGTCACCGCGACCAGACACCACCCTCAGCCCGCAAACGCCTGAGTTTCGTCTGCCCGGCGAGGGTGATCTTCCCCGTGACAGCGCCGAGCCCACCCGGTGAGACCTGTGCAGTTTGCAAGGTGGTTTACCCTGCATCGTGCAACCTGCATGATGCAGGGCCTCCAAAAAATCACCTAAATCACTGATATTAATAGGGTTTATTTTTTGCACGAGTCTGGCACGATGCCTGCTCTCTCCTTGGGCGAACAATATATTCCGCAAGGGGAGCCACCATGCAAACTGCCATCGAACGCATCACCGCCGCCTTTCCCGACATGACCGTTACCGCCCATCCCCGCCCGGATGGCGGTTTCCTCATGACCTTCGTCAGCGAAGACGGCATAGAAATCCGTCGCGCCGTCGCCGCCAGTCAGGCCGCCGACAGCCTGCGCACCGATTGGCTGATCAGCGCCATCCGCCGTGACATGGCGCTGCATTTCGGCAAGGTCCCCCCGGTAGAATCGCTGCGCAAGCTGCGCCAGGGCGGTCTGCCCAGCTACACGCACCTTTGAGTTGCGCGATACGCCGAGCCAGTTGTGGCCAGGCATAGGCCTGATAGACTGGTTCGGCATCATTCATCGTCCAAAGGACTACCATGATCAAGAAATGCCTGTTCCCGGCCGCCGGCTATGGAACCCGTTTTCTGCCCGCCACCAAGGCGATGCCCAAGGAAATGCTGCCGGTGGTGAACAAGCCACTGATCCAGTACGGCGTAGAGGAAGCGCTGGACGCGGGTCTCAGTGGCATTGCCGTGGTGACTGGCCGCGGTAAACGCGCCATCGAAGACCACTTCGATATCAGCTATGAACTCGAAGAACAGATTCGCAACACCGACAAGGAAAAGTACCTGGTCGGTATCCGTCGCCTGATCGACCAGTGCAATTTCTCCTACACCCGCCAGGTACAGATGAAAGGCCTGGGGCACGCCATCCTCACCGGCCGCCCGCTGATCGGTGACGAGCCGTTCGCCGTGGTACTGGCCGACGACCTTTGCTTCAACCTGGAGGGCGATGGCGTCCTCAAGCAGATGGTGAAGCTGTACAACCAGTTCCGCTGCTCGATCATCGCAATCCAGGAAGTACCGCCGGAAGAGACCTACAAGTACGGCGTGATCTCCGGCGAACTGATCCGCGACGACATCTTCCGTGTCAACGACATGGTCGAGAAGCCGAAGCCCGAGGACGCCCCGTCGAACCTGGCGATCATCGGCCGCTACATTCTGACCCCGGATATCTTCGAGAAGATCGAGCAGACCGAGCCGGGCAAGGGTGGCGAGATCCAGATCACCGACGCCCTGCTCAAGCAGGCGAAAGACGGTTGCGTGCTGGCCTACAAATTCAAAGGCCAACGCTTCGACTGCGGTAGCGCCGAAGGTTACATCGACGCGACCAACTTCTGCTTCGAGAACCTGTACAAGACCGGTCGCGCGTTCTGATCGCCGCGTAGGTTGCGTACAGCAAAGGCCACCTTCCGAGGTGGCCTTTTTCGTTAGCCCAAGGTTTTTGCTCCAGGCCCCAGCGGCTGCCCGTAGCTGAATTCCACGGCATTGCCGGCGGGGTCCTTCAGCCCGCAGTAATACCCAACCGGAAAGGCGTCCTCGCGCGGCGCCCAGAGCAGACAACCGGCGCGTTCCCCCGCCTCGGCGACGGCGTCCACCGCTTCCCGACTCTGCAGTGCGAAGCCCAGGTGACCGTAGTCGTCCACCGCCGCTTCACGCCGGTAGCCACCGGGCATGATGACGAGCACGAACTCATCCTCCCGACCGTTCTCGGCCATCCATACGATGCGCTGGCCCTTGGCTTCACGTTCGTGAACCACGCGCAGCCCGCAGAATGCCGAATAAAAGGCGATGCAGGCATCCAGATCCGGCACGTGCAGGGCGATGTGGGTGAGGGTAGGGGACATCTGTGCACCTCGCTTCCGGTATGCTGTGGCCATCGTAAAGGAGACAACAAGATGGCCCATGATTTCGACCTTTTCGTGATCGGCGCAGGTTCCGGCGGTGTTCGTGCGGCACGTTTTGCCGCAGGCTACGGTGCCCGCGTGGCGATCGCGGAGAGTCGCTACCTCGGCGGCACCTGCGTCAACGTGGGTTGCGTGCCGAAGAAACTGTTCGCCTACAGCGCGCATTTCCACGACGAGTTCGCCCAGGCCCGCGGCTATGGCTGGGAAAGCGGCCCGGCCAGTTTTGACTGGGACGTGCTGCGCGAACGCAAGAACGCCGAGATCACGCGCCTCAATGGGATCTACGGCAAGCTTCTGGCGGGAGCCGGCGTGCAGCTCATCGAAGGTCACGCGCGACTGCTGGACGCCCATCGCGTCGAAGTCGCCGGCCAGGTCTTCAGCGCCGAAAACATCCTCATCGCCACCGGCGGCTGGCCCCATGTACCCAACGTGCCGGGTCACGAGCACGCCATCACGTCCAATGACGTGTTCTTCCTGGAAAAGCTACCCAAGCGCGCCATCGTCGTCGGCGGCGGCTACATCGCGGTGGAGTTCGCCTCCATCCTGCACGGACTCGGCGTAGCGACTACGCTTTCCTACCGTCGCGACCTGTTCCTGCGTGGCTTCGACGACTCGGTCCGCGAGCACCTGCGCGACCAGATGCTCGGCAAGGGCCTGGACCTGCAGTTCGAAACCGACATCGCACGTATCGACAAGCAGGCGGACGGCAGCCTACAGGTGACCTACAAGGACGGCAGCTCGGTAGAGACCGACTGCGTCTTCTACGCCACCGGCCGGCGCCCGATGCTCGACAACCTGGGGCTGGAAAACACGGCCGTGCAGCTCGACGAGAAAGGCTTCGTCAAGGTCGACGACCAGTACCGCACCCGCGAACCCTCGATCTTCGCCCTCGGCGACATCATTGGCCGCGTGCAACTGACGCCCGTGGCGTTGGCCGAAGGCATGGCCGTGGCGCGCCTGCTGTTCCGCCCGGAAGAGTACAAACCGGTCGACTACTCGTTGATTCCCACCGCCGTGTTCAGCCTGCCGAACATCGGCACCGTGGGCATGAGCGAAGCCGAAGCGCGCAAGGACCACGAGGTGAAGATCTTCGAAAGCCGCTTCCGCCCGATGAAGCTCATTCTCACCGACGACCAGGAGCGTACCCTGATCAAGCTGGTGGTGGACGCCAAGACCGACAAGGTCCTGGGCTGCCACATGGTCGGCCCCGAGGCCGGCGAGATCATCCAGGGCCTGGCGGTGGCGATGAAGGCCGGCGCGACCAAGACCGTGTTCGACGAAACGCTCGGCATTCACCCGACCGCAGCGGAAGAGTTCGTCACCCTGCGCGAGCCGGTCTCGCGCTAGTGGGCAGCCTGCTGCACCTGGCCGACCTGTTCGGTGTTGCGGTATTCGCGATCTCCGGTGCGCTGGCGGCCGGGCGCAAGTCGATGGACCTGTTCGGCGTGCTGGTGATCGCGGTGATTACCGCACTCGGCGGCGGCACGCTGCGCGACCTGATCCTCGCTCGTCATCCGCTGGCCTGGATCGGCGACCAGAGCTACCTGCTGGTCGCCACCCTGGCGAGCCTCGGCACGGTCCTCTGGGTGCGCCTGACGCGACCGATCCCGGTGACCGGCCTGCTGGTGTGCGATGCCATCGGCCTTGCGGTGTTTACCGTGATCGGCACCGAGATCGCCGTGCGCGAAGGCGCTCCGGCGAGCACCGCGGTGATCATGGGCGTGATGAGCGCCGTGGCCGGCGGCGTGATACGCGACGTGATCTGCAACGAGATTCCGCTGATCTTCCAGAAGGAAATCTACGCCACCGCCTGCCTGGCCGGCTCGCTCACGCTCCTGCTGCTGGACGAGCTCGGCCTCTGGCCCGGCTACGCCGCCGGTATCGGCATGGCGGTGGTGCTGCTCATCCGACTGGCGGCGATTCGCTGGCGGCTCTCGCTGCCGCGCTTCCACCTGCTCGACGAGCCGCCACGCGACTGAATCAGTCGTCCAGGCACCGGCGGCTCTCCAGCCACATCACGTTGACGATGGCGAAACTGCAGGCGAGCAGTACGCCGAGAATCCAGGCGAAGTACCACATGGCGTTTTCCTCCTAGTAAAAGCTGTGTTCGTTGCGCTCGATCTGCGCGCGGTCCAGGCGTCCCCACATCTTCGCGTAGCTCCATAGCGTGTAGGCGAGGATCAGTGGCACGAACAGGCAGGCCACGACGAACATGATGCCCAGGGTTTTCTGGCTGGACACCGCGTCCCATACGGTGAGGCTGGAGCCGGGGTCGATGCTCGACGGCATGACGAAGGGGAACAGCGCGAATCCCGCTGTACAGAGCGTGCCGACGATCACCAGCGCCGAACCGAAGAAGGCCAGTCCGCTGCGCCCGACGGACACGCAGGAGAATGCCAGCAGCGCGCCTGCCACCCCCAACGCAGGTGCGAGCATGCTCAAGGGTTGCGCGCGATAACCGGCCAGCCAGCCCGGGTTGTCCAGCACGACCTGCTTGCCCAGGGGATTGAGGGCAGCGCCCGTGTCGATGGCCGAGGCCAGGCGCATGCCCTGGATATCCCCGAACAGCAGCCAGACCCCGGCGGCGATGAATGCGACCAGGTAGAGCAGGGCGCACAGCTTCGCCGCGCTTCGGCTGCGCGCCGCCACCGGGCCAGCGGTACGCATTCCGAGCCAGGTGGCGCCATGCAGCATGAGCATGCTCAGGCTGACCACCCCGGCGAGCAGCCCGAAGGGATTCAGCAACTGCCAGAAGCTGCCGTGGTAGCTGACCCGCAAGGTATCGTCGAAGACGAACGGCACGCCCAGCAGCAGGTTGCCGAAGGCCACCCCGAAGACCAGCGCCGGCACCAGTCCGCCGATGAACAACCCCCAGTCCCAGCCCTGGCGCCAGCGCGGGTTCTGCAGCTTGCTACGGTAGTCGAAGCCCACCGGGCGCAGGAACAGTGCGAACAGCACCAGCAACATCGCCCAGTAGAAGCCGGAGAAGGAGGCCGCATAGACCAGCGGCCAGGCGGCGAACAGCGCGCCACCGGCGGTGATCAACCAGACCTGGTTGCCATCCCAATGAGGCGCCAGGGTGTTGATCACCACCCGGCGCTCGCTGTCGTCGCGGCCGACGAAGGGCAACAGTGTCGCGGCACCGAGATCGAAGCCGTCGGTAACCGCGAAGCCGATCAGCAGTACGCCGATCAACACCCACCAGATGAGTTTCAGCGTTTCGTAGTCGAACATGGCGTTTTCCTCAGGCGTGTACCGGCTGCCGTGTTTCGAAGTGATAGCGCCCCAGATGCAAGCTGGAAGGCCCCAGGCGGGCGAAGCGGATCATCAGGTACAGCTCGACGACCAGCAGCAGGCTATAGAAGGACACCAGCGCGGCAAGGGAGCCCCAGACATCAGTGCTGGAGAGGCTGGAGGCGGAAAGATAGGTCGGCAGCACCTCGCCGATCGACCAGGGCTGGCGGCCATGCTCGGCGACGTACCATCCCGTCTGCGCGGCTATCCACGGCAACGGCAGGCTCCACAGCGCCCAACGCAGTAGCCAGCGCCTGTGCTGCACGGCGCCTTTCGTCGATGCCCAGAATGCACAGGCGAACAGCGCCAGCATGGCGAACCCCGCCGCGACCATCACGCGGAAGCTCCAGAACAGACTGGCGACGTGGGGCAGGGTGTCCAGGGTAGCGAGTCTGATCTGCGCTTCGCTGGCGTCGACCACATTGGGGCTGTACTTCTTCAGCAGCAGGCCGTACCCGAGATCGCCCTTCACCTGATCGAATTGCTGGCGCGTCTGCTCCGACGCATCGCCTCCGCGCAGTTGCTGCAGCAGGGCATAGGCCGTCATGCCGTTGCGGATACGCGCCTCGTGCTCGATCAGCAGGTCCTTGATACCCACGACCGGCTCATCCACGGATCGAGTCGCGATGAGACCCAGCACATAGGGAATCTTCACCGCGTAGTCCGTGCGCTGGTGGGCCTGGTCGGGCAGGCCGAAGAGGGTGAATCCCGCCGGTGCCGGATGGGTCTCCCACTCGGCCTCGATGGCGGCCAGTTTGGTTTTCTGCACGTCGCCGATCTCGTAACCGGACTCGTCACCGAGCACGATCACCGAAAGCACGGAGGCCAGGCCGAACGCGGCGGCGATGGCGAACGAGCGCTGGGCGAAGCCCGTATCCCGACCCTTCAAGAGGTAGCTGCTGGAAATCGCCAGGACGAACACGGCGGCGGTGACGTAGCCCGCCGCCACGGTATGCACGAACTTGACCTGCGCGACCGGGTTGAACAGCAACGCGCCGAAATCGCTGAGCTCCATGCGCAGGGTGTCGTAATTGAACTCGGCCCCGATGGGGTTCTGCATCCAGCCGTTGGCGATGAGGATCCACAACGCCGACAGGTTCGAGCCCAGCGCCACCAGCCAGGTGACCAGGAGATGCTGTCGCCGGCTCAGACGCTCCCAGCCGAAGAAGAACAGACCGAGAAAAGTCGACTCCAGGAAGAACGCCATCAACCCCTCGATGGCCAAAGGCGCGCCGAAGATATCCCCCACATAGTGGCTGTAATACGCCCAGTTGGTGCCGAACTGGAATTCCATGGTCAGCCCGGTGGTGACACCCAGAGCGAAGTTGATGCCGAACAACTTGCCCCAGAACTTCACCATGTCCTGGTAGACCTGCCTGCCGGTCATCACATAGACCGATTCCATGATCGCCAACAGGAAAGACAATCCCAGGGTCAGCGGCACGAAGAGAAAGTGATACATCGCCGTGAGGGCGAATTGCAGGCGTGAAAGATCGACGACGTCTTCCGAGATCATCTGGAGCTACTCCTTTGCAGCCAAGGATTTCGATTCCAGGGTGGCGATACCGAGCAAGTGTGCGGAGGTTCGCTCGCGCGCCTCGGAGGAAATGCTCGGCCCCGCGAACCATGCCGCCTTGATCAGCAGCAGGAGCGCGGTCTTCACCAGCAGTACGGCGACCAGATCACGGGCCAGACGTGGCGCTGTCGGACGAACAGGCACTTGAGGTCTCCTCACCGCACTGCTTTAATACCCCCAAGGGTATATAGACCGGCGACGACTGAAGAAGCGACGCAAGGTCGCAGACGTCTTGGGAGGGGTGGAATGAGCGTTGACTGGAGTGCTTTCACGCCACTCTCCGCGATTGCGGGTGGCGTGCTGCTGGGGCTGGGCGCGGGGCTCTTCGTGATGGCCAATGGGCGCATCGCGGGCATCAGCGGGCTGCTGGCAGGAACGATGAAGGCGGGCAGGGGGCGTGACGAAAACCTCATGTTCCTGCTCGGCATGCTATGCGCTTCCGTGTGCGGGGGGCTGCTGGGCTACTGGCCAGAGGTATCGTCGCTTGGTTCGCCGGGCCTATTGATAGTCGCGGGACTGCTGGTCGGCCTCGGTAGCCGCGCCGCGTCCGGCTGTACTAGCGGCCACGGGGTTTGCGGTCTGGCGCGGCTGTCACCGCGCTCGCTGGTAGCGGTTGCCGGGTTCATGGCCAGCGGCATCCTGACGGTCTACCTGAGTCGCCATCTGCTGGGGGGTATATCCCATGCGACGCCTTAGCGCCTTCCTCGCAGGCGCGCTATTTGGCGCCGGCCTGCTGCTTGCGGGCATGGCCAACCCGGCGAAGGTTCTGGCATTCCTCGATCTGTTCGGCGCCTGGGACCCGTCACTGGCGTTGGTGATGCTGGCTGCGGTTGCGAGTGCGGCCCTGCCCATGCGCTGGGCGGGCCATCACCCGCGCTCACTGCTGGGCGTTGAGATCCAGTTGCCGGGCACACGCCGGCTGGATCGCCGCCTGATCCTGGGCAGCATTGCCTTCGGCGTAGGCTGGGGACTGTTCGGACTGTGCCCGGGACCGGCGTTTCTGTTGCTGCCCAGCCTGCAATGGCCGGTGTGGGCATTCGGCGCCTCGATGCTGGCAGGCATGGGTATTTTCAGCGTACTGGAAGGCCGGTACGCATTAGCAAGGAGAGACGCGAAATGAAAGCGAACGTGGGGAAAATCGACCGCATGCTGCGGGTCATCATCGGCGTACTGCTGATCGGACTGACCCTTTCGGGCAGCATCGGCGCCTGGGGCTGGATCGGCGTACTGCCACTGGCGACGGGACTCGCCGGGCGCTGCCTGGGCTACCGCCTGATCGGCATCGATACGTGCAAACTGTCCTGAGACACGCTGTGGTGCGCGGCCGAAGGGCTGGTCGCGCATCGCGTTCGAGGCTAACCTCGCCGAAATATCGCGTAGTTTCAGATAAGCCCGAATGAGTAGAAAGAAAGATCTCACGCCCCAGGAAGCCATGCTCAATCGCCTGGCCCGCGTCGAAGGACAGGTTCGCGGACTGCAGGCGATGATTCGCCGAGGCGAAGAATGCGAAACCATCGCCGTGCAGTTCAGCGCCGCCCGCAAGGCACTCGACAAGGCGTACCAGGAAATGCTCGCGTGCCTGCTCGAAGAAGCTTTTCACGAAGAACAGGATGCTGACGCAACGCTCAGGCGCGTACGGGGCATCTTTACCAAGTACACCTGAAGAGAGGAACGCATGCCGGGGCAGGTCCGGTCTTTGGGGTAAATCCTTTATTTAACATAATATACATTATGGGAAATAAAGGATGCGCCAGTGCCAACGCTTCCCCAGCTTCAGCCAACCTCAACGCCTCAGGAGATTTCCAGCCCACCCGAGTCTGGCAAACGCGTCACCAAGTCCGCTCCCAACAACCGAGCTGGCGTGTACGCATCTCCTGGCACTTCATTGGCCAACAGATATTCGACGACGCTCAGCGCGCCGGTGATCGTCAGGCTGTAGCCGTTGGCGGTACGGATGCGTGCGGTCCGGGTATCGCCCTGGGCGTTTCTCGCTTCGCCCCAGACGAAGGTCGGCATGGACGCGCGTTTCTCTTCACTGGGGCCTTTGACGGTTTTTTCGATTCGGGCCTTCAACAGCCGTTGTACGAAGCCCAGCCCCAACAGCGGCCGGATGTAGTTCGCGCGCTTGGCGTTGGCGATCATTCCCGGTGAGCCCGGAATGAAGACTTCGACATTGGGAATCCCCGTGGTGTGGTACGCCGTGGAGACATCGCCCCAGGGAATCGTCATGGCGCTCTTTTCGCCGTCGCCAAAGTCGATGCGCCGCACCTTGTACGCCAGCGGCACGCTGACGATGCGGCCGTCGCGGCGGACCTTGCCGCCCTGGGCCAGCCCCTCGACGGAGGTCTTGGCGGTGCCTGGCGAAAACCCCGAGCGGGAATCGAAGCCCAGCGCCAGGTGGGTCGCATCCGGCAAGGCCTGTTTCAGTGCCAGGGCCACGCAGTCGGTGGGGATCACGTCGAAGCCCACGCCAGGACAGAGCACCACACCGGCCTGGCGGGCGCGCTCGGCCAGCGACTGGGCGTGTTCGAAAACGCTGATTTCGCCGGTGATGTCCAGGTAATGCGCCTGGGCCCTCAGGCAGGCCTCCATCATCGGTACGGCGGTGGCCGAGAATGGCCCGGCGCAATTGAGTACCAGCGTTTGCCCTGCCAACTGACGATCCACGCTTGGGGAGTCGTCGAGGTCGAACACCCTGGCCTGCAGGCCCAATTCCTTCGCCAAGGCCTCGATGCGCGTGCGGTTACGGCCGGCGAGGATCGGTTGCAAGCCGCGACGAACCGCTTCGCGGGCGATCAGTTCACCCGTATAACCGTTCGCACCATAGAGCATCCAGTTCATCGCAGACTCCTGATCCACTGTCGGTAGTGCCAGTTTTTGACCCACATCGAGGGCTGCCGTTGCAGTAACGTCCAGTTGGAGACTGGAATCCGAGCCGATCGTGCAGCTTCACTCCCCTCGCCCGCTTCCAACTGGCAGGCACGCTCGGCGCGATGGCCGACGTTCATGCCCTGCCTACCTGACAAAGGGATGTCCCTGCGTGGCCCTGCCTCAGGCTTCGAGCAAGCGGTAGCCGACGCCGGCCTCGGTGACGATGAAGCGCGGTGCCATCGGATCGTCGCCGAGCTTCTGCCGCAGATGGCCGATCACCACACGCAGATAGTGCGTGCTTTCCAGGTGGCTCGGCCCCCAGACCTCGCGCAGCAGCATCTGCTGGGTCACGACCCGCCCTGGATGTTGCGCCAACAGGCCGAGCACCGCGTATTCCTT
Organism: Pseudomonas sp. R4-15; assembly: GCF_055768815.1. Lineage (NCBI taxonomy): Bacteria > Pseudomonadati > Pseudomonadota > Gammaproteobacteria > Pseudomonadales > Pseudomonadaceae > Pseudomonas > Pseudomonas sp. R4-15. Next base: position 3,011,587 of record NZ_CM147293.1, read on the forward strand.
GCGCGTCAGCGCGACGGTCTCGCCCGCGAGCGTCACCCGACGGTAGTTGAAGTCGATGCGCAATTCACCGATCTGCAAGGCACTCAACTCGCTCGCACCGCGGTTGTCGCGCAGCAGCACACGCACCCGCGCGAGAAATTCCTGCAGGGCGAACGGCTTGGTCACGTAGTCATTGGCGCCGCCATCGAGCAGCAGCACCTTCTCGGCTTCGCTGGCGCGTACCGACAGCACCAGAACCGGGACCTGGCTGCTTGCCCGCAGCTCCTGCAGTACTTGCCTGCCGTCCCGGTCCGGCAGGCCAAGGTCGAGAACCACCAGGTCAGGCCGCGCCAATGCCGCCTGGGCCAGACCCTCCAGTCCGGTACTGGCCTCCAGCACGCGGTATCCCTGGGCCTCGAGGCTGATGCGGAGGAACTTGCGGATCTGCGGTTCGTCGTCGATCACCAGGATGGCAGCGGGGTTCATGTGTCGTCGTCCCCTTCGGGCTGGGCTTGCAAGGGCAGGTGCAGAGTCAGGCAGGTGCCGGTTCCCCCAGGCCCGTCGGCAACGCTCACATGGCCGCCGTGGGCGCCGATCATACCCTGGCAGATCGCCAAGCCAAGCCCGGTCCCCTGCCCTCCGCGGTCGCCACGCGCCGCGGTGTAGAACATGTCGAAGATGCGCGCTCGCTCATCGGCGGGAATCCCCGGCCCCTGATCGGCCACACTGATGCGCAACTCCTCGGCATCGCTTTCCAGACTGACCTCCAGTCGGCCGCCCTCCGGCGAGAAGCGCGCGGCGTTTTCCAGCACGTTGACCAGCGCCTGCTCGATGAGCGCGGCATGCACGTGCAGCAACGGCAATCCCGGCTGCACCTTGAGCTCCAGCGACAGCGGTGCGAGGACATGCTGCAAGCGCTGCAGGGCGCTGGAGAGAATGTCCGTCGGCGCCACCCAGTCACGGGTCAGGGCCAGCCCGCCATGGCCCAGGCGAGTCATGTCCAACAGGTTCTGGATGTAGCGATCCAGGCGTTCGGCCTCGTTGCGAGTACCTTCGAGCAACTCGCGACGATCTTCCGCGCTGATCGCATCCCCCAACGTCAGCAGGCTGTCGATCGAGCCGCGCATACCGGTCAACGGGGTGCGCAGGTCATGGGACACCGATGCCAGCAACGCACTGCGCAGCTCCTCGGTCTGCCCGTGCAGACGCGCCGCCTCCAGGTCCTCGGCCAGTTGCGCGCGCGCCAGCGCCTGGGCCAGTTGTTGGCCGAGCGAGCCGATCAAGCGGCGTTGCTGCGGTGTCAGCGCCTGCCCCTCGCGAGCGGTCACGCCGAGTAACGCCAAAGGCGCCGACTCGCTGCACAAGGGCAACCACCACCAGCGGCCGCTGGGCAAGGTCCCGGTGCCGTTACCCGCCGGCTGGAGGTGTTGCCAGGCCCACTGCGCCGCCGCCCTCTCCTGCTCGGACAGCGTGTGTAGCCCACCGATCAACGCCTCTCCGCCCGGCTGCGCCAACGCGATGATTTCCAGCTCCGGCCAGGTCGCGAACTGCTGTTCGGCGGCTGCCATCACCGCACGCCGGTCGGTGGCCGCCGCCAGCTTGCGGGACAGCTCCAGCAGCGCGGTGGTTTCCACCTGGCTCTGTCTTAGCGCCTGGAACTGACGCCGCTGGCGGGCGGCCAGGTTGCCGGTGAGGCCGGCCATGAGCAGGAAGAACAGCAGCGTCAGCACGTCTTGCTTGCGCTCGATCTTCAGCGACAGCAGCGGTTCGATGAACAGCAGGTTATAGGCTACGAAGGACAACCCCGCGCAAGCCAGCGCCGGCGCCAGGGCGCTGCGCACGGCGACCAGCAGGACGGCGGCGAGGAACACCAGCGAGATGTTCGGCAGCTCCACGAAGCGCGCCAGCAAGGACGCCACGGCCGTGGCTCCCAGGCTCGCGCCGAAGGCCAGCAGGTAGTCGCGCCAGGGCGTCGGCGCGGGCCTGCCGGCACTGCTCGGCAACCGCCGAGGCCCGGCATCCAGCACGCTGATTTCCAGCCCGGCACCGCGGTCGATCAATTGCTGCGCCACGCCGCGCCGCAACCCCAGCCGCCGCGACAGGCGCGGACCACTGCGCCCCACCAGAATCACGCTGGCACGACGCTCGCGGGCGTGTTCCAACAGGCTGGCGGCGACCCTGTCGCCGTGCAGTACCACGACCTCGCCACCCAGCCGCTCGCCCAGCATCTGCGCCGCCTGCAGGCGCGCCAGGTGGTCCTCGCCACGCCGCGCACCGGAGGCCACGTGCACCAGCGACCAGGGTAAGTGGCGTCGTTCCGCCACCTGGCAGGCCTGGCGTACCAGACGCTCGGCCTGCTCGTCACCGTCGATGCCGACCAGCAGCCGGCCGCGCACGGTCGGCGCCTGCTGGCCCTGCTGGCGGTAGCGACGGGCCAGATCCGCGTCCACCCGGGCCGCTGCGGTGTGCATCGCCAGTTCGCGCAAGGCGGTGAGGTTGGTCTGGCTGAAGAACGCATCGATCGCCGCCCTCGCCTGCTCCGGCACGTAGACCTTGCCTTCGCGCAGGCGCTCGAGCAGATCCCGGGGCGGCAGATCGATCAGCAGAATCTCGTCGGCCTCCTGCACCACCCAGTCCGGCAGCGTCTCGCGGACCTGCACGCCGGTGATGTCGCGCACCTGGTCGTTGAGACTTTCCAGGTGCTGCACGTTGACCGTGGTGTAGACGTCGATGCCGGCGGCGAGCAGTTCCTGGACGTCCTGCCAACGCTTTTCATGACGCCCGCCAGGGACGTTGCTGTGTGCCAGTTCGTCGACCAACACCAGTCGCGGCGGATCGGCCAGCAGGCCATCGAGATCCAGTTCCGCCAGCGGCAGGCCACGGTAGTCGCGGCGCAGCGGCGCTTGCTGCGGCAAGCCGGCGAGCAGCGCCGCGGTTTCCGCGCGGCCGTGGGTTTCCACCACTCCCACGCGCAGCGCCACGCCCTGCCGTCGCTGCGCGTGGGCCGCCTGCAGCATGGCGTAGGTCTTGCCCACGCCGGGCGCCGCGCCGAGAAATACCTTCAGGCGGCCTCGCCCGCTCGGGGGCAACTCCGCCAGCAGGGCATCGGCGCGTACGGCATCGCTCATGGCGTTCTCGGGATCGGTGCGAGGCCGCGATTGTCCGTCAGGGCCAGGTTCAGCGCCAGTACGTTGACCACCGTGGGGCCGAACAGCGAGCGCTCGCTGTGTGCGGCGATCAAGCGCTCCAGCTCGGCTGCGGGGATGCCCCGCGCACGGGCGATACGCGGGATCTGCCAGCGCGCCGCGGCAGGCGACAGATGCGGATCGAGTCCGCTGCCGGAAGTGGTGACCAACTCCAGCGGCACCGGGGTGGCGCCCTCCCCCGTCAGCCGTTGGACACTCGCCGCGACACGCTCGCGCAAGGCTGGGTTGCTCGGCGACAGGTTGCTCGCCGCGCTGGCGACGGTGGCGTAGCCGCCCGCGGACGGACGCGGCTGGAACCACTCGGCGCTGTCGAACGGTTGCGCCAGCAAGGCGCTGCCACGCACCTCGCCCTGGGCGTCACGCAGCAGGCTGCCGTTGGCCTGCGCGGGGAATGCCGCCTGGGCGACGGCAGTGACCAGCAGCGGATAGGCAATGCCCGTGAGCAGGGTCATCAGCATGAGAAAGCCGACAGCGATACGGATCTGCTTGAACATGGGGTTCTCCTTGTCGGCGAGGGTCAGACCAGACCCAGGCCGTTGAGCAGCAGGTCGATCAGTTTGATCCCGACGAAGGGCGCCAGCAGCCCGCCCACGCCGTAGATCAACAGGTTGCGGCGGAGCAGCGTGGCGGCGTTGGCGGCCTGCACGCGCACACCGCGCAAGGCCAGCGGGATCAGCGCGACGATGATCAGCGCGTTGAACACGATCGCCGAGAGAATCGCGCTTTGCGGGCTGCCCAGGCGCATCACATCCAGCGCAGCGAGCTGCGGATAGAGACTGGCGAACAGCGCCGGGAGGATGGCGAAGTACTTGGCCACGTCGTTGGCGACCGAAAAGGTAGTCAGTGCGCCGCGGGTCACCAGCAGTTCCTTGCCCACCTGCACGACGTCGAGCAGCTTGGTCGGGTCGGAATCCAGGTCGACCAGATTGGCCGCCTCGCGGGCGGCCTGGGTGCCGTCGTTCATCGCCAGGCCGACGTCGGCCTGGGCCAGCGCCGGCGCGTCGTTGGCGCCATCGCCGCACATCGCCACCAGCTTGCCATCGTTCTGCTCGGCGCGGATGCGCTGCAGCTTCTTCTCCGGCGTGGCTTCGGCGATCACGTCATCGACGCCCGCCTCCGCCGCGATGGCCGCCGCGGTCAGCGGGTTATCCCCGGTGACCATCACCGTGCGGATGCCCATCCGCCGCAGCTCGGCGAAGCGCTCGCGGATGCCCGGCTTGACCACGTCCTTGAGATGGATCGCCCCCAGCAGGCGGCCCTCGCCGGCGACCAGCAGCGGCGTGCCGCCGCTCTGGGCGATGGCGTCCACCTCGCGCGCCAGCGGCTCGGGGAGTTCGTTGCGGCGCAAGCCCAGGTAGGCGAGCAGCGCATCCACGGCCCCTTTGCGATAAGACACGCCCTTCCAGTCCGCACCGGAAAGGCGGGTTTCCGCGGAAAACGTGATGGCCTCGATCTCGTCCCGGCCGGGCGCCTTCATCGGGTGCAGGTTGTGCAGGTACTCGACGATGGACTTGCCCTCGGGCGTATCGTCCGCCAGCGAGGCCAGCAGCGCTGCCTCGGCGAGCACCGTGGTGGAGACGCCCGGCGCCTTGAACAGTGCGCTGCAGCGCCGGTTGCCGAAGGTGATGGTGCCGGTCTTGTCGAGCAGCAGTGTATGCACGTCGCCGGCCGCCTCCACCGCGCGCCCGGATTTGGCGATGACGTTGAGGCGCACCAGGCGGTCCATGCCGGCGATGCCGATGGCCGACAGCAGCCCGCCGATGGTGGTCGGCACCAGCGTCACCAGCAGCGCCGCCAGATAGACCAGCGGCAACTGCCCACCGGCGTAGCGTGCGAAGGGTTCGAGGGTAACCACCACGATCAGGAAGATCGCCGTCAGCCCCAGCAACAGCGTATCCAGGGCGACCTCGTTGGGTGTCTTCTGCCGCCGCGCGCCTTCCACCAGGGCGATCATCCGATCCAGGGTGGATTCCCCCGGATCGACACTGATGCGCACCAGCAGCCAGTCCGAGACGATCCGCGTGTTGCCGGTGACCGCCGAGCGATCGCCGCCGGACTCGCGGATCACCGGGGCTGACTCGCCGGTGATCGCCGCCTCGTTGACCGCCGCGACACCGGCGATCACCTCGCCGTCGCCGGGGATCAACTCACCGGCCTCGACACGCACCACGTCGCCCTTGCGCAACTCGCCGGCAGGCACCTGCTCGAAGCCTTCGCCCACCTGACGGCGCGCGCTCAGGCCCTCGCTGCCCGCCTTGAGGCTGTCGGCGCGCGCCTTGCCACGGCCTTCGGCGAGGGCCTCGGCAAAGTTCGCGAAGAGCACGGTAAACCACAGCCACAGGGTGATCTGCACGGCCAGCGCGGTACTCACCGCCGCGCTCGGCAGCAGGCACAGCAGCGTCGTCAGTACGGCGGTCAGCGCCACCAGCATCATCACCGGGGAGCGCTTCAGGTGCGTCGGCGCCAGTTTCACGAAGGCTTGTCTGAGGGCCGGGCGCCATAGGCTGGCGAAGTCGGTGGCCGCCGTCATCGCGGTGTTCTCGGTGGAAACATTCATCGCAGGTTCCTCAAGGCGCCAGATATTCGGCCAGCGGGCCCAGGGCCAGCGCCGGCAGGAAGGTCAGGCCACCGATCAACAGAATGGTCAGGCTCAGCAGCACCACGAACAGCGGGCCATGGGTCGGGAAGCCTTCGCTTTCCAGTGGCGCCCGTCGCTTGTTCACCAGGCCGCCGGCGATCGCCAGCACCGGCAGGATGTAACCGAAGCGTCCGAGCAGCATGGCCAGCCCGAGCATCAGGTTGTGGTAAGGCGTAGCCGCGCCGAAGCCGGCGAAGGCCGAGCCGTTGTTGCCGGTCGCCGAGCTGTAGGCGTAGAGCAACTGGCTGAAGCCGTGCGGCCCCGGGTTGCTGATGGCGCTCGCCGGGCCATCCAGGCTCAGCGCCAGGGCGCAGAACGCCAGCACGCCCACCGGCATCACCAGCAGCGTCGCGACCAGCAAACGCACCTCGCGGGCCTCGAGCTTCTTGCCCAGGTACGCGGGCGTGCGGCCGATCATCAGGCCGGCGAGGAAGACCGCGATCAGCACGAACAGCAGCATGCCGGTCAGGCCCACGCCAACCCCGCCGAAAATGATCTCGCCCAGCTGGATGTTGAACAGTGGCACCAGGCCGCCCAGGGCGCTGAAACTGTCGTGCATCGCGTTCACCGAGCCATTCGAGGCGGCGCTGGTGGCTACCGCCCAGAGCGCCGAGGCGGCGACGCCAAAGCGTGTCTCCTTGCCCTCCAGCGAACCGGCCTGCTCGATGGGCAAGCCCGCCAGTGCCGGGTTGGGCTGGGCTTCGGCCCATAGCGTCACGCCCAGGCCGATGCAGAACAACAGCAGCATGCAGGCGAGGATCGCCCGGCTCTGGCGCAGGTCGCGCACGTAGTATCCGAAGGTGAAGACCAATGCGGCGGGAATCAGCAAAATGGCCGCCACCTCGAACAGATTGCTCAGCGCCGTGGGGTTCTCGAACGGATGCGCGGAGTTGACCCCGAAGAACCCGCCACCATTGGTGCCCAGCTGCTTGATGGCGATCTGGCTGGCCGCAGGCCCCAGCGGAATGCTCTGTTCGGCGCCGGCCAGAGTATGCACCTGCAGATAATCGGCGAAGCTCTGCGGAACGCCCTGCCAGACGAGGAACAGCGCGAACACCAGGCTCAGCGGCAGCAGGCCATAGAGCGTCACGCGGGTCAGGTCGACCCAGAAGTTGCCCAGGCGCCCGTCCGCGGTGCCGGCGATACCGCGAGCAAAGGCCGCAAGAATCGCCACTCCGACCGCAGGGCTGAGGAAGTTCTGCACCGTCAGCCCGGCCATCTGGCTTAGGTAGCTCATCTGCGCCTCACCGCTGTAGGCCTGCCAGTTGGTATTGGTCAGGAAGCTCACCGCGGTGTTCAGCGCCAGGCTGGGTTCCAGGCCGGCGAATCCTTCAGGGTTCAGAGGCAGCAGGCCCTGCAGCGAGAGCAAAACGAAGAGCAGCAGGAAACTCGCCAGGCTGAACGCCAGCAGCGCGAGGCTGTAAGCCTTCCAGTCCTGCCCGAGGTTGGCATCGACGCCGATCAGTCGGTAGCACACGCGCTCCAGCGGGCGCAGCAGCGGCGTCAGCCAGGTGCGTTCACCCTCCATCACGCGGTACAGGTAGCGACCGAGCAACGGCGCAGGCAGCAATACGAGTATGGCGAAGGCCAGTAGCAAGCCCAGCGTCTGGCTGCTCATCGGGCCTCCCGCGATCGCACGGGCAGGCCCTGGAAGGCCTGGTCGGATGAATTCATGTCACGGCTCCTGAATGCGGCGAAGGCCGCGTTGCCGTGAAATTCTCCGACTCAGGCGCGTAAAGGCGCGATGGGGCTAGCGTGGCCGGGGCGTAAAGAAAGCGTATCGATTTCCGCCACGCCGGCGCTTCAAGGACGGGCCACGAAGGCCTCGGGCAGCGGCGCCGGAGCGCGCCGGAACAGCATCAGCCGGTACAACAGCAGGCAGATCGTCCAGTCGAATAGCGCGGTCCAGACGTTGTGCGAGAGAAAGTGCGCCCCCTGCATCATGCGTCCCAACGACAGCACACTGCCCAGTGCCAGGGCGGCGCCGAGGGCGACGATGGCCAGACGCGGCTTGCGATCGCGTAAGGCGAAGAACAAGGCGATCAGCGAGAACCCCGCGGAGGCATGGCCGCCAGGCCAGCAGAGCCCCGGCTTGTCGGTGGGCGCCCGGCTGGACAGCAGCGGCGTGTAGATTTCGTTGCCACCGAAGGCTTCCAGGCTCCAGGGACAATGCACGCCGGTCAGCACTTTCAGCGGCATCACGATGCTCGTGCAGAGCGCAAAGGCCAGTACCAGATAGCCCAGCGCCCGGCGCAGCGGCCGTATCCGAGGCAACACAAACGTGAGCAGCCAGCCTGCGAGCGAGAGGAACGCGAAAGCGATCACCGCCTGCTTGACCCGATCGTGCAGCAGGGTCTCGAACAGGTAGCCGTACTGCTTGCCGATGAAGCCCTGGCCCGGCTGATAGAAAAGCCGCTCGATGCGAAAGTCCAGGTGCGTCGGATCACCCAGCAGCAGGGCCAGAGCCAGCAGAATCGGGATACCCAACCACCAGGCGAAAGGCATGGGGCGCGAGGCTTGCGTGGACATGTTCAACTCCTTTTGGCGATGACGTTGACGGGGCGCCGGCAGGCGGCGAAGAGATCCAGGTCGCGGTGGTATTCCTGGGTGTCCACCTGCAGCAGCCCGAGCATGGAATGGAACAGGTTGTCCTGGCTGTAGCTCTGCCCCAGGTTGCTGCGCAGGCAGCTCTCGTCGAGTGAAAAGTCGCGCTGGTAGCCTGGTGAGAACCACATGAGCATCGGTACGTGAGTCTGTTGCGGCGGCGCCAGCGCATAGGGCGTGCCGTGCAGGTAGAGGTTGTACTCACCCAGCGACTCGCCGTGGTCGGACAGGTAGATGAACGCCGTATCGAGATCGTCCTGCCGGGAGCGCAGCACATCGATCACGCCCGCGAGGACATGGTCGGTGTAACCGATGATGTTGTCGTAGGTATTGACGATGCTTTGCCGCGAGCAGTCGTTCAATGCATTGCTCACGCAGATCGGCTGGAAACGTTGGAATTGCGAGGGATAGCGCTTGAAATAGTCCGGACCGTGGCTGCCCATCTGGTGCAACACCAGTACGGCGTCACCCTGCAGGTTTTGCAGGTAGCGCTGCAGGTTGGCCACCAGGATGCCGTCGCGGCACTCGCCATCGCCACAGAACTCCGGATCATTGGCGTCGCGCACGCTGACGTGCTCGACCCGGTCGCAGGTACCCTTGCACCCGGACTGGTTGTCGATCCAGCTGACCTTGAGCCCGGCACGCTGGAGGATGTCGAGCAGACCATCCTGGTGTTCGGCGCGGCCGGCGTCGTAGTCCTTGCGGGTCATCCGGGAGAACATGCAGGGCACGGAGACCGCCGTCTCGGTGCCACAGGAGGTGACCTGGGCAAAGCCCAGCAGACCGTCCTGGCGAGCGAGTTCGGGCGTCGTGTCACGCTCGTAGCCGAGCACGCCGAAGTGGTCCGCCCGGGCGCTCTCCCCCACCACCAGCACCGTCAGCGAGCGGCGCTGGTGCTGTTTCCAGGCCGCATCCAGGTGTGCGTCCTCGCCCACCGTTTGCCAGGGCTGGCTGCCGCTGGCGAGACTCTCGCGGACATAGCCATAGAGTGCGGAAAGGTAGTTGCTCGGTACCGCCAGCAGGCGCAGTTCATGGTGGTTACGCAGCAGTGAGGCCATGCCCTGGTACTGCACCAGCGCCACGCCCAGCAGCACCCCCAGCGCCACGGCCGCGACCGCCACACGCCCCAGCAGGTCGCGCCAGAGGCTGCGGCTCGGCGCCAACGGCAACCGATAGAGCAACCAGCTCGGCAACGCGCCGAACAGCAGCAGGTAGCCGGCCAGTTTCCAGGAGAGCAGGTCGAGCACTTCGTGCAGGTCGGTCTGGGCGACGTTGCGCAGCATCTCGCGATCGAACATCACCCCGTACTGCCCCATGAAATACAGCGTCAGCGCACTGCCGAAGAACAGCACCATCAGCACCGGTTTGAGCAGCGGTCTGGCGGAGAACAGCAACAGGACCAGGCAGAATGCCGCCCAGAGCATGGCCCCGAAACCGAGCCGCAAGAAGGACTCGCCCGTGTCCGGCAGGATCTGCTGCAGGCGTTGCCAGAGCGGCTGGTTGTAGAACAGCACAAGGACTGCGGCAGCGAGCGGCGCGAGCCAGTGCGGAGCGATTCGATAGCGGCTGATGGACATGTATCCCCCTGTCCGGACCTCGTGGATATCGGCGCGCAGACTAGGGGGGGAATGGTGAGTTTCCGGTGAGCCAATTGTTAAGAAAATGTCAATGAAACCAGCCACTTGAGCCATTGACGATTCCTTCACAAACGCATCACGAAAGCTTCAGGAAAGGCGCTCTAGCCTGCCGGCCGTCAATCCTTCCGGAGCCCTTCCGAATGCGCCGTCCGCTTCGCTTCTTCACCGGCCTGACACTGGCCATCGTAGTCCTCGGCGCCGGCATACCGGCCTGGCGCCACTTCGCGCCGGTATTCGCTCAAAGCGGTTGGCACTACAGCGAAGTGGCGGGAAACCTGAAAATGGTCAGCGCGCTGGCCGACGGCCCTGACGGCCGCCTCTGGCTCACCGAGGAAATGCCTGACGGACGTGGCCGACTGTTGCGGCGCGAGGCCGATGGCACGCTGGACAGCCTCGCTGAGGGCCTGTCGAAACCCGATGGCATGGTTGACTTCCTCGACGGCGTGGCCTACAGCCAGGAAGAAGGCGAGCAACCGGTGATCTGGTGGCACGGCGATCGACGCGAGGTGCTTTTCGAGGGTTTCGCCGTGGAAGGACTCGCCTCACAGGGGCAGTACCTGTATGCGATCGAAGACCGCAAGGGCAACGGCAGACTGCTGCGCTACGACGCACAAAGTCACGAGACCCGCGTGTTGCTCGAGGGGCTGGATCAGGCCGAGAGCGTCGCGGTCTGCCCCGATGGCTCACTGGTGTACCTGCAGAAGCAACTGGGCGAGGTCCGCAAGCTCGACACCGAGCACGGCAACCCGCGACTCATTTCCGGGCTCAATCAGCCCGGCTTCCTGCTCTGCAACGGCGACGGTCTGTGGGTCACCGAGGACGCCACGCACATGGCCCGGGTACTGCGCCTGGATGGCAACGGCGTGCTGCACACGGTACTGAACCACCTGCGCGCGCCACAGACGCTGCTGCAGGTGGGAGCGGGACGCTACCTGCTCGCCGAACAGGGGCGTGATCGTATCCTGAGCCTGGAGCAGTCGGTATCGAATTGAGCCTGTGACGTGCTCGGCGATGCATCCGAGTATCGCGCTAGGTCTTTCTCTGCCGCCGCCAGCCGGCTAGTCTTTAGCGAGCGGGCGGCACTGGGCCGTCCGGCCGATTGCATCATTAAGGAATCCCCATGAGCGCGCTCTACGACATCCCCGTCAACCGCATCGATGGACAGTCCGCCAGCCTCGGCGATTACGCAGGCAAGGTCCTGCTGGTGGTCAATGTGGCCTCCAAATGCGGACTAACCCCCCAGTACACCGGTCTGGAAGCGCTCTACCAGGCCAAGCACGCCCAGGGGCTGGAAGTGCTCGGCTTCCCCGCCAACGATTTCAAGGGCCAGGAGCCGGGCAGCGATGCCGAGATCAGCGAATTCTGCTCGCTGAACTACGACGTGCACTTCCCGCTGTTCTCCAAGATCAGCGTACTTGGCGAGACCCGTCACCCGCTGTACGACGCGCTGACCGCCGCGCAGCCGGACGCGATCAACGAAGGTCCGATGCGCGAGCGCCTGAAGGGCTTCGGCATCGAGCCGTCGAATCCGCCGGAAGTGCTGTGGAATTTCGAGAAGTTCCTGATCGGCCGTGACGGTCAGGTGCTGGCGCGCTTCGCACCGGACGTCACCGCCGACGACCCGCGCCTGGTCGAGGCGATCGACAAGGCGCTGGCGGCCTAAGCGCTACCCCGTGCGGCGGCCTCAGGCTGCCGCACGACGCAGCAGGTTGCGCTGGCGCCACTCCATGAAGGTCTTCAGCAGTAGCGTCAGCAACGCCATGCAGGCCAGCAGTGCAGCGGCGGTGAAGGCCGCCGCGGTCTTGTAGTCGTTGTTCAGCTGATCCACCAGCAAAGGTAGCGTCAGCGTCTGGTTCATGATGGTGCCGGAGACCACCGAGACCGCGCCGAACTCACCCACCGCCCGCGCGTTGCTCACCACCACACCGTAGAGCAGCGCCCACTTCATCTTCGGCAGGCTGATGCGGCGGAAGATCTGCCAGCCATTGGCGCCCAGGCACAGGGCGGCGGTTTCCTCGTCGGCACCCTGCGCCTGCATCACGGGAATCAGGATGCGCGCCACGTAGGGCGCGGTGACGAAGATGGTGACCATGACGATCCCCGGCCAGGCGAACATCAGCTGGATGTCGCGCGCATAGAACCAACCGCCGATCAGGCTCTCCACCCCGTACATCACCAGGTAGCAGAGGCCGGCGACCACCGGCGACACCGCGTAGGGAATGTCCACCAGTGTGGTCAGCAGCTTGCGCCCGCGGAAGTCGTAGCGCGTCACGCACCAAGCCAGGCAGATGCCGAAGGCCAGGTTGATCGGCACCGTGAGCACCGCGACGAACAGGGTCAGGAAGATCGCATGCTGCATGTAGTCCTGGGACAGGTTCTCCACCAGCAGGCCCCAGCCGCCGGACAGCGCCTGGCTGAAGATCAGCGCCAGCGGCACGATCAGGATCAGCCCCACCGCCGCCAGGCCGAGAACGATCAGCAGCCACTGCTGCCAGGAATCGGGGCGTTTCATCTGACTCTTCATTTGCGCTTCCAGGCCAGCAGACGACCCTGCAGCAGTTGCAGCAGGAACAGCAGCGTCAGGGAACAGAGCAGGATCACCGAAGCGATGGCCGCGGCGGCCGGATAGTCGAATTCCTGCAAACGCACGAAGATCATCAGCGAGGTGACCTCGGTCTTGAACGGCATGTTGCCGGCGATCATGATCACCGCGCCGAACTCGCCGAGGCTGCGGATGAACGACTGCGAAGCGCCGGTGACCAGCGCCGGCACCAGGGTAGGCAGGATCACGTGCCAGAAGGTCTGCCAGCGACTGGCGCCCAGGGTGCGCGCCGCCTCCTCGTACTCGTGGCCGAGGTCCTGCAGCACCGGCTGCACGGTGCGAACCACGAACGGCAGGCTGGTGAAGGTCATGGCGATGACGATCCCCGGATAGGCATAGGCGACCTTGAGGCCGGCCGCCGCCAGCCATTGACCAATCCAGCCGCCGGGAGACAGCAGCGCGGCGAGGGTCAGGCCGGCCACCGAGGTAGGCAAGGCGAACGGCAGGTCGACCAGCGCGTCCACCAGGCGTCGTCCGGGAAACTCGTAGCGGCTGATGATCCAGGCCAGCAACAGGCCGATCAGGGTCGCCGCAAGGGTCGCGTAGAAGGCACCGCTGACCGTCACCCAGTAGCTGGCGATCACCCGCTTGTCGCTGATGGCGCGCCAGTACTGGGCCCAGGACATGTCGCTGACGTACAGCAGCAAGGCGGAAATCGGGAAGAGGATCACCAGCGCCAGGTACAGGCTGCTGACCCCGAAACTGAGGCCGAAGCCCGGCAAGGTGGCGGACTGGCGGAAGAACCAGGAGGCGTTTCTACTACTCACGGGCGGGCGCTTGTCACAAAACAAAGTCGGCCATTCTGCACGGCTGAAAGCCGCCTGCAAAGGCGGCTTTCATATCCCGGACGTTTACTGCGCGAGCAGTTCGTCGAGCACGCCGCCACTGGCGAAGTGGGTCTGCTGGATATCGTCCCAACTGCCGAGCACGTCGGTGGGGTTGATCAGCTCGATCTGCGGGAAGCGGTCTGCACTGGCCTTCACCGCCTCGGCGTCGTGCACGCGGTAGTTGAAGGTGGTCAGCAGCTTCTGGATTTCCGGGCTGTATTCGAAGCGCAGGAATTCCTCGGCGACGTCGCGGGTGCCCTTGGCATCCACTACCTTGTCGACCACCGCGACCGGGAACTCGGCGAGCACGCTCACCGGCGGCACCACGATCTCGTAGCCACCGGCCTTGAACTCGTCGCTGTTGGCGATGTTCACCACCTCGGACTCGAAGGTCAGCAGCGCATCGCCCTGCCCGTTCTGGTCGAAGGCCAGGGTCGCGCCACGGCCACCGGTGGGGAAGCTCTCGACATTGTGCAGCAGCTTGGAGACGAACTCGCGGGTCTTGGCTTCGTCGCCATTGAACTTCTGGTTGGCGTAGAGCCAGGCGCCCAGGTAGCTGTAGCGCGCGTTACCGGAGGTTTTCGGGTTGGGGAAGACGACCTTCACGTCATCGCGCACCAGGTCGTCCCAGGTGTGGATGTTCTTCGGGTTGCCCTTGCGCACCAGGAAGGCGATGGTGCTGTAGTACGGCGAGCTGTTGTTGGGGAACTGGCTCGCCCAGTCCTTGCGCACCAGACCGCGCTTGGCGAGGATCTCGATGTCGGTGACCTGGTTGAAGGTCACGGTATCCACCTTCTTGCCCTGGATGATGTCCTGGGCCTGGCGCGAGGTGCCGGCGAAGGATTGGTCGATCTGCAGGTTCTGGCCGGTCTTTTCCTTCCAGTGCTCGACGAACAGCGGGTTGATCTTGCCGAACAGTTCGCGGGCGATGTCATAGGACGCGTTGAGGATCGTCGGCGATTCCTGGGCGCTGGCAAGCCCGGCGCCACCGAGGGCGGAGGCAAATGCGCTGGCCAGCAGCAGTTTCTTCAGCATGGATCACTCCCTGTCTGTGCGTTTGGGGCGGCCATTGTGCATCACCGGTATATTCGGCTGAAGTAACTTTTGATTAGGTTTTTATAACCAGAATGCAGTTCAACGTGCCCCGCCCTGCCCTGCGTCACGGCGAAAACGACTCGGCGGCACGCCATGCAACTGACGGAAGCGTCGGGAGAAGTAGGCTTCATCGGCATAGCCGCACTGGCGCGCCACTTCCGCCATCGGCAACGGCGTCTCCAGCAGCAGGCTGCGCGCCCGCTGCATGCGCCGCTGCAGCACCAGCTCGCTGAAGCTCTGCCCGGTTTCCTTGCGCAGCCAGTGGGTGAGGTAGCTCGGCGACAGGCAGGTGGCTGCGGCCACCGCCTTGAGGTCCAAACGCGGATCGGCCAGATGCTCGCGCACGTAGCGGCTCATGCGCGACAGCGCATCGCGCCGGCTGCGCCGGGTGACGTTGGACGCCGCCATCGCCTGCAGCGGCTCCGCGTAGGCCTGGCAGACGCAGGCTATCAATTGCAGCAGGCATCCCCGGAGATACTCGCGGCTGCCGAAGCGGTCATCCTCGGCCACCCGCCGCATGTCGCCGATCAGCCGCTGCAGGGCCGCCCAGTCGGCGTTGCCGAGGGCGAAATCCAGGTGCTGCTGGAAGCGGAACGGCGCCAGTTCCGGCGCCTGCGCCAGCGATACCTCTTCCAGCTCCATCGGCGAACAGTCCAGATGCGGCAGCAGGAAACTCTGCTCGAAATTGATCAGTAGTGCCCGTTCTCCCGGCGCCGGGGCGATGTGATGGACACGGTGCGGCAGGACGAAGGCCAGCCCCTGGCGTGGCAGCACCCGCTCCGCCTCGCCGATACGCTGGGTGGTCGCGGCCCCGAGATTGACCTGAATCTGGAAATAGCTGTGCCGATGCGGCGCCGGCTCGGCCTGACCGGCGAATTTCTCGCGTAGGTGGAAGTCGCTGCGCTCGCCGCGCAGCCGCAGCGCGAGGGTCGGGATCTTGGCGACGGCAGGCATGGCGGTCTCCGGCAGGTGGAGTCGTACGATAACCTGCAGCGACGCCTATCGCGAATCTGCCTCGTCCACCACTCCGGGAAACCCGTTTTTCTCCAAGCGACTGTCCGGATTCTACAAACTGGCCGCCCTGCGCATCGTCTAGGATGGACCTCGCCACTCAGCCATAAAAGGAATAACAAGATGGATGCGTGCGATACCCCTTTGCGCGAAGCGCTGCCCCTGCCGGCACCGCCGCTACCGGTCAGCCTGCCGATCCAGGGCAGTAACCAGCGCTTCTTCGTCAACCGGGTGTTCTGCCTGGGACGCAACTACCGCTGGGACGCCGCCGCGGTCACCCCTGACGAGCTTTTCTACTTCATGAAGCCCAACACCGCGGTGATCGAGGCCGAAGGCGATATCCCTTTTCCGCCCGCCACCGAGGACTACTGCCACGAGATCGAACTGGTGGTCGCTATCGGTCGTGGGGGTAGCTGCATTCCGGCAGATCGGGCCCTGGACCACGTCTGGGGCTACGCCGCCGGCCTGGACATGACGCGCCGCGACCTGCAGCACAGAGCCAAGCGCGCCGGTGGTTCCTGGGAGGCGGCCAAGGCCTTCGACGGTTCTGCGCCCATCGCTGCCTTGCAGCGTGTGCGGCCCGATACCGACGCCCCCCAGGGGCGGATATGGCTGAAGGTGAATGGCGAACTGCGCCAGCAGGCCGATCTGGACGCGCTGATCCGGCCGATCGCCCAGGCCATCAGCGAATTGTCCACATTCATCGCCCTGCAGCCGGGCGACTTGCTGATGACCGGCACGCCGGCAGGCGTCGCCGCCGTGCAACCGGGTGACCTGATCGAGGCCGGCGTGGAAGGCATTGGCGAACTGCGTGTGCGCATCGCCCCGGGCATGGCGAAACAGGCAAGCCGGGCAACGTAATAGCCTGCGCACACAAGCGCGAGTCGACTGCTTGTGCGATAAAGGCCCTGCGCCTGAACGCAGGCGACCCATCGCGACGCTACGAATCGCGAAATCAAACAGCAACAGACCCTAGGAAGAGAACAATAAAATGACCCAAGCTAACGCTCGTATCGCCCTGGTCACCGGCGCCGGCAGCGGCATCGGCCGTGCAGTCGCCCTGGCGCTCGCCGAGGATGGCTTCACCCTGGTCCTCGCCGGCCGACGCGCCGAACCGCTGGATGCCGTTGCCGGAGAGATCCGCGCACTGGGCGGCGAGGCACTGGGCGTGCCGACCGACGTGCGCGACGAAGCCAGCGTGGACGATCTGTTCGCCCGCATCGAGGCCGAATATGGCCGCCTGGACCTGATCTTCAACAACGCCGGCGTGGGCGCTCCGGCGGTTCCGGTCGACGAACTCGACGTGGCACAGTGGCGCAACGTGATCGACACCAACCTCACCGGGGTTTTCCTCTGCGCCCGCGCCGCCTTCGGCCTGATGCGCCGCCAGCAGCCGCAGGGTGGCCGCATCATCAACAACGGCTCGATCTCCGCGCATGCGCCACGGCCCTTCAGCGTCGCCTACACGGCCAGCAAGCACGCGGTGCTCGGCCTGACCAAGACCCTGTCGCTGGATGGCCGCGCATTCTCCATCGCCTGCGGGCAGATCGACATCGGCAACGCCCTGACCGAACTGTCCGAGCGCATGACCCGCGGCGTACTGCAGGCCAACGGCGAGACCGCCGTGGAGCCGATGTGCGACGTGCGCGAAGTCGCCCAGGCGGTTTCCTACATGGCCTCGCTGCCGCTCACCAGCAACGTGCTGAACCTCACCGTCATGGCCAACTCGATGCCCTTCGTCGGTCGCGGCTAAGGTGTCCGGGCCCGTCCGCCGGACGGGCCTCAAAGCCCCATCAGCAGCCGAATGCTCCACGCCAACAGCGACACGGCCAGCACACCCGCAGCCCACAGCAGGACGAACCACCCCAGTTGACGTAGACGACGGCGCATCAGTGATAGCCCTCACCCAGGGCGATCTTGCCGCGGAACACCCAGTAGGCGTAGGCCGTGTAGCCAAGGATCACCGGCAACAGAATCAGCACGCCGACCAAGGTGAAGCGCTGGCTCGACGCGGGCGCGGCCGCCTGCCAGAGGCTGATGTCCGGCGGTACGATGTTCGGCCACAGGCTGATCCCCAATCCGGTGTAGGACAGGAACATCAACCCCAGGGTCAGCAGGAACGGCTGCACTTCGCGCTGCCGCGCCAGCGCGCGCAGCAGCAGCACTACGCAAAACGCGACGAGCAGCGGCACCGGCAGGAAGTACAGCAGGTTGGGCAAACTGAACCAGCGCTCGGCGATGGCGCCATGCGCCAGTGGTGTCCACAGGCTGACCACGGCGATGACGGCCAATAGCACCAGGGTCAGCGGCTTCATCAGGCTGAACATGCGCGCCTGCAGCTCCCCGTGTGTCTTCATGATCAGCCAGCCGCAACCGAGCATCGCATAGCCCACCACCAGCGCGGCACCGGTGAACAGGGGGAACGGAGCCAGCCAGTCGAGCGGCCCGCCGGCGTACTGTCGGCCGACCACCGCAATGCCGTCGACGAAGGCGCCGAGCACCACGCCCTGGGAAAAGGTCGCCAGTACCGATCCGCCGATGAAGGCGACATCCCACGCAGGCCGAGTGCGCTTGGCCTTGAAACGAAACTCGAAAGCCACCCCACGAAAGATCAACGCCACCAGCATCAGGATCAACGGCAAGTACAAGGCCGTGAGGACCACCGAATAGGCCAGCGGAAAGGCGGCGAACAAACCGGCGCCACCCAAGACCAGCCAGGTCTCGTTGCCGTCCCAGATCGGCGCCACGCTGTTCATCATCACGTCGCGCTCCTCCTTGCCCCGGACGAACGGGAAGAGAATGCCGATGCCCAGGTCGAAGCCGTCCATCACTACATACATGAAGATGCCGAAGGCGATGATCGCCGCCCAGACCAAGGTCAGATCAATCTCCATCGCGCGCGCTCTCCGCTTGATCGTTTTCCAGGTCCGCTTCGGCGCCCGACAGGGGACGCATCGGTTGTCGGGCATGACCCGGCCCGGCGCCCTGGGAAGCGTCCTCGTCCTGCTTCGGTCCCTTGCGCATCAGGCGCAGCAGGTAGGTGATTCCCACGCCGAAGACCAACAGATAGACCACCACGAACAGCGTCAGGGTGACGCCCATTTCCGCCGCGGCATGCCCGGAGACGGCGTCTCCGGTGCGCAGCAGGCCGTACACCACCCAGGGCTGACGCCCCACTTCCGTGGTGATCCAGCCCGCGAGGATGGCGAGGATGCCTGCCGGACCCAGCAGCAGTACGAAGTACTGGAACGGGCGGCTATCGAACAGCCGGCCGCGCAAGCGCAGCCAGGCGCTCCAGACTCCGGCGAGGATCATCAGCAGACCCAGCCCGACCATGACCCGGAAGCTCCAGAAGACAATCGTCGAATTCGGTCGGTCCTGCGGGGCCCACTCCTTGAGCCCGCGTATCTCGCCGTCCCATTCATGGGTCAGGATCAAACTGCCCAGGCGCGGTACAGAGAGCGCATAGCGGGTGGTTTCCGCCTGCATGTCCGGCCACCCGAACAGCAGCAGGGGCACACCTCGCTCGGTTTCCCAGTGCCCCTCGATGGCGGCGATCTTCGCTGGCTGGTGTTCTAGGGCCTGTTCCCGTTTCATTCACGGCCGCGCCGGCGCCTGTTTTGGCGCGAGACAAGGCACGAGTCGCAGGGCTTACTGGGGTAAGCCCAAGACGAGTAACGCCGTATCGCGCCAAAACAGGCACCGGCCCGTAGGGTTGTGCCAGAAATGGCCTGCGCTGTCGTTGCAGGACTTGCCAAGGGAATGACCATTGCCTGCGTCCTGCGCCTAACCGCAGGCCATTTCTGGCGACAACGCGGCTCGCGAATGAAACGGGAACAGGCCCTAGGGTATTGAGGCCGTGGAAATCGCCGATCACCGCCTGGATCGGCGCGACCAACAGCGCCATCCACATCGCCATGGAAAACATGATGCGCACGGCGGCCCTGTCGCCCCGCCCCTTGAGCAGATGCCAGGCGCCCGTCGCCCCGACCACCAGCGCAGTCGCGAGGAAGGCCGCGACCGCCATGTGCGCCAGACGGTAGGGAAACGATGGGTTGAAGACGATTTGCCACCAGTCGGCAGGATGGAAAACGCCGTCGACCAGCTCGAAGCCTTGAGGCGTATGCATCCAACTGTTCGAGGACAGGATCCAGAAGGTCGAGATCAACGTGCCGATGGCCACCATCAGCGTGGCGAAGAAGTGCAGCCCGCGTCCTACTTTGTTCATGCCAAACAGCATGATCCCGAGAAATCCGGCTTCAAGAAAGAATGCGGTGAGCACCTCGTAGGTCAGCAGTGGCCCCATGATGCTGCCGGCGGCCTGCGAAAGCCCGGCCCAGTTGGTGCCGAACTGATAGCTCATCACCACGCCCATGGCGAAGGCCACGGCGAAGATCTGCAGCCAGAAGCGGTAGAGCTGCAGGTACACGGGGCGCTCGGTCTTCAGCCAAAGCGCTTCGAGCACCGCAAGGTAACTCGCCAGACCAATGCCCAGTGCTGGAAAGATGATATGGAAAGAGATTGTGAAGGCGAACTGGATAAGGGCGAGATCCAGTGCTTCCAGACCGAACATGGCATTCCTCGAGGCGCGCTGGTTTTCGTGACCGTAGTGCTGGCGGACCCGTGCGTCGCTGGCAAAGTTCTTCTCAGCGGAACTCGGCGGCACGCAGGGATTCATTAGAGTCTCGGCACTCCCCGCGCTGCTACCCAACAGGCTGCAGTGCTTGCCGCGACTCCGCTCCTACTGCGAGGAACCCCATGCCCCTGGAATGGCGCGAATACCTCTCAATGCCCGCGGTCAATACCCTGATCGCGGCGGTTCTGGTCACCCTGGTACTGACCCTGGCCGGCCGTCTGATCACGGCGCTGATGCGCCGCCTCGGGCGCGGCTTCCTGTTCACCCGCGAGCTCACCCGCCACGTCGACCGCCCCCTGCGCTGGCTACTGCCGCTGTTCGGCCTGCAGGCGGTGTGGACGGCGGCGCCCGATGACCTGGCGTTGATCGGTGGCGCCCGTCACGTGACCTCGCTGCTGATCGTCGCCGGCTTCACCTGGCTCGGCTTGCAGGCGGTGCGCGCGATGGAGCAGGTGATCCTCAAGAGCAATCCGGTGGACATCGCCGACAACCTGCGCGCCCGGCGTATCCAGACGCAGACCCGGGTGCTGATCCGCACCCTTTCGTTCTTCGTGCTGCTGATCGGCGCTTCGGCGATCCTCATGACCTTCCCGGCCGCGCGCCAGTTCGGCACCAGCCTGCTGGCCTCCGCTGGACTGGCCGGGCTGGCCGCAGGCTTCGCCGCGCGGCCGGTGCTGGGCAACCTGATCGCCGGGCTGCAGATCGCCATCACCCAGCCCATCAGTCTCGACGACGTGGTGATCGTCGAAGGCGAATGGGGTCGCATCGAGGAGATCACCGGGGCCTACGTGGTGGTGCGCATCTGGGACGAACGACGCTTGGTGGTGCCGCTGCAATGGGTCATCGAGAACCCTTTCCAGAATTGGACGCGCTCCTCCTCCAGCCTGATCGGCTCGGTCTTCGTCTGGTGCGACTACGGCTTGCCGCTGGAGCCGCTGCGCCAGGAGGTCAAGCGCCTCTGTGCGGAGGTGCCGGAGCTGTGGGATGGCCGCGTCTGCGTGCTGCAGGTAACCGACGCCAACGAGCGCGCGATGCAACTTCGGGTGCTGGCCAGTTCCCTCGACTCCTCGCGCAACTGGGACCTGCGCTGCTATCTGCGCGAGCACATCATCGCCTTCATCGGCCGCGAGCATCCCCAGGCGCTGCCGCGCATGAGGGCCGAATTGATCGAGCAGAATTCACCTGAAAAAACATCGACCCAATTCCATGATCCACAGCAAGAATCCGAGCGCCAACCTCCGGTATAGCCGTGATTCATGGACTTTCCGTCGGCCCCACCGAACTTCCGTTAGGCCCCCTAGTCATCTACCGGTGCGTAACAGAAGCGCAACGAATGAATGGCAAGAAATATGTGGCTTGCACCGGCAACCTGTAACGCTTTTTGCATAAGTCATATGCACGCGAAGCCAGGGAAATTGGGCTAGTCGGTTCGGTCTGTAATGAGCGGGTCACACGAGGAGAGCGGGATCATGGGTGATGCGGCGTTGAAGGGGATTTTCGGCAATGCTTTGCGGGTCATCGACCCGTCGGTCCTGGGCATTCGCCCCACATTGGAAGTGCGCAGCAGCCACGACGAGAAAAAGAAGATTCTCTTCGTCACCTCCGAGATCGCCGATCTGGTCAAGACCGGTGGCCTGGGGGATGTTTCCGCCGCTCTACCACGCGCCCTTGGCGCGTTGCATGACGTTCGCGTTCTGGTTCCCGGTTACCGCCAGGTACTGGAATCCGGCCACAACATCCGGGTCATCGGCGAGGTCGCCGGGCACGCCGCCCTGCCCGCCTGCAAGATCGGCCGCATCGACCTGCCCGACGGCCTGATCGTCTATGTAGTGCTCTGCGCCGAACTCTACGACCGCCCCGGCAGCCCCTATGGCGATGAGCACGGGCATGACTGGGCGGACAACCACATCCGCTTCGCGCGCCTGTCGCTGGCCGCCGCGGATATCGCCGCCGGCACCGCTTTGATTCGCTGGCGCCCCGAGCTGGTGCATGCCAACGACTGGCAGGCCGGTTTGGTGCCCGCCTACATGCATTGGCGTCGGCAGAGCACGCCGTGCGTGTTCACCATCCACAACCTCGCCTACCAGGGTTTGCTGCCGGCGGAGTGCCGTCCGGAACTGGGCATCCCGCTGGAGGCCTGCAGCCACGAGCGCATGGAATTCTACGGGCGCCTGTCGCCGCTGAAAGCGGGCATCGCCTACTCCGCGCATGTGACCACGGTCAGCGCCACCTACGCCCGGGAGATCACCAGTCGCGAGTTTGGCTGCGGACTCGAGGGTTTCCTCGCCTGGAAGGCCGGCCAGGGACTGCTCTCCGGTATCCTCAACGGTATCGACGAAAGCTGGGATGCGCGTACCGACGAGCATCTGCCGCACAACTTCGCCGCCCATGACTGGGATGGCAAAGCGCGTAACGCCGACTACGTGAGGCGCCTGTTCGGCCTCGAACCGAGCAATGGCCCGCTGTTCGCCGTGGTTTCGCGTCTGGTCGAACAGAAAGGCCTGGACCTGACCCTGCAGGTGGTCGACGACATCGTCGCCGCTGGCGGCCAACTGGTGGTCATCGGCTGCGGCGAGCCGCACATCGAACAGGCGGTACGCGAGATCGGCGAACGTCACCCCGGCCGTGTGGGCGTCCGCGTCGGCTTCTGCGAGCGTCAGGCGCGCGCCATGTTCGCCGGCAGCGACTTCCTGCTGATGCCCTCGCGCTACGAGCCCTGCGGCCTTTCGCAGATGTACGCCCAGCGTTTCGGCTCGCTGCCGATCGCCCGGCGTACCGGCGGGCTGGCCGACAGCATCGAGGACGGGGTCAACGGTTTCCTTTTCGACGACGCCTGTGTCCACGCCTACCGAGGCGCCATCGCCCGTGCATTGCGGGTGCATGCGCAGGCCGATCTGCTCAACGCCATGCGCTGCCGGGCGATGTCCGCCCCGGTGTTCTGGCATCAGTCGATCACGCCCTACGCTGAGCTGTACCAAGGCTTGCTGGAGAGCCGCAGCGAAGTACGCAGATAACACCTCAACGTTTTTCCAGCGACAAGGTGATCCATGGCAGTCAGGCTCCAGCATGACGGCCGGCACGGTGCCGTGCCGGTCACACCCGATCTCGTGCGTTTTGCCCTCTGGGCCCCCGATGCGCGCAGCGTTGCGCTGCAACGTCCAGACGGCAGTACCCAACCCTTGCAGGGCGCCGAAGACGGCTGGTACCTGCTCGAAGCGCCAGCGCGGGCCGGCGATCTCTATCGCTATCTGATCGACGACGAATTGGCCGTGCCCGACCCGGCCTCGCGCGCCCAGGCCGAAGATGTGCATGGCTACAGCCGCGTGGTCGACCCGGAGGACTACCTGTGGCGTAACCCCGACTGGCAGGGCCGCCCCTGGCACGAAACGGTGCTCTACGAATTGCACGCCGGGTTGCTCGGTGGCTTCGCCGGCGTCGAGCGCGAGCTGCCGCGCCTACTCGAACTCGGCGTGACCGCCGTGGAACTGATGCCCATCGCCGAATTCCCCGGAGACCGCAACTGGGGCTACGACGGCGTGCTGCCCTATGCCCCCGAGGCGTCCTACGGCACGCCGGAAGACCTCAAGCGGCTGGTCGATGCAGCCCATGGACAGGGCCTGATGATCTTCCTCGACGTGGTCTACAACCACTTCGGTCCCGATGGTAATTACCTGGGTCGCTACGCCAGTCGCTTCTTCGACCACAGTCGCCGCACGCCCTGGGGCGACGGCATCGACTTCAGCCGCAGAGAAGTCCGCGACTTCTTCATCGACAACGCCCTCATGTGGGTCAACGACTACCGTTTCGACGGCTTGCGCCTGGATGCCGTGCATACCATTCCCGACCGGGGCTTCCTCGTCGAGCTGGCCAGCCGCGTGCGCCGCAGTTTGGCGCCCGGGCGCCAGGTACACCTGGTGCTGGAAAACGAGGACAACGCTGCCAGCCTGCTCGAAGCCGGCTTCGACGCGCAGTGGAACGACGACGGCCACAACGTGCTGCACGTCCTGCTCACCGGCGAGTCCCAGGGCTACTACGCCGATTACCAGGGCGCCACCGAGCGCCTGGCGCGGGTGCTCGGCGAGGGCTTCACCTACCAGGGCGAACTCAATCGTCGTGGCGAACCCCGGGGAGAACCCAGCGCGCATCTGCCGGCCACCGCCTTCGTGCTGTTCCTGCAGAACCACGACCAGACCGGCAACCGCGCCTTCGGTGAACGCCTGGTGAGTCTGGCCGATCCCGAGGCGCTGCGCGCCGCCACCGCCTTGCTGTTGCTCGGACCCATGGTGCCGATGCTGTTCATGGGCGAGGAATGGGGCGCGCGCCAGCCGTTCCTGTTCTTCACCAGTCACCATGGCGAACTGGCCGACGCGGTGCGCGAAGGCCGCCGCGGTGAGTTCGCCGAATTCGCCGAGTTCAACGATCCCAATCAGCGCGAGCGCATTCCCGACCCGAACGCGCCGCAGACCTTCTCCGCCTCACGGCCCGATAGCAGCGCCGTCGGCGAACCCGAACACGCCCGCTGGCTGGCCTATCACCGCGAGCTGCTCGCACTGCGCAAGCGCGAAATCGTGCCGTACCTGGGCCAGGCCCGCACCCTAGGCGCACGGGTCATCGGCGAACGCGCGGTGCTGGCGCGCTGGCAACTGGAGGGCTTCATCCTGCGTATCGAGATCAACCTGGGCACCCAAGGCGTCGCCTTGCCGCCGACCGGCGATGCGGCGATCTTCGCCGAAGAGGCAGCCTTGCAGGCCCGCTGCGATGGGCAGCTCGCAGCGCTCACCACGCTGGTCTTCAAGGAGGCGCAGGCATGAGCGATGCACGCTTGGAACGCCTGGCCGCTGCCGTCGGACTGGCCATCGACTGGATCGACGCCGACGGCCGCCCACAGCGGGTAACCCCGGAAACGCTGCGGCCGATCCTCGCCGGCCTCGGCTATCCCGCAGGTAACGACGGCGAACTGGACGACTCGCTGGCCCGCGCCGAACAGGCACGCGGCGGTGAGCTGCCGCTGCTGCTCACCCTCGACGAGGGCGACAGTCCCTCGCTCGCGCCCTGGGCCACGACCGGCCAGAGCTGGCATATCCAGCGGGAGGACGGCAGCACCCTGGATGGCCGCTTCGACAACGACGCCAGACTGCATGCCGCGCTGCCCCTGGGCTATCACCAACTGAGTTTTGCCGACCAGCAACTGACGCTGGCAGTGGCGCCCTCGCAGGCCTGGCGCGTGCAGGACGCCGCCGCTCGCGAGCAGGCGCGCCTGTGGGGCATCGGCGTGCAACTCTATTCCCTTCGGCGGACGGACGACGGTGGCCTGGGCGACGTGCTGGCACTGGAGCAATTCGTGCGCAACGCTGCCGCCCACGGCGCCAGCGCCGTGGCGATCAGCCCGCTGCACGCGATGTTCGCCAGCGATGGCGGGCGCTACAGCCCCTATTCCCCCTCCAGCCGACTGTTCCATAACGTCCTGCACGCCGCCCCCGCCGCCCTCTTCGGCGAGCTCACCGTGCACCAGGCGCTGGACGCCTGCGGCCTGCGCGAGCAGTGGCAACAGCAGCAAGGCATGGAGCTGATCGACTGGCCGGCGCAGGCCCAGTTGCGCTGGCAACTGTTCCGCCGCCTGTTCCAGGACTTCGAGCAGAGCGAGCATGCACAACGTGCGGACTTCGAAAGCTACCGGCGCTGTGCCGGCGAGGCCCTGCAACGGCATTGCCTGTTCGAAGCGTTGCAGGCACGCCAACTGGCCGCTGGGGAGTCCGGTGACTGGCGGCGCTGGAGCGCCGAATTGCGCGAGCCGCAACCCGACACCCTGCAGCGTTTGGGCGACGAGCTCGCGGGCGAAGTGCGCTTCCATGCGTTCTGCCAGTGGATGATGGACCGTGGCCTGCAACGCGCTCAGCAGGCCGCTCGCGGTGCGGGCATGCCGATCGGCCTGATCGCCGACCTCGCGGTAGGCGCCGACTGCGCCGGCAGCCAGGCCTGGAGCCGCCAGGCCGAGGTGCTCGCCGGGCTCACCGTTGGCGCGCCACCGGACATCCTCAACCGCAACGGGCAGAGCTGGGGCATCTCCGCGTTCTCCCCGACCGGTCTGCGTCAGCATGGCTTCCGCGCCTATCTGGAGATGCTGCGCGCCAATCTGGCCCATGCTGGCGGCATTCGCATCGACCACGTCATGGGCCTGCGTCGGCTGTGGGTGATTCCCGAAGGCCAGGCCAGCGACCAGGGCGCCTACCTGCATTACCCGCAGCAGGACATGCTGCGGCTGCTCGCCCTGGAGTCCCACCGCCATCAGGCGATCGTCCTCGGCGAGGATCTGGGCACCGTACCCGAGGGTTTTCGCGAGGATATCGCCCCGCGCGGCATTCTCGGCATGCGCGTGATGCTCTTCGAGCAGGATCACGGCAGTCACTACTTCTGGCCGCCGCAGCAGTGGCCGGAAACCGCGCTGGCGACCAGCACCACCCATGATCTGCCGACGCTCTCCGGCTGGTGCGATGGGCGCGACATCGAATGGCGCGCACGCATCGAGGACTACCCGGAAGATAAACGCCAGCAGCAACGCGAAGACCGCCGTCGCGAGGCCGACGGGCTGACACGGGCGATCAACCTCGCCGCGGGTATCGACGACCAGGCGCCGCTGGAACGCAGCCTGTTCATCGACCGCGCCGCCGGCTTCCTCGGCAAGACGCCCGCGCCACTGGTGCTGCTGCCCGTGGAAGACGCGCTGGGACTGGATGAGCAGCCGAACCTGCCCGGCACCATCGACGAACACCCGAACTGGCGCCGCCGGCTACCGGGCGAGGCCGCCCACCTGCTCGATGGACACACCCCAAGCCAACGCCTGCGCACCCTCGCCCAAGGACGTGCGCAAAGCGAGCGGGAGTCTTCGCGATGAAGCCGCTCAGCGCCACGTTGCGCCTGCAGTTCCACGCCGGCTTCACCCTCGACGATGCCTGCGCACTGGTTCCCTACTTCGCCCGTCTGGGCATCAGTCATCTGTACGCCTCGCCGCTGCTGACCGCCCGCCAAGGCTCGATGCACGGCTACGACGTGGTCGATCCCACGCGCATCAACCCCGAACTCGGCGGCGAGCCGGCGTTGCTGCGCCTGGTGGCGGCGCTGCGCGCCCATGACATGGGGCTGATCCTCGACATCGTGTCCAACCACATGGCCGTCGGCGGAGCGAGCAATCCCTGGTGGCAGGACGTCCTCGAATGGGGGCCGGCGAGTCCCTATGCGAAGTTCTTCGACATCCACTGGCATTCGCCCGACCCGCTGCTGCGGGGGCAGTTGCTGCTGCCGTTCCTCGCCAGCGACTACGGCGAGGTGCTACGCGCCGGGCAGGTGCCGCTGCGCTTCGATCCTACCGAAGGTCGCTTGTACTGCGAGCACTACGAGCATCACTTCCCGATCAATCCTGCCAGCTATGGCGCCCTGCTCGGCATCAGCGGCAACCCGGCACTGGTCGAGTTGGGCGAGCGCTTCGCTGCGCTCACCCAGGATGCCGAGGGCTATCGCAACGCCACGGCGCTACGCGCCCAGCTCGCCGAGCTGAGTAGCGAGCCGGGCCATCTGCAGGACATCGAACGCGTGCTGGCGCGCTTCGACGCTCGGGAGGAGGAAGGCTTCGAACGCCTGCATCGGCTGCTGGAAGAGCAGCACTACCGTATCGCTAGCTGGCGGACGGCGGCGGATGACATCAACTGGCGGCGTTTCTTCGACATCAATGAGCTGGGCGGCCTGCGGGTGGAGCGTCTGGCGGTGTTCGAGGCCACCCATGCCAAGGTCTTCGAGCTGGTCAGCCGCGGGCTGGTGGATGGCCTGCGCATCGATCACGTCGATGGTCTGGCCAACCCTCGCGGCTACTGCCGGCGACTGCGCCGACGCATCGAGCGGCTGCTGGCGGAGCGTCCCGCTGAGACCCGGCTGGAGCACTTCCCGATCTACGTGGAAAAGATTCTCGGCGAGGGCGAGTCACTGGCCACCGACTGGGGCGTGGATGGCACCACCGGTTACGAGTTCATGAACCAGGTCTCCTTGTTGCAGCACGACCCAGCCGGCTTCGCGCCACTGGCCGAGCTCTGGCAAACGGTCAGCGCGCGCAGCAGCGATTTCATGGAAGAAGCGCGGGCGGCCCGCGAGCTGGTGCTCTCCGGCTCGCTGGCCGGTGATTTCGAAGCGGTCGCGCAACTCCTGCTGGAGGTCGCCCGCAGCGACCTGATGACCCGTGACATCACCCTCGGCGCGATCCGCCGCGCCCTGCGTGAGCTGATCGTGCATTTTCCGGTTTACCGCACCTATGTCGGCGGCGCCGGACGGCGTGCGGCGGACGAGCCCTTCTTCCGCCAAGCATTGGAGGGCGCCCGCAGCAACCTGAGCGAGGCCGAATGGCCATTGCTGGAACGCCTGGAACGCTGGCTGGGTGGCGAACCGCTACGCGAACTGCCGGTGGCCCAGCGCAACCTGCGTCGACTGGCCTGCACCAAGTTCCAGCAGTTGACCTCGCCAGCCGCGGCCAAGGCCGTCGAGGACACCGCCTGCTATCGCAGCGGCGTGCTGCTGTCGCGCAACGATGTCGGCTTCGACCCGCAGCATTTCGCAGCGCCCGTGGAAGACTTCCATCAGGCCTGCGCACAACGCCTGGCCAGCTTTCCGGACAACCTGCTGGCGACCGCGACCCACGACCACAAGCGTGGCGAGGACACCCGGGCGCGCCTTGCCGTGCTCAGCGAGCATCCGCAATGGTTCGCCGACCTCGCCCAGGGCTGGCTCGCTGACAGCGAGAACGACGTGCGCCTGCTCGAGGAAGGTCCCGCGCCCTCCCCTGGTGATCGTCTGATGCTGCTGCAGACGCTGCTGGCCGCCTGGCCGCTGGGCGGCACAGTCGACGCAGAGTTCTTCCAGCGTGTGGGCCGCTGGTGGGAGAAGGCCATCCGCGAAGCCAAACTGCGCAGCACCTGGGCCGCGCCGAACGAGGCCTATGAAGGCGCCTGCCGCGAGTTTATCGAGCGCCAGGCACAACGCCAGGCCAGTACGCTGGCACAGGCCAGCGCCCGGATTGCCGCAGCGGGCGCGCTCAACGGACTGGTGCAGTGCACGTTGCGCATGACGACCCCAGGCGCGCCCGATCTCTACCAAGGCAACGAATACTGGGACTTCAGCCTGGTCGATCCGGACAACCGCCGCCCGGTCGACTTCGCAGCGCGCCAGGCCAGCCTGGACGCGCCCGCGAATCTCGCGAACTGGCAGGACGGCCGGCTCAAGCAATGGTTGCTTGGCCGCCTGCTGCATGCACGCCTTGAAGATCCCGTGTTGTTCGCCCGCGGACGCTACCTGGCATTGCCGGTGAGCGGCGGACAGGCCTCGCGGGCACTGGCTTTCGCCCGTGAGCACGACGGCCGCTGGCTGCTGGTCGTCGTGCCGCGCCTGGCCAGTACGCTGCTCGAGCAAGATTCGCTGGCGTATGTCGACAACGCCTGGAGCGACACCTATATCGAATTACCGGAGCCTCTCGCCGATCAGCACTGGCGGGGACTTTTCGACGATCGCGAGGTCTCAGCCAGCAGGCGGTTGGCGCTGGACGAGCTCATGCAAGGCTTTCCCCTGAGTGTGTTGCGTGCAAACCCCTGACAGATGGATCGAGGAGATTTCCCCATGAGCAAGATCGAAGAACGCGTGCGCGAACTCGCCTACCAGATCTGGGAGTCCGAAGGACGCCCCCACGGCGAAGACGCTCGCCATTGGGAGATGGCCCAGAAACTCGCCTCCAGCGAAGTGGCCAACGCCAAGCCCGCAGCCAAGCCCCGTACCAGCCGGGCGAAGGCCAAGCCCGAGCTCACCGAGGTCGCCAGCAAGCCGGCGGCCAAGCCCAAAGCCAGCAAACCCAAGGCCGCCGCCAAACCCGCCGAGGGCGAGGAGGCACCGGTCGTAGCCAAGAAACCTCGCGCACCGCGTAAGCCCGCCGCGCCCAAAGCCTGAGCAGCAGCGGCCCCCTGGACGTATAGGAGTCGCCATGTCCGATCAAACGAGGGCGCCCTCAGGGGCGCCCAAGGTCGTTACGCCCTCGCGCATCAGCGAGGGCCTACCTTTTCCCTTGGGTGCCACTTGGGACGGCGTCGGCGTCAACTTCGCGATCTTCTCGGCGCATGCCACCAAGGTCGAGCTGTGTCTGTTCGATGCGAGCGGTGAGACCGAACTGGAGCGCATCGAGCTTCCCGAGTACACCGATGAGATCTGGCACGGCTACCTGCCTGACGCACATCCGGGGCAGGTCTACGGCTACCGGGTGTACGGCCCGTACGACCCCGCCAATGGCCACCGTTTCAACCCCAATAAACTGCTCATCGACCCCTACGCCAAGCAACTGGTCGGCGAGTTGAAGTGGTCCGAATCCTTGTTCGGCTACACCATCGGTCATCCCGATGGCGACCTGTCCTTCGACGAGCGCGACAGCGCGCCCTTCGTGCCCAAGTGCAAGGTCGTGGACCCGGCCTTCACCTGGGGCGACGACCGCCTGCCCCGCGTACCGTGGGACCACACCATCGTCTACGAGACGCACCTGCGCGGCTTCACCATGCGCCACCCCGAGGTGCCCGAGGAGCTGCGCGGCACCTGCGCCGGAATGATGCGACCCCAGGTGCTCGATTACCTGCGCGACCTGGGCGTGAGTTCGGTGGAGCTGCTGCCCATTCATGCCTTCGTGCAGGACCAGCACCTGTTGGAAAAAGGCATGGCCAACTACTGGGGCTACAACACCATCGGCTTCTTCGCGCCCCACCCGCGCTACCTCGCCAGCGGCCACATCGGCGAGTTCAAGCAGATGGTCTCGCGCATGCATGAGGCCGGCCTGGAGGTGATCCTCGACGTGGTCTACAACCACACCGCCGAGGGCAACGAGCGCGGCCCGACGCTGTCCATGCGTGGTATCGACAACGCCAGCTACTACCGTCTGCTGCCTGACGACAAGCGCTTCTACATCAACGATTCCGGTACCGGCAATACGCTGGACCTGTCGCACCCCTGCGTGCTGCAAATGGTCACCGACTCGCTACGCTACTGGGCCGGCGAGATGCACGTGGATGGTTTCCGCTTCGACCTCGCCACCATCCTCGGTCGTGAGCCGACCGGCTTCGACGAGCGCCACAGCTTCCTCGTCGCCTGCCGCCAGGACCCGTTGCTGAGCAGCGTGAAACTGATCGCCGAACCCTGGGATTGCGGCCCCGGCGGCTACCAGGTGGGGGGCTTCCCGCCGGGCTGGATGGAGTGGAACGATCGCTTCCGCGACACCACCCGCGCCTTCTGGAAGGGTGACGAGGACAAGCTCGCCGATTTCGCCCGCCGTCTCGCCGCCTCCGGCGACATGTACAACCAGCGTGGCCGGCGACCGTTCGCCTCGGTGAACTTCGTCACTGCCCACGACGGTTTCACCCTCAACGATCTGGTCTCCTACAACAGCAAGCACAACGAAGCCAACGACGAGAACAACCAGGACGGCAACAGCAACAACATCTCCTGGAACTGCGGCGCCGAGGGCCCCACGGACGACCCCGATATTCAGGCGCTGCGCCTGCGCCAGATGCGCAATTTCATCGGCACGCTGATGTTCGCCCAGGGCACGCCGATGCTGGTCGCCGGGGACGAGTTCGCCCGCACCCAGCACGGCAACAACAACGCCTATTGCCAGGACAACGAGGTCGGCTGGGTCGACTGGGACTGGAGCGAGCACGGCACCCTGCTGCAGACCTTCGCGAAGAAGGTCATCGCCCTGCGCCACAAATACCCGATGCTGCGACGCGGGCGCTTCCTGGTTGGCGCCTACAACGAGGAGTTGGGCATCAAGGACGTCAGCTGGCTATCGCCCAGTGGCGAGGAGATGAGCGTCGAACAGTGGCAGGATCCGCACGCCAAGTGCCTGGGCATGCTCATGGACGGCCGCGCGCAACCCACCGGCGTTCGCAAGCAAGGTGCCGACGCCACGCTCCTGCTGATCGTCAACTCGCATTACGACGGGGTGAACTTCACTCTGCCGCTGGTGCCCGAGGGCGAGCACTGGGAGTGCCTGATCGATACCAACCATGACGCCGATCCGCCTGACGTTCACTTCGAGCCCGGCAGCCACTACACCGTCACTGGCCGCTCGCTGCTGCTCTTCGAGCTGGAGAAGAACTGAGCCTGAGCGCGGCGTGCCAATGACGCCTCGCCCCTTGTGGTAGGCACAAGGCAGCTTCATAGCTGGAATCCGGCGAGGCTCACCCTCTCCCCCGCCCTCTCCCATCAAGGGAGAGGGAGTGGTCCTCAGCGCCAGTCCGACACCTGCAGCCAATGGGACGCCTGACGCTCTCCGCCGCCAACGCGAAGGGGCGCGTCATGTCAGGCCCCAGGAACCCCGGCTTTTCTCCCGCTGTCTGCCGAAGGGACTGCCCGTTTCGAGCCGACAGAGGATCCTGTCTTGACCAACCTGCAATCTGCCGAACTGGACGCGCACCTGGCCAGCGCGATACCGGCCGTCAAGGTGCTCACCATCAACACCCACAAGGGCTTCACCAGCTTCAACCGGCGTTTCATCCTGCCGGAGCTGCGCGAGGCCGTACGCAGCGCCGGCGCCGACATCGTGTTTCTCCAGGAGGTGCTCGGCACCCATCAGAAGCACGCCCTGCGCTACCCGGACTGGCCCACGACGCCACAGTACGAATTTCTCGCCGACAGCATCTGGAGCGACTTCGCCTACGGCCGCAACGCGGTCTATCCCGATGGCGACCATGGCAATGCGCTGCTGTCGAAATTCCCCATTCTCAGCTACGAGAACCTCGATGTATCCATCAGCGGTCCTGAGCGCCGTGGGCTGCTGCACAGCCGCCTACAGGTGCCCGGCCAGGACGAGTTCCACGCCATCTGCGTGCATCTGGGACTGCGCGAGGAGCATCGCCGGCAGCAGATGGGCCTGCTCGCGGAGCTGGTCGCCAGTCTGCCCGACGACGCGCCGGTCGTGGTGGCGGGCGACTTCAACGATTGGCGCCTGCGCGGCAATCAGATCCTCGCCGACGGCTGCGGTTTGAAGGAGGCCTTCTGCGAAACCCAGGGTCAGTTGGCGAAGAGCTTTCCCGCCCGCTGGCCGCTGCTGCGCCTGGACCGCATCTACTACCGCAACCTCACCCCCAAACGGCCGCAGGTGCTGGCGAACCGCCCCTGGTCACATCTGTCTGATCACGTACCCCTGGCTGTGGAGATGCACCTATGAATTTCAGCTGGCGCGACGGGAATCGCCTGCAGTTGCTGGAAAACGGAGAGGAGTTCTTTCCGCGGGTCTTCCAGGCGATTCGCGAGGCCAAACGCGAGATCATCTGCGAGACCTTCATCATCTATGACGACAAGGTCGGACGTGAACTGCGCGAAGTGCTCACCGAAGCCGCGGAACGCGGCGTTCGCGTGGACATCACCGCGGACGGCTACGGTAGCGCCTTTCTCACCGACGAATTCGTCGCGCCGATGACCGCCGCTGGCGTGCGTCTGCACCTGTTCGATCCGCAACCCCAGCGCTTCGGCTTCCGCACCAATCTGTTCCGTCGTCTGCACCGCAAGATCGTCGTGGTGGATGGCGAGCGCGCCTTCGTCGGCGGCATCAACTTCTCCGCCGATCACCTGGGCGACTACGGCCCGGAAGCCAAGCAGGATTACGCGGTGGAGATCGAAGGTCCGGTGGTGGATGACATCCATGCCTTCGCCCTGCGTACCATCGCGCCCCACGACCAGCAGCGCCGCTGGTGGCAACGCCGTGTGCAGCAGGCGCTGGGGCCGATCAACAATCACGCCCGCGGCAGCGCCCGTACGCTGTTCGTCACCCGCGACAACGATGCCCACCGTAACGACATCGAGCAGCACTATCTGGAGGCCATCCGCTCGGCGCGTTCGCGTCTGGTGATCGCCAACGCCTACTTCTTCCCCGGCTACCGGTTATTGCGCGAATTGCGCAACGCGGCGCGTCGTGGGGTGAAGGTGAAACTGATCCTGCAGGGCCAGCCGGACATGCCGGTGGCCAAGTTCGGCGCACGCATGCTCTACAACTACCTGCTGCGCGACGGCGTGGAAATCCACGAGTACTGCCGGCGCCCGCTGCATGGCAAGGTCGCGCTGGCCGATCAGGACTGGTCCACGGTCGGCTCGAGCAATCTCGATCCGCTGAGCCTGGCGCTCAACCTGGAAGCCAACCTGATCATTCGCGACCCGGTGTTCAATCGCCAGCTCAACGAACGTCTGGAGCACCTGATGCAGCACGACTGCAAGAGCATTCCCCTGGAGCGCGTGGTGCGTGGTTACTTCTGGCGTGCGCCGCTGGTGTTCGTGATCTTCCACTTCCTGCGCCACTTTCCCGCGATGGTCGGCTGGCTCCCGGCGCATACCAAGAAACTCGAACTCGTCGAACCGCACCTGCAGCAATTGCAGGCGACCGACGACAGCGATCAGATGTCCCGGGAGCATCCATGAGCAGCCTGTCCAGCAAGAGCGATTCCAGCACGCGGCATGCCTGGTGGCCGCTGGCCAAGAAGCTGGCGAGCTACGCGTTCTTCGTACTGGTACTGGTCTTGCTGGTCATGCTCGCCCGGCGCGTGGACTGGCAGGAAGTCATTGGCACCCTGCGCGACTACCGCTCCAGCACTCTGCTGCTGGCCGGCGCCGCCGCCTTGGGCAGCTATGTGGTCTATGCCAGCTTCGATGTGCTGTCCAAGTGGTACACCCGCCATGCACTGCCGATCACTCAGGTGATGACGGTGACCTTCGTCTGCTACGCCTTCAACCTCAATCTCAGTTCCTGGGTCGGTGGCATTGCCATGCGCTACCGCCTGTATGGGCGCTTGGGCCTGGGTAACTCGACCATCACCCGGGTCTTCACCCTTAGCCTGATGACCAACTGGCTGGGTTACCTGTGTCTGGGCGGCGCGGTATTTGCCGCGGGGCTGGTCGTTCCCCCGAAGGACTGGGGCATTGGCACCGGCGCTTTGCGCTGGGTGGGTGTGGCACTGCTGGCGGTATCGGCCATCTATCTCGGCCTGTGCGCGCTGTCCAAGCGGCGCAGCTGGACCGTGCGCGGGCACGAAATCGGCTTGCCTTCATTGCGTCTGGCGCTGGCCCAGCTACTGCTCGGGGCACTGAATTGGGGCCTGATGGCAGCGACCATCTACGTGCTGTTACCGGAGAAAGTCGACTATCCCACGGTGCTTGGCGTATTGCTGGTCAGCAGCATCGCCGGTGTCATCACCCACATTCCAGCCGGGCTAGGCGTGTTGGAGACCGTCTTCGTCACCCTGCTCTCGCATCAGTTGTCGAAGGGCAGTCTGCTCGCCGCGTTGATCGGTTATCGGGTTATCTACTACCTGGTGCCATTGCTTATTGCCACTATCGTCTATCTTGGTCTAGAGGCCCGTGCGCGTAAACTGCGACGTACCGGTCAGCATGGCTGAGGCCATGTCAACGGCTCCTTCGCCCACCTTGCCGGTGAACGTGCGATGAGCTAGACAAGAGCACAGGCGCCGGGCGGCCTCGGCGCGGGATGCAGGGGTGCGGGCGTGGGTCGCAAGCAACGCTGGATGCACATGAACCGCTGGGCATTACTGGTGCTGGTGCTCGGAAGCCTGTCTTCCGGGCTGGTCGCCTGGGCGCTCACGAGCATCAATGAGTACGAGGCACGGACTGCCCTGCAGCAACAGGTAGAAGTAGCCACGCAGGATCTACTCGACCAGCTCGAGGACTATCAATACGGTCTGGTGGGCATTCGCGGCCTGATGCTCGCCGCGCAAGAGCGCGACATCGAGCCCCGGGCGCTACGGCGTTATTTTTCGGCGATTCGCTACGAAGGCCTGAATGCGGGGCTGCTCGATAACATTGGCTATGCCCACCTGCAGCGCAGCGAGGCGAGCGACGGACAGGCGCTCAGCGATCGCCTGGTCAGCGACTATCGCTACTCCATCCGCCTGAGCAAATCGATCGGACAGGACGGCGACCTGCAGCGCACCGATCTCCTGGCCGCCGCCCAGCGTGCCGCACGCAGCGGCCGCAACACACTCGCCTGGCTACAAACTCCACTGCCTGGAGATGCTGCGGACAAATTGCTGGCGATGCTGCTGCCGGTCTACAGCAGTGGCAGCACGCCCACCTCGGTCGACCTTCGCGAGGAGACGGCACAGGGGATCGCCTTCACCACCTTCTCACCGCAGCAACTGGGAAATGACCTCAACCGCGAGCTGATGCACCAGGGTGTCTGGCTGCGCTCACTGACAGGCTTCGGCGAGCAACCGTTGATCTTCCAGGGCGATGCGCCCGTCGCCATGACCAGCGAGCTCAAGCTCGCCCTGTTGGGCCAGCAGTGGACTCTGGAGTTCGCCGCCTCGCCCTCTTTCGTCGACGCGCAGCAAGGCGTTTCGCCAAGACAGATCCTGCTCGCAGGTTTGACGCTGAGTGGCCTGCTTGCCTGGATGCTTGGCGTACTCGCACTCAACGCCCACCGCCGCCGACAGATCAACGCGGAGCGCGCACGCCTGGCGGAAGTCGTCGATAGCTCCACCGACGGGATCATCAGCAAGGACCTGAACGGTATCGTCACCAGTTGGAACCGTGGCGCGCAGGAGATCTTCGGCTATACGTCCGAACAAGCCATCGGGCGCAGCGTTGCTGAATTGGTGGTCCCCAGGGAGCTCAGTCATGAGGAGGTCGAGATACTCGGCTTGGTAGGCCGGGGCGAAGGCGTTTCAGGTCTACGCACACGGCGCCAACACCGTGACGGCCACCTGCTTGACGTGGCGGTCACCGTCTCGCCGATCCGTGATGGCAGTGGCCGCGTCATCGGTGCCTCGAAGATCGTACGGGACATTTCCCCCCATGTTGAAAGCGAGCGACGCATCCAGGACCTCAACGCGCGCCTGGAGCGGCAGGTTACCGAACGCACCGAGCAGCTCAGCCAGCTCAACGCGCTGTTCGGCAGCGTGCTCGATGCCGCCTCCGAACTGTCGATCATCGCCAGTGACCTGAACGGTGTGATCACCATCTTCAACCCCGGCGCCGAGCGCCAGCTGGGCTACAGCGCCGAGGAAATGGTCGGCAAGGCGAGTCCTGAGTTGATCCACGACGCCGAGGAGTTGCGCCAGCGTGGCGAGGCACTGCGCGACGACGAGAACCTGACCGGGCCACTCGAGGGTTACCAGATCCTCGCCGAGACCGCCGCGCGCGGGCTGGTCGAGAACCGCGAGTGGACCTACGTCCGCAAGGACGGCTCACGCCTGCCAGTGACGCTCATGGTCACCGCCATGCGCGACGCCCAGGGCAAGGTCAGCGGTTACCTGAGCATCGCCGTGGACATCAGCGAACGACGCGCCGCGGAACGCGAACTGGCGGTCAGCCTGGAAACCACCCGCGCGATCCTCGATACCGCGGTCAACCCGATCATCACCATCGATTCCCGCGGCACCATCCGTTCCTGCAACCCGGCCGGCGAACGTGCGTTGGGTTACCAGGCGGAAGAACTGATCGGCTGCAACGTGAAGATGCTGATGCCCGATCCGTTCAGCAGCGAACACGACGGCTACATGGCGCGTTTTCGCTCCACCGGCGCGGGCCGCGCCATCGGTATCGGTCGCGAAGTGGAGGCACGGCGCAAGGACGGCAGCCTGTTCCCGGTGCAGATCAGCCTCGGCGCGATGCGCGTGGCGGGTGAGCCCATGGTGGTCGGCATCATGTCCGACATCAGCGAGCAGCGACGCCAGCGTGACGAGGTGATCTCAGCGCGCGACCAACTGGCGCTGGCGGCGGACGTCGCCAAGATCGGCATCTGGACCTGGGAAATCGGCAAGGACCGCCTGCAGTGGAACGAGCGCATGTACTACATCTACGGCTATGCGCCGGCTAATCACGAGCTGGGCCTGTCTTCGTCGGCCTGGGCGGCGCGCCTGCATCCGGATGACCGTGAAAGAGCCCTGGCCGAGGTCCGTGCCCTGCTCCAGGACGGCAACATGTACGCCACCTTGTTCCGCATCGTTCTGCCGGGTGACCAGGTACGTCACATCAAGGCGGCCGGTCAGGTCGAACGCGGCGCCGATGGCCACGCGCTGAAGATCACTGGCATCAACCTCGACGTCACCGACGAGCAGGAACTGCAGGCCAGCCTGCGCTACGCCAAGGAACAAGCCGACGCGGCGAGCGCGGCCAAATCGACCTTCCTCGCCAACATGAGCCACGAGATCCGCACGCCGATGAACGCCGTGCTCGGCATGCTCTATCTGGCCCAGCAGACCAGCCTCAATCCGCGCCAGCGCGACTACGTGGACAAAGCACACACCGCCGCCACCTCCCTGCTCGGCCTGCTCAACGACATCCTCGACTACTCCAAGATCGAGGCCGGCAAACTCACCCTCGACCCCCACACCTTCGAGCTCGAACCACTGTTCGAAAAGTTAGGCATCGTGCTCAGTGGTAACCAGGGGCGAAAGCGCGTCGAACTGCTGTTCGACATCGATTCGGGGCTGCCGGCCGAGCTGCAAGGCGACCGCCTGCGTCTGCAGCAGATTCTCATCAACCTTGCCGGCAACGCGCTCAAGTTCACCGAGCACGGCCAGGTGGTCATCAGCGTGCGCCAGCTTGCACGTAGCGACCAACAGGTGAAGATCCGCGTCTCGGTCAGCGACACCGGCATCGGCATCAGCGAAGAACAGATGAGCCGCATCTTCAGCGGCTTCACCCAGGCCGAGGCGTCCACCTCCCGGCGCTTTGGCGGCAGCGGCCTGGGCCTGGTGATCAGCAAGCGCCTGATCGAGCTCATGGGCGGTCAGTTGAAAGTGCAGAGCACCCTCGGCATCGGCAGTCGATTCTGGTTCGACATCACCCTGCCCTTTGCCCAGTCCGACGACCTGCGCGCCGGGTATCCCCACAGCCAGCGCTCGCTGCACGTGCTGATCGTCGACGACAACGAGGTCGCCGGAGGCATGCTGGTGGCCACCACTCGCGCCCTGGGCTGGCGACCGGACTACGTTCAGGACGGAGACAGCGCCCTGCGCCGAGTGTCCGAAAGCCTCGCAGCAGACGATCCCTACGACGTGGTCTTGCTGGATTGGCGTATGCCCGGCCTGGATGGACCCGAGACTGCCCGACGCATCGCGCAGCAGACCGCTGAGCGTGGTACACCGGCGATGCTGATGATCAGCGCCTATGGCCGCGAGCAACTCGAATCCGAGGGCGAAGACTTCGCGGTAGACCGCTTCCTGTCCAAACCGGTGACGCCGCGCCAGGTGGCCGAAGCGGTACACGAACTGTTGGGAGGCGGGAGCAGCGCGCTGCAGAAGGCTGCCGAGGCACCGGCAATCGAGCAACCGCTGGCCGGCTTGCGGCTGCTGGTGGTGGAGGACAACGCGATGAACCGCCAGGTCGCGTTTGAACTGCTCACTGCGGAGGGCGCCAGCGTACAACTGGCAGAGGATGGCGAAGCCGGGGTGAATAGGGTGATCGCGGCCAAACAGACGTTCGACGCCGTGCTCATGGACATGCAGATGCCGGTGGTGGACGGCCTGGAGGCGACCCGGCGCATTCGCAAGGACGAGCGCTTCGCGCGCCTGCCGATCATCGCCATGACCGCCAACGCCTCCCAGGCCGACCGTGAGGCGTGCCTGCAGGCCGGCATGAACGAACACGTCGCAAAGCCCATCGAGCGCAAGCAACTCATCACCCGTCTGCTCGAATGCATCCATGGCCTGCAGAATACCCAGGCTTCGAGCCGCGAGACGGCGGTCCCGGTCAGTGACATCGCCGACTACGCGACCCTGCTGGAGCGCTTCGCCGGCAATCACAGGCTGCTCGAACAGATGCTCGACACCTTCGCCAACGACGTGCGGCCGCGCTTCGCACAGATTGCCCAGTTACTGGAAAACAATCAGCGCGGCGATGCCGCTGCCGCGCTGCACAGTATCAAAGGCAGTGCCGGCACCATCGGTGCGTTGGCGCTGTTTCGTTTCAGCGCCGCGCTGGAACGGCAACTGCTCGATGGCCCCGCGGAGGCAGCCCCGGCACTCTCGCCCGAAGAACTCGCCCAGGCTCAGGGATTGTTCGAAGACAATCTGGAGCGACTGCGCGCGCTGCTGCAGGCGAATCGTCCGATGACGCAGACGCCAACGCCCAGCAGCACCAAAGCCACGGGCTCGGCCGACCTGGACGGTGACCTGCAGCGGCTGATCGAACTGCTGCACGCCAACAACCTCGATGCCCTGGACCTGCTGGAGACACTCCAGCCCCAGCTTCAAGCGCACGACGCCAAACTCGCCGAGCAACTCGCCGGTTGCGCACAGGCATTGGATTTCGCCCAGGCCGCCGCCCTCGCCGAGCGGCTCGCTACGGAGATAGGAGGCTAGCGCATGGATGGACGCGTTCCCTACGGCCACGGCCGCCCCAAGCTATTGGTGGTAGACGATCAGGCCAGCAACGTACGCCTGCTGCACGAACTGTTTCGTGACCAGTGCGAAGTGTTCATGGCGACCAGCGGCGCCCAGGCGATCACCGTCTGCCAGGCCCAGCAGCCCGACCTCGTTCTGCTCGACGTGATCATGCAGGGCATGGACGGCCATGAGGTCTGCCGCCGTCTGAAGGCCGACCCACAGACCCGCGACATACCGGTGATCTTCATCACCGCGCAACGCGAGGAAGCCGACGAGTTGATCGGCTTTGGTCTGGGTGCGGTGGACTTCATCACCAAACCGATCAACCCGACCATCGTGCGGGCACGGGTGAAGACCCACCTGACCCTGAAAATGCAGAGCGACCTGCTGCGCGCCCAGGCGATGCTCGACGGACTGACCGGCGTCGCCAATCGCTTGAAGTTCGACGAGGAACTGCAGCAGCACTGGCGCCAGGCACGCCGTGACGGGCAGCCGCTGTCGCTGGTGATGTTCGACGTGGACTTCTTCAAGCGTTACAACGACCGCTACGGTCATCAGGCCGGCGACCAATGCCTGCGCTCGGTGGCAGCCGCCGCCGCCAGTTGCGCGCGCCGCCCCCAAGACCTGTTGGCCCGTTACGGTGGCGAAGAGTTCGCTTGCATCCTGCCGGATACGCCGCTCGAGGGGGCTGCGGAGATCGCCGAACGCATGCGCCAGGCGATTGCCGATCTAGCCATAGAGCACCTGGACTCCACGACCGTGCCGCAGGTCAGCGCCTCTTTCGGCGTGGCTTCGATGAAAGTCCAGGACGAGAGCCAGCCCAGCGCGCTGGTCGAACTGGCCGACCAGCGCCTCTACGAGGCCAAGCGCAGCGGGCGCAACCGGGTCTACGCCGGCTGACGCCCCATTCGGTCGTCGCTCACTGCGGGCAGAACACCAGCAGCGCCAGGGGCGGCAAGGTCAGCGACAGCGAGTGCGACTCGCCATGGGCTTCCACGGCGTCGCTCTGCAGACCACCGTCGTTACCCACATTGGAGCCGGAATAGCGCTGCGCATCGCTGTTGAAACACTCGCGCCAGAAGCCCCCGCGCGGTACTCCCACGCGATAGCCATGACGCACCATCGGCGTGAAGTTCGCCACCACCAGCAGCGGCTCACCGTCGAAGCCGTGACGCAGCCAGGCGAACACGCTGTTGCCACGGTCATCGCCGATCAGCCATTGGAAGCCTTCGCCGTCGGCATCGCGCTGATGCAGTGCAGGCTGCTCCCGGTACAACCGGTTGAGATCCCCCACCAGATGCTGGATCCCCTGGTGATCGGCGTAGTTGGTCAGGTACCAGTCCAGCGAACGGTCGTGGCTCCACTCCCGCCATTGGCCGAACTCGCAGCCCATGAACAGCAGTTTTTTGCCTGGATGGGTCCACATGAACGACAGGTAGGCGCGCAGGTTGGCGAATTTCTGCCAGCGATCGCCGGGCATCTTGTCGATCAGCGAGCGCTTGCCGTGCACCACCTCGTCGTGGGAAATCGGCAGCACGAAGCGCTCGGAAAACGCATAGATCAGCCCGAACGTCAGCTTGTCGTGATGATAAGAGCGATGCACCGGGTCCTCGGCGGCGTATTCGAGGGTGTCGTGCATCCAGCCCATGTTCCATTTGTAGTCGAAACCCAGTCCCCCCTCGGAGACCGGCTTGCTGACGCCCGGCCAGGCCGTCGATTCCTCGGCGATCACCAGCGCCCCCGGTGCCTCGGCCTTCACCACGTCGTTGAGGTGGCGCAGGAAGTCGATCGCTTCCAGGTTCTCGCGTCCGCCGTGGCGGTTGGGAATCCACTCGCCCTGTTTACGCGAGTAGTCTCGGTAGAGCATCGACGCCACCGCATCGACGCGCAGACCATCGACATGGAACTCGCGTAGCCAATGCAACGCGGAGGCGATCATGAAGCCGTGCACCTCGTTGCGTCCGAGGTTGTAGATGTAGGTATCCCAGTCCTGGTGGAAGCCTTCGAAGGGGTGCGCGTATTCATACAGCGCGGTGCCGTCGAAGCGACCCAGCCCATGGGCGTCCGTGGGGAAATGCGCGGGGACCCAGTCCAGGATCACACCGATGCCGGCCTGGTGGCAGCGGTCGACGAAGGCGGCGAAATCCGCCGGGCTGCCGTAGCGCGCCGACGGTGCGAACTGCGACAGCGGCTGGTAACCCCAAGAGCCGCCGAAGGGATGCTCCATCACCGGCAACAGTTCGATATGGGTGAAGCCGAGTTCCTGGATATACGGAATCAGCCGATCGGCCAGTTCATGCCAGGTCAGCAGTCGCCCTTCCTCACCGCCTTCGCGTTGCCAGGAGCCAGCGTGCAGTTCGTAAATCGACATCGGTGCGGTCACCCCATGGCGGCTTTCGCGCGATGCCATCCAGTCTTCATCGCCCCAGGCGTGCCGCAGCGGTTCGGCTACCACCGAACCGGTCGCTGGCGGCAGCTCGGTGGCCAGGGCGATGGGGTCGGCCTTGAGCGGTAAAACGCCATCCGGGCCGAGAATCTCGTACTTGTACACCTCTCCCGGCCCCAGACGCGGGATGAACAGCTCCCAAACGCCCGCCGGAAAACGCAGGCGCATCGGATGACGACGCCCATCCCAGCCGTTGAAGTTACCCACCACGGAGACCCTTCGCGCATTCGGCGCCCAAACCGCGAAGCGGACCCCGGCAACGCCGTCGACCTCGGTCGGTTGCGCGCCGAGCACGCGACCGAGCTCACGGTGATTGCCTTCGGCAAACAGGTAGATGTCCATCTCGCCCAGTTGCGGACCGAAGCTGTAAGGGTCTTCGGTAATTTGTTCGCCGTCACCCCAGCGCACCCGCAAGAGGTACGGGCGCGCCTTCTCCAGGCGGCAGAAATACAGCCCGGGCACTTGCGCCTGGTCCATGCTGCAGAGCGACTCACCGCTCTCGCGGTCGAGCACATCCACCCCCAGCGACAGCGGCAGGTA
Source organism: Pseudomonas sp. R4-15 (assembly GCF_055768815.1). Lineage (NCBI taxonomy): Bacteria > Pseudomonadati > Pseudomonadota > Gammaproteobacteria > Pseudomonadales > Pseudomonadaceae > Pseudomonas > Pseudomonas sp. R4-15. Next base: position 3,055,210 of record NZ_CM147293.1, read on the forward strand.
GGCACGCACGATCACTCCCTCGCCATCCGGGTGAGGCCCCACCAGGCTGAAGGGATCACCGTGTTCGCCACGGATGAGTTTTTCCACGGCGCCGTCATCGGGCAGCAGATGCTCCCCGTGAGCGGTGAACACCGGACGATCGGTCATGCGGATTCTCCATCGAGGATCTGGCTGGCCAGCTCGGCGAGCCCTTGCAAAGGAACGTCGAGCCAGGTGGGACGGTTTTCTGCCTCGTAGGCCACCTCGTAGGCGGCTTTCTCAAGGGTCAACAATAACAGTGCCGCGCGCGCGCCGCTCGACTCGCGCCAGGCATGGGGCAGACCTTCGGTGGCCGAGGCGTAGCCTTCCAGAAAATGCGCCGCGGCACGCTGACGGTAAGCCTCGGCAAGCGCGATGCGGGCGCTGTCGGCCTCCGCCGAGGCATCGGCGGACTGCACGCCGCGCAAGGCCATCGCCGCCGCGTAGTCGAACGAGCGCAACACACCTCCGACGTCTTTGTAGGGACTGTGCTTGGCACGTCGCTCGTCCAGCCCACGGGCGGGTTCGCCTTCGAAGTCGATGAGATAGGCGTCGCCATGCACCACCAGGACCTGGCCCAGGTGCAAGTCGCCGTGTACGCGAATACGTAGCCCACCGACGCAGCGCTCGGCCAGAGGAACGAGGGCCTGCAGCAGTGCCTCGCCGCGCTCCAGCAGTTGCAGAGCCGCATCGCCCAGCGTGGTACGGTGTTTCTCGAGCAGTTGCAGGGCATGCTGCAACTCCTCGCGGACCTGCTGGCCGAGCTGCCGGGCGGCGGCGTCATCGTAGGTCTCCGGGGCGAAATCGGGATTGTCGCTGGGAGCGGCAAGAATCTGGTGCATCTCCCCCAGGCGGACGCCAAGCAGGCGCGCGAAGGCATCCGACTCGTCCATCGCCCGATAGCGATTGTCGACCCCGGACGAGCCGCCGCTGAGTTCGTCGCGGATCGCCCGGTCGAGCACGTTGAGCGTCCAGCTCCAGGCATCACCCTGGTTCTCCAGATAACGCTGCAGAATCATCAGCGCGCTGGTCTGCCCATCCGGATCACGCTGCAACACCTGGCCAAGCAGGGTGGCCGTGTGTTCGAAGCCACCTGCCGCCAGGTAGAGGCCCATCTCCAGCTCCGGGTGAACGCCCTTCTCCAACTTGCGCAAGAGCTTGAGCACCATGCTTTCGCCAATCACCACCGAGCTGTTGGACTGCTCGGCGGACAGGTAACGTACCTCGGCATCGTCATCCACGGCCATGCGCGCCAGCGCTGGCGTGGCGAGGAACTGCAGACGCCCCTCCTCACCCGCAGGCAGTTCGCGCCCTTCCTGCAGAGCCTGCAGCACGCCCCGGACGAAAGGTTCGAGGGTGAAGGCGTCGGTCAGCAGGCCGACCTGTCGTCCCCTGCGCACCCGAGCCAACGCCAGTTGCTGTGGCAACGCATTGCCGAACTCCTCTTCGGGCAGGAAACCCAGCGGCAACTGATAGCGCGCAGGCTGCCCTTCCGACGTCACTTCGAGCTCGCACAGCAACACCGGCCGACGATCGTCGGCCAAGGGCGTCGCGTAGACGATACGCACCGTATCGATGGTCGCACCCTTGCCAGCGAACCAGCGGCGCATCGGCAGGTAGGTCGGCAGCACGCTGCGCTCGAGCAGTTGCCGCGGTTGGCCATCGAGCAATTCCTCGGCACGGCGCTTCAGCACCAGGGTCAGATATTCGGGCATGGGGTCCGCCGCCTTGAGGTGCCAGGCCGGCATCTTTTCTTCCGATGCCAGCGCGAACCAGTAGAAGCCATAGGGCGCCAACGTCAACAGATAGGGCAACTGGCCGATCGGTGGGAAGGCACTGCCACCGATCATCTCCACCGGCACCATGCCGTCGTACTGGGACAGTTCCAGTTCGGCGGCCTGCGCGGCGCGCGACATGTTGGCCACGCACAGCAGGGTTTCCGGCTCGCCGTTGTGACCGAGGCTTTCGCGGATGTAGGCGAAGATGCGCCGGTTGCTCGGCGCCAGCAGCTTGAGGCTGCCGCGGCCGAAAGCCCGATGCTGCTTGCGAATGGCCAGCAACCGGCGCATCCAGTTGAGCAACGAATGCGGATCGCGCTGCTGGGCTTCGACGTTGATCGTCTGGTAACCGTACAGCGGGTCCATCACCGGCGGTGCCACCAAGCTGGCGGGATCGGCGCGGGAGAATCCCCCGTTGCGATCGACGTTCCACTGCATCGGCGTGCGCACGCCATCGCGATCGCCAAGGAAAATGTTGTCGCCCATGCCGATCTCGTCACCGTAGTAGATCACCGGCGTGCCGGGCATCGACAACAACAGGCTGTTGAGCAGCTCGATGCGCCGCCGGTCGCGCTCCACCAGCGGCGCCAGACGCCGGCGAATGCCCAGGTTGATGCGGGCGCGCTTGTCGGCGGCGTAGTAGTTCCACAGGTAGTCCCGTTCACGGTCGGTGACCATCTCCAGGGTCAATTCATCGTGGTTGCGCAGAAAGATCGCCCACTGGCAACTGTCCGGGATTTCCGGCGTTTGACGCAGGATGTCTGTCATCGGAAAGCGGTCTTCCTGGGCGATCGACATGTACATGCGCGGCATCAGCGGAAAATGGAACGCCATGTGGCATTCGTCGCCGTCGCCGAAGTACGGCTGGGTATCTTCCGGCCACTGGTTGGCCTCGGCGAGCAACATCCGATCCGGGTAATGGGCGTCGATCTCGGCGCGAATCCGTTTGAGCACCGCATGGGTCTCGGGCAGGTTCTCGTTGCTGGTGCCGTCGCGCTCGACCAGATAGGGAATCGCGTCGAGGCGCAGCCCGTCGACGCCCAGGTCGAGCCAGTAGCGCATGATCGACAGCACCGCCTTCATCACCTGCGGATTATCGAAGTTGAGGTCCGGCTGGTGGGAGTAGAAGCGGTGCCAGAAGTACTGTTCGGCGACCGGGTCCCAGGTCCAGTTGGAGGTCTCGCTGTCGATGAAGATGATCCGCGTGTCGGCATACTTCTGGTTGGTGTCGGACCAGACGTAGAAATCCCGCGCCCGTGAGCCCTTCTTCGCCTTGCGCGCGCGCTGGAACCAGGGATGCTGGTCCGAGGTGTGATTGATCACCAGTTCGGTGATGACCCGCAGTCCGCGCTTGTGCGCCTCGAGGATGAAACGACGGGCATCGGCGCGGTCACCGTAGTCCGGATGCACGTTGCGGTACTCGGCGATGTCATAGCCGTCATCGCGGCGCGGCGAGGGGTAGAACGGCAACAGCCATATGGTGTTCACGCCCAGCTCGGCGATGTAGTCGAGCTTTTCGATCAACCCGGTAAAGTCACCGATACCATCGTCATTGGCGTCGAAGTAGGACTTCACGTGGACCTGGTAGATGATCGCGTCCTTGTACCACAGCGGGTCTTCGGTGAAGACCGCTGGACGCCGCGACCGGCGGGCTCTTGCCATCGTCGTGCTCCTTGCCGGTCAGGCCGGGGTGATGCGCCAGATGCCGAACGGCAGGTGCCAGGGCTCGATGCGCATCCACTGGGTCTTGCCATGCCAGGTCCAGCGATGGCCGGTCATCAGGTCCTCGCCGTGGCTGTCGGCGTCGTCGGGCAGCCCGAACTCCCACAGCGGTAACTCGAAGTGCGCCTCCTGGGCGTTGTGAGGATCCAGACAGATGGCCACCAGCACGAAGTTGGAACGGTCGGCGGTGCGCTTGCCGAAGTAGAGGATGTTGTCGTTCCAGCAGTGATAGGCCTGAAAGCCCAAGTGCGTCTGCAGCGCCGGGTTCTGCCGGCGGATGCGATTCAACTGGGCGATTTCGCCAACGATGTTGCCGGGCGCCTGGTAATCGCGCGGGCGCAATTGGTACTTCTCCGAGTCCAGGTATTCCTCCTTGCCCGGTACCGGCGCCGACTCGCACAGCTCGAAGCCCGAATACATGCCCCACAGGCCCGAGCCCATGGTCGCCAGCGCGGCACGGATGAGAAAGCCGGGACGGCCGCTCTCGTGCAGGAAGCGCGGGTTGATGTCCGGCGTGTTGACGAAGAAATTCGGCCGGTAGCAGTCACGCCACGGCGGCTGGTTGAGCTCGCCGAAGTAACTGGCCAGCTCGTCCTTGGTGGTGCGCCAGGTGAAGTAGGTGTAGCTTTGGTTGAAGCCGACCTTCCCCAGTCGCGCCATCATCGCCGGCCGGGTGAAGGCCTCGGAGAGGAACATCACCTCGGGATACTGGCGGCGGATGTCGTCGATCAGCCACTCCCAGAAAGGCAATGGTTTGGTGTGCGGGTTGTCCACGCGGAAGATCTTCACGCCCTCCTCGACCCAACCCGCGACCACGTCCCGCAGCGCCTGCCACAGTTCGGGCAGGGCGTCCTCGGCGTAGAAGTCGACATTGACGATGTCCTGATACTTCTTCGGCGGATTCTCCGCGTAGCGGATCGAGCCGTCCGGGCGCCAGGCGAACCAACCGGGGTGCTGCTTGAGCCAGGGATGGTCGGGCGAGCACTGGATGGCGAAGTCCAGGGCGATCTCCAGACCGTGCTCGGCGGCGGCGGCGACCAGCGCGCGGAAATCCTCGCGGGTGCCCAGTTGCGGATGGATGGCGTCGTGGCCGCCCTCCTCACTGCCGATGGCGTAGGGGCTTCCCGGATCGTCCGGGCCGGCGATCAGGCTGTTGTTGCGCCCCTTGCGGAAGGTCTTGCCGATGGGATGAATGGGCGGGAAGTAAAGGACGTCGAAGCCCATGTCGCGAATCGTCGGCAGACGCCGCGTCACGTCGCGGAAAGTGCCGTGACGTGCAGGGTCATCGGTCTCCGAGCGGGGGAAGAGTTCGTACCAGCTGGCGAATTGGGCCAGCGGCCGCTCCACTTCCAGCGGATAACTGCGGCTGCGCACCAGATGCTTCTGTGGATCGCAGGCGGCCATCGCCTGGCGCGTCTCGTCGGCCAGCAGCAGCGCGACCTGCTCGTCTTCGGAAGGCTGTTCGCCCAGGCGCCAAATGGTCTTATCGAGCCATTCGCGATGCTCATCGAGGGCTCGCTCACGGGCCCCCTCCAGATGCAGCTTGCCTTCGCGCAACTCCAGCGCAATGGGCACGGCGGCCTCGTGTTTCTTGCGCAGTTCCTCGCAATAGGTGCCGAAACCGTCCCACCAGGATTCCACGGCGAAGTAATGGCGCGCCACCCGCAGCGGGGTGAAGCTCGCCTCCCAGTAGTCATTGCCCTTGGCGACGAAGGGTACCCGGTGCCAGAGTTCCTCGCCCTCCACCTGCCAAAGCAGGACCGCGGCGATCTGCTCGTGACCATCGGCGAAGATGCGCGCCCTCACCACCTGGGATTGGTCGCGAATGGCCTTGGCGGCAAAGCGACCATCCTCCAGACAGGGACTGACCTCCTCGATGGCGATGCGCGGCATGTTCAGTGCCTGCTGCAACGACAAGGGAGGGCGATTGGCGCCGGTTTCGGGATTCTGGTCGGGCATCGGGCTGCTCCTTGGAAGCGGTTGGGGGCGCCGCCGAAACCAGCGTGGCGCCACCACGGTACAAAGCGTTCGGAACCGGACTGCCGGGGAAAGTTCCTGGTTTCAGCCAGCCTTGCGGCCACCACGACCGGCTTTCGAAGCGCCACTGCGAGAGCCGCTGGACGAACGCTTGGAAGGTTTGCGCGACGCGGCTTTGCTGTCCCCGCGCAGACTGCGCTTGAGCAGGTCGGAAAGATCGATGACCTCGGCACTCTCGCCCTCCTCCGCCGGCGCCTCGGAAACCGCCTCGAGCTTGCCGTGTTTGGCCTTCTGCTCGACCAGCTTCAGGATGCGTTGCTGGAAGTCGTCGTGGTATTGCTCGGGGTCCCAGGGCTCGCTCATGTCCTCGATCAACCGCTTGGCCATGTCCAACTCGCGTTTGCTCAGCTTGGCATCAACGGCCTCCGCCTTGAGCTCAAGGCTATCCACTCCACGCACGTCCTCGGCCCAGCGCAGGGTTTCCAGCAGCAGCGCATCGCCCCAGGGCATCAGCATGGCCAGATGCTGCTTGCTGTGCATCACGACCCTCGCCAGCCCCACCTTGCCACTGGCACGCAACGCCTCGCGCAGCAGTGCATAGACCTTTTCGCCACGCCGCTCGGGGGCCAGGAAATAAGGTCGATCCAGATAGAGCGGCGGGATATCCGCGGCTTCGACGAAGGCCACGATATTCACCGTCTGCGTGGCCTCCGGGTGCGCGTCGCGGATTTCGTCCTCACTGAGCACCACGTATTCGCCTTTGCGATACTCCACACCCTTGACGATGTCGTCGGCCTTAATCTCCTCGCCGCTGACTTTGTTCACCCGCTTGTAACCGACCGGCTCCATGCTGCGCTTGTCGAGCCAGTCGAAATCGATCCCGCTACGACCGCTGGCGGGCACCAGCGATACGGGAACGTGCACCAGACCGAAGCTGACCGCTCCCTTCCAGATGACCCGAGGCATGGTCGCTTCTCCCTCAACCGTTGATGACGCTACCGCCGTTGACGTGAATGACCTGCCCCGTGACGTAGGACGCATCCTGACTGGCCAGGTAGACGTAGGCCGGTGCGACTTCCTCGGGTTGTCCGGGACGTCCCAGCGCGGTATTGGCGCCGAATTCGGCAACCTCATCGGCGCTGAAGGTGGAGGGGATCAACGGCGTCCAGATGGGCCCGGGCGCCACGGCATTCACACGGATGCCGCGCCCGGCGAGGTTCTGGGAGAGCGAACGGGTGAACGCGAGGATGGCCCCCTTGGTGGCCGAGTAGTCGATCAGGTGCCCGCTGCCGCGGTAGGCGGTTACCGATGTGGTGTTGACGATCGAGGCGCCTTCGCCCATGTGTTCGAGCGCCGCGCGAGTCAGCAGGTACATCGCCTGAACGTTGCTTTCGAAGGTGCGCCGCCACTGCGCCAGCTCGATATCCTCCAGGCGCTCGCGAGGATGCTGCTCGGCCGCATTGTTGACCAGGATGTCGAGCCTGCCGAAGCGCTCCAGCGTCAACGCCACCACTTGCTCGCAGAACGCCTCCACCGCCAGATCGCCCTGCAGGCACAGGCATGTCCGACCGAGTTCGGTCACCTCTGCGGCAACCTGGCTGGCGTCGTCCCCTTCCTCCAGATACACGATAGCGACATCGGCACCCTCGCGGGCGAAGTGCAAGGCAACGGCGCGGCCGATACCGCTGTCACCGCCGCTGATGAGCGCGACCTTGCCCTCCAGCTTGCCCGCCGGACGGTAGTGCTCACCGCGATAGGCCGGCCGTGGATGCATGTCGGCCTCACGGCCGGGCTGTTGGGTCTGGTGCTGGGGTGGCAGGGTCTGCGACATGCGAGCCTCCGAATGCATGAGTCATCATTCGGGGGACCGGGGTAGCGCCTGGAAAGTTTCTGCGCCTCGACCAGCCGCTCAGGGCTGGATCACCACACGCCCACGGCATTTGCCGCTTTCCAGCAGACGATGGGCCTGCACCACCTCTTCGAGAGAGAAGACCCGTTCGATCGGCGACTCGAGCAGGCCGTCGCGCGTCAGCTGGTTGATGTGCGCCAGCGCACGCTGCACGGCGGCGTGGTCCTGAGGAATGCCCAGTTCCGGACACCCGGTGTAATCGACCACGCAATGCAGATGGAACTTGAAGTTCTTCTCGAACGCCGCGCAGGCCGGAAAAGACGTCTGATTGCCACCCGCCAGCCCGTAGAGCACGAGGCGTCCACGGGGCGCCATGACGTCGCCCAGCAGGCCCATCTGCGGGCCACCGCAGCCGTCGAAGGCGATATGGATGCCCTTGCCCTCGGTGAGTTTGCGCAAGCGCCCGACGACATCCTCTTCCTCGGTGACGATCACCTCATCCGCACCCAACTCGCGCAGGTGCTCCCGGTCTTCGGCGCGCGGCGTACAGGCGAACACCCGCGCACCCAACGCGCGCCCCAGTTGCAGCGTGACGGGCCCCATGCACTGGGCGGCCTCGGTCACCAGGAGATTCTGTCCCGGCTGCAGACGACCGACCTCCATCAGTCCCAGGTAGGCGGTCAACAACGGCATGTAATGCACGCAGGCGTGGGTCGCGTCGAGCACGTCCGGGTAACGTACCAGCGAGGTCGCCGGCATCGGCATGCATTCGCCATAGGCCGGATAGTCATTGATGCTGTGCGCGAGGAAGCTGGCGACCCGGTCGCCGACGGCAAGGTTTTCGACCTGCTCGCCGACCTCGATCACCTCGCCGGCCAACTCGCAGCCCAGCCCCGCCGGGAGTCGCGCATGTTGCGGGCCGAGGTCCTGGCGCCAGAGCACATCGGACCAACTGACGCCGAACGCCTGCACCCGAACCCGAACCTCGCCGGCCGCCAGCGGGCGTTCGGCTTGCTGCTCCAGGACCAGCACCTCGGCAGGGCCGAATTGCTGGAAACGGATCACGCGGTTCATGGCTCACCTCTTCATCTATTGGTTAACAGGCACTCAATCTAACGTGTGCGGCAACGCAACTCTAGCGATAGTCGTCAATAGTCTTTATCGCCCGCGCTGATTCACCCCGGCCTATGCGAATGGGTAAGATGCGCCCAGATTCGCGAGGCAAGCCATGAACCGAACCGACCTGCGGCGTCTCGATCTCAACCTGCTGGTGGTGTTCGAGACGCTGATGCACGAGCGCAGCGTCACCCGCGCGGCGGAGCGTCTTTTCCTCGGCCAGCCGGCCATCAGCGCGGCCCTGGGGCGACTGCGAACCCTGTTCGACGATGCCCTGTTCGTGCGCTCCGGACGTAGCATGGAGCCCACGCCCCGGGCGCAGGAAATCTTCGAACTGCTCTCCCCGGCGCTGGACTCCATCTCCAATGCGGTGAGCCGCGCCAACGCCTTCGACCCGGCCACCAGCGAGGCGGTGTTCCGTATCGGGCTGTCCGACGACGTCGAATTCGCCCTGCTGCCGTCGATGCTCAAGCGCATTCGCGTCGAGGCACCGAATGTGACGCTGGTGATCCGTCGTACCAACTACCTGCTGCTGCCGGAAATGCTCGCCTCCGGGGAAATCTCCGTGGGCGTCAGCTATACCGAAGAACTCCCGGCCACCGCCAAGCGCAAGGTGCTGCGGCGCAGCCACGGTCGTCTGTTGCGCGCCGACTCGATTCCCGGGCCGCTGAGCATGGACGACTACTGTGCGCGGCCCCATGTGATCGTGTCGTTCGCCGGGGACCTCCAAGGTAGCGTCGAGGAGAAACTGGGCGCCCTTGGACGCACGCGCCGGGTGGTTCTGGCGGTTCCCCAGTTCGGCGGTCTCACCGCCCTGCTCGCCGGCACCGACCTGCTGGCCACGGTGCCGGACTACGCCGCGGAGGTCATGACGGCGTCCGGTGGTCTGCGCAGCGAACGCCCCCTGGTGGGCGCGGAAGACACCTACGAGTTGGCCATGGCCTGGCGAGCCGCCCACGACAACGATCCAGCCGAGCGCTGGCTGCGTTCACGCATCCAGATGTTCTGTGGCGATCCCGATACGCTTTGATATCGATATTGGAGTAGGCGGAAACGCGTTCCAATCATTTCCATCGATAATAGCTTTCAAAAAGTTCGATTCGCCGAGGGCACGCGCGTGGGGGAGACTCCACCGCCTCGAAAGAGAGATTTACATCTCGACACAACCTCTCGCGGAGCGTGCCCTCATGCAATCCATCATCAGTCAATCCTGGCGTCTGCCGGCAGGCCTCGCCGCCTTGCTGGCGCTGGCAGCCTGTGGCGAAAACGAGAAAACCGCACAAGCCGCCCCACCGGCACCGCAAGTCAGCGTGGCCGAAGTGCTGCAACAACCGGTCACCGAGTGGGACGATTTCACCGGCCGCCTCGAGGCGCCCGAGTCGGTGCAGATCCGCCCGCGGGTTTCCGGTTACGTGGACAAGGTGGCCTTCGAGGAAGGCAGCCTGGTGAAGAAAGGCCAGTTGCTCTTCCAGATCGACCCGCGTCCGTTCCAGGCGGAGGTCGATCGTCTTCAGGCACAGGTCGAGCAGGCCCGCGCCGGCCTCGAGCGTGCGCAGAGCGAAGCCCGTCGTGGGGCGCGCCTGCGGCAGAGCAACGCCATCTCCACGGAACTGGCCGACGCCCGTGAAACCGCCGCCAGCGAAGCGCGGGCGCAACTCGCCGCGGTCCAGGCAGAACTTGCCAATGCACGCCTGGACCTGGGCTTCACCCGAGTCACCGCGCCCATCGACGGCCGTGTCGGGCGCGCGGAGATCACCGCGGGCAACCTGGTGAACGCCGGCGATTCGCTGCTCACCACGCTGGTCTCCACCGATCGCGTGTACGCCTACTTCGAGGCCGACGAAGGCGCCTTCCTGAAATACGCGCAACTGGCTCGGGAACGCGGTGCCGCCACCCGCGCCGACAACCCGGTCTATCTCGGTCTGAGCAGCGAGCAGGGCGAACCGCACCTGGGTCGCCTGGACTTCCTCGATAACCAGGTCGACCCGCATACCGGCACCATCCGCGGTCGCGCGGTCTTCGACAACAAGGACGGGCTGTTCACCCCCGGGCTCTACGTTCGCCTGCGTCTGCCGGGCAGCAACCTCTACCAGGCAACGCTGATTCGCGACGAAGCCGTGGGTACCGACCTGGGCAAGAAGTACGTCCTGGTGGTCGGTGACGACGCCAAGGCGAGCTACCGCGCCATCGAGCTCGGCCCGCGCCTGGATGGCCTGCGCATCGTTCGCAGCGGTCTTGCTAAAGGCGAACGCATCGTCGTCAATGGCCTGCAACGCGTCATGCCCGGTGCCCAGGTCACCCCGCAGGACGTGCCGATGGCCAGCGACGACACCCTCGCCGAGCTGGCTCGCGAACGCAGTGCCCTGGCCAACGCACGCGCCTCGGTGGCGGACGACGCCCTCAGCCTGAACTGATCCACTCCCTTTTCCGGAACCTCCATGACGCGTTCCCCGGTTGACCGGGGGATGCGCGGGAGTGCGCCCATCCGTTTTGCAAAGGACTACCCGATGAACTTCTCCAGGTTCTTCATCCAGCGGCCGATCTTCGCCGCCGTGCTGTCGTTGCTGATCCTCATCGGCGGCGCCATCTCGCTGTTCCAATTGCCTATCAGCGAATACCCCGAGGTCGTGCCGCCGACCGTCGTGGTGCGTGCCAACTACCCCGGCGCCAACCCCAAGGTGATCGGCGAAACCGTCGCCGCGCCGCTGGAGCAGGCCATCACCGGCGTCGAAGGCATGCTCTACATGTCGTCCCAGGCCACCGCCGATGGCAAGCTCACGCTGACCATCACTTTCGCCCTGGGCACCGACCTGGACAACGCCCAGGTGCAGGTGCAGAACCGCGTCACGCGCACCGAGCCGAAGCTGCCCGAAGAGGTGACCCGCATCGGCATTACCGTGGACAAGGCGTCACCCGACCTGACCATGGTGGTGCACCTGACCTCGCCGGACGATCGCTACGACATGCTCTACCTGTCGAACTACGCGACGCTCAACGTCAAGGACGAGCTGGCGCGCCTGGACGGCGTGGGTGACGTGCAGTTGTTCGGCATGGGCGAGTATTCGCTGCGCGTCTGGCTCGATCCGGCCAAGACCGCCCAGCGTGGGCTCACCGCCACCGACGTGGCGAATGCGATTCGCGAGCAGAACCGCCAGGTCGCCGCGGGCCAGTTGGGTGCGCCACCGGCGCCGGGTGACAACAGCTTCCAGCTGTCGATCAACACCAAGGGCCGCCTGGTCAGCGAAGAGGAATTCGCCAACCTGATCGTGCGTGCCGGCGCCGACGGCGAGATCACCCGCCTCAAGGACATCGCGCGCATCGAACTGGGCTCCTCGCAGTACGCCCTGCGCTCGCTGCTGGACAACCAGCCGGCGGTCGCCCTGCCGATCTTCCAGCGCCCAGGCTCCAACGCCATCGCCGTCTCCAACGCCGTGCGCGAGAAGATGGCCGAGCTGAAGAAGCAGTTCCCCCAGGGCGTGGACTACCAGATCGTCTATGACCCCACCGTGTTCGTCCGCGGCTCCATCGAGGCGGTGGTGCACACGCTGTTCGAAGCGCTGGTGCTGGTGGTGCTGGTGGTGATCCTGTTCCTGCAGACCTGGCGTGCTTCGATCATCCCGCTGGCCGCCGTGCCCGTTTCGCTGATCGGCACCTTCGCCGTGATGCACCTGTTCGGCTTCTCGCTCAACGCGCTGTCGCTGTTCGGCCTGGTGCTGGCCATCGGCATCGTGGTCGACGACGCGATCGTGGTGGTGGAGAACGTCGAGCGCAACATCGGCCTGGGCCTGAAACCCATCGAGGCGACGCGCAAGGCCATGAGCGAGGTGACCGGCCCGATCATCGCCACCGCGCTGGTGCTCTGCGCGGTATTCGTGCCGACCGCGTTCATCTCCGGCCTCACCGGGCAGTTCTATCGCCAGTTCGCACTGACCATCGCCATCTCCACGGTGATCTCGGCGTTCAACTCGCTGACCCTCTCCCCCGCCCTGGCGGCGATCCTGCTCAAGGACCACCACGCGCCCAAGGACCGCTTCTCGCGACTGCTCGAGCGGCTGTTCGGCGGCTGGTTGTTCGCTCCGTTCAACCGCTTCTTCGAGCGCGCCAGTCACGGCTACGTCGGCACCGTGCGCCGGGTGCTGCGCGGCAGCGGCATCGCCCTGTTCGTCTACCTGGGCCTCCTGGCCCTGGGCTGGGCCGGTTTCGCCAGCACGCCGACCGGCTTCGTCCCGCAGCAGGACAAGCAGTATCTGGTGGCCTTCGCGCAACTCCCTGACGCCGCCAGCCTGGATCGCACCGACGCGGTGATCCGGCGGATGTCGGAAATCGCCGCGAAGAACCCCGGCATCGACCACAGCGTGGCGTTCCCGGGCCTCAACATCAACGGCTTCACCAACAGCCCGAACAGCGGCGTGGTGTTCTACACCCTCAAGGACTTCGAGGAACGCAAGGACCCGTCGCTCTCCGCCGCCGCGATCGCCGCCGACCTGAACCGCCAGTTCGGCGCCATCCAGGACGCCTACATCGCCATCTTCCCGCCACCGCCAGTCATGGGCCTGGGCACCATCGGCGGCTTCCGTCTGCAACTGGAGGACCGCGCCAGCCTGGGTTACGAGGAACTGTTCAAGCAGACCCAGAACATCCTCGCCAAGGCTCGTCAGTTGCCTGAGCTGGAACCGACCTCGGTGTTCTCCAGCTATCAGGTGAACGTGCCACAGGTGGATGCCGACATCGACCGTGCCAAGGCCAAGACCCATGGCGTGGCCATCAGCGACATCTTCGACACCCTGCAGACCTACCTGGGCTCGCTGTACGTCAACGACTTCAACCGCTTCGGCCGCACCTACCAGGTCAACCTGCAGGCGGATCAGCAGTACCGACTCGAACCCGAGCAGATCGGCCAGTTGAAGGTGCGTAACGACCGCGGCGAGATGGTACCCCTGGCGAGCTTCGTCACGGTCAGCGACAGCGCCGGTCCCGATCGGGTGATGCACTACAACGGCTTCGTCACCGCCGAGATCAACGGCGCGCCCGCCGCCGGCTACAGCTCCGGCCAGGCCGAAGCGGCGATCACCCGCCTGCTCGCCCAGGAACTGCCCAACGGCATGACCTACGAGTGGACGGACCTCACCTACCAGCAACTGCTGGCGGGCAATACCGCGCTGTTCGTGTTCCCGCTCTGCGTGCTGCTGGCCTTCCTGGTGCTGGCGGCCCAGTACGAGAGCTGGAGCCTGCCGCTGGCGGTGATCCTGATCGTACCGACGGTGCTGGTCTCGGCCATCGCCGGGGTGATCCTCTCCGGCAGCGACAACAACATCTTCACCCAGATCGGCCTGATCGTACTGGTCGGCCTGGCCTGCAAGAACGCCATTCTCATCGTCGAGTTCGCCAAGGACCAGCAGGCCGAGGGCCTGGACCGCATGGCCGCGGTGCTGGAAGCGTGCCGCCTGCGCCTGCGGCCGATCCTGATGACGTCCATCGCCTTCATCATGGGTGTGGTGCCGCTGGTGCTCTCCAGTGGTGCCGGCGCCGAGATGCGCCATGCGATGGGTGTCGCGGTGTTCTCCGGGATGCTCGGAGTGACCTTCTTCGGCCTGCTGCTGACTCCGTTGTTCTACGTATTGATCCGTGCCTTCGTCGAGCGTCGCCAGCAACGAAAGGCACGCGCCCAGGAGCTGCCCGCATGAAAACCCTGTTCACCCCTACCCTGCTCGCCCTGGCGCTCTCCGCCTGCGCCGTCGGCCCGCACTACCAGGCGCCCGCCCAAGCGCCCGCGGAGCTTTCCGCGGCGCAGGATGCGCACTACGACAGCAGCCGTTTCGAGCGCGCCTGGTGGCGTCAGTTCGATGATCCGACCCTCGACGCATTGGTGGAGTCGGGCCTGGCCGGAAACCAGGACCTGCGCGCCGCCTTCGCACGGCTGCAAGCGGCACGGGCGATCCGCGACGACGTCGCCAACGACCGACTGCCGACCGTCACCAGCCGCGTCGACGCCGAACTGGGCAAGGCGCAGCGCCCCGGTTCGACCGACCAGCGGGTCAACGCCGACGCCTATGATCTGGGCCTGGATATGGCCTGGGAGCTCGATCTGTTCGGCCATATCCAGCACCAGATCGAGGCCAGCGAGGCACGCATCGAAGTGTCCCGCGCCGAGCTGGAGCAGCTACAGGTCAGTCTGATCGCGGAGCTGGTGGATGCCTACGGACAACTGCGCGGCGCCCAACTGCGGGAACGCATCGCTACGCAGAACCTCGACAACGCCCGCGAAGCCCGTGAGCTGACCGAGGAACTGCGCGATGCCGGCGTGGGCAGCCAACTCGACGTGCTACGCGCGGATGTGCGTCTGGCCGCCATCGAAGCCAGCGTACCCAGTCTGCAGGCCCAGCAGGAGCGCTCACGCAACCGCATCGCCACGCTGCTCGGCGAACGCCCCGACAGTCTGGAGGTGGACCTGGCGCCCCGCGATTTGCCGGTAATCGCCAAGCCACTGCCGATCGGCGACCCCGGCGAACTGCTGCGCCGGCGACCGGATATCCGCGCTGCCGAACGACAGTTGGCCGCCGCCACCGCAGACGTTGGCGTCGCTACCGCAGAGCTGTTCCCGCGGGTCAGCCTCTCGGGCTTTCTCGGTTTCACCGCCGGGCGTGGTTCGCAGTTGGGTTCCAGTGCCGCCCAGGCCTGGGCGCTCGGCCCCAGCCTGAGTTGGGCCGCCTTCGACCTCGGCTCGGTGCGCGCCCGTCTGCGTGCCAGCCGCGCCGATGCCGACGCCACCCTGGCCAACTACCAGCAGCAGGTGCTGCTGGCGCTGGAGGAAACCCAGAATGCGTTCAGCGACTACGCCAAGAACCAGCAGCGCCTGCTCGCGCTGATCCGCCAGTCCGAGGCCAGCCGAGCCGCCGCCGAGCAGGCGCGGATTCGCTATCGCGAAGGCAGCGACGACTTCCTCGTGTTGCTCGATGCACAGCGTGAGCGACTCGCCGCGGAAGACGCCCAGGCCCAGGCCGAGGTGGATGCCTATCGCGGCATCGTCGCTATCTACAAGGCGTTGGGTGGAGGCTGGCAGCCGGCGTCTTGATGGGCGGGATCGGGCTGCCACCAGTCGGGCAGGATGGGTTGAGTCGCAGCGCGACGAGCCCCATCGCATCCGTGCCGCTCAAGCACGCTGCCCGGTCACCGCCGCCGGCAGCCCGAACAGCCGATCGAAGGCCCACTGGAAGACCAGCGCATAGACGAAGAACAGCACCAGCAGACCCGCCTCGGCGAACAGCGCAGAGAGCAGACCGATGTCCAGCCAGAAGGCCATCACCGGCACCAGTAGCAGCGTCAACCCACCCTCGAAGCCGGTAGCGTGCAGCAGGCGCCGTCGCAACGTCCGCTGACGTTGCGGCTGGCGTCGCTCCCAGACTTCGAAAAGCCCGTTGAACAGCACGTTCCACAGCAATGCGATCAGCGAAAGCGTCACTGCCAATGCAGTAGAGCTCATCAACTGAGCATCGAACAGCCAGGCAATCGTCGGTGAAACGATCGCCACCGCCCCTAATTCGTAGAGCAGCGCCTGCACTACCTTGCGCTTTCCACCCTGCATTTTCGCCTCCAATATCCCGGCCCCAGGCCATTCGCATGGATGAGACTCTATTCAGCGGTAGGCTCCCGAACAAATGAAGGCTATTCTCCCTAGACGAATAAAATTCATCTGGAAAAGAGCATGTTCTCTCGCCTGCCTCTCGCGGCGCTACGCACCTTCGAAGCCGCTGCGCGGCTGGCCAGCTTTCGCGAAGCCGCCGCGGAACTGAACGTCACCGCGACCGCCGTTTCCCACCAGGTGCGCCTTCTCGAAGAGCACCTGGGCACGCTGCTGTTCGAGCGCCAGGGCCGTCGCGTGCGGCTCAATGCAGCCGGCGATGAGTTGCAGCGCACCCTGCACGGCGCCTTCCTGGAAATGCGCCGGGGCGTCGAAGCGCTACGTCCTCGCCGGGACGTCGACAGCCTCACCTTGCAGGTGACGCCCGCCTTCGCCGCACTCTGGCTGGTCCCCAGGCTGGGCCGGCTGTATCGCGCGCATCCGCACATACGCCTGCGCATCGAAACCAGCCTGCTGGGCGAGCCGCTGCGCGATACCAGTCTTGACCTGGCGATCTGTTGCAGCGAGGACGTGAACCCCGGCTTGCTGAGCTTCCCGCTGATGGAAGAACGCTTCATGGCCTACGGCTCGCTGCACCTGCTCGAGGACCTGCAGCACGACTCGCTGGAATTGATCGGCGTCGACTGGAACGTCAATGAGGCCCCGGCGCTACCCAGCTGGGAGCAATGGTGCAAGGCACTCGACGAACCCTGGGCCTGGCAGGCGGTGCGCCGCGACTACCCTGACGAGCATTATGCGGTGCAGGCGGCCCTTTCCGGACAGGGGCTGGTGTTGGCCAGCTCGGTGCTGGCCTCGGACTGGGTCGCAGGCGGGCTGCTGCGCCCCTACCGGGAAGACATCGCCCTGCCCGCTTCACGCTACGTAGCGGTCTGCGTACCAGGGCGCGAGCGACATCCGGCAGTGCGCGCCTGTCTCGACTGGCTGCACGAGGAAGCGGGCAGAACGCCCTAGCCTAGGACTGCCCCTGGAACCAGGCCAGGCGCGGCTGCAGCGAAACCACGCCACCGACGATCACCAGCGTCGGTGCATGCACCTGGTGCTCCGCCACCAGCTGCGGCAGATCGGCGAGGGTGCCAGCGAATACCCGCTGGTTCACCGTCGTGCCTTGCTGCACCAGCGCTGCGGGCGTATCCGCCGGGCAACCGTGGGCGATCAGTTGCTCGCAGATGATCGGCAGGCCCACCAGTCCCATGTAGAACACCAGCGTCTGACCGGGAGCGACTAGGTCGTTCCACGGCAGGTCGCTGCTACCGTCCTTGAGGTGACCGGTGACGAAGCGCACCGACTGGGCGTGATCGCGGTGGGTCAGTGGAATGCCGGCGTAGGCCGCGCAACCACTGGCCGCGGTAATCCCCGGCACGACCTGGAAGGCGATGCCTTCTGCCGCCAGGCCATCGATCTCCTCGCCGCCGCGACCGAAGATGAAGGGATCACCGCCCTTCAGGCGCAGTACGCGCTTGCCCTGGCGGGCCAGATCGAGCAGCAGTCGGTTGATGTCGTCCTGGGCCATGGCGTGCTCGTTGCGCCGTTTGCCCACGTAGATGCGCTCCGCATCGCGGCGGCACAGCTCGACGATGGCCGGCGCGACCAGGCGATCGTAGAGCACCACGTCGGCCTGCTGCATCAGACGCAGGGCGCGGAAGGTCAGCAGGTCAGGATCGCCGGGGCCGGCGCCCACCAGATAGACCTCACCCCGCGGCGCACCGCCCTGCCCGGCCAGGCGCTCGCGCAGCAGCGCCTCGGCCTGTTCCTCGCGTCCGGCGAACACGTGCTCGGCAATATCCCCGGAAAACGTCTCTTCCCAGAAGATGCGCCGACTGCGTACGTCCGGCAGCGCGCTGCGCACCGTCTGCCGCAGGCGCTGGCCGAGCAGTGCCAGGCGCCCGTAGGCGGCCGGCAGCCAGGTCTCGATCTTCGCCCGCACCAGGCGCGCCAGCACCGGTGCATCGCCGCCACTGGAGATCGCCACCATCAGCGGTGAACGATCGACGATGGCGGGAAAGATCACGCTGCACAGCGCTGGCGCATCGACCACGTTGACCGGCACGCCACGCGCCTGCGCGTCAGCCGATACCCTGGCGTTGACCGCTTCATCGTCGCTCGCGGCAATCGCCAGCACGCAGCCATCCAGGTCCACCTCGGCGTACCCGCGCGGTAGCCACTGGTCGTCCGCACCGAGCATCGCCTGCAAGGCCTCGACCGCCTGTGGCGCGACGACGCGCAAGTGGGCTCCGGCATCGAGTAGCAAGCGCGCCTTGCGCAGTGCCACCTCGCCAGCGCCGACCAGCAGCACCCGACGCCCCTTGAGCGAATGGAACAGCGGAAGGTAGTCCATCGATAAACCTCGGGAACTGCGACGACGGGGTGACGCCGTCGCGAACGGACTCAGCCGATGGACTCGACACCGCCCATGTAGGGCTTGAGCACCTCGGGCACGCGGATCGAACCGTCGGCCTGCTGGTAGTTTTCCAGCACCGCGACCAGCGTACGGCCCACCGCCAGCCCGGAGCCGTTGAGGGTATGCACCAGTTCCGGCTTGCCGGTTTCCGGATTGCGATAGCGGGCCTGCATGCGGCGCGCCTGGAAGTCACCGCAGTTGGAGCAGGAACTGATCTCGCGATACTTGTCCTGGCTCGGTACCCAGACTTCCAGATCGTAGGTCTTGGTCGCACCGAAGCCCATGTCGCCGGTGCACAGCGCCAGTACGCGGTACGGCAGTTCCAGCAACTGCAGCACGCGCTCGGCGTTGGCGGTCAGGCTCTCGAGGGCCTCGAAGGATTTGTCGGCTTCGACTACCTGGACCATCTCGACCTTGTCGAACTGGTGCTGACGGATCATCCCGCGGGTATCCCGCCCGGAGGCACCTGCCTCGCTACGGAAGCACGGGGTATGCGCGACGAACTTCAGCGGCAGCTCACGCGCCTCGAGGATCTGCCCAGCGACCAGGTTGGTCAGGGTGACTTCCGCCGTGGGAATCAGGTAGAAGTCCGCCTCGCCTTCGCGGGTGATCTTGAACAGGTCTTCCTCGAACTTGGGCAGTTGGCCGGTACCCTGCAGCGCCGGCGCCTGTACCAGGTAAGGCGTGTAGGTCTCCTGGTAACCGTGCTCGCCGGTGTGCAGGTTGAGCATGAACTGCGCCAGGGCGCGGTGCAGGCGGGCGATCGGCCCACGCATCACCGCGAAGCGGGCACCGGAGAGGCGCGCCGCGGCCTCGAAATCGAGGTAGCCGTTGCGCTCGCCGAGGGCGACGTGATCCTGGATTTCGAAATCGAAGCTGCGCGGCGTACCCCAGCGGCGCACTTCGACGTTCTCTTCCTCGTCCTTGCCCACCGGCACCGACTCGTGCGGCAGGTTCGGCAAGCTCATCAGCAGGCCGTCCAGTTCAGCCTGGATGGCATCCAGTTCGAGCTTGGCCTCGCTCAGATCGCTGCCCATGCGGTCGACCTCGGCGAGCAACGGCGCGATGTTCTCGCCACGCTGCTTGGCCTGGCCGATGCTCTTGGAACGCGCATTGCGCTCGGCCTGCAACTGCTCGGTACGGGTCTGGACCTCCTTGCGGCGAGACTCCAGCGACTCGAAGCGCGCCACATCCAGTTGATAGCCGCGGGTGGCCAGGCGCTGGGCCACGTCCTGCAGCTGGGTCCGTACCAGTTTCGAATCGAGCATTTGCTGTTATTCCCAAAATGAAGAGAGGCCGCGAAAAAACGGCCTCTTGTCAGAGTCTTGCGAAGGATAACCCTGCCCAGGCCGCGAATAAACCGCCGAGCACGCTGAGCGCGAGGTAAGCGAGCGCCGTGCCCGGCTGACCATTCTCGAAGAGGCGCACGACCTCCAGGCTGAACGAAGAGAACGTGGTGAGGCCGCCGAGCAGGCCGGCGGTGAGGCCAACGCGCAGCGCCAGTGGCAGATCGGCGCGACTGAGAAACAGGCCTGACAGATAGCCGATGAGCAGGCAACCCAGCAGGTTCACCGCCAGGGTCGCGAGATAATAATGCCGCGGCCACTGCTGCACCACGAACGTCGACGTCAGAAAGCGCAGGGACGAACCCACGGCGCCCCCTGCTGCAACCGCTAGCAAGACCTTGATCACGGGCGTCTCCGTCTACGTGGACTGGCGGCGTCAAGTTGTGCGAGGTGGCGCAGCTTTTCGCCGATCTTGAGCTCCAGGCCGCGCGGCACCGGCTGGTAGTAGTCGCGCGGCTCCAGATCCTCGGGGAAGTAGTCCTCGCCGGCGGCATAGGCGTCCGGCTCGTCGTGGGCGTAGCGGTATTCGTCGCCGTAGCCGAGCTCCTTCATCAACTTGGTCGGTGCGTTGCGCAGATGCAGCGGAACGTCCCGGGAACCGCTGGAGGCGACGTCCGCGCGAGCGGCGTTGAAGGCCTTGTACACCGCGTTGCTCTTCGGCGCACTGGCCAGGTAGACGATCGCCTGGGCCACCGCCAGTTCACCCTCGGGGCTGCCCAGGCGCTCCTGCACGTCCCAGGCGTCCAGGCACAGGCCGAGCGCCCGCGGGTCGGCGTTGCCGATGTCCTCGCTGGCCATGCGCACCACGCGGCGGGCGATGTACAACGGGTCGCAGCCACCGTCGAGCATGCGTGCGAACCAGTACAACGCACCATTCGGATTGGAGCCGCGCACCGACTTGTGCAGCGCGCTGATCTGGTCGTAGAAGGCCTCGCCGCCCTTGTCGAAGCGCCGGCGACTGTCGCCGAGCAGACTTTCGAGCAATTCCGGCGCGATGGCCTCGCCGTCCTCGGCAAGGTCCGCGGCGTTCTCCAGCAGGTTCAACAGGCGTCGCCCGTCGCCATCGGCCGCCGCGCTGAGAATCGAAAAGCTCTCCTCGGGCAGGCTCAGGCGACGCGGGCCGAGGCCCTTTTCCTCGCCCAGGGCGCGCGCCACCAGCTTGCGCATGGCGGCGTCATCGAGGCTTTTCAGCACGTAGACGCGGGCGCGGGAGAGCAGCGCGTTGTTCAGTTCGAAGGACGGATTCTCGGTGGTGGCGCCGACGAAGATCAGCGTGCCGTCCTCGACATAGGGCAGGAAGGCATCCTGCTGGCTCTTGTTGAAACGGTGTACTTCGTCGACGAACAACAACGTGCGCCGACCGTATTGGGCGGCCTGCTGACGCGCCATGTCGACCGCCTGGCGAATCTCCTTGACCCCGGAAAGCACCGCGGAAATGGTCTCGAAATGAGCATCGCTGACTTGCGCCAGCAACCGCGCCAGCGTGGTCTTGCCCACCCCCGGCGGTCCCCAGAAGATCATCGAATGCAGCGCACCCTGCTCCAGCGCCTCGCGCAGCGGCTTGCCACGCGCCAGCAGATGCTCCTGGCCGACGTATTCGTCCAGGTTGGTCGCCCGCAAGCGCGCGGCCAGGGGCTGCGCGAGCGGCTCGCTGCGAAACAGGTCCATCGCTTATTCCTGGATGACGTCCACGCCCTTGGGCGCCTCGAAGCGGAACTGGGCGTCGTCCACCGGCTCGTTCTGCTTGACGCTCATGAACAGGATGTTGGTGCGCTGGCCGGCACTGTCGATCAGCTGCATGTCGTTGATCACGCCACGCCGGAAGGACAGCCGCAGGTTGTCGAAGAGGCTGTCGCGGCTCTTCGGCTTGAGGGTGAAGTCGGACACATCGCCAGACTCCTTCACGCTCACCTCGAAGTTCTCGCTGATCTGCGAGACGTCACCGGACAACAGCAATGCCGGCGTATGGGTCTGGCGTTGATCCAGCTTCTGCACCGTCACCTGCATGAGGTCCGGGTCGTACAGCCAGACGGTCTCGCCATTGGAGACCAGCAACTGCTCCAACGGCGCGTCGGTGTGCCAGCGGAACAGCCCCGGGCGCTTGAGCACCATCTCGCCCTTGGTTTCCTGCAGGCTGGTGCCCGAGGCGTCCAGGGTCAACTGGGAGAAGCGGCCCGTGAGCGTCTCGGCCTTGCCGAGCAACTCGGCGAGCCGTGCCGTGGCCTGTGCGTCAGCGTGGGCGCTGGGCATCAGCAGGACGGAGGACAGGAACAGCAGCATCCAGCGAATCGTGCGCATGGTTTTCCTCGTATGGAAATGGCGGCGGCAGCGCCGCCATCAAGGGGCTAATCGCGGACCGGCGCGGGAGCGACGACCTCGCGCGAACCGTTGGTATTCATCGGACTGACTACGCCGGCCATCTCCATCGCCTCGATCATTCGCGCGGCGCGGTTGTAGCCGATTTTCAGTTTGCGCTGAACAGCGGAAATGGAGGCGCGGCGACTCTCGGTGACGAAGCGCACCGCCTCGTCGTACAGCGGGTCTTCCTCGCTGCCTTCGCTGCCCTCCCCCGAGCCGCCGTCGAAGCTGCCGCCGGCGCTCTCGTCGGCACCGCTGAGAATGTCTTCGATGTAGTCCGGCGCGCCCCGCAGCTTCCACGCCTCGACCACGCGATGCACCTCGTCATCGGAGACGAAGGCGCCATGCACGCGAATCGGCAGGCCGGTGCCCGGCGGTAGGTAGAGCATGTCGCCGTGGCCAAGCAACTGCTCGGCGCCCCCCTGGTCGAGGATGGTCCGCGAGTCGATCTTGCTGGAGACCTGGAAGGCGATGCGGGTGGGGATGTTGGCCTTGATCAGGCCGGTGATCACGTCGACCGACGGACGCTGGGTCGCCAGAATCAGGTGGATACCGGCGGCACGCGCCTTCTGCGCGATGCGCGCGATAAGCTCTTCGACCTTCTTGCCGACGATCATCATCATGTCGGCGAATTCGTCCACCACCACGACGATGGTCGGCAGCTTCTTCAGCAGCGGCGCCTCGTCTTCCATGCTCTCGCGGCGGTACAGCGGATCGCTGAGTGGCGTACCGGCCTCCTCGGCTTCCTTCACCTTGCGGTTGAAGCCCGCCAGATTGCGCACGCCCATCGCCGCCATCAGCTTGTAGCGACGCTCCATCTCGGCGACCGACCAGCGCAATGCATTGGCCGCTTCCTTCATGTCGGTGACCACCGGGCAGAGCAGGTGCGGAATGCCCTCATAGATCGACAGCTCGAGCATCTTCGGGTCGATCATGATCAGCCGCGCGTCTTCCGGGGTGGACTTGAAAAGGATCGACAGCAGCATCGCGTTGACCCCCACCGACTTACCCGAGCCGGTGGTACCCGCGACCAGCAGGTGGGGCATCTTGGCAAGGTCGGTGATGATCGGCTGGCCACCGATGTCATGCCCCAACGCCAGGGTCACCGGCGATTTGGCTTCATCGTAGGGGGCGGACTCGAGCACTTCGGAGAAGCGCACCATCTGCCGATCCTCATTGGGGATCTCGATGCCGACGGTGGTCTTGCCGGGGATCACCTCGACCACACGCACGCTGATCACCGCCAGCGAGCGCGCCAGGTCCTTGGCGAGGTTGGAGATGCGCGAAACCTTCACGCCTGCCGCCGGTTGGATTTCGAAACGGGTGATCACCGGGCCCGGATGGACCTCGGTCACCTGGATCTCGACACCGAACTCCTTGAGCTTGATCTCCAGCAGGCGCGACATGGCTTCCAGAGATTCCGGGGAATAGCTCTGGCGCTTCTTCTCGGCAGGATCGAGCAGGGAAAGCGGCGGCAGGGTGCCCTCCACGGCGCTGTCGACGAACAGCGGTGCCTGCTTTTCCTTGAGTACGCGTTTGCTCGGCTCCACGGCCTTGGCTGCCGGTGGCGGCGCGGCGATGACCGGCGCCTGGCGGGTTTCGCGTGCGCTCATGTGCTTGGCCAGGGATTCGTCGCGCTCTATCACGCGCTCCTTGGCCTTGGCGCGCTCGCGCTTGTCCGGCGCCACGCGCACCACCTGCTCGTCGACCTCGCGCAGTTGCGCCGCCAACTGCTTGCGGTTGACCCGCGCATCCCACCAACGGGTGATGGCGCTGTGGATCAGCTCCACCAGGTCCAGGGTGATCTTGCCGGTGAGGTCCATCACCCGGAACCAGGAGAGGTCGGTGAAAACCGTCAGGCCGAAGAGGAACAACGCCAGCAGCACCAGCGTACTGCCCTGGACATTGAGCGCCTCCACGGCGAGTTGGCCAAGGCTCTCGCCGAGCACTCCGCCACTGGAGGCCGGCAATCCAGCCGCCGTGTGGAAATGGATATAAGCCAGCGCCGCGCCCGAAAGCACCAGGAACACCAGGCCGATCGAGCGCCAGGAGAACAGCCAGCCGTTCCAGCGCCAGGCGCTGTGCCGTGCGCGAAACACCTGGATGGTCTTGATGGCGAGTAGCAGGGGAAACAGATAGGCGAAATAGCCCAGGGCCAGGAACAGCACGTCGGCGAACCAGGCGCCAGCGCGCCCGGCGGCATTCTGCACCTGGTCGACGCTACCGGTACGCGACCAGCCGGGATCGCGACTGTCGTAGGTGAGCAGCGCCATCCAGAGGTAAAGACAAAGTGCGCCCAGAGCGATCAGGGCGCCTTCCTTGAGCCGGAGATTGAGCTGCTCGCGCCAGACGGGAAGCTTGGCGGTGGTGCTGGAGTTCTTCAAAACGGTGTCCTGCTTAGACGGCGCCAGCGTGCTCTATCGGCGCCATTGTAGAGCGCTATTGTACGGCTTTGCCCCGACTGTGCCAGGCTGGCGCGCTCACCTGGCCTGACTGTGCGAGGCGTCGCTGCCGCCGCTCGCTGCTTTCGGTGTAGCATAATCGGCAGTTTCCGCCGCACACCGGCATTGGATCATGCATTTTCTTTCAAGACAAAGGGTTATGGGGTGTTGTTATGAGTGAAACCAAGCATTCGCGTCTGATCGTGCTGGGCTCCGGCCCGGCCGGCTATACCGCAGCGGTATACGCGGCGCGCGCCAACCTCAAGCCCCTGCTGATCACCGGCATCCAGCCTGGCGGCCAGCTGACCACCACGACCGAAGTCGACAACTGGCCCGGTGACGTAGAAGGCCTGACCGGCCCCGGCCTGATGGATCGCATGCAGAAGCATGCCGAGCGCTTCGATACCGAGATCGTGTTCGACCATATCAATGCGGTGGAGTTGCGCGAGCGCCCCTTCACCCTCAAGGGCGACAGCGGCACCTATACCTGCGATGCACTGATCATCGCCACGGGAGCCTCGGCCCAGTACCTCGGCCTGCCGTCCGAGGATGCCTTCGCCGGCAAGGGCGTCTCCGCCTGCGCCACCTGCGACGGCTTCTTCTATCGCAATCAGGTGGTCTGCGTGGTGGGGGGCGGCAACACCGCCGTCGAGGAAGCGCTCTACCTGTCCAACATTGCCAAGGAAGTCCACCTGATCCACCGTCGCGACAAGCTGCGCGCCGAGAAGATTCTCCAAGACAAGGTGTTCGACAAGGCCGCCAACGGCAACATGCGCCTGCACTGGAACCACACGCTCGAAGAGGTTCTGGGCGATGCCAGCGGCGTGACCGGCGTACGCCTTAAAGACAGCCTCAGCGGCGAGGAGAAGACCCTGGACCTGGCCGGCGTGTTCATCGCCATCGGCCACAAGCCCAACACCGAACTATTCGCCGGCCAACTGGAGATGAAGGACGGCTACCTGGTGATCCAGGGTGGCCGCGAGGGCAACGCCACCGCGACCAACATCCCCGGTGTGTTCGCCGCTGGCGACGTGGCCGACCATGTCTATCGCCAGGCCATCACCTCGGCCGGCGCAGGCTGCATGGCGGCACTGGACGCCGAGCGCTTCCTCGACCAGTGAGGAGCCGGGTGCCGTGCTGAGCTGGCTATCCCGCGACAGCCTGGAGTTTCCCCGGCCCCAGGCTGCACTACGCGAACCCAACGGCTTGCTCGCCGCCGGTGGAGACCTGTCTCCGGAACGGCTGATCGCCGCCTACCGGCACGGCTGCTTTCCCTGGTTCGAAGAAGGCCAACCGATCCTCTGGTGGCATCCCGATCCCCGCACGGTACTCATGCCCGAGGACCTGCACGTCTCGCGCAGCCTGGCCAAGACACTACGCAAGGGGCCGTATCGGGTCAGTTTCGATCGCGACTTTGCGGCAGTGATCGAAGCCTGCTCGGCACCACGCGCCTACACTGACGGAACCTGGATCACCGGACGCATGCGCGAGGCCTATGGCCAGCTGCACACCCAAGGCGTGGCGCACTCGGTCGAGGTCTGGCGCGACGAGGAACTGGTAGGCGGGCTCTATGGATTGGCGATTGGCAGGGTGTTTTTCGGCGAGTCGATGTTCGCTCGCGCCGATGATGCCTCGAAGGTGGGCTTCGTCACCCTGGTGCGCCACCTGCGCGACTGGGGCTTTGCGCTGATCGACTGCCAGATGCCGACCCAGCACCTGCATAGCTTCGGCGCCGGGCCGATTTCCAGGGAGCGCTTTCTGGACCTGCTGGAGCGGAACCTCGACTCCCCCAGCGCTGCCAACTGGATAGCGACACTGCCACAGGCCGACGAGGGCTCCCGATGACCGAACTCGCACGCCTGAAGTTCTACGCGACCCAGCCGCATCCCTGCAGCTACCTGCCGGCCGAGCAAGCCACCACGCTGTTCCTCGACCCCAGCCAGCCAATGGATGCGCAGGTCTACGCGCAGCTCTCGGACATGGGCTTCCGGCGCAGCGGAGACCACCTCTATCGCCCCCACTGCCAGCAGTGCCGCGCCTGCGTGCCCGCCCGCATCCCGGTCGCCGACTTCATCCCGGACCGCCAGCAGAAGCGCATTCTCAAGCGCAATGCGCACCTGGACGTGCGTAGCCTGCCGGCCGATTTCGAGGAAGAGCATTACGCGCTCTACGCCCGCTACATCGAAGGACGCCACGCCGACGGGGACATGTATCCGCCCAGCCGCGAGCAGTATCTGAGTTTCCTGGTACGTGACCTGCCGTTCACGCGCTTCTACGAATTTCGCGAGGACGGCCGGCTGCTGGCGGTAGCGGTGACCGACGTGCTGTCCAACGGGCTTTCAGCGGTCTACACCTTCTACGATCCCGACGAGGAGAAACGCAGCCTGGGGCGCTACGCCATCCTCTGGCAGATCGGTGAAACCGCACGCCTGGGCCTGGATGCGGTCTACCTGGGTTACTGGATCAAGGACTGTCGAAAGATGAGCTACAAGACGCAATACCGCCCACTGGAACTGTTGGTCAACAGTCGCTGGGTGAAGCTGTCGTAGTCCACTGGCGATCCTTGGGCATTTCCGGCACAATAGCTGCCGCTTTTTTCCGTGCTTGACGTGAATCAAGCCACTTTTCAGAACACCGAGGGCTCAACTCAACATGTCGAAAGAAGACAGCTTCGAAATGGAAGGCACTGTCGTCGACACCCTGCCCAACACCATGTTCCGCGTGGAGTTGGAAAACGGGCACGTCGTCACCGCGCACATCTCCGGCAAGATGCGCAAGAACTACATCCGTATCCTTACCGGTGACAAGGTTCGCGTCGAACTGACGCCCTACGATCTGAGCAAAGGTCGTATCACCTACCGCGCGCGCTGACCCCAGCCCCGCGGTATGGCGCCCGCCACCAAGCGGGCCCGCCAGAAACGAAACGCCCGGCTGATGCCGGGCGTTTGCGTTTATCCGAGATTCACCCGCCTCAGGCGAGGGCCTCGCTGGTCTCGTAGTCGAAGGACAACTCGCCATCTTCCACATCCACGTGGACGATGCCGCCGTGCTCGGCCAGCTCGCCGAACAGGATCTCCTCGGCCAACGGCCGCTTGATCTTGTCCTGAATGAGCCGCCCCATCGGTCGCGCACCCATCTGCTGGTCGTAGCCACGTTCCGCCAGCCAACCCCGCGCCTCGTCGCTGACCTCCAGTTGCACACGCTTGTCCTCGAGCTGAGCCTGCAGCTCGGTAAGGAACTTGTCGACGATGCTCTTGATGGTCTCGGTACTCAGGCGGCCGAACTGGATGATGGTGTCCAAACGGTTGCGGAATTCCGGCGTGAAGCTCTTCTTGATGACCTCCATCGCGTCGGTCGAGTGGTCCTGCTGGGTGAAACCGATCGACGCGCGCGCCGCCGTCTCCGCGCCGGCATTGGTGGTCATCACCAGAATCACGTTGCGGAAGTCCGCCTTGCGCCCGTTATTGTCGGTCAGCGTGCCATGGTCCATCACCTGCAACAGCAGGTTGAACACTTCCGGATGCGCCTTCTCGATTTCATCGAGCAACAGCACGCAGTGTGGCTGCTTGGTGATCGCCTCGGTGAGCAGACCACCCTGATCGAAACCAACGTAGCCCGGAGGCGCACCAATCAGGCGGGACACGGTATGGCGCTCCATGTACTCGGACATGTCGAAGCGCACCAGCTCGATACCCATGGCCTTCGCCAGTTGGCGCGCCACCTCGGTCTTGCCGACCCCGGTGGGGCCCGCGAAGAGGAAGGAACCCACCGGCTTGTCGGGTGCCTTCAATCCAGCCCGGGAGAGCTTGATTGCCGTGGACAACGAATCGATCGCCGCATCCTGACCGAACACCGTGAGCTTGAGGTCACGCTCCAGGTTACGCAGCAGTTCCTTGTCGTCGCTGGAAACATGCTTGGGCGGAATCCGCGCGATCTTCGCGACGATGTCCTCGACCTGGGGTACGTCGATGCGCGGCGCGCGACGCTCCTCCGCCTGCAGGCGCTGGTAGGCACCGGCCTCGTCGATTACGTCGATGGCCTTGTCCGGCATGTGACGGTCGTTGATGTAGCGTGAAGCCAGTTCGGCTGCGGCGCGCAGCGCCTCGTCGGTGTACTCGATCTGGTGGTGTTGCTCGAAGCGGCTTTTCAGCCCACGCAGGATACCGATCGTGTCGTCGACGGAGGGCTCCATCACATCGACCTTCTGGAAGCGACGCGCCAATGCGCGATCCTTTTCGAAGATGCCGCGGAACTCCTGGAAGGTCGTCGAACCGATGCAGCGGATCTCACCCGAAGACAGCAGCGGCTTGAGCAGGTTGGAGGCATCCATCACACCACCGGATGCGGCGCCTGCGCCGATGATCGTGTGAATCTCATCGATGAATAGAATCGCATGGGGACGCTTGCGCAGCTCATTGAGCAGCGCCTTGAAGCGCTTCTCGAAATCGCCGCGGTACTTGGTACCCGCCAGCAATGCCCCCATGTCCAGCGAGTAGACGACGCTGTCGGCGAGCAAGTCGGGCACCATGCCGTCGACGATGCGTTTGGCCAGCCCCTCGGCGATGGCCGTTTTGCCAACGCCTGCCTCGCCGACCAGCAACGGATTGTTCTTGCGCCGGCGCGCGAGAATCTGCGCGACACGCTCGACCTCGTTCTCGCGACCGACCAGCGGGTCGATACGCCCCTGACGGGCCTGTTCGTTGAGATTGCTCGCATAGGCCTCCAGCGGACGGCTGGCGGCTGCGGCCTCACCGCCCTCCTCGTCCTGGGGCTCGCCTTCGCTGTCGCCACCCTGCTCACCCGGGCCCGGCACCTTGGAGATGCCGTGGGCGATGAAATTGACGACGTCGATGCGGGCAACGTTCTGCTGCTTGAGCAGGAATACGGCCTGGCTTTCCTGCTCGCTGAAGATGGCGACCAGCACGTTCGCGCCGGTGACCTCGCGCTTGCCGGAGCTCTGCACGTGGAATACGGCACGTTGCAGGACGCGCTGGAAGCCCAGCGTCGGCTGGGTCTCGCGCTCCTCGTCATGCTGAGGAATCAGAGGGGTCGTGGAGTCGATGAACTCCAGCAATTCGTGACGCAGACGCTCCAGGTTGGCACCGCAGGCACGCAGCACGGCGGCAGCGGCCTCGTTGTCCAGCAGGGCAAGGAGCAAATGCTCGACGGTCATGAATTCATGCCGTTTGGCACGTGCATCCTTGAAGGCCAGATTGAGGGTGACTTCGAGTTCGCGGTTCAACATGGCTTCACCTCATACCCAAATGGCCGGCGATTAACCGTCCTTCTCGATTTCACAGAGTAGCGGATGATGGCTGTCCCTGGCGTACTGGTTGACTTGCTCGGCCTTGGTTTCGGCAACGTCACGGGTGTAGGTCCCGCAGACCGCCCGACCTTCCGTGTGCACTGTCAGCATAATCCTGGTCGCCTGTTCGCGGGCGAGACTGAAGAAGGTCTCCAGCACCTCGACGACGAAATCCATCGGCGTGTAGTCATCGTTATACATGACCACTTTGTACAGCGGAGGTGCCTGAAGTTTCGGCTTGGCCTCCTGAATCGCCAGTCCCGCGTCGTCGTCACCATGCTGCTCGGGGCTGTCATGGTCTGATGTTAGACGAATCTGGCGATGTGAAAGCTGGGACGAATATGACATGGCCGCTAACCGGGTCGTATTGAAAGAAATGGAGTTTGACGCGCATCGCAGCACGTCGTCGCATCGCCTTGACTATCGGCGAATCGGTGATTCAATCACAGGGGTACCCGCCTGGCGGGTCGTGGTGATGGGCTCTCGGCCCGGCTTCGGCCGGTCATTGCCGAGGCTTGTCGGATGATACTCCTGCCATTGGATTCTTGCAGAGGGAATGAGCATGCTAAGTGGTAAGGTCAAGTGGTTCAACAACGCCAAGGGCTACGGCTTCATCGTCGCAGAAGGGCGGAGTGAAGACCTTTTCGCACATTATTCGGCCGTACAGATGGAAGGATACAAGACCCTGAAGGCCGGCCAACCCGTCAATTTCGACATCGTGCAGGGTCCAAAGGGCCTGCATGCGGTGAATATCTGCCCCGCGAATGCCGGGATAGCCACTGATAGCACGGTGCATCAGGACCTGACCGCCGGCGCCTGATTGCCCCCCCCACAAAGAGGCCGATACCACGATCGGCCTCTTTTCGTTGTACCTCCTACATGTGCGACACGACGGCCTCGCCGAAGCCCGAGCAGGACACCAAGGTCGCGCCGTCCATTAACCGCTCGAAATCATAGGTCACGGTTTTCGCCGCAATGGCGCCGTTGACGCCCTTGATGATCAGGTCTGCCGCCTCGCTCCAGCCCATGTGCCGCAACATCATTTCCGCGGAAAGGAGCACCGACCCGGGATTGACCTTGTCCTGCCCCGCATACTTGGGCGCAGTGCCATGGGTGGCCTCGAACATAGCCACGCTGTCGGAAAGATTCGCACCGGGCGCAATACCGATCCCCCCCACCTCTGCAGCCAAAGCATCGGAAAGGTAGTCGCCATTGAGGTTGAGCGTGGCGATGACGTCATACTCGGCGGGCCGCAACAGGATCTGCTGCAACATGGCGTCGGCGATGACGTCCTTGACTACGATCTCCTGCCCCGTGCGCGGGTTCTTCAGGCTCATCCAAGGGCCGCCATCGAGCAACTGCGCGCCGAATTCGTCACGGGCGACCTCGTAGCCCCACTCCTTGAACGCGCCTTCCGTGAACTTCATGATGTTGCCCTTGTGCACCAGGGTGAGCGAAGCACGGTCGTTATCGATGGTGTATTGCAGCGCTTTGCGTACCAGCCGCTTGGTGCCCTCCTCCGAAACCGGTTTGATGCCGATGCCGCACATGTCGGTGAAGCGAATCTTCTTCACGCCCATTTCCTGAGTGAGGAAGCGAATGACCTTGTCGGCCTCCGGCGAGCCGGCCTTCCATTCCACGCCGGCGTAAATGTCTTCGGAGTTCTCGCGGAAGATCACCATGTCCACATCGCCAGGCTTCTTCACCGGACTGGGCACACCTTCGAACCAACGCACCGGCCGCAGGCAGACGTAAAGGTCCAACTCCTGGCGCAACGCCACATTGAGCGAGCGAATACCTCCTCCCACCGGGGTGGTCAGCGGCCCCTTGATCGACACGACGTATTCGCGCACTGCGTCCAGGGTCTCAGCCGGCAGCCAGGTGTCTTGGTCATAGACCTGGGTCGCCTTCTCGCCCGCATAGACCTCCATCCAGGCGATCTTGCGTCGACCCCCATAGGCCTTGGCGACTGCCGCATCGACCACCGCGATCATCACCGGGCTGATGTCCACGCCAATTCCATCGCCTTCGATATAAGGCACGATCGGTGTGTCCGGAACCACCAGCGACCCGTCAGGGTTGACGCTGATCTTCTGTCCATCGGCAGGCAGTTGGATTTTCTGATATCCCATGCTGGAGCCCTCGACGCTTGTTGTTGGTTGCGGATTCAGCGTAGCGGAAGCCCTGCTTAGCGCAAGACTGCCCAGCTTGCGAGCCGCTGGCAGAAAATGGCCTTCCCAAGGCGATTGTCGACACTTCACATCCGAGCCACCGCCGCCATACCGCGGCGCAGAGCCTTTCCAGAAGCTGAAGTCCCTGCGACAAACGCAGCACGGGCAGGCTCGCCAGGCCGAGTGACTTTGATATACTGCGCGACGACCGGACGGTCATGGGCGTCAACGCCCAGGCCAGACCCACCCCACAGGCTCGCCAGCCCGACCCGGGCACGCCTGGGGGCTGTCATGGAGCCGCATCCCGGCCCCTTTCGATGCGCCACGGCTTACACGGTCCGGCAGGCGCCCTGTTCACGCAACGAGAGAGCAAAGCCGCAAGATGTCAACACAACCGACGATCATCTATACCATCACCGACGAAGCGCCGGCGCTGGCCACCTATTCGCTGCTGCCGATCATCCGCGCCTTCACCGCCTCATCCGGTGTCGCCGTCGAGACTCGCGACATCTCCCTGGCCGGTCGTATTCTCGCCAGCTTCCCCGAACGCCTGAAGGACGACCAGCGCATCGCCGATGACCTGGCCGAACTCGGCCGCCTGGCGCAGACGCCCGAAGCCAACATCATCAAGCTGCCGAACATCAGCGCCTCGGTGCCGCAGCTCAAGGCTGCCATCAAGGAACTGCAGGCCCACGGTTTCGCCCTGCCCGACTATCCGGACGTTGCCGACAGCGACGAAGAGAAGGACGTCAAGGCTCGCTACGACCGCATCAAGGGTAGCGCCGTTAACCCGGTCCTGCGCGAAGGCAACTCCGACCGCCGTGCGCCGCTGTCGGTGAAGAACTACGCCCGCAAGCACCCCCACCGCATGGGTGCCTGGAGCTCGGAATCCAAGTCCCACGTGGCACACATGAACGGTGGCGATTTCTACGGCAGTGAAAAGGCCGTGGTGATCGATGCCGACACCAGCCTGAAAATCGAGCTGGTGGAGAACGACGGCAAGACCACCGTACTCAAGGCCAAGACCCCGGTCCTCGCCGGTGAACTGGTCGACTGCGCCGTGATGAACCGTACCGCCCTGCGCGCCTTCGTCGCTACCGAGATCGACAAGGCCCGCGCCGAAGGCGTGCTGTTCTCCGTGCACCTGAAGGCAACCATGATGAAGGTCTCCGACCCGATCATGTTCGGCCAGGTGGTCTGCGAGTTCTACGCCCCGGTGCTGGAGAAACACGCCGAGACACTGAAGATCGTCGGCTTCAACCCCAACAACGGGATCGGCGACCTCTACGCCCGCATCAAGGCCCTGCCGGCCGAGAAGCAGGCCGAAATCGAGGCTGACATCCAGGCGCTGTACGCCGAGCGCCCTGCGCTGGCGATGGTCAACTCCGACAAGGGCATCACCAACCTGCATGTCCCCAGCGACGTGATCGTCGACGCCTCGATGCCGGCGATGATCCGTGATTCGGGCTGCATGTGGAATGCCGCAGGCAAACTGCAGGACACCAAGGCCGTGATCCCGGATCGCTGCTACGCCGGCGTCTACCAGGCGGTCATCGAAGACTGCAAAGCCAACGGTGCCTTCGACCCGACCACCATGGGCAGCGTGCCGAACGTCGGCCTGATGGCGCAGAAGGCCGAAGAGTACGGCTCCCACGACAAGACCTTCCAGGTCGCTGCTGACGGTGTGGTTCGCGTCAGCGACGAGCAGGGCCGCGTACTGATGGAGCAGGCTGTCGAAGCCGGCGACATCTTCCGCATGTGCCAGACCAAGGACGCGCCGATCCAGGATTGGGTCAAGCTCGCCGTGAACCGCGCCCGCGCAAGCGCCACTCCGGCCGTGTTCTGGCTGGACCCGGCGCGCGCGCACGACGCCCTGATGATCGAGAAGGTGCAGCGCTACCTGAAGGATCACGACACCAGTGGCCTGGACATTCGCATTCTGTCGCCGGTCGAGGCTACCAAGCTGTCCGTCGAGCGCATCCGCGCTGGCCTGGACACCATCTCGGTGACCGGCAACGTACTGCGCGACTACCTCACCGACCTGTTCCCGATCATGGAACTGGGCACCAGTGCGAAGATGCTCTCCATCGTTCCGCTGATGAGCGGTGGCGGCCTGTTCGAAACCGGCGCCGGCGGTTCCGCACCCAAGCACGTGCAGCAGTTCGTCGAAGAAGGCCACCTGCGCTGGGATTCCCTGGGCGAGTTCCTGGCCCTGGCAGCCTCCCTGGAGCACCTGGCCGACGCCTACGGCAACGACCGCGCCCGCGTGCTGGCCAAGACCCTGGACCAGGCCACCGGCCGCTTCCTCGACAGCAACAAGTCGCCGTCGCGCAAGGTCGGCGAGATCGATAACCGCGGCAGCCACTTCTATCTGGCGCAGTACTGGGCCCAGGCACTGGCCGAGCAGAGCGACGATGCCGAACTGCAGGCTCAGTTCGCACCGCTGGCCGACGCCCTGACCAGCCACGAGAGCGCTATCGTCAGCGAGCTCAACGGCGCCCAGGGCAAGCCGGTCGACATCGGCGGCTACTACCATGCCGATGAACAGGCGGCGAGCCGCGCCATGCGCCCGAGCGACACCTTCAACGCAGCATTGGCCAGCCTGGCCTGATCCACACCTGCGAAGACACGAACCCCGGCCCTGTGCCGGGGTTCGTGCTTTAGCGACAGAAAAGGAGGCGACACATGACCCGTACCTGGCATGCCCACGTCACCGTGGCGACGGTGATCGAGGACGACGGACGCTTTCTCCTCGTGGAAGAACTCAAGCAGGCGCGCAAGGTGCTCAATCAGCCTGCCGGCCACCTGGAAGCCGGTGAAAGCCTGCAGCAGGCGGCGCTACGCGAAACGCTGGAAGAAACCGGCTGGGAGGTCGAGTTGACGGCCTTCATCGGTGTCTACCTGTATACCGCCCCGAGCAACGGCGTCACCTACCAGCGCGTTTGCTTCGCTGCACGACCCCTGCGCCACCGCCCGGAACTCCCGCTCGACGAGGGCATTCTCGGCCCATGCTGGCTGACCCGCGCCGAGCTGGAGGCCGAGCGCCAACGCTGGCGCAGCGAACTGATCGGACAATGCATCGACGACTATCTCGTCGGCGAGCGTTATCCCCTTCGAGTGATCCATGAGCCGTCGTCGAGCTGATAGAATCGCCACTTTGCTTCGAACAACCGAGCACCAATGCACGTTCCAACTCAAACCCGTGTGATCGTCGGCATGTCCGGCGGTGTCGACTCCTCCGTTTCCGCCCTGCTGCTGATGGAGCAGGGCTATCAGGTCGAAGGCCTGTTCATGAAGAACTGGGAGGAAGACGACGGCACCGAGTATTGCACCGCGATGACCGACCTGGCGGATGCGCAAGCCGTCTGCGACAAGCTGGGAATTCGCCTGCACACCGCCAACTTCGCCGCCGAATACTGGGACAACGTCTTCGAGCACTTCCTCGCCGAATACCAGGCAGGACGCACGCCGAATCCGGACATCCTGTGCAACCGCGAGATCAAGTTCAAGGCATTCCTCGACTACGCCCTGGGCTTGGGTGCGGACCTCATCGCCACCGGGCACTACGTCCGTCGACGCGATATCGACGGCCGCAGCGAGCTGCTCAAGGGCCTGGACGGTAACAAGGACCAGAGCTACTTCCTGCATGCCGTGGGCGGTGAGCAGATCGCCCGCAGCCTGTTCCCCGTCGGCGAGCTGGAAAAGCCCGCGGTACGCGCCATCGCCGAGATGCACGGCCTGGCCACCGCGAAGAAAAAGGATTCCACGGGCATCTGCTTCATCGGCGAACGGCGCTTCTCCGATTTCCTCAAGCAGTACCTGCCCGCCCAGCCCGGCGACATCGAAACCCCCGAAGGGGAAGTCATCGGCCGCCACCAGGGCCTCATGTACCACACCCTCGGCCAGCGCCAGGGACTCGGCATCGGTGGACTCAAGGACGCCGGCGAAGCGCCCTGGTACGTGCTGCGCAAGGATCTGGAGCGCAACGTGCTGATCGTCGGCCAGGGCAACGAGCACCCCTGGCTGTTCAGCGGCGCACTGCGCGCCTCGCACATTTACTGGGTCAACCCGGTCGACCTGTCGCAGCCGCGTGCGCTCACTGCCAAGGTACGCTACCGCCAGCCGGACCAGGCCTGCCGCCTGGAGCGCAGCGGGGACGGCTATCGCGTGACCTTCGAACAGCCCCAGCGCGCGGTCACTCCAGGGCAGTCGATCGTCTTCTACGACGGTGAAGTCTGCCTCGGTGGCGGCGTGATAGAAACCACGGAGCCCGCATGAGTCCACGCCAGGAACAACTCATCGCCCTCGGCGCTGTTTTCAATGCTGCGGCCTTGGTCGACCGCATCGCACGCACCGGCCAAGTCAGCGAGCCCGCCCTCGGGTGCATGCTCGGCAGCCTTCTGATACGCAACCCGGATACCACCCTCGACGTCTACGGCGGCTCCGACCTGCACCTGCGCGAAGGCTACCGCGCCCTGGCCAGCGCCCTGGAGCGTGATCCGGCAAGCCTGCAGCGCGAACCGCTGCGCTACGCCCTGGCGCTGATCGGCCTGGAGCGACAGTTGGACAAACGTGGCGACATGCTCGAAACCATCGCCACGCGACTCGACCAGGTGCAGAACCAGGTGGAGCACTTCGGTCCGGTTCACGAGAACGTCATCGCCTCCTGCGCGGCGCTCTACGAGGACACCCTGAGCACGTTCCGCCAACGCATCCAGGTGCATGGCGACATGCGCTACCTGCAGCAGAGCAGCAATGCTTCGCGCATCCGCGCACTGCTGCTTGCCGGCATTCGTTCAGCGCGGCTTTGGCGCCAACTGGGCGGCCATCGCTGGCAGATGGTCGTCAGCCGCCGCAAGCTACTCGCCGAGCTGTACCCGCTGCTGCGTCACTAGCAACGCCGGCGCGACAATAAGCAAACGCAGAAACGAAAACGCCCCGCCCGGCCTATGCCGAGCGGGGCGTTTCATTGGGAGCCGCGATCAGTCTTCGCGATAGCGACGCAGGCGCAGTGCCTTGCCGGCCACGCGGGTCTCCTTCAACTTGCCCAGCAGGTGGTCGAGACCGTCCTCGGGCAGCTCGACCAGGCTGAAGGTGTCGCGGATCTGGATGCGACCGATGGCGTCACGGCTCAGGCCACCTTCGTTGAGGATGGCGCCGAGCAGGTTCTTTGCCGCCACGCCATCACGAGCGCCCAGCGCAGTGCGGCAGCGCACGCGACCTTCGGCCAGCGGCATCGGCGCGCGACGCTCACGGTAGCCGCCTTCGCTACGCTCGGGACGATCACTGCGCTCGCGACGCTCGCGCGGCGCGCCGCCAGCAGCCGGGACCAGGGGCTGATCGCGACGAATCTGCTGCAGGTCCAGCGGCTGATCGCGGGACACCATCTTCAGCAGTGCAGCGGCCAGTGCCGGCAGCTCGCAGCCGAGTTCGCCCTGCAGGCGCTCGAGCAGCGCCGCGTGGCTTTCCACCGCGCCTTCGAGTTGCGGCTGAAGGCCGCTGGCCAGGCGGGCGATACGCGCTTCGAGCACCTGCTCCGGCTCGGGCAGCTTGACCTCGGCCACTTTCTGACCGGTCACGCGCTCGATCACCTGCAGCATGCGACGCTCGCGCGGCGTCACCAGCAACAGCGCGCGCCCCTCACGGCCGGCACGCCCGGTACGGCCGATGCGGTGCACGTACGACTCGGGATCGTAGGGCATGTCCACGTTGAGTACGTGGGTGATACGCGGTACGTCGATACCACGCGCCGCCACGTCCGTGGCGACGACGATGTCCAGGCGTCCGTCCTTGAGCGACTCGATGACCCGCTCACGCTGCGCCTGAGCAATGTCGCCGTTGAGCGCGGCCACCTTGTAGCCCTTGGCTTCCAGGGCGGTAGCGAGGTCCAGCGTCGCCTGCTTGGTACGCACGAAGGCGATCAGCGCATCGAAGTTCTCCACTTCCAGCAGACGGCTGACGGCGGGAATCTTCTGGTCGGCGTGCACCTGCAGGTAACCCTGCTCGATGCGCGCAACGGTCTGGGTCTTGGCTGCGATACGCACGTGCTTGGGGTCGCGCAGATGCTTCTCGGCGATATCGCGAATCGAGTGCGGCAAGGTCGCCGAGAACAATACGCTCTGACGGCTTTCCGGCATGGCCTGGAAGATCACTTCCAGATCGTCCATGAAGCCGAGCTTGAGCATCTCATCAGCTTCGTCCAGCACCAGGTGGCGGATGGTCGAGAGCAACTGGTCATTACGGCCCAGATGGTCGACCAGACGGCCCGGCGTGGCCACCAAGACCTGTGCGCCCTGACGAATCGCCTTGAGCTGCGGGCCCATCGGCGCGCCGCCGTAGACCGCCACCACGGAAACGCCAGCCATCTGCTTGGAGTAGGTTTCGAAGGCGGTAGCCACCTGCAGCGCGAGCTCGCGGGTCGGCGCGAGGATCAGCGCCTGCGGTTCACGACGGGCGGGATCGATTTTCGACAGGATGGGCAGCGCGAAGGCAGCGGTCTTGCCGGTGCCGGTCTGCGCCTGGCCGATCATGTCGTGGCCACCAAGGATCACGGGGATCGATTGGGACTGAATGGGGGACGGCTCTTCGTAACCGACCGCGCTGATCGCAGCAAGTACGGAGGGATGAAGGCCGAGCGCGGCGAAGCCGCCGGTTTCCTGGGTCATGGGTCTGCCTCTGGAGCATCCGCAAGGACCCATTTCCAAAAGCTGCGCGTGCCATGTAGGACCTTATGGGTCACCCTGGCAGCCTGGTCGCGGGTTTGCGAATCGAATTGGATGAAACGTCTAGGATAGCCCGCCTTGGCGGACAGCAGACGAGGCACGCGGCGCCTCGATAGCGGTGTTGCCTGAACGCGGCCGGAGCACCCGGCCGGCGCGCATCATACAGAGGTGTTGAAAAAAATGCAGCCCCTGCTCGTCATCTGGCAGCATCCAAACGGCGGGTCGAGCCTACGCGGAACCAGGCCGCCGATCAGCTAGCGACACGCAGTACCTCGATCAATTCGTGCAACGGATAACCCAGCGCAGGCGCCAGCGCGGCCGCACGTTCGCACAGTTCAGCACGCGGTAATGGTTGGTCGAGGTCTGCCGGCACCAGCAAAACGACATTTCCCTCCTTTACCGGCAGCTCCCAGTAGTGGCGATGGAACAGCCCCCGCAGCAGCGCGGCGCCGAGGGGTTTGCCATCTTCGGTGCCCCATTGGTTGATCACCAGCCAGCCGCCCGGGTTGAGCTTGGCCTGGCAAGCTTCGAGGAAACTCCACGCCAGGTGGCCCGGACCTGGCCCGCAGTCGGTGTAGAGGTCGAGGAAGATCAGGTCGCTGCGCTCGGCACTGGGCAGCAGCTCCAGTGCATCGCCGATGCGTACCGTCAGGCGCGGATCATCGGTCAGACCCAGCAGTTCCATGGCCAGCCGCGGTACGTCCGGACGCAACTCGATGACCTCTACATCGTCGAGCGTCGGCAAAAAGCGCAGGCAGGCCTGGGTCAGGTTGCCCGCGCCCAGGCCAAGGAACAGCGCACTCTGCGGGGCTTCATGGCACAGCGCGGCAAGCAGCATGGCGCGGGTATAGTCGTACTCCAGCCAACTGGGATCGGCGGTGAACACGCAGCTCTGCTCCACCTCGTCACCGAACTCGAGAAAACGGTAGTCGTCCACTTCCACCACGCGGATCACGCCATAGGCGTCACGGACTTCCGCAAGCAACTGCGCTTCGGGCATGGGTATCTCCTGGCCGGAAAGCTAGCGGCGGCCCCTGGAGCAGTCGCCGGCAAAGAGACAAACGCTAACCGGATCGGCGGCTGCATGCCAGCACGGTCATCTCGGCGCGCTGCGATAGCGACAGCCTATGAGTACGCAGGCACCCCATCGGTTAACATGCGCGCCATCTGAAACCCGTGGACAGTCTCGATGAACGCCCCCTGGAGCCCCGATAGCTGGCGCAGCCACCCCATCCTGCAACAACCCCACTACCCTGACGCCGAGCACCTGGCGCGCGTAGAGCGCACCCTGGCCGCCCTGCCCCCTCTGGTTTTCGCCGGTGAAGCCCGTGAGCTGCGTCGCCAGTTCGCCGAAGTAACGGCCGGGCGCGCGTTCCTGTTGCAGGGGGGTGACTGCGCCGAGAGCTTCGCCGAATTCTCGGCGGCGAAGATCCGCGACACCTTCAAGGTGCTGCTGCAGATGGCGGTGGTGATGACCTTCGCCGGCGGCTGTCCGGTCGTGAAGGTCGGGCGCATGGCCGGGCAGTTCGCCAAACCACGCTCCGCGGATGCGGAAGTCCAGGGCGAGCTGAGCCTGCCAGCCTATCGCGGCGACATCGTCAACGGCATCGGCTTCGATGCGGCCAGCCGAGCGCCGGACCCCGAGCGCCTGCTGCAGGCTTACCACCAGTCCACGGCCAGCCTGAACCTGTTGCGCGCTTTCGCCCAGGGCGGCTTTGCCGACCTGCACCAGGTGCACCAGTGGAACCTCGACTTCATCGCCGGCTCGGCGCTGGCCGAGCAATACCATCGCCTGGCCGATCGCATCGACGAAAGCCTGCGCTTCATGCGTGCCTGCGGCCTGGAGAACGCCCCGCAGTTACGCGAGGCGAGCTTCTTTACCGCCCACGAGGCCTTGCTGCTCAACTATGAAGAAGCCTTCGTGCGCCGCGACAGCCTTACCGGCGACTGGTACGACTGCTCGGCACACATGCTCTGGATCGGCGATAGAACCCGGCAACTGGATGGCGCCCATGTGGAGTTCTTGCGCGGCGTCGGCAACCCCATCGGCGTCAAGGTAGGCCCGAGCCTCGCCAGTGACGATCTGCTGCGACTGATCGATCGACTGAACCCGGATAACGACGCTGGTCGTCTCAACCTGATCGTACGCATGGGTGCGGACAAGGTCGAAGCGCAGCTCCCCCGGCTGATTCGCGCGGTACAGGCCGAGGGGCGCCAGGTGCTGTGGAGCTCGGACCCGATGCACGGCAATACCATCAAGGCCTCGAGCGGCTACAAGACCCGTGACTTGGCGCGCATTCTCGACGAGGTCCGGCAGTTCTTCCAGGTGCACCGCGCCGAAGGCACCCATGCGGGCGGCATCCACATCGAAATGACCGGACAGAATGTCACCGAATGCATCGGCGGAGCCTGTCCCATCACCGAGGACGGTCTATCCGACCGCTACCACACCCATTGCGACCCGCGCCTGAACGCCGACCAGTCGCTGGAACTGGCGTTCATGATCACCGAGCAACTGCGTTTGGCGCGCTAGGGCCCTAGGATGCCAATCCCAGACGCCGACGCCACCAGCCCTGGGCGCTGACCAGGGTGATCCCCAGCAGCACCATCAGCGCCCCCGCGACGAAGGGGGCGCTGAGGCGTTCGTCGAGCAGCAAGACGCCAAAACTGACGCCGAACAACGGCGTCATGAAGGAAAATACCGAGAGCTCCGCGGCCCGATAGCGTCGCAGCAGCCAGAACCAGGCGAAGTAGCTGAAGAACGATACCACCACGCCCTGGTAAATCACGCTCCCCAGTGCAAGTGGCGTCCAGTTCGCCTGATGGAGCAAGCCTTGGCTGGCGGCCAGCAGGCTGAGCAATACGGCGGTCACGCCAATCTGGAAGAACAGCGTCTGCGAGGCCGGCGCCATGGACAGTCTTGAGCAGCGCACCACCACCGTCGTTGCGCCCCAGGCCACACCGCCCAGCAAGGCCAGTAGATCGCCCAGCAGCACGCGGTGATCCACCTCTCCATTCAATAGCCCCTCGCCGAACGCCATCGCGATACCGGCGAAACACAAGGCGATGCCCGCCCACTGCAACGGCTGCAGCCGCTCCTGAGGCATCCACAGATGCAGGCCGATCGCAGAAAATATCGGGGCGCTGTAGAGCAGCACCACCATGTGCGACGCGCTGGTGAACATCAGGCCGCTGGAGATGCAGAGAAACTCGAGGCAGAACAGCGATCCCGCCAGTAATCCGGAGCGCCAGACCCGGCCGATGCCCTTCCACTCCCCCCTCAGGCTGATGAACGTCGCCATCAGTAGGCTGGAGATTATCGAGCGGATACCCGCCTGGGCGACCGGAGCCAGGTCGCCCGCCGCAAGCTTGAAGGCGATCTGTTGCGAGCCCCAGATGGCGCACAACAAGATCATGGACTGAAAAGCAAAGAGATCGACGCTACGGCGTGCTTGCATGACAGGACTCGACTCGGAAATCGGAAACCACTCAGCGCTCGGGCAGATCCCAGAACGAGCGTTCGCTCTCGCGCAGCGCATCGGCGCGCGACAGCCCCAGATCGTGCAACGCTGCATCACCCAATCGCGCCAGTTGGCGGCGGCCACGATACACCTGGAGGATGTAGCGCAGCAGGCCTAACGTTCGACGCAGGGCCGGCACGATCCGAACCTCGGGACGGCTGCCGAGCAAACCCGCCACCCAGACGGAACCTTTTTGGCGATAGCGCATGACGGTGTCCTCCACGCCGATGACAGTTGCGTAGAGTGTGGCCTCGGCCATAACATCAATCCAACGAATGTTTCTTATGGATTGCATCTCGAGGCTTGATGAATGTATCCCGGCATCGATACCGAACTGCTGCGCACTTTCGTCGCCATCTGCGACTCGGGCGGCTTCACGAAGGCGGCGCAGGTGGTCAATCGCACGCAATCAGCGGTCAGCATGCAGATGAAGCGCCTGGAAGAGGACGTCTTGAAGCGCACGCTGTTTCTCCGCGAGGGCCGTCAAGTCAACCTGACGACGGAAGGCCAGGTGCTGCTCGGCTACGCAAGGCGCATCCTCAAGCTGCACGGGGAGGTCTTCAACAGCTTGCGCGAGCCGCACATGATTGGATCGGTGAAGATCGGCACACCGGACGATTACGTGATGCGCTTTCTGCCCGGCATCCTCTCGCGTTTTGCACAGAGCTTTCCGCTGGTGCAGGTCGAGGTCCACTGCGACTCCTCCTACAACCTGATGCAGCGCCATGATTTGGACCTGACCATCATCACCCGCCAACCCGGCACAGAGATCGGCCAGTTGCTGAGACGCGAGTCCATGGTGTGGGCAGAAGCCGAGGGCTTTTCGCCACACGAACAGTCGCCGCTGCCACTCGCCACTTTCAACAGCGACTGCTTCGCGCGGGCCTGGACCTGCAATGCGCTGGACGCCATCGGCAAGCCTTACCGCATCGCCTACAGCAGCCCGAGCCTTTCGGCACTGATGGCCGTGGTCAACGCAGGCCTTGCGGTCACCGTTCAGTTGCGCAGCCTGATCGGCCCCGAATTGCACATCCTGGGCGAGGCCGAGGGTTTTCCCGAGCTACCCCAGGCGAGCATCATGCTGCTGCGCAACGACCGCGGTTCCAGCCCCGCCTGCGACACCCTGGCGGAACACATCCTTGAAGGCTTCGCCAACTAGCCGCCCTATAATTGCTAATTCCGCAAAAATATCTCGCTCACCTCGTCATATTTCGCCACACCCCAGGCCTCTAAAATTACGCCTGCCCCCTGGAGGACACCTAGAAGCCCGCCCCCTAAATAGCAGGCCAACCTTCCAGTCGACGGGTGTGATAACGAGGAATTCGAGATGAAAAACACTGCCCTAATGCTCACCCTGCTGGCTTTCGCCGGCATCACACAGGCTGCAACTGCCGAGGCCGAAACCTACACCTACGGCAGCCACCCGGACATCGCCAAGGTCCTGCGGCTCGACGAACCGGCCACCTTCGAATGCAAGGTCATCCAGGCCACCC
Source organism: Pseudomonas sp. R4-15 (assembly GCF_055768815.1). Classification (NCBI taxonomy): domain Bacteria; kingdom Pseudomonadati; phylum Pseudomonadota; class Gammaproteobacteria; order Pseudomonadales; family Pseudomonadaceae; genus Pseudomonas; species Pseudomonas sp. R4-15. The sequence continues at coordinate 3,099,064 of NZ_CM147293.1, forward strand.
TGACCTACCTGGACAGCCAGGGTCAGAAACACGCGATGCACTACCAGAAGCTTTCCAGCGCCTGCAGTAATCAGAGTTGATGTAATTGCAAATATCGCAATAATGGGGCTTTCTCGACGTGGAGATGCCCCATGGAACTGCTGCACATGATGCGTGCCTTCCAGGCCGTGGCGGAGTCCAGCAGTTTCACTGCGGCAGCCCGCCAACTCGATACCAGCACTACCCGTGTTTCACGGGCGGTTTCGGCGCTCGAAAGCCACCTGCAAACGCGTCTTCTGCAGCGCACCACCCGCCGCGTCGCCCTGACCGAAGCCGGTGAGCGCTACCTCGCTCGCTGCATCAGCATCCTCAATGATCTCGCCCAGGCCGAATCCGAGGCGCGTGATGCCCGCGCTCATCCCACCGGGCGCTTGCGAGTACACGCGATGACGGGCATCGGGCAGTACTACCTGGTATCGGCCATTGCCGGCTACCGCCGGCTCTATCCCTCGGTGCAGTTCGATCTGACGCTATCCAATCGCGTCCCGGACCTGCTCGAGGAAGGCTATGACGTCGCCATCGTCGTTGCCCGGGAGCTACCCGATTCAGGCCTGGTCGCACAACGCATCGGCGAGACCTTCAGCATTCTCTGCGCCTCCCCAGGCTATGCGCAGCAGCGTCAACTGCCGCTACGGCCGGAGCAATTGCGCGAGCACGAGTGGATCGGTCTGGTGAGCTCCGTACTGCCTTTGGGCGAGTGGACCTTTCGTGGAAGCGAAGGCGAGACGCGCGTCACCCTTCCTGCCAGTGGCCTGCAGGTGAACGTCGGCGATGCGGTGGTCGAGGCCATTCGCGCCGGCATGGGCATCGGCGCCGTCCCCCACTACTCTGCGGCCAGCGGCTTGCAGGATGGCAGCCTGGTACACGTGCTGCCCGCGTTCCAATTGCAGCCCCTGCACGTTTATGCGCTCTATCCCTCACGTCGCTATCTCGACGCCAAGGTGCGAACCTGGGTGGACTACCTGCAAAGCACGCTGCCCAGTGCGCTAAGCGCGGACGCGCGCCCCTGCAACTCGCCCGGCGCGGCACGTCCGGTGGTACCCGCCGAACAGGAACCCGGCTTGGTCGACTCGCCTATTTGAACGCCAAAGCCAGCGCGCAGGCGAATAGGAACAGGCTGTAGAGCCCACGCATGATGCGATCGGGCAACGCATGCGCGATCCTCACCCCCCAGCTGATGCTGGCCAGCCCGCCAATGGCCAGCCCAGCGCCGATTGACCAGTTGACCTGATCGTGCAACGCATAGCTGACCAATGTCACCATCGTCGAGGGCGCAGCCAAACCAATGGCCAAGCCCTGGGCAACCACCTGACTGAGCCCTAGCCATAGCGTCAACAACGGCACCGCGATCACAGCACCACCGACACCGAAGAGTCCTCCACCTATCCCGGCTACGGCACCCAGCCCCAGCAACCGATTACGGGGCTTGCCAAGTGTCGCGGAGCCGGAACGTGGACCGATAAAAACCCGCACGCCGGTATAGACCGCCAGCGCCAGCAGGAAGATCACGAACGCCTGGCGCATCTGTTGTGCATCGAGCGATACGGCGATCTGCGATCCCAGTATGGCGAATAGGAAACTCGGGACGCAGAGCAGCAGCAGGTTGGTCTTGTCGATGCGGTTGTGCTGGTTGTAGCGCCAGATCGACAGCAGCACATTGGGTACGACCATGACCAGCGCCGTCCCCTGTGCCAGTTGCTGATCCTGACCATAGAAAATACCCAGCACCGGAATGGCGATCAGGCCGCCGCCGATCCCAAAGATGCCACCCACCGTGCCAATCATCAGGCCCAGCACGATGTTGAGCAGGAATTCCATCACTGATATGCCCCCTTTCTGCGAGGCGTGCATGCTAGCTAGCGGAGACTGGCGGGGAAATCCTGGGACGCGCAGAATGGCTTTGCACATTTTGCATAAGTGGACAGGCCATGAACCCGGACAACCTCAGTGATCAGCTGCGCTTGTTCCTCGATGTCATCGAGCAAGGTAGCTTTTCCGCCGTTTCTCGACACCATCCGTTGAGCCCTTCAGCCATAGCACGTCGACTGGACAGCCTGGAGAAGAGCCTCGGGTGCGCACTGCTGATACGCAACACCCACCTGGTGCGCCCTACGCCAGCCGGACTTGCTTTTGCCGAACGCGCAAAGCGGATAGTGCATGAACTCGGCCTGGCCCGTAGCGAGGCGGCCTCCCTCAACGAAGCGCCGGAGGGGTTGATCCGTATCGACGCGCCCGCGCCTTTCGCTCGTCGACGCCTGGCGCCGGTGATCGCCGACTTCCTCGTCGCTTATCCGAGCCTGGACGTGCAACTGCGCCTGATCGACAGCTTCATCGATCTGCAGGGCGAGCACCTCGGCGAAGTGGATCTGGTGCTACGCATAGGCCCACCGACGGACAGTCGGCTGGTCGCAACCCCCTTGGCGCCCCTGATCCGTGTCGTCTGCGCGAGCCCCGACTATCTGGAGCGACGCGGGTTTCCCGAGTCTCCTCAGCAACTGCCAGACCACGACGGCCTGGATTGGGACGCCCTGGCGCCCCCTTACGCCTGGCGCTTCGAGCAGGACGGTCGATTACAGCAGTTCCGCCCTCGCCGCCTGCGCATGACCACCAACAATGCAGAGACCCTGCTCTACGGCGCGCTGGCGGGGCTGGGTATCGCTCACCTGCCGACCTGGATGATCGCCGAGCACCTGCTACGCGGTGAATTGCTACCCCTCTTCTGCGAGCAGGGCCTGCCGCCTCCCGAACCGAGCAATATTCACGCGCTACGCCTGCAACGGGAGGCCAATCCCCGGGTGCGCCTGCTGCTGGACTTTCTCAAGAGCCGCTTCGGCGACCCACCGCCCTGGGACCAATCGCTGCAACAGCGCCTGCGGGTGGGGCGCAGCGCTCACGGCGTCACGATTTGACGCCGCCAGCCTCCACCGCCAAGCTAACGGGCCGCTCTCGACCCGGTCATCATCGTGCCCATCCGAAACACCTCGCACACGCTTTTCGGCCTCACACTGGCGCTACTGCTGGCAGCCTGCGGCGATTCCTCCGCGCCGCCGCCCCCTCAGTCGCAACAGCCTACAGAGGAGCCCGCACCGGCTCCCGCCAAGACCTATGTCGAAGTCCAGTGGGATGCGTTGCCCGAAGGCAGCGAGCGTGACTGGACGGCAGGTTTCAGCACCTGGCGCGAAGGCTGTATCAAGCTGGCGGCCGACGCGACCTGGGCCGCCCCCTGCGACGCGGCGAAAACCGTCGATGCCAAAGACCCACGGCAGGTACAGCAGTTTATCCATGAGCAACTGCGTCCATTTCGTCTACAGGCCGGCGCCGGGAATGCAGAAGGCTTGATTACCGGCTACTACGAGCCGGTCTACGATGGCAGCCTGCAGCGCGACAAGGACCACCCGATACCGGTCTATGGCGTGCCCGACGACCTGCTGGTGGTTGCGCTGGATACCCTCTATCCCGAACTCAAGGGCCAACAGTTGCGTGGACGCCTGGCGGGCCAGCGCGTGGTGCCCTATGCAGATGCTGCACAGATTCGCCGCGAGGGCGTACCGGCGCCCGTTCTGGCCTGGTTGCGCCATTCGATGGACCTGCAGTTTCTGCAAATTCAGGGCTCAGGACGCGTGCGCCTGGCCGACGGGTCGCGGATACGACTGGGCTATGCCCAACAGAATGGACACCCCTACCGAGCCATCGGGCGCTGGCTGGTCGAGCAGGGTGAATTGACCAAGGATCAGGTGAGCATGCCGGCCATCCGCCACTGGGCGGAACAACACCCCCAGCGCGTCGATGAACTGCTCGACAGTAATCCGCGCTACATCTTCTTCGCCCGCAGTGCCGATACCGCTGAAGGCCCGCGAGGCTCGCTCAACGTACCCTTGACCGCTGGCTACAGCGTGGCCATCGACCGCCAGGTAATTCCATTGGGCAGCCTGCTCTGGTTATCCACCACCCGCCCGGATGACGGCAGCGCCATCAGCCGGCCTGTGGCGGCGCAGGACACAGGGGGCGCGATACGCGGCGAGGTGCGCGCGGACCTATTCTGGGGCACCGGGGATAAGGCCGGTGAACTGGCTGGGCACATGAAGCAGGCGGGCCGCTTGTGGCTTCTGTGGCCACGTAACGCAGCGCCACCCACGGCAAATTAACCACGCGCCTAGGTTCCCGTGCCGAGAGAGCCCAGGTAGCGCCCACTCAAGCCTGTCCAGGTCTGAAGTCAGACTAATCCAGGGGCGCGGACAGGCGTGCGCTGCGGGACCTGTTTTAACGTCGCACATAGACCCGCGGCTCCAAACGCCGAATGCCGCTGAAAATCCGTGCGCTCCCCACGGTCATGAGCGCCGACTTGAGCCACCCGCGCCCGTGCCTGACAATGCGTCTTCCCACACTTGCGAAGCTTCCATGCCCGATTGCGTAGCCGCCCTCGAAGAGACCTGGCCATGGCCACAGACGCTGGATCACATTCGGCTCGCGAGCGCTCGCTTCTTTCCCGAGCAACTCGACCCTGAGGCCTTCATTCGTCACTCGGTCCCCGAGCCTGCCAAGCTCTCCGATGCAGCCGCCAAGCGCCGGTGCGAATACTTGGCCGGGCGCCTTTGCGCACGCACAGCCCTGCTCGCCCTGAACGGCCCGAACTGCTGCCCGGAGAGCGGCACCGACCGAGCACCTTGCTGGCCCGAAGGTTTCGTCGGCGCCATTACCCACAGCGACGGCTGGGCCGCGGCCCTGGTAGCCCGTTCCGATCATTGGTCCGGGGTGGGCCTCGATGCGGAAACCTTAATGAGCGATTCGCGCGCCAGGCGCCTCGCCCGCGGCATACTCGTCGAAGAGGAAATGGCGCGAATTGACGACGAGGCCCCCGCGCTCGACATCACCCTCGCCTTTTCTCTCAAGGAAAGCCTCTTCAAAGCCCTCTACCCCCAGGTGGGCAAGCGCTTTTACTTCGCCGATGCGGAACTGCTGGAATGGAGCCCCGACGGCAAGGCGCGCTTGCGTCTACGCCGCGACCTGAGCGAGCGATGGCGCGCTGGCGCGGAGTTCGACGGGCTATACGTGTTGCAGGAGCAGCGCCTGCTCACCCTGATAGGCACGCCGGCAGAGACCGAGTTGTCAGACCAAATGCAGCCATAAGGAAAACAGCCCCAGCACCAGCCAAAAAGAACCAAAAAGCAGGGGCGTGCGAATACCGAAAAGCAGTGACTTACGATAGTTCGCAGGATCCGACTCGCGATCGCAGAATAGCGGCGAATCGTCGTAGGCATGCCCGATCTCGAAGTCCCCATTCAACAGTTGCGCCTGCTTGTAATGCCAGTGCTGAATGATCCGATAGGCGGCGCGGATACCGGGCCAGGCATTCACCGAACTGACAAACCCCAGCAGAGCGAGAAAGGCCGGCACCACCAGGGTGAACATTTCACCCCAGGCGGGATTGGCATTACCCATGGCCGACACATAGGCAATCACCAGGAACGACTGGGCCGCGAGGTAGGCGTTCGTACGGTCGGATAGGATGCTGGTCTCGTAATGGATTTCACGGCGATAGAATTCCAGTCGCTCGCGAGGTGTGCCGAACAGATGTTCGTCTCGAATGGCGATCTTTTCGCCTTGGCTCAAGTCCGACGACGTGATTACGCGGGGCACACAAACACTCCCAAGGGAAGCATGCTGGCCCACCTGTGCGGGTGAGCCAGCAGCCTATGGAAAGAGCCCGGCATCACCGGGCTCCGCTCAACCTCCCGAAGCCTGCGACTCACGCTCCGTTACAGCCACGTGCTGCATTTCCTTCCAGGTGCGAAACACACTTTCCGACTGTACATAGTCATCGAGTTCACGCTCCGGAATCGCCGCGATCGCTTCCTCGGAACTCCCATCGAATCCCCCGCTCTCGAGGAAGGCTTCGAGGCTATCGAAACGCGTATAGGTCTTCATGAAAGTGGAGGTGAATAGCTCGTTCCAACTAAGACTCGCGTCACTCTCGTGGTTCCGCTCTACCATTTTCGGCTCTCCTGCTCGTGCTGATCCGATAACCATCAGACGCAGTCAGCCTCAGGACGTTCCAGCGCCGAGGGGTTCTACCCCATGGCGAGTCCTCCATGACCCGAGGGATATCCCTCAATGGCTGAATATCCCGGAGTGAGGCGCTGCATCGAATGCCTCCATGCATCCTCGAGCACCGCAGTGCGTCCGGACGGGCGCTCGGCCCTCTAAATCTATTGAGTACCCGCATAGTGCTTTCAGGCTTTCGCAGAGGTTCTCGTGAGCGCCGACACCCCAGACCTAGTGGACGTTTCTATGGGCATGCTCGGCCGGATAATTTCTTAAGGCCAAGGGTGACTGCCAAGGCTCGACAGTCACGCCCATCCGGCAATGTCACGGTTATGCGCGGCATCGCGTTTGGGCGGGATGCCAAACATCCGGGAATATTCCCGACTGAACTGCGAAGCGCTCTCATATCCGGTTGCGTGGGCGGCCGCCTCGATCTTCGCGTTCTCGCTCAGAATCAACCGTCTTGCTTCGAGAAGGCGAAGCTGCTTCTGATATTGCATCGGCGTCATGGCCGTGACCGCCTTGAACCGACGACCAGATCGCCGAATTGCTCGATGCCCTGGACCAACGCGAATCGTCGCCGCATCCGCCGATGGTGGCGCGTCTGTGTCTCGCCACGGGGGCACGTTGGGGGAAGCTGAGGCGATCACGCCGGAACGCCTGCGAGGTAATGCTGTGGTGTTTGCCAATACCAAGTCGAAGCGCGTACGGGTCCTGCCCATATCACCCGATCTGTGCCGGCAACTGGTCGCCCATTGGAAGCGTCACGGGCCATTCACACACCGTATGGAAACCTTCCGCCGCATCGTAGACAAGACCGCGATTCGACTGCCTGAAGGTCAGGCAACCCATGTGCTGCGCCACACTTTCGCAAGCCACTTCGTCATGCATGGTGGCAACATCCTGGTGCTACAGAAGATCCTCGGTCACGCCTCTCTGACGATGACAATGCGCCATGCGCATTTGGCCACGGATCACCTCAAGAGCGGTTTTGCGCCACCCTTTCGACGGTCCTTCGACAGGGTGCAGAAGCCGAAAAGCAAAAAGCCCCGAAACTTTTCAGTTTTCGAGGCTTTTTGTTCGGAAAGTGGCGGTGAGGGAGGGATTCGAACCCTCGATACGGTTTCCCGTATACACACTTTCCAGGCGTGCTCCTTCAACCGCTCGGACACCTCACCAGGCTCTTCGGGCTCACCCCGTCGAGGCGCGCTAATTTAGTCGAAGAGCGTTGGGATGGCAAACATTTTTTTAACCTATTCATGCATTTAACGGAGCGCATCCGCTCGCCTAGCGACACTCGAGCGTGACTCGTCGGTCGTTTCCGGTGCTTTACCGTCACGCGGGGGCTGGGTAACGTGCGGGCAAACCCACACGGAATTCCATCATGTCGGACACCCTGAGCTACGAACTACAGGATGGCGTGGCCATCCTGACCCTCGCCAACGGCAAGGTGAACGCCATTTCGCCCGAGGTCATCGAGTCTCTCAATACGGCGCTGGACCGTGCCGAAGAGGAACGAGCCATCGTGGTGCTGACTGGCCAGCCTGGCATTCTCTCCGGTGGCTACGATCTGAAGGTAATGACCGCAGGACCTCAGCAGGCGGTGGACCTGGTTTTCGCCGGCTCCAGCCTGGCGCGGCGCATGCTCGCCCATCCGTTCCCCATCATCGCCGCCTGCCCCGGCCACGCGGTCGCCAAGGGGGCTTTCCTGTTATTGGCTACGGATTATCGAATCGGCGTTGAAGGCCCCTTCACCATCGCACTGAACGAAGTGCAGATCGGCATGACCATGCACCACGCCGGCATCGAACTGGCGCGCGACCGTCTCACGCCGGCCGCCTTCCAGCGCGCGGTGATCAATGCGGAGCCCTTCGATCCTGCCAGGGCACTTCAGGCGGGTTTCCTAGACCGCGTGGTCTCGGCCGACGAGTTGCTCCCCAGCGCCATGGCGGCGGCGGCGCAGATGAAGAAACTCAACATGAAGGCCCACGCGGCAACCAAGTTGAAGCTGCGTCGGGCGTTTCTCGAGCGCCTGGATGCGGCGATCCAGGCGGATCGCCAGCATCCGCTTTAACCCCCACTAAGCCTTGCGCTGCGCCACGAAGCGCAGCATCCACTCGCCGACGGTGCGCCCCTGGTGCGCCGCGACCAGGCTTTGGATACCGCGCTGGTAGAGCGTTTCGCCATAGGCTTCGCGGCGTATGTCGAGCAGCGCGCGCGAGTATTCGGGAACGAACTCGGGATGCCCCTGGAAACACAGCACCTGATCGCCGATTCGATAGGCGGCGATCGGACAAAAATCGCTGGAAGCGATGACGGTCGCGCCAGTGGGAGCGCGAGTCACCTGGTCCTGATGGCTGATCAATAGGGGCAGTTGCTCGAGCGGTGGCTGCATCCAGGCATCCTGCTCCAGCACCTTGTAGTCGTGTACGCCCAGACCCCAGCCTTGGGAGGCGCGCTCGGCCTTGCCACCTAGCAGCAGGGCCAGCAATTGATGACCGAAGCACACGCCCAGCAGGACATCACCCGCCTCATAGCGCTGCAGCAGGAACGCCTTGAGGGTGAGAATCCAGGGATCTTCGGCGAAGGAGTCAGCCTTGCTGCCGGTGACCAGGTAGGCGTCGTAGCGGCGCTCGGGCGAGGGATAATCACCGCGCACCACGTTGTACAGCTCCGTCTGCACCGGGATGGGCTGGTCCGCGAACAATTGGCGGAACATCTCTCCGTAGCCGGTGTATTGCTCGACGAGCTCGGGGCGAAGCACATCGGTTTCGAGGATGCATATCTGCAGCGGCATGGCGGTTCCTTACGGCCTGCGAAGGTCCTTCATTCTTCCACAGCCCCCGACATCAGGGCCAGTGACCGCCTACACTTGAAGCCTGTCCGCCACGTGACTCGCCCTACGCGTCGTCGGATGGCCGCAACGGTTGGGCGCCGTTGCCGTCAATCACTCGAAGTGCACCCATAACAAGAAAGGCAACAACATGTTCAGACACCGAAAGTTTCGCCAGCTGTCCATCATCCTGGTGGTCGTCACGCTCTTGCTGATTCTGCCCAACCTCGAAGCGCTGCCGAACTAGAGCAACCAGAGCAACAGCAGTGGCAAATAGGCGAAGGAGAAGAGCGTGGAGCACAGCACCAGGCTGGCAACCTCCTCCGGCGCCCTCCCCGCCCGCACGGCGAACAGGTAGTTGAAGACCGCTACCGGCATCGAACACTGCAGGATCAGCACGTTGCGGCTCAAGGGCTCCAGCCCAAGCAGCATCGCCACGCAGAAGCCGACCGCCGAGCCGATGACCACGCGCAGGCCGCCCATCAACATGCCGCGTCCCAGGTGGTGGGCCTTGATCGAGGCCAGCGATACCCCGAGCGTGAGCAACATCAGCGGAATAGCGAGTCCCGCCAGGAGTGACAAGGAGTTGCCCAGCCAGCGTGGCAGGTCGACGTCCCAGACAAGGATCGGCGCGGCGCACAGAAGACTGATGAGAATCGGGTTGCGCAGGCAGTCTCGCAGCGTGGGGCGCCCCCCACACAACGCCTGGCCAAACGTGAAGTGTCCCATCGAGAGGACCACGAAAAACGCCACGGCAAAGGCCAGGCCGTGCTCGCCAAACGCATAGAGCGCCATTGGCAGGCCCATGTTGCCGGTGTTGGGGAACAGGAAGCCTGGCACCAGAACCCGCCAATCGATGCCAGCCATACGACTGATCAGCCACCCCAGCGCGCCCGTGATCGCAGTGGCCAGCACGCAAGCCAAGGCGATCTCGCCAAACGCCTGAGCACTGATATCCGCCTTGGCGAGGGTGGAAAGAATCAGACAGGGAGTTCCGACGTTGAGCACCAGCCGGGCAACGAAGTCGGTGGGGAACTGCCCCCCGCCACGCACCCATCCGTAGCCCAGTGCCGCGCAGATGAACACGGGTGCGAGTACCGCGAATAGCTCGGCCAGCATGGAGCCTCCACTCGACGAAAGGAGCCCGATGCTAGGGGCTGCGTGGATCGACCGCAAGCGGGCGATAGTCCAATGACGCGCGCTGCAATCCAGATTCACACGTTGCGCTGTTACCCTATGTAGCGAGTTCGTATCGGCGCGGCTGGGCGCGATGCCTTGCGATGCACGTCGCCCCACCTCGACATCCACCGGCGGACTCGCTCGACGCTGTACTGCGCTCACCTTGACGCACAGGGAACTATCCCAGCGACACACTTACAGAAAGAGGGTGATACGGGCTTAGCTCGTCGACCCCAACCGTTACAAGGAGTACCACCCTATGGATCAGTGGGAATTCTGGCTTGACCGCTCCCTCTGGCTGAACGTCGGCATCGTCGCCGCCGCGACGATTATCATCTACATCGTTATCCGCAGTCTGCTCACGGCCCTCGCCAAGCGCCTCGCAGCCCTCTCGGAGAAACGCCAATCGCGTTGGCTGCGCATGTTCTCGGAGATCCTGGGACATACCAGCCGCTTCCTGCTGATGGCGTTCTCGCTGCTGCTCGGCCTCAAGCTGATCAGCCTTCCACTGACCTGGGAATCCGCCCTCTCGCATAGCTGGTTCGTCATCCTCGCGCTGCAGGTAGCGCTATGGGCCGACGCCTTCGTGCGCGTCTGGACGCAGGAGGTCATCCTCGGCAAGGGCAGCACTTACAACCCGGTGACCACCACCATTCTCTCGATCATGGCGCTGATCGTCGTCTGGTCGATCATGCTGTTGTCGATTCTCGCCAACCTCGGCGTGGACATCACCGCCCTGGTGGCCAGCCTGGGTGTCGGCGGTATCGCCGTCGCACTGGCCGTGCAGACGATGCTCAGTGACATTTTCGCCTCGCTGTCCATCGGCATCGACAAGCCCTTCGAGATCGGCGACTTCATCGTCTTCGGCGACGTGGCCGGCAGCATCGAGCACATCGGCCTGAAGACCACGCGTATCCGCGCGCTGAGCGGCGAGCAGGTGATCATCTCCAACGCCGACCTGTTGCACCAGACCGTGCACAACTACAAGCGCATGGCTACCCGGCGCATCGTGTTCCGCTTCGGCATCACCTACAACACGCCGGTAGACAAGGTTCGTCGCACCGGGGAGGTGGTGAAGGAAATCATCTCAGCCATGCCCCAGGCCAAGTTCGATCGCGCGCACTTCTGCGCTTTCGATGACAGCCAGTTGACCTTCGAAGTCGTCTACATCATGCAGGTCTCTGACTACACGGCGTACATGGATACCCAGCAGGAAATCAACCTGAGTCTGATGCAGCAGCTTCAGGACATGGGCGTTTCCTTCGCTTTCCCGACGCGCAGCATCGAATTCGTCGGTGGGGAATTCCCGCCGGTGAAAGTGGACAGCGAAGTGCTCGGGGAGCGCCAGGAGAAACCAGCCCAGCCCAATGCCTGACCCCCGCAGGCAATGAAAAGGCCGCCCACCCGGGCGGCCTTTTCTGTGGGCCAATCGACTGCAGATGAGCGTACCTTTGCCGCCCCTGGCGCATATCGCCGTACGATCAGCCCAGGGCACTCTCGCCCGCCATGGCGCTCGGCGAAGGCAACACAACCGAAGTCATCGCGTGCTACCAGCAACCTCAAGACCGGCCGCGGATGCGCTGACGCCTGATTGGCTGCGCTGCGAGCCGCAGGATTAGCGACTCGTGCGCACCTGATCTAAGCGGCCTCGGGGCTCACCGAACGTCTCATACGGCCTCGAGATACGCGGTTTGAATGGCGCCCGCCAACTCTCGGACCTCCTCGATCATCTCGTTGAGCCAGGCGTGCAGCCCCGCATCAAGCACCTCGTCGATACTCGTATAGCGCAGTCGCGCCGCCAGCTCCGCCGCAAGGCGCTGTGCCAGGCGGCCATTATCCCCAGGTAGTATGCGCAGGATGCCGTCGAGCTCTTCGACGCAGGCGCGCAACGAGCGTGGAACATCCGGGCGCAGGAGCAACAGCTCAGCGACCTTGGCAATGCGCGGCGAGCCACGGTAGATCTCCGCGAACGCCTCGAACGACGACAATGCGCGCAGCAATGCGCTCCATTGGTAGTACGAGCGCGCCGAACGGTCGTCGAGGTCCTCGTCATCACCCAGCAGCTCATAGCGCGCATCGAGCAGGCGCAGGGTGTTGTCCGCGCGCTCGATGAAGGTCCCCAGGCGAATGAAGCGATAGGCATCGTTGCGCATGATGGTGCCGAAGGTCGCGCCGCGGAATAGATGCGAGCGCTCCTTGACCCATTCGCAGAAGCGACTGATGCCATAGCGCGGCAGGCCCTGGGCGGAAATACCACGCATCTCCAGCCACGTGGCGTTGAGGTTTTCCCACATGTCCGCGGTAATGCGTCCGCGCACCGCATGGGCATTGGCGCGCGCCGGTGCCAGGCAGTTGTAGATGCTCGCCGGGTTCTCCTCGTCGAGGGCGAAGAAATGCAGCATGCGCTCGGCGTGCAGCGCGCCATGACGCTCGAGATAAGCGTCCATGGTGCCGGTACTGAGCAGCGGCATCGCCAGCTCGTCGAGGCCATCACCTCGGCCGTTCTGCGGCATCAGTGACAGCGAGTAACTGACGTCGAGCATGCGCGCGAGATTTTCCGCGCGTTCCAGGTAGCGTGACATCCAATAAAGGTCGGAGGCGGTTCTCGATAGCATTTGTCAGTCCTCCACCACCCAGGTGTCCTTGGTCCCGCCGCCCTGCGACGAGTTGACCACCAGCGAGCCCTCGCGTAGCGCGACACGGGTCAAACCACCTGGCACGACACGGGTGTCCTTGCCGGAGAGCACGAAGGGGCGCAGGTCGATGTGCCGCGGCGCTATGCCGTTTTCGACGAAGGTCGGGCAGGTGGAGAGACTCAGCGTCGGTTGGGCGATGTAGGCCTCAGGACGAGCCTGCAGGCGCGCCCTGAAGTTTTCGATCTCCTCCTTGGTCGCCGCCGGTCCCACCAACATGCCGTAGCCACCGGAGCCCTGCGCTTCCTTGACCACCAACTCCGGCAGATGCGCCAGCACATGGGACAGTTCTGCCGGCTTACGGCACTGGTAGGTCGGCACGTTCTGCAGGATGGGTTCCTCGGAGAGGTAGAAGCGGATCATGTCCGCGACATAGGGGTAGATCGACTTGTCATCCGCCACACCGGTACCGATGGCGTTGGCCAGCACGACCTGGCCGCTGCGATAGGCCGAGAGCAAACCGGGCACGCCCAGCATGGAATCCGGATTGAAGGCCAGCGGATCGAGGAAGGCATCGTCGATACGCCGGTAGATCACATCGACACGCTGTGGCCCGGAGGTGGTGCGCATGAAGACACGCTCGTCACGCACGAACAGGTCGGCGCCCTCCACCAACTCAACACCCATCTCACGGGCGAGGAAGGCGTGCTCGAAATAGGCACTGTTGAAACGCCCCGGCGTCAGCACCACGACACTCGGATTATCCAGCGGGCTGGAGCTCTTGAGCGCTTCGAGCAACAGGTTCGGGTAGTGACCGATCGGCGCCACCCGCTGCATGGAGAACAGCTCGGGGAACAGCCGCATCATCATCTTGCGGTCCTCGAGCATGTAGCTCACGCCACTGGGCGTGCGCAGGTTGTCTTCGAGGACGTAGTAGGTGCCGTCGCCGTCGCGGACGATGTCCACCCCGGAGATATGCGCGTAGATGTCGCGGTGCAGCTTCAGGCCGCCCATCGCCAACTGGTAGCCATCGTTGGCCAGCACCTGCTCGGCGGGCACGATGCCCTCCTTGATGATGCGCTGGTCGTGGTAGATGTCGGCAAGAAACATATTCAGCGCTTGCACACGCTGGATGCAGCCACGCTCGATGATCTGCCATTCGCTGGCGGGAATCGCGCGCGGGATGATATCGAAGGGAATCAGACGTTCAGTGCCCTGCTCGTCGCCGTAAAGCGTGAAGGTGATACCCGCTCGATGGAACAACAGATCGGCCTCGCGTCTGCGCTGCGCCAGTTGCTCCTCGGGCATCTCCTTGAGCCATCGCTCGAACGCCTGGTAATGCGTGCGGGTATTTCCGCTCGCGTCATGCATCTCATCATAGAAAAGGCGGGACATTCTGAGCTCCTTGTCCGAGTCTCTGAACCATGGCAAGCCGCGTGCCAGGCATTAAATCCTTTTAAAACATATGCTTAGGCATCAAGCACAACTGCAATGCACCATTAAGGTTCAGAGGCATGCAACCGCGAAACGATAAGCGCACCAATTTGGGATGGTGATACCTCCACAGTAGACCGTTACCAGAGCTCGAGGTTGTCACGGCGCAGGCACAAATCACAAGAAGAGCAACGTCCGTAGCAGCAGCGACATCCAACAGCGCTCTACGGTAGGCAGCGCTGGCCAGTAGCGCGCTCGTGGCGCCGCTACGCCAAACTGAATCGGAAGACAATGCGCCCGTGACGGGCGACTAGAGCGCGACGGGTTTGCGCCCGGCCATGGCATGCGCCAGGGTACCGCCGTCGACCAACTCCAGTTCACCGCCCAAGGGAACACCGTGGGCGATACGCGAAACGACCAGGCCACGCGGCATCAGCAGTTGCGCGATGTAGTGGGCGGTGGCTTCACCTTCCACGGTCGGATTGGTGGCAAGAATTGCCTCGCTCACGGCCGAACCCTCGATGCGCGACAGCAACTCGGGGATGCCGATCGCCTCGGGCCCGAGCCCGTCCAGCGGGGACAGGTTGCCACGCAGGACGAAATAGCGCCCGCGGAAGCCAGTCTGCTCCACGGCGAACACGTCCATGGGACTTTGCACCACGCACAGCAGGCTGTCGTCACGGGACGGATCGGCGCATTGCGGACAGAGCTCGTCTTCGCACAGGGTGCGGCAACTGCGGCAGTAGCCCACGCCTTCCATCGCCCGGGTCAGCGCCTGGGCCAGACGCACCCCGCCACTGCGATCACGCTCGAGCAGTTGCAGCGCCATGCGCTGGGCACTCTTCTGGCCAACGCCCGGCAAGGTGCGCAAGGCATCGATCAACTGGCGGATCAGGGGGCTGAAACTCATCGGGCGGCAACTTCGTAATGGATGGGCAAGCATGATCGAATCGGCGCCGCGACAGATCGCGGCGCGCGCAGGGATGCCACCTTAGAACGGCATCTTGAAGCCCGGCGGCAACTGCATGCCGGCAGTCATGCCGGACATCTTTTCCTGGCTGTTCTGCTCGATCTTGCGCACCGCATCGTTGACTGCAGCGGCGATCAGGTCTTCGAGAATGTCCTTCTCTTCCTGCATCAGGCTGTCATCGAGGCTCACACGCTTGACGTCATGGCGACCGGTCATCACCACGCTGACCAGACCGGCACCGGATTGCCCGGTCACCTCGGCGTTGGCCAGTTCTTCCTGCATCTTCTGCATGCGTTCCTGCATCTGCTGGGCCTGCTTCATCAGGCCGGCCATGCCACCTTTCATCATGACGGGGTCACCTCGGTTTTCTGGGTATCTATGGGTTCGATGGTACCGTCGCGGATCACCGCGGCGAATTGCTGCATCATTTGTCGGACCAGCGGATCAGCGTGAATCGCCTCCTCTGCCTCCTTCTGGCGCAGCAGCCGCTTGCGTGCGGCCGCCTGTGCCGGCGTTTCCTGGGTCGGCTTCTGTACTTCGACGCGCAGTTGCACCGAGCGCCCCAGATGCGTGTCCAGCGCGTCGTTCAAGCGGCGCAGCTGGGTGGCGTTGAACAGGGCACTATGCGCCGGGTCCAGGTGCAGCAACCAGCAGTCGGCCTCGACCGAGATCAAGCTGCAGTTGGCTGCGATGCTCCCGGTCAGACCCGCCAGGCCCAGACGCGGGAACAATTCGAGCCACTCGGCCGCAAGACCGCTGGCCGGTTGGACATCGGCCAGCTCCTCCGCCTCGACCGGTGCCTCCTGCTCCTCTTCGCCGCTCTGCTCCAGGTACGCGTAGGCGTCGGCGTCCACTTCATAGTAGTCGTCATGTTCCGGGGGCTCCTCATCGGCGCCCAACGCGGTAATCACATCCGCGTCGGCTTCGTCGATGGGCGGCGCAGCCTGCTGATGCACCTCGGCGACCGGCTCCGCCTCCAACGGCTGGTCGCTCGCCACCGGGCTATCGGGGGATGCGACCGGTGCGAGCGGACCGGGCTCGGGCTCGGGCTCGGGTTCCGCCTCCGGCTCCGGCTCCGGCTCCGGCTCCGGCTCCGGCTCCGGCTCCGGACTATCGTTCCAGGGCAGATCCACGGGAGCCACCTCGACCACTGCCGCCACCGGCTCATCCTCCACCTGGCTGGATTCGGCAACGGGCTCCGGCGGGGCGGCAACGGCAGGCCGCTCGACGACGGGCGTCGCAGCGGCCACCGGTGCTGGAGCGGGATCAACCGTGGCCTTGGTGATCCCCAGGGGCTTTAGCGGTGAACGTGGCGGCGCTTCGCTACCGGCCGGACGAAACGCCAGCATGCGCAGCAGCGCCATCTCGAAGCCGCCCCGGGGCTGCGGCGCCAACGGCAGGTCGCGGCGCCCGATCAGGCCCATCTGGTAATAGAACTGCACGTCCTCGGCCGGCAGTGCCTCGGCCAGCGCCAGCACCTTATCGCGGTCACCCTGACCATTGTCGATGGCTTCGGGCAGCGCCTGAGCGATGGCCACGCGGTGCAGCACGTTGAGCAGTTCGGCGAGCACGCCGCCCCAATCGGGGCCCTGCTCGGCCAGGTGCCGGACGGCTTCGAGCAGCGCGCGGGCATCCCCTTCGAGCAGCGCATGCAATACGCCGTAGACCTGACCGTGATCGAGGCTGCCGAGCATGGCGCGGACATCGGCGGCAAGCACCTTGCCCTCGCCGAAGGCGATCGCCTGGTCGGTGAGGCTCATGGCGTCGCGCATCGAACCATCCGCTGCGCGACCCAGTTGCCACAACGCATCCTCTTCGAAAGGCACGCCCTCGGCACCGAGCACATGGGTCAGGTGCTCGACCACGCGCTCCGGCGGCATGTTCTTCAGGGAGAACTGCAGGCAGCGCGACAGGATGGTGACCGGCAGCTTCTGCGGGTCGGTGGTTGCGAGCAGGAACTTGACGTGGGGTGGCGGCTCTTCGAGGGTCTTGAGCAACGCATTGAACGAGTGCGTGGAGAGCATGTGCACTTCGTCGATCAGGTAGACCTTGTAGCGGCCGCGACTGGGCGCGTACTGCACATTGTCGAGCAGTTCGCGGGTGTCCTCGACCTTGGTACGGCTCGCGGCGTCCACCTCGATCAGGTCGACGAAGCGCCCCTCGTCGATCTCCCGGCACACCGAGCACTGACCGCACGGCGTGGAGCTGACACCGGTTTCGCAGTTCAGGCACTTGGCGAGAATGCGCGCGATGGTGGTCTTGCCGACGCCACGGGTACCGGTGAACAGGTAGGCGTGGTGCAGTCGGCCATTGTCCAGCGCGTTGATGAGTGCCTTGAGCACATGCGTCTGGCCCACCATCTCGCGGAAGTTGCGGGGGCGCCATTTGCGCGCAAGGACTTGATAGCTCATCGAAAAACCGTCGCCACGAAGGATGCTGCAGAGCCCGTCATGCTAGCGAAGCCGGCGGTAAAATGCACCCGTGCATAGCGCTAGCGCACAGGCAGGACGCACACGCCCAGGCAGCCATCGCGTAAGCATGAAGGAATCGAAAGCGGAAACTAAAGGAGGGAGAAACTGGAGGTGGACCCTACCAGCCACACCCCGGCACTCAATGTTCCCGCTGTGGCTGCTCCCTTCCGGGCCTGACCAGGTTAACGGGTAATCAATGCGAGGGGACCGGCAGGGCCACCATAAAGACATCCGCCTGGCGGCGAACGGCGGCCATTGTACCGGCTTACCGGCAAACTACAACCATCAAAGTTTCGTCAGAACAAACACTTGCCACACAGGTCAAACCTGGCCCGGCTGCGGTAGCCCACCACAGGCACGTGCGGTTCCAAGCACCTCGTCCGCGGGGTAGACTGCCCGCCACCCTTCGTCCAATGGAGCGAGACAAGACATGGCCCTGAGCAAAGACCAACTGATCACCGACATCGCCGAGGCGACCGACGCGCCCAAGGCCACCGTACGCGCGGTGCTCGAGCAACTCAGCGAGATCGTCAGCGATACTTTGGAACACGGCAACGAGCTGACCCTGCCAGGCATCGGCAAACTCAAGGTCGGCGAACGCCCGGCACGCACCGGCCGCAACCCGCAGACCGGCGCGAGCATCCAGATCGCGGCCAAGAAGGTCGTCAAGTTCGTGCCGGCGAAGGCACTGGGCGACGCCCTGAACTAAGCAGCGCACGCTGCTGCGAAGAAGCCGGCCATGCGCCGGCTTTTTCGTTCCTGGCTCAGGCGAAGACCGTCACCGTCTGCCGACTGATGGCCAGCAGCACGCCTTCGCGGCTCCACAAGCCGGCAGCCACATGCCCGTAGCCGTCATGGGCGCATTCGATCTCGGCGCGGTAGAGATAGCTGTCATCGGCGCGCAGCCCGTCGGGGCGAGGCTGCACGAATTCGATGGTCCAGGTCAGCGTGCTGCCCGGCGCGGGAGCGCGAAGGTGCATCAACGGCGCCGGCGGCCAGGCATCCACCAGGGCCAGCAGATGACTCTCATCCAGTGCAGCGTCGCTGCTTTCACGCAGCCGTACCCAGCCCCCCATCCCGCGCGCCGGTGTATTGCTGAAGGGCAAGCCACCCTCGCCCCAGCTCATCGCCAGGTGACGGGTGAACTCGGGCGTTATCCCCTTGATATAGGGCAGCTCGCGGCACTCCTCCACGGGAGGCATCGACGGCGCTGGAGCCGGCGTTACTTCCACGCTCGACGCCCGCGCCAAGCCGAAGCTGCCTTGCACCAGGGTGGTCACCTGCCCCTCCTGCACGGCGCGCCCGAGTACCTGGGTCACCGCCCTGCCCTGTCGCAGCACTTCGGCTTCGAAGCGCGCTGGCGCGCCGGTCTGCAATGGAGCGACGAAGGTCACGGCCAGCGAGCGCAAGGGCCGCGGCTCGTCCAGCAGCAGGCGCATGCGCTCATGCACCAGCGCCGCCACGACACCGCCAAAACCCGCACGCCCCTGGCCCCAGGACGGCGCCAGTTGCAGTTCATCCTGCTCGCGCGCGCAGCGCATCAGTTCGGAAAACTCCACCGATATAACTCCTTTAGAGGCTGCCTCAATGGTAGGCGATGCGGCAGTCGGTCGCGCGGGCAGATCGGCCAATCTGCCGGGCGAAGCCTCAACGTCGGCGCAAGGCACTGCGCAACTCGGCCAATGCCTGGTCCAGCGCAGCCAGGTCCAGCGCCAGTCCCGCATAACGCTGGGCCTGATATATCGCGGAGAACCGACGAATAGCGCCCGCCTGAGCCGGCAGGCTCAGTGCAGCGCGCTCGGCAAAGGCGCGCGGTCCCTCGCCCGCAGTACGCTGCAACGCGCGGCGCGCGAGCATGGCCTCGAAGCGGGCATGACGGCGTAGCAGCGGATCCTGCTCGCGGCGCCAGGGTTTGAACAGCCACAACCCCAGCATGCCCAGCGTCAGCGCTGCGACCACCAGTACCGCGATCAACAGCCGTGCGCCGCCCAAGCCGCCGAGCCAGCGCTGCAGCAGTTGCCCCTGTTGCTCGCTCTGGTAGTTCAGTACCCAGCGTTGCCAGCCGTAGTTGAGGTTCTCCCAACCCAGGCGCAGCCGATTCAGCCAGCTGACGTCCCGGAAGCGCAACATGGAAAAAGGCGCTCCCTCGAGGAAGCTCTGCTCTTCGGCCACCGCCTGTTCCAGCCCCTGCTCGATGCGTAGCGGCGAGACCTGGAAGGTAGGATCCACGCTCTGCCAACCGACGCCCTGCTGCCAATACTCGACCCAGGCATGGGCGTCGAACTGGCGCACCGTGAGGTAACCGCCCGACGCGTTGAACTCACCGCCCTGGTAGCCCGTCACCACCCGTGCCGGGATTCCCGCGGCGCGCAGCACGAAGGTCATGGCCCCGGCATAGTGAGCACAGAAACCGCGTCGGCTATCGAACAGGAAAGCGTCCACCGGGTTCTCCTGCAATACCGGCGGACGCAGCGTGTAGACGTAGGGCTCACGGGCAAAATGCGCCAGCAGCGCGCGCACCAGCGACGCGGTGTCTGGATGCGCGGCCTTCAGCTGCGCGGCCCAGGCACGGCTGCGAGGCTCTCCGCCGGCGGGCAACTGCAGTGCCTGGCGCAACATACCCGGACTGCCGTCCGGCTCGCGCAGGGCTTCGGGCCAGCTACGCACGCGATACAACAATGGGGCCTCGACGGGCCGCTCGCGCTGCAGGTGGAAATCGCTCATCAAACGAGCACCACCGCTGGCGGACTGCGGTGTGTCCAAGGTGAACAGCCAGGGGTCTCCGCTGGGCTGCATGATCACGCTGTAGTCCAGTGGCTCGCCGCGCAGTTGCCGCTGCGGCGCTCGGGGCATTCGCGCGAAGGGCGATTGCGACCACCGTCGACCGTCATAGCGATCCAGGGTCAGCGCGCGCCAGTAGAGCTGCGGACGCGGCGGTGGCGGGCCGTCGAAACTGGCACGGAACACCAGTTCAGCGGAGCGCCCCAGCTCGGCGATGTCTCCCGGCGCCATACTGTCGGAAAGTCCCGTACGCGCCTGACGATCCGGCTGCGGCAGCGACCACAGCGGCTGCAACCGCGGAAAGAACAGGAACAGCAGCAACATCAACGGCAACGCATGCAGCATCAGCGTCGCCGCCAGGCGCAAGGTCGCTGCCGGCGCCTGACCAGGCCCGCCCTGCTGCAGGCCGATCAGACTGGCCAGCAATGCGCAGACCGAGAACATGCTCAGCAGTGCGGCGAGAATGCCGTCGTCGAACAGGTAGCCGGTGGTCACCACGAAGAAGCCGAGGAACACCACCACCAGCGCATCGCGGCGAGTGCGCATTTCCACCAACTTGAGCACGAACGCCGCCACCAGCAGCACATTGCCGGCGTCCAGCCCGACCAGGCTGCCACGGGAGAAATACACCCCCGCCGCCACGGCGGCGAGCAAGGCAGCCTTGATCAACGTGTTCGGATAGCGCGCCCGCATGCGCATGATCTGCAGGCGCCAGCCCGCACAGAACAGCCAAAGCACCCACACCCAGGGGGGCAGATGCGCCAGGTGCGGCAGTAACACCAGCGCTTGCGCGACCAGCAGCCAGCTCAGCGCGATGCGCGGAATCGCCGCCTGCCCGAGGGCCGCACTCATTGCGGCGGCTCCGCCGGCAGACCATATAGCGCCAACTCCCGCAGGCAGGCCTGACGATGCCTGGCACCACTGTCCGGACCGAGCTGTCGTCCGCCTACACGCAAAGCGAAGGCTTCCCCGCGTTCATCGAGCGCCAGCACCCAGTGGCACAGCAAGGAGAGACGTTCCTCCAGATCGCCATCCAGCGCATCCGGGTCGAGCAGCAACTCACGCCCGCCCAAGGCCGCGAACTCGCGCACCTGAAGCCCCAAGCCGCGGGAATACGCCTTCCAGTCCAGACGCTGGCGCGAGTCACCCACCTGGTAAGGGCGCAGGCCTTGGAAATCCTCGCTGCCACGACCGATCACCTGCTGCCCTTGCTCGTCGCCCTCCGCTGCGCCCATCGCCAATGGCAGGTCGCCGGCCAAGGGTCGGGGATAGACCAACACGGTCCAGCGCAGATCGACCTGGCTCCAGGCCACCAGCAAACCGAGCGGAAAGCGGCTCTCCACGCGCAGGCGCGGCACCTTCAGCCAGCCACGTCGCAGGGTCGCCACCGACGGCTCGCAGAGCGCTTCGCTATCGGCGTCAAGCTCAGCCCACAACAGGGCTTCGGGTGGCCAGCCCAGCGCCACCGCCTGATGCGCGTGAGCGCCACTGAGCAGCTTCAACGGCAGGCGTGCGCGTTCGCCAGCGAATACCGGCAAAGGCGCGGCGGCCTGCAACTCGAGCCCCGCGAGGTTGCGATAGGTATGCAAGATGGCAACCACGAAGATGGCGCCCAACAGGAAGGTCAGCGCATAGGCCAAGCTGTTCTGATAGTTGATAGCCGCGAGCAGAATGATCAACAGGGCGACACCGAACATTACGCCGCTACGCGTAGGAAGGATGAAGATGCGCCGCTGGTCGAGGCGCACCCGATCGCTCGCGGGAATCCGTCGGGCCAGCCAGCGCTGCCCGAAGCCGTGCCAAGGACGCCGCTTCAGAGCGCCGGAACTTCGTCGAGCAACCACTGCACCAGCGCCCCGGTACCGCGGCCGCCGGCATCGGCGCGCTCGCGCAGACGATGCCCCGCCACGGCCGGCAGCACCACCTGTACGTCCTCGGGAATCACGTAGTCACGCCCCGCGAGATAGGCCCAGGCGCGTGCCGCGGCGAGCAGCGCGAGGCTGCCGCGCGGCGACAGACCCCAGGCGAACTGCGGCTGGCTGCGCGTCGCCTCGACGAGGCGCAACACGTAGTCGACCAGCGCATCGCTGACCCTCAGCGCCGCCACCTCCGCCTGCGCGGCACGCAGTTCCTCGAGGCTCAGCAGCGGCTCGAGACGCGGCAGGATTTCCCGCCGCGACGCCCCCAGCAACAGCGCGCGTTCCGCCGCGCGCGCCGGATAGCCCAGGGACAGGCGCATCAGGAAACGGTCCAGCTGCGACTCGGGCAAGGCATAGGTTCCACCCTGATTCACCGGATTCTGCGTGGCAATGACGAAGAATGGGCTGGGCAGCGCGCGCGTCTCGCCCTCGATGGTCACCTGTCCCTCCTCCATCGCTTCGAGCAAGGCGCTCTGGCTCTTGGGCGTGGCGCGATTGATCTCGTCGGCGAGCACCAGCTCGGCGAAGATCGGCCCGGGGTGAAAGACGAACTGTCCGCTCTGACGATCGAACACCGAGGTGCCAAGGATGTCGCCCGGCAACAGGTCGGAGGTGAACTGAATACGCTGGAACCCCAGGCCAAGCACCCGCGCCAAGGCATGACTCAGGGTGGTCTTGCCCATGCCCGGCAGGTCTTCGATCAACAGGTGGCCATCGGCGAGCAGACAGGCGAGCGCCAGGCGCACCTGCTCCCCCTTGCCGAGTACCACCTGATTGATCCGTTCCAGGCAGGCTTCCAATCGGGAACGCATGGGCTACTCCTTTACCAGATTCCCTACCCTAGCCGATGAACGATCGCCGGTCAGTTAGCGCAACCTTTTCTTACAACGCGGCCTATGGCCTGCGCATCTCGAAACGATCGCGAGTACTGCTGTAGGACGAGCCGCTGAGTCGCCCGATCAGGTCCAGCGCCGCGGGATCGATACGTCCTTCGCGCAGCACGCGCTCGTCGATATGCGCCAGCAGGACCTGGGCGAAGACCAGGTGGCAATTGGGACGCTCGCGAGGATAAGGCATGGCCTCGACCAAGCGGCACTCGAAGGCGACGGGGGCGTCGGCCACGCGGGTGGCGGCCACTCGCTGCGCGGGGATACCAGGAATTTCGCAGCGTTCGAATTCATTGACGCCGTAATCGAGAATCGCCGCGCTCGCATTCATCCGCTGCGCACTGGCGTGGTCGACCAGCTGCACCACCAGCTCGCCACTGGCGAGGATGTTGCGGATGCTGTCCTTGAGGCTGCCGTCGTCACGCTGACCGATGTTCACCAGCAAGGTGGGGGGATCGTCGTTGACGATCTGGAAGAAACTGAAGGGCGCGAGGTTGTCCTGCCCCTCCGGGGAGCGCGTCGAGACCCAGGCGATCGGTCGCGGGGTAACGGTGGCCGACAACCAGCGATAGGCCTCGGCGGCACTCAGGGTTGAGAAATCCAGCAGCATCGAAACTCCCGATAAAGCAATCGTTCAGCGCCCAGCGCGCGACTCACGCAGATAGAAGCGTGCCCGCTCGGCCTTGGCTACGCAGCCGTCGAACACTTCGAACTGCTGCTGGGTCTTTGCCGCGGTCAGTAGGGTCATCGCCTTCGAGTAGCTGACCGTGCCGGCGAAGCCTTCCGCCTCGGCCAGGCTTTGTTCCTTCCAGGCGGAAGACAACAGGTCCGCGCACTGCTGGCGGTGGGCGGTCTTGCCCGCACAGCCCGCCAGCACCAGCAATGACAGCGACACTAACAGACAGGTTTTCATGGGAGCGCTCCTTGATATCGAGCCCGAGGGTAGCGTGTAGCAGCCGTTTAGAGAGAAGAATTCTGTGAAAAGTGCCTTTCCTGGAGGTAGCCCAACACCGCCTCCCGGTCCCCGGCGAAGACGATGCGCGCGGCCTTCTGCTCACGCTGATAGGCATACATCGGGTCGTAGTACTCCGCCAGTAGCGCGGCGATCCAGCCTTCGTGCCCCTGCACGCCACGCCCGGCGGCCTGTTCGATCAGGGCGTCATCCATGATCTGCGCCAAGCGACTGTAGCGCTCACCTCCCAGTCGCTTGACGATGCCCGCCAAGGCGCGTCTCAGGCGCTCGGCATACAACGTCATGCCACGCTCGGCGCCATGCAGGGCGACGAATTCGGCCGCCAGGTCCACCACGTAATCCTTGAGGATGCGCTGCACGCGTCCCTCGAACGAATCCTCCAGCCACACCAGCGGGAGCTGCTGCATCGCCTGGTGCAGCTCCAGCGGCAGCGAGCAGGCGCCGACCAGGCGGCTCTCGTCCTCGATGACGAAGTGGCGATGGCCGCGCGCGCGCTTCTTCAGCAGGTCGACGGCCAGGCGATTCTCGAAGTCGATCTGCCCCGGCTGCACGATGGCCCGTTTACCGAACGCGGAGCCGCGGTGATTGGCATGGCCTTCGAGGTCGATGGCATTGTCCAGGTGCGCAAGCACTTCGGTCTTGCCCGTGCCGGTGAGACCGCCGACGACGGTAAAGCCACATTCGCCCAGAGCGTCCACCGTGCTTTGCATGAGAAAGCCGCGCAGCGCCTTGTAGCCGCCGATCACCCGCGGGTAGGCGATACCGGCCTCGTCACGCAGCCACTGCTGCACGATCTGCGAACGCAAACCGCCGCGAAAGCAGTACAGGTAGCCGTGCGGATTGGCGCGGGCGAACGCGGCCCAGGCCTCGATGCGCGCAGTCTTGGTCTGCCCGCTGACCAGTTGGTGACCCAGCGCGATGGCGGCGTCCTGGCCACGGTTCTTGTAGCAGGTGCCGACCTTTTGCCGCTCCAGATCGTTCATCAGCGGCAGGTTGATCGCCAAGGGAAACGCCCCCTTGGCGTACTCGACCGGTGCGCGGGCATCCATCAGGGGGCGGTCTTCGAGAAACAGCTGGCGAAAATCGGTGCAGTCGGGACGCATCAAAGGACCTCGACCGCGAAACGCTGTCGTTCGACCATCTCGCCGATCGGCTCGAGCGACAGCCCTTGCGCAACCGCGCACTGGAGGAAGGCGGCCTCGCCTTCGGGTGTCACCGCGACCAACAGTCCGCCGCTGGTCTGCGGGTCGCACAGCAACAGCCGCGCGAGCTGGGGCAACGGCGCGACCTTGCTGCCGTAACTGTCGTAGTTGCGCCCGCTGCCACCGGGCACGCAGCCTTGCTCGAGGTAATACTCGATGCCCTGCAGGCGCGGCACCCGAGCGAACTCGACGCGCGCCGTCAGCCCCGCGCCTTCGGCCATTTCCAGCAGATGGCCGAGCAGGCCGAAGCCGGTGACGTCGGTCATCGCGGCAACCCCGTCGAGCTTGCCGAAGGCGCTGCCGACGCGGTTGAGCGTACACATCCAGTCGCGCGCCAGGCCGACATCGGCGGCGCGCAGCTTGGCCTTCTTCTCCGCCGTGGTGAGGATGCCGATACCCAGCGGCTTGGTCAGGTACAGCCGGCAGCCCTGCTGTGCGGTGTCGTTGCGCTTCATGTGCCGCTTGTCGAGCAGACCGGTGACCGCCAGGCCGAAGATCGGCTCGGGCGCGTCGATCGAATGTCCGCCAGCCAAGGGGATGCCCGCCTCGTCGCACACCGCACGACCGCCGCGCACCACCTCACGGGCGATTTCCGGCGCCAGCACGTTGATCGGCCAACCCAGGATGGCGATGGCCATCAGCGGGTCGCCGCCCATGGCGTAGATGTCACTGATCGCATTGGTGGCGGCGATGCGGCCGAAATCGAAGGGATCGTCGACGATCGGCATGAAGAAATCGGTCGTCGAAATCACCCCCCGCTCTTCATCGATGGCGTAGACCGCGGCATCGTCGCGCGAGGCGTTGCCGACCCACAGCTTCGGGTCCAGGTGCTGCGCACCGCTACCCGCGAGGATCACGTCCAGCACCTGGGGAGAAATCTTGCAGCCGCAGCCGGCACCGTGGCTGTATTGGGTGAGGCGGATCGGCTCGCTCATGGCGTTCTCCAGGATTCTGTCGATTGGGATAACCGGCAACGATTCTAACAGCTCGCCTGCTCGCCTGATCTTTCGCACGCGCATGCGGAGCGCTATGGTGCGGCCGTTACAGAGTTTTTCAGGAGCACCACATGGGCAAGCGAGTCGCGTTGGTACTGGGCTCGGGAGGTGCGCGGGGCTACGCGCACATCGGTGTCATCGAGGAGTTGCTGGCGCGCGGCTACGAGATCGGCTGCATCGCCGGCTGCTCGATGGGCGCGGTCATCGGTGGCGTCTACGCCGCCGGACGCCTGAAGGACTACCGCGAGTGGGTGGAAAGCCTGGATTACCTCGATGTGCTGCGCCTGGTCGACCTCAGCTTCTCGCTGGGCGCGATGCGCGGCGACAAGGTGTTCGGCAAGGTGCGCGAGATGATCGGCGACTGCGATATCCAGGATTTGCCGATCCCCTACACCGCCGTCGCCACCGACCTCACCAACCAGCAGGAGATCTGGTTCCAGGAGGGCTGTCTGCACCAGGCGATGCGTGCGTCGGCGGCAATTCCCAGCCTGTTCACCCCGGTGATGCAGGGCCAGCGCATGCTGGTGGATGGCGGCCTGCTCAACCCCCTGCCGATCGTGCCGGTGGTTTCCAGCCACTGCGACTTGATCGTCGCGGTCAACCTCAACGCCACCGGCCCCAGTGCCTATCACCTGCCCGAGCCCGAACGTACGCCGCAATTCCGCCGGCGCCTGGATGGCCTGTTGGAAAGCCTCGGCGAGCGCCTGCCGTTCCTGCGCCGGGAAGATCACGAACAACTGGCCCACGAACTGCAACGCGGCGCACTGCCCGACCCCTGGATAGATCCCACACCGGGCAACAGCGCCGCGCCGGAGCGTGCCAGCAATACGCGCTCCGCCAGCGGTAGCCAGGTGCTGGACACCGTTGGCCCCGCCTCGCTGCTGGACCTGATCAACCAGAGCTTCGAAGTGATGCAGACCTCGCTGGCGCAGTACAAGATCGCCGGTTATCCGCCGGACGTACTGATCGACGTACCCAAGCGCATCTGCCGCTTCTTCGAGTTCTACCGCGGCGCCGACCTGATCAAGGTCGGCAGGCAGATCGCCCACGACACGCTGGATCGCTACGAAAACCGCCAATAAGGCAACGCCGGGACTTCACCGCCAGGGACAGTTGCCTACTGCGCTTCGGCGTGCAAGCCAGGGGCCTGCACTTTAGCGCAGCAGACGCAGACGCAGCCCTTCGCCGTCAGCGGATTCCATCTCCAGACGCGTGGCGCGGACGCCTTGCGCCACCAGCGCATCGCGCCAGGCTTCGCCCTCGGGGCCGGAGAGCGCCAGACGCAGCGTCGCATCCATCTTCAGCGTAGCGGCCAATACCTCTGCCCAGTGCCCCGTCGGGTCGCCAATCTGCTCGGGCAGGTTGAGCTCACCCGTTTCCCGCAATTGACGCAACAGGGTCGCCGGCGTCGGCAGGCGCTCACCCAGCGGCGCGTCCGCGGCGAACTCCTCGACGTGCAGGTAACCCCGTCGATTGCCACGGGTGATCGCGTACAACGCCACCAGACTGTCCACCTGCGGCTCACCCAGGCGCAGCAGGGCGTAGGCCTGGTCGTCATCCGGACCATAGAGCCGGGATTGCTCGAACACGGCGTTGGCCCACAGGCTGCTGGAGCCGCAATCACGTCCTTCGCACCAGTACAGCAAGTGCGCGCCCTCAGTCAGAAGCGAGCGTCGGGCCGCCTCGAAGCTTTGCTGGGTCGGCACATCGCGTGGCAGCTCGTAGGTGCGCGCATGCAACTGGCCGTGGGCCTCGATCATCCCCTCGTAGCGCAGACGGTTGCTGATCCGCCGGATTGCGCCTTGCGGGTAGATCCGCTCGAGGCTCGCCTGATCCTCGCTTACCAGACGTGCGCCGTCCGGCACCGGTACCTTGACCTCGGCGTGAAGCAACTGAATGGGCATGGCCAGCAGCGCTGACAGGACGAGAAAATGGGCTCCCTGCATCCTCACCTCAGCGAATCAGCATGGACTGTGCGCTGGTCACCTGCGCACCGCTGTCCGATTCACGCGCCGGGCGCTGCAGGCCGCGCTGTACGGCGGGGCGCGCCTCGATCGCCGCCAGCCAACGCTGCAGATGCGCCAAGCCTTCCACTGAAACGCCGGCCCATTCATGCCCGCGCACCCAGGGAAAACAGGCGATATCGGCGATGCCATAGTCGCCAGCCAGGTACTCGACCTCGCCCAGCCGGCCGTCCATGACCTCGTACAACCGCCGCGTCTCATTCTGGTAACGCGCGATGGCAGACGGCAACTTCTCGGGAAAATAGCGATAAAACACGTTGGCCTGCCCCTGCATCGGCCCTACCCCACCCATCTGGAACATCAGCCATTGCAGGGCGATGCTGCGACCGCGGGGGTCGCTCGGCAGCAGGCGTCCGGTCTTTTCGGCGAGGTAAACGAGGATGGCACCGGACTCGAAGACGGCGAAGTCGTCCGCGTCACGGTCGACGATCGCCGGAATCCGGCCATTGGGGTTGATCTTGAGGAAGGCGGGGGCCTTCTGCTCGCGGCGGTCGAAACTGAGCACGTGGAGTTGGTAATCCAGGCCCAGCTCTTCGAGCATTATCGAGGCCTTGTGGCCATTGGGTGTGGCAGCGCTGTACAGGTCGATCATGGGAGCTCCTTGATACACGCAGGGTCGGCAACGACCGCGGAGAGGTCAAGGTTAACCCAAGTGATCTTTGAAACAGGCTGCTACCGCATCGGCACCGGCATCATCGTCCAGGTGCAGGTGATGACCACCAGGCAGCCGGGTGATCTGCACCGGCAAGGTATCCAGCAGCGCCTCCAGGCGTTCCCGGCCGACCAGCAGTCCACTCTCGGCCAACACCAGATGCGCAGGGCAACGCAATGCACGGGCGAACGCCAGCGCCTGCTCGAAGCTGAAACGCAATGGACTGGGCAAGGTCAATCGCGGATCGCTGCTCCACCGCCACCCATCGGCCCCCGCGGCCAGGCCGCGCGCTACCAGCAGGCGCGCGGCGGACTCGCTCAGTCGTCCCGCGCCCAGCCGCGCACGCACCGCCTGCTCGGGGTGCTCGAACAAACGCCGGGATTTCCCCTCCAGCGCACGCCTTGCCTGCAGTGCCCGCCCCAGTTGGGCCGCCGCATCGAGCTCCTCGCCGTGCAACGGCAGCAATCCGTCGATCAATGCCAGGGCACTGACCCGCTCCGGTACGCTGGCGGCCAGCAGCACCGAGACGATCGCGCCCATCGAATGCCCGAGCAGCCCGAAGCGCTCCCAACCCAGTTGCTCGGCGATCGCCAGCACGTCTGCGACGTGATCCCAGAGGTAATAGTCGCTACCCGGCGGGCGGTGCCCGGACAAGCCATGTCCGGCGAAGTCCACCGCGACGATGCGCAACCCTGGCAGGCGCGGCGCCAACCGCTCGAAGCTGGCCGCATTGTCCAGCCAGCCATGCAGGGCCAGCACCGGTGGCGCCTCTTGCGGCCCGTAGGCCAGGGCCGCGATATCCAGATGGGGCAGAGGGATGCGCAGGATCTCGGGCTCAGCGCTCATGGGTTCCCTCCTTGGCTATGGCGCGCCAGCGCGCGAACAGCTCGCGCAGGCGCTCAGCGGTCAACCTGGGATGCTCCAGCGGAAACATGTGCCCGCCCGGCATGCGCAGCGTTTCGCCACGCGGCAGACGTCGGGCAGAACGCAGATGGTGAGCGAGCACCACGCGGCTTTGCGCGCCATGCAACAACGCCAGCGGCAGGCGCAACGGCGTTGCGCTCCTCGGCGAAGAATGTGGCAGGCTGCGATAGATGTCGATTTCGGTGGCCGGATCGAAGAACAGCCGCAACCCCTGCTCCGCCGGCGCCAGTCCGTGCTCGACGTAGGCCGCCAGGCAGTCGGGGTCGAAATCGCGGAACAGCGAACGCATGGCGAAGTATTCGCGCGCCTGCTGCTGGTCGGCGAAATGCGCGCGCCGCCCCAGGGTACGCCCGGCGGGAGTGATCCGATCGATGAAGCCCAAGCGCTTGGCGGCGCG
The DNA here is from genome assembly GCF_055768815.1 of Pseudomonas sp. R4-15. Lineage (NCBI taxonomy): Bacteria > Pseudomonadati > Pseudomonadota > Gammaproteobacteria > Pseudomonadales > Pseudomonadaceae > Pseudomonas > Pseudomonas sp. R4-15. Next base: position 3,129,419 of record NZ_CM147293.1, read on the forward strand.
GATCAACCAGCGATCGGCGAAGGTCAGCACCGGCGAGTCGAGCATCACCACGCCCAGGTAGAACTCCGGATGGCGCAGGGCCAGGTGGTAATGCAACACACCGCCCAGGGAATGCCCGACACCCCAGACAGGCGTACCGATGCGCGAGATGTGGTAGTGCAATTCCTCCAGCAGGCCTTGCCAGTTGTCATTCACCGGGAAGCGCGGATCGTGGCCGTGGCGGTCCAGGCGATGGATCTGCTGCTCTGCCTCCAGATACTGGAAGAGCTTGGCATAGGTAGCCGACGGAAAGCCGTTGGCGTGTGCAAAGAAGATGGGCTCGGACATGCGACGTTCGACCACAGGCAGAGCCGGCATCTTGACCAGCGGCGGCTCGCCGAACAAGGCACAGCGCGGCCAGCCAGGAGGGCATTCACGCCATGTTGCGGCGCATCAGACGCATCACTGACCGATCTGAGGGTGATACAGCGAGACCAGGCGCATCCCCCCCACCAGCGGCAGATCGCCCTCCAGGCGCGCCAGGCTGGCCGTGCGCATCGCCAGCGCCGCCTGCCGATGCCCTTCGCAGAGCCAGCCGGCCAGCGCGCCCAGCAACGGCTGGTGGGCCACCAGCAACAGACTGTCTTCCTGCCGTGAACAGAGCCTGTCGGCAACCTCGCGCGGATCTTCGTCGGGGGTCAGCCAGGTCACCGTCTCCACGGCGCCGCTGTAACCGAGCCGCTGCAGCGCCAGCGCCGCGCTCTGTTGAGCGCGCAGATAGGGGCTGGCAAGGATCGCGTCCGGCACCGACGAGAGCTGCACAAGGCTGTCCAGCACCTCACGCTGGCCGTGCTCGGTGAGCGCCCGGCGCTCGTCACTGGGCGCCTGGGGCTGCGCCTCGCCGTGGCGCAACAGCCAGAGCCTCATGGCTGAGGATCCGCCTCGACCTGAGCCGGCCGCTCCCGCGGCCAATCGGCGAACGGCCAAGGCTTCTCGTCGCTGTGGAAACTGCCATAGCGCCCGATCTGTGCCAGGTAACGCGACAGGGCGTCGCCAAAGGCCATCAAGCCGGGGTGCGCCCGTCCACGCAGCAAGCGGTGCAGCAACTGCGCGACGATCAGCAGGAACAGGAGGATTTCCGCCACCTGCCAGGCGAGGAAGAACAGCAGCATCCAGCACAGGCGCATGAGCAGGGCTTCACGACGCAGTTTTTCGAGGGGACCTTGCATGGCATTCATCCGCTGAAATCGGTGGTGGAGATGAAGTCGACATCGGTCTTCGGCTCGCCGCTCATCAGCGCCTCGATGACCTGCGCCAGGGTGCGGCCCTCGAAGAGGATCGCATGCAATCCCGCGACCAGTGGCATGTAGACCTGCAACTCCTCCGACTTGGCACGCAGCACGCGGAGGGTATTCACCCCCTCGGCGGTTTCACCGAGCGCCGCCACCGCGTCTTCCAGCGTGCGCCCCTCGCCGATGGCGAAGCCCACCCGATAGTTGCGGCTCTTGGGCGACGAACAGGTGACGATCAGGTCGCCCACACCGGCCAGACCCAGGAAGGTCATCGGATTGGCGCCCAGATGCACGGCGAAACGGGTCATTTCCGCCAACGCGCGGGTAATCAGCATGCTGCGGGTGTTCTCGCCCATGTCCAGCGCGGCGGCCATGCCGGCGATGATCGCGTAGACGTTCTTCAGCGCGCCGCCGAGCTCCACGCCAAAGCGGTCGGGGCTGGCATAGACGCGGAAGGTACGCCCGTGCAATACGGCCTGCACCGCCTCGCAGAGCTCCTCGTGCTCGCTGGCGATGACCGTCGCGGTCAGCGCGTGCTCGGCGATCTCGCGCGCCAGGTTGGGTCCGGAGATCACGCCGATATGCGCCTGCGGGGCGATTTCTTCGAGGATCTGACTCATCAGCATGAAGGTGCGCGGCTCGATGCCCTTGGTCAGGCTCACCAGCATGCGCCCGGCGAGCTTTTCCGCCACGGGTGCGAGTACCTGTCGCAGGGCGCTCGAGGGCAAGGCGACGAAAATCAGTTCGGCATCGGCCAACACCTGCTCGAGATCGGTGCTCGGCTCCACCGCGGCATGCACGGGGATGCCCTTGAGGTAACGCGGATTGCGGCGCTCGAGGCGAATCGTCTCGGCCTGCTGCGGGTCGCGCATCCAAAGGCGCACGGGATGGCCATTCTCGGCGAGCAGGTTGGCAACGGCGGTGCCGAAACTGCCACCGCCAAGCACCGCGAGGGTTTGCTGTCGGGTCATCGGTCTTCCTGATCCATCCTCTGATAATGCGGTCATTATACGGACACGGGGGACGGCGGCCAGGCACCGCCTGTAACACAAGGTCGTGCTGGAGAAGGCAATTGACCCCCGAGCAGTGGTAGAGTGCCGCACACGCTGAGGGCGACGGCTACCCAGGGGTGGCTGCGGCCCTCCCAGTGAACACCCGTACTCGCAAGCTGTGACTTATCGCGCAGGCGCACAGTCCAATCACCAAACTGCCCCCAGGGGCACAAGATTCCGGCTCGCGCCGGGCATTACCGAAGGAGCTCGCATGACCAAACCACACGCCTATTCCCGGGAGGACCTCCTGCGCTGCGCCCGTGGCGAGCTGTTCGGTCCGGGTAATGCGCAACTGCCCGCCCCGAACATGCTGATGATCGACCGGATCAGCCACATCAGCGAACAGGGCGGCAAGTATGGCAAGGGCGAAATCGTCGCTGAGCTCGATATCAGCCCCGACCTGTGGTTCTTCGGCTGCCACTTCGAAGGCGATCCGGTCATGCCCGGCTGCCTGGGCCTGGATGCCATGTGGCAACTGGTCGGCTTCTACCTGGGCTGGCAGGGCAACCCCGGCCGCGGCCGTGCGCTAGGCTCGGGCGAAGTGAAGTTCTTTGGTCAGGTGCTGCCCACCGCGAAGAAGGTCACCTATAACATTCACATCAAGCGCACCATCAGCCGCTCGCTGATCCTGGCCATCGCCGATGGCAGCGTGAGCGTCGATGGCCGCGAAATCTACAGCGCCGAAGGCCTGCGGGTCGGCCTGTTCACTTCCACCGACAGTTTCTGAAGGACTTGCTCATGCGTCGCGTCGTCATTACCGGCCTCGGCATCGTTTCCTGCCTCGGCAGTGACAAGGCCACCGTCTCCGCCAGCCTGCGCGCCAGCCGCCCAGGTATTCGCCACAATCCGGAATATGCCGAGATGGGCCTGCGCAGCCACGTCTCCGGTTCCGTAGACCTGGACCTGGAGTCGCTGATCGATCGCAAACTGTTCCGCTTCATGGGCGATGCGGCGGCCTACGCCTATCTCTCCATGCAGCAGGCCATCGCTGATGCGGGGCTGAGCGAAGAGCAGATTTCCAACCCGCGCGTCGGCCTGATCGCCGGCTCCGGCGGCGCCTCCACCTTCAACCAGATGGAGGCCATCGACATCCTGCGCGAGAAGGGCGTGAAACGCGTCGGCCCGTACCGGGTAACCCGCACCATGGGCAGCACCGTATCCGCCTGCCTGGCTACGCCGTTCAAGATCAAGGGCGTGAATTTCTCAATTTCTTCCGCCTGCGCCACCAGCGCCCACTGCATCGGCGCCGCCATGGAGCAGATCCAGTTGGGTAAGCAGGACATGGTCTTCGCCGGCGGCGGTGAGGAAGAGCACTGGAGCCAGAGCTGCCTGTTCGACGCCATGGGTGCGCTGTCCACGCAGTACAACGACTCGCCGGAAAAGGCCTCCCGCGCCTACGACGCCAAGCGTGACGGCTTCGTCATCGCCGGCGGTGGCGGCATGGTGGTGGTCGAAGAGCTCGAGCACGCCAAGAAGCGCGGCGCCAAGATCTACGCTGAAATCGTCGGCTACGGCGCCACCTCCGACGGCTACGACATGGTCGCCCCCAGCGGCGAAGGCGCCCTGCGCTGCATGCAGCAGGCGCTGAGCACCGTCGCGGCGCCCATCGACTACCTGAACACCCACGGCACCTCGACTCCCGTCGGCGACGTCGCGGAAATCAAGGCCGTGCGCAACATGTTCGGTGACCAGGCCCCGGCGATCAGCTCGACCAAGAGCCTCTCCGGCCACTCGCTGGGCGCTGCCGGCGTGCAGGAAGCGATCTACTGCCTGCTGATGCTGGAAGGCAATTTCATGGCCGGTTCGGCGAACATCGACGAACTCGACCCGGAAGTCGGCGACCTTCCGATCCTGCGCGAAACCCGCGAGAACGCGAAGATCGACACCGTGATGAGCAACAGCTTCGGCTTCGGCGGCACCAACGCCACGCTGGTGCTGCAGCGTTACAAGGACTGATCCGGTCCGCTCGGAAAAACGGCGCCCTCGGGCGCCGTTTTTCGTTGTGCGGGAGCATCCTGTTCAACGCACTTCAAAACGCTCATCGGCAAGCTTGCGGTCGCCCTGGAAGACCATGAAGTGCCATTCACCCGGCACCAGTTCGTGGCGCTCGCTGAACTCGAAGGCCATCACGTCCTGCTCGGCTTCCGGCGCCAGCTTCTGCACCACCTCGAACTTGTCATGCCGCTGGCCATCCGGCGTTACGACCCCAGGCGTCAGGTACAGAAGGGTCAGCGGCGTATCCTCGGCGCGCTTGCCAAGCAGGTGGTAGCGCAGACCGAAGCGCACGCCCAGGCGCGCAGGAATCTCGTGGGTCTGCTGCATCTCGCGACCGCCCTGCCCCAGCAGCCGCTCGCCCGGCGCTAGCTCGCGCGTGGGGTTTTCGAACAGGCCGAACTCGACCGGCCCCTGCACACGCACCTCGGCCTGCGCCAGGCCGGCACAGGCCGAAAGCGCGACAGCCAGGGCGTAGCGGTATTTCTTCATGACGACTCTTCCTTGCGGGGGATGATGCGGCGCAAGGCTATGACAGCCACATGACGATGCGATGACGCTCAGCGCGCCCGCCGCGGCAGCACAGCGAGGAAGTTGTCCCTCGCTACTTGGCGCGCCACGGATGCAGGCAGCGCGTCGAGGAACGGATCGAACGCGGACAGGTACTCGCCGAGTCGATCGAAGCGTCCCACCGCATCCGAGCCGATCATGAAGCGCGTCGGATGCCGCTCGACCAAGGCCAGCCAGTCCGCATCCGGATGGCCGTCGGTATCCAGCAGGTAGGGCTCGAGCACCGTCCAGGACAGATCGACATAGAGGTTGGGGTAGTCGTCCAGCAGCCGCGCGAGCAGCGGCAGGAGGAAGTCCAGCTTTTCCTGGTGACGATGGATCTCCGCGCTGGTGCCGGCATGCGCCCAGATGATGCGGGTGTGCGGATGATTGCGCAGCGCCTCCTCCAGTTCCGCCAGATACAGCGGATTGCGCTCGCGTTTGGAGGTGACGTTGGCGTGCAGCAGCACCGGCAGATCGTACTCGGCGGCCAGGTGGTAGATGGCCTTCATCGCCTCGTTGTTGGCCCGCGGCGTGTCGCCCTGGGTCAGCGCGGTGAGGTCGTCATGCCGGGTGAACACCTCGCCGATACCCTGCCACAGCCGAGGGTCCAGTTCGAGGGCCTTGCGCACCAGGTCGGCGGCATTGCGGTCGACGGGATTGAAGCCGGAGAGGAACGGATGCACGCGCTGGCGTTGAGCCGGCGTCATCTGCCGCACGGCGGCGGCCAGCAGGCTGTCGGTGGCGCTGTACCAGTAGGCTGGCGCATCGTCACCGGCGTAATAGCGCGGTCGCTTGGGCTCATCCTCGTGCCACTTCTTCACCACCGGAATGCCCGCCAGCATGGCGTGCTCGATGCCGGCAGCATCCAGCGCAGCGAACAACGCATCGTTGCCGTCGCTGTCCTGGAAGAAGTCGACATAGTGCAGGTGAGCGTCACTGTAGCGGTAATCACGGGCGTGGGCGGGCAAGACGCAGGCCGCGAGCAGCAAGGCGGCGGCAAGAGCGAAACGAGGCAAGGCTGTCCTCCATGGCAGGTCATGCATCCGACCCGCAGCGACCGACGGCGTTCCCATCCGCGCCAGGCACCCCGAAGCCCCCGGCTTTCATGTATGATATGCGCCCTTATTTTCGCACCCGACAGCCGAGAACGCCCCATGCAGCTTTCCTCGCTCACCGCCGTGTCCCCCGTCGACGGACGCTACGCCGGAAAAACCGCAGCCTTGCGGCCGATCTTCAGCGAATACGGCCTGATCCGTTGCCGCGTCCTGGTCGAGGTCCGCTGGCTGCAGCGTCTCGCCGCGCACCCAGGCATCGGCGAGGTCCAGCCCTTCTCGGCATCGGCCCAGGCACTGCTCGACGCGCTCGCCAGCGACTTCCAGCTCGAGCACGCCGAACGCGTGAAGGCCTTCGAGCGCACCACCAACCATGACGTCAAGGCCGTGGAATACCTGCTCAAGGAGCAGGCCCAGGCGCTGCCGGAGCTGGCCAAGGTCAGCGAATTCATCCACTTCGCCTGCACCAGCGAGGACATCAACAACCTGTCCCACGCGCTGATGCTGCGCGAAGGTCGCGACGACGTGCTGCTGCCGCTGATGCGCCAGATCGCCGACGCCATCCGCGCGCTGGCGGTGGACTTCGCCGACGTGCCGATGCTCTCGCGCACCCACGGCCAACCCGCCTCGCCCACCACCCTGGGCAAGGAACTGGCGAACGTCGTCTACCGCCTGGAGCGGCAGATCGCACAGGTCGCCGCGGTGCCGCTGCTGGGCAAGATCAATGGCGCGGTGGGCAACTACAACGCGCACCTGTCGGCCTACCCGGAAGTGGACTGGGAAGCCAACGCCCGCGAGTTCATCGAGAACGACCTGGGCCTGAGCTGGAACCCCTACACCACGCAGATCGAACCGCACGACTACATCGCCGAGCTGTTCGACGCCATCGCCCGCTTCAACACCATCCTCATCGACTTCGACCGCGATGTCTGGGGCTACATCTCGCTCGGCTACTTCAAGCAGAAGACCGTCGCCGGCGAAATCGGCTCTTCGACCATGCCGCACAAGGTCAACCCGATCGACTTCGAAAACTCGGAAGGCAATCTGGGCATCGCCAACGCGCTGTTCCAGCACCTGGCCAGCAAGCTGCCGATCTCCCGCTGGCAGCGCGACCTGACCGACTCCACGGTGCTGCGCAACCTGGGTGTCGGCTTCGCCCACAGCGTCATCGCCTACGAAGCCAGCCTCAAGGGCATCGGCAAACTGGAGCTCAATGCCGCGCGCATCGCCGAAGACCTGGACGCCTGCTGGGAAGTGCTGGCCGAGCCGGTGCAGACGGTCATGCGTCGCTATGGCATCGAGAATCCCTATGAAAAGCTCAAGGAACTGACCCGTGGCAAGGGTATTTCCGCCAGCGCCCTGCAGACTTTCATCGACACACTGGAGCTGCCGGACACTGCCAAAGCCGAACTACGCGCCCTGACCCCAGCGAACTACATCGGCAATGCCGTCGCCCAGGCCAAGCGCATCTAAGTTCAAAGCGCCGACTTTCACGCCCGGCCACGCCGGGCGTTTTTCATTCCCCCACGGCTCCGAGGAGCCCAGGTTAGACCGATGAATCCGGACCTCCCCCTGCAACTGCTTGGCGGCATCAGCGCTCGCGAATTTTTGCGCGACTATTGGCAGAAGAAACCCCTGCTGATTCGCCAGGCCATCACCGACTTCGAGAGCCCGATCAGCCCCGACGAACTGGCCGGCCTCTCACTGGAAGAAGAGGTCGAGTCACGCCTGGTGCTCGAACACGGCAAGCAGCCCTGGGAGCTGCGCCGCGGCCCCTTCGAGGAAGACACCTTCAGCAGCCTGCCCGAGCGCGACTGGACCCTGCTGGTGCAGGCCGTCGACCAGTTCGTCCCGGAGGTCGCCGAACTCTTCGAGCAATTCCGCTTCCTGCCCAGCTGGCGCCTGGATGACCTGATGATCAGCTACGCCGCGCCCGGCGGCGGCGTCGGTCCGCATTTCGACAACTACGACGTGTTCCTTCTGCAGGCACAAGGTCAGCGTCGCTGGCGCATCGGCCAGATGTGCGATACCGCAAGCCCGATGCTCGACCACGCCGACCTGCGCATTCTTTCGGAATTCTCCCAGAGCGGCGACTGGGTGCTCGAGCCTGGCGACATGCTCTACCTCCCGCCGCGCCTGAGCCATTTCGGCACCGCGGTGGACGAGTGCATGACCTACTCGATCGGCTTCCGCGCCCCTTCGGCGGCCGAGGTGCTGACCAATTTCACCGACTTCCTCGCCCAGTTCACCAGCGACGAAGACCGCTACGCGGACCCCGACATCGAAGTGCCCAGCGATCCGCACCAGATCCAGCAGGATGCCCTGGAGCGCCTCAAGGCCCTGATCGCGGAGCACATGGGCGACGAGCGTCTGCTACTGACCTGGTTCGGCCAGTTCATGACCGAGCCGCGCTATCCGGAACTGGTCACCGGCAGCGAGATCGACGAGGCCGAGTTGCTCGGCGCCCTGGAGGATGGCGCGGTGCTGTTGCGCAACCCCAGCGCACGCCTGGCCTGGTCGGAGGTGGACCTCGGCGTACTGCTCTTCGCCAGCGGCCAGAGTCGCCTGCTGCCGGAGCGCCTGCGCGAACTGCTGCGCCTGATCTGCTCCGCCGACGCGCTGCATGCCCAGAACCTGGCCGATTGGCTGGGCGACGAGGATGCCCGTCTGCTGTGCCTCGAACTGGTCCGCCAGGGCAGCCTGGAATTCGCCGATGAATGACATCCAGGTCCGTCTCGCCGACTGGCATCGGGATCAGGACGAACTGCACCGTATCCGCGAAGCCGTGTTCATCATCGAGCAGGGTGTACCGCCAGAGCAGGAATGGGACGCCGACGACGAAAGCGCAATACACTTTCTGGTGTACGATGGCAACTATCCGGTAGGTACCGCTCGTCTTCTTTCCGATGGTCATATCGGCCGCGTTTGCATACTGCGCGAATGGCGTGGTCTGGGCGTCGGCGATGCCCTGCTGCAAGCGGTCATCGAGGAAGCCGAGAAGCGAGGCCTGAGCAGGCAGACGCTCAGCGCACAGTCGCAAGCCGTTCCGTTCTACCAACGCCTGGGTTTCCAAGAGACAGGCGAGGAGTTCCTCGAAGCTGGTATTCCCCATGTAGACATGTCTAGGAGCAGTTAAGGAGTCGCTCTTGAAAGCACGTTTCTTCAGTCGTGATCCGGGCAGTAGAGATAAGGACGCACAAGGTCGGGACCAGGCGATAGATTTCCAGCCCTCTGGATCATCGCCGATTCGCAGCCCCGCTGCTTCGCCACAGCGCCGGCAATCGTCGGCCCAAGAGCCGCCCGCTTACCGCCTGGGCGGTTCCGGTGCCTCGCTGAACCTGGCCAGCATGGACGAGCTGCGCGACCATGCCAGCTCGCTGATGTCTCAGGCACGGCGCCATATCTGTATCTACACCGACGACCTGGAAGCCTGGCTCTACGACCAGCCCTCCATCGAGAAGGCGTGCAGCAATTTCCTCATCTCGCGACCGCAGAACACCCTGCAGTTGCTGGTACGCGATTCCTCCCGCGCCAGCCGCGAAGGCCATCGCCTGATCCGCCTGGCGCGCAAGCTGACCAGCAACTTCCAGGTTCGCAAGATCAATCCGAACTATGATCAGTTCGCTGGCGCCTTTCTCGTCGTGGATGATTGCGGCGTGCTGTTGCGCAACCGCACCAGCAGCATCCACGGCGAAGTCCATTACGATTCCACGGCCATCGCTCGTCGGCACCTGACAGTCTTCGAGCGAACCTGGGAACGCGCCCTCGCCGACCCGAACCTGCGGAGCTTCGTCCTGTGAGAACTCTCCTCGCCGCACTGCTGATGACCACGAGCCTGGCAGCGCAGGCGGCGACCGAGGTCCTTCCGCTGAACTACCGCAGCGCCGAAGAGCTGGCGCCGATCGTGCGCTCCGTGCTCGGCGATGCCGGGCGTGTCGAAAGCTACGGCAACCAATTGATCGTCAATGCGCCCGCCGGACGCATCGAAGAGGTCCGCCAACTGCTCGGCGAGCTCGATACCGCACCACGCCGGTTACTGATCAGCGTCGAGACCCGTCGTGGCGCCGGCGCCAGCGAGCAGGGGCTGGGGTTGAACAGCAACGGCGTGCGGATCATCCGCAACAGCACCGAGCAGGCTGGCGAGGGTGTCCAGCGGGTTCAGGCCAGCGAGGGCTACCCGGCGCTCATCCAGCTCGGCCAGAGCGTGCCACTGGAGATCACCCGCCAGGACGTCTACGGGCGCCCCTACCAGGACACCGAGTACCGCGATCTCTCCCGCGGTTTCTACGCCACGGCGCAGGTGCGCGGCAATAACGTCGACGTCACCATCAGCACCCAGCAGGATCGCCAAGGCCGCCAGCCTGGCGTCATCGAAACCCAGGGCGCGCAGACCCGTGTCAGCGGGCCTCTCGGACAGTGGCTGGAACTCGGGGGCGCCAGCCAGGGCCAGGCCGCCGACTCCAGCGGTCTGGTGCATCACTACAGCACCAGTTCCGACGAAGATCTTTCACTTCGCCTCAAGGTCGAACTCCTCGAGTGACCGGCCAGTCGTCTCGCAACTATGTAGTGCAGTAAAAAAAACACTACAAAACCGTTGACGACGGCTCTTTCCCCATCGCATGATGAACTCGCTCCCGCTAGCCAGGGACCTTTTGCAGGGTCCCCGCAGCACGCCGAAAAGCCTTCGGCGCACTGTGTGTCAGACGCCCCACAAGGCGCGTTCGACTTGGACGGCGACTGGCGAGAAGTTGTCCTGAGGGACGGGGAAGCAAGATTCATCAAGGCTCACGGCGTAATACGGGCAACACGGCAACCCTGCCGGATTGGCACCGATGCGGTAGGCGAACGCCCTGCCCGAACGCCTGGCAACCCCACTCTCTCGACAACCTTCCACCAGCCTCCGTCCCAACCGAATGCGTCTAGCCTGCGGCGTCACGCATGACTACGTGTAGTGGGAAATCCGGTGCCACAACATATAGGAAGGTTCAGCATGTCGTACAAAGACGAGATCAACGCCATCGCAGCTCTGAAGGATCGGGCCGGCAGCGCATGGAGCGCCATCAACCCGGAATACGCGGCGCGCATGCGCGTACAGAACCGCTTCCACAGCGGCCTGGACATCGCCCGCTACACCGCGGCGATCATGCGTCGCGACATGGCCGCGTACGACGCCGACACCAGCCTCTACACCCAGTCGCTGGGCTGCTGGCATGGCTTCATCGGTCAACAGAAGATGATTTCCATCAAGAAGCATCTGAAGACCACCAACAAGCGCTACCTCTACCTCTCCGGCTGGATGATCGCCGCACTGCGTTCCGAGTTCGGCCCGCTGCCGGACCAGTCGATGCACGAGAAGACTGCGGTGCCCGGACTGATCGAGGAGCTCTATACCTTCCTGCGCCAGGCCGATGCCCGCGAGCTGGGCGGACTGTTCCGCGAACTCGATGCCGCCCTGGCCGCTGACGACAATGCGCGCGCCAGTGCCGTGCAGCAGCAGATCGACGGCTTCGAGACCCACGTGGTGCCGATCATCGCCGACATCGATGCCGGCTTCGGTAACGCCGAGGCGACCTACCTGCTGGCGAAGAAGATGATCGAAGCCGGGGCCTGCTGCATCCAGCTCGAGAACCAGGTCTCCGACGAGAAGCAGTGCGGTCACCAGGATGGCAAGGTCACCGTGCCCCACGCGGACTTCATCGCCAAGATCAATGCCGTGCGCTACGCCTTCCTCGAGCTGGGGGTCGACGACGGAGTGATCGTCGCCCGTACCGACTCTCTGGGCGCGGGTCTGACCAAGCAGATCGCCGTCACTGAAAAACCCGGCGACCTGGGCGACCTCTACAATTCCTTCCTCGACTGCGAGGAAGTGTCCACCGAGCAACTGGGCAACGGTGATGTGCTGATCAAGCGCGACGGCAAGCTGCTGCGTCCCAAGCGCCTGGCCAGCGGTCTGTTCCAGTTCCGCAAGGGCAGTGGTGAGGATCGCTGCGTGCTGGATTGCGTCACCTCGCTGCAGAGCGGCGCCGATCTGCTGTGGATCGAGACCGAAAAACCGCACATCGGTCAGATCAAGGCGATGGTCGACCGTATCCGCGAAGTCGTGCCCAACGCCAAGCTGGTCTACAACAACAGCCCTTCGTTCAACTGGACGCTGAACTTCCGTCAACAGGTGTTCGATGCCTGGGAAGCCGAAGGCCGGGACGTTTCCGCCTACGATCGCGCCAAGCTGATGAGCGCCGAATACGACGCCAGCGAGTTGGCGCAACTCGCCGACGAGCGCATTCGCACCTTCCAGCGCGATGCCTCGGCGCAGGCTGGCATCTTCCATCACCTGATCACCCTGCCGACCTACCACACGGCGGCGCTGTCCACGGACAATCTGGCCAAGGGCTACTTCGCCGAGGAAGGCATGCTCGCCTACGTCAAGGGCGTGCAGCGTCAGGAGATCCGCCAGGGTATCGCCTGCGTCAAGCACCAGAACATGGCGGGCTCGGACATGGGCGACGACCACAAGGAGTACTTCGCCGGTGAGGCCGCGCTCAAAGCCGGTGGCAAGGACAACACCATGAATCAGTTCCACTGATTGGGTCCCGGGGCCGGTCACGGCCCCGTTCAACGCCCCCGGAGCGGTTGCCCGGGGGCGTCGTTTTATCCAGTGCACGAAACGCTTTCGCGCAGACCCGGCAAAAGGGAACTAAGGTCGTTGTTGGGAAAACTCACCAAGAGGCCGAGGCTCTGCAATGCAACTTGAAGCCGCACATCAAGTTAAAAAAGTCACTGCGACAAATTTACTTACACGAAAAGTAGGGCGTAGAATGATGCCCCATAAATGGGCGGTTGAGCCGACCCTCAGAATTTCAAAGCCGTTCCTTACAAGGAGTCCGGCATGCCTGATGTAGTCCCCGCCAACGCCCAGTATTGGGGCCTGGCCATTTTCGTACTCGGCGTATTCGGTCTGTGCGCCTTCATGCTTGGCGTCTCTAGCCTGCTCGGTGGCAAGGCTTGGGGGCGCAGCAAGAACGAACCCTTCGAATCGGGCATCGTCCCTACCGGCAGCGCGCGACTGCGCCTGTCCGCCAAGTTCTATCTGGTCGCCATGCTCTTCGTCATCTTCGACGTGGAAGCCCTGTATCTCTTCGCCTGGTCCGTGTCCGTTCGTGAGAGCGGTTGGGCCGGTCTCATCGAAGCTACCGTTTTCATAGCAATTCTGTTGGCGGGTCTTGTTTATCTCTGGCGCGTGGGGGCCCTTGACTGGTCGCCCGCCGCACGCCGCGTGCGACAGGCGAAGCTGAAACAATGAGGCTTTGGCGATGCAATACAAACTCACCCGGATCGACCCGGAGGCGGCCAACGACCGCTACCCGGTCGGCGAGCGGGAAACCGTGCCCGATCCCCTGGAGGGGCAGGTTCACCGCAACATCTTCATGGGTAAGCTCGAAGACGTCCTGAACGGTGCCGTCAACTGGGGTCGCAAGAACTCCCTGTGGCCGTACAACTTCGGACTCTCCTGCTGCTACGTGGAGATGACCACCGCCTTCACGGCGCCCCACGACGTTGCGCGCTTCGGCGCCGAAGTCATCCGTGCATCACCGCGTCAGGCCGACTTCATGGTCATCGCGGGCACCTGTTTCATGAAGATGGCGCCGGTCATCCAGCGCCTCTATGAGCAGATGCTCGAACCCAAATGGGTGATTTCCATGGGCTCGTGCGCCAATTCCGGCGGCATGTACGACATCTACTCGGTCGTCCAGGGCGTGGACAAGTTCCTCCCCGTCGACGTCTACATCCCCGGCTGCCCTCCCCGGCCCGAAGCCTTCCTGCAGGGGCTGATGCTGTTGCAGGAATCCATCGGACAGGAACGCCGCCCGCTCTCCTGGGTCGTTGGCGATCAAGGCGTGTATCGCGCCGAGATGCCGTCCCAGCGTGAACAGCGCCGCGAACAGCGTATCCAGGTCACCAACCTGCGCAGCCCCGACGAAGTGTGACGCCGCCGGGAGGCCTGCGGCCGCCCGCGATTTCCCACTTCACCCGATGTAGACCGATGGCGACGAGACCATGACGGCAGACAACGCGCTGTACATTCCGCCCTACAAGAGCGACGACCAGGACGTGGTCGTCGAGCTGCAACAACGTTTCGGTAACGAGACCTTCCAGGTCCAATCCAGCCGCACCGGCATGCCGGTGCTCTGGCTGCCCCGCGAGCGCCTGATCGAGGTGCTCGCCTTCCTCCGCCACTTGCCGCGCCCCTACGTGATGCTCTACGACCTGCACGGCGTGGACGAGCGTCTGCGTACCCAACGGCGCGGCCTGCCGGAGGCCGATTTCACGGTGTTCTACCACCTGCTGTCGATCGAGCGTAACAGCGACCTGATGCTCAAGATCGCGCTGCGCGAAGGCGACCTCAGCGTACCCAGCGCGACCTCGGTGTACCCCAACGCCAACTGGTACGAGCGCGAAGTCTGGGACATGTACGGCGTCGACTTCCCCGGCCACCCGCACCTGACGCGCATGCTGATGCCACCGACCTGGCAGGGCCACCCGCTGCGCAAGGACTACCCGGCACGCGCCACCGAGTTCGATCCGTACGCGCTGTCTGCCGCCAAGCAGGACCTGGAGCAGGAAGCCTTGCGTTTCAACCCCGAGGACTGGGGCATGCGCCGTGGCGGCGAGCACGAGGACTTCATGTTCCTCAACCTCGGCCCCAACCACCCCTCGGCGCACGGGGCCTTCCGCATCATCCTGCAGCTCGACGGCGAGGAGATCGTCGATTGCGTGCCGGAGATCGGCTACCACCACCGCGGCGCCGAGAAGATGGCCGAGCGGCAGAGCTGGCACAGCTTCATTCCCTACACCGACCGCATCGACTACCTCGGCGGGGTGATGAACAACCTGCCCTACGTGCTCTCGGTGGAGAAGCTCGCCGGCATCACCGTGCCGTCGCGGGTCGAGTTCATCCGCGTGATGATGGCGGAGTTCTTCCGCATCCTGAACCACCTGCTGTACCTGGGCACCTACATCCAGGACGTCGGCGCCATGACCCCGGTGTTCTTCACCTTCACCGACCGCCAGCGCGCCTACAAGGTGGTTGAGGCGATCACCGGCTTCCGCCTGCATCCGGCCTGGTACCGCATCGGCGGTGTCGCCCACGACCTGCCGCGCGGCTGGGATCGCCTGGTGCGCGAGTTCCTCGACTGGATGCCCAAGCGTCTCGACGAATACGAAAAGGCCGCGCTGAAGAACAGCATCCTCAAGGGCCGCACCCAGGGCGTGGCGGCCTACAACACCGCCCAGGCGCTGGAATGGGGCGTCACCGGCGCCGGTCTGCGCGCCACGGGGCTGGACTTCGACCTGCGCAAGGCGCGCCCGTACTCCGGCTACCAGCACTTCGAGTTCGAGGTGCCTCTGGCCGCCAACGGCGACGCCTACGACCGCTGCATGGTGAAGATGGGCGAGATGCGCGAAAGCCTGAAGATCATCGAGCAGTGCTGGAAGCACATGCCCGAAGGGCCCTACAAGGCCGATCACCCGCTGACCACGCCGCCGCCCAAGGAACGCACGCTGCAGCACATCGAGACCCTCATCACGCACTTCCTGCAGGTGAGCTGGGGCCCGGTGATGCCGGCCAACGAGGCGTTCCAGATGATCGAGGCGACCAAGGGCATCAACAGCTACTACCTGACCAGCGACGGCAGCACCATGAGCTACCGCACGCGTATCCGTACGCCCAGCTTCGCCCACCTGCAGCAGATCCCCTCGGTGATCCGCGGCAGCATGGTGCCCGACCTGATCGCCTACCTGGGCAGCATCGATTTCGTGATGGCCGACGTGGACCGCTGATGATGACCGACACGACCCTGATCCAGACCGACCGTTTTGCCCTCAGCGACACCGAGCGCACGGCCATCGAACACGAAATGCACCACTACGAGGACCCGCGCGCCGCGAGCATCGAAGCGCTGAAGATCGTCCAGAAGCAGCGCGGCTGGGTACCCGATGGCGCCATTCCGGCCATCGCCGAAGTGCTCGGCATTCCCGCCAGCGACGTCGAGGGCGTAGCCACCTTCTATAGCCAGATCTTCCGTGTACCGGTCGGTCGCCACGTGATCCGCGTGTGCGACAGCATGACCTGCTACATCGGCGGCCACGAAAGCATCCTCGAACGGGTCAAGCAGACGCTCGGCATCGTCCCCGGCCAAACCACCGGCGATGGCCGCTTCACCCTGCTGCCGGTGTGCTGCCTGGGGAACTGCGACAAGGCCCCGGCGATGATGATCGACGACGACACCTTCGGCGACGTACGCGCCGATGCCCTGGCGCAACTGCTGGAGGCTTACCCATGACGCTCGCATCCTTCGGTCCGGTCAACGCCACCACGCGCACACCGGAAACCCACCCGCTGACCTGGCGCCTGCGCGACGACGGCCAGCCGGTATGGCTGGACGAGTACCAGGCGAAGAATGGCTACGCCGCGGCGCGCCAGGCGCTGACGTCCATGGAGCCGGCCGGCATCGTCCAGGCCGTGAAGGACTCCGGCCTCAAGGGCCGCGGCGGCGCTGGCTTCCCCACCGGTGTGAAGTGGGGACTGATGCCGGCGGACGAATCGCTGAACATCCGCTACCTGCTGTGCAACGCCGACGAGATGGAGCCCAACACTTGGAAGGATCGCCTGCTCATGGAGCAGCTACCGCACCTGCTGGTGGAAGGCATGCTGATCTCCGCACGGGCGTTGAAGGCCTACCGCGGCTACATCTTCCTGCGCGGCGAGTACGTCGACGCAGCGCGCCACCTGAACCGCGCCATCGAGGAAGCCAAGGCCGCCGGCCTGCTCGGCCAGAACATCCTCGGCAGCGGATTCGACTTCGAGCTGTTCGTGCATACCGGCGCCGGACGTTACATCTGCGGCGAGGAAACCGCGCTGATCAACTCGCTGGAAGGCCGCCGCGCCAATCCGCGCGCCAAGCCGCCGTTCCCCGCCGCCGTTGGCGTCTGGGGCAAGCCGACCTGCGTGAACAACGTCGAGACGCTGTGCAACGTACCGGCGATCGTCAGTAATGGCACCGACTGGTACAAGTCGCTCGCCCGTCCCGGCAGCGACGACCACGGCACCAAGCTGATGGGCTTCTCCGGCAAGGTGAAGCGTCCCGGCATCTGGGAGCTGCCGTTCGGCATCAGCGCCCGCGAGCTGTTCGAGGACTACGCCGGCGGCATGCGCGACGGCTACCGTCTGAAATGCTGGCAGCCCGGCGGCGCCGGCACCGGCTTCCTGCTTCCCGAGCACCTCGAGGCACAGATGTACGCCGGCGGCATCGGCAAGGTGGGCACGCGCATGGGCACGGGCCTTGCGCTGGCCGTGGACGACTCGATCAACATGGTCTCGCTGTTGCGCAACATGGAAGAGTTCTTTGCCCGCGAGTCCTGCGGCTGGTGCACGCCCTGTCGCGACGGCTTGCCGTGGAGCGTGAAGCTGTTGCGCGCGCTGGAGAAAGGCGAAGGCCAGCCTGGCGACGTGGAGACGCTCGAAGAGCTGTGCCGCTTCCTCGGCCCCGGCAAGACCTTCTGCGCCCACGCCCCCGGCGCGGTGGAGCCGCTGGGCAGCGCGATCAAGTACTTCCGCGAGGAGTTCGACGCCGGCATCCACCAGGCCGTCGGCGAACCGCATCCGTCGCGCGTCGAGACGCTGCAATGAATCGCGCTCGCCGCGTCGCTCCGGGAAGTTGGCCACGGCCATTGCCCCGGCCGCGCGGCGAGCGCCCAGGATTTCCCATTAGCAGACCCGCGCCAGCGGGTAAGAAGAACTAGCCATGGCCACTATTCATGTAGACGGCAAAGCCTACGAGGTCGACGGCGCGGACAACCTGTTGCAGGCCTGTCTGTCCCTCGGGCTCGACATTCCCTACTTCTGCTGGCACCCGGCGCTGGGTAGCGTCGGTGCCTGCCGCCAGTGCGCGGTTAAGCAGTACGCCGACGAAAACGACACCCGCGGCCGTCTGGTCATGTCCTGCATGACCCCCGCGACCGACAACAGCTGGATCGCCATCGAAGACGAGGAAGCCAAGCAGTTTCGCGAAAGCGTCGTCGAATGGCTGATGACCAACCACCCGCACGACTGCCCGGTGTGCGAGGAAGGCGGTCACTGCCACCTGCAGGACATGACGGTGATGACCGGCCACAGCCGCCGGCGCTACCGCTTCACCAAGCGCACCCACCAGAACCAGGAGCTCGGTCCGTTCATCGCCCACGAGATGAACCGCTGCATCGCCTGCTATCGCTGCGTGCGCTACTACAAGGACTACGCCGGCGGCACCGACCTGGGCGTCTACGGTGCCCACGACAACGTCTACTTCGGGCGTATCGAGGACGGCACCCTGGAGAGCGAGTTCTCCGGCAACCTCACCGAGGTCTGCCCCACCGGGGTATTCACCGACAAGACCCACTCCGAGCGTTACAACCGCAAGTGGGACATGCAGTTCGCCCCGAGCATCTGCCACGGCTGCTCCAGCGGCTGCAACACCAGCCCCGGCGAGCGCTACGGCGAAGTCCGGCGCATCGAGAACCGCTTCAACGGCGCGGTGAACCACTATTTCCTCTGCGACCGCGGTCGCTTCGGCTACGGCCATACCAACCGCGAGGACCGTCCGCGCCAACCGCGCCTGGCCGATGGCCGTACCCTGGAGCTGGATGCCGCGCTGGACCAGGCCGCCGAGCTGCTCGCCGGCAAGCGCGTGCTCGCCATTGGCTCGCCCCGCGCCAGCCTGGAGAGCAACCACGCGCTGATGGAACTGGTCGGCCGCGAGAATTTCTACAGCGGCATCGGCGAACATGAACTGAGCTGCCTGCGCCAGGTGCTGCAGGTGCTCGAGGCGAGTCCGCTGCCGAGCCCGTCGATCCGCGACATGGAAGCCCACGATGCCGTCTTCGTCCTCGGCGAGGACCTGACCCAGACCGCCGCGCGCATCGCCCTCGCCCTGCGCCAGGCCGCCCGCGGCCGTGCCACGGAGATCGCCGCGTCGGCGAAGATCCAGGACTGGCACCAGGCGGCGATCCAGAATGTCGCCCAGCACGCGCTGAACCCCGTGTTCATCGCCAGCCTCGATGAGACGCGCCTCGACGACATCGCCACGCAGACCGCCCACGCCGCGCCCGAAGACCTGGCACGCCTGGGCTTCGCCGTGGCCCATTACATCGACGTCAATGCGCCCCACGTGGTCGGCCTGGATGACGAGGCGCTGGGCTTCGCCCGCGCAGTAGCCGATGCGCTGCTCGCCGCCAAACGGCCGCTGGTGGTCTCCGGCGCCTCACTGGGCCATCCGGCGCTGGTGGAGGCCGCCGCGAACATCGCCAAGGCCCTGCACGCCCGGGAGAAAGCCGGCTCGCTGTCGCTGGTGGTCGCCGAGGCCAACAGCCTGGGCGTTGCCCTGCTCGGAGGCGACTCCGTGGAAGCGGCTCTGGCGCGCCTGTCCTACGGCAATGCCGACGCTCTCGTAGTGCTGGAGAACGACCTCTACCGCCGCGTCGACCCGACGTTGGTGGACAAGGCCCTGGAGAAAACCCAGGCACTGGTCGTCGTCGATCACCAGGCCACCGCCACCGTCGCGCGTGCAGCCCTCGTACTGCCAGCCGCCAGCTTCGCCGAAGGCGACGGTACCCTGGTCAGCCAGGAGGGCCGCGCCCAGCGCTTCTTCCAGGTCTTCGACCCGGCCTACTACGATCCAGCCAACCGCGTCCGCGAAAGCTGGCGCTGGCTGCACGCGCTGCACAGCACGCTGCAGAATCGACCGGTGGACTGGACCCTGCTCGATCACGCCACCGCCGCCGCCGCGCAGGCCAATCCGAAGCTCGCCGGCATCGTCGATGCGGCGCCCTCGGCCGCCTTCCGCATCAAGGGCCTCAAGCTGGCACGCGAACCGCACCGCTACAGCGGGCGCACGGCGATGCGCGCCAACCTCAGCGTGCATGAGCCGCGCCAACCGCAGGACCCGGACAGCGCCTTCGCCTTCTCCATGGAAGGCTATGCCGGCAGCGCCGAACCCCGTCAGCAGATTCCCTTCGCCTGGTCGCCGGGCTGGAACTCGCCGCAGGCCTGGAACAAGTTCCAGGATGAGGTCGGCGGGCATCTGCGCGCCGGCGATCCGGGCGTACGCCTGATCGAGCCGGCGGGCGACCGCCTGGCCTGGTTCCCGGTAGTGGCGCCGTTCGCCGCCGTTGCCGGTGAATGGCGCGCCGTACCGCTGCACCAGCTGTTCGGCAGCGAGGAGCTCAGCGGCCGCGCCGCACCGATCCAGGCCCGCGGTCCGCAGCCCTTCGTCGCCCTCGGCGAGGAAGATGCCGCGCGACTCGGCCTGAACGACGGCGCCCAGGTCGAACTGCAGATCGCCGGCACGCGCCTGAATCTGCCCCTGCAGATTCACGCCGCATTGGCCAGCGGCGTGCTCGGGCTGCCGCCGGGGCTCGGCGAGATTCCCGCCAACCTCGCGGGCCTGAGCGTCGCGCATCTGCAGGAGGCTGCCCGATGAGCTGGTTCACACCCGAAGTCATCGCGGCCATCGTCGCCGTGCTCAAGGCCATCGTCATCCTCCTTGCCGTGGTGGTCTCAGGCGCCCTGCTGAGCTGGGTCGAGCGGCGCCTGCTAGGGCTCTGGCAGGACCGCTACGGTCCCAACCGGGTCGGTCCGTTCGGCGCGTTCCAGCTGGGCGCGGACATGCTCAAGATGTTCTTCAAGGAGGACTGGACGCCACCGTTCGCCGACAAGCTGATCTTCACCCTGGCGCCGGTGGTGGCGATGAGCGCGCTGCTGCTGGCCTTCGCGGTGGTGCCGATCACCCCGACCTGGGGCGTCGCGGACCTGAACATCGGCGTGCTGTTCTTCTTCGGCATGGCCGGGCTCGCGGTCTACGCGGTGCTCTTCGCCGGCTGGTCGAGCGCCAACAAGTTCGCCCTGCTCGGCAGCCTGCGCGCCTCGGCGCAGACCATCTCCTACGAGGTGTTCATGGCCCTGGCGCTGATGGGCGTGGTAGCCCAGGCGGGCACCTTCAACCTGCGCGGGATCGTCGATTACCAGGCCCAGCACCTGTGGTTCATCATTCCGCAGTTCATCGGCTTCATGACCTTCTTCGTCGCCGGCGTGGCGGTCACCCACCGCCATCCGTTCGACCAGCCGGAGGCCGAGCAGGAGCTCGCCGATGGCTACCACATCGAATATGCCGGGATGAAATGGGGCATGTTCTTCGTTGGCGAATACATCGGCATCGTGCTGGTTTCGGCGCTGCTGGTGACGCTGTTCTTCGGCGGCTGGCACGGCCCCTTCGGGCTGCTGCCGCAGATCCCCTTCATCTGGTTCGCGCTGAAGACCGCGTTCTTCATCATGATCTTCATCCTGCTGCGCGCGTCCCTGCCGCGGCCGCGCTACGACCAACTGATGGCCTTCTGCTGGAAGTTCTGCCTGCCGCTGACCCTGTTGAACCTGCTGGTGACCGGTGCGCTGGTCCTGGCCGCGGCCCCGTGAGGAGCGTTCGATGAAATACATCCTGCACGTGCTGCACGGCACCTTCACCCAACTGCGCAGCCTGGCGATGGTCTTCAGCCACGCCTGGCGCAAGCGCGACACCCTGCAGTACCCGGAAGAACCGGTGTACCTGCCGCCGCGCTACCGCGGACGCATCGTGCTGACCCGCGACCCCGACGGCGAGGAGCGCTGCGTGGCCTGCAACCTCTGTGCGGTGGCCTGCCCGGTGGGCTGCATCTCCCTGCAGAAGGCGGAGAAGGACGACGGCCGCTGGTACCCGGAGTTCTTCCGCATCAACTTCTCCCGCTGCATCTTCTGCGGACTCTGCGAAGAGGCCTGTCCAACCACCGCGATCCAGCTCACCCCGGACTTCGAGATGGGCGAGTTCAATCGCCAGGAACTGGTCTACGAAAAGGAAGACCTGCTGATCTCGGGCCCCGGCAAGTACCCCGACTACAACTTCTACCGCGTCGCCGGCATGGCCGTGGCCGGCAAGCCCAAGGGCGCCGCGCAGAACGAAGCCGAGCCGATCAACGTCAAGGGACTGCTGCCATGAGCATCGCTTTCTACCTGGCGGCGGCGGTGGCCGTCGTCGCGACCTTCCGGGTCATCACCCACAGCAATCCGGTGCATGCCCTGCTCTACCTGATCGTCTCGCTGCTGGCGGTCTCCATGTGCTTCTTCGCCCTCGGCGCGCCCTTCGCCGGCGCCCTGGAGATCATCGTCTACGCCGGCGCCATCATGGTGCTGTTCGTCTTCGTGGTGATGATGCTCAACCTCGGGCAGACCTCCATCGACCAGGAAAGACGCTGGCTCACGCCCGGCGCCTGGGCCGGTCCCGGACTGCTTTGCGCACTGCTGCTGGTGCAACTGCTGTACGTGCTGATCGGCCACGGCAACGGTGCCGCCGCCGGCCAGGTCACGGTGGACGCCAAGGCGGTCGGCATCGCCCTGTTCGGCCCTTACCTGCTGGCCGTCGAGCTGGCTTCGATGCTGCTGCTGGCGGCGCTGGTCGCCGCCTTCCACCTGGGACGTCAGGAGGCCAAGGAATGATCGACGCAATCCCCATGGAACACGGCCTGGCGTTGGCCGCCGTGCTCTTCTGCCTGGGACTGACCGGGCTGATGGTGCGCCGCGACATCCTCTTCGTGCTGATGAGCCTGGAGGTGATGATGAACGCTGCCGCACTGGCCTTCGTGGTCGCCGGGGCGCGCTGGGCGCAGGCCGACGGGCAGATCATGTTCATCCTGATCATCACCCTGGCCGCCGCCGAAGCGTCCATCGGCCTGGCGATCCTGCTGCAGTTGTATCGCCGCTTCAACACCCTGGATATCGACGCCGCCAGCGAGATGCACGGATGAACGCACTCCTCCTCACCCTGATCTTTCCCCTGGCGGGCTACCTGATCCTCGCCTTCTCCCGCGGGCGCCTGAGCGAAAACGCCGCGGCCACCGTCGGCGTCGGCTCGGTCGGCCTGTCGGCCCTGGTGACCGCCTGGATCATCGTCCAGTTCAACGTCAACCCGCCGGCCGATGGCGTGTTCAGCCAGGTGCTCTGGCAGTGGATCGGCGTCGAAGGCTTTTCCGCGAACTTCGCCCTGCACCTGGACGGCCTGTCGCTGACCATGCTCGGCGTAGTCACCGGCGTCGGCTTTCTGATTCACCTGTTCGCCAGCTGGTACATGCGCGGCGAAGAAGGCTATTCACGCTTCTTCGCCTACACCAACCTGTTCGTATTCAGCATGTTGCTGCTGGTGCTGGGCGACAACCTGCTGCTGCTGTACTTCGGCTGGGAAGGCGTGGGCCTGTGCTCCTACCTGCTGATCGGCTTCTATTACAGCGAGCGGCAGAATGGCAACGCGGCGCTCAAGGCCTTCATCGTCACCCGCGTCGGCGACGTGTTCATGGCCTTCGGCCTGTTCATTCTGTTCGTCCAGCTGGGCACGCTGAACATCGCGCAACTGCTGGAACTGGCGCCGCAACGCTTCGCCGCGGGCGATCTGTGGATGAACCTCGCGGCCCTGGCGCTGCTCGGCGGCGCGGTCGGCAAGTCGGCGCAGTTGCCGTTGCAGACCTGGCTGGCCGACGCCATGGCCGGCCCGACGCCGGTCTCGGCACTGATCCACGCGGCGACCATGGTCACCGCCGGCGTCTACCTGATCGCACGCACCCACGGCCTGTTCCTGCTGGCACCGGAGGTGCTGGAGCTGGTCGGCATCGTCGGTGGCGTGACCCTGGTACTGGCCGGCTTCGCCGCGCTGGTGCAGACCGACATCAAGCGCATCCTCGCCTACTCGACCATGAGCCAGATCGGCTACATGTTCCTCGCCCTGGGCGTCGGCGCCTGGGATGCGGCGATCTTCCACCTGATGACCCACGCCTTCTTCAAGGCGCTGCTGTTCCTCGCGTCCGGCGCGGTGATCCTCGCCTGCCACCACGAGCAGAACATCTTCCGCATGGGCGGGCTGTGGAAGCGCCTGCCGCTGGCCTACGCCAGCTTCGTGGTCGGGGGCTCGGCACTGGCGGCACTGCCGTTGCTCACCGCCGGCTTCTACTCCAAGGACGAGATCCTCTGGGAGGCCTTCGCCAGTGGCCACTCGGCACTGCTCTACGCGGGCCTGGCCGGCGCCTTCCTGACCTCGATCTACACCTTCCGCCTGATCTTCATCGTCTTCCATGGCAAGCCCCAGGGCGAGGCCCATGCGGGACACGGCATCAGTCATTGGCTGCCGCTGGCGGTGCTGATCGTGCTGTCGACCTTCGTTGGCGCGCTGATCACGCCACCGCTGGCCGGTGTGCTGCCGGAAAGTGCCGGACACGCCGGCGGCGCCGCGCAGCACGCGCTGGAGATCGCTTCCGGCGCCATCGCCCTGGCCGGCATCGTCCTCGCCGCGCTGCTGTTCCTCGGTGAGCGGCGCCTGGTGACGCGCATCGCGCAAAGTGCGCCCGGCCGTTTCCTGGGCGCCTGGTGGTACGCCGCCTGGGGCTTCGACTGGCTCTACGACAAACTCTTCGTGCAGCCCTACTTGCTGCTCTGCCGACTGCTGGCGCGCGACCCGATCGACCGCGGCATCGGCCTGGTGCCGCGCCTGGCGCGTAGTGGCAACGCCGCCACGGTACGCAGCGAAAGCGGGCGCGTGCGCTGGTACGCCGCTTCGCTGGTCGCCGGCGCGGTGGTCGTCCTGGCCCTGGCACTGATCTAAGGAAGACATTCATGATTCTGCCCTGGCTCATTCTCATCCCGATCATCGGCGGCCTGCTGTGCTGGGCCGCCGAGCGCCACAGCACGACGCTGCCGCGCTGGATCGCCCTCGCCTCGATGTCCCTGGTGCTGCTGCTCGGCCTCTGGCTGTGGGCCACCGGCGACTACTCGCTGGCCCCCTCTCCGGACGCCGCCAGCGTCTGGACGATGGAGTTCAAGCACGTCTGGATCGCCCGCCTGGGGATCAACTTCCACCTCGCACTGGACGGCCTGTCGCTGCTGATGGTGCTGCTCACAGGCCTGCTCGGGGTGCTCTCGGTGCTCTGCTCCTGGCACGAGATCCAGCGCCACGTCGGCTTCTTCCACCTCAACCTGATGTGGATTCTCGGCGGCGTGATCGGCGTATTCCTGGCGCTGGACCTGTTCCTGTTCTTCTTCTTCTGGGAAGTGATGCTGGTCCCGATGTACTTCCTCATCGCGCTCTGGGGCCACAGTGCCACCGACGGCAAGATGAGCCGCATCAACGCCGCCACCAAGTTCTTCATCTTCACCCAGGCCAGCGGCCTGATCATGCTGGTGTCGATCCTGGCCCTGGTACTGCTCAACTACCAGGCCACCGGGGTGTTCACCTTCGACTACGAGTTGCTGCTCAAGGCGCGCTTCCCGGCCGAGGTGGAATACCTGCTGATGCTCGGCTTCTTCGTCGCCTTCGCAGTGAAGTTGCCCGTGGTGCCGGTACACTCCTGGCTGCCGGATGCCCACGCCCAGGCGCCCACCGCTGGCTCCGTGGACCTCGCAGGCATCCTGCTGAAGACCGCCGCCTACGGCCTGCTGCGCTTCGCCCTGCCGCTGTTCCCCAACGCCTCGGCGGAGTTCGCGCCGATCGCCATGACGCTGGGCCTGATCGGCATTTTCTACGGCGCCATCCTGTCCTTCGCGCAGACCGACATCAAACGCCTGGTGGCCTACTCCAGCGTCTCGCACATGGGCTTCGTGCTGATCGGCATCTACTCCGGCAGCCCGCAGGCGCTGCAAGGTGTGGTGGTGCAGATGGTCGCCCACGGGCTCTCCGCCGCCGGGCTGTTCATCCTCTGCGGCCAGCTCTACGAGCGCCTGCACACCCGTGACTTCCGCGAAATGGGCGGCCTTTGGGCGCGCATGCCCTGGCTGCCGGCACTGTCGCTGTTCTTCGCCGCCGCCTCGCTGGGCCTGCCCGGCACCGGCAACTTCGTCGGCGAGTTCCTGATCCTCATGGGCGCCTTCGCCAGCGTGCCGTGGATGGTGGTGATCGCCACCTTTGGTCTGGTGTTCGCCTCGGTCTACTCGCTGATCATGATCCATCGCGCGCACTTCGGCCGCCCCAACGGGGACGGCGCCAGCATCCGCGGGCTGGATACCCGCGAGCTGACGATGGTCCTCGGCCTGGCACTGTTGCTGGTGTTGCTCGGCGTTTACCCGCAGCCGGTGCTGGATGCCTCGGCGGCGAGCATGGATGGTGTCCGCCAGTGGCTGGGCACGGCTTTCTCCCAACTGGTTTCGGCACGGTAGGCGCGACATGGATCTCTCGACTCAACACTTCATCGCCCTATTGCCACTACTGGTCACGGGTTTCGGTGCGGTCGCGGTGATGCTGGCAATCGCCGTGCGCCGCCACCACGGCACCAGTTACCTGCTCAGCGTGGCGTTCCTGCTGGGCGCCCTGCTCGCTCTGCTGCCCGCGTTGCAGCACACACCGCTGCAGGTCACACCGCTGCTGGTGGTCGATCGCTTCGCTGCCTTCTACAGCGCACTGATCCTGATCGCTACCCTGGCCTGCGTGACCCTGGCGCACGCCTATCTCGGCGAGCACGACGAGAAAGTGGGGTTCCTCGGTAACCGCGAGGAGCTCTACCTGCTGTTGCTGCTCTCGGCCTGCGGTGGCCTGGTGCTGGTGATGGCCAACCACCTGGCGTCTCTGTTCATCGGCCTGGAGCTGCTCTCGGTGCCGGTCTACGGGTTGGTGGCCTACGCCTTCTTCAACAAACGCTCGCTGGAGGCCGGCATCAAGTACATGGTGCTGTCCGCCGCCGGCAGCGCCTTCCTGCTGTTCGGCATGGCGCTGCTCTACGCCGAATCCGGCGCGCTGGACTTCGCCGGTATCGGCCACAGCCTGGAGACCCTGGGCGCCAGCCCACTGGTACAGGCCGGTGTGGCGCTGATGCTGGTGGGCCTGGGCTTCAAGCTGTCGCTGGTGCCTTTCCACCTGTGGACCCCGGACGTCTACGAAGGCGCCCCCGCGCCGGTCGCGGCGTTCCTCGCCACTGCCAGCAAGATCGCCGTGTTCGCCGCCCTGCTGCGTTTCTACGAACTGTCCCCGGCCACCGCCGGTGGCTGGCTGGACGGATTGCTCGGGCTGATCGCGGTCGCCTCAATCCTCATCGGCAACCTGTCCGCGCTGCTGCAGAACAACCTCAAGCGCCTGCTCGGCTATTCCTCCATCGCGCACCTGGGCTACCTGCTGATCGCCCTGGTGGCGAGCCGCGGCCTGGCCGAGGAAGCCATCGGCGTGTACCTGACCGGCTACCTGGTCACCAGCCTGGCGGCGTTCGGCGTGGTCACGCTGATGTCCACGCCGTTCAAGGGCCGCGACATGGACTCGCTGTACGAATATCGCGGACTGTTCTGGCGCCGCCCCGGCCTCACCGCGGCACTCTCGCTGTGCATGCTGTCCCTGGCGGGCATCCCGCTGACCACCGGCTTCATCGGCAAGTTCTACGTGCTCGCCGCCGGCGTCGAGAGCCATCTCTGGTGGCTGGTCGCTGCACTGGTGATCGGTAGCGCCATCGGCCTGTTCTACTACCTGCGGGTGATGATCACGCTGTTCCTGGTCGAGCCGCAGTTGCACCGCCATGACGCGCCGCTGGACTGGGGACAGAAGGCCGGTGGCCTGGTCCTGATCGTGATGGCCATCGCCACCCTGCTGTTGGGTGTCTATCCGCAACCGCTGCTGGAAATGGTGCGCCTGGCCGGACTCTGATCCGCCGCCGCAATGAAAAGGGCCGCAATCGCGGCCCTTCTCGTCACAGCCCGACTCAGCCCTTGTGATGCACCTCGGCACGCTTGTAGACCTGCGTATCCAGGCCTTCGTAGCGCGCCTTGAGTTGCAGCGCGAGGTACAGCGAGTAGTGTCGCGACTGGTGCAGATTGCCGCCGTGGAACCATAGGTTGTCCTGCTGGGTTGGCTTCCACATGTTGCGCAGCTCACCTTCGTACGGCCCCGGGTCCTTGGTGGTACCCGAGCCCAGGCCCCAGCAACGGCCCACCTTGTCGGCGACCTCCTGGGAAATCAACTGCGCCGCCCAGCCATTCATCGAACCGTAGCCGGTGGCGTAGACGATCAGGTCGGCCGGCAGCCGCGAGCCATCGCTGAGCAACACGGCGTCCTTCTCGATGCGCTCGACCGCAAGACCCGGGGCGCTCTTGAGCTTGATCCGGCCATTGGCGATCAGCTCGCAGGCGCCGACATCGATGTAGTAGCCCGAGCCTCGGCGCACGTACTTCATGAACAGGCCCGAATCGTCGTCGCCGAAGTCGAGCATGAAGCCCGCCGCGGCCAACCGGTCGTAGAAGTCCTTGTCACGCTCGCGGACCTGTTCGAAGGCCTGGCGGTGGAACTGCGGCATCACCTTGTAGGGGATCGAGGCGAAGAGCATGTCCGCCTTGTCGGTGCTCAGCCCCTGCTCCAGGGCGTCCTCCGAGTAGAGTGGGCCGAACACCAGGTCCATCAGCGATTCGGAGCGCACCACATGGGTCGAGGAGCGCTGCACCATGGTGACGTCGGCGCCATGCTCCACCAGGTCGGCGCAGATGTCGTGGGCCGAGTTGTTGGCGCCGATCACCACCGCCCGCTTGCCGCGCCAGGCATCGCCGCCCGGATGACGACTGGAATGGTGCTGCTGCCCGGCGAACTGCTCGGCGCCCGGGTAGCGCGGCACGTTGGGCACCCCGGACATGCCGGTGGCGAGGATCAGTTGCGTGGGTTGCAACGTCAGCGCCTTGCCATCGCGGCGCACCTGCACCGTCCAGCGTCCCGTCTGCTCGTCGTAGTGCGCGCCCAGGCACTCGGTACGGTTCCAGTAGTTGAGCTCCATGACCTTGGCGTACATCTCCAGCCAGTCGCCGATCTGGTCCTTGGGCGTGAACACCGGCCAGTGCTCGGGAAACGGCAGGTAGGGCATGTGGTCGTACCAGACCGGATCGTGCAGGCACAGCGACTTGTAGCGGCCGCGCCACTGGTCGCCGGGGCGCTCGGCCTTGTCCACGATCAGGGTCGGCACGCCCAGGCGCTTGAGCCGCGCCCCCAGGCCTAGCCCGCCCTGGCCGCCACCGACGATCAGGCAATAGGGCTGCTCGGTGATGCCCAGGCTGGCCTCTTCGTCGCGCCGACGTTCCGCCCAGTTGCGCGGATCGGCGTGCCCCTGGCCATGCTGGGCCCCCAGCGGACGTCGCCGTCCAGTGGGCTCCTCGTGCCCCTTCAACTCCCGCATCGCGGTGAGCAGCGTCCAGCAGCGCCCCTCCTTCAGGCGTACGTAGCCCTTGCCCCGGGCGACCTCGGTTTCCAGGGAGAGCCAACCTTCCAGGACGCCATCGGCGGCGCTGGCTTCGCCCTCGATTTTCCAGTTTTCCGGCGCCGTGAGATCCAGCCGTGCCTCCAGCATGTCGCGGATCGAGGCCTTGCCCTCGAGGGTCACCAGGTTCCAGGAAAACAACACCAGGTCGCGCCAATGGCAATCTTCGGCGAACAGCTCCAGGGCGCCGTCGATATCACGCGCGGCGAGTCGGCCGGCGAAGGCCTCCAGCCAGGCGGCGAGTTCGGTGGTAGGGGCATGCAGGTTCTGCGGATCGACATGTACGTTCATGCGAAACCTCTTTTCCGGGTCGTTCTTGTACCGCGCGACCCCGTCCCGGTACGCGGGGTCGCGTCATGGCTGAGCGATCGTAAAGAGCTAGAAGAAGCCCATCGGCTCGGTGCTGTAGCTGATCAGCAGGTTCTTGGTCTGCTGGTAGTGGTCGAGCATCATCTTGTGCGTCTCACGGCCCACGCCCGACTTCTTGTAGCCGCCGAATGCCGCGTGCGCCGGATACATGTGGTAGCAGTTGGTCCACACCCGACCCGCCTTGATCCCACGACCCATGCGGTACGCGCGGTTGATGTCGCGCGTCCACAGGCCCGCACCCAGACCGAACTCGGTGTCGTTGGCGATCGCCAGCGCTTCGGCCTCGTCCTTGAAGGTCGTCACGCCCACCACCGGGCCGAAGATCTCTTCCTGGAACACGCGCATCTTGTTGTGCCCCTTGAGCAGCGTCGGCTGGATGTAATAACCGTTGGCTAGGTCGCCCTGCAGCGATCCGGCGGCGCCGCCGGTGAGCACTTCGCAACCCTCCTGCTGGGCGATGTCCAGGTACGAGAGGATCTTCTCGTACTGCTGCTGCGAGGCCTGCGCGCCGACCATGGTGTCAGTGTCCAGCGGGTTGCCGCGCTTGATCGCCTTCACCTTCTTCATCACCGCCGCCATGAACGGCTCGTAGATCGATTCCTGCACCAGCGCGCGCGACGGGCAGGTACACACCTCGCCCTGGTTGAAGAACGCCAGCACCAGGCCTTCGGCGGCCTTCTCGATGAACGAGGGCTCGGCCTGCATGATGTCTTCGAAGTAGATGTTCGGGCTCTTGCCGCCCAGCTCCACGGTGCTCGGGATGATGTTCTTCGCCGCGCAGGAGAGGATGTGCGAACCCACCGGGGTGGAGCCGGTGAAGGCGATCTTGGCGATGCGCGTGCTGGTCGCCAGCGCCTCGCCCGCTTCCTTGCCAAAACCCTGGACGATGTTGAGCACACCCGGCGGCAGCAGGTCGCCGATGATCTCCGCCAGCAGGGTGATCGACAGCGGCGTCTGCTCGGCCGGCTTCATGATCACGCAGTTGCCGGCCGCCAGCGCCGGGGCCAGTTTCCAGGCCGCCATCAGCAGCGGGAAGTTCCACGGGATGATCTGCCCCACCACGCCCAGCGGCTCGTGGAAGTGGTAGGCGGCGGTGTGTTCGTCGATTTCCGCCGCGGCCCCTTCCTGGGCGCGGATGCAGCCGGCGAAGTAGCGGAAGTGGTCGGCGGCCAGCGGGACGTCGGCGTTGAGCGTCTCGCGAATGCCCTTGCCGTTGTCCCAGGTCTCCGCGACGGCGAGTTTCTCCAGGTTCGCCTCGATGCGGTCGGCGATCTTCAGCAGCACCAGCGAGCGCGCCTGCACCGAGGTCTTGCCCCAGGCATCGGCGGCGGCGTGCGCGGCATCCAGCGCCTTGTCGATGTCGGCCGCGTCGGAACGGGGAAACTCGGCGATCACCGAGCCGTTCACCGGCGAGGTGTTGACGAAGTAGTTGCCGTGCACCGGAGCGACGAATTCACCACCGATGTAGTTGCCATAGCGCGGTGCGAAACTGACCACCGAGCCCTGGGTACCGGGTTGTGCGTAGATCATGCGGATTCTCCGAAATCTTGTTGTTGTCGTGGGCAAATCCCGGGAGACACGGAGCAAGAGCGGGGCCACAAGCGTGCAGGCCAGTCCCCACGCGGCCTGCAGGCCTGCACCACAGATCAACGGGAAGGCCGCTGCGACAACCGTGGAACACTGCGGCGTGACAGTTCGTACCGTTTCTGCAACAGGTGCCCCGTGTGACGTTTTGCCCTATGCTGGGCCTACGCCCGCTGCGAACACCGCTTCGGAGAACAACAAGAATGAGTACCCTGCATCATCATGCGCAGCAGGTGCTGCGCTTCGGCGAAGGCCTACCCGGCGCCCGCGGACCGGCCGACAATCCGGCCATCGCGCGCTCCTGGCGTCGCTGCCTGGAGCAACATCATCTGGACCCCACCGGCCCCAACGCACCTTGCGTGATGGAACACGCACGCCTGCGCGAGCGGCGCGAGCAACTGCAACAGGTCATTGCCGTGGCCCGCTGGCAGATGAGCAGCCTGCATCAGCAATTGGGCGGCCGCGGCCACGCGATCCTGCTGACCGACACCCAGGGCGTGGTGATCGACAGCCTGGCGCTGGACACCGAGCGCAACGAATTCCAGCGCGCCGGCCTGTGGCTGGGCGCGGTCTGGGACGAAGCCACCGAGGGCACCAACGGCGTCGGCACCTGCCTGGTCGAGCGCCAGGCGCTGACCATTCGTCGCGACGCGCACTTTCGCGGCCGGCATACCGATCTCACCTGCTCCGCCAGCCCCATCCTCGATCCCCACGGCGAGCCCCTGGCGGTGCTCAACGTCTCCACCTGCCACGATGACGCCAGCGGCAGCGGCGCCTATCAGACCATGGCGCTGACCAGCCTGAGCGCCAAGCTCATCGAGGGCGCCTATTTCGTGCAGTCCTGCGCCGGCCGCCGCCTGCTGCGCCTGCACGCCCGACCCGAGTACCTGGGCATGCTCAGCGAGGGCCTGCTGGCGTTCGACGAGCAAGGGCGTGTCGCCGCGCTCAACGAAGCGGCGCTGGCCCTGCTCGGCGCACATCGCGAGGCGTTGCTGGGGCGTTCCCTGGAAGAACTCTTCGACACCTCCGGGCAGCGCCTGCTCGAACCCCTGTCCGGCGACTTCGGCCAACCCCTGGCGCTACGCACCGGCGACGGTCGACGGCTGCATGGGCAATTGGCCGGTCCGGCCACACGTCCACGCGCGCCGAGCCGCTCGCTGCCCGCGAGCGTGCCCTCGCCCTGCCTGGCCGACCCCCGCCTGCGCGACGGCTTCAACCGTGCCTGCCGGGTACTCGAGCGCGATGTACCGGTGCTGCTGCAGGGTGAAACCGGCACTGGCAAGGAGGCCTTCGCTGCCGCTGTACACCGCGCCAGCAGCCGCGCCGACAAACCCTTCGTGGCGATCAACTGCGCCGCGATCCCGGAAAGCCTGATCGAGAGCGAGCTGTTCGGCTATCGCGGCGGCAGCTTCACCGGAGCGCGTAAGGAAGGCATGCCCGGCAAGCTGCTGCAGGCCGACGGCGGCATTCTCTTCCTCGATGAAATCGGCGACATGCCGCTGGCCATGCAGACACGCCTGCTGCGGGTGCTCGAATCGCGCCAGTTGCAGCCGCTGGGCGCAACCCAGGCATTGCCGCTGGACGTGCGCCTGCTCAGCGCCAGTCACCGCGACTTGCCTGCGATGGTCGCCGAAGGGCGCTTTCGTGAGGATCTCTACTATCGCCTGGCGGGCCTGCGGATCGATCTGCCGCCCCTGCGCGAACGCAGCGACAAACCGCAACTGCTCGACCAGTTGCTGCAGGAGGAAGCTGCGGGGGAGGTGCTAAGCATCGACGAACGGGTCCGCCAGGCCCTGCTCGAACAACCCTGGCCGGGCAACGTTCGCCAGTTGCGTAGCCTGCTGCGCACCCTGGTGGCGCTGGCCGAGGACGGCTACATCGGTATGCCGCAGTGGCAAGCCGTGAAACCCGGCGACCCGCCCGCCGCGGGCGCCGCGCCGCTGGCGGATGCCGAGCGCGAGACCCTGCTCGCCACCCTCGATCGCCAACGCTGGCACATGACGCGCACCGCGCAGGCACTGGGCGTCAGCCGCAACACGCTGTACCGCAAGCTGCAGCGTCACGGCATCGCGCGTCGCTAGGGCTCGTTGCCGTCACGTTCAGCGGACTCTTCGTCGCTGAGCTGCACGGCAAGGCCGTCGTCGGGGTCGACGAACAGCCCCCAGCTGGAGAAGAACAACGCGGCGATCAGCGGTCCGATGACGAAGCCGTTGAGGCCGAACAGCGACAGGCCGCCGAGGGTGGAGACCAGCACCACGTAGTCCGGAAGCTTGGTGTCCTTGCCCACCAGGATCGGGCGCAGCACGTTGTCCACCAGACCGATCACCAGCACGCCGTAGAGAATCAGCACGACGCCCTGCACGACCGCGTCGTTGAACAGGAAATACACCGCCACCGGCGTCCAGATCAGGCCGGCGCCGACCGCCGGAAGCAGTGACAGGAAGGCCATCACCACCGCCCAGAGCACCGCGCTGGGGATATCCAGTATCCAGAAGATCAAGCCGCCCAGCGCGCCCTGGGTCGCCGCCACCACCACGTTGCCCTTCACCGTGGCACGGACCACCCGGGTGAACTTGTCGAACAGACGGCCCTTCTGCCGCTCGCTCAGCGGTACCGCCCGGCGCATGCTGTCGACCAGTTGGCGGCCGTCGCGGATGAAGAAGAACAGCAGGTAGAGCATCACGAAAAAGGCGATGACGAACTCGAAGGTTCCCTGGCCGAAGCTGAAGGCCTTGGTCGCCATGTACTGACTGGCCTGCTTTGCATAGCCCAGCAGGGTGTCGCGCAGGCTGGACAGGTCGCCCATGCCGAAACGGTCAAGCTGCGTCTGCAGGAACGGCGGCAGCGCGTTGCGCAGATGCTCCAGCTGCGCGCCGAAATCCAGCTCCCCGCTGTCGATACGCCGGTACAGCGATGCGCCTTCCTGTACCAGCAAGCCGGTGACGAAGATCATCGGCAGCACCGCGATCAGCAGGCACAGCGCCACGGTGCACAGCGAAGCCAGGTTGCGCCGCTCGCCGAAACGCCGCAGCAAGCGGCGCTGGATCGGCGTGAACAGAATCGCCAGGATCACCGCCCAGAACACCGCGCCCTGAAACGGCACGAGAATCCAGCCGAAAGCCAGCGAGACGACCAGTAGCAGGGCCAGGAATACCTTGGATTCGAGATGGAGGTAGGACATGAAGATCCTTCGCAAGGGGGGATGCAGCTTAGTCAACGCGCCGCGCCAGGAGTGCGAACACCCCGCGCCAGCGTGTTTTACCGGGTAAACCGGGGGAACGCTAGGCTGGCGAAAGCGCTCGATGCGCTGCCCGGATGGGCAGCACCTATCGTTCGTCGCTCAACGCCAAGCTTCCATGGCCCGCAGTGCCACCTCGTTGGCCGGCTGTACCAGGAGCCCCACCGGCGTCAGCACGATCGTGTATTTAGCCCCGTCGCGCAGCGGCAACCAGGGCCCGCGCAGCAGTTGGGTCCGCGCCCAGTCGCTGCTCGGTGCGTTTTCCAGGCGACGCCCGGGGTCCAGCCCGAACCAGCCGCTCTGCAACTCTTCGCGAGTGCCCTGCCCCTGTGCCTCGAACGCCAGGTAGCGCGCCGCGAGCACCTCCGGCCGAAAACCTGGTTGCAGACCCAGATAACTGGCCAGCGGACCCCAGCGCCAGACCCGCGCGCGCAGTTGCCAAAGTTCGCCCTGCAGTTGCAGCGTACGTTGCATCGCGCCTTCGAGGGTTACCGAGAACCCTTCATCCGCAGCGTTTACCGTGATCTCCAGCCAGGCACCACTTTGCGGCGCGCGCGCATAGCTCGCCAATGTCAGTGCCAACAGCCCGCTCCATAACCCCAGCGTCAGCAACAGCACGCCGGCACAGCCACGTAGCCATCCGATCAACCAGGCTCCGGGCCACAACAGGCGCAGCGCCAGCGCCAGTCCACCGATGGCGAACAACAGCAAGAAGGCTATCGGCAAGAAAGATTGCATCCGGTCATGTTCCAAAGCACGCAAAGCCGGCATTATGCGCAGCGCCTCCCTTCCCAGCCAGCCGGCCCAGCCGGATAAGCCGCTTTCCCATGTCCTTCGCCCTGGAACTCGCCGTCTCCCTGCCGACCCTGAGCCTGTTGTGTCTGGTGGCCTTCGTCGCCGGCTTCATCGACGCCGTCGCCGGTGGCGGTGGCCTGCTGACCATCCCCGCATTGCTTACTGCCGGCATCCCGCCGCACCTGGCATTGGGTACCAATAAACTGTGCGGCACCTTCGGCTCCGCCGCCGCCAGCCTGACCTTCTATCGCCGCCGGCTGTTTTTCCCCCATCGCTGGCGCCACGCACTGCTGGCCACCGCGCTGG
Source organism: Pseudomonas sp. R4-15 (assembly GCF_055768815.1). Lineage (NCBI taxonomy): Bacteria > Pseudomonadati > Pseudomonadota > Gammaproteobacteria > Pseudomonadales > Pseudomonadaceae > Pseudomonas > Pseudomonas sp. R4-15. Next base: position 3,164,940 of record NZ_CM147293.1, read on the forward strand.
GCGCGGCGTTCGGCGCACTGATGGCGCACTGGATTCCGGCCCACTGGTTGAACCAGATGCTTCCCGTGGTGGTGTTCTGCTGCGCGCTGTACGTGCTGTTTGGCCGCCTGCCCGAGCGCGTCGAGCATGACGTGCTGCGTCCGTCCGTGCGCCGCCAGTGGCCGCAAGGGTTCGGCCTGGGCTTCTACGACGGCGTCGCCGGCCCGGGCACCGGGGCCTTCTGGACCGTCAGCAGCCTACTGCTTTACCCGCTGGATCTGCTGCGCGCCAGTGGCGTGGCGCGCAGCATGAACTTCGTCAGCAACGCGGTGGCGCTCGCCGTGTTCATCGCCGCCGGGCAGGTGGCCTGGGTGCTGGGTATCGGCATGGGACTGGCGCTGATGTGCGGCGCCTTTCTCGGCGCGCGCACCGCGATCGGAGGGGGCGCGCGGCTGATCCGTCCGGTGTTCGTCTGCGTGGTCCTGTCGCTGACCGCTCGGCTAGCCTGGCAGCACTGGTTCGGCGCCGCCTGAGCGCTGCGCCAGGTACAGCTCGATGAGATAACGGGCGATCGAGCGCTGTGCCGGCAACGGCGGCAGCGCATCCTTGTGGAACCAACGTGCATCCTCGATCTCGCCCGGCTGCGGGACGATCTCGCCCCCGGCGTACTCGGCGTGGAAGCCGAGCATCAGCGAATGCGGGAAAGGCCAGCTCTGGCTGGCGATGTAGCGCAGGTTGCGGATGTTCACACCCACCTCCTCCATCACCTCGCGGGCGACGCACTGCTCCACCGTCTCGCCCGGCTCGACGAACCCCGCCAGGGTGCTGTAGATGCCGCTGACGAACCGCGGTGAACGAGCCAGCAACAGTTCGTCGCCACGGGTGACCAGCACGATCATGCTCGGCGACAAGCGAGGGTACTGCTGGAAGCCGCAGGACGGACAGCACATGGCGCGCTCGCTGGGCTGCGCCTGCATGGAGGTTCCGCAACGCCCGCAGAAGCGATTGTTGCGCGACCAGGTCGCGATCTGGCTGGCATAGCCCAGCAGACCGAACAGCGTCGCGTCACTGTGCTGCATCAGTTGACGCAAGGTCTGCCATTGCGCCCCGGGCAGTTGCAGCGGAGCCTGCAGTTCGATCAAGTAGACCGGTTCGCCCTGCCAGTAGCCCAGCCCGTGCTCGCGGTACGTCGGCAATGCCTGGCCCTTGATCCACTCCCGCGGCAGCAGCGGCCCCTCGGCATCCACCAGGAAACCTTCCTCGCCCTGCAGCAACGCCAGCCCGCCGCCTGCGGATAGCGCCACAAGCCCCGGCTGCCAGACCTCGCCCATCAAACCTCCAACGACTGCCCCAAACTGCGCATCGCCGCGCTCGCCAGGTCGAGGACCCGGGTGCGCTGCTCGTCCGACGAATCGTCGGTTTCCAGATGATACTCGAGGCTACTCAGGGCATCGGCGAGAATTTCCATGTTCTCGGCGGGCGGCATCGTTGCGCTATCCAGCATGTGCGACTGGATGAACCCGCCACAGGCGGCGACCAGTTGCGCCGTGCGCGTGAGGCCGAGGAACCAGAGCCCTCCGCGCACGCTATGCAGCACCTCGGGGATGCCTTCGAGGTGGTTGCGATCGCCAGCCGACTCCAGATAGGCGGTAATCGCGCGACGGGTGAGACTCAGCCCGGCACGGGCCTCCTCGCGCACCACGATCTGCGCCTCCGCCAGTTGGTGCGAGGAAAAGGCTTGCAGCGGATCGATGGGCGGCCGTCGGATGCTTACCCTTTGCTCCTGGGGCAGGCTGGCGAGCATGCCGTCGACGTACAGCAGGGCTTCGGCCAGGGCCTGTAGCGCCTGGGCGTCAGGACGCTGCCCAGCGTTCCATCCGGCCACCTGCTGCACGCAGGACTGTACCGCACGTGCCGCCGAGGTCAGTCCGACCATCACCAGGGTCTTGCAAAGCTTGCCCAGCAGCGCGTGCAGACGCGCCAGATCGGACTCGTCGGCCCCCGCACCACCGAATGTCTCGAGCAGTTGCTTGGCCGCCTCCAGTTCTTCTCCAATCGCCATGGACAACGAGCGCATGACGTTCTCACCCGGAGCACGCAGGCGTTGGTATTCCTCGTCCAGCAGATGGTCGGTGAACGGCAGTCGGCCGAGGCGAAACGTGTGACGCACGCGGCTGGCGAGTGGACCTTCACTGTCGGCCAAGGCCACCAGATAGAGCAATTCCTTGAGCAGGCTGCGCGGTGCCGGCCGCTGGGGTTGGGCAACCCACACGGGCAATTCGCGGTCCAGGCGCGCAAACAGGCGCTTGCGGCTCGGGCGGATCAGCAGTTGACCGTCGACCAGGGCCTCGGCGGCGGCGGCGGCAATCCAGCACGCACGCGCGGACGGCGTGTCACCGAGCAGACGCATCAGGCGCGACAAGGCACGACTCATGAAGGTCAACGCCGCGGCGGTATTCTCTTCGCGTAGATAGCCGAGCAGCCCGTGCTGGTACATGGCGCGCAGCCGCGGCGCCTCGAGCGCCAGGCGCGCGCTATCGGGATCTTCGCCGGAGCCGCCGGTCGCGGCGTCCAACCTCACGCTGAAGAAGTAGCTTTCCGGCAGGCCCGTCTGGCCACTCGCGCGGCGCAGCTCGTCGATCGCCGGGATCAACAGTTCCGGCAGTTCCATGCGACTGGCATCGACGCCCTCCAGATAGCGGCGCAGCACGTGCAGCGCAGCGGGCAGCGCGGCCAATTGCACATCGCGCTCGCTCGCCACCTCGGAGGGAATGTCGGTCAGTTGTTGCTGGATTTCCTGGGCGAGCAGCTCGGCACCGGTCAGCTCGATCAGACTCAAGGTGCCGCGCACCTGGCGCAGTTGCTCCAGCGCCTGCTGCAACAACGCGCCGTCGTCACGCTGGGCGACGAAGCGCTCGAGCGCGTCCTCGGCTTCGACCAGAGTGACGAACAGTTCCTTGCGCACCATACCCAGTGCAGCGGGTCCCGTGGCCATACGCGCTACGCCTCCTGCGTCTACGAGAAATCCCGCTCAGTCCGCGAAGCGTACCTTCTGCCGGGTCAACTGTGCGCTAACCGCCTGCTGCAGATCGGGGGCCTGGAGCATTGCCGCATTCCAGGTCGCCACGTAATCCAGGCCATCGTCGACTCGGTGGTCGCGCATATAGCGGATCATCCGCTTGGTGCCACGAATCGCCAAGGGTGATTTCTCGGCGATTTGCGCGGCCAGCGCCATCACGCCGGCGTCCAGCTCCGCCATATCCGCATAGGTACGGTTGACCAGCCCGATCTGCCGGGCCTCTTCGCCATCCAGCGTGGCGCCGGTGTAGGCCAGCTCACGCAGCATGCCATCGCCGATGATCCGCGGCAGACGCTGCAGGGTGCCGACGTCCGCGGCCATGCCCATGTCGATCTCGCGAATGGAGAACTGCGCGTCACGGGTCGCATAGCGCATGTCGCAGGCAGAGATCAGATCGATGGCGCCGCCCAGGCAATATCCCTGGATAGCGGCCAGTACGGGCTTGCGACATTCGTCGACGGCAGTCAGCGAGCCCTGCAGTTCGACGATCTTGCGCCGCAGCAACTCGGCGTTACGCCCCACGTCACGGCCCAGTTGGGCGCCGAGCTGGGCCAGCATGTTGAGATCGATCCCGGAGCTGAAGTGGGGCCCGGCGCCGCTGAGAACCACCACGCGGATCGCATCGGTCTCGTCGATCATCGCGAAAATCTCGCGGATCTCCCGCCAGAATGCCTCGTTCATGGCGTTGATCTTCTGCGGACGGTCGATGATCACGCGGGCGATGTCGCCCTCGCGCTCGACACGGAAGGCTTGGTATTCGGACACGGCGACCTCACTGTCTGACCAACATCGGAAACGTGCCCGGATATTAGCAATACCCTGAAAAATGTCGAAGCTTCGACATTTTCAGCCGGACGCCAGGCACATTCCGCAGCATCGTCCACCCGCGCACCGGATTCCTCTTAACCCGCCACGAACGCCTCTGGAGCGCGGCATACGGCCGCAGCCCCAACCCTTAACGAGAGCCGATTAACGCTTGCCCTGCCCCCGCCGGGATGGCAATTTTGCGACAATTTATTAATAAAAGTCGTCGAGCAGTCCTGATGCACCTCTCCCCTACGGTCTTTCTACACAGTTTCCTGGGCCATAGCCCACGCTGGTACAAGGCGCTCATCCTGGCTTTCCTGGTCGTCAACCCGTTGGCGTTGCTGGTGCTTGGCCCCGCAGCCTGCGCCTGGCTGCTGGTCGCCGAGTTCATTCTCACCCTGGCGATGGCGCTCAAATGCTATCCGCTGCAACCCGGCGGGTTGCTGGTCATTGAAGCACTGGTGCTCGGGCTGGCCACGCCCGAAGCGCTCTATGAGGAGTTGCAACACAATTTCCCGGTGATCCTGCTGCTGATGTTCATGGTCGCCGGCATCTACTTCATGAAAGACCTGCTGCTCTTCGTGTTTTCTCGGCTGTTGCTGGGCGTGCGCTCCAAAATGCTGCTCGGCCTGCTGTTCTGCCTGATGGCCGGCCTGCTCTCGGCCTTTCTCGATGCACTGACGGTGACCGCCGTAGTGATCAGCGTCGGCGTGGGCTTCCATTCCGTCTACCACCGGGTGGCCTCGGGCAATCGCGAAGTCGGCCTGGCCGATGACAGCTCCATCACCGAACTGCACCGGGAGGACCTGGACCAGTTTCGCGCCTTCCTGCGCAGCCTGCTGATGCATGCGTCGGTGGGAACCGCGTTGGGCGGCGTCTGCACCCTGGTCGGAGAGCCACAGAACCTGCTGATCGGCCACGAAGTGGGCTGGGACTTCCTGCGTTTCTTCATCGAAATGGCGCCGGTCTCGCTGCCGGTGCTCGGCGCCGGGTTGGTGACCTGCGTCCTGCTGGAGAAGACCTCATGGTTCGGCTATGGCACGCCGTTGCCGGGCGCGGTGCGCCAGGTGCTGGCCGAGCATGCCGCGGCCAGTGACGCGCGGCGCACGGCGAGCCAGCGCGCTGCCCTGTGGATCCAGGGCAGCGCTGCACTGATCCTGATCCTCGGCTTGGCGCTACATGTGGCCGAGGTGGGCCTGATCGGGCTGCTGGTGATCGTGCTGATCACCGCCTTCACCGGCATTACCGACGAACATCAGATCGGCCGCGCCTTCCAGGAGGCCCTGCCGTTCACCGCGCTGCTGGTGGTGTTCTTCGCGGTGGTGGCGATGATCCACGAGCAGCACCTGTTCGCCGCGGTGATCGCCCATGTGCTGGCGCTGCCGTTGCAGCAGCAGCCGGGCATGCTGTTCCTCGCCAACGGCGTGCTTTCGGCGATCAGTGACAACGTCTTCGTCGCCACCATCTACATCACCGAGGTCAAGCAGGCCTGGCTCGCCGGACACATGAGCCGCGAGCATTTCGAGACCCTGGCGGTGGCCATCAATACCGGAACCAACCTGCCCAGCGTGGCCACCCCCAACGGCCAGGCGGCGTTCCTGTTCCTGCTGACGTCCACCCTGGCGCCGCTGGTGCGACTGTCCTACGGACGCATGGTCTGGATGGCCCTGCCCTACACGCTGGTGATGACCAGCGTCGGTTGGTGGGCGGTCAGTCACTGGCTTTGAGGCAATCCACGGTATAAACGCCGTCCTCGCGCTGCAGGCCGTGGACGTCGGCGTCGAAACCGGGAAAACCCTGGTCGAAGCGGCGCGCGTAGATCAGGTAGTCGAGGATCGCCCGATTGCCCGCCGTGAAGCGCTCACCGGGCATGATCAACGGGATTCCCGGCGGATACGGCACCAGCATCACCGCGGCGATGCGACCCTCGAGTGCCTCGATGGGCACCGCCTCGATCTCACCGCGCACCAGCTTGTCGTAGGCATCGGCCGGTTTCACCGCCATCTCCGGAAGCTGCGTGTACATGCGCTTGAGCGCCTTGGCGGTGGCGTTTTCCCGATAGCACTCGTGCAACTGATCGCACAGATCGCGCAACCCCAGCCCCTGGTAGCGCGCCGGCTCCTCGCGGGCGAGTGATGGCAGGCTTTCGGCCAGCGACGCATTCGCGTCGTACATCCGCTTGAACTCCAGCAGCTCGGTGAGCAACGTGCTCCACTTGCCCTTGGTGATGCCCATGGAGAACAGCACCAGGAACGAGTAGAGGCCGGTCTTCTCCACCACCAGGCCACGCTCCCAGAGAAAGCGACTGACCAGCGTGGCCGGGATTCCGCGGGCGTCCAGGCGACCGTCACCCCGCAGCCCCGGCATCACCAGGGTCACCTTGATCGGGTCGAGCAGCACGTAGTCTTCACTCAGCCCTTCGAAGCCATGCCAACTGGCGCCCGGCTGCAACAGCCAATCCTCGGTGGCAATGGTTTCATGGTCGTGGGCGTCTTCCGGCTCCCAGATATCGAACCACCAGTCGTCGTCCGCCAGGCTGGCGCCGACGTTGGCCAAGGCGCGGCGAAACGCCAGCGCCTCGTCGAAGGTTTCCTGGATCAACGAGCGCCCTGCGGGACCTTCCATCATCGCCGAGGCAACGTCCAGCGAGGCGAGAATGCCGTACTGCGGCGAGGTGGAGATGTGCATCATGAAGGCTTCGTTGAAGCGGTCCCGATCCAGGGCACGCTGGCCACCATCCTGCACGTGGATCATCGAGGCCTGGCTGAAGGCCGCCAGCAGCTTGTGCGTGGAATGCGTGGTGAACACCAGCGGCGCCTGCGCATGGCGACCGGTGCCCATGCCGAAACGCCCGGCATAGAACTCGTGGAACGCCGCGTAAGCGAACCACGCCTCGTCGAAATGCAGCACCTCGACGCTCCCGGCCAGCGCCTGCTTGATCTGTTCGGCGCTGTAGCAGAGGCCGTCGTAGGTCGAGTTGGTCACCACCGCCAGGCGTACCCGTGGCGCGCGGCCACGGGCCAGCGGGTTGGCGTCGATCTTCGCCTGGATCGAGGCTGGCGAGAACTCTTCGAGAGGGATCGGCCCGATGATCCCCAACTCGTTGCGCTCGGGGTTCAGGTACAGCGGAATGGCGCCGGTCATGATGATCGCGTGGAGGATCGATTTGTGGCAGTTGCGATCCACCAGCACCAGGTCATCGCGACAGACCATCGAATGCCAGACGATCTTGTTCGCGGTGGAGGTGCCGTTGATTACGAAGAAGGTGTGATCGGCGCCGAAATTGCGCGCCGCACGCGCCTCGGCCTCGGCCAGCGGGCCGGTGTGATCGAGCAGCGAGCCGAGTTCCGGCACCGACACCGACAGATCGGAGCGCAGGGTGTTCTCGCCGAAGAACTGGTGGAAGGCTTGCCCCACCGGGCTCTTGCGATAGGCCACGCCGCCGCCATGGCCGGGCGTGTGCCAGGAATAGTTGGACTGCCAGGTATGCTCCACCAGCGCACTGAAGAACGGCGGCAAGAGCCCCGCCAGGTAGTTGCGCGCGGCACGCCCGACCTGCCGGGCGAGGAACTGCACGGTGTCCTCGAAGAGGTAGAGGATGCCGCGCAGTTGGTTGAGGTCGGCCATCGCCTCGGCCGGGGCATGCTCGATGGTGACGCGCTCGCCAAGGGCGAAGATCGGCAATTGCGGCGCCCGGGCGCGCGCCGCGCGGATCAATTCGACCATGTCCTTGAGCAGTCGCTGGTTCTCCCCGGCGCCCTCGGCGGCCACCAGGATGCAGGCCAGGCCGTGGTGGGTGGAGGCGACGATCTGCCCTTCGCTGGAGCTGGCGGTGGAGAGGATCTGGAAGCCGTCGTCGGCAAGCTCGGCGGCGATACCGCGGACGCGCTCGCCCGCTACGGTGTCCGCCTTGATGTCCCGATGAACGATGAGAATCGGGAATTGCAGGTCCTTGTACATGAAAAGCCCCACGACTGTTGGTGGACCCAGGGTAGGAGCTTTCGCCAAGCGGGAACAGGCCCTGCGCCAGGTAGAGCCTGCTGCATGTCGCACCGATATCCATTTTTCGCGTGGATTGCAGTCGGCAACGGATCGACGACGGCGTCTGCCGACGATGCGATGCCCTAACGACGTCCGCAAGCGTGTTAGCGAATCCTACATAAAAAACTATTTGCCTTACTTGGTAATAAAACCTACAACTTGCGCGGTAGCTTCCGGACCACGCCAATGAGCCATCTGAAACAGCGACTCGCCCAGCCAGACATCGACATCACGCCCGCCGAACGCAAGGTCTTGCGGGCTCTGCTGGACAACTATCCGCGCCTCGGCCTGGGGCCGATGGCACGCCTGGCGCGGCAGGCCGGCGTGAGCGACCCCACCATCCTGCGCCTGGTAAAGAAGCTCGGCTTCGCGGGATATGGCGACTTCCAGGGGGCCCTGCTGGCAGAAGTGGACGAACGCATCGCCTCCCCGCGCAGCCAATTGGCGGAGAAGCGCGAGCAACTGGATGCGGGCGATCCGTGGAATGGCTATCTGCTCAACGCTATCGACAATCTGCACGACTCGCTGGCCCTGAATCGGGCGGACGACATACGCCTGCTCGGCGACTGGCTCCTGGAGCCCAAGGCGCGCGTGTTCTGCTACGGCGGTCGCTTCAGTCGCTTTCTCGCGGGTTACCTTGCGACTCACTTGCGCTTGCTGCGCAACCACTGCCAGCAACTGGACGACGGCCCTGCGCTGCCCGACCTGCTGGTGGATCTGGACCGCCACGCGGTCGTCGTGCTGTTCGACTACCGCCGCTACCAGACCCACGCGCAAACGGTCGCGAGCATCGCCAAACGGCGGGGTGCGCGGGTCGTGCTGTTCACCGACACCTACGCCTCGCCCCTTCGCGAGCAGGCGGACCTGATCATCAGCTCGCCGGTCGAGTCGACGTCACCGTTCGACTCCCTGCTGCCAGCCATGGCGCAGGTGGAGGCGCTGATCACCACCCTCGTGGTTCGCAGCGGCGAGCGCCTGGAAACCCGCCTCGATGAGATCGATGGCTTGCGCGCCGCCTTCAACACCCATCTTCTGGAGGAGTGACCATGGTCGCCCTACCCCACGACTCGCCCCGTGACCTGCCGTACCCGGCGGGCCAGACCGCCATCCTGTTCGTCGACATGCAGCGCATCTGGCTCGAACCAGGGCTCGATCCGCATCTGCAAGGCCCCCACGCGGCCTACTTCCTGGAGCGCGTCGGGCAATCGGTGATCCCCAACCAGCGCCGTTTGCTGGCGGCCATGCGTGACGCCGGACAGAACGTGCTGCATACCATCATCGAGAGCCTGACGGCCGATGGCCGTGACCGCTCGCTGGACCACAAGCTCTCGGACATGCACCTGCCCAAGGGCCACCCCCATGCCCAAGTGATCGACGCGCTGCGCCCCACGGAGAACGAAATCGTCCTGCCAAAGACCTCCTCGGGCGTGTTCAACTCCACCGCCATCGATTACGTGCTACGCAACCTGGGCACACGCCATCTGATCGTCTGTGGGGTCGTGACCGACCAGTGCGTGGACATGGCGGTGCGCGATGCCGCCGACCGCGGCTACCTGGTGACGCTGGTGGCCGACGCCTGCGCGACCTACACCGCCGAGCGCCACGCAGCCTGCCTCGACGCGATCAAGGGTTACTGCTGGATCGCCGACACCGACACGGTGCTTTCCCGCATCGCGGATATGAAGGAGCGCGCGGCATGAACCCGATGCCTCTCGCGATGTTCCTCACTACCGACCTTGCCGGGATCACGCGCGGTCGAGCCATGCCAGCCACGGCGGTGGCCGAACAACTGGCCAGCGGCTGCGGCTGGGTGCCGGCCAACAGCGCGCTGACGCCCTTCGACATCATCGCCGATGACAACCCCTGGGGCAGCCACGGCGACCTGCGACTGCTGCCCGATCCGGCCAGCCGGGTGTTCCTCGAAGCCGGGCCGGACCCCTTGGCCCCGCCCCTGGAGTTCTACCACAGCGACATCGTGGAAACCGACGGCACCCCCTGGGCGGCTTGCCCACGCACCCTGCTCAGTGAAGAAATCGCCCGTTACGCCGAACGCGGCCTGCAGGTGACGGCGGCGTTCGAGCACGAATTCAACCTGCTGGGCCTGCCCGGCCCGACTCAGGCGGCGTTCTCGCTGCAGGCCCAGCGCGCCGCGGGTGCCTTCCCTGGCCTGCTCATGCAGGCTTTGCAGGAGATCGGCGCCGAGCCGGAGATGTTCCTCCCCGAATACGGCCAGTTGCAGTATGAAGTGACCTGTCGGCCCACCCAGGGCGTGGCTGCGGCCGATCGCGCGGTGAACCTGCGCGAGATCACCCGCGAGGTCGCCCGGCAGATGGGCCTGAATACCTGCTTCTCGCCGTTGCGCGCGCCAGGACAGGTCACCAATGGCGTGCACCTGCACCTCAGCCTGCAGGACCGTAACGGCAAACCGCTGTTTTTCGACGAGGGAGACCCGCACAACCTGTCGGGAACCGCCCGCCACTGGGCGGCCGGCGTGCTGCGTCACCTGCCCGCGCTGGTGGCGCTGACGGCACCAACGGCGATTTCCTATCTGCGCCTCAAGCCCCATCACTGGAGCGCGGCTTATACCTGCCTGGGTTCACGCAACCGTGAAGCGGCATTGCGTATCTGCCCACTGGTAAGCCTGGGCGGCAAATCGCTGGCGCCGCAGTTCAACCTGGAATACCGCCCGATGGACGCCACCGCATCGCCCCATCTGGCGATGGCCGCCGTGCTGATCGCCGGCCGCCTGGGCCTGGAAGAACAGTTGCCACTGGCTGCGATCGCCGACGTGGACCCCCACGAACTGAGCGAAAGCGAGCGCCGGCGGCTGGGCATCCAGCCACTGCCGGCGACCCTTGAGGAGGCCCTGGGCGTGCTCGCCAACGACCCACGCCTGATCGAGCAATTGCCCGAGCCCCTGCTGCGTACCTACTTCGCCATGAAGCGCCAGGAACTGGCCCTCACCCGTGGCCTCGACGATGAACGACTCTGCCAGCGCTATGCCGACCTCTACTGACATGACGGAACGGGGACTCTACAGCCGCCTGCCACCCTTCCGCCTGCTCAATGCCGCGGGCCGAAGCCCGGTGTTGCTGGTCTGCGAGCACGCCAGCCGCTTCATCCCAGCGGCGCTGAATCGACTGGGCCTGGACGCGACCGCGGCGCAGGAGCACATCGCCTGGGACATCGGCGCCCTGGCACTCGCCGAGGCTCTCGCCGAACGACTCGATGCCCCCTTGTTGGCGGCGGGCTATTCACGCCTGCTGATCGATCTGAATCGCCCGCTGACGGCACCCGACAGTATCCCTTCGCACAGCGAGATCTACCCGATCCCCGGCAATATCGCGCTGAGCGACAGGGCCCTCAGGACGCGCCGCAACGAGATCTTCCACCCCTTTCACGCCACGCTGAGCGAACTCATAGACACACGCATCGCCGCCGGCGTACCGCTGCGGATCGTCAGCGTACACAGCTTCACCCCGGTCTTTCACGGCGTCGCACGCCCCTGGACGGCGGGCGTGCTGTTCGGCCAGGCAGCGAGCTACGCCACACGCATCGTCGAAGGCTTGCGCAGCCTGGGCGAAACCGTCGGGGTCAACCAGCCCTATCGCATCCATGTCGACGAAGACACCACCGTGCCGATCCACGGCGACGCACGAGGCATCGAGGCGGTGTTGCTGGAAGTGCGTAACGACGGGTTGCGAACACCGCAGCAGGTCAACGCCTGGGCCGAGAAGATCGCCCCCTGGCTCTGAGCGAAAGCGACGCTTTCCATAACAACAGGCGGCACAGCCGCCAATGCCCAACACCAAAACTGCCGCCATTGCAAAGGAAACCCCATGGCCGTCGAACAGTTTGGCTATTCACAGCAACTCCGCCGCAGCCTGTCGCTCAGCGATCTGGTGATCTACGGCATGATCTTCATGATCCCCATCGCGCCCTTTGGCGTGTATGGCTGGGTCTACGCGGACTCCCAGGGCATGGTTCCCATGGCCTATCTGGTGGGCATGCTCGCGATGCTGTTCACGGCCCTGAGCTACGGGGCGATGGCGCGCGCCTTCCCGATCGCTGGCTCGGTGTACTCCTACGCACAACGCGGCATTCATCCCCACGTGGGTTTCGTCGCCGGCTGGGTGCTGCTGCTCGATTACCTGCTGATTCCACCGCTGCTCTACGTGTTCAGCGCGCTGGCGCTCAACCACCTGTTCCCGGCGATACCCAAGCTGGTGTTCATGCTGGTGTTCCTCATCGGGGCGACCCTGGTGAACCTGCGCGGCATCACCTTTGCCGCACGCTTCAACCTGCTGTTCCTGCTGGCTGAGCTGGTGGTGCTGGCGATCTTCCTGGTGGTCGGTTTCGGGGCGCTGGGCAACGGTATGGGCAACGGTGCGCTGACCCTGGCGCCGCTATTCCAGCCCGAGCATTTCGACCTCGGACTGGTGATGAAGGCGGTGTCCATCGCGGTGCTGTCCTTCCTGGGCTTCGACGCCATCTCCACCCTGGCCGAGGAAGTGAAAGGCGATCCGGCGCGGCAGATCGGCCGCGCCTCGCTGATCGCGCTGTTCGTGATGGGCGCGATCTTCATCGTGCAGACCTGGCTCGCCACCGATCTCGCCGCCGGCATGACCTTCGACTCCGCCGATACCGCCTTCTACGAGATCGCCGAAGCGGCGGGGGGACACTGGCTGTCCACGCTGACGGCGGTGGCCACCGCGCTGGCGTGGGGCGTCACCGTCTCCATCACCTCGCAGGCGGCCGTCTCTCGTCTGCTCTTCTCGATGGCACGGGACCGCAAGCTGCCCCGCGTATTGGCGAAGATCCATCCGAAATACCAGACGCCCCATGTCAGCCTGTACCTGGTGGGCGTGCTGTCACTGGGCATCGGCATCGCCTTCCTCGACGCCCCGGACACACTCACCTCGCTGGTGAATTTTGGCGCCCTGACCGGTTTCTGCCTGCTGCACCTGGCGGTCATCAACCACTACCTGGTTCGCCAGAAGAGCGGCCAGCTCATCCGCCATCTGCTCTGTCCGCTGATAGGCCTGGTCATCATCGGCTACGTATTGATCAGCATGAGTGCCGATGCTCAGTACCTCGGCCTCGGCTGGATCGCGCTCGGACTGGTCTACCTGGCCGTGCTCAATGCACGGGGCAAAGGCACGAAGATTCCGGTCGAGTCCTGAGAGGACGCCGCTGAGGCACGAAAAACCGCAGCGGCAGGCGCGTGGGTCGTTGAGAAGGCAGTCGCCGCTAGCGCCAGCGGTCGGCTGCCGTTAGGCGTCGCTCCATAGGGCAGGCGCACCACTGGCCTTCTCGATCGCGGCCAGCCGTGAACTGTGGGCGGCGAGCTCCAGTTCGCCGGCGCGAATCACCCGCGTGCGCGCGCGATCGGCAGGCAGCCGGCGAATCGGCGTGGCATGCACCACCCCGCCCTCGTCACCATCGCCGGCCAGGGACAGGTTGGTCTGCCCACCGGTCATCGCCAGATAGACGTCGGCGAGAATCTCGGCGTCGAGCAGTGCGCCGTGCAGTTCGCGGTTGGAGTTGTCTACGCCGTAGCGTTTGCACAAGGCATCCAGGCTGTTGCGCTGCCCCGGATGGCGCTCACGCGCCATCTGCAGGCTGTCGAGGATGCTGCAGTAATCGCTGACGTCCGAGCGCGCCTGCTGCCCAGCCAGAGCGAACTCGTTGTTGATGAAGCCGACGTCGAACGCCGCGTTGTGGATGATCAGCTGCGAGCCCTTGATGAACTCGTAGAACTCGTCGGCGACGTCGGCGAAGCGTGGCTTGTCCGCCAGGAAGTCGAGGGTGATCCCGTGCACCGCGATGGCGCCTTCGTCGATCTCCCGGTCCGGCTGCAGATAGACGTGAAAATGCCGGCCAGTGAGTCGCCGACCGATCAGCTCGACACCACCGATCTCGATCACCCGGTGGCCATCGTTGACCGGCATACCGGTGGTTTCGGTATCCAGCACCACCATCCGCTGGGCGGCTGCTTGCGTACTCATGAAATGCGGTTCTCTCTATTCCGGGCGGTGCGCACTCCTGCGGCGCATGGCGCGCCACGGGAACAAAACACCGCGCTCGAGGGGTCTATCGGCTACGGCGCGGTAACATGCCATAGCCGCCAAGCTTAGGCAAAGCGCGAAGCCCATGGCGCGACGACGCGTCCATTTCGTTCAACCGCTGCGCAAAGGCCTGACATGTCGGTATTCGCGATGATTCTAGCGATTCTCCTGGGAGCTTCGCTGCTATCGATCTACGCGCAACGCATTCATGTGCCCTACCCGGTTCTCCTGGCCTTGCTCGGCGTCGTGATCGCGCTGATTCCGGGGCTGCCGACCCTGCCCATCCCCGCGGACCTGATTCTTGCGCTGCTGGTCGCGCCCATCCTGCTCGATGCGGCCCACGACATGTCACTGCGCGATCTCAAGCGCAACCGCTATCCGGTGATCTGGCTGGCGGTGGCGGCCATCGCCCTGACCACCAGCGCCGTCGCACTCGCCGTACGCTGGTTGCTGCCCGAAATGCCCTGGGCCGCGGCCATCGCCCTGGGTGCCCTGCTCGCACCACCGGACGCGGTAGCGGCGATCGCGGTAATGCGCCAGGTGCAGCCGCCACATCGCATCCGCATGGTGATCGAGGGCGAAAGTCTGTTCAATGACGCCGCCTCCCTGCTCATTTACCGGCTCGCGGTAGGCGCCGTGGCGAGCGGCGGCTTCAGCCTGTTCAACGCCCTGCCCGCCCTATTGCTGGTCGCCTGCGGGAGCACGCTGGTCGGCTGGCTGCTGGCGCGCCTGGTAATGCGCCTGACCCGAAGACTGACCGATGCCGCCAATGCCACCATCATCCAGTTCGTCACGACCTTCGGGCTCTGGCTACTGGCCGAGCAATTGCAACTGTCACCCGTCATCACGGTGGTCGCCTACGGGCTCACGGCGGGCCGCGCCCGCACGCCGGCGATTCCCACGCTGGTCCGGGTGCACTCCTTCGCCACCTGGGAGACGCTCACCTTCGTGCTCAACGTCCTGGCCTTCGTACTGGTCGGCCTGCAATTGCGGGAGATCCTGCCGACCCTGAAAAGCGGCGAGCGCCTGGACTGGCTCATCGTCGCGCTGTGCTGCCTGGTCGTGGTGATCCTGGTGCGCTTCGCCTGGGTGTTTCTCTACAGCGGACTGCTCGCCCCCAGTGAACGGCGGCGCCCCGACGCGATGACGCCAGCGGAGAGCCTCAAGGCCAGCTTGGTGGTGAGTTGGTCCGGCATGCGTGGCATCGTGACGCTCGCTGCGGCGCTGGCGTTGCCAGGAGACTTTCCCTACCGCGACTTCATCCTGATCTGCGCCTTCGTCGTGGTCCTGGGCACGCTGTTGATCCAGGGGCTGACCCTGCGTCCGCTACTGCGCTGGCTGCGCTTGCCGCGCGACAACCTGGTCGACGAGGAGATCCAGCAGGCCCGAGGCGCGGCCTTGCGCGCCACCCTCAGCGCGCTGGAAAAGCGCCCGGAGCCTGCCGCCAAACGCCTGCGTAAGGAATACGAGGAAGCATTGGCCCAGCTCTGCGCTGCGGAGGGCGGCGCCACGAGTCAGGACAACGACCTGCGCCGCGAGGCCATTGGCGAGGCGCGCCAGGCCCTGGAAGCGCTAAGGCGCAGCGGCGAAATCGGCGACGATGCCTATCGGCGGGTCGAACAGGAACTGGACTGGCTGGAGATGAGCACGCTGCGCTAGCCCCCGCCAGCCACCCGCGATCTCAACTGGCTACGCCGCTCCGACGCGCCTCGGCCACACCACGATTGGCCAGTTGGTCGGCGCGTTCGTTGCCCGGATGACCGGTATGCCCGCGCACCCATTGCCATTCCACCTGATGCCGGGCCACCTGTTCGTCCAGCGCCTGCCAAAGTTCTGCATTCTTCACTGGCTGCTTGGCGGCGGTCTTCCAACCGCGCTTCTTCCAGTTCGGCAACCACTGGGTGATACCGCGCATGACGTACTCGGAGTCGGTGGTCAGGCGCACCTTGCAGCTACGCTTGAGCTCCGCGAGGGCACGGATCGCCGCCATCAGCTCCATGCGGTTGTTGGTGGTCAGTGGATCGCCGCCGAACAGTTCCTTCTCTTGCCCCTTGCACACCAGCAGGGCGCCCCAGCCACCAGGACCCGGGTTGCCCTTGCAGGCGCCATCGGTATAGATCTCTACTTCGTCGCTCATCTATCTCACTGCTCGGAGTCACGTCGGCTGACCTTGGCCACCGGCATCGGCAACAGCTTGCCCATGCGTGCGCGCTCGGTCTTGGGCAGCGGCCGCAAGCCCACCACCAGCTTGCGCGCCACCAGCAGGTAGCAGCCGGCGCCGGGCAGTTGCCAGCGCTCGCCCCAGGGCTCCATGCGCGCCAGTCGGCGCTGCCAGGTCAGCGAAGAAAGCGGCGGACGATAGCACCCGAGGCGGCGTTTCTCCAGCGCGAAGCCCAGCAGGTTCATCCAGTCCGTGGCCCGTGCCGGGCCGATGCCGCGCACCTGGCCGAGTCCGTCGCTGGCCAACAAACTGCGCGCACCCCAGGTACTCCAGGGGTTGAAGCCGACGATCAGCAGATGTCCACCGGGCCGCACACTGCGCGCGGCCTCGCGCAGCAGTGCGTGGGGTGAGCGCGAGAAGTCCAGTGCATGCTGCAGCAACACCACGTCGGCGGCATGCTCGCCAAGCGGCCAGCAATGTTCCTCGCAAACGATTTCCACTCCCGGCAGCGCCGGCCCCAGGCTGACGCAGCGCTGGATCTGCGGTCGCTGCGCCGGCAGCTCGCCAGGCGGACCGTAATGCACCAGGAAGCCGCCGAAGAAGCGCGCCAGTTCGTCGGCCAGCAAGCGCCGCTCCTCGCCGAGCAACTGTTGCCCGAGCGGCCCGTCGAACCAGGCCCGCGCCTCTTGTGAGCGGCTATCGTCCGGCTCCTTCGCCGGTTGGCTTGCGATGGGTTGCATGGGACCTCCTCATGGAGCTGAACCGGATGCTTGGCCTACCATAGGGCCGTGCAACGACAATAGACGAATAAGGATACCGTGATGCTGCGAATCGAAGCCTTGCCTGCCTTCAGTGACAACTATATCTGGTTGTTGCAGGACACGGACCAGCACCGCTGCGCGGTGGTAGACCCCGGTGACGCGGCGCCCGTGCAGCGCTGGCTTGCCGAACATCCGCAGTGGTCCCTGACCGACATCCTGGTCACCCATCACCACGCCGACCACGTCGGCGGCGTTGCCGAGCTCAAGGGGGCCCACCAGGCGCGGGTTTGGGGCCCGGCCCGGGAAAGCATCCCGGCGCTCGACGAAGCGCTGGAGGACCAACGCTGGATCGAGCTGCTCGGCGAACGCCTGCAGGTGCTCGAAGTACCCGGCCATACCCTGGGCCACATCGCCTACTACCTGCCCGGGCAACCCGGTGCGCTGTTCTGCGGTGACACCCTGTTCGCCGCTGGCTGCGGTCGCCTGTTCGAGGGAACCCCGGCGCAGATGCAGCATTCCCTGGAGCGCCTGGCGCAGTTGCCGGACACGACCCGGGTCTACTGCGCGCACGAATACACCCTGTCCAACTTGCGCTTCGCGCACGCCGTGGAGCCGGACAACCCTGGCATCGCCGCCCGCCTGGCGGAGGTCGAGCAGTGGCGCAGCGAAGGACGCATCAGCCTGCCCTCGACCCTCGCCCAGGAACGCGCCAGCAACCCCTTCCTGCGCTGCCAGGAACCCGCCGTGCAATGTGCCGCCATGCGCCAGGCCAATCTCGCCGAGGCTACCCCGCTGGAGGTGTTCGCCGCCTTGCGTGAATGGAAAAATCATTTCTGAGAACCGTCCTGAGCCTTCACCCCCCGCCGCGCCAAGCGAAGCGGGGTGTGACGGCCTGCCCCTGAGACATCACTGACCGGCCGTTAGGCTTGACCTGTCGGGAAGCGGCTCCCTAGAATCCCCCGACTTTTCGCCAGACTACTCCCGGTCGCCCATGCCGCCAGCCTCGCCCGATGCCGACGACGCTCGAGCATCCAGACTGTTCCGTGCCTCCGCGCTGAGCCTTGCCCTGGCGCTCGCCGGCTGTGCGGGCCTCGATCACGCGCCCAGCAAAACGGCGCCCGCCTACGTCCCCTCCTCCAGCTCCCTCGAGCGTCCGGTGGAGTGGTTCGGCCAGAGCAACCCGTCGCCGCTCGTGGCGCAGGATGTCTGGGAACGCATGCGTGAAGGCTTCGCGCTGCAGGACGCTCTGGAAGACAACCCGCGTATTCGCCAGCAACGACTGTGGTTCGCCGGCAATCCCGACTTCCTGCAGAACGCCGCCGTGCGCGGCACACCGTACATCCACTACATCGTCGAGTGCCTGGAAGAACGCGGCATGCCGCTGGAGCTGGCGCTGCTGCCGATGATCGAGAGCGCCTACAACCCGCTCGCCTACTCGCCCGCACAGGCCGTGGGCCTCTGGCAGTTCATCCCCTCCACCGGCCGTCACTTCAATCTCGCGCAGAACAGCTGGTACGACGGCCGCAGCGACGTCGCCGCCTCGACCAACGCGGCGCTGAACTACCTGACGCGCCTACACGACATGTTCAATGGCGACTGGCTGCTCGCCCTGGCGGCCTACAACGCCGGCGAAGGCACCGTCAGCCGTGCCATCGAGCGCAACGAGAAGCTCGGTCTGCCCACCGACTACTGGAACCTCGGCCTGCCCCAGGAGACCCAGGACTACGTGCCCAAGCTGTTGGCGCTGTCGGAAGTGGTGATGTCCCCGGACGCGTATGGCGTGAACCTCGCGCCGATCGCCAACGAGCCCTACTTCCAGACCGTCGAGGTCGACCGGCGCATGCGCCTGTCGCGCCTGGCCAAGCTGGCCGACCTCGACGAAAACGAGCTGCTGCAGCTCAACCCCGCGTTCAAGCGTGGCATCACCCTGGATGGCCCGCAGCAATTGCTGGTGCCGGCGGACAAAGCCGAGCAACTGGCGCAAAGTCTCGCCGCGCTCAGCCCGGATGACTTCCTCAAATGGCAGGAATACCAGGTTCGCTCCGGCGACAGCCTGTATACCATCGCCCGCCGTTACCGCCTGACCGTCGACGAGATCAAGAGCAGCAACAAACTACGTAGCAATCGCCTGTCGGTGGGCCAATTGCTGACCCTGCCGCTGCCGGGCGAACTGGCGGTGAGCGGCGATGAAAAATCTCAACTGGGCAAGCTGGCCAACAGCAGTCAGCGCTATCGCGTACGTAACGGCGACAACCTGTGGGACATCGCGCGCCGCTACCGGGTCAGCGTCAAGGACCTCAAGCGGTGGAACGGACTGGCGGATAACGCCCTCAAGGTCGGTCAGAACCTGACGCTCTACGTGGAACGCTAGCTGATCGTCGGAAGCCTTCTGTGGTGCCGTCCCGGTGGGGCGGTGCTTTTTCCAGGCAGTCCAAGCTGTTACTGTACCGGCCCATCGCCCTCGCACCGACTCTGGACCGGATCCATCGCCTGATGCGCCTGCCTTCCCTCTTGCTGTTGAGCCTCGCGCTGGGGGAACCGGCCACCGCTGCGATCATCGAGAGCCACGGCTACGCGCAGTTCGGCCTGCTCAAGTATCCAGCCAGCTTCAGCCATTTCGACTGGGTCAATCCTGACGCGCCCAAGGGCGGGGTGCTGCATGCCATGGGCAGTGGCACCTTCGACACCCTCAATCCCTACGTCCTCAAAGGCACTGCGCCCAGCGCCACGGCGGGCTTTCTCGACTACGGTCCCGGCGAGCTGAACGCACCGCTGATGGTCGGTACCGGCATCTTCGACCCCTCGGGAGACGAGCCCGCCTCGGCCTACGGCCTGGTCGCGCGCAGCATCGAATATGCCGAAGACCGCAGCTGGGTGGTGTTCAACCTGCGCGAGGAAGCGCGCTTCCACGACGGCGTACCGATCACCGCCTACGATGTCGCCTTCAGCTACCGCACACTGCTGCGCAAGGGCCATCCGCAGTATCGCCCCGCCCTGCAGCAGGTCGAGCGCGTCGACATACTCGGGCCGCGGCGCGTGCGCTTCATACTGCGCGACAACGCCAGCAGCCTGGACATCCTGCACCTGGGCGAGCTGCCGGTGCTGCCGCAGCATTACTGGCAATCACGTGACTTTGCCGCCACGACCTTCGAAGCGCCCCTGGGCAGCGGTCCCTACCGCATCACGGAGATCGAGCCGGGCCGGCGCCTGGTGTTCGAGCGCGTGCGTGACTGGTGGGGCAAGGATTTGCCGGTCAACCGGGGAAAATACAATTTCGACCGCCTGGAATTCGACTTCTACCGGGATTCACGCGTGGCCTTCGAAGCGTTCAAGGCCGGTGAATTCGACCTCTACGACGAGCATCAGGCAAAGAACTGGGCCACCGGATACCGTTTCGCCGCGGTGGAGCGAGGCGACATCATCCGGGCTGAAATTCCCCACCGCATGCCGGTACCGACACAGGCGCTGTTCATGAACAGTCGTCACGGGCCCTTCGGCGATCCTCGCGTACGCGAGGCGCTCGGCATGCTGTTCGATTTCGAGTGGACCAACCGTGCGCTGTTCAACAGTGCCTACAAGCGCACCGACAGCTACTACCCCAACAGCGATTTCGCCGCCCAGGGCATTCCTGCCGGTGCCGAGTGGCTGCTGCTCTCGCCCTACCGCGATCAACTGCCTGCCGAACTGTTCAGCCAACCGTTCCAGCTGCCCACCACCGACGGTCGCGGCATACCGCGGGAAACCCTGCGCAAGGCGCTCAAACTGCTCGGTGAGGCCGGCTACAGCTATCGCAACGGCCAGTTGCAGGATGCCAATGGGCGCCCGCTGGGCTTCGAGATCCTGCTGGTGAACCCTAGCCTGGAGCGGATTCTGCAACCCTACCGGGAGAATCTCTCGCGTATCGGTATCCAAGCGCAGATGCGTACCGTCGATCGCGCCCAATACAAGCAGCGCCTGGACCGCTTCGACTACGACATGCTGCTGCTGACCCTCCCGCAGAGCCTGAGCCCGGGCTTCGAGCAATGGCTGTATTTCCACTCCAGCCAGGCCGCAGTTCCCGGCGGGAAGAACTACGCCGGCGTCTCGAGCCCCGTGGTAGACGGCTTGCTGGAGAAACTGCTGGCGGCGCAGACTCGTGACGAACAGATTGCCGCCGCACGCGCGCTGGATCGCGTGCTGCTCTGGAGCCACTACGTGATACCCAACTGGTACATCGACCACCACCGCCTGGCGTACCGCAACAGCCTGGCCTTCCATAGCGTGCCGCCCTACACCCTGGGCCTGCGCAGTTGGTGGCGAAAACCGATGGAGAATGCCCGATGACCTCTTCGCGCCGCGCCCTGTCGGCTCTTTGCGGCCTGCTGCTCGCCACCCAGGCCGCTTTCGCCGCCCCCCAGCCCGCGCTCACGCTGTACGGCGAGCCGCCCCGCTACCCGGCGAACTTCCAGCACTTCGACTTCGTCAACCCGGACGCGCCCAAGGGCGGCACGCTGCGCCTGTCCGGGCTGGGTGGTTTCGACAGCTTCAACGCCTTCATCTCCAAGGGCAACGCCGCCGACCGCCTTGGGCTGATTTACGACACCCTCACCTACCATTCCCCGGACGAACCCTTCACCGAATACGGTCTGCTCGCGCAGAGTATCGAGCGCCCCAAGGACAATAGCTACGTCCGCTTCGTCCTGCGTCCCGAGGCTCGCTTCAACGACGGCACGCCGGTGACCGCCGAGGACGTGAAGTTCAGCTTCGAAATCCTCATGGAAAAAGGCGATCCGATGTATCGCCACTACTATGGCGACGTCGCTGCCGCGGTGGTCGAGGGTCCTCGCAGCATCCGCTTCGACTTCAAGCACCCTGGCAACCGCGAGCTACCGCTGATTCTCGGCCAGCTCACGGTACTGCCCAAGCACTGGTGGGCCGAGCGCGACTTCTCCCACACCAGCCTGGAGCCACCGCTGGGCAGCGGCCCCTACCGCATCGCCCGCTTCAACGCCGGACGCAGCATTCGCTACGAGCGGGTCAAGGACTGGTGGGGCAAGGACCTGCCGGTAAACCGTGGCCAATACAACTTCGACGCGGTCGTGGTGGACTACTACCGTGACATGTCGGTTGCGCTGCAGGCCTTCAAGGCCGGGCAGTTCGACTTCAACCTCGAGTACTCCGCCAAGGACTGGGCGACCGGCTACCAGAGCCCGGCCCTCGACGCCGGCGACATCGTCAAGGAAGAGATCCCCAACGCCAACTCGGTGGGCATGCAAGGCTACGTCTTCAACATCCGCCGCCCCATCTTCCAGGATCGCCGGGTGCGCGAGGCGATCGCCCAGCTGTTCGACTTCGAATGGACCAACAAGCAACTCTTCTATGGCGCCTACAAGCGCAATCGCAGCTATTTCGAGAACTCCGAGATGGCCGCTCGGGGCATGCCCAGCGAGGCCGAACTGAAGATCCTCGAACCGCTGCGTGACCAACTGCCGGCGGAGGTCTTCGAGCACCCCTTCGCCCCGCCGGTGAGCGACGCCAGCGGCATCATTCGCGAGCAGAAGCGCAAGGCCTACCAGTTGCTCATGGAGGCCGGATTCCACATCGAGAACGACCGCATGGTCGGGCCCGACGGCCAGCCGCTGAGCTTCGAGTTCCTGTTGGCCCAGGCCAATCTGGAGCGCGTGCTGCTGCCCTTCAAGCGCAACCTGGCCGAGCTGGGCATCGACATGCAGATTCGCCGGGTCGACGTTTCCCAATACATCAACCGGATGCGTTCGCGGGACTTCGACATGACCTCGGCGGTCTGGCCGCAATCCTCCTCGCCGGGCAACGAGCAGATCGAGTACTGGCATTCGGCGAGCGCCGACAATCCCGGCAGCCGCAACTTCATCGGTCTCAAGGACCCGGCCGTCGATGCGCTGGTCGAGGGCCTGGTGGCGGCTGACTCCCGCGAGTCCCTGGTGAACCACGCCAGGGCGCTGGATCGCGCGCTACTATGGGGCCATTACGTGGTGCCGAACTACTACATCGACACCTTCCGCGTCGCCTACTGGAATCGCTTCGGCCATCCCCAAGTGGCACCCAAATACGACATCGGCCTGATGACCTGGTGGGTGCGCCCGGATGCGCCCGCCGAGCCTCCGGCGACCGACCCCGACGAACAGGACGCCCCCTAGATGCTCGCCTACATCCTGCGGCGCCTGCTGCTGATCGTCCCGACCCTGCTCGGCATCCTGCTGATCAACTTCATCATCATCCAGGCCGCTCCCGGTGGACCGGTGGAGCAGACCATCGCCCGTCTGGAGGGCTTCGACGCCGCCGCGGGGGGCGCCACGGGACGCATTTCCGGCGGTGGCAGCGAGGTCGCCCGCGGCGGCAACTATCGAGGCGCGCAGGGCCTGGACCCGGATCTGATCGAAGAGATCAAGAAGATGTACGGCTTCGACAAGTCGGCGCCGGAGCGCTTCTGGATCATGTTGAAGAACTACGCACACTTCGATTTCGGCGAGAGTTTCTTCCGCGACGCCAAGGTCACCGACCTGATCCTGGAGAAGATGCCGGTCTCCGTGTCACTGGGTTTGTGGAGCACGCTGATCATGTACCTGGTATCGATTCCCCTGGGCATCGCCAAGGCCCGGCGGCACGGCAGCGCCTTCGACGTCTGGACCAGTTCGGCGATCATCGTCGGCTATGCCATTCCGGCGTTCCTCTTCGCCATCCTGCTGATCGTGCTGTTCGCTGGCGGCAGCTATTTCAGTTGGTTCCCGCTACGTGGGCTGACCTCCAACGACTTCGAGCAACTGAGCCTGGGCGGCAAGATCCTCGACTATTTCTGGCACTTGGCGCTGCCGGTCACGGCGCTGGTGATCGGCAACTTCGCCACGCTGACGCTACTGACCAAGAACAGCTTCCTCGACGAAATCGGCAAGCAGTACGTGATCACCGCCCGCGCCAAGGGGCTGACCGAACGGCGGGTGCTCTACGGTCACGTGTTCCGTAACGCCATGTTGTTGATCATCGCCGGCTTTCCGGCGGCCTTCATCGGCATGTTCTTCACCGGCTCATTGCTCATCGAGGTGATCTTCTCCCTCGACGGCTTGGGCCTGCTCAGCTTCGAGTCGGCGATGAACCGCGACTATCCGGTGGTCTTCGGCACGCTCTTCCTGTTCACCCTGCTCGGATTGCTGGTCAAGCTGATCGGCGACCTCACCTATACCCTGGTGGACCCGCGCATCGACTTCGAAAGCCGGGGACACTGAACGCATGCACCTGTCCCCTCTCAACCGTCGCCGCTTCGAGCGCTTCAAGGCCAATCGCCGTGGCTGGTGGTCGCTGTGGCTGTTCCTCGTGCTGTTCGTCGCCAGCCTGGGCGCCGAGCTGATCGCCAACGACAAGCCCCTGGCCTTGCAGTACGAAGGCCACTGGTACTTCCCGGCCTTCAAGCGCTATGCCGAGACCGAGTTCGGCGGGGAATTCCCGCTGGAACCCAACTACAAGAGCCCCTACCTGCGCGAGCTGGTCGAGGCCGGAAACGGTCGCATGATCTGGGCACCGATTCCCTATAGCTACGACACCATCAACTACGACCTGACGGTGCCGGCACCGGCGCCGCCGTCGACGGAGAACTGGCTGGGCACCGATGACCAGGCGCGCGACGTGCTGGCGCGGATCATCTACGGCTTCCGCATCTCGGTCCTGTTCGCCCTGACCCTGACCATCGCCAGCTCCATCGTCGGCGTCATTGCCGGCGCGCTGCAGGGCTACTACGGGGGTTGGGTCGACCTCATCGGCCAACGCTTCCTGGAGATCTGGTCGGGCCTGCCGGTGCTCTACCTGCTGATCATCCTGGCGAGCTTCGTGCAGCCGAATTTCTGGTGGCTGCTGGGGCTGATGCTGCTGTTCTCCTGGATGAGCCTGGTGGATGTGGTGCGAGCCGAATTCCTCCGCGGCCGCAACCTGGAGTACGTGCGCGCCGCGCGTGCCCTGGGCATGGCGGACCGCACGCTGATGTTCCGCCACATCCTGCCCAACGCCATGGTCTCGACCATGACCTTCCTGCCGTTCATCCTCACCGGCGCCATCGGCACGCTGACGGCCCTGGATTTCCTCGGCTTCGGCCTGCCCGCCGGCTCACCGTCGCTGGGCGAGCTGGTCGCCCAGGGCAAGGAGAACCTGCAGGCGCCCTGGCTGGGCATCAGCGCCTTCGCCGTCCTGGCCGTGATGCTCAGTCTGCTGGTATTCATCGGCGAGGCCGCCCGCGATGCCTTCGATCCGAGGAAGTGAGATGTCCAACGAGAACCTGATCGAAGTCCGCGACCTGGCGGTGGAATTCAGCCAGGCCGAGCAAGCCCTGCGCGTCGTCGAGCATGTCAGCTTCGACATCCGCAAGGGCGAAACCCTGGCCCTGGTCGGCGAAAGCGGCTCGGGCAAGTCGGTTACCGCCCATTCGATCCTGCGCCTGCTGCCCTACCCCATGGCCAGCCACCCGGCCGGCAGCATCCGCTACGCGGGCGATGACCTGTTGCAACTGCCAGAACGACGCCTGCGCGGCATCCGCGGCAACCGCATCGCCATGGTGTTCCAGGAACCCATGACCTCGCTCAACCCGCTGCACAGCATCGGCAAGCAGATCGGCGAGGTACTGGCGCTGCACAAGGGCCTGAGCGGCAAGGCCGCCACCGCGCGCATCCTCGAATTGCTCGAACTGGTCGGCATCACCAATCCCGAACGCCGCCTGAAGGCTTATCCCCACGAGCTCTCCGGTGGCCAGCGGCAGCGGGTGATGATCGCCATGGCCTTGGCCAACGAGCCGGAACTGTTGATCGCCGACGAGCCCACCACGGCGCTGGACGTCACGGTGCAGCTGAAGATCCTCGACCTGCTGCGCGATCTGCAGGCGCGCCTGGGCATGTCGCTGCTGCTGATCAGTCATGATCTGAACCTGGTTCGGCGCATTGCCCATCGGGTATGTGTCATGCAGCGCGGAACCATCGTCGAACAAGGGTCGTGCGAGGAAATCTTCGCCCATCCGCAGCATCCGTACACCTGCGAACTGCTCGCGGCCGATCCCCGCGGCGAGCCATTGCCGGTCGCGGAGAACGCACCGCTACTGGAAGCCAATGACCTGCGCGTCTGGTTTCCGATCCGCAAGGGCCTGCTGCGACGCACCGTGGATCACGTCAAGGCGGTGGATGGCATAGACTTCGCGCTGCCCAGGGGGCAAACCCTGGGCATCGTCGGTGAGAGCGGTTCCGGTAAATCGACCCTGGGCCTGGCGCTGCTTCGCTTGCTCGCCAGTCGCGGGGAAATCCGCTTCCAGGGGCAGCCGATCCAGGCGCTGTCGCAGAAGCAGGTAAGGCCTCTGCGACGGCAGATGCAGGTGGTCTTCCAGGACCCGTACGGCAGCCTGAGCCCACGCATGTCGGTGGGCCAGATCGTCGGCGAAGGCCTGGGCATCCACGGCATTGGCAACGCCGAGGAGCAGGAACGTGCGATCATCGCCGCACTGGAGGAAGTGGGACTCGATCCGCAGACGCGGCATCGTTATCCCCATGAGTTTTCCGGCGGGCAGCGTCAGCGCATTGCCATTGCTCGAGCCCTGGTGCTCAAGCCGGCGCTGATCCTGCTCGACGAACCCACCTCGGCACTGGACCGTACGGTCCAGCGTCAGGTGGTTGACCTGCTGCGTACGCTGCAGGCCAAGCATGACCTGACCTACCTGTTCATCAGCCACGATCTGGCGGTGGTCAGGGCATTGAGCCACCAGTTGATGGTGGTCAAGGAAGGACGCGTCGTGGAACAGGGTGATGCGCAGGCGATTTTCGCCAAACCGCAACACCCCTATACCCGGCAGTTGCTGGAGGCCGCGTTCCTGGCCCCGGCGACCGCCGACCAACATTGAAGAGGATGAATCACATGGGTTTTCTCGCCGGTAAGCGCGTACTGATCGTCGGCGTCGCCAGCAAACTGTCCATCGCATCGGGTATCGCCGCGGCCATGCACCGCGAGGGCGCCGAGCTGGCCTTCACCTACCAGAACGAAAAGCTCAAGGGCCGTGTCGAGGAATTCGCCGCCGGCTGGGGCTCGAACGCCGAACTGTGCTTCCCCTGCGACGTCGCCAACGACGAGGACATCGCCAAGGTGTTCGAGGAGCTGGGCAAGAAGTGGGACGGGCTGGACATCATCGTCCATTCGGTCGGCTTCGCTCCCGGTGACCAGCTCAACGGCGACTTCACCGAAGTCACCACCCGCGAAGGCTTCAAGATCGCCCACGATATCAGCGCCTACAGCTTCGTCGCCCTGGCCAAGGCCGGTCGCGAAATGATGAAAGGCCGCAACGGCAGCCTGCTCACGCTCTCCTACCTGGGCGCCGAGCGCACCATGCCGAACTACAACGTGATGGGCATGGCCAAGGCCAGCCTGGAAGCCGGCGTACGCTACCTGGCCGGCAGCCTCGGCCCGGAAGGCACCCGTGTCAACGCCATCTCCGCAGGCCCCATCCGCACCCTGGCCGCCAGCGGTATCGCCAGCTTCCGCAAGATGCTCGCGGCCAACGAGCGTCAGACCCCGCTGCGTCGCAACGTCACCATCGACGAAGTCGGCAACGCTGGCGCCTTCCTCTGCTCGGACCTGGCTTCGGGCATCAGCGGTGAGATCCTCTACGTCGACGGCGGCTTCAACACCACCGCCATGGGGCCGATGGAGGAGTGATTCTCCACTGACCCGGACTGAAAGAACCGCTGCTCAAGCAGCGGTTTTTTTTGCCTGTGTCCTGGGCTTGCCTTGGGGCACTAGAACGAAAAAGGCCGCTGCGAAATGCAGCGGCCTCTTCGATACCCAGGGCGGAATCAGTAACGCTCGATGTCCGCTTTGGCCTGCAACTCGCGACGGTAGGCTTCGAAGGCCTCCTGCCCGGCACGCGAGGAGAGGAAGCGACGGTAGTTGCTCAACTCCTCATCGGTCAGCGCCTGCTGCGGCTGACCTACGCCGTTCAGGCGAATCAGCACATAGTCGCCGCTGGACAGCGCAACCCCTGCATACGCTGGCTTGTCGCCGGCTGCCGGATGAGGCATGCGGAATACCTCCTGCAACACCTGCGGGTCGACACCCTCCTGATTGCGCGATGCCGCTTCCACGGGCTCCCAATGACGTCCCTTGGCCGCCTCGGCGTTCGGCGTGGAAGCATCCTTGAGGCTGGCCAGCAGACGCTCGCCTTCTGCACTCGCCTGCTCCGCGGCGCGGGTTCCGACGAGATGTTCACGGATCTGCGTGGCGACGGACTCCAGCGGCATCTGCTCCGGCTGGCGATGCTCTTTCACGCGCAGCACGACGATCGTGTCGGGATCCAGCTCGATGGCAGTGCTGTTGGCGCCGTCCTCGAGCACTTCCTGGCTGAAGGCAGCCTCGACGACCCTGGGATTGGCCGCCAAGCCTGCACCGCCGCTACGCCCGAAGGGCTCGCTGGTCTGCACCTGCAGGCCCAGGTCCTGGGCCGGCTGGCTCAGATCGGAGGCCTCGTAAGCCGAGTCTTCCAGTTGCTTGGTCTGCTCGACGAAGAGCTGCTCGACCTGCTGCGACTTCACCTCCTGCTCGAGCTTGCTGCGCAGGCTCTCGAACGTCGGAACCTCCGGCGCCTGCACGTCCAGCAGTTTGATCAAGTGCCAGCCATAGCTTGTTTTCACCGGCTCGGAAACCTGACCCTTGTCCAATGCATACAGCGCATCCTCGAAGGGTTGCTCGTAGACCCCGCGGCCGGCGAAGCCCAGGTCACCGCCCTGACGCGCGGAGCCCGGGTCATCGGAGTTTTCCTTGGCCAGGGTCGCGAAGTCCTCGCCAGCGTCCAGACGCTTCTTGATCGACTCGATCTTGGCCTTGGCCTGCTCATCGCTGGTCTTGTCATTGACCTCCACCAGGATGTGCGCGGCGCGACGCTGCTCGGCGAGGTTACCGACCTCTTGCTGGTAGAGCGCCTGCAGTTGCTCATTGCTGGCGGTCGCCTTGTCGAACAACGCGGA
Organism: Pseudomonas sp. R4-15; assembly: GCF_055768815.1. Lineage (NCBI taxonomy): Bacteria > Pseudomonadati > Pseudomonadota > Gammaproteobacteria > Pseudomonadales > Pseudomonadaceae > Pseudomonas > Pseudomonas sp. R4-15. The sequence continues at coordinate 3,193,829 of NZ_CM147293.1, forward strand.
CTTCTTCAGCTCCAGGTAGTTGACGACGACCTGCTCCGGCGTCATGAACTCCGCTTTGTGTTCTTCGTAGTGCGCCTTCACCTCGTCATCGCTGACGTTCACGGCCGAGGTGTCGGCGGCGATCTTGAGGGTAGCGAAGTCGCGCGTCTGGCGCTCCAGCTCGGCGAAAGCACGGACCTGCGGCTCGCTGACGAACGCGCTGCCGGCGATACCGGCGCGCAACTGGCCGATCAGCAGCTCATCACGCAGCATCTGGCGGAACTGCAGGCGACCGTAACCCATCTGGCGAATCACCTGGTCGAAGCGCTCGGTGCTGAATTTGCCATCCTGCTGAAATTCCGGCGTATTGACGATGATCTGATCGAGTGTCGCTTCGGACAGCGAGAGACCGCCCTCGCGTGCGTCCTGCAACAGCAGGCGACGCTCGATCAGCCCGCGCAGAGCACTATCACGCAGCAGGTTGTCGTCGAGCTTGCTGGCGTCGAAGTTCGGCCCGAGCTGTTGCAGTAGCTGCCGGCGTTGCATCTCGACGGCCTGACCGAGTTCGTTCTGGGTGATCTCCTCGCCGTTGACTTCGGCGGCACTCTGAGCATGACTGGTCGCACGGATGATGGCATCGAAGCCAGTGAGCGCCAGCAACAGGACGATGACGCCGATGATCGCCTTGGCAATCCAGCCCTGAGATTTGTCCCTGATGTTCTGCAGCATTCTTCCCCCAGTGGGACCGGCAAAAAGGCCCGGCCTCGCGGCATGGGTTGGTAGCGGATAAAAGAAAGGCGCATCCACTGGATGCGCCTTCCTGATGTGACTGGAGCAAGAGGCCGTGATCCGTAGACATCACGACCTGGCTAGCGTGAACCAGCGCTCCGTCTCGACAGGCGCCTTACGACGCCCGGGAGACAGCCTCGGAGACGCTTAGTTGACAGCGTCCTTCAGGGCTTTACCGGCTTTGAAACCGGGGATCTTGGCTGCTTCGATGGAGATCGGCTTGCCGGTCTGCGGGTTGCGGCCGGTACGAGCAGCGCGCTCCTTGACGGCGAACGTGCCAAAGCCCACCAGCACCACGGAGTCACCGGCTTTGAGAGCGCCGGTAACGGAGTCGATCACTGCATCCAGTGCGCGGCCAGCAACAGCTTTCGGGATATCAGCGGATGCGGCAATGGCATCGATCAGTTCCGATTTGTTCACTCTAGTCCCCTTATTTCTATTCAGATCGTTTCTATGAATTCGGTGTAAGCGAAGCGGTGCTGGGTGGCCTACCGACACAAGGCCCGCTTTATATCAAGGGCTCGAAAAAAGTGTCAAGGAAGCCGCCTGGCTCAATGGGTGCTGACTCGCTCCTTATTGTCGGAATCGCGCTTCTCTTCTTTTCCAACTATCTCAGGAGCCGCGTCAGGCAAGGGCTCCGGCGCGTATTGCAGCGCAATTTGCAGGACCTCGTCAATCCATTTGACAGGCTTGATCTGCAGGTCGGCCTTAATGTTCTCGGGAATGTCGCGAAGGTCGCGTACGTTCTCGTCCGGAATGAGCACCGTCTTGATGCCGCCGCGGTGTGCCGCCAGCAGCTTTTCCTTCAGGCCGCCGATCGCCAGAACCTGTCCACGCAGGGTGATTTCACCCGTCATGGCCACGTCGGCACGCACCGGAATTTGCGTCAGCGCGGAGACCAGCGCAGTGCACATGCCGATGCCGGCACTGGGGCCATCCTTCGGCGTGGCGCCCTCGGGCATGTGGATGTGCAGGTCGGTCTTTTCGTGGAACTCCGGCGAAATACCCAAACTACGGGCACGACTGCGGACAACCGTCAGCGCCGCGGTGATCGACTCACCCATCACATCGCCCAAGGAACCGGTCTTGGTCAGACGCCCCTTACCGGGCACCACGGCCGCCTCGATGGTCAGTAATTCACCCCCCACCTGGGTCCAGGCAAGCCCGGTGACCTGACCGATCTGGTCCTGCTGTTCGGCAAGCCCATAGCGGAACTTGCGCACACCAAGGTAGTGCTCGAGCGCCTCTGGAGCGATGCTGACCTGGAAGCGCTTCTCGTGGGCATGCTCCTTCACGACGCGCCGGCAGATCTTGGCAATCTGCCGTTCGAGGCTGCGCACACCCGCCTCGCGAGTGTAGTAACGAATGATGTCGCGGATGCTGGCTTCCTCCAGCTCCAGTTCACCCTTCTTCAAGCCGTTGGCAACGGTCTGCTTGGGTGCCAGATACTTCACCGCAATGTTGACCTTCTCGTCCTCGGTGTAGCCCGGCAGACGGATGACCTCCATGCGGTCGAGCAGCGCCGGCGGGATGTTCATCGAGTTGGCGGTGCACAGGAACATCACGTCGGAGAGGTCGTAATCGACCTCCAGGTAATGGTCGTTGAAGTTGTGGTTCTGCTCGGGATCGAGCACCTCCAGCAGTGCGGAAGCCGGGTCGCCACGCATGTCACTGCCCATCTTGTCGATCTCGTCGAGCAGGAACAGCGGGTTTCGCACCCCGACCTTGGTCATCTTCTGGATCAGGCGACCCGGCATGGAGCCGATGTAGGTGCGCCGGTGACCGCGAATCTCGGCCTCATCGCGCACGCCGCCCAACGCCATGCGCACGAACTTGCGATTAGTGGAGCGGGCGATGGATTCGGCCAGGGAGGTCTTGCCGACGCCGGGCGGGCCGACCAGGCAGAGCACCGGGCCCTTGAGCTTCTTCACGCGCTTCTGCACGGCCAAGTACTCGAGGATGCGTTCCTTGACCTCTTCGAGACCGTAGTGGTCGGCATCCAGGATGTCCTCGGCCTTGGCCAGATCCAGGCGCACCTTGCTCTGCGCCTTCCAAGGCACGTTGGTCAGCCAATCGATGTAGGAACGCACGACGGTCGCCTCGGCGGACATCGGCGACATCTGCTTGAGCTTGTTCAGCTCGGCATTGGCCTTGGCCAGTGCCTCCTTGGTCAGTCCGGCGTTATCGATACGCTTGCGCAGCTCGTCGATCTCGTTGTGGCCCTCGTCGATATCGCCGAGTTCCTTCTGGATCGCCTTCATCTGTTCGTTCAGATAGTACTCGCGCTGGCTGCGCTCCATCTGCTTCTTGACCCGTCCACGGATACGCTTCTCGACCTGCAACAGATCGATCTCGGCATCCAGCAGGGCCAGCACGTGCTCAACGCGCGCGGCAAGCTCGGTGATCTCGAGGATTTCCTGCTTCTGCTCGATCTTCAGCGCCATGTGTGCGGCCATGGTGTCGACCAGGCGCGACGGCTCTTCGATCCCGTTGAGCGAGGACAGCACCTCGGCAGGGACCTTCTTGCCCAACTGCACGTACTGCTCGAACTGGCTCATCAGGCTGCGACTGAACACCTCGGACTCGCGGCTGGCGGTGGCGTCTTCTTCGACCATCTCGACCAACGCACGGACGTGCCCTTCCGCCTCGATGAAACGTTCGATGGAGCCACGCTGCTCGCCCTCGACCAGGACCTTGACGGTGCCATCAGGCAACTTGAGCAACTGCAGTACCGTGGCGACGGTACCGACGCGATACAGCGCCTCCTCGCCCGGGTCGTCGTCGGCGGGATTGCGCTGAGCCACCAGGAGGATCTGCTTGTCGCCGGCCATGGCCGACTCCAGCGCCTCAATGGACTTTTCCCGACCGACGAACAGCGGGATGACCATATGCGGATAGACCACGACGTCGCGCAGCGGCAAAAGGGGCAATTCGATGGTTGTCTTCATAAAGTACGCTCTACGACGGCCCATGGGTCTCGCGACCAGAAGTCGCGCCTTGGACCTAAGATGAGGTCAGGCCCGGCAAATTACAAGCCGGTAGGAATGACGAAGGGGCCCGAAGGCCCCTTGCAGGTGACTTAAGCCTCGGGGGCCGCCTTTGCCGGCGGCTCGCTGCTCTCATAGATGAGCAGGGGCTTGGAACTGCCCTCGATCACACTCTCGTCGATCACCACCTTGCTGACGTCGCTCTGCGAGGGGATCTCGTACATGGTATCGAGCAGCACCCCTTCGAGGATCGAACGCAGGCCACGGGCACCGGTCTTGCGCTCCAGAGCGCGCTGGGCAACCGCCTTGAGCGCGTCGGGACGGAACTCGAGGTCCACGCCCTCCATCTCGAAGAGACGACCGTACTGCTTGGTGAGCGCGTTCTTCGGCTCGGTGAGAATCTGCACCAGCGCAGCCTCGTCGAGCTCTTCCAGGGTCGCGATCACCGGCAGGCGACCGACGAACTCGGGAATCAGGCCGAACTTGACCAGGTCGTCCGGCTCGATCTCGCGCAGGGATTCACCGATCTTCTTGTCCAGTTCCTTGCTGCGGACCTCGGCGTTGAAACCGATGCCGCCCTTGGTCGAACGGTTCTGGATGACTTTCTCGATGCCGGCGAAAGCGCCGCCACAGATGAACAGGATGTTGCGCGTGTCCACCTGCAGGAATTCCTGCTGGGGATGCTTGCGACCACCTTGCGGAGGCACCGAAGCCACGGTCCCTTCGATCAGCTTGAGCAGTGCCTGCTGCACGCCCTCGCCAGATACGTCGCGGGTGATCGACGGGTTGTCCGACTTGCGCGAGATCTTGTCGATCTCGTCGATGTAGACGATGCCCATCTGCGCCTTGTCGACGTCGTAGTCGCACTTCTGCAGCAGCTTCTGAATGATGTTCTCGACGTCCTCACCCACGTAGCCCGCTTCGGTGAGCGTGGTGGCGTCGGCGATGGTGAAGGGTACGTTGAGCAAACGCGCCAAGGTCTCGGCGAGCAGCGTCTTGCCCGAACCGGTCGGGCCGATGAGGAGGATGTTGCTCTTGCCGAGCTCGACGTCTTCCTTGCGCTCGCGCTGATTGAGGCGCTTGTAATGGTTGTAGACGGCGACCGCGAGCACTTTCTTGGCGCGCTCCTGGCCGATCACGTACTGATCGAGGATCGCACTGATCTCGCGGGGGGCCGGCAGCTTGTGGCCGCTGCTCTCCGCCTGTGCCTCTTGCACCTCCTCACGGATGATGTCGTTGCACAGGTCGACGCATTCGTCGCAGATGAACACCGAGGGCCCGGCGATGAGCTTGCGCACTTCGTGCTGGCTCTTGCCGCAGAAGGAGCAATAAAGCAGCTTGCCGTTGTCCTCGCCATTGCGGGTATCAGTCATTCGATCAATCCAATCCGGGTATGCACGAAAACAAAGATGAGGCCAATCGCGGGCATTTTCAAGCCCGAGGGGCGCGGCCGGAAGCCCCGGCCGCGAAGGAGGAAGGATCAGCTGACCATCTGGCGGTGCTTGAGCACCTGGTCGATCAAACCGTACTCGACGGCCTGATCACCGCTCATGAAGTTGTCACGGTCGGTGTCACGGGCGATCACTTCAAGCGGCTGCTTGGTGTGCTCGGCCAGCACCTTGTTCAGGCGCTCGCGGATGGTGAGGATCTCGCGGGCGTGGATCTCGATGTCCGAAGCCTGACCCTGGAAACCGCCCAGCGGCTGGTGGATCATCATCCGCGAGTGCGGCAGGCAGTAGCGTTTGCCAGCGGCACCGCCAGCCAGCAGCAAGGCACCCATGGAGCACGCCTGACCGATGCAGATGGTGGAGACGTCCGGCTTGATGAACTGCATGGTGTCGTAGATCGACATGCCGGCGGTCACCGAGCCGCCCGGGGAGTTGATGTAGAGGTGAATGTCCTTGTCGGGGTTCTCGGCTTCCAGGAACAGCAGCTGAGCCACCACCAGGTTGGCCATGTAATCCTCGACCTGGCCGACCAGGAAGATGACGCGTTCCTTGAGCAGGCGGGAATAGATGTCGTAGGCGCGCTCACCACGGGCGGACTGCTCCACCACCATGGGCACCAGGCCACCGGCCGCTTGGATTTCAGGCATTTGCATCGAGTAGTTGCGGGACATGTCCTGTGATCGCTCCCTAGATGATCGGGTCATGAAGACGCATAAGCCAGCGCGAAGGCTGGCTTATGGTTTGTGCTGGATACGCGGGAAGTATCAGGCGGCTTGCGGCGCTTCCACGGGCTTGACAGCTTCTTCGTAGGAGACCGACTTGTCGGTGACCTTGGCCTTTGCCAGAACAGTATCTACAACTTGCTCTTCCAGCACAACCGAGCGGACTTCACCCAGTTGCTCTTCGTTCTTGAAGTACCAGGAGACGACCTGCTGAGGCTCCTGGTAGGCCGAGGCCATCTCTTCGATCAGCTCACGCACGCGGGCTTCATCGGGCTTGAGCTCGAACTGCTTGACCATCTCGGCGATGATCAGGCCCAGGGAGACGCGACGCTTGGCCTGCTCTTCGAACAGTTCAGCCGGCAGTTGGTCGGCCGGGAAGTTGCCACCGAACTGCTGCACGGCCTGCTGACGCAGACGACCGATTTCATTGGTGATGAGCGCCTTGGGCACTTCGATCGGGTTGGCCTGCAGCAGACCGTCCATCACCTGGTTCTTCACCTTGGTCTTGGTCGCCTGGCGCAGTTCACGCTCCATATTCTTGCGAACCTCGGCACGGAAGCCTTCCAGGCCACCTTCGGTCACGCCGAACTGGGCGAAGAAGGCGTCGTCCAGCTCCGGCAGCACCGGGGCGGAAACACTGTTGACCTTGACGGTGAACTCGGCGGTCTTGCCGGCCAGATCGAGGTTCTGGTAGTCCTCGGGGAAGGTCGGGTTGATCACACGCTCTTCACCAGCGACGACACCCACCAGGGCATCTTCGAAACCCGGGATCATGCGGCCGGAACCCAGCACCAGGTCGGTGCCCTGGGCGGAGCCCCCAGCGAAGGCTTCACCATCGAGTTTGCCAATGAAGTCGATGTTCAGCTGGTCGCCATTCTCGGCGGCACGCTCGACGGCTTCGAAGCGAGTGTTCTGCTTGCGCAGGATATCCAGCATGTTGTCGACGTCGCTATCGGCCACATCAGCCTGCGGACGCTCGACCTCGATGGCCTCCAGGCCGGCCACTTCGAACTCGGGGAAGATTTCGAAGGTAGCGACGTACTCCAGATCCTTGCCCTTCTCGAACACTTTCGGTTCGACGGAAGGAGCGCCTGCCGGATTCAGCTTCTGCTCGACCACGGCCTCATAGAAGGTAGCCTGGATCAGATCGCCCAGCACTTCCTGACGGGCAGACGCCTCGTAACGCTGGCGGATCACGCTCATCGGCACTTTGCCGGGACGGAAGCCAGGGATCTTGGCACGGCGGGCGGTCTGCTGAAGACGCTTGTCTACTTCGGTCTCGATACGCTCGGCGGGCACGCCGATGGTCATGCGGCGCTCGAGAGCAGAAGTATTTTCAACAGAAACTTGCATGGATTTTCCTCGGTTTCAGACGTTTGCCGCCCATGCGGCCCCATAATCAAGGGCATGCATTCTAGTGGCTTGGGAAAAAGAAGTCACCCGTGGCGCAACGGCCCGCAACAGCAGGCAAAACAGTGCGCAGCGACAAGTAAGCCGCCGCGCCGCCGCGCCGCCGCGCAAGAGTACTGAGAAGAATAAAGAGAAGATGGTGCGGACGGAGAGACTCGAACTCTCACACCTTGCGGCGCCAGAACCTAAATCTGGTGTGTCTACCAATTCCACCACGTCCGCGAGACGCTGAAACAAAAGCGCCAGGCAAGGTGCCTGGCGCTTTCGGAAATATGGGGTGGACGATGGGAATCGAACCCACGACACCAGGAGCCACAATCCTGTGCTCTACCAACTGAGCTACGCCCACCATATTGCATTGCTTGTCGTGACATCGAGTGGCACGCCCGGCAGGACTCGAACCTGCGACCATCCGCTTAGAAGGCGGATGCTCTATCCAGCTGAGCTACGGGCGCCCGGTGCCGAAGTCCCGATACCGCCTGGGCTCGATGCCGACCGCCTGCTTCGCCAGCGGCTGGCTGTGCTCGACAAGCGGGGCGAATCTTAATGGCCGCCCCGAACCTCGTCAACACTAATTTTCAAGAAAATTCAGATATATACACTTCCCATAGAGAGAGGCGCGAAAACACCCGGTCGCGGGCGGGCATGACGTCGTCGCTTTGCCGGCGCGGTCACGCATGCGAGAATGCGCGTCCTCTCTTTCCTCTTGCATAGGGTTTCCCTAGCGCCATGACCGCACAACTGATCGACGGCAAAGCGATCGCCGCCAATCTGCGCCGCTCCATCGCCGAGCGCGTCGCCCAGCGTCGCCAGCAGGGCCTGCGCGCCCCCGGCCTCGCGGTGATCCTGGTCGGCAACGACCCGGCCTCCGAAGTCTACGTAGCCCACAAGCGCAAGGACTGCGAAGAAGTCGGCTTCGTCTCCCGGGCCTATGACCTGGCCGCCGATACGAGCCAGGAGCATTTGCTGGCCCTGATCGACGAGCTCAATGGGGATCCGCTGATCGACGGGATTCTCGTGCAGCTACCGCTGCCCGCCCACCTGGACGCCTCGCTGCTGCTGGAGCGCATCCGTCCGGACAAGGACGTGGACGGCTTCCACCCCTACAACATCGGCCGACTGGCGCAGCGCATGCCGCTGCTGCGCCCCTGCACGCCCAAGGGCATCATCACCCTGCTGCACAGCACCGGCGTGGATCTCTACGGGCTGGACGCCACGGTCGTCGGCGCTTCCAACATCGTCGGCCGGCCGATGGCGCTGGAGCTGCTTCTGGCCGGTTGCACCACGACCGTGACCCATCGCTTCACCCGTGACCTGGAAGCGCACGTCGCCCGTGCCGACCTGGTCGTGGTCGCCGCCGGCAAGCCCGGCCTGGTGAAAGGCGAATGGATCAAGCCCGGCGCGATCGTCATCGACGTCGGCATCAACCGCCAGGCCGATGGCCGCCTGGTCGGTGACGTGATCTACGAGACCGCCCTGCCCCGCGCCGGCTGGATCACGCCGGTGCCCGGCGGCGTCGGCCCGATGACCCGCGCCGGCCTGCTGGAGAACACCCTGCAGGCCTGCGAGGAACTGCACGACTGACGGCGCTCCAGGCTGTCCAAAGGGCGCTTCGAGCGCCCTTTTTCATTTCACGACCCGATCACCTCAGCGACAGACGCAGACGCCGGAAAGCCCCGAACCCTGGAGCGCCAGACCGTTACCAGCGTCGCCGCCAGCAATACCAGCAGGACCGGCGCGAAACTCCCGACACCCCAGCGTTCGAGCAATACGCCGCCCAGCAGGCCGCCGCCCGCGATCGCCGTGTTCCATACGGTGACCAACATGGATTGGGCGATATCTGCCGCTTCGCCAGCGGTCTTCGCCAGCGCCGTTTGGAACAACGTCGCCGCACCGCCAAAAGCCAGCCCCCAGCCAGCCACCGCCGCATGCACCACGATGGGTTCACCGCCGCCAACGCCCAACGCCAGAGCGGCGATAGCGAACACGGCAGTGGCGGCCAGGCTCAGCGCACGCAGGTGCTGGTCGATCAGCGTGCCGATGATCCAGATACCCAGCAGCGAGCTGATACCGAACACCAGCAGCACCACATCCGTTCGCTCGGCCATGCCGGTCGCCGCCAGGAACGGCGCGATGTAGGTGTAGAGAAGGTTATGCGCCAGGACGAAGGTCAGCACCGCGAACAGCACCGGACGCACGCCGGCGCGGCTGAACACCCGACGCAGTGACAGCCGCCTGGTCCGCGGCTGCCCGGCGAAGTCCGGCAACCGGATGCTGACCCACAGCATGAGCACCAGGGCCAGTACGCTCATGCTGCCAAAGCAAGCCCGCCAGCCGACCAGGTTGCCGAAGAAGGTGCCCGCCGGTACGCCCAGCGACAGCGCCAGTGGCGTACCGACCATTGCAATGGCGATGGCGCGGCCTTTCTGTTCTTCGGGCACCATGCGCGCGGCATAGCCTGCCAACAACGCCCACAACAAGCCGGCCGAAACACCCGCGAGGAAGCGCGCCAGCATCGTCAGGAGATAGCTGCCGGAAACCGTCGTAACGCTATTGGCCACGACGAAACCGGCGATGGCCACCTGCAACAGAGGGCGCCGGCGCATGCCCTGCGTGATCGTGGTCAGGGGTATCGCCGCCACCAGCGAGCCGATGGCATAGATCGTCACGGTCTGCCCGACCCAGGCCTCGGATACCGCCAGGCCCTGCGCCATCTGCGGCAGCAGCCCGGCGGGCAGTGCCTCGGTGAGAATGGTGATGAAGGCTGCCATCGCCAGAGCCAGCAATGCCCCCAGAGGCAGGCGTTCAGCGCTCATTGACCGGCCTCCAGCGCGCCATAGACGGCGTCGCGCAGGTCGCCGACGAAGCGGCCGGTCATCCCCTCGTAGAGGGTGTTGGTAAAGGCGACGACGCTCAGGCGCCGGGCGCGATCCACGAACCAGGCGTGCCCGTAGGCACCACCCCAGCGCCAGGTGCCTGGCGACTCCGGAGACGCGGCCTGCGCCGGGTCGCGCAGGACCGAGAAACCCAGCCCGAAACCGAAGCCAGGCGCCCCCGGCAATTCTCGCCCTCCGGTTTGATCCCGACCCATCTCCGCGACCAGATCGCTGGGCAGCAACGCGCCCTGCTCCTGGCGCAGGGCCTCCAGCAGGCGCAGCAGGTCCTCCGCGGTCCCCGCCATGCCCGCGCCCGCGGACGGAAATGCCTGCGAATCGAAGATACGCGAGGGGCTGAAGGTAATCCCCACGGTGCCCTCGAAGACCGGGACCGTCTCCCCCTCGGCCAGCCGATGCGGCCTCGGTGTGTCGCTCACGTAGGCGGTCGCCACGCGCTGGGGATCGTTCGCGGAAAATCCCGTATCGAGCATCCCCAGCGGTGCAGTCACCAGTTGCCTCACCGTTTCTTCCAGCGACGCGCCATGGACCCGTGCGATCAGCGCACCCAGCACATCCGTCGCCAATGAATAGCCCCACGACGTACCCGGCTCGTAAAGCAGCGGCACGCTGGCGAGACGACGCAGATTTTCCTCCAGGCTGATGCCAGAGGCATCCATGCCGTCCGACACACCGGCCCGGGCGTAAGGGCCGGCCGCACTGCTTTCGAGAAAGCGATAGCCAAGACCGGCCGTATGGCTGAGCAACTGCCGCGGCGTGATGCGGGCGCGGCGACCGTCCGCCAAGCGCGGCTCGAACTCGGGCAACCAGTTTCGGATGTCAGCGTCCAGCTCGAGCCGCCCGTGCGCCACCAGCACCAGGGCCGCCGTGGCAACGATGGGCTTGCTCACCGACGCCAGCCGAAACAGCGTATCGGCCCTCATGGGTCGTGCGCTTTCACGGTCGGCGAAACCCGCGGCCTGACGGTGAACCAGCTCACCGTCGCGCGCCACCAGAACGACGCAGCCCACCAGTCGCTGCGCATCGAGCGCCTGCTGAACGGTGTCACGCAGGCGCTGACCGAGCTGCTCCGCTGGGACGCCTTTGGCTAGGCAAAATGGGGGATTCGTCATGGCCAATCACTCGACTCAAGGGATGAGGCCTCACGATAAAAATCCCTCGATTAAAGAAAAAGCAGGCTACAGTTCCTGTTTAAACGGATATTAAGGTCCGCAATCGAGCAGCAAGATGGACAGCCTGAATAGCTTCGTGGTGTTCGTACAGGTCGCCGAGACACGCAGTTTCGTCGCTGCTGGCCGGCTCCTGGGTGTCTCGGCCTCGGCCGTCGGCAAGAGCGTGGCGCGACTGGAGGAGAAGCTGGGGGTACGCCTGTTTCACCGCAGCACGCGCAGTATCACGCTCACCGCCGAGGGCACCCTGTTCCTCGAGCGCAGTCGACGCATCCTGGCCGAGATCGAGGCGGCAGAACTGGAGCTGTCGCAGGCCAGCGCCGCGCCCCGTGGACGTTTGCGCGTAAGCCTTCCCCTCGTCAGCTCGCTGGTACTGCCCGTGCTCGGCGAGTTCATGCGCGAGTACCCCGAAATCGAGCTGGACCTGGACTTCACCGACCGGATGGTCGATGTGATCGAGGAGGGTTTCGATGCCGTGGTGCGCGCGGGCGAGCCAAGCGATTCGCGCCTCACGGCGCGTAGACTGGGCACCTTCCGCTTGGTACTGGTCGCCTCGCCCGACTACCTGGAACGACGCGGCGTGCCTCAAGCACCGAGCGACCTGCTACGGCACACCTGCCTGCACTACCGCTTCCCCACCAGCGGCAAGTTGGAAACCTGGGCGTTGCGGCAGGAGCCCGGCGCAGCGGACCTGCAATTGCCTACCTCGATGATCTGCAACAACATCGAGACGCGGCTGTGCTTTGCGCTACAAGGGCTGGGAATCGCCTATCTACCGGACTTCGCCATCCGCGAGCCATTGGCCGACGGCCGTCTTCGCCTCCTCCTCGCGGACCGCATGGAGCGCACGGGGACCTTCCACATACTCTGGCCTGCGAGCAAGCACCCCTCGCCGAAGGTGCGGGCGCTGGTGGACTTCCTCTGCGCACGGGTGTTTCCAGGGGCCTAGGGTGCTATTCCAGCAAGGCGCAGGCACCCTGGCGCTGGCGGGTATACCAGAGCACCCGGCGCGCGCCGCGGGTCACCGCGACATAGGCCAGGCGCAGGCTCTCATCGGCCATCGCCTCGTCGTAGCCGCCACGGAACCACCCGCAGTGACGGTACAACGCATCGCGCAGCGGGTGCGCCAGCGGCGGCTGGCAATCGTCGAGGACGATCGCCACACTGCCCTGCAGCCCCTTGGCCCGGTGAATGGTCATCGCCTGCACGGGCAATGCCTTGTCCAGGGCTTGGGTGACCTTGCGCAACGATTCGTTGCGCCGCGACAGCAACAGCAGGCGCTCGCCTTCGCCGAGGCGCCGGCATTGCCTGGTGATCTCCTCCAGCAGCAGCGGCAGATCGCGCTCGAGCTGAAAATCGGATACCACGCGTACGCCATGATCGCCACGGCGAGTCGCCAGAGCGGCGCGACAGCTCTTCTCACGCTTGTAGCGAACCGGCTCGATCAACCGAGCCGCATCGCGGATCACCCGCTCGACACAGCGGTAGTTGGTTTCCAGCAGCAGCACGCGGCTGCGTGTGCGACCCTGCCGTGGAAAATGCCGGTCGAAGTCGGCGAACAGTTGCGGCGAACTGCCCCGCCAGCCGTAGATCGACTGCCAGTCATCGCCGATCGCCATCAGGCTCGGCGGCTCACCGGCCCGCGCCAGCGCGCCGTGCAACGCCGCCAGCCAGGCGACGATACGCGGCGAAACGTCCTGGAATTCGTCGATCAGCAGATGCTGCATCGGCAACAGCAGTGCCAAGGACACCTGGTCCTTTTGCAGCCGCTGCTCCAGCGCGGCGAAGGCGCGATCGAAGCTCATCAGCCCCTCGGCCTCCAGGCGCTGCTCGAAGAACGGCCAGAACTGCGCCAGTAGACGCAGGAAGTCGCGCTCGGCGGCGGGCAGTCCAGGCCGCTCGGCGAGCGCAGCCGGCTCGAGCCCCAGGCTCATGGCGAACCCGGCTTGCGCGTACAGGGCCTCGGGGAGACTCTGGGCCCGAGCCTCCCCGGCCAACTGCACGCGCCCGTCCGGCGCCAGCGCGCCCGCCCGTTCGGCGAAGTCCGGCGACTGCTGCCTGAGCACGTCGAACGCCTCCTCCAGCATGCGCGACTGCCCCGCCGCCAGGCGTCCGCCGGCCATTGGGTTATCCGCTTCGCCGCGCCGCCCCAGTTGCTCGAACCAGGCCGGATCGGCAAGCACCCCGCGCGCCATGCCGACCATCAGCGAATGGAAGGTCCGCACGCACTGGCGCGCCTGTCGAGCGCTCAGCGGCTGCCCCCAGAACGCCATCAGTTGACCGAGGCGCTCGCGCAACTCGGCGCATGAGGCGTTGGTGAAGGAAATCAGCGTGAGCCGGTCGACCGCGATGCCCCGATGGCAGAGCAGGAACAGCACCCGCAGCAACAGGCTGCTGGACTTGCCGGAGCCGGCACCGGCGAATACGCGCAGCGACGGGTCGCGCGCCAGGATCATCGCCCATTGCTCGTCCGAGGGCGCGCCGATCAAGCCCGCCGCGACCGCCTGCGCAACCTTCTCGCGCATCGCCGTTTCCGCAGCCGCATTCGCCGGCCAGCGCCGCCCGGAGTGGATGCCCACAGGCGCTTCGGACGGCGTCTTGGGCTTGGCGGGCCTGCGCTTGGCGCGCGAAGCAGGCGCCGCAGGTTCATCGCCGCGCAGGTAGGCCGTGGTTCGCGGAAAGCAGCGCACCAGGGTTGCCTGCAGCGAACGACGGCAGCGCGAGAAGAGTTTGTCCATGGACCGCCCTGCAAAGCGCAGGTCATTGATTCATCGGACAAAAATGATACCCGACAGAAGCGGTCGAGGTCGCGCTTTCAGTCCTCCACGGCGATGGCTGGTGCCGCCAGGGTATAACGCTCCTGCAACAGACGGCGGATACGCCACAAGCTCTGCGCGGCCTCCAGTTCGCCCTGATGCTCGATGGCCTGCGTCTGCCGTGCGAGGACATCGTCATGGATGATGCGCCTGAACCAGGCCGAATAATCCCCCGCCCGCAGGTGCCGCAGCCAATCCTCCGGCGCCAGCTGCGCGGCCAGTTCCAGGAACTCACCCAGATTCCGCGCACGCTTGCCCAATGTCGGGAAGTAGAACGCCGACCAGTAGCCCACATCGCCACAGGCGTACTTGCCGCAATGGCGATGGTGCTCCTGCTGCGCGGCCGCACTCAGCAAACGACGCGGCGCCTGGCCCAGGCGCCAGAACAGGAACTCGCCTTCGCCCAGCGGTGCCAGGGACTCCGGGACTTCGCGCCCGACACGTTGGGCGAACAGCCGCAGCAACTCCGCCGCCGTGCTGCCCATGGTCATCACCACGTCCACTTCCTGCAGGACCTCGGCGTCGAGCATGTCCGGGCTGAGCGTCACCAGCAAACCACCGGCACCGGCACGCGCCGTAGGACCCGGGCTGTCGCCGAACCCCGGCAGTGTGTAGTGCGCCTCGTCGATCACCAGCCAGTGCGGACGCCCGGAGCGTGCGCGCATCTGCCGCAGCGCCGGCGCCAGGTCGGCGAACAACGCCTGGCGCGCATCGGCGCCCAGCGCCACGGTGTTCACCACCACGCTGATATCCGCCTGCAGCAGCGAGTGCAATGCCTGCTCCGTCGTAGGCGCCTCGCCGGCACCGCCCACGGTCAGCGCATGTTCCAGCGGCTGGTAGTCGCCCTCCGGATCGATGATGCAGAACTCGAAGCCACGCGCATGCATGCGCTCGCTGAGCAGCGTCACGTAGCTGGACTTGCCGCAGCCGGAGTTGCCCAGCAGCAGCGCCACGTCGAACGGAAACAGGTAGACCGCTTCCTCCTGCCGGGCATGCCCGGCGACGATGCCGCGGCGAGGCTCGGGAAGCAGCGCGGCGTCCTCGACGAGGATGCGCTCGATCAGCTCGACGATGCCCCGCCCGTGGTCCCCCGCCAGGCGAATGTCCACCATCTCACGCAGCGCCGGCAGCGCGTTGGCCACCGCGGCGCTGCCGCCGCACACGCTGAGGAAGGCGTGGTCGTTTTCCGCGTCCCCCACCGCCACCAGGTTCATCGCCGAGAGGTCCAGCTCGCGTAGCGCGCGACGCAACCCGGAGGCCTTGTTGACGCCGCTGGGCAGAATCATGATGGCGTCCTTGTTGAACAGCATGTGCAGATCCAGGCCCAGCTCGCGGATCGCCTCCATCACCGTGTGTTCGTGGGGCTTCCAGGTGGCGATGATCGAGCGTCCCACCGAAATGGGCGCCACACCGGCCTGCTCCAGACGCTGCACCAGAGCCGCCGGCGCCGCGTCGGCGAGCATCAGTTCGCGGCCGCTGGCCGGCTCGTAGAGCAGCGCGCCGTTCTCCGCGACGATGCAATCGAAGAGATCCAGGTGGGCGCAGGCATGCCGCAGGTCAGTGAGTTCACGGCCCGTCACCAGCAGCAGACGCCGCCCGCTCTCGCGCAGACGCCGCAAGGCGGCCAGGGTCTCGGCGTCGACGTAGCCGTGTTCGGCAAGGGTGCCGTCGTAATCGACGGCCAGCGCGAGGATGTACATCGCAAAGCCCACCCAGAGAGAAGGGACATCCGACGTTCAACCATAGTTGTTCGAACGCCGTCTGTCCCGCCGGGTGCGCGTCAGTCGTCGCGGGTGAGAACTTCCAGTAGTTCGATCTCGAACTGCAGATCGGAATGCGGCGCGATGTGCGCACCGACCTGGCGCTCGCCATAGGCCAGTGCGGCGGGCACGAACAGCCGGCGCTTGCCGCCGACGCGCATGCCCATCAGACCCAGGTCCCAACCCTTGATGACGCGGCCGGTGCCGATCACGCACTGGAACGGCCGGCCCTTCTCGATGGAAGAGTCGAACACCGTGCCGTCGACCAGAGTGCCGTGGTAATGGGTGGTGATCAGCGCGCCCTTGACCGCCGCCTTGCCCTCGCCGAGGGCCAGGTCCTCGACGATCAGGCCCGACTCGCTGGCCGCCGTCATTCGGCCACGCGCCAGGTGGTGCCGCCCTTGCCGTCTTCCAGTACCACACCCATGGCGGTGAGCTGGTCGCGGATGCGGTCGGACTCGGCCCAGTTCTTCTCGGCACGTGCCGCCAGGCGTGCGGCGATCAGTGCCTCGACCTCGGCGGCATCGACCTTGCCTTCGGCGCCGGCCTGGAGGAACGCCTCGGGTTCGAGCTGCAGCACACCGAGCACCTCGGCCAGGCGACGCAGTTGCGCAGCCAGCGCCGCGGCGGCCGCCAGGTCGGCGTCACGCAGGCGGTTCACTTCGCGGACCATCTCGAACAGCACGGCGCAGGCCTCGGGGCTGTTGAAGTCGTCGTCCATCGCCGCCGTGAAGCGCTCGACGAAGGCGTCGCCGCCCGCCGGCGCCGCATCGGGCAGGCCCTTGAGCGCATGATAGAAGCGCTCCAGCGCGCCCTTGGCCTCGCGCAGGCTGTCCTCGGAATAGTTGATCGGGCTGCGGTAGTGGCTGGAGACCAGCAGGTAGCGCACCACCTCGGGATGGTACTTCTCCAGCACCTCGCGGATGGTGAAGAAGTTGCCCAGGCTCTTGGACATCTTCTCGCCGTCCACGCGCACCGCACCGGCATGCATCCAGGCCGCCGCGTAGGGTTTTCCGGTGGCGGCTTCGCTCTGCGCGATCTCGTTCTCGTGGTGCGGGAACACCAGGTCCGGGCCGCCGCCATGGATGTCGAAGGTATCGCCCAGGCAGCAGGTGGACATCACCGAGCATTCGATGTGCCAGCCCGGACGCCCCTTGCCCCAGGGCGAATCCCAGCTCGGCTCGCCGGGCTTGGCGCCCTTCCAGAGCACGAAGTCCAGCGGATCTTCCTTGGCTTCGCCCGGCTCGATGCGCGCGCCGATCTTCAGGTCCTCGATCTTGCGCCGCGACAGCTTGCCGTAGCCCTCGAACTTGCCGACCCGGTAATAGACGTCTCCGTTGCCAGGGGCGTAGGCATAGCCCTTGTCGATCAGCGTCTGGATCATCTCGTGCATGCCGGGAATGTGCCCGGTGGCCCGCGGTTCCTGGTCCGGACGCAGCACCGAGAGACGCGCCTCGTCTTCGTGCATGGCACCGATCATGCGCTCCACCAGCGCCTCGAACGGCTCGCCGTTGTCGTTGGCGCGGCGGATGATCTTGTCGTCCACGTCGGTGATGTTGCGTACGTAGGTCAGCTCGTAGCCGCTATGTCGCAGCCAGCGGGCGACCACATCGAAGGCCACCATCACCCGCGCATGACCGATGTGGCAGAAGTCGTAGACGGTCATGCCGCAGACGTACATGCGCACGCTGTTGCCGAGCAGCGGCGTGAACGGTTCCTTGGTCTTGCTCAGCGTGTTGTAGAGCGACAGCGCCATTACTTGCCACCCCAGGAGTCACGCAGGGTCACGGTACGGTTGAAGACCAGCGCGCCCGGCTTGCTGTCCTTGGCATCGACGCAGAAGTAGCCTTCGCGCTCGAACTGGAAACGCTCCCCGGGCTGCGCGGCGGCCAGCGACGGCTCCGCGCGGCAGCCGCTGAGCACCTGCAGCGAATCGGGGTTGATGTTGTCGAGGAAGCTGCCGCCCTCTTCCGCCTTCTCCGGGTTGGCCGAGCGGAACAGGCGGTCGTAGAGGCGCACTTCGCACTCAACGCTGTCGCTGGCGGAGACCCAGTGGATCACGCCCTTGACCTTGCGCCCGACCGGGTTGGCGCCGAGGGTCTCGAGATCGACGCTGCAACGCAGTTCGACCAGGTTGCCGTCGGCATCCTTGACCATCTCGTCGGCGCGCATCACGTAGGCGCCGCGCAGGCGCACCTCGCCACCGAGGGTCAGGCGCTTGTAGCCGGGCGGCGGCACTTCCTCGAAGTCGGCCGCGTCGATGTAGATCTCGCGGTCGAAGGCCAACTGACGCACACCCATGTCCTGCTTCGGATGGCACGGCAGCTCCAGCGCATCGCGCTGACCTTCGGGCAGGTTGGTGATGGTCACCTTGAGCGGCTTGAGCACGCACATGGCGCGCGGCGCGTTGGCGTCCAGATCTTCGCGGATGGCGAACTCGAGCATGCCGATGTCGACCACCCCACCGGCGCGGTTGACGCCGATCATGTCGCAGAAATTGCGGATCGACGCCGGGGTGTAGCCGCGGCGGCGGTAGCCGGAGAGCGTGGACATGCGCGGATCATCCCAACCGCCGACGTGCTTCTCATCCACGAGTTGCTTGAGCTTGCGCTTGCTGGTGACGGTGTAGTTCAGGTTGAGGCGGGCGAATTCGTACTGGCGCGGCGTGGCAGGCACCGGCAGGTTCTCCAGGAACCATTCGTAGAGCGGACGATGGTCCTCGAACTCCAGGGTGCAGATCGAATGGGTGACCCCCTCGATGGCATCCGACTGACCGTGGGTGAAGTCGTAGCTGGGATAGATGCACCACTTGTCGCCGGTCTGGTGGTGATGGGCGTGGCGGATGCGGTAGAGGATCGGGTCGCGCAGGTTCATGTTCGGCGCGGACATATCGATCTTGGCACGCAAGGCTCGGGCGCCGTCGGGAAACTCGCCAGCGCGCATGCGGGCGAACAGTTCCAGGTTCTCTTCCACCGAACGCTCGCGGAAGGGGCTGTTGCGGCCGGGTTCGGTCAGCGTGCCGCGGTATTCGCGGGCCTCATCCGGCGACAGGTCGCAGACGTAGGCCTTGCCCTCGCGGATCAGGTGCAGCGCCCATTCGTGCAGTTGGTCGAAGTAGTCCGAGGCGTAGTGCTCCTCGCCGGCCCAGGTGAAGCCCAGCCACTGTACGTCGGCCTTGATGGCGTCGATGTACTCCTGGTCTTCCTTGGCCGGGTTGGTGTCGTCGAAGCGCAGGTTGCAGGCGCCGCCGAACTCCTCGGCCAGCCCGAAGTTCAGGCAGATCGACTTGGCGTGGCCGATGTGCAGGTAGCCGTTGGGCTCCGGCGGGAAGCGGGTGACGATCTTCGCGTGCTTACCGGAGGCCAGGTCGGCCTGAACGATCGGACGGAGGAAGTTGGCGGCAGCGGGCGTCTCGGGCTTGGTGCTCATGGTGTCCTTGGATACTGGCGTGGCCACGGGTAGGCCGCGGAAAACGAAACCCGTATCATAGCCGAAGCTGTCAAGTGCCTGACAGACCTCCGATTTCCACTCTTCGACGGAAAACTGCCATGATCAAGCTGCACACCAACCACGGCGTCATCACCCTCAAGCTGTTCGCCGACAAGGCGCCGAAGACCGCCGCGAACTTCGAGGAGTACGTCAAGGCCGGTCACTACGACGGTACCGTGTTCCATCGCGTGATCGGCAATTTCATGATTCAGGGCGGTGGCTTCGAACCGGGCATGAAGCAGAAACCCACCCGCGCTCCGATCGAGAACGAAGCCAACAACGGCGTCTCGAACAAGGTCGGCACCGTCGCCATGGCCCGCACCATGGACCCGCACTCGGCCAGCGCGCAGTTCTTCATCAACGTCGCCGACAACACCTTCCTCGACCACACCGCGCCGACCACCCAGGGCTGGGGCTACGCCGTGTTCGGTGAAGTGGTCGACGGCATGGACGTGGTCAACGCCATCAAGGGCGTGCGCACCACCTCCAAGGCCGGCCACCAGGACGTGCCCGCCGAAGACGTGATCATCGAGAAGGCCGAAGTCGTCGAGGACTGAGTCGCTCGATGAGCGTTCTGTTCATCTCCGACCTGCACCTGCAGGAAGAACGCCCGGACATCACCCGGGCGTTTCTGCATTTCCTCGCCGAGCGGGCGCGGTACGCCAAGGCGCTGTATATCCTCGGCGACTTCTTCGACGCCTGGATCGGCGACGACGGTGCCACGCCCTTCCAGCTGGGCATCGCCGATGCCCTGGCCGAGCTGAGTCGCGGTGGCACCCGTGTGTATCTGATGCACGGCAACCGCGACTTCCTCATTGGCCAGCGCTTCTGCCGCCGGGCTGGCGCCACCTTGCTGCCCGACCCGACACGCATCGAGCTGGATCACCAGGCGTTGCTGCTCTCCCACGGCGATGCCCTGTGTACCCGTGACGAAGGCTACATGCGCCTGCGCCGCTGGCTGCGCAACCCGCTGTCGCTGTTCCTGCTGCGTCATCTGCCGTTGTCGGCACGGCGCAAGCTGGCGCGCAAGCTGCGCAGCGAAAGCCGCGCGCAGACGCGCATGAAGGCCAGCGACATCGTCGACGTCACCCCTGAGGAAATCGCGCCACTGATGCAACGCTTCGGCGTGCACACGCTGATCCATGGCCACACCCACCGTCCCGCCGAGCATCGCATCAGCGTCGGCGGCGCTGCGGCGCTGCGTATAGTACTGGGCGACTGGGATCGACTGGGCTGGGTATTGGAAGCGCGCGACGGAACGCTGCAGTTGCAATCCTTCCCCATCGAAGCGGGCTGACTTCAGCCCGCCTCACGCGCCTGTTGCAGGCTCAGGCCTGCCCCCAGCAGGCCGGGATGCGTAGCCGTGACCAAGAACACCGGAACACGGCCGCAGTACTCGCTCATCGCGCCCTTGTCGAGGAAACCACGGCGAAAGCCACTGGCCCGGAAGAACTCGGCGAAGCGCGGTACCACGCCCCCGGCGATATAGACGCCGCCCTGGGCCCCCAGGTTGAGTACGGCATTGCCGGCCACGCGCCCCAGCCAGACGCAGAAACGTTCGAGCACCTCGCAAGCCAGCGGATCACCCGCCAGCGCCGCCTCGGTCACCTGGCCCGGCGTCTGCAACTCTGGGACCTGGCCCCGTAGCGCGCAGCAGGCGCGGTACAGGCGCAGCAATCCCGAGCCGCTGAGCACGCGCTCGGCATCGATGCGCCCCTCCTTGCGGTAGAGGTACTCCCAGATCGCCGCCTCCTCCGGCTCGGCCACCGGCAGATCGACGTGCCCGCCCTCTCCCGGCAGGCTCATCCAGCGTCCACCACGCAACGGCAGCAGCCCGGAGACACCCAGTCCGGTGCCAGGCCCGATCACCAACCTTGGGCGCCCCGCCTCCGCCTTGCCCGCCAGGATCGGCAGCAACTCATCCTCGGACAAGGCCGGAATCGCCAGCGCCATGGCGGAAAAGTCGTTCACCAGCAGCAGCCTCTGCAACCCCAGCTCGCGACAGAACGCGCGGCGACCCAGGGTCCAGGCATTGTTGGTGAAGCGGAACAGGTCGCCGTCCACCGGCCCGGCGCAGGCCAGGCACACGTCGGCGACCTCGTCCAGGCCGACGCCCGCCTGTGCCAGATAGGCACGCACGGCGGCCTCGGGCGTCGCATGCTCGGCCACCCGCAGCACACCGATATGTAGTAGCGTCTCATCCCGCCACAGGGCGAAGCGCGCGTTGGTCCCGCCGATATCGCCCACCAACCCGAACATCAGTCCAGCGCCTCCAACGAGTCCGCGAACGCGCTGGCGCCGCGATCGGCCGGACTGAAGGCCCCACGCATGAAGGCGAACAGCTCGCGCCCGCAACCCACGCCGGTGCCCGTCGGTGGCGCGGTCGGCGTTCGCGCCGCCAGCTCTTCGTCGGAGAGCAATACACTCAGCGTGCCGCGCTCGCCATCGAGGCGCAGCGGATCGCCGTCGCGCAGCAGCGCCAGCGGGCCGCCATCGAGCGCCTCAGGGCACACATGGATCGCCGCCGGCACCTTGCCGGAGGCACCGGACATACGCCCGTCGGTGACCAGCGCAACCTTGAAGCCACGATCCTGCAGGACACCGAGGAAGGGGGTGAGCTTATGCAGTTCCGGCATGCCGTTGGCCTTCGGCCCCTGGAACCGCACCACCGCGATGAAGTCCTGCTCGAGCTCGCCGGCCTTGAACGCCGCGGCCAGCTCCGCCTGGTCGGCGAAGACCCGTGCCGGCGCTTCCACCACGCGGTGTTCCGGCGCCACCGCCGAGACCTTCATCATCCCGCGCCCCAGGTTGCCCTGCATCAGGCGCAAGCCACCCTCGGCCGAGAAGGGCTCGCTGGCAGGCCGCAGGATATCGCTATTCAGGCTCTGCATTGGCGCCTGCCGCCAGACCAGTCGCTCGCCATCGAGGAAGGGCTCCTCCAGGTAGCGGGAAAGCCCAGGACCGGCCACCGTTTTCACATCCTCATGCAGCAATCCCGCCTCGAGCAGCGTGCGCACCATATAGTTGACGCCGCCAGCGGCATGGAAGGCGTTCACGTCTTCCTTACCGTTGGGATAGACACGCGCCAACAGGGGCGTCACCGCGGAGATCTCGGCCATGTCCTCCCAGGTCAGCAGGATACCGGCCGCACGTGCCAGGGCCGGGATATGCAGCGTATGGTTGGTGGAGCCACCGGTGGCGTTGAGGGCGACCACGGCATTGACGATGGCCTTCTCGTCCACCACCTCGCACAGCGGCGTGAACTCGCCGGCCTGGCGCGTCAGCCGGGTGACCTGCCGGGCGGCTTCCTGGGTCAGTGCATCGCGCAGCGGCGTATATGGGTTGACGAACGAGGAGCCAGGCAGTTGCAGGCCCATCACCTCGACCATCATCTGATTGGTGTTGGCGGTGCCGTAGAACGTACAGGTGCCCGGGCTGTGGTAGGACTTCATCTCCGATTCCAGCAGCTCCTCGCGAGTGACCTTGCCCTCGGCGAAGCGCTGGCGGACCTCGGCCTTCTCCTTGTTGGAGATGCCCGAGGGCATCGGCCCACCGGGCACGAAGAGCACCGGCAAATGCCCGAAGCGCAAAGCGCCGATCAGCAGCCCTGGGACGATCTTGTCGCAGATTCCCAGACACAACGCGGCATCGAACATGTTGTGCGAGAGCGCTACCGCGGTGGACATGGCGATCACCTCGCGGCTCGCCAGACTCAACTCCATCCCGGCCTCGCCCTGGGTCACGCCATCGCACATCGCGGGCACACCACCGGCGAACTGGCCCACGTGGCCCATCTCGTGCAGCGCCTGCTTGATCAGCGGCGGAAAGTGCTGGTACGGCTCATGGGCCGAGAGCATGTCGTTGTAGGCCGAGACGATGGCCACGTTGACCTGCTCCATCATCCGCAGCGCTTGCTTGTCTTCCGCGCCGCAGCCCGCCACGCCATGGGCGAAGTTGGCGCATTGCAGATGGCCACGCAGCGGCCCTTGGGCGGCGGTTTCGTGCATCTGGCGCAGATAGCGTTCACGGGTGGCCCGGCTGCGCTCGATCAGCCGTTGGGTCACCTCGAGGATTCGCGGGTGCATGCTCATCTCCTGTCACGGGGCGCTGTGCGTTCGACAGCCCTAGGGCGGTTTTCTTCCGCGCTGCTGTGACCTTAACGCACGCAGGAAGGAAATGTGCTGTCTACCGAGGCGCTAGTTGTTCGCCAGGTGGTTATTCGCAATGACCCGCATGCCGCCGAGCCAGGCGTTCTGCCAGTAACGATTGGACAGGTAGTCCAGGCGCACCGTACCGCCGCTGGAAGGTGCATGCACGAAGCGGCCTTCGCCGACGTAGATACCGGCGTGGCTGACGCTGCTGCCGCCGGCGGTGGCGAAGAACACCAGGTCGCCGGGCTGCAGGGCATCACGCTTGATCTCCGGCAGGTCCATCCGCGCCAGGTCGCGAGTGGTGCGCGGCAGGCCGATACCCGCCGCATCGCGGTAGACGAAGCCGATCAGGCCGCTGCAATCGAAGCCGCCGTCGGGCGTGTTGCCGCCATAGCGATAAGGCGTACCGACCAAGCCGATGGCACGGAACAACACGTCATTGGAGTTCGGGGAGAACTGCCCAACCGGCACGACAACGCGAGGCTGGGGCGGCGGCGTCGAGGGCCGGGATGAACAGGCGGCGATGAGCGCGAGGCTGCAGAGCAGCAGCGGGCGGGCCTTGGCATGCATTGGCAGGGTTCCTGGCCGAGTTTGCGCTACTCTGCCGTCTCGCTGTCGATGTCGCAAGGCGCGCGCAACTTAGCGCGCGCGGACCAGGCTCTGCTGGGTCGGCGCCAGGGCGAGAATGCGCTTGGCTTCCATGTAGCTGGCACGCCAATAGGCTTCGTCGAGGCTGTCGATGCGCACGCCACCGCCACGCTTGCTGGCGGAGTGGATGAACTGGTCGTCGCCGATATAGATGCCGGCGTGGCTGACACGACCACGGCCACGGTTGTTGAAGAACAGGACATCGCCCGGCTTGAGATCGGCGCGCGCTACGACCGGCGCCTCGAACTTGATCATCTCGCGGGTCGAACGCGGCAACTGCATGCCCGCTTCTTCGCGGAACAGGTAGTTGATGAAGCCGCTGCAATCGAAACCGGTCTTGGTGGAACCGCCGCCGTAGCGATAGGGGGTGCCAACCAGCTCGAAGCCACGTTCGAGGATACTGTCGGCAAGTACCGGCAAGGCATAGGGCGTGGCGTCGGTGATCGAGGAGAAGTCTTCTTCCGCTTCCGGCGCCTGCTCGAAGGCATTGCGCAACTGGCGGTAATCGTCGGAGGTACGAGTCGTCTTGGCCCGGCTCTGCGGCATCGTCGGATTGGCTGCGACGGCGCCATCGTCGGTCGCCGCGATGTGCTGAGCATGGGGCACGGCGCAACCGGTGGCGAGCAAAGTGAGCATCAGGGGCACGAGGGGTGCGAAGCGCTTACGCATGGGCACAGCCGTGTCAGTCGAAAATGATCGCGCGACTATGCCTTCCATCGAGGCGATTTGCAAATTCTATCGTGGAACTTTGTGACTTTCTTGTAACCCCGCCCCATCTAAGCGCCTTCGTACACCCTCCGGATGCCGCGGAATCGAGGTGCAATCCCCCGGCAATCGACGAAAAAAGGTGCGACAACCGGTCTCAGACCCGGTCAGTGGTTGACCGTATACGCCAACATCATCGATAGCTGGCACAGTGGCACCCCGCCGCTCTGCTCATGCCACTGGTTGAAAGCCCCCTGCACCTGGGCCAGATCGCGCAGGCTGGTCGGCGCCTTGTCGACGATGCCCTGGGCCTTGAGTGCGGCGACGACATCCTCGGTCGGCACGAAGGTGTCCTTGCCGACCATGCGCAAAAAGCGCGGAGCCGAGAGCCCGCCGAGCTGGTTGCCGCGCTTGGCCAGCAGCTTCCACAGACCGACCACATCATTCACCGGCCAGTCGGCGATGAAGGCGCCGAAGCTACCGTACTCACGCGCCAGGTCGAGCACCATCTGCGCGTTGCGCGGCACGCTGGAGAGCTTGCCCAGGTGCCGGATCAGCCGCGTGTCCTGCATCATCCGTTCGAGATGGTCGCCCGTCATCAGCACCACCTTCTGCGGATCGAAGCCGAAGAAGACTTCCTCGAAGGCCGGCCACTTGGCGTCCACCAGGCTGTGCTTGAGCCCCGCGCGGAAGATCCGCAGGCTGAGTTGCGAGAGATAGCGGTCATCGCTCATGGCGCGCAACTGCGCCGCATCGCGCGGCTGCGGCAGCTGCGCGCGCAACGCAACCTCGGAGCCGAACCGGTTCAGGCAGTATTCGTGCAGCCAGCGATAGTCGTGCATCCGTTCTCCTCAGGTCCGCTCAACGCAGGGTGAATTCGGCGCCTTGCAGCGTCTGCGAATCGAGGCCGAGCATGACCCGAAACGCTCCCGGCTCTGCGACGCGCTGCATTTGCGCGTTGTAGAACGCCAGGTCCTCGCGACCGATTTCGAAGCTCAACTCGCGGCGCTCGCCGGGCGCCAGCTCGACGCGCTGGAAGCCACGCAAGTCTTTCTCCGGACGCGCGATCGATGCCTGCAGATCGCCCACGTAGAGCTGCACGACGGTAGCCCCGGGACGCTTGCCGGTGTTCTCGATCCAGGCCGAGACACGCAGGCGCTGGTCGCCACTGAGGGTCTTGCCCGACAGCGTCGGCGCGGAGAGCTGGAAGTGGGTGTAGCTCAGCCCATAACCGAACGGCAGCAAGGGCCCGAAGGCGTCGTCGAAATAATGCGAGGTGTACTTGTTCGGATTTTCCGGGTTGTAGGGACGACCGATGCGCGGCGGGTTGTAGTAGATCGGAATCTGCCCGACCGAACGCGGGAAGGTCATCGCCAGCTTGCCGCTGGGGTTGACGTCGCCGAACAGCGTCTCGGCCACCGCACGACCGCCCTCGGTCCCCGGGAACCAGGCTTCGAGCACCGCGTCGGCCATCTCCAGCTCCGGGCCGATCGACAGCGGGCGACCGTTGAGCAGGACCACCACCAGCGGTTTGCCGGTCGCCTTCAGGGCGCGCAGCAGGCTGCGCTGGGTCTGCGGTACATCGAGGTTGGAGCGGCTGGAGGACTCATGGGCCATGCCGCGCGACTCGCCCAGCACGGCGACCACCACGTCGGCGTTGCGGGCATTGGCCACGGCCTCGTCGATCATCTGCTGCGCCGGACGCGGGTCGACTTCGACCGTCTGCTCGTACTGGTTGAGGAAGTGCAGGATGCGCGGATCGTCGGTCAGGTTGGCGCCCTTGGCCAGGCTCACCTCGGCCTGCTTGCCCAGCAGATCGCGCAGGCCCTGGTAGACGCTCACTGCCTGGCGTGCGTAACCATCCGCGGACCAACTGCCGATGATGTCCTGGCCGCTGTCGGCCAGCGGACCGACCAGAGCGATGCGACCCTGCTTGGCCAGCGGCAACAGTTCCTTATCGTTCTTCAGCAACACCAGGCTCTTGCGCGCCACCTGCAGCGCCGCCTCGCGATGCATGCGCGATTCGGCGTGGGTATCCTCCGGATCGCTGCCCTCGGGACCCAGGCGCCGCCAGGGGTTGGCGAACAGTCCCAGTCGGTATTTGGTCAGCAGCACGTCGCGACAGGCCGCATCCACTTCGGCCTCGGACACCTGGCCATCGCGCACCAGCTTCGGCAACTCGCGATGGAAGTAGTCGTCGCTCATGTCCATCTCGATGCCAGCATCGAGCGCCAGCTTCGAGGACTCCGAGGCGCTCCCGGAGACACCGTACTTCTGCAGTTCGTAGATGGCGCCGTGGTCGCTCATCACCAGGCCGTCGAAGCCCCACTGCTTGCGCAACAGGTCGCGCAGCAACCAGCGATTCGCCGACGAGGGCACGCCGTTGATGCCGCTCAGCGCCACCATCACCGCGCCGGCTCCGGCGTCCACCGCGGCCTTGTAGGGCGGCAGGTACTCCTGGAACATGCGCTGCGGGCTCATGTCGACCATGTTGTAGTCGCGCCCGCCTTCCACCGCGCCGTACAGCGCGAAGTGCTTGAACACCGCCATGATCGAATCGGACGCGGCGAGATCGTCGCCCTGGTAGCCGTGTACCAGCGCCCGGGCATACTGGGAGATCAGGTAGGGATCTTCGCCGAAACCTTCGGAAACCCGTCCCCAGCGCGGCTCGCGGCTCACATCGAGCATCGGCGAGAAGGTCATGTCCAGGCCATCGGCCGCCGCCTCCACCGCCGAAATGCGCGCGCTGAGCTCGACGCTCTGCGGGTCCCAGCTGCTGGCCATGCCCAGGCTGATCGGGAACACCGTGCGATGGCCGTGGGTGACGTCGTAGGCGAAGAACAGCGGAATGCCCAGGCGACTTTTCAGCGCGGCCTGTTGCAAGGCTCGAATCTGCTGCGGCACCACGGTGTTGAACACCCCACCGGCCTGCCCGGCCTGGGCGTCGGCCAATGCCTGCTCGCGCGGATAGTCCGGACCGATGCTGACCAGGCGCAACTGGTCGATCTTCTCTTCCAGTGTCATGCGCGCCAGCAAGGCGTCGACGAAGCGCTGCGCTTGCGCGTCCGGCGTGGCGGCCCGCGCGAGCGGCGTCATCACGGACAGGCACAGGGCCAGGAACAGCGCTGAAGCCCAGGGGAGGCCGTCACGCGGGACTGCGCGCAGTGGGGTAATACGGGACATGCCGAAAGACTCCGCGAGAACGCTAGGGACCAGGACGTGCTGGCGTATGGATTACAGACTCATGACATCGACGAAACGCGGCGTGGCGTCCTCATCGATACGCAGACTGGCGAAGTCGAACAGGTTGCGGTCGGCCAGTTGCGAGGGATGCACGTTCTGCAGCGCGCGGAACATGATCTCGGTGCGCCCCGGACTGCTGCGTTCCCAGCCCTGCAACATTTCCTTGACCACCTGGCGCTGCAGATTCTCCTGAGAGCCGCACAGATTGCACGGAATGATGGGGAATTCGCGTAGCTGGGCGTAGGCTTCGATGTCCTTCTCGCTGCAGTAAGCCAGCGGACGGATCACCACGTTGCGGCCATCGTCGGAGCGCAACTTGGGCGGCATCGCCTTGAGGGTGCCACCGTAGAACAGGTTGAGGAAGAACGTCTCGACGATGTCGTCGCGGTGGTGCCCCAGGGCCATCTTGGTCGCACCGATCTCGTCGGCGAAGGTGTACAGCGTGCCGCGGCGCAAACGCGAGCACAGCGAGCAGGTCGTCTTGCCCTCCGGGATCTTCTCCTTCACCACCGAGTAGGTGTCCTTCTCGATGATGTGGTACTCGACGCCCAGCTCCGCCAGATACTGCGGCAGCACGTGCTCAGGGAAGCCCGGCTGTTTCTGGTCCATGTTCACCGCGACGATCTCGAAACGGATCGGCGCCACCTTCTGCAGGTAGAGCAGAATATCCAGCAGGGTGTAGCTATCCTTGCCACCGGACAGGCAGACCATGACCTTGTCGCCATCTTCGATCATCCTGAAGTCACCGACAGCCTCGCCGACCAGGCGACGCAAGCGTTTCTGCAGTTTGTTCTGATTGACCGAAAGGGAGCTGCCCATGATGCATCGAGTCCGCGGTGAAGCCGAAAAGGTCGGGCATCTTACGCCGAAATACGCCGCGCCCCCAGCCCATCCGCACGCAATCGAAGCGCCACGCGTCGCGCAATGCCAGCCATGATGGACGCGCTCAGCGAGGCGATCCTCACGCGACTGCGCCACGCCCCCCAGGGCATCGCCGAATACCCGCTGCTGCAGCACCTGCGCCAGCAGGGTCTGCTGCCGGCGCTGAGCCTGGGCGACAACCTGGCGCTGTTCCGCACGCATTTTCGCCTGTTCAACGCGCTCTACCGGCTGCGCGACCAGCTGCACGCCGAAGGCACACACAGCCTGCAGATCAGCCCGCTGTGCATCGCCTTGCGCCCTTACCTGCCGGGTCACGATGCGCTCGCCAGCAACGATCCCCTGCGCGACTACTACCTGGACGAACAGCAACTCGAGGATACCGACGAGGACGACGTGGATCGCCTGCTCAAGGGGCTCTGGCAACGGCTGGATGCCTGCGCTGCCCGCGACGAAGCCCTGCGGGTACTGCAGCTCGATGTCCACAGCGCGCCGGACTTGGCGACCGTTCGTCGGCGCTATCGCCAACTTGCCGCCCTGCACCACCCCGATCGCGGTGGCGATGCGGAGCACATGCAACACCTCAACCAGGCGATGGAAATTCTCTTGCGCTATTACCGCTGACGGTGCTGGTCCAAAACACTCTAAGCCTCGCCATTTCTGGGCTGCAGCCACTTCTATACTGCGACACAAGGTCGCACAAAGCGACGCCAGCAGCGATACAGGAGACGACCATGATCCAGCACCTCTGGGGCTTGTTCGCCCACCCCGACCGGGAATGGCAAAGCATCCGCGGCGAAGAGCAGAGCATTAGCCGGATGTATCTCACCCACGTACTGTTCCTTGCCGCCATTCCGGCGGTGTCCGCCTATATCGGCACCACTCGGGTTGGCTGGGACCACGGCAGTGGACTGGTGGTCAGACTGACCGAGGCCAGCGCGCTGCAGATGGCGGTGCTGTCCTACCTGGCGATGCTTGCCGGGGTCGCCTTCATGGGTGCCTTCATCCACTGGATGTCCCGCACCTACGACGCCAGCCCCAACATTGCTCAGTGCCTGTGCTTCGCCGCTTATACCGCTACCCCGCTGTTCGTCGGCGGCCTGGCGGCGCTGTATCCCAACCTCT
This sequence comes from Pseudomonas sp. R4-15, assembly GCF_055768815.1. Taxonomy (NCBI): domain Bacteria; kingdom Pseudomonadati; phylum Pseudomonadota; class Gammaproteobacteria; order Pseudomonadales; family Pseudomonadaceae; genus Pseudomonas; species Pseudomonas sp. R4-15. Next base: position 3,224,043 of record NZ_CM147293.1, read on the forward strand.
GGCTGGCGATGGCGGTCGGCACCATCGCCGTGTGCTATACCGCCTACCTGCTGTACGTCGGCATTCCCACCTTCATGAACATTCACCGCGACGAAGGCTTCCTCTTCGCCAGTTCGGTGCTGGCCGTGGGCCTGGTGGTGCTGGTCGCGATGATCGCCGCCTCGGTGATCTTCTGGGGCGTCGGCTTCGGGCCCATGTACACCACCTGAGACGGATTCGACGAACGGCCCGCCAGACGGGAAACCGCTCCACCCTCCTCGCCTCCAAACAGGTAGACGCCCGCGCCTCGCGGGCGTCGCCTGCCAACGCTGCGAGGAAATCATCATGCACAGCCATGTCGTCACGCTGCTACACAGCCCCGACCGGGCTTGGAGCGAAATCCGCTTCGACGAGGAACGCAAGGACACCCAGTACCTGCGCGACCTGCTACTGATGGCTCTGGCGCCTGCGCTGGCGCTGTTCTTCGGCACCTGGCTGACCGGCTGGAACCTGGTCGGCGTCGAACGCACCACGCTGGCCTTCGCCAGTGCGCTGCGCCTGAGCATCCTGTTCTATCTCGCAACCCTCGCAGGCGTCGCCGTGATGGGCGCACTGCTGCGCTACATGACGCGTGAGCAAGGCATCCGTCCGTCGCTGCACCAGAGCGTGGCCTTCGTCACCTACCTGTGCACGCCCTTCTTCATCGCCGGGCTCTTCGCGCTCTATCCCAGTCGCTGGCTAGCCATCGCCGTGCTGCTGGTCGCCGGCCTGCACGCGAGCTACCTGATGTACCGTGGACTGCCGGTATTCCTCGGCTTGACCCACGAGAAACGCTACTTCTACGGTGCCTGCCTGTGGGGTGCGGGATTGCTGGTGATGGTCACGCTGATGGTGTCGATGATCCTCTACTGGACCCTCGGCACCCAGCCGGAATATCAGCGTGGCGTCGAACAGGACCAGGCCTATCCGACGCAGGAAGAGCGCCCACGCGAGGTTCCTCCGCAGCTCTAGGGCATAATGGCGAATTCGCGTACGTCACAGTCACCGCTCCGCCATGCCCGAACACCTGCAGCAAAAGGTCGAGGCCTGCTATGCCCAGGCCGAAGCCTTCTTCCAGCGTCGCTTTCCGCGCCCCGAGGTGAGCCTCGCCCTGCGCGGCCTGAAGGCAGGGGTCGCGCATCTGCAGGAGAATCGCCTGCGCTTCAATGGGCGACTCTATCGGGAGAATCGCGAGCACTTCCTGCAGCAGACCGTGCCCCACGAGGTGGCCCATCTGGTGGCCCACCAGATGTTCGGCGGGCGCATCCGCCCCCACGGCAAGGAATGGCAACTGATCATGCGCGGGGTATATGGGCTACCCCCCGACCGCTGCCATCACTACGAGGTACAGCGCGCGCCGCGTACGCTCTACCTGTATCGCTGCGACTGTCCCGACGGGGAATTCGCCTTCACCGCACAGCGCCACGCGCTGGTGGGCAAGGGGCGCCGCTACCTGTGCCGACGCTGCCGTGGCGCGCTGGTCTACAGTGGCGAACAACGCGAGGAATAGCGGCTAAGGCAGACTCACACGAAAGCGCGCGCCCCCCAGCCGCGACTCGTCCAGCTGCAGCTCGCCGCCGTAGCTTTCGAGGATGTCCTTGACCACCGCGAGGCCGATACCCTGCCCCGGATGCTGGCCATCCAGTCGTTCGCCACGCTGCAGGATGCGCTGGCGCTGCTCCGTGGGCACCCCGGGACCATCGTCTTCGATGACGATCTCGCAGACGCCCGCCTGCCAGCGTGCACCGATGCGCACCTGGCTGATGCACAGGCGATAGGCGTTTTCCAGCAGGTTTCCGAGCAGCTCCATCAGCGCCGCCTGCTCCATGGGCACCTGCAGGTCATCCGCCAGCGCCAGGGTCAGATTCACCCGCTTGCCGTGGTAAACCTTGACCAGCGTGCTGCAGAGCTGATCGAGCAACGGTGCCAACGCCACACGGTGGCGAATCAGGCCGCTGTGGCCCAGGCTCGCACGTTGCAGGTGATAGCCGATCTGCTGGCTCATGCGTTCGATCTGCACGCGCATCACCGGCGCTTCGGGACGCCCTTCGCCGGCGAGGTCGTCGCTGAGATTCTGCAGGACGGCCAGCGGCGTCTTCAGGCTATGCGCCAGATCGCCCAGCGAATGCCGATAGCGCTCGCGCTGACGGCGCTCGCCGTCGAGCAGGCGGTTCAACGAGCCGGTCAGGCGCAACAGTTCGCTGGGGTGTCGATCGCTCAAGCGTTCGCTGCTACCGCGCTCGATGCCATCGAGCTCGGCGCCGATCCGTCGCAGCGAGCGAAAGCCCAGGGTCAGCCCGAGCCAGAGCAACCCGAGCAAGGCCAGCAGGCCGCCGCCCAGCCACAGATAGAGCTGGTCACGCAGGCCGACCAACATGCTGCGGTACTCACTGGTCGGCTGCATGGTGATGAAGCTGAACCGCCCTGCGTCGCTGTTGCCCAGGCTCACTTCCACGTCGTAGACGAAGTACTCCTCGCCGTCGCGGTCGCGCGCCAGGAGGAACTCGGTGCCCCGGCCGTCGTAGCGCGGCAGGTAGTCCACCGACTCACCGTAGGCCGAGCGCGACTGCCAGACGAGCCGTCCCCAGCGATCGTGGATGAAGCCCAGCAACTTGGCGTCAGGCAGGTTGAATGCCTCGTCGGGCAGTCGATCGGGCATCAGCAACTGGCCATCGACGATGCGCGCCGAACCGATCAGGGTGGAAACGTCGGCGGCCAGGCGTTGCTCGATGACGTCATCGAGGGTGCGTTCGAAGGACGCCAACTGCACCGACAGTAGCGCCAGCATGAACAGCACCGCCAGCACGGCGGCACCGGCCATCAGCCGGCCACGCAGGGAAAAGCCGCCGGACGGCATCCTCAATGGCAACGCTCGGTGAACAGGTAACCCAGGCCACGCACGGTATCGATCGGCCGTTGCCCGCTGGCGGTTTCCAGCTTGCGCCGCAGGCGCCCGACCAGGACCTCGATGACGTTGGGATCACGCTCGGCACCGTCGGGATAGAGCTGCTCCATCAGCTGGTCCTTGGCGACCACCTGCTGGTGATGCAGCATCAGGTATTCGAGGATGCGGTATTCATAGGCGGTCAGGCTGAGCACCTCGCCGCCACTGCTGGCCTGCTTGCGATTGAGGTCCAGGGACACCGAATCGGATGCCACGCTCTGCTGGGCGAAGCCCGACGAGCGCCGTAGCAACGCCTTCAGGCGTGCCTCGAGTTCCTCGAACTGGAAGGGTTTGACGACATAATCGTCGGCACCACTGGCCAGCCCCTCGACCTTGTCCTGCCAGTTGCCCCGGGCGGTCAGCACCAGGATCGGGAAGTTCAGCCCAGCATCGCGCAGGCGCTGGATCAGTTGCATTCCGCTCATGCCGGGCAAGCCCAGATCGACCACGGCCACGTCGTGGCGAAACGCCTCGACGCAGCGCAAGGCCTCCTCGCCGCTGGCCGCAGCATCGGCCACGTGTCCGAATTCGCAGAGTCTCGTCTGCAGGTGATGGCGCAGCAGCGCCTCGTCTTCGACCACCAGTACTCTCATCTCACTCCCCACAAGGGTCTGTTCGCAGCCCCGCCTGAGCTCTATCCTGCCGCATCGGCTCTGAATGCCGCCTGAACATTCGCGGACATCCCGTACCTTCCGGAGCAAAGCACACGCATGCTGATCAAGAAAGGCGTCCATTCCATCGTCACCACCTGGCTTGCCGGGCTTCTCGCCCTGCTGCCACTGGCGCTGACATTACTGCTGGTGAGCTGGCTGGTCAGCCTGCTCAATCGCTTCGCCGGCCCCGCGAGCGAGGCCGGACGCGTCTTCTCTGCCCTGGGTCTGACACTGGTGAGCAACCCCTTGCTCGCCTACCTGATCGGCACCCTGGTGCTGATCGCCGCCATCTACCCGCTGGGCCTGGCCGTACAGCTGGGCCTCAAGCGTCCGCTGGCGCGACTGGTCGACTTGACGCTGCGGCGCATCCCGCTGCTGGGCAACCTGTACAACCTCGCCGATCGCTTCGTCAGCCTGCTGGACAAGAAAGAAGACGCCGATATCGCCGCCATGAGTCCCGTATGGTGCTCGTTCGGCGAGGACGCTGCCAAGGTCCTGGCACTGATGCCCAACCCCGAACCGGTCGACATCGAGGGGCAGCCGCACTACGCCGTACTGATCCCCACCGCGCCGATTCCGATTGGCGGCGGGCTGATCTACCTTCCCGTCGACCGCGTCAGTCCCGCGCAGATCGGCATCGATGCCTTCACCAGCATCTACGTCTCGATGGGCATTACCCCGCCGCCGACGCTGCGCAACCTGGTTCCGGCGGAACCGACGTCATAGCCGTCCGGCGCGCCAGCCCGCAGTGACGAACAGCAGACTCAGCAGGCTCAGTAGCGGCAACCATCCGGCGTGTTCCCAGACCCAGCCGCCGCAATAGCCGACCAGGCTCGAGCCCAGGTAGTAGGCGCACAGATAGAGCGCCGAAGCCTGGGCTCGAGCGCCCTCGGCACGCTGTCCGACCTGGCCGCTGGCCACCGCATGGGCGGCGAAGAAGCCCAGGGTAACCAGGCCCAGGCCGAGCACCACCATGCCCAGCCAGGGCGCGGCGCAACAGGCGACCCCCGTCAGCATCAGCGCCACGCCACCGCGCAGCACCCGTCGCGCACCGAACCGTGGCACCAGGCGCCCGGCCCAGCCGGCGCTGAAGATGCCGATCAGGTAGACCGTAAAGAGCAGGCCGATGACCGTCGAGGACAGGCCGAACGGCGCCTGCGCCAGGCGGAAGCCGGCGTAGTTGAACAGCGCCACGAAGCCACCCATGAGCAAAAAGCCCTGGGAGAACAGCACCCGCAGTGGGGGATTGCGCAGGTGCATCGCGAAGTTTCCCAGCAAGCCGCGCAACGAGAGCGGCTGGGCGCGAAAATGCCGGGAGGGTGGCAACAGCCAGAGAAACGCCAGCAACGCCGCCCAGCCCAGACCGGCGATGCCGCCCAGGGCCAATTGCCAGCCGCCCAGATCGCTCAGCAGGCCAGCGAGCAAACGCCCAAGCAGCCCACCCAGGGCCGTGCCGCCGATATACAGGCCCATTGCCGCAGGCAGCGCCTGCGGGTCGAACTCCTCGCCGACGTAGGCCATCGCCAACGCCGGCAGACCACTCAAGGCCAGTCCCAGCATGGCGCGCAGCAGCAATAGGGTGGACCAGGACTGTACGAGCACGCAGGCCAACCCGAGCAGGCTGGCCAGGCCAAGTGCCGCGGCCATCACCGGCTTGCGCCCCCAGCTCTCGCTCAGTGCCCCGGACAGCAGCAGGCAAACGGCGAGGCTCAAGGTCGCCAGCGACAGCGCCAGGCTGGCACTGGCAGGGGAAACCTGGAAGTACTCGGCGAGCGACGGCAGCAACGGCTGCACGCAGTAGAGCATCGCGAAGGTGGCAAAACCGGCACAGAATAGCGCCAGGGTGGCGTGACGGTAACCGGCGCTGCCCTTGTTCAAATAAGCAGACATGTGTTCGGGAAACTCGGAGTACGCCGCCGGCTCAGCGCGAACGACGCACGATGCGGATGCTGTGCTCCAGCGTGGGCTTGCGCGTCACGCTCGCGGCGCGACGGGTCACCGTGTCCAGGGTGATGTTCCAGTAACCGCTGCTGGGCACGGTGATTCGCGCGGGGAAGCGGTCGAACGCGCCGCCGTGGTAGGTATGCCGACCACCGTTCTTGAAGGCGCGGAAGTTCGCATCGTTCATCAGGCGGATGTTGCAAGGCTGCGAGCACTGGATGATGACCAGATCGCCCTCATCGAGTTGTTCGCGTTGATGGATGAACTTCATGGACACCGCTCTCCCGGCAAAGGGTGCAGAGCATACCCGCAGCGCCCGCAGGCGTCACCGCAGAGCGTCGAGGATTCGCCGAATGGGCCGCCAACGGCTAAACTGGCGCCCCGCTGGACATGCCCGGCACCTGTTCCCATTTTCGCTCGCAGCGTACCCGCTTGCCATCACGGATCCCTCGATGATTCCAGTACTCGAAGGCACCGAACGCCAGAAGCGCCTCGTCTTCAAGGGGCTGGTGTGGATCACCTTCGTCTGCGGCCTGGGCTTTGGCGTGCTCAACGCCTTGCGCGAGCTGTGGCTATTGAGCCTTTGCGAGCTGGCCTATGCGGCTTTCTCCGCCTCACTGCTACGCATCATCGAGCATACCCATCACCTGCGACGCTGGGCGATCATCTATCTGATGCCATTCTTCGCGATCATGTTGTTGGCCATCGCCACGCCGGAAGCCACCTTCACCATGTTCGCCTGGATCCAGACGATTCCGATCATCTGCTACCTGCTGCTTGGCCTGCGCTCCGGGCTGCTGATGAGTCTGCTGTTCGTCATCCTGGGCGTGTTGCTCTACGCCCGCACGCACCTGGCAGGCGACATACTGGACCAGCTGGCGCTGCTCGGTAACGTGCTGATCTCCTCGCTGGCGATCATGGTGTTCTCGCACTTCTACGAGCGTGGCCGCCTGGAGAACGAGCAACGCCTGATGCAGCTCGCCAGCACCGACGTGCTCACCGGACTGTGCAACCGCATGCGCTTGCAGGAAATCTTCGACCGCGAACGCGCCCACGCTCGACGTAACGCACGGCCGCTCTCACTGGTGATGCTCGATATCGATCATTTCAAGCAGGTCAACGACCGCTACGGCCATCAGGCGGGGGACAAGGCACTGCAGCATTTCAGCGACGCACTCTCGGGTCGCCTGCGTGAAAATGATCTGTTCTGCCGGCTCGGCGGCGAAGAGTTCGCCCTGTTGCTTCCCGGTGCCGATGCGCAACAAGCCACTGCGCTGGCCGAGGAGCTTCAGCAGCGACTGGCGGAAACGTCCCTGGAGCTGGAGCGGCAAAACACCACCCTCACCTTCAGTGCCGGCGTCGCGAGCCTCGGCCAGGATGGCCAGAGCCTGGATCAACTGCTGCATGCCGCCGACCAGCGCACCTACGCTGCCAAGCGTGCCGGGCGCAACCGTGTCTTCTCCGCCGCGACAGCCCAGCTCGAATCGCTGGCCCCGCAATAGTGTCCTGCTCATGCGGCTGATGATAGGATCGCCGGCCCATGCGTATCCCCGACCTCTACCAGCAGCTCGCCGACCACGGCGCCAAGCCGCGCCACATCGACCGTATCAGCCGAGCCTGGCTGCAAGGTAGGCCGCTGGACGCCTGCACCCGTCGCCAGCAGGCCGAGCACTTCCTGCCGTTGAGCCTGCGCCAGGCCCTGCCCGAGCTGAACCAGCGCTTCGAAACGCTCGCCCAGATGGAGTCCAACCACCCCGCCAGTGATGGCTCGGCGCGTCTGCTGGTGCGCCTGGCCGATGGACAGCGAGTGGAAAGCGTCCTGCTGCCGCGCGATGGCCTTTGCGTCTCCACCCAGGTCGGCTGCGCCGTCGGTTGCGTATTCTGCATGACCGGCAAGAGCGGCCTGCTGCGTCAGGTCGGCAGTGCCGAGATCGTCGCCCAGGTCGCACTGGCGCGACGTCTGCGCACCGTCAAGAAGGTGGTATTCATGGGCATGGGCGAGCCCGCGCACAACCTCGACAACGTCGTCGAGGCGATCGACCTGCTGGGTCGGGACGGCGGCGTCGGCCACAAGAACTTGGTGTTTTCCACGGTCGGCGATCCCCGCGTTTTCGAGCGTCTGCCGCGCGAGCGGGTCAAGCCGGCGCTGGCACTCTCGCTGCACAGCAGCGATGCCGCCCGCCGCCGCCAGCTCCTGCCCAAGGCGCCACCGCTGAGCCCCGAGGAACTGGTCGAGGCCGGTGAACGCTACGCCCGGGAGACCGCCTATCCGATTCAGTACCAATGGACTCTGCTGGCCGGGATCAACGACGGCGACGACGAACTCGAAGGCATCCTGCGACTGCTGCACGGCAAGTACGCGGTACTCAACCTGATCCCCTATAACGCCCTCGAAGGGGACGCGTACCGTCGCCCTAACGGTGAACGCATCGTGCAGATGGTCCGCCACCTGCACAGCCGCGGCATCCTCACCAAGGTGCGCAATTCAGCGGGGCAGGACGTTGACGGTGGCTGCGGCCAGTTGCGCGCGCGCAGCGAAGCGCCCCTACGCATCCGGCATCGCCAACTGCCGTGAAATGACCAGCATCGGCGCGATCCATGGCAGAATGCCGAATCACGCCGGTTTTCGTGGCCGTGCCAGGCACGCTGCCCGTCGCGACTCCGGCCATAGGGCCTAGGAGTCTGCGATGAAGCTTTACCAGTACGATCACTGCCCGTTCTGCCTGCGTGCCGACATGCTCGCGAACTACAAGGAAGTGGCGCACGACAAGGTCTACCTGCTCAACGACGACGAAGCTACCTGCTTCGCGCTGATCGGCGCCAAACAGGTGCCCATCCTGCAGTTCGACGACGGCACCTGCATGGGCGAGAGCCTCGACATCGCCCACCGCCTGGACGAGATCGGCAATCCGGCTCGCCCCATGCGGGCACGCAGTGACATCGACGCGACGCTGCAGGCGCTGGAGGCCGTGCGGCCGGCGATCAGCGGGCTGCTGTTCCCGCGCAACATCGCCCTCGGCCTGCCCGAGTTCGCCACCCAATCCGCCCGCGACTATTTCCAGCGCAAGAAGGAGCAGATCCTGGGTTGTTCGTTCGACGAAGCCCTGGCGCGCAGCAATGAATTGCGCATCCTCGTCGAGCAGTGTCTGGACGGTTTGCCCCCGCTACCGACGGTCGAGCATCTGCTCGGCTGGGACGACGTGATGCTCTACCCCACACTGCGCAACCTGAGCATGGTGCGCACCTTGCGCATGCCCGGTCGCGTTCGCCAATACCTGGAGACCGTCGCCGCCCTCACCCGCACGCACCTGTACTTCGATCGGGCCATCTGAGCGTCGCGGCACTGGGCGGCTATCGCCCCATCGAGGTAAATACATGTCCAACGCCTATCAGAGCCAGGCCCCGGAACGCACCTGGATCGATAGCCAGCAAGGAGCGCTGATACTGGAGTTCGGCACCGACTGGTGCGGACACTGCCGCGCCGCCCAGCCGCTGATCGAAGCCGCGCTCGGCGCGAACGTTACCCATTTGAAGATTGAGGACGGTAAGGGGCGTCGCCTGGGTCGCTCCTTCGGGGTCAAGCTCTGGCCTACACTGATCTTCATGCGCGACGGCGTCGAAGTCGCACGACTCGTCCGCCCCGGTAGTCGGGCCGAAATCGAGCAAGCGCTGCAATCTGCCCTCTGACGCGCGAAAGCCATGGAGGTGTCCGTGAACGACGATCCCAAACAGCCCCTGCGCCTGCGCGAACTGGCTCAGAGCCTGGCCGCTGCAGCGTTGGGCGTCCAAAGCGCGCGCAACCGTGCCCGAGACTTCAGCCGCGGACGCGCCTGGCAGTTCATCGTTCTCGGAATGCTCGCCACCCTGCTGTTCGTTCTGCTGCTACTGGGACTGGTCCAGATCATCGTGCATCTGGCCTAGGACTGGATGTGCCGCTAGCGCTCGCTTGCGGCAAAGCCCTCGCCCCATGACGAAGCGAGGGCTTGCGCGGGATCGGCAAGCGGCCCATGCACAACGCGCTTGCCCATCCGCATGAGCGATGTCTAGAAGAAGCCCATCGGCTCGGTGCTGTAGCTGATCAACAGGTTCTTGGTCTGCTGGTAGTGGTCGAGCATCATCTTGTGCGTCTCACGGCCCACGCCCGACTTCTTGTAGCCGCCGAATGCCGCGTGCGCCGGATACATGTGGTAGCAGTTGGTCCACACCCGACCCGCCTTGATCCCACGACCCATGCGGTACGCGCGGTTGATGTCGCGCGTCCACAGGCCCGCACCCAGACCGAACTCGGTGTCGTTGGCGATCGCCAGCGCTTCGGCCTCGTCCTTGAAGGTCGTCACGCCCACCACCGGGCCGAAGATCTCTTCCTGGAACACGCGCATCTTGTTGTGCCCCTTGAGCAGCGTCGGCTGGATGTAATAACCGTTGGCCAGGTCGCCCTGCAGCGATTCGGCGGCGCCGCCGGTGAGCACTTCGCAACCCTCCTGCTGGGCGATGTCCAGGTACGAGAGGATCTTCTCGTACTGCTGCTGCGAGGCCTGCGCGCCGACCATGGTGTCAGTGTCCAGCGGGTTGCCGCGCTTGATCGCCTTCACCTTCTTCATCACCGCCGCCATGAACGGCTCGTAGATCGATTCCTGCACCAGCGCGCGCGACGGGCAGGTACACACCTCGCCCTGGTTGAAGAACGCCAGCACCAGGCCTTCGGCGGCCTTCTCGATGAACGAGGGCTCGGCCTGCATGATGTCTTCGAAGTAGATGTTCGGGCTCTTGCCGCCCAGCTCCACGGTGCTCGGGATGATGTTCTTCGCCGCGCAGGAGAGGATGTGCGAACCCACCGGGGTGGAGCCGGTGAAGGCGATCTTGGCGATGCGCGTGCTGGTCGCCAGCGCCTCGCCCGCTTCCTTGCCAAAACCCTGGACGATGTTGAGCACACCCGGCGGCAGCAGGTCGCCGATGATCTCCGCCAGCAGGGTGATCGACAGCGGCGTCTGCTCGGCCGGCTTTATGATCACGCAGTTGCCGGCCGCCAGCGCCGGGGCCAGTTTCCAGGCCGCCATCAGCAGCGGGAAGTTCCACGGGATGATCTGCCCCACCACGCCCAGCGGCTCGTGGAAGTGGTAGGCGGCGGTGTGTTCGTCGATTTCCGCCGCGGCCCCTTCCTGGGCGCGGATGCAGCCGGCGAAGTAGCGGAAGTGGTCGGCGGCCAGCGGGACGTCGGCGTTGAGCGTCTCGCGAATGCCCTTGCCGTTGTCCCAGGTCTCCGCGACGGCGAGTTTCTCCAGGTTCGCCTCGATGCGGTCGGCGATCTTCAGCAGCACCAGCGAGCGCGCCTGCACCGAGGTCTTGCCCCAGGCATCGGCGGCGGCGTGCGCGGCATCCAGCGCCTTGTCGATGTCGGCCGCGTCGGAACGGGGAAACTCGGCGATCACCGAGCCGTTCACCGGCGAGGTGTTGACGAAGTAGTTGCCGTGCACCGGAGCGACGAATTCACCACCGATGTAGTTGCCATAGCGCGGTGCGAAACTGACCACCGAGCCCTGGGTACCGGGTTGTGCGTAGATCATGTGAGGCCTCTTGTCGTTGTGTCGATAAAGTCCCGCGTGAGTCCCATGGCAGAGCGGGAGCGAACCGTAGAAGCATAGGCGTTATGCAGCGCGCTCGCCTCCGCCATTGGTAGTAGACGCAGCCTCGGGCCGGTAGCCCAGGCGCAAGCCACCCCAGTGGCGCCCCTGCACCCGGATCGGCACCGAAAGGTCGTGCATCAGCTCGCCGGTATCTCGGGTGTAGGTCTGCAGCAGCAACGGCTGCTGGTGGCTGCCGCAGCGCGCGCCGGTGCGGTCGTTGAACAGCCGCTTGCTGCGCGCATGCACGCGATCGTGGGTCGGATCTCCCGTCGGCGGCCGGGCAAAGACCCGGTTATGGGTCGGCACATAACCGTCCGGGGTGCAGGCGATGGCGAACACCAGGCCTTCGTGCCGCTGCAGCAGCGGCTCCTGGATTGCCGGCAGGACCTCATCGGTATAGCGATCGAAACGGGTGGTGAAGCGAGGGGGCTCGCTGCCGGCCTGCAACTGGTAGTCGCGATCGAACAGGTCTTCGGGACGGATGCGTCCGGCCTGCAAATCGGCCTCGAAGCGCGCGGCAATCGCCGCCGCTCCCTCCAAGGCCAGGGCATAGACCCGCTGATGATAATCGTCCAGACCAATCACCGAGAGTCGCTCGCTCAGGTGCTCGCTCTGGCGCTCCAGTTCTCTGGCGGACTCCGCGACGTTCTCGGTCTGCTCCTCGCACACGCCAAGATCGCTGCGCACCTGGGCCACCGCCGCGAACAGCGCATCGAGTTGCGCGCGGTTGCCATCGACACCCGCGGCAATACCACGTACCCGTTCTTCCACATCGCCCGCGAGTCCGGCGATGTTCTGCAGGCGCTCCCCGGTGTGCTCCACCGCGCCGACGCCCGACTCCAGGTCGGTGGACAGACGGCGAATGCGCTCGGCCACGCTCGCGGTACGGGTCTGGATATCCGTGACCATCTGCCCGACTTCCTCGGTGGCGCTGGTCGTGCGCCCGGCGAGCTGGCGCACTTCGTCGGCGACCACGGCGAAACCACGCCCGTGCTCCCCGGCGCGCGCCGCCTCGATGGCGGCATTGAGTGCTAGCAGGTTGGTCTGCGCGGCGATGGCCTGGATCACCTGGGCGACCCGCTGGATTTCCTCGCTGCGCAGGTTGAGCGCCTCGATTTCCTCGCGACAGGCATTGGCGTTGCCGGTGAAGTCGTGCAGGCGCGCGATGGTGGTGGAAAGCTCCTCGCGCCCCGCCACGCTGCTCTCGCGGGTATGGCTGGCCGCCTCCAGCGCCTGGCTGGAAAACGCCGCCGTGGCCTGCTCGGTGTCTATCATCACCTCGGCACTGCCGACGATGCTGTCAGCCGCGGACAGTTGCGACTGCAACTTGCCGCGCAGGTGCCCGACGGCATGGGTGACTCCCGCCGACGCCAGGGCATTGCGACTGGTCGCATGGGACAGCTCACGGGCCAGCGTCACCAACGGTTCCTGGGCATCCACGGACGCCACATCAGCCGGTTTCCCCTGACGATGGGCCAGCAGCCCCAATGGCAATGCAGCCAGGAGCGAGACCCAGAGAGGCACCCAGTGGCCGTCGGCCAGCAGCACGAGCGCCATGATCGACAGAACCCACACCAGTGGCGCCAAACGGCGAGCGAGGATCGACAGCATGTGACCTCCAAGTCGAGACCGTGCCCCCTACCCATGGCCGGTCTTTTTTCGTTGTAACCGCTGTATACCAGTATCCGAGCCCCCAGCGCCATGCGTCCGATGGTCGAACATACGGGGCTCGCCCGCCCACACCCATTCTCGCGCCAGTCTTCCGACACATGCCGCACGTCATCGGCGCGGAAAGCAAAAAACCGTCGCCTGATAGAAAAATATCATTGAGCCACCAGGCTCAAGGAACTGCCGGAATCGCCGAAACTCTGACTGTCGTTGCCTTCCGCTGTCCTCGTTCCCCCAGGAGTTGTACCCATGTTCAACGGGCCCTTGAAGAAGGCGCTCGCGCTCAGTCATGCCGAACTGAGTCGAGCCAAGCAGTTACACGAAGGTCTGTCCAACGAGGCGGGCGTTTTTGAGCTCGACCGCGAAGGCCGTGTGCGACGGGTGAACGAGCGGGCCGCCGCCATGCTGCAGAGCGAGCCGGGAAAAATCCTGGGACAGACACTCGGGCAGTTGTGCGATGGCTCACGGGACGAACCCGCCAGCCAGCAAATGCTGGAAAGCCTGCGCCAGGGTCGTTCGGCCAGCGGCTTGCTGGGGCTGCGGGCAGGCGGCAACGAACGCTGGCTGCAACTGACGCTGCTCCCCATCAAGGATGAGCAAGGTCATCTCGAAGGCTTCACGCTCATGGGGGTGGATCTCTCCCAGCAAGTGCAGACCGCACGCGAGCATGGCAACCTGATCGAGGCGCTGCAGCGCTCCAACGCGATGATCGAGTTCGACATGCAGGGCAACGTGCTGGGTGCCAACAACCAGTTCCTGTCGACCATGGGCTACCGCCTGGAGCAGATTCGCGGCAAGCACCACAGCCTGTTTTGCCCACCCGGTGACGACCGCACGCCCGCCTACCAGGCGTTCTGGGACCGCTTGCGTCGTGGCGAATACGTTGCCGGACGTTTTCGCCGGATCGATGCGCATGGCCAGGACGTCTGGCTGGAAGCTTCCTACAACCCGGTACTGGATGCCCACGGCAAGCTCTACAAGGTGGTCAAGTTCGCCACCGTGATCAGCGACCAGGTCCGCCGCGAGCAGGAAGTGGTACAGGCCGCGAACATGGCCTTCGAGACGTCACAGCAGACCGACCAGTCGGCACAGCGCGGCGCCGCGGTGGTGCGCGAGACCGTCGACGTGATGCATCGCATCGCCACCCAGATGCAGGAGGCCTCGCACGGTATCGAAGCGCTGGATCACCAATCCCAGCTGATTGGCGCCATCCTCAAGACCATCAGCGAGATCGCCGACCAGACCAACCTGCTCGCACTCAACGCCGCCATCGAGGCCGCCCGCGCCGGCGACCAGGGCCGAGGCTTCGCCGTGGTCGCCGACGAAGTGCGCCAGCTCGCCGGGCGCACCAGCAAGGCCGCCGAGGAGATCGTCGGCGTGGTGGAGAAGAACAAGGACCTCGCCCAGGCGGCCGTAAAGAGCATGGACAGCAGCCGCAGTCAGGCCGAACAGGGTCTGGGACTGGCCAACCAGGCCGGCGAGGTGATCGTGGTGATCCAGGAAGGCGCCCAACAGGTGGTCGACGTGGTCGGCCGCGTGGCCAACCAACTCAAAGCCTAGGTCGGGTCGGAGTTTCGCGTCGAAACCGGGAAAAGCGGCATCCCGCGAAACCTCACCGGCCCCAGGGCTGCTAGTCTGCGGGGACAATCACAAGAAGTCCCGCCCGATGACACCCCGCACCTACCTGCTGACCGCCCTGGCAATGCTCGCCTTTGCCGGCAACTCACTGCTGTGCCGCCTGGCCCTTCGCGATACGTCCCTCGATCCCGCCAGCTTCACCCTGCTGCGCCTGTCGAGTGGCGCCGTGGTGCTGCTGCTCCTGCTGCGCCACCGCAACGGATCCTGCCAGGCGACCGGCAGTTGGGCCGGAGCCATCGCGCTGTTCGTCTACGCTGCCGGCTTCTCCTTCGCCTATACACGTCTCGACGCCGCCAGCGGTGCGCTACTGCTGTTCGGCGCCGTGCAGCTCGGCATGCTCGGCTGGGGCCTGCTGCGCGGCGAACGCCTGGCACCGGGCCAATGGCTGGGCATGCTGGTCGCGCTTGCGGGCGTGCTGACGCTACTGTTGCCCGGTGCCAGTGCACCGCCATTGTTGGCCGCAGGGCTGATGCTGGCAGCAGGCGCCGCCTGGGCCGCCTACTCGCTCATTGGACGCAGCGCCGGTGAACCCCTGGCAGCCACGACGGGCAGTTTTCTGCGCGCCGCGCCTCTGGGTCTGGCAATGGCCGTCGTCTGCGCAGGCCAATTGCACTGGGATGCGCTCGGAGCGCTCTGGGCACTGCTTTCGGGAGGGCTGACCTCGGCACTGGGCTACGCGCTCTGGTACCAGGTTCTGCCACGACTGGGCGCCCTCCGTGCCGCCAGTACGCAGTTGAGTGTGCCGCCGCTGACCGCACTCGGCGGAGCACTGGTATTGGGTGAAGCGCCCAGTGCGCGTCTGCTGCTAGCCAGCCTGGCGATTCTCGGTGGGGTGGCCCTGGTACTCAAGGAACGCAGGCAGCGGGTATCCGGCGACTAAATGACGAACCCCTGGCGAGCGAGGCGGTCAACCGTATGCACCACTCGTCCACGGAGGCCACGATGTCCCCCGCCCTGATCATTCTGCTGCTGGTCTGCGCCTGGCTAGCCGTTGCGCTGGCCATGCTCTGGGGTATGTTGCGCCTGGCCCGTCGGAGTTCGACAGCCCTCAACGAATATCCACGCCGTCATCCCGCAATGGCGGCGCGGGCGGTACGCCTGCAAAAGCGAGAACTTCGGACAGAAAGAAAAACAGCCCCGCGATGGGGGCTGTTCAGCCAGTTGGCCAAGAGGGGATGAGCGAAGAATACTGTATATAAATACAGATTCAAACCCTTCCTTCCTCTATCGCCAAACTGGGCTCAACGGTACACACCGGCAACGCCGGCTCCGGCACCTTGTCGGCCTCGGCCTCCAAGGCGGCACAACGAAGCCGGCAGGCCTCATCGTAGCTCGCGCAAGGAATGAAGAACTCGTTGAGGTACAGACGCCAGCAGGGCTTGCCCCGTTCTTCGATTCGCTGGATTTTGGTGAGCATCCCAGGTCTCCCTGAAACAAACCTAAAAAGACTGTGCAAAGGACTGGGTTACAGGCTCCATGGTTCCCACGAACCGGTGCGGGGCGACGACCGGGTACTAGCCCATTGCCTGCAAACGCTTTTCCCATTCCTTGGTTTCTTTCTTGGAAACCCCGCCCAGCAGCTCGAGCGCCTGGCGTAGACGGAAGCGCGTGAGGTCCGGCCCGATGATTTCCATGGCGTCGAGAACGGACACGGAACTGGCCTGGCCGGTGATCGCGGCGAACATCAGTGGCATCAGATCGCGCAGCTTGAGTTCGAGGCTCTCCGCCACCTGGGTGATGCAGGCGGTGATGCGTTCCTTCTCCCACTGGCGCAGCGCCTCCAGCTTCCACAGCACCAGCTGCAAGGCCTGGCGCACCGCGTCGGGCTGCAGCTTCTTGTGCGCGAACAGCGCCGCATCGGCCTGCACGGGTCCACTGAAGAAGAAGCCGGCCAGAGGCGCCAACTGACTGAAGGTCTCGACGCGGCCCTGCACCAGCGGCGCGATACGCATCAGGTAGTCGGGATTGAGTGCCCACTTCTGCACTTCGGCGGCGAAGGCCTCCACCGACAGTTCGCGGATCCACTGGCCATTGAGC
The DNA here is from genome assembly GCF_055768815.1 of Pseudomonas sp. R4-15. Taxonomy (NCBI): domain Bacteria; kingdom Pseudomonadati; phylum Pseudomonadota; class Gammaproteobacteria; order Pseudomonadales; family Pseudomonadaceae; genus Pseudomonas; species Pseudomonas sp. R4-15. The sequence continues at coordinate 3,240,566 of NZ_CM147293.1, forward strand.
CAGGAGAGTTTCTCCAGGTCGAAGATCGGCCCACCGAGGGAGACGCGATTGATGTCGAAGTGCTCGATCATCTCGGCAAGGGAGAACTTCTCGCGCTCGTCGGGCATCGACCAGCCCATGCGACCCAGGTAGTTGAGCATCGCCTGCGGCAGGTAACCCATGCGCTCGTAGAAGGTGACGCTGGTGGGGTTCTTGCGCTTGGACAGCTTGCTCTTGTCCGGATTGCGCAGCAGCGGCATGTAGCACAGCGCCGGCTGCTCCCAGCCAAAGTACTCGTAGAGCTTGATCAACTTGGGCGCCGAGGGCAGCCACTCTTCACCACGCAGGACGTGGGTGATGCCCATCAGATGGTCGTCGACGACATTGGCGAGAAAGTACGTCGGCAGGCCGTCGGCCTTCATCAGCACCTGCATGTCCATGCGGTCCCACGGGATCTCCACGTTGCCACGGAGCATGTCCGGGACCGTGCAGATACCTTCGCTGGGAACCTTCATGCGCACCACGTGGGACTCACCCGCCGCGATGCGAGCCTGCGCCTCGGCCGGATCGATGTGCATGCAGTGGCCGTCGTAACGGGGGGTTTCCTTGCGCGCCTGCTGCTCGGCACGCACCGTGTCCAGACGTTCGGCGGAGCAGAAGCAAGGAAACGCGTGGCCCTTGGCGACCAACTCGTCCGAATACTTCTTGTAGATCGCCCCCCGTTCGCTCTGCCGGTAGGGACCATGCGGGCCGCCGACGTCCGGGCCTTCGTCCCACTCGATGCCCAGCCAGCGCAGGGCGTCGAAGATCTGCTGTTCGGATTCGCGCGTGGAGCGCACCTGGTCTGTGTCCTCGATTCGCAGGACGAACTGACCGCCATGCTGGCGAGCGAAACACAGGTTGAACAACGCGATGTAGGCGGTGCCGACGTGCGGATCGCCGGTAGGCGACGGCGCAATGCGGGTACGAACGGTGGTCATGGAACCCTCGAGAAAAACGGCGGAACGATCAAGCCGGCGATGTTATCAGGCCCGGGCCGGCCGGCTCCAGCAACCCCTCGCCGAGTTCCGGCAGGCGCGCCAGGAGAAAGTCGAGAAACGTCTTCACCTTGGTCGCCTGGTAGCGCCGCGAGGGATAGACCACGAACAGCTCTCCCATCGGCAAGCGGACATCGGCCAGCACCTCGACCAACTCGCCCCGCGCCACCTGCTCGTGGCAGATCATCCGCGGTAGCACGGCGATACCGGCGCCCGCCAACGCCGCCTCTCGGCACAGGGTGATGTTGTTGCAGGTCAGCGCACGGCGGCAGGGCACGTTGTGGTCCAGTAGCGGCCAGAAGCGCGCGCGGTGCATCTCCAGGAGGATGCCGGCATGCCCTTCGAGGTCTTCCGGTTCCTGCGGCCTGCCGTAGCGGCGCAGGTAGTCGGGCGTGGCGTACAGGCGGTGGCGGGTGGAGAACAGCGGACGGCCAATCAGGCTGGAATCCTGTGGGCGACCGACGTGGATCAGCAGGTCCACACCCTCCTCCACCAGATCGACGGGTCGCGAGGTCAGCTCGACCTCGGCGTTGATGCTCGGGTACTCGCACATGAACTGACCCAGCAGCTTGCCCAGGAACAGTTGGCCGAACTCGATGGGCGCGCAGATGCGCAATAGCCCCGAAGGCTCCTGCTGCAGTTGCATCACCACCTGCTCGGCCTCGGCGAAGTCGAGCATGATCTGCCGACAGCGCTCGTAATAGGCCTGGCCGACCTCGGTCAGACGCAGTTTGCGCGTGGTGCGATTGAGCAGGCGAACGCCCAGACGCTCCTCGAGCAGCGCCAGGCGGCGGCTCACCGTCGACTTCTGCATCCCCAGACTCTGCGCGGCCTGGGTGAAGCTATGGCATTCGACGACGCGGGTGAAGATCAGTGCATCATCCAGCCCCATTATTGTTCCCTTCACACAACAAAGCTGGCGAAGTGTAGCCCGCTTCTGCGCGCGGCGGGCGGTTTAGCGCCGCCGTTCAGTCACGCGGCAGGCGACCTGCCCAGGCGACGAAACGCTGCAGGAACTCGGGCTCGGAACGGAACAGCATCAGGTTGAGCACCACGTGCAGCACAGCCGCGGCCAGGAACAACTGCGCCAGGCTCAGTTGGGCAAAGCCCAGCAACACAATGGCGAACACCGCCGAGGCGACCATGAACAGCGCATTGAGGATGTTGTTGGCAGCGATCACCCGCGCCCGCTGATGCAGCGCCGTACGCGACTGGATCAATGCATATAGTGGAACGATGTAGAAACCGCCGAACACGCCCAGGGCGAAGAAGTCGCCCAGTATCCACCAGGCGTCGGACCGCGCCAGCAGTTCGCGCCAGCCCAAATCATCGCCACTCGCCACGAAGCCCTGCACGTGCCAGGCCAAAGCCAGGCCGAACAGCGCCAGGCCCAACGCGCCAAAGGGCACCAGGCCGATCTCCACGTGCCGCCCGGAGAGGCGCTCGCAGAGCAACGAACCGGCGGCGATCCCCAGCGAGAACAGCGTCAGCACCAGCGTCACGCTGCTCTCGTCACCATGCAGGGTGCGCTGGGCGAGCGCCGGGATCTGCGTCAGATAGAGCGCGCCAAGGAACCAGAACCAGGCATTGCCGATCAGCGCACGGCTGACCGAACGATGCTGGGCGAAGCCCAACCGCAGGATGTCGCGGGTCTGCCGCAGGATATGCCAGTCCAGCGCCAGCGCCGGCAGCGCGGCATGCGCGCGGGGAATCAGGCAACTCGCGAGATAACCCAGCAGCGCCACCCCGACGACCGCGCAGGAGACCGTCAGCACGTAGTCGTCAGTGCCCATCAACAGACCGGCGCAGAGCGTCCCGCCGAGGATCGCGACGAAAGTGCCCATTTCCACCAGGGCGTTGCCACCCACCAGCTCATGGGCTTCGAGCTGCTGCGGCAGGATCGAATACTTGACCGGCCCGAAGAGCGCCGACTGGGTTCCCATCAGGAACAGCACCAGCAGCAACGCCGGCAGGCTGCCCACCCACAACGCCAGGCCGCCGGCGAGCATGATCAGCACCTCGGCCGCCTTGACCCAGCGGATCAAGGCATCCTTGGCGAACTTCTCACCGAACTGCCCACCCAGCGCTGAGAACAGGAAGAACGGCAGGATGAACAGCCCCGCGCAGAGATTGACCAGCAGATTGCCGTCCACTTCCAGGGCCATGCGATAGAGGATCGTCAGCGCCAGGGCCTGCTTGAACAGGTTATCGTTGAACGCTCCCAGCCCCTGGGTGACGAAGAACGGCAGGAAGCGCCGCGTGCGCAGCAGCGCGAATTGCGAAGACATGAACTACTCCGATCAGGGCCCAGGGTCTCGACAGGCAGCGATCGTCACGGGAGCCGGCGATCGATACGTATCGAGACACTACTTAGCCGCGCAGGATGAACGAGCCATGACAGGCGCTCAAGCCAGCGCCGCGAGTGCCTCTGCGCAGCTACGCGTCACCGAGCCCCAGTCGCCCTGCTCCAGCCATTGCGGCTTGAGCATCCAGCTACCGCCCACGCAGAGCACATTGCCCAGCGCGCGGTAGTTGCCCATGTTCTCCGGCGTCACCCCTCCGGTGGGACAGAAGCGAGCCTGTGGGAACGGCCCGGCGAATGCCTTGAGGGCAGCAACGCCACCGACCACCTCGGCCGGGAACAACTTGAAGCGCTCGTAGCCCAGGCTCAGTCCGAGCATGATCTCGGACGCTGTGGCGATCCCCGGCAGCAGCGGTAGCGCGCTGTTGCGCGCAGCCTCCAGCAGTTCCGGTGTGCAACCGGGGGAAACGATGAACTGCGCACCGGCAGCTTCCGCCAGGTCCAGGGTGCGTCGGTCGATCACCGTACCGGCACCCACGCACAGCTGCGGTCGTTGCTCGCGCAGCAGGCGAATGGCACCCAGGCCCCATTCCGAGCGCAGGGTGACCTCCAGGGTGGTCAGGCCGCCCGCCGCCAGGGCATCGGCCAACGGCAGGATCGCCGCCTCATTGGGAATGGTGATCACCGGCAGGATTTTCGCCTGCCGGCAGATTTCGTCGATCCGTGCAGTCTTCTCAGCCATGTTCATCGGCGCATGCCCTCAAGGTCGGAGTCTGCGCCCTCCCAGGCGCGTGGCGGCAGTAGACAGGGCCTGTCGTCGTTTCTCTGTAGCGGCCGGCGACGAGGCCAAAAAGTCAGGGACACCAGTAGATCTCCAATGGCTGGCGAAGGAAGGCACGAATCGGCATCTGGTGCACGTCCGTGCCCGCCAGCGCCTTGCGCAGGGTATCGAGTTTGGCGCTACCGGCGATCGCCAGCAACGGTAGCCTGGCACTCGCCAGCAGCGGCAGGGTCAGGGTCAGGCGCTCACGGGGTTCGCTGGGCGCACGCATCGGCAGGCAGCGGCGCGGGCACTCACTCTCCAGCGCCTCGGCCAGGCGCGGACTGTCCGGGAACAGCGACGCGGTATGGCCGTCGTCGCCCATGCCCAGCACCAGCACGTCGATCGGCAGCGGGAGCTCGCCGAGCGCCTGATCGGCGAGGGTCGCCGCCTCTTCCAGACTGTCGGCAGGTCGATAGAGGCCGAGGAAGCGGGCATTGGCCGCCGCGTTCTGCAACAGGTGGCGGCGCACCAATCCTTCGTTGCTCTGTGCGTCCTCGACCGCCACCCAACGCTCATCGGCCAGACCGACGAGCACTTTCGGCCAGTCCAGCGCCTGACGTGAGAGGCACTCGAAGAACGGGATCGGGCTGCGCCCGCCGGAAACCACCAACTGAGCGTGACCGTGGCTATCGATCGCCGCACGCAGGGCCTGCGCCACCGCATCGGCCATGGCTTCGGCGTGGCGCGCGACGTCAGGCAGGCTGTAGGCGGTCACCCCCAGGGGTAATTCCAGTTCATAGATCGCCATACCAGGACCTCCCCTCTCGACTGATCAGCGCAATCGCCGCCACCGGCCCCCAGGAGCCCGCCACATAGGGACGTGGCAGATCGCCCAGACGGGTCCAGCCTTCGACGAGTTGGTCGCACCACTTCCAGGCGTACTCCACCTCGTCACGCCGGACGAAGAGGTTCTGGTTGCCCTGCATCACTTCCAGCAGCAGACGCTCGTAGGCATCGGGGTTGCGTGCGCTCTTGTAGGTATCGGAAAAATTCAGTTGCAGCGGACCGCTGCGCAGGTGCATGCCCTTGTCCAGCCCCGGCTCCTTGGTCATCACCTGCAGCGAGATGCCCTCGTCCGGCTGCACGCGGATGATCAGGCGGTTGCTGATCAGCGAGCGCTGCTCGGGGGCGAAGATGTAGAACGGTGGCTCGCGGAAATGGATGACGATCTGCGAGACCTTCTGCGCCAGGCGCTTGCCCGTGCGCAGGTAGAACGGCACGCCGGCCCAGCGCCAGTTGCGGATCTCCGCACGCAGCGCGACGAAGGTCTCGGTGGTGCTCTCCGGGTTCGCGCCATTTTCCTCCAGGTAGCCAGGCACCGCCTTGCTGCCAACGTTGCCTGCGATGTACTGGCCGCGCACCACCTGTTGGGAAATCTGTTCGGGCCCCAGCGGCGCGAGCGCCTTGAGCACCTTTACCTTCTCGTCGCGGATATTGTCGGCGGTGAGTTCGCTGGGCGGGTCCATGGCGATCAGACAGAGCAGTTGCAGCAGATGGTTCTGAATCATGTCGCGCAGTTGCCCGGCCTGGTCGAAGTACTCCCAGCGCCCTTCGATGCCAACCGTTTCGGCGACGGTGATCTCCACGTGGGAGATATGGCTGTAATCCCACTGGGTTTCGAACAGGCTGTTGGCGAAGCGCAGCGCAATGAGGTTCTGCACCGTCTCCTTGCCCAGATAATGGTCGATGCGATAGATGCTCGACTCGGGGAAGTAGCGCGCCACCTCGTCATTGATCAGGCGCGAGGACGCCAGGTCGTGACCGATGGGTTTCTCCAGCACCACCCGGGTGTTCTCCACCCGGTTCACCGCAGCGAGGTTCTCGCAGATCGAGCCGAACAGGCTGGCGGCGGTGGCGAAGTAGCCAATCAGGCAATCGCTTTCGCGAACCCGCTCGGCCAGCGCCGGATAGTCCCCGGGATCGCGGAAATCCATGCGCAATGGCTCGATGCGCGCGAGAAAGCGCCGCAATGCAGCGTCCTCGATCTCCTTCTCCGGCACCCGATGCCGCAGTGCCTGCTCGATGCGCTCCACGGCACCCTCGTCGACGTCCCGGGACAACGCCAGCAGGCGTGTGTCGTCATGTACCAGGCCGGCACGATCGAGCTGGTAAAGCGCTGGAAACAGCTTGCGCAGAGCGAGGTCACCCAGGGCGCCGAACAGCGCCAGGACGCAGGGATTCACCTGGATAGCGGGCATGCACGGAACCTCTCTGGACAGGACTCTTGCGGACCAGCATAGCGACTCGGCCCGGTCCACGACAGCATCCGACCGCAGTCTCTGTGCAAGGTGCCCCGCCCGCGCGTTGCGAAGCATAGGTCTAGTCGCGGAGCTTGAGCGCAGCGACGCCCTGCGATTCGCCACGTCAGGGGCCCGCTGGCACGGCCTATAGCCGGGACCCGAGCAGGCGTTACGCAAGGGGAACTCCAGCCGTGCGGCAGCGGCTTAGAGCAGGTGCACCGGGCCTTCAGTGCCAAAGGACAGTTGTCGGTGTTCCTCCGATACGCCCTGTTTCGCCCTCCTGGGCGACACACTTTTGTCATGCCTCGCCGGCCACGACAAAAGTGTGCAAAACCGTTGCCCCGGCGATCCGGCCCCGCCCGCTAGCGCGGACGGGGTTCGTTCACTCCATCGCCGCTCCGGGGGTCGCCGCCAAGGGGCGTCCTGCCCCTTCGCGGCTTTCGCGGCCGTCCTGGCCGCTCAACCCCCTACTCGACGATTCCGTTCACCCGGATCAACGTGTAGTGGTCTACTAACCCCGGACACCTTTTTAGGCGAAGATGATCGCCAGACAGAGGTGTTTGATGAGCAGACCAAGACGTACCTTCACCCCCGAGTTCAAACATGAGGCAGCCTGCCTAGTACTCGATCAGGGCTACAGCTGTGCCGAGGCAGCCCGATCGCTTGATGTGGGCGAAACGGCACTCAGGCGCTGGGTGAGTCAGTTGCAACAGGAGCGTGGCGGTATTACCCCGACAGCCAAGGCTCTCACGGCTGAGCAGCAAACCATTCAGCAGCTCCAGGCGCGGATTAACCGGCTGGAGCTTGAGAAGAAAATCTTAAAGGAGGCTACTGCGCTCTTGATGGCCGAGGAACACGGGCGCAGACGTTGAGTTCGATTCGGCGGCTGACCGCACGCTATCCGGTACATCTGCTGTGCTCGGTGTTTGAGCTCCCTCGATCCTGCTATTACGCCCACCAGGCCCGTCGCCGTCACATCGATGTCCGGCAGGTAGGTTTGCGTAGTCGCATCCATGAACTGTTCAGCCAAAGCCGTCGTTCGGCGGGTAGCCGCAGCATCGTGGCCATGTTGAAGGACGAAGGCACGGAAGTGGGCCGTTTCAAGGTTCGAGGCGTGATGAAAGCGCTGGGATTGGTCAGCAAGCAGCCCGGTGTTCACGTCTATAAGCACGCCAACGTTGAGCGCCCCGACATTCCCAATCGTCTTGCACGCCAATTCACGGTTGCAGCGCCCAACCGCGTCTGGTGCGGCGATATCACCTACATCTGGACACAGGGACGATGGCATTACCTAGCGGTCGTGATGGATTTGTACAGCCGCCGAGCCGTGGGTTGGGCACTTTCGGAGAAGCCAGACGCCGAACTGGTGATCAAGGCACTCGACAAGGCCTATGCCGTGCGTGGACGGCCAAGTGGCGTGCTGTTTCATAGCGACCAAGGTAGCCAATACGCTAGCCGCAGCTTCCGCCAGCGCCTATGGCGCTATCGCATGACACAGAGCATGAGTCGCCGCGGAAACTGCCACGACAACGCACCGATGGAGCGACTGTTTCGCAGCTTGAAAACCGAGTGGGTACCTGCGACGGGGTACCTGAACCAGGCCATGGCTGAGCAGGATATTGGCCGTTACCTCACGCGCTACAACTGGATCAGACCGCATCAACACAACGGCTTTGTGCCGCCTGCGGTTGCAGAGGAACAACTCAATTCTGTGTCCGGGAATTGTTGACCACTACAACGGGGCGCTTCGGCGCCGTCTGCCAGTCCGAGTAAATTGAGTAGGATGGGTTGAGCGCAGCGATACCCATCACGCTGCCACGATGGGTATCGTCGCTACGCTCCTCCACCCATCCTACGGGGCCGAGCCAGAGCAACGCGACCACCGACGGTGCAGCTTGCACCCGGGGCCCCTTCAGTAGGCCGAGTGGAGGCGTTGCGCAGGGGAGTGAGCCGCCAGGAAGGCGGCGAAAGGCCTGTGCGGTCCAGGGATGGACCGTACGGGCCGACCCCCGGAGCAATGCCGGAGCGAGGGAACCCCAGCCGCATAGCGGTTGGGGCCGGATGGTGGGGTCGCCTTCTCTTTGGTTACTTTCTCTTGGCGACTCAAGAGAAAGTGACTCGCCGTGCAAGGCGAAATCGGTAGTCTCACCCGAGGAAAGCGTCGCGCTCCCACGCCCAAGCACAAAACCACAAACCACTCAGCGGCTGGGGCCAGGTGCTGGGGTGCCCTTCTCTTTGGTTACTTTCGCTTGGCCGGGGCGGCCATCCGTACCCAAGAGAAAGTGATTCGCCGTGCCGGGCGAAACCTGTAGTCCCACCCGAGGAAGGCGCCACGCCCCCCCCCCCTCCCAAGCCCAAAACCGCATGCAGCAGCCCCGAAAAACGTGCTGTGGCTCAGGTCACCGGAGCCGGATTGAACAGCACCAGGTCATTGTGCAGGTGATGACGCTCGGCCCAGGTGTGCTTGCGGCCGCTGGCGACGTCCAGATACAGCTGGAAGATCTCCCAACCCATCTGCTCCAGACTGAAGCGGCCGCTGGTGATCTGTCCGGCATCGACGTCGATCAGATCCGGCCAGCGCTCGGCCAGTTGGGTGCGCGTGGCGACCTTGATCACCGGCACCATGGACAACCCATAGGGCGTACCACGGCCGGTGGTGAAGATGTGCAGGTTCATTCCCGCAGCCAGTTGCAAGGTGCCGCAGATGAAGTCGCTGGCCGGTGTGGCGCAGAACCACAGGCCCTTGCCGCGGACCCGCTCGCCCGGCGAGACCACCCCGGCGATCGGGCTGGAGCCGGACTTGGCGATCGAACCCATGGCCTTTTCGACGATGTTGTTCAACCCGCCCTTCTTGTTGCCCGGCGTGGTGTTGGCACTGCGATCGGCCATGCCGCGCGCCAGGTAGGCGTCGTACCAGGCCATTTCGCGAATCAGCGCGTCCGCGATCTCCGGGGTGGCCGCACGCGGCGTGAGCAGGTGGATGCCGTCACGCACTTCGGTGTTCTCGGAGAACATCACCGTGGCGCCGGCGCGAACCAGCAGGTCCGCCGCCACGCCCAGCGCGGGGTTGGCGGTGATGCCGGAGAAGGCATCGCTGCCGCCGCACTGCATGCCCACCACCAGCTCGCTGGCCGGCAGCGTTTCCCGTCGCCGCGTATCGAGCACCTTCAGGCGATCCTCGATCATCTGCATGATCTGCTCGACCATGCCGGCGAAGCCGCTGCCCGAATCCTGCAGACGGAACAGCCAGTCTTCCTCGTCCTGGTTCTGGGTGAGGATGTCGCCATCCATCAGTTGGCTGGCCTGCAGTTTTTCGCACCCCAGGCTGATGACCAGCGCCTGACCACCCAGGTTGGGGTTGCGGCTGATGTTGTAGAGGGTGCGGATCGGCACCACCGCGTCCGGCGCATTGATCGCCACGCCACAGCCATAGCTGTGCGACAGCGGCACCACGTCGTCGACGTTCGGATACCGGGGCAGCAGTTCCTTGCGCACCCGTTCGACCACATGATCGAGCACGCCGACCACGCACTGCACGGTGGTGGTCACGCCGAGGATATTGCGCGTACCGACACTGCCGTCGGCATTGCGGTAACCCTCGAAGGTGTAGCCCTCCAGGGGCTCGCCCGCGCTGGCCTTTACGGTTGCCTTGGGCAGATTGTCCAGTGTCGGCGGCTCGGGCATGCGCAGATGCGCTTCGGTCACCCAGCTACCGGCGGCGATGGCCTTGAGCGCATAACCGATCACCTGGCCGTAGCGCACCACCTCGGCGCCCTCGGGCAGGTCGACCAGCGCCACCTTGTGACTCTGCGGAATTCCCTCGACGGTCGTCAGGCCGTCCTCGAAATGACTGCCAGCCGCCACACCCTGCTCGTTGACCACCACGCCGACGTTGTCGGCCGGATGCAAGCGGATGTAGCGCGGCGAGTCCTGATGGGCGATGAGCTCCAAGATCCACCTCTTGTCTTTCTTGTATCAGGCCAGGCCCGCCACCCTCGCCTGCGCGCAAACGCTGGCGAGCATGGGGGCGAAGGTCACGCGATTATCAGCGCACCATGCACGGACGTTTGTTATCGAAGGTCCAGTTGGGCACCAGGTACTGCATGGCCATGGCGTCGTCACGGGCACCCAGGCCTTTGCTCAAGTACAGCTGGTGGGCGCGCTCGAGGGCATCCCAGTCCAGTTCGACGCCCAGCCCCGGGGTTTTCGGCACCTGTACCAGGCCACCCTCGATGCGCAGCGGGTTGCGGGTGAGGAACTGTCCGTCCTGCCAGATCCAATGGGTATCGATGGCCGTGATCTTACCCGGCGCGGCGGCGGCAACGTGGGTGAACATGGCCAGGGAAATGTCGAAGTGGTTGTTCGAGTGCGAACCCCAGGTCAGACCCCAGTCGTTGCACATCTGCGCGACACGCACCGAGCCGGCCATGGTCCAGAAGTGCGGGTCGGCCAGCGGGATGTCCACCGAGTGCAGCTGAATCGCATGGCCCATCTGCCGCCAGTCGGTGGCGATCATGTTGGTCGCGGTCGGCAGGCCGGTGGCGCGACGGAACTCGGCCATCACCTCACGCCCGGAGTAGCCGTTCTCGGCCCCACAGGGGTCTTCGGCGTAGGCGAGGATGCCGTGCATGTCACGGCACAGGCGAATGGCGTCGGCGAGCAGCCAGCCACCGTTAGGGTCGAGGGTGATGCGTGCCTCGGGGAAGCGTTCGGCGAGGGCGCGGATCGCTTCGATCTCTTCGTCGCCGCGCAATACGCCGCCCTTGAGCTTGAAGTCGTTGAAACCGTAGCGCGCATGCGCGGCCTCGGCCAGACGCACCACGCCCTCGGGGGTCATGGCTTCTTCGTTGCGGACACGGAACCAGGCGTCGTCGGCGTCCAGCTCCTGGCGATAGTCCAGGTCGGTACGCTGGCGATCGCCGACGTAGAACAGGTAGCCGAGCATTTCCACGGCATCGCGCTGCTGGCCTTCGCCGAGCAGTGCGGCGACCGGCACGCCCAGGTGCTGGCCAAGCAGGTCGAGCAGCGCGGCTTCCAGCGCGGTCACCGCGTGGATGGCGATGCGCAGGTCGAACGTCTGCAGACCACGGCCGCCCGAGTCGCGGTCGGCGAAGGCCTTGCGCACGCGATTGAGCAGGTTGTTGTAGTCGCCAATGCATTCGCCGACGAGCAGTGCGCGGGCATCGTCCAGGGTCTGGCGGATGGCTTCGCCACCGGGAACCTCGCCAACGCCGACATGGCCGGCGTCATCCTTGAGGATGAGGATGTTGCGAGTGAAATACGGAGCGTGGGCGCCAGACAGGTTGAGCAGCATGCTGTCCTGGCCAGCGACGGGCACGACGCGCAGTTCGGTGATGCGCGGCGCGCCGGAATAAGCGGTTTGGTTCATCTGTTCCACCTGAATTTGTTATTGGCGTGAAACCGGGTTTGGAGCCTACGCGAACGACAGGCGCTGGCAGAGGCGACGGGCCGACCCGCCGCCTCGACAGGAATCAGCGGACGCCGCTGCGCTTCATCAGCTGAGCGAGCATCGCGTACTCGTCTTCCTTCAGGTCGGTCAGCGGGGCGCGCACCGGGCCTGCGTCGTAGCCGGCGATCTTCGCACCCGCCTTGACGATGGATACCGCGTAACCCTTGCAGCGGTTGCGGATGTCCAGGTACGGCAGGAAGAAGTCGTCGATCAGCTTGCCAACGGTGGCGTGATCCTCCGCGCGGATCGCGCGGTAGAAGTCCATCGCCGTCTGCGGGATGAAGTTGAACACCGCCGAGCTGTACACCGGCACGCCCAGGGCCTTGTAGGCCGCGGCATAGACTTCCGCGGTCGGCAGGCCGCCGAGGTAGGTGAAGCGCTCGCCCAGGCGCCGGCGGACCGACACCATCAGCTCGATGTCGCCCAGGCCGTCCTTGTAGCCGATCAGGTTCGGGCAGCGCTCGGCCAGCGGCTCCAGCAGGTCCGGCGTCAGGCGGCAGACGTTGCGGTTGTACACCACTACGCCAATCTTCACCGATTTGCAGACCTGCTCGACGTGGGCAGCCACGCCTTCCTGGCTCGCTTCGGTCAGGTAGTGCGGCAGCAGCAGCAGGCCCTTGGCGCCCAGGCGCTCGGCTTCCTGCGCCATCTGGATGGCGACGCGGGTCGGGCCGCCGACGCCGGCGAGGATCGGTACGCTGCCGGCGCAGGTGTCCACGGCGGTCTTGATGACCGCGGAATATTCGTCCGGCGCCAGGGAGAAGAATTCACCGGTGCCACCGGCGGCGAACAGCGCGGAGGCACCGAACGGTGCCAGCCATTCGAGACGATTCGCGTAACCGGCCGCGTTGAAATCACCGGCCGCATCGAAGTCGGTCAGCGGGAACGACAGCAGGCCGTCGGAGAGGATGGTCTTGAGTTCTTGTGGGGTCATTGTAAAAGCATCCTAGAAAGGGCACAGGGCAGAAATAATGCGCGCTCACATACGTTATCGTACAACGACATCAGTGCCAAATCCTTTCAATCACTCTCGTCCTCCTCCACTCAGACAGGCCATAGAGCACCAAATGCTCGCAAAGACGACTCACCCAGAGAGTTGACAACCCGCAGACGAGCTGCATAATCGGCCGACGTCATACGACGACATATAAGTATAAGAAGAACCACAGAGACGCCCATGCCGAGACCATCCGCACGCCCTGGCCGCCCCCGTCTGCTGGCCTTCCAGGCACGACTACACGACCATCCCGCGGCCCCCTGTTCCTCGTAAGCCCGTCTCAACACGGACTAGCGAATCGCTGCAGCGCAACACCGAAAATCCCCTCCAAAAACAATATTCAGGAGATTCGACATGGCCTTCACACGCCTACGCCGCGCCCTCGGCGCACTCGCTCTGAGCAGCCTCGCCCTCTCGCCGCTGGCCGCGCACGCCGCGGACTACCCCAGCAAACCCATCCAGGTGATCCTGCCCATCGCCCCCGGTGGGGACACCGACACCAACGCGCGCCTGTTCAACAAATACCTGGAGAAGGAACTGGGTCAGTCGCTGGTCGCGGTCAACGTCGACGGCGGAGGCGGCACCCTCGGCATGCGCCGGGTGATGTCGGCCAAGCCCGATGGCTATACCGCGATGTTCTTCCATGGCGAGGCGATGGTGCCCAAGCTCGCCGGCCTGGTGGATTTCGGCATCGACTCGCTGCAGATGGTGGCGATCGCCCTGGTCGACAACACCACCGTGCTGGCGACCCACAAGGATGCGCCGTTCAAGACCATGCAAGAGCTGGTCGACTATGCCAAGGCCAACCCCGGCAAGGTCGACTTCGGCATGCTCACCGGCGGCTATCCGCACCTGGTCGGCGTCGCCCTGCAGAAGCAGCTGGGCGTGGAGATGAACCTGGTCGACGTCGGCGGTAACGCGGCGAAGATCGTTGCCCTGCGCGGCCACAAGATCAACCTGATCAACGTGCAGTACGGCATCACCAAGGATTACTTCGCGTCCGGCGACTTCATCAACCTGGGCCTGCTCTCGCCCCAACGCAACCCGTTGATCCCGGACGTACCGACCACCGCCGAGGCCGGCTATCCGATGGAGTTCAACAAGTTCTTCTTCTTCGCCATGCCCAAGGGCACGCCGCAGCCGATCGTGGACACCTTCTCCGCCGCGGTCAAACGCGTCGTGGAAAACCCCGAGTACCAGGCAGAAGCCTCCAAGTTCTTCCTCACGCCCACCTACATGGGGCCGAAGGAAGCCTCCGAGTATGCGGACAAGCAATACCACTACTTCGAGCAGTACAAGCAACTGTTCACCGGTCAGTGATCTGCCGACCGCCCCGGTGCGTCCGCGCCCCGGGGCGGTACTCGCGAGGAAGAAATCATGTCCACCCGCAATCGATCGATTCATCCCGATCTGATCACCGGCGCCCTGCTCCTGCTGCTGTCCATCGGCCTGTTCTGGGCCTGCATGAGCGTCAAGGACTTCGCCGCCATCGGTGTCGGTTCCGCCTTCGTGCCTCGCCTGACCGCCGCGTTGCTGGTCATCGTCAGCCTGGTGCTGCTGGCCAATGGCGTGCGCAGCAAGGAAGCCCCCGCCACGACTGACGAACGCCCTGGCGACGAGCAGGTCTTCGGTGGCCTGCCCGCGGTGTTCACCAGCATCGTGCTGATGGCCGGCTATCTGGTGATGCTCGAGCCGCTCGGCTTCGTGCTCGCCTCGATCATCTACGTGTTCCTGCAGATGCTCGTACTGCGCAAGCACGCCGCGCGCCGCTACGTGCTGTTCGCCGCCGCTTCGGTGCTGCCGGCGATCGCCTGCAACTACCTGTTCGTCCATCTTTTCGAAATCAGCCTGCCAGCCGGAATCCTGGGCTGAGGGAGCGCTGCACCCATGCTTACCGAAGGCATTCTCTCCGTACTCAACCTGCAGACGTTGCTGCTGATCACCGGCGGCACCCTGCTGGGCATCATCATCGGCGCCATCCCGGGCCTCACCGTCACCATGGGCGTGGCCCTGTTCCTGCCGGTGACCTTCGCCATGGCCCCAGTGGATGGTCTGTCGCTGCTCATGGGCCTCTATATAGGGGGTACCTCAGGCGGCCTGATCTCGGCGGTGTTGCTGAAGATCCCCGGCACGCCCTCGTCGATCGCCACCACCTTCGACGGCCACCCGATGGCCGCTCGCGGCGAGGCCGGCAAGGCGCTCTCGGTGTCGATCCTGGCATCCTTCCTCGGCGGTATGTTCAGCCTGCTCGTACTGTTCTTCATCGCCCCGCGCCTGGCCGAGGTGGCACTCCAGTTCGGCCCCTACGAATACTTCGCGGTAGCGCTGTTCTCGTTGACGCTGGTGGCCGGCCTGAGTGGCGGCTCGCTGGCACGCGGCATGGGCGCGGCGGCCATCGGCCTCACCGTCGCCTTCGTCGGCATGGCGCCGATCACCGCCTTTCCGCGCTTCACCTTCGGCTGGTCCGAGCTCGATGGCGGCATCGCCCTGCTGCCCGCGCTGATCGGCCTGTTCGCCGTCGCCCAGGTGCTCGAATCCGCCGAGGAGCGCAAGCCCGAGGACAGCGGCCAGGCCGTCTCCTTCAGCCTGCGGCAGATGGGCTTCTCGCTGCGCGCCGGCATGCGCCACTTCGGCAACTGGCTGCGCTCGTCGGTGATCGGCACCGGTATCGGCATCCTTCCGGGCCTGGGTGGCGCGGTGTGCAACATCCTCGCCTACGGCGCGGCGAAGAAGTACTCCAAGCACCCGGAGAAATTCGGCACCGGCATCACCGACGGCCTGGTCGCCAGCGAATCCTCCAACAACGCCTCCACCGGCGGCGCGCTGGTGCCGCTGATGACCCTCGGCATCCCCGGCGACAACACCTCGGCGATCCTCCTGGCCGGCTTCATGATCCACGGCATCACCCCCGGCCCGCTGCTGTTCGAGACCCAGGGCGTGCTGGTCTACGGCATCTTCACCGCCCTGGTGATTTCCAACCTGGTGATGCTCGGCGGCCTGTTCGCCTTCATGCGCGGCTTCGTGCGTATTCTCTCGGTGCCCAAGCACATCCTCCTGCCGCTGATCATGATGCTCTGCGTGGTGGGCGCCTATGGCATCAACAACCGCCTGTTCGACGTGGGCTGCATGCTCGCCTTCGGCGTACTCGGCTGGCTGATGAAGAAGGCGCGGATGCCCACTACCCCGCTGCTCCTGGGTTTCATCCTCGGCCCGATCATCGAGGTCAACCTGCGTCGCGGACTGATGAGCAGCCGCGGCGATTTCCTGCCCTTCATCACCGAACCGATTTCCGGCGTGGTCCTGGCCGCCACGCTGGCCGTGGTGCTGGTGACCGCCTGGCGCGCACTGCGCAAGCCTGCCCCCCGCAAGACCGGCGCCGCGCTCACCCCCGGCAACTGACCCCACCTCAACGGCCCGGCCGCTCCGGGCCTACGCAAGGAGCATTGCGATGAAAGCCAAGATCCTGCAGATGTGCCCGCTCTCCCCCGAACTCGACGCCTCGCTCGCCGCCGAATACGACGTGGTGCACTGGCAAGGCGAGCTGTCCGCAGTGGCCGCGCACGCCGAGCACATCAGCGGCATCGCCACCGCCGCCCCGGTAGGCGTCCCGCGCGACCTGATGGACGCGCTGCCGGCGCTCCAGGTGATTTCCTGCCGTGGCGTCGGCCTCGACAAGATCGACTTGAATCAAGCCCGGCAACGCGGCATCCAGGTCGCCGGCACCTTCGGCACCCTCGCCGACTGCGTCGCGGATACGGCCTTCGCCCTGCTGCTCGACGTCGCCCGTCGTATCACCGACGCGGACCGCTATCTGCGAAGCGGAAAATGGCTCGAGGCCCGCTACCCGCTGACCCATCGCGTCAGTGGCAAGCGCCTGGGCATCCTCGGTCTCGGTCAGATCGGCGAACAGATAGCCCGCCGCGCCAGCGGCTTCGACATGCAGATCGCCTATACCAACCGCAAGCCGGTGACCGGCAGTCACTATCGCTTCGAGCCGTCCCTTCCGGCACTGGCCGAATGGTGCGATTTCCTGGTGGTCTGCGTCAGCGGCTCGCAACAACTGATCACCCGCGAGATCCTCGATGCCCTCGGCCCGAACGGCTACCTGGTGAACGTCGCGCGCGGTGCGGTCGTCGATGAACCGGCGCTGATCGCCGCACTGGCAGAAGACCGCATCGCCGGTGCCGGACTCGACGTGTTCGCGAACGAGCCCCAGGTGCCCGCCGAGCTCATTGCCCTGGACAATGTCGTATTGACGCCACATCTGGCCAGCGGCACCGTGGAAACTCGCAAGGCCATGGAGGATCTGGTGCTGGATAACCTCAAGGCCTTCTTCGCCGAAGGAGCAGTACGCACCCCAGCATAACCTGTTGGCCACCGCCAATCATCGCGGCGGTGGTCACACAATGCTCAAGGACGCGAGCTTCAGGCAACACGCCCCATTCCAGAGCCCTTACGGACGAGAAAAGGGCGAGCATTACGCATTGACAAGGCTATTTCACGGCCCTAACCTGCGCATGTCGTACGACGACATATGACGCTATAAAAACAAGAGCGCAGCCCATGATCGAAACGTCCGTAACCCCGGTTCGTCGGCATGCCATCACCCTCTTGGGAGTGGAGTGCCAGGCATGATCGAACAGAATTTCTCCACCCCGCGGGTCACCCGCATGCGCGTCATCCCGGTCGCCGGCCATGACAGCATGCTGCTCAACCTGTGCGGCGCCCACGCTCCCTACTTCACCCGCAACCTGGTCCTGCTGGACGACGAAACCGGCCGTATCGGCATCGGTGAGGTTCCCGGCGGCGAAGGCATTCGCAAAGCGCTCGAACGCAGCATCCCCCTGGTCGAAGGCCAGCCCATCGGCAGCTTCCAGCGCGTGCTGGAAAAGGTTCGCCGTGGTCTCTCCGGCAGCCAGGCGGGCCCCGCCCACCAGGTCACCAACGAAGCCGAAGCCGCCGTCCTGCGCCAGCCGCACGAAATCAACCTGCGCCTGGACAACGTCATCACCGCCGTCGAAGCCGCACTGCTCGACCTGCTCGGCCAGCACCTGCAGGTTCCGGTAGCCGATCTGCTGGGCAGCGGTCAGCAACGCGACAGCGTGCCGATGCTCGCCTACCTCTTCTACATTGGTGATCGCCAGCGTACCGACCTGCCCTACCTGGCTGGCGAGGGCGACGACTGGTACCGCCTGCGTCACGAGGCGGCAATGACCCCGGATGCCATCGCCCGCCTCGCCGAAGGCGCCCACGCGCGCTATGGCTTCGCCGACTTCAAGCTCAAGGGCGGCGTGATGCACGGCGAGGAAGAGATGCAGGCGATCGCCGCCATCAAGGCCCGCTTCCCCCAGGCCCGCGTCACCCTCGATCCGAACGGTGCCTGGTCGCTCGACGAGTCCATCGCCCTGTGCAAGGGCCAGGGTCACCTGCTGGCCTACGCCGAGGACCCGTGCGGCGCCGAACAAGGCTTTTCCGGCCGCGAGATCATGGCCGAGTTCAAGCGCGCCACCGGCATTCCCACCGCGACCAACATGATCGCCACCGACTGGCGCCAGATGGGCCATGCCCTGCGCCTGGAAGCCGTGGACATCCCCCTCGCCGATCCGCATTTCTGGACCATGCAGGGCGCCGTGCGCCTGGGCCAGGTCTGCGCAGAGTTCGGCCTGACCTGGGGTTCGCATTCCAACAACCATTTCGACGTTTCGCTGGCGATGTTCACCCATGCCGCTGCCGCGGTACCGGGTCGCGTCACCGCCATCGATACGCACTGGATCTGGCAGGAGGGCCAGGAACGCCTGACCCGCGAGCCGCTACAGATCGTCGACGGCCACGTGCGCGTACCCCAGCGCCCCGGCCTGGGCATCGAGCCCGACCTGGACCGCATCCAGTCCGCCCATGAGCTGTACCGACGCGTTGCTGGCGGAGCCCGCGACGATGCCATGGCCATGCAGTATCTCGTTCCGGGTTGGCGTTATGACCCGAAACGACCCAGCCTGGGCCGCTCGCACTGACGCGAGCACCCATAAACCCGGAGACCTCCAATGAAAAGAATGATCCGCGCCTCCCTCCTCTCTGTTTTCATGGGTGCCGCCACCTTCGGCGCCGCCTCCTCTGCTTCAGCTGACGCCAGCAACTGGC
Organism: Pseudomonas sp. R4-15; assembly: GCF_055768815.1. Lineage (NCBI taxonomy): Bacteria > Pseudomonadati > Pseudomonadota > Gammaproteobacteria > Pseudomonadales > Pseudomonadaceae > Pseudomonas > Pseudomonas sp. R4-15. The sequence goes on from NZ_CM147293.1 coordinate 3,259,552, forward strand.
CCAACCGCCCGATCCAGGTCGTGGTCATCGCCAACCCGGGCGGCGACACCGACTTCAACGCGCGCATGATGGCCAAGTACTTCAACAAGATTACCGGCAAGACCATGGTGGTCACCAACGTCGCCGGCGGCGGCGGCACCCTGGCTGCCGAGCAGGTCAAAGGCTCCGCGGCCGACGGCAACACCATCCTTTTCACCCACACCGGCCAGTTGATCGTCAACGAGGTGGCGGGCCTGACCAAGGATGGCTATGACGCCTTCGACATTTCATGCATCGCCGGGGTCGACAAGGGCGCCGTGTTCGTCACCTCCAAGCAGTCCGGCATCGACTCGCTGAAAGGGCTCATCGACAAGGCCAAGGCCAAGCCGGAAAGCGTCACCTACGGCACCGAGATGGGCAGCTTCTCGCACATCCAGGGCCTGATGTTCGAAAAACTCGCGGGCGTGAAACTGAAGATGGTCGACGCCGGTACCGTGTCCGAGAAAGTCGTCGCTCTGCTGGGTGGCCGTATCGACATGGGTGCCATCAGCTACGGTTCGGTGCAGGACTACGTCAACGGCGGCCAGATGTTCGCCCTGGGCCAGCCCAACGCCGAGCGCAACGCCCTGCTGGGTGATATCCCCACCTTCAAGGAACAGGGCGTCGACTTCACCATCGACAAGCCCTACGTGGTGGCCTTCCCGAAAGGCACCGATCCGCAGATCGTCTCCAAGATGGCCGACATCATGAAGCAGATCACCGAGGATCCGGAATATGCCGCGGAACTGAAGAAGTCCTTCAAGCAGCCGGTCGCCTACTACGGCACCAAGGATGCGATCGCGGTGCTCGAGAAGACGCGCGAAGACTTCATGCAGTTCAAAGACGAGCTGCGTCAGTCCAAGTAACGCTTCGTCGGCCGGCCCCGGAGGGGTCGGCCGACGTTCGGACCATCACGTGAGGTTTCATGATGGCTACCAGCAAGAACCGGGAATTGTTCATCGGCGTGGTCATGCTCGGCATCGGCCTGGCCTATCTGGCGATGACGTTCCAACTGCCCCAGCATGACGGCATCGACGCATCCTTCCTGCCCTACCTGCTGTCGGTGACCCTGTGCCTGCTCGGTGCAGTGCACCTGCTGACCGTCTTCAAGGCCCCGCAGGCCCTCGAAGGCGCCGGCGAAGAAAGCGAGACGGGCGCCCGCCCCGACCTCAAGACCGTACTCAAGACCCTCGCCCTGGTGGTGGTCTACATCGCCCTGATGCCCTATGTGGGCTTCCCGATCATGACCGTGGTCTACCTCTATCTGCAGTTCCTGGTGCTGACACCCGCCGACCAGCGTCCCCGCCACCTGCTCTACGCGGTGATCGCCGTGGCGACCGCGGCGGTGATCTACGTACTGTTCCGTGAAGCCTTCGACCTCATGCTGCCGTCCGGCCTGCTGGACTTCTAGGAGCGCAGACCATGCTCGACCTCTTGCAAGCAGGCTTCGGGGCGGTCTTTTCCGTCCAGATCCTCATCCTCATCTTCGTCGGCGTCGCTGTCGGTATCGTCTTCGGCGCCGTTCCCGGCCTCTCCGCCACCATGGCGGTGGCCCTGTGCCTGCCGCTGACCTTCACCATGGGCCCGCACGCCGGCCTGGCGCTGCTGGTGGCTCTGTTCATCGGTGCCACCTCCGGTGGCCTGATCTCGGCGATCCTGCTGAAGATTCCCGGCACGCCCTCCTCGATCGCCACGGTGTTCGACGGCGGCCCGCTGATGGAACAAGGCCAGGGAGTCAAAGCCCTCGGCATCGGTATTGTGTTCTCCTTCCTGGGCACCATTTTCAGTATCGGCGCGCTGATGTTCATCGCCCCGCAGTTGGCCAAGGTCGCTCTGAGCTTCGGCCCCCACGAGTACTTCGCCATCGCGGTGTTCTCGCTGACGCTGATCGCCACCCTCTCGACCGGCTCGATGGTCAAGGGCCTGTTCGCCGGCGCCTTGGGCGTGGCCGTCTCCACCGTCGGCATCGCCCCGGTGGAAGCGGTGCGACGCTTCACCTTCGACTTCGCCGAACTCAACGGCGGCTTCGCCATGCTCACCGTGATGATCGGCATGTTCGCCGTCGCCGAGGTGATCAAGGTCGCCGAGAGTGGACGGCATGCCAATCAGGGTCCGGTGGGCTCGGTGAGCATGAAGAACATCAAGGGCTTCGGCTTCTCGATGCGCGAATTCCGCGAGCAGATCCCCAACGCCACCCGCTCGGCCTTCATCGGGCTGGGTATCGGCATCCTTCCGGGGATCGGCGCCGGCACCTCCAACCTGGTGTCGTACATCATCTCCAAGAAGCGCGCGAAGAATCCCGAGACCTACGGCAAGGGCAACATCGGTGGCGTGGTTGCCAGCGAAACCGCCAACAACGCCGGTATCGGTGGCGCCATGCTGCCGCTGATGACCCTCGGCATCCCGGGCGACACCACCACCGCGATCATGCTCGGCGGCTTCCTGATCCACGGCATCCAGCCGGGTCCGCTGCTGTTCATCACCCAGGGCCCGCTGGTGTACACCATCTTCGCGGCACTGATCGTCGCCACCGTGGTGATGCTGTTCCTGGAGTTCTACGGCCTGCGCATCTTCATCAAGCTGCTCGACGTGCCCAAGCACATCCTGCTGCCGATCATCCTGGTGCTCTGCGTCGTCGGCGCCTTCGGCCTCTCCAGCCGCATGTTCGACGTCTGGTCGATCCTGATCTTCGGTCTGCTCGGCTATGCCTTCGTCAAAGGCGGCATTCCCCCGGCACCCTTCATCATCGGCTTCATCCTCGGGCCGATGGCGGAGACCAACCTGCGTCGCGGGCTGATGCTGTCGGACGGCAACTTCGGTGCCTTCCTGACCAACCCCATCGCCGCGGTGTTCCTCGGCATGGCGGTGCTGTTCATCCTCTGGCACGTGTACAGCGCGCTGAAGACCCGCAAGGGCGAAATGGACCAGTTGTTGCGGACCTGATCTGCAGAGCCTGCAGGACTCGTGGGAAGCCCCGGCCATTGGTCGGGGCTTTTTCGTTGGGCCTGCTTGCCCTGGGATTGGCGCAGGAGCGCCAGGCCGTCGGGCCGCAAAGGTTGAGCACAGCGATACCGTCACGTTCGCCACGATGGGTATCGTCGCTGCGCTTCTCTTCCTACGGGTTGGGCGGAGCCCAGTGCCGATGGCAACGTGAGAACGCAAGAGCCATGCGTGTAACGTTTTCTTTACAGCGCAACGATTTCCTTACGCAATCACGACAACACCCGTCGTTATTGGCTTAGCGCCCCGCTAACCACCCTCAACACGCCCTACTGTAACGATAACGTTCCACATGCGAGCAGCAGGCATCGCCCGAATAAATGCCAAGCTATTGATTTATAAAGATAATTAAATCATGGCAACGCTTTTGCAATCCCTGCGCATCCGCGTTCATAGCGAACGCATGGCTGTCATAACGATCCACCAGGAGTACCCATGAGCGAGTTGCGCTTCACCGCCGAACATGAATGGCTGCGTCAGGACGAGGACGGTCTGATCACCGTCGGCATCACCGACCACGCCCAGGACGCCCTCGGCGATGTGGTCTACGTGCAACTGCCGGAGCTGCGCGCCTATGCCGCCGAGGAAGAAGTCGCGGTGATCGAATCGGTGAAAGCCGCCAGCAACATTGTCATGCCGCTGGAAGGTGAAATCGTCGAAGTGAACGGCGAGCTGGAAGGCCAGCCGGAGCTGGTCAATCAGTCGCCGGAAGACACCGCCTGGTTCTTCCGCTTCCGTCCGGTCGACGCCGGCGCGCTGGCTACACTGCTGGATGCCGACGCCTACCAGAAACTGCTCGCATCCCACTGAGGAGCCGTCATGACCGAACGCACCGCACTGGGCACCACCAACGAATTCATCGCCCGCCACATCGGCCCGCGCGAGGCGGATATCGCCGCCATGCTGGACACCCTCGGCCAGCCTTCCCTGGAAGCGCTGATCGATGCCGTGATCCCCTCCAGCATCAAAGGCAGCAGCGTCCTCGACCTGCCCGCCGGCCTCGGTGAGGCCGAAGCACTGGCCAAGCTCAAGGCCATCGCTGGGCAGAACCGTACCCTGCGCACCTTCATCGGCCAGGGCTACTACGGCACCCACACGCCGGCGCCGATCCTGCGCAACCTGCTGGAAAACCCCGCCTGGTACACCGCCTACACGCCCTACCAGCCGGAAATTTCCCAGGGTCGCCTGGAAGCGCTGCTGAACTTCCAGACGCTGATCGCCGACCTCACCGCTCTGCCGATCTCCAATGCCTCGCTGCTCGACGAAGCCACCGCCGCCGCCGAGGCGATGACCTTCTGCAAGCGCCTGTCGAAGAACAAGGGCGCCTTCCGCTTCTTCGCCTCCGAGCGCTGCCTGCCGCAGACCCTCGACGTGCTGCGCACCCGTGCCGAGCCGCTGGGCATCGCCGTGGTGGTGGGTGACGAGTTCGCCATCAGCGAAAGCGACGCCGCCGACTACTTCGGCGCACTGCTGCAGTACCCCGCCGCCGACGGCGAGGTTTGCGAACTGGCCCAGGTGGTCGAACGCTTCCACGGCGCCAACGCGCTGGTGGCTGTCGCCGCCGACCTGCTGGCGCTGACCCTGCTGACCCCGCCCGGCGAATTCGGTGCCGACGTGGTCATCGGTACCGCGCAGCGCTTCGGCGTACCGCTGGGCTTCGGTGGCCCGCACGCCGCCTACTTCGCCACCCGCGACGCCTACAAGCGTGACATGCCCGGCCGCCTGGTCGGCCTGTCGATCGACCGTCACGGCAAGCCGGCCCTGCGCCTGGCCATGCAGACCCGCGAGCAGCACATCCGCCGCGAGAAGGCCACCAGCAACATCTGCACCGCGCAGGTCCTGCTGGCCAACATCGCCAGCATGTACGCCGTCTACCACGGCCCGCAGGGGCTGACCCAGATTGCCAAGCGCGTACACCGGCTGACCGCCATCCTCGCCGCCGGCCTGGCCAAGCTGGGCGTCGCCGCCGAGCAGTCGAGCTTCTTCGACACCCTGACCTTCGCCACCGGCGCGCGCACCAGCGAGCTGCATGCCAAGGCCGAAGCCGCCGGCATCAATCTGCGCGCGATCAGCACCGAGCGCCTGGGCCTGTCGCTGGACGAGACCAGCACCGTCGCCGACGTCGAAGCCCTCTGGGCGCTGTTTGCCAGCGACGGCCAGGCGCTGCCGAGCGTCGATGCGCTGGCTGACGTGGCCGACGCCCTGCCCGCCGCGCTGCGCCGGCAGAGCGCCTTCCTCGCCCACGAAGTGTTCAACCGCTACCACTCCGAGACCGAGCTGATGCGCTACCTGCGCAAGCTCGCCGACAAGGACCTGGCGCTGGACCGCAGCATGATCCCGCTGGGCTCCTGCACCATGAAGCTGAACGCCGCTAGCGAGATGATCCCGATCACCTGGGCGGAATTCGGCAACCTGCACCCGTTCGCCCCGAAAGCCCAGGCAGCCGGCTACCAGCAACTGTGCGATGAGCTGGAAGCCATGCTCTGCTCGGCCACCGGCTACGACGCCGTGTCGCTGCAGCCGAACGCCGGCTCCCAGGGCGAATACGCAGGCCTGCTGGCGATCCGCGCCTACCACATCAGCCGTGGTGACAAGGATCGCGACATCTGCCTGATTCCCGCCTCCGCCCACGGCACCAACCCGGCGACCGCCAGCATGGCCGGCATGCGTGTGGTGGTGGTGGCCTGTGACGCCCGTGGCAACGTGGACGTGGCCGACCTGCGCGCCAAGGCCGAACAGCACGCCGACAAGCTGGCCGCGCTGATGATCACCTATCCGTCCACCCACGGGGTGTTCGAGGAAGCGATCCGCGACATCTGCGCCATCATCCACCAGCACGGCGGCCAGGTGTACATCGACGGCGCCAACATGAACGCCATGGTCGGCCTCTGCGCCCCGGGCAAGTTCGGCGGCGACGTGTCCCACCTGAACCTGCACAAGACCTTCTGCATCCCCCATGGCGGCGGCGGCCCCGGCGTCGGCCCGATCGGCGTGAAGTCGCACCTGGTGCCCTTCCTGCCTGGCCACGGCGCCATGGAGAAAAAGACCGGCGCGGTCAGCGCGGCGCCGTTCGGCAGCGCAAGCATCCTGCCGATCTCCTGGATGTACATGCAGATGATGGGCGGCGAAGGCCTCAAGCGTGCCTCGCAGCTGGCCATCCTCAACGCCAACTACATCGCCCGTCGCCTGGAAGAGCACTACCCGGTGCTCTACAGCGGCCACAACGGCCTGGTCGCGCACGAGTGCATCCTCGACCTGCGTCCGCTCAAGGACAGCAGCGGCATCAGCGTCGACGACGTCGCCAAGCGCCTGATCGACTTCGGCTTCCACGCGCCGACCATGTCCTTCCCGGTGCCCGGCACACTGATGATCGAGCCGACCGAGAGCGAATCCCGCGAAGAGCTGGATCGCTTCTGTGAGGCGATGATCGCCATCCGCGAGGAAATCCGCGCCATCGAGCGTGGCGAGGCCGATGCCAACGACAACCCACTGAAGAACGCCCCGCACACCGCGGCGGAGCTGGTCGGCGAGTGGAACCACGGCTACGGCCGCGAGCAGGCGGTGTACCCGGTCGCCAGCCTGGTGGACGGCAAGTACTGGCCGCCGGTCGGTCGCGTGGACAACGTCTACGGTGACCGTAACCTGGTCTGCGCCTGCCCCTCCATCGAGGCGTACCAGGAAGCCTGAGTGCCTGGCGGGCCGCCTGCGGCCCGCTTCCCACCGACTGCCGGCGAGTGCCCTTCATGTCCCTGAGCGTCTTCGACCTGTTCAAGATCGGTATCGGTCCTTCCAGTTCGCACACCGTCGGCCCGATGCTCGCTGCGGCGCGCTTCGCCGAAGGCTTGCGCCGTGAAGGGCTGCTCGACGCCACGTCCAGCGTACGGGTCGAGCTCTATGGCTCGCTCGGCGCCACCGGCAAGGGTCACGGCAGCGACACCGCCGTGCTGCTCGGCCTGGAAGGCGAACATCCCGATCAGGTGGATACCCGCAGCATTCCCGCGCAGCTCGCACGCATCCGCAGCGAAAAGCGCCTGAACCTGCTGGGCAGCCACGCCATCGGCTTCTGCGAGCGCGAGCACCTGGCGCTGATCCGCAAGCCGCTGCCCTACCATCCCAACGGCATGATCTTCCGCGCCTTCGACGCGGCGGGCCTGCAGATTCGCAGCCGCGAGTACTACTCGGTGGGCGGCGGCTTCGTGGTCGACGACGATGCGGCCGGCGCCGACCGTCTCAAGGAAGACCGCACGCCCCTGGCCCTGCCCTTCACCACCGCCGCCGAACTGCTTGGCCATTGTCGGGCCGAAGGCTTGTCGATCAGCCAGGTGATGCTCACCAACGAGCGCGCCTGGCGACCGGAAGCCGAGACCCGCGAAGGCCTGCTGCGCATCTGGCAGGTGATGCAGGACTGCGTCGAGGCCGGCTGCCACAACGAAGGCACCATGCCCGGCGGGCTCAAGGTCAAGCGGCGCGCCGCCGGCCTCTACCGGCAGTTGTGCCGGCACCCCGAAGCCAACCTGCGTGATTCGCTGAACGTGCTCGACTGGGTCAACCTCTACGCCCTCGCGGTGAACGAGGAAAACGCCAGCGGCGGCCGCGTGGTGACCGCACCGACCAATGGCGCCGCCGGCATCGTCCCGGCGGTGCTGCACTACTACAGCCGCTTCATCAACGGCGCCAACGAAGACGGCGTGGTGCGCTTCCTGCTCACCGCCGCCGCCATCGGCATTCTCTACAAGGAGAACGCCTCGATCTCCGGCGCCGAAGTCGGCTGCCAGGGCGAAGTCGGCGTGGCCTGCTCGATGGCCGCCGGGGCGCTCTGCGAAGTGCTCGGCGGCAGCGCCGAGCAGGTGGAGAACGCCGCCGAGATCGGCATGGAACACAACCTAGGACTGACCTGCGATCCCATCGGCGGCCTGGTGCAGGTGCCCTGCATCGAGCGCAACGCGATGGGCTCGGTGAAGGCCATCAACGCCGCGCGCATGGCGCTGCGTGGCGACGGCCAGCACTTCGTGTCGCTCGACAAGGTGATCCGCACCATGCGCCAGACCGGCGCCGACATGAAGAGCAAATACAAGGAAACCGCCCGCGGTGGGCTGGCGGTGAACATCATCGAATGCTGACAGAGCCGGCCACCGGCCGTCTCGCAAGGAGACCCAATGAGCGACGAAACCCTTCTGCAAACGCCCCTGCACGCCCTGCATCTGGAACTGGGCGCGAAGATGGTGCCCTTCGCCGGCTACGCGATGCCGGTGCAGTACCCGCTGGGGGTGATGAAGGAACACCTGCACACCCGCGAGCAGGCCGGCCTGTTCGACGTCTCGCACATGGGCCAGATCATCCTGCGCGGCAGCGATGCAGGCGCGACGCTGGAAACCCTGGTGCCGGTGGACATCATCGACCTGCCCATCGGCATGCAGCGCTACGCGCTGTTCACCGACGCCAACGGCGGCATCCTCGACGACCTGATGGTCGCCCGCCTGGCCGACGACACGCTGTTCCTGGTGGTCAACGCCGCCTGCAAGGAACAGGACCTGGCACACCTCGAGGCGCAGATCGGCGAGCGCTGCCAGATCGAAAGCCTGTTCGAATCCCGCGCGCTGCTCGCCCTGCAGGGTCCGAAGGCGGTCGACGCCCTGACGCGCCTGGCGCCGGACGTTGCCGGCATGACCTTCATGCAGTTCCGCGCCGTCAGCATCGACGGCATCGACTGCTACGTCAGCCGCTCCGGCTACACCGGCGAGGACGGCTTCGAGATCTCCGTGCCGACCGACAAGGCCGAGCAACTGGCGCGCGCCCTGCTGGCGCAGCCGGAAGTTCAGCCCATCGGCCTCGGCGCCCGTGACTCGCTGCGCCTGGAAGCCGGCCTGTGCCTCTACGGCCACGACATGAGTACCGCCACCACCCCGGTGGAGGCGAGCCTGCTGTGGGCCATCTCCAAGGTGCGCCGGCAGGGCGGCGCCCGCGAAGGCGGCTTCCCCGGCGCGGCCCAGGTGTTCGCCCAGCAGGCCGCAGGCGTCGCGCGCAAACGCGTCGGCCTGCTGCCGCAGGAACGCGTGCCGGTGCGTGAAGGCGCCGAGATCGTCGACGCCGACGGTCAGGTGATCGGCCTGGTCGGCAGCGGCGGCTTCGGTCCGAGCCTCGGCGGCCCGGTCGCCATGGGTTACCTCGACAGCGCCCACGCCGCAGTGGACAGCGAAGTCTGGGCCATCGTGCGCGGCAAGCGCGTGCCGATGAAGGTCGCCAAGACCCCCTTCGTGCCGCAGCGCTACTACCGCGGTTGAGCCCTCCCCCCGACGCCGCCCCGCCGCGGGCGGCGTCACAGCGCCTCGCCGGCGTCCAGCCGGGCCAGCAGGCGCTCTCCCCAATCCCACAGCGCACTACGCTTTTCCTCGCTCATGCGCTGCAGCGAGCGATAGATCAGCGTCATGCGCGGGTTGTGCTCGAGTTCGGCGCGCTGGCGCATGACGAAGTGCCAGTACAAGGCATTGAACGGGCAGGCGCGGGCGCCGGTGGACTCCTTCACCCGGTAGTGGCAACCGTCGCAGTAATCGGACATCCGCTTGATGTAGCTGCCGCTGGCGCAATACGGCTTGGAGCCCAGGTAACCGCCATCGGCGTGCATCACCATGCCTAGCGTGTTGGGCAGTTCGACCCAGTCGTAGGCATCGGTGTAGACCGCCAGGTACCAACTGCAGATCTGCTCCGGAACGATGCCCGCAAGCAGCGCGAAGTTGCCGGTAATCATCAGCCGCTGGATATGGTGGGCGTAACCCAATTGCAGCGTCTGGCCAATGCTTTCGGCCATGCAGCGCATGCGCGTCTGCCCGGTCCAGTAGAACGCCGGTAGCGCACGGCGGTTACCGAAGCCGTTGAGCTGGGCATATTCCGGCATGCGCAGCCAGTAGATGCCACGCACGTATTCGCGCCAGCCGAGCAGTTGGCGGATGAACCCTTCGGCGGCGTTGAGCGGAACCTCACCCTGCAGGCAGGCGGCCTCGACGTCTGCGCAGAGCTGGCGAACGTCAAGCAGGCCGAGGTTCAGCGCAGCGCTGATCCGCGCATGGAACAGGTAGGGCTCTCCCGTGGCCATGGCGTCCTGGTAGTCGCCGAAGTCCACCAGCCCGTGCGCGAGGAAATACCTCCAGAGCCGCTGCGCCTGCTCGGCGGTCACCGGCAGGTCGAACGCCTCCAGCGAACCGTAGTGATCGGCGAAGCGCCGGGCGACCAACGCCAGCACCTGCTCGGTAATGGCATCCGCTGCGAATCCCAGGGGCTCGGGTAGCGCCTGACCGGCCGGCAGCGGTTTGCGATTCTGCGCATCGAGGTTCCACTGGCCACCTCGCGGACTACCGTCAGCCTCCAACAGCAATCCGCTGCGTCGGCGCATTTCCCGGTAGAAGAATTCCATGCGCAACTGATTGCGCTCGTCGGCCCAGCGCACGAAGGCCTCGCGGCTGCAGAAGAAGCGTGTGTCCGCGTACCACACCTGTGCCAGCGACATCTGCCGCAAGGCCTGTTCCAGACGCCACTCGCCACACTCGCACAGATGCACCTCGCGGACGTCCAGCTCGCTGGCGACTGCCTCGATCTGCGCCGCCAGGCTGCCCTGGTTGTCCGCATCCTCGAGTTCGACATAGCGCACCCGCCACCCCTGCTCGCGCAGTTGCTCGGCAAAGTGACGCATGGCGCTGAACACCAGCGCCAGCTTGCGCGGATGATGCGGTACGTAGGTGGCCTCTTCCTGCACTTCGGCCATCAGCAACCAGTCCTGGTTTTTATCCAGGCCCTGAAGACTGGCCAGGTCCAGACTCAGTTGGTCACCGAGCACCACGCCCAGGCGCGGCGCCCTGCTCACCAGGTTTCATCCTGGCCGAACGGTAGCCGTAGCGACGCCACCGGGTGCTCGCGATGGCCACACATCTCGTCGTGCGCCACCTGCTGAACCAGTACGCAGGGCACTCGCGGCAAGTCCTTGAGCAACGCCCGCGCCTCGGTGCTCGAACGCAGGCGCAGCGACTCGCCACGAGCATCGGTGACGCCCTGCAAACGCTCGCCGCGGCGTACCTGGAGGATGTACAGACCACCCTCCAGCGAATGCAGCTGCAACTCATCGACCTCACCCTGCTGCAGTAGGCGAGTCAGTTCTTCGAGACTGGGCATGGGCTGACTCCAGATAGTTTCTGCAGCCAATGATAGTTATACAAGATTATTTATTTGTATAGGTTTTAAAGCGCCTGCGGACACGAGGATGCGACCACCGGCCGGATGAAATCCCGGCATCCCATTCGCCCACGCGTAGATTGCTCGACGATTATCCACTCACATCCAAAACGCACCATAAACGCGCATATTCTCGCTTGAAGAACCCTTGCTACCCTTGGAAAACGGCCAGTAAAGGCAGCAGAGCGCTCAGGCCCGTTCCTTGCTTTAAATTTATTGACCTGAAAGTCAGAAAATATTGACTAGAAAGTCAGCCAACCCTAGATTGGCGACCGTTTGCCGCAGCCCGATGACCTGGAGATCGCGCTTGATCGAATTCCTCCTCAACCAGACCCTCCGCCAGGAGCGCGATCTGGATCCGAACCTGACCGTGCTGGAATACCTGCGCAGCCACCAGGGCAAGACCGGCACCAAGGAAGGCTGCGCCTCCGGCGATTGCGGCGCCTGCACCGTGGTGCTCGGCGAGCTCGACGGCGAGCGCATTCGCTATCGCAGCATCAACTCCTGCCTGACCTTCGTCGCCGCGCTGCACGGCAAGCAGCTGATCAGCGTCGAGGACCTCAAGCACCAGGGTCGCCTGCACAGCGTGCAGCAGGCGATGGTCGACCAGCACGGCTCGCAGTGCGGCTTCTGCACCCCCGGTTTCGTCATGAGCCTGTTCGCCCTGCAGAAGAACGCGCCCTTCCATGACGCCGCCAAGACCCACGAGGCGCTGGCCGGCAACCTCTGCCGCTGCACCGGCTACCGGCCGATCCTCGCCGCCGCCGAGCAGGCGTGCTGTGGTGGCGCGAGCGATCAGTTCGATGCCACCGAGGCGCGCACCGTGGCCCAGCTCAAGGCCATCGCCAGCGGCCCGCGCGAGATCGCCGCCGGCGACAAGCGCTGCCTGATTCCTGAATCCATCGACGAACTGGCCACACTCTACGCCGCCAATCCGGAAGCCCGGCTGTTCGCCGGCGGCACCGACCTGGCGCTGGAAGTCACCCAGTTCCACCGGCCGCTGCCGCTGACTATCTACCTGGGCCGCGTCGAGGCCCTCAAGCGCATCACGCTGACCGACGAAGCGCTGGAAATCGGCGCCGCCGCCTCGCTGGCCGACTGCCACGCGGCGCTGGCTGCCGAGTACGCGGACTTCGGCGAATTGCTGGAGCGCTTCGCCTCGTTGCAAATCCGCAACCAGGGCACCCTGGGCGGCAACATCGGCAACGCCTCGCCGATCGGCGACACCCCGCCGCTACTGATCGCCCTCGGCGCACGCCTGGTGATGCGCCAGGGCGAGCGGCGCCGCGAGCTGCCGGTGCAGGACTACTTCATCGACTACAAGGTCACCGCCCGCGAGCCCGGCGAGTTCATCGAGAAGATCATCGTGCCGCGTGCGACCAATGGCGCGCTGTTCCGCGCCTACAAGGTGTCGAAACGACTGGACGACGACATTTCCGCGGTGTGCATGGCCATCGCCCTGCGCCTGGACGCCGGCAAGGTCGCTGAGGTCCGCGTGGCCTTCGGCGGCATGGCGGCGATTCCCAAGCGCGCCGCCGGCTGCGAGGCGGCGCTGCTCGGTGCCCAATGGAGCGCCGCCGGCATCGAAGCCGCCTGCGCCGCGTTGGCCGAGGACTTCACCCCGCTCTCGGATTTTCGCGCCAGTCGCGAATACCGCCTGCTGGTGGCGCAGAACCTGCTGCGCAAGTGCCTCGTCGAAACCACCACCCCAGCCATCGAAACCCGGGTGACCCAGCATGCATAAGCCGCAAGCCTCCCAGGCCGAAATGGCCGCCCGCTTCGCCGAAGGCCTGGTCTCCGGCGTTGGCCGCAGCGTCAAGCACGAGAGCGCGCCCAAGCACGTCTCCGGCGAGGCGCAATACATCGACGACCGCCTGGAATTCCCCAACCAGTTGCACGTCTATGCCCGCACCAGCGAGCGCGCCCACGCACGGGTGACACGCATCGACACGACGCCCTGCTACGCCTTTCCCGGCGTGACCATCGCCATCACCGCCCAGGACGTGCCCGGCCAATTGGACATCGGCCCGCTGGTGGGTGGCGATCCGCTGCTCTGCGACGGTTTGGTGGAGTTCGTCGGCCAGCCGGTGCTGGCGGTGGCCGCCGACAGCCTGGAAACCGCCCGCGCCGCGGCCATGGCGGCGATCGTCGAGTACGAGGACCTGGAGCCGGTGCTCGACGTGGTGCAGGCGTTCCGCAACAAGCACTTCGTGCGTGACAGCCACACCCAGCGCATCGGCGATGCCGATGCCGCCCTGGCCGGCGCCAGCCACCGTCTGCAGGGCAACCTGCACATCGGCGGCCAGGAGCACTTCTACCTGGAGACGCAGGTCGCCTCGGTGATGCCCACCGAAGACGGCGGGATGATCGTCTACAGCTCCACGCAGAACCCCACCGAGGTGCAGAAGCTGGTCGCCGAGGTGCTCGGCGTGCCGATGAACAAGGTGCTGGTGGACATGCGCCGGATGGGCGGCGGCTTCGGCGGCAAGGAAACCCAGGCGGCCAGCCCGGCGTGCCTCTGCGCGGTGGTCGCGCACCTCACCGGGCGTCCGACCAAGATGCGTCTGCCGCGCAACGAAGACATGCAGATGACCGGCAAGCGCCACCCGTTCTACGTCGAGTACGACGTCGGCTTCGACGACGACGGCCGCCTGCAGGGCATCCGCCTGGAGCTCGCCGGCAACTGCGGCTACTCGCCAGACCTCTCGGACTCCATCGTCGACCGTGCGATGTTCCATGCCGACAACGCCTATTTCCTCGGCAACGCCGAGGTCAACGGCCACCGCTGCAAGACCAACACCGCGTCGAACACCGCCTATCGCGGCTTCGGCGGCCCGCAGGGCATGGTCGCCATCGAGGAAGTGATGGACGTCATCGCCCGCCACCTGGGCAAGGACCCGCTGGCGGTGCGCAAGGCCAACTACTACGGCGCCACCGAGCGCAACGTCACCCACTACCACCAGACCGTGGAGCACAACCTGCTCGACGAGATGACCGCCGAGCTGGAACAGAGCGCCGAATACGCCCGCCGTCGCGAGGAAATCCGCGCCTTCAACGCGCAAAGCCCGGTGTTGAAGAAAGGCCTGGCGCTGACCCCGGTGAAATTCGGCATCAGCTTCACCGCCAGCTTCCTCAACCAGGCCGGCGCGCTGATCCACCTCTACACCGACGGCAGCATCCACCTGAACCACGGCGGCACCGAGATGGGCCAGGGCCTCAACACCAAGGTCGCCCAGGTGGTCGCCGAGGTATTCAGCGTCGACATCGAGCGCATCCAGATCACCGCGACCAACACCGAGAAGGTGCCGAACACCTCGCCGACCGCCGCCAGCAGCGGCGCGGACCTCAACGGCATGGCCGCGCGCAACGCCGCGCAGACGCTCAAGGACCGGCTGATCGAATTCGCCGCCCGGCACTACGGCGTGTACGCCGAGGACATCGCCTTCGGCAACGGCCAGGTGCGTGTGCGCGAGCGCTACCTGAGCTTCGACGAACTGGTGCAGCAGGCCTATTTCGGCCAGGTCTCGCTGTCCGCCACCGGCTTCTACCGCACGCCGAAGATCTTCTACGACCGCAGCCAGGCGCGCGGCCGGCCGTTCTACTACTTCGCCTTCGGTGCCGCCTGCTGTGAAGTGCTGGTGGACACCCTGACCGGCGAATACAAGATGCTGCGTACCGACATCCTCCACGACGTCGGCGACTCGCTGAACCCGGCCATCGACATCGGCCAGGTGGAAGGCGGCTTCGTCCAGGGGCTGGGCTGGCTGACCTGCGAGGAACTGGTGTGGAACGACAAGGGCCGGCTGATGACCGCCGGTCCGGCCAGCTACAAGATCCCGGCGGTCGCCGACATGCCGGCGGACCTGCGGGTGAAGCTGGTGGAGAAACGCAAGAACCCCGAAGACACGGTGTTCCACTCCAAGGCCGTGGGCGAGCCGCCGTTCATGCTCGGCATCGCCGCCTGGTGCGCGATCAAGGACGCCGTGGCGAGCCTGGCCGACTACCGCGTACAGCCGAACATCGACGCACCGGCCACCCCCGAGCGCGTGCTCTGGGGTGTCGAGCAGATGCGCGCGGCCCGGCGCGAGCAGAGCGCGGCCAGCGCCAGCCCCGCCGTGACGGAAGCCTGAGGGAGGATCGCCCATGAGCAACACCGGCTGGATCAACGCCCTCGCCGACCTGCAGCAGCAGGGCGAGCCCTGTGTGCTGGTGACCATCGTCGAGGAAAAGGGCTCCACTCCGCGCAATGCCGGCTCGAAGATGGTGGTCACCCGCGAGCGCCTGTTCGAGACCATCGGCGGCGGCCATCTGGAATACAAGGCAATGCAGATCGCCCGCGAGATGCTCGCCGAGCGCAGCCAGCAGACGCGCCTGGAACGCTTCTCCCTCGGCGCCAGCCTCGGCCAGTGCTGTGGCGGCGCCACCGTGCTGCTGTTCGAGCCGATGGGCCAGCCGCAGGCGCATATCGCGGTGTTCGGCGCCGGTCACGTGGGCCGCGCGCTGGTACCGCTGCTCGCCGCGCTACCGTGCAAGGTGCGCTGGATAGATTCGCGCGAGGCGGAGTTTCCCGAGATCATTCCCGCCGGCGTCGAGCGTGTGCTGGAGGAAGAACCGGTGGACCAGGTCGGTGAAATGCCGCCGGGCAGCTACTTCATCGTGATGACCCACAACCATGCGCTGGACCTGGAGCTAACCGCAGCGATCCTCGCCCGTGACGACCACGCCTACTTCGGCCTGATCGGCTCGAAGACCAAGCGCGCCAAGTTCGAACACCGCCTGCGCGATCGTGGCGTCAGCGGCGAAAGCCTGGCGCGCATGCGCTGCCCCATGGGCCTGCCAGAGGTGAAGGGCAAGCTGCCGATGGAGATCGCGCTGTCCATTGCCGGCGAAATCGTCGCCCACTACAACGCCCACTTCGGCGAGCAGGCCGAGCCGGTCACCCGACTGCTGCCTGCCTCGCGTCGCAACCACGCCTGACGAGAACCCCGATGCTCCACGCCTACCGTGCCGCCCTGCTCCACTGCCTCGCCGACCCCGCCCAGGTTCCCGCCGAAGAGGCCTATGCGTATTTCGAAGACGGCCTGCTGGTGGTCGAGGACGGCAAGGTCCTCGCCGCCGGAGACGCCGCCGAGCTGCTGCCGCGCTACCCCGAGCTCGCCGTCAGCGAGTACCCCGACGCGCTGATCACCCCCGGCTTCATCGACACCCACATCCACTACCCGCAGCTGGGCGTGATCGGTTCCTACGGCACCCAGTTGCTGGAGTGGCTGGAGACCTACACCTTCCCCGCCGAAGGCCGCTTCGCCGATGCCGAGCACGCCCGCGAGATCGCCGAGCGCTTCCTTGACGAACTGCTGCGCAACGGCACCACCACCGCACTGGTGTTCGGCACCGTGCACCCGCAATCGGTCGACGCCTTCTTCGAAGCCGCGCTCGCGCGCGACCTGCGGATGATCGCCGGCAAGGTGCTGATGGACCGCAACGCCCCGGACTACCTCACCGACACCCCGGAATCCGGCTACGCCGACAGCCGTGCACTGATCGAGCGTTGGCACGGCAAAGGCCGCCTGCACTACGCCGTCACCCCGCGCTTCGCGCCCACCAGCAGCCCCGAGCAACTGGAACTGGCCGGCAAACTGTTCGGCGAGTTCCCCGACCTGTACATGCACACCCACCTCTCCGAAAACCTCAAGGAGATCGAGTGGGTCAAGGCGTTGTTCCCCGAGCGCAAGGGCTACCTGGACGTCTACGACCACCACAAGCTGATCGGCCCGCGCGCGGTGTTCGCCCACGGCGTGCACCTGTGCGACGAGGAATGCGCACGCCTGGGCGAGACCGGCTCTGCGGTGGCCTTCTGCCCAACCTCGAACCTGTTCATCGGCAGCGGCCTGTTCGACCTGCCGCGCGTGGAAGGCTTCGGCGTACGGGTCGGCCTGGGCACCGACGTTGGCGGCGGCACCAGCTTCTCCCAGCTGACCACCCTGTCCGAGGCCTACAAGGTGCTGCAGCTGCAGGGCAAGAACCTCGATCCGTTCAAGGCGCTCTATCTCGCCACCTTAGGCGGCGCCCGCGCGCTCTACCTGGACGAACGCATCGGCAACTTCGAAGCGGGCAAGGACGCGGACTTCGTGGTCCTCGACTACCAGGCCACGCCGCTGATGAAGTACCGCCTGGGCCAGGCGCGCAGCCTCAAGGAACGACTCTTCGCCCTGATGATGCTCGGCGACGACCGCGCGGTGAAGGAAACCTTCGCCGCCGGCCGTTCGGTGCATCGTCGCGACGCCTGAGGGTTACCGGGGACTGACTGACGTGTTGTAGCGCCCCCTCTCCCCAACCCCTCTCCCGCAAGGGGCGAGGGGCTATTCGTGCGGGACTTCCTAGCCACGCTCGACGTAGCGCCGGGAGAGATCTGGGGAGAGAGTGGGCCTCGCCGTGCCTGTACCGAGTCGATGCTATCCATATGCCACACCATCAACGCCACCGTGAGCTCCCGCGAGGGGATAGGGGCTGTTGCTGTCCAGACAGGTGCCACACGTCATGCCGACCGCGGACTGCCCCCTCTCCCTCGACGGGAGAGGGCCGGGGAGAGGGTGAGCCTCGTCCGCTCGTAGCGGCTGGGAATACAAAGGTGTGGCTAGTCGCCCGTCGGCAACAGGTGCGAAAACACCGCCGCCAGATCTGGCTGGCCCGACTCGCCTTCCAGTTCCAGCTTGCCGTCGATGCTATCCATATGCTGCATCATTAGCGCCACTGCGCGCTCGCGGTCATGTGCGGCGATCGCGTCGAGCAGTTGGCCGTGTTCGTCCTCCGAGCAATGGGCGCCGCCACGTTGCTCGAACAGGGCGATGATCAGCGAGCTCTGCGACACCAGGCTGCGCATGAAGCCGATCAGCGGCTGGTTGCCCGCGGCTTCGGCCAGCTTGATGTGGAACTCGCCGGACAGGCGAATCCCCGTGCCACGATCACCGCGTTCGAAGCAGGCGTGTTCGGCGTCGACCATGCGGCGCAAGTCCGCCAATTGCGTCGGGGTGGCGTTTTCGCAGGCCAGCTCGGTGATCGCGCGCTCGGCCATGCGCCGGGCATGGAAGATCTGCCGCGCCTCGGCGGCGCTCGGGCTGGCGACCATCGCACCCCGGTTGGGGCGCAGCTGCACCACGCCCTCGTGGGCCAGGCGCGACAGCGCGCGCCGGATCACCGTGCGACTGACGCCGAAGATGCCGCCCAGGGCTTCTTCGCTGAGCTTGGTTCCGGGCGCCAGGCGTTGTTCGAGGATGGCATCGAAGATATGGCCATAGACGGCCTCGTCGCCGTTGCCGGTGCGCTTGATCGGTTTGACGGGCTGCATCGCTAGGATCGATTGGTCGGGTGGTTGAAATAGTGTACACAGACGGCGTGCCGATCGTCCGCAAGCACGGGTTGATCCAGCGCAAGGCAGCAGCTATCGCACAGCGATCTGTATACACTTCCTTTTTTCTTCATCGAGCGCTTCATCATGCCCCTGGAAACCTGGCTACTGTTCGCCGGCACCGCCCTGGTCGTGATCCTGATTCCCGGCCCCCTGTCGCTGCTGATGGTCGCCAACAGCCTGGAGCATGGCGTCGCCCGCGCCTGGCCGGGGTTCCTGGGTGGGGTCAGCGCCTCGCTCTGCCTGCTCTGCGCCTCGGCGCTGGGCATGGGCGCGCTGCTGCTCGCCTCGGAACAATTGTTCGCCGGGCTCAAGCTGCTCGGCGCGCTCTACCTGTTCTATCTCGCCTGGCAGAGCTGGCGTCAGTCGCGACGCCCTTCCCTGCCGCCACGGGCGCCCAGCCAGGCGCTGCCACGGCGGCACGCGGCGATGTACTGGAAAGCCTTCGCGCTGGGCGCCAGCAACCCCAAGGACATCCTCTTCTTCGCTGCCCTACTGCCGCAGTTCATCAGCGCCCAGTTGCCCTTCCTTCCCCAACTGGGGCTGATGATTCTCACCTGGGTGGTGCTCGACCTGGCCTGCAAGCTGGCCTACGGCCTGGGCGCCCAGAGTGCGTCCGGCTGGCTACGCGCCGGCCGCGGGCAGACCTGGTTCCAGCGCATCAGCGCGGCGCTGTTCGGCGGAGCGGGCCTGGCGGCATTGCTCAGCCGCTGAGCGCCCCAGGGCTGGGCGTCTTCCACCCCAACGCCCCATCGCAGGGCAATAACCGGCGCTAGCTGCCACGATAGGTCGAGTAGCTGTAGGGCGAGATCAGCAGCGGCACGTGGTAGTGAGCCTGGTTTTCGTCGATGCCAAAGCGTAGAACCACGACGTCGAGAAAGGCCGGCTCGCCCAGCGTCACACCACTGGCGCGGAAGTAGTCGCCGGCGTGGAAGTGCAACTGGTAGGTCCCCGTACGATAGGCCTCCCCCTCCAGCAAGGGGGCGTCACAGCGGCCATCGGCGTTGGTCTGCGCCTGGATCAGCGGCAGCAGCGTATCGCCCTCGACACGAAACAGCTCGACGCGAATGTCGCGCCCCGGCTGCCCACGCGAAGCATCGAGGACGTGTGTGGTGAGTCGGCCCATGGGCTCTCCTGGTCGGGTTGGTTGGAACAGAAGCGGAAAAGCGCTTCTGGAATGAGCGACTTGAATGCAAAGTCCTGACCGTTCAGGCAGGTTTTTTGCTACACCCGGTCAGCATGAGGAGAAAGCCTGCTAGCCGCAACAAGTGTTCGCAAATCTTTTTTTGTTTTGTATACACTTTCACCTCCCCATCGTTCTGCCGAGGATCAGCCGTGACCGCCGAATACCCCCGCGACCTGATCGGTTACGCCGACCAGCCGCCCCATCCACACTGGCCGGGCGAAGCCAATATCGCGCTGTCCTTCGTACTCAACTACGAAGAAGGCGGCGAGCGTTGCATTCTCCACGGCGATCCGGAATCCGAGGCGTTCCTTTCGGAGATGGTCGCCGCCCAGCCGCTGCGTGGCGAGCGCAACATGAGCATGGAGTCGCTCTACGAATACGGTAGCCGCGCCGGCGTGTGGCGCCTGCTCAAGCTGTTCGAAAAGAGCGGCATTCCGCTGACCATCTTCGCCGTGGCGATGGCCGCGCAGCGTCACCCGCAGGTGATCCGCGCGATGGCCGCGGCCGGTCACGAGATCTGCAGCCATGGCCTGCGCTGGATCGACTACCAGTACGCCGACGAAGCCACCGAACGCGCGCACATGGCCGAAGCCGTGCGCATTCTCACCGAGATCGTCGGCGAGCGCCCGCTGGGCTGGTACACCGGTCGCACCGGGCCGAACACCCGCCGCCTGGCGCGCGAGGAAGGCGGCTTCCTCTACGACTCCGATACCTACGACGACGACCTGCCCTACTGGGACCCGCAAAGCAGCGCGGACAAGCCGCATCTGGTGATTCCCTACACCCTGGACACCAATGACATGCGCTTCACCCAGGTGCAGGGCTTCAACAGCGGCGACGACTTCTTCACCTACCTCAAAGACGCCTTCGACGTGCTCTATGCCGAAGGTGCCGAAGGCGCACCGAAGATGCTTTCCATCGGCATGCACTGCCGCCTGCTCGGTCGCCCGGCACGCCTGGCCGCGCTGGCACGCTTCATCGACTACGTGAAGGGCCACGACAAGGTCTGGTTCGCGCGCCGCGTGGACATCGCCCGCCACTGGCACGAGACCCATCCTTACCAGGGAGCCTCGGCATGAGCGAATTCCGCACCCTGCGCCCCTCGCAACTCGATCGGGACGCGTTCGTCGCCGCCTTCGCCGACGTCTACGAGCACTCGCCCTGGGTTGCCGAGCGCACCTTCGATCAGGGCGTGGAAGCCGGCTTCGACGAAGTCGAGGTGCTGCACGCACGCATGGCCGCGGTGCTCTTTGCCGCCCGTCGCGAGGAACAGCTGGCGCTGATCAACGCCCACCCGGACCTCGCCGGCAAGGCGGCCGTACGCGGTGAGTTGACCGCCGCCTCCACGTCGGAGCAGGCCGGCGCGGGCATCCATGAGTGCACCCCGGAAGAGTTCGCTCGCTTCACCGAACTCAACGACGCCTACAAGGCGAAGTTCGGTTTCCCCTTCATCATGGCGGTGAAGGGCAGCAACCGGCACCAGATCCTCGCCGCCTTCGAAGAACGCATCCACCACACGCCCGAACAGGAATTCGATCGGGCGCTCAACGAAATCAACAAGATCGCGCTGTTCCGCCTGCAGGCGCTGTAACCGCCGGAGACCCCGATGAAAGCCTACGCTGCTCCCTTCGAGAAATACGTCAACCTGGCCGACGCCCGCCTGGGCACCAAGGCCATCTACGTCACCGATGACTGGTTCGCCGCCGTCGACCGCATGCTGCAACCCGAAGAACCGGTGTTCAAGGAAGGCGTGTTCGACGACAACGGCAAATGGATGGACGGCTGGGAATCGCGCCGCAAGCGCTTCGAGGGCTACGACCACGCGGTGCTGCGCCTGGGCGTGCCGGGCTCGATCAAGGGCGTGGACATCGACACCCGCCACTTCACCGGCAACTTCCCACCGTCCGCCTCGCTGGAGGCCTGCTTCGTCGCCGACGGCCAGGACCCGAGCGACGTCACCGAATGGATCGAAGTGCTGCCAGCCGTGACGCTGCAGGGCAACAGCCATCACTACCACGAACTCGACGACGCGCGTCCCTGGACTCACCTGCGCTTCAACATCTACCCCGACGGCGGCGTGGCGCGCCTGCGCGTCTACGGCATTCCGTTCCGTGACTGGAGCGCGGTGCCGTCCGGCGAGACCCTGGACCTGGCCGCCGCCCTCAACGGCGGTCGCGCACTGGCCTGCTCGAACGAACACTTCGGCCGCATGAGCAACATCCTCAACCCGAACCGTGGCGTGAACATGGGCGACGGCTGGGAAACCGCGCGCCGTCGCACGCCCGGCAACGACTGGGTGATCGTCGCCCTCGGCCATCCGGGCGAGATCGAGCGCATCGTCGTCGACACCCTGCACTTCAAGGGCAACTACCCGGACAGCTGCTCGATCCAGGCGGCCTTCGTCAAGGGCGGCACCGACGCGCAGATCGAGACCCAGAGCCTGTTCTGGCGCGAACTGCTGCCGAGCCAGAAGCTGTCGATGAGCCAGGAGCACGCGTTCTCCGAGCAGATCGCCCAACTCGGCCCGATCACCCACGTGCGCCTGAACATCTTCCCCGACGGCGGCGTCAGTCGCCTGCGCCTGTTCGGCAAGCCGGCCCGCTGAAATCGAGACAAGAGCATGCGCAAACTGACCATCGAGCCGTTGAGCAAGGCCGCCTTCGCCCCCTTCGGCGACGTCATCGAGACCGCGGGCAGCGACTACTTCATGATCAACAACGGCTCTACCCGGCGCTATCACAAGCTCGCGGCGGTGCAGACCGCGCAGCCGGAGGACCAGGCGATCATCAGCATCTTCGCCGCCGCAAAGCTGGAGATGCCGCTGACCGTGCGCATGCTCGAACGTCATCCGCTGGGCAGCCAGGCGTTCGTGCCGCTGCTCGGCAACCCGTTCCTGATCGTGGTCGCCCCCTTGGGTGAGACCCCCGATCCGGAGCACGTCCGCGCCTTCGTCAGCGACGGCAGGCAGGGCGTCAATTACCACCGCGGCGTCTGGCACCACCCGGTGCTGACGATCGAAAAGCGGGATGAATTCCTGGTGGTCGATCGCAGCGGTTCTGGCAACAACTGCGACGAATACTTCTTTGCGGAGGATGCCCTGCTGCTCCTCGACCCCAGTGACCTAGAAGCGGCCAAAACAGGCCGACAGGAGTAACACTACGTGGAAGCCCACTTGATCGAATGGCTGAACCTGGCCGTTCGCTGGACGCACATGATCGTCGGGATCGCCTGGATCGGCGCATCCTTCTACTTCGTCTGGCTGGAAAACCACCTCGACCGCCGCGACCCCCGCGAAGGTCTCTCCGGAGACCTCTGGGCGATCCACGGCGGCGGCATCTACCACCTGGAAAAGTACAAGCTCGCCCCACCGAAAATGCCGGAGACGCTGCACTGGTTCAAATGGGAGGCCTACAGCACCTGGCTTTCCGGCGTAGCGCTGCTCACGGTGGTCTACTACCTCAACCCCAGCCTCTACCTGATCGCCCCGGGCAGCGGCCTGACACCCGCCACCGCGGTGGCGACCGGCCTGGCCTCGCTGGTCGTCGGCTGGTTCGTCTACGACGGCCTCTGCAATTCGCCGCTGGGCCGTCGCCCGACCTTACTGGCGGTGATACTCTTCGCCCTGATCGTGCTCGCCTCCTGGGGCTACACCCAGGTGTTCAGCGGTCGTGGCGCCTACATCCATGTCGGCGCGCTGATCGGCAGCATCATGGTCGGCAACGTGTTCCGCGTGATCATGCCGGCGCAGCGCGCGCTGGTCGCTGCCATCGAGGCCGGCCGGGAACCCGATCCGGCGCTGCCGGCCAAGGGCCTGCTGCGCTCGCGGCACAACAACTACTTCACCCTGCCGGTGCTGTTCATCATGATCAGCAACCACTTCCCGAGCACCTACGGTAGCCAGTGGAACTGGGCGATCCTCGCCGCGCTGGCCGCGCTGTCGCTGCTGGTGCGCCACTACTTCAACACCCGCCATGCCACCAGCCGCTTCACCTGGGCACTGCCGGTAGCCGCGCTGGGCCTGCTCTGCCTGGCCTTCGTCACCGCGCCCAAGGCACCCGCTCCGGCACCCCAGCCGGTAGCGACCGAAGCCCCGGCACAGACCGCTGCCGGCGCGGCCGCCGCAACGGCCCCCAGCGTACCCGCCAGCGGCAACGGCGCGCCGGACTTCGCGACGATCAACCGCATCATTCATGATCGCTGCACCGCCTGCCATGCCGCCAAGCCCACCGGCAACCTGTTCGCCACGGCACCCGCCGGCGTGATGTTCGACACACCGGAGCAGATCAAGGCCCTGGCGCCCAAGATCCACGCCCAGGCCGTCGCCGCACCGATCATGCCGCTCGGCAACATCACCGGCATGACCCAGGAAGAGCGTGACCAGCTCGGCGCCTGGATCGACGCGGGTGCGCAGATCCCCTGAGGTCCAGCGCCTGCCCGGCAGGACCGGGCAGGCGCCAAGCGGCACTCCCAGGGATTGCAAAAGGCCACTACACTGGCCAGCAGACAGGCTCCCGGACTGCCGCGATGTTCGACCTCACCAGCAAACTGATGCGCAACGTCATCGGCCAGCAGAACGGCGTGTTTCAGCTGCGCCAGCAAACTGCGCAGCGCAGTGCCAGCAGCAGTCAGGGAAGCAGTGACGGCGACGCCAAGATCGAGGCGTTGCGCGAATTGATCAGCGACCTGCAGGAGCAACTGCGCCAGGCACGCATGGAATTGCGTCGCGCAAAGAACGGCCAGCAGAACGACGCGTCCCAATCGCGTGTACAGAATGCCCTGGCCCGCATCAACGGACTGAATGCCTCGCTGCAAATGGCCTACGGGCAGATGCTCATGGCGCTCCGCAAGGGGGGCTCTAGCGGCGCTCTCCTGGACACCAGGGCCTGAATCGGACCCACGGCCTTCCCCCCTGCGCGCAACAATCCCCCACGACTGGATTCCCCTCGAACGGCCAGCAGCGCTGCGCGCCTGGATCGACGCCGGCGCGCAGATTCCGTAACCAGTCGGTGACAATCGGGTAACCAGCCGGCTACCCGATCGCGTGCGCTGGAGTCGCCACGCGGTGCATGCTATCGGCACCCCGAAGGAGAGCCACGATGATCAGCCTCAACACCAGCGTCGCGAGCAGCACGGTCAGCACTGCCAGCACCACCAGCAGCGCCACGTCCACGGACGAAAGCAGCGATACCTCGACCGACGCGACCAGCACCGCCGCGACCGCCAGCAGCAGCGAGCAGAGTGCTTCCGCCAGCGCCGCCGGGGGCGCTGGTGGCAGTTCATCGTCCAGCAGCGATGACAGCGACGAAACCGTCGAAGAGCTGCGCAAGCAGATCGCCGAACTGCAGAAAGAACTGCAGAAGGCCCAGCAGGAACTCAAGGCCGCGCAGCAGCAGGCCGATTCCGACGACAAGGCCGCCCAGGCCCGCGTACAGTCCGCCTCCGCCCAGGTTTCGAGCATCAGCGCGGCCCTGCAGACCGCCAGTTCGCAACTCGTCGAAGCCCTGTCCGAGTCCGGCAGCAGCACCAGCGGCAGCCTGGTCAGCACCTCGGCCTGATTTGTGCCAGGCGCGCCCGCTGGCGCGCCGTCATTCCGCGCTCAGCAATCCCACCACCTGGGCCTCGTCGAACGGCCAGCAGAGTTCGGCGCCGGTATCGCAACGGCGCAACACCGGAATCGACAGGCCATACTGCTCCACCCACTCCTCGCGCTCGGCGATATCCACCAGTTCCACCAGCAGGCCATGCTCGACGAAGGGCATGAGCAGCGCCTCGGCCTGTTCGCAGAGATGGCAACCAAGGGTGCCGAGTAGCTGGCATTCGGGCAGCGAGGTGTTCACGACGATTCTTCTTTCAGGGCGGTGGACTGGCTGAATTCTAGTCCAGGCGAGCAGCCTGCGGCGATTGAACCTTGCCTGGGGCCAGGGTTCGTAATAATCATTGTCCAGACCTATCAAGGAGCCATCGTATGCCCACCAAGACCAAGAGCGCCGACCTGGAACTCGACCCCGCCGCACAGGTGGATGTCGAGGCGCACAAGCGCAATCTCGCCGAGGCCCGCGAAGCCCTGGCGGCGGAATTCAACACCCTGATCGCCGACACCGAGCGCCTTTTGCAGCACACCAAGGACGTCGCCGATGCCGGAGCGGACGAACTGCGCCTGCGCATCAACGACAACATCGCCCGCGCCAAGGTCATGCTCGCCGAAGGCCAGAACAGCTGCGCCGAGAAAGGCCAGGCAGCGATCCAGGCCACCGAAGACTACGTGCACGCCAAGCCTTGGCAGGCCCTGGGCATCGCCGCAGGCGTCGGCTTCCTGCTGGGCATGCTTTCCGGGCGTCGCTGACGCCCATTTGGGAGATTTCATGGATTCGAACCAGGACAACCGTCCGCCCAAGCCCTCCATTTCCAAGCTCGGCGGCGCTGCCATGGGGCTGCTGCAGGGCCATATCGAGCTGATCGGCATCGAGTTCCAGGAAGAGAAGTCACGCACCTTCCGCCTGTTCATCTGCTGCGCCGTGGCGCTGTTCTTCGGGCTGCTGCTGCTGATCTGCCTGTCGGCGACGATCATGATCCTCTGCTGGGAAAACCATCGCATGAGCGCAGCGATAGGCCTCTGTCTGTTCTACGGGTTGGGCCTGCTGCTCGCCGCGCTGCAGGCTGGCAAGCTCGCCGGACAGATGCGCTCGCCGTTCGAGGCGACCCTCGAGGAACTCAACCGTAATCGGGAGCGCCTGCTACCATGAGCGAACCCTTGTCCAATGCCGCGCGCCTGGCGACACGCAAGGAACTGGTGCGCCTACGCATGGAAATGCACCGACAACAGCTGCATTACCATGCACAGCCGGTAGTGCGCCCGCTGGCCCGCGTGACCGGCTGGTTCTCCCATGACGACAACGACGAGTCCTCGCACAGCAGTACCCCGATGCTGCTGGCGGCAGGTGTGCTTCTGGGGCTGTTCGGCAAACGCCTGGGAAAAGTCGGCAAGTTGGCACGATTGGCGCTGACGGCCTATCCACTGCTCGTACGTCTCAGGGGTCATCGCGGTCACTGAAACGTAAGCGTCATGTAGTGTTACCGACAGGCATGGCCGGCTTCTTGCTTGCCCTTTTGGGAACCATCTAGGAGTCGTCCATGACGTGCCAGATCCCCGGTCGGTCGACCCTCGAGTCGTCCACGGAAGCACTCTTGACGGATGGAGAAACCGTAGCGGTCTTTCAGCCTTTCATCGATACCGCCACTGGATTGATCGCAGGCGTCGAAGTACTCGGCCGCCTGCGTGACCCATTCGGCAACCTGCATTCGGTGGGACCGCTCTTCACCGATCCACGGCTATCGCCCAGCAAACTGCGCCGCCTCGATCGGGAAATCCGTGAATGCGCCCTCGCCCGCATCGGCGAGACGCATCCCGACTGGTTCATCAGCCTGAACATTTCGCCACGCTGGATCAGCCGCCTGCGCCCCGAACAGCCGCTGCCGAGCCTCAAGCAACTCAAGCGTTTCGGCGTTCCGCCGCAGCGCATCGTCTTCGAAATCACCGAACTGGGCGGCGCCAGCGGGCGCCTGCCGGGTGTGGTACGACGTTACCGCGAAGCCGGCGCGCGCATCGCCATCGACGACTTCGGCGCCGGCTATTCCCAGCTGGACCGGGTACTCGCCCTGCAGCCGGACATCCTCAAGCTGGACATGCAGCTGTTCAAGGCCGCGGCCCGTGGCGGGCCGAGCGGCGAGGTGGTGAAGGCCCTCGCGCAGATGGCCGAGAAGACCGGCTGCTGGATCATCGCCGAAGGCGTGGAAACCGAGGCCGAGCTCGACTTCGCCCTGGAGTGTGGCGCGCGCTACGTGCAGGGCTTCCTGTTCGCCCGCCCCAGCGAGCAGTTCTACCCGGTGGATGCCTTCGTCGAACGCTTCGCGCGTTTGCGTGATCGCTACGTGCAGACCAAGCTCAGCGAGCGCGCAGGACTCATCGAACTACGCCGCCAGCTCGGCGAACTGATCCGCCAGGCCCGCAGCCTGATCGACGCCGGACGTTCGCTCAGGGAAATGCCGGCGCCCTACAAGTATCCCTGGCTGCTGCGCCTCTACCAGTGCGACCGCCATGGCACCCAGATCACCCCCAACCTGGAGTGGCGCAACGGCGCCTGGCGCGAGGATGACCGCTTCCTCAACCACAACTGGTCCTGGCGCCCGTACTTCTACCAGTTGCTCGCCGAGGGCTGGGAAGAGCGGCGCCTGAGCCTTTCCGGTCAGTATCGCGACGCCAGCACCAACCAGTACTGCATGACCGCAGGGCAATTCGTCGATGCCGGCAATCGCCTGCTGCTGCTGGATATCGACACGATGCAACTGTAGCCCCCCCTCTCCCCAACCCCTCTCCCACGAGGGGCGACGGGCTATTCCGGGAAGCCCGGGAACCCGGCTAACGCCCAGTCCGAGTCACGCGCCCTGACCGCCTGCCCATCATGAACGCCCGCACCAACACCCCCTCTCCCCTCGCGGGAGAGGGGGTTCCCCCGAATTATGCGGCATCCACTCAGCAGACTTGATCGCACCCCAACAAAGCGGGGAAGCTAGCCCTCCCTCCCGGCAATTCAGCGAGAGCCGACTTGGACTGGCATACCCTCCTTACCCGTGAACGTCTCGGCAAGCCGCTGCATAGCACCGACGAACTCGGTCGCAGCCCGTTCCACAAGGACCACGACAGGGTCATCTTCTCCGGCGCCTTCCGCCGCCTCGGGCGCAAGACGCAGGTCCATCCGGTCAGCAGCAACGATCACATCCACACGCGCCTGACCCACTCGCTGGAGGTCAGTTGCGTCGGCCGTTCGCTGGGCATGCGTGTCGGCGAGATGCTGCGTGGCGAGTTGCCCGACTGGTGCGGCGCCGAAGACTTGGGCATGGTCGTGCAGTCCGCCTGCCTGGCCCACGACATCGGCAACCCGCCGTTCGGCCATTACGGTGAAGACGCCATCCGCCACTGGTTCCGCCAGGCTGCCGGACGTGGCTGGCTGGACGACATGAGCGATGCCGAACGCGCCGACCTGCTCAACTTCGAGGGCAACGCCCAGGGTTTTCGCGTACTCACCCAGCTCGAATACCACCAATTCGACGGCGGCATGCGGCTGACCTACGCCACCCTCGGTGCCTACCTCAAATACCCGTGGACCGCGCGACACGCCGAGGGCCCCGGCTACAAGAAGCACAAGTTCGGCTGCTACCAGCACGAACTGCCGGTGCTCGAGCAGGTCGCCAGCCGCCTCGGCCTACCGCAACTGGACAGCGATCGCTGGGCACGCCATCCGCTGGTCTACCTGATGGAGGCCGCCGATGACATCTGCTACGGGCTGATCGACCTGGAAGACGGTGTCGAAATGGAGTTGCTCGACTACGCGGAAGTCGAGGCCCTGCTGTTCGACCTGGTCGGCGACGACATTCCCGAGACCTATCGCCTGCTCGGCCCGCGGGATTCGCGCCGACGCAAGTTGGCGATCCTGCGCGGCAAGGCCATCGAACACCTGACCAACGCCGCAGCCTCCGCCTTCTACGCTCAGCGCGAAACCCTGCTGCGGGGCGAGCTGAGCGGCGATCTGGTGGCGCACATGCACGGCCCGGCGCAGCGTTGCGTGCAGCAGGCCAAGGCCCTGGCGCGGGAGAAGATCTTCCACGACAAGCGCAAGACGCTGCATGAAATCGGCGCCTACACCACGCTGGAAGTGCTGCTCAACGCCTTTTGCGGCGCCGCACTGGAGCAACGTCGCGGCGGCGAGCTATCGTTCAAGAACCGGCGCATCCTCGACCTGCTGGCGCATTACGCGCCGGAGCCGGACTGGTCCACCTACCGTTCGATCCTGCGCACCATCGACTTCATCGCCGGGATGACCGACAGCTACGCCACGCAAATGGCCAGGGAGATGACCGGCGGTTAAGAAACCATAGGCGCCTACGCCGGTCCCATTGGGCAGCAATAGAAAAGGAAGCCGTAGATGTCTAGGGTCTGTTGTCGTTTCGTTCACGGCCGCGCCGGCGCCTGTTTTGGCGCGAGACAAGGCGCGAGTCGCAGGGCTTACCGGGGTAAGTCCAAGACGAGCAACGCCGTATCGCGCCAAAACAGGCACCGGCCCGTAGGGTTGTGCCAGAAATGGCCTGCGCCGTCGTTACAGGCTTTGCCAAGGGAATGACCATTGGCTGCAGCCTGCGCCTAACCGCAGGCCATTTCTGGCGACAACGCGGCTCGCGAACGAAACGACAACAGACCCTAGGGAATCGCACGCATGCCATCAGCGTTAAGACGCCTGTCCGGCTGGACGCCCGGCGCACCGGCCTGGGGCCCGGCGGCGATCGCCGGACTGGGCTGCGCACTGCCGCTGCTGCTGGGCCTGTTCAGCGGCCATCCGGGATTCCTCTGGGCCACCGTCGGCGCCTTCCAGGCCTCGCTGGGCAATCCGCTGCATCGCTTCGGCATGCTGCGCATGCTGCTGATCACCGCATTGGGCGCCGCGGCCGCCGGCATCGGCTTCTGGGCGGCCAGCCACCAGGCCTGGACCAGCCTGCTCGCCTTCGCCGCCGCCGGCCTGCTGCTCGCCTGGCTGCAACGCTTCGGCAAGGAGGCCGGCAAGCTCGGCCTGGGCATCGCGGTCTGCCTATGCCTCGGCCAGGGCCAGTACGGTGTCGCCAGCCTGCGTAATCCAGCCGCGGTCACCACGCTGTTCGCCCTAGGCGGCCTTTGGGTCTGCCTGCTCGCCTTCGGCCTGCGCGGCCTGCATGGCCTGCGCATGTGGCCACGGATGCCTCGCACGCTTGGCCTTCTGCGCGCGCTGGGACGCCACGCGCGGCGCCTGCCACAGCGCCAGTGGCAGTTGCACGCCCTCGGTTGCCTGATCGGTTGCGGCCTGGGTGGCCTGATCGTGCACCTCGCTGAGTTGCCGCGTGGTTACTGGCTGACCCTCACCGTGTTCACCACGCTGCAGGCGGAATGGCGCAACAGTCTCTCGCGCACGCTGCAGGCGGCGCTGGCCAGTCTGGTCGCCGCGGCGCTCCTAGTCGCGCTGGGCAACGCCCTGGGTGAACCGCATCTGCTGGTGATGGTGATGCTGCCGCTGATCTACCTGGCGCGCGCCTTCCAGGCCAACCATTACGGGCTGTTCGTCGCCCAGAGCACCTGCTGCTTCCTGCTCCTCGCCGAGAGCCTCGCCCATGACTGGCAGCTCCCCGGGGAACGCCTGCTCAACGCCCTCTACGGCGCCGCCGTGGCGCTGCTGGTCGCGGCGCTGATTCGCCTCGCCAAGCGCCGCCTGGAGCGGCGCTCGGTACCACTGGCGGGCGAATGAAGGGCAGCAACCCCGGCGCGTTTGCGGCATAATCCAAAGCCTCGCTCGACCCCGCGTGCGGCACCATCGACGGCCCCGCGAGTCGAACGTCTCCATACTTTGCGCCAGTCATCGGAGTCCGGATGTCCAGCCGCAACCCCCGCTTCAGCTCGTCCCTGTCCCGCCTGCTCTGCCACGCCCTGCTCGCCCTGCCCCTGACCTTCGCCAGCCTGCCGTCGTTTGCCGACGACCCGCTGCCGGCGAGCGTGCAGAAAGCGCTGAAGGCCGCGAAGATCGAAGAGAGCGCACTCTCGGTCGCGGCCATCCCGCTGACCGGGCCCGGCAAGCCGCTATTCCACAACGCCGACGTCTCGGTTAACCCCGCCTCGACCATGAAGCTGGTGACCACCTACGCCGCGCTGGAGAACCTCGGCCCCAACTACCAGTGGCGCACCGAGTTCTATGGCGACGGTCCGGTGGAGGACGGCACCCTGCACGGCAACCTCTACCTCGAGGGCGGCGGCGATCCCAAGTTGAACATGGAGAAGCTCTGGCTGCTGCTGCGCGATCTGCGCGCCAACGGCGTGCTGCATGTCACCGGCGACCTGGTGCTGGATCGTAGCTACTTCCATCAGCCGAGCCTGCCGGAGTTCGACGACGATGGCGACGACGACAACAAGCCCTACCTGGTCAAGCCCGACTCGCTGCTGGTCAATCTCAAGGCCCTGCGCTTCGTCGCCCGCAACGACGCCGGCAAGCTCAGCGTGGTGGTCGAACCGCCGATCGCCAGCGTTCGCATCGACAACCAGCTGCAACCGGCGCCACGCGGCAAATGCCCGGCCTACCCCGAAGTGGTCTACAACCCGGTCAAGGAGCCCGGCGGCTACCGCGTCGCGGTGACCGGCAAGCTGGCCCCAGGCTGCAGCTCGCAAACCTATCTCTCGCTGCTCGACCCGGCGAGCTACGCCGCCGGCGCCGTCCGCGCGATCTTCCAGGAGCTGGGCGGCAGCATCGCCGGTGGCGACCGCGCCGGCAGCGTACCCAAGGACGCCAACCTGCTGGTAAGGGCCTTCTCCCCCGATCTCGCGGAGATCATTCGCGACATCAACAAGTACAGCAACAACACCATGGCCCGGCAGCTGTTCCTCAGCCTGGGCGCCGCCCAGCGCAACGATGCCGATCCGGACGACGGCAAGGCCGCCCAGCGCGTCGTGCGCCAGTGGCTGGCACAGAAAGGCATCACCGCGCCACACCTGGTCATGGAGAACGGCTCCGGACTGTCCCGCGATGAACGCGTCAGCACGCGGGAAATGGCTACCTTGCTGCGCGCCGCCTGGCACAGCCGCTACGCCGCCGAGTTCATCTCGTCGCTGCCGATCGTCGCCATCGATGGCACCATGCGCAAACGCCTGCACGGCACGCCGATGGTCGGCGAAGCGCACATCAAGACCGGCACGCTGAACAACGTGCGCGCCATCGCCGGCTTCACCCGCGACCGCAACGGCGACACCTGGGCGGTGGTCGCGATCCTCAACCATCCGCGCCCCTGGGGCGCCTCGGCGCTGCTCGACCAGATGCTGCTGGCGCTCTACCAGCAGCCCAAGCGCACGCAATGACCGATCAGCAGAGGAGCGCCACATGAACGCACTGGCCGCGCTACGCGAACGCCTGAAGGCCCGGCAACTCGACGCCTGCCTGGTGCTCAGCGCCGATCCGCACCTGAGCGAATACCTGCCGGAGCACTGGCAGGTGCGGCGCTTTCTTTCCGGTTTCGATGGCTCCGCTGGCGAGCTGCTGGTGACCGCCGACTTCGCCGGCTTGTGGGTCGACAGCCGCTACTGGAGCGCCGCCGAACGCCAGCTCGAAGGCAGCGGCATCCGCATGATGAAGCTGCAGCCCGGCAGCACCCCGGTCGCCTGGGCCGCCGAGCACCTGTCCGAGGGCACCCGGCTGGCGGTGGACGGCCGCACGCTGTCACTGGACACCGCCCGGCGCCTGGGCGACACGCTGCGGCCCAAGGGTATCGAACTGCTGGAAGACTTCGACCCCGCCGAAGGGCTGTGGAACGACCGGCCACCCTTGCCGGAAGCGCCGGTCTACGCCCACGATGCGCCCTTCGCCAGCGAGTCCCGCGCCCAGAAGCTCGCGCGCCTGCGCGCACGCATGGCCGAGAAAGGCTGCCAGTGGCACCTGATCTCGGCACTGGACGATCTCGCCTGGCTGCTCAACCTGCGTGGCAGCGACGTCGAGTTCAACCCAGTATTCCTCGCCCATGCCCTGGTTGGCCAGGACGAGTTTCGCCTCTTCGCCAACCCGAGCAAATTCGATCTCGCCCTGCGCCAGCAATTGGCCGAGGACGGCGTGCAGTTGCTGCCCTACGAAGCCGCTGCCGACAGCCTCGCCTCGCTGCCCGCCGGTAGCCGTCTGCTGGTCGATCCGCTGCGCGTCACCCGCGCCCTGCTCGCCGGCCTGGGCGAAGGCGTGGAGCGCGTCGACGCGCACAGCCCCTGCCAACTGTTCAAGGCAAGCAAGAGCGACGCCGATGCCGCTCACATGCGTCAGGCGATGGAACAGGACGGCGCTGCGCTCTGCGAATTCTTCACCTGGTTCGACGAGACCATCGCCCAACGCCCGATCAGCGAGTTGGAAGTCGCCGAACGCCTGCGCGAACTGCGCGCCAGGCGCCCGGACTTCGTCGGCCTGAGCTTCGCCACCATCGCCGGCTTCAACGCCAACGGCGCCCTGCCGCACTACCGCGCCACCGAAGCCAGCCACTCGCAGATCGAAGGCGACGGCCTGCTGCTGATCGACTCCGGCGGCCAGTACCTCGGTGGCACCACCGACATCACCCGCATGGTCCCGGTGGGCCACCCCAGCGCCGCGCAAAAGCGCGATTGCACGTTGGTGCTCAAGGGCGTCATCGGCCTGTCCCGCGCGCGCTACCCCGAAGGTATTTCCGCACCGTTGCTCGACGCCCTCGCCCGCGCGCCCCTGTGGGCCGAAGGACTGGATTTCGGGCACGGTACCGGACATGGCGTGGGCTATTTCCTCAACGTCCACGAAGGCCCGCAGAGCATCGCCTTCCGCGCGCCGGTCACCCCCGAGCGGGCCATGCGCAAGGGCATGATCACCTCCATCGAGCCCGGACTGTATCGCGAAGGGGAATGGGGGGTGCGCATCGAGAACCTGGTGCTCAACGTCGAGGCCGCCGAGGGCTTCCTCGCCTTCGAGACCCTGACCCTCTGCCCGATCGACACCCGCTGCCTGGAACCGGCACTGCTCGAACCCCACGAGCGCGCCTGGCTGGATGCCTACCACCGCGAGGTTCGCCAACGCCTCAGCCCGCTGCTGGAAGGCGCGGCGCTGGCCTGGCTGACTGAACGCACGCAAGCGCTGGGCTGAGCGATACGGCGACGGGGCGGGCTCACGGGCTTGCCTTTCTTCACGGCTCCCCCTCTCCCGCGAGGGGAGAGGGAGCGTTCGTGTCCAGACCGGCGACATGGGTAACAGCGCAGCGGCCGAACTTCACGCCGAAAAAACCTCGGGGGTATGAAGACCGCGTGCTGGGGTTCATCACGGGGCTCCCCCTCTCCCCGGCCCTCTCCCGCGAGGGGAGAGGGAGAGTTCGTGTCCAGACCGGCGAGATCGGTAACAGCGCCGTGGCCGAACTTCACGCCGAAAAAACCTCGGGGGTATGAAGACCGCGTGCTGGGGTTCATCACGGGGCTCCCCCCTCTCCCCGGCCCTCTCCCGCGAGGGGAGAGGGAGCGTTTGTGCCCAGACCGGCGACATGGGTAACAGCGCAGTGGCCGAACTTCACGCCGAAAAAACCTCGGGGGTATGAAGGCCGCGTGCTGGGGTTCATCACGGGCTCCCCCCTCTCCCCGGTCCTCTCCCGCGAGGGGAGAGGGAGAGTTTGTGCCCAGACCGGCGAGATTGGTAACAGCGCCGTCGCCGAATATCACCCGAAAAGCCCTCGGGGGCATGAAGGCCGCGTGCTGTGGTTCATCACGGGCTCCCCCTCTCCCCAGCCCTCTCCCGCGAGGGGAGAGGGAGCGTTCGTGCGGTATTGATTGGCAGCGTGCGCTCGGGCGCTACTCTGCATCAACCTCGATTGATGCCCGCATACCCATTCTGCCGGTGTGATTTGTGGTTGCATACCGTGCTGGATTGCTTGGCAGCGCAGCAGCTGGGGCGGTCTGGTCTGCCATCTATCGCAACGGCTTGCACGGTTAGCCCCTCTCCCCCCGCGGGAGAGGGGTTGGGGAGAGGGGGAGCCCGGCCTATTGCCTCACCAACCGCCGGTTTTCCCAAACCATCGGCGCACTGCTGCGACAGGGATTGATGTCCAGCCCGCCGCGACGCACGTAGCGCGCCGACACGCTCAGGTGCTCGGGCTCCAGCAGTGCCAGCAGATCGAGATAGATGCGCTCGACGCACTGCTCATGGAAGTCCTGATGCTGGCGAAAGCCGATCAGATAACGCAGGAAACTAGCGTGGTCCAACTGCTTGCCCCGGTAGCTCACCGCCAGGGAGCCCCAGTCAGGCTGGCCGGTCACCGGGCAGTTGGATTTGAGCAGGTGACTATGGAAGGCGTCGTCGACGACCTCGAGCGAGGCCAGGCTCAGCAGCTCGGCGCGCGGTGCGGCGTGTTCATCGATCGTCACGTCCAGGTCGTCGATGCAGACACCCGGCAAGCCCACGAACCCTTCCGCCGCCACCTCGTCGAGGGCACGCAGGCGTACTCCGACCGGAGCGCCCGCGGCGTTCGACAAGTCCTTGGCAAGGGTGCGTTCCAGCTCCTCGCTCGTTGCGTACACCGTCTGGTTCAGCGAGTTCAGGTAGAGCTTGAACGACTTGGACTCGATGATGTTCGGCGAGTCGGCCGGGATCGCGAACTCACCGATCGCCACCACCGGCTTGCCCGAAGGCAGCAGCCAGGAGAGTTCGTAGCAGTTCCAGAAGTCCACGCCATGGTAGGGCAGGTTTCCGACCTGCAGTCCCAGCTCGGTCCATTTCGGCAGCCGCGCGATGGGGAACAACAGTTCGGGGCTGTAGTGGGCGACGTATTCGCTGGACTTGCCCAGCGGCGAATGGACGGCAGGATGGGACATGGGCGGACTCTGTTGCAAAAACGGCGGCGCAGTATAAAGGACGTCGAGGCCCGCTGCCGCCTCACCCGCCCGACGTACACAGCGAGCGACCGGGCTAGCTCGGCAGCTCGGCGATCAGACGCCGGACCAGTTGCCGCGCCGCGCGATAGTCGAGCGCCGCGATGCGTGCGGTGAGCTCGGCGTAAAGCGTGCTGTAGGCGGCCGGCAAACGCTCGCGCAACGTCCGTGCAGTATCGCTGGCCGCTAGATTGGCGCTCTCCAGCTCGCTGGCAAGACGCTGCAACAGCACCTGCAGGTCCTCGTCTGAGACTTCCGCGGAGGGCTTGGGAGTCTGCGCCTCAGCCCCGGCGAAACGCTGCGACAGCAAAACCAGGCTCTGCTGCAACAGGTCCATCAGCTCGCCTTTCCAGTCGGCCACGCCCAGCTCGGCGAGAACGGCCTTGTCATGTCGGCGCAGGCCTTGCTCCAGCACACCGGCGCGGCGCGACAAGGCTACCGCGCCCGCAGTCGCGGCACTGCCCTTGATTGCATGCAGCGCAGCACGTGCAGGCTCGGCCTCTCCGGCGGAGCAGGCTTCCTCGAGACGTTCGAGCAGCAGTTTCACATCGTGCCCGAGGCTCGGCAGGGCCGACGCGATCAATCCGCGATCACCGCCGAAGCGCGCCAGCATCGCATCCTGGGGTTCCAGCAGATCGTCAGCCGTATCGTCCTGAACCGCAGCCACAGGCGCCGGAGCCTCACTGGGCGCAGCGACGTGACCAGTCCAGCGCAGGATCTTCTCGACCATTTTTTCCAGGTCAACCGGCTTGCCCAGGTGATCATCCATGCCCGCGGCCAGACATGCCTGGCGATCGCTTTCGGAAACGTTGGCGGTCATCGCCACGATCGGCAGGGTCGCGTAGCGCTTCTGCTCGCGAATCCTGCGCGTCGCCTGCAAGCCATCGATGTCCGGCATCTGCATGTCCATCAACACCAGGTCGAAGGGATCCGCATTGCTTTGCAGTACCTTGCGAACACCAATCTCGCCCCCTTCGGCGAGCTCGACTCGCGCTCCCTCACCGGCGAGCAGGGCCTGGGCGACCTGGCGATTGAGCTGGTTATCCTCGACCAGCAACAGGTGCAGCCCCTGCAAACGGCGCTTGGCCGGTGCCTGCTCGGCTTCGCTCGGCAGATTGCCGGTGAGCGCGCGCTCCACGCAGTCACGCAACTGCTCCGGAGTCACCGGCTTGCTGAGAAACGCCGAGAAGGCAGGTTCAGTCTCGAACTGCGCATCGGCCAGTACCTCACGACCGAACGCGCTGACCATCACCACCACCGGCGGCTTGTCATGACCGGGCAGGCTACGCAGGCGCCGCGCGGTCGCCAGGCCGTCGAGGCCGGGCATCTGCCAGTCCATCAGCAACACGTCGTAGGGGCGCCCCGCCTGGCGCGCGCGCTCGACCATCTCCAGGGCGGCCAGCCCGGAGTCGCAGCTGTCCACCCGCCAACCGAGCGCGGCGGCGGTACGGCAGAGCACGTCGGCGGAGGCTGCATTGTCCTCCACCACCATCAACCGCAAGACCTGTTCGGAGGGCTCGCAAAGCAGTTCGTCGGGAGTCTCGCAGCCCAGCTCGATATCGAACCAGAAGCGGCTGCCCTCCCCCGGCCGGCTCCGCAGCTCCAGGCTTCCCCCCATCAGCTCGACGAGGCGCTGGCAGATCACCAGCCCCAACCCGGTACCGCCAAAACGGCGGCGGGTCGAGGCTTCGGCCTGGGTGAAGCCCTCGAAGATGCGCTGGCGTTGTTCGGGATCGATACCGATCCCCGAGTCGGTTACCGAGAAACGCAGGCGCACACGGTTTCCCTCCAGTTCGAGACGCTGTACGGCGACCACCACCTGACCGCGTAGGGTGAACTTCAGCGCATTGCCGGCGAGATTCACCAAGACCTGCTTCAGGCGCAGGCCATCGCCGAGCAGGGTGCGCGGCACCCGCGGATCCAGGTCGAACATCACCTCGACCGGCTTCTCGCCCTGGTTGCCGGAGAGAATCACGCCGAGCTGGCGCATCAGGTCTTCTAGCTCGAAGGCATGCACGTCGAGTTGCAGCTTGCCGGCCTCGATCTTGGAGTAGTCGAGGATGTCGTTGAGCAGCTCCAGCAAGGCCCAGGCCGCCTGTCGCGACTTGTCCACGTAGTCGCGCTGCAGCGTATCCAGGCGCGTGCGCTGCAGCAGTTGCAGCATGCCCAGCACGGCGTTCATCGGCGTGCGAATCTCGTGGCTCATGTTGGCGAGGAACGACGACTTCGCCGCACTCGCCTCGTCCGCCGCCTGGCGCGCGCGCTGCAGGTAGCGGGCCTGCTCCTGCTGCTCGCTGACGTCCAGGTTGATGCCGGTCAGGCGCACCGCCTTGCCGTGTTCATCACGCTCCACACGGGCGCCGGCCTTGACGT
Organism: Pseudomonas sp. R4-15; assembly: GCF_055768815.1. Lineage (NCBI taxonomy): Bacteria > Pseudomonadati > Pseudomonadota > Gammaproteobacteria > Pseudomonadales > Pseudomonadaceae > Pseudomonas > Pseudomonas sp. R4-15. The sequence goes on from NZ_CM147293.1 coordinate 3,298,228, forward strand.
AGCGAACCTCGTCGTCGTCGGGCAGCAGAATGCGGAAGGTCGGCGTGAAGGGCAGATCGTGCTCGATCAGCCCTTGCAGGGCCGCCTCAGTGCTCGCGACGTCATCCGGATGCAGCCGCTCGCGCCAATGCTCGTAGCGCAGTTGCGGAGCCAGCGCCGGATCCAGCCGGTACAGCTCGAACATCCGCGCATTGAATACCAGCGCGCCATCCGCCAGTTCCCAGGCCCAGATCCCCAGCTCCGCCGCCTCGGCTGCCAGCAACAGGTGGTCTCGAACCTCCAGCAGCTCGCGGCGCTGATGCTCCTGCTCCGTGATGTCGATGACCACGCAGACGAAGAGGCGCTCGCCCGCTTCGTCCATCGCACCGATGGAAACCCGTGCAGGGAAATCACTGCCGTCTCGCCGACGCCCGGTCAGCGCCCAACTGTCGCTATCCCCAGGACGGGCATGGGCGACGAAGTGCCCTGGCCCGCTCTCCGCTTCGCTCCAGGCGGACGGCAATAACCGTTCGATGGGCTGGCCGATGGCTTCCTCGCGGGCATAGCCGAAAACCCGGCTGCCGGCGGGGTTGATCGACTGAACCACGCCTGCCGCGTCCAGGCTGAGCACCGGATCGACCACGGTGTCGAGGATCGCCCGCGTCAACGCCAGGCTGGTCGCCAGGCGCTGCTCGTAAACCTGGCGTTCGGAAAGATCGACGATGATGCCGAGGATACCCAGCGGGCGCCCCTGGCCATCGGCGATGGGCGACTCCACCAGGCTCACCGTCACCAGGCTGCCATCCTTGCGCCGCAGCAGGCGCTGGTCGGCAGAGGCGCCCGCATCGCTGGCGATGAAATCACTGGCGCGTAGGCGCCCCACCGCCTCTTCCGCGCTATAACCCAGCATCCGCTCGGCGCCCGGGTTGAAGATGTGCACGAGGCCTTGCGCATCGGTGCTGTAGATACCCAACTCACGGGTCGACTGCAGGACGCCGGAAAGCAGCTGGTCCAGCTGCGTCAGCTCCTCGGTCCGGCGAGTGACCTCCTGCTCCAGACTCGATGCCAGCGCGCGCATCTGCTCGGATTCGGCCTTCTGCTCGGTGATGTCGCGCACCGTGCTGGACATGCCGACGATGCCCCCGTGCTCGTCGTGGATCGGCGAGCCACTGAGTGAAACCGCAAACACCCGGCCATCGCGGGTACGTGCTCGGCCCTCGACCTCGGCGAGTGTTTCTCCTGCTGCAACCCGCTGACGCAAGCGTGCCTCGGCCGCCTGCTCTTCCGGCGGCAGGATCAGATCCGCCAACGCTCGCCCGACCGCCTCATCGGCGGAATAGCCGAACAGCAACTCGGCGCCACGGTTCCAGCCGATGACACGACCTTCCAGATCCTCACCGATGATGCAATCCGAGGAATGCTCGACCAGGCTGCCCAGTTGCAGTCGCGCGCGCTGTATCTGCCGCTGCTGCGCCCGACTGACAGTGAGCGTGCCAGCCAACAGCGCCAGCAGCAGGCTGGCCAGCGCACCGCCACCCGCCAGCAGCATCGGCGGCACGAGATTGAGTTGCGCGATGAACGCCGGCGTCGCTTCCATCTGCAGGCGCCAGCGCCTGCCGAGTACATCGATATCCTGGCTGTGATCACTGCGGAAGCTGCCCTGCTCGCCGCCGCCACTGGTATAGAAAGGCTGCTCGCTGGCGGGATTGGTGATGTCGCTGATCGCCACGTGCACGCGGCGCTGGCTGAGCTGCAGGCTGTCCAGCACCTCGCCCATCATCAGGGCCGCATAGGTCCAGCCGAACAGTGCCTGGCGCCGCCCGGCAATGCTGTCCGGGACTTCGATGGTGCGATACACCGGCAACAGGATGAGGAACGACTGGTGCATCGCCCCCTTGGCCTGGACCAGCGTGATCGGCCCACTCAGACGTACCTCGCCACTGTCCATCGCGGACTGGGCGGCATTGCGCCGATTAGCCTCGGAGGCAATGTCCAACCCCAGCGCCGGCGCATTGACCGTCAGCGGCTCGACATACTGGATGACGAAATGCTCATCGGCGGAGGGCCCCAGGCCATGCACGTTGAAGTCCGGCGCATCGTCACGGCGCACGCGCTCGATGAAGGCCGCCAGATCCTCGGGCATCACCCGGCGAATGAAGCCGAAGCCGCGCGCGCCCGGAAACTCCCGCGCCAGATCGCGGGTACGGCTGTAGCGGCGAAACAGATCGCGGGTGATCTCCTCCTCACCGGCAACGAGGACCGCTCCCCGGGCGCCCCGCAGGCCATACTGGTAGAGCGTCACCCGCTCGGCGATAGCCGCAGCCAGGCGCTCGCCAGTCAAGTCCAGCGCGTCGGAGAGCTGGCGTTTGTTGAAGCCGGCCAAGCCCCAGGTCGCGATGGCGGTACACAACAACCCGACGATCAAGAACAATCCCGCGCTGCGCCGGAATCCGGGCGCAGAGATCGGCAGCTTCATTCCCCTGCTCCATCCAGGCTGAAGCGCTGCAGGAAGCGCCCCATGTCATCGAAGGTCATTGGCCGGCAGTAAAGGAAGCCCTGCATCACCTCGCATCCCTTACGCAGCAATTCATCGGCCTCGGCCTGCAATTCCACACCCTCCGCGACGGCCTCCATCCCCAACGCCTTCGCCAAACCGATGATCGCGTCGATGATTGCGCTTTCGCGCGGACCGTCGAGCATGTCGGTGACGAAGCTGCGGTCGATCTTCAGCACGTCCACGGGGAAGCGCTTGAGGTAGGCCAGGCTCGAATAGCCGGTGCCAAAATCGTCGATGGACAGGCGCACGCCCAGCTGCTTGAGCTCCAGCAGCATGCCCATGGTCAACTCCACGTCCTGCGCCAGCACGCCTTCGGTGATCTCCAACTCGAGGCATTCGGCCGGCAACGAGGTGTCCGCCAGAACCTGGCGAATCGCCGTCAGCAGGCTGTTGTCGCGGAACTGCACGGCGGAGATGTTCACGCTAACCTTCTGCTCCACGCCCTGTCCGCGCCAGCGCATCAGGTCCTCGCAGGCGCGGCGCAACACGAACTGACCGATCGGCAGGATCAGCCCACTCGCCTCGGCCTGCGGAATGAACTCGCCGGGGCTGACCAATTCGCCCTGCAGGTCGCGCCAGCGCACCAGGGCTTCCAGACCATTCACGCAACCGTTCCGCACATCGACCTTGGCCTGGTAGAAGACCTCGAAGCGCTTGCTGTCCAACGCCTCGCGCAATTGCTGCTCCAGGCGATAGCGATCACGAATATCGCGCTCGATGGACTGGCAGAAGAAGCCATAGCTGAAGCGCCCGCGCTCCTTGCTCTTGTACATTGCCGCCTCGGCATGCCGGTAGAGCGAGGACAGGTCCTGGCTGTCATCCGGAAACACACCGACGCCGATGCTTGCGGTGAGGTCGTAGCGGTTCTCGCCAACCTGGTAAGGCTTGCCGATTTCCTCGAGCAGGTTCTCCGCACAGCGATGCAGGAACTCGAAGTCCTCCACCTCCGGCAGCAATACGACGAACTCGTCGCCGCCCAGACGGCTCACGGTATCCACCGGCCGCACCGCGTGGCGCAGGCGCCAGGCCACGGTCTTGAGCAGGGCATCGCCGACCGCGTGGCCGAGGCTGTCGTTGAGCGCCTTGAAGTTGTCCATGTCGACCAGCAGCATGGCCACGCGGTGCCCATGTTCGAGCGCCTGCCGCGTCGCCTGCTCGGTGCGGTCCTGCAGCAGGACCTTGTTCGGCAACTGGGTCAGAGAATCGTAGTGCGCCAGGCGCGTGGCTTCACGACGCAAGGCCACGTGAGTCTTCACCCGCTCGCGGATGATCGGCAGGTTGAGCGGCTTCTGCAGGAAGTCCACCGCGCCATGTTGCAACGCCTTGAGCTCGTATTCGGGGCCCTGGTGGACGGTGACGAAGATCACCGCGGTATCGCAAATATTCGGATCACGCTTGATGCTGCGGCATACCCAGTAGCCATCCAGGCCGGGGAGTTCGACATCGAGCAGCACGACGTCCGAACGACACTGCCGTGCCAGCGTGAGCGCCGACTGCGCATCGGTAGCGAAATGCACCGAGCCCAACCCCGCCACCGCCTCGCGGAGGATCTGGATATCGGCGGTTATGTCATCGACGATCAGGATGGAGGGCGTGTAGTTGAACATCTAAACCCCAGGCACAAACGCGAATGACAGTGGAATTCGCGCTCCTGCGGTATCTGCGCATCCTGCGCGACCGATGCCCGGAGGCCCGCAATTCCGAAAGCGGACGGCATCGTGCCATCCCCCACCTATTTCATAGTCGCTGATATGCAGGAGCGTCAAGGCAACCTGCCTGCCGAATGCGTGGGGCGCGGGGAATGACCAGCGATAGCGGATCCCCCTCTCCCCAACCCCTCTCCCGCGAGGGGAAAGGGGCTTTTGGGTGTCGCTCCGAATTTCGAGCGCTTCGCCTGCACCGCGGCCACAAACGCCCGTCTCTCGGGACGAGTGCCTTACGGGAATCCGGAGATGAATGTGATGGTCCTTGCGCGATGACAGCGAAAACGTCCCTTTCCCTTCACGGGAGAGGGCGGGTTCATGCACGGCAGTCTCGGCAAACCGCCCCCTCTCCCTTCACGGGAGAGGGACGGGGAGAGGGTGATCCACGTCTGTGCCCCGCCATCGCGGCACAGGCGTCTGAGGACCGAGCCCATCACTCGCGGGCAATGCCAAGCCAATAGGCAGCTAGCGCCGCGAGCCTGCGTAATGCACCTGCTCAGGCTCCGCCCTCAACGCAGCGCTAACGCGCTCGCGCTGGGGTTGGGTAAGCGCCATGCCGAGCTTCTGCTGCAACGCACGCCGCGACACCTGCTCGGCGGGCGTGCCGAGTGCGCGGAAATAGCTATCGATAGCCTGAGCCAGGCGCGCGTCGGTGATGGTCTCCAAAAACATGCAGGCCTCCCGTGGCCAAGTGACTTCCTGTTTTTGGAATCTTAGCCAAGCAACCCGGTTCGCTCCATTCGTCGAGACGGGCGGCTGTCGAGACACCGTCAGTCGAGCACCTTGACCGGCATGCCCTCCTCCAGCACGCCCTCGCCGTCAGCGATCAGGTTCTGCCCGAAGTACACCTGGCCGTCCTGCTTGCGGAAGCGTGCGAGGGTGGTCAGCGGTTCCAGGTCGGGGCTGCGTTCGCCGCTGTCCGGGTCGAGGGTGACGATCGCGCAGCGCGAGCAGGGCTTGGCCACTCGGAACACCAGGTCACCGATCTGCAGACTCCGCCAGCCGTCCTCGGCGAACGCCTGGTCACCATCGATGACCAGGTTGGGACGAAAGCGCCGCATGTCCAGTTCACGTCCGACCCGCGCATTGAGGTCGGCCAGCGACGCCTGGCTGGCGAGCAGCAGCGGGAAGCCATCGGCGAAGGCGACCCGATCCTCCGGCCGTGCATAGTCTGGGTCCACCGGGCGCTGGCTGGGCAACGGCATGTGTACCAGGCGACAGCTACGCCCCAGCCAGTCGCTCAGCCACTGGGCCGCGGCATCGCCGGCATCCGGGACCTGCAGGAGATCGCGCCAGACACTTACGCCGCGTGCCTCGGCGCCCACTTCCGGCACCGCCACCTGCACCTCGCCAGCCGCTTCAGCGAACAGCCGCAGGGCGCCATCGGCCTGCTCCTGGACCTTCAGGCCCGTCATCTTCGACAGCTGCCGCTGCGTCAGGAAGCGCCCGCTGGCGGCGTCCACAACCATCCATCGGCGGTCCCCCGTCAGCCCCAGGGCGCCCACCGGCGAACGCGACAAGCGCTCACCAGCGGCCGATTTGACGGGATAACGGTAGAGGGCGACGAGCTTCATCGAGAGCACTTCCAGCTGATTGAAGAGCCGGCAGCATAGCGGTCCCAACGCCGGGGTGCACCCGTGAGACGCTAACCCGCGAGTAGCGGCGATTCCGCCGGCAGGTGCATGCGCAGCGCACCCGGGCGGACTTCGATACGCAGCTTGCGGGTGGTCAGCGGCTCACCGTCGAGGTTCAGGTGCAGATCGTCGGGGGTTTCCACCTCGACCCACGGCAGCCGCGCGGAGAGGGTTACCGCTTCCATCCCACGCATCCCGCCGTTCACCAGGGTCGCCAGGGTCTCCACCGCGTCCTTGGGTTCCGGGAGGATGCACAGGTCGAGCAGGCCATCGTCGATGTGTGCCCCTGGGCAGAGCATGTGTCCGCCGCCGGCCTGGCGGCCGTTACCGATGCCCAGCACCAGGAAATACCCTTCCCACTCGAAATCCGGGCCACGAAAGCGGCCGAATGCCGAAGTCATCTCCGAGAAGCGGGTAAGCCCGGTGAGCAGATAGGCGCCGCCACCGAGGGTGCGCTTGAGCTCCTCCGGCGTCTGCACGGTGATCTTGGTGCCGAAGCCGCCCGTGGCCATATTGACGAACAACTGGCCTTGGGCATCGCCCAGGTCCACCGCTACCGGCGGCTGTTCCACCAATGCGAGGGCCTTGTCCAGCTCCAGCGGCAGCCCCGCGGAATGGGCGAAATCGTTGGCGGCACCCAGCGGCAACACCGCCAGGCTCGCGTCATGGCCACTGTGATGCAGCGCGTTGGCGACTTCGCTGACGGTCCCGTCGCCGCCGCCGGCGATGACCACCGGATAATCTTCGCGCTGTGCCTCACGCACCAGGCGCTCGGCGTCACCCGGCTCCCAGGTCAGGCGTACCGCCAGATCCCAACCGGCCTTGCGCCGCTCGCCCACCAGCGCGCGCACGTCGTCGTTGCCGGCCTGCTTGCCGTTGAGGATGAGAAAAGCCCGGGGAGCGGTCATCGCAAGGTCTCTGTCTGAGCTGTCCATCGGATCGGACGGCCTGGCAAAAGTTCGCCCGCTCCCGGCCCAGGGTTTCGTCAGCGGGCGTTTGAATATATGATTCGCTTACATTTCATATACGGAGCCTCACAATGGGCATCGTCAAGATATCCGACGACATGCACGAGAGCCTGCGCGTAGCCAGCGTGGCGCTGAGCCGCTCGATCAACGCCCAGGCCGAGCACTGGCTGCGCATCGGCATGCTCGCCGAACTGCACCCGGATCTGGATCACCGCGCCCTTTCTCGCCTGCTGGTCGAAGAACAGCGGCAAGGCGGCCTGTCGCTCGAACGCCTGTGCCGCGATAGCGTGGCCGGAGGCGCGCATGCCTAAACGCATCACCCTGCACTCCCCGCAGCAGGTCGCCAAATCCCGCGAAGCGGGCAAGCTGGCCGCCGACGTGCTGGCGATGATCAGCGAATACGTGCAGCCGGGCGTGACCAGCGACGAGCTCGACCGTCGCTGCAACGAGTACATCGTCAAGGTGCAGAAGACCATTCCGGCGAACGTTGGCTACCACGGTTTTCCCAAGACCATCTGCGCCTCGGTCGACGAGGTGATCTGCCACGGCATTCCCTCCGCCAAACCGCTGGCCGAGGGCAGCATCCTCAACATCGACGTCGCGATCATCAAGGACGGCTGGTACGGCGACACCAGTCGCATGTATTACCTCGGCACGCCCTCGGACGAAGCGCGCAAACTGGTGGAAACCACCTACGCAGCGATGTGCGCCGGCATCCGCGCAGTGCGCCCGGACGCTACGCTCGGCGACATCGGCCATGCCATTCAGCAGGTCGCCGAGGGGGAAGGTTTCTCGGTGGTCCAGGAGTATTGCGGACACGGAATCGGCACCGTCTACCACGACGATCCTCAAGTGCTGCACTTCGGCCGTTCCGGCCTGGGCCTGCGCCTGAAGCCGGGGATGATCTTCACCATCGAACCCATGCTCAACGCCGGCGCCCGCCACAGCCGCACCCTCGCCGACGGCTGGACGGTGGTCACCCGCGACCGCTCGCTCTCGGCACAGTGGGAACACATGGTCACCGTGACCGACGACGGCTTCGAAGTCCTCACGCCCTGGCCAGACGAAATTCCCGGGCTCACCGCGATCCGCTGATCCGCTAGTCCAGACGCTTCTCGCCCGGGTCCTTGCCCTCGGGCGAGTAGTGTTCGATCACCGCGTTCATCTCGGCACCGAACAGCAACACCGCGGACGAGATGTAGAAGTACAGCATCAGCACGATCACCGCCCCGATGCCGCCGTACAGCGCGTTGTAGTTGGCGAAGTTCTGCACGTAGAAGCCAAAGCCGAGCGAGGCCGCCACCCAACCGATCCCGGCGAAGATCGAGCCCGGCGTAATGAAGCGAAACTCCTGTTCCACATCCGGCGCCACGTAGTACACCACCGCCAACGCCAGGATCAGCAGGAAAACCGCCAGCGGCCAGCGCAGCAGTGCCCAGAGCGTCACCATGAACTGCTCCACGCCCACCTGGCGCGCCAGCCAGTTCATCAACTCCGGCCCGATCACCATCAGCGCCGCCGCCGACAGCAGCATCCCGGTCAGGCCGATGGTGTAGAACACCGACAGCGGAAAACGCTTCCAAACGGGCCGTCCTTCGCGCACGTCATAGGCCTTGTTGGTCGCCTCCATCACTAGGCGCACCGCCGCCGAGGACGTCCACAGCGCCACCAGAATCCCGAGGGAAAACAGCCCACCGCGCTGCTCTTGGAAGCGGTCGATCACCGGATCGATCTGCGCCATCGCATCCATCGGCAGCAACAGCGCCGCTTGCTGGCGTAGCCAGTCGAAGAAGGGTTGCAGATCCAGATAGCCGATCAGCGCGACGAGGAAGATCAGGAACGGGAACAGCGAAAAGAACATCTGGTAGGCGAGCGCCGCCGCGTAGATCGCCAACGAATCCCGGTTGAACTCGACGACCGTGCGCTTGGCCAGCTCGAATACGCTCAAGCCCTTGGTTTCGATTGAAAACATGCCTTCCGACGCCCGCTCCGCTGGACAAAGCCTGAGAAAAACACGAAATACCTGAATAGGCCAAGCCTTGGGCATCGCCGTACCTCATGCGGTTCCCCCTCTCTGTGCAACCGGAGCATAGGTAACAAATTAAACCGGCAGCATGGGTTACACCTTTCCCCTCGCATGCCATTGGGATGCGGGCTCCAATCGTGAAGTCTGCAGGTTGATGTAACCCAGCAGGTGAAAGCTATAACGCACCTCCAGGCGTCCATCATCGACTTCACGTAACCCCACACGATGCTGGGCTAGCAGCTCGCTGATGTAGACGAGGCGGCCTTTGCACTTGATCTCACCGTTTTGTCGAACGTTGCGTACCTGCTGGTCCTCGTTGTACTCGACAGGCCGCTGCACTGGCGAATACCGGCGCAGCGAGGCTTGATATAGGCTCGCTGGCGTATATCTGTCCAAACCTTCATGGCTACGGTGCTCGTTGAACTCTTTGCGAAATGCGGCTAATGCTGCCTGTTGAGCGAGCGCCGACGTTCCACGCAGCTGATCACCGATAGCCCGATTGAGTGATCCATGCATGCGCTCATGACGAGCATTTTGCGTCGGCGTGCCCGGCCGGGTGCGATGCACTCGGATGCCTAATTCAACCCACCACTTCGACAAGCGCGTCAGGCCTCCCGCGCCTCGACTGGCAAAGGGGGAGCCGTTGTCGGTCAAGAGCCCCTCGGGCAAGCCATACTCATGGAAAACCCATTCGAAGATTGGCTTGGCCTGCGCGTAATCAGGGGCCTGCACGGCATGGCAGCCAAGCAGGAAACGGCTGGCGTTGTCCGTCACCGTCAAGGGATAGCACCAGTGCCCGCCCTGCGTAACGTACTGACCTTTGTAGTCCGCGCTCCACAACGCATTGTTGCTGCGGCCTAGCTCGAAGGGCTCGGACGCCGCTGGATAGGGCCTACGATAGCGCCGCTGTTTGACCAGCCCAGCAGACTTGAGCACCTCACCGGCGGTACTGTCCGCCGGCCAATCGTGGCCAGGCCGCTCGCGGCGCAACAGGTCCATCACCTTCTTGGGACCAAAGCTGGGATGCTCTTTCTTGACGGCTACGATCTGCTCAGCCACCTGCGGATTTACCGCATGCGGGCAGCTGTGAGGGGCTTTAGAGCGCTCCACCAAACCCTCGGCTCCCGCCCGCTGATAGCGCTCGATCCATTTATAGACGGTCTTGCGGCTCAGCCCATAGCCCACGGCAAGCTCACTAATCGAGTACCGGGCGCTTAGCCAGTCGGCAATCAGCTTTACCTTCAAATCCATTACACAAGTCTCTTTCCAGGGCATGGGCAGCACCTCCTGCTCACACCGTAACTTGTGTAACCCATCCTCCCGGTCTCGTTTGTTACCCATGTTGCCGGTTTGGACACCCCCGACCCCTCTCCCGCGAGGGGCGAGGGGAGCACAGCGGTGCAGTGCCTCGGGACGGAGATGCTGGCGCTTTCGAGCAGTGCAGTTGCGTAAAGCAGCTCTTCGAGCCACTGCACGGTGAAGCCGCTCACGACCAGGTCGGCGCGGCACCGTGTAGCCCCTCGTCCCTCGTGGAAGAGGGGTTGGGGAGAAAGGGAAACCCGCAGGCTTCTACAGCGCTACGCCCCCTTCTCGAACAACTGCAGCTGAGCCGCTCACGACCAGGTCGGAGCGGCACCGGATAGCCCCTCGCCCCTCGTGGGAGAGGGGTTGGGGAGAGGGGGAGCCACAGAAACAACGTCACCGGCCCCCTCTCCCCGGCCCTCTCCCACGAGGGGAGAGGGAGCGTTCGTCCAAACCGGCAGCATGGGTAACAGACGGGACCGGGCGTCGGGCTACACGCAGGACAGCGCAGGCACCGCGCCGTGACCGAGGACCACGCCGAAAGCCCCTCGCCCCGCGTGGGAGAGGGGTTGGGGAGAGGGGGAACGACAGAAACAACGTCACCGGCCCCCTCTCCCCGGCCCTCTCCCACGAGGGGAGAGGGAGCGTTCGTCCAAACCGGCAGCATGGGTAACAGACGGGACCGGGCGTCGGCCTACACGCAGGACAGCGCAGGCACCGCGCCGTGACCGAGGACCACGCCGAAAAAGCCCCTCGCCCCTCGTGGGAGAGGGGTTGGGGAGAGGGGGAACGACAGAAACAACGTCACCGGCCCCCTCTCCCCGGCCCTCTCCCACGAGGGGAGAGGGAGCGTTCGGCCAAACCGGCAGCATGGGTAACAGACGGGACCGGGCGTCGGGCTACACGCAGGACAGCGCAGGCACCGCGCCGTGACCGAGGACCACGCCGAAAGCCCCTCGCCCCTCGTGGGAGAGGGGTTGGGGAGAGGGGGAGCCACGTAAACAACGCCCAGGCCCCCAACCAACCGTCACCTCCCCCGAACGCTCCCCGCAACGCCACAGTCCATCCTCTACATCTCCCCCTGAGGCCATTCACATGCGCAAATCAAACAACGTCCACGGCTGGGAACGCGCCGCGTCGCTTGCAGGCGGCATCGCACTGATGGGCAAAGGAATACGCCAAGGCGGCGTGCTGGGACTGTTGGGAGTTGCCCTGGGCGGTGCGAGTTTGATGCGCGGCTTGAGCGGGCATTGCGCCGCCAAGCAGTGGCTTGAGGATTCCCACGCGCAGTTCGATGTCAGCGGCAGCGATCTGCAGGACCTCCGAGAGGTCGCAGGGCGCGCCACGCGGGGCACCACGGTCGCAGGAGAGTAGCGCGCTCAGCGCTTCTTGCGGCGGCCCCGCGCCTCCAGGCTCAGCAAGCGCATCTGCGCCTCCGCCGCGACCAGGCGCTGGTCCAGTGGGTCGAGCTTTTTCCAAGTGCGAATCTCGCGCTTGGTGCGCCCGCAACCCCGGCAGACATCACCGTCGAACTCGCACACTTTGATGCAGGGACTCTTCATCGGCTCTCGTCGTCGCGTGCCTGCGGCTCGCGCAAATCATCGAAGTCGCTCTTGAGGCCCTCTTCCATGCGGTCGAGTTCCATCAGCAGGCTACGGAAGCTGGCCTGCTCGGCGGGTGCAGGCGACTCATCGCCCGCCTCCTCCAATGCCATGTCCGCACGCACCTGCAGGCCGGCGGGTATCGGGGCGTCCTCTTCGTCCAGCGGCTGCGCCGCAGGCTCCAGCTCGCGCACGGCGGCCAGGGTCGGCAGTTCCTCCAGGCTGGCGAGGTTGAAGTAATCGAGAAACGCCCGCGTAGTGGCGAATAGCGCCGGCCGCCCCGGTACTTCGCGATGCCCCACCACGCGAATCCACTCGCGCTCCTGCAGGGTACGCACGATCTGGCTGCTCACCGCCACGCCACGAATGTCTTCGATCTCGCCACGGGTGATCGGCTGGCGGTAGGCGATCAGCGCCAGGGTCTCCAACAGTGCGCGGGAATACCGCTGCGGGCGCTCCTCCCACAGTCGCCCGACCCACGGCGCGTAGCGCTCGCGGATCTGCATGCGATAGCCGGATGCCACCTGCTTGAGCTCCACCGCCCGCCCCTGGCAGCTCTTGCCTAGCACCGCCAACGCCGCGCGCAGTTGCTCGGAAGATGGCCTCTCGGCTTCCTCGAACAGCTCTGCCAGGCGCTCCAGCGACAACGGCTTGCCGGCCGCGAGTAGAAAGGCCTCCAGCAGCCCCGCCAGCTCCTTGGGATCAGACAGGTTCAACGGCGGCCTCCTGAGCCTCGCTACGCAGGCGCACATGGATGGGTGCGAAAGGCGCGTTCTGTACCAGTTCCACCAACTGCTCCTTGATCAGTTCGAGCACCGCCATGAAGGTCACCACGGCCCCCAGGCGCCCTTCCTCCGCGCGAAACAACGCGACGAACGCCACGAACGCACCGCCTTGCAACGCCTCCAGCACCTGGGTCATGCGCTCGCGGGTAGACAACTGCTCGCGGGACACCTGGTGGCTTTCGAAGAGATCCGCACGACGCAGCACCTCCCCCATCGACAGCAGCAACTCCTCCAGCGAGACCTGCGGCAGCAAGCGGCGCGCCCGCGCCTCGGGCGCCGGCACCGTGGGTACGCTGATATCGCGGCCCACGCGGGGCAGCTCATCCAGGTCTTCCGCGGCCGCCTTGAAACGCTCGTACTCCTGCAGACGACGAATCAGTTCCGCCCGCGGGTCTTCTTCCTCATCCTCGGCGGTGCTGGAGCGCGGCAGAAGCATGCGCGACTTGATCTCCGCGAGCATCGCCGCCATCACCAGGTACTCGGCCGCCAGTTCCAGGCGCACCGCCTTCATCAGCTCGACATAAGCCATGTACTGACGCGTGATCTCCGCCACCGGGATGTCGAGCACGTCTATGTTCTGCTTGCGGATCAGATAAAGCAGCAAGTCCAGCGGACCCTCGAAGGCCTCCAGAAAGACCTCCAGCGCATCGGGCGGGATGTACAGATCCAGCGGCAACTGGGTAAACGCCTCGCCATAGACGAGGGCCAGCGGCAACTGGTCGTGGAGTTCTTCAGGGGTCGGAGTGGCTTGGCTCATGGGGCGCAATCCTACAGCGCTTCGGCATCGCTGCGCAGTGCCGGGTAGCAGTCACGGCGGGCGGATGACGCCATGCTGGCGACATGACCGCCAAGGGCTCACCCCACTGAGCGATATCACGGCGATATCAAGCTGGAAAAAACCGCGCCCTGCCACTCGCCAATCGGCAAAAACGCTGGACCTTCCCGCCAATGAATGAGAAATTCCCGCCCTACTCCAAGGGGTTAGCCGGCATACCGTTCCGCGATGGATCGCGTTATCGCGGCCACCCCTGTTTCATCGTCAAAGCGCCTACGGAAACCGCTCCTTGTTCAATCGGATCCTGATCGTCTGCGTCGGCAACATCTGCCGCAGCCCGACCGCCGAGCACTTGCTCCGCGAGGCCCTGTCCGACGACCGCTTCAACGTCTCCTCCGCGGGCCTCGGAGCCCTGGTCGACAAACCGCTGGAGCCCACCGCTCTGGCGCTGCTCGAGCGCAACGGCCACACGCCCCAAGAGCACCACGCCCGCCAGCTCACCGCCGCCATGCTGCGCGAGGCGGACCTGGTGCTTGCCATGGAAAACCGCCACCTGCGCGCCATCCACGAAATGGCCCCCGAAGCACGAGGCAAGGCCTTCCTGCTCGGCAAATGGCAGCAAGACCGGGAGATTCCCGACCCCTACCGTCAGGGCGAAGCCGCTTTCGTGCACGCACTGGCACTCATCGAGGAAGCGGTCGCCGCCTGGAAGGCCCGCATCGCCCCGCAAACCAAAGCCTGAAGAAGTCCGCCCATGCAACAGCAAAACGCCCCCGTCGTTCGCGACAAGGATGACGACGAAATCGACCTGCTCCAGCTCTTCGGCACGCTGCTGGACCAGAAATGGCTGATCGCCGGCATTACTGCCTTCTTCCTGATCGTCGGTGTTGCCTATGCGCTGCTGGCGACGCCGATCTACCGCTCCAACGCGATGATCCAGGTCGAGGCGAAGAAAGGCTCGATGACGATGAGCGCCGACATGAACGAACTGTTCGGCAGCGAATCGCAGGCGGTCACCGAGATCGCGCTGATCAAGTCCCGCGCGGTCCTCGGCAAGACCGTGGACAACCTCAAGCTGAATATCATCGCCGAGCCGCATCACCTGCCGATCCTCGGCGACTTCCTCGCCCGGCGCTTCCAGCCCGAACAGGAAGGCGACATCGCCGAGCCAGTTCTTGGCATGGACAGCTACGCCTGGGGCGGCGAAGAGCTGAAGATCTTCCAGCTCGACGTACCCAGCTACCTGCTCGGCAAGGAACTGACCCTGGTCGCCGGCGAGAGCGGCAGCTACGCGCTGTACGATGACGACGACAACCTGCTGGTCGAAGGCAAGGTGGGCGCCCCCGTCGAAGGCAACGGCGTCACCGTTCAGGTCGAAACCCTGAAGGCACGCCTCGGAACGCATTTCGACGTAATGCGCGAACGCCGCCTGACCACCATCCTGCGCTACCAGGATGCACTGGAAGTCAGCGAACAAGGCAAGGACTCGGGCATCATCTCCATGGCCCTGGAGTCGGACGACCCGCAGGCTGCGATCCAGATCCTCGACGAAATCGGCCAGCTCTACGTTCGCCAGAACGTAGAGCGCACCTCCGCCGAAGCGGCCTCCAGCCTCGAATTCCTCCGCGGCCAATTGCCCCAGGTGCGCAAGGACCTGGAGTCCGCCGAAAACAACCTCAGCAGCTACCAGACCCAAGCCAAGTCCGCCGACATCAGCCTTGAGACCAAGGCGCTGCTCGACCAGATCGTCGCGCTGGACACGAAGATCTCCGAACTCAAGCTGCAACAGGCGGAAATGGACCGCCGCTTCACCCGCCAGCACCCGGCCTACCAGGCCCTGCTCACCCAGCTGAGCGAGCTGCAGCAGAAGCAGAAGAGCCTGACCAATCGCGTGGAAAGCCTGCCGGAAACCCAGCAGGAGGTGCTGAGCCTGACCCGCGACGTCCAAGTGGGCACCGAGGTCTACACGCAATTGCTCAACCGTACCCAGGAGCTGGACGTCATGCGCGCCGGCACCGTGGGTAACGTGCGGGTCATCGACAACGCCGACGTCGACGTGACCAAACCGGTCAAACCGAAGAAGGCGCTGATCGTGCTGATCGCCACCCTGCTTGGCGGCTTCATCGGGGTTGCCGTGGCACTGCTGCGTCGTGCCCTGAACCGCGGCATCGAAGACCCGGCAGCCATCGAGCAGCTCGGCCTGCCCGTCTACGCCTCGGTCCCCCTCAGCCCCATCCAGAAGGCAGAGGACGAAAAACGCGGCGGCAAGGGTCGCCACAGCCGAGTGGCGTCCCTGCTCGCCACCTCGCAACCCACCGACCTGTCCATCGAGGCCTTGCGCAGCCTGCGCACCAGCCTGCACTTCGCCATGCTCGAAGCGCAGAACAATCGCCTGATGATCTCCGGCCCGAGCCCGGAAGTCGGCAAGACGTTCGTTTCCTCCAACCTCGCCGCCCTGGTCGCCCAGGCTGGGCAGCGCGTGCTGCTGGTCGACGTGGACATGCGCAAAGGCTACCTGCACAAAGTCTTCGGCCTGGACATGCAACACGGCCTCTCCGACGTCCTCGCCAAACGCGTGGACTTCGGTAGCGCCGTGAAGGAAACCAGCCAGGAAGGCCTGTATCTGTTGCCGCGCGGCCAGATTCCGCCGAACCCCTCGGAACTGCTCATGCACGCGAACTTCAGCGAACTGCTGGAACAGGCGAGCAATCTATTCGACATGGTCATCCTCGACACCCCGCCGCTGCTCGCCGTAACCGACGCCGCCATCGTGGGCCGCCAAGCCGGCACCAGCCTGATCGTCGCCCGCTTCGGCAAGAACCCCCTGCGCGAAATCGAACTGACCCAACGCCGCTTCGCACAGAACGGCATTGAAATCAAAGGCGCGATCCTCAACGGCGTGGAAAAACGCGCCTCCGCCGCCTACGGGTATGGCTACGGCTACTACCACTACGAATACAAGTCAGACAAAAGCTGACGCCCCTGCTGGGAGGCACAAAGCCAACCCTGCCCCCAAGAACCCCGCCGAAACACCCCCTCTCCCCTCGCGGGAGAGCAACCGTGTTCCCGGTCAAGCCTGACGACTGTCCCAGGCCGGATTCCAGGGCGTTCCTGTACGCAGGATCGCATTGAGGATCACGAGCAGTTTGCGCATGCAGGCTACGATGACGACCTTGGGTGGCTTGCCGACCGCCACCAGGCGGTCGCTCATGGCTTTGATTTGGGGGTTGTACCGACGAGCGCTTTGGGTCGCCATGTACAGCGCATGGCGAACGGCTGCACGTCCACCCCAGATCCTGCGCTTGCCGCGCATCTGGCCACTATCGTGGGCGAAGGGAGCCACACCGACCAGCGCGGCGATCTGTTTGCGCGTGAGCTGCCCCAGCTCCGGCAGGTCGGCGATCAGGGTCGACGCGTTGATATCTCCGATACCTTTGACGCTTTGCAGCAAGTCATCCTTGGCCTTCCAGGCTGGGCTGTCCTTGATCCGCTGGCGCATCTCGTCATCGAAATCACTGACGGCCTTTTCCAGCCAGCGGATGTGTTGCTTGAGGTGCTTGGAGACCCGAGCATCGCGCGCTTGGGCCAAGCGCTGGCGCTCCATGACCAGCATCTCGACGGTCTGCCGCCGTCGTGTCAGTACCTCATCGAGTGCACGCAGCGATTCGTCCTTGAGGGCTCTGGGCTCAACACCCGTCATCGCGCCGAAACGCGCCAAGACACCGGCATCGACCTGATCGGTCTTGGCCAAGATACCCAGCGCCTGGGCGAAACGATGCGTCTGCCGCGGATTGACCACAGCCACCGGGACACCCGCACGCGCCAACTCTGCGGCAAGCTCGGCCTCCAGGCCACCCGTGGCCTCGAGCACAACCAGCTTGAAGCGCTGTTCGAGGGCTTTGGCCACCAGCGCGTCAATGCCTTCCACCGTATTCTCATGCGCCCACGCGGTAGACGCCGGCCAGGTCGCACAGTCCAACCGAGCCTTAGAAACGTCTACACCCAATACCACTTCTGCGTCTTGCTGTTTCATGACGTTGACTCCCTGCCTTGCAATGCGAGCTTCGAGCTCAGGCAACCGTTCGGGTTCTCTAATCAAAACCGCCGTAGCGACCCTCGCTCTCCCACGGTCTTGTCACCAGAGGGCCTGCGGTCTGCTGCGGCGGGAACAGCAAAATCAACATACAAGGGCCGGGGAGAGGGGGAGCTTCACTCCCCGCGTCACCAGCCCCAGCTCCAAGCATCCCGCACGACTCTCCCAAACACCCCGCAATACCCAGGTAGCCCAATACCCACCCCAGCCAACAAGAGTGCTGCCCCCTGCAACGCAAACCGGGCCCAAAAACACCGCGCACCGGAAAACCTGCAATACCACCAAAGCCACAAAGGCAGCGCCGAAACACCCCCTCTCCCCTCGCGGGAGAGCAACCGTGTTCCCGGTCAAGCCTGACGACTGTCCCAGGCCGGATTCCAGGGCGTTCCTGTACGCAGGATCGCATTGAGGATCACGAGCAGTTTGCGCATGCAGGCTACGATGACGACCTTGGGTGGCTTGCCGACCGCCACCAGGCGGTCGCTCATGGCTTTGATTTGGGGGTTGTACCGACGAGCGCTTTGGGTCGCCATGTACAGCGCATGGCGAACGGCTGCACGTCCACCCCAGATCCTGCGCTTGCCTCGCATCTGGCCGCTGTCGTGGGCGAAGGGCGCTACACCAACCAACGCGGCGATCTGTTTGCGCGTGAGCTGGCCCAGCTCCGGCAGATCGGCGATCAGGGTCGACGCGTTGATATCTCCGATACCTTTGACGCTTTGCAGCAAGTCATCCTTGGCCTTCCAGGCTGGGCTGTCCTTGATCCGCTGGCGCATCTCGTCATCGAAATCACTGACGGCCTTCTCCAGCCAGCGGATGTGTTGCTTGAGGTGCTTGGAGACCCGAGCATCGCGCGCTTGAGCCAAGCGCTGGCGCTCCATGATCAGCATCTCGACGGTCTGCCGCCGCCGTGTCAGTACCTCATCGAGTGCTCGCAGCGATTCGTCCTTGAGGGCTCTGGGTTCAACACCGGTCATCGCGCCGAAACGCGCCAGGACACCGGCATCGACCTGATCGGTCTTGGCCAAAATACCCAACGCCTGGGCGAAACGATGCGTCTGCCGCGGATTGACCACGGCCACCGGTACACCCGCACGCGCCAACTCTGCGGCAAGCTCGGCCTCCAGGCCACCCGTGGCCTCGAGCACAACCAGCTTGAAGCGCTGTTCGAGGGCTTTGGCCACCAGCGCGTCAATGCCTTCCACCGTATTCTCATGCGCCCACGCGGTAGATGCCGGCCAGGTCGCACAGTCCAACCGAGCCTTAGAAACGTCCACACCCAATACCACTTCTGCGTCTTGCTGTTTCATGACGTTGACTCCCTGCCTTGCAATGCGAGCTTCGAGCTCAGGCAACCGTTCGGGTTCTCTAATCAAAACCGCCGTAGCGACCCTCGCTCTCCCACGGTCTTGTCACCAGAGGGCTTACGGTCTGCTGCGGCGGGAACAGCCAAAACAACATACAAGGGCTGGGGAGAGGGGGAACCCTGCTCATATCAATCTCCCAGAACCTCACTAGCCTCTCCCCGCCACATCCCGTACGATTCGCCAGAACACCCCGCAATACACCAGGTAGTCCAATGCCCACCCCGGCCAGCAAGAAGTGGTATCTCCTGCAATCCAAACCGGGCCAGACACAACGCGCACTGGAGAACCTGGAGCGCCAGCAATACGACTGTTACCTCCCCTTGCACAGCGTCGAGCGCATTCGGCGTGGCAAACGCCATACGCTCAGCGAACCCCTGTTCCCCGGCTACCTGTTCATCCACCTGGACAGTATTCAGGACAACTGGATGCCGATCCGCTCCACCCGTGGCGTGCAACGTCTGGTCGCCTTCGGCAAACAACTCCCCGCCACCCTGCCCGACGACCTCATCGAGAGCATCCGCAACCGCTGCGAAAGCATCCCGCACCAACCCCTGATCGCACCCGGTAGTCGCGTACGCATCTGCGAAGGCAGTTTCAAGGACATGGAAGCGATCTTTCTCTCCCAAGACGGCGATGAGCGCGTCATCCTGCTACTCACTCTTCTGCAACGTGAAGCCCGCATCACCCTCCCACTGACCCAAGTCACACTCTCCCACTGACGCCAACGTCAAGATCCCAGCAGCATATCCCGAAGCGGTCGTTATTCGTCAAAGATAAGTGCTTGCGAAGAAGCATAAATAACCCCCTGTTCTTAAAAGGTTTTTATTCAAGTCAAGGAACGGGCGATTAGCGCGCCCCGATGCTTGATGGGGGTGGCTTATTTACGTACATTCGACCCCTTACCCAAGTGACTATTAATTGGCGCAAAAGCCAGCCATGCGCCATTAGCTTTCGTCACAACCCAAAAGCCTTGCGTCTTCAGGAAATCGACCGTCAATCCTGGGGCGGTAGCGTGTTTGCACACCGCCAAAAGGTAGCCCGGCAGAGGCTTGGTCGATCAGGAAATCTGCCAACTCACGGACGAGACTCACATGTCACTACCGACTATCGAGCATCATGGCGCCATAGCAGGAGTCACCGGCTCATGCCACCAGTTGCACATGGATGAACAGCACAGCTTGCTGGTGGACTGCGGCCTGTTCCAAGGTGCCGAAGCCACGCAGCACCAAACTCAAGACGGTCGCCAACCGATCGAATTCAGTGTGGATGGCATCCGCGCCCTGGTGCTCACCCATGTACACATCGACCATGTCGGCCGAGTGCCCGATCTGCTCGCCGCAGGCTACAAAGGCCCAATACTCTGCAGCGAACCCTCCGCGCGCCTGTTGCCTCTCGTTTTGGAAGATGCGCTGCGTCTCGGCATCGGTGCAGCGCCGGAAACGCTTGAGCGCATGCTCGAACTCATCGAGCAACGCACCATCGCCCTCCCCTACGACCACTGGTTTACCGTGCTCGACACGCCCGAGCGCACGGCGAAGATACGCCTGCAACGCGCAGGGCATATCCTCGGCTCGGCCTATGTCGAATGCGATATCCAGGACCGCGATAGTGACGAGAGCACTCGAATCGTTTTCTCCGGCGACCTCGGCGCTCCACATGCGCCCCTGCTCGCGGCACCCCGCTCGCCAGAAAGGGCAGATATCCTCGTTCTGGAAAGCACCTACGGCGACCGTATCCACGAGCCCCGTGAAGAACGACGCCAACGCCTCCAGGCCGCCATCGAGCGCGCGCTCGCCGACGGCGGCACCGTGCTGATTCCAGCGTTCAGCATTGGCCGCACCCAAGAGTTGCTCTACGAACTCGAAGACATCATTCACCAGGCCACCCAGCAGAGCGATACACCTGCAGCGCCTGGACCAAATGACGAAACCTGGCCGCAACTCCCCATCCTGCTGGACTCTCCCCTGGCAAGCCGCTTCACCCAGGCCTATCGCGAACTCCAACCGTTCTGGAACGCCGAAGCCCATGAACGCCTGCGCGAAGGCCGCAAGCCCCTGGCCTTTGCCAATCTGCTCACCGTCGATAGCCACACCCAGCACCTGGCCATGGTGCGCCACCTCGCCACGACCCGCCGTCCGGCGGTAGTCATCGCCGCGAGCGGAATGTGTGCGGGCGGACGCATCGTCGATTACCTCAAGGCGATGCTCGGAGATCCCTGCCACAACGTCTTGTTCGTTGGTTATCAGGCCAAGGGCACGCCAGGAGCGGCCATCCAAAAATATGGGGCGAGAAATGGGTATGTAGAGCTCGATGGCGAGAAGTACGTCATACGGGCCGGCGTTGAAAGCCTTGGGGGCTACTCAGCACATGCGGATCAGAAGGGATTAGTGGACTTCCTGGCAACGATGCCGGAAGGCCCCGAAGAGGTACGCCTAGTTCATGGCGACCCGAGCGCAAAACAATCACTTGCGGCGAAACTCACCGCACACGATCAGGCCCGCCAGCGCCACACCAACATCCAGATTACGCCGCTTTAACGCGCACCTCATATCAGTAGACTCTAGCGCTCCACCCGCTTTGCAGATGGAGCTTCAGGAAGGAAACCTCAATGAACATCACCATCGTCGGCACGGGTTACGTCGGCCTATCTAACGCGGTGCTGCTAGCGCAACACAATAAAGTGATCGCACTAGACGTGGTGCCGGAAAAAGTCGAGCTGATAAACCAGCGAAAGTCGCCGATTATCGATGCTGAAATCGAGCTGTACCTACGGGAGAAATCTCTTGATCTATGGGCAACGCTCGATAAAGAAGAGGCCTATGCCCACGGACAGATCATCATCATCGCCACACCGACTGATTACGATCCAGTCAACAACTACTTTGACACTAGCAGCGTAGAGTCCGTCATCGAGCAAGTGCTGGCGATCAATCCAAGTGCACTGATGGTCATCAAGTCCACCGTCCCCGTCGGTTACACCAAGGGCATCCGCAAAAAATACGGCACTGAGAACATCATCTTCTCGCCGGAATTCCTGCGTGAAGGCAAAGCGCTGCATGACAACCTGCATCCCTCGCGAATCATCATCGGTGAACGCTCCAAGCGTGCCGAAGCCTTTGCCGACTTGCTCAAAAAAGGCGCCATCAAGCAGGAAATCCCTACCCTATTCACCGACAGCACCGAAGCCGAAGCCATCAAGCTGTTCGCCAATACCTACTTGGCCATGCGCGTGGCCTACTTCAACGAACTGGACACCTACGCGGAGACCCACGGACTGGATACCCGACAGATCATCGAAGGCGTAGGGCTGGATCCACGTATCGGCACCCACTACAACAACCCCAGCTTCGGCTACGGCGGCTATTGCCTGCCCAAGGACACCAAGCAACTGCTGGCCAACTACAACGACGTACCCCAGACCCTGATCAAAGCCATCGTCGACTCCAATCGAACCCGCAAAGACTTCATCGCCGATGAGATACTCAAGCGCAAGCCCAGCGTCGTTGGTATCTACCGCCTTACAATGAAAGCAGATAGTGACAACTTCCGCTCCTCCAGCGTTCAAGGAATCATGAAACGCTTAGGAGCCAATGGAATTAAAATAATAATTTACGAACCAGCTGCAAAAACACCCGAATTATTCGACAGTGCAGTAATTGAAAACCTAGCAGAATTCAAAAGAAACAGCGACATAATCGTCGCCAACCGCATAACCGACGAAATATCAGACTCAAGCACGATTATTTACAGTCGCGATTTATTTGGCGAAAACTAAGCAGTCCACCTATATACGAAAAGAAAATCTTTAAAATGAAAAAGATTTTAGTTGTACATGAAACCAATGGCAAAAAATACTTTTCCGCCTTAGATAGAATAGCAGAAACAGACGAAAGCATAGAAATAACGCACATAAAAGGGAGATGCGTAAGAAACTTTTTACGTGAAACAATAAAATTTAAAACCCCCATACCACAAGCAACAAAAAGCTTTCTAACTAGTTTAAAGGGTAGATTCTGGCTTATATTTAAAAAATATGATATTGCAATTATAGCCTTTGGCCCCTACGACTTCCGAATGCTCTATTATTTAAGCCTAGTACGCGCAAAAACAATCTATATTCATACCTCTTGGCCAAAATGGGATGAGCCGCCTGTCAGGTACCCATTGTTAACGCAACCGATAAAAATAGCTTGGAACTTTTGTCTTAAAGCCAAAAAGTCAAAATGTATCGCAGTCACTTCTACGGCAAAAAATTCCTTTAAGAAAGCACACGATAACATCCCAACAACCGTAATAAATCACGCATCAAGCGAGCACTTCCAATCACAAGAAGCACATAAAAAAAATGGAATATGCTTTGTAGGGGAATTAACAAAGCAGAAAGGAACACATATTCTCAAAGGCATAGCAAGCCAGACACAAAGCATCACCGTAATTGGCGAAGGGCCTGAGTCTGAATCTCTTCAAAAATCAAGAGGCATCACTTACCTTGGCAAGATAACCGACAGACATAAACTTGCCAAAATCGTATCTCAACATAAATATATATTAGTACCCAGCCAAAAAACAAAAAAATGGGAAGAGCTTTTTGGAATAGTCATTATAGAAGCCATGTCTGTAGGAACGATACCTATATGCTCTAATCATTGCGGTCCTAGAGAAATTCTAGCAGAGAAATGGCCCTTTCTTTTAATTAATGAAGAAGAAAATCCAGAAGCATATTCTAAAATAATTTCGCGACTAGAAGAGACCCCAAGCACTAGCGAAAGAGTATCGAAAGAGATGATTGAGCACTCAAAAAAATACTCTACAGAAAAAATTTCAGAAGCCTGGAAAAAACAACTGGGCGTAATCTCCGATGAATGAATTCTTAATTAACGGCAGGTCGTTGTTACAACCACTAACAGGAGTACAACGATACACCCAAGAGTTAACTCCCGGATTACTTGCAGCCGGAGGAAAGATAATATTACCCAAGCCCTTTTTTTCACATGCTTACGCTGGACATCTATGGGAGCAGACAAGTCTACCTTTAAAAGCAAAAAGCAAACTTTTATTTTGTCCAGCCAACAGTGGCCCCGTGCTCCAGAAAAGACAAATCATAACGATCCACGACATGAGCACCTTTGATTGCCCAGAGTTTTTTAGCAAGAAGTTCTCCGCTTGGTATCGATATATAATATCGAAGGTGGCGCATAGCTCAGAGCATATAATTGCCGTCTCAAACTTCACAAAAGAAAGAATAATACACTGGACCCACGTCAAAGAAGAAAAAATCTCAGTTATTCACAACGGAATATCAGACCTCTTCCTTTCTCCGCCGAACAAAAATTGCGACTCCATAAATCTAAAAAAACTAGATCTAGAAAATGGAAAGCGTTACATATTAAGTGTTGGGTCACTGGAACCAAGGAAAAACCTCAAAGAGCTAATTGATGTGTGGCACCAGGCAGAAAAATACTTGCCTGATGATTTTTATTTGGTTATAGCAGGAAGCCAAGGGGCAAGTTCAGTATTTAGCCAAGCCGAATATTCAAAAGAAAAAACAAAAAGGATAATATTCACGGGCCGCGTATCAGACGAGGAGTTGCTATCCCTCTATGATAACGCTCTTGCTTTCGTATGCTGCTCATCTTATGAAGGCTTTGGATTACCCGTTCTAGAGGCCATGGCGCGTGGAAAAATCTCAATAACTTCAGGAGCACCTGCGCTAATTGAGGCCTCGCAGAATACCGCACACATATATAAAACCACAGAAGAACTAACAGACATAGTTACAGCCATTGCCAACAACGAAATACAATACGACAAGTCTAATTTAATAAAGATTGCCCAGAAGCAAACGTGGTCCGCCTCCACTCAGAAAACGCTAGAGCTTATAAAGAGTAAGCTATGACCCCACCAACGCACATAATTCAGCTGGTAAGAGAGATTTCCCAAGGAAATGGTGTTTCAAATGTAGTCTTATCGCTTACCAAGGAATTCGAAGAAGCGAACATCATAACTCACACCATAAGCATTCATGAGATTGGAATTAAGAATGGGGCCCTAACCGAAAAAAACAGACTCCTTAAAAGATTAAAACTTATTAGAGATGTCTTAATATTTTCAATCGCCGGCACCATAAAAGCTTATCACCTAAAGAAAAAAATAATCTCAAAACACCCAGGCGGCAAATGCATCATAATATGTCACAACGACGCACTGGCAGGAGATCTTTATATCGCACACGGACTGCACTCAAAATATATAAAAGAAAATAAAATCAAGGCGGTAGTCAACCCCTTCCACGCATATATGTGGGCAATTGACTACTTCCGCTACCGATATGGGATACATGAAAAGTACATATTCTGGAGTGATCAAGAAAAGAATTACGCAATAGAAAAAAACAAATTAACAAAAACATCTGCAGTTATCACACAGGGCTGTCCAATAGAAAAGGAAACCACCCCGCTCAGAGAGCATTTGCTAAGAAAAATCGAACATAACGGGTTCTCTACAAACCAAGAGACTATAGTAATTTTATTTTGCGGGCATGAATTTGAACGAAAGGGTTTGAATCTAATTCTAGACGCCATAGAAGATGCCATCAAAAATAAAGGAGAGAAACTTGCATTAATTGTATGTGGGGCGGATTCAACTTCGACACTACATCTATCTAAAAGAAAAATCCCTGTGATCTTTGAAGGTGCAGTTAATAACATCCATGATTATTATGCTGCCGTGGATATTTTTCTAATAGCCAGCAGTTTCGAGACAGGTCCATTGGTGGTACTAGAGGCGCTGACTTATGGGACTCCCGTTGCAACTACGGATGTAGGATTTTGCTCCAAAGTTATTAAACCCGGCAAAAATGGCTATCTAATAAAAGAAAGAAGCGCAAACGCCATTTCTGAAGTTCTTACCACGTTCAGAAAAGACATGCAGCAAGGTATTTATATAAGAGAAGACATCAAGAAAACGGTCGAACAATACACATGGAAGAATGTGGCCAGGGCAATAATAGAATCCTAAAATGAAATTTCTCTCATTCTCTTTCTGGTTGTCTTTTTTTAATCTAGTCGGAAAATTCCTTGCGTACCTCAGAGAGGCCTTATTTGCTTATGCCTTTGGGACTACCTCGCTAGGAGATGTAGTCAGGCTATGCAGTGCCTTTTTATTGATGCCCGTATCTTTTTTTACTACAGAAATATTTAATGCAGGCTATGTAGTATCCGCCAAAAATAAGCAGGATAACCCAAAAGGCTTATCTTTATTAAACGCCACCTACTTTACCTTCTCCATATTCACTGGCCTGCTAATAACCACAAGCATCATATACGCCTCACCTTACGTATCCGATCTACTAGAAATCCCCTTCTCCAATACTGAATTATTTGTAAATTATCTCAGAATAATTTCAATATCAGCGCCTGCTATAACTATCTATACATTCCTTTCTTACAAGGGGTTGATACAGGAAAGCTCTACGCTATTCCTAATAAGATCGCCGCTACTAAATATAGGTTTTATATTTGGAGCTATATTTTTTATAGAATTTTCAAATCCATATATAATACCGATCGTCTATGTAATAGCCTGGTACCTGGCGCTATTTTTCTCGGTCAAGCACTCCAAGATACTTCATAACATAAGAAAGACAGATCTTTGGGGAGATAAAGAAACCAGAAACTCGATCTGGTCGACTTGGAAGACTATAGTTACCCTTCCCATTGCGACGCAATCTGTATTCTTTATAGAAAGATATTATGCATCCACATCAGGAACAGGAATAGTTTCAGCCGTCGAGATATCTCGCATAATTATAGATACCGTGATTTTACTTATAGCAACACCGCTTGCGTTCTCACTAATATCTCAGAGAAAACATGCTTCTAACTCGGTAATTGGAAAGGCTGCAAAGAAAAACATAAATATCTTTTTATGCATTTCAGTCCCAACCGTATCGTTACTTCTCACAAACACCCAATACATAATATCTGCTCTTTTCCAGAGAGGGATGTTTGGAGATGAGTCAGTAAAAATAACATCGAGCATATTGCAAAGCTTTCTCATTGGCTCTTTAGGATATGGAGTAACTTTAATATGGAGTCGTTACTACTTACTAACGGACCAAAAATCAAAATACGCTCTTATCCTAATTATCCCCAACCTAATACAAGTATTTTCCTTACCCATTCTTGCGGAATTCATCGGCCACATGGCTATCGGCTACAGCTTTAGCCTTGCATGGGGAGGGGCAGGAATCGCTGCAATATCGCTAATAACCTGCAACCGACTATATGCAATTAAAGACTTTACGCTACTTACAAACACTGCCGTCATATCAATAATTGGAGGCTTTTTTTGCATTGAAGCAAGCCGAACATTTGGTCCCATATTCGGAATATTAATATTAATTACAGTAGTACTACTCAGCTATGCATCAAACGCGAACATTAAGACCCACATATTATGGTTCTTCAAAAACAGATGAAGCACGAAAGCTCAAGATTGAATTAGGAATCGCCGCGCCAATACGCTAAAAAGGGACTAGATCAAATAAAGAGTTTATAAAGAATCAGATGACTCCAATTCAGATGAAAAAAGAAAGCTCCTCAGCATCACGATCTTCCATCCCCGGAAGCCAGGAAGTAATTCGTGCAGCCCCAACGACATTAAGCGACGGAATCCTTAAGCTACTGATGCTGATTGCTCCAAGTGGTATGTTTTTTATCCCGTTCCCGGCGACGGGCTCATTAAGACTCTTCTATATAATCCTCTCGACGTTTACCTTACTGACGATCTGGAAATTACCGAAAAAGAAATTCACTCAGCTCGCTTACTTGTTAATAATAACCACAATTTTCTTTGCAAGCTCTACATACTCTTTCTTAAACACTCACGAAAGCATTTCATCCATATCTGAAAACCCCCTAGTTCGTTCTTTAGTCATTGTGAATCTAATGATAGGCTTCTATGTTGCTGCATACCAGATTTCTCGACGCGGTACTGATTTCCTATTAGATTTATTAGGCAATAGCTTCAAAGGCTTTACTGTCGTATTTTTTTTAGGCTTAACTCTCTATCTGCTCTATATCACCGGAAAGATAGGGGTAGACTTCTATGCGCGCTTCACCACGCTTTATCAAGAAGCTTATGGATATGTTCGCTTTAGCCCTGGAACATATCCTAATGAATTCGGCGTAATGTGTTCCTTCTTCTCTATTTACGCGATACTCCTCCACAAGAAAGAGAAAAAAATTTACTTTCTAATAATGGCTGGGATATTCATGTTAGGGATATTACTAGCAACCACTCGCGCGGCTTATATAACCTTCTCTATAACCTTTATATACATATATATCACTCATTTTAATCACAGCGAAAAATTAAAGTACTTAATAATTATCACGGGCATACTTATAGGGTGCGTATCAGCGTTGGCTGCTCTTGGATTTGATATGGTCTCTGTATTCAAGACCGGTTACTCTTCAGTCACAGAGGGTGGTCTCGGAAGTACTGAAAAACGAAGCGAGATTTGGCTGGCTGCTCTGCAAGACTTCGATAAGAAAGTTTTTTGGGGCGTAGGTTTTGAATCTCCTCTCTCATCTGGACTGCATAACCTACCGTTGCAAGTTTCTTATGGGCTAGGCGTCATCCCTCTATCATTAGTGATCATATTATTTTTTCTTTTTTTTCACTCCATAATAATGCAACGCAAAGCTAACAGTTTAACGTTTGAAAAAGCCAAAGACCTTGCATTTGCAAAGAAACTTAGAGCAGCTCTCGGCCTACATGTTATTATATTTGGACTCACCAACCATAATCAGGCCCATTTCTTAACATGGCTACTATTCATGCTATGCTGCCTCTCCTTCAGTAGTAGACCGACAAACTTAAAAAACCCAACATAATGGCTCAAAGAAATAATAAATTCTTTTAAGTCACCACCCAATTCACAAATAAACAAACTTAATGCTACAGTTTAGCGCCATCTGGGAGCCTTCATGAAAGTTGCCATCGTACACTACTGGTTTGTAACTTGGCGTGGCGGCGAAAAAGTAGTGGAAGAAATTCTTAAAATTTACCCACACGCAGATGTTTTTACGCATGTGTTAGATCCGGCCATAAAAGACGCACATCTTTCTAATCAAAAAGTATTCCTTACCTTAATCAGCAAATTACCCAAATCTATCGCCCTATATCAGAAATACCTGCCCTTCATGCCTTACGCCTTGGAACAGTTAGATCTCTCTGAGTATGATCTGGTGATTTCCAGCGAATCCGGTCCAGCCAAGAACGTCATCACCAACCCTGACGCCTTGCATATCTGTTATTGTCATAGTCCTATGCGCTACGCTTGGGATATGTACCGGCTGTATCTAGACGGCGCGGGAAAGCTGACCCGATGGATAATGCGTCCATTAATGCATTACATGAGGCTGGTGGATACGATGTCTGCTAACCGAGTGGACTATTTCATTGCGAATTCTAAATTCATTGCCAAGCGCATTGCCAAATGTTATCGACGCGAATCTTCCGTTATTCATCCGCCGGTTCAGGTGGAAGACTTCCAATGTACAGCGGAAAAGCAGGACTATTACCTGATGCTGGGCCAATTGACCGCTTACAAGAAAGCTGATCTGGTCATTGAGTCTTTCCGCCACAATGGAAGAAAGCTCGTGGTCATTGGTGAAGGTGAACAATTTTCTCAACTTAAGGCATTAGAGACAGAAAATATTCATATCCTCGGGCGCCAACCCTTCGATATCGTTAAGAAGCACTTGGCGAATGCCAAGGCACTGGTTTTTCCTGGCGTAGAGGATTTTGGCATCGTGCCATTAGAGGCAATGGCGTCCGGCACGCCAGTGATCGCCTATGCCAAAGGCGGCGCACTTGAAACGGTAGTCGATAGTATGGATTCCGAAAAAGCGACCGGTATTCTTTTCGATGAGCAGACTGTGGAAGCAATTGACAAAGCTATAAATCGCTTCGAAGCGTTGCCCCAACCTATTTCCGCGCATGTATGCCGCAGCCACGCCGAAAAATTTTCCAGCCAGCGCTTTCGCGATGAATTTTCCGCATTCGTAGATGCACAACTGAACAAGGAATCCACATGACCTGTGCCGTTATTTTTGGTGGCAGCGGTTTTATCGGCTGTTTCTTCGCTGACTTTCTGTTGAACAAGCAGTTCTTTGGCAAGGTGTATCTGTACGATCTGGAATCGTATGAGGACAAGCCATTTCCTTACCGTACACAGCTGCTTGCCAAGCATGGAAGCCAGATTGAGTTTGTGCGTGGCGACGTGCGTGAGACGATCATTTGGAAGCCGGCCGAGCGCGTTGGCTTCATTGCCAATTTTGCCGCGGTACACCGCGAACCGGGCCATGAAGATTGGGAGTATTTCAAAACCAATTTGTACGGTGCTGAAAATGTCACAGCATGGGCCGAACACGTTGGCTGCGATAACATCGCCTTTACCTCGTCCATTTCACCCTACGGCATCAGTGAAGAGGTTAAGGACGAAACCACCTTGCCGGTGCCCGTGACGGCTTATGGTGCGTCCAAATTGACGGCAGAGAAAATCCATCAGACATGGCAGGCACGCGATGCGACCAATCGCAGGCTGGTCATTGCTCGCCCAGGGGTGGTGTTCGGTCCCGGCGAGGGTGGCAACGTCACCCGCCTGGTCAAGGCCGTGCGCAAGGGTTATTTCTTCTACATGGCCAATCGGGATACACGCAAGGCTGGCATTTATGTGAAAGAGCTGTGCAATGCCATCTGGTGGGTACATCAGTTGCAATTGCAACAGAACAAAGGTGTGCTGCTGTTCAACGGCTCTATGAATCCTGGTCCGTCTATCTCCGAATATGTGGCTGCCGTAGAAAGGGTTGCCGGCATCAAGCGATTTGTTCCAAACGTCCCGTTTTTGCTACTTCTTTCAGTCGCTTATGCCATTGATCTGATCGCCAAGCCCTTGGGTATTGCCCACCCTTTCAGTCCGGTACGCATCCGGAAGTTGGTCCGGTCCAATAACATTTTGCCGAATTTCCTAGTCAGCAACGGCTACCAGCACCTGTATACACTGGAGAGCGCAATGCTGGACTGGAAGAAAGATTGCCCGCAGGAGTGGCGCTAAGACATGAATATCTTCATCTGCGGCGGCGACGGCTCGAATATGGCCAAGTGTCGGTCTGTATCCGGCCATAGTGTCGATGTGCTCGCCATCGTGAAGCGGTGCAGTTGGACGTTTGATCGAAGCCAACCTGTTCGAACCGGAGTTTCTGCATGTTAATCCCCGTAATCATGGCCGGTGGCTCCGGTACTCGCCTCTGGCCGCTCTCCCGTCAGATGTATCCCAAGCAATTCCTACCACTGGCGGATAATCAAGCCACGCTCTTGCAAGCGACCGTACAACGACTGGAAGGGTTGGAGGTCGGCGCACCGCTACTCATCTGCAATGAGCAGCATCGCTTCCTCGCCGCCGAGCAGATGCGGCTAATCGGCAAGGAAGATGCTCGCATCATTCTGGAGCCTGTCGGTCGCAATACTGCGCCGGCCATCGCGTTGGCAGCGATACAGGCGATGTGCGACGGGGAAGATCCGCTCTTGCTGGTGTTGTCCGCCGATCACCTGATTCTCGATACGGCCGCCTTCCAGGCCGCAGTTCGACAGGCAGAGACGCTCTCCGAGTCCGGCAGCCTGGTGACCTTCGGTATCGTGCCGACCCACGCCGAAACCGGGTACGGCTACATCGAACAAGGCGATCACTTGGGTGCAGGTTTCGTGGTCAGCCGCTTCGTAGAGAAGCCCAGCAAGGAGCTTGCCGAGGAGTACCTGGCCAGCGGCCACTATCTGTGGAATAGCGGGATGTTCCTGTTTCGTGCCAGTCGCTATCTGGCAGAACTGGAGCGCTATCGGCCAGATATCCTCCAGGCTTGCCGAGCCTCACTGGCCGGGGCCAGCACTGACATGCACTTCATCAGGCTCGACGCTGCGGCCTTCGAGGCCTGCCCGGAGGACTCGATCGACTATGCGGTAATGGAAAAAACGGCGGATGCGGTCGTCATTCCGTTGGATGCGGGCTGGAGCGACATTGGTTCATGGTCAGCGCTATGGGATGTGTCCGAGAAGTGCCCGAAGGGTAATGTCGTTACCGGCGATGTACTGACGCATGCGACACAATCCAGCTATATCCACGCTTCCAGCAGGCTGGTTACGGCTCTAGGGGTATCGGATCTGGTTATCGTGGAAACCAAGGATGCCGTACTGGTTGCCCACAGGGATCAGGTGCAGGATGTGAAGAAGCTGGTGGAGCAGATCAAGGCTCGTAATCGAGATGAGCACTTGAATCATCGGGAGGTTTATCGTCCCTGGGGGGTTTATGACTCTGTCGACAACGGCCAACGCTACCAAGTCAAGCGAATCACCGTGAATCCGGGCGCCAAACTGTCCGTACAGATGCATCATCATCGCGCTGAACACTGGATCGTGGTCAGTGGTGTTGCCAAGGTGACTAACGGAGATCGGACCTACTTGGTGAGCGAGAACCAATCCACCTACATTCCCATCGGCCAGGTGCATGCCCTTGAAAATCCGGGTGTCATTCCGCTGGAGCTGATTGAGGTGCAGTCGGGCTCCTACCTGGGTGAGGATGATATCGTGCGCTTCGAAGATATTTACGGCAGGACCTAGCCGGCATCGTTTTAAGGGATTTGGAAAGAAATGCGCACGCAACACCGAGGTATTCTTCGCGCCAATCAGTCCACCCTCGCTCTAGCACAGCGGCTCTTGGACTCGGGCCTGATCGCCGTCAGTCTCTATTTGATTCTGCATCTGCATGACGGCGTGCTAACGCTGAAATTCACGCTGATCATTCTGATGGCGCTGTTCCTGTTCCATCTGTTCAGTGACTTCAACCAGCTCTACACCTCTTGGCGCGGCGAAAAAATCCGTAGCGAGCTGCTCAGAGCCTCAGGGAATTGGCTGCTGGTTTGCGGCTGCGTTGCGCTCACGGACTACTTGAAGCTGGATATCTGGCGCCTGCCGGACTACCTGCTGGTGAAGTGGTTCGTCAGTGTTCTGGTCTTGCTTTGCGCCTACCGGGTGCTGCTACGCAAGCTACTGAGGCACATGCGTAGCCTGGGCTATAACAGCCGCAGCGTGGCGATTGCGGGTGCCGGCCCCGTAGGCCAGCAGTTGGCGAATCACATCACGCGAGCGCCTTGGATGGGCCTTAACCTGGTGGGGTTCTACGACGACGAGCCCACCCAGCCCGTCCCCATCGCGGGTAGCTCGGTGAAACTACCGCCCAGCGGTGACCTGGAGCAGTTGGTGCAGGAGGTACGCAGCGGACAGATCGATCGGGTCTATATCAGCTTGCCGATGTCCTGCGAAGCCAGGATCCGCTGGCTTATCAAAGAACTCAGCGACTCCACGGCCTCCGTGTACCTGATCCCTGATGTGTTCACCTTTGAACTGCTGCACGCACGCATCCAGAACATCAATGGCCTACCGTCGATCAGCATCTTCGACTCCCCCATGGATGGTGCGAACCGCTATTTGAAACGTGCCAGTGACATGGTGATAGCGAGCGTCATTCTGTGCGCTATTGCCCTACCCATGCTGTTTATCGGGCTGGCGGTGAAGCTCACTTCGCCTGGGCCGGTGATTTTCAAGCAACGGCGCTATGGGATCGACGGACGGCCGATCCAGGTGTGGAAATTTCGCAGCATGACGGTGACGGAGAACGGTTCCGACGTGGTGCAGGCTACTCGCGGAGATGCGCGCGTTACCCCGCTGGGTGCGTTCCTGCGGCGTACGTCGCTGGATGAGCTGCCGCAGTTCATCAATGTGCTGCGCGGGGAGATGTCCATTGTCGGGCCGCGTCCGCATGCGGTGGCTCATAACGAGGAGTACCGGCGGCAGATTCCGGGGTACATGCTGCGACACAAGGTGAAGCCGGGAATCACCGGGTGGGCCCAGATCAACGGCTGGCGCGGAGAGACGGACACCTTGGACAAGATGCAGAAACGCATCGAGTTCGACCTGGACTATATTCAACAGTGGTCGCTTTGGCTCGATCTGAAGATCATCTTCTTGACGATTTTCAAAGGCTTCGTCAACAAGAATGCGTTTTGAGAATCTATGAACATCCTGCCGATGTAGCGCTCCCACCCCATGTTTACGAGCGCGTGACTTGTCCAAGGCAGGCAAGAGCCCTTTCGTGGGGTGTGGGATCGGAATTTGCTGACTTACCTTCTCCGTACCAGTTCTCCGGGTCAGGCCGAGAATGGCCAAGGGGATGGCAAGATGCTCCAGATGGCTTGCAACGGCATCTGTGGTTGTTTGTGGCGAGGTATTGCAATACTCTCGCCTCACTTGGGGTTTGGTTCAGGAGGCCATGACTATGAAGAGACTATTGTTGGCGGCAATGATTGCCGCAGTAAGCGGTACCGCTTTCGCCCAGGCGACCGGTTCTACCGGCGGTTCGGCACCGGCACCGGCACCGGCACCGACTGGTGCTGCGGGTGCCGCAAGCGCCGCAGGTAAATCGGGCGTCGCAGGCATGAGCAACGGTGCGCTCATCGGTATCGCTGCAGCCGGTGCTGCTGTCGGCGCCGTGGCGGCAGGTGGTGGCGGTGGTGGTGGCCACAACGGCACTAGCGGCACTACGGGTACTACCGGCACCACCGGCACTACCAACTAAGCATTACCGCCGTACCTGAACACCCGGGCTTGCCCGGGTGTTCTTTTGTCCGCCATATCGCCTGATCTCTCGCAAGAAGGACCTTCACCCGATGCGCATGCTCCCCCTCGTTCTGGCCCTGGGTATCTCCCTGCAAGGCTGTATGTTTTCGCCTGGCCAGCACATGGACACCG
This sequence comes from Pseudomonas sp. R4-15, assembly GCF_055768815.1. Lineage (NCBI taxonomy): Bacteria > Pseudomonadati > Pseudomonadota > Gammaproteobacteria > Pseudomonadales > Pseudomonadaceae > Pseudomonas > Pseudomonas sp. R4-15. The sequence continues at coordinate 3,332,885 of NZ_CM147293.1, forward strand.
GCAACATGGTGCGGGAGGGTTCGCCCGAAAGTGCAGGCCTGGAGCTTATCCCGATCACGCCCAAGCTGATCGCCATCGAGTCTGCAATGCAGAGCGAGCGCCAGGGCATTCCCCAGGAACTGCTGAACTACACCCCCGGTGACTATCGTGTAGGCCCCGGTGACCTTCTCTACATTACTGTTTGGGACCATCCTGAACTTACCGCCCCTTCCGGCTCTCAGCAGCAATTGGAGAGTAACGGTCGACTGGTGCGTGCCGACGGCACGCTGTTCTACCCCTATGTCGGGGTAGTGGACGTGAATGACAAGACCGTAGAGGAGTTGCGTAGCCTTATCGCGGAGCGCTTGCGCACCTACATTCCCTCGCCCCAGGTAGACGTCGGCGTGCTGCGTTATGGCAGCCAGAAGGTGGTGCTGTCTGGCGCCTTCAAGACTCCCGAAGCGGTATCCGTGAGTTACACCCCGCTGACGCTGCTCGAAGCCGTCAGCCGAGGCGGCGTGGATTCGACAACGGCGAACCTGGCTAACCTTACCTTGCGCCGCGATGGCCACGAATACCCGTTGGACATGGATGCCCTGAACCGCAAGGGTTCCAAGCTGGGCAACATCTATCTCAAGGGCGGTGATCAGATCCACCTGGCCTATAACGATGCGAGCAAAATCTACGTGATGGGTGAGGTATACCTGCCCAAGGCACTGCCCTTCAAGACCACCAACATGAGCCTGACCGAAGCGCTCGGTACCGTTGGCGGACTTCGTCAGGAAACCTCTGCCGGCGGCGAGGTGTATGTGATTCGCGGCGTGGATGATCCCAACGGTGAGCCGGCACGTATCTTCCAATTGGATGCACGTTCGCCATCGGCCTTTGCGCTAGCCAACCACTTCAAGCTGGAGCCGCAGGATGTCGTTTATGTCGGCCCCGCTAACATCACCCGCTGGAACCGCTTCATCAGCCAGGTTTTCCCTTCGGCGAACCTGTTGCGTACCGGCGTCGCCATTCAGGACGACTACAGCGACAACTGAGGCGGCGTCGTGAGTATTTCTCTTCGAGCGACGCTGCTGCTCGCCTGCGCCACGCTCGGCGGCTGCAGCCCGCTGGCACGTTCCTCTCTGGATACCCTCGGCGCCGCCATTCGCGGCCCCGAGCCCCTGGTCATCAGTCGCGAACAGGTCGACGCACTCCCCTTCGATGCCTTGCGGATCGACTCCCCCCTCGGGAACACGTTGCTGGCTTTCGCCTATGAGCGTGAAGGTCGCCAGGTATGGGTGGCGTCGAGCAAGCAGGTGTTGATACTGGAGGACGGGCTTGTGGTCCGCACCCTGGGCCTGCCACAGGATGTGGATGAAACCCGCTTCGTCGGCCCCTCACCGTTTCGTACCGGTCTGCAACATCTGCAGGCTGGAGCCAGCTACGAGCGTCGTCTGGACGTCGCGTCACTGCAGCGTTTCGACGTTCCAGCGACCAGCCGCTTCCAGCCACGCGGTCTGGAGATGCTGGACGTGCTGGGCACGCCCCGCGCACTGCTGCGAGTGGATGAAGAGCTCAGAGCAGACGGGCTGGACCTGCGCGTCACCAATCGTTACTGGGTGGAACCAGACACGGGCTTCATAGTCGCCAGCCTGCAACATCTGGCACCGCAGATGGCTGTCTTTCTCACCCAGGTGCGTCCACCGCGCGCTCCCAGCGGGAGCACCTCGGCGCAATGAAAATGAACTACCTACTGTTCCCTCTCGCGTTGGCGAGCCTTCAGGCTATGGCCGACGTGCACGTAGAGGGTGACGTCACCTTTCCTCAGCACCGCCATTACATGCCAGGCCTGCGCCTGCACGACCTGCTTGAACCTGCTGCCGTTTCCTTGCGTGCCTATCGCTACGGTGCGGCCTGGCTGCATGTGCCCGCCCAGGAAGAGCAACGCCGCTTGAAACTCGGCGTGCTCTTCGATCTGCAGCAATTGAGCGGCGCAGCGCAGCAGGACGGACGCCTTGAACTGGCCGCACGAGCCACGCAGATGCATGCGTGGGTAAAGACACTGCCGGTTACCGGACGTAAGGTGGCGAAACTCGATCCGCTGGTCGTGGAGCTGGACGATACCCAGAACCTGGAGATTGCCGACGGCGACCGACTGCTATATCCGGCTCGCCCTGACAGCGTTCAGATCCTGGGCGCGATAAACGCATGCCGACTGCCCTTCCAGCCACTGCAGCGCGTGCGTGAGTACGTGGCCGAGTGTGCGGCCCGTCGCACGCTGGCCGACCCCGACTGGCTCTATCTGCTGCAACCCGATGGCAGCGTGCTCAAATTGGGCGCAGCCGCCTGGAATCGCTCCGAGCAGGGCCCTCTGCCCGCGCCTGGCGCACGTATCTACGTACCCTTGCGTACGCTGGGCAATACACCGGACCTCAACGACGAACTCGCGGCGCTGATCGCGACCCAGCCGCTGGCCCTGGATGACCATGAATAGCCGTTCGCTGATTTGCCTGCTGCTCGGCGCCAGCACCTTGAGCCAGGCCGAGCCCCGCCCGACCGCCGGAGACACTGGGGGTATTGGCCTGTTGCAGACTCCTACCGCACGCATGGCGCCAGCCGGGGAGCTGTCCTTCCATGCCGGGCACGTTTCACCCTACCGCCGCTATGCCTTCACCCTTACTCCCTTCGACTGGCTGGAAGGTACCTTTCGCTATACCGATATCAAGGACCGTGCCTACGGCTCGGAAGCACTCAGCGGCGACCAAACCTACAAGGACAAGGCCTTCGACGCGAAGCTGCGCCTTTGGCAGGAGTCGCGTTGGCTGCCGGAACTCGCCCTGGGCGGGCGAGACATCGGTGGTACCGGGCTGTTCTCCGGTGAGTACGTGGTAGGCAGCAAACGCTTCTACGACTTCGATTTCAGTCTGGGGGTAGGCTGGGGCTACCTCGGCCAACGGGGAGATTTCGATAACCCGTTCACCTGGCTCGACGACAAATTCGATACACGGCCGGATGGGGGCCGTACTACCGGCGAATTCAACGGCAATTCCTATTTCCGTGGCCCGGTAGCACTCTTCGGCGGCGTGCAATGGCAAACCCCGTGGGATCCCTTGACCCTCAAGCTGGAATACGAAGGCAACGACTACAGCAACGAACCGGCAACCGGCAATATCAAGCAGGACTCGCCGATCAACGTAGGCGTGGTCTACAAGCTCAACGACGCCGTCGATTTGCATGCCGGCTGGGAACGCGGCAATACCGGGATGGTTGGCATCACCCTGCACACCAACTTCGTCAGCCGCAAGGCGCCGCCCAAGGTGAACGACCCCAAGCCAGTCCCGGTCGCCACGCAGCGCCCAACACCAAGTGGCGCGGGCCCCGACTGGAAGGCCGTGGCTCGCCAGTTGAAGGACAACGCCGGCTACGATGTCACGCGCATTGCCGAACGCGAGCGCGAGCTGGTGGTGTACGGCGAACAAGGCCGCTACCTATATCGTCCCAAGGCGCTCGGCCGCGCCGCCCGCATCCTCGATGCCAACGCTTCCAGCGACACCGACTGGTTCACCGTCGTGGACAGCCAGTACGGCGTTGCCGTGCAGGAAAACAGCCTCAACCGAGAGGCCTTCCGCAAGGCCGTGCAACGACAGGGGGAGCTCGAACCGTTGCGGCGCAGCCTTTCGCAGACTGCGCCGACGCCGCGCCGCGAAACCACCCTGTATAGCCAAGCGCCCCAGCGCCTGAGCTATGGCCTGACCCCTGGCTACAAGCAGAACGTAGGTGGCCCCGATGATTTCATTCTCTATCAGTTCTCAGCAGACGCGTTCGCCGAGTACAGACTGCGTCCCGACCTTTGGTGGAGCAGTACGCTCAGCGTTTCCTTGCTGGATAACTTCGACAAGTTCACCTATGACGCACCGAGCAACCTGCCGCGTGTACGCACTTACTTGCGCGAGTACATGACCAGCTCGGACGTGACCATGCCCACGTTCCAGTTGAACAAGACGCTGCGCCTGGATCGCGACTGGTACGTGATGGGTTACGGCGGCTACCTGGAGTCGATGTTCGCCGGTGTCGGTGGCGAGCTGCTCTACCGGCCAATGGGTGAACGCTGGGCGGTGGGTGGCAATCTGAACTACGTGAAGCAACGAGGCTTCAAGCAGGACTTCAGCCTGCGCGACTACGACGTCATTACCGGACACGTCACCGGTTACTACCGCTGGCCATGGGAGGACATCGTCACAGGGGTGAGCGTTGGCCGCTACCTGGCGCGAGACCTCGGTGTGACGTTCGACGTCAGCCGCGAGTTCAGAAACGGAGCGCGCTTCGGCGCCTACGCAACTTTCACCAACGTGAGCGCCGAGGAATACGGCGAGGGTAGTTTCTCGAAGGGTTTCTATGTGTCCTTCCCGTTCGACGAGCTGATGACCTCCTCGACCACCCGCCGCGCCAACTTCGCGTTCTCGCCGTTGACCCGCGACGGTGGTGCCATGCTGGGCCGTGCCTACACGCTCTATGACATGACGGATGATCGTAACCACGACCTGTTCCATAACAACTTCGAGAAGGTACTCGAGTAACCCCGAGCTCCGAGCGCGATACGAACAACGCCTCGTGGGAAAAGGAGTGAGGCATCACTGCCGACACAATGTCCGGCACGCACCCGAGGCCCACACATAGCCCCTCGCGGGAGAGGGGTTGGGGAGAGGGGATCAAGCGCCCCCGGCCAACGCACCTCAGGCTACAAAGCAGACCCTCTCAAGCGACCTTCAGGTGCAAGGGGGGGACGAATACACCGCCACGTCACACCCGTGCAGCGAATAACTAACGCAGACGGAAGCGCCCAACCAGGCCCTGCAGATCGCCGGCAAGGTGAGAGAGCTCGCCACATGCCGCAGCGGTCTGGTCGGCGCTCGAGGCGCTTTGCAACGAAAGATCGCGAATGGTCACCAGGTTCTGATCGACCTCGCGGGCGACGTGAGCCTGCTCTTCGGACGCCGAGGCAATCTGCAAATTGCGTTCGTCGATATCGTTGACGCCTCGGACGATGTTTTCCAGCGACCGGCTGGCTTCATCAGCCATCTGCAACGTATGGTCGGCATCCTGGCTGCTGGCCTGCATCGCTTGCATCGCCGCTTCACTGCCGCCCTGGATGGACTGGATCATCTGTTCGATTTCCTGCGTGGAATTGGCGGTACGGTGCGCCAGCGCACGAACCTCATCCGCGACCACGGCAAATCCGCGCCCCTGCTCCCCGGCGCGTGCAGCTTCGATGGCCGCGTTCAGCGCCAGGAGATTGGTCTGCTCGGCAACGCCCCGGATGACGTCCAGTACCTTGCTGATATCGCGCGCCTGCCCGGCCAGGCCCTCTACTTGATCCGAAGTTTCGGCGATACGCACGGAAAGCTGCTGAATGGCCTGCACCGTGCGCGAGACGTGACCGCTGCCCGCCTTGGCGGAGGCATTCGAAGAACGCGCGGAATCGGACGCCGCGCTGGCATTGCGCGAGACCTCTTCGACGGCGGCGCTCATCTCGTTGACGGCGGTAGCAGCCTGCTCGATCTGTGCGTTCTGCGTCTGCATCGCCTGGGTGCTTTCGGTGGTTACCTCAACGATCTGCTGAGAGGCCGAAGCGAGACGTGTGGAAGCATCGGCGATGTCGTGCATCGCCTGGCGTAGGTTGTCCTGCATTTTCGAACCGGCGGCGAGCAGTCTGGCTGGTTCATCCTTGCCCTCGACGACGATGGGACGCGTGAGGTCGCCCGTGGAGATGGTTTCCAGCATCGAGACCGCGGTAGCCAGGGGGCGCACGATACTGCGCGTCAAGATCAGGGCCAGAATCACGGTGAGCAGTATGGCGACCAGAATGGTGCTGATGATTGCGATACGGCTGGACTGATAGGTCGACGCAGCGAACAAACCGGCCCTCCGGGCCCCTTCATCATTGAACAGGGTCAACGCTTCCAGCGCCTTGCCTGCGTTTTCAGCCGAACCACGGAGCTCACCATTGGCAAGTCTCAACGCCTCATTCATCTTGTTTTGCTGGATGAGCCCAGCAAACCGCTCCACCCCATCCAGGTAGACGCCCAACGCTGACTGCACCGCGCTGAAAACCTGTTTTTCATCGCCATCGGTCAAATAGCGCTTCTTGTATTGATCGAGCGCTTCGCGAAGTGCGCGCTGGCTGTTTTCGAATTCACTTGTCGAGGGCGCCGTAGAGCCGTTTTGCTCAGCCAGAAGACGCAGGCTCTCCAGACGGATGCGCATGAGCGTGCCCTGCATTTCTTCTACGGCTTTGACGCTCGGCATCCAGTTGATTTCGATGTTTTGCTCAGCTTGGTAAAGATCTCCAAGTCGTAACAGCGAGAAAACGCCGAGAATGAGGACGATCAGTGTCACGAGGGCGAAGCAGAACGCCGCCCGTGTTGCGATGGAGAGATTACGCAGGAACATGAGGTGACCTCGAGGGTTGGCACTACCGACCTTCCCTGTCGACCACGATTGGCTGGCGCGTCTGCTGGTGAAACGCGAGTGCCAGCATATCGACATCACTCTCTTTGCAGCAATAGGCCAGGGAAAATATTCGATTGCCGTCCTCGGCGAGTGCCCCGCGCGACCGAATTCTGAATAAAACCGGGCTGAACCCCGCTTGCTAGCTATACTTCGACAGGAATGGAGCGTAGAAAGCTCTCTGCGCACAGCTAACGACCCTCGACCCGAACGGGCGAGTTGGCAAAAGGAGGAGCGAGTAAGGCTGTCGTCTTTCCCTGTAGTAGGAGGTCGCCATGGTCTTTATCGTAGGTCTGCTAGTCGGTCTGATGTTGGGCGGAGCTTTGGGGGTCGGTGTAATGGCGATGGTTCGCCGCAACACCCTGCTTCCGAGCGAAGCCTGATTCCTTCGCCAATCCTTCGCGGGCCCGCCCTCACTCGATGGCGGGCCCTGTGATATTCATCTCCGACCTTTGTCATACTGCACCAACGCTTTCCTGCCTTTGTTCCGGATTTCTCTCCCATGATCGATCTGCTGCGACGCCTGGACCGCCGCATTCCCCGCCTGCTGCCCGTTTCCATCGTCTTCGTCGTCCTGCTGGTTGCCGGCCTGTCCCCACAGCCGGTACCGGAATTGGTGGAGAACGAAGACAAGCTCCATCACTTCCTCGGCTTTGCCGCCCTGGCGTTCACTGCACGCTGGGCCTTTCGCCAAACGAACGTTTTCTGGCTGGCCGCTGCCTGCCTGCTGCTGGCGCTGGGCATCGAGTACGGCCAGGAGTTCCTGCCCCGTCGCGAAGCCTCGGCCTACGACATGCTCGCCAACGTCCTGGGCGTGCTGAGCGGCCTGCTGCTGGCCCGCAGGCTGTGGCGTTAGGTGCTACGGAATGCCATCCGCGCATGGCTATAATGCCGCGCCCGAACAGACGCCTGGCGTCGGCCCCGCCCACCACTAGAAGAAGTATTTCGCGATGGACTGGCTGCAACTGATCGTCCTCTCCCTGCTGCAAGGCGTCACAGAGTTCCTCCCCGTTTCCTCTTCCGCCCACTTGATCCTTCCAGCTCAACTGTTCGGCTGGCAGGACCAAGGACAAGCCTTCGACGTTGCCGTGCATGTGGGTACCCTGCTGGCGGTTCTGATGGCCTTGCGCGCCCAGGTACTGACCATCGCGCAGGGCTGGGTACGCCAGGTGTTCCACCGGCAACCCAACAACGAGGCGCGGTTGGGTTGGCTGATCATCCTTGCCACGCTGCCCGCCGGTCTCATTGGCCTGGCCTGCGAAGACATGATCGAGGACTACACGCGCTCGACGCTGGTGATCGGCCTTTCCACCATCGTCTTCGGTCTGGTGCTGTGGTGGGCGGACGCGCGCGGACGCCGTGATCGCCCCGAACAGACACTGGGCTGGCGCGCGGCCCTGACCATCGGCCTGGCCCAGGCGCTGGCGCTGATCCCCGGCACGTCCCGCTCGGGCATCACCATGACCGCCGCCCTGATGCTCGGCTTCGATCGCCAGTTTTCAGCACGCTTCTCCTTTCTGCTGTCGATTCCGCTGATCCTTGCCGCCGGCCTGTTGAAGACCGTGGAACTGGCCGAGGTCGGCACCCAGGGACAGTGGACCGACATCCTGATCGGCACCCTGCTCTCCTTCCTCTCGGCGCTAGCCTGCATCAAGCTCTTCCTCGCCGCGCTGGACCGCATGGGCATGCTCCCCTTCGTCCTCTATCGCCTGGCGCTGGGCGTAGTGTTGCTGTTGTTCTTCGTTTGACGGGGGCAGCCAAGCCTTTGGCTCACCCTCTCCCCAACCCTCTCCCATCAAGGGAGAGGGGGCGGCACGGTGGTGGCCGTTAGCGAGTAGTCCCCTCTTCGGGCGGCGTGATGGTCGCCGAATAGCCCCTCTCCCCTCGTGGGAGAGGGGTTGGGGAGAGGGGGAGCTCACCGTCCCCGTGTAGCATCAAGAATCACCGCCAGCACCGCTTCGGTATCTCGCAGTATCTCGTCGTTCCAGAAACGCATGACTCTATACCCCTGGGCCTGCAGCCAGGCATCCCGCCGCTCATCGCTGGTGCTGCCGTTGTGCTGCCCCCCGTCGGCCTCGACGATCAGGCGCTTCCCGAAGTGCACGAAATCCACCGTGTAGGGACCGATCATCTGCTGCCTACGAAACTTGCCGCCCTCCAGGCGGTGGGCACGCAGGTGCTGCCATAAGCGCTGCTCCGCCTCGGTCATGTTCTGTCGCAGGGACTTGGCGAATGCGCGGCGATCCATGGGCGGGCAATCCGAGCGGGCAAAGGGACTCGGAATGTCGCAATAATGGTGAACGAAGGCTTTGCGGCAGTGCGCAGTTCATGACTCCGGCACGAATAGCCCCTCTCCCCGCGCGGGAGAGGGGTTGGGGAGAGGGGGAACCCTGTCCGGAAGAGCCAACCTTAAAAGTCGTCCACCACCTCGCCATCCTTGACCTTGAACTCGCGGTTCTGCAGGTAGGCGTTGCGGATGAAGGTGTACTTGTCGCCACGCACCAGCTTGTCGGCAGGCAGCAGGCTCGCGCGTTTGTCGACGATATCCAGCGCCATGGTCGCGTTACGCGCGGAGACGTCGTCCATGTAGTGATACAGGCCCACGTAGTTGTCCGGAATGCGCGCTGGCGCATCGCGCAGGGTGCTTGGACCGAGCAGCGGTAGCATCAGGTAGGGACCGCTACCCAGCCCCCAGGCGCCGAGGGTCTGGCCGAAGTCTTCGTCGTTGCGCTGCAGGCCCATGCGGGTGGCGACGTCGAACAAGCCGAGCACGCCGAAGGTGGTGTTGAACAGCAGGCGGCTGGTGTCGATGCCGGCATCGCGGAACTTGCCTTGCAGCAGGTCGTTGGCCAGGTTGCGGACGTCACCGATGTTGGCGAAGAAGTTGCTCACTCCATCCTCGACGGGCTGCGGTGTGATCTTCTGGTAACCCTGCGCCAACGGCTTGAGCGCGTAGGTATCGAGGGTGTCGTTGAAGCGAAAAACCCCGCGATTGAAGCCTTCCCAGGGATCTTCCTCGGCGGCCTGGGCGAGCGGCGCCGCCAGCGTCAGGCAAGCCAGGAAGGGAAGCCAGCGGACCTTGTGATGCATTGCAGATCTCCTCGATTCAGTGCGGCGGCGCTCCGAGGCCACCGAGGCAGACGCGCAGTATAGAGCCAAGCGACACGCAGGGCTAAACCCGTTCCAGGAAGGACACATCCTCGACCTGATGGGCCGCTTTGAACTGCGCCAGGCGCTGGGCGACCTTGTGCTCGGCGATCACCAAGTGGCGCTCCATCGCCTCGGCGGCGGCAGCCGGTTTGCCGTCGCGCAGGTGCTCGAACACTTCCAGGTGTTCCTGGAAAAAAGGCTCGTCCTCGGGGAAGTAGCGCTTGTCCAGCAGGATGTGCTTGCCCGACAGCAGCAACGAGTGGGTGCGTTGCAGCAGGTCGAGCAGTTGACGGTTGGGGCAGTAGCCCAGGGTGCGGATGTGCAGGTCGCTCTCCAGGTCGTCGAAGGCGCGGCTCTCCATGTCCGGGTACTGCGCGACCGCACGGTGCAGGCGCTCGATGAACAGCGCCAGGCGTTTGCCCGGCAGATGCTCGGCGGCACGCTGCAGCACGTAGGGCTCCAGGCGCCGACGAATCTCGTAGAGATCGGCCAGGCGATGCTCGTCCCACTCGGGCAGCAACCAGCGCTGGCGATCGTCCCGCTCCAGCAGGCCCATCAGTTGCAGACGCGTGAGCACCTGGTTGGAAACCGTACGGCTGATACCGAAGTGCCGTGATAACTCCAGCTCGTTGATGCGATGGGCACCGAACAGCGAGTGCTGCAGCAACTCGCGTTCGATGGCGTCGTAGACGCCCTGCCAGGATTGCGTGCGGGTCGGCCGGCGGGCGCCGGGCTGGTCGGCGAAGTCCTGCGCCTGCAACTTGCGCCGCAAGGGCGCATGACTGCCGTCGCCCACCAGGTAGCCACGGCCTTCGAAGGTGCTGATCAGTCCCTCCTCGTGCAAGCGCGCCAGGGCCTGGCGCACTGGCGAACGGCTCACCGCGAAGAGCGTCGCCAGCGGCCCTTCGAGCAGCAGGGTGCCGGGCTCGAGGCTACCCGCGGCGATGCTCGCGGCGATCAGCTCATAGAGTTGCCCGTTGAGATGCTTCTTTGCGCTCGCCTGTGCGAGGCCTTCGTTCCGGTCGTCCGTCACCGGCCCTTCCCCGAATGATCGAAGGGCCGATGATAGCCGAGCCTCGCCCGGGCGGCAGCAGGCGATCCTGCCAAGCTGCCCACCGGGCGACGACGGCAGAGGTGGTTGCCGTTACAATGCTGCCCTTTCCGATAACGATTGCGGCACCGGGCACGACCCGGCGCCCTGCCCCGTGCGAAGCCCGAACGCCATGTCCTTGCCCAAGCATCATCTGGAACTGCTCAGCCCCGCCCGCGACGCGGCCATTGCCCGCGAGGCGATCCTCCATGGTGCCGACGCCGTGTACATCGGCGGCCCGAGCTTCGGCGCCCGGCACAATGCCGAGAACAGCGTGGCGGACATCGCTGGCGTGGTGGAATTCGCCCACCGCTATCACGCGCGGGTGTTCACCACCCTCAACACCATCCTCCACGACGACGAGCTCGAAGGCGCGCGCCGGCTGATCCACCAGCTCTACGACGCAGGCGTCGATGCGCTGATCGTGCAGGACATGGGCGTGCTGGAACTGGACATCCCACCGATCGAGCTGCACGCCAGCACCCAGTGCGACATCCGCAGCCTGGAGAAGGCGCGCTTCCTCGACCAGGCCGGCTTTTCCCAACTGGTGCTGGCCCGCGAGCTGAATTTGGCGCAGGTGCGCGAGATCAGCGACGCCACCGACGCGACCATCGAGTTCTTCATCCACGGCGCGCTGTGCGTGGCCTTCTCCGGGCAGTGCAACATCTCCCACGCGCAGACCGGGCGCAGCGCCAACCGCGGCGACTGCTCGCAAGCCTGCCGCCTGCCCTACACGTTGAAAGACGACCAGGGCCGCGTGGTGGCCTTCGACAAGCACCTGCTGTCGATGAAGGACAACAACCAGAGCGCCAATCTGGCCGCGCTGGTGGACGCCGGCGTGCGCTCGTTCAAGATCGAGGGGCGCTACAAGGACGCCAGCTACGTCAAGAACATCACCGCCTACTACCGCCAGCGCCTCGACGCCGTACTCGCCGAGCGCCCGCACCTGGCGCGTGCTTCCAGCGGCCGCAGCGAACACTTCTTCCTGCCGGACCCGGAGCGCACCTTCCACCGCGGCAGCACCGACTACTTCGTCAACGACCGCAAGATCGACATCGGCGCCTTCGACTCGCCAACCTTCACCGGCCTGCCGGTGGGCCGCGTGGAGAAGGTCGGCAAGCGCGACCTGATCGCCGTGACCGAGTCACCGCTGTCCAACGGCGACGGCCTCAACGTGCTGGTCAAGCGCCAGGTGGTGGGCTTCCGCGCCAGCGTGGTGGAAGAGCGCGGCCGCTTCGAGGAAGACGGCCAGCCGCGCTGGCGCTACCGCGTCGAGCCCAACGACGCGCTGCCCGTCGAGTTGCGTAATGCAAAGCCAAACGCCGTGCTCAACCGCAATCTCGACCACGACTGGCAGCAGGCGCTGCTGCGCCCGTCCGCCGAACGCCGCGTCGGCCTGCGCTGGCAGGTGCGCATGGACGAGAGCCGCCTGAGCTTCGTCGCCACCAGCGAGGAAGGCCTGCGCGCCGAAGCCGAGCTGGCCGGCCCGTTCGGCGCGGCGAACAAGCCCGAGCAGGCGCTGGAACAGTTGCACGAACTGCTCGGCAAGCTGGGCGCCACGCTCTACCACGCCGAAGCCATCGAGATCGACGCCGCCCAGGTGGTGTTCGTGCCCAACTCGCAGCTCAAGGCGTTGCGCCGCGAGGTCATCGAGGCGCTGGATGCCGCGCGCGTTGCGGCCCATCCCCGTGGCGGGCGCAAGGCCGAGAGCACGCCGCCGCCGCTCTACCCGGAAACCCACCTGAGCTTCCTCGCCAACGTCTACAACGCCCCGGCCCGCGCCTTCTACAAGCGCCACGGCGTGGAACTGATCGACGCCGCCTTCGAGGCCCACGAGGAGACCGGCGAGGTGCCGGTGATGATCACCAAGCACTGCCTGCGCTTCTCCTTCAACCTCTGCCCGAAGCAGGCCAAGGGCGTCACCGGCGTGCGCACCAAGGTCGCGCCGATGCAGTTGGTGCACGGTGACGAAGTGCTGACCCTGAAGTTCGACTGCAAGCCCTGCGAGATGCACGTGATCGGCAAGATCAAGGGCCACATCCTGGCCCAGCCGACGCCAGGCAGCGGCAGCAACATCGTCGGCCAGATCACCCCGGAAGACCTGCTCAAGACCATCCGCCGCTGAGACCGGGCGGGCGCGCTGGCGCCCATCGCCCCGGCTCGGTAGCATCCATCGCCCATCCAACGGAGGAACATCCCATGGCACGAGCCACCGCCCGCCACATCTTGGTCGACAGCGAAGCCAAGTGCGTCGAACTGAAGACCGCCATCGAAGGCGGCGCCGATTTCGCCGAAATCGCCCGCCAGCACTCCACCTGCCCCTCCGGCCGCAGCGGCGGCGACCTGGGCTCCTTCGGCCCCGGCCAGATGGTTCGCGAATTCGACCAGGTGGTGTTCTCCGCCCCGGTGAACAGCGTCCAGGGCCCGGTGAAGACCCAGTTCGGCTACCACCTGGTGGAAGTCACCAGCCGCCAGGACTGATCCCGAAGTCCGCGCTAGAGCGGCCAGGTCGCGCTACTGGAGCTGCTGTTCAGTCGGCGCGGACGGCCGCGAGTCTTGGAGCCTGCCCACTTCTGCAGAGAAGGCGCTCGCTTCACGGCTTGCTGCCCTGCGGAAGATCGGGCGCCGATAGTGCTGCCGGCCTCGCGCCGCTGGCCACGTCCGTGGCCCGCACGCGTTCGATAAACCAGGACAACACGTCCGAAGCCTCGCCTTCTCTGTGCAGCAGATACGTCTTCAGCATCGGGAAGCGGCCCGCCAACGGCCGCGCCACCACAGCCGGCTCGCGGCTGGCCGCGATAGGTGCGCTCGCCAGTCCCAGCGCATAACCCGCCGAGACCGACTCTATCACCCCATCCCAGGACGCCACGCGCTCGGCAATCAACGGCTCCTTATCCAGGCAGCGCAGCATTCGCTCCACCTGACGGGCGTGTCCCTCGCACGCAGGCGGATCGCAGAGCACCAGGGGATAACGCATCACGTCTTCCAAGGCAATGCGCGCGTGCTTGAGCAACGGGTGGCGCGCGGGCACCGCTACCCTCAACGGATCAACCCCCACGGCGTGGGTAGCAATGCCTTCACCCACGTCATCGGACTGAGCAAAACCCACGTCGTAAAGCGCGTCACGCAGCCCCTTGATCTGCTGCGCCAACGGCACTTCGAACACGCGGATATCGACCTCGGTTTCTTCATCCCCGTAGATCCTGAGCAGCGCCGGCAGGCACGAGGGTGTCAGGCCATTGGACAGGGCAACGCGCAGCGGGCCGTGGGGGCCAGCGACCGCCGCCGTCACGCTATCGCGTGCCTGCTGCAAGGCCGCGAAGACTCGCGGAACCTCTTCCAGGAAACGCTTGCCTGCGTGGGTCAACCGTGTGCTGCACGGGGTACGGGCAAATAGCACTACACCCAATTCTCCCTCCAGCTCCTTGATGCTGCGGAGGGTTCGCGACAAGGGCGATTGCTCGATAGGCACCCCCTCTGTGTCACGGGCGAACGGGAGTGCTTCGGCCACAGCGAGGAAACAACGGAGATGACGTAGCTCCATCAAGCACCTTCTCTCCCTCGAAGAGGCATTGCAGCACCGTTAGGTTTGCAGGAGCGCATTAGTCGGATGCCAAGACCGCCGCCGTAGTCGGCCATCCCGCTCCAAGCGCCCTGTACAAGGCGATACCTCCCTGCAACTGCGCCAACTGACTCAGGGCCAGTGCATCGCGTGCCTGGTTCAGGCTGCGCTGCGCCACCAGCACCGGCAGGTAGGCGCTCAAACCTCGCGTGTACAACTGGGTGGCCTGTTCCGACGCCCGCTGGCTGTCTGCCACGGCCTTCAGCAACGCGGCTTGCCGTTGACCTTCGCGGGTCCAGGTGGTCAAGGCGTCCTCCACGTCGCGCAGCGCCGAATGCACGTCCCGCTCGTAGACGCGCCGCACCGCGTCGGCCTCGGCCTGCGCGGCGGTCACGCCCGCCCGCGAGCTGCCGCCGTCGTAGAGGCGCTGGCTGCCCTGCATGGCCGCCGACCACGCCAGGCTGGCGCCGGAGAACAGGTCGTGGATGACGCTGGCGCTGGTGCCGATCCCCAGGGGAATGCGGAAGCTGGGAAAGCGTTCGGCCTGGGCGACGCCGATCCGCGCCGTAGCGGCGGCCAGGCGGCGTTCGTCCGCGCGCAGGTCGGGGCGCTGGCGAATGACCTCGGACGGGAGTGACAAGGGCATGTCGGTCGGCATCGCCAAAGCGGGTGCCGGCGTGGACAGCGCCGCCTTCCAGTCGCCGGGAAAGCCACCCACCAACACCCCGATGGCATGGCTGAAACGGGCGATGTCCGCGTCCAGCAAGGGCGGCTGCGCCTCGGCCATTTCGCGCTCGGCACGCGCCTGGGTGAGGTCAGCCAGCGTGCCCAGGCCGCTGCGCTGCGCCCGTTCGGCCAAGCGCTCGGCTTCGGCCAGCGTGCGGATGTTGTCTTGTGCGATGGCCAGACGCCGCTGTGCGGTGCGTAGCCCGGCGTAGTCGGACACCAGTTCGGCTACCAGGCTCACCTGCAAGGCACGATGGTCCTCGCTCAGCGCCTCGATGCCGGCATCGGCGGCTTCGACCGCGCGGCGCGTGCCGCCGAACAGGTCCGGTTCCCAACTGGCATCGAAGCCCAGGTGCCAGGTTCGCGCCTGCCCACCGGGCTGGGCGCTGAGTGCCTTGCTGCCCCGTGCGGCTTCGCCCGAGCCGCCGACCGAGACCTCGGGCAAGGCGCCCGAGGCGATCTGCACGCGCTCCGCGCGAGCCTGGCGCAAGCGTGCCAGGGCGATCGCCAGGTCCTGATTGTTCGCCAGGGTCTGATCGATCAGGCGCTCGAGCAAGGGGTCCCGGAAGGCCCGCCCGCCGAAGCGCAGACCTCCGGGCAGAGCCGCCTCGGCCTCGCTCCATTGCGAGGGAACCTCCAGCGTCGGCGCGCGATAGTCCGGGCCCACGGCGGTACAGCCGCTCAGCACGAGCGACAGGCAGGTCAACAGTGTCCGCCGAAAGCGCGGCGGTGTGCGACGGAGGGAAGCATGCATCACGGTGTCCTCACAGCCAGCGGTGCAGCAAGGCGATCAGCCGGCCCTGGGGCACCGGCGTGCCTGCCGAAGGCAGGACTTCGATGCTGCCCGTCATGCCGGCCGCCAGGACGACGTCATCCGGGAAATGCGCGAACTCGATGCGCACGGGGATGCGCTGCGCCAGACGGACCCAACTGAAGCTGGGCTCGACGCTCGGCAACCCCTGCGCATCGGCCTGCTGGTTAGTGTCGGTGATGCCCCGCCCGATGCTCGCCACCCGCCCTGAAAGCACGCGGTCGAAGCCCATCAGGTGGATTCGCGCTGCCGCGCCGGGCCGGATGCCGTGCAGCTTGGTTTCCTCGAAATACCCGGTGATCCAGAAACTGTGGGCGTCGATCAGGGCAATGTTCGGCTGCCCCGCCATGGCGTAGTCGCCCTTGTTCAAGCGCAGGCGCGTGACGTAGCCAGCGGTCGGCGCCCGCAACTCGGTACGCGCCAGGTCCAGCTTCGCCCTGTCCACGGCCACCTGCGCACTGCGCAGTTCGGCTTGGGCGATGGTCACCGCCTGGTTCGCCCGCCGGATGTCTTCGGCGGGCACCAGGCTCTCCAGGCCGCGGCGGCGCTGCGCCTCCTCGCTCTTCTGGCGCAAGGACACCTCGGCCACGGCCCGTTGCGCCTCGGCCTGGGCCAAGGCCAGCGCGAAGCTGGCGCTGTCGATGCGATAGAGCAGCTCGCCCTGCTCGACGTATTGATCGTCTGCGACCGAGACCTCGGCGACGGTGCCCGAGACCTCGGGGGCGATGCGCACGATCTGCGCGCTGACACGACCATCGCGGGTCCAGGGCGCGACGACGTAGGCGCGCCACAGCGCATTGACCAGAAAGCCGGCAGCAATCACCGCTGCGAGGGTGAGCCCTGCCCGCAGCAGGCGCTGGGCGGGAAACGAGCGTTCAGACATAGAGCACCAACAGGGAAACGAGACTGAGGGAAAGGGCGAACTCGAACAGGCCCGGATGCCACACCCAGCGCAAGACACCGCACCGCGCGAGGACGAAGCGAAGGCCCAGATAGAGGGGTAGAGCCAGGCAGGCATAGACGAAGAACGGCGGCAGGTAGATGCCGGCCAAGGAGAACTCACTGAGCATGGGTATGGCCTCCATGGGCGTGCGGACCGTCGTTCGCGTGGTGTTCCAGCAGCGCGGCGATGTCGAGCAGCACGAGCGTCACGCGCCGGACCTCATGCGTCGTCGCGCCGGAGCGCGACGGCAAACGCGCCAACGAGGCCGCCGCACGCCGGGCATGGCGTGCCGCCCGCAGCGGATCGCCGGCCCGTTGGCGCATATGGCGCAGTGCGCGCGCCACCACGCCAGGCCATTCCGCGTCCTGCGGCGCCTCGCGCAGCCAGCGGCGCAGACGCAGGACTTCCCGGCCCAGATGCAGGCTGGTCAACCCCTCGGCGATGGCCCGATCCATCGCCTGCGGCTGCGTTCTGAGCAGGGCACCGAGATGCGCGATGCGGTGTTGTTGGCGCCATTGCCAGGCCTGCGCATCGGCCGGCTCGTCGCGCAAGGTACCCAGCGCCGCCTCGCGGATGCGTCGGCGAAAGCGCGTGACGTCGCGCGCCAGGTTGCGCGGCAGCACGATCCTGAAACCCAGTAGCGTGAAGCAGGTCGCCAGAATCCAGGCCACGGCGTCATTGAGGAACAGGGCGAAGTCGTAGCGCATCGGGTTGTCCGCTGCCGCCAACGTCGTGAACGCCACCAGATAGGCTACGCCCGCCAGGGCGTAGCGCGGCATCGTGGTGGCGTATACACCCGGCAGCCAGAACAGACTCAGGACCACCAGCAACAGCGGCAGGCCCGAGACGTGCGGCAACACGATAAAGGTGCACAGGAAGGCCATTGCCACGGCGATCGCCGTACCCTTGATGAATTCGACCGCCCCCAGCGCGGGATTGGGCGCGGTGGACAGCAGCGCGCAGGCCGCCGCCAGTCCCGCCAGCATCATGTTGCCGTCCGTCCAGCCGGTGACGATCCAGAAGGCGCCGCCCATCAGCACGGTCAACAGGGCCCGCGCACCATTCTCCAGAGCCGCCAGCGTGTCGCGGTGGAACGGCACGGACACCCGCGCCAGCGTCGGCCTGGGTTGGTGGAAGCGCTCGATGCCTTCGATGGCCTGCAGGTAGTCGTCGAGCTGCTCGATCAAGCGGTCGCCCGCGATCATCAGCGCGGCCTGCTCGGCGGCATCCTCCAGCGAGGTTGCGTTGAGCGCGGCCAGCAGCCGGGCGCGCAGCCCGGTCAGCCGCCGGATGGCAAGCGCCCTGCCGGCGGAGCCGGGCGCCTCCCCCAGCGCCTGCCCAACCTCCCGCCATGTCTGTTCCCAGTCCGGCTGCAACGCACTCAGCGCGGCGAGGCCGGCGCCGTGTTCACGTACGGGCGGCGCGCCACCCACCAGGGCGGAAAACAGCGACACCATCGTATGCCGCACCGTGCCGGCACGCTGGGCTAGGTCGGCGGACTCGGCCTTGCCCAGCGCGAGCAGATCGTCCACACCATAGACCTCGGCGATTAGCGAGCGCCGCCCGGCATCCAGGGGCTTGGCGCCCGGTTCCGCACCACCCTGAATGGCCTGGTGATGCGTCGCCAGCACGCCGGCCGTCGCGGCTGCCAGGCGTTCGAGCGATACAGCCAGGCGACTGTGCACGCTGCGGTTGCTGAACAAGGCGGATACCACAGCCAGGCAGACCACGCCGATCAGCACGGACGCGCCGCGCCCCGTCACCTGGTCGAAGGTGCGTTCCGGATGTTGCATCGCGCCGAAGGCCGCCAAACCGACGGTATAGCCTGCCAGCGAGGCACCGTAGGCCCGGAAATGACGCAGCAGCGTCATGCCCACCACGCACACCCCAAGCCATGCGCCAAAACCGAGCAGGAACAACCAGGGCATTTGCCCGAAGGCGCTCATCAGTACGAAGGCCGCCAGCATGCCGAGCAGCGTGCCCAGCACCCGCCACACCCCCTTGCCGATCACGCCGCCCTGGACGGGGTTGATGACGAGCAGGACGCTGGACGCCGCCGCGTAGGGCGCGTGCAGTTCCAGCAGATAGGCCAGCACCAGCGCCAGGCAGGCGGCCAGCAGCGAGCGCATCACATAGGTGGCGCGCGGCGTCGTCATATCGAGATAAGGCAGCCCCCGCGCCAACCCTTCGCGAATCCGCAAAAGGCCTGGAGAAACGCGTGAATCCGCGTCAGGTAGGTTCGCCGAAGGCACGCTGACACCCTTCTACAGTGGTCGACAGGCGCCACTGTAGGCAGGGTCGATCATTCCGAAAATTGAATTTATTGAAACCCTATGATTGCGTGTGACGCACTCATCCAGTTGCGCACGCCGCTAGGCTTGTGCCTGGCTCCCGTTGCAGAGCGCATGAATGGTTTGCCGCAGCCATTGGTGCGCCGGGTCGGCGTCCAGGCGAGGATGCCAGGCCTGTGTCAGGAGTACCGTTTCCAGCGGAGTCGGCAGGTCGAACAAGCGAATACGTAGGCCAGCGGCCAGTACGCTGCTGGCCAGATGCCGGGGCAAGGGCAGCAGCAGGTTCGAATCCTGCAATGCGAACAGCGCCGTGTAGGGGTTGGGCACCACCAGGGCGACGCGCCGCCGCAATCCCTGCGCCTCGAGGGCGGCATCGAGCGGCCCGACGGCCTTGCTGCGTCGCGACACGTTGATGTGCTCCCAACGGGTGAGGCGTTCGGGCGTGATCTCCTCGTCGAAAATCGGATGGTCGGCGCGCGCGACGCCCACGAACGTCGTGGTGAACAGCGACTGCACGCGAATCTCCGGCCCCAGCTTGCGCGAGGCGCTGATGAACAGGTCGATACGGCCCGTGCGCAGCGCCTCTTCGTCGACGTCGTCCGCCTCGGGCGAAAAGCGCAGCATCGCCCGCGGCATCTCCCGCTCCATGGCATCCAGCAACTGGCCCAGATGGATGCTCACGAACTCGTCGGTGGCGCGAACGTTGAAACGCCGGTCCAGCGTTTTCAGGTCGATGGCGGCATCGCCGGCGAACACCTGCGATGCCTGCTCGACCGCGACCCGCACCTGCTCGCGCAGGGCCAACGCCCTGGGGGTGGGTACGAGCTTGCGGCCGACCTGGACGAACACCGGATCGCCCAACGCCTCGCGGATGCGGCTCAAGGTGCGGCTCATCGCCGGCGCGCTCAGATGCATGCGGCGCGCAGCGCCGGTGACGCTTCCCTCGTCGAGCAGAGCGTCCAGCGCCAGCAGCAGATTGAGATCAGGACGAGACATGGCCGTCGCTCTTTGGATTTACCGTTACGCAATCATAGGTTCTTTCGAATAGCGGATTAAGCAATCAATGCAAAATCTGCCTGCCTGGCATTGCGTAGGTGACTGCGCAGGGACGAGGTCTTCACCGCGTCCGCCTGCGCGACGCAGGTAACGGGCAGCGGCGGATAATCCCCACGCGGGCGTTGCAACGGGCTGGCGCTACCCATCGTTTAGCGCAAGCGCAGCACGTCGGACAGCCACTGCCCCAGGTCTTCGATCTCGGCGTCGCAGAGTTGATGGCCCATGGGGTATTCATGGAAGGTGAAGGCTACGCCCAGCTCGCTCAGCCACTGCCGCGAACGCTCGGCCCAGGCGAAGCTCAGCTTGTCGTCGAAACGCCCGTGGGCAACGAATCCGCGCAACCTGGCAAGGGCTTCGGGCGAAGCGACTCTCGGCTCGATCTCCGGCAGGATGCGCCCGCTGAGCACGCCGAAGCCGACGAGCAGTTCGGGTTCGCTCAGGGCCACACTCGCACTCATGATGCCGCCCTGACTGAAGCCGGCCATCACCGTGGGCAACGGCGCCAGACCGCGCAGGAAGTTGGCCAGCAGCGTGCGTGAACGCTCCGCCTGGGCCGCGTCGATCTGCGGACCGCTGGCACCGAAGTGCACCGGGAACCAGGCGAAGGACTGCGCGCCCATGCCCAGCGGCGCCCGCACCAGGAGCAGTTCCAGACGCGGATCGAGTCGCTCGACGAGCACTTCCAGGTTGCGTTCGTTACCGCCCACACCGTGCAGTAACACCAGCCGAGCCTGCGGCGTGGCGCTGCCGAAGCGGCGGTAGTGCAGACCGGACGTAGCCTCGGCGAGCAGCGTACTGTCGCTCATCAGGCTGCCTCGGACGGATTGTCGAAAACGAAGGAGTCCATGGACAGCATGCCGTAGACGATGCCGCCGTCGATCAGGCGCGCCTGCGCCGACTCCCCGGCAGCCCCCATCGCTACCAGCAGCGGCAGCAGGTGCTCGTCGGTCGGGTGCGCACGTTCGGCATCGGGTGCCTGGGCACGATAGTCGAGCAGCGCCTCGCGGTCGCGCCGCGCCAGCGCCGCGCGAACCCAGCCGGCGAAGGCCTTGACGTAGGCCGCGTCACCGGACTGCGAGCCACGAAACTCGTAGAGGTTATGGGTCAGGCTGCCGGAGCCGACGATCAGCACGCCCTGCTCGCGCAGCGGCGCCAGCGCCTGTCCCAGCGCGTAGGCGCCAGCCGTATCCAGCGGATGTGGCAGGGACACCTGGAATACCGGCACGTCGGCCTGGGGGCGCAGGTACAGCAACGGGACCCAGGCGCCGTGGTCGAGGCCACGGGTTTCGTCCAGCCGCGCGGCCCAACCGGCCTTCTGCAAGACCTCCAGGGCACGGGCAGCCATCTGCGGCGCACCCGGCGCCGGGTACTGCAGCTCGTAGAGCGCCTGCGGGAAGCCGCCAAAGTCGTGGATGGTCTCCGGCTGCGCGGCGGCAGTGAGCATCGCGCCGCCACGGGTCATCCAGTGCGGCGAGATCATCAGGATGGCTTCGGGGCGCGGCAGTTGCCGGCCCAGTTCGGCCAGTTGCGGGCCGGCAAGGCCCGGTTCCATGGCGAAGGTGGGAGCTCCGTGGGAAACGAAGAGCACGGGTAGCATGGCGATTTCCTCGGATTCGGGCCGCGTTGTGGCGGCTGCAGACGCATCTGCGGTGAATTGACGCTACCTAGTCTATTGCTTCAATTTCATAGATAAACAGAGACTAGCGTGACTAATAATCTCGACTGGAGAAACAATCATGGATCGCGCGCTGGAGATGGAGATTTTTCTCGCCGTCGTCGACCAGGGCAGCTTCGTCGCCGCGGCCGAGGCACTGCGCCTGTCCAAGGCGGCGGTGTCACGGCATGTGGCGGCGCTGGAGGAGCGTCTGGGGGTGCGCCTGCTGCAGCGCACCACCCGGCGCCTGTCGCTGACCGAGGAAGGCCGTCTGTTTGCCCTGCGCGCGCGGGAAATCCTCGCCAGCCTCGAAGAGGCCGAAAGCGAGGTGGCCTCCCAAGTGCTCGAACCCCTTGGAGCGCTGCGGGTGAACGCGCCGGTGAGCTTCGGCATCCGCCATCTGGCGCCGCTGTGGGGAGAATTCCTGCAACAGTGCCCGCGCATCGAGTTGGACATCAACCTGGACGATCGCCTGGTCGACCTGCTCGAGGACGGCTACGACCTCGCCGTGCGCATCGGCCGCCTGGAGAGTTCCAGCCTGGTCAGCCGGCGCCTGGCGAGCACCCAGCTACAGGTCTGCGCCTCCCCCGAATACCTGGCGCGCCACGGCACGCCCAGCCATCCCCGCGAACTCGCCGAACACCGGGTCATCGCCTACAACCATCTGGCCAGCCGTGACGACTGGCCGTTCAGCGGCCCCGAAGGCGAACTGCGCGTACAGACCCGCGCCGCCCTACGCAGCAACAACGGCGACACCTGCCTGGCCTTGGGGCGCGCGGGCGCCGGCATCCTGCTGCAGCCGGATTTCATGCTCTACGAAGACCTGCGTAGCGGAACCCTGGTCGAGTTGATGCCTGAGTACCGTAGCCTGGAACTTGGCATCTACGCGGTCTATCCCTCGCGCAAGCAGTTGCCGTTGAAGGTGCGGCGCCTCGTGGAATTCCTGCTGCAGGCGCTTTCTCGGCCGCACTGGCGAGCCTAGGCATCCACAGGTGCCTGGGGCCGTTGCCGTTTCGTTCACGTACCGTGGATGGCCCACGCTATTGCTTGCCTCTGGACCACCCTCTCCCCTGTCCAAACCGGCAACATGGGTAACAAACGGGACCGGGAGGATGGGTTACACAAGTTACGGTGTGAGCAGCAGGTGCTGCCCTCCAGCTCAGCACTGAACGGTCCCGCTTCGAAAAGACGCAGCTTCCATCGAGCGCGAAGTCTGATTACCCCAGCGGGATAAATGATGTTAAATCATCGAAATAATCCAACCACACGCAACAATCGACCCCATGGATCGCCTCGATTCCCTGCAACTGTTCACCCGCATCGTGGAGCTGGGTAGCTTCAGCCGTGCAGCGGCCGTGCTGGAGATTCCACGCGCCACCGCCACCCATGCGATCAAGCAGCTGGAAGCCAGGTTGAGTACCCGACTGCTCGATCGCACTACGCGGCAGGTACGCCCGACACTCGACGGCCAGGCGTTCTATGAGCGATGCGTGCAGGTGCTGAGCGAACTGGACGACGCCG
Source organism: Pseudomonas sp. R4-15 (assembly GCF_055768815.1). Classification (NCBI taxonomy): domain Bacteria; kingdom Pseudomonadati; phylum Pseudomonadota; class Gammaproteobacteria; order Pseudomonadales; family Pseudomonadaceae; genus Pseudomonas; species Pseudomonas sp. R4-15. Next base: position 3,356,163 of record NZ_CM147293.1, read on the forward strand.
AAAGCTCGTTGCGCAACGTCATTTCCAATCCCCGCGGCACGCTGCGCGTGGACATGTCCAGCGTCCACGCTTCGCACATCGTGCTGCCCAGGATCGATGACTTCCGCCAGCGCTATCCCGACATCGACCTGATGGTCAGCAGCGGCGATCGGTTGATCGATCTGGTTCGCGAAGGGGTCGATTGCGTGATCCGCGCCGGCGAACCCAGGGATTCCACGCTGGTGGCGCGACGACTCGCACTGATGCCACAGGTGATCTGCGCCAGTCCCGAGTACCTGGCCCAGTTCGGCATGCCACGGCATCCGGATGATCTTTCAGCGCACCGAGCGGTGGGCTTCTTTTCCAGTGGGAACACGGTGGACTACGGGCTCGACCTGATCGTCGATGACCAACTCCGCACCTTCACGCTCGACGGCTGGATGGCGACCAACGACGCCGAGAGCTATGGCGTCTGTGCCTTGCGGGGCTGCGGCCTGGTCCAGTTGCCGCGCTACCACGTCGAGGAGGACCTGCGCACAGGCCGCCTAGTCGAGGTATTGAGCGCATGGGCCAGTCCCGAGATGCCCTTGTCAGCGCTGTATCCCTACCATCGGCAGTTGTCGCCGCGGGTACGCGTATTCATCGATTGGCTCGGCAAGCTCTACGAGGAACGGTTCGGTGCGTTCAGCATCGGAGCACCGCGCTGAACCGCCCCAGAGCCGACGTCGTGTCGTGGCGAGTCCCTCCCCTGCGCGGAGAGGAATCGCCCCTGGCTTCCCCTCTCAAGGGGATTCCTTTTGCGGACAGGGCGTCGGCATGCCTGATCGGATCAGGTACGGCGAAACACGCGCGAGTCCAATGAGTAGGCGCCGCCGCCTCGCGCGGTCATGTAGAGCGCGAGGAACGCCATGAGCACCGGAAACTCGATGCCACGGTCGATCCAGGGCCAGGTCGGCCCCAGCGCGTAGCAAATGCCCAGCATCTGCAGGGCCACCAGCACGGCGACGAAGCGGGTACACAAGCCGAGCGCGAGCAGGATGGCGCCACCGGTCTCCAGCAACATCACCAGGAACGCCAGTTGCGGCGCGAAAGGCAGCCCCATCACGTTCTGGATCAGGTTGATCGATCCCGCCATCGGATCGCTCATGGAACCATGCGAAATGCCGAGCGCCTTGGGAAGGCCGTGTGTGAACAGCACGATGCCGAACACCGCTCGCAACACGGCATAAAGGACCGGCTCGTAGCCTGAAGCGTACCGCCGCAGGCTCGAACGTCCCGCCGAGCTCGATGGCCCCGATGCTTTTGCCGTCGTTTCTGTCGTCATCATGAGTCCCTCCTCATGGGGCTTGGGATGCAACCGCGGCCACGCGCGCCTGCAGATTGCCGATGAAGTCGCTCAGCGCCGGCCGGATCTCAGCGAAAAGCCGGGTGCGGCTGGCCGCCCGAGGGGCGAAATGGCGACGGCCCCTAGGTTTGCGAATGGATGTGCGGCGACAGCAGGTCACCCAGTTGGAGGCGCCGCAGGAACTCGGCGCGGATACGCTCGGCGACCACCGCCACTACCTCGCACCCATCGTCGGACGGGTCGACATGCACCCGGAACGGCCGACGACCGAACGGCATGCCGACCACCTCGACGATGGCCCGGGCGACGCTCGCCGGATCGGCGTCCGCTGGCTCGCAGGCGGCCAGGTTCTTCAGCGCCTCCTCGGCCAGGCCGCGGGTGGGACCCTGGTCGTACTCGGCCTGGCGCGCCTCGTCGGCCGGCTTGCCAGCGTGGACGAAGTGATTGGTGCCCTGGGTGAAGGCGCCGGGCACGACGATGCTGGTCTCGATGCCCCAGCGCGCCAGTTCGCCGGCGTAGCTGACCGCCAACGCATCCATGGCGGCCTTGGCGGCGAAGTACGGCGCCAGGAACGGCGGGGTGCCGCCCCGGTGGCTGCTGCTGCCGACCCAAAGCAGCAGCCCCCTGCCCTGCCTGCGCAGGTGCGGCAGCGCGGCACGGTTGACCCGCTGCGTGCCGAGCACATTGATGTCATAGACCTGCGCGTACTGCTCCGGCGTGAACGCCTCGGCGGCACCGAACACCATGTGCCCGGCGTTGTGGATCAGCGCATCCAGGTGGCCCTGCTCGGCGACGATGCGTGCGACTGCCGCGTCGGCGGAGGACTGCGACTGCACGTCGAGCTCGATGGCGCGCAAGCGGACGCCGTGTTCCTGCGCATAGGCCTCGATGGCGGCGACCTGCGGCGCGTTACGCCCGGCGATATCGCGCATGCTGGCGTAGACCACATGCCCGGCGTCGGCCAGGGCACGGGCGCTCATCGCGCCAAACCCGCTGGAAGCGCCCGTAATCAGAATGACGTGTCTCATGCAATGGTCCTCGGCGCGATGAACTCAGGCGAAGCCGCCGTTGGCTCGGACGACCTGCGAATTGACCCAGCCGCCGTCCGGGCCGGCCAGGAACGACACGACGCCGGCAATATCTTCCGGCATGCCCAGCCGCTCCAGCGGCGCGGCCTTGGAGAGCTGGGCGATCTGCTCGTCCGTCTTGCCGGCGAGGAACAGCTCGGTGCCGACCGGCCCCGGGGCGACCGCGTTGACCGTGATGCCTCGGCCACGCAGCTCGTTGGCGAGCACGTGCACCAGGCCCTCGACGCCGGCCTTCGACGCGATGTAGGGGCCGTAGCCGGGGAACGACTTGGCGATCACGCTGGTGGACAGGGCGATGATCCGGCCGCCCTCGCCGAGGTTCTCGGCCGCCTGGGCCAAGACCAGGAACGCACCGCGCAGGTTGGTGGCGATCACCTTGTCGAAATCGGCCAGGTTGGCTTCATCGATGCTCGCCATCGGCATGATGCCGGCACTATTGACCACCACATCGATACGTCCGAAGGCCCGCCGGGCGCCTTCGAACAGGGCGCGCACGTCGGCCGGATTGCCGATGTCACCCTGGATCGCCACCGCCCGTCCACCGGCTGCCTCGATGGCGCTGACGGTTTCCTGCGCCTTGGCGGCATTACCGGCGTAGTTGACCGCGACGGCGAAGCCATCGGCGGCCAGGCGCTGGGCGATGGCCCGGCCGATGCCACGGGAAGCGCCGGTGACGATAGCGACGTTGGGTTGGGTCGTTGTGTTCATGGCAGGTGCTCCGAATCGAGTGAGGGGCAAGGCCCAGGAGCACAGTGTTCTTGTTCAAGCGACAGGGATAAATACCCCTGAATTGACATGTGAATTCAATCCAAGACAACAATCAGCACACCGTGGCGCCGTTTGTTTCACCTGCCTGTTCCGTGAAGGCCCGTCGACGTCCCTTCCTTGACGCGGGCGCGGCCAGGAGCCGGGGGTGGGGGTGCGGCGCTTCGGCGGGCGTGCGGGGCGCATCGCTCGCCTCAGCGGTGAGGCAGGACCGCTGGCGTACCTGCAAATCCTCGCGTCATCGAGCCCGCGAGTCGGGGCGGACCGTTAAACCGCCGCCGCGGCGGCCACCAGCACGCTGGTCTCGAGCAGCTCCAGCAGCGCGCCGGCGGTGTCGCCGGTGGTTCCGCCCAGGCGCGCGAGCATCGCGCGGCGCGCCAGCCAGAACACGACCACGGCCAGCAGCAGCGCAGGCAGACTGCCCCAGCCGCCGAGCAGGAGCAGACCGAGCGTCCAGGCCAGCAGCAGTCCGCGGGCGCGAGCGCGCGGCAGGTGCCGTGCCAGCGCTTCGCCCAGGCCGCCCTGGCGCACGTAGGGCGTAGCGAGGAACAGGCCGAGCAGCCCCAGGCGTCCGACCAGCGGCGCCAGCCACAGGGCCTGCAGGCTATCCACGGCGAGCAGCGTGGCCAGGGCGGCGAACTTGAGCAGCAGCACCACGACCAGCGCGACCACCGCCATCGGCCCGCAGCGCGGGTCCTTCATGATCGCCAGGGTGCGCTCGCGATCGCCGAAGCCTCCGACCCAGGCGTCGGTGCTGTCCGCCAGACCATCCAGATGCAACGCCCCCGTCGCCAGCGTCCACAGCGCCAGCAGCAGCGCGGCCGCCAGCCACGGCTGCACCCCCGCGAGCGCCAGCGCCGCCAGCAGCAGCACGCCGCCGAGCAGCAGCCCCACCAACGGGTAGTAGAGCAGCGAGTGCCCCACCGCCTGCGGTTCGGGCATGCCCGGCAGGCGAATCGGCAGGCGCGTGAGGAATTGCAGGGCGATCAGCAGGGGCGTCATGCCGTTGCCGTCTCCGTCAGCGAATGCAGCTCGCCATGCCCGACCAGCACTTCCAACAGACGCTCGCGCGGCAACCCCCGCGCCCGCGCCAGCAGCAGGCGCATCGGCCCGCCATGGCCAATGAGCAGCAGGCGCTGGCCGGGGTACTCGTCGAGCAGGCGCTGTACAGCGGCCAGCACGCGGCGCTCGAAGTCCTGCATCGGCTCCCCACCCGGCGGCGTGAAGCCATAGGGATCTTCCCAGAAGCGTTGCAGCGCCTGGGCATCGCGCTCCATCAGTTGCGCCGCCGTCCGCCCTTCCCAATCACCGAAGTGCAGCTCGCGCAGGTCCGCCTCCAGGCGCAACGGCAGGTCGCGCTGCGCCGCCAGGGTTTCGGCGAAGGCCCGGCAGCGTTGCAGCGGCGAGCTGACCAGCAGGTCCCAGGGCCCCGCGCCTTCGACAGCGGCGTGCATCTGCGCCCAGCCCTGCTCGCTCAGCGGCTCGTCCAGGCTGCCGCGAAAGCCGCCGGCGCCCTCGGTGGCGCCGTGGCGCAGGAGCTCGATACGGGTCACGCGTCGCGCTCCGAGACCGCCGCCTCGGCGAAGGTCGCCATCTCGCCGTGCAGCGCGCAGGCCATCTGCAGCAACGGCACCGCCAGCGCCGCGCCGCTGCCTTCGCCCAGGCGCAGGCCAAGGGACAGCAGCGGCTGGGCGCGTAGCGCACGCAGTACTCGCGCATGGCCCGGCTCGGCGCCGGCGTGGGCAAACAGCAGCCAGTCGTGGCAACCCGGATTCAACGCACAGGCGAGCAACGCGGCAACGCTGCAGATGAAGCCATCGACGAGCACCGGCGTGCCCTGCTGGGCACAACCCAGGTAGGCGCCCGCCAAGGCGCCGATCTCGAAGCCACCCAGGTGCAGCAGTACCTGCAGCGGGTCGTCGAGGGCCGCCTGGTGCAGGGCCAGGGCGCGCTCGATGACCGCGGCCTTGCGCCGTACACCGGCGGCATCCAGCCCGGTGCCCGGACCGGCCAGTTCGGTGGGCTCGCAGCCGAGCAACGCGCAGGCCAGGGCCGCGGCGCTGGTGGTATTGCCGATGCCCATCTCGCCGCCGATGAACAACCCGGCCTCCGCCGCCAACGCCCGCTGCGCGCAATGCCGTCCGACCTGCAGCGCGAGCAGCCCCTGGGTCAGGTCCATCGCCGGTTCCTCGGCGAAGTTGCGGGTGCCGGCGCCGATGTCCAGATGATGCACGCCAGGCAGACGCTCCAGAGGTTGCGCGGTCCCCAGGTCGACCACCTCGAGCTCGGCGCCAAGCTGGCGAGCGAGCACGGAAATGGCTGCGCCCCCTTCCACGTAGTTGCGCAGCATCTGCCCGGTGACTTCCTGTGGATACGCGGAAATGCCTTCGGCGACCACACCATGGTCGGCGGCGAAGACCGTGATCCACGGCCGTCCCAGTTCTGGCCGTTCGCTGCCGCGCATGCTCGCCAGACGGATCGCCAGCGCTTCGAGCTCACCCAGCGAGCCCGCCGGCTTGGTGAGCCGTGCCTGGCGCGCCTCGGCGCGCGTTGCGGCGATGCCGTCGAGCGGCTGGCACGGTGCCTGCCACCAGTTTAATTGCATGTTTCCCCCTTTAGGATCATGGGCAACCCGGCTACGCAGAAGGTGACTCGCGCGCTGCGCTCGGCGAGTGCCTGGTGCAGCCAGCCGGCTTCGTCGACGTAGCGACGACTGAGTTCGCCCAGCGGCACCACGCCCAGGCCGGTTTCGTTGCTGACCAGAATGACGTGCCCCGGCAGCGCCGCCACGCTCGAAAGCAGCGCATCGCGCTCGGCTTCCAGGCGTCCGGGCTCGGCCAGCAGCAAGTTGGTCAACCAGAGCGTCAGGCAGTCCACCAGCAGGCAGCGGTCGGCCGCCGCCTGCTCGCGCAAGACCCTGGCCAGCGCCAGCGGCTCTTCGCAGAGCGCCCAGTGCGGCGGGCGGCGCTCACGGTGATGGGCGATACGCGCCGCCATCTCGCCGTCGCCCGCTGCTGCCGTGGCGATGTAGCTGACGGCCAACCCGGAATCGGCGGCGCGGCGTTCGGCCAGGCGGCTCTTGCCGCTGCGGGCGCCACCGAGGATCAGTTCCAGCATGAAGTCACTCCAGTCCGCACAGGCGACGCAGTGCGGCGCCGTCCAGGTGCGCCTCGACCTGATCGGCCAAGCGCTCGATGTCACGTTCGCGCAGGGCACGGTAGTCCGGTGCCTCGGCGTTTTCCAGCCCGGCCCAGCGCAGCAGCGCGGCGCAGCTTTCCGGGCGCTCGAAGAGCCCGTGCAGGTAGGTGCCGGCGACCTGGCCGTCCGCGCTCCGGGCGCCATCGTGACGTCCGTCCGCCAACTGCACCAGTGGCCGCGATAGGCCCTCACCGCGGGTCACCCCGGCGTGGATCTCGTAGCCCTCGATCGGTTCCCCACCTGCGCACAGACGCCCGGCGACGTTACGCAGTTGCTTCTGCGGCGCCAGTTCGGTGTCCAGGTCCAGCAGGCCGAGGCCGGCGCTCTCTCCCGCTTCGCCCTCCAGCCCCAGCGGATCATGGATGCGTCTGCCGAGCATCTGCAGACCACCGCAGATGCCCAGCACCCGGCCGCCGTAGCGCAGATGACGGAGCAGCGCTTGATCCCAGCCCTGTTCGCGGAGGAACGCCAGGTCGCGGCGGGTGCTCTTCGAACCCGGCAGCACGATCAGGTCCGCCGGCGGCAAGGCCTGCCCCGCCGTGACGTATTCCAATTGCACTTGCGGGTGCAGGCGCAACGGGTCCAGATCCGTATGGTTGCTGATGCGCGGCAGCACGGGCACCACCACGCGCAGGGCATCGCCAGCCTTGGTCGCCTGGCGACGGTCCACGGCATCCTCGGCTTCCAGATGGAAGTCCATCAGGTACGGCAGCACGCCGAGCACCGGCACCCCGGTGCGCTGCTCCAGCCAATCCAGGCCCGGTTGCAACAGGGCGATGTCGCCACGAAAGCGGTTGATGACGAAGCCCTTCACCCGCGCCCGCTCACTCTCCGAAAGCAGTTCCAGGGTGCCGACCAGATGAGCGAAGACGCCGCCCTTGTCGATATCGGCGATGACGACCACCGGGCAGTCCACCGCCTCGGCGAAGCCCATGTTGGCGATGTCGCGATCACGCAGGTTGATCTCAGCCGGCGAGCCGGCGCCCTCCACCAGCACCACCCCGTAGCGCTCGCGCAGGCGCTGGTGGGAGGCCAGCACCGCCTGCATCGCGGTGGGTTTGTACTGCTGGTACACCCGTGCGTCCATGTTGCCCACCGCCTGACCGTGGATGATCACCTGAGCGCCGATGTCGCTGTTGGGCTTGAGCAGCACCGGGTTCATGTCGATGTGCGGCGCCAGCCCGCAGGCCTGAGCCTGTACCGCCTGGGCGCGACCGATCTCGCCGCCCTCGGCGGTCACCGCCGAGTTCAGCGCCATGTTCTGCGGCTTGAAGGGCGCTACGCCAACGCCCTGGCGATGCAGCCAGCGGCACAGCGCGGTGACCAGGGTACTCTTGCCAGCATCCGAGGTGGTGCCCTGCACCATCAGCGTACCCATGCGTATTCCTCGCGACGGCTCAGAGCCTGGGCCAGGCGCTGCCAGCCCGCCTCGTCCGCCGGCAGACCAAAGCGCAGGGCGGTGGGTTGTTCGAACAGCCGTAGCAGCACGCCCTGACGCGCCAGCGCGGCGTGCCAGCGGGCCGCCGCGGGCGTGACCATATAGCGGAACAACGCGCAGCCGTGGCTTTCCAGACCTTCGCGGGCAAGCAGCGCGTGCAGCCGCTCCGAGGCCCGTGACAGGCGCTCGCGCTGCCGCTGCTGGGCCTCGCAATCCCTCAGGCAGACGCGCCCCAGTTCCCGCGCCGGGCCGCTGACCGTCCACGGACCCAGACGCTCGGCAAGCGCCGCGAGCAGCGCCGGCTCGGCCAGTACGAAGCCCAGGCGGGCGCCGGCCAGGCCGAAGAACTTGCCGAACGAGCGCAGTACGATCAGCCCCGGCGGACCGGTGTCACCGGCCAGGCTCTGCGCCGGCTCGACGTCCATGAACGCCTCGTCGACCAGCAGCCAGCCGCCGCGTGACGCCAGCCGCGCGTGCCAGTCGAGCAACCGGGTGCGTTCGAGCAGACGCCCGGTGGGGTTGTTCGGGTTCACCGCGACCAGCACGTCGAAGGCGTCCAGGCGAGCTTCCGCGCCCGCCTCGTCGAGCACTTCGACGGCATGCCCGGCGCCGCGCCAGGCCTGTTCGTGCTCGGCGTAGCAGGGCCCCAGCAGCGCCACCCGTGCGCGCTTGCGCAACGACGGCAACGCCTGGATCGCCGCCTGGGAGCCGGATACCGCCAGCAGCTCGGCACAGCCGTAGTAGTCGCGAGCGGCGGCCAGCAAGCCGTCGTCGTCTTCCGGCAGGCGACACCAGGCCTCCACGCTCAGATTCGGCAACGCCAGCGGCCAGGGCGCGATGCCGGTGGACAGGTCGAGCCAGTCCGCGCGGGGAATGCCGTAGTCACGAACCGCCCGACCGAGACGCCCACCGTGCTCAAGCATGCAGCAGTCCTCCGAGCAGCAGTACCAGCCACCAAAGCCCGACGCCCAGGTAGACCAGATTCAACGCGCGCTCGATGTCCCGCGCACGCGGCGCCGGGCCTTCGCCCAGCGGCGGACGGACGTGCAACTGGCCGTGATAGATCGCCGCGCCACCGAGACTGACACCCAGCGCACCGGCGCCGGCCGCCATCACCGGGCCGGCGTTGGGGCTGTCCCAGGCCGGCGCCTGGCGCCGCCAGCAACGCAGCGCCAGACGCGTCTGGCCGAGCAGCGCGTAGGTCAGCGCCACCAGCCGTGCCGGCAGGTAATTCAACAGGTCGTCGATGCGCGCGGCGGCCCAGCCGAAGCGCTCCAGACGCGGCGTTCGGTAGCCCCACATGGCATCCAGGGTGTTCGCCAGGCGATACAGCACCACGCCCGGCGCGCCGGCCACGGCGAACCAGAACAGCGCGGCGAACACCGCGTCGGAACCATTCTCCAGAACCGACTCGCTGGCCGCGCGCGCCACACCGTCCGCGTCCAGCGCGTGGGTATCGCGGCTGACCACCCGCCCCACGGCCGCCCGCGCCGCCGGCAGGTCGCCCAGTCGCAGTGCCTGGGCCACGGGGGTTGCGTGTTCGGCGAGGCTGCGCAGGCCAAGGGCCGCGTACAGCGCGACGATCTCCAGCAACGGGCCGATCCACGGCAGGCTGGACAGCCAGGCGGCCAGCGCCACCCAGGGCAGTACCGCCAGACACCAGGCGCTGACGCCATGACTGCGCCAGCCGCGCCCGGGCCCCTCGCCCTCGCCGTTGAAGCGTCGTTGCAGGGCATCCGCCCAGCGCCCGAAGAGCACCAGCGGGTGATGCCGGCGCGGCTCGCCTATCCAGGCATCCAGTGCCAGTGCCGCGGCGCAGGACAACCATAGACTCACGAGCGGCCGTCCTCGTCGCCCAGCGGCTGGCCCCAGCGATCCTCGTAGAGCAATTCCTGCAGAGGACGTGGCTGGCGCCAGCCCTGCCGTACCAGCATCGGCTCGTCGTAGAAGCTATCCACCGGGCCCAGGCAGAGCAGCGCCACCGGCTCGGCACCGTCGGGCAGCTCCAGCAGCTCGGCCAGCGCCTGGGGATCGAACAGCGAGACCCAGCCCATCCCAAGCCCTTCCGCGCGGGCTGCCAGCCAGAGGTTCTGGATGGCGCAGGAGAGCGAGGCGAGGTCCATTTGCGGCATCGTGCGCCGCCCGAAGACTTCCTTGTCGCGATCATCGCCCAGCGCCGCCACCAGCAGCTCGGCGCACTCCAGCACACCTTCCACCTTCAGCCGCAGGAAGCGCTCGCCCCGCGCACCGAGCGCTTCGGCGGTGCGCTGGCGCTCCCTCTCCACCAACTGGTGAATCAGCTCGCGACGGGCGCGACTGGCCACGCGGATGAAGCGCCAGGGCTGCATCAGGCCGACACTCGGCGCCTGGTGCGCCGCCTGCAGCAGTCGGTTGAGCGTCTCACGGGGAATTTCGCCACCGCTGAAATGGCGCATGTCGCGGCGTTCGGCGATGACCCGGTAGAGGGCGGCGCGCTCGGGGGCGCTGAAGGCGTGATCGTTCATGGTCTGAGCAACGCGGCGGCGGCCAAAGGCGCCGACGGCAGGTAGAAGTGAATGTAACTGGCGGTGGTACGGCCGATACGATAGACGGCCTCCGCCGTGGGACCACCGTTCGGACACTCGCCCAGCGCCAGCGGCGCCTGGGGCGTGTCCAGCAGCGAATGGTGGAAGCTGTGTCCGCGCAATCGACCTTCCGGCAGGCTGACCTGCTGCAGGCCGAGACCGGCCAGGCGCGGCTGCAGCCGCGCGCGGCCCGGTAGAATCCCGAGCATCGGCGCGACCTGGCCATCGCGGTCGGCCAGTTCATCGAGCAGATAGAGCAGTCCGCCGCACTCGGCGAGAATCGGCCGTCCGGCGGCGTGGTGCGCGCGGATCGCCTCGCGCAGCGCCGTGTTGTTTGCCAGGGTCGCCAGGTGCAGCTCGGGATAACCGCCGGGCAGGTAGAGGCTGTCCACCTCCGGCAGGCTTACGTCCGCCAGCGGCGAGAAGAACTGCAGCTGTGCGCCGAGCGTCTGCAACAGCTCCAGGTTGGCCGCGTAGAGAAAGCCCAGTGCGGCGTCCCGCGCCACGCCGATGCGCACCCCGGCCAGCACTTGGGGTAGCTCGTGCGCCTCGCTGGCGGCGAAGTCGACGCTCGGCGGCAGGCCGATGCCCTGCCCTTCGAGGGCGTCGGCGGCGGCTTCCAGGCGCGTCTCCAGATCGGCGATTTCCGCCGCCTGCACCAGGCCCAGGTGCCGCGAGGGCAGCGTCAACGCCGCATCGCGCGGCAACCCCGCGAGCCAAGGCAGGTGCGCCGGCATCGCCTCGCGCAGCAACTGCGCATGGCGCGCGCTGCCGACACGATTGGCGATCACCCCGGCGAAACGCAGGGTCGGGCGAAAGGCCGCCAGGCCCAGCGCCATGGCGGCAAAGGTCTGCGCCATGGCGCTGGCATCGATGACAGCGAGCACCGGCAGGCCGAATCGCTCGGCGAGGTCCGCCGCCGACGGCTGGCCGTCGTAGAGCCCCATCACCCCTTCGACGAGGATCAGGTCGGCCTCCCCGGCCGCGTCCCAGAGCAGGCGCCGGCACTGCGCCTCGCCGAGCAGCCAGAGGTCCAGGCTGTGCACCGGGGCGCCGCTGGCGCGTTCGAGCAGCATCGGATCGAGAAAATCAGGCCCGCACTTGAATACCCGCACGCGCTGGCCCTGGCGCCGATACAGGCGCGCCAGGGCGGCGGTGACGGTGGTCTTGCCCTGCCCCGAGGCGGGCGCCGCGACCAGCAGCGCCGGGCATCGGCGAGGGGTGTTCATCCCCGCGCCTCACGACGCTGCAGCGCCAGCAGTCCCAACGACAAGTGCAGGATCGCGGCGGCGACCAGGTACAGCACGAGGTTGCCGAGCTGGCGCGGGTAGTAACTGGCAATGCGCGCGACGAAGCCGGCCAAGTCCGCCTGGGGGTAATGTCCGGACAGGAAATAGAAACCGCCGCCGGAGATCAGGTAAGCGCACAACGCCGTGCAGCAGACCAACGCGGCCAACGCCAGCAGGTCACGCGCCTCGCCCTGGGCACGCTGGGCGAACAGGCGTCCCGCGCCCCACAGGCAGGCGTAGGCTGGCAGCAAGGCCCAGTACGCCGGCGACAGACACCAGTCCGTGATCTGCCCGCCGCGCAGCGCTGCCCAATCCAGCAACGAGGCCTCGACGAACAGCGCGGCGAAGCCCCAACCCGCACGCAGGTAGAGGCCGGCGAGGAAGAACACCGCCCAGGACGCACTGGGCAAGGCATCCAGGCTAGCGAAGTGCTGACCGCGGGTGACCGCCATCAGCACGGCGAGGGCCAGGCCGATCAGCAGACGTTGCTGCAGGGGGAGAACGGGCATCGTCGGGTCTCCGTCAGAGCGCCTGGTAGCGCAGGGTCAGGTAGAAGGCGCGACCGGGTTGTTCGTAGGTCTGCGCGGTTTCGTAGTCACGGTCGAACAGGTTGGCCAGACGCGCCTGCAGGCGCCACTCGGCATCGATGCGGTACTCGCCGCGCAGGTCCACCAGGGCGTAGCCGGGCATCCGTTCGTCGTCGGCATTGTCGTTGCCGTCGAAGCGCTGGCTGGCGGCGTAGAGGGTCGCGCCCACGCCGAAGGCCTCGCCCAGGTCGCGATCGGCGTCCAGGTTGAAGGTGCGCTTGGCGCGACGTGCCAATTGCTGGCCATGGTTCTCGCTGCTGCGATCCTGCGGGTCCATCAGCGTGGCGCTGGCCGCCAATTGCCAGCCGGCCCATTCGCCGCGGACCCTCGCCTCCAGGCCGCGAATGCGCGCGCGCTCGACGTTTTCCGGCCGCATCGGGCTGCTGCCGGCCCAGACGATCATGTCGTCGATCTGGTTCTCGAAGGCGTTCAGCTCCCACTCGCCCCAGCCGGCCAGCCCGCGCAGGCCCAGCTCGTAGCTGCGCGATTTCTCCGGAGAGAGATCGGGATTGCCGGCGGTAAAGGCGCTTTCGGGGTAGTAGAGGTCGTTGAACGAGGGCGCGCGGAACGCGGTGCCGTAGCTGGCGTTGAGCGTCAGGTCGTCACGCAGCGCGTAGCTCCAGCCGAGGTTGCCGGTGTCGTGCTCACCGAACGCCTGGTTGTCGTCATGGCGCACGCCCAGGGTCAGCCCGTGCCGGCCAAAGCGGCCCTGGTACTGCAGGTAGTAGCCACGGTTGTCACGCGAGTCCTCGGCGTAGTTGTCGCTGGTATCGATGCGATCACGCTGGAAGTCGAAGCCCGCGCTGAGCAACTGGTTCTCCGCCAGGCGGATATCGTTCTGCCAGCCGAAGGTGTCGCGGGAGGTATTGAAGCGCGAGTAGAAGTTGCCGGCGCGGTAGTTGTCGGCGCGATCCTCACTGTGTCCGCTCTGCAGCACCACCGTCCAGGACTGGAATACGGCGAAACGCGCGGAGCCGGAGATCACCTGCTGCTCCCCATCGGCATAGGGCTTGCGGGCGCTGGCGCTGGAGGAGCTGGGGTCGTACTCGCTGTGGGTGCTCGCCTGCAGCCAACTGCCTTCGAGCTGCAGGCCGTTGTCGAAGTGGTAGCCGCCACGCAGCGAGCCTGAGGTTTCCCGGTAGCCATCGGCGTCCGGCTCGTAGCTGCCCGGCGAGGACGCCCGGTAGGCGCGCGCATTGGTGCCGTCGGTTTCCTCGCTGCTCACGCCCAGGTCGAACCAGCCGCCGCCGTGCCGCGCGGAAACACCCGCGCTGCGGGTGTAGCTGGAGCGACTGCCCGCGCCGATCGACAGATAGGGTTTGAATCCCTCGCCGGAGCCCTTGCGGGTGAAGATCTGCAATACGCCGCCGAGCGCCTCGGCGCCGTACAGGCTCGAACGCGGCCCGCGCACCAGTTCGATACGCTCGATGCGCTCCACGGGAATGTCCTGCAGGGCCGCGGTGCCGGTGGTCGCGGAGCCGATCTTGACGCCGTCGACCAGCACCAGCAGTTGCTTGTCGCTGACCCCACGCAGGTACAGCGAGGTGCTGGTACCGCGCCCTCCGTTGCTGGCGAACTGCACGCCGGGCAGGCCGCGCAGCAACTGCGGCAGGCTCTGCGCCTGGCTGCGCTCGATGTCTTCGCGGGTCAGCACGCTGCTGGAGGCGACGTCGACCAGCGCCTGGTCGGTCCGCGTGGCGGTCACCACCTGTTCGGCCAGGGTCAGGGATGCGGCCAGGGCCGCGGGAGAAAAGCAGGATGCACCGACCAGCGCCCAGGCGATCGGCGAGAAACGTACAGGATTCAAGCGAGGTTCTCCGTCGTGCCACCCGCACGACTGTCAGTCATCGTGGGCAGACGGAGAAATGGACGCGAAACGGGACGGGCGCCGACGGCGCACTCCCCGCCGTGCCCGCCGCACTGCCATGAGCTGCGCCAGGCCGGTCTCCGGGCTCGCGAGCGACGGGCAATATCACCCGCCAGGACACGCACCTTCCCGTGCTTGCGCACAGTGGTCATCGCGTATCCGAGGCTCGCCTACCGTTGCGGGGGCAGCGCCGGAATGCTCCCGCGCAGCATGCGCGCGGAGGTCACCGGCTTCCCTGTTTCACCCTCGGGGCAGCGCCGGCACGAAGCTGGCGGATGCCCCGCCGACGTCATGCATCGGGCGGGCACCTGAGGCAGGCGGCAGGTTAGAGCGCGAGGCTTCGCGCGTCAACGACGGCGCTGTCGCGCCGTGGGGAATCTTTTTGCCAGCATGCGTTTCGAAACCTGCAGGACCCCAATTCGACAACGCCGCGGTATCCTCTGGCCTATGACGACCATCGTGCAGATCTCCGACACCCACTTCGGCACCGAACAGCCCGAGGTGGTCGCCGCCCTGGAAGCCCACGTGCGCGAGCGTCCGGCGCAATTGTTGGTGCTTTCGGGCGACATCACCCAACGTGCGCGCAACGGCCAGTTCGCCGCCGCCCGCGGGTTTCTCGACCGCCTGCAGGCCGACGGCATCGAACGTTCCCTGGTGATCCCCGGCAACCACGACATCCCGCTGTACAACCTGCTGGCGCGCTTCCTGCGGCCGTACGGCAACTACCGCCGGCATTTCGGCAAGAACCTCGAGCCGATCTACGAGGACGACTGCCTGCTGGCCATCGGCCTCAACACCACCCATCCCAAGCGCCACAAGGACGGATTGGTGAGCCGCGGCCAGGTGCGCCGGGTACGTCGCCTGCTCGAACGCGGCGACCCACGCAAAGTGCGCATGGTGATCGCGCACCAGCCGTTCGGCTCGATGGTGCCCAGCGATCTGAGCAACCTGCAACGCGGCGCCCTGGCGGCGCTGACCTGCTGGGCGGACGTCGGGCTGGACCTGGTGATGGGCGGGCACATCCATCTGCCCTACGTGTTGCCCCTGCGCAATCAGTACCCCAGCCTGAGCCATGACATCTGGACGGTACAGGCCGGCACCACCCTCTCCTCGCGGGTACGCGGCAGCGCGCCGAACTCCTTCAACCGGCTGTGCATCGAGCCGGGTGAAAACAAGCGCGCACGGGTCGAGCGCTGGGACTTCCAGCAGGGCCGCTTCGTCCTCGGCGCCCGCTTCGAATTGGGCTGGAAGGCAAGCGACGCGATGCTGGGCCTGGCACCCGTCCAGGCCCCTATCCCTTCCTAGGAGGGGTTGCGGAGGAGGAACGTCAACGCCGGCGCAAAGCCTTCGCGCATGCACGAGCGGGCAAAGAGGGTCATAATCGCCCACTTCGCTCTGTAACAATCCATTTCCGCCGATGTCCGAGCAACCCAGTCCATCGCCCCAACCGGCGCCCAGCCCCACGCCCGCCGCGAGCAAGCCTGGCCGCTTTCGCCGCCCACGTTGGCGGGAGTGGCGACAGCGCCTGGCCTTCTGGGTCGGGGCTCTGCTGGTGGGCCTCGCGGCCTTGGCCTTCGCTTGGCTGGCGGACGAATCCTTCGCGCTGTTCAAACGCATGCTCGGCGCCGCCAGTTGGTTGCCATTGCTCATCACCCCCGCGGGCTTCGCCCTGCTGGCCTGGGTCACCCATCGCTGGTTCGGCAACGCCAAGGGCAGCGGCATTCCCCAGGTGATCGCCGCCCTGGAAACGCCCTCGCTGCGCTTCCGTGCCCAGGTACTGGCGCTGCCGGTAGCGGCGATACGCATGCTCTTCACCCTCGGCGCGCTGCTGGTCGGCGGCTCGGTGGGCCGCGAAGGCCCGACGGTGCACGTGGGCGCCGCCATCATCTATGCCTTCGGCCGGCGCCTGGGGCTGCACGACCGCCGCACCATCGCCGGACTGATCCTCGCGGGCGGCGCGGCGGGGATCGCCGCGGCGTTCAATACGCCACTGGCCGGGATCGTCTTCGCCATCGAAGAGCTCAGCCGCACCTTTGAGCAGCGCTTCAGCGGCCTGGTGCTCACCGCGGTGCTGATCGGCGGCGCCGTGACCCTGGGCCTGATGGGCCACTACGCCTATTTCGGCAACATCGGCGGCAGTCTGCCGAGTGGCTGGGGCTGGAGCGAGGTACCGGCCTGCGCCCTGCTCGGCGGCGTGCTCGGCGGGTTCTACGTGAAGCTGGTGCTGCCGACCCAGGAGGGCTGGCTTGGACGCATGTGTCAGCTACGCGGGCGCTTCCCGGTACGCTTCGCCGCCGCCTGCGGCCTGCTGCTGGCGCTGCTCGGGCTGGCCTCGGGCAACCACGTATTCGGCACTGGCTACGAAGAGACCCGTGCGCTGCTGGAGGGCGAGCCGATGACCGATGCGAGCTTCCTGCTCTGGAAGTTCCTGGCCAACGTGGTGTCCTACCTGTCCGGCATCCCCGGCGGGCTGTTCTCGCCTTCGCTGAGCATCGGCGCGGCCTTCGCGCCGTTGCTCTCGCTACTGCCGGACGTGGACCCACGGACCTGCGCCCTACTGGGCATGGGCGCCTACCTCGCTGGCGTGACACGCTCGCCGCTGACCGCCACGGTAATCGTCCTGGAACTCTCCCATAGCCCCGACCTGCTGATTCCGATGCTGGCGGCCAGCGTCATGGCCTCGAGCATCTCTGGATGGATCGCCCCCGTCTCGCTGTATCACGCGTTAGCACGGCAGGTAATCGACAAGGTCGCACCGCGCAAGGATCAGGAGGGGCAGTAGACCTGCCCCCTCTCCCCAACCCCTCTCCCACAAGGGGCGAGGTGTAGTGGTCTACTAACCCCGGACACCTTTTTAGGCGAAGATGATCGCCAGACAGAGGTGTTTGATGAGCAGACCAAGACGTACCTTCACCCCCGAGTTCAAACATGAGGCAGCCTGCCTAGTACTCGATCAGGGCTACAGCTGTGCCGAGGCAGCCCGATCGCTTGATGTGGGTGAAACGGCACTCAGGCGCTGGGTGAGTCAGTTGCAACAGGAGCGTGGCGGTATTACCCCGACAGCCAAGGCTCTCACGGCTGAGCAGCAAACCATTCAGCAGCTCCAGGCGCGGATTAACCGGCTGGAGCTTGAGAAGAAAATCTTAAAGGAGGCTACTGCGCTCTTGATGGCCGAGGAACACGGGCGCAGACGTTGAGTTCGATTCGGCGGCTGACCGCACGTTATCCGGTACATCTGCTGTGCTCGGTGTTTGAACTCCCTCGATCCTGCTATTACGCCCACCAGGCCCGTCGCCGTCACATCGATGTCCGGCAGGTAGGTTTGCGTAGTCGCATCCATGAACTGTTCAGCCAAAGCCGTCGTTCGGCGGGTAGCCGCAGCATCGTGGCCATGTTGAAGGACGAAGGCACGGAAGTGGGCCGTTTCAAGGTTCGAGGCGTGATGAAAGCGCTGGGATTGATCAGCAAGCAGCCCGGTGTTCACGTCTATAATCGCGCCAACGTTGAGCGCCCCGACATTCCCAATCGTCTTGCACGCCAATTCACCGTTGAAGCGCCCAACCGCGTCTGGTGCGGCGATATCACCTACATCTGGACACAGGGACGATGGCATTACCTAGCGGTCGTGATGGATTTGTACAGCCGCCGAGCCGTGGGTTGGGCACTTTCGGAGAAGCCAGACGCCGAACTGGTGATCAAGGCACTCGACAAGGCCTATGCCGTGCGTGGACGGCCAAGTGGCGTGCTGTTTCATAGCGACCAAGGTAGCCAATACGCTAGCCGCAGCTTCCGCCAGCGCCTATGGCGCTATCGCATGACACAGAGCATGAGTCGCCGCGGAAACTGCCACGACAACGCACCGATGGAGCGACTGTTTCGCAGCTTGAAAACCGAGTGGGTACCTGCAACGGGGTACCTGAACCAGGCCATGGCTGAGCAGGATATTGGCCGTTACCTCATGCGCTACAACTGGATCAGACCGCATCAACACAACGGCTTTGTGCCGCCTGCGGTTGCAGAGGAACAACTCAATTCTGTGTCCGGGAATTGTTGACCACTACAAGGGGCTTTTCCGGGGGGGCCGGAAATCCTGCGGAGCGCGAAGGCACCCTCTCCCCAACCCCTCTCCCGCGAGGGGCGAGGGGCTTTTCGGGGGCACCGAGGGCCATGCGTGGCTCCAAAGCTCCCCTCTCCCCTCGCGGGAGAGGGGCTAGGGGTGTCCAAACCGGCAACATGGGTAACAAACGAGACCGGGAGGATGGGTTACACAAGTTACGGTGTGAGCAGGAGGTGCTGCCCATGCCCTGGAAAGAGACTTGTGTAATGGATTTGAAGGTAAAGCTGATTGCCGACTGGCTAAGCGCCCGGTACTCGATTAGTGAGCTCGCCGTGGGCTATGGGCTTAGCCGCAAGACCGTCTACAAATGGATCGAGCGCTATCAGCGGGCGGGAGCCGAGGGTCTGATGGAGCGCTCTAAAGCCCCTCACTGCTGCCCGCATGCGGTAAATCCGCAGGTGGCTGAGCAGATCGTAGCCGTCAAGAAAGAGCATCCCAGCTTTGGTCCCAAGAAGGTGATGGACCTGTTGCGCCGCGAGCGGCCTGGCCACGATTGGCCGGCGGACAGTACCGCCGGTGAGGTGCTCAAGTCTGCTGGGCTGGTCAAACAGCGGCGCTATCGTAGGCCCTATCCAGCGGCGCCCGAGCCCTTCGAGCTAGGCCGCAGCAACAATGCGTTGTGGAGCGCGGACTACAAAGGTCAGTACGTTACGCAGGGCGGGCACTGGTGCTATCCCTTGACGGTGACGGACAACGCCAGCCGTTTCCTGCTTGGCTGCCATGCCGTGCAGGCCCCTGATTACGCGCAGGCCAAGCCAATCTTCGAATGGGTTTTCCATGAGTATGGCTTGCCCGAGGGGCTCTTGACCGACAACGGCTCCCCCTTTGCCAGTCGAGGCGCGGGAGGCCTGACGCGCTTGTCGAAGTGGTGGGTCGAACTAGGCATCCGAGTGCATCGCACCCAGCCGGGCACACCGACGCAAAATGCTCGTCATGAGCGCATGCATGGATCACTCAATCGGGCTATCGGTGATCAGCTGCGTGGAACGTCGGCGCTCGCTCAACAGGCAGCATTAGCCGCATTTCGCAAGGAGTTCAATGAGCACCGTAGCCATGAAGGCTTGGACAGATATACGCCAGCGAGCCTATATCAAGCCTCGCTGCGCCGGTATTCGCCAGTGCAGCGGCCTGTCGAGTACAACGAGGACCAGCAGGTACGCAACGTTCGACAAAACGGTGAGATCAAGTGCAAAGGCCGCCTCGTTTACATCAGCGAGCTGCTAGCCCAGCATCGTGTGGGGTTACGTGAAGTCGATGATGGACGGCTGGAGGTGCGTTATAGCTTTCACCTGCTGGGTTACATCAACCTGCAGACTTCACGATTGGAGCCCGCATCCCAATGGCATGCGAGGGGAAAGGTGTAACCCATGCTGCCGGTTTAATTTGTTACCTATGCTCCGGTTGCACAGGGAGAGGGGGAGCCTCTAGTAGCCGCGGGAGAAATCCACCTCGCCACGCAATCCACTTCCGGCGCGATAGCTGCGCAGGTTTTCCAGGAACAGCGCGAGCATTGCCGCTGGCAAGGTCGGGGCGGCGGTATGCCCGGTGAGCAACAGGTTCGGCGCGCTCCAGAACGGATGTTGCGGCGGCAGCGGTTCCTCGCGGCAGACGTCGATCACCGCCCCCGCGAGCTGTCCGGCACCCAGGGCCGCGACCAGATCCTCGTCGACGACCGCCACGCCGCGCCCGACGTTGATGAACAGGCAGTCCGCACGCAGGCAGGCGAACAACGCGGCATCGTAGAGATCGCGGGTGGCTGGCG
The DNA here is from genome assembly GCF_055768815.1 of Pseudomonas sp. R4-15. Taxonomy (NCBI): domain Bacteria; kingdom Pseudomonadati; phylum Pseudomonadota; class Gammaproteobacteria; order Pseudomonadales; family Pseudomonadaceae; genus Pseudomonas; species Pseudomonas sp. R4-15. The sequence goes on from NZ_CM147293.1 coordinate 3,376,162, forward strand.
TATCCGGCAGCAGGTTGACCAGGTAATCGCAGTCACCGGCCATTTCCGCCAGCCGGTCCAGCGTCGCCATCTGCGTGAAGCCCGGCTGCGGCCGGGCGTGGCTGGCAATGCCATGCACCTCGACGCCAAACGGGGCGAGGAAGGCGGCAACCTGCCGGCCGATCTCGCCGGCACCGACCAGCAGCAGCTTGCGCCCCTGCAGACTGCCCGGCAGCAACGCATCCCAGTGGCGCTCGGCCTGGCTCTGCAGACGCGCCAGCAGGCGCCGCTCGTGGGCCAGCAGGTAGCCCAGCAGGTACTCCGCCATGACCTGGCCGAAGACGCCGACCGCACGGCTCAGGCGGTAGTCTCGCGGCAGGTCGTCGGCGAGCAACGGAGCGATGCCCGCCCAGGTGGACTGCAGCCAGGCGGGACGCAGCCCACGGCGCAAGAGCTGCGCGGCCTGGTCGGGCTGACCGAGCCAGATCGTGCATTCGGCGGCCTCATCCGGCAGTTGCTCAGCACTGAGCGCAGTGCACAGTTGCAACTCCGGTTCCGCCGCGGCCAGGCCCTGGGCGTACCAGGCCTGGTCGTGATCGAGGATTAATACACGCATCGTCAGGCTCCTAGGGTCTGTTGACGTTTCGTTCGCGAGCCGCGGATGGCCGCCCCGCGTTCTCGCCAGAAATGGCCTGCGACTAGGCGCAGGCTGCAGCCAATGACCAGACTGGCCGTGTCATTCCCTTGGCAAAGCCTGCAACGACGGCGCAGGCCATTTCTGGCACAGCCTCGGCGGCCCCACCCGCAGGGCCGGTGCCTATTTTGGCGCGATACGGCGTTGCTCGTCTTGGACTTACCCCGGTAAGCCCTGCGACTCGCGCCTTGCCTCGCGCCGAAATAGGCACCGGCGCGGCCGTGAACGAAACGTCAACAGACCCTAGATCGGATCGTTCATGCGCAGCAGTTCTTCGGGCAGGTGCTCGATGTAGTCGTCCTCGGCGGGCGGCATCTGCAGGTGGTAGCCCTGTTTCTCCAGGTTCTCCAGCACCTTGGCGATGTCCTCGCGAGCCAGCTTCTTCTCCGGGGTGAGCACCAGGTCGAAGGCATGCTGGGGTGGGCCGAAGGCCGCCAGCAGGCCTTCGGGAACCCGCGCCAGGGCCTCCTTGCGCTCGACGTAGAGGTACATCTCGCGTTTGCGTGGGCTCTTGTAGATCGAACACAGCACTTTCATTGGGAGGCTCCCGGCGTGAGCACTGCGAGCAGCGCTGCGCCCATCAGTTCGCGACGCCAGCCGCGCAGGGATTCGGGCAGTTGGTAGGGGCCATCGGGCCAGCCGCTGCGCAGCAAGGCCTCGAGCGACTTCTTGCGCAACATCAGTTCGGGAACGATGCCCAGGCGCTGAGCCTCGGCCTGGCCGACCGCGCGCAGCTTCTTGAGGGTTTTCGAGGACTCCAGCGGCAGTGGCTCCGGCAGGCGCTGCGGCCACTCGTCAGGCGGACATTCGGCGCCCCGGCGAATCAGCGCGAGCAAGGTTTCGCCGTCCTGCCGCAGGCAGCGCGGGTGCATGTCCTCGATGCGCCCGAGCGCCGCGAGATCACCTGGTTGCTGACGGGCCATGGGCCATAGCGAGGTTTCCTTGAGTACCCGGTTGCGTGGCAGGTCGCGCAGGCGCGCCTGTTCTTCGCGCCAGGCGGCCAGCTCGCGCAGCACTGCCAGTTGCTGGGGCTCCAGGCGCCAGGCTTGCTTGACCTCGCGATAGGCCTCGCGCGGGTCGCTGTGGCGGCGCTGGTTGTCGGTCATTTCAGCGCCGTCCTCCAGCAGCCAGCGGTGCTTGTCGGCGTCCAGGCGCGGCAGCAGCGCCTGGTACAGCTCGGCCAGGTGCAGGGTGTCGGCGGCGGCGTAGCGCACCTGGATATCGCTCAGCGGGCGCTGCAACCAATCGCTGCGGGTGGCGTCCTTGGGTAGTTCGAGGCCGAGCACCGCCTGCGCCAGGCGCGAATAGCCCATGGAGAAACCCAGGCCGAGGTAACCGGCGGCGATCTGGGTATCGAACAGTGGGGCCGGCAGCGTGCCACACAGCCGCGCCAGGACTTCCAGGTCTTCGCTGCAGGCATGCAGGACCTTGGTGACGGCGCGGTCGTCGAGCAGCGCGGCGAACGGCGACCAGTCGCCAATACGCAGTGGATCGATCAACCAGACCTGATCGCCATCGCTGACCTGCACCAGGCCGGCCAGCGGGTAGAAGGTGTCGACGCGCATGAACTCGGTGTCCAGCGCCAGAAAAGGCAGGCGGCGCCAGTGGCTGCACTGCTCGGCGAGGACGGCGTCCTCGAGGATCCAGAGGGTCTCGTTTGCCACGCGAGGGGGCTTCCTGCGGGTTGCTTGATCGAACGCGCAGTATATCGGGCGTAGCCTGGCTCCGCGAACCGCAAGACCGGCTAGGCCGGTTCGCCCTGCTCCGCCTGCGGCTGGACATCGCTCGCGGGAGGGGCAGCCTCGACGCCGTGGGCCTGGTCGAGCAGCCCCTGCAGGCGCTCGCGACTGGCTTCCATCAGTTGCGCCAAGCCGGCGCTGCCAAAGTCGGCGGCCTCCAATGGCTCGCCGATCAGGACCTTCACCGGCTGTCCGAGGTTCAGGTGCAGGCTGCCCGCCGGGAGTACCTCATGGATGCCGACGATGGCCAAGGGGACGATCACCGCGTCGGTCTGCACGGCAAGCTGAAAGCAGCCCTTCTTGAACGGCAACAGCTGGCCATCCTTCGAGCGGGTGCCCTGGGGCGCCGCCCATAGGACGATACCGCTCTCCATCAGTTGCCGCGCGTGGGCCAGGTCGCGGACCATCGAGCGCCGCGCACGACGATCGATCGCGGGAAACTCGGCCGCACGCATGGCGGCGCCGAACAGCGGGATCTGGAACAGCTCGCGCTTGGCCAGCATGCGGATCGAGCCGGGCAGCGTGGCGAAGGTGACCGGGATGTCGTAGTGGCTGCAATGGGTGCTGAGAATGATGTAACGGCGGCCGTCGTTGAAATCCGGCACCTGGCCGGTCACTTCGGGGGTCACCCTGACCAACCGCAGCAGCGCGCCCGCCCAGCGCCGCGCCCAGCGGTCGATGCGCTCGCGCGACAGGCGGCCACAGGCGGCACGCGCCAAGGTCGCAACGCTGTAGCCTGCGGTCAGTCCGAGGGTGGCGATGATCACACCAGTACGCCGCAGCGGCCCCGCTTCCCTGTGGCTCGTGTGTTCTGCTTTCATCCGTTCTCCCATGCAACCTGGCACGTGGCGAATCCCGCCGCTGTGCTTATGATGTCAGCTCTGCCCGCCCGGATACAGGAAGCGCCATGTCCCATGCCCAGTTGATCGATGCCGTCGACCTTCAGGCCCGCCTCGGCGAGCCCGGCCTGGTGGTCCTCGATTGCCGATTCGCCCTCGAGGACCCCGCCCAAGGCGCCCGCGACTATGCCGAGGGCCACCTGCCAGGCGCCCAGTATGCCGATCTGGAGCGCGATCTGTCCGCTCCCGTGATCGCCGGGCAGACCGGCAGACACCCACTGCCCGATGCAGAGGCCTTGGTAGAGCGCCTGCGTGCCTGGGGCGTGGACGACGACAGCCGCATCGTGCTCTACGACGACGGCCCCGGTGCCTTCGCCGCACGCGGCTGGTGGCTGCTCGCCTGGCTCGGCAAGCGCCAGGGCGTGTATCTGCTCGACGGGGGCCTCAAGGCCTGGCGCGAAGCCGGTTTGCCGTTGACCCGCGAGCTGCCCACGCCCCGCCGCGGCCACTTCGCCGGCACGCCGGACCCCGCACTGCTGCTCGCAGCCGACGACCTGCGCCTGGATGACCCTCGCCAGACGCTGCTCGACGCCCGCGCCCTGCCGCGCTTTCGCGGCGAGGTGGAACCCATCGACCCGGTGGCCGGACACATCCCCGGCGCCCGCTGTGCGCCCTTCAGCGACAACCTCGACGCCAACGACCACTTCCTCGATGCCGAATGCCTGCGCACGCGCTTTTCGGCCTTGCTCGAAGACCGACCGTTCGCCGGCGTGGTCGCCTATTGCGGCTCGGGCGTCACCGCCTGCCACAATCTGTTCGCCATGAGCCTGGCCGGATATCCGCTGGCAGCGCTCTACGCCGGCTCCTGGAGCGAATGGATCACCGACCCGCAGCGCCCGGTGGCGAGTGGCGACTAACACGCCCTCCAAGTCACGGTATCCGCAGGCTGGACGACGCTTTTTCCGTCTTTCGAGCACCTGCGGACCGGCCCCGCGCCGCTGGTGGATCAACAGCGCGGCTCGCTGACCGGGGAGTCTGTGCATGACTCAAAAAGCCGTGTGCGCGCCACGAATTTCGCGCCATCCCACAGCACATCGGGACGCCGGCCATCGGGTGCAACAGGCGCGCCAATCGGCCCCGACGAACGCCGTTCTTTTTTGCTACGCGAACCTGCACAAGCCTGATTCGAACATGGCATCATCGGGCTCGCTCGCCGTCTATTTCGGGCGCTGCGCACTGACTGATCAGTCAGCATGCCGAATAAAAGCCAAAGGAGTTTCACCGTGACAAAAACAACCACAAGATCCGCGTTGGCCCTCGCAATCGCCCTGGCATCCGGGCAGGTATTTGCCAATGGTCTGTCCATCAACGAGCAAAGCGCCAGCAGCGCGGGCACCGCCTATGCAGGCCGCTCCTCCTCCGCCCACGATGCCAGCACCGTGTTCGGCAACCCCGCCGGCATGTCCAAGCTTGACCGCACCGAAGTCGTCGGCGGTCTGGCAGTGATCCACGCCAAGACCGACATCAGCGACGTACAGACCACCGCCGCCGGCACCAGCGACGGCGACATGGTGCCCAACGCCGCCGTGCCCTTCGGCTACGTCGTCACCCCGCTGAACGACAAGTGGCACTTCGGCCTCGGCGTCTACGTGCCCTTCGGCGTGATCAGCGACTACGAGGACAGCTTCCAGGGTGCTTCCCACGGTCTCTACAGCAAGGTGCAAGTGATCACCGTGCAGCCGACGCTGAGCTACAAGTTCAACGACCGCGTGTCGATCGGCTTCGGTCCGACCATCAACCGCATCGACGGCAAGCTGACCAACACACTGACGACGGGCGGTCTTCCGCCGATCATCGGCGGCACCGGCAGTGATGCGGAAGTGAACATCAAGGGCGACGACATCGCCTATGGCTACAACGTGGGCATTCTCGTTGATGCCACCGACCGTACCCGTGTTGGCGTGACCTACCACTCCAAGGTCGATTACAAGCTCGATGGGCGCACCCGCATCACCGGCCTGCCGAACCTGGGCGCTCCCATCGGCCTGCCGCTTGGGGCGCTGGCCAATGGCACCTACGATGCCAGCCTCGATATCACCATGCCCGAGTCGGTAGATATTTCCCTCACCCACGAACTGAACGACCAGTGGACGCTGTACGCGGGCACGACCTGGACGCGCTGGAGCCGTCTGAAAGAGCTGAACGTGGTCAACGAGGGCGTAAACCCTGCGGTAGGCCCGTACTTCGGGACCGTCAGTGAAGAGTTGAACTGGGAAGACACTTGGGCCTTCTCCGTAGGCGCGTCCTACCAAATGAACCGTCAATGGGTGCTGCGCACCGGTCTGGCGATCGACCCGTCGCCGACCAGCAACGCTGATCGCAACGTGCGCATCCCGGTGGGTAACCGCAAAATCTTCACCCTGGGTGCCGGCTGGTCGCCGAACGCGGACCTTACCGTCGACCTGGCCTACGCCTACCTCTGGGAAAACAAAGCCGGTGTGAACACCAGCGGTACCGATCTGGCGCCTGGCCTGACCGTACAGCCGGCCTACAGCGCCACCTACGAGAACAGCGCCCACGGCCTGGTCGCTGGTGTCACCTACCGCTTCTAAGTCCGCTCCACGCGCTGGCCAGCCCGCCAGGCCAGCGCGCTTCCCCTCCTCAGCAAAGCGGGGCGCCCAATTGCAGGATCGCCAGCCCGCCCTGCTGCCAGCCCCACCAGACCAACGCCAGCAACGCCGCGAACAGCACCGCCAGTGCCAGATGGCGCAGCGCCCGGCCCATCACGCCAGCCCTGGCGAACGCACGACCGGACGCTCACGCACCGGCCAGTTGAGTGCGGCCGCGACCACGGAGAGCGCCACGGCGATCTGCCAGACCAGGTCATAGCTGCCGGTACGGTCGTACAGGTAGCCACCGAGCCAACCGCCAAGGAACGAGCCAAGTTGGTGAAACAGGAACACCACCCCGCCGAGCATCGACAGGTTGCGCACGCCGAACAGCGTCGCCACGGTGCCGTTGGTCAAGGGCACCGTGGACAACCACAGCAGCCCCATGGCGATCCCGAAGGCGTAGGCGCTGGCCGGCGTCAGCGGTACCGCCAGGAAGATCACGATGACCACGCCGCGCATCAGGTAGAGCGCGCACAACAGGCGCGGCTTGGCATGCCGACCGCCGAGCCAGCCGGCGATGTAGGTACCGAAGATGTTGAACAGCCCTACCAGCGCCAGCACCGTGGTGCCGACCTGGGCGGAAAGATGCTGGTCGACTAGGTAGGCCGGCAGGTGCACGCCGATGAACACCACCTGGAAGCCGCAGACGAAGAAACCCAGCGCCAACAGCCAGAAGCCCGGTTCACGCGCCGCTTCCGCCAGCGCCTGCAATAGAGTCTGTTGCGGTCCATGCTGCACCGGCGGCGCATCGCGCAGCAGGCCGGCCAGCGGCAGCATCAACGCGGACACCAGGCCCAGCGCCAGCAGCGCACCGGACCAGCCCAGGCCGCCGATCAGCCCCAATGTGCCGGGTAGCATGGCGAACTGGCCAAAGGAGCCAGCCGCCGCCGCCAAGCCCATCGCCATGCTGCGCTTCTCCGGCGGCACCGCGCGCCCAACCACGCCGAGCAGTACCGAGAAGGAGGTGCCGGACAGGCCGATGCCAATCAGCACCCCGGCGCTGAGCGACAACGACAGCGGCGAGTTGGCCTGGCTCATCAGCAGCAGCCCCGCCGCGTACAGCAGGCCGCCACCAAAGACCACGCGCCGCGCGCCCAGGCGATCGGCCAGGGCGCCGGCAAAGGGCTGGCTCAGCCCCCACAGCAGGTTCTGCAGGGCCAGGGCGAAGGCAAACACCTCGCGCCCCCAGCCGAAGTCCGCGCTCATCAGCGGCAGGAACAGGCCGAAGCCATGCCGGACGCCCAGCGACAACGCCAGGATCAGGGCACTACAGACCAGGATGGATACGACAGGGCGTTGGGACACGGGCACTCCTGCGGGCGATTGCCCTCGGATTCTTGTTCGGATGCTCTGTTTAGCCGTCGCCACGCACGCCGTCAATCGCAGCGCTGTGCAAGATGGCGAACGCCTGCTTGGCCGGGATGGTCCATCGCAGCAACCGGCTCGGAGAACCCGCCCGATGAACGACGCCACCCTTCTTTCCTGTATCCAGGCCTGTAGTGCCTGTGCCATGGCTTGCGAACGCTGCGCCAGCGCCTGTCTGGCCGAGAATGCCACGATGATGCGCGACTGCATCCGCCTGGACCGCGACTGCGCGGACCTCTGCCGCCTCACGGAAACCCTGCTGGTACGCGGCAGCGAATGGGCTGCGCGGCTCTGCGCACTCTGCGCCGATGCCTGTCGCGCCTGCGCCGAGAAATGCGCACGCCACGAGTCCAGCCATTGCAAACAGTGCGCCCAGGCCTGCCATCGATGCGCCGAGGCGTGCGAGGTACTGGCGGCCTAGGAGTCGTCGCCGTCTCGTTGGTGAGCGGCGCTTGAAATTTCGAACGCCCGCTGCGTATGTTGTGCGCTCCCGCCGCGCCCGCGGCAGCCTGCCTCAAGGATGCACAAGATGACCAGCCCAGGCCTGACCACGCTCGCCGAGCGCTTGGCCGGTGTCGACGAAGTGGAATGCGTGACGCCCGACCTCAACGGCGTGCCACGCGGCAAGGTAATGACCGGCTCGGGCTTTCTCGAAGGCAGGCGCCTGCAACTGGCGCGTGGCGTGCTGTTGCAGTGCGTGATGGGCGGTTATCCACCCGCGGAGTACTACGGCAGCGACGACGGCGACCTGCTGCTGCGTCCCGACCCACAGCAGATCCACCGCCTGCCCTGGAGCGACACGCCACGTGCGCTGGCGATCTGCGACTGCGAAGAGCTCGACGGCGGCGCCAGCGGCCTGTCCACCCGCGCGCTGCTGCGGCGTGTGCTCGACGCCTACCGCCAGCGCGGCCTGAGCCCGGTAGTGGCGACCGAGATGGAATTCTTCGTCTTCGCCCACAACCCCGACGCCAACCGCCCCTTCGAGCCGCCACGCGGCCTGGACGGCGGCGTCGAACAGGGTTGCTCGGCCTTCAGCATCGGCTCGCAGAGCGGGCTGCGGCCGTTCTTCAGCGAGGTCTATCGCTGCATGGAAGCGCTGGGCATGCCCCGCGATACCTTCATGCACGAGATGGGCACCAGCCAGTTCGAGATCAATCTGCTGCACGGCGATGCCCTGCTGGCGGCCGACCAGACCTTCCTGTTCAAGCACCTGCTGCGGGAGGTCGGGCTCAAGCACGGCCTTTCCGTGGTGTTCATGGCCAAGCCGCTGGCACGGGTGCCTGGCAGTTCGATGCACATTCACCACAGCGTGGTGCGCGCGGACAATGGCGACAACGTCTTCAGCGATGCCAGCGGCGAGCCTACCGCGGCCTTCCATGACTTCATCGGCGGCCTGCAGGCGTGCCTGGCGGACTTCACCCTGCTGTTCGCGCCCCATGTGAATTCCTTCCAGCGCCTGTGCAATCCCTTCGCTTCGCCGAACAATGCCTGCTGGAGCCACGACAACCGTGCCGCCGGCCTGCGCATACCTGCCAGTTCGCCGGCGGCGCGGCGCGTCGAGAACCGCCTGCCCGGTGCGGACTGCAACCCGTACCTGGCGATCGCTGCGAGCCTCGCCGCAGGACTCTACGGCATGGACCAGCAGATCCCCGCCAGCGAACCGCTGCAGGGCGAGCTGCAGGTGCCCGCGGCCCAGGCGCTGCCGGCGAGCATGGTCGATGCGCTGGAGCGCCTGGCACGCTCGACGATCGCCCGGGAACTGTTCGGCAACGAGTTCATCGAAGGCTACGCGGCGAGCAAGCGCATGGAGCTGGCAAGCTTTCACGACGAGATCACCCCCTGGGAACGCCGCATTCTCGGCAACCAGGTGTGACGCTTCACGCGGCGGGGCCGTCTCTGCGTCCCCGTCATCGTTTTTCTATCCCCTGGAGCCTGGTGCCGTCATGGGCCGTATCTGGAAATCATTCCGCGCGTTGTACTTCGCCACCCTGCTGATGTTGCTCGGCTCCGGCCTGTTGAGCACCTATCTGGCCCTGCGTCTGTCCGAATCGGTCGATGGCCTGTGGGTCGGCGCATTGATGGCCGCCAACTATTTCGGCCTGGTGCTCGGCGGCAAGATCGGCCACCGACTGATCGCCCGCGTCGGCCATATCCGCGCCTACGTCGCCTGTGCCGGCGTGGTCACCGCGGCGGTGCTCGGTCACGGCATCATTCCCTGGCTGCCGGCCTGGCTGGTCCTGCGCATGCTGGTCGGCCTGAGCATGATGTGCCAGTACATGGTGATCGAGAGCTGGCTCAACGAGCAGGCGGACGCCAGCCAGCGCGGCAAGGTGTTCTCGATGTACATGGGGGTGTCCTACCTGGGCCTGGTGCTCGGCCAGTTGGTGCTGGTCGTGTATCCCTCGCTCGGCCCGGAACTGCTGATGCTGGTGGCGCTGTGCTTCGCCCTGTGCCTGGTGCCGGTGGCGCTGACGCACAAGATCCACCCCGCGCCGCTGCATCCGGCGCCCCTGGAGCCGCGCTTCTTCCTCAAGCGCGTGCCACAGTCGCTCACCACCACCCTGGTAGCCGGTCTGGTGATCGGCTCCTTCTACGGCCTGGCGCCGCTGTATGCCACGCGCCTGGGGCTGGACACCCACGGCGTTGGCCTGTTCATGGCGACCTGTATCTGCGCCGGCCTCGCCGTGCAGTGGCCGTTGGGCTGGCTTTCGGATCACTACAACCGTGCGCAACTGATCCGCATCGTCGCCCTGGCGCTAAGCCTGGCTGCGCTGCCGCTGGCGCTGACTCCGCAACTTCCACTGCACTTGCTGCTGCCCATCGCCTTCGTCGTCAGCCTGCTGCAGTTCAGCCTCTATCCCCTGGCGGTGGCGTTCTCCAACGACCACGTGGAGCCCGAGCGGCGGGTTTCGTTGACCGCCATGCTGCTGGTGACCTTCGGCATCGGCGCCTGCCTCGGACCGCTGACCGCCGGCCTGCTGATGAAATGGCTGGGCGGCAACATGCTCTACGCGTTTTTCAGCTTCTGCACCCTGCTGCTGGTGTGGCAGGTCCGCCCGGAGAAGGTGACCAACCTGCACAAAGTCGACGAGGCGCCCGTGCAGCACGTACCGACTCCCGACGGCACCACCGGCTCACCGCTGACCGCGGCACTCGACCCACGTGTCGACGAACAGGTCGTCGAGGATCAGATGAAGAACAACGACCCCGAGCCGCCGGCCGACACGCCGGAGCCGAGCCCGGAGGAAGAGCCCAAGACGTAAACGGGGGAAGTGTGTCCTAGGGCGTTGCGAGGGCGGCAGCCTGCGGGCTCACCCTCTCTGTTGTAGTGGTCTACTAACCCCGGACACCTTTTTAGGCGAAGATGATCGCCAGACAGAGGTGTTTGATGAGCAGACCAAGACGTACCTTCACCCCCGAGTTCAAACATGAGGCAGCCTGCCTAGTACTCGATCAGGGCTACAGCTGTGCCGAGGCAGCCCGATCGCTTGATGTGGGCGAAACGGCACTCAGGCGCTGGGTGAGTCAGTTGCAACAGGAGCGTGGCGGTATTACCCCGACAGCCAAGGCTCTCACGGCTGAGCAGCAAACCATTCAGCAGCTCCAGGCGCGGATTAACCGGCTGGAGCTTGAGAAGAAAATCTTAAAGGAGGCTACTGCGCTCTTGATGGCCGAGGAACACGGGCGCAGACGTTGAGTTCGATTCGGCGGCTGGCCGCACGCTATCCGGTACATCTGCTGTGCTCGGTGTTTGAGCTCCCTCGATCCTGCTATTACGCCCACCAGGCCCGTCGCCGTCACATCGATGTCCGGCAGGTAGGTTTGCGTAGTCGCATCCATGAACTGTTCAGCCAAAGCCGTCGTTCGGCGGGTAGCCGCAGCATCGTGGCCATGTTGAAGGACGAAGGCACGGAAGTGGGCCGTTTCAAGGTTCGAGGCGTGATGAAAGCGCTGGGATTGATCAGCAAGCAGCCCGGTGTTCACGTCTATAATCGCGCCAACGTTGAGCGCCCCGACATTCCCAATCGTCTTGCACGCCAATTCACCGTTGAAGCGCCCAACCGCGTCTGGTGCGGCGATATCACCTACATCTGGACACAGGGACGATGGCATTACCTAGCGGTCGTGATGGATTTGTACAGCCGCCGAGCCGTGGGTTGGGCACTTTCGGAGAAGCCAGACGCCGAACTGGTGATCAAGGCACTCGACAAGGCCTATGCCGTGCGTGGACGGCCAAGTGGCGTGCTGTTTCATAGCGACCAAGGTAGCCAATACGCTAGCCGCAGCTTCCGCCAGCGCCTATGGCGCTATCGCATGACACAGAGCATGAGTCGCCGCGGAAACTGCCACGACAACGCACCGATGGAGCGACTGTTTCGCAGCTTGAAAACCGAGTGGGTACCTGCAACGGGGTACCTGAACCAGGCCATGGCTGAGCAGGATATTGGCCGTTACCTCACGCGCTACAACTGGATCAGACCGCATCAACACAACGGCTTTGTGCCGCCTGCGGTTGCAGAGGAACAACTCAATTCTGTGTCCGGGAATTGTTGACCACTACACTGTGCAACCGGAGCATAGGTAACAAATTAAACCGGCAGCATGGGTTACACCTTTCCCCTCGCATGCCATTGGGATGCGGGCTCCAATCGTGAAGTCTGCAGGTTGATGTAACCCAGCAGGTGAAAGCTATAACGCACCTCCAGGCGTCCATCATCGACTTCACGTAACCCCACACGATGCTGGGCTAGCAGCTCGCTGATGTAAACGAGGCGGCCTTTGCACTTGATCTCACCGTTTTGTCAAACGTTGCGTACCTGCTGGTCCTCGTTGTACTCGACAGGCCGCTGCACTGGCGAATACCGGCGCAGCGAGGCTTGATATAGGCTCGCTGGCGTATATCTGTCCAAGCCTTCATGGCTACGGTGCTCGTTGAACTCCTTGCGAAATGCGGCTAATGCTGCCTGTTGAGCGAGCGCCGACGTTCCACGCAGCTGATCACCGATAGCCCGATTGAGTGATCCATGCATGCGCTCATGACGAGCATTTTGCGTCGGTGTGCCCGGCTGGGTGCGATGCACTCGGATGCCTAGTTCGACCCACCACTTCGACAAGCGCGTCAGGCCTCCCGCGCCTCGACTGGCAAAGGGGGAGCCGTTGTCGGTCAAGAGCCCCTCGGGCAAGCCATACTCATGGAAAACCCATTCGAAGATTGGCTTGGCCTGCGCGTAATCAGGGGCCTGCACGGCATGGCAGCCAAGCAGGAAACGGCTGGCGTTGTCCGTCACCGTCAAGGGATAGCACCAGTGCCCGCCCTGCGTAACGTACTGACCTTTGTAGTCCGCGCTCCACAACGCATTGTTGCTGCGGCCTAGCTCGAAGGGCTCGGGCGCCGCTGGATAGGGCCTACGATAGCGCCGCTGTTTGACCAGCCCAGCAGACTTGAGCACCTCACCGGCGGTACTGTCCGCCGGCCAATCGTGGCCAGGCCGCTCGCGGCGCAACAGGTCCATCACCTTCTTGGGACCAAAGCTGGGATGCTCTTTCTTGACGGCTACGATCTGCTCAGCCACCTGCGGATTTACCGCATGCGGGCAGCAGTGAGGGGCTTTAGAGCGCTCCATCAGACCCTCGGCTCCCGCCCGCTGATAGCGCTCGATCCATTTGTAGACGGTCTTGCGGCTAAGCCCATAGCCCACGGCAAGCTCACTAATCGAGTACCGGGCGCTTAGCCAGTCGGCAATCAGCTTTACCTTCAAATCCATTACACAAGTCTCTTTCCAGGGCATGGGCAGCACCTCCTGCTCACACCGTAACTTGTGTAACCCATCCTCCCGGTCTCGTTTGTTACCCATGTTGCCGGTTTGGACACTCCCCCGCCCTCTCCCGTCAAGGGAGAGGGAGTAGTCCGCAGCGGTCATGACGCCCGGCACGAACCTCAGACCAGCACGAATAGTCCTCTCGCCAAGGGACGGGGGTAGTCCGCAGCGGCCATGGCGCCCAACACGAACCTCAGACCAGCACGAATAGCCCTCTCGCCAAGGGACGGGGGTAGTCCGCAGTGGCTATGGCGCCCGGCACGGGCCTCAGACCAGTACGAATAGCCCCTCTCCCCTCGCGGGAGAGGGGTTGGGGAGAGGGGGATGCAGCAAATCGACGCCAACGACATCCTTGTTCAAACGGCATCAACCCGCGCGAAAGATCAGGTAGGACTCCCAGTCCTCTTCCGGCACCGTCAGCTCGCTGAGCATGCGCCCAGCCTGGGAGATGCGCGCATGGTGCACCGCCTGCGGGTCACCGCTCACCAGGGGATGCCAAAGCGGCAGGTCCTCGCCTTCGGCGAGCAGGCGATAGGCGCAGGTCGCCGGTAACCAGCGGAAGCTGTCGGCTTGCTCGGGGGTGAGCTGGATGCAGTCGGGAACATGCCGGCGGCGCTGAGGGTAGTCGCTGCAGCGGCACGTGTTCAGGTCCAGCAACTTGCAGGCGATCCGCGTGTAGTAGACGCTGCCGTCATCCTCGTCTTCGAGCTTTTGCAGACAACAAAGGCCGCAACCGTCGCACAGTGACTCCCATTCCTGGGTATCGAGCTGGGCGAGCGTCTTGCGCTTCCAGAAGGGTTCGACTTTGGCGGCCATGGCTGCATGTGTGGGGCTGGACTTGGGGGCGCAGTCTATCCGGCTCGCCCCGTGCAGCCAAGCCACGACGATCGGCTTGCCGGCCAACGCGCTCATGGTTAACGTAACTCCCCCGCGGTGCTCTGCGCCGCCCTTTTTGCCTTGCCGCAGGATCTTCGATGAGCCAGTCACGCACTCCCGAATACGATATCCATCCGGTCTTCGCCGGCCGTTGGTCGCCCCGCGCCTTCGCCCAGGCGGAGATTCCCGAAGAGACCCTGCGCGGCCTGCTCGAAGCCGCCCGCTGGGCTCCTTCGGCCTACAATTCGCAGCCCTGGCGCTTCCTCTATGCCCGTCGCGATACGCCGAACTGGTCGCGCTATCTGGGGCTGCTCAACGAATTCAACCGCAGTTGGGCGCAACACGCCTCGGCGCTGCTGGTGGTGGTGTCCAAGACCCGCTTCACGCCACCCGGCGCCAGTGAAGAAGCACCGGCGCTCTGGCACACCTTCGATACCGGCGCGGCCTGGGGCTTCTTCGCCCTGCAGGCGAGCCTGTCCGGCTGGTACACCCACGCCATGGCAGGCTTCGACAAGGAGCTGACCCGCCGCGAGCTGAAGATTCCCGAAGAGTACGAAATCCACGCGGTGGTCGCGGTCGGCCAGCTCGGCGACAAGTCCAGCCTGCCCGAAGGCCTGCAGGCCCGGGAAACCCCCAGCCCGCGCCGCGCGCTCGGCGAACTGGCGGGCGAAGGCGACTTCGCGTTCGATTAGGCCCTGTTCCCGCTTCATTCACGGCCGCGCCGGTGCCTGTTTTGCCGCGAGACAAGGCGCGAGTCGCAGGGCTTACCGGGGTAAGTCCAAGACGAGCAACGCCGTATCGCGGCAAAACAGGCACCGGCCCTGCGGGTTGTGCCGGAAATGATCTGCGCCGTCGTTGCAGACTTTGCCAAGGGAGTGCCATTGGCTGCAGCCTGCGCCTAGTCGTGTAAGCGCGCGCCGTTTTTGGCACCGCGCGGCGTTCTAATTGGCACTGCCGCGCACCGCCTTGCATCCGGAATTTTGCGCCGCAATTGGCACTCGGCAATTAGACGGCGCCGGCCATCTCAGTCAATACGCTTCCAGGGGTTGATCTCGCACGTTAACCCCTTCCACCCTTTGGAAGGGTCGGCGCTGTAATCCTCGGACCAATCGCTGGGTTCACCTTTAAAGCCGACCTGGACTACTAACGCCCGCGTCGCAGTCCATTGCTTGACCCAGTACAAACCGAAATAGCGTCGGCCCGTGGCCTTGTGAGTAGCGACAAGCACGCGAAAGCCGCCTTTGCCCGGATCATCCTCGACAACCTCATCACCCCAATATTCATGGGAGCACTCGGACACGGGGCACCCCATGAGTCGAGTGAAACGAGCGTTATTCGCCGGGTTTCTGTAAGCCAACCAGGCCAGCATCGAGATCCAGTGATAGGCGCCAAGTCCCCAAGGGGCATTAGCATGCCACCACCCTCGCTTGTCGCCAGCGGCCCCATCACGGTCATTGCTCCAGAGCCAAGCCCAGGAAGGAAGCGTAACCAAAACCCAGTCGCCAGCGACCTCAGTGAATGGAACCCTCGTCGCCTCGTCGATGCTGCGAAACGGAAGGGCTATAGGAACAACGACAAGCCCCACAACAACCAGCACCACCCGCAGCGCGACCAAGACCAACGCCTGAGCGAGGCCACCCACTAGCACCGACCAGGATGGCCTATTACTCACTGCCGATTCAGCCATTTGCAGCGTCCTCCGGACTGGTCGGCCACTCGATATCCCCCGGATATCCTTCCTGTTCCTGGATGCGCGCCAACTCTACCCTGTACCCCTTCCATGCGAGCAGCCTTGCGGCCTCATCCTCGGTAGCTATGCCAAGGTCTACAGCGTCCTGGAGTGGCGCGATTTGAGTCGCCGCGCCTTGCAGCAACGCATTGCGCTGGCTGATCGCCGCAGCAACCAAGGCTTCGCGCTCGGACGCTTCGTCTAGCTGCCATTCCGTGCCGGTCCATGCGTCATAAGGGCTGGCAGGTGCGGTGGCTGTCAGCCCCTCGGGCAGCGGCCCGAGATTCGCCCAGGCCTGCTGAGCCCCGGTTTCAGTGCTGTACACAACGCCCCGATGGTCTTCGATCAGCTCCCAGCTGCTTTCGTCTTCTTTACGGCACACAACGTAACCCTCCGACGCCTCGGGCGGTGCGTCGAGATAGGCGTGGGCCGGGACTAACCAGTTGCCAACGTCCAGAGGATCAGCATCGGCCTGGCCGGAGCCGATGTACTCGCGCGTCAGTGGATGGCAACTGTAAATGGAGGGTGCTGGCTCCAGTGGCAAATCACTCCCGGATTCACCCTCAGTGATCTCGCCGGTTTCGGTCGTTTCGGTCGTTTCGGTCGTTTCGGTCGTTTCGGTCGTTTCGTCAGTCATGACTGCCTCTTTCAATACTTGATGCAAGCGAGCAACGCGATGTTGCGGGGGCGGGTTTCGCCACCGGTCAGGCGGAATCTGTTCCGGCTGCCATTTGCGCCCGGATCACCACCCGCCAGCCACGCCGACCAATCCCCGTTGTCGGGTATCGTGATGCTGCCGCTTGCGGGGCCTCCGCTTTCTTGCGCTTCGGCAAAATGATTGCTTTGGCCGGCCTGCGCCGAGCCCAGCACCCGCCCGGGATCGATGCCGCGGCCGTCGTCGAGCCCGCGAATGGACTCGGCGCGCAGGTCGGGGAGGTTGAACGTCGTAGAGCCATCGCCGGCGCCGAAGGTGGTGCCGATGGCGGCGAACAGGTCGGAATAGGTCGTGCGCGAGATGGCGGCACCGTTGGCTTTGAGCCAGCCGGTGGGGGCGGCGCTCAGGGCGAAGTGGGCGACCTGGCCGGGAGGGGTAGCCCTGACGACCGCTGTTTGCACAAAGGCGCAGGTAGCCAGGCGGTTATTGTTGGTGCCTGCCGACTGGGTAACGGCGTTGGGGTTTCCGGTGAAAACGGGGCTATCGAGGGTTGCGAGTTCGACCCATGTCCCCCACTCGCCGGTCGAGGCGCGCGCTCGACGGAGCGTCCGGGGCACGGTGCCTTCGGTACGAAATCCCATTTGGCTGGCTACTTCTCCAGCCAGTCGCTGAGCGTGTAACACGGTCATGTTGGTGGACGAAATCGGAAGTCCGACGGCCGTTGGGCTGGTGTTGTAGTAGAGGCCGTTCGAATTGATTGCGTCCCAGTCGTTGGACAGTATTGCCGAAGCTCCGATACCACCGGCTCCGGTGTCCATCTTCGCGGCCAGGGTCGTGGCCAGATTAGTAATGGCGGACTGCGGAATATCGGTCAGGTTGGTGCCCTTGCCGGCGAATACCCCAGCGGTATAAGCCCCAAGATGGCCAATGCCACCCAGCAGAGTGCCAGCGCGGTAGAGATACATTCCCTCGCCGATCCTCGCGTCGACAGAGACATGCGAATCTCGTAACCACGCGGTACCGAAGATCGTGGCTCCGGGTTCGTAGGCATTAGCGGAGCCAGAACCACCATACGCCCCGCCCATGCTCCACATGCATGCCCCCCACTTATTAGTGGTGTTCGACCCGCTAACGTAGCCCCCGTGTGTGCCCTTCGGCGTTCCAACCACATCAGTGAAGCCCCCCCCAGCAATCCCGTATCCCTCAAGGGTGGTCGGCTTGCCCGAAACAGTGCCCCACGACACCGGGAAGTTGGTCGGCTTCCCAGTGATCTGGCTCCAGCTGTGTGCATGCCCCTTGGCGGCGAACAGCGCTGCCAGGGCGGCACCCAGTTGTGCGTCGTTGGCCCTATCCAGTGTGAGGCCTGCGGCCTCGATGATGCTGACCAGCTCGCGCTGCAGCATGTTGAAGTAGTCCGCCAGCAAGGGCGTGGCGGACTGTCCCGTTGCGGGGTTGCCGGACCGGAACTCGCCGTTGTCCGTCGCCCTTTCAGTAAATGCGCCTACCTTTTCCACTTACGCCTCCACGTACCCAATTTGCAGCAATAGCCAGCTCGGCGCGGCATGCCGCAGCGAGCACTCGATTAGTTCATCGCCCCAGGAGCGCAGCGGGTCGCCGATGATTGCTTCCTCGATCACGGACTCGCGGACCACGTCGGCCGGCAGTAGCACCCGCCACGTCATTTCCCAGTCGGCGCCGTTCATGTCATCGCCGATCACTGCGCCCTGGTGCCCTGTCGGGGTCTCAACCTCGACGGTCGCTTCGCGAAATTCGAGGACCTGGGCGCCCGGATAGCCGAGCCCTTCAGCCAGGTCGATATAGTCCTGGGCGGCCATGCCGCCGCGCCCGACGATGCGCCCAATCAACGCGGCCCGACGGTCAGCCATCGACTGATCGGCAGGCGCACAGGACGACGGCAAGCCATAGCTCGCCTCCCACTCTTCGAAGGTGTACAGCGCCTGACGCGGGTCGGCCTCAAGACGCAGCGCCCCGGCTCGGGCGTCCACGCGGGCGAACTCTTGGGCCTGGCCCAGGAGCAGCTGCTGCAGGTTCGAGTCCTGGGCGGTGGTCCAGACCATGCCCTGGGGCAGCAGCGCGAACAGTTGCTGCCGGTAGTCGGCGGCGCTCAATCCAGCCACTGCACGCCCTCCCATACCGGCAGCGCGCCGTAGTCGAAGCCCACGTTTGCAGTGGGTGACTCCAGCTCGTAGTCCGTCACGCCATCGGCAGTGCCAATTGCGCTGCGAATCTGCGAGATCAACAGCACACCACCCGGCTCGCTCACGCGCAGCACCAGGTCTTGCAGCGCCGCTTCAACGGCGGCGCGGACGGTGGCGGTATTCGGGGTCACGCGCAGGGTCGGCGCGAACGGCACGGCCGTTGGCGCGATGACGTAGACGTGCGCCGTCACACAGCGCTGCGTCTCGATATAGGCGAACACGTCATCGAGCAGCTGTTGCGACGGCATCGGACCGTCGGCCGCATCATCCGCCATGACGCGCAGCACCACCGTGCCCAGGCCCATGCCTTGCGGATCTTCCCAAGCGCGAGTGACGCCAGCGACGGACAGCGCCCACTCTTCCCAGTCGCCACTCGCACCGCCACGCGGCACCCGCGCACGGCGCAGCATGATGCGCTCGCG
Organism: Pseudomonas sp. R4-15; assembly: GCF_055768815.1. Classification (NCBI taxonomy): domain Bacteria; kingdom Pseudomonadati; phylum Pseudomonadota; class Gammaproteobacteria; order Pseudomonadales; family Pseudomonadaceae; genus Pseudomonas; species Pseudomonas sp. R4-15. The sequence continues at coordinate 3,395,170 of NZ_CM147293.1, forward strand.
CCAGGTGTCGAAGGACTCGATATCGACGCCGCCGGTGATCCCGTTCGCCGCTACGGTGGCGTTCGCGTTGACGCCCGCCACCGGGGTTACCAGCGTCAGCACCACGCCGCTGGCCAGCGCACCGGCACTGCCCAGCTCGACCGCCTCGATCTCAACCGTTGCCGAACCATCGACCAGAGTGGCCGCGTCGACGGTCTGATACTCGACGCCGTCGACCTGCAGCAGGGTTTCCTCGGCGATCAGGGCACCGTCGTTGCCGGTGAAGGTGACCGTGCCGCTGTTGCGCGTCGCCGCCCGGCGGGGCACGCCAACGCTGTGCAGGTACAGCAAGTCATCGTCGCAGGTCTCCGGGAACAGCTGCCGCTCCTGCCATTGCAGGTAGCCGTAGAGCCCGTGCACCACACCGGCCTGGCCGGTCGCGAGGATCTGCGTCATGCGCCGCGCGAGGACGGCCTGCGCACCGGGCAGTCGCGAGACCAGGTCATTGTCGACCCGGCTGATAAGCTCCGGCAGCGCCGGGCGTTTAAACCCCATCGGAGTCTCCCCATACATAGTCATAGCGGCGCTCCAGGACCTGCCCGCCCGGCCGCTGGATACCGACGATCAGTTGCAGTACGCCCCGGCGCAGATGGATGGCGGCCACGTCGACCGAAGCGGCAATGCCGTCGTCGATCAACCAGGCCAGCGCTTCGGCGGCGTAGGTCTCAGCGCGCCGCAGCACGCGATCCACTTCTTTCTCGCGCCAGAGCAGCCACAGCCGCGAGCCGATGGGCCGCTCGGCGTAGGTGTCCGCCCACCAGCCGCGCCGGTCGGTGCTGCCATCGGGCAACTCGTCCTCGCCCAGCGCCCGGCGGTCGGTGTAGAGCGAGATCAGGACAGCGGTCTGCAAGGTCTTGTCCGTGACCAGGTCGCCATCGCTGACGGCCATGTCGTAGGCCTTGGCCAGCGCGTCATAGCTCAGTGCGATATCCATCAGCCCATGCTCCTGTCGGGGCCGCTGCCGCCGTGGGTGTGCGGGTTGAAGGCGTCTCGCATCGCCCGCATCGTCCCGGTGTGGTCGCGCACCTCTCCAGCCACCGCCAGGTCGCCATCCATGGTCACCGTCGGGCAGTTCACGAACGCCAGCGAGTGCCCCGCGCCATTGATGACGATGCCGGCGCGCGTCAGGTGTACGGCGTGGCCCAGGTCGTCGTAGATCGCCACCTCGCCATTGGCCAAGCCGGTCAGTCGATAGCGCCGGTCATCAACGGCCAGCGCGACCAGGTGCGCGCGGGCACCGCCCACCGCCGCCACCACAGACTCGGCGCCGGCATGCGGCACGGACGTAAAGCCGTAGTTCTGGAAGCGCTCGGCCGGCGCTGGCTGCTCGCCCAGCAGCGTCACCTGGACGGTCTGCATCTGCGGTGCGTCATCGACCAGCGTCAGTACGCCCCGGCTGACCAACAGCCGAAGCCGGCGCCACATAGGCCCGAGGGTGCGCTGCAGCATCCTGCGTTGATCCATCACCACCCCCAATCGCCGGTTTTGGCATTGCTGCCACTGGCCGAAGACTCGGCAATGGGCACGGGCTCGAAGGCCGCCGGCGGCGCCACGCGCAGTTCGGCAAAGCGTCCATCCAGCCCCTCGATCAGCTGCACGTCGCTGACCAGCAGTGGCTCATCCAGGCCCAGGTAGGCATCACGGACGTGCACCAGGTCACCAGGGCGCCACACGCCTTGCTCGTGCCGCCAGCCGGCCACGGTGTAGGTCACGCCACGGCCCTTGGCCCAGCGCACCCGTGCTTCGAGCGCCGCACGCGTTCCGCAATCCGCGCTGTCGGCCGGGGTATCGCAGACGATCAAGGTCGACCTGGGTCGCCGCACACGCGGGTCGCTCGCGGTGCCGGCCGGCGCCGAGGCCTGCAGGCCATTCCAGTTGTCATTGCCTGGCGTCTGCGCCTCGACGACGTATTGATTGAAGCGGTCTCGGTCGCTGAATACCCCGGAGCCCTTGAGGATGTTGTTGCCCAGCTCCAGGGGCGTACGCACCGTGCGCTGCACGGCATGGACGATCAGCAGCCGGCCCTGGGAATCACTCACCACCCGCGCGCCCCGGATCTGCGCCGCCCGCTCGATGGCCTCGGCCAGCGGCTGGCCGTCCTCCACGGCGAACGACGCGAAAGGCTTGCTCGCTCCGACCAGGTCGACGACCTCGATGCCGTAGGGCTCAGCCAACGTCGTAGCGATCTGCGCCAACGTTCGCCCGTCCAGCCGCCGTTCCTTGCCGCTGCAATCGACCAGGTCGGCGGCACGACTGCGACCGCTGGCCACGATGGCATGACTCTGCGCGTCGTAGTCCGGCAGCACCTCGTCGAGGTAGCCGGTCAGCACCAACTCGTCGCCAATGGTGACGGTGCAGGCCTCGCCGGGCTGTACCGCGCGAGTCTCCCCCGACTCGTTCCAGCGCTCGGTCAAGCGCAGCGAGAAGTCATCGGCGATCTGTTCCAGCGACAGGCGAATGCTCACCTCCTGCCACCCGGTATGCCGTTGGCTACCAATCTGCAGCACGACCGGCAGACGATCATTCGTCACTCAGCACCTCCAGGACCTCGCCACCGCGCACCGCACCGGGGTGCGGCACGTTGTTGCGAATGCAGATCTCGTCCGCGCGCGACGCATCGCCATACAGGCGCTGGGCGATCACCAGCGCCGGCAGGGTCACTTGCGGCGTGTACTCGGTCAGGTTCGGCAACGCGGTAGCACGGACCTGCAGGTCGCTGGCCACGGTCTGGCGCAACGTCACCAGCGCGGCATAGACGCTGTCGGTGATCGGCTCGTCGGCCTGCATCGCGTGATCGATCAGCGCCAGCGCATCGTCTGCCGCCGCCAGGGCGTCCTGCCGAGAGGCCCACTCGGTCTGCGCCACGATCCGCGCGGCCGTCACCGCAGCCAAGCGGCTGTTGAGCTGATTCGCCGCCTGAATGTTGTTCGCTCGGGTCACGCCGTGGGGCGTGTCGGCCGAAGGCAACGCCACGGCATCGCCCGCTTCGCCGATGCTGCGCACCAGGCGGATGGCCCGCGCCGGGGAGCCTGGCGCAATGCGCACCGCTGCACTGGCTTCGGTCAACGGCTCGTCGCCGCTGGTGATGCCTTCCCAGGTGCCGCTGCTCTGTGCAGTGGCGTTCGTTGTGCCAAAGGCGGCGCTTGCCGAGGTCGAGTCCCGCGAGTTGCTGCCGAAGGACAGCAGGCTATCGCCGCTGTACAGGTCCAGGGCGTTGACCGGGCGCATCACGGCGCCGCGCAGCCGGTAATAGCTGCCCTTGATCATGCCGATGATGTTCGCCGGGAAACGGATCACGCTGGCGATCTCGTCGGCGATCCCGCCGATGATGCGCTCGCCTTCGGACAGAATGTCGCCCAGGTCACGCTGCAGCGCCTCCAGCGACCACCCCGTCAGGCCCTCGATACTCCAGCGGTCCAGGAAGTCGCCTTCGGCCTCTTCCTCGGCCGCGTCGGCTGCATCGCTGGCCGCGCGTTGCGTGTCGGTGCTGGTGGCTGGATACACCTCCAAGCCGCTTTCGGAGAAGGTCACCTGGAACGTGCACACGCCACCCTCGCGGGTCGACTCGCTGAACTGCACGTCGGTGGCCACCGCCGAGAAGGTGCCCAGGTACGGGTGCACCAGGGTGGCCGAGCCGGGAGCGTCCAGGGCGACCAGCAGGCGGTCGCGCTGCTGGTCGTAGTCCTCGCCAGCCACGAAGAACGCCAGGCGCCACTCTTTCGCACGGCGGCCCATGTCTTCGCTGTAGGGCTTGTCGCGGCGCGGGTATTCGTGGATCAGCCAGCGCCGGCCCGCCGTGGTATCGGCGCGCTCGACGTGGAACTCCACACCCCGATAGCTGCCGCGCAGCTCGGGGTCGATACGGTCACGCCAGCTCATGTGCTAGGCTCCCCGAATCAACGTCAACGGAGGACTGGGCATGAAACCGACTGAGAAGGCCGCTTTGATTGCAGGCGTTATTGGCCTTGGATTGGGCGGAGCCCTGGCCTGGCTGCTGCCAGAGGCAGCGTGGTGGGTACCAGTCGGCTTTGGATTCCTGGTGGCTGGCGGCATCCATCACCAAATCGTCAAGGACGCGGCGACAGCGCGTGTGGCAAACGGCGACTTTGGCCCCAAGGGCAGCCAGTAACCTCACGGCACCATCCCCAGCAGGCCCGTCTCGACGCTGAAGTCGAGGCCGCCATTGCGGCGCATCGAGTCCACACGCGGGCGCCCCTGCCCATCGATCACAATTCGCAGCTCGCCGCCCACGTCGGCCCGCACGGGTGCGCTCGACAACGCGGGGCGGTCCTTCATCACCGGCGGCCCCAGTTGAGCCGATGCGGGGCCACGTGCTGCGGTCGCCCCCAGGCCCAGCCCGTTACGCGCCCAGTTCGGCAGCCATCCCGTCAACGTCTCGCCCTTCTGCGAGAGCCAGCGCGTCAGCTCGCCCCACTGGGCGGCAATGCCGTCACGTAGCGCAGCCACCCAGCGGGCACCCACGTCGGTAAACGCCTGCGTCCGCTCCTGCAGCCAGCTCCAGGTGCCGCGCCAACCCTCCGCCAGCCCGCCCATCAAACCATCGGCCAATAGCCCGCCCAGGGTCGAAAAGCGCGCCGGCACCTCAACGCCCAGGCGCGACAGCCCAGCGACCAGGCCGCGATAGATCAGCCCCAGAGGCGACCAGTTCGCCAACAGGCGGGTAATACCGCCCAAACCCTCGGAGAAGGCGCGCCGCACGTCCGCCCAGCGTTGGCCGAACCAGCGCAGTACGCCTTGCCAATGGGCCGCGAGACCATCACGCAGCGCTCCCACCCAGCGGGCACCCACGTCGGTAAACGCCTGCGCACGCTCCTGCAGCCAGCTCCAGGTACCGCGCCAGCCTTTGGCCAGCCCGCCCAACAGACCATCGATCAGCAGTCCGCCCAGGGTCGAAAAGCGCGCCGGCACTTCAACGCCGAGGCGCGAGAGCCCAGCGACCAGGCCGCGATAGATCAGCCCCGCCGGCGACCAGTTGACCAGCAACTTGCCGATGCCGCCGATACCCTCGGAGAAGGCGGCTTGCACGTCCGCCCAGCGCTGGCTGAACCAGCGCGAGATGGAATCCCAGTTGCGATAGATCAGGTACACCGCGCCGGCCAAGGCGGCGATGCCGGTAAGAATCAAGCCAATCGGGGTGGTGACCAGTGCCAAAGAGAAGGCGCGGATGCCCATGATTGCCGCAGGGATTGCCCTCGCTGCAAAGCCCAGGAGGGCGCTACCACACGACGCAATGGCTTTGACCACGACGCCCCCCATAGAGAACGCCCACACCACAAAGCGCTTGGCTAGACGACCGACTTCGATGCCAGTAAGGATCAGAGACACGATCAACTTAGTTGCCAGCAGCCCCGCAATAATGCTCATCAAGTTCCCGAAGCCACCAACTGCATTGGCCGCCGACTGAATGGCACCCCCCACACGACTGAGCCATTCCCACAACTGCCGAATCTTCACCAGGAACTGATCCGCAATGGCCTCTCGATTGGCCTTGGTCAGTTCGCGCACACGCCCCAGCCATTCGTTGATGACGGGCAGCAACTGCCCGGCGATCAGGTTGCGGACCGAGGTAAACACCGTGCGCAGGTCGGCCATCTGCCGGGTGTATAGGCGGGACTGCTCGATCTCGTCATCGCTCAGCACCGCGCCCTGGGCGTGGGCGTCACGGCGCATGCCGTCGAGCTGTTCGCGCGCGGCCGTCAGCATGGCGACCATCTGTTCACCGCCGGTGCCGCCGAACATCTCGTCGAAGATCCGCTGGCGCGCGGCCGCGTTCTGGATACGCCCCAAGCGCCCCAGCACCAGGTCCAGGATCTTGTCGGTATCGCCGGCCGTGGCGCGCAGGTCCTTTACGGTAATGCCCAGGCGCTGGAAGGACTCGGCGGCGCCACCTTGGCCCGTCATCACGAACTCGTCGGCGCGCAGCGAGAGTTCCTTGAAACCGTCGATCAGCGCGTCGTTTTCCACGCCGAACTGGCGGCCGACGTACATCCATTCCTGCAGCCAGCGCGAATTGACGCCCAGGCGTTCCGAGGCGGTCTTCACCTCGTTGCCCAACTCGGCCACGCCCCCGACGAAGCGCGAAACGCCCCAGGCCGCCCCCGCGGTTGCGCCACCAATCAACGCAACACGCTTGGCCAGTTGGCCGGCCTGCTGCAGGGTGCCAGCAAGCGCGGCACGGGTACGCCGTGCCGAACTCATCAACTGATCGAAGCCGGCCTGGCGCGCCATGCCGCGCAGCCCTTGGGTTACGCGACGCAAGGGCGTGGTCAGCCGGTCGACCAGCTCCAGAATGACCGAGGTTTTAAGGGCATTACCCGCCATCGCGCTTGATCTCTTCGGCTAGCTTCTGCGCCTGGCCAAACCACCATTGCAGGTCGACCAGGTCCATTTCCAGCAGGTCCAGGGGGTTGAACCCGCCAAAGGCGGTGGCTACGACTCGGACGAGTCCGTCCCAGTCTTGCGGGACTTCGGCAAGAAAGGGTCGAGCACCGCCCGGACCACATCCAGGTCGCGGCTGTCGATCTCATCCATGGCCTGGGGCGGTACGCCCGCAACCGCCGCGAGCAGGGCCAGGGTCTGCGCCATCTCGCCGGTGGCCTTGTCCAGCGCCTTGAGGTGCTTGCCTTTCAGGCGCTTGACCAGGCGCAACTCGGTCAGCGTGCGCTGACCGTCGATCTTGCCGTGCACGTAGGTGATGGGTTCCAGCAGGGTGACCTCGATGGTGTCGCCCATGTCCTTCACGCGCCCGCGCTCGTCCTCGGACAGGTCGGCCAGGTAGTCGATGGTGGTGGTCATTTAGTTGATCCTCTCGCAGCGCGCGGCGCTCAGATTCAGTTGCACCTTGCCCTCGCCGCTGTTGAGTTCGGAGGGCGCCGTGGAAAACGCATTGGTCAGCATGTAGTCCTGGCCGTTGTCGCACTCGAACAGCACCGTGGCGTCGGTGATCGCGTTGAGGTCGATCAGGTCAACGTCCGGGGTATGCAGCACCGTGCATTGCACCGTCGGCGCCACCGGCTCTTCGTTCCAATACACGCGACGGCCCGCCATCCGGGTGGTGCGGTTGACGCCGCCGGGGTTGAGGGTGGCGCCGCGTTCGGAGGGGATTTCGACGCCATCGACGCGGATGGTGGCGATCCCGGTAACTTGTCCTGACATGGTGGGCTCCTGTTAGCGACGGAACTGCGTCTGCTGGGCGTGGACGCGGTACTGGCCGATCAGCATCGGCTGATCGATGACGTTGAGGCGGGTCGGATCGTCCGGGTCGATGTTGACCTGCAGGCTTTCCTTGTAACCGTCGTAATCACGGACCCACGCGCGTTCGGCCATGAAGGTCTGGCGGTACAGGCTCAGCAGCTCGGCCTGGCACACCTTGGGCGTCATCACGGGCTGGCTGGGGTCGTACAGGGCGCGGTCGGCATCGGTCGCTAGCTTGTGGCGCGGGTACTTCTGCGCGAACAGGCTGCGCTGCTCGTAGCGGATGCGCTCCAGGGTCTCGGGGGTGTTGATGTCCAGGTAGGAGTCATCAGCCACCCCGGCGGCGTTGCGTTTGTAGGTGGTGATCTGCCGTTCGATCTGCACCGTGCCGTCGGTGGCCACGGTGTAGGTGGCGATCCCGTCGTACAGCAGCAGGTTGCGCTCGTCATCGCGCCAGCGCTCATCCTCGCGGGGGCCGATCAGCCCCGGCAGCGCCAGGCGCTGCAGCGGGCGCGCGGGGTCCGTTGCGAGGTTTTTGGCACCGACGATGGCATTCACCGCCGCCCACAGCCACGGGGCGCTGGGGGCGGACCCCATGCCCATCAGGGTCAGATGCGGGGAGTTGCGGCTGTTGCCCAGGGTCGCGGTGGCGCTGTGCGTGCCACGGAAGGCCGCGAAGGCCCGGCCGCCTTTCTGCACCATCGGGCCATAGCGCTCGGCCAGCTCGGTTTCCACGGCCTCCAGCGAAGTCGCATCGGTGTAGGGCAGGCACAACCAGTTCCACCACTCGTTACCCAGCGCCGCCATCGCGGCGACCAGGTCAGGGTTGACGGCGCCACCACTGGCCTGGGTATAGGTCAGGCCCAGCCCGTCGGGGAACTGCTCGCCCTTGAGGCTATCGCCCAGGAACAGCCCGTTGCCGGACTCGCCGGCCCAACGACAGGTCAGGGTCACGGTAGCGTCGGCCACCGTAGCCACCACCGGCACCTGGTCATCGGCATTGATGGCGTCGGCAATGGCCTGGGCCGTGGCGGCCGGGGTAGCCCCCGCCGTCATCTCGCACCAGACGCGATAGCCAGCGACGTACAGCGCCAGCGGTTGAGTCTGCGCGGGGCCTGCGCTGACCAGCAGCGTGCCGGCCGCTTTGGTCGCGACCTCGGCGTCGGCCAGGGGCATGGCCCAGGTCTCGACGTACAGGTCGACGCCTTTGATGGCGCGCATCATCTCCGCGAGCATGGAGCCACGCCCGAACAACGCATCGGCCTGCTCGGCGCTGGTCACCTGGACCGGCATGCCGGCTTGAGCGGTGCCGCTGCTGAGCATCTGCCCCAGCACCAGGAGCTTGCCCTGGAACACGGCATTGCCTGCCAGGCGGTTGTCGAACTCGATATAGATGCCCGGCACGCGCAATGCGGCCGGAATGTCGTTGAATACCGTAGCGCTGATGGCCATTACTTGCCCTCTTTCTTGGCCGTGGCTGCGTCGCTTTTCGCAGCCCCGGTCGTGGTTTTCGGCTCGATCACGGAGCCTTCACGCAGGCGCCGCTCCCAAAACACGGACCAGTCCACCGGCTCGCCCGAGGCGGCCAGTGGGCGACCGTTCTCCGGCCTCCGCACGACCAGGCCGGGCTCGGCGGGCTTGATGAATCGCTGAGTCATTGCGAGTCCTCGCTGCCGGTGGGCAGCTCCAGGTGAGTGACGGTGTCGGCGCCCTCGGGCACCTTGCTGTCGACGTGAAAGGTGGCGAAGTCGGCCAGGCCGCTGGCGTCCAGGGCGGCCGGGAACATCAAACGATCCATACGGAAGACGGCGCCGTAGATGACCAGCCCCTGCTGATCGGTACGGTCCGAATAGAGGTTGTCAACGCGCTCAAGGAGCAACGAGCCGAAGCCGGACACGTTCATGCCGTGCAGTGCCGGCACCACGCGCTCCAGGATCTCGTAGGCGCCCACCTGGCGGCTGTTGCCGCGCCGACGCTCACGCTCGCCACTGGCCTGCCCGGTGACGACGTAGACGGCATAACGGCTGTTGATGCCAGCGCGCGCGCCGTTGATGCCGGCACCGCCCGACCAGGCGATATAAACGCCCGGCACGTCGCGACGGGCGGCCTTGATCGTCGCGTCGTCCCAGTTGCCCGGCAGATCCTCGACGGTCTTTACGTGCGCGCCGACCACGTCTTTGCAGCGCGCGATCATCGCGTCCTCGATCTCGCCCAGCATCAGAACACCCCGCCCGGAAAGGTCCGGCGACCCGGCACCATCACCACGTCGCCCGCGCTCACCGCGTCATCGTCAGCACGCGGCAGTCCGAGCTTCAGCGTGCCGGTAGCGATCATGCGCAGCGCCCGGATGGCGTCGTCATAACGCTTGGTCACCTGCTCAGTGGCGCGCGCGTCGTACAGCCGATAACGGGCGATATCGCAGCCATAGGCCGTCAACAGCGGCGGCACCATGGCCAGCGGCAGGCGATAGCCGCCGCCGGCCAGGGCGCTGTCGATCTCGCCAGTCGCATCCTGGATGGCGTCGTCGACCTTCTGCTGGTCGATGGTTTCGCCCGTGTCGTCGCTCCGGTCTTCGGCAAGATCCAGGATCTCGTCTTGGCCAAAGCGGCGAATCAGGGCGTCCAGGGTCAGATAGACGGCCATGGCTGTTCCTTATCAGGCCGCGCTGGGCATCCAGGGGTTGAGAATCAGCTTCGAGGTGCCGGCCCACTCGTTGGTCGCGCCGTTCGCCGCCTGGCTGTTGTTCAGCACGCGCAGGGCGGCGCCTTCCATGGCGTTCGGCACCATGGTGTGGCTGTGACGCAGGGCCAGCGGGCGGCCATGGTCGCCCTTGAGTTCCTGCAGGCGCGCACGAGCGGCTTCGTAGGTCTCGGCGTTGAACGGCTCGTTACAACGCACCACCAACTGCCACAGGCCGGGGCCGGCGTTCACGCGGGCATCCACGCCGAACAGGAACTGGTCGGTCATGTAGATCTGGCTGCTGTTGAGGTCGGTCAGCGCCCTGAAGTCGTAGTCGCGACGCTTCTGGAACACCACCGGCTTGATGACGCGGGTCAGGTCCATCACGTACCAGGCCGCGCCCGTCCCGCCGATATCGTTGCTGACCTGGGCTTCCTTGCCCTTTTCGTTGAGCACGACGTGGTTGCCGAACAGCTTGGCGCCGTCGTAGCACTTGGGGTTTCCGGTCAGGGTCTCGACCATCAGCTCGTTCGGGTGCTCGCGGGAACTGCGACCGAACTCCTGATAGACCGGGCCATAGAGGCCATAGGTATCGTCCTCGATGGCGTCACGCTCCACGCCCTCGGTTAGCTCGAACTTGCGGTTCTTGATGCTGAATTCGCCGCCTTCGAGGCTGTGAATCACGCGGTCGCCGATCCATTCGCGCAGACGCGGCAGGCCCTTGAGGAACGGGTAAACCTCGACGGCAGTGGTCGACGGCACTACGGTGCAGACCTGCTCATAGAGCGCGCCGTCGTCGCCCAGCGAGGCGAAGCCCTGCTGGAAGTTGGTCCGATAGGCGCGGTACAGCGCCTGCAGGTTCGTGGAGGTGAGATCCATTGATGCTTCTTCCTCTGTAGTTGGCCGTTAGCCGGCAACGGTGTTGGCGGCGCTGGCCAGCACGCCACTGGTGGGATCGATCAGCACCCACACGCCCACCTCGTCGACACCATCGACGATGCCGGCCACGGAGCGGGTGCCCTCGCCATCGGTCTTGGCCACGGTCTGGTCGTCGACCAGGTAGCAGCGCTGACCGATATCGGCCTGGGTGATCTCGTCGGCGTCGGCGCTGTTCTCCAGTCGCGCGAAACCGCGCAACAGGGAGGCCGTGACGTCGCCATCGAGTCCCCCGACGTTGTCCGCCAGGTGCTCGAAGACACCGACGGCGATCAGGTCGAGACCGGCAGCGGCCGGACGGACCATGCCGTCGGCTTCGAGCACGCCGATGGTGCCGGCGAAGCAGCGCGTATCAGCGGCGACCGGGTAGCCGCGCCGGTGTCCCGACACGGAGGGGGTATTGCGGTTCTTGGTAGCGGCAACCATCTCGGCTTACTCCTTCGGGTTGGCTTTGCGGTAGTCGGCAGGGTCGATGCCCGTGCGCTTACACACCGCGAGTTCGGCTTCGGTGAGGGCATCCGACGGGGCGCCCGGCTCATTCGTACGGGTGTCGGACTGACGCCCACGCAACGCGGCGATAGGCGTGGCGCCTTCCAGGTACGCCTTGCAGGCCGCCAGCCCCTGGGGGCGCAGCCACTTGGCGGTCGCCTCGCCGGGAATGCGGCCATCGGCCAGGCCGGCCTCGATCAGCGTGTCCACCTCGGCGGTGTTGCTGTTGGCGCGCAGGGCGGCCAGTTGGGCGCCCTGTTCCTGGTACACGGCCAGGGGGACGAACTGGGCCGGGTCCAGGGTGTTGGCAGCACGGGCGGCGGCTACGGCCTTATCCGAGTCGCTGGCGGTCTGCTTGAGCTGGTTGATGGCGGCGGTGATCTGCTCGTCGGTGGCGTCGCTGGGCAGGCCCAGCAGCTCGATCAATACTTCGCGGTCCACGGTGTCTTCCTTCTGTGCAGGGTCATAGGCGCCACTGCCCATCCGGGCCGCAGCGAGGGCGGGAATAGCGGTATCAATGGCGGGGTTGTTCACCAGGCCGACGTGCAGCAGGTCGAGCACCGCGCCGGTCTTGGGGTCGTACGGGAAAACGGGCGACAGGTAGCGGTACTCGTCCGCGTCGATGGCGCCCTTCGCGGCGGCGGTCCAGGCGACACGCCCATACAGGCCGTCATCGCGCCACTCCAGCGAACCATGGTCGATCCAGCCCGACGCAGGCGCCGGCTTGCCGTTCTCTTCGGCCAGCAGGGTCTGGTGTTCGTAGTCGATGACGATGTCGGTGCTGCGCGCTGCAGCTCGCTCGATGATCGGCCGCGCCGCCGCCTCGTCCATGAACCAGGGGCCGCTGCCGGACAGTGCGCCCCGCGGGGCATTGAACTCACCGGCCGGAACGAGGCGAGTCATGCCGCCCTCGGGCGCCACTTGAAGGGCCAGGGAGCAGGCAGCGATGGGAAATCTGGGCGTCGTTTTCATGCCTCCATCATCGGGGGGCAGGCTGGACGCTCGGGACTAAAGGGATTTAGTAAAAATCACCCCATTGCAGGGTGATCCGAAGCACTCGCGGGCTAACACGCGCCTCGCGCATGGCGCTGCGCGCGAATCTAACGCGGGTCTAACGCCCCTTTCACCGCTTACGCGGGCAACCCCAGCGCCCACCCCGCGAACGCATCACCTGGCGCCGTTCTGGAGAGGCGCCGCCAGGTACTCCTGGACGATCTCCAACACAGCCGCTTCATCGTCGTCGGAAATGCCCAGGAAGGGCCGCGCCGGAACGTCGCCCCACAGGTGCGGATAGGCCTCTTTCAGCCCGCCATTCTGCTGCATGCCGGCATAGACCAGGCTACTGCCCCATTCGAGCAGGTTGGCACCGGCTCGATAGTGGATCTCGTTGGAGAGCCGCCGGCTTTCGCCGATCAGCGGATCATTGCGCCCCTTTTGCTCGACGGTAGTGCCGGCATTGTCTTTCCACTTCACCCCATCCGGGCCGGTCTTTGTGGCAAAGCGCCGCTTGGTCGACTCGATGAAGTACTCGCCCAGGTCCTGCATGACCGGGCGGGTGTCCTGGCCGCGCGCCAGCAGCCCGTTAAGGGCGTCCAGGACGCGGCGATTGTCGGCGTGGATCTCGATCATTGGTTATACTCCAGGACGACCCCTCGCATCGGACCGTCATGCTCATACCATGAAACGTCTAGGGCGTTAGGCCGGGGGTGGGGTCGCATCCTCATTGCCGCACACGTACATAGAACGTTTGCAGCACCAGCATTCGGCGCTTGCGCCGCACCTCGAACACCGCCACATAGGTCTCATTGCCCAGCGTCAGCTCTCGACGCACCAGCGGCGTGTTCGTTGACTCCGAGTTCCCCGCATCCAGCAGTGGCCCGCCTTCGTTCAGCAGGCGCGGCAGCACGCTGTAGTCAGCAGCCGTCACCGGCCGTTGCCCACGGGAGTACTCGCCGTTGTCGCCATGCTTTCGCTGCACATGGCGCACTGCCGAGGCGTCCAGGGCGTAGTCATAGCCGTCGACCTGCAGATCCTTCAACGCCCGCACCTGGCCCACGTCGTCAGCCAGCAGCAGCCCCAACGTGCGATAGACCGGCAGCTGCTCGGGCGCCTCACCGCGCAGCACGCGCTGGGCATAGCGCCGGGCATCGTCGGCCACGCTGGGCAACGCGCGGTAGCTGCGTGCCAGCTGGTCCCGTTGCCGCGTGGGCACGCCCTCCATGTAGGCCTTGGCGATCTCGTACGGCCAGGCCCTGGACTTCTCCGCCATCTGCGTCACGGTTTGCGCCACACGGGCGCCGGGCTGGTAGTCCCACCCCTCATCGATGCCGGGGGCTTGCTCGGCGTCCCAGCCGTCCGGCGGGGTCTGCTCGGGATTTCCACCCAGGCGCCGCGCCCCGGCCGCCGAGCGCGCGCCGACCACGTAGCACTGGCAACCCCAGCCGTTCGGCGGGTAGTAGCGCCGCCATAGCGGGTGACTGGGGGGCAGCGTCAGCCCGTCCAGGCGCTGGTGCTCGGGGCGAGGATTGCGTACCGAATCGTTGTGGCGGTAGACCCACAGGTCGAAGTTGCCTTCCTGCAGCTGTGCCAAACGTCCCGCCGAATAGCTGGTCACGGCGTTGGTCTGGTAGATGACACGGGTGCGCCAGCGCTGGCCGGCGGCGGTGCTTTCGCCCGTCCAGCCGTGCCAGCCGTTGCGCTGGACGATGTCGCGAAAGTCCTTGCGAAACTCGCCCAGGCCGCGCCCTTCGGTCTGGAAACGGTCGACTGCCATCGCCAGATCAGCCAGCAGATCGGCCTTCGCCGCGCCGGCCACCATGAACCCGGTGTCGTGGGCATCACGCTTGATATCGTCCCAGCGCGCCGTGGGCACCAGGTTGCCCAACTTGTTGCGGTAGAACGCCACCTGTTGCGCGAAGGGGCGCCCCAGCACGGCGCGCAGGGTGGGCTGGGCGTCAGGCATCGCGAGATTCCGAAGCGTCTTCCAGGTCGCTGCGCCCGGCCAGCTCGGCGACGGACAGTCCATCACCGATCAGCGCGGCCAGCTCGTCGTCGTCCAGGTCGGCCTGCGCCGCCATCAGCATCTCGCGGAACTCTTCCAGGCTCTTGGCCGCGCCCAGCATGGCTTCGATGCGCTCCAGCCACGCGGCCACCTTCGGGTCGCCTTCGCGAGCCATGCGGGCGGCGATGGCATCGGCCGGGGTAGCCGGTCGCTGCCCCGCGCGCAACACGGCCAGGTGGCTCCCTGGCTCTGGCTGCTGCTTGAGCATCGCAGGCATCGACTGCTGTGGAATCGGCCGCAATACGGCCTCGCCGGCGGCCGCCTTGGGAATGCCGGTTTTCTCGTGGAGCCACCACATCGGGATCTCAACTCCCATGTCGACATAGACGGGCAACACGCTGGCCAGGGTTTGATAGTCCTCGGTCTCGCCCAGGTCCAGGGCGAAGCGCGGCGCCCGATTGGCGTCCTCGATGCCGAAGTTCATCGCCGCCATCGGCCATAGGATCGAGCGGCGGATGCTACTGCAGTACTGGCGCACGTCCGAGCGGATCAGGCTCGCCTGACCGCGCTCATGCACGTTGCCCAGGGCGTTGGTGTTGCTCCCGTCGCCGGTTCCACTGGTCAGCGTGCCGCCCAGGATGACGCGGCTCTTGCTGCGCTCGCACCAATTCATCATCGCCAGGTAGATATCTGCGGAACCTGTCGCGGCCTCCAGGTATTCCAGGCTCATCCCCTCGGGGATGATCCCGGCGGCGTCCTTGCCCATGGCCACGACAGCGCGCAACAGCGTCGCCTTTTCCTTGGCGGTGGCGTTCTTCGGGTATTTGCCCAGTCGTGCGGGCATACCGTAGATCTCCAGCAACTGCGCCAGATCGCCCAGGGCGTAGTTCTGGAACAGGTACGGCCAGGCCAGCATGCGGTGCAGGCCCGAACGGGCCACGTAGCCAGGACGGGCACGGTGCCGGTGCTGCACCCACCCCAGCGGCCACAACTCGGCACCGTTGGCACTCATGTCGCGCAGGGTGATGAGGTTCTGATCGTCAGGGTGCAGGCGGAACCAACTGTGCGGGCGCAGCAGCGGCTGCTCGATGTAACGCAGGGCACCGTCTCGCTGCCACGGCAGCTCCAGATTGGCCCAGCCATGCCCCAGGCCGGCACCGAGGTCGAGCACCAGGTCTTCCACTTCCATGGCGGAAAACACTTCGTTGGCGTGGTCCGTTGCGCGGCGCTCCTGCGCACTGGCGTTGTCCGGCGGAACGATCTGCCATTCCAGTTCGGCGGCCAACTGGCGGCGCTTGAGCAGGTCCGCACCGATCTGCGGGTCCTTCTCTTCCATGTCCTCGAACAGGTCCGACTGCGCCTGCAGGTCGCCCTGTTCGGCGCTCTCCAGGATCTGATACAGCCGCCCCGGCGTCAGCCCCTTGGTCGGGTGCTCGGCAAACTCGCGCTTGAGCTGCCCGATCCGCGCCTGGTCATCGGTCTGCTTTTCGCCCAGGGCGGCCAGGTCGCCACCAAACAGGCGCTTGATAAAGGTAGGGATCACCAGCAGCCACTCCCGAAGCCGTCGTTATCGTCGTCATCGTCATCAACGGCCCGGCCGGGAGCCGGAACCGCCGTGAACTCGATCTGGGTCACCTCCAGTAGGGAGGCGTAATAGGCCATGACCAGGGCAATCGCCGCGTCGCCATGGCGGTCCTTGTTGTTGCCGGTGCGCCCCTCGGGCACACGCGGAATGCCCTTGATGACCTCGATGGCGCGCAGGTCGTCGCCCACGTCCCGGTCACGCGGGATGCTCACCACATCGTCCTCGAGGCCCGCCTTGAACTTGGGCATGGCCTCCAAGTACCAGGCCTGGGAGATCATTACCGCCTGAATCAACCCGGAGCCGTAACGCTCCACCGCCTGCTCGGCCAGGTATTGACCATTGCCTCGGGCGTCCAGGGCGCCGCCCTGCAGGCGTGGCAAGCGGTCGGCGATGTAGAACAGGACCTGCTCTTGCTGCTTGAACGGCACGTTGCGCAGCTCGACCAGGAAGGGCACCGGGCGTTTGAGCAACTGCGTAATCACCATCGGCGCAATGACGGTCAAGTCACCCGTACGACCGAAGTCCTCGCCAAAGCAGTGCTGGTCGTTGGGACTGAGTTGCACCAGGTGCGGGAGTAGATGCACCTCGCACCAGTCGCGCATCTCTGCCGCCCGCAGGTGCTCCGGCATCGCGTTGAACGCGGCCGAGCCTTCGAAGCGGATCACCGGCGCATCGGTCATGCGCGCCTCGATCAATGCCCGCGACAGGTAGGCACCGCCGCCGGACTTCGGCACGCAATAGTATTCCTCCAGGGCGTCTTCACGGGTCGCGGTGTCGGCCAGCAGGTTGGCCTTCCACTGGTCTTCCGCTTCCTGGCTCCAGGGCTTGCCGCGCACCTGGCAGATGCGCTTGTACAGGCCCTGCTCGCAGGCATCGTCCAGGGTGATCCGGTGAACGCTGTAGCGCTTTTTCCCGGCCCGGCTGTCCTGGATCAGCTCGTTGAACAGGTTCTCGGCGCCGTTGTGGGTCGAGATCAGACGCACCTTGGCGCCCCACATCGTCAGCGCCAGGGCGGCCTTGAGTACTTCGGCGAGCTGTTCATGGAAGGCCGCTTCGTCGATGGTCACATTGCCCTGACGGCCGCGCAGGTTCGACGGCCTGGAGCTGAGCGCCTGAATCTTGAAGCCGCTGGCGAAGTAGATGTTGAAGGTCAGAATGTCCTTGTCTTCATCGGCCAGGACTTCTTCCTGGATGGCCCCAGCAGCTCGGTCGAACGCGCGCGCCCACATGGCGCAGGCGTCGATGAACTCGATGGCCATCTCTTTGTTGGAGCCGACATAGAAGTGATTCGTACCCCCGGCGGCCTTGGCCGCGCTGGCACTGAGCACCGCATCGGCCGCTTCGGCCCAGGTGATCCCGGTCCGGCGACTTTTCTCGGCAATCTTCAGCTCGGCCGGGTCTTCGATCCATTCCTGCTGATAGGGCAGCAGCACCGACGTTGGCACAGGCACGGTCATTCGCCGGGCTCCTTCTGCTCGATGGCCTGGCACCGGAACACGGTGTTGCCGACGTAGAAGCCGCCCAGGCGGCGGCATTCCGTGGCGACCGTGACGTGCGCTGCGACCCAGCCAAAGGCGAAATACAGGGCGCCGACGCCGAGGACCGCAAAAAGCTTCATCAGGCGATCCCCAGAATGTCGCGCTTGATCGTGTCGATAGCTGCCTGGCTCATGCCCTGGCTGGCCATGGCACCTTCGGCAACGTTCGCCGCTTCTTCCAGCGCCGCACGTCGCGCTTCGGCCTCGGCGGCGTACTTCTTCTGCGTCACCGATGCCTTGATGATCTCGGCCACGGTCTTACCGACCTTGCTGATATCCAGCTTCCCGTCGGCGGGCTGCAGCATCATGAACAGCCGCTCCTGCGTCAGGCGCAGCAAGGCCTCGTTGAGAGCCCCGGCCTCATCCGGTGCGGCCGCCACAACGGCTTTGGCTTGCTCGCTGGCCATCTTCAGGGCGGACAAACGTTCCTCGAAGTTCTGGCCGTAGCGCTGCAATGCGCTGCGGCTGATGGCAAAGCCACGCGCGGCCAGCTCGCCCGACAACGCCTCGTAGTCGCTGAAGTTGTTCTCGGCCAGCGCCTGGTCGAGCCACGTCTTGACCTTAGCAGGCAGGCCCTTGACCTTGCTGCGCGGCGGCATATCAGCTGCCCGCCCAGTACTTCTCGGGGCGCGCGATGCCCGGTCGGCAGTCCACGGTGTACTCCGCGATATCGACGCCGTAGTGGGTCAGCCCGCAGATCCACACGCCGGAGGGCTCCTTCTTCAGCGTGACCAGGCTGCGATCCTTCAGGTAGTCGAGTTCGCGGCGCAGTTCCAGCTGGGTCAGGTCGGGCAACACGCCCTGGATCGTCGACAGCACGACCGCTTCGTGCGGGTCCACGGGCCGGCTGGTGTTGAGGGTGAGCAAGATGAACCAGCGCAGGGTCTCGCGCCTGGCTTTTGCGGGGTCAATGTTCATTGCGTGGGGTTCCTTTGAGCATGATGTTCTCGAATTTCAGCGCCAGGCCATCGAGCTTGGCTTCGATCACCGACTGCCCCCGCACCCAGTCTTCGCGGCGCACGTAATTGACGGGCAGTTCGGCCTGAAACTTCATGAAGTTGCGCTCTAGCTGTTGCAGCGCATGGGCGTCTTTCTCCTGGCGCTCCAGGACCTTCGAGAACGCCGCCTCCCAGCGCAGCGCGGCCGCCTCTCGGGCGCGCTCCTGGGCATTGAATCGCTCGGTCTGGCGCTTCTCGAACTGGGCCAGCGCCAACTTGACCAACCCAAACACGACCGTGGTGAAGATCCCCAGCAACGAGATCGCCCATCCGATCATCTCGACGAGATCCGGCGGCATCAGTGGCCTCCTTGCACGGCGTCGATCAGAGCATCCAGCTGCGCGGCAGTGCCCTTGCACTGCTCGGCGTAGCGGACGTGATGGGCCAGGACTTCAGCGCGACCGATGCCTGGGGCGATGAGCTGGTCAGCGGCTCGGGTTTCGGCGCCTTGCGCAGCAGCTCCGCCGGGATCGCTGGGGGCAGGCACTGCGGCGCTGCTGGCTCCGGTGGCTTCGTTCCACACGCGGACAAAGCCAGCAGTAAAGCCGCAAGCAGGCAAAGGTTGCGGCTGCGCATCGAGCGCCGCGCGGTACAGGTCGTTGACACGGGCAATCTCCCCGGTGAGTCGGTCGGTGGTTTTGCGGTAGAGGCGTTGTTGCTCGGCCAGGTCGGCCGCCAACTGGTCGTTGCGCGCTTGCTCGTCTTGCAGTTTTTTAGCGGCGGCTTTGGCACTCGCCTCGGCGGCGCGAGCGCGCTGCAGCTCCAACGCCAGGTGCTCGCCCTTGAGCTTCTCCAGTGCCGTGTCGCCTTTGGACTGGGCCGCTTCGTAGCCCTGCGCGTAGGCGTCGGATTTCCAGTGCTCGATGAGCTGATACCAGCCCACCAGAACCAGGATCAGCGCGGCTGCGGGAATGAGCTTGCGCAGGGTTGAAAGCCAGGTCACAGGCCAACCTCGCATAGTTCGCGCTCTGCGGCCCGCCGCTTCACCAGACCCGCCAGCTTGCGGCCTCCGGCATAGACCCAGCGGCTCAGCTCCGCGCAGGCTCCACGCACATCGCCTGCGTTGAGCTTGCGCAGCAGCGTCGAGGTAGCGAACTGGCCAGCGCCGACGTTGTAGACGAATGACCCCAAGGCAGCGCGGCGCGTGTCGGGCTGGGGCTCAATAGCCAGTGAGTCAACGGTTTCAATGGCCGCGCCCAGCTCACCGGCCAACAGCGCCTGGCACTCGGCGTCGGTCTTCGTCTGCCCGAGGTGAACGCCGGCAGTGGAGCCGTAACAGATAGTCGGGATGCCGACAGGGTCCAGGTACGCAAACAGGCTGCGCCCCTCGTAGAGACCGACCATGGGCACCGCCAGGGCCAACGCCCCAGCCAGTGCGCGCGTCTTAACGCCCATTCACGGCTCCCACGATGGCCTCGCGCAGACGCTTCAGGTAGCCATTACCAACGTCGGGAGCGCTCTTCTTATGGCGGGGAGGCTTCGGGCAAGCCGAGCGACGGGGAGCGGCCGGCGGTTTCCGCTTTGCCTGCTCGATGCGCTCACGGGTATGGCGCCGATACGCGGCTACCCGCTCGAAGGCGGTGCGCACATGCTCTTCAACCAGCGCTCGCATGTGCTCCGGGCAGACTTCCAGCAGGTACTTGCGGCGCTCGCGCGAAGGCTCGGCGAGGATCGCGGCCGCGTAGTCACGGGGGGAAACACAACGGCGGGAGGACATGGCAGGCTCCGGCGGTAAGGGAGCACTGACAGTAAGGGGAGGTAAAAGGGAGTAGGGACTAAAGCCTTTTACTGTAAGGCCCGCCAATGCGGCGGGTTTCAGACGAGGCGACTATTCAACGCGGGGGGAGCCTACCTGTAAAGCAATAGCCGCCTAAAACAGCGACGGCTGCAGTCGGCGGCGATGCAGTGCGCGCTGTTCGGCCAGGATCGAATAGACCTTCACAACAGTCAGACCATGCTCTGCGGCCAGTTCGTCGACGTTGCCACCGGTATGGCGTTCCCATATCGACCGATCACGCAGCGCGCGCTCCAGCACTACCCCTTTTGGCATGTAGAGCTGACGCCCTCCGGCGTATGCAGCCATCGCCCGAACGGTGATGAACGCCCGGTGCCGTGCCGTGTCCTGGTCGTCGCCCGCTCGGATGTTCGCGGCCTCGATGACCTCGACCAGGTCAGTCAACGCTGCCGGCCACTTCGCACGCACTTCAGGGGACAGCATGTGCTCTAGGGCGTCAGCTGGCACCTCGTCGCCGAACAGATCAGGCTCGTTCATTCGATCCTCCCGTGACGCCGTGCGTCGTAAACAAGGGCCGCAACAAGGCGGCTCAGTTGATCGGTATCGCACCACTCGACGCGCTCGATCTTGAACATGCGAGCGGCCATCGCATCGGCATAGGCCCACGGCCGCCCGGCCTCGGCCAGTTGCGCCTCGATCTTGCCGACCAGTGCCTGGCGTGCGTCCGCCGCCTTCGGCTTGGCACGACCCGCGCGCTTGGCCGCAGTCGGTTTCCAGCCCAGGCGCTCGAACTCTCTCAGCACCGCGCCGACCTGACGGGGGCTCAGCTCTTTGGCAGAGCGCACGCCCGCCACGCGGCCCAGCAGTGCGCGATAGGTTTCGTCATCCAGGCCCAACTGGGCCTTGGCGATGTGGATCTTGGCCAGGCTGCTCATACGGGGTTCCTCGGGTCCATGGCGGCAATGAAGGCGGCCGGATCACGCCGGGCGAGGCCCGCCAGGTAGCGAACCCCCAGGGTCAGCACTTCGTCGCACTCATCGAATCCGCCGACCGCCTGCATGACGGCCAGATCCTCACGGGTGCCCCGGTAGGTGGTCCACGCCATGACCTCTGCGCCGACGCGCGCGGCATGCGCAGCGCGGCGGGCACGCAGGGCCTGCTGGCGCTTGGCGTCCTGCTGGCGGATGCGGTCTGTTCTTGGTTTCTTGCTCATCTGTGGCTGCTCATCAGTACCGGACCACCACGCCCGGCAGACCGCCCATGGGGCGGTTTCGCTCAGGTCAGGGCGAGGGGTTCGGTCCCGCCGACACCATGATTCAGGCGCACGCCCTCGGCAGCAGACTGCCCAGCCCGTCGGTCGTTGTGGCTGCGCTCGCTCGGTCCGGTACCCACGTTGCGGTTACGCAACTCGGCCTTTTCCAGTTCCGGGTAGTGATGCCGCATGTATGCCTCGACGGCGGTAGAGGGGGCGGCATTGGCGAAGTCCATGACCTGGCGATATACCGAGCCGACCCAGGCTTCACAGAACATGTCGGCACGCTTGGTCTTGGTTGCGGTTTTGCAACGCTTCAGCTTGTCCGCGATGTAGTCGCGGCGTGCCTGCCGCACCTGCCGCAGCAACACCGTCATCGTGTAGCTGGCGACTTCTGCCAGCTCACCAACGAAGCACCATTCCCCGACGCCGGCAGTGAACAACGAGCGGCAGGAATAGGCCCTGGCACACGTGATTGCCAACGCGCCTTCCCATCGGGGCGGGGTGATTTTTGAGCCGCTGCGGGTGCTGTGCTCTTCTATATCAGCCAGCTCAATGGCCGACTCGTCGAGCTGATGTTTTTCCATCAAGGCTCGGGCCTGGCGCATCGCTGCGGCGGCCTCGTGCGGGTTATCGCTGGCCGCTAGGCGCAACAATTTCTTTATCTTCTCCAGGGCTTTGCTGTGGTCCATTTCGTCCTCGGCTGCTCATCAGTACCCAGCCACCACGCTGGGCAGACCAGGCCCCGGCGGGGCCTGGTTTCGCTTAGGGGTTCAGGGCGTCATCCAGGACCTTGGCCACCTGCAGCTTCACGGTGCGCTTGGCCGGGATCTCGATGGCGGCGCCCGTGGCAGGGTTGCGGCCAGTGCGGGCGGCACGACTGCTCGCCTTGAGCTTGCCGATGCCCGGCAGCGGCACGTCCTCGCCGCTCTTGAGGCCCCGGAGTGCCACGGCGGCGAACTCGCTCAATACGGCCTCGACCTGGGTTTTGCTGATAGGCGTGCCGCACACGCCGAGGTCGTTGGTGATGGTGTCGATCAGCGATTGCTTGGTGATGGTCACGGGTGTTGCTCCTTGCTCAGTGCAGGGTGGGTTTGGATTGATTGGCTGCCGCCCGGCACTTGGGGCACGGGCAGTTGCCGGCCTTTGCCGCCGCGCGAGCGGCAGCGGGGACTACGTCGGGCACCAGGCGCATCAACGCCTGCGCGACGAAGCCGGCGGTGCTTGGGGACGGCGTATCGCCGCCCAGGGCGACGGAGACCGTGCCGTCATCGTCGCGGATGGTGATCGTGTATTCGGACATGGGCACTCCTAGCGCTGGCGGGTGAATGTGATGTGGTAGTCGCGAGCAATCTGTCGGGCCTGCTTCTCGCTCACGCCAACCGCTCGGGCCGCAACGGCGGGCGAAGCGCCGAGCGCGGCCTGGACCATCAGTCGTGCCGCGAGTTGGTCGGCGCACGGCGCAGGCTTGCGGGGTCGCACCGGCTTGGCCGGGGCCTCGACGGTGGCCAACACAACGGCTTCGGGCTCGACTGGGGCCGGCTTCTCCGGCTCGGCCGGCGCCGTGTACAGGTGCGAATAGACCGGCGTGCGTCGCGGGTCGATGACGAACGACTCGGGTCGGTCGAGCATCTGAGCGCCGATCTGCTGGACCTCTCCACCGCGAGCCAGGAAGGCTTCGGTTGCGGCGGCGATGCGCTGGCTCTGCGCCTCCAACTCGGCCGAGCGCGTGGGTAGCGCGGATACGGTGCGAGGCGGCATGTCAGCCTTCCTCCTTCACTGCGCTCTGGCGTGACTCAGTAAATCGAGACGGGTACCAGTCGCAGACCTCATCAGCCGGGATATGCCCGTAAATCAGAGTGCAGCGGCGGCAATGCACGCAGTCAGAACAGGTCTTGCCTTCTGGCAGGTCCATTCCATCCTCGGAGAAATCGCCTCGCAGGTACGGTTTGCGTTCTTCGGTTATGGCCATCTCACACCCCCGCGATATCAAGGCCGATGGGCTCGAAGCGGTCGCTGTCGCCGACGCGCTCATAGATCCGCAGGTAGTTCTTGCTGCCGACGACCTGACAGGCCTCCCCCAGTGCCTTCATCGCCCGCTGCCAACGTTCGTCGACGATCTCCAGGCGGCGCAGGGCGAGCACGCGAGCGGTGCGGATCTCGCCCTGGGTATCGGTGCGGAAGGCGTCGTTGACCAGCGTGACCACTTCGGGGCGCGCGCCCTCGGTCCAGTCGCGCAGGCATTCGTCGATCAGCGCACGGGCGGCCTGCAGACGCTCGTCCAGGACGATGCTTTCCTGGACGGCCATCTGGATCTTGTAGCGCCCGTCAAAAGACAGCAGCGAGACGTTGCCTTTCTTGCCGCCGATCCGCGCGCCGTATTCCTCGAAGGACATTTCGATAAACGCCCGGATATCGCCGAACGCACTTTCGCGAAACTCACGCAGCTCGCTCGACAGTTCACTGGCGCGGTCCACCAGGGCGCGGACGAGTTGGTCGCGTTCGCGGTCGATGGGTTTGATCATGCTTTCGTGGATCAGGCGCCCCTGAGCGTCTGCCCAGAAGCCCGCCGGAATCTCCGGCGCATGTTGGGTTGCTTGTTGCATTTCGGTGCTCCGGTGAGTCAGTGGGCAGTTGCGTATTCGGCGGGCCGGGCGTAGCTGATCGGCTCGCGCCAGCTCAGCGTCACGCCGCGAAACTCGGCCTTGTAATGGGTGCTGCCAGCAGTCGCAGTCCGGCGGAAGCCCAGCAGCACGTCCTGGTCGCACAGGCGACGACCGTCGCCGGGCAGGATTTCCAGCGTGTTGGTCAGCGGGTAGAACTGCTGGATGCGCACGCCCATGGATTGGAGTGCCCGCGCGGCGTCGTTGAAGTCGCGCAGGCTGCACGCCAGCGCAGGGGTCAGCACTTTCAAGGGGCGTTCAGTGGAGCCGTGCATTGCTGTTCTCCTTGCGCTGGGCGCAGTCGGGGTTGGCCGGGCAGTGTTGGCAGGCACGCCAGTGCTGCATCGCCATCGGGTTGTGGGTAGGCGCGGGGCGTGCGCGGTAGGTTTGGCACTGCTCGACCGTGATCACCTCGTCGGTGGCTGCGCACTCGATGCGGCCCAGGGCGTCCATAACGCGGCGCTCGATGCCGCCAGTGCTGGGCGATGGGTAGCGGTTCTGCAGCACCAGGGTTACCGCCGTCCGGCTCATGCCGATGCGGGCCCCGGCTAAGGTGCGGTTGGACTGCTCGACCTCGCGGGCCAGCAGCGTGACGAACAGCGGCGGCTGCTCGCCCCAGGCGGTCAAATCGACACGGGCGTTCATAGATCGACCTCCGGCTCAGGCTGGCGATACACGACAGCACTAAGGTTCGGATCGAACACCTGGCCGAGCTGCTGGATGATGGGTGGCAACGGCCCGGTATTGGCGCCAGGCGCCAGCCGATAGCGCGCGTAATCTCCCTTGACGCCTGGCTTTCCCTGGCGAACCTTGACCACGTACCCGGCCTGGCGCAGCCAGTCCAGGTAGCTCGCCGCCGCGCGCCAGGTCACCACCAGGTCTGCGGTGCTTGCCATCTGTGCCAAACCGCGCACATCCACTTCGCCCACGATGCGCAGCGTGCGCCATAGGGCCTCTGCCGCCATGCCTCGGCGGCACGGGGAGCCGTCACGCTTGAGGCGCGGGGCGTCTGCCCCCACGTCTCGCAGCAACGGATAAACCGCCTTGCTGGCGCTGGGGCCTTTGCGCTCGACGTAGCCTCCGGCTATCAGCGCACGCAGGTAGTTATGCACCGTCTCATCTTCGACGTTCGACGCACGGGCCAGCGCGTAGATCGTGGCGCCCTCACGACGGGCTCGGAGGGCTTCCCATACACGCTGGCGCGGGGGCTTACCGCCGATGCGCTCAAGGTGCGCAGGCTTGCGACCGGAAGTCATTACTTGCCCCTCCGAGGTGGTTCGCCTGTGGTCCAGCCGCTCTTCCAGTTCGGCAGATCGATCTCAGTCATGCCCTTGGCCGTGCATTCGCTGTTGACCTTGTGCAGGTTCACCGCCACGCGCCGCAGGCACCCCTTTACAGTGCGCAGCAGGTCGGCCAATAGGTCATCGGCGAATTTCAGGTTGGGGTAACTGGTCACCGCCAGACGCTTCACGTCGCTCAGGCTGGCCTCTTGTGCGGGCACCCAGTCGAGCACTCGGTTATGCAGCCGCTCCAGTCGCATCATGCTGGTGGAGACGCCTTCCTCGCCGATGAGCACCAGCGTTCCCTGGCTGGCGTTATAGATATCGGTCAGCACGTTGGCCGCCGCTTTCTCCAGCAGGTACTGCACGTCATCGACGATCAGCGGGCGCCCACTGCGGCTGAGCTGTTCGGCGACCTGGTCGACCATCTCCGACAGCGTGCGGGCCGGCGTGATGGCCATCTCGCGCAGGATGGC
Organism: Pseudomonas sp. R4-15; assembly: GCF_055768815.1. Classification (NCBI taxonomy): domain Bacteria; kingdom Pseudomonadati; phylum Pseudomonadota; class Gammaproteobacteria; order Pseudomonadales; family Pseudomonadaceae; genus Pseudomonas; species Pseudomonas sp. R4-15. The sequence goes on from NZ_CM147293.1 coordinate 3,421,055, forward strand.
GAGAAGGAAAGCTTTCTTGGTCCAGGTGTCGCGGCACTCGATGTAATAGCCGCGATGCTGGTTTGCCATGCACGCCGCTGCCACGCTCTTGCCGAAGCCGCTGGGGCCGTACATGACGACCAGGCCAGGCAAGTCCAGCGGGCGCCGCATGGCGCGATCCACCGCGCTGGACAGCAAGCCGACGTTCGTCAGCGGGATGATGTTGGAAACGCTCATAGGTGGTACTCCCCAGGTCACGCGCGGGCCTCAGCGGCCGCAAAGTTGTCGTACATACGCTGAATGGATTGGAAGCTAGGGTGGTTGGGATAGGTGGCGTGCCACGCCGCCTCTTCGTCTCCCAGGGCCTCGCCACGCTGCTTGCGCGCCTCAAGCTCCTGCCAGAATTCGTAGCGGGTCATATCGTTGTCGGGCACGGTGAAGGTGGGCGCCTGCTGCTCAAGGCGGGCGACGTAATCCTCAGCCTCGATCAGGCGCTGCTGCAGGTCGTAGTCCCCTGGGTGCGGTGCATCGACCAGGCGGATTTCCACCTTCTTGCCGGTGATGGTTTCGCCCTTGGTGCCCAGCCGCGCCAGTTGCCCCTTGATGCGCGCGTCGTCGTCTTTCTCCACCTTGGTCTTGAAGACCTGGCGCTTATTGCCGCCCAGCTTGGCTTCGCCGATGTGCTCACCGTCCAGCGTGAAGACACCCACGCTCTGGGCATCCCGGTAGCTCCAGGCCACACGCACCTGCTCGTCGTGCAGGGCCACCAGCTCCTGCAGGAAGTACACGCCGCCATTGATGCGAACCTCGCCGCGCTGCGTGTAACGCACCTCTTGCGGCCGGGTCAGTGCGGAAACCAGGTCGAACGAGGCCGTCATCGGCTCGAAGCCCTCGCTTAACGCATACGTCCAGGCTTCGTTCGGCGTCTGGTGGCGCATACGCCCAGTCTCTGGATCGCGGGCTTTCGGCAGGCCGCGGTGAGGCTGATCGTTGTAGGCATCCAGGGCAGCCGCCAGGCGCCGCCAGAACTCGAACAGCGTCGGAATGTTCTTCGGCTGCTGGCCGGCCTTGAGTTCCTTGCGGCTGATGCGATGCACGCGGGTGCTGACGTGCTTGTCCATGTCCGCGCCAATGTAGCTGTCGAACTCTTTGGCCAGGCGTACCAGAATCGTCCGGTGCGAACGCTCGATCACCCCGCGCGCCTGCGAGTTGTAGGGCAGCGCGTTGGTCATCCTGCCGCCCAGCCGGTCGATTACTTCGCGCACTCGGGCATTGTCGAAGCCTGAGCCGTTGTCCACGTAGAACTCGCGGAACATCCCGCAACGGCTGATGCCGCTGGTCAGCATGTCCAGGGTGGCCAAGGCCGACTCCGCCAGGTTGATGGCATACCCAACGATGCGACGTGTACGCCAATCCAGGCAGGTCGTAACTTCCGGGCGGAAGGCCTTGCCAGTGCGCGGGTCGATAACCTCGGCATCGAACTTGTGGCCGTCCGCCACCCACACGTCATTCGGCAGCAGGTGGCTGCTGTCCAGGCGGTTGAACGCCTGCAGCGCTTTCAGCTCTTGCGGGCTGCGCCGGCCACGCTCGCGGGCCTCGGGGCTGAGCTTTGCCAGCCAACGCCGCACGGCGTGGATGCTCGGCGCGCCGGGATACTCGACCAGGAACGCGGCATAGGCGGCCTCGATGCTGGGCTTCTGCGGCCGCTGGTAGTGCGTGAGGAAGACCGGGGCCCAGGCGGGCACGCTCATGTCCGGCTTGCGCCGGGCCGGCGCCAGGGCGACTTCGCCGTGCTTGCGGAAGTCGGCCAGCCACCGTTTAAGGGTGCGCTCGCTCAAGGTGCGGTCGGCGTTCTTGCGGTCGTTGGCGCGCTCGACGCGCTCGGCCAGGTACGGGCTCAGCTTCCCGTCGCGTGCAAGGCCGACCAGCGTCAGGATGGCGCGCTGCTGGCTGACGATCTGGCTCATCCGCTCGATCTCGCGAATGATCGACACGCGGGCGCTCATCACGTCGCGCTGGTCATCGTTCAAGCGTGATGCGGAAACGCCGTCACGCTGCGGCGAAATAAGCGTGTGAGGTGCGGTCGGCTTCGGCGCCTCGACAGGCTGCTCGGCCTGCACCAGGCGAGCGACCAGGGCGGCCTGGGTTTCAGCGGGGAGGACGGCGAAGGAGTACTCGACGGCTTTGGAGCCAAGGCGGCGCTGGCCTTCCCAGCCATCACGCTCCGCGATTTTGCGAATGCCCCGCTCAGTACCTACAAGCCCCGGAAGACCGGCCAGCTCTTGGGCGGTGAACCACTTACGCATGGTCACCACCTCTATATAGGCGGGGGCTCAGTTCTCGGGTAGCGTGATCGGCGCCAACCAAACCAACACCAACCGAGGAACCCCCAGTGACAGATGATGAAAACCAACTGGAATACGCACGGCAACTGGCGACCCTGCCGCCGATGGTCGCCGGCATGATTGAGTCCATGCGTGAGCAGATGTACGAGATGGAAACCGTCATGGCTTGGGCGCTCGCTCAGCTAGATCACCTGCCGGGCGTGCAGCCGCATCACGCACTTCGTTTCCTGAGCAGTCGGGCGAATTACCTGGAGCGCTCGCCAGGTGAGGGTTTTGACCTTTCCCCTGAGGATGCCCAGGCTCGCCTGGACAATGTAGAGAGGGTTGCTCTACTTGATCACTTGCGCGGCCAGCTAGAGGAGTGGTCGCGTTTTCAGGCTCAGAAGTCATAGCCGAGGTACTGGATTGGGTCAGCAAACCAGCGCGCTCAGCCACACGCCGTAGCTGCGAACTGCGGCGGCGTTGATCGAGGGCTTGCATGACCTCGTAAGAAGGCGCCGCCAGCTCTTCACTCTCGCGCTCGACCTCCGCCTCATAGGCGACCACCAACCCAGCCAGCAGACTAGCGGTGCCAAACGTCTGGCCCGCTGCCTGCCAAGCTGCACGAACGGTCTCATCGAAATCGACAGCAGCGCCTTCGTAGCCCGTGGCGGCTGCATGGGCATAGGCACTGGCAGCAGCGAGAAACTGCGTCGCGTCCCACTTCGCCAACAGGGCGAAACACAGAATCGGGCGCAGTTGATCCGCCCCGCACGCTGAACGTGCAGCACTAGCGGCCTGCTTAAAGGCCTCGTCCACGTCAGCAGGTATAACCTGCCCATCCCGCACCAGGTCTGCGTCGGTCATAGGATGAATGCCGCTATCATCCGGGCCAAACAGGCCGACCCACTCGTCACACCACAGGTGGTTCAGTGCCTCGCAGACACCGTCTATGGCCGGGGTGCGGTATTCAAAGGTGCAACGCTGCACGCGCCCACTGAGTGGCCCACGCACCAACAGTTTGGTGCCTTGCTTGAGTTCTTCCGGTTTCATGCTTCACCTCCCAGCCGCCGCTTAAGCTCACGGGCGCGACGGGCGGCCTCGTCCCGCGTCCGCTCCAGTCGGCCCAGCTCACCCAGCAGTGCATCGCGGCCATACGCTACGCGCCCGCCGCGTACCTCGACGATCCAGTTCGTCAGCAACTGATTGGCGCAAACCTCTTCAAGCAGGGCAGCGCGATAGAACGGCAGGTTGTGGTCGGTGCGGGCCGGGCTCGACCAGGCATCGAGCATCGCCTTCGAGACGTCATCACCCGAAAGGCGAGACATGCGTGCGGCCACTTCGTAGCGGTCCAGGTCGCTGGCTTTGAGCACCGCGCCCACAAGCTCGCTGATCTGGATCGAGTAGTTGCCCTGCCCCGGCACGGTGGCGACAGGGTGCGGGATGGCGAAAAGGTCAAAGGTGCGGTCGTCTTTTCCGTGACGCATGTTCAGTTCCCCTCAGCGGTTTTACGGTGCGAAACAGGAACGTAACGGCTATCCTTGGCCGCATTGCGCGGGAAGGTTTCCGCCCGATTCGGGCGCTGCCGACGCGGCGATCCATCAGCGTTCCAGCGCTCGGGCCAGAGCTGGGCCGGCTCAACGCAAAGGCGCTCGGCAATGGCGCGCTCGATACGCGGATAGCGCCCGTGCTTCACCGCCCGCACAGCGCGGTCGGTGATATCCAGCTGGCGAGCCAGTTCGGCCGGGGGGCAGCCATGGACGCGCAACTGGTACTTGATCCACTCCCAGCGGTCTGAAGGGTCGCTGGGCATTTCGGCGATGTTCATCGGTAACAACCATCTTGGCGGGTGGTTTTTTTAGGCCGTCTAACTGCCTGTTACGGATAAACATAGCTAACTAGAAAAGGAACATCAAGCTAAATAGCTAGTTCCGATTCTCTTTTTTGGTTGGTTTGTTTTGCTAAAGAGAAATAATCAATGAATTCAGGTGTTTACGAGGAATCGGAACGTACCCCACAGGAAGGGGCCGCCGTTCCTTATAGCCCTGATGCAATCGGAACGAGGATTGAAGCCCTTGCGTTGAAGGTAGGAGGCAAGCGAGACCTAGCTAATAAGTCAGGCATCCATGAAACTCAGCTGTACAAATACATCAAAGGCACAAACGCACCGAGCATCGCTGTAGCGGTGGCGTTGGCCCAAGCTGGGCAGGTGAGTTTGGATTGGTTGCTGATTGGGGCCGGGGCAGCAACGGCTAGCTCTGGCACGGCCACCGAAGGGGCTGACGACACGTATGCCTATGTCCCTCTGTACGATGCCCGCTGCAGCGCCGGCCACGGCGCCTGGAACGAGCGCGCCCGCGTCCTGGTGAACCTCTCGTTCACCCGCTACAGCCTGCGCAAGAAAGGGCTTACCCCGTCGGACCTCGCATGCCTGCGCGTGGATGGCGATTCGATGGAAGGGCTGCTGGACGACGGGGATACGGTCATGATCGACCAGTCCCGCAATCAGCTTGAGGGAGAGGCTGTCTACGTGGTGATGCTCGATGACCACCTGTACGCCAAGCGACTGCAACGGCAGTTCGATGGATCGGTGCTCATCATCAGCCACAACAAGGAGTACCAGCCGATGACGGTCCCGAAAGACCGGCTCGGCGAACTGGCCATCATCGGCCGCGTGGTCTGGGCCGGCGGCTGGATGATCTGACGGCGCCTATTGCAGGCAGTGCCAAATACCCCTGTCAAATCTCGCGGATTCGAAACCCACGAGCTTTGGCACTGCCAACGGCTCCGGCACTCACCACACCCCGCCGAAACCCGCGCCAGCCCTGGCCATCCCGCTTTAACCCACTTCAACGCAGGTTAACCCGCTTCGTTCTCCCCCTGTGCCAATACTCCCACTAGCTCACAAGTCGCTGATCATTTCTGGCGACAACGCGGCTCGCGAATGAAACGGCAACAGGCCCTAATGAAAGTCCCGGCTGCCCGGTGTTAATCCACCGAGCAGCGGGTTGAGGTCCTCCAGGCGACGGGCGATCAGGTGGCGTACGCCTTCGGCGCACTCCAGTCGCCCGTCCACCTGCAGCAGGCGCGCGCCGAGCAGTTCGCGCCGCTGTCGTTCGGCCAGGTCGTGCCAGACGACCACGTTGATCATGCCGAACTCATCTTCCAGAGTGACGAAGATCACTCCGCTGGCCGTACCGGGACGCTGACGTCCCCGCACCAGGCCGGCCACCCGCACCCGACTGCCATGCTCCAGCTCCAGCAGCTCCCGCGAGCTGCGGCAGCGCCGTACGCGCAGGGCGCCGCGCAGCAGGCGCAGTGGATGCGCCCCGAGGGTCAGGCCCAGGCTGGCGTAGTCCGCCAGCAGTTCCTCCTCCCGTACCGGTAACGGCAGGCTCACCGGGATTTCCCGTTCGGCCTCGGCGAAAAGGGGCAATTGCGGCTCGACCCCGGCCACCGCCCAGCGTGCGCGGTGGCGATGCCCCGCCAGCCCCCGCAAGGCACCGGCATCGGCCAGTTGCTCGCGGGCACGCACATCGAGCGCGGCACGCCGGCAGAGCGCGTCGAGGTCGGCGAAGCCAGCCGCCCCGCGCGCGCCCTCGATCCGCCGCCCGGCGGCTTCCGCGAGCCCCTTGACCAAGCGCAATCCGAGGCGGATCGCCGGCTGCTCGCGGCCGATGTCTTCCAGGCTGCAGTCCCAGTCGCTGTAGCGCACGTCCACCGGACGTACCTCGATGCCATGCCGGCGCACGTCCTGCAGTATCTGGTCGGGGCTGTAGAAACCCATCGGCCAACTGTTCACCAGGGCGCAGGCGAAAGCCGCCGGCTCGTGACACTTGAGCCAACTGCTGGCGTAGGTCAGCAGGGCGAAGCTGGCAGCGTGGGACTCGGGGAAACCGTAGTCGCCGAAGCCCTTGATCTGCTCGAAAATGCGCGCGATGAACGCATCCGTATAGCCACGCGCACTCATCCGCTCGTGCAATTTCGCACGGTGCGGTTCCAACCCGCCGCGGCGCTTCCAGGCAGCCATCGAGCGGCGCAGTTCGTCGGCCTCGCCGGCGCTGTACTCGGCGGCGACCATGGCAAGCTTCATCACCTGCTCCTGGAACAGCGGCACGCCGAGGGTCCGCTCGAGCACCGGAATCAGTTCGTCATGGGGATAGTCGACCGCCTCCTGCTCGTTGCGCCGACGCAGGTAGGGATGAACCATGTCGCCCTGGATCGGCCCCGGACGCACGATGGCGACCTGGATCACCAGGTCGTAGAAGCGCCGGGGCTTGAGTCGGGGCAACATGGCCATCTGCGCACGGGATTCGATCTGGAACACGCCGACGGTGTCGGCGCGGGAGATCATCTCGTAGGTGGCGGCGTCCTCCTGCGGCAGGCTGGCCAGGGTCCAGCGCCGCCCCCGGTAGCCCGCCACCAGGTCGAAACAGCGGCGCAACGCGCTGAGCATGCCCAGGGCGAGCACGTCGACCTTGAGCAGGCCGACCGCATCCAGGTCGTCCTTGTCCCACTGGATCACCGTGCGCGCCTCCATGCTGGCGTTCTCCACCGGTACCAGTTCGGTCAGCGGTCGTTCGGAAATCACGAAACCACCCGGGTGCTGCGAGAGGTGCCGGGGGAAGCCGATCAGCGCCTCGGCCAGTACCAGCAGGCGTTGCATCAGCGGGCTCTGCGGATCGAAACCGGCCTCTCGCAGGCGCTCGGGCGACGGCAGGCCGTGATGCCAGCCGCCGCAGCACTCGGACAACGCGCCGAGCTGTTCGGCGGGCAGCCCGAAGACCCGCCCCAGGTCACGCAGCGCGCCGGCGGCATGGTAGCTGCTGACCACCGCCGCGAGCGCCGCGCGGCCGCGCCCGTAGCGTTCGAAGAGGTACTGGATGACCTCTTCGCGGCGCTCGTGCTCGAAGTCCACGTCGATGTCCGGCGGTTCGTTGCGCTCCTTGGAGAGAAAGCGCTCGAACAGCAAATCGCTGTGCGTCGGGTCCAGCTCGGTGACACCCAGGGCGAAGCACACTGCCGAGTTGGCCGCCGAGCCGCGTCCCTGGCAGAGGATGTGCCGCTCGCGGGCGAAGCGCACCAGGTCGTACACGGTGAGGAAATAGCTGTCGTAGCCCAGCTCGCCGATCAGCTTCAGCTCATGCTCGATCGCGTTTCGCGCCTTGGCAGGCGGGCCGTTCGGCCAACGCCGCCGGGCGCCCTCCTCGACCTTGGCGCGCAACCAGCTGGCCGGTGTCTGGCCCATAGGCACCAGCTCGTGGGGATACTCGTAGCGCAGTTCGCCGAGGTCGAAGCGGCAACGGGCGGCGATACGCAGGCTCTCCTCCAGTAACGCGGAGGGATAGAGCGCTGCCAGCTCCTCCAACCGACGCAGATGGCGCTCGCCATTGGGAAACAGCCGATAGCCCGCCTCGGCCAGGCTGCAGTGATGACGGATGGCAGTCATGCAGTCCTGCAAGGCGCGCCGGCCGCGGGCATGCATGTGTACGTCGCCACTGGCCACCAGCGGCAGGTCCAATTGCTCGCCGAGCCGTTGCAACTCGAGCAGGCGCGCCGCGTCGTCCGCCCCCCTGTGCAGCTCCACCGCCAGCCACAATCGCCCAGGAAACTGCGTCTGCAGCCAACGCGCATGCTCCAGCTCCGGCCGCTCCTCCGGCAACCACAACGCCAGCAGGCCCGCGTTGGCGACGAAATCCTCGCGCAGGAGCCGGTAACTGCCCTTTTCCGCCCGGCGCCGGGCCAGGGTGATCAACCGGCATAGCGCCTGGTAACCGGCAAGGTCCTCCACCAGCAGGACGAGCTTCGGCCCATCCGCGAGTTGCAGCTCGCTGCCGACGATCAACGCCACACCCTGCTCCTTAGCCGCCTGCCAGGCGCGCACGATGCCCGCCAGGCTGACCTCGTCGGTGATCGCCAGCGCCTTGTAGCCCAGGCGTGCAGCGCGGGCGAACAGCTCTTCGGCGCTGGAGGCGCCCCGCTGAAAGCTGAAGTTGGACAGGCAGTGCAGCTCGGCGTAGGCGCTCATGCGAACCAGCCATGCAGGAACCAGGCGTCCGAGCCCGGCTGGCGAAAGGCCCAGGCCTGGCGTCCATCGCGGGTGAGCACGCGGTAGTAGTCACGGCGTACGTCATGCTCCCACCAGCCGGACTCGATGCGCTCGGGGCCGGTTAACACGCGCTCGACGAGCAACCCCGCCTGGGGCTCTGCAAGCAGCCAGCCCGGGCGTGGCGCCGAAGGCGGCGCCTGGTCACCGCCGCTTTGCAGGCGCCAAGCACACTCGGGGCGATGATCGGCATGCGCAGCCAGTGGCTGCACTGCCGCATCGCCCAGGCGTGCCCGCAGGCGCTCACGCAACTGCTCCCAGGAACGTCCCTGCGTCGGACGTTCGTCGAACAGGCCTTGCCGTTCGGGCACGAAAGCAGGCAGGTCCTCGGCGATCAACCTGAGCGCCAACACCGGTTCGGGGACCTGCAACTGCTCCAAGCGCCCCCGCGCCAGTTCGAAGAGCGCCGCCGCCTCGCGCTCGGCGCTGAGCAACCCCACGTCGATGCGGCTGTGGTCGGCATGTCGATGCTCCAGGTGCAGCGCAAAACGCTGCACGCCACAGTCACATCCGGCGAGAAAAGCCGCCAGATCGGCAGTCAGGCGGCGCAAAGGGAACAGCAGCGCCTGGTGCGACTGCACGTCGAAGTTCAGTTCCAGGCGAGCGTCGAAACGCGGCTCCGGCTGGTAGAACTCCAGCGCTTGCGTGCCTAGTCCATACAGCCGATCCAGATGCGCCAGGAACTGCGCAGGAAAGCGCCGCGCCAGCGCCGCACGCGGCAGCGCACGCACCTGGGCCAACTGCCGCAACCCCATGCGCCGCAGCGCCCGGGCCTGCTCGCTCGGCAACCCCAGGCGCTCCACCGGCAGCGCACCGAGCGCATCCGCCAAGCCGGCGTCATCCACCGCCAGGCCATCGTGGCAATTGGCGAGAATGCGCGCCGCCAGCGGATTGGGCGCCAGCACGATGCGCCGCTGAAAACCCAGCGCATCGAGTTCTTCACGCAGTTGCGCCTGCAGCCTCGGCCAGGGGCCGAACAGCCCCAGGCTGCTGTGGACTTCCATCAGCAGCGCGCACGGAAAATCCCGGCTGACCTGACCACTGAAGCGATAGGCCCAGGCCGCCAGGAAATCCTGCGATCGCTGCGTCACCTGGGCGTCATGCAGGACGCAGATGAAGTCGCCCGCCAGCGCGCGGGCTGCGCTCAACGCCATGCCGGGGCGCAAGCCGAGCGCGCGCGCGGCAGGGTTGAGCGCGCGCAACACACGGCGCTGCTCCGGCCCTTCCAACAAGGCGAATGGCGCCCGCGGATCATCGCGACCGCGCAGCACACCGTCGAGCGCCAGTTGTGGCAGCAGGATGCAGGCCCAGCGCACGACTCACCCCGCCCAGGCGATCGCTGCGGATGGCGGCAGGCCGCCACGGCACTTGAGCACGCGCAGCTGGGGCAATGGACGGGTTTCCAGTTGCAGACGCAACGCCGCGGGGGACGGGTTGCTCGCCGCCTGCCGCGGGCGAAAGATGAACCCCAAACTGCGCCCGTTTTCAGCCGCGACCTGCAGCCGACGCAGGGCACGGTCGTCGGCATTACGCGGCCAACACAGGACCGCCGCGCAGACGCCGGAGCGCAGACACTGCTCGGCCGCCCAGAGCACCTCGGTCCCTTGCGCGGCAACCAGCAGCAAACCGTCCAGGTCGACGCCAGCAGCTTGCCAGGCGCGTGGGTAAGGCAACTGTGGTGGCGCCACCAGAACCACCCGCGCACCGCTACGCGTCAATCGCGCCAGGGTGGGCCAGAGCAGGCGCAACTCGCCGCTGCCTTCCTCGCCCAGGAGGATTTCACTCAGTGCGGACTCGGGCCAGCCGCCCGCAGGCAAGCCGGCATCCAGCGCGGCATGTCCGGTAGGCTGCTGCGCAACAGGCTCGCCTGCCTGGGAGCCACGCCAGAGACGTCGTTGGTCGATCAAGGAATCCAGGGCGATCACGCTCATGGATGAAAGCCTCCTGGCGGCGAATGCGACGCCCTGGTAACGAATATACTGTATGGATGAACAGTATATTGTTAGCGGCAGGACATCGCTATCCCTCCTTGTCGGAAGAGCCTCGTCAATTTCGTTAGCAGGCTTTCTTTATTCGCGAGCATGGAGGAAGATGTCGGACAACTGTCCGCCCTTCTGTCCTGATCTCCATGACCGCGCCTTCGCCAGTCCAGCCGCCTCTGCTGCAGATCTTCTCCATCGTCAGCTTCACGTTCGTTGCCTTTCTCTGCATAGGCATGCCCCTCGCCGTACTGCCCAGCTACGTTCACGACGATCTGGCCTACGGCTCGGTGATTGCAGGGCTGGTGATCAGTTCCCAGTACCTCTCCACGCTGTTGACTCGACCGCTCGCCGGCAGTCTCTCCGACCGCCTTGGCGGTAAGCAGTCGGTCCTGCGCGGATTGCTCGGTTGCAGCCTGAGCGGCGTGCTGACACTGGCCTCGATTCTCCTGCAGGCACTCCCCACGACGAGCCTGTTGTTGTTGCTCGCAGGACGCATCGTGCTGGGCGTCTCGCAAGGGCTGGTCGGCACCGGCGCGCTGAGCTGGGGCATCGGTCGTTTCGGCCCCGAAAGCACCGCCAAGGTCATTTCCTGGAACGGTATCGCCGCTTATGGCGCGGTCGCCGTTGGCGCCCCGGTAGGCATGGCGCTGGTCGGCTTCGCAGGAATCTGGAGCATGGCCGTCTTCATCATACTGATCGGCCTGTTGGCTTTTGCTGTGGCGCGCAAGCAAGAGGGCGCACCGCTCTTCGCTGGCAAGCGCATGCCTTTTCTCAGCGTGCTGTGGCAGGTGCTGCCCAATGGCACGGGCCTGGCCCTGGGCACGCTCGGTTTCGGCACCCTCGGCACCTTCGTCACCCTCTACTTCAATAGCCTTGGCTGGAGCGGCGCGGCGTGGTGCCTGAGCGCTTTCGGTGCCGCCTTCATCGTCGCACGCATGCTGTTCTCGGGCACCATCAAGCGCCTGGGCGGCTACCACGTGGCACTTGCCTGCCTCGTGGTGGAAACCATCGGCTTGCTGCTGATCTGGCTGGCCGGCGCCCCTTGGGTAGCCGTGCTTGGCGCCGCGCTCACCGGCTTCGGCCTGTCGCTGGTTTACCCTGCCTTGGGCGTCGAGGTAGTCGCCAACATCCAACCCAACAGCCGCGCCGCCGCCCTGGGGGCCTATTCGGTGTTCTTCGACCTGTCACTGGGCATCGCCGGCCCGCTGATGGGCGCCATCGCCAATGCCTTCGGCTTCTCCAGCATCTTCTTCTGCGCCGCCCTGGCCAGCTTCGCCGGCTTGCTGCTGGTGGTGTATCTGCAGCGCAGGCCAAGAAAGGTGGTTAGGGGGTGATTCGAAGACAGAAGCCATGAGAGCTTGGCAATGAGCTCATGCCAAGCGACGGAGTAGTCAGAGAAGATAGAAAAACTCAGCACCGCATAGAATCCAGAAAAAAGAATAGGCAAGGATTACGATTACCAAGTGCCATCGAAGGCATGGGCGAGGTAATGGTTATGCAGCATGCAATATACTATTGCCACTCCCCATCTCACTTCTTCGAGTTTGAAATGCCTAATTTGCGCAACCTAAAGCATTGTCTTTGTCGCATTTAAGAATTGAGGATAGCGGCGATAAGTCTCCAGACGCCTCTCTACTGCACTCAATATCTATTTCCTTGCTTGCGCCCTCCGCTGAAGAAACAATAACTCCAGAGCGCTCTACCGGAGTTTCTTCCATGTCGTAATCTTTGTAGATCTCATATCTATAACCGCCCCTGACAAAACTCACTCTAAAATAGTTAGCCCCGTACCGAAAGTAATGATTGAATCTAAAAGGCTCAAAGTAATTTTCTGACGAGGCAGTCTGAGTCAGCTCTGGATTATTTATACGCCCAAAAAAATAGGTAAGAGATGACGGACTGCCATTTACCTCCATAGCACAGAGGCTAATTAATTTAGATCTTTTTGTTTTGCAGGAGAAATAAATTTTCTCTCCGTCGGGGCAGGCTGCCTCAGTAGCCAAATGGCTTTCACCATAAGCAGAATGACTTATAATGATTGCAGCAAAACTAGCGGTGACCATTAAGTGATTCATAGCTTTCTCTCATTCTTATGTCGTAGCCTTCTTGTGCCGGCCCGTTGTAAGCTAGTGCAAATTGCAACCAGTCTCTTCCCCGAATAGCGGTTAAGAGGCGTCTATCAGACTTAATGAAATTTACGAATGCTTTAAGGTGATTTTTCTCCGAAAAATCGACAGGGTCAGTGTCATTGAATTCAGCTTGCGAGCTTCGCGCTCACTTACTCCGCAGACTTTCTGTTTTCCGCATGCCTGGAGTTTGAATCGCCCCTAGTTTCGTAGAGACCTCCAAGCCTCATAATGACGCCCATTAGGAGGTCCATGCGCTTGCCCTCCACCCTAGCATGGTGGCGCTAAAGCTCACCGGCTGAAAGCCGGTGGTTTTAACCTCTCGATGGAAAATAAATTTATTACACTTTATTTGCGATTTTTGTCTGCGGGCCTTACCTGTTGGCACATTCGAGAGTGTCCTTGCACTGAACCCACCCCTTAATGTCGCCCTTTTTCTTGTTGTGGAACGCAATTTCCAGCCAACCTGCTTTCTGGCCAAGTACTAGAACTTCGTCGTCAGCTATCAAATATTTTGAGGTTTTGTCGGCAACGTTGGCTTGATCATGTAAGTATGTTTTGCGTAGTACGCGGGTAGTGATACGACTCCGCTCGAACCAAGCTTTATATTGTGCAGAAGCTAGCCTGCCTTTGATGGCTGCCTCGAATTTGTAAGGATAGTCGTATATAAGTTTTCCGCTAGTAGGTGATGACAGAACGTCTCCTCCCTCACCGAAGTATGCGCTGATGCGCTCGTTCCGTTCATATCTCTGAGAGTCTAGGCGCTTGTATACCAGCGTTGTAAAGTAATCCGAACCGTAACTGATACCGGTATCGGAGTATAGTGTTACCCTGTGAATGACGAAGAGTTCTGCCTTACCGTCGAAATCCGAGTCTGCCAAGAAGGCGCTATCCACTCCCCCTGGATCTCCAAGATAAGGTAGTTCCGCGAACTGCGTTTCGATGCCAGTATCACATTCCTGCTCTACTATTATTATTGGGAAAATATTTCCACCCGGGTCAACTGGTGTTTCTGATTTTTTGAACCGTATTGCAGTACGATCACCCAGCAAAATCGGGTTGTATATATCTTCTGCGATTTTCTCAGCACACGACGAGCTGCCGGCGTAGGATGTATTAGTTGCAAAGGTAATAAAAAAAACGCACAGCAATCTATTGATTTCATTCATGCGGAGCAATCTCCGTACAATTCAATGAAGGCCTTGGTGATCTCGCGCTTAAACTGTTTCCTTTCGGCGAGCCCTTTTGTTCCTCCATTAATTATTCCTGTGATTTTTTCTACGGCATCTTCTTCGCTCAGACTAGCATCTTCTGCGTGAATTTTCAGATTGTTAGTTTTCCAAAACCAAAGCCCTGTTTCGACAATTACTGCTAAGTCACTTTCTACCAGTGCAGGCTCAGCAGCAATAGGCCTCCCTATTTCCAAGGCACACAAGCGATAATTTGAATAATGCGTAAGATGTAGCAAGCCGCGGCCTCGGTAATCATTTTCTGGATATTCTTTGTTGCCAAAGCAATGCTGACCATACCCTGCATCATTTTTCAGAAGATGATCTTCTATATATTTAAGTTTTTCCGCGTGCGTGGCGAAGGTTAGACCTTTACGGGTGAAGCCGTTGTTGATTGCCGTGGGCGCCATATTATATAGGCTTTGTGCCGTATAGCTAGAGTAATAGAGTGACTCACGGAATGCAGTAAATCGCTTTGTTTCGTGCTTGGCCTGTGCGAGCAGATGGGTTACTTGGGCGCAGGAAGTTATTTCGTATTTATTAAATAGCCTATGGGTGTGCAGGATAAAGCCTTGGATAAAATCATCTGCTGTACTGCCTGGGCATATCTTTTTCATCAGATCATAAGTTACGGAAATACTCTTATTGCATTTCGAGCATATATTTTTTTCTGCTTTCGCAAAGTTAACAGAAAACATAAGAGGGTGGACGTGCCAAGCTTCCCCATCCGAACTGCCCCCTTGCTTACCCGCCAAACCTCCCCACCAACTCAACTGCTCAATACGCGCCTTTTCGCTTTCCCAATTCTGGTTCGGGTCAACATACGGGATATGGCCCATCAGAGGATCAAGTTCATCCCATTTATCAGCCTTCCAGAACCACTCACTTTCATAGTGCGTAATCAGTTGCGCAATGGATTGGGCATGCCAGGGTTTGGCCAATGCCTTCGGTTTCTCCAGCATCTTCTTCTGCGCCGCCCTGGCCAGCTTCGCCGGCTTGTTGCTGGTGGTGTATCTGCAGCGCAGGCCGAGGAAGGTGGTTAAGGGGTGAGTGGAAAGCCGAAGCGATTCACTGTGGCTGCAACTGGAAGATGGGAAGACGTCGACCGTTTCGAGTGATCAAGCCTCAGTTCGGTTACACCAAGGTACGCTTCCGAGGGCGAAACCTTGCCGCCACGATCGGCCATGGCAAACCAGTATTTGATTTCACGTTGGTCGGACTTTTTTATTCGCGATAGAGGCTTTCATAAAAATAGCTGAGTGCGCCATATAATTATATAGATGCTGTTCTATCAGATATACATACGACGCCATATTCACTCCAAGTCAAGCAGGCTTCCCCGCACGGTATTCGGAATGCAGGCTATATAAGTCAAGTACTTAGATTTTTTTTTGACTAAGACGCCATGCCTTGGCTCCTGCACGACTGCCACTCTATTAATCGTTGACATAACCTCGTATGTATACTCACCGCTCGAGAAAGTTACGGAATTCGAGATCTCCCCCCCATGTATATTACCTATGGAAATATCTATGTAAGATATCGGCTGGACCAACTTAAGCTCTGGAGGGTAACCGCTCCTACCAAATGAATACGTCACCATATCTCCGTCCTTATACACCTCAATACTCTTATTGTTTTCTGTTTTGCACATGAAGACTGCGACATGACTTTCCGAAGCATTTGCCACTAACGAAAAGCACAAGACCAAGACAAAAAATATACGAGTCACTCTATAGCTCCAGAGTATAAAAAATTAACTGCCTTAGAGAGAATAAATAATTCTTAGGCGAGGAGGCATCAAAAAATAAGTCATTTCACTCGAAAACCTTTGCGTTCCACAACTTATCAAAATTAGCCCTTCTTTCTGGGTAGGTATTGGTGTCCCTGTTGACGATTTCAGTTATAGAGTCTATGACTTTTACCTCGGCACCCTTATCTGCAAGCTCATATAGTTTCTTTGACACCCAGAAGTTTGCCGCGGATCTAGTAGCATATTTCATCGTTAGTAATAATTCAGGGTTTTCTACAAAATTCACATTGTCGGCTGGCCAATTATCTATCAGGCGACTATGCCAGCTTGTTAAAACCTCATAATTATATCTTCCGGTTAGCTGCTTTAAGCCTCTCCCCCTGTATCGCCAACCATCTCCGGTGGCATAGTCACCATTGCCGAGATCAGCCCTTCCTCCATATGCTCCATTAGCAATAGCTTCAAAATCGCTACGGGTCATTCTGCTACCATCTGCTTTTATTCCGCGCAGAGTCTCATACCCATGCTGCCTAGCCATTTCAGGGTTCCTCCTAAAATACCTAAACATTTGAATTAGCGAGTCCGCCCTATAGACAAACCCCTCTTCAATACTTAGCTGAGGCCCAGTCTCCTGTAGTATTTGAGCAAAAAAATGGGCTCGCCTTAATGGAGTATCTAGTTTATAAAGAGAAACATGTTCATTTAGCTCATGTGCAATTTCAAGTAAATCACTGTTTCTGCCGGAGCGCAAATCCGGGTAGATCGACTTCATTATTTCAAATGTAAACCTAAAGCAACTTTCACCTTGAAATTTGCCAGCCAAGCCTACCCCCTGAAGATGCCACGCTTTTTCATCCCTGCTAATCCCGTGTTGTCCCGCCAGCTCACTCCACCAGCTCAGCTTTTCGATCCTCTGTTTCTCGACCTCCCAAACTAGATTCTTCTGCCCAGGCTCCTCCTCCAGCAACGGATCGAGTTCATCCCACTTGGCTTTATTCCAGAACCACTCGCTTTCGTAGCGAGTGATCAACTGGCCTAACGCCTGTGCCTGCCATGGCTTTTCCAGTGCGGTACGAATTTCATGGCTGGTCAGAACACCGTCGTTGTCGGTGTCGATCATGTCGTAGAGCTTCGCCACGGCCAGGATCGGGCCACCGTCGGTCTTGTCAATCTGTGCGCGGTAGTTCTGCTTTTCGGCATGACTCAGCATGCCCCTGGCATCGAAGGCGTAGGCGAGTTTCTCCAGAGGCGTGCCTGTGTCCTCGATGCACTGGAACCCCTCCCACTCCCAGGGGCTGTGGCGTGTGGTGATCGGTTCCTGTTCGAGCAGCCAGCCACTGATCGGCTTGCCGGCCTCGTCGGCAAGCAGCCCCTCCAGGTACCACCAACGCAGCGTCGTGGGCGTCGAATTACCTGCCACTACGCTTTCCACTGCGATCTTGCTCGTGGAAGGCAGGCTATCCAGTAGCGACTGGGGAATGATCAGGTCGACGCCGACGGTGATACCGGCATCTGCCGCCTTCGGCGGATTCTCGCTGGAGATATCCTCACGATGGGGGATCAGTCGGCTGGCGCCCTTGTAGACCTTGAGCAAGGTTTTCTGACTATCCGGCAAGCGGGCAGCCCAGGCGCGACTCCGCGCGAGAAAGGCCGGTACGTCGTCGCAGCTGAACAGCTCCAGATGAACCAGCGGATGCGGCGCTCCCGTGTGATTCTGGTAGGTGCCAGGATGGCCGATTAGGTCACCCGCCTTGATCGGAAATCCAGCACCCAGCACCACGACGCCATCTTTTTCCGGCGGCTCTGCTGAGCGTGCCTTCAGGTACTTGAACGCCACGTAGCCCGGCAGGTTGCCCTCGTCATCCGCCGTGAGCTCAGGACTGGCGGTGCCGCTGAGAATGCCGGTCAGCTTGCGAAAATCTCCCTCTCCGGGCGCCAGGGTCACTTCGGCCCCCTTGGAGAGTTCGGAGAGCTTTTCCGATGCCGCACTTGGCCCCGAACGAACGTTCAGCCCCTGAGTTCGGGTGTTGACGATATAGGTCCCGCGTCCCCAGAACGCTGGGCGCGGTAGATCGGCCTGGTCTTGATAGCCCTGCCAATCCTGCAGGTGCATGTACAGGCTGTAGAGCGTCAGGCTAGGCGGTGTCTGCCCCTCGTCCGGCGAGCCGTCGGCCTTGGTTAGCCAGGGTGCCTGGAGACGATGCTTGACCAGCACGAAGCCGGTGGAGAATGGCGCCCTGGTCAATCGGGGTGCCTCCGCGAGGTACTCACTGAGCGGATAGCGCTCGTCGATCCGATAGGCGATCACCTCGCCATCGGCAAGGCAACGCACACTCGTTTGATCGAACAGCGATGCGGTGCCCTCATCGAAGTGCAGGCCCCCATGCCACAAGCCATTTTCACCGACGGGATAGTAGCCACCCTTGGCCTTGGCCATTTGGGTAAGTAGCTGCAGAGCATTACTCGCGCCTTTCGCGGGAAACGGATAGGCCCAGTTGATCGGTTGATTGTCAGCCATGAAGGAAATCCTGTTCCTTGCCAGCCATCGATCCCAATGGCCAGACGTGTCTGGTATCAGCAGGAAAAATTGAGGGTGCGCCTGAGCTTGCCGAGATAACTCCGGTCCCCAGCCAGCGCGGCCGCCAGCAGGTCGCCCGCCAGGTCGCGGTCGGCCAGGCCTGGCGCCAGAGGCCTGAGGATGGCGATGCCAGTACCCTTGCCTGGGGAGCCGCCGGCATTGAGTTTGGCCAGGGGGCCGACCAGGGTGATGCCGCCCGGGTCGAGCTTGATGAAGCTGCCGCCGGCCTGCAGGGTCAGTTCGATGTCGGCTTCGATGACCATCTTCTGTCCGGCCTTGAGGTGGATCTCGCGACCGGCTCGGGTGAGTTGGGATCTGCCCAGCTTGATGTGCTGGGCATTGGCGATGGTCAGGTGATCGTCGGCGCGCAGCTCCACCTTGCGGTCGGCGTGGGTGATGCGGTGCTCCTCGGCTTCGAGTTCGGTGTAGCTGTTGGCTTCGACGCGGTCGTGACGCTGGTGGCCGACGCGGATCTTCTGGTCGTGCTCGATGTTCTCGTCCCAGTCGCGCTGGGCGTGCAGGTAGATCTGTTCGGCGCCCTTGCGATCCTCGATGCGCAGCTCGTTGTAGCCGCCTCCGCCGGGTGAGCTGAGGGTCTTGAACACGCTACGGGTGCGGTTGGCCGGCAGCTCGTAGGGCACCTGGTTCTCGGCATGGTAGAGGCAGCCGGTGACCAGCGGCTGGTCGGGGTCGCCTTCGAGGAAACTGACCAGCACTTCCATGCCGATGCGCGGGATGGCGATACCGCCGTAGCGATCGCCGGCCCAACTGCTGGAAACGCGCAGCCAGCAACTGGTGTTGTCGTCGGCCTGGCCCTCGCGGTCCCAGTGGAATTGCACCTTGATGCGGCCGTATTCGTCGCAGTGGATTTCCTCGCCTTCGGGGCCGGTGACGACGGCGCTTTGGGCGCCGAGCAGGCGCGGTTTGGGGTGGTTGGGTGTGGGGCGGTAGGGGAGGGTCCAGGGGAAAGCGGTGAAGTGGTTGCGGTAGCCCTGGGTGAAGTCTGTGGGTTGTCGATCCCCCTCTCCCGCGAGGGGCGAGGGAGAAAAGCTGATCGATTCTTCCAGTACCTGTGGTTGCTTGCCTTCGTGGTGGATTTTGCCGAGTAGCCAGAGGTCGTTGCAGTCCTGCCGTGGGTGTTCGGCGAGGGGCAGTAGGTGGCCGCTGCGCAGGCTGGGTTGGTCGCTGCGGCCCTGGGCCTGGAGGCGGTCGTGGCGGTGGCTTTCCAGGTGCAGGCGGGCGAGCTGGCGGCCGCGTTCGCGGTCGCTGAAGTGGCCGGGGAAGGCGTAGTCCTCCAGGCCCTGTTCATCCTCGCTGACGGTGGTTTCCAGGCGCAGGCGCGGTTTCTCGAAGTCGTAGTCGCGGCGGCTGACGCTGGCGGTGCGCACGGCGGCGCTCAGGGAGAAGCGCTCGATCACCGCCTCCTCGGCCTGCATGCCGCTGCCGGGGTGGTAGCGCGTTTGCCCGAGGCGCGGAAACACCGTCTGGTCGTCGCCGAACACCAGCAGGTGGCCGTCGGGTGAATGCCGGAAGTGATAGTGGATGCCTTCCTCCTCGCACAGGCGCTGGAGGAAGTGCAGGTCGCTCTCGGCGTACTGGGTGCAGTAGACGCGCGCGGGATGTTCGCCACCCAGCTCGAAGCGGTAGTCGCCAAGGCCATGCTCGTCGAGCAGTCGGGTGATGATCTGCGGCACGCTCAGGTGCTGGAAGATGCGCGCGTTGCGCCGCCAGCCCAGCCAGGCCAGTTGCGGGCGCAGTTGCAGGTGATAGCGGGTCAGGCGGCGGCCGGAGTCGCCCTGGGTGAAGGCGTGAACCCAGCCATGGATACCCTGTTCGGCGCCCAGTTGCAGGTAGGCCGGCTGCTGCAGGAAGTCTTCCAGGGGCAGTGCCGGGTTCTCGCTGACCAGTTGCAGATCGAAGGCGAAGGGCTCGGAAAGCGCCTCGTGGCCGCTGAAGGCGAGCACCTGCAGGTCATGGGCAAGGCCGGGCAGTTCGAGGGAGAAATGCGGCTGGTTGGCGGGGGCGAGCATCCGTTGCTCCTCGGCGATCTGCGGAAAACGCCGAGGGTGCCAGATGCCTCGCCGAGGAACCGTGAACGGCTACACCTCGGCGTCGATCCAATCAACGCGATCAGCGTTGCGCGGCGTCCTCCTGCAGCTCGGCGGCATCCCAGCCGCCACCTAGGGCAGCGATCAGTTGCACGCTGGCGGTCAGACGGCTGCCCAGCAGAGTCAGGTTGCTGCGTTCGTTGGACAGCGCCGTGGCCTGCAGATTGACCACATCGTTGTAGTCGATGATGCCGGCGCGGTACTGGTTCTCGATCATCCGCAGGGCATCGCGCGCCGATTCCAGCGCCTCCTGCTGGATGCCCGACTCCTGTTGCAACACGCGCAGTTGCACCAGGTAGTCCTCTACCTCACGGAAGCCATCCAGCACGGTCTGCCGGTAGCTCGCCACGGTCTGGTCGTAGGCGGCCTCGCTGCGCGCCCGTTCGGCGCTGCGCGCGCCGCCATCGAAGAGTGTCAGCGCCAGGGAAGGTCCGAGCGACCAAAAGCGGTTGGGCAGGTCGAACAGCTGCGAAAAACTGTCGTTGCGATAGCCGCCATTGGCGCTGATCGACAGGTCCGGATACCAGGCAGCCTCGGCGACCCCGATCTGCGCGTTCGCCGCGGCCACCTGGCGCTCGGCGGAGGCGATGTCCGGACGCCGCTCGAGCAATGCCGAGGGCAGGCTCGAAGGCACCTGCGGCAGCGTCGGCACACCGTCTCGCGGAGCGATGGAGAATTGCGCCGGCGGCACGCCGATGAGCACGGCGATGGCGTGCTCGAGTTGCGCACGCTGCCAATCCAGATCCACCGACTGCGCCTGGGTGCTGCGCAACTGAGTACGCGCCTGGGCGACGTCCGAACGCGGCACGATGCCGGCGCGGTACTGGTTTTCGGTCAGCTTGAGCGAGCGCTGGTAGGCCTGCACCGTGGCATCGAGCAGGCGCTTCTGCTCATCCATCACCCGCAGTTGCAGGTAGTTCTGCACCAGTTCGGACTGCAGGCTCAGGCGCACTGCGGCAAGATCGGCGAGGCTCGCCTCGGCCGTCGCGCGCTCGGATTCCAGTCCACGCCGCAAGCGCCCCCAGAGGTCGGGCTCCCAACTCACGCCGAGGGTCGCCTCGTAGCTTTCGGAAACACCACTACCGCCGCTGGAATTGAACACCGCACCGCTGCCATCGGTGAAGGTGCTGCTCTCCCCTCCGCGCCCCGAACGCGTCACCCCGACGCCCGTGGACAGCGTCGGCCAGAAGCTCGCACGGGCACTGCGTACCAGCGCCCGTGCCTGTCGGTATTGCGCCTCGGATGCGGCCAGGCTCTGGTTGGAAACCACCAGGCGCTCGACCAGTCCATCGAGTTGCGCATCGCCATAGAGCGTCCACCAGTCCTCGCGCAGACGCGTGTCGGCAGGCTCCGCATTCTTCCAGCCCTGCCCCTGCCGATAGGCGTCGGGTACCTGTAGATCCGGCCGCTGGTAGTCCGGGCCGAGGGTGCAGCCGGCCAGCGCCAGCGAGAGCAGCACGGCACCACCGCGGATCGGGAAACGGAAAGGTCGAGGCTTCATAGCGGAGTATCCAGGGCAGCATCGGTACGCACGCCACGCCAGCGATTGACGCGGTGGCGCAGGCGGTCGAGGGATAAATAGACCACCGGAGTGGTGTAGAGGGTCAGCAACTGGCTCAGCACCAGGCCACCGACGATCGCCAGGCCCAGCGGCTGGCGCATCTCGGCGCCTTCCGCGCTGCCGAGCATCAACGGCAGCGCGCCGAGGATCGCCGCCAGGGTGGTCATCAGGATCGGCCGGAAGCGCAGCAGGCAGGCCTCGCGGATCGCCCGTCGCGGTTCGACGCCGTCCTGCCGCTCGATCTGCAGGGCCAGGTCGATCATCAGGATGGCGTTCTTCTTCACCACGCCGATCAGCAGGAACAGCCCGAGCAGCGAGATCAGGCTGAACTGCCCGCCCGTGGCGATGATCGCCAACAAGGCGCCGACCCCGGCCGACGGCAGCGTGGAGAGGATCGTCAGCGGATGCACGTAGCTCTCGTAGAGAATGCCGAGAATGATGTACACCACCAGCAAGGCGCCGAGGATCATCAAGGGCTGCCCGGCCATCGCCTGCTGCAACTGCCCGCCGGTGCCGCCGAGCAGTCCCTGCACCTCGGTGGGCAGGTTGACCCGCGAGATGGCGCTCTGGATCGCCGCATTGGCCTCCGCGTCCGAATAGCCCTCGGCCACCGAGTAGCCGATGCTCTCGGCGGCGAACTGGCCCTGGTGGCTGACCCGGTCTTCCTCCAGGCTGCGCTCCCAATGGGCGATGGTCGACAGCGGCACGCGATTGCCGTCCTCGGTGATGACCTTGATCTGCTCCAGCGCCTCGGGGCTCTGCGCGTAGCGCGGGTCGATCTCCATCACCACCGAGTACTGGTTGAGGCGGTCGTAGATGGTGGAGATCTGCCGCTGACTGAAGGCATTGTTGAGCACGCTGGTGACCATCGACATGTCGATACCCAGGCGCTTGGCCGCATCGCGATCGAGCACCAGGCGGATCTGCTGGGCGCCCTCGCCTTCGCTGGCATCGATATCGGTCAGTTGCGGCAACGCGCGCAGAGCCTCGCGTACTGGCGGCAACCAGCGCCGCAGCAAATCGAGATCGTCCGACAGCAGCACGTATTCGTTGGCACTGCTGCGCCCCTGGCGGCCACCGAACTGCAAGTCCTGGTCAGGCATCAGGAACAATCGCCCGCCGGGGACCTTGGGCACCTCGTGACGCAGCCGCGCGACCACCGCCTCGGCGGAGATGCGCCGCTCGGCGATGGGTTTCAGGCGCACGATCATCATCGCGTTGTTGATACCACTGTTGCCGCCGATGAAACCGGCGACGCTCTCCACCGCCGGATCGGCGAGCAGCGCCTTGCGATAGATCTCCATCTTCGGCTGCATGACCTGGAAGGACAGACCGTCGTCGCCGCGGGCGAAGCCGATCAACTGGCCGGTGTCCTGCTGCGGCATGAAGGTCTTGGGCACCGCCACGTAGAGGTAGAGGTTCAGCCCGATGGTCGCCAGCAACGACAGCAGCATCAGCTTGGGATGTCCCAGCGCCCAGTCCAGACTGCGCCGATAGCCGGACAGCACACGCCCCTGCAGGCGCTCGCCCGCACGCCCGACGCGGCCCTGCTCGCGCGGCGACTCAGCCTTCAGCCAGCGCGCGCAGAGCATCGGCGTGAGCGTCAGCGAGACCAGCAGGGAAATCAGGATCGCCGCCGCCAGGGTGATCGAGAACTCGCGGAACAGCTTCTCGACGATGCCGCCCATGAACAGGATCGAGAGGAACACCGCGACCAGCGAGAGGTTCATCGACAACAACGTGAAGCCTACTTCCCGCGAGCCCTTGAGGGCCGCGGCCAACGGCTTCTCGCCGGCTTCGATATGCCGCGCGATGTTCTCCAGCACGACGATGGCATCGTCCACCACCAACCCGGTGGCGATGATCAGCGCCATCAGCGACAGGTTGTTCAACGAGAAGCCCCACAGGTACATCACCGCGAAGGTCCCGACCAGCGACACCGGCACCGCCAGTGCCGGAATCAGCGCCGCGCGCCAGCGCCCGAGGAACGCATAGACCACCAGGATCACCAGCGCCACGGCGATCAGCAGGGTGCGCTCGGCCTCGTGCAGGGTCGCGCGGATCACCGGCGTGCGGTCCATCGCCACCGCCAGGTCGACGCTCGCCGGGATGACCGCCTGCAACGCCGGCAACTGGGCACGAATATCGGCGATGGTCTCGATGATGTTGGCGCCGGCCTGGCGGTTGATCACCAGCAACACCGCCTGCTGATCGTTGTAGAAACCGGCGTTGTAGCGGTCTTCCACCCCGTCGCTGACCTGCGCCACGTCGGACAACCGCAGGGCCGCGCCGTCCTGGTAGCGGATGATAAGCGGGCGATAGTCCGCGGCCATCTCCAACTGGTCATTGGCGGCCACCTGCCAGCGACGCTGGGCATCCTCAACCGCCCCCTTGGGCCGTTTGACGTTAGCCTGGGCGATGCGCTGGCGAACGTCGTCCAAGGCCACGCCGTACTGGTCGAGCAGGCGCGGCTGCAGGGCGATGCGCACCGCCGGCAGCGAGCTGCCACCCACCTGCACCTCGCCGACTCCGGAGACCTGCGCGAGCTTCTGCGCCAGCACCGTGGAGGCCACGTCGTAGAGCTGCCCCTTGGACAACACCGGGCTGGTCAGGGAAAGCACCATGATCGGTGCCTGGGACGGATTCACCTTGCGGTAGGTGGGCATGCTGCGCATCCCCGACGGCAACAGGTTGCGCGCCTTGTTGATCGCCGCCTGCACCTCTCGGGCGGCGGCATCGATGTCCCGATCGATGTCGAAGAGGATGATGATCCGCGTGTTGCCCTGGCTGCTGCGGCTGGTCATCTCGCTGATCCCGGCGATGGTGCCGAGTGCGCGCTCCAGCGGCGTCGCCACGCTGGACGCCATCACCTGCGGGCTGGCGCCGGGCAGCGAAGCGGTGACGGTGATCGCCGGGAAATCCATCTTCGGCAGCGGCGCCACCGGTAGCAGGCCGAAGCTCAACCCGCCGAGCAGCAGGATCGCCACCGACAGCAGCAGCGTCGCCACGGGCCGCTTGATGAACGGTGCGGAGAGGTTCATCGACGCCCTCGCCCGCCGCTCACGCCTGGGCCTGCGCGTGCGTGCCCCGGCGCCGCAGACGCAACGCCAGGCGATCGAAGTACAGGTAGATGACCGGCGTGGTGAACAGCGTCAGTACCTGGCTGACCAGCAGGCCGCCGACCATCACCAGCCCCAGCGGCTGGCGCAGTTCGGCGCCGGAGCCGCTGGCGAGCATCAGCGGCACCGCGCCGAACAAGGCTGCCAGGGTGGTCATCAGGATCGGCCGGAAACGCAACAGCGCCGCCTGGTAGATCGCCTGCTCCGGAGACATGCCCTGATGCCGTTCGGCCTCCAGGGCGAAGTCGATCATCATGATCGCGTTCTTCTTGACGATGCCGATCAGCAGGATGATGCCGATGATCGCAATCAGCCCCAGGTCATTGCCGGACAGCAGCAGCGCCAGCAACGCACCGACGCCCGCCGAGGGCAGCGTGGAAAGAATCGTGATGGGATGGATATAGCTCTCGTAGAGCACGCCGAGCACGATGTACATGGTCACCACCGCGGCGAGGATCAGCCACAGCGTCGACGACAGCGAGGCCCGGAAGGCCGCCGCGGCGCCCTGGAACTCGCTGGTGATGGCCGGCGGAAGACCGATCTGCTGCTCCACCGACTCGATCACGTCCACCGCCTGGCCGAGGGACACCCCCGGCGCCAGGTTGAAGGACACCATGGCTGCCGGGAACTGCCCGATGTGGTTGACCAGCAACGCCGCGGCGCGTTGTTCCACCTTGGCCAGCGAGGACAGCGGCACCTGCGAGCCATCCGCGGCGGCGACATGGATGTCGCGCAGCGCCTGCGGCCCGACACGGTCGGCGTCGGCGCTTTCCAGCACCACCCGGTACTGGCTGGCCTGGGTGAAGATAGTCGATATCTGCCGCTGGCCGAAGGCGTCGTAGAGCGCGTCGTCGATCGCCGAGACACTGATGCCCAGCCGTCCGGCGAGATCGCGGTCGATATCCAGGTAGACCTGCAAGCCACGCTCCTGCAGGTCGCTGGTGACGTCCACCAGCTCCGGCCGTTGCGCCAGCGCCTGCACCAGGCGCGGCGTCCAGCTCTCCAACTGGTCGTAGTCGGGGGATTCCAGACTGAACTGGAACTGGGTGCGCGAGACCCGATCCTCGATGGTCAGGTCCTGCACCGGCTGCAGGTACAGCGAGATGCCGGGAACCTGCGCCAGCTTCGGTCGCAGCCGCTCGATCACCTCGCTGGCGGTGAGCGCGCGCTCGCCATGGGGCTTGAGGTTGATCAGCATGCGCCCGCTGTTGAGCGTGGCGTTGTCGCCATCCACGCCGATGTAGGACGACAGGCTGGCCACCGCCGGATCGGCCAGCACCACCTGCGCCAGGCGCTGCTGACGCTCGCTCATGGCGGCGAAGGAAATGCTCTGCGGCGCCTCGGAAATGCCCTGGATGATGCCGGTGTCCTGCACCGGGAAGAACCCCTTGGGCACCACCAGGTAAAGCAGCACCGTCAGGCCCAGGGTGGCGATGGCCACCAGCAGGGTGAGGAACTGATGGCGCAGCACCCACGACAGGCCCGTGGCGTAGCGCGCGATCATGCCGTCGATGAACGCACCTGCATCTCGGTAGAAACGCCCCTGCTCCTCTTCGGACTCACGGCGCAGCAGGCGCGCGCACATCATCGGCGTCAGCGTCAGCGAGATCACCAGCGAGATCAGGATCGCCACCGCCAGGGTGATGGCGAACTCGCGGAACAGCCGGCCCACCACATCGGCCATGAACAGCAGCGGGATCAGCACGGCGATCAGCGAGAAGGTCAGCGAAACCAGCGTGAAGCCGATCTGCCGCGCGCCCTTGAGCGCCGCGTTGAGCGGTGTCTCGCCCTCCTCCAGGTGCCGCGCGATGTTCTCCAGCATGACGATGGCATCGTCCACCACGAAGCCGGTGGCGATGGTCAGCGCCATCAGCGTCAGGTTGTTGATCGAGAAGCCGGCCAGGTACATCACGCCGAAGGTGCCGATCAACGACAGCGGTACGGCGATCGACGGAATGACCGTCGCCGCCAGCTTGCGCAGGAACAGGAAGGTCACCAGCACCACCAGGCAGATCGCCAGGAGCAGTTCGTGCTGCACGTCGGTGACGGCCGCGCGAATGGTCTGGGTACGGTCGCTAAGCACCTTCACGTCCACCGTCGCCGGCAGGCTGGCGGTGATCTGCGGCAGTAGCGCCTTGATCCGGTCGACCACCTCGATGACGTTGGCGCCGGGTTGGCGCTGGATGTTCAGCAGCACCGCCTGATTCTGGTCGGCCCAGGCGGCGAGGCGATCGTTCTCGGCACCGTCGAGCAATTGCGCGACGTCCTTCAGGCGCAGCGCCGCGCCGTTCTCGTAGGCGAGGATCAACTCGCCGTATTCCTGCGCCGAACGTAGCTGGTCGTTGGCGTCGAGCTGGGAAACCCGCGTCGGACCGTCGAAGTTGCCCTTGGGCTGGTTGACGTTGGACGCGCTGATCAGCGAGCGCACGTCGGACAGGTTCAGGCCATGCGCCGCCAACGCCTGCGGGTTGACGCGAATGCGCACCGCCGGGCGCTGCCCGCCCGCCAGGCTGACCAGACCGACGCCGCTGATCTGCGCGAGCTTCTGCGCCATGCGCGTGTCGACCAGGTCGTTGACCTGCGGCAGCGGCAGGCTCGGCGACGTGATCGCCAGGGTCATCACCGGGGTGTCCGCCGGGTTGACCTTGTTGTACACCGGCGGTGCCGGCAGATCGCTGGGCAGCAGGTTGTTCGCCGCGTTGATCGCCGCCTGCACTTCCTGCTCGGCGACGTCCAGGGAGATGTCCAGGCCGAAGCGCAGGGTGATCACCGAGGCGCCACCGGAGCTGGAGGAAGACATCTGCGTGAGCCCCGGCATCTGCCCGAACTGGCGCTCCAGCGGCGCGGTCACCGCGCTGGTCATCACCTCCGGGCTGGCGCCGGGATACAGCGTCATCACGCGGATGGTCGGATAGTCGACCTCCGGCAGCGCGGAGACCGGCAACAGGCGATAGGCGATGACCCCGGCCAGGAAGATCGCCACCATCAGCAAGGTGGTGGCGACCGGCCGCAGGATGAACGGCCTCGACAGGCTCATGCGCCTTCCGCGCCTTCCGCCTTCTCGCTACCGCGCACCGGCGCGGTAGCCGGCGCGGCACTGCCCGGCTCGCCCTCGATGACCTCGACCTTGGCCCCTTCGCGCAGGCGGTCGGTGCCTTCCACCACGACCCGATCACCAGGCTCCAGGCCGCTTTCGACCACGTTGCGCGCGCCATCGCCCGGCCCCACCTGGACGTTGCGCAGGGTCACCTTGTCGCGGCCCTGCAGCAGATAGACGAAGGTCCCGCGCGAACCGAACTGCAGCGCATCGGCCGACATGGTCGGCACCTGCGTCAGGGTATCGACACGCAGGCGCACGTTGACGAAAGCGTTCGGGAACAGCGTTTCATCGGCGTTGGCAAAGTCCGCCTTGAGTTTCAGGGTGCCGGTGGCGGTGTCGATCTGGTTGTCGATGCTGGCCAGCGTGCCGGTGGCCAGCAACTGGCTCTCGTCGCGGTTCCAAGCCTGCACCTGGAGCTTTTCACCGGCCCGGTAGCGCTGCAGCACGGCGCCCACATCGACCTCGGGCACGGTGAACACCACGGCGATCGGGCTGGTCTGGGTGATGCTCACCAGCGGCGTGGCATCGCCGCTGCCGACCAGGTTGCCGACGTCCACCTGGCGCAACCCCAGGCGCCCGCCAATGGGCGCACGCACTTCGCTGAACTGCAGGTCCAGGCGCGCCTGGTCCACCGCCGCCTGGCTGGCGGCGATGGTGCCACGGTACTGGTTGACCAGCGCCTGCTGGGTGTCGAGGGTTTGCTTGGCGATGGAGTCCTCGGCGTACAGTCCCTGGTAGCGTTTGAGGTCGATTTCCGCGTTGCGCAGTTGCGCGCGGTTCTGCTGCAGGTCGCCCTCGGCCTGTTGCAGCGCCACGCGGAACGGCCGCTGATCGAGCACGGCCAGCACCGCATCCTTCTTCACCCGCTGACCTTCGGCGAAGCGCACTTCGGCCAATTGCCCATCGACGCGCGGCACCACGTTGACCGTGTTGTAGGCGGTCACCGTGCCCAGCGCCTTGAGCTCCACGGGGAAATCGCCGCGCTCGACGGCCGCCACACGCACCGGTACCGCCTCGGCACCGAACATGCCCGCCGCGCCAGCGGGGTTCGTCGACTTCGAGGCGTGGGGCCAGAACCACCAGGCCAGGAGCACGATCAGGACGAGCAGCAACGGCACTACCCACCAGCGGCGGCGGGAAGATGGGGAAGGAGTGGCTTGGGGCATGACGGGACCGCTATTCGGAGGAGCCTGCAAGATAGAGGCTCGCAGCGCTCAAGCAAAGCCCCTTTACCGGACGTTTACGGCTCTAGGGGCTGCTGACCTTTCGTTCGCGAACCCTTCAGGCCGATGCCTGCTTTGCCGCGATACGGCGTTGCTCGTCTTGGACTTACCCCGGTAAGCCCTGCGACTCGCGCGATCTCCAGGGATGGAGTGAATGCCGCAAGCCCGTCGGCAACGGGCGCGGCCTTGTCTCGCGGCAAAACAGGCATCGGCGAAAGGTCAACAGCCCCTAGACAGACGCCGAAACAAATCAGCCCAGCAGCACGACGCATCCACGACACCCGGCCCACCGTTATCTACGGCGGGCCGGGTAGACCCTACTCGACGTGGTGCGCCAGGTCGCTGAGCTCGCGATCGGCTACCGCGTACATCGCATAGTCGGCCTGGCCGGCGCTGCGCAGCTCGCCGAGCATGTTGCGCCAGCGCTGGACCGGCACCTCGCAACGCTGCATCCAGTGCGCGATGCGCTCGCCCAGATCCACTCCCTCGCTGCGCAACACCGCAATGGTCAGTGCGCGCTGCTGGGCATCCAGGTCGTCGCGGAAGGCCTCGCGGGCCAGCGCCTCCCAGCCATTGCGCACCGGTAGCGCGCTGATCTGCTGCAGGTACCAGCCCAGCTCCAGCGCCTCGCCGACGGCGAACCAGGCGCGCGCCACCTCGGCGGCTTCGAAGCCGGTGAGGTCGGCGGCCTCGACGATCGGCAGCAGCGTGTACAGGTGCGAGGTGCCGGCGACCATCCGTGCCAGCAACTCCGGCACGCCGGCTTCGACATATTCGGCATGTCGCGCCTGCCAGGCATCGCGGGCCTCGCCCTCGATCAGCTCGTCGAGCCTCAATCCCAGCGCGGCGACCCGTGGGCCGAACTCGGTGACCTCGCGGGCGGCATCCAGCGCCTCGCGGCGACTACGCAGGAACCAGCGCGTGGAGCGCCGCCCCAGGCGCATCAGTTCCTCCATCAGTGCCAGCTGCAGCTCGGCCGGTACGGCGTGATCGAGCAGTTCGATCTGGCGGAACCAGTGCGGCAAGTGATAGAGGTCGCGCACCACCACGTACGCGGTGACCACCGCACCGGTGCTCACCCCGGCGGACTGGCGCAGGCGCTGCACGAAGGTGATGCCCATGTGGTTGACCAGGTCGTTGGCCAACTGGGTGGCGACGATCTCGCGACGCAGACGGTGCCCCGCCATGCGCTCGCCGAAACGCTCGCGCAGGGTCGGCGGGAAGGCGCGCTGCATGTCGCGCATCAGGTAATCGTCGTCCACCGCGGACGAGTCGATCAGCGCCTCGTTGAGGTCGATCTTGCTATAGGACACCAGCACCGCCAATTCCGGCCGCGTCAGGCTCTGGCCATGGGCATCGCGCTCGCCCAGGGACTCGTCGCTGGGCAGGAACTCCAGCGCACGATCGAGCTTGCCACGCGCCTCCAGTTCGCCGATCAGCCGACGGTATTCGCCAACGCGCTCGCGCGCACGGCGCTCGGCCAGGGACAGCGCCTGGGTCTGTTTGTAGTTGTTGGCCAGCACCAGCTCGCCGACCTCGTCGGTCATCTGCGCCAGCAACTGGTTGCGCTGCTTGCCGGTCATGTCGCCACCACTGACCAGGCCATCGAGGAGAATCTTGATGTTCACCTCATGGTCGGAGCAGTCCACGCCACCGGCGTTGTCGATGAAGTCGGTGTTGCAGGCGCCGCCAGCCAGGCAGTACTCGATACGCCCGCGCTGGGTCATGCCCAGGTTGCCGCCCTCGCCCACCACCTTGGCGCGCAAGTCGCGACCGTCCACCCGCAGGCCGTCGTTGGCCTTGTCGCCGACCTGCTCGTGCGCTTCGTCGCTGGCCTTGACGTAGGTGCCGATACCGCCGTTCCAGAGCAGGTCCACCGGCGCCTTGAGCAAGGCGTGGATCAGCTCGTTAGGCGCCATGCGCTCGGCGTCGATGGCGAAGCGCTCGCGCATCTGCGGCGTGATGGCGATGCTCTTCGCGCTGCGCGGGAACACCCCGCCGCCCGCGGAGATCAGGCTGGCGTCGTAATCTGCCCAGGACGAACGCGGCAAGGCGAACAGACGCTGGCGCTCGGCGAAGCTGGCCGCCGCATCGGGATTGGGGTCGATGAAGATGTGCTGGTGGTTGAAGGCGGCCACCATGCGCAGGCTCTGGGACATCAGCAGGCCGTTGCCGAAGACGTCGCCGGCCATGTCGCCGATGCCCAGCACCGTGACCGGGTCCTTCTGCACGTCGATGCCGCGCTCTCGGAAGTGCCGCTGCACCGAGACCCAGGCGCCCTTCGCGGTGATGCCCATGACCTTGTGGTCGTAGCCGGCCGAACCGCCGGAGGCGAAGGCATCGCCGAGCCAGAAGCGGTAGTCGGCGGCGATGCCGTTGGCGATGTCGGAGAAGGTCGCGGTGCCTTTGTCCGCGGCCACCACCAGGTAGGGGTCGTCACCGTCGTAGCGCACCACCGCTGGCGGCGGCGCGACTTCGCCGTCGACCAGGTTGTCGGTGATGTCGAGCAGGCCGCTGATGAAGATGCGGTAGCAGGCGATGGCCTCGGCCTGGACCTCGTCGCGCGAGCCATTGGGCAGGCGCCGCGGCACGAAGCCGCCCTTGGCGCCGACCGGCACGATCACCGCATTCTTCACCTGCTGCGCCTTGACCAGGCCGAGCACCTCGGTGCGGTAGTCCTCCTCGCGGTCGGACCAACGCAAACCGCCACGCGCCACGCGCCCGGCGCGCAGGTGCACGCCCTCCACGCGCGGCGAATAGACGAAGATCTCGAACAGCGGCACCGGCCGCGGCAGCTCGGGAATTGCCCGCGGGTCGAACTTGAAGCTGAAGTAACCTTTGGCCTGGCCGTCTTCCGCAGGCTGGTAGAAGTTGGTGCGCAGAGTGGCCTTGATCAGCGCCAGGTAGCGTCGCAGGATGCGGTCCTCGTTGAGCACCGCGACCTCGTCCAGAGCACCGAGGATCGCCTGTTCCAGGCGCGCCTGCTTGTCCGCCAGGTCTTCCGCGGAGAGCTTGCGCGCCAGGTAGAAGCGCGTACGGAACAGCCGCGCCAGCTCGCGGGCGATGTGCGGATGCGCGTTGAGGGTGGCGGCGATGTAGCCCAGGTCGAAGCCGATGCGAATCTGCTTGAGGTAGCGGGCGAAGGCACGCAGCAAGGCGGCGTCGCGCCAGGACAGTCCCGCATTGAGCACCAGGCGGTTGAAGGCGTCGTTCTCCGCCGCGCCGCCCATGATGTTCACGAAAGCATCCTGCAGCGTCTCGTTGAGCTGCTGGATGTCCACCTCCAGCCCTTCCGCATAGGTGAAGGCGAAATCGTGGATCCAGAATTGCCGGCCATCACGATGGCGTACGCGGTAGGGAAACTCACCGAGCACGCGCAGGCCCAGGTTTTCCAGGATCGGCAACACATCCGACAGCGGCAGCGGCTGGTCGGCATGGTAGAGCTTGCAATGCAGCAGCCGGCCTTCCTCGGCCAGCGGCTGGTAGAAGCGCATCACCAACGGCCGCTGCGCGGACAGCGACAGCAGGTGCTGCAGGTCGACCACCGCCGAGTGCGCGGCGAAACGCTCGCGATAGCCGGCGGGGAAGCCTTTCGGGAAGTCCGCCAGCAATTCGGTGCCCTGGGCCTCGCCGAAGCTTTCCAGCAACTGCGCGGCAAAGTCGTCCTGCCAGGAGCGGCAGGCCTGCACCACTTCCTGTTCGAGCTGCTGCAACGGCGGCAGCCCGTGTTCGCCCAGGTCCACCCGCAGGATGAACTGCACGCGGGTCAGCACCGACTCGGAGAAATAGGTCCAGAACTCGCAGTCCTCGGCCTGCAGACGCTCCATCAGCACCTGCTGGATGCGCAGGCGCACCTCGGTGGAATAGATGTCACGGGGCACGTAGGCCAGCGCATAGACGAAGCGCCGGTACGGATCGGTGCGCAGGAACAGCCGCACCACGTTGCGCTCCTGCAGCTGGACGATGGCCATGGCGGTGGCGAACAGCTCGTCCACCGGCGTCTGGAACAGATCATCGCGGGGCAGCACCTGGAGCACCTGACCCAGTTCCTTGCCCAGGTGCGCGCTGTGCTCGAAGCCCGCACGGCGACGGATTTCCGCGACCTTGCCGGCAACGAAGGGAATGCGGTCGACGCTCTGGTTGTAGACGTGGGCGGTGTACAGCCCGAGGAAGCGCATCTCGCGCAGCACCCGGCCGTTCTCATCCACCTCACGCAACGAGACGAGGTCCGGATAGGCCGGCCGATGCACCCGGCTGGGGGTCGCCGCCTTGGCGAAGGACAGCAGCAGCGGCTGGCGCAGGTAGTCCAGCGCCGCGCCGGAGACCTGCGGCCCCTGGCCATCGCCGAACTCCCCGCGCAGACGCCGCGAAAGCCCCAGCAGGCTATCGGCCACGTAGGCCATGTGCGCGCCCTCGGGGCCTTCCTCGACGCGGAATTCCTCGTAGCCGAGGAAGGTGAAATGGTCGTCCAGCAGCCAGTCGATGAAACGCGCCGCCGCCTGCGGTTCCGCCTGGTCGGCGCCGCCGGCCAGCGCCGGCCGACTACCCAGCCAGTCGCGCAACTCGAGGGCCTTGGCCTGCATGGCGTCGAACTCACCGACCGCCAGGCGCACCTCTTCCAGCACATCGTAGAGCGCGCCCTCGAGCGCCTTCAGTTCAGCGGCACTGGAGCAACGGTCGATCTCCAGGAAGATCAGCGATTCATTGCTCGCCTGGTCCTCGCACACGCCCTTGGGCAGCAATTCCTGACGACGCCCACTGGCATCGCGGCGCACGCACAGCACGCTGTTCTGCAGCGCGTGGATCGCGTGCCCCTGGCGCTTGAGCTCGACGCGCAGCGAGTCGACGAGGAACGGCAGGTCCGGGTGCAGCACCTGCACTGCGGTATGCGGCGACTGCCAGCCGTGCTTCTCGTAATCGGGGTTGAACACGCGCACTTTCGGCTGGCCATCGAACTCGGCGAGCAACCGCCAGCTGGACAGCGTGCAGCCCACCAGGTCGAGCAGGCGCCGCTGCTGCAGCTCCTCCACCGACACGATGGCGAAGAACTGCTCGGCGAAGCGCATCACCTGCGGCAGTTCGCCCTCAGGCAGCACCCCGGCCAACGCCCGCTGCAGTTGCTCGAAGAATTCGGCCTTGCTGGCCGCACTGAAAAACGCCATGCCTCTACTCCCGATTATCATCGCCGGATCGGCCCTCACCACGCGAACGCGGCCCTCAAGTGACAGACGCAGGCGCGCGGGGTTCGACAAACAGCTTAGCCATTGAGGCAGGATGCACGCCTATGGTGCAGCGACAATTTCGTTCAGGGAAAGCCGCGAGCGGCCAGCGGCCGCACGCGCTCGCCCGTCGAAATCAAGCGCCCTTCATAGCCTGGGGCAGCAGCAGCACGATCTGCGGGAAGAAGGTGAGCAGCACGGCGGCCAGCACCAGCAGCAGGAAAAAGGGGAACGCCGCCCGGGCCACCGCCGCCAGGTTGCGCCCGGTGAGGTTCTGAATGACGAACAGGTTGAAGCCCACCGGCGGGGTGATCTGCGCCATCTCCACCACCAGGATGACGAAGATGCCGAACCACAGCAGGTCGATCCCTGCCGCCCTCACCGCAGGCAGGATCACCGCGGTGGTCAGCAGGATGATCGAGATGCCATCGAGGAAGCAGCCCAGCAGGATGAAGAACAGCGTCAGCGCCAGCAGCAGCGCATAGGGTGAGAACTGCCGCGCGACGATCCAGTCGGCCAGGGCCGAGGGCAAGCCGGTGAAGCCCATCGCCGAGGTCAGGTAGGCCGCGCCGAGCAGGATGAAGAAGATCATGCACGAGGTGCATACCGCGCCCATCAGGCTGGCCATGAAGGTCTCGCGGTTGAGCGCGCCAGAGAACAGGGCGATCAACAACGCGCCGAGCACACCCACCGCCGCCGCCTCGGTGGCGGTGGCGATGCCGCCGTAGATCGAGCCGATCACCGCCGCGATCAAGCCCAGGACGGGGATCAGCAACCGAGCACGTGCGAGCTTCTCGCGCAACGGCAGCGCCTCCCCCTCCTCCGGCAACTGATCGCGATGCAGGCGCGCCCAGAGCATCAGGTAGCCGCAGAACAGTGCCAGCAGCAACAGCCCCGGCAGGACGCCGGCGATGAACAGCCGGGAGATGGACACCTGCGCCGCTACCCCGTAGACGATCATCATGATCGATGGCGGGATCAATAGGCCCAAGGTGCCTGCGCCGGCCAGCGAGCCCATCGCGATCTTCTCCGGATAGCCCCGTGCGCTGAGCTCCGGC
Source organism: Pseudomonas sp. R4-15 (assembly GCF_055768815.1). Taxonomy (NCBI): domain Bacteria; kingdom Pseudomonadati; phylum Pseudomonadota; class Gammaproteobacteria; order Pseudomonadales; family Pseudomonadaceae; genus Pseudomonas; species Pseudomonas sp. R4-15. The sequence goes on from NZ_CM147293.1 coordinate 3,456,520, forward strand.
AGGGAGATACGTCCGATGGTGGCGGTGGTCGCCGCCGACGAGCCGCTGACCGCGGCGAACAGCCCACAGCCGAACACGTTGACGTGCAGCAGGCGCCCGGGCAGACCGCGCATCCACGGCGAGAGCCCGTTGAACATGTCTTCCGAGAGGCGCGTGCGGTAGAGAATTTCGCCCATCCAGATGAACAGCGGCAACGCGGTCAGGGTCCAGCTGGCGCTGCTGGACCAACTGGTGGAGGCGAGGATCGAGCCCGCGGGCGCGCCGCCGAACACCTCCATGCCCAGGATACCGACGCCCAGCAGCGCCAGCGCCACCCAGACGCCAGCACCGAGCAAGGCGAAAAGCGCTATCAGCAGGGTCAGGGTAATGATCGAATAGTCCAAGGTTCAGTCTCGCAGCGGGACGGGCGCAGGAGCGCCGGAGGATGGATCGGGTACGCGGATCACTCGCTGAGCACGGTCTCGCCGTTCGAGCGCTCGCAGGGTCGTCCGAGGCATACCAGCAGCAGACGCTCGAACATCGCCACGGCGAAGATCGCGGTCCCCAGCACCATCGGCAACTGCGGCAGCCACATCGGGATGGGCAGCAAGCCGCTGGAGACGTCATGGAACTGGTAGGACTCGAGCACGAACCGCGCACTGTAGTAGGCCAAGTACACGGCGATGCCCAGGCCGATCAGGCAGGCCAGGATGTCCAGCGCACGCCGCACGGCCGGCGGCAACAGGCGCGCCACCAGCTCGACGCGAATATGCGCGCCACGCTGCAGCGCATAAGGCAGTGCGAGAAAGCCCGAGGCGGCCATGGCATAGGCGGCGAACTCGTCCGCCGCCGGCACCATGGCACCGAACTGCCGCGCGACGATCTGCGCCAGCACCAGCACGGCGATGGCGACCAGGCAAAGCCCGGCAAGCCACCCGGACAGGGTGTAAAGCTTGTTCAGAGGGGTCATCGCTGGCTCCGGAAAAAGGCAGTCCCCTGGCCCACGCCGGGGGACGGCGGATCAGTTGCGGTAGGTGTCGAGAATCTTCTGGCCGTCGGCACCGGCGCGGTCGAGCCATTCCTTGGTCATCGTCTCGCCGATTTCATCGAGGCCTTTCTCGACATCCGCCGGCGCATGATCGGCGACCTGCATACCGTGGTCGGCGAGCGTCTTGATCAACTCGCCGGTCTTTTCCTCGGCGACCTTCCAACCCTCGGCCTCGGCCTTCCCGGCGGCGGCCAGCAGTGCATCCTGGGTGGCCTGCGGCAAACGGGCGAAGGCTCGTGCGTTGACGATCACGAAGTTCTTCGGAATGAACGCCTTCACATCGTAGTAGTAGCTGGAAAAGTCCCAGGCCTGGGTATCGACGCCGGTGGTCGGCGACGTCAGCATCCCGGAGATCATCCCGGTGCTGAAGGCCTGCGGCACTTCGCCGGTCTGGATGACGGTGGGCACCGCGCCCATGAGTTCCACCATGCGCGAGGTGGCCGGGTTATAGGCACGGAATTTCATGCCCTTGAAGTCGGCCATCTGGCTGATCGGGGTCTTGGTGAAGATGCTCTGCGGAGACCACGGCACCGCGTAGAGCAGCTTGAGGCCCTGCTTGTCCAGGCGCTCCTCCACCGCCGGCCGGCTGGCTTCCCAGAGCGCCTTGGCCTGGGTGTAGTTACGTGCCAGGAAGGGCACGCTGTCGACCTCGAAGATCGGATCTTCGTTACCCAGCACAGACATCAGTACGTCACCCAGCTGGATTTGCCCGGTCTGCACCGCGCGCTTCACTTCCGGGCGCTTGAACAGCATCGAGTTGGTATGGACGCGAATCTGCAGTTCTCCGGCGGAAGCCTGTTCGACCTCCTGCGCGAAGGACTTGGCAACCTCGGTGATCGGGTTGCCGTCGGGCTGCTCTACGCTCATGTTCCAGCGCTCTGCAGCCTGTGCGGCGAGGCAACCCAGGCCCAGCACGCAGGCCAGTGCGGTACGGGCGAAACGCGAAGCGGTGACTGTCATCGAACTCTCTCCTGATCGTTGCGTTGCGGCAGATCGAGGCCGCCATGGGGGTGCCCTGGCGAGTCTCGGCGCAGGCCTCGGTGCTGTCCAACTAGAAAAATCAGGGGGCTGATGATCGAAAATCATTATGAGACAAAAGGAGGCGATAGCCTCCCGCACGCACCAAGCCAGCGCATTTTTCAGGCGATTTTCTGTATGCCGGTGCTGGGCTGACGCGCAAAAAGCTCCGCACCCACCTGCTCCGAGTAGGCCTCAAGCGCCTCGCAGGCCAGCCCGACGATCTCCTCGTTGAGCTCCAGACCCACGCCACTGCGCCAGGTCGCCACCACCGGCAACGCAGGCGGCTCGGGTACGTCCCTGAGGATGCTCAACGCCCCCTGGCGCAGTTCGTCGCCGACCAGCGCCGGGGGCATTGCGCCGATGCCGAAGCCATCGCGAACCAGGCGCGTCATCGCCGCGATGGAGTTCACGCAACTGACGCGCGGCGAGCACACGTTGCCGGCGTGTAGCAGGTTGAGGATGTCCTGATGGGGTCGCGAGTTCTTCGAGAAGGTGATCAGCCGCTCCCGTGCCATCTCCCCGATGGAGGCGTAGGGACGGTCGTAGATCGAGCCGGTGGAGACGATCCAGCTCACCGGGAAGGCGGCCAGTTCGACATTGCGCACGCTGTCGCCATTGACCATGTCGGTCTGGAAGATGACGTCCAGGTAACCCTTCTGCAGTTGCTCGGTGAGATTGCGCGCGGTGTCCGCGTTGAGCTCGATCTCCACGTTGGGGTAACGCTCCATGATGCGTGTCACGAAAGGACTCAGCCAGGTGTGGATCACCGTATCCATCGCCCCCACCCGAACCCGTCCATGCACGCTGCCGGTATCGCTGATGGACTGCTTCATCGCATGCATGGTTTCCATCATGCGCTCGGCGTATTCGAGAACCTTCTGGCCTTCCGGCGTCAGCGAAACGCCCTTGGAATCACGCAGGAACAGCCGTGTACCGAGTTCGTCCTCCAGCGCCGCGATGCGGCTGGAAATCGAGGCCTGGGTACTGAACAGCTTCTCCGCGGTGAGGCGAAAGCTCTTCAGCCGAGCCACCCAGACGAAGGTTTCGATAAATCTCAGGTTCATGCCGCCAGCCTCGTGCAAACCATAGGATCAATGGCGCAACACGCAGCGCCTCGAGGGGAGTCTGCAAAGCAAGTTCCAGACCGGGACTCCAGCGCACGGATATCGCGTTTTCCTATCGCACCTCGCAATTTTTTCTCGTTGGACGGTTTGCAGCAGCCCTCCAAAGAATGAATGAAGCTCTCTCGCCCCAGCCCTATGGGCGCCGGAGCCCACAACAAAAATCTCTCGAATCGCGCTCTGCCAAGCAGCCGCCGACCTGGCGCCTGCGCGCTCCCGACCTGGAGAACGACCCCATGATGTCCCCCAACCGCTTAGCGGCCCTGCTGATGTTCAGCGGCTCCCTGCCGACCCTTGCCCATGCCGACTTCATCGGCGACAGCAAGGCCAGCCTGGAGCTGCGCAATTTCTACTTCAACCGAGACTTCCGCCAGAGTGGCGCCCGCGACAAGGCCGAAGAGTGGGCGCAAGGCTTCCTGCTGCGCATGGAGTCCGGCTACACCGAAGGCACCGTCGGCTTCGGTCTCGACGCGATGGGCCTGGTCGGACTGAAACTGGATTCCGGTGACGGCACCGCCGGCAGCGGCTTGCTTCCGGCCGACGGCAGCGGAGGTTCGCAGGATGAGTACAGCAAGCTGGCGTTGACCGCCAAGGCGAAGGTGTCCAACAGCGTGCTGAAGGTCGGCGCCCTGCAATTCCGCAGTCCGATCGTCTCGGCGAACGACTCGCGCCTGCTACCGCAGCTGTTTCGCGGCGCGCTGCTCAACGTGCAGGAAATCGACAACCTGACCCTGCAGGGCGGGCGCATCGACCGCATCAAGGCGAACAGTTCCAGTGACTACGTCGACCTGTCCGGCAACCGCATCGGCGGCAGCAGCGACCAGTTCACCTTCGCTGGCGGTGACTACAAGTTCACCCCGCAGCTGAGTGCCGGTCTGCATTACGGCGAGCTGCAAGACATCTACCAGCAGTACTACGCGACCCTGGTACACACGCTGCCGTTGGCCGAGGGCCAGTCGCTGAAAACCGACCTGCGCTATGCCAGCAGCCGGGAGGACGGCAACTTCCGTGACCTCGACAACCGGGCCTTCGGCGCCATGCTCACCTACCGCATCGGCAGCCACGCCTTCGGCGCCGCCTACCAGCGCATGAGCGGCGACGATCCGTTCCCCTACATCGCCAACAGCGACCCGTACTTGGTGAACTTCGTGCAGATCCGTGACTTCGCCAACATCGACGAGCGCTCCTGGCAGGTCCGCTACGACTACGACTTCAGCACGCTGGGCATGCCCGGCCTGACCTTCATGACGCGCTATATCTCCGGTGACAACGTCGAGACCGGCGGCGCCAACGGCGGCACCGAATGGGAACGCGACATGGACATCGCCTACGTGTTCCAGGGCGGCCCGTTGAAGAACTTCGGCGTGAAATGGCGCAACGCCACGGTGCGCTCCAACTTCAGCGACGACCTCGACGAGAACCGCCTGATCCTCACCTACGCCCTGCCGCTCTGGTAGCGCGGCCACGCGTCTCCCGCCCACGGGAGGCGCGCATCGGTTTTTTCTATCTCCGCCCGCCGGTTTAATTAGTTGGACGCTGCACGAGCATGCGCACACCATGTGCCGCATGCTGCGCGGAGCCGATTCCGCCGTCCCGAAACAACGACTGCGGCCCGTCCGCAGGAGGCCTTGCGTGAACAGCCTGCTTCTCAACTGCGACATCGGCGAGAGCTTCGGCGCCTGGACCATGGGTCTGGATGCCGAGGTCATGCCCTACATCGACTGCGCCAACATCGCCTGCGGCTTCCACGCCTCGGACCCGTGCACCATGCGCAAGACGGTCACCCTGGCCGTCGAGCACGGCGTGCGAATCGGCGCGCACACCGCCTACCAGGACCTGGTCGGTTTCGGCCGGCGCTCGATGGATTGCACACCGCAGGAAGTCGAAGACCTGATGCTCTATCAGATCGGCGCACTGGAAGCGCTGTGCCGCAGCCAGGGCACCCGCGTCAGCTACGTCAAACCCCACGGCGCGCTGTACCAGGACATGATGCGCAAGCCAGCCATCCTGCGTGCGGTGATGAGCGCGGTTGCCAAGTACGACAGTGCCCTGCCGCTGATGTTGATGAGCACCCGCGACAACAGCCAGGCCCAGGCACTGGGTAACGAAGCCGGCCTCACGCTGTGGTTCGAAGCCTTCGCCGACCGCGCCTATGACGCCGCCGGCTTCCTCGTCGCGCGCAGCCAGACCGGCGCGGTGCACCACGACGCCACCACCATCGTCGCCCAAGCTGTCACCCTGGCCCGCGGCGAGGACCTGCGCGCCAGCGACGGCAGCGCCCTACCGCTGCGCGCCCAGACGCTCTGCGTGCACGGCGACAACGCAGGCTCCGTGGCCGCGGTGAAGCGCATCCGCGAGGCCTTCGACGCCTTGGCCAACGCATGAGGGCGCCCGTTCCACGGCTGGAAATCGCCGGTATCGACAGCCTGATCCTGAGGCTCTTCGAGGGTATCGACGAGGCCAACATGCCCTGGCTACTGGCCGCCGACCAGCGCCTGCGCGCGGTGTTCGGCGAAGCCCTGATCGACCTGGTGCCGTCCTACACCACACTGTTGCTGCACTATGACCTCGAACGCCTGGATGCCGCGCAAGTGCGCACACTGGTCGCCGAGGCCTTCAGCGACCTGCAACCGGCCGCCGCTGGCAGCGGTCGCCTGCATCGCCTGCCGACCTGGTACGACCCCAGCGTCGGCCCGGAGCTGGCCCTGCTGTCGCAGCGCAGCGGCTACTCGGTGGCCGAGGTCATCACGCGCCACGCCGGGCGCGAATACCAGGTGTTCGCCCTCGGCTTCGCTCCCGGCTTCGGCTTCATGGGGCTGGTCGAGGAAGCCCTCGCCGCGCCGCGCCTGAACACCCCTCGGCAACGCATCGCCACCGGTAGCGTCGGCATCGCCGAACGCCAGACCGCCATCTATCCGGCCGTGTCTCCGGGCGGCTGGAACCTGCTCGGACGCACCCCGGTGCGCCTGTTCGGCGCCGACATCGAGGGGTACAGCCTGCTGCAACCCGGCGACCGGGTTCGCTTCGAGCCCATCGACCATGCCGAATTCATCCGCCTCGGCGGCGACGACACGCCCCTGGAGCCCCTCGTATGAGTTCTCTGGCCGGACTGCGCGTGCTACGCAGTAGCCCCTTCGTTCAATTGCAGGACGGCGGCCGCTTCGGTGTACGCCACCTCGGCGTAACCCAGAGCGGCGCACTCGACTGGATCGCCCAGCGTTGGGCCAACTGGCTGCTGGGCAACCCATTGCAGGCGCCGGTCCTGGAAATTCTCCTGGGTGGCCTGCAACTCGAATGCGCCGGCGACAGCACCCTCGCCCTCGCCGGCGCGGACCTCGGTGCCACGCTCGATGGCGAGCCCCTGGCGCCGTGGAAATCCTTTCGGGTGCGCGCCGGGCAACGTCTGGCGTTCGTCCAGCCACGCCAGGGCGCCCGCGCCTACCTCGCAGTACCCGGCGGCTTCGCGGTAGCACAGGTGCTCGGCAGCTGCGCCGGCGTCGTCCGCGAGGGGCTAGGCGGCCTGCATGGCGACGGCAACGGCCTCGTCGAGGGCAACCTACTGCACTGGCACGGCGAGCCGCCAGCACCGCGCGAACTGCCGGCCAGCCGGATTCCGCAGTACACCGCCACGCCGCGCCTGGAACTGGTACTCGGTGCGCAACACGGCGAGTTCAGCGGGCAGAGCCTGTTCGACCTGTTCAACCGCGAGTGGACCCTGGACCAGCGCGCCGACCGCATGGGCGTACGCCTGCTCGGCGAGCCGCTGCATTACCTGGGGCAGCCACTGGTGTCCGAGGGCATTCCCCTGGGCGCCATGCAAGTGCCGCCGGACGGCCAACCGATCGTATTGCTCAACGACCGCCAGACCATCGGCGGCTATCCGCGCCTGGGTGCGCTGACGCCGGAAGCCGTCGCCCGACTCGGCCAATGCCTGCCCGGCGAAAAGCTGCGCCTGGCCCCGGTGCTGCAAGAGCGCGCACAGCGCCGACAACGGGAACTGCTAGGTCAGTGGTCGGGCTGATATCGTCATACAATTGCGAGGGCCTGCTGCCGTTTTATTCGCGAGCCACGTTGTCGCCACAAATGGCCTGCGGGCCGGTGCCTGTTTTGGCACGATACGGCGTTGCTCATCTTGGACTTCCCCCCGATAAGCCCCACGACTCGCGCCGTGTCGTGCCAAAACAGGTACCGGCGCGGCCGTGAATAAAACGGCAGCAGGCCCTAGAGCCCACGCAGCGTCTGGTTTACTCTGCGCTCCCGGACCGTTCGGGTCTGCCAATAACAACAAACGAAGGATCGATCATGCAGTTCTTTCTTTCCTGGAAACAGAAGTTCCTGCTGCTGGGCTGCATCGCGCTGCTCAGCCTGGCATTGATGACCGCTGCATCGATCTGGAGCAATGCGCAGATTGGCGGTGCCATGCAGGCCCAACAGGCCGCCACCAACTACCGCAACCTCTCGCTCAACCTGCTCAACGGCTGGCTGACCCTGGAGCAATCGCGCAACGGCCTGAACAGCGCCTCGCGCGAGGCGTTCAGCGAACGCCAGCAGCGTTTGCAGGCCTATCTCGAGCAACTGGTGCCGCGTGCCCAGGGGCTGGGAGACCCCGAGGTGCTCCGCTCCGCGCAGTCCATCACCGAGCAACTTCAGGTGGGCCTGGCCCTGCAGGAGCAGTGGCTGAAACTGCGCGAGCAGTTCGGCCTGGCGCCCGACCAGGGCCAGCGCAAGATCATTTCCGCCGCGGCGCAGAAGCTCGAACAGATCAACATCAGTTTGATCCAGCCCACCATCGCACAGGCGCTACGCGCCCAGCGCGATTACCTGGCGAACTTCGATCCGGAGCAGGCCAAGCAGGCCCGGGAAGCCATCAAGACGCTACAGGCGACCCTCGCGGGGCTGGAATGGGAAGAAACCGCCATCGGCAAGTCGGCCACCGAGTATTCCCGCGCCTTCGACGACATCGACGCGCTGGTGTTGCAGCTACGCGACGTCGAAACCCGTCTGAAGGAGGCCTCGCAGCAAGTACAGCAACAGATCGAAGCGCAGAACGAACTGCTCGGCAACGGCATCCTCGCACGCACCGCGCAGCAGGCCGATCAGGCACGGCAGTCGAGCCTGGTGCTGCTTGGCATCACCTTCGTCATCGTCTCGATAGTGCTGCTGAGCATGCTCTGGCGCGTCTCCCAGCAGTTGATGCTGCAACTGGGCCGGGTCGGCGAATTGCTCACCCAGGTGGCCGCCGGCAACCTCTCGCGTACCCTTGAGGAAGGGCGAAACCCGCGGGACGAATTCAACCAGTTGGGCCAGACCTCAAACCGCATGATCGAGGGCATTTCCACCGTGGTTGCCCAGGTTCTGCAGGGCAATCGCCATCTGGGCGAACTGCGCGACTACCTTAACGAAGCCATGCGCCGCCTGGAGCAGAACAGCGCCCAGGTGGAGTCGCAGACCGAGCAGGCGGCTTCCGCTTCCCGACAGATCTCACTGACGGTCAACGAGATCGCCCAGCGTACCTCCGAAGTCGGCGAAGCCACGCGCTCGGCGGTGGAGTCGGCGCGCCAGGGCTCGCGGGTGATCGATGCCAGCGTGACAAGCATGCGCAACCTCTCCGGCACCATCCAGGCGACCCACGAGCAGGTTTCCCTGCTGAGTCAGTCGAGCACGCGCGTCAGCGGCATCATCGATGTGATCAACAGCCTCGCCGACCAGACCAACCTGCTGGCGCTCAACGCCGCCATCGAGGCCGCGCGCGCCGGCGAAGCCGGACGCGGCTTCTCGGTGGTCGCCGACGAAGTGCGCTCGCTGGCGCAGAAGACCGTCGCCGCGACCACCGACATCGCCCACATCGTCGGCGAGTTCCAGCAACAAACGCGGCAGATGGACACGCTGATGGAGCGCGGCCTGAACCTCGCCGGGGACAGCGAGAACCATGCGGGACAGGTCGCCGAGGCCATCGGCGTCATCACCCAGTCCATGGAACAGCTCAACGACGAGATGAACCGCGTGGTGGTCGCCGTCGAGGAAATCTCCACCACCACCCTGGATATCGCCGGCAAGATGGACGACATCAACCATCACACCGAAGAGACCCGCCAACTGCGCCAGACGCTCGACGAGCACGCACGCAGTCTGTCGACCCAGGTCGCCGCGCTGGAAACCTCGACCAGCCAGTTCCGTCTGGCCTGAGACGCGACGCCCCCCGCGTCCGTCATCGGCGGCGCGGGGGGCGTTTCTTAGCACGCGCTACGCGCAAATTGGGCGAGTACGTCCGGCCTTGCCCGTCTCGCCCAGGCCGCCCCTTCGGCGGCGTCCTCCAGAGGCTGGATCGTTCAACCCAGGCTCCAGGGCGGCGATCGCCGCACCGGCTCGAGTCGGCCGGCCCACCGCCAAACATGGTCGAGACTTCGGCCTTCGATTAACATGGCCTGCCCGCGGCCGCGCCGCCCCAACGATGCCTAGTCCATGCCCCATCGCGAAGAACTGCTCAGCCTCAGGCAGTACCTGGGCAGCCACATCCTCGGCCAGGAACGCCTGCTGGACCGGCTGATGATCGCCCTGCTCGCCGACGGCCACCTGCTCGTCGAGGGTGCCCCGGGGCTGGCCAAGACCCGCGCCATCAAGGACCTCGCCGAAGGTCTGGAGGCGCAGTTCCATCGCATCCAGTTCACCCCCGACCTGTTGCCCGCAGACATCACCGGCACCGAGATCTACCGCCCGGAGACTGGCAGCTTCGTCTTCCAGCAAGGCCCGATCTTCCACAACCTGGTGCTCGCCGACGAGATCAACCGGGCGCCGGCCAAGGTGCAATCGGCACTGCTCGAGGCCATGGCCGAGCGCCAGGTCAGTGTCGGCCGCTCCACCTACGACCTGCCGCCCCTGTTCCTGGTGATGGCGACGCAGAACCCGATCGAGCAGGAAGGCACTTATCCATTGCCCGAAGCCCAGCTCGACCGTTTTCTGCTGCACGTGAAGATCGGCTTCCCCGAGGCCTCGGTGGAACGGCGCATCCTCCAGCAGGCGCGCGGCGAAGCGCTCAATGGCGAAGCGCATCCCGAACGACGCGTCAGCCAGCAGTCGATCTTCGCCGCGCGCAAGCAGGTGCTCGGCCAGCACATGGCCGACTCACTGGAGGAATACCTGGTGCAGTTGGTCATGGCCACGCGCTACCCGTCGCGCTTCGACGCCGAACTCGGCGAGTGGATCGCCTACGGTGCCAGCCCCCGCGGCAGCATCGGCCTCGATCGCTGCGCCCGCGCACATGCCTGGCTGGCGGGGCGCGACTTCGTCAGCCCCGAGGATATCCAGGCCGTGGTGTTCGACGTGCTGCGCCATCGCATCGTGCTGTCCTTCGAGGCGGAAGCCGCCGGTATAGACCAGGATCGGGTGATCCAGCGCATCCTCGACGTGGTGGCGGTGGGCTGATGGAGCGCCCCGGGCGGGACGTCGCCGGCGCCTACGTGGAACTGGCAGACCTGCTGGAGATGCGTCACCACGTGCACGAGGTGCCGTTGTTCAGCGCCGACCAGCGCCGTAGCCCACTGCTCGGCCTGCACCGTTCGCGGCTGCGCGGCCGCGGCATCGACTTCGACCAGGTGCGCATCTACCAGCCCGGTGACGACGTGCGCACCATCGACTGGCGCGTTACCGCGCGAACCCAAGAGCCCCACACCAAGCTCTTCCACGAAGAACGCGAGCGCCCGGTCTACCTGCTCGTCGAGCAGAGCCGCGGGCTGTTCCTCGGCAGCGGCGAATGCTTCAAGTCGGTGCTCGCCGCACGACTGGCTGCCCTGCTCGGCTGGGCTGCGCTGGCGCACAACGACCGCGTCGGCGGGCTGGTCTTCGGCAGCGGCGAGCATCATGAGGTCAAGCCCCGTCGCAGCAAGCAGAGCCTGCTGCAGTTGCTCGGTCGGCTGGTCCACTGCAATGCCCGCCTGGACGCCTTCACTCCGCCGTCGCCCCAGGCAACCAGCCTGGCCTTGCGTCGGGTCCGCGAGGTGTTGCGCCCGGGCAGCCTGCTGCTGGCGATCTGCGACGAACGCGGCCTGGACGACGAGGCCGAGCGGCATCTGGCGTTGCTCGCGCGTCATTGCGACCTGCTGCTGTTGCCGATCAGCGACCCGCTGGAACACGACCTGCCCAGTGCCGGCCTGCTGCGCCTGGGCGACGGCCTCCGGGTGCTGGAAATCGACAGCGACGATCCCGAACTGCGCCAGCGCTATCGCGAACAGGCTGCCGAGCGCCGCCAGCGCTGGGAGCGCCTGGCGCAACGCCTGGGGGTGGCGCTGCTGGCACTGAGCAGTGGTCGTGGATTGATCGAGCAATTGCGCGAACAACTGCAGGGCACGCCGTCGGGAGCCGCGCGATGAGTGCGCTGGAGGGCCTGCGTCCGCCCATCGAACCCGCGCCGCCAGGCGGGTGGCCACCGGCGCCGGGCTGGTGGTTGCTCGGTGTGCTCCTGCTGCTGCTCATCGCGCTGCTGGTATGGCGCTGGCGGGCGCGCACGCCCGCGACCAACGCGCCTGCCGAGGAAGACGGCCTGGAGCCGATGCGGCAGATCGCCCTGCTCGAACTGCAACGCCTGCCGCGGCCGCTCGAGGGCAACCAGGCCGGCCCCTGGCTGCAGCAACTCAACGCCCTGCTGCGCCGCCTGTGCCTGGCGCGCTATCCCCAGGACAACTGCCAGACGCTGAGCGGGCGCGCCTGGCTGGCCTACCTGGACAACCGCTGCCCGGCCGCCGGACTGACGCGCTGGATGGTGCTCGTCGAGGGCGTCTACCGCCCTGACTGCCGGCTCGACGACAAGGCCATCGACGGGCTGGCCCAGGCCGTAGCGACCTGGATTCGCAAGCATGCCTGAGTTCGCCTGGCCGTGGATCTGGCTGCTGTTGCCGCTGCCCTGGCTGCTGCGCGCAATATTGCCCGCCGCGAGCGACGGCAGCGCCGTGCTGCAGGTGGCCTTCCTCGATGAATTGCAAAGCCTCGCCGGACGCCGCGCGCGGCGCCTGAGCCTGGGTGACTGGCGGCGCCAGTGGCCCTACTTGCTGGTCTGGCTGCTGCTGCTCTGCGCGGCGGCGCGCCCGGAGCGTCTCGGCGAACCCTTGCCGTTGCCGGCCAGCGGACGCGACCTGCTGCTGGCAGTGGATGTCTCCGGTTCCATGGACAGCGAGGACATGCAGTGGGAGGGCCAGCCGATCAGCCGCATGGCGCTGGTCAAGCGCATCTTCGGCCCCTTCATCGAAGAGCGCCAAGGCGATCGCATCGGCCTGATCCTGTTCGGCAGCCAGGCCTACCTGCAATCGCCACTGACCTTCGACCTGCACACCGTCCGCACCTGGCTCGACGAGGCGCGTGTCGGCATCGCCGGACAGGACACCGCGATCGGCGACGCCATTGGCCTGGCGCTCAAGCGCCTGACCCAACAACCGGCGAAGAGCCTGGTGCTGGTGCTGATCACCGATGGCGCCAACACCGGTGGGCAACTCAGCCCCAGGGTCGCGGCACGGCTGGCCGCCGAGAGCGGCGTGACGCTGTACACCCTGGGCATCGGCGCCGATCCCGGTAACGCCGGCATCGGGGGGCTTTTCGGCTCCGCCAACCGGCTCGACGAGACCAGCCTGCGGCGCCTCGCCGAAACCACCGGCGGCGAGTACTTCCGTGCCCGCGACCAGGCCGATCTGGAAGTCATCGAGACCACCCTCGATCGCCTGCAGCCGGTACGCCGGCAAACCGGCCGAGCACGCGAAGCGCAGCCGCTCTACCCCTGGCCACTGGCGGCGGCCCTGCTGCTGCTCGGCGCACTGCGTCTGCGCCAGGAGCGGCGCCGATGACGACCCTCTGGCTGTTCCAGCGTCCCGCCTGGTTGCTGCTGCTGCCGCTGCTCGGCCTGCTGCTATGGCAATGGTCGCGACGCCGGCAACGCGGCGGACGTTGGGAAACGCTGCTGCCCGCGCGCTACCACGCCCTGCTGTTGCATGGCGGCGGCGACCCCGCCCGGCGCGGCGGCTTACTGGCCCTGGGCCTCGGTGGCCTGCTGGCGATACTCGCCCTGGCCGGCCCCGGCTGGCCGCAGACCCGACCGCTGGCCGCCGACAACGACCCGCCACTGGTGGCGATCCTCGAAGTCACTCCGCGCATGCTGGCCGGCGATGCAGCGCCCAATCGCCTGGAGCAGGCCAAGCGCAAGCTGCGCGACCTGCTGGAACGGCGCAGCGGCTACACGGCGGTGGTGGTGTATGCCGGCAGTGCCCACGTGCTGGTGCCGCTGTCCAACGACCTGGCCACCACGCTCAACCTGCTCGACGCCCTGCGCCCGTCGATCATGCCCCGTGCCGGACAGCGCGCTGACCTGGCCGTGAAGCGCGCGATCGCCCTGCTGCGCCAGGCCCAGCAAGGCGGCGGGCAAGTGCTGCTGATCACCGCCGGACTCGACGCCGAAGAGCGCGCTGGCATCGCCACCGTCCCGGACATCGAGCGCCTCGGCCTGCGCGTGCTCGGCGTAGGCAGCGAACAGGGCGCGCCGATCCCCCGCGAGGATGGCAGCTTCGTACGCGATGCCAATGGCGCCATCGAGCTGCCGCGCCTGGATTCGGGCAGCCTGCGCCGCTTCGCCCTGGAGATCGGCGGCCGCTACGCCCGCGCCGCGGTGGATGACGCCGACCTCGCCGCACTCAATCTCACCGGCGCGTCGCGCAGTGGCGGCGCCCACGAGGAGCAGCGCCGCGGCTGGGTCGATCAAGGTCATTGGCTGCTTCTGCCGCTCCTGCTGCTGGCCGCCTGCGCCGCGCGGCGCGGCTGGCTGTTCGCCTTGCTGCTGTGCGTCTGGCTGCCGCCGCCGGCACAGGCGATGAGCTTCGAGGACCTCTGGCTGCGCGCCGACCAGCAGGGCCTGAGATTGCTCCAGGAGCAGCGCCCGCAAGCCGCCGCGCAACGCTTCAGTGATCCGCGCTGGCGGGCCCTGGCGCTCTACCGCAGCGGGGACTATGCCGCCGCGGCGCAGCTCTACGCCCAGGGCGAAAGCGCCGTGGATCGCTACAACCAAGGTACCGCGCTGGCCCGCGCCGGAGACCTCGCGGCGGCCCGCCAGGCACTGCGCGAAGCCCTGCAGTTGGACCCCGAACTGGAGGACGCCCGGACCAACCTGGCGCTGGTGGAAGCGCAGCTTGCCCAGCAGGCCAGCGCCGCGCCACAGTCCCCCGATCCGTCGCAGGCCGACGATCAAGGCATCGCCGCCCCCGACAGCACGAACGCCACGCCTGCCGACGGCAGTGGCGATGCCCTTTCCCGCGAGCTCGACGCGGAAAATGAGCAGGCCCTGGAGCAGTGGCTGCGCCAGGTCCCCGACGATCCCGCCGAACTGCTGCGCCGCAAGTTCTGGTACGAAAGACAGCAGCAGGAGTCTGCACCATGATCCGCGCGTTATTCCTGGCCCTGTTGCTGTGTGCCGGCCAGGCCGGCGCCGCCAGCCTGGTCGCCAGTCTCGACCGTGACCGCCTCGACTGGGGCGACCCGTTCGAACTGACCCTGAGCAGCGACGACGCCACGCTGTTCGGCCGCCCGGACCTCAGTCCGCTGGATGCCGACTTCGAGGTACTCGCCACACGCCAGTTCAATCGTCTCGCCGAAGGCGCCCAGAACCCGGCGGGCAGCCGCTGGGTCGTGACCCTCAAACCGCGTCGCAGCGGGTTCCTGGTGATTCCCCCGGTGCAGTTGGGTGAGGCGCGCAGCCAGCCGCTGACCCTCCACGTCGCACAGGCGGGCAAGGAAGCCGGCGAGCGGCGCCTTGGGCCGGTATTCATCGACGCCACCCTGGATCGCGAACAGGTCTACGTTCAGGCCCAGGCGGTGCTCACCCTGCGCATCTACCACTCGGTGCCGCTCTACGACGACAGCAGCCTGGCCCCCCTGGAGGTCGAGGACGCGCGGGTGATCCCGCTGGGCAGCGCGCAGGTCTACGAGAAGGAAATCGCAGGCGTACGCCACGGCGTGATCGAACGCCACTACGCGATCTACCCGCAGCACAGCGGCGATCTGCTGATTCCGGGGCAGGTCTTCAGCGCCACCGCGGTGGACGACAGCAGCGCGGGCGAAGGCGGCCCGGCCAGCCGCGCCGAGCGCATGATTCGGGTGCGCTCGCCGGACATTCCGCTGCGCGTACAGCCGCGCCCTGCCAGCTATCCCGCCGATGCCACCTGGCTGCCTGCGCGCTCGCTGAGCCTGGAGGATAGCTGGACGCCGGACGCTGCCGAGGTACGCGTCGGCGACTCCCTCACGCGGACCCTCACGCTGCATGCCGCGGGCCTGCCCGGGGCCCAGTTGCAACTGCCCGAGGCCACGCCCAGTGGCGACCTGCGGCGCTACCCGGAACCGGCCAGGGTCACTGACAGCGTGCAGGAAGACGGTGTGGTCGGCAGCCTGGAGCAAAGCCAGGCACTGCTCGCCGCCGGTGCCGGACGCATCGAAGTGCCCGCGCAGCGCCTGGCCTGGTGGAACACCGAACTCGAGCGGGTGGAATATGCCGAGTTGCCGGCACGCAGCATCCAGGTGCAGGCCAACCCCGGCCTGGCGCCGGTCCCCGCGGCAAACTCCGGCGCGCCCACCGCGTCCACGCCAGCGCTGCGGGACCCGCGCCTGTGGCCGTGGCAACTGGCCTGCGCGCTGCTCGGCTGCACCACCCTGCTCGGCTTCGGCCTGTATTGCCGGGCGCGCCGCCGGGCGCCGACGGTCACCGTACGCAGCAGCGATCCACGCCTGCTCGACGAGGTCCAGCGTAGCTGCCAGGCCGGCGAGCCCCAGGCCACCCGCCAGGCACTGGACGCCTGGGCCCGCCAACAGCCGGAGACCCTGGCGCAGATGGCGGCCCGTCACGCGCCGCTGTCCCAGGCCCTGGATGAACTCAACGGCGCACTCTACGCCAGCGAAGCGGATCTCCGCTGGCAGGGCGAGGACCTCTGGAAGGCGCTGCGCAGCCTGCCGGACAACGACGCCGTGGAGCGTCACGAAGGCCCGCTGCCACCGCTGTACCCGGGCTGATCCGCAGGCTCGCGCGTGCAGGCGCCCGTCGAGGCCTGGCCCGACACCCATCGGGCCGAGCGGCGCTCAAAAAAAACCGCCCATGGCGGGCGGTCGAAGGAGTGTGACCGGTAGCAGTCAGCGGGCCTCTGGCAGCCCCTCGGAGAGCGGCTGCTCCTGCAGGGGGACGGGCTCACCGTCGAGTTCGGCATGCAGGGCTTTTTCGTCGAGTTGCTTGCACCACTTGGCCACGACCAGGGTGGCGACGCCGTTACCGACCAGGTTGGTCAACGCGCGCGCTTCGGACATGAAGCGGTCGATACCGAGGATCAGCGCCAGCCCCGCCACCGGCAGGTGGCCAACGGCGGAAAGCGTGGCGGCGAGCACGATGAAGCCGCTGCCGGTGACGCCGGCGGCGCCCTTGGACGCGATCAGCAGCACGATCAGCAAGGTGATCTGGTGGCTGATGTCCATCGGCGTGTCGGTGGCCTGGGCGATGAACACCGCGGCCATGGTCAGGTAGATGGACGTACCGTCGAGGTTGAACGAGTAGCCGGTGGGAATCACCAGGCCCACCACCGACTTGTCGGCACCCAGCTTCTCCATCTTGGTGATCATGCGCGGCAGGGCCGACTCGGACGACGAGGTGCCGAGCACGATGAGCAGTTCCTCGCGGATGTACTTGATGAACTTCACCACGCTGAAGCCGTGGGCGCGGGCGATGCTGCCCAGCACCACCAGCACGAACAGCACGCAGGTGATGTAGAAGCAGAGCATCAGTTGGCCCAATTGCACCAGGCTGCCGACGCCGTACTTGCCGATGGTGAAGGCCATGGCCCCGAAGGCACCGATGGGCGCGACCTTCATGATCACGTTGATGATGTTGAAGAAGATCTGCGCGGTGTGCTCGATGAACAGGAACACCGGACGGCCACGATCGCCCAGGCGCTGCAGGGCGTAGCCGAACAGCACGGAGAAGAACAGCACCTGCAGGATATCGCCGCTGGCGAAGGCGCCGATCACCGTGGCGGGAATCACGTTGAGCAGGAAGTCGACGGTACTCTGCTTGGCGCCAGCGGCGGCATAGGCGGCGATACCGGAGGTATCCAGCGAGTTGGGATCGACGTGCATGCCGGCGCCCGGCTGCATCAGGTTGACCACCGCCAGGCCGATGAGCAAGGCGATGCTGGAAACGATTTCGAAGTACAGCAGCGCGATGCCGCCGGTCTTGCCGACCGACTTCATGTTCTGCATACCGGCGATGCCGGTGACCACGGTGCAGAAGATGATCGGCGCGATGACCATCTTGATCAGTTTGACGAAACCGTCACCCAGCGGCTTCATCGCCGCGCCGGTGTCGGGGTAGAAATGGCCGAGGAAAATGCCCAGGGCGATGGCCACTAAAACTTGCAGGTAAAGGCTCTTGTAAAGCGTTCGACGGAACATGGCAGGGATTCATCCAGGACTGTGCGACAAGGAAACGCTTGTGCTTGTAGCCCGGCTCGACCGGGCGAGGGACGCATTTGCAGCCCCCATGCCAAGTCGTAACAATTCATGAAAACCCATTATTTACAGTAACTTGAAAATAAAAACGGCACCCTTTGGGGTGCCGTTCGGGCGAGAAACCGCCGCGTAGCTGGCGGGGTCTCGCCAACCTCACTCCGTAGCGGAACGCGGCGGCTTCACCAGGAAGCGCGCCAGCGCCGGCAACAGCCAGATGGCGCCGAACATGTTCCAGAGGAACATGAAGGTCAGCATCAGGCCCATGTCCGCCTGGAACTTGATTGCCGAGAAGATCCAGGTCGCGACGCCGATGGCCAGGCACACGCCGGTGAACAGCACCGCCTTGCCGGTGGAGCGCAGCGTTCGGTAGTAGGCCTCCTGCAGCGGCAGCCCTTCGCGCAGGTAGCTCTCCAGGCGGCTGTAGATGTAGATGCCGTAGTCCACGCCGATGCCCACGCCGAGGGCGATCACCGGCAGGGTCGCAACCTTCACGCCGATGCCGAGGAAGGCCATCAGCGCGTTGCCCAGCACCGAGGTCAGCACCAGCGGCAGGATCACGCAAAGCGTTGCCGCCAGCGAGCGGAAGGTCAGCAGGCACATGACGGTGACCGCCGCGTAGACGGCGATCAGCATGGTCGTCTCGGAGGCATCGATGACCTCGTTGGTCGCCGCCTCGATGCCGGCATTGCCCGCCGCCAGGCGAAACTCCAGGCCTTCCTCGTCATGCTCGGCGGCGAACGCCTTGGCCTCGGCGACGACGTGCTGCAGCGTTTCGGCCTTGTGGTCCTCGAGGAACACCAGCACCGGCGCCACGGAACAATCCGCGTTGTAGAGCCCCTCGGCGCGGGCGATGGAGTTGTTCAGCACGTCCTGGTTGCGCGACAGCGTCTCCCACTTCAAGCTGCCCTCGTTCATGCCCTTGATGACCTGCCGCGAGACGCTGACCATGGACACCGCCGACTGTACGCCGGGGGTGTTCTCCATGCGCCACATCAACGCGTCCATCGCCGCCAGGGCGCGGTGGCTGGAGCACTGCTCGGTGCCGCTGCGCACGATCACCACCAGCACGTCGGAGCTGGTCGAGTAGTGGTCGATGACGAAGTCGTTGTCCAGGTTGTAGCGCGAGTCCGGGCGTAGCTCCGGCGCGCCCTGGTCGAGGTCGCCGATCTTCAGGTTCTGCCCGTACCACAGCCCGCCGAGCAGCGCGAGCAGCGCGATGCCCAGCGACAGTGGCGCCACCCGCGGGCTGGCGAATGCGGCAATGGCGCGCCACAGCGGATGCTCTCGGGCCGCGGACTCCCGTGCCAGGCTCGCCGCGCGCGGACTGATGCCGATGTAGGAGATGGTCACCGGCAGCAGGATCAGGTTGGTGAGGATGATCACCGCCACCCCCAGCGATGCGCCGATCGCCAGTTCGCGGATCACGCCGATGTCGATCAGCAGCAAGGTGGTGAAGCCCACCGCATCGGAGAGCAAGGCCACCAGGCCGGGAATGAACAGTTGACGGAACGCCATGCGCGCGGCGCTCAGCGCATCCGGCGCCTCCCCCGAGGCCATGGCGATGCCGTTGATCTTCTGCACGCCGTGGGAGATGCCGATGGCGAACACCAGGAAGGGCACCAGCATCGAGTACGGGTCCAGCCCGTAGCCCAGGGTGTGCAATAGGCCAAGCTGCCAGACGACCGCCACCAGCGTGGTGCTCACCACCGCCACGGTGCTACGCAGACAACGGGTGAACCAGAACAGCAGGGCCAGCGTGATGATGATCGCCACGGCGAAGAACAGCGCAACGCCGAAGAGCCCATCGATCAGATCGCCGACCTTCTTGGCGAAGCCGACGATGTGTACCCGTACGTTGGGGTTCTGTGCCTGGTACTTGTCGCGGATCTTCTCTTCCAGCTGGTGGGAAAAGGCCTGGTAGTCGAGCCGTTGCAGACGCCCCGGGTCCTCGGGATCGGGATAGGCCTCGAGCAACGGTACCTCGACGATGCTGGAGCGAAAGTCGTTGGCGACCAGACGCCCGACCTGGCCGGACTTGAGTACGTTGCCGCGTAGCTCGGCGAGACTCTGCGCGGAGCCGTCGTAGGTCTGCGGGATCACCTCGCCACCGGCGAAGCCTTCCTCGGTGACCTCGGTCCAGCGCACGCTGGGGCTCCACAGTGACTTCAGCCCGGCACGATCCACGCCCGGCAGGTAGAACACCTCGTCATGGATCTGCCGCAGCGTCTCCATGTATTCGCGACTGAAGATGTCACCGTCCACCGCCGCTACCGCGATGCGTACGGTATTACCAAGGTTGGCCAGGTCGTCGCGATGCTCGAGCATCGTCTGGATGTAGGGGTGTTGCAACGGGATCATCTTCTCGAAACTGGTCTGCGGGCGGACCTGCAGCGCCTGGTAGAAGAGGAACAGGCTGATCAGCGCGCAAAGCAGGATCACCAGCGGACGGTGACCGAAGACCAGGCGTTCGAGCAGCGAGGCGGGGTTTTGCCGGTGCGAACTCATGGGGGCTTCCTTGTTCGAGTTATTGGCCCAGGTCGGCGCCGCTGTCGGTCGCCAGGTGAATGCCGCCCTGCCCGACGAGGATCAGGTCACCCTCGTCGTTGCCGACGGCGGCGGACAGCGACAGTCGGTCGGCGCGGCTGTAGAGGCTGAACTGGCGGCCGTCGCGGCTGCGCAGCACGCTGCCGGCATGGCCGACCACGACCATCGAACCATCGGCCAGACGCGCGCCGCCGGCCAGGCCGGACTCCAGTGCCTGGCCCTGGGCGTCCTGCAACGGCAGCCGCTGCCAGCTGGCGCCCGCATCGTCGGAACGGAATAGGTGGCCGCGCAGGCCGAACACCAGCACGCCCCCCTGGCCGTCGCCGAGCACGCCGAACAGCGAGCCCTCGTAGGGCGAGTCCAGACGCTGCCAGCTGTCGCCGCCATCCTCGGAGCGGAAGATCACGCCCATCTCGCCGACCACGAAGAGTCCGGCGCCCGGTGCCTCGGCGAGCGCGTTGAGGTGGTAGCCGTCCTCGTTGTCCAGTTCGCCGCCGATGTCCTCCCAGTGCGCGCCGCCATCGTCGCTGCGCAACAGCGCGCCATAGGCGCCCACCGCAAAGCCACGGTGGGCGTCGGCGAACCAGACGTCGAGCAGCGGCGCCTCGCGCTCGCGGTCCTCGAACTGCAGCGTCCAGCTGGCGCCGCCATCGTGGCTGACGAGGATCTGCGCATCGTGGCCGACCGCCCAGCCGGTCTGCGCATCGATGAAATAGACGGCGGTGAGCATCTGCCGCGTCGGTACCCGGGCCTGGGTCCAACTGGCGCCCTGGTCGTCCGAATAGAGCACGTGCCCGCGGTCACCCACCGCGACCAGGCGCGGACCGGCGCGGACGACGTCGAGCAACAGGCGGTGTTCGGCAAGTGGTGATGCGATGGCCTCGGCCGGCTGCGTGGCAGCGCCGACGGAGAAACTGGCGAGGGCGCCGCAGAGCGCCAGGGCGAGCGACCCGGCGCACAGGCGCAGGCGCTCGGCAAGAGTCCATGACATGGACCGTCCCCCTTGTTCTTGTTATGGGTAGGACGAATGTACGGGCGCCTGCGCCAGGCTGACAATCGGCGCCACGTTATCTTTTGTTAAGCGCCCTCGTGCGAGGCCTCCGCCCTCGCCGACGCCGCCCTGCCCCGCTGCGCCGCTTCGGCACGCGCGCGCCAGGCGCTGTCGTGGATCAGTTCGGGGGTCAGCTCGGCGAGGCTGGAGCATCCCAGCAGCCCGACGGTGCGATCCAGTTCACTGCGCAGGATGTCGATGGCATGGCTCGCTCCCGGCCCCTTGCCGGCGGCCAGGCCGTAGAGTCCGGCGCGGCCGATGAGGACACCGTCGGCGCCCAGCAGCAAGGCCTTGGCAATGTCGCTGCCACGGCGAAAACCGCCGTCGAGGAACAGTTGCAGACGCCCCCCGACGCGCTGGGCGATCTCCGGCAGGGTGTCCATCGCCGAGACGGCGCCGTCGAGCTGGCGACCGCCGTGATTGGACAGCACCAGCCCGTCCACGCCATAGCGCAGCGCCAGCTCGGCGTCGTGCGGGTGCAGCAGGCCCTTGACGATCAGCTTGCCGGGCCAAAGGTCACGCAGCCAGGCGATGTCCTCCCAGGCCAGGGTCGGATCGAGTTCGGCGGCCAGGGCACTGGCCGCACCCTTGACGCTGTCCTGCCCGGGCGCCAGCAGGTCGCCGAGGTTCTTGAAGCGCGGCACCCCATGGGGCACCAGCACGTCCCAGATCCAGCCCGGATGCAAGGCGGTGTCCAGACGGTTGCGCAGGTCCAGTTGCAATGGCCGCACGTAGTTGCGTCGGTCCCACTCGCGGTTGCCGAAAATGGCGCTGTCGGTGGTCACCATGATGGCTTCCAGGCCCAGCGCCAGGCAGCGCTGCACCAGCCGCGCGACGTGCTCGCGGGTACGGTAGAGATAGAGCTGCATCCAGGCGCGCACGCCGGGCACCGCGGCGATGTCCTCGATGGACACGGTGGAGGCGTTGCTCAGCACGAAGGGAATACCGGCACGCGCGGCGGCCTCGGCCAGGCGCAGGTCGCCCTGGTGGGTGAGCAGCCCGTTGAAGCCGGTGGGGCCGATCATGAACGGCAGCCGGGAGGGCACGCCGAAGAAGTCGCGCCGCAGGTCTCGCGCGCCCACCGCGCGCAAGGTGCGCGGCTGCAGGGTGATGGATTCGAACACGCTACGGTTGCGACGCAGGGTGACCTCGTCGTCCGCGCCACCCTCCACGTACTCGAAGGAAAAGTTCGGTAGCCGGCGGCGCGCCATCTGCCGCAGCTCGTCGATGTTCTGCGCGCGGCGATAGTCGCGGCCGGGGTACAAGCGTCTGCTGATCATCTGTAGCTCGATCTATGAGCGGCGGCCTGGGGGCATTTCGCTCATGGCCGCGCCGGTAGGCGTTTCAGCACGAGGGAGCATGGCTCGTCGCGTGCTGAAGCGCAGGGTCCCTCATCGCGCCCAGGCGACGACCTTCTGCCGCTGCTCGCCGAGGCCGGCGATGGACAGGCGCATCTCGTCGCCGGCGGCCAGGAAGCACGGCGGCTGCATGCCGGCACCGACGCCCGGCGGCGTGCCGGTGCAGATCAGGTCGCCCGGTTCCAGGGTCATGAACTGGCTGATGTAGGAGACGATCTCCTCGACGCCGAAGATCATGGTGCGGGTGCTGCCCTGCTGGCGTACCTCGCCATTCACCGACAACTGAAGATCGAGGTCGCGCAGGTCGCCGAGCTCTTCGGGGGTCACCAGCCAGGGACCGATCGGCGCGAAGGTGTCGCAGCCCTTGCCCTTGTCCCAGGTGCCGCCGCGCTCGAGCTGGTAGGCCCGCTCGGAGACGTCGTTGACGATGCAATAGCCGGCGACGTGCGCCAGCGCCTGGTCCTGCTCGACATAGCGGGCACGGGTACCGATGACGATGCCCAGTTCGACTTCCCAATCGGTCTTCTGCGAATCGCGCGGCAGCATCACGTCGTCGAAGGGACCGTTGATCGCCGACGTGGCCTTGGTGAACAGCACCGGCTCGCTGGGCACCGGCAGGCCGGACTCCTTGGCGTGGTCGGCATAGTTCAGGCCCACGCAGATGATCTTGCCGATGCCGCCCCAGGGCGTGCCCAGGCGCGGCTCGCCGGCGACCGCCGGCAGGCCGGCGGGGTCCAGCGCGGCGAGCTCGGCCAGACTAGCGGCGGAGAGGGTCGCGCCGGTGATGTCCGGCAGCACCGCGGAGAGGTCGCGCAGGGTGCCCTGGGCGTCCAGCAGCGCGGGTTTTTCCTGGCCGCGGGGGCCGTAGCGCAGCAGTTTCATGCGTCTTGCTCCTTGCAGGCGCGCACGCGCACGCCATTGATCTCACCCAGCACGTCGAACAGGTGCGGGACGTATTTCTCGCCGTGGCCCAGGCTCATGGCGAGCAGGAAGGTCTGGTACACCGACTCGGCAACGATACCCGTCGAAGGCGAGCTTTTCGCCAACTGGGTGTAGTAGCGCATGTCCTTCTCGCAGTTGGCGATGGCGAAGCGCTGGCCCGAGTCATCGCCCGAGAGGACGAATGGGATGATACGGTCGAAGGTGCGACTGTGGCCGCCGCTCAAACTGCAGATATCGGCGAACGCGCCCAGGTCGATGCCGTTCTTCGCCGCGGCGGTGAACGCCTCGGCAAGAATCGCCGCGTTGCCCTGGGCGATGAAGTTGTGGATCACCTTGGCCTTGTGCCCGGAACCCACCGGCCCCAGGTGGTGCAGGGTCTCGGAGAAGCGCTCGAGGATCGGCCGGACCTTGGCCAGGACCGCCGCATCGCCGCCGGCGAGCACGTTCAGGCGCCCTTCCGCCGCTTCTTTCGGCGTGCGGTTGACCGGCGTGTCCAGGTACGCGGCGCCGGTGGCCTCGACCGCGGCGGCAATGCCCGCGGTCAGGCCCGGGTCACCCGTGCTGCAGTCGACGACGATCTTCCCCGCACCCAGCCCGGCGAGCAGCCCCGCCTCGCCGGCGAGCACCTGCTGCACCTCTTTCGAGCCCGGCAGGCAGAGCAGCACGACATCCACCGCCCGCGCCAGCTCGGCGGCCGAGGTAGCCTCGCGAGCGCCCTCGGCGACCAGCGCCTCGACCGGCTGGCGATTGCGGTTGGCCAGGACCTGCAGCGGATAACCCGCGCGCAGGATGTGTCCGGCCATGGCCCGTCCCATGAGGCCCAGGCCAATGAAGCCGACGTTCAAATCAGACATGGAATGCTCCTGCTTTGCGCGGCGCGACCGGCAGCCGCCGGCCGCGCTCGCGGATCACTGTGCGTCGCGCACCTTCTGGATCTCGGCCATCACTTCGCCGACCAGTTCGGGGCCGTATTCCTGGGTGAAACGCTCGGTCACCGGCTTGAGGTGCTCACGCATGCGCGCGATTTCCTCGGGGGCGACGTCGTTGACCTGCATCCCGGCATCGGTCAGCGCCTTGCGCGAGGTCACGTCCATTTCGCGGGAGACCTTGCGCTCGTAGGCCTGGGCCTCCAGCGAGGCCTCACGCACGATCTTGCGCTCGCTGTCGTTGAGCTCGTCCCAGGTCTTCTTGCTGAACACCGCGACCAGCGGGTCGTAGAAGTGGCCGGTGAGCGACTCGTACTTCTGTACCTCGTAGAACTTCGAAGTCTCCACGGCTGCCAGCGGGTTTTCCTGGCCATCCACGGTGCCGGTCTCCAGCGCGGTATAGAGCTCGGTGAAGGACATCGGCACCGGGTTGGCACCGAGCGCCTTGAAGGTCTCGATGGCGGTGGGGATCTGCTGCACGCGGATCTTCAGGCCCTGCAGGTCCTCGAGCTTGGTGATCGGCCGCACGTTATTGGAAACGTGGCGGAAACCGTGGTCCCAGTAACCCAGGCCGATCAGCCCGTGGGGCGGCAGGCGGTCGAGCAGCTTCTGCCCGACGGGGCCGTCGAGCACGGCATCCACTTCCTGGGAGCTCTGGAACAGGAACGGCATGCCGTACAGACCGAAGCCCTTCTCGATGCCGGTCAGCAGGCCGGGGGTGACCAGGGTCATGTCCACGGTGCCGCCCTGCAGCGAGGAGATCACTTGGGTATCGCCGCCCAGGGTGCCGCTGGCGAAGACCATGACCTTCATCTTGCCGTCGCTCTTCTCCTTCACCAGGTCGGCGAACTTCTGCGCACCGAGCCCATGCGGGTGATTCTTGGCCTGCACGAAGGCGATCTTGAAGTTGTGACGGTTGATCTCTTCGGCATGGCTGGCAGCGGAGAACAGCAGCGTGGAGCAAAGTAGCGCGGTCAGGGCTTTTGGAATTATTTTCATGACGTTTCCTCTTGTCGTGTTTGCCTTTTCGGCATCTTTCGAAGGGCCTCGCGCCCCTCTATCTCGCGCCGTCCGCCACGGCGAACGGCAGAATCGGATCAGCCGCTGATCCAGGCGGCCGGAACCAGCAACAGGTCGGGGAAGGCCAACAGCAGGCCGATCACCACCAGCTCGGCGAGCAGGAACGGCAGCACGCCCTTGACCGTGGCGATGAAGTCGATGCGCGAGACCCCGGCCACCACGTTGAGCACCAGCCCCACGGGCGGCGTGATCAGGCCGACGGCACAGGTCATCACGAAGATCACGCCGAAGTAGATCGGGTCGATGCCCGCCTCTACCGCGACCGGCAACATCACCGGGGCGAGGATCAGGATGATCGGCGACATGTCCATCGCCATGCCGATCAGCACGATGATCACCACGATCAGCAGCATCAGCAGGCGCGGGCTGTCCATCAGCGGCTCCATCAGCGCGATGACTTCGCTGGGCAGGTCGGCGACGGTGATCACCCAGGCGGCGACCATCGCCGAGGCGACCAGGAACATCACCATCGA
Organism: Pseudomonas sp. R4-15; assembly: GCF_055768815.1. Classification (NCBI taxonomy): domain Bacteria; kingdom Pseudomonadati; phylum Pseudomonadota; class Gammaproteobacteria; order Pseudomonadales; family Pseudomonadaceae; genus Pseudomonas; species Pseudomonas sp. R4-15. Next base: position 3,482,573 of record NZ_CM147293.1, read on the forward strand.
GGTGGTGGTGACGGCATTGAGCAGCACACCGTAGAGGTCGCGGATGCGCAGCTCGCGATAGACGAACAGCGACACGCAGAGGGCATAGACCGCGGCGATCACACCCGCCTCGGTGGGCGTGAAGACCCCGGCCTTCAGGCCGACCAGGATGATCACCGGGAGGATCAGCGCCCAGATGCCGTCGAGCAGCGCGTGCGCCACTTCACGGCGCGAGGCGCGCGGGGTCAGTTCGATGGTTTCCTTGCGCGACACCAGGTACCAGGAGAAGCACAGCGCCACGCCCATCATCACCCCCGGCGCGATGCCGGCGAGGAACAGCTTGGTGATCGACAGGTTGCCGGCCACACCGAAGAGGATCAGGCCGATCGACGGCGGAATCACCGGCGCGATGATCCCGGCCGAAGCCACCAGCCCCGCCGAGGTCGCACGATCGTGGCCAACCTTGACCATCATCGGCACCAGCAGCGCGGCCAGCGCCGCGGCATCCGCCGCCGCCGAGCCGGACAGGCTGGCGAGCAGGCAGGCGGCGAGAATGGTCACGTAGCCCAGGCCGCCACGGATGTGCCCCACCAGGGCCACGGCCAGGTTGACGATGCGCTTGGACAAACCGCCGGCGTTCATCAACTCACCGGCAAGCATGAAGAATGGCACGGCCATCAGCGGGAAGCTGTCGGCACCGTTGATCAGGTTCTGCGCGATGATCTGGGCGTCGAACAGATCGAGGTAGTACATCATCGCGATGCCGCAGAGGATCAGCGAGAAGGCGATCGGCACGCCAATGGCCATGGCGCCGATCAGCGAGCAGACGAATATGGCGATGATGACCATCGTTTCACTCCGGATTGTTCTTGTCGTTCGTGCGAGCGGATTCAGAGGTGCGTTTCGAAACGCCGCGAATGCTCGTGGATGTCGCGCTGGGTGAGCAGGCGGCCGATCTCGTAGAGATGGATGAGTGCGGCGGAGGCACCGAACACCACGCCCGAGCCGTAGAACCAACCCATCGAGAAGCCGGTGACCGGCGACGGGAAGCTCAGGTTGATCTGCATCTGCACCCAACTGCCCTTCAGGAACAGCAGCGAGCAGGCGAGCATCAGCCCCTGCGCGACAATCAGGCAGAAGCGCTCGCCCAGGCGTGGCAGGTGGCTGACCAGCAGGTCGACGCCCATGTGCCCCCGTTCACGCAGCACGACGATGCCGCCGAGGAAGGTCAGCCAGACGAAGGCCCAGCGCGAGAGCTCTTCGGACACCGTGATGCCCTGGTTGAAGCCGTAGCGCAGCACCACGTTGCCGAACACCAGCACGACCATGGTCACCAGGCAGAACACCGCGAGAATCTTGAGCAGGAGGAAGTAGCCATCGACGAGCCGGCGCATCAGAGAATCTCCCCAACGGACGGCCGCAGGAACGGCAGGGTGCAGCGGATGTAGCTGGGCATACGAGGTGACCTTCGCCTGTTGTTCTTGTGGACTGGCGGTCAGCGCCATTGGCAGCGACCTTAGCACCGACAAACATTGCGTGCAATGTTCATTTTTGCCAAGATCGTCGCACCACCCTCCGTAGAACAACAAAACCGGGAACAGCCTCCATGCAACTCATCACCAGCAATCAGTCAGTGGTCGTGCTCAGCGACGCCGACGCCGTCGCGGTGGCCCGCCGGGCCATCGCCGCGGGCAGCGAGATCGCCGAGATCGGCGTCAGCGCGCGCCAGGAAATTCCCAGCGGCCACAAGATCGCCCGCCGCGACATTCCCGCCGGCAGCGCCGTGCTCAAGTATGGCCAGGTCATCGGCGTCGCCACCCGCGACATTCAGGCCGGCGAGCACGTGCACGTGCATAACGTCGAGATGCCGGCCAGCCATGCCAGCGATGCCCTCCCCCCGCCGATCGCGCGGACGCCGGTATTACCGCCCGAACAACGCCGACGCTTCCTCGGCTACCGCCGCGCCGACGGTCGCGTGGGCACGCGCAACTACATCGCCATCCTCTCCACGGTGAACTGCTCGGCGACCGTCTCGCGTGCCGTGGCCGGGCACTTCAAGAACTCCGAGCTGCTGAGCTCGCTGAACATCGACGGCGTGGTGGCCCTCACCCACGGCGGTGGCTGTGCGATCAACACCGAGTCCGAGGGCTTCAAGTTCCTCGAACGCAGCATCTGGGGCTACGCGCGCAACCCGAACATCGCCGGCGCGCTGATCATCGGCCTGGGTTGCGAGACCAACCAGATTTCCTCGCTGCTGAAGAAACACGCCCTGGAAGAAACCGAGACGTTTCGCGTGTTCAACATCCAGAACGCCGGTGGCACGCGCAAGAGCATCGAGAAGGCCATCGAGCAGGTGGAATCCGTGGCGCGCGCCATTGGCCGCCTGGAGCGTACCGAGGAAAGCGTCGAGCACATCATGCTGGGCCTGGAATGCGGCGGATCCGACGGCTACTCGGGAATTACCGCCAACCCCGCGCTGGGCCACGCGGCCGACCTGCTGGTGCGTAACGGCGGAACCGCGATCCTCAGCGAAACGCCGGAAATCTATGGTGCCGAGCACCTGCTGATCCAGCGCGCGATCAGCCACGAGGTGGCCGAGAAGCTCCTCGAACGCCTGCGCTGGTGGGAGCACTACACCGCGATCAACGGCGCCGAACTGAACAACAACCCCTCACCGGGGAACAAGGCCGGCGGCCTCACCACCATCCTCGAGAAATCCCTGGGCGCCGCGGCCAAGGGGGGCTCGACCTCGCTCAATGCGGTCTACGAATACGGCGAGCCGATCGAGGAAAAGGGTTTCGTGTTCATGGACAGTCCTGGCTACGACCCGGTCTCGGTGACCGGTCAGATCGCCTCCGGGGCGACCCTGATTTGCTTCACCACCGGGCGCGGTTCGGTGTCCGGCTTCAAGCCGGCGCCGTGCATCAAGCTCGCCACCAACAGCGAGATGTACCAACGCCTGCAGGAAGACATGGATATCAACTGCGGGGGGATCGTCGACGGCCAGGAAACGGTCGCCCAGGCGGGCGAGCGGATTTTCGAGGCCATCATCGAGATCGCCTCCGGCTCTCCCTCGAAGAGCGAAGGCTACGACTATGGCGACAACGAGTTCGTCCCCTGGCCGGTGGGCGCGGTGACCTGAATCCAGTCCTCGGAAGGGTGGCGCCCCGAGTGGGGCGCCAAGCGTTATCGCCGGTCTTCAGCCGGCGCGCCTTTCGGCGTCGACCAGACGCGGGTAGGTGCGTTCCTCGGCCAGGGAGCCATCGACCTTATGGATCTTCACCGAGGCGGTCTTGTCTTCCATGAACTTGCTGACGATCTTCAGCAACTCGGCCTTGCTCCCCGACATCCGTGCCGGACGTTCGGCGCCTTCCTTGACGAGCACCCATCCCCTGGCGGCTTTCTTGACGTGGTAGTTGTCCATCGCTGGTCCTCCCGGCGGATCGGAATGGACATCGATACGAACTGCCAGAAACGACCTAGGGCAGCGCACCGATGGTTATCCGGTAGAACAACCAGGCGCGGCCAAGGTTTCAGCGACTCGACAAGGTGTCATCCCAGAGACGGGCTCAGGCTTTGCCACGAACGCAGTGCCGGGCGGGGGGCGAGGATTGGAAAGAGGGAGCCTTCCTTGGCTCAGTCGCTGATCTGCTGGATGTCGAGCAGCACCCAGGGCTCGTAGCCGGCCTTGCGCGCGGCTTTCTCGGCTTCCATCTGGGCAACCAGGCGAACGATCGAACTGGAACGATGGGTGAATCGCTCGGGCGCGCCACTACCGTTCTTGCGTACGCTGAGTTCGACCAGGGTGTAGGTAGCGGGATGTTTCTTGCGAGGCGTCGGCTCCGGCGCGACGGTACCCAGGCCCAGAGCCTGGCGCATTTCGGCCTCGAGTTGCGGATCTTCTTTCAACGGCGGTCCAGGTAGGAGGTATGAGGAGGGGGTATCCTAAGCCAAGCGACCCGACGCAGGAAGCGCATTGCAGCCACCCATAACGACGAAGGGCCGCGATGCGGCCCTTCGTTACTCGCGGTTCAGACTGTCACTTGAGCCAGCCGGCAACGCGATCGGGGTTGTCCTGCACCCACTTTTTCGCGGCATCGGCGGGCTTCGCGCCCTCTTCCACCGCGAGCATTACCGAACCGACTTCCTCCGGTCCCCAGGAGTAGTTCTTCAGGAACGCCCAGACTTCGGGTGCCTTGGCTTCCAGGCCAGGGTTGGCGATGTTGTCGACGTGCTCGGCTTCACCGTAGATACCTTTCGGATCTTCGAGGAAGCGCAGCTTCCACTTGGCAAACATCCAGTGCGGAATCCAACCGGTGACGGCAATGGCGCGGTTGCTGTTGATCGCACGGGCGAGCTCGGCGGTCATCGCACTGCCGGAGCTGGCCTGCAGTTTGTAGTCCAGACCGTATTCCTTGATCGCTTCTTCGGTCTTGAGCATCACACCGGCGCCGGCGTCGATGCCAACGATGCGGCCGCGGAAGGCGTCCTTCTCGCCAGCAAGGTCGGCGATGCTCTTGGCCTTGACGTACTCGGGCACGATCAGGCCGATCTTGGCATCGTTGTAGTTGGCGCCGAGGTCGACGACTTCGTCCTTCATCTTCTCGTAGTAGGCACCATGGGTGACAGGCAGCCAGGCGGAGAGCATCGCGTCGAGCTGCCCCTTCGCCACGCCCTGCCACATGATCCCGGTCGCCACCGGCATCAGCTCGACCGGATAGCCGAGTTTCTCGCGAATCACCTCGGCTGCCACGTGGGTGGTCGCCACGCTGTCCGCCCAGCCGTCCACGTAGCCGATCTTCAGTGTCGGCTTGTCCGCCGCCATCGCCGAGCCCATGCCGAAGGCAAGCAACAGCCCGGCGCCCATTCCCATCAAGCGTCGCATGTTCATCTTCATCGATCCCCCGAAACATTCGCCTGCCAGCGCCGGTTCGGCGCACTCTCCGCCCGTGGACGGTGCCAGCGTCTTGCCAGCCCCTTGATGATCCCTACTCGGGACAGGGGGAACCCCGCTGCATACGACCTCCAGGCAACGCTTTGCGACATCACCATGCCAGGGACGACAGCGGCCTTCGGCGACCTGATCGGGCCAATCAATCGAGCCGATGCAGGCGCTCGATTTCCCCGGGGCGCGGGATACCCCTACATTAAGCGCATGCGAATGATTCTCAGGAGAATCGACATGCTCAAGACCGTCACCTTCACCGTCATGCATTTCTGCATCGCCTTCACCGTGGCCTACCTGCTGACCGGAAGCGTCACCGTCGGCGGACTGGTGGCGATCGTCGAGCCGCTGTGCAATGCCTTCGGTTTCCACCTCCACGAGAAAATCTGGAAACGTGTGGAGCAACGCCGCGAACGCGAGCTCCTGCCTGCCTGAGGCGCCCGCGCCACGCCGCTGAAACACTGTGATGCGAAGCTCCTGCTTGTCCAGGCGCCCTCAGGAATGGCACTTTGCGCGAACCGCCGTTGTCTGAGTTTCCGGCTCCCCCGCCTTGCATGAAGGATCAAGCATGCTCCGCATTCCATTGATGACGCTGCTCTGCGGCCTGCTGCTGGGCGCCTCGGCGCAGGCCGCCGATCTCGCCCCGCAGGACTACGGCTTCCCCCTGCACGACCCGTTCGAAGCGACCATCGCGACCACACCGCCGCAGTTGCGTCCGGAACTCCCGGACGACGGCAGCATCACTCAGCGCGACTATGGTCTGCTACTGCGGCCCGAGCGCGAATACCGCCTGCCGGACAACTTCTGGGCGGTGAAGAAGCTGCACTACCGCCTGGCCTGGCAGGATCATGAAGCGCCGCTGGTGTTCATCATCGCCGGCACCGGGTCGAACTACCGCAACAGCACCATGGAGTATCTGAAGAAACTCTATTGGCAGGCCGGTTACCACGTCGTGCAGCTGTCCTCACCGACCAGCTACGACTTCATGGCCTCCGCCTCGCGCTGGGCGACGCCCGGCTTGACCAGCGAGGACGCGGACGATCTCTATCGAGTCATGCAGGCGGTGCGCGCCAACCATCCCGACCTGCCGGTTAGCGACTATTACCTGGTCGGCTACAGCCTGGGCGGACTGCACGCCGCGTTCGTCAGCAAGCTGGATGAGGAACGCCGCGCGTTCAACTTCAAGCGCGTGCTGATGCTCAACCCGCCCGTGAACCTGTACACCTCGATCACCAACCTCGACCGCCTGGTACAAACCCAGGTCAAGGGTGTGGACAGCACCACCACCTTCTATGAGCTGATGCTGCAGAAGCTCACCCGCTACTTCCAGGATCGCGGCTATCTCGATCTCAACGAGGCGATGCTCTATGACTTCCAGCGCTCCCCAGAGCGCCTGAGCGACGAGCAGATGGCCATGCTGATCGGCACATCCTTCCGCTTTTCCGCGGCGGATATCGCCTTCACTTCCGACCTGATCAACCGCCGCGGCCTGATCATCCCACCGGGCACGCCCATTGGCGAAGGCACCAGCCTGACGCCCTACTTCAAGCGAGCGATGCGTTGCGACTTCGACTGCTACATGAACCAGCAGTTGATCCCGCTATGGCATCGCCTGCATGGCGAGGGCAGCTTCTCGCAGATGGTCTACCAACTGAGCCTGACGTCGCTGCAGGAGTATCTGCACGACAGTCCGCGCATTCGCGTCATGCATAACGCCGACGATCTCATCCTCGGCCCCGGCGACCTGACCTTCCTGCGTCAGACCCTGGGCGATCGACTGACCGTCTACCCCTATGGCGGGCACTGTGGAAACCTGAACTATCGGGTCAACGCCCAGGCCATGCTCGACGCTCTGAAGGACTAGAACATGCGCATTCATTCTCCCCGCTCCGCCTTCCTTCGTCGGCCGGCCTCGCTGTTGTGCCTGGCCCTGGCCCTGGGCACGCCGCTGGCGCAGGCCCAGCAACCTGCCGAAACGCCGCTGGGCAACGACGAGGGCTTCACCCAGCCGCTGGAAAAGCTGCGCTTCAATCCAGGCCTGAACCAGCACGAGTTCGAACGCGCCACCTTCGAGGCCCTGGAGGTCTACGACCCCTGGGAAGGTTTCAACCGACGCATGTACCACTTCAACTATCGCCTCGACGAGTGGGTCATGCTGCCGGTGGTGCATGGCTACGAATACGTCACACCGCGCGTAGTGCGCACGGGGGTCAGCAACTTCTTCAGCAACCTTGGGGAAGTCTCCACCCTGGTCAACAGCCTGCTGCAGCTCAAGGGCAAGCGCGCCATGAACGCCACGGCGCGCATTCTCTTCAACACCACCTTCGGCGTGCTCGGCCTATGGGACCCGGCGACCCGCATGGGTCTGCCCAAGCAGAGCGAGGACTTCGGCCAGACTCTCGGCCACTACGGCCTGGGCGCCGGCCCCTACCTCATCCTGCCGGTACTCGGGCCCTCCAGCCTGCGCGATGCCGGTGGACGCCTCGCCGACTTCGGCCTGGAGCGGGAGATCAACTTCCTCAACTACACCGACCTCAGCGAAGACCACCCTGAGTTGATGGTGCTGCGCGCGGTCAACGCCCGCTACGTCACCAACTTCCGCTATGGTCAGCTCAATTCGCCGTTCGAGTACGAGAAGGTGCGCTACGTGTACCGCCGCGCGCGGCAGCTGCAGGTAGAGCAATAAACATCGATCAGACCGATAGGTTTGAGAGAAAATTAGCGCCCATCCATCGATTCAACCTCAATAGAATGAGGTCATTCCAGATGAGGAGAATCGACATGAGCGCACGCACCCTGCTCGACGTACAGACCGGACGCCCCACCTCCGACGGGGCCGGCGTCACCCTTACCCGGGTGTTCGGCGGCCCTGCCCCGGAGCGCTTCGATCCATTCCTGATGCTCGACGAGTTCGGCTCGGACGACCCGGACCAGTACATCGCCGGCTTCCCGCCACACCCGCACCGCGGCTTCGAGACCATCACCTACATGCTCGCCGGGCGCATGCGCCACGAAGACCACATGGGCAACGTCGGCCTTCTCGAAGATGGCGGCGTGCAGTGGATGACTGCCGCCCGTGGCGTGATCCACAGCGAGATGCCGCAGCAGAAGGAAGGTCTGATGCGTGGCTTCCAGCTGTGGTTGAACCTGCCAGCCAAGTCCAAGCTCGATGCCCCGGACTATCGCGACTATGCACCCGACGAAATACCGCGCCTGAGCACCGCTGGCGGGGTGCAGGTCAAGGTCATCGCCGGACGCTTCGAGGACGGCCAGGTGAGCCAGGACGGCGCCGTGCAGCGGCCGGTTACCGTCCCGCAACTCTATGACCTGCAATTGCCCGCCGGCAGCCAGGTCAGCCCACGGATCGCCGATGGACAACGCCTACTGCTGTACGTCTACGAAGGGGAAATCACCCTGGAGGATGGCAGCCACGGGCACAAAGGGCAGCTGTTGCGCTTCGGCGACCAGGGCTCGCTAAGCATCGCCAGTACGACGGGCGCCAGCGTATTGCTGGTCGCCGGTACACCGCTGCGCGAGCCCATCGTCCAGTACGGTCCGTTCGTCATGAACAGCCGCGAGGAAATCGAACAGGCGCTACGTGATTACCGTGATGGAACCCTAACGCCGGTATAGCGAAGGCTCGCCCGCCGGACGCGACTTGAAGCGCCGGTGGGCCCACAGGTATTGCTCGGGCAAGGCGCCAACCACCATTTCGACCCAGGCGTTGATGCGCCGGCAATCGGCCTCTTCGCTCTCGCCGGGGAAGTCTTCCAACGGCGGGTGCAGCACCATCCGGTAGCCGGAGCCATCCGCCAGGCGCTGCTGGGTGAAGGGCACGACACGCGCGCGCCCGAGCCGAGCGAACTTGCTGGTGGCGGTGACCGTCGCCGCGGGAATACCGAACAGCGGAACGAACAGGCTCTGCTTGGCACCGTAATCCTGGTCGGGTGCGTACCAGATGGCGCGCCCGGCGCGCAGCACCTTGAGCATGGCACGCACGTCCTCGCGTTCGATGGCCGTGGCATCCGCGTTGTGCCGCTCGCGTCCGCGCCGCTGCACGAAGTCGAAGACCGGGTTCTTGTGCTCGCGATACATGCCGTCGATGGTGCGTTGCTGCCCCAGCAGCGCCGCGCCGATCTCCAGGGTGGTGAAATGCAGGGACATGAGGATCACGCCCTGTCCTTCGGCCTGCACGGCATCCAGATGCTCCAGTCCCTCGATGTGCGCCAACTTGGCCAGGCGCGCGCGCGGCCACCACCAACTCATCGCCATTTCGAAGAAGGCGATACCGGTCGAAGCGAAGTTCTCCCTCAGCAGGCGTTCGCGCTCGTTGACCGACAGTTGCGGAAAACAGAGCTCGAGGTTGCGCCGAGCGATGCGGCGGCGCGAGCCGGCGGCGCGATACATCAGCGCACCCAGTGCGCGCCCCAGCCCCAGCAGCCAGGTGTACGGCAGTTGCACCAGCAACCAGAGCGCCCCCAGGCCCAGCCACAGAGGCCAGAAACGCGGATGCAGGAAGTAGCGGTGAAAACGCGGGCGGTCCATGAGCGGTCCATGAGGATCGGGGCCCGATAGTGTAAAGCAAGGCGTCGGCATCCGTCCGGCACGCTTGCCGCTGCCAGTCGATCCGTTTATAAGTCCACGCCATTCTCCGCAATGGGCCGATCCATGAGCCAAGCCGACCTCCTCGACCAGGACCCCGCCTTTCAGCTCAAAGGCAGCATGCTCGCCATTACCGTGATGGAACTGGCACACAATGACCTGGAGCGCCTGGAGCGCCAACTCGAAGCCAAGGTGGCGCAAGCCCCGGCTTTTTTCAGTAATACGCCACTGGTGCTGGCGCTGGACAAGCTGCGCGGCGGCGAGGGAACCCTCGACCTGGCGCAACTGATGCAGGTCTGCCGCCGGCACGGGCTGCGTACCCTGGCGGTCCGCGCCAGCCGCGCCGAAGACATCGCGGCCGCCGAAGCACTCGACCTTCCCGTCCTGCCGCCCTCCGGTGCCCGTGAACGCCCCATCGACCCTGCGCCGGCTCCGGCCGCCGCCGCCGCGCCGAAGGAAAGCGCAGCGCCCGCGCCGGCGGAACCGGTGGTGCAACCGACCCGCATCGTCACCACGCCGGTGCGCGGCGGCCAGCAGATCTATGCCGCTGGTGGCGACCTGGTGGTGTTGGCCGCCGTCAGTCCGGGTGCGGAACTTCTCGCCGATGGCAACATCCATGTCTACGCCCCGCTGCGCGGACGGGCACTGGCCGGCGTGAAGGGCGATGCCAAGGCGCGCATCTTCTGCCAGCAGATGGCTGCCGAAATGCTTTCGGTGGCGGGTCGCTACAAGGTCGCCGAGGACCTGCGACGCGATCCCGCATGGGGCTGCGCCGTGCAGGTTTCGCTGGCTGGCGACGTGTTGAACATCAAACGGCTTTAACGGATACTGCCGCGAATTTTCAAGGCCTGCAGGCCGCCGCGTACGGCTCTGGGCCGCTATCAAAACGCTATCTGAAGGCGTCCCGTCCGTGCTGTCGGATGCCGATCTTTATTTCTTTGGGGTGAATCATCTTGGCCAAGATCCTCGTAGTCACATCCGGCAAAGGCGGCGTCGGCAAGACCACCACCAGCGCCGCCCTCGGTACCGGCCTCGCCCTGCGCGGGCACAAGACCGTCATCGTCGACTTCGACGTCGGCCTGCGGAACCTCGACCTGATCATGGGCTGCGAACGCCGCGTGGTGTACGACTTCGTCAACGTCATCAACGGTGAGGCCAGCCTTGGCCAGGCACTGATCAAGGACAAGCGCCTGGAAAACCTCTACGTGCTTGCCGCGAGCCAGACCCGCGACAAGGACGCGCTGACCCTGGAAGGCGTGGGCAAGGTCATCGATGAACTCGCACAAACCTTCGAATACGTGATCTGCGACTCCCCTGCCGGCATCGAAAAAGGCGCGCACCTGGCCATGTACTTCGCCGACGAGGCGATCGTGGTCACCAACCCTGAAGTCTCCTCGGTGCGTGACTCGGACCGTATGCTCGGCCTGCTGGCCAGCAAGTCCCGACGCGCCGAGAACGGCCAGGACGCGATCAAGGAGCATCTGCTGCTCACCCGCTACAACCCTGAGCGCGTGTCCAAGGGCGAGATGCTCGGCGTCGAAGACGTCGAGGAAATCCTCTCCATCCGCCTGCTCGGCGTGATCCCCGAATCCCAGGCGGTGCTCAAGGCGTCCAACCAGGGTATCCCGGTGATCCTCGATGACCAGAGCGATGCGGGCCAAGCCTACAGCGATGCGGTCGACCGCCTGCTCGGCAAGGACGTCGCGCACCGCTTCCTCGACGTGAAAAAGCAGGGCTTCCTGCAACGCCTGTTCGGAGGTCGCGAATGAATATTTTTGAGTTCTTCCGCGAGCGCAAGAAGACCACGCCGGCTTCCATCGCGAAAGAGCGTCTACAGATCATCGTTGCCCACGAACGTGGCCAGCGCACCCAGCCCGACTACCTGCCCGCCCTGCAGAAGGAGCTGGTGGAAGTCATCCGCAAGTACGTGAACATCGAGCAGGACCAGGTCCAGGTCGCTCTCGAGGACCAGGGCGGATGCTCGATCCTCGAGCTCAACGTCACGCTGCCGGATCGCTGAGCGCCCTACCGAGCCCATGCGGCGGCCGATTGGCCGCCGTTGTTTTTTCCAGCCCCAGAACGCCCCATGCCGCTTTCGCAGATCGAATTCATCCACGTGGACGACGCCCTGTTGGTCCTCTCCAAGCCGACGCTGCTGCTCTCGGTACCCGGCCGCGCCGAGGACAACCGCGACTGCCTGGTGACCCGCCTGCAGGAGAATGGCTATCCCGAGGCGCGCATCGTCCATCGCCTGGACTGGGAGACCTCGGGGCTGATCGTCCTCGCGCGGGATGCCGACAGCCATCGCGAACTCTCCCGGCAATTCCACGATCGCGAGACGGAGAAGGCCTACACCGCCCTGTGCTGGGGAGAACCGGAAACCGACAGCGGACGTATCGAACTGCCGCTGCGCTACGATCCACCGACCAAACCGCGGCATGTGGTGGACCACGAGCAAGGCAAGCACGCGCTGACCTTCTGGCGCGTGCTGGAACGCCACGGCGATCACGCCCGGGTCGAGCTGACCCCGGTCACCGGCCGCTCGCACCAACTACGCGTACACATGCTCTCCATCGGCCATCCGCTGCTGGGCGACGGCCTGTACGCCAATCCCGAAGCGCTCGCCCTACGTCCACGCCTGTGCCTGCACGCCAGCATGCTCGCGCTCACCCACCCGCTCAGCGGCGAGCGTCTGCGCTTCACCAGCCCGGCGCCCTTCTGAGCGGCGATTGGAACTGCGGGCGATCCCCCGGGTGCGCTAGACTGGCGCCATTGCTGTAGTGGAGCCCCCCATGCGTGACGAGTTGAACCAGGGCCTGATCGATTTCCTCGGGTCCTCCCCCACCCCTTTCCACGCCACCCGCAGCCTGGCGCTGCGCCTGGAAGCGGCAGGTTACCAGCCGCTGGACGAACGCGAACCCTGGCGCCTGGACGCCGGCGGCCGCTACTACGTGACCCGTAACGACTCCTCGCTGATCGCCTTCCGTCTCGGCCGCCGCCCGCTCGCCGAGGCGGGTCTGCGGTTGGTCGGCGCGCATACCGACAGCCCCTGTCTGCGCGTCAAACCGCATCCCGAGATCCAGCGCCAGGGATTTCTGCAGCTAGGCGTGGAAGTCTACGGCGGCGCGCTGCTGGCGCCCTGGTTCGACCGCGACCTGTCGCTGGCCGGTCGTGTGACCTACCGCACCGCGGGCCGCGTAGAAAGCCAACTGATCGACTTCCGCGCGCCTATCGCGGTGATCCCCAATCTGGCCATCCACCTCAATCGCGAAGCCAATCAGGGCTGGGCGATCAACGCGCAGAACGAACTGCCTCCGATCCTCGCGCAGCTACCCGGCGATGAGCCCGTGGACTTCCGCGGCCTGCTCGCCGAGCAGTTGGCTGCGGAGCACGGCCTCGCCGCCGACAGCGTGCTGGACTTCGAGCTGTCGTTCTACGACACCCAGCCGGCGGCACGCATCGGCCTGCACGGCGACTTCATCGCCGGTGCCCGCCTGGATAATCTGCTCTCGTGCTATGCCGGCCTTAGCGCGCTGCTCGGTGGCGATGGCGAAGAGAGCTGCCTGCTGGTCTGCACTGACCACGAGGAAGTCGGTTCCGCCTCCTGCTGCGGCGCCGATGGTCCGCTGCTCGAGGATGTGCTGCAACGCCTGCTGCCCAACCCTGAGGATCGCGTGCGCTGCGTGCAACGCTCGTTGCTGGTTTCCGCCGACAACGCCCACGCCGTACACCCCAACTACGCGAGCAAGCACGACAGCAATCACGGCCCCAAGCTCAACGCCGGACCGGTGATCAAGATCAACAGCAACCAGCGCTACGCCACCAGCAGCGAGACGGCCGGATTCTTCCGCCATCTGTGCCTGGAGAACGAGGTGCCGGTGCAGAGTTTCGTGACCCGCAGCGACATGGGTTGCGGCTCGACCATCGGACCGATCACCGCCAGTCGTGTCGGTGTCCGCACCGTCGATATCGGCCTGCCGACCTTCGCCATGCATTCGATCCGCGAGCTGGCCGGCAGCCATGACCTGGCGCACCTGGTGAAGGTGCTGGCAGCGTTCTATGCCAGCCATGACCTGCCCTGATACGAGGAGCCGCTCTTGATCGAGCACATTCGCAACAGCCTCGAAGAGGCCCAGCGCGCGCTGGCCGCTTTTCTCGCCAACGAACGCAACCTGCGCGACATCGAGCAGGCCGGCGAGTTGCTGGTCGCCAGCTTCCGCCAGCGCGGCCGTGCGTTCTCCTGCGGCAACGGCGGCTCCATGTGCGATGCGATGCACTTCGCCGAGGAGCTCACCGGCCGCTACCGCAAGAATCGCCCCGGCATCGCCGCCGTCTCGATCAGCGATCCGAGCCACATCAGTTGCGTGGCCAACGACTTCGGCTACGAGTACATCTTCTCGCGCTACGTCGAGTCCCATGGCCGTGAAGGCGACGTACTGCTGGCCATCAGTACCAGCGGCAAGAGCCCCAATGTGATGCGCGCCGCCGAAGCGGCGCGAGCACTGGGCATGAAGGTCATCGCCCTCACCGGTAAAGCCGGCTCGCCGCTGCAGGCGCTGGCGGACGTGTGCATCAGCGCGCCGGGAGGCGATTTCGCCGACCGCACCCAGGAGTTGCACATCAAGGTCATCCATATCCTCATGGAGCTGGTCGAGCGGCAGCTGTCGCCGGAAAACTACGCCTGAGGCCCTAAGGCACCTCCACGCAGACGTGGATGGCGTCCTGGCGCCAGTACTCGATATCACAGTCGATGATCCGATCATGCTGGTCGCGATTGATCCGCACGATGCGTAGCGCCGGGCTACCGTTGGCGACATTGAGCGCCAGCGCGGCTTCTGCGGTAAGTACGCAGGGCAGCATGTCGAAGCGTACGCGGCCATAGCGGATGCCGTATTCGCTGGCGTACAACTCGGTCAGCGAGTGATTCAGGTCGAACTCCAGCAGCCCGGGAAAATACGCCGGGTTGAGGTAGTGCTCGACATACAGCACCAGTCGTTCGTCGACCCGCCGTGCGCGACGAATCTGCATCACCTGGGACAGGGCCGCCAGCTCCAGACGCTGGCAGATCTGCGCGCTGGCCGGCATCAACCTCGCTGACAGCACCTGAGTCTGCGGCCGCCTTCCTTGGGCCAGGACCATCGCATCGAAGTGACTGCGCACCAGCGGGTTGTAGTCGATTCGCTGCGGAGAGACGAACCAACCGCGCCGCTCCTCCCGGTAGATCAGCCCTTGGGCCTCCAGTTGCCCCAATGCCTCGCGCAGGGTGATGCGGGTGGTATCGAAGACCTCGCTCAGGCGCCGCTCGGCGGCGAGTCGGCTACCCGGCGCGAGCAGGCCGCAGGCGATCTGTTCCTGCAAGGCTTCGCAGATGGCAGTCACTGCGCGCATGGGCGTGTTTCGCATCAAGATGAACCCTCTGGTCTAGTCCAGCACCATTGCGGCGCAGAAAACAGCAAGAACTCGACGTCGCAGGCTAGCCATCGGAGATGACGCCTGGATGACACGCAGGACTGCATGCCCCGTGCCATGCGGCTTTTGCACGCTGCCACGAGGGCTTTTCCGTCCTGCTGGCGGAGATTGGACATCAAACTGTCACCTCGCCTCGCTAGCTTGGCCTGGGTCTTGCTGACCTAGACCAGATTTCCACGAGCACATGAGGAGCTTGGAATGAAACGCCTGCTACTGGCTTCATTGATGGGATCGGCCATTGCCCTGGGCAACACCGCACTGGCTCAGACGGATGTCGCAGCGCTGGAGAAATCTGCGCGCGCCGAAGGTGAGGTGAACAGCGTCGGTATGCCCGACAGCTGGGCCAACTGGAAGGACACCTGGAAGGACCTGGGGGAAAAATACGGTCTCAAGCACATGGACACCGACATGAGCTCGGCCCAGGAGATCGCCAAGTTCGCCGCGGAAAAGGACAACGCCAGCGCAGATATCGGCGACGTGGGCGCCGCCTTCGGACCGATTGCCGTGCAGCAGGGCGTGACCCAGCCCTACAAACCGTCGACCTGGGAACAGATTCCCGCCTGGGCGAAGGATGCCGACGGCCACTGGATGCTCGCCTACACCGGCTCCATTGCGTTCATCGTCAACAAGCAACTGGTCAAGGACGTTCCCACCTCCTGGGCCGACCTGCGCAAGGGCAGCTACAAGGTCGCCATTGGTGACGTCAGCGCGGCCGCCCAGGCGGTCAATGGGGTGCTCGCGGCGGCCATCGCCAATGGCGGCGACGAGAAGAACATCCAGCCCGGCCTGGACTTCTTCGCCGATATCGCCGAGCAGGGGCGCCTGTCGCTGTCCAACCCGACCATCCAGACGCTGGAGCGTGGGGAAGTCGAGGTCGGTATCGTCTGGGACTTCAACGGCCTGAACTATCGCCAGCAGATCGACCCTTCCCGCTTCGAGGTGTTGATCCCGTCCGACGGCTCGGTGATCTCCGGCTACACGACCATCATCAACAAGTACGCCAAGCATCCCAACGCCGCCAAGCTGGCACGCGAGTACATTCTCAGCGACGCGGGGCAGATCAACCTGGCCCGCGGCTTCGCCCGGCCGATTCGTGCCGAGCACCTGAGCCTGCCCGAGGACGTGAAGTCCATGCTGCTGCCCAACGAGCAGTACGCCAAGGTCAAGCCCATCGAGGACGCCAAGGCGTGGGAGGCGACCTCCAAGGCGCTTCCGCAACAATGGCAGGAAAACGTCATCATCAACATGTGACGCACCAGGCGGGAGTGCGCTGCACTCCCGCCGGTACGCTTTGGAGCGAGCATGTCCCGCAAAGTCGTACTGGTAGTGCTCGATGGGCTCGCCGCCCCGGTGGCGCAGCACGCAATGGGCCACCTGATCGCCTGGTGCGAAGCGGGCCGCGCAGCGCGTTATCAGTTGGAGTGCGCCCTGCCGGCGGTCTCCCGTCCGCTCTATGAATGCATCCTGAGCGGCGTCGAGCCCATCGATAGCGGCATCGTGCACAACGGCATTTCACGCCTGTCGCGGGAGCGCAGCCTGTTCCACCTGGCACGCGAAGCCGGCAAGACTACCGCCGCCGCGGCTTATCACTGGGTCAGCGAGTTGTACAACCGCAGTCCTTTCGAGGCGGTGCGCGACCGCCACACCCATGCCCCGGAACTGCCGATTCAGTACGGCCACTTCTACTACGAAGACCACTATCCGGACTCTCACCTGTTCGTCGATGCGGAGAGCTTGCGTCGACGCCACGCGCCAGACCTGCTGCTGGTGCATCCAATGAATATCGACGATGCCGGGCATCGCCATGGCATCGATTCCGCGCAGTACCGCAATGCCGCGCGACGTGCCGACCTGCTGCTGGCCGATCACCTGCAAGACTGGCTGGACGACGGCTACCAGGTACTGGTGACGGCCGACCACGGGATGAATGCGGACCGCTCGCATAACGGCATTCTGCCCGAGGAGCGGCAGGTGCCCCTGTTCGTCATCGGCGACGCCTTCAGCCTGGACGTCCAGGCGCGACCACGGCAACGGGAGCTGTGCGGCACCTGCTGCGAGCTCCTGGGCATTGCCCATGAGAAACCCTTCTGCCGGGAGTTGCTGGCATGAACGATAGCCACCGCCAATCACGGCCGAGGCAGTGGCCCGCCCTGCTCTGCCTGCTGCCTTTCCTGGTGTTCTTCGCCGCCTTCCAGGTCGCCCCACTGGTCTGGGTAGCCGTGCATAGCCTGGACGTCGGCGGGCAATGGAGCCTGGGTAACTTTACCAAGGTGTTCTCCTCACGTTTCTATCGCCAGGCCATCCAGCACAGCCTGGAGGTAGCCTGGTGGTCGAGCCTGCTGGGGCTGGCGATTGCCCTGGTCGGCAGCTATTCGCTGCGCCAGGTCGACTCCCGGCTACGCGACTTCGTCGCTGCCTTCGCCAACATGACGAGCAACTTCGCCGGTGTGCCCCTGGCCTTCGCCTTCGTCATCCTGCTCGGATTCAACGGTGCGCTGACGCTGCTGTTGCGCCAGGCCGGCCTGCTGGAGGACTTCAATCTCTACTCCAAGGGCGGACTGATCGTCATCTACACCTACTTCCAGATTCCACTCGGCGTCCTGCTGCTGTACCCGGCCTTCGATGCCCTGCGCGAAGACTGGCGGGAATCCGCAGCCCTGCTGGGTGCGGGTAACTGGCACTACTGGCGACACATTGGCCTGCCGGTGCTGATGCCGGCGATCATCGGGACCTTCGTGATCCTGCTGGCCAATGCGCTTGGCGCCTACGCAACGGTCTACGCATTGACCACCGGCAACTTCAACATCATGCCGATACGCATTGCCTCGCTGGTCTCGGGAGACATCAATCTGGATCCGAACCTTGGCGGCGCACTGGCCATGGTGCTGGTCGGCATGATGGTGGTCATCACCCTGGTCCACCAATGGATCCTGCGCAGGAGCTATCAACATGCGGCCCGCTGAGCGCCTCTATCACCGCTGCGTGGTATGGGTGCTGTTCCTCGTACTGCTCACCCCGCTGGCGGCCACCCTGCTCTACTCGCTGGCTACCAGTTGGTCGGCCAGCGTTCTGCCCGACGGCCTGACCCTCGACTGGTACCTGCAACTGTGGAGCGAGCCTCGCTTCCTGCAGGCCTTTGCCCAGTCATTGCTGGTGTGCTTTGCCGCACTGGCGCTTTCGTTGCTGCTCATCCTGCCGCTGATATTCGTGGTGCATTACTACTTCCCACGGCTCGACGCCGTGATGAACATTCTGATCCTGCTGCCGTTCGCCATCCCGCCCGTGGTGTCTTCGGTGGGACTGCTGCAGATCTATGGCTCGGGCCCGCTGGCGATGGTTGGAACGCCCTGGATCCTGATCGGCTGCTACTTCACCATCGCGTTGCCGTTCATGTACCGCGCCCTGGGTAACAATCTGCAAGCCATCAACCTGCGTGATCTGATGGATGCGGCGCAGATGCTCGGTGCCAGCGTTCCACGCGCAGCACTGTGCGTGCTGCTGCCGAACCTGCGCAAAGGATTGATGGTGTCGGTGTTTCTCTCCTTCAGCTTCCTCTTCGGGGAGTTCGTCTTCGCCAACCTGCTGGTCGGAACGCGCTACGAAACACTGCAGGTCTACCTCTTCACCTTGCGCAATGGCAGCGGCCATCTGAGCAGCGCGCTGGTGGTCTCCTACTTCTTCTTCGTGCTGGTTTTCACCTGGCTCGCCAATCGGCTCAACCGAGATCCGATCGCCGTCGTCATCCATGAGGATTCCCAATGAGTTACCTCAGCATCCAAGGGCTGCACAAGAGCTACGGCGCCACCCAGGTGTTCAGCGATATCGACTGCGAGATCGAGCGTGGTGAATTCATCACCCTGCTCGGGCCGTCCGGCTGCGGAAAATCCACTCTGCTGCGCTGCATTGCAGGACTAACCAGCGTCGACGGCGGCCAGATCCTTCTCGAGGGCGAACCCTTGCTTCCGTTGGCGCCGCAGAAACGCGGCATTGGCATGGTCTTCCAGAGCTATGCCCTTTTTCCCAACATGAGCGTGGCGCAAAACGTCGGCTTCGGCTTGCGGATGCAAAAGGTCGCCGCAGGCGAGCTGTCCAAGCGCGTCGATGAAGCCCTGCAACTGGTAGAACTGGAAGGCTACGCCAGTCGCTACCCTTCGCAACTCTCCGGCGGACAATGCCAGCGCGTTGCTCTCGCCCGCTCTCTGGTCACGCGGCCACGCCTGCTGCTGCTCGACGAGCCGCTCTCGGCTCTCGACGCCCGCATTCGCAAGCACCTGCGCGAACAGATCCGGCGTATCCAGCAGGAGCTGCAACTGACCACGCTCTTCGTGACCCACGACCAGGAGGAGGCACTGACGCTTTCCGACCGAATCTTCCTGATGAACGCGGGGCGGATCGTGCAGAGCGGTGACGCGGAAACCCTCTACACCGCTCCGGCGGACGCCTTCGCTGCAGGCTTCGTCGGCAATTACAACCTACTCGATGCCGAGAGCGCCGGGCGCTTGCTGCAACGCTTCTTCTCCGGCCAGGTCGCCATACGTCCAGAGGCCATACGCATCACCGAACAAGGCATTCCGGGTGAAATAAAGAGCCATAGCCTGCTCGGCAATGTCGTCCGCTATCGGGTTGAGGCACTGGGCATCGAGTTGCTGGTGGATGCGTTGAATCGCTCACCCGCTGAGCTTTTGCCACGCGGCCAGCGTGTGGCACTGGAGATCGATCCCGCAGCACTGTGCGAGGTAGCCTGATGGCATTGGCGCTGTTCGACCTGGACGACACGTTGATAGAAGGTGACTGCGCCGTCCTCTGGAGCCACGAGATGGCGGAACTGGGCTGGGTCGAGCCGGAGACCTTCCTGCGCAAGGACCGGGAACTGATGGCCGAGTACGCCTCAGGTCGCCTGGCGATGGAAGACTACATGGCCTTCAGCCTGGAACCCCTGGCCGGCCGGTCCCTGCAGCACGTGAAGGAGGCTGTCGCCTCCTTCGTCGAGCGGCGGATAGCCGGACGGATACGAAACAAAGCGCGCGAATGCGTCGACACCCATCGTCAACGGGGTGATCGGCTGCTCGCAATCTCCGCATCGGCTAACTTCCTGGTGGAGCCCATAGTGGCGTTGCTCGGCATCCACGAAGCGCTCGCGATAGAGGTGGAACTGGCGGATGGTCAACTCACGGGAAGGTCCAGCGGCGTATTGACCTACCGCGAAGGCAAGGTCACCCGCCTTCGGGAGTGGCTGCTACGGGAACATCTCGATCTGGAGGGCGCGCACTTCTACTCGGACTCACGCAATGACCTGCCCTTACTGAAGCAGGTGCCCCATCCTCACCCGGTGAATCCAGATCCTCACCTACGCGCTCATGCCGAGCAGCAACGCTGGGAGATTCTGGACTGGAGCTAGGCGAGGGCCACTGAAGCCCTAGCGCACGCTATAGCCACGCCCGCTTAGGCAGGCAGCCATTGCCCGCTGATAACGCTGTGGCCCTTCACCACCCGCAAAGCGTGATGCGGCGGGATCGTAACCAGACTGCTCCACGGCCCAGCGATGGCATTGATAGCGATCGAAGTCCTGTCTCGTCTGATCCTGACCTTGCATCGGATAGGCCATCAACTCGCCGGTATCAGCTACCGTCTCGTAAGGAGATGTCACGACCTCATATTGAGCCTCACGGGGACTCCACAGGTAATAAGTCCCGGCAGCCAAGTAGTAGGTGGTTCCAGCAATCCAGAGGCGCTCGGCATAGGGCGGCAAAACGCGGACACGCAATCCTGGCGGCACAGAGGTAACGGCATAACCGCCACCCCGCGGGACGTACCAATAACCGTCCGAGAAGTAGTAATAGCTGCCCCGATGGAAGATTCGCTGATAGCCAGGGGGAAGATGAGCCACGGGCCAATCAGGTCGATAACTCCCAGGCCGCTCATGGCTCAACGGGTAATGCTCGGGCTGCCAGTTGCGACTGGGTCTCGTGATCTGAGGGGCAGGAGGCCGAATGACAGAAGCTCCCCACCCGCTGCCTACGGCGCCCTGAGGTGCCCGCCCCGGCCCCGGATTATGCGATGGCCGGCCTTGGTAGTGCGATGCGCCCCTGTCAGGAGGGCTAGCTGGCCGGGCAGCAGACGCCGGAGGTGGAGAATGGATTGCCCCAGGGGATACCGAGTCCAAACCCCGAGCATATCCATTCCCCCCGTAGAGACAGAGAATCGACAGCGTGGCGTAAGCCACAGACTTCAACGAAGCGGGCATTGCAGTCACCAACCTTCAGGCACGACAGCGAACGTTCGCGCGAGTTCAGCTTGGACCACGATCAAGAAAGAATGTCGCACGAAGGATGCAAAATGAGAACGACCAAATTTTCTGCCGCCCAAAAAGACCAAACCCCAGCCTGATAGCTCAGGCTGGGGTTTGGCGGGATAGAAGCTTGACGATGACCTACTCTCACATGGAGAAGCTCCACACTACCATCGGCGATATGTCGTTTCACTACTGAGTTCGGGATGGGATCAGGTGGTTCCAACACTCTATGGTCGTCAAGCAATGGGGTTGGGGTATCGTGGTTTAGACGCGACCCCAAAACGGGTTTGTGATAGTGCTTTTTTGCGAATTCATGCGTGAACTTTCGGTTCACATCGACTTCACCACCACCCTCTGCAGCTAGGCCACAGATTGTTTGGGTGTTATATGGTCAAGCCTCACGGGCAATTAGTACAGGTTAGCTCAACGCCTCACAACGCTTACACACCCTGCCTATCAACGTCGTAGTCTCCGACGGCCCTTTAGGGAGCTCGAGGCTCCAGTGAGATCTCATCTTGAGGCAAGTTTCCCGCTTAGATGCTTTCAGCGGTTATCTCTTCCGAACATAGCTACCCGGCAATGCCACTGGCGTGACAACCGGAACACCAGAGGTTCGTCCAACCCGGTCCTCTCGTACTAAGGTCAGCCCCTCTCAAATCTCAAACGTCCACGGCAGATAGGGACCGAACTGTCTCACGACGTTCTAAACCCAGCTCGCGTACCACTTTAAATGGCGAACAGCCATACCCTTGGGACCGGCTTCAGCCCCAGGATGTGATGAGCCGACATCGAGGTGCCAAACACCGCCGTCGATATGAACTCTTGGGCGGTATCAGCCTGTTATCCCCGGAGTACCTTTTATCCGTTGAGCGATGGCCCTTCCATACAGAACCACCGGATCACTAAGACCTACTTTCGTACCTGCTCGACGTGTCTGTCTCGCAGTCAAGCGCGCTTTTGCCTTTATACTCTGCGACCGATTTCCGACCGGTCTGAGCGCACCTTCGTACTCCTCCGTTACTCTTTAGGAGGAGACCGCCCCAGTCAAACTGCCCACCATACACTGTCCTCGCTCCGGATAACGGAGCAGAGTTAGAACCTCAAGCATGCCAGGGTGGTATTTCAAGGATGGCTCCACGCAGACTAGCGTCCACGTTTCAAAGCCTCCCACCTATCCTACACAAGCAGGCTCAAAGTCCAGTGCAAAGCTACAGTAAAGGTTCACGGGGTCTTTCCGTCTAGCCGCGGATACACTGCATCTTCACAGCGATTTCAATTTCACTGAGTCTCGGGTGGAGACAGCGCCGCCATCGTTACGCCATTCGTGCAGGTCGGAACTTACCCGACAAGGAATTTCGCTACCTTAGGACCGTTATAGTTACGGCCGCCGTTTACCGGGGCTTCGATCAAGAGCTTCGCTTGCGCTAACCCCATCAATTAACCTTCCGGCACCGGGCAGGCGTCACACCCTATACGTCCACTTTCGTGTTTGCAGAGTGCTGTGTTTTTAATAAACAGTCGCAGCGGCCTGGTATCTTCGACCGGCATGAGCTTACGGGGTAAACCCTTCACCCTCACCGGCGCACCTTCTCCCGAAGTTACGGTGCCATTTTGCCTAGTTCCTTCACCCGAGTTCTCTCAAGCGCCTTGGTATTCTCTACCCGACCACCTGTGTCGGTTTGGGGTACGGTTCCTAGTTACCTGAAGCTTAGAGGCTTTTCCTGGAAGCAGGGCATCAACCACTTCGCGCTCTAAAGAGCACTCGTCATCAGTTCTCGGCCTTAAGATCCCGGATTTACCTAAGATCTCAGCCTACTACCTTAAACACGGACAACCAACGCCGTGCTGGCCTAGCCTTCTCCGTCCCCCCATCGCAGTAACTAGAAGTACGGGAATATTGACCCGTTTCCCATCGACTACGCATTTCTGCCTCGCCTTAGGGGCCGACTCACCCTGCGTCGATTAACGTTGCGCAGGAACCCTTGGTCTTTCGGCGTGGGTGTTTTTCACACCCATTGTCGTTACTCATGTCAGCATTCGCACTTCTGATACCTCCAGCAAGCTTCTCAACTCACCTTCACAGGCTTACAGAACGCTCCTCTACCGCTCATCCAGAGGATGAACCCGTAGCTTCGGTACCTGGTTTGAGCCCCGTTACATCTTCCGCGCAGGCCGACTCGACTAGTGAGCTATTACGCTTTCTTTAAAGGATGGCTGCTTCTAAGCCAACCTCCTAGCTGTCTGAGCCTTCCCACATCGTTTCCCACTTAACCAGGATTTTGGGACCTTAGCTGACGGTCTGGGTTGTTTCCCTTTTCACGACGGACGTTAGCACCCGCCGTGTGTCTCCCGTGCTCGCACTTGCCGGTATTCGGAGTTTGCATCGGTTTGGTAAGTCGGGATGACCCCCTAGCCGAAACAGTGCTCTACCCCCAGCAGTGATACACGAGGCGCTACCTAAATAGCTTTCGAGGAGAACCAGCTATCTCCGAGCTTGATTAGCCTTTCACTCCGATCCACAAGTCATCCGCTACCTTTTCAACGGGAGTCGGTTCGGTCCTCCAGTCAGTGTTACCTAACCTTCAACCTGCTCATGGATAGATCGCCCGGTTTCGGGTCTATACCCAGCGACTAAACGCCCTATTAAGACTCGCTTTCGCTACGCCTCCCCTATACGGTTAAGCTCGCCACTGAATATAAGTCGCTGACCCATTATACAAAAGGTACGCAGTCACCTAACAAAGTAGGCTCCCACTGCTTGTACGCATACGGTTTCAGGTTCTATTTCACTCCCCTCTCCGGGGTTCTTTTCGCCTTTCCCTCACGGTACTGGTTCACTATCGGTCAGTCAGTAGTATTTAGCCTTGGAGGATGGTCCCCCCATCTTCAGACAACGTTTCACGTGCGCCGTCCTACTCGTTTTCACTTCAAGGACCCTTTCGTCTACGGGGCTATCACCCACTATGGCCGCACTTTCCAGAGCGTTCGACTAAAATCCAAGAAGCTTAAGGGCTGGTCCCCGTTCGCTCGCCACTACTAAGGGAATCTCGGTTGATTTCTTTTCCTCAGGGTACTTAGATGTTTCAGTTCCCCTGGTTCGCCTCTTACACCTATGTATTCAGTGTAAGATACCGATCTTATGATCGGTGGGTTTCCCCATTCAGATATCTCCGGATCAAAGTCTGTTTGCCGACTCCCCGAAGCTTTTCGCAGGCTACCACGTCTTTCATCGCCTCTGACTGCCAAGGCATCCACCGTATGCGCTTCTTCACTTGACCATATAACCCCAAGCAATCTGCCTCTCGGCACGCTCGGTATGGCGGTGAAGACGACATTCGCCGAAAATTCGCGCTTGAACTCGCAAATTTTACCTTGAGCTGTTCGATTGCAGTGAAAACAATCAAACAGTCACTTCTATCACAAACCCGAATTTTTAAAGAACAGTTCTGGCGCAAAGTCCAGAACTCAACACCCTTCCCTCTTCAGGAAAAGCGCTCAGTTCTGAGCTTTCGAAGCAATCGTGGTAAATGGTGGAGCCAAGGAGGATCGAACTCCTGACCTCCTGCGTGCAAAGCAGGCGCTCTCCCAGCTGAGCTATGGCCCCATCGATTGGTGGGTCTGGGCAGATTCGAACTGCCGACCTCACCCTTATCAGGGGTGCGCTCTAACCAACTGAGCTACAGACCCAATCGTTTACCGCTCGGGTCTATCAACCCAATCGCTTCTTCGTCAGTGAATCAAGCAATTCGTGTGGGTGCTTATGGCAAGGGAGATCTGTCGATTAAGGAGGTGATCCAGCCGCAGGTTCCCCTACGGCTACCTTGTTACGACTTCACCCCAGTCATGAATCACTCCGTGGTAACCGTCCCCCCGAAGGTTAGACTAGCTACTTCTGGAGCAACCCACTCCCATGGTGTGACGGGCGGTGTGTACAAGGCCCGGGAACGTATTCACCGTGACATTCTGATTCACGATTACTAGCGATTCCGACTTCACGCAGTCGAGTTGCAGACTGCGATCCGGACTACGATCGGTTTTATGGGATTGGCTCCACCTCGCGGCTTGGCAACCCTTTGTACCGACCATTGTAGCACGTGTGTAGCCCTGGCCGTAAGGGCCATGATGACTTGACGTCATCCCCACCTTCCTCCGGTTTGTCACCGGCAGTCTCCTTAGAGTGCCCACCATAACGTGCTGGTAACTAAGGACAAGGGTTGCGCTCGTTACGGGACTTAACCCAACATCTCACGACACGAGCTGACGACAGCCATGCAGCACCTGTGTCTGAGCTCCCGAAGGCACCAATCCATCTCTGGAAAGTTCTCAGCATGTCAAGGCCAGGTAAGGTTCTTCGCGTTGCTTCGAATTAAACCACATGCTCCACCGCTTGTGCGGGCCCCCGTCAATTCATTTGAGTTTTAACCTTGCGGCCGTACTCCCCAGGCGGTCGACTTAATGCGTTAGCTGCGCCACTAAAGTCTCAAGGACCCCAACGGCTAGTCGACATCGTTTACGGCGTGGACTACCAGGGTATCTAATCCTGTTTGCTCCCCACGCTTTCGCACCTCAGCGTCAGTGTTGGTCCAGGTGGTCGCCTTCGCCACTGGTGTTCCTTCCTATATCTACGCATTTCACCGCTACACAGGAAATTCCACCACCCTCTACCACACTCTAGTCAGCCAGTTTTGGAGGCAGTTCCCAGGTTGAGCCCGGGGATTTCACCTTCAACTTAACAAACCGCCTACGCGCGCTTTACGCCCAGTAATTCCGATTAACGCTTGCACCCTTCGTATTACCGCGGCTGCTGGCACGAAGTTAGCCGGTGCTTATTCTGTTGGTAACGTCAAAATTGCAGAGTATTAATCTACAACCCTTCCTCCCAACTTAAAGTGCTTTACAATCCGAAGACCTTCTTCACACACGCGGCATGGCTGGATCAGGCTTTCGCCCATTGTCCAATATTCCCCACTGCTGCCTCCCGTAGGAGTCTGGACCGTGTCTCAGTTCCAGTGTGACTGATCATCCTCTCAGACCAGTTACGGATCGTCGCCTAGGTGAGCCATTACCTCACCTACTAGCTAATCCGACCTAGGCTCATCTGATAGCGTGAGGTCCGAAGATCCCCCACTTTCTCCCGTAGGACGTATGCAGTATTAGCGTTCCTTTCGGAACGTTATCCCCCACTACCAGGCAGATTCCTAGGCATTACTCACCCGTCCGCCGCTGAATCCAGGAGCAAGCTCCCTTCATCCGCTCGACTTGCATGTGTTAGGCCTGCCGCCAGCGTTCAATCTGAGCCATGATCAAACTCTTCAGTTCAATACTGATCGGGTTTTGAGAAAACCCTAAACTTGGCTCAGCAATCGCAAAAAACTCTCGAATTCACGAGTGTTGCTTGTGATGCTGATAATCTTGCGATCTCAGTCTTAATCCACAAGCACCCACACGAATTGCTTGATTCAACTTGTTAAAGAGCGTTTCGGTCAGGCTTTCGTCTCAACCGAGGCCGCGCATTCTACAGCAGCCTTTCAATCTGTCAAGCAACTTTTCGAAAATTTCTTTTCTACTCAACCGCTTGGCGCTTACCGTGTTCGGAGAACCTCGTTAAGCGGGAGGCGAATTTTACAGCGAGCAATCTCGCTGTCAACTCCTTTTTCCTCCTCCTTCCAGCGCTTCGAGCCTGACGGCAGCACCGCCATTCTCGCACCTTCTTCACCGCTAACCCCTTGATTCTCAAGGCCTTTTCGGTGACGACTGCGCCGGAAGTGGTGCGCATTCTATAGCCTTTCCAATTCCGGTCAAGCGCTTTTTGGAGTTTTTTTACTGACGCATGCCCCGACCACTGACCAACAGGCGGATGCACACCAGATAGAGCGCGATCGCGGCGACGATCATGAATACCAGCGCGGTGGCAATGTCGATGTCCGACACGCCCAGGATGCCGTATCGGAACGCATTGATCATGTGCAGGATCGGGTTGATCAACGAGACCTTCTGCCAGAACTCCGGCAGCAGATGGACCGAATAGAAGACGCCCCCCAGGTAGGTAAGCGGCGTCAGCACGAAGTTGGGGACGATGGAGATATCGTCGAAATTGCGCGCGAACACCGCGTTGACGAAGCCACCCAGCGCAAAGATCGTCGCAGCCAGCACCACCACCACCAGCGTCACGCCCATGTGGTGCATGCTCAGATCGGTGAAGAACAGCGCCAGCACGCTGACGATGGCCGCCACCGCCAGACCACGCAGTACGCCCCCCAGGACAAAGCCGACAAGAATGGTGTGCGGGGACACCGGCGAGACCAGCAGTTCCTCCACCGAACGATGGAACTTGGCACCGAAGAAACTCGATACCACGTTCCCATAGGCGTTGGTGATCACCGACATCATGATCAGACCAGGGACGATGTACTGCATGTAGCTGAAGCCATCCATCTCGCCGACTCTCGACCCGATCAACCGGCCGAAGATGACGAAGTACAGCACCATGGTGATGGCTGGCGGCAGCAACGTCTGCGGCCAGATACGCAGGAAGCGTCGGACTTCCCGATAGACGATGGTATTCAGCGCGACCAGGTTGTTGCGCAATTCGCCACTCATGCGAGGTCCTCGTGTTTCTGGACCAGGGACACGAAGAGCTCCTCCAGTCGGTTGGTCTTGTTGCGCAGGCTCGCCACCTCGATCTGCTGCTGCGCCAATTGCGCGAACAGATCGGTCACACCCTGGCTTTTCTCCACCTGCACTTCCAGCGTCTGGGCGTCGACCAGCCTCGCCGGATATCCCTCGAGATGTGGCGGCACCAACTGAGCGTCACGCAGATCCAGCAGGAAGGTTTCCACGTGCAATTGCTTGAGCAACTCACGCATGCTGGTGTTCTGGACGATGCGTCCCTGGTCGATGATGCCGATGTTGCGGCACAGCTGTTCGGCCTCCTCCAGGTAGTGGGTCGTGAGGATGATGGTGATCCCCTCGCGATTAAGCTCCTGCAGGAAAGTCCACATGGATCGCCGCAGCTCGATGTCCACGCCAGCGGTAGGCTCATCCAGGATCAGCAGCCGCGGCTGATGTACCAGGGCCCTGGCAATCATCAGCCGGCGCTTCATGCCGCCGGAAAGCATGCGCGAAGGCACGTTGCGCTTCTCCCACAAGCCCAGCTGTGTCAGGTAGCGCTCAGCGCGCTCCTTGGCGATGCGAGCGGGAATCCCATAGTAACCCGCCTGGGTGACGACGATGTCGAAGGTCTTCTCGAACTGATTGAAGTTGAATTCCTGGGGCACGACGCCAAGACAGCGCTTGAGCGCCGCAGGATTGCGATCCAGGTCATTGCCGAAGACTTGAACCTGTCCGCCGCTCTTGTTGACCAGGGTGGAAAGGATGCCAATGGTGGTGGATTTGCCGGCCCCGTTGGGGCCCAGCAGGGCAAAGAAGTCGCCTTCGGCAACGTCCAGGTCGATGCCCTTGAGGGCCTGGAAGCCGTTGCCGTAGGTCTTGGTTAGCTGCCGGATGGACAGTGCAGAGCTCATGGAATACGTCTCGAATCAATAGGCGCTGCAACGTCACGATGCACGAGGCGGGGACTGCAGCGAAGCGACCGGTGTCCGGTTCGAAGGAGAAGGCTTGCGCCCTGACCTGATCAGATGGGGACACCCGCCGCCGATTGCAAGCCTCAGGTCAAAGGGGTCGCCACGACCCGTGCATAACCCGGACGCGTCAGCAAACGCGCATACCAATCCTCGAGGCGCGGTAACGCGGGGCGCTCGATCGGCAAACCGAACCAACTGTGTAGAAAGCAGCCCAGCGGGATGTCGCCCATGCCGAAGGTCTCGCCGCTGAACCAGGGTTGGTTGGCCAGGGCGTCCTCGAGAATCGGCATCAATGCCTCGCAGGCGAACCGCGCAGACTCTATGGCCTGGAGATCACGTTCAGGCTCGGGCGTGCGCACCAATCCCCAGAACAGCGGCTTGAAGACGGGGAACAACGTCGAACTGCACCAATCCATCCAGCGATCAGCACTCGCCCTGACCTGAGGGTCGACAGGCCACAGCACCCCTGCCCCGTACTGCGCGGCCAGGTAGCGAACGATCGAATTGGACTCCCAGAGCACGAAATCGCCGTCTTCGAGCAAAGGCACCAAACCGTTGGGATTCAACCCACGATAGCGCGGCTCATTGACCACGCCAAAAGCCCCACCGGCGTCAACGCGACGATACTCAAGTCCCAGCTCTTCCGCGCACCAGAGCACTTTCTTGACGTTAGTGGAGTTGCTACGTCCCCAGATGGTCAGCATGACGCCCTTCCCGCTCAAGCCCATGAAGCCTTCTATTCTATTGATGAGTCCACTCTACCGCGAGCTACATACTCGACGAACTCCCTCAGGAGGGGGCGGTCACTATCCACGAAGCGGCGCGTTACGTAGGCGCTCTCGAATCTAGGTGCACCCGGACTACACGCGGGCACCATCACGGAGGATTTTGCATGTTACTTGCCTGGTTGATCGTCCTCGTCCTCGGCCTTGCCGTTCTCGCGCATCTGCGCGTCCCGGCCTGGCCGAGCATCGCTATCGTCGCGGTCTATTTGCTGGCCATGGGTGCCAGTGACGACGCCCCTGACTGGCTGATGGTGATCCTGTGGGTATTGTGGCTCGCCCCGGTAGTCGTACTGGCACTTCCCAGCCTACGCCGCCAGCGAGTCACCGGCCCACTGTTCGCCTGGTTCCGCAAGGTCTTGCCGCCCATGTCGAATACCGAGCGCGAAGCCATCGATGCCGGCACCGTTTGGTGGGACGGAGAACTCTTTTCCGGGAAGCCGGACTGGCAGCAACTGCTCGACTACCCCGCTCCGCGCCTGACCGAAGAAGAACAGGCCTTTATCGACGGGCCGACGGAAACGCTGTGCGCAATGGTCAGCGACTGGGACATCGGCCAACGCATGGACCTGCCTGCCGAGGCCTGGGACTACATAAAGGAGCAAGGCTTCTTCGCCTTGATCATCCCCAAGGAGTACGGAGGCAAGGGCTTCTCCGCCTACGCCCACTCCCAGGTTGTGATGAAGCTCGCGACACGCAGCGGTGACCTCGCCTCGACCGTGATGGTGCCCAACTCGCTCGGCCCCGCCGAACTACTGCTGCACTACGGCACCGACGAGCAGCGCCAGCAGTACCTGCCCAGCCTCGCCCGCGGCGAGGACATTCCCTGCTTCGCCCTCACCGGGCCTCACGCCGGCTCGGATGCCGGGGCGATGACCGACACCGGCATCATCTGCAAGGGCGAATGGGAAGGTCGCGAAGTGCTCGGCCTGCGCCTGACCTGGGAGAAGCGCTATATCACCCTGGGTCCGGTAGCCACCCTCCTCGGCCTCGCTTTCAAGACCTACGACCCGGAACACCTGCTCGGCGACGACGTCGACCTGGGTATCAGCCTGGCGCTGATTCCCACTCGTACTCCCGGCGTTGAGATCGGTCGGCGCCACGTTCCGCTCGGGGCAGCCTTCATGAACGGGCCGAACTCGGGCAAGGACGTCTTCGTGCCGCTCGAATTCATCATCGGCGGACAGGAAATGATCGGCAAAGGCTGGATGATGCTGATGAACTGCCTGTCCGTGGGCCGCTCCATCTCGTTGCCTGCGGTAGGCACCAGCGCCGCCAAGGCCACCAGCTACGTCTGCGGCCGTTATGCACAGGTGCGCGAGCAGTTCGGCGTACCGCTGACGGCCTTCGAGGGCATCCAGGAAGCCCTCGCGCAGATCGGCGGCAACGCCTGGCTGCTCGATGCCGGGCGTGTGCTGACGGCCAACGCAGTGGACCTGGGCGAAAAACCCTCGGTGCTCTCGGCAATCCTCAAGTATCACCTCACCGAGCGCGGACGTGCCTGTATTGCCCACGCCATGGACATCCACGGCGGCAAGGGCATCATCATGGGGCCCAATAACTATCTGGGACGCTCCTGGCAAGGTGCGCCGATCTTCATCACCGTCGAGGGGGCGAACATCCTCTCGCGCAACCTGATGATCTTCGGCCAGGGTGCCATCCGTTGCCATCCCTTCGTTCTCGAAGAGATGGCCCTCGCCCACGAGGAAGACCAGGACGCCGCACTGGCCAAGTTCGACAAGCTGCTGCTCAGCCATGTCGGCTTCGCCCTGGGCAACGCGGGCAGCACGCTGGTGCTCGGCCTCACCGGCGCACGCCTTGGCAAGGCGCCGGGGCGCGGCCTGGTGCGCAGCTACTTCCTTTCCCTGGACCGTCTGGCGGCTGCCTTCGCCATGCTCGCGGATCTTTCGATGATGCTGCTGGGAGGCGAACTGAAACGCCGTGAGCGACTTTCTGCTCGCCTCGGCGACGTGCTCAGCTACCTCTATCTCGGTTCGGCAGCACTCAAGCGCTACCACGATCTAGGCTACCCGGAAGACCAGGAAGTACTGCTGCGCTGGTCCCTGGAAGAATGCCTGGGCAAAGCGGAAGATGCCCTCCAGGAAATCCTGCGTAACTTCCCCAACCGCGTACTTGGCTGCCTGTTGCACCTCGTAGTATTCCCCCTCGGGCGCCGTCACAGCGGCCCGAGCGATGCACTGGATGCCGAGGTTGCGGCCCTGCTTTCACGTCCGCTGGAAGATCCGGCACTGCAGCAGTTGCTCGACGGCTGCTATCGCCCGAATGCCGAGGGCGACCCGGTTGCCGCACTGGAGACCGCCTATGCGCTCCTGGCCGGAACCAGCGACATCGCGAAGAAACTGCACAAGGCCATTCGCCACGGCCAATGCCAAGCGGCGCCCGGGCAGAATCCCATCGATGCCGGCCTCGCCTGCGGCGTATTGCAGGCGGACGAGGCCGAGCGCCTGCATGCTGCCGAGCGTGCCCGGCGCAAGGTGATCGACGTGGATGATTTCTCCAAGGAAGAGTTGCAGCTTGGAGAGGGCCGGATTCGCTAGCGGCGAGCAAACGACAACCCGGCGGCAGGTCTCTATACTGCCGCCCTCGCAACGAACGGACAGCTCATGAGCACGACCTATATCAACCACAACCTGGCACTCCTGGCTCATCTGCGCGGCATTCTCATCGCGCTTGGCGAGGCCGAGCAGGTTCCCGACGCCAGCCACGAAGCCTTTCTGGAGCGTTTTGACGAGCTTCTGAAGGCCATGCCCAACGTCCCCGAGGACCGCCACCTGGGACAGGAATTGATCTGCCAGGTCTTCCACCGCTATCCGCAGGTGGCCCACCTGGTGCCTCGCGACCTGCTGTGGTTTTTCGGCGGTGACTGCCTGCACTACATGCCCGATGATGAAATCGACATCTACCAGGCGCTGGACGAAAAGCGCCACGAAGCCGAAATCAGCGGCTCGGCCTTCGACTGGAACCTGGAGCGTCAATTGCTGACGCTTCCGGAAGAAGGCAGCAAGCACTGAAGACTGCGCGGGCCGGCACGTTCGGTCCGCTTAGAGAAAAATCGAACACAAACGAAAACGCCGCTCTTAGGAGCGGCGTTTTCGTTTAATTTGGAGCGGGAAACGAGACTCGAACTCGCGACCCCGACCTTGGCAAGGTCGTGCTCTACCAACTGAGCTATTCCCGCACGTCCTGGACGCCCGGCCTTTCGGCCTGACCGCGATCATCGGCGGACACTCGATGACGCGTGAAACTGGAGCGGGAAACGAGACTCGAACTCGCGACCCCGACCTTGGCAAGGTCGTGCTCTACCAACTGAGCTATTCCCGCAATGGCGTCCCCTAGGGGACTCGAACCCCTGTTACCGCCGTGAAAGGGCGGTGTCCTAGGCCACTAGACGAAGGGGACGCGGCCCGGAACTTACAACAGATTTTCCGGCTTCCGAGCATTTGGCAGCGGAAGTGGCGCGCATTCTAGGGAGCCCCGGGGAGGTCGTCAACCCTCCCGGAAAAAATATTTCAAATCAACGACTTCATTCCTTTATAGGTATCGCGCCGGACGGCGTGTGGAGACAGTCACACCGTCATGATGGTTTTTCCATTGCGCCTGGGGCACACTCGCATCTGCTCAGTACCCAGAAGACTCAGCGCCATGTCGCCAGTCGTGATCACAGTCCTAGTTGTCGGCGGAATCATCACCCTTCTGGTCATCGCCCTCTTCAACCAGATGTTGGAGAACGCGAAGATCGAGAAGGCGCGTTTGCGCGCCGAACTCAGCGACCGCATCAACAAGGTCGGAGACATCTCCGAGACCTTCCCGGGGCAGTACATGTCCCCTGAGCTGAAACTGCTGCTAGCGCACCTTGAACTCAAGCTGGTGCGGCAACTCATTCCGCTGGAAAAGCGCAATCAGGAACTGGTCGAGCGCAGCAAGCTGCTCGAACAGATGCTTGCCCAAGGCACGGAGCTGCCCGTCGCCAACCCACCGCTGCCGGTGACGAACGAAGCCCGTGCCAAGGACATGCGCGCCCATCTCGAAGGCCTCAACGCACAGTTGATTCGCGCGCGCGACGATGGGCAGTTGGCGCCGGCCGATGTCGTCCCCTGGCTGCAGATGCTGCGCCAATGGTTGGTACATGCACACCTGGACCTGTTCGACTATCTCGCACGCCAGCAACTGCAGCAAAAGCAGCCACGCCAGGCCAAGCTCGCCGTCGAGCGCGCCCTGCAGTACCTGCGCAAGCAGAAGGACGTAACACCCTACGCGGAGCGTCAACAACAATTCGCGCAGCGACTCGAGCAACTCGAGGAGCTGATACTCAACGAGCAGAACCAACCGCAGCCGGACGAAGCCAACGAACTGGCGGCGGGCCTCGAGGGCGAATCCGAGGAATGGAAGAAGCGCAGCCTTTACGACTGAGCCTCCCGGCCGCACCTACGCGACAACCTTGCCATTGATGGCGCGACTCCCAGCAGGTATGAAGTCCCTTCGCGCGAATGCCGCGACAGCGTCGTCCGGGCGAACCGAAAATAACAAAAGAGGACCAATCGATGAGCCTGACCGTCTACGGTGCCCCGCTCTCTCCCTTCGTACGCAAGCTGCGTGTCTGCCTTATAGAGAAGGGGCTCGAGCATGACCTCCAGATCGTCAACCCCGGCACCCACACCGAGGATTATCTGGAGTTGAGCCCGCTGGGCCGGATCCCAGCCCTGCGCGACGGCGATCTCACGCTGGCGGACTCCAGCGTCATCTGCCAATACCTCGAAGAGCAGTACGCCGAAACACCGGCCCTGTATGGCAGCACCGTGGAGCAGCGCGCGCGCATCCGCTGGCTGGAG
Organism: Pseudomonas sp. R4-15; assembly: GCF_055768815.1. Lineage (NCBI taxonomy): Bacteria > Pseudomonadati > Pseudomonadota > Gammaproteobacteria > Pseudomonadales > Pseudomonadaceae > Pseudomonas > Pseudomonas sp. R4-15. The sequence goes on from NZ_CM147293.1 coordinate 3,517,075, forward strand.
AAGTACGCGGATTACGAACTGGCCCCGCTGTGCACCTTCACGGTCTTCCGCCAGCGCATCCTCTATCCGTTGATAGGTAAGCCCTGTGACGAAGAGGCCATCCAGCGCGCCCTGGAGGAGAAGCTTCCGCGGCATTTCGATTACCTGGAGAAGACCCTGGAGGGCTGCGGCTACTTCGTCGACTGTGCGCCGAGCATGGCCGACCTGGCCTTCGCGACCCAACTGGTGAACATGCGCCATGGCGGAGAATCCCTCGATGTACGCCGCTGGCCTGGGCTGTCCGCGCTGTTCGAACGCATCCTGGCCCGCGCCAGCCTGCAGAGCATCCTTCCGGACGAAGCACGCATGCTGGAAAAGCTGAAGGCAAAAGCCGCAGCAAACTGAGCAGAATTCATGCACACCGTTGCGACGGGCCGCGGGCGCCAGGCTTTGCTATCATCGCGCCCCGTTTTTCGTCCACGTCGCCCGGTACCCCCGCATGTCCGATCGAGCCAGCCGCCTCGCCGCCCTCCAGCACGCCCTCAAGGAACGCATCCTGATCCTCGATGGTGGCATGGGCACCATGATCCAGAGCTACAAGCTCCAGGAAGAGGACTACCGTGGCGAGCGCTTCGCCGACTGGCCGAGTGACGTCAAGGGCAACAACGACCTGCTGCTGCTGACCCAGCCGAAGATCATCGCCGAGATCGAGAAGGGCTACCTGGATGCCGGCGCCGACATCCTCGAGACCAACACCTTCAACGCCACCCAGGTGTCCCAGGCCGACTACGGCATGGAAGCGCTGGTCTATGAACTCAACGTCGCCGGCGCCCGCGTCGCCCGTGAAGTGGCCGATGCCAAGACCCTGGAAACCCCGGACCGCCCGCGCTTCGTCGCCGGCGTCCTCGGCCCGACCAGCCGCACCTGCTCGATCTCCCCGGACGTCAACGACCCCGGCTACCGCAACGTCACCTTCGACGAACTGGTGGAGAACTACACCGAGGCCACCCGTGGCCTGATCGAGGGCGGCGCCGACCTGATCCTGATCGAGACCATCTTCGACACCCTCAACGCCAAGGCGGCGATCTTCGCCGTGCAGCAGGTGTTCGAGGAAGACAGCGTCGAACTGCCGATCATGATCTCCGGCACCATCACCGACGCCTCCGGCCGCACCCTCTCCGGGCAGACCACCGAAGCCTTCTGGAACTCGGTGCGCCACGCCAAGCCGATTTCCGTCGGCCTGAACTGCGCCCTGGGCGCCAAGGAGCTGCGTCCGTACCTCGCGGAGCTGTCGGCCAAGGCCGACACCCAGGTGTCCGCGCACCCCAACGCCGGCCTGCCGAACGCCTTCGGCGAGTACGACGAAACGCCGGACCAGATGGCTGAAGTCATCGAAGAGTTCGCCGCCAGCGGCCTGCTCAACATCATCGGCGGCTGCTGCGGCACCACCCCGGCGCACATCCAGGCGATCGCCCAGGCCGTGGCCAAGTACGCGCCGCGCGTCGTCCCGGACATCCCCAAGGCCTGCCGCCTGTCGGGCCTGGAGCCGTTCACCATCGACCGCAGCTCGCTGTTCGTGAACGTCGGTGAACGCACCAACATCACCGGCTCGGCCAAGTTCGCCCGGCTGATCCGCGAAGAGAACTACACCGAAGCGCTGGAAGTCGCCCTGCAGCAGGTGGAAGCCGGCGCCCAGGTCATCGACATCAACATGGACGAAGGGATGCTCGACTCCCAGGCCGCCATGGTGAAGTTCCTCAACCTGATTGCCGGCGAGCCGGACATCTCCCGCGTCCCGATCATGATCGACTCCTCCAAGTGGGAAGTCATCGAAGCGGGCCTGAAATGCATTCAGGGCAAGGGCATCGTCAACTCGATCTCCATGAAGGAAGGCGTCGAGGCGTTCAAGCATCACGCCAACCTGTGCAAGCGCTACGGCGCCGCCGTGGTGGTGATGGCCTTCGACGAGGTCGGTCAGGCCGACACCGCCGCGCGGAAACGCGAGATCTGCCAGCGCAGCTACGACATTCTGGTGAATGAAGTCGGCTTCGCCCCCGAAGACATCATCTTCGACCCGAACATCTTCGCCGTCGCCACCGGCATCGAGGAACACAACAACTACGCGGTGGACTTCATCGAGGCCTGCGCCTACATCCGCGACCACCTGCCCTACGCACTGAGCTCGGGCGGCGTGTCCAACGTGTCCTTCTCGTTCCGCGGCAACAACCCGGTGCGCGAGGCGATCCACTCGGTCTTCCTCTACCACGCGATCAAGAACGGCCTGAGCATGGGCATCGTCAACGCCGGCCAGCTGGAGATCTACGACGAGATACCCGCCGAGCTGCGCGAGAAGGTCGAAGACGTGGTGCTCAACCGCAACCCGGACGCCACCGAAGCGTTGCTGGCCATCGCCGAAAACTACCGCGGCGGCGGCGCGGCCAAGGAAGTGGAAAACGAAGAATGGCGCGCGCTGCCGGTGGCCAAGCGCCTCGAACACGCGCTGGTGAAAGGCATCACCGCCTTCATCGTCGAAGACACCGAGGAATGCCGCCAGCAGTGCGCGCGGCCCATCGAAGTCATCGAAGGCCCGCTGATGAGCGGCATGAACATCGTTGGCGACCTGTTCGGCTCGGGCAAGATGTTCCTCCCGCAGGTGGTCAAGTCCGCCCGCGTGATGAAGCAGGCGGTCGCCCACCTGATCCCCTTCATCGAAGCGGAAAAAGGCGACAAGCCCGAAGCCAAGGGCAAGATCCTCATGGCCACGGTGAAAGGCGATGTCCACGACATCGGCAAGAACATCGTCGGCGTGGTGCTCGGCTGTAACGGCTACGACATCGTCGACCTCGGCGTGATGGTGCCGGCCGAGAAGATCCTGCAGACCGCCATCGCCGAGAAGTGCGACATCATCGGCCTGTCCGGGCTGATCACCCCATCGCTCGACGAAATGGTCCACCTCGCCAAGGAAATGCAGCGCCAGGACTTCCACCTGCCGCTGATGATCGGCGGCGCCACCACCTCCAAGGCGCACACCGCGGTGAAGATCGAGCCGCAGTACCGCAACGACGCCGTGGTCTACGTCACCGACGCCTCACGCGCCGTCGGCGTGGCCACCAGCCTGCTGTCCAAGGAGCTCAAGGCCGACTTCGTCGCCCGCACCCGCGAAGACTACGCGGTGGTCCGCGAGCGCACCGCCAACCGCAGTGCGCGCACCGAGCGCCTGCCCTACGCCCAGGCGGTGGCGAACAAGCCGTCCTTCGACTGGAGCGACTACCAGGCGCCCGCGCCCAGCTTCACCGGCGTGCGCGTGCTGGATGACATCGACCTTGCGACCCTCGCCGAATACATCGACTGGACGCCCTTCTTCATCTCCTGGGACCTGGCCGGCAAGTACCCGCGCATCCTCACCGACGAAGTGGTCGGCGAAGCCGCCACCGCGCTGTTCAACGACGCCCAGGCGATGCTCAAGAAGCTGATCGACGAGAAGCTGATCGGCGCCAAAGCCGTGGTCGGCTTCTGGCCGGCCAACCAGGTCAACGACGACGACCTGCAGGTCTACGGCGAAGACGGCCAGCCGCTGGCCACCCTGCACCACCTGCGCCAACAGACCATCAAGCCCGACGGCAAGCCGAACCTGTCCCTGGCCGACTTCGTCGCACCGAAGGACAGCGGCGTGCGCGACTACGTCGGCGGCTTCATCACCACCGCCGGCATCGGCGCCGAGGAGCTGGCCAAGGCCTACGAGGCCAAGGGCGACGACTACAACGCGATCATGGTCAAGGCCCTCGCCGACCGCCTCGCCGAAGCCTGCGCCGAGTGGCTGCACGAGCGCGTGCGCAAGGAACTGTGGGGTTACGCGGCGGACGAGACGCTGGACAACGAAGCGCTGATCCGCGAGCAGTACAAGGGCATCCGCCCGGCGCCGGGCTACCCGGCCTGCCCGGATCACACCGAGAAGGCCACCCTGTTCAAGCTGCTCGACCCCGAGGCCGAGTTCCACAAGCCCGGCCAGAGCGGCGTGTTCCTCACCGAGCACTACGCGATGTTCCCGGCCGCGGCGGTCTCCGGCTGGTACTTCGCCCACCCCGAAGCGCAGTACTTCGCCGTCGGCAAGATCGACCGCGACCAGGTGGAGAGCTACACCGCCCGCAAGGGCCAGGAACAGGCCGTCACCGAACGCTGGCTGGCACCCAACCTGGGCTACGACGCCTGACCCACGGGCGGGCGCCGCGCGCCCGCCCGCTCCCCCGGAGCTTCCATGACCCCGCTCGAAATCGTCGCCGCCGCGCTCGGCGTCGTCTCCGTCTGGCTTACCGTGCGCCAGAACCCGCTGTGCTGGCCGGTCGGGCTGGTCATGGTGCTGCTCTACGCCTGGTTCTTCGCTGGCGCCCACCTCTACTCGCTGGTGCTGCTGCACGCGGTGTTCGCCGCCATGCAGATCTACGGCTGGTGGCAATGGCGCCAGGGCCTGGATGAGAGCGGCCAGCGCCCGGTGAGCAGCACCAGCCTGCTTGAAGTCGGCCTCGGCCTCCCGCTAGCCGCCGTCATCGGCGTCGCACTCGGCGCCGCCATGGGCCACTTCACCGACGCCGCCTATCCCTGGATCGACGCGCAGCTCACCGCCTTCAGCCTGCTCGCGCAGTTGTGGATGGCCCTCAAGCGCTGGCAGTGCTGGCTGCTGTGGATCGTCATCGACGTGCTCTACACCGCGTTCTTCGCCTTCCAGGGCTTTGCCTTGACCGCCGCGCTCTACGCCGTGTTCACCGTGCTGGCAGTGCTCGGCCTGCGCGAATGGCGCGCCGCCCGCGCATGAAAGTGGTGGTGCTCACCGGCCCCGAATCCGCCGGCAAAACCTGGCTCGCCGAGCGTCTGCAACAGCGCTTTGGCGGCGTCATCGTCGGCGAATACGTGCGCCACTTCATCGACCAGGAGCAGCGTGACACCTGCTACGCCGACATTCCCGCCATCGCCCGCGGCCAACTCGCCTGGGAAGACGCCGCCCGCGCCACCCAACCCGAGCTGCTGATCCTCGACACCCACCTGCTCAGCAACATCCTCTGGAGCCGCACCCTGTTCGGCGACAGCCCCGCCTGGCTGGACGACGAACTGCGCGCCCGCCACTACGACCTGCAGTTGCTGCTCTCCCCCGAAGGCGTCGAATGGCAGGCCGACGGCCAACGCTGCCAACCCGACCTCGCCGACCGCCAGGTCTTCCACGCCGCCTGCCGCCAATGGCTGCAACACCACGCCACGCACTGGCAGAACATCGAAGGCGACTGGGACAACCGCGAACGCCAGGCCCTGGAAGCCGTCGCGCAGTTGCTCGAACAGCGCTGATCCACTGCGTCGAGATACCGCCTTGTCCTTCGAGGCTCGCGACAGGATGGAGCGGCACGCCTAGTCGACGCGCTCCTCATTCAACTTGCCGGCCGCATTTCCATTGATGTACGGCACCGCCCCTATCCCGCAGCGCAGTGGAAGATCGACCGCAATCTGGCTCGCCAATGAGGCGACAGCAAAAGTCCTGCATCACCGGGCTACGGAACATCGTCTTGGAGTAACGGATTCAGTGGCAAACGCTCCGCGCCATTCCCACTCGCAAAGAAGCGCCATGAAGCCAACGAAAATGGCCAGTTGCCTTCCCTTTATCCTGCCCGCTGGATTAATCTCCTTCGCAACAGGAAAGACAAAGGCGAACACGGACGTGCCTTCCCTCCTCTCCACCCCACCCGGTCGATCTGCGTCAGCGATCCAGCGGGCTGCGCACCGCGTAGCCACCGCGATTGAGTACATGCGTGTAAATCATCGTCGTCTTCACGTCGGCGTGGCCAAGCAGCTCTTGCACGGTGCGAATATCCTGGCCGCCTTCCAGCAGATGGGTCGCGAAGCAGTGCCTCAACGTATGCGGCGTGGCGGGCTTGTCGATCGAAGCCTCCGCTACCGCCCGCTTGAACGCCCGCTGCACTCGCTTTTCATCCAGATGATGGCGGCGACTGACCCCGGAACGGGGATCGATGGACAGCCCCGCCGCGGGAAACACGTACTGCCAGCCCCACTCCCGGGGCGCATTGGGATACTTGCGGGCCAACGCGAACGGCAGGTACACCTCCCCCAGGCCTTGAGCCAGATCCGCACGATGCCTCGCACGCACCTGCTCCAGATGCAACTGCAGGTGCGAAACCAGACTATCGGGCAGCAGGGTGACGCGGTCCTTCATACCCTTGCCGTCCCTGACCAGGATTTCCCTACGGGCAAAATCCACATCCTTGACCCGCAGGCGAACCGCTTCCATCAACCGCAACCCCGAGCCATAGAGCAGGTTCGCCACCAGTGCGATCTCGCCATCGAAACAACCCAGCAAGCGCCGAGTTTCCTCCACGGACAAAACGACCGGCAAGCGCTCCGGCCTTTTCGCCCGCACCACGTCGTCCAACCAAGGCAAAGGCATTCTCAGCACCTGCTTGTACAGGAACAACAGCCCTGCCAGCGCCTGGTTCTGTGTGGAAGCCGAAACGCTTTGCGACACAGCCAAATGGGAAAGAAACTGCTCGACCTCAGAGGCGCCCATCTCTTCGGGATGGCGCATCCGGTGAAAACGAATGAACGCCCGAACCCAATAGACGTAAGCGGCTTCGGTGCGAATGGAATAATGACGAATACGGATCTGCTCACGAAGCCGATCCAGCAATCTGGGCTTGCCGTCCATGGTGCATAACACTCCTTGTACCGGGGAGATAACCTCCCAAAGCCTAGCGGGGCGTGGGTTCGCATGGAATCGGCAAGGGAATGTTACACACCATTTGGTGCGTTTGTTCACACCAGATGGTGTCGAATAGTAGTTAGGCAATTCACTCCACAAGGAAAATCAATCATGAGTGACTGGGAAGATATGTGCGGCTGGCTGGGCATTTCCAACGACGAGTTTGCTGCCGACAAAGTTATCAACCTTAACTCACGCACCAATACCGAAGTTCTCGGTTGGAAACGTCATGTGCAGAAGAATACTTTTGACAACTTTCAAGATGCAATTGCCTGGGCAAAAGAAAACCCTGGCAAAGCAATAAAAAGAGCTCCCGCAGGAAACGGCTTTATTGAGACCTAGAAAGACAGAAAACACGCAAGCAGACTTATGATCCTAGTCCCACTTAGACAAGATCAAACTTATTACTAACAAAGACCCTAAAAAGCCAAGGAATCACACATGAGCAATGTTTATAATTTCCACCTAAGAATATACGCACTGAAATTAGAGGTGAACATATTTCCGAGGCTGCGCGTAATTTAATCCGCGAAATACTGGTAGATTTAAAAGAACACAACCCAAACTCTTGGGACAAGAATTTTTGCGAAGACATGTTGGTTCACAGAAGGAAAATCTCTAAAAAACAAAGCGAACACTTGGAAAGGGTACTTGACGATGCTCTGCTAAAAATCGAATACCTGGGAAAAAGGGGACAGATTTATTTTTGGGGCTGTGCTTGGCCTGAATAAATAAATCTGTCCCCTTTTCCCTAAGGAGCTGGAACAAAAGGAGTCATATTTATACCATCAACACTGGCGGGTCAGAGATAGAGATTTGGGATTTAATACAGATAAACCGAGTAAAGAAGATCCAGATATCAACGAGCTGAATTCGGGTATAGTTTATGAACGCCGGTATGGTATGAGTTGGGTGTCAGGTTTTGGTGAGTCATGGGACGATGTGCCAACAGACACATAACAATCGGCTGCACCGGACAAATTTCCGCTGGCACCTTTTCCGCACAGCTACGCTGGCAAAAAAGTTGCCAGCTCCAATTTGCTCGGTGAGCCGGGCGTTAGGTCTCACATTCTGCGAGCTTCCAAATGGACCACAAGATTCAGCCCGATCGCATAACAAAGCCAATTCAGTTGCTTGGAGCATGGCTGGCGGGTCTCCTTGCAATTGACTCCTGCTTTCTAATTGCGGCGGCAAGGTTGCCTGTCGCCTCATGGGAGGCCCAGGCGCTGACTGTCGCTGCAATCGCAAACGTTCCGCTATTTCTTCTCGCAGTTTTTCTACTGCAAACGAAGTTTCGTCCAGAGCTTCAAGAGGATCTTTACTACTCTTCGTATATAAGCCAGAAGACCAACTCCCCGGTTCCGGTTTCGAAAGAGGATGCAGCTACCATTGCACTTCAGCAACGCCTAGAGCGAATCGAGTCAAAAATCCCATCTGCCGCCGGCCAGCAGGTTAACGTTGATTCCGCAGACCTCCAGAACCTGAAGTTTGGAATCAATTTCCACCTGAAAGACAAAGACCTGATAGCCAAGCGGCTTGGGCAGTCTGGGATAGTGAGCTATTCCACATTTGGTGCAGATGAACCTCCAAGGGCACGCAATGTAGGTCTTTCGTACGGAATACCCGGTGACGTTCAGCGTAGTGTCTTACGACTAGCGGCTGAACTCGGGTTCAATTCCTTCAACTACATTGAACCGTTCGAAGAAATAAATGAAAACGTACTATTTGGTTCTTACGGAACGGGCGAATATGAACTCACTCCAGTTGAGACCTAACCTCTCATTCCACCGGACATGCGCGAAAAGCAGCGCAGGCCGGTGAATTCAAACGTTATACCTAAAGCAGGCAGCCTCATGAACGTCGAGTTTAACTTGCTATCCAATGCAGCTGACTCTATCGAGAGCGCAATTGAATTAATTGCCTGGGGTAACGAAAAGGTTGAAGCCAGCAGGCTTAAACAATCTGCCCAGTCAATAGCCCACGGCATTGAGTTGCTACTCAAAGAGCGCCTGCGGCGAGTACACCCAGCGCTTTTATGGGAAAATGTTGACAAGTATCCGAGCCTAAACGCTAGAACTGTCAATTCTGAAGGAGCTCTAACTCGTCTCATTAATATTGCAGGTCTGAGCTTCCCCAAAGAAGATATTGAGCTAATTCGCTCTCTTAGAGCGACCCGCAATGCTATAGAGCATTATTCATGGAAAACTACAAAAAATGAGGCAAACCGCATTGTAGGGCAGGCACTAGCTTTTGCCTTAGACTTCAGCAGCAAGCAACTGAAACACTCATTTTTTGGCTACCATAATCGCAAGGACGACACATTCGTGAACCGCCCCGGCTTTTGTGGAGGCCGTTTCGTTTAAGTCAGGCCGCCATGGCCTGACTTGCTTGTTGCTGGTGGAAGTTTGCCTCAGCCTCCGCGGGCGGGATATATCCGATTGAGCTCAGCAGGCGTTGGTGGTTGTACCAGTGCACCCATTTCAAAGTCGCCATCTCAACAGCTTCGCGGCTCTTCCATGATTGACGGTAAATCAGCTCGGCCTTGTACAGCCCGTTGATGGTTTCGGCCAAGGCGTTGTCGTAGCTATCGCCCTTGCTGCCAACTGAGGGCTCAATGCCGGCCTCTGCCAGCCGCTCGGTGTAGCGAATAGAGACGTACTGGCTGCCACGGTCGCTATGATGGATCAGGCTCCCCGTGCGATGTGGCTGGCGGGCATACAGGGCTTGCTCCAGGGCATCCAGTACGAAGTCGGTCTTCATGCTGGTACTGACTCGCCAGCCGACGATGCGCCGCGCAAAGACATCAATCACGAAGGCCACATACAGCCAGCCCTGCCAGGTCGAGACATACGTGAAGTCCGACACCCACAGCTGATTTGGGCGGTCGGCATGGAACTGGCGTTGCACACGATCCAGCGGGCAGAGCGACTTGTCGCCGGCCACCGTTGTGCGCAGGATCTGGCCGCGCCTTATGCCCTGTAATCCAGCCAGACGCATCAATCGCTCTACCGTGCATCTGGCAGCCTCGATGCCTTCTCGCCGCAGCTGCTTCCAGACCTTCACCACGCCATAGCACTGCATGTTGTCGTCCCATACGCGCTGGATTTCCAAGATCAATGCGTCATCGCGTCGAGCACGGCAGCAGCGCAGTGCCGGGTTGCGCTGCTGCGCCGCATGCTTGCGGTAACCGGACGGGGCGATCCGCAAGACACGGCAGATCGACTCGACCCCGAGACGGTCACGATGCTGATCGACAAAGGCCCTCAGGACTTGGTGCGGCGGTCGAGCTCCGCCTGGGCAAAATACGCACTGGCCAGGCGCAGAATCTCGTTGGCTTTTCGCAGCTCGCGATTTTCGCGCTCCAGGGCTTTGATGCGTTCACGCTCTTCAGTGGTCGGCCCAGGACGTTGGCCGGCGTCGGTCTGATGGCGACGAATCCAGCCATGCAGGGTTTGTGCGGCGCAGCCAATCTTCGGCGCTATGGCTTCAATGGCAGCCCACTCGGAGGGGTAGTCGTTCAGGTGCTCCAGAACCATGCGTACGGCACGTTCACGGACTTCAGGGGAGTAGGTCGTGGTCTTTCTCATGGCCTCATCTTCTCAAGAGTTGAGGCCTCCACGAAACCCAGGGCAGTTCATTCGACACATTACTTTCAAGCAATAGTGCCTTTGCCACGGCTATCAGAGAGCGTGAAGAATTTAACTTTTCCGAAAACGCACAAGTTACTAGCGCATGCAGTTTTTGTCGTTCAGTTGCACTCGACAAAACAGGAGCGTGCAGTATTTGCGGCCACTGGGAATACAGAAGCCCGATCGAAGAGTGGTCTGACGACGCACCATTCTAGTAGGTATAACAAATGGTTCAAATCGCTCGCTTCGCTCACTGGGACCGGCTAAAGCCGGCCCCTTAACCAAACGTTATACGCAAACAAGATCGGAGCACCGATGGGCCAGGTAAAAATTATCGGGGAGATTGAGGGCTTTGATCGCGTCCTCTATGACTCAACAGCCAAGTGGGAAGGCTTTTGCCTGTCAGTTATCGAAGACGGTAAAGCGGAGTTTCAAATATCAACTGACGGAATAGATACCATTGAACAAATATCCGACACAATTAAATCCGCACGCGAGCAGGTCGAGCGCTTCATACTAGCCGTTGAATGGGCATTTGGGCACGAACTGAGTTACAAGATCCACATTATTGAAACGCCACCCTTCAACTCTGAGGCAGGACTTTTTGAACTCAGAGATAGCTTGAGCATCTTGGACTATGCCGCGCTTGAAATAACACCCAAAGGCGCTCCAGCAGCTCTCCCGCAAATTCCTCTAGAAGCAAAACGATTGATCCAAATTTGGACTGAGTTGACGAAGCTTAGTGACTATGTCGAAGAACAGCTTCGGAGACAATACTTAATAATTGAAGAGCTATGGCAGGAGTACAATCAGGTTCTTGATGCACACCAAAGGGCAGAGAAAAGAAACATTAAATTAATTAGAGACTTTGTCTCTCACGCAAGCTGTTGCAATGTCGATGTGGTTTCTTTAGTTGAGCGTGACTTGCCTTCAGCAGTCGAGATAACATCCAACGCAAAGTGTGTTCGATTTAAGAGAACGATAGAGCATAGAAATTACATATCCAGATTTGAAGCAAGGTCAAGAGAGATTGCTAGAGCCTTGGCAGATGCCAAAATACGGCAACTTGGCGTCATTTCAGGCGTATAACAACTGGTTCAAACCGCTCGCTACGCTCACTCGGGACCGGCTAAAGCCGGCCCCTTAACCAAACGTTATGCACCAAGGAGTAGTCTGTGGCTTCCCGTCAAGACATAGAAAACTTTTTCTATGAAATTGCCCCAAAAGTCATGATGGGGTTAGATGACTCAGGCACACCAACAAGCGAAATACTAAAAATTCATCTAATGACTGAAGTAATCCTCGAGGAAATAATCAGAAAGGTTCTCGGCATTAATGCTGACGCGACTCTCGAAGAAGAGCTTCGCTATAAACAGAAGCTTGCAATATGCGCAAAACTCAAGCTTGAAGATCTATCACCAGCGTTGCATACAAACGCCGCTGGATCACTAAAAAAACTTAATAAAATACGTAACGATGCAGCCCACGATATAAATTTCGAGGTGTCTGCTGAAAATATTGAGAGGCTTTTTGTTGGCGATATCGGAAAAAACAGAAACGATAACGTCCGCAATGGTGGTGTCGACATAAAGCTCAGCAGTTACAAAGCTGCTATCTACATCCATATGCTCAACCATCAGGCTTGAGCGCATAACAATGAACAAAAAGGGGACAGACTTATTTTTGGGGCTGTGCTTGGCCTGAATAAATAAATCTGCCCCCTTTTCCCCGCGAAATCATACTAAAAGCGTTGCCTTGTACTGTGCGCAACAGAACTTGAAGGTTCGCTGTAATTCCATTCATCCTGCAGCAATTCTGACGCCCATGTGGGAACCGATGCTCGGCAGTGGGCCTGAGCGTGAGGCAAATATGGCCCTGTTCGTCAGAGATACACCGCTAAGGCGTTTCGGTTCGCCCGATGAAGTAGCCTGTGTTGCTGTCATGTTAGCTTCCGATGAAGCTGGCTATTTGACCGGAGCGGAGATAAATATTGACGGTGGCATTCTTGCGGGTTCAGCCGGAGTACCTGCGCAATGATGTCTAAGCAAACGCAGCACTCGCGTCCTTACTGTCGCCGGCACGCCAATCCGCTGTGCGACTCGTTATCCGAGTGCTTTGCGTTATGTGCCATGCTGTGTGAGTATCCGCTCTAAGCACCTTGAACTTGAGGTTGGAATATAGTGAGCAAAATCAAAGGTCATTGCCGTTGTGGGCGGGTCGCATTCGAGGTCACCGAAAAGCCCGTGATCACGATGGCTTGTCACTGCACAGGGTGCCAGCAAATGACGTCAAGCGCGTTTAGCCTGAGTTCGCTATTTTCAAGCGCTGCCTTTTCGGTCACGGCGGGAACGCCTGTCATCGGGGGACTGCATGGGAGTACGCGCCACTTCTTCTGCGGGCATTGCATGAGTTGGTTATTTACACGCCCGGAGGGAATGGATGACTTTGTAAATGTACGCTCAACGATGTTAGAGGACTCTCGAAGCTACAAGCCTTTCATCGAAACTTATACAGATGAAAAACTAGCATGGGCCACCACCAGTGCAAAGCATAGCTTCAGCAAGTTTCCGCCCGAGGAAAAACTCCCGGAATTACTCCGAGAATACGCTCAAGAGCGAGGATGAGCATAACGTCACAGAATACCACCATTCAGCACATAACAAATAACTGCAGCGGACGCTCTGGCAGCTATCGTAACCCAGCGAGGCACTTTCAAGAGCGAGGTATTCGCGTTGCTAGTGGTCTTCCACGTTTACTTTAATTTTGTCGACCTAGATTCTCATATCGTTAGCAACGCGGAAGCCTTTACGTGCTAAAGCTCGGCCTTTAGCCAGCCTCCATGGCTCACAAGGCAAGTGGCTTCAGAAATAAGCTTATTCATATTGAATTTACGCTATCATGCACGACCTTCCACCCCGTAGCCACCCATGCTTATACCTACAAAAACACTTCCCGCCTCCGATATATCTTGCTCAAACTGCAAAGCGTGCTGCTGCCGTCTTGAGGTCATGCTTATCTCGGATACTGGCGTACCGGAAGAATTCATCGCACGTGACCCGTATGGCGGTGAAACCATGAAGCGATTAGAGGATGGCTGGTGTGCGGCTGTAGATAGAGACACGTTCATGTGCCAAATCTATGAAAATCGCCCGTGGATATGCCGCGAATTCGAAATGGGCTCCGATGAGTGTCTGGACGAGCGGATCGAGTTTATATAAACAGTGCGCCGGCGTTGCTATTGTTCGACGACTCCCTTCCTTACCGAGATCAACGCCATGGACAACACCCCCAGCCCCGCCTTCCAAACCTTTCTGCAAGAGGCCCCAGCCCATGCCCACGCCTGGTTCGGCGCGGTACAGGGACTGGAGCAGGCCTGCGCGCTGGACGGCAAGACGCAGGCCCTGGCCTATCTGGCGGTTCTTTCGGTGCTGGGGCTCGACAGTGGCATTCCCTTTCATGTTGGACTGGCGAAGGAAGCGGGTGCGAGTCGGGAAGAAGTGATCAGCGCCGTGCTGCTCGGGCTGCCGGCGGCGGGTAACCGGGTGGTCGGTGCGTTGCCCGTCGCGCTGAAGGCCTTCGATGGCGCTTGATAGCGTGTGGGCAGGGCACGCATTACCCAACGGCAACTTCAGCACTCAGCCAGGACCTCCATGATCCGTCCAATCGTCGCAGCCCTCCTCCTCAGCGAGCTACTCATCGGCACGGCTCACGCCGGGTCGCCCCGGCAAGCAACCTGCGGCACGGCGAACACCGAGACCGAGATGTATCAGTGCTTCAACGATCAGTTGCAGACGACGCAGGCGCGCATGCAGGCGGCGTATAAGTCGCTCATCGAGCGATACAAGCAGAATGGGACGTCACCGGGGCGCGACATCGAATCCCAGGACCGCTATCTGGAGGCCTCCCAGGCCGCCTGGATCGAGTATCGCGACAAGAGCTGCGACTTCGAGACCTATGAGTCCATTACCGGCACGGGTTTCGGGACGATATACACGGCCTGTCTGCTGGAGAAGACCCAAGCACGGGCCGAGTATCTGCAGCAGCAGGTCGATCAGCCCTGAGCGGCTCGGTCCCTTCGCTACACTCAGCGCCAATCCTCGCAACGGCCGACGTCATCACGCCATGTCCCTGAAGCGCTTCATCGCCACCGTCGTCGTGTTCTGGCTACCCGCGGCTTGCTTCGCCGAGGCGGCGGATCTGGCACCTGTCGAAACGGCGATCCATGACGTGGAGAAACGACTCTCCGCCCAGGTCGGCGTGGCCATTCTGGATACGGGCTCGGACGCACTCTGGAGCTACCAGGGCGAGCGCCGCTTTGCCATGGCCAGCACCTTCAAGACGCTCGCCTGCGCGAGGCTGCTGAAGAACGCCGAGCACGACGCCGCCTTGCTGGACACTAAAGTGCCGGTGCGCCGCGAGGCGCTGGTGAGCTATTCCCCGGTGATCGAGCGCTATGTCGACCAGTCCGTCAGCCTGCGCCAGGCCTGCACGGCGACGATGCAACTGAGCGACAACACGGCCGCGAATCTGGTGCTGGCAGCCGTTGGCGGCCCCGCCGCGGTCACCGCCTTCCTGCGTGAGCAAGGCGATGCCGTGACCCGACTCGACCGCAACGAGCCCCAGGTGAACGAAGCGCACCCCGGCGATCCACGGGACACCACCACGCCCGAGGCCATGACCCGCACCCTGCAGCGCCTGCTGTTCGGCCCCGCGCTGTCGCTGGACAGCCGTCAGCAGTTGCTGCAGTGGATGCGCGACAACCAGGTCAGCGGCAGCCTGCTGCGTTCGGTGCTGCCCAGCGGCTGGCAGATCGCCGACCGCTCGGGCGCCGGCGGCTTCGGCGCGCGCGGGATCACCGCCGTGCTCTGGCAGGATTCGCGCGCACCGCTGATCGTCTGCCTCTACCTCGGCCAGACCGAGGCCACGCTCGCCGAGCGTGACCTGGCCATCGCCGAAATCGGCCGGGCGATCTTCGCCGCCTACGCGTCCACTGCGCCCTGAGCGAGCAGCCGTTCGCGGCTCGGCGCGAAGCGCGACACCGCCGCCAGCAGCGCCTGCAACGAGGCACGCAACAGGTTGCCATCGCTACCGGCGCCGAAGCGTGAACCGGGCTGCCCCGGCCAGCTGACTTCCACCAGCGCCAGCGCACTGGCCTCGCTGCCGCCGCCCAGGCTGTGCTCCTGGTAGTCATCGATACGCAGGGGTAGATCGAGCGCAGCCACGGCGGCGGCCAGCGGGCCGTTGCCCTCACCCCGCAGGCTCATGCGCCGGCCGGCGACTTCCACGTCCAGCTCGATCAGTTGCCGCTCGCCTTCGTCGTGCAGGCGATGGCTGCAGTAGACCAACTCGCCGCCCGCCCGTGCCGGCGCCAGGTAGGTCTGCTGGTAGAGCTGCCAGAGTTCGGCGCTGGACAGCTCGGTCTCGCTGCTGTCCGCCTGCTTCTGCACGAGGGCGCTGAATTCCACCTGCTGACGGCGCGGCATCTGCACGCCGTGGTCGCGCTGCAGCAGGTAGGCGATGCCGCCTTTGCCGGACTGGCTGTTGACCCGCACGATGCTGTCGTAGGTGCGACCCAGGTCCTGCGGATCGATCGGCAGGTACGGCACCTGCCACAGGCCGTTCGGGTCCTGCGCGGCGAAGCCCTTGGCGATGGCGTCCTGGTGCGAGCCGGAGAACGCGGTGAATACCAGGTCGCCGACGTAGGGATGGCGGGGATGGATCGGCAGGCCGGTGCAGGCCTCGGCCACCCGCGCCACGCCGGCGATATCGGAGAAGTCCAGGCCGGGGTAGATGCCCTGGGTGTAGAGGTTCAGCGCCAGGGTCACCAGATCCAGGTTGCCGCTGCGCTCGCCGTTGCCGAACAGGCAGCCCTCGACCCGCTGCGCACCGGCCAGCAGCGCCTGCTCGGCGCAGGCCACGCCGGTGCCACGGTCGTTGTGCGGATGCACCGACAGCACCACGTGCTCGCGCCGCGCCAGGCGCCGGTGCATCCACTCGATCTGGTCGGCGAAGACATTGGCGGTGCTGACCTCGACGGTGGTCGGCAGGTTGATGATGATCTCCCGTCCGGGTCCGGCGTCCCAGGCCGCGATGGCGGCGTTGCAGATGCGCAGTGACACCTCCAGCTCGGCCATGCAGAAGGTCTCCGGCGAGTATTGCAGCACCCACTCGGTCTGCGGGTGTGCGGCGGTCTGCGCCTTGAGTAAGTGGATATGCCGCACCACCAGCGCCTCGACCTCGTCCACCGAGAGCTTGAACACGACGTCGCGCCAGACCGGCGCGATGGCGTTGTACAGATGCACGATCACCCGCCGCGCGCCGGCCACGGCCTGCACGGTCTGCGCGATGAGGTCTTCACGCAGTTGGGTCATCACCATCGGCGTGACGTCGTCGGGGATGCCGCCCTCATCGATCAGTTGGCGGATGATGTCGAAGTCGGTGCGTGAGGCGGCGGGAAAGCCCACCTCGATTTCCTTGAAGCCCAGGCGCACCAGCTCGCCGAACAGGCGCAGCTTGCGCTCACGATTCATCGGCTCGAACAGCGCCTGGTTGCCGTCGCGCAGGTCGGTGGAAAGCCAGGTGGGCGCCTGTTGCAACCGCTGCTGCGGCCAGCGGCGGTCAGGCAGGTCGACGGAAGGAAACGCGCGGTACTTGGTGTGCGGATTGCTCAGCATGGGAACGCCTCGATGGGAACAGGTAAAACCTGATCTCCCCTGCCTGCGCGGCAGGCTGTTCGAGGCCGGGATCGGGGGGAGATCAGCGGCGCGTGGCGATCACGCACCGGATCGGACCCCGGCCTGGGCTCAGGGCTAGTAGCAGGTTGGCAAGGATGGACATGGCAGCGTCTCCCGAAATGAGAGGCCAGCTTAGCGGGACGAAATCCGACCACCTCACGCTAAATGGACGATCCCTGTCGCAAAATGGACAATCCGTGGGCACGTCGCTAGCCTGTCTCGCTTCCCCCTCCTCAGCCGCTCCCTATGGTCGATCACACCGCGTTGCCCTACGAATCCCTGGCCATGCCGGTCACCGGCGTGGCCATCGACTACCCCAGCGGCCACCAGATTGCCGCGCACAGCCACCCACGCGCGCAACTGATCTACGCCATCGAGGGCGTGCTGGTGGTGGATACCCCGGCCGGCCGCTGGGTGACGCCGCCCACGCGCGGCGTGTGGCTGCAGGCCGGCTGCGAGCACGCCTTGCACATGCGCGGCGTGACCCGCGTGCGCAGCCTGTTCGTCAACCCCGACGCGGCGCCGGGACTGCCCGCGGGCAACTGCGTGATCGACGTCAGTCCTCTGCTGCGCGAGCTGATCCAGGCCGCCACCCTGGTCCCGGCGCAGTACACCAGCGATAGCCGCGACGGTCGCCTGATGCGTCTTCTGCTGGATGAGCTGAGCAGCCTTGCGGTACTCCCGCTGCACCTGCCCTGGCCGGACGATCCGCGCATCGCCCGGGTCTGCCAGAGCCTGGCGGACAATCCGGCGCAGAGCGAGCCAGCCGAGCACTGGGCGGCGCAGTTGGCGATGAGCAGCAAGACCTTCCACCGCCACTTCCAAAGCAGCACCGGCATCACCTTCGGCCGCTGGCGCCAGCAGGCGCGTCTACTGCTTTCCCTGGAGGCCCTGGCGCAGGGCCTGTCGGTGCTGGAAGTCGCGCTACAACACGGCTACGACAGCCAGAGCGCCTTCGCCGCCGCCTTCCGCCGTCAGTTCGGTGTGACGCCTTCAATGTTCTATCGAGACAGCGGGATATCTACCGCACCGCCGGCCAACCGAACCTCGAATTAACGCAACGCTACCCTTTCCACCCGCGTCCAGATAAGC
Source organism: Pseudomonas sp. R4-15 (assembly GCF_055768815.1). Taxonomy (NCBI): domain Bacteria; kingdom Pseudomonadati; phylum Pseudomonadota; class Gammaproteobacteria; order Pseudomonadales; family Pseudomonadaceae; genus Pseudomonas; species Pseudomonas sp. R4-15. Next base: position 3,535,266 of record NZ_CM147293.1, read on the forward strand.
TCCCCGCGCCCGGCGCCGGGCAAGGAAAATCCCGGCCCGAGATCCCGCTCAACCCGCGTCCCTCGACAACCGGTATGAGCGCTCAAGCGCCAGGTGCTCAAGGGTCAAAAGGAGCGCACCTGCTCTCCTGCTCGGCCACATTCGCCCACGAAGGGTATTTCGACACCAGGAAGGTCGTTGCAATGAAATTCGCCGCAGTCTTCGCAGCCAGTGCTGCAATTCTCCTCACCGGTTGCGCATCGGTCGACATGGCTCCCCAGGCCGAATCCGTCAAAGCCAAGGAATTCGCCGCCCCGACCCAGGGGAATGCCGGTATCTACATCTACCGCAACAGCTTCGTGGGCAAAGCCCTCAAGAAGGACATCTGGGTAGATGGCAAATGCATCGGTGAGAGCGCGCCGGACGTGTTCTTCTACACCGAGGTGGAGGGAGAGAAGATCCATACCGTGGAAACAGAGTCGGAATTCTCGCCCAATAAACTGGAAATGATGTTCAAACCTGGCAATACCTACTTCATCCGTCAATTCATCAAGATGGGCGTACTCTCCGGTGGCGCAGACCTCGAGCAGGTCTCCCCCGAACAGGGCAAGGCAGACATCGCCGCACTGTCCCTGGCCAAGACCGGCAACTGCAGCTCCGCGCGCTAAACACGAAGCTGCCTGCTCCCGCGCCAGCCGCGGGAGCTTTGCCACGATCCAGTACGGCCGTGGCAGCAGAGAATGAGGGCCGGGTTTATTTATCAGCGCATGACGGCCTGAGAAACAGCTCTGCTGCGAACGCCTCAACCCGCCTCCCCGCCCACCCGGTGAATGTCCAACCCTGCCCGTCCCACCGCCAACTCCGGCCGCAAGGTCAATTGCGGAATCAGGTAGTCCCCGCCGTTCTGTCGGCGAAAGGCGATCGGGGCGTCCGTCCACAGACCATCGAGCCGTCGCTCCAGGTCACGACAGGCTGTCGTGAAACCGGCGGTGTCGACCTTGCTGGTGCGATAGATCGCGAACGGCGGCAGTACCTCGAAGCCGGGGTAGAAGAGGATGCCGTGCTGGATGGGGAAGAGGATGTCATCCAGCGCACCGTTGATGCCCCGCGCACTGTAATGCGAGGCCCAGCCACCCATGCTGACCATCAGCATCGCGCGCTTGCCGACCAGGCGTCCTTCGCCGTAGCGATCGCCCCAGTGCGTGTCGGAATGCTCGCCCACGCCATAGGCGAAGCCGCAGGCATAGACCCGGTCGACCCAGCCCTTGAGGATCGCCGGCAGGCCGAACCACCACAGCGGGAATTGCAGGATCAGCGCATCGGCCCAGAGCAGTTTGTCCTGCTCGGTGGCGATATCCGCAGCCTGGGTGCCGTTGGCCAGCGCCAGCCGCGAGGACTCGGAGGGATCGAAGCGCTCGGCCGACACCGCGCTGCTGTCAGCGGCATCGAGCACCGCCTTGAACCCCATCGCATAGAGGTCCGAGACCTGCACGCGGTGCCCCTGCTGCTCCAGGTGGCGGACCGCATGGTCCTTGAGTGCGCCGTTGAGCGAGCGTGGTTCGGGGTGGGCATAGACGATCAGGACATTCATGGCAGAGCTCCATTGGGAATGGGCCTCATGATGCTGCTAGGCTCTCTCATTGCAGAAATGAATATCTTGAATCCCAGGTATACCGATGCATGATTCCTTGCGACGCCTCGACCTGAACCTGCTGGTCACCCTCGATGCGCTGCTCGCCGAGCACAACGTGACCCGCGCGGCGCAGCGCCTGCATCTGGCGCAACCCACGGTGAGCGTGCAGCTGGCCCGCCTGCGTGATGCCTTGGGTGACCCACTGTTGCTGCCCGGCCCACGGGGCATGCGCCCCACCGCCCGTGCCGAAGCGCTGCGCGCGCCGTTGCGCCGGGCGTTAGAGGCACTGCACCAGGCGCTGGCCGAGGAGGAACGCTTCGAACCGGCGCAGGCGCAACACACCTGGCGCGTCGCCGCGACCGACTACACCGAGACGACGGTGCTGCTGCCCAGCGTTGCTCGCCTGCGCCGCGAGGCGCCCGCCACACGCCTGGCAGTGATCGACCTGACACCACCTGACCTGCTGCGCCAGGCCGAAGCCGGCGAGCTGGACCTGGCCTTCCACATCGCCAGCGACGCGCCACCCGGTCTGCGCCAGCGCAGCCTGTTCAGCGAACGCTACGTGCTGGCGGGACGCGCCGATCATCCGGCGCTGCAGCGGCCCCTCACCCTCGATGCGTTCTGCGCGCTGGAACACGTCATCGTCTCGCCCGACGGCGGCGGCTTCAGCGGGCCGACCGACGCCGCGCTGGAGCAGCGCGGCCTGAAGCGTCGCGTGGTGCTCTCCGTCCCGCGTTTCAGCAGTCTGCCGGCCCTACTGGCGGCCAGCGATCTGGTGGCGATGCTGCCGCAGCGCCCGGTGCTGGAAAACCCCTCATTGAAAACCGTCGAGCCGCCCCTGCCCGTCAAGGGCTTCGAGATGCTCATGCTGTGGCCCGAGCGCGTGCATCGCGATCCTGCTCACCGCTGGCTACGGGAGGTGATCGCCGCCAGTCTTGCGGCGCCCGACGTTTAAGCGGTCTCAGGTTCGCGCTACCCTTCCCGACGCGCCTTAGCATGGCGCGACCGCAGGCCTACAGGAGGACACCCCATGAAAGCCATGACCCTCACCGCTCCCGGCGGTTTCGAGCGCATCACCCTCAGCGAACTGCCCGACCCGGGCCAGCCCGGCCCCGGAGAAATCCGCGTGGAGATCCAGGCCAGCTCGCTGAACTACCACGACCTGCTGGTCGCCAGCGGCCTGGCGCCGAACGAGGACGGGCGCATCCTGATGTCCGACGGCGCCGGTGTAGTCGAGGCGGTGGGCGAAGGTGTCAGCGAATTCGCCGTGGGCGATGCGGTGGTCTCGGTGTTCTTCCCCAACTGGTCGGCCGGTCTGCCCTTCGACGGCGTCGGCCACTTCGGCCACACCCCCGGCGACGGCGTGCAGGGCATGGCCGCCGAGTACGTGGTACGTCCAACCGCGGCCTTCACCCTGGCGCCGAAAGGCTGGAGTCCCGCTGAAAGCGCGACCATCACCACCGCCGCGCTGACCGCCTGGCGCGCGCTGGTGGTGGATGGTCAGCTCAAGGCCGGTGAAACCGTGCTGACCCTGGGCACCGGTGGCGTATCCATCGCCGCCCTGCAGTTGGCCAAGGCCATGGGCGCGCGGGTGATCGTGACGTCGTCCTCGGACGAGAAGCTGGAACGCGTGAAGGCCCTGGGCGCCGACGCCGGCATCAACTACAAGACGCATCCCGATTGGGCGCAGCAGGTTCTGTCGCTGACCGACGGCCAGGGCGTCGACCACGTCGTCGAGCTGGGCGGCCCCGGCACCCTGGCGCAATCCATCGAGACGGTGAAAGTCGGCGGCCACATCGCTCTGATCGGCGTGCTCACCGGCTTCCAGGGTGACGTGCCGACTGCCACGCTGATGCGCAAGCAGGCACGCCTGCAGGGGCTGATCGTCGCCAGCCGCAGGGACCAGCAGGACTTCGTCGCGGCGCTCGAGCAGACCGGCATCCGTCCGGTGATCGATCGCACCTTCACCTTCGGCGAGCTGGCCGCCGCCTTCGAATACCAGAAGAACGCCCAACACTTCGGCAAGATCTGCCTGGCCTGGTAACAGCGGCATGGGGCGCTCAGCGAACCGACGCGCTACCGCGGGGCGGCGTCATGTTCGGGGGGCTGCTCAACGCACGCAATACGCCACGCCGCGCTCACTCCGCCAAGCGCGACCGGGCGCCCGTGCGGGCGCGGTACTGTCCGGGCGTTTCGCCGATCACCGCCTTGAAGTCGTGGATGCAATGCGCCTGGTCGGCGTACCCGGCCGCGAGCGCTACGTCCAGTAGCGAGGCGTTCTGCTGCAACTGCAGGCGTACCCAGGCGACGCGTTGAATGCGGGCGTACTGCTTCGGTGTGAGCCCCACCTGATGACGAAACTGCCGCTCCAGTTGGCGCTGCCCCAAGGGCACCTCGCGCAGCAGCTCGGCGATTCGCCCTCGCCCCTGACTCAGGCGGATTTCACCCAACAACTGCTGCACCGGCGAGCGTCCCGGGCTGCTCGCCGCCAACCGCCGCAGCAACACGGCTTCCAGCAGCGCCTGCTGCTCGACTTCGACAAGCGGCTCCAGAATCTCCGCCAGCGATGCGAACTCCGTCTGAGGCAGATCGACATTGAAGCCGCTGAGGGTATCCAGTCCTGTTCCCAGGAAGAACGCGCCGGCGCCCGCTTGAAAGCGCACCCCCATCAGTCGCGAGGAGCGATTCAACCGTAGCTGGCTGCTGCTCAACTGCGGCCCTGCGACCAGCAGCGACTGGCCGACCTGCAGGCCGTCGAGCCATAGCGGCTGAGCGAAATTGAACAACAACCCGCTGGCGCCATCCGGATGCAGCCGCTGCGCATCGAGCGAATCCGCCGCCACCTCCAGCCACCAGAAGTGCTGCACGTACGGACGCAACGCCGCGCAGGGCAAGCGACTTTTGAATCCGGACAAGTGGGGCTTATGCAGCGCTGCGCTGGCCACCGGGGCACCTCGCGAAAGATGTCGAATTTCTACAATAGCGCGTTCCGACGCCCCAGTAGGCTGGCTCCATCATTCACAGAGGAGTCACCGCAATGCGCATGAACTACCGTCAAGCTGCACCCAAGGCCTACGAGGCCATGCTCGCCTTGGAGAACTACCTGGTGCGCCAGGCCAGCCAGGAGGATGGCATCGACAAGCCGCTGATGGAGCTGGTGAAGATTCGCGTCTCGCAGCTCAACGGCTGCGCCTTCTGCCTGGACATGCACACCCAGGACGCTCGCGCCCTCGGCGAGACCGAGCAGCGCCTCTACACCCTCAGCGCCTGGCATGAAACGCCCTTCTTCAGCCCCCGTGAACGCGCCGCGCTGGCCTGGGCCGAGGCCAACACGCTGCTGACCCAGGGCGGCGTCAGCCAGGCGCTGTTCGAGCAGACCCGCGAGCACTTCAGCGAAGCGCAGTTGACCAATCTGACCCTGGCCGTCGCCGCGATCAACGCCTGGAACCGCTTCGGTGTGTCCTTCGCCCCCGTCCCCGGCAGCTACCAGCCGGCGTAGCTATCTTCCTGCGTGTCCATCTGTCAGGCTCCGCGAGTCCGAAAACAAGGAGAATGGCGGATGGACGAGACCCTCGATGGACTGCTGCAAGAGCTCGAGCGCTTCGGCGAAGAGAACGACGCGCAGATCAGCGAGCGCCCGCGGCGCATGCTCAACATCACCCGCGATACCGGCGAATTCCTCGCGGTACTGGTGCGTGCCAGCAGTGCCCGCCGGATTCTCGAGATCGGCACCTCCAACGGTTATTCCACGCTCTGGCTCGCCGCCGCCAGCCGCGCGCTGCAGGGCCAGGTCGTCACCCTGGAACGCTCGGCCTGGAAGCTGCAACTGGCGCGGGAGAACTTCGCCCGAGGCGGCCTGGCCGACGTCATCCAGGCCATCGAAGGCGATGCCGGCGATTACCTCGCCCAGGCAGCGGATGCTTCCTGCGACCTGATTTTCCTCGACTCCCAGCGCAGGGAGTACCTGGCCTGGTGGCCGCAGCTCAAGCGCCTGCTACCCCGCGGCGGGCTGCTGGTGGTGGACAATGCCCTCTCCCACGCCGAGGAGATGGCCGAGTTCACCGCCCAGGTGCGTGCGGACGCGGCCTTCGACTGCTGCCTGGTGCCCGTGGGCAAGGGCGAGTTTCTCGCCACCCGGCGATAGCCAGGCGCCGCCAGTCCGTGGACAATACGCGGCGGCGCGCAGCGCTGACTCTTTGCCCCTCACCGGAATGCACGAAACAGATGAGCGAACGCTACCTGCTGGACGACCTGGAAACCGCCGACATGCTGGAGATCGACGGCCTGCACGCCAGCGAATTCACCCTCGACGAGGCCCTGCTGGACGAAGCCGATGCCGCCGCGGAAGCGGGCGAACCCTTCGGCAGCACGACGATGGTACTGCACATCCAGGCCCTCGACGGCTCGCAGAAGCAGCAATGGGCCTTCAGCTACAACGCGCTGATGGAAGCCGAGTACCTCGGTGAGGAAAAAGGCTGGCGCGTGGACGACGAGCACAACATCCGCTGCTTCTCCGCTGTCGCTGCGGAAGGCGACGACGAGTGATGTGCGGCGGACGGCAGCCGCCGTCCGCCAGCACTCAGGCTCAGAGCACGGCCAGCGCTGCGGCGTAGTCCGGCTCGGAGCCGATTTCCGCGACCAGCTCACTGTGCAACACCTTGTCCTGGGCGTCGAGCACCACCACGGCACGCGCCGCCAGGCCGACCATCGGCCCGCTGGCGATCGCCACACCGTAGTTCTTGAGGAACTCGGCGCCGCGCAGGGTCGACAGGTTGACCACGTTCTCCAGCCCTTCCGCCCCGCAGAAGCGCGCCTGGGCGAACGGCAGGTCCGCGGAAATGCAGATCACCACGGTATCCACCAGATTGGCGGCTTCGGCATTGAAGCGGCGCACCGAGGTCGCGCAGGTCGGCGTATCGACGCTGGGGAAGATGTTCAGCACCTTGCGCTTGCCGGCGAAGTCGGCGAGCGTCTTGTCCGACAGGTCCGCCGCCACCAGACTGAACGCGGGCGCCTGCTGGCCCTTGGCGGGCAACTCGCCAGCCACGTCGATCGGGGTTCCACGCCGGGTCACTTGAGCCATGAGGATGAATCCTTCTTCTGTTGAAAGAGCGCGCAGTGTATGCCGGCCAGGCCGCCGTCGCATCAGTCGCGACGGCGGCGGGTTTCACCTCAGCCGGCTCAGCGCGCCTGGAAATAGTCGCGGGTGAGCTTGACCAGCACCGGGCTCAGCGCCAACAGCGCGATCAGGTTGGGGATCGCCATCAGCCCGTTGAGGGTGTCGGCGAGCAACCAGGCGAAGTCCAGTTGGGCGATGGCGCCGAAGGGCACCGCGAGCACGAACACCAGGCGGAACGGCAGGATCGCCCGGGTACCGACCAGGTATTCCCAGCAACGCTCGCCGTAGTAGCTCCAGCCCAGTACGGTGGTGAAGGCAAAGACCACCAGCGCCAGGGTCAGGATCGAACCGCCGATACCCGGCATCGCCGACTCGAAGGCCGCCGCCGAGAGGGCCGCGCCGCTCTCGCCACTGGTCCACACGCCCGAGCAGATGATCGCAAGGCCGGTCATGGTGCAGATCACCAGGGTGTCGATGAAGGTTCCGAGCATGCCGATCATCCCCGAGCGCACCGCGCTGTTGGTGGTCCCGGCTGCCTGGGCGATACCGGCAGTCCCTAGCCCGGCTTCGTTGGAGAAGATGCCGCGCGCCACGCCGAAGCGAATCGCCGCCATCACCGCCGCGCCGGCGAAGCCGCCGGTGGCCGCGATCGGGCTGAAGGCATGGTCGAAGATCAGGCCGAAAGCCGCGGGAATCTGGGCGGCGTTGACCACCAGCACCACGATGGCGGCGATGATGTAGGCCACGCACATGAACGGCACCAGCGCAGCGGCGACCACGCCGATGCGGCGAATGCCACCGAGGATCACCATCCCCACCAGAACCATCGAGAGCACGCCGGTCAACCACAGCGGCACGCCGAAGCTGGCCTGCAGTGCCTGCGCCATGCTGTTGACCTGCACCATGTTACCGATACCGAAACCCGCCAGACCGCCGAACAGTGCGAACAGCGTGGCCAGCCACATCCACTTGCCACCCAGGCCGTTCTTGATCGCGTACATCGGGCCGCCGACATGTTCGCCGCGCTCGTCCTTCTCACGGTAATGCACGGCGAGGGTCACCTCGGCGTACTTGGTGGCCATGCCCACCAGTGCGGTGCACCACATCCAGAACAGCGCACCGGGACCACCGAGGAAGATCGCTGTGGCGACGCCCGCGATATTGCCGGTACCGACGGTCGCGGCCAGGCAGGTCATCAGCGCCTGGAAAGGGCTGATTTCGCCGGACTCGTCGGAGTTCTTGCTGCGCCCGCCCCACATCAGCGCGAAGCCGGTGGGAATGCGGAGCAGAGGCATGAATTTGAGAGCAATCATGAGGAACAGGCCGGTGCCGAGGATCAACACCATGATCGGCGGGCCCCACACCAGACCATTGATCTGGTTGACCAGGTTGGTAACTGATTCCATCCGTAACTCCTTGTTTTATAGAGAACGCGAGCGTGTTCCAGAGCACCGCAAGGCGCCCGACGCATCGCAAGGCGGGCATCCTAGCACGCGCACGACGGCGTTCGGATGCGCGGAGTTTTGTTGCTGGACGAGGCAGCGCTGCGGGAGGAGCGTGGTTTCCGGGATGCCTGCTAAAGCCTGAAGGGATCCCCCTCTCCCCAACCCCTCTCCCACGAGGGGCGAGGGGCTATTGGGGTGGGGCTTGGCCTTTTCGCTCCCCTCGCCACCCGGGCGCTAACAGGCGCGGCTTGGCTTTTCGCTCCCCTCGCGCCTCGTGGGAGAGGGGCTGGGGGAGAGGGGGCGCCGCGCCGCCAGGCGTCAGAAATCGCGACGGTAGAACAGGTCCAGCGAGCTCGCCAACCCGCTCGCGGCCTCCAGGAACAGGCGCCGGGTCAGTTCATAGCGCAGGCCGATGGTCGTCGCGGGCTCGAAAACGCCAACGCCATAACGCAGGCTCAGTCGATCGGTGAGGCTTCCGCTGGCGACCACGCTGGTGCTGTTGCCCGAGCCTTCGGTATCCAGCTGGAAGTTCTCGATGCCGAGATTCTGCGCCAGCCCGGCGGTGATCCGCGAACTACCGGCCAGGCCAAGCCCCAGGGCGGCCTGCGCCAGCAGGTTGCTGTCGCCGCTGTCTCCGCCGAGTGGGCGCCCGAGGACGAGGTAGGACAGCGCTTGCTCCTGGCTCATCGCCGGTTCGGAGAACACTTCGGTACTCGGCGCCACCACGCTGCCGGACAGGCGCAGCCCCGCGGTCACGTCGTCGACCACGCGCACCGCCTCGACATCCAGGTACGGCTGCGAGATCAAGCCGGTGAACAATAGCCGCGCCCGGCGGATGGTCAGGCGCTGGCCGTAGGCTCGGTAGCGGCCCTTGTTCAGGTTCAGCTCGCCCTGTGTCTCCAGGTTGTCGCCGATGTGTACCTGACCGGCGATCTCCGCGGTCAGGCCGAAGCCGGAGAAGGTCAGTTTCTGCTCGCCGACGACCACGTCGATGTCCATCGCCATCGTCAACCCCGCCGGAGCATCGCCCTGCTCCTCGCCGACGATGACCGTGTCCTGGGAGACCTTCACGGTCGACGCCGGCAGTTGGCGCACGATGATGCTGCCGCGCGGCACACGAACCGTGCCCGCCACGGTGAGCGCTCCACCGCGCATGCTGACGCGCAAATCCGGCGCCACTTCGAGCTCGGCGTAGGGTTCGACGTCCACCGGCAACTGGTGCCCGGTGATGCTCAGGTCGACGTCCAGGCCATCGGCCCAGTCGATGGCGCCGCCCAGGCTGCCACGGCCCTGTTCACCACTCTTCCAGCCCCCCTCGAGCTGCACCCGCTGTCCGAGGATGTTGGCTTGCAACTGCAGGTCTTCGAAGCGCGTCGGCAGATCGCCGCCGGCAATCAGACCCTCGGAGAGGCGTACCTGCCCGCGGACCTGCGGCGCCTGTAGCGTGCCAGAAAGCGTGCCGTCGCCGTTCAGCGAGCCCTGCAGTTCCTCGACCATCGGCAGGAACGGACGCGCCGCCTGAAGTTGCAGACCACTGAGCTGGAAGCGTCCGTCGAGCGGCTTGTCGTCCTGGCGGGGGTCGATGTTGGCCTGCAGTTGCAATTGTCCCAGGCGATCGCCATCGAAGCGGGCATCGAGGGTCACGCGCTGCGGCCGCAGTTGCATGTCGAGGGCCAACGCGCGGTAGTCGAAGTCGACCCAGTCGGCGCCGTCGTGCATGCGCAACTGCCCGCTCCCCGCGTCCACCCGCACGCTGCCCGTGGGACCGGCCGCCGGCAGATCGAGCGACAGGTCGGCATTCAACTGGCCCTCCCAGCGCAGGTCATCCGGAAGCAACTGCGCCAGGCTCTGCAAGGGGAAGTCACGCAACCGGTAGCGCAGTCGAGGCTCGGGGGCAAGGATCTGGTCGTCCCCGCACAGACTGGCCTCGCCATTCACCCAGCAGTGCGCGGCGAACTCGATGCGGCCGTCGGCGCGCCGGGTGAGACGCGCCGCATTCTGCAGACGCCAATCCTGGCCGTAACCCGCCAGATGCGCCCGCTGCAGTTGGCCATTCCAGCGCCAACCGCCGGCATCGCTGGCGAGATCGCCGCCCAGCGCCAGTTCGGCGGTCGCGGTGGGGCCCTCCAGATTCAGGCTAGCCTGCTGACGATGCGCATCCCCCGAGCCCTGCACACGCAGGAGGCCCAGCGCCAGCTCGCCCTGGGCGAGCCCATCGCCCCGCAGGTCCAGCGTGCCTTGCTGCGCGGCGTCCAGGTTGGCGTCGAGGGACAGGCTCTGCACCCGGGTTTCGGCGAACGCCAGTGAGCTGCCCTTCAGCGCCAGGCGGCCCTGGGGCGCTTTCAGGTTGCCGGCCAGCGACAGGTCGCCGCTGATCGCGCCACGCAGGCCCGGCCAGAGCTGGTCGAGGCGCCGCAAGGCGATGTCGAGCTGTCCCGTCAGTGCATCATTCAGCCCCGCGCTGCCCTGCACGCGGTTGTCGCCCAACTGCACGTCGAGGCGCTGCAGGGTCCAGGCTTCCCCTGCCCCACTGGCGCTGATCGCCAGTTGCGCAGGCTGGCGGCGCAACTGGCCTTGCAGGCCGACCTCGGCAGTGGCTTGGAGCTGCCCGTCACGCAGACTGCCTTCGCTCTGCAAAGGGCCGCTCAGGCGTCCCGGCAACTCGGCGAGCCAGTAGGAAGGATCGAACTGGCTCACCTGCAGTTGCGTCTTCCAGTTCAGCGCATCGGCGAAGCCCAGGCCGAGCTGGCCCTCGACGCTACCCTGCCCCGCTACCAGTTTGAGCGACGGCAGATGCACTTCCGCCAGGTCGCCGCTGACCGGGCTGGAAAGCTGGAAGCGCCCTGCCGGGCCGTCCAGGGTCGAGGCGAAATTACCCAGATAGCGTCCGTCGCGGTACTGCAATTGGGCCTGCATCTGGCGTAACTGCACCGGTATCGAGTCCAGCGGATAGAGGCGCTGCCAGGGGAAATCCTGCCAGTCCAGTTGCAGGTCGGCGGAAAGCCCGTCGCTCCAGTCGGCGGTGCCTACCAGACCGACCCGATGCTCAGCGTCGGCACGCAACTCGAGTCCTTCGAGTCGCGCCCCACGGGTATCGGCGTGGCCGGAGAGATTCAGCGCGATCGGCCCCTCGGCGGCAGCCAGGGCGCCTTGGCCCGCCAGGGTGAACCCCTCGGCGAGATCGCCTTCGGCGCTCAGGCGCAGGCGCTGCACGGTGAGCGTGTCCGGCAGGCTGGCGGCGGCCTTGAACTCGCGGGTCTCGATCACCAGGCTCGCCGGCAGATCCTCGCTCAGGGGTTCCAACCAGCCACGCAGGGTGGCCTGCAGGTAGCCCGCGCTACCGGCGGCGAGGGTAACGCGGCGCTTCAATTCGCCCGCCACTTCAAGTTCCACCGCCCAGGGCTGGGCATCCGGCGCCGGCAACTCCACCTCGCCCGTCAGCGACAGTGGCCAGTCGCCTTGCGGCGACAACCGGCCGTGCAGGTTGGCGCGCAGGTCATCGCGCTGCACCTGCAAGGCATCGAGTTGCAGGCCTTGTGCATTCCAGTGGGCCACCAGGTTCAGCGCGGTCAGTTCCTCGGCGCCGTTGAAGAGGATGCGCCCCACGGAAACCTCGCCCAGCTCCAGGCCGAGCGGCAGGTCCAGGTCCGGCAGGCTGAAGGGCGCCGGGTCTTCGTCGGCGGGCGCTTCGCTGGGCGGCAGTTGCAGAAGCACCTCTCCAGCGCGCAGACGATCGATGCACAGCGTGCCGCGCAGCAGGCAGGCGGGACGCCAGGCGAACATCGGTGCGTCGACCTGCACCAGACGCTCGCCCGACTGCCATCGCAAGTGCTCGGCCTGCCAGGCGCCGCCGAGACGTCCGCTGAAGCCTTCCACTTCGAGTCCGGGCACCTGCTCCAACAACCAGCGGCTGCCCGCCTGGCTCGCCAGCAACCCCGTGACCAGCGCCCCCAACAGCAGGAGCAGCGCCAGCACGCCGAGCACGGTTCTCAACAGGACGCGCTTCATAGCTCCGGCCCCATGGAGAAGTGCAGGCGGATACCCCCTTCGCCGTCCAGCGGATGGGCCAGGTCGACACGCAGCGGCCCCACTGGCGAGACCCAGCGCAAGCCGAAACCGACGCCGGTTTTCAGCGAAGGCAGCTCCAGGTCGCTGAACGCGTTGCCCTGATCCACGAACGCCGCCACACGCCAGCGAGCGGCGAAGCTGTACTGGTATTCCAGGCTGCCAGCGACCATGTAGCGTCCGCCGATACGGTCGCCGTCGGAGTTGGTCGGCGACAGCGTCTGGTAGTCGTAGCCACGCACGCTCTGGTCACCGCCGGCGAAGAAGCGCAGCGAGGGCGGCACGGCCTTGTATTCGTTGGTGAAGTTCATCCCCAACTGCCCACGGGCCAGGAAGCGATGCCGCTCGGCAAGGGTGATCAGGCCCTTGGCCATGGCTTCGCTGTGCAAGAGATCGGCGTCCGAAAGCAGCCCGTCCTTGGCTACCTGACTCTGCACGCGCAGGCGATAGCCACGGCTGGGGTCCAGGCGGTTGTCGCTGTTGAGGTAGTTGAATTCGATGCCGGGCATGGTCAGCGTGGCCAGCCCCGAGTCGTCGCCCAGGCGGTATTCCTCGCGGAGCCATTTGACCGAATACACCCGCTGCCAGCCGTTCTCCAGGCGCCGATGCCACTCCGGCCCCACGGTGATCAGCTTGCTCAGGCTGTCGGTATCGGCCAGTTCCTCGTACTGGTAGCCGCCGGCGATGCGCAGCTTGTCGTTGAGCGGGTCCTCGCCCGGCATGTCGTACCACAGGCCGACGTTCTGCCGTGGCGCGGAAAGCTCCATCTCGGCACCGTAGCTGTGGCCCTGGGGGTTGACCCAATGGCGGGTCCATTCGGCGCGCCCACGCGGGCCGACGTCGGTCGAGTAACCCAGGCCCAGGCCCATGGTGCGCGGCTTGCGGGTAGTGAGGCGGACCTCCACCGGAATCGCCTGCTCCCTGGCACTGGCGGGCGCGGCATCGACCCGCACACCCTGGAAGTAGCCACTGCTCTGCAGGGCCTGGTAGAGGCGATTGATCAACTCGCTGTCGTAGGGCGCGCCCTCGGCGAACGGCACCATGCGCCGTAGCAGATCGTCGTCGAAGGGCGTATTGCCGCTGAAGTTGACGTGCCCCAGCCGATAGCGCGGGCCGCTCTGGTAGATCAGCGTGATATCGGCGGCATTCTCCTCGGGGTCCACCAACAACTGGCTCTGGGTGAAGTGTCCGGCGAAGAAGCCATAGCGCGCGGCCTGATTCTCGATCAGCGTCTTGGCATCCTCATAGACGCCATGGTTGAGCACCGTCCCCGGACGCAGCAGCCGTGCATCCGGCACGCGAAACGCCGCGAGCTGGTTCGCCGGACCGTCGATACGGATTTGTACCTTGCGCAAACGCACGGGCTCGCCTGACTCGACCTGCAACCGCAGGGTGGGCGGTTCGTCGTCGCTCAGATGCGCGTCGATCTGCGCGTGGTAGTACCCCAGCGCCTCGGCGGCCCGCCGAGCCTGCTCCCGAACGCCACGCAAGCGCCGTTCGAGGGTCTCGCGAGACAAACCCTCCAGTTCCCCCACATGCCCCTCGATGTTGTTCGAGAGGGCCGAATTCGACGGCTTTACCTGCACACGCAATTGATTGTCGGCCATGGCCGCCGCGCTGCAACACAGCGCAACCAGCGACCAGCCGATCTTGTAGGCTCGCTTCATAGGACCGGATGCTAACACGCCGAATGCGACATTCTGGAAGGGTCAGACCTCTCCGCATGACCGTTCGGTCATCCCGCCAGGCCGCTTTGCAGAGCCATCGGCGCATGGGCGTGGACGAACAGGCGCTCGCGCAAGGGCCCCAATGCGATCTCGGCGACCTCACGGTAACCCTGGCGCATATAGAAGTCCTCAAGGGCAAGGTTGGCGCTGTCGAGTACCACCCCGCGGGAACCACCCTCCTCCGCACACCAGCGGTGTACGGCCTGGAACAGTTGCTCGCCCAGGTGACGCCCCTGCTCCAGGGGATGTACCGCAAGCAGCGTGATGTGATGGTGCGGTCCCTCCGGCAGGCTGGCGAGAATCGCCTGCTGATAGGCGATGAAGCGCCGCGTGCCGCGCAGGCCGACCCGCGCCAGCATGCGCAGCCGCCAAGGCCAGCTTTCGGTGAATTCCAGCCGGCGCACCGGAGGCTGCAGCAGCGCGACGCCGACCAGACTGTCGTCGCGGAACAAGCCCAGCGTCGGCAGTTCGTCGGCGAGGTGCCGAGCCACGATTTCCCGCAGGGTGGCACGCACCCGCTGCTCGTAATCGGGGCGCTCTGCCTCGAGCACATAGACCCACGCCGGATCACGCCGATAGGCGTGGTAGAGCAACGAGCGAACCTCGCCGGCGAAGCCGCCGTCGAGCATGAGCACCTGGCAGTCATTGCACGGATCGCTGGCGGACATGCTGCACCCCCTAATTGGTGTTATTGGTCTTGGATGCGCCTGTACTGCAAGCTAGCAGCCCATCCGGCGGGCCGCCAGCCGAGGCGCGGCCCTTGCACAGGAGCCGCGCGCTGCCTAGCATCGCCCTCTTTGGTCTCGGACAGTTTTTTCCCGATGAAGATCGTCTCCTTCAACATCAACGGCCTGCGCGCTCGTCCACACCAGCTCGCGGCGCTGATCGAGCGTCACCAGCCCGACGTCATCGGCCTGCAGGAAACCAAGGTTGCCGACGAGCAATTCCCCTTCGAGGAGGTCCGTGCGCTGGGCTACGAGGTGCATTACCACGGGCAGAAAGGCCACTACGGCGTGGCGCTGCTCTCGCGCCGGGCACCTCTGGAAGTGATCAAGGGCTTTCCCTGGGATGGTGAAGACTCCCAACGCCGCTGGATCGGCGGGGTTTTCGAGGACGCCGACGGCCAGCCGCTGTACCTGTACAACGGCTATTTCCCCCAGGGCGAGAGCCGTGACCATCCCATCAAATTCCCCGCCAAGACGCGCTTCTACGCGGACCTGCAGCGCCTGCTGGAAGAGCGCCACACACCCGAACAGCGCGTGGTGGTGATGGGCGACTTCAACATCTCGCCCGAGGATTGCGATATCGGCATCGGCGCGGATAACGCCAAGCGCTGGCTGCGCACCGGCAAGTGCAGCTTCCTGCCCGAGGAGCGCGCCTGGTTCGCCAAGCTGCGCGAATGGGGCATGGTCGACAGTTTCCGCCGTCTGCATCCGGACGTGGCCGATCGTTTCAGCTGGTTCGACTACCGCAGCCGCGGCTTCGAGGATGATCCACGGCGCGGGCTGCGCATCGACCTGATCATGACGTCACCCGGGCTGATACCGCGCCTGAAAGCGGCGGACATCGACTACGACCTGCGCGGAATGGAAAAGCCTTCCGACCACGCGCCGATCTGGCTCGAACTCGACTGAGCGCGAGCGGCAAGGGCGCCTCGTGCAGGCGTCCCTTCTCGGCAGATTGGCAGACTTCAGCTGGCCAGACGGGTGCGTCCGCGACCTTTGCTGGCAGCCACGGCGCTGCTCTCCAGGGCGACGGCCAGTTCACGGCGCAGGGCACTGATCAGCCATTGCATGCTCACCGGAGCACTGAGTTGCGGGGACGGCACCAGCCGCTGCGCCTGCAGCCCGTCCTTCTCCAGTTGCACCAGCGTGCTGCCATCGGCGCGCGCGGTCAGCGACACTTCATGTTCGGGGAAAGCAGCGCGCAGGGCGGGAAGGGAAATGTCCATGTTAGGGCTCCTGGTTGGATAGTCGGGTCGCCGTGAGATAGCAATCGGCGTGCCAGCCCATCCATCCCGGATTGACCGCATCCTGCGGGGTGCCCCGTCCTGAAGCGGCTGGCAAGATGCATGAAAGCAGGCAATTGTTTCATGCATCTTGCAAACCACGGCCGCTCTGCGCAGACCGACCAGCGGTCATTCGCCGTCGAGCAATTCCCCGGCAGGACCGATCTCGGCGAGCTTGTTCAATGCCGCTTCCGCCGCGGCATCAGCCTCGGACGCCAGCGCGAAGCGCCGACCATAGGCGACGTGATGAAAAAGCGGACGCTCGCCCGAACCGCGCCGCTTCACCGCGATCACCGCCTCGAAGCCACCGGACACCGGCAATGCCGAGGAAATCGCTTCGTGGTTCAGGAAATGCCTCTGAGCCATGGCTAACACCTCTCTACGGGAATCTACTCTTGCGACAGCGCATCGCATCGCCGATTCCCGAGCCAGACACAAAGAAGCCCGCACTTGGGCGGGCTTCTTTGAACCTGGAGGGCCTTAGTCGTTGCTGGCGATGCCGAGCAACTGCAGCAGGCTGATGAACAGGTTGTAGATGGACACGTAGAGGCTGATGGTAGCCATGATGTAGTTGGTTTCACCGCCATGGATGATGGCGCTGGTCTGGTAGAGGATGCAGGCCGAGGCGAACAGCACGAAGCCGGCGCTGATGGCCAACTGCAGGCCGGTGATGTGGAAGAAGAAGCTCGCCAGCACCGCGCCGAGCAGCACGAAGCAGCCCACGGTGATGAAACCGGAGAGGAAGCTCATGTCCTTGCGAGTGGTCAGCACGTAGGCGGACAGGCCGAAGAACACCAGGGCGGTCATCGCGAAGGCGGAGGCGATCACCTCACCGCCGTTGGGCATGCCCAGGTACAGGTTGAGGATCGGCCCGAGGGTATAGCCCATGAAGCCGGTCAAGGCGAACGTGCTCAACAAACCCCAACCCGAGTTGCGCAGCTTCACGGTCAGGAAGAACAGGCCGTAGAAGCCGATCAGCACCACGAAGACATTCGGGTAGGCCACGCGCATCTGCTGCGAGACGTAGGCGACCAGCCCGCTGAAGGCGAGTGTCATGGCCAACAGCGTGTAGGTGTTGCGCAGGACCTTGCTGATCGCGACCTCGCCGAGCCCGGTCCGGTCCATCTGATATTGCTGTTCACGCATGGCGGCGTTCTCCTCTGAGGATGATGGCCAAGTATTTGGGGTCGAGCATAACAGAGGTCAAGCCCCTGCCCAGCCACAGAGTTTGACAGTGTATTGCGATCCGGTAGTATTGCCGCCCGCACTGCGGAGGTGTGGCCGAGAGGTTTAAGGCAGCGGTCTTGAAAACCGCCGAAGGGGAGACTCTTCCGTGAGTTCGAATCTCACCGCCTCCGCCATCTTTTGCGCTGTCGCCTCGCCGACAGCCCGCGCGTCCCCTTCTCCAGTACCGGCGACAACCGTTGTCGCTCAGGCGGCCATGCGACCTTTTCCCGCAGCACGACCATCGGCCAGCTAGGTTTCCGCCGCGGCTTTTTGCTATCGTGCCCAGGTTTCCGGAACGGTAGCCACGCGGTATGCGCCGTTGCAACGAGGTGTCGATTGATTAAGGTCCTGGTGGTAGACGACCACGATCTGGTGCGTACGGGCATTACCCGTATGCTCGAGGACGTTGAAGGTCTGAAGGTGGTTGGCCAGGCCGACTCCGGCGAACTCGCCCTGCGCAAGGCGCGCGAACTCAAGCCGGACGTAGTGCTGATGGACATCCGCATGCCCGGCATCGGTGGCCTCGAGGCCACCCGCAAGCTGCAGCGCAGCCAGCCGGACAGCCGCGTGATCGCGGTCACCGCCTGCGAGGACGATCCCTTCCCCACGCGCCTGATGCAGGCCGGCGCGGCCGGCTACCTGACCAAGGGCGCTGGACTGGAGGAAATGGTCAAGGCGATCCGCCAGGTGTTCGCCGGGCAACGCTACATCAGCCCGAACATCGCCCAGCAGATGGCGCTCAAGGCCGTGCAGCCGCAAAGCGATTCACCCTTCGACCTGCTTTCCGAACGGGAAATGCAGATCGCCCTGATGATCGCCGGCTGCGAAAAGGTCCAGAGCATCTCCGACAAGCTCTGCCTGTCGCCCAAGACGGTGAACACCTACCGTTACCGCATCTTCGAGAAACTGCAGATAGACAGTGACGTGGAGCTGGCCCTGCTGGCCGTGCGTCACCGCATGATCGATACCAACGCCTGATGTCCAGCTTCGACCCCAACGCCTTTCTCGCCGGCTGCAGCGGGCGCCCCGGTGTCTATCGGATGTTCGACGCCGAGGCCAAGCTGCTCTACGTGGGCAAGGCGAAGAACCTCAAGAAGCGCCTGGCGAGCTATTTCCGCAAGACCGGCCTGGCGCCGAAGACGGCCGCGCTGGTGGCACGCATCGCCCAGGTGGAAACCACCATCACGGCCAACGAGACCGAAGCCCTGCTGCTCGAGCAGACGCTGATCAAGCAGTGGCGGCCGCCTTACAACATCCTGCTGCGCGACGACAAATCCTACCCGTACGTCTACCTCTCCGATGATGAGTTCCCGCGTCTGGGCATCCATCGCGGCAGCAAGAAGGCCAAGGGCCGCTACTTCGGTCCCTACCCCAGCGCCGGGGCGATCCGCGAGAGCCTGGCACTGCTGCAGAAAGCCTTCCAGGTGCGCCAGTGCGAGGACAGCTACTACCGCAACCGCACCCGCCCCTGCCTGCAATACCAGATCAAGCGCTGCAAGGGCCCCTGCGTGAACCTGGTGGACGCCAGCGAGTACGCCCAGGACGTGCGCCACTCGACGATGTTCCTGGAAGGGCGCAGCAACGCCCTGGCCGAGGAACTCTCGGCCAGCATGGAGCAAGCCGCGCAGAACCTCGACTTCGAGCGGGCCGCGGAGTTGCGCGACCAGATGGCACTGCTGCGCCGCGTGCAGGACCAGCAGAGCATGGAAGGCGGTAACGGCGACGTCGACGTGGTGGCCGCGGTGACCAATCCCGGCGGCGCCTGCGTACAGCTGATCAGTGTGCGCGGTGGGCGTGTGCTGGGCAGCAAGAACTTCTTCCCGCAGACCGGTATCGAGGAAGACACCGCGGCCGTGCTCTACGCCTTCCTCGCTCAGCACTACCTGAGCGCAAGCGAGCGCGATCTGCCCGACGAGGTCATCGTCAACGTGCTGCACGAGGACTTCCCGACGCTGCTCGACGCCATCGCCGAGGTGCGCGGGCGGGCGCCGAGCATTTCCCAGCGCGTTCGCGGCACGCGGGCGCGCTGGCAGGCGCTGGCCGTGACCAACGCCGAGCAGGCGCTCGGCGCGCGCCTGGCCAACCGCCAGCACCTGCGCGCACGCTTCGAGGCCCTTGCCGAGGCGCTGGGCCTGGCCGAGGTGCCGCAGCGCCTGGAATGCTTCGACATCAGCCATTCCAGCGGCGAGGCCACCGTCGCCTCCTGCGTGGTGTTCGGCCCCGAAGGCCCGCTCAAGTCTGACTATCGCCGCTACAACATCGAAGGCGTTACCGCCGGAGACGACTACGCCGCCATGCACCAGGCCCTGACCCGGCGCCTGTCACGCGCCAAGGACGGCGAAGGCAAGGTCCCCGATGTGCTGCTGGTGGACGGCGGCAAGGGACAACTGGCGATGGCGCAGGACGTCATCCAGGAACTCGCGGTGCCGGGCATCACCCTGCTCGGCGTCGCCAAGGGCGTGACCCGCAAGCCCGGCTTCGAGACGCTCTACCTCAATGACGCCTCCCAGGAGTTCACCTTGCCGGGGCACGACCCGGGGCTGCACCTGATCCAGCAGATCCGCGACGAAGCCCACCGTTTCGCCATCACCGGGCACCGCGCACGGCGGGGCAAGGCGCGGCGCGTCTCGTCATTGGAGGACGTGGCCGGCGTAGGACCCAAGCGGCGCCGGGAACTGCTCAAGCACTTCGGCGGTCTGCAAGAACTGGCGCGCGCCAGTGCCGAGGAAATCGCCAAGGCTCCAGGCATCAGCAAAAAGCTCGCCGAGTCGATTTATGCCACTTTGCACAGTGAGTAGAATGAGCGCAGTGCCTGCTGAAATGATGTGCCAATGAACATCCCCAATCTGCTGACCGTGCTGCGCGTTGCGCTGATCCCGGTCTTCATCGCGCTTTTTTACCTGCCATTCGGATGGAGTTACTGGGCTGCCAGCGCGGTATTCGCGATTGCCGCGATCACCGACTGGTTCGACGGTTACCTCGCCCGCCGCCTGGAACAGAGCACCCCCTTCGGCGCCTTCCTCGACCCAGTGGCGGACAAGCTGATGGTCGCCGTAGCGCTGGTGCTGCTGGTGGAGGAACACCACAACCTGTGGTTGACCCTGCCGGCGATGATCATCATCGGCCGCGAGATCGTGATTTCAGCGCTACGCGAGTGGATGGCAGAGCTGGGCGCCCGTGCGCAAGTCGCCGTATCACGCTGGGGCAAGTGGAAGACCGCCGCGCAAATGCTGGCGTTGGTGATCCTGCTGGCCAACCCCCCGCAGTTCAGCGCGGCGGTGATCGTCGGCTATTTGCTGTTGATCCTGGCCGCCGTTCTGACGCTATGGTCGATGCTGCAGTACCTTCGCGCCGCCCTGCCCCATCTGTCGACCACTGCCGAGAAGAAATAAGGCTTTTTCAATCAAAGGCTTGACGGGACACGGGAAATCCATAGAATGGCGCCCGTCACCAAGCGGGAATAGCTCAGTTGGTAGAGCACGACCTTGCCAAGGTCGGGGTCGCGAGTTCGAGTCTCGTTTCCCGCTCCAGTTCGTAAAGACGCCGCAGATTGCGGCGTCTTTTTTGAGGCCGGGTGGCAGAGTGGTCATGCAGCGGATTGCAAATCCGTGTACGCCGGTTCGATTCCGACCTCGGCCTCCACTATTGAAAACCCCGAAGGCTCCGGCTTTCGGGGTTTTTTCTTGCCCGCAAGAAAGTGGCCGGTTTCCGCAACTATGGCGGCGGTTCCCGCAACACCTCCCTCCGAGGCGCTTCGCAACCCCGTCCATTTGAGCAGGTGACGAACGGTAATTCAGCCCATTGCATTAAATGCCTAGGCGTTTATACTGAGACCCATGGAAGGCAATCAAGCCGACCGCTACTCCCCGGATCACTGGGGACAGGAGACCAAAATGATCTTTTTCAAAGCAGCCATTTACAAACAGAACAAACTTCAGGAAATCATCGAATCAATCAGCATCGAAGATGCCGAAAAGCTGTTGATCGAGGGTCCTGCCAAGGGGCTGCAAATCAATGTTGGGGCATTCTTGCCCGACGGTCGCCACCTACAGGGATTTTACGAAGAGATGGGCGCTACGATCTATGCCCAGCCGTTTTGTGCCCGCACTGCGCCGAACAAGGATGAGGACGAAATCGCTGACGCGGTCTCTACGCTGCACAGCATCATTCCCCAGTACCGCGCAAACCAGGCGTACATCAGCGCGCCCCTTCCGTAACCCGCAACAGGAAGCCCCGGCCATCCGGGGCTGATCAGGAGGATCATCCATGGCCGATGTGATTTTCAGAGTGGCCTGCTATTCGCAAGTCATGTCCGCACACAGCGCGGCCAGTCTTGTGCAGGGGATTTTCTCGACCATCAATCGCGCCAGACTCCCGATGCAAATTGACATACAGATCGGCATCGTCACGAAGACAGGCCGCTTGGAATGGGGCGATCTCGCTCTAGTTCCTGGCCTTGGTCGCTGGCGCGGCCTGCCGGTCTCCAAAATCGTCAGGAGTCGAGATCAGTTGTGGAATGACATGCTCAAGGCCTCAAGGGCCTGGGCGGGCCAGGAGCAACTATGCGAGATGCTATCGGGATTTGTTGCGGAGCCCGGGCGACCGAAAATCGTAGGCTCTGCGCGGCCGCCAACAATCACGTCTTGGCGTTACACCAACGGCGAGTGGATCCGCGAGGAAAGCTTCGCCCTTAGCCATCAGCCACATGAGCCAGAGAAATCATAATGCCCACGTACCGCGTGCTACTTGACGGGCAGATCATCACAGAAACCACGCACGAGAGCGCGGCATGGGCAACCTACCGTGCCACGCTCCGGCGTGGCGATCTGCGCGAGCAGCGGCCTCTGGTAGAGATTGAGCGCGAGGGCGAGGAACTGCATAGCGCGCTGTGCGATGGCAGAGCCTCAGCAATCGATATCGGCCCTACCTCGACACCGAATACCGTGCTGAAAACGCTGATGGCAGGCGGGCTGCACGATTCTGACATTCGCCTGGCAGCTCAGGTCATGGGCTACCCAGTGTCCAACAGCCGCATCCAGGGATGGCTGGCCGGCCCCGGCAATCGCCGACACCAGGTCATGACCCTCGACGAGCTGGCAGTGATCGTCGCAGGGCTACAACAGAGGCACACCGAATGATGACACTCGAGCAATTCGACGCGCTCGCCAAACTGACCCGGATGCAGGACGGCCCGCGCTACCAGTGCGCTCGGCTCATGCTCGTTGAGGGCCTGAGCGGGACCGAGGCGGCGCGCCAGGTCGGCACGACGCCACAGAACGCGAGCCAGGCCCTGAAATCCTGCCGCGCAAACCTCGAACTCGCCCGCATCGCAGCGGGCCTAACCCCAGGGATGGACGAATGATCGAGATCAGGAACAACGGCCAGGATCTGGCCGGTACGAACTACTGGGATACCACGCATGCTGCAGCGGGCTACGCGTTCGCGAGTTGGAACGCCGGCGCACTGCGCCTACTGCTACCCCCTGCCCTGCTGCGAGATCTACCGGACATGCAGACGGGGCGTCTGGCGGTCGTCACGCGCGGACGGCTGCAGGGGCGTGACGCCCTCGAGATCATGTTCGACGACGACAGCGACGAGCCCTACACCCTGCACATCGTCGCCGAACAGTGCGACCGCCTCGTGCCGCCCGAACAACACGGCATGCCAATCGTCGTTACGGCCTGGGGCCCAGCAGGACTGCTACACACCTGGCGCGGGAAATACCGAGTCGGCCAGGCGCTACCGGACATGAGCCCATGGGTTGAGCACTGACCGACGAGCGGTATTTCTCGCTCTTGAATTAAACGCCTAGGCGTTTATAATTGAATCCATCGAGAGGCACAAAGCCTCTCACCACTCCCCGGATAGCTGGGGACAGGAGACCGAAATGAGCAAGTACACCGCATACAATCTGACCCACAACGAAGGCGGCGAAGGTTTCAACCCCTACGCAGCAGAAGATATCGCGCAGGCTGAAGCCAAGGTCGAAGCACGCATCCAGCACATCATCGCGAATATCGCCCGATACAAGGCTGCCTGGGCCGCTGCAGTAGCCAAACACAGCGTTAATGGCCAGCTCCCCACCAAATCGCTGGCGAAAGTCGAAGCCGAGGCAGGTGTTACTCACCTCGAAATCCAGCTCGTCAAGAGCCGCATGGCCTAAGAGGTGCCCATGAACACAGTCCAGAATGCCATCCGCGAACATGGTGCAGAAGTCGTCTACAAAGCAGCATGCGCCGCGATGGAGGGCGACTACGCCCGACTGTCAGAGCTCGGCATCAGCGCTAAATCTCTGGGCGAGGCGTTCGGTGTACAGACCTCAGCTTACAAAGCGATGGGCCCTGGGGCTCGTGCGCGCGAGCAGATGGCCGTGAATGCTGGCCTCATGAAGATAGAGCGGTGAGACGCCAACTTGTGCTAGCGACACACCTCATTCGCCGCCAGTAGCTCGCGCTCGTAGCCAATCCGCTGCCGGCGCTCGGCGAGCAGGGCACGAACTTTGACCTCGAGGCTGTCGCTCGCGCGCAGGCCGGCTGCGGCCCAGGGTGGGACGGGGACCGGGGCGGTTTTGCAGGGCACGGGCACCGGGACTTCGACGCGGACGGTGCGCACCTCGGGTTCGGGTGGCTGCCCGGCGCAGGCGGACAGGGCCAGGGCGGCGGCGAGAATCAGCGCGATGCGGATCATAGGCCCAGCTCCCGGTCGATGATGGCGTTTGCCGCGGCTGCCGGGTCGCCTCCGGTGCGCTCTTGCTGGAGGCGGTTGGCGGCCTGGTAGTCGGCTTGAGCGTCCGCGCGTGCCTGCTGCTGGGCCTGCTGGGCTTCGGCCTGGCGGCGCTGCTGCTCGGCGGCGAGTTGGGCGATGGCGGCATTCTGCTGTTCGGCCAGCTCGAGCAGGCTGTCGCGCGCCGCGGTGCATTGGCCTACACGCTCCAGCGCTGCGTCACGCTCTGCTGCCACGTCGGCGAGATCAGACTGAGCGGAACGGACGCGCAGCTCCTGGGCGCCGAGCAGCACCAGGGCGGCAATCACTGCCCAGGCCCAGACCGGCAGCAGTGCGGCGAAGCGGGTCAGTAGGGCGCTCATGCCAGCACCTCGACGGCCCTGGCCCGCAGGGCGAGGCGATCATCAAGGCCGTTCGTGCCGCCGTTGATACGCAGAGTGATTCCCTTGAAATCATCGCGGTCGGCCAGCTCGTTGAGGCCGCGGTGGTGCCAGTACCAGGCGGCAGCCATGGCGGCGTGCTCCGGCTGCTCGAGCAGCTCGGGTCGATCGAGCAACGGCAGGCCCAGCGCCTCGCCGGTGGCTGCGTAGTTGGCGCGGCCAGTGGTCTGGATCGCCCCGCGACCACGGAAGCGCCAGCCGTCGCCGCTCGACTCGGGACCGTTTCCGTTGCGGCCGGCGTATGCGTTGTTCGCGATCGCCTCAGGGCGCCGCGCCAGGCGCTGCGCCAGGGCATTGGGCGCGCCGTCCGATCCGCGATAGCGGCTCGGCCAGGTACGCGCCAGGCCCTCGGCGCTGTAGTTGAGGTTCTCGACCAGCCGCGTGAGCTGTGAAGACTCGTGCCCGATCTGCGCCAGGAACGCTGCTTGCCTGGCCCGGGTGTCGATGCGGTACCGGTCCATAGCTGCATTGAGCGCAGAAACAAAAACGCCCGCGACATGGCGGGCGTTCGGGAGTATCTGCAGCAGCTGCTGCTCGGTGATGGGCATGTGGGCTCCTGAAACGAAAAAGCCCGGCGCGGGGCCGGGCTGGTGGGTATTGATGAGGAATGATCTAGGCGATCAACGGATCGCCACCATCAGTTGGCACTTGGTCCAGTGGTTTCTCAGGATAGGATTACCCTCGTAGTAGCTGTCAGGGACATCCCGTGTCACGCTGCCGATCGTCAACTCGTTCCCCGCAGAATTGAACGAAACGCTCAGGCTGAAAAACCGTCGTAAGCTATTCGCTTGGATGCTCGAGAATCCGAAAAGCGGATTAAGCGCTACAAAGTACTTTCGACTTAGGGTTGGAGGCGGGAGAGATACCTGAATTGCCGGACCGTCTCGCACTACTGTTATCGGAATACACGCGATCAGCTGAAGTCCAAGATTAAGGCTGGAAAAAACGTTCCTCACCCTCAATCCAAATCCACCGGTATCAAGCACTAGACTAGAGTTTCTCACCGCTACGAAATACTCAAGGTCCTGCCCCGTCGTCTGGCCATCACTCAATACTGTTCGTGGATAGAAATAGTCACCTGCCGGGTAATACTGCGGCCCGAAGTTGCCGCCGGGGAATGCACCAGGATAGGGGAAGTCACGCGAAACAAACTGCCCCGCCACCGTAGGGCGGGCGAAGATAAGGTTCGTTTTATCCCCTGCACCGGTGAAGTTCACTTTCTCACCGCTGGCAGCTGTTCCCTCCTGGATGATCGAGTAGTTCGCGTACTGGCTATCGATCTGGATTTGGTTGTTGCCGTTGCGTGCCCTGAATCCTCTAGACATGTTTAGTACCGGAATATCGACAATGTGGCGGATTGAGCGGTTGGCCAGGTGTTGGTCAGCGCCAGGCCACCGCTGACCAGTTCTGCTGCTACCAGGTAGTTGTCCGAGTAGACGACCCAGGTGTCATCATCCTCGAGCCCGTCGACCACCACGCTCGCAGTTCCTGACGCTGGCACGGAAACCGTGACGATCGAATGCAGCCGGGTCAGGCGGGTGGTCAAATCGACAATCACCACACCCGCCCGCTTTACCCGCAATCCATAGGTCATGACAGGTCCCCCACCTCAACCTCTGCATCGCCGGTGGCGTCACGTACACGCAGCCCTTTACTGTCGAGGGTCACAGACCCATCGCCGGTAACCCCGCGCAGCGAGAACTCGCCAGTATTGAAGTCGAGCACGATCAACGGATCGCCATCAGGGTCGGTTGCCTCGGACTCCAGCCGCATCCCGACGATCAGCTCACGGATGAACGCCTGCCCGATCACCGCCGAGTTGATGAACACCTGCCCGCCCTCGACCACGAACGGATAGATCAGCTCGCCGCTCACTTCGTCGATGATCGCGAAGCGCTGGGCGAACGCGAGGATGGCGGACTCCTGTTCTTCGCCCTCCACGCCCACGGTCAACCCCGCCATGACGTTGCGGCCGCCCACCGTCGTCTGCGCCTTGATCGAAACTAGCGCCGAGAGCTGCCCGTCGAGGTCGGCTTTCGCCTGCTGCAGGACCTCGACAGCGGCCTGGGCGTCCTCAGTCGCTGCTTGCAGCTGCTGCAACAGTTCAGCCAGAGCGCCGGTTTCATCGGCGCGGACCTGCGCTTCCTGGTCGATGAGGGCCCGGTTCTCGCCCGACTCGACCACCAGCTGCTCGACGCGCCGGGCAGTACCCTGCCCGACCTGCCGCACTTCGGTGATCTGCGCTTCGGTACTGCCGTCGCGAGCGCGGAGGAACTGCGCTTCCAGGGCCTGCTCGGCTGACGTCTGCTGCAGGGTATTGATCTCTGTTTCCTGCTCGCCCGCGGTGGTCTCCAGCGTTTCCGCGCGCTGGGCCAGCTCGACCGTGGCCTGCTCGGTCGTTGCGATGCGACTGCCCTGCTGCGCGACCTCGTCGTCCAGGTCCTCTAGTTGCTGGCCCTGGGACTCGGTCACGTCCTCCAGCGACTGGGTGGTGACCTCCAGGGCGCTGGTCCGAGTGGCGATCCCGTCTGCCGTCTGCGCCAGATCGGTGATGGCGCTCTCGGTCTCGCCAATACGCGTTGCGAGTTGCTGAGATACGGTCGCCTGTTCGTCGGTCGTTTCCTGTAGTTGGCTGATGGCGCTTTCGTTGTCGCCAGCACGGGTCTCCACGGCGACCATACGGCTCGCCTGGTCGGCTTGTACCTCGCGGATCTCGGTGATGTTGGATTCCGCCTCAGCGCTACGCACTCGCAGTTGCTCGACCTCGCGAGCCGTGCCCTGCCCGACCTGCCGAACCTCGGTGATCTGCGACTCCGTATCGCCCTGTGTAGCGCGCAGCAGCAGCTGCTCAAGCGCCAGGTCGTCGGTGGTCTGCTGCAGTGCGCTGATCTGCGCGCCCTGCTGTTCGCCCAATTGCGCCCGTTCCTCCGCCTCGGCGATAAGATCGTCCGCTATCTGCTGGGCCTGGCTCGTGCGCTCCTGCACCTCCTGCGCCAACGCCTGCCCGAGTTGCTGCACGTCCTCGGTCAGTTCAGCCACTGCCTCGCCGGCACTGGCGCCCGCCTGGATCTGCTCGCGGAGCGTTTCCGTCAACGCCATGCTGCCGATGGTGCCGCCGAAGTACTCGTCGTACACGGCCTGGTCGGCGCTGCTCTGGCCGTCTACCCAGTCCGTCCACTCACCGACGTTGCCGGTGCGGTCGACGAGGCGTGCGCGGAACCAGCGGCGCCAGCCGGCGGCAACACCGGGCAGCACCAGGGTGCTGCCGGGGTACGCCACGTCGGCGAGGGTCTGCGCGTCGGCCTCGGCCTGGGTGGTGGAGAGCTGCAGTTCGGTGCGCAGCGTGTCCTCAGCGCCCTCCGGGAATGCCCAGTCGAGGGTGATCTGCAGCGGCCCCGGGGTGGCTGTCAGCGCCACCGGTACCGGCGGCGCGCTGGTCTTGCCGGCGAGCACGGTGGTGTCGCTGGTACGCCACTGGGACGCGACCTCGAACACCCCCACCGCGCGCACGCGGGCGACGTAGGTGCCGGCGTAGATGCCCTCCACGTCGACACCCAGGATCGAGCTGCGCGGCAGCCGTACCCAGTTGCCGGAGTCTTTGCGCCACTCGACGTCATAGCCGATGGCGCCGGCGACCGCCTCCCAGGTGATGGTCATTGTGGTGACGGCCAGGCCCTGGTCGGTGGCAACACTCTGCGCCAGCGTCACGCTCGACGGCCGCTCGATAAGGCCGGTCGGCAGCGTGCTGATCGGGCGCGTCTCCAGGCGCGCGCCGGAGTCGATCGCGTCGAACTTGCTCGGCTCGTATTGCAGCGCCGTGACCTCGAACACGCCCTTCTCCGGCCGCGTCACGTTCATCACGCGATACAGCGGCACGGCCAGGTCGTCAGCATCCAGGGCCCAGACCAGTTCCGGCTCGGGCGTTTCGCTATAGTCACTGGTCACGGTCACCGCTCGGCCCTCGACCGACAGCGCGGTGCGCCCCTCGGCCTGGCCACTGGGCAGGTTGAGGATCAGGCGATCGCCCGCCTTGGCCTGGGTGTCACGGTCCAGCGTCACGGTGCGTCCGTCGACGGCGCTGATGCGCCCGCCGATCTCGCGACCGGCCACCAGCGAGTTGGCGATCGGGATCACGTAGCCCGGCAGCGGCACCACGCCCTCGACGCTGGTACGGAACGTTACCGTGGCATCCTGGCTGTTGGTCAGCAGCACCCACTTGCCGCGGCGCTGAGCCTCGCTCGCGCGGGTGCAGCCGATCGCGCTGATCTCCACTGGCTTGTCGCCGTAGCGGCGCTGCAAGCGCTTGTCGGTCACGGGCACGACGTCGGTGTCGTAGTTGTTCGCCGGGTTGTCATAACTCACGAGGGCGCGGCTGTAGCGGCTGGCAACGCTGGCAGAGCCGCGGGTGAACTGGCCGTCGATGACGTTGGCGCGGGTGAACACGTAGTCGAAGTCCGCCTCGCGCGGGATGTCCGCCTGCACCTTGAGCTGGCCCTGGGCCCAGTAGGTCATGCCGCGGTAGATCGCCGAGATATCGCGCAGCAACTGCCAGGCGTCCGACCGGCTCTGCAGGTTCAGGTTGCAGGTATGGCGCGGCTCGGTGCCGCCCTGGCCATCGCTGACCATTCCGTCGCACCACTGGGCGATGCGGTACAGCTCCCACTTGTCGACCATCCAGGGCTTGATGCGCCTGCCCACGCCGAAACGGTCGTTAGTCGAAACGTCGTAGGTGTGCCAGGCCGGGTTATCGGTCCAGGCCTCTTTCATCGAGCCATCCCACACGCCGCTATAGGTGCGGGTGCGCGGGTCATAGTTGCTCGGCACCTGCACACGGCGCGCGTCACACTCCACCGTCACCGCTGGCACGTTGCTGAACTGCTCGGCGCTGAACTCGACGTAGAGCAGCGCAGTGTTGGGATAGGAGAGCTTGGCGTCGATCACCTCGGCCAGTCCGGCGATCAGCATCGTGTCCGCGTAGCGGGCGCTGTTCTGGTTTGCCGTCAGCCGGCGCACACGGATCTGCCAGCCGCTTTCGGCCGCCGGCAGGTCAATGCGGCGAGAGCGTTCGTAGCGGGTCGTGGTCTTGCCGTCGACGGACTCAGCGAGCACTTCCTGGTAGGGGCCGCCATCGGTCGACAGGTCCACGGCGTACTCGATGACGTAGCCCTTCACGTTGCCGCTGGTGTCCTGCTGCTGCAGTGCGGGCCAGGCCAGGCGCAGGCGCACCGCCGAGAGCTCGGTGTTGCTGATCGCGCGCACCCAGGGCGTGCCGCTGCGCAGTTCGAGGTTGAGCGAGATGTCGTTCTCGATGCTCGGCAGGCCGGGGATGTAGTCCTGATCGACACTGCCCGGCCGCCATTCCCAGTCCACGCCCTCGAACTGCAGGTTGCCGTCCGCATCGGCGAGCGGCGTGTTGTCCAGATAGATGTCCTGCGCCGTCGGCGTGCCATCGAACTCGCCCTCGCCCACGGCGATCAGCAGCTTGGTTTTCGCGATGCTCTGCAGGCTATCCGGCGCCTCGGTCGGCGCCTTGGCCTTGCTGCCACCGCCCTTCTCCCCGGCGATATCGATGTCGAGCACTGCGCCCATGTGTTTCTCCCAGGCAAAAAGAAGCCCGCTGAAGCGGGCTGTTGGTGTCGCGTGCCGGTCAGACCTTGTCCTCGGCATAGATCCCTGCGCTGATGATCGCGCCGCCCCAGCGACGGCGGCCGTAGCAGATCGGCACCGGGTTACCGCTGGCGGTGGTGTTCTTCGCCGAGCCGAAGGCGTAGCTCGGCAGGTTCTCCGGGGCTGCGGACTGCTTGAGGCCTGTGGTTTGCGGGCTGAGCATTTGCACGACGCCGCCGGCGGTCATGGCGATACCGGCGCTGACCATCATCGGCCCGGCCGCCGGAAAGATCGGGGTCAGCATGATGCCAGCGACGATGAGGGCGACACCGACGATGGTCTGGATGATGCCGCCGTTTTTCCGGCCACGCATAACCGGTGCGATGCGGATCTCTTCGCGTCCGCCCATCCCCAGCTCAGCTTCCGAGATGTTGCGTTTGCCCCGGAATACGGCGAACTCCATGCCGCGGAGGTGCGCGTTGGCCAGGAATCGCTCCAGGCCGGGGATCTGCACGCACAGCGCCTTGATCGCTTCGGCCGTGGAATTGACGAGCAGCCGATACTCGCGTCCGAACTGGCGCAGCGCGCCGTAGAGCCGGATGGTGGTCATCGGGGTGTACTCAAGAACTGATGCGGCCATGGTTTTCTCCGGGTATAAAAAAACCGCCCGAAGGCGGTCTGTTGTCTGTATGCGCCGGCATCAGCGGCAGGTTCGCACGGCCTCGATAACGCTGCCTCTGCCCCAGGTCATCCCCGGCATTCGCACGTAGAGGCTCGCATTCGAACCATTCGGGGTGGTCACGATGTCCAGAACCTCGTTGGTCTGCCCCATGCTGGGAACGGCCGAGATGATCCGGAAACCGCTCGGCGTCTCGTTCATGGTCGTGGCGACGTTGTGCTCCTGCCAGCGCGGCAGCACGCACAGCGCGAACTCCTTCGCGGGCTTCGAGCTATCCAACGTCAGTTGAGGGCTGCCCGCGAGCAGATCACCCGGAGTGCTGCAGCCCGAAATCAAGCCGCACAGCAGGACAATCGCGGCAGAGAATCGCCTGATGGCCATCACTTTTTGCCTCCCTGAAAAACCCCGAGCCTAGCAGAAGCCCTGGTGCCGTAGCACCAGTCGGGTGCGGGTCCACCAGGGGCCGCCGAACACGATGATCTCCGAGCGGCGGCTGTGCAGGTGGTGCAGCAGGAAGGGGCCGGCGCCCCAGACCTGGCTCGCTTCGCCGGGGAGCGAGGCGTCTGCGCCGAGGTAGATGCCCGCGTGGTTCGGGTGGGCGGTGCGGCCCACACTCATGACGATCAGGTCGCCGCGCTGGGGCTGCTGCACCTGCACGAAACCGGCCTCGGCGAACTGATCCTCGTAGAGGCTGGGGCCGGCGGCGTTTTCCCACCAGCCGTCCGTGCGCGCATAGCGCGGGAACTCCAGGCCCCGCTCGCGCTGGTACCAGTCGGCGCAAACCTGCCAGCAGTCCTGCACGCCGTGGACGAACGACCGGCCCAGCAGCGGCACCTGCGCCAGCGGCTCGACGCAGCGCCAGTCGTTTTCCGGCCAACTCAGGATGTACCAGGGCAGGCCGGAGGCGTTGCACATGGCCACGTCCGCCGCGCTCGGGCGGCAGGTTGCATCCGGGTGGCTGTGGACCACGGCGAGCACCGTGCCGGCGTCCTCGATCGCGGCGTACTCCTCCGGCGCGATGCGGAATTCCTCGCCGGGTTCGGCGGCGGTGTTGCTGCAGGGGCGGTATTCCTGGGTGCCGTCGATATCGACGATCAGCCCGCAACACTCGCGCGGGTATTCGGCCGCGGCGTGCTCACGCACGGCGGCAAGGATGTGCTCGAGCATGATCAACTCCGCGCGATGATGGAGACGGCGGGAAAGCCACCGAAGGGCAACTGGCTGGTGGCGCCGAAGCGCGGCTCGCACCCCGTGCCCAGGCAACCGTCACACTCGTCGAGCTCGGGGTCGTCAGTCGGGTTGCCGTCGATGTCGACGTAGGGGCCGGTGTAGCCGCAGTTCGGGCCGCGATAGCCGCCGGTCATGGCCCAGTGGCAGAGCGTGGTCATCTGCCGGCCCACCTGCTCGCCGCCCACATCGCCGGGGCTCGCCAGTTCCCAGGTGACGGTCTGGTCGTTGTCCCCGGTCTTCTGGTCGAGGTACCAGATCTCGATGATCTCCTGCGTCGGGTCCGCCTCGTCGTTGCCGCCTTCGAAATTGGCGGCGTCGAGGAAGCGCTTCATGGTGCAGTGGATGGTCAGTTGGAACTGCAGCATGTCCTCGAACGCGAGGCAGAGCGCGGTGATGCGCCCGGAGACGTTGCCGGCGGTGAATTTCGGCCGCACCTCGCGGCCCTCGCCGTTGGTCTCGATGCCCTCGATCTGCACCGGCCACGCGGCGTATTCCTGGCCCTGCCACCAGATGCTCTTCGGCGGCAACTGATCGGCATCGGCGCCAGCGGCGCGCAGTTCGTCTGCGGTGTACGGCACCTGGTAGCCATGGAAGCGCACCACATCGGCGCCCCACTCCGAGCCATCCAGCTCGAACAGAATCACCTCATCGCCTGGCTCAAGGCGCTGCAGGTCGCGGATCAACATGGAGTACTCCAGAAACGAAAAAGCCCGGCGCGGTGGCCGGGCTTCGGGATGTGGGTGATGGGTATCGCGTTGCTCAACCCATCCTACGGGGCGGGTTATCCGCCGCCGGTGGCAACGAGGGCGGCGCGGTAGCCGAGGCCTACGCCGAACAGCACGGCGAGGGAGAGCATTGCGGCAATCAGCAGGAACAGCGGCCAGTCGGGCTGGCGGGGTGCGGTGCGCGGTTGCATAGGGTGGCGTCCTTGCCCAGGGAATACAGGGGCACCCTACCCGGCCCGCGGGCGCAGTGCTGTGCGGCGGGTCACGCGGCCCACTTTACGGGGGCATCGGCGTAATCGAGGACGGTGACGGTCTCCGGCCAATCTACCTCCGCAGGCGTCGAGAGGATCGCGTGGTAACCCTCCTGCGGAGTGCGCGTGACTTCGACGTCGCCGTTCTCCAGCTGCGTCTGGACTTCGTCGTAGACGGTGCCGAACATGTTGATGCCCACGCCATCGGACGGATAACGCGCGGTGTTGCCGTAGTCATCTGGACTTGAGGGCTCGCCGAGCAGGCCTAGGTCGATTAGCGCGGCGCGCATGGTGGAGCGGGTGTCGGTGCGGATGTAGTAGTTCATGCTGCGAGTCCTCGTAAGACAGCGTTGAGCGGGCGCTTGGGGTAGTAGGCGATGGTGTCGATGTGGCTGTTCCAGTAACTGCCGGAGTTAAACCTACCGATGCTGATGCCCGTTACCACAGACGACTGTGATCTATTCGGGTCAGTGTTCAAGACGGCACCCAGGGTGGCGGAAAACTCGTTGGGAGTGACCCCTAGCGAATGTCGGAATGACGTCCCCCTGTTGAGGCCCTGCATAACGGAGCCGCTAGAGCCACGGCCATTTACACCGATCTGCTGTGCAGACGCGGCGAAAAACACCTGGTAGTCGGGGTAGACTTGGTAAATGGCTGGATAACTAGATGACTGAGCCGACGATATCCCCGACGCCACGATTGTGTAGGCATCCGGGGTGAACCAGGGGGTGATTACGGAAACTGCGCAATTGTCCGCCTGCCGGGTTGCCGCAGCGCTGGTCGTGACATCAGCGGCACGCACCGCCACTGCGCCCTCAATCGGCCAGATGAACGAGCTGGCCACCGTCACGTTGGGCTCTACGCAGACCGGCGAGACGTAGACCGTTTTCGCCAGGCTGTCGCCAGAATAAACAGTGAAAGCCTGCACTGTGCTGGGCACCGAATACTTCCGCCATCTCTGCGTCAGCGTAATCGGAGTGCTCGTCCCATCGCCTCCGATGCGCAATATTTCGCCGCCGACCTCCCCTCTGGCCCAGATCGACCCTACCCCACTCGTCGCGCCGCCCCAGGAGAACTGGGCCGTGGACAAATAGAAGCCTACGGTTGTCGCCTGCCCACCGGGGAATGTGAGTTTCGAGGAATTGTTGGCGCCATTAGGCCCTGCCTGACCTGTAGCCACGGTCACGGAGCCGGCGTTGTTCGAACTCCAACCCGCCCCTCCTGGCGAGGCCGCTCGCGTGCAGACATTGCTGCTTGCCGGCTCCACCAGCAACCCGATCTTCCGCAGCGTCCCGTCAGGATTGAACGCATACGCATCGCTGCGCGCGACGCCTGCGGCAGCGGTCTGCAGCGTGCCGGTCGAGTCGGTGTAGGTCGCGGCGGAGGTGCGGGACACGAAAGTCTGCGTCGAGCGGATGTCGGACAAGGCGAAAGCCGCCGCTTCGACCTGGACGTGATCAACGTCAACGCCGACAGCCGCGCCCGGCGTCCAAGAGGGTTCCCTACCGCTGGTCGCTGCTGGGATCAGGCCGATATTGACGGCGTTGTTTGTCGCGCTCGCAGTGGCTACGAAGGTGACTTCAATACGCACCCAGCCCGCACGTTCTTTCTTCACTTTCACGCTGGTGGCGCTACTGCCCGCTGAGCCGGCGACGGCGTTCGCGAGGTCAACGTTCGCCCAGGCATTGGAGCCGAACGCCCCGCCGCCGCCGTAAATCTGAGCGAAGTTCAGCCCAGCCGCTCTGATGCGGGCGGTGAAGGTGTACGACTGTCCCGCTACGAACGCCATTGCCGGGTGATACGCGTAGGTGGCTTGCGTCCCGGACGCTGGAGTGAGTACCCGGGTCGCCGTAGCTGCGCCGTCGTACCCCTCGACGTTGTAGGCCGGAGTCCCATTTACATAGGTCCACGAGCTGTTCGGGGTCGAGTGCTGCAGCAGATTGGTGCGCTGTTCCTCCACCAGCAGCCCCAGGGACCGGATGGCGTGCCAGCTCGCCGGCACCCCGCTCCCCTCAATCTGCACGATGCGCAGGCGGATGCTGAGCGTCGAGCGCACCCGCGTGACGCGGCCCCATACGCTGATGCCGTAGGCCGAGAGGCGAACGGCCTGGCGCACGGTGAATGCATGCGCCGTGGTCGTCGTGACGGTGATCGTGTTGCCGACGATCAGGGAGCCGGTGTGCGTTGCCTGCACCAGTGTCGCCGGGTCGTGATCGAACCGGGGTTCATTTGCTGCCGCCTGGACCTGGTAGCCGTAGGCATTCCGGTAAGTGCCGGCGCTCGCGCGGGTCAGGGTGAAGATGTTGCTGAACCCCTCCTTGTCAATCGCGCCAGTCTGCCAGTTGCGCGTGCGGAACAGTCGGCA
Source organism: Pseudomonas sp. R4-15 (assembly GCF_055768815.1). Taxonomy (NCBI): domain Bacteria; kingdom Pseudomonadati; phylum Pseudomonadota; class Gammaproteobacteria; order Pseudomonadales; family Pseudomonadaceae; genus Pseudomonas; species Pseudomonas sp. R4-15. The sequence continues at coordinate 3,570,489 of NZ_CM147293.1, forward strand.
GGCGAAGTCCGCGAGAAACGAAGGCTCGCCTTGCGCAGCGCCGAGGGTAGAAACAAGACCTAGCGCGCTCATGCGGAAACTCCCGTTGCGATCCAATCCATGGGCACATCCGACATGACCTGCAATTTCTCGCCTGTGGCAAGGACGATGCGGTCGGTCCAGCGGCGGGCGCCGGCATAGTCGGCGATGTCGTCGTTGCTCATCAGCGGGGCCTCGGTGGTACCGTCGTTGCGGAGAATGCGCAGGTTGGCCTCGGCGGGTAGGTAGGCGCTGGCGAGCACCAGGCGCACGGTGGCTGGGCCGGTTTTCAGGTCAGCCCAGGCGCCAGCGGCGCTGGAGGCCACGGCGCTGCTGTAGCCGGCGGTGGTGGAATGGGTGACGGTCCAGTTCGCGGACTGGTCGCTCATGGCCTGCAGCTTGTCCCCGGCGGCGAGCGAGAGCCCGCCGATGGCGGGGCGGTGCGGCGCCAGGGCTGGGAGCAGGTTGCCGGGCAGGATCATGGCGCTGGTGCCGTTGGCGAGCAGCAGGCGCAGCGCTACGCCGGCGTCGGACGCGCCACCGTTGAGCGCTACGGACATAACCATACCGGCGGCGGTGGCGAGGTCGGTCCATGCGCTGCCGCTGGTGGTGAAGGTGGTTGTCGTCTCGGTCATGGGGCGGGCGCCTGGGTGAATGTTGCCGTCAACGTGGCCACGCCGCCGGGCTGGCGGCTGTAGTTGAACGCTTTGCAGCGGTAGAGGCCGAGGTCACCGTCCGGGGGCGTCCAGAGGAATGCGCGCGCACCACCGTGGCGCTTGATGAAGTCGCGGATCTCCAGCACCTCGTCGACGGTGCCGCCGAACTTGAGCGACCAGGGCTCGAGACTGCCGTTCATGCCCTCGCCCACGGCTTGGATATAACCGTCGCCGAACTGGGACTCGCGCACGTTGAAGGTTGCGTCGATGCTCGCCTCGTCGTCGGAGGCCCAGGTGAAGGTCTCGATGGCCATCTCAGGCAATCCCCTTTGCATTGCGGTAGCTGATGCCGCCCGAACGCCAGCTCGCGGCGATGGCGCGGTCAGCGGCGGCTTGCATTTCTTTCTGCCAGTTGGCAGCGAGCGCGGCTTGGTCCAGCTCCATTCCCTCGTCGCTGCGGTCCTGCATCACGAACTGCGCCGGGGCGCTGATGCTGATGCTGCTGCCCGAGCTGCCCGAGCCCACGGCGCGAACGCCGAGGGAGCCATCAGCCGCGCGCGCGAGCGGCACGATGGCTTCCGGCCCGTCCTCACCCATCACCCCTGCCCCGCCGGCCATGCCGAAGGCGGTGGGCTGGCTGACGATGCTGTTGGTGAAGGCGCCGCCCTTGGCGAAGAACTGCACGCCGGAATCCCAGGCGCCGCCTTTGGCTTGCGTCGACAGCCAGTTGGAAAAATCTGAGCCGGTGTAGCCGGACTGAGTCGCGCCGGCGGAACTGCTGCCGCCAGTGAATGCGGAAATGCCCCAGCCAATGGCACTGCTGAGCAGCCCGCTGGCGGCCTGTGCCGCCTGGATGCGCGCCATGTCCGCAATCACGCTGGCGGCGAAGCTGCGGAAGTTGAGCTTGCCCGTGACGGTGAAATCGGCCAGGGCATCGCGAGCGGAGTTGAAACCGGTGGTCAGCGAGTCCTCTGTGGCGCTGGCCACATCGGCCGCGTCCGCTTTAATGTTCTGCCAGGCCCGTCGCGCGCCGTTGGTGTAGTCCTGCTGGGCGGCCAGCCGCGCGGCGTGGCCGTCCACTTCCATTTGGATCTCGCGGGCCTGGTACTCGGCCAGGTCCGCCAGGCGCTGCTCGTAGGCGTACTGACTGAGGCGCCGGCTGGCGTCCTCCTGCTGCTGCTCCAGCTCTCGGCGCTGCTGGGCGTAGCGCTGGCGAATCTCGTTGACCCGTTGCAGCTGCTCGCGCTGATCGTCGCCCAGGCCGATTCCGGTGACTTCGTTGTCTATCTCCTGCTGGCGGGTCTGCAGGATGACCTCCATCGCGGCGCGATAGGCCTCGGCGCTGTTGCGGCGGACCTGGGCGAGTTTCTGTTCCGCCTCGATCTGCTGCTGGACCTGGCTGTCGGCATAGGCCTGGTTGAGGTTGAGGATGCCCTGCTCCATCTCCGCAGCGGTGATCTTGCCGGCGGCCTGGGCCGCGCGCAGGCCCTTGATGCCCTCGGCGAGATCGGCCAGGCGCTTACGCTCCGGCAGGGCGCGATCGAGCAGCTTGTCGAGGGCTTTGATCTCGTCCTCGAGGGACTTGGTGTGGTCCTTCTGGTCGGCGGTCGCCTTCTTGTTCGCCGCGCGCTGGGCCTCGATGGCGTTCGCGGCGGAGATGATCGCAACCCGGTCGGCCTCGGTGAGGTCCTTGTTCTCGGCGATGTAGCGATTCGCCTCGGCGATCGCGCTGCCGTTGTCTTGCAGCTTGGCGAGCTGCTTGGTCAGGGTGTCGAGGTAGGTCTGTCCGGCCGAGGACATGCCCGCCTTGGCGGCGTTGTTGTCCTGGGTGGCCTGGGTGTTGGCGTCCAGCTCACTGGTGAGCAGGCGCAGGGTATCGGCGATCTGCGCGGAGCGGCGGTCGGCATCGCTGAAGGCGCCGGCCTGCTGCAGCCAGGACTGCAGGGTGCTGGCGGGCAGGTTCAGCCGCTCGGCGACTTCGCGCAGGATGGGCGAGAGGTCGGCACCGCTTTCGCGCGCCTCGTTGAGGCGGTCGATCAGCGACTGATAGGCCGTGAGCTGCTGGGTGTAGGCGCCGCCGGAATCACGCGCAGGCGCTGTGACCACCGCCGAGCGAATCGATTGGGCCAGGTCGTCATAGGCGCCCTGGACCTGTTCCGCGGCGGTGATTTGAGATTGCTGCCAGCGGACCAGCGAGGCCTCTTTCTGGTCGCGGGTCAGCCCCTGGAATTCGGCGCGCAGCTCTTCGGTCGAACGCTTGAGCTCGGCCAGGTCAACGCCCGCCTGATCGGCATTGCCGCCCATGAGCAGGAAACCCGCGGCGACGGTACCGGCGGCCAGAGCGAGGCCCATGGGGCCGCCGAGGGCGGACAGGATGCCTAGGCTGGCCGCACGCAGGCCCTGCTGAGCGGCGGCAACCGTTGCCGTTGCTGCCGCCTCGCGGGTGCGCGCCTGGGCTAGCTGAATGGACAGCTGCGTCTGCACCGCAGTACCGCGTGCAGCGGCCGCCTCGCGGGCTGCGAGAATGGTGGTGGTCTCGGCCTTGCGCTGATCGGCGATTGCCGCCTGCAGCACGGCATCCGCTTGGGCGATACGGGCGGCACGGTCTGCCCACGCGGCTTTCACCGCCAGCCCAGCGCGAGCCGTGTAGAGCGTCAGCGCCGCGATACCCGCGCCACCCAGCACACTCGCAACCACGCCGACGTTATCAGCGATCACGCCCAGCGCGGTCGCCAGGCCAGCGAATACGCCGGTCGTTTCCTCCGCGCCGCCGATGAAGGTCTGGATCGCGTTCTGGATGTTCACCATAGCGTCCTGGACGCTGGTGGACATTTCCTCGGCGGCCTTTCGGTTCACCTCAACGGTGCTGAGCAGGCCTGCGTTGATGTCGTCCAGCGCCAGCTTGCCCTGGGCACCCAGGTTGCGGATTTCCTCCGCGCTCTTGCCGGTGCCGGCGGCGATGGCGTTGACGATGGTCGGCATCGCGGTCTGGATGGCGACCCAGCCATCGGCCTCGACCTTTCCGGTCTGCAGGGCTTTGCTGTAGGCGTCGAGCGCGGACTGCGCGCGGTCGGCGCTGGCGGCGTTGGTCACCAACAGGAAGGAGAACGAGTCGGTGATGTCGAGCGTCTGCTGGGTGTTGTAACCCAGGGAGCGCATCACGTCCGCGGTGCGGATGTACAGTTCCTGCGCCTCGGCCAGCGGTCGATAGGTCTGCTGGGCCGTCTCCAGCAGGTGCGCCTGCACCTGCTGATATTCGGCAGTTCCGGAGGTGGCCATGCGCAGGCGGTCAGCCATCTGCCCGTAGGCATCGACCTGGCGGATGATGCCGCCCACCAGCCCGGCGCCAGCGAGCGCAGCGAAGGTGCCACGCATCAGGGTGCCAGCGCGCTGTGCCGCCTGGGCGCTGCGATCGAACGAGGCGTCGACGTTGGCCAGGTTGCGGTCGATGCTGCTGGTGGTGCGCGCGACCAGTTGATCCGAGGCGGCCAGCTCCCGACGCAGTTGCGCCGTTGTGGCCTCAATCTGGATCAGCATCCCCTGGACTTCTTGGTCTGCCATCGTTTTCTCCGGGTATAAAAAAACCGCCCGAAGGCGGCTTTAAAAATCGACAAATCTAATGAGAGTGCCTTTTAAAGGTCTGACCTAACACCTCATATGCCTGAACAAACCCAAATAAGGATACTTGGCTATCAATGTTTGATTGATATGGCCATTCCACATATCTAACCAATATATTCTTACCCGTCGACATTTGCTTGATTGCTTGATCGACCTGCGAAGCTGAAAACTGCCTCTTCTCACCAGCAGTCATCGGTGCATTCTTGTCAACTCTAATCATCACACTTGAACCAGGGTAATGATCCGTACCCACTCTCAAGAATGGCTTACCGTCCTTCCAAATCCCAACATTAAGAGACCCGCTACTGATAGAGCACCAACGCGTGTCATCCATAAGGTCAGCCTTACACATTAGCTCCCAGTTCTTAATACTCCTATCTTTCACATAGTCCAATGTTGAAGCTGGGTCACCCTGTATAACTCCACTCCCATCAGAGTAATATACGCGGTATTTCACGCCATCGAACTTACCAAATTCCGAGCGAGTCAGTTCGAAACCCGGCGCGGTGTACCTCTTGGATATATCGCAAAATACAGAGCCGCCAGGAAATAGAGGACTTTCCGATTTTATGCTTTCTGCATCGACCTTCAATGGCGAATCAGATGTATATCCAGCGGCCATCTTCACTTCATCGCATTTTTTACCGCCGATAACTTCAGCAAAGCTGATGCAAGGGATAGCGGCCAATGTCATTAGCACTGCGATTCCCAATAACCTGAATTTCCGCATCTCGCCACCTCCCTGTTGGAAAGGTACGAGAATACCAAAGCGCCAGCACAGAAACCCAGCACCGGACTGGGTTCTGCTTTCCTCTTTGGCCTCTAGGCCTGGCGTTTCATTTCGTTGATCGCCTTTGCCTGCCAGGCCGAGCGGGCTTGAAGATTGGCCAGCGCCGCCATGGCGAACTCGAACATTTCGTCCGTAGATACCAGGGTGTCCCCATAGGGTGCGGTCATAGCCTTGATCAGGTCGCGATGGTTCATGACGTAGGCATCCATCGGGACCAGCTTGTATTGCTCATTGCCGGCGTAATCGAGGGACACCAGCCAACGTTCCGCGGCGCCAACCTCGCGGCCGATCAACCCCGAGAACCCTTTGCCCTCCTCCTTCGGCAGCCACTCACCCTCCAGGGCGTAGGCGGCGATGAAGTTGCAGGCGGCCTCGAACTGGGCGGCGGGGATCAGCTCTACCCGCGGCACGTTGAAGCGGGTGTGCAGCCGGTTGTTCATCGCCAACTGGAAGCCTCGGCGGCGGTCGATGGGGATCACCTTGGCCTTGTCGCGAATCAGCCCCTTGATGACGTTCACCTCGGTCATGCCGATCAGCTCATCCATCAGGGTGGACATCTTGTTGCCGGCGTCTTCGTAGCGGCCGGTGCGACGGATCGCCGGAAGCACCTCGGCGGTTACCCACTTCTTGAAGCGCTTGGCTTCGGCCTTGCGACTGCGAAGAATCGCCGAGTACAAACCGGATTCGTTGATGACCAGCATTTCCTGATCGCCGCCAAGGGTACGCACAATCTGCGTACCCTTTTCATCGTCATCCAGGTTTCTGGTCATGTCTCCGGCAATTCGGTATTCCAGAGCGGTTGCTACATCTCCAGCTACAAACCACGGCTGGTCGTCGATCAGCAGGGTGCGGACTTCACGGGTATCAAACTTGAACGGGATGACTACGGCGGTTTTCATGGGCTGCGGCTCCTACGATCTGTCTGGAGTTCGCCACCGTCGTTACCACACGAAAATGGAGGCGAACCGTGCGCAGGGTGGTAAACCGGGGACGTAGGAACCCGGCAGCCCCGAAGGACTCCCACGCACGGCCCGCCATAAAGCGAGCACAAAAAAACGCCTTACGGCGCTGTGCGCCTACGATCACCACGGGTTACCACACCCGGCCGCTGATTTTGCAGCGACGCACGAAAGTTAACCGCTAATTGCTCCACCGTCAACGGTACAGAAATACTGTATCGGTCACTCCCTCCGCCCACGCAAGAACGCCTTGAGCCGGTCCGCGACACTGCCCTTTCGCTGCGCGGCGGGCACCGCATTGCCAGGCTTGTCGCGGTTCATCCAGTCGATGCGGGCATCGAGGGCGATCATCAGTTGCGGGATGGGGGTCTTCCAGGCGACGTCAGGCGGCCAGCCCAGCCATCCGGTGGCTATGCCGAACAGGTAGTCGACATAGCTGCCGTTCTTTACGGCGCTGTGGCCGCCGCCTCGGGCTTTCCCCGCGCGGCGATATCCGGCGGTACCGGGTTGATGAGCCCACTGATGTACGGGACCAGCGCGTTGGCCACGGTGCTGACGCCGGTGGCAAAGATGGCGGCGGCGATCTCGGCGTGTTGCTCGGGCTTGAGGCCGGCGCCGGCGACGATCAGGTCGGCACAGGCGCTAAGGCTGAGCAGGCGGGTCGCCTCCAGCGCGCCGCGTAGGCCGCCGAACTTGTGTTCGATGCGCAGCGCCGCCTCGAGGGTGGGCTGCAGGGTGTAGGTGCGCGCACCGACGACCAGGTCGACGGTACCGTGCAGGGCTTCACTCATGGATCACTCCAGCAGGTGGGGCATGCGCCCCACCGATCAGGCGGCGGGGCCGGCGATGACTTCGAGGATGTCGGTGTTGATGCCGAGGGTGATGTTGCGGCGCACGACGTTGTCGGCGCTGCCAGCGGCGACGGTGTTGTTCATCACCTTTACGCCGAAGTAGAACGTGGTGGGCAGCTCCACCGGATCGGCCGTCGGGTCGCCGTCATTGAGGGTGACCTTGATGTTGTAGTTGCCCTTGGTGCGGTCAGCGTGAGCGGTCTTGACGGCCTGTTGGCCGGCATCGCCGTTGTCGAGACCCACGGTCAGGGTCATGTCGCCGGCATCGGCGGTGCCTTTGTACTTGCGCACGCGACCATTGAGCAGGCTGGTGAAATTGACCGAGCTGAACGTGTCGCCGAATTCGCCGAGGTCTTCGATCTCGCCAACGTCGACGTAGGTGTCCGCCTCGTATTCGGCCTTCGTTTCTGCCGGGGTCTTGGTGCCAATCGCCAGCCGGCAGCCGGCGGCGGTGTTCAGGTTGTCTTCGGCCATGGGTAGTCCTCCAAGGGCGCGCGGGGTGATGCCGGGTGGCGTGGGGTGGATCAGTGAGTGGTGATGACGCGGACGACGACCGAACCCATGTAGGTGCGGCCGTCGGGCTCGCGGTTGCTGGCGGTGCTGACCAGGCGCACGGCGACAGCGCGGCCGTCGTCCAGCGCCAGGCGGCGTTCGACCAGCGCGGCGGCGATCTCGCCATTGATGCGCTTGACCTCGGCCTGCCCCTGGTAGTCGCTCCAGACGCTGAAATACAGCAGGCGCTCTTCGCGCTTGCGGCCCGATAGCGGGCTGGCGTTGGTGGCGCGCTCGCTGTCGATGGTGACGTAGGGATAGGGCGTGTCCGCCGGCACGGCGTCGTAAACCGGCACGCTCAGTTCGGCCTCCAGGCGCTGAAACACGGCGCGCTGCAGGGCGAGGGATGGATCAGGCATTGCTTGCCCCTTTGGCGGCGCGGCGCAGCGTGCTGTCGATGGCGCCGCGGATGATCACGCGGATGTCGTCGCGGTTGGTCTGAATGCTGGGGCGCAGCCAGGGGTGCGCCGGGCGCGCCGGGATGTCGGGGTTCTTGCCGAACCAGTGCTCGCCGTCCGTCTTGTTGGTGCTCCGACGGTTGCGATTGCCGGCGCGCTTTCCGCCGGTGTAGCCCTTGGTGCCGTACTCGATGAAACGCAGGTAGAAGAACTCGCGGTTGGCCTTCTTGCCGATGATGCCTACGCGGGCGTCCAGGCCGTTCTTGCTGATGCGCACCTGCAGTGCGGCAGCGGCGTCGCCGGTGTCCCTGGGGATGTCGGCCTGCTGCGTGGCCAACACCAGGTCAGCGGCCTGGGCCATTGCCCGGGGCAGATCGCTCTGATCCAGCTTGGCGATCTCCCGCAGCACACGGCGCAGCTTGAAGTCGCCTTTGATGCGGGAGCGCCTGGCCACGGTCAGGCGTCCTTGGCTGCCGCCTTGGCAGACTTCGGTGCAGCCTCTACACCGTCATCCTTGGCCAGGCCGCGGGCGATGAGTACTTCCTTGGTGGCGGCGGCGAGCTTGCTCAGGTCGTCGCCCTTCTTGGCGGTGACGGCACCGCTCAGGTTGCCAGTTGCGCGGAGGGTCATGGGGTAGTCCTCGGGGTTGGGGTGACGTTGGAGCACAGCAGCCGGAGCATGCTGTTCTCGTTGTCGGACAGCGCCGCTTCGATCAGGTAGGTGGTGGTGAGGCCCTGTCGGGTGTGTACCAGGCGCCGCCCGGCGACCAGCGCTGGCGACGGGCGAGCGCGGATCTCGGCGGTAACGACGTTCTGCAACTGGTCGGCGACGGTGGCCACGCGCCCAGTCGGCAGTGTGATCTCGACCCAGACCTTGCGCAGCTCGACCCAGGTTTCGGCGTAACCGCCCGCGCCATCGGGGACGCGCTGCTGCTCCTGCAGGGTGGCGCGGTGGCGGAGTGGGCCTGCTCTCATACACCCATCCCGACGCGGTACGGCATCAGCAGCGAGCGCGAGCTGCGCGGCAGTTCGGTGGCGATGGTGCCGGTGACCACGTCTTCGCGGTTGGCGTAGAGATGGCCGAGGATCAGCAGCGTGGCGGCGCGGATGGAGTCGTTGGCGACGATGGGCCGCTCGCCGGCGGTCTCTGCGGCTACGGCGGCAGCCAGGGCTGCATCGTCGGCGTAGACGTTGCGATCGAGGAACTGCACGGCCTGGTCCTCGGCTGCGGACAGCAGCAGCATCAGGTAGGTTTCGTCATCCTCGGGCTCGCGCAGATGCGCCTTGGCCACTGCTAGGTCCACGAATGCCATGGGTCAGCCCTTCGGGTTCTTGTCGGTGGCTAGGCCGGAGGCGATCAGTTGCAGGGCATGGCTCTTGCTGACGCCGTAGCCCTTGCCACCGCGGCGCTTGAGCTCGCCCTGGTCCTGGTAGGTGCGCAAAGGGTAGATGGTGACCTGCTGGGCGTTGGTGGGCTGGGTGCTCTCGGCGGCGCTCGCCTCGGCAGAGGACTGCGATTGATCGCCGGAATCGGCTTGCTCCGGCTGCTTGGTAGTGCGTGCCATGGTTGTTCTCCTTCACGAAAAAGGGCGCCGCTTGGGCGCCCTTCTCGATGTGGTGACGTGGTCGATTAGCCGCCGGCGACTTCGGTCAGCGAGCCGGTGACGAAGGCTTCGGGGCGATACACGGCGAAGGCCAGGCGCTCTTCAGCGCGGATGGTCACCATGTTCTTCTCGAAGTCGTCGGCGTTCTCGGTGCTGATCAGGATCTCGATGTCTTCGCGGTCGAAGATCTGCGCACCGAGCTGGAACGCACCGACCAGGAAGTCGTCCTGCGGCATGGCTTGGGTCGCCACCACCGGACGGCGCCACAGCGTGGCCGGCATGTTGCCCTGGGGCATGCCGATCAGATAGCGGCCCTCGCCGTCCTTGAGCAGCTCGATCAGTGCCCAGTCGATGGGGTTGATGACGATGCCATCGGACGGGTATTCGGCCAATTCGGCCTGCAGCAGCGCCAGGCGCAGACGGTCGATGCGCTGTTCACCGGTGACGGTGACGCCACCCGGCGCGGCGTAGTCCTGCGCCAGCGGCACCAGGCCTGCGAGGTTTGCGCCGGTGCCGTTACCGAAGAGCAGCTGCGCTTCCTCGGCCAGGCGCAGGCCGTAGCGGCCTCGGGCATCGATGATGCTTTGCAGGGCGGGCGCGTCGTCGAGGATCTGTTTCGAGGCCTTGAAAAGGTGCGCAATGGTTCGAACCGGAGCGTTTTCCAGCGCGAAGGTCAGGTCGGAGTACGGCTTGGCCGTGTTCTCCGCGACCGGCGCGGCGTTGTTCGTGAAACCGGTTTCGCGCACGTACTCGTACGAGTTGCTGCTGGTCTGGCCGGGGGCGATCAGGTCGCGGATGGTGAGCTGACGCTCAGGCAGTGCGAGGATGCCGCCACGGCGCTCTGCCGGTACCAGGGTGCCGCCGGAGCCGGAGGTCGAGGTGATGGCGGCGCGCGGCACCGCAATCCGGCGGGAGCCACGGAACGAGCTCTTCATGTCCTGCATGGCTTCGCTCTGCACGACCAGCTCGCCGGCCGACTTCGGACGTTCGGTGTCTTCGTTGCGCTTGCCGGCGTTGATCAGCTTCTGCTCGGCCTCCTGCAGGCGGGCCTGCATCTCGCCCTGCTTGGTGAGCAGTTCGTCGACCTTGGCGCGGGTTTCGGCCTGCATCTCACCGGTCTTGGTGAGTTCCTTCTGGGCGTTTTCAGCCTGGGCTTTGATCTGGTCGCCGATCTGTTTCAGGCTGGCGTTCAGTTCGTTGTACTGCTTTTCGAAGTCGCTCATCGCGATTCTCCTTTGAGGGAATTGAGGATTGCGGACGCCTCTGACAGGGAGGCGGAAAGGTCAGGGGCGATAGCGCTTCGCTTATCGGTCGGGGCAGCGTTCTGCGTGCCCCCGCCGGCAGCGCGAGGCGTGCCGGGCTTGAAATTGGCGAACAGTTCGCGCCGCTGGGCGCGGGTCATGCCGCTCTTGGCGAGGGCGATGTCCATGGCCTTCATGGCGCTGGTCTGGCGGGTTTCGGCGTCGTCGCGCTCGGTGATCTCGTCGGACGACAGCAGGCTGGTGGCCAGGGAGAGCTCGACGGCGAGCTTTCCGCGGATGAAGGTCTCGTCATCCATCAGCTCGGCCATGTCCTCGGAGGGTTGGCCGCTGACCTCGGCGTAGAGGTCGGCCATGGCAGCGTCGAATTCCTCCATGACGTCGGCGGCTTCGCGCAGGCCGTGCCGGTTGGCGGCGAGCCAGGTCCAGCAGTTGTGGATCATCAGGAAGCCGGCGCTTGCGACCTGGCGTTCATGTCCGGCCATGGCGATCAGAGAGCCGGCGCTGGCGGCCAGGCCTAGCACCTTGGTGGTGATCTGCTGGCTGTGCTCGCGCAGGCGGTTGTAGATGGCGAGGCCTTCGAACATGTCGCCGCCGGGCGAGTTGACGTAGACGGTCACCGGCTTGTCGCCGATGGCGCGCAGGGCGGCGTCGATGCGCTGGACGGTGACGCCCTGGCCCCAGTAGTCCTCGCCGATCACGCCGTAGATGGTGATGGTGTCGCCGGTGTTCTCGACGGCGGCCTGAATGGCCGGGTTCCAACGCTCGAGCGCGCGGGGGCTGACCTCGCAGCTGATGCCGGAGGCCTTGAGTTTGCTGAGGTCCATGGTTACTCCTGGGTGGGGCCGTTGAGCCATGCCTGAAGGGCGGCTTGCGCGGCCTTGCCGGCGTCGGTTTGCCCGAGGGCGTCGAGCGGGGTGAGGTTGCTCTGGACGGTAAGCACGTCGGCGTTGCCGCCCTTGCGGGGCAGGTTCTCGCGGACGCGGCAGTCGTCACGGGTGTAGATGCCGTTCTGGGTCATCGCCGAGTAGAAGGCGTGGCGGGCGGCGCTGTCGGCGCGCATCAGGCCTTCGATGGAGTACTCGGCGTAGTGCTTGAGGCGCTCGACCGGGGTCAACAATTGACGGGTGATGGCCTTCTCGACTCGGCGCAGCCAGGGGTTGAGGCAGAACGTCAGGAAGCCGATCACCTGCTGCTCGAGGCCGGTGCCCCAGCTGGTGCTTTTTTCGGTGTGGCCGACCATGTGCGGCGGCGTGCGGTAGAAGCGGCAGACTTCCTCCACACTCCACCCTCGCGTTTCGAGCAACTGGGCGTCAGTCGGGTTGATGCCAATCGACTCTGGCGTGATGCCCTCCTCCAGCACCGGAGACTTGCCGGCGTTCAGCGCGCCGGAAACCGACTCGATGTAGCCTCGGAAATCCTCGCGCTGGGCCTTCTTGAGCGTGCGATCGACCTTGAACGCCACAGTGGGCATGAGCCCTTTCTTGAAGGTGCTGTTCGCCGCTTCATCCGCGGCGATGGCAGAGCCGATGACGTTGGCGCCGTAGGTGATCGGCGACAGGCCGATGCGCCCATCCAGCGAAAACCCTGGGATGTGCAGCAGATCGGCCGTTTCAATCTCGCGCTCACCTTCGCCGGGGAAGCTGTAGAAGTAGCGCAGCACGCCGTTACGGCAATCCAGGCGCATGCGGTTCGGCAGCAGAAAGTCGAGCGCAATCACGCGGCCGCCGGCCCGATGCACAAGGGCGTAGGCATTCCCCTGCAGCAGCAGGCTGGCCAACATGGCCTCCCAGAACTGCACCGGCCCCATGTCGGCGTTCGGCGAAAGCGCCAGGACGGTGTAGAGCGGGTGGTCCTGGTTGGCCTCGCGCCCCCCATCGGGAAGGCGGGTGTAGAGGCCGAGCGGCAGGGTGGCGATGGTCTCGGCAATCAACCGAACGCAGGCCCAGACGGTAGAGACCCGCATGGCGGTGGTGACGTTGACGGCGACGCCGGCGCTGGACTGCCCACCGGAGAAGGCCGACCAGAATCCGCCATCCGTGAGCCGGATGGTTTTTCCGAACCAACTGGTGATGTCGGCCGAAGGGCGCACGACGCTGGTGGCGAGGGCCTGGCGCAAGGTTTTACTCATCGCGCAGGCCTCGGCGGATGAAGCCGGCGATGGCGAACATGCACCAACCTCCGGCGATCAGCGCCCAGCCGGTACCGGCGAGCATCCAGACGCCGGCGCACAGGAGGCCGAAGCCGACCAGGCTTGCCAGCAGGAATGCGAGGAATGCGCTCATACGATGATGGGGTTCCGTATACCGGCGAGCCAGTCGTCGTCGGCGGTTTCTGTGGGCGCCAGGGCGAGTACTCGGCCCACGGCGATGATCAGCGCCACGGCGCCGTCGATCTTGTTGTCGTCACCCTGCTTGATGGGGCGGACGACGTCGTCGTTGCCCGGGATGTTCTTGCCGATGACGTTGCCCATGCACCAGGTGAGGATCGGGTGGCCGTCGTGGTGGAAGCGCCCCGACTCGATGGCCGCTTCCAGCTCCTTCATGGGCGTGGACAGGTTGGTGTAGTTCTGGGTGATGACGACGGGTGTCAGGCCCTCGTCGTCCATGTCGTGCATCAGGCCGGTGGCTCCGTGCGGGTCGATGCCGCTCTGGCGGACGTCAAAGCGGCGGCCGTCGCCCTTGAGCTCCGAGAGGATCTCGCGGTAGTCGACCTCGGCGCCGGGGGTTTCCAACAGGTGGCCGCTGTTGACCCAGCCCTGGTACCGCTCGGCCATGCGGCGGTTTTCCTGGGAGTGGACGGTGTCCTCGGGCACCCAGAACTGCGGCACCAGGCAGTAGTAGTGGATGCGGCCGTCGATCATTCGCCAGAAGAGGCGGATCTTCGCGTTCATGTCGAGCTTGCGGGCCAGGTCGAGCCCCAGGGCCAGGTCCTGCCCCTCGAACTGCTCGAGGCTCAGCGTGGTGTCCTCGCAACTGCGCCAGGACTCCATGTTGAAGAAGCCGGTCTTCGCGCTCACCCAGACGTTGAGGTGCTTGGTCTTGAAGGTGTTGGTGAACCGCGCTGTGCGAATCGCGCGCTGCTGCTGGCTCTCCAGGTATTCCTTGAAGACGGACACGCCGAAGTTGGGGTTGGCCTTGGCCAGCACCTTCGGGTCGGTCCAGTCGTCGCCCTCGTCGATGGTCCAGACCCAGCCGAACAACTCGTCGTCCGGCACGGTGCCGTCGAGCATTTCGAGGACCTGGCGACGCTTGTCGTAGCAGGGCCCGGCGATGTTGGCGCCGGCGGTGGTGATGATGAACATCAGCGGCTGCCTACGGGCACCCATGCCGGTGAGCATGGTTTCGTAGAGCGCCGCGGTGTCGTGCTCGTGGTACTCGTCGACGATGGAACAGCTCGGCGACGAGCCGTCGCCGGGGTCGCCGATGATCGGCTCGAAGCGGCTGGAGTCATCCGGCCGGTTCATGTTCGAGGCGTTGACCTCGATGCCGGCGGCCTCCATCAGCATCGGCGATCGCTTCACCATCAGCCGCGCTGGGCGAAACACCTCCCAGGCCTGTTTCTCGGTGGTGGCGCCGGCGTAGACCTCGGCTCCGAACTCGCCGTCGGCGCAGAACATCGCGATGCCAACGCCGGCGGCGATCACCGACTTCCCGTTCTTGCGGGGCACTTCCCAGTAGCTTTCGCGGAAGCGGCGGAAGCCGCTGTTCTTCCGCACCCAGCCGAATGTGCAGGCCATGCCGAACGCTTGCCAGGGCTCCAGGGTGATGAGTTGGCGCTTGAACGCCCACTCGCCCTTGGTGTGCGGCAGCAGCTGAATGAGCCGCAGCTTCTTCTCGGCCTTGGCCGCGTCGAACTTGTAGCGGAACTTGGCGGTGCGGCTGGCTTCGATGTCGTCGAAGTGGCGCTCGATCGCCAAGCGCACGTAGCGGCAGCACGGCAACTTGCCGGCCAGGACCTTGCGCGCCCACCGCATCGCTCCGTCGACGATGGGGTGCTTGCTCGCCATGCTCAGCCGTTGCCGAGCAACTCGGCGAATGGGTTTCCGACAGGTTTCTTGCGGCCGGTGATCAGCCGCTGGCGGCTCGACGGATCAAGGCCGAGCATGGAGCCGAAGGTGACCATCTGCGCCATCGCCTCTTTCGCGGCGGTGAGCGCGGGGTTTTTCATCGGGCCGCCCGTTGCGCCCTCCACCACTGGGCCGTGCGCGGTGACGTGATCCTGGGCGATGCGCCAGTTGGAGTACGCAACGCAAAACGCCTCGACGTTGTGCAGGTCGGTGATCTGCAACACCTGCTCGCCGAGCAGTTGCGGCACGACCGTTTCCCACATCGTGACCGCCAGCTCTGGCAGCCACTCGGGCGGATCGACCGCGGTCAGCTCTGCGAACGTCGGCTCGCTTTTGTTCAGTGCGCGCTTGCCGGGGTTGCCCGCCAGCGCCTTCTGGGCGGTTGGTTTCGGGCGCCGCCCGGAGCGCCCTTTGGCCCCGGGCATCGGCGCGACTCCTGGAATTCATTTTTCGCGGGCGTATGAACAAGCTTCAGGGGGCGGTCTCATCTCGAAAGGCCTCAGACTTTCGACCCACCCTCCCCCTGTCGCACCATCGTGGTGCGGCGGGCAGGCTCAGGCCGGAGGGGCCGCGCGCCGCTCCCGGGCGGTCTTCGCCCGGTGGCAGGGCGTGCAGATCGCCTCAAGGTTGTCCGGATCGTCGGTGCCGCCGCTGGCCTTGTTCAGCCGGTGGTCGACCTCGGTCGCCTCGGTGATACGACCGGCGCGAAGGCACGCCTGGCAGAGGTAGTCATCACGCTTGAGAATCTGCAGGCGCAGCTTTCGCCAACGGCTGTCATACCCGCGCGACGCCGCGCTGCCCTTCCAGGCTGGGCGCTTGTTCCAGTTCGAGGCCTCGCTGCGGTGCTCGTCACAGTACCCGCTCGGGTCCCGCGTAAGCGTCTGGCAGAGGCGGCTCCGGCAGGGCTTGAGTGGACGAGAGGGCATTCCTAGCGCCCCTCATTGCGCCGCTCTTGGCCGTCCCAGGGTGAATCCACCCTGGACACAACCCTGGCAATGTTCCCCTTCGCGCGGAACACGAGCCACGCCAGTACGGCCAACACGATCAGCAGCAGTGGCGGCATCGGCTCAACGGGGCGAATGAACAGCACAGACAGCGCCACCGACAACGCGTAACAGCCAGTGCCAACGGCGAGTAGCCATGCACACAGCGAAACACCGGGGCGGTAGCGTGCCTCAACATCCCGCCACGAGATGATCCTGCCGCAGATCGCGCTGCTCAATGCGGCCCCGATGAGAGTCCAGAGATCAGCCATTTCGGCCTCCAAAGCGACCCGCTACCCAGCGGAGCCACCCTGGCACTTTCCCTCCCTGGCCCCACTCGAGCAGGCTCACACACAGAACGACGCACAATAGACCGCCAAGGAATGCAGCAAGCCCAGAGGTCGCCGTCCACTTCCTCCCGAGCAGCTCTACTGCGATGTAGTAGCCGAACACCCAAGACGCTATTAGGTAGCCGAGGCGGCCCCAGATCGATAGGCCCTGCTTGAACACGATGAAGAACAGTGCGCCGCCGAAAGCGCCAACTACGGCGTTTATGTCCACGGCGGGAAACATGCTCGCGGCAGTCGCACCCAGCACCCCGGTTACTGCGGCGGCGGCTCCGGTGCTCAGGTCTGCCATTGCTTTCTCCAGAAACGAAAAAGCCCGGCGCAACGGCCGGGCTTCAGATTTAATTACAAGCGGCGACTAAGCAGCTCGACGGTGATAGACGTACAGCCACAGCAGCCCAACAGGCGCCACAAAGATCGCCATGCACCAGCACAGAACCATCGTGAAGATTTTCGCGGCCAGGAAAATGATGGCGTTCCCGAAGATGACATTATCCCCGAGCAAGAAACCAACGACCTTCTCGTAAACGAAGCGAGAGTATGGGTAAAGCAGAGTGTTGACCGCCAGGAACACGATCGAGCCGACCGTGACTGGTCGTTCACCTTGCGCGAGAACCCAGATCATCACAGCCGTAATGACAAAGCCGAAGAACAGCTGACGGAAGAAATATTGCTTCGAGAGTCCGCCGAAAGTCATACGCAGGAAGTCACGCACGAAAATCTCCTTGGATAGATGGGTCGTCCATGTGAAGCGACCCGATCCGGGTCGCCCGTAGCGGCGCCAAGGATACACGACGCATTCCAAACTTTCCGAGCAAGGCTCAGAAGAGTGGCACAAAAAAGCCCGGCGTAATGGCCGGGCTCTTGGGTGTCATCACCAGCACGCGCAGGAATGACAAGATGGAGAAATCTTCGGCCAGCCGGCCAGTCACTGTCAACCCCTACGCTGCTACATCCAGCAGCACGCCTTCGGCCTTCAGTATTTCGCCAGCCGCCACCAGCGCCTCGCCGCACATCTCGTCTAGGACCGCGAACACCCCGGCGCGCCACCGACGACGGGTGCGCTCCGGGTTCGCCTCCAGATCCCAGGCGTTCATATCGTAGAACTCGCGAGGCAGCACGAGCACGTCGCTGGAGCGCTTCCCGTCTACCCCCTTCATCTGCGGGATAGCCCAAGCCGTCACAGCCTTGGCCACGAACAGACGCGGCGCCGGCGACGCCACCAGCGGTACCAGCCGGCCGATGGCGTCGACCTTCCGGCCGCGGTGTGTCGAGAACCGGGCGAGCAGCGCGTGCCAGTGCCGAGGAATCAGCCCGCTGTGCAGCCGAGCGTGCACCCAGCAGTTCACCTCTCCGCGGTTGAGCCGCTCGCCACCGGAGCGCATCAGCACTGCCAGGTCCAATCCATCCTGGTGCCCCGCTCGGTAGAGCTTCTGCCAGGCCTGCGTGCTCGTGTTGTCGATCGCCTCGGCTGCCAGGGCCGCCACCACCGCGCTCAGCACATTCGTGTAAATCATCGCCCTTCCCCCTCAATCCAACGTCCGGTGACCTGGGCCGCCCCGCCCGTCACCGTGGTAATCCCCGCTCGGCCCCATCAACCCGTGGCGCCGTACCACCTCGCTCATCCTCGCCAGTGCCGCCTGCGACTCGTTCAGCCGCAGGCGCAGCTGCTGCACCAGCACCTCGGCGGAAAGAGCCGCTCCGCTATCCGCAGCGACCAGCCCTGATCCATTGCAGGCAACGCAATCCATCTGATGGAACACGCCCTGCACAAATCCACGTCCATCGCAGTTGCTGCAGCTCGCCAGCGGCAACCGCTCAATGCGTAACGCCGGCCCGTGCTGGCGCCGGCTCACGGGCGCACCACCTGGGTGGGCGGCAGGGCCAGGTAGTCGTCGAGCGCCTGGATCGCCTCATCCAGCCCCTTGCACACCAGGGCCAGATAACCCTGCTGCTCGACGGCAACCTGCCAGGCCAACTGGCTGGCGCTGACCACGGCGTCGTGCGGCGGCGTTGCCTTGAACTCCAAGTAGAGCCCGTGAAACCCGCCGCGAGCCATCGCCACCACCAGATCGCTTACGCCGGCCTTCACTCCCTGGGCCTTGAGTTGCGCCGCAACCGCCTTCACCCGGTGCCCACCGTTCGGCACGTGGTAGGTCATCTTGGCCGCGAGCGGATGCCGGACCTGCAGCCAGTTCATCAGAGCCTTCTGCTCGTTGCCCTCGTAGTCCACTGGCGGCGCGCGGCGCACCTTGGTGCGCCCCTTCCAGGGCTTGATCGGGGCCTGTGCCGCCATCACTTCAAGCCCCCAAAGATGAGGACATTGCCGCCCAGGCTGCGATGCCCTCTCCGCACCTCCATGTTCTGTAGCTCAAGCCGGTGGATGATTTCTTTCACCACCCACACCAAATGCTCCTGCGCCAGTCGGCTGCCGTGGTGATCGACCAGAGCCACTTCTGCCCGAGGATTGGCAATAGCAACCGCGAGATAGCCCAGCGCCTGGGCGGTGGTGCGCCCTTGGCGACGGCCATGCAGCGAACGGAGGAACTCCAGTGCCGGCTGTTCGATGCTCTCCTGAACCTTCATTCCATCTACCTCTATGAGAAATGGGAAAAATCGCTGAACGCCGCGCAGCACTAGGCCGCAACGCCATTCGTGGAAAATGTGGTTTCGTCGGTTTTTAGGCAGTGCGCGGCGGTGAATCCGCGCTCGTCGAGCCACCCGTGCCAGCGCTCCAGCGCGTCGCGGCGCAGGTCCACCACCGCTGTGTGGATGTACGTGCTGGCCAGCTTGCCCATCGAGTGGTTCAGCAGCATCTCGCCCACCAGGTAGTCGATGCCGATCTCCGCCCACACAGTGCGCGCCAGCTTGCGCAGGTCATGGCTGCGCCACTGCCGGCCGCTGACCTTGCGGATCAGTGCGCTGGCCTGCTCCTTCGACAGGCCCTCGCCGCCCTGCCCTGCGAACACCCACGGGCTGCCCGAGCGCGCCGGGTGCTGGAGTTGCCGGTAGCGATCGAGCAGCGCGCAGGCTTGGGCCGTCAGCGGCACCGTCAGCTCCGCGCCGGTCTTGGTGTTCTGCGCCGGGATGATCCAGACACGCTCGCTCAGGCTGATGTGCTGCCAGCGCGCCAGCGCCGTCTCGCTGATGCGGGTGCCGTGGGCGAGCATCATCAGCGCCAGCATCCCGCCGAGTGGCTCCTGCTCGAGCGCCTGGCACAGCGCAGGCACCAGGGTCGGTACATCGACCGGCAACAGCCCGGCGGCGCGCGGCGCCAGCTGCCCCGTCCAGAAATCCTTCCAGCTCACCGAGGCCAGCGGGTTGGTGTCGATGCGCTTCTGCCGTTCGGCCAGCGCCAGCGCCTGCTGCAGCCCCTGCACCGCTTTGTGCACCGTGTGCGGCGAGCAGACCTGCTGCATCGGCCACACTAGCCGATCGTCCACCGCCGAGCGGGACAACTTCTTCAGCGTCACCGTACCGAGCGACGGCATCACGTGGCGCCGCATCAGGCTGCCCATCGTCCGCCGGTAGCTAGCGGACACCGCCCGGTTGGTCTCCAGGCGGCCGAGCCACCAGGTCAGCACCTGTCCGGTGGTGCGGAAACCGTCACGCGCGGCCATGACGCCCCCTCAGCCCGCGATAGAGCAGCACGGCCCAGAACTGAGGCCACAGCAGCACCGCCCGCACGTGCTTCACGCGGCACGGCATGCTGATGGTGATCGCCAGGGTGTAGAGGCCAGCGCACCCGTAGTAGATCAACGCCAGGGTCATGCGCGGAACCCCACGAAGTTCAGCGCTCGGACGGCCTGCTCGCGCGTCTCGCCGTACCGCTGCATGCGCAGCCAGGTATGCACATTGGGGTACTGCTTCGTGGAGTGGTGGTGCCAGAAATTGTCGGGAATCTCTCGCCGAAAGTCGGCAAGGTCGACGTCGTAGTACGTCTCCAGCGCGCGGGCGGGGCCGAAGCTGTTGTTCCAGGTCTGCACCGGGTATCCCACCCCGTCCCATGGCAGCACTGCATGCACCAACTGGCCGCCAATGAAGCCACCCGGACAGTGGCCGAGGTAGTCAGCAATATCGCCAACTCGCACGTATGGATCTCGGGGATATTCCAGCGCCGGAATAACGATGCCGGCTGCAGGCGCCAGCGCAATTAGTTTCAGCAATTCTCGACGAGTGATCATGCGTCCGAGTCCTCATCCGCCCGGCGCGCCATGTCCTCGGCGATTGCGGCGACCACCCGGTCGCGGTCCCCCTCGTAGGCGAAAGGCTGGGCGCCGCCGGGCCGGCTGATCGCGTAGCGGATCTCGGGGATTCGGCACTCGGCTACGGTGTAGCCGCTGTCGGTCAACCAGCAGCGCGGGATCACCCGGCCGTCGGCGTTGCGCTTCTCGCGCCAGGCGATGTCAGCCATTCCCGTTCTCCGGCAGAGATCCGTTGTCGCTCAGCGGCACACTGAACCCCGCCGCCGTCGCATGCCCGCCTCCGCCGAACCGCTTGGCGATCGCTCCCACATCCACCGCGCCGCGGCTGCTGCGCAGGCTGAAAACCCGCTCGGTTGCCCCGTCGTAATAGGTCGCTGAGAAGGGCTCGCCCACGCACATCAGGTTTCCGGCATCACTGGCCATCGTGAACGGCAGGTTCGCCACCGGCACGTCGTAGCCAGCGATCACCATCCGGCGGGTGGTCGCCGGCAGCAGCCTCTCCAAGTCCTGCGCCTGTTTGCGCAGCAGCGCAGCACCCTCGTTGAGCAGTTCGCCGACGCCGCCCTCGACGAAGCGCTCCCAGCGTTCGAACTCCTGGGGGTAGCTGAACAGCGCGGCCGTGACGGCAGCGGTATCGGGAAGGCGCCAGCGCCACAGGTCCCGGTCCTCGATGTGGTCGATCAGCGCCGGGCGCGGCGCACCCGGGAAGAACACGTCCCAGGTCAGCCCTGCACCGCTACGGTCCATGTCGAAGATCGACGCCAACGGCACGCCCGAGGCTCGCCACAGGTCGTAACGTTCCGGCGCGCGGGGCACGCCCGCCAGATCGGCCTCAGCTGTCTTGTGATGGTCGATCACCAGCACCGCCACTGCCTGCTCGGCCATGGCCTGCAGCACGGCGAGCGGATAGGAAAAGTCCACCACCAGCACCACCTTCCCGGTCACGTCCGGCGGGGCCGAGCCATACTGGGCGGCATGAAACTCCACCTGTCGCTGGAAGGCCAGGCGCACCACGTAGGCCGCCCCGAATCCGTCAGCGCATCCGCCGTGGTAGATACACAGCACCTGGTCACCCATTCAAGTTCTCCCGCTTGATCCCCAATTTCCCCAGCAGCAGCGCTCGCGCGCCCTGCCCCGTTCCGGCCAGGCCCTGGTCGTGCAGGCGCTGCTGCAGGGCCTGCTCGGCGTGCTCCTCGTGCACCTCGGCCGCGGTGCGCTGCCCGTCGTGGGCCAGCGCCAGGCGCGGAGGGGTCAGTTTCTCGCCGCAGGCAACCTGGCGCACCAGTTGCTCGTAGTGCCGCTCGAACGCACCACGGATCTGCTCAGCACGGCGCCCGTCGGCGGTGCGCAACTCGTGGCAGCCAGTGGCCACGGCAGCGATGCGCACGGCGGGATGACTCCAGCGGTGACGCGCGTTCATCGCATGGCTCACGGCCTCGCGGTACGCCGCCTCAGGCGACGGCAAACCCAGGGCCTCGGCCTTGGGCCGGCACAGCGCCAGGAAGTCGCCGACGCTCGGCAAGGACTTGCGCTCCCGCCCAGCCTGGTAGTCCACCCCCAGTCGACGCAGCGCCAGGTCGAACAACGGCGGCGGTACCTGGGCCAATTCGATGCGCATCCACGCTCGTTTGGCCGCGCGAAGTTTTTCTGGGTCGTCTCCCGGAAACTCCCAGCGGAACGCCGAGGCCAACGCCAGGTCGGTCTGCAGCGTCGCGAACACCACGTTCACGCGGTCAGCCAGCTGCTGCCGGTCACAGAACGGGGGCATCGTCTGCCCAGGTGTCGTCTGCGATGTTGTCGACGAGCGAGACGCCAGCAGCGCGCCCACGGGTTGCGGTTGAGTCACGGGAACCTCCGGCGGCCACCTGGGCGCGCACTCGAATGGCCTGTTGTACGAGCCGACGGCACCAGCCGGCGTGGGTGTCTGCGTCAGGACGGGTCAGCCAGTAGCCGACGAACTCGGCCACCAGGGGCGGTTGCAGGTCGGCCAGGGCCAGGCCAGCGGTGCGCATGTGAACGCGCAGCGTCACCTCGTCCGGCTCCCAGCCCTCGAACATCTCGAACCGCCGGCGCCGCGCGTCAGCGGCTTCTGAAGTAGCGTTAGCTACTGAAGAAGAAGATGAAGATGAAGAAGAAGTAGAAGAGCCGTCACCCAGCCCTTCACCCTTCCGCCGGCTGGGTGAAGGGCTGGGTGACGCGTCGGGTTGCCGGAAGGGTGATTCCCAGTCCTCGGGAAGGGTGTCTGCTTTATCCCGGTTGCACCGGACGCAAGACGGAACCAGGTTTTCCAGCTTTTCGCTGCCGCCCTTGCTTCTAGGCACGAGGTGGTCGATCTGCCAGTCCGCAGCCAGCGGAGTATTGCAGTGCGTGCAATGCCCCTCCGTCTTGCTGAATACCAGGTCCCTTAGCTTCTGTCGGTCCGTCGGCTGCTCGGATTTCTTAGCTCCAGGCGGCAACGGATCGTCCTTCGGCTTGAACCTTGTAGACCCGCCCGTCCGCCCCCGCACGTGCTCATCGCGCACCATGCGCGGGGAATACCAGATGGGGCCAACCTGCTCAGCGACCAGCACCACCGGCTCACCAGGCCGGCGCCCGCTCATGGGCGTGTAAATCATCGCCTCGCACACGCCCTTCTCGCAGCCATACAGCACGCCGCAATCGACCAACTCGCGCAGCAGCTTCATAGGCGCGCCCAGGGCCTGCGCGATCTCTTTCAGCGACCAGCGCAGCACGCCGTATTCGTCGCTGTCGTGCATCAGCCCCATCAGCTCGATCCACACCCCGCGCGCGCCCCAGGAGCAGCGGCGCAGCTTCGCGTTGTTCCGCCAGTCAGCGGGGTAGAACTGGAATGCCGGCCGCTTCACGACGCCATCTCCAGCCGCTCGGCGAGCAGCGCCAGCCCGCGAGGTGTGACGCGCACCTGTGACGCGATGCGATCAGCGCCGTCATCGTCACGCCCCACCACCGAGGTCCTGTGCACCAGCAGGCCGGCAGCCAGTCGCGGCTGGTAGGCGATCCAGCGGGCCGAATTGGTCCGGCGGTAAATCCAGCGATTCGCCTGCAGGTAGGCCAGCAAGTCCTGGCGCCGCGCGCCCAGGTGCTTCGCCGCATCGGTCAGGCACATCGTGCCCTCGGCGACGCTCAGGCGTTCCAGCGCCGCCACTTTCGGTGCCTGGGCCTCCACTTGAGCCGCGAGGTCGGCAGCCAGGCGCAGTGCCTCGGGCAGCGAGCGTGGCACCGCCGGCGTCAGCGCCAACTCGAGTTCGTGCAGACGGTCGATCACCCGTGCGCGCAGCGGCACGCTGTAACCGGTCAGCAGAATCTCAACTTCCCGGCGCGGCAGCCGGAACACGGTGTAGGGCTGGTTGTTCTGGGGGTTGCGCTGGGTGTGCTCAAACCTGAGCACACCCCCTTCGCCGTGCAACTGCACCAGCATCCCGCGGATATCTCGGGTCACGTTGCGGTGCGCCTTGCCGGTCAGCACCGCGATCTCCTGGGACGTCATCGTCACAGGGTTGGCCATGGCCATCGGTTCGTTCATAATCACCTCGCACTCTGAAAAGCCCCGGTGGCGCGTCAACGCCTATACCGGGGCTTTTTTTATTTCACTGCCCGAAGGCTGTTCAGCTGGCCTTGCTCGTCCAGCACCGCCTGGAACGCACGCTGGATTTCGTAGGCACGAGCCCGCAGGCTCGACAGCGCGTGAATCGCATCTGGCAACAGCGGCAGGTCCTGCTCGTTCACTGTTCCATCGGCCAGCACCGCGCCAGCGTGGGAGACCGACGCGCCCAGGCGCTTCACCATCTCCCCGAACGCACTAACGGCACAGGCATCGGTGCCCAGGGCGCGAGCGCCGATCAGGCCGTAGCGCCCAGCCAACTCGTTGATGCAGCGCTCGCGGTACTCCGGCGCCAGCGCCTGCACCCACCCTTCCTCGATCCACGACGGCAGGTCGTTCTCGCCCGCGAGGTAGCGGCTCACACGGCGCAGCCAGCTGCCGGCCGCTTTCAGGTAGCCCTCGGCATTCCCCTCCTGTTGCAGGCGTTCAAAATCCGGCACGCGCTCGGCCGTGGCTTTCTCGGGGATCTGCGCGTGCAGCTCCGCGGCCAGCGCCTGGGCAAAACGGTCCTGGCTGAACGACGTGCGCGCGATCATCTCGACGGCATGCGCCACCAGCACCTGGTCGCGGCTGTTCGTTCGGGGTCTGGAACTGGACGTGGTCATGAGTGAGGGGCTTCCGTAGTCTGGATTCGTTGGCAGAGGGACGGGCTATGCGGCGGATTCGGTAGCCGGCTCGCCGGGGTAGAGATCAGGGCGCAGTTCGTGACGAGTCACGGCCTTTTGGGTGGCCTCTTCGATCTGCAGCACTCGTTCTGCGGGCACTCGGCCGGTGGAGCACATCCGCTGCACTGCCTGAGGCGTGCAACCCAGCGCGCGCGCCAGGGCGGACTGACCGCCAACAGCCGAGGCCGCGCGGGTCGCGGCGTTCTCTTTCATGGGGCATCTCAGATAGCTGATTACAACTCAAAGTTACAATCGACAGGGAAGAATTACAAGTGAGAATTGCAGTGCCGCTTACAACCGCAGCTTGTATCGTTCCGCGCATGAAGACGATCGGCAGCAGAATCGCGGCGGCGAGAGAACAGAAGGGGCTCAATCAGTCCGAACTGGGGCGGCTATTGGGCGTAACCCCACAGTCAGTCCAGGCGTGGGAGTCGGACAAGAACATTCCCAGGCCGAAGCGTCTCAGCGAGATCGCTGATGCAATCGGCGTTACGGTTTCATCTCTGGTCGGCGAGGCACGCCTCGAGGATCAGATGGAAAACGACATAGGCGATGCGCAGACCGCGGCCGATATCCTGCAGGGCATGCTTGCGACCAAAGCCGGCAAGGCTCTATCTCCTGAGGCTCGTGAGCGGCTGATGGCCGCCGCACAGGAAGAGACCTCTGGAGACTCATCGACTCGCAGCAATGTGCTGACCGGAGACTTCACGCGCCGCCCGCCAGCCGGGGATGAGATCCGCATCGCCCACTACGATGTCCAGGGCGCGATGGGCGGCGGCAAAGTGGTGCACGACTACCCCGAGATGTTCCGCGACGTGACCGTCAGCCAGGCTCACCTCAAGGAACTGGGCGTCACCTACAGCGACCCGCGGCACCTCAAGCTGATCACCGGCGTCGGCCAATCGATGGCACCGACTATCCAGGACAGGGATCCGCTGATCGTCGACGCCAGCATCCGCGAATTCGTGGGCGACGGCATCTACGCCTTCGCCTGGCAGGGTCACTTCTACATCAAGACCCTGCAGATGCTGGATGCGGAGACCTTCCGCATGCTCTCCAGCAACCCGGCCTACCCGCCCCAGGAGATCCCGGTCAGCGAGACCTACATCCAGGCGAAGGTATTGCTTGTGTGGAATGCAAAGCGGGTCTGATCAGACCTTTCGTAAATGCAGGCAGTAGCAAGCAACGGGAAGAAGATGTAAGAGCGGTTAGGCAAGCGCGCGACAGGCGTAGCATATTGCCTCGCCGAGGCACGGACGATAATTGGTAAAGGGAGCAACCACATGCGGAAAAAACTGATGATCGCGGGCCTTCTCCAACTCGCAGCCACGAGCGCGATGGCAGCCGTAGGTGATAAGGAAGTGGCGCTTTGCGCGTCAATGAAGGGTACCGTTGAAAGGCTCGCCTGCTTTGATCAGCTAGCCGAGAAGCACGACCTGGCGCCGAAGACAGTTGCGACCCCTATAGCGGGCAAGGGGAAGTGGGATACCACCACAGACACCGACCCCCTCACAGACAAATCCGTCTACTTCGCATCCCTGTACGCAGACCAAGGGCGCGGCAAGTATGGCGATCAGATTGGGCTTTTTGTCCGTTGCAAGAACAACACCACCGAGCTCTTCATCGACTGGGCATCCTACCTGGGTATGGGCACTGCGCGGATCACCTACCGGGTCGACAAGAATAAAGCTGTGACCTCATCGTGGGACATCTCTACCGATCATAAGGCGGCCTTCATACGCGGCCCTATCCCGGTGCTGAAACAGCTGCTCAACAGCGAGACCTTTGTGGCCAACGTCACGCCGTACGGCGAAAATCCAGTGACGGCAGTGTTCAAGACCCAGGGCGCCGATGCGGCACTCCAAGACATCCGCAAGGGGTGCGGTTGGTAGCTACTGGGCTCAGTGATCGACTATAAGCTGCCGCCTGGGGTGCTTTAGATAGAAAAGCAAGGCGGCCAGAAAGGCGGTGACAGCAATGACGGAGGATCATTGACCTGTGATTACGGATGAAGAAATCGCCATGCTGCTCGCGCAGGCAAAGGTCGTCACCACGCCAAAGGCTAAGAGGCGAGAACAGCGAAAGTCTGTTCACGCGAGCTATATGGTCGAGTCAGCAGCCGGCTCGGACAAGTTTGAGCTGTATACCCGTCAGAATTTGATCGATGCCGAACATTACTCATGCGGCCTGATCTACAAGCATCCCAGCGGCAGCGACATTACGCTGACCCGCTACAACGGGAGCAATCATGAGCATCGAAACCCGCTTGAGGGCGGGGAATTGATCCGCTTCAAGTGCCACATCCATAAAGCCACACAGCGCTACATCGAGATGGGTGACAAGGCGGAGAAATACGCCGAAACCACCGACCGCTACGCGGATCTTGGTGGCGCTCTTCGATGCCTGCTTCTGGACTGGAACATCACTGGCTTACATACTCCCGACGAAGAAGACGGCGATCACGGGACGCAGTTACCACTTTTATGATTGAGCTGGATGAGCTGAAGAAAACGCTATGCAGCGCGTTCTGCGGGAACGTGGGCATTCGCTCGTCCGGGGATCTGGTGGCAGTCTCCTTGCCTATGTCTGCCCGGGACGGAGATTCATTCTGCGTCTATTTATCGCGAACAAAAGCTGGATGGCGCCTTTCTGACGCGGCAACCACGATGATGCGTCTGAGCTATGAAAACGATTTGAATCGTCTGTTCTCAGGGCCAAGAGCGCGCCTTTACAGCACGATCCTCGCCGAAAGCGGGCTGCAGGAAGATGACGGCGAGCTATTCATGGATGTCCCCGCAGATCAGTTGATCTCTGGCATTTTCCGGGTAGGCCAGGGTCTCAGCAGGATCGAAGATATTGCGCTCTGGACGCGAAGCCGGGTTGAGTCGACCTTTTACAGCGATCTGCGCGCGGCAATCATGGCGATTGTTCCAGCGGGGGATGTGACGGAAAATTACATCCCTGAAGTTGAAGGAGGTGAGGATTACCAGGTCGACTACCGAGTGGAGACCCCTTCGCGTCCGCTGTTCATCTTCGGGGTAAATGGCAAAGACAAGGCACGCCTGACGACTATTACCTTGCTGAAACTGAAGGCTGCTGGAACTCGCTTTGATTCGATGATCGTTTGCAACGACATCGCCGAGCTACCAAGGGCGGACGAATCCAGGCTGCTTGCTGCCGCAAACGATGTGGTTCCGAGCATTTCCAACGTCGTTGCTATCCGCGAGAAAATAGAACATCGCCGGGCATAATCAAAAAGCGCGCCCGAGAAGCCCCGCACCCGCGGGGCTTTTTCATTCCAGCCTCAGAACAGGAACGCCTCCCCCTCCTCTACCGGCTCCAGCGCCTCATCCCCTACACCAAGCCATCAACGCCGTGCTCTTGCCTGCCGAATCCGCCCTATGGGACCTAGCAGATAGCTCGATTCATCTCGGCCGTCTACCTCACCACCAACAACTCCCCAAGCCGCGTCGTGTAGCTCTGGCTCATCAGCTCTCGCCGCATGCCCCAGTCCGGCGCTGCCGGTACTCCACCCGGACGGATCGTCCCCCTGCCCCAGCGCGCGTTGATCGCATCCAGCACCCCCATCACCTGGGTGCAGGCGGCCGGCTGGACCGGTGCGAACAGGTCATCGGTGAACTCGCCGCGCTGCCGCAGATCCAGCAGCAGCACCTCGGCCTTGCTGAACGCGAAGCCTTCCCGGTACAGCTGCTCCAGGCCATCCACCGCGGCCTTGGTCACCAGCCGCGTGTCGTCGGTCGGGAATGGCAGCTCCACCACCAGGCCACGGGCAAACTTGGGCTCGTCTGGGTTGAACATCCCGGTGCGGATGCTCACCCGCACTCGCTTGCACACCGAGCCTTGGCCGCGCAGCTTCTCGCAGGCCCGCGCCGCGTAGGTGGCCACCGCCTCGCGGATCGGCGCCAGCTCGCGCAGGCGCTTGCCGAACATGCGGCTGCAGCAGATCTCCTGCTTCGGCGCCGCCGCCTCTTCCAAGGCCAGGCAGGAGGTGCCACGTAACTCGCGCGCGGTCTTCTCCACCACCACGGAGAACTTCTGCCGAAGCGTCCAGGCGTCCGCCTGGGCAAGATCCCAGGCAGTCTTGATGCCCATCCCCTGCAGGTGCTCGGTCATCCGCCGGCCGATACCCCAAACCTCGCTCACCTCGATGGCCCGCAGCAGCTTGTCGCGCCGATCCGGGTCGAGAATATCCACCACCCCACCCGTCTGCCGCTGCCAGCGCTTGGCGGCGTGGTTGGCCAGCTTGGCCAGGGTCTTGGTGCTGGCGATGCCGACGCCGGTGGGGATGCCGGTTAACTTCAGCACCCGGGCACGGATCGTCCGTCCCAGCGACTCGACGCTGCCCCGGGCAATACCGGTCAGTTCGGCGAACGCCTCGTCGATGCTGTACACCTCAAGCTCCGGCACCAGGCCCTCGATCACCGTCATCACCCGCTGGCTCATATCACCGTACAGCGCGTAGTTGCTGGAGAACGCCACGATGCCGTTCTGCCGCAGGGTGTGTTTGATCTGGAAGAAGGGCGCGCCCATTTTTACGAATGGCTTCGCGTCGGCCGAGCGGGCGATAACGCAGCCATCGTTGTTGCTCAGCACCACGATAGGCGTGCGTTTCAGGTCGGGCCGGAACACCCGTTCGCAGCTGGCGTAGAAGCTGTTGCAGTCCACCAGGGCGAACACCCGGTCAGCCATTGTCGTGGCACCGGACGCTGAAGCGCACCACGCCCCAGACGTCCAACTCGTCACCATCCAGGATGTAGCGCGGCGAGTAGGCCGGGTTCTCCGAGCGCAACACCACTTGCCCGCCCTCGCGGCAGAAGCGCTTGGCGATCGGCTCCCCGTTGAGTGCCGCAATCACAATGTCGCCGTGGCGCGCATCCAGCGAGCGGTCCACCACCAGCAGGTCGCCATCGAATATCCCGACGCCCAGCAGGCTCTCGCCGCACACGCGCACCAGGTAAGTGTGCGGCGCACGCAGCTGGAACAACTCGTCGAGCGAGATTTCCTGCTCGAGGTGATCCTGCGCAGGACTGGGGAACCCCGCCGGCACCCGGAACGCATACAGCGGCAACGGCGCGCCGGGAACTACCGTGCCAACGATCAACCTCAGGTCTTCGTGCAGTTTCATCTCTCACCTGTAGTGCGCCGTCAGGACGGCGCCTCTTCCTCTTCCAGTTCCACCTCTTCCCTGCCCTGCTCTTCCGCATCCGCACCGACCTCCCACGCCAGGCTGACCGACCCATCGTCATTGAAGGTCAGCGCCAGCTCGTCGACCTCGGCCAGTTGCTCTAGCACTGCCTCCCATGCCTGATCACTGTCGGTATCCAGCCGATGGATGGTTACCCGCCGCTCCAGTTGCGACCGCGGCGCGTTGATCATCGCCGACACACGCAGCGCCAGGCGTTCCACGTCCGAAATCCCGCCGCTCTTCTTCTCCGCTTGCTTCTTCTGCTTGGCCACGCGCCTCTCCTTTTGCTGTATGTGCATACAGTATTTCCGGCAGCACGGCCGTTGCAAGGCACAAAACTACAATTTTCAGTTGAAGAAAATTACAACTACCCCTTGCAGACTACAATTTTGGGTTGTAGATTTACCCCATCGCCGGCCACAACCGGCAGGCCGAAAGGCCGCGCTCTTTAACAACCCACGCCATGAACGACTACCCGGCACACGCCGGCTAGGTCAGCCCGAGCCACCTCCTGGCGGGCGTCAGAAATCCAGGGGAAATAGACCGCTGTGCCTCTACCGGCGACCGGCGAGCAGACAGGCCCGAACGCCTGCCCACGTGGCGAGAACGTCACGGCTGCCGAGGTGTTGACCGAACCGAGCGAATGACCCGGCACGCACAGCGCACCGCCTCGATCCCCAGGGCGGCTGGTCAGGGGAAGGTTTCCTCGATGCGCCTGGCAGCAGGCGCATCCGGGAAGTCGACATGAGGACAGATGATGAAAACGCTCGATCAAGGCAACAACGAAACCCTGTCTCGCGGCGTGATCCCCGAGCGCGACGGCACCTTCACTGCAATGACCTTCACCGCATCCAAGAACTTCAAGACCCGAGCGGGCGCAGAGCGCTGGCTGGCTCGCCGGGCCGGATAACGAATCCCCCGCCCCTTCCCGCGGGTCGCCGGCCAGCCCGGCACACGGGAGGCCCGTGGAGCACGCTGCGGGTTAGAGAGATTCCGGTGTCCAGCCTGCTGCTGCAGGTTCCAGCCAGATATCAAGCGCGCCAGCCTGGGGAGATACGGCCCCTTTCACCGGTACCCGCGCCGGCGGCGACAGAGCGGGCCGAGACGTTCCGACAGGGCGTATCGGGAAGGGATGAATGCGCAGGCTGATGCGCGAACCTAAGCCTCGTTGGCGAGCTACTGAGGCCACATAGAGTTAGGCCGCCAAGCCGGAGATCAGCACCGGCCATCCCTTCCCGATGCTCCCTGGCATCACCGCCGAGCCCTCCGGCGGACACCCCACGCATAGCCTGGGGCTGCGAACCTGGCGCGGCAGGGTGAAGGGCACCGCGCACACCTCATACCCCCGGCGAGCGCCCGCCAATTTCAACGGCGCGATCAACTGGAGGGCTCGCCCATGAAATAGCCGACTCACCCACGACGCCGAGCGGATTACCCACGTCCGCGCCCGCTCGGCTGGTCCCCATGTGCGCGGTTTCGGTCCGGTTGGCGCCCGGTTCAGGACTCAGTAGCCCAACGCTCCCTGGTCCCTGGGCATGGACGCAAAAGGCCCTCCCTCATCAGGCATTTCCCGGCTCCGGCCGGGCTTTTTTTGCACCCACCCGAGGACACCCCATGACGATGCTCGCCCACGGACGCGCCGGCAAATCACTGCTCGGCGCGCTGCTCCTGCGTACCGCCACCGCTCGCGCCAGCGCCTATGCCCGGACTCGCCAACAGCCCCTGACCTGCCAGATCCGCATCGTCGGCAACATGGTGCACGTCGTCGACGCTGAGACCGGCAAGGCCCTCGCCTTTCGCGCCAGCTACGTCGAGGCGACCGCCGAAGCCCGGCGCCTCGAACGCATCTCGCGCGGGGACAACTGACATGCAGATGCGCCCCATCCATCCCATCGAAGAGAACCGCGCCCGGCTGGCCGCTGCCACCGCCCAGTTCCTCGCCGCTGGCGGGTCGATCCAGGAGATTGCCCAGGGCTGCTCCGGCGGCGGATCGATCCGCGGGCGCCGCGACATCGTGCTGAACTACGAAGACGACGAGGCTGCCGCTCGCCGCGACACCGCGCTGATCGGTCCGCTGCGCGAACTGGTCGCCCAGGGTTTCGGCATCACTGAGCTCTCCCGTCAGCTCAACACGCCCCGGGCACGCGTGCGCCGCATCGCAGCGCGCAACGGTATCGAGATTCCCGAACGCCAGGCCGCCGCCCCGCTCGCGGACGCAAACAAGGCCCGCCGCGCACAGCAGAAGCTCAGCCGCATGCGCCTGGCCGACATCCTCCGCCCGCTCGCTGCCGCGGGCTTCACCATCGCCCGTATGGCGGACGCGACCGGCGCCTGCAAACGCACGGTAATGAACGTCATCGAGGAATTCAGCATCCCCCGCGGGCGCCCCCGGAAAGACCAATGACCGCCAAGACCTCCACCGAACGCATGCGCGAAAAGCGCGAGCGCGACAAGCAGACCGAAGAGGAACGCCTGGCCAGACTGCTCGCCCGGCGCCTGCTGCTGGACCTCTTCAAGAGCACCGACCTGGCCCTGGTCCGCGGCATGGCCCGTGCCGGCATTGAAGAGCCGCAGGACTACATCACCCGCCTGATCCACGGCGCCGACCGCCTGGCCGAGCCCGCGCCAGCGGTGTTCGCCGAACTGATCCGCCTGCCGTAGCGCAGCGCGTCACACCACGCCGTCACATTGCAGAGGCCGCCATGAGCTGCACCATCACCCTTCCCGACCTCGGCCCGGACGGCAGAGGCCGCGCCATGGTCACCGGCTCCGCACCGAAGAAGCCGACCGACTGGCGGGTCGAGGCCTGGTTCATCTCCAAAGGTGAGAAGAACACCCACAGCGCCATGCTGCACGGCCAGACCCTCGCCACCGTCATCCCATGCATCGGCGCCCTCATCGACAGCCTGATCGCCGACCACGGCAACCAGGTCGAGCGCGCCGGCTGGACTGCAACCACTCACGGCGCCAGCAAGCGGCGCTGACACCGGCGCGCCTGCGCCGCGGAGCATCCCATGACCGCCTACGAAGACTTCCTCCGGCGCAAGGTCTGCGTCGCGCCGACGCTCGGCTTCACTGTGGACCCGGCGCAGGTCAATCCGCGCATGAAGCCCCATTGCCGTGCCATCGTGCCCTGGCTGCTGGAGGGTGGCCGCCGGGCGCTGTTCGCCAGCTTCGGCCTGCACAAGACCGTCATCCAGTTGGAGGCGATGCGCTTGGCCAGCGAGCACGTGAACGGGCGGGCGCTGATCGTCGCGCCGCTGGGCGTGCGCCAGGAATTCCGCCGCGACGCGGTGGAGCGCCTAGGCTGGGCGGAAGCCCCGCGCTTCATCCGCCGAATCGAAGAGGCGGATGCCACCGGCGTCTACCTCACCAACTACGAGACGGTGCGCGACGGTAAGCTAGACCCGCGCCACTTCGACGCCACCAGCCTGGACGAAGCCGACTGCCTGCGCGGGTTCGGCAGCAGCAAGACCTTCCGCGAGTTCATGCGCCTGTTCGCCGGTGACGATCGCCAGGCCGGTATCAAGACCGAGGGCATCCGGTACCGGATCGTGGCCACGGCCACCCCGAGTCCGAACGACTACATCGAGTTGCTGGCCTACGCCGCCTACCTGGGCGTCATGGACGTGGGCGCCGCGAAGACGCGCTTCTTCAAGCGCAACAGCGAGAAGGCCGACCACCTGACGCTCCACCCACACAAGGAGGAAGAGTTCTGGCTGTGGGTCGCCAGCTGGGCGCTGTTCGTGCAGAAGCCTTCCGACCTAGGGTTCTCAGATGACGGCTACACGCTGCCCTACCTGGATGTGCACTGGCACGAGCTGCCCAGCGACCACTCCGCCGCCGGTACCGAAAAGGATGGCCAGGGCCGGCTGTTCAGCAACGCCGCCATCGGCGTGCAGGACGCAGCGCGCGAGAAGCGCAACAGCCTGCCGGCACGCATCGAGAAGCTGCAGCAGATCCGCGCAGCGAACCCCGGCAAGCATCGCCTGATCTGGCATGACCTCGAGGCCGAGCGCCATGCGATCGAGGCGGCGGTACCGGAGGTGGTCAGCGTCTACGGCACCCAGGATCTGGACGAGCGCGAGCAGGCCATCATCGATTTCAGCGATGGCAAATTCGCCGAGCTCGCCGCAAAGCCGGTGATCGCCGGCGCCGGCTGCAACTTCCAGCGCCATTGCCACCAGGCCGTGTTCCTCGGCATCGGCTTCAAGTTCCGCGACTTCATCCAGGCCGTGCACCGCATCCAGCGCTTCGGCCAACAGCGCCGCGTGTGCCTCGACCTGATCTACACCGAGGCCGAGCGCGACATCCGGCGCCAGCTCGAACGCAAGTGGCGCCAGCACGACGAACAGGCAGAGAAAATGTCCCAGATCATTCGCGAATTCGGCCTGGCGCACGCTGCCATGGCCAGCCAACTGGCGCGAGCGCTCGGCGTTGAGCGCGTCGAGGCCTCCGGCACGCACTACACCGTCGTGAACAACGACTGCGTGCCGGAAACGGCATCGATGGAGAGCGACAGCGTGCACCTGGTGCTGACCAGCATCCCTTTCGGCAACCAGTACGAATACTCGCCCAGCTACAACGATTTCGGGCACACCGACGACACCGAGCACTTCTGGGCGCAGATGGATTTCCTGATCCCGGAGCTGTACCGGGTACTGCAGCCGGGCCGGCTCGCTGCCATCCACGTGAAGGATCGCATCACGCCCAGCGGAATCTCCGGCATGGGGTTCCAGGTCGTCGAGCCGTTCAGCGATCAGTGCGTCGCCGCCTTCCGCAAGCACGGGTTCGGCTTCCTCGCGCGCAAGACCATCGTCACCGACGTGGTGCGCGAGAACAACCAGACCTATCGCCTGGGCTGGACCGAGCAGTGCAAAGACGGCTCACGCCAGGGCGCCGGCATGCCCGAGTACCTGC
Organism: Pseudomonas sp. R4-15; assembly: GCF_055768815.1. NCBI lineage: Bacteria > Pseudomonadati > Pseudomonadota > Gammaproteobacteria > Pseudomonadales > Pseudomonadaceae > Pseudomonas > Pseudomonas sp. R4-15. The sequence continues at coordinate 3,605,210 of NZ_CM147293.1, forward strand.
TGGTGTTCCGCAAGCCGCCGACTGATCGCAGCAACGGCTACGCCGACGTGCCGGTCACCAAGGACAAGGCCACCTTCACCCGCCCCCGCTGGCAGTTCGACGCCCACGGCTTCATGCGCTCGAGCGGCAATCGGCCGCTGACGCCCGAAGATCTGGATGGCCTGGACCAGGCCGCCATCTTCAAGCTCTTCCGCCGGCACAGCCTCGAGCAGGTCTACGACTTCCGCCACGACGTGAAAATCGCCGAGCACGTCGACCGCTCCGGCTGGCTGCCCAGCAAGTTCATGCTGCTGCAGCCGCAGAGCTGGCACCCGGACGTGTGGACCGACATCACCCGCATGGTGACGCTCAACAGCACCCAGGCGGCCAAGGGGCGCGAGCAGCACATCTGCCCGCTTCAGTTCGACATCGTCGACCGTTGCATCGAGCAGTACACCATGCCCGGCGAGGTGGTCTACGACCCCTTCGGTGGCATCGGTACAACCCCGTACCGCGCCGTGAAGCTGGGCCGCCACGGCCGCGCCTGCGAACTATCGCCGCCCTACTTCCTGGACATGGCCGCCTACTGCCGCGGCGCCGAGCGTGACATGGCCATGCCGGATCTGTTCAGCGCTCTGGAAATCCAGCAGGAGGCGGGAGCTGCGTAGAAGCCCTAGTGAGAGCTAGATGAGGTGATTCGGTGTGAGCTTTTTCCCGCAGGAGGCACAACGAAGCTCCATCGCTGTGAAAACCTCTTCCCACTTCACGAACCTGGAAAAAGAAACCGATTGCCCGCGCAGGCCAACCGGAGAGTAGCTCTCATCCGGCATGGAATAGGGCTGGTCGTTTTCACGAAGCGTGATGCTCCCCGTTCTGCCACAAGGGCAGCGCACGGGATAGCTGGTTCTGGTCGCCATAAGTACACGCCCTCACGCATCAATCTCCAAGAACTCTGTAATACCCCACCTCCCCCACATTCGCCAGCCGCCGCATCACGCGAGCGGTAAGGACACCCCATGCTCAAACGAACCCTTCGCCACTTCCACTTCTGCTGCGGCCTGGGCGGCGGCGCCGCTGGCTTCAACCGTGCCCGGCCCCGGGTCGGCAACGTCGAGGCGCAGTGGGAATGCCTCGGCGGCATCGACGTAGATCCGGCAGGCCTGCGCGACTTCGAGCGCCTGGCCGGCGTGCCGGGCACGCTGATGGACCTCTTCACCCGAGACCAGTACATCCGCTTTCACGGCGCTGAGCCGCCGGCAGGCTGGAAAGAGGCGAGCCCCGACGACATTCGCCGCGCCGCCCAGGGCAAGCGTCCCGACGCGGTGTTCATCAGCTCGCCGTGCAAGGGCGCCTCCGGCCTGCTGTCCGAGGCCACCAGCAAGACGCCGAAATATCAGGCCCTCAACGAGCTGACGCTGCGCTGCATCTGGCTGATGGGCGAGGCCTGGGCCGATGACCCGGTGCCGCTGATCGTGTTCGAGAACGTGCCGCGCCTCGCCACGCGCGGCCGACACCTGCTGGACCAGATCAACGCCCTGCTTGGCCAGTTCGGCTACGCCGTGGCCGAGACGACCCACGACTGCGGCGAACTCGGGGGCCTGGCGCAGTCCCGCAAGCGCTTCCTGCTGGTCGCCCGCCACGTCGAGAAAGTGCCGCCGTTCCTGTACGAGCCGGAAAAGCGCAGCCTGCGCCCGGTCGGCGACATCCTCGGCCGTATGCCACTGCCCGGCGACATGACGGCGGGCGGCCCGATGCACCGTATCCCATCGCTGCAGTGGAAGACTTGGGTGCGTCTCGCCCTGGTGCGCGCCGGCAGCGACTGGCGCAGTCTAAACGACCTAGCGATCGAGGATGGCTATCTGCGCGACCTGGTCATCGTTCCGGAGTACCGCAGCGGCTACATGGGCGTGCGCAACTGGGACGAGCACACCGGCACCGTGGCCGGCCAGTCGCTGCCCACGAACGGCGCGTTCTCGGTGGCTGATCCCCGCTTCCAGCAATCAGCGAAATGGAATCACGGCCAGCAGTTCGGCGTGGTCCGCTGGGAAGAGTCGATGGGTACCGTCACTGGGCAGAAATCACCAGGGCAAGGGACGTTCTCGGTCGCTGATCCACGCCGGCAGGGCGAGACCTACGGCAAGTACCCTGTCACGGAGTGGGATGACCACGCCGGTACAGTAATCGCGGCTAGCACCACCGGCCAAGGTGCCTTCGCCGTCGCAGACCCTCGCCCTGGCGGCGTACGCCACAATAACGTGTATCGAGTGGTGCGGATGGATCAGTCGGCAGGCACCGTAACCGGTGGCCAGTCGCCGAGCTCTGGCGGCCAGTGCATCGCTGATCCCCGCGCGCTCGATCGCGTGAAAGGCGATGCATACCTGACCGGCGGGCACTATGGCGTCGTCGGCTTCGAGCAGAGCACCGGTGCAGTGTCCGCCAGCGCCAAGCACGACAACGGGAGGTGGAGTGTCGCCGACCCGCGCATGCCGGCGGCGAATGACCGCCTGACCTGCGTCATCCGCGCGCTCGACGGCACTTGGCACCGCCCGTTCACCACCCTGGAGCTGGCCGCCCTGCAGAGCCTGGTCGACCCCGAGGAACAGCTGGTGCTGGACGGCCTGAGCGACAGCGACTGGCGCGAACGCATCGGCAACGCCGTGCCACCAGCAGCGGCCGAAGCGATCGCCACGGTCATGGGCACCACCCTGCTGCTGGCCGAGGCCGGCGAAACGTTCCTGCTCAGCAGCACGCCGATCTGGGTGCGGCCAGTGGCAGTTGGCCTGAGCGTGTCATCCCAGCCGGAATTGTGAGAGAAGGAAAGGCCTGGGGGCGTCTCTACCCCCAAGCACGACATCACAGAACCAGCAGTAGGGCTTTGAGCACTACGATCAGCGCTGTCAGGTCTACCCTGATAACGATCTCGATTTGCATAGAGAACCTCCATGTAATGGGACCAAAGTATGGGCAGAGAAATGGCAGCGCCACGTCAAAGCCCTCCGCGTTGAGCCGAAGCCCAGCGGTCCTACGGCAGATACGACCTGCTTTCAGACTTTCGCCATTAACAGAGGGAGCGTCAGGGGTCGGAAAACTTTACCTTGGTGGCTGGAAACAAGCCACCCTATCCGGCCGCCATGCTTAGTCGATGCGCGGCCGGCGGGTGAAGCATTACTCAGGCTCGATCGTAAACAACAGGCTACCTTGCGGCGATCTAGCCGTACCGCCGTCGATGAAGCCAAGGTATTTGCCGTCCATGGAGTAAACCTCGTCGCCGTCAATTCGGCAGATAAGACTGGTCCCATTACGGACAAACTCATCCTCATCGATACGACCTATCTGCTTGTTGTCGGGGCCGAAGACGTTGTACCGCCCCTTGCTGTAGTCCGTAAGCATCAAAACACCTCCTTTACTGCCGGCCCCGTGCCGGCCATCCAGTAGTAGCCCAACTACCCCACATTCACCAGCCGCCCGCCCTGGGCGGCGAGGAACAGTCATGCCTGCAGCACTGCCGGCGGCAAGGCCCGCCAGCCCCCACCACATGCACCTGGCCAAGCTCGCCAACGTGCTCGGCAACTACCGCTACCGCTACGGCAGCGAGGTGCAACTGCACGAGGCCATGGCCGGAGTGCTCGAGCAGGCCGGGTTCGCATTCACGCGCGAGCACATCCTCGACGCCAAGAACCGAGCCGATTTCTGGCTGGATGGAATCGTGATCGAGGTGAAGGTCGACGGGCCTCTCGCCGCGGCGCTGCGCCAGTGCGATCGCTACATCAACCTGCCCCAGGTGAAAGGCGTGCTGCTCGCCAGCACCCAGCGCTGGGCAGATTCACCCCTGGTCAGCCGCCCCGAATGGGGTGGCAAACCCTTCATGATGGTCAGGCTCGGACGGCAATCCCTATGACGAACTGCTACGGATCGGTCGCCTACAACGGCCGCTACTGGCGCGTGACCTGCGAGCCGCAGGTGCGGGCACGGCTCAAGCGAGTATTTCCGCGCGCCCCCCAGGGCGCTGCCAATCACATCGACCTGCTGGGCAGCCCGGAGAACAGCCGCGAGCTACTGTGGTTCCTGCAGCGATATCCCATGGAGATGGATGCAGAGACCAGCGCCAGCCTGCAGCACCTGGCGGAACAGCACCATGAGATGGAGCGCAGCCTGGCCGAACTGGTTGCTGGCCGCCTCCCCATTCCTGCATTCGAGTTGGCCAAGCCGCCGCGGGAGTACCAGCGATATGCCGGCGCCCAGGTCGAGATCCGTGGCGGCCTGCTGCTGGCCGACGATCTCGGTCTGGGTAAAACCGTGACGGGCATCTGCCCCATGGCCGTGCCTGCCAATCTGCCGGCGGTCGTGGTCTACCCGGCTGCGCTGCCCAACCACTGGCCGGAGAAACTCGCCGAGTTCGCGCCGAACCTGCGCGTGCACCACATCCGCAAGGGCCAGCCCTACCCGCTCACCAAACAGCCCCGTCAGCGCATCCAGGACCTCTGGGACACGCTGCCGGACGTGATCCTCGTCAGCTACCACAAGCTCCGCGGTTGGGCTGAAACGCTCGGCGAGATCGTCCAGTACGCGGTGTTCGAGGAATGCCAGCAGCTGCGCAACCCTGGAAGCGACATCTACCAGGCCTGCTGCTACCTCGCCGGCCAGGCTCGGCTGCGGATGGGACTCACCGCCACGCCCATCTACAACTACGGGTCGGAGTTCTACCACGTGGTCAACCCGCTGATCCCCGAGTGCCTGGGCGGCTACGACGAGTTCCTGCGCGAGTGGTGCATCGGCTCGATGGGCGAGAAACCGAAGCTCAAAGACGCCGAGCAGTTCGGCACCTACCTCCGGCGCGAGGGCATCATGCTGCGCCGCACCCGTGCCGAAGTGGGCCGCGAGTTGCCGGCGATGGCCAAGATTCCTCACGAGATCGAATCGGACAGCTCTGCCCTCGCCCGCATCAGCGGCGACGCGGCCGCCCTGGCCCAGACGATCCTCGCGAACAACGAGCGGTACCGCGGCGAGAAGATGAAGGCCGCCGGCGAGTTCGACCAGCTTGTGCGCCAAGCCACAGGCGTGGCCAAGGCACCCTACGTCGCCGAGTTCGTGCGCCTGCTGGTGGAGAGCGGACAGCAGGTGCTGCTGTTCGGATGGCACCGCGAGGTCTACGGCATCTGGCAGGAGAAACTCGCCGAGTTCAACCCGGTGATGTACACCGGCAGCGAGTCACCGAAGGAGAAGCAGGCGGCGAAGGATGCGTTTATCGCGGGGCACAGTCGCGTGATGCTCATCAGCCTCCGCTCCGGCGCCGGCATCGACGGCCTACAGCATGCATGCAGCACCGTGGTGTTCGGCGAACTCGACTGGTCGCCCGGTGTGCACGAGCAGTGCATCGGCCGCGTTCACCGCGACGGCCAGACCGAACCGGTCCAGGCCTTCTTCCTGATCTCCGATGAGGGCAGCGACCCCATCGTCTCCGACGTGCTCGGCGTGAAGCGCGAACAAATCGAGGGCGTCCGAAACCCGGGCGAGCACCTGGTGGAGCGGCGCGACATCGGCGAAAACCAACTGCGCCAGCTCGCCCAGCGCTTCCTCAAGGAGCAAGGCATTACCCTCCCCGCCGCTCCAGCGCCTACTCAGCTGCACCCTCAGGCGCAGTTCGAACTCACCTGATCCCTCCTACCGACAGCTGCGCCAGCAAGGCGCAGCGAGGAACAGTCATGCCCGAACGCATCTATATTTCCGGGCCGATGAGCGGCCTGCCCGACCTGAATTTCCCTGCATTCGCCGCCGAGGCCGCCCGCCTGCGCGCCGCCGGCTGGGAGGTGGTTAACCCTGCAGAGATCGCCCAGGCCAGCCAGGCCGACTGGCACGCCTGCATGCGCAACGACATTGCCGAGTTGGTGCGCTGCGACAGCATCGCCCTACTGCCGGGCTGGATGAACTCGCAGGGCGCAATGCTGGAACTGCAGATCGCCCACCGCCTGGGGCTCAAGGTGGTGATGGCCGCCGAACTGGGCGCGTGCCCGGAGGCCGCATGACCCTCTGTCGAACCTCCCGTCGCCCTCCACGCGACTGCGGCTGCCTGCGCTGCGCCAGCGACTACCCGCCTCTGCGCCAGCTCACCGCCGAGTTGCATACCGATCGCCAGGGCCAGCCCTACGCAATCGTCCGGGGATTCCCAGGGCTCGGCACCGATCTCACCCCGGACCAACTCGGTGAGCTCGCGCGCCAGCTCAACCAGATCCGCATCGACACGCAGCGCCACGGCGCAGAGTGCCGCGGCGAGATCGACTGACCCCAGCAGGACACCCCATGACCGACCACGACGAAGCGCCGGCGGCACTGATCGCCCAGCGCCGACCACTGCTGCACGTCCCCACCGGCAAGCACTACGTCGCCGTGTTTGAGGCCGGCGGCACGGTTGAGCTGCACCCCATCAACGGCCCCGCGCGGTACGCCCGTGCTGCGGACCTGAAAAATCCTGAGATTTGGAGAAAGGCATGACCAAGAAATCGAAGTCGCTGGCCGAAGAAGTGGCAGAAATTGTCCGCATGCTCAATGAGCGTGAGTGGGCTGAGCACGTCGGGGTTTCACCGATTGGCCAGCACCTGGAGGCGGCGATCACCGACCTCATCAACGAGAACGGGGAACTACGCGCGCAGATCACCGAACGCGACGCCGCAATTGAGGAATGGTCTGGTACAGCAGTCCAGAACGGCATGGAAGTTGACCGCCTGCGAGCCGCCCTTTCCGCCAACCATCCCGAGCAACCCCTCGCAATGGTTGCAGCCGACGCCGTGAGCGTTCCGCGCGAGTTGCTGGAGCGAGCAATCCCGTACCTGAGCGACACGCCAGATCTCGTACAGTACGGCGCAGAGCAACTGGCTGGCGAAATTCGCGCCCTGCTCGCCAGCCAGCCGGCGCCGGCAATGACCGTGCTCGAGAGCCAGAGTGTTCCGGTGGGCGAACTGCGGAGGATTGTCAGGGAGTACGACGAGTGCGACGAGTACAACGCGGAGGGCCGAGCGGTTGAGCTGATTGAGGAACTCCGCTCCCTGCTACACGGCGCAAGCGAAGCGGGGGCAGACGAAGAATGGAGTGTCCTTCAGTCGATCATGGAGTGGACGGCGGCAGCGAACGTTCCGGATGACCGCAAGCTTTGCTTGATCCGCAATGCTGCGCGCGCAGGCCTGGAGCGCGTCGGTAGCCCGTCGGCAATGATCGCAGCGCAATGGGTTTCTACGGCAATCCCGAGAGCAAGCCATCACGCCCGCGCGGCGCAGGAGAGTGAAGAGTGAGCTTGGATGGCTATTCCGACCAGCAGTTGCTCGACGAATTGCTGGAGCGGCGTGATGAGCGTGAGCATATCGCGAGGGGTGAGCCGCTGCTGCCGTGCGAGGACTGCCAACATTTCACTCCATGGCACCGAAAAAACTATCGGGAGCGCGAAATGCCCGACGACTACAACCCGTGCAGCAAGCGGCACGTCATGAGATTCCACATGCCAGAACCTTGGGAGGCGCCTGAGGCTGGTTGCTTCTACCGCCGACACTGTGGCGATCGCATTGAGCATCTACCGCCTCCGAAAGCCCCAGTGCCAGAACGCGAAATGCCGACAGATGGGCATGCCGATTGGCATTTGCGAAATGATCCAGACTGATGCCTGAGCCCTGTCCTCACCCCTGGGAGTTAACGTCGCCCCTGCACATCCGCTGCCCGCTCTGCGGCGCGATAGGCCAGCGCTGGCCGACCAGCCGTGAGCGTGACGAGTATCGCGCCGGCACCTGGATCTATCTCCGGCATCGCAGCGCCAGCACGCAACACCACGCATAAGCCCTCTCGGGCAACACCACATCACAAACACGCTGCCGGCGGCGCCGGCGGAGAGGTATCGCTATGTCCGACGTTTCGGAGTTCCTCAGCGAGGAAGAGCTCGCGACGATGATCGGCGCCAAGTCGCCGCGCCGCCAGGCAAGCTGGCTCGACGAAAAAGGGTGGCGCTACGAGCTGAACGCTGCCAAGCGCCCAGTTGTTGGGCGAATCTATGCGCGGCTGAAGCTGGCGGGTGTGAAGCCCTCAGCATCCAGCGCAGTGGACGAGCCGTGGAATCTGGATTTGTCGAAGGTGAGTTGAGATGCGCCCGAAGGGACCGAAGAACAGGGAACTGCCGCAACGCCTGCTCAAACGAACCCGTCTGCTGAAATCGGGGAAGACCTGGGTGGGCTACTACTACAACGGGCGGGATGAGTTCGGGAATCGGAAGGAAATTCCGCTGGGGAGCGACCTGCAGGACGCCAAGGTCGAATGGGCGAGACTGGAGCGCAAAGCCGTGCCGAAGGCCTCGCATCTGATGGGGGCGATCTTCGATCGCTACGAGCGCGACATCATCCCCGGAAAGGCGGCGCGAACCCGCAGGGACAACGCAGCAGAGCTCAAGCAGCTGCGCGCGGCGTTCGAGACCGCACCTATCGACGCGATCACCCCGCAGGTTGTGGCGCAGTACCGCGACGCCAGGTCGGCGAAGACCCGAGGTAATCGTGAGATCGCCCTGCTGTCGCACGTGTTCAACGTAGCGCGCGAGTGGGGACTGACCGAGAAGGAGAACCCCTGCGCCAGGGTTCGCCGCAACAAAGAGCGCCCTCGCGACTACTACGCCGCCGAGGACGTATGGGCGGCCGTCTACCAGGTTGCGGTACCCGAGTTGAAAGACGCCATGGACCTGGCCTACCTGACCGGCCAGCGCCCTGCTGACACCATCAAGGCTTCCACGGGCGACATCGCCGGCGAGTTCCTGCTGGTGCGCCAGGGCAAGACCGACAAGCGCCTGCGCATCAGGCTGCAGCAAGATGGCCAGCCGACAGGCCTGGGCGTGTTCGTCGAGGCTCTGCTGGAGCGCCGAAGCCTGGCCGGCATCCGCACCTCGCAGCTCATCACCAACGCCGGCGGCCTGCGGATGAGCCATGCGATGTTGCGCAACCGGTGGGACGAGGCGCGAGAGCGCGCGGCGGCCGCGGCGCTGCAAGCGGGCGACCAGGCGCTGGCCGAGCGCATCCGCCAGTTCCAGTTCCGCGATATCCGCCCGAAGGCTGCCAGCGAGATCGAGGACCTGACCCGCGCCAGCCGATTACTCGGACACAGCGAGCAGGAAATCACCCGCCAGGTGTACCGCCGCGTCGGCGAGATCGTCAGCCCGACGAAGTGAAAACAGCCCTGAAATCGTTTCCGCAATAAAAGGAAGGCCCCGCGCCCTTATTGGCCTTCAAGGCGATTCTATATAGATAGTTGCGGAGACGATTTCGTTATAAGGCGTTGATCTAATTCAGTTTGGATACCGGATTGCAAATCCGTGTACGCCGGTTCGATTCCGACCTCGGCCTCCACTATTGAAAACCCCGAAAGCTCCGGCTTTCGGGGTTTTTTCTTGCCTGTTCGAAAACAGCGCTCCTCGGCTCGACGCCATGGGCGCTATTCGTCACCTTGCAGATCGGTAAAGCGCGCCACGGCACTCACTACCTGCTGCGCGTCTTCCTGAATCTCGCTGATGACGGTCTGCGCCTGGCTCGCCAGGTCCAGCCCCTGCTCGACCTGCGAGGTACTGCTGCGCATGCTTTCGACCGCCGCCTGCGCCAGCTCCTGGTTACGCTGGACCACCTCGAAGATTTCCTCGGTTGCAGCGCTCGTGCGGCTGGCCAACTGGCGCACCTCGTCGGCCACCACGGCAAAACCGCGTCCCAGCTCCCCCGCCCGGGCCGCCTCGATGGCCGCATTCAGCGCCAGCAGGTTGGTCTGCTGGGCGATCCCCCCGATGGTCTGCACGATGGCGTTGATCTTCAACGACTGTCCACCCAGATCCTCTATCCCGCGGGAAGCGGCTTGTGCCTGATCGGAAATACGCCGCATCACCGCCACCGTCTCCTCGGTGACCTGCGCACCACGGCGGGTGCTCTGGTCAGTGCGCAGCGAAACGCTGTGGGCGACGGCCGCCGCTTGCGCCACCTCCTCCTCGCGCACGACCTGGTCGGTGACGTCCACCGCGAACTTCACCACCTTGTAGATGCGGTCACGGGTATCGAGCACCGGGTTGTAGGAGGCCTCCAGCCAGATCACCCGTCCGGCGCTGTCCAGACGCTTGAAGCGCCCTGAGACGTACTCCCCTCGACGCAGGCGCTCCCAGAACAACTGATAGTCAGGGGACTCCGCTTCCTCGGGCTCGCAGAACATGCGGTGATGGCGCCCCTGGATCTGCTCCAGGCGGTAACCCATGGCCTCGAGAAAGCGCTCGTTGGCCGACAGCACCTGGCCCTGCAGGTCGAACTGGATAACCGCGGTGGAACGCAGCAAGGCACGAATGAAGCCCTCGTTCTCCTTGTTGCGCTCGACGTTTTCGGTCTCGTCGTGGGCAAAGCAGACGGTCCTGACCACGCGACCCTGAGCGTCCTTGAGCGGCTGGCAGACGGTGTGCAGCCACATCTCGTGGCCGTCCTTGCGCAGGAAGCGATAATGGTCACGTACATGGCGCCCTTCGCGAATGGACGCCTTGAAGCGCTTGAAGCAATTCAACTCACGTACGTAGTCGGGAATGATGTCCCCCAGCGAACGCCCGATGAATTCCTCCTCGCTGTAGCCCAGCACCTCGGTGAAACGCCGGTTGATGTGCAGCACCCGCTCCTGCGCATCGATACTGAAGGTGATCATCTCCTGATTCAGCGCCTCGTCCACCTGCCTCGAAGCCAAAAGCTCGGCCTCCAAGTGGGCAATCCTTTCCTTTAACTTGCGATTGAACATCCCTCTGCCCCCCCGATCATGACCACTGATTCCAAGGCTAGCGGCAAATCCGCAGATTGCCCGGCAAGCGGTCGGACAGGCGCATGCCTTGCCTGGGCGGGCCTCGCTGTATATAGTCGCGGCCCTTCAAGCAGCTACCGCCCGAATGGCGAAATCGGTAGACGCAGGAGACTTAAAATCTCTCGCCAGCAATGGCATGCCGGTTCGAGTCCGGCTTCGGGCACCACTTCTGCATCCACTCAACGCCACGCCCGGTCCGCTACGGATCGCTGCTCTGTGGACGAGTCGCCTGGCGTGGCTTTATCGTGATGAACCGCCAGGCATCCGCAGCAGCCACATGCCGGGCACAGGCCCACGTAACGCGCTGTTGCGCACGAGTCGCGCCGTATGGACTTCGCCGTCGCCCTCTTCAGCCCTCCGCACTCGCCCGCCTCGCGGCGCGCGCTGCGCTTCTGTGAGGCCGCGCTGGCCTCAGGCCACCGGATCGTGCGGCTGTTCTTCTATGCCGACGGCGTGCTCAATGCGTCCTCCAGCATCGTCAGCGCTCAGGACGAGGCCGACCTCCCGGCCCAGTGGCGCGCCCTGATCGAACGCGAATCCCTCGACGCGGTGGTGTGCATCGCCGCCGCCCTGCGACGTGGCGTGCTGGATGACGGCGAGGCCACCCGCTATGGGCGCCCCGGCGCCAGCGTCCAGCCGCCCTGGACGCTTTCCGGACTGGGTCAGTTGCACGAGGCCAACCAGCTCTGCGAACGCCTGCTGTGCTTTGGAGGCGATGCATGAGCCGCTCGCTGCTGCTGATCTGCCGTCGCGCGCCCTGGAGCGGCCCGGGCGCCCGCGAGGCCTTGGACATCGCACTGGCCGGCGGCGCCTTCGACCTGCCCATCGCCTTGCTGTTTCTCGACGACGGTGTCCTGCAACTCGCGCCCGGGCAACGCCCGACAGCGCTCGAACAAAAGGACCTGGCGGCCAATCTACGCGCACTGCCGATGTTCGGCGTGGACGAGCTCTACGCCTGCGCCGATAGCCTGGCTGCGCGCGGGATCGCCGCCGCCGATACGCAGCCATCGGCGCAATGCCTGGATTCGGCGGAACTGCGCGCCCTGCTGGCACGCTTCGATCAGGTGATCACGCTCTGATGAGTACCTTGCATATCCTCAGTCACTCGCCACATGCCAGCGATCGCCTGGACAGTTGCCTGCGCCTACTGGCCGAGGACGATGGCCTGCTGCTGTGCGGCGATGCGGTCTATGCCCTCGTCCCCGGCAGCCGCCTGCACGCGCGTTTGCAGGCGCTGGCGCCCACGCACCTCTATGCGCTGGCCGAAGACCTGGAGGCACGCGGACTGCAGGCGACACCGGCGCAGGCCCTGGACTACCCCGGGTTCGTCGAGCGCTGCACGGCCTACGACAAGGTCAACGGCTGGCTATGAGCACTCTGCAACTTGGATCGCGGCATATCGCGCTGGATCAGGACGATTGTCTGGTCGACCTCAACGACTGGGATGAGGACGTTGCCCAGGCACTGGCCGCACGGGAAGGCATCGAACTCTCGGCGGCACATTGGGAAATACTGCACCTGTTGCGCGCGTTCTACGCGGAATTCCAGCTCTCCCCCGCGACCCGCCCGCTGGTCAAGTACGTCGCACAGCAGCTGGGGCCCGACAAGGGCAACGGCCAGCATCTCAACCGCCTCTTCAACGGACGCGCGGCGAAGCTGGGCGCACGCCTGGCTGGCCTGCCCAAACCGAGTAATTGCCTGTGAACACTCCCGCCGAACATCCTTTCGCCCAGTACGTCCGCATTCTCGGCAAGGGTAAGCGCGGGGCCCGCGGACTGACGCGGGAAGAGGCCCGCGAGGCCATGGGCATGCTGCTCGACGGCAGCGTCGAGGAGGTCCAGCTGGGCGCCTTCCTGATGCTGCTGCGGCACAAGGAGGAAAGTGCGGAAGAGCTCGCCGGCTTCGTCGAAGCGGTACGCGCACGCCTGCATGTGCCCGCTCTGCGCCTGGATATCGACTGGCCCAGCTACGCCGGCAAGAAGCGGCATCTGCCCTGGTACCTGCTCGCCGCCAAGGCCCTGGCCAACGGCGGCCTGCGCATTCTGATGCACGGTGGCGATGCGCACACCGCGGGGCGGCTGTACAGCGAACAGTTGCTGGAGGGGCTGGACATTCCCCGCTGCAGCGACTGGCAGGAGGTGTCCCAGGCGCTGGATGCCGGGCAGTTGGCGTTTCTCCCGCTGGCCAATTGGATGCCGCCGCTGCAGCGCATGATCGAGATGCGCAACCTGCTCGGTCTGCGCTCCCCGGTGCATTCACTGGTGCGACTGGTCAATCCCGGCGCCGCCCAGTGCGGCCTGCAAAGCATCTTTCATCCCGGCTATGCGCCGATCCATCGTGAGGCCAGCCGCCTGCTCGGCGACCGCGCCATCGTCATCAAGGGCGAAGGCGGTGAGATCGAGGTCAACCCCGACGTCGATTGCCAATTGTTCGCCTGCGCCGATGGCGAAGCCCGTGACGAGCGCTGGCCGGCGCTTTCGGAACAACGCCAAGTGAAGCCCGAGCGCCTCGATCCCGACCACCTGTTGGCGGTGTGGCATGGGGACGCCGAAGACAACTACGGCATGCAGGCCTGCCTGGCGAGCATGGCGCTGGCGCTGCACGGCCTGGGTCGCCCCCGGGACGAAGCCTTCAGCGAAGCACAGCGCCTCTGGAACCAGCGCCACGAATCGATCCGCTCGATAGGTTAGAGTGGCTTTTTGAGCCTTTCCATCGAACAGCTACCGTTAGACTCGGTCATTCAAGAGAGAACCAGTCCGGAAAGAGGTAGCTAACGATGGGATTGCTCGTCGATGGACAGTGGCGTGACCAGTGGTACGAAAACGATGAGGACGGCAATTTCCGCCGCGAACAGGCTCAACGCCGTCATTGGGTAACCGCCGATGGTCGCCCAGGCCCCAGTGGCGAAGGCGGCTTCGCCGCGGAACCCGGCCGCTATCACCTCTATGTCTCCCTCGCCTGCCCCTGGGCCCACCGCACGCTGATCTACCGCCAGCTCAAGGGCTTGCAGACAATGATCGACGTCTCCGTAGTGAGCTGGCTGATGGGTGAGAACGGCTGGACCTTCGACCCCGCCCACGGCTCCAGCGGCGACGCCCTCGACGGCCTGCAGATGCTGCACCAGCGCTATACCAGCGACGATCCGCACTACACCGGCCGGGTCACGGTGCCGGTACTCTGGGACAAGCAGCAGCAACGCATCGTCAGCAACGAATCGGCGGAGATCATCCGCATGTTCAACGAGGCCTTCGACGACCTCAGCGGCTCGCGCCTGGACCTCTATCCGCAGCCCTTGCGGGAAGCGATCGATGCTTGGAACGAGCGCATCTACCCGCGCGTGAATAACGGGGTCTATCGCGCCGGCTTCGCCACCCGCCAGGAGGCCTACGAAGAAGCCTACACGGCGCTTTTCGAAGAGCTCGATGCGCTGGAGAAGCACCTGTCCAAGCAACGCTACCTGGCCGGTGAATTCCTCACCGAAGCCGATATCCGCCTGTTTACCACGCTCATACGCTTCGACGCGGTCTACCACGGTCACTTCAAGTGCAACCGCCAGAAGCTTGCCGAATTCCCCCAGCTTTCCGGGTGGCTACGGGAGCTCTACCAGTGGCCGGGAATCGCCGAGACGGTGGACTTCACCCATATCAAGCACCATTACTACGCCAGTCATCGCACCATCAATCCGACCGGCATCGTACCCGCCGGCCCGGCCCTGGATCTCGCCGCAGCGCACGAACGGCAACACCTGCCGGGACAGGGGATCTGGCAGCGCAGCTGAGCCGCTACAATCCAGGCGCGGCGGCGCCACCGACACGACCTCCCGAAGCGCCGTTGGCCGAGTTGCCCGTGGCGGGCTGTCCCGGCGTGGGGGTGTTGGTCGGTGAGCCAGGCGTGACGGTCGAGCGCCCCTGCCCTGTGGTCGGGGAGCCCGGCGTTACCGTGGAACGGCCTTCCGCCGCCGTACCGTTCGGCGAGGAGTCCCGGCGAATCGCATTGACGTCTTCGCCCGTCTGCTGCCGTTCGCTCTCCATCTGATCGCCGATCGCTTGCCGTTGTTGTTCCAGTGTCTGCGCCTGCACTCCCGACGCCAAAAGCGCCGCCGACACGAGAAATCCACCGAGGATGTGCCTCTTCATCTCCGCTCTCCAGTGAGGGTTCACGGCGTTGGACAACAGCGCGCCGGTGGCGACTCACACGCGCCTCCCTACGCCTAAAGTCGAAGAAATCGGCCTCAGATAGCGTATTGACAGGCAAAAAATTAACTTCAAACGACATTAAATTATTAATTTGGGACTTGACGTGACTTTGAACTTGCGACGGTCATCAATATCCAAGACCGAGCGGCAATTACTGCCGATCACCATTCCCCGGCACCTTGAGAGAGCACTCCATGAACGCGCAGCTCCGTGTCAACGAAGCCCTGCTGATCGCCGACCACGCCTTCAAACCCTTCAAATGCATCGCCTGGGCGCCGCTGGACGGCACCGGTGAGCTGAGCCTGTCGGTTCTCGATGGCAACTGGACCCGCGTGCTCGGACGCCGTGGCATTACCAGCGCTGTCTACCGCGATCCGTCGCAATTGGCCGAGGTCCTCGAACAGGCCCGCCAAGAGTTGACCAGCGGCGGTTTCGCCCTGCAGCCCTGGACCATGCCCGCCTGACAAGTCCTGCGTTCAGCGTCCGCCACTGCCGCCTCCGGGCGGCAGTTTCGTTTCTGCAGGTCTCGCCGTCTTGGCGCCCGAAGCCAGCGAGGGACGACGGGTGGCACGAACGCGCCCTATCACGCAGAGGTCAATGGGTGTACAGCCCCAGGATTCCTCAGCATGTCCGCCGACCACTGCGCAATCACTCCGCTCCAGCCCCACGATCAACCGGGCCTATTCGGCTTGGGCGTGTAACTCATGCCGCCGATGGATGCTGAAGAAGCCGGCCTGCATTATGTCGAGGACAGCGCCGCCGGCTATCGGCGGCGGCGTCAGGGCAAGCGCTTCATTTATCTGGACAGCGACGGCGAACGCCTCCGCGACCCGCGGGAAATCGCCAGGATCGACGCTCTGGCCATACCGCCGGCCTATCGCCGCGTGTGGATTTGCGCGGATCCCCTGGGACACCTGCAAGCCACGGGCTTCGATGCCCGCGGTCGCAAGCAGTATCGCTATCATCCCCGCTGGCGCGAACTGCGCGATACGCACAAGTACCACCGCATGCTGGCGTTCGCTGAAGCCCTGCCACGCTTGCGCGCACGCGTCGAAGCGGACCTCGCGCGCCCGGGGCTGGGCCGGGAAAAGGTGATGGCGACTGTCGTCGCCCTGCTCGATCAGACGCTGATACGCGTCGGCAATGACCGCTACGCCCGGGACAATCGCTCCTTCGGACTGACCACGCTACGCACCCGGCACGTGGAGCTTGAGGGCAGTTCGATTCGTTTCCACTTCCGCGGCAAGAGTGGCGTCGAGCAACGCGTCAGCCTGCGCCATCGTCGCCTGGCGAGCACCCTGCGCCGATGCCTGGAGCTACCGGGGCAGCAACTGTTCCAATACCTGGACGATGACGGCAAGCGGCACTCGATCGACTCCAGCGATGTGAACGCCTACCTGCAGACGCATGGCGGCGACTTCACGGCGAAGGACTATCGCACCTGGGGGGGTAGCGTACTGGCGCTGCAACGCCTGGTGGAGTGCACCTGGCAGCCTCAGACTCAGGCACGAAGAGAGGTCGCGGACACGTTGAAGGCGGTGGCAAGGCAGCTAGGCAATACACCGGCCGTGTGCCGCAAGTGCTACGTCCACCCGCGAATATTCGAGTGCTTCGCCTGTGGCGCCCTCGCCCAATTGCCCAAGGCACGCGCACGCAAATGGCTGGATCGCGAAGAGGTGGCGCTGCTGCGCTTCCTGCAGGAGGCGGAAAGCCAACTGCAGGACGAACTCAGAGAAAGCGCGTGACGCGGTTGCGCCCAGCCTGCTTGGAGCGATATAGCGCCTGATCGGCCCGCTCCACCAAGGCACTGGATTGCAGATCACCGACGTCGAATTCCGCCACACCCAGGCTGATGGTGAAGACGATCGACTGCCCCAGATGCTCTACGGAAAGTCGTTCAGCGGCTTGACGCAGACGCTCTGCGAAGTCCAGGGCGCCCTGACTGTCGGTATCCGGCAGCAGTACCGCGAACTCTTCGCCGCCGTAGCGCGCGACCAGGTCGCACTCGCGAACCTCCTCGCGAATCAGCGCGGCGAGACGGCGAATCACCTCGTCACCGCTGGGGTGCCCGTAGCTATCGTTGATCCGCTTGAAATGATCGATATCCAGCAGGACCAGCGAGCTGGTACCGCCATAGCGGTGGTGACGCAGACACGTCTGGCGCAGGGATTCCTCCCAGTAGCCACGGTTGTACAGGCCCGATAGCGCATCGGTGCGCGAGAGCTCGCGCAACTGTGCGTTGGCGGCCTGCAACTGCCGGCGATTGATCGCCACATCGGTGACGTCGTAGATCACCAGGCAGATCTGCCGCACCACGCCATCGATGCCGCGCAACGGCAACAGGGTGGTGTTCTGGTACATGAACGCCTCCTGCCCGGTGATCGGCTGATAGTTCTCGAAGCGCAGCAGGAAGGGCCGCTGCTCCCAGTTGGTGAAGCCCGGCACGCCCAACGTGGCGACGCTCTCCACCTTACGGCGAAACCAGGCCTCATCCACTTCGGGAAAGAGGGTGAAGAAATTCTGCTGGCAGGCGGCGGAATACTCCACGCCCGAGCGGTTCTCCATGAAACTGTTCCAGACCTCGACACGGAAGTCGCGATCGAGCACCACTACACCGACATCGATACTCTGGATGATCGTCAGCAACCAGTGGAAATCGTTGGCATCGGCTCCGGACATGATCAGTCGGCCATGAAAGAGAGACGCGTGCGCAGTCGTTCCACCGAGTCCTCGGTGAACAACAGCAGCAGGTCGAAGTGGATGTCGTGCCCCTCGAGGCTGTAGCTGAGCTCGACGGCAAGGGTCTTGCGCCAGCGCGTGCGGTTGAGGCGGATGAGTTCGTCGATGCTGCCGTGGGCACCAAGGATCTGTGGATGGCTATGGGAGAACGGCAATTCGATCTGATCGGAGATTCCCGACAAGCAGGCGCCGATCAAGACGGCACCCAGATCCAGGTACATCTCCATGCCCTGCTCGGCCTCGGCGCTGACGTCCATCAGCCGCGCCATGTCGAGCGACTCGGAATCGTGGAAGATCAGCAGCGCCTCGCCGGCGATGCCGCCACCGATGAAGCCCTGGCAGACCACGGTGACGCTTTCGTCACGCTGCGCCTCGGCCAACGCCATCTGCAACTCGCCGACTTCGAGGATGTTGACGTTCGGCAGTGGCAAGCGGACGAAGACGCCCAGCACCTTCGCCAACAGAGCGCCAGCACGTCCCATGGCGACGTTGACCGTCTCGCGGAAGGCGTCACGGAAACCCACGTTGGGGGCTTCGCGTTGCGAGGTCATCTCGCTCACGGAAGGCACATCGAGCAGACCGTGCTTGCTCAGCGTAGCCTGCAGCACCTGCGGGTCCACCGGCTTGCGCAGAAAGTCCAGCGCCCCCAGGGCGAGCACCCGGCGCACGGCCTCATCCTGTACGTCCCCGGAAATCACGATGACCTGGCAATCCAGCCGCTCCTCGCGTATCGCCGCGAGCACCTGGTAGCCGTCCATCTCTGGCATGGTGAGATCCAGCAGGACCAGTTCGGCCAACCCTTGGCGAATGGCATCGAGCCCACACCGACCGTTCTCGGCCTGGGCCACGTTCACGTCCCAGCCGGCGGGCAGTGCGCGAAGCAGTTGCTTGCGGGCCATCGCGGAGTCATCGCAGATCAGCAGGGGCAGCACGGCATCGCCACTCTCATAGGGGGAGATGAAGCCCGAAAGGCCGGTAAGCGCGCTAGGTTAGCATCAGAAAGCCACTAGTAGTAGGCATTCTCTTTGTTGCTATGGTCGGTCGCATCCCGCACCGCCTTGAGCTCGGGGATACGCTCCATCAGGGTCTTTTCGACGCCCTCCTTGAGGGTCACGTCGACCATGCCGCAGCCCTGGCAACCACCGCCGAACTGCAGGATGGCAACGCCCTCCTCGACCACGTCGATCAGCGTCACCTGCCCGCCATGGCTGGCCAGGCCGGGGTTGATTTCGGTCTGCAGGTAGTAGTTGATGCGCTCATTGAGCGGGCTTTCGTCGTTGATCATCGGCACCTTGGCATTCGGCGCCTTGATGGTCAGTTGGCCGCCCATGCGATCGGTGGCGTAGTCCACCAAGGCATCCTCGAGGAAAGGCTCGCTGACCGCGTCGATCCAGGCAGTGAAGCTCTTGAGCGCCAGCGCGCTGTCCTCGGGCTTCTGCTCGCCGGGCTTGCAGTAGGCGATGCAGGTCTCGGCATAGGGGGTGCCGGGTTGGGTGATGAACACGCGAATGCCGATACCGGCGGTGTCTTGCTTTTCCAGGAGGCCGGCCAGGTATTGCTCGGCGGCTTCGGTGATAACGATGGCGCTCATGAAAGGCTCCTCACGAATTACGCATCAGTGTACGCAATCATCGCCCGCCGATAAAGTCCTAGCATTTTTGTCAAGTTAACCCTGAAGTGCCGCCGGCTGCGCAACCAGCCGGCCACGCAGCAACCGGGTCAGGCGCCGCTCGATCAGTTCGTAGCTGGCCCAGGCCAGCGCACCTATCAGTGGAACGCAGAAGGCCAGTATCAGGTAAGGCGAAAGCCCCCAGCGTTGACTGCCATACCAGCCCAGCGACAGTACCAGGATGTGCAGGAGGTACACCGAATAGGAGCAGTCGCCGAGGCGAGCGAGCCCGCCTACCCCCGCGAAGCGACTTTCCAGGCAAAGACAGGCCGCCACCAGCACCGCGCTGGGCACGCCCCAGTGCAGCAGACGCTGGGAGTCGTCGAAGCGCGCGATGACCAGCAATGAACCCAGCACCATCGCCAGCGGTACCCAGAAGCCCTCGCGCAACCAGCCGCGCCGGTAGGCCCAGCCGATGCCCACACCGAACAGGAACTCATAGACGATGGTGTTGCGGTAGAAATCGCTCACCCAGGGCAACCGCGAGAGCCCGGCGCTGACCACGAACAGCGCAGCCCCCAGGAGCAAAGGCCGGTAGCGCTGCGGCCCTATTAGCACGAGAGCGAATATCAGGTAGAAGAGCATCTCGAAATTCAGCGTCCAGCCCACGTACAGGGTCGGATAAGGCCCGTAGCCCGCTGGGTTCTGCGCCGGAATGAAGAACAGCGAGAGCAGGAAATGCTCCAACTCGAAGCGCTGGGTAGGCATCACCGGCGCGGCGAAGACCATCAATGCCGCGGCCGCGGCGCTGCACAACCAGTAGGCGGGAACGATGCGGACGACGCGAAGCGCGAGAAAACGTCGCCAGGGCATCTCTCGCCCATCGGTGGTGAGGAATATCACCACCCCGCTGACCACGAAGAATATGTCCACGCCGACCGCCCCCCGAGTAGCGAACAATTCGCCCACCGGACCCTCGGCGTGAAAGTTGAAGAAAATCTGCATGAAGTGATGAAACACCACCACCCAGGCGGCCAACGCCCTGAGCGCTTGCAACGACATCAACATCGAACCACGTGCCCTTCTACTCCGGCGGCGCCCGCGGCGCCCACGCACGTGTGACACGATACGGCCGCAGGCTATCCGTCAGCGTGGGCATCCATGGACCGAACGGTCGATGGCCAGCGGCCATCGACCTGCCTCAAGCGAGCATCTGCAGACCGACCCACTGGCGGGCAAACTGGTAGGCGCAACGCCCATTGCGATTGCCACGACCCAGGGCGAAGCGCAGGGCGTCCTTCTCCAGGGTTTCCTCCCATGTCCAGGGCAGACCGGCGCGCGTTGCCAGCACCTCGACCCAATGGCGCACGACCTGCAGGTAGTGCTCCTGGGTGAACGGGTAGAAGGACAACCAGAGCCCGAAGCGGTCGGACAAGGCGATCTTGTCTTCCACCGCCTCGGTGGGGTGCAACTCGCCGTCGACCATCTGCCAGTTCTCGTTGTCGCTCTGCTTCTCCGGTACCAGGTGTCGCCGGTTCGAGGTCGCATAGAGCAGCACGTTGTCCGGTGCGCGCTCCAGGGAGCCATCGAGGACACTCTTGAGCACGCGGTAGTCACCCTCGCCAGCCTCGAAGGAAAGATCGTCGCAGAACACCACGAAACGCTGCGATTGGCCGGCCAGGGCCTCGACCACCCGAGGCAGGTCGGCCAGGTGGTCACGCTCGATCTCGATCAGGCGCAAGCCGGCGGCGGCGTGCTCCGCGAGCAAGGCGCGCACCAGCGAGGACTTGCCGGTACCACGGGCGCCCCAGAGCAAGGCGTGGTTAGCTGGCAGACCGGCGAGGAACTGCTCGGTATTACGCGCCAGTTGCTCACGCTGGCGATCCACGCCGAGGAGGTCCGCCAGCCGCAGGTCCAGGTCCACCTGGAGCGGCAGCAACTGCCCGCCCTGCCCTTCGCGCAGCCAGCGTGCCGCCAGGCACTGGCGCCAGTCGATCACACGCCGGGGAGGCGGTAACAGGGGATCGAGGCGCTCGAGCAGGGCCTCGGCGCGCTCGAGGAAGGCGATCAGGCGTGAATCCATGGGTACTCCGATATGCGGTGACAGGCGATCGGGTATATTAGGGCCTGTTGCCGCCCCGTTCACCGTCACACCGAAAAATCCGCTGGTACGGGCATCCAGGCGCACCAGATGACTGCATAGAGGCTGCTCGTTTCGCTCGATGGACATCTCGCTGACCAACCGTCTGTCCTTCAAGCAGGCCGCCGCCACGGTCCTGGCAGCGTTCATCATCGGAACCCTGCTAGCGATGGTGCAGGTCGCGGCCGATTACGCCAACGAGGACGCGGCCATCGATCGGCAGATCCAGGCCCTGCTGCAAATCAGCCACAGCCCAGCCTCACGCATCGCCTACAACCTCGACGAGGAACTCGCCCAGGAGTTGCTCAACGGCCTGCTCGCCTCGCCGACCGTGGTCAACGCCCGCCTGGTGGACAACGCTGGCAACGAGCTGGCTCGTGCCAGCCGAATGCTCGCAGAAGGCAGCACCCGGCTGATCAGCGATCTGCTGTTCGGCGCCCGGCGCAACTTCGAGTCGCGCCTGTACATGGCGTATCAACCCGACGAAACCCTCGGTCAACTCGAGCTCGAGGTGGACACCTACGCCTTCGGCGACATTTTCCTGCGCCGCGCGGGCATGACGCTGCTCGCCGGCTTCGCGCGCAGCCTGCTGCTCTCCCTGGTGCTGCTGGTGCTGTTCTACGGGATGCTCACCAAGCCGTTGTCCAGCCTGGCGCGGGATCTCAGCAGTCGCGACCCGCGCAGCGGTCCTAAACCGCTGCCCTGCCCGGAGGGGCATGAAAAGGACGAGATCGGCGTACTGGTGGAAGCCGTCAACCAGCAATTGGCACGCACCAGCGTAGAGATCGACCAGCGACGCGAAGCCGAGGACCGGCTGACCCGCTACCTTTCCGAGCTCGAGAGCATCGTCTCGGCCCGCACCGGCGAGCTGGAAACCGCCAACGCGCGCCTCACCCGCTCGAACCAGGAGCTGCAACAGGCCCGGCAGATCGCCCTGGACATGGCACAGGCCCGTTCGTCGTTCCTCGCCACCATGAGCCATGAGATCCGCACGCCGCTCAATGGCCTGCTCGGCCTGCTTTCGCTGTCGCTGGATGGCGCACTGAGCGCGGAGCAACGTCAGCAGTTGTCGGTAGCCCACGACTCGGGCAAGGTTCTGGTGCAACTGCTCAACGATATCCTCGACCTGTCCAAGTTCGACGCCGGCGCCCTGGAGCTCGAGCAGTTGCCCTTCGACCCCGGCGTGCTGGTCGAGGACACCGCCAGCCTGCTGTCGCAGAGCGCCTCCCCCGGTGTAGAACTGACCTGCCTGATCGATCCCGCACTGCCCAGCCAGGTGCTCGGCGACCAGAAACGTGTACGCCAGGTGCTCGGCAACCTGCTCTCCAATGCGCTCAAGTTCACCCGCTATGGACGGGTCGACGTACGCGCCGAGTACCGCGACGGAAACCTGCAGCTCTCGGTCGTCGACACCGGCATCGGCATGAGCGAGGAAACCCAGGAGAGGATCTTCCAGCCCTTCACCCAGGCCGATGCCTCGATCGCTCGCGAGTATGGCGGAACCGGCCTGGGCCTGACCCTGACCCGGCGCCTGTGCGAGGCCATGGGTGGGCGCTTGGCGCTGCAGTCCCGCGAGGGTTTCGGCACACGCTTCGACGTCTGCCTGCCACTCCCCTGCCAGACGATGCGCGATGCAGATGCGGTGCTCCAGGGCAAGGTCGTTCTGCTCAGCGAGGGCCTCAGCGGGCTGCACGAGCTGTTAGGTATCTGGTTGCCGCAGTGGGGGCTGGACCTGGAACGCAGGGATGTCGACGCCGGCCTCGCTGGCGTGACCTGCGACATTCTCATGACGGACTGCGCCGATTGCCTCTATGAGCTGCGACCGCACCTGGAGCAACCGATGCTGTTGGTCACCGCCTATGGGAGCTTCCTCAGCCAGCAGCAGGCGCAAACCCTGCAGCCCTTGGAGCAGTTGCCTCGGCCGCTGTCGCGACAGGCGCTCTACCTGGCCCTGCAACGCGCCTTGCAGACACCGCAGACCGCGGTCACCGAAGCGCCGCGCATGGATCTCGCCGGGCGTAATGGCAGGGTGTTGCTGGTGGAGGACAACCCGGTCAACCAGATGGTCGCCCGCGGCATGCTGGCGCGCTCGGGTTGCGAAGTGCTGGTGGCCAACGACGGCCGCCAGGCGCTGGAACTGCTCAGCGCCGGAGAGGCCATCGACCTGGTGCTGATGGACTGCAACATGCCGGTGATGAACGGCTACGAAGCCAGCCGCCGGATTCGTATGGACGGCCGCTGGAATCGCCTGCCGATCATCGCGCTGACCGCCAACGCCATGCCCGACGAACGCGACCGCTGCCGCAGCGCCGGCATGAGTGACTATCTGGCCAAGCCGTTCCGCCGCGAGGAGCTGGTCGCCATGCTCGACACCTGGCTACCAGCGGCCAGCGCCTAGAACGGCCTCGATCTCCTTCTGCAAGGTTTGCGGTTTGCGCATCGGCGCAAACCGCCGGATGCGCGCTCCATCAGCGGAAACGAGGAACTTGGTGAAGTTCCACTTGATCCGCGTACTGCCCAGCAAGCCCGGTGCCTGCCGCCGCAGTGCGACGAACAGCGGATGCGCCTGAGGCCCGTTGACCTCCAGTTTGGCAAACAGCGGAAAGCTCACCCCGTAGTTGAGCGTGCAGAAGCGACCGATCTGCGCATCGCCCTCCGGCTCCTGGCCACCGAACTGGTTGCAGGGAAAGCCCAGCACGTACAGCCCCGCATCCCGGTAGCGCTGCCAGAGCGCTTCAAGGCCGGCGTACTGGGGCGTGAAACCGCAGCGGCTGGCGGTGTTCACCACCAACAGGGCGCGCGCCCCGAAGTCTCGCAGGCAGATATGCTCACCCTGTGCGGTGAGCAGCGGGATATCCAGCAGGTTGTCGCCCATGGGCTGACCTCCGTCTCAGCGCGGATGCAACTGCAGGGCAACCGAGTTGATGCAGTAGCGCAAGCCGGTTGGCGGCGGACCATCGGGGAAAACGTGACCCAGGTGCGCGTCACAGCCGGTGCAACGCACCTCGATGCGATGCATGCCGTGGGTGAAATCCTCCAGCTCGCGCAACGCCTCCGGAGCCACCGGCTGGTAGTAGCTCGGCCAGCCGCAGCCCGCGTCGAACTGAGTGTCGCTATCGAACAGCGGCGCATCACAACAGACGCAGTGATAGGTGCCGGGAGTCGTGTTGCGGTAGTAGGCGCCGGTGAACGGACGCTCGGTGCCACCGGTGCGGCAGACCCGGAATTGCTCGTCGGTGAGTTGCTCTCGCCATTGCTCGGGGGTCTTCTCGACGTCGGCCATGGGGCCTCCTTTGGCAGGGTGATTCTTTTCCGACAACGTGGCCGGACGTATGATGCGTCGCTCATCATAGCCCGTCCGGTGTCGCCGCCGAACGGCTGCCACGCGCTCTTCCGCCCCAGGACACTCGCATCATGCAGTTCAGTAAATCCAACAAGCTCGCCAACGTCTGCTACGACATCCGCGGACCGGTGCTCAAGCATGCCAAGCGCCTGGAGGAGGAAGGCCAACGCATCCTCAAGCTGAACATCGGCAACCCCGCGCCCTTCGGTTTCGAGGCGCCCGAGGAAATCCTCCAGGACGTCATTCGCAACCTGCCCACCGCACAGGGCTACAGCGATTCCAAGGGCCTGTTCAGCGCACGCAAGGCGGTCATGCAGTACTGCCAGCAGAAACGCATCGAAGGCGTCGGCATCGAGGACATCTACCTGGGTAACGGCGTCTCCGAGCTCATCGTGATGTCCATGCAGGCACTGCTGAACAACGGCGACGAAGTGCTCATCCCGGCCCCGGACTACCCGCTGTGGACCGCCGCCGTGTCGCTGTCCGGCGGGCGCCCGGTGCATTACCTGTGCGACGAGCAGGCCGGCTGGTTCCCGGACCTCGCCGATATCGAGGCGAAGATCACCAGCAACACCAAAGCCCTGGTTCTGATCAACCCGAACAACCCCACTGGCGCGGTCTACTCCAAGGAACTGCTCGAAGGCATCGTCGAACTCGCGCGGCGCCACGACCTGGTGCTGTTCTCCGACGAGATCTACGACAAGATCCTCTACGACGAGGCCCAGCACATCTCCACCGCCTCCCTGGCGCCGGACGTGCTCTGCCTGACCTTCAATGGCCTGTCCAAGTCCTATCGGGTCGCGGGCTTCCGTTCCGGCTGGCTGATCATCTCCGGGCCCAAGCATCGCGCGGCGAGCTACATCGAAGGCATCGACATGCTCGCCAACATGCGCCTGTGTGCCAACGTCCCGGCGCAACATGCGATCCAGACGGCGCTCGGCGGCTACCAGAGCATCAACGACCTGGTGCTGCCGCCGGGACGCCTGCTGGAGCAGCGCAATCGCGCCTGGGAGCTGCTCAACGACATCCCCGGCGTCAGTTGCGTCAAGCCGATGGGCGCGCTCTATGCCTTCCCGCGCATCGACCCGAAGGTCTGCCCGATCACCAACGACGAGAAATTCGTCCTCGACCTGCTGCTTTCGGAAAAGCTCCTGGTCGTCCAGGGTACGGCCTTCAACTGGCCCTGGCCGGACCATTTCCGGGTGGTCACCCTGCCCCGCGTCGACGATCTGGAGCTGGCCATCGGGCGTATCGGGAATTTCGTCAAAGGCTACCGCCAGTAAACCGGAGGCCCCGTGGACCTGCAGATCGATGATTTCTACAAGGACGCTGCCGGTGCGCTGCTACTGCTGCACCAGGCCTTCCCACGCAAGGTCGCGCTCTATGTCGAAGATCTGATTGGCCGCGAGGAGCCCGACGAGTTCGGCCTGCCCAGCCCGCGCCACCAGGCGTGCCTGGGCGCCCTGATCTGGCTGGCGGAGGAAGGCTACCTACGCTACGAGTCGCTGATCCGCCAGGAGGCGCTGGACCAGGCGGTGCTCAGTCGGAAGGCCTTTCTGCGGCTCACCCTGCCCCTGGGGCACGCTCACACCGGTCTCGGCGAGCACCCCTTCTCCGTGCAACGCAGCCAGGGCAGCCTGGCCAACCAGTTACGCCATGCGCTGGCGGGCGGCGACGGTGAGCGCGTGGCGCGTCTGGCGCGCCTGCTGTTCGTCGATGCGCAGGACATAGTTTGAAACCACCGCTCGGTTGAATCCCCCTGGGGCGACCCTTATATAGCCGACTTACCGACTCTGTTATCTCTGAGGATCGTCCCGATCATGATGCGCATCCTGTTGTTCCTGGCCACCAACCTGGCGGTGTTGATTATCGCCAGCATCACCCTGCGCCTGCTCGGGGTGGACCGCTACACCGGTCAGAACTATGGCAGCCTGCTGGTCTTCTGCGCGGTATTCGGCTTCGCCGGTTCGCTGATCTCGCTGTTCATCTCCAAGTGGATGGCGAAGATGAGCACTGGCACGCAGATCATCACCCAACCGCGCACCCGTCATGAGCAGTGGCTGGTGCAAACGGTCGAACAACTCGCTCGCGAAGCCGGCATTCGTACCCCCGAAGTCGGCATCTTCCCCGCTTACGAGGCGAATGCCTTCGCCACCGGCTGGAACAAGAACGATGCCCTGGTGGCCGTCAGCCAGGGCCTGCTGGAGCGCTTTTCGCCGGACGAAGTGCGCGCCGTGCTGGCCCACGAGATCGGCCATGTGGCCAACGGCGACATGGTCACCCTTGCCCTGATCCAGGGTGTGGTGAACACCTTCGTGATGTTCTTCGCACGGATCTTCGGCAACTTCGTCGACAAGGCCATCCTGAAAAACGAGGAAGGCCATGGCATCGGCTACTTCGTGGCGACCATCTTCGCCGAACTGGTGCTGGGCATTCTCGCCTCGATCATCGTCATGTGGTTCTCGCGCCGCCGCGAATACCGTGCCGACGAGGCTGGCGCCCAACTGGCCGGGACCAACGCGATGATCGGCGCCCTGCAACGCCTGCGCGCCGAACAGGGTGTGCCGGTGCAGATGCCCGACAGCCTTACCGCGTTCGGCATCAATGGCGGCCTGAAGAACGGCCTCGCCGGCCTCTTGATGAGCCACCCGCCGCTGGAAGATCGCATCGAGGCCCTGCGTCGCCGCGGCTAAGCACGATGCGTACAGGACAAGGGCGCCCCAGGGCGCCCTTTTTCATTCGCCGCGCTGCAGACACCATACCGACTCGTGCAGTGCGCTGACGCCCTTGGCGGCGAAATGCGGCTCGGCGGCCAGCACGTCCTCGCGCAGCAGGCGCTGCCTGCGCCAGCCGGCGAAGTACGCCTCGACCTCCGCGTCGGACACCGCGAACGGTGGCCCCTGCCGCTGCGCCTGGGGGTAGTCCAGAGTGACCAGCAGGCCACCGCACGTCTCCGGCAAAACCTCATTCAGTCGCGCGACGTAACGCTCGCGCATCGATTCGGGCAAGGCAATCAGGGCCGCACGATCGTAGAAGGCCTGGCACTGGGCGAACAGCGCCGCCGGCATGCCGAAGAAGTCTCCGCAGAGGATCTCGATGCCGTCGGCGCGATAGCCCTTCACACCCTCGCAGGTGAAGACTTCCGCCGCTACGCCCTGCTCGGCGAAGAACGCCTGGGCAGCCGACGCCACCAGTTCCACACCGAGCACCCGATGACCCCGGCTACGCAGCCAGGCCATGTCCAGGCTCTTGCCGCACAGCGGCACGAGCACCGTGGCGCCCGCGTCGGCGGCCACCTGCGCCCAGTATTGCGCGAGATAGGTGTTGGGCTGCGCCTGATGAAAACCGATCTGCCCGCTGGCCCAGCGCGCCTGCCAGAATGCGTGCTCCATCGTCCGCTCCTGTCCAAGTCCAGACGCGAAGCATGGCGGCCCGCCCAGACACAGGGCAAGTCGATCAGTGAGCGGCGGTCTCTTCCGCCCAGCGCTCCTTGACTTCCAGCACCTGTGGCAGGCACTCCAGAAACCGCTCGACCAGCGTCGGATCGAAGTGCCGACCGCTCTCGCTGCGCAGCAGATCGAGGGCCTTTTCCACCGGCCAGGCCTGCTTGTAGGGGCGCTCGGAGGTCAAGGCGTCGAAGACATCGGCGATCGCCACGATACGTGCCGCCAGGGGAATGTCCTCGCCCGCCAGGCCATGCGGATACCCGCTCCCGTCCCACTTCTCGTGGTGATGCAAGGCGATGCTACGCGCCAGGCGCAGCAACGAAGAACGATGCTCGCCGATGATCCGTGCGCCAATCGCCGGATGCTCCCGCATCACGGCCCATTCTGCCTCGTCGAGCTTGCCGGGCTTGCGCATGATGTGATCGGGAATGCCGATCTTGCCGACGTCGTGCATCGGCGCCGCATGCAGCAGCTCGTCAGCCTGGTGTGGCGTATAGCCGACGGCCAGGGCAAGGATGCGCGAGTAATGGCTCATGCGGATGACATGCAGGCCCGTCTCGTTGTCCTTGTACTCGGCGGCCAGGCCCAGGCACTGGACGATCTGCAGGCGTGTCTCGGTGAGCTCGGCGGCGGCGACCAGCGACAGGTGCGTCTTCACCCGCGCCCGCACGATCGGCGCACTGACCGGCTTGGTGATGTAATCCACCGCACCGACCTCGAAACCCAGCGCTTCGTCGTGGGTCTCGGCCAAGGCCGTCACGAAGATCACCGGAATGTGGCAGGTCTGCGCATTCGCCTTGAGTTGGCGGCAGACCTCGTAGCCGGTCATGCCGGGCATCATCACGTCGAGGAGGATCAGGTCCGGCAACTCGCGGCAGGCCATTTCCAGTACGCGCTCGGGTTCCTTGAGGAACAGCAGGCGATAAGTGTCTTGCAGTACGTGCCGCAACACCTGCAAGTTGGTCGGCTCGTCATCCACCAGCAACAGCTTGGCGCGCGTGTCCTCAAACATCCTGAGCCTCCCGCAGGCGCTGGCTGTCGAGCTGGACGAAATATTCATCGAGCAACACGGCCGCTTGGTCTAGATCGAAATTCTGCAACGCCTGGTTGAAGTGTGCAAACGCATCGTGCCACGGGCCTCCGCGCAGAATCGCCTCCATCTCACCCAGCACCGCCTCGTCCAACTCGCCGCGCCGCAGGCTGGCGGCCAACTGCTCGGCCATGCCCTGAACCTGCTGCGGAACCAGGTCGACGTTGCCGAGTTCGGGCGCAGCAGGCAGATGCTCGGCAAGGCTGCCCGGCAGCGCCGCCAATGCCGCCTCGAGCGCTTCCAGTTGCAGCTCGACGGCGCTGTCGTCACCCTGACGTCCACTGAACTCTAGCTCACTGGCGGCCTGGTAGACCTGGGTCAGCGAAAGGTTTCCAGCAGCCCCACGCACGCGATGCGCGCGCGCAGCGGCTTGCTCGCGCGAGCCATCGCGCCAGAGCAGCCGCAACTCGGCGACACAACCCGCCTGCTCGTCGAGGAAGCGGCGAATGGCCTCGGCCAGGGCATGCTCGCTACCCCAGAGGGCGATTCCTCCCACCCAGTCGATGACCGCCTCGGAGGTTTCCGCGGCGGCCTGCGGCGAGGTGACAGCCACCGGCTTGCCAAGCAACCGCGCGATCTCCCGCATCAGGCGCGGCAGTTCCAGCGGCTTGGTGGCGAAGCCGTCCATCCCTGCCTCCAACGCCAGGCGCCGGTCCTCGTCCAGGACGCTGGCACTCACCGCGACCACGGGGGTCGGTGGCTGACCCCGTTCGCGCTCCAGGCAGCGAATCCTGCGGGTAGCCTCCAGGCCGTCGACCTTGGGCATCTGCACGTCCATCAGCACGATGTCGAAAGACTCGGCGGCGAATGCCTGCAAAGCCTGTTCGCCATCCACAGCGACCACCACCTGGTGCCCTTGGGCGAGCAAGATCATCTGCAGCAACTCGAGGTTCTGCGGCACGTCGTCAACGGCCAGCACGCGTAGTGGCGGCAAGGTGATCACATCGCTGCTCGAGGCCGCTTCGCGCGGAGCCGCCTGGCCGACGTCCAGGGGCAGCATGACGTGGAACACACTACCCACATCCAGCTCGCTCTCGACCCAGATGCGTCCGCCCATCAGCTCGACCAGTTGGCGAGCGATACTGGTTCCCAACCCGGTACCACCAAAACGACGACTCATGGTGGCATCGGCCTGGGCGAAAGGATCGAAGATCCGCTCCAGGCGGTCGGCCGGGATGCCAATGCCGGTGTCGCGTACCAGCAGGTGGACATTGCCGTGATCGGGGTAAGCGATCACCCGGACATAACCACGCTCGGTGAACTTGACCGCGTTGCCCACCAGGTTGGTGACGATCTGCCGGACCCGCAGGGCATCCCCACGGAAATGCTCGGCCAGCGCCGGATGGTAGTCCAACTCCAGGTTCAGCCCCTTGTTGCTGGCAGCCAGACTCAACGAATCCACGACCTGGCGTAGCACCTGGCGCAGCGGGAAATCGTTGCGCTCCAGTTCGAACGCGCCCCTCTCGAGCTTGGCGGTATCGAGAATGTCGTTGAGTAGCCCGAGCAACGACCGCGCGGACTGGCGAACGGTATCCAGGTGATGACGCTGCTGATCGCTCAACGGCGAGCTCATCAGCAGGTCGGCGAAGCCGATGATGGCGTTCATCGGCGTCCGGATCTCGTGGCTCATGTTGGCCAGGAAGGTCGTCTTGCTCGCCGCCGCCTGCTCGGCGCGGGTCTTGGCCTCGCGCAGGTCGCGTTCCATCTCGCGCCGGACGCTGATGTCGGTGGCGAACTTGACGACCTTGAAGGGCTTGCCATCGGCATTGAAGATCGGGTTATAGGAGGCCTGAATCCAGAAGTAGTCGCCGTCGCGGCGCAGTCGACAGTATTCCCCGCTGTCGTATTCGCCCTGGCGCAATCGAGCCCAGAATTGCGCGTACGCTTCACTGTCGACGTACTGCGCCTCGCAGAGAACCGCGTGATGGCGACCGATCAGCTCGTTGCGCTGGTAACCGCTGAGCGCCAGCAGGTTGTCGTTGACTTCGATGATGTTGCCATCCATATCGAACTCAATCACCGCCATCACGCGGTTGATGGCGTTCACGGTCCCCTCGAACTCGGCGTTGCGCAGCTTGGTCTCGGTCACGTCCAGCAACACGCCGTCGATCCACTTGACCTCGCCATGCTCGTCGCGCACGCCACAGCCACTTTCCCAGAGCCAGTGTTCGCGCCCTTCGCGGTCGAGGATGCGGTACTCGACCACGTAGTTGCGCCCATGCTCTATGGCAGCGGTCACCTCGTCGGCGACCATCTGCAAGTCATCGGGATGATAAAGCGCGGCGAAGGACACACGGCGCGCCAGGAAGTCTTCGGGACGCCAACCCGTCAGCGCCTCGACGGCTTCGCTGATGAACAGCATCGACCAGTCCGCATCGAGCAGACAGCGGAAGGACACGCCGGGAATGTTGCGAATCAACGAGGCGTATTGCTGCTCGCTGTCACGCAATGCACGCTCCATTTCCTTGCGCTGACCGATATCGGCGACGAAGGCCACGAACAGCGGCTGCCCGCCGGCATCCTTCATCAGACCCAGGCTGACGCGTACCGGCACCTGCTCACCACTGCGCAACAGACCGACCACCTCCATCTCTCGGCCAATCAGCTCGCTCTCTCCCGTCGCCAAGTACTGTTCCAGATAACCGGAGAAGCGCTGCGCATATCCCTCAGGCATGACCCGCGCCAGGGACTGGCCGACCAACTCCTCGGCGGTCCAGCCGAACAGTCGCTCCACGGCCGGATTCACCGAGCGCAGGATGCCGTGGCGATCCACGGTGATGATGCCGTCTACGGCGGTCTGCACCATCGAACGCAGGTGCTGTTCGCTGGTCTGCAGGCGGCTGTTGAGTTCGCGGTAGCGCAGCAAACCGTTGAAGCCGGCGACCAGCAGGGTGACCAGGACCGTACTGATGCCCACCAGAACGGCGATGAACATCGCATGGCTGCTCATGCTCTCGCCGATCGCAGGCTCGCCCACGAAGCGCTCGGCGAACATCCCCAGGTAGTGCATGCCGCTGATGGCGCAGCCCAGCACCAGGCCACCGATCAGGTTGGCGCGCAGGGGCGACAGCGTGCTCTTGGCCAGGCTGAAACGTACCCACAATGCGGTGATCGCCAGTATGACCGCCACCACGATAGACACGGCGAACCAGTAGGGGTCGTAGCGCAGCCAGGTCCCCATGTGCATGGCCGCCATGCCGCTGTAGTGCATCGCGCCGATCCCCGCCCCAACCAGCACGCCGCTACTGATCAGTTGCCGCCAACTGACGCTGTCACGCGTAAGCACCTGCAGTGCCACCCAGGATGCCAAAAGACTGGGCAGGATCGACAGCAAGGTCACGGACAACGAATAGGTGGCGTCGGCGCAAATGCTAAAGGCCAGCATGCCGATGAAATGCATCGCCCAGATGCCGCCCCCCAGGGTGAGGCTCCCACTGAGCACGGCGATCTGCCGGTAACGTCGGTGCTGGGCCTGCCGCGCGGCGAAGACCACCTGCAGCGCCATGGTGGAGGTCAGCACTGCAACCAGCAGCGAAACCACGATCAGCCCCGAATCGAAATCGGCGAACAGCAGCAAGGAGGGCTGATCGGAGCTAACGAACAACGACGAGAGGGAAGGCATCATCACCGGGGTACCGAAATCGCGTGAACGGTACGGCACTGTGCGACACCATGGAACTCGAACGCCATGGCGGTCGGTTCCTGTGCCGCAGAGCCGGCATGAGCGATGCCGGGTGAGTCAAAGCATCGGGTAAATAATGGCGAAGTGCAATCGTCGTTTGACGACGCCTCCATGAGTTCTCTCTATGAAGATCATGCAGCTTGCCCCATAACGAACGACGGCGCCCGAAGGCGCCGTCGTTTCATCAAGCGGAGAGCTCTACGAGTAGGCGATTCAGTCGCCGGACATAGTCTGCCGGGTCCTTCAGACTGTCGCCGGCGGCCAGGGCCGCCTGATCGAAGAGGATGTGCGTCAGATCGCCGAAACGCTCTTCGTCAGCCTCCGCATCGAGCTTCTCGATCAGCGGGTGAGCCGGGTTGAACTCGAAGATCGGCTTGGAATCCGGCACCTTCTGCCCGCTGGCTTCGAGAATCTGGCGCATCTGCAGACCCAGGTCCTGCTCGCCAATGGCGAGGATCGCTGGGGAGTCGGTCAGGCGATGGGACACACGCACCTCGGCAACCTCGTCGCCCAGCGCAGCCTTCAGCCGCTCGGCCAAGCCTTCCTTCGCCTTGGCCACCTCTTCCTGGGCCTTCTTGTCCTCCTCCGAGTCCAACGCGCCCAGGTCCAGGTCGCCTCGCGCGACGTCGACGAAGTGCTTGCCATCGAATTCGGTCAGGTAGCTCATCAGCCACTCGTCGATACGATCGGTGAGCAGCAGGACCTCGATGCCCTTCTTGCGGAAGACCTCCAGATGCGGGCTGTTCTTCACCTGGGCGAAGGACTCGCCGGTGAGGTAGTAGATCTTGTCCTGGCCTTCCTTCATGCGGCCGATGTAGTCGGCCAGGGACACGCTCTGCTCGCCGGCATCGCCCTGGGTGGAGGCGAAACGCAGCAGACCGGCGATCTTCTCCTTGTTGGCGAAGTCTTCCGCCGGACCTTCCTTGAGCACCTGGCCGAAGGCCTTCCAGAAGGTCGCGTAGTCTTCGGGCTTGTCCTTGCCGAGCTTATCCAGCATGTCCAGCACGCGCTTGGTCAGCGCCGACTTCATGGACTCGACCACCGGGCCGTTCTGCAGGATCTCGCGGGAAACGTTCAGCGACAGGTCATTGGAGTCCACCACGCCCTTGATGAAGCGCAGGTAGAGCGGCAGGAACTGCTCGGCCTGGTCCATGATGAACACGCGCTGCACGTAGAGCTTCAGCCCACGCGGCGCTTCGCGCTGGTAGAGGTCGAACGGCGCACGACCCGGCACGTAGAGCAGCGAGGTGTACTCCAGCTTGCCCTCGACCTTGTTGTGGCTCCAGGCCAACGGATTCTCGAAATCGTGCGCGATGTGCTTGTAGAACTCCTGGTACTCCTCGTCCTTCACCTCGCTGCGCGGGCGGGTCCAGAGTGCGCTGGCACGGTTGACCACTTCCCACTCGACGTCGCTGGCAGCCTCGGCCTCTTCGCCGTGCTGCTCCTTGGGCATCTCGATCGGCAGTGCGATGTGATCGGAGTACTTCTTGACGATGTTGCGCAGGCGCCAGCCGTCGGCGAACTCATCCTCTCCGTCCTTGAGATGCAGGACGATACGGGTGCCACGGGATGCCTTCTCGACGGTGGCGACTTCGAACTCACCCTCGCCTTCGCTGACCCAGTGCACGCCCTCCGTGGCCGGCAATCCGGCGCGGCGGGTGAAGACCTCGACCTTGTCGGCGACGATGAAGGCGGAGTAGAAGCCCACGCCGAACTGGCCGATCAAGTGCGAATCCTTCTTCTGGTCGCCGGTGAGGTTCTTCAGGAAGTCCGCGGTGCCCGACTTGGCAATGGTGCCCAGGTGCGCGATCACATCGTCACGGCTCATGCCAATGCCGTTGTCCTCGAGGGTGACGGTCTTGGCGTCCTTGTCGAAGGACAGGCGGATCTTCAGCTCACCGTCATTTTCGTAGAGCTCCGGCTTGGCCAGCGCCTCGAAACGCAGCTTGTCGGACGCATCGGACGCGTTCGAGATCAGCTCACGCAGGAAGATCTCCTTGTTGGAGTACAAGGAATGGATCATCAGGTGCAGCAGTTGCTTCACCTCGGTCTGGAAGCCCAGGGTTTCTTTGCGAGTTTCCACACTCATGCTCAGACTCCGTTTGCATTCACACGGGCCGCGACGCGGCGATAGCCGGGATATGGGGGCTTTGTCTGGCGATTCAAGTGCTTGCACTGCCATCCAGCTTGAAATGCACCCGTGCGGTAGCGATGGGCTCGTCCTCGGTGGCCTGCCAGGCATTGACCGCGACATTCGCCACGCGGCGCCCCTGGCGCCAGACGCGACAGCGCGCATAGCTGTCGCGCAACTGCCCGGCACGCAGGTAGTCCACGGAGAAATCGATGACCTGGGGAAACTGCCGCAGCGGCATCGCCAGCAGCAGGTGCACCAGCGCAGCATGTTCCATGAAGCCGGCGATCACCCCACCATGCAGTGCCGGCAGCAGCGGGTTACCGATGCAGTCCGGATTGGCCGGCAGGTGGAACAGTCGCTCCTCGCCCAGGCGCAGATAACGCATCCCCAGCAGCGCCGCATAGGGAACCTCGCGGATCAACGCTTCGCCGTCGCCCTCCTGGCGGGCGCGTTCGAGCAACGCCGAGTTCATGCCAGCACCTGCGTAGCCTGCGACTCACGGGGCCCCATGCGCATGAAGGCACCGACCACCTGTACCAACGGGTCCTGGGGGTCGTCCTGGTAGGCATAGCCGCGGGTAAAGATCACCTGGGGCGTCACCCGATAGCATTCGGCGAAGGCGTAGATGTCCTGCCCGGCACGCGCCGGACGCATAGAGTCGATGCGCAGATCCAGCGTCGGGCAGACCTCGAAGCGCGGCAAGGCGCAGACCGTGGAGATACCGCAGGTGGTGTCCATCAAGGTGGTCAATGCACCGCCATGCACCAGGCCCCGTTCGGGGTCGCCGACGATCATCGGCGTGTACGGCAGGCAGAGCGTCAGCCCTGCAGCATCCGCCTGTTCGACACGCATGCCGAGCACCTGACAATGGCGCAGCATGGCGATGAAACGCTCGGCGCGAGCGCGGATATCGGAGTCGCTCATTGGGGCATCCGGAAACGGCAGAGAAAAAGAGCATAGCGTCAACCGGCAGCGCAGGCAGCGGGAACTTCAAGGCCCGCCGCCCCCTCCAAGCGGCGTGTGCACCCACAATTCACGGAGATCATCATGCACAAACCTCTTGCCTACGCCCTCCTGTTCACTGCCACCCTGGGACTCGCCGCCTGCGGCGACAGCGCCGATGACAAGCGCGAAGCAGCCCAGGAGCATGCCGAGCAGGCACAGGAACACATGGACGAGGCGATGCACGAGCAACAGAAAGCCGCCGAGGCGGCCAGCGAAGCTGCCGAGCAACAGCAGGAAGAAACCATGCAGAACCAGCAGGACGCCATGGACAGCCAGGAGCCGGCGCCGGAGACCACTCCCCCGGCCACTCCGCAGAGCGACACTGGCACCGCGCCCGCTCAGCAGCAGTAACTCACCTGCAGCCTCTAGAGAAAGCCCGGCCATTTGGCCGGGCTTTGTCGTTTCAAAGCAATGGGCTGAGCATCAGCGCGAAGCAACAGAGCAGACCGATACCCCATACCAGGCTGCGCTGCCAGGCGAGGTCCGCCAGGTAGAGCAACACATAGAGCACCCGGCTGAGCACGAAGATCACTGCCAGGCTATCGATCAGCCAACCGCGAGTGTGCGTCACATAGGCGATCAGTACGCCGGCGAGAAACAGCGGGAAGATCTCGAAGCCGTTCTGGTGCGCCGCCAGGGCTCGCGCGCCAACCCCGGTCAGCGCCGCCTGCTGGGCGCGTGGATGGTGATTATCGTAGCCACCGGCCTGGGCACCCATCGCCCGGGCGACCGGCAGCTTGCTCAGGTAGATCAGCAACGCACTGAGGAATACGCACCAGAACGGAATGCTCATTCGGCTTTCTCCTTGATCGTCTCGTCGACGGTGGGGGTATAGACCATCACGGCCAATACGTCGGAGTGGAATTCGCGGCGATAGAGCACCACCACCACTCCCGTGCTGACCAGCATGAAGAACCATGGATTGATGAACCAGGCGAGCATCGCCACGCCGAAGTAGTAGGCACGCAAGCCATAGTTGAACTGGTTCGCCGCCATCGAGATCACTCGTGCCGCGCGGCTGGCGAATGCCCTGCGCTCCTGTTCGCTGACATGCCGCTCGCCGACCATCGGCGCCGACCCGATCAACACCGCAGCGAAGTTGTACTGGCGCATGCACCAGCTGAAGGTGAAAAAGGCATAGACGAAGACCATCGCCAGGGCCAACAGCTTGAGTTCGGAAAGCCCGCGACTGGCCGCCTGCACCCAGGGCAGTTCGGCGAGCAACAATACCGCCCGTTCGGACGCACCGAGCACGGTGAGCACACCTGCGAGAATGATCAGCGTGCTGGAGGCGAAGAAGGACGCGTTGCGCTCGAGGTTGCCGATCACGTTGGCATCGGCGATGCGGTTCTCGCGCAGCAACATGCGCCGCATCCAGTCCTCCCGATACAGATGCAGGACGCTGGCCAGGCAGGCCGTGTCCTCGCCCTTGCGACTCGCGTAGCGGGCGTAGCCCGCCCAGCAGACGAAAAACCAGAGGAACGCCAGCACATGCGGCAGGTAGAGTTGCAACGGTGCCATGTTCGCTCCTTGATAGACGTCGATTATAGCGAGGGCCGCTCAACCAGGGGCAGCAGCCGATCGCAGAGGGCGGCGAGTGCCAACACCAGCAGTGCCGGAGTCAGCCAACCGAGGCTGTAGCTCGCCAGAGGCAGATGGGTGAGAAACCCGGGCAACCCGTCCTGCCAGCCCGCTGCCGCGATACCGTCGGCGAGACCGAACAACAAGGTGATGCCCATCACCGGCACGAAGACCCGCGGCGCTGAGCGCCAACAACCGCGGCACAGGCTCAACGCCACCAGCACGATGGCCAGCGGGTAGAGGCCAACCAACACCGGCACGGAGACGGCGATCAACTGGGTCAGGCCCTGGTTCGCCGCCAGCAGACTGAAAAGCGCGAACGCCAACACCACGCGACGATGGGAGATACCCAGCAACTCGCCGAAGAATTCGCCACAGGCGGTGATCAGCCCGACCGCGGTGGTCAGGCAAGCCAGGGTGATGACCAGCGCCAACAGCAGGCTACCCGGCGTGCCGAAGGTATGTTGCACGTAGGCGGCGAGGATCTGTCCGCCATTGCTGGCATCACCGGCGATGGCGCCGCTGCCCGCGCCCAGGTGGAACAGGGTCAGGTAGACCAGCGACAGACCGACGGCGGCGATCGCACCGGCGATCACCGAGTAGCGGGTCAACAGGTGTGCGTCCGTGACGCCACGGGCGCGAATGGCCCCCGCGATGACGATGCCGAACACCAGTGCGCCCAGGGTATCCATGGTCAGGTAGCCTTGCAGAAAACCCTGCACCAAGGGCGCTTGACGGTAGGCCTCGCGAGGCTCACCCGGCAAGCCGGCGGGGACCAGCAGCGCCGCCGCCCCCAGCACCAGCAGCGCGCAAAGCAGCACCGGGGTGATGAACTTGCCGATGCGATCGACGAGACGCCCTGGATTCAGCGCCAGGCCGGTCACCGCGATGAAGTAACCCAGGCTGTAGATCGCCAGCGCGCCCGGCGCATCACCCGTAAAGGGCGCCACGCCCATCTCGAAGGAGACCACGGCCGTACGCGGGGTAGCGAACAGCGGACCGATGGCCAGGTAGACGGCAA
Source organism: Pseudomonas sp. R4-15 (assembly GCF_055768815.1). NCBI lineage: Bacteria > Pseudomonadati > Pseudomonadota > Gammaproteobacteria > Pseudomonadales > Pseudomonadaceae > Pseudomonas > Pseudomonas sp. R4-15. The sequence continues at coordinate 3,644,005 of NZ_CM147293.1, forward strand.
CGGCGAAGGCAGTACCCGCCACCCGGCCGAGCGGTGCGGTGAGCCGCTCCATGCCACCGCCCACGCGCGCCAACGCGACCACGGTGAGCAACGGCAGGCCGACGCCGGTAAGCAGGAACCCCACGGCGGCCGGAATCATGGCCTCACCGGCGGCAAGGCCGGCGCTGGGGGGGAAGATGATGTTGCCCGCGCCGAGGAACAGCGCGAAGGTCATGAAGCCGAGGGCAAGTAGGTCGAGGGGTTTGAGGCGGGTCATGCAAGAAATCCAGGGATTAGCCTTCTTCGTTCGAAGAGTCGAAAGGCAAAACGGTGGCCGGACCAATGAAGCGCGCGACCTTACTACAACTCGGCCAGAAACGAAAAAGGCCACCCGAAGGTGGCCTTTTCGTCAGTCAGGACAAGCCGATCAGGCTTTCTTGACTTCCCAGCCGGTCAGCTCGGCCAGGGCCTTGCCGATGTCGGCCAGCGAACGCACGGTTTTCACACCGGCGTCCTGCAGGGCGGCGAACTTCTCGTCCGCAGTGCCCTTGCCGCCGGAGATGATGGCACCGGCGTGGCCCATGCGCTTGCCGGGCGGTGCGGTGACACCCGCGATGTAGGACACCACCGGCTTGGTCACGTTGGCCTTGATGTAGGCAGCCGCTTCTTCTTCGGCCGAACCACCGATTTCACCGATCATCACGATGGCTTCGGTTTTCGGGTCTTCCTGGAACAGCTTCAGGATATCGATGAAGTTCGAACCCGGAATCGGGTCGCCGCCGATGCCCACGCAGGTGGACTGGCCGAAGCCGGCGTCGGTGGTCTGCTTCACGGCTTCGTAGGTCAGGGTGCCGGAACGCGACACGATACCGACCTTGCCCGGCAGGTGAATGTGACCGGGCATGATGCCGATCTTGCATTCGCCAGGGGTGATCACGCCCGGGCAGTTCGGGCCGATCAGGCGTACGCCCAGCTCGTCGCACTTGACCTTGGCGTCGAGCATGTCGAGGGTGGGGATGCCCTCGGTGATGCAGACGATCAGCTTGATGCCACCGAAGGCCGCTTCCAGGATCGAGTCCTTGCAGAACGGAGCCGGAACATAGATCACCGAAGCGTCAGCGCCGGTCGCTTCCACGGCTTCCTTGACGGTGTTGAACACCGGCAGGCCGAGGTGGGTGGTACCGCCCTTGCCGGGGGTCACGCCGCCCACCATCTGGGTGCCGTAGGCGATGGCCTGTTCGCTGTGGAAAGTACCCTGGCTACCGGTGAAACCCTGGCAGATGACTTTGGTGTCTTTGTTGATCAGGACGCTCATTACTTACCCTCCGCGGCCTTGACGACCTGCTGGGCAGCGTCGGTCAGGCTGGTAGCCGCGATGATGTTCAGGCCGCTTTCGGCCAGGACCTTGGCACCCAGTTCGGCGTTGTTGCCTTCCAGACGCACCACGACCGGCACTTTCACGCCGACTTCTTTGACGGCACCGATGATGCCTTCAGCGATCATGTCGCAACGCACGATGCCACCGAAGATGTTCACCAGTACGGCAGCGACGTTGCTGTCGGACAGGATGATCTTGAAGGCTTCGGTCACGCGTTCCTTGGTGGCGCCACCGCCGACGTCGAGGAAGTTGGCCGGCTTGCCGCCGTGCAGGTTGACGATGTCCATGGTACCCATGGCCAGACCGGCACCGTTGACCATGCAGCCGATGTTGCCTTCGAGGGCAACGTAGTTCAGTTCGAACTTGGCAGCGTGGGCTTCGCGGGCGTCGTCCTGGGACGGGTCATGCATCGCGCGCAGCTTGGGCTGGCGATACATGGCGTTGCCGTCGATGTTGATCTTGGCGTCCAGGCAGTGCAGGTTGCCGTCTTTCTTGATCACCAGCGGGTTGATCTCGAGCAGAGCCAGATCGTAGTCGGCGAACAGCTTGGCCAGGCCGACGAAGATGTGGGTGAACTGCTTGATCTGATCGCCCTTCAGGCCCAGCTGGAAGGCCAGCTCGCGGCCCTGGAACGGCTGTGCGCCGACCAGCGGGTCGATGGTGGCCTTGAGAATCTTCTCGGGGGTCTCGTGAGCGACCTTCTCGATCTCCACGCCACCTTCGGTGGACGCCATGAAGACGATACGGCGGCTGGAGCGGTCGACGACGGCGCCCAGGTAGAGCTCTTTGTCGATGTCGGTGCAGGATTCGACGAGAATCTTGCTGACCGGCTGGCCATTGGCGTCGGTCTGGTAGGTCACCAGTCGCTTGCCGAGCCAGTTGGCGGCGAATTCCTTGGCTTCTTCCTTGCTCTTGACCAGCTTGACGCCGCCGGCCTTGCCGCGGCCACCGGCATGCACCTGGGCCTTGACCACCCACATGTCGCCGCCAATCTTGTCGCAGGCTTCTGCGGCTTCTTCCGGAGTGTCAACGGCAAAGCCCTTGGACACGGGCAGGCCGTATTCGGCGAACAGCTGCTTACCCTGATATTCGTGAAGATTCATGCTTTTCTACCGTTTCGTTTTGGTATTGCGCATTTCGGCGCTGCGTATGACCGCCGCGCCACCTGTGACTGTTCCCTCAAACAGTCTCGCCGGACGTTCCGCGTGAGTACGAGACCCCGCACGGGCGGTCCGACGCGGTTCGGTGCCGAGGCAACCGGCCACCCCGCTGGGCGGCCGGCACCCGGTCAGCGTTTCTTGCGGTTGGCGATATGAATGGCATGGCCATTCACTGCCAGAGCGGCCTCATGCAACTGCTCGGACAGGGTCGGGTGCGAGAACACCATCATGCCCAGGTCTTCGGCGCTGGTGCCGAATTCCATGGCGATGGCGCCCTGCTGTACCAGCTCGGCGGCGCTAGGGCCGATCACATGCACACCCAGCACGCGGTCGGTCTTGGCGTCGGCGATGATCTTGACGAAGCCCGCGGTGTCGTTGGCAGCCATGGCACGGCCACTGGCGGCGAACGGCGCGACACCCACGTTGACTTCGACACCTTCAGCCTTGAGCGCCTGCTCGCTCTTGCCAACCCATGCGATTTCCGGGTGGGTGTAGATCACGCCCGGGATCAGGTCGTAGTTCATTTGTGCCTTGTGTCCGGCAATACGCTCGGCCACTACCACGCCCTCTTCCATCGCCTTGTGCGCGAGCATCAGGCCGCGGACCACGTCGCCCACGGCATAGACGCCAGGAACGCTGGTGGCACAGAAATCATCGACGAAGATGTAGCCACGCTCGTCGAGGTCCACGCCGCTGTCCGATGCCAGCAGGCCGGTGGTGACCGGACGACGGCCGACGGCGACGATCAGCTTGTCATAGGTTTCCTTCTGCTCGCCATTGGCGTCGGTGAAGGTCACGGTGACTTCGCTGCCATTGACCTCGGTGGCGGTCACGCGCGCGCCCAGACGAATCTTCAGGCCCTGCTTGGTGAGGATCTTCAGCGCTTCCTTGGCAACCTGGTCATCGGCGGCTGGGAGGAACTTGTCCAGCGCCTCGAGAACCGTGACTTCGGCGCCCAGGCGACCCCAGACGGAACCCAATTCGAGACCGATGACGCCGGCACCGATCACGCCCAGGCGCTTGGGTACGGACTGGAATTCCAGCGCGCCGGTGGAGTCGACGATGACGTTCTGATCGATCGGTGCCGGCGGGATTTCCACCGGGCGCGAACCCGAGGCGATGATCACGTTGGTGGCTTCGAGAATCTCGGTGCTGCCGTCACCAGCGGTGATTTCGACCTGCTTGTTCGCCAGCAGCTTGCCGTGGCCTTCGAAGGAGGTCACGCCGTTGGCCTTGAACAGCGCAGCAACGCCGCCAGTGAGGTTGCGGACGATCTGGTCCTTGCGGGCGATCATGGTAGGCACGTCGATGGTGACGCCGCTGGCCTCGATGCCGTGGACTTTGAAGCCTTCATGGGCTTCGTGGTATTTCCAGGTGCTGTCCAGCAGCGCCTTGGACGGGATGCAGCCAACGTTCAGGCAGGTACCGCCCAGGGCGATCTTGCCTTCCTTGCCTACATACTTCTCGATGCAGGCGGTCTTCAGACCGAGTTGCGCGGCGCGAATGGCAGCCACGTAGCCGCCAGGGCCGGCACCGATGACTACCACGTCGAATTTCTGGCTCATAACAATCTCCATCAACTTTGAGCTTCAAGCGGCGAACCGCCAGCGGAGCCTGTGCAGGCTCGGCTGGCGGACAGAGGCCGTGGGTTAGATGTCCAGCAGCAGACGCGCCGGATCTTCCAGCAGGTTCTTGATGGTGACCAGGAAGGTGACCGCTTCCTTACCGTCGATCAGGCGGTGGTCGTAGGACAGCGCCAGGTACATCATCGGGCGGATCACGACCTGGCCATTGATGGCCATCGGGCGCTGGATGATGTTGTGCATGCCGAGGATCGCCGCCTGCGGCGGGTTGACGATCGGGGTCGACATCATCGAGCCGAAGGTACCGCCGTTGGTGATGGTGAAGGTGCCGCCGGTCATCTCGTCGATGGACAGCTTGCCCTCACGGGCCTTCTTGCCGAAGGTGGCGATGCCGTTCTCGACTTCGGCCAGGCTCATCAGCTCGGCGTTGCGCAGCACCGGAACGACCAGGCCACGGTCGCTGGAAACGGCTACGCCGATGTCCTGGTAGCCGTGGTAGACGATGTCGGAACCGTCGATCGAGGCGTTGACCGCGGGGAAGCGCTTGAGCGCTTCGACGGATGCCTTGACGAAGAAGGACATGAAGCCCAGGCGCACGCCGTTATGGGTCTTCTCGAAGAGATCCTTGTACTTCGAACGCAGGGCCATGACTTCCGTCATGTCGACTTCGTTGAAGGTGGTGAGCATCGCCATGTTCGACTGGGCTTCGACCAGGCGCTCGGCGACCTTGGCACGCAGGCGGGTCATCGGCACGCGCTTCTCGGTGCGATCACCCGCGCTGGTGACCACCGGCGCCGCAGCGGCAGCGGCGGGCTTGGCAGCCGGCGCGCTCTTCTTCGCTTCGACAGCGGCGACCATGTCTTCCTTGGTCACGCGGCCACCCTTGCCGGTGCCCTTGACGGAGGCAGGATCAATGCCGTTTTCTTCGGCCAGCTTGCGCGCAGCGGGAGCGAGCATCGGCTCGTCGCCGGCGGCTTCCTCGGCGGCGGCCGGCGCAGCGGCCGGTGCAGCAGCAGCCGGCGCGGCAGCCGGAGCGGCGGCAGTGGCGCCTTCTTCGAGGCTGCCCAGGACTTCCCCACTGAGCACGGTATCGCCTTCGTTCTTGACGATCGCGCCCAGCACGCCGTCAGCTTCGGCGAGGACTTCCATCACGACCTTGTCGGTCTCGATGTCTACGATCAGCTCGTCACGCTTGACGGCTTCGCCCGGCTGCTTGTGCCAGGTAGCGACGGTGCCGTCGGCAACCGATTCGGGGAAAGTCGGGGCTTTGATCTCGATAGCCATTATCTATAGGTTCCTGTTGATTCGTGTTCCTTGGCGTGGGGCGCCCAGCGCCCCACGCCAAGGTGTTAGACAGTGAAGGCGTCCTGGAGCAGTTTTTCCTGCTGTTCGGCGTGCAGCGAAGCGTAGCCCACGGCCGGAGCGGCGGAACCTTCGCGACCCGCATACTGCAGGACCAGCGAGCTATCGTGCGCGGCGGCGACGCGGCGCATGTGATGCTGGCTGCAGTACCAGGCGCCCTGGTTCATCGGCTCTTCCTGGCACCAGACGACATGCTTGAGGTTGCCATAACGGGCGAACACTTCGTTCAGGTCGTCCTCGGGGAACGGATAGAGCTGCTCGATGCGCACGATGGCGATGTCTTCGCGACCTTCGTTGCGACGCTTCTCCAGCAGGTCGTAATAGACCTTGCCGCTGCAGAGTACCAAGCGCTCGACCTTGGCCGGATCGTGTTGATCGATCTCGCCAATGACGGTCTGGAACGAACCTGCGGCCAGTTCCTCGAGACTGGAGATCGCCAGCTTGTGACGCAGCAGCGACTTCGGCGTGAGGGCCACCAGCGGTTTGCGCAGCGGGCGGATAACCTGGCGGCGCAACATGTGGTAGACCTGAGCCGGGGTGGTCGGCACGCACACCTGGATGTTGTGCTCGGCGCACAACTGCAAGTAGCGCTCCAGACGCGCGGAGCTGTGCTCCGGCCCCTGCCCTTCGTAGCCGTGCGGCAGCAACATGGTGAGACCGCAGAGACGCCCCCATTTGTGCTCGCCGCTGGTGATGAACTGGTCGATCACCACCTGGGCACCGTTGGCGAAGTCACCGAACTGAGCTTCCCAGATCACCAGCGCATTGGGCGTGGTGGTGGCGTAGCCGTATTCGAACGCCAGCGCGGCCTCTTCCGAGAGGAAGGAGTCGTACAGCTGGAAGCTCGGCTGCCCTTCATAGAGGTGCTGCAGCGGAATGTGCAGACCGGCGTCCTTCTGATTGTGCAGCACCGCGTGACGATGCGAGAAGGTGCCGCGGCCGATGTCCTGGCCGGTCATGCGCACCGGATGACCTTCGAACAGCAGGGTCGCATAGGCCATGGTCTCGGCGAAGCCCCAATTGATGGGCATGCCACCGGCGCTCATCTTCTGGCGATCTTCGAGAATCTTCGCTACCTGACGCTGTACGACGAAGCCTTCCGGGAGCTGCAGCATCTTGCCAGCGAGGTCCTGAAGGGTCTTCAGATCGAAGCCGGTGTCATGACGTGCGGTCCAGGTATGGCCCAGGTAGGGGCGCCAGTCGACGAAGAGCTCCTTGTTGGGCTCCTTGACCAGGCTCTTGACCACGTGCAGGCCGTTGTCCAGCGCGTCACGGTACTCGTCGATGAAGCTCTGCACCGCTTCGGCGGAGAGCACGCCGCCCTGGGTCAGGGCATCGGCGTACTGCTCACGCGTGGTGCGCTGCTTGGCGATCGCCTGGTACATCAGCGGCTGGGTGCCGGACGGTTCGTCGGCCTCGTTGTGGCCGCGACGGCGGTAGCAGACCAGGTCGATGACCACATCGCGCTTGAACTGCATGCGGTAGTCGAGGGCCAACTGGGTGACGAAGAGCACCGCTTCGGGATCGTCGCCGTTCACGTGCAGGATCGGCGCCTGGATCATCTTGGCCACGTCGGTGGCGTACTCGGTGGAACGAGCGTCGTCCTGGCGGCTGGTGGTGAAGCCAACTTGGTTGTTGACCACGATGTGGATGGTACCGCCCGTCTTGAAGCCGCGGGTCTGCGACATCTGGAAGGTTTCCATCACCACGCCCTGGCCGGCGAAGGCCGCGTCGCCGTGGATCGACACCGGCAGAACCTTGTCGCCCTGCTCATCGCTGCGACGGTCCTGGCGGGCACGCACGGAACCCTCGACCACCGGAGAGACGATCTCCAGGTGGGACGGGTTGAAGGCCAGCGCCAGGTGCAGTTCGCCACCGGTGGTCATGACGTTCGAGGAGAAGCCCTGGTGGTACTTCACGTCGCCCGAGGTCAGGCCCTCGACCTTCTTGCCTTCGAACTCATCGAAGAGATCGCGCGGGTTTTTCCCCAGGGTGTTGACCAGCACGTTCAGACGGCCGCGGTGGGCCATGCCGATGACGACTTCCTTGAGGCCGTAGGAACCACCACGCTGGATCAGTTCGTCGAGCAGCGCGATCAACGACTCGCCGCCTTCCAGACCGAAACGCTTGGTGCCCGGATACTTGGTGCCCAGGTACTTTTCGAGACCTTCGGCAGCCGTCAGGCGCTCAAGCAGATGGGTGCAGACTTCCGGCGAATAGCTGGGGCGACCGCGCACGCTTTCCAGGCGATGGGCGAACCAGTTGCGCTGCTGGGAATCGACGATGTGGGTGAATTCCGCGCCGATGGTGCGGCAATATGTCTCTTTGAGCGCCTGGTGAATTTCGCGCAGAGTGGCTTCTTCTTTGCCGATGAACAGTTCACCGGTACGGAAGGTGGTATCCAGGTCGGCGTCGGTCAACCCGTAGTGGTTGACGTTGAGATCGTCCGGCACGGAGCGAATCCAGAGCCCCAACGGGTCGAGCGCGGCGGCCTGATGCCCGCGCATGCGGAACGCCTGGATCAACCGCAGGACTTCGACCTGCTTCTTCTCGTGCTCGCTACTGACCGCACCGGCAGACACCGGCTGCGCCCGACGCTGATTCTTCGCCAGCAGGACGAAATGATCGCGAATGGTGGAGTGCGAGACGTCGGTGGTGGAACTGCCGTCAGCGGGCAGTTTCTGGAAATAGGTGCGCCATTCTTCCGGCACAGCGTTCGGATCGTGCAGGTAGAGCTCGTAGAGCTCTTCAACATAGGCAGCGTTACCACCGGAGAGGTGGGCACTGTTCCACATGCGCTGCATTACGCTTTCTTGCATGCTTGGTCACCCTCGATAAGGGGACGCCACCGGCGTGAAACCGCGACAGGGCCTGAATGAAACGCCGGGGGGCGAGCCAGGCAAGCCTGCTACGGATCCCGCAGATAGTCCGGGTACCAGCCCGGAGCCCCTGCTGGTCAATCAGCTTCTCGTAATCACGGGCATCGCTTCGTGGACGACACCCCGTTCTCTTGCTGCTACGCCGACATGACGTCGGCGCAGCAGGTCTTGCAACAACGCTATCAGGTGCCGCTTTGCAGCAGCATGTTACGTACGTGTCCAATTGCCTTGGTGGGGTTCAATCCCTTCGGACAAACGTTCACGCAGTTCATGATGCCGCGGCAGCGGAAGACGCTGAACGGGTCATCCATCGCAGCCAGACGCTCTTCCGTCTTGGTGTCGCGACTGTCGGCCAGGAAACGATAGGCCTGCAGCAGCGCAGCGGGACCGAGGAACTTGTCCGGGTTCCACCAGAACGAAGGGCAACTGGTCGAACAGCAAGCACAGAGAATGCACTCATAGAGACCGTCGAGCTTCTCACGCTCTTCCGGCGTCTGCAGACGCTCGATGGCCGGAGGCGGCGTGGTGTTCTGCAGATACGGCTGCACCTTCTCGTACTGCTTGTAGAAGATGCTCATATCCACGACCAAGTCACGAATCACCGGCAGACCGGGCAGCGGGCGGATCACCAGCTTGCCACCCTTGAGCCCCGCAGCGGACAGCGGAGTGATGCACGCCAGGCCGTTCTTGCCGTTGATGTTCATACCGTCGGAGCCGCAAACGCCTTCGCGGCAGGAACGACGGTAAGAGAAGGTGACGTCCTGCTCCTTGATCAGCGCCAGCACGTCCAGGACCATGATGTCCTTGCCCTGGGTGTCGACCTGGAAGTCCTGCATGAAGGGGACTTCGTCCTGATCGGGGTTGTAGCGATAAACACTGACTTGCAACATTTCAGGCACCCTTAGTAAGTCCGAACCTTGGGTTCGAATGCCGGAACGGTTTTCGGCGCGAAGTTGACGCCACGCTTGGTCACGCGCTTGTCACCCGGGAAGTACAGGGTGTGGCACAGCCAATTCTCGTCGTCACGCTCTTCGAAGTCTTCGCGAGCGTGAGCGCCACGCGATTCCTTGCGATGCTCGGCCGCGATCGCGGTAGCCTCGGCGACTTCCAGCAGGTTCTGCAACTCCAGCGCCTCGATGCGCGCAGTATTGAAGGACTGGCTCTTGTCGTCGATCTTCACCTGACCGATGCGCTCGCGCAGCTCGGCCAGTTGAGCGATACCCTTCTGCATGTATTCGCCGGTACGGAACACACCGAAGTAGTTCTGCATGCAGCTCTGCAGCTCGCGACGCAGCGGGGCGACGTCTTCGCCACTGCTGCGCTCGTTGACGCCCGCCAGGCGCGCCAGCGACGTCTCGATATCGGTATCGGAGGCATTGCGGTAGTCGATGCCTTCCTTGAGCGCTTTTTCCAGGTGCAGACCTGCAGCGCGGCCGAAGACCACCAGATCGAGCAGCGAGTTGCCGCCCAGGCGGTTGGCGCCATGGACCGATACGCAAGCCACTTCACCGACCGCGAACAGGCCTTCGACGACCTGGTCGTTGCCGTTCGCGTCCTGGGTGATCGCCTGACCATGGATGTTGGTGGCGATGCCGCCCATCATGTAGTGGCAGGTCGGGATGACCGGGATCGGCGCGGTAACCGGGTCGACGTGAGCGAAGGTCTTGGACAGCTCGCAGATACCGGGCAGGCGGCTATGCAGCACTTCCTCGCCCAGGTGATCCAGCTTGAGCAGCACGTGATCCTTGTTCGGACCCACGCCGTTGCCAGCCAGCACTTCCTTGACCATCGAGCGGGCCACGACGTCGCGACCGGCGAGGTCCTTGGCGTTGGGCGCATAGCGCTCCATGAAGCGCTCGCCGTGGGCGTTGATCAGGTAACCACCCTCGCCACGGCAACCTTCGGTCACCAGCACGCCGGCGCCGGCGATGCCGGTGGGGTGGAACTGCCACATTTCGATGTCCTGCACCGGCACGCCGGCACGCAGTGCCATGCCGACGCCGTCACCGGTGTTGATCAGGGCGTTGGTGGTCGACGCGTAGATGCGACCTGCACCGCCGGTGGCCAGCACGGTGGCCTTGGAGCGGATATAGACGGTTTCGCCCGTCTCGATGCAGATGGCGATGACCCCCACCACTGCGCCGTCCTGGTTCTTCACCAGATCGACTGCGTACCACTCGTTGAGGAAGGTGGTGTTGTTCTTCAGGTTGCCCTGATAAAGGGTGTGCAGCAGCGCGTGGCCGGTACGGTCGGCAGCCGCGCACGTACGCGCAGCCTGGCCGCCCTTGCCGAAATCCTTGGACTGACCACCGAACGGACGCTGGTAGATGCGGCCCGTCTCGGTACGGGAGAACGGCAGGCCCATGTGCTCGAGTTCGAACACAGCCTCGGGACCGACGGAACACATGTACTCGATAGCGTCCTGGTCACCGATGTAGTCGGAACCCTTGACGGTATCGTACATGTGCCAGCGCCAGTCATCGTTCGGGTCGGACGACGCGATGGCGCAGGTGATGCCGCCCTGGGCGGATACGGTGTGCGAACGGGTCGGGAAGACCTTGGTGACCACCGCGGTCTTGTGACCGGACTGGGCCAACTGCAGCGCGGCGCGCATACCGGCACCGCCGCCACCGACGATGATGGCGTCGAAGGAAAGCGTACGAATAGTAGACATGGATCACATACCCCAGAGAATCTGCACACCCCAGACGAAGAACGTGAACATCGCAATGCCACATACCGCCTGGAACAGGAAACGCACCACGGTGGCCAGCTTGCCCAGCGCCATGGGGGTCAGGTAGTCAGTGGAGATGGTCCACATGCCGACCCAGGCGTGCACGCTGACGGCCACCAGGGCCAGCAGACTGAAGATGCGCATCCAGTTGTGGGAGAACAGACCATGCCAGTCGGCATAGGTCAGACCGGGGTGGCAAACCACGAAACCCAGCAGGAAGATGAAATAAGCCGCGAGCACGACCGCCGAGACACGCTGAGCCATCCAGTCATAGAGGCCCGAGCGCGAGAAATTGGTGACGTTGGTTACCATACCCAAACCCCCGCAAGCACGATCAGCACGACAGACACGGCGATGACGATTTTCGAACCGAGCTTGCCGCCTTCGAGCGTCTCACCGACGCCGGTATCCATGATCAGGTGACGAACACCTGCCACGAGGTGGTATAGCAGAGCGGACAGCAAGCCCCAGATCACCAGCTTGGCCAGGGGATGGGCAAGGAAGGTCTTGACCTCCTCGAATCCGTCCTCCGAGCTCAGCGAAACATCCAGCGCCAGCAGCATGATGGCCAGACCGACGAAGAGAATGACGCCGGAAATACGGTGCAGGATGGACGTGTAAGCAGTGACGGGGAGCTTTATTGTCCTAAGGTCTAGGTTTACTGGTCGTTGTTGGCTTTTCACGGCTTTTTTCACACTGAGAGCCCTGCAGGGGCGCAAGGCGAGTTGTCGGGAAGTGTTAGGCAGGCATCACCACCCCTAGGAGTGCAACCCCCAGCTTAGCGGGCGCGAGCCCCTGGCGGTCGGTCGCCGATTATAGACAGTTAGGGTACTAATGACAACGCAAAGCCCCTCCCCCCAAGGGCGATTGCAGGCCGTCCGGGAAAGGCGTAAAGAGAACCTTCCAGCCGTGCAAAAGCTCCACGCAGAGGCCTTCGAAGGTCCACTTTTGGCTAAATTGACTTTCGACGTCATGGCTCTATAGTGGTGCGGGCCCTGCGTGGGGGGGCTTATTCCAAGTAATAAGAGAGGAGGCCATAAATGGCTGACCAAAAAGCGCAGTTGTGCATCGAGGGCAGGTCCCCCGTCGAGCTGCCCGTGATATCTGGCAGCATGGGGCCCGATGTCGTTGATGTGCGCAGTCTGACTTCTACCGGCTGTTTCACCTTCGACCCCGGATTCATGTCGACCGCGTCCTGCGAATCGAAGATCACTTTCATCGATGGCGAAAAAGGCGTGCTGCTGCATCGCGGCTATCCCATCGAACAGTTGGCCGAAAACTCCAACTACCTCGAGACCTGCTACCTGCTGCTCAATGGTGAGCTGCCCACCGCCGAACAGAAGGCCAAGTTCCTCAGCACCGTGAAGAACCACACCATGGTGCACGAGCAACTGAAGACCTTCTTCAATGGCTTCCGCCGCGATGCGCACCCGATGGCCATCATGTGCGGTGTGGTTGGAGCCCTCTCCGCTTTCTACCACGACTCGCTGGACATCAATAATCCGCAGCACCGCGAAATCTCGGCCGTGCGCCTGGTCGCGAAGATGCCGACCATCGCGGCGATGGTTTACAAGTACTCCATGGGCCAACCCATGATGTACCCGCGTAACGACCTGACCTACGCGGAAAACTTCCTGCACATGATGTTCAACACACCGTGCGAGATCAAACCGATCAGCCCGGTGCTGGCCAAGGCAATGGATCGGATCTTCATCCTCCACGCCGACCACGAACAGAACGCCTCCACCTCCACCGTACGCCTGGCAGGCTCCTCCGGGGCCAATCCGTTCGCCTGCATCGCCGCGGGTATCGCTGCACTCTGGGGCCCGGCACACGGCGGCGCCAACGAGGCCGTGCTGACCATGCTCGATGAAATCGGCGATGTCTCGAACATCGACAAGTTCATCGCCAAGGCCAAGGACAAGGACGACCCGTTCAAGCTGATGGGCTTCGGCCATCGCGTGTACAAGAACTTCGATCCTCGCGCCAAGGTGATGAAGCAGACCTGCGACGAAGTGCTCGCGGAGCTGGGCATCGACGACCCGCAGCTCGAACTGGCCATGCGCCTGGACGAGATCGCGCGCAACGACCCCTACTTCGTCGAGCGCAACCTCTACCCGAACGTGGACTTCTACTCGGGCATCATCCTCAAGGCGATCGGCATTCCGACCAGCATGTTCACGGTGATCTTCGCCCTGGCGCGCACCGTCGGCTGGATCTCCCACTGGAAGGAGATGCTCTCCGGTCCCTACAAGATCGGTCGTCCGCGCCAGCTTTACACCGGCTCCACGCCGCGTGATTACACCCCGCTGGACAAACGCGCCTGAGCAACCCGCCGGTGCAATACAAAAAGGCCGCCCCCAGGGGCGGCCTTTTTGCGTTGTGAGGCACGCGCCTCAGGGCTTCTCGGCGCGCTCGCGCAATGCCTTGAGGGTATTCAACGGCGCTTCCACGACGAATTTATTGGCCAGCCAGGAAGGCACGCTGCCGCCGGGGTCGGTATGCACCTGGTAGGTGATTTCCACGTCATCGCCCTTGGGCACCATTCGCCAGAAGCCATCGACCTTGGCCACACGGACATAGCCTTTCTCTTCGGGAAGCTCCTGCGGAACGCCCTGCAAATGGCGAGTCACGCTGCCATCGGCACCCTTCTCGGTCGTCACGTGAATGACCGAATCACGCGGCGTTACCGGCCAAGGGGTATTGAAGTAGGTGTGCGTCCAGGCTTCATCACCTTCACGCTTGAGCAACTTCTGCTCCTTGCACTCGTGAATCCAGGCACAGGAACCCTCCACGTCGGACTGCATCGAGAGCAGCTTGTCCAGTCCCGCATGTACCGTGACGACACCTCGATAGGCCTTGAACTGGGAGCCCGGCACCTCGGCGAGGTAGACGCTCACGCCATCTTCCTGCTTGGCCAGCTTCCAGTCCTCGGCCAACGCCAGAGAGGGCAACAGCGCCACTCCACAAACCAGCCACCAACGATTGCAACGTTTCATTATTGTTCTCCTCCTACAAAGGGGTCGCACGACCAAACGCGCCATCAGGCCGTCGCGGATTCGAGCCAGCCAAGCAGTCGAATGGCTTCCTCACGCCCCGAGCCACACAGGGCAATGTCGGCCGAGAACGCCGAGCAGACCGCCGGACGCTCGGGGCGACCGAACAGCTGGCACAGATTATCGACAGACAGATGCAGGCAGCGTTCGCCGGCTGGCTTGCCCTGCGGCGCACCCGGCATGGGCGAGGAAATGGAAGGGGCGATGCAACAGGCACCGCAGCCGGCACGGCATTCGAACACGATCTAAGGAATTCCCGATGACTTCTCGGCGATCTTAGCCAGAGCCCGATGCCCACGCCAGCGGCAGACCGGGACTTGGCCGAAGCCGCCTCCGTTTCGGTCATTTCGGCCTGTACTGCAGATCGACGGCGCCCTGCGGCTTGGGCATACTTGCGCCTTCAAGAACCCTTCAGGAGCCTGCATGTTCAAGGTCAACGAGTATTTCGATGGCACCGTCAAATCCATCGCCTTCGAAATGGCGGCGGGTCCGGCCACCCTCGGCGTCATGGCCCCCGGCGAATACGAATTCGGCACCAGCAAGGAAGAAATCATGCACGTGGTAGCCGGCGCCCTGACCGTCAAGCTGCCCGGCAGCGAGAACTGGGAAACCTTCGAAAGCGGTAGCCAGTTTCGCGTCCCTGCCAACAGCGCCTTCCAGTTGAAGGTCGCCAGCGACACCGCCTACCTCTGCGAATACCGCTGAGCCGGCCCAGGCGCCGCCGCACGGGCGGCGACTTCTAGGAACGGATGCCAAGCGCCGCCAGCATCCCGCGCAGTTGCGCATCCTCCCCGATGACGTCCACTGCCAGGCCATCGATTTCACGACGCACCGGGTAGCCCTTGCGCAATGCATCGAACGCCTTTCCTCGATCAGCTTCGTCACCTTGCAACGCCCGCCTGAAGTTCGCATCATCACGGCGCGGGTCGTAGACCGCGCGACAGAGCATGGCCAGCACCTCCTGCGGGGCCGCCCCGGCATTCAGGCTCAGGCCATTGAGTGCCGGTCGAGGCAACCACTGCTGCAGGTCCAACCCGGCCTCTATTCCCAGATGCGTGCAGAAGGCGCGATGGATCATCGCAGTGCCACGCACCTTGCCGTCCAGGCTGTAGCCCGCGATATGCGGTGTCGCGATGCGGCAACCGGCGGCCAATTGCGGATCGACCTGGGGCTCACCTTCCCAGACATCCAGCGCGACTTCCAGATCCTGGCGCTGGTCGAGGACCCGACGCAGGGCCTCGTTATCGACCACCTCGCCGCGAGCCGCATTGATCAGCCAACAGCCTGCTTGCAAGCGCGTCAACTCGGCCTCACCGAACAGGTGCCAGGTAGGCCACGGGCCGTCGCGCAGTAATGGCGTGTGAATACTGATCACGTCGCACTCATCGATGATGCGCTTCAGCGGCACGAAATCGCCGCCCTCATCGGCCTGGCGGGGAGGATCGCAGACCCGTACCGACCAACCGAGTCCACGCAGCACCTGCAACAGACGACCGCCCACCTGCCCCGCCCCGACGATCCCGTAGCGCTTCGTGGCCGGATCCTCACCACGCGCCTCGGCCATCGCCAGTACGCAGCCGAGCACGTAATCCACCACGCCCCGCGCGTTGCACCCCGGCGCGCTGGCCCAGGTGATGCCGGCCTCTTCCAGATAGCGCAGGTCCAGATGATCGGTGCCAATGGTGCAGGTACCGACGAAGCGCACCTGGGTACCGGCCAGCAGGGTACGGTCGACGCGCGTCACCGAGCGCACCAGCAACGCCTCGGCCTCTCCAAGATCGGCCCGTGACAACGTCCGTCCGGGAAGCCGGCGAACCTCGCCGAACGCGGAAAAGAAAGCATCGGCCAAGGGAATGTTTTCGTCGGCGACGATCTGCATGACGCGCTCCAGCACACAAGAGGCGCCAGTTTGGCGCCGCAACGAGCGCGTAGCAATCCCGCCCCCCACACTCAACGCACTGGCGACTCAACGGACACAGGCACCGAGGTGACAACGACGCTAGACTAGCGCGTTTGCCTGCCACGACCCTGCCATGCCCACTCACACCTTGCTCTCCCGCGCCCTCGATGAATGGCGCCAGCTACTGCATCTCGCCGCGCCCATCGTGGTCGCCCAGGTCGCGCAAACCGCGATGGGATTCGTCGACACCCTGATGGCCGGCCATGTTGGCCCGGCGGACCTGGCGGCCGTGGCCCTGGGCAATTCGTTGAGGATGCCCTTGCTGCTGTTGATGATCGGCGTCCTGCTGGCCATCACCCCCAAGGTCGCGCAGCTATCGGGGGCCGAACGCCAGGCGCAGATCGGCCCGCTGCTGCGCCAGGGACTCTGGCTGGCACTGGCGCTGGGCTGCCTGACAGGCATTGCCCTGACGTTCGCCGAACCCCTACTCCTGCGGATGGAGGTGCCGCCGCAGCTCGCCGCGTCGGCGACCGCCTACCTGCTACCCATCGCGCTGAGCATACCGGCACTGGCGCTTTACCAGGTGTTGCGCTGCTACAGCGATGGCATGGGGTACACGCGCCCGGCCATGTTCTTCGGCATAGCGGCATTGGTGCTGAACGTACCGGCCAACTACGTATTCATCTACGGTGAGTTCGGCCTCCCTGCCCTCGGCGGTGTCGGTTGCGGCTGGGCAACCGGCGTGCTGACGCTGCTGATGTCGCTGGGCATGCTGGCCTGGGTCGCGCTGACCCCGGCCTACCGCAGCTCACTGCCGTTCGTCCGTCTGGACTGGCCACGCTGGCAGGTACAACGCGACCTGCTGCGCGTAGGCCTGCCGATAGGCATCGCCGTCTTCGTGGAGGTGAGCATCTTTTCGGTGATCGCCCTGCTCATTGGCGAATTAGGTGCGACCGTCGTCGCAGGCCACCAGATCGCCCTGAACTTCACCTCGATGGTGTTCATGGTGCCCCTGGCGCTGGGCATGGCGATCACCATCCGCGTCGGCCAGGCCCTGGGTAAACCCGATGCGCGCGCAGCACGCTTTCGCGCGTACTGCGGAATCGCCGCCGGAGCACTCTACGCACTGCTCTCAGCGAGTCTCATTCTGCTGCTGCGCCTGCCCATCGCAAGGATCTACAGCAGCGACCCGGCGGTGCTCGAACTGGCCGCCGCGCTGCTGACGATGGCCGCGCTGTTCCAGTTTTCCGACGCCATTCAGATCACCGCCACCGGCGCGCTGCGCGGTTACCAGGACACCCGCGCGATCATGCTGGTCACGCTGCTCGCTTACTGGGGCATCGGCCTGCCGGTGGGATATGCACTGGGCTTGAGCGATCGCCTCGGCGAACCCAGCGGCCCCGCCGGCCTTTGGCAAGGGCTGGTGCTAGGCCTCAGCTGCGCCGCCGTGCTGCTGGGCCTGCGTCTGCGTTATCGGACCGAGCGGGAGATTCGCCGGCAGCGTTGAAAGGGGACTGCTAGTCGGCCTTCTTGCGGATCCAGTAGAGGAAGCGCCCGCCCTCCTCGGCCTGGTCGAGCAACTGATGACCGAGGAAGGTGCAGAACTTGGGGATGTCGCGGGTCGTCGAGGGATCGGTGGCGATGACCTGGAGCACGCCGGCCGCCGGCAAGTCGCGCACGCGGTTGTGAAGCATCATCACGGGCTCGGGGCAATTCAGGCCAGTGGCATCGAGAATGGCCGAAACCTCTGCGCTATCGGGACGGGACATGGCACCTCCGCAACTCTGTAGCCGCGCATTGTCGCGCAAAAAAGACCGGGCGCAAGGGCGAGCTACAACCGGCGCAGGTGGCAGGTGACCTCCTCGCGGTCGTGGTAGAGCTGCTTGCAGGCCAGCGCCGCACGCACGCCGCGGGCCGCCAGCCCCTCCTCGATGCGCGCCAGTAGCCGGCGCACTTCGGCATACCGCTGCTTCATCGGCAGCTTGAGGTTGACCACCGCCTCGCGACAAACGCCCTCGCCGATCCACGCCTCGATCAGCGCAGCGGTGCGAGCGGGCTTCTCGACGATGTCGCAGACCATCCAGTCCACCGGCCGCGGCGGCCGGTACAGGTAGCCATCCGCACGCTGGTGCACCACCAGCCCCGAATACATCAATGCCTCGGCCATCGGTCCATTGTCCACGGCGAAGGTCTTGATCCCGCGATTGACCAGTTGCCAGGTCCAGCCGCCGGGCGCGGCGCCCAGATCGACGGCAGTCATGCCGGTCGCCAGGCGGCGATCCCATTGCTCGCGAGGAATGAACTGGTGCCAGGCCTCTTCCAGCTTCAGGGTCGAACGACTGGGCGCCTCGCGGGGAAACTTCAGGCGCGGCACCCCCATCGGCCAGAGTGCGGCGTTGCTCGCCTCGGCCACGCCGACGAAGACCTCACGGCCACTGCGAAAGGCCAGTTGGAGACGCGGCCCACGAGCGCCGTCGCGGAGCTTGCCGGCCTTTTCCAGCGCCGAGCGCAGCGGCCGCTCGAAGCGCCGGCAGAAGGTCGAGAGCTCCTTGCCTTCGTTACTGTCGAACACTTCCAGCCAGAGCCCGGAACAGGTCGGCGCACCGACCAGGTGTTCGAGAATGACCTCGATACGCTCGCTCTCCGGCAGCGCCAGCCACTGGCCCCTTGCCCACTGGCGCGGAAACACCAGGGAGGAGAAGGCCTGGCCACGCATCATGCGCTGCGCGCCGTCCTCCTCGAGACAGACGAACTCGGCGTAGGCCGTTCCGGGCTTGCCCTTGGCGTAACCCGCGACACCCAGGCGCTCGGCGACTTCCGCCAGTTCGGCGCAGACTTCACCCTCGAAGCCGGGTCGGCAGTGCAACAGCAGGATATCCAAGGTCAGAGGCTCTCGGCGGTTGGGACGGGGCACGCATGATAGCCGAGCGGGGAACCCGGCGTGAGTCGATGGGTCCAGAACAGATGAAGCCAAACGGGTTGCCGGGCATTCGAGTCATACGTCGCTCCACGGCGATGCACCGGCATCCCAGGCCACAGAAATCCGGGCGGAGCCCGTGCTTCGCCCAACGAGCCCTTACCGTGGGGACTAGGAGAGACACATGCCATCGTTGGATAGCCTGAATTGTCGCCGCACGCTGGAGGTCGACGGCAAGACCTATCACTACTACAGCCTGCCGGACGCAGCCGGCAGCCTCGGCGACATCGATCGCCTACCGCGCTCGCTGAAGGTGCTGCTGGAGAACCTGCTGCGCTGGGAGGATGACCTGAGCGTCCGCGGCGAAGATATCCGTGGCCTGGTCGAGTGGCTGCGTGAACGCCGCTCGGATCGGGAGATCCAGTACCGCCCCGCGCGCGTGCTGATGCAGGATTTCACCGGCGTTCCCGCTGTGGTCGACCTCGCGGCAATGCGCGACGCGGTCGCCCGCGCCGGCGTCGACCCACAGCGCATCAACCCGCTGTCTCCCGTGGACCTGGTCATCGACCACTCGGTGATGGTGGATCGTTTCGCCGACGCCCAGGCCTTCGCCGACAACGTGAAGATCGAGATGCAGCGCAACGGCGAGCGCTACGCCTTCCTGCGCTGGGGCCAGCAGGCCTTCGACAACTTCAGCGTGGTACCGCCCGGCACCGG
This sequence comes from Pseudomonas sp. R4-15, assembly GCF_055768815.1. Lineage (NCBI taxonomy): Bacteria > Pseudomonadati > Pseudomonadota > Gammaproteobacteria > Pseudomonadales > Pseudomonadaceae > Pseudomonas > Pseudomonas sp. R4-15. The sequence continues at coordinate 3,663,670 of NZ_CM147293.1, forward strand.
CATCTGCCATCAGGTCAACCTGGAATACCTGGCCCAGGTGGCCTGGACCCGCGAGGAAGAGGGCGAGACCTTCGTCTTCCCCGATACCCTGGTCGGCACCGACTCGCACACCACCATGGTCAACGGCCTGGGCGTGCTCGGCTGGGGCGTGGGCGGTATCGAAGCCGAAGCAGCGATGCTCGGCCAACCGGTATCGATGCTGGTACCGGAAGTGATCGGTTTTCGCCTGCATGGGCAACTGCGCGAAGGCGTGACCGCCACCGACCTGGTGCTCACCGTCACGCAGATGCTGCGTAAGCAGGGCGTGGTGGGCAAGTTCGTCGAGTTCTACGGCCCCGGCCTGGATAACCTGCCGCTGGCGGACCGCGCCACCATCGGCAACATGGCGCCCGAATACGGTGCCACCTGCGGTTTCTTCCCGGTAGACCAGGTGACACTCGACTACCTGACGCTCACCGGACGCGACCCGCACCGGGTGAAGTTGGTCGAGGCCTACTGCAAGGCCCAAGGCCTGTGGCGCGATTCGAGCGCCGCCGAGCCGCTGTTCACCGAGACCCTGGAACTCGACCTGGATGCGGTGCAACCCTCGCTGGCCGGCCCCAAACGCCCCCAGGACCGGGTCGACCTGCCCGGCATCGGCGCCAACTTCGACCTGCTGCTGGAAACCTCCGGGCGCATGAGCGAAGCCGACAAGGCCTTTCCGGTCGAGGGCGAGGACTTCGCGTTACGCCACGGCGCCGTGGTGATCGCGGCGATCACCTCCTGCACGAACACGTCCAACCCCAACGTACTGATGGCGGCCGGCCTGGTGGCGAAGAAGGCTGTCGAACGCGGCCTGACCCGCAAGCCCTGGGTGAAAACCTCGCTGGCGCCAGGCTCCCAGGTGGTGACCGACTACCTGGCCAAGGCCGGACTGGATCGCTACCTCGACCAAATCGGCTTCAACCTGGTCGGCTACGGCTGCACCACCTGCATCGGCAACTCCGGCCCGCTGCCGGACGCCATCGGCCAGTGCGTCACCGACAACGACCTGGTGGTCTCCTCGGTACTTTCCGGCAACCGCAACTTCGAAGGCCGCGTGCATCCGCTGGTAAAAGCCAACTGGCTGGCCTCGCCGCCGCTGGTGGTGGCCTTTGCCCTCGCCGGTACCACGCGCATCGACCTCGCGCGCGAAGCGCTGGGCGAGGACGCCAACGGCCAGCCGGTCTACCTCAAGGATCTGTGGCCCAGCAGCGAAGAAATCCAGCAAGCGGTCGCGGCCATCGACGGGCAGATGTATCGCAGCCGCTACGCCGACGTATTCAGCGGCGATGAACACTGGCGCGCGATCGAGACCAGCGACGGCGATACCTACCAGTGGGATGCCCAGTCGAGCTACGTGCAGAACCCACCGTTCTTCACCGACATCGCCCAGCCGCCGAAGCCCCCGGCAGACATCGAGGGCGCGCGTGTCCTGGCGTTGTTCGGCGACTCGATCACCACGGACCACATCTCACCGGCCGGCAACATCAAACCCAGCTCTCCGGCCGGGCTTTACCTGCAGAGTCTCGGCGTGCCGCCGGACCAGTTCAACTCCTACGGATCGCGACGGGGCAACCATGAGGTGATGATGCGCGGCACTTTCGCCAACATCCGTATCCGTAACGAGATGCTCGGCGGCGAGGAAGGTGGCGAGACGCTCTTTCAACCCGACGGCGAGCGCATGCCGATTTATGATGCGGCGATGCGCTACCAGGCCGCCGGTACGCCGCTGGTGGTCATCGCCGGCAAGGAGTACGGCACCGGCTCGAGCCGCGACTGGGCCGCGAAGGGCACCACGCTGTTAGGCGTGAAGGCGGTGATCGCCGAGAGTTTCGAGCGCATCCATCGCTCCAACCTGATCGGCATGGGCGTACTGGCGCTGCAGTTCGTCGACGGCCAGGATCGTAACAGCCTTGGCCTGGACGGCAGCGAAACGCTGAGCATCCGCGGCCTGGACGAGGACATCGCCCCCCGTCAGATGCTGCAGGTCGAAGCCACGCGCGCCGATGGCAGCACCTTTACCTTCCCCGTACTGTGCCGCATAGACACGCTCAACGAAGTGAAGTACTTCAAGGCCGGCGGCATCCTGCACTACGTGCTGCGTGAACTGATCGCGGCCTGACCAGGCGGCGTGGCGAGTTTTCGCTCGAGAAAGCTCGCCACGGCCTCCACCGCCCGCTGCAGGTGCCCGGAGTGATCGAACCCGGAGCGCTTCAGCGGACGGAGGTCATGGTCCGCGGCCTCCAGCCAACACAACTCGATGGTTGGCGCCAGTTGATAACCCGCGACCTCCTGATGATTACCCAGCGCATCGCGCTCCCCCTGAACGATCAGCGTAGGCGTACGTAGTTCCGCCAAGTGCTCCACACGGGTCTTCTCCGGCCGCCCGGCCGGATGGAAGGGGTAGCCCAGACAAACCAGTGCCGCGACCCCCAACTCGTCGGCCAACAGACTGGCCATGCGTCCGCCCATGGACTTGCCGCCGATGACCAAAGGCCCCGTGACTTGCTGTCGCAGCACGGCATACCTCTGCCGCCAGCAATCCAGCAATTTACCTTGCGAATCAGGGGGCCGGCGCCCTCCGCCAGCACGCCTCGAGGCCATATAGGGGAACTCGAAGCGAACCACCCTCACCCCGTGGCGACTGAGCCCGCGGGCGATCTCGTCCATGAACGCACTGTCCATCGGCGCTCCGGCGCCATGCGCGAAAACGAAGGTCGCCCAGGCACCCTCGGCTGGCCCATCGCACAAGAGTAGCGGCACATGGACGCTTCCCCCCTGTTGATCCCCGTCAATACCGCCCACGGGCCCTTTCACCATTCTTGCCTCGCTAGAAAACAGCAATATCTGCCCAATACCGTGGATGGAAGCCCATACATGAACACAGCAACCAGTACCGCCTATGAATACAAGGTGGTCCGCCAATTCGCCATCATGACGGTGGTGTGGGGTATCGTCGGGATGCTGGTAGGCGTCCTGATCGCCGCCCAGTTGGCATGGCCTGCCCTGAACTTCGATCTCCCCTGGACCAGCTTCGGCCGACTAAGGCCGCTGCACACCAACGCGGTGATCTTCGCCTTTGGCGGTTGCGCCCTGTTCGCCACCTCCTACTACTCCGTACAACGCACCTGTCAGACCCGTCTGTTCCTGCCCAAACTCGCCGCCTTCACCTTCTGGGGTTGGCAGCTGGTGATCCTGCTGGCCGCAGTGACCCTGCCGCTGGGTATCACCGGTGGCAAGGAGTACGCCGAACTGGAATGGCCGATCGACATCCTGATCACCATCGTCTGGGTCTGCTACGCGATCGTCTTCTTCGGCACCCTGGCCACCCGCAAGACCAAGCACATCTATGTTGGCAACTGGTTCTTCGGTGCCTTCATCCTCACCGTGGCGCTGTTGCACCTGGTGAACAACATGGAGCTGCCGGTCACCCTGACCAAGTCCTACTCGGTCTACTCGGGCGCCACCGACGCCATGATCCAGTGGTGGTACGGCCACAACGCCGTGGGCTTCTTCCTCACCGCAGGCTTCCTCGGCATGATGTACTACTTCGTGCCCAAGCAAGCCGAGCGCCCGGTCTACTCTTATCGCCTGTCGATCGTGCACTTCTGGGCACTGATCGCGGTATACATCTGGGCGGGTCCGCACCACCTGCACTACACCGCGCTGCCCGATTGGGCTCAGAGCCTGGGCATGGTGATGTCGCTGGTACTGCTGGCACCCTCCTGGGGCGGCATGATCAACGGCATGATGACCCTCTCCGGCGCCTGGCACAAACTGCGCACCGACCCGATCCTGCGCTTCCTGGTGGTATCCCTTGCCTTCTACGGCATGTCCACCTTCGAAGGCCCGATGATGTCGATCAAGACCGTCAACGCGCTGTCCCACTACACCGACTGGACCATCGGTCACGTTCACGCCGGCGCTCTCGGCTGGGTGGCGATGATCTCCATCGGCGCGCTGTATCACCTCATCCCGCGCGTCTTCGGGCGTCCGCAGATGCATAGCGTCGGCCTGATCAACACGCACTTCTGGCTCGCCACCATCGGCACCGTGCTCTACATCGCCTCGATGTGGGTCAACGGCATCGCCCAGGGCCTGATGTGGCGTGCGGTCAACGAGGACGGCACCCTGACCTACTCCTTCGCGGAAACCCTGGTCGCCAGCCATCCCGGCTTCGTAGTGCGCACCATCGGTGGTGCGGTGTTCTTCAGCGGCATGCTGATCATGGCCTACAACACCTGGCGTACCGTGCGCGCTTCCACCCGCCAGGAAGCCGAAGCCGCAGCGCAGATGGCCTGAGGATTGATTGATGAACAAACACGAGATTCTTGAAAAGAACGTCGGCCTGCTGGCGCTGTTCATGGTCCTGGCCGTGAGTATCGGCGGTCTGACTCAGATCGTTCCGCTGTTCTTCCAGGACGTCACCACGACGCCGGTGGAAGGCATGAAGCCCTATACCGCCCTGCAACTCGAAGGCCGCGACATCTATCTGCGTGAAGGCTGCGTCGGCTGCCACTCGCAGATGGTACGTCCGTTCCGCGCCGAAACCGAACGCTACGGCCACTACTCCGTTGCCGGTGAAAGCGTCTGGGATCACCCCTTCCTGTGGGGCTCCAAGCGTACCGGTCCGGATCTGGCCCGGGTCGGCGGTCGCTACTCCGATGACTGGCACCGTGCGCACCTGTACAACCCGCGCAACGTCGTGCCCGAGTCGAAGATGCCCTCCTACCCCTGGCTGGTCGAAAACCGCCTGGATGGGGCGCACACCGGCGCCAAGCTCAAGGCCATGCAGATCCTCGGTGTGCCCTACAGCGACGAAGACATCGCGTCTGCCAGCGACAGCGTGAAGGGCAAGACCGAGATGGACGCATTGGTTGCCTATCTGCAGGTGCTGGGCACCTCGCTGAAGAACAAACGGTAAGTCGCAATGGATATCGGAACGCTTCGCGGGCTCGGGACCGTCCTGGTGATGGTTGCCTTCGTCGGACTGCTGCTGTGGGCCTACAGCAGCAGGCGCAAGGCGAGCTTCGACGAGGCAGCCAACCTGCCGTTTGCCGACGAGCTGCGGCACAAGCGCAGCCAGCAAGATTCTAGGAGCAACGAAGAATGACTTCATTTTGGAGTTGGTATATCACCGTCCTCACCCTCGGCACCCTGGTGGCGCTGTTATGGCTGATATTCGCAACCCGCAAGGGTGAGCCGAAGGGCACCGTCGAGCAGACCCTGGGTCACGCCTTCGACGGTATCGAGGAATACGACAACCCGCTGCCCAAGTGGTGGTTTCTGCTGTTCATCGGCACCATCATCTTCGCCGTCGGCTACCTGGCCCTGTATCCGGGCCTGGGTAACTGGAAAGGCGTGCTACCGGGTTACGGCTATCTGAACAGCGAGACCCAGACAACCTTCGCCAACGGCGAGCCGGGTTGGACCGGCGTACACCAGTGGGAGAAGGAGATGGCTCGCGCCGAGGCGCAGTACGGTCCGATCTTCGCCAAGTACGCCGCCATGCCGATCGAGGAAGTCGCCAAGGACGAGCAGGCTCTGAAAATGGGTTCTCGCATGTTCGCCACCTACTGCTCGGTCTGCCACGGCTCCGATGCCAAGGGTGCCGTCGGCTTCCCCAACCTGACCGACGCCGACTGGCGCTGGGGCGGCGACCCGCAGACCATCCAGACCACCATCCTCAACGGCCGCATGGCCGCGATGCCGGCCTGGGGCGAGATTCTCGGCGAAACCGGCGTGCGCAACGTCGCGGCCTATGTGCGTCACGAGCTTGCCGGCCTGCCGCTGCCTGAAGGCAGCGACGCGGATATCGCCGCAGGGCAACAGACGTTCAACACCAACTGCGCCGCCTGCCATGGCCCGACCGGCCAAGGCATGGCCATGCTGGGTGCGCCGAACCTGACTCACCCGGCTGGTTGGATCTACGGCAGCAGTCTCGCGCAGCTGCAGCAGACCATCCGTTATGGCCGCAACGGCCAGATGCCGGCACAGGAGCCTTACCTCGGCAGCGACAAGGTTCACCTGCTCGCCGCCTACGTGTACAGCCTGTCTCAGCGTGACGCAGAAGTCGCTGGTAAATGATGTGAACTGGGTGGCGGCACTCGCCGCCACCCTTGCGACAGATGGTCGCACTTTCGTCGCATATCCCTCCCCGCAAATCCCCAGGGTCTAAGCTGTCGGCATAAGGTCGCACCCATGAAGAAGGTGCCGAACCACTGCGACACGATGAGGCCTTGCGATCCTCCCCCGTTTACGTCTAGTTCAGCGAACCAACGCGAATACACGCGTAAATACCGTGGAATTAGCAGCGTAAGCTCGTTCCCTGGGGACTCGATTTTCCTCTTCGCACAATGCCACGACGGCCTGGTTCGACAGGGCGACGGTTGCTACGCATTGGTTTCAACTTGCTTCACGAAAGCGGCCTAAGCCAGAAATTACGGGCTCTCCATGCGAGAGGGCGGTTTGCATCCGCTGGCTGCTTTTCTCATACTGCCGCCCGTTTTTTTGCCCAGAAAACCACCGCAAACAACCGTGGAAGCAAGCATGAGCACAGCCATCAGCCAGACTGCTTATAACTACAAGGTGGTCCGCCAGTTCGCCGTCATGACGGTAGTCTGGGGGGTCATTGGAATGGGGCTTGGTGTCCTGATCGCCGCACAACTCGTGTGGCCGGCACTGAACCTGGACCTACCCTGGACCAGCTTCGGTCGCTTGAGACCGCTGCACACCAACGCAGTCATCTTCGCCTTTGGCGGCTGTGCACTGTTCGCCACCTCCTACTACGTGGTGCAACGTACCTCTCAGGCCCGACTGATCTCCGACACCCTCGCCGCCTTCACGTTCTGGGGTTGGCAAGCCGTGATCATTCTGGCGGTGATCACCCTGCCGATGGGCTACACCTCCTCCAAGGAATATGCCGAGCTGGAGTGGCCGATCGACATCCTGATCACGCTCGTCTGGGTCACCTATGCGGTGGTCTTCTTCGGCACCATCGTCAAGCGCAAGACCAAGCACATTTACGTCGGCAACTGGTTCTACGGGGCGTTCATCCTCACCGTGGCCATGTTGCATGTCGTCAACAACCTGGAAATCCCGGTCACCCTGACCAAGTCCTACTCGCTGTATTCGGGCGCCACCGACGCCATGATCCAGTGGTGGTACGGTCACAACGCCGTGGGCTTCTTCCTCACCGCAGGCTTCCTCGGCATGATGTATTACTTCGTGCCCAAGCAGGCCGAGCGCCCGATCTACTCTTATCGCCTGTCGATCGTGCACTTCTGGGCGCTGATCAGCGTGTATATCTGGGCCGGTCCGCACCACCTTCATTACACGGCCCTGCCCGACTGGGCGCAGAGCCTGGGCATGGTGATGTCGCTGATTCTGCTCGCACCCTCCTGGGGCGGCATGATCAACGGCATGATGACCCTCTCCGGCGCCTGGCATAAGCTGCGCACCGACCCCATCCTGCGCTTCCTGGTGGTTTCCCTGGCCTTCTACGGCATGTCGACCTTCGAAGGTCCGATGATGGCCATCAAGACCGTCAATGCCCTCTCCCACTACACCGACTGGACGATCGGCCACGTTCACGCTGGCGCTCTCGGCTGGGTGGCGATGATCTCCATCGGCTCGCTCTACCACCTGATCCCGCGCGTCTACGGTCGCACCCAGATGCACAGCGTCGGGCTGATCAACGCGCACTTCTGGCTGGCCACCGTCGGTACCGTGCTCTACATCGCTTCGATGTGGGTCAACGGCATCACCCAGGGCCTGATGTGGCGCGCGGTCAACGAAGACGGCACCCTGACCTACTCCTTCGTGGAAGCACTGCAGGCCAGCCACCCCGGCTTCCTGGTACGCATGATCGGCGGCGCCTTCTTCCTCAGCGGCATGCTGCTCATGGCCTACAACACCTGGCGCACCGTACGCGCCGCTAAACCGGCGGAATACGATGCCGCCGCGCAGATCCCCGCTGGAGTCGCCCACTGATGAATCGCCACGAAGTAGTCGAGAAGAACGTCGGCCTGCTGGCGCTGTTCATGGTCCTCGCCGTGAGCATCGGCGGCCTGACGCAGATCGTTCCGCTGTTCTTCCAGGACGTCACCAACAAGCCGGTCGAAGGCATGCAGCCCTACACCGCCCTGCAACTCGAAGGTCGCGACATCTATATCCGCGAAGGCTGCGTGGGTTGCCATTCGCAGATGGTGCGTCCTTTCCGCGCCGAGACCGAACGCTACGGTCACTACTCCGTCGCCGGTGAGAGCGTCTGGGACCATCCCTTCCTGTGGGGCTCCAAGCGCACCGGCCCGGATCTGGCCCGCGTTGGCGGCCGCTACTCCGACGACTGGCACCGCGCGCACCTGTACAACCCGCGCAACGTGGTCCCCGAGTCGAAGATGCCCGCCTATCCCTGGCTGGTGGAGAACCGTCTGGACGGCAAGCACACCGCCGCCAAGCTCCAGGCCATGCAGACGCTCGGCGTACCCTACAGCGACGAAGACATCGCTGGCGCACGTGATGCGGTGAAGGGCAAAACCGAGATGGATGCCCTGGTGGCCTACCTGCAGGTGCTGGGCACCTCGATCAAGAACAAGAGGTAACGCGGATGGACATCGGCACTCTTCGCGGCCTGGGCACCGTATTGGTGATGGTGGCCTTCGTCGGACTGCTGCTGTGGGCCTACAGCAGCAAACGCAAGAAAAGCTTCGACGAGGCAGCCAACCTGCCCTTCGCTGATGAAGAGAACCCCGTCGTTTCGCGTGACGAGAACGCTTCTAGGAGTAAAAGCGAATGACCGCTTTCTGGAGTTGGTACATCACCTTCCTCACCCTCGGCACCCTGGTCGCACTGACCTGGCTGATCTTCGCGACCCGTCGTGGTCAGCGCCGTGATACCACCGAGGAAACCCTGGGCCATTCCTTCGACGGCATCGAGGAATACGACAACCCGCTGCCCAAATGGTGGTTCATGCTGTTCGTCGGCACCTTGCTGTTCGCCGTCGGGTACCTCGCGCTGTATCCCGGCCTGGGCAACTGGAAGGGTGTGCTGCCGGGTTACGGCTACCTGGACAACGAGAGCAAGACCGCTTTCGCCAACGGTGAAGCGGGCTGGACCGGCGTACACCAGTGGGAAAAGGAAATGGCCCGCGCCGATGCCGAATACGGCCCGCTGTTCGCCAAGTATGCCGCCATGCCGATCGAGGACGTTGCCAAGGACGAGCGCGCGCTGAAGATGGGTTCGCGGCTGTTCGCCTCCAACTGCTCGGTTTGCCACGGCTCCGATGCCAAGGGCGCCTATGGTTTCCCCAACCTGACCGACAACGACTGGCTGTGGGGCGGCGAAGCGGACACCATCAAGACCACCATCATGCAGGGTCGCCAGGCGGCTATGCCCGCGTGGCGCGAAGTGATCGGCGAGGACGGCATCCGCAACGTCGCCGGCTATGTGCGTAGTTTGTCCGGTCTGCAGAACCCTGAAGGTGTCGATCTTGCCGCAGGTCAACAGATCTTCCAGACCACTTGCGTAGCCTGTCACGGTCCGGATGCGAAGGGTAATCACGCCCTGGGCGCCCCCAACCTGACCGACCGTATCTGGTTGTATGGTTCGAGCTTCGCCCAGGTGCAGCAGACTCTTCGCTACGGTCGAAACGGCCGCATGCCCGCGCAGGCCGACCACCTCGGCAACGACAAGGTCCATCTGCTCGCGGCGTACGTCTACAGCCTGTCGCACCAGGAGGCTGACGCGCAATAAGCTGACGCGACTTAGTGTCGCTGCGGCTCGCGAGTCGCCAGGCGTACCATACGCGGCAGTCAGACCGACCCCGGTCGGCACGTATCGACCGGGGCACTTCTCCAGCCGTGGTACCTAGCGATGAATGAACAGATCCCCGTCCAAGATGTAACCGCTCCAGCGAAGGTAGTGGCAAACACAGACCTCTACGCCCGGCGGGAAAAAATCTACACCCGTGCCTTCACCGGCCTCTTCCGCAACCTGCGCCGCATCGGCGGCGCGGTGCTCTTCCTGCTCTACTTCGGCACGGCCTGGCTCACCTGGAACGGCAGGCAAGCCGTCTGGTGGGACCTGCCCGAGCGCAAGTTCTATATCTTCGGCGCTACCTTCTGGCCCCAGGACTTCGTGCTGCTTTCCTGGCTCCTGATCATCTGCGCCTTTGGCCTCTTCTTCATTACCGTATTCGCCGGACGCGTCTGGTGCGGCTATACCTGTCCGCAGAGCGTCTGGACCTGGATCTTCATGTGGTGCGAGAAGGTCACAGAAGGTGATCGCAACCAGCGCATGAAGCTGGACAAGGCTCCGATGTCCGGCAACAAACTCGCCCGCAAGAGTGCCAAGCACAGCCTCTGGGTGCTGATTGGCCTGCTCACCGGGCTGACCTTCGTCGGCTATTTCACCCCGATTCGCGACCTGATTCCGGACCTCGTGACCGGACAGGCCAGTGGCTGGGCGTATTTCTGGGTCGGCTTCTTCACCCTCGCCACCTACGGCAACGCTGGCTACCTGCGCGAACAGGTCTGCGTCTACATGTGTCCCTACGCACGCTTCCAGAGCGTGATGTTCGACAAGGACACCTTGATCGTCTCCTACGATCCCACCCGTGGCGAAAAGCGTGGCCCGCGCAAGAAAGGCGTCGACTATCGTGCCCAGGGTCTTGGCGACTGCATCGACTGCACCATGTGCGTCCAGGTCTGCCCCACTGGCATCGACATTCGCGATGGCCTGCAGATCGAATGCATCGGCTGCGCCGCCTGCGTGGATGCCTGCGACGCGATCATGGACAAGATGAACTATCCCCGGGGCCTGGTGAGCTATACCACCGAGCACAACCTGTCCGGACAGAAGACCCACCTGCTGCGCCCGCGCCTCATCGGTTACGCTGTGGCGCTGGTGGTGATGATCAGCCTGTTCGCCTGGGCCATCAGCGCACGGCCGCTGGTACAGGTGGATGTCATCAAGGACCGCGTGCTCTATCGCGAGAACGAGTTGGGGCTCATCGAGAACGTCTACTCGGTCAAGGTCATGAACAAGGCACAACGTGACATGACCTTCCTGATCGAAGCCGATGGCCTGGACGGCTTGCGCTTCCAGGGACGCAGCGAAGTCAAAGTGGCCGCCGGCGAAGTCCTGGCGGTACCGGTGGAACTCTCCATCGCGGCCGAAGCGCTGCCGTCGAGCACCAATAACATTAGCTTCCGGGTCCGCTCCGTGGACGATCCGGACATCAGCAACGATGCCGATAGCCGCTTCATCGGTCCGGCGATCCGATAGGGCGATGCCAATGTCGTACAGCAGTAATCAGAGCAGTCGCTGGTACACCCAGTTCTGGGCATGGTTCGTGATCCTCATCCTGATTTCCTCGGTGGTGCAGGGGATATCCATGCTCACCGTGGCGATCAGCAATGCCGACAGTCTGGTGGTCGACAACTACTACGACGCAGGCAAGGGCATCAACACCTCACTCGAGCGGGAGCAGCTCGCCAAGCAGTTGGGCATGCAGGCGAGCCTCACCCTCGATAACGACACCGGTGTGGCGACGCTGCAGTTGCACGGCGCCAGCGGCCCCCGCCAATTGGTGCTCAACCTGATCTCGCCGACCCAGCCCGAGCGCGATCGCCGCGTCATCCTCCAGCCCCAGGGCGAAGGGGTGTACACCGGGCAGATGCTCGACGCCATCGAGGGACGGCGCTTCGTAGAACTGCTCGGCAGCGAGGGTGGGCATGATTGGCGCCTGTTCGAGGAAGAGAACCTGGAGAATCGGCAACCCATAGCCCTGGGTGAATGACCGTCTCGATGAATCCCCCCGTCTCCTGCTACCACTGTGGCTTGCCGGTCCCTCCCGGCAGCCACTTTTCCACACGAATCCTCGACGCCGACCGCGCACTTTGCTGCCCAGGCTGCAAAGCGGTGGCCGAAGCCATCGTCGCGGGCGGCCTGGAAAGCTACTACCACCATCGCAGCGAAACCTCGGCCAACCCCGAGAGCCTGCCACGGGTGCTCGCCGATGAACTGGCACTCTACGATCGCGAGGAAGTGCAGCGCCCGTTCGTCCAGCATAAGGGTGATCTATCGAGCACCTGTCTGCTCATCGAAGGCATCAGTTGTGCGGCCTGTGGCTGGTTGATCGAGAAACACCTGCGAGCCATGCCCGCGGTTGCCGAAGCCCAGCTCAATCTGTCCAACGCACGACTGCAATTGAGCTGGGACGCCGCTCGCCTCCCCCTCAGCCAACTGCTCGCCGAGCTACGCCGTATCGGCTACGCCGCTCACCCGTACCAGCCAGACCAGGCGGCCGCGCAGCTCGCCAAAGAGAACCGCCGCTCCCTGCGCCAGCTCGGCGTAGCCGGCTTGCTCTGGGTCCAGGTAATGATGGCGACCATGGCCACCTGGCCCGAATTCAACCTGGATCTCTCCGCCGAGATGGACCTGATCCTGCGCTGGATCAGCCTGTTCCTGACCACACCCATCGTCTTCTACTGCTGCGGCCAGTTCTTCCGGGGCGCCCTGCGCGATCTGCGCACACGCCACCTGTCGATGGACTTTTCCGTATCCCTCGCCATTGCCGGCGCCTATGGCGCCGGTATCTGGTCTGCGATCAATGCGACCGGCGAGCTGTATTTCGATGCCGTGGGCATGTTCGCCCTGTTCCTGCTCGCCGGTCGCTACCTGGAGCGCCGCGCCCGCGAGCGGACCGCCGCCGCCACCGCGCAGCTCGTCAATCTGCTACCGGCCTCCTGCCTGCGAATGGACGCGAACGGCGGCAACGAGCGCATCCTGCTCAGCGAACTGCGTGAAGGCGACCTCGTACTCGTGCCCCCGGGGTCCTTACTGCCGGCGGACGGCCAGGTGCGCTCGGGCCACTCCAGCATCGACGAGTCCCTGCTCACCGGCGAGTACTTGCCGCAACCCCGCGGACCCGGCGACAGCGTCACCGCCGGCACCCTCAATGTCGAGGGACCGCTGCAGGTGGAAGTCCTGGCACTGGGCGAACAAACGCGCCTGTCGGCGATCGTACGACTGCTCGAACGCGCCCAGGCCGACAAGCCTCGACTGGCCGAACTCGCCGACCGCGTCTCGCAGTGGTTCCTCGCCGTCGTCCTGGTGATCGCTGCCGTGGTGGGCCTGGCATGGTGGCAGCTCGATGCTCAGCGCGCCTTCTGGATCGTTCTAGCCCTGCTCGTGGCGACCTGCCCGTGTGCGCTCTCGCTAGCGACCCCAACGGCCCTGACCACGGCCACCGGCACCCTGCACAAGCTCGGCCTGCTGCTCACCCGCGGACACGTGATCGAAGGCCTGAATCAGATCGACACGGTGATCTTCGACAAGACCGGCACCCTCACCGAAGGGCGCATGACGCTCACTGCGGTACAACCGCTGGGGGCCGCCTCCAGCGAGCGATGCCTGGAATGGGCCACGGCGCTGGAGAGCGGCTCGGAACACCCGATCGCAAGGGCTTTCGGTCGGGCGCCGCACGCCGCCGCGGACGTCGTCAGCGCGCCTGGCCGTGGCCTGCAAGGCCGCTACGATGGAAAACGGCTGCGCATCGGCCAACCCGACTACGTCGCCGAGGGCTGGTCTGGCACGGCACCGCCGATTCCCGGCGAACAGGGGCAATGGTTGCTACTGGGCGACGAGCAGGGACCGCTGGCCTGGATGATCCTGGATGATCGGCTGCGCGATGATGCCCCCGACCTGCTGCAGGCGTGCCGGGCACGCGGCTGGCGCACGCTGTTGCTCTCAGGGGACAGCTCGCCGATGGTTGCACAGGTCGCGGAACAACTGGGCATCGACGACGCCCGCGGCGGCCTGACGCCCGACCAGAAATTGCAGGTGCTGGCGGAGCTGCGCCAGGCCGGACATCACGTAATGATGCTCGGCGACGGCGTCAACGACGTCCCCGTGCTGGCCGCCGCCGACATCAGCATCGCCATGGGCTCGGCTACCGACCTGGCCAAGACCAGCGCCGACGCGGTGTTGCTCTCCAACCGACTGCACAGCCTGGTCCTGGCATTCGAGATGGCCCGGCGCACGCGCCGGGTGATCCTCGAGAACCTCGCCTGGGCAAGCCTGTACAATGGTCTGGTCATTCCGTTCGCGGCGATCGGCTGGGTCACACCACTCTGGGCCGCGCTGGGCATGTCCTTCAGCTCGCTGCTGGTGGTTCTCAACGCCCTGCGCCTGACCCGCCACCCAGCGCTTGCCGTATCGCCCCGAGCCAGCTGACCTCGGCGCTCACCGTCTCCCAAGGAGAAGTTGCCATGCCCGCGCTCTACGTGATGATCCCGGTTGCCGTGATCATCGTCGCTCTCGCCATCTGGCTGTTTTTCTGGGCCGTCGACAGCGGCCAGTACGACGACATGGAAGGCCCCGCCCACAGCATCCTCTTCGACGACGATCAGCCGCCGACGCAGAACGCCGACGACGCCCCGCAAGCCCCTGCCTCGGGAGCGCGGCGCGGTGACTGAACTGCTGCCGCAACTGGCTTCGGCGCTGGTTCTCGGCCTGCTGGGCGGCGGTCACTGCCTAGGCATGTGCGGTGGCCTGATGGGTGCCCTGACCCTGGCTATTCCCGCCGAGCAGAAAGGCAAACGCCTGCGCTTGTTGCTGGCCTACAACCTGGGCCGCGTTCTCAGCTACGCCTGTGCCGGGCTTTTGCTGGGGCTGGCCGGCGTAGCCCTGGCGCAGGGGCCCTTCGCGCTGGCCTTGCGCGTACTGGCAGGCCTGCTGCTGATCACCATGGGGCTTTACCTCGCGGGCTGGTGGAGCGGGCTGACTCGCGTGGAGGCACTCGGCAAGCATCTCTGGCGTCACCTGCAACCCCTCGCCACCCGCCTGCTGCCGGTCAGCAGCCTGCCACGGGCGATGCTGCTTGGCGCCATCTGGGGCTGGTTGCCCTGCGGACTGGTCTACAGCACGCTGCTGTGGGCGGCCAGCCAGGGCGATGCGCCGCGCAGTGCAGCGCTGATGCTCGCCTTCGGCCTCGGCACCTGGCCGGTGCTGCTCGCCACCGGGCTGGCCGCGCAACGCATGATGGCTCTACTGCGGCGGCGTGGCGTGAGGCTGGCCGGTGGCGTGGCGGTGATCCTGTTCGGCCTGTGGACCCTGCCCGGCCCCCATCAACACTGGCTGATGGGCCACTGAAGTGCACCATTCGAGCTGAGCGAAATAGTCGCACCGAGCGCGCTTGATTCAGGTCAACGAGCCTGTTCCGGGGTACCCCTAGACTGCCCCCCACATGCTCGCTTTACGGTACCGCTCGCCATGCTCGACGCCATTCGCTGGGACACCAACCTGATCCGCCGCTACGACCTGGCCGGCCCACGCTATACCTCCTACCCGACCGCCGTGCAATTCCACGACGGTGTAGGCTCGTTCGACCTGCTCCACGCACTGCGTGAAAGTCGCAAGGCAGTGCGGCCCCTGTCGCTTTACGTGCATGTGCCGTTCTGCGCCAACATCTGCTACTACTGCGCCTGCAACAAGGTGATCACCAAGGACCGTGGTCGCGCCCTGCCCTACCTCGAGCGCCTGGAAAAGGAAATCGAGTTGATCGCCTGCCATCTCGACCCTCAGCAGAAGGTCGAACAACTGCATTTCGGTGGCGGCACCCCGACCTTTCTCAGTCACGATGAACTGCGCCGGCTGATGGGCCATCTGCGTACGCATCTCAACCTGCTGGATGATGACTCCGGTGATTACGGTATCGAGATTGATCCGCGCGAAGCCGACTGGTCGACCATGGGCCTGCTCCGTGAGCTGGGCTTCAACCGTGTCAGCCTAGGCGTTCAGGACCTGGACCCCGAGGTGCAGCGCGCCGTCAACCGCCTGCAGAGCCTGGAAGAAACCCGCGCCATCGTCGAAGCAGCGCACGCGCTGCAATACCGCTCGGTGAACATCGACCTGATCTATGGCCTGCCGCGGCAGAATCCGGACCGCTTCGCCCGCAGCGTCGAGGAGATCATCGCCTTGCAGCCCGATCGGCTCTCGGTGTTCAACTACGCGCACCTGCCCGAGCGCTTCATGCCGCAGCGGCGAATCAACGCCGCGGAGCTGCCCAGCCCGGCAGAAAAGCTGGAAATGCTGCAGACCAGCATCGAACTGCTCACCCGCGCCGGTTATCGCTACATCGGCATGGATCACTTCGCCCTGCCCGATGACGAACTTGCCAGCGCCCAGGAAGACGGAACCCTGCAACGCAACTTCCAGGGCTATACGACCCATGGCCATTGCGACCTGATCGGCCTCGGCGTTTCCGCGATCAGCCAGATCGGCGACCTCTATAGCCAGAACAGCAGCGACATCCATGCCTACCAGCAAAGCCTGGACAACGAGCAGTTGCCCACGGTGCGCGGACTGGTCTGCAATGGCGACGACCGTCTGCGCCGGGAAGTGATCAAGCAATTGATCTGCCACTTCCGCCTGGAATTCGCGGACATCGAAAGAGCCTTCGCTATCGATTTCCGCCAATACTTCGGTGAAGTCTGGCCGCAACTGCAACAGATGGCTCGCGATGGACTGATCGATCTGAGCGAGAAAGGCATCGATATTCGTCCTGCCGGCCGCCTGCTGGTGCGCACCGTGTGCATGCTCTTCGACCGTTACTTGTCGCAACAGAATGCCCAGCGTTTCTCCCGGGTCATCTGAAGTGATGGACGATTCCCCGGCACGGCCAGACGCCAAGACTGGCCCTGCGGAGGGAGCTGCGGTAACCTTGCGCCATCGCGTGAGTACCGAAGCAGGGAAATTTTCTATGTCCGAGCCCATCAAGGCCCGAGCGCAGCATCAAGCGCATTGCAAGGATTGCAGCCTGGCGCCGCTGTGCCTGCCACTTTCATTGAATATGGAGGACATGGACGCGCTGGACCAGATCGTCAAGCGCGGCCGGCCACTGAAGAAAAACGAGTTCCTGTTCCGTCAGGGAGACGACTTCGGCTCGGTGTTCGCCGTACGCTCCGGCGCGCTGAAGACCTTCAGCGTCACCGACACCGGAGAGGAGCAGATCACCGGTTTCCACCTGCCCAGCGAGCTGGTCGGCCTGTCGGGCATGGATACCGATCTCTACCCCGTCTCGGCACAGGCGCTGGAAACCACCTCCGTCTGCGAGATTCCCTTCGAGCGCCTCGACGAACTCGCCCTGCAACTGCCGCAACTGCGCCGTCAGCTGATGCGCGTCATGAGCCGCGAGATTCGCGACGACCAGCAGATGATGTTGCTGCTGTCGAAGAAGACCGCCGATGAGCGCATCGCCACTTATCTGGTCAACCTCTCCGCGCGCTTCCGGGCTCGCGGCTTCTCGGCCAACCAGTTCCGCCTGTCGATGTCGCGCAACGAGATCGGCAACTACCTGGGGCTCGCCGTGGAGACCGTTTCGCGCGTCTTCACTCGCTTCCAGCAGAACGGCCTGATCGAAGCCGAAGGCAAGGAAATCCACATCGTGGACCCCATCGCCCTCTGCGCCCTGGCCGGCGGCAACATGGACGGCTGAGCCCTCCACAACGCCTTTCGCCCCTCCTCAACCGCCGTCGTCAGACGGCGGTTCTGCGTCAATGGAACACTGCCATGATCTTCGACGATTTCACCATCAAGTCACTGATTCGCCCGGTAGCCGACTTTCCCAAGCCCGGCGTGGTCTTCCGTGACATTACCCCGCTGTTCCAATCTCCGCGGGCTCTGCGCATGGTCATAGACAGCTTCATCCAGCGCTATGTCGAGGGCGACTTCACCCATATCGGCGCCCTCGACGCCCGCGGCTTCCTGCTCGGTCCGGTGCTTGCCTATGAGCTCAACAAGCCGCTGATCCTGTTTCGCAAGAAGGGCAAGCTGCCCGCCGAACTGCTGCAGGAGACCTACACCACCGAGTACGGCGATGCCGTCATCGAGGTCCAGCGCGACAGCCTCTGCGAAGGCGACAAGGTGCTGCTGGTCGACGACCTGATCGCCACCGGCGGCACGTTGATCGCGGCGGCCAACCTGGTGCAGCGCATGGGTGCCCGGGTCCACGAGGCGGCGGCGATCGTCGACCTCCCCGAGCTGGGTGGCTCGCGCCGCCTGCAGGACATCGGCATCGCTACCTTCTCTCTCACCGCATTCGCCCTCGACGAACGTTGAGACCGACCCACCCAACCAAGGTTGGCGGCGAGCACCCCGGATCCGGCCGATAATTGCAGGGGCCTCCACACGAGGCCCTTCGATCAGCCGCCGAGGTGCCACCATGTCCGCCCATACTCGCCCCGACGCCAGCTTTCCCGTCCGTCGAATGGACTTTTCCTTCGCCGAGACTCCCCGTTACTGGTGGAGTGGCGACCCGTTCATGACCCTTTTCATGAACAATCTCTCGTCCATGTTTCCCGACGGGGAACAATTTTTCGTCGACAGCGTGCGCGACGTACGCAACCAAGTCGCAGACCCGCAACTGCGCCGTGACATCAGCGCCTTCGTTGGCCAGGAAGTGATGCACTCGCGCGAGCATGCGGCCTACAACGACCACAGCAGTACCCAGGGGTTGGACCTGCAAGACCTGCAGCGCAGGGTCAAACGTCTGCTCGGGCTGACCTGGCGGCTAGGTAGCCGTCGTCGACGACTGGCCGTCACCTGTGCGCTGGAGCACTTCACGGCGATCATGGCGGAGGGGCTTTTACGCCGCGAAGACCTTGCGCGACAGATCGAGGACCCTCAGCTCTATCGCCTGTGGATGTGGCACGCCATTGAAGAAAACGAGCACAAGGCCATCGCGTTCGATACCTATCGCGCCGTCGGGGGCGGCTATCCGATGCGTGTCGCGATCATGCTGAGCACCTCGCTGGTGTTCTTCGCGATGCTGACCAGCTTCCAATTCCGCTTGCTTTACCGCGACGGCCAACTGCTCAACCTGCGTAGTTGGGGCTATGGTCTGAAAACGTTGTTCGGGCCTCGCCGAGGCTATATCACAGGACTGTTGCGCCCGTACCTGCACTACTACAGACGCGATTTTCACCCGCATCAACACGACACCCGTGATCTGGAACGCCGATGGCGCGAGCATCTGGCCCTCTGAGGCCGATCAGCTCAGCCAAGAAAGGCCCGCTCCGCGAGCCGCTGCACGAGCAGCTCGCGGTTTCCCTCAGACCTCTTGGGTCACACCCCAGCCGTCGAGTTCGCCGCCCAGTGGCTCGACTACCGCCCCCAGGTCCTGCTCGAAGTCCTCGATACCATGGTGAGTGGCGAACATCACCTTACTGACCTGAAGGTGCCAGGCCCCGTCCTCCAATGGCATGACCTGGGCGTTTAGCGATTCTCCGCCACGAAATCGGCCAGCCGCCTTGCGCGCACTGATTTCCTCGGCGAATACCGCATAAAACTCGATGGGATGGACGCGGCCAAAGTCGAAGCCACCTTCCTTCATCCGACGCAGGACCAGACCGCTGACATCTTCGTGGGAAGTCATGCTCATGGCTGAACTCCTCTGGCAGGGATGGACTCACTGCAAGCGCTACCCATGCATGAAAGGCGCGCCCACTGGCAAAACGATAGCAAAGGCTGCGACCTGCCGCCGCGCGCGCGTTTCGAATTTCTTTCCTGCTCCCAGCGACTTACGTAACCAAACGAGACACTTCAGTGGCGCGCCGCAGAGGCCGCGCGCGGCCCCATGACGAGCCAGTTGACGACGCCCAGCAGCGGGAACAGCAGTAGCAAGAAACTCCAGGCCAACTTGCTGCCGGCGCTCGCAGCGCTGCGCCATACCTGCGACAGCGCCCATAGGTGAGCCAGCAAAACTGCCAGCCCCCCGATGAACAAGGCGTCGATCGTGTCCATGGCTTAGAGGCGGGTGCTGGCTCCGCGCGGCCCCATCAAGGCCCAGAGGATCAGACCAAGGACCGGCAGGATGACGATCAACAGCACCCAGAGCACCTTCTTGCCGGCGTCCGCGCCACTCTTGATGACATTGATGATCGCCCAAATATCGAGCGCGAAGATGATCAAACCGATGAGGCCGCCAAATGCATCCATGGGTATTCTCCTAACGAAGGGACTCATCCGTTAAGAGCGCCAACGACTGCCGGAGGTTCAGCGGCGTCGGCAAGCGGCAGACAGGGGGAGGCTCAGTCGTCCAGCCCGAGGAATGCCGCGGCAAGATCGCTCCCCGTCGCCAGTGGAAGGGTATCGCTCTCGAAGAGACGGATCAGCGCCAGGTGCGGTGTGTGTCCGATATCCAGCCAGTGAGGGATCGATGCCGGCAGGTGCAACAGGTCACCGCGCTCGCAACCCAGCAGCAGGACCTGTTCACCCAGGTGCAGGCCGAGCGTCGCCGAGCCGGCCACGAAGAAGCAGGCCTGGCGGCCATCCGCTCGGGCCTCCACGCACAACGCCGCACGCTGCTCGGCGGCGTCCTGCAGATGGCGATCGACGCTGAGAAACGCCACACCGGCCAGACCCTGCGCCTCTTGCAGCACCGCGATCTCCTCGCGATAGGCCTGGCTCAGTTCGGCTTCGTCGGCCCCGGCAGCGAGCGTCGAGCGCGTCTCGCGCTGTTCGAAGCCCACCTCGAACGCCGCGAGCGTGCGGGCGATATCCTCGGCATGGGTCAGTAGCTTGCTCGGCTGGTCAGGACTGCCGAAGGGATAGACGGTGAGGCTGCTCATGAACGAGGGCTCCGGATCCAATGAGAGAAGGGTTGCGGTGAGCTCAGAATGGCGTATGCGCGCGCTGCTGGCGCCACATAAGTGCGGCGGCCAGAAGCGCTGTCAGGCTGGCCAAGGCGAACGTCCAGTCCGCGCCCAGCGCATGCCAGGTATACCCCGAATACAGCGCCCCTAGCGCGCCACCGATGCCGGCCAGCGCCGCATACAACGCCTGGCCCTGCCCTTGCTGGCGAGCGCCGAAACTGCGCTGAATGAAATGGATCGCCGCCGCATGGAACGCGCCGAAGGTCGCCGCATGCAACAGCTGCGCGAACAGCAATATGCCCAGGTACTGCGCCAGGCTGCCGAGCAACAGCCAACGCACGGCGGCGATCAGGAAACAGGCGATGAGTACCTGCGACAGGGAAAAGCGCGCGAGGATTCGCGCCATCCCGAGGAACAACAGAATCTCGGCGATGACCCCCAGCGCCCACAACTGACCGATCAGCGCCCGCGAATAGCCCAGTGCCTCGAGGTGGATGCTGAGGAAGGTGTAATAGGGTCCGTGGGACAGCTGCATCAACCCCACGCAGGCGAAGAATGCCGGCACCCCCGGCTGACGCAACTGGGCCAGGAAACCGCCAGCGAAACGCTCTCCCACGGCCAGCGGCTGGGCATCCGGTACCAGGAAAGCGGCCACGGCGATGCCGGCCATCACCCCCAGCAAGACGAACGGATAGGCATCCAGACCGAACCCCTGGAAAGCCCATCCCAGCACCACCACGCTGGCGATGAAGCCGATGCTGCCCCACAGGCGCACCTGGCTGTAGCGCGCGCTGCGCTCGCGCAAGTGGGCCAGGGTAAGCACCTCGAACTGCGGCAGCACCGCGTGCCAGAAGAACGCATGCAGCGCCATCACCAGCGCCAGCCAGGCATAGGACTTGTCCAGCAGGATCAGCGCGAAGCTGACCAGCGTGCAGCAGGCTCCCAGGCGCACGATCGCCAGGCGCCGGCCACTGGCATCGCCCAGCCAACCCCACAGGTTCGGGGCGATGCAACGCATCAGCATGGGAATGGCGACCAGCTCGCCAATCCGCGCCGGGGAAAAGCCCAGGTGCGCGAAATACAGGCCCAGGAAGGGCGCTATCGCCCCCAGCAGGGCGAAATAGAAGAAATAGAAACCCGACAGTCGCCAGTAGGGCACGCCAGCGCCCTCAGCGCTGCCCGAGCACCGGCGTCTGCACCCGCACGTCGGCATTCTGCGCCCGCTGGCGCAGCAGGTGGTCGACCAGCACCAGCGCCATCATCGCCTCGGCAATGGGCGTGGCGCGAATCCCCACGCAGGGATCGTGACGACCCTTGGTAATCACCTCCGCGGAGTTACCGTGGACGTCGATCGAACGGCCCGGCGTGGTGATGCTGGAGGTCGGCTTGAGCGCCAGGTGAGCGATGATCGGCTGACCGCTGGAGATGCCGCCCAGCACGCCGCCGGCGTGGTTGGACAGGAATCCCTCAGGCGTCATCTCGTCGCGATGCTCGGTGCCCCGCTGGGCGACACAGGCAAAACCGGCACCGATCTCCACGCCCTTGACCGCATTGATGCTCATCAGCGCATGGGCCAGCTCCGCGTCGAGACGATCGAAGATCGGCTCACCCAGCCCCGGCGGCACGCCTTCGGCGACGACGCTGATCTTCGCACCCACCGAATCCTGGTCGCGACGCAACTGGTCCATGTAGGCCTCCAGCTCGGCGACCTTGCCGGGGTCGGCTGAGAAAAAGGCATTCTGCTCGACCGATTCCCAGCTCTTGAACGGAATCTCGATCGGCCCGAGCTGGCTCATGTAGCCACGCACCTGAATGCCCTGGCTGGCCAGCCACTTCTTGGCGATGGCGCCGGCCGCGACACGCATCGCCGTCTCGCGCGCCGAGCTGCGGCCACCGCCACGGTAGTCGCGGATGCCGTACTTGTGGTGGTAGGCGTAGTCGGCGTGGGCCGGGCGGAACAGGTCCTTGATCGCCGAGTAATCCTTGGACTTCTGGTCGGTGTTGCGAATCAGCAGACCGATCGGTGTACCGGTGGTCAGCCCTTCGAAGACGCCAGAGAGGATCTCGACCTCGTCGGCCTCCTGGCGCTGGGTCGTGTGGCGGCTGGTACCGGGCTTGCGACGGTCGAGATCGCGTTGCAGATCATCGACGCAAAGCGGCAGACCGGGCGGGCAGCCGTCGACGATGGCGACCAGCGCCGCGCCATGGCTTTCGCCGGCGGTGGTGACGGTGAACAACTTGCCAAAGGTATTGCCGGACATGCCTTGCGCTCCGCGATCGACCAGGAGGACGGTCGCCACCGTCCCAAAAAATCCAGGGCCGAGCAGTATACCCGAGCGCGAGCCGTTTTCAGCCGCCACCGCGCGTGTGCATACTGGCTTCCCCTTGCATCGCCCCGTACAGAAGGAACCCGATCAAGCGATGAAAGCCCTGCTCGCCCTGCTTGGCGGATTACTGCTGAGCGCAACCGCCACGGCAGCCAGCCTGCGCCAGGAACCCATGCGCCTGGACACCGGCACTGGCGTACTGCACGGCACCCTGCTGCTACCCGGCACCCAGCGCGTGCCGGTGGCCCTGATCATCGCGGGCTCCGGCCCCACGGACCGCGACGGCAACTCGCCGATGAGTCGCAACGACACCCTCAAGAAACTCGCCGAAGGCCTCGCCCGACAGGGCATCGCCAGCCTGCGCTACGACAAGCGTGGCGTCGCTGCCAGCCTGCAGGCCGCCCCCGACGAACGAAGCCTGAGCGTCGAACGCTACGTCGAGGATGCACAAGCCTGGGTACGGCGACTCAGCCAAGATCCGCGTTTTTCCGAAGTCGTGCTGATAGGCCATAGCGAAGGCGCGCTGATCGCCAGCCTGGCGGCCGCGCAAGGCAAGGTCGCCGCGCTGGTGAGCCTGGCCGGTAGCGGTCGGCCTATCGACCAGGTGTTGCGTGAGCAGTTGCAAACCAAGCTGCCGCCCCCCTTGATGGCCACCAGCAACTGGCTGCTCGACGAGTTGCAGGCCGGACGCACACACGACGAGATTCCCCCGGCGTTGATGGCGCTGTTCCGCCCCAGCGTGCAGCCGTATCTCATCTCGCTGCTGCGCCAGGACCCGGCGCGCGCCTTCGCCGCGATCCGGGTACCGGCGTTGATCGTACAGGGCGGGCGCGACATCCAGGTCGATGTGGCGGATGCCCAGGATCTGGCCAGGGCCCGACCGCAAGCTCGCCTGCTGGTGATCCCGAACATGAATCATCTGCTGCGCCTGCAATCTGCCGACGAAGACCCGCTGGCCAGCTACAGCCAACCCCTGCGCCCCCTGGCGCCCGCCGTGTTCGAGGCGATAGACGGATTGCTGGAAAGCACATCACGGCCTTCAGGGGCGCAGGATCGCGCCGATAAACCAGCAGATGCCTGAACAATCGCAACCGGACGCGCCGATGAACGCCGAGACGCCCAGCCAGGAAGAGTCCACCGCCGCGGAGCCGCCACGCGCCTCGCCGTGGGATGGGCTGCCGCCCGAACGCTTCGAGCTGCTGCGTCTGGCACCGCTGCCGACCGACCGCGACAGTGGCGCCCGGCCCTTACGTTTCGCCCAACTCGGGCGCGTGGAACGACACGCCAAGGAACAGAGCCTGCTGCGCCTGACCGTGCAATTGCCCGGGCAACTGGCCCGCGCCCACGTCAACGAACTGGAAGTCTGGGTCGACCATAAACGCCAGGAGCTGCGCTTCGGCGATCATCCGCTGCTGACCGAACCGGGCAACCGGGGACTGGGGCGCTTCCTGCTCGCCCAGGGCATCGCCTGGGCACGCCAGCGCTGGTCTCATTACCAGGTCGAGGACGGCATTCTCTCGCTCAAGGACGCGCCTTCCGACGCCCTGCGCGAGCGTCGGGACCATGCCCTGCGCGCCCAGGGTCTGAAGATCGACTATCTGGACGGGCCGCAGATCAAGGCGCGCTACAGCGCCGCGCGGGTGAGCGAGCTACATGCGGACTGGAACCTCGACAAGGTTCAGCGCCTCGGCGTGCTGGACACGGCTGCGATGCTCGAGCAGGCCGACCGCACCCTGGGCGAGCAGGACGTCGCCCTACGCAAACTGCAGGAACGTGTCGGCCTGCTGCAGCGCGAGGACGGCGGCCTGCGCTTCACCATCGTCTGCCTGGTGGCCTTCGCGGTATTCCAGGCCGGCTTGCTGATCTGGATCGCCAGCCACTAAGGCCCATCGCCGCTCCCTCCAAGCCACCCCGGTGCGGCCTCAGCGAACCCGCGAGGCGAACAACGCCTGGTGCTCACGGCACTGGGCCGCCGCCAGCAAGAACACGCCGTGGCCGCCTTGTTCGAACTCCAACCAGGTGAAGTCCACCTCCGGGTAGGCCGCCTCCACGTGCACCTGGCTATTGCCGACCTCGACCACCAGCGTCCCGCGTTCGCTCAGGTGGTCTGCCGCCTGCGCCAGCAGACGTCGCACCAGATCCAATCCGTCGTCGCCACAGGCCAGCGCCATGGCGGGCTCGTGACCGTATTCGGCGGGCATGTCGGCGAAGTCCTCGGCATCCACATAGGGCGGGTTGCAGACGATCAGGTCGAAACGCTGACCCGGAAGCCCGTCGAATCCGTCGCCTTGAACGGTGAACACACGTTCATCCAGCCCATGCCGCTCGATGTTGACGTTGGCCACTTCCAGCGCCTCGAAGGAAAGATCCGCCAGCACCACCTCGGCGTCTTCGAAGGCGTAGGCACAGGCGATACCGATGCACCCCGAACCGCAACAGAGATCGAGGATGCGCGCTGGCTCCTGGGGCAGCCACGGTGCAAAACACTGGCCGATCAGTTCGCCGATCGGCGAGCGCGGCACCAACACACGCTCGTCGACCACGAATGGCAACCCGCAGAACCAGGCCTCGCCAATCAGGTAGGCGGTGGGCACGCGCTCCTCGGCCCGGCGTCGGATGAGCTCGCAGAGCAGTTCGCGCTCATCGTCCTGCAGACGGCAATCGAGCCACGTGTCCGCCATCTCGTAGGGCAGTTGCAACGCGCCAAGGACCAGTTGTCGCGCATCGTCCCAGGCGTTATCTGTGCCATGTCCGTAAAACAGCCCCGCACTCTGGAAGCGCGTGACCGCCCAGCGGATGTGGTCGCGCAGGCTGAGCAGGCGGGACTCGGATAAGGGCATGGTGGCGCTCCTATGGCAAATCGGCAATTCTATCCCACTGCCGCCGGCCGGTGGTCGCCGCGGCGGCCTCACAGCAGAGGGTCGATGAAGGTTCACAAAACCGTCTTCGACAGGCGACAATCGACCGATAGTCATCGAAGGATCCGTATCCATGTCTCAGCCGCAAACAATGTTCCAGCTCAGCGGCCGTGGCTACGCGCCCGCTACGCTGGGCAACGCCACCCTGCTGATCATCGATGCCCAGGAAGAATATCGTAGCGGCGCGCTGCCTCTGCCCGGTCTGGACGCCGCCAGCGCCGAGATCGCCCAGTTGCTCGACGCCGCCCGAGTCCAGGGCCGGGCCATCGTTCACGTGCGTCACCTGGGCATTCCCGGTGGCCTGTTCGACCCCCAGGGGCCGCGCGGCGACTTTCTCGCGGGCCTGGCGCCGCAAGCGGGCGAGTGCGTGGTCGACAAGCGCCTGCCGAACGCCTTCGCCGGCACCGACCTACACGAGAAGCTGCTGTCCTTCGGTCATCTGGACCTGATCGTCTGCGGCTTCATGACCCACTCCAGCGTCAGTACCACGGTGCGTGCCGCCAAGGATTACGGCTTCCGCTGCACCCTGGTGGAAGCCGCCTGCGCCACCCGTGACATTCCCATGGGAGATGGCGTGCTCGCTGCCGCCGAACTGCAGCGCATCGAAGTCGCCGCGCTGGCCGACAACTTCGCCATGTGCGTCGCCGACGCACAGGCCCTGCTGTGATCCTGCGCCCATGAAGCTCAGCGCCTCGCGCAGCCTGCGCCCTACCCGACCAGCACGCTGGCCTTGGCGCCTACTCGCCCTTTTGGGCGCGCTGGTAATGCTCTGCGGCCTGGGCATCCTGCTCGCGGGCGCAGCCGCCCTGGCCGGCCTGCCACTGGTTGAACTGGACGACGCGCTACTCGTCCCGTCGAATACCCTGGCGGGCGGCGTGGCGCTGCTCGCCGGCCTGCTGCTGTTGAGCTTCGCGCGCCGGCGACTGCGCACCCAGCGTGGCCTGGCCCTGGCGCCTCACCTGCTGCGTCGGCGCGGCTAGTCCCGACGGAACCTCAAGCATGCAAGACGACGATCTCGACCTTTTCGCCCAGCAGATGCGGGGCGTGCGCCGCATCCAGGTGGATCGCGCCGATACCGGAAAACCACGCAGCGACCGCGCACAGATCACCCAGCTTCGGCAGAACGCCCAGCAGGAAAGCAACGTAACGCGGATCGACGGGCTCTCCGACCAGTTCGTCATCGACGTCGGCGCGGAAGACGAACTCTACTGGGCCCGCGATGGCGTGCAGGACGGCCAGATGCGCAAGCTCAAAGCCGGCCAGGTGTCCTTCGAGGGTAGCCTCGACCTGCATGGCATGACCGTGGAACACGCCCGCCAGACCCTCTGGGACTTCCTCGCCGAAGCCACGCGGCTGGAGGTGCGCTGCGTTCGCGTCACCCATGGCAAGGCTGCGCGCCTGGATGGCAAGCGCCCGTTGATCAAGAGTCACGTCAACACCTGGCTACGCCAGCATCCGCAGGTGCTCGGCTTCACTTCCTGCCTGCCACGTCACGGCGGAACCGGCGCACTCTACGTGCTACTACGCCGCAACATGCTCGAAGGCCGCGACTAGCGCAGATAACAGCGAAGCGGCGCGTATGCGCGTCACGAGGTCGCGGCAAGAGTTGCCAGACGCGCCGCGCGCCCCTACCCTTCACGCCTTACGCACTCCAGTCACCAAGGTGGATCATGTCCCTGGAACAGCAGTACACCGCGATTCTTGGCGCGCTCGGCGAGGATGTCGACCGCGAAGGCCTGCGCGATACCCCCAAGCGCGCCGCCAAGGCCATGCAGTACCTGTGTCGCGGTTACCAGCAGACCCTCGAGGAAGTCACCAACGGCGCGCTGTTCAGCTCGGACAACAGCGAAATGGTGCTGGTGAAGAACATCGAACTGTATTCGATGTGCGAACACCACATGCTGCCCTTCATCGGCAAGGCGCACGTTGCCTACATGCCCAACGGGAAAGTCCTCGGCCTGTCGAAAGTCGCGCGCATCGTGGACATGTACGCGCGCCGCCTGCAGATCCAGGAAAACCTCACCCGGCAGATCGCCGAGGCCGTCGAACAGGTCACCGGCGCACTCGGCGTAGCGGTGGTCATCGAGGCACAGCACATGTGCATGATGATGCGTGGGGTGGAAAAGCAGAACTCGTCGATGGTCACCTCGGTGATGCTCGGCCAGTTCCGCGAGAACGCCGCGACCCGCAGCGAGTTTCTCGGCCTGGTTCGCTGACAACCCAAGACATCGGACCGCGGTGCCAGACTTTCGCGGTCCGCTGCGGGCCCGAGCGCCCAACCGGGCGCTTGCTCCCCTAGATCAATCCAGCATCCCGACATGCCGTGGGTGGCTGGCCACGCGCGCCATCCAGGCACGGATCGCGGGATAGTCGCTCAGATCGAAGCCGCCCTCGTCGGCCACGTGGGTGTAGGCATACAGCGCGATGTCGGCGATGGTGTAGCGATCCCCCACCAGGTACGGCGTGCGTGCCAGTTGCCCCTCCATCACATCGAAGGCGTGATAGCCGTCGACCAGCTTGTCCGCATACTCCTTGCGGCGCGCTTCGGGCATGCCTTCGAGCCACTTGATGCGCCGAGCCACCGCCACGAAGGGCTCATGGCTGTACTGCTCGAAGAACTGCCATTGCAGCACCTGGGTGCGCAGGCGCGGTTCGCTGGGTAGCAAGTCACTGCCGTCGGCGAGGAAGTTCAGGATCGCGTTGGACTCCCACAGCGTGCTGCCGTCGGGCAGTTCCAGCACGGGGATGCGGCCGTTGGGGTTCTTCGCCAGAAACCACTCGGCGCGGGTCTCGCCCTTGAAGATGTCGACGGGCACCCACTCGTAGGGCAGATCGAGCAGATGCAGGATCAGCTTGATCTTGTAGCAGTTACCCGACCGGTAGTCGCCATACACCTTGTACATTGCCGTGCTCCTTATGCCAGTGCCTCACGAACGACTTCCGCCAGTCGACGGATACCCTCGTCCAGGCGCTCGGGCTGGACATGACTGAAGTTCAATCGCAGGTAACCCGGATTCGCCTGCGGATCGATGAAGAACGGCTCGCCCGGCATGAACGCCACGTCCCTGGCCAGGGCTTGCGCCAGCAAGCCTCGAGTATCCAACGGCGTACGCAGCGTCAACCAGAAGAACAGCCCGCCCTGGGGCACCTGCCAATCGGCAAGATCGCCGAAATGGCTTAGCAACGCCTGCTGCATAGCGTCGCGGCGATCCCGGTAGAAATCACGCAACTGCGCCAGATGCTGAGCGTAGGCGGGACTGGCCAGCCAACGAGCCGCCTGCCACTGACCGGGACGGTTGCTGTGCAGGTCGGCCGATTGCTTGAGTCGAACCAGATAGGGGAACAGGTCCTCCGAGGCGATCAGGTAACCCACCCGCAGACCCGGCAGCAGGGTCTTGGACATCGTGCCCGTGTAGATCCAGCTACTGCGGCGCAGGCGTGCCACCAACGGGCGTGCCTGCTCTTCGTCGTAGACCAGGTCGCGGTAGGGCTCGTCCTCCAGCAGTGGCACGCCGAACTCGTCGAGCAGCTCGGCCACGGCCTGGCGCTTGGCCTCCGAGTAGCGCACGCCGGACGGATTCTGGAAGGTGGGAATCAAGTACGCCAAGGCGGGTGCGCCCTGCGCCTGCAGCCCTGCACGCAATGACGCCAGACAGGGGCCGTCGGCTTCCTGGCGAACACCGCGGCATTCGGCACCGAACAGTTGAAACGCCTGCAGTGCCGCCAGATAGGTGGGCGACTCGAGCAACACCTGGGTACCGGGGTCGATGAACAGCTTGGCCACCAGATCCATGGTCTGCTGCGAGCCGCTGGTCACCAGTACCTGCGAAGCCTGGCAGTCGATGCCCAGAGCGCGGGCACGGGCGGCGATGAGTTCACGCAGTGCCGGCTCGCCCTCGCTCATGCCGTATTGACCGACGTCGGCCGGCAGTTCGTCCCAATCCATGACCGGCATCATCGCTGCGGCCGGTAGGCCACCGGCGAAGGACATGACCTCCGGGCGCTGCGCCGCAGCCAGAATTTCTCGGATGAGGTTGCTCTTCAAGCGCGAGATTCGTTCGGAAAAGGCCATGTCGATCACCGGATGCAGACGCACGCAAATTAGGTCAAAATTCTTGACTGAAACTACGCCGACTCCGACAGATACGTCAATATGACTGACCTAAAAAAAATCACTGCCCCTGCGGCACTGATGGAATCCTTCTTCTTCGCCTACCAGGCATTCACCGCCCGTCCGGACGAAATGCTCGCCCGCCGTGGGCTATCCCGCGTACACCACCGCATCCTGTTCTTCATCGCCCGCGATCCGGGGCTCAGCGTGACCCAGTTGCTCGGCTACCTGGGCGTGAGCAAGCAGGCGCTGAACATCCCGCTGCGCCAATTGCTGGAGATGCAGATGGTGCAGAGCATCGCCTCACCAGACGACAAGCGTAAGCGCCTGCTCGGGCTCAGCGCCGAGGGCGCCCGCCTGGAACAAGCGCTGCGCCGCGAACAGGAGCGCCTGCTCGGCCGGGTTCTGGAGGCCTCCGGCGAAGAAGCGTTGCGCGGCTGGCTGGCCGTCAATCGCGCCCTGGCCGGAGAACGCAGCCAGCCGCCACGGGATGACGACTGAACGTCTTTACGCCGCCCGCCCCGTG
Source organism: Pseudomonas sp. R4-15 (assembly GCF_055768815.1). Lineage (NCBI taxonomy): Bacteria > Pseudomonadati > Pseudomonadota > Gammaproteobacteria > Pseudomonadales > Pseudomonadaceae > Pseudomonas > Pseudomonas sp. R4-15. The sequence continues at coordinate 3,694,230 of NZ_CM147293.1, forward strand.
CGATACAGCGCAACGGCCAGCAGCACCGGGGCAAGCCATCGACCCGCCAGCGCCAGCCATTGCAGCGCCTCTCCGGGCATCTGCAACGAGGCCAATTGGGCCAACCCACCCAGCACTAGCAACAGCCCCAGCGCACGCCAGAGCGGTGCCGCGCGCCACAGCGCGGCGCCCAGGAGTATCGCGACGCAAGCCGTCAACGCAGCGCTCAGCGTCACCCCGCCAAGCCCCAACCCTGCGCACAGCGCCGTCAACAACAGGCTGGCCGCCATCCCCTGCGCCAGGCCGGGCAGCAGGGGGCCGGGCACGGCCAGCGCGCGCCGCAAGCGAAGAGCCAGATAGGCGGCGAGCAGCAACAGCGTCACCGCCAGCCAGCGTTGATAGCTCGATAGCCCGGGCGCACGCCTCAGCAGGTCATCGGCCTGCAACAGTTGCAGGACCAGTTGCCCCACCAGCAGCGCCAAGGCCAGCGCCGCATACAAGCGCCCCGACGGCCCAGCGGGTGCCTCGGGCTCCGCAGGCCCCCGTCCCAACGGAGCCCGTGGCGGGGCATAGGGATTGGCAGACATAGTGGATCTCCAACTCGGGAGACTGTTACGGCGAACGCACCGATGGCTGTACGGAGACAGTCCGACGGGCGCCGCTTAGGGTTGGCTGCCTTGCGCCGTGCGCAGGGCGCCTATCCGCTTTACCCAGAAGGAAACCACTCCATGGAGCACGACCACAAGCTCCCGTTGCGCCCTTTGGCCGATAGCACGCCCTCAGCGATCACCGCGGGCTTCGTCGCCATGCTGGTTGGCTACACCAGCTCGCTGGTACTGATGTTCCAGGCCGGGCAGAACGCCGGTCTTTCCGAAGGACAGATCGCCTCGTGGATCTGGGCGCTGTCGCTGGGCATGGCGGTGTGCAACATCGGCCTGTCGCTCTACTACCGCACGCCCGTGACCGTCGCCTGGTCGACTCCCGGCGCCGCGCTGCTGGTCACCAGTCTGGCAGGCGTCCCCTACTCCGATGCGATTGGCGCCTACCTGTTCAGCGCCACGCTGGTCCTGCTGTGCGGGCTCACCGGCAGTTTCGAAAAGATCATGCGCCGCCTGCCCGGTTCGTTGTGCGCCGCCCTGCTGGCAGGCGTGCTGTTCCGCATCGGTAGTGAAATCTTCGTCGCGGCCCAACACCAGACGGGATTGGTGCTCGGCATGTTCTTCAGCTACCTGCTGGCCAAGCGCCTGGCGCCGCGCTATGCGGTGCTGGTCGCCCTGCTGGTCGGCTGCGGGCTCGCGGCGGTGTTCGGACTGCTCGACTTCAGCGCCTTCGAACTGCGCCTGGCGCATCCGGTATGGACCACCCCGAGCTTTTCCCTGACCGCGCTGATCAGCCTCGGGATTCCGCTGTTCGTGGTGATGATGGCGACGCAGAACCTGCCCGGGGTGGCCGTCCTGCGCGTGGACGGCTACGACACCCCGGCCTCGCCGCTGGTCAGCGTCACCGGGATCATCTCGTTGCTCACCGCGCCCTTCGGCGCCCACGGCATCGGTCTCGCGGCGATCAGCGCCGCCATCTGCACCGGCCCCCATGCCCATGAAGACAAGCGCAAGCGCTACACCGCGGCCTTCTGGTGCGGCATTTTCTACGCGATCGCCGGCACCTTCGCCGCGGCGCTCGCCGCACTGTTCGCCGCGTTCCCCAAGGCGCTGGTGATCTCCATCGCCGCGCTGGCCCTGCTCGGTTCGATCGTCAATGGCCTGAGCAGCGCGATGACCCATCCGCGCGAGCGCGAGGCCGCGCTGGTGACCTTCATGATCACCGCGTCGGGCATGACCTTGCTCTCGGTGGGCTCGGCGTTCTGGGGCATCGTCGGTGGTCTGCTGACGCTGGCGATCCTCGAGGGCGGCCGCAAGGCTTAGGGTCTGTTGCCCCGTAGGCGCTTCCGGGCGATACGGGGCGGCAACAGGAACTAGACGCGAAAACGCCCGGCCAGCTCCTGCAGCTCGCGGCTCACGGCCGCCAGTGACTGGCTCGCCGCGCTGGTGCTGCGGGTAGCCTCGGCGGCGCCTTCGGCGCCTCCGCGAATGCCCTCCAGGTTGCGATTGACCTCTTCGGCCACCGCGCCCTGCTGCTCCGCTGCGGCGGCGATCTGCTGGTTCATCTGGTGGCTCAGCGCGACCGCCTGGATGATCTCGCCGAGCGCCTGCTGGTTGCGCGCGGCATCGGCCACCGCCTGCTCGACCAGTTCGCGACTGGCGTGGATCTGCGCCACGCTGGTCTGCGCGCCCTGGCGCAACGCCAGGATCAGGCGCTCGATCTGCGCGGTGCTCTGCTGGGTACGCTGTGCCAAGGCGCGCACCTCATCGGCGACTACCGCAAAGCCGCGCCCCTGCTCACCGGCACGCGCCGCCTCGATGGCGGCATTGAGCGCCAGCAGGTTGGTCTGCTCGGCGACGGTCTTGATCACCACCAGCACTTCGCCGATGTTGCCCACGTCCTCGCTCAAGCGGGTAATGCTGTCACTCGCCGCGCCCGCCGCGTCGGCCAGGGCACGGGTATGTTCGCGGCCCTCGCTGAGGGCCTGCTGGCATTCATCGCTGCGCGCCTCCGCGGCACGCGCGGCCTCGGCGGCCTGCTCGGCATTGCGCGCCACTTCGTGCACGCTGGCGGCCATCTGGTTCATCGCGGTGGCCACCATGTCGGCCTCTTCGCGCAGGCGCCCGGCACTGCCCTCGCTGTCACGCGCGGTGCGCTGCAGATCATCCGAGGATCGCGCGATGCGCTGCACGCCCTGCTGCAGGCCGCCCAGCATCTGCGCCAGGGAGCTGGACATGTCGCGAATGGCGCCAAGCAGTTGGCCGACCTCGTCGCGCCGCTCGACCTCGATGCGTTCGCCCAGGTCACCCGCCGCAATGCGCCGGGCGACGGCGATGGCCCGCTGCAGCGGACCCACCACCAGTCGGGTAATCAGCCAGGCGGCCAGCAAGCCGACGAGCACCGCCAGCGCGGCGACCCCGATCAGCAACCCGGTACGCACGCGCCGCTCGGCAACGGCGCGCTGATGTTCCTCGGCAGTACCGCGCTCGACGCGCTCGACCACCTGCATGGCGCTGTCCTGCAGGCGCTGGCGCAAGGCTTGCGCCCGTGACTGCAAGCCCGCGTACTCATCCAGTTGGGTGCCGAAGGCATCGATGTGCTTGACCACCTCGTCGAGCACGCCGCGGTAACCCGCGTCCTGGATTTCGTCATACAACTTGCGCACGTTCTGCCGCGCCTGCTCGGCCTCCGCGATGGGGGCCTGCTCGACCTCGCCGCCACGCTGCCCCTGCAGCATTCGTTCACGGGCCACGCCCAGGCCTTGCAGCATCAGCCGGCCGATTTCCGCCAGGCGCCCGGCCTGGCCGATCAGTGCGCTGCCATCGCGTCCCTGACTTTGCTCGAGCGCGTAGAGACCGTCATCGACCAGGCCGGAATAGAGCAGATCCAGGTTGTTGGCGACGCTCTGCGCGGACCAGGCCGCCATGTCCAGCGCCATTTGCCGCGACAAGGTCAGCTCGACATAGGCATCGAAGGCTTCACGATAGCCCTGCAAGGCACCCTGCATGGCAGCCAGCGCCTCGGGATCGTCGAAGGCTTCGGCGAGATTCTCCGCCAGCGCGTCGAGCTCGGTACGCAGCGCCTTGGCCTGAGCCTCGTCGCCGCTGGCGGCGAAGCTCGCCTCCTGCTGGCGCAACCGGTCAACGCCCTGGGCGATGCCGTGCATCCGCGAAACCGCGTCGAAGCGGCCGGCCAGTTGCTGCATGGACTGCAACCCGACCAACGCCACCATCACGGTAAGCGAAAGGACCAGGCCGAAGCCGATGGCCAATTTCCTGGCCATTCCCAGGTTTGCGAAACTACCGCGCCAGACTGCCGCCATCTGCACTTCCCTCCCCCATCGCGCCACTCTTGCAAAGCGTCAACTTGCTAGCAATGGGCCAGCGCGCCCGCAGATACGCCGAAGTCGCCCATAGACAAGGAACTATCGACGCGGGGAAGGCAGGACTTGAGAAAAACCTATGGCCGCTCGCCAGACCACCGGGAAACGAAGCTCGACGCCTCTACCACCGGAGCCTGCCTGGGGTTGCCTTCGGGCTGTCCGAGATACAGGAAACCAACGATTCGCTCGTTCTCGGCCAGCCCAAGGCCTTGTGCCACGCGCGCATCGAACGCCAGCGCACCGGTGCGCCAGATAGCGCCCAGGCCCTGGGCATGCGCCGCCAGCAGGATGCCATGGGCAGCACAACCGGCAGTGAGCAGTTGCTCGACCTCCGGGACTTTCGGGTGTTCACGCAGACAGGCCACCACAACCAGCAGCAATGGCGCACGCAGGGGCATGCGACGCGCCTTGTCGAGGGCTTCTTGGCGGGCCTGCGGGTCGCTCGCCAGGGTCACCTCGGCGAACAGCTCACCCAAGTGCGCACGCGCATCGCCCTCGACCTCCAGCAACCGCCAGGGCCGCAACAGGCCGTGATCCGGCGCACGCGCCGCGGCGGCATAGAGCACCTCGCGCTGATCGGCGCTCGGCGCGGGATCGGTGAGGCGCGCTACGGAAACCCGCTGCCGCAATAATTCCAAAGCCTGCATCGGTTACCTCCCAGGGTGATTCGAAGGCACAGTCTAGGGCCTGTTCCCGTTTCGTTCACGGCCGCGCCGAACGAAACGGGAACAGGCGCTGGCAGGCTCAACGGCTTCAGGCCGCGCGCTCGGGGGACAGATCGGGCTGCAGGGGCGGTGTCAGCGGAGGCAATCCATGGGCAGCGCGCGCCGCGTCGCAGTCGGGATTGTGCTGGCCGCCCACCCAGGACGCATCGAACTCCCGGCAGGTGCTCGAACGCTGTTCGTACATCGAGCAGCGCACGCCTTCGCCGACATTACCCAGCAGGCCGACGCAACGCGCCGGGCGCTGATCGGTACCCTGCATGGCGACCAGGTGCGGGCTGATCTGCACGACACGCTCATCGGGCACGACGCCGCCACAGGACGAGCATTCGCCCTGGTAGAAAGAAACACGGAAATAGGCGCAGCAGGCGCCACAGGTAAGGCAGGGATTGTCGGACATGGCCGCAAACTCGGGCATACCGGCAAGGGCCGGCACCGGCGGCTATTCTATGGATCGGCAAACGCCTGTGAAGAGGGCTGCGAAAATATTTCTGACGGCCGCCAAAATCGTCCACAGGCACCGTCAGCAACGGTTTACAGGCCCGAGCGCACGGGTAGAATGGCCGCCAGCCTCTTCCAGCCAGAGCCCCTTCCTACATGGCCTTGCCGACCCTGCGCATCATCGGATTCATCCTCGGCATCTTTCTCATCACTCTGGCGGCCGGCATGGTCCTGCCGATGGCGTCGATCTTCTACTTCGAGCGTACCGAGGAGCTGTCGGCGTTTCTCTGGTCGGCCGCGGCGAGCCTGATCGCCGGGGTGGCGCTGGTCCTTCCCGGGCGCCCCGAGCACACCCAGCTACGCCCCCGCGACATGTACCTGCTGACGACCTGCAGTTGGCTGGTGGTCTGCGTGTTCGCCGCGCTGCCGCTGGCCCTGCTGCAACACATCAGCTACACGGATGCCTTCTTCGAAACCATGTCCGGCATCACCACGACCGGCTCCACGGTGATCTCCGGGCTGGATTCGGCCTCGCCCGGGCTCTTGATGTGGCGTTCGATGCTGCAATGGCTCGGGGGTATCGGCTTCATCGGTATGGCCGTGGCCATCCTGCCGCTGCTGCGCGTCGGTGGCATGCGTCTGTTCCAGACCGAGTCCTCCGACTGGTCGGAAAAGGTCATGCCGCGCTCGCACATGGTGGCCAAGTTCATCGTCGCCATCTACGTGACCTTCACCCTCGCCGGTACGCTCGGTTTCAAGGCCGCCGGAATGAACTGGTTCGAGGCACTGAACCATGCGATGACCTCCGTTTCCACCGGTGGCTACTCGACCTCCGATGCCTCCCTGGCGCACTTCCCTCCAGCGACCCACTGGGTCGCGATCGTGCTGATGCTGCTGGGCAGCCTGCCCTTCACCCTGTACGTGTCCACCCTGCGCGGCGATCGCCGGGCGCTGCTGCGCGACCAGCAGGTACGGGGCTTCCTGTTGATGCTGCTGGTGGTCTGCGTGCTGTTCAGCCTGTGGCTTTGGCAGCACTCGGACTTCGCGTATCTGGACGCCTTGCGCATCGTCAGCGTCAACGTGGTCTCGGTGGTCTCCACCACGGGCTATGCGGTCGGCGACTACAGCCAGTGGGGCGGCTTCGCCTTCATGGCCTTCTTCTACCTGACCTTCGTCGGCGGCTGCTCGGGTTCCACCGCCGGTGGCCTGAAGATCTTCCGCTTCCAGGTGGCGTATGCCCTGCTGCGTGCCAACCTGATGCAGCTGGTACACCCGCGCGCGGTGATCCGCCAGCAGTACAACGGGCACAACCTCGACGAGGAAATCGTCCGCTCGATCCTGACTTTCTCGTTCTTCTTCACCGTGACCATCGGCGCCATCGCGCTGTTCCTCGCCCTGCTCGGACTGGATCCGATCACTGCGCTGACCGGCGCTGCCACGGCGGTCTGCAACGTCGGTCCCGGACTCGGCCCGCTGATCGGCCCGGCCGGCAACTTCGCCACCCTGCCGGACGCCGCCAAATGGGTGCTGTCGCTGGGCATGCTGCTCGGGCGACTGGAAATCATCACCCTGCTGGTGCTGATGACTCCGGCCTTCTGGCGTCATTGATGTCCCACGGGCTGCCACCGCTCATTCGCGAACCGCGGATGAACGCCCGGCGCGCTCTCGGTAATAGCCCCGGACTTGACCCAGATCATGCATAGCGGGCCTTGCGCCCGCTATGCGTTGGTCCAGCTGAATGTGCTGGCTATGATGCGCCGTCGCCGCCTGCCGAGGGTGGCTCTGCGGATGGCTCGTCGAAGGATCTACGTCCATGCCTGCTTCCCCACTTCCCGCGCCGCGCTGCTGGGCCTATCTGAGTGGCGCCGCGGCTGCCGCAGTCGGCTGCCTGCTCGACTTTCAGCCTGCACCGGCATTGCTGGTGATCTACGCCCTGCTCTACCCGCAACTGACGGCACAACTCTCGGACCAGCAGGCGCGTCGCCATGAGGCGATACTGATCGGCGTGGATGCGCTGCATACCGGCATCGCCGCCGTGATCATGGCCTATTCCAGCGTGCCCAGCCTGGTGAACCTGCTGATCCTCTGCTTCGCCGCGCAACTGAGTGGAGGGCTTCGGCGCCTGACGTTGGCATTGGGTCTGGCGCTCGCCGCGCTGTTGCTCGGCGCGGCGCTACTGCAACCACAGCCCCACCTGGCCACGCCGGCTCCGGTCGCATTGGCCGCGCTACTGGGTGCGCTGCCCTGCCTGCTGTTGTTCGCCGCGCGCCTGCGTCAGCGCATGCAGCGCCTGGCGCAGACCCACCAGGCGCTGCAGCGCGAGCAACATAAAAGCACGCAACTCGAAGCCAATCTGGCGCGCTACCTGTCACCGCAACTGTGGGACAGCCTGTTCCAGGGACGCCCCAGCGTGCTGGTGCCGCAACGCAAGAAGCTCACCGTGTTCTTCTCGGACATCAAGGGCTTCACCGAACTGTCCGAGGAACTCGAGGCCGAGTCGCTCACCGAACTGCTCAATCGCTACCTGGAGGACATGTCGGAGATCGCCCTGCAGCACGGTGGGACCATCGACAAGTTCGTCGGCGACAGCGTCATGGTGTTCTTCGGCGACCCCGGCAGCCAAGGCGTCAAGCGTGACGCTCTGGCTGCCGCAAGCATGGCCATCGCGATGCGCAAGCACATGAAGTCCTTGCGCCAACAATGGCGCTCGCGGGGCATCCTGCAGCCACTGGAAATCCGCATGGGCCTCAATACCGGTTACTGCACGGTCGGCAGCTTCGGTGCCAGTGCGCGGATGGACTACACGGTGATCGGCCGCGAGGTGAACCTCGCCAGTCGTCTGGAGCAGGCGGCCTCCCCCGGGGAGATACTGATCTCCCACGAGACCTACTCGCAGATCAAGGACACCATCCTGTGCAGCGACAAGGGCAAAGTCATGGTCAAGGGTAGCGCTCGCCCGGTACAGGTCTACCAGATCGTGGACTTTCGCCGTGCCCTGGGGCGCGAGAACGGTTTCATCGAGCACGAGTTTCCGGGTTTCTCGCTCTATCTGGATACCGAGCGCGTGGCCGACGAGGACCAGGCGCGGGTGATTGAGGCGCTGCAGCAGGCGGCCCAGAGCCTGAGCGACCGGGTCAGCTAGGACGCCGTCACCTCCCCAGCCACTGCTGCTAGACTGCGCATCCGGAGGTCCCATGCATCGACTGCTCTCCCTGCGCGACTACCACAGTGAACAGATTCTCCATGCCCATGATCACGAACAACTGGTGTTCGGTGTCCAGGGGTGCCTGGAGTTCGAGATCGACGGCGCGGGTGGCGCGCTCGACGAACAGCGCCTTGCGATCATCCCCGCTGGAGCGGCGCATGCCTGCTACAGCGCCAACGGCAGTCGCTGCCTGGTCCTGGACCCGCCCTCGCGGGACTGGCTGCGTGTCCACAGCGGCGTCCATGCCGAGCGCGGGCTGAAGCTGCTGGAGCGCAGTGCGATGCCGGGACTGAGGGCGTCCCAGCAGGCATTGGTGGCAGCACTCGCCGCCGGGCCTCTCGACGATCCGCTGTTCAATGAACAGGCTGCCGCACTCCTGCTCTGCAGCCTGCTTGCGCCGCCCACGCCGGCAATGGGCAGCCTGCAACGGTTGCGCGCCTACATCGATACCCATCTGGCCTACCCATTGATGGTGGAGGACCTGGCGGCCCAGGTCGGCCTGTCCAACGCCCGTCTTCATGCTCGCTGCCTGGATGAACTGGGTTGTACACCCATGACCTTCGTGCGGCACCGTCGGCTGCTGGCAGCGCGCCGTTTGCTGGCGGAGAGTGACCTGGCGATTGGCGAGATCGCCGCGCGAGTCGGCTACGCCTCACAAAGCGCCTTCACTGCGGCAATGGTCCGCGAGCACGGACATACGCCCCGCCAATATCGCCGCGAGCTGCGCGACAATTCCCGCTAGACCGGCGACAGACGCCGGCCAAGCCAGGCGCTAAAGTGCGCGCTCGACTCCAGAGGGATGAGTGCTATGCAACAGATCGAATGGGCGGATTTCGAACGGGTGGAATTACGCGTCGGCACCATACGTGCGGCCCAGCCCAACGCCAAGGCGCGCAAGCCGGCTTACGTGCTGCAGGTGGACCTGGGAGAACTCGGCATCAAGTGCTCGAGCGCGCAGATTACCCATCATTACCCCGTCGAAACACTCGTCGGGCGCCAGGTCCTGTGCGTGTGCAACTTCCCGCCCAAACGCATTGCCGGGGTCGTCTCCGAAATCCTGGTCACCGGCGTACATGACGCCGAGGGCAAGGTCGTGCTCGCCGGTTTCGAGCATCCCGTGGAGAACGGGGCACGGCTGGCATGACGCCACGCCAGGCCTTGATCGGGCTGCATCTGGGGGCGTTGGCCTTCGGCCTGAGTGGCGTACTGGGCAAGCTGGCGCTGGTCGCACCCGCGATGATCGTTTTCGCCCGCAGTCTTTTTGCCGTACTCAGCCTGCTGCCGTTCAGCCGTAGGCGGCAGACCGAACAGCCCATCGATGCGCACCGCGGGCTGCAACTGATCGGTGCCGGCCTGCTACTTTGCGGACACTGGTTCACGTTCTTCCAGGCCGTGAAGATCGGCGGCGTGGCCGTGGCCACGCTGGGCTTCGCGAGTTTCCCGGCGTTTACCGTACTGCTGGAAAGCGCGGTGTTTCGCGAACGCATTCGAGGCATCGAATGGACCCTGGTGGGCATGGTCAGTCTGGGTCTGATCCTCATCACGCCGAACTTCGATCTGGGCAGTGGCGCAACCCTGGGACTGCTCTGGGGCGTTGCCTCAGGCCTGTTGTTCGCCTTGCTATCGCTAGCCAACCGGGTGAGCGTGCGTGGCATCAGCCCGATACAGGCCGCGCTCGGGCAGAACATGACCATCATCATCTGCCTGCTGCCTCTGGTATGGAGCAGCCTGCCGCAAGTGCGCCTGCAGGACTGGCTGTGGTTGATGCTGCTGGGCGTGATCTGTACCGGCATCGCCCACAGCCTGTTCGTCGCCAGCCTGCGAGTGCTCAAGGCGCGCACCGCAGCGGTGGTGTTCGCTCTGGAGCCGGTCTACGGCATTGTCCTGGCCTGGTGGCTGTTCGCCGAGCAACCCACCGCGAGGATGATTGCCGGCGGCGCGTTGATCCTGGCGGCCATCTTCGTTTCCTCACGCCAGCACCATTAGGGCCGGTCGACGCTTCGTTCACAGCCGAGCGATGCCCGTTCTGGCGCGAGTCGCGAGGCTTACCGGGGTAAGTCCGGGAAGAGCAACGCCGCCTCGCGCCAGCAGGCACGGCGCGAAAGGCGTCGCCAACGAAACGTCAACGGGCGCTAGTTGACGCTATAGCCGCGTCCGCTCAAGCAGGCGCCCAACGCGCGTCGATAGATATCGGCGACACCCGCGCTCGGCGCGCTCTGTGCGCTGGCGGGATCGAATCCACTCTGACTGACCGCCCAGGTGTGGCACTCATAGCGATCACGCCCCTGCTGCTCGATGCTCTGTCCGGCAGCCGGATAGGCGATCACATCGTAGCTGGCGGGTGCCGAGCGGGCGGCAGGCGGCGCATCGACAATCACGTACTCGCGACGATCGGCATTCCACAGGTAGTAGCTCCCGGCGGCGACGAAGTAAAGGAGACTACCGACCCACAGCTCCCGGGCACCGGGAGGCAGGCCGTGGCCATGTCGAGGCCCCGGCTCGAAACCTCGGGGGCCACCCGGGCCGCCCCAGGGTCGAGGCGGGCCGGCGAAAGCGGGAGTGGCCAACATCAATGACAACAGGACGCAGACGGCAGCACGGGAAAACGAGAGGGACATGAGAAGGCACCTCGGGCACGGAAGCCCTGAAACGACGTTGCCCGCGCATTATCGCCGTTCACCCGCCACGCCTGCGTCAGCACTACGTAAAACCCGTGTAAATGAGCGGATACAGAAGCCCCGCTGCACTCAGCGGACGCTATCGCTATGCCCCAGTGATCGCGTCGGATCGATGAGATCGCGGACGCGTTGCTTGAGCACCTTGGCCTCGGGAAAACCGCCGTCGGCTTTGCGCTCCCACAGCTGCTGGCCATCGCAGCGGATCACGAATACACCGCCATGCCCCGGTTCCAGCGCAACGCGGCCGATATCCTCGGCAAACGTGGACAGCAGCTCCTGGGCCAGCCAGGCCGCGCGCAGCAGCCATTGGCACTGGGTGCAATAGGTAATGACGATTTCGGGCTTCTGCGACATGACGAGTCTCCTCCATGGGTCCCTATAATAACGCCCGCCTGTCCATCGTTCGGTTCGCATCATGCGTCGTCTGCTCTGCTGTCTTCTGCTGCTTCCCTTGCTCTGCTGCGCCGAAGAAGCGCGTCCCAAGGTCGGTCTCGTGCTCTCCGGTGGCGCTGCCCGCGGCCTTGCGCACATCGGCGTGCTACGCGCCCTGGAAGAACAGGGCATACAGATCGACGCCATCGCCGGCACCAGCATGGGGGCGGTGATCGGTGGTCTCTACGCGGCGGGATACAGCGTCGATGAACTACAGCGCATCGCCATGGAGATGGATTGGGGCCAGGTACTCTCAGACTCACCGCCGCGCCGCGATGTACCCTTCCGGCGCAAACAGGACGATCGAGACTTCCTGGTTCACCAGCAACTGAGCTTTCGCGACGACGGCAGCCTGGGCCTGCCACTGGGCGTGATCCAGGGACAGAACCTGGCCCTGCAGTTGGAGCGCCTGCTGGCACACACCAGCGATACCCGCGACTTCGATCGGTTGGCGATTCCCTTCCGGGCGGTGGCCACCGATATCGCCAACGGTGAGAAGGTCGTGTTCCGCCGTGGGCACCTGCCCCAGGTCATCCGCGCCAGCATGTCCATACCGGCGGTCTTCGCCCCGGTGGAGATCGAGGGACGACTGCTGGTGGACGGCGGCATGGTCGACAACATCCCGGTGGACGTCGCCCGGGAGATGGGCGTGGACCGTGTCATCGTGGTGGACATCGGCACCCCGCTGCTGGCACGCAAGCAGTTGCTCACGGTGGTCGACGTGCTCAACCAGTCGATCACCATGATGACGCGACGCAACTCCGAGGAGCAGTTGGCCACGCTCGGCCCGGACGATGTTCTTATCCAGCCGCCCCTGGCCGGCATTGCCTCCACCGACTTCGGCCGGGTGGATGCACTGATCGATGCCGGCTACCGCGCTACCCACATACTCGAACAGCGCCTAGCCAGCCTGCGCCGGCCAGACAACGGCGAAGAGGCAGCGCTGAGCCTGGCGCGCTCGCCGGGCCAGCGCCAGCCGTTGATCGCACACATCCGCATCGAGAATGACTCCAAGGTCGCCGACGAACTGATCCGCCGGCACATCAGCCAGACCCTCGGCCAGCGCCTGAATCAAGCGGACCTGGAGCGCGACATGGGCACGCTCTACGGCCTGGATTACTTCGAGCAACTGCAGTACCGCGTGGTCCATGAGCAGGACGGCAATACCCTGGTGATCCACGCCCAGGGCAAACGCACCGGCACCGACTACCTGCGCCTGGGCCTCAACCTGTCCGACGACATGCGCGGCGGCGCTGTCTACAACCTCGGCGCCAGCTACCGGGTCAACGGCATCAACCGCCTCGGCGCGGAGTGGCTAAACCGCATACAGGTCGGCGACCAGCAGGAGCTCTACAGCGAGTTCTACCAACCGCTGGACTATGGCTCGCGCTATTTCATCGCGCCCTATATCAGCGCCGAGGCACAGAACGTCGAACAGATCGAAGACGACGACCCGATCTCCGAATACCGCCTGGAACGCTATGGCTACGGCATCAACGTCGGTCGGCAGATCTCCACCTTCGGCGAGGTGCGCCTGGGCATGGGACAGAGCTGGGGCGAAGCCAACGTCCGCATCGGCTCGCGGGAGCTGCCCAGTTTCAGCTTCACCGAGGGCTTCTATGAGATGAAGTGGTCCTACGACACCCTGGACAACGTCGACTTCCCCCACGAAGGCGAGCAGGCCGGCGTCAGCCTGCGCTTCTACGACGAAAGCCTGTCCTCCGACGAGCGCTACCGGCAATGGGAGATGTACCTGGACAAGGCCTGGAGCGTCGGACCGAACACCTGGGTGCTCGGTGGCCGCTACGGACGCACCCTGGACGATGCCGAAGTGGTGACATCGAGCTTCCTGCTCGGCGGCGCCCGACAACTCTCCGGCTATCGCCAGGATTCCCTCAGCGGGCAGAACATGAGCCTCGCCCGGCTGGTGTACTACCGCCGACTCAGCGAACGCTCGTTCCTGCCCCTGGACTTCCCGGTGTACCTGGGCGTCTCGCTGGAACAGGGCCGGGCATGGAACAACGACAACGAGTTCGACAGCGGCTACGTCAACGCCGGCAGCCTATTCCTCGGCTACGAGACCCCGCTGGGGCCGCTGAATTTCAGCTATGGACTCAACGACGAGGGCATGCGCGCCCTGTACCTGAACCTCGGCGGGACCTTCTAGGGCCTGTTCCCGTTTCATTCACGGCCGCGCCGGCGCCTGTTTTTCCGCGAGACAAGGCCGCGCCCGTTCCCGACGGGCTTGCGGCATTCACTCCATCCCTGGAGATCGCGCGAGTCGCAGGGCTTACCGGGGTAAGTCCAAGACGAGTAACGCCGTATCGCGGCAAAACAGGCACCGGCCCTGAGGGTTGTGCCAGAAATGGCCTGCGCTGTCGTTGCAGGACTTGCCAAGGGAATAACCATTGGCTGCGTCCTGCGCCTAACCGCAGGCCATTTCTGGCGAGAACGCGGGGCGGCCATCCGCGGTTCGCGAATGAAACGGGAACAGGCCCTAGGGCTCCGGAAAGAACAAGGCCTGCGGCGGGGCGCAGGCCTTCCTTGCTAAGCGTCCGGGCGAGCGATCAGGCGATCCGCGCGAGCAGCTCGCGAGCCTCCTGCCGCTCACGCTCGTCACCCTCGCTGATCACCTCGTTGAGGATGTCGCAGGCCCGCTCCCTCTCACCGGCCTCGATATAGGCCAGCGCCTGGTTGAGCAGCCCCAGGTGCTCGCCACCCTCGTCGTCCAGACCGGAAATCAACTCCACGCCTTCATCCGGCAGGTCGAAGCGGTCGAAGAGCAATTCTTCCTCGTCGACTTGCGCCAAGGCGCCTTGGTCGAGTTCCTGTACTTCGGGCAGGTGCTTGAGATCGCTCTCGAAGTCATTGTCGACCGGCGTTTCTTCAGGGTCCTCGGCTTGCGGCTTGCCACGCTGCTGCGGCTGCTGGAAGGGATCGATCAGGTCCCAATCCGCGTCCAGCGACAGATCGTCGAGATTCAGCCGGAAATCGTCATCATCCGCCGCCGAAGCCATACCGCCCGACGTCGCCAGCTCGTCACTCGCCGAGGCGTCCTTGATCTCCGGCAGATCCAGATGCGGGAACTGCGCCCGGCGACTCTCGAGTAGCGCTTCGTCACAGCCGTTTTCACGCAACTTCTGCTCGGTAGCCACGTAGTTGCCCACATCCCCGCGATGGCCATGCACCTCCAGCAATTTCAGGCGCAACGCCTGGTTGGAAGGGTCATCCTGCAGGGCCTTCTCCAGGGTGGTACGTGCCTCTCCGGAGCGACCGTAGGCCATGTACATCACGGCGGCTTCGAGAGGATCGGGAGTGACGGAACGCGCCTCTCGCGGCGTTGCGTTGGCCACGACCGGAGCGGCCTTGACTACCAGGGGCTGCGGCGCAGGCTGAGGCGCTACGGGGCTGGGAACCGGCTCGACTGGAGCCTCTGCCGCAGGGGCGGAATCCACCGCCACCACTGCGGAGGGACGGCGGCGGCGACGCAGCAACAACAGGGCGAGCAGCGCCCCGAGCAACGCAACCAGCGCCAGCCACAACCAGGAGAACATCCCCGCCGGCTCTTCCTTGGCGACCGGCGCCGCAGCGGGAGCCGGCGTCTGGCCAAGCTGGGCGCTGGCGAGTTGTTCGCGCAGCGCGGCAATCTCCTGGTCACGCTCGCTCAACTGACTCTGCAGTTGCGCGAACTGGCTTTGCATCTGCCGCAGCGACTCTTCCAGGCGCTGATAGCCTTCATCGCGCTCGCTGAGCTCTTCCTCCAGACGTGCAACGCGCTGACGTAAGGCGCCCTGCTCATCGCCATCACCCGGCGTCGGAGCGGGCACTGCGGCGCCCACCTCATTGGCTACCGGGGCCTGGGGTGCGGCGGCCGTGCTTGCGCCCTCCTCCGGATTCACGGCCTCGGCCGGCGCAGATGCCGGCTCGGGCGCCACCTGCGGATTACTGGCCGGCGCATCGGAGCCCAAAGCCGCGGCGCTGCTCGGCGGGTTCACTGCGGCCGCTGCCGGGGGCGCACTCGGGTCCGGCTCGACGTCCGGCGTCACGCGCTCGCTGGGTTGCGGCTGGGTATCTATTTCCAACGGCGCGGAGGCGGAAAAGTCCGCTGGCGCCGCGCTATCCGGCAGCAACAGCGAGGCCCCCACGCGCAGGCGGCTACGATCACCGCCAGGGAAAGCGCTGGGGTTGAGGGCGACGATGTCACGCATCAACGCCTGGGGCGACGCCTGGCTGCCCGCACTTCGCAGCGCCTGAGCAATCAGCCAGAGGCTGTCACCGCTGCGCACCTCATAGCGGTGCCCGGCCGTCGCCGCCGGCAATTCGGCGGGGCGCGCGGGCGGACGCGAGGCGGCAGTGGAAGCGCCCGTTTCAACGGCGCTCGGGGGAATGCTCGCCGCGCTGCGATAGCTACTGTCCGGCGGATCGAGCAATACCGTGTACTCACGGCGCAGGTTGCCATTGGGACGCGCGAGTTCGACGAGGAAAGTCAGATAGGGCTCGCGGGCGGGCAGTCGGGATTGCACCCTGACCATCGGCCGCCCGCCCTGCAGCAGTGGCGTGAAGCGCAGGTCCGCCGCCAACGGCGTCCAGTCCACACCCGAACGCGAGAAGGCCTCCGTGGAAGCCAGGCCAAGCTTGATGTCCTGGGCGGTCAGACCTTCGGCATCGATCAGTTGGATCTGCGCATCGAACGGCTGGTTGAGCGAGGAACGCACCGTGATATCACCCAGGCCCAGGGCCAGGGCGCTGCCCGAATGCAACATCGGTCCAGATGCCAGGCAGATTAACAGGTGTCGTACTCGAGCCATGGTGTCCTCCTGGCTGATCAGGCTCGAACGGCGCCATTCACGGCGACGCTGCGCAGGGGCCTGAGCGAAGATCCCTCTGTCCGCCGGCCAGGCCGCGCGGCAGTGCCCTCCGACGGGGCATCGCATTAGCTTGCCATAATACGCAATGAGGTCACGGTCCAGTCAATAAGCTGGCGTATTTCCAAGGAATTATGTCCGGAGTGTCAAGGAACGGTTAGTTCAGTTCACACGTCATTGGACGAAGCCTTCTCACAGAGATTAGCGAGAATCTGCGCATGGACCTGCTGGCAATTGCGCAACGCTTCAGGATCGATGCCGCGAAAGAGATCTTTACGCAGCGAAGTGGAGATCGACTCGATGACCTCGATCAGTGGGCGGGCCTCATCGAGCAGCAGCACACGCTTGGCACGCCGGTCCTCGGCCACGGCCTGACGGCAGACCAGCGCCTGGCCCTCCAGGCTGTCCAGCAAGCGAGCCAGGGTCGGCCCTTCGATGCCGACGCTTTGCGCCAGTTCGCGCTGGGTCGGCGGCTCGGCGAAACGGGCAAGGTGCAACAACACCTGCCAGCGCGCCTGGGACAAGCCCAGATGCGCCAGGCGGCGGTCGAGTTCAGCGCGCCAGGCGCGGGAAAGATGCATCAGTTGCATGCCGAAGCGATGCTGGTCTGTATGGCTCATGGCTCGTAGCCGAGTAGAAGGATTCGTTAGGATGCTATCCATCAACCCTGGATGGGGCAAGCCTCAGGCCTGGAACTCGAGCTGCAGGGCCGCACGCACGCAGTGCAACACACCGTCGTCCAGGCGCCCCTGGAACTGCTCGCGGACCTCGGAAACGGGCGGCAACTCACCGTCCCCATCGAGGAAAGCATCCTGCAATTCACCGAGCAATTCCTCGGGCAGTTCCAGCGCCTGCTCCAGAGACAACTGCCCGGCGGCAATCGCCTCCGCCAGCAAGGCGTAGACATTTCGCTCGCTGCAGGACAGTTGCTGGGCGATCTGCGCAGGCGTCATGCCGGCGCGCGCGAGGCTGACGAGCTGATGCTGCAGGTCCACGGCCGGGACCGCGGCGGGCGTCGCGCCCTGTCCGTCCAGCACGGCCAGGAATGCCTCACCGTAGCGTTCGAGCTTACGTGCTCCCACGCCACTGATGCGTGACATATCGTCCATGCTCGCCGGCATCGCTCGCAGCATTTCCAGCAGGGTGGCGTCGGGGAAGATCACATAGGGCGGCACACTGTGCTCTTCGGCGAGCTTGCGCCGCAGGCTGCGCAACGCCTCCCAGGTCTCGCGCTCCTCGGCCCGCACCAGACTGCTGGCCGGGCTGGCAGCGGCCCGCGGCGCCTTGCTCACCGGGACCTCGTGACGCAGTTGCAGCGTCACCTCGCCGCGCAGCAGCGGTCGGCAAGCCTCGGTCAGGCGCAGACCGCCGTACCCTTCGAGGTCCACATCGGCCAGCCCGCGGGCGACCAGTTGGCGAAACAGCGTGCGCCATTCGCCTTCACTGCGCCCCTTGCCGACACCGAACACCGACAGGTGCTGATGCCCGGACGTGCGAATCTTCTCGTTGTCGCGGCCCAGCAGGATGTCCACCAGGTGACCCACGCCGTAGCGTTGCCCGCTGCGATAAATGCAGGACAGTGCCTGGCGAGCGGCCTCGGTAGCATCCCAGGTCTGCACGCCGTCCACGCAGATGTCGCAATGGCCGCAGGGCTGGGGCAATACTTCATCGAAGTACGCCAACAGCGCCTGGCGCCGACAACGGGTCTCCTCGCATAGGGCAAGCATCGCATCGAGCTTGTGCAACTCCACGCGCTTGTGGCGCTCGTCGCCTTCGGAGCCGGCGAGCATCTGTTTGAGGAAGATCACGTCCTGCAGGCCGTAGGCCATCCAGGCATCGGCGGGCAGGCCGTCGCGACCGGCACGCCCGGTTTCCTGGTAATAGGCCTCCAGCGACTTGGGCAGGTCGAGGTGGGCGACGAAACGCACGTTGGATTTGTCGATCCCCATGCCGAAGGCGATGGTCGCCACCATGATCAGCCCTTCCTCATTGAGGAAGCGCCTCTGGTGGTGGGCCCGCAGGTCGTTGGACAGCCCGGCGTGGTACGGCAGCGCCGGGAAGCCCTGGGCGTCGAGAAACGCGGCGGTCTCCTCGACCTTCTTGCGCGACAGGCAGTAGACGATACCGGCGTCGCCACGGCGCTCGCCGAGGAAGGCCAGCAGTTGCTTGCGTGGACTGTCCTTGGCGACGATGCGATAGAAGATGTTCGGCCGGTCGAAGCTGGAAAGGAAACGTTCGGCGTTCTCCAGGTGCAGGCGTTGAATGATTTCCTCGCGGGTTCGCTTGTCCGCAGTGGCGGTCAGCGCAATGCGCGGCACCTGCGGGAACAGCTCCGCGAGTTGCCCCAACTGCAAGTATTCAGGACGAAAGTCATGTCCCCACTGTGACACGCAATGCGCCTCGTCGATGGCGAACAAGGCGACCGGCAGGCGCTGCAGGAAGGCCAGCATGCGCGGCTGCACCAGACGCTCGGGGGCCAGGTAGAGCAATTTGATCTCGCCGCGCCGCAGGCGTTCGGCGATGTCGCGCTGGGCTTCGGCATCCAGGCTGGAGTTGAGCGCAACGGCGGGAACGCCCAGTTCGTCGAGGGTGGCGACCTGGTCCTCCATCAGCGCGATCAGTGGCGACACCACGACCGTCAGGCCGTCACGCAGCAGCGCCGGGACCTGATAGCACAGCGACTTTCCGCCGCCGGTCGGCATCAGCACCAGAGCATCCCCGCCTGCCGCCACACGCTCGATGATCGCGCCCTGGTGACCACGGAACGCATCGTAGCCAAAGACGTCTTTGAGGATGTGGAGCGCTTTCTCGAGCATGGCCGCGTGTCGTTGGGAAAGCGCCACAGTATACGAAAAAATCCGCCGACTGCCGGGGCGGCCGACCACTGTCGCCCGGGTTTGCTGGAGAAACGCTCAAAGCGGCGGCTTTCGTCGACCGCCTACGCTAGAATCCCTTTCTGTTTCCGTCTCGAGTAGTGCACCGCCATGTCTTTCGCCGAACAGCTGTCCCGTCTGCAAGCTTTCCTGGATGCCGACGACCTCCACGAGGAAGCGCTGGACTACATCGCGACCCATGGCTATCTGACTGCGCTGTCGATCTGCGCGGAGTCGATTCCCGAACGCGAGTGGATCGATGCACTCTTCGCCGAACCGCCGCACTATGCCGATGACGCCCAGCGCGACGACATCGAGGATGCCCTGCTCAAGCTCAAGGCCCTGATCGCGCGCCAGCTCGCTAGCGACGAGGACATGGAGCTGCCCTGCGATCTCGATCTGGGTGACGAACCCGACGACTCTGAACTGCGCGGCTGGTGCATCGGTTTCATGGAAGGCGTCTTTCTCCGCGAGACGGCCTGGTTCGAGCATGCCGAGGACGAAGTCAGCGAACTGCTGCTGCCGATCATGGTGGCTTCCGGACTGTTCGACGAACAGGCCGAGTTCGCCGAGATCGCCGCCGATGCCGACCTGGTCGACAGCATGGTCGAACAGATTCCCGAGCTACTCACGGCGCTTTACCTGCTGAGCAATGCGCCCGAGGAGAAGCCCGCGCTGCTCAAGCCTCGCCACTGACGCGATGCGCGACCGACAGGCCACGCGACACCCCTTGCTGCGCTACGCGCTGCTCGCGATAGGTTGGCTTTCGGTGGCTCTGGGCGTGATCGGCATCTTTCTTCCGGTACTGCCGACCACGCCGTTCCTGCTGCTTGCCGCGGCATGCTTCGCGCGCAGTTCGCAGCGCTTCTACGACTGGCTGGTGGGCCATCCACGGCTCGGCCCATGGATCGTCGACTACCTCGAAGGGCGCGGCATCCCGCTCAAGGGCAAGCTCTACGCCATTGGCCTGATGTGGGCGAGCATCGCCCTCTCCTGCTACCTGGTGCCGCTGTTCTGGGCGCGTACCTTCATGCTGACCAGCGCGGTACTGGTGAGCGTGTACATCGCGACGCGACCGACCCGCTAAACACCGTGGTTGCGCTGGTAGGTCGCTGCCCCCATCGCGCTGATCTGCCCCTCGATCAACTGTTCGAACGGTGCCAGAAGCGCATCGAAACGCGCCGGGGCTTCCAGCGTATCCAGCGCGGCGGCGATCGCCTCCAGGGTCGATAGCGCATCCGCCGAAGGCGCTTTGCGCAGTCGATATCGCGACGCCGGTGGCGATGCCAGACAGACACGCGGCAGGCGCTCCAGGCACGGATTGAGGTAAAGCAGCTTGCGCGCCTTACGCCAAGTACCATCGGGCACCACCAGTAGCGGGCCCGGCGTCTCTGACCCCAGCCTTTGCAGGGGTTGGGCCTGCTCACCGGGAAACAGCAGCAAGGCATCAGGCTCGCTAGCCAGACGCGCCGGCAACTCGGGAAACTGCTCGCCCACCCACAACTCAGCGGACCGCAGGCCGAGCGCAGCCAGGCGGGCGGTATTCAGCGCATGACGGCTTTCCTCGGGATGCTGCAGGATCAGCACCCGACTGCGACTGGCCAGCGAGGGAATACTCGCGCACAGGCAGTGCGACACGGGGCGCTGGCAGCGCGGGCAACGGTTTCGGCGCGACATGGGGCTCCCGGCTCATTGGCACGCAGCACCACGAGCCATGCTTCGAAAGCGCAGGAGTCTGCCACAGCCGCACTCAGCGGTTGAAGCGCTCCGCCAGCGCGTGGAGATAATCGGCCGAGCGTTGCAGTTCATCGCTGAGGGTGGCCCCCCGCTGCGCCTGTCGCTCGCTGCCCTCGGAGAGTTCGGCGATACGCGTGATCTGCCGGTTTATATCCTCGGCCACATGGGTCTGTTGCTCGGTAGCACTCGCCATCTGCATGCTCATGTCGCGAATGCGCGTCACCGCCTGACTGATGCCATCGAGCGCGCCGCGCAGCGACTCGACGCTGCGCATGCCCTGGGCCGAGACCTCCTCGCCGCGGCTGGCGGTGGAAACCGCAACGTCGGCGCCGCTGCGCAGGTCGCTGATGATCTGATGGATCTGCGCGGTGGACTCACGGGTACGCGAGGCCAGGGCACGCACTTCATCGGCAACCACCGCGAAGCCGCGCCCCTGCTCCCCGGCACGCGCCGCCTCGATGGCGGCGTTGAGCGCCAGCAGGTTGGTCTGCTCGGCGATGGCATTGATGACGTCGGCCACGCTACCGATGGCGTGCGCGGAGTTGGCCAGTTCGTCCACCGCACGTCCGATCTCGCTGACCGCTTGCACGGTATCGCCAATCGCCGTGAGGCAGCCCGCAGCGAGCTGTGCGCCCTGCTCGGCAAGCCTGTCGGCATCGCCAGTAGCCTGGGCGGTGTTATTGAGGTTCTAGCTGACCTCCTGAATGGAGGCGGTCATCTGTTCGATCGCGGCGGCGGCCTGGTCGGTCTCGCTGCGTTGCTGTTCGAGCATCTGCGCGCTGGACGCGGAAAGCTGCGTGGACTCCGCCGCCCGCCGATGCACCTGGCCGGAAATATCCTCCAGACGTGTCAGCGCGGTCTGCAGGCGCGCCTGCTCGCTGAACAGGGCCATGTCGATCAACGAACGTTCGTCCGCGCGCGGGCTGTAGGTCAGGGCCACCAGGGGGTCGGCGAACACCTGCGAGTGGCTGCTTAGCAGCCGTTGTATCTCGCGGCGGAAGACCACCTGCATGCCACAGACGACGACCAGCAGCAGGGCCAGGTCAGCCAACGCCTGCTCCCAGCCATCGAGCAGCCAGTCGGACAGCGCGATGAACGGCAACGCCAGCAGCGCCGGCGCACAGCGACGCATCTGCGTCGCCAGCCGCCGCCCCAGGGGCACCGCCGAACGATTGGCGCGCAAGCGCGCATAGAGCGCCTCGGCGCGGGAGACTTGATCGCGACTAGGCCGGCTGCGCACCGACTCGAAGCCGACCAGCTTGCCGCCCTCCTGGATGGGCGTCACGTAGGCGCTGACCCAGTAGTGATCGCCATTCTTCGAGCGGTTCTTGACCAGGCCCATCCAGGCCCGACCGCTACGCAGTGTGCGCCACATCTCGGCGAATACGGCAGGCGGCATATCGGGATGCCGGACGATGTTATGGGGCTGGCCGAGCAGCTCTTCGCGGGAAAAGCCGCTGATGGCGACGAAGGCATCGTTGCAGTAGGTAATCCGACTCTCGAGGTCCGTCGTGGTGATCAGTCGTTCGTGTTCCGGAAATTCGCGTTCTTTTAGTGTAACCGGCAAGTTTTCACGCATAGGGGGTACACCGTTTCCATACAGTCGCGTCTCAGCAGTATTGCAAAGCCATCACGAAACGCCAGCAGCTCGCGCAGCATTCTCCAGCGCTACCGATGGGCGTCATTGCGCAGGACGTCGGTAGGGGAAGACATCGATGACCTTTCCGGAGTGAATGGCGGCCTGTAGCCCTTGCCAGTAACTGGCGTCGAAGAGCTCGCCATGCAAGCGGGCGAACAACCGGCGCTGCTCGAGATCGACGAACAGGAAGCGGGGAAACTCTTCGGGAAAAACGTCCTGGGGCCCCACCGAATACCAGGGCTCCGCGGCCAGTTCGTCCTCGGGATAACGCGGCGGCGGAATGTGCCGGAAGTTCACTTCGGTGAGCAGGCTGATCTCGTCGTAGTCGTAGAACACCACACGGCCGTGGCGGGTCACGCCGAAGTTCTTCAGCAGCATGTCGCCGGGAAAGATGTTCGCCGCTGCCAGTTGCTTGATCGCCAGGCCATAGTCGTCCAGCGCTTCCTGCACCTGTGCCGGCCCGGCACTCTCGAGATAGAGGTTGAGCGGCGTCATGCGCCGCTCGGTCCAGCAATGACGCACCCGTACTTCGTCGCCCTGGACCTCGATGGTCGAGGGCGCCACGGCGAGCAGCTCCTCCAGGCACGCCGGCTCGAATTTCGCCAGCGGAAAGCGGAAGTCGGCGAACTCCTGGGTATCGGCCATGCGCCCGACGCGATCGACGTGCTTCACCAAACGGTACTTCTCGATGACCGTGGCACGATCGACCATCTTCGCCGGTGAGAAGCGATCCTTGATGACCTTGAACACCGTGTTGAAGCCCGGCAGGGTGAAAACGCTCATGACCATGCCGCGCACGCCGGGCGCCATGCTGAAGCGGTCGTCACTGTCACGCAGATGACGTGCGAGCGCGCGGTAGAACTCGCTCTTGCCGTGCTTGTAGAAACCGATCGAGGTGTAAAGCTCGGCCACGTGCTTGGCTGGCAGGATACTTTGCAGGAAGGCGATGAAATCCGCGGGCACATCCACTTCGACCATGAAGTAGGAACGGGTGAAGGAAAACACGATGGACACCTGCGCTTCGTCGGTGATGGCCGCGTCCAGGCGAATGCCTCCGCTATCCGGGTGGATCAGCGGCAGCACCAGCGGCCACTGATCGTCACTGGCGACGATGCGCCCGACGAGGTACGCGCCCTTGTTGCGATAGAGCACGTGACGAAACAGCTCCAGACGCAACCCCGGATCCTTGCAAACCCAATCCGGCAGCGCCGCACGCAACTGAGCCCCGAGGCGGGCGAGATCCGTTTCCAGACGGGCGAAGGGCACGGCGAAGCGGTAATCAGCGAAGAGCGCGGCCAGCGCACGTGCGAGGTCGCCACGGGGCTCGTAGACGCGGGTCTGTGCTCTCCGGGGAGAAGCGCGCGGCACCCGCGTGCTGGTCACGAAGAGGGTCTCGTCGCTGATCCAGTCGTGGCTGTAGAGGCCGCAGAACACCGAGTTGAACCAGGTCTCGGCGAGCTCATCGTCGAGCCGGGGCTCGATCAGATCGATGTAGGCGGACTTCACCACCGGCCAGCCCTCGGGGGCCGGCAACGCCTGCTCGTCACCGCGTTCACGTAGACGGGCGCAGGTGGCATGGACACATTCCTCGTACAGCTCGATGCGCGCCGTCGAGGCCCGCTGCGCCTCTTGCCAGAGCGCCCCTTCGAAACGCGCTTGGGCGCCTTCGGTAATCGTGCGAAAGCGCTCGCGGTAATCATCGAACCCACGCAAGACCTCGCGGGCGAGGTCGACGGCCCATCCCGTCATGGAAAACTCCTAGGGGCACTATCGCCCGTTAGTGAAGCTGACGAAATATCGAAGAAAACGCCGATATCCAAGTTCCAGGCGGCCTCGTATCTTAGGCGCACTATCACCTGCGGCTACGAGGTACCCATGCAGTCCGGCGCCAAATTTGCCTGCGCGCAAGCGCGAATCCCCCTGAAGCTTAGTGCGCTTCGCCCATGAGGCCGGTGGACCTTGGGCGCCTTCTGGCGCTGGCCGCGATCTGGGGCGCGAGCTTTCTGTTCCTACGGATAGTGGTGCCGGTGCTGGGCCCCTTGCCGAGCGCCTTTTTCCGCGTGTTCTTCGGCTTGCTCGGCCTGCTGGCGATTCTCCTCGTCGCGCGGCTGCGCCCCAGCTTCCAGGGCAAACTGGGCGCCTGCATGGTGCTGGGGTTGATCAACTCCGCCCTGCCCTTTTGCCTCTACGCCATCGCTGCACAGTGGCTACCGGCCGGTTACTCGGCGGTGTTCAACGCCATGACACCACTGATGGTGGTCCTGGTCGGCTCGCTGGCCTTCGCGGAAACACTCACCGTAGGCAAGGGGCTGGGGGTGCTGTGTGGGCTGCTGGGCGTGTCGGCACTGACCGTGACGGGCCCGCTCGGGCTGAATGGGCAAAGCCTGGCTGGCGCCCTGGCCTGCCTGCTGGCGACGCTCTGCTATGCACTGTCGGGTTATCTGGCACGTCGCTGGGTAACGGATCGCGGCGGCCTGGATAGCCGCCTGGTGGCTTTCGGCAGCATGCTCGGCGCTACGCTCGGCATGCTTCCGGTGTTCGGCGCATCGTTGCTCTGGCAGGCGCCCACGAGTTGGGGCGCCGTGACGACCTGGCTGAGCCTGGCGGCGCTCGGGCTGGTCTGCACGGCCTTTGCCTACACCCTCTACTTCCGCCTTCTGGCGGACATCGGCCCGTTGAAGGTGACCACGGTGACCTTCCTCATCCCGCCGTTCGGCATCCTCTGGGGAGCCTTGCTACTGGGCGAGCCGGTCGGTTTGGCCTACCTGTATGGCGGCGCGTTGATCGCTCTGGCACTTTGGCTGGTGCTGGCACCGGCGCGCCGCTGAGGCGCGCCGGCAAGCGTCTTATTGCACGGTTTCCTGCTCACCGAACAGGTCGTCGAAGAGCATGCTCGACAGGTAGCGCTCGGCGGAATCCGGCAGGATCACCACGATGTTCTTGCCCTGCATGTCCGGGTGCTCGGCCAGACGCACCGCGGCGGCCATCGCCGCGCCGCAGGAAATACCGCAGAGGATGCCCTCCTCGCGCATCAGCCGCAGCGCCATGGCCTTGGCCTCGGCGTCGTCGACCAGCTCGACGCGATCGACCAGCGACAGGTCGAGGTTCTTCGGCACGAAACCGGCACCGATGCCCTGGATCTTGTGCGGCGCCGGCTTGACCTCTTCGCCCGCCAGCGTCTGGCTGATGACCGGCGAGGACGACGGCTCCACCGCCACCGAGAGAATCTGCTTGCCCTGGGTCTGCTTCAGGTAGCGGGTGATGCCGGTGATGGTGCCGCCGGTCCCGACCCCTGCGACCAGTACATCGACATTGCCCTCGGTGTCGTTCCAGATCTCCGGACCGGTGGTCTTCTCGTGGATCGCCGGGTTGGCCGGGTTATCGAACTGTTGCGGCATGTAGTAAAGCTGCGGATCGGAGGCCGCGATCTCGGCGGCTTTCTCGATCGCCCCCTTCATGCCCTTGGCCGGTTCGGTGAGTACCAGTTCGGCACCGAGTGCCTTGACCACCTTGCGCCGCTCCAGGCTCATCGAGGCGGGCATCGTCAGCATCAGCTTGTAGCCACGTGCAGCGGCAACGAAGGCCAGGCCGATGCCGGTGTTGCCGGAGGTCGGCTCGACCAGGGTCATGCCCGGCTTCAGGCGGCCGGACTGCTCGGCGTCCCAGATCATGTTGGCGGCGATGCGGCACTTCACCGAATAGGCGGGGTTGCGCCCTTCGATCTTGGCCATCAGGGTCACGCCCTTGGGCGCCAGGCGGTTGATCATCACCAGCGGCGTATTGCCGATGGCCTGGGTGTTATCAGCAAAGATGCGACTCATGGGGCAGGTTCCTGGTCGGTTCAGCGATCCGCACAGCCTATGCCCGCCCCCGCCTCTGCGTCCAGTCGAACCCCGGCACCCGCCGCGCGGTCAATCACTACGACTCCTTTTCCGTTGCTCGTGACCGAGGCACCCGCATGTCCACTCGCACACGCGCCCTCCTATTCAGCGTACTGGGTCTGGCCGCACTCGTGCTGTTCGTGCATCTGGCCGTTCCTCCGCTGTTGCGCAGCTATCTGAATGACAAGCTCGCCGACATGGGCGACTACCACGGCCGGCTCGAACGCATCGAGCTGTCCTGGTGGCTGGGTGCTTACCGTATCGAGGGCCTGCGCATCGAGAAGAAGAACCAGAGCGTGCCGGTGCCTCTGCTAGACGCGCCCAGCATCGACCTCTCGGTGAACTGGCGTGCGCTGCTCGAGCGCCAGGAGCTGGTCGGCCGCGCCAGTTTCGAGCGCCCCGAGGTCAACTTCGTCGACGGCGGCAAGGACGGCGAAGACCAGGCGGGTACCGGCGTCGACTGGCGTGACCAATTGCAGAAACTGCTACCCATTACCCTGGACGAGGTCCGCTGGCACGATGGCAAGGCGAGCTTCCGCAACTTCAACTCCAAGCCGCCGGTGAATCTCTCGGCCACTCACATCGACGCCACGGTGCACCATCTGACCAACCGGCCGAATGCCGGGAACGAGCGCGAGGCGAGCATCGAAGCGACGGCGCAGTTGTTCGACCAGGCCCCGCTGGAGCTCGAAGCCACCTTCGATCCGTTGCTGGAGTGGGAGAACTTCGAGGTACGCCTGCGGGTGAGTGGCGCTGAACTCACCCGTCTGAACGACTTCGCCCAGGCCTACGGGCGCTTCGACTTCGCCGGCGGCACGGGCGACCTGGTCATCGAAGCCAAGGCGCGGGACAGCGAGGTGACGGGCTACATAAAACCCCTGCTGCATGACGTGCAGGTCTTCGACTGGAAACAGGACGTCGAACAGAAGGGATTCCTCGACGGTCTCTGGGAAGCCCTGGTCGGTGGTGGCGAGAACTTACTGAAGAACCAGCGCAAGGACCAGTTCGCCACCCGCGTGGATCTCTCCGGAAATCTCAAGCAGGACGCGGGCGTGAATCCCTTCCAGGCCCTGCTCGGCATCCTGCGCAATGCCTTCGTCGAGGCCTTCAGCGCACGCTTCGAAAACCCACGGCCCACGTGATCATTCACTGAAGATTGCCTCGATAGGCAACTCGAACAGACGGGCGATGCGGAAGGCCAGCGGCAGGCTGGGGTCGTACTTGCCGGTCTCGATGGCGTTCACGCTTTGCCGCGAGACCTCCAGACGCTGCGCCAGGTCTGCCTGGCTCCAGCCACGCTCGGCGCGCAGCTCGCGAAGTCGATTCTCCATGCTCGCCTCAACGATAGCGCCGGCACATCAGTACCGATGTCAGGGAATAAGCCGCCCAGAACGCCGGAAAGGCCATCACCAATGGGAAGCGGGGCCAACCTGCGTACTGCTCGAGAAATCCCCAGGCACTGAGCACACCCACCACAAGCCCACCAGCAAGCAATGCGGCACGGGACATCAGAAAGCGCAGGAATTCGTCTGGCAGTTCGCGCAGGTAGCGATCGAACACCCAGAGCACTCCGAGCAAGGGTAGACCCGGCGATACCGCGGCGACCACGCGCACTGGATAAGGCAACGCGGACAGGTCGATCACCCAACTGATCGACACGACCAGCAAGACATACAGCGCCATCAGCAGGGAACAGTGGAGAACGTAGCGATTGCGGGCGTAGCTCATGATGGAGTTCCATTGGAGATGTAAAGCAAACTTAACATCGACGATCGAGCGATGTAAAGCAAGCTTGTCACTGATAACCTAAGGTCGAACCCACGCCGATTCGGCCAGGGAATGACCGAACCCAGCCACCGCGTTCACAGTCGACTGTCCCACGGGCTATAGTCCCCAGCCATAACGAGCGCCGAATCCCACGAGGACATCTGGATGAAATTCGAAGGCACCGCCTCCTACGTCGCCACCGACGACCTGAAGCTCGCGGTGAACGCCGCCATCACCCTGCAGCGCCCGTTGCTGATCAAGGGCGAACCCGGCACCGGCAAGACCATGCTCGCCGAGCAATTGGCCGAGGCCTTCGGTGCCAGGCTCATCACTTGGCACATCAAGTCCACCACCAAGGCGCACCAGGGCCTCTACGAATACGACGCGGTGAGCCGCCTGCGCGACTCCCAGCTGGGCACGGAGCGCGTTCACGACGTGCGCAACTACATCAAGAAAGGCAAGCTCTGGGAGGCTTTCGAGTCCGAAGAGCGCGCCGTGCTGCTGATCGACGAGATCGACAAGGCGGACATCGAGTTCCCTAACGATCTGTTGCAGGAACTCGACAAGATGGAGTTCTACGTCTACGAGACCGACGAGACCATCAAGGCCCGCCAGCGCCCCATCGTGATCATCACCTCGAACAACGAGAAGGAGCTGCCGGACGCCTTCCTGCGCCGCTGCTTCTTCCACTACATCGCCTTCCCTGACCGCGAGACCCTGCAGCGCATCGTCGACGTGCACTTCCCCGGCGTACGCAATGAACTGGTCGCCGAGGCGCTGGATGTGTTCTTCGACGTGCGCAAGGTCCCGGGCCTGAAGAAGAAGCCCTCCACCAGCGAGCTGGTGGACTGGCTCAAGCTGCTGATGGCTGACGAGATCAACGCCGCCACCCTGCGTGAACGCGACCCGACCAAGGCCATCCCGCCGCTGGCCGGCGCCCTGGTGAAGAACGAACAGGACGTGCAACTGCTCGAGCGCCTGGCCTTCATGGCCCGTCGCGCCTCGCGTTGATCATCGGGCTGCTGCGCGTCGGCCGGTGCCTTTGTAGGGTGGGTTAGCTGTAGGGTGGGTTAGCGAAGCGTAACCCACCGACCACCGACCAGCGGGCAAGCACGAGGCCGGCAGCATCAACGGTGGATTACGCCGCTGCGCGGCGAACCCACCCTACGGATTACCCCGAGGGCGCTCATATGTTGCTCAACCTGTTCAACGAAATGCGCGCGGCCAAGGTGCCGGTGTCGCTGCGAGAGCTGCTCGACCTGATCGATGCGCTCGAACACAAGGTCGTGTTCGCAGACATGGACGAGTTCTATTACCTGTCCCGCGCCATCCTGGTGAAAGACGAGCGCCATTTCGACAAGTTCGACCGCGCCTTCGCTGCCTACTTCGAGGGCCTGCAGGACCTCGACGGCACGCTGGAGGCGCTGATTCCCGAGGAATGGCTACGCAAGGAGTTCGAGCGCTCGCTGAGCGACGAGGAACGCGCGCAGATCCAGTCCCTCGGCGGGCTGGACAAACTCATCGAGCAGTTCAAGCAGCGCCTGCAGGAGCAGAAGGAGCGCCACGCCGGCGGCAACAAATGGATCGGTACCGGTGGCACCAGCCCATTCGGTTCGGGTGGTTACAACCCCGAGGGCATTCGCGTCGGCGATGCCGGCAAGCGCCAGGGCAAGGCCGTGAAGGTCTGGGAGCAACGCGAGTTCAAGAACCTCGACGACAACGTCGAGCTGGGCACGCGCAACATCAAGGTCGCCCTGCGCCGGCTGCGCAAGTTCGCCCGCCAGGGTGCCGCGGAAGAGTTGGACATCGACGGCACCATCGACCACACCGCACGCGATGCCGGGCTGCTCAACATCCAGATGCGCCCGGAACGGCGCAATACGGTGAAGCTGCTGCTGTTGCTGGATATCGGCGGCTCGATGGATGCTCACGTGAAGGTCTGCGAGGAGCTGTTCTCCGCCTGCCGCACGGAGTTCAAGCACCTGGAGTACTTCTACTTCCACAACTTCATCTACGAGAGCGTCTGGAAGAACAACTTCCGCCGTACCCACGAGCGCACCAGCACCCTCGACCTGCTGCACAAGTACGGTCCGGACTACAAGGTGGTGTTCGTCGGCGACGCCGCGATGGCGCCCTACGAAATCACCCAGCCCGGCGGCAGCGTCGAGCACTGGAACGAGGAAGCCGGCTTTCGCTGGATGCAGCGCTTCACCGAGCATTTCCACAAGCTGGTATGGATCAACCCCTACCCACGCCCCGCCTGGGAATACACCAGCTCGACCCAGATCATCCGCGAGCTGGTCCACGAGCGCATGTACCCGCTGACCCTGCAAGGCCTGGAAGAAGCGATGCGCGAGCTGTCGCGCTAGGGCCTGTTGACGTCTCGTTCGCGGCCTAACTCAGCACCCGCGCCAACACCTGGCGTACCCGGCCGATGCCCTCGGCCAGGGCCGCCTCGATGTCGGTCATGTGGATTTCCCCGGCGAAGGTGCCCGCTGCCGGGTTTACCACCAATGCCAGGCAGGCGTAGGGCAGCTCCAGTTCACGGGCCAGCGCCGCCTCCGGCATCCCGGTCATACCGACCAGATCACAGCCATCACGTCCCATGCGGGCGATCTCCGCCGCCGTTTCCAGGCGTGGCCCCTGGGTGCAGCCGTAAATGCCACGCTTGCTGTGGGCGTAGCCGCACGCCCCCAACGCTTCCAGTAACCGCTGGCGCAACGCCGGATCGTAAGGCTGACTGAAGTCGACGTGGGTAACCGGCTTGCCGTCCTCGAAGAAGGTGTGTTCCCGGCCCCAGGTGTAATCGATCAACTGGTGCGGCACGCACAGGTGCCCTGCCCCCATCGAGGGATGGATACCCCCCACGGCATTGATCGCGATGACCGAGGTGGCACCGGCGGCCTTCAAGGCCCAGAGGTTCGCGCGATAGTTGATCCGGTGCGGCGGTAGCGCGTGGGGGTGGCCATGACGCGCCAGGAACAACACTTCACGACCGGCGAAGTTGCCTCGCAGTAGTGCTGCCGAAGGCAGCCCATAGGGTGTCTGCGGTTGCTCTTCGCCACGGATTTCCAGGCCTTCGAGCTGGGTCAGCCCGCTGCCGCCGATGATCGCGACGCAGCTCATCGGGCAGCCTCCAGCAAACCGGCCCCACGCAACGCGGCGATGGCCTGCTGCCAGCGGGGATGCTGGCTCGGTTCATCGATCACCCGGCGCGCGCGCATGCGCTGCAGCCCCTCAGGCGGGCGCACGCCCAACTGCTGCAAGCGTACCAGCGCCTGCTCCGCCGCCGCTCGGTCATTGCACACCAAGCCCATGTCGCAGCCGGCGGCCAGCGCGGCCTCGATGCGCGCACCGGCATCCCCGGCCACGTGCGCACCGGCCATGGAAAGGTCGTCGGAGAACAACACGCCACGGTAGCCCAGCTCGCCGCGCAGGATGTCCTGCAACCAGCGCCGGGAGAAGCCTGCCGGCTGCTCGTCGACCTGCGGGAAGATCACGTGGGCCGGCATCAGCGCATCCAGCCTGTCGGCCAGCGCCGCGAACGGGCGCATGTCGTCGCGCAGGGCCTGCAGCGCTCGGGAGTCGACCGGCACGGCGACATGGGAATCGGCATCGGCCCAGCCGTGCCCCGGGAAATGCTTGCCGGTCGCCGGCATGCCGGCGCCGTGCATACCGTCGATGAAGGCGCCGGCCAGGCGAATGACCGCATCCGGCTGGCTGCCAAAGGCGCGCGCACCGATTACCGTGTTGCGTCCCAGGTCCAGGTCGAGCACCGGCGCGAAGCTGATATCCAGGCCCATCGCGAGTACTTCGGCGGCCATCAGCCAGCCACAATCGGCCGCCAACGCCTCCGCGTTCGGCGACTCAGCCAGTCGCCCCATCGCCGGTAGGCGCACGAAGCCGCGGCGCAGGCGCTGCACCCGCCCACCCTCCTGGTCCACGGCAAGGATCAGATCGGGGCGAATCCGGCGAATCGCCCGGCAAAGCTCGCGCACCTGGCGCGGATGTTCGACGTTGCGAGCGAAGAGGATCAGGCCACCGACCTCGGGCTGGCGCAGCAGGGCGCGGTCCTCGGCGGTCAGGCAAGTGCCATGCACGTCGAGCATCAGGGAGCCGTGAAGCATCGGAGAGTTCCTTGGCAGAAGGTTACGAAGGTTTAAAGCAGGATCGACTGCCACTGCGGGCATGGCGCTTCCTCGATACGCACGCTGCAGTGCGCCGGGACCTGCTCGAACAGCGCCACGATATCGGTGTTGCGCATGCGGATGCAGCCATGGGAGGCGGCGACGCCCATCGGTTCACTGTCCGGCGTGCCATGCAGGTAGATGTAGCGGCGAAAGGTATCCACATCGCCCAGCCGATTGCGGCCGGGCTCGCAACCCGACAGCCAGAGGATTCGCGAGAGGATCCAGTCACGTCCTGGAAAGGCCTCGTGCAGCGCAGCGGACCAGACTTCCCCGGTCCAGCGTCGCCCGCGCAAGACGGCGGCGAGGGGTAGACCCGCACCGATCTTGGCACGGACCTGATGCAGGCCCCTTGGGGTGCAGCCGGAGCCGTTACGCTCGCCAACCCCGTTGTGGGCAGTGGAGACGGGCAAGCGGATAAGCAACTGCCCGGCAACGAAGCCGTACAGTTGTTGGTCGGCGATGGAGATGTGCAGGTGATCGAGCATGGCGCCAAGCTTAGCAGGCAAGTGCTCGTTTCCGGAGCCCCTGGCGGATGGCCTGCATGCCTCAGGCGGCGCCGAGGGGCTTGCGTGGAATCAGCTTCGCCTCACGCTGCGCAGGATCGCGGATACCGCTCTCCGCGCGCATACCGGCCGCCAGAAACGGCACCATCAGGTGCATCACCTGGGCGGTGGACGTGTCCACCCCGAAATCGGACTCGGACATCGCGCGCAACGCCTTGATGCCCGACATGCTGAAGGCCGCAGCCCCGAGCATGAAGTGCACGCGCCAGAACAACTCCAGCGGCGGAAGCCCCGGCGCGCTTTCGCTGACCAGCAGCATGTAACGGCGGAAAACCTTGCCGTAGGCCTCTTCCAGATACTTGCGCAGGTGTCCCTGGCTCTGGCTGAAGGCCAACCCCAGAAGGCGCATGAACACCGCCAGGTCGTCACCGCTGCGCGGGTCCACGGCAAGCACCTGGTCCACCAGGAGATCCAGCAGCGTTTCCAGGTCCGGATGCGCCGAGGATTCTTCGCTCTGCAGACGATCCAGCTCCTTCTCCAGGCGCGCGCAGAACGGCCCCAGGAAGCGCGAGAACACCGCCTGGATCAGCGACTTCTTGGAACCGAAGTGATAGTTGACTGCCGCCAGGTTGACTCCGGCCTTGCTGGTGATCAGACGCAAGGAAGTCTCGGCGAAACCCTTTTCGGCGAAAAGCTGTTCGGCGGCATCGAGAATACGTTCGACGGTTTCTGACTGAGCCATGGGACCCTTGCTGATAAACAAACGTTTGAAACATATGTTTCAAACACCAGGACTGTCAAGTCGCTATTTGGCCCGGCGCTCGCCGGCATTGCAAGCGCATCGAAATGAAGAGGCTGTTGCCAACGGCAATCCACTGTATATAATCCCAGTCACTGTACAAAAAGACAGAGCCCGACATGCTGAAACTCACCCCTCGCCAGACCCAGGTGCTCGATTTCATCCGCCAGTGCCTGGATGCCAATGGTTACCCGCCGACCCGGGCGGAAATCGCCCAGCAGTTCGGTTTTCGCTCGCCCAACGCCGCCGAGGAACACCTCAAGGCACTCTGCGCCAAGGGCGCCATCGAGATGACGCCGGGTGCCTCGCGCGGCATCCGTATTCCCAATTACGAACCCGCGGGGCAGGAAGACGAAGGGCTGCCGGTAATCGGCCGGGTAGCCGCCGGCGCGCCCATCCTCGCCCAGCAAAACGTCGAAGACGCCTGCCGCATCCCCCCCGAATTCTTCCATCCGCGTGCCGACTACCTGCTGCGCGTACACGGCATGAGCATGAAGGATGTGGGCATTCTCGACGGCGACCTGCTCGCCGTACATGCCACCCGCGAGGCGCGCAACGGCCAGATCGTCGTCGCACGCATTGATGACGAAGTCACGGTCAAGCGCTTCAAGCGCGAAGGCCGCAAGGTCTGGCTGATTGCCGAAAACCCCGAGTTCGCCCCCATCGAGGTGGACCTGGAACAACAGAACCTGGAAATCGAAGGCTTGAGTGTCGGCGTCATTCGCCGCTAAAGGAGTAGTTATGCAGTTCCCGCTTTCGCTAGAACGCTCGCAGTTACCCCTGTTCGAGGCTTTTCTCTCGCCCCTGCTGGAGCGCCCCACTCCACCACCGGCGGAAACCTCCGAACGTTGCAGCGAGTTGACCTTGCAAGGTCGTGCGGGACATTGCCTGAGCCTGCTGGCACCCATCCTGCGGGAACTCTCCGAAGAACACAGCGATCGCTGGCTGACGCTGATCGCCCCGCCTGAAAGCCTCACGCAAAGCTGGCTGCGTGACGCAGGCCTGAATCGCGAGCGCATTCTGCTGCTGCAACCCGGCGGCACACGCAACGCGCTGCAACTGGCCTGCGAGGCATTGCGCCTGGGGCACAGTCACACCGTTGTCAGCTGGCTGGAGCTCGACGCCGGAGAGCGTCGTCAGGTGGCGCATGCCGCGCGCCTGGGTGACGCGCAGAGCCTGAACGTGCGTATGGTCTGAACCCCGCGGCTCTAGCCGAATGGGCTACGAGGCCGTGGAGTCAGTGAAGGACGCGAGGCTCGCCGTCGTCCTGCTCGAAGTCACCCTCGGCGAGTTTGCCCGCCATCTGGACGCCGATGTTCAGCATCGCCTTGGCGACTTCCACATGGTGGCCCTGCAGGAAATTCTTGGCATCCTCGGAAAAATCCAGCGTCACCAGGGTTTCCTCGTCCTCGGCGCGACGCAGGACGATGCGTCCGTCTGGCAGCTCGACGATCTCGAGAAAGGAAGTAGGCATGGTCTGGTCGCTCCCGCAAATGGCCGGATAGTCTACCAGCGTTCCGCCATCACCCCTAGTGTCGCGACACCGAGAGCCGCTCCCAAGCCCCTATCTGGGAATGGTCTAACCTTGCGCCATCAGCACTCGGTAAGGCCTTCGCGAAAGCGCAGAGCCAGCGCTTTGAGGTTCTTGCGCCAGCTCTCCAGAACCTCCGAACCGAGCTCCTCGCCCCCTTGAGTCTGTTCGTCGAGGCTCACCGCGTGGATCAGCGGTACAGCGGGATCGACCTTGGCACGCGCAGGCTCCTGCGGCGGCATGAAGAGCGTCGCGTAGGCACTCAGCAACTGCCCCAACCAGGTATCAGGCACGCTGGCCAACTCGATCAGTTCGCCCAGTTCGGGACTGGGCGCCTCGGCGAGCAGCGCTGGCTTGAGCAGGTTTTCCGCGCGCGGGGTGCGCGCATCCGGCAAACGATAGAAAATCGCGATTTCGTGGCACAACCCCAGGAGGGCGCCATAAAGGTGGAACAGCGCTGCCTCGCGCTCGGCCTGAACGGCGCCGGGCACGGAGCCCCGTTCAGCGCGGCGCAGTGCTTCCAGGGCGAGCCCTGCGAAGTAGATTTTCTGGTTAGTGCGGGTATAGGGCTCATGGGCCATGGCGAAGCCTCCGGAATACAGGCTACGGGGACTTACTATAGCGCCGCGGCTGAACGCCGCGAGCCCCCCTCGAAAGAACGCGCCGGACGGAATAGGCCGCCCGGCCTGCGACTCAGCGCTTGTCTTCGACCTTCCACTTGCCGCCGTCATAGAAGGCCCGCCAGCCGGTCGGCTTGCCGTCGACCTCGCTCTGCACGTACTGCTCCTTGGTCTTGCGCGAGAAGCGGATCACCGCTGGGCGGCCGTCCGGGTCCTTCTGCGGCGCACTGAGCAGGAAGTGGTACTTGGGATCGAGCTCATCCTTGTGCGGGACGATCTCCGCGACCAGCGGCGCGCGCGTCTCGCGGTTTTTCGGGAACTGGCTGGCCGCCAGGAACAACCCCGATGCGCCGTCTCGCAACACGTAGATGTCGTCGACCTTCTCGCACTTGAGCTCCGGCATCCGGATCGGATCCGCCTTCGGCGGCGCCGGCTCACCGTTCTTCAACAGCTTGCGAGTGTTCTTGCAGGCCGGATTGGTGCAACCGAAGAACTTACCGAAACGGCCGGTCTTCAGTTGCATCTGGCTACCGCACTTATCGCACTCCAGGCTCGGTCCTTCGTAACCCTTGATGCGGAACTGGCCCTGCTCGATCTCGTAGCCGGCGCAATCGGGATTATTGCCGCAGATGTGTAGCTTGCGCTGCTCGTCGAGCAGGTAGGCATCCATTGCCGTCGAGCAGATCGGGCAACGCCTCTTGCCGCGCAACACCAGCGACTCGGACTCGCCCTCGTCGTCGGCGGCGATTTCGTCGCCCGGCACCAGGTTGATGGTCGCCTTGCAACGCTCCTTCGGCGGCAAGGCATAGCCGGAGCAGCCGAGGAACACGCCCGTGGACGCGGTGCGGATCATCATCGGCCGGCCGCATTCACGGCAGGGAATGTCGGTCAGCGTCGGCTGGTTGGCACGCATGCCCTTGTCACTGGCCTCGGCCAGTTCCAGCTTGCCACGGAAGTCACCATAGAACTCGTCGAGCAGGTTCTTCCAGTCGCGCTCGCCCTGGGCCACGTCGTCGAGGTTTTCCTCCATGCCCGCGGTAAAACCGTAGTCCATGAGGTTGGAAAAGCTCTCGGTGAGCCGGTCCGTGACGATGTCCCCCATCTTCTCGGCATAGAAACGGCGGTTGTGCACGGTGACGTAGCCGCGATCCTGGATGGTCGAGATGATCGCCGCATAGGTCGACGGACGACCGATGCCACGCTTCTCCAGCTCCTTGACCAGGCTCGCTTCAGAATAGCGCGCCGGCGGCTTGGTGAAGTGCTGCGACGGGTCGAGCTTGAGCAGCCCCATCGCCTCGCCTTGGTTCATCTCCGGCAGCACGTCGTCTTCACCGGCCTTGCCCTGCTGCGGCTGCACACGGGTAAAGCCGTCGAACTTGAGGATGCGGCCACGGGCACGCAGCTCGAAGTCACCGGCCTGCACGGTCACGGTGGTGGACAGGTACTGCGCCGGCGGCATCTGGCACGCCACGAACTGGCGCCAGATCAGCTCGTAGAGACGCTCGGCGTCACGCTCCATGCCTGAAAGCATGCCGGGGCGCAGATTGACGTCGGACGGGCGAATCGCCTCGTGCGCCTCCTGGGCGCCTTCCTTGCTCGAATACAGGTTCGGCTTGTCCGGCAGGTACTGCTCACCGAACTCCAGGCCGATGAAACCGCGCACCATCTCGATGGCATCGGCCGACAGGTTGGTCGAGTCGGTACGCATGTAGGTGATGTAGCCGGCTTCGTAGAGACGCTGGGCCATCATCATGGTCTTCTTCACGCCGAAGCCCAGCCGCGTACTGGCTGCCTGCTGCAGGGTGGAGGTAATGAACGGTGCGGACGGCCGGCTGCTGGTCGGCTTGTCCTCGCGCTTGGCTACCTGGTAGCTGGCCGCTTCCAGCTTGGCCAATGCGGCCTTGGCCTGGGCCTCGTTGAGCGGCTTGAAGGTTTCACCCTTCTCCTTGACCACCTCGAAGCGCGCCTTGGCCTTGCGCGGATTGGCGAGGTCGGCATGGACCTCCCAGTATTCCTCGGGGACGAAGGCGCGAATCTCGCGCTCTCGGTCCACCACCAGGCGCACCGCGACCGATTGCACACGTCCGGCGGAGAGGCCGCGGGCGATCTTCTGCCACAGCAGCGGCGAGACCATATAGCCGACCACGCGGTCGAGGAAGCGCCGCGCTTGCTGTGCGTTGACCCGGTTGATATCCAGCTCGCCCGGTTTGGAGAAGGCCTCCTGGATGGCCTTCTTGGTGATCTCGTTGAACACCACGCGCTTGTAGCGCTCGTCGCTGCCGCCGATGGATTCGCGCAGGTGCCAGGCGATGGCCTCCCCTTCACGGTCCAAGTCGGTCGCGAGATAGATGGTGTCGGCATCCTTGGCCAGTCGACGTAATTCGTCGACGACCTTTTCCTTGCCCGGAAGGATTTCGTACTGCGCCTTCCAGCCATGCTCCGGGTCCACGCCCATGCGTGAGAACAGCTGGCGCTTGGCCTTTTCCTTGGGCGACAGGGCCGGCGCCTCGGCCGCGCTCTTGCCGCGCTTGGCCGGTTCCTTGTCCTTGCTCGCGCCGCTGGTGGGCAGGTCGCGGATATGGCCGATGCTCGACTTCACCACGTACCCGCTACCCAGGTACTTGTTGATGGTCTTGGCCTTGGCCGGGGACTCCACGATGACCAGCGATTTACCCATGGATCGGCAGCTTCCTGATGGATGGGAATTGAAGAAAGGCGCCGTTGCGGCGATGAACCCGCCGCTTAGTCGGTCGAACCGTTTCAATGAGGGCGGGCCGGTTGACGGCACCG
Source organism: Pseudomonas sp. R4-15 (assembly GCF_055768815.1). Classification (NCBI taxonomy): domain Bacteria; kingdom Pseudomonadati; phylum Pseudomonadota; class Gammaproteobacteria; order Pseudomonadales; family Pseudomonadaceae; genus Pseudomonas; species Pseudomonas sp. R4-15. The sequence goes on from NZ_CM147293.1 coordinate 3,732,864, forward strand.
CTATATATAGTGGCGATCGGCGCAAGGTCAAGCGCCGCGCCCTTGCCGCCTTAGTCGCGACTGACCTGGGTCAGCCCCTCTTCGGCGCGAATCAGCGCAAAGCGCGGTACCTGCTCGCCATCCACTTCGACGCTTTCCACGAACATCTCGAGGGGTCGCACCCAAAGCCCGAACTCACCGTACAAGGCCTGGTAGACGACCACCTCTTCCTCGTTTTCCGAGTGGCGGGCGACCCCCAGGACGCGATAGTCGAGCCCCTTGTAGTGACGGTAGAGGCCAGGCTTGAGCTGCATCGACGCAATTCCTCGGATACCTGAAAAGAAAAGCCGGGGCACCAGGCCCCGGCTCGTCACCCCCGATGACGCGTCAGACGCGTTCGAAGATGGTGGTGATGCCCTGACCGAGGCCGACGCACATGGTCGCCACGCCCAGGGTACCGCCGTTCTGCTTCATGACGTTGAGCAGGGTACCGGAGATGCGCGCCCCCGAGCAACCGAAGGGGTGGCCCAGGGCAATCGCGCCACCATGCAGGTTGACCTTGGCGTCCATCTTGTCGAGCAGCTTGAGGTCCTTGAGCACCGGCAGCGCCTGGGCAGCGAAGGCTTCGTTGAGTTCGACGAAATCGATGTCGTCGATGGTCAGTCCCTCCCGCTTGAGCGCCTTGTGCGTCGAGGGCACCGGGCCGTAGCCCATGATCGCCGGATCGACCCCGGCCACCGCCATCGCGCGCACCACCGCCATCGGCTGGATGCCCAGGTCCTGGGCGCGCTGCGCACTCATGACGATCATGCAGGATGCGCCGTCGGTGATCTGCGAGGAGGTCCCCGCAGTGACGGTACCGCCCTTGGGATTGAACGCCGGCTTGAGTTCGGCCAACCCTTCAACCGTGGTTTCCGGGCGAATGGTTTCGTCCTGGTCGAAGACCTTGAGGAAACCGTTCTCGTCATACCCCTGCATGGGAATGATCTCGTCCTTGAACTTGCCTTCCTGCGTGGCCTTCCAGGCCAACCGGTGGGAGCGCGCGCCGAACTGGTCCTGCGCCTCGCGGGTGATGCCATGCATCTTGCCGAGCATCTCGGCGGTCAGCCCCATCATCCCGGAAGCCTTGGCGGCATACAGCGACAGGTGCGGGTTTGGATCGACGCCGTGCATCATGCCGACATGACCCATGTGCTCGACGCCACCGACCACGAAGACGTCGCCGTTTCCGGTCTGTATCGCCTGCACGGCGGTGTGCAATGCGCTCATCGACGAACCGCACAGGCGGCTGACGGTCTGCCCGGCACTGGTGTGCGGGATCTGCGTCAGCAGCGAGGCCATGCGGGCAATGTTCCAGCCCTGTTCGAGGGTCTGGTTCACACAGCCCCAGATCACATCCTCGACCTCGGCCGGATTGACCTTGTCGTTGCGCTCGAGCAGTTTGCTGATCAGGTGCGCCGACATGTTCTCGGCGCGGGTATTGCGGTGCATGCCGCCCTTGGAGCGGCCCATCGGAGTGCGGCCGAAGTCGACGATGACCGCGTCACGGGGATTCAGGCTCATAACGTCTCTTCCTCAATTAACCGAAGAACTTCTGGCCGTTCTTGGCCATTTCGCGGAGTTTTTCGGTCGGGTGATAGAGCGGACCGAGGTCGGCGTACTGGTCGGCCAGCGCCACGAACTCGGCAACGCCGATGGCATCGATGTAGCGCAGCGCACCACCCCGGAAGGGCGGGAAGCCGACGCCATAGATCAGGCCCATGTCAGCCTCGGCGGCGCTCTCGACGATGCCGTCCTCCAGGCAACGCACGGTTTCCAGGCACAGCGGGATCATCATCCAGTTGAGGATGTCGTCATCGCTCAGTTCACGGCGTTCGTAGACGATCGGCTCGAGCACCGGCAGCACGCTCTCGTCGAAGACCTTCTTCGGCTTGCCGCGCTTGTCGGTCTCGTAGACGTAGAAGCCCTTGCCGTTCTTCTGGCCCAGGCGATTGGTCTCGTAGAGCACGTCGATGGCGGACTTGCGGTCGTCCTTCATGCGGTCGGGGAAGCCCTCGGCCATCACGTCACGGCCATGATGGCCGGTGTCGATGCCAACCACGTCCATCAGGTAGGCGGGGCCCATGGGCCAGCCGAACTTCTCCATCACCTTGTCGATACGCACGAAATCGACACCGGCGCTGACCAGCTTGGCGAAGCCGCCGAAGTACGGGAACAGTACGCGGTTCACCAGGAAGCCGGGGCAATCGTTGACCACGATCGGCGTCTTGCCCATCTTCTTGGCGTAGGCGACGGTGGTGGCGATGGCTTTCTCGCTGGTTTTCTCGCCACGGATCACTTCCACCAGCGGCATCATGTGCACCGGGTTGAAGAAGTGCATGCCGCAGAAGTTCTCGGGACGCTTGAGCGCCTGCGCCAGCAGGCTGATGGAGATGGTCGAGGTATTCGACGCGATGATCGCGTCGTCCTTGACCTGCCCTTCCACCTCGGCGAGCACCGACTGCTTGATCTTCGGGTTCTCGACCACCGCCTCGACCACCACGTCGACATGGCCGAAGTCGCCATAGGACAGGGTCGGACGAATGGCATTGAGCGCCTCGGCCATCTTCGCCGGGGTCAGCCGGCCTTTCTCGACACGCTTGCCGAGCAGCTTGGACGCTTCGGACAGACCGAGCTGGATGGCGTCCTCGCGAATGTCCTTCATCAGGATCGGCGTGCCCTTGAGCGCGGACTGATAGGCAATGCCGCCGCCCATGATGCCAGCGCCAAGCACGGCCGCCTGCTGCACGTCGCCCGCCTGCTTGTCGTAGGCCTTGGCTTTTTTCTTCAGCGCCTGGTCGTTGAGGAACAGGCCGATCAGGCTCTCGGCGACCGAGGTCTTGGCCAGCTTGGTGAAGCCGGCGGCTTCGACTTCCAGCGCCTTGTCACGACCGAAGTTGGCGGCTTTCTGGATGGTCTTGATCGCTTCTACCGGTGCCGGGTAGTTCGGTCCGGCCTGGCCGGCGACGAAGCCCTTGGCCGTCTCGAAGGCCATCATCTGTTCGATGGTGTTGAGCTTGAGCTTTTCCAGCTTGGGCTGGCGCTTGGCCTTGAAGTCCAACTCGCCGGCAATGGCGCGCTTGAGCAGGTCCAGCGCGGCCGCCTGAAGCAGTTCCGGCTTGACCACCGCGTCCACGGCGCCGACCTTCAATGCATCGTCAGCGCGGTTTTCCTTGCCGGAGGCAATCCACTCCACGGCGTTGTCACAACCGATAAGGCGCGGCAGGCGTACGGTGCCACCGAAGCCCGGGTAGATGCCCAGCTTGACTTCGGGCAGGCCGATCTTCGCGGTCTCGCTCATCACGCGGTAGTCGGCGGACAGGCACATCTCCAGGCCGCCGCCCAGGGCAATGCCGTTGATGGCGACAACGGTGGGTACGGGCAGGTCTTCGAAATCGCAGAAGATCTTGTTGGCCTCGAGGTTGCCGGCGGTAAGCTCGGCATCGGGCAGCTTGAAGTTTTCGACGAATTCGGTGATGTCGGCGCCGACGATGAACACGTCCTTGCCGCTGCTCACCAGCACGCCCTTGAGCGAAGCGTCGGCCTTAAGGGCATCGACCGCCTGCCGCAGTTCGTCGAGCGTCAAGCGATTGAACTTGTTGACGGATTCCTGAGCGAGGTCGAACTTCAGCTCGGCGATACCATCCTCAAGCACCTTTACCGTGATGGCTTTACCTTCGTAAATCATCAACTGATCTCCAGGTAGGGAAGCTTTGATTGTCACGCGTCACGGGTGGCTTCATACCGCGGGGTCGTCGCTGCCTGGCTAGGACCCGATTGACGCGATGTGTATTTCTTCGAGTCGTTGCGCCAGGCAAACGATCAATTCATACGCCCGTTTGATTCGGGTTCGCTACCTTCCCGCAAAGCTCCAGACTTGTCAATCGACCGCACCCGGCACGGCGCAGATCAACAATCGAGGTCGCTAGAAGACTAGACTGTCGCTAGAAAGCCAGGCAGGGCGACAAACCCTGCACTGCCGGGATAATCTCTTTGCAGTCCATCAGGAGCGACAACCATGACCTACAAACACATCCTGGTCGCCATCGATCTCACCGAGGATTGCCATCCGGTGATTCAGCGGGCCCAGGCCTTGGCCCAAGGCATTGGCGCTCAGCTGTCGCTGGTGCATATCGTCGAACCCATGGCCATGGCCTTTGGCGGTGACGTACCGATGGACCTGTCGATGCTGCAACAGCAGCAGTTCGACCAGGCCCGCGAACGCCTCGAAGGCTTCGCCTCCCGCTACCCGCAACTCACTGCCGAACATCGTCACCTGGCCTATGGCCAGCCGCGCCAGGAAATCCACCGTCTCGCCGAGGAAAAAGGCTGCGACCTGCTGGTAGTCGGTAGCCATGGCCGCCATGGGCTGGCACTGCTGCTCGGCTCCACGGCCAACGACGTGTTGCACGGCGCACCCTGCGATGTGCTCGCCGTACGCCTGAAAGCGCCGCGTAAATCCGACGCGGAATAATCCCGAGGAGAGCCGGCGAGGCTCTCGCCTCGCCGGTTCTTGATCTCAAATGCGAACCCATCGACCGCCGGCCCCCGCCGGATCGGGCACCCTCGGCGTTTTCCGCAGATCGCCGAGGAGCAACGGATGCTCGCCCCCGCCAACCAGCCGCATTTCTCCCTCGAACTGCCCGGCCTTGCCCATAACCTGCAGGTGCTCGCCTTCAGCGGCCACGAGGCGCTTTCCGAGCCCTTCGCCTTCGATCTGGAGCTGGTCAGCGAGAACCCGGCACTGCCCCTGGAAGACTTCCTGCAGCAGCCGGCCTACCTGCAACTGGGCGCCGAACAGGGTATCCATGGCTGGGTTCACGCCTTCACCCAGGGCGACTCCGGCCGCCGCCTGACCCGCTATCACCTGCAACTGCGCCCGCAACTGGCCTGGCTGGGCTGGCGGCGCAACGCGCGCATCTTCCAGCACCTGAGCGTGCCGCAGATCATCACCCGACTGCTCGACGAGCATGGTCTTGGCGACTACCGCTTCGAGCTGGGCGGCGAGCATCCCGCGCGCGTCTACTGCACCCAGTACGCCGAGAGCGACCTGCACTTCCTCCAGCGCCTGTGCGAAGAGGAAGGCATCCACTATCACTTCCGGCATTCCCCCGACGGCCACCTGCTAGTGTTCGGTGACGATCAGACGGTGTTCCCACGCCTCGGGCAGACGCGCTACCACCCCGGCAGCGGCATGCAGGCCGATGAGGCGGTGATCGAGCGCTTCTCCCTGAGCGCCGCCGTGCGCACCGCCAGCGTCAGCCGCCGCGACTACGATTTCGAGAAACCGCGCCTGCGCCTGGAGGCCAACGTCAGCGATGACGAGCAGGGCCTGGAGGACTATGCCTTTCCCGGTCACTTCAGCGACCGCGAACGCGGCCGTCAGCTCGCCCGCCTGCACCTGGAAAGCCACCGCCACGACCGCCTTCAGGCCCAGGGCCGCAGCGACCAGCCCAGCCTGCGCAGCGGCCACCTGCTGCCCCTCACCGAACACCCACGGCAGGACTGCAACGACCTCTGGCTACTCGGCAAAATCCACCACGAAGGCAAGCAACCACAGGTACTGGAAGAATCGATCAGCTTTTCTCCCTCGCCCCTCGCGGGAGAGGGGGATCGACAACCCACAGACTTCACCCAGGGCTACCGCAACCACTTCACCGCTTTCCCCTGGACCCTCCCCTACCGCCCCACACCCAACCACCCCAAACCGCGCCTGCTCGGCGCTCAAAGCGCCGTCGTCACCGGCCCCGAAGGCGAGGAAATCCACTGCGACGAATACGGCCGCATCAAGGTGCAATTCCACTGGGACCGCGAGGGCCAGGCCGACGACAACACCAGTTGCTGGCTGCGCGTTTCCAGCAGTTGGGCGGGTGATCGCTACGGCGGCATCGCCATCCCGCGCATCGGAATGGAAGTGCTGGTCAGTTTCCTCGAAGGCGACCCCGACCAGCCGCTGGTCACCGGCTGCCTCTACCACGCCGAGAACCAGGTGCCCTACGAGCTGCCGGCCAATCGCACGCGCAGTGTGTTCAAGACCCTCAGCTCACCCGGCGGAGGCGGCTACAACGAACTGCGCATCGAAGACCGCAAGGGCGCCGAGCAGATCTACCTGCACGCCCAGCGCGACTGGGACGAGAACATCGAGCACGACCAGAAGATCCGCGTCGGCCACCAGCGCCACGACCGCGTCGAAGCCAACAGCTACACCGAACTCGAAGCCGAGGAACACCGCATCACCCACGCCGACCGCAAGGTGGAGCTGCGCGCCGACGATCACCTGACGGTGACCAACGACCAGCACGTGAAACTGGGAAGCGGACAATTCATAGAGGCGGGCAACGAAATCCACTACCACGCCGGCAACAAGCTGGTGATAGAGGCAGGACTCGAACTGACGGCCAAGGCCGGAGGCAGCTTCATTAAGCTCGATGCGGGTGGCATTACCCTGAACGGCCCGGCCATCAAGCTCAACTCGGGCGGGGCGGCCAGCACGGGCGCTGGGCTCAAGCTGCTCTCTCCATCGCTCCCCTGGAGAGCGGACAGTGATGAATCCGGCCAGATAGCCGCCCCAGCGCTGGCCAATGCACAGTTGCAGATTGCCCGCCTGGCGCGCCAGTTGGCCGCCAGTTTCTGCCCGATTTGCGAAGCCTGCCGGGAGGGTTCATGCGACCTGTAGCGGCCCGTCCTGCCACGGACGGCGAAATACAGCGCCTTGTCGAAGCCTGGCTGGAATCACAACGCCAACGGCAGTGGGTGCTCATCCTCGATCCGCTGGCCGAACCCGACCCCGTCACGGCTCTGTATGCAGCGGGAATCGCTGAGGACTGCGCGAACCTCTACGTCGGTACGGAGTTCATCGACCTGGCACCCGCCGCCCCCTGGATCGCCACCCTCCCCGCCACCCCCACGCCATTCCTCGACGACCTGCTGAGCCACCCACAACGCCAATGGGGCTGGCTGGCCAGCAGCGACGTCGACATGAGCGGGCTCGTTCGGCACTGGCAGGAGCGCATGCTGGTCGATAGCGGCGGTCAGCGCTCGTTGTATCGACTACAGGACAGCCGAGTGATCAGCCGTCATCTGGACAGCCTGCCCAACGAACAGCGCCCTCTCTTGCTCGGTCCCTTGCACAGCGCCCTATGCTGGAACGGGCAGTCCTGGCGACAGTTCGACAACCCCGCCCCCGCACACTACCCCGCGCCTTTCGCACGCCCCTGGCTGGCCCTGCCGGAGCCTTTGGAAATTGCCGAGGCGATCCGCCAGCACAACCTGCAGCAATGGCTTTGGCAGTCCTACCCGGCCGAAACGGCTCGACTGGCGGAAACGACCGCCCTCGAAGCATGGCTGCGCGAACAACTGACCAAGGCGAAGCACTGGCGCTGGAATACACCGGAGCAAGTGCAGTTCCTGCTCGCCCGACAATTGATTCCGGAACTGGCAGTACACCCCGCCTGGCAAGCCGAAGAAGGCGAGTCGCCCGTAAGACACTTCAACCGCTGCCAACTACAGATCGCCGCTACGGAACCCCGGACATGACGAACGCACCCTGGCTAGCGCCCGCCTTCCCAGCCGTCCTCGCCTTGTCGCTCAGCGCCTGCACATCACTGGGCGCAGACACCTTCGTCTTCGAAGGCGACCTACCGGCGAATTTTGGCATTGAGGCCCAAGCGCACTACTCACCGCTCAACGAATGCAGCACACGCACCCTGCCAAAGTCATTCAAAACAGATATCCGCGATAGTGCTCAGCACTATCGCTTTCAAATCCCTACGCGCTATAGCAAAGGCACTTGCACACTCCAGCTGGAGCACATCGGACTCTATATCAGAGGGCGTTATGGGGATAAGGATTGGCAGCGATCATACGATAACGGTGGACTCGTGGTCGTGGACTCCTTACCCAAAGGCGCACCGGATTTCGATGCATCAGGTGAATTAAAGAAAGAAGCCGAGTGCATATGGCTATTCCAAATAAGCCAATTATATCTTGAGCTATCAAAACTACTTATCTGCAAGAATGCTGGAGCACATCTTCCAAAGGGCAATTTGGCAGGAAAAACGGTGCGACTGGACTTTGAGTTAGCACCAGAAGAAAAACCAGCCATTCGCCAGACCTGGATAAAGCTTAATACAGGTTGGAAGCCATGCGCTGAAGAAAACACTCCACAAGGCAAATGGATCTGGTGCCGCACCCCTCCCACATTCAGAACCTTTCAAATGAATGATCGAGAATGCACTGTTTACCCCAACTGCACGGAGTGAATCACGGATGACTCATTCAATCGAGACGAACACTCTGACCACACTGGAGTGTCCGCTTAAAAAGCACTGGATTAGCGTTAGGCTTGTTGATGAGTATGGCAGAGGGTCAACCTTTTCCGGGTTGCATTATCTGGTAAAGGACAGCCAGGGGCAGGAATATCGAGGCACATTAGATAGCGAAGGGCTCTGTAGAATCAACACGATTTACTGTGGGCCTGCGGTTCTCGATCTTTCCCAGCCGGCCGACGGTTTTGCTAATCCCTGGTACCACTGGCTACTTACTAGAGAAAACTTTCCAATTCCGGTCACCCCCCTCCAGTTTTCCGCAGAAGAATCTCACTCCGGCCCACGCAACGCTCTGGGCCAAACCTACCTCGCGGAACAACGCGCCATAAAGGAAAACGCCCGCTTCTATCGAGTAGAGGTCAGCGACTTCGTAGAGGCCAAAGCCCACCTCCCGGACACCGATAGCGAGTGGGGGCCACGCCCCTCGGCAACACGTAGGCAACCTGCTTGGTCACCACAAACAGTGAACAGACCTAAACAACATTTCATCCGCTGCCACCATCAGATCACGTCCATGGAAACCTTGGCATGACGCCGTTTCGCTGGTGCATTCGTCTACTCACAGGCGCACTCTCTTTGAACCTCTTTGCCTGCATGTCAATTAGCTCTGAAAAATTCACCTTCGAAGGCGATCTGCCGGCGAACTTCGGTATCGAGGCCCAGGCGCACTACTCACCGCTCAACGAATGCAGCACACGCACCCTGCGAAAGTCATTCAAAACAGATATTCGCGATAGTGCTCAGCACTATCGCTTTCAAATCCCTACGCGCTATAGCAAAGGCACTTGCACACTCCAGCTGGAGCGCATCGGACTCTATATCAGAGGGCGCTATGGGGATACGGATTGGCAGCGATCATACGATAATGGCGGACTCGTGGTCGTAGACTCTTTACCCAAAGGCGCACCGGATTTCGATGCATCAGGCGAGTTGAGAAAAGTAGCCAACTGCACATGGCTCTTTCAGCTAAGCAAGGCTAGAGCACGCCTTGGTCAAATAAGCAAATTACTTATCTGCGAGAATGCTGGAGCACATCTTCCCAAGGAAACTTTGGCAGGAAAAACGGCGCGACTAGATTTCACCGTGACGGCAGAGGAAGAACCCTACTATGACAACACATGGGTTAAATTCGAAAACGGCTGGAAACCCTGCATCCCCAAAGAGGGGGGCTGGATAAGTTGCCAAAATCCACCCGTATTCAAGAAATTCAAAATGAACGGACAGGAGTGCACGGTCTATCCAAACTGCACAGAGTGACTAATTGATGAAAAACACAATGGATATGAAACTAAACACCTTGCAGTGCCCACTCCGCAGCCACTGGGTTAGCTTTCGCTTAGTAGACGAACATGGCGATGGCAGGCCCTACGCTGGGTTTCCTTACATACTGCATGACGGTCAGGCTCAGAGTTACTCGGGAACATTAGACAGCGAAGGCTGCGCGCGAATTGAGCGGATCTATTGCGGTCCGAGCGTGTTAGACGTTTCAATGCTTAGCGATGGGAGTCATGAGCCCTGGCATGAAAAAATCATGTTTCGGAAGGCATTCAAAATCCCATTAACGAACGTTCAGGTTGCCTCCGAAAAATCCCCCTCCGGCCCACGCAATACCGCCGGAAAAACCTACCTCGCGGAACAACGCGCCATAAAGGAAAACGCCCGTTTCTATCGAGTAGAGGTCAGCGACTTCGTAGAGGCCAAAGCCCACCTCCCGGACACTGATAGCGAGTGGGGACCACGCCCCTCGGCGACACTCAAGCAGAACGCCGGTGCGGCCGCAGGACAAACTGGGATAGCGCTGGCGCCTAACCAACATTATGTTCTGGAAGTAAAAGCCTGGGCCGCACAGACAGAGGAAAACCCCGAGCAGCATTTCATCCGCTGCCACCATCAGATCACGTCCATGGAGACCCTGGCATGACGCCGTTTCGCTGGTGCATTCGTCTACTCATAGGCGCACTCTCTTTGAGCCTCTGTGCCTGCATGACAATTGGCTCTGAAAAATTCACCTTCGAAGGCGATCTGCCGGCGAACTTCGGTATCGAGACCCAGGCGCACTACTCGCCGCTCAACGAATGCAGCACACGCACCCTGCGAAAGTCATTCAAAACAGATATTCTCGATAGTGCTCAGCACTATCGCTTTCAAATCCCTACGCGCTATAGCAAAGGCACTTGCACACTCCAGCTGGAGCGCATCGGACTCTATATCAGAGGGCGCTATGGGGATAAGGATTGGCAGCGATCATACGATAATGGCGGACTCGTGGTCGTGGACTCCTTACCCAAAGGCGCACCGGATTTCGATGCATCAGGTGAATTAAAGAAAGAAGCCGAGTGCATGTGGCTATTCCAAATAAGCCCATTATATCTTGAGCTATCAAAACTACTTATCTGCAAGAATGCTGGAGCACATCTTCCCAAAGACACTTTGGCAGGAAAAACGGTGCGACTAGATTTCACAGTGACGGCAGAGGAAGAACCCTACTATGACAACACATGGGTTAAATTCGAAAACGGCTGGAAACCCTGCATCCCCAAAGAAGGGGGCTGGATAAGTTGCCAAAAGCCACCCGTATTCAAGAAATTCAAAATGAACGGACAGGAGTGCACGATCTATCCAAACTGCACAGAGTGACTAATGGATGAAAAACACAATGGACATGAAACTAAACACCTTGCAGTGCCCACTCCGCAGTCATTGGGTTAGCTTTCGCTTAGTAGACGAACATGGCAATGGCAGGCCCTACGCTGGGATTCCTTACATACTGCATGACGGTCAGGCTCAGAGTTACTCGGGAACATTAGACAGCGAAGGTTGCGCGCGAATTGAGCGGATCTATTGCGGTCCGAGCGTGTTAGACATTTCAATGCTTAGCGATGGGAGTCATGAGCCCTGGCATGAAAAAATCATGTTTCGGAAGGCATTCAAAATCCCATTAACGAACGTTCAGGTTGCCGCCGAAAAATCTCCCTCCGGCCCACACAATACCGCCGGAAAAACCTACCTCGCGGAACAACGCGCCATAAAGGAAAACGCCCGCCTCTATCGAGTAGAGGTCAGTGACTTCGTAGAAGCCAAAGCCCACCTCCCGGACACCGATAGCGAGTGGGGACCACGCCCCTCGGCGACACTCAAGCAGAACGCCGGTGCGGCCGCAGGACAACCTGGGATAGCGCTGGCGCCTAACCAACATTATGTTCTGGAAGTAAAAGCCTTACGGGCTTACAGCCCGTTGCTATCGAGGGATAAAGCCTTCTGCGCCATAAATGCCTATCACCTGGCGGTGATGAGCAGCTTCGCCTATGCGCCATTCAGCAAAATCACTGAGTCCGACGCTTACAAATCCGCACCACCGCCCTATGGCGTGCCAGGAAGTATTGGCAATGTCCTACGCGAACAACTCGCCTACCTGTTCAAGTCGACAGCGTTCGACAGAGCTCATTACAACCTGCTTTACGAGGAAGTACCGTACTCCAAGCGCCTGGAAATCATGCCTTATGACGAAACGCGTTACAGCGCAGAGGTTCAGAGTGGCTGGCGCTACCCGGAAGACGTGCATTTTCTTTACGACGAGGACACCGGCACCCAGGCCTTCATCACCCATAACGACAAGGTGATACTGATTTCAGTGCGTGGCACGGAGCCCGACAAACTTCAAGACCTGCTACGTGACGCGGACGCTAACCAAGTTCCCTACGCCGAAGGCGCAGGCCAGGCTCACCGTGGTTTCTATGGTGCCTTCCAGGCGGTCAAAGAAAAAGCCGGGCGTTACCTGGATGCGTTTTATACAGGCGGACAAACTTTGATGGTCTGTGGCCACAGCCTTGGCGGTGCCATTGCACTCCTACTCGCTGAATGGCTACGCCGTCTACCTTCAAAGCCAGACATCCAGCTCTACACCTTTGGCGCCCCCCGCGCAGCAGACCACGCCTTCGTCCAGGGCGCCCAGGCCCTGACGCACCACCGGCTGGTCAACCACGATGATCCAGTACCCGGCGTACCATTCAGTTGGACAGACACCAAATGGTCCGTAGTGGCTGCGGGCACCGTAGTTTCAATCAGTTCATTAGGGGCAGGAATTCCCCTGATACTCGGTGGCCTGCTCAATCTCAAGGACGATCCCTACGAGCATCATGGCCAACAGCGCCATTTCATTTCACGCAAACCCAACGGTGGCAGTGAATCCGCCGTGCTTTGGCAGCCAGGTTGCGCGCTGATCGATGAGCAAGCCTGCGCCCGCTATGCCGGCGCCATCGACCTGGAAAGAGACATGCCCGCGCGTAATAATTTCATTCGGCAGCTCTTCTCGTTCTCCCAACACGCCAGGGACGCCGGTTATGCCCGCTCCATGCTGACCACCTTGTTGCGTTGGAACGCTGGTGTGCAGGACCGAGGCGGAGAGCTATTCACCGCTCAGGAGACCCGCGACCTGCATAACCTGATAAAGACAGCGCAAGAAGAGCTCGCCAATTGGCGACCCCGTACCTTTGGCCAATTCGTCCAGGCAGCCAGAGCCAGCGATGACCCCCGCTTCCGGCACAAGACCGACATGGAGCTCAGGCGCATGTACAACCAAGGGATAACCCTGGCCAAAGATCTGAGTTACCAACAGCAACAGGAACTGGAACGCGCCCAGAAGCGCCTGCTCAATGAAGCAGCCCGTCCGCTGATACTAAAGGATGTCTACGGCGACCTGAGCGACATGCCGCAGTTGCAAGAGTTGGTTGCCGAATGGCGAGCCCTGGCTGACAACCAGAAGGCGGAAAAGCTGGCCAACATACCTAAAGCGGCACAGAGCAGTTACGCCTGACGCAAAAAGGGCCCGGCTGCACCGCAGTCGGACCCTCATTCAACGATCGCGAGCCCCCTGTCGCGCTTCGGCCGGACGCGTTACTCCTCCAACTCCGCCCAACGCTCGATCAGCACATCCAGTTCCTGCTGCAGGGTTCCCATGCGTGCGAGGGTCTCGCGGGTCTGCTCCAGCGGGCGCTGGTAGAACGCCGGGTCGGAGGTTTCCGCCTGCAGCGCTTCGAGCTGGCCTTCGAGTTCGTCGATGCGTCCGGGGATGGCATCGAGTTCGCGCTGTTCCTTGTAGCTGAGCTTGCGCTTGGCGGCGGCCGGTGCAGTCGCCGGGGCGGGTTCTGCGGCTTTCGCTGCCTCGCTCTTGGCCGGTTTTTCCTCGGCAACCCCGAGCAGACGCGGTGAGCCGCCCTGGCGCAGCCAGTCCTGATAGCCGCCGACGTATTCACGTACGCGTCCTTCACCCTCGAACACCAGGGTGCTGGTGACCACGTTGTCGAGGAAGGCACGGTCGTGGCTGACCATCAGTACGGTGCCGGTGAAACCCAGCAGCACCTCCTCGAGCAGCTCGAGGGTTTCCACATCGAGGTCGTTGGTCGGTTCGTCGAGCACCAGCAGGTTGGCCGGCTTGCTGAACAACTTGGCCAGCAGCAGGCGCGCGCGCTCGCCACCGGAGAGCGCCTTGACCGGCGTCCGCGCACGCTGCGGGGTGAACAGGAAGTCGCCCAGGTAGCTCAGCACATGGCGGCTCTGGCCATCGATGACGATGAAGTCGCGGCCTTCGGCGAGGTTGTCGATCACCGTTTTCTCCGTGTCCAGTTGCAGACGCAACTGGTCGAAGTAGGCGACCTCCAGCTTGGTGCCGGTCTCGATGCTGCCCTGGGTGGGCTGCAGTTCGCCGAGCAGCAGCTTGAGCAGCGTGGTCTTGCCGGTGCCGTTGGCGCCGAGCAGACCGATGCGATCGCCACGCTGCAGCACCATGGAAAAGTCCCGCACCAGGGGCTCGCCGTTGCCGTAGGCGAAGCCGACGTGCTCGGCGACGATCACCTGCTTGCCGGACTTCTCCGCGGTGTCGAGCTGAATGTTCGCCGCCCCGGTACGCTCCCGCCGCGACTGGCGCTCGACGCGCATCTCCTTCAATGCGCGGACGCGCCCCTCGTTACGGGTACGCCGCGCCTTGATCCCCTGGCGAATCCAGACCTCTTCCTGGGCGAGGCGCTTGTCGAACAGCGCGTTGGCGGCCTCCTCGGCGGCCAGTTGCTGCTCCTTGTGCACCAGGAAGCTGGCGTAGTCGCCGCGCCAGTCGATCAGGTGGCCGCGATCCAACTCCAGAATGCGCGTGGCCAGGTTCTGCAGGAAGGCGCGGTCGTGGGTGATGAACAGCACGGCACCGGGGAAATTCAGCAGCGCCTCTTCCAGCCAGGCGATGGCGCCGATGTCCAGGTGGTTGGTGGGCTCGTCGAGCAGCAACAGGTCCGGCTCGGCGACCAGCGCCTGGGCCAGCAGCACGCGCCGGCGCCAGCCGCCGGAAAGCTCGGCCAGGGTCTTGTCGGCCGGCAGTTGCAGGCGGCTCAGGGTGCTGTCCACCAATTGCTGCAGGCGCCAGCCATCCTTCGCTTCGAGTTCGCCCTGCACGCGGGTCAGTTCGGCCAGGTCGTCGTCACCTTCGATGTGCTGGCTCAGGTGGTGAAAGCGCGCGAGCAACTCGCCAACGCCATCGAGCCCTTCGGCGACCACGTCGAACACCGTGCGCTCGTCGGCGCGCGGCAGTTCCTGCGGCAGCTCGCCGATCTTCAGCGCCGGGGCGCGCCAGATCTCGCCGTCGTCCGGCAACTGCGTGCCCTTGACCAGCGAGAGCATGCTCGACTTGCCGGTGCCGTTGCGGCCGATGATGCAGACCCGCTCGCCGCGTTCGATCTGCCAGGACACGCCATCGAGCAGCGGCGTGGCGCCATAGGCGAGGGAGACGTCGGTGAGTTTCAACAGGGTCATGGCCATCCTCCGAATTCGGCCGCACAGTTTATGCGTCCGGTCCCTGAAATGAACGGTTTTATTTTCCACCTAGCCAATCCGCAGACGGCTGCTGCCTCGCTAACCGGAACGACGAATGGTCCCTCGCGGCGCAATTGACTGGCCACCGCTTCGGGATAAGCTAGATGTCATCGCGGCCGCCCGCCGGCGACCCGCTTCTCTCACGCCTGGAATGCTCATGCGCGCGCCCCTGCTTTGCCTCGTCGTCCTGTTCTGCTCCGCCACTCTGGCGCAAGCCGCCACCCTCTCCCAGCAGCGACAGATCTACGACGAGGCCGAACGGGCCCTGGACAAGGGCGACAGCGGCCCTTACCTGCGCAATAAGTCCCTCCTGGCCGGCTACCCGCTGGAGCCCTATCTCGCCTACGACGAACTGACCGCCCGCCTCAAGACCGCCAGCAACGCGGAAGTGGCAGGCTTTCTTCAGCGCCACGGCGACCTGCCGCAGATCAACTGGATGAAACTGCGCTGGCTGCGCCTGCTGGCCCAGCGCGGCGACTGGCAGCCCTTCGTCGCGCACTACAGCGAGAAACTCAACTTCACCGAGCTCGACTGCCTCTATGGGCAATACCTGCTGGGCAGCGGCAAGACCGCCGAAGGCAACGCGCTGACCGAACGCCTGTGGCTGGTCGGCAAATCCCAGCCGGACGCCTGCGACCCGCTGTTCGAACGCTGGGCCGCCGCCGGCCAACTCACCGAGCAGCGCCGCTGGGATCGCCTCAAGCTCGCCGCCGAGGCCGGTAACTACGGCCTCGCCAGCTACCTGGTGAAGACCCTCAACGCCCTTCAGTCGCGCGGGCAACTGCTGATCGACACCGCGCGCAACCCCGCCCTGCTCACCAATCAGGCACGCTATGCCGGTCGCGACGAAGCCATGGGCGACGTCGTCGGGCTCGGCCTTCGCCGTCTCGCCCGCAAGGACCCCGAACAGGCCCTGGCGCTGCTCGACGGCTATGCCAGCCGCATGGACTTCTCCGCCAGCGAGCGCCTGGCCATCGCACGCACCATTGGCCTGACGCTGGCCCGGCGCTTCGATCCCCGCGCCCTCACGGTAATGGAGCGCTACGACCCGCAACTGCACGACGACACCGTCAGCGAGTGGCGCGCACGCCTGCTGCTGCGCCTGGGGCGCTGGAACGAGGCCTACCAGCTTACCCAGCGCATGCCCGAGGAATTGGCGCAGAGCAATCGTTGGCGCTACTGGAGCGCACGCGCCCTGCAGATGGCGCAACCGCAGAACGCCAAGGCCGCCCAACTGCTGCAACCGGTGTCCAGCGAGCGCGATTTCTACGGTTTCCTCGCTGCCGATCAGTTGAAAGTCCCCTACGCGCTGAACAATCGCCCGGTCGACGTTTCCCGCACCACCCTGAACAAGGTGCGCAACACGCCGGCGATCCAACGCGCCATGGAGTTCCATGCCCGCGGCCAGATCGTCGACGCCCGTCGCGAGTGGTACCACGTCGCGCGTCACTTCGATAACGACGAACTGCTTGCCCAGGCGCGCATCGCCTACGAGATGCAGTGGTACTTCCCGGCCATCCGCAGCATCAGCCAGGCCAAGTACTGGGACGACCTGGACATCCGCTTCCCCATGGCCTACCGCGATGACCTGGTGCGCCAGGCGCAATTGCGCGGCCTGCATTCGAGCTGGGTGTTCGCCATCACCCGCCAGGAAAGCGCCTTCATGGCCGACGCCCGCTCCCACGCCGGCGCCATGGGCCTGATGCAGCTGATGCCGGCCACCGCCAAGGAAACCGCCAAACGCTTCGGCATTCCCCTGAGCAACCCCAACAACGTGCTGCTGCCGAGCACCAACATCCAGCTTGGCGCCGCCTACCTGTCCCAGGTACACGCGCAGTTCAACGGCAACCGGGTGCTCGCCTCCGCCGCCTACAACGCCGGCGCCGGCCGTGTGCGCCAATGGCTGCGCGATGCCCGCCACCTGCCGTTCGACGTCTGGGTGGAAAGCATTCCCTTCGACGAAACCCGCCAGTACGTGCAGAACGTGCTCTCCTACGCCGTGATCTACGGGCAGAAGCTGGGCAATCCGCAACCCATCGTCGACTGGCACGAGCGCTTCTTCGACGGCCTCATGCCGACCCAGGCGTCCACGCCCTGAGCCGGCGTTAGCCCCTATACTGCGGCCTCGCCCCCCCGCCTTCGAGGCCGCATGGACAAACTCGCCGCGCTCAAGCTCTTCGTCGAAACGGTGAATGCCGGTGGCTTCTCCGCCGCTGCCCGGCGCCTGGGTATCGCCACCTCGTCGGTGACCCGTGCGGTGGAAGCGCTGGAGACCGAGCTAGGTGTCGCGCTGGTCAACCGCTCGACACGCAGGATCAGCGTCACCCTCGCCGGCGAGGCCTATCACGCCCGCGCCCTGGAAATCCTCGACGCCGTCGCCGAGGCCGATGCGCTGGTCGGCGATCGGGGAGAAAGCGCCCGTGGGCCCCTGCACGTCAGCTTGCCGGTGGAGTTCGGGCGCCGCCTGATCGTCCCGCACATCGGCGCATTTCTCGCGCGTCATCCCGAGCTGCAACTGAACCTGACGCTGACCGACAAGATCGTCGACCTGCTCACAGAGCGCGTCGACCTATCCATCCGCCTCGGCGACCTGGTACTCAACGACGATGTCGTGCTGCGACGAATAGGCGAATTCCAGCGCTGGATGGTGGCCAGCCCCCTCTACCTGCAACGGCACCCGCGCCCACGGATGCCCGCTGATCTCGCGCAGCACGCCTGCCTGACCTTCGACTACGCCAACCACAGCCAGCAATGGATCCTGCGCAAGGACGATCAGGAACACAGCATTCACGTGCGTGGCCCTCTGTGCAGCAACAACGCCGAAGTGTTGCGGCAAGCGGCGCTGGATGGTCTCGGTATCGCCCTGCTGGGCGACTGGCTGATTCGCGAGGACGTCGCCAACGGTAGGCTGTGCCGGCTGCTCGACGACCATCAGGTCAGCCCCGGGCGGCATACGAGCCCGATCAATGCGTTCTATCTACCGGGACAGCGCGCGTCGGCGCGCATCGGCGCCTTCATCGACTTCGTCGTGGAGTGCCTGCAGGATAAACACTAGGGCCTGTTCGACGCCGCGCAAAACTCCGTTGCACCGTCAGCGGATTTTCACAACCCTCTCGGCCTCCTACCCTGGCCACCTTCCTGGCGGCACGGCCGTCTTCCGCAGGTTTCTGGAGAGCCCTGATGAGCACTTCGACACTGGACGGCCGCGCGTCGTCCGCCACCCTACCGACTTCACTGGTCTGGCTGTTCGCCTTCTGTTGCGGCGCCATCGTCGCCAACCTCTACTACGCCCAGCCGATCATCGAGCTGATCGCCCCGGACGTCGGCCTCTCCGCCGAACGTGCCGGGCTGATCGTCTCGCTGACGCAAGTCGGCTACGCCATCGGCCTGCTGCTGCTGGTGCCGCTCGCCGACCTGCTGGAAAACCGCCGGCTGATGTTGGTAACCCTGGGCGCGTCGCTGTTGTGCCTGGTGCTTGCCGCCAGCAGTGCCTCCTCCTGGGGCTTCTTGCTGCTCTCGCTGCTGATCGGCCTGAGCTCGGTCTCCGTGCAGATGCTCATCCCGCTGGCCGCACACCTGGCGCCGGAAGCGACCCGGGGGCGGGTGGTCGGTAACGTCATGGGCGGTCTGCTGCTGGGCATCCTGCTGGCACGGCCGGTGGCCAGCCTGATCGCCGATCACTTCGGCTGGCGCGCGGTGTTCTTCGCGGCCGCCGCCCTGATGGCCTTGATCGCGGTGACCGTCAGCCTCGCCGTGCCGCAGCGTCAGCCCGAGCACCGCGCCAGCTACGCGCAACTGATGGCTTCGCTCTGGGCGCTGCTGCGCCGCTACCGCACGTTGCGCCAGCGGGCCCTCTACCAGGGCCTGATGTTCGCCGCCTTCAGCCTGTTCTGGACCCTGGCGCCCGTGGAGTTGGCGCGCCACTTCGGCCTGAGCCAGACGCAGATCGCACTGTTCGCCCTGGCCGGTGCCATGGGCGCCATCGCCGCACCGATTGCCGGGCGCCTGGCCGATGCCGGCCACACCATCGCCGCAACCCGCCTGGCGCTAGCGCTGGCACCGCTGGCGTTCCTGCTCAGCCTGTTGCCTGGCCAGGGCTGGCTCGGCCTGCTGGTGCTGGGGATCGTCCTGGACTTCGCCGTGCAGATGAACATGGTGCTCGGCCAGCGCGCCATCTACGCGCTGGAACCGGCCAGCCGGGCACGCCTGAATGCGCTGTACATGACTGCCATCTTCATCGGCGGCGCGCTGGGCTCAGCGCTAGGCAGCCCACTCTACGAGGCGACCGGCTGGAGCGGCGTGGCCCTGCTCGGCGCCGCGTTCGGGCTGATCGCATTGCTGCTGCAGCTGTTCGCGCGGCGCTGAACGGCGCTCAGGGAATCAACCGCTGCTCGCGCAGGCGGGCGAAGACGTCGAAGAAGGCGTCATCGCTCGCCTGGTAGTCGAGGAAGCCCAGCTTGCGGCTCTTCGACATATCGGTGACTACCTCGATGGGGCGTCCCAGGTCCGCATCGGTGTGCCAGGGCGAAACCAGGCTCTGGATGTCCGCCTCGGCCAGCCCGAGACGCTGGGCCATCTCCTCCCAGATCGCCGCATCGCCGGCCATTTGCTGTTCCAGCGGACGCACTTCGCCATCGAAGGGTGCGGCTTCGAGGCCGAACCAATCGGCGATCCGCGACCACATCCACTTCCAGCGGAACACATCGCCATTGACGATGTTCAGCGCCTGACTGGCCGCCGCCGGATCGGTCGATGCCCATAACAGGTGCCGCGCCAGCTGGCGGGCGTCGGTCATGTCGGTGAGGCTTTCCCACTGCACCGCCGAGCCGGGAAAGCGGAACGGACGGTCCGTGAACTTGCAGATCGAGGCATACACCGCCAGGGTCGTCGCCATGTTCATCGCATTGCCCACGGCGACACCGGTAATGGTATGCGGGCGGTGCACGCTCCAGCTGAAACCGTCACGCGCGGCGGCGGCGAAGACTTCGTCTTCCTGGGCGTAGTAGAAATTCTCCACGTCCAGACGACCCTGTTCCTCGCGGAACGGCGTCTGCGGCAGGCTGCCCTTGCCGTAGGCCTCGAACGGCCCGAGGTAATGCTTGAGGCCGGTGACCAGCGCCACGTGGCGCACCGAACCGGCGGCGCCGACGACCTCCAGCAGGTTGCGCACCATCTGTGCGTTGACGCGGACGTTCTCGGCCTCACTGGCCTGACGCGACCAGGTACTGAGGAACACGTGGGTCGGCGTGCTGCCCTGCAAGGCCTGGCGCAAGGCTGACGGATCGAGCAGGTCTGCGCTAACCTGCGCCACCCCGGGCACCGACAGCGGCCGCCGGGCAATGCCCTGCACCGCCCAGCCCTGCTCGACCAGCAGCCGAGAAAGGGCGCTGCCGACGATGCCACTGGCGCCGACCACCAAAGCCTGTTGAGTCATGTTCACGGACCTCCATCACTTGCGAAGGCCCGCACCTTAACTACGTAGGAACGCCGATCCAAGTCGGCACCAAATGGTGACCATCCCATGCAACCCGGCTCCGAAGACGCCGAATGGCGCGAGGATTGCGCGCCCCGGCGGGTGCTCGAACTCTTCGCCACCAAGTGGACCAGCATGGTCCTCCACGCCCTGCACGTACGCCACGCCGGCTGCGCCCGCAGCGGCGCATTGCACCGCAGCCTGCCGGGCATTTCCAAGAAGATGCTGGTGCAGACCCTGCGCGAACTGGAGCACAGTGGCCTGCTGTTGCGCGAAGTACACGACAGCGTGCCTCCAGCGGTGGAGTACCGCCTGACGCCCCTGGGCCAGTTGATGATCGAACCGATCGAACTGGTCTACGGCTGGGCCCGGGACAACGCCCCGGCCCTCGACCAGTTGCAGCCACGCGCCACCTCGAGGCGGCGCTGAGGGCTCACATCGCCTGTTCCAACTTCGAAAGGACCTAGAACAGATCGCCCACCAGGCCGTAGTCGGCTACCTGGAAGATCTGCGCCTCCTCGTCCTTGCTGATCGCCACGATCACCTTGGAGTCCTTCATCCCCGACAGGTGCTGCCAATGGGTGGCGGGACGCTGCCTGTCCGAGGGTTAGACCGAGGCGATGAGCATTGATGAGTACCGCTCATAAGATCATGTCGTCACCCTGGGGAACCCTTCTCCCCGATCCGGGGCCGTATCTTCATGGCCCGACAGTCTGCCGGTAGCGACGACGCCAGAAGATCGCTCCGCATGACCCGCGTCCACCCAGGTCGCCGGGCGTTGCCCTTGCCGTGATTACCCTTGAGGACATGACCGATGATCGAGCCCTGCGAGCCCAACGCCGAATCCCGGCGCGAGACGCTCTCACGCAGCCCGGTGAGTTTTACCGTGAACGGCGAGCGCCGGCAGTTGCTGCTGGATAACCGTACCACCCTGCTCGATGCGCTGCGCGAGCACCTGCACCTGACGGGCAGCAAGAAGGGCTGCGATCACGGTCAGTGCGGCGCCTGCACCCTGATCGTGGATGGACGCCGGATCAATGGCTGCCTGAGCCTCGCGGTGATGCACGAAGGCGCCGAGATCACCACCATCGAAGGGCTGGGCACGCCGGACGACCTGCATCCGATGCAGGCCGCCTTCGTCAAACACGATGGTTATCAGTGCGGCTACTGCACGCCCGGGCAGATCTGCTCGGCAGTGGCGACGCTGGAGGAAATCCGCCAGGGCATCCCCAGCCACGCCAGTGACGATCTGAACGCCGCGCCGCGCCCCAGTGAGGCCGAGTTGCGCGAGCGCATGAGCGGCAATATCTGCCGTTGCGGGGCCTACTCCAACATCGTCGCGGCCATCGGTGAAGTCGCCGCGGAGGACCCGGCATGAAGTCCTTCAGCTACGAACGCGCCCAATCCCCCGCGGATGCCGCCGCACGCGCGGCCGCCACGCCCGGCGCCAAGTTCATCGCCGGGGGTACCAACCTGCTCGACCTGATGAAGCTGGAGATCGAGACGCCGATGCACCTGATCGACGTCAACGGCCTGGCCCTCGATCGCATCGAGGCCACCGCCGAGGGCGGCCTGCGCATCGGCGCGCTGGTGCGCAATACCGACCTCGCCGCCGATCCACGCGTACGCCGCGACTACGGGGTACTGTCCCGCGCCCTGCTGGCTGGCGCATCCGGACAACTGCGCAACAAGGCGACCACTGCCGGCAACCTGCTGCAGCGCACGCGCTGCCCGTACTTCTACGACACCAACCTGCCGTGCAACAAACGCCAGCCCGGCAGTGGCTGCGCGGCCTTGCAGGGCTTCAGCCGCCAGCTCGGGGTGATCGGTGTCAGCCAGGCCTGCATCGCCACCCACCCCAGCGACATGGCGGTGGCGATGCGCGTGCTCGACGCGACGGTGGAAACCGTGCGCCCCGATGGCCGTGAGCGGCGCATCCCGATCGCCGAACTGCATCGCCTGCCCGGCGACACGCCGCACATCGAACACACGCTGGCCGAGGGCGAGCTGATCAGCGCCGTGACCCTGCCCGCCCCACTGGGTGGCCGGCACCTCTACCACAAGGTCCGCGACCGCGCCTCCTACGCCTTCGCCCTGGTTTCCGTCGCCGCGGTGCTGCAGCCCGACGGCAGCGGGCGAGTGGCGGTCGGTGGCATTGCCCCCAAACCCTGGCGCATCGAAGAGGCCGAGGCCGCGCTGCCCCAGGGCGCGAAGGCGACGGCCGAGCGCCTGCTGCAAGGTGCACGGGCGACGTCCGGGAACGCGTTCAAGCTCGATCTGGTGCAACGCACCCTGGGCGCGGTATTGGCAGAAGCGAGGGCCTGAAGCATGAAATTCGAAACTGCAGCCGACAGCAATCCCATCGATAACGCCCGCCTGGTCGGCCAGCCCACGCCACGCATCGACGGTCCATTGAAGACCACGGGCAGCGCCCGCTATGCCTACGAATGGCACGATACGGTAGAAAATCTGGCCTATGGGCAGGTGGTCGGCGCCGCCATCGCCAAGGGGCGGATCCTTTCCATCGACCTGGACGCTGCGCGTAAGGCGCCCGGGGTACTCGCCATCGTCACCGCGCAGGAAGCCGGCGAGTTGGGCAAAGGCAAGCGCAACAACGCCAAGCTGCTGGCCGGACCGGAGGTGCAGCATTACCACCAGGCCGTCGCCCTGGTGGTGGCGGAAAGCTTCGAACAGGCGCGCGCCGCCGCACAACAGGTGCAGGTTCACTACGCCCGCGAAGCCGGGCATTACGACCTGGCGGCCGAGAAGGACGGCGCGCCCGCCATGGAAAAGATCGTCAGCGGCCCCGGGGCGACCCGCCAAGGGGATTTCGAGCGAGCCTTCGCCGATGCCCCGTTGCAATGGGATGCGCACTACAGCACCCCGGACCAGGCCCACGCGATGATGGAGCCGCATGCGTCGATGGCCGCCTGGGACGGCGATCAACTGACCTTGTGGACCTCCAACCAGATGATCGAATGGGGCAAGCAGGACATCGCCCAGACGCTCGGTATTTCGCCGGAGCAGGTACGCCTGATCTCCCCCTATATCGGCGGCGGTTTCGGCGGCAAGCTGTTCATTCGCGCCGACGCGTTGCTCGCGGCGCTCGGCGCGAAACTCACCGGTCGGCCGGTGAAGGTGGCGCTGACACGTCCGCAGATGTTCAACAACACCACCCATCGCGCAGCCACCCTGCAACGCATCCGCATCGGCGCCGAACGCGATGGGCGCATCGTCGCCATTGGCCACGAGAACTGGTCCGGCGACATCGACCGCGCCAATGCCGAATCCGGGGTCAGCTACAGCCGCCCGCTGTATGCCGGCGACAACCGTATGAGCGCAACCTACGTCGCCGCTATCGACCTGCCCGAAGCCAACGCCATGCGCGCGCCCAGTGACATGCCCGGCTCCATGACCTTCGAAGTGGCAATGGATGAGGTCGCCGAGAAACTCGGCATGGACCCGGTCGAGTTTCGCTGGGTCAACGATACCCTTCAGGTGCCCGAGGAAACCTCGAAGTCCTTCACCCAGCGCAACCTCCGACAATGCCTCAGCGAGGGCGCACGGCGCTTCGGCTGGGCGCGGCGCAGCGCCGTACCGGGTAGCCGCCGTGAAGGCGCGTGGCTGATCGGCATGGGCGTCGCCGGCGCGTTCCGCGACAGCCCGGTGACCACCTCTGCCGCGCGCGTGCGCCTGGACACGCGTGGTGTGCTGACCGTCGAGACCGACATGACCGACATCGGCACCGGCAGCTACACGATCATCGCCCAGACCGCGGCCGAGATGCTCGGGCTGCCACTGGAGCGCGTGGATGTGCGACTGGGCGACTCCCGCTTTCCGGTCTCATCCGGTTCCGGTGGCCAATGGGGCGCCAACAGCGCCACCTCGGGGGTGTATGCGGCCTGCGTGAAACTGCGCGAACGCATCGCCCGGCAACTCGACCTGGACCCGCACAAGGCGATCTTCGAAAACGCCGAGGTACGCGTCGGCGAACGCCGTGCCGCGTTGCTCGACGCACTGGTGGACGGCAACCTGGAAGCCGACGACGCCATCGAGTTCGGCGATGTCACCGAGCGCTATCGCGCGGCCTCCTTCGGCGCACACTTCGTCGAGGTCGCGGTACACGCGGCCACTGGCGAGATTCGCATGCGCCGCATGCTCGCCGTCTGCTCGGCCGGGCGCATCCTCAACCCCATCACCGCACGCAGCCAGATCATCGGCGCCATGACCATGGGCGCGGGCGCCGCGTTGATGGAGGAGCTCGCGGTAGATTCCCACTTCGGCTACTTCGTCAACCATGACCTGGCCGGCTACGAGGTGCCAGTACACGCGGACATTCCCCACCAGGAGGTGGTATTCCTCGACGAGACGGACCCGTTGTCCTCGCCGATGAAAGCCCGCGGGGTCGGTGAACTGGGCATCTGCGGCATCTCGGCGGCAGTCGCCAATGCGGTCTACAACGCGACCGGCGTGCGCGTGCGCGACTATCCGATCACCCTCGACAAACTGCTGCCCGGGCTGCCGGAGGTCGTTTGATGAATGCCGTGCACTACGGCATTGAGTCCGCTGCGTGGCAACTCAGGCTAATCTCTCGATCGGGGCGGGGCTCTCCTCCGCCCGTCGCTTGAACTCAGGAATTCCATGCGCCATCTCGATCTGACCGTCCTCGAACAGGCCGAACGCTGGGCTCGCGAGGGCGAGGTGCTGTGGCTGTGCAGCGTGCTGTCCACCTATGGCTCGGCGCCACGTGCGCCCGGCGCGATGCTCGTGGCGCGCGCCGACGGGCAGTTCGTCGGCTCGCTGTCCGGCGGCTGCGTGGAGGAAGCCTTCATCGCCAGCCTGCGCGCTGGCGAATTTTCCGCGACCACCCAGATCATCCGCTACGGCGAGGCTGACGATGAACGTCGACGCCTGCAGTTGCCCTGCGGCGGTATTCTCCAGGTGCTAGTGGAGCGGCGCGAGGCGGATGCCGGCTGGATCGCGCACCTGGCCGACCTGCACGCGGCGCTGCGCGGCCAACGGCGGCTACTGCGCAAGGTCACCCTGAGCAGCGGCGAACTGGCGCTGCTCGACGATGATCGCGGGGGCGAACGCGTGGAGATGGGCGATGAAGTCGTCTGGCTACGCATTGGCCCCGCGCTGCGCCTGATCCTCGCTGGGCTTTCCCCGGTCGCCGAAGCCTGCGCCGCCTTCGCCCGCGCGGTGGGTTGCGAGGTGATCGCCTGCGATCCACGCGAGGAGACCCTGCACATCGAACTCGAAGGCGTGGAAATGCGCCGCGAACTGCCCTCACTGTTCATTGCCGCCGGTGGCTGCCACGAGGCCACCGCGGTGGTCGCCCTCACCCACGATCCGAAGATCGATGACCTGGCGATGATCGAGGCGGTGCGTACGCCGGCGTTCTACCTCGGTGTGATGGGCTCGCAACAGACCTCGGCGCGGCGTGCCGAGCGCCTGGCGCGCATCGGCGGGCTGAGCGACGAGGAGATCGCGCGCATCCACATGCCCATCGGCCTGAATCTCGGTAGCCGTGCGCCCGGAGAAATCGCCCTGGCGGTGGTCGCGGACGTGCTGCGCATCTATCACGGCAAGCGCCGCGATGAACTCTGACGACGCGCCGCTGGAGGCGGTCGTCGGCCTCTTACTGGCCGCCGGCCGCAGCCGCCGCTTCGGTAGCGACAAGCGTCTGGCACGCCTGGAGAATGGCCAGACCCTGCTCGCCCACAGCCTGGCTCAGGCGCGCCTCGCCTTCGCCCGTGTATTGGTGGTGCTGCGTCCCGGTGAAGGTGCCCGCGACCTCGGCCTGCCGGCCGGCACCTGGGTCGCCCCTGCGCCGCGCTCGCACCAGGGCATGGGCGCCAGCCTGGCCGATGGCGTGGCCGCGCTGCACGACACACCCTGCGAGGCGTTGGCGGTGCTGCTGGGCGACATGCCCTGGATCGAGCCCGCCGTGATGCGCGAGCTCGGCCGCCAGGCCAGTGCGACACGCATCGTTCAGCCCGTGCATGGCGCCAGTCCTGGGCATCCAGTGTTCTTCGGCCACCGCTATTTCGCCGAACTGCAACGCCTGGACGGCGATTCCGGCGCCCGCGAGCTGCTCGTGCGGCATTCGGCGCAGTGCCTGCGCATTGCCGTGGACACGCCGGCGATCCACCAGGACGTAGACCTGGCGGATCAGCTCTAGGCGCTGCCGACGTCGCGCTGCGGGGCAAAGTGGTAGCCGGGAGAGACTGGGCCGCGGTTGCAGAATCGGTTCCTGGTCGACCACGTCCGGCGCTACCTGACCAGGACGTCCACGCCGCCCCGCTCTAGATCGAGGCGTAGGCCGGCGTGGTCTGGCTGATGAACTTCAGACGGGGTACGCGGCGTCCATGCCCGTGCGCTCACGAAGCGGAGGCAACGCCCCAGCTTCAGTGATGCGGCCGCGTGACAGCTGGCCCCTGCAACCGGCTGAACCCGCGATCCGTTGAACGACGCGCCGATCGTCATCCGGGCCGGCAAATCTCCGCTTCAGGCCATGCGGGCGGCGCGCGCCTGATGACGACGCGCACGGCAGACGCGCCAGAATGGCAGCACGACCATCACGGCGACCAGGCCCCACACCACCCAGGTGATCGGGCTGGCGAAAAGGATACCGATCTCGCCGCTGGACAGAGACAGCGCACGGCGCAGGTTCTGTTCCATCATGCCGCCCAGAATGAAGCCCAGCAGAATCGCGGACAACGGGAAATCCAGCTTGCGCAGTACGTAACCGAACAGGCCAATGGCAATCATCAGATAGAGATCGAAGGTGGTCGCGTGCACCGCGTACACCCCAATGGCCGTGATGATCGCCACCGCCGGCACCAGCGCCCAGTAAGGCACGGCCAACACCTTGGTGAAGACCTTGATCATCGGCACGTTCATCACGATCAGCATGATGTTGGCGACGAACAGCGAGGCAATCAGACCCCAGACGATATCCGGCTGGGTCTGGAACAGCAGCGGCCCCGGGGTGATGTTGTACAGGGTCAGGGCACCCAGCATCACGGCGGTGGTGCCCGAGCCCGGCACGCCGAGGGTCAGCATCGGCACCATGGAACCGCAGGCCGCAGCGCTGTTGGCGGTCTCCGGTGCGGCCAGGCCGCGCAGGTCGCCGTTGCCGAATTTGTTGTCCTTGACCGCCATGCGCTTCTCGCTCATGTACGACACCGCACTGGCCAGGGTCGCGCCAGCACCCGGCAGCACGCCGAGGACGAAGCCAACCACGCCGCTGCGCAGGTTGGTGGCGAGTACGAAGCCGCCCTCCTTCAGGCTGAACAGCATGCGCCCGCTGGCCTTGACCGCCTTCTGCCCATGATGGGTACGTTCGAGCAGCACCAGCAGTTCACTGATCGAGAACAGGCCCAGCACCAGCACCACGAACTGGATGCCATCGGCCAGCCCGAGGCTGCCGAAGGTGAAACGGTAAACGCCACTGTTGGCATCGATGCCCACACACGACAGCAGCAGCCCGATGAGTGCCGCCACGGCGGTCTTCAACGGTTTGCTACCGGCCATGCCGGCCAGGCAGGTAATGGCGAAGACCATCAGCACGAAGTATTCGGCCGGGCCGAAGGCCACCGCCCATTTCGCCAGCAGAGGCGCGAACAGCACCACGCCGATGGTGGCGATCACGCCGCCGATGAACGAGCTCCAGGCCGACAGCGACAGGGCTACACCGGCCTGACCCTGACGCGCCAGGGGATAACCGTCCAGGGTGGTCATCACGGCGGACGCCTCACCCGGGATATTGAGCAGGATGGAGGAGATCCGACCGCCGTACTCGCAACCCAGATAGACCGCCGCAAGCAGGATCAGCGCCGTCTCCGGCGGCAGGCCGAGGGCGAAGGCAACAGGAATCAGCAACGCCACGCCGTTGATCGGTCCCAGGCCCGGCAGCAGGCCGACCACCGTACCGATCAGGGTTCCGCACAGTGCGGTGAGCAGGTTGTAAGGACTCAGCGCCACGCCGAAGCCATGGCTGAGATAACCGAGCGTTTCCATGGGTCAGCTCTCCAGATGGGCGAGGATGCCGAGCGGTAGCGGTACCGCCAGGGCCTTGTCGAACAGCAGGTACAGGCCGACGGCCAGCACCACGCCACTGATCAGGCTGTGTCGCCAACTGCCGCCGTACAGACGCGCCATGCCGATGCCGAACAGCACGCTGGCGGGGATGAAGCCAAGGGACTCGAAGAGCACGGCATAGCCGATCATCAGGCCGAGAAAGACCAGCGCCTTGGTTAGCACCTCGCGGCTCAGGGGCGGCTCTTCGCCCTGCTCGTCAGTGGCCGGCTTGAGCAGCAGTTGCACGCAGCCGAACGCGATCAGCAACAGCAGCAGCAAGGGGAAGGCTCTCGGCCCGACGGGCTCGTAGGAAAAAGGCGCGCTATAGCCCCAGGCCAGAACGGCCAGCGCACAGCAAAGCAGCAGGGTGATCCCTGCAAAGAGACGATCATGCATGGCGTTGCTCCGCAGCGATTCGCCGCCCAAAGGCGGCGCATGGGACTATCACTCAACCAGGCCGAATTCTTCGCCCAGCTTGCGGTACTCCTGCACCTGCGCCTTGACCAGCTTCTCCAGGTCCGCGCCGGTCACGTAGTCGGGCAACACGTCACGATCGGCGAGGTAGGCCTGGAAGTCCTTGGAGGCATGCAGCTTGTCGAACTGCGCAAGCCACCAGGCGACGTCTTCGTCCTTCACGTCCGGGCCCACGAAGTAGCCACGGATCAGCGGCCACTGGATGTCGTAGCCCTGCTCACGCGCCGTGGGAATCGAGGCCAGATCGCCGTCCAGGCGCTTCTCGCTGAAGACCGCCAAGGTACGGATCTTGTTACCCTGCTGCGCACGGATCTCGCTGGCACTGCCGGTGACCAGGTCCACATGCTTGCCCATCAGCGCCATGTAGTGCTCGGCGCCGCCTTCGAATGCGGCATAACGCAGCTCACGCGGGTCCACACCCGCAGCACGAGCCAGCAGCGCGATCTTCATCCAGCCCTGTCCACCGATACTGCCGCCGCCACCTACGACGATGCTTTTCGGGTCCTTCTTCAGAGCCTGGACCACGTCATCCAGGTTCTTGTAAGGCGAGTCGTCGCGCACGGCCAGCGTGCCGTAGTCATTGCCGATCACGGCCAGCCACTTCACCGCGTTCTCATCGAAACGACCGTACTTGCCCAGTGCCAGGTTGAGCAGCGAGGCGCCGGAGAAAGCCACCAGAGTGCCCGGTTCGGCACGACGGTTGGCTGCGATGGCGTTGTAGGCCACGGCGCCGATGCCGCCCGGCATGTAGGTCACGCGCATGGGGGAATCGAGCAGCTTTTCATTCTTCAAACCAGCCTGCGCCAGCTTGCAGGTCAGGTCGAAGCCACCACCCGGCTTGCTCGGGGCAATGCACTCCGGACGCGAAGGCTCAGTGGCCAACACGGAGGCGCTGGCCAGCAGAGCAGCCATGGAAAGCGGCAGAATGCGGCGAATGGAGCGGATGTTCATGGTGAGTTCCTCTTATTAGATTTGTAAGGGCAGTGGGTTACCAGAGTGGAACGATGTAACTCAGGATGAGGCGATTCTCGTCCAGATCACGGACGAAGCTCGACCGGTAGGTGGCATTTCTCCAAGTCACCTTGAGGTTCTTCAGGGGACCGTTGCTGAAGGCGTAGGCGATATCGGTATCGCGTTCCCACTCACGCCCCTCTCCGCTCGCCAGATCGACTTGGTCTCCGCGCACATAGCGGGTCATGAAGGTCAGGCCAGGGAGGCCGACTTGGGCGAAGTTGAAGTCGTAGCGCAGTTGCCAGGAGCGCTGCTCAGGGCCGGCGAAGTCGTTGATTTGCAGGAAGTTGGTCAGATAGGGCGTGGCTCCGTTGACGTAGGTGAAACCTTCGTCACCCAACATCTTCTGGTACGCCAGTCCGAGGGAGTGGCCTGCAACGCTGTAGGTGAACATGGCGTTGATGGCGCGGTTATCGATATCGCCGGCCAGCTCCCGTCCGGTCTCACTGTTGCTGAAGTAACGCAGATCGCTTTTCAGCTTGCCGGCGCCCAACGTCAGACTGTGCTGCACGCCGAAGAAATGCTGGCGATAGACGTCGCTCAGCTCTGCGTAGTAGTAGCTGGCAAGCAACTGCGGATTGATCGCATAGTCCACACCGCCGAAGCGCAATTCATCACTTTCCGGGCTGCCGCCAAAACGGCCATTCTTGTTGTTCAGCGTCAACTTGTCAGAGCCGGAGACATTGCGCTGCACCACACGGTCGATCTCGCCCAGCGTGAAGGTGGCGCGCTCGAGATCCTTGCTTTGCAGTTGCCAACCCTCGAACACCTGGGGCAGCAGCCGCGAATTGCTGTACTGCAGATAGGGCATCTTCGGGAGCAAGGTGCCCACGCGCAGTTGGCTCTCGGCGAAACGCACCTTGCCGGTCACGCCCAGCTTGCTGTAGTCGTCCTCGGCGCGGTTGCGACTGTCACGCGGCAGCAGATCGGTGCCGCTTCGGTCGGGCGAGGAGTCGAGCTTGACGCCCAGCATACCCAGCGCATCGATGCCGAACCCCACCGTACCCTGGGTGTATCCGGACTCCAGATTGAGAATGAACCCTTGGGCCCATTCTTCACGCTTGTTCTGCCCGGCGTTCTCGCGAAAGTCGCGGTTGAGGTAGAAGTTGCGCAGCTCCAGGCTGGCCTTGCTGTCCTCGATGAAACCCGCGGCGCTGGCGCCGGCTGCAGGCAGTGCCGCGACCGTCAGACCGACGATGGAGCAATTGAGGGATTTTGTTCTTGTCATTGTATTTAGCCCTAGGGGGTTGTTGTGATGGAGCGATGTCAGCTACCCGTGCGCCTCAGGTGGGGGATGTACACCTCGCCCGAGAACAGGCGACGGGCCGTGCGCACCAGAGAAGCGCGCAGTTGCTCCGGGTTGCCATCCGCGGCAGGTTGCAGGGAAACCTCGATCTGTCCGCCCGGATGCTCCAGGCGTACCAGCGCCTCGCCTTCGATGGGTGCGACGTCCTGGGCAACGCTGCCGGGCAGCGCGCAGGCGGTGGCCAGGCCAATAGCTCCGGTGGCGGCGACCGAGCGGTGACAGTTGTGCGGCATGAAATAGCGCACGCTCAGCGTGCCGCCATGGCGCGCCGGAGCCAGCAGCACCGGTTTGGGAATGACCATCTGCGACACGTCGCCCAGCCCCATCGCCAGGCCGGCCTGCAAACGAATACGTTCCAGCCGCTGGAGAAACGCGCTGTCGGCATCCAGTTCGGCAGGCGACTCGTAGCCGGTCTTGCCTAGCGCCTCCGCGTGCATCAGTACCATCGGCATGGCCATGTCGATGCAGGTCGTCACGACACCGTCGAACTCGTCGCGCACACGACCGGTGGGCAGCAAACGGCCGGTCTTGCTGCCAGCGGCGTTGAGGAAGGTCAACTTGATCGGCGCGGCGGTGCCGGGCACGCCATCGATGGCGGTATCGCCGTCGTAGCGTACGCGGCCGCCCGGGGTCATCACGTCGGAATCAACGAAGGTATGAGTATTGAGGTTGCGAATGCGCACCCGGGTCATCGGCGAGCTGGCGTTGACCAAGCCATGCTCAATCGCGAAAGGGCCAATGGCGCAGAGCATGTTGCCGCAGTTGGGGGCAGTGTCTACGCGGCGCTGGGTGACCATGACCTGCACGAACAGGTAGTCCACATCGGCGTCGGGATGCGGCGAGCGGCTGACGATCGCTACCTTGCTGGTCTGCGGGCTACCACCCCCGATACCGTCGATTTCCAGCTCATGGCCCGAGCCCATCAGGCTGAGCAATACCTCGTCGCGCTGCTGCGGGTCCGTAGGCAGGTGATTCGCCAGAAAGACGGGACCTTTTGAAGTACCGCCTCGCATGAGTACACAAGGTACCGTCCGCATGATGCCTCCGACGCAATAAATCTAGTGATTGTTGTCTTGCGTCGATTATGGATAGCGAAGTTTTATTCTGTAAAATGCATTTATTGGCATATTTATTAATAAATACGCATTAATGCGTGCGTTAATTTCCTCACTTGCCAGCCTCGGGCCGAAAGACTAGGGTTCTCTAGCAGCTATCAGACAAAAATACGCCCTATTGATAAGTACCGCGCATGAATTACGAGCTTCAAGACATTCGAGCCTTCGTGAAAATCGCCGAGTTCGGCAACTTTCACGAGGCCGCCAACGCGATCCATCTCTCCCAACCCGCGCTGACCCGACGTATGCAGAAGCTTGAGGAAAGCCTCGGCATCCAGTTGCTAGACCGCACCACGCGCCGAGTCAGCCTCACAGCGATAGGCCGGGATTTTCTGCCCAAAGCACAGCGGCTACTGGACGACTTCGAACGCTCGATCCTCGGTATCCGCGAGCTGGCCGAGCGTCAGTCCGGCCAGGTCACCCTCGCCTGCATACCGACGGCTGCCTTCTATTTCCTACCGACGGTGATCCGCGCCTTCAACCTGCAATATCCGAAGATCCGCATCCGGATCCTCGATCTCAGCGCCCATGAAGGACTGGAAGCGGTGATCCGTGGCGAGGCGGACTTCGGTATCAACATGCAGAGCGGGCAGAGTGCGGAGATCGACTTCACCCCGCTGGTCAACGAACCCTTCGTGCTCGCCTGCCGGCGCGATCATCCCCTGGCCAAACAGTCGGAAGTGGCCTGGCGCGAGCTCAGCGACTACCGCCTGATCGGCGTCGGCCGCCTGAGCGGAAATCGGGTGCTGCTCGATCACGGCCTGGCCCATCTCGACTGGCGCCCCAGTTGGTTCTATGAGGTGCAGCACCTGTCGACCTCGCTCGGCATGGTCGAGGCGGGCCTGGGCATTGCCGCCCTCCCCAGCCTGGCCATGCCGGCGGAGGACCATCCCATCCTGGTGAGACGCCCCCTGGTGGACCCGGTGATCAGCCGCACCCTGGGCCTGGTGCGTCGTCGCGGCTCATCGCTGTCGCCCGCGGCCGAGCAGTTCGTGGAAACGCTGCTGCGACAATGGCCCAACTACACCTCCCTGGGCATTGGCAGCGAATCCAGTTGAGCGCGGGGCTGATCAAAGCCGCATCGGCTGGCTAGATCCAAGTGCAACGGGGTCTATCCCGTTAACACGGACACTTTCGAGTAAGCTCACTCCGAGCTGAAAGAGCGTTCATGTCCCAGTGACCTACCCAGCCCGAAGCTGCCAATCACCATCTGACCTGCTGGTTTATTCCTGAAGGGCATGAGTCATATGCCCTCCTGCTACGTTCCGCGCCCCCCCCGGCGAGAACAGCAAGATAGCCCCCAGCACTCTTGCTAACTCCCCTGAGGATACCGCGATGACCACCACCTTCACTCGCCATACCATCGAAACCGCTCCCGCTACCTCCAGGCCCGTTCTGGAGGCTGTGCAGAACGCCTTCAGCTTCGTGCCCAACCTGCAGGGTTTCATGGCCGAATCGCCGGAACTGCTGGCCGGCTACAGCCAACTCTGGGACCTGTTCGCAAAGAGCACGCTGACGCCTCACGAACAGCAAGTCGTTTACCTGACGGCCAACTTCGAAAATGACTGCCACTACTGCATGGCCGGCCATACCACATTGGCCAAGATGATCGAGATGCCGGCCGCTGCCATCGATGCTCTGCGCTCGGGCGCTGTGATCCCCGATGCCCGCCTGCAAGCGCTACATGTATTCGTCACCGCAGTAGTACGTGACCGCGGATTCGTCAGCGATGCGGGAGTCGAAGCCTTTCTGGCTGCCGGATTCACCCGCCGCAACGTTCTCGAAGTGGTGCTGGGTGTCGCCACAAAGGTGATGAGCAACTACACCAACCATCTGGTGCACACCCCACTGGATCCGTTCATGAAAGGCAATGAATGGACCAAGCCCGCATAACGCCCAACGGCACATCCCATTCCACCGGCCCGCACACGGGCCGGCCTCAAGGAGCACTCATGAGCAAGCATACTTTTTTGATCACCGGTGCCAGCAAGGGCATTGGACGCGCGCTGTCCCAAGCGCTGGCAGACGCAGGCCACTGCGTCGTCGGTATCGCACGCCAGGTTGAAGGCATCGATTTCCCCGGGGTTCTGGTGCCGGTAGACCTTGGTAATCGCGAGGAAACCGAACAGGCATTGAGCGCACTGGTTCAGCAATACGACTTCGATGGCGTGGTCAATAACGTGGGTCTGGTTCGCCCGCAACTGCTGGGTGATGTCGACCTGGACGATTTCGATGCAGTCATGCGGGTGAATGTGCACTCCGCTATTCAGGCCACCCAAGCACTGCTCCCCGGTATGCGCGAGCGCGGCTGGGGACGAATTGTCAATATTTCCAGCCTGACCGTACTAGGCATTACTCATCGCACTGCCTATGCCGCCGCCAAGGCTGCAATGATCAGCTTTACCCGATCCTGGGCGCTGGAGCTGGCGACAACCGGGATTACCGTCAACGCCGTTGCCCCGGGCCCGACCGAGACGGAGTTGTTCCGCGCGAACAACCCTCCCGGCAGTGAGGGCGAAAGTCGGTACCTGTCAGGCATGCCTATGGGCCGCTTCGGCCAGCCTGAAGAAATCGCTGCGGCTATTGGCTTTCTGCTATCGGAAAGTAGTGGTTTCATCACGGGCCAGACCTTGTTCGTCGATGGCGGTGCCTCTATCGGCAAGGCTGCTTTCTAGAAGCTGTTGATTTGTACACGCTCGGTTGAGATAAACCACCCCGCCACGAGCGAAGCCACAGGCTTCGCTCTTTTTTTGCTGTGCTCATTTCTCCCAGTTCAGTTGGAGTCACGATGGATCGATTGTCGGCAATGGAGGCGTTCGTGAGCGTGCTCGAAGCGGGTTCCTTTTCGGCGGCGGCGCGGCGCCTCAAGCTGGGTCAGCCCGCGGTGTCGAAAACCATTGCGCAACTGGAGGAACGCCTCGGCGTACGTCTGTTACTGCGTTCGACGCGCGGCCTGACGCCTACTGAAGCCGGCACGGCGTTCTACGAGCGCGCCAAGCGTGCCATCGAAGAAGCCCACGAAGCGGAGCTCGCGGCGCGAGGTGCGGGAAGCAACCTGCAAGGTACCTTGCGCGTGTGCGCGGCGGTCACCTTCGCGCGCCTGCATGTGCTGCCCCATCTGGGCAAGTTTCTTGAGGCTCATCCGGGCCTGAGCATCGACATCGTGCTGGACGACCGCACCGTCAACCTGGTGGAAGAAGGCATTGATGTTGCCCTGCGTATGGGCGCACTGGCCGACTCCAACCTGACTGCCCGCAAGATCGGCGAATGCCAGCGCTTGATCCTGGCAACGCCGCTCTATATCGAGGCTCACGGCAGGCCTTCGACCCCAGGCGAGCTGGCGCAGCATCAAGCGGTGATCTTTGCGCAGGCAGGAGGCGGCGAGCACTGGGCCTTCAAACAAGGCAGTAGCGTGCAATCGGTAACCGTCAGTGGTCGTGTGCGGGTCAGCGCGGCTGAGGGAATGCGTGCAGCGGTGCTGGCGCATCTGGGCATCGCCATGACATCTCGATGGATGTTCGCCCCCGAACTGGCCAGCGGTGAAGTGCTGCCGTTACTGGAGCAGTGGCAATTACCGCCGGTGGATCTGTGGGCCGTGTTCCCCACTGGCCGACTGGCCAGCGCCAAGGCACGGGCGTTCGTCGATTTCGTCGAAGAACTGATCAAGCAAGAAAACCGCCAATGAAAGGCCGCCCGAAGGCGGCCTCGAAGGATCGGCTATCACGCACGTAGCGCGGGCAACAAATCGGAAGGCTCGGGACGCTGGGTGTAATCCGGATTGACCTCGGCATAACGGATGACACCGTCCTGACCAATAACGAAGCGGCCCGGCATTGGCAAGGTCCAGCTTTGGTCGCCATTGATGGCCGGCAGGTTGTTACCCAAGCTCAGGTAGAGCTCGACCAGATAGTCCGGCAACATGAAGCGCAAGCCGAATGCAGCAGCGACCTCGTTTCCGCTGTCGCTGAGGATGGGGAAATCCAAGGCGTTCTCGCGTTGCGATTTGCGGCTGTTGGCCTGGCTCTGCGGTGAGATCGCCACCAGATTGGCCCCATGCGCCTTGAAGGCAGGCAGCGCCTGCATCAGTGCTTGCAACTCCATATTGCAATACGGACACCAGACACCCCGGTAGAAGCTGACCACCAGCGGGCCTTGCGCCAACAGCTCCGTCGACGAATGCAGGTTGCCCTGAGCATCTGGCAGGCTGAACACAGGCGCCATATCTCCGGCTTTCAGCGCCCGCTCGGCCTGCCCGCTGGCAATCAGCTCGGCCGTTGCGCGATGCATGACGGCGTGTACCGAAGCCGGGGCGTGGTAGGGAGGCTTGCCGGCAACGAAGTCGGCCTTGAAAGCGTCCAGTCTGGCTTGAAGGGTCATGAATGTTTCCTCGATCGGTTGAAGTGTCGAGGCTCATGATCACTAGCGGACGGTTGCACCAGTAGAAAGC
Organism: Pseudomonas sp. R4-15; assembly: GCF_055768815.1. Lineage (NCBI taxonomy): Bacteria > Pseudomonadati > Pseudomonadota > Gammaproteobacteria > Pseudomonadales > Pseudomonadaceae > Pseudomonas > Pseudomonas sp. R4-15. The sequence continues at coordinate 3,769,975 of NZ_CM147293.1, forward strand.
TGTCCGGCATAGCAAATATGCCCACAGGGAATGTCTCTAAGCCCTCCTCCAGCGAGGCATGATCCCAGGATTGGAGAACGCTCTCAGACACGAAGCAGATTGCCCCTGCGCCCTCGCGCACGCAGAATCCAAGTCCTACCTGCACTCATCGATGGCAACTGGCAGTTACATCCGGTGAATGACATTCGGCGACTTCATCGCCCAGCGTGCCAACCAGACGCGCGGCGTATAAGGCGGGACCGCCCCGTCCGGGTCAGTCCGGCGTCGACGGCGAAACCTTCGCCCTTGACCAGACAGACCACCATGCAGCGCCACAGCACCTCATTGGACAACCAGCGGAACAGATCTAAGTGATGAGTCCCCAATGTGTCCCATGCCCAAAACGAAAAAGGCCAGCTCATTTCTGAACTGGCCTAGATCGTGGAGTTATTTGGTCGGGACGGAGTGATTCGAACACTCGACCCCTTGCACCCCATGCAAGTGCGCTACCAGGCTGCGCTACGCCCCGACGATGTTTGGCTTTGTCTGCCGAACGGGGCGCATCATACATTAAGCACCTGATTAGTGGAAGTTTTTTTCGCCTATTTGCGCAGCAGATGGAGGACGTCTTCGAGCTCGACGATCATCTGGCGGATGAGCTGGCGATACTGGCTGGCGTCGTCCTTGGCTTCGTCGCCGGAGAGGCGTTGGCGGGCGCCGCCGATGGTGAAGCCCTGCTCGTAGAGCAGCGCTCGGATCTGGCGGATCATCAGGACGTCCTGGCGCTGGTAATAGCGGCGGTTGCCGCGGCGCTTGACGGGGCTGAGCTGGGGAAACTCCTGTTCCCAGTAGCGCAGCACGTGTGGCTTGACCGCGCACAGCTCGCTGACTTCACCAATGGAGAAGTAGCGCTTGCCGGGAATCGGCGGGAGTTCGTCGTTATGACTTGGTTCCAGCATAGGACTCGACCCTAGCCTTGAGCTTCTGCCCCGGCCGGAAAGTCACGACCCTACGGGCCGTGATGGGTATCTCTTCGCCGGTCTTGGGATTGCGCCCGGGGCGCTGACGCTTGTCCCGCAAGTCGAAGTTGCCGAATCCCGACAACTTCACCTGCTCGTTGTGCTCGAGTGCCTGGCGGATTTCCTCGAAGAACAATTCGACCAGTTCCTTGGCTTCCCGCTTGTTCAGGCCCAGCTCTTCAAAGAGACGCTCGGCCATCTCGGCCTTCGTCAGAGCCCCCATACGCTACTTCCTTAACGTGGCGTTGAACCTTTCTTCCAGCGAGGTGAGGATGTTCTGGGTCGCGGCGTTCACCTCATCGTCGTTAAGAGTGCGCGATGGATGTTGCCAGGTCAAGCCAACGGCCAGACTTTTTCTAAGCGGATCAATACCTTTGCCCTGATAGACGTCGAACAGCCTGAGGTCGGAGAGAAACTCTCCAGCCGCCGAGCGGATGCAGTCGAGCACAGCCGCGGCCGGCGTCTCCCGATCGACCAGCAAGGCCAGGTCACGACGCACTTCAGGGAAGCGCGAAAGCTCACGGAAGGCCGGCAGGCGCCCGGCTACCAACTCGCCGAGCGCCAGCTCGAACAGGTAGACCGGTTGTTCGATACCCAGGGCACGCGCCAACTCCGGATGCAGTGCACCCAGATAACCAACCAGTTGCCCATGGCGCTCGACGCGTGCGGTCTGCCCCGGGTGCAGCGCAGGGTGTTCGCCGGGTACGAAGGCAAAGGCGTCTGCCGCACCGGCAGCCCCCAGCAGCGCTTCCACATCCCCCTTGAGGTCGTAGAAGTCCACCGCTTCGCGGCCCTGGGCCCAGCCCTCGGCAAGCCGAGTACCGCAGATCAAGCCGGCAAGCATCGGCTCCTGGCGTAGATCGCCGAGCTGACCGACGAAGCGCAGGCCGCTCTCGAACAGTCGCACACGGCTCTGCTGACGATTCAGGTTGTGCTGCAGCGCCTTGACCAGACCCGGCCACAGCGAAGCACGCATCGCCGCCATGTCGGCAGAGATCGGATTGGCCAGTTGCAGCGGTTCGATGCCGGGACTGAACAGCTCGAATAGCTTGGGATCGATGAAGCTGTAGGTGATCGCTTCCTGGTAGCCGCGGGCGACCAGCAGACGGCGCAGGGCCGGCAGCTCGGCACGGTCCTCGGCGCGCGGACGCGGCGACAGGCGGGCCTGGGGGTAGCGCACCGGCAGGCGGTTGTAACCGTACAGACGCGCCAGCTCTTCGATCAGGTCGACTTCCAGAGTCACGTCGAAACGGTGGCTGGGAATGGCCACGGACCAGGCTCCCTCGCCCTGCCCTTGCAGCTCGAAACCCAGGCCGCCGAGCAGGCGCTCGATTTCCGCATTGTCCAGCGTCACCCCGAGCATGCGCGAGACACGCTCGGCGCGCAGGGTAACCGGTGCGGGATGCGGCAGGTGCTCGGCACTGCTGGCCTCGACCACCGGACCCGGCTCGCCGCCGACGATCTCCAGCAGCAGTGCCGTGGCGCGCTGCATGGCGCGCGCTGGCAGTTCGGCATCCACGCCACGCTCGTAGCGGTGCGAGGCATCGGTATGCAGGCCGTAGGAACGCGCCTTGCCGGCCAGGGCCACGGGCTCGAAGAACGCGCTTTCGAGGAACAGATCGCGAGTCGTGGCGCTGACACCACTGTGCTCGCCCCCCATGACCCCGGCGATAGCCAGCGGACGTTCGTGATCGGCGATGACCAACGTATCGCTGCGCAGGGCGACTTCCTGACCGTCCAGCAGCACGAGCTTCTCGCCTTCGTCCGCCAGACGCACGCGGACGCCGCCGCGGATCTGCGCGAGGTCGAAGGCGTGCATCGGCTGGCCAAGCTCGATCATCACGTAGTTGGTAACGTCCACCACGGCATCGATGCTGCGGACATCCGAGCGACGCAGGCGCTCGACCATCCAGCTCGGCGTCGGACGCGACAGGTCGACATTGCGGATCACCCGCCCCAGATAACGAGGGCACGCCTGGGCGGCCAGCACTTCGACCGGCCGGGTTTCATCATTTACTGCGGCCACCTCGGGGCAGGCCTCGGCCTGCACGGCAACACCGTAGACGGCGCCCACTTCTCGGGCCAAGCCCGCGAGCGACAGGCAGTCACCACGGTTGGGGGTCAGCCCCAGCTCGATACTGGCATCGTCGAGCATCAGGTACGCGCGGATGTCCTCGCCTACCGGCGCGTCGCTCGGCAGCTCCAGCAGGCCATCGTGATCTTCGCTGATCTGCAGCTCAGAGGCCGAGCAGAGCATGCCGAAGGACTCGACGCCACGCAGCTTGGCCTTCTTGATCTTGAAGTCGCCTGGTAGTTGGGCGCCGATCATGGCGAAGGGAATCTTGATGCCGGGACGGGCATTGGGCGCGCCGCAGACGACCTGGAAGGTCTCGGCACCGCCGCTCACTTGGCAGACGCGCAGCTTGTCGGCATCGGGATGCTGCTCGGTGGACAGGATCTCGCCGACCACCACACCGCTGAAGGCGCCAGCCACCGGAGTGACGGCGTCCACTTCCAGGCCGACCATGGACAGACGGGCAACCAGCTCATCGCGCGAGGCCGCCGGGTTGGCCAGGCTGCGCAGCCATTGTTCACTGAATTTCATGCTGTTCTTCTCCTGATAGGTTCGAGGCGGACGGGATCACTCGCGCTAGCGAAATTGCGCGAGGAACCTCAGGTCGTTGTCGAAGAACAGACGCAAGTCGTTGACGCCATAACGCAGCATGGCGAGGCGCTCGGCGCCCATGCCGAAGGCGAAGCCCTGGTATTTCTCCGGGTCGATGCCGGACATGCGCAGGACGTTCGGGTGCACCATGCCGCACCCCATCACCTCAAGCCAGCCGGTCTGCTTACAAACGCGGCAGCCCTTGCCGGAGCACATCACGCACTCCATGTCGACCTCGGCCGAGGGCTCGGTGAAGGGGAAGAAGGACGGCCGGAAACGTACCCCCAGGGGCTTCTCGAAGAACACCCGGAGAAACTCCTCGATGGTGCCTTTGAGGTCGGCAAAGCTGACGTTCTCGTCGATCAGCAGTCCTTCGACCTGGTGGAACATCGGCGAGTGGGTGATATCCGAGTCGCAGCGATAGACACGCCCAGGGCAGACGATGCGAATCGGCGGCTGCTGGCTTTCCATGGTGCGCACCTGCACTGGCGAGGTGTGCGTGCGCAGCAGCATGCGTGCATCGAAATAGAAGGTGTCGTGCATCGCCCGGGCCGGGTGGTGGCCGGGAATATTGAGCGCTTCGAAGTTGTGGTAGTCGTCTTCCACCTCGGGGCCTTCGGCGACGTCGAAGCCGATGCGGGTGAAGAACTGTTCGACGCGTTCGAGCGTGCGGGTAACCGGATGCAGGCCGCCGGAGGTCTGGCCTCGGCCCGGCAGGGTGACGTCGATGCGCTCGGCTGCCAGGCGCGCACCGAGCGCGGCGGCCTCGAGGGCAGTCTTGCGGGCGTTGAGCGCATCCTGAACGCGCTCCTTGGCCGCATTGATCAGTGCGCCGACTTTCGGGCGCTCCTCGGCCGGCAGATTGCCCAGGGTCTTCATCACCTGGGTCAGGTCGCCCTTCTTGCCGAGATACTGAACCCGGATCTGCTCCAGGGCATTGACGTCTTCGCTTTGTTGCACGGCCTCGAGAGCTTGGGAGACCAGCGCATCCAGGTTTTCCATTAGGGGCTCCAGATACGAAATAGGGGAAGGGCACAAGGCCCTTCCCCTATCGATGACGTTCGTTACCGGGCGCAAACCCGGCGACTGTCGGGGCTTAAGCCAGGGTGGCCTTGGCTTTCTCGACAATCGCGGCGAACGCCGCTTTTTCGTTCACCGCCAGATCGGCCAGCACTTTGCGGTCGATCTCGATGGACGCTTTTTTCAGGCCAGCGATCAGACGGCTGTAGGACAGACCGTTCTGACGAGCACCAGCGTTGATACGGGCGATCCACAGGGCGCGGAACTGACGCTTCCGCTGACGACGGTCACGGTAGGCGTACTGGCCTGCCTTGATCACCGCCTGCTTGGCAACGCGGAACACGCGCGAGCGCGCACCGTAGTAGCCCTTGGCGAGCTTCAGAATCTTCTTGTGACGAGCACGGGCAATTACGCCACGCTTAACACGAGCCATTTATCTTCTCCTCGAATTAACGCAGACGCAGCGAGCGTTCAGCACGCGCGACGTCGGACGGATGCATCAGCGACGTACCGCGCAGTTGGCGCTTACGCTTGGTGCTCATCTTGGTGAGGATGTGGCTCTTGAAGGCGTGCTTGTGCTTGAGGCCACCAGCCGTCTTCTTGAAGCGCTTCGCAGCGCCACTTTTGGTCTTCATCTTTGGCATGTTTGGTACTCCGCATTCATTGAAAAACCATAACCATCAGGCCTGCCAGTGCCCGGGAGGTTATTTACGCTTCTTGGGAGCGATGACCATCATCAGCTGGCGTCCTTCCAGCTTAGGATGCTGTTCGACGGTGCCGAGCTCGATCAGGTCTTGTTCGACCCGCTTGAGCAGCTCCATCCCCAGCTCCTGGTGGGCCATCTCACGGCCGCGGAATCGCAGGGATACCTTGGCCTTGTCCCCTTCCTGTAGGAAACGAATCAGGTTGCGTAGTTTTACCTGATAGTCCCCATCTTCCGTCCCTGGACGAAACTTGATTTCCTTGATCTGCTGCTGATGCTGATTCTTCTTCGCAGCGGCAGCCTGTTTCTTCTTCTCGAAGAGGTGCTTGCCGTAGTCCATGATCCGGCAGACCGGAGGCAGGGCATCCGCAGAAATTTCCACCAAGTCGAGCTTGGCCTCATCAGCAGCGCTTAGCGCTTCTTCGATAGAGACGATGCCGATCTGCTGCCCGTCAGCCCCGATCAGACGCACTTCGCGTGCGGTGATGTTCTCGTTGATCGGAGCCTTGGGAGCTGCCCGCCTGTCTTGTCTCATTTCACGCTTGATAGTGATTACTCCGTTGTTTGGCGACCACGCCGGGATACCGCCTGCGTCAGCAACTCGCGGAATGCTTCGACCGGCATGGAGCCCAGGTCTACACCCTCGCGCGTGCGCACAGCCACGGAACGCGTCTCAACTTCCCGATCGCCGATCACCAGGAGATAGGGAACCTTGAGCAAAGTATGCTCGCGGATTTTAAAGCCGATCTTCTCGTTTCTCAAGTCACACTTGGCACGAAAACCGCTTCCATTGAGTTCGCGCTCGACTTCACGGGCGAAATCGGCCTGATTGTCGGTGATATTCATGATCACCGCCTGGGTCGGTGTCAGCCAAGCCGGGAAAAGACCCGCATAGTGCTCGATGAGCATGCCGATGAAACGCTCAAAGGAACCGAGGATGGCGCGGTGCAGCATCACCGGGCGCTGACGGCTGTTGTCCTCGCCGATGTAGCTGGCATCCAGGCGCTCGGGCAGGTTCGGGTCGTACTGCAGCGTCCCGCACTGCCAGTTCCGCCCCAGGCAGTCCTTGAGGGTGAATTCGATCTTCGGCCCATAGAAGGCGCCCTCGCCCGGCTGATATTCCCACTCCAGCCCCGAGGCATCCAGCGCATCGGCCAGCGCTTTCTCGGCGCGATCCCACATTTCCTCGGAACCCACGCGCTTCGCCGGGCGGGTCGACAGCTTCATGATCACGTCACCGAAGCCGAAGTCCGAATATACCTGCAGGGTCAGCTTGATGAAATCCGCCGCTTCCTGCTTGACCTGCGCCTCGGTGCAGAAGATGTGCGCATCGTCCTGCGTGAAACCCCGCACGCGCATGATCCCGTGCAACGCACCGGACGGCTCGTTGCGGTGGCAGGCACCGAACTCGGCAAGACGCAGTGGCAGGTCGCGATAGGACTTCAGGCCCTGATTGAACACCTGCACGTGGCACGGGCAGTTCATCGGCTTCACCGCGAAGTCGCGGTTCTCCGAAGCGGTGGTGAACATGTTTTCGGCGTAATTGGACCAGTGCCCCGAACGCTCCCAGAGGATGCGATCGACCACCTGGGGCGTCTTCACCTCCTGGTAGCCATGCTCACGCTGGACCTGGCGCATGTACTGCTCGAGCACCTGATAGACGGTCCAGCCATTGGGGTGCCAGAACACCATGCCCGGCGCTTCTTCCTGCAGGTGGAACAGGTCGAGCTGCTTGCCGATGCGGCGATGATCGCGTTTCTCGGCTTCCTCGATGCGCTGGACATAGGCCGCCAGTTGCTTCTTGTCGGCCCAGGCGGTGCCATAGATGCGCTGCAACTGCTCGTTCTTGGCATCCCCACGCCAGTAGGCGCCGGAGATCTTGGTCAGCTTGAACGCCTTGAGGAAGCGCGTATTGGGCACGTGCGGGCCGCGGCACATGTCTACGTATTCTTCGTGATGGTAGAGGCCCATCGCCTGCTCGTCGGGCATGTCCTCGACCAGGCGCAGCTTATAGTCCTCGCCACGCGCCTTGAAGGTCTCGATCACCTGGGCTCGCGGGGTCACTTCCTTGATGACGTCGTAGTCCTTGTCGATCAGCGCCTTCATGCGCTGCTCGATGGCCGCCATGTCTTCGGGCGTAAAGGGACGCTCGTAGGCGATGTCGTAATAGAAGCCATCTTCAATGACCGGACCGATGACCATCTTGGCCGTCGGATACAGCTGCTTGACCGCATGCCCCACCAGGTGAGCACAGGAATGGCGGATGATCTCGACGCCTTCCTGATCCTTGGGGGTGATGATCTGCAGGGTCGCATCCCGCTCGATCAGGTCGCAGGCATCCACCAGCTTGCCGTCGACCTTGCCGGCGACGGTCGCCTTGGCCAGACCGGCGCCAATGGACTGAGCCACTTCGAGCACGGATACGGGACGTTCGAATTCACGCTGACTGCCATCGGGCAGGGTAATGACGGGCATGGCGCCTCCTCTCCTAGTGGTGACCCGTACCAAGGGCCACATGGGTTGGGATGAGCCAGTAGGAGTTCGTCGGCGTCCCGCCTCACGATGGCGGCAGCAGAGCCGGCCGGGTCGAACCCCAGGTACTGGTAGATTGCTGCATCCGGAGATGCCGGATACTGAAAAGGCCGTGGAACTTTTCGTGCAGGACGCGGATGGTAGCACGAAAGAACGGCGTGCCAGAGCGCCACTGGCGATGAGTACCATCCCCCAGGCACCGCTCGGACAGGCCTCCCGAAAAAGCCGGAAAAACAAAAAGGGCGACCCTTTCGGATCGCCCTTCAGCCCCGCGTGACGCGGGTTCGATTTGGTAGGCACAATTGGATTCGAACCAACGACCCCCACCATGTCAAGGTGGTGCTCTAACCAACTGAGCTATGTGCCTGTCGATGGCCGCGCATTCTACGCGGTGGATTTCGGCTGTCAACACTAAGCTTCTGAAAAATGAAAATTTTCTTGTTTATCCGTAGCTAGCGCGACTGCACGGCCTGCCGTAGCATCGATGCCATGTAAAAAATCGACAACACAGGTGCAAGATGACGAACACCGCCTACCCGCCCTCCTATTACGCCGCGTCCGCCAACCCGGTGCCCGAGCGCCCCGCACTAGAGGGCGAAGTCGAAGCTGACGTCTGCGTCATTGGCGCCGGTTATACGGGCTTGTCCACGGCACTCCATCTATTGGAGAACGGCTTCAGCGTTCGCGTACTGGAGGCCGCACGAGCGGGCTTCGGCGCCTCCGGGCGCAACGGCGGGCAGATCGTCAACAGCTACAGTCGCGACCTCGATGTGATCGAGCGCAGCACCAGCGCGCCTCAGGCACGCCTGATCGGCGACATGGCGTTCGAGGGCGCGAAGATCATTCGCGAACGCGTGCAGCGCTACGGCATCGACTGCGACCTGAAGGACGGCGGCGTATTCGCTGCGCTCAGCGAGCGACAGATGGGCCACCTGCGCGCGCAGAAAGCCCTGTGGGAGCGCTACGGCTACAACCAACTGGAAATGCTCGACGCCCGCGAGATCCGCGACGTGGTCGCCAGCGAGCGCTACGTGGGCGGCATGCTCGACCGCCAGGGCGGACATATCCACCCCTTGAACCTGGCGCTTGGCGAGGCGGCGGCCATCGAATCGCTCGGCGGCGTCATCCACGAGCTGACCCCGGCCCTGCGCATTGAGCGCGGCGCCAATCCGGTGGTGCACGGCCCCCAGGGACGTGTACGTGCGCGCTTCGTGGTGGTCGCCGGCAATGCCTATCTGGACGGGCTGCTGCCGGAGCTCGCCGCCAAGTCGATGCCCTGCGGAACCCAGGTGATCGCCACCGAGCCCCTGCCGGAGGAACTCGCACGCAGCCTTCTGCCACAGGACTATTGCGTGGAGGACTGCAACTACCTGCTCGACTACTACCGACTGTCCGCGGATCGCCGGCTGATCTACGGCGGCGGAGTGATCTACGGCGCTCGCGACCCGGCCGACATCGAAGCGATCATCCGCCCTAAGATGCTCGCCACCTTCCCGCAACTGTCCAAAGTGAAGATCGATTACACCTGGACCGGTAACTTCCTGTTGACCCTGTCGCGTCTGCCGCAGGTCGGCCGCCTGGGCGACAACATCTACTATTCGCAAGGCTGCAGCGGCCATGGCGTGACCTACACGCACCTGGCCGGGCGCATCCTCGCCGAGGCCCTGCGTGGGCAAGCCGAACGCTTCGACGCCTTCGCCAGCCTGCCGCACTACCCCTTCCCCGGCGGTCGTCTGCTGCGCGTACCGTTCACCGCGCTGGGCGCCTGGTACTACAGCCTGCGCGACAAATTCGGCCTGTAGCGTCGCGGCGCCCTATTTCAGGGCGCCGGACAAGCCGGTAGCGCGGCGCATTGCGCCCTGCCGACCGGGCTGGATAACGGCACCTGCACACGCGCGTCCTCAGGTGCCAGGGCGGCAGCGCAGGCGCGCGCCTGCTGGGCAGCGGCGCAGCCCTGCTCGCTCATTACCTCGGAGAGGTTGAACCAACCGGCCGCGAAATCCGGCGCCAGCGTCACACTGCGCCGCAGCGCGTCGGCGCTTTCATCGCGCTCATTCGTGGCATACAGCGCATTGCCAAGCGCGAACCAGGCCATGGACTCGTGCGGCCAATGTCGCGTCGCGCTGCGATAGGCCTGCAGGGCAGCCTCTTTTTGCCCGGTCTGCTCAAGGTCACTGGCCGCCGCCAACCAGGTATGCGCTTGCGCAGTGGCCGGGATGCGCTGAGGTGGCAACGTCAGCACTGCCCAACGCTTGCCTCGCGCCCAGGTCGCATCGAACGCCGCGAACTTGGTCAGCCAACGCCGTGTCGTGCCCGAACGCAACACCAGCGTCTGCGCCTCCAGGTCATAACCGACCACCACGGCGAAGTGCCATTGCGGATACCAGTCCAGGCCGAGATTCTGCAACACCAACACCGGGTTGCCAGCCGCCACTTCAGTGAGAATGGAATCCAGCTTCGGCGCCAGCGGATAGACCAGCATGCCGTGGGTTCGCGCTGCGGCGACCATTTCCACCTGCAGGCTACCTTCGCGCTCAGGGATGAACACCTGAGGCTTCAGGCGAACGGCATCGGTATCCACACCGCGCTGTACCAGCACCGTCGCGAGGGCCGCCGGACCGCACTGGTATTCGTCCTGGGGAAAGAACGGGGTCTGCGCCAACTCGACCTGAGGCGGCAGGCGCGAGGTTTCCGGCGCCAGCACCGGAGACCTCGCGCAGGCTGCGAGCAGCAGGCAAAGCAGCACCCCAATGAGGTGCGCCGGCCTCAATTGATGCAATGCACGAAGTTGAAGATGTTGGTCGCGCACAGCATGTCGGTGATGATGAAGATCACCAGGAACAGCACGATGATGCCGACGACACCGCTACCTGCGGGCGCCTGGTCCAACTGCTGGTTGAATTGCGCCAGCTCCGCCGGAGTCAGGCTATTGATGCGCTGCTCTACCTGGGCCCGATCGACGCCCATGGATTCGAGCTTGTTCTTCACGTCCTGGTTATCCAGCATGCCGAGCAGTTGGGCGCGATCGACCTGCTGCTGATGCTGCTGGATGACCTCCGGCGTACCGATCATCGCCGCGTTGGCCACCGGCACCTGGGCCACCAGCAACAGATGAGAAGCAGCCAGCGCGACTGCCGTGCGACGCATGAACGAGTGCTTTTGCATTGTATTTTTCTCCCTGGATGGAATGCGTGCCCGCAAGGGCATCGGCACATAGACCACGACGACGCGCGGCGGTTTCCAAGGTGGTCGCGTAGAGAATCCCATCACCACGAAAAAGCGCGGCCTTAGCCGCGCCTCATCGTTCAACTCTCGAACTACATGGCTTCGCGGAAGATGCCCTCGATCTCATCCTGGTTGGCAGGCCGCGGATTGGTCAGGCCGCAGGCGTCCTTCAGTGCGTTGGTCGCCAGGGTCGGAATGTCCTCGGCCTTGGCGCCGAGTTCGGCCAGGCCCGAGGGAATGCCGATGTCCGAGGACAGTCGGCGGATCGCCGCGATGCAGCACGCCGCGCCTTCCTCGGCCGACAACCCGGCGACCTGCTCGCCCATTGCCGCCGCGACATCCCCCAGGCGCTTGGCGCTGACCGACGCGTTGAAGGTCTGCACGTGCGGCAGGAGCACGGCGTTGCATACACCGTGGGGCAGATCGTAGAACCCACCGAGTTGGTGCGCCATGGCATGCACGTACCCCAGCGAGGCGTTGTTGAACGCCATGCCGGCGAGGAACTGGGCATAGGCCATCGCTTCGCGGGCGGGCATGTCCTGGCCATTGGCCACGGCCGTGCGCAGGTTCTCGGCAATCAGGGTCACGGCCTTGAGCGCGCAGGCATCGGTGATCGGCGTAGCCGCGGTGGAGACATAGGCCTCGACGGCGTGGGTCAGCGCGTCCATCCCGGTGGCCGCGGTCAGCCCGGCGGGCATGCCGACCATCAGCGTCGGATCGTTGACCGAGAGGATCGGCGTGACGTTGCGATCGACGATCGCCATTTTCACGTGACGCGACTCGTCGGTGATGATGCAGAAGCGCGTCATCTCGCTGGCGGTACCCGCGGTGGTGTTGATCGCCACCAGCGGCAGTTGCGGCTTGGCCGATTGGTCGACACCCTCGTAGTCGGCGATGCCGCCGCCATTGCTGGCGCACAGGGCGATGCCCTTGGCGCAGTCATGGGGCGAGCCGCCCCCCAGGGAGATCACGAAGTCGCAAGCTTTCTGCCGCAGGACAGCCAATCCCGCCTCGACGTTGCCCACCGTGGGGTTGGGTTGCGCGCCGTCGAACAGACTGGCCTGGATATCCTCGGCGGCCAGCAGGCCGATCACTTTGTCGGCGACGCCGGCCTTCGCCAGCCCCTTGTCGGTGACGATCAACGCGTGGCGAAAACCGTGGCTGCGGATAGCCTGTACGGCCTCCTCGAGGCTACCGGCGCCCATCATATTCACGGCAGGAATGAAAAAGGTGCTGCTCATCGTGGCCTATCCTCTTGTAGTGGGTCCTGGAGGGGCCTTCGACGCTACTCCGCAGCACTGCGTGAAATACTGACACCGGACAAGAAACTGCGACTATTGGCCGCTAACCCAGAACACCGCCGTAGCGACGACCAACAGGATGAGCGCGAAGATAGCCCAGGCATCGACCCGGCTATCGCTCGAATCGGGATCGGACATGTCAGTGGTCTCCGTGGTTACCGATACCTGTCAGCAGTTAAGTTCAGCGCTTGCGCCACAGCAAGCCAAGACGACATGAAAGCCCCGGGATTTAGGCCATTTGGTTCTTTCCATATGTCCAAACTTCACTTTTGCGCATATCCCTGAGCTGGTATCTTGCTCACCCCTTCGCAGGGTGCGCGACCGTGCGCGCATGCACTGCCGATAGCCTGAGAACACAGGACCCTTCATGTACGTTTACGACGACTACGATCAACGCATCGTCGAGGACCGCGTCAAGCAGTTCCGCGATCAGACCCGCCGCTATCTGGCCGGCGAGCTGGCGGAGGAAGAATTCCGTCCGCTGCGCCTGCAGAACGGTCTGTACATTCAGCGTTATGCGCCGATGCTGCGCATCGCCGTGCCCTACGGCCTGCTCAACTCCCGTCAGGTGCGCATGCTGGCGAAGATCGCCCGCGACTACGACAAGGGCTACGCACACATCAGCACCCGGCAGAACGTTCAGTTCAACTGGCCGGAGCTGGAAGAAGTGCCGGACATCCTTGCCGAGCTGGCCACCGTGCAGATGCACGCCATCCAGACCAGCGGCAACTGCATCCGCAACACCACCACCGACCAGTTCGCCGGCGTTGCCAAGGACGAACTGATCGATCCGCGCCCCTGGTGCGAGATCATCCGCCAGTGGTCGACCTTCCACCCCGAGTTCAGCCACCTGCCGCGCAAGTTCAAGATCGCGGTGAATGGCTCGCGCAGCGACCGCGCCGCCATCGAGGTGCATGACATCGGCCTGGAAGCCGTACAGAACGACGCCGGCGAGCTGGGCTTCCGCGTCTCCGTCGGTGGCGGCCTGGGCCGCACCCCGATCGTCGGCAGCTTCATCAACGAATTCCTGCCCTGGCAGCACCTGCTGAGCTACCTGGACGCCATCCTGCGTGTCTACAACCGCTACGGCCGCCGGGACAACAAGTACAAGGCGCGCATCAAGATCCTGGTCAAGGCACTGGGTCCGGACGTCTTCGCCGAGCGCGTGGCCGCCGAATGGGCGCACCTCAAGGATGGCCCGACCACCCTCACCGAAGCCGAGCTCGCCCGCGTCGCCGCCCACTTCGTCGACCCGGCCTACCAGGCACTGGACGATGAGGACGCCGCCCTCGCCGCGCTGGATGCCGAGCATCCGGGTTTCGCCCGCTGGCGCGTGCGCAACACCTTCGCCCATAAGAAGCCCGGCTACGTTGCCGTGACCCTGTCGCTCAAGCCCACCGGCGTGGCGCCAGGCGACGTCACCGACAAGCAGCTCGACGTCATCGCCCAGTTGGCCGACGACTACAGCTTCGGTGAAGTGCGCAACAGCCATAACCAGAACATCATCCTCGCGGACGTCGAGCAACGCCGCCTGTTCGAGCTCTGGGGCCTGCTGCGCGAGAACGGTTTCGCCACTCCCAACGTGGGCCTGCTGACCGACATCATTTGCTGCCCGGGCGGTGACTTCTGCTCGCTGGCCAATGCCAAGTCGATTCCGGTGGCCGAAGCCATCCAGCGCCGCTTCGACGACCTGGACTACCTGTTCGACATCGGCGAGCTGGACCTGAACATCTCCGGCTGCATGAACGCCTGTGGTCACCACCACGTCGGCAACATCGGCATCCTCGGCGTCGACAAGAAAGGCCAGGAGTTCTATCAGGTCTCCCTCGGCGGCAGCGCCGGCCGCGACGCCAGCCTGGCGCAGATCCTCGGCCCGTCGTTCGCCCAGGACGACATGCCGGACGTGATCGACAAGCTGATCAAGGTCTACGTCGAGCAGCGCACCGAGGACGAGCAGTTCCTCGACACCTTCCGCCGGATCGGCATCGACCCCTTCAAGGAGCGCGTCTATGCAGCGCATCATTAAGAACGGCGAGGTGCTCGACGAGCGCTGGACGCTGGTCAAGGAGAACAGCCTGGACGGGCTGTCGAACAGCGCCGACATCATCGTACCGATGGCGCTCTGGCTGGAGCACGGTCATGCGCTGAAGGCCCGCGACGGCGGACTTGGCGTGTGGCTCGAAGCCGGTGAAGAAATCGAGGAAATCGCCGACGACCTCGCGCACTTCCAGGTCATCGCGCTGAACTTCCCCGCCTTCACCGACGGCCGGCACTCATCCACCGCCTACCTGCTGCGTACCCGCTACGGCTACAAGGGTGAAGTGCGCGCCATTGGCGACGTACTGCGCGACCAGCTGTTCGCCTTGCGCCGGGTCGGCTTCGACGCCTTCGCCCTGCGCGAGGACAAGGACCCGTACGATGCGGTGAAGGCCTTCGAGGACTTCTCCGAGGTCTACCAGGCCTCCGCCGACCAGCCGCTGCCGCTGTTCCGCCGCCGCGCCTGAGCGAACGCGGCCCAAAGAGGCCCCGCCCTGGCGGGGCCTTTTGCGTTTGGCCGCTAGCCGATTCGCTCGCTGAGTTTCCAGGCCTCGATCGCCGGCGTTTCATAGGGATGCGCAGCGCGCAGGGCCGCCAGCGCGGCGTCGATCAGTTCGTCGGCCACCACCAGTTCGACCTTCCATTCCGCGACCCGCTCAGTCTCACCCGCGCGCCCGAGAAACGGATCGCTACCGGCCAGTGGCCTGAACTGCCCCTCGCCCAGGGTCTGCCAGCAGCAACGATCGTAAGCGCCGATACGCCCGGCGCCCGCCTCGAACAGCGCCTCCTTGCACGGCTCCAGGTGCGAGGCGGGGACGAAGAAGCACAACTTGTACATAAGCTAGTGTCTCGACAGGTATCGGATGTCGAAGCGCGCACGCCGCCATCGGCAGGCAGCGCAAGGCGCTTCGCGCCGCCAATACTGGAGGATTGGCAAGCGGAGCAACGCAGTGATGCCTGTCGAGGGCCAGTGCGGGCCGGCATTTGATGCGTGTCGCGACACTCTAGCTACGCACCCGCCGCACGGCGTCCAGCCAGCCGGCGTAGAGACGCTTGCGCAGCTCGGCATCCATGTGCGGCTCGAAGCGACGCTGACGTCGCCAGAGCGTGGCGATGGTCGCGAGATCGGCGAACACGCCGCTTTGCAGGCCCGCCAGGTAGGCCGCCCCCAACGCGGTGGTCTCGGTGATCTCAGGGCGCTCTACGGGCACGCCGAGGATGTCGGCGAGGAACTGCATGACCCAGTCGTTGACCACCATGCCGCCATCCACGCGCAAGGCGCTGGGCGGCTCTGCGCCGTCTTCGCCCATCGCGTCGAGCAGGTCACGGGTCTGGTAGCACACCGACTGCAGGCCCGCGGTGACGATTTCCTTGATGCCGGTATCGCGGGTCAGGCCGAAGATCGCTCCACGCGCCTTGGGGTCCCAGTACGGCGCGCCCAGCCCGGTGAACGCCGGTACCAGATAAACGCCACAGGCCTCGCCGGTCTGCTCCGCCAGGGCTTCGCTCTGGTGCGCGTGATCGATCAGGCGAACGCCGTCGCGCAGCCACTGCACAGCGGCGCCCGCGACGAAGATGCTGCCTTCCACCGCATAGGTCACCTGCCCGCCCAGACGATAGGCCACCGTGGTCAACAGGCGATTGGCCGAACGGACCGGTGTCTCGCCGGTGTTCTGCACCATGAAGCAGCCGGTGCCGTAGGTACTCTTCACCATCCCCGGTGAGAAGCAGGCCTGGCCGATCAACGCTGCCTGCTGGTCGCCGGCCATGCCGCGGATCGGGATGGGCGCGCCGAACAACGCGGGGTCGCACGTACCGAACTCGGCGGCGCAGTCGAGCACCTCGGGCAGCAGACTGCGCGGGATGTCGAACAGCGCCAACAGATCGTCGTCCCAGCACTGCCGATGGATGTCGAACAGCAGCGTGCGTGCCGCATTACTGGCATCAGTGCGATGCACCTTGCCGCCGGTCAGGCGCCAGAGCAGGAAGCTGTCCACGGTGCCGAAGCGTAGTTCGCCACGTTCGGCGCGTTCACGTACGCCAGGCAGCTCGTCGAGCATCCAGCGCAGCTTGGTCGCCGAGAAATAGGGGTCGATGAGCAATCCGCTGCGCTCGCTGACCAAGGCCTCATGCCCTTCGGCCTGCATGCGTGCGCAGGTATCGGCGGTGCGCCGGTCCTGCCAGACGATCGCCGGATGGACCGCCGCGCCGCTACTGGCCTCCCACAGCACCGCGGTCTCGCGCTGATTGGTGATGCCGATGGCAGTGATCGCCTCGGCGCCGAGTCCGGCGCTCTGTAGCGCCTCGCGCACCACGGCCAGCACGCTGCGCCAGATGTCTTCGGGATCGTGCTCGACCCAGCCGTCGGCGGGAAAGTGCTGGGGAAATTCCTGCTGGGCCTGGGCCACGGCGCGGCCACTGGCATCGAAGACGATGGCGCGGCTGCTGGTGGTGCCCTGGTCGATGGCGAGCAGGTGGGCAGTCATGGCGATGTCCTTGTTGTTTTCGTGTGAGTCAGTGGCGAGCGATGCTCGCGAAACAGCCATTGCAGTGCTGGACCAGCACCTCGGCGGCCAGTTCCAGTTCCAGCCCGCGGCGCCCGGCGCTGACGTGAATCGCCGGTACCGTGCGCGCGCTCTCGTCTATGAAGGTACGCAGGCGCTTCTTCTGCCCCAGCGGACTGATGCCGCCCACTAGGTAACCGGTGGCTCGCTGCGCCGCCAGCGGATCGGCCATGTCCACCTTCTTCACCCCGGCGGCGTGGGCCAGCGCCTTGAGATCCAGGCTGCCCGCCACCGGCACCACGGCCACCAGCAGTTCGCCCTTCTCGCTCACCGCGAGCAACGTCTTGAACACCCGCGCGGGGTCCAGACCAAGTTTCTCCGCGGCCTCCAGACCATAGGACGGCGCCTTGGGGTCGTGTTCGTAGGCATGCACTCGGTGCTCGGCACGGGCTTTCTTCAATAGATCGATCGCAGGGGTCATAGGGGAACGCACGGAAGCAATGAACGTTCTACCTTACTGCAAAACCCAGGGCCGCGCCGACCATCGCGAGCGCTGCTAACCTGAGGCTGTCGGCCATCGCACACGCAGCGATCCGACACAGCCCACTTGTTGTCGGAGGTCTTCCATGAGCGAGCCGCGCGACTGCCTCGACCTGATCGTCATCGGCGGCGGCATCAACGGTACCGGCATCGCCGCCGACGCCGCCGGCCGCGGCCTGCAGGTGCTGCTCTGCGAGCAGCACGACCTGGCATCGCACACCTCCTCGGCCAGCAGCAAGCTGATCCATGGCGGCCTGCGCTACCTGGAGCACGGCGAACTGCGCCTCGTCCGCGAGGCGCTGGCCGAGCGGGAAGTACTGATGGCCAAGGCCCCGCACCTGATTCGCCCCCTGCGTTTCGTACTCCCGCACCGGCCTCACCTGCGCCCGGCGTGGATGATCCGCACCGGACTGTTCCTCTACGACCACCTGGGCCGACGGCGCAAACTGCCCGCCTCGCGCAGCATCAGCCTGGCCAACGACCCGCTGCTACAGGACGACATAAAACGCGGCTTCGAATACTCCGACTGCTGGGCCGACGACGCCCGCCTGGTGGTCGCCAATGCGCTGTCCGCCGCCGAAAACGGCGCGCAGATCGCCACCCGTTGCCGCTGCATCGGCGCACGTCGGCAAGGCTCGCTGTGGCAGGTGGACCTGGAAGACGCCAACGGCCGGCGCAGCGTCATGGCCCGCGCGCTGGTGAACGCCGCGGGACCCTGGGTCGCGCGGGTACTGGGGGACGCGCTGGAACAACCGTCGCCCTACGCGATTCGCCTGGTGCAGGGCAGTCACCTGGTGCTGCCGCGGCTGCACCCCGGTGAACACGCCTACATCCTGCAGAACGAGGACGGTCGCATCGTTTTCGTGATTCCCTACCTAGACCGTTTCAGCCTGGTCGGCACGACAGACCGCGAATACCGCGGCGACCCGGCGCGGGTGAGCATCCTCGACGAGGAGGTCGACTACCTGCTCGGCGTACTCAACGGACATTTCCGCCAAACACTGCAGCGCGAGGACATCGTTCACTGCTTCTCCGGCGTGCGCCCGCTGCGCGATGACGAGGCCAGCAACCCCTCGGCGATCACCCGCGACTACAGTCTGGCCCTGCAGAGCGAAGCCGAGCAGGCACCGCTGCTCTCGGTATTCGGCGGCAAGCTGACTACCTACCGGCGCCTGGCCGAAGCGGTCATGGCTCGGCTGGCGCCCTGGTTCCCGAACATGCGTCCGGCCTGGACCGCGCAGGTCGCACTTCCGGGTGGCGAAGGCATCGATGATCCACGCCTGCACCAGACGCAGCTGTCGCAACGCTATCCCTGGCTGCCGGAAACCCTCGTGCGGCGCTGGAGCGCCAGCTACGGCAGCCGCTGCGAACGCCTGCTCGAAGGCGCCAGCGGCCTGGCCGATCTCGGCGTGCTGCTCGGCGGCGATCTCTACACCCGCGAAGTGGACTACCTGTGCGCCCACGAGTGGGCACAAGGCAGCGAGGACATCCTCTGGCGCCGCAGCAAGCTCGGCCTGTTCCTTGACGAACAGGCGCGCCAGCGCCTGGCCTGCTACCTGGGCGAGACCGCGCGGCGCGCACCGCTACCGTCGCGCTGAGCCCGCCCTCGCGGGCGGGCCATTGCCCTACCTTCAAGATCGCTGCGCTCGACAGCCACACGGTGTTCGGCGAAAATTCCGCGTTGCGCCCGGCCCTGCCCGCGTCGCGTCGCCCTTCGGAGTCACCCGTGCTGGAAATCCGCCACCTCAAGACACTGCACGCATTGCGCGAGACCGATAGCCTGGTCGAAGCCGCCGAACGCCTGCATCTTACCCAGTCCGCGCTATCCCACCAGTTCAAGGAACTGGAGGAGCGTCTGGGCATGCCCCTGTTCGTGCGCAAGACCAAGCCCGTGCGCTTCACCAGCGCCGGCTTGCGCCTGCTGCAACTGGCCGACAGCGTGCTGCCGCAACTGCGCGCCAGCGAGCGCGACCTGGCGCGCCTGGTCGGCGGCACGGCGGGGCGCCTGCACATGGCCATCGAGTGCCACAGCTGCTTCCAGTGGCTGATGCCGACCATCGACCAGTTCCGCGACGCCTGGCCGGAAGTGGAACTGGACATGGCCTCGGGCTTCGCCTTCGCGCCGCTGCCGGCCCTGGCGCGCGGCGACCTGGACCTGGTGGTGACCGCCGATCCGGTCGAGCTCGCCGGCATCACCTACGTTCCCCTGTTCACCTACGAAGCGCTACTGGCGGTCGCCAACCAGCATCCCCTGGCCCACCAGCCCTATGTGCGCGCCGAACAGCTGGAGAGCGAAACGCTGATCACCTACCCGGTGGAGCGCGACCGTCTGGACATCTTCAAGCATTTCCTCGAACCCGCCGACATCGAGCCGGCGCAGGTGCGCACCGCGGAAATGACGGTCATGATGATGCAACTGGTGGCTAGCGGTCGCGGCGTCTGCTGCCTGCCGAACTGGGCGCTTCACGAATACAGCGCGCGCGGCTACGTCAGCGCTAAGCGCCTGGGCGAACGCGGCCTGTTCTGCACACTGCATGCGGCTATCCGCAGCGACATGCTCGACGCCCCCTTCATGCGAGATTTCCTACTCACCGCCAAGGACACCTCGTTCGCCACGCTCGAAGGCGTCGCCGCGCCCCGCCAGCGCTGAGAAGGGAACCCCGCACGCCGGGGCGACGTCAACCAATCAGCGTCATCCCGGAGCCCTTCAATGCCCTCGCCCCCATCCCGTCGTTTCGGCCGCCAAGCAGCCTTCGCCTGCCAGTGCGGTCAGCCTATCTACTTCCCGAATACCGCCTGCCTGACCTGCGGCGCGGCGCTCGGCTACTCGCCCGAGGATGGTCAGCTGCATACGCTCGAAAGTGCCAGCGACAGCACCTGGCTGATCGCTGGGCACGCCGAGGCATCCCACTGGAAACGCTGCGCCAACCTGGAAACCGCGGCGGCCTGCAACTGGCTGGAGCCAGCCGACAGCCCCCACGAGCTCTGCCTTTCCTGCAGGCTGACACGCACCCTTCCGGACCTTTCGCTAGCCGACAACGCAGAGCGATGGCGGAGTATCGAGCTGGCCAAGCGGCGACTGGTTGCTCAGTTGCTCGACCTGGGTCTACCGGTACAAGGCAAGGACGAGGATGAGCAGCGGGGTCTGGCGTTCGACCTGCTCGGTCCTGACGCCGGGGGCAATGCGCCGCTGACCGGCCACGCCAACGGCCTTATTACGCTCAACGTGCTGGAAGCAGACGACGACTACCGCGAGCGCATGCGCGATCAGATGAAGGAACCCTACCGCACCCTGCTCGGGCATTTTCGCCATGAGATCGGGCACTACTACTGGGACCGCCTGGTCGCCAGCGGTCATTGGTTGCAACCCTTCCGCGAATTGTTCGGCGACGAACGCTTGGACTATGCCGAGGCGATGGACCGGCATTACCGTGAAGGCGCCCCACTCGACTGGCCACAACGCTTCGTCAGCGCCTATGCCAGCATGCACCCCTGGGAAGACTGGGCGGAGACCTGGGCACATTACCTGCACATGATGGATACCCTGGACACCGCCATGGGCTTCGGCATGGCGGTGGGCAAGACAGGGCTGGAGTTCCTACCCTTCGGCCTCGATGCGCTCTACCGCGCCGACGACCCGCAAGCCGAGGACTTCCTGGCGTTCGTCAATGCCTGGATCGAGATGGCCGCGATGCTCAACGAACTGGCGCGCAGCATGGGCCAACCGGACACCTATCCGTTCGCCTTGCCGGCCGCCGCCGTGACCCGCCTGCACTTCATTCATCTCGTGGTTCGCGAACACGGCGACCCGCCGCGGCTGGACACGATTACCGAAGCCGCCGAGAACGGCTGAGGCTCAGACCATCTGCAGCGGCTGCGCACGCCTGGGCGGCGGGAAAGCCGCATCGAGCAACGCCAGGTCCTCGGCGTCCAGAGACAGGTCACCGGCAGCCGCGTTGGCACGCAGGTGCGCGGCATCCACCGCCTTGGGAATCACCATCACCCCCGGCTGACGCAGCGCCCAGGCGAGCGCCACCTGCGCCGGAGTGGCGGCATGCCGACGCGCCACCTCGGACAACGTGGGATGCGCCAGCATCTGGCCGCCCTGCCCCAGCGGACAGTACGCCATCAGCGGCATGCCGCGCGCCTGGCAGTCGGGTAGCAGGTCGAACTCGATACCGCGCTCCCCGGGGTTGTAGAGCACCTGATTGGCAGCGCATGCCGCATCGTAGGGTGCCAGCTCGCGCAGATCGTCGCAGTCGAAGTTTGACACACCCCAGCGCAGGATCTTGCCGGCCTTGCGCAGACGCTCGAAGCCCTCGACGGTGTCCTGCAGCGGATACTGGCCGCGCCAGTGCAGCAGATACAGGTCCAGCCGATCAGTGCCCAAACGCCGCAAACTGCGCTCGCAGGCGGCGACCACGCCATCGCGGCTGGCGTTGTGCGGATAGACCTTGCTGACCAGGAAGAGACCTTCACGGCGTCCGCCGATGGCCTCGCCGACCACCTCTTCGGCGCCGCCCTCACCGTACATTTCCGCGCTGTCGATCAGCGTCATGCCTAGCTCAATCCCTAACTGCAGCGCCGCCACCTCGGCGCGGCGCGCCTCGCGACGTTCGCCCATGCGCCAGGTGCCCTGGCCGATTACCGGGGTGCGCTGGCCGTCGGGCCATGACAGGTCTCGCATGCTGAGTCTCCTCTTCAAGGGCTGTCGCTGCGCGTCGGCGTCGCCACGGCATCGTAGCCCTGTGCATTGAACTGGATCAGGCAGAAGCCATGGCCGAAGGGATCGGCGAGGCTCGCCAGGCGCCCGTAAGGTTGCTCATGGATGCGTCCTTCCAGCCGCGCGCCGTTGGCTTCGGCCCGCGCCAGGGCGTCTTCCAGATCGTCGACCACCAGATCGAGGTGGACCGGCGTCCAGTGCCGCCCGTAGTCACGGGCACGCGCGGGAACCGGGGAGTGCGCATCGGCCGCCCGTTCCAGCAGATAGATGTGCAGCGCGCCGGCCTGCATCTCGGCGACCTGGCCGTCGAACAGGCGCCGACACAGCCGCCAGCCCAGGGCACGCTCGTAGAAGCGAATCGCGCTGCCCAGATCTGGCACGTCGATGTTGACCAGCACATCCCGCGCTTGGCTCATGCTTGCCTCCTGCAGTCATCCTCTCATCTTAGGGCCTACCGTCCATCCGCCGAACATATCCCGCAACGATCCGCGAGGCTGCAATGGCCGTCATAGGCGGGTTAGATTGCATTGTTTGCGGAGATGGGCGCATGCCGATGATCCTACTGCAACGCTGGAAATCCCTGGGCGGCCTGATACTCGTCGTTGCCCTGCTGGGCGTCGGCTGCAGCCAGTTACGGGAGAAGGAACGCGAGCTGGTGTTCCGCATCGAGCCCGGCGTCGCCCAGTGGTACTCCGGACGGCCCGCGGCTGTCCAGGTACTGGACCTGACTCCCGGTGACTTCGATCCCGAGCAAAGCCTGCAGGCCTGGTGGTGGCCGGCACAACGCCGTGACGCTCCGACCCTGCTGTACCTGCACGGCTCACGCTGGAACCTCACCGGCCAGCTGTTTCGCATCCAGCAATGGCATGCCCTGGGCTACGCGGTGCTCGCCGTGGATTATCGCGGCTTCGGTGAAAGCCGTGGGCCATTGCCCTCGGAGGGCAGCGTCTACCAAGATGCGCTGATCGCCTGGGAGCGCCTTCAGCAGCTGCAACCCGACCCTGCCAAGCGCTTCATCTATGGCCATTCGCTGGGCGGCGCGATAGCCGTGGACCTGGCCCGCAAGCTGTCCACCCAGGGCCGACCACCGGCCGGGCTGATCATCGAGTCCACCTTCACCAACCTGGGCGACGTCGCCGAGGCGGTAACGGACACCCGTCTGCCGCTGCGCTGGCTGCTGTCGCAGCGCTTCGACTCCCTGGACAAGATCGACGAGGTCGGCGTGCCGCTGCTGATCGTGCATGGCAGCAATGATCGCTACGTACCGCCGCGCTTTTCCGAACAGCTCTACGAGCGTGCGCAGGAGCCCAAGCGGCTACTTCTGGTGCCCGGAGGCACGCACAACAATGCACTGCGCCTAGGCCAGGAAAACTATCGGCGGGCACTGCGCGATCTCTTCGGCGAAGGCTGAGGATGGAAAACGCAACAGGCCGCCCTAAGGCGGCCTGTGCGATAAAGCGTCGGGGCGACATCAGTTGCCGATGTGCGCCTCGCGGTACTCCTGCTCGGCGGCGTCGAAGCGCTGCTGGATGGCCTCGGAAGGCGCCTTGTCCAGCTTGCTGAAGACGTAGATCGCCAGGCTGGCGAGGATGAAGCCGGGGATGATCTCGTAGAGCCCCAGGCCGATCCAGTTCTTCCACACGATCACGGTGACGGCGCCGACCAGCATGCCGGCGAGCGCGCCGTTACGAGTCATGCGCTTCCACAACAGGGAGATCAGCACCACCGGACCGAAGGCCGCGCCGAAACCGGCCCAGGCATAGGAAACCAGGCCGAGCACTTTGCTCTCCGGGTTGTAGGCGATGGTGATGGCGATGGCGGCGATCGCCAGCACCATACCGCGACCGACCCAGACCAGCTCAGTCTGCGAGGCATTCTTGCGCAGCAGTGCCTTGTAGAAGTCCTGGGTCAAGGCGCTGGAACTCACCAGCAACTGCGCGCTGAGGGTGCTCATCACAGCGGCGAGCACGCCGGAGAGGATGATCCCGGCGACCCACGGGTTGAGCAGCAGCTTGGTCAGTTCCATGAACACGCGCTCGCCGTTCTCGCTCACCGGCCCTGCCTGGTCCGGATGACCGGCGAAATAGGCGATGCCGAAGAAGCCGACAGCCACGGCGCCGATCAGGGTCAGCAGCATCCAGATCATGCCGATGCGGCGCGCCGCGGGGATCGACTTCACCGAATCGGCGGCCATGAAGCGCACCAGGATGTGCGGCTGGCCGAAGTAACCCAGCCCCCAGGCCAGCAGAGAAACGATGGCGACGAAGGACAGGCCGCTGAACATGTCGAAGGCGGCGGGGTTCTGCGCCTCGATGGTCGCCATCGCAGCGTCCATGTCACCCAGTGCGAGGATCACGAACAGCGGCGTGATCAGCAGAGCGAAGATCATCAGCGTGGCCTGCACGGTGTCGGTCCAGCTGACCGCCAGGAAGCCACCGACGAACACGTAGAGGATGGTGGCCGCAGCGCCCAGCCACAGCGCCGTGTCATAGCTCATGCCGAAGGTGGTCTCGAACAGGCGCGCACCAGCGACCACGCCGGAAGCGCAGTAGATGGTAAAGAACACCAGGATCACCAGCGCCGAGAGAATGCGCAGGAGGCGACTTTTGTCCTCGAAGCGATGGGTGAAGTAGTCGGGCAGGGTCAGGGCGTTGTGGTTGTGCTCGGTATGCACACGCAGGCGCCCTGCAACGAACAGCCAGTTCAGCCAGGCCCCGACGAGCAGGCCGATGGCGATCCAGCTTTCCGACAGGCCGGCGGCGAAGATCGCGCCAGGCAGGCCCATCAGCAGCCAGCCGCTCATGTCCGAGGCACCGGCGGAAAGCGCGGTGACGAAGCTGCCGAGACTGCGTCCGCCTAGGATGTAGTCGTCGAAGTTCTTGGTGGCACGGTAGGCGGTGAAACCGATCAGAATCATCGCCGCGATGTAGATCACAAAGGTGATCAGAGTGGGATTGTTGAGGCTCATGGGCTTGCGCTTCTCATTGTAGTGGTGGGACGCGAGTGACCGTAGACGGCAGGTGCCACCCATACGACACGACGATCAAGCGCCGGTCACGCGCACGGAAGGCGAATTGTGCCACCAGGTGCAACCGTACGCCATCAATAGGTTGCAACCGACTACCGAACGTGTCGAATTCAGCGCCTGAGGAGGAGTTCTCGCATCGGTGCGAGGCGCGCCAGCAAGCGCTTCTGAGTGGTCGCCGGCAAACCCTGGGCATCCATCGCCTTCTGCAGATCCTCGACCAACGCATCGAACTCGGCGGCGCTGAGTTCCAGCCGCTGGCGGGTTTCCTGCCGGCTATCGCCGCTGGGCTCGCAGGGCCCGCCACTCTCCACGCAGATCTGCTCGATCAATTTGTCGCGCAAAGGCACGATGTCGATGTTCACGAAGCGCCGGAAGATACGCGGGTCTGCCGCCGCATTGAGCAGCATGCCCTCGACCACCTTCTGAATGCCCGGTTTCTGGCCCAGCTCCTGGTAAAGGCTATCGTCGACAGGAGGACGTTGGGCGCAGCCGACCATCAGCGACAGCAGCAACGCGAATAGAGGCAGACGCATCATCAGTAGCTCCCTTGCAGCGACAGGTAGAAACCGTTCTGGTCGTCCCGGGTGACGATCTCGCCCCGCCGGGCGCAGACCGCGACGACGCTGAAGCGCTTGTTCGCGAACCCGACGAGGAATCCGTCCACCCAATCGCCTTCACCGGCGAAGGCGAGGTTCGCCGGGTTTCTCGTGATAGGCCAAATCTCCCGCCGGCCAGAATTGGGCGTCACCATAACGGAGCCTTCCTTGAGCCAGGAACGACCTTCGCCGACGACACCCACAAAGCCTAGCAGCCCCCGCGCGTTAGCGCGGCGGTGGTGCGGGCCGGCACTGACCAGCCACGCCTGAGGCGATGGCCAGGCGCCTGAGGGTCCCTTCATTACCGCCCCTCCCCCACAGGCGCGGGAAGTCCCCGACAAAGACGTCAGCCCAGGTTCAGATCGCCCCTCGGCACGGATGACTTCATCCCGCATCCTGCATTCGGCTTTTATCGGACGACCCAGCCCAGAGCCCTCCATACACGGGACATGCGCGCCATTGAAATCGTCGGCGCGACCACCCATCTAAGCAGGCATGTCATGCCAACAGGTGCCCCATGAGCGACCAGGACCATCCTTCCGATATCGTCGAGCAGGCCGGCCAGGGCAGTCACAGCCTTGTACTGCCGAACCAGACGTTCCCCGAACGCGTCTACGTCATCCCGGTGCACAACCGGCCCTTCTTTCCCGCCCAAGTGTTGCCGATCATCGTCCCCGAGGAACCCTGGGCGGAGACCCTGGAGCTGGTTGCCAAGACCGAGCACCATTGCCTCGCGCTGTTCTACATGGACCAGCCCGAAGACCCGCGCCACCTCGACACCAGCCACCTGCCGGAACACGGCACCCTGGTGCGCGTACACCGTGCCAGCCGCGAGAACGGCCAGTTGCAATTCGTCGCCCAGGGCCTTTCCCGGGTGCGGGTGAAGGGGTGGCTGAAACGCCATCGGCCGCCGTTCCTCGTCGAAGTGGACTACCCACGCCCCGATGAGGACCCACGCGACGAGGTGAAGGCCTACGGCATGGCTCTGATCAACGCGATCAAGGAGCTGCTCCCGCTCAATCCGCTGTACAGCGAAGAGCTGAAGAACTACCTCAACCGTTTCAGCCCCAACGATCCCTCCCCGCTCACCGACTTCGCCGCGGCCCTGACCACCGCGCCCGGCCATGAGCTGCAGGACGTGCTGGACTGCGTCCCCGTGCTCAAGCGCATGGAGAAGGTGTTGCCGCTGCTGCGCAAGGAGGTGGAGGTCGGCCGCTTGCAGAACGAGCTGTCGGCCGAGGTCAACCGCAAGATCGGCGAACGCCAGCGTGAGTTCTTCCTCAAGGAACAGTTGAAGATCATCCAGCAGGAGCTGGGCATCACCAAGGATGACAAGAGTGCCGATGCGGACACCTTCCGCGAGCGGCTCGAAGGCCGCGCACTACCCGAGGCGGCGCGCAAGCGCATCGACGAGGAGCTGCAGAAGCTGTCGATCCTCGAGAGTGGCTCGCCCGAATACGCCGTCACCCGCAACTACCTCGACTGGGCGACCAGCGTGCCCTGGGGCGTGCACGGGCAGGACAAGCTCGACCTCGGCCACGCGCGCAAGGTGCTCGACAAGCACCATGCCGGCCTCGACGACATCAAGAACCGCATTCTCGAATTCCTCGCGGTGGGCGCGTTCAAGGGCGAGATCGCCGGTTCCATCGTGCTACTGATAGGCCCGCCCGGGGTCGGCAAGACCAGCATCGGCAAGTCCATCGCCGAATCCCTCGGCCGGCCGTTCTACCGTTTCTCGGTGGGTGGCATGCGCGATGAGGCGGAGATCAAGGGTCATCGGCGCACCTACATCGGCGCCATGCCCGGCAAGCTGGTGCAGGCGCTCAAGGACGTCGAGGTGATGAACCCGGTGATCATGCTCGACGAGATCGACAAGATGGGCGCCAGCTTCCAGGGCGACCCGGCCTCGGCCCTGCTGGAAACCCTCGACCCGGAGCAGAACGTCGAATTCCTCGATCACTACCTGGATCTGCGCCTGGACCTGTCCAAGGTGCTCTTCGTCTGCACCGCCAATACCCTGGATTCGATCCCCGGACCGCTGCTCGACCGCATGGAAGTGATCCGCCTCTCCGGCTACATCGCCGAGGAGAAACTGGCCATCGCCAAGCGGCATCTGTGGCCCAAGCAACTCGAGCGCGCTGGCGTGCCCAAGGGGCGACTGGCGATCAGCGACGCCGCGCTCAAGGCGCTGATCGAGGGCTATGCCCGCGAAGCCGGCGTGCGTCACCTGGAGAAGCTGCTCGGCAAGATCGTGCGCAAGAGCGTCGTACGCTTGCTGGAAGACCCTGAGCTGAAATTGCGCGTCGGGCCGAAGGACCTGGAAGACCTGCTCGGCATGCCGACCTTCCGCAAGGAACAAGTGCTCGCCGGCACCGGCGTGGTCACGGGGCTGGCGTGGACCAGCATGGGCGGCGCGACGCTGCCCATAGAAGCCACGCGGATTCACACGCTCAACCGCGGCTTCAAGCTGACCGGACAGCTCGGCGAGGTGATGAAGGAGTCGGCCGAGATCGCCTACAGCTACGTGGGCGCCAACCTCAAAGCGCTCAAGGGCGATGCGGGCTTCTTCGACCAGGCCTTCGTGCACCTGCACGTCCCCGAGGGCGCCACGCCCAAGGACGGCCCCAGCGCCGGCATCACCATGGCCAGCGCCCTGCTGTCACTGGCGCGCGACCAGGCCCCCAAGAAAGGCGTAGCCATGACCGGCGAGCTGACCCTCACCGGCCAAGTACTGCCCATCGGCGGGGTGCGTGAGAAGGTCATCGCCGCACGCCGGCAGAAGCTTTACGAGCTCATCCTGCCGGAGGCCAACCGGGGCGACTTCGACGAGCTGCCCGAGTACCTCAAGGAAGGCGTGACGGTGCATTTCGCCCGCCGCTTCACGGATGTGGCCAAGGTGCTGTTCGGCGAGTGACGCCCGACACTGAAGGGCCGGGACTTGGGCGTGCGCGGTCCAGCCGCTATGCTGGACCGCTGAACCCCCTCAAGGAGAGACCGATGACCCGCACGCCCCTGCTCGCCGCCGTACTGCTGCTGACAGCCTGCGCCAGCGGCCCGGACGCCACGCAGCGATTGCAGGACGCCGCCGACTGCCCGCTGGCGCTGCACACCGGGCAAACGCTGGTGCTGGCGCTGCCGAGCAATCCCACCAGCGGTTTTCGCTGGCAGATTCGCGATGCCGCGCCCAAGGTGCTGGAAGCCCGTGGCGAAGAGGTCTACCGCCAGCCAGAGGGCGCGGCAGTGGGTGGCGAGGGAAGCTCCGAGTGGCGCTTCGACGTGACCGGCATCGGCGAAGGCCTGCTGCAGCTGGACTATCGTCGGCCCTGGGAGTCCAGCGAACAGCCCGCCGAACGCACCTTTCTCTGCGCGATCACCGTGGCGGACTAGGACTTCACGTCAGGCATCTGGTCGAACGCCCGGCAGACCCGGTTACGGCCCTCACGCTTGGCGGCGTAGAGCGCTTGGTCGGCAGCCTGCAGGATGCCGTCGGACGTGCTGCCGTCACGCGGATACATCGCCAGCCCCAGGGAGATCGTCACGGCCCCCAGCGCGTGTCCGCCATAGCGCAGTTGCAGTTTGCTGACCGCCAGGCGCAGCGATTCGCAGCGAGCGATGGCGTCCTGCTCGGAAATCTCCGGCAGGACCAGGGCAAACTCCTCACCACCGAAACGACAAGCGAGGTCACTGGCGCGTACCTGCTTGCGCAACTCGCCCGCCAACTCGCGCAACACCAGATCACCGGCCTCGTGGCCGAAGCTGTCGTTGAAGCGCTTGAAGTGATCCGCATCGAGCATCACCACCGCCACCTCGACCTGCTTGCGCCCGGCACGCAACAGCTCCAGGCGCAGGGTTTCATCCAGGAACCGGCGGTTGTACAGGCCGGTCAGCGCATCGCGTACCGACTGTTGCCGCAGGCTGTCACGCAAACTGAGATTGGAAACGCCCAGGGACACCTGCTCGGCGAAGGCTTCGGCCAGCTCCTGCAGGCGGTCGTGCCCGCCGATCAGCGTAAGCACGCCCAGTGGCTCGCCCTGCGCCATGAGCGGCACGCACAGGTAGCCCTCGGGGCGTAGAGGTCCGCTCTCCATGTGCGCGCACACCAGATCGCGCGAGGGGTCGCCCACCGCGTGGCTCTGCCCGCGGCGCAGCGCCCAGCAGGCATCGCGCTCCATCAGATCGCTCCCGGTATTCCAGTCGCCCCAATGGCTGGCGCACTCGAGAACATCGTGGGACGGATGGTAGAGGTACATGCAGCCATCCGAATCGGGGAACAGTTGCAGTGCGAAACGTCGAATGATCTCGTGGCATTCGTCGAAACGATGGCTGGAGTGCAGCGCACCGGCCATCTGGCTGAGCAGGGAAATCTCTCGGTTACGCCGCTCGAGTTGCGTCATACCGCTGGAGAGGCGATCGCCGAGCAACTGCTGCTCCTGCTTAGCGGCGACACTCGCGCGAATGATCCGGAAGCTGAGCACGAAGAGCAGCACCATCAGCGCCAGGTCGATGATCGCGATCACGACCAGGCCAGCGTAGGAAACGCGCTCGCGCCAGAGAATGTCCTGCTTGATCGCCGTGAGGCGCCCCGCCACTTGCGCGATGAGGTCGCCCATCTGGCGCCGCAGACCATCCATGATGACCTTGCCACGACCACTGCCGACGATGGCCACAGCTTCTGCCAGGCCGCGCTCGCGGCGCACGCTGATGACTTCCTGGAAGTAATCGCGCTGTTCTTCGACTTCTCGCGTGATCGCCTTCAAAGCATCGATGAGAACATCGTCATGGGCGTTTTCCACACGTAGGTCGCGACTCAGCCGGTCGACCTCGGCATAGCCCTGGTAGAGCGGCGCAAGAAAGTCGTCACGACCACTGATGACGAAGCCGCGCTGGCCGGTCTCACCGTCCTTGAGGGCGGAAAAAAGCTGCTCGAGCTGAGCCAGCAGGGTTTCCTGTCGAGCGCGCGAGCCCTCGGCTTGCCCGGTCCAGTGCACGCCTAGCGGCGCAGCAAGCAAGTTCAACAGCAGAACCAGAATGGAAAGGAAGAAGATGCTTCTCAGGCGAGACAGGCCATCGATCACGCGCAGGGTCTCTGTGGCGGGTTTGCGCCCGAGTGTAACGGCATGCGCGGATGAATGCCCGGCTCCAGCGATTCCGATCGCCGCGCTCTGCGGTTAACATGGCGCCCCGCTCCTCTATGCAACGATCCATCGCCGTGAAAAGCGCCCCTGACCAACTCTTCGCCCAGCCCCTGGACGCCGTGCCCGACTTCACCTTCAACGAGGACGTCGCTCGGGTGTTCCCGGACATGATCAAGCGCTCGGTACCCGGCTACCCGACCATCGTCGAAAACATCGGCGTACTCGCCGCACGCTTCGTCGGCGCCCATGGGCTGCTCTACGACCTGGGCTGCTCCCTCGGTGCGGTGACCCAGGCCCTGCGCCGCCACGTGCGCGCCGAGGGCTGCCGCATCATCGCCGTGGACAACTCCCCGGCCATGCTGCAGCGCTGCGACGAATACCTGCGCGCGCAGGACGCGATGTTCCAGGAGCTGCTGCCGGTGCAACTCTGCGAGGCGGACATCCTGCAGTTGCAGCTCGAGCCCTGCGACTTGGTGGCGCTGAACTTCACCCTGCAGTTCATCGCCCCCGAGCAACGCCTGGAGCTGCTGCAGCGCATTCGCCAGGCGCTCAAGCCGGGTGCGGCACTGATCCTCTCGGAGAAGCTGCGTTTCGACGATCCCGCAGAACAGGCGCTGCTCACCGAGCTGCACCTGGACTTCAAGCGGGCCAACGGCTACAGCGAACTGGAAATCGCGCAGAAACGCAGCGCCATCGAGCACGTGATGATTCCCGACAGCCTGGACGAACACCGCCAGCGGTTGCTGCAGGCAGGCTTCTCCCGCGTGCAGCCCTGGTTCCAGTGCCTGAACTTCGCCTCACTGATCGCCCTGCCATGATCGAACTCGAACCGCTAATCTCGCACTGCGCCAACACGCCCTTGCAGGATTGGGCAGCCCAGCTCCCCGCGCAACTGGCCGCGCGGCTGGATAAGGGCCATGGCGACCTGGCACGCTGGCAGGCCGCACTCGCCGCGCTGCCGACGCTGGAGGTGCAGCAGGTCGATCTGAGCGAACGCCTGGCACTCGCCGGGGCCTGTGACGCCACCCAACGCACGCAGCTTGAGCACGCACTGGAAGGCCTGATGCCCTGGCGCAAGGGGCCTTTCGAGCTGTTCGGCGTGGACCTGGACACCGAATGGCGTTCGGACTGGAAGTGGGCACGGGTAGCACCGCACCTGGACCTGCACGGCAAGCGCGTGCTCGACGTCGGTTGCGGCAATGGCTATTACGGCTGGCGCATGCTCGGCGCCGGCGCAGCCAGCGTGATCGGCATCGACCCGAACCTGTTGTTCCTCTGCCAGTTCCTGGCCATCGCGCACTACCTGCCCGGTCAACCCATCTGGCAACTGCCTTTCACCCTGGAAGACCTCCCCGAGCGCCTGGAAGGCTTCGACAGCGTGTTCTCCATGGGCGTGCTCTATCACCGCCGCTCCCCCATCGACCACCTGCTGCAACTCAAGGATTGCCTGTTGCGTGGCGGCGAGCTGGTGCTCGAGACCCTGGTGGTCGACGGCGACGTCAACCAGGTCCTGGTCCCCGAGGACCGCTACGCGCAGATGCGCAACGTCTGGTTCCTGCCCTCGGTGGAGGCGCTGGCGCTCTGGCTGCGCCGCGCCGGTTTCTGTGACGTGCGCTGCGTGGACGTCAGTACGACGAGCACCGACGAGCAACGCAGTACGCGTTGGATGCGCTTCCAGTCGCTTGGCGACTTCCTCGATCCTGGCGATCCCGCCCGCACCGTCGAAGGCCTGCCGGCGCCGCGCCGCGCAGTGATGCTCGCGCGCAAGCCTTAAGCCCCGTCATGGCGTTTACGGCGGCGCGCCACCAGCCGCCGTAGCGAGACCTGGGCGCCCTCCACGACCACGCCACGTTCGCTGCCAAAGCGCAGGCGTCCCGCACGCTCGGCCTCCAGCAGTTCACGCATGCGACGCCGCCAGCGCCAGGCGCGCAGGTATTCCCGTGCCAGGCGCAACGGCACCACGGGCCACATCGCCGGCAGATAGGGTTCCAGGGGTTTTCTCTCGAATAGACGCTGCCACATGTCACGGCCTCCGGATGACGAGGGGTTGACCCTCGGATTCAGGTTGCCCTCAGGCTGCGACAGGACTATCGTTCAATCAAACCAATAAATATCAAACACGAATTTAGATTTTCTAAACGAGAGATCATCATGGGCGCTCCCCTGCTGGAAAGCGATCTGCTACGTACCTTCGTCGCCATCGCCGAAAGCGGCAGTTTCAGCCGCACCGCGCAAATCGTGCACCGCAGCACCGGCGCGGTGAGCATGCAGGTCCGGCGGCTGGAAGAATTGCTCGGCTGCCAGTTGTTCCTGCGCGAGCCTCGGCAGACCCGCCTCACCGGCGAGGGCGAACGCCTGCTCGGCTACGCCAGACGCCTGCTGGCGCTGAACGCCGAGGCGGTCGCGCAATTCGCCGAGCCCAAACTGAGCGGCACGCTGCGCTTCGGCACGCCGTTCGATGTCGGCACCGGCATCCTGCCGGAGGTCCTGAGCAGCTTCGCCCGGGACTTTCCGCTGGTCGAGGTCGAGGTTTGCACCGGCCGCAGCCTGGACTTGGTCGCCCGCCTGGACGCCGGCGAACTGGATCTCACACTGATCAACAGCGGCAATGATGGCGTGGAGGACACCCGCGGAGAGCTGATTCACAGCGAGCAATTGGTCTGGGCCGGGCTGGACGGCGGCAACGCGATCCAGCGCACGCCGATGCCGCTGGCACTGGCCTCCACCGGCTGCGCCTGGCGCCGCGCCGGGTTGGCAGCGCTCGACCGCCTGGGCAAACCCTATCGGATCGCTTACTCGTCCGAGCAGAGCACGGGCCAGGAAGCCGCGGTGAAAGCCGATCTGGCGATCGCCGTGCTGCCACGTAATCTGGTGAAGCCGCCCTTGCGCGCCCTCGGCGAGGCGCAAGGGCTACCGGAGCTCGGACAGTTCCAGGTGCGCATGCTATGCGCCAACCCGATGTCCGCCGCCGCCAGCACGCTCGCCGAGCAGCTACGCGTGGCCTGCGCCAGCTAGGCCTCAGCGCTTGCGCCACTCCAGCAAACGATTGTTGGCAGGCATCTCGTGGTCGGCGCTTAGCGCAAGGCCAGCCTCCGTCGCCAAGCGGTCGACCGCCTCGAAGTCACGCACCCCGCTCGCCGGATCGCGCTGACGCAGCAATGCATCGAAGCGCTCGTTGCTTTCACTGGTGAAGGCGCCGTCGTAGTTGAACGGCCCGTAGAGGCAGAACACGCCACCGGCGGGCAGCAGCTCGCCGATCCGATTGATGCAGCGCTGCACCTGCGGCCAACCCATGATGTGGCTGGTGTTGGCAGAGAACACCGCATCGAACGGCCCGGCGGGCCATTGCGCCTGTTCCACGTCCAGCTCGACGGGCAACAGCAGGTTGCCGGGGAGCTCCGGCTCCGCCATCCAGGCGCGAATACCGGGCAGGTGCTCGATACGGTCGCTCGGCTGCCAGCTCAACCAGGGCATGTGGGCCGCGAAATGCAGCGCATGCTGTCCGGTGCCACTGCCGATTTCCAACACGCGTCGCTGCTGGGCGAACGCCCGCTGCAACACCGCGAGGATCGGCGCCTTGTTGTTCTCGCAAGCCTGGGAAAACGGCTTGTCGATCATTTCCCGGCGGCCGCCGCGATCAGTTGCTTCATCTCACGCACCGCGTCCTTGAAGCCGACGAACAGCGCATGGGCGACGATGGCGTGGCCGATGTTCAGCTCGTTCATCCCCGGGATCGCCGCCACTGGCTCGACGTTGTGGTAATGCAGGCCGTGCCCGGCATTGACGATCAGCCCCAGAGAGCGGCCCAGGGCGACGCCTTCACGGATACGCGCCAGTTCGTCGGCCTGCACCTGATCGTTCTCGGCATCCGCATAGCGCCCGGTATGCAGCTCGATGGCCGGGGCGCCGAGGCGCGCGGCCGCTTCGATCTGTGCAGGCTCGGGGTCGATGAACAGCGACACTTCGCTGCCTACCGCCGCCAGGCGCTGTACCGCAGCGCCAATCCGCTCCAGTTGCCCGGCGACGTCCAGGCCACCCTCGGTGGTCAATTCCTGCCGGGTCTCCGGAACCAGGCAGACATGCTCGGCACGCAGGCTCTCGGCGAAATCGAGCATGAACGGCGTGACACCCATCTCGAAGTTCATGCGCGTCTGCAGGCACTCCTTGAGCAGGCGCACGTCACGCTCCTGGATGTGCCGGCGGTCTTCGCGCAGATGCACGGTGATGCCATCCGCGCCGGCCTCCTCGGCGTCCAGCGCGGCCTTCACCGGATCGGGATAACGTGTACCGCGTGCCTGACGCAGGGTGGCGACGTGGTCGATGTTGACGCCCAGCAGGACGCGCGTGAGCTCGCTCATTTGAGAGATTCCTTGGGATTCATGAACAACTCGCGGCTGACCAACGGTCGACCGCCCAGATGGGGCGCCAGGGCTTGGCGCATGAGGCGCTTGGCCGCGCCAAGAGCGCCAGGGACATCCCAGTCGGCCTGCGCCATCGCCTGCAGTTCGGTGCCATGGAAACAGCCCGGCTGCAGTTGCCCGATCGGCTGCAAGCCGGCCTCGGGGAGCAACTGATAGAGGCCACCGCCAGCGATCGGCTGCCCGGTCACGTCCTGATCCAGGGCGAAACCATAGCCCAGCTCATCGAGCAGGCGCCACTCGAAGGCACGCAACAACGGTTCCAGCGGCCGGCCGGCGGCGAGCGCCGTGAGGGTCGCGGCGTAATGTTCGAAGAAGGCAGGATGCGGGTCGTCGAGCGGTAGCAGGCGCATCACCAGCTCGTTGAGATACATGCCGCTGTAGAGCGCTTGCCCCACCAACCAGTGGGCGGCGCCGGCAGGCTCCAGCCGTGCGATGCTTTTCAGCTCGCTACGCCCGCGAACCTCTACCTCGAGTCCGACGAAGGGCCTGGCCAGACTGCCGGCCTTGCCTCGGGCATGCCGCAGCACACCGCGAAAACGCCCGCGCCCTGCGTCGAAGAAATCGACCAGGGCGCTGGTTTCCTTGTAGGGACGGCTATGCAGCACGTAGGCGGGCATGCCCGGCGCCGCCTTAGAGGTCTAGGTAACCCAGCGAGCGCAAGGCGCGCTCGTCGTCGGACCAGCCGCCTTTCACCTTGACCCAGAGGTTGAGCATGATCTTGGCATCGAAGAGCTTCTCCATGTCCATTCGCGCCTCCTGGCCGATGCGTTTGATACGCTCGCCCTTGTCGCCGATGATGATCTTCTTCTGCCCATCGCGCTCGACCAGAATCAGCGCATGGATATGCAGCACGTGGCCTTCCTGCTTGAAGTCCTCGATCTCTACGGTGATCTGGTAAGGCAGCTCCGCCCCCAGCTGGCGCATGATCTTCTCGCGTACCAGCTCGGCAGCGAGGAAGCGGCTGGAACGGTCGGTGAGCTGGTCTTCGGGGAAGAAATGCTCGTTCTCCGGCAGGCGCTCGGCGACCAGTTGCTCGAACAGCTCCAGGTTCTGGCCCTGTTGCGCGGACAGGGGCACGATTTCGGCATCCGGCAACTGCTGCGCCAGCCACTCGAGATGCGGCAGCAACTCGGCCTTGTCCTCCAGGCGATCGGTCTTGTTCACCGCGAGGATCACCGGGCATCTGACCAGGCGCACGCGCTCGAGGACCATCTCGTCCTCTTCGGTCCAGCGCGTGCGGTCGACCACGAAGACCACCACGTCGACGTCGCGCAGTGCGGATTGGGCACTGCGGTTCATGTAGCGGTTGAGCGCTTTCTCGCTGTTCTTGTGCAGCCCCGGGGTATCCACGTAGAGCGCCTGGATCGGACCTTCGGTCTTGATCCCGAGCAGCGTGTGACGGGTGGTCTGCGGCTTGCGCGAGGTGATTGCGAGCTTTTGCCCGAGGATGTGGTTGAGCAGCGTCGACTTGCCGACGTTGGGCCGGCCGACGATGGCCACGTATCCACAGCGGCTGACTTCACTCATGAGCGTTCTCCACGCCCAGCGCGCTCAGCGCGGCGGCGGCAGACACCTGCTCGGCGATCCGCCGGCTGGCACCCTGGCCCTGGGTCTTGTCGTTGAGCAGGCTGACCTGGCATTCGACGAAAAAGGTTCGGCAATGCGGCTCACCCTGGATGTCCACCACCTCGTAGCGCGGCAGTTCGCAGCCACGCGACTGCAAGAACTCCTGCAGGCGGGTCTTGGGGTCCTTGTTGGTGTCGACCAGGGTCAGCCCTTCGAGTTCGTTGGCTAGCCAGGCGAGTACGCGTTCACGTGCGGTCTGCATACCGGCGTCGAGGTAGATGGCGCCGATCAGCGCTTCGAGGGCATCGGCGAGGATCGACTCGCGGCGAAAACCGCCGCTTTTGAGCTCGCCCGAGCCCAGACGCAGGTATTCGCCCAGCTCGAAGCCGCGCGCGAGCACCGCGAGAGTCTCGCCCTTCACCAGGCGGGCACGCAGGCGCGATAGCTGGCCTTCACGCGCCTGCGGAAAGCGCTCGAAGAGCGCTTCGCCGGCAACGAAGTTGAGGATGGCATCGCCGAGGAACTCCAGCCGCTCGTTGTTGCGTCCGGCGAAGCTGCGATGGGTAAGCGCCAGCTGCATCAGCTCGCGGTTCTGGAAACTATGGCCGAGCTGACGCTCGAGACGATCGAGGGAAACAGTCACTGGAAGCGTACGCGGTATTCGTCATCGAAATGGACCACCAGATCGATGTTCTTGAGGATGGGCTCGCGCTGTTCATAGGCGAGGTGGACGATGAAGTAGTTGCGGTCCACTGTCACCTTCATCACGTCGTTGAGCTTGAGGTTGCGGATTCCGTTGATCTGCATGCCTTTGCCGACATGAGTATAGAAGCCGCCAACGGTATCGACCTTCACGCTCGGGTCTTCGTCCACCGAGCGAATGATCTCCACCAGCGCGCGATGGTCGAGATAGTGCGGCACCAGCTTGAACAGCACGCTGGCGGCGAAGGCGATCAGCGTCAGCCCCAGCAGCAGGTTGAGCAGGGAGAATCCACGTTGCGCGCGGGGTACGTTCATGGGCGACCTCTATGTCATAGAGGCGGGCATCCGCCCGCCTCGCTCCAGCATCAGTGAATCAGCCCGACGCGACTGAAGGTCGGCAGGTGGCTGAACTTCGGGTCGGGCCAGCTCATCCAGACCGCGAAGGCCTTGCCGACGATGTTGCGATCCGGAACCATGCCGTGCAATTCCTGGGGAATAGCCGGGTCATTCCAGTAGCGACTGTCGTTGGAGTTGTCCCGGTTGTCGCCCATCATGAAGTAGTGCCCGGCAGGCACTACCCACTCCCCGCCGGGATCCATACGGTAGCGGCTCATTTCCTTGCGGATCAGGTGCTCGTACTCGCCGAGCTTCTCCTTGTAGAGCACTGCACTGCCAAGGCTGCCGGGCTCTTCGCCAATCAACTGTTCGGCGACCAGTTGGTCGTTGATGTACAGCCGCTTGTTGCTGGTGTAGCGGATATGGTCGCCGGGCAGGCCGACCACACGCTTGATGTAGTTGATGCTCGGGTCGCTAGGATAGCGGAACACCATGACCTCGCCGCGCTGCGGATCGCCCACCTCGATCACCTTGGTATCGAGTACCGGCAGGCGGATGCCGTAGGCGAATTTGTTGACGAGGATGAAGTCGCCAACCTCCAGGGTGGGCTTCATCGAACCGGACGGAATCTGGAACGGCTCCACCAGGAACGAACGCAGCACCAACACGATGGCCAGTACAGGAAAGAACGACTTGCCATATTCGACCAGGGTGGGCTCACGCCCCAACTTCTGGATCACCTCGTCGTCAGGCGCATTGACCGAGTCCACGTAGTTGGCGATGCGCGTCTTGCGGCGCGGCGCCAGGACCAGCAAATCGAAAAGCGCGAGCAGACCCGAGACGGCCACCGCCACCACCAGCAACAACGGGAAATTGATCGACATCTAGCTATCCACTTTGAGTACGGCGAGGAAGGCTTCTTGGGGAATTTCCACGCTTCCGACCTGTTTCATGCGTTTCTTACCGGCCTTCTGCTTTTCCAGCAACTTGCGCTTGCGCGAAACGTCGCCACCATAGCACTTCGCCAGAACGTTCTTGCGCAACGCCTTGACCGTGGTACGGGCAATGATCTGCCCACCGATGGCGGCCTGGATCGCGACGTCGAACATCTGCCGCGGAATCAGTTCTTTCATCTTCTCGGTCAGCGCGCGGCCCTTCTGGGCGGCACGATCACGATGCACGATGAGCGCCAGCGCATCGACGCGCTCGCCATTGATCATCACATCGAGACGTACCAGATTGGCGGCCTGGAAGCGATCGAAGCTGTAGTCCAGCGACGCATAGCCGCGGCTGACGGACTTGAGACGGTCGAAGAAGTCCATCACCACCTCGTTCATCGGCAGGTCGTAGCAAACCTGTACCTGACTGCTGAGGAACTGCATGTCGCGCTGCACGCCCCGCTTCTCGATGCACAGGGTGATGACGTTGCCCAGGTGCTCCTGCGGTACCAGGATGTTGGCGCGCACGATGGGCTCGCGCATTTCCTGGATCGAGGCGAGGTCCGGCAGCTTGGAGGGGTTGTCGACGTAGAGGGTCTCGCCGTTCTTGAGGATGACCTCGAAGACCACGGTGGGCGCGGTGGTGATCAGGTCCAGGTCGTACTCGCGCTCCAGGCGCTCCTGGATGATCTCCATGTGCAGCATGCCGAGGAAGCCGATGCGGAAGCCGAAGCCCAGGGCTTCGGAGCTTTCCGGCTCGTACTGCAGCGCGGCGTCGTTGAGGGTCAGCTTCTGCAACGCTTCGCGGAAGTCCTCGAAGTCGTCGGAGCTGATCGGGAACAGCCCCGCGTATACCTGCGGTTTGATCCGCTGGAAGCCCGGCAGCATGTCCACTTCCGGGGTGCTGGAGAGGGTCAGGGTATCGCCTACCGGCGCCCCCTGGATGTCCTTGATACCGGCGATGATGAAGCCCACTTCACCGGCTTTGAGGTCAGCGGTCTCGGTGTGCTTGGGCGAGAAGACGCCGACGCTGTCGACTTGGTGCACCTTGCCGGTGGACTTCACCAGAACCTTGTCGCCCTTCTTGATGCGCCCGTGGCGCACGCGCACCAGGGAGACCACGCCCAGGTAGTTGTCGAACCAGGAGTCGATGATCAGCGCCTGCAGCGGCGCTTCGATCTCGCCGGTGGGCGCCGGAATCACCTTGACCAGGCGTTCCAGTACGTCGATCACGCCCATGCCGCTCTTGGCGCTGCAGGGCACGGCATCGGTGGCATCGATACCGATGATGTGTTCGATCTCTTCCTTCACCCGCTCAGGCTCGGCCTGGGGCAGGTCCATCTTGTTCAGCACGGGCATCACTTCCAGCCCCTGCTCGATGGCGGTGTAGCAGTTGGCGACGGACTGCGCCTCGACGCCCTGGCCCGCATCCACCACCAGCAACGCGCCTTCGCAGGCGGCCAGCGAGCGGCTCACCTCGTAGGTGAAGTCGACGTGCCCGGGGGTGTCGATGAAGTTGAGCTGGTAGGTCTTACCGTCCTGCGCCTTGTAGTACAGGGTGACGCTGTGCGCCTTGATGGTGATCCCGCGCTCACGCTCCAGGTCCATGGAATCGAGGACCTGCGCCTCCATTTCACGGTCGGAAAGCCCGCCGCAGATCTGGATGAAACGATCCGCCAGGGTCGATTTGCCGTGGTCGATGTGGGCGATGATGGAGAAGTTGCGGATATGGCTCAGGTCGGTCACGAAGGCAACACTCGAATAATAATGCGGCATGCACCGCCGAAAAATAGCCGTGCATTCTAGCCGATACCCGGCCACGACGTCATCCGCGGCGGGTTTGGCAAGATAGGGCCTGCTCTCGATTCACTCGCGAACCGTGTTGTCGTGAATGAAACGGGAACAGGCCCTAAGGAAAAAGGGCGACTTTCGCCGCCCTTGTTCTCTTGCCCCGGTATTACTCGGTCAGCCTGAAGGTGATGAAGCTCGCTCGCCCCTGACGCAGGACGCGCATGGATACCGAGCGGTTCTTCGGCAGTTTCTGTACCTGCTGGGTGAATTCCTTGGCGCTGTTCACCACCTGGTTGTTCAGGTGCGTGATCACGTCGCCCGGGCGCAGCCCGACCATCACCGCCGGTCCGTCCTGCACTTCGCGGATCACCACGCCGCCATCGACGTCG
The DNA here is from genome assembly GCF_055768815.1 of Pseudomonas sp. R4-15. Lineage (NCBI taxonomy): Bacteria > Pseudomonadati > Pseudomonadota > Gammaproteobacteria > Pseudomonadales > Pseudomonadaceae > Pseudomonas > Pseudomonas sp. R4-15. The sequence goes on from NZ_CM147293.1 coordinate 3,811,125, forward strand.
AGGCTCTTCTTCTGCTCCGCCGTGAGATCGGCCACGCTGACACCCAGACGATTGCTGCTGCGCTCGGTAGAACCGTCGGCGGCACTGATACTCGCCTGGTCGTCATCCGCCGGCATGTTGCCGATGGTCACATCGAGCGACATGCGCTTGCCGTCGCGCATCAGTTCTATGCGTGCCTTGTCCCCAGGCTTGATGCCGCCCACCAGGTGGGGCAGATCCGCCGACATGTCGATCGCTTTACCGTTGAGGCTGAGGATCACGTCACCGACCTTCAGGCCAGCCTTGGCGGCCGGACCGTCATCGAGCACCTGGGCCACCAACGCGCCCGCCGGGCGATCCAGGCCGAAGGACTCGGCGAGGTCACGGTTGACCTCCTGAATCACGACGCCCAGCCATCCGCGACTGACCTTGCCGGTGTCGCGCAACTGATCGGCCACGTCCATCGCGACATCGATCGGGATCGCGAAGGACACCCCCATGAAGCCACCGGACTTGGTGAAGATCTGCGAGTTGATGCCGACCACCTCGCCCTTGAGGTTGAACAACGGGCCACCGGAGTTACCTGGGTTGATCGCCACGTCAGTCTGGATGAACGGCACGTAGCTCTCGTTGGGAAGGTTACGCCCCGTCGCGGAAACGATGCCCGCGGTGACCGAGTGATCAAAACCGAACGGAGAGCCGATGGCGACCACCCATTCACCCGCCTTGAGCGCGTTGGAGTCACCCAGCTTCAAGGTCGGCAACCCCTTGGCATCGATCTTCAGCAGGGCCACATCAGTACGCGGGTCAGCGCCGACCAGTTTGGCTTTCATCTCGCTACGGTCGGGCATGCGCACGACGATCTCGTCGGCATCGGCCACCACGTGGTTGTTGGTGAGGATGTAGCCATCATCGGAAATGATGAAGCCCGATCCCAGCGACTGCGCTTCGCGCTGAGCGCCGCCCCGTGGCGCCTGTGGAATACTGCGCTCGAAGAACTCGCGCAGCATCGGCGGCAGCCCTTCCAGGTCGGGCATCTGCATGGACGCATCGCGCTGCGGCAGCTTCTGCCGCGTACTGATATTGACGACCGCCGGCGAAGCCTCATCGACCAATCCGGTAAAGTCCGGCAACTCGGCAGCACTGGCCATCAAAGCCTGGGTCGCCATGAACAGCGCCAGGACTCCCGTCAGGCAGGATTTCAGATCTATTTTCAACATGGGCTCCCCCACTTGAGGACTGCAGAACCCGGCGCAAGCCCCCCTTGCCCCGAGTACCCTGCCGGGCCATCGGACCCGACGTACGGACTCCGGCAAAACGCCAGAGTGACAAGAAAGTGCCGCGAACGGCACCTCTACTGAGCGGCGACCCCGTCCCCGGTGCCGCGCATGGAGAGCGCGATGCGTTCGGCGGTGCCGAGAGGAATCTCACCAACCACCGTAGCCATTACTCCGCCCTCTCCCATGTCCAAACGCCGCGATACCGCGACCGTAGGCCCGAGCTGACTACGCGCGTCTTGACCCGGCGCGCCATCGAGAGGCTCGAGAAATACCGAGAAACGTGCCAACCCGTCGCCATAGACCAGCCAGGCGCCACCTTTGCGCCCTTCCCGTGGCGGCTGCTGAAATGCCTGCAGCAGCTCGAAGCCTGGCGGAAGCCACTCGGCCTTCCACGGCTGACCAGACAAAGGTTCGCTAGGCAGCGAAACCAAGGGCTGGCAGTCACCCCGAGGACGCATCTGGCGTTCATCGGGGACGCTATCGAGTTCGAGATTGGTAAACTGGAAACGCTCCAGCAGATGCCCTTTGTCATCCAGCATCAACGTGCGCAAGGGCAAACCGCTCTCACGATCGAGGTGCAGCTCGAAGCCGAACCGATGCTGATCACGCGGCACCAGAACCACCACCACCGCTTTACGATCGGCCACGCGGGATTCCCCGGTTACGCGAATGTCGTACCACTGGGAAAGTTGATCGGGCTTGAATTGCCGGCCAATGAACTGGCCGTGGGTCACCTGCTGCGTCAACCCGCCTGAAACGCAGCGGGTAGTGCCGTCGACACGCAACATCTCTTGAGGCTGGCCGTCGAGCTGCAGCAGGCGTTCATGGATCTTTCCACTGCCATCTACACGATGCCAGATGGCGTGACTGGAAAAGCTGCCGTTACGCTCGTAAACGAAGGTGCCTTGGAAACTGTGCTGTTGCTCGGCCTTTGGCATGCGGAGAAGCCATTGCGTGGCTTCATCCGCATGAACCGGCGAGGACAGCGCGCTACCTAGCAGCAGCGCCACTCCAATCCTGCGCATGTGACTCCTTACTTACTCTGCAGCACCTTCCACACTGGCAGCGCGCGCATAGGGCAGAGCACCCTCGACGCCGTTGAGCGAAGACTGCTCGGCATGCTGGCGCAGGTACTCCGGCAGGCGCTTGTCATGCCAGCCTTCGACTTCCTGAGCCTGCTGAGCCGATGCCGGCTCGGACGAGGTGGTGTAGCCAGCAAGGATGGCCGGAGACTGCGCCTGATTCTGCGGAATGCTAATCGGCGCTTGAGTACCCTGAGCCAACTCGGCCGGAGCCACACCATCGGCATTGTAGAAACGCACGCCAGCGAGGACCGCGACTGCGACAGTTGCCGCAACAGCAACCCGCCCCAAGCCACGCACCATGCCTGCGCTCCGCACCGGAGCCTTTTCGTCTGCCAGCGCGGCAGAGACTGCGGAAGCGATGTCCAGATGCGGATCGATCACCTCGCGATGCATGACGGCACGAGCCATCTGGTAGCGTGACCAGGCGCCGCGAACCTCGGCGTCGTCACTGGCACCGAGCACTCGGCGCAATTCGAGTTCGTCCGCTTCGTTATCCATTACCGCGGACAGCGATTCCTGCAGGGATTCACGATTCATGGCAGCTCCTCTCGCTGTCTCAGGTTTGCTCGCGCAACAGGGGTTGCAACGCTTTGTCGATAACTTCGCGCGCCCTGAAGATGCGCGACCTTACGGTTCCAACCGGACACTGCATCACGTTGGCAATGTCCTCGTAGCTAAGACCATCGAACTCGCGAAGAGTTAACGCCGTTCGTAAGTCTTCAGGCAGTTGCTGGATGGTTCGATGCACCGTGGCCTCGATCTCGTCCCGCAACATCGCGCGCTCGGGGGACTCAATGTCCTTGAGCGCATGATCGCCATCGTAGAATTCAGCGTCTTCCGTGCTAACGTCGTTGTCTGGTGGTCGCCGTCCCCTTGCGACCAGATGGTTTTTTGCGGTGTTGATGGCAATCCGGTACAGCCACGTATAGAACGCACTGTCACCGCGAAAGTTCCCTAGCGCCCGATAGGCCTTGATGAAGGCTTCCTGAGCCACGTCCTGCGCTTCATGACTGTCGTGCACGAAACGCACGATGAGTCCTAAAATCTTGTGCTGATACTTGAGCACCAGCAGATCGAATGCCCTCCTGTCGCCGCGCTGCACGCGCTCGACCAATTGCTGATCCTGCTCCTGGGTTACCATGAACACTCCTCATCCCAAGAGAAGAACATCGACGCTCGCTTGCCAGCCAACTTGCTCACATAGACTGGCGAATCGAGCAAAAGTTCTCCCCTTTCGTAAGCTCCCGGACCATCGGCAGACGGCGCGACCCGGGAAACCAGTGGATGCGTCACGCACGCATCGCATAAAAGGCATAGCCTGCCTGCCGGCCGGTCTTAACGGACCGCTGCCCACACAGCGGTCGCCGGCTTTCATTACGGCAACCGACCTTTGAGTTGGCGCCGTAAATAAAAGTTCCTACTAATGACCTGGCAAGCACTCGCTATTTTGCCGGGGCCCCCGTCGATATACTAGGCGGCACAACACCGGGACAGGTTTTTCATGAGCCAGCACTTCCAGCACGACGTCTTGGTCATCGGCAGCGGTGCTGCTGGCCTGACGCTCGCCCTCACACTGCCCGACCACCTGCGTATCGCCGTGTTGAGCAAGGGAAACCTGAGCAACGGCTCGACCTACTGGGCGCAAGGTGGCGTAGCCGCAGTGCTCGACGACACCGACACCGTGGACTCTCACGTGGCGGACACCCTGGTCGCCGGTGCCGGGCTTTGCGATGAAGACGCCGTGCGCTTCACCGTCGAGCACAGTCGCGAAGCGATCGAATGGCTGATCGAACAGGGCGTGCCTTTCACTCCTGACGATGGCAGCGAAGAACAAGCGTATGCCTTCCACCTCACCCGCGAGGGCGGCCACAGTCACCGGCGCATCATCCACGCCGCCGACGCGACCGGCGCGGCCATTTTCAACACGCTGCTGGAGCAGGCCCGGCAGCGGCCGAATATCACCCTGATGGAGCAACAGGTCGCTGTCGACCTGATCACCGATGCCAAGCTCGGCACCGAAGGCGGACGCTGCCGTGGCGCGTACGTGCTCGACCGCCATCGCGGCGAGGTCGACACCCACGCGGCGCGCTTCGTCGTTCTCGCCTGCGGCGGAGCCGCCAAGGTCTATCTCTATACGAGCAACCAGGACAGCGCCAGCGGTGACGGCATCGCCATGGCCTGGCGTGCGGGTTGCCGCGTCGGCAACCTGGAGTTCAACCAATTCCACCCGACCTGCCTGTACCACCCCCAGGCCAAGAGCTTCCTCATCACCGAAGCACTGCGCGGCGAAGGAGCTCAGCTCAAGCTTCCCAACGGCGAGCGCTTCATGACGCGCTTCGACGACCGCGAGGAACTGGCGCCACGGGACATCGTCGCCAGAGCGATCGATCATGAGATGAAACGCCTGGGCATCGATTGCGTACACCTGGACATCAGCCACAAGCCAGCCGAGTTCGTCCGCGCGCACTTCCCCACCGTCTACGAGCGCTGCCTGGAGTTCGGCATCGATATCACCCGTGAGGCGATCCCCGTCGTACCCGCCGCCCACTACACCTGCGGTGGCGTCGTCGTGGACAGCCGCGGGCGCAGCGACGTGGATGGCTTGTACGCAATCGGCGAGACCAGTTTCACTGGCCTGCACGGCGCCAATCGGATGGCAAGCAACTCCCTGCTTGAGTGCTTCGTCTACGCACGCTCGGCCGCCACGGACATCGTTTCCCAACTCGAGCAGGTGCGGATGCCCGGCGAACTGCCAACCTGGGACGCCAGTCAGGTCACCGACTCGGACGAGGACGTGATCATCGCGCACAACTGGGATGAACTACGGCGCTTCATGTGGGACTACGTGGGCATCGTGCGCACCGACAAACGCCTGCAGCGCGCCCAGCATCGGGTGCGCCTGCTGCTCGACGAAATCGATGAGTTCTACAGCAACTACCGGGTGAGTCGCGACCTGATCGAGCTCCGCAATCTGGCACTGGTGGCGGACCTGATCATCAAGTCCGCCATGCGACGCAAAGAGTCGCGCGGCCTGCACTACACCCTCGACTACCCAGAGTCGTCGGCGCAAGCCGTAGACACTATTCTGGCGCCTTCCAGCGCTGCCGACTGAAGCGCAACCGTACTCGCAAGCGCCGGTGAGCCTCCACCGGCAGGGCGTCCGCCATGACGCAGACGCTCTCGGCCCAAAGCCGGCCAGGCAAACGAAAGCGCATGACCACCGCCCACGGCAATACCACGCTCTGCGGCAGGAGCTGCACGGCTTGCCAGCCGTCTCGGCGATTCCACACCTGCCAGCCACGCGCATCGTGGCGCACGCCGCACCAGGCGCGCGGCGCCCTGAGCGACACGCCCAGCGGCAAGCACCAGGCCGCATAAGAGAGGCAGGCGAGGTCGATCAGTAGCGCGACGCTCAACGGAACGTCGGCCATCCAGGGCGCAAGCAACGCCAGAAGCAGCGCCCCTAGAGACGAAAACCGCAGGCGCCGCGAAGGCGTCCAGCGGCATTCGAACGCCTCAATTTGGCTGGACACGATCCAGGATCATGCGCACGATGCGCCGCAGGTCCGCATCTTCGGGCTCCTCGCGCTCCATGAACCAGCCGAACATATCCTGATCCTCGCAAGTGAGCAGCTTGCGGTAGCGTGCCTGATCGTCCGGATCCAGTTGCGTGTAAGCCTCTTCGAGAAAGGGCACCAGCAATACGTCCAGCTCCAGCATGCCGCGACGGCTATGCCAGTAGAGACGTTTGAGTTCGATATCGTCGGCCATGCTCGGGCTCCTGCGAAGGGGGCGCCATTATAGCGGCGCCATGCGCAACCGGCACCCGCTGACAAGCGCCCCCATGCGACTTATGATGCCTCTCTTCAAGCCGCCGCACGATAGATACCACGCATGGTAGACACAGCGCTTTTCTGCCCCCTGGATCACGAGGGCCTGCTGGCCGTCAGAGGCCCCGACGCCGCCAAGTTTCTCCAGGGCCAACTCACCTGCAACCTCGACTATCTCAAGCAGAGCAGCAGCCTGGGCGCACGCTGTACGCCCAAGGGGCGCATGCTGTCGAGCTTCCGCATCCTCCCCGAAGGGGATGGATACCTGCTGGCGATGGCCAAGGAGCTACTCGAGGCACAGCGTGCGGATCTGCAGAAGTACGCGGTATTTTCCAAGGTCCAGCTGAGCGACGAGAGCGGCCTGTGGCAACGCTACGGCATTCTTGGCGAAGCAACGCTGCAAGCCCTCGGAATGCCGGAAGCCCCTGGCGCACTGAGTATCGACGAACAGGCACTCCTCGTGCGCTGCGATGTCGCTCGCGGACAGCTATGGGTGCCGAGCGGCGCCGCCGCAGCCTGGCACGAACGCCTGTCGCAGCGTGCGACGCCGGCCTCCCTGGATGACTGGTTGCTAGCCCAGGTTCGCGCCGGCGAAGGCCAGGTTTTCGGCGCCACCCGCGAGCTGTTCATCCCTCAAATGATCAACCTGCAGGCCATCGGCGGCGTCAGCTTCCGCAAAGGCTGCTATACCGGACAGGAAATCGTCGCCCGCATGCAGTACCTGGGCAAGCTCAAGCGACGCATGTACCGCCTCGTTCTGGACGCGCAAAACACGCCCGCCGTGGGCACCGAGCTGTTCTCCCCCGTGCACGGCAGCAGTGTCGGCGAGGTGGTCCTCGCGGCACCGGCAGATGCAGGCTGCGAAATGCTGGCGGTGCTTCAGGAGGACGCTGCCGGCGACGGACGTATCCATCTCGGCGAGCCGAACGGGGCGCCCCTGCGCCTGCTGGACCTCCCCTATCGGCTGGATTCCGCCGAAGAAATCAAACGTTGACGCGCGTGCGCGCAGCCGTAGACAGGAAGCATCGATGAGCAAACTTGCCGAAAAGGTCCAGGAAGACCTGCTAAGAGCCCTCGAGCAGGACGAACTGGTACTGCCGACCCTGCCCGAGATCGCACTGCGCGTGCGCGAAGCCGCCGAAGACCCCAAGGTCAGTATCGCGGACCTGAGCCGTGTGATCGGCCAGGACGTGGCGTTGAGCGCACGTATCATCAAGGTGGTGAACAACCCGCTGCTACGCACCTCGCAGGAAATCACCGATCTGCAGATGGCCATCGCGCGGCTGGGGATTCTGTATACCAGCAACCTCGCCACAGGCCTTGCGATGGAGCAGATGTTCCAGGCCACCTCGGACGTCATCGACCGCAAGATGCGTGAGCTCTGGGCATCCAGCACCGAAATCGCAGGCGTTTGCCAAGTGCTTTGCCGCAGCCATACCCGCCTGATGCCGGACCAGGCAATGCTCGCCGGACTGGTTCATCAGATCGGTGCCCTGCCGATCCTCACCTACGCCGAAGAGCATGGCAGCCTCCTGGCTGACTCGATCAGTCTCAACCACGTCATCGAGCGCATCCATCCCCGCGTCGGGGAGCGCATCCTGCATGCCTGGGATTTCCCGGAGCCGCTGGCGATCGTTCCCGAACAGCACCTGGATTTCACCCGGGACTCGCCTCGCGCCGATTACGTCGACATCGTCCAGGTCGCACTGCTCCAGCATCATCACGGCAGCGAGCATCCACTGGCGCAGCTCGACTGGAAGAGCGTTCCCGCCTTCACCAAGCTGGGCCTGGAAGCGACCCCCGAGGCGCTGCAGAAAGTCGTCGCCGAGGCGTCGAAACTACTGCATTGACGGGCCGCCCGCTCAGGCTTCCGGCGAGCGGAACAGCACCCGTACGCGCAGACCGCCCTGGGCACCGTCGAGCAATTCGATGCGTGCCTGGTGAGCCCGACAGATCTCTCCCACGATCGCCAGGCCAAGGCCGGCACCCATCCCCCCTGGGCGCCGATAAAAGCGCTCGAAGACCCGCTCGCGCTGTTCGAGAGGAATCCCCGGACCATCGTCCTCCACCTCCAGTACACCCGGATTGCTGACGCGCAACACCAGATTGCCCCCGGGCGCATGGGTCATCGCATTGTCGATCAGGTTGTAGACCAGTTCGTTGAGCAAGGTCGGCTCGCCTCGCAACCAGACCGCTTCCGGCGCCTCCAGGGCGAGTTCCACACCCCGCTGATGGGCCAGCGGAGCGAGTGTCATCGCCAGTTCGCGGACCAGTCGAGCCAGATCGAGGGGCTCGACACCGCCCTCGGCGATGGCGCGCGCGCCCCCCTCGATGCGCGCCAGGGAGAGCAGTTGATTGGCCAGCTGAGTCACCCGGTCGATGTTGCGCAACGACTCGCGCAGGCTATTGCGCCACGCCTGGGGGTCGGTTTCGCGCAAGCCGAGTTCGGCGCGGGCGCGGATCGCGGCCAGGGGCGTGCGCAATTCATGCGCGGCCTCACCAATGAACTGCTCCTGGCGTTGGAAATGTTCACGAAGCCTGAAGTTGTACTGATTCAACGCCTGCAAAAGCGGCGTCAATTCACGGGGCACCTTCTGTTCGAAGGGCCGCAAATCATCCGCGCGGCGCTGCTCGACCTCGCTTCCCAGGCGCCGTAACGGCCGCAGCGCCCGCTCGATCCCCACCCACACCAGCAACAGCGCCGCGGCGGAGAGCAGCCCCATGCGCCAAAGCGTGTCGCCCAGCAGCTCACGGGTCATGCGTTCGCGCGCGCTGCGCGTCTCCGCCACGCGGACCTCCGCCACGCCCTCCAGCCCCGGATCGCTGATCGGCTGCAGCAGACTGACCACGCGCACGGTCTGGCCACGATAGACGCCATCGTAGAAACGCGCGAGCGCCGGGTAATCGTCCGTACGCGGTGTACCGGGCGGCGCTGCGGGAATATTTTCATAGCCCGCCAGCACGCTCCCGGAGGGTGAACGCACCTCGTAATAGACCCGCCCCGCGATGTCATAGGCAAAGGCATCCAGCGCCACGTAGGGGACACTGACCTGCAGCTTGCCGTCGACCACCTGTACGCGACCGGCAACCTCCCTGGCCGATGCCAGCAAGCTGCGATCATAGGCCGTATCTGCCGCGCTACGGCCGTTCCAATAGGCACTCAAGGCACTGACGATGAGTAGCAGGGCAAGCAGCAGGGCTAGCCAGAACAGCAATCGACGGCGCAGACTGACGCTCTCCTCAGCGCTCCTCATCGACGCCTTCCAGCAGGTAGCCCAAGCCACGGAAGGTGACGATGCGTACCTCGCTACCTTCGAGCTTCTTGCGCAGGCGATGGATGTAAATCTCGATCGCCTCGTTGCTCGCCTCCTGGTCCAGACCGAACACTGCGGCGGCCAGCTGATCCTTGCTCATCACCCGCCCCGGTCGCGAAATCAGCGCCTCGAGCACGCTCTGCTCGCGGGAAGTCAGCGACAGCGCCTGCTCACCGAGGCGGAAGCGTCGGCCAACCATGTCGTAGCTGAGCGAACCGCAACGTTGCACCTGATCGCCTCCCGCGAGGCTGCGGCGCAGCAACGCGTTGACCCGGGCTTCGAGCTCGCTCACCTCGAACGGCTTTGCCAGGTAATCGTCGGCACCCAGGTTGAGCCCGTGGACGCGATCTTTAACCTCACCGCGCGCGGTGAGCATCAGCACAGGGACGCGCGCGCCGCGGTCACGCAAGCGTGAAAGCACGCGGAAGCCATCCATACGTGGCAGGCCAACGTCGAGAATGACCAACGAATATTCTTCGCTGGTCAGCGCCAGGTCGGCGGCAACGCCGTCGCTCAGTACGTCGAGCGTCCAGCCACTACCGCGCAGCGCCTGGGCGATGCTCAGCGACAGTTCCTGATGATCTTCAACCAGCAGGATGCGCATACAAGCTCCTCTGTATTGGAAAAATCGGAGTGTACCTGTGCGACGCCTTTCACGCTGAAAGCCTCGCGAAAGCTTGCCCTCCTAGGATTTGTAACGGGCTATGAACCCACCGGGTGCATTGTCAATGCATTGCCCGGAGAAATAAGAGGACGCGCAGGGGTGCGCGCTCGACAAGAACAATGCAGATATTCCCAGCTGCCATGCGGCTTCGCCGCAGCTTGTCCAGCAGAACTCCTGTGTCCATCCATCTCATCCGCGTATTGCCCCAATGGCCGCGGCGAGACATGACAAGACTCCACAGGAGAAGCACCGCATGAAACCCCTCCAGCGCCTCGCCCTGCTCACCGCAGGCCTGCTCGTCGCCGGCCATCTGATGGCTGAACCCAAGCGTCCCGAATGTATCGCTCCGGCCAAACCCGGCGGCGGCTTCGACCTGACCTGCAAGCTCGCACAGAGCGGCTTCAAGGACACCGGTCTGCTGGAAGCGCCGATGCGCGTGACCTACATGCCCGGCGGCGTCGGTGCCGTGGCCTACAACGCGGTGGTCGCCCAGCGCGCTGACGAGCCCGGCACCATCACCGCATTCTCCAGTGGCTCGCTGCTCAATCTGGCGCAGGGCAAGTTCGGTCGCTACGACGAGAACGCCGTACGCTGGCTGGCCGCGGTAGGCACCGACTATGGTGCGATCAGCGTGCGGGCTGACGCGCCCTGGAAAAACCTGCAGGAGCTGCTCGACGCGGTGAAAGCCGATCCGTCCAAGGTCGTTTTCGGCGCCGGCGCTACCATCGGCGGCCAGGACTGGATGCAAACCGCGCTGATCGCCCGCGCCGCCGGCGTGGACCCGCGCAAGATGCGCTACGTCGCCTTCGAAGGCGGTGGCGAAACGCTGACCGCCATGCTTGGCAACCACGTACAGGTGACCAGCAGCGGCCTCGGCGAAGTGGCTCCCCAAGCCAAGGCGGGCAAGGTACGCATCCTCGCGGTGCTGTCCGACGAGCGCCTGGAAGGCCTGGAAGATATACCGACCGCCAAGGAGCAGGGCTTCGACATTACCTGGCCGGTGATTCGTGGTTTCTACATGGGCCCGAAGGTCAGCGACGAAGACTTCAACTGGTGGAAGGATCGCTTCGAGAAGATGATGGCCGATCCCGAGTTCGCCGAGCTGCGCAAGCAGCGTGAGCTCTATCCGCTGAACATGACCGGTGATGAACTCACCGCCTTCGTCAAGAAGCAGACTAACGACTACAAGGCACTGGCTTCCGAATTCGGCCTGATCCAGCAGTAAACCACGAGGCCCGCCGCCCGCGCGGGCCTCTTTCCGCCACCTGGCGGTTCACACCCGAGGGCATCGTCCATGTATCTTCGCGTCTTCGCCGCAGCGTTGCTGCTGGCGTGCGCCGGCCTCGCCGTGCGCGCCTGGGGCTACGAGCCACCGTTTTCCTACGATCCGGTCGGCCCGCGCGCCTATCCGCTGCTGCTGTTGGCCCTGATGGCCTGCGGTTCGTTCTACCTGTTGGTCAAACCGCACGGCGACCCTACTCCCCCCGTGCAGTGGCCGCTGGTGAGACGACTTCTTTCGTGCATCGTGGCGATGTTCGCCTATGCCCTGCTGTTCGAGCCACTGGGCTTCGTGGTCAGCACCGCGCTGGGCGCCTTCGTGCTCGGCCTGGTATTCAACGGACGCCTGTGGCCGAGCGTGCTCAGCGGCGTGCTGATGGGCGTGCTGTTCTACGTGCTGTTCGACAAACTGCTGGATGTGCCGCTGCCGCTGGGCATCCTCGAAGGACTGGAGAGCTGAGATGGAAACCCTGAACTACCTGATGCAGGGCTTTGACGTCGCTCTGCAGCCGAACAACCTGCTGCTGGCGCTGTTCGGCGCCTTCGTCGGCACCGTGGTCGGCCTGCTCCCGGGCCTGGGTCCGATCAATGGCGTGGCGCTGCTGCTGCCGCTGGCCTTCGCCTTCGGCCTGCCGCCGGAGTCCGCGCTGATCCTTCTCGCCGCCGTGTACCTGGGCTGCGAATACGGCGGCCGCATCTCGGCGATCCTGCTCAACGTGCCCGGTGATGCCGCGGCCATCATGACCACCCTCGATGGCTACCCGTTGGCCCGCCAGGGTAAGGCAGGCATCGCACTGTCGCTGTCGGCAGTGAGCTCGTTCACCGGCTCCATCGTGGCGACCTGCGGCGTGGTCGCGTTCGCCCCGATCCTCGCCGACTGGGCCGTGGCCTTCGGCCCGGCCGAATACTTCGTGCTGATGATCTTCGCCATCGCCTGCCTCGGCGGCATGGTCGGCGACAAGCCGGTGAAAACCCTGATGTCGGCGCTGATCGGCCTGGGCCTGGCGACCGTGGGCGTGGACGCCACCACCGGCGTGTACCGTTTCACCTTCGACAGCGTGAACCTCTCCGACGGTATCCAGTTCGTCATCGTGGTGATCGGCTTCTTCAGCGTCAGCGAGATCCTGGTGATGCTGGAGAACACCCACGCCGGCCAGCAGGCAGTGAAAGCCAGCGGGCGCATGCTGTTCAACTTCAAGGAATACACCCAGACGGTCGCCACCATGCTGCGCAGCAGCGTCGCTGGTTTCGTCATTGGCACCCTGCCGGGCGCCGGTGCAACCATCGCCAGTGCCATGACCTACATGACCGAAAAGCGTATGGCCGGTGCCAACGGCAAGTTCGGTGAGGGCGATCTGCGTGGTGTCGCAGCTCCGGAAGCGGCGAACAACGCCTCGGCCTGCGGCTCGCTGATCCCCATGCTGACCCTCGGCGTACCGGGTTCGGGCACCACCGCGGTGATGATCGGTGCATTGACCCTTTACAACATCACTCCCGGCCCGATGCTGTTCCAGGAGCAGCCGGACGTCGTCTGGGGCCTGATCGCCTCGCTGTTCATCGGCAACGTGATTCTGCTGGTGATGAACATCCCGCTGGTAGGTCTGTTCGCTCGCATGCTGTCGATCCCGAACTGGATTCTGGTCCCGGCAATCACCGTGATCAGCCTGGTCGGCGTCTATGCCGTGCACAGCACCACGTTCGACCTGGTGCTGATGATCAGCCTCGGCATCTTCGGCTACATCCTGCGCAAGCTGGACTTCCCGCTCTCCTCGCTGATCCTCGGCTTCGTCCTCGGCGAGATGATGGAAGACAACCTGCGCCGTGCGCTGTCGATCTCCAACGGTGACCTGAACATCCTCTGGAGCAGCCCGATCTGCCTGGTGCTCTGGGCCTTGGCACTCCTCATGCTGGCCCTGCCGGCGATTCGCACCTGGCGCAGGTTGGCACGTCGCAGCGCTATTCACTCGCAGCCTTGATGCGTAGCTCCGAGAGCCTATCCCGCTGGTGGCCAACGCCACTGGTGGGCTTGCTCGGCGGGGCTCTGGCCAGCCTCGCTCACTGGCCACTCCCCTGGATGATCGGCCCACTGCTAGCGGTGATCGCGCTTCGTTGCTGTGGTTTTCTGGTCGGTGAGATTCCCAGGGGGCGGCAGACCGGACAGTGGATCGTTGCCACGTCTTTGGGGCTGCACTTCACTGCCGAAGTCTGGCAACAGGTCCTCGCGCACTTCCCCGTCATCTTTCTCGGCGCCGCAGCCACGTTATTGCTGGGCCTGATAGGCATCGCTGTTCTATTGCGCTCGGGTGTGGATCGTCCGACCGCTTACTTCGCCAGCATGCCAGGCGGCGCTTCGGAGATGGTCAACCTGGCGCTGCGGCACGGCGCCGATCCAGCCCGCGTCGCCGCCGCGCACAGCCTTCGCCTGCTGGCGGTGGTACTGATCGTACCCGCGCTCTTCACCTGGAGCCTGCCCGCACAGGCGCCTGGAGTTCCCGCCGAGGTCAATTGGGCCTGGTTGGCCTTACTGATGCCCGGCGGTGCCTTGACGGCGTTGCTGTGGAGACGTCTGGGCCAACCCAATCCCTGGATGCTCGGCCCGCTGAGTTTCGCGGCTGTGGTCAGTGTGAACTTCGACCTGCATATCGGCCTGCCCCACGGGGCCGGTCAAATCGGCCAGTTCCTCATCGGCACGTCATTGGCCTGCCACTTCGACGGCCCCTTCTTTCGCAACGCCCCAGCATTCCTGCTGCGAGTCTTGCTCGCCACGCTGCTAGCGATGCTTTTCGCTGCCGGGCTGGGTTGGCTTCTCGGTAGCATTTCGAGTCTCCCGTCGCAGCCATTGATGCTGGGCATGATGCCAGGGGGAATTACCGAATTGAGCCTGGTGGCCGAAGCCCTGCATCTGGCCGTCGCCCTGGTGATCGCCCTGCAGGTGCTGCGCCTGTTCCTGGTGCTGTTCCTCTCCGAGCCGGTCTATCGCCTCTGGAACAGGCACTTCGACCGCTCCCGCTGAAACGCCTTTGGCAGGACCAGGCGACCACTCGACATTCCGCAGCAACCGGCCTGCCCCCTAGTCGACCAGACGAGGCATCCGCCACAGCCCTTCATCACGCTACCGGCGTGAAGCGCCGGCCCACGGCAGAGGAAAACAAAAGGCTCGCCTACCAGAAGAGGCTAACGTCCGCCGCCATCACCGTCCTACCGGGTTTCTCTACCCGCCTCGCCATAGCCGACGACGCCTAGGTAACACTCAGGGGCCGTGAGGGCTAAGCGAGGCACAGCAGAGCGACGAGCACGACACGTCCAGCCCTGGTCAGCCGATGGACGCTGATAACGGCACTACCGTCTGCGCCAGGCTCAGACCCGCTCGGGCAAGCGCCAGTCGATAGGCGCTTGCCCTTGCTGCTCGAGAAACTTATTGCATCGGCTGAAGTGACCATTGCCGATGAAGCCACGATGCGCCGAAAGGGGTGAGGGGTGCGGGGAGCGCAGTACCAGGTGTCGAGTCGCATCGATGAGCTTCTGCTTGCTCTGCGCATGCGCCCCCCAGAGCAGGAAAACCAGATGCGAACAGCGCTCGTTGACCACTTCGATGACACGATCCGTGAAACGCTGCCATCCCGCATTGGCATGAGAACCCGCTCTACCCTGCTCCACCGTCAGTGAGGTATTGAGCAGCAGCACGCCCTGGTCGGCCCAGGACTGCAAGTAGCCGTGGGTGGGAATGTCCAGGTTCAGGTCGCGCTTGAGCTCCTTATAGATGTTCTGCAGGGAGGGCGGCGTAGGCACGCCAGGCTGGACGGAGAAACACAATCCATGGGCTTGCCCAGGGCCGTGGTAGGGGTCCTGCCCGATGATGACCACCTTCACCGCGTCCAACGGGGTGGAATTGAGCGCATTGAAGATCAGTGGTCCAGGTGGAAAGACAACCTTGCCTGCGGCTTTCTCGCTGCGCAGGAATTCGCGCAGCGCGTGCATGTAGGGCTGCTCGAACTCCTCGCGCAGGGCGTCCTTCCAACTGGGATCGAGCTTGATGCGGTCTTCGGTCATGATCTGCTGCCTCCTGAAGGCCGCAGACCCTAGGAGAGCGCCGCCGACCTGTCAACGGCCAGCGGCGCCATGCAGCACTCAACGTTCGCGCAGCGCTTCCGCGCGAGCACGCAGGATCGGCTTGAGCAGATAGCTCAGCACGCTCTTGTGGCCCGTGATGATGTCGACGCTGGCGACCATACCGGGAATGATCAGCAGCGGGTTCTCGTCGGTACCCAGGTGACTCTTTTGGGTACGCAGGCGGATCAGATAGAAGCTGTTGCCCTCCTCATCCGTGATGGTGTCCGCACCGATCTGCTCCAGTTCAGCCGGCAGACCGCCGTAGATCGTGTAGTCATAGGCGGTGAACTTGACCATGGCCTGCTGGCCGGGATGCAGGAAAGCGATGTCCTGCGGTCGGATACGCGCCTCCACCAGCAGGGTATCGTCCAGCGGGACGATTTCCACCAGGTCGCTACCCGGCTGGATAACCCCGCCAATGGTGTTGACCAGCAGTTGCTTGACGATCCCACGCACGGGCGAGGTCACCATGGTCCGCGCCACCCGATCCTCCAGCGCCCGTCCGGTGGCCTGAATCTTGTTCAGGTCGGTACGCGCCTGGTTGAGATCGGCCAGGGCCTCGCTACGGAAGCGTCCGCGAGTCTCGGCGATCTTGTTCTTCACCTCCTTCACGGCCGACTCGGCGCGAGGGATGGCCAAATTGGTGGCGTCCAGTTCGCCACGCAGCTCGACCTCCGAGCGACGCAGACGCAAGACCTCCACCTGTGAGAAAGCGCCCTGCGCGACCAGCGGCTCGGACATTTCGATCTCTTGGCGCAGCAGGCCCAGGCTGCGGGTGTACTGGCCACGCTTGGAGATGAACTCACGCAACTCCTGCTGGCGCTGCACCAGTTGCTCTTCCAGTCCAGCGACCTCTGCATCCAACTGGCGGCGGCGACTTTCGAACAACGCACGCTCATCGGCGGCCAGGGCAGGCGCAGCGGCGGCCATGTCCGCCGGCAGGTCCAGCTCCTTGCCATCGACCTCGGCCGAGAGGCGCGCCACGCGCAAGGCCAGAGACTGGCGATCAGCCTCGGTTTCACCGACATTGGACGCGAAGCGAGTGTCATCCAGCCGCAACAGCGGATCGCCGGCCTCGACGATCTGCCCTTCACGCACGAAAATTTCGCTGACGATGCCACCTTCGAGGTTTTGCACTTTCTGCAAGCGTGAAGAAGGGATTGCCTTGCCCTCGCCACGCGTCACTTCATCGACGATCGCGAAATGCGCCCAGAGCACCGCGAAGATGAAGAATCCGAGGACTGCCCAGATGGTCAGGCGAATCATCCGCGGCGTGTCTTCCACCAGCGCTTTACGGACTTCCGGTAACGGCTCCTCCCCGATCTCGACCTGCTTACCGAAGTACCGACGCAGCGCCCCGCCGATGCCGCCCCCGTGCTTAAGCTGCATTGATCTGCCCTCGCTTCAAGGCTTCCATGACCGCCTGCTTGGGTCCGTCAGCAATGATCTGCCCGCGATCAATGATGATCAGGCGCTCGACCAAGGACAGCATCGAAGCGCGGTGGGTTACCAGTAACAAGGTCTTGTCCTTGATCGATCCAGCCAGGCGCTGCTTGAGGCGCTCCTCGCTGGTGTTGTCCATGGCGCTAGTTGGCTCGTCAAGCAGCAGGATCGGCGGGTCCAGCAACAAAGCGCGCGCCAGAGCAACGTGCTGACGCTGTCCACCGGAGAGATTCAGGCCGCGTTCGCCCACCGGCATTTCATAGCCTTGCGGATGTAGCCGTGCAAAGTCCTGCACGCCGGCCAACTCGGCCGCATGCAGCACCAGCCGGTCATCCACGTAACGGGCGCCGCTCACCAGGTTGTCACGCAGCGTTCCAGCGAAAAGCTGGATGTCCTGTGGCACGTAACCGATGTTATGGCGCAATTCGGCGATATCCATCTGCCGCACATCCACGCCATCCACCAGCAGACTGCCCTCATCGGGTTGATACAGGCCGACCAACAGCTTGGCCAAAGAGCTTTTGCCAGAGCCACTCCGGCCGATGATGCCGATCTTCTCTCCCGGACGAACGCTCAGATTTATACCGCGCAGGGCCTGGGTCTGTTGATTCGGATAATTGAAACTCAAGCCACGACATTCGATGGCCCCCTGCACCCGCTGGCGACGCAACGGGCGATCCTCCATATGGTGTTCCTGGGGCAGCTCCATCATCTGGTCGATGTTGCCCATGGTCAGGCGAGCCTGCTGATAGCGCGTCAGCAAACCGGAAAGCTGCCCGAGTGGCGCAAGTGCGCGACTGGTGAGCATGTAGCAGGCGATCAAGCCACCCATGCTCAAATTTCCGCCGATGATCTGATACACGCCGCAGATGATCATGATCACCCCGGCGACCTGCTGGATAAGCTGGGTGCTGTTGAGGGCGAGGCTCGAGAGCATACGCACGCGCAATTCCAGGCGCCCGAGCGTACCTATGGTCTGCTCCCACTGATACTGACGCTCGCTCTGGGCATTGTTCACTTTCAACGCATCCAGCCCCGCGAGGGACTCGATGAGGCTCGATTGCCGCTCGGCGGAAAGTGCCATGGTGCGATCGATGGTTTCCACCAAGGGCTTCTGCAGCAAATAACCGATGCCGAGGGCCAGCGGGAACGCAATCAGCGGAATAGCCACCAACCAGCCACCGAGAAAGCCGATCACCAGCAGAATGAGCAACGTGAAGGGCAGGTCGATCAAGCTGGTAAGCGTCAGCGACGCAAGAAAATCACGCAGCGACTGAAACTCATGAATGTTCTGCGCATAGCTACCGACACGAGCCGGACGCATATGCATGGACATGCCGACGATGCGCTCGAACAGCGTGGAGGAAATGATGAGATCGGTCTTCTTCCCCGCCATGTCAAGGCAGAGCCCCCGCAGCGTACGCAGAATGAGGTCGAAGACGTATGCACCGCCGATACCGATGGCCAGCACCCAGAGCGTCGAGGTGGCTTGATTGGGGACCACGCGGTCGTAAACGTTCATGACGAATAGCGGCGCGAACAGGGCGATCAGGTTGATCAGCAAGCTCGCTGCGATGGCATCTGTGTACATGCGGCGCGAAAGCTTGAGCGTGTCACGGAACCATCGCTTGGCGCGAGGCACCCCCTCAGTGCCATGGACATCGTATTTATGCTGGGGCTGCGCGAAAAATACCTCGCCGCTGTAATCCTCCGTCAGCACCTCTGCGCTGACACTCACCTCGCCGCCTTCGCTCTCGCTGAGCAGTAGGCGATAGTTGCCCTCCTCATCTCGCCCGACGAGCACCGCGCAACGCTCATCTCGCAGAAGCAACAGCGCCGGCAAGGCCATCTGTGGGATGCGTTCCAATGACCGATGCAGCCAGCGACCTTGCAGACCTGCCCTCGCCGCCGCGCGAGGCATCAGTGCAGGGCTGAGTTTCTGTGCAGGCAGGGGCAGACCGTTGGTGAGAAGGGCCCTGCTGACAGGCCGCTGGTGGAGTTCGCAGAGGCACATCAGGCCATCGAGCAAGGGATCGTCGAAATGACTGCGAGGATCCTCTGGAACCGGCATTTGACGGGTTTCGGAAAGCACGGTGACTAACCCCTTCTATATAAAGAACGGCGCCCCACGCCATGGATGGCCGTGGGGCGCGAGATAAGCCAGCGCGGCCCGTGGTTCCGGGCCGCCAAGAACATCAATTCAGGCCTGGCAGCTTCACCTTGGTTTCGACCGGCATAAGGGCGGTGGCCGCCATCGGGGGCACCACATTCTCGCTACGCAGCAATTGCCCCAACGTCGCTTTGATACGGTACTGGTTATACAGATCCGCGAAGCGAACCTCCGACAGCCGACGACGTGCGGTGAAGAGTTCGTTCTCACTGTCCAGCAAGTCGAGCAGGGTACGATCACCCAGGCCGAACTGCTGCTGGTAGGCCTCACGCACCCGAGTGCTGTAGCTCACGTAGTCTTCAGCAATAGGCAATTGCACTCGGGCGTTTTCCAGGGCGTTCCACGCCAGCCCCAATTCCTCGTTGAGAGTACGCAGGGCGTTGTTGCGCACGTCCAGCGCTTCATCCACCTGGAACGCTCGCGCCTTGAGCGTCGCCTGGTCAGAGCCGCCGTTGAACAGGTTGTAACGCATGCGCACCATCGCCTGCCATTCATTCTGGTGGCCTTCGACACCATCGATGTTGTTATCGGCCGAACGCGACAGCTCTGCATCGAAACGCGGGTAGAAGGTCGAGCGCGCAGCTTCGTATTGGCGCTCAGTCGCCATGATGTCGGACTCTGCCGAACGCAGATCGGGACTGTTCGCCAACATCTGAGCGCGCGCCTCGTCGAGGCTGGAAGGCATCAGGTTGGTAGTGGTGGGCATCTCCAGGTCAGTCGGGGCAACACCGATCGCCGAGAGGAAGTTGACCCGGGCATCGGCCAGGTTGGTCTCCTCGGTGGTCAGGTTGTTGCGAGCCTGGGCCAAGCGCGCTTCGGCCTGGTCGCTATCGGCAGCACTGCCTACACCGCGCTGACTGCGCAGGGTGATCTGATCGTAGATCCGCTGGTGGTTCTGCAGGTTCTCGGATGCCAGGGACACCAGTTCCTGGCGACGCAGGACCTCCAAGTAGACCTCGACGGCCTGCAGAGCCGTCCGCTCGGTGGTC
This sequence comes from Pseudomonas sp. R4-15, assembly GCF_055768815.1. Taxonomy (NCBI): domain Bacteria; kingdom Pseudomonadati; phylum Pseudomonadota; class Gammaproteobacteria; order Pseudomonadales; family Pseudomonadaceae; genus Pseudomonas; species Pseudomonas sp. R4-15. The sequence continues at coordinate 3,831,267 of NZ_CM147293.1, forward strand.
GCCAGCAGCGAATAGGCCCGCGAGTTGACGATCGCCTTGCGGCGCCCAACTTCACTGCCCGTAGCGCCACCATCGAAGACCATCTGGCTCAGTCGAATAGTGGACTCCCCCCGGGTCAGGGTCCTCCAGTCATTGGAACCCGTGGCGGCACGCGTCGTGGGACTGTCCGTCCCTTCGCGTCCGTAACCTGCCAGCAAGTCGACGCTCGGCAGGTATCCGCCCTTCGCCGCTCGCAATTCGTAATCTGCCGCTCGTCGGCTATTCATCCCGGCTTGGACCTCGGGATGAACCTCAAGAGCCTGACGAATGGCCTGCGCAAGGTCCTGTGCATTGACCATGCTGCTGGCGAGAACCAGCGGCAAAAAACTAAGTCTCTGAAAACGCATGGGTTTGGTTTCCTTTCTCCGTGGAGGGTGTTCCCTCTGGCCGAGTGATCCACGCTACAAACTAGACGGGACTAAATTGACAGCACGTTGTCTGTAAAAATCCGCCCGTAACATCAGAGTGACATGAGTTTGGGGATTGTTTAGGATGCCGGAAGCGAGGTCAAGCGATTGACTCACAGTCAACACACCTCCGGCTGAAAAATGTTTTTTTGACGTAGTGGTTTTTAGAAATCGTCCTTTACTTGGACGATAGTTGTTCCAAGTCAATTTTTCAGTATTTCTCGCGACATGCGTGCGGCGCCCCGCCCAAGGAGAGTTACATGACCGCCATCGTCAAGACAGTCATAGGCCAAGTCATGGCCGTTTCGGCGGAAGGATTTCGCCGCATTCTGGTCGAAGGGGACCGAGTCCTCGACAGCGAAACCGTAGTCACAGGCCCCGAGGGCGCTGTAACCCTTCAACTCGATGATGGCCGCACGCTCGACCTGGGGCGAGACACCCAATGGAGCGAAGCAGCCGGCACCAGCGATACCACCACGGCCAGTGATCAGGCTGCGTCTGTCGAGGATCTGCAGCAAGCCATCGCTGCGGGGCTCGACCCGACCCAGGCCCTGGAGGCCACCGCTGCGGGCCCGGCAGCCCCGGGAGCGGGTGGAACGCCGGGAGCAGCAGGCGGTGGGCATACGTTTGTCGTGCTTGACGAAACCGCCAATAGTGTCGATCCGACGATCGGCTACCCGACTGACACCTTCGAGTCGGCCGCCGTCGCAGCCGGGGAAATCGAAGAACCCACACAGATCCTGACCACCGAACCCGACCCGATCACCGTCGCGGGCGTCACCGCCGGCGAAGTGACCGAGGGCAGTTCGCTGGTCTATGAGGTTCAGCTCAGCGGGGCGACCACGGAGAGTACTACCTACGCCTTCTCTTTCGGTGGCGGCACCGCGTCCAGCGCGGACTACTCGAGCGATCAGCTGAGCTTTACCAACGGCGTCACGTATGACGCGATCAGCGGTACCCTGACTGTCCCGGCCGGCGTGAGCAGCTTCACCATCACCCTGCCCACTGTCGATGATGCGCTTTACGAATCTAGCGAGACGGTTCCGCTCAGCGTAGGCGGGCAGACCGCTACGGGCTCCATTCTGGATAACGAAAGCCTGGGCATCAGCGTTTCCGACCCTGGCCGTATCAGCGAGGGCGGTACCGCGTCGTTCGCTATTGCTGTCGATAGTCCCATCGATGCCCCAACCACCGTCACCTTCACCCTCGGTGGTGAAATCGAAACGGATGATATTGGCGAGGTCACCGTCACCATCGACGGCACCACCACGACACTGACGGCCAATGCGGATGGCAGCTACAGCTTCGAACTGCCGGCAGGTGTCCAGAGCGTATCGGTCGACGTTGCAACGACCAACGACACCGTGTTCGAGGGCAATGAATCCCTGGTACTCACTGCCACTCTCAGCGGTAGCACCGCCAGCGGCGTGGAGCTTCCCGACGGCATCACCGACAGTGGCACCGCCACCATCGTCGACGACGGCACCGACGTCCCCGATCCGGAAGACCCCAACGGTCCCGACATCCCAGGCGACGACGACACCCCGACCCTCACCGTGGGTGATGCCGGGCGCATCAGCGAAGGTGGCGTCGCCTCCTTCGCCGTGTCGCTGGACCATGCCGTCGATGCACCGACTACCGTCACCTTCACTCTGGGTGGTCAGGTCGAGGCCGATGACATCGGCACTGTCACCGTCACCATCGGGGGTGTGACTACCACGCTGACGGCTGCAGCTGATGGCAGCTATAGCTTCGAACTGCCGGCCGGCGTTACCGATGGCGTGACCATCGATGTCACCACCGTCAACGACAGCGTCTTCGAAGGCAACGAGCAGCTGGTGCTCGACGCCACGCTGACCGGTACCACCGACAACGGCACTGCGCTGAACCTCAGCGATTCCGGTACGGCCACCATCGTTGACGACGGCACCGACGTACCGGATCCGGAAGACCCCAACGGTCCCGACATCCCGGGCGACGACGACACCCCGACCCTCACCGTGGGTGATGCTGGGCGTATCAGTGAAGGGGGTGTGGCCTCCTTCGCCGTCTCCCTGGACCATGCCGTCGATGCCCCGACTACTGTCACCTTCACTCTGGGTGGCCAGGTCGAGGCCGATGACATCGGCACCGTGACCGTCACCATCGGTGGTGTGACCACCACCCTTACCGCCAATGCGCAGGGTGAGTACAGCTTCGAACTGCCGGCCGGCGTCACCGATGGTGTGACCATCGACGTCACCACCGTCAACGACAGCGTCTTCGAAGGTAACGAGCAACTGGTGCTGGATGCCACGCTGACCGGCACCACCGATAACGGCACCGCCCTCAATCTGTCCGACAGTGGCACCGCCACCATCGTCGACGACGGCACCGACGTGCCGGATCCGGAAGATCCCAACGGCCCGGACATCCCGGGCGACGACGACACTCCGACCCTCACCGTCGGCGATGCCGGGCGTATCAGTGAAGGTGGCGTCGCCTCCTTCGCCGTGTCCCTGGATCACGCGGTCGATGCCCCGACCACTGTCACCTTTACCTTGGGTGGCCAAGTCGAGGCCGATGATATCGGCACCGTGACTGTCACCATCGGTGGCGTGACCACCACGCTGACGGCTGCAGCTGATGGCAGCTACAGCTTCGAACTGCCGGCCGGCGTCACCGATGGCGTGACCATCGATGTCACCACCGTCAACGACAGCGTCTTCGAAGGCAACGAGCAGCTGGTGCTGGATGCCACGCTCACCGGTACCACCGATAACGGCACCGCGCTGAACCTCAGCGATTCCGGCACCGCCACCATCGTCGACGACGGCACCGACGTGCCGGATCCGGAAGACCCCAACGGCCCGGACATTCCGGGTGACAACGACACCCCGACCCTCACCGTGGGTGATGCCGGGCGCATCAGCGAAGGTGGCGTCGCCTCCTTCGCCGTGTCGCTGGACCATGCGGTCGATGCCCCGACCACCGTCACCTTTACCCTGGGTGGCCAGGTCGAGGCCGATGATATCGGCACCGTGACCGTCACCATCGGTGGCGTGACCACCACGCTGACTGCGGCGGCTGATGGCAGCTATAGCTTCGAGCTGCCGGCCGGCGTCACCGATGGCGTGACCATCGACGTCACTACCGTCAACGACAGCGTCTTCGAAGGCAACGAGCAGCTGGTGCTGGATGCCACGCTGACCGGTACCACCGATAACGGCACCGCGCTGAACCTCAGCGATTCCGGCACCGCCACCATCGTCGACGACGGCACCGACGTGCCGGATCCGGAAGACCCCAACGGTCCGGACATTCCGGGTGACAACGACACCCCGACCCTCACCGTGGGTGATGCCGGGCGTATCAGCGAAGGTGGCGTCGCTTCCTTCGCCGTGTCCCTGGATCATGCCGTCGATGCACCGACTACCGTCACCTTCACTCTGGGTGGCCAGGTCGAGGCTGATGACATCGGTACTGTCACCGTCACCATTGGTGGCGTGACCACCACGCTGACGGCTGCAGCTGATGGCACCTATAGCTTCGAGCTGCCGGCGGGCGTCACCGATGGTGTGACCATCGATGTCACCACCGTCAACGACAGCGTCTTCGAAGGCAACGAGCAGCTGGTGCTGGATGCCACGCTCACCGGTACCACCGATAACGGCACCGCGCTGAACCTCAGCGATTCCGGTACGGCCACCATCGTCGACGACGGCACCGACGTACCGGATCCGGAAGATCCCAACGGTCCGGACATTCCGGGTGACAACGACACCCCGACCCTCACCGTGGGTGATGCCGGACGCATCAGCGAAGGTGGCGTCGCCTCCTTCGCCGTGTCCCTGGACCATGCCGTCGATGCCCCGACCACTGTCACCTTCACTCTGGGTGGCCAGGTCGAGGCTGATGACATCGGTACTGTCACCGTCACCATTGGTGGCGTGACCACCACGCTGACGGCTGCAGCTGATGGCACCTATAGCTTCGAGCTGCCGGCGGGCGTCACCGATGGTGTGACCATCGATGTCACCACCGTCAACGACAGCGTCTTCGAAGGCAACGAGCAGCTGGTGCTGGATGCCACGCTCACCGGTACCACCGATAACGGCACCGCGCTGAACCTCAGCGATTCCGGTACGGCCACCATCGTCGACGACGGCACCGACGTACCGGATCCGGAAGATCCCAACGGTCCGGACATTCCGGGTGACAACGACACCCCGACCCTCACCGTGGGTGATGCCGGACGCATCAGCGAAGGTGGCGTCGCTTCCTTCGCCGTGTCCCTGGATCATGCCGTCGATGCACCGACTACCGTCACCTTCACTCTGGGTGGCCAGGTCGAGGCTGATGACATCGGTACTGTCACCGTCACCATTGGTGGCGTGACCACCACGCTGACGGCTGCAGCTGATGGCACCTATAGCTTCGAGCTGCCGGCGGGCGTCACCGATGGTGTGACCATCGATGTCACCACCGTCAACGACAGCGTCTTCGAAGGCAACGAGCAGCTGGTGCTGGATGCCACGCTCACCGGTACCACCGATAACGGCACCGCGCTGAACCTCAGCGATTCCGGTACGGCCACCATCGTCGACGACGGCACCGACGTACCGGATCCGGAAGATCCCAACGGTCCGGACATTCCGGGTGACAACGACACCCCGACCCTCACCGTGGGTGATGCCGGACGCATCAGCGAAGGTGGCGTCGCCTCCTTCGCCGTGTCCCTGGACCATGCCGTCGATGCCCCGACCACTGTCACCTTCACTCTGGGTGGCCAGGTCGAGGCTGATGACATCGGTACTGTCACCGTCACCATTGGTGGCGTGACCACCACGCTGACGGCTGCAGCTGATGGCACCTATAGCTTCGAGCTGCCGGCGGGCGTCACCGATGGTGTGACCATCGATGTCACCACCGTCAACGACAGCGTCTTCGAAGGCAACGAGCAGCTGGTGCTGGATGCCACGCTCACCGGTACCACCGATAACGGCACCGCGCTGAACCTCAGCGATTCCGGTACGGCCACCATCGTCGACGACGGCACCGACGTACCGGATCCGGAAGATCCCAACGGTCCGGACATTCCGGGTGACAACGACACCCCGACCCTCACCGTGGGTGATGCCGGACGCATCAGCGAAGGTGGCGTCGCCTCCTTCGCCGTGTCCCTGGACCATGCCGTCGATGCCCCGACCACTGTCACCTTTACCCTGGGTGGCCAGGTCGAAGCCGATGACATCGGTACTGTAACCGTCACCATCGGTGGTGTGACCACCACGCTGACTGCGGCGGCTGATGGCAGCTATAGCTTCGAGCTGCCGGCCGGCGTCACCGATGGCGTGACCATCGACGTCACTACCGTCAACGACAGCGTCTTCGAAGGCAACGAGCAGCTGGTGCTGGATGCCACGCTGACCGGTACCACCGATAACGGCACCGCGCTGAACCTCAGCGATTCCGGCACCGCCACCATCGTCGACGACGGCACCGACGTGCCGGATCCGGAAGACCCCAACGGTCCGGACATTCCGGGTGACAACGACACCCCGACCCTCACCGTGGGTGATGCCGGGCGTATCAGCGAAGGTGGCGTCGCTTCCTTCGCCGTGTCCCTGGATCATGCCGTCGATGCACCGACTACCGTCACCTTCACTCTGGGTGGCCAGGTCGAGGCTGATGACATCGGTACTGTCACCGTCACCATTGGTGGCGTGACCACCACGCTGACGGCTGCAGCTGATGGCACCTATAGCTTCGAGCTGCCGGCGGGCGTCACCGATGGTGTGACCATCGATGTCACCACCGTCAACGACAGCGTCTTCGAAGGCAACGAGCAGCTGGTGCTGGATGCCACGCTCACCGGTACCACCGATAACGGCACCGCGCTGAACCTCAGCGATTCCGGCACCGCCACCATCGTCGACGACGGCACCGACGTACCGGATCCGGAAGATCCCAACGGTCCCGACATCCCGGGCGACAACGACACCCCGACCCTCACCGTGGGTGATGCCGGACGCATCAGCGAAGGTGGCGTCGCCTCCTTCGCCGTGTCCCTGGACCATGCCGTCGATGCCCCGACCACTGTCACCTTTACCCTGGGTGGCCAGGTCGAAGCCGATGACATCGGTACTGTAACCGTCACCATCGGTGGTGTGACCACCACGCTGACTGCGGCGGCTGATGGCAGCTACAGCTTCGAACTGCCGGCCGGCGTCACCGATGGCGTGACCATCGATGTCACCACCGTCAACGACAGCGTCTTCGAAGGCAACGAGCAGCTGGTGCTGGATGCCACGCTCACCGGTACCACCGATAACGGCACCGCGCTGAACCTCAGCGATTCCGGCACCGCCACCATCGTCGACGACGGCACCGACGTGCCGGATCCGGAAGACCCCAACGGTCCGGACATTCCGGGTGACAACGACACCCCGACCCTCACCGTGGGTGATGCCGGGCGCATCAGCGAAGGTGGCGTCGCCTCCTTCGCCGTGTCGCTGGACCATGCGGTCGATGCCCCGACCACCGTCACCTTTACCCTGGGTGGCCAGGTCGAGGCCGATGATATCGGCACCGTGACCGTCACCATCGGTGGCGTGACCACCACGCTGACTGCGGCGGCTGATGGCAGCTATAGCTTCGAGCTGCCGGCCGGCGTCACCGATGGCGTGACCATCGACGTCACTACCGTCAACGACAGCGTCTTCGAAGGTAACGAGCAACTGGTGCTGGATGCCACGCTGACCGGCACCACCGATAACGGCACCGCCCTCAATCTGTCCGACAGTGGCACCGCCACCATCGTCGACGACGGCACCGACGTGCCGGATCCGGAAGATCCCAACGGCCCGGACATCCCGGGCGACGACGACACTCCGACCCTCACCGTCGGCGATGCCGGGCGTATCAGTGAAGGTGGCGTCGCCTCCTTCGCCGTGTCCCTGGATCACGCGGTCGATGCCCCGACCACTGTCACCTTTACCTTGGGTGGCCAAGTCGAGGCCGATGATATCGGCACCGTGACTGTCACCATCGGTGGCGTGACCACCACGCTGACGGCTGCAGCTGATGGCAGCTACAGCTTCGAACTGCCGGCCGGCGTCACCGATGGCGTGACCATCGATGTCACCACCGTCAACGACAGCGTCTTCGAAGGCAACGAGCAGCTGGTGCTGGATGCCACGCTCACCGGTACCACCGATAACGGCACCGCGCTGAACCTCAGCGATTCCGGCACCGCCACCATCGTCGACGACGGCACCGACGTGCCGGATCCGGAAGACCCCAACGGCCCGGACATTCCGGGTGACAACGACACCCCGACCCTCACCGTGGGTGATGCCGGGCGCATCAGCGAAGGTGGCGTCGCCTCCTTCGCCGTGTCGCTGGACCATGCGGTCGATGCCCCGACCACCGTCACCTTTACCCTGGGTGGCCAGGTCGAGGCCGATGATATCGGCACCGTGACCGTCACCATCGGTGGCGTGACCACCACGCTGACTGCGGCGGCTGATGGCAGCTATAGCTTCGAGCTGCCGGCCGGCGTCACCGATGGCGTGACCATCGACGTCACTACCGTCAACGACAGCGTCTTCGAAGGCAACGAGCAGCTGGTGCTGGATGCCACGCTGACCGGTACCACCGATAACGGCACCGCGCTGAACCTCAGCGATTCCGGCACCGCCACCATCGTCGACGACGGCACCGACGTGCCGGATCCGGAAGACCCCAACGGTCCGGACATTCCGGGTGACAACGACACCCCGACCCTCACCGTGGGTGATGCCGGGCGTATCAGCGAAGGTGGCGTCGCTTCCTTCGCCGTGTCCCTGGATCATGCCGTCGATGCACCGACTACCGTCACCTTCACTCTGGGTGGCCAGGTCGAGGCTGATGACATCGGTACTGTCACCGTCACCATTGGTGGCGTGACCACCACGCTGACGGCTGCAGCTGATGGCACCTATAGCTTCGAGCTGCCGGCGGGCGTCACCGATGGTGTGACCATCGATGTCACCACCGTCAACGACAGCGTCTTCGAAGGCAACGAGCAGCTGGTGCTGGATGCCACGCTCACCGGTACCACCGATAACGGCACCGCGCTGAACCTCAGCGATTCCGGTACGGCCACCATCGTCGACGACGGCACCGACGTACCGGATCCGGAAGATCCCAATGGTCCGGACATTCCGGGTGACAACGACACCCCGACCCTCACCGTGGGTGATGCCGGACGCATCAGCGAAGGTGGCGTCGCCTCCTTCGCCGTGTCCCTGGACCATGCCGTCGATGCCCCGACCACTGTCACCTTTACCCTGGGTGGCCAGGTCGAAGCCGATGACATCGGTACTGTAACCGTCACCATCGGTGGTGTGACCACCACCCTCACCGCCAATGCGCAGGGTGAGTACAGCTTCGAATTGCCGGCGGGCGTCACGACGGGTATCAGCATCGACGTCGCGACCGTCAAGGATGGCGTCTTCGAGGGCGACGAACTGCTTACTCTGCAGGCAACCCTTTCGGGCGCCTCGGATAATGGCACCTTGCTCTCCAGCACTGACTCTGGCGAGGGTGTGATCTTCGATAAGAGCGCTCCGATCTTCGTCGATGGCGATGCGACTGTCGCCGTCTCCGAAGAGGGCTTAATCGGCGGCGTGGCAGATAGCGAAGGTACGTCCGATACCACCGATGCCACGGTCATCACCGGACAGATGAAGGTTAGTGACGCGGATGGAGATGCACTGACCGTAAGCCTTGGTCTGCCAGCGGCATCCCTTTCCTCCAACGGCACCACCATTACCTGGTCACTGTCTGCAGACGGACACACGCTCACTGGTTCTGCCGGCCAAGATACCGTGATGACGGTCACCATCGATGATGCCGGCAACTATCAAGTCACGCTGCTGGCCCCCGTCGATCACCCGGACATCACCGTCGAGGACGTCGTCAGCGTCGGCATTCCGGTCACCGTCAGCGACGGCACCAGCAGTGCCACGGCACAGTTGTCGGTCAATGTCGAAGACGACTCCCCGAGCGCATCCGTCAGCGATGCCGTGAGCACCACCAGCGTAGACATTCCTGACGTCTACACCGGCAAGGTCAGCTTCACGGGGAACGGCGGCACCTCTGGCACATCGGGCATGACATTCGCCGGCGGCGCAGTTCTCGCAACAGGCCAGGGTTTCACCAGCGCGACGGATCTTTCCCTTGTTGCAGCAGGCATCAACCAGAGCAACACGGGTATTGGGGTTGCCAGCAACGCTAACCCCTACCACACGCTGCCTAATGAAGTGGACTATCGCGTGTTGGCCGATGGTACTGCTGCGTCGGAGCAGCTCACGCTGAGCCTGACCGATGGCAAGGTGGCCTACGGCCTGCAACTCGAGTTTGCGCAGATGTACGGCGGTGAGCTCGAAACCGGTATCGCCTACTTCTACCGCGACGGTGTATTGGTCGCGACCCAGGAGTTCAGCTCGGATGCCAATAGCGGCAACTACGCGGCCAACTTCGAAGTCGTAGAAGGCGGCTTCGATACAGTCGTGCTTGAAGCCACCAGCAACGGCAACGGGTTCAACACCAAAGATAACAGCGACTTCACAGTGACCAGTGCCACGTTCCTGGGCACCGACACGCCGCAGGCGGTCGCTTATGCCCAAGGTCAATTGGCCTTTGAGTACGGCGCCGATGGTGCTGGCGACGTCGTGTTAACCGGCACCACCGACAGCCTCACGACGGCGGCGGGCAAAGCGGTTACCGTTACCGTCTCCGAGAACGGTAACACCGTGACGGGCGTGGACGCCGATGGAGCGCTGGTCTTCACCGTCCAGCTCACTCCAGCCACAGGTCATTGGGAGTTCTACCAGTACCAGCAACTGGAAGACGGTCACGACAACATCATCGACCTCGGCTTTACCGTCACAGATGCTGATGGTGACTCCACCAACGGTAGCTTCCACGTCGAGGTCAACTCCGCACCGGATATCGAAATCGATGGTACCGCGACGGTCTCCGAAGAGGGGCTGAGTGGTGGCATTGCAGATACCTCCGGCACCAGCGATACGACGGACAGCACGACGTATACCGGGCAAGTGAAGGTCAGCGATGTGAACGGAGATACCCTCGCCGTCACCCTGTCCAAGCCGACGGCCACGCTAACCTCTGGCGGCGTTCCCATCACCTGGGCGCTGTCTGCGGACGGACACACGCTGACCGGCAGCGCAGGAAAGACGACGGTGCTCACCATCAGCATCGATGACGAGGGCCATTACCGGGTCGATCTGCAGGCGGCTCTGGACCATCCGGACGCCACTGTCGAGGATGTCCTGTCGATCAGCGTACCGGTCACCGTCAGCGATGGCAGCACAAGCTCTACTGCGAACCTGACGGTTGCCATCGAGGACGATAGTCCGGCGGCCAGTGACATCGTGCAAGAGGTCAAGATCACCAGCGATACGCTGGTGATCAGCAACCTGCAGGCGGGCTTCGTCAATCCGAAGTACGAAGCCAAAGGCAGCACTTCGGGCAGCAAGACCTACAACACCGACAGCGACAATTATGCCGACAAGGTGGAGTGGGGCGTGGATGGCAGCCACAAAGGCTCCAGCTATACGCTGGTCGATAACTCGCTTTACAGCAGCAACTCGGGTACCTCGGTAGAAGTCGGCACCCTCATCAAGCTCGGTGAGTTCACCCACGACAACCAGAGCATCTCTGGTGATGTAGCCTCGCTCGACAAGGTGACGCTGACGATGTCCCTGGACATCCTGGTCAACGGTCAGAAGACCACCGTTACCTTCGACGTTCTGCTCGACCATACCGAAACGCCCAATGGCAGCGACCCTGCCGCATCGGCCGATATCATCAGCCTGCCGGCGCAGGACGTTACGGTTTCGATTTCCGGAACCGATTACACCTTCCATCTGCAAGGCTTCATGGATGCCGGCGGCAATATCGTAAACACCATCAACACGACCGAAAACGCCAGTAACACCTACAGTATCTACGGTTCGATCGACTACACCGGGTCGTCCAGCGTTGTCTCCGGCAGCGTTGCCAGCGAGGCCGGTGCCGATGGTCTGGATCATGTCGAGTGGTCCAGCGGCACCGGCACCGTGACCCACGGCACCATCACCAATGACTATGGCACGCTCACTGTCGCATCCGATGGCAGCTACAGCTTCACCCTCAGTGATGCGGGACGTGCATTGCTCGCCGAATCAGGAAGCGCCACATCGAGCTTCAGCTATACGTTGGTGGACAAGGATGGCGATACCTCTAGCGCCACCCTGACCCTGCAACTCACCAGCGAGCGCTACGAGGTCACCACGGGGACCGGCGGCGACGATAACCTTGCCGGCGACAGTGCCAACGACATCATCATCGGAGACGTTAGTAGCCTGCAGATGGTGCCCGGCGAGAACTACAACATCGCCTTCATCGTGGATTCCTCGGGCAGTATCGGAGACAAGTCGCTGGCGAAAATGGTCGATCAGCTCACCCAGGTGTTCGAAACGCTGCAATCGAGCGCAAGCACGGCCAACGCAGGCACGGTCAACGTCTACCTCTCCGACTTCGACAGCCAGGTGCAGTCGAGCGTCAGTGTCGATCTGTCTTCAGCCAATGCATTGAGCACGCTGGTCAGTGAGCTCAAGAGTATGACGTCGGGCGGCTATACGAACTACGAGGATGCGTTCAAGGCGGCTGCCAACTGGTTCAATAGCGCAACGGTGGCCTCGAACAGCGGCACTAACTTGGCTTACTTCATCACAGACGGCGAGCCGACTGCCTATCAGAGTAACGAGTCGGAAACCGTCGTGGTTGCGAGCAATAGATTTGGCGCCACCACCAGCATCACTGTAGACAATGCCTATGTAGCTGGGCAAAACACGACGGTCAATATTGATGGCAGGGCACGTACCGTCATCGATAAGGACGGCGTGGTCTACAAATGGTCTGAAGGCTGGAACGGCTGGACCAGCAAAGCCATAGGCCTGATCCGCGCCCAAGGTGACGGTACCTACGAGTTCTCAACCATCAACGGGAACGGCCGCGCTAGCGGTGACAACCTCACCACCAGCATGGCTCAGGCTCTTGCAGCCTTTGGCCTGCTGTCCTCGGTCGATGTGCATGCCATCGGTATCGGCGACTCGCTCGATAGTTCGCAACTGGCCAAGTTCGACTCCGACGGAGTCGTCCAGGCGAATATCGATCCCAGCAACCTCGCCGCAACCATCCTGGGTGGTACCACGACAGCTGCCCACGGCGACGACACCCTCAACGGCGATAGCGGTAGCGACATCCTGTTCGGCGACAGCATCAGCTTCGACGGCATTGACGGAGAAGGCTTCCAGGCGCTTCAGGCCTTCGTCGCCCAGCAAACCGGTACCGAGGCCAACAGCGTTTCCACTCAGGATGTGCATGCCTACATCACGGCTAATAGCGCCGTATTTGATGTATCCAGCGCCAATGATGGCGATGACGTTCTAACCGGCGGAGATGGCAACGACATCCTCTACGGCCAGGGCGGCAACGACACCCTGATCGGCGGCGCGGGTAATGACCTGCTCTATGGCGGTGACGGCAATGACATCCTGATCGGTGGTCCCGGCGACGACATTCTCACCGGCGGCGCCGGCGCGGATGTCTTCAAGTGGGAAGCAGGAGATCTGGGCAACGATGTGATCACCGACTTCAATGCGAGTGAAGGCGATCAGATCGATCTATCCGGACTGCTGCACTCGATGCAGGATGGAGACAACCTCGACCAGTTCCTGAGGTTGATCAACGTCAACGGCACCGAGACGCTGCAGGTCAGCACTGCCGGGGAGTTCACCAGCGATCCGTCCACCAGCGGCAGCGCGGATGTAACCATCACCCTGCAAGGCAATTCCATGCCTTCGGGCATGACCTCCTCCGACGCCATCAACAGTCTGATCGAAAGTCACGCACTGAAGGTCGACTAAGGCCTCTGGCCGGGCGATGATGATGCCCTGCTCTCTTACGGGAGCAGGGCATTTTTTATGATGACTGCGCTGGAAGCCTCCAATGCCCTACATTCAACGCGACACCCAGAATCGAATCATCCGCGTCGAGCAGGAGCCCTTCACGGATATGACCGAGGAGCTCGATGCGAGCGATGACGAGCTGGTGGCCTGGCACGAACAGCGCAGCCTGCTGCAGTTGAAGCAAAGCGACCTGGACATGATCCGGGTACTGGAAGACTTAATTGACGTGCTAATGCGCAAAGGCGTACTGCGGATTACCGACCTACCACCGGCCGCCCAGCAAAAGCTCTCTAGCCGTCACCAGGCACGCGAGAGCCTGGGAGGCCTAACGCGCCTGATCAACGAGGATGAACAGGGACTGATTTAAAGGTTGCTCAGCGCCAGATATCGGGCTCACCGAAACCACGTCCCTGCACGCCCTGTACTCCCATCTCACGCAACACCCTGAGCTCGCCTTCGCTTTCTACACTCTCGGCAATAAGCGGTAGGTCGATGCTCGAAGCGGCTCGCTGCATCGCCTCGATGAACAGACGCTTGTCGTTTTCCTTGTCGATGTCGCGAATGTAGCTGGCGTCGATCTTCAACCAGGCCAGCCCCAGGCGCGCGAGGTTACCGATCAGACTGAAACGCCCGCCAAAGTGCTGCAGGCTGAGGGCATAGCCCAGCTCGCGTAGACGCACGTTGATCGATTCCAGAACAGCCTGGGCCGGCAAGCCGCCCTCCTGAATCTCGATGGTGAGCCGACCGGCGCAACTCCGGTGACGGCGCAGGAGCTCGTATACCCGCTCCAGCATCGTCGGCTCCGATAGCGTCGCCGCAGAAAGGCTCAAGGCGACCTTCTGCCCAGCTCGCGCATCCAGATGTAGCAGCGTCTGCTCGAGCATTACCAAGTCCAGCCGGGAAGACCAGCCAAAACGCTCTATCCAGGGCAGGAACTGCCCCGCAGCAATAGTCTGGCCGTCACCCCGCTCCAAACGCGAAAGCACTTTGAGGTGTAGCACGCGGGCAGTATCCGCCGCAGCCACGACAGGCTGCACATAGAGCTTGAAGCGCCTCTCACTGAGCGCCTCATCGAGTAACTCATGCCAGACGTTCGATTCGTCGGGAACCCCCGCCGTCGCCTGCTCGATACAGCCCCAGCCTTCGCTAGTATTGCTCTCCGCCAGCACCAGCGCCTCGTCGGCCTGGCGCAGCAGCGCCATGGGCTCGCCGCCGGAGGTAAAGGGTGCCAGTCCAACGAAGGCCACGGGCTCGACGTCACTCGCACCGGTGGCATAGAGAGTCGCCAGACTCTGACGTAGCGATTGAACCATTTGCGATGCTTCATCTCGCGTCAAACCCGGCAAGAGCAGAGCAAACTCACCCCCGCGAGAGCGCGAGGCCAACGCGTCGTTCTGACCAAACGCGTGCGCCTGCTGCTGCAGGGTCTTGGCCAGCGAGCGCAACAGGGCATCGGCGTGCTGCCCCCCACAACGCTGGTTCAAACCGGCTAGATCGTTGACCCTTAGCAGCAGCAAGTAGCCGTGACTGGCCTGCTCCTCGGCCGCTAGACGGCTAGCCAGCTGCATTTCGAACGCCCGCCGGTTGGCCAGACCCGTGAGTGAATCCTGATAAGCCTCCGCACGTAACTGTTCGCTGCGAGCAGCCTGTTCCTCGAACAGCGCCTTGAGCTTCTCCACCATCAGGTTCATCGCCAATACCACACGCCGCAATTCAGGCGTACGTGGCAGATCACGCAGGCTGAGGAACTCGCGGCGCGCGATCGCTTGAGCCTGCCCTACCAGGTAATCCAGGGGGCGCAACTGCCTACGCAGGAGCAAGGCTCCGACCACAGCGCTGAACAATCCACAGAGCAACAGCCACGCCAGGCTACCCAACGCCTCGTTCCACAAGCGTTTCACGGCGAACAATGGATGGCTCACCACCTCGACGCGCGCCGCTTGCTCCCAACCACGGCTGACGATGGCCTCCCCCGCCTCGGGCCGCAGATCGATCAGCGAGACGAACCATCCCGGTACGTCAACATCTACAGGGACGCCGCTACGATCGACCAATATTTCCCCACTGGCGATATCCACCACGCGGATGCTCGCATAGTAGCCACTGTCGAAGATGGAGCTGACCATCAGTTCCATCATCGCCGGGTCGTCCACGTGCGGTGTCAGTGACAAGCCCAACGCTGTCGCCGCGTCCTGGGCATGGGCTCGCAACTGATTGGCATATTGACCACGGGAGGCCTCCAGCCCAACCAGGAAACTGCCTCCGAACGCCACCACCAGAAACAGGCAGATGGCGAGCAACAGCTGTTTGAACAGGGACATTGCTTCTCCTATGGGGCCGCATTGGCCGGGAACCCCTCGGCGGCCATTTTCTTCAATACATCCTGCCAGCGGGAAAGACGCTTGCTGTCCCCCACGGGCTGATTCCCTTTTCCTGAAAGCCAGAGACCTTCGCCGTTGAAGGCATAAACGGGCAACAGATCCTGACGCTGGCTGGCTGGACGAATCTCGCTGATCAAATTGTCCAGAACCAGCGGAACCGAATTCGGCGTTTCGTAGTAGGTAAGCACCATGTGCGCCTGATTGAGGCGCAGTGCCTTGACATAGGTAATTCGCAGGCGGCTAGAGGGAACGCCGAGTTGGCGCAAACTGAAATACTTGGCTAACGCATAGTCTTCGCAGTCACCGGCGCCCTTCATAAGGGACTCCACCGGCGTGGCCCAGTAGTCCTCCTGACGCCAGATGCGGCGATCATCCTCGAAGCGCAACTGCGCATTGAAGAAGGCATTGACCTTGTCCAGCTTCTGCCGCTCGTTCATGGCGCTGCTGTCAGCCAGCATGCGCTGCCAACCGCCTATGCGCTCACGGCCAGCGCCGAGTGGGCCATAGAGCTGCTCGGCACGCTGCAGGATTCGCGAAAAATCCCAACTCTGCGAATACACCGATAGCGCACCGCCGAGCAGCAGAGCCGCCAGCGCTACACGCCAGATGCCGCGCAGGGGGAGAAGTCCAGCCATGGGCTCGTCGTCGTGTCTGGGAGTGGTGATGTTGCGGGGTCATACCAGGAAAGACAATAGCTCATTGCCTGCATGGGCTCCATTCCAGCACTCGAACCTCGTGCCCCCAATTGGGTATGTCGCGAAATACCGCCAGCGATTCAGGCGCCGAGCTGATCGCTCTAGTCGCACCGATCTGGGCCAAGAATGTCGGTTCGAACCTGCCACCCCTGCCTCCTGGTTCGCTCCTCGAACCGTTTCAGACGTGACCAGCATAGAGTCCGGCATTAGCATGTAGCTCTCACCGCTTAGAGCCTGATCATGACTAAAAAGGACGTGAGTCACTGCCCGCTCTGCGGCGCTGCCAATCACTGTACGCTGGCCTCCCCGGAGACAGCGGATCGACCTTGCTGGTGTTTTACGGCGCAAATAGAGGCTCGCGTTCTGGAGCGGATTCCGGAGGCCGAACGCAGGCAATCATGCATTTGCCCTAAGTGTGCCTCCCCGCTGAGGAGCAGCGATCATGCGCCTTGATCGGCTGGTGGGCCACCTGGGCATGCTGGGACGCCCGGATGTACGCATACGACTGCAGACAGGGAGGGTTCGTGTGGACGGACTGGTCCAGAGGGACGGCACCCGGCAGATCAGCCGCTTTGAACAGGTTCAAGTAGACGAGCGGACTTTGCAGATAGGCCTGCCCCGCTGTTATCTGATGCTCAACAAACCTGCGGGCTATGTCAGTGCCAATCAGCACGACGAGCATCGGTGCGTCTTCGAGTTGATCCCTCGCAAGCTTCAGCAGGACCTGCACTTGGCAGGGCGCCTGGACCTGAACACCACAGGGCTACTGCTGATGACCAATGACGGAGAGTGGTCCAGAAGACTAACCCTGCCGGCCAGCAAGCAGCCGAAGGTCTATCTGGTCGAGGTCGAGCAGCCGCTTGATCACCGCTATGTCGAGCGCTTCGCGCAAGGGCTGTACTTCGCCTATGAAGACTTAACGACTTTACCGGCCCAATTGGAACTGCTCGGTAGTCACCAGGCCCGCCTGACTCTGCATGAGGGGCGTTACCATCAGGTCAAGCGGATGTTCGGGCACTTTCGCAATCGTGTACTCAGCCTACACCGTGAGCGCATTGGATCCCTTGCCCTGGAGGATCTTCCCGAAGGGAGCTACCGAGCTCTCACGGACGAAGAGATAGCTAGTTTCTGATCAATCGACACTTCAAATCATGGCGTTATTCTGGTACAAAGACGGCCTGCTGAGCGGGCGTCGTATAATGGCATTACCTGAGCTTCCCAAGCTCATGACGAGGGTTCGATTCCCTTCGCCCGCTCCAGTGTTTACAAGGCCCCGCTCTGCGGGGCTTTTTTATTGGTGACAGTTTCGGTCGCAGTTTCCCTATTGCCGCTGTCACCAACTATCACCCGTCGCCCGACGCTTGGCGGCCACGTCCCAAAGGCTGCATGCTGTATATAAATACAGCAAAGGTAGCCCGATGGGCCGCATCAACCCCCTCCCCGATCCTACCGTGCCGAGCCTGCCGAACTGGCAGCGACTGCTTGCTGACGATCGCGAGCGGCTGAACTGGCCGGAGTACTACTACGAGATCCTCGCCCGGATGGCAGACCAGCTGCTGCAGCTGGGCCTGGTCGATGCGCTCGAGCATCACGACTTGGTCGAGCTGGCCGCGGCCGGGCGGGATCACGCGATCGAGCATCGAGAGACCGTGTGCAGGATCTACCAGCGGAACGGCACCTACGGCGTGGTGCGGGTGGGCGGCGATCGCGTGGGGAGGCTGATGGCGGCGCACTACTACCCAGCCGCTGGCGTCGACCAGGGCTCGCTGCAGCAGGACGCCAGCGTAGAGATCACATGCGATGGACTAGCGCTGCTCAACCGGAGCACGCCAGAGCCGATTGCGTGCATCGTTGATCAGCGAATGACGGGGAGTGACGGGCGGGAATATGCGCTGGTACCGGAGACGGTGCGCATCGAAGGGCGGGAGGTGCCGGTGATCGACGACCTGGACGAGTTCCTCGCAGCGGTCGCGTTGCTGGAAGCGGTGCGGGAGGCGGGGGATATCGAGCGGGCGAAATGGCTTGAGCGGCGGGTGCGGTTTGCTCAGTGGGTGACATGCACGTGCGTCGACGTCTATAACTGCCCATGCGAGGGGACTGGTGCACTGGCAAAAGCGATCAAGGCATCGACGGATCAATCATGCCGTTCGTCGGCAAACTCGCGCGCCTCTTGAGGTGCACCATGGGTGCACCTATAATAACTATCAACGGGAAGCGCAAAGCGACCCACTCACTGCCGAGTAGGCAGCCCAGAGACCAGGAGAACCATCATGAAAGCACTCGTTATCAACGCCCAGAACGACATCCTTTTCACCGTTGACGCTGACGCTGACGTTCGTGAAATCGAGATCGCCGGCGATGTCACCACCGACGGCGCCCCGGTCAACCGTCGGACCTACAAACTCACTCGCAGCCAGGCCAACTTCAAGCGCGCAGAGCGCATGGAGCTTGACTCGCTGATCCGTCGCGAGCATAACGGGTTCACCTTCTACACCGCTTGAATCTCCCGCGGGGCGAAAGCCCCGCTACTGCCGAACAGGCAGCGCCACGCCGGTGGCATACGTTCACTGCCGAGCAGGCAGCCCAGAACTCAGGAGACTCACCATGGCTGACCACGCCTATCTGAACGAAGTAGAAGCGCGCCTGCTGTCTTTCATCGAAACCCGCGCCGACCCGCAAACAGGCCGCTGGAGCGTCGATTTTGTTGAGGAAATGCTGGGCTCAAACGATCACGGCCCGCGGCCCGATACCGACGATGAATATGCCGTTGTCGGTGTCAACTATCGCCAAGGCGTGCCGGTCATAGACCCTCGATTCCCGAAATTCCAATTTCGCGGGGGCCGTATACTCAAACTGGTGCGCAAATCCTGGGCCGGCGTGTACTGCTTTAGAACCGAACAGCAGGCCATCGACAAAATGCGGGGCTGGATCTACAGCAATCGGCCAGACATCGTGAGCGCGTGCCACACTGAAACGCGGGACGCTATCGCCTACCGCCGTCGCCTGAGCGCCTCCGATGAATAAGCCTCTTTACCGCGTCCTGCTCAACGGCGAACTGATCTGCGAAACAGACTGGCCGCCGCGCGCCCAGGCAGCCTGGGCACGCGCGACGACTGATCGCGATTCGGCACACCATGGCGGCAGTGCGGTCCTCGAAAAAGATGGCCGCCACCTGCAGACCGTTCGCCCAGCAACGGGCCGGCGCACACCCTGGCCTGATCCCGAGGTGCCCGAATGCAACGGCAGCGACGTGGCGCGCGCGATCGGCCTGCTGCTGCGCCATGACGGCTGGGACTATCGCGAGATCGCGGATGCAATGACCGCCAGCGGGCTGCCCACCACCCGCTCCCGCATCGACGGGATCTGCGCCACCAGCAAGGGCAAGCGCACCGAGCCGACACCGGCGGAGCTGGTCACGCTGATCTATGCCGTCCTGAGCGAATACAAACATTCAGAAGGGTGACTGACCGTTCGTCGGGTACAGGGTAAACCCCTTGAAGGTGCACCAATGGTGCACCTATAGTTAACTCAACGGGAAGCGCAAAGCACCCGCCACTGAAGAAGCCGGCAATTCCGCACGGCATGCACAGAGGGAAACACCATGAACGCCACCAGCCTGAAAGACCTGCTCGCCAACCTCCGCGCCCTGAGCGCTGACGAACTCGAATCCATCGACCTGACCTCCCTGCCTACTTTTGGCGGCGAAGAACCGCTGAACACCGACTGCATCTGGTCCTGGGATGAAACCTCCCTGCTCGTCGGCACCCAGGTCGGCACGGGCGAATTCATGGGCGATTTCCAGATCGTTGCTCGCGACGCTGAATAACCCGTAACGGCCAAGTGAGGAGATCGACATGAAAATTGCTATTTACTCCCGCACCGAATCCGGGCTCGTCAGCTACCACGGCGTAGAGGACTGGGACAGCGAGCAGCAGATGCTGGAATATCACTTCCGGGACGATGAGCAGCCAGAACCGGCGGCGCTGCTGGGATGGCCGAATACCAGCGTGGTCTGGTACGGCGACCTGGGCATCGGCCAATAAACCCAACTGCCCCGGCCCAGCGCCGGGGCTCTCAATTGGAGCACCTACATGGCCAAGAAAGCCGGCATCCACATCGGCCCGCAGCTCGAAGCAATCATCGGCGTGACCGGCGATGAATCGGGTATCACAACGAGCAAGCGGGTGAACGTCATCGGCGATCGCTTCGCCGAGATCCTGCGCCGCGAGCGCGTCGAGAAGCTGTTCAGCGAGGCCGAGTGGAATGCCCTGCGCGACATGCTCAACGGCACCCTGAGCGAGCCCGCCAGCGTGATCCGCGGAAGCCTGCAGATGGGCTGGGAAGATTCGCTCGAGGACGGCATTGCCGAGAAGTGGGACGTTGACCCGAAAGCGATGCACGGCAAGCTCGCAGGGCTGACATACGTGCAGGAAGTGGCGGCGATCGAGGCCGTCGAACAGTGGTGGCGGGAACAGCGCGAGAGTCGGTGACTCCCGCAGCTGAAAACAGGCCTACCGATCGTCGGCCTGGCGGGGGTTATGCCCCTCGCCAAGCCTTCTCGGCCCCCTCAAAACCAACCCACCGCCCTTCCCGGTCCAGCCCACGCCCGGCGATGAGCTGGGCGGCCAGCGCCTGGGCGTCGACCTCCCCGCGCGCAATGGCCAGCAGAATTTCAGTCGGGAGGGGTTGCAGGTGCTCTATCGCGTTCATGGTGATCTCCTTTTCGGTAGGACCATTGACGCTCTGTTGCCGGCCCATAGCAAGCGAATCAGAGGCCATCGAACAGCCCGCCGAGCGAGGCCGGTTCCCAGTTCATGATGATCAACTCGCCGGTGGTTTCGGCCTTGGCCTGGCGCTGGTTGGTGCAGCTGTAGCGGATGTCCATCCGCTCGATGTGGAAACCCTCGAAGGCGCGGCGGATCTCGGGGTGGTCGTTGATGCTGACCATCACGCGGCCCTGGCATGAGCGCATGAACTCGGCCATGGCCAGGTACTGGTCGAAGGGGAAATCGACGCCGTAGCCCTCGGTCTGCCAGTACGGCGGGTCCATGTAGTGGAACGTGTGGGGGCGGTCGTAGCGCTGCGCGCATTCCAGCCAGGGCAGGTGCTCGACGTAGACGCCGGAAAGCCGCTGCCAGGCGGCCGAGAGGTTCTCTTCGATGCGCATGATGTTCGGGGCCGGGCCGGTGGTCGCCGTGCCGAAGGTCTGCCCCGAGACCTTGCCGCCGAACGCGTGGTGCTGCAGGTAGAAGAACCTGGCGGCGCGCTGGATATCGGTCAGGGTTTCCGGGCGGGTGACCTTCTGCCAGTCGAAATGCTGCCGGCTGGAGAGCACCCACTTGAACTGCCGGACGAACTCTTCGGGGTGGTTTTGAATGACGCGGTAGAGCGCCACCAGGTCGCCGTTGATGTCGTTCAACACCTCGACGCGGGCGGGCTGAGGGCGCAGGAAGAACAGTGCGGCGCCGCCGGCGAAGGCCTCGACGTAGCACTCGTGGGAGGGGAACAGCGGGATGAGGCGGTCGGCCAGGCGGCGTTTGCCGCCCTGCCAGGGGATAACGGGCTGGGTCATTTGCAAGCCTTTACTGTATGAATAAACAGGTGTTAGGCTCCCCGCGCTTCGTGCACGAGGCAGGGGCCTGGGCTGGGCTTGCAGGTATGGTCTGCGGGTCTGGCGTCGGGTTTAGGTGTTGGCGCACCTGGGCCCGTCGCCCCTTCTATTGCTGCTCGCGCTGCACGTTGATGCAGCGGAGCGTCTGCAGGGCGCACTGCTGAAGCGCGCCCTCGGTGTCGTCGAGGGCCTGGCGCCAGTCGTCATTTGTTTGAAGTGCCGGCCGCGCTGGCAGCAGGCACGGCACCAGGCTGCACTGCATCCGGGGTGCGGTAGGCGGCGGGGTCTGTGGTTTCGGGTCGCGCGTACAGCCGGCCGAGAGCAGGAGGCACAGCGCCGCGCAGGTAATCAGCGACAGTTTGGTCATTGCGTTTCAGCTCCTGAAAGGCCCGAGCCTGGGCAGATTGATTGCTGCTGATCTGCTGGCCGAGCTGCTGGATGGCGCGGTCGACGTCGGCCAGCCGGCCCAGCGTTCGTTGCTGCTCAGCGAGCACGCCGGCCTGTAGCTCGATCATCGCCTGGGCGTCTGCCCTGCCCTGCTCTGCCGTGTCCGCTCGCTGGGCCTGGAGGTCGATGCGCGGGGCGAGGCCCCACCAGGTGAGGCCGGCGCCGACGGCGAGCAGCAGGACGCCGGCGCCGGCCAGGGCGGCGAGGCGGTACTGCGCGGGGATGAGCGTCGCGAGGCTCATGCCAGCACCTCGACGGCCCGGGTGCGCAGTGCGAGCCGGTCATCCAGCCCGACCGTGCCCCCGTTGATGCGCAGGGTGATTCCCTTGAAATCATCCCGGTCGGCCAGCTCGTTGAGACCGTGCGCCTGCCAGTACCAGGCGGCGGCCATCGCAGCGTGCTCCGGCTGCTCGAGCAGCTCGGGGTGATTGAGCAGCGGCAGGCCAAGGGCGTCGGCCGTGGCGGCGTAGTTGGCGCGCCCCGTGGTCTGGATCGCGCCGCGACCACGGAAACGCCAGCCGTCGCCGCTGGACTCGGGGCCGTTGCCGTTTCGGCTCGCGTAGGCGTTGTTTGCGATCGCTTCGGGCTGCCGCGCGAGGCGCCGCGCCACAGCATTAGGCGCACCGTCCGATCCTCGATAGCGATGCGGCCAGGTGCGCGCCAGGCCCTCGGCGCTGTAGTTGAGGTTCTCAACCAGTCGCGTGAGCTGGGCGGACTCGTGGCCGATCTGCGCCAGGAACGCGGCCTGTCGGGCCCGGGTGTCAATGCGGTACCGAGCCATCGCCGCGTTGAGTGCAGGAACAAAAACGCCCGCGACATGGCGGGCGCTGGGAAGGATGCGCAGCAGTTGCTGCTCTGTGAGAGCCATGCTTTCTCCGGGCATAAAAAAGCCCGGCGGATAGCCGGGCTGTTTAAGGTATGAGATCAGGACGACAACGCGTCCTTGCACTCTTCAGCTAGTCGGTAGCATTTGCACGCTCGCTCATATTCAGTGACCCCGCCATCCGGCCCATAAAACAGAATCGGCGTTAGTGCCTGTTGAGCCTGCAACAAATGTTGGATGGCTTGATTCACCTCGATCTGTACCTCTCGAAAGGCATCGCTTTGGGTCATGTGTTTGCTCTCATATAAGAACCGAAATCGGCAAAACACATCATGCCACATGCGAATTTCATCAAATTTGAGCAGAATCCCCTAAAAGTCCAACAATAATTGGAATTTAAGTTAAAAACAGCAAAGCAAAATTCTTTTGTAACGAATTACTACCGACTTCAAACATCCACGTCGTAATGCGGCAACTCAGGTGCCACGCCGGTGATAGTGCCGTCGGCGATGTAGGCCCGGCTGCCCACCGGCACGTCGGTACCGCGGACCGCAACCCGGGTGCCGGTGCGCAGTTCCACCTGGCTGAGGCCCGTCAGTGGGTCGATGCTGCGGACGGTGGCGACGGTGCGCACGCCGCCGGGTAGCAGGCCGATGAAGCGCTTCCAGGGGTTCACTGTTGCCATTGGTGGTGTCGCTCCAGTTTGATCTGCTGCTGCACGCGGCTCGCGCCGGTACCGTCCGCGGTGATCTCAACCGAGAGGCACAGCCCGACCCAGCTTTCGCCGCCCTCCTCCGGCACCCGTAGCAGCGTGGCGGTGGAGAGCAGGCCCACACCCTTGTCGTCGCTGGCGTGGAACAGCGGCAGCGTGAGCGTGACGATCTCGATGTTCCCGCCCTTGCTCAGCTCGTGGGTGCCGCGCGCCTGGTTGGCCTCCTGGCCGGTGATCCAGTCGTCGAACACGTCCGGCGCCGCTTCGTCGCCGGCGGTACCGGCACGGCGCACCAGCATGCTCACGCCGTGGCTGGTGCCGCTGACGTAGCAGGCGTTCCAGTCCGGCTGCGGCGTCCACTCGCCGCCGAGCTGGGTGTAGATCTCCGGCGGGATGATGTGGGCGATCGGCGCTTCCTCGGTTTCCCACTGCCAGGGCGGGAGCGGATAGCGCGGCACCACCTCCAGCCGATCCTCGGTGCGCGCCGGCCGCAGCACGGCGCCAACGGTCTCGGCCAGCCGGGCGATGACCTGCATCGCCGTCTGGCTCTGGTAGCTGGCGGCGCCGGCCGGGAAGGTCCAGTCCGCGGCGGTCCAGGTCTCGATCACGAACCCGGTGTTCAGCAACTGCTGCTCGGCGACTTGCCGGGCATTGATCGCAGCGGCGTTGAGGCCCGTGCGCTGGGGCGCGTAGGGCTCGGCGAGCAGTTGGGTGCGGGTCGCGCCGCTGATGCTGTAGGCCTCGCGGGCGAACTGCCGTTGCCGGCTGTAGCGCTCGACCATGAGCACCCAGGTCCAGCCGTTGATGGTCACCTCCAAGTCGGTGGCGCCATCCGCCGTTGGGCGCACCAGGTCCAGCGCGGCGCGGGTGAAGATGTCGGCCGAGAACGACCAGGAGAACGAGTCAGCGTCCAGGCTGATGCGCAGGTTGCGCACCTCCAGCGGCGTGCGCACGGGCAGCACGACGACGGTCACGGTGTTGGCGATCATGTAGGTGTCCAGCCGTTCGGGATCGGGGGGCGGATCGGGTAGCACGACCACGGGCCCTGGATAGTCGGGGTAGCTGATGCCGGTCAGCGCGCCATCGAGCACGCGGGCGCGGCCCCAGGGCAGACGCAGCAACTGGCCGAGGCGGCGGGCGGAAGACCACCGCGCCCCCACCCAGCGGCTGTCCGTTGGCTCGATCGCCGGTGTCGCCACCGGGTGACGGAAATCGAAGAAGACCTCCGGCGCAGCGCTGGGCTGGTAGAGGCCCGCATTGAACGAAAAGGCCAGCGGGCTGGAGCCGGGCACATAGAGCGAGCGCTGCAGCGCTCGGGCGATGTCGAAGCGCTCGCCATGCTCATTAGATCGGCGCGCGCGCAGCCGCCAACAGCCATCGCGCGCCGGCGGCGCAGGGTTGTAGAGCAGCCTCAAGCGCAGCTCACGCGGGCGGATGCTACGATCCCACGCCACGCCACACGCCTGATCGCAGGCGGGCACGGCGGCCCAGGGCGCAGCGGCGGAATGCCCATCCTGACGCTGTCCGCTGCCCCATAGCGGCCTGCGCTCGACGTCCACCAGGCTCAGCCCATCCCATTGCAGCTCAGCGCGCAGATCCGCCGACGTTGCCGGTCCCCAGGCGACGTCAGCACTGCGTCCGACGGGTACCGTGCCGGACCACGGCGCACGCGCCTGGTGGGCGCGCAGGGGGCGCGTCTTGCGCCAACTGCTGCGCACGGTATGTGCGAGCAGCACCGCGCCGCTATCGGCGCTACTGATGAACTCGAACCCGACCGGCTCAGCCGGTGGCAGGTATGCGGCACCCTGCAGCGCAAACGCCGGCCGGCTGGGCGGGATGTAGGTCATTCCGTAGTTACCTCGGGGCGAATCGGGCCGTGTGCCAGCGGGCGGAAATAGCGCCGCGCGCGGAACAGCGCGGTACCGATGTAGCCGTTGTTCGCCGCCTGCGAGTACGGCCACCAGTCAGGCTCCACTGCCACCCCCTCACCGGCCGAGATGCACTCGTAGACCACGCCGGAGAACACCGACGGGCGTCGCAGGTCGCCGACCAGGTAGGTCTCGTTTGGGGCCCAGGGCTCAGGCCAGTCATCCAGGGCGAGCAGAAACACCTCATCGACCGCGGCCGTCAGCTCGAGTGACAGCTCGCCGGCGTCGTTGGTCGAGCCCGCCCCCACCACCACCGGCTGTACGGCCTGCCCCTGCGGGGTGGTCACCAGCTGATCAGCGCGGCTGATGGCCACCACCCGCCGGCGCGCGGGTAGCGCATCGACATTGACCGTCACCGCCACCGAGCGGCCGTCGGCGCCGGGAAGGTCGAAGCCGAAAGGCAGCTCCACCCGCCGGGTCTGAACTACACGCTGCGGATGGGCCCCGTCCCACTCCCAATCACGGGCGAAATCCCATGTGATGGGGTAGGCGCTCACCGACGCACTAGCCAGAGGCATGACCCCGGTCTCGGCGGCGGAGAGCCCGCCTCCTACGCCTGCCCCCTGGCCTGATTCGCTGACACGGAACACGTTACCCACCAGTGCCCAAGTAGCGTAGAGGTAGCCAAATACTGCCCCCCGGTTGCCGCTGCCAGCACCACGCATGTCAACGAACGCGGCGCACTCCTCCACGACCCCCAGCAGCCCATTGGTCTGTTGCAGTCGGCCAATCAGGCCGCCTGAACGCTGCGGCCCTGTAATACGCCCGTACGCCACGCAGCGCCGGATACAGCAGGGCGCCACCGCGTTGCCTGAAAGCACCCCCACATAGCCGCTGCCATCGTTGGAAATGCCCGCGGGGCTGGTGCGCACGACCAGGTCTTGAACCAGGCCGCCAGTGATTACCGCGAACAGCCCGCAATAACTGACTGCATTGGAGAATTGCAGGCCCCGGATCTCGTGTCCGTTACCGTACAGCCCTCCGGTGAAGTTCGGGATCGGCACCCACTCGCCGGTCAGCTCGATGTCGCTGACGACCTCATACCAGGCGCCGGGCTCGGCGCGGATGTCATTGAGATCCACTGCATCCGTCACCCGATACGGATCATCACGCGTGCCGCTACCGAGCATCGCCATCAGTCTGCGTCCCCTCGAATCTGCAACTTGAATTGATCATCGTCGACCGAGCCCTGGCCGCTGATGATCGTCCTGATCACCCACAGCGGGCCCAGCGCCGAATCCGTGTTGAAGCGCACCGCGTTGCCCGAAGCCCAGCCGCTGCCCCAGCCGGCCGCGCGGATCGTGAAATACGGCTCGCCCGTCAGGGCATTGATCGGCATGCAGTCGGCGTTGGTCGCGCCCATCGCGATCACCCCCAGCGACTCCTCCACCACCTGGAACGACGTGCTGCTGGTGAACACCAGCGCCCAGCGTCCGTCGATGCCGCCCGCGTTGGTGATCACCGGCGGATAGCTGAGGCTGTTGTACTGCGCCGTGGTGGTGTTGCCGGTGGGCACGTCGCTCCAGTTCGGCGCGCCCTGGCTCCAGGTCTGCTGGGTGAACCAGGTGTGGATGCGCGACTGCAGGTCGCTCCAGGCCACCGCGCTGGAGACGCGCGTCTCGTCCGCCGGCAGATCCCACGGCAGCGGCGAGCTGAGCGCCACTTCCCCGGTGATCTGCACCTCGCTGCACATCGCCATGTGCTCAACGCGATCACGCACGTGCAGCGGCAACGAGAGCGGCGTGCCCTCCTCGTCCTGCAGCACCAGTGGGTTGCCCCAGGTGAGCGAACCGGCCTCGAGATCGACGCTGTAGCTGCTCTCGCGTAGCTCCAGGCCGTCGGCGTCTTCCACCCAGATCTCCGCTTGCCGCTGGCGGCCGAGGGTGACGGTGCCGCCGGCACTGGGCGAGGCCACCGGCGTAGTCGCCGTGTGATGCACCACCAGCACCTCGCCCTCGCGGTAGATCGGCACACGACCGTCCGCCGGCAGGCGTACCGGGTCGAGGCCCAGCAGGCCGGCATCGAGCGGCAACTGCGTCTGCACCACGCCGTTGTAGCGGGTGAGGATCGGGATCACCGGCACATCCGACTCGCCCGACTCATCGTCCGGGTCGGTGGTGAACTCGGCGCGCACGATGCCGGTGGCCACGTCCACGCTGCCGTGGATGACCGCGTGCACGAACTCGCCGTTCGCGTTGGCCGTGGCGGTGATGACCTCGGCGGTGTCCGCTCGCACGGCCGTCACCTGCAGGCTGCCCGGTCGCAACGGCGCACCAGGCGTGCGCCAGGTGGCGGCGGTCACGCTGAAGCCGACGGCAGCGGTTAGGCACGCCAGGAGCGTGACGGCGCCCGAGGCGTTGCCGGTGTAGCTGGTGAGGGTCGCCCGGCCGCTGACGTAGTCGATGCTGCCGACCGCCGTACCGCCGTTGGTGTTGCTCGCTACATCGCGATACAGCACGCCCGAGCGATCGCAGTAGACCGACCCGGCCCAGCTGAACAGCAGGCTGCCCGGCACGATGGCTTCGCCTACGCCCGGCAACAGGTTGAGGGTGATCGCCGGGGCGGCCTGGGCGGTCGATTGCTCGGCGACATCGGCACCGGCCTGCAGCGCACGGATGCTGAGCAACCCGGCAAAGCCCTCGCGCTGCTGCACGGTCGTGCTGACCAGCACCGGCTCGGTGCCGCGTCCGCTGAAGTCGTTGTTCCGCGCGCGGTTGGTGTAGACGTACTCCTGGTACCCGTAGAGCTGGGCCACCTGCAGGGTGACCACCCCGGTGTTGTAGTCGATGCTGCCGATGCGGCCGTTACGCCAGCTGCCCTGCCCGTCATCCTGGGCAGACTGCGCGACGTCCTGGACCGAGTCGTAGACCGGCAGCGCGTTGCCGCTCTCCATCACCGAGCGGTTGATCGCCGGGGCTGCCTGGCGACGACTGACCATCCAGCTGAGGTTGACACTGCCCGGCTGCAGCGGCGCGCCGGGCAACGTGAAGGAGGCCATGCCGGAGCTGTCGCTCGAGGCCGTGGCGCTGCTGCTGACCAGCGTCCCGGAACGGTAGCCGTACTGGATGCCCGCCGACGGCGTGGCGCTGAGCACCATGACGATCTCACGCGTGCTGTAGGCCACGGTGCCGCTGCCCCCGGAACCGGAGAGCACGCCGTAGCCGTTGTCGGTCAGCGTCAGCGTCTGGCTGCCGGCCTGGTAGGTGACGGTCAACGAGCCCGGCAGCAGCGCCTGGTCATCGCCAGGGAGGGTGTAGCGCACCTCCAGCGTCGGCGTGATGCTGCCGCCGGTACGCTGGGTGATCGCACTGTCGGCGCTGCTGATGTAGCTGTAGATCAACGAGCTGCCCACGTCCGGCAGCGCGTTGAGGGTGATCGAGACACTGCCGGTGGCCAGGTTCAGGGTGCCGGCGCCCTCCCCGGTCAGCGTCGCGTCGCCCAGGTCGCGCAGCTCGTACCACTTGCCCAGCGCCATGTAGCTCACCGACAGGGTGCCGGCGCGCGGTACCGCCTGCGCGAGATTGAGCGTGTAGACGTAGCCGCGGTTACCGAGCGTGACCTCCTGCTCGCCGGTGATGGTGTCGCCGGTGGCGGCCGCACCGGGCCGGTAGTTGGCCGAGGCACTGCCGGTCCACGAGGTGCCGGTGCGGGCCAGGGTGATCTCGCCGGTCTGGTAGTCCACGGTACCGCTGGTGATCCAGTTGCTGCCCGAGACGTAGCGCAGGCCGCCCTTGCGGTCATCGGCATACACGCCGCCACTGATGGTCAGCTGCAGCGTGCCGGGCGCACAGCCGGTGCCCAGGAAGGTGCGCGAGGTGCCACCGACTGCCGCGGCCGCTACGGTGAGCGCGACGGTGCGGGCAGGCCCGGCCGGCAGGTAGACCAGCCGCTGGTAGCCGGCGAGCAGGTCGACCAGCGCGCTCTCGCGGGTGGTGCTGGGCACCAGCTGGCTGTAGACGCTACGCACCCGCAGCGACAGCGCGCCTTCGGCCACGGCCTCGGCCAGTGCGCTGATGCCGTAGTAGCGGGCGGCGTCGGCGACCTGGGTGGTGAGCACCTGGGATTTCACTTCGCCGGTCAGCGCGGTGGCGCTGGTACCGGCCGGAGTCGGCTGGCCGCCCGGGAACAGGTGCAGCAGCGGCGCGGAAACCGCGAGATCGAGCGTTCGCCGCGTGAAGTTCATGAAAGCGCCATTGCCGCTGCTGCCGTATTCGTAGGTGAACTGCTCGATGCGCTGCTCGACGCCGGTCAGGCGCACATACTGGGCGCCGTTGACGCCGCTGAGCTGGAACACCTCGCCGATCTCCGGCACGCGCTGCTCTTCACGCTGCACGCACATGATCGCGCGCTGCCCGGCCAGCTGGTTGCCCAGCAGCTCGAACGGCGCGGCGCTGGCCGCGGCCATGTAGCTCTCGATGCTGTCGCGGGCGTCAGCGCGCTCATCGGTCTGCGAGCCAGTGTTGAACAGCAGCACGGACACGCGCGGATCGGCCGGCGCTTGGGTGACGATGGCATGGGCACCGAGGTAGGTGTCGTCGTTGTTCGTCACCACGCCGGCGAACACCTTGCGCAGGTTGATGCGGCCGGTGGTGCGGTCGAGACGGCTGATGTCGGGGAACAGGTTGTTCACTTCCCCGTCCACCACGGCGTCGCCAGTGGCGCGGCCGCCGCCGTCGTTCTCGTCGGTGAGGCGCTGCGACTTGAGGAGTTTGACGTCGGTGCGGGCGATGGTCATCGCGTGTTAGCTCCAGCTACGAAAAAGAAAACCCCGCCGGGTGGCGGGGTCAGTCATCGGGGTCGGCCGGGGGCGGCGGCGGAGGCGCCACGGTCAACAGGCGCAGGGTCAGGTCATAGGGATGGCCGGGGCCAGGCTCCACCTCGCGCCACGCCTGGCGCGCTTCAAGCGGCGTCGCGGTGTGATCCCAGATCACGTAATGCTCACGCCCATCGCCGAGGGTGAGGTGCATGACGCGCCCACGCTCGTCGCGCAGTGCCTCCAGCTGCCGCACCACGGCCAACGGCGTCCAGGCACCGCCGTTGGCGGCCAGGGTGACCGGGCGCCCGTACCGCTTGACGCCCTCCTGCACATGCAGCGCACCGGAGCAGCTGCGCTCCTGGTTCTGCTCCACCGGGGACCAGGTGAATTCGTCAGTCCACTCGAACTGGTCGTCCAGCTCGATGCCGTCCAGCTGTATTGCCGTCATCAAAGTGCCCTCAGCCCTGCTTCCTCGAGGATGCTCAGCAACCTCGTCTCGTCCGCGTCATTACTTACCCCCACATCCACGGCCTGCCCGCCACTGGTTTCCAGGCGGATGACCCGCGACGCGGGCTGCGAAGCCTGGCGCCCGGCAGGCGCTGGCGACGGCGCCGGTGCGTCTGCCTCCGCCTGTTGCTGCGCCTCCATGCGCTGTTTCTGCTGTTCGGCCTGCCGCTGCTGCTCGGTTTCGGCCTGGATCTCGCGCAGGGTGGACATCGCCCGGGTGATGTTCGCCACGGTCTGAGCATCGCCGTCGCGGTTGGCCTCGGCCAGCTGCGACTGCAGGTCGTTCATGCGCGAGCGGAAGCGGCTACGATCGAGCGCATCGGTCTCGCCGCGCAGTCCCAGCAACTCCTCGCGCAGGCTCTGTAACGTCGAGGCACTGCTTTCCTGCAGCTGATCCATGCGGTCCTTCGCGGCCTTGATCGCCGACTCCAGCTGACGCATGTCCGAATCGTTGAGCAGCCCCAGGGTGCTGCGGGCCTGGCCGGCCCGGGCGATGAACTGACGCATGCCCATCGAGCCGTTTTCGTAGCTTTCCATCAGCGACTGCAGTTGCGCTTTCTGGCCGAGGAACTCGACCTGCAGTTCCTGGCTCTGCACCTGCGTGCGGAGCATCCATTGCCCCAAGCTCGACATATTCACCGTGCGGGCCTCGGCCGCGCGCATCTCGTCCAGCGCCGCCGCGGCGCGCTGCAACGAGGTGCGGGTGGCGTCAAGGCTGCTGGTATCCAGCTGGACGTTGGCCGTGCTGATGTTGTTGAGGTTGTCGAAGACCGCGAGCGCCTCCTGGCTCATCGCTGCCAGCGGCTCGCGGGCGGCGGTCATCACACCGCCGAAGAAGTCCGACATCGCGCCCATGTCGCGCTCGGCGTCCGCCGACTCTTTACGCCGCTGCTGCATGGCCGCGTCACCGGCCCGGCGCTCTTCTTCCATCCGCCGCCCCGAGGCACGACGCAGGTCTTCCGAGGTGGTGATGGCGTCTTCCATCGCCTCGTTCTGATCGCGCTGCCCCTTGGTAGTGGTGTCCTGACTGGCCTTGAGCTTCTGCTGCTGTGCGGAGAGTTTGGTCAGCTCTTCGTTGTACTGCCGAGCAGTGATCGCACTGTCCCCGTAGAGCTTGCGTAGCGCGGTGCGAATCTTGTTGATGTCGACATCGGTCTGGGCGCTGGAAATGGCGGACTGCACGTCGGCGAGGCTGCCCAGCGCATCATCGAGGTCCGAAACCAGCCCGGCGGAACCACTGGCAGCGGTGCCCATCGACTTGATTCGGCCTTCCAGCACACCCGTAGCCTGCTGGTACTGCTCGACGCTCAACGCGCCGTCCTGATAGGCGCGCAGCAGCGCCCCGCGCAGGCCCTGGAGTTGCTGCACAGTACGGGCGGTGTCGATGAGCTGAAGGGCCTGGGCCATGCTCTCGAAGCCCTGCCGCCCCGCAGCAAGTGCGGCCAGCGTCTCATCCCGAATACGCTGCTGGTTGGCTACCAGTTCATCGGCATAAGCCTGATCCAGCTGGCGTTGCGATTCACGGGCCTCGCGATGCGCATCGGTCTCCTCGCTGAGCTTAGCCTTGCGATCGTCGCTGAGGAAATCCCAGGCATCGCCGATCTGCGCGAGGTCGGTCTTGGCCTGTACGGCGTAGTCGGTGCTCAGATCACCGAGGAACCGGTAGAGGTTCTCGGCCTTTTGCTGCAGCCCGCTGTTGCCGAAGAAGCCGGCGACTTGCCCGGCCCCCAGCACCAGCGACCCGACGGTGAGCTGGACCGCTTTGGTCAGGGTTGCCGCGGTGGCGGTGACGGTGGCCGAAAAGGCATTCCATACCGTACCCAGTGTCGCCGTGACGTACTGAGCACTCTGGACAGAGGTCTCGATCGCCGGCCCTATTTGAGCAGCGGCGGCTTTGGCGCGCTCGGCGAGGCCGTCGAAATCGACCTCACGGAGTTTCTGCACGTAGCCGGCAATAGACTCGCCGCCGCGCACGAACGCATCCGAGAGACTCTGCGCCAGAGCGTCCAGGCGGCCATCGCGATCCATCTCGTCGATGGTATCCGCCAATTCCTGCAACTTGCCCTTGGCGAATTCCAGCGCGCCGCTCTTGGCGATGCGATCAAGGAAATTCGTCCAGGTGTCCTGTAGGTTGCTGACCAGGCCCGACAGGCGACTCATGTTCGCCGCCGCAGCGCCTTTGGCGCTCTTTCCCATTTCGTCGATCAGCGCGCGGATGACATCGCGGCCCAGGCGGCCCTTGGTCGCCAGGTCCTGCAACTGGGCGGCATTCTTGCCGGTGACGTTGGCCAGCAGCTCCCAGACGGGCACGCCGCGCTCGACCAGTTGCAGGATCTCCTCGGTCTGCAGCTTCTGCTTCGCCCAGGCCTGGCCCAGGGCGGTGCTGATACCGGTGAGGCGCTCCATGCCGCCACCGAGCTGCTCGGCCTTGTCGGTGATGGCCTGCATGCTGCCATCCATGGGGTCGAGCCCGTAGGAACGCATCAGCGCGAAGGCCTCCGACACCTCCTGCAATTGCAGGGGCGTGTCCTTGGCGAACTGCTTGATCCAGTCAGTCGCCTGCTGGCCGGCCTCGACCGAGCCCATCAGCGACGTGAAGCGGGTTTGCAGGCCCTCGAACTCATCGCCGGTGGAGAGCATCGCGTAGATGCCGTCGCGCACGGTGCGCAGCCCGCGGGCGATGAGGTTGGCGGCGGCGTTGAGCGACACATACGCCGCGGCAAAGGCCAGTACCTGGCGGGCGCCACGGGACATCGAGCCACGCAGCGTCTCGACGCGGGACTGATGCTCGGCCGCGCCACGGGCCGCACGAGCCTCCTCACGCTGCAACTCGCGCAGGCGACCATTGTGCTCACGCATCTCGGCCTGGGTGCGATCGACTTCGGTCGCCAGGCGCTTCTCTTCGCGGGCGAGGTTGGCCGTGTCGATACCAGCGGCCTTTGCCGCAGACTCCTGCTCGGCATGGGTCGCGCGCAAGCGGTCCAGTTCGCGGGCTGCGCGGTTCGATTCCCGTTGGGCATCCTTCAACGAGGCCTGTAGGCCGGCACTGCCTGGGTTCTTATCCAGAGCATCACGCAGGGACTGTACCGACGCTTGCGTGCGCTCCACGGTGCGCTCGGCGCGCTGCAGGTCACGCTCGGTCTGCCCCAGTTGCGCGGCCAAGCCGCGCGCATCCTTGGCCTGGTCGAACGCCTTGTTCAGCTCTTCGGTCTTGGCGGTCAGCTCTTGCAGCGCTTTCGAGCTCTTGCCCGCAGGCTGCGACAACTCGTCCTTGCCGCGCAGGACGAACTGAATCAGGCGGTCCTTGATGGCCATGGGGTTTTCTCCACGCAATAAAAAACCCCGCCGAGGCGGGGCCAACAATAGTGAGCTGTGAGACTTGCCAGAAGTGGCGTTAGCTCGCCGGCTTGACCGTTACATCTACGAGTTGCGTCCCCTCGAACCGGCACTGGATGAAATACTCTCTCTCCTGGGCAAACGCATTCTCGACCGTGAATCGCGTGCTATAGGTCGCATTGCCGTTAGGGCGCGCGATGAAATTGGAATGCAGGATGACCGAGAAATCCAAGGAACCAGGATTAGCGGCGCGATCCCTGGCAGCTGCCCTGCACTTCTTCATTGCTTCCGACTGTTCTATCGCCTGCGCTGCCGCCGGCACTACACCCGCTTGCGCTTCCTTGAGCGTAAACCGTACGACCTCGGGAGTGGGGCCACCCCCACACTGAACGAAAAACACCGGGTTATCAGAGGTACCGCTGACCGATGATCGACCGGCAGTCATGGGGTCCAGCTTCTGCCTGCACCTGAAGTGTTCTCGTGAGAGACGATCAAGCATTGCGGAGACATCTGCGCGAAAACGCGGTTCGATTAGAGGCAACCCACCGCTGTCTACACGCCCCTCATCTCCCTGAGCAAGGGTTCCTTCGCAAGGGCGATCATAGAAGCCGATTCGACCCTGCCCATCAGTGCATTTGTATATCGGAGCGCTATAGAGCGGTGTGCTGCAGACGAGCAATCCGAACATGATCGTACGCATTGGGACTCCCTCCCCGTTCACCAAGGAGGGAGCCTATCATCACCATGCTGCTCAAGCCGCCTTATCGAGCACTTCCATCTCGCAGAACTGGGAGATGTCGTTGGCCGTCACCAGCGGGTCGGCGAGCAGCTCGGCGGGGCCTTCGAGGCGGGCGTATTCCTGGCCGAGCACGGCCAGCTCGCTGAGCATGCCGAACTTCACGCGGCGCGGGCGCAGGGCGAAGGGTTCGCCGCTCTGGGCGTCGTTGAGGCCGGCGATGTACAGCTCCAGCTCCTGGGCGGTGCCGTTGAGCATCTGGATCGCCGACTGTTTCAGCCGGGTGTAGTCGACCTCCACGCCGGCGGCGGTGATCGCGCTGGAGCCGGTGCGGATGATGCCGTGCGGGGTCAGCAGGTAGTCGGTGCCCGGCTGCAACGGGTCGGTGCCGCCCGCCGCGCGCACGACCACCGGCTGGGTGATGTCCGGCAGGTAGCGGAACGGGATCAGCTCACCTTCGACGCCGCCGGCGATGCAGGCCTCGGCGGTCACCGTGCCTTCGTCGATGGCGCTGATGGTCGAGCGCGTGACGCGCGCGATGTTGGTGGCAGTGAGGTCGTACATGCCGATGGTCGAGGTCACGTCAGTGACGCGCTCGTGCACGTTGCGGTTACCGCCGCCGCCGCGGTAGTTCGGTAGGGTCTGGCGATCGCTCTCGAAAGAGATGTTGAAGACGTCACAGTTGCCGATATCGATCAGCGCGTCCTGCGACTGGTAGAGGCGAGCGTAGATGATGCCCTCGCCGATGAAGCTGCGGTCAACCTGGGCCATGTCGGGCTCCTAGAGGTTCAGGGGTTGAGGATGGGGGATCAGGCCTTGGCGGCGCTGTCCTTCTCGACAGTGGAGGCCTTGGCCGCCGTCTCGGCCTTGGGCTTCTCGGCGTAGCCACGGGCCCAGGCATGCTCGGCCACCGCCTGGGTGACCTGGCGCTTGCCCTTGGGATAGGCCACGACCATGCCGCCGGCCTGGTAGTTGAACGGGGTGTTGATGGTGATCTCGGGCATGGGAGCCTCCGCTATTTGAGGGGTTGGGCATAGGTGACCTGGAACGGCATGACGTGGCAGGCCCAGCGGCGCCCGTCGCCGGGTGGCATGGGCGTTTCGTTCTGGAACCCGACCTGGGTGACACCGGCAACGGTGAGCCCGCCCTTGACGCCTGACAGCGCGCACTTGATGCCCAGCCGGGCTGTACGCAGCGCGGGGGCGAACGCGCGCCGCTTGGTGATGGCCACCAGGGACAACGTCAGCCGCTCGCGCACCTGACCGGGACCAACGCGCTCGAGCTCCTCGGTGGGGCCGGGCTGCACGATGATGAAATCGTCGGGCAGCCCATCGTCCTCGTCGTCGAGCAGGCGCAGGACGCTGTCTTCCTGCACCAGCGCGCCGAACGATTCCAAGGCAGCCAGGCGCGCGAGCACCTCCGCGACGATGGCGGATTGCATGTCGATGGGCATGGTCAGGGCACCACGTAGAGGGTGATCAAGTCGCCGTCATCGGCGGCGATGCCGTCGATGTGCCAGACACGGCCGTCGAAGAAGAAAGAACCCTGCCGGTCGAAGGGCTGCAGCAGGGACTTTTGCACCTGGTGCGTGCGCACCCGGTCGATGCCTCCCGACACGGCATCGAGGCGCT
This sequence comes from Pseudomonas sp. R4-15, assembly GCF_055768815.1. Classification (NCBI taxonomy): domain Bacteria; kingdom Pseudomonadati; phylum Pseudomonadota; class Gammaproteobacteria; order Pseudomonadales; family Pseudomonadaceae; genus Pseudomonas; species Pseudomonas sp. R4-15. Next base: position 3,868,277 of record NZ_CM147293.1, read on the forward strand.
CGGCCTCGACATCCACGAAGGTGGGCAACGCCTCGACCAGCACCTCGCCGCTGCGGGAGAGGTGCTGCGCCATGCCGTCGGCCAAGCCGTCGAACAGGAGGTCGTCCATCTCGGCGACCTGGTCGGCGAAGCTGGCCATCGTCAGATCGTCAGCTCGCGCACCGCCAGCGGACGGGTGCACAGGTGCAGCGGGTTGGACTGCGCCTCTCCGGCGATGCCCTTGTCGAACGGCATGCGTTCGAGCTTGCTGTAGTACGGAAGGCCCTCGGTGTTCACCGTTTCCATATAGTCCGCCGGGGCGAACGCGGTGATGAACAGCCCCGGCACGCCCTCGGGCACCACGAAGGCGCTGTTCGACGCAACGAAGGGTTTACCGGCGAGCTGGCCGCGATAGCGCTCCCAGGTGATACCGCCGAACTCGAAGGACTGCCGACGATCACCCCGCAGCGACGCCGCCTGCTGGGTGTTGAGATAGGTCTCGCGCACTCGATCATGGCCGATGAACTTGGCCCAGAAGTCCTTGCCGACATAGGCGCGCGCGCCGGTGCTGGTCACGCTGCCCAGTGCGTCTTCCTGCTGGTCGAGCACCTCCAGCAGCAGCGCATCGATGTCCGACGCGCCGTTGCCCAACGCCAGGGACAGCGGCTTGGGCTTGGCGAGGCCGAAGCGCTGGTAGATGTCCACCAGCACCGTCTTGCCGTCGGCGTCGATCACCTGGCCCTTGATGGCGCCGATGCGCTGGTGCTCGTGGGTGGCGTCCAGTTGGCGCACGCACTTCTCGACACGCCGTGCGACCACGGCTTGGGCGCTTTGCAGTTCGGTCTGCGAGCCGACTGCGCGGATGCCCTGAATCTCGTCGGCGAGGATGCTGAAGGTCTGCGGCAGGTGCACGGTGTTGAACGGCACCAGGCCGCGTTTGTCGGCGATCACGATGTTGCCGGTGCTGCCGCGCGGCTTGGCTTCGACCAGCTGCAGGGTGGTGCCGTCCTTCTCGATCTGCACGACAAGGGTCGAGACGCCCTGCTCCTCGAACAGGTTGGCGGCGGCGATCTGACCGGGTACCACGTGGTCTTCGTTGACCACGCCGAGCAGGGACGAAACGCTGAACGCCTCGTCCTCGAATATGGTGATTTCGGCCATGTTGGGCTCCTAGAAATGCGAAACCCCGCGGCGGCGGGGTCTTGGGGTTAACGTGAGGGGTTACGGGTCAGTCGCGAACGACAATGCCCAGGGCGGCGAGGTCGGCTTCGCCTTCGGCGTCGAGGCCGGTGAGCAGGCGGGCAATCACCTCGGCGTCACGCACCACCGCAGCGGCGCGCACGTCCACCTCGGTGGCATCCACCGGGGCCCAGAGAATCGCGCTGGCGGTGCGGCGACCATCGTCGGTGCCGCTGTTGTCGTAGGCCACGTACTCGCCCAGGTTGGCCAGTACCGAGAGCACGAAGCTGTCGCCCTCAGCGAAGGCCGTACTGCCGGCCGCCAGGGTGAAGCTCAGGCCACCGGCCTCGAACGGCTCGCCGACGACGCCGGTACCGATCTGGCGCTCGTCCGCCGACAGCACGGTGAATGCGGCGGCGCCCTCCTCGACCTCGTCGATGGTCACCACGTAGTCGCCGCTGCTGGCAGCGCTGGTGGCCGTCAGGCCGGTGACGGTACCGTCGCCGGTGTTGCCGGCCGCGGGGGTGGCAGTAGCCGCGTTGGCGGCGGTGATCAGGGCGAGCAGCGTACCGGCGGCCAGGCGCCCGGCGCCCGCGCTGATCACTACGTCCGCCCGGGAGCGGGTGCCGTTCGCCTCGGAGTGCAGGAACTCCCCGGCGTGGACGCCTTCGGTCTTGATGGTCATGCGTTGCTTCCTCCTTTCGAGGCTTGTTTGCGGCGCGCAGCGTAGACATTGCCAGGCGTCGGGGGGGTGTAAGCGGTGTTCTGCGGGCCATCGTCCACCGGGTTGCGGTTGTCGATGTGCACCTGGTCGCTGTTGGCCACCAGCTTGTCGAACAGCGCGGCACGGGCGCCGGCGGCGTCCAGGCCCTTCTCGATCAGTGCGTCGGCCTCCTTCGGCAGGCGCGCGGCGACACACACGGCCTTCACCTCCTTGGCACGCTCGAGTGCGGCCTGCACGGCGGCGGCGCTCTTGAGCCCGCTCGCGCGGATCAGCGCGGACACGCTGTTGGCCAGGCCTGCCGCTGCGCAGTCGCGCGCCAGTTGCTCGGCGAGCTGGGCGGTGTCAACCGGCTCTGGATCGGGGGCCGGCTCCGGCGCGGGATCGTCTTCCGGTTCCGGAGCTGGAGGTTCGTCCGCCTGGGCGACAAAGCGCTGCGCCTCGGGCGGCGCGTTGCGGTAACGGTTGAGGATCTTGCCGACGGCGGCGTTGCGGGCCAGCGGCTCGCCAGCGCCCAACACGGCATCGACGAAGCCATGCGCCAACGCCTCGGCGGGCGTGAGCCAGGTTTCCTCGTCGATAAGGCGGCCCAGCTCGGCGTCGTCGATGGTCAGCGCCCGGTGCTGGTAGCTGGCGATGATCCCCTCGCGGGCCTTGTCCATCATGTCGGCCATCTTGCGCAGCTCTTCGCTACCGCCGGCCATCCAGGTCCAGGGGTTGTGGATCATCATCAGCGCGTTGTCGGCCATCTCGACGCGGTGCGCGCCGCAGGCGGCAACGCTTCCAGCGCTGAAACAGGCGCCGTCGATGCGAGCCGTGCAGCGCTCGCCGAGGGCGCGCAGGGTGTTGTGGATGGCGATGCCATCGAAGAGGTCGCCGCCGATGGTGTCGAAGTGCACCAACACCGGAGAGACGCCATCGTCCTGGGCCTGCAGGTCACGGATGAAGTCGCCGGAGGTGAGCCCCCAGAAACCAATCTCGCCGTAGATGAAGACCTCGATGCTGCGGGCATCTTCCTCGCCCAGGGCGCGGATGCTGTACCAGTGCTCGGCCTGCACCTCCGGCAGACCGGCGACCTTGTTGAGAATCCGCGGCTGGTCACCCCAGCCGCTGCCTGGCGTGGCAAAGGCGATGGAGAGCGCCAGCGCCAGGTGCTTGTGCTTGATCATCGGGTTTCCTCTCGGTTCTCCGGCGCATCGGTGGCGATGGCCGTGTCGGTGGTGTAATCGAGCCCCAGGCGCGCAGCCCGGGCGTTGTCGTCGGCGTTTTCCTGGTCGATCTGCTCGGCGTCGTAGCCGGTGCGCAGCACGTGCTCGCTGCGGCTGGCGAGCCCGCCGCCGATTTCCAGCAATTTGCCTTGCACGTCCTGCACGGGGTGGATGTAGGCCCAGCCCTGCGGTACCCAACGGGTGCGCTGGTATTCGCGGCGGTTCTGCTCGTAGCCGGGCAGTGCGATCGCGCCGCTGAGCCAGGCCACCTCCACCCAGGCATTGCGCACCGGGCGACAGAGCTGGTGGACGTAGACGCTGAATTGCAGCTGCTCGATGCGGCGGCGGAACTCGTTGAGCAGCACACGCAACACGCGGTCGCTGATGTCGCCCATATCGCCGGTGAGCAGTTCGTAGGGCAGCTCGACACCCGCAGCAGCGGCACGCAGCTGCTGCCGCATGAAGTCGACATAGGTGTTACCGGCGTCCGGCGGGTCCGAGAACTCCACCTCTTCGCCCTCGAGCAGTTCCTGCATAGTGCCGGGCTCGAGGCCCACCATCGGCGCGCCGTCGCTGTCCGTCTCGAAGGGCTTGCCCGTGGCGGGGTCGACCGCGCCAATGCCTTCCACCGCTGGTTTCTTGATGAAGCCGGCGAACAGGTTGGCCACCTCCTGGCGGAACAGCACGGCGTCGTCGTAGCTGTCCAGCGAGCGCAGCCGCAGCAGCACCGGCGCCAGGCGCGGAACGCCGCGCAGTTGGCCGCCCTCCAGCGGCTCGAAAATGTGCAGCACCTGCTCGGCGGGGATGCGGTGGAGTTCGTTGTAGGTCGCGCCAGCGGCGCGCGGGTCGCCGGGGTGGGTGCGGTACATCCAGTACGCCACCCGCTGGCCGACCGCGTTGAACTCGATGCCGGCCCGCACGGTGTTGCCGCGCCGGGTGACGAAGTTGCGGTCGAGCGGGACGAACTCGGCGGCCAGCACCTGGAGTTGCAAAGGCACCGACAGGCCGTCCTCGGCGCGGCGATAACGCAGCCGCACGAAGCACTCGCCGCTCTCCTCCACCATGCGCGCGATCAGCGCCTGCTGGCCGTAGAAATCGGTGAGATTTTCGGCGTCGGACTCGTCGGTCCAGTCTTCCCAGAGCTGCGTCAATGCCGCCCGAATCGCCGGGTCTGCAACGCGTGGGCGTGGCGTAATGCCGGTCCCAATGATGCTGCTGACCCGCCGCGAGATGGCGCTGGCCGCGTAGGGGTCGTTACGCACGGCGGCGCGGGAACGCTTGCGCAAGGTCGGCAACGCCGGGATGGCCACGGCATTGAGTGCCGCTTCCGGCGCATCCCAGCCCTTGAGCCGGCGGCCCTGGCCGGCGCCGTCGTAGCTGTTGCGCAGCCGCGCGGGAATGCCCCGTGTCGTTCGGCTCATCGCGCGCCCTTCCCTTTGCTGTAGTAGCGGACCAGATTGGTACGCGTGGCCTTGGCCTCCACCGCTGCCTGGGCGGCGTATTGATCCTCCAGCATGCGCAGGCTCGCCAGCTCGGCGCGGTCCAGTTGCCGGTCGCCCTTGCGGATGCGCTGGCCCTTTTCGAGGATGACCTTGATCGCCGCCCGGACCTCGTCCAGGCGTTGCTGTGCAGTTGCCATGGGGTGGCCTCTATCGGCGTTTCAGGTAGCCACTGCGCGAGACCCGGCGAGGGGCCGCGGCGCCAGTGGCGGCGGGTGTGGGGGCTGCACCGGGCGAGGCGTCGGCCGCTTCCTCCGACTTGGCCGGGGCCGTTCTGGGGGCGGGCTGTTCGGCAAACAAACTGCCCTGGCTGACGCTCGCCCGCAGCTTGCTCCACTCCGCGTCGTGGTAGCGGTGCAACTGCAGGAACTGGGCGGCCGCGAGGTTGTACACCAGCAAGTCGGTGACCTCGTTTCGCTCGGCCTTGCCCTTGACCCACTCGACGCGGCGGTGGCCTTTGACGTAGCGCGTGACCTTGCGCTCGACGACGGCCTGGTCGTAGAACTCGTCCGGCAGGTCGCTGGAGAAATGCAGCGCCCCCGGCCCTTCGGGGAACGGGTAGCGGTTGTAGATCCAGTCCTTTGCCGTGTCGGTGCCGACGATCCACAGCTCGGCGCCGTGCTTCTCGGTCTGTCCCTTGCGCGTCACGTCGACCTTCGACGGGCGCTGGGCGAGCACCGGACGGCCCGGCTTGCTCGCGCCCTTGACCGCGAACACCCCGCGCCAGCGGCGCAGGCGGGTGAACTGGTAGACCTCGTCGGTGTGGTGGCCGCCAGAGTCGATCGCTGCCGCGCAGATGGCCAGCTCGACACCCGAGGCATGCCGGTAGCGGTGCTTGAGGTGCTCATCGAGTAGCAGCCAGGTGCGTTCGTCCGCCGGGTCGCCGACCAGGATCTGGTAATCGACGACCCAGCGCTCCAGGCCGTCGCCCCAGCCAATCACCAGCAGCTCCAGGCGGTTGCCCTGGACGTCCACGGCCGCGGTTAGGATCAACGCGCCAGCAGGCACGTCGCCCAGGCGGTAGTCCTCGGCGCGGGCCTTGAGCTCGCTGGCCTTGGTCATCTCCTGGGCCACGTCCCAGACCAGCGCCAGGCGGGTGTTGTAGAACACCTGCATGGGCTCGCTGTCGCCGCGGTCCAGGGCGCGCTTGGCCTTGTCGTACTGCTTGGCCAAGCTGGCCCAGCTCAGCCAGCCCAGCGGCGAGTAGAGCGCGTTGAGGTGGAAACCCACCGTCTCGCCGTCACCGGGCGCGGTGGCGCGCCACTCGCCGGCCTGGAGCATTTCGGTCTTGTGGTGCTCCTCGATCTGCGCGTTGCACTGCGGGTTGCTGCAGCGGTAGTCGACCATGCTGTAGTCGGGCAGCCATTCGAGGTTTTCCCACTCCAGCACCTGGAACTCGCCGCAGTGCGGACAGGGCACGTAGAAGCGGCGCTGGTCGCTGGCCTCGTAGAGGTCGGCAATGCGCGAGGCGCCCTTGAGCGTCGGCGAGCTGGAGAAGTAGAACTTCGCCTTGCGGCCAAACGTCGAGCCGCGCGCCTCTGCCAGTTCGATGGGATCGCCCTCGCTGTTGACGTCCACATCCCAGCGGTCAACCTCGTCACCGTAGATGTAACGCGCCGCCAGTTCGGCCAAGTTGGCGGCCGAGCCGGCGGTGGTGCAGTAGAGCGTCCCGCCTTCGAATTCCTTGGTGTCCATCGTGTTGCGGGCGTCGCGCGAGCGGGGCTTGGCCACCCGCTGGCGTAGTTCGGGCACCGCTTCGATGTTCTTGCCGATGCGGCTGGAGACGCGCTTGGCCAGGCCCAGGCTCGGCAGCAGCGCCAGCACGTTGGCCGGCGCCATGTGGATGCAGCCGCCGATCCAGTTCAGCGCGATCTGCGTCTTCATCAGCTGCGAAGCGACCATGGTGACCACGCGCTTGCAGGGGTGCAGCGGCGACAAGCAGCGCTGCGGCTCGCGGGCGTACGGCGTGCGGTCGGTGTGGTACTTGCCGGGCTCGGCGGCGCCGCTGTCACGCGGGATGCGCTGGTACTGGTCGGCCCACTGGTCGATCCACAGCTCGGGGTCGGGCTCCAAGCCCCGGAGGTATGCCGCGCGGTACGCAGCGGCACCGTCGGCATACTCGTGCATGGCTAGTTCGGTTCCTGGTCGTCAGGGCTCAGCGCGGCGTCGAGCTGGATCAGCCCAGCGGCATCAGCCAGCGCGCGGCGCAGCAGTTCGGTCAGTCGGTTTTCCATCTGCCAGGGGTCGCTGATCGCCACCAGCTCACCGGAAACCTGGGCAGGCAGGCCCAGCAGGATGTCGCGCAGGGTGCGGGCGGTGGTGAACGCCGCGGCATCCACCGCTTCGCGCTCCACCAGCTCGCCGCGCCCCTTGCGGAATTCGTCCTCGGCCAGCAGCGCCAGGTAGTGTTCACGGTGCGCCCGTGCGTTCTGGTAGCGCGCCCCACCGGAGGTGTCTGGCGGCGCTCCGGCAGTTGGAGCCGTCGGCAGGGTCAGCGCGTGCACGCCCTTCTCGGCTCGCTCGCGCTGGTGGCGATCGGCGACGCCGGCCTTGCTCGGGTCTGCGGTCTCCGCCAGCAGCCGGTCGGTGGCCTCAACATCGATGCGGTCGTCCGCGGTGAGCACCACCCGGCCCAGCCTGACCAGCTTCGAGACGTACGGGCGGGACCAGCCACGGCTATCCGCGTACTCGGATTTGCTCATGTCGGTCATGACTTCACCCTGTTAACCACTGTTCTCGCCCGGGTTAACCCGGTTCACCCTGTTAACTAACCTCCAGCCCCAGCCACTAACACGAAAGCGCGGCTCGAATTACCCGTGCCGCTCCCTTGCCATAGGGGCCCCCGGCCGTCTGGTGTGGCACGTCACTAGCCCCTAGCGGGTGCGACGGCGGAAGCTGGTCGGGGTGCGGCCGGCCAGCGCTTCGGCGGCGGCCTTGTCGATGTTCGTTTCGAGCTGCTCGTCGTTCTCCGCGATGCGGCGGACGATGTCGTAGAACGGCAGGCGCTGTCGGTATTGCGGCTGGCGAACGAACGCCAACACCATGCGCACTTGCTTGCCTCGTCGCTCGGCGATGCCGATAGGCGTCTTGCCTCGACGCACGACGAAGAACGCCTTCGCATGGCCCTTCTTCTCCGAGCGCTTGCTGCTCGACGCATTCATCGAATACCCGGACATATTGAACACGCCCAGGCCCGAAAGGATCTGCACGATCAACCCGCGACTGATGTTCCCGTAGCGGTCCAACTGAGCATCCCTCGCCGGCACGATGAAACGACCGGCGGGCAGAATGCTCCTGGCCCGGAACAACACCTCGGAACGTTTCAACGGCCGTTCGCCGCTAAATACCTGCGGCGCCACCCACTGCTCGGGGGCTTGGCCTGCGCTCGCTCCGTCCTTCTCATCCTTCACCCACACCGCTGCCTCCAAGCGGTTCGGCTTGGCGTTGAGGATGCGGATTGCATTCAGGGTGAACGGCGTGGGCCGGTCGAACACGCTGGGCATTTCGCCCCGTAGTGCATGGCGCGCTTGGTTTGCCGTGTGGTTCAGGGCATCAGCCAGCACCCGGTTGGCCAAGCCGTTGCCGAAGCGCTCAAGGCTGGCGACCGCGTCTTCAAGATTGCTCGCATCGATACGCGCCCGCATCGCTAGCGCTCCCGCCTATCGACCCCATCCCAGCCCGGTGGCGGCTCCTGGCGCATGACGCCTGCCAGGTTGCCGCCGGAGCGGATCAATCCGCCGGCGAACACCGCCAACAGCACCACCAGGGGCCAGGCCTTAACGGGCAACAGCAGCGAGCCCTGCAGGATGTAGATGATCCCAGCCCCGGCACAGCCCATCGTCAGGGCGGCTAGGCAGGACATCGTCCGCTTGAAGCGCAGTCCGCCACGCTGGAACGTGAACAGCCGGACGAACACCGCAACGCAGATCCAGAACACGACCTGAGTAAGCACCAGGCTACCCATCCTGACCTCCTGCCGAATTGGCATTGGCCGGCGGTCCTCGCCGTTTGATTGCTGCGAGTGAAACCCCTACCACCAGGCAGGCCGAAGCGAACGCAGCCGGGCCGGGGTACGCGAACGGTCGGAAGCCCCAGAACTCCGCCTCAACAATGGCCGGGGCGAACAGGTAGCCCATGAAGAACGACACCATGAAGAACAGCGCCCGCTGCCAGCGCGGCAGCTCATGCGTCGTCGTGAAGTAGACCAGGGCGCCGAATAGCGCACCCGTGGCTGCCTCGCCGTTGATACCGGCGAGGAACCCGGTCAGGGTCACCCCCGCCGCTCCCGCAACGACCAGGCCGCTGGGCTCGCTCATGAGTACCTCCCTCGCGGCAGAAACGAAAGAGCCCGCCGGTTGGCGGGCTCGCAATGGGTAGGCCGGTCCATGGCCTGGGCCGCTTCGGCTGGGGAGCCCCGGCGGCCATAAAAAAACCGGCGCGGTGGCCGGTTTCGTGTGCTGCCCCCTGTGGCGCAGCAATTTCAAATTAGTGACTTTGTACCACCCGATTCTCACGGCAGCGAACGCTTTTTACTGCCACCCCTCAATATCCCCCCTTTCGTCCCGCGAACGTCCGGACAATACCCCTTACCCGGCATATCGGCGCCTCCGGCGCCTGTCCAGCCCGCCCCACGACGACCATCATAGGCGGGACAAAACACCCCGCGTCGTTACTGCCTCCGTCCCACTGTCCCACCTGTCCTACCCTTTCTCTACGCATGTAAGAGGAATAAAAGAAGAACGCGCGAAAGCGCGCGTGCGCGCACGCGCGTACACGTGGGCGGGCGTCGAACGGGTGGGACAGTGGGACAACCCCAACAACGACGCGGCCCGCGCTCGGTTTCCCGAGGCGGGCCAGATTGGGACGCTGGGACCGCTGCGCGCGCATCACGCCGCCCTGCGCCGTGGCCGTTGCTTCAACAGCTCGAACACCGACGCATGCAGCAAATTCAGCCGCCGATAGTACGTCGCCCGCCCTCCAAAGCCGCAGCGCTGCCACTTCATCGAGTCGGGGCTGTCGTAGTCGGTGTAATGCACCTGGGCCAGGTACGCGAGATCCGCCGGCAGGCGCTTGTTGACGATCAGCTCGATCTCAGCCGACATCGACCACAGCCCCGTATCGTTGCCCGTGCCCGGAATCAGCACGCCCTTACTGTCCATCAGCACCGCGACCGCGCTGCGCCCCCTCGCGGCCTCGACGCCATGCGGCGGGTGCAGCTCAGCGGCCCAGCGATGGAACAGCTCGTCGATAGCCCGGATCAAAACGCCGGCTCCTTCTGCTGCGCGGGCTCGACGGGCGCTCGCCAACTGTCCGGCCGGGCGTACCCCCACGGACGCAGTCCGCTCTTCTTCGCCGCCGGCAGACGACGCCGACGCCACCCAAGGCGGTTCATGATGTGACCGACCCGGCCCTGCTCCGGTTTGCCCCAATGGCCGAAATCGAGCTTGAGTGCCTGGGAGAGGATGATATCGGTGGTCACCGTCTCGCCCACGTAGTCCTCGAGGAACGGCAGGATCTGCAATTCCCAGGCGTCCACCGCATAGCGCGCGTCCTGCTCGACCTCGAACCAATCCTGCTCTTGCGGCTGCACCCACCAGGGCTCGCCGGCGCGGTAGCAGAACAGCGCCTCGGCCCACAGTTGGTCGCGCATCTCGCGCAGGGCGTCCATGTTGATCTTCCCGCAGCGCACCGGCCAATAGCGCCGGTTGCCGGTCGTATCCTTGAGGTACTCTTCCTGATTGGTCGTACCCGCGAAAACACACTGGCGTGGCACGTCCGCCGTCCTGCGCCCGTAGGATTCGCGGAAGGTGTCCACCGCGGCGGAGAAAAACTGCTTGGCCTTGGTCGACTCCGCCTTGTTGAACGCATCCAGCTCGCCCAGCTCGATGATCCACTTGCCCCGGATCATCTGGTACGCCTCTTTGTCCCCCAGCGTGAAGGGCGTATCCATAAACCACTCGCCACCGAGCACGCTCAGCGCCGTGGACTTACCCGCGCCCTGCAGGCCTTCGAGGATCAGCACGTTGTCGACCTTCGCACCCGGCTGCATCACCCGCGCCACCGCGCCGATCAGCCAGCGCTTGGACACCGTGCGCGCGTAGGCCGAGGGCGGCACGCCCAGGCACAGCGGTAGCCAGTCGGCGAGCCGATGCTGCCCATCCCATTGCAGCGACTCCAGATAGCGTCGCACCGGGTGGAACGCGTTCTTCTTCGCCGTGACGCTCACGCCCTCCAGTACCACGCTGCTCTTGGCCAGCAGCCCGAACTGCTGCGCGAGCCATTCCGTGGTCAGCAGGTCGTCGATATCGGTCCACTCCCCAGCCTCGCCGCCATACGGCGGGGTGCGCAATTTGAGTGTTTTGCCGGAGAACTGGTCGAACGCCAGCACACCGGCCCAGCGCTCATCGCAGCCGAGGATCAGCGACACGTTGATCATGTGTGCGACGAGCGCTCCGTTACTGGTGCGATAGAGCCGCTCGCGCCAAGTGCCGTCCGCCGGCGGCGCAACAACCGCCAGCACCTGGCGGCGCACCGCGTCTAGCCCCTCCGCACAGTGCAGGTCGTTGAAATCGGTCCAGCCGTCCTCGCGCTCGCCGTAGAACACCGGCTGCACGACCTGGCCGCCAGTGATCGTCGCCGCATTGCTGGCCTTCTCCACGCCTGGGTTCCAGGGCGTACCGTCTTGGCGCGTTGTTTTCCAGTCATCGTCCGCGCAAAAGATCAGCGGCCGAGCCGGAAACAACACACGCATGGCCTTGGCAACCGGCAGCAGGTTGCCGGCGTCGAACGCAACGACCACCGTCAGGCTCGTCGCCATATGCACGCTGACGCCGGTCGCGTACCCCTCGACCACCAGGATAGGCTCGCCCGGCTCCGGGTCTTGGCCGATCAGGCAATAGGCGCCCTCTTTGCTCATCCCGTAAGGCCAGTAGGCCTTATCCCGCCCGGTGTCCGCCTGTTTCTCGGGGTAGATGATCTGCAGGCCGACGATGCCCTTCGGCGTGCGCATCGGCACCGCGATTGCCCCGCTGCGCGTCGCGTAGCGCACCGAGGCCCCGACGATCTGCTTGCGGTCCAGGTATGCGCTGCGGCCCCGCTCCGCCATGCGCTCCCAAGTCCTCCGCGCACGATTGGCCGCCGTCCGCGCAGCGTGTTCCGCGCGCTCGGCCGCCTTGCGCTTGGCCTCTTCCTGCCGGGCGCGCATCACCTCGCGTTCCTCGGCGGTCATCTTCACGCCGGCCAGCTTGAGCTTGTGCGTCTCGCCCGAGCGCCAGTCGCCGTAGGCGCCGAAATACAGCGTGTCGCCCTTCTCAGTGCGGTACTCGTGCAGCACGTACCAGCCCGTCGCCTCGCCCTTGCGATCCTGCTCAGTGCGGCAGCGGGTCAGCTTGCCGAACACCCATGTCGGGTTGCGCTTGCCGAAGGGCTGGAGGCCATAGGCCTGGAGTTGTTCCAGGACGTCGTCCAGGGAGTGGTCAGCCATCACTCACCCCCCTTGGCTCGGTAGCCGCTCAGGGCTGCGTCGATCTTCTTGATGGTGTGGTGCCCGGAGACTTTTTCGTCAGTGTCAAACCAGTCAGGTGCACTAGTCTGCAAGGCACTGACGATGACCTGGCGAGCTTGCTCCAATGCCCTGACCAACACCCCAACCTCGTTGCGGACCCGCCCCATGACCGCCAGATGATCCAGCTCGCGGACCATCGGCAGGCTGATCGTCTCGTCGCCATCGAAGTTGGGATATACCGCATCCTCGCAAACGCAGTCCTCGTCGAACACCAGCTCCCCATCCGCTGTCGCGCGCATATAGCAAGCCACGGCAGCGTTGCCAGTGGCCTTGTCGATCCACACCGGCATTTCGTTGTGCTCTGCCATCGCCCTACCTCCCCTGCCGCAGATCGGCGAGTTTGCGGGTCAGGTCCATGCTCGAGCGCAGCGCGGCCGAATGGGCGGCGACCTCCGAATAGACGTCATCCTCGAACCGTCCGCCAGCCTTACGCACGAGACGTAGGTGCTTTGCGGCCTTGAGAAAACGGGCCGCCTCGATGATGGCCTGGTCCAGCGTGTGCGTGTTGATCATCGCCGCGCCCTCCCTTCATCCAGCGTCTGGCAGTCGATGCACAGGCAGCAACCCGGTACCGCCAAGCGCCGGGCCTCGGGGATGGCCGCGCCGCAGTGCTCGCATTCAAGTGCAGAGGGCAGCACCGGCGCTTGGCGCCGACCGGCGAGCAGGTAATCCAGCCGCTCCTGGGCCACGTCGTTGGCGATGTCGATGCTATCGGCCATTGGCGAGTTCCTCCGCGTCGTGCTCTAGCGCGTACTCGAGGGCCAGCAGCGCACCCAGCGCCTGGGCGACGTGCAGCTTGCACTCGGCCAGCTCGCCAGCGTCGATGCGACCGTCATCAGCCAAGTGGCGCGCGATGGTATCGGTCAGGCCCGACTGCTTGCGCAGGGTCGTGCCGACGCACGCGAGGATGCCCGCCAGGCTTTGCCCCTGGGCGCCGTACTGCTCGCGCACCGGGCGCAGATCCACCCAGGCGGCATCACCAAATGCCTCGATGAGGCTGTCGAGGATGCGGGGGTCGCGGGTTGCGATGGTGATCTCTTCCAGCTCGGCCGGGCTGACCTGGTGACTGGGCATGGTCGGGCTGACCTTGTGCTGCAGCGTGGTGGGATTACGCCCGTAGAGAGCGGCGATGGCGGCGGCTCCGCCGGGGTAGTCCCGGCAGGCGTGGTACAGCGAAAGGCCCAGCGGCAAAATCTCCCGCGCGGCGCGTTCAAGGCAACTCAGAGCACGACGGCTCATGGCATTACTCCCCAGAGTCTGCCAGTGCCCTCGGCACACTCCGGTGATAGAGTTGTGCCGTGGTCACTCGCGTGGTCACGAGGTAGCCGGCGGCTCTGTGGTGGAAATGCCGACTACCGATCCAGTGGCGAGGCCCTGCTCCGCAGGAACCCCGCCGCAACAGCCCGCCCAATCTGTGGTGGAGACGGCGGGCAACCCTGGGCTTCCGGGCCCAGGTGGATGTGGCAGGCGGGGGTGGTACGTGGTGTGCTCCCCCCGCCCTGCTACATCACCCCAGGCGGCCTAGGCCGCCTGGTTTCTACTCAGGCAGCAGCGGGCAGTTGCTCCGGGCGCGGGAAGAGGCCCGGCAGATCCGGCCGCAGCTCATAGCCCTGGACTGCGCCGGCACACGCCAAGACAACATCCGGCACTCGCTCAGCAGGCACGCCTCGGCGTCTCCAGTTGAAGACGACCTGCGGGCTGGTCTTGAGAAGGGTCGCGAACTTGGTGGGCGAGCCCGCGGTCGCGATGGCTCGGTCGAGCGCCTCGGGCGAGATCCTCGGCGTAGCGCGGGGAACAGTCATGGTGCAGTCCTCAGAGTTGGGAAATACCAAACACGAGGCACACGATACGTTTGTTATCAATCAAGCGCAAGGGCTGTAACATCCTGTTTATGGAAAACCAAACATCCCAGGCGCCACATCCCTCCGGAGCACGCCTCTCCCACGCTCTAAAAGTGCTCAACGTCTCCGGCGTTGAACTGACTGCGCGCCTAGGCCTCACGAACGAGCAGAACATCACGAACTGGCGCAAACGGGGCGTTCCGGCCCGCATGATGCAGAACGTCGCGGATGCGCTCGGCATCCGCAGAGAATGGCTGGAGCGAGAAAGCGGCCCGATGAGACACGGGCTGCGAATATCGGACGGTACCGCCCCGTACCAACTCGAGCCGCTCACCCCGTGGGACGACTCGACGCCATTGGATGACGACGAAGTGGAGTTGCCATTGTTCAAGGAAGTCGAACTGGCATCCGGCATCGGCCGGACAACTGTCGAAGAAACAACCGACCGCAAACTGCGGTTCTCGCTCTCTACTATCCGATCCTGCGGTGTGGACCCCGCAAACGCAGCGTTCGCGACCAACACAGGCAACAGCAACCACCCGTTAATCCTGCACAAAGCCACGATTGGCGTGGACAAAGGGTACACCCGCATCGTCGACGGCGAGCTCTACGCAATCGACCACGATGGGCTGCTGCGTGTGAAGTTCCTGTACCGGCTGCCTGGCGGCGGGCTTCGGCTGCACAGCTATAACGAAGCCGAGTATCCCGATGAGAATCTCGATTTCGATACGCTCATCGCTCAACAGGTGCGGGTGCTCGGTCGCGTTTTCTGGTGGTCTACTATCCGGGCCGCCAACGCGCCTCCCCTGATCTAACCAAACAACAACCAAACAAAACGTATTGACCGCCAATCAAACATGGTGTTTTATTGCCTCGTCTCTCCACCACAGAGCCGAGGTTCACCACCATGTCCACCGCCTCCCTGCACGTCCTCCCGTCGTGCCCGCCCGAGCGCATCTTCGAGCTGCGCCGTAACGCGGCCCGCACCGGGGCCCAGCTGATCCGCTACACCCTCTCGCGCATCACCAAACCCGCGCCGGCCCCGGCCGACCGCGGCCCGTTCGGAGGTGACGCCGCATGATCACCCTCGACACAAACACCACGCTGCGTCTCAACGCCCAGATCAACCTCACCGGCACTTTCGGCCACCAGGTACGCCTCGGGGCCGGCCAGGTCGTGCAGTTCCAGCTGACCACCGAGCGAGGCGAGGCCGAGACTCGCATTGCGCTCGAAATCCACGGCCAGCGCCATAGCCTCACCCTGGCCACAGACGACCGCCGCAACACCGGGCAGCTGATCAACTGGATCGAGGGCATTCTCAACGGCACCGCCGACACGGCAGCCCCCGAGCCGATCCGCGCGCACACGCTGCCAGAGCAGGAACCGCTACTCAGCGACGACCAGCTCGCCGAGCTGCGACAGCTCATCCAGCGCGGTGGCCACGTGGCCATCGAAACCGGGCTGCCCCTGCCGATCCACGTCGCCGCCTGCCGGCAGGTTCGCCAGAACGCGTCATGGCTGGCGGTCATCCTCTGCATCGGCAACCGCCACCCGCGCACGCTGCATGTGACGTACCGGGGAACGGACGTAGGCGAAATCGCCCTGGGGTCAGTAGCCGAGCTGATCAGCCAACTGCACGAGCTGGCCACCCCATCCGCGGCCGCAGCGTGAGGGCCATGCCATGCGAGATCTCACCCTGCAACAGGCGGCCAAACGCCTTGGCGTCACCCGCCCGGCGCTGATCGAGCGCATGCGCGTGGCCGGCCTACTCACCGAGCAGAACCTGCCCACTCACCCGCTGCGCGACCAGCTCTACCTGCGCATCAAGGAAAGCCAGTGGTTTCACCCGGAGCTGGGCCAGCAGTACAGCCACAGCACCCGCGTGCGCCCGGCTGGCCTGAACTGGCTGGCGGACAAGCTCGGCATCGAGCGCCCCATGCCACCCACCGATCCGGAGCGCCGCTATGCAGCCTGAACGCCCTGCGCTTGAGCACCGCACCTGGCCGCGCCAGTACGCCCGCCAGATCCTCGCGCTGAAAACCCGCGAGGAACGCTCGGCCGCGCTGCAGAACGTGCCGGACGACTGGCGCGACCTGGTGGCCACCCACGTCCAGATCGCCTGGAACCACCCCAACGGAGGGAAGACGGCATGAGCACCAAAGCGGAACGAGAGGCCCACCAGATCCAGCGCCGCGCGCGGCTGATCGAACGAGTATTGCAGCTGATCACGCGCGCTCGCTACGCCACCTGCCACCTCAGTATGGATAGCAACAGCTGCGAGGCAGCAGGGTTGATGCATGGGGCACTCATCCTCGACGCCCTCACGGGCGACGAATTCGAGCGGCTGAGCCGCGTGAACATAGAGGCGCGCTACTACCGTGCCATAGAGCTAAACCACGGCGAGCCACCCCACAGCCGCGCGGTAGTAAAGCACTACATTGCGGCGCCGATCAGCACGCCGGAGGCCGCATGAACGCCTCCTTCAAGCCGGGCGACCTGGCGCTGACGACCAAGGATTTCGGCGACTTTCTTCTGGCCTACCAGCAAGTAGAGCTTCTAGAACGGATCCCTGTGGGCTCTTGGTTTGAATACGACCAGACAACCTACGAGGCCGGCTGCGACGCATGGTGGGTCACGGATGATGGCGTGACGCCAATCTACGTTCCGGAGCGCTATCTCATGCCCCTGCGCGGCACCCCCGAGCAGGAACAGCAATGGCGCCGGGAGTCGCAACCCGCATGAGCAGCCAGCCCCAACTGCGCCTGCAGCCCGCCCCCATGCGCGAAACCGTCGAGCTGCTACACCGCACCCACGACAACGTGCTGGTGCCGCTCGAAGAGGTGCGCACCAGGTACTTCCGCAACCTCAACCCGGAGACGTTCGACGAGCGCCTGCGCGACGGCAGCGTTGCTCTGCCAATCACCACCCTGCACGAGAGCCGCAAGGCGTTGAAATTCGTGCACATCCACCACCTGGCCGCCCTCATCGACGCCCGCGCATTCCGCGCCGACGAGACGCTCGCCGCCGCGCAGGAGACCAACGCATGAGCCGCGCAAAGAGTGAAATCGCCGCATTCTGTCCGATCCCCACACCGCTGGTGCTGCAGATCGGCCTCGGAAACGGCCGTTACCTGATTACGGGCCTGGGCCTGGAGCGCCGGTGCTCGATGTGCGGGGAGTACTGGCCCGCAGACAGCGAGTTCTTTTTCACCAACCCCAGCACTTCGACCGGTCTGCACACCTGGTGCAAGGCCTGCTACCTGATGAACAAAAAGGCCCGACATCAGGCCCAGCAGGAGGCCGCGTGATGGAGCTGACCCTCTCCACCGTCGCCACCCTGGAACACGTCAACGTGCGCCAGGAAGGCCCCAAAGAAGCCAAGGCCCTCGCGCTGGACCTCAAGCTGTCCGCCGTCGTCTCCGCCGATATCGTCGATACCCTGCTGTGCATCGACAACGAGGGCCAGTGCATCGAGGCGTTCTGGTTGGCTAACGAGGACGGCGCCCCGCGCTTCCCCAAGCTCGCCGGCACGAAAATCGAGACCAAGGTACCCGAGGTCGAGCTGACCACGCTCGGCCTGCACCTGCCGCACTGTGCCTTGGGCGGATTTCGCTTCTCGCCCATGAGCGGGCGGTTGGCCGCGCTGACATTCAGCTGCAGCATCCACCACCCGCCCGCAAACGCTTTACCGATCCTCGCCGACTTCCTCACCCAGGACATCGAGATCGAACTGGCCACCGCCCAGCTCGGCCTGCTCGAGCAGCAGGACAGCGCCCGCCCGGTACTGCGCCGGGACAAATTCGACCAAGCCCTGGAAGACCTTATCGCCAGCCGCGTGCAGCAGCTCGCCAGCATCATCGCCGAGCCAAACGGCGACGAACCCGACGGCCTGCTCGACGCGGCCCGCGAGTTCGTCATCGAAACCCGCCGAGCCAGCATCAGCGCGATCCAGCGCCTATTGAAGATCGGCTACAACCGCGCGGCCCGACTGATTGAGGCGCTGGAGGCCGAGGGCGTCGTCACTCCGATGAATTCCAACGGCGGGCGCGAGGTGATCGCGCCTATGGGAGCCCAGGCATGACCTACACCCGCTGTCGCGAATGCGGCAAAGCCCTGAGCTCCGAAGACAACCTGGAGCGCGGCCTATGCGCGACCCACTCCGCCTTCGGCGGTGCGGCGGACTGGGCCTATTACGACGACCTGCGAGAAGAAGGCTACGGCGCCTATCAGGCGAAGCTGATGGCAGGACTGGCCGACCCGCCAGACCCGGACGACGAGTAACTCAACCCCCGCTGCCACCACCAGCGGCCAACACCACCCCAGGAGCACACCACCATGCACCCCCTCATGCCGCTCTATCTCATCCTCGCCGCCCTCGCGCTGGCAGGCCTCGGCTACCTCGCAGCCACGTTGCACGCTCGACACCAAGTCAACGACCTGCGCGCCAAACTCAGGGCCCGCGAATTCACCGAGCACAACGTAGTGGACATGCTCGGCCGCGTCCGCGAGTCCCTAACTCAATCGGAGAACGCCCGCCGCACTGCCGAGGCGCTGCTGCTGATGACCCGCCGCGAGCTGGCGGCCGACGAAGAGGCGCTCGGCAAACTGCAGACCTGCGCCTTCAACCAGCGCGACTTGGTAGCCCTGCTCGCGACCGCCAAAACCCTCGGCCGGGCCAGCGCCGAGTTCGCAAAGCGGGGCAGCAGCAAGGGCGATGCCTACCAGTTAGCTGCCACCCAACTGCGCGCGATCGCCGAGCGCGTCGAGCAGCATTTGAAGGGCGCCGGCGACACGCTCAGCGACACCACCCTGATCGAGTGGCTGAACCAAGAAGCCACTTGCGAACAAACCGGCGCCATGTGCGCGGCCATCGAATTCCAGGGCGCCTGGCCCACCGCCGAATTCCACCACCTGCGCGACGCCCTCCGCGACATCGTGCGCCGGCATCAGGCCGCTCAGGCCGAGCGCGGGAGTGTTGCAGCATGAGCGACTTCCTCACCACCCACGAACTGCACGCCAAGCGCCGGCAGCACATCGCCAACTGCGAAAAGCTCCGCGCGGCCATCCCGAACATGGACGTCGACGCGCGCCTGCGCGTGGAAACCACTCTCTCCAACCTCATGCAGCAGGTGTACGACATCGACGCCGAGCTGCAAATGGCCACCAGCCGCTCGGGAGCCACCGCATGAGCCTCGAACTCACCGCCACCGGCCGCACGCTCGACCTCACTGCCCTGCAGCCCAGCGACATCACCACCCAGGACCTGGCCTATGGCCTGGCCGGGATCTGCCGTTTCAACGGCCACAGCAAGCGCCATTACTCAGTCGCGCAGCACTCCCTGCTCGTCGCCCAACTCGTCCCGCCCGAGGACCGCCTGCACGCCCTGCTACACGACGCCCCGGAGTACCTGCTCGGCGACCTGGTCCAGCCGGTGAAGCTGCTGCTGGATGACTACCACCGCGCCCTGCTCGACGCCGTCCTGATCGTTGCCGAGTCGCTGCACGTGTCACCGGAGCTGTTCCGCCAAATCCTCGAAAATCGACGATGGCGCCGGCAGAAACCCCACGGCATTGAGATGGACACGATCACCTCGCCCTATCGCCAACTCGAGGCCTACGTCTGGGGCGTGATCTGCCAGCGCTTCGACCTGGAACCGGAAATGCCGGCGAGCGTCCATCAGGCCGACATGATCGCCCTCGCCACCGAGCGCCGCGACGTGATGCCGGACTCGCCCGAGCCCTGGCCCTGCCTCGAGGACGTCGCCCCCATCGCCGAACGCTGCGTGCCCTGGACCCGCGAAGAAGCGGCACAGCACTACCACCAGGCGCTGCTGGAGGAACTGGGGACGAGCCATCGGCGGAGGGTTATGGCATGAAAGAGCGTCCGATCCTACTCGCCGGCCCGATGGTCCGCGCGGTCCTCGAGGGCCGGAAGACGGTGACGCGACGAGCGATCAAGCCGCAGCCGGATTTCCTCGGCTCGATGTCCGACCCGACCACCCCGTTCAAGACCCTGGGCGCGGGTCTGCATGCGCAGATTGTTTGCCCCTACGGCCAGCCGGGTGACCGGCTGTGGGTGCGCGAGACCTGGTCAGACGTGAACATGTGCGGCGCGCCGTCGCTGGCTTACCGCGCTGACGATGATATCCGCGACCTGATGCAGGAAGACCTGTTCCTCGATGAGGACGGCGCCTTCAACTACCAGGATCAGCGCTGGAAGAAGTACCACTTCTCCTGCTGGTATGCCGAACTGCACTTGGCGCGCTGGCGCCCTAGCATCCACATGCCTCGCTGGGCTTCACGCATCCTGCTGGAAGTCACCGACGTACGCGTCGAGCGCCTGCAGGACATTACCTACGAGCAATCCGTGGCGGAAGGTGTTTACCGCGACTGCAGCCGCGCGTGGACAGCGACCGATGAGGGTGGAAACTGCCACAAGTATCCCCAACCCGCATTCCGCGACCTGTGGCTTGCTACGGGCGGCAACTGGGACGCCAACCCCTGGGTATGGGTCGTCGAATTTGCTCGCATCCCTACCGGCATTCCCGTCAGCGAGGCCACGCCATGAGCCTCGCCACCCTGACCACCAAGGCACCGGGCGCGCTGCTGCGCGCCGGCGGCCGCGCACCGCTGTGCCGCCGTACATCGCTGCGCGACGGCCGCCTCACCAGGCTGGACGGTGGCGATATAGAGAGCCTCTGCTGCGTAGCAGCAGGCCTATTTCGCTCCGCTCTGCCCGCCCCCGCAGGTGCGTATACCCCACCCGCAGGCGTGCGCCCCGCACCCCCAGTTGCGACCCCGCTGCGCTATGCAATTCGCCCGCACGCGCAGCTTGCCAAGGGGTATAAGACCCCCAGGACCACCACCATGAATGCCGATTGGGAAGCCCGCGCGCGCCTGCGCGCCCTCACCACCAGCCCCTCCCCGCGCGATCGCGCCCTCGCCCTGTTCCTCTCCGAAGTGGCCGAGCGCGTACACCACCCCATCCAGCCCCTGCCGGGCGCCCCTACGCGCACCCAGGCCGTCCAGATCGCCGCCGAGGCTGCGCTGCTCGTCCTGGGCCCGGTGCCGGAGGTGTCAGCGTGACCGCCTACAACAAGGTCAGCCCGATCGCTGGCGCTGTGCGTCGCCAGCTATCCCTTAACCTGCACGGGTACATCAAGGTCGACATATTCGCCGGCGGCGGGGGCGCCTCGGTGGCCATCGAAGAAGCCACCGGCGAGCCTGTGGACGTTGCCCTGAACCACGATGCCCAGGCCATCAGCCTGCACGAGCGCAACCACCCTCATGCTGCGCACTACCGCGAGGACGTGCGCAAGCAATGCCCGCTCCAGGCCACCGGCGGACGCCCCGTCGGGCACCTGCACGGGAGCCCGGAATGTACCGACCACAGCCAGGCCAAGGGCGGCCAACCGCGGGACGTGCAGAGCCGCTCGCTGTCATGGGAGATGCTGCGCTGGACGGGCAAGACCAAGCCTCTGCTGGTCACCATGGAGAACGTCGTCCAGATCCTCCAGTGGGGCAACCTGATCGCCAAGCGCTGCCCCACCACGGGCCGCGTCGTCACGCTCGACCTGGTCCCCTGCCCGCGCACGGGCAAGATGGTCAATCGCATCGCCGAACCCGGCGAGCGCGTGCCGGTGCAGAACCAGTACCTGGTGCCCAACCCGAAGAAGCGCGGCCGCTACTGGCGGCGGCTGGTGGCCGAGTTCAAGGCCCAGGGATACGAGGTGCTCTGCGGCAAGTTGAACGCGGCGGACTACGGCGCCCACACCACGCGCGAGCGGCTCTTCTTCATCGCTCGTCGTGACGGCAAGCCGCTGCACTGGCCCGAACCCACCCACGCAAAGGTACCCAAGCCGGGCCAACTGCCGTGGCGGCCGGTTGCCGAATGCATCGACTGGTCGATCCCGTGCCCGAGCATTTTCCTCACTACCGAGGAAGCCCGCCGGTTCAAGGTCAAGCGCCCGCTGGTGCCCAAAACGATGGAGCGCATCCGAAAAGGCATCCGCCGGTTCGTACTCGAGCATCCTGATCCGTTTATCGTCAGCGTGAACCACGGCGGCGCGCAGTTCCGTGGCCAGCCGGTACGAAACCCAGCCGCGACCATCACGACTGGGCAAGGCTTCGCAGTCGTGCAACCCACCATAGCCCCCTTCATCACCGAGCACTCCAATGGGAGCCGGCAGCGCAATGTCCCGACTGATGATCCGATCCCAACCCTATGCGCCGGCGTGAAGGGCGGACACTTCGCCGTTGTCAGCCCGGTACTGGTCGGCGCCGGGGGCCCTGGCTACGCCGGCAAACCCACCTCGCCGAAAGGCCCGGTCGGCACGATCCTCACCGATAACCATCGCGCCCTGGCCGTCGCGTACCTGGCTCAGCACAACGGCGGCTTCTGCACAACGCCAGGCCACCACCCGACGCGGCCAGCAACGGCGATCACCACGACCGGCAGCCAGCAGAACGTCGTGACGGCCAGCCTGGTGACCCTGCGAAACGGCTGCGTAGGCCGGGATGCACGGGACTGCGCCCCGACGCTCTGCGCCGGCGGCGATGATCTGGCGCTGATGGAATGCACCCTGGCACCCGAACACGAGGCCGGCGCGCTGCGCGTGGCGGCGTTCCTGATGGGCTACTACGGCTCCGATAACACCTACGACCCTCGCGACCCGGCAGCAACCATCACCACCCGCGATCGCATCGCGCTGGTCACGGTAACCATCCAGGGCGCGCCGTACGTGATCGTCGACATCGGCATGCGCATGCTGACCCCGGTCGAGCTGTTCCTGGCCCAGGGATTCCCGCCCAGCTACGTGATCGACCGCGGCCACGATGGCCGCACCATCCGCGCCCGCGACCAGGTCCGCATGGTCGGCAATTCCGTCTCACCGCCTCCGCTGGTCGCGCTGCTACGCGCGAACCCGCTGTTCGATGAGCAAGACATTCCGGAGGCAGCATGAGCAATATCCTGATCGTATCGACTGAGCAGCTGGCTCCAAGCGTCTGGCAGGGTTGCCTGCGCGACCCGAGCTTCAAAATCCTCTGGCGCTGCCCACACAAGCACACCTGCACAAAGGACGCCATTGCCTGCGCCACTGAAGAACGAGAGCGCCGGCAACCCACCCCTGTCTATACGGGGCCGGCCCCTGCAGGCGCCACGCACATCACTAGGGACGGCGGGACGTTCTGTCGGCCTGATGACGAGAACTATCTGATCCAAGTCTATCGCCGGGGTCGGTGGGTGGCAGACACGATGCACGCTTCCAACCTGGACGTCAGTCGCGCGTACATCGCCGTAAAGGGCGCGCCGGCGCGAGAAACGCCGGAAGAACGAGCGCTCATAGCTCCACGGGAAACCGGCAGCGGGCACGAACAGCAGGCGTTCGACTTCGGATTGACGGGCGAGGTGGCAGTATGACCCGAATCGAACGCTACATGCGCGAGGCCGAGGTGTTGGCGGTCACGACGCTGTCGCACGCCACCCTGTACCGCGAGATCAAGGCCGGGCGATTCCCTGGCCCGGTACGACTCTCCCCCGGCCGCGTGGGGTGGCGGGCCAGCGAGGTCGAGGCCTGGCTGGAAAACCCCGCTGGATGGAGCGAGACCCAGGCAGCAGCCTAGGGTCTCACCCCCGCCACCCTGACCAACCAGCTCGACCAGATCCGCAATCCCTCCCGCTTCTCTTTCAGATAGTCGTACCGGTCATAGTGCTTCGAGGACACGTCGCTGAACGCGTGGCCCTGGATGCGGTCGCGGAGCTCTTTGCTGATGCCGGCCACACCCATCAGGGTTTTGCAGGTCCGCCGTAGATCCCGCAGCGTGAATGGTCCAGCAAACCTATCGGCATGGCGCTGGTAGAGTTTCGTCACTGCGCGCGACAGCGACTGCGCATTGATCGACGAGTTATCGTAACGCCCCACGAAGGGGTACCTGGCGCCCTCGCCACTGATCGCCCGGACGCGCTCGAGGGCGGCCTTGCTCAGCGCGTTGAACGGCACAACGTGCAACTGCCGCTCCCCGTCTACGCCCTTCTCGCTGCGGATGACGTAGTGGTCGGTGTGATACATGCGGCTGTCCGACTCGGTGACCTGCTCGGGGCGCTGGCCACCGCTGGCGATCAGGAACTTGAGCAGCTCTGCTGTGACCAGGCTCAGATGCTCGGGCAGCAGGTTCCAGAGGGTGGCCAGCTCGTCCTTCGATAGCACGCGCTCGCCAGCGCGCTCCCAGTCCCGCTGCACCGGCACGCTAGCGACCGGGTTGTACCGCAGCCCGAAACGCACCACGAGCCCACCATAGCTGCGCGGGTTGAACTCGGCCGCCAGGCCATGCTGGTACGCAGCGTGGAGCATCGAGCGCAGCCGGTTGCAGTACGTCGTCACGCCCTCCCCGATCATCCGGGCCAGCACATCGCGCACATCCGCCGGCTCGATCGCAGCGGCCGGCCCGCGCGACAGGTGCGGGAAGGGCTCCGAGATGTATCGCTTGAATGCCCACCGCACGTTTCCTGCACTGGCTGCACCCTCGGCATCGAGCTTGGCGACGTACGAATCGAGCAGATCCTGCAGGGTGCCGTCCGCCTCGGCATCAGGCTGCGCGGACCTGCACTTCTCCCGCGCCTCAGCGAGCGACAAGGACGGCCAGACGCCGAGCTTGCGCTGCTTCTTCTTGCCCTGGGCGTGCCATTGAAAGTAAAACTCTTTCGTCCCGCTGCGCCGGACCTTCAGCAACAGCACCCCCGTACCGCGCGGGCCACGTCCGTCGGACATGACGTAGTCCCGCCCCTCTTCCGGCTTGAGCGATCGAACCTGCTTTTCGGTCAACATCCGTGACAGTTTCCGGTGACAGTAGTCCTGAACTAACAGGGTTTCCGATGAGACTGCCTGATACGACCAACGCAGCTCGCAACCCTAGTGCCACACGGATTGTAGCGAATTATTGGAACGCCACGCGATACCCTGATATTTGGGGCTATATAGATTCCCAAGCTCATGACGAGGGTTCGATTCCCTTCGCCCGCTCCAGAATCTACAAGGCCCCGCTCTGCGGGGCCTTGTCATTTGTGCAGCTAATCAATGCGAAAGACATGGCGCAGATAAGCTACGAAGCTCTCGTCGTAGCCTCCCCCCTTGCCGGGTGCATCAGACACCTTCGCAACCGGCTGGCCATTGCAGCTGACCATTTTCATCACGATATTCATCGGCTTCACGCCAGGAAGATCACAGGTCAGGCTTGTCCCAATCCCAAAGCTGGTCCCAACCCTCCCACGCAGTTCTCGATGTAACTCCAGCGCCTTCTGCAGACTGAGACTGTCCGAAAAAACCAGAGTACGACTGCGCGGATCTATGCCAAGCCCTTCATAATGCGCGATGGCCTTCTCCGCCCATGCACGTGGGTCACCTGAGTCGTGTCGCAGCCCATCGAAAAGCTTGGCGAAAAAAAGATCGAAATCGGTCAGGAAGGCATCCATGGTAAGGCAATCCGTCAAGGCGATTCCCAACCTTCCCCGATACTCACGAACCCAGCAATCTAGCGCAGCGATCTGACTGTCGATCAACCTCGGACCAAGCTGTTGATGAGCCATTATCCATTCATGGGCCATCGTACCTAAAGGCCTGACACCATGAATCCGCGCAAGATGAACGTTACTCGTACCTACGAACGTTCCTGGGAAGTCACTGGCGAGCAATTGCACAACGCGCGCATGCACGTCCCTTGAGAATCTTCTCCGAGTGCCATAATCCGCCACCTTGAAAGAGCAAAGCTCGTCTTCGTTGGCCGCCTGACGGAGCCACTCGAACTTTTCCAGTAACTGCCCCTCAGCGTCAGCCACACTGGCCTCGGGATAACGCCGACGGTTGCGGACCTCACTGATGATTGCCAACAACGGCACCTCAAAAAGGATGCAGTGAAGCCAAGGTCCCTTTACGCGGATGTCCAGTTGATGACCGTACTGGCGCACATGCAGGTAGTTCCGATCAAAGCGGAACAAGCTCAGGAAACGAATGAAGTCGCCTTTCAGGAAAGGAAAGGTTTCGAGAAAAGCCTGTCCTTCATCGCCCAGAGAGCACTCGGACAAGCGCTCCAGCTCTTCCTCTATCTCCATTCGATACATGGAGAGATCTTCGCCATCGCGGCAACGGAAGCTGTACTCAACCTCGGCTTCCGGATAGTGATGCAGGACTGCCTGCATCATCGTCAACTTGTAGAAGTCGGTATCGAGCAAATCCGCCAGGATTCGCGGCTGCGTCTGCATGCTTTACTCCATGATTTTTACAGATTGGATCACGCCTAGCGACGATTGTCCTCCCCTCAAAACCCATGGGCTTATCGAGGCATACCGGAAGCCATGACGTGTCCGAGAGAACGGGCGAGCCCAGCCCCCCTCTGCTTGACTACGAGTATGCAACCACTACCACTTAATGGATGGCCAGTATTCATCGTTGCCGGTACGCCCCATCCACTGAAAGAGCGCCATGCATCCGGATAGCCCACATAGTCGGGAGATTTATAAGAAAGTACCAAAGACTTTTCTGCCGCCGAAAAGACCAAACCCCAGCCTGATTGCTCAGGCTGGGGTTTGGCGAAATAGAAGCTTGACGATGACCTACTCTCACATGGAGAAGCTCCACACTACCATCGGCGATATGTCGTTTCACTACTGAGTTCGGGATGGGATCAGGTGGTTCCAACACTCTATGGTCGTCAAGCAATGGGGTTGGGGTATCGTGGTTTAGACGCGACCCCAAAACGGGTTTGTGATAGTGCTTTTTTGCGAATTCATGCGTGAACTTTCGGTTCACATCGACTTCACCATCACCCTCTGCAGCTAGGCCACAGATTGTTTGGGTGTTATATGGTCAAGCCTCACGGGCAATTAGTACAGGTTAGCTCAACGCCTCACAACGCTTACACACCCTGCCTATCAACGTCGTAGTCTCCGACGGCCCTTTAGGGAGCTCAAGGCTCCAGTGAGATCTCATCTTGAGGCAAGTTTCCCGCTTAGATGCTTTCAGCGGTTATCTCTTCCGAACATAGCTACCCGGCAATGCCACTGGCGTGACAACCGGAACACCAGAGGTTCGTCCAACCCGGTCCTCTCGTACTAAGGTCAGCCCCTCTCAAATCTCAAACGTCCACGGCAGATAGGGACCGAACTGTCTCACGACGTTCTAAACCCAGCTCGCGTACCACTTTAAATGGCGAACAGCCATACCCTTGGGACCGGCTTCAGCCCCAGGATGTGATGAGCCGACATCGAGGTGCCAAACACCGCCGTCGATATGAACTCTTGGGCGGTATCAGCCTGTTATCCCCGGAGTACCTTTTATCCGTTGAGCGATGGCCCTTCCATACAGAACCACCGGATCACTAAGACCTACTTTCGTACCTGCTCGACGTGTCTGTCTCGCAGTCAAGCGCGCTTTTGCCTTTATACTCTGCGACCGATTTCCGACCGGTCTGAGCGCACCTTCGTACTCCTCCGTTACTCTTTAGGAGGAGACCGCCCCAGTCAAACTGCCCACCATACACTGTCCTCGCTCCGGATAACGGAGCAGAGTTAGAACCTCAAGCATGCCAGGGTGGTATTTCAAGGATGGCTCCACGCAGACTAGCGTCCACGCTTCAAAGCCTCCCACCTATCCTACACAAGCAGGCTCAAAGTCCAGTGCAAAGCTACAGTAAAGGTTCACGGGGTCTTTCCGTCTAGCCGCGGATACACTGCATCTTCACAGCGATTTCAATTTCACTGAGTCTCGGGTGGAGACAGCGCCGCCATCGTTACGCCATTCGTGCAGGTCGGAACTTACCCGACAAGGAATTTCGCTACCTTAGGACCGTTATAGTTACGGCCGCCGTTTACCGGGGCTTCGATCAAGAGCTTCGCTTGCGCTAACCCCATCAATTAACCTTCCGGCACCGGGCAGGCGTCACACCCTATACGTCCACTTTCGTGTTTGCAGAGTGCTGTGTTTTTAATAAACAGTCGCAGCGGCCTGGTATCTTCGACCGGCATGAGCTTACGGGGTAAACCCTTCACCCTCACCGGCGCACCTTCTCCCGAAGTTACGGTGCCATTTTGCCTAGTTCCTTCACCCGAGTTCTCTCAAGCGCCTTGGTATTCTCTACCCGACCACCTGTGTCGGTTTGGGGTACGGTTCCTAGTTACCTGAAGCTTAGAGGCTTTTCCTGGAAGCAGGGCATCAACCACTTCGCGCTCTAAAGAGCACTCGTCATCAGTTCTCGGCCTTAAGATCCCGGATTTACCTAAGATCTCAGCCTACTACCTTAAACACGGACAACCAACGCCGTGCTGGCCTAGCCTTCTCCGTCCCCCCATCGCAGTAACTAGAAGTACGGGAATATTGACCCGTTTCCCATCGACTACGCATTTCTGCCTCGCCTTAGGGGCCGACTCACCCTGCGTCGATTAACGTTGCGCAGGAACCCTTGGTCTTTCGGCGTGGGTGTTTTTCACACCCATTGTCGTTACTCATGTCAGCATTCGCACTTCTGATACCTCCAGCAAGCTTCTCAACTCACCTTCACAGGCTTACAGAACGCTCCTCTACCGCTCATCCAGAGGATGAACCCGTAGCTTCGGTACCTGGTTTGAGCCCCGTTACATCTTCCGCGCAGGCCGACTCGACTAGTGAGCTATTACGCTTTCTTTAAAGGATGGCTGCTTCTAAGCCAACCTCCTAGCTGTCTGAGCCTTCCCACATCGTTTCCCACTTAACCAGGATTTTGGGACCTTAGCTGACGGTCTGGGTTGTTTCCCTTTTCACGACGGACGTTAGCACCCGCCGTGTGTCTCCCGTGCTCGCACTTGCCGGTATTCGGAGTTTGCATCGGTTTGGTAAGTCGGGATGACCCCCTAGCCGAAACAGTGCTCTACCCCCAGCAGTGATACACGAGGCGCTACCTAAATAGCTTTCGAGGAGAACCAGCTATCTCCGAGCTTGATTAGCCTTTCACTCCGATCCACAAGTCATCCGCTACCTTTTCAACGGGAGTCGGTTCGGTCCTCCAGTCAGTGTTACCTAACCTTCAACCTGCTCATGGATAGATCGCCCGGTTTCGGGTCTATACCCAGCGACTAAACGCCCTATTAAGACTCGCTTTCGCTACGCCTCCCCTATACGGTTAAGCTCGCCACTGAATATAAGTCGCTGACCCATTATACAAAAGGTACGCAGTCACCTAACAAAGTAGGCTCCCACTGCTTGTACGCATACGGTTTCAGGTTCTATTTCACTCCCCTCTCCGGGGTTCTTTTCGCCTTTCCCTCACGGTACTGGTTCACTATCGGTCAGTCAGTAGTATTTAGCCTTGGAGGATGGTCCCCCCATCTTCAGACAACGTTTCACGTGCGCCGTCCTACTCGTTTTCACTTCAAGGACCCTTTCGTCTACGGGGCTATCACCCACTATGGCCGCACTTTCCAGAGCGTTCGACTAAAATCCAAGAAGCTTAAGGGCTGGTCCCCGTTCGCTCGCCACTACTAAGGGAATCTCGGTTGATTTCTTTTCCTCAGGGTACTTAGATGTTTCAGTTCCCCTGGTTCGCCTCTTACACCTATGTATTCAGTGTAAGATACCGATCTTATGATCGGTGGGTTTCCCCATTCAGATATCTCCGGATCAAAGTCTGTTT
Organism: Pseudomonas sp. R4-15; assembly: GCF_055768815.1. Classification (NCBI taxonomy): domain Bacteria; kingdom Pseudomonadati; phylum Pseudomonadota; class Gammaproteobacteria; order Pseudomonadales; family Pseudomonadaceae; genus Pseudomonas; species Pseudomonas sp. R4-15. The sequence continues at coordinate 3,897,923 of NZ_CM147293.1, forward strand.
GCCGACTCCCCGAAGCTTTTCGCAGGCTACCACGTCTTTCATCGCCTCTGACTGCCAAGGCATCCACCGTATGCGCTTCTTCACTTGACCATATAACCCCAAGCAATCTGCCTCTCGGCACGCTCGGTATGGCGGTGAAGACGACATTCGCCGAAAATTCGCGCTTGAACTCGCAAATTTTACCTTGAGCTGTTCGATTGCAGTGAAAACAATCAAACAGTCACTTCTATCACAAACCCGAATTTTTAAAGAACAGTTCTGGCGCAAAGTCCAGAACTCAACACCCTTCCCTCTTCAGGAAAAGCGCTCAGTTCTGAGCTTTCGAAGCAATCGTGGTAAATGGTGGAGCCAAGGAGGATCGAACTCCTGACCTCCTGCGTGCAAAGCAGGCGCTCTCCCAGCTGAGCTATGGCCCCATCGATTGGTGGGTCTGGGCAGATTCGAACTGCCGACCTCACCCTTATCAGGGGTGCGCTCTAACCAACTGAGCTACAGACCCAATCGTTTACCGCTCGGGTCTATCAACCCAATCGCTTCTTCGTCAGTGAATCAAGCAATTCGTGTGGGTGCTTATGGCAAGGGAGATCTGTCGATTAAGGAGGTGATCCAGCCGCAGGTTCCCCTACGGCTACCTTGTTACGACTTCACCCCAGTCATGAATCACTCCGTGGTAACCGTCCCCCCGAAGGTTAGACTAGCTACTTCTGGAGCAACCCACTCCCATGGTGTGACGGGCGGTGTGTACAAGGCCCGGGAACGTATTCACCGTGACATTCTGATTCACGATTACTAGCGATTCCGACTTCACGCAGTCGAGTTGCAGACTGCGATCCGGACTACGATCGGTTTTATGGGATTGGCTCCACCTCGCGGCTTGGCAACCCTTTGTACCGACCATTGTAGCACGTGTGTAGCCCTGGCCGTAAGGGCCATGATGACTTGACGTCATCCCCACCTTCCTCCGGTTTGTCACCGGCAGTCTCCTTAGAGTGCCCACCATAACGTGCTGGTAACTAAGGACAAGGGTTGCGCTCGTTACGGGACTTAACCCAACATCTCACGACACGAGCTGACGACAGCCATGCAGCACCTGTGTCTGAGCTCCCGAAGGCACCAATCCATCTCTGGAAAGTTCTCAGCATGTCAAGGCCAGGTAAGGTTCTTCGCGTTGCTTCGAATTAAACCACATGCTCCACCGCTTGTGCGGGCCCCCGTCAATTCATTTGAGTTTTAACCTTGCGGCCGTACTCCCCAGGCGGTCGACTTAATGCGTTAGCTGCGCCACTAAAGTCTCAAGGACCCCAACGGCTAGTCGACATCGTTTACGGCGTGGACTACCAGGGTATCTAATCCTGTTTGCTCCCCACGCTTTCGCACCTCAGCGTCAGTGTTGGTCCAGGTGGTCGCCTTCGCCACTGGTGTTCCTTCCTATATCTACGCATTTCACCGCTACACAGGAAATTCCACCACCCTCTACCACACTCTAGTCAGCCAGTTTTGGAGGCAGTTCCCAGGTTGAGCCCGGGGATTTCACCTTCAACTTAACAAACCGCCTACGCGCGCTTTACGCCCAGTAATTCCGATTAACGCTTGCACCCTTCGTATTACCGCGGCTGCTGGCACGAAGTTAGCCGGTGCTTATTCTGTTGGTAACGTCAAAATTGCAGAGTATTAATCTACAACCCTTCCTCCCAACTTAAAGTGCTTTACAATCCGAAGACCTTCTTCACACACGCGGCATGGCTGGATCAGGCTTTCGCCCATTGTCCAATATTCCCCACTGCTGCCTCCCGTAGGAGTCTGGACCGTGTCTCAGTTCCAGTGTGACTGATCATCCTCTCAGACCAGTTACGGATCGTCGCCTAGGTGAGCCATTACCTCACCTACTAGCTAATCCGACCTAGGCTCATCTGATAGCGTGAGGTCCGAAGATCCCCCACTTTCTCCCGTAGGACGTATGCGGTATTAGCGTTCCTTTCGGAACGTTATCCCCCACTACCAGGCAGATTCCTAGGCATTACTCACCCGTCCGCCGCTGAATCCAGGAGCAAGCTCCCTTCATCCGCTCGACTTGCATGTGTTAGGCCTGCCGCCAGCGTTCAATCTGAGCCATGATCAAACTCTTCAGTTCAATACTGATCGGGTTTTGAGAAAACCCTAAACTTGGCTCAGCAATCGCAAAAAACTCTCGAATTCACGAGTGTTGCTTGTGATGCTGATAATCTTGCGATCTCAGTCTTAATCCACAAGCACCCACACGAATTGCTTGATTCAACTTGTTAAAGAGCGTTTCGGTCAGGCTTTCGTCTCAACCGAGGCCGCGCATTCTACAGCAGCCTTTCAATCTGTCAAGCAACTTTTCGAAAATTTCTTTTCTACTCAACCGCTTGGCGCTTACCGTGTTCGGAGAACCTCGTTAAGCGGGAGGCGAATTCTACAGCGAGCAATCTCGCTGTCAACTCCTTTTTCCTCCTCCTTCCAGCGCTTCGAGCCTGACGGCAGCACCGCCATTCTCGCACCTTCTTAACCGCTAACCCCTTGATTCTCAAGGCCTTTTCGGTGACGACTGCGCCGGAAGTGGTGCGCATTCTATAGGAGTCTGGAGGGGCGTCAAGCATTAGTTTCAACTTTTTCATCCGGTTCGTCCCGGGCCACGGCGCCGGCCTCATCCATGGCCGGCGCAGCCCCCGCATCAACACGCCCGCGAGAGAGCTCCAGCAACTGAGTGGCGGCGGAGAAGTCTGCCCCGGCATCGGGAGCGAGCTCCTCGACGCGGTAGCGCAAAGTGCAGACGCCGCCTTCGACAGGAACAGGTCTCGCAGCAGCACGCTCCAAGGGATTGGTCATTGCCGGTACCTGCAGATGAAGGGCGGACTATTAGTTGAACACCACCGTCTTGTTGCCATGCACCAGTACGCGATCTTCCAAGTGATAGCGCAAGCCGCGCGCCAGCACCATCTTCTCCACATCCTTGCCGAGCCGCACCATGTCGTCAGTGGTATTTCGATGACTGATCCGCACAACGTCCTGCTCGATGATAGGACCGGCATCCAGCTCCTCGGTGACGTAATGGCAGGTCGCACCAATCAGCTTCACGCCACGCAGTGCAGCCTGATGGTAAGGCTTCGCGCCAACGAACGAGGGCAGGAAGCTATGGTGGATGTTGATCACCTGGCCGGCATACTGGCTGCATAGCTGCGGAGGCAATATCTGCATGTAGCGGGCGAGCACCACAGTGTCGGTGCGTGCCTCTTCGATCAGCCGCGATACCTCATCAAAAGCAGACTGCTTATCCGCAGGGTCCACCGGTACATGGTAGTAAGGAATGCCATGCCACTCGACCATGCTGCGCAAATCATCATGATTGGCGATGACGCAGGGAATCTCGCAATCCAGCTCGCCGGCATGCCAACGATGCAACAGGTCCGCCAAGCAATGCGACTCGCGACTGGCCATGAGCACTACGCGCTTCTTGCAATCGGAATCGGAAATCCGCCACTGCATACCGAACTGCTGGGCGATGGGGGCGAACGCCTGACGAAACCCATCCAGCTCGAAGGGTAACGAGTCGGCACGGATCTCATGACGCATGAAGAACCAGCCACTCTCGCTGTCGGAATGATGACTGGCCTCGGTGATCCAACCGTTGTAGGTCGCGAGGAAATTACTGACCTTGGCTACGATGCCGACGCCATCGGGACATGCGATAACCAGCCGAAAAGTGCGCATCTATTTGAAGCTCCGGACTTGCGAAGGCCGTTATTCTAGCTCCTGACGCGGCAAGTTTCAGCATCCTAGCGAGGCGTCGCGCGCCAAGCTAAGCAGCGCTACACAAGCGGGAATTTGCAAAATATCGATAAAAACCAAACTCAGGCCAATCGGAACATTTACTTGTTTCCAATGCCTGACTATTATCCAGCCACCTGCATTCAAACACATAGGTATAGCAATGTCGCTGATCAACGAGTATCGCGCCACGGAAGAGGCCATCCGTGAACTTCAGGAACGCCTGAAAAATCTCTCTCAGGACGACAAACTGCAAAAAGAACTGGAGTTCGAAAAGAAGCTCCGTGAATTGATGGGCGAGTACCAGAAGTCGCTTCGCGACATCGTAGCGCTGCTCGACCCCGATGCCCGTCAAAGCAAGACGGTACGTACCGCCAAACCCAGCGCCGCCCCCAAGCGTGCTCGCAAAGTGAAGCAGTACAAAAACCCACACAATGGCGAAGTCATCGAAACCAAGGGCGGCAACCACAAGACGCTCAAGGAATGGAAGAACAAGTGGGGCGCCGAGGAAGTCGAAGGCTGGGCTACCCTGCTCGACTAAGCACCTCGATCGCCACCTAAAACGCCAGCCTTCGCTGGCGTTTTTTATTGGTCATTCAAACCGACACGCTGACGAAGTTCTCCCGCATAACTCTGCCAGCGCTGGAGAAGTTCCCGCTGGTCGGCGTCGCCACTTGCCAGCGCCATGTGCATCGCTTGTTCGAAAGCTTCCAGTGTCAACGGAGCACCTGCGGCGGAATCCACAAGACGTCGACGGCAAAACGTCAACCAACGCTGACGTTCTTCAGCCGACAAACTCTCGGGATAGTTGCGAGCCCGATAGCGGAACAGTAACTCCGGCAAGCGAGCATCTTCGAAGGCCCACGTGCGAGCCGCCAATTCATCCGGAGCGCAGCGCAGCACAGCCTGACACAGGCGACGATCCGCATCACCGATGAAGCCCTGATAAAGCGCCTGTTCTGGATCCCCAGCCTCGCCGAAGTCATCCGCCGCGTAGATATGCTCGAGCTTTTCCTGCCATAGGCCTGCTTGTTCCCGCAGCAGTTGAGCCTGCTCCAGGCAAGCCTGGCGATCGATACCCAAGCGCTCCCGGTCCACGTCACGCAATACAGCAAGTGGCGCCACCACCGGACACTTGTTGATGTGCAGCAGCTTCAATGGAACCGGCAATACGCCTTCGGGAAGTTCGTCGCGACGCGTGTACAGACGAGCGCGCAGATCCTCCGCGGCGATACGGCATAGGCCCTCGCAGTCACCCTGCAGGTCGCAAACGATCAGCGCATTGCGATTCTTCGGATGCCAAGCCAACGGTAATACCAGAGCCAGATAGCCCCGCTGCGCACCATAACGGCCAGACACATGCACGATGGGCTCGAGCAAGCGAACCTGATCGCTGACCCGTCGCTTACTGCGCAACTCGAACAGGTAGTTGTAGAGCTTGGGTTGGCGCTCCTTTAGCAACCGCGCCAGAGCGATGGTCGCGCGCACGTCAGCCAACGCATCGTGAGCCTTGCCATGGGCAATGCCGTTGGCCTCTGTCAGGCGCTCCAGACGCAGCGTCACGCGCCCCTCTTCCATAGGCCACTCGATGCCTTCGGGGCGCAAGGCGTAGGCCGTACGCACCGCATCGATCAGGTCCCAACGACTGTTGCCGCCCTGCCATTCGCGGGCATAGGGGTCATGGAAGTTACGATACAGCGCGTGCCGGGTAACCTCGTCATCGAAGCGCAGACTGTTGTAACCGACCACGCATGTCTGCGGCCGAATCAACTCGGCGTGAAGTCGCTCGACGAACTCCGCCTCCCGTAACCCCCTCTCGGCAAGGATCTCCGGGCCAATACCCGTGATCAGACACGCCTGAGGATGAGGAAGGATATCGTCGCCAGGCTGGCAGAACAGCTCCAGCGCTGCCTCTATTTCCCGCAGCGATTCGTCGGTGCGCACACCGGCGACCTGCAAGGGTCGATCCCTGCGAGGATCGGCACCCGTGGTTTCGAAGTCGTACCAGAACAGGCTGCCACTCACGAAAATACCTCTATCTGGAATCGGATGAAGCCGCAGTCTAACAGGGCAATAACGGCTGGCTGGCGATGCGTGACACAGACGCGCGTATCCCAAGCAAGGTTCGCGCGGCATCGAGACAACGCCTAGAATCGAGCTTTTGCCGGCAGCCCGGTCGATGCACGAGTCTCGTCATACTCCCCTGGACAACCGCTTGGACGTGCCGGCGCCCGAAGGCCCGGCACTGCAACTGCACCCTGCGAGTCTCTATCCGCGGGCCTTGGCCTTCGTCATCGACCTGGGCATACGTGCACTCCTGCTGGGATTCTGCGCGCTGCCGCTCTTGCGCCTGGGGCGTTTTGGTCTGGGGTTGGGCCTCTTCCTGCTATTCACCGTGACCTGGGGCTACATGCTGCTTTTCGAATGGCTTAATCAGGGCCGCTCCCCCGGCAAGCAACTCCTCGGCCTGCGGGTCGTCGATGACCAGGGCCTGCCACCCGACCTCACAGCGTGCCTGGTGCGCAACCTGCTTCGCGTCGTGGACATGCTGCCTGTCGGCTATGCTCTGGGACTGCTCGCCAGCCTCTGTCATCCCGCGTTCAAACGCTTCGGCGATCTGGCTGCCGGCACCCTGGTCATCCATGATCCACGCGCTGCGCCACAGGCTTCGCCATCGAGCGCGGCCATCCGAATCGCACTGCCTCCCGCGCTGACACGCGAACAGCGTGAACTGATTCTGGAGTTCGCCGAGCGCGCAAGCGGACTATCAGCGGCGCGCCGTCAGGAGCTGCTAGCCCCCCTCGCGCAAGCCCTGCAACGCTCGCCCCGGCAAATCGAAGCACAACTGCTTGGCCTGGCACGGGAGCTACGCGAGCCGTGAGACAGGACGCCTTCATCAAGGAAGCAGCGCCGCGCTGGCGACGCCTGGGGAAGGCGACCTCGCGCGAGCCCGAAGCCTTCCTGCGCGACTACCGGCACCTCTGTCGAGATCTCGACCTGGTCCAGCAGCGCGGTTATGCACCTTCGCTGCAGGCGCGCCTACGGCGCTTGCAAGGACGCCTTTATCGTCAACTGTATCGGCGCAGGCCCGGCACCTCGGAGCTCATGGCCTATCTTTTCGCCGGGCTGCCTCGCCTGGTACGCCGGGAGTGGCGCTGGCTGATGATTGCTGGCAGCACGTTCTATCTGTCTCTGCTACTAATGGCGCTTCTTTGCTATCTGCAACCCGGCTTCATTCACGTGTTGCTGGAGCCGGATCAGGTGCGCCGTATGGAGGCCATGTACGACCCGGACCTCAGCCGCCTCGGACGCTTCGGCGAGCGCGACGCAGGCGATGACTGGATGATGTTCGGCTATTACGTGATGAACAACGTCGGCATCGCCTTCCAGACCTTCGCCAGCGGCCTCCTGCTCGGCCTGGGCAGCCTCTTCTTCCTGATATTCAATGGCCTCAGCATCGGTGCGGTGGCCGGCCATCTGACCCAAGTGGGATACGTCGACACGTTCTGGAGCTTCGTCGCCGGCCATAGTGCCTTCGAACTCAACGCCATCGTCTTCGCCGGAGCGGCGGGTTTACGCCTGGGCGCGGCGCTGCTTGCGCCGGGACGCATGACGCGAGGACGAGCTCTGCAGGAGGCCGCGCGCGCGGGAGCGGGACTGATCGGCGGGGCCTTCCTGTTACTCCTGCTCGCCGCTTTCGTCGAAGCCTACTGGTCGTCCACCACGGGCGCGCCAGCCTGGTTGAAATACCTGGTCGGGGCGGGCTGCTGGTGCGCCCTGCTCGGCTATCTCGGGGTCGTCGGAAGAAACCATGGGCACGCCTGAACCGCGCCTGGGCCTCCACCCCCGCCCCCACTGGGAAGCCGTCGACCTGGGCGTCGCACTGTTCCGTCGCCACGCCGGCTTGCTGATGGGTAGTTGGGCCTTGCTCAGTCTGCCGCTGCTGGGCCTGCTCAGCCTGGTGTTCCGCGATGATCCGGGCTACGCGCTGCTGTCGTTCTGGCTGGCCAAGCCCCTGCTGGAGCGGCTACCGCTTCTGATCCTCTCGAAAGCACTTTTCGCTGACCCGCCTACTCCATGGCAAGCACTGCGCGCCTGGCCACGGGCCGCACGCGGGGAGTGGCTCGCCAGCCTGACCTGGCGCCGCCTGCAACCCACCCGGGCATTCGACCTGCCGGTGCTGCAACTGGAGGCGTTGCGCGGCGCTGCCCGGCGAGCGCGCCTGACCCAGCTCCGTCCTGGCCAGCGAGCCATGGCCTGCTGGTTGACGGTGCTCGGCGCAAGTCTGGAAAGCCTGCTCTGGCTGGCTATCCTCGGCGGGATCTATCTGCTGCTGCCGGATACTGACAAATGGAGCCTGGCCTGGCTCCAGCAGCTCGCCTTTGAAGGCATCGACGCAGACTGGATGGATCACCTGGCCAACCTGGGCTATGCCTTGCTGCTCTGCCTGCTCGAACCTCTTTACGTTGCCTGCAGCTTCAGCTTGTATCTCAACCGGCGGTGCCAGTTGGAGGCCTGGGACCTGCAATGGCGGCTGCCCGGATTGCTTCCCCCATTACGCCAACTGACGGCCTGCCTGCTGCTGGCCCCCTTGCTCGGGGGATTGCTGTTGCTGTCCAGGCCGGCGCTAGCCGACGCCGCCAGCCCGGCCCAACCGCGCCTGCAGCAACAGGCATTGAGCAGCCAGGCGGCGCAGCGGGCCATCGGTACACTGCTCGGCCAACCGCCCTTCGGCGGCAAGGAGACTCGGATCAACTGGCACTTCACGCCGCCGACGCAGGCCAGGCTCGCCCCATCGGCTTATGCGGATACCGGACTGGAGGCTCTCGAAGTTCTGCTATGGAGCGCGCTGTGCCTCGCGCTGTTGTGGCTGGTACGCCGCCACCAGCAGTGGCGCGGCCTGTTACCTGGACGCAGTAAGACCGAGCAGGTGCCCGCGAAGACCGCACTACACCCGTATCGAAACGCGCCTACGACGCTGCCAGCGGACCTCGCAGGCGCCGCGCGCACGTACTGGCCACACGCGCCGCGCCAGGCCCTCGGCCTGCTCTACCGCGGCCTGCTACAACGAAGCGGCGCCCACGCCGCGCAGACCGAGCTCGAATTACTGCGGCAACTGGCGGGCGAAACGGAGCTCGCTGACTTCGCTGCGCAAATCACTACCCACTATTGCGACCAGGCCTACGGCGCGCGAACGCTCAGCGATGCACAGTTCGAACATCTGCTGCTGCAATGGCACCGACTCGACCAGGAGCCACGGCCGTGAAGCGCCTGCGCTGGGTGGGCCTTCTGCTGCCGCTGGCGGCGCTGCTGTGGGTCGCCCTGCAGCTCCGTCCTTACAGCGAAACGGTCATTCTCGGCGCCCAGGACGAAGCCCTACGTAACCCCTATCTGGCCGCCGAGCGCTTCCTGCAAGGCCAGGGCCGCGCCGTACAGTCGCTGGGCGGCCCCCTGCGGCTCGACGAACTACCCGCCCAGGGGCAAGCGCTATTGCTGCTCGGAGACCGCTCGCGGATGACGGCACGACAAGCCGACCAACTCCTTGCCTGGGCCGACCAGGGTGGCCACCTGCTGTTCGTCGCCGAGCAACTCTACGATCCGCAGCGCCAGGCCAGCGGCGACCTGTTGCTCGACCGTCTGGGCGTGCGCCAGTACCTCACCCAGGACCTGTCCCGACTGCCGGAAGACGATGAACCCTTCCCACGGCTGACCAAGCTCTACCTGGAGAACGAAGACGCACCGGCATATATCGGCTTCGACCCCAGCTTCCACCTGGAAGATACGCAGCAACTCGCCCACGCCTGGGCCAACAGTGCCCAGGCGACGCACATGCTGCAGATGCGCCAAGGCGAAGGCCTGATCACCGTACTCAGCGATGCCTGGATCTGGCAGAACGCGCACCTCGGCGAGTACGACAACGCCTGGCTCCTCTGGTACTTGACCCAAGATCGCGGCGTCCTGCTGCTTCGCGACAGCGACGCGCCGAGCCTGGCGAGCCTGCTCTGGCGTCATTTCCCCGAAGCACTGCTGGCATTCACCGTTCTGCTCGTTCTGCTCGCCTGGCGGCTGACCCGCCGCCACGGTCCGCTGCTCCCCGCCACCGCAACTCAAGGCCTATCGCGCCGGGAGCAGCTACGCGCCCACGCCGCCTGGCATCGTCGACAGGAGGGCGCTTCTGCCCTGCTGGCGCGCTTGCAGAAAGATATCGAACAGCGTGCCGCACGACGCCACCTGGGCTTTGCCCAACTGCCGGTCGCCGAGCGCTGGCGTCTGCTGGGTCAGCGCTGCGGACTGCCCATCGAACGCATCAGCCGCGCCATGCGCCCTCACCCGCCTGGCCCTCTGCCGGGGCCGGAGATGGTGCGGCACATCCAGGAATTGCAGATCATCAGGAACGCCCTATGAATGAGAACGCCAGCGACCGTCCGGAACAGGGCAGCCCTCAGCAACGCGCCAGTCACGCCGTACAGGTGCTGCGCCAGGAGCTGCAGCGTGCCGTGGTCGGCCAGGCCAGCATCCTCGACGAAGTGATCATCGCCTGCATTGCCGGCGGCCACGTGCTCATCGAGGGTCTTCCCGGGCTGGGCAAGACCTTGATCGCCCGCGCCTTGGCGAAGTGCTTCGGCGGCGACTTCGCACGCATCCAGTTCACCCCGGACCTGATGCCTTCCGACATCACCGGACACAGCGTCTACGCCGCGCAGGGTGGCAGCTTCGAACTACGCAAGGGGCCGGTGTTCAACCACCTACTGCTTGCCGACGAAATCAACCGTGCTCCCGCCAAGACCCAGGCGGCGCTGCTGGAAGTCATGCAGGAGCGCCAGGTCACCCTGGACGGACAGAGCCTCGCCGTGCCGCAGCCGTTCATGGTCATCGCCACGCAGAACCCCATCGAACAGGACGGCACCTATCCGCTGCCCGAGGCCGAACTGGATCGCTTCCTCTTCAAGCTGCAGATGAGCTATCCGCAGGCTGACGAGGAAGCCGCACTGGTTCGCCAGGTGAGCCGTTCGCCACGCACCGACATGCTGGAAGTCGCACCGCTGCGGACCCTGTTGCAGCCACGTGACCTACAGGCCCTGCAGCGCATCGCCAGCGAGTTGCTGCTGGACGAGCAAGTGCTGGACTATGCCGTGCGCCTGGTCCGCACGACGCGGGAGTGGCCTGGCCTGGTCCAGGGCGCCGGGCCGCGTGCCTCCATCGCCCTGGTGCGCGCCGCCCGCGCCAGCGCCCTGCTGCGCGGTGGCGAGTTCGTGCTACCGGACGACGTCAAACGCTGCGCCCTCGCCGTACTTCGCCATCGCGTGCGCCTCGCCCTGGAGCTTGAGCTCGACGGCCAGAACGTGGACCAGGTGCTGCTGCACATGCTCGAACAGGTCGCGGCGCCGCGTCCATGAGCCCCTCCTCGCGCCTGCTCGGCTGGCTCACGGCACTCTGCCTGGCCGCACTGCTGCTGGGATTGGCGCGTCTGTTCGGCTGGCCAGCGCCTGCCAGCGCGCTGCTGGGCGCCGGCCTGGCGCTGGCCGGTCTCGCACTGGGCGACGCCATCGCACTGAAGCGCAGCCCCTCACCCGAACTGAACAGACGCCCCGCGAGCACACTGCAACTGCAACGTGACAGCCAGATGACGCTGCGCCTGTACAACCCCGGTCCACGCGAACTACGGGGAAGTCTCTTCGACCACCTGCCCGAAGCGCTCGGTGCCCATGGCCTGCCACTGGGCTGCAGGCTGCCTGGTGGTGACTGCCTGGAGGTCAGCTACCCGGTGCGGCCCAGGCGGCGCGGTGAATACCACCTCGAGCGCTGCGAATGGCTGCAGCGCAGCCCATTGGGCCTCTGGCGTCAACGGCGCATGCTGGCGGCCGCGGGCCGGCTGCAGGTCTTTCCCGACTTCACCCGGCTGGCCTGCCGCCCACCGTCAGGTCAGGCACAGCCACTGATGGCCGGTCTGCGCGGACGTCCTCGAGCCGGCGATGGCCTGGAGTTCCTGCAGTTGCGCGAGGCGCATGACGAAGACAATGCGCAGCGCATCGACTGGAAGAGCAGCGCCCGCTTGGGCCGCCCCATGCTTCGCGAGTATCACCAGGAGGGTGGCCAGCAGGTTCTGCTGCTGCTCGAACGCGGTCGCGGCATGGCCCAGCAGGACGGGGCGCTGAGCCTGTTCGACAACGCGCTGCAAATAGCTATGCAACTGGCCGCCACGGCGCTGGCTGCCGGAGACGCCGTCGGTCTGCAGTGTTTTCCCGATGATCGCTGGAAGCTGCCCATGGCACGCGGCCCTCGTCAGTTGCAGCGGCTGCTGCACGGCCTGCGTGATCTCCAGCCGGCCAGAGACGCCAGCGACTACGCGGAGCTCGCCCGGATTCTCGCCGCACACCGGCGCCCTTGTCTGGTGGTGGTCATCGGCTTCCCCGACGAATTCGACCTGGAAAGTCTTCGACAACTGTCCCGCGGCCTGGCTGGACACCATCGCCTGCGCCTGGTCTGCCTGCGCGAACGGGAAATGGCGAAGCTGCGCCGCTTGCCCGTGACAAGCGAAGATGAAGCGCTCGTCTACGCGGGTGCGGTGCTGCACGAGCACGCCCGCCAGCGAAACCTAGGCGCCCTGCGTGCAGCGGGCCTGCTGGTGATCGAGGGAAGCGACGGCCTGCACGCGACGAGCGTGCAGCGACTGCTTGCTAAGCCGACGTGACCGGATGGATGAAGGTGAAGTAACGACGCAAGGAGTCGCCCAACGCCTGCCAGGCGATCGGCGGTGCCAGCAAGAGGAACCCCGAGTCATGGGTACCGGGCGTCACATCCTCGCGGCTCCAGCGGCATAGCGCGGTGAAGTCCAGAGGCTGCACGCCGCCCTCGCGCCCGGGTAGCTTCAAGCGCAGCTCGAAACACCCGCCGACGAGCATTGGCCAGGCACTGATGATCATCAGTCCCTCGGCGGAGACATTCCCCAGGTGGCCGATCGGCTGATCGTTGTGGCGGTTGTAGACACGCAGGTAGTAGCCCAGTTGCTGACGCTGGATCTGGCGTTTCTCGAACATGATGGCCATTCGCTTCTGCTGTGCGCCGAGTATGCGACCAAGCGACACACTTTGCCCAGCGCTCCAGGGTGCTACTTATCGGGTGCCACGGGTTTGCTCGGCGTACCGGGCATCAACGGCTGTGGCGTTGCCGGCGCGCCCAGGTAGCCCAAGCGCTCCAGCGTATCCAGACGCGCCTGGGCTCGATAAGCGTACTCGCTGGTCGGATAGCGCGACAGGATGAAGTGATAGGTCTGTGCCGCGTCCACGTAGAGTTGCTGGCGCTCCAGGCACTGGCCGCGCAGCAGGGAGATCTCCGGCTGCATGTAGCTGCGCGAACGGCTGGCGCGCTCGGCCTGGGAGAGCTCCAGCATCACCTGAGCGCAATCACCCTCGTCATAGGCCTCGTAGGCATTGTTCAGATGAGTGTCCAGGGTCACCCGTGAACAACCCGCAACACCTAAGATGAGGCAAAGGACTAGGGGGGCTCTCATACTGTCTCCTGAAATTGTGCTTCGGCTGCGCCGTGCTCCGCTTGCCAGTCTATCGGCAGCTGATCCGGCAACTTCAATGTCGCTTGCAGACATCAGCGTGAGGCGAACGGCAAAGACCTCAAGACACGGAGGCAACGATGGAACTCTCCAGACTGCTGGTAGTGATCGAACCCGACCAGGAACAGCAACCGGCCCTGCAGCGCGCCCTGTGGCTGGCGAGCAGGCAGCGGGTGGCCTTGCACCTGCTGCTCGTCGACTACCACGGAGCGCTGGCCAACAATCCCTTCTTCGACGGCGAACGCCAGCAGCGCGTCCGCAAGGATCTGCTCGAGCAGCGACGTCAGTGGATCGAGGCGCTGGTCGCGGAGGCCCGCGAGAGCGGCATCGAGATCAGCGTCGAAGTCCGCTGGGGCAAGGCGCAGCAGCGCATCGTACTGCAATGCGTGAACGACCAGAGTCCGGACCTGCTGCTCAAGTCCGAGCAGGACCACGGTCTGTTCGGCCGCGCCTGGCTGAGCAATGCCAGTTGGCAATTGATTCGCCACTCTCCGGTACCGACCTGGATGTGCCGCAACAACGAGTGGCGCGGCCAGCGGCTCTGCGCGGCGCTGGACCCGCTGCACGACTTCGCGGAATCGGCGCAACTCGAACATACCCTGATCGACACCGCCCTGGGCCTGGGCGACGCGCTGCAGATGCGACCGCTGTTCATCCACTGCCACGCGCCGTTACCCCGCAGTCTGGTGTTCGACGAGGAACTGCTGCTCGACTACCAGCACTACGTGGAACGCAGCAATACCCGCCATCGCCAGGCTTTCGCCGACGTACTGGCGCCCTACCCCATCGACCCCGATCAGGCACATCTGCTCGAAGGCGCCGCCGAGGAAGCCATTCCGCGCTTCGTGCGCGAGGAGCAGATCGACCTCCTGCTGATGGGCGCCGTCGCCCGCGGTCATCTGGAAGACGCACTGATCGGCCACACTGCCGAGCGCATGCTCGACGCGGTGCATTGCGATCTGCTGGTGCTCAAGCCGTCGCAGCACACGTAGTGCAGGTGAACAATGACTACAGCCAACGTGCGTAGTAGCCTCGCCGGCATCGATAGAAGGAGTCACTGAATGACCTCGCGCCGTACCAAGATCGTCGCCACCCTCGGCCCTGCCAGCAACTCGCCCGAAGTGCTGGAGCAACTGATTCTCGCCGGGATCGACGTGGCCCGACTGAACTTCTCCCACGGCACTCCCGACGAGCATCGTGAGCGCGCCCGCCTGGTGCGTGAGCTGGCGGCCAAGCACGGCCGCTTCGTCGCCCTGCTCGGCGACCTGCAAGGCCCCAAGATCCGTATCGCCAAGTTCCAGAACAAGCGCATCGAACTCAAGGAAGGCGATATCTTCCGCTTCTCGGTGACCCATCCGCGCGACGCCGGCACCCAGGAGGTGGTAGGCATCGACTATCCCGACCTGATCAACGACTGCGGCGTCGGCGACGAACTGCTACTCGACGATGGCCGAGTGGTCATGCGCGTGCAGGAGAAAACCGCGGACGAACTGATCTGCGAGGTGCTGATCGGCGGACCGCTGTCCGACAACAAGGGCATCAACCGTCGCGGTGGCGGTCTCACCGCCCCGGCCCTGACGTCCAAGGACAAGGCCGACATCAAGATCGCCGCGGAACTGGAACTGGATTACCTCGCCGTGTCCTTCCCGCGGGATGCCGCGGACATGGAGCTGGCCCGTCGCCTACGCGATGAGGCCGGTGGTAGCGCCTGGCTGGTGGCGAAGATCGAACGCGCCGAAGCCGTCGCCGACGACGAGGCCCTCGACGGGCTGATTCGCGCCAGCGACGCGGTGATGGTCGCCCGTGGCGACCTCGGCGTGGAAATCGGCGACGCCGAGCTGGTCGGCATCCAGAAGAAAATCATCCTGCACGCGCGCCGCTACAACAAAGCGGTGATCACCGCGACGCAGATGATGGAATCGATGATCAGCAATCCGATGCCGACCCGCGCGGAGGTCTCCGACGTCGCCAACGCCGCACTGGACTACACCGACGCGGTGATGCTCTCCGCCGAAAGCGCCGCCGGCGCCTACCCGGTGGAAGCCGTGAAGGCCATGGCCCGCGTCTGCCTCGGCGCCGAGAAGCACCCGACCAGCCAGAAGTCCAGCCACCGCATGGGGCACACCTTCAGCCGTTGCGACGAAAGCATCGCGCTGGCGGCGATGTACACCGCCAACCACTTCCCCAACGTGAAGGCGATCATCGCGCTGACCGAGAGTGGTTTCACCCCGCTGATCATGTCGCGCATCCGCTCCTCGGTGCCGATCTACGCCTTCTGCCCGAGTCGCGAGACCCAGGCGCGCGTAGCACTGTTCCGCGGCGTCTACACCATCCCCTTCGATCCGGCCGCGGAGCGCAAGGACAGCGTCAGCCAGGCTGCGGTCAACGAACTGCTGCAACGCGGCCTGGTGGAACCGGGTGACTGGGTGATCCTCACCAAGGGCGACAGCTACCACAACATCGGTGGCACCAACAGCATGAAGCTGCTGCACGTCGGCGAAGCACTCATCTGAGCCCTCTCTCGGCGCTCGCCCCACGAGCGCCGGGTTCTCCTCGCGACTGGCGCATCGGCATGCGGTCGATGGTGGCGAAGATCTCCGCGACCTGCAGTTGGCCTCGTTGGCGAATCTTGGTAGCGCCGTCCTTGCCCACCAGATAGATCATCGCCGGCCCTCTCGCATCTGCGCTCAGGGCCTGCAGCAGCGCCTGGCTCTGGGCCGCAGAGAGCGCCTGCTCGTTACGCGCCGCCTGACCATCGATGACCGTGTAGAGCACCATCTCGCGCTCGACGAACGCCTCGCGATTGGCGGGTTCCTGCAGTGCACTGTCGAGCTGTTGCAATACCGGATCGTCCGCCTGGGGCGCTACCACCACCAGCGGGCGGGTCTTCCAGCGCTCGGCCTGCAGCGGATTTTCCCCGGCGAAGGACGGTGCCACGACGGCAGCGAATAACGCGAGCGATGGGGATAGCAGACGGGTCATGACAGGGCTCCGATACGGGTGGGGCGTCTTGCAAAGTGACCCTCCCGCTCGTGCCCGGTTCATCGCACGCGCGGTGTCAGTCGCTCACTGCGTAACCCAACGTAAGGGACGCCCCTAGAGGCTTTTCACTGCTTGCGCCGAGCGCGGAAGAAGGTGCGCAGCAACTCGCCGCTCTGCTCGGCGAGTACCCCACCCTCGACCAGCGTGCGATGGTTGAGAAAGTCCGAGTCGAAGAAACGACCACGACTCACCGCCACCCCGGCGCGCGGCTCGGCAGCGGCATAGACCACCCGTGCGACCCGTGCATGCACGATGAGCCCGGCGCACATGCTGCAGGGTTCGAGGGTGACGTAGAGCGTGCTGCCCGGCAGGCGGTAGTTGCCCAGCGTTCGCGCCGCCTCGCGGATGGCCACCATCTCGGCGTGGGCAGAAGGATCGTGGCTGGAGATCGGCTGGTTGAAACCGCGCCCGAGCACCTCGCCATCGCTTACCAGCAAGGCGCCGACCGGCACCTCGCCCAGCGCGGCGCCTTGTTCGGCAAGGGCCAGCGCTTCGCGCATGAAGCGTTCGTCATGGCTGCGATCGATGATGGCGATGGGTTTCATGGAGTGAGGCACAGGGGCGGCAGCTGCCGCCATGGCTGAGAGTCAGGCGATGGCGATAGCCGCCATCAGGCCGGTTTCCATGTGGTCGATCACATGGCAGTGGAACATCCAGGTGCCGGGATTATCCGCCACCAGCGCGACCCGCGCGACCTCGTTCTTGCCCAGCAGGTAGGTGTCGGTGAAATACGGAATGACCTTGTGCCGGTTCGAAGAGATGACCTTGAATGCCAGCCCATGCAGATGGATCGGGTGCTGGTATTGCGACAGGTTGCGCAGCTCGAGGATGTAGTGGCCATCCTTTTTCAGGGTCACGATCGGGCGATCGACGCAAGTCTTGTCGGAGATGTCCCAGGCCTGGCCGTTGATCTGCCAATACTTGGCCGGGCCCTTGTCGTCCTCCGCAGCGAGCGTGGCGGACCACTCGAAGTTGAAACGCAGGGTCTCCGCCTTCTCCAGGTCGGGCTCGGCCACCGGGTTGCGCGGCAGCGGCGCGGGCCAGTCGCCCGCCGGCGCCTCACTGGTAGCAACGCTACGCAGGGTTGCCAAGCGCATCGGACCGTTGCGCATGGACAACTCGGCCCCTTCCGCAGGCACGCGCAGCGCCAGGTCGATACGCATGCCCGGGCCGAGCAGATAGGATTTGCCCAGGGCGCGCGGACGCTCCAGCGGCTGCCCGTCGAGGGCATAGATGCGCACGTCGGCGCCCGGCATGTTCAGCCGATAGGTGACTGTATTGTCGAGGTTGAGCAGACGCAGGCGCACGATCTGCCCGGCGGGCAGCTCCAGGTCCGGGTGCGGCACGGCGTTGATCGTGGTCAGGCGTCCACGAGTACCCTCACGGGCGGCCTGGCGCGGCACGCTGAAGGCGGTGAACTGGCCCTGCTCGTCGACCGCCCAGGTCTTCAGGCTCAACGTACGCTCGTGCAGGAAGCCGCTGGGCTCGCGCTCTTCGACGATCAGCGGCCCCACCAGGCCACGCCCGAGCTGCTCGCTGCTGGTGGTGTGCGGGTGGTACCAGAAGCTGCCGGCATCCTCGACGAGGAAGCGGTAATCGAAGTACTCGCCCGGCTTGACCGGCAACTGCGAGAGGTACGGCACGCCATCCATCTCCAGCGGCAGGCGGATACCGTGCCAGTGGATGGTGGTCTCTTGCTCCAGCTTGTTGATGAAGCGCACGCGCAGCCAGTCGCCCTGGCGCACGCGCACTTCCATGCCCGGTGCCAGGCCGTTGTAACCCCAGGCCGGGGTGACGTGTCCGGGTACCAGTTCCAGATCGAGCGGCGCGGCGATCAGTTCGTAGTCGTGGGTCTCGGCGTTCAGCGGCCGCCCCAACCAATAGCGCACGCCGGCGGCACCGACCACGCCGGCGACACCGAGGCCGCCCAGGCCGGCGAGAATCTGTCTGCGGGTGAAGCTCATGTCTCGGGACTCCGTTGCAGGGTCGTCGCATAACGCAAGGATCGAGGCACCACGCCCGTGGTGCCCTCGCTCGCCCTCGTCACGGGGCGTCTCTGCCGAATCTCACGCCTCACGGCGAAAGGCACGGGTGGTCATCAAGTACACCGGCAAGCCGGAGCAAAGCACGATCAGCGCCGCATAGGGCGCCGCTGCCGCGTACTCCAGGTTGCCGGTATGCGACCACACGGCGGTGGCCAGGGTATCCAGCCCGGTCGGACCGAGCACCAGGGTGGCGGTCAGCTCCTTCATGGTGTCGAGGAACACCAGCACGAAGCCGGCCGCGATCGCCGGGAAGATGATCGGCAGGGTGACCCGCAGGAACGCCAGCACCGGCGGATGGCCAAGGGTACGCGCGGCCTCCTCCAGTTGCGGCGACGCCTTTTCCAGGGCGACGCGGATCGGCGACTGGGCCATCGGCATGAAGAGCAACGCGTACGCCAGCAACAGCAGGCTGGTGGTCTGGTACAGCGCCGGTACGTAGCGCAGCGCGAAGAACACCAGCGCCAGGGCGATCACCAGGCCCGGCAAGGCGTGCAGCAGATACGGCAGACGATCGGCGATGCGCGCCAGGCGTCCCTGGTAGCGCACCACCACTAGACCGACCGGCAGCGCCAGCAGGCAGCTGAGCAGCGCGCCGCCGAAGCCCAGCGACAGCGACGAGCCGAGCGCGCCGAGAATACGTCCAAAGGGGAACGCGGCGGAGCTGCCTTCATGAATCCAGAAGCCGAGCATCGCCAGCGGAGTGCCGCAGCCCACCGCCAGCAACGCCACCAACAGCCCCTGCAACGGCCACTGCCAGCGTCCCAGGCGCACTGGAGCCAGGCGGCGCGCCACGCCTTGGCCGGTGCGCGCGTAACCCCGCCCGCGCAGGCGAAACTCGCCCCACAAGAGCAGCAGGCAGAGCGTTAGCAACAGCGCCGAGAGCATCGCCGCGTTGCTGTTGGAGAACGCCAATTCGAACTCCTGGTAGATCGCGGTCGTGAAGGTCTGGTAGCGCATGATCGAGGGCGCGCCGAACTCCACCAGCATGTGCAACGCCACCAGCAGGCTGGTGCCCAGCAGAGTCGGTCGCAGCAGCGGCAGGGTCACCTGCCAGAAGGTCCGCAGCCGGCTGTAACCGAGCATGCGCGCGGATTCCTCCAGCGCCGGGTCGAGTCCGCGCAGGGTAGCCGCCACCGGCAGGTACACCAGCGGGTACTTGGACAGCACCATCACCAGCACGGTACCGCCCAACCCTTCGAACAGCGGGCTGATGGATATCCAGGTGAAGCCGCTGACGAACGCCGGAATGGCGAACGGCAGGCACAACAGCACATGCCAGCGGCGTGCGCCGCGCAGGTCCGAGCGCTCCACCAGCCAGGCCAACCCCATGCCGATGAGCGCACTGCCCAGGGTCACCAGCAGCATCAGCTTCAGGCTGTTGGCCAGCAAACCGAACACGAACGGCCGCCAGAGCAGGTGCCAGGCTTCCTGCCAGCCGGCCTCCCAACTGCGCACCAGGACATAGAACAGCGGCAATGCAGCGACCAGCAACAGCGCCAACACGGGCAACTGCAGCCACAGTGGCGGCACTCGGCGTCGCCACTTCACCGGCACGGTGGGCGAGTCCAGAGGAACGGTATCGAGGGTGTCGGCGTGCATGGCGGTGGCTAGTCAGGGGCTCCGCCAGGCGGAGCCGGGTTTTGCGGGTCAGTTCAGGCCGACATCGCGTTCCAGGGCGAGGGCATCCTCGGCGAGGCCGATTTCCGCCGAGGTGAGCTTGGGCGGCTGCAACTGGTCATAGGGCTTGAGCAGCGGATCGGCCGCCACCGATCTGTTCATCGGATATTCGGCGGACTTGGAGAGAATCGCCTGCTGGCCTTCCTCGCTGAGCATGAAGGCGATGAACTGCTGCGCTTCCTTGGGGTGCTTGCTGGTTTTCACCACCGCCGCACCGGAGACACTGACCAGACTGCCCGGGTCGCCATTGTCGAAATAATGCAGCTTCGAGTTGAGCTGACCCTTCTCCTTGTGCAGCGCGGCCCAGTAGTAACTGTTGATCAGCGCGGCATCCACTTCACCGTTCTCCACCGCCTTCATCGCCACCACGTTGTTGGTGTAGGTCGAGCCGAAGGCCTTGAGTCCGGTCAGCCAGTCCTCGGCCGCCTCGCGACCGTCGAGCTTGATGATCGCCGCGACCTGGCCGAGGAATTCGCCACTACTGGGGACGAAGCCGATGCGCCCGCTCCAGTCGGGGCTGGCGACGTCCAGCACGCTTTGCGGCAATTCGTCTTCCGAGACCTTGTCGGGGTTGTACGCCAGCACCCGCACGCGCGCGGTGATGCCGAGCCATTGGCCCTCCGGATCCTTGAACTGCGGATCGACCTGCGCAAGGGTCGTATCGTCGATTTTCGCCAGCAGGCCCTCACGCCCGAGCTTGACCAGCGGCGGCGCCTCTTCGGTGTAGATGATGTCGGCGGGAGAACGCTGGCCCTCTTCGGCGATCTGGTTGGCCAACTGGCCACCGCCGCCCTTGCGGATCAGTACGCGAATACCCGTTTTTTCCTCGAAGGCCTTGGCAACCGCGACACCGGTAGCTTCGTGCTGGCCGTTGTAGAGAGTCAGGGTCACTTCATCAGCGCGCGCGGCGGCACAGGACAACCCCAGGGCCAGGGCGCCGGCACTCCACAGAAAGCCGAACGCCTTGCCAAGCCGTACCGTCATCTGAATGCACTCCGTAAAGACATGAAACACAGGCGCGAGTATACCGGCGCACCCTGCGCAGATGCACATCATTCGCAACTTTGAACATTGATCGGCGGCAAATCCAAGGCAATTCGTAGCGACGAGGGCACTCCGAATACACCGGCCGGTCACAGTCTGCAAGCCCGAAAATGGCGCGAAGGCTCGTCCTTGAGCACTCGCCACGGGTTCCCGAAGCCTCAGGCAACGGGAATAATCTCCTGTTCACCCCTCATTACAGCGAGCGTGCACATGACTGGAGCGACCAAAGTCGCCCCCGGGACGGCCCTTCTCATTGAACTGGCTTTGGCGGTCGGGGCTTTCGCCATCGGCATCGGAGAGTTTTCCATCATGGGCCTGATGCCCAACGTCGCAGGCGACCTGGGTGTCAGCGAGCCCCAGGTCGGCCACGTGATCAGCGCCTATGCACTGGGCGTGGTGATCGGCGCCCCGCTGCTGGCGATCCTCGGCGCACGCCTGTCGCGGCGCAGCCTGTTACTGCTGTTGATGGGCCTTTTCTCCGTTGGCAACCTCGCCAGCGCCCTGGCGCCTGGCTACCTGTCCCTGATGCTGTTGCGCTTCGTCGCCGGCCTGCCCCATGGGGCCTACTTCGGCGTTGCGGCACTGGTGGTGGCGTCGATGGTGCCGCCGAACAGGCGGGCCAACGCCGTGAGTCGGATGATGGTCGGGCTGACCGTTGCAGTGCTGGTCGGCAACCCCCTGGCAACGCTGCTCGGTCAATGGGGCAATTGGCGCTACGCGTTCGCCCTGGTCGCCGCGCTGGCGCTGCTTTGCGTGATGCTGGTCGCGATCTTCCTGCCGGCGCAAAGCGGCTCCCAGCAAAGCGACCCGCTGCGCGAACTGCGCGCCTTCAATCGCGCACCGGTATGGCTGGCACTGGGCATCGGCTCCGTGGGCTTCGCCGGCATGTTCTGCGTATTCAGCTACCTGGCCCCCACCCTGCTGGAAGTCACGCACGTTTCTGCCGGCTGGATCGCTCTCGCCCTCTCCGCCTTCGGCCTGGGCACCCTGCTCGGCAACTTCGTCGGCGGCTGGCTGTTCGACCGCCTGGGTTTCAAGGCCGTCGGCCTGCTGCTGGTCTGGAGTGCGCTGGTGCTGCTGGTTTATCCCTTCACCGTGCATTCGCTGTGGAGCATCCTGCCGGCGGTCGTCGCGGTGGGCAGCATGGTCTCGCTGGCCCCGGCCTTGCAGACCCACCTGATGGATGTCGCCGCCGATGCGCAGACCCTAGCCGCCGCCTCCAACCATGCGGCGTTCAACGTCGCCAATGCGCTCGGCCCGTGGCTCGGCGGCCTGGCGATCAGCGCGGGCATGGGTTGGGCGGTGACCGGCTACGTCGGCATGGCGACGGCCATCGCCGGATTGCTGGTGTTTGCCGTCGCCTGGAACCTGGAGCGCCGCCAGGACACGGAATGCGCGAGCCCCGCCTGAACCTGAACGGCTCAGGTCCAGGTGCCGAGGCGCCCGGACCTGGACAACACTACGCGCGGCCGACACCCGTCGGGGCTGTTATGCTCACCCGACATAGAAACCTGCGGAGCCACCGATGCCTTCATCCAGCCCTCTGCGCAGAGCCTTGCCCGCCGGGCTGATCGGCCTGGTGCTGCTGGCGTTGCTGATATGGACGCTGTACACCGGACGAACGCCGGATTTCTCCTACCTCGAGCACTTCCTGCACGACATGCCACAGCGCGATACCGCGCCGGCCGAGTACTGGTTGAACGTGACCCTGCTCGCCAGCGCCACGGCGGCCAGCGGCTGGATCGCCTGGGATCGCTTCCACGAGTTCAAGTGAACACGCAGCGACCGCTTCCCACCACAAAGTTCCCGTCCTTCGAGCCTTCCATAAAAAAATCCGACCAGCGGCATTTCAACGGTTGAATGCATCCGCCAAGGACGGAACACTGTGCATAGCGCGGGCGCAGACGCTCGGCTGAGGTCGGCTGCCTCTCTCCGGGCAGGAACAACGCACCTCATCGTCGAAATCGGCCCCGCCACCCGACTGGTCTACACCATCGGGCATGGATAATCTCCAGCCGGTGGCGCGTGGGAGGCGCCACTTCACGAACTTGGCAGAGCCTGCCGTACAGGGAGCCCCCGATGCATCGACCAGGTCATGACGAGACCGCCCCGCTACGCTGCCACGCTCACTGCCGTGGCACACAGCGCTTATGAGGCAGAAAGCGACTGGCAGCCGCGCACTGACCCGCGGCAAGAACCACATAACCCTCGACCAGCGAATCCGCCCCTGGCTGTTCGCCAGCTCGCTGTGCGCGGGCCTGGCGCTGTTCGCTGGCGGCTTCTGGCTCGGCCGCGAGCAGGCTGCGCCCCAGGAGCGGCTCGATCGTCCGATGCTGACGAGTGTCTTGCACTCCGTCCCGGAGCACCGGGTCACCCTGGAAAGCCTGGGCGAACTCGCCGCGCGCCTGCAGTCGCTGGAGAGTGATACCCAGGCGTTGCGCCAACTGCTCGACGATAACAACCACTTGCGCGCGGAAGTCTCGGCCGTCGATGCCACCCTGCTACCGGCGCTGTTACCGGGCAATGTGCTGGCCGACGGCAGCGGCGGCATGCTGCTCCCGGCCATCGACTGCGATAGCGCAGGCGTACTCGGCCAGGCCACCAGCCTCTCTCGCTTGCACGACGGTCAGCGCAGCGCCCGCTGCCTGCGCAACACCCTCGACGCCCTGATGATCGAGGTGGCCAACCGCAATGCCGCGCTGATGGCCGTGCCCTCCCGCCGGCCCGTCGAAGGCGGCCGTCTGGGTTCGCTGTTCGGTAACCGTGTCGACCCGTTCAACCGCCGCCTCGCCTTTCATTCCGGCGTCGATTTCGCCCTGCCGCGCGGCGCGCCGGTGCAGGCGGCCGCTGGCGGCACGGTCAGTGCGGTGGGCTGGCTCGGCGGCTATGGCCGACGCATCGAGATCGACCACGGCAACGGCTTGACCACCCGCTACGCCCACCTCTCGTCCACCCAGGTGAGCAAGGGTGAGGTGGTAACCCCCGGCCAACGCATCGGCCTGGTCGGTTCCAGTGGACGCTCCACAGGCCCCCACCTGCACTTCGAAGTGATCCGGGATGGGCAGTTCCTGGACCCGCAGCGCTTCCTCGCGCTGGGCAACCTGGAACGCGACGAACACGGCGACGCCCATGACTAGGCATCGCAGCACCCGCGCGCTACTGCGCGGGGAGCACCGCCCCTATGCACAACCCTCACGCCGCTGGCGCCTTTGGCTACTGAGCCTTGCGCTGCTGGCGAGCGTAGCCCTGGCGAGCCTGCCCACCTGGCAAGCACAGCGCGAGCTGGCCCGCCAGGCCGCGCACAACGATAGTCTGCAGGCGAGCAACCGTGACCTGAGCACACGGCTGGAGGAAGCCGAGTCGCGCCTGCGCATCTCCCAGGCTGCGGAGCAGCAACTGAGCCGCCGCAATGCCGAGCTCTCGGCGCAAATAGAACAACTGACCACCGAGCTGGCGTTCTTCCGCCAGCACCAGGCCAAACCCTGACGGAGCGACTCCGAACCATGTTCAGCAGCAAGAAATCGGCACCCCGCCCGGCGGTGAACAGCTTTTCCAGTCTGATCGCCGAGAACCTCTCGGTGAACGGCGACATCGAGTTCTCCGAAGGCCTGAAGATCAATGGTCGGGTGCGCGGCAACGTCCGCTGCAAGTCCGGCACCACCAATTTGCTGGCACTCAGCGCAGGCGGCTGCATCGAGGGCAACGTCGCCAGCCACGACGCGCTGATCGACGGCACCATCGTGGGCGATCTGCACGTCGAGCACCTGCTCGAACTGCATTCCAACGCCCGGGTGACCGGCAATATCAGCTACCGCCAGTTGAGCATGGAGAACGGCGCCGTGGTGGAAGGCACGCTACGTCGCCTGGACGACGAGCGCGCGCTGCTCGAACTGCCCCACGCCGAAGCGTGCGCCGAGCAGGCCTAGTCTTCTCGTTGCCGCCGCGTGCACCCACTGGTGAACGCGACGGCCGCTCAGTTCACTCGTAGCGCAGCGCCTCTGCCGGCTCAGTGCGCGATGCTCGCCAGGCCGGGTACAGCGTGGCGAGGAACGACAGCACCAGCCCGGCACAGCAGATCATCGCCACGTCGCTGACTTCCAGTTCCGAAGGCAGGCTGCTGATGAAATAGACGTCGGAGCTGAAGATATGGTGGCCGGCGAGCTTCTCGATCCAGGCCACGATGGCGCTGACGTTGAGCGCCGCGAGCACGCCCAGCACGCCGCCGAGCAGGGTGCCGGCGATGCCGATCAGCGAACCCTGCACCATGAACACCGCCATGATTTCCCCTGGCGTCGCGCCCAGGGTACGCAGGATCGCAATGTCCGAGCGCTTGTCGGAAACCACCATGATCAGGGTCGCGACGATATTGAACGCCGCCACCGCGATGATCAGCATCAGCAGCAGGCCGATCATGGTCTTCTCCATGCGCATCGCGGCGAACAGGCTGCCCTGGGTCTGCGTCCAGTCGCTGGCATGGAAGTCCGCACCCAGTTCGTCGACCAGCTCGCCGGCAATGCGCGGCGCCTGGTAGAGGTCGCTGGTCGCCAGGCGCAGGCTCTGCACATGCCCTTCCGGCAGGCGCAGGATCTGCGAGGCATCGGCAACGTGGATCAGCGCCAGCGAGCCGTCCAACTCCGCGCCGACACGGAAGGTACCGACCAGCGTCAGACGCTGCATGCGCGGAGTGATGCCCCCCGGCGCGCTGCTCGGCTCGGGCACGATCAGCGTCAGGCGATCACCGAGCTTGAGGCCGAAACGCCGCGCGACGATCTCGCCCAGCACCACGCCGAACTCACCGGGCTTGAGGTCGGCCAGGGCGCCTTCACGCATCTGCGAGGCGATGATCGAGACCTTGGGTTCTTCGGCCGGATCGACGCCCTCGATCTGCACCGGCTGCATCGAACCCTTGTAGGAAAGCATGCCCTCCAGTTCGGCGAACGGCGCCACCCCGGTGACCTGCGGATGCGCCAGCGCACGCTGGCCGACAGCACGCCAATCGGCCAGGCCATCGGCCTGGGAGAGGGTCGCGTGGGGCACCATGCCGAGGATGCGCCGGCTCATTTCCTGCTGGAAGCCGTTCATCACCGAGAGCACCACGATCATTGCCAGCACCCCGAGGGTCAGGCCGATCATTGACGTCAGCGAGATGAACGAGACGAACTGACTGCGCTGCCTGGCCCGCATGTAGCGGGCGCCGATAAAGAACGCCAGGGGTCTGAACATGGGTGCCTAGGCCTCCACCAACTGACCGCCTTCCAGGCGCAGCACGCGGTCCATCTGCGAGGCCAACTGCGGGTCGTGGGTGACGACCAGGAAGGAGGTACGCGAGTCGCGGGAAAGTTCGAGCATCAGTTCCTGAATGCCCTGAGCGGTGTGCTGGTCGAGGTTGCCGGTGGGCTCATCGAGCAGCACCAGCGCCGGCTGGTTGATCAGCGCCCGGGCGATGGCCACGCGCTGGCGTTCGCCGCCGGAAAGCTCCGAGGGCTTGTGCTCCAGGCGATGCCCGAGGCCCACCCGTTCGAGCAGCGCCTCGGCACGGCTGCGCGCCTCGGGGATCGGCGTCTTGCCGATCAGCAACGGCATGCAGACGTTCTCCAGCGCGGTGAACTCCGGCAACAGGTGGTGGAACTGGTAGACGAAGCCCAGCGCCCGGTTGCGCAGCAGCCCGCGGGCCTTCTCGTTGAGCGCGGAGAGCTGTTCGCCGGCCAGCCAGACGCTGCCACGGCTGGGCGTATCCAGTCCGCCGAGCAGGTTGAGCAACGTGCTCTTGCCCGAACCGGACGTGCCGACGATGGCTACCCGCTCGCCGGGCAGCAGTTCCAGTTGCACGTTGGCCAGCACATCCACCGACTGGGGACCCTGTTCGTAGGACTTGCCCAGGTCACGGCAACTCAGGACCGCGGAATCATTCATAACGCAAAGCCTCCGCCGGCTGCGTGCGCGCTGCACGCCAGGCCGGATACAGGGTCGCCAGGAAGGACAGCAACAGCGCCGCGCCGCACACCTGCAGCACATCGCCGCTCATCACCTCGGACGGCAAGTAATCGATGAAGTAGACGTCGGCGCTGAGGAACTTGTGCCCCAGCAGCGTCTCCAGCCCGGCGATCGCCGCGCTGACGTTGAGTGCGGCGAGGATGCCCAGGACGCAACCGATGGCGGTGCCGATCACCCCGATCAACGAGCCCTGGACCATGAACACGCGCATGATCTGCCCCGGCGTGGCGCCCATGGTGCGCAGGATGGCGATGTCGGACTTCTTGTCGTTCACCACCATCACCAGGGTGGAAATGATGTTGAACGCCGCCACCGCGACGATCAGCAGCAGCAGCAGGCCGATCATCGCCTTTTCCATGCGGATCGCCTGGTAGAGGTTGCCGTGGCTACGCGTCCAGTCCCGCGCGTAGTAGTCCTGGCCCAGCTCGGCAGCCAGTTGCCAGGCCACTTTGGGCGCCTGGAACAGGTCGTGCAGCTTGAGCCGCAAGCCCTGCGCCTGGCCCGGCGTCCAGCGCTTGAGCAGCGCTGCGTCGTTCATGTGGATCATGCCGAGGTAGCCGTCGATCTCGCCGGCGCCGACATGGAAGATGCCGACCACGGTGAAGCGCTTGAGTCGCGGGAACATCCCGGCGGGCGTCACCGAGACCTCCGGCAGCACGAAGGTCACCTTGTCGCCCATGCCCACGCCCAGCTTCTGCGCGGCACGATCACCGATGACGATGCCGAACTCGCCGGGGGCCAGCGCATCCAGCGAGCCTTCCTTGAAGAAGCGCTCGATGATCGACACCTGGCGCTCGGCCCGCGGCTCGATGGCCTCGACCATGAACTTCTGCACCTGGCCCTGGTTGGTCAGCAGGCCCTGCAACTGGATGTAGGGCGCCACCGCGGCGACCTGAGGATTGGCCGACAGGCGCTTGGCGAGTGCCGGCCAGTCGGCGAACGGCTGGATGGATTCGACGGTGGCGTGCGGCACCATGCCGAGCACGCGCTGGCGCATCTCACGATCGAAGCCATTCATCACCGACAGCACCACGATCATCACCACCACGCCCAGGGCGAGGCCGACGATAGAGGTCAGGGAGATGAAGGAGACGAAGTGACTGCGCCGCTTGGCCCGCGTGTAGCGGGTACCGAGAAACAGGGACAGGGGTCTGAACATGCGCGAGGTGAGGCACCTAGGTGAGTGATCCGCGAAAGGCGCCGGCCGACAATCGCAAACGCCGGTGGCGAGGGCCAAGGAAGCGGCCTTACACTCGGACCACCGAAAGGACGAATGGATCGCCATGTCGACGAGTGATGCGGAAGATCGCCGCGAATACTATCGCATCGAGGATAGGATCGCACTGGAATTCCACCCTCTGGACGCCGCCGAAGCAGCGGCCGGAGAGCCCCTGCGCGATCCGTCCGCGCTGTTCAATCTGCTCGCCGAACTGCACCTGGCCGAGCTCGAATCGCAGCAGCAACTGCGGGTGATCGGCGAGCGCGATCGTCTGCTGGCGAGCTACCTGAAACTGCAGAATCGGCGCATTGATCTGCTCGGCCAGGCGATGGCGCAAAGCCTTTTGCAACACATTGGCCCGGCGCGCAAGGTGACCCTCTCCGAGGGCGGTATCAGTTTTCCCAGTGAGCAGCCCCAGGCGCCCGGCACCCATCTGGCCCTGCGCATGGTGCTGATGCCGCCGGGTATCGGCCTGCTGCTGCACGCCCGCGTGGCGCACTGCAGCGAACGTGCCGAAGGCGGCTACGAGATCGGCACTGAATTCGTCGCCCTTGGCGAACCGCAACGCCAACTGCTCGCCCGTTACATCCTGCAAACCCAGGCCCGCGAGCGCCGTGAGGCGCTCCGTACGGACGCCGAGGACACGCCATGAGAGCGGTTGTCCTGGCGGCCGCACTACTCGCCCTGGCGACGCTGACGCAGGCACAGACCGTACGTATTCCGCTCGGCCAGCAGGGCGATCCCGGCATCCAGCTGCCCCGCCGGGGCGACACCCAGCGCCAGGTCCTGGAGCGTTTCGGCCTCGCCGACGAAGAACATCCGGCGGTTGGTCAGCCGCCCATCACCCGCTGGGATTACCGCAGCTTCTCGGTGTACTTCGAGGGCGACCGGGTCATCAACAGCGTGCGCGATTTCACCCCACAGCGTTAGGAGCCCTGAACGTGACCCACATCTACGGCCACCGCGGCGCCCGCGGCGAAGCCCCGGAAAACACCCTGGCCAGCTTCCAGCAGTGCCTAGAACATGGCGTGACCCGCTGCGAGCTGGACCTGCACCTGTCACGCGATGGCCAGTTGATGGTCATCCACGATCCGACGCTCAAGCGCACCACCGGCCGCCGCGGCAAGGTGGCCGAGCACGACGCGGCTGAACTGAGCGGCTTCGATGCCCGCAGCGGCGGGCCGGACTGGCCGCGGCCGACGCCGATCCCGACCCTGGAGCAGCTCTTCGAGCAGTGCCCATTCGAGCATTGGCAACTGGAGGTCAAGAGCGCCTCGCGGGTCCGCGCCGCGCGCACCGTGCAGGCCATCGACGCGCTCTGCGAGCGCTTCGGTCTGCAGCAGAAGGTCACGGTGACCTCCAGCTCGCGCGCGGTGCTGCGCGCACTGCAGCGCGATACCCCGCGACTGGCCCGCGGGCTGGTCGCCGAATATGCCTGGCTCGATCCACTGAAGGTCGCCCGCCAGTATGGCTGTCACCTGCTCGCGCTGAACTGGACGCTGTGCACTCCGGAGCGCCTGCTCAAGGCGCAGAAGCAGGGCCTGCATGTATCGGTGTGGACGGTCAACGAGGCCTCGCTGATGCGGCGTCTGGCGGACTTCGGGGTCGACAGCCTGATTACCGACTATCCGGGACTTGCCGTGCGTACCCTGGCTGGGCGCTAGGGCCTGTTCCGTCTTGCTGACGATAGGGCAGCGCCGCGCGCGCCTGCTCGGCGTAGGCGCGCACGCCGGCGCGCTCCCGCTCGAGGAACTCGGCCACCGCCGCGCGCAAGCCGGGGTGTACCAGGTAGTGCCAGGAGCGCGTGAGCACCGGCTCGAAGCCGCGAATCAGCTTGTGCTCGCCCTGGGCGCCGGCATCGAAGCGACGCTTGCCGGCGGCGATGGCCCAGTCGATGCCCTGGTAGAAGCAGGTCTCGAAATGCAGCCGGTCGAACTCCGCCAGGCAACCCCAGTAGCGACCGTAGAGCGTATCCCCGTCGACCAGGCTCAGCGCCATGGCGACGATGCGCCCGGATTGGCGCACCAGCACCACGCGCACCGCTTCGGGCACCCGTTCGGCGAGCAACGAGAAGAACGCGCGGGTCAGGTAGGGATCACGCCCACGCACTTGGTAGGTACTGGCGTAGCAGGCATACACCGCATCCCACTGCGCCTCGCTCAGCTCATGACCTTCGCACCAGTCGAAGCTCACCCCCAGACCCGCGACCGACTCACGCTCCTTGCGCAATTGCTTGCGCTTGCGCGACGCCAGCGCGTCGAGGAAATCCTGGAAGTCACGGTAGTCGTGGTTGAACCAGTGGTACTGGCACCCCAGGCGCTCCAGCCATCCCTCGCGTCCGGCCAGCAGGGCGTCATCCTGGACATCGGTGAAGTTGATGTGCAACCCGCTCAGGCGCTGGGCAGGCAAGGACCGGGTGAGCACCTCCAGCGTTTCCCCGAGCAGGGCAGCATCGCCTAGCAGGCGCCGACCGCCGACCGGAGAAAAGGGCACCGCACACAGCAGCTTGGGGTAGTAGCGCAGGCCGGCGCGCTCACTGGCGTCGGCCCAGGCCCAATCGAACACGTACTCACCATAGGAATCGCCCTTGAGGTACAGCGGCAGCGCTGCACGCAAGACGCCCCTGGCATCGCGCAGCAGGCCATGCTGCGGATGCCAGCCGCTGCCCTCGCCGAGGCTGCCGCTGTCTTCCAGCGCGGACAGGAAGCCGTGCCGGAGAAACGGCTGGTCGTTGCTCAGCAGGGCATCCCACTCGACGGCGGGAACCTGGGCCAGGGTTGCGAAGGAAAGTTCCATGGGGCCAGTCTGCCGCGCCCTTCTCGGGAAGGAAAGCGTCATTGCGGCGAGCGCCACTCGCTCAGTGGGTCGACACCGCAGTATCCAGCCGTCCCTCTCGCCCGGACGCAGAATGCCGTCCAAAAAAGTTCTCGCGTCAAGCCTTTCGTGTAAATCACGCAAGGCTTGAAACCGCATATTGGACAGCAGGTTAGCTCTTTTTGAGGGCGCGCTGCGAGGCTGCGGCGTTGTGGGCTAGGTGCCACATAAGAGCGTCGGGAGAGAAAGCCGGATCGCACTTGGTCGTGCTGGATTGCCAAGGGATGGCGAGCTTGTCCAGCAATCATGGTCCATCCGTTCCCGTCCTAGCCAGAAAGAAGAACGCGCAGCCTTGAGCTGCGCGTTCAAGGGGCCTGCTACTTACTTCAGGCAGAACCGCAGGATGGCATCGGTAACAGCCTGCGTCGCTTCCCGCTGCGGGAAATGCCCCACGCCATCGAGCGCCTGCCGCTCGTAGCGGCCCGTGAAGAACGCTTCCCGTCCCTTGGAACTGTCGGGGTGGTTGCAGGTATCGGCCCCGCCGTGCAGCACCAGGGTCGGCACCGCCAGGACGGGCGCCGGGTTCAGGCGCGCCTCGTCCTCCGCGTAGGCCGGGTCGCCCTCGGCGAAGCCCCAGCGGTGGCGGTAAGAATGCAGCACGATCTCGGCCCAGTCCTCGCCCTGGAACGCCCGTGCCGCTTCGTCGAAATCCGCCGGTTCATACCAGCCGGCCGGCGCCCAGGTGTCCCACATCTGCCGGGCGAACGCCTCGCGTTCCTCCCGTACCACGCGCTCGCCGCGCGACGTGGCCATGTACCAGTGATACCAGTAGTTGCGCGCCTGCGCCAAGGACAGCGGCTGGTTCGGGTCGTTGGTGCCGTAGCCGACCGACAACATCACCAGGTGCGAGGCCACGCCTTCGCGCAGGCCGCAGGCATTGGCGGCGGCCCGCGCGCCCCAGTCGTGGCCGACCAGGGCGGGCTGTTGCAGCTCCAGCACGTCGATAAAGTCCAGCAGGTCGCGCCCCAGCGCGGACAACTGGCCGCTGCGCGGCGTGGCGGCATCGCGGAACCGGGTCGGCGCGAAACCGCGCAGCGCCGGCGCCAGCACCCGGTAGCCGGAATCGGCGAGGATGGGCGCTACGGCCTTCCAGCACTCGGCGCCGTCCGGCCAGCCGTGCAGCAGGATGGCCGTTCGTTCGCCCCGTGGATTCCATTCGAGATAGGCAATGTCCAGCCGGTCGGTCGAGGCTTGCTGGTAGGCGCTCATGGTGTTGTCCCGTGTCATGAAAGATGACCCCAGCGTAGCTGGACGACACAGCTCGATTAGCGAATAATCATCGAATATTGATGATTTTTTGCGTTTAATGGTCGAATGGATATTGCTTCGCCTGCCACCGACGGCCCGCCGCTGGATACCGTGCTGCTGCGCACCTTCCTCGAAATCGTGGATAGCGGCAGCTTCGCCGCCGCCGCCGAGCGTCTGGCGCTGACGCCCTCGGCTGTCAGCGGGCACATGCGGCGGCTGGAACAAATCGCCGGCGCCAGCCTGCTGGCGCGCACCACGCGCCGCCTGGAGCTGACCCAGGCAGGCGACACCCTGTACGCCTACGGCCGCAACATCCTCGATCTGGAGCGCGAGGCCCGCGCCAAGCTGCGGGGCACACCGCTACGCGGAAAGCTGCGCATCGGTGCGTCGGAAGACTTTGCCGGCGCCTGGCTACCCCAGGTGCTGCAACGCTTTCGCCAGTGGCATCCCGACGCAACGATCGAACTGAAGGTCGGCATCACCGCTGACCTGCTGCGCCAGCAGGAGCGCGGCCGCCTGGATCTTGTGTTTGGTAAGCAATGCAGCCGGGTCGAGGGTGGCGGCACGTTGTTGTGGGAAGAACCGCTGGTCTGGGCCTATGCGGCGGATCAGCCATTGCCGGTGGGCCAGCCGCTGCCGTTGGCGGTCTTCCCCGAGCCATGCGTCTATCGTGAGTCCGCCGTCACTGCACTGGGCAAAGCAGATCAGGCTTGGCGCATCGTCTTCGAGAGCAGCAGCATGGCCGGTTGCCTGTCGGCGGCGCGTTCGGGCTTTGCCATTACCGTCATCGCCGACAGCCAGCGCAGCGACGCTTTGCGCGTGCTGGGCCGCGAAGACGGGCTGCCCGAACTGCCGACGGCGCGCTTCTACGCCTTCGCCCGCGAGGACAGCGGCGCCAGTGCGGCGCTGGTCGAAGCAGCCCGGCGCGCAGGCCAAGGCCGTTTCATGGGGCGCGGCCTTCGGGACTGACAATGGCCGAGCCGGTCTTCGCGCGGCGCTGCTGCGTTGCCGCCCCACGGCGGCCCCCTCTATCGGCGGCCATGAAGGCTTCCAGCATGTGCGGGATCAGCGTCGCCACATCGACCGCTTCACCGTAGGTCTGCGCGTGCAGCGCGGCTTAACGGTTGAGGTCAGCTTTCACGCTGGCCGGGCACACGAAGGTGAGCTTTGTGGATTCCGTCTTCGGTAGCGACCCCAGCCGCAGCTTACGCGTCGTCATCGTGAAGTCCCCCGGTTGAAGAAAAGTGGCTGGTACGGCCGCAGCACCAAGTCGCGGTTGACGATGATGCGAACCGGTAAGCCGGGGGCTGGGTCAGGGAGGGCTGGATGTTGAGGTTGCGTCGGGTCATCTCCTGGCCGACCTGATTGATGCTGTCCTGCGTGCTGTCGCGCCCGGCGATGATGATGCGATCACCGTCCTGCCGGTTCTCCGGTGCAGCCAGCTCGGCACCGATGCCCAGCAGCGTGGTCAGCGCCGCGCCGGCAAAGATGCGACCCCAATGCCAATCCACATCATCTTCCAGCCCGGCATAACCAGCCGGGTCGAAGGCCGCATTGGCGGCGAAGCCCGGCGCGGCGGCCACCTGCGTCTGTGCCACCGGCGCGGCCTGCGACCCTGAGCGGAAGAACACCGACGATGCCGACGCTTCGGCTTCCTTGCGCAGCGCATCGCTGGGGTCGTGGCCGGGGGCCGCGTAGGCGGCCGTCACCGGCTGTGCGACTTCACGATGGCCGGACCAAGATCGCCCGGCAGCGGCGGCCCCAGCTCCGGCACGTATGCCGGCAACGGGGGCGGCAGTTTGGAGTAGTCCGCTGACAGCGCGTCCAGCCCTTCGGACTTCGAGACGCGATCGTCGTTGTAAAGGTCGGTCTGCTCGCCTGCGCCGCGCCGCTGCGGTTGCAGCGACCACATCAGCGCACCGCGCACGGCGACCGACAGGGTGCCTGCGCGGATGGTCAGCGTGCTCTGGCTCTGGCTCTGGCTCTGGCTCTGGCGCGGCTGGGCGCGCAGCGCCACCGCCTCGGGTGCTACCTTGCCCGCCTAAGGCGTGGCGAGGCCGGGAGTGTCGTCCTGGCTCATGGTTAGTTCCTACCACTCCTTGATACGACGCCATCCGTGCGTTCGATACGCACCACGTCGCCGCCATCACCGCCCAGGCGCAGTTCGGCAGCGCCGAACAGCCGATCCACGATGTAGTACGGCGAGCGGAAACGGTAGTTCACCAGTTGCCCGTCGCCCTAGGCGCCGATGACGAACAGCGGCGGAAGCTCGCCTTGCGCGATGCCCGGCGGGAAGTGGATATAGACCTTCTCGCCGACATCGAAGGCGCGCAACGGATTGCTGCCGCTGACCGAGTAGCGGAAGCGGATCTTCTCCAGCGACAGGCCGGTATCGACCGGCGCGGCGGCGCTGGCGGCCTGCGCCTGGCGCTGCAAGGCCAGCATCCGGTCTTTCGGGTAGTCCCAGGACACCGACGCCATCCATGCCTTTTCCGTCGAGGTCAGTTCCAGCAGGTATGTCCTGCGGCTGGTGGTGATGACCAAGTTCGTATTGAGGCCCGAACGGATGGACTTGACCAGCACGTTCACGCGCAGATCAGCACCGCCGCCGCTGGACGTGTCGCCCACGATCCAGCGCACCGTGTCGCCCGCAGCGACCGTCACCAGTTCTTTGCCCGGCTGGAGCGAAACCACGGTCACGCGCCCCGGTGCGGCATAGATCTGATAGAGCGCGCCATCGGTCGAGCTTTGGCGTAGTCCAGCGAATTACGGTACTGGAGTCATCGTGAAACAAAAAAGCCCCGCGGTGAACGCGGGGCGCGAAAGGAGCCTTGCTAAGAAGCGCTTAGAACACGTACTGGGCGCGGACGACCATGCCGTCGCCATCGTCGTCGCCGTTGGCGTTGGTGGCGTTGTCCACCGACGTCTTGACGTAGGCAGCGGTCAGCTTGACGTTGTCGTTGGCGTACCAGTTGACGCCCAGGTTGTGCACCTTGGCTTCGATGTCGCCGATGGCGGCGAAGGCGCCGTTGTCGTCGTCGACGCTGAGGCTGTCGTAGCGGTAGAAGATTTCCCAGGCACCGGTAGCGCGGTTGGCCGGCTTGACCGCGTCGAACTTGCCGAGCTTATAGCCGCGCGCTTCGCCGGTCAGGGTGTAGGCGACCTGAGCGTAGTAGCCGTCGGCCTTGATATCTTCGAAGGCGGCGTCATCAGCCTTCAGGTCACGCTTGATGTATTCGCCCTGGACCGATAACGGACCGGCAGCGAAGGCGGCTTCCAGGCCCATTGCGGTGTCGGTGTCATAGGAACCGGAGGGCGCGGCGCTGACGCCACCCAGGGTCAGGCGGTTGCCGTTGGCGCCCGCGTCGTTGCCACCGTTGGTGGAAACACCGCGCATGCCCAGGCGGCTGCGGATGCGGCTGTCGAAGGCGGTGTCGGAGAGATCGCGGCGGGCCAGGTTGACGCCCAGGTGCAGCACGTTGCCGGCTTCGTGCATCGGCGCGAAGACGCCGCGCAGGTTGACCTGCTTGACCGATTCGCCGTCATCGTTGTCGGCGTCCTTGGCGAAACCGCCGATGGAGCCGTAGAGCGAGTCGGTAGCGGCCGAAGCCTGGATACCCATGCCGTTCTGCGAGCTGTTGGTCCAGTCGACCAGGTCGTAGGCGGCGTTACGCTCGGGAGCGGTCACCCACTTGGAGCTGGTGGCTTTTTCCAGACCGAACTCGGGGTCGAAGCGACCGACCTTGATCGACACCGGCTTGAAGCCGTTGTAGGAGATCGAAGCCTCGTCGAAGTAGCCGTTGTCGGCGTTGCCGGCGTTATGGGCGAAGTCATAGTTCATCACCCAGGCCCAGTCGCCGAACGCCACACCGGACAGTTCGAGGAAGGCGCGACGGAAGTAGGCGGCGTCGGCTTCGTTGCCGTTGGCGGTATAGAAGCCATCGAAGCGGCTGTAGTCCGCCTGCAGACGGCCGCCGACCTTGAAGCCGAACTGCTTGTCGGCAGTGGCGACTTCAAGGCCGCCCTTGGTCTTGATGACGATGTCTGCACCGTCGGTGGTGACGGTGCCGGCCATGGCCTGTGCGGACACGATCAGAGCCAGGGCGCTGGCGGCGAAGCCGGCGAATTGCTTGCGGATCATCGGTGATTCCCCTTGAGGTTGGCTTGCTTACCCGCGGGGTACAAGGCCCAGCGGTGTTGGGGGGAATCTTGGAGCGGGCGTATTTCAGCCCCGTTGCTAGAACATAAAGGTTTTATTACAGCGGCGCGTCAGATCGACTCGCTATAAGTGAAAACCGGCTGCCCCGTCGAGGAGACCGTTCTAGAGAGCGCGCAGGGACTTTGGCTGCCCCGGGAGGAGGATGTGGAGCGGAGGCGACTCCGCTCCACGCCGGATCAGCGCTTGCGCAGGATCAGGCTGCCGATCGAGTAGCCGGCGCCGAAGGAGCTGAGCACACCCAGCGAACCGGCGGGCAAGTCGTCCTGGTACTTGTGGAAGGCGATCACCGAGCCGGCCGAGCTGGTGTTCGCGTAGGTGTCCAGGATCACCGGCGCCTCGTGGGGCTCGGCATCGCGACCCAGGAGTTTCCTGATGATCAACAGGTTCATGTTGAGGTTGGCCTGGTGCAGCCAGAAGCGCTTCACCGAACTCACCGGGAGGTCGAGCTCCTGCAGGTGAGCCGCGATCAGTTCGGCGACCATCGGGCAGACTTCGCGGAACACCTTGCGACCTTCCTGCACGAACAGCTTGTCGGGGCTGCCCACACCCTCCTCGGCCGCACGGTTGAGGAAGCCGAAGTTGTTGCGGATGTTGTTGGAGAACTGCGTCAGCAGCTTGCTGCCGAGGATGTCCCACTGGTGCGCGGACGTCGCCAGGTCGGCGCGCTCGACCAGGGTCGCGGTGGCCGCGTCACCGAAGATGAAGTGGCTGTCGCGGTCGCGGAAATTCAGGTGACCGGTGCAGATTTCCGGATCGACCACCAGCACCGCGCGCGCCTGGCCCAGTTGCACGGCGTTGGCCGCCGCCTGCAGACCGAAGGTCGCGGAGGAACAGGCCACGTTCATGTCGTAGCCAAAACCCTCGATGCCCAGTGCCGCCTGAATCTCGATGGCCACCGCCGGATAGGCGCGCTGCAGGTTGGAACAGGCGACGATCACCCCGTCCACATCCGCCGCGGTACGCCCGGCGCGTTGCAGCGCCTCGCGAGCCGCCGCCACGCCCATTTCGCAGAGGATCGACCAATCCTCGTTGCTGCGCTCGGGAATGCGCGGCACCATGCGCTGCGGATCGAGGATGCCCTGTTTGTCCACCACGTAACGGCTCTTGATGCCCGACGCCTTTTCGATGAAGGCCACGCTGGACTCGCCCAAGGGTTCGCACTCGCCCCGTTCGATGGCCTCGGCATGCTCTGCGTTGTACTGCTGGACGTAGGCGTTGAACGAGGCCACCAATTCCTCGTTGGAAATGCTCTGGGCGGGGGTATACAGGCCGGTACCGCTGATGACGACGTTGTGCACGGTCGTTCCTCTTGCTCTTATTGAACGGGCTACATGACGGTATTGTGCCCGAAACTGCAGGTTTTGCCCCAGCCGTGAAAGACACTCCGCCCACGCGCGGACCGATGACGAGGAGTAGTACCCATGGGATCGCACATCCAGATAGACGCCGCCGACGACAGCGGCCAGTTCCAGGCCTACCTGGCGCTGCCCGAGAGCGGCCATGGGCCGCTGGTGGTGCTGGGCCAGGAGATTTTCGGGGTCAACGCGGCGATGCGTCAGCTCGCCGACCTTTATGCCGAGGAAGGCTACGTAGCGCTGGTGCCCGATCTGTTCTGGCGGCAACAACCGGGTATCGAACTGGGCTACAGCCAAGCCGAATTCGAGCGCGCCTACGACCTGCTCAACGGATTGGACCTGGACAAGGCCCTGGAAGACATCGCCAGCACGATCGCCGCCGCGGCCTCGTTGCCCTACGTGGACAAGGTCGGCGGTGTCGGTTTCATCGGTTTCTGCCTGGGCGGCAAGCTCGCCTATCTGGTCGCCGCGCGCAGCGAAGTCGCCGTCTCGGTGGGCTATTACGGCGTCGGCCTGGAAGAATGGCTGAATGAAGCCGATGCCATCCGCGGCAAGTTGGTGCTGCACATCGCCGAGCAGGACCAGCTGTGCCCGCCCGAAGCCCGCGAAGCGATCCTCGCCGCGCTGCGGGGACGGCCGAATGTCGATCTGCACGTCTACCCGGGCGTCGACCACGCCTTCGCGCGCCCCGCTGGAATGCACTACGACAAGCGCGCCAGCGAACTGGCCCATGCCCGCAGCATCGCCGCGCTGCGCGCCAAGCTCGGCCCGCACTATGACCTGGAGGCGCTGTGGGACGAGCACACCCGCCAGGAGTTCGCCGAGCGCAACGTGCCGGCGACCATGGCGACGATGGTCGCCGAACCCTACGTCAACCACATCCCGACCATGACCGGCGGCGTCGGCCAGCAGCAGTTGGCGCGTTTCTACCAGCACCATTTCGTCCACGGCAATCCGCCGGACATGGAGCTGCTACCCGTCTCGCGGACCCTTGGCGCGACCCAACTGGTGGACGAATTCATCCTGCGCTTCACCCACACCACCGAGATCGACTGGCTACTGCCTGGCGTGGCGCCCACCGGTCGCCGCGTGGAAGTACCGATGCTCGGGGTGATCCGCTTCCGCGGGCCCAAGCTATGCCACGAGCACATCTATTGGGATCAGGCCAGCGTGCTGGTACAGGTCGGTCTGCTCGATCCCAAGCTGCTGCCGGTGGCCGGCGCCGAGACCGCACACAAGCTGCTCGACGAGACGCTGCCATCGAATACGCTGATGAAGCGCTGGGCGGAAAGCGAGGGGCGTTAAGGCTGAGCTAACACCGCGCTGCTATTGCTAAGGGCTGTTCCCGCAACGAGGGTCGCATGAACGTCCCCACCCCGCTGCCGCCGGTCCTTACCGGCCCTTTGCTGCGCCGCCTGGAGCCCCGCCGGCTGGTACTCTGGCTGGTCACTCGCGAGGCGCCGCGCGGCGAACTCCTGCTGGTCTGGCCTGGCCACGAGAAACGCCTGTCACTGGACGCCTGTGCCCAGGCGTTGCCCATCGGCCGCCACGCCTGGGTGGTGCTGGTGGACGCCGATCCGGGCCTCGAACTGCCGGCGGACATCCCCGTCGAGTACGATCTGCGGCTCGAGGTGGACGGCGCCGAGCAGGGTATCGCCGACTGGGCGCCACACCTGCTCTACCCCGGCCAGGCACGGCCCTGTTTCGTGCGCCGCGCGCAGTTGGACGATGTGCTCCACGGCTCCTGCCGCAAGCCGCATTTCGACGGTCCCGACGGACTCCTGCAGGTCGACGCACTGCTCGCCGAGCGTCAGGACGCGCCCGCACGGCGACCGGCGCTGCTGATGCTCAGTGGCGACCAGGTCTACGCCGACGACGTCGCCGGCCCGATGCTGGCGGCGATCCATCGGTTGATCGAGCGCCTCGGACTGTTCGACGAAACGCTCGAAGGTGCCTGCGTGGCGGACAGCCAGGCACTCTACGCCAGCGCTGACAGCTACTACCGGCGCGAGGCGCTGCTACCGGCGATCCGCAGCAACGAGGCGCTACGCGAACGCTTCTTCGGCGGCGTGGAAAAGCCGGTGTT
Organism: Pseudomonas sp. R4-15; assembly: GCF_055768815.1. Classification (NCBI taxonomy): domain Bacteria; kingdom Pseudomonadati; phylum Pseudomonadota; class Gammaproteobacteria; order Pseudomonadales; family Pseudomonadaceae; genus Pseudomonas; species Pseudomonas sp. R4-15. The sequence continues at coordinate 3,938,080 of NZ_CM147293.1, forward strand.
CACCAGCAGCAGCGCACACAACCATCTGGTGTCCCTGGCCGAGGTACTGGCCATGTACCTGCTGGTCTGGTCGCCGCTGCCCTGGCGCCTGGTCGATCTGCAGGCTCCGCCACTGCCCGTCGACTTCGGCGCACGCTACGCCACCGAACGGCCGCGCATCGAGGCTTTCGCCGCAGGTCTGCCCGGCGTTGCGCGCGCCCTCGCGCAGTTGCCGACGCTGATGATCTTCGACGACCACGACGTCACCGACGACTGGAACCTCAGCGCCAACTGGGAAAGCAGCGCCTATGGCCACCCCTTTTCCCGGCGCATCGTCGGCAACGCGCTGCTCGGTTATGCGCTCTGCCAAGGCTGGGGCAACGATCCGCATGCCTGCGCGCCGGCCATCCAAGCCTGCGCCGAACTGCTCGGCGCCAGCGAAGACGGGGGGCTGCCCAGCACGCACCACGACCGCTGCATCGATGCGCTGCTGGCCTTCCAGCACTGGCACTACCAACTGCCCGGCACGCCGACGCTGATCGTGCTCGACACCCGCACGCGCCGTTGGCGCAGCGAGCGACATCCGTCGCGCCCCTCCGGACTGATGGACTGGGAAGCGCTGTGCGAACTGCAACAGGCGCTGCTCGACCAGCGCGCAGCGATCATCGTCTCACCGGCGCCGATCTTCGGCGTCAAGCTGATCGAAACGGTGCAGCGGGTGTTCAGTTGGGCCGGCCATGCCCTGCTGGTGGATGCGGAGAACTGGATGGCCCATCGCGGTGCCGCGCGGGTGATCCTCAACATCTTTCGCCACTCGCGCACGCCGGGGAACTACGTGATCCTCTCCGGCGACGTGCACTACAGCTTCGCCTACGAGGTGCGCATTCGGCAGCGGCGCGACGGGCCGCAGCTCTGGCAGGTGACCAGCAGCGGCATCAAGAACGAGTTCCCCCGCCGCCTGCTGGACGGATTCGATCGCTTGAACCGCTGGCTCTACGCGCCCCTGTCGCCGCTCAACCTGTTCACCAAGCGCCGGCGCATGCAGGTGAAACCGCGCCTTCCCAGCCGCGCCCAGCGTGGCGAACGGCTATGGAACGGCGCTGGGATCGGCGAGGTACGCCTGGACGACGAAGGCCGTCCGACGCAGATCCTCCAGCACAACGCCGACGGCAGCGGCGCCACCGACTTCGATCATTGCGAGCGGGAGCGGTGGCATTAACCAACGCGTAATGGGGCTGCCCAGCCAGCGGACGCAAGAGAAAGCGACTCGTCGTGCAGGGTGAAACCTGTAGTTCCAGCCGAGGAAAGCGTGGCGCTTCTACGCCCGAGTACAAGACCGTAGACACCAGTGCCGGCAGTGGCAGTGGCAGTGGCAGTGGCTCAGGATCAGAGCAGGTGCTCCGGACTTCGGTGCCAAAGGACGGTTGTCGGCGTTCCTCAGACACCGCCAGGTTTCGCCCTCCTGGGCGAGCTACTTTTGGCGGCAAAAGTAGCCAAAACCCCTGCCCCTATGATCCGGCCCCGCCCGCTGCGCGGGCGGGGTTCGTTCACCCGGACCAACGGGGCGCTTCGGTGCCGTCCGCACGATTGAGTAGGATGGGTTGAGCGCAGCGATACCCATCACAGTCATCACGATGGGTATCGTCGCTGCGCTCCTCAACCTACGCGGCCCGCCCCATCCTACCGGGCCGGGGCCGGGGCCGGGGCCGAGCCAGAGCAAAGCGACCACCGATGACGCGGCTTGCACCCGGGGCCCCTTCAGTAGGCCGAGTGCAGGCGTTGCGCAGGAGAGTGAGCCGCCAGGACGGCGGCGAGAGGCCTGTGCGGTCCAGGGAGGGACCGTACGGGCCGGCCCCCGGAGCGGCGCCGGAGCGAGGGCACCCCAGCCGCGCAGCGGTTGGGGCCGGATGGTGGGGTGGTCTTCTTCTTGCCTACTTCTTCTTGACCGGGGCGGCCATCCGCACGCAAGAAGAAGTAGGTCGCCGTGCAGGGCGAAATCTGTAGTCCCAACCGAGGAAAGCGCCAAGCTCCCACCCCCAAGCCCAAAACCGCAAACAACGGCTGCGGCTGTGGCTGCGGCTGCGGCTGCGGCTGCGGCTGCGGCTGCGGCTGCGGCTGCGGCTGCGGCTGCGGCTGCGGCTCAGGATTAGAGCAGGAGCACCGGGCCTCCCATGTCAAAAGACGAGTGTCGGCGACTCCCGAACCGTAGCATGGGCTCGCCACAAAACGCCTACGCCAGGAAGTAGAAACACCCGGCGATCACCACCCCCGAATACAGCAGCATCATCAGGCAGTACCCCATGATCTCGCGGGCGCCGAGGCCCACGATGCCGAGGATCGGCAGCGCCCAGAAGGGCTGGATCATGTTGGTCCAGGCGTCGCCCCAGGCAATCGCCATGGCGGTCACCGCCGGCGATACGCCCAGCGCGGCGCCAGCCGGCAGCATGATGGGGCCCTGCACCGCCCACTGGCCGCCACCGGAGGGCACGAAGACGTTGACCAGCCCGGCGCTGAGGAAGGCCAGCAGCGGGAAGGTATCGGCCGTAGACCAACTGACGAAGGTCTGCGTGACCTGCTGACCGAGGGACACGCCCTCGGCATTGGCGCCCACCATCATGCCCATGATCCCGGCGTAGAACGGGAACTGCAGGACGATGCCGGCGATCCCCGCCACGCCCTCCTGCACCGCGCGCATGTAGCGTTCCGGCGAGCCGTGCAGCGCCAGGCCGATGAACAGGAACAGGCCGATGACGATGTTCAGGCTCAGGGCAAAGCCGTTGCGCCAGAAGTACTGGACGAAGAACACGGCGGCCAGGGCGACGATGATCAGATTGAGGATGCGACTGTCATCCAGGCGCTGGGCCAGGGTGGCGCGCGGCAGCGGTTCGCGCTCGACGTCGGCGAGCAGCGCCGGATCGGCGACCTGCGGCTGGGCCGGGTGCATCGCACGGTTGAGCAGCGGCAGGCCGATCACCAGCAGCGCGATGATCGCCAGGTTGAAGGGGGTGAACAGCGTGTCGCCGACGCCGATGGCGCCCTCCACCGCGCCGCCGGTCATGCGCGCCAGGTCCGCGCCGCCCGAGGCCAGCGACAGCGGGATCGAGCCGGACAGCCCACCGTGCCAGATCAGGAAGCCCGAGTACGCCGAAGCCACCAGCAGCGGGTAGTCGACGCCGCGCACCTCGCGGGCCAGGGTGCGGGCGAAGACCGCGCCGATCACCAGGCCGAAGCCCCAGTTCAGCCAGGAGCCGGCCAGCGCCACCAGGGTGACCAGCACGATGGCCTGCCCCGGCGTGCGCGCCAGGCGCGCCAGCTTGCCAAGCAGGCGCGGAATCACCGGCGCGCTGGCCAGGGCATGGCCGGTCACCAGGATCAACGACATCTGCATGGCGAAGCCGAGCAGGCTCCACAGGCCGTTGCCCCAGTGTCCGGCCATGGCCACCAGGCCCTGCCCGGTGGAGAGCATGCCGGCGATCAGCACGATCAGGCTGAGCAACAGGGCGAAGACGAAGGGCGACGGGAGATAACGCTGGACGAGCCTCACGCTCATCGAAGTGAGAAAACCGAACATGGCACGCATTCCTCTGTTGTTGTTCTTTTATGGCCTGCCGGGCGGCCCGGCGATCCGGGCCACCCGCGGGTTTACTGCGCCAGCCAGCCGCCGTCCATGTTCCACGCGGCGCCGCGCACCTGGGCGGCCGCGTCACTGCAGAGGAACAGGGTCAGCTCGCCGAGCTGCTCGGGGGTGACGAACTCCAGCGACGGCTGCTTCTCCGCCAGCAGCTCGTCACGCGCCTGCTGGGCATTGCCGCTGGCGGCGGCGCGGGCATCGATCTGCTGCTGCACCAGCGGGGTGAGTACCCAGCCGGGGCAGATGGCGTTGCAGGTCACGCCGCTGCGGGCGGTTTCCAGGGCGATCACCTTGGTCAGCCCGACCACGCCGTGCTTGGCCGCCACGTAAGCGGCCTTCTCCTTCGACGCCACCAGCCCATGTACCGAGGCCACGTTGACGATGCGGCCCCAATTGCGCTGCTTCATCCCCGGCAGCGCCAGGTGCGCGGTGTGGAACACCGAGGACAGGTTGATCGCCAGCACCGCGTCCCATTTCGCGCGCGGGAAGTCCTCCACCGGCGCCACATGCTGGATGCCGGCATTGTTCACCAGGATGTCGACGCCGCCGAAGTCACGCTCGGCGTAGGCCATCATGTCCTCGATCTGCGCAGGATCGCTCAGGTCGGCGCCGTGGTAGCCCGCCACCTCGCCGTGGCGGGCTACTTGCTCACGGGCCGCATCGACGTCGCCGAAGCCGTTGAGAATCACCCGCGCACCGGCACCGGCCAGGGCGTCGGCCAGACCGAGGCCGATGCCGCTGGTGGAGCCGGTGACGAGTGCAGTCTTGCCGTGCAGGTTCATGCATGCCTCCTCAGACAATGCCGGTCAGGTAGTACAGGGCGATGACGAAGAACACCGCCAGGGTCTTGATGCAGGTAATGGCGAAAATCCCACCATAGGCCTGGCGATGGGTCAGCCCGGTGACCGCCAGCAGGGTGATCACCGCACCGTTGTGCGGCAGGGTGTCCATGCCGCCGCTGGCCATCGACGCCACCCGGTGCAGCACTTCCAGGGGAATCCCAGCGGCGTTGGCCGCCTGCACGAAGCTGTCCCCCATCGCCGCCAGGGCGATGCTCATGCCGCCGGAGGCGGAGCCGGTGATGCCGGCCAGCAGGGTCACGCTGATGGCCTCGTTGACCAGCGGATTGGGGATCGTCTGCAGCGCCTGGGAGAACAGCAGAAAACCCGGCAGCGCGGCGATCACCGCACCGAAACCATACTCCGAGGCGGTGTTCATTGCCGCCAGCATGGCGCCGCCCACGGCGGTCTTGCTGCCCTCGGCGAGCTTGCCCTTGATCGCCCGGAAACCGAGGATGCCAACCAGCAGGATGCCCGACAGCAGCGCTGCCTCCACCGCCCAGATGCCGGTGATCTTGGCGATCTCGGTCTGGATCGGCGCGCTCATGCCCGGCAGCGCCAGGCTGTGGCTGGGGCCGTACCACTGGGGAATCCAGCGGGTGAAGAAGAAGTTCAGCACACCCACCAGTACCAACGGAGAGAGCGCCAGCAGCGGATGCACCAGGGCCACGTCCTCGGGCGTTTCCGGCTCGTTGCGCAGGTCAGTGCCGTAACCTTCGCCGGCGCGCTGGGCGCGGCGGCGCCAGGTCTCGAGGAAGAACAGGCCCATCGCGATGACGAACAGCGAACCGGCGATGCCCAACCCCGGCGCGGCCCAGGCGGTGGTCTTGAAGAAGCTGGTGGGGATGATGTTCTGGATCTGTGGGGTGCCGGGCAACGCGTCCATGGTGAAAGAGAATGCACCCAGGGCAATGGTCGCCGGCATCAGCCGCTTGGGAATACCGATCTGGCGGAACATCTCGGCGGCGAACGGATAGACCGCGAAGACCACCACGAACAGCGACACGCCGCCGTAGGTGAGCAGCGCGCAGACCGCGACGATCACCGGGATCGCCTGCTTGCGACCGAGCACGCGGATGGCCGCGGCGACGATCGAGCGGGAAAAGCCGGACAGCTCGATCAGCTTGCCGAACACCGCGCCCAGCAGGAACACCGGGAAGTAGAGTTTGACGAAGCCGACCATCTTCTCCATGAACAACCCGGTGAACGCCGGTGCCACGGCGCTGGGGTCGGTCAGCAGCACCGCGCCGAGCGCGGCGATGGGGGCGAACAGAATCACGCTGTAGCCGCGGTAGGCGGCCAGCATCAACAGTCCAAGCGCCGCGAGGGCGATCAGGATACTCATGGTTACTCCTAGCGCCGGCGGTGACCGGCCTGTTGTTTTTGTAAAACGCCTGGATTAACTGCCTGGGGGTATTTCGGCGCCGCTCCCGGGCGCGCCTTCATTCCTTCTCAAGGTACTCAGGGGCGTCAGGGCTTCAGTGCATGGCGCAATTGGTGTTCCCGGCGACGGGCGATGCGCGCGCGGCGCTCGTCGTCCCATACGTAGAAACCTTCACCGCTGCGCAGCCCGGTCTTGCCCGCTCGCGCCATTTTCTCGAGCAGTGCCAGGCCATCGCTGCCCTGTGCCAAGCGCGGCAGCAGGTGCCGGGAAATGTCGGCGAAGGTATCCAGGCCGCCCATATCGGCGCCCTCCAACGGGCCGACCATGCCGTAGCGGCGGCCCAGCGAGGCGCGCATCACCCGATCCACGGTGGCCGCATCGGCGATGCCGCTCTCGACGATATGCAGGGCCTCGCGCAACAGAGCGAACTGCAGGCGATTGCCGATGAAACCCGGCGCCGCCTTCTCCAGCACCACCGCTTCGAGTTCAATGGCATCGAAGGCCTCGGCCAACCGCTGCAGATGACGGCGCTCGGTGGCCGAGCCCGGCACCAGCTCCACCAGCGGGATGAAGTGCGGCGGGTTCCAGAAATGCGCGATCAGCAGCCGCTCGGGATGGCGCATGCCCTCGGCCAGCTCGTCCGGCGGCAGGCCGCTGGTGTTGCTGGCGATGATCGCGTCGTCGGCGATCAGCGCTTCCAACTCGGCATACAGCGCACGCTTGAGCGGCAGACGCTCGGGCACCGCTTCGATCAGCAGGCCGGCATCAGCCAGCTCGGCCAGTTGCGCTACGCCGCTCAGGCGTTGCAGCACGGCCTCGCGCTGCGCGGCCTCGAAACGCCCGGCGTCGCTCAGCTCGTCGAGGATGCTCCCGGCCACCGCAGGAATCTGCGCCAGGCGCGCGGGGTCCGGGTCATACAGGCGCACCGCGTGGCCGAAGCGAGCCAGGTGTACCGCGATACCGACCCCCATGAGGCCGGCGCCGAGCACCGCAGTGGCTGGAAGACTCATCGTCTGCGCCCCTCAGTCGCGGGCCAGCGCCAGGGCCACGCCCTGACCGCCGCCAATGCACAGGGTCGCCAGGCCTTTCTTGGCGTCACGGCGGATCATCTCGTGCAGCAGGGTCACCAGCACCCGGCAGCCGGAGGCGCCGATCGGGTGGCCGAGGGCGATGGCGCCGCCATTGACGTTGACCTTGGCCAGATCCCAGCCCAGGTCCTTGGCCACCGCCAGGGACTGCGCAGCGAAGGCCTCGTTGGCCTCCACCAGGTCCAGCTCGTCGACGCTCCAGCCAGCCTTGTCCAGGCAGCGACGGGTGGCCGGCACCGGGCCGATGCCCATGGTCGCCGGATCGACCCCGGCGCTGGCGTAGGACTGGATGCGCGCGAGGATCGGCAGGCCCAGTTCGCGGGCGGTCTCGGCATCGGCCAGCAGCACCGCGGCGGCGCCGTCATTGAGGCTGGAGGCGTTGCCGGCGGTCACCGTGCCGTTCTTGTCGAAGGCCGGACGCAGCTTGGCCAGGCTCTCGGCGGTGGTGCCGGCGCGCGGCTGCTCGTCGCGGGCGAAGACCACGGGATCGCCCTTGCGCTGAGGAATCTCCACCGGGGTGATCTCGGCGTCGAAGCGTCCGGCCTCGATGGCCGCCACGGCTTTTTGCTGGGAGGCGGCGGCGAAGGCATCCTGAGCCTCGCGGCTGAGCTCGTAGTCGCGCGCCAGGTTCTCCGCGGTGATGCCCATGTGGTAGTCGTTGAAGGCATCCCAGAGGCCGTCGACGATCATGCTGTCGAGCAGTTGCGCATGCCCCATGCGCAGACCGGTGCGCGCCTTGGGCAGTACGTAGGGCGCCAGGCTCATGTTCTCCTGGCCGCCGGCGATGACCAGCTTGGCGTCGCCGCAGCGGATCGCCTGGGCGCCCAGGTGCAGTGCCTTGAGCCCGGAGCCGCAGACCTTGTTCAACGTCAGTGCCGGCACCGCATGCGGCAGCCCGGCGGCCAGCGCGGCCTGGCGCGCGGGATTCTGCCCGCTGCCGGCGGTGAGCACCTGGCCGAGGATGACCTCGTCGATGCGTTCGGCAGGCACGCCACTGCTGGCGAGCAATTGGCGGATCACCACGGCGCCCAGTTCATGGGCGGGAATTTCGGCCAGGGCACCCTGGAAGCTGCCGATGGCGGTACGGGTGGCGGCGACGATGACGACGTCGTGCATGGACGACCTCCTTAAACGACGGCGGCCCCGTCGCAACGGGGCCTGATGGAAAGGGATGGTGGAATCAGTCGAAGCGCATTTCCGGGACCGTCTCCGGCACCCGCAATTCACCGGCGGTGAGCGCGACGATCTCTTCGACACTGACGCCCGGCGCGCGCTCGCGCAAGACGAAGGCGCCGTCCTCGATCTCCAGGTAGGCAAGGTCGGTGAGCACCCGGCGAATGCAGCCGGCGCCGGTCAACGGCAGGCTGCAGCTGGGCAGCAGCTTGGACTCGCCGTTCTTCGAGGCGTGGGTCATCACCACGATGATGTTCTCCGCGCCAGCGACCAGATCCATCGCCCCGCCCATGCCCTTGACCAGCTTGCCGGGGATCATCCAGGAGGCGATGTTGCCCTGCACGTCGACCTCGAAGGCGCCGAGCACGGTGAGGTCGATATGCCCGCCGCGAATCATCGCGAAGGACTGCGCGGAGTCGAAGATCGAGGCGCCGACGCGGGCGGTGACCGTCTGCTTGCCGGCGTTGATCATGTCCGCATCGAGTTCCTCCTCGGTGGGGAACGGGCCCATGCCGAGCAGGCCGTTCTCCGACTGCAGCATCACCTCCATGCCCTCGGGCACGTAGTTGGCGACCAGGGTGGGGATGCCGATGCCGAGGTTCACGTAGTAGCCGTCACGCAGTTCGCGGGCGACACGCTGGGCCATCTGTTCACGAGTCAGTGCCATGGTGCTTGCCTCTCAACCGCGCAGGGTGCGCTTTTCGATACGTTTTTCGAAGGTGCTCTGGATGATCCGGTCGACGTAGATCCCGGGGGTATGGATCTGCGACGGTTCCAGCTCGCCCGGCTCTACGATCTCTTCGACCTCGACCACGGTGACCCGCGCTGCGGCGGCGGCCAGCGGGTTGAAGTTCTGCGCGGTGTGGCGATAGATCACGTTGCCGTAGCGATCGGCCTTCCAGCCACGGACGATGGCGAAGTCACCGGTGATGGCGTGTTCGAGAATGTAGGGACGCCCGTCGAATTCGCGCACGTCCTTGCCTTCGGCGACCGGGGTGCCGTAGCCGGTGGCGGTGTAGAACGCGGGAATACCGGCGCCGCCGGCGCGCAGCTTCTCGGCGAGGGTGCCCTGGGGGGTGAGTTCGACTTCCAGTTCGCCGTCGAGCAGTTGGCGCTCGAACAGGGCGTTCTCGCCGACGTAGGAGGCGATCATCTTGCGGATCTGCCGGTCTTCCAGCAGCACGCCGAGGCCGAAGCCATCGATTCCGCAGTTGTTGGAGACCACCGTCAGATCGCGGGTGCCGTGGCGGCGAATCTCGGCGATCAGGTTCTCGGGGATGCCGCACAGGCCGAAGCCCCCCGCCAACACCGTCATGCCATCGTTGAGCCCTTCCAGCGCCTCGGCGTAGGAGTGCACTCGCTTGTCGAAACCGGCCATCGCCCGATCCTTATCGTTGTTATGTGCAACCGAGTGTCGAACCGGGCAAATGCTTTGTTAAGTTTATTTTTAATCACTATTCTTTAACTTCTCAAAAGAATGGTGACATCGCCATGACCGTCAAGCAGTTACGCGCCTTTCTCGCTGTGGCGCAGACGCTGAGCTTCGCCCAGGCCTGCGAGCGCCTGCACCTGTCACCCCCGGCGCTGAGCCTGACCATCAAGTCACTGGAGGACAGCCTCGGCGGCCGCCTGCTCAACCGCACCACCCGTTCCGTCAGCCTTACTCCCGAGGGCGAAACGCTGCTGTCGCTGGCGCGGCGTCTGCTGGCCTCCTGGGACGATGCCGAGGACGAGCTGCGCCAGCGTTTCAGCCTGCAGCACGGTCGGGTCGCCCTGGCCGCCATGCCCTCCTTCGCCGGCAACCTGCTGCCCGTCGCGCTACGTCGCTTCCGCGAGCGCTATCCGGGCATTGGCGTCAGCGTCCACGACGTGGTCAACGAGCAGGTGATGGACATGGTGCAGAGCGGCGCCGTGGAGCTGGGTATCGCCTTTGCCCCGGAGCCCTCTTCGCTGCTGGATTTCCAGATGCTCTACCTCGACCGCTTCGTCGCCGTGGTGCCCGCCGATTCGCCGCTGGCCACGCGCCACGCGCTACGCTGGCGCGATCTGCTCGACCAGCCCTTCGTCACCCTGCAGCGCCCATCCACCGTGCGCGTGATGCTCGAGGAACACCTGCGGCGCAGTGGCTGGCGCCTGCCGGTGGCGTTCGAGAGCCACCAACTGTCCACCGTCGGGCGGATGGTCGCCGAGGGTCTGGGGGTCAGTGCCGTGCCCGCGCTGTGTCGCGAGCAGATGCATGAACTGGGCGCACGTTGCCTGACCTTGCAGGACCCGGTGATCGAACGTCCGGTCGGGCTGATCACGCGACGCGGCCACCAGTTGTCGGTGGCCGCCCAGGCGATTGCCGAGCTGTTCCAGGAAGTTCCCATCTACCCCGTCTAGCGCGGCACTTTCCCTCACGGCGCGCAGGGTAAAAGTCCTGTAAAGAATGTTATTCTCCCCGGTTATTGATAATGGTTCCGAATACAATCGCGACGTCGCGTGGGCTCGTTTGCCGGGCCCGACAGGAACCGGCGCCGCCTACGGCGCCTGCCGTACGAGGAGTTGCTCCGATGCTCAAGCGCCTTTGCAGGCCTTCCCGCCACTGGCTGGCCGTCCCGGCCCTGGCCTTCGCCACCCTGTTCACCACGCTCGCCCAGGCACGCACGCTGGAAACCGCCTATGGGCCGGTGGAATTGCAGGGTGCGCCGCAGCGCGTCGTCGCATTGGGCGACAACGCACTGGATGCGGTGGTCTCGCTGGGTGTCGAGCCGGTGGGTTCGCTGGCCAGCCGTGGCGGCACCGACATCCCGGCCTACCTCAAGGCGCACACCGGCAAGGTCGCCGTGGTCGGTACTACCCGCGAGCCCAACCTGGAGGCGATCCTGGCCCTGCAACCGGATCTGATCGTCGCTTCGACGCAGCTCGATAAAGCCCTCTACGACAAACTGAGCATGATGGCCCCGACCCTGGTGCCCGCGGGTAACAGCTTCGACGACTGGCGCGAGACCTTCGCCTTCTACGCCCAGGCACTGGACAAGACAGACCAGGGCAAGGCGCGCATCGCGGAGATCGATACCCGTATCGCCGCCCTCAAGCCGCGCCTGCCGCAGGCTGCCAGCGTTTCCGTGGTGCGCTGGAACCCACAGGGGCCTGGCATCATGTCCAGCCACCTGTTCGTCGGCCAACTGCTCGGCCAGCTCGGTTTCAAGCAGGTCGAACTGGCCGAGTCGCTGACCGATCGTCCGCACTCCGACATTCTCTCACTGGAGAACCTCTCCAAGGTCGACGCGGATTGGCTGTTCCTCGCCACCCTCAACCCCGAGGGTGAGCAGGCGCTGGCACAGGCACGCCAACAACCCGCCTTCACCCGTCTGAAGGCAGTAGGCAATGGACAGGTGGTGAGCGTGGACGGGCAGATCTGGAGCAGCAGCGCTGGCTATCTGGCCGCCAGCCAGATCCTCGACGACGTCGAGAGGGCCATGGCCCAGTGAGTCACCGCGTGCCTGCGCAGAACCTGTCGCCCGCCCGTGCAGTGACGGGCTGCGCCCTGCTGCTGCTCGCCCTGGGGCTGGCCAGCCTGCTGTTCGGCGCCGGTGACGTCGGCCCCTGGCAGAGCCTGCAGGCGCTGACCGGAGGCGCCGGCGAGGAGGCACGCTTCGTCATCTTCCAACTGCGCTGGGTGCGTACCGAACTGGCCCTGCTGGTGGGCCTCGCGCTCGGCGCCGCCGGCGTGCTGCTGCAGGCGGTGACGCGCAACCCGCTGGCCGAACCCGGCCTGCTCGGCGTCAGCGCTGGCGCCTCCTTCGCCGTGGTACTGGCGATCAATCTCGGCGCCGCGGCGGCCAGCGTACACCTGGGCGTGGCCATGGGCGGCGCCATGGCGGGCTGTCTGCTGGTGCTGCTGGTCAGCCAATGGCGCGGCGTCGGCGATGACCCGGTGCGCCTGGTGCTGGCCGGCGCGGCCTTTACCGGCATCCTCAACGCGCTTACCAGCCTGCTCTTGCTCTGGGACCAGCGCACCGCCGACGAGATGCGCTTCTGGGTGGTCGGAGCGCTCGCCGGGCGGCCTCCTGAGACGCTGCTGTGGAGCCTGCCGGGACTGCTGCTGGGGCTCGCCCTGGTGCTGCCGCTGGTGCGTCCGCTGGCGGCCCTGGCGCTGGGCGAGCGGGTCGCCAGCGGGCTCGGTCACCACCCGCAACTCACTCGCCTGGGGACGCTGCTGGCGGTGGCGGTACTGGTGGGCACGGCCACCGCGGCGGCCGGCCCGATCGCCTTCGTCGGACTCATCGTGCCCTTCGTGGCACGCCGCCTGGTCGGCCCGGACATCCGCCGCACCCTGGGCCTGTGCCTGCTGCTGGGGCCCTGCGTGGTGCTGTTCGCCGACATTCTCTCGCGTCTGCTGGTGCGTCCCTACGAGATGCCGGTCGGGGTGATCACCGCCTTCGTCGGCGCACCGATCCTCATCGCCGTGGTGCGCGGCCATCGACTACCCAGCCTGTGACATGAACGCACCTTTACCGACCCGCCCTCGCCTACCGCTGCACGCACCCAGCGGCTACTGGCTGCTGCGCCTGGGCCAGGCGCGCCTGCTGGTCGACCAGCGCGGTGCCGGTGTCGCGCTGGGGCTGGGCCTGGCCCTGCTGGCCGCGAGCCTGTCGATCCTGGCCGCGGGTAGCCAGGTCCTGACGCCGAGCAGTGCGCTGGCCGCGCTGTTCGGCAAGGGTGAACCGATGCCGGTGTTCCTGGTGCGTGAACTGCGCCTGCCACGCCTGCTCGCCGGCCTCTACAGCGGTGCGGCGCTGGGCGCCGCGGGCTGCCTGCTGCAGACCCTGGCACGCAACCGCCTGGCAACCCCCGGGGTGATCGGCATCGATGACGGCGCCACCGCCTTCGCCGTGGCCTCGATCGTCGCCGTGTCCACCAGTCTCGCGCCGTCGGCGCTGGCCCTCACCGGTGCCGCCACGGCCGCGGCGCTGACTTTCGGCCTGGCCTCGGGCAGCGGCGCGCGCGGCTACCGCTTCATCGTCGTCGGCATCGGTGTCGGCGCACTGTTCGGCGCGCTTTCCAACCTGATGCTGGCACGCGCGGCCATCGACGCGGCCAACGCCGCCTATCCCTGGACGGTGGGTACGCTCAACGCGCGCCCGGCGCTGTCGGTGCAGTTGCTCGGCTTCGGCCTACTGCTCGGCCTGCCTCTGGCCAAGCTGCTGGTGCGACCGCTGATGCTGCTGCGCTTCTCCGACAGCGTCGCCTTGGGCCTGGGCGTCGGACTGGCCCGTACACGCCTGGCGACACTCGCGCTGACGGTGTGGCTCACCGCCCTGGCGGTCGCGGTGGTCGGGCCTGTCGGCCTGGTGGCGCTGGTGGCTCCAGAGATGGCCCGCTACCTGTCCGGTCATCGCGGCGTGCCGGTATTCAACGCCGCACTCTGCGGCGCGCTGCTGATGATCGTCGCCGACTGGGTGGGCCGTACCCTGCTCGCCCCCGTCGAAGTGCCGGTGGGTGTGATCATGGCCCTCGTCGGCGGCCCCTACCTGTTATGGATCCTGTTGCGCCAGCCGGCGCGGAGACTCTCATGAGCATCCTCTCGCCCCTGCTCGTCACACCGGCACAGCGTCCCGCCAGCCTGGAGGCGAAGGCCCTGCGCATGGGCTACGGTGCCAGCCTGATCATCGACGGTCTGGACCTGCAGATACCCCGCGGCCAGGTCACCGCCATCGTCGGCCCCAACGGCTGCGGCAAGTCCACGCTGCTCGCCGGCCTCTGTCGCCTGCACAAGCCCAGCGGCGGCGCGGTACTGCTCGACGGCAAGGCGATTGACGGCCTGCCGTCGAAAGAGGTGGCGCGACGCCTGGCGCTGCTACCCCAGGATGCCAGCGCGCCGGAGGGTCTGACCGTCGCCGAATTGATTCGCTTCGGCCGCCAGCCTCACCAGGGACTGCTGCGCCAATGGAGCGAGGAGGACCAGGCAATCGTCGACGCCGCGCTGCGTGCCGCCGATCTCGAAGCGTTGGCCGAGCGACCGCTGGAGTCCATGTCCGGTGGCCAGCGTCAGCGCGCCTGGATCGCCATGGCGATCGCCCAGTCGACCCCCTTGTTGCTGCTCGACGAACCCACTTCGGCACTTGACCTGGGTCACCAGATCGAGGTCTTCGAGCTGATTCGCGCCCTGGCCGAGTCCGGCAAGACGGTGGTCATGGTGGTCCACGACCTGTCCTGCGCCTGCCGCTACGCCGATCACCTGGTGGCGATGCATGGCGGCCGCGTCGTGGCCCAGGGCGCACCCTCGCAGATCGTCACCTCGGAGCTGGTGGAGACCCTCTACGGCGTGCATTGCGTGCTCCTGCAGGACCCCCACAGCGGCACGCCGATCATCGCCGGAGTGACGCGTTAGCACCCCCCGAGGACCCTCCGCGACTGCACCGACGCGCGCTCCCGTGGTCAGACGATCACTACCGGACACACACAGGAGCCCGCGATGAATCCGTCCAGCCAAAGCCGTCTGATGAGCGCCGAGGAATCCCAGGAATTCGCCCGCCAGGTGCTCGATGTGGCGCGCCAGGGCGACGCCGAGATGCTCGGGCGCCTGCTCGAGGCCGGCCTGCCGGCCAACCTGCGCGACGCCAAGGGCGACAGCCTGCTGATGCTCGCCAGCTACCACGGCCACCTGCAGGCCTGCCGCGTCCTGCTCGAACACGGCGCCGATCCCGACCTCGCCAACGACCGTGGGCAGACACCGCTGGCCGGCTGCGCATTCAAGGACGAACGGGAGATCGCCCGCCTGCTGCTCGAAGGGGGGGCGTCGGTCGACGCGGCCGGCGCCGATGGCAAGACGGCGCTGATGATGGCGGCGATGTTCGACCGCGTGGAGATCGTCGAACTGCTGCTGGCACACGGCGCCGACCCGGCGGCCCGCGATGCTCAGGGAGCCACGCCCCTGGACGCCACCCGGGTGATGGGCGCGCAGCGGACGCCCGCGCTTCTGCGCAAGGCGGCGGGTCACTGAACACTGCGGCAACTGACCCAGGTCCCGCTTTTGCGTAGACTCGCGCCTATCGAGCGTAGGGGGCGTGGACCGGTGATGTGGATAGCAGCGATCTTCTTCGCTTTGCTGGGATGGAGCAGCCTGGGGATGGCGGCGCAGAAGCCGGTGCTGCATTTCTCGATTAACGAGAGCTGGACGATGCCGCTGGTCGACTTCTCCGGAAAGGACGAGACCCACGCCGGCATCCTCCCCGACCTCTACCACGCGCTGGCCAAACGTATCGATCGCCCGGCAAGCCTGATCAGCCTGCCCAGGCGCCGCGTGCAGCAGGGCGTCGAAAACGGTCTCATCGACGTACGCTGCTACGTCACTCCGGACTGGGTGCGCGAGTCCCATTACCGGTACATCTGGAGCCTGCCGTTCATGGTGCAGCGTGACCTGCTGGTGGGGCGGCAGGGCCAGCCAAGCAGCGCGCCGGAAAGCCTCCCGCACGGCACCCGGATCGGCACCGTACTCGGCTACCAGTACCCGCGTCTGGACCCGCTGTTCGCCTCGGGGCAACTGCTGCGCGAGGACGTACGTACCCAGGAACAATTACTGGCCATGCTGCAGAGCGACCGCTTCGATTACGCGATGTCCAGCGAACAGAGCCTGGCCTGGTTCAATCGCCAGCACCCTACCCAACACAAGCTGATCGAAGTCGCCGAAATCTCCCTCGACGAGGTCTCCTGTCTGGTCCGCGACACGCCGGATATCCCGACCATGGCGCTGCTGCGCGCCCTGGTGCGCATGCGTCTGGACGGTACTTTCGAGAAGATCCTCGCGCGCTATCGCTAGGGGCCGCGCGGGCCCTAGCGCAAGGTGTATTCGAAGGTGCTGACCACCCGCAAGCGCTTGCCGAGGGTTCGCCCGCTATCCATGTCGCTACCGTCGTCGTCGAGCACGCGGATCACGCCCTGGTTGGCGTTCTTCAACTCGCCCAGACTGGCACCGGCGTCTCCGGCGAACTGGCGCGCCTGATCCCGCGCATTGCCGGTGGCCGCCTCCAGCAGCTTGGGCTTGAGGTCGTTGAAGCCACGCAGCTGATAGCGCGGCCCCTCGCTGGTATCCAGTTGCACACCGGCCTGGATCAGCGGATCGATGGCGTTGGCGGTCTTCGCCACCACATCCACCCTCGGCGTCTTGACCAGCACCTGGCCCTGTCCGGTGAAGCGCAGCGGCACGTTGCCGTTGGACCACTCCCGGGCGAGCAGGTCCTGCACCTGCAACGGCCGCACCTCGAGCTCGTCGTCGCGGAAACCCTGCTCGCGCAGGTACGCCACGACACGCTGGCGATCTTCGCTGAGCTGGCGCTGCACGTCGCCAAAACGGTCGCCGCCGCGGCGGAACGCCAGGCTCCAGATGGCGAAGTCGCTATTCACCTCCATCTCCGCCAGGCCCTTCACCGTAATGCTTCGATCAGCCATTCGAAAACGCTCGAAGCCCTGCCCCATGGACCACCCGGCGAAGGCCACGGCGATCGCGATGAGCAAGGCAGGCAACAGGCCGATACGGGCAACGGGCATGGACAGCACTCCAGGGGAACCTCAGCTCACCTTAGCAGTTCCTGGCGCGCGCGGTCTGCCGCCGATGCGCCTGGAAGCCGTCGAGCATGCCGTCGAGCGCGTGCAGCAAGGCGTTGCTCTGCTCCTCCGCCTCGCGCATGGCCGCGACGATCTGTTGTTGGTAGTGACGCTCGTGCATCCAGTCCGTTTCGCGCAGCGCAACGGCGCGCTGCAGCGCGTCGTGTACCGCCCGGTGCGGTTTTTCCAGCGTGCGATAGCCGCTGCTCTGGCCGAAGCGCGCCAGCCCCTCTCCGTGGAACCACTGCCCCAGCCGACAGCCATGGTGGTCCTCGGCGATCGCATGCAACGCTTCGGGCTGGCAGGTCGAGGCGTCCAGCGCGATGTAGCCGTTCTGCTTGAGGATGACGTGATCGACCTTGTTGAGCACGTTGAGCGCCTGATCCTTGGCCACGGAGAGCGCGTCGATGGTCGCCAGCGAGCTGTCGGAGAACGCATCGAAACGCCGGCGTAGATCGCCCAGGGTCTCGTTGACCTGGTGCGACAGGACCTCGGTGACCTCGGCCTTCTGCAGCATCTCGTAAACCCGCGAGGAAAAACCCTCGATGGTCGAGGTGACCTCGCCGGCAGCCTCCTTGGTGCGCCGCGAAAGCGCCTTGACCTCATCGGCGACCACCGCGAAGCCACGCCCTTGCTCCCCGGCCCGAGAAGCCTCGATGGCGGCGTTGAGCGCCAGCAGGTTGGTCTGGTCAGCGATCTCGGTGATCATCGACAGGGACGCCTGCACCCGCTCGCTGTCCTCGCCCAGGCGCTGCACCACCGCGGTCACCGCAGCCACGGTGGCGGCAATGTCGTGCAATGCGTCGTCCATGCGCCGCACCGAATGCTGGCTGTCGAGTGCCGCCTCGTTGTTCCGCAGGGCGATGGACTCGACCTCGACCATGCGTCCGCTGATGTCCTGCAGGTTGCGCTGGGTATCGCGCAGGTTGAGGATGAGATTCGGCACGTTCAAGGCATGCAGCGTGGATTGCAGCTCGTTGGCAGCGACCAGTTCGGTGTTGCGCTGCATGGCCGCCAGCGAGCGATTGATGTTCTGCAGCGACAGCTTGAGCATGCCTGGCTGACCGTCCTCCAGGGCGGGACGATCGAACTTGCCCCGCGAGGCATTGGAGAAGCAGGTATCGACTTCCTTGAAGTAGGCCTCCACCTTGTCCAGAAAGTCGTTCACCTCCCAGGCTACCTTGCCCACCTCACCGAGGCGCGCGGTGCGCGTGATGCGCAGGTGGAACGCCCCGGCGTTGGCCTGGCGCATGGTCTGCTGGATGCTCTGCAAGGTCATCAGCACACGGCCGACGCGATGCAGCAAACGCGCGCAGAGCAGTCCCACCAGCAGAGGCTGCAGCAGCCACCACAGGCTGCCGTCGTAGACGACGATCGCCACCGACGCGGCCACCAGCGAGACCAGCGAAAGGCAGGCGCATAGCAGGCGAAACTGACCACCAAGGAACAACGCCCCACTGCTAACGCCACGGGGCTGCGCGGTTGCAGCGGAAGCTTTCATGCGGCGTCCTCACGATTAAGGGCGATCACCAACCCCGCATAGTCCAGCCCTCTAGCGCGCGCCTGCTCCTGCAGGTAGTCCAGCGCCGGCTCCATGCCGGACTGCTGCTCCAACTCGCGCATGCGCCGGTAGAGGCGCTCGGCCTGGGCGATGGCGGATGCCCTCGGCTTGCGGCGTACGGAGTAGTAACCCCGCAGTTGACCGCTGGCGTCGCGGTCTGGGGTGATGTTGGCCAGCACCCAGTAGTAGCGTCCGTCCTTGCAGCGATTCTTCACGTAGCCGAAGAACTCGTCACCGCCGCGCAAGGTTTCCCAGAGCAGCCGGAAGACGGAGCGCGGCATGTCCGGATGGCGTACCAGATTGTGTGGATGGCCGAGCAACTCCGGCTCGCTGAAACCGGAAATACGCATGAAAGTACGATTGGCATAAAGGATATTGCCGCGCGTGTCGGTCTTGGTGACGATGAACTCGTCGTCGCCCAGGATCACTTCCTCTTCGCGCAGGCCGACTGCTTGGCTCATACGGAGATCCGGATGCTGGGGAGTGCCCATGGCGCTCCCCGAACGAGTCTGCGCCAGCCCTCCTGGCCACATGCCGACCCACCTGCCACGTTGGTGAAACGAGGCGCCCTCTCGGCACTCTGCCGGGTCGGCGCATGGTCTTATGATGGCATCGAGCCTTCATTGCTGCCGATCAATGAAAGCGCGCAGGAAGACTTACTCCCGTCGCCTCAGCAGCTCCAGACGCGGGGCGAGAACCTGAGCCAGAGCAGGCCGTCCTCCTGCCACAGGGTCGCTGCGGCAGATCGCGCAGGCGCTTCAGTGCCCGTCCTTGACCTCCATGTCGAAGCCTTTGCGGTTGTCCGCATAAATGCGCACCTCGGCGGGCTTGCCGTCCTCGGCGACCTCGACCCAGGCCTCTCGATTGAGCCGCGCATGGGCGCAGAGGGTGTCGTCCTCGGTATCCGCACCGATGCCGACGATGTGCCGCCCCGGCATCAGCTGGAAGCTGGCCTGCTCGCCGACGCCGATACGTGCCGCCGGCTGGCGGTCGATCGAGAACATCACGTAGCAGCCGCCGCCCATGAAGCCCACCTCGCGATGCAACTCTAGCGTTCCGGTGCCATCACTGGCCTGCTGGTAGCCGAGCAGGCGTTCGCTGGGAATCGCCTCGAAGCGTTCGGGACGATAGGACGAACAGCCGGCCACAGCCACCAAAGTGAGCGCCAGCAGCGCCTGGATCGATCGCATGGGTTCCCTCCACGGGTCAGTCTGGAAATATAAGATCGTGTCTGTGACAACGCAGCGGCGACCAGGGTGCCGCTGCTTACATCACGCAGCGGCGATACGCGCCTTGAGGCGCTCGGCGAGCGCTTCGAGCTCCGCCGGATCGGCCTTGCCCTGGCCATGTGCGGCGGGTGCCTGGCCGCTCCAGCGCGGCACGATGTGCATGTGCAGGTGGAAGACGCTCTGCCCGGCAGGCGCGCCGTTGAACTGGGCGACCTGGATACCGTCCGGCTGCAGTTCCTCGGCGATCACCCGCGCCAGCTTCTGCACCGCGGGCAGCAACTTCGCCAGCGTCTGCGGGTTGGCTTCCAGCAAGTTGCGCGCGGGATCGTTCTTCGGGATCACCAGGGTGTGCCCGCGCGACTGCGGGAACAGGTCGAGAAAGGCGAGCACGTCGTCGTCCTCGTAGATCTTGAAGCAGGGTGCCTCACCGCGAATGATGCAGGCGAAGATGTTCTGGGGATCGTAATCGCCGTACAGGCTCATGCCGGGCTCCGGGGCAGTGGATGTCAGCGCAAGGCTACCGCATGCCATCGCCCACGTCGCGCCATCCGCCCTACGCGGATACCGCCGCAAGGCGGCCGAGAACGCTAGAATGGCGCCGCGGCAGAACCGCTGCCGCCCCAACACCTACAAGGATAATCATGAAGATGTTGCTCAGCGCCGGCCTGCTGCTGGCCACTGCCTCCCTCGCCCACGCCGATCCGGGCTCGCGACTGGACCAGGTCATCGACCGTGGCACCCTGCGTGTCTGCACCACCGGCGACTACAAGCCCTACAGCTTCCTGCGCCAGGACGGCGAGTACGAGGGCATGGACATCGAACTGGTACGTTCGCTGGCCAAGAGCCTCGGCGCCAAGCCCGAGTGGGTGCCGACCACCTGGAAGACCCTCACCCCGGACTTCCTCGCCAAGTGCGACATCGCCGTGGGTGGCGTGTCGGTCTCCCTCGAGCGGCAGAAGGTGGCGTTCTTCAGCGCGCCGACCAATATCGACGGCAAGATCCCCTTCGTTCGCTGCGACGATGTGCAGCGCTACCAGAGCGTGGCGCAGATGAACCGTCCCGAAGTCCGCCTGATCGAACCGCCGGGCGGCACCAACGAGGCTTTCGTGCGCCGTGAACTGCCGCAGGCGAAGCTGGAACTGTTCCACGACAACACGGTGATCTTCGCAGCGGTCGCCGAGGGCCGCGCCGACGTGATGATCACCGACGCCTCCGAGGCGCAGTACCAGAAGCGCAACTACCCGACGTTGTGCCCGGTGAACCCCGCGCAGCCGCTGCAGTACATCGAGAAGTCCTTCATGCTGCCGCGCGACGACATCGCCTGGAAGGCGTACGTCGACCAGTGGCTGCATCTGGCACGCCACAATGGCGAGTACGCACGCATCGTCGGCGACTGGCTCGGCGCCGGCCAGTAAGCCGCAGAGCAACGCCGGTGCCCCGCACCGGCGCATCGATAACCCCAATCACGAGACCCCATGAGCCTCACTATCCGCCCCGCACAACCCGAAGACGCCCCGCTGATCCACGCCTTCATCGTCGAACTGGCCGAGTACGAGCGCGCCGCCCACGAAGTGGTGGCCAGCGTCGAGGACATCCGTCACAGTCTGTTCGGCGAAGGCGCACGGGCCCAGGCGCTGATCTGCGAACGCGACGGCGAAGCGCTCGGCTACGCCGTGTACTTCTTCAGCTACTCGACCTGGCTGGGCCGCAACGGCATCTACCTCGAAGATCTCTACATCACGCCCCGGCAGCGCGGCAGCGGCGCCGGCAAGGCGCTGCTCCGGCACCTGGCGCGCGAAGCCGTGGCGCATGACTGCGGGCGTCTGGAATGGAGCGTGCTGGACTGGAACCAGCCGGCAATCGACTTCTACCGCTCGCTGGGCGCGCTGCCCCAGGACGAATGGATTCGCTACCGCCTGGATGGCGAGGCGTTGCAACGTTTCGCCGAGTGACCCTTTCGCCCTGGCCGCGCATGAACCATGATGAAGTTCGGGCGTCGAACGCCCGACCTCTCAATGGACATGGACGCACCTCAATGCGCATCGCAGCTCTCCCAACCCTTTCCTGGCGACTGCTCGCCACGGCGCTGCTCGCCACCCTGCTCAGCGGCTGCGGGATCAACAACATTCCCACCCTCGACGAACAGGTGAAATCAGCCTGGGCCCAGGTCGAGAACCAGTACCAGCGCCGCGCCGACCTGATTCCCAACCTGGTGGAAACGGTGAAGGGCTACGCCGCGCAGGAGCGCGAGACGCTCACCCAGGTCGTCGAAGCGCGGGCCAAGGCGACCTCGGTCCAGGTCGACGCCAGCACCCTGCAGGATCCGCAGCAACTGCAACGCTACGACCAGGCTCAGCGCCAGCTCTCCGGCGCCCTGGGGCGGCTGATGGTCGTCGCTGAGCGCTACCCGGACCTCAAGTCGAACCAGAACTTCCTCGCCCTGCAGTCCCAGCTCGAAGGCACCGAGAATCGCATCGCCGTGGCGCGCCGCGACTTCATCGCCGCCGTCGAGCGCTACAACACCGAAATCCGCACCTTCCCCGGCAAACTGTGGCAGATGACCCTCTACCGCGACATGCAGGTACGCCCCACCTTCGAGGCGAGCGCGCCGAATGCCGACCAGGCGCCGAGCGTGAACTTCCAGTGAGGAGATTGCCCCTCCTAGGCCTGGTGCTGGCGCTGCTCCTGGCGCCGCTGGCCCAGGCCGCGATCGACTTCCCGGCGCTGAGCGGCCGGGTGGTCGACAGTGCGGGCATGCTCGATGGCGCCACCCGCCAGCGCCTCACGGGGATGCTCCAGGCCCACGAACAGCGTACCGGCGAACAGTTGGTGGTGGTCACCCTGCCCGACCTGCAGGGCCAGAGCATCGAAGATTATGGCTATCAACTGGGTCGCCACTGGGGCATCGGCCAGAAGGGCGAGGACAACGGCGCACTGCTGATCGTCGCCCAGGCCGAGCGGCGCGTGCGCATCGAGGTCGGCTACGGCCTGGAAGGACGCCTGACCGACGCGCAGTCCTCGATCATCATCAACAGCGTGATCTTGCCTGCCTTCCGGGCGGGCGACTTCACCCGCGGCATCGTCGATGGCACCGCCGCGATACTCCAGGTACTCGGCGGCGATCCCCTCGCGCAACCGAGCACTTCCGCTCAGCCGCAGGGCAACGCCGTGCCGGCGTGGATACACCTGTTGGTGCTGGTGGTGGTGCTCGGCCTGGTGATCGGCGGAGGCGGCGGTGGCCCGGGCGGACGCCGACGGCGCAATGCCCTGCTCGGCGGCATGCTCGCCGGCAGCGTGCTGGGTGGCGGACGCGGCGGAGGCGGTTTCGGTGGCGGCGGCGGTTTCTCCGGAGGCGGCGGCGGCTTCGGTGGCGGCGGCGCGTCCGGTGGTTGGTGAAGAAGGATGACGACATGACCCTACTCGACGAGCAGGCCTGCAAACAGGTGGCCGAGGCCATTCGCCGAATCGAGGCAAGCACCGACGCGGAACTGGTGACGGTGCTCGCCGACCGGGCCGATGACTACACCTACATCCCGCTGCTCTGGGCCGCCCTGGCGGCCCTCCTGCTGCCGGGCGCGCTGGCGTTCCTGCCCGGCTGGCTGGAGCCGGGCTACCTGCTCCTGGCGCAATGGGCGTGCTTCATCGTCCTCGCCCTGCTGTTTCGCCTGCCGGCCATCGCGCCACGCCTGATACCCCGCCGCGTGGGGCACTGGCGCGCGGCCAACCTCGCCCGCCGTCAATTCCTCGAGCAAGGGCTGCACCACACCCGCGAGGCGACCGGCCTGCTGATCTTCGTCAGCGAGGCCGAGCGTTACGTGGAGATACTCGCCGACCACGGCATATCGTCAAAAATAGAGAATGCCGAGTGGGCGCGAATAGTCCAGCAGTTCACCGCCGAGGTGCGCGAAGGGCGAACCCTCGCAGGCTTCCTCGGCTGCATCGAGGCCTGCGGCGAACATCTGGCCCGGGCCTTGCCCGCCACGCATGATAGCAATGAGTTACCAGACAGGCTGGTCCTGATATACCATTGACGCCAATTTCTAGACGCGCCACGACTTTCCAGGAACAGCACTCCGCTGGTATTCCGGTCGTAGCCCTCTGGACCGACAAGAACAATCCCCGGTCCGCGTCTCGCTTGATATTTCACTCATGAACCGATGAAGGAAAATCAAGCCGTCTTAAGGAGCGATAACGGTAATGTTCGGATGGTTCGCAGACCTCAAGGTCAGCCACAAATTAGCCCTGGGATTCGGCATGTTGCTGGCGCTGAGCCTGATACAGGCGGCCATTGGCTGGCAGGGACTCTCCAGCGTGTCCAGCCGCGCCGAAAAGGTTCGCCTGATCTCCGAACTCAATACCTCGCTCGGAAACTTGCAGGTGGCTCGTCTGCGGTACATCGACTCCAACGGCGCAGCCGAGCAACAGGCCACTCTGCAGCAGCGCTACGACGCGTTCTTCGGACGACTGGACAGCTTGCGGGGTAGCTTCCGCCTGGCGGAGAACAACGCACGCATCGAGCGCCAGTATCAGGTGATGCAGGCCTACGGCAATACCTTGAAGGAAGTCTTCGCTGCCTATTCCGCCGACAAGTCCGCCCAGCAGCAGATGGGCAACCTGGCCAAGGAGTACCTGCAACTGATCGAAGGGATCCGCAACCAGGTACGCAGCATGCCCGA
Organism: Pseudomonas sp. R4-15; assembly: GCF_055768815.1. Taxonomy (NCBI): domain Bacteria; kingdom Pseudomonadati; phylum Pseudomonadota; class Gammaproteobacteria; order Pseudomonadales; family Pseudomonadaceae; genus Pseudomonas; species Pseudomonas sp. R4-15. The sequence goes on from NZ_CM147293.1 coordinate 3,962,229, forward strand.
CGCGGAACAGCGCTTCGCACGCATCGAAGCGATCAACCAGATCTACGACAACCTGTTCATGATGCGCTACCAGGTGCGCGGCTATACCGGCAACGTCAACCCCGACACCGAAAAGGTGATGATGGCGCAACTGTCGAAGACGCGAAACGAGCTTCCCGACCTCGCCTCGCGCTTCGCGGGCGACTTCAGCCAGGAGTTCCAGCGCCTGTCCACCCTCAATGGCGAGTACGCCAAAGCCGTGGAGGACTTCCGCGCGCAGAGCAGCACGCTGGCCAATCTCCGTCAAACCACGGCCCAGGACATGCTTGTCGTCGATGACCTGAACGCGCAGATGCTTGCCTCGCAACTGACCGCTTCGGCGCAGGACAGCAAGATGGCCACCTCGCTGCAGTTGGCGGCGGCGCTCGCCGCACTGCTGCTCGGCATCCTGGCCGCGGTGGTCATTTCCCGGCAGATCACCGGGCCGCTCGCGCATACCCTGGAAACCCTCGAGCGCGTAGCCGCCGGTGATCTCAGCGAGAAACAGCAGCATGCGAAACGCAAGGACGAACTCGGCGCGCTGCAAAACGCGGTGCAGCGCATGAGTAACAGCCTGCGCGAGCTGATCGGCGGCGTGCGCGACAGCGTCACGCAGATCGCCAGCTCCGCCGAGGAGCTCTCGGCGATCACCGAGCAGACCAGCGCGGGCGCCAACGCGCAGAAGGAAGAGACCGACCAGGTCGCCACCGCCATGCAGGAAATGGCGGCCACCGTGCATGAAGTGGCACGCAACGCCGGCGACGCCTCCGGCGCCGCCAGTACCGCCGAGGACGAAGCGCGCCAAGGCGAGCAGGTCGTCTCCCGCGCCGTTGCGCAGATCGACCGCCTGGCCCAGCAGGTCGGCCAGACCAGCGAGGCAATGGACCGCCTGCGCAGCGAAAGCCAGCGCATCGGCAGCGTCATGGACGTGATCAAGGCCGTCGCCGAACAAACCAACCTGCTGGCGCTCAATGCCGCCATCGAGGCGGCCCGCGCCGGTGAAGCCGGGCGCGGCTTCGCGGTGGTCGCCGACGAGGTGCGTAGCCTGGCGCAGCGCACGCAGAAGTCCACCGAGGAAATCGAGAACGCCATCGGCGCGCTCAACCAGGGCACCCGTACCGCCAGCGAGATGATGGAGGAAAGCCGCCAGCTCACCGACAGCAGCGTGGAGCTGGTCCGCGAGGCCGGTACTGCGCTGACCGCGATCAGCGAGCGCATCTCCAGCATCCAGTCGATGAACCAGCAGATCGCGGCGGCCTCCGAGCAGCAGAGCGCGGTGGCCGAGGAAATCAGCCGCAGCGTGGTCAACGTCCGCGACATTTCCGAGCAGACCGCCACCGCCAGCCAGCAGACCTCGAGCTCCAGCACCGAGCTGGCGCGCCTGGGCGGCCAGCTTCAGGAAATGGTTGGCCGCTTCCGCGTCTGACCCGACCTTTGCCCCGGGGCGGGCGTCGGTGAGATAAAGGGCGTTCTGTTCATCACGGAGAAGCCCCTTGTCCACCGCCGCTGCCCATCCGGCCGTCGGCCCGCGCCGTCTCGCGGGCCTGCTGCTGCTCGCCGCCGCCGGACTCTTCGTCCTCGGTCATATCCTGCAGGCCAGGAATCCGGCCTGGAGCTATCTCACCGCCTTCGCCGAAGCGGCAATGGTCGGCGCCATCGCCGACTGGTTCGCGGTCACCGCCCTGTTTCGCCGCCCGTTCGGGCTGCCGATCCCGCACACCGCGATCATCCCGCGCAATCAGGCGCGCATCGGCCGGCGCCTCGCCGAATTCATCGTCCGCCACTTTCTCTCCAACGCCCAGGTGATGGCGCGCCTGCGCGGCACCACCCTCGCCGCGCGCCTCGCCCGCTGGCTGCGCCAGACGGAGAATGCCGAAGCACTGGCGCAGCGCCTCGGCGGCCTGGCGCGCTTTGCCCTGCAGGCCCTGGGCGACGCCCGCGTCCAGGCCTTCGTCGAAGTCCGCGGCGTGCGTCGCCTGCGCGAGCTGGACCTGGCCCCGCTACTGGGTCGACTGCTGCAACTGCTGATCCGCCAGGGCCGCCATCAGTTGCTGCTCGACGAGGTCCTGGTGCGCCTCGATACCCTGCTGCGCGAACCGGAGGCGCGCCAGTGGGTCGCCCGCGCGGTCGCTTCGCAATTGCGCACACTGAGTCGCCTGGGCTTGCAGGAGCAGGTCGGCGGCTGGTCCGCGAACAAGATCGTCAAGGGCATGGTGGCGCTACTCGAGGAGGTCTCCCGCGACCCGGAGCACCCACTGCGGCAACATCTGGAAGCACAACTGGAAGAGTACGCGCGTCGGCTGCAGGCGGACCCCGCCTGGGGACTCAAGGTACGCCGCCTGCTGGACCAGATGCTGCGCCATCCCGCCAGCCGCGCTTACCTGCGCGAGCTGTGGGGCGAAGCCTTGGAGAACCTCGACGCAGACCTGCTGCGCGACGACTCACGGATCCGCTCGCGCATGGCGGGACTGGTGATTCGCCTGGGTCAGGCACTGGAGGCCGACCCTGCCATGCGTGCCTGGTTCGATGAGCGCGTGCTGGAACTCGCCCCACGCCTGCTGGAAGGCTACAGTCAACGCATCGGCGACTACATAGCCGAACGCGTCGCCGGTTGGGAAACCCGTGATCTGCTGGAGCAGATGGAACGTGGCGTAGGCCGCGATCTGCAGTTCATACGGATCAACGGCACTCTGGTCGGTGGCCTCGTCGGCCTCCTCCTGCATGGCTTGAGTCAATGGACTGACACCTTCTGATCGGCACAATAAAGGCCGGCGGCAATCTGCCGTTACCCTCATAACGAAGCTGAGCGAAGAGGTGCAGTAATGACAACAAGACTCTCGAGCCTGGGATTGCGCTACAAGATTGGCCTGCCCCTGTTGCTCATGCTGCTTCTGCTGCTGGCCATGGGGGGCATCGGCATACTCGGCCTGCGCGATCTGGCCAGCACCGAACGGCTGCTCACCGAGCGTGCCCTACCCGCCACCGAATTGCTGCTCAACGCCGACCGTGATCTCTATCAAGCAATGCTCGCCGAGCGCAGCCTGCTCGACGAGGCTGTCGGTGCCAAGGCCGATGCATTACGCAAGTTCCATGCGGAAAATCTGCAGCAATCGGCGGACCGTGTAGGCAAGTATCTGGCGATGAATCCCGGCTCGCAGGCCGACTCCCTGGGGCGGACTTTCCAGGAGAATTTCGCAAAATGGCGCACGCTCTCGGAACGCATCGTCGCCGCCCCGGATAGCAGCGAGGCCAGCGCAGCCAGCTTCGGCGAGGGTGAGCGTCTTTTCGAAGCCACGCGCAATGCCATCGACCAACTGGTCGAACTTGAAACCCGCAATGCTGAATCCGCCTCGAAGGCCGCTGACGAACAGGCCAGCTCAGCACAGCGTAACCAACTGGTCCTGCTGGCTGTCGGCCTGCTCGCCGCGCTGGCCATGACGGTCCTGGTGCCCCCTCTCCTCACGCGCCCCTTGCGCCTGCTGCTACAACGTCTGGAGCAGATCGCCAGCGGTGATGGCGACCTCTCGCAGCGCCTGGAGGTCGCCTCGTCCGACGAAATCGGCCGAGTCGGCCAAGCCTTCAATCGCTTCCTCGACAAGCTGCAACCGGCGATCGCCGAAGTGGGACGCCTGACCCAGAGCGTCGAGCAGGCCAGCCACGAACTCACCGACAAGTCCGCACAGACCGAGCGCATCATCCAGGACGAACACAGCGCGGTGGACCAGGTCAGCACCGCCGCCGCGCAGATGAGCGCGGCCGTCAACGAAGTTTCGCAGAACGCCCAGCTCACCGCGGATGCGGCCAGTAGCGCCGAGCAACTTTCCCGCGAAGGCGCCGAGGTGGTGGCCGCGACCATCGAGACGATGCGCGAGTTGGCCAAGGAAGTGGAGCGCGCCTCGACCACCATTCTCGCCCTGGAGGAAGAGTCCGCGAGCATCGGCACGGTGCTCGCGGTGATCGGCGGCATCGCCGAGCAGACCAACCTGCTGGCGCTCAACGCCGCCATCGAGGCGGCCCGCGCCGGTGAGCAGGGCCGCGGCTTCGCGGTGGTCGCCGACGAGGTGCGCGCCCTGGCAGCCCGTACCCAGGAATCCACCAAGGACATCAACCAGCGCATTGGTCGCCTGACCAGCGGCGTACAGAGTGCCGTGCAGGTCATGGGTTCGAGCAGCGAGCATGCGCGGCAGAGCGTCGAACAGGCCGCACAAGTCGACCGCGCCCTCTCGGGCGCAGGCGAGGCGGTCTCACGGATCAACGAGATGGCCGCGCAGATCGCCACCGCCTGTGAGGAACAGAGCAGCGTCACCGATGAGATCACTCGCAACATCACCGAGATTCGCGACCGCTCCGCCGATGCTCTGAACAACTCCCGCGTCAGCGCCGAGGCCAGCCGAGGGCTGTCCTCGCGTGCGGCCGAACTGGCGAATGTGGTGGGTCACTTCCGCGTATGAGGACACTGCCGCTGGCAGCGCTGCTGCTCTGCGCCTGGCAGGTCCAGGCCGAGACGCTGCGTTGCGGCAGCGGCCTGATCAGTACCGGAGACGACAGCCTGCGCGTGCAGCGAATCTGCGGTGAGCCAGCGCAGCGCCGGCAACTGCCGCCGGCCAGGCTCGCCAATGGGCAACTGGCGGAAGGTGCGGTGACAGAGGATATCTGGGAATACGGCCCGCGTGGCGGCGCCTTCTACACCCTGCGCTTCATCGACGGGCGCCTGGTGGAAATCCGTATGTCGCGCTAGGGTCTGTTCCCGTTTCATTCACGGCCGCGCCGGTACCTGTTTTGTCGCAAGACAAGGCGCGAGTCGCAACCTTTACCGGGGTAAAGGTAAGAGGAGCAACGCCGTATTGCGACAAAACAGGTACCGGCCCTGCGGGTGGGGCCGCCGAGGTTGTGCCAGAAATGGTCTGCGCTGTCGTTGCAGGACTTGCCAAGGGAGTGACCATTGGCGGCGTCCTGCGCCTAATCGCAGGCCATTTCTGGCGACAACGCGGTTCGCGAATGAAACGGGAACAGACCCTAGGGCAACAGCGCGTTGATCTCGTCGATCAGCGCGAACAGGTTGAATGGCTTGATCACCACCCGCTGGAACAGCCCGTCGCTTTCCTGGGCGACGTGGCCGTGAGCGCCGGTGATCAGGATCACCGGCAACTCCGCCAACTCGGCACGCATCCTCAGCCGTCGCGTCAGTTCCAGGCCATCCATCCCCGGCATCATGAAATCGGTGACCATCAGATCAGGCGTGTGCTGCTGCACCAATTCCAGAGCAGCACGACCATCTCCGGCGCGGAGCACCTCGAAGCCGAAGTCCTCCAGGCCCATGGCCAGGACTTCGACGATCTGGTACTCGTCATCAACCAGGAGAATCGTGCTCATGCGCGGTCTCGTTCAGCCCCGGGGGGCGTCTGTCGGGTCCGCTTCCGCTACTTTCCTGGGGAGGCTCACTCCACCCGCACCAATCTCCACGCGCAGCGGTGACGGATTGAAATGGCTGTTGCGGACCTTCAGTACGGTAAGGGTTCGGACAAACTCGCCACGCGGTTCCGCGTAACGCAGTAGCAGCAGGTTGTCGAACACGCTGCACAACGGGGAGGAAATCGAAGCGCCAAACAGGTCGCTCAATTCCCAGGTCGCTTGTACGCAGACGCCCAAGGCGCGCAATTCGTTCGTCAGCGCGCAGAAGTATTCGATGAGCCGTTGCTGTTCCACGGCGGCACGGGCCATCGCCCCGAGGCTATCGATTGCCACGCGCTTGGCGCCATGCTCGCGTACCGCAGCCAGCAACTGCGCACCTACGCCATCGAGTTGTAACTCGGTGGACGGCATCCAGAGAATCTTCACCACTCCCTCATCGCAGAGCTTGCGCAACGGCAAACCAAAGGCGTCGGCCTTGCAACAGAGCTCCTCCGCCGTCTCGTAAAAACTCAACACCAATCCCGGCTCACCCGCTTGGCAGGCCGAGATGAAATTCATCGCCAGTGAGGTCTTGCCGCACCCGGACGGCCCCATCACCAGGGTGATGGAGGAATCCGGCAAGCCGCCGCCAAGCACCTCGTCGAAGTCCGTTACACCGGTGCGGATACGCCCACTGCAGGGGCGTTGATAATGCGCACCGCGCGTATGCAGCGCTTCGAGGCGAGGATGCACGACGATGCCATCGTCGCCGATGTGGAACTCATGCAAGCCGCCGATGCTGCCCGAACCTCGCGACTTTCGCACACCGATACGGCGGATCGAGCGCACGCCGAGCAACTGCTCGTCTAGGCTCAGCACGCCATCCACCATGGTTAGTTCCGGGCTGCCCTCGTCCACCCGCGCACTGGTGAGAAACAGCACGGTGCAACCACTGAAGGCCGCATGCGCCTGCAGTTCGGCGATGAATTTCTTGGTGTCCAGCGGGGTTTCCGCGCGGCCCCGCGCATTGAGCAGGCCATCGACCACCAGCAAGCTGGCCTTGTGCCGCAGGATCTCCTGGCGCAATAACTTGATCACCGCATCCAGACCGGATTGCTCCAGGGTATCGAAGGCACTGATGTACTGGATGTCCTTGCCGACCCGTTCGCGCTTGAAGAAGCTCAACGAGGAGAAGAAGCCGAACATCCGGTCATGGGACTCGGAGAGCAGCGTGGAAAAGATCGCCTTGCCGCCGGCCGCCAGGTGATTGAAGGCGATCTGCGTGGCGAGAATCGTCTTTCCCGAGCCTGGGCGCCCCTGGATGAGGTAGCAGGCTCCGCGGATGAAACCGCCCTTGAGCAGGGCATCGAGGCCAGCGATGCCAGTTTCCATGCGTTCGAGTTGGTTCAAAAGTTTTTCCCTCTGAGAGGTACCGGAGTTCCGTTGCGCGAGAGGTACTCGTCCAGCTCCCGCGAAGGTAGCACAGCGCCAGGGTCTATCGGTCAGCCTACAAGCGTACCAAAGCAGGCGGTTGCCGGTCTCGCTGCGGTTGAGCAAACTGGCGCCCTTCACCCCTTCGAGACATGGCCATGCCCCGCCCCTCACGCGACCAACTGCTGCAGCATCCTGACGCGCTCGATTGTACGCTCTACCGCGCCGCCCGCGATCCCAACGCCGAAGAGGACGATCTCGGCGATGGTCGGATCCTGCTGCTGGGCAGCGTCGAGCCGATCGCGCCCGACGACGAGGAGCACGCGCTGTTTTCGGCCTGGATCGAACCCCTCGCCGAGGCCTCGGCGCGCGCGCGCTTCAGCGTGCGCGAGGATGATTTCCTGGCGGTCACCGAGGCCGATGGCCGGGTGCAGATGTACTACGTGCAGACGGCAGAGCCCGGTGAGCCCTGCGTCCTGTTGCGCGAGGACGACGAGCTGGAGTGAGCCCGCCACCCGGCGTCAGAACAGCCCCATCACCCAGCCCGCGCCGAACAGCACCAGCGAGAAGCCCCACATCCACCACAGCGCGTAGCGGATGTGCCGGCCCAGGTCGAGCCCGGCTAGGCCGAGGCCCAGCCACAGGGCGGGTGAGAAGGGGCTGATGAAGGTGCCGATGATGTTGCCAATCATCAGCGCATAGACCACCGAGGCCGGCTGCACGCCGTAATGGCCCACCACTTCCAGGGTCACGGGCAGAAGGCCGAAGTAGTAGGCGTCGGTGTTCAGCAACAGCTCCATCGGCAGACCGAACAGGCCGAGGATGATGTGCAGCACCGGCACCATCGGGGTCGGTAGCACGCCGACGAGATCCTTGGCGATGGAGGTGAGCATGCCGCTGCCCGAGAGCACGCCAAGCATGGAACCGGCTGCCAGGATGATCATGCCCATGTTCAGCGCCGCCGGCGCATGCGCGGCGATGCGCTCGCCCTGCTGCTTGGCGCCCGGGTAGTTGACCAACAACGCCAGGGTCAAGCCGATCATGAAAATGTAGGCCGCCGGCAACACGCCACTGAACAGCGCCACCAGCACCAGCACGAAGAGCACGGCGTTGAACCAGAGCAGCTTCGGCCGCTCCAGTGCATGCTCGGCCTCTGACAGGCGCTCGGCATGTTGTTCGGCCTCCAGGCTCGGCGCGTCGTTACCCGTCCCCTGCCCTGCCGCGATGCGTCGTGACTCGCGCAGGCCGAGAAACGCCGCCAGGGCGATCAGCAGCACCACACCCACCCCCTGCACCGGGATCAGGCCGCGCCATAGCTCGGTGACGTCGATACCGGTCACTGCCGCCGCACGGCCCAGCGGGCCGGCCCAGGGCACCATGTTGAGGATGCCGGCGCCCAGGGCAATGAGCAGCAGCATCAGATACGGACTCATGCGCAGGCGTCGGTACAGCGGCAACAGCGCCGGAATGGTCAGCAGGAAGGTGGTGGCACCGGCCCCATCGAGGTGAGCGAGCATGCCGATCACCGCGGTGGCCACGGCGACTGCGATCACGTTGCCACGGGTGATGCGCACCAGCCCGCCGATCAGCGGACGGAACAATCCGGTGTCCTGCAGAACGCCGAAGAAGGTGATGGCGAAAATGAACATCGCCGAAATGGGCGCCACCTTCTGCAGGCCCTGGCCAAAGAACTCGCTCAGCTCAGTGGGTCCGAAACCTGCGAGCAAAGCCCCCAGCAGGGGGACCGCGATCAAGGGCAACGCGGGCGACATGCGCCCGACCAGCAACAGGGTCACCAACCCCAGAATGGTCAACAGTCCGACAAGTGTCAGCAAACCGGCTTCTCCTCAACTTTTTCTTGTTCACCCGCCTTGGGCGAGCAATGCGTCGGCGAACCCTAGAGAGGAAACCTTTCAGCAACCTTTTTAGGGCGGAGGGACCAGGGACTCATGGTGTTTCACTCACGGCCCCAGGACATTTGGAAATACTTTCGCCCTGTGCAGCGCACGAACCAGACGCCACCCTGCGAGCTCAGAGCAAGCGCCCCATGCCGGCCTTGCCCCAGCAGACAGGAGATTCGACATGGCCTCGCGTATTCGCAGGCTGGCCCTGAGCCTACTGGCCGGCTGCGCCAGCCTCAGCGCCTGCGCCGCCGAAGAGGGCATCGCAAAAGCCGACTGGCCATTCATGGCCCATGCCCGGGCGAGCTTCGAGGAACCCTGGGCGATGAGCTTCCTGCCCGATGGCACCCTGCTGGTGACGCAGAAGCGCGGCAGCCTGATTCACCTCGATCCGCGCAGCGGTCAGCGTGCCGAGATTGGCGGCGTGCCAACGGTGGACTACGGCGGCCAGGGCGGCCTGGGCGACGTGATCCTGCACCCCGCCTTCGCGGAAAACGGCATCGTCTACCTCAGCTATGCCGAAGCGGGCGAAGACGACACCCGCGGCGCCGCCGTGGCGCGCGCGCGTCTGCGTCTGGACGAGCGCGGCGGCGGCTCGCTGCAGGACGTACAGGTGATCTGGCGCCAGCAACCCAAGGTCAGCGGCCGTGGGCACTATGGCCACCGGCTCGCCTTCGATGCCCACGGCAAGCTGTGGATCAGCTCCAGCGAGCGGCAGAAGTTCGACCCCGCCCAGGACATGAGCAGCAACCTCGGCAAGTTGCTGCGCCTGGAGGACGACGGCAGCCCCGCAGCGGACAACCCCTTCGTCGAGCAGGGCGGGATCGCCGCGCAGGTCTGGTCACTCGGCCATCGCAACATCCTCGGCCTGGCGTTCGATGAAAGCGGCCGACTCTGGGCCCACGAGATGGGACCGCGCGGAGGCGACGAGCTCAACCTGATCGAGCGCGGCGCCAACTACGGCTACCCCGAAGTCTCCAATGGCAGTCACTACAGCGGCCTGCCGATACCGGATCACGACACCCGCCCGGAATTCGTCGCCCCCCTGATCAGTTGGACGCCGGTGATCTCGCCGGCGGGCTTCGTCATCTACAGCGGCGAGCGCTTCGCCGAGTGGCAGGGTGACGGCTTCATCGGCGGGCTCTCCTCCCAGGCACTGATCCGCGTGGCGCTGGCTGACGGCTCGGCCCACGAGGTCGAGCGCTACGCCATGGGTGCGCGTATCCGCGAGGTCGAGCAAGGCCCCGAGGGCAATCTATGGGTACTCGAAGACGGCAGCAACGGTCGCCTGCTGGAACTCACGCCGCGCTAGGGCCTGTTCCCCTTTCATTCACGGCCGCGCCGGTGCCTGCGGGTTGTGCCAGAAATGACCTGCGCTGTCGTTGCAGGACTTGCCAAGGGAATAACCATTGACTGCGTCCTGCGCCTAACCGCAGGTCATTTCCGGCGACAACGCGGCTCGTGAATGAAACGGGAACAGGCCCTAGTATTCGCGTAGCTGGGAGGGACTGACGCCGAGGTAGCGGCGACAACTGGCGCTCAGGTGCGCATGGCTGGAGAAGCCGCACGCCAAGGCCACCTGCACCAGCTCGGCCCCCGGCCGGCGCAGCAAGCCACGCGCCCGGGCCAGGCGCCGTTCGATCAGGTAGCGGTGCGGCCCCATGCCCACCGCCGCGCGGAAGGCGCGGGCGAAGAAGCCTTCGGACAGGCTCAGCGCCCGCGCCAGTTGCAGCACGCTGAGCTCCGAGTCCATTTGGGCCTCGATCAACTCGTCGAGGCGACGCATTCGCGCCGCCGTCAACCAGCCGGCCTCACGCACGCGGGACTGCCCCTCCGTTTGCCGCACGCATTCACCCAGCGCCCAGGCGCAGGCGGCGATTTCCAGGGCATCGCCCTCAGCCAGCAATAGCCGCCGTAGCCCGTGCGCCAGGGGAATCGCCTGGGCATTGGGCAAATCACTGAAGGGCCGCTGCGGCCATTGCTCCTCATCGGCCAGCGGACTGACCTGCAGGTACTCGCCGCCTTGCGCCGACAGCGAGTACACCGGGCAGCCCCGCGGCACGAAGGCCAGGCGGTTGGGCATCGCCAGGAAGGGCTGGATGCGGTCGCTGGCGATGGCGTGCTCGCCGTGCTGGGTCTCGAAGGCGAAGCCCACGCCCGGCGCGGCCGCGACATAGTCGGCGCGATAGCCGGCGCGCGGCAGCAAGGCCACGCGCCAACCGCCGACCTCGCGCAGACGCGGGGCGACGGCCCGCGGAGATTCGCCCATCGCATGACTCATGTGGGTTTCCTGAAAGCCGCCATCGGCAGGACGGGGCACGCTGGCGCCCATTCCTACTCTCGTTCACCGGAGATTCGCAGTATGCCCTATTCCCTGCAGCAGCTTCGCGAGGCCGCCGAACGGGTCTACCGACACATGCCACCCACGCCCCAATACCGTTGGCCGCTGCTCTGCGAGCGCAGCGGTGCGCAGGTCTGGGTCAAGCACGAGAACCACACCCCCACCGGCGCCTTCAAGGTACGCGGCGGCATCCTCTATCTGGAACGTCTGATGAGCGGCCAGCGGCCACGCGGCCTGGTCAGCGCGACCCGCGGCAATCACGGCCAGAGCCTGGCGCGCGCGGCGGCGGCGCACGCCGTGCCGCTGAGCATCGTCGTGCCACGAGGCAACTCCCGGGAGAAAAACGCCGCCATGCGCGCCCTCGGCGCACGACTGATCGAGCACGGCGAGGACTTCGACGAGGCCCGCGCCGAGGCGGCGCGCCTGGCCGAAGCCGAAGGCCTGCTGCGGGTTCCGGCCTATCATCCCGACCTGGTGCTCGGCGTGGCCAGCTACGCGCTGGAATTCTTCACCGCCGTGCCCGACCTGCATACCGTCTACGTACCGGTCGGATGCGGTTCCGGCCTCTGCGCGGTGATCGCCGTACGCGATGCCCTGGGCCTGAAGACCCGCGTGGTCGGCGTGGTGGCGGCATCCGCCGATGCGGCCAAGCGTTCGTTCGACAGTGGGCGGCTGCAAAGCACCGCGACGGCGGCCACCCTGGCCGATGGCCTGGCGGTGCGCGAACCGGTGGCGGAAGCCTTCGAGCATTACCGGCTAGGCACCGAGCGCATGCTGGCGGTCAGCGAGGACGCCATCCGCCACGCCATGCGCGCCTACCACCAGGACACCCACAACCTCGCCGAAGGCGCCGGCGCCGCGCCGCTGGCGGCACTGCTGGGCGAAGCCGAGGCGATGCGCGGGCAACGCGTCGGGCTGATTCTCAGCGGTGGCAACGTGGACCTGCAGCAGTATCGCGAGCTGACCGCGACCGCCCTTCACTCGTGAAGCGACGCCCCGGCGAAGGCCAGGCGGTCACGTCCGGCGCTCTTGGCCTGGTACAGTGCGCTGTCCGCCGCCTCGATCCACGCCTCCAGGGAGGTGGTGCCAGGTTCCAGCGGGGCGACGCCGATGCTCAGCGCAATGGCGCCGTCCTCGCCCTTGGCCACTCGCGCACGCAACCACTCCAGCACAGTCGCCGCCCCGGCCTTATCGGTTCCCGGCAACAGTACGCAGAACTCGTCTCCTCCATAGCGACCGGCCTCATCGGTCTGCCGCAGGTCCTCGCGCAAGGCACGCCCCAAGCGCTCGAGCAAGGCGTCCCCGGCGAGGTGCCCCCGGCTGTCGTTGATGTGCTTGAAATGGTCCACGTCGATCAGGGCCAGGCAGGCCTTGTCGCCACTGCGCCGGCAATTCTGCAGATGCCGCTCCGCGAGCTCCATCCAGTAGCGGCGGTTGTGCACACCAGTGAGCGGATCGGTCCGGCTCAGTTCGCGCAACGCGCGACGGTTGTGCGCCAGGCTCAGCGCCAGGCCATACAGCGTCGATCCGATCACCAACGGATGGATGAACAACATCGGCGCGCACACCAGTAGGTGCATGAGGGTGAGGTTCGCATTGAACTCGAAGCCGAACGCCAGCAGCCCGACGGCCACCCCGAGCATCTGCGAAAGCAGCCCCAGGCCGACGAAACGAAAGCCTCCGGCCGCAACGTTGTTGGTCTGCAGCATGGCAAAGGCCACCGCCGTGGCGATCGGGCTGAAACCCGCGGCGACGATGAAGAACGCCGAAACGAAGCCATCGAAGAGGATGTGCCAACGCTCGTAACGCAACGGCTCGCTATAGCGCAGGCTGATGACCAGCGATAGCCAGGGCCAGACGAAGGCGAAAAAGCCCAGGCCCAGCCACAGCGCCAGCGAACGCTGCAACTCCCAGAGCGGAACCGTCAGGCAGAGGGCACCGACAGGCAGGCCAACGGCGCGCGGCAGCATGGCGCGCCAAGCGATACGACGGCTGGAACCCACGTTCTTCAAACGAGACCTCAATCCGCGCGACGGTCGGAACGGCAGCCACCACGGCAAATGGCCATCTTCGCGCCCGAGTGTAGCCTGCCCACGGTAAAGGCTCCATGACATCCGCAGCGACGCCCGCCTGCGTCATACTTCACGCCCCGACCGCTCCCCGTGCAGAGGCTTTCGCGTGGAACTGCTTTTTCTCGGAACCTCCTCCGGCACCCCGACCTCTGATCGCAACGTCAGCGCCCTGGCCGTACGGGAAGAAGGGCGCGGCTGGCACCTGGTCGATTGCGGTGAAGGCACCCAGCATCGCCTGCTGCGCACGCCGCTGTCGTTGAACGAGCTGCGCGCGATCCACATCACCCATGTCCACGGTGACCATTGCTTCGGCTTGCCCGGACTGCTCGCCAGCGCCGCCCTGCAGGGCCGCCAGCGGCCGCTGGACCTGGTGCTACCCCCGCAGCTCGGCGAATGGCTGCTGGCCAGCCTGCGCGTGAGCCACAGCCACCTCGGCTACGAGCTGCGCCTGCACGCCAGCGAGGACGAGAGCCCCCGGCTGCTGGGCGGGCTGCAGGTACGCAGCGTGCCCCTGGCCCACCGGGTGCCCTGCTGGGGTTATCGCTTCGAGGAACACTGCCCCTCACCGCGCCTGGACGTTGAGCGCCTGCGCCAGGAAGGCATTGCGGCGGGCGAAAGCTGGGGCCAGTTGGCGCGCGGCCAGGACGTGATGGTCGCCGGCCGACCGTTGCGTGCCGCCGACTATCGACGACCCGGGCGGTCGCCGCGCTGCCTGGTGGTCGCGGGCGATAACGCCGATCCCGCTCGGCTAGGCGAAGCCTGCCGAGGCGCCAGCGTCCTGGTGCATGAAGCCACCTATCTGCAGGCACTCGCCGACGCGCGTCCCGAACTGGGTCACAGCGGCGCGCGAGCGGTAGCGGAATTCGCCGAGCGCAGCGGCCTGCCCAACCTGGTGCTCAGCCACTTCAGCCCGCGCTATGGCCCACCAGGCTCGGCGCGGGAGAATCTCGACGACCTGCGAGCCGAGGCAGCGGCCGTCTATTCCGGGCAGTTGTTCCTCGCCGAGGACCTGCTACGCCTGCGTTTGGACCGCGAGGGACAGCTACACGCGCTGCCGACGTAGCGCCAGGCGCGCATCGGTTTCCTCGCGCAGCGGCAGGCTGCCCTGGCTGCCCTGCCGCGTGCAGGCCAGCGAAGCAGCGACGCAACCACGCTCCAGCGCTGCGCCGAAGGGCTCGCCACGCGCCAGCGCAGCAGCCAGCACGCCGACGAAGCAGTCACCCGCCGCGGTACTGTCGAGCGCATCGATCGGTTCGGCGGCGACCCGCCATTCGCCCTCGGCGGTGCAGGCCTCGACGCCCTGGGCACCGAGGGTGCGAATCACCGCGATGCCCAGTTCGTGGCTGAGCTGGACGGCGCCCTCGCCACAACCCAGACGCTCGGCGAGGCTCTGCGCCTCGTCCTCGTTGACCACCAGGCACCACAGTCGCTCGAGGGTCTGCCGGGGGATCTCCAGCGCCGGCGCCAGGTTCAGCACGCTGCGCACGCCCAGCGCGCTGGCACGTTCGACCAGGGCGCAGACCTGCGCCACATCGACTTCCATCTGCAATAGCAACAGCGAGGCCTGGGCCAGCAGTGCGTCGTCCACCTGTTCGGCGCGCGCAGCAAGATTGGCGCCGGCGGCCACGCTGATCTGGTTGCGACCCTCGCGGTCGGTCTGGATCGCGGCGCAGCCGGTGGTCTGCGCGCAAGCGAGCACCCGGGTCACATCCACGCCACCCGCGCGCAGGCCGCGCAAGGCAACGTCCGCCATCTCATCCTGGCCCACGGCGCCGACCATGCTCACCGACGCGCCGTCCCGGGCCGCCGCCAGTGCCTGGTTGGCGCCCTTGCCGCCAGACTCGATGCGCAATGCATCGCACAGCAACGTCTGTCCGGCGACGGGCAGCGCCGGCATCTGGAAAATCAGATCGGCATTGAGGGAACCAAAGACCACGAGCATGGAGGACGCCTCGGAAAACAGGATCCGCGAACACTAGGGCCTGTTGCCGCTCCCCACCAAGCGTTTTCTCCACGCGGCCTTCACGCCCCGAACGTCGCCCTACGACAACCGGCCGTCTTTCATTCAACCTCCGGTGGCTCCCTTCGCTACGCCGGGCGACGGGACCCGCGAAATCTTCGTCGCCCAGCGATGACGACCGAAGCTAGGGTCTGGAAGCTCCTGGACGACAAGCTGCGCAAGCACGGCCTGCACTTCGGCGAAGGCAGCGAGGAACCTGACTGAACGGTCAGCCGCATAGCGTTTCGCCACCTTGATCGGTGGTGCGCCATTTACTGTCCATGCTGCGACGCCTCGCCACGGCGCCGCTCGTCGGCTTGACCGAGATCACCCTGCGCCAGAATGGTGCGCGCCCAATGGAATCGTACAACCGATTCCGGAGGGCATCATGGAACGACAAACGACGCGCAAGCTTCGCCTGGGCGCGCTCACCGCACTGGTCATCGGCTCGATGGTCGGCGGCGGCATCTTCTCACTGCCACAGAACATGGCGGCCAGCGCCGGCGCCGGCGCGGTGCTGATCGGCTGGGCGATCACCGCGGTCGGCATGCTGACCCTGGCGCTGGTGTTCCAGAACCTGGCGGTACGCAAGCCGGACCTGGATACCGGGGTCTACGCCTATGCCAAGGCCGGTTTCGGCGACTACATGGGTTTCTCGTCCGCCTGGGGCTACTGGATCAGTGCCTGGATCGGCAACGTCAGCTACTTCGTGCTGCTGTTCGCCACGCTCGGTTACTTCTTCCCGGCCTTCGGCGAAGGCAACACGCCGGCCTCGATCATCGGTGCCTCGCTGCTGCTCTGGGGCGTGCACTTCCTGGTACTGCGCGGGATTCACGAGGCGGCGCTGGTCAACCTGATCACCACCGTGGCGAAGATCGTCCCGCTGCTGATCTTCATCGTCATCACCGCCCTGGCCTTCAACGTCGACCTGTTCACCGCGGATTTCTGGGGTAAAGGCACTCCGGAGCTGGGCAGCGTGCTGAACCAGGTGCGCGGAATGATGCTGGTCACCGTCTGGGTGTTCATCGGCATCGAGGGCGCCAGCATCTATTCGGCGCGCGCCGAACACCGCAGCGAGGTGGCCAAGGCCACCGCGATCGGTTTCTACAGCGTGCTCCTGCTGCTGGTGCTGGTGAATGTCCTGTCCATGGGTGTGCTCGGTCAGGCCGAGCTGGCGGCGCTGAAGAATCCGTCGATGGCGGGCGTGCTGGAACATGTGGTCGGCCACTGGGGCGCGCTGCTGATCAGCGTCGGGCTGGTGGTCTCGCTGACCGGTGCGCTGCTGTCCTGGACGCTGCTCTGCGCGGAGATTCTCTTCGCCGGCGCACGCGACCACACCATGCCGAACTTCCTCAAGAAGGAGAACGCCAACGGCGTCCCGGCGAATGCGCTGTGGCTGTCCAACGGGCTGATCCAGCTGTTCCTGATCATCACCCTGTTCAACTCGGCGACCTACCTGAACCTGCTCTACCTCGCCACCTCGATGATCCTGGTGCCGTACTTCTGGTCGGCCGCCTACGCCGCGCTGCTCGCAGTGCGCGGGGAAACCTACGAGCAGGCCGCCGGCGCGCGCCGGCGCGACCTGGCGATCGGCGCGGTGGCGGTGCTCTACGCGGTCTGGCTGCTCTATGCCGGCGGCCTCAAGTACGTGCTGCTGTCGGCCCTGCTCTACGCACCCGGCGCGCTGTTCTTCGCCAAAGCCAAGCGCGAACAGGGCCAGCCAGTTTTCACCGGCGTGGAGAAAATCATCCTCGCGGCGGTGCTGGTCGGCGCGGCCATCGCCGCCTACGGCCTCTACGACGGCTTCCTCAGCCTCTGATCCAGCGGGTTCAAGGAGAACCACCATGTCCACCCCCACAGAAAAACTCGGCGTGCACTCCGAAGCCGGAAAACTGCGCAAAGTGATGGTCTGCGCCCCCGGCCTCGCGCACCTGAGGCTCACGCCGGACAACGCCGACGAGCTGCTCTTCGACGACGTCATCTGGGTCAGCCAGGCCAAGCGCGACCACTTCGACTTCATCACCAAGATGCGCGAACGCGACGTCGAGGTGCTGGAGATGCACAACCTGCTCGCCGAGACGGTGAAGAACCCTCAGGCGCTGAAATGGATTCTCGACCACAAGCTCTCCGTCGACCTGGTCGGCGTCGGCCTGCAGGACGAACTGCGCAGTTGGCTCGAAGGCCTGGAGCCGCGCACGCTGGCCGAATTCCTCATCGGCGGGGTATCCGCCGCCGACCTGCAGGGTAGCCACGGCGGCGAGATGATCCGTCTGTTCCGCGACTACCTCGGCCACAGCAGCTTCCTTCTGCCGCCGCTGCCCAACACCGTATTCACCCGCGACACCACCTGCTGGATCTACGGCGGCGTCACCCTCAACCCGATGTACTGGCCGGCGCGCCGCCAGGAAACCCTGCTCGCCGCGGCGATCTATCGCTTCCATCCGGAATTCGCCGGCGCCGACTTCCAGGTCTGGTATGGCGACCCCGAAGTCGACCACGGCCAGGCCACTCTGGAAGGCGGCGACGTGATGCCGATCGGCAATGGCGTGGTACTGATAGGCATGGGCGAACGCAGCTCGCGCCAGGCCATCGGCCAGCTCGCGCAGTCGCTGTTCCGCAAGGGCGCCGCCGAGCGGGTGATCGTCGCCGGGCTGCCGAAGTCGCGCGCCTCGATGCACCTGGACACGGTGTTCAGCTTCTGCGACCGCGACCTGGTCACCGTCTTCCCCGCCGCGGTGAACGCCATCGTGCCGTTCAGCCTACGCCCCGACGAAAGCAAGCCCGGCGGCATCGACATCCGTCGCGAGGAGAAAGGCTTCGTCGAGGTGGTGGCCGGGGCCCTCGGCCTGCCGCAGCTGCGCACCATCGAAACCGGCGGCGACAGCTTCGAGGCCGAACGCGAACAGTGGGACGACGGCAACAACGTGGTCGCCCTGGAGCCCGGCGTGGTCATCGCCTACGACCGCAACACCTTCACAAACACCCGCCTGCGCAAGGCCGGGGTGGAAGTCATCACCATCGACGCCAGCGAGCTGGGTCGGGGCCGTGGCGGCGGCCACTGCATGACCTGCCCGATCGTCCGCGACCCCATCGACTACTGACACGACAGCGCGCGGCCCCGGCCGCGCGGCGGTCAAGACAAGGAACAACGACCATGGCCTTCAACACCCACAACCGCAACCTGCTCAGCCTGATGCACCACAGCGAGCGCGAACTCTGCTACCTGCTCGACCTGTCACGCGACCTCAAGCGCGCCAAGTACACCGGCACCGAACGCCAGCACCTCAAGGGCAAGAACATCGCGCTGATCTTCGAGAAGACCTCCACGCGCACCCGCTGCGCCTTCGAGGTGGCGGCCTACGACCAGGGCGCCAACGTCACCTACATCGACCCGAACTCCTCGCAGATCGGCCACAAGGAAAGCATGAAGGACACCGCCCGCGTGCTCGGGCGGATGTACGACGCCATCGAGTACCGCGGCTTCAAGCAGGCCATCGTCGAAGAACTGGCGAAGTATGCCGGCGTGCCGGTGTTCAACGGCCTGACCGACGAATACCACCCGACGCAGATGATCGCCGACGTGATGACCATGCGCGAACACAGCGACAAACCGATGCATTCGATCAGCTATGCCTATCTGGGCGACGCACGCTTCAACATGGGCAAGTCGCTGCTGCTGATCGGCGCCAAGCTTGGCATGGACGTGCGCATCGGCGCGCCCAAGGCGCTGTGGCCGAGCCAGGAACACATCGACGCCTGCCAGGCCTTCGCCGACGCCAGCGGCGCCACCCTGACGCTCACCGAGGACCCGCGCGCGGCAGTGAAAGGCGTCGACTTCATCCACACCGACGTCTGGGTCTCCATGGGCGAGCCGGTGGAAGCCTGGGCCGAGCGCATCGGCCAGTTGCTGCCGTATCAGGTCAACGCTGAGCTGATGAAAGCGGCGGGCAACCCGCGGGTGAGATTCATGCACTGCCTGCCGGCGTTCCACAATGCGGAAACCAAGGTCGGCCAGCAGATCGCCGCGCAGTATCCGCACCTTGCCAACGGCATCGAGGTGACCGAGGACGTCTTCGAGTCACCGGCCAACATCGCCTTCGAGCAGGCGGAAAACCGCATGCACACGATCAAGGCGATCCTGGTCTCGACCCTCGCCGAAATCTGACTACGAGCGCGGCGCCCGAACGGCCTGCCGCAGCGCCTGACAAGGAGTAACCCATGCGCATCGCCATCGCCCTGGGCGGCAACGCCCTGCTTCGTCGCGGCGAACCCCTGAGCGCGGAAAACCAGCGCGGCAACGTCCGCCTCGCCTGCACGCAGATCGCCAAGGTAGCGGCCGAAAACCAGTTGGTCATCGCCCACGGCAACGGCCCGCAGGTCGGCCTGCTGGCCCTGCAGGGCGCCGCCTACACAGGCGTCGCCAGCTACCCGCTGGACGTTCTCGGTGCCGAGACCGAGGGCATGATCGGCTACATGATCGAACAGGAGCTGGGCAACCTGCTGCCTCTGGAGGTGCCCTTCGCCACCCTGCTCACCCAGGTCGAGGTGGACGCCGCCGACCCGGCATTCGCCGCGCCGAGCAAGCCGATCGGACCGGTCTATTCGCGCGCGGAAGCCGAACGCCTGGCCGCCGAGAAAGGCTGGAGCATCGCCGCCGACGGCGAGCACTTCCGCCGCGTGGTCGCCAGCCCCAGACCCAAGCGGATCTTCGAGCTGCGCCCGCTGAGCTGGCTGCTGGAGAAAGGCTGCGTGGTGATCTGCGCCGGGGGCGGTGGCATCCCGGTGCGCTACGACGCCGAGGGCAAGCTCGAAGGGGTCGAGGCGGTGATCGACAAGGACCTCTGCTCGGCGCTGCTGGCCCGCCAGTTGGAGTGCGATCTGCTGGTGATCGCCACCGACGTCGACGGCGTCTACCTGAACTGGGGCACGCCCAACCAGCGCGCCATTGCCAGCGCACGCCCGGACGACCTCGACGCCCTGGACTTCGCCGCCGGCTCCATGGGGCCGAAGGTGCAGGCCGCCTGCGAGTTCGCCCGGCAGACCGGCAAGCCGGCGGTGATCGGCTCGCTGGCCGACATCGAAGCCATCGTCGCCGCAAGCGCGGGGACCCGCGTCGACCTTGGCGCAACCGCTCTCACCTACCGCTGACCTCCGTCACGGCGCGAAGGTAGACACTGACCGGCCTGGCCATGGTGAAAGTCGCCCTACGACAAACGGCCGTCTTTCATTCAACCTCAGGTGGCTCCCTTCGCTACGCCGGGCGACGGGACCCGCGAAATCTTCGTCGCCCAGCGAGGACGACCGAAGCCTCTCCCCGCGCAGTTGCGAGCGCGGGGAAGAACTGACGTCAGGCCGCCAGGGTCCCGGCAATCGCCTCGTTGAACGCCGGCAGATCGTCCGGAGTGCGCGAGGTGATCAACGTCCAGCCGTTGGCCGGGCAGCGCTTCACCGTCTCGTCCACCCACTTGGCCGCCTTCGCGTTGACCAGATCGGTACGCACGCTGGGATACGAGGTCAGCGTCTTGCCCTCGACCACACCGGCATCCACCAGTACCCAGGGACCATGGCAGATGGCGGCGACCGTCTTGCCCGCCGCGGCGAACTCGCGCACCAGGCGCTGGGCCTCCTGGTCCTGGCGCAGGGTGTCGGCATTGACCGTACCGCCGGGGATGACCAGGGCGTCGTAGTCGTCGGCCGAGAGTCCGGCCAGGCGAGTGTCGGAATGCACGATACGATCCTTGTCGGTATCGTGCAGCATGGTCTGCGCGTCACCGCCCTTGCAGGTCGCATAGGTCATGCTGGCGCCCAAGTCGCCCAGCACCTCAAGCGGTTTGAGCAATTCATCGCGCTCGATGCCGGTGTTGGCGGTGATGATCAGAATCTTCTTGCCTTGCAGTCGTTCGCTCATGATGGCTCCTGTGGTTAGCACCCGGAAACTGGGCTCTACGGATACCGAAACTCGCCCAAGGGGCGAAGTTCGCTCACCCCGACGGGCGTAGAAGGCCCACCGTCAAGGGGTCGCGGACGTTGGCGTAGAACACCTGGAGCAACGCCGCGAAAACCGGCTGGGCGGGGTCGGCAAGCTCGAACAGTGTCAGGCACGAACGCAGCTTGAGGTCATCGGGAGAACCGAGGATGTCGTCGATGGCTCGATCGGCGTGTGCCAGCAATGCCTCGCAGCAGGCCAGCAGACGTGGCCCGAGCAGCGGGTGGGCCAGATAGGCTCGGGCCTCGTCGAGATCGTTCAAGGCATAGCGCCGCGCCATTTCGCTGTGCCCGAGCCCGGCCAACTGGGGAAAGACGAACCACATCCAGTGGCTGCGCTTGCGTCCCGCCTGGAGTTCTGCGAGGGCCTGTGGATAGCTGGCGCGCTGCGCCTCGACGAAGCGCTCCAGCCCCTGTGGATCACTCACGCACCGCGCCCTTCGTGGCCCATCGGCGTGCTGTCGGGCAGCGCCTGGACATTGCTGAAGTCGGCGCTGTGAACCTCGGAATCGAGCGGCATGTGCGCATAACGTGCGCGCTGCTGGACCGCTTGCGGACGCGCCGGCTGCTCCTTGCTCAGCACCCGCTTGAGTTCGCAGCGACCGCTGCCGCCACGCGCCAGCAGCAGGCCGCCGAGCAAGGCGCCGGCCGCGCCAAGCAAGCCGCCATGGCGCAGGCCACTGCCGAGCAGCGCCAGTCCGCCGGCGAGCGAGGCGCCGCGTTCCCAACCCTGGACATTGCGTTTGGAAGGATCGAGCAAGGGTTTCATCATGCATCTCCTGTTCGGGGGTTCATGGCTGCTGACAGGCGTTGAGGTCGTGTCGTTCCGATCCGCCGAGCGGCGGTCGCCACCTGTAGAGGAGGCCCGACGATCTACTCTCACGCCCACTGAGCCGGGCCGCGAAGGTGTGCAGGGTGCGCTGTTCGCCGAATCGATGGGCATGCAGCACCGATAGCGTTCGCCAGACGCGCAAGTTCCCCGTTGTACCTGTGACCCGCACAGCCCTACGGGACGTCGACAAGAGACGCCAGTTGCCGCGCACATCGGCAAGCACACTCCCAGGACCAGACATGTTCGAGCACATTCAACCCTACGCCGGCGACCCCATCCTTTCACTGATGGAGACGTTCAAGGGCGACCCCCGCGCCGACAAGGTCAACCTCAGCATCGGCCTTTACTACGATGCCGAGGGACGTATCCCGACCCTCGCTTCGGTGGCCGAAGCCAAGCAGCGCCTGCTCGCACGCGGCACGCAGCCCTCGCTGTACCTGCCGATGGAAGGCCTGGCCAGCTACCGCACGCAGGTGCAGCGGCTGTTGTTCGGGGATGAGGCGGCGGTACTCGGCGAGGGCCGGGTGGCGACCATCCAGACCCTCGGCGGCTCCGGCGCGCTGAAGGTCGGCGCGGACTTCCTGCGCCGCTGGTTCCCCGAGGCGCAGGTGTGGGTCAGCAATCCGACCTGGGAGAACCACCACGCGCTGTTCGGCGGCGCCGGCTTCGAGGTCAACACCTATCCCTATTTCGACGCGGCCAGCGGCGGTGTCGACTTCGCCGGCCTGTGCCAGACACTGCGGGAGCTGCCGGCAGGCAGCGTGGTGCTGCTGCATCCCTGCTGCCACAACCCGACAGGTGCCGACCTCACCCCGGCGCAGTGGGACCAGGTCATCGCCGTGCTCGCCGAACGCCAGGCGATCCCCTTTTTGGACATCGCCTACCAGGGCTTCGGTGACGGCGTGCAGGAAGATGCCTACGCCATCCGCGCCATGGCCTCGGCCGGCCTCACCTTCCTGGTCAGCAACTCGTTCTCGAAGATCTTCTCGCTGTACGGCGAGCGCGTCGGCGGGCTGTCGGTGGTCTGTGAGGACGCACGAGCGGCCGAGCGGGTCCTCGGTCAGCTCAAGGCCACGGTGCGGCGCAACTACTCCAGCCCGCCGCAATATGGCGCGCTGCTGGTCAACGAAGTGCTTGGCGACGAAACACTGCGTAGCACCTGGCTGGACGAGGTGGAAAGCATGCGCCAGCGCATCCTGGCGATGCGTGGCCAACTGGCGGCACGACTGCGCGACGCCTACCCGGATGGTCGCCACGACTACCTGACGCAGCAGAAAGGCATGTTCAGCTATACCGGACTCAGCCGTGAGCAGGTCATCCAGTTGCGCGAGCAGAGCGGTATCTATCTGGTGGAAAGCGGGCGCATCTGCCTGGCCGGGCTCAACGAGGGTAACCTCGGGTTGGTCGCCAACGCCCTGTCACGCCTCGCCTGAGGCAACCCGTGCGGCCCGCTGACGGGCCGCACGGCTCTCACGACTCAGGGCTTGATCGCAGAGACGATCTTGCGGGTGTTGTACTTCATCAATGCCACGTAGCTGGGCACCGGTCCGTTGGCATCGGACAGCGACTCGGGGTACAGCTCTCCGCCCGGCTGAGCGCCGGTGGCGTCGGCGATCTGCTTGATCAGACGACCGTCGTTGGAGTTTTCCAGGAAATAGACCTTGATACCCTCGTGCTTGATCTCGTCGATCAGTTTGGCGACGTCGGCCGCCGAGGCCTCGGTTTCCGTGGACACCCCCAGCGGCGAGAGGAAGTCCACGCCGTACGCTTCACCGAAGTAGCCGAAGGCGTCATGGCTGGTGAGTACCTTACGTTGCGCGCGAGGCACCTCGGCGAGTTGCGTGCGAATGTCGGCATCCAGCGCCTTGAGCTGTGCAGCGTAGTTCGCCGCGTTCGCCGCAAAGGCCTTGGCATCGGCCGGATCGGCCTTGGCCAGGGCGGCCTCGATGTTCTTCACCCAGATCAGTACGTTGGGCACGCTGTTCCACACGTGCGGATCGACGACCGTCTTGCCATCTTCATCCATCGTATGGGTCGTGATGCCGGCGGAAACCATCACCGGCGCCTGCGTGCTGCCGGCCGCGCGCGCCAGGCGCTCGAACCAGTTTTCCAGGCCTTCGCCACTGATGAAGGTCACGGCAGCGCCCTGCACCGCGCGCACGTTGTCCGGGGAGGGTTCGAACTCGTGGGGATCGCCGTTGGGCGGCACCAGGTTGGTGACGTTCACATGCTCGCCACCGACATTCTTCACCACATCGCCCAGGACGCTGAAGCTGGTGACCACATTGATCGTCTGCGCCGCCGCCGGCCCGGAGACCGCGACACCCCAGGCCAAACCCGCCATTGCAAACAATGCACGCCAATTCTTCATGAAACGAGGCTCCCCTTGGTCAGCCAGTGAGATGGGCACGCCGATAGACGCGCCGCCATAAACCCTGCGGCCCCAACAACAGCGAGAGTCCGTAGAACGCGCTAGCCGTGAGGATGATGGTGGGCCCCGAGGCGAAGCCCAGATGGTAGGAAATCAACAGCCCGATGAGGCCCGACAGCGCCGCCGAGATCGCAGCCACGGCGAACATCCGCGGCAGGCTGCGCGCCCACAGCTGGGCGATGGCGGCGGGCAGCATCATCAGCCCCACGGCCATCAGGGTGCCTAGCGTCTGGAATCCAGCGACCAGATTGAGGACCACCAGCAACAGGAACAGCAGGTGGTAAAGCGGTCCACGCCCCCCCACCGCGCGCAGGAAGCCCGGATCGAAGCACTCCACCACCAACGGCCGATAGACCAGGGCAAGGGCCAGCAACGTCAGGCTGGTGATCCCGCCGATCAAGTACAGCGATGCGGCGTCGATCGCCAGGATGGTGCCGAACAGCACGTGCAGCAGATCGATGTTGGATCCACGCAGCGAGACGATGAGCACGCCGAGCGCCAGCGAAGTCAGGTAGAAGCTGGCAAAGCTCGCATCTTCGCGCAGCGACGTGCTGCGACTCACCAACCCGGCCAGCGCCGCTACGCTGATACCGGCGACCAGCCCGCCCAGCCCCATCGCCGGCAAGGACAGCCCGCCGGCGATCAGAAAGCCCACCGCAGCGCCGGGCAATACCGCATGGCTCAAGGCGTCGCCGACCAGACTCATGCGCCGCAGCATCAGCAGCACGCCGACCGGCCCGGCTCCCAACCCCAGCGCCAACGAAGCCACCAGGGCACGACGCATGAAGCCGTAATCCACGAACGGCGCGATCAGCAAGGCATACAGGCTCATGCTCGGCGACGCTCCGGATTGCAGACGCTCGCCTGCTCGTCCCAGTGCTCGGCCATCGCCCGCGCCCGCCGCAGGTTGTCGGCGCAAAGGACCTCGGCTGTCTCGCCCCAGGCGATGAGTTCGTGAGCCATCAGGAGGGTCGTGGGAAAATGTGCGCGCACCTGTTCGAAGTCGTGCAAAACGGCGATCACCGTCCGGCCGTCCGCATGCCAGCGCAGGATCACCTGCAGCAGATCGTGCATCGTGCGCGCATCGATGGCGGTGAACGGCTCGTCGAGCACGATGACCTTGGCGTCCTGCAACAACAGTCGGGCGAACAGCACGCGTTGGAACTGTCCCGCTGACAGCGCGCTGATGTGGCGCCGTTCGAAGCCCTCCAAGCCCACCTGACGCAAGGCTTCGTGGGCGCGCGCGACCTGTTGGCGACTGGCGCCGCCGAATGCGCCGATCTGGCGCCAGGCGCCCAGCAGCACCGTATCCGCCACACTGAGCGGGAACTGCCGTTCGATCTGCGCGGCCTGGGGTAGATAGCCGATATCCCGGCGAGACAGGCCACCCAGATCGATGCGCCCCTCCATGTCCGGGAACTCACCCATCAACCCGCGCAGCAGCGTCGACTTGCCGGCCCCGTTGGGCCCGGTGACCGCCGTCAGGCTGCCGCCGGCGAAGGTACCGCTCACATGGTGGACCGCCGGATGGCGGTCGTAGGCGATGGTCACGTCCTGTAGCTGGATGTCAGGCAGGCTCATGGCAGTGCCACCGCCCAGGCGATGGCTAACCAGAGCAGCGCCAGCACGGCCACGGCCAGCAGCAGACGCTGGGTGGCCGCGCGCGCCAACAGCGAGGGCGAGAAGTCTTCTACGCGTTTCATGGAACCGCTCGTGAAAATACAATATGTTACCTTATAACATATTGATAAGCCTCACGGCTCCTGCTTTCTACTCCACGCCCCCTTTGTGCCCTGCCCTGCCTCAGCGGCTAGGCCTTGAATCGTCCCACCAGCGCATGCAGCGTTTCGGAGAGTTGCGACAGTTCCTGCGAGTCCCGGTGCGCCGACTGCGATAGCTGCTCGACCAGCAACGCATCGTTGTGAATTTGCGCAATGTGCCGGTTGATGTCCTCAGCCACCTGGTGCTGTTCTTCCGCCGCGGTGGCGATCTGGGTGTTCTGGTCGCGAATGTTGTCCACGGACCCGCGGATACGCTCGAAGCTGCGACTGGCCATGGCAATGCGCTCCACGCTGCCGCGGGACATTTCCAGACTGCTCTGCATCTGCCGGGCGACCTCCTGGGTCCGTCGCGCCAACCCGCCCAGCAGGTTGTCAATCTCGCCGGTGGAATCCGCAGTGCGCCGGGCCAGCGCGCGCACCTCATCGGCGACCACGGCGAAGCCGCGCCCCTGATCTCCCGCCCGCGCCGCCTCGATGGCGGCGTTGAGCGCCAGCAGGTTGGTCTGCTCGGCGATCGAGCGAATGGTGTCGAGGATCGCGTTGATGTTCTGACTATCCTGCTCGAGGACCTGCAGCGCCTCTGCTGACTGCTGCAGGTTCTCGCTCAGGCGTGCAACGGCGCCGGTGGCGTCCTCGATCTGCACTTGGCCGGCATGCACTTCGCGCTGACCGTCGTCGGCGGAGCTCGCCGCTTCGCTGCAGGAGCGCGCCACCTCGTTGGCCGTGGCGACCATCTCGTTGAACGCGGTGGACACCAGCTCCACCGCACCCCGCTGGCGCTCCGCAACGTCAGTCATTTGCTGGGCTACGCCCGTGGCGCTTTCCGACGCGTGCCGCAGCGCCGTGGACGACTCGACGATGCGCTGCACCAGTTCCCGAATGCTGCCGAGGAACTGGTTGAACCAGCGTGCCAGCATGGCGGTCTCGTCATGCCCGTGCACCACCAGGCTGCGGGTGAGGTCGGCCTCGCCCTGGGCGATGCCTTCCAGCCCATCGGCCACACTCCGGATCGGATTGACGATGAGGCGTGCGAAGACCGCGCCAAGCAGGGCGAAGAGCACCGCCGCCACCAGCACGATCACCGCGACCTGCCAGGCCAACGCATTGGCGGCGGCCATCACTTCACTGCGCTCGATCAGA
Organism: Pseudomonas sp. R4-15; assembly: GCF_055768815.1. Lineage (NCBI taxonomy): Bacteria > Pseudomonadati > Pseudomonadota > Gammaproteobacteria > Pseudomonadales > Pseudomonadaceae > Pseudomonas > Pseudomonas sp. R4-15. Next base: position 3,989,551 of record NZ_CM147293.1, read on the forward strand.
CCGATGAAACGCCAACCCAGTGCGGGCGACGTCCAGACGTTGGCCATGTAGTCCTTGCCGTCGATCTGCACCTGCACCAAGCCCTGGGCATTGGCGAGCTTGGCGTAGTCTCCGCCCAGGTCGTTCAGCGACTTGAAGTTATGCTCGGCATCGCTCGGGTCGACCAACACGTTGCCACCGGCCTCCGCCAGCATCAGGTAACCGCTGTCGCCGAGCTTGATCCGTTTCACCAGATCGGTCAGTTGCTTGAGGGAAACGTCCAGCCCGACCACACCGGCCAGCTTGCCCTGGGCATCCTCGACCGTGCGCACGGTACCGATCAGCACCGCATCGTCGGGCGCCCAGTAATAGGCGGCCGTATGCACGACCTTGCCAGGATTGGCCAGCGCGGTCTTGTACCAGGGCCGCACGCGCGGATCGTAGCTCTTGAGCCCCGGATCACTGGGCCAAATCGCATAACCGCCGTCGACGCGGCCATAGGAGAGATAGGCCGTGGTCGGGTGAGCCTTGGCGAAGCGATCGAAGATCGCTTCCAACTCCTGGTTCGTCGCCGGCAGCGGCATGCTCGGCGCATCCGCCGCGCTGTAGTTCTTCAGGGTCGGAGCGGCAACCACCTGGGGCAGACTTCCCAGATACTCGACGTTCTCGCGAATTGCGCTGAAGAAGGTCGCCATGGCGTTGTCGATCTGACGAATCTCCCGTCCGCTGCCGTCGAGAAAGTCCGCCTCCGCCTGGACTCGCAGGTTGTAGATGACCAATGCCGCGACCAGCAATATCGGCACGCAGGCGATGGCGGCAAAGGCCCAGGTCAGCTTCTGCTTGATATTCATGGGATGCACTCTCGAGGATGAGACTTCACAGCGCCCGACAGGGCGCCCGAGGGGGGATTACGCAAGCTATCGACCGAACTCGAGCGTGCTTTAGCACCGGTCGTCATCCTCTTCGTCGAGCCGGTTATTCAGGCCCAGCGCTGCCCCCGCTGGCACCTGCAGCCGGGCCGGGCCCCGCTGACCTTCGAGCGAGGCAACGGCGCTCGCTCAGTGCGCCGCACTCCGCTCGACGGGGGTGGCGCAGACACGCTTGACCAGGCGGCCGATGGTCAGCCCCTGAACCAGGATCGAGAACAGCACCACCAGATAGGTCAGGTTGAGGATCAGGTTGCGCTCCTCGCCCCCCGGCAGGGACAGCGCCAGGGCCACCGAAATGCCTCCACGCAGACCACCCCAGGTGAGGATCGGCACCGTGCCGCGTGGCAGTTCGCGCCGCCAGAAACCCACCAGCAACATCGGCGGGCCGACGGTGATCAGGCGCGTGGCAAGGATCAGCAACGACAGGCACAGGGCGATCGCCGCATACAGCCAGTCGAACGGCAACAGCACCAGCTCCAGGCCGATCAGCACGAACAGCAGGGCATTGAGGATTTCGTCGATCAGTTCCCAAAAGGCATCGACGTTCTGCCGGGTCTTGTTCGACATCCCGAAGGCGCGACCGTGGTTGCCCATGATCAGGCCCGCCACCACCATCGCGATGGGACCGGAGACGTGCAGATGAGTAGCCAGGGTGTAGCCACCGATCACCAAGGCAAGGGTGATCAGGACCTCGATCTGGTACTGGTCGATGCTCTTCACCAGGCGGTAGGCGATCCAGCCCAGCACCAGGCCAAAGAGAATGCCGCCGCCGGCCTCTTCGACGAACAGCCAGAGTGCCTCGCCGACACTCGGCACCTCGCCCGCCTGGACCACGCTGAGCAGCACGCTGAACACCACCACCGCCACACCGTCGTTGAACAGTGACTCGCCGACGATGGTGGTCTCCAGCGCTTTGGGCGCACCGGCGGAACGCATGATGCCGAGCACCGCAATGGGATCGGTCGGCGAGATCAGCGCACCGAACACCAGGCAGTAGATCAGGTCGATCTGCAACCCGAACAGACGCAGCAACGCCCAGCTACCGAAGCCGATCAGCACGGTCGCGACCAAGACACCGCCCGTAGCCAACAGGCCGATGGCCCAGCGCCGCTCACGCAAATCCGCGAGATTGATGTGCAGTGCCCCCGCGAACAACAGGAAGGACAGCATCCCGTCCATCAGCAACTTGGAGAAGTCGATCTGCCCGAGCATCGACTCCACCCGCTGCTCCCAGCCAGGCAGCCCGGCCAACGTCAGCACGTGCAGCACCACCGAGCCACTCAGGGCGATGGCCATCACCCCGATGGTCGGTGGCAAATTCACGAAGCGGTAGTTGAGGTAGGCCAGCAGGGCCGTGAGGGTGATGAACAGGGCGGCCAGATCGAGCATGGGGTGTCCTAGTAGCGGAAGCTGTAACAGATCCTAACAGCCGTTACGCTACGGAGTTCCCATTTGCCACCTCGGCCTGCTTCATCCACCGCTGCCCAGCGGTCATGAGCCTGGCCGACGTCATCGTTCTGCCGCTGCCAGCGCCGCACGCCTTCGACGCCGCGAGACACTGGGGAGCCAGCATTGCAACCCGCGCATCCCCCGGCAGACCTACTGCGACATTTTAACGCGCGGCGTTAAGTGCTAGGATGCCGCCCCCCCGCGACGAGGCCTCGAACCCCAGGTTTCGACGTCTCAGCCAGGTGCCGTACCACTCTGCTCCTCGATCGGCGCTCGCCCCGCGATGCACCGATCGCCCACTCCAATAAAAAGCCCAGCGCGAAACAGCTCATCGGCCATGCACAGCATCGGCCCAGCTCCGCCTTGCCCGGCTTCCGGGCAACGACTTCGTGTGCCGGGTAAGCGCCAAACCCCATGGAGACAACGCCTGGCACCGGGGACGCTCGCTTTTTATTGGATGAAACGACTTGAAGAAAACGACCCAAACGCTAATCGCGATGATGATCTCGGCCGGTGCCTTGCAAACCGTCCAGGCCGAGGAAAGCAAGAAAGTCGATGTGCTGCTGATCGGCGGCGGCATCATGAGTGCCACCCTCGGCGTCTGGCTCAACGAGCTCGAACCCGACTGGAACCTGCAGATGGTCGAGCGTCTGGACGGCGTCGCCGAGGAGAGTTCCAACGGCTGGAACAACGCCGGCACCGGCCACTCCGCGCTGGCCGAGCTGAACTACACCCCGGAAGATGCCGACGGCAACGTCAACATCTCCAAGGCCATCGCCATCAACGAAGCCTTCCAGATCTCCCGTCAGTTCTGGGCCTGGCAGGTACGCCAGGGCGTGCTGAAGAACCCGCACAGCTTCATCAACTCCACCCCGCACATGAGCTTCGTCTGGGGTGACGACAACATCGAGTTCCTCAAGAAGCGCTACGCCGCACTGCAGAAGAGCCCGCTGTTCGCCGCCATGGAGTTCTCCGAGGACCACGCGCAGATCGCCCAGTGGGCCCCGCTGATGATGGAAGGCCGCGACCCCAGCCAGAAGCTGGCCGTGACCTGGTCTCCGCTGGGCACCGACGTGAACTTCGGCGAGATCACCCGCCAGTTCGTCGCCCACCTGCAGAGCCAGCCGAACTTCGACCTCAAGCTCTCCAGTGAGGTCGAGGACATCAGCCGCAACGCCGACGGTAGCTGGCACGTCAGCTACACCCACCTGAAGGACGACAGCAAGCACGCCACCGATGCCAAGTTCGTCTTCATCGGGGCCGGCGGTGGCGCCCTCAAGCTGCTGCAGAAATCGGGCATCCCCGAAGGCAACGAGTACGCCGGCTTCCCGGTGGGCGGTTCGTTCCTGGTGACCGAGAACGAGGACGTCGCCAAGCAGCACATGGCCAAGGCCTACGGTATCGCCGCCACCGGCGCGCCGCCGATGTCCGTGCCGCACCTGGACACCCGCGTAATCGACGGCAAGCGCCTGATCCTCTTCGGGCCCTTCGCCACCTTCTCCACCAAGTTCCTGAAGAACGGCTCCTACCTGGACCTGTTCAGCAGCATGACCACCCACAACGTCTGGCCGATGACCCGCGTGGGCATCGATCAGTACCCGCTGGTGGAATACCTCGCCGGCCAGCTGATGCAGTCCGACGACGACCGCTTCGCCGCCCTGCAGCAGTACTTCCCCCAGGCCAAGAAGGAAGACTGGCGTCTGTGGCAGGCCGGCCAGCGAGTTCAGATCATCAAGCGTGACGACGAAAAGGGTGGCGTGCTGAAGCTCGGCACCGAGGTCGTGGCCTCCGAAGATCGCAGCATCGCCGCGCTGCTCGGCGCCTCGCCGGGTGCCTCCACCGCCGCCCCGATCATGCTCAGCGTGCTGGAGAAGGTCTTCCAGGAGAAACTCGCCACGCCACAATGGCAGGCCAAGGTCCACGAGATCGTGCCCAGCTACGGCACCCAGCTCAACGACTCCGCCGCCGCCGTGCAGAAAGAGTGGAACTACACCGCCGACGTGCTGCAGCTACGCACCCCGCCGGTGCTGGACCCGAGCCAGTACGGCGAGCAGGCACCGGCCGCCGCGCCACTGCCGGGCAAGCCGGCGAACGACATGGCGCTCTAAGCACCCGTCGCCCGGCGTCTGAGCTGCGCCTGCACGCCGGGTACCAGAGAAGCCACGGGAGCGCCCCGTGGCTTTTCCAGGCTGGGCGATTGCCATGCCTTCGCCTGGCCCATGGCAGAGGGTTTTTGTACCATCCCTGCCTTCATCGAGCGGCGCTCCATCCCGCCGAACCGAACAATCCAGGAATCCCCATGACAGCCATCCGCTTGCGCGCCGAAATCCTGGCGGGCCTGACCACGTCCTTCGCCCTGGTCCCCGAATGCATCGCCTTCGCCCTGGTCGCCCAGCTCAATCCACTGATGGGCCTCTATGGCGCGTTCATCATCTGCACGCTGACCGCCCTGTTCGGTGGTCGTCCGGGGATGATCTCCGGTGCCGCCGGTTCCATGGCAGTGGTCATCGTCGCCCTGGTGGTGCAGCACGGCGCGCAGTATCTGCTCGCCACCGTACTGCTCAGCGGACTGATGATGATCGCCTTTGGCGTACTGCGCCTGGGCAAGCTGATCCGCATGGTGCCGCACTCGGTGATGCTCGGCTTCGTCAACGGCCTGGCCATCGTCATCGCCATCGCCCAGCTGGAGCATTTCCAGGATGACGGCCAATGGCTGAGCGGTAACGCCCTGTACATCATGATCGGCCTGGTGGCTCTGACCATGGCGATTACCTACGGCCTGCCGCGCCTGACCCGCGCAGCGCCCCCGGCGCTGGTGGCCATCCTCGGCGTCGGCCTGCTGACCTGGGGCCTGGGCATACCCACGCGTACCCTCTCCGACCTCTCCAGCATCGCCGGCGCCCTGCCAACCCTGGCCCTGCCGGAGATTCCCTGGAACCTGGAAACCCTGCAGGTCATCTTCCCCTACGCGCTGGTCATGGCGATGGTCGGCCTGCTGGAAACCCTGCTAACGCTGAACCTCACCGACGAGATCACCGAAACCCGCGGGCAGACCAACCGCGAGTGCGTGGCGCTGGGCGCGGCGAACATGGTCTCCGGCCTGTTCGGCGGCATGGGCGGTTGCGCGATGATCGGCCAGACGGTGATCAACCTCAGTTCCGGTGGCCGCGGCCGCCTCTCCGGGGTGGTCGCCGGGGGGATGATCCTCGCCTACATCCTCTACCTCTCGCCGCTGATCGAGCAGATCCCGCTGGCGGCACTGGTCGGCGTGATGTTCGTGGTCGCCCAGCAGACCTTCGCCTGGGCGTCGCTACGGGTGCTGCACAAGGTGCCGCGCAACGACATGCTGATGATCGTCGCGGTGACCCTGATCACCGTGTTCACCGATCTCGCCGTGGCCGTGGCCTCCGGCATCGTCATCGCCGCCCTGAACTTCGCCTGGCAGCACGCGCGCGACCTCTATGCCGACAGCCACCAGGAGGCCGACGGCAGCAAGCTCTACCGCGTCCACGGCACGCTGTTCTTCGCCTCCAGCACGGTGTTCCTGAACCAGTTCGATATCGCCGGCGATCCCGAGCACGTCACCCTCGACTGCCAGCATCTGAGCTTCATGGACTACTCGGCCATCGCCGCCCTGAAGACCCTGCGTGAGCGCTACGAGAAAGCCGACAAGCACCTGCGCGTGGTGCACCTGTCCGAGCGTTGCCGCCAACTCCTGCGCCGCGCCGGCGAGCACGGTTAAGCCCCTGTGCCGGGCCGACGTACCCACCCAAGGGTGCGTCGATGCCACGCGAACCGAGGCGATCGACCGCCTTGCGCGACACCGCCGGCGTTGGCTAACGTGCGTGCCAATCCCGTCTCGCACGGTCGAATGGAATCGCACGCTCTCCAGCCCTCGCTGGAGCTGCAAGGAGCCCCGGATGGCGCGCCGCAAGGACAACCTCCTAGAAGATCTCTTCCTCATCGCCAGTCGTCTGCCCTGGTGGCTGTCGCTCTTGATCGCCGTGGCCAGCGGGTACGCCCTGCATGGCTACGCCAGCAGCCCGCTGCCCGTGGTCAGCACCTTGCAGCAGGCCAACGATCAGCTTCTGCGTACGCTCCTGCATGGCCTGGCCAGCGTCGCGCAGTACGCCGTACCGGCGATCTTCGCCTTTGGCGCTGTCGCCTCGCTCCGTGGCCGGGCCAGGCGCAAGCGCCTGCACCGCGACGTCGCCCACGCCCGCCAGAGCGGACGCACCCTGCAGAACATCTCCTGGCGGGAGTTCGAGGCGCTGGTGGGCGAGCACTTCCGTCGCCAGGGCTTCAGCGTCAGCGAAAGCGGCGGCAACGGCCCCGACGGAGGCGTCGACCTGCGCCTGCGCAGGAACGCCGAAACCTACCTGGTGCAGTGCAAGCAATGGCGCGCCTTCAAGGTCGGCGTCCCGGTCATTCGCGAATTCCTCGGCACCCTGGTCGCCGAAGGCGCCAGCGGTGGCTACGTGGTCTGCGCGGGAAGCTTCACCGCCGACGCCAAGCGCTTCGCCGCCGGCCGCAACATCCAACTGATCGAAGGCCCCGAGTTGCAACGCTGGATCGTCGCCAACGGACGCCGCCCGAGCACGCCGATCGAACCCGAGCCGAAGAGACCTGACGTCACGCCCGCCTCCGAGCCGAGCTGCCCACTCTGCCAATCGCCCATGCTGCGCCGCATCGCCAAGCGCGGACCGAACGCGGGCCAGGCGTTCTGGGGCTGCTCGAGCTGGCCGGAGTGCAAGGGGACGCGGTGAACGGCGAACATCGATTCGGACAGCCCTCTAGGACCTGACTCGCCCCTGCTCCGCCCATAGCGTTTCCCTGATGAGACTGGCCAGCAAACTCACCTGCTCGCTGGGCTGTGCCTCGGTCTGATGCAGCGCCAGGTCGATGTTCGGCAACGTCGGCAGACCGAACTGTTCCGGCACGAACGCCTCGATACCCGGAGGTAGGCTCAACGCCGTGCGCACGGTGATGCCGATCCGAGCGCGGGCAGCCGCCCACAAACCACCCAGATTGCTGCTGGAATACGCGATACGCCAGGAGATGCCCATCCGATCCAGCGCCGCACAGGGTTCGGCACGGAAGCGACAGGGGGCTTCGAAACACAGCAACGGCAACGGTGTGCCCTCGCTCTCACGCCACTGGATCAACGTCTCACGCGTGCCGATCCAGCGCATCGGCACGCTAGCCAGATGCTGACGCCCCGGCGTATCCGGCTCACCGCCCCAAACCAGCGCAAGATCCAGGCTACCGTTGGCGATCCCCTCGAGCAGTTCACGGTTGCGCGCGACACGGGTCTCGATACGCACCTGCGGGTGAGCACGGGCGAAACGGCCCAGCACCTCGGGCAGGAGGATCTCGCCGAACTCCTCCTGCAATCCCAGGCGCACCCCGCCACTGAGCAAACCACCGCGCAGGGCACTGGAGGCTTCGTCGTTCAGCGCCAGCAGACGCCGGGCATAGGCCAACAGGATTTCACCGCTTTCGGTCAACGCCAGGCCGCGACCGACCCGCCGGACCAAGGCCGTCTCGGCCTGGGCCTCCAGCTTGCGCAACTGCGCGCTCGTCGCCGACGTCGAGCGCCCCAAACGCTCCGCGGCACGGGTGAAGCTGCCCAGCTCGACCCCGGCGACGAAGGTGCGCAGTGCATCCATGTCGAAATTGATCAATCGCATGACGTTCCCGATATATGGAAAAATTGCTTTTGAATTATCCAATATTCGGGAAGGATTCTCCCTCGCATACTCGCCGCCATCAAGCCAGAGGCGCACCGCCTCGGCCCATGACGCGAGCATGACCATGGAAAGCCTCTGCAACACCCCCCTCCCGAGGAGTGACCAGCGCTGCCTGGCGCACCGCTGGAAAGTCCTGAGCGCCGGCTTCGTCGCCAACGCGTCGCTGCTCGCCGCCAGTGCCGGTCTTCCCGCCACGGCGTCGACGATGGCTGGCGACTATGGATTCGCGCATACCGAACTGGCTTGGGTCTTCGGTAGCATCGGCCTGGGCCTGGCCATCAGCGAGCTGCCCTGGGGCCTGCTGACCGATCGCTGGGGCGATCGCTCGGTACTGCTGGTCGGCCTGACCTGTACCTGCCTGGCGCTCTTCGGCCTCGCACTCGCGGGCATGCCGGGAGAACAGGCACTACCGCGCCTGTGTGCCGGACTGGTGATCGCGGGCCTGGCAGGAGGCAGTGTGAACGCCGCCAGCGGCCGCGCGGTGATGGGCTGGTTCGCCCCCGAGGAACGCGGATTGGCCATGAGCATCCGGCAGACTGCCGTGCCATTCGGCGGCTTGCTGGGCGCCCTGATCCTGCCCACCCTGGCCGAGCATCTGGGTTTTCGTGCGGTGTTCAGCACCCTCGCCGGCTTTTGCAGTATCGCCGGCTACCTGACGTGGCGCTGGCTGCACCAGCCACCCGCCCAGACAGCGGCCGCAACCCGGCAGCAGGCGCAGAAACCGGCCTGGCGCGAGCCGCAGCTCTGGCGTTTGGCCTTCGGCATCGGTTTGCTTTGCATGCCCCAGTTCATCATCCTGACCTTCGGCGCGATCTTCATCATCGAGCAGCTCGGCGGCAGTCTGCTCGCCGTGAGCCTGGGGCTCGCCACCCTGCAACTCGGCGCCGCTGCAGCGCGCATCTTCAGCGGTCACTGGACCGACCGCCGCGGCAATCGCCAACAGTACCTGCGAGGTTGCATCGCCGCCGCCGCGTGCGCCTACCTGCTCCTGGGCCTGACGACTTACCTGCTTCAGCATGGCCAGTTGGGCACGCCACTCGTATTCGGCCTACTGCTCGCCTGCGGCGTGCTGATCAGCGCCTGGCATGGCGTCGCCTATACCGAACTGGCCAGTCGGGCCGGCGTGACACGCACGGGAACCGTGCTGGGCATGGCCAATACTTTGGTGTTCCTGGGCATGTTCGCGACACCCGCGCTGGTGGCTTACGGTCTGGAGTTAGGGGACTGGCCGCTGCTCTGGGCGGCAGCGGCCCTGGTCAGCCTGGCGGCCTGGCCGCTCCTGCGGATCAGGAGCGCGTGAGAAGCACTCGGAGGCCGCGGTCGCCGAAGCAGCCACTGACCATGGATACCTGCTGAGCGCGCCAATGAGTCAGGCGTCCACCGTGCTCCAATGCTTGCTCAGGCGCTTGTCCGAAACCGGCATTCGGGTGCCCAGTTGCTGGGCCCAGAGCGAGACGCGGTACTCCTCCAGCATCCAGCGATAGAGCACCAGGTTCGGGTCGCGCTTGCCTTCCTGGGCATGCTTGGCGGCACGCGCTTCGTACTGTTCCCAGTAGCCGGCCAGTTCGCCGGACCAGACGCGGTCGCGCTGCAGTTGCGCACCGATCTTCTCGAAGCGCTGCTCCACCGCCTTGAGGTAGCGCGGGTATTCGCGCAGCCATTCGCCGGGGGTCTCGCGGACGAAGCCGGGGTAGACCAGCCGCCCCAGTTGCGCCTTGATGTCGTTCAGCGCCACCGCCTGGGCGAGGTCGATCTTGCCCTTGAAGCGCTTCTGCAGGCCGTGCCAGTGCTTGAGGATTTCCAGCACCAGGCGCGCCAGGCGCTCGGCGGCGGGCGTCCATTCGGCCTTCTTGCGCTCGGCCAGCGAGGCCAGCGCGGCGCCGTCGCGGGGCAGCGGGTCTTCACCGTCGAGAATCGCCTGGTCGAGGCTGGCCAGGAGGATATCCTCGACCAGCGCGTCCGGCTTGCCCAGGTCGCGGTAGAGCAAACTCATCTCGGTGAAGCCCGGCAGCTTGCCGCGCAGGAACTTGGCCTGTTCGGCGAGTTGCTGCAACAGCAGCCGCCGCAGGGCGCGTCGATGCTGGAAGGCGGCTTCGGCCAGGGTCGGGAAGCGCCCTTCCTTGACCACCCCGCCTTCTTCCACCAGTGCTGGGTAGACGGTCATCGACAGTCCGGCGATCTTCTGCTGGGCGCTTTCGGCGACGCTGGCGAAGGCCTTGGCCTCCACCGGTTTCTGCTCGGCCTTCTGTTGCGGCGCGGCAAGCGCCGCCTGGCTGGCCTCGGCGAAGCGCGCGGTGAGTTCGGCCAGATCACGGCCTTCGCCGAGGAACTTGCCGCGAGCGTCGACCACTTCGATGTTCATCTTCAGGTGCGCTTCGATCTGCATCGCCGCGTCGTCCCAGGCCTCATCCGGTACCCGGGCGCCGGTCATGCGTTGCAGCTCGCGGCCCAGCGCCAAGGGCAAGGCACCCTCGCCGAAGGTGAGCTTGGAAAGCGCCGCCTTGACGAAGTCCGGCACCGGCACGAAGTTCTTGCGGATGGCCTTGGGCAGGTTGCGCACCAGGGCGATGGCCTTGGCCTCCAAGAGGCCCGGCACCAACCAGTCGAGCCGCTCGTTGCGCAATTGCGGCAGCAGCGGCGCCGGCACGCGCAGGGTCACACCGTCGCGCGGATGGTTGGGCTCGAAGTGGTATTCCAGCGGCAGTTGCAGTTCGCCGATGCGCAGGCTGTCCGGGTACTGCCCGGCGGTGACTTCGCTGGCCTCGCGGGCGAGCACGTCTTCCTCGCGCATGATCAGCAGCTGCGGGTTCTTCTGGCTTTCGCGCTTGTACCAGTTGTCGAAGCTGGCGGCCTGGTAAATGTCCGCCGGAACATGGGCGTCGTAGTAGCCGAACAGGGTTTCCTCGTCGGCGAGGATGTCGCGACGGCGTGCCTTGGCCTCCAGTTCGTCGAGGCGTTCGAGCAGCTCGCGGTTGGCGGCCAGGCACTTGGCGCGGCTGTTGATCTCGCCGCGCACCAGGCCCTCGCGGATGAACAGTTCGCGGGAGGCGACCGGGTCCACCGGGCCGTAATGCACCGGCCGGCGGCCGACGATGATCAGCCCGTACAGGGTGATCTGCTCGTAGGCCACCACCTGGCCGCGCTTCTTCTCCCAATGCGGCTCGAAGTGGTTGGTCTTGACCAGGTGAGCGGCCAGCGGCTCGATCCATTCCGGCTCGATCTTGGCGACCATGCGGGCGAACAGCTTGGTGGTCTCCACCAGTTCGGCGGCCATGATCCAGTTGGGCTTCTTGCGCCCGATGACGCTCGACGGATGCACCCAGAAGCGCCGCTGGCGGGCGCCCTGGAAGTCGCCCTCCTCGGTCTTCTGGCCGATCTGGCTGAGCAACCCGGCGAGGATCGCCTTGTGTACCGCGGCGTAGCTCTTGGCCTGGATCGCCGCGTCGGACTGCTCGGCCTGTTGGCGGGCGATGGCATTGACGCGGGTGTCGGTGGTCGGCGCTGGGGCGCTGGCCGGGGCGGACTTGCCGCGGCGGCGGTTGCGCGAGCCTGAGGCCGGCGCGCTGGATGCGCCTTCGCCCTCGTCCAGCTTGCGGCTCGTCTCCAGTTTGAGATCGCGCAGGGTCAGCGACAGCTGGCGGTGCGCATCACGCCATTCGCGCAGGCGCATGTAGTTGAGGAAGTTCTTCTTGCACCAGTTGCGCAGCGGGTTGCTGCCCAGCGCCTGGCGCTGTTCCTCGAAGCCGCGCCAGAGGTTGATCAGCGCGGCGAAGTCCGAATCCGTGTCCTTCCACTGGGCGTGCGCCTGGTCGGCGGCCTGCTGGCGCTCCAGCGGGCGCTCGCGCGGGTCCTGCACGGACAGCGCGCTGACCACGATGAGCACCTCGGCCAGCGAGCCCTGGGTCGCCGCCTCCAACAGCATGCGGCCGAGGCGCGGGTCGATCGGCAGGCGCGCCAGTTGGCGGCCGATGGCGGTGATCTGGTTGTCGCGACCGACCGCGGAAAGCTCCTGCAGCAGGTTGAAGCCGTCGCTCACCGCCTTGCCGTCCGGCGGCTCGATGAACGGGAAGTCCTCGATGCTGCCCAGGCGCAGGTGCAACATCTGCAGGATCACCGCGGCGAGGTTGGTGCGCAGGATTTCCGGATCGGTGAATTCCGGCCGGCCGAGGAAGTCCTCCTCGCTGTACAGACGGATGCAGATGCCCGGCTCGACGCGCCCGCAGCGGCCCTTGCGCTGGTTGGCGCTGGCCTGGGAGACCGCCTCGATGGGCAGTCGCTGGACCTTGGCGCGGTAGCTGTAGCGGCTGATGCGCGCGGTGCCGGGGTCGATCACATAGCGGATGCCCGGAACGGTGAGGGAGGTTTCCGCGACGTTGGTGGCCAGCACGATCTTGCGCGCCGGGCGCGGCTGGAAGATCTTCTGCTGCTCGCCCGGGGTCAGCCGCGCATACAGCGGCAGCACCTCGACGAAGCGCAGGTTGGCCTTGCGCAGCGCCTCGGCGGCGTCGCGAATCTCCCGCTCGCCGGGGAGGAACACCAGCACGTCGCCCGGGCGCTTGGCCTCGGCGCGCTCGTGGGCCTCGATCTCCTCCAGCGCGGCGAGAATGCCCTGGTCGACCGAAAGGTCGTCCATCAGCGGCTCGCCCTCCTCGTCCACCTCGGCGGCCAGCGGCCGGTACCAGACGTCCACCGGATAGGTGCGCCCGGAGACTTCGACGATCGGCGCATCGTTGAAATGCTTGCTGAAGCGCTCCAGGTCGATGGTCGCCGAGGTGATGATCACCTTCAGGTCCGGGCGCCGCGGCAGCAGGGTCTTCAGGTAGCCGAGCAGGAAGTCGATGTTCAGCGAACGCTCGTGGGCCTCGTCGACGATGATCGTGTCGTACTTGTTGAGGAAGCGGTCGTGCTGGGTCTCGGCGAGCAGGATGCCGTCGGTCATCAGCTTGACCAGCGTGCCCTCGGCGCTGTGATCCTCGAAGCGCACCTGATAACCGACCAGCTCGCCCAGCGGCGTGCCGATTTCCTCGGCGACGCGGGTGGCGACGCTGCGCGCGGCAAGCCGGCGCGGCTGGGTGTGGCCGATCAGTCCGCGCGTACCGCGCCCCAGTTCCAGGCAGATCTTCGGCAACTGGGTGGTCTTGCCCGAACCGGTTTCACCGGCGATCACCAGCACCTGGTGCTTCTCCAGTGCGGCCTTGATCTCGTCGCGCCGGGCGGCGATCGGCAGCGCTTCGTCGTAACGGATCAGCGGAATGCTCGCGCGGCGCGCCTCGACCTTGGCGCAGGACGCGGCGAAACGCTCCAGCCACTGCGCCAGCCTGGCCTCGTCGGGCTGCTTGTCCAGCTCCAGCAGTTGCCGGCGCAGGCGGTGACGGTCGGCGGCCAGCGCCTGGTCGAGGTTGTTCAGCAAGGTCTTGAGGGAGGGAACTTGGCTCATGCGCGACTGCAGATACGGCAAAACGCCGATTGTCGCAGATTAACGCCCCTCGGCGCAGGCCAGCGCACCCTGCTCCTGTGCCCGCCAGGTGCGCCGGCGCAGACCGAACCACACCGACAGCGCAATGACGCCCAACAGGACACCGAACGAGCAGACGCCATTCCAGCCAAAATGCTGGTAGAGCGAGGCCGAGGCCAGCGAACCGCAGGAGCCGCCGATGAAGTAGCCGGTCATGTAGCCGGCGTTGAGGCGGCTGCGCGCTTCCGGGCGCAGTCGGTAGACGACGTTCTGGTTGCTCACGTGGGACAGCTGCACGGCCATGTCCAGTACCAGGATGCCGACCAGCAACGCCACCAGCGACGACTGCGCGAAGTTCAGCGGCAGCCAGGACAGGGTCAGCGCGAGCAGCGCGATGCTGCTGGCCAGCGCGCCCTTGCCACGGTCCGCCATGCGCCCGGCGACGTTGGCCGCCAGGGCGCCAGCCGCGCCGGCCAGGCCGAACAACCCGATGGTCGCATCGCCGAAGCGATAGGCCGGGCCGGATAGCATGAACGCCAGCGGCGTCCAGAAGGTCGCGAAGGTGGCGAAGCCCAGCGCGCCGAGCAGCGTGTGCAGGCGATGCAGGGGTTCCTCGCGGAACAGCACGAACACCGAGGCGATCAGTTGCGGATAGCGCAGGCCGACATGCTGCCGGTAGCGCGGCAGCGCCCGGTACAGGGCGAAGGCCATCAGCACCATCACGCCCGAGGCCACCCCGTAGACCGTGCGCCAGTCACCCAGCCCGGACAGCGCCCCGGCCACCGTGCGCGCCAACAGGATGCCCAGCAGCAGACCGCTCATCACCGTGCCGACGATCTTGCCGCGGGACTCCGCCGGCGCCAGCGTCGCCGCGAACGGCACCAGCACCTGCGCGACCACCGAGAACAAGCCGGTGATCGCGGTGCCCAGCAGCAGCCAGTTCACGCTCGGCGCGCAGGCGCTGAGCGCCAGGCCGGCAGCGGCCAGCAGGGTCATGCAGACGATCATCCGCCGCCGCTCCAGCAGGTCGCCCAGCGGCACCAGCAGCAACAGGCCGCAGGCATAACTGAGCTGGGCGGTGGTGACGATGATCCCGGCCTGGGCAAAGGAGAGCCCGAACTGCGCGGCGATCGAATGCAGCAGCGGCTGGTTGTAGTAGTTGGCACCGGCGGCGAGCCCTGTGGCGAAGGCCATCAACAGGACCAGCCAGCGGCTGAGGGGGGCATGTTCCGAGGACATGAAAGCGCTCCAGGCAAGGCAGGCGTCGAGTATGGAGAGGCCTGATCAATCCATGAAATGAATTGTTAAGATCACCTCCATCTTGAAAAGAGATCGAACAATGAACCTCAAGCAACTGGAGTTCGCCGTGGCGCTGGCGGAGGAACGTCACTTCACCCGCGCCGCAGAACGCTGCCACGTAGTGCAATCGGCTCTCAGTCACCAGATCGCGCGGTTGGAGGAGGAACTCGGCGCGGTGCTGTTCGAACGCCGGCCGCGCAAGGTTCTGATCACCCCAGCGGGTGAAGCCTTCCTGCTACATGCGCGCGAAGCCCTGGATGCGGCACAGCGCATCCGCCAGGAGGTCTCGGCGGTGGGCGGCGAGGTTCGCGGGCGACTGCACCTGGGGATGATCTCGTCGCTGGACATGTTCGACGTGGTGGCGCTGCTGGCGCGCTTCCACCAGCGCTTTCCCGCCGTCGACATTCGTCTCGATCACGCCAACAGCGAGGCGCTGATCGAAGCCGTTGCCAGCCGCCGGCTGGACCTGGCGTTCATCGGCGTATCGCCGGCCACCCCGGTGGAGGGCGTCGACAAACGCCTGATCTGCGAGGAAATGCTGGTCGCGGCGCTACCCGCGACGCATCCGCTGGCCGGACGCAGCGAGCTGCGCCTGGAGGAATTGCTGGACGTGGCGCTGGTGGATCTGCCGTTGGGCAGCGGCTCGCGGCGCCAGGCCGCCGATGCATTCGCCGCCGCCGGCCTCACGCACCGGGTGCGCTTCGAGGTCAGTCACATGCCGTTGATCGAGCGCTTCGTGCGCCAAGGACTGGCCGCCGCGCTGGTGCCGCAAAGCACCGCACGGGGTTTTCGCGAGGTCGCCATCATCCCGCTGCGCGAGGCGCCACAGCGGCGGGTATGGGTGATCTGGTCGGCCACGCCGTCGCCGGCGACGCGCGAGCTGCTCGCCGAACTGGAACGCAACAGGCCCTAGCGTGCAGCCTGGGTCAGCGTCGGGCTGCGCAGGGCCACATCCATCGCCTGCAGGCTGTCCCAGGCATCGAGTTGCAGCCGTCCGGCATCGTCACCCAGCAGCAGTCCGGTCTGGTCGGCGGAAGGTGCTGGTGGCTGGGTGCCATAGAGCAGCGCGTAGAACACCGACGCGGTGAGGTAGGAGCCGGCAAAGGTCGGGTGGCTGCCATCGGCGATGTACAGGTCCGGCTTGGGCGTGTCCGCCAGCGCCGCCTTCCAGGCTTCGCCGACCGGCGCCAGCAGGCCGCCGGTCTCGCGCGCCAGGCCGGTGTAGACGGCATCCAGCTGCGGCTGCATCTCGGGTGCGTACTCCCGCGCCCAGGTCAGATAGAAGATCGGCTTGGCGCCGACCTTGCGGGCCTCGGCGGCGAACAACCGGGCGTACTTGCGGGTCATCTCCGGATTGTCCACCGGCATGGTGGAGAAGTCCTGGATCACCACGTAGTCCCAGTGACCGTCGGCCAGGGCCTGGTGCGCGTCCTTGCCCTCCCAGTGGCGCTGCAGGCTGGCGCCGCCGATGGTCACGTCGCGTACCTCCAGCGGTTGGCGCTGCCCGGCACGCACGGACATGTCGCGCAGCATCCGCGGCATGTCGTTGTAGAAGGTGTAGCTGTTGCCGATGAACAACACCCGCAAGGGCTCGGCGCTGGCCAGCGTGGCGCTGGAAAACAGGATGCAGCACAACAGGACGCGCAGGATCGCAGGCATGGACTCTCCCCCGGGAGGCGAATGCGTGGCAGCGCGATGATGCGTAAAGCCGGTTACGAACGACAGTACGCTTCGTCGGCAGTTCATCCTAACCGACGAGCGGCAATCTGTCGCACTCAAGCTACCACTGAGCGGCCATCCGAGCGCTCTTCGCATGCTCGTAGAAACTTTGCTCCGAGGCTCAGGTCGGTTCTAGGGTCTGCCTCGATTTGTGCTGCACTCGTGCCTGTTCGTCATGTGCGATGTGGAGCATCTGGGGTGATCGACGCGCCACGCCCGGAGGGATGCCATGCGCGAAGCCGTTCACCGCAACACCCGCAGCGCTCCCTTCGAGGAACTGCTGCAACGCTACCTTCGGGTACGCGCCACCAGCGAGGCCATCTGCGCGCCACTCACCGTCGAGGATCACATGCTGCAGAGCATGCCCGACGTGAGCCCGCCGAAATGGCATCTGGCGCATGTCAGTTGGTTCTTCGAAGCCTTCCTGCTGCGTCCTTTCCTGGCTGGCTATCGCAGCCCGGACGACGCCTACGATCACCTGTTCAATTCCTACTACGAAACCCACGGCAGGCCCTTCCCGCGGGCGTTGCGCGGGCAGATTTCGCGGCCCACGCTAGCCCAGGTGATGCATTTTCGCCGGGTCGTCGATGAAGCCATGGAGCGTTTGCTGCAGGCGCCGCCGAGCGCGCATGCCGAGCAGATCGCCCAGCGCGTGGAACTGGGATTGCAGCATGAGCAGCAGCACCAGGAACTGCTGCTGATGGACATCAAGTACAACCTGGCGCAGAACCCGCTCGACCCGGTCTACCGCGACGACCTGGCGCCGATCGCGGCGGTGCCTTCCGCCGCCGAGGCCGGCTGGGTGGAGTTCCCCGCCGGGCTGGTGCGCGTGGGTTTCGAGGGCGAGGGCTTCGCCTTCGACAACGAGCGGCCACGTCATCGCCAGTTCATCGAGGCCTTCAGCCTGGCGCGGCGCCCAGTGAATAACGCCGAATACCTGGCATTCATCCTCGACGGCGGCTACAGCCGCTCCGACCTCTGGCTGTCGGACGGCTGGGCGCTGCTGCGCCAGGCCGGCTGGCAGGCGCCGCTGTACTGGCGTCACGCCGAGGGCGGCTGGCAGGAGATGACCCTCGGCGGCCTGCGCCCGCTGGACCTGCAGGCGCCGGTCTGCCATCTCAGTTACTACGAAGCCGATGCCTATGCCCGCTGGGCCGGCGCGCGCCTACCCAGCGAAGCGGAATGGGAAGTCGCCGCCACGGCGCACGCACCCTGCGGCAACCTGCTGGAAAGCGATCACCTGCAGCCCTGTGCCGCTCCCGGCGAAGGCTTGCGCCAGCTGTTCGGCGACGTCTGGGAGTGGACCAGCAGCGCCTACCTGCCCTACCCCGGCTTCCGCCCGCTGCCCGGCAGCCTGGGCGAATACAACGGCAAGTTCATGTCCGGCCAGATGGTGCTGCGCGGCGGTTGCTGCGCCACCCCGGTCGACCACGTGCGCGCCACCTATCGCAACTTCTTCTACCCGCACATGCGCTGGCAGTTCGCTGGCGTGCGCCTGGCCAAGGAGTCTTGAACATGCTCGCTATCCGCTTCCACGACCAGCGCCAGACGCTGACCGGCGCCAGTCTGCGCGACGAAGCACTGGCAGGCTTCGCCGCCAGCCCCAAACGCCTGCCGCCGAAGTTCTTCTACGATGAGCGGGGCTCGCAACTGTTCGAACGCATCACCGAGCAGCCCGAGTACTACCCCACTCGCACCGAGGAAGGCATATTGCGCCGCGCCGCCGATGAGATCGCGCAGCTGGCAGGCCCTCAGGCGAACCTGGTGGAACTGGGCAGCGGCGCCAGCCGCAAGGTGCGCCTGCTGCTCGAAGCGCTGCGCCCGGCGAGCTACCTGGGGATCGACATCAGCGAGGACTTCCTGGTCAGCAGCACGCGGCGCCTGGCGGCGGATTACCCATGGCTGGAAGTACATGCCGCCTGCGCCGATTTCACCCGACCGATGCAACTGCCGCGCGGCTTCGACGGCCAGCGTCCGCTGGCCTTCTTCCCCGGTTCGAGCATCGGCAACTTCGATCCCATCGATGCGCTGGCCTTCCTGCGCAATCTGCACGGGCTGCTGCCGGTCGGCGGCGGCTTGCTGATCGGCGTGGACCTGGTGAAATCCCGCGAACGTCTGGAGGCGGCCTACAACGATGAGGCGGGCGTCACCGCGGCGTTCAACCTCAATGTGCTGGAGCGCATCCGCGAGGAGCTGGACAGCGATATCGATCCCGACCGCTTCATGCACCATGCGTTTTTCAATGAACAGGCCTCGCGCATCGAGATGCACCTGATCAGCACCTGCGAGCAGCAGGTGCATATCGGCGGGCGGCGCTTTGCCTTCGCCCGCGGCGAGAGCATCCACACCGAAAACTCCTACAAGTACACCCCCGAAGGCTTCCGCGCGATGGCCACGCGTGCCGGCTTCGCCCCGCGGCGTCTGTGGACCGACCCGCAGCGCCTGTTCAGCGTGCATTACCTGGAACGCGCGGCCCGCGAGTGAGCGGTGCTCGACCGTCCTCTCTCCCGAGAGGACGGCGGCGTCAGCCTCTGCCCTGCGCTGCCGTCACCTCCACCAACGCGCGACAGCCTTCCTCGATCCACAGCAGCGGCGTACTGAAGCGGTAGCCGCCCGCGGCCGCATGACCGTCGGGAATCAGCAGTTCACTGACCAGCAAGGCGCTACCGCCAACCTGGCAGACCTGGTTCTTCGCCGCTGGACGAAAACCTCGCGACAGGACGCTCCCCGGCAGTAGGTGATGCCGCAACGGCAGCGCCTTGCCGCGTGGCTCGACCTGCTCCAGCAGGCCTTGCAGTTGAGGTCCGGGGCGTAGCTTGCCGAGCAGTTCCAGATGCGCCTCGCGCACCTGCTCCAGGCGTTCACGCTGCGCGGCACTGCCCTGCTGCAGGAGCAGGCTGCGCGAAACCTCCACGCGGTAGCCCGCCAGGTCGACGCAACAGGCAAGGTCGAGCAGATCGCCCGGCTCGATCCAGCGCGCGCCCGGTGGATTGCCGCGACCGTCGGTGAACGGTCCGCAAAGCAGTCGCAGATCGCTGCGCGAACTGTCCAGGTGGTGGTAGCGCCGTTGCGCTTCCTGCACCAGCGCGAGCCGCGCTTGCGCCGACCACTCGGCCTCGCTGAGCCCCGCCTGTAGCGCGTCGTAACCGAGGGCCATGCCCCGTTCGGCCAACCCCGCCGCCTGGTGCAACAGCGCCAGCTCCTCCTCGCCCAGCACCTCGCGCAACGTCCACAACTCACTATCCAATGCGCGCAAGCCGCGTAGCTGTGGCATCGCCGCCTTGAGGCGCCCGCCCAGCGCCGCCGGCAGATGCCAGGCTTCCACGCCGAGGGTCCGCGCCTCCGGCAGCAGCTGACGCAGCCCCTCCGCCAGATGGTCCACATCACGATAGGCGAGACTCTCGCCGAAGCTGTGGCGATAGGCATAGCCGCCTTCGTCGAGCGCCGTCAGGGTGATCGAGCGCTCCTGGGTCAGTAACAGCAGCACCGGCTGGCTGGCGTCCTGCGGTACCAGGTTGGCGTAATAGGCGATGCTCGCCGGTTCGCTCAACAGCAAGGCATCGAGACCCTGCCGCTCGATGAGCTGACGCACACGACGCAGGCGCCGGAACATTTCTTCGCTGGAAAACAGCGGCCGTGATTTCACGCCGCTGCGGATGTCGATCAGATCGATGCTCACCACCGCCTCCTTGTTCCGGCATGCTGGTGGTGCGACGGGTAGCGCGGCAAACGGTGATTGCTAATTCGTGGATTACCAGCGCTTATGCCAGCCCTAATCGAGCAGCGCGTCGTCGAGCACCTCGGGCATCTGCAGCAAGCGCTGCACCGCCAGTTCATTCTCGAACTGGCGCGCCTGCTCCTGGATCCAGGAGAAGAACGCTGCGACCTGCGGCCGCTGCGCGAGCTTCTTCAGGCAGACGACATAGACCCCATCGTCGCGCTCGCAGTCATGGAACAGCGGCACCAGCCGGCCCCGCTGGATTTCGCTGGCGACCAGCACGTGCCGGCCGAGCGCCACGCCACGCCCGTCGATGGCGGCGCGCACGATCAGGTCCGCCTGGTTGAAGCGATAGCCGCTGCTGGTGTCCACGTCGCGCACACCGCGAACCCCGAGCCAACGCTGCCAGGAGGTGGATAGCTTGGCTTGGGGCAGTGAGTCGTGGATGAGCACGCTGCCGGCCAGATCGCTCGGTGAGGCCAACGGCCGCTGGCGCAACAGCTCGGGACTGGCCACCGGATAGACGTAGTCCCAGAACAGCAGGCGCTGCTCCATCGACGGCTGGTCGCCGATACCGTGGCAGATGCCGATATCGACGATCTCATTGTGAAAGTTGGGCTCGGCCAGCTCGGCAATCAGGTGCAGATCGATGCCCGGATAACGGGTATGGAAGTCGTGCAGACGTGGCATCAGCCAGCGACTGGCGAAGGACGGCATGCAATACACGGTGAGTTTGCTCAGCCCGTCGCTCGTGGCGATGTCACTGAGCGCATCGCGCATGTCGATCAGCGCCCCGTGTACCACCGGGTACAACGCCGCGCCCTGGGCGGTGAGCAGCAACTGCCGGGTGCGACGCTCGAACAGCTTCAGGCCCAGGCGCTCTTCCAGCTGGATCACCTTCTGGCTCACCGCGCTCTGCGAGACGCACAGCTCCTGGGCGGCCTGGGTGAAGCTCAGGTGCCGGGCGGCGGCTTCGAAATAGCGCAGGGATTCCAGCGGGGGCAAACGGATGGACATGGAAACTCCGGAGTGGGCGGAGCATCGGTTGAAGCAGGCGCCGTGCCAACCACATGCCAGGAGGCATCGCTGGCGCCGAGTCTTGGGCTGGTCCATTTCGAGTGCAGATTCGCTCGGGGGACACCGGGTAGGATTAGCGGACCTTCGGTGCCAAAGACGGTTGTCGGCGTTCCTCCGGAACTCCCGGTTTCGCCCTCCTGGGCGCCCTACTTTTGTCTAGGCAAAAGTAGGCAAAACCGTTGCCCCGACGATCCGGCCCCGCCCGCTGACGCGGACGGGGTTCGTTCACTCCATCGCCACTCCACAGGCCCGGCGTATACGGGCCATCCATGGCCCGATACGCCTTTCGCCGCCGTCCAGGCGGCTCAACCTGCTACGCGACGATTCCGTTCACCCGGACCAACGGGGCGCTTCGGCGCCGTCTGCGAGTCCGCATGGTTGATCCGGTAGGATGGGTTGAGCGCAGCGATACCCATCAGGCGCGCCACGATGGGTATCGTCGCTACGCTCCTCCACCTACGCGGCCCGACCCATCCTACGGGGCCGGGGCCGAGCAACGCGACCACCGATGACGCGGCACGCACCCGAGGTCCCTTCAGGAGGCCGAGTGGAGGTGTTGCGCAGGGGGATGCGAGGCAGGACGCCGAGCAAGGCGCGAAGGGGCAGGACGCCCCTTCGCGGCGTGCCCCCGGAGCAGCGCCGGAGCGAGGGAAGTCCGTTCGCACCGCGAACGGACCCGGATGGTGGGGTCGCCTTCTCTTTGGTTACTTTCTCTTGGCGAGACAAGAGAAAGTGACTCGCCGTGCAAGGCGAAATCGGTAGC
The DNA here is from genome assembly GCF_055768815.1 of Pseudomonas sp. R4-15. Lineage (NCBI taxonomy): Bacteria > Pseudomonadati > Pseudomonadota > Gammaproteobacteria > Pseudomonadales > Pseudomonadaceae > Pseudomonas > Pseudomonas sp. R4-15. The sequence goes on from NZ_CM147293.1 coordinate 4,011,689, forward strand.
CCCACCCGAGGAAAGCGCCACGCTCCCACCCCTAAGCACAAAACCGTAAACACAAGTGCCGGCGGCTCAGAATTAGCGCAGGTGCCCCGGACCTTCGCCGCCAAAGGCAGGATTCAGCGTCCTTCCACTCAAAAAAGCCCCGCGATGATGCATTAGCAATGCTGATGCATCCCAAAAAAGTGCATTAGACAGACTTATCCAAGACGATAAGTAAATACCGTTTGTGGGGGCATTAGCCGCTTCCGATGATAGTGGCCACTTCCCTTCCAGCCATGAGAGGCCACCCCCATGAAGTGCAAGGCGCGTTTGAAGAACCTGCTGGGCATCGCCACCCTGACCCTGGTCGCGGCCAATGCCGCACACGCCGATCTGCTGGCCGACATCAAGGCCCGCGGCAAGATCGTGGTGGCCACCGAAGCGCGCTACGAGCCCTTCGAGATGCTCGAGAACGGCAAGATCGTCGGCTACGGCAAGGACGTGCTCGACGCCATTCTCGAAGACCTGCCGGGCGTGGAGCTGGACCAGCTCGACCTGCCCTTTCAGGGCATCCTCGCCGGCCTGAGCGCCGAGCGTTACGACTTCGTCGCCACCTCGCTGATGATCACCCAGAAGCGCCTGGACAGTTACGCCTTCACCAACCCCATCGCCGACGCCTCGGTGGCGATCTTGAAGCGTAAGGGTGACGACAGCATCAAGTCCCCCGAAGACATGGCCGACAAGGTGATCGGCGTGCAGGCCGGCTCCGCCCAGTTGGCGGCGGTGAAGGACTACGAGAAGACCGTCCTCGAACCCCAAGGCAAGCACGTCAAGGCGATCAAGGAATTCACCGACTACAACGAGGCCTATGCCGCCCTCGCCTCGCGCCGCGTGGACATCGTGCCGCAAGCGATCCCCAATCTGGCGCCCGTGGTGAAGAAGCGTCCCGACATGTTCGAACTGGTGCAGCCGCCCTTCGGTCCGCAGACCTACTACGGCTGGGCCGCGCGCAAGGACGAGAACTCCGCGAGCCTGGTGGCCTTCTTCAACGATGGCCTGCTCAAGCTGCAGAAGAGCGGTCGCCTGGCCGAACTGCAGCAGAAATGGTTCGGCTTCACCATGAACGTCCCCGAGGGCGAACTGCCCACCCCGCTGCAGTAACTCCTTCTCCCCCCAGCGGGTCGCGACAGCGGCCCGCTCGCACTTCGACGATTGCCTGCCATGACCCAGAATTCCTACGAAACCGGACGCCTCAACCTGCCCTTCGTCGGGCACACCACCTTCGCCAAGAGCCGCGTGGTGGATGACTGGAACGCCATCGACGCCGACTTCGCCGTGCTCGGCGTGCCCTACGACATGGGCTGCCAGTACCGCTCCGGCGCGCGCTTCGGACCGCGCGGCATCCGCGCCGCCTCGACGCTGTTCAGCTTCGGCCACGGCGGCGCCTACGACTACGAGAGCGATACCCTCTACCTGCAGCGCGACAAGGTACGCATCGTCGACCTGGGCGACGTGGACATGATCCACACCGACACCGAGAAATGCCTGGCCAACACCGAGGCGGCGGTGCGCGCCATCCTGCGTAGTGGCGCGATTCCGGTGATCCTCGGTGGCGACCACGCCATCACCGCCGCCAACGTCGCCGCCTACGACGACCAGGAGCCGATCCACGTGGTGCAGTTCGATGCCCACCTGGACTTCGTCGACGAGCGCCACGGCGTACGCTTCGGCCACGGCAACTGCATGCGCCGCGTTTCCGAGATGGACCACGTCACCGGCATGACCCAGCTGGGCATCCGCAACGTTTCCTCCTCCAACCAGGCCGACCACCAGGCCGCCCGCGACGCTGGCTCGACCATTCTCTCGGTGCGCCAGGTACGCCAACTGGGCGTGCAGGCAGTGCTGGACAAGATTCCGGCTGGCAAACGCTACTACCTGACCATCGACATCGACGGCTTCGATCCCTCCATCGCCCCCGGCACCGGCACCCCGAGCCACGGCGGCTTCGTCTACTACGACGTGCTCGAACTGATCCAGGGCCTGGCCCAGCGCGGCGACATCGTCGGCGTCGACCTCTGCGAAGTGGCGCCGCCCTACGATCCGACCGAAGTCACCTCGATCCTCGCCGCGCAGTTGCTGATGAACGTCATCGGCTACATCGCGCACTTCCGCGAGCAGAAACAGAACGGAGCCCAGGCATGAGCCAGGACCCGAAACTACAGCCGCGCTACACCGGCATCCCGACCTTCATGCGCACCCCCATCGCCGAGGACCTCTCCGAGGTGGACATCGCGCTGATCGGCGTGCCCTTCGACGGCGGCGTGACCAACCGCGCCGGCGCCCGCCACGGCCCGCGCGAGGTGCGCAACCAGTCGAGCCTGATGCGCACCATCAACCAGGCCACCGGCGTTGCGCCGTTCGAGCTGGCGCGCGTGGCGGATGCTGGCGATGCGGTGCCGGAAAGTCCCTTCGAACTGCTCGCCGCGCATGATTCGATCCAGCAGTTCTTCGAGACCATCACGGCCTCCGGCGCCCTGCCGCTGTCGGTCGGTGGCGACCACTCGGTGACCTTGCCGATCCTGCGCGCCGTGGCCAAGGACGGTCCGGTCGCGCTGGTGCATTTCGACGCCCACTGCGATACCGGCGACTTCTACCTGGGCTCGCGCTTCCACCACGGTTCGCCGTTCAAGGTGGCCGCCGAGGAAGGTCTGATCGACCCGACGAAAACCATCCAGATCGGCATTCGCGGCGGCGTCACCAACCGCGATATCTGGCGCTTCAGCTACGAAAGCGGGATGCGCGTGATCCCCATCGAGGAGTTCTACGCACTCGGCCTGGACGCGGTGATCGCCGAGATCAAGCGCGTGGTGGGTGACGCGAAGGTCTACGTGACCTTCGACGTGGATGCCCTCGATCCGGTATTCGCGCCCGGCACCGGTACCCCGGAAGTCGGCGGTTTCACCACCTTCGAGGCGCAACGCATGATCCGCTCGCTGGCGGACCTGGACATTATCGGCGCCGACGTGGTGGAAGTCGCACCGCCGTTCGACCACAGTGGCGTGACCGCCCTGGTCGGCGCCACCGTAATGTTCGAACTGCTCTGCGTCTGCGCCCAGGCGGTGCAGCGACGCCGCAGCGGAGGCTAAGCATGCTGTTCGACCCGAGCGTCGTCTGGGATTACCGCTGGGACCTGCTGGCCGGCCTCTGGGTCACCTGCTGGGTCTCGGCGGTATCCATCCTCGCCGGCTTCGTCATCGGCGCCGGCACCTGTCTGGCGCGGATGTCGGGCAATCCGCTGCTGCGCGTGCCGGCCCGGGTCTATATCAGCGCGGTTCGCGGCACGCCGATCCTCATCCAGCTGGCGATCATTTTCTTCTTCCTGCCGCTGGCGGGGATCGAGATTCCTTCGCTGGCCGCGGCGGTGATCGCCCTGGCGCTGAACAGCGGCGCGTTCCAGGCGGAAATCCTCCGCGGGGGTTTCCAGGCCCTGCCGCGCGGCCAACTGGAGGCGGCCTGGGACTTCGGTTTCAGTCGCTGGCAGAGCCTGATCCACGTCGAGCTGCCGCAGGTGCTGCGCACCGTACTGCCAGCGCTGGTGAACGACACCATCGACATCATCAAGAACTCCTCGCTGATCTCCACCATCGCCGTTACCGAGCTGATGCGCGTGGCCCAGCAGTACTCCGCCACCACCTACCGTCCGCTGGAGTTCTTCACTGCCGCCGGCCTGCTCTACCTGCTGCTGACCCTCGTGGTGGGTCGCGCCGGACGCTGGCTGGAGCGCCGCCTGACGCCCCGCCAGGAGGTCGCATGAATCTCTCGCTGTTCGTCGATTACGGGCCGATGCTGCTGCAAGGCCTGCTCTACACCGTCTACGTATGTGCCGGCGCGCTGCTCATCGGCATTGTCCTGGGCCTGACGCTGTGCCTGCTGGGCAGTCGCAACTGGCTGCCGGGGCAGGTGTTCTATCGCGCCTATGTCGGCCTGTTCCGTGGTACGCCGCTGTTGGTACAGCTGTTCCTGGTGTTCTACGGCGGCCCGCTGGTGGGCATCGAGCTGAGCGAATTGCAGGTCGGCATCGGCGGGCTGGGCCTGTACACCGCCGCCTATTTCGCGGAAATCTTCCGCGCCGGCTTCGCCGGGGTGCCGCCTGGTCAGGTGGAAGCGGCCCTCGACCTGGGCTTATCGCCCGCCCAGGTACTGGTCCACGTACGCCTACCGCAGATGTTCGCGCGGGTGCTGCCGGCGCTGGTCAACCAGACCATCCTGCTGGTCAAGGAGTCCTCGGTGCTCTCGGTGATCACCGTGCCGGAGATGACCAACTCGGCGATCCGCCTGTCCACCGAGACCTTCACCGTCATCGAACCCTATCTGTTCCTCGGCGTGACCTACTGGCTGCTCACCTTCGCCCTGTCCCTGGCGGCGGCGAGGCTAGAGCGCTGGCTCACGCCCACCCACCGTTGAGAGAGAGCCATGTCCAGCGACGGCAAGAAACCCATCATCCAGCTGCGCGGCATGCGCAAGCGCTTCGGCGAGGTGGAGGTGCTCAAGGGCATCGACCTCGACGTGCGCGAGCGCGAGGTGGTGTGCATCATCGGCGGCTCCGGCTCGGGCAAGAGCACGTTGCTGCGCTGCATCGACTTCCTGGAAACCTACGAGGGCGGTGAAGTCCTCGTCGAAGGCCGACTGATCGGCTACGGCTCGGACAACGCCGGCAACCTCAAGGCTCTGCCCAGGCACCTCGCCCAGCGCGACTTGAAGAACGTCTGCATGGTGTTCCAGCAGTTCAACCTCTGGCCGCACAAGCGCGTGCTGGAGAACGTCATGGCGCCGCTGCGATTGGTCGAGGGGCTGTCCCGCGGCGAGGCGCAGGAACGCGCCCTGCAGGCGCTGGAAAAGGTCGGCATGGGGCACAAGGCGGACGCCTATCCGCAGACGCTGTCCGGCGGCCAGCAACAGCGCGTGGCGATTGCCCGCGCGCTGGCCAAACGCCCGCGGATCATGCTCTTCGACGAACCCACATCGGCGCTCGATCCGGAGCTGGTCGGCGAGGTGCTCAAGGTCATGCGCGACCTGGCCGCTGAAGGCATGACCATGCTGGTGGTAACCCACGAGATGGGCTTCGCCGCGCAGGTGGCCGATCGCGTGATTTTCCTCGCCGACGGGCGCATCGAGGAACAGGGCCCGCCCGCCGAGCTGTTCGCCGCGCCGAAGTCCGAGCGTCTGCGCGCCTTCCTAGCGACCTGGTCGGAGCGCAACGGTAGCCTGAGCTAGAGCGGTGTCTCGGCGCTCAGGGCGGATTCACCCAACGCATCCAGGCGCATGCGCTGTTCGGCGCTGTCGGGGCGACTGCCGTCAATCAGTCCGAGCAGGCGGCGGCCGCGGTCGGTGAGTACGAAGTTTTCCCCATTGCCACCCTCTTCCTCGGGACGCGGCGCAATGAAGTCGCCATGCAGCAGGGCTGCCTCGTAGTCCGCGGCACATTGCTTCAAATGATCGAGGCTGCCCACCGGCTCACCCGCCGCGTTGCGCTCGGCCGTGAGATCCTCGGCGTACACGCGCGGCGTGAAGTGCTGGTCAGCAGAGGCGTTGGCCTCGTGCAGAAGGCGTTCGATCAGGTCCCAGTCGTGGTTCATCGTTGCGGTCTCCTATGGATACGGCCTGTACCGCTGTGACTGCACGCGCGCTGGCCAGGTTCGCCTGGGGCGCCGGCCTGTGGCATTTAGCCACCGCCCGCCGCAGCGCCTGAACTTCCCCCGCCGTAGCCGCTCAACCAGAAACAGTCCCTAACGGAGTGCATGCCATGAATTCGCTTGCCACCCTCGGTTGCGTCACCGCCCTGACCCTGTCCAGCTTCTCCGCATACGCCATGTGCACCCCGGAGGAGGCCCGCGCAAAGGCCGCGGAACTTGCGGAAAAGGTCCAACAGGTCGGGGAGAACGATCCGCAGCGTGCAGCTCGGATCAACGCCGAACTCGAAGACATGAAAGTCAAGCGCAGTGCCCAGGACGTGCCCGACGAATGCGCCATGTACGACCAGCGCTTGCGCGAGTTCGACGCGGCCGACAAGAAAGCCGGCTGAGAGGACGAAGGCTAGTGCCGCCGGTAGCGCTGCAGAATCCGCGCATACTCGCCGCTCTGGCGGATTTTCATCAGGCCTTCGTTGAAGCTATCGCGCGCGGAGGCCTCCAGAAAGGCGACGCAGTAGGGCGTTGGCGGGAAGAGCGCATACACCCGTAGCGGCTGACTGGCATCCAGCGGAGGCTCGGGGTGCTGGGAGAAATAGTCGATGATCCGTCGATCACCGATGATCACGTCAATGCGCCGGGCATAGAGCAGGTTGTTCCGCGTGACCTGGCGCGCCTCCTCCCGATAGCGGGGGTTATGCCGAGCGATTTCGCCGAACTCCTCACCCAAAATGCTATGGGCTCGCTGGAAGGCGCTGATCGAAAGCCCCGCAAGATCACCGACGTTTTCGATACGCAGATTGCGCGAGGCCAGGGCGACTGCGACGTTGTGGTAATGCAGGTAGGGATCCGAGAAATACGCTGGCAGATCGGTCGACGGAAGACTCGCCGCCACCGCGTCCAGTTCACCCCGGCGCATCATGAGATCCAGCCGCTCCAAGGGCGCGTAGTAGGGCGTCACCTCCAGCCCACTCTGACGCATCGCCGCACGTACGATGTCTACTTCCAATCCGCGGTCTTCGAATTCGAAGACGTAGGGCGGCTTGCTCACCCCGAAGCCGACCTTCAGGCTCTCGGCCAGCGCGTCGCCTCGGGGCATGCCAGAGAGCAGCAGGGCGCAAGTCCAGGCGCCAAGGAACGGTCTCCCCATGCGAACCACGTCGTCAGGTCTGCAGCCGTAGAAGGCGGGGACGTTTCACGCTATTCGCCAGGCGGGCTGGGCCGCCGCCGCTTCAGCGGCGCGCTGCCGTCACCCGTCACCAGCGGCGCGGCATTCGGCTTGGCGCGACGCTTGGCCGGGGCGGCGGCCTTGCCGTCGCGTTTCTTCTTCTTGGTACCGACAGCCTTGCCCGAGGCCTTGACCTTCTTCGGCCCCTGGTAGCTGCCCTTGAGGTCCTTGATCACGCGCCGCTCGAAGTGTTGCTTGAGGTAGCGCTCGACGCTGGACATGCGGTTCCACTCGGTGTGGTCGATCAGCGACACCGCCAGCCCCTCGCCTCCGGCCCGGCCGGTACGGCCGATGCGGTGCAGGTAGTCGTCGCCGGAGTGCGGCATGTCGAAGTTGACCACCAGGTCCAGACCTTCGAGATCGAGGCCGCGGGCCGCCACGTCGGTGGCGACCAGTACCCGGGCACCGCCCTGGCGGATGCGCTCGATGGCCAGCTTGCGTTCCTTCTGGTCCTTCTCGCCGTGCAGCACGAAGACCTTCTGCCCCGCCGCCACCAGGCGGCCGTAGAGGCGGTCGGCGGCGACGCGGGTGTTGGTGAAGACGATGGCCTTGGCGTAGGTCTCGTTCTCCAGCAACCAGCCGAGCAGGCGCTCCTTGTGCGCCCAATCGTCGGCGGTGATGATCTGCTGGGCAATGCCCTCGCTGATATCGGAGACGCCGTCGATACGCAGTACCAGGGGCTCACGTAGTACCCGCTGGACCATCTCGTGCAACGCCGAACCCCCACCGGTAGCGGAGAACAGCAGGGTCTGCTGACGCTCGCCGCAGGTTTCCGCCAGGCGCAGCACGGCGTCGGCGAAGCCCATGTCGAGCATGCGGTCGGCTTCGTCGAGGACCAGCACCTGTACGTGCTCCAGAGCCAGGTTGCCGGCCTCCAGATGTTCGAGGAAGCGGCCCGGGGTCCCGACCAGGATGTCCGGGTCCTTGCGCATGGCCGCGGCCTGCACCTTGAAGTCCTCACCGCCGGTGATCAGCCCCGCACGCAGGAAGGTGTAGCGCGCAAAGCGCTCGATCTGCTTGACGGTCTGCTGGGCCAGCTCACGGGTCGGCAGCAGGATCAGCGCACGGGTACCGACCGGGCGACCTTCTTCGCTGAGCAGGCGGTGCAACAGCGGCAATACGAAGGCCGCCGTCTTGCCACTGCCGGTACGGGCGGTCACGCGCAGGTCCTTCCCCTCCAGTGCCGGAGGAATGGCCGCCGCCTGCACCGGCGTCGGCTCGACGAAATCCAGCTCAGCCAGTGCCTTGAGCAGGCGTTCGTGAAGGGGAAGTTGGTTGAACACGTGACGCGAACCTCGGATGAATGGGAAACAGCGCATAGCCTACCGGGAGGACCGCCCACGGCATAGGCCCGTTGGTGACAACGGAACGGCGAGTCTGTAATGAGATCGAACGACTATTGAATTTCCGGAGTCCCGCCATGCACCGTCAATCCCTCGCCGCCCTCCTCGCCCTGCTGCTGGCCAGCCCGGCAATGGCGGCGCCACCCGACCACGCCGGCAACCCTGGCAAAGGCAATGGACATGGCAAGGGCGCAGCGTCCTTCGACGACAAGGGCAACAGCCACTCCGGCGGAGGGCACGGCGCGCCGGACTTCGACTCGGGGAACATCCTTCGCCTGCTGCAGGACAATCGCAGCTACTACACCCCCGGCGCCTCGCTGCCGCCCGGTGTGGCAAAGAACCTGGCGCGCGGCAAGCCCCTGCCGCCGGGCATCGCCAAGCGCCTGGACAGCCGCCTGCTCAGCCGTCTACCGCACTACGACGGCTACGAATGGATGCAGGCCGGCAGCGACCTGCTACTGGTGACGGTAGCCACCGGGGTTATCTACGAAGTGCTGCGCAACGCCCTCGACTGACGGCGCAGCACCCAGGCGCTGTCACCGGCCACCAGCAGCACCGCCAGCCAGATCGGCAGATAGGTCGCCAGCCGGTCCACGTCGAACGGCTCGCCAAGTACGCTCACCGCGACCAGGAACAGCAACACGGGCTCCAGGTAGCTGAGGATGCCGAACAGCCCCATCGGCAGCAGTCGACTGGCGCCAATGTAGGCCATGAACGCCAGACTGCCCACCAGCGCAAAGGCCGGCAACCACCACCAGAGCTGTGGGTTTACGACGAACGGCGATGGGCTGTCGTCGGCCAGGATCACCCACAGCGCCAGCGGTGAAAGCACCAGCATCTCCAGCAGGAACCCGGGCAACGCCTCGATGCGCATCCAGCGACGCAACACGAAATACGGTGGGTAGCCCAGCGCGGTAACCAGGCAGACCCAGGAAAACGCCCCCGTCAGCCACAACTCGTGAAGCACGCCCAGCGCCGCGCAGCCCACCGCCAGGCGCAGCAACGGCCGCAGGCGCTCGCCGTAGGCCAGGCGCCCGACAAGCACCATGCTCAGCGGCAACAGGAAATAGCCGAGAGACACCTCGACCATGCGCCCGGCCAGCGGCGCCCAGAGGAACAACCACCACTGCACGCCGATCAGCAACGCGGTGACCGGCAGCGCGGCGAGCAGCAGAGGCTCGCGCCGCAGTCGCAGAAGGGTTTCGCGCAGGCTGCCCCACTGCCGCGCCACGCCGATCAGCAGCATGACCATCGGCAGCGACCAGAGCACCCGCCAGGCTGCGACCTGTTCGCCATCGAGTGGCTGCAGCAGTTTCACGAAGCCGGGCATCGCGGCGAACAGGAAGGGAGCGAGCAGCGCCAGCCACACGCCACGGGCAGATAGGTTCAAGTTGACGACTCGGCAAGCGCCCGGCAGGAAGCCGGGCGAGGTAGGCAATCAATCCTGGCGCTGGGGCGACAGCAGTTCGATCTTGTAGCCGTCCGGGTCTTCGACGAAGGCCAGGATGCTGGTGCCGTGCTTCATCGGGCCCGGCTCGCGGGTGATCTTGCCGCCACGGGCGCGAATGTCTTCGCAGGCCTTGTAGACGTCCTCGACTTCCAGGGCAATGTGGCCATAGCCATTGCCCAGGTCGTAGCTGGGCGTATCCCAGTTATGGGTCAGCTCGATCACGCTGTTGTGCGCCTCGTCGCCATAGCCGACGAAGGCCAGGGTGAAACGCCCCTCGGGGTAGTCGTTGCGACGCAGCAGGGTCATCCCCAGTACTTCGGTGTAGAAGGCGATGGATTTGTCCAGGTCGCCGACGCGCAGCATGGTATGCAGTAATCGCATGATGGCTTTCTCCTCATCGTTCGGCCCATTCGGGCGCACAAATACGAACCCCGGCGCGTGGCCGGGGCTCGTCAGGGTTCGCAGGGATCACCTGCCCCACCCTGGGGTCAGAGCATTTCGCGGCCCTTGCCGGCAGCGATGCGCATACGCAGGGCATTGAGCTTGATGAAGCCCGCCGCGTCCTGCTGGTTGTAGGCGCCGCCGTCTTCCTCGAAGGTCGCGATGTTGGCGTCGAACAGCGAATCGTCGGACTTGCGACCGGTGACGATGACATTGCCCTTGTACAGCTTCAGGCGCACGACACCGTTCACACGGGCCTGGGAGGCGTCGATCATCTGCTGCAGCATCAGACGCTCGGGGCTCCACCAGAAGCCGTTGTAGATCAAGCTGGCGTACTTGGGCATCAGCTCGTCTTTGAGATGAGCGACTTCGCGGTCCAGGGTGATCGACTCGATGGCACGGTGGCCCTTGAGCATGATGGTGCCGCCGGGGGTCTCGTAGCAGCCGCGCGACTTCATGCCGACGTAGCGGTTCTCGACGATGTCCAGGCGACCGATGCCGTTCTCGCCGCCGATGCGGTTGAGCTCGGTCAGCACCTGGGCCGGGGTCATGTCCTTGCCATCGATGGCGACGATGTCACCGGCCTTGTAGGTCAGTTCGATGTAGGTCGGGGAGTCCGGAGCCGCCTCGGGCGACTTGGTCCAACGCCACATGTCCTCTTCGTGCTCGGTCCAGGTGTCTTCCAGCACGCCGCCTTCATAGGAGATGTGCAGCAGGTTGGCATCCATGGAGTACGGCGACTTCTTCTTGCCGTGGCGCTCGATCGGGATGGCGTGCTTCTCGGCGTAATCCATCAGCTTCTCGCGCGAGAGCAGGTCCCATTCGCGCCAGGGCGCGATGACCTTGACGCCCGGCTTCAGCGCATAGGCACCCAGCTCGAAACGCACCTGGTCGTTGCCCTTGCCGGTGGCGCCGTGGGAGATGGCATCAGCGCCGGTCTCGTTGGCGATTTCCACCAGGCGCTTGGCGATCAGCGGACGGGCGATGGAGGTACCCAGCAGGTACTCGCCTTCGTACACGGCATTGGCGCGGAACATCGGGAAGACGAAGTCGCGGACGAACTCTTCGCGCAGGTCGTCGATGTAGATTTCCTTGACGCCCAGGGCCTGAGCCTTGGTGCGGGCCGGCTCGACCTCCTCGCCCTGCCCCAGGTCGGCGGTGAAGGTCACCACCTCGCAGTTATAGGTGTCTTGCAGCCACTTGAGGATTACCGAGGTATCCAGGCCACCGGAATAGGCCAGGACCACCTTCTTAACGTCCGCCATGCCATCGCTCCACGCGGTTGTACTTAAAGGCGGGCATTCTACTGCCGTCGGCAGGTGATTGACAGGCCCGTGTCAGGCCTAGGCCGGCTTGGCGGCTTCCGCCTGCACGCCCGCTGCCGGTGCTGCCGGCGGGGGTTCTGCTGGGGGCGTCGCGGGCGGTGCCGGCGCCGCTTCGGGCTCGGCCTGCTGCTGTGGGCTGTTGCGTTCGAGTTGCAGGGTCACGCGGCGATTCTTCGCGCGATTGGCGGCGCTGCTGTTGGGCACCAGCGGATAGCGCTCGCCATGGAAACGCACCACCACCTCGGACTCTGGTACCCCGGCGGCGATCAGGTAGTCGCGTACCGACATCGCCCGCCGCCGCGACAGCTCGCGGTTGTCCAGGCGGTTGCCGGTATTGTCGGAATGACCATCGAGGCTGATGTGGTTGATGCTCGGGTCGGCCTTGAGCAGTTGCAGGATGATGTCCAGCTTGGCGCGCGCCATCGGGTCCAGGGCATCGCCACCGTCGGGGAAGCCGATCTGCGCCAGTCGCACCTGATCGAAGTTCACCGGCAGCAATTTGGCCGAGCAGGCCTGGTAGTCGTCGTAGGCCTTGGCGAAGTGAGCCGGCAGCAGGCGGACCTCCATGGGTTCGCGGCCGCCGGCGGTGCGCAGGCGCACCAGTGGACTGCGCCCCTCCAGCAGACCGACCAGTAAACGTTCCGCCTGCAGGTTGTTGCTGCTGAAGGGGGTCTGCCCTTCGCTCACCGTCACCAGGCCCAGGTTGACATCGCCCTGGGTCGGCCGCCAGGGCGCGGCCGCGGCCAGCAGCAACGCACTGCCACGTTCCATCGGCTGGCCGTTGGACTCCAGCCGGAAAACCACCCGTTCACCGGCGCGACGGACGAATACGCCGCTGCCGAAACCGGTCACGGCCTGGCTCAGGCGGCACTCGAACTGATCCCCGGCGATCGCCCACTCCGCCTTCTCCAGCCGCGGCTGGAAGGTGATGGCCATGGCCGAGGAGGCGGCGCACAGCAACAGGGAGAGGATCAGCAAAGGGCGCACGGCGACTCCGAGCAGCACAACAGAGGTAACGCTTGGGGTATCGGTCCGCCCTGGGAAAACTTGAACGCCTCGATCCCGGAGCCGACCGACGTACCCGGCCAGGGCCTTTTCCGGTAGCATGCCGACAGAAAGCGCCCACCTGGAACACCCCATGCCCGATCGCCTTACCCTGCTGCGTCCCGACGACTGGCACATCCACCTGCGCGATGGCGCCGCCCTCGCCCAGACCGTCAAGGACGTGGCCCGCACCTTCGCCCGCGCCATCGTCATGCCCAATCTGGTGCCGCCGATACGCGACGCCATCGAGGCCGGCGAGTACCGCGAGCGCATCCTCGCCGCCCGCCCGGCAGGCAGCCGCTTCGAGCCGCTGATGGTGCTCTACCTCACCGACGGCACGACGCCCGAGATGGTCCGCCAGGCCAAGGCCAGTGGCATCGTCTTCGCCGCCAAGCTCTACCCGGCCGGCGCCACCACCAACTCGGCGTCGGGCGTCACCGCCATCGCCAACATCCATCCGGCACTGGAAGCCATGGCCGAGGTCGGCCTGCCGCTGCTGGTTCACGGCGAGGTGACCCGCGGCGAAGTGGATATCTTCGATCGCGAGAAAGTCTTCATCGACGAGCAGATGATCCCGCTGTTGCAGCGCTTCCCGACCCTGCGCGTGGTGTTCGAGCACATCACCACCGCCGACGCCGCGCAGTTCGTCGCCGAGGCTCCGGCGCACATCGGCGCCACCATTACCGCCCATCACCTGCTCTACAACCGCAACCACATGCTGGTCGGCGGTATTCGCCCGCACTATTTCTGCCTGCCGGTACTCAAGCGCAACACGCACCAAGCGGCACTGCTCGATGCAGCTACCAGCGGCAGCCCGAAGTTCTTCCTCGGCACCGACTCGGCACCGCACCCGCGACACGCCAAGGAATCGCCCTGTGGCTGCGCCGGCTGCTACACCGCCCACGCGGCGCTGGAGCTGTATGCCGAGGCCTTCGAGTCGCGCAACGCACTGGATCGCCTGGAGGGTTTCGCCAGCCTGCATGGCGCCGATTTCTATGGTCTGCCCCGCAATACCGAGCAGGTGACCCTGATCCGTGAAGAATGGACGCTGCCAGCCAGCCTGCCCTTCGGTGATCACGAAGTGACGCCGCTGCGTGGCGGCGAAAAACTGGCCTGGCGACTGCTGGAGGAACAGGCGTGAGCGAAGAACATCTCGATCCGCAAGACGAGCAACCGGTCGCCGACCTGCGCAAGCCCATGGCCCGCCGCTTCCGCGGCTACCTGCCGGTCGTCGTGGACGTGGAGACCGGCGGCTTCAATTCGGCCACCGACGCCCTGCTGGAAATCGCCGCCGTGACCATCGGCATGGACGAGAACGGCTACCTGTTCCCCGAGCACACCCACTTCTTCCGGGTCGAGCCCTTCGAAGGCGCCAACATCGAGGCCGCCGCGCTGGAGTTCACCGGCATCAAGCTCGACCACCCGCTGCGCCAGGCGGTGAGCGAGGAAACCGCGCTGACCGATATTTTCCGTGGCGTGCGCAAGGCGGTGAAGGCGCATGGCTGCAAGCGCGCCATCCTCGTCGGCCACAACGCCAGCTTCGATCTGGGTTTCCTCAACGCCGCCGTCGCCCGCTGCGAGCTCAAGCGCAATCCCTTCCACCCGTTCTCCTGCTTCGACACCGCCACCCTGGCGGGCCTCGCCTACGGGCAGACGGTACTGGCCAAGGCCTGCCAGAGCGCCGGCGTGGACTTCGACGGCAAGGAAGCGCATTCCGCGCGCTACGACACCGAGAAGACCGCCGAACTCTTCTGCGGCATCGTCAACCGCTGGAAAGAGATGGGCGGTTGGGAAGACTTCGACGACTGACGCGCGTTGTAGCAAAGCCTACATCCGTCCTTTCGTCGCCCTGCTTAGAGAAACACTCTACTTTCAAAGACCTATATCGACACCGTGCCCGCTCACCCGCGGGCACGGTGCTTGCTGGTACCCGTAAGAGAATAGACAGCCGACGAGCGGCAGTGCGTTAAAAGTTGTCAATCATTCTCATTAAGATTAGTATCGCATCCAACGATTTCTCGACGGGTTCCTCGCTATGTATGTCTGCCTCTGCCAGGGTGTCACCGACGGACAGATCCGCGATTCGATCAACGAAGGGTGCTGCAGCTACCGCGAGGTACGCCAGAGCCTCGGCGTAGGCACCCAATGCGGCAAGTGCGCCTGCGTCGCCAAGCAGGTCGTGCGCGAAGCCTTGAGCGAAGCCCAACTGGCCCAGGCCGGCACTGCCTGCGCAGCCATCTGCGCCGCCTGACCTCTCGCGCCCGGCTCTACGCGCGGGCCATCGCGAAGCCCTCCCCCTCCCGCGAACCCTCTCCGACGCCTCTCGCCACCCTCTCCAAACCAATGCGCCGTGATTTTCTTCCGCAGAAGAAATCTCGCGCTCCGTCCTGCTCGCCCACAAATCCCCCAGAAATTCAACGGGTTAGCCCAACGCGGAATCAAAACATTCGCATTGGCATTCAATTTCCATTGCAGATCAATGACTTACGTTTGACAGAACGCCGCAGGCGGGATCAGACTTGGCCTCGAATCCACCGCCAGGCAGACGGAGCGCACCCCCATGAAAGGCGACAAGCAGGTCATCCAGCATCTCAACAAGATCCTTGGCAACGAACTGGTCGCCATCAACCAGTACTTCCTGCACGCGCGCATGTACGAGGACTGGGGTCTCGAAAAGCTCAACAAGCACGAGTACCACGAGTCCATCGACGAGATGAAGCATGCGGACAAGCTGATCAAGCGCATCCTCTTTCTCGAGGGCCTGCCCAACCTCCAGGAACTGGGCAAGCTGCTGATTGGCGAAAACACCCAGGAAATGCTCGAGTGCGATCTCAAACTGGAGCTGTCCGGCCTGGCCGACCTGCGCGCCGCCATCGCCTTCTGCGAAAGCGTCGGCGACTACGTCAGCCGTGACCTGCTCGAAGACATCCTCGAATCCGAGGAAGAACACGTGGACTGGCTCGAGACCCAACTCGGCCTGATCGACAAGGTCGGCCTGGAGAACTACCTGCAGTCGCAGATGGAAGAAGACTGAGCGCCCGTCCACAGGACGCCAGAAACGAAAAAGCCCCGCCTAGGCGGGGCTTTTCATTGGCGGAAGCATCAGGCCTAGGCTTGCTCGCCAGCGGCCTTGATCATCTTCTGCAGCTCGCCGCTCTCGAACAGCTCGGCCATGATGTCGCTGCCGCCGACCAGCTCACCACCCACCCACAACTGCGGGAAGGTTGGCCAGTTGGCGTACTGCGGCAGCGTCGCGCGGATTTCCGGGTTCTGCAGGATGTCCACGTAGGCGAACTTCTCGCCGCACGCCATCACCACCTGCGCGGCGCGTGCCGAAAAACCGCACTGCGGTGCGTTCGGCGAACCCTTCATATAAAGCAGGATGGGATTCTTGGCGATCTGGTCTTTGATGGTATCGATGATTTCCATGGGCACCTCCGGCTAATCGTCAGACGGCCTGTGGGCCGCTCGTTTGACGCGCATTGTAGCGAAAAAAGCGTCAGCCAGGCAGGTCGGCGACGGTACGCGGCGGATGGATTGCGCCTGTGCGCCACTTCCTTATACCATCCGGCCTTTCCCCTTTTCGCCCAACACACGGCCAACAGGCCGTGAGAGTGCGTTGTTCCCAGCGGAGGCAGCCTAGAAGCCGCCGCGCAATACAGGTAGTAGCTTATGAGCGCCAGACACTTTCTCTCGATGATGGATTGCACGCCGGATGAACTACACGGCCTGATCCGTCGAGCCAGCGAGCTGAAAGATCTGCGCCAACGCGGCGTACTCTTCGAGCCGCTGAAGAATCGCGTACTAGGGATGATCTTCGAGAAGGCCTCTACCCGTACCCGGGTGTCCTTCGAAGCCGGCATGATCCAGCTGGGCGGCCAGGCGCTGTTCCTCTCCCCGCGCGACACCCAGCTAGGCCGTGGTGAACCCATCAGCGACAGCGCCATCGTCATGTCGAGCATGCTCGACGCGGTGATGATCCGGACCTTCGAGCACGCGCTGCTGGTCGAATTCGCCGCCCACTCGCGGGTGCCGGTGATCAACGGCCTGTCGGACGACCTGCACCCCTGTCAGTTGCTCGCCGACATGCAGACCTTCCACGAGCATCGTGGCAACATCGCCGGCAAGACGGCGGTCTGGGTGGGCGACGGCAACAATATGTGCAACAGCTACATCGAAGCCTCCGCGCAATTCGACTTCCAACTGCGCGTAGCCTGCCCCGAAGGCTACGAACCGGATGCCGCACTGCTGGAACGCCATGCCGACCGCGTGACCCTGCTGCGCGACCCACGCGAAGCCGTGGAAGGTGCGCACCTGGTGAGCACCGACGTCTGGGCCTCGATGGGCCAGGAAGAAGAGGCGCAGAAGCGTATCGACAGCTTCCGCGGCTACCAGGTCAATGCCGAACTGCTCGACCGTGCGGCCCCCGACGTCCTGTTCATGCACTGCCTGCCGGCCCACCGCGGCGAGGAGATCAGCGTCGAGCTGCTCGACGATCCCCGCTCGGTCGCCTGGGATCAGGCCGAAAACCGCCTACACGCACAGAAGGCGCTACTCGAATTCCTCGTCGAACCGGCCTACAAGCACGCATGAAAGACACCCCGCTGCTGCAGATCAGCGACCTCGCCTGCGGCTACGCCGGGCAAACGGTCGTCAGTGGCCTCAACCTGCACCTGGAGGCCGGCCACATCGGCGGCCTGCTCGGCCCCTCGGGTTGCGGCAAGACCACGACCCTGCGCGCCATTGCCGGCTTTGAGCCGCTGCTCGGCGGGGAAATCCGCCTCGGCGGCGAAACGCTCTCCCGCGCCGGCTTCACCCTGGCGCCGGAGAAGCGCCGCATCGGCATGGTGTTCCAGGACTACGCGCTGTTCCCGCACCTGACGGTGGCGCAGAACGTCGCCTTTGGTATCCGCAAGCACCCGCAGCGCGACCAGGTGGTGCGCGAACTGCTCGAACTGGTCAAGCTCGACGGACTCGCCGCGCGCTTCCCCAACGAGCTCTCCGGCGGCCAGCAGCAGCGTGTCGCCCTGGCCCGTGCATTGGCCCCCGATCCCGCCCTGCTGCTGCTCGACGAGCCGTTCTCCAACCTGGATGTCGAACTGCGTCGCAGCCTAGCCGCCGAAGTCCGCGAGATTCTCAAGGCACGCGGCATCAGCGGCATGCTGGTGACCCACGATCAGGAAGAAGCCTTCGCCGTGTGCGACCAGGTCGGTGTCTTCGACCGCGGCCGCCTGCAGCAGTGGGACACACCCTTCAACCTCTACCATGAACCGGCCACGCCCTTCGTCGCGGGCTTCGTCGGCAAGGGCTTCTTCGTTCCCGGACGCCTGCAGAGCCCGGAGACGGTCATGACCGAGCTCGGCCTGATTCCCGGCAACCGGGCCTACGGCTGGGGCGAAGGCGCGGCCGTCGAAGTGCTGCTGCGCCCCGACGACATCGTTCACGACAGCGACAGCGAACTGCGCGCACGCATCGTCGGACGCACCTTCCAGGGCGCCACCAGCCTGTATCGCCTGGCCCTGGCCAGCGGCTGCCAACTCGAAGCGCTGTTCCCCAGTCACGTCGACCTCGCGCCCGGCGAAAGCACCGGTATCCGCGTGGTTGCAGACCACCTGGTACTGTTCCAGGCCCGCGAACACGCCGCCTGAACCCGTCCACGCCGTAGGATGGCGTTGAGGGCACAGCCCGATACCCGTCGACAGATAACGATGGGCTTCCAATGCCCACAAAAAACCCGCCGGAAGGCGGGTTTCTCGTTGTGGCGTCAGGCGATCAGTTCACCCAAGCGCGTGCGTTGCGGAACATGCGCATCCAGCCGCCATCCTCGTTCCACTCGTCCGGCTTCCAGGAGTTCTGCACCGCGCGGAACACGCGCTCCGGGTGC
This sequence comes from Pseudomonas sp. R4-15, assembly GCF_055768815.1. Taxonomy (NCBI): domain Bacteria; kingdom Pseudomonadati; phylum Pseudomonadota; class Gammaproteobacteria; order Pseudomonadales; family Pseudomonadaceae; genus Pseudomonas; species Pseudomonas sp. R4-15. Next base: position 4,030,067 of record NZ_CM147293.1, read on the forward strand.
GGCATCATGATGGTCACGCGGCCATCGGCGCTGGTCAGGCCGGTGATACCGCGGGGCGAACCGTTGGGGTTGGCCGGGTAGCGCTCGGTCACCTTGCCATGGTTGTCGATGAAGCGCAGCGCGATGCTGCCCGACAGGTCCGCGGCGAGCAGCGCCTCGGGACTGGCGAACTCCGCGTGACCTTCACCGTGAGCGATGGCGATCGGCAGGCGCGAGCCGGCCATCCCCTGCAGGAACACCGACTTCGACTCCTGTACCTGGACCATCGCCACGCGTGCCTCGAACTGCTCCGAGCGGTTACGCACGAAGTGCGGCCAGTTTTCAGTGCCAGGAATCAACTCGTGCAGGTTGCTCATCATCTGGCAGCCGTTGCAGACACCCAGCGCGAAGCTGTCGGCACGCTCGAAGAACGCCAGGAAGGCGTCCCGCGCACGGGCGTTGAAGAGGATCGACTTGGCCCAGCCCTCTCCGGCACCGAGCACGTCGCCGTAGGAGAAGCCGCCGCAGGCGACCACGCCCTTGAAGGTTTCCAGATCCACGCGACCGGCGAGCACATCGCTCATGTGCACGTCGATGGCGGCGAAGCCGGCGCGGTCGAAGGCCGCGGCCATTTCCACCTGGCCGTTGACGCCCTGCTCGCGAAGGATCGCCACCTGCGGACGCAGGCCCTTCTTGATGTAGGGAGCGGCGATGTCCTGATCCGGATCGAAGGACAGCTTCACCGACAGCCCCGGGTTTTCCTCGTCGAGCAGTGCTTCGAACTCCTGCTCGGCGCATTCGGCGTTGTCACGCAGGCGCTGGATGCGATAGCTGGTCTCGGCCCACTGGCGCTGCAGCAGGCGACGCTCGCCGGCGAACACCACCTGCTCGGCGAAACGCAGGGTCACTTCGCTGCCATTGACCGGCTGGCCGATCACCGCAACGCACTCGCCCAGGCCGGCGGCACTGAACTGCGCCAGCACTTCGGCGGTGTCGTCCTGGCGTACCTGCAACAGAGCACCCAGTTCCTCGGCGAACAGCAGCGCGGCCAGGCCATCGCGGTCGTCGGCCAGACCATCGAGGCGCAGATCCAGGCCACAGTGGCCGGCGAAGGCCATTTCCAGCGCGGTGGTCAGCAGGCCACCGTCGGAGCGGTCGTGGTAGGCCAGCAGCAGACCGTCGGCATTCAGCCCCTGGACCACGGCGAAGAACGCCTTGAGGTCTTCGGCATCGTCGACGTCCGGCACGCTCTGGCCGATCTTGGCGTAGGTCTGCGCGAGGATCGAGCCGCCCAGGCGGTTCTGCCCGCGGCCCAGGTCGATCAGGATCAGGTCGGTCTCGCCCTTGTCCATGCGCAGTTCGGGAGTCAGCGTGGCGCGCACGTCCTGCACCGGCGCGAAACCGCTGATGACCAGCGACAGCGGCGCGGTGACGCTCTTCTCGGCGCCCTCGTCCTGCCAGCGGGTCTTCATGGACATGGAGTCCTTGCCCACCGGGATGGTCAGGCCCAGCGCCGGGCACAGTTCCATACCCACGGCCTTGACGGTGTCATACAGGCGCGCGTCTTCGCCCGGATGGCCGGCGGCGGCCATCCAGTTGGCGGACAGCTTGATGTCCGACAGCTTGTCGATGCGTGCGGCGGCGAGGTTGGTCAGCGTCTCGCCGACGGCCATGCGCCCGGACGCCGGGGCGTCGAGCAACGCTACCGGGGTGCGCTCGCCCATCGCCATGGCTTCGCCGGTGTAGACGTCGAAGCTGGTGGCGGTCACCGCGCAGTCGGCCACCGGCACCTGCCAGGGACCGACCATCTGATCACGGGCCACCAGGCCGGTGATGGTGCGGTCGCCGATGGTGATCAGGAAGCTCTTGCTCGCCACCGCCGGGTGCGCCAGCACCCGCGAGGTGGCCTCGGCGATGTCCAGGCCACGGCCGTCGAAGTCATCGCCGATGGCGGCTTCGCGGTTCACGCTGCGGTGCATGCGCGGCGGCTTGCCGAGCAGCACTTCCAGCGGCATGTCCACCGGGGTGTTGCCGAAATGGCTGTCGGTCACGGTCAGTTGCGGCTCGGCGGTGGCTTCGCCAACCACCGCGAAGGGGCAGCGCTCGCGTTCGCAGATGGCCTTGAAGCGCTCGAAGTCGGCGGCGTCCACGCTCATCACGTAACGTTCCTGGGACTCGTTGCACCAGATTTCGTGCGGGGCCATGCCCGGCTCGTCGTTAGGCACGTTGCGCAGCTCGAAGCGACCGCCACGCCCGCCGTCGTTGATCAGCTCCGGCAGGGCGTTGGAGATGCCACCGGCGCCCACGTCATGGATGAACTTGATCGGGTTCTGCTCGCCCAGTTGCCAGCAGCGGTCGATGACCTCCTGGCAGCGGCGTTCCATTTCCGGGTTCTCGCGCTGCACCGAGGCGAAGTCCAGGTCCGCCGAGCTGGCGCCGGTGGCCATCGACGAGGCCGCACCGCCGCCCAGACCGATCAGCATCGCCGGGCCGCCGAGCACGATCAGCTTGGCGCCGACCGAGATCTCGCCCTTCTGCACGTGGTTCTCGCGGATGTTGCCCAGACCGCCGGCGAGCATGATCGGCTTGTGATAGCCGCGCACCTCGGCGCCACGCGGGCTGTCCACGGCCTGCTCGAAGGTACGGAAGTAACCGTTGAGCGCCGGACGGCCGAATTCGTTGTTGAAGGCGGCGCCGCCCAGCGGGCCTTCGATCATGATGTCCAGCGCGTCGACGATGCGCTCGGGCTTGCCGTAGGGCTTCTCCCAGGGCTGCACGAAGCCGGGGATGTTCAGGTTGGATACCGAGAAACCGGTCAGGCCGGCCTTGGGCTTGGCGCCGCGACCGGTGGCGCCCTCGTCGCGGATCTCGCCGCCGGAGCCGGTGGAGGCGCCGGGGAACGGGGCGATGGCGGTCGGGTGGTTGTGCGTTTCCACCTTCATCAGGATGTGCACCGGCTCCTGCACCGCGCCGTACTGGCGGCTTTCCGGGTTCGGGAAGAAGCGCCCGGCGGTGAAGCCTTCGATGACCGAGGCGTTGTCCTTGTAGGCGGACAGCACGCCTTCGCTGTGCATCTGGTAGGTGTTCTTGATCATGCCGAACAGCGACTTGTCCTGGCTCTCGCCATCGATGTCCCAGCTGGCATTGAAGATCTTGTGCCGGCAGTGCTCAGAGTTGGCCTGGGCGAACATCATCAGTTCGATGTCGTGGGGGTTGCGCCCCAGCTCGCCGAAGCTCTTCACCAGGTAGTCGATCTCGTCGTCGGCCAGTGCCAGGCCGAGGCTGAGGTTGGCCTGCTCCAGCGCCGGACGACCGCCGCCAAGTACGTCGATGGCGGTCAACGGACGGGGTTCGGCATGGCTGAACAGCCCCGCGGCATCGTCCATGCGACCCAGCACCAGTTGGGTCATGCGGTCGTGCAGCAGCGCCGCGACCTGCTCGACCTGCTCGGTGGACAGCTCGCCACCGACGTAGTAGGCCACGCCGCGCTCCAGGCGCTGGACGTTGCCCAGGCCGCAGTTGCGCGCGATATCGGTGGCCTTGCTCGACCAGGGCGAGATGGTGCCGAAGCGCGGCACCACCAGGAACAAGCGCCCGGCAGGCTCCTGCACCGGCACGCTGGGGCCGTACTTGAGCAGGCGTGCAAGGACCTGTTCCTGGTCGCCTGAGAGGCTCCCCGACACTTCGGCGAAGTGCGTGAATTCGGCGTAGAGCCCGGTTACCGCGGGCACTCGCGCGGTCAATTGCTCGAGCAGTTTGCCGTGGCGGAAAGCGGAAAGAGCGGGGGCGCCGCGCAGGATCAGCATGGTGAGGACAGCCTCTGGGCAGGGGGTGTTCAGGGGCCGCATATTCTAGCCTAAACACCGCCGCGCGGCACCCGTGGCAATGCCCATCCAGCGCCCCCCGGCTCTAGCAGAGCGGCGCCCGACTGTCCAGATATGGTAGGCCCGATCCTTCGCGTATAATGCGCCGATGTTTGCCCGTCCCCTGTTCCGCCTCCGCTGCGCCGCCTGGCTGCTGGCGACCGGAATCTTCCTGTTGCTCGCCGGCTGCAACGCAGAAGACGATGCCCCCAAGGCATCCCCTTCCCGCCCGATGCCCGTGCTCGAGCGTGTACAGGAGGAGGGCGTCCTGCGCGTCGTCACCCGCAACAGCCCGGCCACCTATTTCCAGGATCGCAACGGTGAAACCGGCTTCGAATACGAGCTGGTCAGCCGTTTTGCCGAGGAGTTGGGCGTCAAGCTCGAGATCGAGACCGCCGACAACCTCGACGACCTGCATACCCGCCTGCAACAGTCCGATGGCCCGGTGATCGCCGCCGCCGGCCTGACCCCGTCGAGCACCGAACATCCTGGCGTGCTCTATTCGCGAGGCTACCTGGAGGTCACGCCGCAGGTCGTCTATCGCAACGGCCAGACGCGCCCCACGCAACCCGAAGACCTGGTCGGCAAGCGCATCGTCGTGCTGGCCGGCAGCAGCCACGCGGCGCAACTGGCCGAGCTGAAGAAGAGCCTTCCCGGCCTGGAATACGAAGAGACCGACCAGGCCGAAGTGGTCGATCTGCTGCGCATGGTCGATGAAGGACAGATCGATGCCACCCTGCTCGACTCCAACGAGCTGGCGATGAACCAGGTGTATTTCTCCAACGTACGAGTCGCCTTCGACCTGGGCGACACCCGCAGCCTGGCCTGGGCGGTGAAGGGCAGCGCCAAGGACCGCAGCCTGCTGCAGAAGGTCGACGCCTTCCTCGCCGAGGCGCAGAGCAGCGGTCTGCTCAAGCAACTGACAGAGCGCTACTACGGGCATGTCGACGTACTCGGCTACGTCGGCGCCTACACCTTCGCCAAGCACCTGCAGCAGCGCCTGCCGCGCTACGAGGATGTCTTCCGCAAGGCCGGCGGCGAATACAAGGTCGACTGGCGCCTGCTCGCCGCGATCGGCTACCAGGAATCGCTCTGGCAACCCGACGCCACCTCCAAGACCGGCGTGCGCGGCCTGATGATGCTGACCCTCAACACCGCCAAGGCCATGGGCGTTTCCGACCGCCTGGATGCCGACCAGAGCATCGACGGCGGCGCCAAGTACTTCATGCAGGTCTATCAGGGGCTGCCCGACGGCATCGAGGACCCCGACCGCATCTGGTTCGCCCTGGCGGCCTACAACATCGGCAGCGGCCACCTGGAAGATGCGCGCAAGCTGGCGCAGGCCGACGGCCTGGACCCCAACCGCTGGCTCGACGTGAAGCGCGTGCTACCGCGCCTGGCGGAAAAGAAGTGGTATTCGAAGACCCGCTACGGCTATGCCCGCGGTGGCGAGCCCGTGCATTTCGTCGCCAACATCCGCCGCTACTACGACATCCTCACCTGGGTGACCAGACCGCAGATGGAGTCCGGCGCCCTGGCCGAAAGCGGCATCCACGTTCCGGGCGTCTCCAGCGAGCACTCCGACAACGACGCGAAGGAAGCGCTCTAGGGCCAGTTGCCGCTTCACTCACGGCCGCACCGAGCTGTCTTGGCGCGCGGATCTGCGTCAGGAATGAACCTGCGGTTCGCCAATCAAACGGCAACTGGCCCTAGCCGAGCGGCTGCTCGCTGCGCGCCAGCCACTGCAACACCAGTTGTTCCTTCGCCGCCTTGCTCAAGGCCTTGATCGCCCGCTCGCGGCGCAGCGCCGCCGACTTGTCCGCACAGCCTTCGATGTAGACCAGCGCCTGGGCCGGGCTGGAGCGAAAGAAGCGCGCACCCTTGCCGCTACAGTGCTTTTCGAAGCGCCGCTGCGGATCGTCGCTGATCCCGCAATAGAGCGCGCCATTGGCGGCGCGCACCAAATAGACCGACCAGGCCGCCTGGCTCATGCGCCGGCCGACGCACCGACCAGCCGCGCACGCCCGGCGCCCAGGCCGAAAACGGTGGCGATCAACGCAATGACGATGAAGATCAGGCCCACCGGCCCCCAGCCGTACTGGTCATGCACCACGCCCACGGCAAGCGGCCCGAATGCCGCCAAGGTATAGCCGACACCCTGCGCCATGCCGGAGAGGCTGGCGGCGGTCTGCGGGTCAGGCGTGCGCAGCACGATCAACGCCAGCGCCAGGCTGAAGGTGCCGCCCTGCCCCAACCCCAGCAGCACCGCCCACAACCAGAGGCTGCCCAATGGCGCATACAGGCAACCGAGCAGGCCACCCAGGGTGAGCCCCATCACCACGAGGATGCCCAGGCGCTGATCGCGTCCGCGGGTCGCCAGCCAGGGCGCCGACAGCGCACTGATCAGTTGCACCAGGATGCTCACCGACAGCACCAGTCCCGCCTGCACGTCGCCCAGCCCACGTCCGGCGAGCATCGCCGGCAGCCAACCGAACACGATGTAGGCCAGCGAAGACTGACTGCCCATGTACAGGGTGACCTGCCAGGCCAGCGGATCGCGCCACAGCGCCGTCACCCGTCGCGCCGCATGGGTCGCGTGCCGCGCACGCAACTGCGGCAGCCAGGCCAGCGCAGCGAGCAGCGCCGGCAGGCACCAGAATGCCAGCGCCGGGCGCCAACCATCGAAGGCCCGCGCCAGCGGCACCGAGGCGCCGGCGGCCAGCGCGGCGCCCAGGCACAGCACCATGGTGTAGACGCCGGTCAGCGCCCCCGCGTGCTGCGGGAATTCGCGCTTGACGATGCCAGGCAGCAACACGCCGATGATGCCGATGGCGGCGCCCGCGCACAGGCTGCCGAGGAACAGTCCGGCGACGCCGAACAGGCTGCGAAGGACGATGCCACCGGCCAGCAGCAGGAGGATCGCGAGAATCGTCCGCTCACTGCCCAGACGCCGTGCCAGGCGCGGCGCCAGCGGCGCGAACAGGCCGAGGCAGAGGACCGGCAAGGTGGTCACCAGGCCGGACTGCCAGCCCGACAGGCCCAGGTCGGTGGAGAGCATTGCCAACAGTGGCGAGAGGCTCGACAACGCCGGCCGCAGGTTCAGAGCAACCAGAAGCAGACCGAGCAACAGCAGCGCGGAGTGCCGCAGAAAGCTCTGCGGATACGCACCCTCCTCCGGCTCGGCGTCGATCATCAGTTCGTCGGCAAGACGGGGGGATGGGCGCTCGTCGTGGCGGGACATGGGCAAGCTCGGTCGAGGGTAAACGGGCAGGCGAGCGGAACGCTCGCCCTGGAAGGCACCGCGCCGGCAGTGCCGGCGCGGCAGCAGAGCGTCAGGCCTGCGGACGCATGTGCGGGAAGAGGATCACGTCGCGGATCGACGGCGAGTTGGTCAGCAACATCACCAGACGGTCGATACCGATGCCCTCGCCCGCGGTCGGCGGCATGCCGTATTCCAGCGCGTTGATGAAGTCGGCGTCGTAGTGCATCGCCTCGTCATCGCCCGCATCCTTCTCTTTCACCTGCAGCATGAAGCGCTCAGCCTGGTCCTCGGCATCGTTGAGCTCGGAGTAGGCGTTGGCGATCTCGCGGCCCCCGATGAACAGCTCGAAACGGTCCGTGACGCTGGGGTTCTCGTCGTTGCGACGGGCCAGCGGGGAAACCTCGAACGGGTACTCGGTGATGAAGTGCGGCTGCTCCAGCTTGCTCTCCACCAACTCCTCGAAAATCATCACCTGCAGCTTGCCCAGGCCTTCATGGCCGAGCACCTTGGCGCCGGCCCGCTTGGCGATGGCGCGCGCCTTCTCGACGTCGTTGAGATCCTCGGCGGTGATGTCGGGGTTGTACTTGAGGATCGAGTCGTACACCGAAAGGCGCACGAACGGCTCACCGAAGTGGAACACCTTGTCACCGTAGGGCACGTCGGTGCTGCCCAGCACCGCCTGCGCCAGCTCGCGGAACAGTTCCTCGGTCAGGTCCATGTTGTCGCGGTAGTCGGCGTAGGCCTGGTAGAACTCGAGCATGGTGAACTCGGGGTTGTGCCGGGTCGAAACGCCTTCGTTACGGAAGTTGCGGTTGATCTCGAAGACCTTCTCGAAGCCACCGACCACCAGGCGCTTGAGGTACAGCTCCGGGGCGATACGCAGGAACATGGCCATGTCCAGCGCATTGTGATGGGTCTCGAACGGCTTGGCCGCGGCGCCACCGGGGATGGTCTGCAGCATCGGGGTTTCCACTTCGAGGAAACCGCGCTCGGCGAGGAAGCGACGGATGTGCGCGATCACTTGGGAACGCACACGGAAGGTATCGCGCACCTCGTCGTTGACGATCAAATCGACGTAGCGCTGGCGATATCGCTGCTCGGTGTCGGTGAGGCCATGGAACTTGTCCGGCAGCGGACGCAGCGACTTGGTCAGCAGGCGCACCTGCTCCATGTGCACGTAGAGGTCGCCCTTGCCGGAGCGTGCCAGGCTACCCTCGACGGCAATGATGTCGCCCAGGTCCCAGCTCTTGATGGCTTCGAGGGTCTCGGCCGGCAGGCCCTTGCGGTCGACATAGGCCTGGATGCGCCCGCTGGTGTCCTGCAGCACCATGAAGGCGCCGCGGTTGAGCATGATGCGCCCGGCGACCTTGACCTTGATGCCCGCGCCTTCCAGTTCTTCCTTGCTCTTCTCGGCGTACTGCTTCTGCAGCTCGCCCGCCAGGCTGTCGCGGCGGAAGTCGTTGGGGAAGACGACGCCCTGCTTCTCACGCAGCGCGGAAAGCTTTTCCTTGCGCTGGGCGATCAGCTTGTTTTCTTCGTCGTGCTGGGCGGTCGGGTTCAGCGGTTGTTCGCTCATGGTCGTGTCGTGTGCCTGGCGGATGTGACTCTAGGGTTGAGCGGGCACGGGTGCCCGCCATTTCGAGGAGCTTAGAGCCCCTTCTTGAGGCTGGCTTCGAGGAACTCGTCGAGGTCCCCGTCCAGCACGCGATCGCAGTCGCTGCGCTCGATTTCGGTACGCAGATCCTTGATGCGGGACTGGTCCAGCACGTAGGAACGAATCTGGTGACCCCAGCCGATGTCGGACTTGGTGTCTTCCAGCGCCTGCGCGGCGGCGTTGCGTTTCATCATTTCCAGCTCGAACAACTTGGCGCGCAGCATCTTCATGGCGCGGTCCTTGTTCGCATGCTGGGAACGTTCGTTCTGGCAACTCACCACCGTGTTGGTCGGCAAGTGCGTGATACGCACCGCGGAGTCGGTGGTGTTGACGTGCTGACCACCGGCACCGGAGGAACGGTAGGTATCGATGCGCAGGTCCGCCGGATTGATCTCGATCTCCACGTTATCGTCCACCTCGGGGGCGGCGAACACCGCACAGAACGAGGTGTGGCGACGGTTGCCGGAGTCGAATGGGCTCTTGCGCACCAGGCGGTGTACACCGATCTCGGTACGCAGCCAGCCGAAGGCATACTCGCCACGCACGTGCACGGTGGCACTTTTGATGCCCGCGACCTCGCCCTCGGAGAGTTCGACGATCTCGGCATCGAAGCCGTGCTTGTCGGCCCAGCGCAGGTACATGCGCAGTAGCATGTTGGCCCAGTCCTGGGCCTCGGTGCCGCCGGAACCGGCCTGGATGTCGAGGTAGGCGTTGCTGGCGTCCATCTCGCCACTGAACATGCGGCGGAACTCGAGCTTCTCGAGGGTCTCGCGCAGGCGCGCGACCTCCGCGGCGACGTCGTTCACCGCGCCTTCGTCGTTTTCCTCGACCGCCATGTCGAGCAGGTCGCGGGAGTCGGACAGACCGCCGGTGAGCTCATCCAGGGTTTCAACCACCTGCGCCAGCTGGGCGCGCTCGCGGCCCAGATTCTGGGCGTATTCGGGGTTGTTCCAGACGTTGGGATCTTCCAGTTCGCGGTTGACTTCGGTCAGCCGATCAGCCTTCTGATCGTAGTCAAAGATACCCCCTGATCACCTGGGTACGCTCGGACAGGTCCTTGATGGCATTGACGATCGGGTTGATTTCCATGGCTCGGGCACTCTCGGGCGGGGGAAGTCGGTCGACGTGACGCAGGCTGCGGCACGTGGCGTCTTCGCCGGTTGCAGAAAAGCCCAGTAGTATACCCCAGACACGTAGGCCGGTCAGCGCAGGTGGCAACGGCCATTCCATCTCAGGTGACAAGATTCCGCACCATCCCGGTGTGTATCGCCTATTTTTAATCAGCCCCTCGGGCTTTCCTCTGAATCTTCGCGGAGCAGCAAGATGCATTTGCCGCGCAGCCTACGCAGTCGTTTCGCCCTCTTCGTGGCGTTACTGGTAGGCCTTCTGAGCCTGGCACTGGCGAGTCTGATCGGCGATAACTCCAGCCGAAGGCTACGCGAGGACATTGGCGCCAACCTGCATGAGCAGGCGCTGCTGATGGTCGAGCAGCTCGACCGTGACATGGCTACGCGCGCAGGATTCATGACCGTCCTGTCTTCCCTGCGCGCGCTGCGCGAACAGAACGTGCACGAGATACGCAACCTGCTCAATCGCCTGCAGACGCAGATCCCGAGCATGGCGTGGCTCGGCTTCACCGACCCCACGGGCAAGGTCATGGCCTCGGCCGACGGCCTTCTCGAAGGCGTGGACATTTCCCAGCGCCCGGTCTACCAGGAAGGTCGCAAGGGCCTGTTCATCGGCGACGTTCACGACGCCTTGCTGCTCGCAAAACTGCTCCCCAACCCCAGCGGCGAACCCATGAAGTTCGTCGACATCAGCCTGCCGGTATACGACCGTGAAGGCCTGCTCGCTGGCGTACTGGCCTGCCATCTGTCCTGGTCCTGGGCCGAGCAGGTTCGCCAGTCATTGCTGGCGCCGGCTCAAGACCGCCGGCACGTGGAATTTTTCGTCCTCGGTCACGACGACACCGTGCTGCTCGGCCCGAAGACGATGCAGGGGCAGACCCTGCAGCTGCCGTTGCTCGAGCAGAACGAAGGCTGGGGCGTGCAAAAATGGCCCGGCGGGCAGTTCTACCTCACCGGCGTAGCCTCTAGCCACGGCTATCAGGACTACCCGGGCCTGGGCTGGCGCGTGGTTGCCCGCCAGAGCCTCGATGAAGCCTACGCGCCCGCCCATGAACTGATGCGCCAGACGCTGCTCTGGGGCGCCGTACTGGCGCTGATCTTCGCCTTCCTCGGCTGGCTCGGCAGCGCGTATGTGACGCGCCCGCTGCGGCGCCTGGCGCGTGCGGCGGAGCACCTGGCGGATGGCCGCGCCACGGTGATACCGGAGCTGCAGAGTCCCCGGGAGATCGCACGCCTGAGCCGTGCCATCCGACATCTGGTCGAAACGCTGACGCATCAACACAACGTCCTCGGCGCCATGGAAATCCAGGCTCACCAGGACCCCCTCACCGGCTTGCCGAATCGCGCCGCACTGACCCGTTACCTGCAGCACGCCAGCCAGGAATGCCGCGTACAGGAACAGTGCCTGGCGTTTCTCTATCTCGACCTGGACGGTTTCAAGCCGGTCAACGACCAGCATGGACATGCGGCAGGCGACGAACTGCTGAAAGTCGTCTCCCGCCGCCTGCGCGACTGCCTGCGCGAGCACGACCTGATCGCGCGCCTGGGCGGCGACGAGTTCCTCATGGTGCTACGGGTATCCTGTGCCGAACCCACCGGCCAGGCCAGGCAGGTCGCAGAACGCGCACTGGCAGCGATCGGCCTACCGATCGAGCTGAGCGTGGGCGAGGTGCAGGTCGGCTGCAGTATCGGCGTTTCGCTGTGGCCCGAGGACGCGGAGCAACTGGAGCAGGCCATGAAGAAGGCCGACCAGGCGTTGTACCGCGCCAAGCAGGCGGGACGGCGGCGTATCGAGTTCCATGCCGAGGCGGCCGTCTAGGCCACCGCAGCGCGGACCTGGCGTTCCAGCTCGGCCTTGAGCGCAGGCTCAAGCCCGAGGCGACGCGCCAGTTCGTCCAAATAGACGCGCTCCATGAACTGTTCCTCGTCGACCATCATCACGCTGGCCAGGTACATCTCGCTGGCCATTTCCGGACTGCGCGCGACGCTCGCCACCTCCCGCGGATCGAGTGGGCGGTCGATCTCGTCATTCAGCCAACGCTGCAACTGCGGGTCGGCGGACAGCTCGCCGAGCTGCTGCTGGAGCAGCTGTTTCTCCCGTGTATCGATGTGTCCATCCGCCTTGGCCGCGGCCACCAGCGCCTTGAGTACGGCCTGACCGTGTTCCTCGGCCTCCTCCGGCGGCACCCGGTCGAGGGTGCGCGGCTCGAACACCGGCACGCCACGTTGCGCCTGCCAGTTGCCATAGGCCTTGTAAGCCAGCACACCGAGCGCCGCCAAACCACCGTAGGTGAGCACCTTGCCTCCAAGCTTGCGCGCGCTCTTGTTTCCCAGCAGCAAGCCCAGGGCGCTCGCGCCAAGGGCACCGCCACCGACGCCCTTGAGCAGGCTGCCCATATCCCCCGTCGAGGAAACTGAGGCCTCTTTGCCGGTGCGCTGGGCGAGCAACTCCTGACCGGAGCGAAGCAACTGGTCGAGCAATCCACGACTGTTCATGGGGCAGGTCTCCACAGGCAAGTTACCCGTGGGACTCTACCTGCAGCCCCGGCAAGCCGGGGCCTGGCATTGCTTCGGGATATTGCGATGCCGCTCAGGACAATGGTTTGCGCGCTGGCGTATCACGGTGGGCGGCGCGCAAGTACTGGGCCGGCCAGGAAACTTCCGGCTCGTGCAATGCCTCGCCCGCGTGCAACGCCCAGTACGGCTCGCGCAACAACTCGCGGGCGAGCAGGATCAGGTCGGCCTGCCCGGTGCGCAGGACGTGCTCGGCCTGCACCGGCTCGGTGATCATCCCCACCGCGCCACTGGCGATGCCAGCGTCCTGGCGCACACGCTCGGCGAAACGCGTCTGATAGCCGGGGCCGACCGGTATTTCCGCCTGCGCCGAGCTGCCGCCGGACGACACGTCGATCAGATCCACCCCGAGCGCTGCCAGGCGGCGCGCCAGCTCGACGGTCTCCTCCAGGTGCCAGCCATCGTCCACCCAGTCGGTCGCGGAGAGACGCACCAGCAACGGCAACTGCGCGGGCCAGACACCCCGCACCGCCTCGCAGACCTCCAGCAACAGGCGGATGCGGTGGTCGAAACTGCCGCCATAGGCGTCGTCACGACGATTGGAGAGCGGCGAGAGGAACTGATGCAGCAGGTAACCATGCGCGGCATGCACCTCGGCGACCTTGAAACCCGCCGCCAGCGCGCGCTCGGCAGCGGCCACGAAGGCCGCGCGCACGTCGGCCAGGCCAGCGTCGTCGAGCGCCGCCGGTACCGCATGCTGCGGGTCGAACGCCACTGCGGAAGGTGCCACCGGCGTCCAACCGCCCTCGTCGATCGGCACGCTACCGTGTCGTCCCGACCAGGGCCGCCAGGTGCTGGCCTTGCGTCCGGCATGCGCCAGCTGGATACCGGGCACTGCGCCCTGGCTCTCGATGAAGCGGGTGATGCGTGCCAGCGGTTCGACCTGCGCATCGTTCCACAAGCCCAGGTCCTGCGCGGTGATGCGCCCCTCGGGCAATACCGCGCAGGCCTCGGTGAGAATCAACCCCGCGCCACCGACCGCGCGACTGCCCAGGTGTACCAGATGCCAGTCGTTGGCCAGCCCATCCTCGGCCGAGTACTGGCACATTGGCGAAACGGCGATACGATTGGGCAAGGTCAGCTGGCGCAACGTCAAAGGTTCGAAAAGAAGGCTCATGGTGCACTCCAGGCAGGTGACTTCCTCTATAGCTTAGGCTGCCTACGGCGGCAGGGAGCGCAGATCGTCGTGCATAGGGAACGCTGCATTGCCGAAAACGCCAACAGTGCAGGCACGAGCATCCGCTAGAATTCCGCCGCTCTCCCTCCGCTGTGCTGCACGAGTCCTGTCATGACCCCCGATCAACGCTTCGCCCGTGGCGTGAGCCTGGCGATCGCCCTGTTCGTCGTCCTCTTCCTTTATTTCCTGATCGCCGACCTGTGGATGCCCTTGACGCCCCAGGCGCAATTGACCCGCCCCGTGGTACGCCTGGCGCCTCGGGTCTCCGGCCAGGTACTGGAGGTGGCGGTGCAGAACAACGCCCACGTCAGCGCCGGAGAGCTGATCTTTCGCCTCGATCCGGAACCCTTCCGCCTGGCCGTACGCCAGGCCGAGCTGGCCGTGGAGGAAGCGCAACGCACCAACCTGGAACTGGACGCCTCCATCGCCTCCGCCCAGGCCGGACGGCAGGCGGCGCAAACCACCGCGGATGAGGCCGATCGCGAAGCCCAGCGGGTGCGGGTGCTGATTTCCCAGTCCAATGTCTCGCGCCAGTTGCATGACCAAACCCTGGCCCGCGCGCGCACCGCCCACGCTGAGCTGGCCGCCAGCGAAGCGCGCCTGCGCGAACTCCAATCGCGCCGTGGCGAAACCGGCGAGGACAACCTGCGCATTCGCCAAGCACGCAATGCCCTGGCCCAGGCACGTCTGCAATTGAGCTACAGCGAGGTCCACGCAGACCGCACCGGCACCCTGAGCAACCTGCAACTCACCCCGGGCGCCTATGTCGCCGCGGGCCAGCCGGTGGCTGCGCTGGTCGACGACCGCATCGACGTGATCGCCGACTTCCGCGAGAAAGCACTGCGGCACGTCGCGCCCGGCGATCGCGCCAGCGTGGTGTTCGACGCCCGCCCTGGCGAGCGTTTCCCCGGTAGCGTGGCCAGCATCGATGCCGGCGTCCGCAATGGCCAGCTCGATGCCAACGGCGACCTCGCCGCTCCCGTCGACTCCGACCGCTGGGTGCGCGATGCCCAACGCCAGCGGCTTCACATCGTGCTCGACCAGCCGCCGCAACCGATGCTGCCCACAGGGGCCAAGGCCACCGTCCAGTTGTATCCGGGCGGCACACTGAGCCAGCTGTTCGGCGGGCTGCAGATCTTCGCCATCAGCCTGCTGCACTACGTCTACTGATGGGCAACAGGCGCCTGAGCCGCAACGACCTGCGTCAATGCCTTCGCCTCGCAGGTGGCGGCACCCTGGGCTTTACCCTGTGCAAACTGATGGGCTGGGATTACGGGGCCTTCTTCGGTGTGTTCCCGGTGTTGCTACTGGGGCTCACGCCTACCATCAATCCCCATGTGCTTCGCCAGTTCCTCGCCAGCACCTCGCTGCCGTGCCTGGAAGTACTGGTGATCCAGGGACTGTTCGGCGACAACCCGGGTCTGATGATCCCGCTGGTGTTCGGCCTGTTCCTGTTCCGCTTCTGGCTGATGGCGATGGGGCCGATGTTCATGTTCGGCGCCCTGAGCACGGTTTTCCTCTCCATGCTGCTGCATTTCGCCAGCTATCCGCAGGTGAACGTCTACGACATGGTCGCCAGCAATCTGGTGGCGAGCTGGGTGACGGTGCTGATCGCCGGACTGATGTTCCTGTTGTTTCCCGACGTGGAGCCGCGCCCGCCACGCAAACCATCACCCAAGGATGCCGCCACCCGGCGCCACGAGACGCTGCTCGGCGCCACGGTGGCGACCCTGTCGTTCATCGTCTTCCAGTGCTTCGACCTGCGCGATTCGCTGTCGGCACAGATCGCCTCGATCCTGGTGCTGTTCCCCATGCATTGGAAAGGCGTGCACTTCGCCGGCCGGGTGCGGGCGCAGGGCACACTGCTCGGCTGTGCTTTTGCCGTCGGCCTGCAGGTACTGCTCTACGACTACTACGACATGCTGCCGCTGGTGGCCATCCTGCTGTGGGTCGCGAGCATGTACTGCGCGCGCCAGCACATGTACGAAAAGGGCATGCCGGGCATCGGCTTCGGTGCGCTGACCACCTTGGCGATCGTCTTCGGCCAATACCTCAGCCACGACCACGACATGATGTACAGCGCGCTCTACCGCCTGAGCTCCGTGTGCTTCGCGGTACTCGCGACACTGGTGGTGGTGTTCGTCCTGCATCGCCTGCTGGACTGCTTCGAGGCGACACGCCACGTCAGCGCGCGCGGTTAGGGTCTGTTGAGGTTTCGTTCGCGAGCCGCGGATGGCCGCCCCGCGTTCTCGCCAAAAATGACCTGCGGTTAGGCGCAGGACGCCGCCAATGACCAGACTGGCCGTGTCATCCCTTGGCAAGTCCTGCAACGACAGCGCAGGCCATTTCTGGCACAACCCGCAGGGCCGTGAACGAAACGTCAACAGACCCTAGCGCGGCGCCAGGTGCGAGACCATCAACTGCACGCTTTCGCGTCCCATGTATTCGTTGACGTCCAGGCGATAGGCCAGCTCCACCCAGCGCAGCGTCGGGTTGGGCCATAGCTCGCGGTCGACGTTGAAGGCGATCGCATCGAGTTCGCGGGTACCGCACTCCGTGCGCACGGTGAGCTTGAGGTGACGCTCCTTGAGCAGACGCTGCTGGACGATCTGGAAGGTGCCATGGAACAGCGGCTCCGGAAAATGCTGACCCCAGGGGCCGGCATGGCGCAGCGCTAGGGCCAGTTGCAGATCGAACTCCTCCGCTGTGAGCTGGCCATCGGAAAGCAGTCGACCCGTGAGATCGTCCGCACTCAGCTGGCGTCGCACTTCCGCATCGAAAGCCTCGGAGAATGAGTCAAGCGCGCCCTGCGCCAAAGACAAACCGGCAGCCATCGCATGCCCGCCGAACTTGGCGATCAACCCGGGATGACGGGCCGCCACGGCATCCAGCGCATCGCGTATATGGAAGCCTGGCACCGAGCGTGCGGAGCCCTTGAGCATGCCCTCCCCCGCGTCGGCGAAGGCGATCACCGGGCGGTGGTAGCGCTCCTTCAGGCGTGAGGCAAGGATGCCGATCACGCCCTGGTGCCAATCCGCCTCGAAGACGCACAGGCCGAACGGCAACTCGCCCTCGGGCAGATCCTTGAGCTTGGCCAGCGCCTCGCGCTGCATGCCCTGCTCGATGGCTTTGCGATCCTGGTTGAGCTCGTCCAGTTGTACCGCCATCTCACGCGCCAGGTCGGCATCCTCGCAGAGCAACAGTTCGATACCGATGCTCATGTCGTCCAGACGCCCGGCGGCGTTCAATCGCGGGCCCAGGATGAAGCCCAGGTCGCTGGAGGCGATCCGTCGATGGTCACGTCGGGCCACCTCCAGCAACGCCAGCAGGCCGGGCCGTGCCAGGCCCTTGCGAATCCGCGCCAGGCCCTGGTGGACCAGGATGCGGTTGTTGGCATCCAGTGGCACCACGTCGGCGACACTGCCCAGCGACACCAGGTCGAGCAGCTCGGCGAGGTTCGGCTCGGCGCGTTCGGCGAACCAGCCTGTCGTGCGCAGACGTGCACGCAGTGCCAGGAGCACGTAGAAGATCACGCCGACACCGGCCACGCACTTGCTGGGGAAGGCACAGCCGGGCTGGTTGGGATTGACGATGGAGTCCGCCGCTGGCAGCTCCGCTCCCGGCAGGTGGTGGTCAGTGACCAGTACCGAAAGTCCGGCCGCCTTTGCAGCGGCAACGCCCTCCACGCTGGAGATGCCGTTGTCCACCGTCACCAGCAGTTGTGGCTCGCGTTGCAAAGCGACGGCGACGATCTCCGGCGTCAGGCCATAGCCGTACTCGAAACGGTTCGGTACCAGATAGTCGACATGCGCCGCGCCCAGCGCGCGCAGGCCGAGCACCCCGACCGCGCTGGCGGTGGCGCCATCGGCGTCGAAGTCGCCGACGAAGAGGATGCGCTGGCGCGTCTGCAGAGCGTGCTCCAGCAGATCCACCGCCGCCTCGATGCCCTTGAGCTGGGCGTAGGGAATCAGCCGCGCCAGGCCCTTGTCGAGTTCCTCGGGATGGCGCACACCACGCGCCGCGTAGAGGCGCTGCAGCAAGGCAGGCAGGTCACCCAGGTCGGGCAACTGCGCCGGCAGTGGACGTAGATCGATATGCATGGGTATCAGACCGTTCCGCTCAACGCTCGCCCTGCAACCACGCCAGGGGAATGGCGTGCTGGCCGTGCGCGTCGGAGACGAACAGCTCGCCGTCGCTGATCATCAGGCTCCAGGAAATCGAGCGCGGCAGATCCGTGGACAATTCCGCCAGCGCCTCCTGGCCCAGCGCGGCGACATTGACGTTCTTCAGGTTGCGGACACCCGGCAGGATCTTCTCCTGCCAGACCCGCAGATTGCCGTAGGCCAGCAGGCTGAAGCGCTCGCAGCGACGCGAGCACCAAGTGATGCGCTCGGCATCCGGCTGACCGACTTCGATCCAGTGCAGCACGCGATCGTCCAGGCTCTTCTCCCACAGGGCCGGCTCGTCGACGTCCGACAGTCCACGGCCGAAACCCAGCCCCTCGGCGTACCAGAGCCCGTAGGCGATCAGCCGTACCGCCAGGCGCTCCTCGGTCTCCGAGGGATGGCGAGCGACGGTGAAACGCAGGTCCTGGTAGACGCCGCGGTCGATGTCGGTAATGTTCAGGTCGACCTTGTAGGGGGTCGCTTGCAGGGCCATTGGGGAATATCCGCGAAAGGTGAGCCGGTCAGTCTACCGGCAGCGGCGGTGGGCAGGAAGCGAACCGGCTTAGCACCGGCAAAAAGAAACCCCGAGCCGTGGGGGAGCGGTCTCGGGGCTCAAGCTTCCGGCCGCGTGGGGGGAGTTGGCCGGACGACGTCACGGATCTGGGAGCGATAGATCATGCCGTCTTGCAATCTATGACCGGACCGTACAGCCACCGTTCAGCCAATCCGATGGACGGTGCTGCAGCGGCCCCAGGCGGGCGGACTCAGCGCAGCGTGCCGTAGCTGCGCACACGATCACTGCCCCGGAGGCTGGCGATGACATCCGGCGCCAGTCGCCCCTGGTGGACCAGCAGATCACGCAGGACGCTGTCCACGACGTCGGTCAGCAAGCGGCGATCCTGCCATTGGGCGCGCTGGATGACCCGGGTCAGGATCACCTCGCCGCTCTCGTCCAACAGGCTCAGCGGCTTACCACCATCCGGGCGATCAGCGCCCAACACCACTCTGTAAGGCGCCAGCGCCTCCACCAAGAGCTCCGTAGTCTGTTCCATGGCGAATCTCCAAGCGATTGATGGCAAAGGTAAAGCTTGGACACGTGCCGCTTCGCTTGGTTCTTTTAGGCACTACCGTGCCGACCTGCAGAAGTCGGCCAGAATGCGCTTGAGCGGAGCGAAACCCATCAGTCTCCGTCGATGGGTTTCGGGCTACGCCCTCAACGCCATTCCACGAGGTGGCGCGCATGAAAAAGCCCCGGCCACAAGGGCCGGGGCTTTCGCTGGCTGTGCCGGCAAAACCGGCACCGCAAGGGTCGGCCGGCGAACCGGCCAGGCAGGGCTGCCTTACATCATGCCGCCCATGCCACCCATGCCACCCATGTCAGGCATGGCCGGGGCCGCCTTGTCTTCCGGGATGTCGGCAACCATCGCTTCGGTGGTGACCATCAGGCCACCGATGGAAGCGGCCGCCTGCAGCGCGGAACGGGTGACCTTGGCCGGGTCGAGGATGCCCATTTCGATCATGTCGCCATAGGTGTCGTTGGCCGCGTTGAAGCCGAAGTTGCCCGAACCCTGCTTGACTTTGTCGACCACTACGCTCGGCTCGCCACCAGCGTTGGCAACGATCTGACGCAGGGGTGCTTCGACAGCGCGACGCAGCAGAGCGATACCGACGTTCTGGTCTTCGTTCTCACCGGTCAGCGCGTCGATGGCCTGCAGGGCGCGCACCAGGGCAACACCACCGCCAGGCACCACGCCCTCTTCCACTGCAGCGCGGGTCGCGTGCAGGGCGTCTTCGACGCGGGCTTTCTTCTCTTTCATCTCGACTTCGGTGGCAGCACCAACCTTGATCACGGCAACACCGCCAGCCAGTTTGGCCAGACGTTCCTGCAGCTTCTCACGGTCGTAGTCGGAAGTGGTTTCCTCGATCTGGGCGCGAATCTGCTTGATGCGCGCTTCGATGTCGGCCTGCACGCCGGCGCCGTCGATGATGGTGGTGTTTTCCTTGTTCAGGACCACACGCTTGGCGTTACCCAGGTGCTCCAGGGTGGCGCCTTCCAGGGACAGACCGACTTCCTCGGAGATGACGGTACCGCCGGTGAGGATGGCGATGTCCTGCAGCATGGCCTTGCGGCGATCGCCGAAGCCCGGTGCCTTGACCGCAGCGACCTTGACGATGCCGCGCATGTTGTTGACCACCAGGGTGGCCAGGGCTTCGCCTTCGACGTCTTCGGCGACGATCAGCAGCGGGCGACCCGCCTTGGCGACGGATTCCAGCACCGGCAGCAGTTCGCGGATGTTGGAGATCTTCTTGTCGACCAGCAGCAGCAGCGGGCTGTCCAGCTCGGCGACCATGGTGTCGGGCTTGTTGATGAAGTAGGGCGACAGGTAGCCACGGTCGAACTGCATGCCTTCCACGACCGACAGTTCGTTTTCCAGGCCCGAGCCTTCTTCGACGGTGATGACGCCTTCTTTACCGACCTTCTCCATGGCCTCGGCGATGATCGCGCCGATGGACTCGTCGGAGTTGGCGGAGATGGTGCCTACCTGGGCGATGGCCTTGAAGTCGGCGCACGGCTTGGACAGGTTCTTCAGCTCGGCGACGATGGCGGTGGTGGCCTTGTCGATGCCGCGCTTGAGGTCCATCGGGTTCATGCCGGCGGCGACGGACTTCAGGCCTTCGTTGACGATGGCCTGGGCCAGCACGGTGGCGGTGGTGGTGCCGTCACCGGCGGCGTCGTTGGCCTTGGAGGCCACGTCTTTCACCAACTGGGCGCCCATGTTCTCGAACTTGTCTTTGAGTTCGATTTCCTTGGCGACGGAGACGCCGTCCTTGGTGATGGTCGGCGCGCCGAAGGACTTGTCCAGCACCACGTTGCGGCCTTTCGGGCCGAGGGTGGCTTTGACGGCATCGGCCAGCACGTTGACGCCAACGAGCATTTTCTTGCGGGCGGAATCGCCGAATTTGACTTCTTTAGCAGCCATGTTGATGGATCCTCAATTCTTCGAATGTTGAACGCTGGATAGACGCGAAATAGATCAGGCTTCGACGACGGCGAGAATTTCGCTCTCGTTCATCACCAGCAACTCTTCGCCGTCGACTTTGACGGTGTTGCTGCCGGAGTACGGGCCGAAGACCACTTTGTCACCCACTTTCACGGCTACCGGGCGAACTTCGCCGTTGTCCAGAACGCGACCGGTGCCTACGGCGACCACTTCGCCACGGTTCGGCTTCTCGGCAGCGGAGCCCGGCAGCACGATGCCGCCAGCGCTCTTGGTCTCTTCTTCGCTGCGACGAATCACGACGCGGTCATGCAGAGGACGAAGCTTCATTGTCGATCTCTCCCAACTGTGTTTTTCCAGGCCGGCATCTTTGCCAGCGGGTTAGCGTTTCCGGCTTGGGCCGGGGGCGAGCCGCTCGAGCGACTCGCCAGAACTGTCCCATCACGCGACAGGAACCTTGCGGTGTCCGCTACATAAGGTCGGGCGGGAGCATTTCAAGGGGCTGAGTGAGAAATTTTCCACCCAGCGGCCGAATCAGTCGTCGCGACGCTCGTACTCGCCCTCGATGACGTCCGGTCGATGCGGGCCCTGACGGGGGGCATCGGGCTGGTCAGCGAACGCCGCGCGTCGACGGTTCTGTTCCTCGATACGGCGGCGCAACTGGCCGAGGAAGAGGTTGCGGGTGAACGGCAGCAGGCACAGCAGGCCGATGACGTCGCTGATGAAGCCCGGCAGGATCAGCAGAACGCCGCCCAACGCCATGAACAGGCCGTCGAGCACTTCGCGATCGGGCAGCTCGCCGCGCGCCAGGCGCTCGCGCGCGCGCAACGCAGTGGCGAGCCCCGCCAGACGCAGGATCAGCGAGCCGAACAATACGCCGGCGACGATCAGCAGCAACGTGGCGAGCACGCCAATGGCGCTGCCGACCTTGATCAGCACCGCCAGCTCGAGCAGGGGGAAGAGGATGAACAGCAGCAATAAAGGCATCAGGGGACTTCCACGGGTCTGTAGGGCTGTCACGTGCTGATTAGTTGGCGCCGGCAAGGGCCGAATTCAAGTCCCCCGGACGTGCAGCTGTTTCGTCATGCTTCGGCAGGCTCTGGCCAGCGCTCGGCACGCGCCAGCGTCACCAGCGCCTGACGCACCTCCTGCGCAGTAGCGCAAGGCGCGGGGAAACGCAGCCAGTACAGGCGCTCACCGATACGCAGGTGGAAGCCTTCGCGGTCGACGCCGACCATCTGCGCCGGCACTTGCGCCGGCAGGTCGGCCAATGCCACGTAGTGGGCGATGGCCTCGGCGTGATCGGCGTTCATGTGCTCGACCATGCCGATCTCCACGGCGCCCGCAAACGGGTTGTCGAGCTGCACGCGGTCCAGCCAGTGGATGTCGCCGAAGCCGGCAATGAAACGCCAGCGCTCGGGCTGCAGCACCCAGAAGTCGAAATCGTGGACGCGATGGTAGTCCCGCGACTGAGGAAAATAACGGTAGTAACGCGTCGCCGCGAGCTCGATCTGCTCCGGGTCCTGCAACGGACGCGCACGCGCCATGAGCGTCAGGCGACCGGCCGCCTGGATATCGTCAGCATCGCGTTGCCCGACCAGCAGCGAGCATTTCTCGTCCGCCTCCAGGTTGCGCGTGTGCTGGGCGATGCGGCTGATGAGGATCAGCGGGCGGCCTTCGCCATCCAGGCAATAGGGCACTACCGAGCCAAACGGGAAACCGGGCATTTTTTTCGACAGCGTACTGAGCACGCCCTGGTATTCCCCGAGCAGCATCTCTCGGGCATTCTGGATCGCTTCCACGCCATACTCCTCTAAGGCCTGTGCACCACGACGGGCATTCAGCATAGCAGTCCGTACGGGACAAAAAAGAAAGGAACCTGCATGCAGCTTCGAGACAAAGTAATCCTCATCACCGGTGCGGGCCAGGGCCTCGGTCGCTCCATGGGCGAAGCCCTGGCGGCCAAGGGCGCTCGCCTGGCGCTGGTAGACCTCAACAGCGAGCGCCTGGAGGAATCGGTGCGTGCCTGCCAGGCCGCCGGAGGCGAGGCGCGTGCCTATGCCTGCAACGTCGCCGACGAGGGCCAGGTGCAAATGATGGTGGCCAAGGTCGCCAGCGACTTCGGCGCCCTGCACGGCTTGGTTAACAATGCGGGCGTACTGCGCGACGGGCTGACGGTGAAGGTCCGCGACGGTGAGATTTCCAAGATGAGCCTGGCGCAATGGCAGGCGGTGATCGACGTGAATCTCACCGGGGTGTTTCTCTGCACCCGTGAAGTGGCGGCGAAGATGATCGAGCTGCAATGCCAGGGGGCGATCATCAACATCTCTTCGATCTCCCGCGCAGGCAATCCCGGACAGGCCAACTACTCCGCGGCCAAGGCCGGGGTGGCGGCCGACACCGTGGTGTGGGCCCGGGAACTGGCGCGCCACGGCATCCGTGTCGCCGGCGTAGCGCCGGGCTTCATCGAGACGCAGATGACCGCGGGCATGAAGCCCGAAGCGCTGCAGAAGATCACCGCGGGCATTCCCCTGGGGCGCATGGGGCTGCCGCAGGAAATCGCCCACTCGGTGATCTATCTGTTCGAGAACGACTACTTCACCGGGCGCATCCTGGAACTGGACGGCGGTCTGCGTCTGTAACGAAGAAAAAGGCCCGCTCGGATGAGCGGGCCCTGGCGTACGTGAAGACGACAGTCCGTGGCTTACCAGCCGACCCCGAAGCCCAGCATGTAGCGGGTTTCGTCCAGCTCACCATCGTCCGCGCCGGAAACGATGTCACGCTCGGCACGCATGTTCAGTGAGGCCCAGTCGGTCACCTTGTAGCGCAGGCCCGCCTCGGCATCGAGCGCGTAGTCGGCCGCGGCGCCGCCTATGGGTCGCCCTACCTCGCCGGTGGTGAACAATTCCACCGTCTTGCCGACCAGATAGCGGTTGTAGTCCCATTTCACCGCCAGGGAATAGAAACGGTCCTTCTCGCCGTTGGCATACTCGTAGTCACTGCGGTTGAGCAGACCGGCGACCGAGAAGGCGCCCAGCTCGTTGTCCCAGAACTGATGACCCGGGCCGGTACCGACGGTCACCTGCTTGCGCAGGTCTTCGACATTGTCGTGATCGTAGGAAAGACGCCCCTGCCAGAACCACTTTTCGGTGAGGAAACGGTCCAGGGCGTACTCCACCTGGTAGTTGTCGGTGACCTCGACGTCGTCGGTGGTTTCGCGGTTGTATTCCGCCTTGGCGTTGTGCCGCCAGAAGCCATGCCGGGCCTTGGTGTTGAAGGCCACGTTGTAGTCGTCGGTATCGCTGTCGGCGCGCTTGTAGTCCAGCGCAACGTCGACGTTGCCGGTCCAGGTCAGGTCGGTGACCACAGGTTTGGGCCGGATCAACTGCTGAATGGACGCCAGCTCGACGGTCTGCGGCCCCGCGCCGTTATCCAGCACCACCTTCCCTGCATCCTCGGAGCGCCCGATCGACTTGGCCACTTCGCCGCCGTATTCGCCCTGGCGCACGAGCAGCGGCTGGTCGGTTTCAAGCGTGGTCACCTGGTCCCAGGCCACGGGAATCGAACCCCCGTAGCTGGTATCGACCAGGAGCTTGCCGCCGTCGAGCAGCCGCACGGTACCGGTCAGACGATCGCCGTTCTTCAACCAGACGGTATCGGCGAAACTGGCGGAGCACGCTCCGCACAGCGCGAGGGAAACGAGGGAGCGGGATAGCAGTAAATTCATCGTCAGTAAGGCACTCGCTGAGTAAAAGACTCTGGCATTATCCGCACGAGCTCCCTGCGGACAAGGCTGCGACCCGTCCAGGCGGGGAAAAGTTCGCCAACGGAGGCACTGATGCCCGATTTTTCCCTCCTTTCGGACGAGGCCTCTCAGACGCGTCGAGAGGCGCTCTACCTGACCCTGCAGCAGGTCCCGGCCGGGCACGTCGTGGCCTATGGGGAACTCGCCCGCCTCGCCGGACTGGGGCGCGCTGCCCGCTGGGTCGGACGCACCCTGTCCCAGTTGCCCGATGGCAGCCGCCTGCCCTGGCACCGTGTGATCGCAGCCGACGGCCGGTTGAGCCTGCCGGCAGGCAGCCCCTCCGGGGCCGAACAGCGCGCACGCCTGCGCGCCGAAGGCATTGTGCTACTGAACGATCGTGTGGATATGCGCCGCTACGGCTGGCGTCCGACGGAGTCCTGCGGTTAGAGTGCGCCCTTTGCCGTACGCACGTTTGAATCAATGAGTCGAAGAAGCTGGCGCGAAGCCCTGCAAGCCTATGCTAGTCCGGCGACCCTGGCGCTGTTACTGCTCGGCTTCGCAGCCGGCCTGCCTTATATGCTGGTGTTTTCCACCCTCTCCGTGTGGTTGCGCGAGGCCGGGGTGTCGCTGGAAGCCATCGGTTACGCCAGCCTGATCGGCCTGGCCTATGCCTTCAAGTGGATGTGGGCTCCGATGCTCGACCAGTGGCGCCTGCCGCTGCTGCACCGCCTGGGCCGTCGGCGCTCCTGGCTGGTGCTCTCGCAAACCGCCGTGATCCTCGGCTTGCTGGCCATGAGTCAGTGCGACCCGCAGCAACAGCTTCCGGCGCTGATCGCCATCGCGGTCGTGGTGGCCTTCGCCTCGGCCACCCAGGACATCGCGGTGGATGCCTATCGCCTGGAGATCGCCGAGGACACGCGCCAGGCCGCGCTGGCCGCCAGCTACATGGCCGGCTATCGCGTCGCCGCGCTGCTCGCCACCGCCGGCGCACTGTATTTCGCCGGCTGGTTCGGCTCCACCAGCGGCGCCTACCTGGCCAAGGCCTGGAGCAACACCTACCTGGTGTTCGGCCTGCTGATGCTGCCCGGACTGCTCACCAGCCTGTGGATGCGCGAACCACGGCTCCCCGAGCAGAGCGAGCGCCAGGTCGTGAGCTACCGGCTGAGCCACCAGATGGTCTCGGTCCTGGTACTGACCGTACTGATCGTCTCGGTCCCGGCCTTCGTCACCCAGTTGTACAAGACCGACTTCTACGAGGCGTTCTTCGAGAACCACAGCCCCTTCAGCCTGATCACCGAGGACCGTGCCTTCCTCCGCGCGCTGATGTACGGCATCTTCCTGCTGCTGTGCCTGTCCTCTCTCGGCCGCCGCGGCCTGGCTCCGGTGCTTACTCCGGTCAACGACTTCATCCAACGCTATCGCTGGCAAGCGTTGCTGATGCTCGGGCTGATCGCCACCTACCGCATGTCGGACACGGTGATGGGCGTCATGGCGAACGTCTTCTATATCGACATGGGTTTCACCAAGGAGCAGATCGCCAGCGTCAGCAAGCTCTTCGGGCTGATCATGACCCTGCTCGGCGCCGGCGCCGGCGGCCTGCTGATCGTGCGCTTCGGCATCCTGCCGATCCTCTTCATCGGCGGCCTGGCTTCGGCGGCGACCAACCTGATGTTCGCCCTGCTCTCGGGCATGGGCGCCAACCTGGACATGCTGGTACTGACCATCAGTGGCGACAACTTCAGCTCCGGCCTGGCCACCGCCGCGTTCGTCGCCTACCTGTCGAGCCTCACCAACCTGAAGTTCTCGGCCACCCAGTACGCGCTGCTCAGCTCCATCATGCTGCTCCTGCCACGCCTGATCGGCGGCTACTCCGGCGCCATGGTGGAGAAGATGGGCTACGCGCACTTCTTCGTCCTCACCGCGCTGCTGGGCGTCCCGACCCTGATATTGATCGCCCTGCAGTGGGGACGTGAACGCGGGCGCGACGGCAAGCCGGCGTCCACTCGGACCGAGGGCGAATAGCCCGTTCCGTTCAGGGCGTGCCCTGAACGAAAGGTCGACTAGTCCAGCCGCCCCAGCAGCTCGCGACTGAACGGCAGGATTTCCGCCTCGCGGCCCTCGCGGACCTTGTTCGCCCATTCGGCGTCGGCGATCAGGGCTCGGCCCACCGCCACCAGGTCGAATTCTCCCGCCTCCAGGCGTTGCAGCAGGTCGCGGATGTCCGCCGGGCGGTTGACTTCGTTGCTGCCGGCGAATGCCTGCATGAAGTCACCTCCTTCCAGGGCTACGCTGCCGACGCTGATCGTCGGCTTGCCGGCCAGGCGCCGCGTCCAGCCTGCCAGGTTGAGGGAAGACCCTGCGAACTCCGGCTCCCAGAAGCGCCGCGTCGAGCAATGGAAGATGTCCACCCCGGCATCGCTCAGCGGCGCGAGGAAGTCCGCCAGTTCCTCGGGGCTCTGCACCAGACGCGCGGAATAGTCCTGCTGCTTCCATTGCGAAAAGCGGAAGATGATCGGGAAATCAGGCCCGACGGCCGCCCGCACGGCACGCAGGATCTCCACGGCAAAGCGTGAGCGGTTCTCCAGACTCCCACCATAGCCGTCCTCACGCTGGTTGCTGCCCGCCCAGAAGAATTGGTCGATCAGGTAGCCATGCGCGCCGTGAATCTCCACGCCATCCATGCCGATCTCCCGGGCGGCCAGCGCGGCATCGGCGAACGCCTGCACCACGGCATCGATATCGGCCTGGTCCATGCCGCGCACCAGCAACTGCCCGTCCTTGCGCTTCTCCATCGGCCCATAACCGGGCACCGTCGGGTCCGGGTCGGCGCCCAGGCGCCGCACGTTGCCCACGTGCCAGAGCTGCGGGACGATCCGCCCGCCTTCCGCATGCACCGCCTCCACCACGCGGCGCCAGGCTGCCAGCGCGTCCTCGCCGTGGAAGCGCGGAACCCGTGGATAACCGTTGGCCGCCAGATGGTCGACCGTGGTGCCCTCGGTGACGATCAGACCGACACCGCCGGCGGCACGTCGCCGGTAATACTCAACGACATCCGCGCCCGGCACGCCACCTGGCGAGAAGTTGCGCGTCATCGGCGCCATCACCACACGGTTGGGCAATTCCAGCGAACCGAGCCGAAAAGGCTCGAAGAGGGCCTGGATAGGGGCGGACATGGCAACTCCTGCAGCAAGGGGAAAGCCTCCAGCCTAGGCTTTCCAAGCAGGCGCGGGCCAGCATCATTGATCAACCTGATCGCACGTCAGAAGCCATGAGCGGCACCAACCGGACGCCAGGAACGAGGAAGGCGCCCGTAGGCGCCTTCCCGATGACCGCTGATCGCCAGAGCGACTCAGTGGTGATGTCCGCCTTCGCCATGCACGTGGCCGTGGGCGACTTCTTCAGCGCTGGCTTCGCGCACGTCGACCACGGTGACGTCGAAGTTCAGGCGCTGGCCGGCCAGGGGGTGATTGCCGTCGACGATCACGTCGTCGCCGTCCAGTTCGCGGATGGTGACGATCTGCATGCCGCCGTCCGGAGCAGACGCGTGGAACTGCATGCCCACGGCCAGTTCGTCGACGCCTTCGAACATCGAACGATTGAGGGTGGCGACCAGCTCGGCGCTGTATTCGCCGTAGGCCTGCTCGGGCTCGACGGCGACCTTGACGTTGTCACCGGCCTGCTTGCCTTCCAGCGCCTTTTCCAGGCCGACGATAATGTTGCCAGCACCGTGCAGGTAGACCAGCGGGGCATGACCGGCGGAGCTGTCGATCACCTCACCGGCGTCATTGGTCAGGGTGTAATCGATGGAGACGGCCTTGTTGGCTGCGATCTGCATAGGGCAGGAACCTTTCTCGAGAGTATTTGAAGGGGAATTGTAAACGTCCCCCCGGACGATTGCGAACCCGACAGGGCGTCACCGGTCTGTGCAGTAGCGACCTTTACGCAGCAGGGCTACCCTGCTACCTCAGCGCCGCCCTGCCCCACCAGGGGTCCTTGATTTCCGTCAGGATCGCCCACGGCGCCAACTGGCAGTCTTGCGCCGCACGCGTCCGGACCCTAGGAGTACCGATGCCCTCTCGCAACATCTTGGTGATCAACTGCGGTAGTTCGTCGATCAAGTTCGCCCTGGTCAACGAGGGCCGACCCCAATTCGCCATCAGCGGCCTGGCCGAGCGCCTGGGTGGCGCCGAGGCGATGCTGCACTGGCAACGCAACGGCGAGAAGCAAAGCCTGCAGATCCCCGACGGCGACCATCGCGCCGCCCTCGCGCAATTGCTACCGATGGTGCAGCAGGCGGCGGATGGCGCGCTGCACGGCATCGGCCATCGCGTGGTGCATGGTGGCGAGCACTTCACTGCCGCCTGCCGCCTGGACGAGAGCGCGATCGCCGCGATTTCCGCCACCGCGCCGCTGGCGCCGCTGCACAACCCCGGCCACCTGCAGGGCATCGAGGCGGCGATGAAGCTGTTCCCCGAACTGCCCCAGGTCGCGGTGTTCGACACCGCCTTTCACCAGAGCATGCCGCCCCATGCCTATCGCTACGCAGTCCCCGAGGCGCTCTACCGCGAGCACAGCGTGCGTCGCTACGGCTTCCACGGCACCAGCCACCGCTATGTCGCGCACCGAGCCGCGGAACTGAGCGGCCTGTCCAGTGGCGACAGTTGCTGGCTGTCCGCGCACCTGGGCAACGGCAGCTCGACCTGCGCCATCGTCGACGGCCAGAGCCGCGATACCAGCATGGGCCTGACCCCGCTCGAGGGCCTAGTAATGGGCACCCGCAGCGGTGACGTCGACCCCAATTTGCACAGCCATCTGGCGCGCACCCTGGGCTGGAGCCTGGAGCGCATCGACCGCATGCTCAACAACGAAAGCGGCCTGCTCGGTCTGTCCGGTCTGTCCAACGACATGCGCACCCTGGAACAGGCGCGCGAGAACAACCACCCCGGCGCGACCCTGGCGATCGAGGTGTTCTGCTATCGCCTGGCCAAATCCCTGGCGGCGATGAGCTGCGCGCTACCGCGCCTGGACGGGCTGATCTTCACCGGCGGCATCGGCGAAAACTCGCCGCTGGTGCGCTCGCGCACCTGCGGCCACCTGCGCCTGCTGGGCCTGGCGCTGGACCAGCAGGCCAACGCGACCTGCGTACGCGGGGTTGCCGGACCGATCCATGCGGCGGGTTCGCCGCGGGTACTGGTCGTACCCACCAACGAAGAACGACAGATCGCGCTGGACACCCTCGCGCTGCTCGACGAATAACCCGTACCGAGGCGGCCGGCCTGCCCCGGCGGCCCCTCGGCCCTGACGGAACCCGCCTTCCATGCATACTTTCTTCATCGCACCGACCGGCTTCGGCGTGGGTCTCACCTCCATCAGCCTGGGCCTCGTGCGCGCGCTGCAGCGCGCCGGCCTGAAGGTCGGTTTCCTCAAGCCGATCGCCCAGCCCCACCCGGGCGACGAAGGTCCGGAGCGCTCCAGCGAACTGGTAGCCCGCACCCACGGCCTGAAGTCGCCACGCCCCCTGGACCTGTCCCACGTCGAGCACCTGCTCGGCGACGGGCATCTGGATGACCTGCTCGAGGAAATCGTCAGCCTCTACCAGCAGGCGGCCGAGGGCTACGACGCCGTGATCGTCGAAGGCATGGTGCCGACCCAGCAGGCCAGCTACGCGGCACGGGTGAACCAACACCTGGCGCGCAGCCTGGATGCCGATGTGATCCTGGTCTCGGCACCGGAGGAGGAAAGCCTGACCGAGATGGTCGACCGCCTGGAAATCCAGGCCCAGCAGTTCGGCGGCCCCAAGGACCCGAAACTGATCGGCGTGATCCTCAACAAGGTGCGCGCCGACGATGGCGTCGACGCCTTCATCGAGCGTCTGCGCGGCGAAGGCTCGCTGTTGCACGGCGAGAACTTCCGCCTGCTCGGCTGCATCCCCTGGAGCGACGAGCTCAACGCGCCGCGCACCCGTGACGTCGCCGACCTGCTCGGCGCCCGCGTGCTCAATGCCGGAGACTACGAGCAGCGGCGCGTCGGCAAGATCGTGCTCTGCGCCCGCGCCGTGCCCAACACCGTGCAATTGCTCAAGCCCGGTGTACTGGTGGTCACCCCCGGCGACCGCGACGACATCATTCTCGCCGCCAGCCTAGCGGCGATGAACGGCGTGCCCTTGGCCGGACTTCTGCTATGCAGCGACTTCTCGCCCGATCCACGCATCATGGAGCTGTGCCATGGCGCCCTGCAAAGCGGACTGCCGGTGCTCACCGTCCCCACCGGTTCCTATGACACGGCGACCAACCTCAACCGCATGAATCGCGAGATCCCGGTGGACGATCGCGAGCGCGCCGAGAAGGTCACCGAGTTCGTCGCCGGCCACATCCAGCACGACTGCCTGGTGCAGCGCTGTGGTGACCTGCGCGAGGTACGCCTGTCACCACCGGCGTTTCGCTATCAACTGGTGCGCCGGGCGCAGCAAGCGGCGCGGCGCATCGTCCTGCCAGAGGGCGCGGAACCGCGCACCGTGCAGGCTGCGGCGATCTGCCAGGCCCGCGGCATCGCTCGCTGCGTGCTGCTGGCCAAGCCGGAGGACGTGCACAAGGTCGCCGCCGCCCAGGGCATCGAACTGCCCGAAGGGCTGGAGATTCTCGATCCGGACCTGATTCGCCCGCGCTACATCGAGCCCATGGTCGAGCTGCGCAAAGGCAAGGGACTGAACGCGCCGATGGCCGAGCAGCAACTGGAGGACAGCGTGGTGCTCGGGACCATGATGCTCGCCCTCGACGAAGTGGACGGCCTGGTCTCCGGCGCGGTACACACCACCGCCAACACCATCCGTCCGGCGCTGCAACTGATCAAGACGGCGCCCGGCTATCAACTGGTGTCCTCGGTGTTCTTCATGCTGCTGCCCGACCAGGTGGTGGTCTACGGCGACTGTGCGGTGAACCCGGATCCGGATGCCGCGGCACTGGCGGAAATCGCCATCCAGAGCGCCGACTCGGCCGCCGCCTTCGGTATCGAGCCTCGGGTGGCGATGATCAGCTACTCCACCGGCGACTCCGGGAGCGGTGCGGAGGTGGAGAAAGTGCGCGAGGCCACCCGTCTGGCTCGCGAGCAGCGTCCCGATCTATTGCTCGACGGCCCGCTGCAATACGACGCGGCAGCGATCGAGAGCGTGGGTCGGCAGAAGGCCCCGAACAGTGCGGTGGCCGGTCGCGCTACGGTGTTCGTCTTCCCCGACCTGAATACCGGCAATACCACCTACAAGGCGGTGCAGCGCAGCGCCCGGGTGGTGAGCGTCGGGCCGATGCTACAAGGCCTGCGCAAGCCGGTGAACGACCTTTCCCGCGGCGCACTGGTCGAAGACATCGTCTATACCATCGCCCTGACGGCGGTACAGGCAGTCGGTCGGGAGTAGGCGTCGCTCCTCTGGCGATAGCGACTTTTCGCTGGAGGATGCTTGCAGTTAGCCGCCCAATCGTTAACCTTGGCGCCGCCCTATCCTAGCGAGGCTTCCGCCCCGATGCTCATACACTTCCCCGCGCCGCTGCGTGGTACGTTCGCCGCACTGGTACTCGCGCTCAACACCCTGTTCTGGTGTTGGCCGCTGTTCGCGGTGACCCTGGTCAAGCTATTGCTACCGTTCCGCGCAGTGCGCGAAGGCCTCAACCCGCTGGTCAGCTTCATCCAGGAGTCCTGGATAGCCATCAACAACGCCTGGATACGCCTGGTCGGGCGCACGCGCTGGCAGGTATCCGGCGGCGAGCAACTGGATTACCAGCATTCCTACCTGGTCACCAGCAACCACCAGAGCTGGGTGGATATCCTGGTGTTGCAGTTCATCTTCAACCGGCGCATCCGCCCACTGAAGTTCTTCCTCAAACAGCAACTGATCTGGGTTCCGGTGATCGGCGCATGCTGGTGGGCGCTGGATTTCCCATTCATGCAGCGTTATTCCAAAGCCTACCTCGCCCGCCACCCGGAGAAACAAGGCAAGGATCTGGAGACCACCCGCCGCGCCTGCGAGAAGTTCCGCCACCACCCCACCGGCATCTTCAACTTCCTCGAAGGCACGCGCTTCACCCAGGCCAAGCATGACGAACAGGCCTCGCCCTATCGCCACCTGCTCAAGCCCCGGGCCGGCGGTATCGCCTTCGTCCTCGATGCGATGGGCGAGCAGTTGCAGTCGCTGGTGGACGTCACCATCCACTACCCGGACGGCGCACCGAGCTTCTGGTCGCTGATGTGCGGCCGCGTGCGCCAGGTGGTGGTGAAACTGCACGAGCGGAACATTCCTGGACAGTTCATCGGTCGTCGCTACGACAGCGACGAAGGCTACCGGCAGGCCTTTCAGGAATGGGTCAACGCCCTCTGGCGGGAGAAGGACGACGAGCTGCAACGCCTGAAAGCCCTCTAGGGCCTGTTCCTTCCTTCAGGCGCCAGGTTCCAGGATCTGTTGCGGCGCACTCCAGTCGATCTGCATCGGAAAGCGCCGCGCCCGCTCCAGCGGCAATGCCGGGGAGACCAGGAAGCCCTGCATTACCTGGCAGCCGTGGTCGACCAGCCACTGCCGCTGGGCCTCGGTTTCCACGCCCTCGGCAATGACCTCCAGGCCAAGCTCCGCGGCGAGCTTGATGATGGTATTGACCACGGCCGCATCCTTCGGCGAGTCGAGCATGTTGGCGATGAACAAGCGATCGATCTTCAGGGTGTCCAGCTCGAAGTGTCGCAGGTAAGCCAGTGACGAATAACCGGTACCGAAGTCGTCGATGGCGATCTTTACCCCAAGCCGGCGCAATTGACGCAGTTGTTCGCGGGTTACGTCCACGTCCTGGACCAGCGCCGATTCGGTGACCTCGACCTCCAGCTGGCAGGCGCGCAGGCCACTGTGTTCGAGGGCTCGGCGCAAGGCGTCGACGAGCATCGGCTGGGCGAACTGCACCGGACTGACGTTGATGCTCACCATCAGCTCGCTGCCGAACGACGGCCACTGGCTGCAATGCAGGGTGCCGGTCTCGAAGACCCATTCGCCGAGGCGATTGATCAGTCGAGTCTCCTCCAGCAGCGGGATGAACACCGAGGGCTCGACGGCCCCCGCGAGACGGTGGTTCCAGCGCAGCAAGGCTTCGAAGCCGCGCACACGGCCGTCGAGCAGGTGGATCTGCGGCTGGTACACCAGGGAGAACTCTTCACGTTCGATGGCGGTGCGCAGGCTTTCCTCGAGCATCAGTCGCGAGCGTGCGCGTCCGTTCATTTCCGCCGAGAAGAACCGGTATTGCTGACGTCCGGCACGCTTGGCCTCGTACATGGCCATGTCGGCGGCGCGCAGCAAGGCCTCGCCCTCTTCCTCTCCCCCGGGATAACAGGCGATGCCGATGCTCGCGCCGAGCGTCACCTCCACGCCATCGATGGTGTAGCGTCCGGCGATCGCCTCGATGAGCTTCTCCGCCACCTTCGCGGCATCCTCGGGATGGCCGAGGGAATCGAGCAGTGCGGTGAACTCGTCCCCGCCCATCCTCGCCAGCAGGTCGTAGGGCCGCAGACAACGCTGCAGTTGCCCGGCGACGTTGCGCAGGATCTGGTCGCCAGCGGTGTGACCGAGGGAGTCGTTGATACGTTTGAAACCGTCCAGATCGATGTAGAGCACCGCCAGGTAGTCACCGGGACGGCGGTCGTGGCGTAGCAACGCCTGCTCCAGGCCCTGGTTGAAACCGCGGCGGTTGGCCAGACCGGTCAGTGCATCGGTGACAGCCTGGGACGCTAGCTGCGCGTGCAGGTTGCGCACCATCGACATGTCCAGGGCAATCACCACCATGGCGTTCTGTGGCCGAGCCAATGGCGAGCAGGACAGCGTCACCGGTACCGCCGTGCCACTCTTCGAACGCAGGCTGGCATCGTGCAGACGCAGGACCTCGCCCCGTTGCCAGGCATGAAGGAAATCCGATTCGTCCCATTCCTCGCCCATCACCGGGAGCAGCACATGGCTGAGCAGCGGGCTGCCGCGCAGACTCTGCGCCGGGCAGCGCAGCATCTCGGCGATGGCCGCGTTGGCATAGCTGATGACGCCCGCCTCGTCGACCACCATGATGCCTTCGGAAGCGTTCTCCAGCACCGAGGTACTGAACGCACGCTCGCGCTCGAGCTGCTGGCTGAGCAACTGCAACTCGCGGCGGCTGCGCTCGTGATCGAGCAGCGACTCCACCTTGTGCCGCAGGACCTGAGGATCGAAGGGCTTGAGAATGAAGTCCATGGCGCCGGTCGCATAGCCACGCAGCACGGCTTCGCTGTTGTGGTCGACGGCGGAGACGAAGATGATCGGTGTGAAGCGTGTGCGCGAGTTGCCGCGCATCAGCTTCGCCACCTCGAAGCCATCCATGCCCGGCATCTGCACATCCAGCAGGACCAGCCCGACATCCTCGTCGAGCAGACATTGCAAGGCCTGTTCGCCGCCATTGGCGGTACGCACGACCCAATCACCACTACCCAACAACGCACGCATGGCGAGGAGATTCTCCTCGCGATCATCGACCACCAGCAGCGTCTGGGCTGGGGGCCTGGAGCGCACGGACTCATCCATCGAGTGCGACAGCATTCTCACGTCCCTCCAATGGACGGCTCGACCCGGATCATCCCTGCCTTGGAACACAATCAAGCACGAAAAAGCTGATCGTCGATCCCTGCAGGAGCGAGGGCCGCGTACCGTCCTCGTTCCACCGGGCAACCACTCCGAAGGAGTATGGCACAGCGCCAGCCAACCGGCGTTGAGCGGTGCTAACCGGCGGTCGATTCAACCGATTTCAGCGAACCTGCTGCTGCTCGGGCAGGCCACGCAGATTGATTTCGACCCGACGGTTCTGCGCACGGCCTTCTGCGGTGGCGTTACTGGCGATCGGCTGATCCGGGCCGGCACCCCGCGGACTGACGCGGCTGGGGTCCACCCCCTGAGCGGCCAGGTAGCTGGCAACGCTCTGCGCGCGGCGCTCGGAAAGACCGAGGTTGTACTGCCGCGTGCCGGTGCTATCGGTATACCCGACCACCTCGATGGTGTTCTGGTCGAACTGTTTGAACGAGCTGGCCAGGTTGTTCAGCGGTGCGTAGAAGCTCGGCGCGATGTCCGCCGAATCGGTGGCGAAGGTGATATTGCCGGGCATGATCAGCTTGATGTCATCGCCCTGGCGCTGCACCTCGACCCCGGTGCCTTCCATGCTGCGGCGCAATTCGGCTTCCTGGCGGTCGGCGTAGTAGCCATAGCCGGCGGCGGCGGCGCCGGCGAGCACGGCGCCAATGGCGGCGCCCTTGCCACGGTCGTCATGGTTGATGGCGGCGCCCGCCACTGCGCCCGCCAGCGCACCGAGGCCGCCGTAGGTCGCGGTCCGGTTGCCACCGGTGGTGGTGCCGCCACTGTTGGCGTAAGGATTCTGCGAAGCGCAGCCTGCCGTGAGGGCCAGCAGGACGGAACCGATGAGCAGTCGGGAAGGCGTCAGCATCGGGAAAACTCCTTGTCTCGGGAAAGAATGGCAGCGTCGCCAGATGCGCAGGATACGACGGCACTGATGGCGTTGGACTCTAGCCCGTGGCCGAAATTCATTCCACGACCCGCATGACAAGCTCGCCGCGCACGCGCTCAAGGCGCGTGCGCGGTCACACTCAACGTACCCCGGACTGACGCAATGCGGCGGGAGTGAAGTCGCTTTCGGTGGCGCTGTAGCCGAACTCGTAGGCGCGCTTCTCTTCGTTCTTCATGCCCAGCGCCAGGTAACGGCCGGACTGCAGATCGTAGAGCGCCTCGAGGGTGCTCCAGGGCACCTGCTTGTCGTAGTAGTACTGGCTGTGCGCCTCTGCGACGCGCCACAGGTTGTCGCGTCCGTCGTAGTGGTCGATGACCGCGGCCTGCCAGGTGTCCTCGTCGATGAAGAAGTCACGCTTGGCGTAGATGTGCCGCTCGCCGGGTTTCAGCGTGGCGGTGACATGCCAGACGCGGTGCAACTCGTAGCGCGCCAGATCCTGGTTGATGTGCCCGGCCTTGAGGATGTCGTCGTACTTCAACGTCGGCGAATCGAGGCGGTAGCTGTTGTAGGGGATGTACAGCTCCTGCTTGCCGATCAGCTTCCAGTCGTAGCGGTCGGGGGCGCCGTTGTACATGTCGAGGTTGTCCGAGGTGCGCAGGCCGTCGGCAGCGGTGCCCGGACCGTCGTAGGCCACCTGGGGCGCACGCCGCACGCGGCGCTGGCCGGCGTTGTAGAGCCAGGCCAGGCGCGGCTCCTTGACCTGATCGAGGGTCTCGTGGACCAGCAGCACGTTGCCCGCCAGACGCGACGGCGCGGTGACGCGCTGCTTGAAGTAGAACAGCACGTTGCTCGGCTTGTTGGGATCGTAGTCCTTGAGCTGGTCGCGGAAGACGAATTCGTCCTCGAAATACACCAGGCTGTAGGAGCCATTGGCCTGTGGCGTGGCCTGGGTGACGAGCCGACGCACGCTGCCACCCCGGTAGCGGGTGATGTGGTTCCAGATCACCTCGAGGCCGTCCTTGGGAATCGGGAAAGGAATCGCCGTGCGGAAGTCTTCCAAGCCATTGCCACCCTGTACCAGCTTGCTGTGGGTAGCGTTGTAGCGGATCGCCTCGAATACCGAAGCAGGCAAGGTGGCGCTGCGGTGACTGGGATAGACCGGCATCCGGTAGCTGTCCGGGTAGCGCTTGAACATCGCCAGTTGGCCGGGGCTGAGCTTGTCGCGGTATTGCTCGACGTTCTGCGCGGTAATGGTGAACAGCGGCTTCTCGGCAGCAAAAGGATCGGCGAGGAAGCCACGCGCATCGACCGCGCCGGCGTTGGTCGGCAGTCCACCGTCCCAGGCCGGGATGGTGCCCTCGGCGTTGCCGGCCTTTTCCGCGCCGATGGGGGTCAGACTGGTCCCTAGCTTGGCCGCCTCGGCCTCGCTGACCGCGGCCAACGCCCCGCGGCTCAGCAGCAAGGCCAGCCCGAGGGTACTCAATTGCAATAGCGTCTTGCAGGTCTTCATGGCGGTCTAATCCTTGTTGTTATGGGCTCAGAAGTTCATGCCGAAGCTCAGGGAGACGAAGTCCCGGTCGCGCAGAGTGTTGTACTTGCCCCCGAAGAAGTTGGTGTAGGAAAGGCTGGCGGTGTAGGTGTTCTGGTACTCCGCGTCCAAGCCCAGGCTGACGGCCTTGCGGCCCTCTTCGAAGTTCGCACCCGGGCCCGGCGAATAACCGCGCACGTCGTGCGACCAGGCGACATTGGGCTTGAGGTTGACCCCGGCGACCATGTCCGGGTATTCCCAGATGGCGCGAGCACGGTAGCCCCAGGAGTTGCTGGTGGTGAAACCGTCGTTCTCGCAGTAGCGGCTGACGTTCTCCGCCGTCGGATCGCCCAGGGTACCGGCGTTGAGAGTCTGGCAGGTGCCGGCAGGCAGTGGCCCGGGACCGAAGATCGGGTCGCGGCCGTAGCGCGCCTCGGAGCGGCTCTCCAGCCCCCCGACATGCACGAAGCCGATCTCGCCAACCAGGGTCAGGCGGCTAGCGCCCATCACCTGGTCGAGGAAGTGCGTGAAGGTGGTCTGCAACTGGGTGATTTCCTTGCGCCGGTAGCCATTCAGATCGGCGCCCGGCGTGCCCTGCAACACCGAATAGTTTGCATCAATGGGGGTGATGCCGGCGTAGAGGATGTCGGTGGTATTGAGTTGCACCGGCGCGTTCGGTCGGTAGCTGATCTCGCCACTCCAGGCGGTGCCGGTAGGCAGCGTGGTGGAGAAGCTCAGGCCGTAGAGGCGGATGTCCTCGGGATACTCGACGAAGTACTGGCTGTTACCGGCCACGGTGGCGGCCGCGAGACCGGTGAGGGTCTGCGTGATACAGGTGACGTCGCCACCGCAGATCGTGCTGACGGTCCCGTTGGCGGCCGTGATGATGCCCGGTACCGCGTCGTAGACGCCCGGCGCGGCGGAGCTGCCGCTGAAGATGGGCAGCCGACTGTGGTAGTTCATGAAATAGGCACCGAACTCGGTGTCCAGCGGCGTGGAATACCAGCGCAGCGCAGCCCCGAACTGGCCACCATCACGGGCATCGCGGTCGGGCCCGCGGGGTACGGTGACACCTTCGCTGGTGCTGCCGTAGGCATAAGGCCCGGCAAACGGCGCCAAGCCGGCGAGTGCCGGACTGAGCACCTGCAGGTTGCCGTCGCAACCATCGGCGATGACGTCAGGCTGGGAGAAGAAGGTGCCGCAGTTGTCGACCACCGTCTGGTCCCACTCCAGCTGGTAGAAGAACTCCGCGGAGAGACTGTCCGTGAGACTCTGCGACACATAGAACGCATTCACCGGGATCAGCCCTTCCTTGATCTCCGAGCCGGGCCGGCGGAAGGCCGAGACGTCCACCGGGTTGAAGGCGTTGATACCGTTCTGCAGGAAGGTGCTTTCCCCCCAGTTGATGACCTGCTTGCCCAGGCGGACGGAGCCCGGCAGGTCGCCAATGGCGTAGTTGTGGTAGATGAAGGCATCGAGCAGTTCGGCCCCGGAAGACTTCGCGGCGGTCTTGCGATTGGAATCGCTGATGTCCTTGAACTCACGGCCCTCGTCCTTGAGCTCGAAGTCGTACCAGTACTTGCCCCGCAGGAACACACCGGTGTCGCCGTAGCGCAGCTCGAGGTCATGCACGCCCTTGAAGATCTTCGAGAAGGTCTCGCCGCGCTTGAAGTTCAGATGGCCATCGTCGGAGGTCTGCGATAAACCGCGACCGCCGTTGTTGACGCCGATGAGATCGCTGTCCGGTTTGGCGGTGGACCAGCTGGCACCGATCGACAGGGACGAATCGAACTGCCCCTCGATCTCCCCGATATTGAAGGTCACCGCGAGGGCTGGCGTGGCCAGGGTCGACGCGATACTGACCGCCAGAGGCAGCCGCGCAGGCCGCCAGATCTTTTGAATGGTGCTCATCGACGCTCTCCATCTGTTGTTGTTATTTCTGAAGCGACTATAGCCAAGCGTGTCGGGGCAACCGTCGCAAAATGTGACAAGTCACTACAGTAGGCCTCCCAACCACGCCGGGAGAGCGAGCAATTAATACGCCAAATGCAAAAGAGACCCATGGGTCACATTTTGCCCCAGGCCAGACAAGGGTCGCGGAGAGCGGAAACCCGCGGGTCGGATAAGGACCCATCGGTCGACGGAAGAGACCCCGGCGAGCCCCCAACGTTCGCTACATCACCCCTGGGAAGTTAGGTAACAGCGCAGGGGCAAAGCGGACTCAGTGGGACTGCACGAAGGCCAAGCGGACACCCAGGGCGATCAGAACGCCGCCCATGGCGCGGTCGAACCAGTGCCCCATACGCGCGAAGCCCGCACGCACCCGGGCATGGCTGAACAGCATCGCCACCAGGCAGAACCAGGCTGCGGTGGCACAGGCCAGATAGACCCCGTAGGCAGCCTGGATGGCTAGCGGCGTGTGCGGATCGATGACCACGGTGAACAGCGAGAGGAAGAACAGCGTCGCCTTGGGATTCAGGCCGTTGGTGACGAATCCCCTAACGAAAGCACTGCGCGCGCTGCCCACTACGGCAGGTTCGATGTCGGCCACCGCCGGCGCCGGCCGCGCACGCAACGCGCGGATGCCGATATACAGCAGGTAGGCGGCGGCCGCCCATTTGAGCATGTTGAACAGCAGGATCGACTGCGATACCACCAGGCCGATACCCAGCAGCGAATAGCCGACATGCACGAAAATGCCCAGGCCAACGCCCAGCGCCGTGAAGAGGCCGGCGCGACGTCCCTGAGCGACGCTCTCGCGCACCACCACGGCGAAATCCGGGCCGGGGCTGGCGACGGCAAGCAGGTGGATCAGGGCGACAGTGGCGAACTCCATCAGGTACATGCGCGGCATCCAGCGGGTGGCTCTGTTAGGCTGCACACCTTAATTCCAGAGTCTCCGATTAAAAAGGTACAGCTGATGAGCAACAGTCTGCGCGCCGTCTTCCTCGATCACCCCTCGCTCGATCTCGGCGACCTCGACCTGGGCCCGCTGCGTGCCCGCCTCGAGGAACTGGTGCTGCACGAGCGCAGCGCTCCCGATGAGGTCTCGCAACGTCTGCAGGGCGCGCAGGTCGCGATCAGCAACAAGGTGCCGCTAAGTGCCGCGACGCTCGAAGCCAATCCACAGTTGAAACTGATCCTGGTGGCCGCCACCGGCACCAACAACGTCGACCTGGAGGCCGCGCGTCGCCTGGGCATCACGGTCTGCAATTGCCAGGGCTATGGCACCGCCTCGGTAGCCCAGCACACCCTGATGCTGTTGCTTGCGCTGGCCACGCGTCTGCCGGACTACCAGGCAGAGATCCGCAACGGACGCTGGCAGCGCGCCGAGCAATTCTGCTTCCTCGACTTCCCGATCGTCGAACTGGCCGGCAAGACCCTGGGCATCCTCGGTTATGGCGAACTCGGCCAGGCCGTGGCGCGCCTCGCCGAGGCCTTCGGCATGCGCGTGCTGATCGGACAGATTCCCGGACGCCCGCTGCGCGAAGGCTACCTACCGCTGGAAGAACTGCTGCCACAGGTGGATGCACTGTCGCTGCACTGTCCGCTCAGCGAGCAGACCCGCAACCTGATCGGTGCCGAGCAACTGGCAGCCATGAAGCCTGGTGCCTTCCTGATCAATGCCGGGCGCGGCGGCCTGGTCGAGGAGAACGCCCTGGCCGAGGCGCTGCGCAGCGGCCATCTCGGCGGTGCCGGTTGCGACGTGCTCAGCCAGGAACCCCCGCGTGACGGCAATCCGCTGCTCGCCGCGGACATCCCGCGCCTCATTCTCACGCCCCATAGCGCCTGGGGCAGCCGCGAAGCGCGCCAGCGCATCGTCGCGCAACTGGCCGAGAACCTCGAGGCCTTCCAAGCCGGAAAATCCCTGCGCGTGGTGGTTTGAGCCATGGATCCGCGCTGTGAGGTTCTGCTGCGCCAGGCCGAGCTGTTCGAAGGTCAGTTGCTGCTGGCCGGCGCGCCAGCCGACGACGTACTCGGTCATTTGCCCCAGGCCCACGCCTGGAGCTGGCACGCTGGCGAGCACGCGCTGCTCGCCAGCCGCTTCGCCGGGCGTAGCCATTTTGGCGTCGAGCCTCCGGCCGGTGACTGGCGCAGCGCGGTGCTGTTCCTGCCCAAGTCCCGCGAGCTCACCGAGTACCTGCTGCAGGCATTGGCCGCCCCGCTGGCCGGTCGCGAGCTGTACCTGGTCGGCGAAAAGCGCGCGGGGATCGAACGTGCCGCCAAGCAACTGGCGAGTTTCGGCCAACCGCGCAAGCTCGACAGCGCCCGCCACTGCCAGCTCTGGCAGGTCACCGTCGAGCAGGCGCCAGCGGCGCCACAGCTGGAGGCGCTCGCCCAGCGCTACACGCTCGACGCGCCCGGCGGTGCCCTCGAGGTCGTCAGCCTGCCCGGGGTGTTCGCCCACGGGCGCCTGGATCGAGGCAGCGCCCTGCTGCTGGAACACCTGGACGCGCTCCCCGAAGGCGACCTGCTGGACTTCGGCTGCGGTGCCGGCGTGCTCGGCGCCAGCCTGGCGCGGCGCTATCCCGACAGTCGCGTGCATATGCTCGACGTCGATGCCTTCGCCCTCGCCGCCTCCCGCCTGACCCTGGCCGCCAACGGGCTGCAGGCGGAGTTGATCGCCGGCGATGGCATCGCGGCAGCGCCCACCGGGCTCGCCGCGATCATCAGCAACCCGCCCTTCCACCTCGGCGTACACACCGACTACCGAGCCAGCGAGGCCATGCTGATCCACGCCGCTCGACACCTGCGCCCCGGCGGGGAGCTGCGTCTGGTCGC
This sequence comes from Pseudomonas sp. R4-15, assembly GCF_055768815.1. Classification (NCBI taxonomy): domain Bacteria; kingdom Pseudomonadati; phylum Pseudomonadota; class Gammaproteobacteria; order Pseudomonadales; family Pseudomonadaceae; genus Pseudomonas; species Pseudomonas sp. R4-15. The sequence goes on from NZ_CM147293.1 coordinate 4,072,421, forward strand.
CAACGACTTCCTCAAGTACGCGCCCCTGCTACAGGCCAGCCTGGGCAACTGCAGCGCCCTGGCCGCTGCCGAAGGCTTCCGCATCTACCGGGCGCAGAACAGCGCCCGGTAACGCGAGATTCACAGCCCGGCGACTTGCCTACGCCGTTCGGCTTCGGCAGAATGCCGGCGTCCCTGGGGGAGTAGTCTCCGGCAGCTAGTCCGCTAGCCTGCCGGGCCGGCGTCAACATACTTGGTCCACAGACCATGGCGCCCGCATCCTTGGCCATCACGGCCGCGGCCTGACAAGACCCATGACATCCACACCTGAGCCCGGGGCGGGCAGGTCGTGTATGTCATGGCGTGACGAGGCCCGCCCCTTGAGGAAATACCCCACCGTGATGGAATCCCTGTTCGTCCCCACTCTGGTCGTAGCGCTGGCAGAGATCGGCGACAAGACCCAACTGCTCGCTCTCGTACTGGCCGCGCGCTTTCGCAGACCCTGGCCGATCATCGGCGGCATGGTCGCCGCCACCCTGGCCAACCACTTCGCCGCTGGCGCCGTCGGCGCCTGGGTCGCTTCGCTGATGGCGCCCTCCGTCCTGGCCTGGCTGCTCGCCGCCTCGTTCCTTGCGGTCTCCGTCTGGACCCTGATTCCCGACAAGCTCGATGACGACGAAACCGGCAGGTTGCGCCGCTACGGCCCCTTCGTCACCACGCTGGTCGCCTTCTTCCTGGCCGAGATGGGCGACAAGACCCAGGTCGCCACGGTGATGCTCGCTGCGCAGTACCCGCACTTCCTGCTGGTGGTGATGGGCACCACGCTTGGCATGCTGCTGGCCAACGTCCCCGTGGTGCTGGCCGGCAACTTCGCCGCCGAGCGCCTGCCGCTCAAGCTCATTCGCAGCATCGCCGCTGCGCTCTTCGCCATCCTCGCACTGGTCGCGGCCTACCAGGCCGCACAGCTTTCCGGCTGGCTGTGACGTTCCGGCTGGCCCTTCGGGGCCAGCCACCTCATGGGGTCTGGGCGCCGCGCACACCGACGAAGATCGCGTACAGCGAAGTGTTCGCCGTGATGAACAAGCGATTGCCCCTCGCCCCGCCGAAGGTCAGATTGGCAACCGGCTCAGGCAGCAGGATTTTCCCCAGCAAGCGGCCATCCTCGGCGAAGCACTGGACGCCATCCCCGGCGCTGGTCCAGACGTTGCCCTCGACATCAACGCGCAAACCATCGGGAATGCCCGGCTCGATCTCGGCGAATACCTTCGACTCACCCAGCCCTCCCCCGGCGTCGACCGGGAACACGCGGATGTGGTGGGCGCCCTGGGGGTCATGGGTGCGCGCCGAATCGGCGACGTACAGCCGCGAGAAATCCGCGGAGAACGCCAGGCCATTGGGTTGCTGGAAGTCATCGGCCATGCACGCCACCTCGCCGCTGTGCGGATCGATGCGGTACAGGTGCGAGCCCTTCTGCTCGGGCTCGGCGCGGTAGCCTTCGTAATCGCTGAGGATGCCGTAGGTGGGATCCGTGAACCAGATCGAACCATCGGCATGCACCACGACGTCATTCGGCGAGTTCAGGCGTTTTCCCGCGAAGCGCTCGGCCAGTACCGTAATGCGCCCGTCGGGTTCGGTGCGGGTCACGCAACGCCCACCGTGCTGGCAACTCACCAGGCGTCCCTGACGGTCCCGGGTATTGCCGTTGCTGTAGTCCGCGGCGGCGCGGAACACCGACACATCGCCATTGGGCAGCCAACGCAGCATGCGGTCGTTGGGGATATCGCTCCACACCAGGTAACCGCCGTCGTTGAACCAGACCGGGCCTTCCGCCCAGCGACAATTGTCGTAGAGCTGCTCCATCTGGGTATTGGGTATCACCAGCCGGCGAAAGCGCTCGTCGGCCACTTCGTATCGAGGTTCGGACAGGGTTGGCCTCATGTGCTTATCGTCTCGCTGCGCCACTGACCGCCGTGATCACGGCGATGATGATGAGGCCGGTCAGGACCATGCGTACCCCTGCGCCCAGGCCGAAGGTGTTGAGCATGCTGACCAGCAGATAGAGAAACAGCGAGGCGCCCCAGATGCCGGCGACGTTGGAATAGCCACCGCCCACCGAGGTGCCGCCGATCACCACCACGGCGATGGATGCCAGCAGGTATTCCTCGCCCATGGCCAGCGATGCGCCACCGGAGAACCCGGCCAGCAGCAGCCCGCAGAGGGCCGCGAAGACACCGCTGATCAGGTAGGTCGCAAAGCGCAAGCGCTCGACCCCGATACCCGCCAGGGCAGCCGCACGGGGATTCTGGCCAATCGCGATGACGCCCCGCCCATACAGGGTGCGTCTGAGCACCACGGCCATCAGCAGCGCCAGCACGGCGACGAACAGCGCCATCAGCGGCACGCCCAGCAGCCGTCCGGTGGCGAAGCCGTAGAACAGCTCCGGCGGCTGGATGCGTACGCTGCGACCGTAGGCGATGGCCGTCGACAGTACGAGGAAGCTCGACGACAGGGTGGCGATGATCGGCGGGATACGCAGCAGGCGGATCAAGGCGTAGTTGCAGGCTCCGACAGCGGCGCCGCAAGCCAGGCCACCGAGCACGCCGAGCCAGATCAGGCCGTCCTGGTGGTACATCAGCTTCATCGCCACCGCACCACTGAGTGCGATGTTGGCGGGGATCGACAGGTCGATGTTCCCCGGCCCCGTGGTGATCACGAACATCTGGCCGATGCCGGCCACCGCGAAGAATGCGGAAAAGCTCAGCGCACCGGTCAGCAGCGCCGCTGTCCCGGTGCCGCCGGTGAAACCCACGGTAGCCAGCAGCACCAGCGCCGCCGCTACGTAGGACCAGATCCACGGCCGCTGCGTGGCGAGCGAAGGCAGAGCAAGCGGAGCATTCATCGGCGCACCTCCCCGATACGATTGGCCAGGGTCCGCAGCGCCAGCACGATGATCAGGATCGCCCCCTGGGCACCGATCTGCCAGTCCGAGGACACGTGAATGAACGACAACAGCGAACCGGCCAGGACCAGCGTCAGGGCGCCCAGCACCGCACCGATCGGTGCGATCCGCCCGCCGACGAACTCCCCGCCGCCCAGGATCACAGCGGCGATCGACAGCAGCGTGTAGCGCATGGCGACACCGGCGTCCGCCGAGGTGGTCAGGCCGACCAGGAACAGTCCGGCGAGCACGCCGAAGCCGCCGGCCAGGGCATACAGGGTGACCCGTGCGCGCAACAGGGACCAACCCGCCTTGGCGACCGCGGAGGGGTTGCCGCCTGCCCCGCGCAGGGTCACGCCGAAGGTCGAGCGGATCATCAGCTGATGCACCAGCAAGCCCAGCGCCAGACACACGAGGATCGCCAAGGGAACCCCGGGCGTACGCCAGGAAACCAGCGTGTGCAACCACCCCGGCGCCGAACCACCTGGCTCCGGCAACAGCAATACGGCGGCGCCCGACCAGACGAAGGACATGCCCAGCGTCACCACGATGGATGGCAACTGGCGCAGGTGGATCAGCGCGCCCAGTAGCGCATAGATCGCCACGCAGCCACACAGCACCAGGACGCCGAGCCACGGATGCTGATCGAGCAGGGTCGCCGATACGCAGGCGACGAAGCTGATGAAGGCACCCAGCGAGAGGTCGAGGTCATTGCTGGCGATGATCATCATCTGCGCGATGGTCGCCAGCGCGATCGGCACCGCCAGGTTGAGCATCAGGTTGAGTCCCAGGTAGCTCATCGCCCGTGGCTGCATGGCGAAGATGACCAGCAACAGCAACGTCAGGGAAAAGGCCGGCAGGGCGCTGCGGATCAACCGCGGCAGATGCGAACGCCACTGCGGCGGGGTGTACTGCAGACTCAGCATACGGCTTCCTCTTCGAAGGAGCTGCGCAGCACCTGCTGCTCGGTCAGTTCGCTGCGCGGAAAGTCGACCACCGCCTCGCCATCGCGAAACACATAGATGTGGTCGCAGTAGTAGAGCTCTTCCATTTCCGTGGTGTACCAGATGAAGGTCCGGCCGGCGGCGGCTTCGCGCTGGATGCGAGCGTAGACTTCGCGCTTGGTACCCACGTCCACGCCGCGCATCGGGTCGTCCATCAGGATCAGCGACGCCGGCGAGGCCAGCGCACGGGCGAACAGCGCCTTCTGTTGGTTGCCGCCGGACAGCGAGAGGATCGGCAAGCCCAGGTCCGGCGTGCGGATGCCCATTTCGCGCTGCCAGCGCTCGGCCAGATCCTGCGCGCGGCGGGCATCCAGCAGGCCGCCACGGCGCAGGTTCTGTAGCGAGCTGACGACGATGTTCTCGGCAATCGACCAGAGCGGGAACACGCCCTCGGTCTGGCGATCTCCCGCCACGAAGGCGCTGGCTGCCGCGTGCCGGCGTGCGCGGAACACCGCATGCAGAAAGGCGCTCTGGCCATGCCCCGCAAGACCGGCCAGGCCGATGATCTGTCCCTCGCCCGCGCGCACCAGGCGCGCACCGGGCCGCCGGCCACTGGCCTGCTCGACGCGAAGCACGCTGCCCGTCGCGCGCTGACGGTGCTGGACGCGGGTTTCGTCGACGTCGCTGGCCAGGGCGTGGCCCATCGCGGCGACCAGCGTGTCATGGGTATAGCTGCGAGCCTCGCCCACTTCGACGATGCAGCCATCCTGCATCACCGCGATGCGGTCGCAGGTCGTCAACATCTCGTCGAGGATGTGGCTGATGAACACCACGCTGCCGCCGTCGGCGACGAAGCGTCGCACGAAAGCGAGCAACTGCCTGGCGACACGCGTATCCAAGGAAGACGTCGGCTCATCGAGGATCACCATCTTCAGCGGCGCGGCGCCCTCGGCGATGAAGGCCCGGGCGATCTCCACCATCTGCCGCTCGCCGATGGAAAGGTCGGCGACGACCGCTCCCGGACGGATCCGATGGCCGGGAAAGATGCGCTCCAGCATCTCGCCGATGACCTGCGCCGCACGCTTGCGCCAACCGAAGCCACGGAGCTGCGGACAACTGATGAAGGTGTTCTCGATCACGCTGAGGTTGGGACACAGCGACAGCTCCTGGAACACGCAACGCACCCCCCGGGCTTGGGCCCGGGCGACATCGTAGCCGGCCGCCTCGCGCTCGCCGTCGAAACTCAGTTGCCCGTCGTCGCAGGTCAACGTCCCGGCGAGGACGTTCATCAGGGTGGATTTGCCCGCACCGTTGTGGCCGATCAGGCCCAGGCATTCGCCGCGGCGAATCTGCAAATCGACATCCGATAGCGCCCGCACGGCGCCGAACGACTTGCTGACGCCGCGCAGCGCGACGCCGCTCCGCTCCCACTCGCTCATAGCTCTCTCCCGTTTTCCGCCGGTGGCGGCTGCGTCAGTGGGCTGCCTTGAGCGCCAGCGCGTCATCGACGGTGTAGGGCTCGGTCACGATCGAGCCGGGCGCCAACCCGTCGAGCGCGGACTCCAGGGTTTGCGCCGTCACGGTCGTCGGCGGCGAGCGCAGGTCCTTGGGAAACTCATGGCCGTCGAGAATCTGCTGGGCCACCCAGAAGGCGAGCGAGGAAATGCTCGGCGAACTGGAGATGGAGAAGGTCTCGTAGCCGCTGGCGTCCTTCTGGTGCTTCCACCAGGACAGCTCTTCCTCGCGGTTACCCATGACGATGACCGGCAGCGGGCGCCCGGAATTCTCGAAGGCCTGGGCGACGCCGAAGCCATCGTCACCCTGGGTGACGACCGCATCCACCTTCGGCAGGCTGGGCAACACCCCGGCGACGGCCTTCTGCGAGGCGGTCTGTGACCAGTTGCCGTTCACCGAGCCGACGATCTTCAGGTTGCCGTGCTTCTTCGCACCGGCCTCGATGCCCTGGTGGATCAGCTCGTCCACGGACACCCCTGCCAGGCCGCGGACCTCCAGCACGTTGGCACCGTCGGGAAAACGCTGGGCCAGGTAATCCATCTCGGCGACACCGCTGGCGGGGAAGTCCATCGACACACGCCAGGCGCAGGGTTCGGAAACCACGCCATCGAAGGAAACCACCACGATGCCGGCATCGCAGGCCTGGCGCACCGCGCCATTGAGCGCGGTCGGCGAAGCAGCATCGATGACGATGGCGTCATAGCCCTGGAGGATCAGGTTCTGAATCTGCGCGGCCTGCTCGGTGGCCTGGTTCTGCGCGGTGGTGAAGGAATCCGCCCCAGCGATCAGGCCATCGGCCACCGCCTTGTCGGTGGTGGCCTTCCAGCTCTCGAGCATCCCCTGGCGCCAGGAGTTGCCCGCATAGTTGTTGGAAAGCGCGATACGTTTTTCGGAGGTATCGGCCTGCGCGGCAGTCGCCAGGCCCAACGCAAGAGCGGCAGCGAGCAGAGTCGCGGGTACGGGACGCGTCATCATCGTGGAACCCCTTGTTGTTTTTTTCGGGTATTGCGAACCGGCCACTCGGGCAGCCTGGTTGCTTTTTGAACGCGAACTCAGTCTATAGTCAGACAATTTTGCCCGTCAGGGTCGCTTGTCGCAGGATTTGCGCACGCTCCCGCAGCCGGCCTGCGGGTTCCCGCAGAAGAAAAGCAGATCATTGCACCCACCCAACCGCCCAACGCGATAGCGTTGCAAGCGAGTCGACAACAACAATAAGCAGGACCCAACCCATGGCCATACGTCCTCAGGTCAGCGCCGAGGCGGTGTTGCGGCACTTTCTCGGCATCTCGCGGGCACTCGCCGGACAGCTCGAATTCCAGTCGATGATCGATGCCGTTTCCGCGGAGATACGCCCGATCCTGCCGCACGATCACCTCGATGTGACCCTGCTGCTGCTCGATGGCGAGAATCACATCGCGGCCTACGAGACCGGTGTCCATACGGCCTGGAGCGAGTTCGCGAAGAACCCGGTCCCCATCGTGCGCAGTCCCATTCGCAACCTCTTGCTGGGGCAAGAGGCCTACATCCTCACCGATGACGCCACCCGCGATCCGCGTTTCACCTTTCCCGGCGCGATGAACCACCCCATCTTCGAAGCTCAGTTGCGTTCGCGGCTGCATGTGCCCCTGCGCGCACGCGGCGAGATCATCGGCGCGCTGTCGTGCTCGACCCATGCCCCGTCCTTCTATACCCGTGAAGATGTGCAGCACACCCAGCACGTGGCGGACCTGCTGGCCTCCTACCTGTATGCGCTGCGCCAGGCGGAGCGTGCCAGGCAGTTGGCCATCGCCGAGACCGAGACCCGCGCCCGCGGCGAGGGACTACGCCTGGGCGCCCTCGGCCTGACAGAACAGTTGGAGAACGAGCGTCAGCGCATCGGCATGGACCTGCATGACCAGACCCTCGCCGACCTGACGCGCCTGCACCGGCGCATCGCGCGCCTGCTCAACGTCCCTGGCGAGGTCAGCGAGGAGTTGATGGCGATCAGCGCCTCGCTGCAGGACAGCATGCGCGAGCTACGCCGCATCATCGATGCGGTGAAACCCACCGTACTGCAGCTCTTCGGTTTCGAGGAAGGCGTCGAAGACCTGCTGATCGGCACGGTCAAGAACAGTGGTCTGCCGATCGAAACCACCCTCGTGGACGAAACCCACGGGCTCGGCAACAGCCTCGACGAGCCGATCAAGACCGGACTTTTCCGCATCGTCCAGGAGGCGATCAACAACGCCATCAAGCACGCCGACGCCCGCCATATCGAAGTCCGCATCGACACCCGCGAGGACTGCCTGCGCCTGCGCATCAGCGACGACGGCCAGGGCATTCGCAATGCCCGTTCATTCGATAGCCGCGGTCTGCGCAACATGCAGACGCGGGCCCAGCTGATGACCGCCCACCTGGCGATAACCCCACGCCAGTCCGGCCCCGGCACCGTGGTGCAGGTGGAGCTTCCCCTTCCGCAAACCGCCAGGAGCGAGATCGATGGATATTCTGCTGATCGAGGATGATCCGGTGCATCGCGCCTTCCTCAAGGAGGTCGTCGAGAGCGCCATGCCCGAATGCGAAACCCTGCTCGAAGCCAGCAATGGCGCTGAAGGCGAGGCCTTGGCGACCCAGCACGGCGTCGCGGCCGTGGTCATGGACCTGCAGATGCCGCAGCGAACCGGTATCGAGGCGGCCAAGAGCATCTGGGGGCAACGCCCGGACACCTCCATCCTGTTCTGGTCGAACTACGCCGACGAGGCCTATGTCCGCGGCATCTCACGCATCGTCCCGCCGGATGCGGCCTATGGCTACATCCTCAAGACGGCCTCCGAGGAGCGTCTGCAGCTGGCGCTGCGCAGTCTGTTCATCGAGCAGCAATGCGTGATCGACCGGGAGGTTCGCGGCGTCCAGCAACAGGCCCAGGATCGTCACTTCGGCCTCAGTGACAGTGAGTACGAAGTACTCCAGGACATCGCGCTGGGGCTCACCGACAAGGTCATCGCCCAGCGCCGCAACCTCTCGCTGCGCAGCGTGCAGAACCGGCTGCAACAACTCTACGAAAAACTGCACGTCCACGATCCAGGCCCGGAAGGCAGCCAGACCTTCAACCTGAGGGCACGCGCAGTGAACGTGGCGATACTGCGCAAGCTGCTGAACCGCACGGCCCTGGAGCAGGCCGAGGCGGAGCTGCAGGCATGGATCAACCGACGGGCATGAGCATCAGCCGCTCAGAAGTACCCCTGCTCGCGAAACCAGCCGATGCTGCGTTCGAGGATGCCGTCCACGTCGCGGGTGGCTTCGAAGCCGAGTTCTTCCCGCGCCTTCCTGCCGTCGAGGAACTGTCCGCCGGCCATCAGCGCGAGGTCGGTGCGGCTGAGTTGCGGACGGCGGCCACCGAACGGACGCAGTACGTGCTGGGCGGCGTTGAGCAGACGCGCCTGGGCCAGCGAGACCGGGCGCGGCGCGTCCACGCCCAGTCGGCTGGCGATACGCGTGACCAGGTCGTCCATCTCGATGTTCCAGCCGCACAGCAGGTAACGCTCGCCCAGGCGCCCGCGCAACAGAGCGGTAAGCAGTCCACGGCCCGCATCCCCGGCGTCCAGCAGGTTGCGTCGACCGGGCACGTAGCGCGTCAGCTCGCCGTGGGCAATGCGGGTGATCAGGCTTCCCGTGGAAGGGGCGAAATCGTACTCGCCTAGACATAGGCCGGGCACGCCGATCACCACCGGCAATCCGCTGCGGGCCTGGTCGCGGGCCTGGCGTTCCAGCGCCCACTTGCACATCAGGTAGGGGTTGCGCGAACGCGGCGGTTCCTCGTAGAAGAGCCCTTCATGCCCGGGCCTTCCCTGCGGATGCAGGGGCAGGCCGATGGCCGAGCCGGTATAGAGAATGCGCGGCACGCCGGTGATCCGGCAGGCGGCATAGAAATGCGCGGTCTGGTCCATGGCGCTGACCACCACGTCCTGCCAGTGCGCGCCACGCCGAGGCATGCTCCCGGCGCAATGGATGACCCCATCGAGCCCCTCCAGCGCGCGGCACATCGCGGTCTGATCGAGCAACTCGGCACAGCGCAATTCGGGCTTCAGGTAAGCCAGGCGTTCGACTCGGGAGGCATTGCGATGAATGGCGACCAGCTCGTGGCCGGCCGCACGGACGGCGCGTGCGCAGTGGTGCCCGAGCAGGCCCGTGGCACCCAGTACGCCGATCTTCACCCCTGGCGACTCCGCCGCAGCCCGGTCAACCCTTCTTGGCCTGCTGGTAGAGCGGCATGACCTTGGGGATCGCGGCCTGCAGCGAGGCGATGCGGCTGCTCGAAGACGGGTGAGTGCTCATGAACTCCGGCGGCGCGCCTTCGCTGGCGGCGGCCATCTTGTTCCACAGGCTGATGGCGGCGTTCGGGTCGTAGCCTGCTCGCGCGGCCAGTTCCAGGCCGATCAGGTCAGCCTCGTTCTCGTTGCTGCGGCTGTTGGGCAGGGTCATCAGGTACTGCACGCCGGTATTGGCCAGTTGCAGGCCGCCCTGGCCAACGCCCAGCGCGGCGGCGATCTGTGAGCCCATCTGCACGCCGTAGGCCTTGGACATCGCCTCGCGGCCGTGCTCACGCAGGGCGTGGGCGATCTCATGCCCCATGACCGCCGCGAGCTCGTCGTCGCTGAGCTTGAGCTGATCGATCAGACCGCTGTAGACGATGATCTTGCCGCCGGGACCGCAGTTGGCGTTGAGTTCGTCGCTCTTGATCAGGTTGACCTGCCAGTCCCACTGCGCCGCATCGGCGCGAAACACCGGGGCCTGGGCGATCAGACGCTTGGCGATGCGGTCCACCTGCTTGGCCTGTGCGCTGCTGCTGTCGAGGGCCTTCTCCGTGGTGGCCTTCTGCAGCGTCTCCTGGTAGGACTGCGCGTACATCTCGTTGACCTGTTCGGCCGAGAGCATGCTGAACATGTACTGCTTGCGCTCCACGCCTACCGCACCACCGCTGGTGGTGTTGACGGCCTGGCAACCGGCGACGCCCAGGGCCGCGACGAGCCCGGTGAGGATGAGTTTTCTGGCCATTGCGGGTCTCCCTATCGAACCGGCACGTATGCTAGGCCGCGACACGGCCGGCGGCAACTGCGCGGATATCAGGCCGGCGTCAGGCAGGCGTCAGGCAGGAGGGATCGTCCAGCCGTGGATCATTCACCAGCGTCGCCAATGGCCGCTCGCGCAGGGGGGCCGAGGGTTTCAGCAACAACAGGCGCAAACGCTCGGCGGGCGCGTCCGCGGCCAACCAGAGCGCTTGCCCCGCCTCGTCCAGCGCCACAGGGCGGCGCAGGTTGGCGGCGGCGCGGGTCACCAGCGCCAGGCTGAGCCAGGTCTGCCCCTCCACCGGGTAGGCTTCCCAGAGCCCGGCAAGATGCAGCAGCCCCTGCTCGGCGGCCAGCCAGAACGGGCGTTTGCGCACCCCGCGCCACTCGTAGAAACCATTGACCGGCACCAGACAGCGGCGCTGGGCGAAGGCCTCGCGGAACATCGGCTGTTCCGCCAGCGTTTCGCTGCGCGCATGCGCCGGGGTGCGCGAGAGATCCTTGAGCCACGCCGGCGTCAGCCCCCAGCGTGCGAGGTCGGCTCGTAACTCGCCATTCACCTGGCGCAACATCAGCAGGCGGTTGCCGGGCGACTGGTTCCAGTGCGGCGCAAGGTCGCCGGGAAAACCGGGCAGGTCGCTGAGCGTGCGATTCCAGCGAAACAGGGCGAGGCGTCCGGACATGCGCGATGCCTTCAGAAAAACGAGGCCGGCATGCTAGCAGATCAGGTCGCCGGAGAAGTCTTCCGGCTCCTCGCCGGGCAGGGGCGCCGCGTGGTTGTACTCCGCGATCAATTGTCGCGCGCGCTCGGCTTCGGGATTCTCCACCGTCAGCGCCAGCAAGCCGCCGATCGGCAATTCGCCCAACGCACCGAGCAGATGCCCGCCGAGCAGGTGTGCCTCGATACCCTCGCTGGCGAGCATGTCGATCAGCATCTGCGCCTCGATCAGGTCGCGGGGCTCGTAGATCCGCTGCATCAGTCGTCCTCCCGCCGCACGTCCAGGGTCCACTGCTCGCCATCGCTGCGCAGATCGAAGAGAATCGGTCGGCAGCACACCGGGCAATCCTCGATATACTGCTGGTCGCCTGCGGAAAGATCGAGCACGGCCTGGACCGGCTCGCCGCAATAGGGGCAGTCGTAGTCCTCGATTTCCAGCATCTAGAAGCCCTCCACGCCAATACGGGTATAATCGCCGGCCCGAAGCCAGGGTGCGAGTCCGCTGGCCCGCCGCTGCATGCCGGTGATCGACTGCCTGATCGCCGCCACAGCTTTCAACCCCACTGTCGTAGCCGCACCGCGGCCACCGCAAGAGATACCGATGGACGCTTTCGAAGCCATCCGACCTTATAACGATGCCGAAGTCCCCGCTGTCGTGGAACGTCTCTCCCGAGACCGCGAACTCCTCGACATCCTGTTGCGTTACCGCTTTCCCCGTCTGCAGGGGCCGCTGGGCTGGCTGCTGCGCCCCCTGGTGAGCCATCGCCTGCGCGCCGAGTTCGCCGGAATCGACTCCGTGCAGCGGCTGCAGGATCGCGTCGAGACCTACGTCGACCATGCCATCGAGCAAGCCACCGACGGCGTCAGCTACGGCGGCGTGAAGCGTCTCGAAAAAGGGGGGGCCTACCTGTTGCTGGCCAACCACCGGGACATCGTCATGGACCCGGCGTTCGTCAACTATGCGGTCTACCACGCCGGCCTGCCGACCCCGCGCATCGCCATTGGCGACAACCTGCTGCAGCGGCCCTTCGTCGGCGACCTGATGCGCCTGAACAAGAGTTTCATCGTGCACCGCTCGCTCAGCGGCCGCCGCGAGAAGCTCACCGCGTACCAGACGCTTTCCGCCTACATCAACCACTCGATCCGCAACGACCGCGAGTCGGTGTGGATCGCCCAGGCCGAGGGACGCGCCAAGGACGGTGACGACCGTACCGATTCGGCGATCCTCAAGATGTTCCACATGGCGCGCAAGGACGAGCCGTTCGACGAGGTGATCGCCAGCCTGCATCTGGTGCCGGTGTCGATCAGCTACGAGTACGACCCCTGCGACCAGGCCAAGGCCCGCGAGCTGTATACCCGCGCCACCACCGGTGGCTACACCAAGGCCCCCGGCGAGGATGACCAGAGCATCGCCCTGGGCATCACCGGCTACAAGGGTCGCGTACACATCGAGTTCAACGCCCCCATCGAGGAGCGTTACCCGGACGCCAAGCAACTGGCCCAGGCCATCGACCGACGTATCCTGCAGGGCTACCGGCTGTTCCCGGTGCATCACCTGGCCTACGCCATGTGGGACGGGCGCGACGAGGCGCTGCAGGTACCGGCCATCGAGACGTTGTTCGACGCCGAGGACATCGCCGGCGCGCGTCAACAGTGGCAGCAGCGCCTGGAGGCCTGCCCACCCGAACATCGTCCGTACCTGGTGCTGCAGTACGCCAACCCAGTGCGCAACCGCTACCGTAGTCAGGCCGGCCTGCCGCTGTAAGGGTCATTTCGCGGAGAACGAAAAAGCCCCGCCTCGGCTTGCTGCCGAAGCGGGGCTTTTTGCTGCGCGAGGCGCTTACTTCTCGACGAAGGCGCGCTCGATCAGGTAGTCGCCGGCGTCGCCCATGCGCGGGGAGATCTTCAGGCCGAAGCTGTCGAGCACCTGGCTGGTCTCGTCGAGCATGCTCGGGCTGCCACAGATCATCGCGCGGTCGTCCTGCGGATTGATCGGCGGCAGGCCGATGTCCTCGAACAGCTTGCCGCTGCGCATCAGGTCGGTCAGGCGGCCCTGGTTGTAGTAGGGCTCACGGGTGACGGTGGGGTAGTAGATGAGCTTTTCCTTCACCGCGTCGCCGAAGAACTCGTTCTGCGGCAGCGTCTGGGTGATGAACTCGTGGTAGGCCACTTCGCTGACGTAGCGTACGCCATGGATCAGCACGACCTTCTCGAAACGCTCGTAGGTCTCGGGGTCCTGGATCACGCTCATGAAGGGCGCAAGACCGGTGCCGGTGGAGAGCAGGTAGAGGTGCTTGCCAGGCAGCAGGTCGGAGAGGATCAGCGTGCCGGTGGGCTTGCGGCTGACCATGATCTCGTCGCCTTCCTTGAGATGCTGCAGGCGCGAGGTCAGCGGACCGTCCGGAACCTTGATGCTGAAGAACTCCAGGTGCTCTTCCCAGTTCGGGCTGGCAATGGAGTAGGCACGCATCAGCGGGCGGCCACCTTCGGTTTCCAGGCCGATCATGACGAACTGGCCGTTCTCGAAACGCAACCCCGGGTTGCGGGTGGTCTTGAAGCTGAACAGCGTATCGTTCCAGTGGTGAACACTGAGAACGCGCTCGACGTTCAGGTTGCTCATCGTTTTCCTCTCGAAGGTATGACTGCCGCCGGGGCGTGATTGCGCGCCATTCTAGTCGCGGCCACAATATTAGTTAAACGAATTATCAAGATATGACATATCGGTTATATAGATATGCGATTTACCCTCAGACAACTCGAAGTCTTCGTCGCCGTGGCCACCCACGGCAACGTCTCGCGCGCGGCGCAGTCGCTCAACCTGTCGCAATCCGCGGCCAGTACTGCGCTGGCGGAATTGGAGCGGCAGAGCGGCTGCGTGCTTTTCGACCGAGCCGGCAAGCGTCTTTCGCTCAATGCACTCGGCCGACAACTGCTTCCCCAAAGTGCCGCGCTGCTGGTGCAGGCCGGGGCCATCGAGGACCTGCTGCAGGGCCGTAGCGGCTTCGGCTCCCTGGAGGTCGGCGCCACGCTGACCGTCGGCAACTACCTGGCGACCTTGTTGATCGGCCAGTTCATGCAGCGTCATCCGGAGTGCCAGGTGCGCCTGCAGGTGAACAACACGGCCGCTATCGTGCAACGAATCGCCCGCTATGAACTTGATCTGGGTCTGATCGAAGGCGACTGCCAGCACCCCAATGTAGCGGTGCAACCCTGGGTGGAGGATGAACTGGCGGTGTTCTGCGCGCCCAGCCACCCACTCGCCCGCAAGGGGGAAGCGGACCTCGCGGCATTGGCGCGGGAGGCGTGGATTCTCCGTGAACAGGGCTCGGGCACCCGACAGACCTTCGACCAGGCGATGCGTCACCATGTCCGCCCGTTGAACATCCGCCTGGAACTGGAACACACCGAAGCGATCAAGCGCGCCGTGGAATCGGGGCTCGGGATCGGCTGCATCTCGCGCTTGGCGCTTCGCGATGCGTTGCGCCGCGGCAGCCTGGTGGAGATCCGCACGCCGGAGCTGGATCTGCGCCGGCAGTTCTATTTCATCTGGCACCGGCAGAAGTACCAGTCGCCGGCGGCGCGGGAGTTTCTCATCCATTGCCGGGCATTGACCGCCGGCGCCCGGCGTAGCGACGAGATCGAGCTGCCACCGGTGGCGTGAAGTGAGTCGATGGGTATCGCTGCGCTATACCTACGCGGCCCGACCCATCCTACGGCCCCGTAAGACGCGGTTGGGCCACGCAGAGCCGTAGGATGGGTTGAGCGTAGCGATACCCATCAGAGACCTCAGGAAGGAATCGATTCCATCTGCTGCAGCAGCAGCGCCGCCTGGGTGCGGGTGCGCACGCCGAGCTTGCGGAAGATGGCGGTGACGTGGGCCTTCACCGTGGCCTCGGACACACTCAGCTCATAGGCGATCTGCTTGTTCAGCAGGCCTTCGCAGACCATCGTCAGCACCCGGAACTGTTGCGGCGTCAGGCTCGCCAGGCCTTCGCCGGCGGCACGCGCCTCGGCGGGCAACGGCGGGGCGCTGGCGGTTTCGCCAGGCCACCAGTTTTCCCCTTCGAGCACCGCGCGTACGGCTTGCTGGATCACTTCCAGCGGGCTCGACTTGGGAATGAAGCCGCTGGCGCCGAAGTCCCGTGCCCGAGCCATCACGCTGGGCTCTTCCTGGGCCGAGATCATCACCACCGGAACCTGCGGATACTGCCCGCGCAACAGCACCAGGCCGGAGAAGCCGTAGGCGCCCGGCATGTTCAGGTCGAGCAGGACCAGATCCCAGTCGTTCTTCTCCGCCAGGCGGCTCTCCAGCTCAGCAATGCTGGCCGCCTCGAACAGGCGTACATCGCCGCCCAAGCCCAAGGTCAGCGCCTGTTGCAGAGCACTGCGAAACAACGGGTGATCGTCGGCGATGAGGATTTCGTATGCGGCCATCGAGATATTGTCCATTCTTCTTATGGGCCTTCCAGCGGCGCAAAGCATGCCCAGCGTCGTCAGGGTGGTCAAGCGCAGCGATATACGGCAAAGTCTGCGCCTTTTCGCCGCTGGAGTCTCCATGCACCGCTCTGCCTTGCGCGCCGACCTGCTGATGTTGCTGGTCGCGGCCATCTGGGGATCGACCTTCGTGGCCCAGACCCTGGGCATGGATCACGTCGGCCCCTTCCTCTATTCCGGCCTGCGCTTCGCCCTCGGCGCGCTGACCCTGCTGCCGCTGGTGTTGCTGCGTCGTCGTGCGAAGCCCGTGAGACTGGAGCGCCCCATCCTCCTCGGCGGCTGCGCGCTGGGCGTGGTGCTTTCGCTGGGCATCAACCTGCAGCAGGTCGGCCTGCTGTTCACCAGCGTCACCAATTCCGGCTTCATCACCGGTCTCTACGTGATCATCGTGCCGCTGCTGGGCATGCTGTTCGGCCAGCGCACTGGCGGCGGCACCTGGCTGGGTGCCTGGCTGGCGGTGATTGGCATGGCGCTGCTCAGTATCGGAGAGAACTTCCAGGTCGCCTCCGGCGACTGGTTGCAGCTGGCCGGCGCCTTCGCCTGGGGTGGCCACGTGCTGCTGGTGGGCCTGCTCGCCAGCCGTCACGACGCGCTGCTGCTATCGCTGCTGCAGTTCGCGGTCTGCTCGGTGATCAGCCTGATCCTGGCGCTGGCCTTCGAGCCCATCCAATGGTCCGCGATCCTGCAGGCCGCGCCCGCATTGCTTTACGGCGGCGTGTTCTCCGTCGGTTTCGCCTACACCCTGCAGGTCGTTGCGCAACGCGATGCCATCGCCTCCCACGCGGCGGTGATCTTTTCCCTGGAAGCCGTGTTCGCCGCACTGTTCGGCGCTCTGCTGCTGGGTGAGAGCCTGCATGCCCGCGGCTACCTGGGTTGCGCGCTGATGCTCGCCGGCATGCTGGTAGCGCAGCTCTGGCCGCGCCGACCGCCGCCGCTGGAAACCGCGCCGCACTGAGGTCACGACGCACGGGCTCCGGTGTCAGTCGCGAACCGCGTCATCGCCGCGGGTGGCGCGCAGACGCTGGTGCAGCTCATCCAGCAGATCCAGCGGAATGCGCCGTTTGGCACACAGGTAATGCTGGGTGAAGGCGTCCAGCCAGTCGTCTAGCAGCAACGACGCCTGGCTCTCGCCCGCCAGTTCCAGACACAGCGCCGCCACCTCGGCGGTGCACAGGTGGTCATCGCGCTTGGAGCGCCGCAGGCGATAGCGCGAGAGCTGCTCCGGACGCAGGCTGAGCACCGGCAGATGATCCAGGTAGGGACTCTTGCGGAACATCTTGCGCGCTTCGGTCCAGGTCGCATCGAGCAGCACGAACAGCGGCTCGCGACCGGGCTCGCAGTTCACCTGCTCGACCACCTGGCGCCCGGGCGCCGCATACTCGCCAGGGAAGACCAGAAACGGCTGCCGCGACGGCTCGGCGAGCAACGCCGGAAGCGCCGGATCGACGGCGGTCCGCGACCAGCCGAAGGCATGGCTGTCCTGCACCAGATCGGCGATCAGCCAACCGGTATTGGTCGGTTTGAGCGGTTCCACGTCGTGCATCAGCAGGCACATGCCGGCGCGGGTCTGCACCGTCGGCAACCAGGGGCACAGGCAGTGGCTTTCCGGTATCCGGCAACGCGGGCAGCGCACGGCGCGCGAGCCGCGTGCGACGAACGGTTTGAGGCTGCGCGCCAGGCGCGCTTCACGCAGATGGGCGACGGCGTGGGGCATGGCGCGCTCGCGGAAAAATGGGGCGCCACTCTAGCAGACCTCAGGGGTGTTGACGCTTCGCTCACGGCTGCGAACGAAACGTCAACCGCCCCTAGGGCCTGGTCCCGTTTCAACGGGACCAGGCCCTGATCTCAGAAGCGGTGGTTGAGCGACAGGCCCAGGAAATGGATGCGCGTCTGGTATTCGCCCTTGTAGGTG
This sequence comes from Pseudomonas sp. R4-15, assembly GCF_055768815.1. NCBI lineage: Bacteria > Pseudomonadati > Pseudomonadota > Gammaproteobacteria > Pseudomonadales > Pseudomonadaceae > Pseudomonas > Pseudomonas sp. R4-15. The sequence goes on from NZ_CM147293.1 coordinate 4,089,966, forward strand.
CCGCCGTTGCCGGTGCAGCGCACGCCGCTATCCACGTAAGGCCCGCCGCTGCCCGGCACCCAGCCAGCGGGCGAGCAGCTATCGCTGTACTCCATCTTCCCGGAGTCGAACTTGACGAAACTGTAGGCCAGGTCCACCGAGGTCTGCGGCGTCAGCTGATAGTTGGCGCCAAACGACAGCCAGTAGCGGTCGGCATCGGGAAACGCCGGGTGGCGCAGTGAGGTACTGGCGACCGGCGACTTGTCGTAAGCGACCCCGGTGCGCAACAGCAGATCCTTGCTGTAGCGGTAGTTCATGCCCAGGGAAAGCTTGTAGGTGTCCTTCCAGTCCTGGGCGACGTTGACGTCCCCCTCGTTGACATCGTTGAAGTACGGGTAGCCGTTCACTGGATCGATCTTGATGCGCACTTCGTCCAGCCGCGAGTGACCGGTGAAGGTGAGATCGGCCATCAGCGCAATGCGTTCGTTGAGTTGATGGAACGCGCTGAACGACAGGGACTCCGGCGTATCGATGGAAGTACTCGCATCCGCGTGGCGCGGGTGCAAGCGGTCGTACGCGAACTGTCCGGGGTTGACCCAGTTGTCCGGATCGAACAGCTGGTCGATGGCATCGCCATCGGGGAGCGGGCCGCTGCCCAGGTCGATGTCAGGACTCGGCACCGTGCCCTGCACGTCATCGAAGCTCCACTTGGTTTCGCCTTTCATGGTGTGCTTGATGTGCGAACGATAGGACACACCGAAGCGGGTGTTTTCGGTCGGTTCCCACATGTAGGCGATGTTCCAGCCGAATCCCCAGTCGTCCCCCTTCACCCGGAAATAGCCGTCGCCCTCGACGTTGTCGGCGAAGTTTTCCGCCACGCAGTCGACGAAGCCATCGCGGTCGGCGACCCCACCGCAATCGGTGATCTGCTCGGGCACCGGCACACCGTAGATCAACTCCACCAGCCCCGGAGCGGTGGCTGCCAGGCGCGTATTGTCGTAGTTCTGGTCGACGAACTGTCCGGCCAACTGCCGCGAGGCGCCCTTCACATCCGCCGCGCTGCGCTGGATCGACTTGATGTACTGCGCCGAGACGCCGAACGCGACGCTGTGGTGCTCGTTGATCTTCCAGGCGATGTTCGGGTTGATGTTGATCGTCTCGAGGTTCGCCGACTGGATGCCGTAACGCCCGGCCCAGTCGTTCTTGTAGTTCAGCTTGGCGCCGAAGGGCACGAAGATCCCCAGGCCGAAGGTCAACTGGTCGTTGATCTGGTGCGAGAGATACAGGCTCGGCGCCGCCGCGGCATCCGGCAGGAAGGAGCCGGCATCACCGGACACCGGGTTGCCGAAGACGTCCACGCTGCCCTGGTCGTGGTACTCGCCATCGGGGATGACCACGGTCAGACCGCTGCTCAACTGGGTGCCCGGCAAGCGTGTGAGGCCCGCAGGGTTGGAGAAGATGGTCGATGGATCGGCGGCTTCGATACCGTTGGCATGGGCGGTGCCTTGCGCGGAAACGGATTGCGAGCCGAAGTGGTAGCCGGACGCCTGTGCCAGTGAAACGGGCAGGCAGACGCCGAGCGCGAGCACGGCCAGGGGCCGGCGAGGGGGCATTGTTGTCATTGTTATCGCTCCAGGCGGTTCCTTGTGCGGCATGCGAGCCTCGCTTCGCGAGTTCCTCGCCGCCGACGGCCGGTACGACCGGTCCTGGAGATGAGACCATCTCTGCGCGCGTTATTTCCCCCAACTTTCGTGCTGGCGTGAGGCCACCCCACCGCTGCCGCCCGCCCGCACCGTGGTCTAAGGTAACAATTCTGGTTTAGCGAACGCGCTGCCCCAGACCCGGTCCAACAGCCACCCATCCAGACTTCCGGAGCCCATCTGCATGTCCCGTCGCATTCTGCTAGCCCTCTGCCTGAGCCTGCCCCTCGCCTCCCAGGCCGCCTCCTTGAAGGCTCACGAACTGGAGCAGAGGCTCACCGAGGTCGCGCGACAGAGCAGCATCGGCACGCCACGGGCGATCAACGAAGACATCCTCGACGAGGGTTACACCAGCGACGGCGCCGTGCTCACCAATCACCTGAGCGTGCGCCCGCAGCATGCCGCGCAGATGCGCGCGAACCCGGACCAGATGCGCCAGCAACTGGGCGCCAGCGTCTGTCACAACGCCGGCTATCGCCAGTTACTCGCGGCCGGGGCGCAACTGCGCTACGAATTCCGCGAGTACCAGACCAAGCGCCCGATCACCTCCGAGCGTTTCACTGCGGCCGACTGCGGGCTCTGAGGCTCAGGACTCGCTGCATAGCAGCGGTTCACGCAAGACCTGAGGATCGCCACGCCCGGCCACCGCAGCAGCTTCGGCGGGGGTCAGCAAGGCGGTCCGCGGAATCTCCAACAGCCGCGAACAGGCCGCCAGCACGTTGGCCCAGGTAGCGCGGTTGGCAAACTGCATCCCCGCTTCGTCGAAGGTGCCGCCACGGTTGCGATAGCCGAGCACCGAGCTCTGCCGGGCATCGGGCAGCAGCGGCCATAGGTGCCCACGCAGCACCTCGGGGCGCATATGGGTCAGCAGCACTCGCCGCTCGTGGCTGTCCGGGAACAGGTGCTGGCGCAATGCCTGGTCGGCCACTACCGCGACTTCCCAGTTGTCCCTCGGCGCACGGAAGCGACCGGGCTCCTGCAGGTAGACGAGCCGATACGGATAGCCCGCCTCACGCAAGCGCTGACCGGCGAGCAGCATTTCAGCGAGCTGATAGCTGCCGTTGGCGATCAGCAGCAGCGGGTCGTGCCCCGGGTGCTCCTCGACCACCAAGGCGCCCTCCTCGGCCAGCCGGCGTGCCTGCTCGGCGTCGAAGTGGCAGGGCCGCTCGCGCTTGGGCACCACTAGGCAGGCGATCTGCCCACGCGCGGAATAGATCGAAGGCAGCAGCGCCAGCAGGCTGTTGTGATCGGCGGGGAACAGCACCCGACTGACGTCGCTCATCTCGCCGAGCAGTGCCTCACAGAAGGTGGTGTCCTGGTGCGACTGCTGGTTCTTGCCGTTCTCCCAGGTGTGCGAGGTCGCCACCAGCGGCCAGCCGAGCCAGCCGGCGGGCCGACCCACCTCCTTCTGCTGGCGCGCGAAGATCAATGCCTGACGCACCGCGCCGAGCATCTTCGGACAGAAGGCTTCGTAGCTGGCGACCAGGTTGAGACCCGCCTGGTTACCCAGGCACGCGGAAACCACCGTCTCCTCGTTGAGCGCCGTGATGACCGCGCCCTGCTGCGATTCGCGTTCGCCCTCCGGCTCCAGCACCCGATGACGCAACGCGCCAAGCACGCCGCCCAGGTGATTGGAGGCCAGCTCGTCGGGGTTGCCGACCCGCGGACGCAATCCGGGGTTGGCCTTCACCAGTTCGACGAAGAAGCGATCCAGCGCGACCATCGGCGAGCACGCTTCCTCCTGATAGTCGAGCCTCGGCATCTGCGGAGCCGGCGGGCACCGCACGGCCAGGGGATTGTCCCGCTCAAGAGGCCGCCCCGCCTGGCTGGCGATGAACAGTTCGCGTGCCTCGGCAAGCACCTCGGGCGCCACGAACAGCGGCGCCACCTCGGCATTGAACAGCTCCCGCGCCGCGGCATCTTCATGGGGATTACCGGGCAGCGGCAGGTTGTGCGCCGCATTGCTGCCGGCGCCGTAGAAGCCGTAGCCCTTCTGCGTCTCGGCGATGCCATAGGGCATCGGCAAGGGGTAGTCGAGCAAGCCGCTGGCCTTCTCCCGACGGCGATGCTCCAGGCGCTGCTCCATCTCCCACAGGGCGCAGACGAACGCCGCCGGGTCGCGGCCATCGAAGCGCAACGGATCGAAACCGCAATGGCGCAAGTGCTGACAGAAGCCATCGAGCCCGGCCAGGGTTCCCAGCTCGGTGCGTTGCTCGATGCGCCGGCCGTTGGCGATCATCAGCGGCAGGGCGGTGCCGCAGTCCTCGTCGCGCCACCAGCGCGGCACCCAGTCGCTGCCACGCTGTTCCTCGGCGGCGCCGTCGGAAAGAAACGCCACCAGCGTCTCGCCGGGCAGCGGCAGGTGCGCGTACTGCAGCTCGGCGAAGCCCAGGTAGCCACCTTCGGCCAGACCGCCCGCGGTGTGCGGGTTGACGTGACTACCCAGCGGCACACCGGGACGCCCGTCCGGCGCCTGGGCGTAGCTGTAGAAATCGGAGACCAGGCGGTTCATCCCGGCCTCGTCGAAGGTGTAGCGCTCGGCCTGCTCCGGATGCTGGTTGCCCACCAGCAGGTTGAGCGCCTCGATGGCCGCCACGCAATGTCCCTGGCCCATCAACCAGCCGCGGGTACGCCCGGTCAGGGCATTGAGTCCAAGGTAGCCGGCATAGCCCGGCACCATGTTCAACGCACCACCGGTATGGCCCTCGGGATGCGCCTTGAAGTCGTCGGCGGCGAGTGGGGCGCCATCGCTGGCAAGGCGCCTGGCGTAGGTCATGTGAACCACCAGGCGCAGCGCCGCGACGCTCAGGCGGTCGAGGGCGGCGAACAGCCGGTAGACGTTCGCCAGGTCCGGCTGCAGGCCGGCCTGGACCAGTTGCTGAGCCATGCGGTAGACCGCGGCGCTGGTCTGCTCGCCATGCCGCACGGGACCGAGTCCTGCGCGCCAGTGCGCGAACTCGGGTTCGCGGCGGGCGTGTTCGGCGAGTTCGTCCTGGCTCGGCAGGGTCTGCATATTCATCAGGGAGGGCTCCTCGGCAGGGTGCGACAATTCTAGTCGGCGCCCCTTTCGATGGCCTGATATGCATCAAGTCGCACGGGCAGCGCCGTACAGCACCGACGCGCAAAATGCCTGCGCGACAGCGATCGCGGTAGCATGAACCTCCCACCGCACAGGAGCAAACGATGCCTTACGACGCGCAGCCGGACCCCGCAGCCTCGGAACTCGAAGACCTGGAGACACTGGCGACACGCATGCTGCCGGCGCACAGTCCGAACCGGGAGCTCTATCGCGAGATGCTGACGACGTTGCTGCGCCTGGCCCGCGCCGACCGCAGTCGCTGGGAAGCGAAGATCGTGCTGCAGACGCTACGCGAGATGGGGAACGCCTTCGCGCGCCTGCAGCGCTTCGCCGGACGGCACAAGGTGACGGTGTTCGGCTCGGCGCGTACGCCGGTGGAAGACCCGCTCTACGAAATGGCGCGGCAGCTCGGCGAATGCCTGGCCGACAACGACCTGATGGTGATCACCGGCGCCGGTGGCGGCATCATGTCGGCGGCGCACCTGGGGGCCGGCCGCGAGCACAGCCTGGGTTTCAATATCACCCTGCCCTTCGAGCAGCACGCCAACGCCACGGTCGACGGCAGTGATCACCTGTTGTCGTTCCACTTCTTCTTCGTGCGCAAGCTGTTCTTCGTCAAGGAGGCTGCCGCCCTGGTGCTCTTCCCCGGCGGCTTCGGCACCCTCGACGAAACCCTCGAAGTCCTGACATTGATCCAGACCGGCAAGAGTCCGCTGGTGCCGGTGGTACTGATCGACGCGCCCGGCGGCACCTACTGGAGCGATCTACTGGGGTTCCTCGAACGTCAGCTACGCGACAATCGCTATATCCTGCCCGCTGATCTACGCCTGATGCGCCAGGTCACCAGCCCGCAGGCGGCGCTGGCGGAAATCACCGGCTTCTACGCCAACTACCACTCCAGTCGCTGGCAGCAGGGGCGCTTTGTGATCCGCTTGCGCCACCGCCTCAACGAAACGGCGCTGGCCACGCTCCACCGCGAGTTCGCCAGCCTGTGCCTGAGGGGTGGCTTCGAACAGCACCCTAGCGAGGAAAGCGGCGAGCTTTCAGGCCTGACGCACCTGGCGTTCGCCTTCAACGGCCGTGACCAGGGCCGCCTGCGCGAACTACTGGATGTGGTCAACGCGTCACACCACTGGGCTTAATCCCCTCTCCCCCAGCCCCTCTCCCGCGAGGAGAGAGGGGAGCCAAGCAGACGTGTTCGGGTACGGCGCCGGACAAGCCCCTAGCCCCTCGCGGGAGAGAGGTTGGGGAGAGGGGGCCAGCCGGGCCTCCTCTGGCCGGGCTGAATAACCTATCCGCCCGGCGCCAACAGCAGGTTCGGCGCGTTGCGAGCGAAGCCTTCGGCGTCCATGCTCATGTCCAGCACCAGGCTGGCGAGGTCCGCCGAGAGCGCTTCGGCATCGGGGTCCGACTCCAGGTACACGAGCTTCAGATAGGACTCGCAGGCCGGGCAGGCCTCTGCGCGGATCGGCGCCTTCTCCGCGGTATAGGCGTCGTTTTCCAGGCTGTGATACGTGAGGTCCTTGCTGTTCTCGCAGTACACGCATTTCACCCGCACCGCATGCCACTCGCAGGCACACAACGAGCAGACCAGATAGCGCAGGCCGTTATACTTGCCGCGATGGCGCACCACCCCGGCCATCGCCGGCGAACCGCAGCACGGGCAGCGGCTACCGCTGCCGATGTCTTCCAGCGCGCCTTCCGGCAACTGCAGCAGCCAATGGCTCCAGGCCAACTGCAGGCCGGCGCCGAGGAACGGCACCAGCGCCGCCGGCACGCCATCGTACTGCCCGGAAAGCAACAGTACGGCCCACGCCCGACGCTGACCGGCATCCGCCGCGCGCAGCGCACGCAACGCGTCCCCCACGGCGGGATTGGCGGGCTCGGGAAAGGCCGCGAGCAAAGCATCGAGCATCGTTTGCCAGGCGTCCTCGCGCACCAGAGTGTCGGCAGCCAGGGGTGGCATACGATGCGTCTTGCTCTGCTCGAGACGTTTGCCATCGATGGCCGGCAACGGCGGCGGTGCATCGAGGACCTGCTGCTGGGTACGGCAAAGACTGGCGACCAGCCGCAGGTAGTCCCCCAACGGGTGATCTTCGGCGAGGCTTTCCAGGCGCTCGGCGCGGAGCGCGAATAGGCGCCCTGGCGGCATGTGGATATAAGGCAGGCTGGTCGCCGAGGTGGCGATCTGCTCGGGTTCCAGGTATTTGACGGCCATTCGGCCCTCCTCGAGCGGGCATGCGGATGCCCCGACGAGCGCAGTCGCCGTAACGCGAATGCGCAAAAAAGAACGCCCGCGCAGGATAGCCCAGACGGGCTTCTTCCGGCGCGAGCGGTGTACTCGCCCGTGAGGGCGAGTGAGCGGCACTAGCTACTTGTCGTCGCGCGAAGCGACGTCACGGTACCAGAGCGCGTGATGCTTCTTCGCCCAGGCCCGGCTGACCCAGCCGGACATCATGGCGGTGAACGAGCCCTTGATCCAGATCGCCGCGTAGATGTGCACGATGATCGAGATGACCAGCACGAAGGCCGCCGCCGCATGGGCCAGCGCCGCGAGGCGGATCACATCGATGCCGAACAGGTGGCTGAAGTAGGCACGCCAGATCACCACGCCGGACAACAGCAGCACCAGCATGGTCGCCAGCAGCACCCAGAACAGCAACTTCTGCCCCGGGTTGTACTTGCCGATCGGCGGAACACCCTCTTCCTCGTTGCGCATGACCTTGCCAACGTTGCGCATCCAGGCGCCATCGTTGCCGCGGAACAGGTTGGCACGCCAGAAGCGCACCACCAGCGCGGCGAAGAACACGAACATCGCCAACCCCAGGAACGGGTGCAGGATGCGCGTCCAAGGGCCGCCGCCGAACAGGTTGCTCAGCCAGAACAGCGCGGGATGGAACAGCGCCAGCCCGGAGAGCCCGGCAAGGATGAAGAGGATCGCGGTCAACCAGTGGTTGCTGCGCTCATTGGCGTTGTAACGCTGGATTTCTTTTTTCATCTCGGCCTCCAACGCCTCAGGGCTGCTTCGGATCGAAGGTGTGCACCGACGGATCCTGCTGGTGAACCACCGGCTCGACCGCCTCGGGCGCTTCCTCGTCCTCCTCCACCCGTTGCGGGCCGACCCGCACGTAGTGGAAGAAGCCGGCGAGCACCGCGGCGCCCATGGCGAGCAGCGCGAACGGCTTGGTCACGCCCTTCCACAAGCTGACCATCGGACTCACCGCCGGCGCATCAGGCAGGTTGGCGTAGAGCGACGGCTGGTCGTTGTGATGCAGCACGTACATCACATGCGTGCCGCCCACACCGGCCGGGTCGTAGAGACCGGCATTCTCGAACCCACGCGACTTGAGGTCGACGATGCGCTCGGCGGCGTGCTGCTGCATGTCCTCCTTGGTACCGAAGACGATGGCGCCGGTCGGGCAAGTCTTCACGCAGGCCGGCTCCAGCCCCACGCTGACGCGGTCGGAACACAGGGTGCACTTGTACGCCTTGTGGTCCTTCTGCGAGATGCGCGGGATGTCGAACGGACAGCCGGTGATGCAGTAGCCGCAGCCGATGCAGTGGTCCTGGTTGAAATCGACGATGCCGTTGGCGTGCTTGATGATCGCCCCCGGGCTCGGGCAAGCCTTGAGGCAGCCCGGCTCGGCGCAATGCATGCAGCCGTCCTTGCGGATCAGCCACTCCAGGTCCCCGGCGGCGTTCTCGTGCTCGGTGAAACGCATCAGCGTCCAGGAGTCGGCCGTCAGGTCCATGGGGTTTTCGTACACGCCATGGTTGTGACCCACCTCGTCACGCAGCTCGTTCCACTCCGAGCAGGCGACCTGGCAGGCCTTGCAACCGATGCACTTGGACACGTCGATCAGCTTGGCCACCTCGTCGACCTGGCGGATCGACGGCGGCGGCGTGGTCGTTGCGGAGCGGGCGATGATGTCTTGACTGGCCATTTACACCTTCTCCAGCTTGACCAGGAACGACTTCGACTCGGGCGTTTGCGTGTTGCCATCGCCGAGGAAGGGCACCAGGGTGTTGGTCAGGTAGCCATGCCGCGCCACGCCGGTGAATCCCCAGTGCAGCGGGATGCCCACGTGATGCACGGTCTGGCCGTTCACCTGCAGCGGACGGATACGCTTGGTCACTACCGCGACGGCTTCGATGTAGCCGCGCTTGGAGCTCACGCGCACCCGGTCGCCGGCCTTGATGCCCTTCTCGCTGGCCAGGGCCTCGCCAATCTCGACGAATTGCTCGGGCTGGACGATGGCGTTCAGGCGACAGTGCTTGGTCCAGAAGTGGAAGTGCTCGGTCAGACGGTAAGTGGTCGCCGCGTACGGGAACTCGTCGGCCTTGCCCAGCGTCGGCCACACCGACTCGAACACGCGCCCGGCCGGGTTGCTGGTGGCCTTCTTGTTGTTCGGGTGCAGCGGGTTGACGCCGATCGGCGTTTCGAACGGCTCGTAGTGCTCGGGGAATGGACCCTCGGCCATCTTGTCGACGGCGAAGAAACGCGCCACGCCCTCGGGGTTCATGATGAACGGATTCATCCCCGCTTCCGGTGGCACGGTGGCGCCGTAGTCGGGCACATCGGTACCGACCCAGGCACTGCCGTTCCACCATACCGCGCGCTTCTCCATCGACCACGGCTGGCCCTGCGGGTCCGCCGAGGCGCGGTTGTAGAGGATGCGCCGGTTCATCGGCCAGGCCCAGGCCCAGCCCAGGTGCTGCTTCATGTGGTACGGGTCGCTGTTGTCGCGCCGCGCCATCAGGTTGCCCTGCTCGGTCCAGCTACCGCAGAAGATCCAGCAGCCCGAGGCGGTGCTGCCGTCGTCCTTGAGCTGGGCGAAGCCGGAGAGCTGCTGGCCCTTGCGCATCGCCGTCCCGGCACCGTCGGTGAAGTCGCTCACCGCATAACCGTTGTACTCCTTGGCGAGTTCCTCGGAGGACGGCTCGTGGGGCACCTTGTAGGGCCAGTTGAGGTTGACGATCGGATCGGGGAAGGCCCCGCCCTCCTCGCGGTAGGCCTGGCGCAGACGCAGGTACAGCTCGGAGATGATCGACACGTCCGGACGCGCTTCGCCGGGGGCATCGGCCGCCTTCCAGTGCCACTGCAGCCAGCGCGCGCTGTTCACCAGCGAGCCGTCTTCCTCGGCGAAGCAGGTGGTCGGCAGGTTGAACACCTCGGTCTGGATGCTCGCGGTATCGACGTCGTTGAAGGCCCCGGCGTTCTTCCAGAAGTTCGCCGTTTCGGTCTCCAGCGGGTCCATCACCACCAGCCACTTGAGCTTGGCCAGTGCCTTGACCACGCGGTTCTTGTCCGGCAGCGAGGCGATCGGGTTGAAGCCCTGGCAGAAATAGCCGTGGACTTCGCCGCGTCCCATCATGTCGAACATGCGCAGCACGTCGTAGCCGGCGCCGCCGAAGTCGAGCTTGGGCAGGTACTCGTAGCACCAGTCGTTGTCGACCGTGGCGTTGCCGCCGTACCAGGCCTTCATCAGGCTGACGTGGAACTTGCGGTAGTTCTGCCAGTAGGACATCTGCCCCGGGCGCAGCGGCGACAACGCACGCTTGCCGATGTAGGCATCGAAGTCCTGCTCGGCATCCCCCGGCAGGCTCATGTAGCCCGGCAGCAGGTTGGACAGCAGGCCGAGGTCGGTCAGACCCTGGATGTTGGAGTGGCCGCGCAGGGCGTTGACGCCGCCGCCGGGCATGCCGATGTTGCCGAGCAGCAACTGCACCATGGCCGCGGAACGGATGATCTGCGCACCGATGGAATGCTGCGTCCAGCCCAACGCGTAGAGGATCGTCATGGTCTTGCCCGGGACCGAGCAAGTGGCGATCTCTTCCCAGATCTTCAGCATCCGGTCTTGCGGCATGCCGCAGGTCTGGCTGGCGATTTCCGGGGTGTAGCGGCTGTAGTGCTGCTTGAGCAACTGGAACACGCAACGCGGATGGCTCAAGGTCTTGTCGACCTTGGCATAGCCGTTCTCATCCAGCTCGTAGCCCCAACCGCTCTTGTCCGAGTAGGTGCGCTTCTCGGCGTCGTAGCCGCTGAAGATACCGTCCTCGAAGCCGTAGCCCTCCTTCACGATGAAGGACACGTCGGTGTAGTTGCGCACGTACTCGTGCTGGTACTTCTCGTTGCTGATCAGGTAATTGATCAGGCCGCCCATGAAGGCGATGTCGGTACCGGTACGGATCGGCGCGTAGTAGTCCGCCACCGAGGCGGTACGCGTGAAACGTGGGTCGACCACGATCAGCCGGGCCTTGTTGTGAGCCTTGGCTTCGGTCACCCATTTGAATCCGCAGGGGTGGGCTTCGGCTGCGTTGCCGCCCATCACCAGGACCAGGTTCGCGTTGGCGATGTCAGACCAGGTATTGGTCATGGCGCCACGGCCAAACGTCGGGGCAAGACTTGCCACCGTCGGGCCGTGTCAGACACGCGCTTGGTTATCGAACCCCAGCATTCCCAGGTTGCGGATGACTTTCTGCGTCAGGTAGCCGGCCTCGTTGGAGGAGGCGGAAGCGGCGAGAAAGCCTACCGAGGTCCAGCGGTTGACCGTCTGGCCCTGTGCATTCTGTGCGATGAAGTTGGCGTCGCGGTCTTCCTTCATCAGGCGCGCGATGCGGTCGAGCGCGTCGTCCCAGCTCATGCGCACCCACTCGTTGGAGCCGGGCTTGCGCACATGGGGGTATTTCAGGCGGCTCGGGCTGTGCACGAAGTCGAGCAGGCCGGCGCCTTTCGGGCAGAGGGTGCCGCGGTTGACCGGATGGTCGGCGTCACCTTCGATGTGGATGATGTTCTGGGCAACGTTCTTGCCCTCGTCACCCATGCTGTAGAGGATCAGACCGCAACCGACCGAGCAGTATGGGCAGGTGTTGCGGGTTTCCTTGGTGTGCGTCAGCTTGAAATGACGCACCTCATCGGCAAAGGCAGGCGTCGGCGCCATGCCCAGTGCCGCGAGGCTCGATCCCCCAAGGCCGACGGCGGCGACCTTGAAGAACTGTCTGCGGTTCATGTCCATCAGAGGACTCCTGATCAGGTGGCGGACCCCCGATGCTTCGCCAGGGATCTCGTGAATCTCGAGCCGTCCGCAGCACACGCGAACGGTTCTTTGAGCTCACAAAAGATGCGGTTTAGCCGCAGCTCGCGCGAGTCTACCAAAGTCTAGCCGGAATGCGGCAGTTGGCCACAGGTGAGACCCCCGGTTCCGGTCCCTGTTCCTGCCCCGTTCCAGCGGCGTTCAAGTCGCGAAGAGCGAGGGACTACGAAGCCGATCCAGAGCGTGTTCGCGGCGCGCGTCAGTCAGGTCCGCCCTGACGGGTGGCGACGAAGAACAACCGCGGGAACGGCAGCAGCAGGGTGCCGTCTTCGAGCTCGGGATAGGCACCCTGCAGGCGCTCGCGATAGGCCTCGAGAAAGTCTTCCCGGGCCTGTCCTGACAGTCGTTGCAGATAAGGCTGCAGCGATGAGCCGGAAAACCAGTCGACCACCCCCTGGGTGCCACCGGCCAATGGGTGCAGGTAGACGGTGCGCCAGACTTCCACACGCGCTCCGGCCTCGCTCAGGCAGCGGTAGTACCAGCAGCCATCGTGCAGGCTGTCGTTCTGGCGCCCGACGCCAGCCAAGCGGTCCTTCCAGGCGGGGCTGGCGGCGACCTCGCGCATAAGCCGATGCGCCGGCTCTTCGAGGTTGTCCGGCATCTGCACCGCCAACTGGCCGCCTGGCGTCAGCTGTTCGAACAGGGTAGGCAGTAGCCGCGCGTGGTCGGGCAGCCACTGCAGCGAGGCATTGGCCAGCAGCACGTCGTAGCGCTGGTCGCTGCGCCAGTGTCCCAGGTCGGCCTGCTCGAAGCGCAGCGACGGCAGGCGCGCACGGGCTGCGTCGAGCATTTCCGCAGACTGATCAATGCCTACCACCTCCGCCGCCGGATAGCGCTGCGCCAGCAACTCGGTGGAATTGCCCGGACCGCAACCCAGGTCGGCGGCGCGCTCCACGCCACCGGCGGGCAACCTGGCGAGCAGGTCGAGCACCGGCTGGTTGCGCTCGCGCTCGAAGCGCGTGTATTGAACGGCGGACCACTGCATGACTCATACTCCGAGCGAATCAGGTCGTTGATTATAGCGAGTCGTCCCCTGCTTTCCCGCCGCCCGGCGGCCCCGTATCATCCCTGCATGCTCAACGATCCTTTCCAGCGTCTGGGGCTCGACCGCGAAGTCCTCAGCGTCAGCCAGCTCAACAACCGCGCCCGTCTGCTCCTCGAGGACGTGTTCGCCCAGGTCTGGGTGGAGGGCGAGATTTCCAACCTCGCCCGCCCCGCCTCCGGGCACATCTACTTCAGCCTCAAGGACGGCAAGGCCCAGGTACGTTGCGCGTTGTTCCGGCAGAACGCCCAGCGCGTGCGCCAGGCGCTGCGCGACGGGCTGCAGGTGCGCGTGCGCGGCAAGGTCTCGCTGTTCGAGGGCCGCGGCGACTACCAACTGATTCTCGACAACGTCGAGCCGGCCGGTGACGGCGCCCTGCGCCTGGCCTTCGAGGCGCTCAAGCAGAAGCTCTCCGACGAAGGCCTGTTCGCCGCCGAGCACAAGCTGCCGCTGCCCACCCACCCGCGCCGTATCGGCATCGTCAGCTCACCGACCGGCGCGGTGATCCGTGACATCGTCAGCGTGTTTCGCCGCCGCGCGCCGCAGGTGGAGCTGACCCTGATCCCCACCGCCGTACAGGGCCGCGAGGCCACCGCGCAGATCGTCCGCGCGCTGGCACTGGCCGACGCACAGGGCTTCGACGCGCTGATCCTGGCCCGTGGCGGCGGCTCGCTGGAGGACCTCTGGTGCTTCAACGAGGAAGCCGTAGCGCGCGCCGTCCACGCCTGCGTGACGCCGATCGTCAGCGCCGTGGGCCACGAAACCGACGTGTCCATCGCCGACTTCGTCGCCGACCTGCGGGCCCCCACCCCCTCCGCCGCCGCCGAACTGCTGGCGCCGCACAGCGACGAACTGATGCAGCGCCTGGAAAGCCTGCGGCGGCGCCTGCTGCACTGCACGCGCGAGCGTCTGCGCCGGGAAAACCTGCGTCTGGACGGCCTCACCCGCCGCCTGCGCCACCCACGCGAACGCCTGCAGCAGCAGGCTCAGCGGGTGGACGACCTGGAGCGGCGTCTGCGCCAAGCCACCGAGCGGCGCCTGGGTAGCGCTGGCGAGCGCCTGGCACGTCTGGACACGCGCCTCGCGGCGCAGCACCCGGGGCGCAACCTGGCGCACCTGCGGCAACGCCTCGACACCCTCGCCGAGCGCCTGCCGCGCGCCATCCGCGAGCAATTGCGCCAACGCACGCAACACCTACAGGCCAGCGCCCAGCAACTGCAGATCGTCAGCCCGCTGGCGACGCTCGGACGCGGCTACGCGATCCTCCTCGACGAACGCGGTCGCGCCGTGCGCAGCGCCGCGCAGACTCAGCCTGGCCAGCGCCTGCACGCACGCCTGGGCGAGGGTGAGATCGAGGTGCGTGTCGAAGACAATCACCTGGAGCCGGTGACACTGCCGTTACTCTGACTTTCTCCGGCGACGCGCCCCTGAGGCCCGTCGTCAGCAAGGACTCCCATGCAAGCCACTTACGCTGCCTTCATCGACTGGCTCGAACTCCACCCGGAACTGCATGCGCTGCTCGGCGCCTCGACACTGCTGGTCGGCGCCTGGCTGGCCAACTGGATCGTCAAGCACATCCTCGTGCGCGGGCTGATGCGTGCCCTGCGCTCCACCTCCCTGGGCCAGGACAAGGCGCTGCACGACGTCAAGGTGGTACGCCGCCTGGCCAACATCGTACCGGCGCTGATCCTCTCCGCTGGCGTGGTGCTGATACCGGGTCTTCCCGAAGCGCTGGTCACGGTGGTGCGCAATGTCTGTACCGCCTTCGTGATCCTCACCATCGCGCTGGCCATCGGCAGTGCGCTGACCCTGGTGAATATCCTCTACGAGCGCCGCCCGGACGCCCACCTCAAGCCGGTCAAGGGCTATATCCAGGTGGTCAAGATCGTGCTCTACGCGCTGGCGACCATCCTCATGATCGCTGCGCTGATCGACCGCTCGCCGCTGATCCTGCTCTCAGGCCTGGGCGCGATGGCGGCGGTGCTGATGTTGATCTTCCAGGACACCCTGCTCTCGCTGGTGGCCAGCGTGCAGATCACCTCGGGAGACATCATCCGGGTCGGCGATTGGGTGGAAATGCCCAACCTGAATGCCGACGGCGACGTCATCGACATCGCCCTGCATACGGTGAAGGTGCAGAACTGGGACAAGACCATCACCACCATCCCCACCCGGCGCTTCATCACCGACCCGTTCAAGAACTGGCGCGGCATGCAGGAGTGCGGGGGCCGCCGGATCAAGCGCAGCCTGTGGCTCGACCAGCAAAGCGTGCATTTTCTCAACGAGCAGGAATGCCATCACCTGCACCGTTTCAGCCTGCTCGACGAGTACCTGAACTACAAGCAGCAGGAGCTCGACGAGTGGAACCTCAAGCTGGAGAGCAAGGGCAAGGAACCGGTGAACACCCGCCGCGTGACCAACCTCGGCACCTTCCGCGCCTATGTCGAGCGCTACCTGCGCAGCCATCCGGGCATCCGCCAGGACATGACCCTGCTGGTGCGCCAACTGTCGCCCGGCGCCCAAGGCCTGCCGCTGGAGATCTACTGTTTTACCAACACCACCGCCTGGAATGCCTACGAGAGCATCCAGTCGGACATCTTCGACCACCTGCTGGCGATCCTTCCGGAATTCGGCCTGAGCGTGTTCCAGGCGCCCAGTGGCCGCGACCTGCGCGAAAGCGCCAGGCCGCTACCGGTTTAGCCTCTCGGGCGGAACATCAGACTCCGACGGCGCCCGGTCCGTCCAGCCGATACAGCGACGCAACGCTGCAGTGCGCCTGGCCGCCATCGCTGGTGGCGACCAGGAAGTCGTTGCCCGGCGCCAGGCCGTCCATGTTGCTCAGATAGGCCAACCGCGCATTCGGCTGCAGATGCCCGCAACTGCCGGCGAACTCCACCAAGTACACCCGCGCGGCACTGCGCAGGACGATGTGGCGGTCATCCAGCGGATGCCAGGTACGCAAGACGAAGTGAGGAATGTTGTCGACCGGCTCGATGACCTGCAGACCGCGCTCGGAGAGAGGCGCGGAGACATCCGCAGCAGGTGCCGTGGAGTGGGCGCACCCCGCCAGGGCAGCAGTGAACGACGCAGCGGCGAAAAACGATAGAAGTGAACGCATGGCAAGTCTTCCTTGGTTGTTGGCGACCTGCGCCAGCGTCCGCACCGCATGCTTCCCGGCGGCTAACGTCAGGTCAGTTGAGTTGTTCCAGACGAGTGATCTCCCGGATCGGACAGTCGCGCGGCATCCCCGGTTCCGGTGTCAGAATTCGGTCCAGGTCCGTCAGTGCGCCCCCCGTTGTGGTGTAGCCGATGCGGTTGCGACTGTCGAGACCGTAACAAGGATAAGCCAGCGTGATGAGGTAATCGCGTCCAGGGCCGGCATCGAGAATCAGGTGGTTGTCGTCGAGCGAGCGCCAGCCCGCGATGCTGAAGGCGCTGATACGGCGCACCGCCTCGCCCTGGCGCAGACCCAGCGTCTGCAGGCGCTCGCTCAGCGGCGCGGGAGGCTGCAACGGGGCCTGGCTGCAAGCGGCCAGCATGACGAAGGCGAGCGACGTGGCGAGTAGGCGAAACATGGCTTTGCTCCAGCAATTGGCGGGAATGGCACTGGCGTGGACCACGACGGTCTGAGAGTCTGACCCATTGACCAACCCCTGCGGGAGTTCGCCGTGATCACCGTTCATCATCTGAACAACTCGCGCTCCCAGCGCGTGCTCTGGATGCTCGAGGAAATTGGCCTCGATTACCAGATTCAGCGCTACGAGCGCGATCCACAAACCCTGCTGGCACCGCCCGAGTTGCGCAAGGTGCATCCGCTGGGCAAGTCGCCGGTGATCACCGATGGCGAGCTGACCCTGGCGGAGTCGGGGGCGATCATCGAATACCTCGCCGAACGCTACGGCGACTGGTTGCTGCCCCCCGCCGGCAGCCCCGAGCGACTGCGCTGCCGCTACTGGCTGCATTACGCCGAGGGCTCGGCGATGCCGCCGCTGCTGCTCAAGCTGGTGTTCGACAAGCTGCGCACCTCGCCGATGCCCTTCTTCATCAAGCCGATCGCCCGCGGGATCGCCGACAAGGTCGGCGCGGCCTTCATCAATCCTCAGTTGAAGCTGCACTTCGGCTACCTGGAGAGCCAGCTGGCCGAGCACGACTGGTTCGCCGGGGACAACTTCAGCGCCGCGGACATCCAGCTCAGCTTCCCGCTGGAGGCCGCGGCGTCACGCGGGGTCCTGCAGGGGCGCCCACGGATCGCCGATTTCCTCGCGCGCATCCATGCGCGACCGGCCTATCGCCGCGCACTGGAGAAAGGCGGCGCCTACAGCTACGCGGACTGACGCAAGAGTCGCCCGCGCATTGCAAAAACGCGAGCCGGACATGACAATGCGAGGCATTATCAACGGCGAATTCTATTCATCATGTCGGCCTTCGATGCCCGCCAGGCTCAGCGACTGTACAGCGACCATCACGGCTGGCTGCACGCCTGGCTGCGCCAGCGCCTGGGCAACGCCGCCGATGCCGCGGACTTCGCCCATGACACCTTTCTACGTGTGTTCCAGCGCTGCGACCTCGGCGCCATCGAAACCCCTCGTGCATTCCTGCGCACCGTAGCCCGCGGCCTGCTGGTGGACCACTGGCGACGCGAGGAAATCCGCCGCGCCTGGCTGGAAAGCATCGCCCACCTGCCCGAGGAACTGGCGCCTTCACCGGAAACCCGACAGGTCGTCCTGGAGTTGCTCGAACGCATCGCGCAGATGCTCGACGGCCTCAAGCCGCGCGTGCGCAGCGCCTTCCTGCTGGCCCAGTGCGAGGGCCTGAGCCACGCCCAGATCGCCGAGCGCCTGGGGGTTTCGGTACGCTCGGTGGAGCGTTACGTGGCCGATGCGCTCTACCACTGCTACCTGATGCGTCAGGCGGAAAACGAGCAGTCATGACGGCCGATGCCGACGACGCCCAGCGTATGCGCCAGGCTTTCGACTGGCTGGTGCGCCTGCGTCACAACGAAGCCCCCGAGTTGCGCCAGCAGTTCGAGCACTGGCGGCGCCAGGATGCGCGCCACGAACGCGCCTGGCTGCAGGCCAGCGGCCTGCAGGCCGAGCTCGCCCAGGAGTTCGGCGGTCTGCCGCGTGGCACCGTCGATGCACTGGAGCATTCGGCGGTTCGCCTGCAACGACGCCGCGCCCTGAAGACGCTGACGCTTGGTCTGGCGCTGGGCGGCAGCGCCTGGCTGGCCCGTGACCTGTCGCTGGTGCAACCGCTGCTGGCGGATCAGGCGACCGGGATCGGTGAGCGCCGACGCCTGGCGCTGGCCGACGGCAGCGCGTTGCACCTCAACACCGATTCGGCGGTGGACCTGCCCAGCGGCGCCAGCCAGGGCATTGAGCTGCGCCGTGGCGAGCTGTTCGTCGAGCGCCGCGAGGACGCGCCTCTAGCGCTGCAAGTGCGCACGCCCCAGGGCCGCTTCATCCTGTACCCCGGCGCCCGCTGCGACCTGCGCCTGGGGCCTGGCAGCACCTGCCTGAGCGTCGAGCAGGGCCAGGTCGACTGGCTCCACGCGCCTACGGAGCGCATCGGCGCTGGCGAGCGTCGGCGCTTCGATGCAAAGGGCAGCCATCCCCTGGGCGACGACGGCCTGGACCCGGGCGCCTGGCGAGACGGGGTGATCGTCAGTCGCGACACGCGGCTGGACGTGTTCCTCGCCGAGCTCGCGCGCTACCGCTCGGGGCACCTGGGCTGCAGCGATGAGGTGGCGGGGCTGAGCCTGTCCGGGGTGTTCCGCCTGAGCGACACCGACGCGCTGCTCGCCGTGGTCGCCGATACGCTGCCGGTGCGCCTGCGCTACCTGACGCGCTGGTGGGTCAACGTCGAGGCAGCGACCTGATTCCGGCCTCCTGCGTTTTTTTCAACAATCGCTGTCGGCTTTTCCCTGTTGGACCGGCAAGGGAATAACAACCATTCCCATTCAAACACCGTCCACAGTGAGCCCTATGCCGTCCTCCATCACCCCATCGCGACTCGCCCCGTTGTCCCGTGCACTGCGCGCCGCCGCCCTCGGCGCCGGTGTCGCACTGGCCGGCGTGCCCGCCCTCGCCCACGCCCAGCCATCCAGCGACCAGGCCCTGCGCCACTACAGCATCGCCGCCGGCCCACTGGCGCAGGTACTCAACCAGTTCGCGCGCAGCGCCGGCATCACCCTCTCCAGCACGCCGCAGCAGACCCAGGGGCTGCAAAGCCCGGGGCTGAAGGGTGAATACGACGTTCCCCAGGGCCTCGCCCGGCTGCTGCAGGGCAGCGGCCTGCGCGCCGAGCACCGCGGTAATGGCAACTACGTACTGGGCAAGGAAGCCGTCGAGCTGCAGTCGATGAACATCAGCGCCACCGCCCTGGGCCCGGTCACCGAGAACAGCGGTTCCTACACCACGGGCAGCGTGGCCATCGGCAAGACCCCGCAATCGTTGCGCCGCACGCCGCAGTCGGTGAGCGTGCTCACCAGCCAACGCCTGCAAGACCAGCAACTCAATACCTTGACCGACATGCTCTACCAGGTCCCCGGCGTGGTGGTCGACTACACCGACAGCGAGCGCGTGACCTACTACGCCCGGGGCTACCAGATCGACGCCATCCAGTTCGATGGCGCACGCATCAACCAGAACGCCGGCAGCGGCAACTTCATCCAGCCGGACGCGGCGACCATCGACCACGTGGAGATCCTCCGCGGCGCCAGCGGCATGCTGCGCGGCTCGGGCAATCCCTCGGGCACGGTGAACATCGTGCGCAAGCGCCCGACCCGCGAGTTCCAGGGTTCCGCCAGCTACACGCTCGGTTCCTGGGAGGCGAATCGCTACGTGGCGGATCTCTCCGGCCCGCTGGTCGAAGGCGGCGCCCTGCGTGGACGCGTGATCGCCGTGCACGACGACAGCGACTCCTTCCAGGACGCGAAAATGGAGCGCAAGAGCCTGCTCTACGGCGTGATCGCGGCGGACCTGAATGACGCCACCACGCTGACCACCGGCATCGAGTACGTCGACCTGGAGGCCACCGGGACCTGGGGCAACCTGCCCGCCGACTTCGACGGCTCACCGTTGAAGTTCTCCCGGGATACCTTCCTGGGCGCCAACTGGGGTCGCTGGGATCGCACCAACCTGCACCTCTTCGGCGAGCTCGAACATCACCTGCAGAACGACTGGAACCTCAGGCTGAGCGCCAGCCGCAGCCGCTTCGCCTTCAAGGACCACGGCTTCCAGCAGACCTACATCTACAACACCGCGGGCAGTACCGACCCTTACGAGTTCGACGTCTCGGCGACGGTCAGCGACGGCGGCGGCGAAACGCTCTACGACAACCTCGGCGCAGTGCTCGACGGCCCCTTCCAGCTACTTGGGCGAGAGCACCACGCGACCCTCGGCCTGGAACGCAACCAGGTCGATCAGACCGGCATCCAGAGCGCCTTCGCGGTGATCGCCAGCGGCGTGGACATCCGCCACTGGAATCCCTCGGCAATCCCCCGGCCAAGCCTGGACATCCCCGACACCGCGGCGCAGACGCTGACCACCGAGAAAGCCGTGTTCGGCACCGTCAGCCTGTCGCTCGCCGACCCGCTGACCGCGCAGATCGGCGCAAGGTTGAACTGGTACGACTTCGAGAACCGCAGCAACGCCAGCGGCGACTACAGCGTCGATCAGGAAATCGTGCCGTATGCGGCGCTGATCTACGACCTCGACGAGCATCTGAGCGCTTACGCCAGCTACACCGAGATCTTCACACCGCAGAGCAGCTACGACGTCTCCGGCGCGCTGCTGGATCCGATGACCGGCGAATCCTACGAGCTGGGCCTCAAGGGCGAGTATTTCGCGGGTCGGCTGAACGCCTCCGCCGCCGTATTTCGCACCAACCTAACGGGCAAGGCCCTGCAGGATGCAGACGCCATCAACGTCCCCTGCCAGCCCAACGGCATCGTCGGCAGTTGCATGATCGCCGGCGGCAAGAGCCGCAGCGAGGGCGTCGAACTGGAGGTGGCGGGCGAGGTGTTGCCCGGCTGGCAGGTCTTCGCCGGCTACACCTACACCACCACCGAATATCTCAAGGACACCGCCGCCAACCAGGGCAACGTGCTGCGCAGTACGGACCCGAAACACCAGCTCCGCCTGTTCACCAGCTATCGCTTCCAGGGCGCCCTGAACGGCCTGACCGTGGGCGGCGGTATGCAGGCACAGAGCGATACCTACGCCACCAGCGGCACCCGCCGCGCTGAACAAGGCGGCTACGCCATCTACAACGCCATGCTTGGCTACCGCTTCAACGAGCACTATTCGCTGCAGTTCAACGCCTACAACCTTTTCGACAAGTACTACTACAAGAAGATTGGCGCCGCCGGCGTGAACTACTACTACGGCGACCCACGCCATTTCAGCCTGACCCTGCGCGGCGATTTCTGACGCGTAATGCATGGGGCGCCCATGGCGCCCCATGGAAACCACGAATCGCCAAAACACCCCACCTAAAAGCAATTAAATCCCCGCAAAAGCCCTATTAAGCAATAAATCGGCGTTTTTCGAGCAAGTGTTGCCATTCCACGCCCCGATGGATAGGGTTCCCCCATGAAAAACGCCAACGTCCTCTTCCTGATCCGCCAGCTCGCCTGCCTGCGACTGGTCAGCCCGCGACTGCGAAGCCTCGCCTGAAACCCCGCTTTCACGGCCTTCGCGGCCTCGCTCCGACTCTCGATATCGCAGGATTGCAACCCATGAGCATGCTCAAAGACCCGTCCAAGAAATACCGTGCCTTCACTCAGGTCACGCTCCCCGACCGTACCTGGCCGGACCAGATCATCGACAAGGCGCCGATCTGGCTGTCGACCGACCTGCGCGACGGTAACCAGTCGCTGATCGAACCGATGGACGCCGAGAAGAAGATGCGCTTCTTCAAATGCCTGGTCGCCGTGGGCCTGAAGGAAATCGAAGTGGGCTTCCCGTCCGCCTCGCAGACCGATTTCGACTTCGTCCGCGAGCTGATCGAAGGCGGCCACATCCCCGACGACGTGACCATCCAGGTGCTCACACAGGCCCGTGACGACCTCATCGAGCGCACCTTCGAGTCGCTCAAGGGCGCCAAGAAGGCCATCGTCCACTACTACAACGCCTGCGCGCCGAGCTTCCGCAAGATCGTCTTCAACCAGGACAAGGCTGGCGTGAAAGCCATCGCCGTGGCTGCGGGCAGCACCATCAAGCGTCTGGCCGAGGCTGCGCCGGAAACCCAGTGGGGTTTCGAGTACTCGCCGGAAGTGTTCAGCTCCACCGAGACCGACTTCGCCGTCGAGGTATGCAACGCGGTGATCGAGGTGTTCCAGCCGACCCCGGCGAACAAGCTGATCCTCAACCTGCCGGCGACCATCGAGTGCGCCACGCCGAACAACTACGCCGACCAGATCGAATGGTTCGGCCGCCACATCGACAAGCGTGACAGCGTGCTGATCAGCGTGCACACCCACAACGACCGCGGCACTGGCGTGGCCGCCTCCGAACTGGCGGTGATGGCCGGCGCCGATCGCGTCGAAGGCTGCCTGTTCGGCAACGGCGAGCGCACCGGCAACGTCTGCCTGGTGACCCTGGCGCTGAACCTCTACACCCAGGGCGTGAACCCAGAACTGGACTTCTCCGACATCGATGCGGTGCGCAAGGTGGTCGAGGAATGCAACCAGTTGCCGGTACATCCTCGCCATCCGTACGTCGGCGACCTGGTACACACCGCCTTCTCCGGCTCTCACCAGGACGCGATCCGCAAGGGCTTCGCCCAGCAGAAGGAAGACGCGCTCTGGGAAGTGCCCTACCTGCCGATCGACCCGGCCGACATCGGCCGCGACTACGAGGCGGTGATCCGCGTCAACAGCCAGTCCGGCAAGGGCGGCATCACCTTCCTGCTCGAGCAGGAATACGGCATCAACCTGCCGCGTCGCATGCAGATCGAATTCAGCCAGGTGGTACAGCGGGAAACCGATCGCCTCGGCCTGGAGATGAGCGCCGCACAGATCCATGAGCTGCTGGTGCGCGAGTACCTGGAAGCCACCAGCCCCTACGTGCTCAAGGGTCATCGGCTGCAGGAAGAGAACGGCACCAGCGCGGTCGACCTGGAAGTCCACCACAACGGTGAAATCCAGCACTGGCGCGGTGTCGGCAAGGGCCCGCTGGAAGCGCTGGTCAGCGCCCTGCCGGTGAAAGCCGAGATCATGGACTATAGCGAGCACGCCATCGGTTCCGGCGCCAACGCCAAGGCCGCCTCCTACATCGAGTTCCGCCTCGAAGGCGAGCGTCCGTTGCACGGCATCGGCATCGACGAGAACATCACCACCGCGAGCTTCCGCGCGCTGTTCTCGGCGCTCAACCGCGCCACCGGCCAGGCTGCCGCCAAGGCCGCCTGAGTCCGCGCGTGACACAAGGGCCTGCCACGCACCCGCGTGGCAGGCCTTTTGCGTTCGGATCTGCGGGCCGCCCCGCACACTGGTAAACTGGCCCGCCGCATCGCCAGGCCGACCATCGTGACCGACACCGCCTTCGCCCAGCTACCGCTGGCGCCCGCCCTGCTCGCCAACCTGGAAAGCCTCGGCTACCAGCAGATGACGCCGATCCAGGCCGCTTCCCTGCCTCATTTGCTGGCGGGCCGCGATCTGATCGGCCGAGCCAAGACCGGCAGCGGCAAGACCGCCGCCTTCGGCCTGGCGTTGCTGCAAGCGCTGAACCCGCGCTGGTTCGGCTGCCAGGCGCTGGTACTCTGCCCCACCCGCGAGCTGGCCGACCAGGTCGCCCGGCAGATTCGCCAACTGGCCCGCACCACCGACAACATCAAGGTGCTGACGCTCTGCGGCGGCACACCCTTCGGGCCGCAGTTGGGTTCGCTGGAGCACGGCGCGCAGATCGTCGTCGGCACCCCCGGACGCATCCTCGAACACCTGAACAAGGGCAGCCTGAAGCTCGACGGCCTGCGCACCCTGGTGCTCGACGAAGCCGACCGCATGCTCGACATGGGCTTCATCGAAGACATCGAGACGATCATCGAGGCGACTCCCCGCAAGCGCCAGACCGCGCTGTTCTCCGCCACCTACCCGGACGGCATCGCTCAACTCGCCGCGCGCTTCCTGCGTGATCCGGCCAACGTGGAAGTCGCCGCCCTGCACGACGACGAGCAGATCGAGCAGCGCTTCTACGAGATCAGTCCGCAGCAGCGTTTCGAGGCCGTCGAGCGCCTGCTGTTCAACGCCCGTCCGCAGTCGTGCATCGCCTTTTGCCAGACCCGCCAGCAGTGCCAGGAGCTGGCCGACCAGCTCAACGCCCGGCGCATCGCCACCGCCGCGCTGCATGGCGAGATGGAGCAGCGCGAGCGCG
This sequence comes from Pseudomonas sp. R4-15, assembly GCF_055768815.1. Lineage (NCBI taxonomy): Bacteria > Pseudomonadati > Pseudomonadota > Gammaproteobacteria > Pseudomonadales > Pseudomonadaceae > Pseudomonas > Pseudomonas sp. R4-15. The sequence continues at coordinate 4,114,232 of NZ_CM147293.1, forward strand.
AGCAAACCCTGGCGATGTTCGCCAACCGCAGCCTCAACGTGCTGGTGGCCACCGACGTCGCCGCCCGTGGCCTGGACATCGCCGGGCTGGAGCTGGTGATCAACGTCGAGCTGTCGCGCGATGCGCAGGTCCACGTACACCGCGTCGGCCGCTCCGGACGCGCCGGCGAGAAAGGCCTGGCGCTGTCCCTGGTGGCGCCGGCGGAAGCCCCCCGCGCCGCTGCCATCGAGGCCCTGCAGGGTGCCCCGCTGAACTGGCGTGAACTCTCGGTGGTGAACGCCCGGGACGACTCGCCGCTGCTGCCGGCCATGGCCACCCTGGCGATCGCCGCCGGACGCAAGGACAAGCTGCGTCCCGGCGACATCCTCGGCGCGCTCACCGGCGACGCCGGGCTGCCGGGCGACGCGGTCGGCAAGATCACCCTGTTCGATCATCAGGCGCTGGTCGCGGTGCAGCGCGAGCGCGCCCGCGAAGCCCTGCAACGTCTCTCCGAAGGGCGCATCAAGGGCCGTTCGCTGAAAGTCCGCCGCCTGTGAACGAACTGCGTTACCTGGGCGGCTACCCACCCGCCCTGCTCGACCAGGTGCGCCGGCTGATCGACGCCGGCAGCCTCGGCGAGCACCTCGCCCGACGTTATCCCGAGCCGCACGCGGTACAGAACGACCGCGCGCTCTACGACTACGTGCAGGCGCTCAAGCAGCGCCGCCTGAAGAGCGCGCCGGGCATCGACAAGGTGCTCTACGACAACCGCCTGGACCTCACCCACAAGGCCCTCGGCCTGCACACCGCGGTGTCCCGGGTGCAAGGCGGGCGGCTCAAGGCGAAGAAGGAAATCCGCATCGCCGCGCTGTTCCGCGAGGCACCGGCGGCCTTCCTCGGCATGATCGTCGCCCACGAACTGGCGCACCTGCGCGAGGCCGAGCACAACAAGGCCTTCTACCAGCTCTGCGAACACCTGCAGCCAGGCTATGCGCAACTGGAGTTCGACACCCGCCTGTACCTGACCTGGCGCGAGTTGGGTAGCTGATACGCCATCCCCATCAGCACCTGCGACCTGGCGTCGCGCGGACCCATGGCTACTGGGCTCGCGCCATCTGATATGCAATTCAACGCAAAATCTGAGTCTGTTATGTAGCCCTCTCGAGGTCGACCATGGGCGGGCATGAAGAAACGCCCACGAGGCCCCCAATGACCGACCGCATACCCGCCAGGCTCGTCGAAGACATCGATGCCAGCCAGCCCCTTCGCCTGACGCCGGCCCAGGCCGGCGGCGCCATTCATACCCGCCGCTTCACCGGGCTGTATCGCAACCTGCGGCGCTACGGCGCGGGCCTGCTCTTCGTGCTGTTCTTCGGCACTGCCTGGCTCGACTGGAACGGCCGCCAGGCGGTGCTCTGGGACCTGCCGGAACGCCGCTTCTACATCTTCGGCGCGACCTTCTGGCCGCAGGACCTGGCACTGCTCTCGGCGATCCTGATCATCGCCGCCTTCGGCCTGTTCGCCATCACCGTGTTCGCCGGTCGCGTCTGGTGCGGCTACACCTGCCCACAGAGCGTATGGACCTGGGTGTTCATGTGGGTCGAGCAACTCACCGAAGGCGATCGCGGCAAACGCATCAAGCTCGACGCCGCGCCCTGGAGCCCGACCAAGCTGCTGCGCCGTGGCGCCAAGCACGGCCTCTGGCTGGCGATCAGCCTGGCCACCGCACTGGCCTTCGTCGGCTACTTCACGCCGATCCGCGCACTGGTCACGGACCTCTTCAGCCTGCGCATGGACCCGACCACCGCGTTCTGGGTGGCCAGCTTCACCCTCGCCACCTACCTCAACGCCGGCTGGCTGCGCGAGCAGGTGTGCCTGCACATGTGCCCCTATTCACGCTTCCAGAGCGTGATGTTCGATGCCGACACGCTGGTCGTCAGCTACGACGCCGTACGCGGCGAATCCCGCGGGCCACGGCGCCGCGATGGAGCGCGCGACGCCACGCTGGGCGATTGCATCGATTGCACCCTGTGCGTGCAGGTCTGCCCGACCGGCATCGATATCCGCGACGGCCTGCAACTGGCCTGCCTTAGCTGCGGCGCCTGCATCGACGCCTGCGATTCGGTGATGGACAAGATGGGCTACGCCCGCGGCCTGGTGCGCTACAGCTCGGAGCGGGCGATGCAGGGCGGCCGCACCCATCTGGCACGTCCGCGCCTGCTCGGCTACGCCGCCGCCCTGCTGCTGATGTTCGGCGCGCTCGGCTGGGCCTTGCAGGCACGTCCGCTCGCATCGCTGGACGTCACCCGGGATCGTGGCCTGTATCGGGAGAACGGCGATGGTCGCATCGAGAACGTCTACAGCCTCAAGCTGATCAACAAGACCCAGCAGCCACAGCGCTACGCCCTGGCCCTCGACGAGACGCCGGGCTACGCCTACCAGGGGCCGAGCGAAGTGAGCCTGGCGGCGGGCGAGATCCGCGACCTGCCGGTGAGCGTCAGTCTGCTGGGCCAATCGCCCCGCGCCGGCACCTCGCCACTGGGGTTCGTCGTGCAGGGTCTCGACGACCCCGAGACCCATCTGGAGGTGGCCAGCACCTTTGTCGCACCGCGCCAGTGATGTCGTAAAGTGACGCCTCCGATGTCCACAGGCTACGCCATGAAACGCTACGAGGCCTTCGCCGAGCAGATCGCCGAGATGATTCGCCAGCAGTTGCTCGCCCCTGGCGGGCGTCTGCCCTCGGTGCGCCACGCCAGCCGGACCTATGGCGTCAGCCCCTCCACGGTGTTCCAGGCCTATTATCTGCTGGAGGACCGTGGCCTGATCCAGGCCCGTGCGCGCTCGGGTTACTTCGTCCGCGAGCATGCCCAGCGCGCGCTACCCGAGCCCGAAGCGCTGCAACTGGGCATACAGACCAGCGAAGTGGACGTCAGCGAGCTGGTGTTCTCCGTGCTCGGCTCGCTCAAGGACCCACAGACCGTGCCCTTTGGCTCGGCGTTTCCCGACCCGCAGCTGTTCCCCCTGGCGCGTCTGGCGCGCTGCATGAGCCACGCGCTGCGCGACATGCAACCCCACGCGGTGATCGCCGACATGACCGCCGGCAACCCGGACCTGCGCCGGCAGATCGCCCTGCGCTACATGCTCGCCGGCGTGCACCTGGGCCAGGACGAACTGGTGATCTGCAACGGCGCCATGGAAGCGCTCAACCTGTGCCTGCAGAGTGTCACCCAGCCCGGGGACCTGGTGGCGGTGGAATCCCCGACTTTCTACGCCTGCCTGCAGGTGCTCGAACGCCTCAAGCTGCGCGCCGTGGAGATTCCCAGCCATCCGCGCAGCGGCATCGACCTGGACGCCCTGGAGGAGGCCCTGCAGCGCTTGCCGATTCGTGCCTGCTGGGTCATGAGCAGCCTGCAGAATCCGCGCGGCGCGAGCATGAACGACGCCGCCAAGGCGCGCCTGCAAGGACTCATCGAGCAGCACCAGGTGCCGCTGATCGAGGACGACGTCTACGCCGAGCTGTACTACGGCAGCCAACCGCCACGGCCGGTGAAGAGCCATGATCGCTCGGGCCTGGTGATGCATTGCGGGTCATTTTCCAAGAGCCTGGCACCCGGCTACCGGGTCGGCTGGGTGACCGGCGGACGCTTCGCCGAGCGTATCGCCCGGCTCAAGCTGATGACCACCATCTCGCCTTCCGTGCCGGCGCAGGCCGCCATCGCCGACTACCTCCAGCACGGCGGCTACGACCGCCACCTGCGCCGCCTGCGTCACGCCCTGGAAATGCAGCAGGACGCCATGCTCGCCGCCGCGGCGCGCTATTTCCCCGCCGACACCCACGTCAGCCGCCCCCGCGGCGGCTACTTCCTGTGGTTCGAATTCCCCGAGCGGGTCGACGCCCTGCAACTGTTCCAGGCCGCCCTCGCCCAGGGCATCAGCCTCGCCCCCGGACCGATCTTCTCCGCCACCCGCAGCTTTCGCCACTGCGCCCGCCTGAACCACGGCCACCCCTGGGACGAACGCAGCGAAAAAGCCATGGCGACGCTGGGCAGGCTGCTGGCGAGCTTTTGAAGTCCTGCACCAATACCTGTCACAGAAGACAGGTATTGGTTCCGTCTTGATGCAGCCTTAAATCAGCACGTCTAGAAAATCCGGCGCTCTTCCCAGAGGCTTGATTCTTGCTTGCTGACACCTGCGTCAACTCGAAAGGACTCGAAGGATACTGTCATGCCGCGCGTTTTCCTGTTGTTCCTGCTGACCCTCCCCTGGCTCGCCCATGCCGCCGACACGGCATTGATCCAAAGCCCCAACGACCCCCAGCACTACCGCAGCCTGCAACTGGCCAACGGCCTGCAGGTGCTACTGGTGCAACGCCCGGACGGCCCGTCGGCCGCCATGGCACTGAACGTGGAGACCGGCTACGCCCAGGACCCGGAGGATCTGCCGGGGCTGGCGCACCTGGTCGAGCACCTGCTGTTTCTCGGTAGCGAGCGCTATCCGGAGGTGGACGGCTACCAGCAGTTCGTCAAACGCAGTGCGGGCAGTTACAACGCCCAGACCCGCCCACTGACCACCCGCTACCACCTGACCATCCCCAGCAGCGCCCTGGACGAAGGCGTATCGCGCTTCGCCCAGTTGCTGGCCGCCCCGCGTTTCGATCCACGCTATGTCGAGCGAGAGCGTCACGCGGTGGATGCCGAATACCAGAAAGATCTCGACCTTCCTTTCGTGCGCAGTTGGGATGCCTTCAGTCAGGCCCTCAACCCGGCACACCCATTGGCAGCGCCCGCGATCGGCAACCTGCAAACCCTGGGTCTGCCGCCGGATCAGTTGCGCGAGCGTGCCAAGGCCTTCTTCGAGCAGCACTACAGCGCCGAGCGCATGAAGCTCGTGCTGCTCGCTCCGCAGTCGCTGGACGAGTTGCAGGCGATGGTCGAACGGCACTTCAGCGCAGTGCCACGACGCGCGCCCTCGGCAGCGCCCGAAGAACCCGATATCGCCCTGCCGGGGCAACTGCCGGCGCACATGAGCGTGCGCGTGCGGCAGAACGACGAGACGTTGAGCTTCTACTTCCCGATCGCCTACCTCGTCGCCGACGATGCCGATCAGTCCCTCGATTATGTGCTGCAGACGCTCAACGACGGCCTCGGCGACTACCTCAAGCAGGGCAACCTGGCGCTTTCCGCCGGGGCCGGCCTGGCCTACCGGGGCGAGCGGCAGAGTCTGCTGGGCATCAACGTGCAGCTTTCCGAGCAGGGCCTCGGACGTCTCGACGATGTCCAGGCCAGCGTCTTTGCCTACCTGAAGATGCTCCGTGAGCGGGGTGTCGATGCACAGCGTTACGCGCGTATCGCCGAGCGCGTGCACCAGCGCTTCGAGCAATGGCAGACGCCCAATGCGCTGGCGATGGTACTGATGCTGGTCGACCGCATGGAGCACGAACCCCAGGCGCAATGGCTGCAGGCGTCCTATCGCTGGGAGCGCTTCGACGCTGCGAAGATCGATGCACTGCTCGCCTCACTGACACCGGACAAGCTGCTGCGCATCCACTACTCGCCCAAGGCGCAGACGGACCGCATCGCCCCCAACTTCCAGACGCCCTACGCCTTGCAACGAGTAAGCCAATGGCCCGCCGGCCAGGCGCTGGCCAACCCACAGCTGCCGGTCATGGCCAACGCGCCGGCCAGCGACAGCGGCGAAGCACCCGCGGCCAGTGACAGCGATAGCCTGCCGACGCTGTTGGTCGACGAACCGGGCATGCGCCTCTGGTACGAAGACAACGGTCCTTTCCGCACCCTGCAGACGTTCTGGCGGATCAACCTGCAAAGTGGCTCGCCGCGCCGTCAGCCCGTCGACTATGTGGCACAGCGACTGTGGGTGAATGTCATCAACGACCAGTTCCTGAACATTCGCCGCCAGGCGCGCGATGCCCGGATGAACATCGGCCTGAGCGTGAATGACGAAGGCCTGGCTCTGCATCTGAGTGGCCAGCGTACCGCGCAGCGCCAGATGCTCGGCCGTATGCTCGAGGCGCTGACGCAGACTCCGCTGGATGCGACAGCCTTCGAGCGTCAGCAGCAACGCCTGATCCGCGCCTGGACGGCCAGTAACCAGCAAGAGCTGCTAGGCCTGATGGACACCGCCCTCAACATGGCTCTGCGCAATGACTACTTCGATGAGCAGGCCAAGCTCGCCGCACTACGCAGTCTCGACCTGGACAGCCTGGAACGCTTCCGTCAGCACTGGCTGAGTCAACTGCATGTACAAGCGATGGTCGTCGGCAGCCTGAGCCAGGACGACGCCCGGGCCATGCTCGAACCACTGCGCACGGCACTACACCCCACGCTCGCCGCCGAGGCCGTCGCCCGCCCCAGCAACCGTCGCCTGGCGCCCGGACTGCCCACCCTGCAGGTCCAGGCCGCCAGCCGGGACCGCATGGTATTGATGTATCTACCGCTAGCCGAGGACGGCTACGCCGCCGAGGCGCGCATTCGCTTGCTGGGGCAAGTGCTTGGCGGTGACTTCTTCGCCCAACTGCGCACCCAGCAGCAGTTGGGTTACGCGGTGAATCTGGTCGGCATGAGCAACCGCGTCTCGCGTTACCTGATGATGGCCGTGCAATCCCACGATTACGACGCCGCGACCATCAAACAGCGCATCGACACCTTTCTGACCTATGCCGATTGGCGTCTGGCCACACTCGACGAGGCGCAACTGGCGCCTTATCGACAGGCCCTGCTGCAGGCTTCGAAACGCCCGGAGAGCAACCTCGGGGAACGCGCCAAACGCCGCTTCGGCGAGCTGGATCGCGAGGACTTCGCCTGGCGCGGGCACTACGCCCAGGCGCTGCGCGAAACCACCGTCGAGGCCCTGCGCGCCAGCTGGAAAGCCCTGCGCCAGAGCCCGTCGCTCACCCTGGAGCACAGCCCCGACGTAGCCTCGAACCTGGCCGACTTCCAGCGCAGCGATACGCTGTTGCAAGCCAAGGACGTCTCCAGCGCCGGGCGTTGAGGTAGAGCCGGGATCAGAGAATCCCGGCGTAGTCCGCCTCGATGCGTTCCAGGCTCAGGTGGTTGAGGAAGTTGGAGAAGCACATCCACGCCGACAGCGCGTTGAGGTCGGCGAACTGCGGCGGCAGGTAGCGTGGCGGCGTGACCAGGCCTTCGTCGACCAGTTGGCGCAGGGTGCGCATGTCTTCGAGGGTGGTCTTGCCGCAGAACAGCAGCGGGATCTGCTCCAGCTTGCCCTGGCGTACGGCGAGCTGGATGTAGTTGTAGATGAGGATGAAGCCCTTCAGGTACGACAGGTCCTTGGTGAACGGCAGCCCCGTGGGCGTCGAGCCACGGAACACCCGGGCGGTGTTCGAGTAGCAGGCATCGGCGTCGTAGCCCTGCTCGCGGAAGAACGCATGGATGTCCATGAAGTTCGCGCCGTCCTGGGCCATGTGGATGGCGCGGGTACGGTTGGTCAGCTTGCGCAGGCGGCTCGGGTAGGAGGTGAAGGAAATCACCTCCATGAGGATCGCCAGGCCCTCCTGGGTCACCGTGGAAGACGGCGGGCCCTTGGCCAGGAAGGTGCAGATCGGCTGGTTCATGCCGTTGAGCGTGGTGCCCACGTGCACCAATCCCTCGTGGACCTCCAGCGCGCGCACGTCGCGCTGGCTGAAGCGCGCATCGGCGCGAATCTTGATGTAGTCGGCGCCGGCGGCAGCATCGGCGACGATGCCGTCGGAGACGATCACCCGCACCGGCCCCTCGCTAGCGCCCTCGCAGAACACCTTGTCCAGGCGCTCCTGCAGCAGCGCCACCGCAGCCTCGGCATCGAGCGCCTTGGGCTCGGCTTCCAGCTCGCCACGGTCGTCGATGTTGTTCAAGTAGTCCGAGAGCATCAGCCCCAGGTCGGCCAGCGTCGGATCGCCGGCGTGAAAGGCGTCGGTGGCCGAGCCGTAGAGGTCCTGGGAGATCAGGCCGAAGTCCTCGCTGCCGCGCGCTTCGAGCATGCGCACGACCATGCGGTACTCCTTGCACATGCGCCGCATGATCTGTCCGACCGGGTTGAACTGGCCGAGCTGGCGGGTGATGTCACGCTCGATGGCCTGGAACTCCTGCTTCTTCGCCGACGCATCGAACGGCAGCGGGCGTGCCAGGTAGTAGTCGCGGTCGATGGCTGGCGGCTGCTTGCCCTGGGCGGCGAGGAAATCCAGGCGGATCTGTTCGTCCCACTTCAGGGCATCGAGGATACGGATCGGTGCCTGTGCCTCGACGATGCGGTCGGAGAGGCTGCGCACCAGGCGCTGGTAATCGTCGAGCGGAGGGGTGGTCATCGGTGGCTTCGCAGAACGGCGGCGGATGGACACATGATGCCGCCATCCGCGGCAAAGCTACAGGCCCTTGGATAACCGACCACTTCACTCGACAATAGCGCCAGTCCTTTCAACTCGGGAATATGAGCGAATGTCTCATCGTGTGGTGATCGTCGGCGGTGGCGCCGGCGGATTGGAATTGGCGACCCGCCTCGGGCGTACCCTGGGCAAACGCGGCAAGGCGCATATCACGCTGCTGGACATGCGCATGACGCACCTGTGGAAGCCGTTGTTGCACGAAGTCGCGGTAGGCGCGCTGAACGCCGCCGAGGATGAGCTCAACTACCTGGCGCAGGCGTCCTGGAACCACTTCGAATTCCAGCTCGGCAAACTCTGCGGCGTGGACCGCGAGAACAAGCGCATCGAGATCGCCCCGCTGCACGGTCAGGACGGCGAACTGCTGACCGAGGCGCGTACCCTCCCCTACGACACCCTGGTACTCGCCGTCGGCAGCCGCACCAACGACTTCGGCACGCCCGGCGCCCAGGAGCACTGCATCTTCCTCGACTCGCCGGAAGAGGCGATCCGTTTCCAGCAGCGTCTGCTCGGCCGCTACATGGCAGAAAAGACCCACAACGGCGCGGGCAGCCTGGACATCGCCATCGTCGGCGCCGGCGCCACCGGCGTGGAACTGGCCGCCGAGCTGCGCCACGCCTCGGCGCAACTCTCCGCCTACGGCCTGGACGGCATCGCCCCGGAAAACCTGCGCGTGAGCGTGATCGAGGCCGGCCCCCGGGTGCTGCCGGCGCTGCCGGATCGCGTCGGCGTGCCGGTGCATCGCATGCTCGAACGCCTGGGCGTGCGCGTGCTCTGCGGCTCCCCGGTGAAGCGCATCGACGCCGAGGCATTGGAGCTGGCCGATGGCAGCCGCATCAATGCGCAACTGAAAGTTTGGGCGGCGGGCGTCAAGGCGCCGGATTTCCTCGCCGGCATCGGCGGACTGGAGACCAACCGGCTGAACCAGCTGGTGGTGCGCAAGACCCTGCAGACCAGCCTCGACGACGACATCTTCGCCCTCGGCGACTGCGCCGCCTGCGCCATCGACGCCGAAGGCAAGCGCATGGTCCCGCCGCGCGCCCAGGCGGCCCACCAGCAAGCCGAGCTACTGGTGCGTTCGATCAAGGCGCGTATACGGGGCGAGACGCTGCCCGAATACCAGTACCGCGACTACGGCTCGCTGGTGTCGCTGTCGCGCTCCGGCGCGGTCGGCACGCTGATGGGCAACCTGATGGGCACCTTCAAGGTGGAAGGCATCCTCGCGCGGATGTTCTACATCTCGCTCTACCGCATGCACCAGCGCTCGCTCTACGGCACCTTCCGCACCCTGCTGCGGATGATCTCCGGCCGCCTGGGACGCAGTACCCAGCCGCGACTTAAGCTGCACTGAGGCAGACGCTGAACGGCGGCGCAGGTCGACGGTGGTGATAACCATCGCGGCGGGTTGATGGGTATCGGGCTATGCCCTCAACCCATCCTACGGGGCTGGAAAATCGCTTGAGCGGAATAACGGTATCTACCGTTTGCCTGATGCCACCGGCGTGGGACTGGCGTAGGGTGGATCACGCTTCATCGATCCACCATTCGGCGCTGCGGCGGGCGAAAAAACGCCCGCCCCGAAAATAAAAAAGGCGGCTCACGCCGCCTTCTTCATCAAGCTACCTCAGTGCAGGATCTGCCCGAGGAACAGCTTGGTGCGCTCGTTCTGCGGGTTGTCGAAGAACGTGTTGGGTTCGTTCTGTTCGACCACTTCACCCTTGTCCATGAAGATCACGCGGTTCGCCACGGTACGGGCGAAGCCCATCTCGTGGGTCACGCAGAGCATGGTCATGCCGTCTTCGGCGAGGCCGATCATGGTGTCGAGCACTTCCTTGACCATCTCCGGGTCGAGCGCCGAGGTCGGCTCGTCGAACAGCATGATCTTGGGCTTCATGCACAGCGCACGCGCGATCGCCACGCGCTGCTGCTGACCGCCGGAGAGCTGGCCGGGGTACTTGTTGGCCTGCTCGGGAATGCGCACGCGCTCGAGGTAGTGCATGGCGATCTCTTCCGCCTGCTTCTTCGGCATCTTGCGCACCCACATCGGCGCCAGCGTGCAGTTCTGCAGGATGGTCAGGTGCGGGAACAGGTTGAAGTGCTGGAACACCATGCCAACTTCGCGGCGGATGTTCTCGATCTGCTTGAGGTCGTTGGTCAGCTCGATGCCGTCCACCACGATGCGGCCCTGCTGGTGTTCCTCCAGCCGGTTGATGCAGCGGATGGTGGTCGACTTGCCGGAGCCGGACGGGCCGCAGAGGACGATGCGCTCGCCCTGCTGCACGTCGAGGTTGATGTCCTTGAGCACGTGGAACTGGCCGTACCACTTGTTGACGCCTTCCAGGCGAATGATCGGTTCGGCGGCGGCTTGGGGTTGAGCTTGGGTCATGGGGTACTCCAATTAACGCTTGTGGCCGGTATCCAGCTTGCGCTCGAGGCGCATGGAATAGCGGGACATGCCGAAGCAGAAGAGCCAGTAGACGAAGGCGGCGAACACGTAGCCCTCGGTGGACATACCGAGCCAGGCCGGGTCGGCGGTGGCGCGCTTGATGCTGTTGAGGAAGTCGAACAGGCCGATGATGATCACCAGACTGGTGTCCTTGAACAGCGCGATGAAGGTGTTCACCAGACCCGGGATCACCAGCTTGAGCGCCTGCGGCAGGATCACCAGGCCCATGGTCCGCCAGTACCCCAGGCCCATGCCGGCAGCGGCCTCATACTGGCCCTTGGGGATCGCCTGCATGCCACCACGCACCACTTCGGCGACGTAGGCGGCCTCGAAGAACACCACCATCAGCATCGCACGCAGCAGCTTGTCGAGGTTCATGCCTTCGGGCAGGAACAGCGGCAGCATCACCGAGGACATGAACAGGACGGTGATCAGCGGAACGCCGCGCCAGAACTCGATGAAGGTCACGCAGATGACCTTGATCGCCGGCATGTTCGAACGGCGGCCGAGGGCCAGCAGGATGCCCAGTGGCAGCGCGCCGGAAATGCCCACCGCGGCGATGACCACGGTCAACATCAGGCCACCCCACTGGCTGGTGGCGACGTTCTCCAGGCCGAAGAACCCGCCGTGCAACAGCCAGTAGGCGAGCAGCGGATAGACCACCAGATAGCCGATGCCGTACTTCACCTTCGGCCCGAAGGCCTTGATGAACAGGGGGGCGGCGCCCGCGATGGCGAGAATCGCCGTGAGGTCCACCCGCCAGCGCAGTTGCTCGGGGTAGAAGCCGTACATGAACTGTGCGAAGCGTTCCTCGATGAACACCCAGCAGGCGCCTTCGGCGGTGCAGTCCGCGCGGGTGCTGCCCTGCCAGTTGGCATGCAGGAAGGCCCAGTTGATCACCGGCGGCACGATCAGCCACAGCACGTAGATACCGACCAGGGTCAACAGGGTGTTGAACCAGCCGGAGAACAGGTTGGCACGCAGCCAGCCGAGCAGACCCACGCTCGCGGACGGCGGCGGCAGGTCGGGTTTGAAAGTATGCGAAATCATGCGCGTCTCCTTACCGCTCGATCAGCGCGATGCGCTTGTTGTACCAGTTCATCAGGATCGAGATGCTGATGCTGATGGCCAGGTAAACGCTCATGGTGATGGCCATGGTCTCGATGGCCTGGCCGGTCTGGTTGAGCACGGTGCCGGCGAACAGCGCCACCATGTCCGGGTAACCGATGGCGGCGGCCAGCGAGGAGTTCTTCGCCAGGTTCAGGTACTGGCTGGTCAGTGGCGGGATGATCACGCGCAGGGCCTGCGGGATGATCACCAGGCGCAGCGTCAACCCGGAGCGCAAGCCCAGCGAGCTGGCGGCCTCGGTCTGCCCGTGGCTCACCGACTGGATACCGGCACGCACCGTTTCACCGATGAAGGCCGCGGTGTAGATCGACAGCGCCAGGGTGATGGACACCAGCTCCGGAATCACCGTCCAGCCGCCACGGATGTTGAAGCGCTGCAACTCGGGGATCTCGAAGGTGAAAGGCGCACCGGCGATCAGCGTCGCCAAGCCGGGTACCACCACCAGCAGCACGATGGCGCTCAGTAGCACCGGGAAGGTCTTGCCGGTCGCATGCCGACGCGCCTTGGCCCAGCGCCAGAGCATGACGATGGCGACCACGACCAGCGCCACCGCGACGAGGAAGCCCCAGAGCCCATCGGCGGGACTCGGACGGGGCATCTGCAGGCCACGGTTGTTGACGAAGAACATGTCCCACAGGGCAAAGCTGTCACGCGGTCCCGGCAGCGGGCCGAGCACGGCGAAATAGAAGAAGAAGATCGTCAGCAGCGGCGGGATGTTGCGGAACACCTCGATGTAGACGGTGGCCAGCTTGCGGATCAGCCAGTTGGGCGAGAGCCGCGCCACACCGAGGATGAAGCCGAGGATGGTCGCCAGGATGATGCCGATCACGCTGACCAGCAGGGTGTTCAGCAGGCCGACGAAGAACACCCGACCGTAGCTGTCGCTCTCGGTGTAGGAGATCAGGTGCTGCGGGATGCCGAAGCCCGCCGAATTGTTCAGGAAGCCGAAGCCGGAGGTGATACCGCGGCTGGCGAGGTTCTGCTGCGTATTGTGGAACAGGTACCAACCGATGCCGACGACGACGACGACGGCGACGATCTGGAACAGCCAGGCGCGGGCCTTGGGATCGCTGAGGAGCGAACCACTGCGAGCGGTGGCGGAGGTGGGTTTTTGCATTGGAGACCCTCAATGCGACGTTGCCGAGCCCGGCTAGGGCGTCGGCAACGAGGCTGTTGCATTTCATGCGACCGCCCCGACAGGGGCGGCCACGGGCGACGGCGGGCGCCGCCCTGACGGATCAGCGCACCGGCGGTGCGTACTGGATGCCGCCGTTGTTCCACAGGGCGTTCAGGCCGCGGGCGATCTTCAGATCGCTGCCCTTGCCAACGTTGCGCTCGAACATCTCGCCGTAGTTACCGACCTGCTTGACGATCTGCACGGCCCAGTCCTTCGGCAGCTTGAGGTCCTTGCCGTACTCGCCTTCCTTGCCCAGCAGACGAGCGACGTCCGGGGTGGTGGTCTCGGCAGCCATCTTCTCGACGTTGGCCGAGGTGATGCCGAGTTCTTCGGCGTTGAGCTGCGCGAACAGCGCCCAGCGCACGATGTCGAACCACTCGTCGTCACCCTGGCGGACTGACGGGCCGAGGGGCTCCTTGGAGATGACCTCCGGCAGCACCACGTAGTCGTCCGGCTTGGCCAGCTTGATGCGCTGTGCGTAGAGCTGCGACTGGTCGGAGGTCAGCACGTCGCAACGGCCGGATTCCAGCGACTTGGCCGATTCGTCGGAGGTGTCGTAGGTGATCGGGGTGTAGGCCATGCCCTTGGCACGGAAGTAGTCGGAGAGGTTCAGCTCGGTGGTGGTACCGGCCTGGATGCACACGGTGGCGCCGTCCAGTTCCTTGGCGCTGGAGACGCCGAGGTTCTTGTTCACCAGGAAGCCCTGGCCGTCGTAGTAGGTCACACCGGTGAAGCTCAGGCCCATCGCGGCATCGCGGGAGCTGGTCCAGGTGGTGTTGCGCGACAGCACGTCGACTTCGCCGGACTGCAGCGCGGTAAAGCGCTCCTTGGCGGTCAGCGGGCTGAACTTGACCTTGCTGGCGTCACCAAACACGGCTGCAGCCACAGCGCGGCAGACGTCCACATCGATCCCTTTGTACTGGCCCTTGGAGTCGGTGTAGGAGAAGCCCGGCAGGCCATCGCTGACGCCGCATTGCACGAAGCCCTTCTGCTTAACGGCATCCAGGGTAGCGCCGGCCTGAACCAGGCCACTCACGCCCAGGGCGGCAGCGGCGGTGAGAACGGCCAGGGTGGATTTCACCATCTTCATCAAGAACCTCCAGTTGTGTTGTGTTGGTCTCCCTGCGCTGGCGCCGTACTCTTGTGGAGCGGCGTTACCAGCGATGATCGCCATGCACGGTACAGGCGATCGGAGCAGAACCTGGAACCGGTACAGTTGTTACCGATACAGTCTCTGGGGAAGGCTTGAGCAAGGAGCGTACCAACCCGCAAAAAGCCACTGGCCAGCATGACGTCAAGAGGGAAAAATGTTGGCCATGCGACATAGATTTCAGGCTTGCGCCACAAGCGCGCGCAGGCAACGCACAAACCAAGTGCATTCGCACTAATACGGAGCACTCATGATCGAACCGTTGATTCTCAACCCCACACAACCGGCCGATGCCTGTGTCATCTGGCTGCATGGCCTGGGCGCAGACCGCTACGATTTCCAGCCTGTGGCGCAGATGCTCCAGCGTCGGCTGAATCATGTGCGCTTCGTGTTACCCCAGGCACCGACCCAGCCCGTCACCATCAATGGCGGCTATGCGATGCCCAGTTGGTACGACATCCTGGCGCTGAGCGCCGAGTCCCGCGCAATCGACCGCACCCAAATGGAGCAGTCCGCCCAGCATCTACTGGACCTCGCGCAGGCCCAACGCGACGCAGGCATCGCCCCCTCGCGACTGTTCTTCGCGGGCTTCTCCCAGGGTGGCGCAGTGGCCCTGCATGCGGCCTACCTGCGCTGGCAGGGCCCGCTCGGCGGTGTCATGGCACTCTCCACCTACGGGCCGACCCTGCAGGCGGAGGTGCAGCTCGACGACAACGCGCGGCGCATTCCCGCCCTCTTCTGCCATGGCGACCAGGACGGTGTGGTGGCCAAACCCATGGGTCGCCAAGCCCACGACTTCCTGGAGGCGCAGGGCGTTAGCGTGCAGTGGCACAGCTATCCGATGGCACACGAGGTCGTGGTCGAGGAAATCGAAGACATCGCCGCCTGGCTGGAACAGCGCCTGGCCTGACGAACGGAGAGCACCGGGGCTGACACTTTCCTGAACGAAACGGTCTACAGGACCTGTTTCTCATACAGGACGATCGTTCAGCCATGAGCACCATCGCTCCCGAGGCTCCCCAGGCCCTCGACAGCCTTGCCGACACGCACCTGCTGCGGGACGTAGAGCCCGCACTGGTGCAGCGACTGCAAGCGGCCTGCCGGCCCCTGACGCTGGAGGGCGGACGCATCCTGCTGTCGCCGCTGACCGACAATCGCAACCTCTATTTCCTCATGTCGGGCCGCCTGCATCTTTACCTGAGCTCGCTGGACGGCACACCCCACCTGCTGGTCGAGCCCGGCGAGTGCATCGGCGAAGTCAGTCTGCTGGACGGCCAGCGGCCGACGGCCTATGTCATCTGCGAAGGCGACTGCCAGTTGCTGGAGTTGCCCGGCCAGGTCGTCGACGAAGCCCTGCGTGACTCACCGACCCTCATGCACAATCTGCTGCGCACGCTCTGTACGCGGGTTCGCCACGGTAACCGCATCGTCGTCGACAGTGAGCGCAACGCCAATATCGACAGCCTCACCGGTCTGTACAACCGACGCTGGCTGGAGCAAGTGTTCGCCCGCGAGAGCACCCGCTGTCGCTTCGACGGCACCAGCCTCGGGCTGCTGGTGCTCGACGTCGATCACTTCAAGGCCTACAACGACCGCCATGGCCACCTGGCCGGCGACCACGCGCTATGCCTGGTGGCGCATACCTTGCGCCAGTTGCTCAGGCCCAGCGACAGCATGTTCCGCTACGGCGGCGAGGAGTTCGTCATCGTGCTGCCGGAGCTTACCCGCGACGAGGCGCGCAGCATCGCCGACCGCCTGCGCGAGTGTCTGGCGCAGATCTCCTCCTTCTATTCCCCGGAAGGCCTCTTGCCCGGCGTGACCCTGTCCATCGGACTCGCCATGCTGGAAGCCGGAGATAGCCTGGAACGCCTGATCGGCCGGGCCGACGAAGCGCTCTACCGCGCCAAGCAGGAGGGTCGCAACCGCGTCTGCGGTTGAGAGGGCCTGCTGGCATTTCGCGGATGAGCCGCGTGCTGCCAGAAAGGCCCTCGGTCCTTTGCGTGTTCCACCGCCCAGCGCTCTTGCTTTACACTGGCGCGTTATTCACGCATACAACGAAGAGACCACCGTGCTCAAGGGATTCAAGCAGATGTTCGGCAAGGGCGAGGAATCGGAGCAACCGACCGCCATCCCGCCGAGTACCCCGGCGCCCGCCATGGCCAGCGCAGCGGTGCAAGACTCGCCCCAGGACAAGCCGCGCAACGGCTCGCGCCCGCCCAGGCAGCGTCGCGAACGTCAACCCGCCGCGCCAGCCACCCCCTGGAAGCCCGAGGACTTCGTGGTAGAGCCCGCCGAGGGCAAGACCCGCTTCCACGACTTCAAGCTCGATGAGCGGCTGATGCATGCCATTCACGACCTCGGCTTCACCTATTGCACGCCGATCCAGGCTCAGGTGCTGGGTCACACCCTGCGTGGCCGGGACGCCATCGGCCGGGCCCAGACCGGTACCGGCAAGACGGCCGCCTTCCTCATCTCCACCATCACCCAACTGCTGACCACGCCGCCGCCCAAGGAACGCTACATGGGCGAACCGCGCGCGCTGATCATCGCGCCGACCCGCGAGCTGGTGGTGCAGATTGCCAATGACGCACTGGCGCTGACCAAGCACGTGCCGCTCAACGTCATGAGCTTCGTCGGCGGCATGGACTTCGACAAGCAGCTCAAGGCGCTGGAAAACCGTTACTGCGACATCCTGGTGGCCACTCCCGGCCGGCTGCTGGACTTCAACCAGCGCGGCGAAGTGCACCTGGACATGGTCGAGGTGATGGTCCTGGACGAAGCCGACCGCATGCTCGACATGGGCTTCATCCCGCAGGTCCGGCAGATCATCCGGCAGACGCCGTACAAGAACGAGCGCCAGACGCTGCTGTTCTCGGCGACCTTCACCGAAGACGTGATGAACCTCGCCAAGCAGTGGACCACCGAGCCCGCCATCGTCGAGATCGAGCCCGAGCACGTCGCCAGCGACACCGTCGAGCAGCACGTCTACGCCGTCGCCAGTCGCGACAAGTACCGCCTGCTCTACAACCTGGTGACGCAGAACGCCTGGGAACGGGTGATGGTCTTCGCCAACCGCAAGGACGAAGTACGGCGCATCGAGGAAAAGCTCACCAAGGACGGCGTGAGCGCCGCGCAGATGTCCGGCGACGTGCCGCAACAGAAGCGCATCAAGGTGCTCGAAGGCTTCCGCGAGGGACGTATCCGCGTACTGGTGGCGACCGACGTCGCCGGTCGTGGCATCCACGTCGACGGCGTGTCGCACGTGATCAACTACACCCTGCCGGAAGACCCGGACGACTACGTGCATCGCATCGGGCGTACCGGCCGTGCCGGCGCCAGCGGCACCTCGATCAGTTTCGCCGGCGAGGACGACGCCTTCGCCCTGCCGCCGATCGAAGAGCTGATCGGTCGCAAGATCCAGTGCGAGATGCCGCCGGCCGAACTGCTCAAGCCCTCCCCGCGCCGCTGAGGCGCACCACCCTCGATTCCACCGATGCTCACCGGGAACTGACCGAGATCAGCTCCCGATGAGGCAGCGGGCGTATGGTCCAGACAAGGACCGGGAATGGAGGTATTCCATGTACTTCGACCTGCACTGCATACTGGCGTTGGCACTTTCGGGCTTTCTGCTGCTAGGCGTCGGCTTCACCCTGCGAAAAAGCGAATGGGGCATCGCGCTGATCGCCATCGGTGCATTGCTGTGCTTCTCGCCGCTCTACTACCGGATCTACATGACCTTCGCCTAAGTCATGCCGTACTACCCCAACGACCGTTGAAGAGCGCAGACGGACAACGCAAGCGGCCTGCTAGCGCTCCCAGCGCTGCGCCGCAGCCCGGTCACTGTCGCGCCCATCGACCCAGCGCTCGCCCGCATCGCCGGTTTCCTTCTTCCAGAAGGGCGCGCGAGTCTTCAGGTAGTCCATGACGAACTGGCAGGCCTCGAAGGCCGCGCCACGATGGGCGCTGGCCACGCCGACGAAGACGATCGGCTCGCCCGGCCCCAGCTCCCCCACCCGATGCAGCACCTCGATGCGCCGCAACGGCCAGCGTGCCTCCGCTTCGGCGACGATCTTCGCCAGAGCCTTCTCGGTCATCCCCGGTGCATGTTCGAGGAACATCCGTGAAACCCCGGCGCCGTCGTTGAAGTCACGCATATAACCCACGAAGCTGGCGACCGCGCCCGTGCCGGCATCGGCGGCCTGCAGGGCATTGAGTTCGGCGCCGGGATCGAAGGCGGCCTGCTGCACGCGAATGCCCATCAGCCCCCCGTGACCGGCGGAAAGAAGGCGACCTGGTCGCCGTCTACCAGCGACTCGGTCAACGGGCACAGCTCGTCGTTGCGTGCGCACATCAGCGAATCCTCGGCGAGTACCGACCAGGCCTCGCCACGCGCCAGCAACTGCTTGCGCAGCGCGTCCAGAGAGCCCAGCGAGGCGTCCCAGGGCAGGCTGAGTTCGTCCTGCCCGAGCGCCTCGCGATAGCGGGCGAAGAACTGCACACGGATCATGCGCCCGGCTCCGCGCGGAAATCGCCACTCTTGCCGCCAGACTTCTCCAGCAGGCGTACCTGCTCGATGGTCATGCCGCGATCCACCGCCTTGCACATGTCGTAGATCGTCAGTGCGGCGACACTGGCGGCGGTCAGCGCCTCCATCTCCACACCGGTCTGCCCGGAAAGTTTGCAACGCGCAAGGATGCGCACGCGATCCTCGCCCTCGGCCTGGAGCTCGACCTTCACGCCGGTGAGCATCAGCGGGTGGCACAGCGGAATGAGCTCGGAGGTCTTTTTCGCCGCCTGGATGCCGGCGATGCGCGCCACGGCGAACACGTCGCCCTTGGGATGGCCGCCCTCGACGATCATCTTCAGGGTCGCCGGCAGCATGCGTACCCGCGCCTCGGCGAGCGCCTCGCGAAAGGTCACCGACTTGTCGGTGACGTCGACCATGTTGGCATGGCCCTGGGCATCGAGATGGGTGAGCAAGGAAACCTCCGGGGGAAAAGCGGAGGTGAAGTCTACCGCAGCTACGCCCCGCAAGCGCGGCTCCGGCGAGGGGCGGTCCCCCTCGCCGGGTGCGCACTACATGTGAGCTTCGGCGTACTCGGCGAGCACCGAGCGCGGAACGCCCTGCAGGGTGATGTGCACGCCGTGCTCGAAGTCCTTGAAACGCTCGGTGAGGTAGGTCAGGCCCGAACTGGTGGCGGACAGGTAGGGGGTGTCGATCTGCGCCAGGTTGCCCAGGCAGATCACCTTCGAGCCGCTACCGGCACGAGTGATGATGGTCTTCATCTGGTGCGGTGTGAGGTTCTGGCATTCGTCGATGAGGATCAGGCTCTGCTGGAAGCTGCGCCCACGGATGTAGTTCAGCGATTTGAACTGCAGGGGCACCTTTTGCAGGATGTAGTCGACGCTGCCGTGGGTATTCTCGTCGTCCATGTGCAGGGCTTCGAGGTTATCGGTGATCGCGCCCAGCCAGGGCTCCATCTTCTCCGCCTCGGTGCCGGGCAGGAAGCCGATGTCCTCGTCCAACCCCTGTACGCTGCGGGTGGCGATGATGCGTCGATAGCGCTTGCTGACCATGGTCTGCTCGATGGCCGCGGCCAGCGCCAGGATGGTCTTGCCGGAGCCCGCGGCACCGGTCAGGTTGACCAGGTGGATATCCGGATCGAGCAGCGCGAACAGCGCCAGCGCCTGGTGGATGTCGCGCGGCTGCAGGCCCCAGGCTTCCTGGTGCAGCAGCGGCTCCTGGTGCAGGTCGAGGATCACCAGCTCGTCGCCCTTGATCGCCTTGACCCAGCCGACGAAGCCCTGCTCGTCGATGATGAACTCGTTGACGTGCACCGCCGGCAGGTTGTCGGTGAGCTGCACCCGATGCCAGGTGCGCCCTTCCTGCCCCTGGCGGGTATCGACCTTGGCCACGCGATCCCAGAAGGACCCCAGCATACTGTGGTAGCCGCGAGAAAGCAGGCTGACGTCGTCGACCAACTGGTCGGTCTGGTAGTCCTCCGCTGCCAGGCCGCAGGCACGCGCCTTCAGGCGCATGTTGATGTCCTTGGTGACCAGGATCACCTCCAGCCCGGGACGCCGCGCACGCAGGTCCATCAGCTGGTTGATGATCTTGTTGTCGGCAATGTGTTCGGGCAGCAGCGCAACCGGTTCGGCGCGCTTGCTCATGAGGATGGAGAGGCTGCCGCACGGGCCGCTCTTGCCACGCTGGATCGGTACACCCTCTTCTACCTGCTGGGGCGTGGCTTCGCCCAGGACCTTGTCGATCAGACGTATAGCCTGGCGGCATTCGGCAGCTACGCTGTGCTTGCCGGTCTTGAGTTTGTCGAGCTCCTCCAGGACGGTCATCGGAATGGCCACCTGGTGTTCCTGGAAGTTGAGCAGAGCGTTGGGGTCGTGAATCAGGACGTTGGTGTCGAGGACGTAGAGGATGGGGTCGCTGGGGGAGAAACTTCCGTGGTCATCCATACGCAGGCACCTTCTCTTGGCCAGAGGGGCCGTCGAACGCAACCGGTAGGGTCAGGGGACGCCACCTGGCTGCAGGTTTCGGCGGTCTTCTTTTTTGATATCGCATAAATGCGTCACATCAAAGACATTTCTGCCCCGCGGCGCATTTTATTTTTCTCTCGACGAACACCCCTTGGCGAGGCCGGCTCGCACCCGCTAAAGTCCGAAGTCATCCCGCCGGTTTCAGCCAACGAAATCGCTAGGGAGCCTCGCCAACATCCCCCTTTATTCACCGCCCTCGGCCCCACACGGCTGACCGGCGAACCCCCTCAGACCTGTACCCTGTGACCGCCTGGGCAGCCACGCTCGCGGCCTGGGGCGAAGCGTCCCGCGAAATCCCCTAGAATCGCCTGTCCGCAACAGGAGACACGCGCATGCTGATGGTGATTTCCCCAGCCAAGACGCTGGACTACGACACACCGCCCACCACCGACCGCTACACCCTCCCCGAACACCTGGAGCATTCGCAGGTGCTGATCGAGCAATTGCGCGAGCTCGCGCCCGCGCAGATCGCCGAGCTGATGCACCTGTCCGACAAGCTCGCCGGTCTCAATGCCGCACGCTTCGGCAGCTGGGGCCTGCCCTTCACGCCAGAGAACGCCAAGCAGGCGCTGCTGGCGTTCAAGGGCGACGTTTATACCGGTATGGCCGCCGAGGATTTCGACGCCGACGACCTGGACTTCGCCCAGCGCCACCTGCGCATGCTCTCCGGGCTTTATGGCCTGCTGCGCCCCCTCGACCTGATGCAGCCCTACCGCCTGGAAATGGGCACCAAGCTGGCCAACGCGCGCGGCAAGGATCTCTACGCTTTCTGGGGCGAACGCATCAGTGGCTGGCTGAACCAGGCACTCGCCGAGCAAGGCGACGACGTGCTGCTCAACCTGGCGTCCAACGAGTATTTCTCCGCGGTACAGCGCAAGGCACTGAACGCACGGGTGATCGACGTCGAATTCCGCGACCTGAAGAACGGCCAGTACAAGATCATCAGTTTCCACGCCAAGAAAGCGCGCGGAATGATGGCACGCTTCGTCATCCGCGAGCGCCTGCGCGATCCGGCGGATCTGCGGGGTTTCGACAGCCGTGGCTATCGCTACGACGCCGCGAACTCCAGTTCCGAGCGCCTGATCTTCCTCCGCGACCAACCAGAAGACTAGCCCGCAGGCGAGTTGCCCACCCTAAGTTAGGGGGCGGCTCGCCATACTCACACTGTTTATACCGTCAATTATCCTTCGACATTAAACCGCCGCGCACTTCCATATAAGGAAGAAACTTCCCTCGCGCCCCCGCGTGCAATCAAAAAGCCTTCACCAACTTTCGATTGGTGCATTCAGCCTCCGTTCAAGGTCGACGAACGGTAGGAACTTCGCTAAATCCGCCCCGCTCCTACTGCTCGCATACAGGTGACGGCTCATCCCGTCCTGCAAGTGCCGCTGCGCTTGAAGCCAGACCTGTTGCCGCAATGCAACTTCGCAACACCCCAGAATAATAACGATCGACCCATCCATTGATATGCCGACCGCGAAAGTTATGCCGACCTGGCAAACCCGCGGCCCAGGGAGTCTTGCGCTCCTGTTTTGTAAAAGTATCGAAGGAGAGTTTCGATACCTAATCAATCGCCCATTGCCCGGCACCACGGAAGTTGCCGGCAAAGATGAAAAAACTTCGCCCCGCGGCGAACTTCATCGGGCTCGATATACAGAGGTGATACCGATGCGAATCAGCATCTTCGGTCTTGGCTATGTGGGCGCCGTGTGTGCCGGTTGCCTGTCGTCGCGTGGCCATCATGTGGTGGGTGTGGACATTTCCGCGAACAAGATCGACCTGATCAACCAGGGCAAGTCGCCGATCGTCGAGCCGGGCCTGGAA
The DNA here is from genome assembly GCF_055768815.1 of Pseudomonas sp. R4-15. NCBI lineage: Bacteria > Pseudomonadati > Pseudomonadota > Gammaproteobacteria > Pseudomonadales > Pseudomonadaceae > Pseudomonas > Pseudomonas sp. R4-15. The sequence goes on from NZ_CM147293.1 coordinate 4,136,883, forward strand.
GAACTGCTCGCCAAGGGCATCGAGACGGGACTGTTGCGCGGCACCACCGACGTCATGGCTGCCGTCAACGAAACCCAGGTGTCCTTCCTCTGCGTCGGCACGCCGAGCAAGCGCAACGGCGACCTGGAACTGCACTACATCGAGTCGGTTTGCCAGCAGATGGGCGAGGCCATTCGCAACAAGGCCGAGCGTCACACCGTAGTGGTACGCAGCACGGTTCTGCCGGGCACCGTGAACAACGTGGTCATTCCGATCCTCGAAAAAGCCTCCGGGAAAAAGGCCGGCGTGGACTTCGGCGTGGCGGTCAACCCCGAGTTCCTCCGCGAGAGCACCGCGATCCGCGACTACAACTTCCCGCCCATGACCGTCATCGGCGAACTGGACCGCGCCTCCGGCGACCTGCTGCAGGAGATCTACCAGGAGCTGGACGCGCCGATCATCCGCAAGGCCATCGAAGTGGCCGAGATGATCAAGTACACCTGCAACGTCTGGCACGCCACCAAGGTCACCTTCGCCAACGAGATCGGCAAGATCGCCAAGGCCTGTGGCGTCGATGGCCGCGAGGTGATGGAAGTGGTCTGCCAGGACAACAAGCTAAACCTCTCCAAGTACTACATGCGTCCGGGCTTCGCCTTCGGCGGCTCCTGCCTGCCCAAGGACGTGCGTGCCCTGTCCTACCGCGCCGGCTCGCTGGACGTGGAGACCCCGCTGATCTCCTCGCTGATGCGCTCCAACGAGTCCCAGGTGCGCAACGCCTACGAAATCATCTCCGCCCAGGACAAGCGCAAGGTCGCCCTGCTCGGCCTGTCGTTCAAGGCCGGCACCGACGACCTGCGCGAGTCGCCCCTGGTGGAACTGGCGGAGATGCTCATCGGCAAGGGATTCGATCTGTCGATCTACGACAAGAACGTCGAGTACGCCCGTGTCCACGGTGCCAACAAGGACTACATCGAGTCGCGCATCCCCCACGTCTCCTCGCTGCTCAAGGCTGACCTGGATGCAGTGGTCCAGGATGCCGACGTGATCGTCCTCGGCAATGGCGACGCCGCCTTCGCGCCGCTGGCCAAGCAGCCGCCGGCCGGCAAGCAGGTGGTCGACCTGGTCGGCTTCATGCCCAAAGGCAGCAACGGTGTCGCCCAAGGCATCTGCTGGTAAGCCGAGAGGCCCCGGCGCAAGCCGGGGCATTGCCTGAGAACCGCACACGGAACCGCGCCATGCAAAAGCTCCAACACGCCCTGCTCGAAAGCGCTGGCTGGCTGTTCTACCTGGCAGCGCTGATGGGTCTCGCCCTGGCCCTGCCCGCCGATGTCTTCGACCCGCAATCGCGGCAGTTCCTGCTGCTGATCGGTGCCGTCGGCATCTGGCGCTACAGCATGGGCGGCGTCCATTTCGTCCGCGGCATGCTGTTCCTCTACTTCGTATTCCCCTGGTATCGGCGCAAGGCCCGCAAACTGGGCGAAGCGGCCGATCCGTCACACGTCTTCCTGATGGTCACCAGCTTCCGCATCGATGCCGGCACCACCGCGCAGGTGTATCGCTCGGTGATCCAGGAAGCCATCGACTGCGGCTACCCGGCCACCGTCGTCTGCTCCATCGTCGAGATGTCCGACGAAGTGCTGATCAAGCAACAGTGGGCACGCCTGGCGCCGCCCGAGCACGTCAGTCTGGACTTCGTGCGCATTGCCGGCACCGGCAAGCGCGATGGCCTGGCCAACGGCTTCCGCGCCATCTCCCGGCATCTGCCCGATGAACGCGCGGTGGTCGCGGTGATCGACGGCGACACCGTGCTCAACGCCGGTGTGGTGCGGAAGACCGTGCCCTACTTCGCCCTCTTCCCGCGCGTCGGTGGCCTCACCACCAACGAGTTCTGCGAAGTGCGCGGCAGCTACATCATGAGCGAGTGGCACAAGCTGCGCTTCGCCCAGCGCCACCTGAACATGTGCTCGATGGCGCTCTCCAAGCGCGTACTGACCCTCACCGGACGCATGTCGATGTTCCGCGCCGAGGTGGTCACCGATCCGGGCTTCATCGCCGACGTGGAAAACGACGCCCTGGAACACTGGCGCCTGGGTCGCTTCAAGTTCCTCACCGGCGACGACAAGTCCAGCTGGTACAGCCTGATGCGTCTGGGCTACGACACCTTCTACGTCCCCGACGCGCACATCCAGACCGTCGAGCACCCGCCGGAGAAGAGCTTCATCAAGGCCAGCCGCAAGCTGATGTTCCGCTGGTACGGCAACAACCTGCGGCAGAACTCCCGCGCCCTGGCCCTTGGCCCGCGCCGCCTCGGTTGGTTCACCAGCCTGGTACTGGCCGACCAGCGCGTATCCATGTGGACCTGCCTGCTCGGCCTGCTGGTCGCGATCCTCGCGAGCATCAAGTACGACATCGCCTACCTGCTCATCTACCTGATGTGGATCGGCTCGACGCGCCTGGTGCTGACCCTGCTGCTGTCGGCCACCGGCCACCGCATCGGTCCGGCCTACCCGACGCTGCTCTATTACAACCAGATCCTCGGCGCACTGGTGAAGATCTACGTGTTCTTCCACCTCGACCAGCAGTCGTGGACCCGCCAGAAAACCAAGCTCGACCGCAACCTCGCCAGCTTCCAGCGCTGGCTCAACGGGTGGTCCTCCCCCGCCATGACCTTTTCCGCCGCCAGCGTGTTCATCGCCGTCGTACTGGCGATGGTGTGACCGGCCTCCAAGCCCCCAACAGGAAACTACGCCATGAATACAGCCGTGAACGTCAATGTGGTGCATGAGTCCGAAGCCCAGCGCCAGTTCGCTCGGGTCAAGATGCCGGCCAAGATCCGTTACACCGGAGCCAACCGGGAAACCATCGACCAACGCGTAACCGACCTCTCCGCCGGCGGCTTCAGCTTCGCCCCCAACGAGCGCGTGCCCGCCAAGATCGGCGACTACCACAAAGGCAAGTTGCTGTTCCTGATCGACAACCTGAGCCTGGGCCTGGACATCGAATTCCAGGTCGTCAGCGTGGAGAAGGACAGCGGCCGCGTCGGCTGCCAGTTCCACAACCTGCGCCCGCAGGAAACCGCCGCCCTACGCCACCTGATTACCGCCCACCTGTCCGGTGAACTGGTCAACGTCGGCGACCTGCTCGCCACCCTGCAGCGCGACAACTTCACCAAAGCGCGCAAGGGCGGCGGCGATTCCGGCATGGGCGCCCTCGGCCGACTGCGCGCGGTGACCCTCAGCGCGGTGGTTCTGGCGGTCGGCGTCGGCGCCTGCGCGTATATCTTCTCGCACCTCTACGACCACTACTTCGTGACCCACGCCGAAGCCGGCCAGGTCGCCGTGCCTCATCTGCAGGTGACCATGCCCCGCGAAGGCACCGTGACCAGCCTGGTGCCGCCCAGCGGCCTGGTCGAGAAAGGCGCCCCGGTCGCCACCTTCTCCACCACCATGCTGGAGATGCTGCGCAACAGCCTGTCCGACGAGCAGCTCACCCCGGAGAACGTCGAAACGCTCTTCAGCCGCCAGTTGCAGGGCACCCTGACCAGCCCCTGCGATTGCCGCGTGGTGCAGCAGTTGGTCGCCGACGGCCAGTTCGCCACCAAGGGCGCGCCGATCTTCGAACTGGCGCCGGCCGATGCCGAAGCCACCGTCGAAGCGCGTTTCCGCTACACCAGCATCGACAAGGTCCAGCCCGGCACCGCGGTGAGCATGCGCGTCTCCGGCGAAAGCGAAGAGCGTACCGGCCGCATCGTCAGCGCCGCCCTGCAGGATGGCGGACTGTCCTCTGACATCCGCGTGATGATCCAGCCGGACGCCAAGCTCTCCAGCGACCTCGCCGGCCGTCCGGTGGACGTGGTGATCGGTGGTTCCACCCTTACCGGTCTGGCCGACAAGGCCGTGGCCGCGGGCTTCTGAGGAGGTCGCCGTGAAAGCGCCCTTCGCGCCCCTGTTGCTGGCCGCCGCCCTGGCCGCCTGCGCCAACCTGCCGGACGAACGCCTCGCCCGCGAGGCCTACGAGCGCGGCGACACCGCCACCGCCGAGCAGAACTACCGCCAACTGGCGGAGCTCGGTTACGCCGACGCCAGCGTCGGCCTGGCCGACATCCAGGTCGACAGTGGCGATCCGGCGCAGATGGCGGAGGCCGAGCGCATCTATCGCTCCGCCGCCGACCGCTCGCCGCGCGCCCAATCGCGCCTGGGCCGGTTGCTGGCGCGCAAGCCCGGCGCCAGCCAGGCCGAGCGCAAGGAGGCCGAGCAGTTGCTGCAGTCCGCCTTCGATGCTGGCGAGAGCGGCGCGCTGCTGCCGCTGACCCTGCTCTACCTGGAGTACCCGCAGAGCTTTCCCGAGGTCAACGTGAGCCAGCGCATCAGCCAGTGGCGTGCCGCCGGCTACCCGCAGGCGGGCCTCGCGCAGATCATGCTGTACCGCGCCGAGGGGAGCTACGCCCGTCACCTGGACGAGGTCGAAGCGATCTGTGCCGGCCAGGAACGGCAGATGGACGTCTGCTACGTGGAGCTGGTCAGCATCTACCAGATGCGCGGGCAGGGCGACAAACGCGACGCGCTGGTCGAGCAGCTGCGCGGCGACTACCGCGTCGGTGCGGTCTCCTCCGCCCGCGTCGAGAGCGTGGCCAACGTGCTCTCCGACGCCAGCCTGGGACGCAGCGACGAGCAGCTCGCCCAGCAGTTGCTCGAAGAGATCGCGCCGAACGACCCCGCTGCCTGGGTCAGCCTCGCGCGGCTGCTCTACGACTACCCCGCGCTGGGCGACGAGAAGCAGATGTTCGACTACCTCGAGCGTGGCCAGGCGGCCTCCCAGCCGCGCGCCGACCTGCTGCTCGGACGCCTCTACTACGAGGGCAAGTGGGTACCGCAGGACCCGCAGAAGGCCGAACGCTACCTGAAGGACGCCGTCGCAGCCGGCGAAGTGCAGGGGCACTACTTCCTCGGCCAGATGTATCGCCGCGGCTACCTCGGCGAGGCGGAACCGCAGAAGGCCGTCGACCATCTGATCATCGCCGCCCGCGCCGGCCAGGGCGGTGCGGACTTCGCCCTGGCGCAGCTCTTCTCACAGGGTCGCGGGGTGCGTCCGGACCTGGTCAACGCCTGGATGTTCGCGCAACTCGCCGGACAACGAGGCGCCACCCATGCAACCGATCTGCTGGCAGAACTAGAGCCGCAGATGACTGCCGCACAACGCAGCGAGGCGCAACAACGCCTGCAGGTCGAGGAACAGGCGCGCGGCGCCGCCTGGCAGGCCGCGGTGGAACAGGCCATGGCCGATGCCTCGGCCGCCTCGAATGCAAAAGCACAGGAATCGCTATGAATATGAAGAAAAAGGCGTGGTTAGGACAGGGACTGCTGTTGGGCATCGGCCTCAGCGCCGTGACGCCGCTGTGGGCGCAGCAGGTGCCCGACCGGCCCTACGGGCTGGAGCTGAAGATCACCGGCCAGGACGAGGACGATCGCGACCTCGGCACCCGCGACGGCGGTGACGTGCAAGGCATCGGCATCGACGTACGTCCCTGGGTGTTCGCCCAGCGTGGCGACTGGAGCGCCTTCGCCATGGGCCAGGCGGTAGCGGCCACCGACATCATCGAATCGGACACCATCGACAACACCGAGGCCACCGAAGGCACCGCGCTGGGCAACGACGACGATCCCCGCGAACCGGACAAGAGCTACCTCGCGCTGCGTGAATTCTGGATCAACTATGCCGGCCTCACGCCCTACCCCGGCGAGTTCGTGCGCTTCGGTCGCCAGCGCCTGCGCAGCGACGACGGCTTCTGGATGGACAGCAACATCGAAGCGCTGCGCTGGCGCCTGGATACCACCCTGCTGCGTACCGACGTGGGGATCGCCCAGCGTTTCTCCGAATACCGCACCGACCTCGACGAACTCGATCCGGAAGACAAGGATCGCCTGCAGGTCTTCGCCGACGCGGCCTACCAATGGACGCCGGGGCACTGGATCGGCGCCCACCTGCAGCATGCCGACGACGACGGCGAGCTGCCCTCGGTCGGCGACACCTACGACGAGCTGGACAAGACCTACAGCGGCAAGCTGACCTGGCTCGCGCTGCGCGCCGACGGCAACTTCTTCGACCGCCACAGCAACAACCCGCTGGCCTACTGGGCGCAGTTGAGCTGGATGACCGGCGATATCGATACCCCCGACACCACCACCGTCGGCGACACGGTCACTGCGCACCAGAGCCACGACGCCAACGCCTGGGCCGTCGACCTCGGCCTGCGCTGGCGCCTCGACCCCAACTGGAGCGTCGGCGGTGGCTACGCCCGCGGCAGCGGCGGTGACGATGGCGACCAGTTCCTGCAGACCGGCCTGGAGAGCAACCGCTCCAACTTCACCGGCACCCGCTCCCGCGTACACCGCTTCGGCGAGGCCTTCCGCGGCGAGCTGAGCAACCTGCAGGTGGCCACCCTGTTCGCCTCCTGGAACCTCGAGGACGAGTGGGACGCGAGCCTGATCTACCACCGCTTCTGGCGCGTGGACAACGACCAGACCCAGGTCGGCGACGGCGGCATCCGCGCCGCCATCGCGGCCGACGAAAGCAGCAACGACCTCGGCCAGGAAGTCGACCTGGTGGTCAGCAAGTACTTCCGCACCGGCTTCGTGCCGGAGAGCTGGGGCTGGGACGAGCCGTCCACCCTGGTGCGCTTCCGTGGCGGTCTGTTCAAGCCCGGCGATGCCTATGGCAGTGGCGTCGATTCCTACATGCACCGCGCCTTCGTCGACGTCGTCTGGCGCTTCTGAGACCTGGGCAGGAGAGCACCATGAATGTCATCGCACACGCGTCCTTCTCGCTCCTGTTGCTGACCGCGGCGCTCTCCGGCGCCGCGCGGGCCAACAGCGAGACGCCCGAGTCGCCGGCGGTTCCCAACGGCTCCACCCAGGAGCTGCGCAGCACCGACAACTACACCGTGACCAGCGCGCCGACCGCGCCGCTGGAAATGCAGGCCCCGGACCTGCCGGACCTCACGCCCTACACCCCCGAGGCGGTGCAGGCGAAGATCCAGCGCAAGCCCGCTGGCCACGCGGTGGTCGAGCGCATGCTGCAGCAGGACACCCTGAAGGAATTCACCGGCGGCGACGGCCGCCTGGCCGAATGGGTCGCGCGCCAGGGCGAAATGCCCAAGGCGATCTTCGTCGAGGGTGGCTACGTCACCCTCGAGGACCTCGCGCGCAAATTGCCCAAGGGCTACCTGGAGCAGACCGAGCCAGGCGTCTACGTCCTGCGCCGGCCGCTGGTGGTCGGCCATGACTCCACCCTGCACGTGGGCAAGCAGGTCAAGGAACTGCGCATGTCCCAGGAGCGCGGCGCCTTCATCATCAACGACGGCAAGCTGTTCATCACCGATACCCGCGTGACCGGCTGGAACGAAGCCAAGGCCCAGCCCGCCTGGTTCAAGAAGAAGGGCGACTTCCGCCCCTTCATCAACGCCTGGGGCGGCACCGAGACCTACATCGTCGACAGCGTGGTCACTTCGCTGGGCTACACGGCGAGCAAGTCGTACGGCATCTCCATCTCCCAGTACAGCCCGAGCATGTCCGAGAAGATGGGCCGCGATCATCCCACCGGCTGGCTGCTCAACTCGACCTTCGACGACATGTGGTACGGCTTCTACTGCTACGAGGCCTACGACGTGGTCATCCGCGGCAACGTCTACAAGGACAACATCGTCTACGGCATCGACCCGCACGACCGCTCGCGGCGGCTGATCATCGCCGAGAACGAAGCCTTCGGCACCCACAAGAAGCACGGCATCATCGTTTCCCGCGAGGTCAACGACAGCTGGATCTTCAACAACAAGAGCCATGACAACCACCTCTCCGGGATCGTCATCGACCGCTCCAGCGTGAACAACATCGTGGCCAACAACGAGTCGTTCAACAACGGCTCCGATGGCATCACCGTCTACGAGAGCGGCAACAACCTGCTGTGGGGCAACCAGGTGCTGGGCAACCAGCGGCATGGCATCCGCGTGCGCAACAGCGTCGACCTGCGCATGTACGAGAACCTGGTCGCCGGCAACGGCAAGCTCGGCATCTACGGCCACATCAAGGACCTCACCAACACCGACCGCGACATCGCCCTCGACCCGTTCGATACCGAGGTCTCGCTGCTGGTGGTCGGCGGCAAGCTGATCGGCAACGCCTCCGGCCCCCTGGGGGTGGACTCGCCGCTCTCGGTGGAACTCTACAAGGTGCAGATGCTGGCCCCCACCAAGGCTTCGGGGGTCACCCTTCCCGGCGTCCTCGGACGCCACCAGGACAAGATCCTCGACCTGCTGGTACGCCGCGAACAGGCAGTACTGATCGACCCGGTTGAAACCCAGAGCGAGCTGATGCAATGAATCCGATGAAGCGCCGAATCCTGGGCCACTGGCCCCTATTGTCCCTGCTGGCCACCGGCATCGCGCTGGCCAGCACCGCTGCCCGCGCCGACGACACCGGCCTGCCGCACTACACCGCGCAGCCCTGCTGCCAGTTGTGCCCGCAAGCAGCCAATCCGGCCAACTACCCGAATGGCTTCATGAGCAACTTCCGCGAACTGGTGCAGGGCCAGGACGACTGGCTGTTCCGCAGCGAGCTGGACCTGATGACCCAGTTCATGCCCACGCCCGAGGGCCTGGCGCAGCTCAAGCGGCTCAATGCCGCCCTCGCCGCCAAGGGCACCCAGCTGGTGATGGTGTTCCAGCCGACCCGCGGGCTGGTCCACCCCGACCGGCTGACCGCTGCCGAGCGCCAGCGCTACGACTGGCAGGCGGCGCGTGACAGCTATCTGCGCGCCACCGCCAGCTTCCGCAAGCTGGGCATCGTGGTGCCGGACCTGTCGCCGTTGTTCAACGAACCCAGCAGCGAAGCCCAACCGTTCTTCTTCAAGGGCGATCACCACTGGACGCCGAGCGGCGCCGAGCGCACCGCCGCGCTGGTCGCCGCCGAGGTGGCCAAGCTACCCAAGGTGAAGGCCCTGCCGGAAACCCGTTTCGTCACCCATACCGACGGCCTGCTGGCCAAGCGCGGCACCCTGCAGCGCGCCGCCCAGCAGATCTGCGGCTACAGCTCGGCCGACCAGTACGTACCGCGCTTCGTCACCGAGCCGGCGGAGAGCGCCGGCAGCGATGCGCTGTTCGGCGACGAGAGCCAGCCGCGCATCGTTCTCGTCGGTACCTCCAACAGCAGCGAAGCACTGAACTTCAACGGCTTCCTCGAACAGAAGCTCGAACGCGACATCCTCAACGTGTCGCTGATCGGCGGCGGCCTGGATAGCGCCATGGTGCAGTACCTGGGCAGCGAGGCCTTCCGCGAGCATCCGCCGGAAGTACTGATCTGGGAGTTCGGTGCCTACCACAACCTGGCCCAGCAGAATTTCTACCGCGAGGCGCTGCCGCTGGCCAACGGCGGTTGCGGCAAGCCTGCGCTCAGCCGCGAGGGCGTCGCCCTGCACCGCGGCTCGACGCCGGTGCTGGTGAACGCCTCAGCCCGCGACCTGCCCGGCGAGCGCTACGCGCTGGACGTGCGTTTCTCCGACCCGAGCGTGGACACCCTGCGCGGCACCATCTGGTACATGACCGGCAAGAAGGAAAGCATCAAGTTCGAGCGCGCCTCGAACATGGACGGCCAGGGCCACTTCCTCTTCGCGCTGCGTGACGACCCCGAATACCGCAACCAATCGGTACTCGGCGTCGACATCGAACTGCCCGAAGGCGCCGAACCGGGCCTGAAGGTCGATGCCCAACTGTGCCAACGCCCCAGCGTCGGCAACCAGGTCGCAGGTAATTGAACATGCGCCGCCTCGCGGGCCTGAGCCTCGCCCTGCTGCTGAGCACGCCGGCGCTGGCCGCGTTGCAGCCGCCGGAAGGCTTCCGCGCGGCCGCGCCGCAGCCCAAGGGCACGGCTTCGGCCTGCCCGGCGGCGCCGACGCCCTATACCGGCGCGCTGGATTTCCCGAGCAAGTACGAAGGCGCAGGCCCCGCCCGTGACCAGTTCAACAGCGAGGCCTACGACCGCTACCGCAACCTCACCGCGGACATCGGCGCGCTGGAAAAAGGCCTCTACGGCCAGGTGCGCGACTACCTGCGCTATGGCCGCCCCGGCTACGTCGACTGCGCGCTGTCCTGGCTCGACACCTGGGCCAGCGCCAATGCGCTGCTCAGCGAGCAGTACACCCACACCGGCAAGTCGCGGCGCAAATGGGTGCTGGCGAGCCTCACCTCCAACTGGCTGCGCCTGCAGTTCTCCGCCTCGCAACCGCTGGCCGGTCACGACGAGCAGGTGGCACGCATCGAGGCCTGGTTCGGCCGCCTCGCCGATCAGGTGCGCCGCGACTGGCAGGACCAGCCCCTGGCGCGCATCAACAATCACCAGTACTGGGCGGCCTGGAGCCTGATGGCCAGCGCCGTGGTGCTCGACCGCCGCGACCTCTACGACTGGGCGCTGGACCAGTACCGCATCGCCAGCCACCAGGTGGATGCCCAGGGCTACCTGCCCAACGAACTGCGCCGCCGCTCCAAGGCGCTGGCCTACCACAGCTATGCCCTCGGTCCGTTGCTGATGATCGAGGCCTTCGCCCGCGCCAACGGCGACCGTGTCGACGGTGACGCCCTGCAGCGCCTGGGCGACAACGTCATCGCCGGGCGCCAGCAGCCGCAGCGATTCGCCCGCACCGCCGGGGCCGAGCAATCCCGCAGCGAGCTGCAAAAAGCCAACAACTTCGCCTGGCTGGAACCGTTCTGCGCACTGCATCGCTGCGACACGACGACCCAGACCTGGCTCCAGCGTCATCGTCCGCTGGGGAGTTACCGCCTGGGCGGTGACCTCAGCAGCCTGTTCTCCACGCGTTCATGAAGGAGACCGCCATGCGCAAGACGACTCTCATCCTGCTCCTGCCGCTGCTCGCCAGCAGCGCCGCCTGGGCCCAACTGCAACCGCCGCAGGGCTACCGCGCGGCGGTCGAGCGCAGCGGCGACGATCCACAGCGCTGCGAAGCGGCACCGGCGCCCTACACCGGCAGCCTGTACTTCTCCAGCAAATACGAGGGCTCGGGCAAGGCACGCGCCACCCTGAACAAGGACGCCGAGCGCCTCTACCGGGAAAAGACCCGAGACATCACCGCGCTGGAAAAAGGCGTCAACCAATACGTCTACCGCTACATGCGCCACGGCAACCCCGCGGAACTGGACTGCGCGCTGAGCTGGCTGGACGGCTGGGCCAGCGCCGATGCACTGCTCTCGAAGGACTACAACCACACCGGCAAGTCCATGCGCAAATGGGCGCTGGGCAGCCTCGCCGGTGCCTACCTGCGGCTGAAGTTCTCCAGCTCCCAGCCGCTGGCCGACCAGGGCGAACGCGCCCAGCGCATCGAACAGTGGTTCGCCCGCGTCGCCGAGCAGGTCGAGCGCGACTGGGACGGCCTGCCCCGGGAGAAGGTCAACAACCACACCTATTGGGCTGCCTGGAGCGTGATGGCCGCCGCCGTGGTCACCGACCGCCAGGACCTCTTCGACTGGTCGGTGGAGCGCTTCCGCTACGCCGCCGGGCAGGTCGACGCCGACGGCTTCCTGCCCAACGAGCTGCGCCGCAAGCCGCGCGCGCTCTCCTACCACAACTACAGTCTGCCGCCGCTGGCGATGATCGCCTCCTTCGCCCTGGCCAACGGCGTGGACCTGCGCCAGGAGAACGACGCCGCCCTGCAGCGCCTGGCCGAGCGGGTGCTCGAAGGCCGCGAGCACCCCGAAGCCTTCGCCAAGCGCACCGGCGCCAAGCAGGAGATGAAGGACATGGGCGAGGGCTACAAGTACGCCTGGCTGGAACCCTACTGCGAGCTGTACCGCTGCGGCCCGGAGCTGGCGCGCTGGAAGCAGGAGATGGAGCCGCTGAAGAACACCCGCCTGGGTGGCGACATGACGGCGCTGTATTCACCCGAGCACGAAGACGGCTCGGACGGCTGATGCACCACCACAAGCAACCGGCCCCACGGCCCTGACCTGACCCTGAGCGAGTGATCCGGCAATGGTGTTCTCATCCAACGTGTTCCTGTTCCTGTTCTTGCCGTTGTTCCTGGCGATCTACTACCTGAGCCCGGCAAAGCTGCGCAACCTGGTGATCCTCATCGGCAGCTACGTGTTCTACGCCTGGTGGCGGGTGGACTTCCTCGGGCTGTTCGTCGCCGTCACCCTGTGGAACTACGTGTTCGCCCTGCGCATCCACGCCCACGGCGTGCGCAGCAAGGCGGCGCAGCGTTGGGTGCTGTGGGGCGTGGCCGGCAACCTGGCGACGCTGGGCTACTTCAAGTACGCCAACTTCGGCATGCAGAACCTCAACCGGGCCATGGAGGCCGCCGGGCTGGACCCGTTCCTGGTCACCCACGTGATCCTGCCGATCGGCATTTCCTTCTACATCTTCCAGTCGATCAGCTACCTGATCGACGTGTATCGCGGCGACACCGAACCGACCCGCAACCTGATCGACTTCGCCGCCTTCATCGCCCTCTTCCCGCAACTGATCGCCGGCCCGGTGCTGCGCTACAAGGACCTCGCCGACCAGTTCACCGGGCGCACCCACAGCCTCGACAAGTTCTCCGAAGGCGCCACGCGCTTCATGCAGGGCTTCGTCAAGAAGGTCTTCATCGCCGACACCCTGGCGCCGCTGGTGGACCATCTGTTCGCCCTGCAGGACCCGAGCACCGGTGACGCCTGGCTGGCCATGCTCGCCTACACCGCGCAGCTCTACTTCGACTTCTCCGGCTACAGCGACATGGCCATCGGCCTGGGCCTGATGATGGGTTTTCGCTTCATGGAGAACTTCAACCAGCCCTACATCAGCCAGTCGATCACCGAGTTCTGGCGGCGCTGGCACATCAGCCTCTCCACCTGGCTGCGCGACTACCTGTACATCCCGCTGGGCGGCAACCGCAACGGCACCTTCGCCACCTACCGCAACCTGTTCCTGACCATGCTGCTGGGCGGTTTCTGGCACGGCGCCAACTGGACCTTCCTGCTCTGGGGCGCCTGGCACGGCACCTGGCTGGCGATCGAGCGCGCCCTGGGCATCGACCCCGCGCCGCGCCGCTTCAACCCGCTGCGCTGGGCCCCGACCTTCCTGCTGGTGATGCTCGGTTGGGTGATCTTCCGCGCGGAGAACCTGACGGTGGCCGGGCGCATCTATGCGGCGCTGTTCGGCTTCGACGGCTGGCAGCTCTCGGAGCTCGGCCGCGCCGGCGTCAACGACCTGCAGATCGCCACCCTGCTGCTGGCCTACGCCACCCTGGCGTTCTTCGGCCTGCGCCAGTTCTACCGCAACCCGCTGCGTCCGCGCGGCACCGCCGATGGCCCGGCCAGCGCCCAGCCGCGCATGCTCAAGGCGGTACCGGGGGACTCCGGCGAGGTCCAGGTCACCGCCTCCGGAATGCTAGTGCAGCGCCCGGCCTGGACGGCCCAGGCCAGCCGCACGCTGGTACGCGCGCTGGTCCTGGGACTGTTCCTCGCGTCGATCCTCAAGCTCTCGGCGCAGAGCTATTCCCCTTTCCTCTACTTCCAGTTCTGAGGCTTCGCCATGACCCACTCCTTGCGCAAGGTCTACGTCGGGTTGTTCCTCGCCATCCTGGTGACGGCGGGCGGCGCCGCCCTGCTCGCGGCGCGTGACTACCAGCGCCCGGCCGGGCCCGAGTTGCTCGACGGCGGCATGGCGCATGCCTTCGAGACCTACTACGACGAGCACTTCCCGCTCAAGCGCGTCGGCACCAACCTCTGGGCCGCCGCCCAGTACCTGCTGTTCGGCGAGGGTCGTGACGGCGTGATCGTCGGTCGCGACGGCTGGCTGTACAGCGACGAGGAATTCGAGCCGGTGGCCGGCGCCCGGCAGAACCTGCAAGCCAACTGGGAGCTGGTCCAGGGCGTAGCGCGCGAGATGGACGCGCGTGGCATCGAACTGGTGCTGGCCCTGGTCCCGGCGAAGGTTCGCCTGTATCCCGAACACGCCGGCCGGGCACAGCCCAGCGCATTGCGCAGCGACCTCTACGGCGAGCTGCTGGCGCGGGCGCAGCAATCCGGCATCGAGGCACCCGACCTGCTGACGCCGCTGCGCCAGGCCAAGGCCGACGAGCAGGTGTTCCTGCGTACCGACACCCACTGGACGCCCCAGGGCGCCGCCGTGGCTGCGCAGACACTGGCCGACAGCGTTGCCCAGCGCGGCCGCTTCCAGGGCGACCAGGCCTACGTCACCCAGCGCGGCGAGACCCGCGAGCACCGTGGCGACCTGCTCAACTTCCTGCCGCTGGACCCGCTGTTCGGCAGCCTGCTGCCGGCCCCGGACGACCTTCAGCAGCGCAAGACCACACCGCGCGAAGACGTCGCCGCCGGTGCCGATGCGCTGTTCGCCGACAGCAGTCTGCCGGTTGTCCTGGTGGGCACCAGCTACAGCGCCAACCCGTCCTGGAACTTCGCGGGCGCGCTGCGCCAGGACCTTTCCAGCGACCTGGCCAACTACGCCGAGGACGGCAAGGGCCCGATCCTGCCGATGCTCGAATACCTTTCCAGCGACGGCTTCAAGCAGAACCCGCCGCGCCTGGTGATCTGGGAAATCCCCGAACGCTATCTCCCCTTTGCCAACGATCTGAGCGGCTTCGACCCGCAATGGATCGCCCGCCTGCGCGCAGGTGGCGACGATCGCCAATTCGCCAGCAGCGACGAGCACACCACGCGTGCCGCGCCTGTGGCACGTCCCTGAATAACAACCGGAGGTCATCACGATGAAACGTTCGCAAACCCTTACCTGCGCCCTGCTGATGGGTCTGGCCAGCGCCACCGCCAGCGCCGACGAGGCCGCGCTCTATGGCCCCAGCGCACCCAAGGGCTCGGCCTTCGTACGGCTGTTCAATGCGGGCAGCCAGGAGGCCACCGGCACCCTGGGCAACACCGAGCTGGGCGATGTGCGCCCGCTCGCCAGCAGCGACTTCAGCTTCCTGCCGCCGGGCAGCTACACCGCCCAGGTGGACAGCGCCAGCCTGCCGGTGAAGCTGGATGCCGACAGTTACTACACGCTGGTCGCACAACCCGGCGGCCAGTTGGAACTGGTCGAGGAAGAGGCCTTCAAAAACCGCCAGAAAGCCCTGGTGCGGGTACACAACCTGTCCGACGAGAAACTGGCACTGAAGACCGCCGACGGTAAGACCGAAGTGGTTCCCGCAGTCGCCCCCGACGGCGCCGGCGACCGCGAAATCAACCCCGTGAAGGTCGACCTGGCGCTGTTCAACGGCAGCAAGAAAGTCGCCGACCTCGAACCTGTGGTGCTGCAGCGCGGAGAAGTGACCGCACTCTACGTGCTGGGTAGCGGCAGTTCGCTGTCCCCCACCTGGGTGGTCCGCCCCGCACGCACCGAATGAGCCGACGGCGACCCGCTGCGGCGGGTCGCACAACAACAAGAAACCACCCCAATTACCTATCTACGTTCTACGGAGAGCACACATGATTCCAGTAATCCTCTCGGGTGGCAGCGGTTCGCGTCTATGGCCGCTTTCGCGCAAACAGTTCCCCAAGCAGTTCCTGGCGCTCACCGGTGAGCGCACGCTGTTCCAGCAAACCCTGCAACGGCTGAACTTCGAGGGCATGCAGGCACCGCTGGTGGTGTGCAACACCGAGCACCGCTTCATCGTCCGCGAGCAGTTGGCCGCCATCGACCACACCATCCAGGGCCTGCTGCTCGAGCCCTTCGGGCGCAACACCGCGCCGGCCGTGGCGCTAGCGGCGATGCAACTCACCGCCGACGGTCGCGACGAGCTGCTGCTGGTGCTGCCCGCCGACCACGTGATCGCCGACCAGCGCGCCTTCCAGCAAGCCCTGGCGCTGGCCACCAACGCCGCCGAAGCCGGCGAAATGGTGCTCTTCGGCATCCCCGCGAAGAGCCCGGAAACCGGCTACGGCTACGTCAAGTGCGGCGCCGACGCCACCCTGCCCGACGGCAGCGCCCGCGTCGAACGCTTCGTCGAGAAGCCCGACGAGGAGCGCGCCAAGGAGTTCGTCGCATCCGGCGACTACTACTGGAACAGCGGCATGTTCCTGTTCCGCGCCAGCCGCTTCCTCGAAGAACTCAAGGAGCACGACCCGGACATCTACGACACCTGCCTGCTGGCCCTCGAACGTAGCGAAAGCAAGGACGAGGAAGTGCAGATCGACAACGCCACCTTCGCCTGCTGCCCGGACAACTCCATCGACTACGCGGTGATGGAGAAGACCCGCCATGCCGCCCTGGTGCCGCTGTCCGCCGGCTGGAACGACGTCGGCTGCTGGTCGTCGATCTGGGAAGTCCACGACAAGGACGAAAACGGCAACGTGATCCACGGCGACGTGGTCATGGAAGATGCCCACAACTGCCTGGTACATGGCAACGGCAAGCTGGTCACCGTGGTCGGCCTGGACGACGTGGTGGTGGTGGAGACCAAGGACGCCACCATGGTCACCCACAAGGACCGCGTGCAGGACGTGAAGAAGCTGGTGAACAAGCTCGAGCGCTCCGCCCGCAGCGAAACCAAGAACCACTGCGAGGTGTTCCGTCCCTGGGGCTCCTATGACTCGGTGGACATGGGCGGTCGCTTCCAGGTCAAGCACATCACCGTCAAACCCGGCGCCAGCCTGTCGCTGCAGATGCACCACCATCGCGCCGAACACTGGATCGTGGTGTCCGGCACCGCCGAGGTGACCTGCAACGACCGCGTGTTCCTTCTCACCGAGAACCA
Organism: Pseudomonas sp. R4-15; assembly: GCF_055768815.1. Classification (NCBI taxonomy): domain Bacteria; kingdom Pseudomonadati; phylum Pseudomonadota; class Gammaproteobacteria; order Pseudomonadales; family Pseudomonadaceae; genus Pseudomonas; species Pseudomonas sp. R4-15. The sequence continues at coordinate 4,153,614 of NZ_CM147293.1, forward strand.
GTCGACCTACATCCCGATGACCTCCGTGCACCGTCTGGCCAACCCCGGCAAGATCCCGCTGGAGATCATCGAGGTGCAGTCCGGCGGCTACCTCGGCGAAGACGACATCGAGCGTCTGGAAGACGTCTACGGTCGTACCGAAGCCGGCGCCGTGCAGAGCGAAGCGATACCGGTGCGCCGTGAGCGCAACGCCTCGCGCCAGCGTGCCGTGCCCGACATGCCCTTCCCCAACCGCCGCGCCAGCCTCTGACGTGACACCCGAGCGGCAAGGACGCCGCTCTTCCCCCCTGCCCCTTGAAGCCTGACGCCAGGGCCTGCAAGCTGTCCTACCGGCTTGCTGGAGAATCCCATGTCCCTGCTGTTCGGCGCCCTGCTGATCCTCACCTGGCTGGTCCTGCTGATCCGCTTCCCGCTGCGCGCGCTGCCGCTCTCGGTCGCCGCCCTGCTCGGCCTGTTGCTGATCGCCGCCGGCGTGCTCTGGCAGGAACACCGTGAAGAAACGCGCTTGCAGCGTCTGCAACTGAGCCTGGACTGGAACCTCGACGCCTGCCCGGCCGAACGCCCGCTACAGGTGCAACTGCTCAACGACAGCGACAAACCCCTGCTGAACCTGGAATGGCAGATCGCCGCGCGCCTGCCCGGCGAAGGCGTGGACCTGGTACAGGAAGGCTACCGCGACGCCCGCTACCAGGCCGCCGAATCCCTGCCGCCTGGGCAACGCTGGCAAACCTGCCTGGCCCTCCCCGCCCTGCGCCCAGGCTACCGGCCGCAGAGCCTGCAGTTCAGCGCCGAACGGGTGCAGGGCACCTTCGGCGACTAAATCCCAGCCACACCCAGGCAGCCCCAGAGGCGTTCGCACGCGCGAGCGCGGGAACGATCAACACGCGCCGGCGCGGCACCCACTAGCCCCTCACTCCTCGCGGGAGAGGGGGTGGGGAGAGCAACCGTGTTCCCGGTCAAGCCTGACGACTGTCCCAGGCCGGATTCCAGGGCGTTCCTGTACGCAGGATCGCATTGAGGATCACGAGCAGTTTGCGCATGCAGGCTACGATGACGACCTTGGGTGGCTTGCCGACCGCCACCAGGCGGTCGCTCATGGCTTTGATCTGGGGGTTGTACCGACGAGCGCTTTGGGTCGCCATGTACAGCGCATGGCGAACGGCTGCACGTCCACCCCAGATCCTGCGCTTGCCGCGCATCTGGCCGCTGTCGTGGGCGAAGGGAGCCACACCGACCAGCGCGGCGATCTGTTTGCGCGTGAGCTGACCCAGTTCCGGCAGATCGGCGATCAGCGTCGACGCATTGATATCTCCAATGCCTTTGACGCTTTGCAGCAAGTCATCCTTGGCTTTCCAGGCGGGACTGTCCTTGATCCGCTGACGCATCTCGTCATCGAAATCACTGACGGCCTTCTCCAGCCAGCGGATGTGTTGCTTGAGATGCTTGGAGACCCGAGGGTCGCGCGCTTGAGCCAAGCGCTGGCGCTCCATGACCAGCATCTCGACGGTCTGCCGCCGCCGTGTCAGTACCTCATCGAGTGCTCGCAGCGATTCGTCCTTGAGGGCTCTGGGTTCAACGCCGGTCATCGCGCCGAAACGCGCCAGGACACCGGCATCGACCTGATCGGTCTTGGCCAAGATACCCAGCGCCTGGGCGAAACGATGCGTCTGCCGCGGATTGACCACGGCCACCGGGACACCCGCACGCGCCAACTCTGCGGCAAGCTCGGCCTCCAGGCCACCCGTGGCCTCGAGCACAACCAGCTTGAAGCGCTGTTCGAGGGCTTTGGCCACCAGCGCGTCAATGCCTTCCACCGTATTCTCATGCGCCCACGCGGTAGACGCCGGCCAGGTCGCACAGTCCAACCGAGCCTTAGAAACGTCTACACCCAATACCACTTCTGCGTCTTGCTGTTTCATGACGTTGACTCCCTGCCTTGCAATGCGAGCTTCGAGCTCAGGCAACCGTTCGGGTTCTCTAATCAAAACCGCCATAGCGACCCTCGCTCTCCCACGGTCTTGTAACCAGAGGGCTTACGGTCTGCTGCGGCGGGAACAGCCAAAACAACATACAAGGGGCCAAGCCACCTCGACAGCAGCGTGGCGATCGTACGTTCGGGACGCGGTGTATCCCTGGAGGCGTTCCCACGCTGGAGCCTGGGCACGATCAGTGCCGGAGTTTGGGAACGACGAATACCCGCCAGGATGGCACCCGCTAGCCCCTCGCCCCTTGCGGGAGAGGGGTTGGGGAGAGCGGGCAAGTCACCTCTACGGCAACCTGGCGATCACCTTGATCTCGAAGTCGAAGCCGGACAGCCAGGTCACGCCGATGGCGGTGGCCGTCGGGTAAGGCGCCTCGCCCCAGAACTCGGCGGCAACCTCCCAGACCCGCTCGAATTTCGCTGCGGGATCGACCATGAAGATGGTCACGTCGACCACGTCCTCGAAGCGGCTGCCCGCCTCCGTGAGGATCGCGTTGAGGTTGGCGAAAGCCAGGCGCACCTGCTCGTCGAGGTCCGGCTCCGGCGAACCGTCCTTGCGGCTGCCCACCTGGCCGGAGACGAACAGAAAGCCGTTGGAACGGATCGCCGGCGAATAGCGATGCAGGTCATAGAGCGCATGGCGCTCCGCCGGGAAAACCACATCACGTTTGTTGCTCATGGCATACCTCCACTGGGGCCAGCACGGCCCGCCGATGACGAGGTGTCCACTCTAGGAAGGCGGCCGCCGACGATAAACGTGCAACCTTGTCCATGACTGTTTGTAGAATCCAAACAATCCCAGAGCAGCGAGACGCAAAATGGACCGCTTCGATGCCATGCAGGCCTTCGCCCGTGTGGTGGAAACCGGCAGCTTCACCAAGGCCGCCAGCACCCTGCACATGAGCAAGACCAGCGTCACCCAGCTGGTGCAGCAGCTCGAAGCGCGCCTGCGCGTGCGCCTGCTCAACCGCACCACGCGCAAGGTCAACGTCACCGCCGACGGCGCCGCCTATTACGAACGCGTCGTCCGCCTGCTGGCCGATATGGACGACGCCGAAACCAGCCTCTCCAGCGCCGCCCAGGCCCCACGCGGGCGCCTGCGGGTGGACGTGCCGAGCCCGCTGGCGCGCATGCTGCTGATCCCCGCCCTACCCGGCTTCTACGCCCGCTACCCGGAAATCCAGCTGACCCTGGGCGTCAGCGACCGCATCGTCGACCTGATCGGGGAAAACATCGACTGCGTGGTGCGCGGCGGCGAAATCACCGACCAGTCGCTGGTCGCCCGCCATGTCGGCGACCTGCAACTGGGGCTCTACGCCGCCCCCAGCTACCTGCAACGCGTCGGCACGCCGGCCCACCCGCGCGAACTGGAAGAAGGCCCGCACACCACCGTCGGCTATCTCTGGTTCCGCACCGGCCGAACCCTGCCCCTGAGCCTGCAACGCGACGACGAACAACTGGAAATCCACGGCCGGCCGCAACTGACCGTCGACGACGGCAACGCCTACCTCACCGCCGGCCTCACCGGCCTGGGCGTGCTATGGCTCCCCGAATACATGGCCAAACCCCACCTCGCCCGCGGCGAGCTGCGCCCGCTGTTCGAAGACTGGCAAATGGCTCCGATGCCCATGTACCTCGCCTTCCCACCCAACCGCCACGTCAGCGCCAAGCTGCGGGTGTTTATCGACTGGGTGATCGAACTGATGGCAGAGCATGCGCCGGTGCTGGGACGGTAGACGAAGCGGGCCTCTCCAACCCTCAGCGGCCGCGCCAGGCGCTAAGCTGTGGAACCCACCCATTTGGCTGATTGGCGGTGAATTTGGATAGGTTCCAGGAAATGAAGGTGCTGCTAGCGGTCGTGGAGGCGGAAAGTTTTGCCGGCGGAGCCAAACTGCTGGGCATGTCGCCACCCAGCGTGTCGCGGGTGATCGCCGGCCTGGAAAGCCGCCTGGGCACCCTGCTGCTGGCCAGAAGCACGCGCAGCGTGCGCCTGACCGAGGCAGGCCGTCGTTATGTCGATGACTGCAAACGCATCCTCCAAGACGTGGAAGAGGCCGATGAATTGGCCGCGGGCAGCAGCAGCCGTGCGCGCGGCAACCTGACGGTGACCGCGCCAGTGATGTTCGGCGAGCTGTTTCTCATCCCGCTGATCACCGAATACCTGAACGAACACCCCGAGGTTTCCATCAACGCCCTGTTGGTGGACCGTCTGGTGAGCATGATCGATGAAGGACTGGACGTGGCGATCCGCATTGGCCGATTACCCGATTCTGACCTGCAAGCCGTCAGGGTCGGCCAGATCCGTCCGGTCATCTGCGCCGCGCCAGCCTATCTCGAACGGGCCGGGCGACCGAGCGTGCCCAAGGACGTGATGAAGGCGCCTATCGTCATGTCATCGGCCAGCCGGCTGCTCACCGATTGGCAATTCAAGGGTCCACAAGGCGCACTGACCCTGCACCCCAAGCCGCGCCTGATGGTCAGCTCCAATCAGGCCGCCATAACCGCCGCCCGCATGGGCTGGGGTTTGACGCGGGTGCTGTCCTACCAGGTGGCCGAACTGGTCAGCCGGGGCGAACTGGAGATCGTCCTGGAAGACTACGAAACCGAGGCTCTGCCCGTGCACGTGCTGTATCAGCGCAACAAGAGAATGCCAGCCAAAGTGCGCACCTTCGTGGACTTCTGCGTCCGCCGTTTTCAGCAGGACCGGTCATTGCAAACGCCACCGGTGGTTTGAAACATGAGCCTCTACCGGCAGATGCAAGTGTTCGACGCCGTGGCGCAAAGCGGCAGCCTGGCCGCCGCAGCGCGCCAGCTGGGGCTTTCCGAAGCGACCGTCACGCGCACCCTCAGCGCCCTGGAAGCCCACCTGAACACCGCACTGCTGAGCCGCGGCCCCCGTGGCATCGACCTGAGCCCTGCCGGTGAGCGCTTTGCCCTGAGCTGCCAGCAGATCCTCGAACAGACCGCCGAGGCCGAGCGCTCGGCGGCGGGCGTGCATGCCTGCCCGGCTGGGCGACTGAGCCTGGCGCTGCCTCTGTTGATGGACCACCAGGTGCTCACGCCCATCGCCCTCGATTACCTCGCGGCATTCCCCGACGTTCAGTTGGTCACCCACGCCATTACCGGTACGCCCAAGCTGCTCGAAGACGGTCTCGATGTGGCGCTGGTGCTGGGCCAACTGGCCAATTCATCGGATTTCGCGGCGAGACTGGGCACGGTCCGGCCGATCGTCTGCGCGGCGCCAAGCTACCTGGCCCAGTGGGGACGACCGCAGATCCCGGAAGATCTCAAGGCGCACCGCGCAGTGATTACCTCATCGCCCGGTTACGAGACCGCCTGGAAATTCCACGTTGAGCACCACGTGCGCTCGATAACGCCGCTCCCGGCACTGACGTGCACCACCCAAAACGCCGCCATTCATGCGGCCGTGCTGGGACTGGGGCTGATCCGCTGCCTGAGCTACGAAGCCCATGCCGAACTGCAAAGCGGGTTGCTCGAACCCGTACTGCAGCCCTACGCCAGCCCCGGCATTCCGGCGCAGTTGATCTACCGCCACGGCCGCCGCGCCGAGGCGCGGGTACGCAGCTTCATCGACTTCGCCACGCCGCGGTTGCGCGCCCACCCCGCCTTCTACGACTGACCGCCAGCGGTACTCTTTCGGAAAACGGAATTATGGATTGCCCAGGGTGGTGATTCTGCTCATTCGTGTATCGGCGCAGCATGGCTCCAACAGCGCAATACCCCACAGCGCGCTGGCCACTCACACACGCTACGGAGCCACGACATGACCAAAGCCATCAAACTCTATCGCCACCCGCTGTCCGGCCACGCCCATCGCGTCGAACTGATGCTCTCGCTGCTCAAGCTGCCCACCGAGCTGGTGTCCGTCGACCTGGCCAACGGTGAGCACAAGAAGGCCGAATACCTGGCGATCAACGCCTTCGGCCAGGTGCCGGTGATCGACGACAACGGCACCCTGATCAGCGACTCCAACGCGATCCTGGTCTACCTGGCGAAGCAATACGGCAGCGGCCACTGGCAGTTGAACGATCCGCTGCAGGAAGCGCGCGTACAGCGCTGGCTGTCGGTCGCCGCCGGTCAGGTCGCCTATGGCCCGGCCGCTGCACGCCTGATCACGGTGTTCGGTGCGTCGTTCAATGCCGACGAGGTCATCGCCCGCGCCCATACCCTGCTCACGGTGATGGAAAGCGAACTGGCCGCCAGACCCTTCCTCGCAGGCGGCGAACCGAGCATTGCCGACGTTTCCAACTACAGCTACATCGCCCATGCGCCGGAGGGCAACGTTTCGCTGGAGCCCTACCCCAACGTGCGCGCCTGGCTGCAACGCATCGAAGCGCTGCCCGGCTTCGTGCCCATGCCACGTACCGCCGCAGGCCTGCACGCCAACTGAGTGTCGACCAGGCTGCCAGGTTTCCTGGCAGCCTGTCCGAGGAGCGACGCCATGGACCACCTCCCCAAGCACCGCAAATCGCCCTGGCATGCCGGTGAACGCCAGTTGCAGGAAAGCGCGCACGTCGCCGAGCGCATGGACGTGATCGGGCAGAAGGCCATCCGCGATTACATGCCCGATCAGCACCGCGAGTTTTACCAGCAAGTACCGTTCATGGTGGTCGGCGCGGTAGACGACGAGGGCCGTCCCTGGGCAACCCTGCTCGTAGGGCCCGAAGGCTTCGTCACCTCGGCCGATCCGCAGCACCTGTTCCTCGCCACTCAGCCCGACCCGCAAGACCCGGCCGCCAGCGGCCTGCAAAGCGGCAGCGCCATCGGCATGCTCGGCATCGAACTGCATACGCGTCGGCGCAACCGCATCAACGGCAAGATCACTCAAGCCTCGGCCGAAGGCTTCGCGGTGGAGGTCGAGCACTCCTATGGCAACTGCCCCAAATACATCCAGGAGCGCTCCTACACCCGCCTCAGCGCGCAGGCAGACAAGGCGCCGCGCCAGGACTTCACCGGCCTGGACGACTACAGCCGAACGCTGATCCGGGCAGCCGACACCTTCTTCATCGCCAGCTACTTCGAGCATGACACCCACAGCCGCTCGGTGGACGTCTCCCATCGCGGCGGGCGTGCCGGCTTCGTCAAAGTCGACGGCAACCGCCTGACGATTCCCGACTATGCCGGCAACCTGTTTTTCAACACCCTCGGCAACCTGCAGGCCAACCCGATCGCCGGTTTGCTGTTCGTCGACTTCGCCAGCGGCGACATGCTGCAACTCAGCGGGCGCACCGAGCTGTTGCTCGACAGTCCGCTGATCAAGACCTTCGAAGGCGCCGAGCGACTGTGGACCCTCGAGGTGGAGCAGGTCGTGCTGCGCCCGGCTGCGGTCGGTATTCGCTGGCAATTCCACGACTACGCCCCCACCAGCCTGGCCACTGGCACCTGGGCGGAAGCCGACGAGCGCCTGCGCCAGTACCAGCAGCGTCGAGAGTGGCAGCAATGGCGAGTGACGCAGGTACAGCAGGAGAGCCGCGATATCCGCTCCCTGTTCCTCGCACCGCAGGACGGTGCCGCCGTGCCTTTCGTGGCGGGGCAGCACCTGCCGCTGCGTATCCTGACGCAGGACGACGAGGCCCTGGTGAGAACCTACAGCCTGTCCAGCGCGCCTTCCGACGGCCACATCCGTATCAGTGTGAAATTGCAGGGCAAGGCCTCGCGGCACCTGCACGAACACGTCCAGGTCGGCGACCTGCTGCACCTCCGCACGCCGCTGGGCAGCTTCACCTTGGTCGACGACGTCGAAAGGCCGGTCGTACTGATCGGCGCCGGCGTCGGTATCACGCCGATGATCTCCATGGCCCGCGAACTGGTCGCGCAGAACAGGCAACTCCAGCGCGAGCGGCACGTCCACCTGTTCCACAGCGCCCGCAGCCTGGCCGACCTGCCCTTCCGAGAGGAACTGACGGCGCTGCAACAGCAGTCGGACGGGCTGCTGCATATCTACCGCGCCCTGAGCAGTCCCGACGCCGAGGCGCAACTCGAACGCGACTACCAACTCGCTGGCCGACTGAGTTTCGCCCAGCTCAAGGCGCGCCTGCCGCTGGACGACTACGACTTCTACCTGTGCGGTCCCAGCGGCTTTCTGCAGGACATCTACGACGGTCTGCGCCGCCTCAACATTCCCGACCCGCGTATCCACGCCGAGGCCTTCGGCCCCTCTGCCCTTCGCCGCACGCAGAGCGAACAGCCCGCGAGCCAGGCGCAGCCACCGGCTGCCAGCAGACCGGTGCCGGTGTACTTCTCCGCCTCGGCCACCGAAGCGCGCTGGAAGCCCGACAGCGGCAGCCTGCTGGAACTGGCCGAGAGCCGTGGCCTGAACCCCGAGTTCAGCTGCCGTGGCGGCTCGTGCGGCACCTGCGCTGCGCGACTGGTCAGCGGCGCCGTGCACTACCCCAACCCACCGGCGCAACGGCCGGACGGCGACAAGGTGCTGATCTGCTGCGCCGTACCGGCACAGACCGAAGACAGCGCACAACCCCTGGTGCTGGATCTCTGAAGAGGGAGCCGCGTGATGAACGGAAGTGCTCTACGTCGTTGGGACATGCCGCCGTCCGTGCACTGGCACGACGCACCCACGTCCACCTCGGCAAAGCGCGACGTCATGGAGCGGGAGGCGACCCTGCTGCTGCCGCCGATGAGCGCGGCACGGGAACATCCCTGCACCACCGCACCGGCCAGCCGTCTGCTCGGCCTGTGGCGTGCGCTGCGCAAGCGCATTCGTCAGCCACTTCCGGAAACCACGCGCCAGTGAGCGCATCCGCCCCATCACCCTCGTCCACAGGAGCAAGCCAATGTCCACGCCTGAAATCCGCCAACCGGTGCCGCCGTTCACCCGTGAAACCGCCATCCTCAAGGTGCGCCTCGCCGAGGACGGCTGGAACAGTCGCGACGCCGCCAAGGTCGCGCTCGCCTATACCCCCGACACGCGCTGGCGCAACCGCGCGGAATTTGCCAACAGCCGCGCCGAGGCCGAAGCCTTTCTGCGGCGCAAATGGAACAAGGAACTGGAGTACCGCCTGATCAAGGAACTCTGGGCCTTCACCGAGAACCGCATCGCCGTGCGCTATGCCTACGAATGGCACGACGACTCCGGTAACTGGTTCCGCTCCTACGGCAACGAAAACTGGGAATTCGCCGACAACGGCCTGATGGCCCATCGCTTCGCCTGCATCAACGACCTGCCCATCAGCGAGAAGGAACGCAAGTTCCGCTGGCCTCTGGGGCGACGTCCGGACGACCATCCGGGGCTGTCGGAACTGGGCCTGTAAAAGCCGCCGCAAGGGCACGCGCTTACAACGTACCACCGGGACGTAGAGCGTCCCCGGTGCCGTTACCGCGTGGGAGCGTGGGGACGAACATCAAACCCCAGCTCGTCAGCGGCAAACTGCAAACCCTGTTCGAAGACGGCCTGCCACCATACCCATATACCTCGCCTTCCCATCCAACCGCCTCGTCAGCGCCAAACTGCGGGGAGCTTATCGACTGGGTGATCGAACTGATGGCGGAGCATGCGCCGGTGGTGGGGAAATAAGAGGGTGCTTTAGGCCAAAAGCGGCCAGCCGCGCCGGGCAGGAAAAACCTGAGGTGGACGGTGATCCCAATTAATAAATCTATCCCCTCTCGCGTTGAGAACACCATCCGGCCCTTCGTCATCGGTAGCAAGAACTGGCTGTTCAGCGGCACCCGAAAGGCGCCACAGCCAGCGCGCGCAGATCTACAGCCTGATCGAAACCGCCAAAGCCAACGACCAGAAGCCCTGCGCCAAGTGCGGGAACGACTGCCCATTGCGCGCAGTGTCGAGGCCTAAGAAGCGCAGCTGCCGTCGGGCTCGGCGTTCTGAAGAACACCTTCCGGGCGAGAGGGGTTTATGGAGCGCTTACCTTCAGACTTCTGTGAACGCTCCGTGGCCGTTATATTTGCCTCACCGCGCAACCGCGTATGCCAGCGATCACAAGGAAGCAGATGTGCAAATTTCTATAATTGCCCAACCATTTACACAGCTTGGCAACGAAATTACGAACTTACTGGAGTCCAACGTATTTCAAGAGATCAGATTTGTATCGGCCTTTGTGGGCTTGCGTTCAGTTCTCAGATTCAAACAGCATCTAGCTTTTCAGAGCCAAAATTACGCTGAATTAAAATTTGTGATCGGCATCGATCTGGGTGGCACCAGTCAAGACGTATTAAGCGAACTAATACAATGGAATGCTCAAACTTACATAGTCCACAATCCATTCCCTAGATCGACTTTCCACCCTAAATTTTATTATTTCAAGACGCATCACAGAGCTGTGTTGTTTGTTGGCTCAAATAATTGGACAGAAGGTGGGCTTTATACCAATTATGAAGTATGTACACGATATGACTTCGATTTGCCAAATGACAATCAATACCTAGCTGATTTAATGAGGCCACTGCAACCATATTTTGACCCTGCCGGGTCAGACGTTGCACAGCTAACACCAGAGCTAATACAGACGTTAAGTGCCAGAGGCATGGTCGTCAATGAGGCGGAAGCACGTCGACGGAGAAATCAATCCGCAGCTACTTCCAATGAACTTGGTGTGCCGCCAAATCCATTCACCCCCGCCCCAATAGTAATGCCGCCAAATCTGCCATCCTCAATTCTCAATGCCGAACAGCTAATTGCGCCGTTCGCTCAACAGGTGACGCATAAAAACAACCAATTAACATTATCGCCCGTACCTGGCGGAGCTTTGGTTTGGCGGAAAGTTCTTTCCGCTAGTGAGGCTCTCCAAATTTCGAATGAAAGAACAAATCCAGTGGGCGGCATTAGGCTTACCCAGGCACGTTTTGAAGATGCGAGCGGACGGATCGACCAAACGAGGTACTTTCGAAACCTTTTTGCCGATTACTATTGGCAACCCGAAGTGGGCAGGAACAGAAACTCGACGCAAGAATTTGCATATGTCCCCATGCGCGTGATCATCCGGGGAATCGATTATGGAGTGCAAACGTTCGAAGTTAGCCACAAGCCAGATGGTGAAGCCGACCAGAACAACTACACAACAATCATTCGCTGGGGGCGCTATTTTATGGAGCTGATTCCCGGTCTACACCTTGCAGGTGCAACCCTTTCACTTTATGCGACATCCAGTCTGGAAGTAGGCTTCTTGATGGAAATCGCATAAAGTTCAGAGTCGAATGCTATGGGGCTTCCACTACTGGCTCGCTGGAAGCCCTATGCCTTCTGTCACGCAGCATTCGCCACCCATCCAAAATCCTGATTTGGTCATTGGCAGAAACACCCAGTGCACCCAAGATTTTTTCTCCCTGTCGTGCTAGCACGTCATGGGTTGGAAGAAGACGAATATCTTGGTCTAGCGCATTAATATCAATGCACACGTCGGGGGTCGGAATTACTAGTTTATTTATTTCAGATGGAATTAGCTCCAGCACACCACCACCATAATGGCGGCTTTCTAACTCCGCGCTTAGTGCAGTCAGTGGATTTACAAAGCATGAAACCAGATGTTCGGCTGCTATCCCATACGATTTAATACGATAGGCAGTATCGGTTGTATAGGCACGTAGCTTGTTCAGTATCAACCTGGGCGTATTATGCGAGCGCTTTAACATGCCAATTTCAGTGGCATGTACAGATGGCACTGTGAACCATGGAGACCGAATCCGACACTTGTAACGGGTATGCAACTCATCCGATTCACCCTTGGCGATATATGCCCGAGCATTGAAATTCAAGTCGCTATTACCGTCTTTGAACCATATAAAATTTGTGGGTGAACCTTTTTCAGAATTGAATTTATGCTGCTGTTCGTCATAAATAATTCCCGGACAATGTTCGCTCCGGCCAAACATTGGGTGCGCCCATTTATGAAGGCCGTAGGTATCTACAGTTTCGTCAGGAACCAGAAAGAACTTATTTGCACCTGTAACGATGCCGACTTCAACTTTTGCTATATCTCTAAACCTGTGAACGTCGTGATGACCGCATATTTCACTAAACAGCGACCCGGTTTCAGAGTCTAGTAACGCTCTCGTCCACTTGCCTACCACTGTCTCCCCGTTGATAGCCTTGGGACCATCGAAGACTGTGTGGGGGTCAAGTTTTGCGAAGTTTCTCCCTTTAACCGGATAGATACCAAGGCCTTCCGCAACATCATCAGTATGAGCTTTTTTTTCAGCCATTATTATGACGGCACCTTGTAAAGTCCCTTCAAACCACAATTCTTCTGGGTCTACGATTACGATACGTCGGCATTGCTGCCCTAGATATGACCGAAGGGACTGCGCGTGAGTGACGTGAATAATTTCGGCTGGCACAACCATTGCCAAACGGCCACCTGGGCGTAGCATGCTGAAAGTAGCCAAAATAAACGGTACCCACGCGTTAGTATGCTTGGTAAATGGCAAATTTAACGCTTTGAAAATATGTTCAGCATTGTCTTGGAACGGTTCTGGGAGATATTGATAACGAATGAAGGGGGGGTTCCCTAGAACCGCATCAAAGGTTTCAACATTTCGCCCAATGCGTGGCACTGCCCACCCTAAAAAATCTTCATTGTGTACGCGAAAGGACCTCAGTTTCGCCGCACGGCCTCTCTGGGCTGCCTTAGCAGCTTCTACTGGTTCCAACTCAAACGCCGTCAGAGTCGCATCTTGAACGGCCTCAACACTCGAAACCGCTTGGAGAAATACACCATCGCCACAGCTGGGTTCCAAAATTCGAGCGGGCTTAATTTCAGCCACCCAACGTGCCAAAAACAAAGCAAGGTCATATGGTGTGTAGTAACCACCGCGTAGTTTTTGGGCGGTTTCATTTTCTATAAAGTTCATTAACTATGCCCTTGATGGTCATCTGTAGCTAGTGACCCGAGGTTTCGATTCAAACTGGCTGCGTTCTTCGCTTTCAATCCGCGTGACTTACTGGCGTTATAATCAATGCGGTTCAGCACCGCCGAATAATCGACTCCATGCTCAGCTAGCTCAGCGAGTAGTGCCGAAATGATTGCAATGTGCGCAGGGACCTCACCAGTAACAGCGTGATTGGTAATGGAATTGGGATTCTGCTTAAGCAAATGCGCAAATCCCTTTACTGTGATACCAGCCTTCCCAAGCTGCCTTCGGAATTCTTCGTAGGTCATTCCCAACACCTCGCTTATTCACAGTCGAATCATCTCACACATGATTAAGTGTGTTCAATAAACCTATTGGTGTGTAGAGCACATATTTTGATGTGCTTCCGCCAGCATTTTTAGGGATGCGGCCCGCCATACACCGGCATGACCAAGCCAACGACAGGGTCAAATTGAATAGTGGCGCGCTCTTCGACGCTGAGCTTGGAATAAGACATAAGCGAAAAGGGGACAGATTTATTTATTGGGACCACCGTCCGCTTCTGGCCGAAAGCCACCCCGCCCTACTCCCCCAGCCCCCCTTCACGCTACCATCCCCGTCCTCTCACACCGGATAAGGAACGCCCCGTGTCGGTATCCAACATTGTCATTCTGCTGATCCTCGCGGTCGTGGCTTTTGGGCTGATCAGTATCTACAACCGCCTGGTGGCGCTGCGTAATCGCTACCAGAACGCTTTTGCGCAGATCGAGGTGCAGTTGAAGCGCCGTTACGACCTGATCCCCAATCTGGTGGAGACCGCCAAGGCCTACATGAGCCATGAGCGCGAGACGTTGGAGGCGGTAATCGCGGCGCGCAACAACGCGGCGGCTGGGCTCAAGGCGGCCTCTGCGGAGCCGGGCAATGCGCAGCGCATGGCGAGCCTGGGGGCGGCCGAGGGGCAGTTGGGCAGTGCGCTCGGGCGCTTCAACATGACCCTGGAGGCCTACCCGGACCTCAAGGCCTCGCAGAACATCCAGCAGTTGAGCGAGGAGCTGTCGAGCACCGAGAACAAGGTGTCCTTCGCGCGGCAGGCGTTCAACGATGCGGTGACGGCGTACAACACCTACAAGCAGAGCTTTCCGCCCGTGGTGTTCGCCAATTTCTTCGGCCATCGCCAGGACGCGGCGCTGTTGGAATTCGAGGACAGCCCGGCGATCCAGGCGGCGCCGAAAGTCTCGTTCTGACGGCCGTTGGACTCATTGCCAATGCCTGCGGGCCCGCTTCGCCCCTGTCGCGAAGCCGGCTCACTGACGGTGCTTGGCGTCACCGGATGACCCCATGAATTTCTTCGAACATCAGGATCGGGCGCGGCGCTATACCGGCCGCCTGGTGCTGCTGATGACCCTGGCGGTGGCCAGCCTGATCGCGCTGACCACGGGCGTGCTGATCCTCGCCCTGGAATACGGCAACCTGCACATCCGCCCGAGCCGCGAGCTGGTGTTCTACGTGGCAGCGGTGGTGATAGGCGTCGTACTGCTCGGCGGGCTCTACAAGCAGTCGCAGTTGGCCGGCGGCGGCGCGGCGGTGGCCGAGCGGCTGGGCGGTCGGCTGCTCAACCTGGGGGCGAGCAGCTTCGAGGAGCAGCGTCTGCTCAATGTGGTGGAGGAAATGGCCATCGCCTCGGGCATGCCGGTGCCGGCGGTGTACCTGCTGGAAGAGCCCGGCATCAACGCTTTCGCCGCCGGGACCACGCCGGAGAACGCGGTGATCGGCATCACCCGCGGCGCCGTGCAAGCGCTAAATCGCGAAGAATTGCAGGGTGTCATCGCCCATGAGTTCAGCCATATCTTCAACGGCGACATGCGCCTGAACATCCGCCTGGTGGCGGTGCTGCACGGCATCCTTATGATCGGCCTGATCGGCCATACGCTGCTGCGCGGCCTCGGTGACCTGTCCTCGCGGCGCACCAGCCGCTCGTCCAGCAGCAGTAGCAGTGGTGGCGGCGTTGCGCTGGCACTGCTGGTGGGCGCCGCGCTGGTGGTGCTGGGTTATCTCGGCACCCTATTCGGCAATCTGATCAAGGCGGCAGTCAGCCGCCAGCGCGAGTTTCTCGCGGACGCCTCGGCGGTGCAGTTCACCCGCAACCCGAGCGGCATCGCCGGTGCGTTGAAGAAGATCGGCGCCAAGGCCGAGGGCTCGGAGCTACGGACCGCCTACGCCAGCGAGTTCAGCCACCTGTTCTTCGCCAGCGGGATCTACCGCCCGCTCAGCGGCCTGATGAGTACCCATCCTTCGCTGGAGGCGCGCATCCGCCGTATCGAGCCCGGCTGGGACGGCGTGTTCCCCTCCTTCAGCCCGGCTTACTTGATCTCCGGTAGCGACGCAGTCTACCCGCGCATGGCGCAGGCCGCGGCGGCGGTCTACGCGCCCGCTGCGCTCAGTCAGTCGATCGGTGCCATCGGCGATCCCGGTGCGGCGCATTTGCAGGCGGCGCATTACAGGCTCGACAGCCTGCCGCGCGCCCTGAAGCGCGCCGCGCACAGCACCCTCGGCGCCCAGGCGCTGCTCTATGGTCTGTTGCTGCAGCGTGAACCGCAGGTGCTGGCGATGCAGCTCGCGCACCTGCGTTCGGCGGCGGAGCCGGCATTGCTTGGGGTGTTGGGCACGTTGCAGGAGGACCTGCAGAGCCTGGCGCCCGACCTGCGCCTGCCGCTGCTGGACCTGGCACTTCCAGCGCTCAAGCAACTGACGCCTGGAGAGGCCCGCCTGCTCAAGGCCAATCTGCTGCAACTGATCAAGGCGGATGACAAGGTCGAACTGCTGGAGTGGACGCTGCTGCGTATCGTCGAGCGCAATATCGAGCCGCCTCGCCGGCCGCATGGCAAGCGTCATCTACCGGACATGTCCGGCGACGTGGCCCTGTTGCTGTCGGCGCTGGCGCAGGTCGGGCACAGGGACCTGCAGCAGCGCCAGGATGCCTTTGCCGCCGCCTGCGCGCAGTTGCCGTTCGCCCATCTGACGCTGCGCCCGGGCCGGGAAACCCGCAGCCTTGACCTGGCACTCAAGCGACTCGCCGAGCTGCGCCCGCTGGACAAACCCAAGCTGCTGCACGCCATGGCCACTTGCGTGATCCATGACGGGGTGGTCGCCACTGCCGAAGCGGAACTGGTGCGCGCCGTGGCCGATACGCTGGGTTGCCCGATGCCGCTGTTGCTTGGGCAGCGTTAGCCAGGCCGCGGAGGGCTGGTGTTGGCCGGCCCCCTCTCCCTGTGCAACCGGAGCATAGGTAACAAATTAAACCGGCAGCATGGGTTACACCTTTCCCCTCGCATGCCATTGGGATGCGGGCTCCAATCGTGAAGTCTGCAGGTTGATGTAACCCAGCAGGTGAAAGCTATAACGCACCTCCAGGCGTCCATCATCGACTTCACGTAACCCCACACGATGCTGGGCTAGCAGCTCGCTGATGTAAACGAGGCGGCCTTTGCACTTGATCTCACCGTTTTGTCGAACGTTGCGTACCTGCTGGTCCTCGTTGTACTCGACAGGCCTCTGCACTGGCGAATACCGGCGCAGCGAGGCTTGATATAGGCTCGCTGGCGTATATCTGTCCAAGCCTTCATGGCTACGGTGCTCATTGAACTCCTTGCGAAATGCGGCTAATGCTGCCTGTTGAGCGAGCGCCGACGTTCCACGCAGCTGATCACCGATAGCCCGATTGAGTGATCCATGCATGCGCTCATGACGAGCATTTTGCGTCGGCGTGCCCGGCTGGGTGCGATGCACTCGGATGCCTAGTTCAACCCACCACTTCGACAAGCGCGTCAGGCCTCCCGCGCCTCGACTGGCAAAGGGGGAGCCGTTGTCGGTCAAGAGCCCCTCGGGCAAGCCATACTCATGGAAAACCCATTCGAAGATTGGCTTGGCCTGCGCGTAATCAGGGGCCTGCACGGCATGGCAGCCAAGCAGGAAACGGCTGGCGTTGTCCGTCACCGTCAAGGGATAGCACCAGTGCCCGCCCTGCGTAACGTACTGACCTTTGTAGTCCGCGCTCCACAACGCATTGTTGCTGCGGCCTAGCTCGAAGGGCTCGGGCGCCGCTGGATAGGGCCTACGATAGCGCCGCTGTTTGACCAGCCCAGCAGACTTGAGCACCTCACCGGCGGTACTGTCCGCCGGCCAATCGTGGCCAGGCCGCTCGCGGCGCAACAGGTCCATCACCTTCTTGGGACCAAAGCTGGGATGCTCTTTCTTGACGGCTACGATCTGCTCAGCCACCTGCGGATTTACCGCATGCGGGCAGCTGTGAGGGGCTTTAGAGCGCTCCACCAAACCCTCGGCTCCCGCCCGCTGATAGCGCTCGATCCATTTATAGACGGTCTTGCGGCTCAGCCCATAGCCCACGGCAAGCTCACTAATCGAGTACCGGGCGCTTAGCCAGTCGGCAATCAGCTTTACCTTCAAATCCATTACACAAGTCTCTTTCCAGGGCATGGGCAGCACCTCCTGCTCACACCGTAACTTGTGTAACCCATCCTCCCGGTCTCGTTTGTTACCCATGTTGCCGGTTTGGACACCCCCGCCCCCTCTCCCGCGAGGGGCGAGGGGTGCACAGCGGTGCAGTGCCTGGGGACGGAGATGCTGGCGCTTTCGAGCAGTGCAGTTGCGTAAAGCAGCTCTTCGAGCCACTGCACGGTGAAGCCGCTCACGACGAGATCGGCGCGGCACGGGATAGCCCCTCGCCCCTCGTGGGAGAGGGGTTGGGGAGAAAGGGAAACCCGCACGCTTCTACAGCGCTACGCCCCTTCTCGAACAACTGCAGCTGAGCCGCTCACGACCAGGTCGGCTAGCCCCTCGCCCCTCGTGGGAGAGGGGTTGGGGAGAGGGGGCCGCACGCAGCTACGGTGTTACAGGCCCTCTTCGAGCAACTGCGGGGTGAAGTAGCTCATGATCAGGTCGGCGCCGGCGCGGCGGATCGAGCCGAGGGTTTCGCGGATCACCGCTTCTTCGTTGATCACCCCCGCCTGGGCGGCGAAGCGGATCATCGAGTACTCGCCACTGACCTGGTAGGCCGCCAGCGGCAGCAGGCTTTCGCGGCGAATGTCGGCGATCATGTCGAGATAAGCCAGGGCCGGCTTGACCATCAGCATGTCGGCGCCTTCGGCTTCGTCGGCGAGGGACTCGCGCAGCGCTTCGCGGCGGTTCATCGGGTCCATCTGGTAGGTCTTGCGGTCGCCCTTGAGCTCGGTGCCGGCGGCTTCGCGGAACGGGCCGTAGAGCGAGGAGGCCATCTTGGTCGAGTAGCTCATCACCGGGATGTGCTCGAAGCCGTTGGCGTCCAGCGCGGCGCGGATGGCACGGATCTGGCCATCCATGGCGGCGGACGGGGCGATCACGTCGGCACCGGCGGCGGCGGCCACCACGGCCTGCTTGCCGAGGTTCTCGATGGTCGGGTCGTTGAGCACCACGCCGTCTTCGAGGATGCCGCAGTGGCCGTGGCTGGTGTATTCGCAGAAGCAGATGTCGGGGATGGCGATCATCTCCGGGGCCGCGTCCTTGATGATGCGCACCATGCGCGAGACCAGGCCGTCCGGGTTCATCGCATCGGAGCCGCAGGCGTCCTTATGGTGGGAGATGCCGAACGGCATGATGCTGGTCAGGCCGAGCTTGGCCAGGCGCTCGACTTCGCGGGCAAAGGCCTTCTCCGGGATACGAAACTGCCCCGGCATGCCGTTGATCGGCGCCGGCTCGTCGAGGCCTTCCTCGACGAAGATGGGGTACACCAACTGGTCGAGACGCAGTTGGGTTTCGCGCAGCATCCCGCGCAGTTGCGGGGTGCGTCTTAGCCGCCGCAGGCGTGCCTGCGGAAAGGAAGCGGACATGGGATCTCCTGGCACTGGGCGGGCCCTGGCCCGCGAAAATCGGCCATAGTGTGAACCTCTCGGCGTGCCGGTGCCAGCGACGCGGATCAATGCGCGGTATTCGCCGCGTACGCCGGACGGCACGATGAAGTCCCCCGCCGCTGGGCTATAGTGAGGCGAAAACCGTCAGAGGTATCGCCGATGAGCGAAACAGATGCCGACCGCCGCCGCTTCCAGCGAATCCCGTTCGAAGCCGTCGCCGAACTACGCCAGGGCGATCGCCGCTGGCGCGCCCTGGTCCATGACCTTTCCCTGCACGGCTTGCTGGTCGAGCGCCCGGTGGACTGGGATGCCGAGCCCGAACAGCCGTTCCTGGCCCATGTGGAGCTGGGCGGCGGCGTGGCCCTGCACATGGAGATGCAACTGGTCCGTGCGGATCAGGACAGCCTCGCCCTAGCCTGCCAGCACATCGACCTGGATTCGATCAGCCATCTGCGCCGGCTCTTGGAACTCAACAGCGGCGATCCCACCCTGCTCGAGCGCGAGCTGCCGATGCTGGTGAGAATGCAGCCGTAAGCGGGTTGGGGCGGGGAGGGAGTAGCGTGTTTTCTGATGGATGGTGGGCTCCCCCTCTCCCCCGGCCCCTCTCCCGCGAGGGGAATGGCATCGTGCCAGCTAGTTAGGCAGGTGTTCCATTCAAAAGCACCGATAGGCACAGCGCCTCGACAGATCAAATGCTCTCCAATCCTTCGGGCTTCCCCGAAAAGCCCCTCGCCCCTTGCAGGAAAGGGCTATCGGCGCTACCAAACAGCACTGAGACAAACAGCCACACCCCCGACTTGAGAGCCCCATCACATTTCCTGCAACACAGAGACCACGGGGGTTGCAGCGACAATCTGTCTCTGCTCCTGGCCGATGTGCGGCCGTGCGTCGCATTTGAGCAAGTGGGACATCCACACTAGTCTTAATGGCATAGGAATTGCCCAAGAAGACGCCCTCAAGGCGCATACAATTCCTCGACGTCGACCGCGAATGGCTTCCCCCCGCATTGCGCATCGACAGCGTGCTCACGAATCAAGTCGTGCCTTGCCATGAGAGCCGAACGCCGTAATCGTGTCGTGCATTCCCCCTGTCCGCGTGTAACACGGGCCGTCCGAATCACCTCGCTGAAGCCGTCATCTCCTACCGGAGGGCCGAGCCCATGCTAGGTCATCGCCCCTCTCCACTGGGGGCCTCGCTGCAAACCCTCGCTGCGCTGCTGTGGCTGCCGCAGGCCGCCGCCATCGCCTGGTCGGTCCAGGGCCTGCTCGATGGCCGTGGCATGCCGGTGGTCTGGCCGGCGGCGCTGATCGTGTTGGCCGTGGGCGTGCTACGCAGCCTGGCCGATGCCTGGGGCGCACGCCTGCTCTATCGCGATGCCCGTGCACAGATTTCCCATCTGCGCCACGGAGCGCTGCAGAGTCTCGCCAGCCGTTCGCCGCTGGACAGCCAGCGCACGCCCTCCGGCGAGGCGGCAAGCATTCTTGCCGAGCAGGCCGAGGCGCTCCTGCCCTACCTGCTGCGCTACTTGCCGGTGCGCCAGCGAGTGACCCTGGTGCCGCTGGTGATCGCCGTGGTCACCGCCTGGTTTTCCTGGACTGCCGCGCTGGTGCTGCTGTTCGCCGCGCCGCTGATTCCGCTGTTCATGGCGCTGGTCGGCTGGAGCGCCAAGGCCGCGGCGCAGGCGCAATGGGTGGAAATGGGCTCGATGAACGGGTTTCTCCTCGATCGCCTGCGCGGCCTGACCACCCTGCGCGCGCTGGATGCGGTGGAGCAAACCGCCGAGCGCGTGCAGGCGTCGGCGCAGTCGCTGCGCCAGCGCACGATGCGCGTGCTGCGCATCGCCTTCCTCTCTTCGGCGGTGCTGGAGCTGTTCTCCGCCCTCGGCGTGGCACTGGTCGCGGTCTACGTCGGTTTCCACCTGCTCGGCTACCTGAACTTCGGCGCCTGGGGCGCACGCCTGAGCCTCGGCGAAGGGCTGTTCATCCTGCTGCTGGCACCGGCGTTTTTCGAACCACTGCGCGAGCTCTCCGGCGTCTGGCATGACCGCGCCGCCGGGGTGTCGGCCAGCGAGGCGATGGCGCGCCTGAGCGAGCGCGGCGTGCCCCTCCCGGCGCCCGCCCCGGCGCCACAGGACGGCGTCCTGCTGTGCCTGGAGCAGCTCGCCGTGCAGCACGCCGGGCGCGAGCAACCGGCCTTCAGCGGTCTATCGCTGAGCCTGCGCGAGGGCGAACAACTGGCGATCACCGGGCCCAGCGGCTGCGGCAAGTCCACCCTGCTGGCGGCCATCGCCGGGTTGCTGCCGGTGAGCCATGGCGAGATCGCCAGCGCGCTGGGCGCCGGGCAGATCGGCTGGGTCGGCCAGCAGCCGCACATCTTCGCCGGCAGCGTACGGGCCAACGTCGCCCTGGGGCGCCCCTCGGTGGACAAGGCCGCCGTACAGCGGGCGCTGGCCACGGCCCACTTGCAAAGCGTGGAACAGGCCCATGCCGGCCAGCAACTCGGCGAAGGTGGCCTCGGCCTCTCCGGCGGCGAGGCGCTGCGCCTGGCGATTGCACGTATCGCGGCCGACCCGGCGATTCGCCTGATCCTTGCCGACGAACCCACCGCGCACCTGGATCGCCAGACCGCCCGCGAAGTCACCGAGGCGCTGCTGCAACTGAGCCAGGGCCGCACCCTGCTGGTGGCCACCCACGATCCGCTGCTGGCCGCCGCCGTACAGCGTCAGGTGAGCCTGGCGGCGCTGTGCCAGGCCCGCCCCGTCAGCCCGTCGGCCAAGGAGTTGCAGCCGTGAAGCACGCCCGTCTCTCCACCGCTCTGGCCAGCCTGCGTCCGCTGCTGCCGCTGTTCTACCGAGGCCATCGCACCCTGCTGCTCGCCGGCGCATTGCTGGCCTGCCTGACGGTACTCGCCGGGATGGCGCTGCTCGGGCTCTCCGGCTGGTTCCTCAGCGCTACCGCGATTGCCGGTGCCAGCGCGGCCAGCGCATTGGCCTTCGACGTGTTCATGCCTTCCTCGGGCATCCGCCTGTTCACCCTCGTGCGCACCTTCGCCCGCTACGGCGAGCGCCTGCTGACCCACGATGCCACCCTGGCGGTGCTCGCCGACCTGCGCGTACGCCTGTTCCGCAGTTGGGCCGCGCCGCGTGCGGCCGGCGAGCTGGCACGCCGTCCGGCGCGCCTGCTGTTCCGCCTGACCGGCGACATCGACGCGCTGGACTCGCTCTACCTGCGCCTGCTGATTCCCGCCGGTGCCGCACTGGCGGCAACCCTCGCCGCGGCCATTACGCTCGGCCTGGTACACCCGGGGCTGGGCTTGGCGGTATTGCTGGCGATGGGCCTGGGCAGCCTGCTGATTCTACGTCGCACCTGGAGCGGCGCGCTGCGTCCGGCGCGCCTGCGCGCCCATGCGGTGGAAGCGCTGCGCGGACGCACCGCCGACCTGGTCGCCGGGCAGAGCGAACTGCTGCTGGCCGACCGCCTGCAGGCCCAGTGCGCACAGATCGAGCGCATCGACGCACGCCTGGCCGCCTGCGATGACCAGTTGCATCGCCTGGACACCCGCGCGGCCGCCGGCTTCGCCCTGCTCGGCCATGGACTGCTGGCGCTGACGCTGCTGGTCGCCGGCTGGCTGGTCAGCCTCGAAGTGATCGGCGTGCCGGTGGCGGTGCTGCTGGTACTGGTAACCCTGGGCATGACCGAGCCGCTGGCCGCCCTGCGCCGTGGCGCGCTGGAGATGGGCCGCACCACGCTGGCGGCGCAACGCCTGACGCCGCGCCTGCACACGACAGACAACGAACCCGTGATGCCGACGCCCGCCACGGATGCCGTCCTCGCGCTGCGCGGCGTCAGCGCGCGACATGCCGGCGCCAGCCGCGACTGCCTGATCGACATCGACCTGCAACTGCGCCCCGGCGAGCGCGTGGCGCTGGTTGGCGCCAGCGGTGCGGGCAAGTCCTCGTTGATGGCGCTGCTCACTGGCGAGCTGCAGGCCCAGCGCGGCGAGCTCGCCATCGGCCGCCACGGCTGGCTGACCCAGCGCACCGAGCTCTTCCAGGACAGTCTGCGCGACAACTTGCGCTTGGCCCGCGCCAGCGCCAGCGATGCCGAACTGTGGCAGGCGCTGGACACAGCCGGCCTGGGCAAGACCCTACGCGCCTGGCCCGAGGGCCTGGACACCCCCCTGGGCGAAGGTGGCCAAGGCCTTTCCGGCGGTCAGGCCCGGCGCCTGGCGCTGGCCCGCCTGCTGCTGCGCGACGCGCCGCTGTGGCTACTCGACGAACCCACCGACGGCCTGGACGGCGCCACCGCTAGTGATGTGCTGACGCGCCTGGACCGTCATGACACCCCAAACGCCTGGCTGCTGGCCACGCACCTGCGCCGCGAGGCGCAGTTGGCCGACCGCCTGATCCTGATCCGCCAGGGCCGCATCGAGGCCGAGCACTGCCGCGGCAGTCCCGGCTTCGATGCGCTGCTCGACGACCTGCGTAACGACTAACACCTTCACCCCTTCAGTACATCAAAGGAAACAGCCATGGACTTCGACATAGTCAGTCTGTCGCGATTACAGTTCGCGCTGACCGCGCTCTATCACTTTCTCTTCGTCCCCCTGACCCTGGGGCTGTCGATCCTGCTCGCCATCATGGAGACCATCTACGTGATGAGCGGACGGGTGATCTGGCGACAGATGACCAAGTTCTGGGGCACCCTGTTCGGCATCAACTTCGTCATGGGCGTGGCCACCGGCATCGTCATGGAGTTCCAGTTCGGTATGAACTGGAGCTACTACAGCCATTACGTCGGCGACATCTTCGGCGCGCCGCTGGCCATCGAGGGCCTGATGGCGTTCTTCCTCGAAGCGACCTTCGTCGGCCTGTTCTTCTTCGGCTGGGACAAGGTCTCGCGGGTCAAGCACCTGGCGGTGACCTGGCTGATGGCACTGGGCACCAACCTCTCGGCGCTGTGGATCCTCATCGCCAACGGCTGGATGCAGAATCCGGTGGGTTCGGCGTTCAACCCGCAGACCATGCGCATGGAGGTGACCGACTTCTTCGCCGTGCTGACCAACCCGGTGGCCCAGGCGAAGTTCGTCCACACCGTGTCCGCCGGCTACGTCTGCGGCTCGATCTTCGTGCTCGGCATCTCCGCCTGGTACCTGCTCAAGGGACGCCACATCGAGTTGGCCAAGCGCTCGATGGCGATCGCCGCATCCTTCGGCCTGGCCGGTTCGCTGTCGGTGGTGGTGCTCGGTGACGAGAGCGGATACCTCTCCGGCGAACACCAGAAGATGAAGCTCGCCGCCATCGAGGCCATGTGGGAAACCCAGCCGGCACCGGCCTCCTTCACCGCCTTCGGCTTTCCTGACCAGGAAGCCCGCGAGACCCACTACGCGCTGCACATCCCGATCGTCATGGGCTTGATCGGCACCCGCTCGCTGGACACCGAGATCCCCGGCATCAACGACCTGGTGCTCAGTGCCGAGCGGCGCATCCGCCGTGGCATCGAGGCCTACGACGCGCTGGAGCAGATCCGCGCCGAGGGCTCGACCACCAACATCTCGCCGGAACTCAAGGAGCGTTTCGAAAGCAACGGCGAAGACCTCGGCTATGCCCTGCTGCTCAAGCGCTACGTGGATGACCCGCGCCAGGCGACCGACGCGCAGATCAACCAGGCCGCCTGGGACACTGTGCCCGACGTGCCACCGCTGTTCTGGACCTTCCGCGTGATGGTTGCCCTGGGCATGTTCTTCATCGCGCTGACCGCCACCTTCTTCTACCTCTCCACCCGTCACCAGATGGAGCGCTACCGCTGGCTGCTGAAGGTCGCGGTGTACGCCATTCCGCTGCCGTGGATCGCCATCGAGTGCGGCTGGCTGGTCGCCGAATACGGCCGTCAGCCGTGGGTCATCGAGGGCGTGCTACCCACCGCCATGGCAGTTTCGCACCTGGGTGTGAAGACCCTGCTGCTGACCATCGCCGGCTTCGTCGCCATCTACACGGTACTGCTGATCATCGAAATGAAGCTGATGCTCAAGTCGATCAAGCACGGCCCGGAAGATGAACCCGAACAGCGCGCCGGCGCCGGCCTGCCGCCGAACCTGGCTTCGGTCGCTACTCGCCAACCCCTCTATTCGCCTGCGGAGTGATCCCATGATCCTGCATGAACTGCTCGACTACGACACTTTGCGTGTCATCTGGTGGGTGCTACTGGGCGTCCTGCTGATCGGCTTCGCCGTGATGGACGGTTTCGACCTGGGCACTGGCATCCTGCTGCCCTTCATCGCCAAGACCGACCTGGAGCGCCGCGTGGTGATCAACGCCGTCGGCCCCACCTGGGAAGGCAACCAGGTCTGGCTGATCCTTGGCGGTGGCGCCATCTTCGCCGCCTGGCCGCAGCTCTACGCGGTGTCCTTCTCCGGCTTCTACCTGGCGATGTTCGCCATCCTGGTGGCGCTGATCATCCGTCCGGTGGCCTTCAAGTACCGCAGCAAGCGCGAATCCAAGACCTGGCGCAGCGGCTGGGACTGGGCCCTGTTCGTCGGCGGCTTCGTCCCCGCGCTGATCTGCGGCGTAGCCATCGGCAACGTGCTGCAGGGCGTCCCCTTCCGCCTGAGCCCGGAGATGTTCATCTACTACGACGGCAGCTTCTTCGGCCTGCTCAACCCCTTCGCCGTACTCTGCGGTCTGGTGTCGGTGAGCATGCTGGTCGCACATGGTGCCGCCTGGCTGCGGATCAAGACCGAGGGCGCACTGGCAGAACGCGCGCGCACCGTCGGCAGCCTGGCGTTCCTGCTGACCATCGTGCTCTACGCACTGGCCGGCTTCGCCCTGTGGCAGTGGGTGGACGGCTACAGCATCACCTCGCCGATCAACCCGGTCGGCCCGTCCAACCCGCTGTTCAAGACCGCCGAAGTCAGCCAGGGCGCCTGGTTCGTCAACTACGCCGCGCACCCCCTGATGCTCGCCGCACCGGCACTGGGCTTCGCCGGCAGCCTGCTGGCCTGCCTGCTGATGCGCGCGCGCCGCGACAACCTGGCGATGCTCGCCAGCGGCCTGGGCATCTTCGGCATCATCGCCTCGGTGGGCATGTCGATGTTCCCGTTCATCCTGCCCTCGTCGGTCGATCCGCGCTTCAGCCTGACCGTGTGGGATTCCTCGTCCAGCCACATGACGCTGTTCATCATGCTGGTGAGCACGGTGATCTTCCTGCCGCTGATCCTCGCCTACACCAGTTGGGTCTACAAAGTGCTGTGGGGCAAGGTCGACGCCAAGGGCATCGAGGGTGGCAAGGGCCACGCTTACTGATCTTCCGCCAACGACTGAATTAGAGAGGTTTTCACCATGTGGTACTTCGCCTGGTTGCTCGGTCTGCCGCTGGCGGCCGCCTTTGCCGTCCTCAACGGCATGTGGTTCGAGATGACCGAAGACAACGCGGTCCGCCGCGCCCTGATGTCCGACCTGCCCCGCGACGAGACCGCGTCGAACGAAGACGCGAGCTGAAATCGCTGCAGCGCAATACGAGAAGGGGACGCCACGGCGTCCCCTTTTTCATTCCCGGACCGTTTCCACGCAGCCGGCTGGTAACGCCCCCCCTCTCCCCCGTCCCCTCTCCCGCAAGGGGCGAGGGGTGCAAAGCAGAGCGGCGCCTGTGCACGAACACGCCCTCTGCCCGGCCCTCCCGCAAGCGGCGAGGGGGCAAAGCAGCGCGGCGCCTGTCATCGAGGTTGCCGGCCTGCACGAACACGCTCTCTCCCCCGTCCCCTCTCCCGCAAGGGGCGAGATGCAAAGCAGCGCCGTGCCTGTGCACGAACACGCCCTCTGCCCCGGCCCTCCCACGAGCGGCAAGGGGGCAAAGCAGCGCCACGCCTGTCATCGAGGCTGCCGGCCTGCACGAACGCTCCCTCTCCCCTCGTGGGAGAGGGCTGGGGAGAGGGGGTTACCTGGGGCGGGAACGTCCTCCCACCTTGCTGGCTAGCGGACGCGGAGCGTCCGAGGCTGCATTTCCATGCAGAGTTTGGAAACTATCATCCGTCAGGACTCAGTCTTCCTCGAAGAGGACGTCGAGCGCCTGTTCGAGGCGGGTCACGGGGACCACGCGCAGGCCGGCCGGGGCCTCCTTGGGAGCGTTGCCCTTGGGCACGATGGCGCGCTTGAAGCCGTGCTTGGCGGCTTCCTTCAGGCGCTCCTGGCCGGACGGCACCGGGCGAATCTCGCCGGACAGGCCGATCTCGCCGAACACCAGCAGGTCGTGGGGCAGCGGCCGGTTGCGCAGGCTGGAGATGACCGCGGCCATCAGCGCCAGGTCCGAGGCGGTTTCCAGTACCTTGACCCCGCCGACCACGTTGAGGAACACGTCCTGGTCGTAGGTGGGAATCCCGCCATGGCGGTGCAGCACCGCGAGCAGCATCGCCAGGCGGTTCTGGTCCAGGCCCAGGGTGACGCGGCGCGGGTTGGCCAGGTGGCTGGTGTCGACCAGCGCCTGCACCTCCACCAGCATCGGCCGCGAGCCCTCCCAGGTCGCCATCACCACGCTGCCCGGCACCGCCTCCTGGGCGCGGGTGAGGAAGATCGCCGAGGGGTTGGAGACTTCCTTGAGGCCCTTGTCGGTCATGCCGAACACGCCCAGTTCGTTGACCGCGCCGAAGCGATTCTTCACCGCGCGCAAGAGGCGCAGGCGCCCGTCGGATTCGCCCTCGAAATACAGCACGGTGTCGACCATGTGTTCGAGCACGCGCGGGCCGGCCAGCGCCCCTTCCTTGGTGACGTGGCCGACCAGGAAGATTGCCGTGCCGCTCTGCTTGGCGAAGCGCACCAGCAAGGCGGCGCTCTCGCGCACCTGGGCGACGCCGCCGGGGGCGGACTGCAGTTGCTCGGTGAAGATGGTCTGGATAGAGTCCACCACCATCACCCGGGGTTTCTCCCGGCGGGCGGTGTCGATGATCGCCTCGATGCTGGTCTCGGTCATGACCTTGAGCTGGTCCAGCGGCAGCTCCAGGCGCCGCGCACGCATCGCCACCTGCTGCTGGGATTCTTCGCCGGTGACGTACAGCGCCGGCTGGTTACGGGCGATGTTGCACAGCGTCTGCAATAGGATGGTGGACTTGCCGATCCCCGGATCGCCGCCGATCAGCACCACCGAGCCGTCCACAAGGCCGCCGCCAAGCACGCGGTCCAGCTCCTTGGAATCGGTGGGGAAACGCGGCACTTCCTCCACCGAGACTTCGGCGAGGGTCTTCAACTGCGCCTGGGCACCGGCCCAGCCGCCGCGTCCGCTGGACGGCGGTGCGCTTTCCACCATCGTCTCGACCAGGGTATTCCACGCATTGCATTCGGGGCACTGGCCGGCCCATTTGGGGAAGGTGGCGCCGCACTCGGTGCAGCCGTACATGCGCTTGGCCTTGGCCATCGGAAGGATCCCCGGCAAAAGCCGCCAGTTTAAACGACGACGGCCCGCAAGCGGGCCGTCATGCAGAAGCGGGTCAACTCAACCGCGGCAGTTGCCCCCGCAGTTGCAGCATTCGCCACCGGCCTTGTGCAGCAGGCGGTCGATATCCTGGCGCAGACCCAGGCGCTGCATCTTCAGGGCCGACAGCTGGCTGTCTTCGAGGCGTTCCACGCCCAGTTCGATGCGCCCGATGCGCTTGTCCAGATCCTCGTAGTGATCGGCCATGCGCGCGAAGCGCGGATCGTGGCGGCGCAGCCTGACGATGCTGTCCTGGCGGCTGGCTTGCGGTTCGGCAGAGGCATACTCGATATGCATGATGAAGGCTCCGGGGGGATTTGCTTGTGGCGCACCCTAAGGCATGCCCCCCTGGACAATCTTGATGCGGATCAAGACGCCCCGCTCTACCCGCAGCCGCCCCGCGCGCTATGCTGTCGCAGGGAACGCCAAGGCGCTGCGCACAGTCGCAATAGGACTTCCCGGCGCGTCTCGACGACCCATGACCGTCGCGGCACTGTAGCGCTTGGCAGGACGCATCACCCTCAACCAGATCGAAAGGAAACCCCATGAGCTTTTTGCAGGAATTCAAAGCCTTCGCCGTACGGGGCAATGTCGTCGACATGGCCGTCGGCATCATCGTCGGTGCAGCCTTCGGCAAGATCGTGTCGTCCTTCGTCGGCGACGTGGTGATGCCGCCACTGGGCATGCTGATCGGTGGCGTGGACTTCAGCGACCTGGCCATCGTGCTCAAGGAGGCGGTCGGCGACACCCCGGCGGTGACCATTTCCTACGGCAAGTTCATCCAGACGGTGATCGATTTCGTCATCATCGCCTTCGCGGTGTTCGTCGGCGTCCGGGCGATCAACCATCTCAAGCGCAAGGAAGCAGTGCAACCCTCCGCCCCGCCGGCACCGAGCAAGGAAGAAACCCTGCTCAGCGAGATTCGCGACCTGCTCAAGGCGCAGAACGACCGTCAGGGTTGAGTCACCAGTAGGTTTCCACCGCGACCTGCCCCGGCCTGCGACTGAGCGACAGTTGCAGGTCGCGGGCCTTGAGCAGCGCCCGGGTGTCCTCGATCATCTGCGGATTGCCACAGAGCATGATGCGCGAATGCTCGGGCTCCAGCGCCAGTCCCGCCGCGGCCTGCAACTCGCCGCTCTCGATCAGCGTGGTGATGCGCCCGTGCAGCATGCCCGGCAGCGTCTCCCGCGTGACCAGCGGGATGAACTGCAGCTTTTCTCCCGCCCCTTCCAGATAATCACGCTGCGGCAACTCGGCGAGCAGCTCGCGGTAGGCCAGCTCGCGCGCCTCGCGCACGCTGTAGACCAGCTTGATGCGCTCGAAGCGTTGCCACACTTCCAGGTCCTGGAGGATCGACAGGAACGGCGCCACCCCGGTGCCAGTGGCCAGCAGCCAGAGGTCACGGCCGTCGACGAAGCGATCGAGGGTCAGGTAACCGAACGCCTGCTTGTCCACCAGTAGCTCGTCGCCCTCGCGCAGGCGTGACAGCTCGCTGGTGAATTCACCGCCCGGAACCACGATGGAGAAGAACTCCAGGTAGTCGTCGTGGGGCGCCGACACCATCGAGTAGGCGCGCCATACGATGCTGCCGTCGGCCTTGGTCACGCCCAGGCGAGCGAACTGCCCGGCGCGGAAGCGGTAGCCCGGATCACGGCTGCAACGCAGGGTGAACAGGCTGGAGGTCAGCGGGCGGACCTCCAGCAGGGTCTGACGGGTGAACTTGTCTTCGCTCATGCGACACGGCTCGGCAACGGATACCTCGCTAGTGTCGCCCATTCAAGGCTCGGCAAACACCGGCACGGGGCAGGTGTATTGCCGACCGCGTCAGGGTGTGGCGACACGGACGCCGGTGGTGTTCTCCAGCAGGCTGCGGGTGGCCGTCTGCAGGAAGGCGTCCAGCCGCTCGCCCATGCCGTGCAACGCCAGTGGATCTTCGACCTTGCGCGCGTCGGCCTGGCCGCCGAGGTGGTAGTCGTAGAGCATCGGCGCCAACTCCGGGCTCTTCACCAGGATCCGCCCACCCTCGACGATGGCCACGCTCTGACCACCGCCGGACGGTTTGATGATCGCTCGTCCCGGGTCACCTGCCGGCAGGTCGAGCAGGTCGCGGCCCCAGCATTGCTGGCGCGTCTGCCCTCCCAGACGCGCCATGATCGTCGGCACCACGTCGACCTGGCTGCCGACGGTTTCGTCGCGCTCGCCGAAGCGCTGCTGGATACCCGGCGCGATCAGCAGCAGCGGCACGTTGAAGCGGAACAGGTCCATCTCGGTGAGCTGGCGCTCGGCACCGAAGCCATGGTCGCCGAGGACCACGAACAGGGTGTCTCTATACCAGGGCTGCTTGCGCGCCTCGTCGAAGAAACGCCCCAGTGCCCAGTCGGCATAGCGCATCGCCGTGAGGTGCTCGTCGAGCGAGCCGTGGCCGGTCACCGGCTGCACCGGCAGAGGGGACGGCAAGGCATAGGGAGTGTGGTTGGAGAGCGTCTGCAAGAGCGCATAGAACGGCTTTCCTTGGGCCTGCAACTGGTTCAGCTCGGTGACGCCACGGTCGAACATGTCCTGATCGGAAACGCCCCAGGTCGGGTCCATGAACACCGGGTTGACGAAGTCTTCGCGGCCAACGAAATGGCGCATGCCCTGGTTGCTGAAGAACCCGGACTGGTTGTCCCATTGGAAATTGCCGTTGTACACGTAGACGTCATCGTAACCGCGCGCCGAAAGCTGCTGCGGCAAACCGGAGAACTGATGTGAGCCCTCCGGCGTGCGCATCAGGTACTCGAAGCCGGGCAGGTTGGGAAAGCACGCCATGGTGGCGAACATGCCCTGGTGGGTATGCGTGCCATTGGAGAAGAAGCGCGTGAACAGCAGTCCGTCGCGGGACAGGCGGTCGAAGTTCGGGGTGATGCCGGCATCGCTGCCCAGGGCGCCGGTGTAGTGACCGGAGAAACTCTCCATGAGGATCACCACCACGTTGCGCACGCCGAGGGTCTTGTCCTGCGGTGGCGTACTGTCGCGGCGAATCGCCGCCTGATCGGCGTCCACCAGTTGGTCACGCGGACCGACCAGCATCTGGCGAACCTGCTGCAGCGCTTTTTCCGGCGCCAGGGAGCCCTTCCACTGGTTGTCGCGATGGGCGGAGAAGGTATGCCGCGCGGCATCGACCAACGACAGCGTGGCGTTCAGGCCCAGGTGGTTCACGAACATCGAGTCGGTGGTGTAGGCATCGCCCCAGCGCAGCGGTGGGCCCTGGCGCAGGTTGCCGCGCGCAGCGATCACCGAGACCAGCAGACAGAGCGCGAAGACCGCCAGGCTTGCCAGCAGAGGTGGACGTTGCGAGGTCGCTCCCGGCGCCGGGCGGGTGCGCCGGTCCAGGCGAGCCAGCAGCCAACCGAACAGCAGCAGCGTGAGCCCCCAGGCCAGCAGGTAGCGCGCCACCGGGAAGCCGTTCCAGATCATGCTGGCGACGGTATCGGAGTCCTCCTGCAGGTACTGGAATACCAGCGCATTGAGGCGCTGGTGGAATTCCCGGTAGAAATCCAGCTCCAGAATCCCCAGCAATGCGGCGATGGCCGCGCACAGCACCAGCCAGGCGCGCAACGTTCTCCGCAAGGCGAACGACGGTGGCCAGAGCAACGCCAGCAGCAGCGGGATGCAGGCATAGACGGTCAGCCGCAGGTCGAAGCGCAGACCGTTAGCGAAGCCCTCCAGCAACACCGAGAGCGGCGTATCGCCGAGCTGGTCATGGTTGTGCAGGAATAACGCCACGCGCAGCAGCGACAGCATCAGCATGAACAATGCGGCAGCGCCAAGCGTGAAAGCGAGGTGGTGACGCAGGCCAAACGGGGAACGACCGGAGGATCGGGACATCGGAAATCTCGGCAAACCAGCGGGAGGACGACCGCCTGTCAGCGGTGCGCGCGCAAGTTAGCCAAGCAGTCGTTCAGTTCCCGTCATCCCAATGTGAACGAATTGTCAAAGCCATGGGCTAAAATGCGCGCCCATTCGCTTGCCGTCACCGCCCATGCCCCAGCTCGAATCGCCCTTTGCCCAGCTCGACCTGATCCGCCAGCCGGAGCAACGCAACGAACCGCTGCAAGCCTTCGACGCCGCCGACGAGTACCTGCTTGCCGCGCTGCACGAACAGGGCCTGGAACAGGGGACACGGACGCTGGTGCTCAACGACGCCTTCGGTGCGCTGGCCTGCTCGCTGGCCGCGCATACGCAGGTGACCAGCAGCGGCGACTCGCACCTCGCGCACCTGGCGCTGCGGAAGAACTTGGCACGCAATGGCCTGGCAGCGGATGCCGTGCGCTTCGTGCCGGCCAGCGAGACGGCCGAGGGACCGTTCGACGTCGTGCTGATCCGGGTGCCGAAGACCCTGGCGTTGCTGGAGGAACAGCTGATCCGGCTGCACGAACAGTTGGCACCCGGCGCACGGGTGATCGCCGCGGGCATGGTCAAGCATCTGCCGCGCGCGGCGGGCGATCTGCTGGAGAAATACCTGGGCGAGGTCCAGGCGTCGCTGGCGCTGAAGAAGGCACGCCTGCTGCACGTCACGCCGACACAGCGTCCCGCGCCGCACTCGCCCTACCCGACCCGCTACCGCGTCGACAGCCCCGCGCTGGAGCTGCTCAACCACGCCAACCTGTTCTGCCGCGAAGGGCTGGACATCGGCACCCGCGCCTTTCTCCCGCACCTGCCCAAACACACCGATGCACGCCGCGTGGCGGACCTGGGCTGCGGCAACGGCATCCTCGGCATCGCCTACGCGCTAGCCAACCCGGCGGCCGAACTGACCCTGGTCGACGAGTCCTACATGGCCGTGCAGTCCGCCGCGCAGAACTGGCGCGCGGCGTTGGGCGAGCGCGCGGCGAGCATCCGCGCCGATGACGGCCTGGCCGGCCAGGCGGCGGAATCGCTCGATCTGGTGCTGTGCAACCCGCCCTTCCACCAGCAGCAGGCAGTGGGTGACTTCCTCGCCTGGCGGATGTTCCAGCAGGCCCACCGGGCGTTGGTGACCGGCGGCGAGCTGTGGATCGTCGGCAATCGCCACCTGGGTTACCACGCCAAGCTCAGGCGCCTGTTCCGGGGCGTCGAGCAGGTCGCGGCGAATCCCAAGTTCGTGGTACTAAGGGCGCGCAAGTAACATCTGTTTACAGGCGTGTTACGCTGCCGCCCTCTCAGTTCCGCGCCCTCTTAAATGACAACGCCCAAACTGCGCCAGCAGCGCCCCTTCCTTGCGTTCTGGTTCGCCCGTGTCTGCACCGCCAGCGCCTTTCAGATGATCACCGTGGCCTTCGGCTGGCATATCTACGAACTCACCGGCGACGTGCTCGACCTCGGCCTGGTTGGCCTGGTCGAGTTCCTCCCGCGCATTCTCTTCATGCTGCACACCGGCCACGTCGCGGATCGCTACGAGCGCCGCCGGGTCGCCGCCGCCTGCCAGACCCTGCAAGGGCTGACCGCGTTGACGCTGCTGCTGACCAGCTTGAGCGGTGACATCAGCCGCGAGTTGATCTTCGCCATGGCCTTCGTCTTCGGCACCGCACGGGCCTTCGAGATGCCCACCACCCAGGCGCTGCTACCCAACCTGGTGCCCGCCTCGCTGTTCCCTTCGGCAGTGGCAGCCTCGGCCTCGGCGATGCAGGCCGCGACCATCGTCGCGCCGGCCTTGGGCGGCTTGCTGTTCGCCTTCGGTCCGTCATGGGTCTACGGCCCAAGCACCGCGCTATACGCCTGCGCGGTGGCTCTGAGCCTGAGCCTGCCGCGCTTGCCGCGCAGCACCAACAAGGAGAAACCGACGCTCGCCTCACTGCTGGCCGGGCTTCATTTCATCCGCAGCCGCCCGGACATTCTCGGCGCCATCTCCCTGGACCTGTTCGCCGTGCTGCTCGGCGGCACCACCGCGCTGCTACCGGTATTCGCCAAGGACATCCTGCTCACCGGTCCCTGGGGACTGGGCCTGTTGCGCTCGGCGCCGGCGGTAGGCGCGCTGACGATGTCGGTATGGTTGGCGCGCTTCCCCATGGAGCGCAACGTCGGCCGGGTGATGTTCGTCTCGGTCGCCCTGTTCGGCGTAGCCACCATCGTCTTCGGCCTGTCCACCTGGTTCCCGCTGTCCCTGGCGGCGCTGGCATTGCTCGGCGCAGCCGACATGGTGAGCATGGTGATCCGCGGCGCCTTCGTGCAGCTGGAAACGCCCGACGCCATGCGCGGCCGCGTCAGCGCGGTCAATGGACTGTTCATCGGCGCGTCCAACCAGCTGGGCGAATTTCGCTCGGGGCTCACGGCGTCCTGGCTTGGCACCGTGCCAGCGGTGGTCGCCGGCGGCGTGGCCGCGATCCTCGTCACCGCGCTGTGGATGCGCCTGTTCCCGAGCCTCGCACAGCGTGACCGGATGACCGGGGAAGTGCCGCGCTAGGGTCTGTTCCCGTTTCATTCGCGAGCCGCGTTGTCGCCAGAAATGGCCTGCGACTAGGCGCAGACTGAATCCAATGGTTATTCCCTTGGCAAAGCCTGCAACGACAGCGCAGGCCATTTCTGACACAACCCGGAGGGCCGGTGCCTGTTTTGGTGCGATACGGCGTTGCTCGTCTTGAGCTTACCCCGGTAAGCCCTGCGACTCGCGCCTTGTCTCGCGCCAAAACAGGCGCCGGCGCTGCCGCGAATGAAACGGGAACAGACCCTAGGACGCGCGGGAAGCTTTCCCGGGCGTCTGAGCCGCGACGGCAGGCAGATTAGGCGTCGAGCAACCCGACGGGCGCGGCCAGGCTGGCGGCCTCGAGCATCTGCCGGACCGGCGAGAAGGAGCGGCGGTGGATCGGCGAAGGACCGAGCTTCTCCAGCGCGGCGAGGTGTACCGCGGTGGCGTAGCCCTTGTGCCCGGCGAAGCCATAGCCGGGGTAACGCGCATCCCAGTCGGCCATCTCGCGGTCGCGGCTGACCTTGGCGAGAATCGACGCGGCGGCGATCGCCGGAACCTTGCCGTCGCCCTGCACCACCGCGGCACTGGGCACCGCCAGTTTCGGACAGCGGTTACCGTCGATCAGCGCCATGCGCGGGGTGACCGACAGGCCCTCGACCGCGCGCTGCATCGCCAGCATGGTCGCGTGAAGAATATTGAGGCGATCGATCTCCTCTACCTCGGCACGGGCCACGCACCAGGCCAGGGCCTTCTCACGAATTTCGTCGAAGAGGCGCTCACGGCGCGCCAGGCTGAGCTTCTTGGAGTCGTTCAGGCCCTGGATCGGGCGAGCCGGGTCCAGGATCACCGCAGCGGTGACCACCGGTCCGCAGAGCGGCCCCCGACCGACTTCGTCGACTCCGGCTACGCCGTCTTCGACCAGGGAGAAGTCCAGACCCAGTTGCATCAGCGTGTCTCCAGCAATTCGTCGAGCGCCTGCGCCGCCCGCTGCGAGGCATCGCCACGCAGCGTCTCGTGGATCGCCGCGAAGGTGGCGGTCTGCTCGGCGCCGCCGTCGATCAACGGCAGCAGGCTCGCGGCCAGCGCCTGCGGGGTGGCGGCATCCTGGATCAATTCGGGCACCAGCGCGCGCTGGGCAAGCAAATTGGGCAGGGAAATGTAGGGGCTCCTCACCAGGCGCCGCAAAATCCGGTAGGTCAGCGGCGCGACACGGTAGGCGACCACCATCGGGCGCTTGAACAGCAGGGCTTCCAGCGTCGCGGTGCCGGAGGCGATGAGCACCGCATCACAGGCCGCCAGCGCCAGGTGCGACTGGCCGTCGAGCAGGGTCAGCGGCAAGGCGCGGCCGACCAGCAGTGCCTCGATCTGCGCACGTCGTTCGGCGCTTGCGCAGGGCAATACGAAACGCACCCCGGGACGCTGCCGAAGCATCTGCTCGGCGGCATCGAGGAAGGTCTGCCCGAGGCGCGCGACCTCTCCCCCGCGACTGCCCGGCATCAACGCCACCAACGGCGTGTCGTCCGCGATCTGCAGTTGCGCACGGGCTGCGGCGCGATCGGCGTGCAGCGGGATGTCGTCCGCCAGGGTGTGGCCGACGAAACGTACCGGAACCTGATGTTCCTCGTAGAAGCGCGCCTCGAACGGGAACAGCGTCAGCATCAGGTCGCAGGCCTCGCGGATCTTCAGCACCCGCTTCTGCCGCCAGGCCCAGACCGACGGGCTGACGTAGTGCGCGGTGCGGATACCGGCACGGCGCAGGGCCAGCTCCAGGCCCAGGTTGAAGTCCGGCGCGTCGATACCGACGAAGACATCGGGCTTGCGGGCGATCAGGCTGTCACGCAGATCACGCCGGCGACGCAGCAGCTCGGGCAGACGGCCGAGCACTTCGACCAGGCCCATCACCGACAGGCGTTCCATGGGAAAGGCGCTGTCGAGCCCTTCCGCGATCATCCGCGGTCCACCCACGCCCACGAATTCGACCTGCGGATGACGGGCTTTCAACGCGCGCATGAGACCCGCGCCGAGAATGTCTCCAGACGCCTCGCCGGCGACCAGGGCAATGCACAAGGGAGCGTTCATGGGACTCAGCGGGTGATACCGCGGGTGGAGCTGGAGACCGAGTCGCGGAACTGGGCGACCTCGGGGAAACGCGCGGCGCTGTCGGCCAACTGCTCCAGCGCCTGCTCGACGGTCAGCCCCTGGCGATAGACGATCTTGTAGGCGCGACGCAGCTCGGCGATCGCCTCGCTGGAGAAGCCACGCCGGCGCATGCCCTCGAAATTCATGCTGCGGGCCTCGGCGGGGTTGCCGAAGACGGTGACGAAGGCCGGGACGTCCTTGCCGATGGCGGTACCCATGCCGGAAAAGCTGTGCGCGCCGATGCGGCAGAACTGGTGCACCAGGGTGTAGCCGGAAAGGATTGCCCAGTCCTCCACATGCACATGGCCAGCCAGCGCGGTGTTGTTGACCAGGATGCAGTGGTTGCCGATCACGCTGTCATGGCCGATGTGCGCATAGGCCATGATCAGGTTGTGGTCGCCCAGGGTCGTCTCGCTACGGTCCTGCACGGTGCCGCGGTGAATGGTGACGCCTTCACGGATCACATTGTGATCACCGATCACCAGCCGGGTGGGTTCACCCTTGTACTTCAGGTCGGGGGTATCCTCGCCGATCGAAGAGAACTGGTAGATGCGGTTGTGGCGACCGATGCGCGTGGGGCCCTTGAGCACCACGTGCGGTCCGATCACCGTACCCTCGCCGATCTCGACGTCCGCGCCGACGATCGACCAAGGCCCGACGACAACGTCGTCAGCCAGTCGCGCCGCGGGATCGATGATCGCCCGAGGGTCGATTGAACTCATAGTTTGCGTTCCGCGCAGATGATTTCGGCCGAGCACACGGCCTTGCCATCGACGCTGGCCTGGCACTCGAACTTCCAGATTCCGCGCTTGACGCTGAGGAACTTGGCTTCGAGGATCAGTTGGTCGCCCGGCAGCACCGGCTGACGAAAGCGTAGCTTGTCGGAGCCAACGAAGTAGTAAAGCGTGCCGTCGGCCGGCTTAACGTCGAGCATCTTGAAGCCGAGAATGCCGGCGGCCTGGGCCATCGCTTCGATGATCAGCACGCCCGGCATGATCGGGTGCTGCGGGAAGTGGCCATTGAAGAACGGTTCGTTGATGCTGACGTTCTTGTAGGCGCGGATGCGCCTGCCCTCGGTGTCCAGTTCCGCCACGCGGTCTACCAGCAGGAACGGGTAGCGGTGCGGGAGGTATTCGCGAATCTCGTTGATGTCCATCATGTCCGGAGGGGGCCTGTTAGGTATGAAAAGGGGCGCAACCCAGAAGCGCTAGGTTTCTGATGAAGCATCCCCGTCAGAGGTCACGGCCGCCAGACGCTTTTCCAGCTGTTGCAGGCGTCGCGCCATGTCGTCCAGTTGACGGATTCGCGCCGCGCTCTTCTTCCATTCGCCGGCCGGCTGCATGGCCGTCCCCGAGGAATAGGCGCCCGGCTCGCTGATTGAGCGGGTGACCATGGTCATGCCGGTGACGAACACGTTGTCGCACACCTCGATGTGCCCGACCATGCCGACGCCGCCAGCGATCATGCAGTGCTTGCCGATCTTGGTACTGCCGGAAATGCCGACGCAGGCCGCCATCGCCGTATGCTCGCCGACCTGCACGTTGTGCGCGATCATGATCTGATTATCGAGCTTGACCCCATCAGCGATGCGCGTGTCGGACAGCGCGCCGCGATCGATGGTGGTATTGGCGCCGATTTCAACGTCGTCGCCGATGCTCACGCCGCCGACCTGGGCGATCTTCTCCCAACGCCCCTTGTCGTTGGCAAAGCCGAAGCCCTCGCCACCGATGACCGCGCCGGACTGGATCACCACGCGCTTGCCGATGTGCACGTCATGGTAGAGCGTCACACGCGGGGCCAGCCAGCCACCCTCGCCGATCTCGCTGCGCGCACCGACCACGCAATGGGCGCCGATACGCGTGCCTGCGCCAATGCGCGCGCCGCTCTCGATGACCACGTAGGGGCCGATGCCGACATCCTCACCCAGTTGCGCATCCTCGGCGACCACCGCGGTGGGATGGATTTCAGCGGGACGTACGGGCTTGGGATCGAACAGGTGAGACAGGCGTGCGTAGGCGAGGTAGGGGTCCTCGACCAGCAAGGCGGCGCCGGGGTAGTCCTTGGCATCGCTCTCGCGCAGCAGAACCGCCCCGGCCTGGGTCTGCGTCAGCTGCTTGCGATAGGCGGCGCTGGCAAGAAAGGCGAGTTGCGAAGAAGTGGCGTCCTGCAAGGTCGCGACCCCGTGGATCAGAAGATCCGCGGGGCCGCGCAATTCGGCACCGAGCCGGTTCGCCAGCTCGGCCAGACTGTAGCTGTTGGCGCTCATCTCAACGCAGCTGATTCATGCGCTCGATCACCTGGCGGGTGATGTCGAACTGACTCTTCACGTCGACCACGGCGCCGCGCTCGAGCACCAGATCGAAGTCACCCTTCTTGATGACGTCCTCGACGGCCTGGTCGAGCTTGGGCTTGAGCTGCTTGAGCATGTCGCGGTCGGCGGCGGCCTTGGCTTCGTTGAGTTCCTTGGACTGGAATTGGAAGTCACGGGCCTTCTGCTTGAATTCGAGTTCCAGGCGCTCGCGGTCGCCCTGCTGCATCTTCTCGCCGTCCTTGACCAAACGGTCCTGGATCTTCTTCGCGTCGGCCTCCAGGGCCTGCAGCTTGGTCAGTTGCGGACCATATTTCTTTTCAGCGTCGGTGGCGTATTTCTTCGCGGCATCGGACTCGAGCAGAGCCATCTGGTAGTTCAGCACCGCGATCTTCATGTCGGCCAGTGCGGGACCGGCGGCCAGGACGCCGACGAGAAACAGTAGAGAAGTCAACTTACGCACGATGTACTCCGGATAACACTTTCGGTTGTGGGGCTCAGAAGGTCTGGCCCAGGGAGAACTGGAATACCTGGGTATCGGCATTGTCGGGTTTCTTCACCGGCATGCCCAGGCTGAAGCTCAGCGGGCCGAGCGCGGTCACCCAAGTCAGGCCGACGCCCACGGAACTCGCCATGTTGCTGAAGTCGATGTCGCAGGCGGTATCGCCGCGCGCCTTTTGATTGGCGCTGCAGTTGGTGTCGAACACGTTACCGACGTCCCAGAACAGCACGGTACGCAGGGAGCGCTGATCCTTGACGAACGGCAGCGGGAAGAGCATTTCGGCACCACCGGTGATCATCACGTTACCACCGAACGGTTCCGGCTCTTGGTCCGGGTCCGCGATGGTGCCGGGGCGCGAGCCGTCGCTGGGCGTACTGCGCGGGCCCAGGCTGCTGTCTTCGAAACCACGCACCGAGTTAAAACCACCGGCGTAGTAGTGCTCGTAGAACGGCAGATCGCTGGTCGAGCCGTAGCTGTCGCCATAACCCAGCTCGGCGTGGAAACGCATGGTCAGGTTACGCGTCAGCGGCTTGAACAACTGGCCACGGTAATCGAGTTTGTAGAAGGACAGGTCGCTGCCGGGGATGGTGGTCTCGGCGACGAAGCTCTGCGAACTGCCACGGGTCGGCAGCATGCCACGGTTGAGCGAGGAGTCCGACCAGCCAGCCGACGCCTTGAAGTTGAGGAACTTGTCGCCCTCCTGATCCATGAAGTCGAAGATCTCGTCGACCGTGTAGCGACCGGAGTTGATCTCGTCCTGCTGGGCGCTCAGACCGAAGGTCAGTCGCGAGGTCTCACTGATCGGGTAGCCGATGGTCAGGCCACCGCCGAGGCTGTCCACCGAGTAACTGGAGATATCCACGTCCAGCTCGTCGTAGTCGGTGGTGCGGTAGAAGGCGTTCCATCCCAGGCTGACGCCATCGGGCGTCCAGTAGGGATCGGTGAAGCCGAAGTTGTAACGCGTCTGGTACTCGGAGCGCGTCAGCCCGAGGCTGACGCGGTTACCGCTACCCAGGAAGTTGTTCTGGCTGATCGAGCCGCCGAGAATCAGACCGGCATTCTGCGCGAAGCCCACGCTCGCGGTGATCGAACCGGAAGCCTGCTCTTCGACCGCGTAGTTCACGTCGATCTGATCGTCAGTACCGGGCACCGGGGGGGTCTCGACGTTGACTTCTTTGAAGTAGCCCAGACGCTCGAGACGGGTCTTGGACTGGTCGATCAGGTAGGTCGAAGCCCAGCCGCCTTCCATCTGGCGCATCTCGCGACGCAGCACCTCGTCTTCGGTCTTGGTGTTGCCGCGGAAGTTGATGCGGTTGACGTAGGCACGCTTGCCCGGATCGACGACGAAGGTCACCGAGACGCTGTTGTCCTCGTCGTGGGTTTCCGGCACGCCGTTGACGTTGGCGAAGGTGTAGCCCTCGTTACCCAGGCGGCGGGAGATCAGCTCCGAGGTGGTGGTCATGATCTTGCGCGAGAACACCTGGCCCTGCTTCACCAGCAGCAGCGCGCGCACGTCTTCCTCGGGGACCTTGAGGTCGCCGGAAAGCTTGACGTCGCGGATGTGGTACTTCTGGCCTTCGTCGATGTTGACGGTGATGTAGACGTGCTTCTTGTCTGGCGTGATGGACACCTGGGTGGAGGAGATGTCCATGTTGATGTAGCCGCGGTCCAGGTAGTAGGAACGCAGGCGCTCCAGGTCACCGGAGAGCTTCTCGCGGGCGTACTTGTCGTCGTTCTTGAAGAACGACAGCCAGTTGGTGGTCTTGAGCTGGAACAGGTCGATCAGGTCTTCCTGGGGGAACACCGTATTACCGACCACGTTGATGTGCTGGATCGCCGCGACCGTGCCTTCGTTGATCTTGATCTTCAACGCCACGCGGTTGCGCGGCTGCGGAACGATCTCGGTCTCGATCTCGGCGGAGTAGCGGCCCTGGGCCACGTACTGGCGCTGCAATTCGTTGCGCACCCCTTCCAGGGTCGCCTGCTGGAAGATCTCGCCTTCGGCCAGGCCGGACTGCTTGAGGCCGTTGAGCAGGTCTTCGCTGCTGATCGCCTTGTTGCCTTCGATATCGATGCTGGCGATCGACGGGCGCTCGACCACGGTCACTACCAGAGCGTTGCCGTCACGGCCAAGCTGGATGTCCTGGAAGAAACCGGTACGGAACAGCGAACGGGTCGCGTCCGCCAGACTCTGATCATCCACCTGCTCCCCGACGTTCAACGGCAGAGCGCCGAACACGCTGCCCGCGGAAACCCGCTGCAAGCCGTTGACGCGAATATCGGAGATGGTGAAGGACTCGGCGTGTGCCTCGCCGATCATGAGTGCGGTCAGCACCGCGGCGGGAAGGAGCAGGCGTTTCATGAAGTCCTTGGTTTCCAACTGGTAATAAAGAATCTGCCGCTCGCGCGGCAGATCCGGAATTCAGCGACGCGTCACAGCCGACCCAGATCGTTGATCAGCGCAAGCAGCATGACTCCCACGACCAGACTGATGCCGATCTGCAGGCCCCAGCCTTGAACCCGTTCCGAAAGGGGACGCCCGCGGGCCCACTCGATGAGGTAGAACAGCAGGTGTCCTCCATCGAGGACCGGGATCGGCAGGAGATTGAGAACCCCCAGGCTTATGCTCAGATAGGCAAGAAAATTCAGGAAATCCCCGAAACCTGACTGGGCCGAAGCGCCCGCCACTTTAGCAATGGTTATCGGCCCGCTCAAGTTTTTTACCGAGAGCTCCCCGACGAGCATTTTCTTCAGGGATTCCAGCGTCAGCAGGCTCATCGTCCAGGTGCGATGCACGCTCTGGACCACGGCATCGAGCGGTCCGTAGCTGACTTCGCGGAGCATCTCCGGCGGCCACTGCCCCCCTTCGACGCCCGCCCCGAGGTAGCCGCTGCGGGCTTCGCCTTCGCCCCGCGCGGCCAGGGTGACCGGCAGTTCGAGAGACCGGCCGTCGCGCTGCAGCGCCAGTACCACGGTGCTGCCCGGATGCGCACGCACGGTGTCGACCACCTGCTGCCAGTCGTCCACCGCAGTCCCATCGATGCCACGAATCAGGTCACCACTGCGTAGGCCTGCAGCGAACGCAGGCCCCTGCTCGTCGAGCTGGGCGATGCGCGGAGCCAATGCCGGGCGCCAGGGATGCAAGCCGAGCTCGGCGATCGGATCGGGCTCGTCCTTGTCGTGCAACCAGGACTGCAGCGCGATCTCATGCCGCACCTCGGCGCTGCTACCGTCGTCCCGGGTAACCACGCTGAGCTTGCCGGTCTCGCCCAGGCGGCGAACCAGTTGCAGATTGACGGCTGCCCAGCCGGTAGTCGCTTCGCCGTCGATGGAGACGATTTCCTGCCCGGTCTGCAGACCCGCCTCGGCCGCCAGGCTGCCGGCATCGATGCTGCCGATCACCGGACGCACCTGCTGCGAGCCAAGCATCGCCAGAATCCAGAAGAACAGCAGCGCCAGAAGGAAGTTGGCGATCGGTCCTGCGCTGACGATAGCGATGCGCTGGCCGACCGGCTTGCGGTTGAAGGCCTGTTCGACGAGCGCCTGGGGGACATCGCCCTCGCGCTCGTCGAGCATCTTCACGTAGCCCCCCAGGGGAATCGCAGCCACCACGAACTCGGTGCCCTGGCGGTCGTGCCAGCGCAGCAACGGCTTGCCGAAGCCCACCGAGAAACGCAACACCTTGACACCGCAGCGACGCGCCACCCAGAAGTGGCCGTACTCGTGGAACGTCACCAGCACGCCCAGGGCTACCAGGGTGCCCAGGACCATGTACATCGCACTCATCGAAACCTCCGCCAGGACCCTGGACGGGTCATGCCAGGCGCTGCAACCAATGGTGAGCCTCGCGCCGCGCCGCGGCGTCAGCCTCCAATATCTCGTCCAGACCGCTTGCCGGTGTCACCGGCAGGGCTTGGAGCACAGCCTCGATCATAACCGCGATCCGGTCGAAAGACAGTCGCCGTTCGAGAAACGCCGCCACCGCCACCTCGTTGGCCGCATTGAGCACCGCGGCGGCGCAGCCACCGGCTTCGGCAGCCTCACGCGCCAGGCGCAGGCAGGGAAAACGCCGTTCGTCCGGCGCCTGGAAGTCCAGGCGGGCGATGGCGAACAGGTCCAGCGGGGCGACGCCCGATTCGAAGCGCTCGGGCCAGGCCAGCGCGTGAGCGATGGGCGTGCGCATATCCGGATTGCCGAGCTGCGCAAGCACCGAGCCATCGACGTAGTCGACCAGCGAATGGATCACGCTCTGCGGATGGACCACGACCTCGACCTGCGCCGGTCGCGCATCGAACAGCCAGCAGGCCTCGATCAGCTCCAGGCCCTTGTTCATCATGCTCGCCGAATCGACGGAGATCTTCCGCCCCATCGACCAGTTGGGGTGGTGGCAGGCCTGCTCGGGCGTGGCCGCGGCGATCGCCTCCTGGCTCCACTCACGGAATGGGCCTCCGGAAGCGGTCAGCAGGATTCGCCGCACACCGACTTCGGCCAACCCGCGGGCATGCGCGGGCGGCAGGCACTGGAAGATCGCATTGTGTTCGCTGTCGATCGGCAACAGGGTCGCGCCATGCTCGCGCAAGGCCTGCATGAACAAGGCGCCGGACATCACCAGCGCTTCCTTGTTGGCGAGCAGGATGCGTTTGCCGGCACGCACGGCAGCCAAGGTCGGCGCCAGACCAGCCGCCCCGACGATGGCCGCCATCACGCTGTCGACCTCGGGATCGGCGGCAACCTGGCAGAGCGCCTGCTCGCCTTCCAGCACCTCGGTGGCGCTGCCCGCCTGTGCCAGACGCTGGCGCAGATCGCGCGCCGCAGCGGCATCCGGCAGTACCGCGAAGCGCGGACGGTGACGCAGGCACAGCTGCTCCAACTCGGCCACGCGACTGTGCCCGGTCAGGGCGAAGACTTCGTAGCGCTCCGGGTGCCGGGCGACCACGTCGAGGGTGCTCAGGCCGATGGAACCGGTAGCGCCAAGAACGGTGATGCGCCGCGCTCGCGTCACGACAGGCTCCAGCCAGAGAGCAGGAGCAGCACGGTGAACAGCGGAATGGCGGCGGTCAGGCTGTCGATGCGATCGAGCACCCCACCATGCCCCGGCAGCAGGTTGCTGCTGTCCTTGAGCCCGGCCTGGCGCTTGAACATGCTCTCGGAGAGGTCACCGAGCACCGACAGCGCCACCACGGGCGCGGCGATCAGCAGCGCACCGAGCAGCATGCCGAACGGCCAGCCACGCAGCAGACCGACCACGAGCGTCAGCAGCAGGCTGGCGGCGAGGCCGCCGTAGAAGCCTTCCCAGCTCTTGCCAGGGCTGACCTTGGGCGCCAGCTTGCGCTTGCCGAAGCGCCGGCCGGAGAAATAGGCACCGATATCGGCGAACCACACCAGCAGCATCACCGCGAGGATCAGCCAGTTGCCCAACGGCATGCCCTTGAGCAACA
Source organism: Pseudomonas sp. R4-15 (assembly GCF_055768815.1). NCBI lineage: Bacteria > Pseudomonadati > Pseudomonadota > Gammaproteobacteria > Pseudomonadales > Pseudomonadaceae > Pseudomonas > Pseudomonas sp. R4-15. The sequence continues at coordinate 4,198,606 of NZ_CM147293.1, forward strand.
CCAGCCCCTGCCAGGCAGGCAGCAATACCGGCAAGCCTGCCAGCAGCTTGCGCGGCCCATCCCAGCGCGCCAGGCTTTCGGGAAAGCCAAGCACCAGGCGTAGCGCCAGCAGCCACCAGGCCAGGCCCAGCAGCAGCACCGGCCAGGCCAGCGTCGGCAATGCATGCAGCAGGAACAAGCCGAGCGCCACCAGGGCGGCATAGCCGATACGCGGCGCGGCACCGGTGTAGCCGGACAGACGCGCCCACTCCCAGGCGCCCAGGGTGACCACCAGGCCGATGAACAGGGCGAAGGCGCCGCCCTGGAGCAGGAAGAAGCCGCACAGGGCGACCGGCAGGAGGATCAGCGCAGTGATGATGCGTTGTTTCAGCATGAGGTCGACACCTCGGCTTCGATCTGCTCGCAGGTCTTGCCGAAGCGCCGCTGACGGGTGGAATAGTCGGCCAGGGCCGCGCGCATCGCCTCGTGCTTGAAGTCCGGCCAGTACAGATCGGTGAAGTAAAGTTCGGCGTAAGCCAACTGCCAGAGCAGGAAGTTGCTGATGCGCCGCTCGCCACCCGTGCGAATGCACAGATCCGGCATCGGCAGATCGCCCGTGCTCAGGCATCCCTGTAGTAGACCCGGGGTGATGTCCTCGGGTTTCAGATGCCCGGCCTGGACCTCGCGGGAAAGCCGTTGCGCCGCCTGGGCGATGTCCCACTGGCCGCCGTAGTTGGCGGCAACCTGCAGCAGCAACCCACGATTACCCGCAGTGAGCTGCTCGGCCTCGCGCATGGCGGCTTGCAACTCGGGATGGAAGCGCGAGCGGTCGCCGATGATGCGCAGGCAGATGTCGTTGGCGTTGAGCTTGCGCACCTCACGTCGCAAAGCGACGAGGAACAACTCCATCAGCCCGCTGACTTCCTCGGCGGGGCGCTGCCAGTTCTCGCTGGAGAAGGCGAACAGGGTGAGCACCTCGACCGAGGACTGCGCACAGACCTCGACCACGGCGCGTACCGCATCGACGCCCGCCTTGTGCCCCGCCAGCCCTGGCAGGAGGCGGCGGCGCGCCCAGCGATTGTTGCCATCCATGATGATTGCTACATGGCGGGGCCCGGCCAGGGGGCACTGCGTGTTCACCGTGTTCATAAGATACCCATGGCCTTAGACGGCCATCAGGTCCTGCTCCTTGGCCTCCAGGGCCTTGTCGATCTGCGCCACGAACTTGTCGGTGATTTTCTGCACCTCATCGGCGGCACGACGCTCGTCGTCTTCGCTGATTTCCTTTTCCTTGACCAGGTCCTTGAGCTGCGCCAGGGCATCGCGACGAATGTTGCGCACGGCGACACGGGCGTTCTCCGCCTCGGCACGCGCCTGACGAGTGTAGCCCTTGCGGGTCTCCTCGGTGAGCGCCGGCATCGGTACGCGGATGGTGGTGCCGGCGGTCGCCGGGTTCAGACCCAGGTCGGAGGTCAGGATAGCCTTCTCCACGGCCTGGATCATGCTCCGGTCGAATACGGTCAGGGCCAGCGTACGAGCGTCTTCGGCGACCACGTTGGCGACCTGACGCAACGGGGTATCGGCACCGTAGTAGGAGACCTGAACGCTGTCGAGGATGCTCGGATGGGCACGCCCGGTACGAATCTTGGCGAACGCGTGCTCCAGCGACTCCAGGCTCTTGCCCATGCGCGACTGGGCTTCACTCTTGATTTCGTTGATCATGCTTTCAACTCCTCGATCAGGGTTCCTTCGGCGCCACCGACGACGATGTTCAGCAAGGCACCGGGCTTGTTCATATTGAAGACACGCAGCGGCATGCCGTGGTCACGGCACAGGCAGATGGCGGTCAGGTCCATCACGCCGAGCTTGCGGTCGAGCACTTCGTCGTAGGTCAGGCGCTCGAATTTCTCGGCATCCGGATCCTTGAAGGGATCGGCAGTGTACACGCCATCGACCTTGGTGGCCTTGAGCACTACGTCCGCCTCGATCTCGATGGCGCGCAGGCAGGCCGCCGAGTCGGTGGTGAAGAAGGGGTTGCCGGTACCGGCGGAGAAGATCACCACCTCGCCGGTCTTCAGGTGGCGCATGGCCTTGCGACGGTCATAGTGGTCGGTGACGCCTACCATCGAAATGGCCGACATGACCAGCGCGGGGATGTTCGAGCGCTCCAGCGCGTCGCGCATGGCCAGGGCGTTCATCACCGTGGCGAGCATGCCCATGTGGTCGCCGGTGACCCGGTCCATGCCTGCCGCGGACAGGGCCGCGCCACGGAACAGGTTGCCGCCGCCGATGACCAGACCGACCTGCACGCCGATGCCGACCAACTGGCCGACTTCCAGCGCCATACGATCGAGCACCTTGGGATCGATGCCGAACTCTTCGGAGCCCATCAAGGCCTCGCCGCTGAGCTTGAGCAGAATCCGTTTGTAGCGAGGTTGGCGACCCGAAACCTGCTGAGCCATCGTGTTTCTCTCCTGGCGGCGAAGGTAAAGAGTGTGACAGACCCACGGCCTGCCACCTGACGATTTCGCGGGACCCGTGAGACAGTCCCCATTCGACGAAGAGGCCGCCCGCGCGAACGGGCAGCCTCTTCGGGTGTTACATCGGCACGCGAAGCATGCTTACTGCTTGGAGGCAGCCACCTGAGCGGCCACTTCGGCAGCGAAGTCGACTTCGGCCTTCTCGATGCCCTCGCCCACTTCGTAACGCACGAAGGAGACGATTTCGGCACCGGCTTTCTTGGCCAGTTCACCGACCTTGACTTCCGGATCCTTGACGAACGGCTGCTCGACCAGGCTGGCTTCAGCGAGGAACTTGCTGATACGGCCCTTGACCATGTTCTCGACGATGTTTTCCGGCTTGCCGGCGATCTTCTCGGCGTTGAGCTGCAGGAAGATTTCTTTCTCCTTGGCAATCAGCTCATCGGAGACTTCGGCCGGGCTCAGGACCGCCGGGTTGGACGCAGCCACGTGCATGGCGATGTCTTTGGCCAGCTCCGGGGTACCGCCGTTCAGGACGACCAGCACGCCGATGCGGTGACCGTGCAGGTAGGCACCGACGACGTCACCTTCGACGCGGGTCAGGCGACGGATGTTGACGTTTTCACCGGTCTTGGAGACCAGCGCCAGACGGGCTTCTTCCTGGGCTTCGATCAGCGGAGCGGCGTCGCTCAGCTTCTGCTCGAAGGCTTTGTTCAGCGAATCGGCGACGAAGCCTTTGAAGTCGTCCTGCAGGGCCAGGAAGTCGGTCTGCGAGTTGACTTCGATGATCAGCGCGGCCTTGTTGTCGTCGGCGACCTTGACAGCGATGGAGCCTTCGGCAGCGATGTTGCCGGACTTCTTGGCGGCCTTGATGGCGCCCGCGGCACGCATGTCGTCGATGGCCTTCTCGATGTCGCCGCCAGCGGCGGTCAGGGCCTTCTTGCAATCCATCATGCCCAGGCCGGTACGCTCGCGCAGTTCCTTGACCAGTGCTGCAGTGATCTCTGCCATGTCGTTAATCCTCGTAAGCTCTTCAATCGGCACCCGTCGGGGACGGATGCTGGAATCTGGAGTGACAAAAAGGGGGCTTAGCCCCCTTTCTTGTCGCCAAGGCGCGAAAGGCTATTAGCCCTCGGCACCCTCGGCAGCGGCTTCTTCGACGAACTCGTCGGCGCCGCCCTGGGCGTTCTGCTTGCCAGCCAGCACAGCGTCGGCCATGGCAACCAGGTACAGCTGAACGGCGCGGATGGCGTCGTCGTTACCGGGGATGACGTAGTCCACGCCTTCCGGGCTGCTGTTGGTATCGACGATACCGATGACCGGGATGCCCAGCTTGTTGGCTTCGGTGATGGCAATGCGCTCGTGGTCGACGTCGATCACGAACAGCGCATCGGGCAGACCGCCCATGTCCTTGATGCCGCCCAGGCTGCGATCCAGTTTTTCCAGGTCGCGCGAGCGCATCAGCGCTTCTTTCTTGGTCAGCTTGTCGAAGGTGCCGTCCTGAGCCTGGGTTTCCAGGTCACGCAGGCGCTTGATGGAAGCGCGGATGGTCTTGTAGTTGGTCAGCATGCCGCCGAGCCAGCGGTGGTCGACGTAGGGCATGCCGCAACGGGAAGCTTCTTCGCGAACCAGTTTGCCAGCCGAACGCTTGGTACCGACGAACAGGATCTTGTTCTTGCCGGAAGCCAGTTTCTCAACGAAGGACAGGGCCTCGTTGAACATCGGCAGGGTTTTTTCCAGGTTGACGATGTGGATCTTGTTGCGAGCGCCGAAGATGTATTTGCCCATCTTCGGGTTCCAGTAACGGGTCTGGTGGCCGAAGTGCACACCGGCCTTCAGCATGTCGCGCATAGTGACTTGAGACATCGAATATTCCTCGATCAGTCGGGTTAGGCCTCCACGCGTCCCGATCTCCAACCCAGGGGGCACCCAGGAAACCGTGTCGACGCGTGTGCGGATTTAAGCCTTCGCGGCCCATGCCGTCGAAAGCGGCGCGCTTTATACCATAGGCGCGTGCCTTTTCGCCAGCGCCATGCCGACGACAGGTGGCCGCCTGCAGGCCGCGGTTGCCATCTGTTAGACTGCCGACCTTTGTTTAGTGCCTGCGCAATGCGCCCGAGAATCCATGACCGTCACCATCAAGACGCCTGAAGAAATCGAGAAAATGCGCGTGGCCGGCCGCCTGGCGGCCGACGTGCTGGAGATGATCGCCGAGCACGTACGCCCCGGCGTGACCACCGAGGAACTCGACCGTATCTGCCACGACTACATCGTCGACGTGCAGCAGGCGGTCCCGGCCCCACTCAACTACAAGGGCTTCCCCAAGTCCATCTGCACCTCGATCAACCACGTGGTGTGCCATGGCATCCCCAACGAGAAGCCACTGAAGAATGGCGACATCCTGAACATCGACATCACCGTGATCAAGGATGGCTACCACGGCGACACCAGCCGTATGTTCCTGGTCGGCAACACGCCGGAGTGGGCCCAACGACTGTGCCAGATCACCCAGGAATGCCTGTACAAGGGCATCGAGGTGGTGCGCCCCGGCGCACGCCTGGGCGACATCGGCGAGGTGATCCAGAAGCACGCCGAGAAGAACGGCTTTTCGGTGGTCCGCGAATATTGCGGCCACGGTATCGGCGCGGTGTTCCACGAGGAACCGCAAGTGGTGCATTACGGCAAGGCCGGCACCGGAATGGAACTGCTGGAAGGCATGACCTTCACCATCGAACCGATGATCAACCAGGGCCGCGCGGAAACCCGCCTGCTCGGCGACGGCTGGACGGCGATCACCAAGGATCGCAAGCTGTCCGCCCAGTGGGAACACACGCTGCTGGTCACTGCCGAGGGTTGCGAGATCCTCACCCTGCGCAGCGATGAAAGCATCCCCCGTATCCGCCCCTGATTTTCGGAGTCCGCATGCCCCAGGTAGATCCCGAGCTGTTCGACCGCGGGCAGTTCCAGGCCGACCTGGCCCTCAAGGCCAGCCCGATCCCCGCCTTCAAGAAGGCCCTGCGCAACGCGCGTGAAGTGCTCGACGCGCGCTACAGCGCCGGGCGCGACATCCGTCGCCTGGTCGAAGACCGCGCCTGGTTCGTCGACCAGATCCTGCAGGAGGCCTGGAATCGCTTCGACTGGAGCGAGGACGCCGACATCGCGCTGCTCGCCGTCGGCGGCTTCGGCCGTGGCGAGCTGCACCCCTACTCCGACATCGACCTGCTGATCCTGCTCGACGATGACGACCATGAGGTGTTCCGCGACCCCATCGAGGGCTTCCTCACCCTGCTCTGGGACATCGGCCTGGAAGTCGGACAGAGCGTGCGTTCGGTCGCCGAATGCGCCGAGGAAGCGCGCGCCGACCTGACGGTAATCACCAACCTCATGGAAAGCCGGACCATCGCCGGCCCCGAGGCGCTGCGCCTGCGCATGCAGGAGGTGACCAGCGTCGAGCGCATGTGGCCCAGTCGAGAGTTCTTCCTCGCCAAGCGCGAGGAGCAGGCACGCCGCCACGCCAAGTACAACGACACCGAATACAACCTCGAGCCCAACGTGAAGGGCTCGCCCGGTGGCCTGCGCGACATCCAGACCATCCTCTGGATCGCCCGGCGCCAGTTCGGCACCCTTAATCTGCACGCGATGGTCGGCCACGGTTTCCTCACCGAAGTCGAGTACGCGCTGCTCGCGGCCAGCCAGGAATTCCTCTGGAAAGTGCGCTACGCCCTGCACATGCTCGCCGGGCGCGCCGAAGACCGCCTGCTGTTCGACCACCAGCGCAGCATTGCCGGCATGCTCGGCTTCGAGGATAACGACGCCAAGCTGGCGGTCGAGCGCTTCATGCAGAAGTACTACCGCACGGTGATGGCCATCGCCGAGCTCAACGACCTGATCGGCCAGCACTTCGAGGAGGTCATCCTCGCCGAAGCCACGCCGGTGCCGCCGCAGCCGCTCAACAGCCGTTTCCAGATCCGCGAGGGCTACATCGAGGCGACCTCGCCGACGGTGTTCCGACGCACTCCGTTCGCCATCCTCGAAATCTTCGTGCTGATGGCCCAACACCCGGAGATCAAGGGCGTACGCGCGGACACCATCCGCTTGCTGCGCGACCATCGCGGACTGATCGACGACGAGTTCCGCCGCGACATCCGCAATACCAGCCTGTTCATCGAGCTGTTCAAGTGCCGCCAGGGCATCCACCGCAACCTGCGACGGATGAACCGCTACGGCATTCTCGGACGCTACCTGCCGGAGTTCGGCCAGGTGATCGGGCAGATGCAGCACGACCTCTTCCACATCTACACGGTGGATGCGCATACGCTCAACCTGATCAAGCACCTGCGCAAGCTCGGCCGCCCGGAAATGACCGAGAAATTCCCCCTGGCCGCGCGCCTGGTCGAGCGCCTGCCCAAGCCTGAGCTGATCTACCTCGCCGGCCTTTATCACGACATCGGCAAGGGACGCGGCGGCGATCACTCGGAACTCGGCGCGGTGGATGCCGAAGCCTTCTGCCGCCGCCATCACTTGCCCGAGTGGGACAGCGCGCTGATCGTCTGGCTGGTGAAGAACCATCTGGTGATGTCCACCACCGCCCAGCGCAAGGACCTCTCCGACCCGCAAGTGATCTTCGACTTCGCCCAGACGGTCGGCGACCAGACGCACCTGGATTACCTCTACGTGCTCACGGTGGCGGACATCAACGCGACCAACCCGACGCTGTGGAACTCCTGGCGCGCGAGCCTGCTACGCCAGCTCTACACCGAGACCAAGCGCGTGCTGCGCCGCGGCCTGGACCAGCCGATGGAGCGCGAAGAGCAGATTCGCCAGACGCAGAGCGCCGCCCTCGACATCCTGGTGCGCGGCGGCACCGATCCGGACGACGCCGAGCAGCTCTGGAGCGGCCTGGGCGACGACTACTTCCTGCGTCACACCGCCGCCGACATCGCCTGGCACACCGAGGCGATCCTGCAGCACGGCGACACCGCCAGCCCCCTGGTGCTGATCAAGGAAACCACCGCGCGCGAGTTCGAGGGTGCCACGCAGATCTTCATCTACGCCCGCGACCAGCACGACTTCTTCGCGGTGACCGTGGCGGCGATGAGCCAGCTCAACCTGGACATCCAGGATGCGCGGATCATCACCTCCACCAGCCAGTTCACCCTGGATACCTACATCGTGCTGGATGCCGACGGCGGCTCGATCGGCGAGAACCCCCAGCGCATCGCGGAAATCCGCGAAGGCCTGGTCGACACGCTGAAGAGCCCGGACGACTACCCGACCATCATCCAGCGGCGCATCCCGCGGCAGCTCAAGCACTTCGCCTTCGCACCGCAGGTGACCATCCACAACGACGCCCAGCGCCCGGTCACCGTGGTCCAGCTGATCGCCCCGGACCGCCCCGGACTGCTGGCGCGCGTCGGCCGCATCTTCCTCGACTATGACCTGTCGCTGCAGAACGCCAAGATCACCACCCTCGGCGAACGCGTGGAGGACGTGTTCTTCGTCACCGACGCCAAGGGCGCGCCGCTCTCCGACCCACAACTGTGCCAGCGCTTGCAGCAGACCATCATCGAACGTCTTTCCGCCAACCAGGGCAGCCCCAGTCCCAGCCGCATCGACATCTGAAGCTTCCGGCAGGACAAGGGACACCGATGTGGCTCACACCGGCCCAGGCCCGCATGAATAGCCCCTCGCACTTCGCCCCTCGCGGGAGAGGGGTTGGGGAGAGGGGGAGCCGAAGCGCGATCAACTCCTGCCCCGGCGCAAGCCCGAACAACCTCTAGCCCGTAACGCCGTCACCCCGTATCGTTGCGCCCTTTCGTCACACTTTTAGCGAGCCGTACATCGATGAACGCCGACCTGGATCGCCTGCAACCCTATCCCTTCGAGAAGCTGCGGGCGCTGCTCGCCGACCTGCAGCCGGCCGCCAAGCGCAGCATTTCGCTGTCCATCGGCGAACCCAAGCACGCCTCGCCGGCGTTCGTCCGCCAGACCCTGGCGGACAACCTCGACCAGCTTTCGGTGTACCCCACCACCGCCGGCATCCCGGCCCTGCGCGAAGCCATCGCACGCTGGTGCGAGCGGCGTTTCGGCGTGACCGCCGGCGCGCTGGACGCCAGCCGCCACGTCCTGCCGGTGAACGGCACCCGCGAAGCGCTGTTCGCCTTCACCCAGGCGGTGGTCGAGCGCGCGGCGAACGGCCTGGTGCTCAGTCCCAACCCGTTCTACCAGATCTACGAGGGTGCGGCGCTGCTCGCCGGAGCCACCCCGCACTACCTGCCGTGCCTCGCCGAGAATGGCTTCAATCCGGACTTCGACGCCGTGCCGAGCGAAATCTGGCAGCGCACGCAGATCCTCTTCCTCTGCTCGCCAGGCAACCCCACCGGCGCCCTGGTGCCACTGGAAACCCTGAAGAAACTGATCGCCCTGGCCGACGAGCACGACTTCGTGATCGCCGCCGACGAGTGCTACAGCGAGCTGTACTTCGACGAGGAAAACCCGCCGCCCGGCCTGCTCAGTGCCTGCGCCGCCCTGGGTCGGGGCGATTTCGCCCGCTGCGTGGTGTTCCACAGCCTGTCCAAGCGCTCCAACCTGCCGGGGCTGCGTTCCGGCTTCGTCGCCGGCGATGCCGAGATCCTGAAGAAATTCCTGCTCTACCGCACCTACCACGGCTGTGCGATGCCGGTGCAGACGCAACTGGCGAGCATCGCCGCGTGGAACGACGAAGCCCACGTGCGTGAGAACCGCGACCTGTACCGCGCCAAGTTCGACGCGGTGCTGGAGATCCTCTCACCGTGCATGGACGTGCAGCGCCCGGACGGGGGCTTCTACCTCTGGCCGCGCACACCGGGCAGCGACAGCGAGTTCACCCGCGCGCTGTTCGCCGAGGAACACGTCCACGTGGTGCCCGGCAGCTACCTGTCGCGCGAGGTCGATGGCTTCAATCCCGGCGCTGGCCGCGTGCGCATGGCGCTGGTCGCGCCGCTGGCCGACTGCGTCGAAGCCGCCCAACGCATCGCCGCGCTGATCGGCCGCTAGCACGCCAGCAGACGTTAGCCGCGCTGCAGCATCGACTCGGCGACGTCCAGCTCATGCAGCAGCTCACCGACCAGTTCGTCGTCCAGCACCTCGTGCTTGCGCAGCCGATAGAGCTCCAGGCGCTGGGCGCGTAGCGCCGCGAGGCGCAGGCGACGCTCCAGTGCCTGCTGCTGGGCACGCCGCACCTGGGCCTGTGCATCGCCTTCGTGGCTGGCCAGTTGGCTGCGGTACTCGGCCATCACCCGCGCCTTGGCCTCGGTGGCCAGGGCGGCGTTTTCCGCATCCTCGCCCGGCGCCTGGGCTTCGCTTTCCAGCTGGCGAATCGCCGCCTCCACGGTCAGCTCGCGCAAGCGCCGGCGCTCCTGCTCGCGCGGCGCCTCGTCATCCGCCGGCATCCCGCGCAACAATCGCGGCAGGCTCAGGCTGGCGACCAGCAGCGAGAGCAGGATCACCCCTGCAGCGATGAAGATCAGCACCTCGCGCAAGGCGAAGGGCGTACCGTCCGCCAGCGCCAAGGGCAAGGACAGCACACCGGCCAGGGTCACCGCGCCGCGCACGCCCGCCAACGACAGCAGCGCCGCCAGACGACCGTGGGACTGCCCGGCGAAGGTCTCCGTGCGTCCTCGCCAACGGCGTACCCGTGCGGACAACCACCAGTAGCCGTACATCCAGGCGAAGCGCAGCGCCAGCAGCATGCCGAACACCAGCAGCACGTACAGGCTCAGCAGCCCCAGCTTCCAGAAACTGCCACCCTCCTGCGCCAGCGCGGCGCGCACGATGTCCGGCAGTTGCAAGCCGAGCAGCAGGAACACCAGGCCGTTGAAGCTGTATTCGAGCATCGCCCAGACGCTGCGGTTGAGCAGCCGCGTGGTGGTCTGCCGGGGCAACAAGTCCAGGCGACTCTGCATCATGCCCGCGGCCACCGCCGAGAGGATGCCGGAAACCTCCAGGCGCTCGGCGATCACGTAGGCGGCGAACGGCAGCAGGAACAGGAACACCACGTGGGTGGCCGGATCGTCCCAGCCACGACCGATCATCCACTGCCGCAGATAACCCAACAGCACCGCCAGCAACACCCCCGTGGCCAGGCCACCCAGTGCTACCAGTAGGAAGTTCAGGCTCGAATCGGCCAGGGAGAAATAGCCCGTCAGGGTCGCCGCGACGGCGAAGCGGAAGGCCACCAGGCCGGAGGCGTCGTTCATCAGTGCCTCACCCTGCAGCACGTGGTCCAACGCCCGCGGCAGACGCCCATGGGTGATCGCCGAGACGGCCACCGCATCGGTCGGCGACAGCACCGCGGCGAGGGCGAAGGCGGCGGCCCAGGGCAGCTCGGGCAACAACAGATGGATGAAGGCGCCCGCACAGACCACGGTGAACAACACCAGACCGAAGGCCAGGGTGAGGATCGGCGTGCGCAACCGCCAGAACTCGCGCTTGGGCATGCGCCAGCCGTCGGCGAACAGCAGCGGCGGAATGAACAGCAGCATGAACAGCTCGGGGTCCAGGCGTACGTGCAGGCCGAACGCCGGCAGGGCCAGCAGCGCGCCGGCGCCGATCTGCAGCAAGGGCAACGGCAACGGCAGGAACTGGGCGCTCAGGCGTGTGGCACCCACGACCAGCAGCATGATCAGGATGGTGTGCAGCAACTGCATGACGAACGGCACTCCGCTTGGACGCCAAGGGCAAAGCAGCCATAGGACGCTCGCCGGGCGGAAAAAGATTCATCGGACGGGCGCATTCATCTCCCGTCAATGAAGCCGATGCATGCTGTCAGGCACAAAATACGCGGCATGCCCGCGCAAGGCGCAGGTCGTGGCATAATTCACCGGACTGACAGAAGACGACTCGCGCAAGACACGAAGACGGTAACGATGACCCACACCCTCTACGGCATCAAGGCCTGCGACACCATGAAGAAGGCCCGCACCTGGCTCGACGAGCATGGCGTGGCCTACGCCTTCCATGACTACAAGAGCCAGGGCATCGACCGTGCTCACCTGCAGCGTTGGTGCGACGAACACGGCTGGCAGGTCGTGCTCAACCGCGCCGGCACCACTTTCCGCAAGCTGGACGACGCACAGAAGGCCGACCTGGACCAGAACAAGGCCATCGACCTGATGCTCGCCCAACCGTCGATGATCAAGCGCCCGGTGCTGGAGCTGGGCGAGCGCAGCCTGGTCGGCTTCAAGCCGGACCAGTACGCGGCCGCCCTGGCCTGACGGCAAGGCGCATGCAGCGTAGCGAAGTGATCCAGATTTCCGTCCGAGCGCTCGCCAGCCGCCGCGACGGTGCAACGTCCAACCGTGGTCTTGCCGTGCTGCTGGGCAGCGCGGGGCCGGGCCAGTCGCCCTGCCGCCGTCCGGCCTGACCGAACCTATTCGATTCGAGGTAGCGTACATGTCCCAATCCCTGTTCAGCCTAGCCTTCGGCGTCGGCAGCCAGAACCGCAAAGGCGCCTGGCTGGAAGTCTTCTATGCACAACCGCTGACCACTCCGGCCAGCGAGCTGGTCGAGGCCGTGGCCCCCATCCTGGAATACCAGGGCGGCAACCAGACCATCCCGTTCACTCCGGCCCAGGCTCGCGAGCTGGCCAACGCGATGCGCACCATCGACACCGCGCAGAGCGCACTGCTGACCCGCCTGGCGGAAAGCTCCAACCCGCTGGTCGCCACCGTGCTCGCCGAAGACGCCGCGCCGTCCACTACTCCCGAGGCCTACCTCAAGCTGCACCTGCTCTCGCATCGCCTGGTCAAGCCCCATGGCGTGAACCTCTCCGGCATCTTCGCCCTGCTGCCCAACGTCGCCTGGACCAACCAGGGCGCGGTGGACCTCGACGAACTCGCCGAGCGCCAGCTCGAGCGCCGCCTGATCGGCAAGACCCTCGACGTGCAGTCCATCGACAAGTTTCCCAAGATGACCGACTACGTGGTGCCGAGCGGCGTGCGCATCGCCGACAGCGCCCGCGTACGCCTGGGCGCCTACATCGGCGAAGGCACCACGGTGATGCACGAGGGCTTCGTCAACTTCAACGCCGGCACCGAAGGTCCGGGGATGATCGAAGGCCGCGTCTCCGCCGGCGTGTTCGTCGGCAAAGGCTCCGACCTCGGTGGCGGCTGCTCGACCATGGGAACCCTTTCCGGTGGCGGCAACATCGTCATCTCGGTGGGCGAAGGCTGCCTGATCGGCGCCAACGCCGGCATCGGCATCCCGCTGGGCGATCGCAACATCGTCGAGGCCGGCCTGTACATCACTGCCGGCACCAAGGTCGCCCTGCTCGACGAGGCCAACCAACTGGTGAACGTGGTCAAGGCGCGTGACCTGGCCGGCCAGCCCGACCTGCTGTTCCGCCGCAACTCGCAGACCGGCGCGGTCGAGTGCAAGACCAACAAGACCGCGGTCGAGCTGAACGAGTCGCTGCACGCGCACAACTAACCTGCGATGGCCCGGGCGCCCGCTCCAGGGCGCCCGCGAACCCGGGACCTAGCATGCTGCAATCTCCCTGGCGCCAGGACTTCCCGGCGATCTCCGCGCTCGAGGCGCAGGGCCAGGTCTACCTGGACAGCGCCGCCACCGCGCAGAAGCCGCAGGCGCTGCTCGACCGCGTCTACGGTTATTTCACCAGCGGCGCCGCCAACGTGCACCGCGCCCAGCACGCGCCGGCCGAGCGCGCCACCCGCGCCTTCGAGGGCACCCGCGAGCAACTCGCCGTCTGGCTCAACGTCGACGTCGACGAGATCGTCTTCACCCATGGCGCCACCGAAGCCTTCAACCTGCTGGCCTACGGTCTGGAGGCAGACCTGCGCGCCGGTGACGAGATCGTCATCAGTGCCGCCGAGCACCACGCCAACCTGCTGCCCTGGCAGCAGCTCGCCGCTCGCCGCGAGGCACGCCTGCTGGTGCTGCCGCTGGATGCCCAAGGCGTCGTCGACCTGCAGGCCGCCGCCGAACTGATCGGCCCGCGCACCCGCCTGCTCGCGGTCACCCAGCTGTCCAACGTGCTCGGCACCTGGCAACCCCTGCGCGAACTCATCGCCCTGGCCCGCCAACACGGTGCGCTGAGCGTGGTGGATGGCGCCCAGGGCATCGTCCATGGACGCCATGACTTACGCGCACTGGATTGTGACTTCTACGTGTTCTCCAGCCACAAGCTCTACGGACCGGAAGGCCTCGGCGTGCTCTATGGCCGTCGCGAGGCCCTCGCCCGGCTGCGCCACTGGCAATTCGGCGGCGAGATGGTGGAGCACTGCGACTTCACCCAGGCGCGCTTCCACGCCGCGCCGATGGGCTTCGAGGCCGGCACCCCGGCGATCGCCTCGGTGATCGGCCTGGGCGCCACCCTCGCCTATCTGCACCGCCTCGACGCCCAGCAGGTGGCCGCCCATGAAGCCGCCCTGCTGCAGTTGCTGCGCCAGGGTCTGGCGCGCATCGACGGCGCGCGCCTGCTCGGCGAGCCCGGCGCCTGCCTGGCCAGCCTGCACGTCGACGGCGTGCACCACGACGACCTGGCGCAATTGCTTGGCGAGCAGGGCATTGCCGTGCGCGCCGGCCGGCATTGCGCGATGCCGCTCTACGCACGCCTCGGCCTACCGGGCGCGCTGCGCGTGTCCCTCGCGCTGTACAACGACGAGACGGACCTGGCGCGTTTCTTCGAGGCCCTGGAAGGCGCCCTGGAGATTCTCCGTTGAACCTGCCCAGTGCCGCCCAGGAAGCCCTGGAACGTTTCACCCAGGCCGCCGGCTGGGAGGCTCGCGCACGCCTGCTAATGCAGTGGGGGGAACGCCTGGAAGCCTTTCCCGAGGCACTGCGCGACGAGCAGCACCGGGTACAGGGCTGCGCCAGCGCGGTCTGGCTGGCCGGGCGCCGTGATGGCGAGCACTGGCACTTCTTCGCCGATAGCGACGCGCGTCTGCTGAGAGGCTTGCTGGCGCTCCTGCTGGCACGCGTCAACGGCGTGTCGGCGGCGCAACTGGAAGCGCTGGATCTGCCGGCCTGGTTCTCCGAGCTGGGACTTTCCCGCCAGCTCAGTCCTTCGCGCAGCAACGGCCTGAATGCCGTGCTCGCGCGCATGCGCGAGCTCAGCGAGCAGGCATAGCGGCTACTTGATGGGAATCTTCGGCGCCCACTGCAGCCATTCCTCGTTGGCCTCGTCGAACAGCGCGAAGGTCTGCCCGGCCAGCGCCTGACGCCCCATCGCCTCCCCGTCCGGCGTGGCAAAGGCGACACCGCCCTCGAGCAGCGCCTCCATGGATTCGGTGCGCACCGAGGCACCGCTGATCAGACCGAAGTCGAACCCGAAACCACTGGCGTTCCAGAAGCGGCTGCCGGTGTGTACCAGCACGGCGTAGCGCGGCTCGATCAGTACGTCGATCAACACCCGGTCGGCCGTCGGGCCGAGGCGCGTCCCGAGGACCTTGCCGACCTTCACCTCGCGATAGGACACCGGCACGCCGGCCTTCAGCGATCCCAGGCGCGCGGCGCTGAGGGTCAGGCGCAGGCCCGCTTCGCTCTGCTCCGCGCCCGGTGCCTCGTCGAGGGCATTGAAAGACGTACGACGCGGCGCATTCTCCTGGCCGGGGCGCACCGCCAGGTAGCGGCCGCTGACCAGCGTCTGCAGGTTCTCGGTACGCACCAGTCCAAGCTCCGGCTTGACCACCCAGAACTGCGTGCCCTCCCGCGCCAGTCGCTGCTCGGCGACGTCGAGATGACCACGGGCGATCACCGTGGACAGGTCGTCGGCCAGGGCAAGACTGTCGATCTGACCGACCTCCATGCCCTTGTAGCGTATCGCCGTGCCAGGCTGCAGGCCCTCGCCGTCGACCAGGCGAATCTCGATGGGGGTGCCGCTGCGCAAGGCCGCATCGCGATCGCTGTACAGGTCGTAGCTGGGAATGCGCTTCTCACGTGGTGCCTGCAGGTCCGGGGTATCGAAGGCCACACCGCCGGAAAGCAGGCTCTGCAGCGACTCGCTCTGCACGTCCAGCCCGGAGAGGCCGCCAGTCACACGAATGCCGCTGGCATTCCAGAAGCGCGACGAACTGTTCACCAAATGCGCGTAGTTGGGTTCGATATGCACGCCGATCAACACCCGTCGGTTGTCACGGGCGAACTGGTAGCTCTGCACGCTACCGACCTTGACCTGGCGGTAGAGTACCGGGCTGCCGATATCCAGCGAGCCGAGACCGTCGGCGACCAGCACCATGTGCAGCCCAGGCGCACCCAGGTCGAGCGGCGGCGCCTTGATACGCGCGATGAAATCGCGACTGCTCTCGGAGCCTTTCTCGCCGGGGCGCACGGCGATGTAGTTACCCTTGACCAGGGCTTCCAGGCCGGTGATGCCGGCCAGCGAGATCGACGGGCGTACCACCCAGAAGTCGGTCCCCTTGACCAGGTACTCCTCCATCAGCGGGTCGATGGTCAACTCCGCACGGGCGCCACGCAGGTCCTCGTCCACCTTCAGCTTCTGCAGCGTGCCCACCTGCAGCCCCTTGTACATCACCGGCGTGCGGCCCGGCTGCAAGCCGTCGAAATCGCTGAGCGCCAGGTTGATCCGTAGTCCGGCCTGGGCGGCATCGTAGTCTTCGTAGAGGCGGTACTCCTGGCCGGCGTCCGGTGGCGGACTGTCCTCGCGGTTCTCCGGCGTGGCGAAGGCGATACCGCCCGCGACCAGGGAGGACAGCGATTCGCTGCGAATCTTCACCCCCGACAGGCTGGCATCGATCGACACGCCGCTGGCGTTCCAGAAGCGCGTGTGCTTGCGCACCAGATCGGCGTAGGCCGGCTGGATGTAGATCTTGATATCGATGGTGTGCTGGTCTTCGGCCAGCGCGTAGCTTTTCACTCGCCCGACCTGGATCTGCCGGTAGAACACCGGGCTGTCGCGATCCAGCGAGCCAAGCCGCTCGGCATGCAGGGTCAGGTGCAGGCCCGGCACGCTGTCGGGCAGCGGCGGCGGTTCGGACAGCGCGGTGAACTGCGTCTGCGCCTCACCGTGCCCCGGAAAAGCCCCGATGTAGTTGCCCGAGACCAGGGTCTCCAGGCCACTGATGCCGGCCAGACTGACGTTCGGCTTCACCAACCAGAAGCGCGTGCCCTTGCGGCGGAAGGCCTCGGCGTCCTTGTTCATTTCCAGGGTCACCAGCACGCCACCGCGCTGGTCGGTGTCCTCGAGGGCCATGTCCACGACCTTGCCGATCGTCATGCCCTTGAACATCACCTCGGTTCTACCGACCTCGATGCCATCGCCACTCTCGAAACGGACCTGGATCTCGACGCCGGCGCCCTCGTAGGCGCGCCAGGCCAGCCAGCCGCCGATGAGCAACGCGATCAGCGGCAGGACCCACACTGCGGACCAATTTGACGCCGGACGCACGCGGGCTTCGGGCACTTCATCTGTCATTGGGTTGTTCTTCCGTGCTGTCCCAGATCAGCCTGGGATCGAAGGTAATGGCTGCCAGCATGGTGAGAATCACGACGCTGGCGAACGCCACAGCGCCCCACCCGGCTTCGACCCGGGAAAGGCTGCCAAAGTTGACCACCGCCACGAGGATGGCGATGACGAAGATATCGAGCATCGACCAGCGCCCGATCCATTCGATGAAACGGTACATCAGCACCCGCTGGCGGGTGGAGAGACGCTGACGCCGCTGCACCGAGATCAGCAGCCAGGCGATGCCGACGAGTTTCAGGCTGGGCACCACGATACTGGCGACGAACACCAGCAGGGCGATCGGTAGCATGCCATGCACGGCCAGCTCGACGACGCCCGACATGATGGTCGATGGCGTGCCCTGCCCCAACTGGCTGACCGTCATGATCGGCAGCAGGTTGGCCGGCAGGTAGAGAATCGCCGCCGTCAGCAGCAGCGCCCAGGTTCGCACCAGGCTGTTCGGTCGCCGCAGGTGCACACGTGCGCCGCAGCGCAGGCAATGCTGCTTCACCTCACCCTGCCAGGGCTGCAATTGATGGCACTCGTGACAGAGCACCAGCCCCGCTTCAGTGGCGCGCATGTTCGTCCTCCCCGGACAGCGCCGCCCAGACCTGATGCTCGGACATCACCACTTCCAGCCAGACCTGCACCAGCAACAATGAGACGAAGCAGAGCAAACCCATGCCTAGGCTCAGCTCGGCGATGTCACCCAGCTTGGTGATCGCCACCAGAATGCCGAGCATGTACACCTCGAGCATCCCCCAGTCCCGCAGTTGGTGATAGATGCGATACAGCAGCAGGCCATAGCTGCGCCCCCGGCGCAGGCCGATGGACAACAGCACCAGCAGTTGGCAGAGCAGCTTAAGGAACGGTATGCCCATGCTGCAGAGAAACACCACCACCGCGACTTCGGGCATGCCGGCCCGATACAGGCCCAGCACGCTCGACCAAAGGGTGTCGTCGCTGGTCAGACCGAGCAGCGACAGGCGCATGATCGGCAGAAAGTTGGCCGGAAAGAACAGCACCAGCGCGGTCAGCACCAGCGCCAGGCTGTGCACGTACCAGCGCCGGCGCAGACGATAGAGGACATAGCCGCAACGCGGACAGCGAGCACTTTCGCCGAATTTCAGCCGCGGCTTGCGCATCAGCAGATCGCACTCGTGGCATGCGATGAGTTCGTCGATGTCCGCCGGCGGCTGCCTGCGTTGCGTCCCGACCTTGGGCGCCGTGTCCTGCATGTCGTCACTCCCCGAGGGGCGTCTTCCAAACCACGAATGATGGCGAAAAGATCCGCCTCCGGCAAAGGCTTGCATCCACAACGGAGGCTTCCTAAGGGCAATCCAGCTCCATGCCCGGCACTTTTCCCACGGCAGAACGAACGAACCCCGCCATCAGGCGGGGTTCGCGGAAGGTCTTCAATGCACGAAGATCACTCGGTGGACTTCAGGCCGTCCGCCGCAACGTCACGCACACCTTTGATCTCGCGAGCCTTGGAGACCGCCAGGTCACGCTCGGCATCGCTGGGCACCACACCGCTGAGGCTAACCACGCCCTCGTTGGTTTCAACCTTGATGTCCAGGCCGCTGATGGCGTCGTCGGCCAGGAAGCTGGCCTTGACCTTGCTGGTGATCCAGGTGTCGGAAACGGCGTCCTTGGCGTCTTCGACCGTTTCGTTGGCCGCCAGCATCATCGACTGGCCCGGAGCGGCGTGCACATCGGCGAAGGCGGTGCCGGCCAGCGGCAGGCTCAGTGCAGAGGCGGTGATGGCAGCAAGGGTCCACTTGGCAAAGGTCGGTTTCATGAGGTCTCTCCTGTTTTGTTGACCACGGAAGCTTTGATCCAGTCTGCAGCTTCAAAGTTCTCCGTTGCAGTGACCATGCCAGCTTGAGATAAATAAAATATCCAATAAAAACAATGGCTTAAAAATTCAAACGAAAGATTGGTAATTGCAGATTGCAAAAGACCGCGAAACGGCACCTTGCAATTTGCATACGTTGGGAACGAAAAAAGGGCCCCGAAGGGCCCTTTCTCCTGACACAGGCGGGATCAGGCGCCGCTGGCTTCCGCCGCAGCGACGTCCTTGATCGACAGCTTGATACGACCGCGGTTGTCCACGTCCAATACCAGCACCTTCACTTCCTCGCCTTCCTTGAGGACGTCGGTGACTTTCTCGATGCGCTGGTCGCTGATCTGCGAGATGTGCACCAGACCGTCCTTGCCCGGCAGGATGTTGACGAAGGCACCGAAGTCGACGATGCGCTCGACCTTGCCAACGTAGATCTTGCCGATCTCGGCTTCGGCGGTGATCGCCAGCACGCGCTGCTTGGCAGCCTCGGCCGCATCCTTGGTCTCGCCGAAGATCTTCACGCTGCCATCGTCTTCGATGTCGATGGAGGCCTTGGTCTCTTCGCAGATCGAACGGATGGTGGCGCCACCCTTGCCGATGACGTCGCGGATCTTGTCCGAGTCGATCTTCATGGCAATCATGGTCGGTGCGTTCTCGGAGAGCTCGCTGCGCGACTGGGCGATGACCTGGTTCATCTGGCCGAGGATGTTCAGACGCGCTTCCAGAGCCTGGTTCAGCGCGATCTCCATGATCTCTTCGGTGATGCCGTTGATCTTGATGTCCATCTGCAGCGCGGTGACGCCCTTGGCGGTACCGGCCACTTTGAAGTCCATGTCGCCCAGGTGGTCTTCGTCACCGAGAATGTCGGTCAGGACGGCGAACTTCTCGCCTTCCTTGACCAGACCCATGGCGATACCGGCCACCGGCGCCTTCATCGGCACACCGGCGTCCATCAGCGCCAGCGAGGCACCGCAGACCGAAGCCATCGAGGAGGAACCGTTGGACTCGGTGATCTCCGACACCACACGAATGGTGTAGGGGAACTCGTCGCCCTTCGGCAGCATGGCGGAGACACCACGACGGGCCAGGCGGCCGTGACCGATTTCGCGGCGACCGGCGCTGCCCATGCGACCGCACTCACCCACCGAGTAGGGCGGGAAGTTGTAGTGCAGCATGAACGGATCTTTCTTCTCGCCCTCGAGGGTGTCGAGCAGCTGAGCGTCACGCGCGGTGCCGAGGGTGGCCACGACCAGGGCCTGGGTTTCGCCACGGGTGAACAGCGCCGAACCGTGGGTTTTCGGCAGTACGCCGACTTCCACTTTCAGCGGACGCACGGTGCGGGTGTCGCGACCGTCGATGCGCGGCTTGCCGTCGACGATGTTCTGGCGAACGGTGCGGTATTCCAGCTCGCCGAAGAGGTCCTTGACCTCACCGACCGAGGGCTGGCCTTCTTCTTCACCGGCGAAGCGGGCGACGATCTGCTCACGCAGCTCGTCCAGGCGCGCGTAGCGATCCTGCTTGATGGTGATGGTGTAGGCCTCGGACACGGCAGCGCCGAACTCGGCCTTGATGGCCGACAGCAGCGCGGTGTTTTCCGCCGGAGCCTGCCAGTTCCAGGCCGGCTTGCCCGCTTCTGCGGCGAATTCCTTAACAGCGGCGATGACCGACTGGAATTCTTCGTGGGCGTAAAGCACGGCGCCCAGCATCTGGTCTTCGGTCAGCTCCTGGGCTTCCGATTCGACCATCAGCACGGCGTCTTCGGTACCGGCGACGACCATGTCCAGGCGCGAGGCCTTGAGCTGTTCGTAGGTCGGGTTGAGCAGGTAGCCGGTTTCTTCGTGGTAACCGACGCGGGCAGCGCCGATCGGGCCACTGAACGGCACGCCGGAGACGGCCAGAGCGGCGGAAGTACCGATCATCGCAGCGATGTCCGGATCGGTCTTCTTGTCGGTCGACAGCACGGTGCAGATGACCTGCACTTCGTTGAGGAAGCCTTCGGCGAACAGCGGACGGATCGGACGGTCGATCAGACGCGAGGTCAGGGTTTCCTTCTCGGAGGGGCGGCCCTCACGCTTGAAGAAGCCACCCGGGATCTTGCCGGCAGCGTAGGTCTTCTCCTGGTAGTGCACGGAGAGCGGGAAGAAGCCCTTGCTCGGGTCTGCGGATTTGGCGGCGACGACGGTGACCAGTACGGTCACGTTGTCCATGCTGACCAGCACGGCGCCGGAGGCCTGGCGGGCGATGCGCCCGGTTTCCAGGGTCACGGTCGATTGACCGAACTGGAATTGCTTGGTTACCGGATTCACGGTGTTTTCCTTCTCTTTGTTGCCTTGGGGAAATCGGCGGCGGCGCCGGGAGTCGGACCCGTTTCACCTCCGCGAGAAAGGCAAAAGCCGAAAGCCCGAAGCGGAAAGCGCGGCATTCGAACCGCTCTCTCCACTTCGGGCTTCCAGCTTCTGGCTTCCAGCTTGGCAGCGTCTTAGCGACGCAGGCCCAGACGACCGATCAGCGCGCTGTAGCGAGTGGTGTCCTTACCCTTCAGGTAATCCAGCAGCTTGCGGCGCTGGTTGACCATGCGGATCAGACCGCGACGGCTGTGGTGGTCCTTGCCGTTGGCCTTGAAGTGATCCTGCAGCTTGTTGATGTTGAAGGTCAGCAGGGCAACCTGCACTTCCGGAGAACCGGTGTCACCTTCAGCCTGCTTGTAGTCGTTTACGATCTGGGCTTTTTCTTCAACGCTCAGTGCCATGATTAGGGCTCCTAAGTGGAACAGGCCGGGAATCGCTTCCCGTGTCATGAAAAGAGGCGTGACCGTGCCTGTCGACAGCCACCCTCGCTTCGCCGCTTCACGCGACGAAATCGTTGTCCGCCCCTACTGGGCCGAACGAATCAATCGTTTGGGCGCTATGCGCCCATCTTCGCTCACTTCACCGATGCCGATGAAGCGTCCTGCCGCATCCTGCACCCGCACCAGGCCGAAATGCGGCGCATCGGGTGCACGAACCGGCTGACCATGCAGCCAATAATAGGCGCTGTGCTCGGACAACTGCAGCAGTGGCCAGTGCTCCAACGCACTGTCCACCGGCAACAGGAAGGCATCCAACGCCTGCGCGCCGCCTTCGGCGTGCGCTGCTTCGAGTGCTTCCAGGCTTACCACCTGCTCCAGCCGGTAGGGACCCGCCTGGGTGCGTCGCAATTCAGCGACGTGCGCCCCGCAGCCCAGCGCACGACCGAAGTCCTCGACCAGGGTGCGTACGTAGGTTCCCTTACTGCAAGCGACGGCCAGGCGTACCCGGTCGTCCATCCGCTCGAGCAACTCGAGGCGCGTAATAGTAACAGAACGCGGCTGGCGCTCCACCACTTCTCCGGCGCGAGCCAGCTTGTACAGCGGCTGGCCGTCCTTCTTCAGCGCCGAATACATCGGCGGCACCTGCTCGATGGCGCCCCGCAGCGGCACCAGGGCCGCCTCGATGGCGACCTCGTCGCAACTCACCGGACGCCGTTCGAGCACTTCGCCCTCGGCATCGGCGGTGCTGGTGGTAACCCCCAACTGGGCGACGGTCTCATAGCCCTTGTCGGCATCCAGCAAGTACTGGGAGAACTTGGTCGACTCGCCGAAGCACAACGGCAACACACCGGTGGCCAAAGGATCGAGACTGCCAGTGTGCCCCGCTTTCTCTGCATTGAGCAGCCAGCGCACCTTCTGCAAGGCCGCGTTGGAACTCATGCCATAAGGCTTGTCCAGCACCAGGACGCCGTCGACAGCGCGGCGCACGCGTTTCACCTGAGCCAACCCGTCACTCCTCGTGGTGCTTGCGATCTTCCGCCACGGCGCGCTCGATCAGTGCCGAGAGTTCGGCGCCGCGGCGCACGCTGGCGTCGTAGCAGAAACCGAGGGCCGGCACGGTACGCAACTTCATCGCGCGCCCCAGTTGCTGGCGCAGGAAACCGGCGGAGTCCTTGAGGATTTCCAGGTTCAGTGCCAGGTCATCGGCGTTGTCTTCCTTGCCCAGCACGGTGAAGAACACCTTGGCATGGGACAGATCGCGGCTGACATCCACCGCGGTGATGGTCACCATGCCCAGGCGCGGGTCCTTGATCTCGCGCTGAACCAGCAACGCCAGTTCACGCTGCATCTGGTCGCCAATACGTTGGGTCCGACTGTAGTCTTTGGCCATTTCGATTGCCTCACGCTGCGCTTCGCAGCGTCGAAAAAAGAGCGTTGCACAAAGTCAAACGGCAAGCCTCACGGGGAACCCGTGAAGCTTGCCGCTCGAGGCTTGCCGCTGTCAGGTTACAGCGAGCGCGCCACTTCGACCTTCTCGAAGACTTCGATCTTGTCGCCGACCTTGACGTCGTTGTAGCTCTTCACGCCGATACCGCACTCCATGCCGGAGCGAACTTCGGCGACGTCGTCCTTGAAGCGACGCAGGGATTCCAGTTCGCCTTCGAAGATCACCACGTCGTCGCGCAGTACGCGGATCGGGCGGTTGCGGTGAACGATACCCTCGACCACCATGCAGCCCGCGACCGCGCCGAACTTCGGCGAACGGAACACGTCACGCACTTCGGCGATGCCCAGGATGTTCTCGCGAACGTCGCTGCCGAGCATACCGGTGAGCGCCTTCTTGACGTCCTCGATGATGTCGTAGATGACGTTGTAGTAGCGCAGGTCCAGACCTTCCTGCTCGACGATCTTGCGCGCACCGGCATCGGCACGCACGTTGAAGCCGAACAGCACGGCGTTGGAAGCCAGCGCCAGGTTGGCGTCGCTCTCGGTGATACCACCGACACCGCCACCGACCACGCGCACCTGCACTTCGTCGTTGCCCAGATCGGACAGCGCACCCTGCAGGGCTTCCAGCGAGCCACGAACATCGGACTTGAGCACGATGTTGAGGGTCTTCTTCTCGTCCTGCCCCATGTTCTCGAAGATATTTTCGAGCTTGGCGGACTGCTGGCGAGCCAGCTTGACCTCGCGGAACTTGCCCTGGCGGAACAGCGCGATCTCGCGCGCCTTCTTCTCGTCGGCGACCACGGTCAGCTCGTCGCCGGCTTCCGGGGTACCGTCCAGGCCAAGGATCTCGACCGGGATCGACGGGCCGGCTTCTTTAACCGGTTTGCCGTTCTCATCGAGCATCGCCCGCACGCGGCCGAAGTTGACGCCGGCCAGGACCATGTCGCCCTGACGCAGGGTACCGTTCTGCACCAGCACGGTAGCCACCGGGCCACGGCCCTTGTCCAGCCGCGACTCGATGACCACGCCACGGCCGGGAGCATCCGGAGTCGCGGTGAGTTCGAGCACTTCTGCCTGCAGCAGCACCGCTTCGAGCAATTCGTCGATACCGGTGCCGGCCTTGGCCGAAACGTGGACGAACTGGGTGTCGCCACCCCAGTCCTCGGGGATCACGTCACGCTGTGCCAGCTCGTTCTTCACCCGATCCGGATCGGCATCGGGCTTGTCGATCTTGTTCACCGCGACGACGATCGGTACACCGGCCGCCTTGGCGTGCTGCACGGCTTCCTCGGTCTGCGGCATGACGCCGTCGTCCGCCGCCACCACGAGGATGACGATGTCGGTCGCCTGGGCACCACGGGCACGCATCTGTGTGAATGCGGCGTGACCGGGGGTATCCAGGAAGGTGACCATGCCACGGTCGGTTTCGACGTGGTAGGCACCGATGTGCTGGGTGATACCGCCGGCCTCGCCCGCTGCGACCTTGGCGCGACGGATGTAGTCGAGCAACGAGGTCTTGCCGTGGTCGACGTGGCCCATGACGGTCACCACCGGCGCACGGGAGCTCGCCACGCCCTCGAACTTGAGGGATTCGGCCAGTTGGTCTTCCAGGCTGTTCTCGTTGATCAGCTTGACCTTGTGGCCGAGCTCTTCAGCGATCAGCTGAGCGGTTTCGCGGTCGAGCACCTGGTTGATGGTCACCGGCGTGCCCATCTTGAACATGAACTTGACCACTTCGGCGCCTTTGACCGACATCTGCGCGGCCAGCTCGGCCACGGTGATGGTCTCGCCGATGTTCACTTCGCGCACCACCGGGCCGCTCGGGCTCTGGAAGCCGTGCTGGTTACTGCGCTTCCTGTTGAGGCGGGTCTTGCCACGACCACCACGGCGGGAGAAACCTTCGCTGTCGTCGTCCGAGCTACGCGGACCGACACGCACCGAGGGCGCCTTGTCCTTGAGCGTGGGACGATGCTGCGCGTTCTTGCGCTCGCGGCGTTCGTCGTCGTCGCTGCGGGCTTTCTCCACGCGACGCGGCTCTTCCTTCTTGCGCACTTCCACGACAGGCGCCCCCGGAGTGGGCTCCGCAGCCGGCGCGCTCACCGCGGCAGCCAGGGCTGCATCTTCGGCGGCCTTGCGCGCCTGAGCCTCGCGACGAGCCTCTTCCTCGGCACGCTGACGGGATTCTTCCTCGGCCTTGGCGCGCGCGGCTTCCTCGGCGGCACGGGCCGCTTCCTGCTCGCGCTGCTGCTCGGCTTCGATCTCCGCCGGGCTACGCTTGACGTAGGTCTTCTTCTTGCGCACTTCGACGCTGATGGTCTTGCTGCCCGCCACGCGCAGGGTCGTGGTGGTCTTGCGCTGCAGGGTAATCTTGCGCGGTTCTTCCACCACCTTGTCGCCGTGGCTGCGCTTGAGATGACCCAGCAGGGTCTGCTTCTCAGTATCGGTCACTACTTGTTCGGCGCTGGTGTGCGACAGGCCTGCTTCACGCATCTGCTGAAGCAGGCGCTCGACCGGTGTGTCGACCACTTGGGCCAGTTCTTTCACCGTGACTTGCGTCATGCATCTCTCTCCTCAGGCCGCAATGCTTATTCGAACCAGTGGGCTCGGGCGGCCATGATCAGCTTGCCGGCACGCTCTTCATCCATGCCGTCGATGTCGAGCAGATCGTCGATGGACTGCTCTGCCAAATCTTCGCGGGTGACGACACCGCGGCGTGCCAGCTCGAGAGCCAGCTCTTCCTGCATGCCGTCGAGCGACAGCAGGTCTTCGGCCGGCTGTATTTCGGCCAGCTTTTCTTCGTTGGCGATCGCCCGGGTCAACAGGCGATCCTTGGCGCGCGAGCGCAGTTCGTTGACGATGTCCTCGTCGAATCCGTCGATGCCGAGCATCTCCTCCATGGGCACGTAGGCGATTTCCTCGAGGGTGGTGAAGCCCTCTTCGACCAGCACCTGAGCCAGTTCCTCGTCGACATCGAGTTCATCGACGAAGGACTGCAGGATGTCTCCAGTCTCGGCCTGCTGCTTGGCCTGGATATCGGCCTCGGTCATCACGTTCAGCGTCCAGCCAGTCAGTTGACTGGCCAGGCGGACGTTCTGGCCGCCGCGGCCAATGGCCTGCGCAAGGTTGTCCTCAGCGACCGCGATATCCATGGCGTGGGCGTCTTCGTCGACGATGATCGCCGCGACCTCAGCCGGTGCCATGGCATTGATGACGAACTGCGCCGGGTTGTCGTCCCACAGGACGATGTCGACGCGCTCGCCACCCAGCTCACCGGAAACCGCCTGCACGCGCGAACCGCGCATGCCGATGCAGGCACCCTGCGGGTCGATGCGCTTGTCCTTGGAGCGCACGCCGATCTTGGCGCGCGAACCCGGATCGCGAGCAGCCGCCTTGATCTCGATGAGACCTTCGGCGATCTCCGGCACCTCGATACGGAACAATTCGATGATCATTTCCGGCGCGGTGCGCGAAAGGATCAACTGCGGACCGCGGTTCTCGGTGCGAATTTCCTTGAGCAGCGCACGTACACGGGCGCCGACGCGGAAGGTTTCGCGGGGAATGATGTCCTCGCGAGCCAACAGGGCCTCGGCATTGTTGCCCAGGTCGACGATGACGCTGTCGCGGGAGACCTTTTTCACGGTGCCGGAGATGATGTCGCCCAGGCGCTCGCGGTAGGCATCCACCACCTGCGCACGCTCCGCTTCGCGGACCTTCTGCACGATGACCTGCTTGGCGGTCTGCGCAGCGATACGACCGAACTCGATGGATTCGATCTTTTCCTCGATGACATCACCGACCTGCGCTTCCAGGCCACGCTCCTCGATGTCCTCGGGAGTCAGCTCCGCAGAGGGGTTCTGGAAATCCTCGTCGGCCACCACGGTCCAGCGGCGGAAACTCTCGTAGTTGCCGCTGTGACGATCGATCGATACGCGCAGATCGACTTCGTCCTCATAACGCTTCTTGGTAGCCGTAGCCAGCGCTACTTCCAACGCTTCAAAAATTACTTCGGCCGGCACGCCTTTCTCGTTGGATACCGACTCAACAACCAGCAGTACTTCTTTGCTCATCGTACGCCTCGCCTTTCGCAATCCATTGGATCCGCGTCTTTAATCAAAACGGGGGATGATGTTGGCCTTTTCGATCGCGTCGATCGGCAACAGAAACTCGTGCTCATCGGCGAGCACCACCACATCCTGTTCTTCTACCCCGCGCAGCAGACCTTGGAAATTGCGCCGCCCTTCGAAGGGCGTGCGCAACCGGATCTTCACCTGCTCACCAGTGTGTGCGGCGAACTGCTCGAGGGTAAACAGCGGCCGATCCATGCCTGGCGAAGAAACCTCCAGCGTGTATTCGCTGGTGATCGGATCCTCGACGTCCAGCACCGCACTGACCTGGCGGCTGACCTTCTCGCAATCGTCGATCAGGATGCCGTTGGCATGATCGATGTAGACCCGCAGCAGCGAATGACGCCCCTGGGAAATGAATTCGACCCCCCAGCACTGGTAGCCGAGAGATTCGACGACCGGGGCCAACATGGCCTGCAACTGTTCTAGCTTGCTCGACACCTGGAGCCCCTTCTTATGTCGCTGCAAATAAAAAATGGGCGAAACGCCCATCCCTAGAGTCCGCCTGGTCGGCGGCAAGTCCGGCTCAAATGGTCACGCTCCGTGCCTGTGGAGCGACTACGCAACGCACGTAGCCATTCGAACCCTCGGGACCGCGTCGCCGGACTGAGAAACCGGAACAATCGGACCCTAATAAAAAGCCCCTGAACAGGGGCTCCTCTACAACTGGTTGCGGGGGCTGGATTTGAACCAACGACCTTCGGGTTATGAGCCCGACGAGCTACCAGACTGCTCCACCCCGCGTCAAAACTGGCCAAAAATTATAAGGCCTGGGTCTCTTCCGGTCAACCGAAGCGGCAGAGCCGGAAAAAACAAGCCCGCTATTCAGCGGGCCTTTGAAAAATGGTACCGAGGAGGGGACTCGAACCCCTACAGCCTATGGCCACTACCACCTCAAGGTAGCGTGTCTACCAATTCCACCACCTCGGCACAACTCTTTACTGCCCCGTCGGCGCCGCGGGCACATCGCCCTGGCTCGCCGGAGCCTTTTGCTCTTCGAGCACCGGAACGTCATCGGACGCTGCCGGAGCCTGCTGGGTTTCTACGGCTGCCGGAGCCGGCAGACCTACCCCACTCAACTGATCAGCTTTTTCTTTAGCAAAGAACGCTAAACCCAAGCTGCTCAAGAAAAAAACCGTGGCGAGTATAGCAGTAAACCGACTCAGAAAGGTAGAGGAACCTTGGCTTCCGAAGACGGTTGCCGAAGCACCCGAACCAAACGAAGCGCCGGCATCGGCGCCCTTGCCCTGCTGCAACAGAACCAGGCCAACCAGGCCCAGCGCCACCAGCAGATGCACAACGATCACGACAGTTTCCAGCATCTCAATCTTTTCCTGCGGCACGACAGATCGCACCGAACTCGTCCGCATTCAGGGAGGCACCACCAATCAGCCCCCCATCGATATCCTGCATTTCGAACAACTCGGCGGCATTCCCCGCCTTCACGCTACCACCGTAGAGCAGGCGAATACCTGCAGCCACCTGGGCGTTTTCCGACGCCAGCTGCGCGCGAATCTCCGCATGCACCGCTTGCGCCTGGGCCGGCGTTGCCGTCAACCCGGTGCCGATTGCCCAAACCGGCTCGTAGGCGATGACCGCCTGGGCGAAGGCACCGATCCCCAACTCATGGATCACGTTGCCCAACTGTTCCGACACCACGTCCAGTGTCTTGCCAGCCTGCCGCTGCTCCAGCGACTCACCAACGCAAAGAATCGGCACGAGACCGCAGGACTGAGCGGCGATGAACTTGCGACTGATCAGTGCATCCGTTTCGCCGAACAACTGGCGACGTTCGGAGTGCCCGACCAACACCATACGACAGCCCACATCAGCCAACTGTGCCGCGGAGACCTCACCGGTCAACGCACCCTGCCAGGCCTCATGGGCGCAATTCTGCCCACCTACCGCAACCTTGGAACCGCCCAATACCGAAACCACACGTTCCAGGTACAGAGACGGCGGCAGAACCGCAACATCGATAGCCGGGGCGACTTCCATCGCAGCCAACTGGGCAACCAGGGCATCCACCGCAGAGCGGGTGCCGTGCATCTTCCAGTTACCGGCTACCAGGGGACGACGCATGCCTGACCTCGTCGATCAAAGTGGGCGCAGATGTTACCCAAAGGTTTCGAGACTCGCAAGCGAATCAAGCACATACCTTCTTAACGAGCTCGGCGAGGTCGTCGGCATGGCGACGCACCTGGGCTTCGTCCTCGCCTTCGACCATCACACGAACCAACGGCTCGGTACCGGACTTGCGCAATAACACGCGCCCGCGCCCCGCCATCAGCTCGGTCACGCGCTCGCAAGCGGCGACGATCTGCGGATCGGCCACCGGGTCGCTGGCCCCGGAGAAACGCACATTGACCAGCACCTGCGGCAACTTACGCAGCCCGCGCCGCGCCTCGGCCAAGGTCTGTCCGCGACGGCGCAGGGCCAGAAGCACTTGCAACGCGGCGACGATCGCGTCGCCCGTGGTGACGAACTGGCCGCAGACGATATGCCCGGAGTTCTCCCCACCGAGCTGCCAACCGCGCTCGAGCAGCTCGGCGATCACGTAGCGATCGCCGACCTTGGCGCGCACGAAGGGCACGCCCAGATCCTTGAGCGCCAGCTCCAGGCCGAGGTTGCTCATCAGCGTACCGACGACCCCACCCTGCAGCTTGCCCCGCTCGTGCAAATCACGGGCGATGATGAACAACAGTTCGTCACCGTCCACCACCGCGCCCGTATGGTCGACCATCAAGACACGATCACCGTCGCCATCGAAGGCGATCCCCAGGTCCGCATGCTGGGCGATCACCGCAGCCCGCAGGGATTCGACGTGGGTCGAACCGCAACGGTCGTTGATGTTCAACCCATCCGGATGCACCGCCAGCGAAGTGACCTCGGCGCCCAGCTCGCGGAACACGTTCGGCGCCACCTTATAGGTCGCGCCATGCGCGCAGTCGATTACCAGGCGTAGATTCTCGAACTCGGTGCCATTCGGCACACAACTCTTGCAGAACTCGATGTAGCGACCGGCGGCATCGTTGACGCGCGATGCCTTGCCGATACGCTCGGACTCCACCACCGCCATGGGCGAGTCGATCAATTCCTCGATCATCAATTCGATCTCGTCCGGCAGCTTGGTGCCCTGGCCGGAGAAGAACTTGATGCCGTTGTCATGATGAGGGTTATGCGACGCACTGATGACGATGCCCGCCTCAGCATGGAAGGTGCGCGTCAGATAGGCGATCCCCGGGGTAGGCATAGGGCCTAGCAGCATTACATCGGCACCGGCGGAGGCGAGACCCGCCTCCAGCGCAGATTCGAACATATAGCCGGAGATGCGCGTGTCCTTGCCGACCAGAATGCGGCAGCGGCCCTGCTTGCGGAATGCCATGCCCGCCGCCCACCCCAGGCGCAACATGAACTCGGGCGTGATCGGGAACTGTCCCACGCGACCCCGAATGCCATCGGTGCCGAAATACTTTCTCTGCATGCGACGCTCCTCGGTCAGCAGCCCGCCGTCTCCACGGCGGTAATCATCTTCACCACGTCGACGGTCTCCGCGACGTCATGCACGCGAAGGATACTCGCGCCCTTTTCCAGCGCAAGGGCCGCCAGCGCGAGACTGCCAGCCAGGCGCTGATCGACCGAGCGACCGAGCGTGTGACCGATCATGCTCTTGCGCGAGACGCCGACCAGCAAGGGACGTCCCAGGGCGAACAGTTCGGGCATGCGACGGAACAACACGAGATTGTGCTCGAGCGTCTTGGCGAAGCCGAATCCCGGATCGAGCAGAATACGCGCGCGGTCGATACCGGCAGCCTCGCAGGCGTCCATGCGCCCCCGCAGGAACGCGCCAACCTCAGCCGTCACGTCGGCATAGCGCGGGTCATCCTGCATGTCGCCAGGCTCGCCCAGCATGTGCATCAGACAGACCGCGAGACCACTCTCGGACGCTGCGGCGAGCGCGCCGGGACGCTGCAGCGAACGTACGTCGTTGATCAGCCCCGCCCCCGCGCGCGCGCCTTCGAGCATCACCTCGGGCGTCGAGGTATCCAGCGAAATGATCACGTCGAGTTCGGCGGCAATCGCCTCGACCATCGGCACCACGCGATCGAGCTCTTCAGCGACGCTGACGCTCGCGGCACCGGGCCGCGTGGACTCACCACCGATATCGATCAAGCTGGCGCCGGCAGCGACCATCTCCGCCGCATGGCGAAGCGCTTGATCACGGTCGACGAAGCGACCGCCATCGGAAAAGGAGTCGGGCGTGACGTTCAGGATCCCCATCACCTGGGGCCTGTCCAAAACGAGAATCCGGCTGCCACAAGGCAGCCGGATCGGGTGTAGCGGATCGTTCATGTCGAATCAGTGTTCGCCTGCCGGGCCACCAATGGGCGGGGTCTGCGGACGCTCACCTTCCGCCGAAGTCGGCGCAGCGGGCGGTGTGCTGGAGCCGGCACCACCTTCCCAGTCACGGGGTTCACGCGGGACCTTGCCGGCCATGATGTCGTCGATTTGATCGGCATCGATCGTTTCGTACTTCATCAAAGCCTCGGCCATCATGTCGAGCTTCTCACGATTCTCGGTCAGCAGGCGCTTCGCAGTGGAGTAGCACTGATCGATGATCGAGCGAACTTCTTCGTCGATGACCTTCGCCGTCTCACCCGAGATGTTGGCGTTCTGCCCACCCGAGCCACGACCAAGGAATACCTCACCTTCCTCCTCCGCATACATCAGCGGACCGAGCTTCTCGGAAAGGCCCCATTTGGTCACCATGTTCCGGGCGATCTGCGTGGCCCGCATGATGTCGTTGGAGGCACCGGTGGTCACGCCCTCGAAGCCCAAGGTCATCTCTTCGGCGATACGGCCGCCGAACAGGGAGCAGATCTGGCTGATCAGCGCGCGCTTGGACAGGCTGTAACGATCTTCTTCCGGGAGGAACATGGTCACACCCAGCGCACGACCGCGGGGAATGATCGAGACCTTGTAGACCGGGTCGTGCTCAGGCACCAGGCGACCCACGATGGCGTGACCCGCCTCGTGATAGGCCGTGTTGAGCTTCTCTTTCTCGGACATGACCATGGTCTTGCGCTCGGCGCCCATCATGATCTTGTCCTTGGCCAGTTCGAACTCGCGCATTTCGACCAGTCGACGTCCTGCGCGCGCAGCGAACAGAGAGGCCTCGTTGACCAGGTTGGCGAGATCGGCACCGGAGAACCCGGGCGTGCCACGGGCGATGACGGCCGCATCGACGTTATCGCCCACCGGCACCTTGCGCATGTGCACTTTGAGAATCTGCTCGCGACCACGGATGTCCGGCAGACCCACCACGACCTGGCGATCGAAGCGACCGGGGCGCAGCAACGCCGGGTCGAGTACGTCGGGACGGTTGGTCGCGGCGATGACGATGATGCCATCGTTCATCTCGAAACCGTCCATCTCGACCAGCAACTGGTTGAGGGTCTGCTCGCGTTCGTCATGACCGCCGCCCATGCCGGCGCCACGGTGGCGACCAACGGCGTCGATCTCGTCGATGAAGATGATGCACGGAGCGTGCTTCTTCGCCTGGTCGAACATGTCACGCACACGGGATGCACCGACACCGACGAACATCTCGACGAAGTCCGAGCCGGAAATGGTGAAGAACGGCACCTTGGCCTCACCCGCAACGGCTTTGGCCAG
This sequence comes from Pseudomonas sp. R4-15, assembly GCF_055768815.1. Taxonomy (NCBI): domain Bacteria; kingdom Pseudomonadati; phylum Pseudomonadota; class Gammaproteobacteria; order Pseudomonadales; family Pseudomonadaceae; genus Pseudomonas; species Pseudomonas sp. R4-15. The sequence goes on from NZ_CM147293.1 coordinate 4,231,409, forward strand.
CAGCGTCTTACCGGTACCCGGGGAGCCGACCATCAACACGCCACGGGGAATACGTCCGCCCAGGCGCTGGAACTTGCCCGGATCGCGCAGGAACTCGACCAGCTCGCTGACCTCTTCCTTGGCCTCGTCGCAACCGGCAACGTCGGCGAAGGTGGTCTTGACCTGGTCTTCGGAGAGCAGCCTGGCCTTGGACTTGCCGAAACTCATTGGCCCGCCGCGCCCACCGGCGCCGCCCTGCATCTGGCGCATGAAGAACATGAACACCGCGATGATCACCAGGATCGGGAAGCTGGCGACCAGCAATTGCGTCCAGATGCTCTGCTGTTCGGGCTGCTTGCCCTCGATCACCACTTTGTTATCGATCAGATCACCGATCAGGCCGCTGTCCTGAATCGCCGGACGGATGGTCTTGAAGGGTTCACCATCGGTGCGCCGGCCGGTGATCACGTAACCGTCCACGGTCACCCGCTCGACCCTGCCGTCCTTCACCTGCGAGATGAATTCGGAGTAATTGAGGGTCTGGGGTTCGCTGGGACTGGAGAAGTTGTTCATCACGGTAACCAGTACCGCTGCGATGATCAGCCACAGGATCAGATTCTTCGCCATATCGTTCAATTCGCTATCCTCTGGGGCCGCCCGTCGCCGGAGCAAAGACCCGCGTGACGGCTGTAACGCAGCCTAAGTTACTACACACGCCCCTGACCCGCAGGCACCGTCTGTAACCCTTTGTGAGGTTGGACCGCCTCCAACGGCAGTCTATCCTCTAAATCCCCTGGCCAGCAGATATTGCTCCCGCGAGCGATCCCGGGAGGACAGCGGCTTGCGCATCTGCACCTTCTCGAACATCTCCCGCACCTGCTTGTGATAGGCGTCGAAGCCCTCACCCTGGAAAATCTTGATCAGGAAATCGCCTCCCGGACGCAATACCCGCCCGGAAAGATCCAGCGCCAGCTCACACAGATACATCGCGCGCGCCTGATCGGCTGTCCTGACTCCACTCATATTGGGGGCCATATCGGAAATCACAAGGTCCACCGGATTTTCTCCAATGGCGTCGAGGATCTGCTGGAACACCGCGTCCTCGGTGAAATCGCCCTGAATGAAGGTGACATCGGCAATGGAATCCATCTCCAGAATGTCGGAGGCAATCAGGCGACCCCGATCTCCAATCACTCGGCTGGTGACCTGCGACCAGCCCCCGGGGGCTGCCCCCAGGTCGACCACGGTCATGCCGGGGCGCAGGATGCGATCCTTCTCCTGAATCTCGAGCAACTTGTAGCTGGCCCGCGAGCGATAGCCGTCTTTCTGGGCCATCTTCACATAGGGGTCGTCGAAGTGCTCTTTCAGCCAGCGCTTGCTGGTCTTGGAACGTGCCACTCTCACCTCTCGAATCGGCTGGCGCTCCCGCATGGCTCGGGTAAACTACGCCGTTTTTCCAACATTGCAGGGCATCGGCACGATTATGGCGCTTACCCAGGAACAGAAGAAACAGTACAAATCTATCGGCCACCACCTGAAGCCTGTATTGACGGTGGCGGAAAACGGCCTGAGCGAAGGCGTGCTGGCCGAGTTGGAGCGTGCATTGAACGATCACGAACTGATCAAGGTCCAGCTGCGCATCGCCGAGCGTGAGGATCGCAAGGCAATCATCGAAGCCCTCTGTGAAGCCGGCAGCTGCGAATTGGTTCAGTCGATCGGCAAGGTCGCCCTGGTCTACCGCAAGAATCCCAAGCCCAACCGCAACCTCTCCAACATCCACCGCGCCCAGGGCTGAGTCTCAGCGCCCGCCCACAGGTGCCGGCGCAATCACCAGCAACGCCGCGCAGAACGCCATCGCCAGATAGGCGAACAAGCGCGCATAGGCGCCCAGCGAGCCCAGCAACGGCGCCAGCGCATAGCCGGCGCCGAGCAGCAGGGCCAACAGCAGCAGGCGTCCACGGCCGTCAGCCAGCGCGGCCGAGCCACGCACGGCCGCCAGCAGCAACAGCTGCAGCGCCGCACAGAACGCCGCGAAACAGACCATCAGCGGCTGCAACAGCCCCTGCGCCTCTTCTACCAGCAAGGGTGCCAGGCCGCTGCGCAGAAGCCCCGGCAGCACCAGGAAGTGCAGCAACCACAAGCCGCCCGCGGAAAGCGCGCCGGCCAGACGCCAGCTCGCATCGATCCACGAGCGGCGCGCTGGCGCGACCTCAGAGGTGGCTGACTTTGACAATCTCGTACTCGACCACACCGGCAGGGGTCTTCACCGCGACGACGTCGCCTTCTTCCTTGCCTACCAGGGCGCGGGCGATGGGCGAGTTGACGGAGATCTTGCCGCCCTTGATGTCCGCTTCGTCGTCGCCGACGATCTGATAGCTGACGCTCTCGTCGGTCTCGACGTTGGCGATCTCCACGGTGGTACCGAAGATCACCTTGCCGGTCGGCGTGATGGTGGTCACGTCGATGACCACCGAGTTCTGCAGACGGCCCTCGATATCGCGGATGCGCGCTTCTACCATGCCCTGCTGTTCGCGGGCGGCATGGTATTCGGCGTTTTCCTTGAGGTCGCCCAGTTCGCGTGCTTCACCGATGTCCTGGCTGAGCTTGGGCCGGACCACCTTGGTCAGGTGGGCCAGCTCTTCTTCCAGGGCGCGAGCGCCCTGAACGGTCATAGGGTACTTGGTCATGCCTTGATTCCTGCGTGGAGATCCTGCAGCCGGCGCACCGTCTTCTCGGGACCGAACTTGAGCGCTTCACAGACCGCCTGCCCCGCCGCAATGGTGGTGGTGCAATAGATCTTGTGCTGCAGGGCGTTACGACGGATCGAGTAGGAGTCAGCGATGGACTGACGACCTTCGGTGGTATTGATGATCAGCGTGACTTCGTCGTTCTTGATCATGTCGACCACATGCGGACGACCTTCGGTCACCTTGTTCACCCGACGCACCGGCAGACCGGCCGCCTCGATGACCTTGGCGGTACCGGCGGTGGCAACCACTTCGAAGCCCAGGCTGACCAAGTCACGGGCGACCTGCACCGCCTCCGGCTTGTCATCCTCGCGCACGCTGATGAAGGCGCAACCGGCGGTCGGCAGTATCTCGTTGGCGCCCAGCTGGGCTTTGGCGAAGGCCTCACCGAAGCTGTCACCGACCCCCATCACCTCGCCGGTGGACTTCATCTCCGGGCCAAGGATAGGGTCGACGCCCGGGAACTTGTTGAACGGGAACACCGCTTCCTTGACGCTGAAGAACGGCGGGATGATTTCCGCGGTGAAGCCGATTTCAGCCAGGCTCTTGCCGGCCATGACGCGCGCAGCGACCTTGGCCAGCGACTCGCCGATGCACTTGGACACGAACGGCACGGTACGCGAGGCACGCGGGTTCACTTCGATGACGTAGATGTCTTCGCCCTGGACGGCCATCTGCACGTTCATCAGGCCGATCACGCCGAGCTCCAGGGCCATCTTCTTGACCTGTTCGCGGATCTCGTCCTGGATGTGTTTGGGCAGCGAATACGGCGGCAGCGAGCAGGCGGAGTCACCGGAGTGCACGCCAGCCTGTTCGATGTGCTGCATGATCGCACCGATCACCACGGTCTCGCCGTCGCACACCGCATCCACGTCCACCTCGATGGCGCAGTTGAGGAAGTGGTCGAGCAGCACCGGGCTGTCGTTGGACACTTTCACCGCTTCGCGCATGTAGCGCTTGAGCTCTTCTTCCTGGTAGACGATTTCCATCGCCCGACCGCCCAGTACGTAGGACGGACGCACCACCATCGGGTAGCCGATGTTCTTCGACAGGGCCAGGGCCTCATCTTCGCTACGGGCGGTGGCGTTGGCCGGCTGACGCAGGTTCAGGCGCTGGACCATCTGCTGGAAGCGCTCGCGGTCTTCGGCGCGGTCGATGGCGTCGGGGCTGGTGCCGATGATCGGTACGCCGGCTTCCTCCAGGGCGCGGCACAGCTTGAGCGGCGTCTGGCCGCCGTACTGCACGATGACGCCCTTGGGCTGCTCGACGCGGACGATCTCCAGCACGTCCTCCAGGGTGACCGGCTCGAAGTACAGGCGGTCGGAGGTGTCGTAGTCGGTGGAAACGGTTTCCGGGTTGCAGTTGACCATGATGGTCTCGTAACCGTCTTCACGCATGGCCAGCGCGGCATGCACGCAACAGTAGTCGAACTCGATGCCCTGGCCGATGCGGTTGGGACCACCGCCGAGGATCATGATCTTGTCGCGACCGCTGGCGTTGGCCTCGCACTCTTCCTCGTAGGTCGAGTACAGGTAGGCGGTATCGGTGGCGAACTCGGCGGCGCAGGTGTCCACGCGTTTGTACACCGGCAGTACCTTGAGCTTCTGGCGATGAGCCCGCAGGTTCTTCTCGGTGACGCCGAGCAGGGTCGCCAGGCGTGCATCGGAGAAGCCCTTGCGCTTGAGGCGACGCATCGTCGCGTAGTCGATGGACGACAGGCCGAGGGTCTTGAGTTGTTCCTCTTCCTTGACCAGGTCCTCGATCTGCACCAGGAACCAGTGGTCGATCTTGGTCAGGGCGAAGACTTCGTCGAGGCTCTTGCCCATGCGGAAGGCGTCGGCCACGTACCACACGCGCTCGGCGCTGGGCACGGTGAGCTCGCGCTTGATCGTGCTCTCGGCTTCCGGGTCGGCCAGGTCCAGCTTGGGATCGAAACCGGTGGCGCCGACTTCCAGGCCACGCAGGGCTTTCTGCATGGACTCCTGGAAGGTACGACCGATCGCCATCACTTCGCCCACGGACTTCATCTGGGTGGTCAGACGGGCATCGGCCTTGGGGAATTTCTCGAAGGCGAAGCGCGGGATCTTGGTGACCACGTAATCGATCGCCGGCTCGAAGGAAGCCGGGGTGCGGCCGCCGGTGATGTCGTTGGACAGCTCGTCGAGGGTGTAGCCCACCGCCAGCTTGGCGGCGATCTTGGCGATCGGGAAACCGGTGGCCTTGGAAGCCAGCGCCGAGGAACGCGATACGCGCGGGTTCATCTCGATCACCACCATGCGGCCGTCGTCCGGGTTGATGCCGAACTGCACGTTGGAGCCGCCGGTTTCCACGCCGATCTCGCGCAGCACCGCAAGCGATGCGTTACGCATGATCTGGTATTCCTTGTCGGTGAGCGTCTGCGCCGGCGCGACGGTGATCGAGTCGCCGGTGTGTACGCCCATCGGGTCGAAGTTCTCGATGGAGCAGACGATGATGCAGTTGTCCTTCTTGTCGCGGACCACCTCCATCTCGTATTCCTTCCAGCCGATCAGCGACTCGTCGATGAGCAGCTCGTTGGTCGGCGACAGGTCCAGGCCACGCGCGCAGATCTCTTCGAACTCTTCGCGGTTGTAGGCGATGCCACCACCGGTGCCGCCCATGGTGAAGGACGGACGGATGATGCAGGGGAAGCCGACCTTGTCGAGCACGCCGTAGGCTTCCTGCATGCTGTGGGCGATGCCGGAACGCGGGCATTCCAGGCCGATGGCGCGCATGGCCTTGTCGAAGCGCGAACGGTCTTCGGCCTTGTCGATGGTATCGGCGTTGGCACCGATCATCTCGACGCCGAACTTCTCCAGCACGCCATGGCGCTCGAGCTCGAGGGCGCAGTTCAGCGCGGTCTGACCACCCATGGTCGGCAACAGCGCGTCGGGACGCTCTTTCTCGATGATCTTGGCCACCGTCGCCCACTTGATGGGCTCGATGTAGGTGGCATCGGCCATCGCCGGGTCGGTCATGATGGTCGCGGGGTTGGAGTTGACGAGGATGACGCGGAAGCCTTCCTCACGCAGCGCCTTGCATGCCTGCGCGCCGGAATAGTCGAACTCGCAGGCCTGGCCGATGACGATGGGACCGGCGCCGAGGATCAGGATGCTTTTGAGGTCTGTACGCTTGGGCATGGAATTCTCGTGCTTAACAAATCAAGTCAGGGACGCGCCGGCGAGCTTCAGGCCGAAGCCGACGAACATCGCGCCGACACCGGAGGTGGCGCCGGCGGACAGGCGCTTGCGCTGGCGAAACCACTGCGCCAGGCGTACGCCACAGAAAATCAGGAAACTCAGGTAGAGGAAGCTGATGACCTCGAGGATCACCCCCAGCACCAGGAACGACAGGCCGGGATAGGCGAAAGCCGGGTCGACGAACTGGATGAAGAAGGAGATGAAGAAGAGGATCGCCTTGGGGTTCGACAGGCTGAGGAACAGCGCCCGACCGAACGGGTTTCTCACCTGCGCATGCTGCTCGACGGCCTCGACCGCCTTCTCCGGCGCGCGCCACTGGCGCCAGGCGCCGCGCAGCATGCCTAACCCCAGGTAGCACAGGTAGGCGGCCCCCAGGTATTTGAGCAGCATGAACAGCATCGGCAAGGCCTGCAGCAGCGAGGCGATACCCAGGGCGGAGAGCAGCATCAGGATCGCATCGCCGAGGAACACCGCGCTGGCCGCCCGATAACCGCAGGCGACGCCGCGCTGCGCCGAAGTGGCGAGCACGAACAGCGAATTGGGCCCCGGCAACAGGACGATGAACAGCGTCCCCAGCACGTAGGTCCAGAGGTCGGTGATTCCCAGGCTCGGCAACATGCTCTACCTCAACGCCGCGCCGCCATGGCGGCGACGAAACGGTCGAACAGCGGTGCCACGTCGTGGGGACCGGGGCTCGCTTCCGGGTGACCCTGGAAGCTGAAGGCGACCTTGTCGGTGCGCTCGATGCCCTGCAGGGTGCCGTCGAACAGCGACTTGTGGGTCGCGCGCAGGTTGCCCGGCAGGCTCGCCTCGTCCACCGCGAAACCGTGGTTCTGACTGGTGATCATCACCACGCCCGAATCCAGGTCCTGCACCGGATGGTTGGCGCCATGGTGGCCGTTGGCCATCTTCACGGTCTGCGCACCGGACGCCAGCGCCAGCAGTTGATGACCCAGGCAGATGCCGAACACCGGAATCTCGGTCTCGAGGATTTCCTGGATCGCCTGGATCGCATAGTCGCACGGCTCCGGATCGCCAGGTCCGTTGGACAGGAAGATGCCATCAGGATTGAGTGCCAGCACTTCGCTCGCCGGCGCCTGAGCCGGCAGCACGGTGACGCGGCAACCGCGCGCGACCAGCATACGCAGGATGTTGGTCTTCACCCCGTAGTCATAGGCGACCACATGGTGCGGCAGCTGTTCGACGGGGATTTCAGGATGGCTGTCGCTCTCCAGAGTCCAGACGCTGGAACGCCACTCGTAGCTTTCCTTGACCGTCACTTCCTTGGCCAGGTCCATGCCCTTGAGCCCCGGGAACGCCCGCGCCAGTTCCAGCGCACGCTCTTCGGTGGCGTCTGCCCCGGCGAGGATGCAGCCGTTCTGCGCACCTTTCTCGCGCAGGATGCGAGTCAGGCGACGGGTATCGATGCCGGCGATCGCCACGGTGCCGTTGGCAACGAGGTAATCGGGTAGCGACTGTTTGTTGCGCCAGCTGCTGGCGAGCAGCGGCAGGTCGCGGATTACCAGGCCGGCGGCCCAGACACGTGCCGCCTCGGCATCCTCCGGCGTAGTGCCGGTGTTACCGATGTGCGGATAGGTCAGGGTGACGATCTGCTGGGCATAGGAAGGATCGGTGAGGATTTCCTGATAGCCGGTCATGGCGGTGTTGAATACCACTTCGCCAACGGTCTGGCCGTCGGCGCCGATGGATTCGCCATGGAAGATGCTGCCATCGGCAAGTGCGAGAATGGCTGGCTTGGACAAGAAGACCTCCGATGATCGATCGACGCGAGCACAAAAACCAGGCTGAAAAAAACGGGATGACGTCGTAGTTACGTCACCCCGCTTGTTTATTCTTCAGCCATCTGCCGCTTACTTTTCAGTGAATACACTAAAGCAGGAATCATACAGAAGCCTCGAGAGAATAACCAGTCACAAGCCCTAGGGCCTGTTGACGTTTCGTTCACGGCCGCGCCGGTTCCTATTTTGGCGCGAGACAAGGCGCGAGTCGCAGGGCTTACCGGGGTAAGTCCAAGATGAGCAACGCCGTATCGCGCCAAAATAGGAACCGGCCCTCCGGGTTGTGCCAGAAATGGCCTGCGCTGTCGTTGCAGGACTTGCCAAGGGAATAACACGGCCAGTCTGGTCATTGCCTGCGTCCTGCGCCTAACCGCAGGCCATTTCTGGCGAGAACGCGGGGCGGCCATCCGCGGCTCGCGAACGAAACGTCAACAGGCCCTAAGCAAATCTTCCTCAGCGAGGCAGCTCGACCTCGACTCGCAAACCGCCCTGGGGGGCCTGCAATAGGCGCAGCTCGCCACTCCAGGCTTCGACGATATCGCGCACGATGCCCAAGCCGAGGCCATGCCCCTCGCTCTGCTCGTCCAGCCGCACGCCACGCGCCAGCACCTCCTGACGACGCTGTGCGTCGATTCCCGGACCGTCGTCGTCCACCCGCAAGAGCAAGCGCTCATCCTGCGCCAGCAGGCTCACCTGAACCTCGCTGCGCGCCCACTTGCAGGCGTTGTCGAGCAGATTGCCGAGCAGTTCCAGCAGGTCCTCGCGATCGCGCCGCACACGCAGGCCGGGCTCGGCCTCCCAGCTCAGCCGCAACTGCGAGCCGTGCACCATGCGCAGCGTATCGAGCAGCGCCGGCACTTCCTGGTCACAGTCGAAATGCGCCGAGGGCAATACGTCCCCTGCCAGCCTCGCGCGCCCCAACTCCCTCGCCAGGCGCGCGCGCATGAGCTCGACCTGTTCATCCAGGACGGCGCGCAGTGCCGGCAGCGCGTCCAGCTCCGGCCGCCGGGCAAGACTGGCGAGCACGGCCAGGGGCGTCTTCAGCGCGTGCCCCAGGTTGCCCAGGGAGGTGCGCGAGCGATGCAGATGCTGTTCGGTATGCGCCAACAGACGGTTGATCTGCGAAACCAGCGGCTCCAGCTCTTCCGGCACCTGGCTCTCCAGACTGGCGCGCCGTCCCTCCTGCAACTGCGCCAGCTCGCGGCGGGCCTGCTCCAAGGGACGCAACGCCCTGCGCACGGTGAGGCGCTGCAGCAGGAGAATCAACGCCAGCCCGAACACACCCAGCGCCAAACCCACCAGGCGCACCTGACGGAAGCCATCGAGGATCGGCGAATAATCCTCGGCGACCAGGATCGACAGCGCCTCCCCGGCGCGCTGATAGTCCTCGCGATAAAGCAACAGCCGCTGCCCTTGAGGACCATCGACCAGTCCCGGCTGCAAACCGCGCCGCGGACTGCTCAACGCCTCATCCCACAGCGAACGCGAACGCCAGCGCCGGCCATCCTCGAAATCAATGCGGAAGTAACGCCCCGAATAGGGGCGCTGATAGGCCGGCGCCAGGCGCAGCTCGTTGAGCCGCGGCCCCTCGGCACCACGCTCGACCGCCAGCAGCAGGCTATCCGCCTCTTCCTGCAGGCTGGCTTCGCGATAACGACGCAGCCCCAGGTCGAGCAACCACAGGCTGGTCTGCGCCATGGCCACCCCGACCACCAGCAGTGCCGCCCCCAGGCCAAGAGTCAGCCGGCGCTGAATGGAGTTCACTGAGCGACGCCGTCGAAACGATAGCCCTGCCCCCTGCGCGTCTCGATGACGCTGCGTCCCAGCTTGCCGCGCAGGCGGTTGACCTGCACTTCCAGGACGTTCGAATCCCGCTCGCTTTCGCCATCGTAGAGGTGCTCGGCCAAGCGACCCTTGGACAGGATCTGCCCCGGATGCAGCATGAAGTAGCGCAACAGACGGAACTCGCCGGCGGTCAGCTCGACCCGCTCATCGCCACGCATGACGCACTGGCGCGCCTCGTCCAGACTCAACCCTCCCGCTTCGATGCACGCCTGGTTAGGCAGGCCATGAGCGCGCCGCAACAGCCCCTGCACCCGCAGCAACAACTCCTCGGCATGGAAGGGCTTGGTGAGGTAGTCATCGGCACCCGCCTTGAGACCCGCCACCCGCTCGCTCCACGAGTCGCGCGCGGTGAGCACCAACACCGGCGTCGCCAGTCCCGCCGCGCGCCAATCTGCAAGCACTTCGAGCCCGGGGAGACCGGGCAAGCCCAGGTCCAGAACGACGAGATCATAGGGCTCTTCGAGCCCCTGACGCTGCGCATCACGCCCATCCGCCAACCAGTCCACGGCGTATCCCTGGGCCTTGAACGCCGCGCACAACTCATCAGCCAGCGCGACATGGTCCTCTACCAACAGCAGGCGCATCAGTCGTCCACCTCATCCTCGAGCAATCGCCCATCGCGGGCATCGACTTCCAGTTCGCGCGCCACCCCATCGCGGGTGAGCAACTCGATCTCGTAGATCAGCACGCCGTCCTCTTCCTCCAACTCGACCTCAAGCAGGCGTGATCCGGGATAACGCTGCAAGGTCTGCCGTAACAGATGCTCCAGCGGCATGATGGCGCCCTCCTCGCGCAGGCGCAGCGCCTCGTCCTGACCGAGGTCCCGCGCCAGCGAAGGTGCCGCCGATATCGAGGCAAGCAGTGCCAGGCTCGCGAACAAAGGGCGCATGCCCCGCGGCGAGAAGGTCATGGCGGTTCTCCAGCGATACAGCGAGAACCCGGATACTAAGAGACCGGCGTTAAACCAAGCTGAACCGCCCGCAAAACGAAAGAAGCCCCGGCCAGGGCCGAGGCTTCGACGAGGCTCGCGTACGGAAACAGCCTCAGCTGCGTTTGCGCACGTACAGCACCAGGTTGTGGTCGACCAGGTCGTAACCATGCTCCTTGACGATCTGATGCTGGCGTTTCTCGATCTCCGAGTCCATGAACTCGATGACCTCGCCGGTATCGACGCAGACCATGTGATCATGGTGCCCGCTATCGGCCAGCTCGAACACGGCATGACCTCCATCGAAGTTGTGCCGCACCACGAGACCGGCGGCCTCGAACTGGGTCAGCACGCGGTAGACGGTCGCAAGACCGACGTCTTCACCCGCCTCCATCAGGGCCTTGTAAACATCCTCGGCACTCATGTGGCGTTGCTCGGCGGAGTCGAGCATCTGCAGGATTTTCACCCGGGGCAGGGTTACCTTGAGGCCCGCTTTGCGTAGTTCGTTGTTTTCAACCATGGTCTGCTTTCTCGTGACTGCGGCTTCGCAGCTCCCTCTAATGCGGGTATCATCCGGGTCTTTATAAGTTGCCCAGCCAAGATAGTGGAAGTCACTACCCGATGCAAAATCCCAAGCTCCTGCTCTCGAGTCTAGGCCTGGCAGTCACGCTGCTCGCCGGCTGTTCCTTCCCTGGCGTCTACAAGATCGACATCCAGCAAGGCAACGTGATTACGCAGGACATGATAGACCAGTTGCGCCCCGGAATGACCCGTAGCCAAGTGCGGTTTATCATGGGTAACCCTTTGATTGTCGATACTTTTCACGCAAATCGCTGGGATTACCTGTACAGCATTCAGCCTGGTGGCGGTCAACGTCGCCAGGAGCGCATCAGCCTGTTCTTCAACGACCAGGATCAACTGGCCAGCCTCTCCGGGGATTTCCGCCCCGGTGTGAGCCGCGACCAGGAGATTCTCGGCAACCAGGCCAGCAGCCCCGAGACCCAGAGTTCACCGGCTGCCCCGCAGCCCGAGGGCCAATCCGGCGACCTGCGCGAGGAACTGCAGCGCGAAGTGGACCAGACCCGCAGCGTGCCGGTCCCCACGCCAGAGCCGATCGACGTGCAATAAAGGCTCGGCGCCCAGCGCCGTCCTGCATGAAAGAAACAGCCCGGCGCGCCTTTCGGCGGCCGGGCTGTTTCGTATCCGGATCTCAGGCGCCGTGCTGCTGGCGTACCGCCTCGACATAGGGCTCGGCATGGCGCTGATCGGCGATCAGGGCGATGAAATCGCGCCCCTGCGCATCGCGGGTGGACAGGTCATAGCCGGCCTCGACGAAGAAGCCGAGAAAGCGCTCGAAATCGTCGATGCGTAGGCCACGATAGGCCTTGACCAGCTTGTGCAGCGCAGCGGGCGTTTCGTCCGCGGGCTCGACGTCCAGGAACAGACGAATCTGCTCGTCGCTGGCCTCGTCGCCGATCACCTGTTTCTTGTCTTTGCGCATGCCACTCTCCAACGCATCTGTTCACGGGGCGCGCAGTTTACTCCCCGCGCCACATCGCGCTCAACGAGAGGCAATCCCGCACCACCGCCAGGGGTATACTCGCAACCCCGCCGTATTGGAGGTCGTATGCGCCAGCCCCTTCCCCTGTTCAGTGCCTTTCGCCACGTCCTGCGCGAGGGCTACGGTTGGCGCGGGCTGCGCGCCGATCTCGTGGCCGGCGTCACCGTCGGGGTGATCGCCATCCCGCTGGCCATGGCACTGGCCATCGCCGTCGGCGTCGCGCCGCAGCACGGACTCTATACCGTCCTGGTGGCAGCGCCGCTGATTGCCCTGTTTGGCGGCTCGCGCTTCAACGTCAGCGGCCCGACCGCCGCCTTCGTCGTGATCCTGCTGCCGATCACCCAGACCTACGGCCTCGGCGGCCTGTTGCTGAGCGGCATGCTCGCAGGGATGATCCTCATCGCTCTGGGCCTGCTGCGCGCCGGACGCCTGATCGAGTTCGTCCCCTACCCCGTCACGCTGGGCTTCACTGCCGGCATCGGCGTGGTCATCGCCACCCTGCAGCTCAAGGATTTTTTCGGCCTTACCCTGAGCAGCCATCCGCAGCACTACCTGCAGCAATGGAGCGCGCTGTACCAGGCACTGCCCAGCTTGCAAGCGGGAGACGCCCTGGTTGGCTGCGCCTGCCTTGCACTACTGATGCTCTGGCCGCGCTGGGTGCGCCGAGTCCCCGGACATCTGGCCGCGCTGCTGCTCGGCGCCGGCCTTGGGCTGCTGCTGGAAAGGCTCGGCCTGCCCGTCGCCACTCTGGGCGAACGTTTCAGCTACATCCAGGACGGGCAACTGCTACCCGGCATCCCGGCGATGCTGCCGGAATTCGCCTGGCCATGGCAGCTTCCAGGGCCTGACGGCAAGCCCTTGGTACTGAGCTTCGAACTGCTGCGCCAGTTGCTCGCTCCGGCGTTCGCGATCGCCATGTTGGGCGCGATCGAGTCGCTGCTCTGCGCGGTGGTCACCGACGGCATGGGCGGCAGTCGTCACGACCCCAACGGCGAATTGCTCGGCCAGGGCGTCGGTAACCTGGTGGCCCCGCTCTTCGGTGGCATCACCGCCACCGCGGCGATCGCCCGCAGCGCGGCCAACGTGCGCGCGGGCGCCGTGTCGCCGATCGCGGCGGTGATTCATGCGCTGGTGGTACTGGTGACCATGCTCCTGCTGGCGCCGCTGTTCAGCTACCTGCCCATGTCCGCGCTGGCCGCCCTGTTGCTGATGGTGGCGTGGAACATGAGTGAGCCACCGCACCTGCTGCACGCGCTGCGCAGCGCGCCCCGCCAGGACCTGCTGGTCCTGTTGACCTGCCTGGTGTTGACGGTCTTGTTCGACATGGTCCTGGCCGTCGGCGTCGGCCTGCTGCTGGCGGCGGCGCTGTTCATCAAGCGCATGAGCGAGCTGACCGAGACGGCCGAACTGCCCGATGCCTTCGGCAGCGTTCGCCAGCAGCTCCCGGAACAGGTGGCGCTGTATGCGATCCGCGGCCCGTTGTTCTTCGGTGCGGCGGAAAAGGCCCTGGCCGCGTTGCGCCGGTTCGGCCCGCAAGTCAGGGTGGTGATCGTCGACATGAGCGCGGTGCCGCTGCTGGACCTGACCGCGCTGGCCGCCCTCGAGGCGATGCTGGCCGACTACCGTCAACGCGGCATCGGCCTGATCCTGGTCGGTACGTCAGCACGCCTACGCCTGAAGCTGCGGCGTGCCGGCATCCACCGCCACGAAGGTCGCCTGGCTTACCTGCGCAACCTCGAACAGGCGCAGGGAAAAGCCGAGCAGTGGCTTGCCTAGGGTCTGTTGCCGTTTCGTTCGCGAGCCGCGTTGTCGCCAGAAATGGCCTGCGGTTAGGCGCAGGACGCCGCCAATGGTCACTCCCTTGGCAAGTCCTGCAACGACAGCGCAGGCCATTTCTGGCACAACCCTACGGGCCGGTGCCTGTTTTGCCGCGATACGGCGTTGCTCGTCTTGGACTTACCCCGGTAAGCCCTGCGGCTCGCGCCTTGTCTCGCGGCAAAACAGGCACCGGCGCGGCCGTGAACGAAACGGCAACAGACCCTAGAGCCCCTTGACCGCGAAGATGCCCGCGGCGTTGCGCCAGTAGCCCTTGTAGTCCATGCCATAGCCGAAGATGTAGCGATCTTCGCAGGGCAACCCCACGAAGTCGGCCTTCAGGTCAGGGCGGGCCTTGCGATCGTGGGTCTTGTCGATCAGCACTGCGGTGTGCACCGCCCGCGCGCCGGCGTGCTTGCAGAAGTCGATGATCGCCGCCAGCGTGTGCCCCTCGTCGAGGATGTCGTCGATGATCAGCACGTCGCGGTCGATGAAGGACACCTCCGGCTTGGCTTTCCAGAACAGCTCGCCGCCGCTGGTCTCGTTGCGATAGCGCGTGGCGTGCAGGTACGAGAGCTCCAGCGGGAAGTTCAGCTCGGTGAGCAGCTTGCCGGCGAAGATCAGCCCGCCGTTCATCACGCAGAACACCACGGGGTTGGTTTCGGCCAGCTCGGCATTGATGGCTGCGCCGACCTGACGGATCGCCGTCTCGACCTGTTCGTTGCTATAGAGGCAATCGGCTTCGGCCATCACCTGGCGAATGTGCTCGAGGGCGGACATGGGGCTCTCCGGATAGGGCGCAAGGGGCGCCAGCGAAAATGAAGGGGCGCAAAGGTACTCATCCATCCCCGACGAGGCAAGCGCATGCGACATGGCGACGCCGATGGTCGCAAAGCCGCCCACCGGCGGCCGGGGGACACAGCAGCCCCTGCACGGCGCGGGCGTGGATGCATTATCCTAGCGCGATTTTTTTTGCCAGCCGCTGGAGAACCCCATGTCCATTCGAGAGATCCGCCATCCGCTGATCCGCCACAAGCTCGGCCTGATGCGTCGCGCCGGCATCAGCACCAAGAACTTCCGCGAACTGGCCCAGGAAGTCGGCGCCCTGCTGACCTACGAAGCGACCCAGGACCTGCCGCTGGAACCCACCACCATCGACGGCTGGTGCGGTGAAGTGAAGATCGAGAAGATCGCCGGCAAGAAGATCACCGTGGTGCCGATCCTGCGCGCCGGCATCGGCATGCTCGACGGCGTGCTCAGCCTGATCCCCAGCGCCAAGGTCAGCGTGGTCGGCCTGGCGCGCAACGAGGAAACCCTCGCGGCGCATACCTACCTGGAAAAGCTGGTCGGCGACCTGCACCAGCGCCTGGCCCTGATCGTCGACCCGATGCTGGCCACCGGCGGTTCGATGATCGCCACCATCGAGATGCTCAAGAAAGCCGGCGCCAAGGAAATCCGCGCCCTGGTTCTGGTCGCCGCGCCCGAAGGCATCAAGGCCGTCGGCGACGCCCATCCGGACGTGCAGATCTTCACCGCCTCGATCGACGAGCGGCTCAACGAGAACGGCTACATCATCCCGGGCCTGGGCGATGCCGGCGACAAGATCTTCGGCACCAAGCAGAAGGATAACTAGAGGTCATGAGCTCCCACCTCAAGGATCCGCTCTGGCGCCAGGCGCTGTCCGGCGCACAGATGCTCTTCGTGGCCTTCGGCGCACTGGTGCTGATGCCACTGATCACCGGCATGGACCCGAACGTCGCGCTGTTCACCGCCGGCATCGGCACGCTGCTGTTCCAACTGGTGACAAGACGCCAGGTACCGGTGTTCCTGGCCTCCAGCTTCGCCTTCATCGCCCCGATCCTCGCCGCCAAGGCCAACTTCGGCCTGCCGGCGGTACTCGGCGGCATCGTCGCCGCGGGCCTGGTGTACATCGTTCTGAGCCTGGTGGTGAGCGTGCGCGGCGCCGGTTTCATCGACCGCCTGCTACCGCCGGTGGTGATCGCCCCGGTGATCATCTCCATCGGCCTGGCGCTGTCGCCGGTGGCGGTGCAGATGGCGATGGGGCGTACCGGCGACGGCAGCGCCGAACTGGTGCCGTACGGCACCGCGCTGATCGTCTCGATGGCGGCGCTGGTCACCACCGTGCTGGTCGCCGTGCTCGGTCGCGGGCTGTTCCGCCTGGTGCCGATCCTCGCCGGCATCGCTGTGGGCTGCACGCTGTCGGCGCTGTTCGGGCTGATCGACTACTCGCGCATCGCGGCCGCTCCCTGGCTCGCCGTGCCGGCCTTCGTCGCACCGCAACTGCACTGGGGCGCGATTCTGTTCCTGGTGCCGGTGGCCCTGGCACCGGCGATCGAGCACATCGGCGGCGTGGTCGCCATCGGCAGCGTCACGGGCAACAATTACATCCAGAAGCCGGGGCTGCACCGCACGCTGCTTGGCGATGGCCTCGCCACCTCCGCCGCGGGGCTGTTCGGCGGTCCGCCGAACACCACCTACGCCGAAGTCACCGGGGCGGTAATGTTGACCAAGAACTACAACCCCAAGGTGATGACCTGGGCCGCCGTGTTCGCCATTGCCCTGGCCTTCATCGGTAAATTCGGTGTGGCCCTGCAGTCGATCCCGGTGCCCGTGATGGGCGGCATCCTCTGCCTGCTGTTCGGCTCCATCGCCGTGGTCGGCCTGAATACCCTGATCCGCCATCAGGTAGACCTTTCCGAGGCGCGCAACCTGATCATCGTCTCGGTGACCCTGGTCTTCGGCATCGGCGGGATGAGCATCGGCGGCAGCGAGTTCGCCCTTTCCGGGATATCCCTGTGCGCCATCGCGGCGCTCGCGCTCAACCTGCTACTGCCAGGGCGCAATGCCTGGCAGCGCGGCGACGGCGCCGTCGACTAGCGATGACTCGAGAGCCCCGTCCTGCGCCGGGGCTTCTCTCTCGACGCTTAGCGCAAGAGCAGATGGCCGATGCCGTACTGCGAGCCCATCGTCCAGATCACCACCGTCAGCGCCAGCAGCACTTCCAGCACCAGTACGCCGATGCCCAGCGTACCCGTGGAGAGCAGGAAGCCCTCACGCCGCGGGATATTGAGAAACGCCGGAATACCGATGTACAGCAGGTAGCCGCTGTGCAGCAGCGCGAAAACCCCGACCAACAGGCATAGCCAGATCAGCGGATACAACAGCACCACGCTGGCGAGCATCAGCGGCGTGGCTACATAGCCCGCGAAGACCACGCAACGGCGCATGTCCGGGCGATCCGGGTAACGTTCGGCGAGCGCGTGGATCACGGCCCCCATCAACCACACCGCGGCAAGGATGAGGGCATAGAACAGCAAGCCCAGGCCCAGCGCGGAGCCCATGCTGACGAACTCGATATGCCGATCGCCCAATTGCCAACCGAATACCGTGGTGCCGATGAAGGCACTGACCACCGGCACCAGCGCCATCAGCAGCACGTGGTGGGCATAAAGGTGACCGATGGTTTCGCCTTCGCGGCTGATGTCGCGCCACTCGCTGGTCGGCTTGATCAGCAATCCCCAGACATGATTGATCATGGCAATGCCTCCTCGTAGCAGGCCGGACCGGATGCGACACATTGACGCATCCGCAGACTACTGCATCAGAGTAGCTCTTATTCGCCAGGTTCGCCGCCGGGGCCGGCGGGCTGCTCGACAGTACGCCGCAGCGGCGGCGGTGCATCCTCGCTCCAGTCCGGCCCAGGAGCCGAATCGGCAACCGGCGCGGGCAGGGAACGCAGCGCCCAGAGCGAGAGCAGTGCGGCCAGGGCCTTGTAGATCAGCGAGGTCACATCCAGGCCCTGCAATGCGCTGCCGTCCTGCCAGTAAGCGCCCAGACGCGCCACCAGCAGCGCCGCCTGCATCAGCAGGACCAGCACCAGGCCGCTGCGCAGACGCTCTGGCCTGCGCATGGACCAGAGCAGGAACAACGCCAGTCCCAGTTGCAGGCCGCCATAGTAGACGCGCAAATGACTCACCGAAGCGGCCTCCATCAACAACATGCCATTGAGATTGGCCATCTCGTACGGACGTAGCCAGTAGGCGGCCCCGAGGCCGGCCATGATGGCCGCCTGCAGGCCGAGCAGCAGTCGGGCGAGTCGCATCGAAGGAAGGCTCCTGCAACGGAAGTTAATCGAGCAGAGACCCGCAAATGCCACCAGGGTTCTGCGCTCTGTGCCACAGACCCTCTCGGCGCGGCTATCGAGGCGGACCCGCCGGGGAGTATGCTGGCCCTCTGCTACGCAGTTTTCGAGGAAGCCTCTCATGCGCAAACCCCTACTGTTGCTCGGACTGTTCTTCTGCTCCTTGGGCCAGGCCGCCGAACGTCCGCTGATCGATGTGCATCGCGATGCCTACTGCGGTTGCTGCAAGGACTGGATCGCCCACCTCGAAGCCAATGGCTTCGAAGTCCGCGACCATGTGGAAAAGGACATGAGCGCAGTCAAGCTGCGTCTGGGAGTGCCTTACGCGCTGGGGGCTTGTCATACAGCCGTCATAAACGGCAAATTCGTCGAGGGCCACGTACCGGCTCGTGACATCCTCCCCCTGCGCCAGCGTCCGGATCTGCGGGGGCTGGCGGTGCCGGGAATGCCAATGGGCTCGCCGGGGATGCAAATGGGCGGCGCCAAGGATGCTTTCGAAGTGATCGCTGTAGACGACAAGGGCAACCAAAGCGTATTGCGCGACTATCCTGCCAATTAGCGAGGGGAACTCCCGGCCCATGCATGATCACGACGGTCGCCAGCGCGAGTGGGTCGCGCTACTGCAACGCCAGCCTCCGGGCCTCCTGGACGAGGTCGAAAAACTGGTGACCCGCCATCGGCAGACGCTGACCGAGCACTTCTACGCACAGATGGAGGGAGATGAGCAGGGCGCAATGTATCTCTCCCACCAGCGCGTCGAACAGCAACTCAAACCCTCGATGCAGCGCTGGCTGCAGGCCCTGTTCAGTGCACGCAATGCCAGCGACGTGGACGCGCTGATGGCGCAGCAGCAATACGTCGGCGAGGTGCATGCACGGGTGGATATCCCGGTGAGCCTGGTGATGCGTGGCGCCCGCCTGCTCAAGCTGCGCATATTCACCTTGCTTGGCGAGCGCTTCGACATCGAAGAGCGCCTGGCCGCCTGTGAACTGGTCGGCGACAGCATCGATATCGCGCTGACGCTCATGAGCCAGGCCTACTCCCAGGCGCAGGACCGCAACGCCAGGGCCGAGGAGGCGTACCGGCTGTTCTCGGTCTCCCAGGACCTCGGCGCGGAGCGCGCACGCCAGCGCGCAGCGTTGCTGCAATGGGAAAACCAACTGCTGTTCGAGCTCTCGGCCAACGGCAATGCCCTGCCACGCCTGCTGCATTCCGAGTTCGGCATCTGGCTGATGCACAAGGCCGCACACGCCTTCGCCGGCGCGCCGGAAATGCGCGACATCCTCGAACAGACACGTCTGATCGACGGCAAGTTGCTCGAGCGGCTACGCCCGCAGGACGAAGTCCTGCGCGAGCCCCTCGAGGAAATTCGCCATGCCTGCCGGACCATCGTCTACCTGCTCGATTATCTGTTTGACCGTGCCGAGGATCTCGAGTCCGGCCGAGACGCCCTCACGCGCCTGCTCAACCGCAAGTTCCTACCGGTCGTGCTCAGTCGCGAGATCGAGATGGCCCGCGCCCACAAGCGCGGTTTCGCCCTGTTGATGCTCGATGTCGATCACTTCAAGCAGATCAACGATCGCTTTGGCCACGAGGCCGGCGATCTGGTCCTGCAGCAGTTCGCCAGCCTGCTCACCAATAGCATCCGCGGCGGCGACTACGCCTTTCGCCAGGGTGGCGAGGAGTTCCTCCTGATCCTGGTGCAAACCACTGCCGACGAAGCCTACATGCTCGCCGAGCGTATCCGCCGTCGCATCGAGGCGGAGACCTTCCTGCTGCTACAGCACCAGTCGCTGCGCCTGACCACCAGCATCGGCGTCGCGCTGTTCGACGGCCACCCGGACTACCAACGTCCGTTGCGCAACGCCGACCAGGCGCTCTATGCGGCCAAGAACGGTGGCCGCAACAATGTGGTGGTGTGGCGTGAATGAAGCGCCGCACGCTTTGCTTTAAGATGGCCGCCCCTTGCCTGTCGAAAGAACCATAAACGTCATGCCTGCGCTCTCCCCCACCCTCGAGCTCGCCTGCGAGTTGATCCGCCGTCGCTCGGTAACTCCCGATGACGCCGGCTGCCAGGCGCTGATGATGCAGCGTCTGCAGGCTGCCGGCTTCGCGCTGGAGCCGATGGACATCGAGAACGTACAGAACTTCTGGGCGCACCGTGGCGGCGAAGGCCCGGTGCTCTGCTTTGCCGGACATACCGACGTGGTACCCAGTGGCCCAGAGCAGGCCTGGCAGCAGCCGCCCTTCGAGCCGCGTATCGACGAGCAAGGGATGCTGCTGGGACGCGGCGCTGCGGACATGAAAGGCAGCCTGGCGGCGATGATCGTCGCGGTGGAGCGTTTCGCCGTCGATCACCCGGCGCACAAGGGCGCTATCGCCTTCCTCATCACCAGTGACGAGGAAGGCCCGGCACAGCATGGTACCCGTGCCGTGGTCGAGCGCCTGCGCCAGCGCGGCGAGCGCCTGGACTGGTGCATCGTCGGCGAGCCCTCCAGCACCAGCAGCCTGGGTGACGTGGTGAAGAACGGCCGTCGCGGCTCTCTGGGTGGCGAGCTGCGCATTCGCGGCAAGCAGGGCCACGTGGCCTATCCACACCTGGCGAAGAATCCGATCCATCTCGCCGCGCCGGCACTCGCCGAACTGGCCGCCGCGCACTGGGACGATGGCAATGCGTTCTTCCCACCGACCAGCTTCCAGGTCTCCAACATTCAGTCCGGCACTGGGGCGACCAACGTGATCCCGGGCGAACTGCACGCCAGCTTCAACTTCCGCTTCTCCACCGAGTCGACGCCCGAGACACTGAAGGCCCGGGTCAAGGAGATCCTCGACCGGCACGGACTGGAGTGGGACGTCGATTGGGCGCTGTCCGGCCTGCCGTTCCTCACCGAACCGGGTGCGCTGCTCGACGCCGTCAGCCGCTCGATCGCCGCGGTAACCGGCAACCAGACCACGCCCTCGACGAGTGGCGGCACCTCCGACGGACGCTTCATCGCCACCCTCGGCACCCAGGTGGTCGAGCTCGGCCCGGTGAACGCGACTATCCACCAGGTCGACGAACGCGTGCTGGCCAGCGACCTGGAACTGCTCACCGAGGTCTACTACCGCACCCTGGTCGAGTTGCTCGCCTGACATGCTGATCTGCCCGCTTTGCCAGGCCCCCCTGGCCACTACCGACGGCGGTGTGGCCTGCAGTGCCGGACACCGTTTCGACCGCGCCCGCCAGGGCTACCTGAACCTGCTGCCGGTGCAGCACAAGAAGAGCCGCGATCCGGGCGACAACGCCGCGATGGTCGAGGCTCGTCGTCGCTTTCTCGCCGCCGGTTACTACGCCCCTGCGGCCGAGCACCTGGCCGAGCTGGCAGGACGCTGCCAGCCCCACCGCTGGCTGGACATCGGCTGCGGCGAGGGTTACTACAGCGCCCGCGTCGCGACGGCCCTGCCGGATGCCGAGGGCTATGCTCTGGATATCTCGCGCGAGGCAGTGCGGCGCGCCTGCCGACTCGCCCCGCAACTGACCTGGATGGTCGCCAGCATGGCACGCATTCCCCTCGCGGATGCCAGCTGCGACCTGGCACTCTCGGTCTTCAGCCCGCTGGACTGGCAGGAAACCCTGCGCCTGCTCGCACCCGCCGGGCATCTGCTGCGCCTCGGGCCGACTCGCGACCACCTGATCGAATTGCGCGAACGCCTCTACGACGAGGTGCGCCCTTACGACGACGAGAAACATCTGGCGCATATCCCCAGCGGGATGCGCCTGGCCGACAGTGGCCGGGTGGAATTCCTCCTCGACCTGCAACAGCCCGAAGCGCGCGCCGACCTGCTGGCGATGACGCCCCATGGCTGGCGCGCCAACGCCGAACGCCGCAACGCCGTCATCGACAGTCCGTTAGTGGTCCGTGTATCGATGCGCTACGATCTGATCGAACGACTCTGAGGCCCCACCCCATGCGCCAACCGGATATCGAAATCTACCTCAAGGACGCTGAGCTACCGGCCGTCAGCGCCTGGCTGGAGGCGCAGCTCGGCCCCTGCGGCGAATGGCGCGCCAAGGGGCGGACGTTCAAGAACGAAGCGGACGGTATTGCCCTGACCTGGCTGCCACACGCCGTGGGCAAATGGCACAGTCTCTACCTGGACAGCGACGCCACGCCCTGGGCGGACGACATCGCCTGCGCACGGTCGGCCTATGCGGCACTGGGGGTAGAGATTCGCTGCGCACCGGGTGGCTGGCAGGAAGAAGAAGGCGAACAGGACGCGGACCGCTGGATCAGGGTCGATGCCCAGGGAGAGACGGAAATCGTCTGGAGAACGGAGACCTGAGAAGAAAGCCTTAGCGGCTTTCTGCCTCAGGCTTCCGCTGGACCGCTCTAGAGGCGGGAGACGTCTTCGGCTTGCAGGCCCTTCTGGCCCTGGATCACCGAGAACTCGACCTTCTGGCCTTCGATCAGGGACCGATGCCCTTCACCGCGGATGGCGCGGTAGTGAACGAAAACGTCCGGACCGCTATCACGTTGAATGAACCCATAGCCCTTGGCGTCATTGAACCACTTCACGGTTCCGAACTCACGTTCAGCCATTACCACACTCTCCAGCTTGCTAAATTGTTAGAACGTCCCATTCTTCCAGCGGGACCTGACGACACAAGCAAGAAACGTACTTCTCTGCCCCAATGCTGCGAAAAAGCGTGAAACAGCGGGGAAAGCAGCGCCTCAAGAAGGGTCGTTTTCGGAGTATAAAGGAACGTCCGGAGCTGCAAAGCAATTTTTTGTGACACCGCCAGAGCCGCGCCAGCCGTGGCTTCCAGCCCTTTCGAAGGGGTATTTGGGGAACACTTTCAGGCCTTGGCGTTACCGCCGTTACGCTGCCAGTCCTGACCTGCGCAGGACTATCCCACGTGCACCATATCTGAACCCGCCTCCGCCCTGACGCCCCTCTGGCAAGCGCCGCCCGTGTTTTGCCGGAGCCCCGACGATACGGCACACTAGGGCCTCCTTCTTGTAGCGCTCCAGCCATCCATGACCCGCTCTCCGCTTCGCCGCCTGCTGTTCGGTGCCGTACGCCGCCTGCTCTATCTCTGGGTCCGCTCGGAAACCATCAATCAGTCCTCGGTCGATCTGAAGCTCGACCGCGGCCGTCCCGTCTTCTACGTACTCCAGAAGCCAGCCTGGTCGGACCTGGCGGTGCTCGACCGCGAATGCAGCAAGGTCGGCCTGCCGCGCCCGGTACTGCCGGTCGCCCTGGGCGAGCGCCTGGAAGCTGCAGCCTACTTCTACCTGGCTCCGGCAGCCGCGTGGAACGGACGTCGCCTGCGCAGCGCGCCCTCGCCGGTGCTGACGCGCCTGATCAGCGACATCGAGCAGCAGGGCGTGGACGACGTGCAGATCGTTCCGGTGAGCGTTTTCTGGGGGCAGTCGCCGGATCGCGAGACCAGCGCCTGGAAGCTGCTGTTCGCCGACAGTTGGGCCGTCACCGGACGACTACGGCGACTGGTGACCATCCTCACCCTGGGCCGCAAGACCCGCGTACAGTTCGCCTCCCCCATCCACCTGAGGGAGATGGTCGACCAGGGCAAGGGGCACGAGCGCACCCTGCGCATGGCGCAACGGGTATTGCGCGTGCACTTCCGCAACCAGAAAAGCGCCGTCATCGGCCCGGACGTGTCGCACCGACGCAACCTGGTCAAGGGCCTGGTGGTGGCGCCCCAGGTACGCGAGGCGATCGCCGCCCACGCGGCGCAGGAGAAGGTCTCCCTCGAACGCGCGGAAGCCCAGGCGCTGCGCTACGGCAACGAGATCGCCTCGGACTATACCTATACGGTGATCCGCTTCCTCGAGCTGGTGCTGTCCTGGTTCTGGAACAAGATCTACGACGGCATCAAGGTCAACCACCTGGAGCAGGTCCAGGAGGTCGCCCAGGGCCACGAAGTGATCTACGTGCCCTGCCATCGCAGCCACATCGACTACCTGTTGCTGTCCTACCTGCTGTTCCGCAACGGACTGACTCCGCCGCACATCGCCGCCGGCATCAACCTCAACATGCCGGTGATCGGCGGCCTGCTGCGGCGCGGCGGCGCCTTTTTCATGCGCCGCACCTTCAAGGGCAACCCGTTGTACACCGCCGTGTTCAACGAGTACCTGCACAGCCTGTTCAGCAAGGGCTTTCCGGTCGAGTACTTCGTCGAGGGAGGACGTTCGCGCACCGGCCGCACCCTGCGCCCACGCACGGGCATGCTCGCTATCACCCTGCGCAGCTACCTGCGCTCGCAACGTCTGCCGATCGTTTTCGTGCCGGTCTACGTCGGCTACGAGCGCGTACTCGAAGGACGCACCTACCTGGGCGAACTGCGTGGCGCGGAGAAGAAGAAGGAATCCATCTTCGACGTGTTCAAGGTCATCGGCGCGCTGAAACAGCGCTTCGGTACGGTGGCGGTCAACTTCGGGGAGCCGATCCAGCTCTCTGCGTTCCTCGACGGCCAGCATCCCGGTTGGCGCCAGGACAACGACGCCCCCGACTTCCGCCCGCCATGGCTGGCCGACGCCACCAACCGCCTGGCCGAACGCATCGCCCAGCACATCAACGAGGCAGCGGCGATCAACCCGATCAACCTGGTCGCACTGGCGATGCTCTCCACACCGCGCCTGGCGCTGGACGAGCGCGCCCTGGCGCGCATCCTCGACATGTACCTGGCGCTGCTGCGCCAGGTGCCCTACTCGCCACACACCACGCTGCCCGAGGGTGACGGTCAGGCACTGATCGAGCACGCCCGGCACATGCAGCTGATCGCCGAGCAGAAGGATGCCCTGGGCCGCATCCTCTACCTCGACGAACAGAACGCGGTGTTGATGACCTACTATCGCAACAACGTACTGCACGTGTTCGCCCTGCCCGCCTTGCTGGCGAGCTTCTTCCAGAGCGGCTCGCGCAACAGCCGCGAGCAGATCCTGCGCTACACCAAGGCGCTCTATCCGTACCTGCGCGCGGAGCTGTTCATTCGCTATGCGCCGGACGAACTGGAGCCGGTGATCGACGCCTGGCTGGCGGCCTTCGTCGAGCAGGGTCTGCTGCGCCAGGACGGCGACAGCTTCGTGCGCTCCGCGCCCAGCTCGCGGCAGTTCGTCCTGCTGACCCTGCTGTCGCGCGCCATCGGGCAGACCCTGCAGCGCTTCTACATGGCGATCGGCCTGATCCTCGACCATCCGCAGAACGCGCTGACCGCCGAATCGCTGGAAAACCTCTGCACGGTCATGGCCCAGCGTCTGTCGATCCTGCATGGGCTCAATGCCCCGGAGTTCTTCGACAAGACACTGTTCCGCCACTTCATCCAGACCTTGCTCGACGAAGGTGTGCTGCGCCGCGCAGAAGACGCTACGCTCAGCCATCATCCGTTGCTCGGCGAGCTGGCCGAGGGTGCCGCTAAGCGCGTGCTGCCCGCCGAGATCCGTCTGTCGATCCGCCAGGTGACGCTCGACCGTCCCGACGAAGAAACCGCCGCCCCCAAGGGCAATGAGGAAACCCCATGATTCGCCAACTCCTGCTCGGCGCCACCCTCCTGCTGACCCTGCCGCTCGCGCAGGCCGCCAGCCTCGCCCAACTGAGCAATGCCGATGCCGGCAGTGCGCTGAAGGACGCCCTCGCCCAGGGCGCGCGCGTCGCCGTGCAGCAACTCGGTACCCAGGGCGGCTTCGCCAACGACCCGCAACTGCGCATCGAGCTGCCAGGCAACCTGGGCAAGGCCGCCAAGCTGCTCAAGAGCTTCGGCATGGGCAGCCAGGTTCAGGCACTGGAAGACGGTATGAACCGCGCCGCGGAAGCGGCCGTGCCTCAAGCCCAGGAGCTGCTGGTGGACGCGGTGAAACAGATGACCGTGAGTGACGCCAAGGGCCTGCTCACGGGCGGCGAGGACGCCGGCACGCGTTATCTGGAGAAGACCAGCCGCGAGAAGATCCGCGCGCGCTTCCTACCGATCGTCAAACAAGCCACCGACCAGGTTGGCCTGGCCCAGCAATACAACGCCTTCGCCAGCAAGGCCGCCAGCTTTGGCGCCCTCGACGCGAAGAACACCAGCATCGAAAGCTATGTGACCGAGCAGGCCATGGATGGGCTGTTCGAGGTCATTGCCGAGCAGGAAAAGACAATCCGCGAGAACCCGGCGGCGGCGGCCAGCAGCCTGGCCAAGCGGATTTTCGGGCTGCTCTAGAACGTCGTTAGTCCAGGCATACGGTTGCAAGCGGTAGATTCCGTTCACCCGGACCAACGGGGCGCTTCGGCGCCGTCTACCAGCTCCGGTAGTAGGATGGGTCGGGCCGCGTAGGTTGAGCGCAGCGATACCCATCACTCCGCCACGATGGGTATCGCTGCGCTCAACCCATCCTACGGAGCCTCACCGGCAGTACGGTGCTTATCCGTGGCCCATTTTTGATCGTGCCCACGCGCCTGCGTGGGCACGCCTCCCGAGATGCTCCGCGACCCCAGTGCACCAGGCCTTCGGTGCCAAAGGACGGTTCTCCGGAACTCCCTGTTTCGCCCTCCTGGGTGTAGTGGTCAACAATTCCCGGACACAGAATTGAGTTGTTCCTCTGCAACCGCAGGCGGCACAAAGCCGTTGTGTTGATGCGGTCTGATCCAGTTGTAGCGCGTGAGGTAACGGCCAATATCCTGCTCAGCCATGGCCTGGTTCAGGTACCCCGTTGCAGGTACCCACTCGGTTTTCAAGCTGCGAAACAGTCGCTCCATCGGTGCGTTGTCGTGGCAGTTTCCGCGGCGACTCATGCTCTGTGTCATGCGATAGCGCCATAGGCGCTGGCGGAAGCTGCGGCTAGCGTATTGGCTACCTTGGTCGCTATGAAACAGCACGCCACTTGGCCGTCCACGCACGGCATAGGCCTTGTCGAGTGCCTTGATCACCAGTTCGGCGTCTGGCTTCTCCGAAAGTGCCCAACCCACGGCTCGGCGGCTGTACAAATCCATCACGACCGCTAGGTAATGCCATCGTCCCTGTGTCCAGATGTAGGTGATATCGCCGCACCAGACGCGGTTGGGCGCTTCAACGGTGAATTGGCGTGCAAGACGATTGGGAATGTCGGGGCGCTCAACGTTGGCGCGATTATAGACGTGAACACCGGGCTGCTTGCTGATCAATCCCAGCGCTTTCATCACGCCTCGAACCTTGAAACGGCCCACTTCCGTGCCTTCGTCCTTCAACATGGCCACGATGCTGCGGCTACCCGCCGAACGACGGCTTTGGCTGAACAGTTCATGGATGCGACTACGCAAACCTACCTGCCGGACATCGATGTGACGGCGACGGGCCTGGTGGGCGTAATAGCAGGATCGAGGGAGCTCAAACACCGAGCACAGCAGATGTACCGGATAGCGTGCGGCCAGCCGCCGAATCGAACTCAACGTCTGCGCCCGTGTTCCTCGGCCATCAAGAGCGCAGTAGCCTCCTTTAAGATTTTCTTCTCAAGCTCCAGCCGGTTAATACGCGCCTGGAGCTGCTGAATGGTTTGCTGCTCAGCCGTGAGAGCCTTGGCTGTCGGGGTAATACCGCCACGCTCCTGTTGCAACTGACTCACCCAGCGCCTGAGTGCCGTTTCGCCCACATCAAGCGATCGGGCTGCCTCGGCACAGCTGTAGCCCTGATCGAGTACTAGGCAGGCTGCCTCATGTTTGAACTCGGGGGTGAAGGTACGTCTTGGTCTGCTCATCAAACACCTCTGTCTGGCGATCATCTTCGCCTAAAAAGGTGTCCGGGGTTAGTAGACCACTACAGGGAGTGAGCCGCCAGGACGGCGGCGAGAGGCCTGTGCGGTCCAGGGAGGGACCGTACGGGCCGGCCCCCGGAGCAGCGCCGGAGCGAGGGAACCCCAGCCGCGCAGCGGCTGGGGCCGGATGGTGGGGTGCCCTTCTCTTTGGTTACTTTCTCTTGGGCACGCAAGAGAAAGTGACTCGCCGTGCAAGGCGAAATCTGTAATCCCAACCGTGGAAAGCGCGACGCTCCTACTCCCAAGCCCAAAACCGCAAACACCAGCGGCAGCGGCAGCGGCAGCGGCAGCGGCAGCGGCAGCGGCAGCGGCAGCGGCTCAGGATTAGCGCAGGTGCTCCGGGCCTTCGGTGCCAAAGGACGGTTGCCGGCCTTCTCCCGGAACGCCCTATTTCGCCCTCCTGGGCGAGCTACTTTTGATGTCTAGCCGGCCGCCACAAAAGTAGCCAAAACTCCTGCCCCTATGATCCGGCCCCGCCCGCTACGCAGTCGGGGTTCGTTCACTCCATCGCCGCTCCGGGGGTCGCCGCCAAGGGGCGTCCTGCCCCTTCGCGGCTTTCGCGGCCGTCCTGGCCGCTCAACCCCCTACGCGACGATTCCGTTCACCCGGACCAACGGGGCGCTTCGGCGTCGTCTGGAAGTCGGAGTAGCTAAGCCGCCACCATGGGTATCGTCGCTACGCTGCTCTACCTACGCGGCCCGTCCTAGTCCGGTTTTCTCACCCGGAACCAGGCCGCGTAGAGCGCCGGCAGGAACAGCAGGGTCAACGCCGTGGCGACGATCAGGCCGCCCATGATCGCCACCGCCATCGGCCCGAAGAACAGGCTGCGCGACAGCGGAATCATCGCCAGCACCGCCGTCAGCGCGGTCAGCACGATGGGCCGGAAACGTCGTACGCAGGACTCGATGATCGCGTTCCAGCGATCCAACCCGGAGGCCACGTCCTGCTCGATCTGGTCCACCAGGATCACCGAGTTACGCATGATCATCCCCGCCAGGGCGATGGTACCCAGCATCGCCACGAAGCCGAACGGCTGGTGGAACAGCAACAGGAACAGGGTCACGCCGATCAGCCCCAGGGGCGCGGTGAGGAACACCATCAGCGAGCGCGACAGGCTGCGCAGCTGCATCATCAGCAGGCTCAGCACCACCACCACGAACAGCGGCAGTCCGGCATTCACCGACTTCTGTCCCCGCGCGGAATCCTCCACCGTGCCACCGACCTTGAGCAGGTAGCCCGGCGGTAGCTCGGCGCGGATGTCGTTCAGGCTCGGGTCGATCTGCGCCACCAGGGTCGCCGGCTGCAGGTCATCGTAGATGTCGCCGCGCACGGTGACCGTGGGCAGACGCTCGCGATGCCAGATCACCCCTTCCTCGAAGCCGTACTCCAGGGTCGCCACCTGGGCCACCGAGACACGCCCGCCGTTACTGCTGGGCAAGGTCAACTGCGGCAAGGCACCCAGCTCGCTGCGTTCGCGCTCACCGCTGCGCAGGAGAATTTCGATCAGCTCGTCATCCTCGCGATAGAAACTCACCGTGGAACCGGTAAGGGTATTGCGCAGGAAGTTGGCGAGATCCGCCGAGCTCACGCCCAGTGCCCGGGCGCGCTCCTGATCGACGTTCAGCCGCACGACCTTGCTCGGTTCCTCCCAGTCCAGGTGCACGTTGACCAGGTGCGGGTTATCACGCACCTTCTCCGCCACCTTTCGCGCCAGCGCACGCACCGTGGGAATGTCTTCGCCGGAGATGCGGTACTGGATCGGATAGCCCACCGGTGGCCCGTTCTCCAGCCGCGAAACCCGCGTACGCACGGTCGGGAACTGGGTGTGCAGCGTCTCGATCAGCCACTTGCGCAAGCGCTCACGGTCCTCGACGTCACGCGTCAACACCACGAGCTGGGCAAAACTGGTCGCGGCCAACTGCTGGTCCAGCGGCAGGTAGAAGCGCGGGGAACCGGTGCCCACGTAGGCTACGTAGTTGACCACGTCGTCGCGCTCGGCGAGCAATTTCTCCAGGCGCTCCGCCTGGGCCTGGGTCGCCTCCAGCGAGGCCCCCTCGGCAAGTTTGAGGTCCACCATCAACTCCAGGCGTCCGGACGCCGGGAAGAACTGCTGCGGAACGAAGCGAAACAGTACCAGCGCCCCGACGAAGAGCAGCAGGGTCGCCAGGATCACCGTCTTGCGCCAGCGCAGGCAGCGGTCGAGCACACGTCGCAGGCGCTGGTAGAAGGCGCTGCCGTAGGGATCGTGGGGGGCGTGGCTCGCGCTCGGCTTCGGATCAGGCAGCAGACGCGCGCCCAGGTAGGGTACGAAGGTCACCGCCGCGACCCAGGACAGCAGCAAGGCCAGGGTGACCACCTCGAACAGCGAGCGGGTGTACTCGCCGGTACTCGATTGCGCAGTAGCGATCGGCAGGAAGCCCGCGGCGGTGATCAGGGTACCTGTGAGCATCGGGAAAGCCGTGCTGGTCCAGGCGAAGCTGGCCGCCTTGAAGCGGTCCAGGCCCTGCTCCATCTTGATCGCCATCATCTCCACCGCAATGATCGCGTCGTCCACCAGCAGCCCCAGCGCCAGCACCAGCGCACCGAGGGAAATCTTGTGCAGGCCGATGTCCAGGTAGTACATGGCGGTGAAGGTCATCGCCAGCACCAGCGGGATCGACAGCGCCACCACCAACCCGGTGCGCACGCCCAGCGAGAAGAAGCTCACCAGCAACACGATGATCACCGCCTCGGCGAGTACTTGGACGAACTCGCCGACGCCATCGCGCACCGCCGCAGGCTGATCGGAAACCTTGTCCAGGTACATGCCCGCCGGCAGCTCCTGCTGCATGCGGGTGAATTCGCGCTCCAGCGCCTTGCCGAGGCGCAGGATGTCGCCGCCAGGCTTCATCGAGACGGCGATGCCCAACGCATCGTGCCCCATGAAGCGCATACGCGGCTGCGCGGGATCGGCGAAGCCACGATGGACCTCGGCCACATCGCCCAGACGGAAGCTGCGGCCGTTGGCCCGTATCGGGAAGTCACGGATGTCCTGTACCGACGTGAAGCGCCCGCTGACACGCAGCCGCACACGCTCGTCCGGTGTTTCGAAGAACCCGGTATCGGCCACCGCGTTCTGCGCCTGCAACGCCTGCTGCACGGCCTCCAGCGGGACCCCCAGGGTCGCCAGCTTGAGGTTGGAAAGCTCGACCCAGATCTTCTCGTCCTGCAGGCCGATCAACTCCACCTTGCCTACGTCCGGTACCCGCTGCAATTGCAGCTGCAGGCGATCGGCGTAGTCCTTGAGCAGCGCGTAGTCGAAGTCCTCGCCGTGCAGCGCGTAGATGTTGCCGAAGGTGGTGCCGAACTCGTCGTTGAAGAACGGCCCCTGGATGTCCTGCGGCAGGGTTTGCCGGATATCGCCGATCTTCTTGCGAATCTGGTACCACAGCTGCGGAATCTCCGAGCTGTGCATCGAGTCCCGCGCCATGAAGATGGTCTGCGACTCGCCAGGGCGTGCGAAAGACACGATGCGTTCGTAGTCGCCGGTCTCCATCAGCTTCTTCTCGATGCGCTCGGTCACCTGTCGCGAGACCTCCTCGGCGCTCGCGCCGGGCCAGCGCACGGCAATGACCATCGCCTTGAACGTGAAGGGCGGATCCTCGCTCTGGCCCAGGCGGGTGTACGACAGGGTGCCCACCACGGCCAACAGCAACATGAGATAGAGGACGATCTGGCGGTTGCGCAGCGCCCAGGCGGAGAGGTTGAAGCCCATGCCGGCTACTCCCGCTCGACCGGACGATTCTGGCGATCCACCGCGCGCACCGCCTGGCCATCACGCAGCAATTGCAATCCGGCCGCAACCACCCAGTCGTCCTCGTCGAGGCCGTCGAGGATCGCCACCTGTTCGCGCCCGTAGGCGCCCGCGCGTACCGCGCGGCGCTGTAGATGGCCATCGGAACCCAGGAGCATCACGTAGGGCTCGCCTTCCTCGGCGCTCAACGCGGCCAGCGGCACCCCGAGAGCCTGTCCCTGATGGGCGATCAGTACCCGCGCGCTTTGTCCGAGCTGCGCCGGCGCGGCCTCATCGAACGCCACCAGGGCCCGATAGGTACGCGTCGCGGGATCGGCGGAAGGCGACAACTCACGGATGTGCCCGGCGAAACGCTGGTCGGGCTGTGACCACAGCTCGATCTGCACCTGCTGGTCTACGGCGAAACGGCCGAAAGCCTGCTCGGGGATATCGAAGGCCACTTCGCGCTCACCATCGACCGCCAGGGTAAAGACGCTCTGCCCCGCCGCCACCACCTGCCCGACCTCCACCTGGCGAGCGGCGATGATGCCGGGCTGCGGTGCGCGCAGCTCGGCGTAGTCGGCCTGGTTGCTCGCCACGTCCAGCTGCGCGCGCAGTTGCTTCAACTGGGATTGCGCGGCGCGGTAACGGGTGTCCGCGGAATCGAACTGCGACTGGCTGACCATCTGCCGCTCACGCAGTTTGGCGTAACGCTCACGTTCGGCGCGCGCCAGCTCCATGTCCGCCTGCGCGGCGTTGACCTGGGCCTGCGCGGCGTCGAGTTGCAGGCGCACGTCCTGTGGATCGAGCTGCGCCAGCAACTGGCTGCGCTCGACACGGGCACCGACCTCCACTTCCCGTCGAGTGACCTTGCCCGCGATGCGAAACGCCAGATCGACCTCTACCCGTGCCCGCACCTCGCCCGGATAGCTCTGCTCGCGCTCCGCCAACGGCTGCGGATGCACCACCATGACCGGCTGCGTTTGGGGCGTGGACTGGGGAGCTTCGTCGCAGCCCACCAGCAGAAGACTGGCGAGCAGCAGAGACAACGGGCAGGAGCTTCTGGACATCGTCGGAAACCTTCGCGCGGAGAGCCGGACTTCTTATACTGATCGGCATAGTAAAAATAGCGAACCAGTGAGTCCAGCAATTCCCGTGAGCACCCACCGAGAAAACGCCACCCCAAGGCCGGGTCGCCCCAAGGATCCTGCCAAGCGCCAGGCCATCCTCGATGCCGCCAAGGCGCTGTTCATCCAGCACGGCTACGACGGCTGCAGCATGGAGCGCCTGGCGCACAGCGCCGGCGTCTCCAAATTGACCCTCTACAGCCACTTCACCGACAAGGAAACGCTGTTCGCCGCCGCCATCGAGGCCCGTTGCGAAGAACTGCTGCCACCCCCGCTGTTCGAGTTACCGGCCGGCGTTCCCATCGGCCAGGCGTTGCTCGCCGTGGCTCGCGCCTTCGACACACTGATCGCCAGCCCCGAGTCGCTGGCGTTGCACCGTCTGATGATAGCGTGCGCGACGCAGGAGCCATGCCTGAGCCAACGCTTCTTCGAGGCCGGGCCACGACGCCTGCTACAGGTCATGGCCCGCCTGCTGGAGCGGGCGCAGGCGAATGGCGCGCTACGGGTGGAGGAACCTGCGCGCGCTGCGGGACATTTCTTTTGCCTAATCGAGGGCGTCGCGCATTTCCGACGGCTGATCGGCTGTGCGGACGAAGACGACGAAACTGCGCGCGAGGCTCATCTGCAGGACGTTGTGCAGCTGTTCCTGCGCGCCTATGCACGCTGAGTTCAACTGCTCTTGAGACTGCGCAACGGGTAGATATCGTAGCGGCTGGACTTGCCCTCGAGGGCATAGCCGGGCGTGCGGCCGGCGATCGGCGGCGCTTTGCGCGGACGCTTGACCACGACGCGATGACTGGCCAGCGCAAGCGCCGCCTCCAGGAGCGCCGGCGCGTCGTCATCGTCGCCCACCAGCGGGCGGAACAGGCGCATCTCTTTTTTCACCAAGGCGCTCTTGTCACGGTGCGGGAACATCGGGTCCAGGTGCACGACCTGAGGCGCCGGCAGCCCCCAGGTGCTCATCAGGGCAATCGCATCGCCCCGCAGCAGGCGCATCCGCGCCGCGATAGCGGCGACCTCGAGCTCCTGCGCCGCCCGCTCCAGGCCATCGGCGAGCAACGCCGCCACCAGTGGCTGCCGCTCGATCAGGGTCACTTCGCAACCCAGGCTGGCCAGCACGAAGGCATCGCGCCCCAAACCCGCCGTGGCGTCCAGCACCGACGGCCGCACGCTCGGCGCGATACCGACCGCCTTGGCGATCATCTGTCCGCTACCGCCGCCATAGAGGCGTCGATGCGCCTGCGCGCCCTCGACGAAGTCGACCCGTATCGGTCCCGGCGCGCCGGGCCCCAGCTCACGCAACGAGAGGCCATCGGTGGCCAGTTGCAGCGCCAGTTCCGCTTCGCCGTCATCCGCAAGATCCAGCGCCGCCGCCAACGCGCGAGCGCGCTCGCTCAGCGACGGATCCAGACAGTCGAGCCTCACCTTGATAGGTGCCACGTGCATTCGCCTCGTCAAAAGAGCGGCATTCTGCCAGACGACGGACCCGGGCCGCTGGCGGAATCGGTCCGATACACCGCCACCGTTCGTCAATTGGCACCCAGTGGATAAGTCACCGCTCGCTTCGCTGAAGCTCGCGCAGGACGCTGGCTACCGAGGGAAAAGGCTGAACGAACGCTGAACTATCGCCTGACGATGCGCTGGAAACACCGACCTAGAGCAGTTTCAAATAGAAGGTGAACTCTGCTAGAGAAGGCCCCAGACATGATTGATCTCTCAACCTGGAACCTCACCGTGCCGGAGGGCAGCCCCGCCACGGTCGTCGAGACCAGTCGTCTCGCCGCGTCCTATAGCACACCCTACTTCAAGGCCACCGATACGGGCGTTACCTTCTGGGCACCCGTTACCGGTGGTACGACGAAGAACAGCAAGTACCCACGCAGCGAACTGCGCGAGACCTTCAGTGACGGAACGCTGCGCAACTGGCGCTACACGGAGACCGACAACTACCTGCGTGCCGCACTGACGGTGCAGCAGGTGCCCTCGACCGGCAAGGTGGTGATCGGCCAGATCCATACCTACGGGGATGAAAACCCGATGATCAAGCTGCAGTACCGGCTCAAGGACAACGTCGGGCGCATCGAAGCATTGGTGCGCCAGCACCCGGATCACGACGCAGTCGCGAGCGTGGTCGCGGAGAACGTGCCGCTGGGTCAGCGCTTCACCTACAGCATTCACCTCACGCCCAGCGGCACCCTGAGCGTGAATGCCGGCGGCAGCCAGTGGAGCACGCGCATCGATCCGGCCTGGAAGGAGGACAGCATGTACTTCAAGGCTGGCGTCTACGTGCAGGACAACACCGGCTATACCAGCGAGGGCGGCAAGGCGACCTTCTACAAGTTGCAGGCGGAACACCGCAAGCTCTAGTCCGGCTAGCGACA
Source organism: Pseudomonas sp. R4-15 (assembly GCF_055768815.1). Taxonomy (NCBI): domain Bacteria; kingdom Pseudomonadati; phylum Pseudomonadota; class Gammaproteobacteria; order Pseudomonadales; family Pseudomonadaceae; genus Pseudomonas; species Pseudomonas sp. R4-15. Next base: position 4,266,510 of record NZ_CM147293.1, read on the forward strand.
GGTGCGCGCGAGCCCCATATCTACATGGAAGTGGTCGTGATGCGCAGCGTTGTAGTCGGGTCCGAGGGTGACATGGAAGAAGCGGCAGGCGGCGTCATGCACCTCGCGTAGGAAGCGCGCGTCCGGGTCGCTGCCGGACCAATCCGCAGCGACCGTGATGCGTCGACCGCCCTCGAGCCTGAAGGCGGCCAGGTCCAGCGCGTTGGCGCTGGCGTGCTGGCTACGCCGGGAGCTACCGGCAATATTGCGGCAGGCGAAGCTGCCGAAGTGCTCGACACGCTCCACAGAGCGGCCAAACACCGCGTGCGCCGCCGGCTGCAAACCGTGGTGTTCGAACAGCGCATAGGCAAGCGCCAGCGGACAGCTCATGCCCAGCGGGGTAACCAGTCCCGCGGGCGTACGCTGTATCCGCACCTGATCGTAAAGTGGGCAGCTCCCCGTCGGCCGGTCCGCCAGGGTGATGTAGCTCAGTTGCGCCGTATCCAGCGCCTGGCGGCAGAGCGCCGGGTCCTGCTGGGCACGCAGCAGCTTGAGCGGAGTGACCCAGTTCGGCGTCTCACGCACATCCAGTGGAGCCCAGGGATTCCACGACGATGGGGGGCGCAACCACTGACGCTGCACGCTCAGCACCAGCAGCGCGATCAGTAGAAAAAACAGTAACAGACTGCGCACATGGTGCTCCGCGGATCAGGCCCCTACAGCAGTCTGATCTGCTCCTGGGTCTGCGGTTCCGGCCAATGCAGTTCGCCCAGGCCCGGCAGGCGCAACTGCAAGGCCTGGTGAAACTCACGAGCCAGACGCGCCGCCAAGTGATTGTCCGGCGTATGCAGAAACGCATAAGGCCGCAGCCCCGCCTCGATCCAGTCCGCGAACTTGTCCAACCAGGGCGCCAGGAACGGCAGGTTGGCGGCAAGCTCGGGATGCCCGATGAAACGCAGTTGGGGCGAACCGCTGAACGCCGTGGGGCGCGGCGGCAAGCGTGGCTTCTTGGACTGGGCGTGGAGTACCGCAGGGGTCGTTTCGCGACAACTGAAGAGCGCTCGCGAGTCCAGACAGATACGCTCGATACCCCGCGCCTGCAGCAGCCGATTGAGCGCTCGCTCCTCGTCGCCACGGGCGAAGAACGCCGGATGCCGCACCTCGATCGCCAAAGGTGCTCCGTAACCGTCGATGAACGCCGCCAACTCGGCCAGCCGCGCCGGTGAAAAACTCGCCGGAAGCTGCAGCCAGGCCGGCGTCACCCGCTCGCCCAGGGGCGCCAGGTGCTGGCGAAAACGCTCGGCGAGCTCGAGTTGCTCGCGCAGATCACCGCCATGGCTGACCTCTCGCGGCAACTTGGCGCAGAAACGAAACTCGGCGGGCATCACCTGGGCCCAGCGCTGCACCGTGGCCGGGCTCGGCCAGGCGTAGAAAGTGGTATTGCCCTCGACCGCATTGAAGGTCTCGACGTAGGCGCCCAGGGTCTGGCTCGGCGCAAGGTCGCTCGGGTAGAGATCGGACCGCCAGGCGGGCTCGTTCCAGGAGGGGCAACCGAGAAAATAAGGTAGCAAACGAGGAATCAGGCGTAGAAGTCCAGACCGAGGATCTGCTCTGCGCTCTGAGAGCGGGCCATGTCTGCAGTCGTGCCATAGCTGGCCAGCGCCTGGGCGGCGCGCGAGTTCATTGGCTGCTGGTAGCTCTGCGCCATGTAGGCGGCCTGCGGCAGGTTAGCCTCATCGTACACCCGCAGGCTGTTGCCATCGGCAACCTGACGGGTCTGCGCCCCGCGCTCCAGCCCCTGGCTGGTGGCGATGCCATCCGCACCCTCGCTCAGCTCGTCCTCGCGTTGAACCTCGCGATAGGGCGTGACAGCCGTACTGGGTCGGCTGGGCCGATCCTGGGTGTAGATGTTGAATCCGTCAATGCGCATACGGGTTCCTCGGTGACCGCGCCACTTTAATCAAGCCCGTCATCCCGTGCAATTGCCGATCGGCAGCTTGCGGGGCTAGGCGCCGTTCAGGCGACGGACAGTAGTGGCGCTAAGCCACAGCTTCGTTCAACGCGCTTTCGGCGTGGCGACGTTATCCCGCAGATAGACCGGCTGCGCCTGCTCGGCATCCACCGCCTCGCCTCGACGCCAGGCGCCCTGCGCCAGGCTCAGCAGGTCCTCGGCATGCGGCAGCAGGCCGGCGTCGCAGGCCGCCAAGCGAACCGCCAGGCGCTCGCCATAGCCCCAGCCAGTGCCGGCACCGAACCACTCGCCGCTGGCGCCTGCAGGCAGACCGACGGCCTCCGGCGGCAGCACCGCCTCCGCCCCCAGGGCACCCATCTCACCGTCCTGCCAGGCGAAGCAACCCCAATAGACCTCATCCATGCGCGCGTCGATGGCGGCGGCGACCTGTGTCACGCCCTGCTCCCGATGGGCACGCTGGGCAAGCACCGCCAGATCCGAGATCGGCAGTACCGGACGCTGCAGGGAAAACGCCAGCCCCTGCACCACGCCGATGGCGATCCGCACACCGGTGAACGCCCCAGGGCCACGTCCGAAGGCGATGGCGTCCAGGGACGAGGCCGCGATGCCCGCCTCGTCCAGCAGTTGCTGGATCATCGGCAACAGGCGCTGCGCATGCAGACGCGGAATCACCTCGTAGTGGCTGAGCACCCGACCGTCGTGCAACAGCGCAACGGAACAGGCTTCGGTGGCGGTATCGAGGGCCAGCAGGGTTGTCATGGGAGCGTGTGCGAAAGCAATCAGAGGGCCGGCATTAAACCGGGTTGCGGGTCATTATGCCAGCCGCGCAGGGGTTACACCGATGCCCGAAAACAACGAAGGCCCGCCGAGGCGGGCCTTCGCAGCCGAGCGAGACACGTTCAACTCAACGCGGCGAGCACCTTCGCGGTGATCTCGTCGACCGAGCCAATGCCTTCGACGCGGGAATATTTCGGCGTGCCCTCGACGGCGGCCAGCTTGCCGTAGAAATCGACCAGCGGCTTGGTCTGCGAATGATAGACGGCCAGGCGGTGACGCACGGTCTCCTCCTTGTCGTCCTCGCGCTGGATCAGTTCCTCGCCGGTCAGATCATCGACACCGGCGACCTTGGGCGGATTGTGCTCGACGTGATAGACGCGACCCGATGCCGGATGCACGCGACGGCCAGCGATGCGACTGACGATTTCCTCGTCGTCGACGGCGATCTCCACCACGTGGTCGATCGGCACACCGGCCTCCTTCAGCGCTTCGGCCTGGGGAATGGTGCGCGGGAAGCCATCGAACAGGAAACCGTTGGCGCAGTCGGGCTGAGCGATGCGCTCCTTGACCAGGTTGATGATCAGGTCATCGGAGACCAAGCCACCGCTTTCCATCACGCTCTTGGCCTGCAGGCCAAGCTCGCTGCCGGCCTTGACCGCTGCGCGCAGCATGTCGCCGGTGGAAATCTGCGGGATACCGAACTTCTCGGTGATGAAGCGAGCCTGGGTGCCTTTGCCGGCACCGGGTGCCCCCAGCAGGATCACGCGCATCGTTAATACCTCGAATTTTATAGGTAGTACGTGGACAGACCACAGCGGGCCGGCCGCGAATCGCTTCGCTGCCCCCCGAGCACCGGCCAAGGGTCGATCAACGCAAAAGGCTGCCCAAGATACACAGCGCACCGGGGCGGCACAAGCCGGCGAAAGTCGCATCCACGCGCCGCTCAACCGGTATTGCGCAACCCCGCCGCGATGCCCGCCACGCTCACCAATAGCGCTTGTTCGAGCTCGGCGTTGACCTCCGATCCGGCATCGCGGGTGCGCGCCAACAGCTCTATCTGCAGCAGGTGCAACGGGTCCAGATAGGTATTGCGCACGCTGATCGACTCCAGGGTCTCCGGGCTGTCGGCGAGCAACCGAGCGTGCCCGGTGAGGTCCAGCACCGCCTGCTCGGCCCGCGACAATCGGTCACGCAGCGCCTCCCCCAATGGTGCTAGCGCGGGCTCGACCAGCCGCTCGTCGTAGGCCTTGGCGATCTCCACGTCCGCCTTGCTCAGAACCATTTCGAGCATGTCGATACGCGTGCGGAAGAATGGCCAGTGCTCGCGCATGTGCTTGAGCAGCTCCCCTTCCTGGCGCGCCAGCGCGCCCTCCAGCGCCCGCTCCCAGCCGAGCCAGGCGGGCAGCATCAGGCGCGTCTGCGTCCAGGCGAAGATCCATGGGATAGCCCGCAGGCTCTCCACTCCACCGGCCCGACGCTTCGCCGGACGACTGCCCAGTGGCAGGCGTCCCAGTTCACCCTCCGGCGTCGCCTGGGCGAAGTAGTCGACGAACTGTGGATGCTCGCGCACCACCTCGCGATAGCCAGCCACGCCATCCTCGGCGAGTCGCTGCATCACCTCGCGCCAGGCGGGCTCGGGCGCCGGCGGTGGCGATAGCGTCGCCTCCAGCACCGCGGCCAGGTACAGCTCGAGGTTCTGCACGGCGATGTCCGGCAGGCCGAACTTGAAGCGGATCATCTCGCCCTGCTCGGTAATACGGAAGCGACCGGCCACCGAGCCCGGCGGCTGCGACAGAATCGCCGCATGCGCCGGTCCGCCGCCGCGTCCCACGGTACCGCCACGGCCGTGGAACAGCAGCAACTCGACGCCGTGTGCGCGACACACGTCGACCAGCGATTCCTGGGCCCGGTACTGGGCCCAAGCCGCCGCGGTGGTACCCGCGTCCTTGGCCGAGTCGGAATAACCGATCATCACTTCCTGCAAGCCCGGCAGGCGCGCGCGGTAGCCCGGCAGTGCGAGCAACGCGTCGATCACCGGGCCGGCACGCTGCAGATCGTCGAGAGTCTCGAACAGCGGTACCACGCGCAGCGGCGTGCGGCGCCCCGCTTCCTTGAGCAGCAACTGGACCGCGAGCACATCGGAGGCGGCGCCGGCCATGGAGATCACGTAGGAACCCAGCGACGCCTGCGGCGCCTGGGCGGCGACCTCGCAGGTGGCGAGGACCTCGGCGGTATCCGCCGAAGGACGGTAGTCGCGGGGCAACAGCGGCCGGCGGCCGTCCAGCTCGCGCTGGAGGAATTCGCAACGCTGCGCTTCATCCCAGTCCGCATAGCGACCCAGGCCGAGATAGTCGGTGATCTCGCTCAGGGCAGCCGTGTGGCGCGCGGCATCCTGGCGCAGATCGAGGCGGACGAGAAACAGGCCGAAGACGGTCGCCCGGCGCAACAGGTCGAGCAACGGCCCATCGGCGATCACCCCCATGCCGCAGGCATGTAGCGAGTGATAGCAGAGCAGCAGCGGCTCGCGAAGGTCGCGGTTATCGCAGAGTACTGCCGCGGGCGCGGCCTCGGTCGATCCCTGCAGCGCCTGTTCGCTCCACTCGCGGGTCTTCCGCAGGCGCTCGCGCAGACCCTTGAGCAGGGCGCGGTAGGGCTCGGCGCTATCGCCCACCCGCGCCCGCAGTTCGTCGCTGGCGGCCTGCATCGACAGGTCCGCGGCCAGTTGGTCCACCTCGCGCAGGTACAGGTCCGCCGCCATCCAGCGCGCCAGCAGCAGCACCTCACGGGAAATCGCCGCGGTGACATTGGGATTGCCGTCACGGTCACCGCCCATCCAGGAGGCGAAGCGAATCGGCGCGGCGTCCAGCGGCAAGTGCAGCCCACAGGCCTGCTGCAGGGCTCCGTCGACACTGCGCATGAAGCGCGGCACGGCGTGCCACAGCGAGTGCTCGATGACCGCGAAGCCCCATTTGGCCTCGTCCACCGGTGTTGGTCGGCTGCGACGGATCTCTTCGGTGTACCAGGCTTCGGCGATCAATCGGCGCAGGCGCGTGGTGATCTGCTCGCGCTCGGCGAGGCTGAGGTCATCGTGGTCCTGTGCGGCCAGTTGCGCGGCGATGCCGTCGTACTTCTGGATCAGCGTGCGCCGTGCCACCTCGGTGGGATGCGCCGTGAGCACCAGCTCGATCTCCAGCCGGGCGACCTGGCGTGCCAGCGCCTCGCGGGACTGTCCGCCAGCGAGCAGGCGCGGCAGCAGCTCGGCCAGCGAGACCTCGCTGCCCGGCGCCACCTCGTCAGGCCCACGCCGGCGTACCCGGTGGTACTGCTCGGCGATGTTGGCGAGGTTGAGAAACTGGTTGAAGGCGCGGGTTACCGGCAGCAGTTCGTGCTCGGCGAGACCATCGAGGGTTTCGCGCAGCTGTCGCGCGCCCTGCTCGGCGCCGCGGCGGCCGTCCTTCGCACCGGTACGGATACGTTCGATGGTGTCGAGGAAGGTCTCGCCCAGATGCTCGCGGATGGTTTCGCCGAGCAGCTCGCCCAGGCGATGCACGTCCTCGCGCAGGCGCGGATCGATTTCAGCCATGTTGCAATCCCCTTTTTGGCGACAACGCGGTTCTCGAATGAAACGGGAACAGACCCTAGAGCCTGAGATCGAAAGTTTCGGACAGAGTGCCCAGCCACCCCCGGCCTTTCAAGCACTCCACCGCATCAGAAGGAGATCCGAGCATGAAGATTCGCGAGCTGGTCGAGCAATGGGAAAGCCAGAGCGCGCCCCTCGGCAAACGCTACGCCTACCCCCTCGAACTGGATGTGGATGCCGCAGCGCGCCTGGCTGCGCTGGCTGACATGTATCCACAGCGCGGCACCGCGGTGCTGCTCGCCGAACTGGTGGCGGCGGCGCTCGAGGAGTTCGAGCAGAACCTGCCTTACGTCCCCGGCGCGCAGGTTGGCGTGGATGAGCTCGGCGACCCGATCTACGAGGATGCCGGCCCCACGCCCCATTACCTTGCGCTGGCCCGTGCGCATCGCGAGCGACTGGACGCCGAAACCCTCGCCGAACGCTCCCCGGAGAATTCGTTGGAACAATCGGCGAACCCCGCCAGTCGGAAATTATGACATCGCCATCATCGACCCTTGAGGAGAAGAGACTATGGAGGCACAGATGAAGTCATCCCCTACCCGCCTGGCTACCGCGCGCCGACCGCTGCTGGCCGCACTCGGCCTATCCGGCGCACTGCTGCTCGCCGGCTGCGCGGGGACTCCGCCCACCGAGCAGTTCGCGGTGGCCAACGCGGTAGTCACCAGCGCCGAGTCCGCCGGTGCCCAGCAGTACGCGCCGACCGAGCTGCAGATGGCCCGCGACAAATTGCAGCGCGCGCAGATGCTGCTCGATGACGAGAAGTATGACGAGGCTCGTCGCCTGGCCGAGCAGGCCCAGTGGGACGCCCGCGTAGCCGAGCGCAAGGCCCAGGCCGCGAAGGCCGAAAAGGCCGCCGAGGACTCGCGCCGAGCCATCGAGGACATCCGCAACGAAGGCAAGCGCAGCCTGATCGTGCAGTAAGGCCGCCCCCTAGCGAACCGGACAAGGAACCAGAAAATGCGTAAATCGATCATGACCCCGGCGCTCTGTGCGCTGAGCCTGGCGCTGGCAGCTTGCGCCACCCAACCCAACCCGAACCTCGACCAGGCACGCGCCGACGTCCAGCAGTTGCAGGCCAATCCGCAGGCCACCTCGATGGCTCAGAAGGAAACCCGCGACGCGGTGGATGCGCTTTCCCGCGCGGAGAAAGCCTACGACGGCGATGCCGATCGCGTCGAAGTCGACCAGCTCGCCTACCTGGCCAGCCAGCGCGCGGCCGTGGCCGAACAGACCATCCGCATGCGCACGGCCGAGGAAACCCTGAAGGGCGCCGAACTGGAGCGCACCCGTGCGCAACTGGAGGCCCGCGAATCGCAGATCAGCGGACTGCTCGAGCAGCTCAAGCCGAAGCAGACCGAGCGCGGCACGGTGATCACCCTGGGTGACGTGTTGTTCGCCTTCGACAGCGCCTCGCTGACCTCCACCGGCATGCAGAACGTGCAGCAGTTGGCCAACGCCCTGCAGCAGGAGCCCGAGCGCAAGGTGCTGGTGGAAGGCTTCACTGACTCGGTCGGTTCGGACAGCTACAACATGCAGCTCTCCCAGCGCCGCGCCGACGCCGTGAAGGCAGCGCTGGTGCGCATGGGCGTAGACCCGCAGCGCATCACCGCGCTCGGCCAGGGCGAAGGTTATCCGGTGGCGAGCAACAGCAACCCGTCGGACCGTGCCCTGAACCGCCGCGTCGAGGTCACCATCTCCAACGACGCTAAACCCGTGCAGCCGCGTCGAGTGATCAGCAACGGCTGATCCCCGCCGCAGAAGCACGAAGGCCCCCGCCGGATCGCCCGGCGGGGGCCTTTTGCATGGCGGTCGTGGCTTACAGAGGCTTGCCGCGATTGCCCCGTGCGGCCACGAAGTCCTGGACCACGCGCAGGTCGTTGGGCAGCACGCTGCAACGCTCCTCGCGCTCGAACAGGTCCGCCAGGTGCGCCGGCAGGCTCAGTTCGCGACCGACACCCGCCTGACGCACCGCCTCCGGGAACTTCACCGGATGTGCGGTGCCCAGGGTGACCATCGGCGTGGCCAGGCTGCGGCGGCAATCGCGGGCGGCGCGCACGCCGATGGCGGTGTGCGGATCGAGCAGTTCGCCGGTCTGCGCGAAGACCTCGGCGATGGTTGCGCAGGTGGCTTCGTCGTCGACCGCCAGGGAGTCGAACAGCTTGCGCGCCTCGGCCCAACGGTCCTCCTCGACGGAAAGCTTGCCGCTGGCCTTGAAATCGGCCATCAGCGCAGCGACCGCGGCGCCGTTACGGCCATGCAGGTCGAACAGCAGGCGCTCGAAGTTGGACGACACCATGATGTCCATCGACGGCGACAGCGACGCGTGCAGGGTGTCCTTGTCGTAGCGGTTGCCGGACATGAAGCGGTGCAGGATGTCGTTGCGGTTGGTGGCGACGATCAGCTGACTGATCGGTAGGCCCATGTTGCGCGCCAGGTAGCCGGCGAAGATGTCGCCGAAGTTGCCGGTGGGCACCGAGAAGGCCACTGAACGGGCCGGCGCGCCGAGCTGCAACGCGGCATGGAAGTAGTAGACGATCTGGGCCATGATCCGCGCCCAGTTGATCGAGTTTACGGCCACCAGGCGGGTGCCCTTGAGGAAGCCCTGATCGGCGAAGCTGGCCTTGACCATCTCCTGGCAGTCGTCGAAGTTGCCTTCGATGGCGATGTTGTGGATGTTCTCACCGCGAATGGTGGTCATCTGCCGGCGCTGCACCTCGGACACACGGTTGTGCGGGTGCATGATGAAGATGTCGACGTTATCGCAGGCCTTGCAGCCTTCGATGGCCGCCGAGCCGGTGTCGCCGGAAGTGGCGCCCATGATCACCACGCGCTCGCCGCGCTTGGCCAGTACGTGATCGAGCAGGCGACCGAGCAATTGCAGAGCGAAGTCCTTGAACGCCAGGGTCGGGCCGTGGAACAGCTCCAGTACCCACTCGTTGCCGTTCAGTTGGCGCAGCGGCGCTACGGCGCTATGAGCGAATACGCCGTAGGTTTCTTCGAGGATTTTCTTGAAATCGGCGTCGGCGATGGAGCCGGCAACGAACGGGCGCATCACCCGGAAGGCCAGCTCGTGGTACGGCAGGTCGGCCCAGGAGGCAATTTCCTCGACGCTGAAGCGCGGCAGGTTTTCCGGCACGTAGAGGCCACCGTCGCTGGCAAGCCCGGCGAGCAGGACGTCTTCGAAGTTGAGGGCCGGTGCCTGGCCCCGGGTGCTGATGTAACGCATGTGATCGAACCTTTGCAGGGGCCGGGCGCCGCTGGGCACGCGCCTGACGGCGGAAATTAGTTGAGCTGCTCGACGCGGATGCGCACGACCTGGCCAGAAATGTCGGCCAACGACTCGATGGCGGCGATGGCATCGTCCATGTCGGACTCCACGACCCGGTGGGTCAGCAGAATCATCGGCACCAGCCCGTCCTGTTCCTCGGCTTCCATCTGCATGATGGACTCGATGTTGATGCCACGCTGGGAGAGCACCGAAGCCACCTGAGCCAGCACGCCGGGACGATCCTTGGCCTGGATACGCAGATAGTAAGCACTCTCGCAGGCGCCGATCGGCAGGATCGGCAGATCGGACAGGGCATCCGGCTGGAAGGCCAGGTGCGGCACGCGGTTATGCGGATCGGTGGTCAGGGCGCGAACCAGGTCGACCACGTCCGCCACCACCGCCGAAGCGGTCGGCTCCATGCCGGCGCCGGCACCGTAATAAAGAGTGCTGCCCACGGCATCACCATGCACCATCACCGCGTTCATCACGCCATTGACGTTAGCGATCAGGCGATCCTCCGGGATCAGCGTCGGATGCACGCGCAGTTCGATACCGGCGTCGGTGGCCCGCGCCACGCCCAGGTGCTTGATGCGGTAACCCAACGCCTCGGCGTAGTTCACGTCCGCGGTGGTCAGCCGGGTGATGCCCTCGGTGTAGGCCTGTTCGAACTGCAGTGGGATGCCGAAGGCGATCGAGGCGAGGATGGTCAGCTTGTGCGCGGCGTCGATGCCTTCCACGTCGAAGGTCGGGTCGGCCTCGGCGTAGCCCAGCGCCTGGGCTTCCTTGAGCACGTCGTCGAAGGCGCGGCCCTTCTCGCGCATCTCGGAGAGGATGAAGTTGCCGGTTCCGTTGATGATCCCGGCCAGCCACTCGATACGGTTACCCGCCAGGCCTTCGCGGATCGCCTTGATCACCGGAATGCCACCGGCCACCGCCGCCTCGAAGGCGACGATCACGCCCTTCTCCTGGGCGCGCGCGAAGATTTCGTTACCGTGCACAGCGATCAGCGCCTTGTTCGCGGTGACGACATGCTTGCCGTTATCGATAGCCTTGAGCACCAACTCGCGCGCGAGGGTGTAGCCGCCGATCAGCTCGATGACGATGTCGATTTCCGGGTTGTTCGCCACCTCGAAGATGTCCGCGGTAATGGGGGTATCCGCGGTCTGGCACTTCGGGTTGGGACGACGAGCGGCAATCTGCGCGACCTCGATACCACGCCCGGCACGACGGGCGATTTCCTCGGCATTGCGCTTGAGTACGTTGAAGGTACCGCCACCGACGGTTCCCAGCCCACAGATGCCCACTTTCACCGGTTTCACGCTCGACTCCCCATCGCCAGCGAAACGCCCGGCATCGGCCGGGCGTAAGGAAAAGAGTCGCACATTACGAATCGGGGGTGCTTTAGTCAATCGACCCGCGGCGAGCCCGGCCCGACGGCGCCTCGGGCTTCGTGCAAGACGGCTCGCCGCGCGATGAGCAGAGCCCGGCGCTAACGCTGGGCGATGCCGGTGAGTGTCACGCCGTAGCGCTGCAGCAGGAGCATCGCCGGCTCGTCACTGTCCTCGCGGGTGTCGCCGTATTCACCGGGCTCGAACTCCGCCTCGGCCAGGCGTAACAGGTGCTGAACCGCTTCCTCGGGGGTCGGTTTGTGGTCCGCCTGGATCTCCAGGCGCCCGGTATTGTTGTCCTTGTTGTAGGTGATGTCCCAGTCAGTCATAGGGGCGTTCTCCTAGGTAGGGTCTGTTGACGTTTCGTTCACGCGACTCGCGAACGGAACGTCAACAGGCTCCAGTTCAGGCCACCGGCGTCGGAGGCGGCTGATCGGGCTGCGTGGGCTCGCCGGGTTCGCTGGGCGTGGGAGGCACCCCGGGTTCGTCAGGGTCACCTGGTACGCCGCCCGCGTGCCAGAGCGGATCGCGTTGCTCGATGGTCATGGCGAGAATCCTCCAAGATGGGATGGGTACCTGCATTCGAACCCGGGACGACCGACGAATTCCCGCAGTTCGTCAGACACCCATGTATCCTTGGGCTCCATCGCGAATCGCCACCGGACCTGCCCATGCCCGTCACTCGTTCGATTGCCCTGCTCCTTGCGCTGGCCGCAGGAGTGGCGCTGGCCGACCAGGCGCCCTGGTTCGCATGGAAGAGCCGCCAGGATGTCGACGCGCCGCTCGTCTGCGCTCAGACCAGCCCCGGGCCCGGCTGGGAGAAGGTTGCCGGCCCCTTCCGCAACGCCGCCTGCCGGTAGTGAGAGACAAGATGCAGTACCCAGTCTCCCCCATCGGCTTCGTACGCTCGTGCTTTGCCGAAAAATTCGCCATCCCCCGCCAGCCGGCGTTGGTCCCGGCGGCCCGCGGCGTGCTCGAACTGGTGCCGCCGTTTGACCGCGCCGAGGCGGTGCAGGGCCTGGAGCAGGTCAGCCACGTCTGGTTGCTGTTCGTCTTCCACCAGGCGCTGGAAGACAAACCGCGACTGAAGGTGCGCCCACCGCGCCTGGGCGGCAACCGCTCGCTGGGCGTCTTCGCCAGCCGCGCACCCCACCGTCCCAACGGCCTGGGGCAATCGGTGGTACGCCTGGAGCGCGTGGAGCCTGGGTGTCTATGGCTGTCCGGCATCGACCTACTCGATGGTACGCCGGTGCTCGACATCAAGCCCTACGTGCCCTACGCGGACGCGCCCATCGGCGCCCATAACGCGATTGCCGATGCCCCTCCGGCGCTGCTGCCGGTGGCCTGGAGCCCAGCCGCGCTGTCGGACGCGCAAGCGCAGGCGCGGCGCCTCGGCGAGCCTGTGGTCGAACTGATCGAGCAATGCCTGGCTCAGGACCCCCGTCCGGCCTACCAACAGACCGATCCGCAGCGGATCTACGGCGTGCGCCTGTGGGATCTGGAAGTTCGCTGGCGTTACCCGCGCGAGGACGCCATCGAAGTGCTGCAGGTGCAGGCGGCCGGCTGACCACCGGCGCCCGATGGCGCCGCAGACGCGGCGCCGGGAGGACTCAGTGGCCGGAGAGCACTTGGCCGATGGTCGGGTCCTTGAACACCCGGGAAAGCGCGTTGCTGAGCACATCGCTGACCAGGCGGGTATTGGTTTCCTGGTTCGGCGCCATGCCGAAGCGCTGATTCAACGACGCACCATAGCGGCCGGTATAGCGGCGCTGGGGGTTCTGCACATCGGTACGGAATGTCGCCGAGATGTCAGCCTCGGTGACGTAGATGCCCTCTTTGGGCGACTGGTACTTCAGTTCAGCCAGGGTCAGCGTCAACTGCGGCGCGTTGTAGGCGTTCGGCGAAGGTGTGAAACCCAGGAGGCGTACCGCCGCTTCGGCCTGGGCCTGCAACTTGGGCAGCACCTTGTCCGCCGGGACGCTGATCTCGCTGGTTTCGGCGTAGAGCCCGCCGCGGGTCCCCAGATTCGGCGAGGAGCGCCCATCGACCACACGCACGACCACCGGCTGGCCCTGGCCGACCGCGCTGAGCTGTACATTGAGTTTGGGATCGGGATCGAGCTGCTGCGGGCTGAGCGCACAACCACCCAGCACCAGGGTGACCGACAGCAGACTCAGCAACAGGGACTTACGCATCGTTAGTTTCTCCGCATGAGAAGGGCAATGCCGCACGGCATCACCGGAAATCAATCGTGCTTGGTGATCTTGTCCAGATAGCCCATGGCGAAGGCCGAACCGACGAAGGTGAGGTGGATGATCACGTACCACATCAACTTGTTGTCGGGGAGGTTACGTACCTCCATGAACACCTTGAGCAGGTGGATGGAGGAGATCGCCACGATGGAGGCGGCAACCTTCACCTTCAGCGAACCGGAATCCATCTTGCCCAGCCAGGACAGTTTCTCCTTGCTCTCGTCGATGTCCAACTGGGAAACGAAGTTTTCGTAGCCGGACATCATCACCATCACCAGCAGGCCACCCACCAGCGAGAGGTCGATCAGCGATAGCACGACGAGGATCAAGTCCGGCTCGGCGATATCGAAGATCGCCGGCAGGATATGCCAGACCTCCTGGAAGAATTTCAAGGTCAGCGCCAATAGCGCCAGGGAGAGACCGAAATAGATAGGCGCCAGCAACCAGCGGGCGGAGTACATCGCATTTTCCAGAAAGCGTTCCATAGCCTGTTCGCAGCTGAATAAATCGCCAGCGAGTATATCCGCGAAGCGGTCCGGAGCAATGCGTCAGTACGTAACCAAAACCCGTCGGAAACCCCGCCGGGCAGTCAGGGAAACGGCTGCCTGCGCACGGGACTGGGCGCCGCCCCCCGCAACCGGCGCTGGCGACGCAACTCGCCCTGGACGTGCAGGGCCCAGATGGGCAGCTCCCCGCTGAGGCTGTAACCCATCTGCATCAAGTTCTGCACCACCGTGTCCAGCACCTGTCCAGCTTCGCGGGCACCCCGTAGCGGTCCCTGGGCCCTTACCTCACTGGGCTGTCCGCCATCCAGGCCGGCGGCACAAATCAGGCTCCACAATCCATCGCAAGCCAGCGGGTGCAGCGCTAGCTCGATACGGGTGTTGATACCCAGACATTGCCGGGTCAGGCACAGGCGTTGCGACATGGGACGTCCTCCGCAGGGTGCGCTCGCTGTAGCGTAGCGCATGGCATCGCGAAAGCACGTCGACGACCGGCCCGGTCGTCGACGCCATGCCCATCTGACCCTCAGGGGGAGAGAATCATTCCGACCGTTCGGCCGGAACGGCCTTGCCGGCCTCGGCCTCTTCCTCGCCCATTTCGGCGATTTCCCGCAGGCGCGCCACGACGCGTGCATTCACGCTACCCTCGGGGAAACGTCCACGCTCGTCCGGCGTACCCGCCGGCTCGCCGAGCAGCAGGCTCAGCGCCTCATCGACGTGACGCACCGCATAGACATGGAAGCGTCCCTCGCGCACCGCCTCGAGCACCGACTCATCGAGCATCAGGTTGGCGATGTTGGCGTAGGGCACGATCACCCCCTGCTCACCGCTCAACCCACGTGCCTGGCAGAGGCGGAAGAAGCCCTCGATCTTCTCGTTGACGCCGCCAACCGCCTGCACCTCGCCAAACTGGTTGATCGAACCGGTGATGGCGAAACACTGCCTGAGCGGCGTGCGCGACAGCGCCGAGATCAGCGTGCAGACCTCACCGAGCGACGCCGAGTCGCCGTCGACATAGCCGTAGGACTGCTCCAGCGCGATGCTCGCGGAAATTTCCAGGGGAAATTCCTGGGCGTAGCGACTGCCCAGGTAGCCGGTGAGGATCATCACGCCCTTGGAGTGGATCGGCTGGCCGAGGTTGACCTCGCGCTCGATGTCGACGATACCGCTGCCGCCGGGATAGACCGTCGCGGAGATGCGCGCCGGAACGCCGAAGGCCGAATCACCGACCTCGAGCACGGTCAGGCCATTGCATTTGCCGATGGCGGCGCCGTCGGTGTCGATGAGGATGATGCCCGCCAGCATGTCGTCGAGGATGCGTGCCGAGACGCGCCCCGTCCGGGTTTCCTTGGCCTTCAGGGCGCGTTCGATGTGTCCCGCGTCGGTCGCCTGATCTCCGGCGAGCTGACGGATGAAATCAGCCTCGGAGAGCATCTGGAACAGATCGCCGATGCGCGCGGAGAGCCGACCCTGATGCTCGGCCAAGCGCGCGCTGTAGGTCGCCAGGCGGGCCACGGCGGCCGCGGTCAACGGCGCCATACCCTCTTCCGAGGTGCGCGTCTTGAGCAACTGGGCGAATTGCTCGAGGCTGTCTTCGGCGAGCGGGATGTCCTCGTCGAAGTCCACCAGCACACGGAACATTTCCTGGAAGTCCGGATCGGCGTCCTGCAATGCGTAGTACAGCTGCCGCGAGCCGATGATCACCACCTTGACCTTCAGCGGAATCACTTGCGGACTCAAGCTCACGGTCGCCAGCCGGCCCAGTTCGGCCAGCGGCGACTCGGTCTTCAACTGATGCGAATGCAGGCTGCGCTTGAGTGCGTCCCAGACGAACGGCTCGCTGAGCAGCTTCTCCGCCTCCAGCACCAGGAAGCCGCCGTTGGCGCGGTGCAGCGCACCCGGGCGCAGTTGCCGGTAACTGGTGTAAAGCGCACCCTGGTCACTGCTGTACTCGATGCGACCGAACAGGTTGTCGTAGGTCGGGTGGGACTCGAACACCACCGGCGCACCCGCACCGGCCGGACGGCCAACCACCAGGCTGGGCGCATACTGTTCTTCCAGCGCCTGGCGCTTCTGCCGGTCATTCGGACCGTCATCGGCGAGCTGCTCGACCGCCACGCGCAGCAGGTCCACCTGCATCGCCTGCAAGTAGGCGCAGATGCCGGCATTCTCTTCGTATTTCTCGGAGAGCGGCGCCAGCAGCGGCTGCAGAGCCAGGGTGATGGTTTCCTCATTGAGCTGACGCTGCTGGTTGCTCGACTCACGCTTCCATTGCGGCAGGCTGGCGAGTTCCTCGTTCAGGCGTTCTTCCAGTGCAGAGATATCGCTATGGAAGCGCTCGCGCTCGGCCTCCTCCAGTTGGGCAAAATCGGCCTCGTCGAGGGCCTTGCCCTCCTTCATCGGGGTAAAGGCGATGTTGCTGGCATCCCGATAGAGGGCGATATCCTTCTCCAGCGCCAGGCGCTCGATGACATCCAGGGCCCGGTCATAACGCTGGTTGAAGGCGCGATCGATGGCGCTCTTCTTCTGCTGGTAGGAGGGGTGTTCGAAAACGGCGGGAAAGGTCGCCAGCAGTGCATCGATCAGTTGTTCGATGTCGGCGATGAAAGCATCCGCGCTGCCGGACGGCAGCTCCAGCACGCGCGGCTCGCGCGGCTCGTCGAAGTTATTGACGTAGACCCAGTCGGGCGGCGTCGCCAGACGCTTGGCCTCGGCTTTTAGATAACGCTGCACGAAGGAGAAGCGGCCGGTACCCGGCTCGCCCATGACGTAGATGTTGTAGCCGGGGCGTGGCATCGCCACGCCGAATTGCAGCGCCTCTACGGCGCGCTCCTGACCGAGCACGCCACGGAACGGGTCGAGCTCATCGGTGGTGGTAAAGCAGAATTGCTGGGAGTCGAAGGGGCGGGTCAACGCCTCGGGAGACAGGCGCAATACGGAAGCGAAAGCATCGGACATCGGGAATCCTTGCGGCGGGCGACAACGCAAGCATTCTGCGGCCGCCCTCGCGAAGGGCGCAAGGGCTAGTCCTGGCTGGCCAACACGATTCGGTCGCGGCCATTACGCTTGGCCTCGAACAGCGCCTTGTCCGCACGATTGACGGTGTTCGAATAATTTTCCCCGGGCAGATACTGCGCCACACCGATGCTCACGCTCATCACGATCTGTTCGGTGTCCACCCGCACGACCAGTTCGCGCACGCTCTGGCGAATGCGTTCGACCACGGCACTGGCCTCGGCCAGCCCCGTCTCGGGCAGCAGCACGAGGAACTCCTCGCCGCCCCAGCGTCCGCACAGGTCCTGCTCACGCAGCTCGGCGTCCATGGTCCTGGCCATCTCGCCAAGGGCCCGGTCACCGATTTCATGACCATAACGATCGTTGATCACCTTGAAGTGGTCGACGTCGATCATCACGATGCTGAATGTCCGCTCGTAGCGCCGGCAACGCTCGGTCTCCTCCTTGAGACGCTCGACCAGCAGTCGGCGGTTGGCCAGGCCGGTCAGGGCGTCGTGGGTGGAGGCCTCGCGCAGGGCGATGTTCAGGTCGCGCATCATCTGTTGGTAACGGTCGGAGATGCGTGCGACCTTTTCCAACTGACGCAACTGCTTGTCGAGACGCTCGTTGAGCGTCACCTCGCGCTTGAGCGCGATGCTCTGGTAGGCATCGGAAACCTTGGCGATACGATCGATGCGCCGCATCAGGTCCAGATGCTGCAACCAAAGTAGCGAAAGCGTCTCGCGCAGAGGCTCTCCGGTGTGTGCCGGCTCCTCCAGCAGCGCCTTGATGCGCGCTTCGAGATCGACCTTGCTCGCCATGCCCGTGCTCACTCGTTGCTGCGAATATTGAAGGGGAAGGTACAGTCTTCCTTGAACTCCTCGGCCAGCTCGACCACGCGCTCGTTGAGGCGGTCGTAGCGCCAATCGACGGCGACGCTGCGGCCCTCCTGATGCGCGGCCTCCAGAAGGTCGAAGATGTCCATCATCGCCTTGATGCTGCTGGTGTTCAGGTACAGCAGATGCAGCTCGAGCGTCAGCGGTCGCTCGGCGTCACGCAGATAGAGTTCCAGCCACTCGAAGACCTGGTTGAACAGCTCGTAGGAGTTCTCCGGGTAGGAGTCCCCGCGCATGGTCAGCACCCCAGTCTCCCAGAGACCCTCGATGGCAGGCGTGGACTGGGTTCCTTCGATGAAAATATCACTCATGGTTTCTTGCTCTTGGAATTCTCAGATGATCGCGCGCAGGCTGAAAAAGGCCTGACCGTTGGCCAGGCGCCGCAGCGAGGCCTCCAGGGGCGCGCTGGATTTGCGGGCGATGTCGATCAGACCCAGACCGGCGCCACTGACCGCGTGCTCATCACGCGGTCTGCGCAACTGTTCCTTGTACGCGGCCTTGAGCTGCGCCTTGTCCAGTGCCGCGAGCGATTCGACGGTGCGCATCAGTTGCTCGCCGTCCTCATTTTCGACGAGGTTGCCGGCGGTGACCACATAGTGCTCCGCGTCGTTGCGCGCAACGACCACGGTGGCACCGGCCTCCAGGTCGGTCCACTCCTTGATCCGGGCGTAATGGCGAATATTCTGGGTCATCTCGATGTAGACGGCGAACACGTCCATCGCGGCGGACGGATGCGCCTGCTCCGCCGAGAGGTAATTGCGCAGGGCGTTGCCGATCT
The DNA here is from genome assembly GCF_055768815.1 of Pseudomonas sp. R4-15. Classification (NCBI taxonomy): domain Bacteria; kingdom Pseudomonadati; phylum Pseudomonadota; class Gammaproteobacteria; order Pseudomonadales; family Pseudomonadaceae; genus Pseudomonas; species Pseudomonas sp. R4-15. Next base: position 4,284,957 of record NZ_CM147293.1, read on the forward strand.
CTTCGATCAGACTGCGCGAGATCGGGCCGTTGAAGCAGAGCATGATCTGCTGACGGTTGAAGCTCTCGCGCATGCTGAATAAGTCAATGGTGTCCATCTTCACTCCCTAACCAAAGCGAAAACACAGCATGGTGATGTCGTCCCGCTGCGGGTAGCTGCCCTGATACTCGGCGAGCGTGGCGCTGAACACCTCGCCCTGCTCGTGCATCGGCCGGCGCGCGTGCTCCAGCAGCATCTGCGCGAAGCGCGCATTGCCGAAACCAAAGCCACGGTCGCCACCGGCCTGATCGAGGAAGCCGTCGGTACTCATGTAGAAGCTACGCTCGGGCGCCAGCTCCACCTGCTGATTGAAGTATTCGCCGACACGCTTGTCGCCAATCGCACGACGCGCGCCAGGCAACTGCTCGATGCTGTTGCCGTCACTATAGTAGAGCGCGATTTTGGCACCGGCGAAGGTAACCTGGCGCCGCTCGAGATCAACGTAAGCGAGGCCGACGTCCATATTGGTGGCGACCATGCGCCGCTCGTCCTCGTCGAGCAGCATGCCCCGCAGGATGCGGTCGGCACGGGCCAGGATGCCAGCGGGATCGGACAGCCCGCAGTCGCTGATCGCCTGGTCGATCACCGCGCGCCCCAGCATGGTCATCAGGGCCCCGGGGACGCCATGCCCCGCACAGTCGACCACGCCGAACAGGCAGGCCTGATCGGCACCACGGAAGACGTAGAAGTCGCCACCGACCACATCGCGGGGACGCCAAAGCACGCAGTGGTGTTCCCCGAGATGGTTGACCATGTGTCGGTCCGGCAGGATGGCGCGCTGGATCAGGCTGGCATAGTCGATCGAGTCGTCGATCTTCTTGTGCGCCAGGGCCATCTCGCGGTTCGCCTTCTCCAGCTCGTGGGTACGCTCGGCGACACGCTTTTCCAGCTCGCCGGTGTGGCTGCGAACCTTGCTGGCCATCGCAGCGAAAGCGGCCGATAGCTCGCCGATTTCGTCGTCGCGACCGCCGGGCAGTGGCGTGTCGTAGCGCCCGCCGGCAATGGCCTGTGCGCTGCGGCGCAACTGGCGCAGCGGCCCCAGCACGCGCTTTTCCACCAGCCACAGGGTTCCGCCGATCAGCGCCAGGAGCAATAACAGCAGCGAGGCCAGCGCCGGTAACAGCGGACGCACTTCGATCACCTGGGCGACTTGCAGATCGATGCTTGCGGCGACATACCAGTTCAGCTCGGGAATCCACCCCAGCGCCAGCAGTCGCGGCCTGCCATCGATGTGCACCGCCAGGGTTTCGACGTCCCCGGACTTGTCGGCGGCGCGTTTCAGCGCCTCGCGCACCGCCTCCGCATCGCCCTTACCGGTGACCTGGCCGAGGATGTGCGTGGCCAGGCTTCGCCCGGAAGCGCCCTCGGCGTTGTAGGTCACCAGCTCGGAACGCGGATGGGCGATGATCGAGCCGTATCGATCGAGCACCATGGACTCCACGCCGGCCAGGTCCAGATTGACGAACTGCTTGAGGAAGTCGGTCAGGGTGATCGCCGAACCCACCACCCCGAGGATCCGCTCGTCGTCACGCACCAGGACGTTGAAGAACACCTTCACGTCGCGGCTCGTGGTGTTGTAATCGACGTTGATCTCGTAGGGACGCCCGTCCTCCATCGTCCGGTAGAACCAGGCGTCGGTGTCACGATCAGGTCGCATGGTGAAGCGTGGCGCTTCGCTAGGCTGTTCGCCGCTGCCGTTGAAGTAGTAGTTGCCGGAGATCGCCGATGCGACGAAGTAGGCGTGATCGTTCAGCGCCCCCTGATAACCCTCGGCTTCGCGGAAGAACAGCGACTTCTTCTGCGGATCGCTCTCGTCGAGCAGCCAGCGTCGGGTCAACTGCGACTCGGCCAGGCGCTGAGCCAGAGCCAGTTCACGGGTAATGGGCCCGAACAGCCGCTCGCGGTTGAGCTGCACCACGTTACGCGCGTAACCGTCCGCATAGCGCTGCTGGACGCCTTCGAGGGCGTTCCAGCCGATGACGCCGGCCAGGACGAACGTCAGCGCGCACCCGAGCAGCAGCAAGATAAGGGACTTTCCCCGCAACCCCAAAGCGGCCATGGCATTCCTTTGATTCAGACCCGCGCGGGTCGAGAAGAGAGCAGCCCCACGCCCCCGCGCTGGGACGTGGGGACGGGATCACTGCGCCAGTTTCTTGTACTTCACCCGATGCGGCTGGGCAGCGGCATCGCCCAGGCGTTTCTTGCGATCGGCTTCGTACTCGGTGTAGTTGCCCTCGAAGAACAGTACACCCTCATCCTCGTAGGAGAGGATGTGCGTGGCGATACGATCGAGGAACCAGCGATCGTGGGAAATCACGATCGCCGAGCCGGGGAAGTCCAGCAGCGCCTCTTCCAGGGCGCGCAGGGTTTCCACGTCGAGGTCGTTGGAGGGTTCGTCGAGCAGCAGCACGTTGCCACCCTGCTTGAGGGTCAGCGCCATGTGCAGACGGCCGCGTTCACCGCCGGAGAGGTCCTTGACGAATTTCTGCTGGTCGGCCCCCTTGAAGTTGAAACGTCCCACGTAGCCCCGCGAAGGCACTTCGTAGCTGCCGACCTTGATCATGTCGAGGCCATCGGACACCTGCTCCCACACGGTCTTGTTGCCTTCGAGCATATCGCGGCTCTGCTCGACGCTGGCGATCTGCACGGTCTCGCCCAACTCGATGCTGCCGCTGTCGGGCTGTTCCTTGCCGGTGATCATGCGCAGCAGAGTCGACTTGCCCGCGCCGTTGCCGCCGATCACGCCGACGATGGCGCCCTTGGGCACGCTGAAGGAGAGGTTCTCGATCAGCGCACGGTCGCCGAAGCCTTTGCTGACGTTGTTGAACTCGATGACCTTGTCGCCCAGCCGCGGACCGGCCGGAATGTAGATCTCGTTGGTCTCGCTGCGCTTCTGGAATTCCTGCGACTGCATTTCCTCGAAGCGGGCCAGACGTGCCTTGGACTTGGACTGACGCGCCTTGGCGCCCTGGCGTACCCACTCCAGCTCGGACTTCATCGCCTTGGCATGCGCGGCCTCCGCCTTGGCTTCCTGCTCCAGGCGATTGGCCTTGGATTCGAGCCACTGGGAGTAGTTGCCCTCGAAAGGGATGCCGTGGCCGCGGTCCAGTTCGAGAATCCAGCCGGCGACGTTGTCGAGGAAGTAACGATCGTGGGTGATCGCCACCACGGTGCCGGGGAAATCGTGCAGGAAGCGCTCCAGCCAGGCCACCGAGTCGGCGTCCAGGTGGTTGGTCGGTTCGTCCAGCAGCAGCATGTCCGGAGCCGACAGCAGCAGGCGGCAGAGCGCCACACGGCGCTTCTCGCCACCGGAAAGGTGTTCCACCTTGGCGTCCCAGGCGGGCAGGCGCAGCGCGTCGGCGGCGACTTCCAGCTGGCGCTCCAGGTTGTGCCCGTCGGAGGCCTGCAGGATCGCCTCGAGCTTGGCCTGTTCGGAAGCCAGTGCGTCGAAGTCGGCGTCCGGCTCGGCATAGGCGGCATAGACTTCGTCCAGTCGCGCCTGGGCTTGCTTGATCTCGCCCACCGCCTCCTCGACCACGTCACGCACGGTTTTCTGCGGATCCAGCTGCGGCTCCTGCGGCAGGTAGCCGACCTTGATGCCGGGCATCGGGCGTGCTTCGCCATCGATCTCGGTATCCACCCCGGCCATGATGCGCAGCAGCGTGGACTTGCCCGCGCCGTTGAGACCGAGCACGCCGATCTTGGCACCCGGGAAAAAGGACAGGGAAATATTCTTGAGAATTTCACGCTTGGGCGGCACGATCTTGCTCACCCGGTGCATGCTGTATACGTACTGAGCCATGAGAAACCTGAAGTGGCCTGAAGCGCTCTCCGAGCTACGGAGCACGCCAACAAGAAAAGAAAGCGCGTTGCACGCGTGAGGAGAAAACTACCGGATTGCGCCTTCGGGGGCAATTAGCGGTCGGAAGGTACTGGCACTTCGCCTTGATTGCGGGCATGGTAGTGCGTTTTCTTCGGCGACGGCGCGAAACGCCCTGCGCGACGTGCCGCCAAAGACCTCTCAGATACTTACAGCTCAGGATCGCCCTTGGCCCCGCAGTTTCCCGATGCCTTGCCCGAGCCTCCCGCTCCCCAGAGCCGGCTCAAGCGTGTCCGCAAGGTACTGCTGATCTCGCTGATGCTGATGCTGCTAGGCGTGCTGGTCTGGCAGCTGCAGGACCAGTACGAGCAGTTGATCGACAATGCCCGTCAACGCAGCATCGACGTCACGGCCCAACAGGCCGCCCGCCTGCAGAGCAACCTGGACTTCCAGGCACGTAGCGCACAGCTCTATCTCTTTCGCCGCGAACAGGCGACGACCGAGCAACTCGCCGCCGACCTGAGCGACCTGATCACCGGCCTGCGCAGCCTCACGCCACTGGATGCCCAGGGGCGCCGGGAGGGGCGCAACATGCCCGGCGGCCGTGCCCTCGCCGCCCTGCCCTCGGACGACGAGGCCTATCGCTATTCGCTCGACAGTCACCCCGCCGGTGACCTCCTGCTGGTCATCCCGCGGGGCGATGATCGAAGCCAGGGTTACTGGCTGCTGAGCTTTGACCGCGGCGTACTGGATCGCTGGCTGCCGCCCATCGAGGGCGAGACGGCCTGGAGCCTCGCCGAGAAAGGCAGCGGGCGCCCCCTGGCGAGCATCGCCGACGCGCCACGCGCGCTGTCCACGACGCCCCTGCGGGAATTCGAGCTGCACAATACGACGCTGGTCCTGCGGGCGCATTTCGACGAACTGGCGGCGCTACGCCAACTGTTACCCGCCCTGGGTGGCAAGCTGGCGCTGCTCGGCGCCTGTGTGCTGCTGGTCATGCTCGGCCTGTTCGAAATGCTCGGAGAGATGCGCCGCCTTCGCGAGAACCAGGCGCAGTCGCGACGCTCCCTGCGCCTGGCGGCCAACGCGCTAGCCGCCATCGACGAGCAGGTCCTGCTTACCGACGAACAGCGCCGCATCACCTACCTGAGCCCGCAGGCCGAAGCCCTGCTGGGCATCGACAACGCCAGTGCCGAGGGCCGCGACCTCGGCGACCTGCTGCCCGGCCTACCGCAGGCCCTGCTCGACGGTGAATTGCACAGCATCCTGCTGCCGATGCCGAAACTCGGCAAGGAAACACTGTTCCTGCTCACCCGCAGCCACGTCGATCACCAGCCCAACACCAGTTGGGTCTGGGTGCTACGCGATGTCGAGGAGGAACAGCGTTCTCTGCGCAACCTGCAGTACGCCCGGCGTCGCTACCAGGACATTTTCGAAAGCGCCGGCATCGCCTTGTGCCTGCTCGACCTCTCCGAACTACCGGGGTACTTCGAACACGAAGACGTCAAGGACACCCTCGGCCTGCGCCGCTGGCTGCAACGCAACCCGCAACGACATGCCGAGCTGCTCGCACACATCCGCGTGCGTGAAGCCAATCGATTGGCCCAGTCCCTGATCGGCCAGGGCGACGGCGAGCGTGATTGGCGCACCCTCCTCGACCGTGAGCCGCTGCACGCGGACGGCCTGCGCTTCCGCTTGCTCGCGGCGCTGTTCGAGCCCCTGCGCCGCGTCGAGGTCGAGGGTGAACTGAGCACCCCATCCGGGCGCCGCCACCTGCGCCTGATCCTCAACCTTCCACAACGCCCGGAAGACCTGCACGCAGTCGTCCTGAGCCTGGAGGACGTCACCGAGCGCAAGTTGGCGCAGCAGGCGATTGCCGAACGCGAGCAGTTCTGGTCGCGCGTCGTGGGCACGGTGCCGGAAGTGCTCTACGTCATCGACGTCACCACGGGCCGGGAGATATTCACCAACCACAGCCTCGGCCGCATGCTGGGTTACGAGGACCACCAACTGGCGCAACTGGGCGACGACGCCATCGAGCGCCTGCGGCACCCGGACGACGTGGAATACATCGCCTATGCCGAGCGCCAGCGCAGGGTCGTCGCCGACGGCACCCTGATCGAGTTCCAGGAACGTCTGCGCCACGCCGATGGCAGTTGGCGCTGGTTCGACAGCCGCGAGCAGGTGCTCTCCCGCGATGCCAAAGGGCACGTCACCCAGGTGCTCGGACTGACCAAGGACATCACCTACCAGACCCGCGCCACGGACATCCTGCGGCAGAGCGAACGGCGCTACCGGCGCCTGACGGAAACGCTCTCCGACGCCCTGTTCACCACCGACGAAGAACTCCGCCCCAGCTATATATCGCCCTCCATCACCCGCCTGCTGGGGTATGACCCGGAGCTGCTGCTGAATGAAGGCGTGAGCACCCCGGATCTCGCCATCAACCCGGTGCAACTGGCACCGGTACGCTCGCTGCTGGCACGCCTGCGCAATGCCCGCGGCGACCCCCAGCGCATGGCCGCACTGGCCGAAGAACAGGACATGCGTCCCTTCGCCATCGATTGCCGCCACGCCTCCGGGCATCGCGTCACGCTGCAGATCCGCATGCTGATGATGTGGGGCAGTCAGGGCCGCTTCGAGGGGCTGCTTGGGGTCGCCGAGGACATCACCCAGCAGCGCCGTGCCGAACGGGAACTGCGCATGGCCGCGACGGTGTTCGAGCACTCCACTGCGGCGATCCTGGTGACCGATCCGGCCGGCTACATCGTGCAGGTGAACAAGACCTTCACACGTATCAGCGGCTTTGCCGAGGACGAGGTCATCGACCAGTTGCCGACCCTGCTCACGGCACGCGAGCAGATCGGCCAGGACCACAAATACATCGTCCGGCAGATCGGCGAGCAAGGCAGTTGGGAGGGCGAGCTCTGGCTCGAACGTCGCTCCGGCGAACGCTATCCGGCCTGGGTCGGCATCACCGCGGTGCACGACGAAGAAGGCGACCTGTCGAGCTACGTCTGCTTCTTCAATGACATGAGTGAGCGCAAGGCCAGCGAGCAGCGCATCCACCGCCTGGCCTATTACGACGGCCTCACCCACCTGCCCAACCGCACGCTGTTCCAGGACCGCTTGCACTCGGCGCTGCAGGCGGCGCAGCGGCGCAACGCCTGGGTGGTGCTGATGTTCCTCGACCTCGACCGCTTCAAGCCGATCAACGACTCCCTCGGCCACGCCGCCGGCGACCTGATGCTCAAGGAAGTGGCACAGCGGCTCTCCGGTTGCGTCGCCGACGACGATACCGTGGCGCGCATGGGCGGCGACGAATTCACCCTGCTGCTCAATCCGCAGACCGGACGCGCACAGGCCCTGCATCGTGCCATTCACATTGCCGAACAGATCCTCGCGGCACTGGCCGTACCCTTCATGCTCGAAGGCCGCGAATTCTTCGTCACCGCCAGCATCGGTATCGCCCTGAGCCCGCAGGACGGCAACGAGCCCAGCGGCCTGATGAAGAACGCCGATACCGCGATGTACCACGCCAAGGAGCGCGGCAAGAACAACTTCCAGTTCTACCAGGCCGAGATGAACGCCAGCGCCCTGGAGCGCCTGGAACTGGAAAGCGACCTGCGCCACGCGTTGCAGGACGGCCAGTTCGAACTGCACTACCAGCCGCAGTTCTCCAGCGACGGCAAGCGCCTCACGGGCACCGAGGCGCTGCTACGCTGGCAGCACCCCACCCGGGGCCTGGTCTCCCCGTCGGAGTTCGTGCCGGTGCTGGAGGAAATCGGCCTGGTGGTCCAGGTCGGCGACTGGGCACTGGAGGAGGCCTGCCGGCAGATGCTCGCCTGGCGCGCGCACGGCGTGCAGGTGCCCAAGGTCTCGGTGAACATCTCTGCCCGCCAGTTCGCCGACGGCCAGCTCGGCGCACGCATTGCCAGCATCCTCGCCAGCAGCGGCCTGGAATCGCACTGCCTGGAGCTGGAGCTCACCGAAAGCATCCTGATGCGCGACGTGGACGAAGCCATGCAGATCCTCGCCGGCCTCAAGCGCCTGGGCATCAGCATCGCGGTGGACGATTTCGGCACCGGCTACTCGTCGCTCAACTACCTCAAGCGCTTCCCCATCGACGTGCTGAAGATCGACCGCAGTTTCGTCGATGGCCTGCCCGAGGGCGAACGCGACGCGCAGATCGCCCGCGCCATCGTCGCCATGTCCCACAGTCTCAACCTGTCGGTGATCGCCGAGGGCGTGGAGACGCTGGCCCAGCTGGAGTTCCTGCGCAACCACGGCTGTGACGAAGTGCAAGGTTTCCTCTTCGGCCGACCGATGCCTGCGCGGCAGATCGAAGCCCACTTCAGCAACGGCGCGCTGTTCGTCTTGGAATAGGACGCGCAGAGCGCGTCCAGGCGAGCGTGAATGGTTCCTGCGCAGTACATGATCGGCGCTCATGTGCCAGGGCGGCGGGCTTGAGGTAGAATCCGCCCCCCTTGTTCATCACCGCCAGACGATCCAGAGGATTGCCATGTTCAGCCGAGACTTGACCATTGCCCGCTTCGATGCCGAGCTTTTCGCCGCCATGGAGCAGGAAGCCCAGCGCCAGGAAGATCACATCGAGCTGATCGCCTCTGAAAACTACACCAGCCCGGCAGTGATGGAAGCGCAGGGCAGCGTGCTCACCAACAAGTACGCCGAAGGCTATCCGGGCAAGCGCTACTACGGCGGTTGCGAGCACGTCGACGTGGTCGAGCAACTGGCCATCGAGCGCGCCAAGCAACTGTTCGGCGCCGACTACGCCAACGTCCAGCCGCACGCCGGCTCCCAGGCCAATGCCGCCGTCTACCTGGCGCTGCTCAGCGCCGGCGACACCATTCTTGGCATGAGCCTGGCTCACGGGGGTCACCTGACCCACGGTGCCAGCGTCTCGTCCTCCGGGAAGCTGTACAACGCCGTGCAGTACGGCATCAACGACCAGGGCCTGATCGACTACGACGAAGTCGAGCGCCTGGCCGTCGAGCACAAACCGAAAATCATCGTCGCCGGTTTCTCCGCCTACTCGCAAAAGCTGGACTTTGCCCGTTTCCGTGAGATCGCCGACAAGGTCGGTGCCTATCTGTTCGTCGACATGGCTCACGTGGCAGGTCTGGTCGCCGCTGGCGTCTACCCGAACCCGGTGCCCTTCGCCGACGTCGTCACCACCACCACCCACAAGACCCTGCGCGGCCCGCGCGGCGGCCTGATCCTGGCCAAGGCCAACCCGGAGATCGAGAAGAAGCTCAACTCCGCGGTCTTCCCCGGCGCCCAGGGTGGCCCGCTGGAGCATGTCATCGCCGCCAAGGCGGTGTGCTTCAAGGAAGCCCTGCAGCCCGAGTTCAAGGCCTACCAGCAGCAAGTGGTGAAGAACGCCCAGGCCATGGCCGAAGTGTTCGTCGCACGCGGCTTCGACGTAGTGTCCGGCGGCACCCAGAACCACCTGTTCCTGCTCAGCCTGATCAAGCAGGGCATCACCGGCAAGGACGCCGACGCCGCCCTCGGCCGGGCCCACATCACGGTGAACAAGAACGCCGTGCCGAACGACCCGCAGTCGCCCTTCGTCACCTCCGGCCTGCGCATCGGTACCCCGGCGGTCACCACCCGTGGCTTCGTCGAGAACGATTGCCGTGAGCTGGCTGGCTGGATCTGCGACCTGCTGGACAACCTCGGCGACGAGAGCATCGAAGCCAGTGTGCGCACCAAGGTGGAAGCCATCTGCAAACGCCTGCCGGTGTACGGCCACTGAGTCCAGTGTCCCGCACTCGCTCGAGATGAAAAACGCCCCGGTCTCCGGGGCGTTTTTCATTGGGCGCTGGAAAACCCCCACGGGCGTGGGATAATCGACGGTTCTGCAATCCTTCAGGCGTGCCATGAGCGAGTCGTACACCGCCCTCTCCCAACCGTTGCGGCCATTGCCGTGATGGATGCTCCTGATCTGCGCCAACTGACGCCCGACGCCTGGCAGGCTCTGTTCGGCGAGCAGACCCTTGCACTGGGTCGGCAGTACGCCGAAGAAGACCGCACGCGCCTGCTGGAAGTGGAGGCACAACTGATCCGCGGTGAATGCCGCGATGCCAGCGGCAGCCTCTATCGACAGACCATTCGTCCCTATCGTGAGGGCGATGCCTGGCAGGTACATGGCGCCTGCACCTGCGCTACCGGCCTGGACTGCGAACACATCGTCGCCACCCTGCTCACCCTGCAAGGGCGGCAACGCGAAGGCCTGCCATTGCCCAGCAATGCCGCCGACGTACAGACGCCTCGCCCCGAGGCGGTACTGACCCTCGGCAGTCACGTGCGCGTGCACTACGATGCGCGCAAGGGTCGCATGAGCGAACAGACGCAACACCGCGCAGCCCTGGCCTTCCGCTATGCCGGACATCTCACCCATGGACGTCCGCCGCGCGATCTGCTGATCAACCAGCCCGACGGCAGTCAGTTGCGTATCCAGCGCGATGCCGCCAGCGAAGCCGCGCTGCGCCAGCGCCTGGTAGAACTGGGCTTCGCCATCGCCCTGAGGGTCAGCGAGGCACTGCCCGAAACCACCGGCGAAGCCTTCGAACTGCCGAGCGAAGAAGCCTGGCTGGGCTTCGCCCGGGAAGGGCTGAGCACGCTGCGCGAACAGGGCTGGGACATACGGCTGCGCCCGGACTTCCACTTCGATCTGCTCGAAGCGGACGACTGGTACGTCGAACTCGAGGCCAGCGAGGGCCCAGGCGCCGAACTGCACTGGGGCATCATCGCCGCCGGGCAGCGCATCAACCTGCTGCCGCTGCTTTATACCTGCCTGCGCAATACGCCTTGGAAATTGTCCCCGGAAGCCCTGGCGCGGCGCCGAGACGATGAGGTTCTCCTGCTGGCACTCTCGGGCAATGGCCATGGCCAACGTGTTGCGTTGCCTTTCGCGCGCCTTCGCGCCCTGTTCAGCGCCTTTGGCGACCTGCTGTTGCGCGAGTACCCCATGGACCAGCAGGGATTGCCACTGACCCGCGCGGACGCCGCACGCCTCACCGAACTGAGCGAAGGCCCGACGCTGCAGTGGCGGGGCGGAGAAGACTTGCGCCGGCTGTCCCGCCAGTTGCGCAACGCCGCCCCCGAAACGACGCAGATCCCGGGACTCAACGCTCGACTGCGCAGCTATCAGGCCCAGGGCGTTGCCTGGATGCGGACCCTCCGTGAATTCGCCTTGGGTGGCGTGCTCGCCGATGACATGGGCCTGGGCAAGACGCTACAAACCCTGGCGCACCTGGTGCAGGAAAAGCAGGCCGGCCGCCTGACGCATCCGGCGCTGGTGGTGGTCCCGACCAGCCTGATTCCCAACTGGCTCGACGAGGCCGCACGCTTCGCCCCCGGATTGCGCACGCTGGCGCTGCAGGGGCCGCGTCGGCGGCGCCTGTTCGAGCGCATCGGCGAGTGCGATCTGCTACTGACCAGCTACGCCCTGCTGCCTCGCGACCTGCGCGTACTCGCCGAATACGACTGGTCGCTGTTGGTGCTGGACGAAGCGCAACACATCAAGAACGTACGCAGCAAGGCGGCCCAGGCCGCACGCCAACTGCGCGTGAACCAGCGCCTGTGCCTGAGCGGCACGCCTCTGGAGAACCACCTGGGAGAGCTTTGGGCACTGTTCGATTTCCTGATGCCCGGCTGGCTCGGCGACGAGCAGCGCTTCAATGCCGAATACCGCTGGCCCATCGAGCGCCAGGACGACAAGGCGCGGCTGGCAGCACTGGCCTCGCGGGTCAGGCCGTTCATGCTGCGCCGTAGCAAGGAGCAGGTCGCCCCCGAACTGCCTCCGAAGACCGAGATCGTGCAATGGGTCGAACTGTCCTCGGCACAACGCGAGCGCTATGAAGCCCTGCGCCAAACGATGGATCGCAAGGTTCGCGAGGAAATCGACCGCCAGGGCCTCGCACGCAGCCAGATCGTCATCCTCGAGGCGCTGTTGCGCCTGCGCCAGGCCTGCTGCGACCTGCGCCTACTCGATGAGCAGGAAGATCCGCGGGCCTTCCACGCCGAGCTGTCGGGCAAGCTGGCAACGCTGTTGGAAATGCTCGAAGCGCTCTTCGCCGAAGGGCGCAAGGTGCTGCTGTTCTCGCAGTTTGCGCAAATGCTGCGGCTGGTGGAGGTTGAACTACAACGACGGCGCATTCCCTATGCACTGCTCACCGGCTCGACCCGCGATCGCGCCACCCCCGTGCGGCGTTTCCAGGCCGGGGAACTGCCGATCTTCCTGATCAGCCTTAAAGCCGGTGGCACCGGCCTCAACCTCACGGCAGCGGATACCGTCATCCACTTCGACCCCTGGTGGAACCCGGCCGCCGAGGCGCAGGCCAGTGATCGTGCGCACCGCATTGGGCAAGACAAGCCCGTCTTCGTCTACAAACTGATCACCCGCGGCAGCGTCGAAGAACGCATCCAGCAGATGCAGCGGCGTAAGGCAGGGCTCGCCCAGGACATCCTGGACAGCGATCGGCAACTAGCGCTCGACGAACGAGACCTCAACCATCTGCTCGCGCCGCTGGGTAACGCCTGAGTCAGGCGCTGCCAACGGCACCGCGCAGTGTCGACGCGCTGCTCGCCTGTCCGGCACTGATCGCCTGCAGGCAGGAAACGCCGTAGCCGCTGTCGATGGCCAGACCGAAGCGGATGCTCTGCACGATCTGCTGCATACGGGTCTCGTCGGCCAACTGCTCGGCGCTCAACGCGCGCCGGGCGACGATCGTGCCCTCCTCGTTGCTCAGTGACAGGATCACCCCCCCATCCATGCGCTCGATGGCGAAGCGCACCTGATATTCGTGTCTGAACGCGTCACTGACGAATCTGAATGGATTGAACATGCTGATCACCTGCCTGGGGCCACTTGCAACAACTGACCAGCAAGTCAGAGGCCAAGTTCTCTTCTGCCGGTCGAATTAGTCGTCTGCGCCTATTTCAGAGACGCATGGGCAGTTCTAGCTGCTCGGCCCCGAGCCCGACGACTCCCTGCTCGCCGACGAAGGGAAGCGCGAAGACGCGAAACGCACCACCAACACCGCGAAGGCGAGCACCAAAATGCCGCCGGTGACGTAGAGAATGCTTTCGTCCGGGCGATTATGGTGTGACACGTCGGAGATCAGCAGGCGCGTCAGTGCGGTGATCGCCACATAGATGAGAAAGCGCACGGGCATGTGGTTGGTCTTGAAGTAAATGCCCACCATCGCCCCAAGTTCGAGGTAAATGAACAGCAGCAGGATGTCGTCGATGCTGATATGCCCTTTGTCCAGCATCTCGCAGAAGGCCAGCACCGCCGCCCAGGCGGTCACCGCGCCGATGGCGAACAGGGCCAGGTAATGGAACGCCTCGACCAGCAGGTTACCCAGCGATTCCAGTACTTCGTGCATACGGCGGCGCAGGCGCTCGGCCCAGTCCAGCTTGTTCATCGTCGTTCTCCTAGGGTCTGTTCCCGTTTCATTCGCGAACCGCGTTGTCGCCAGAAATGGCCTGCGGTTAGGCGCAGGACGCCGCCAATGGTCACTCCCTTGGCAAGTCCTGCAACGACAGCGCAGGTCATTTCTGGCACAACCCGCAGGGCCGGTACCTGTTCTGCCGGCGCGGCCGTGAATGAAACGGGAACAGACCCTAGGGCAGGCCAGCGTCACACCGGCATGTGACGGTTGATGCAGCTTTCGGGCTGGGAGATAACGGGGACGCCGGGACAATTCGTCGCATCAAGTTACGAGCCAGGCCATGCAGAATGGCCGCTGGCCAGATGACGGCAGGTGTCGTATCCTCTCGACACTGTATATACAGACAGTTATCGACGGGAAAAGGCATAGAGGTGATGAATGGCAGTCGAAGTGGTGTACCGCAGCAGTCGAGATCCGGAGCGCCTGTTCATGGATAAGAGCGAGGCCGACCGTCACGACCGCATGCTGGAACTGGCCGAAGCACTGGCAGCGATTCTGCAACGGCAGTCCCCTGAACTGGGCGAGCAACAAGCCGAGGACCTGGGCATCTATCTGGCCCGCCACCGCGAAGTGTTCGCCAAGGCCTTCAAGGGGCAGATCGCCGCGCTCGACGAGTTGAATGAAGCATCCTGAGGTCTGCAAAAGCTACCCGTTTTTGTGCAAGGCCTTGATTTAAGGACCTAATTGGTGCGCGGCAGCGACCATCCGTCGGTCTCTCGCCCTGGTGGGCGGCACGCCAGGCTGACGACGAAACTTTGCCGCCACCGGCCAAGTCCATCCGAGGCATACAAGCGAGGTAGCCCCATGGAAAGTCCATTCCAGACCATCACCGAGGCCTTCAAGGCGAACTACTGCGTCAACTTCAGCGTCGAGCGCCCGGACGGCAGCGTACTGCTGACCCTTTCGGCGGGAGAGGAAGTCGCGGTGAAGCGTTTCATCAGTGCCGAGCAGTGGCTGAACCCGGAGCGCCTGCAGCGTTTTATCGCCAGCGTCCAACTGGGCCTGGCCATCGAGAATGGCGAACTACCCGCACACCTGCAGGACATGCTCCCCGCCACCGCCACCCTGGCAGAATAAGTCGCTGGACTCAGCCCACCGTGCCGGCTAAGAATTAGCCAATGCGCCGGAGGGTTTCCCATGGATCCTCGATCCGCCCTGCATGAATGCCTGAGCCGTGACCCGCCCGCTACCTTCGAGGCGGCGCTTTGGCTCGCCGTCGAGCACGATCCCCAGCTGAATCCGTGTGACGCACTGAATGAGCTGGCCAACCTGGCCCAGCGCATCGACGTTGCCTTACCACGCCTCCCCGCCATCGAATTGGCACAACCCTTGTTGCGCCAGCTCGCAGCGCTGGGCTTCGCCGAGGACGAGGCACCCGGCGTGGACGCAGCCTTACCGCAGCGAGTCCTCGCCCGTCGTCGCGGGCAACCGCTCAGCCTGGCACTGATCGCCCTGGATATCGCCCGACGTCTGGAGATTCCCCTGCAGGGAGTGGATTTCCCCGGGCACTTCCTGCTGCGTGCCCCCGGCGCCGACCACGTGCTTGACCCTGCGACCGGACGGCGTCTGTACAGCCCTGAATGTCGCGAGTTGCTGCGCCGTATCCAGGGTCCGCAAGCCTGTCTCGAAGGCTATCACCTGCGTAGCGCGGATGCCCGGGCGATGCTCGTACGGCTGTCACGCAACCTGCGGCGCCTACATGGGGAGGCCGGCGACCCGCTGTCGGCCCTGAAGGACGCCGAGCGCGTGCTCGAACTGGTCGGCCCCAGTTGCGCCGACCACATAGCTCGCGCCGATCTCTATCGACAGCTGGAATGCCCTCAGGGCGAGCGCTTCGACCTGCAGCATGCACTGCTGCTCAGCGAAGAGGGGCCATTGCGGCTACGCCTGAGCGAGCGCCTGCGGCGCCTGCAGGATGCCCCCGCGACACACTAGGACCTCAGAGACAAAGCGCCAGCAGCGGCGCCAACGCCAGGTTGAGCAGTCCGGTCAGCACCATCACCAGCC
The DNA here is from genome assembly GCF_055768815.1 of Pseudomonas sp. R4-15. Lineage (NCBI taxonomy): Bacteria > Pseudomonadati > Pseudomonadota > Gammaproteobacteria > Pseudomonadales > Pseudomonadaceae > Pseudomonas > Pseudomonas sp. R4-15. The sequence goes on from NZ_CM147293.1 coordinate 4,300,302, forward strand.
CCGCGACGCTGCCTTCCTCCTTACCGACTTCCTGGGCTCGGCTGACGCCGGCGCCGTGGGCGCCGACACCAAACAGGGCGCCGCGCGCCAAGGGCGTGCGCAGCGGCAACCAGCGCAACAGAACGCCGCCCAGGGTGGCGCCGAACACGCCGGTGATCATCACGAAGATCGCCGCGAGCTCGGGCACGCCGCCCAGGTCTCGGGCCAACGGCATGGCAAACGGCGTGGTCACCGAGCGCGGAACCAGCGACAAACCGACCTGGGGCTCCAGCGACAGCAGGCTCGCCAGCCACCAGGAGGAGAAGATCGCCACCACGCTGCCGGCCAGCATGCCCAGCAACAAGGCCAACCAGTAGCGTGCCAGCAGCGCACGCTGCTGCCAGATCGGCACTGCGAAGGCGACGGTCGCCGGGCCAAGCATGGCCAGCAGCAGGTGGGTATTGCGCGAGTACTCGGCGTAGCTGACATGCAGCGGAATCGCCACCAACAACAGCAGGGTCGGCACCAGGATCAGCGGCGAGAGCAGGTAGCGGCCGCTGCGCCGATAGAGCCAGCGGCTGAGCAGGTAGCAGCCCAGGGTCAGGAACAGCCACAGCAGCGGGCGGAACTCAAGACTCACGACGGGTCCTCCAGCGACATACCCAGTCCACCGTGAAGGCGGTACTGAGCATCACCAGCACGGTACTGCAGCCGATCACCAGGACGATGCGCCCGCCTTCCTGGCGTAACAGAGCGCCGTAATCGAGCAGACTCATCAAGGCGGGAATGAAGAACAGCAGCATTTCGGCCATCAACAAGCCGGCCCCCAACTGCAATGTCGCGGGTTGTACGAGACCGCTGGCGAACGCCAACAGCAACAGGGCAAGCCCGATCACCCCGCCAGGCACGGGCCAACCCGCCCAGTGGGCGACTGCCGCGCCGATGAAATAGAGAACCAAAAGCACTGCGAGCTCGCAGCACAGACGCAGGAAACGCTGCACGCTGGACATGGAAGACACCTCAAGACAGACGCAGCATAGGCAGTCGGCTACTATCGCAAAAGCGAATTATCTGACTAGATACCATTCCATTAGAGAATCCAACGAGAGCCCAGCATGGAGTTCAAGCTGCTACGCAGTTTCGCCGAAGTGGTACGCCATGGTGGCTTCACCCAGGCCGCCCACCACCTGCATGCCACCCAGTCCACCGTCAGCAAGCAGGTCGCCCAACTGGAGCAGCAACTGGGCGTGCAACTGCTCGAGCGCAACGGCCCGCACCTGCGCCTGACCGATGCAGGCAGCCTGGTGCTCAAACGCGCGGAACAGATGCTGCGCTTGCAACATGAGTTGCAGACCGAGCTGGATGATCTCGACCAGTTGCTGCGCGGCGAATTGCGCCTGGGACTGCCGGTACTCGGCGGTGAAGCCTTTTTCGCGGCGCCGCTGAGCGAATACCGGCGCCGCTACCCCGGGGTGAACCTGCAATTGGCAGAGGGCGGCAGCAAGCTCATGGAGCGCGCCGTGCTCAACGGCGAGCTGGACCTGGCCGGCAGCCTGACGCCCAGCGACCCGGCTTTCGCCTATCAGCCATTCTGCGACGAGCCGCTCGACGTGTTACTGCCCGCCAACCACCCACTGGCGACACAGCCCAGCGTGGCGCTGGCGCAATTGGCCGACACGCCCTTTCTGCTTTACCAGCAGAGTTTCACCCTCAACGATCGCCTGCTGCAGGCCTGTCGCGAAGAGGGCTTCACTCCGCGTGAGGCCGGGCGCAGTGGCCAGGGCGATCTGCTCGCCGCGTTGGTGGCAGCCGGCCAGGGCGTGGTGCTGCTGCCTCGCCTGGTCGCCCAGCGATTGCAGCGGCCCGGCACCCTCAGCCTGCCGCTGAGTGGCTCGCCGCTGCACTGGGATCTGTGCTTCATCTGGCGCCAGGGCGCCTATCTGTCGCGCGCAGCACGTGCCTGGCTGGCGCTGATCGACGAGTCCGGCCCGCTCAGCCGCGCAACGCCGCGCTGAAGGCATCCAGCCAGGGCTCGGCGTCGGTCTCGGGGGTCACGCTCTCGCTGGCGTCCAGGCGCAGCATGGGTTGCACGTCCCGCACGCCGAGTTCGACGAACAATTCGTGCAACTGCTCGCCGCCGGCACAGAAGGTATCGCCATAGGCCGAATCGCCCAGGCCGATGACGCCGCCGGGCAGGCCACGCAACGCCGCGGGCAAGCCATCGCGCAGCGCCTGGTAGAGCGGCATCAGGTTGTCCGGCAGCTCGCCCATGCCGGTCGTCGAGGTGATGCCCAGCAACGCCTGCGGCGGCGTCGCCAGCAGGCTGTCCAGGTCCATCCGCGGCAGCAGGCGTGCGTCCAGGCCCGCGCTCGTCAGGCGTTGTGCGGCATGTCGGGCGACATCCTCGGCATTGCCGAATACCGACCCGCAAAGAATGGCGACATACACGGCGAGAACTCCTGCTCGAAGGGCGTGCCAGTATGCCGCAGGCAGCCCCTGCTGGCGACGTTGCGCACCCTTACGGATCAGCATCCGTACCGATCGCACCAACCACGTGCGCCGCAAGGGCGTTCTTTCCGCCGAAATGACCGCCCGGCGGGGCTGACGCCTGCACAGGGATCGGGAATAATCCTTGCCTGTCAAAACATCGCGTCCCAACACCCCGGGGCGCGACCGTTGCGATCGGCCTACCCGGCCTGCTCGCCGTTGCCTGGAGATATACCCATGTCTGCCGAACCCGTCACCCTGATGGTGGCGCGCCGCGTTGCCCGTGGCCGCTACAACGATTTCACCCGTTGGCTGCATGAAGGCGAGCGTCTTGCCGTCGACTTCCCCGGCTATCTCGGCTCAGGGGTACTCGCACCGCCGCCTGGCGGCGACGAATTCCAGATCGTCTTCCGCTTCTCCGACGAAGCCACCCTCGCCTGCTGGGAGCACTCCGCGTCGCGCCGCGAATGGCTGCGCCGTGGCAGCGGCCTGTTTCAGGCGCCTCACGAACACCGCGTGCGAGGCATCGGCTGCTGGTTCGGCAACGGCCCGCGCCCGCCACCACGCTGGAAGCAGAGCGTGGCCGTCTGGCTGGCGTTCTTCCCGGTATCGCTGGCGTTCAATGCGCTGTTCGGCGACTTGCTCGGCCAGTTGCCGCTGCTGCAGCGGGTGCTGCTGAGCACACTGATCCTCACGCCGATCATGGTCTGCGGTTTCATTCCCCTGATGAGCCGCTTGCTGGCGCCCTGGCTACAGGCCGAACCCCGCCGCGAGGCCGCGCAGCGCCTGAGCCATCCGGCGACGGAGTAGAACCAGTCCCCGGCGGCGTCTGGCCGCCGCCGGGGCTTTCTGTAAAGATAGGCGTCGAAGTCCCATCGAATTCTCTCGCCATGACCTCCCCCATCCTGATCACCGGCACCAGCAAGCGGGTCGGCCTGGAGCTGGCCATGCGGCTCGCCGAGCACGGCCATGACGTGCTCGCGGTGAGCCGGGCCGAGCAAGCACCGGCTCACCCGCGTATCCAGCACTTCCAGGCAGACCTGCAGGTGCGCCAGCAGCGCGAGGCACTGATCGCCCACGTGCAGGCCCACTACGATTCGCTGCGCGCCATCGTGCACAACGCCTCGCAATGGCTGGACGACGACCTCGACAACCTGGAAGCGATGTTCCGCCTGCACGTCGAGGCACCCTTCCATCTCAACCAGTCGCTGGGGCAGTGGCTGATCCGTGCCGGCCGCGCCGACATCATCCACGTCTGCGACGAGAGCGCCTCGCGCGGCAGCAAGAATCACGTGGCGTACGCAGCCACCAAGGCCGCCCTGCAGAACATGACGCTGTCCTTCGCCGAGATGTATGCACCCCAGGTGCGCGTCAACAGCATCTCGCCCGGCCTGCTGATCCTCAAGGAGGACGCCACTAGCGAGTACGTCGAGCGCACCTTCCGCAAGGCCCTGCTGGAATTCGAGCCCGGCGCCGAACCGCTGATCGACGCGGTGCTGTTCCTGCTCGGCACCAGCTACGCCACCGGGAGCAACATCGTGGTCAACGGCGGCCGTCACCTGAAGAAAGGCGCCCGTCTCGACTAGAAGAGCCACGGGCGTTACTCCACGCCCCACGAGAGCGATGCCGACAGTTCGCTGTCCAAACGCCAATAGCCATTCCTGAGAGCCAACGACATGACCGAGCAACAACGCCTCGAACTCGAGGCTGCCGCCTTCCGCGCCCTGGTCGCACACCTGCGCATGCGGACCGACGTGCAGAACATCGATCTGATGAACCTTTCCGGCTTTTGCCGCAATTGCCTGTCCAAGTGGTACAAGGCCGCCGCCGACGAACACGGCGTGGAACTGGACATGGAACAGGCCAAGGAAGCCGTCTACGGCATGCCCTATGCCCAGTGGAAAGCCCAATACCAGAAAGAGGCCAGCGCCGAGCAGCAGGCGGCCTTCGACAAGGTGAACAAACCGTGATGACCCTCGAACAACTGCGTGACAGCCTGACCAGCGGCGAGCACCGTTTCGCGGATACCCTGGCCTTCATCGAGGCGCGCTACGCCTATACCCCCAGCGCCTTCGTCAACGGTGGCGTGGCGAATGCCGCGGGACAGAACGAAGGCTCCTGCAAGACCCTGGCGATGGCCTGCCTGGAGGGGCTGAGCAACGAGCAGGCATTGCTCGCCTTCGGCGAACATTACCGCGCCGTACTGGACCATCCCGAGGGCGACGATCACGGCAATATCCGTGCGCTGATGCAGCATGGCCTGGCCGGCGTCAGCTTCTCCAGCCAGCCCCTGCGTCTGCGCGGTTGAAAAAAAGACGCCGCGCCCAGCAATGGGCGCAGCGTCGAAGGGAGAAAAGGGAACCACCGCAGCAAGGCACTCAGGGGTCGAGGCAAACGGTGGTTCCGCAAAGGGTCGAAACGATCGATGGCGCTATGCTCGCTTACCGCCGCGCCCATCGGAAATCGATGCTTTCAATCCCGCCGATAGCTTCGATGCATCGGCAAGTCGCTGGAGAGTCTTATGTCAGTCCCGCTACTGCGCGGCCCCGACTATCTGCGCGAGGGCCTGCAACTGGTCCTCAGTCCCGGCCTGCGCGCCTTCGCCATCCTGCCGATTCTGGTCAACCTGCTGCTGTTCGGCGCGCTGATCGGCTACGGCTGGCACCGCTTCGGCCTGTGGGTCGATGCCCTGATGCCGAGCCTGCCCGACTGGCTGGCCTTCCTGCAGTACCTGCTCTGGCCATTGTTCGTGCTGCTGGTGCTGCTGATGGTGTTCTTCAGCTTCACCCTGCTCGCCAACCTGATCGCCGCCCCCTTCAACGGATTTCTCGCCGAGAAGGTGGAAGCCGTCGAGCGCGGCGTCGACCTGGCGCCTCCCTTCGCGTGGAAGGAACTGATCGCCATGGTCCCACGCACCCTGGGCCGCGAGATGCGCAAGCTGGGCTATTACCTACCCAGGGTCGCCGGCCTCCTGGTGCTGTCCTTCATCCCCGGGCTCAACCTGCTGGCGACACCGCTGTGGCTGGCGTTCGGCATCTGGATGATGGCGGTGCAGTACGTCGACTACCCCGCTGACAATCACAAGATGAGCTGGCAGGACATGCTCGCCTGGCTGCGCGCCCGGCGCTGGCAGACCCTGGGCTTCGGCGGCGTGACCTACCTGGCGCTGCTGGTGCCCGTCGTCAATCTACTGGTGATGCCGGCAGCGGTGGCCGGCGCCACATTGTTCTGGGTGCGCGAGGGCGGGCTACCGAGCGGCGATGGCAAAGCCTGAGTCGACTCGAGCCAGCGCTCAGATCGAGCGCTGGTTGACCCGCTGCGAGAGCGCCTCAGCCGACTCCTTGCGCTCGGAGTAGCGGTCCACCAGCTCCGGGTGATCACGCAGCAGATGGGTGAAACGCACCAGTTCCTCCATCACGTCCACCAGGCGGTCGTAGTAGGACGACGGCTTCATGCGGTCGTGCTCGTCGAACTCGAGGAACGCCTTGGGCACCGAAGACTGGTTGGGGATAGTGAACATGCGCATCCAGCGTCCCAGCACGCGCAACTGGTTGACCACGTTGAACGACTGCGAGCCGCCGCATACCTGCAGCAGCGCCAGGGTCTTGCCCTGGGTCGGGCGCACCGCGCCGAGCGCCAGCGGCACCCAGTCGATCTGCGCCTTGAACACCGCCGACATCGCCCCGTGGCGCTCCGGCGAACACCACACCTGGCCTTCGGACCACTGCATCAGCTCGCGCAGCTCGACCACCTTGGGGTGATCGGCCGGCGCGTCATCGGGTAACGGCAAGCCGGCGGGATCGAAGATCCGCGTCTGCGCGCCAAAGCGCTGCAACAGCCGTGCGGCCTCCTGCACCAGCAACCGGCTGAACGAGCGCGGCCGGTTGGAGCCGTACAGCAGCAGGATGCGCGGCGCCGGCGCGTCGGCCTGCGGCTCGCGCAGCAGGCTTTCATCGAGGTTCGGTAGTTCGTGGGACACAAGAAACTCCTGGATCAGAGCGTCGCGATGCGTTGCAGCTCGCGCGCCAGTTCGTCACGCGTCAGGCGCTCGAAGGGCAATCCGAAGAACGCCCGACAGCGACGTTCTATGCGTGCCAGGGTGGCTTCGAAAGCCGCGCGAAGCTCAGCTTCCGAGCCCTCGACCGCCGAAGGGTCGCGCAGCCCCCAGTGCGCCTTGAGCGCCGGACCGAAGTAGACCGGGCAGGGTTCGCCAGCAGCCTGGTCGCAGACAGTGATGACGATGTCCGGCGGGCTTTCGGCGAAGGCGTCGTTGCCCTTGCTGGACAAACCTTCGGTGGAGATGCCAGCCGCCTGCAGGGTCTGCAAGGTACGCGGTAGCACCCGCCCACCGGGGAAGGCACCGGAACTGACAGCCTGGAAACCCGGCGGCGCCAGGTGGTTGAACGATGCCTCGCAGAGGATGCTGCGGCAGCTATTGGCAGTACACATGAAGAGAATTTTCACAGTCGCCTCCGCGGCGTCTCAGAGGCTCAGGCGCAAGGCCAATGCCGACAGGGTCAACAGCAGCACCGGCAGCGTGAGAACGATGCCGACGCGGAAGTAATAGCCCCAGCCGATGACGATGCCCTTGCGTGCCAGCACGTGCAGCCAGAGCAGGGTCGCCAGACTGCCGATGGGGGTGATCTTCGGACCCAGGTCGCAGCCGATGACGTTGGCGTAGACCATCGCCTCGCGGACCACGCCGCTGGCTTCGCTGGCGTGGATCGACAGCGCACCGATGAGCACGCTGGGCATGTTGTTCATCACCGAGGAGAGCAACGCGCTGAGCAGCCCGGTGCCCAGCGCCGCGGCCCACAGACCGTGCCCGGCCAGGCCATCGAGCAGCACGGTGAGTCGATCGGTTAGCCCGGCATTGCGCAACCCGTAGACCACCAGGTACATACCCAGGGAAAACACCACCACCTGCCAGGGTGCGCCACGCAAGATTCGCCCGGTGGAAATCGTCTTGCCACGCGCAGCGATCACCAGCAGCACCGCCGCACAGAGGGCCGCCACTACGCTGATCGGCACGCCCAGCGGCTCCAGGGCGAACAGTCCGAGCAGCAGCGCCAGCAGCACGCAGCCACCGCCGAGGAAGGTCGCGCGGTCACGGATGGCCTCTTGCGGCGCCTTCAGCGAGGCCAGCTCGTAGTTCGCCGGGATGTCATGCCGGAACAGCCACCAGAGCATGCCCAGGCTGGCCGCCACGCTGACCAGGTTGACCGGCAGCATCACCGCCGCATACTCGCCGAAGCCCAGCTCGAAGTAGTCCGCCGAGACGATGTTCACCAGGTTCGAGACCACCAGCGGCAGGCTCGCGGTATCGGCGATGAAGCCCGCCGCCATGACGAAGGCCAGGGTGGCCGCTGGCGAGAAGCGCAGCGCCACCAGCATCGATACCACAATCGGTGTGAGGATCAGCGCGGCGCCGTCGTTGGCGAACACCGCTGCCACCGCCGCCCCCAGCAGCACGCTGAAACCGAACAGCCGCGCACCGCTGCCGCCGGCCCAACGCGCCACGTGGAGCGCCGCCCACTCGAAGAAACCGGCCTCGTCGAGCAACAGGCTGATGATGATGATGGCGATGAAGGTCGCCGTGGCGTTCCACACGATGCCCCAGACCACCGGAATGTCGGCCAGGCCGACGACGCCGGCAAGCAGTGCCAGCGTCGCACCCAGTGCGGCGCTCCAGCCGACGCCCAGGCCGCGCGGCTGCCAGATGACCAGTACCAGGGTGAAGACGAAAATGGCCAGTGCGACGAGCATGCGACCTCCGTCTCAGCAGCAGGCGGCCACGCGCAACGGGCGTTCACCCATCAGCGCGAGGCGTTCGCGATCGGCGCCAAGCCAGTCCCCATGGGCAGCCAGTGTGGCCTGCAGCACCTCCCGCGCCCAATCCGGCAGATCCGGGTTGATCCGATAGTGGACCCATTGCCCCTGCCGTCGATCCAGCAGCAGGCCACTCGCTCGCAACTGCGCCAGATGACGGGAGATCTTCGGTTGGCTCTGCCGCAGAGCGCAGACCAGTTCACACACGCAGAGCTCGCCTTCGCCAGCCAGCATCAGCGCGATGCGCACGCGGGTCTCGTCGGCCAGGCACTTGAACAGTTCGTGAGGATTCATAGCGAGCACACGAATATACGGAAATCCGAATATACGGAAATCCATATGAAGAGGCAAAGTCCGCAGCGAACATCCCCTCCCCGATACGTGCGGGCGTCAGGCAAGCGCGCTCTGCGCGGGCGCGTGTCCAAGGCGAATCGGAATGAAAAAGCCCGTCATCGACGGGCTTTCTCTGGCGCAGAACCGCGGGCGTCGCAGCGCCTCGCACTCAGTCGCGGAAGTTGTTGAACTGCAGCGGCATGCCCAGTTCCGCGCCGCGCAGCAGCGCGATGACCTCCTGCAGGTCGTCGCGCTTCTTGCCGGTGACGCGCACCTGCTCGCCCTGGATCGCGGCCTGCACCTTGCACTTGGAGTCCTTGATCAGCGCGACGATCTTCTTCGCCAGGTCCTTGTCGATGCCTTCACGCATGACGACCTCCTGCTTGACCACCTTGCCCGAGGCGTAGTGATCCTTCACTTCCAGGCACTGGATGTCGATCTTGCGCTTGACCATCGCCAGCTTGAGGATTTCCAGCGTCTGCTCGAGCTGGAATTCCGCCTCGGCGGTCATGGTCACGGTCTTGTCGTTGAACTCGAAGCTGCATTTGCCGCGCAGGTCGTAGCGACGATCGAGCTCCTTCATCGCGTTGTCCACGGCGTTGGTCATCTCGTGCTTGTCGAGTTCGGAAACCACGTCGAATGACGGCATTGAACATCTCCCATTGGCGCCGGACAGGCAGCCGGCTTGACGATTGCGAAAGCCGATCATTATAACCGCTGTTCCCCCGCATCGAGCTGCCACCATCATGTCCTCCCCCTCCGTCACCTGGCACGTCCTCGGCGCCGGCAGCCTGGGCACCCTCTGGGCCACGCGCCTGGCCCGTGCCGGACTACCGGTACGCCTGCTGCTACGCGATGCGCGCCTGGCCGAATATCGCGCCTGCGGTGGCCTGACGCTGATCGAGGACGGCATCGCCAGCCAGGTACCGCTGATCGCCGAGAGCGCTAGCCGCGCCGGCCCGCCCATTCGTCGGCTGCTGCTCGCCTGCAAGGCCTATGATGCCGGCGAGGCGGCGCAAGCTCTGGCCGCACGCCTGGCGCCGGAAGCCGAGGTGCTGTTGCTGCAGAATGGCGTGGGCAGCGCCGAAGAGGTCCAGGCGGCATTACCGCGGGTGAACTGCGTGCGCCTCGTTTCCACCGAGGGCGCCTATCGCGATGCACCCTGGCGCTACGTGTTCGCCGGTCGTGGCGAGAACTGGCTGGGCAGCCTGCCGGACACCCCACCCCCGGCCTGGCTCAAGGAGTTGCAGCTCGCCGGCATTCCTGCCGCCTGGTGCAACGACATCGAACGGCGCCAGTGGCGCAAGCTGGCCTTGAACTGCGCGATCAACCCGCTCACGGTCCTGCTGGACCGCCGCAACGGCGCGCTGCGCGAGTACCCCCAGGCACTGCGCCCGCTGATCGCCGAACTGGGTGCGCTGCTCGCCGCCCGCTTCGACGCCAGCGCTGCGGACGACCTCGAGGAACGCGTGTTCCAGGTCCTCGAAGGCACCGCGCTGAACTACTCCTCCATGCATCAGGACGTCACCGCCGGGCGTCGCACGGAGATCGCCTACCTGCTCGATCGCGCCCTCGCCGAAGCCGACCGCCTGGCCCTGCGCGCGCCCGCCCTGCGAACCCTGCAGCGGCGCCTGCGGCAGCATCTGGCCGCCCTCGGTCTGCCCGGCGTTTGATCCGGCAAGCGGAACTGGCCCCGCGAGCGAGGCCTCGCTACCCTGAAGCACTGTAACGAATAGCCCAACGAGCCCTCGCATGCCCCTTCGCCAGCGCCTGGAGAACCTGCCCGTCGGCCGCAAGCTGCTCGCCGCGCTACTGGTCGTGCTGGCCACGTTGCTGGTGGTGGCCAACCTGGCCTTCGTCAGCGCGGCCTACTGGATTTCCCAGCAGAGCATGGCGCCCCAGGCGCTACAGACACTGGCCTCACTGATCGCTTCACCCTCACTGAGCGACGACGCGCTCGCCTCCCCCGCCGCTGCCAACCAGTTGCTGCGCCGCCTGGAGCACTATGCGCCGCTGCGCGCGGCAGCGATCTACGCGGCAGACGGGCGCCGCCTCGGCCAACTCACCCAGGGTCCGCAGATCGAACTGCCGAACACCGCCGCGGATCTCGAAAGCTGGCGCAACAGCGAATTCCGCGTGAACCTGATCGCCGAGTTGCCACGCCCGGACGGTCCCCCCGGGACCTTGCTGCTGGTCGCCTCCAGCGAGCTACCGGGGGCGTTCTATACCGGCACCCTGACCGCCAGTCTGGTGATCCTGACGTTCTCCCTGCTGATCTGGGTCGCAGTCGCACGGCAAATCCGTCGCCTGGTGACCAAACCCATCCGGCGCCTGGAAGAGCTTTCGCGCCAGGTGACCCGCGAAGAGAACTACGCGCTGCGCGCGCGTCCCGGCAACCAGGACGAGATCGGCAGCCTGGCCGAGGCCTTCAACACCATGCTCTCGCGTATCGAGGCCCGCGAGCAGCAGCTCAAGCGCGCCCGTGACGATGCCGAGGCCGCCTCCGAGCAAGCGCGCGGGCTCGCCGAGGAAACCCGCCTGTCGAACCGCAAGCTGGCCCTGGAAGTCCAGGTGCGCAGCAAGATCGAGCAGAAGCTCACCGGCTTCCAGAAGTACCTCAACAACATCATCGACTCGATGCCCTCGGCGCTGATCGCCGTGGACGAGCAGTTCTACGTGGCCCAATGGAACCAGGCCGCCACCGAACTCTCCGGCACCTCACTGGAGGATGCGCTCAACCAGCCGGTGTTCCTCGCCCTCCCCGCGCTCAAGCCCTATCTCGAGCAACTGCGCGATACCCTCTCGCGTCAGCGCGTGGAGACCATCGAACGGGTCGCCTGGCCCGGCGACGAGCCGCGCTTCTTCGCCCTCACCTTCTACCCGCTCACCGGCAGCGCCGGGCGCGGCGCGGTGATTCGCCTGGACGACATCACCCAGCGCCTGGGGCTGGAGGAAATGATGGTGCAGTCGGAGAAGATGCTTTCGGTCGGTGGCCTCGCGGCCGGCATGGCCCACGAGATCAACAACCCCCTTGGCGCGATCCTGCACAACACCCAGAACATTCGCCGACGCCTGTCGGCGGAGTTGCCGAAGAACCAGGAAGTGGCCGAGCAACTGGAGGTCTCGCTGGAGCAGGTGAATCGCTACCTGGAGGCTCGCGAGCTGCCGCAACTGCTCGACGGCATCCACCAGGCCGGCAGCCGCGCGGCGAAGATCGTCAGTCACATGCTCGCCTTCAGCCGGCGCAGCAACCGCGAGCTGCAGGCCTGTCCGCTGCCGGCGGTGATCGACCAGGCGGTGGAGATCGCCGGCAACGACTTCGACCTCTCCGACGGTTTCGACTTCCGCGGCATAGACCTGGTCCGTGAATTCGACCCGCAACTGGCGGAGGTCCCCTGCATCGCCAACGAACTCGAGCAGGTGCTGCTCAACCTCTTGAAGAACGCAGCCCAGGCGATCCACCAGCGCGACGACGAGCGCCCCGGGCGCATCGTCCTGCGCACCCGCTGCAGCCCGCCCTGGGCGGAGATCCAGGTCGAGGACAACGGCGTGGGCATCCCCGAGGCCACGCGCAAGCGCATCTTCGAGCCGTTCTTCACCACCAAGGAAATCGGCCAGGGAACCGGACTGGGCCTGTCGGTTTCGTATTTCATCATCACCAATAACCACAAGGGCCAGATGGAAGTGCAATCCACCCTTGGCCAAGGCACGCTGTTCACCCTGCGCCTGCCGCTCATCGCTTCCAGCTAGGAAAACGGACATGGGCAATCGCCTGTCGAAAATCTATACCCGTACCGGCGATGCCGGTGAAACCGGCCTGGCGGGCAACCGCCGGGTCGCCAAGAGCCATCCTCGCATCGAGGCCATCGGCGAGGTCGACAGCCTCAACTGCGACTTGGGCCTGCTGCTCGCCGAACTCGCCGGGGGCCCCGCCCAGGCCGAGGTCGCGAGCGCACTCGCACCCTGCCAGCACCGCCTTTTCGACCTCGGCGGCGAGTTGGCGATGCCCGAGTACCAGGCCCTGCAGGAGGGCGAGGTGCAGCGTCTGGAAGCGCTCATCGATCACTGGAACGAGGAACTGGGGCCGCTCACCAATTTCATTCTCCCCGGGGGGCCACGGTCGGTGGCCCAGGCCCATGTGTGCCGTGCCCGGGCCCGCAGCGCCGAGCGCCGGCTCGCCGCGCTGGCGGCGGAGGAAAGCGTCCGACCGCTTTGCCTGGCCTACCTCAACCGCCTTTCCGACCTGCTGTTCGTCGCGGCCCGCCTGATCGGCCGCCGCCTGGGCGCCGAAGAAGTCCTCTGGCAGGCCGCCGAGGCCCCGGCGCATGCCTGAACCACGCCGCCGAGAGGCCCTCCACGCAGCCTGGGAAGCGCTGGTGCTGCTGGCGCTGGCGGCCAACCTGGCGCTGCTGCTGTTCGACTCGCTGTACCTGCTCGGGGGTTTCCGTCAGGCGCTGGCGAGTCTTTCGCCGGACTTCGAGCGCTGGTACGCGCATGCCGTCCATGCACGCTTCCTGCAGATCGACCTGGCATTCGTCGCGCTGTTCGTCGTCGACGTCCTGCTCGGCTGGGGCGTGGCGCTCTACGAGCGGCGTTATGCGCGCTGGTACTACTATCCGTTCGCCCACTGGTACGACGTACTCGGCTGCATCCCGCTGGCCGGCCTGCGCTGGCTGCGCGTGCTGCGCATCGGCGTGCTGTTGCTGCGCCTGCAGCGCCTGGGAGTGATCGACCTGCGCAACTGGGCGCTGTACCGCCTCCTCGACCGCTATTACCAGTTACTGCTCGAAGAGCTCTCGGACCGGGTGATGGTCAAGCTGTTCGGTCGCCTGCAGCAGGAACTCGGTAGCACCGACGACCTCTCGCGACGCATCCTCGACGAAGTGGTGCGCCCACGCCGCGGCGCCCTCGCGGCGGACATCGCCCGACGTCTGCAGGGCATGCTCGATGAGGGCTATCGAAGCAATCGGGGCGCCCTGGAAGGCTACGTGGGCCGGGTGATCCACCAGGCGGTCGGCGAATCGCCACAGTTACGCAACCTGCGCCAGTTGCCGATGGGCGGACGGGTGGCGGATGCGCTGGAGGAAACCCTGGCGGACATTGCCCGGCGCCTGCTCGAAGCCAGCGCCCGCGGCCTGCGCGAGCCGCAGGCCGCGCACCTCGCCGAACGCCTGTCACAGAGCCTGCTGGACGCCTGGCTGCAGGAAGCCCCGGAGCACAGCTATGCGCTGGAAGCCCTGCTGGTGGATGTGCTGGAGGTGTTCAAGCAGCAGTTGCTGGACCGCCGCTGGAGCCGCTTCGTCGGCCCCCAGCCGCCGCTCTGAGCGACGGCCGGGGGTGTAGTCGTGCCTAGCGGAACGGCGGCTCGTCGAAGCTGCGCAGCTTGCGCGAGTGCAGCGAGTTGAGCTGACTGCGCATCAGGTCGAGCGCGGCGATGCCGATGGTGAGATGCTGGCTGACGGCACGCTGGTAGAACGCATTGGCCGAGCCGGGCAACTTGATCTCGCTGTGCAGCGGCTTGTCGGACACGCACAGCAAGGTCCCATAGGGCACCCGCAGGCGATAGCCCTGGGCGGCGATGGTGCCGCTCTCCATGTCCACCGCGACGGCGCGCGAGAGGTTGATCAGCGGTCGCTCGTGGGCCCAGTGCAATTCCCAGTTGCGGTCGTCGTAGGTCAGCACGGTGCCGGTGCGCAAGCGCTGCTTGAGCGCCTCGCCCTGGTCGCCGGTGACCTGCGCCGCGGCTTCCTGCAGGGCTTGCTGCACCTCGGCCAGCGCGGGGATCGGAATGTGCGGCGGCAGCACCCGGTCGAGAATGCCGTCGCAGCGCATGTAGGCGTGCGCCAGCACGTAGTCGCCGATGTTCTGCGACTGCCGCAGGCCACCGCAGTGACCGATCATCAGCCAGCAGTGCGGACGCAGCACGGCAAGGTGGTCGGTGATGTTCTTCGCGTTGGACGGGCCGACGCCGATGTTCACCAGGGTGATGCCGTGGCCATCGTTGGCAATCAGGTGGTAGGCGGGCATCTGGTAGCGATGCCAGACCACCGCATCGGCGATCTGCTGGGCATCCTGCTCTGACGTACCGCGCTCGATGATCACGTTGCCCGGCAACACCATGCGCACGAAACGCTCGTCCTCGTGCAGGCGCTGCAGGCCATAGCGGATGAACTGGTCGACGTAGCGGTGGTAGTTGGTCAGGAGGATCCAAGGCTGCACGTGGCGCCAATCGCTACCGGTGTAGTGGATGATGCGGCGCAGCGAGAAATCGGTACGCGCGGCATCGAACAGCGCCAACGGCAGCGCGTCGGAATCGGTCCAGTCGTAGAGACCGTCGGCGATCGCATCGGTGGCCGCGGACAGGTCGGTACTGGGGAACACCCGCGCCAGCGCCGAGGCGGTCACGCCGGTGCCGGCCAGCTCGTCGCCCTGCTCGACGACGTAGGGGTAGGGAATGTTCTGCTCGCTGGGGCCGACCTCGACCTCGACGCTGAAGTCGCTCATCAGCGGGCCGAGTTGGTCGAGCAGGTAACGACGGAACGCCTCCGGCTGGGTAACGGTGACCCGGTAGACGCCAGGCGTCTGTACTTTGGCGTAGGCACGGGTGGTGGAAGGCACCTCACCGTGGCAGTGGTAGGTCAGGCGCAGCATCGGATAGCGAAACAGCGCACGCTCGGTGGCGTCCGGTTCGACGCGGTCCTTCAGATAACGCTTGAGCGCCTGGCTCAATGCCCCGGTGGCTTTGCCATGCAGGGCCGCGAGCAGATCGACGGCCTCTTCGGGGCTGCTCGCCCGAGTGAACAGATCGGACATGGTGACTCCCTTACGCAGGATTGCACGGGCATCTTGCCTGCTTCACAAGACGAAGGGGAACATCGACATAAGACCATCGGCTAAGAAAACCTCACCAACCGCGCCACTGCGGCAATTTCGCCGGTATACTCGGCACCCGATTATAAGGACGTCTCCTGATCGGGTTCCCCCGCCAGGTGTTGGATCGAGGATACGCCGGGCGCTACCGGAAAAGCCTTTTCCGCATTGCCCCTGCTGCCCCCCTTCCACTCGCCGCGCTCAGGCCCACAGAGAGCCGCCACTATCGTGCTGCCGCCAGGCAGACCGCCCGCTCCGCAACCGCCCGTTGCGTCCTCGGATCACCCTCGAGGCCAACGCGCCACCGCGTCAGTCCCTGGGCGGTCGGTGGCAGAGCGACCCTTTTCGAGGTTCACGACTCCAAAAGAGCGTGCAAGAGACGGTTATTCACAACTTCACGAGAGTGTGGCGAGCAAACATGAACTTTTTCGTGCCTGAAACACGCACCATCACCAGCGGCGCGCCGCCGGGACATTCGCTCAATACCTGAACCCATGGAGTGGGCCGCAGCCCTCCCCCCTGGCCGCCTGACGCGCATCGGTGCGGCCCCTGGTATCGCGAATCCTGGAGACGCCTGATGGCACATACCGAAATCGAAACCGTTGACGTTCTGCTGGTCGGCGCCGGCATCATGAGCGCGACCCTGGCGACCCTGCTCAGAGAGCTCGATCCGCAACTGCGCCTGCAATTGGTCGAGGCCATGGCCAGCGGCGCCGCGGAAAGCTCGAACCCCTGGAACAATGCCGGCACCGGCCACGCCGGACTCTGCGAGCTGAACTACACCCCGCAGGGCAAGGACGGCGAAATCGACACCCAGAAGGCGTTGCACATCAACGCCCAGTTCGAGGTGTCCAAGCAGTTCTGGGCGCACCTGGTCGACCGCGGCGCATTCGCCCCGCACGACTTCATCAGCCCCATCCCGCACCTGAGCTATGTCGAGGGTGAGGCCGGCGTCGAGTTTCTGCGCCGCCGCTTCGAGGCGCTGCGTGGGCACCATGCCTTCGAAAGCATGCAGTACACAGAGGACAAGGCCACCCTGGAGCAGTGGATGCCGCTGATGATGCCCGGGCGTCCGGCCGATCAGAAGATCGCCGCCACCCGCGTGGAACAGGGCACCGACGTCAACTTCGGCGCGCTCACCCAGGGCATGCTCTCGCACCTGGACAATGGCCCCTCCAGCGAGGTGCGTTACAACCAGAAAGTGGTCGACCTGGAACGCCGCGACGGTGGCTGGCGCGTGCGTATCAAGTCCAGCACCGACGGTAGCGAACGCCAGGTGCAGGCGCGCTTCGTGTTCCTCGGCGCTGGCGGCGCCGCCCTGACCCTGCTGCAGGCCTCGGGCATCGAGGAAGGCAAGGGCTACGGTGGTTTCCCGGTCAGCGGCCAGTGGCTGCGCTGCGACAACCCCGAGGTGGTGCGCCAGCACGAGGCGAAGGTCTATAGCCAGGCCGCCGTGGGCTCGCCGCCGATGTCCGTTCCGCACCTGGATACCCGCGTGGTGGACGGCAAGAAGTCGCTGCTGTTCGGCCCCTACGCCGGCTTCACCACCAAGTTCCTGAAGAGCGGCTCGCTGCTCGACCTGCCGCTCTCCGTGCGCCCGGCGAACATCCTGCCGATGCTCGCGGTGGCGCGCGACAACCTGGACCTGACACGCTACCTGATCAAGGAAGTACGCCAGTCCATGGACGACCGCCTCAATGCACTGCGCCGTTTCTATCCGCAGCTCGATCCCAAGGACTGGCGCCTGGAGATCGCCGGGCAGCGCGTGCAGATCATCAAGAAGGACGCCAAGAAGGGTGGCGTGCTGCAATTCGGCACCGAGCTGGTTTCGGCCGCCGACGGCAGCCTGGCCGCGCTGTTGGGTGCCTCTCCGGGAGCCTCGGTGACCGTGTCGATCATGCTCGACCTGCTCGAGCGCTGCTTCCCCGAACAGACCCGTTCGCAAGCCTGGGCAAGCAAACTGGCGGAGATCTTCCCGGCCCGCGAGCAGGCCCTGCAGGAGGATGCCGAGCTGTACCGCGAGGTCAGCCGGGCGAGCAACGCGCGCCTGCACCTGGGCAGCGAGCAGCCCGTCGACGCCTGAGGAAATCGGGTATGAAAAGACCGCCCTTGGGCGGTCTTTTTTTGTGCGTTCAGCGCGCCTCTTTCGCCCGCTCGGCACGTCGCCGGCGTGCCTCCTTGGGATCGGCGAGTAGCGGCCGATAGACCTCGATCCGATCCCCCTCTTCCAGCACGTACCGCTCCGGTGCCGGCAAGCGCTTACCGAACAGCCCCAGCGGGGCATGGACGAGATCCAGCTCGGAAAATTCCGCCTGCAAGCCGCTGGCGAGCACCGCCGTGCGGGCATCGCTGCCGGCAGGCAGGCTCAGGCGCAGCAGACGCTGGCGGTCCGCCAGGGCGAGCACCACCTCGACCGTGACCTCAGCCATACAGCTGCTTGGCGCGCTGGCAGAAGGCATCCACCAGGGTATTCGCCGCCTGGTTGAACAACGGTCCGAGGGTCGCCTTGACCAGCGGCCCGGCGTAGTCGAAGGAGAGATCGAGGCTGATCTTGCAGGCCTTGTCGGTCAGCGCCTTGAAGGTCCAGACGCCATGCAGCTGGGTGAAGGGGCCTTCCTCCAGCTCCATGACGATACCCGTTCCGGCCTGCAGTCGATTGTGCGTGACGAAGCGCTGGGAGATGCCTCCCTTGGCCACCGTCAATGCGGCCCGCATGTGCTCCTCGTCCACCTCCAGCACTTCACTGGCCGAGCACCAGGGCAGGAACTGCGGATAGCTCGGCACGTCGTTGACCAGATCGTAGAGCGCCTGGGCGGGGTACGGCAGCAGTGCTGAGCGTTGGATATGCGTCGTCATGCGAAACCTTTCACTTGATGAGTTCGGCCACGAACACGACCGCCACGCCCAACGGCGCAACGACCCGCATGACCCAGAGCACGAGCGGGAAGAGCCTTGGCGAACGCAGCGAGAGTTCGTCGCGCAACGCACCGCGGCCCATTACCCAGCCGGCGAACAGCACGAAGGCCAACCCGCCGAGCGGCAACATCAGACGGCTGGTGAGGTAGTCGATGCTGTCGAAGAAATTGCGGCCACCCGCTGCGCCCCATTGGAACAGATGGAAGCCATCCTCGCCAAACACGAAGAACTTGGCCTCGGCCCCGAGGTTGAAAGAAAGCACCGTGCCCATCCCCAGCAGCCAGCAGAACAGCGCCAGAACCGCGGTCACCTGGGCGCGGCTACGGCCGCTGCGCTCCACCAGGTAGGCCACCGCCGGCTCGAGCATGGAGATCGACGACGTCCATGCGGCGACCAGCACCAGCACGAAGAACACCAGGCCCATCCATTGCCCGAAGGCGATGTTGCCGAAGGCGATGGGCAGGGTGACGAACATCAACCCCGGGCCTGCGCCCGGCTGCATGCCACCGGCAAAGACGATGGGAAACAGCGCCAGACCGGCGGTCAGGGCGACCAGGGTATCGAGCACGCCGACGGTCAGCACGGTGGCGCCGATCGACGCCTGGCGCGGCATGTAGGCGCCGTAGACCATGATCGAGCCGACCCCGACGCTGAGGGTGAAGAACGCGTGTCCCATCGCTGCCAGCACGCCGGGCAGGATCTTCGACGCATCGAAATGGAAGAGGAAGTCGAAGCCTTCGCGGAAGTGCCCGGTCGTGAAGCTGTAGCCCAGCAGCACCAGCAGCAGCACGAACAGCAGCGGCATCATCACCCGCAGGCTCTTCTCCAGCCCAGCCACCACGCCGCGCGCGATGACCACCGCGGTCAGCACCATGAACAGGCTGTGCCAGAGCGTGAGCCGCCAGGGATCGGCGGTCAGCGCGCCGAACGCAGCGCCAGCCCCCTGCGCATCGATGCCGGTGAAACGTCCGCGGGCCATGCCGACGATGTAGTCCAGCGACCAGCCGGCCACCACGCTGTAGAAGGACAGGATCAGCAATGCCGCGAACATCCCCAGCAGCGCCGCCCAGGACCAGCGCGGCGTCGCCCCCGCCTGCTCGGCCAGACTGCGCAGCGCGTTCACCGGACTCTGCCGACCCCGTCGACCGATGACCGCTTCAGCGAGCATGATCGGCATGCCGACCAGCACGATGCACACCAGGTACATGGCGACGAACGCCCCACCGCCGTAGACGCCGGTCATGTAGGGGAACTTCCAGATATTGCCCAAGCCCACCGCCGAGCCAGTGGCCGCGAGGACGAAGATCCAGCGGCTGGCCCAGGTACCGTGGATGGAAACTTTTTCGCTGCCCATGCCCATATCCATGATCTGCAAAGAAGGGCAGGGAGCAGCTGTCTGCCCCGCTACGGCCCGGAAAATGGCCGGCGCGATGGCCGGCCGAAAAAAGACCGGGCATTGTCCGGGATCGAGCCACCCGCCTCAAGCGGACAAACGCACGCAGCTGTCGCCAGGCGTCTGGCGACACCCTATAATGCGCCGCCTATGAGCAAGCAAAATAAACATCCGCAGGGCAGCATCGCGCTTAACAAGAAAGCGCTGCACGACTTTTTCATCGACCAGAAATTCGAGGCCGGCATGGCCCTGGCCGGCTGGGAAGTGAAGAGCTTGCGCGCCGGCAAAGCACAATTGGTGGACAGCTACGTCCTGCTCAAGGATGGCGAAGCCTGGCTGATGGGTTGCCACATCACGCCGCTGACCACCGCCAGTACCCATGTGATCGCCGACCCCACGCGCACCCGCAAGCTGCTGCTGAACAAGCGCGAACTGGATCGCCTGTTCGGTGCCGTACAGCAGAAGGGCTACACCTGCGTGGCGCTGTCACTGCACTGGAAGAAGCACCTGGTGAAGTGCGACATCGCACTGGCCAAGGGCAAGAAGCAGTTCGACAAGCGCGACACCGAGCGCCAGCGCGACTCCGACCGGGAGATCCAGCGCGCGATCCGCAACAAGGGCAAGGCCGAGTAGTCGTCCGGACCTGTTCACCATCGAGCGCACCTCGGCCGAGCAGCCTTGAAGCGGCTCGAACGAGACCGTGAAGACCTCTCAGCCCTCCCGACGACGCTGCGCACGTGCCGTGCGCACGACTTCCTGGTGCGCTTCGTCGAGCACTTCCTGCACGTAGTCGATGTGCTGTTGCGCCACGTCCCGCGCCTCTTCCGCGCGCCCCTCGGCAATCGCCCGGAACAGTGCGCTGTGCTGGGTCATGAGCATGTCGCGGGTCTCCCCGCGCTGGGCGTACATCCCGCCGATGTTGGTCACCACGTTGCGCTTGAGCAAATCGAACAGCCCACGAATGGTGTGCAGCAGCACCGCATTGTGGCTGGCCTCGGCAATGGCCAGGTGAAAACTGGCGTCCGCCTCCCCCTCCTCCGCGCGGCTCACCCGCATGCTGCCGGCGTAGCAGGCCTGCAACGTGTCGTAGGCTTCGCGCAGGCGCTGCAGG
This sequence comes from Pseudomonas sp. R4-15, assembly GCF_055768815.1. NCBI lineage: Bacteria > Pseudomonadati > Pseudomonadota > Gammaproteobacteria > Pseudomonadales > Pseudomonadaceae > Pseudomonas > Pseudomonas sp. R4-15. The sequence continues at coordinate 4,321,220 of NZ_CM147293.1, forward strand.
TCCAGGGGCGTAGCACGTAGCGCCGCATAGTAGGCACAGGAACCTTCGAGGGTGTGGCGAAACTCGAGGAGGTCGCGCTGGGCGTCGCTGTTGTTCTCCAGCAGGTGCAGCAGCGGATCGCTGAAAGTGGAGCCGAGCCCCTGCGCGACATAGGTCCCGCCTCCCTGGCGACTGCTCAGCAGGCCACGCGCGGCGAGCTTCTGGATCGCCTCGCGCAGCGAGGGTCGCGACACACCGAAGCGCTCGGCGAGCACACGCTCGGCCGGCAACCGCTGCCCCGCCTTCAGGGTACCTTCGAGGATCATCGTCTCCAGTCGCTCGACGATATCGTCGGAGAGCCTGCGCTGGCGAATCTGCCCTATTTCCATGCCGTTCATTCCCACTGGTATGACCATCCACCCTTCGTGCCTTGCACGTCCGGGCAAGCCTACAGCCGCCGCAACGCAAAGGGACTAGACCAAAGTATGAGCCCCCCATATTGACGCTAGAAGGAGCCGGCTCTTACTCTGAGGTCATCGCGCTGTAAATTGGTCTTACCAATTCTAGCGATCACACACGACAACTCAAACAAGATTCGTGAGGAAACCATGCTGTCGACCCAGCCCGCGTCCCCGTTCACCTTCGTATACGCGCTTGCGCGCCACTGACCGGGGAGCACGCCATGAACCCGGGAATACTCGCACTCTTCGCCTTCGCACCCATCCTGCTCGCCGCCGTCCTGCTGATCGGACTGCGCTGGCCCGCCAGTCGCGCCATGCCGGTGGTCTACCTGTTCACCGCGGCTATCGGCCTGCTGGTCTGGGACATGAGCTTCACCCGCATCATCGCTTCCACCCTGCAGGGCCTGGTCATCACCATCGGCCTGCTGTGGATCATCTTTGGCGCGATCCTGCTGCTCAACACCCTCAAGCACTCCGGCGGGATCACCGCGATCCGTGCCGGCTTCACCACCATCAGCCCTGATCGACGCGTCCAGGCAATCATCATCGCCTGGCTGTTCGGCTGCTTCATCGAAGGGGCTTCCGGCTTCGGCACGCCCGCGGCGATCGCCGCCCCGCTGCTGGTCGCGGTCGGCTTCCCGGCGATGGCCGCCGTCCTGATGGGCATGCTCGTGCAGAGCACGCCGGTCTCCTTCGGCGCGGTCGGTACGCCGATCGTGGTCGGCGTCACCAGCGGCCTGGACAGCGCTACCCTGAGCGAGCAACTGCTGGCTCAGGGGTCGTCCTGGAATGCCTTCCTGCAGCAGATCACCAGCAGCGTGGCGATCACCCACGCCATCGTCGGCACGGTGATGCCGCTGGTCATGGCGCTGATGCTGACGCGCTTCTTCGGCAAGCAGAAAAGCTGGAAGGCCGGTTTCGAAGTGCTGCCTTTCGCGCTCTTCGCCGGTCTCGCCTTCACCGTGCCTTACGTCATCACCGGCGTACTGCTCGGCCCGGAATTCCCCTCCCTGCTGGGCGGCCTGATCGGCCTGGGGATCGTCACCACCGCGGCACGCCACAACTTCCTCACGCCGAAGACCACCTGGGACTTCGCCGACGCCCGCGAATGGCCGAGCGAATGGCTGGGCAGCGTGGAAATGAAGCTCGACGAACTCGCCGCACGTCCGATGAGCGGCCTGCGCGCCTGGCTGCCCTATGTACTGGTCGGTGCGCTGCTGGTGATCAGCCGGGTCTTCCCGCAGGTCGGCGGACTGCTCAAGTCGGTGTCCATCAACTTCTCCAACATCCTTGGTGAAGCCGGTGTATCCGCGGGCATCCAGCCGCTGTTCCTGCCGGGCGGCATCCTGGTGATCGTCGTACTGGCGACCTTCTTCCTGCACAGCATGCGTGCCAGCGAGCTGAAAGCGGCGGTGAAGGAATCCTCCAGCGTGCTGCTCAGTGCCGGCTTCGTCCTGCTATTCACCGTGCCGATGGTGCGTATTCTGATCAACTCGGGCGTCAATGCCGGCGACCTGCCGAGCATGCCGATCGCCATGGCGCGTTTCGTCGCCGACAGCGTCGGTGGCATCTATCCGCTGCTGGCGCCGAGCGTCGGTGCCCTGGGCGCCTTCCTCGCCGGCTCGAACACCGTCAGCAACATGATGTTCAGCCAGTTCCAGTACGGCGTGGCGCATAGCCTGGGGGTTTCCGGAGCGATCATGGTGGCGATCCAGGCGGTCGGCGCCGCGGCTGGCAACATGGTGGCGATCCACAACGTGGTGGCCGCCTCGGCCACGGTGGGCCTGCTCGGACGCGAGGGCGTCACCTTGCGCAAGACCGTCTGGCCTACCCTGTACTACGTGCTGGCGACGGGCCTGATCGGCTTGGTGGCCATCTACCTGCTCGGCATCAGCGACCCGCTGGTCGGCGTCTAACGCTCGAATGCACGATGCCCCGCTGCGGCGGGGCATCGTGCATGATGCGGCAAGCCCAGACCAGACGATCGAGCCCTCAACCATCGGTGTGAATACATGATCATCTCTGCCTCTACCGACTATCGCGCCGCGGCCCAACGCAAGCTGCCGCCGTTCCTGTTCCACTACGTCGACGGCGGCGCCTACGCCGAGCACACGCTCAAGCGCAACGTCGAGGACCTGGCCGGCATCGCCCTGCGTCAGCGCGTGCTGCGCAACATGTCCGAGCTGAGCCTGCAGACCCAGCTGTTCGGCGAAACCCTGTCGATGCCGGTGGCGCTGGCGCCGGTCGGCCTCACCGGGATGCTCGCCCGCCGTGGCGAAGTCCAGGCGGCACGCGCCGCCGACGCCAAGGGCATTCCCTTCACCCTCTCCACCGTATCGGTCTGCCCGATCGAGGAAGTGGCCCCGGCGATCAAGCGGCCCATGTGGTTCCAGCTCTACGTGCTCAAGGACCGCGGCTTCATGAAGAACGCCCTGGAGCGCGCCAAGGCCGCCGGAGTGACCACCCTGGTGTTCACCGTGGACATGCCCACCCCCGGCGCCCGCTACCGCGACGCCCACTCCGGCATGAGCGGCCCGAACGCGCCGCTGCGCCGCGTACTGCAGGCCATGACCCACCCGTTCTGGGCCTGGGATGTCGGCCTGAACGGCAAGCCCCACGACCTGGGCAACATCTCCACCTACCGGGGTCACCCCACGGGGTTGGCCGACTACATCGGCTGGCTGGCGAACAACTTCGACCCGTCGATCTCCTGGCAGGACCTGCAGTGGATACGCGACTTCTGGGAAGGCCCGATGATCATCAAGGGCATCCTCGACCCGGAAGACGCCCGCGACGCCGTGCGCTTCGGCGCGGACGGCATCATCGTTTCCAACCATGGCGGCCGCCAGCTCGACGGCGTGCTGTCCAGCGCCCGCGCCATGCCGGCGATCGCCGATGCCGTAAAGGGCGAACTGAAGATCCTCGCCGACTCCGGCATCCGCAACGGCCTCGACGTGGTGCGCATGATCGCCCTCGGCGCCGACAGCGTGCTGCTCGGCCGCGCCTTCGCCTATGCCCTGGCCGCTGACGGCGAGGCCGGGGTCGCCAACCTGCTCGACCTGATCGAGAAGGAAATGCGCGTAGCCATGGTGCTCACCGGCGCCAAGTCGATCGCCGAGATCAGCGCCGACTCACTGGTCCGCGAACTGGGCCCCGCCGCCTGACCCGTAGAGCCGCGCGGCGCCAGGCGCCGACGCGGCCGCTCGCCCTTCCTACCGTGGAGCCCGCATGAACGCGCCCGCCGCCCTTCCGGCCGAATTCCTCGATGCCGTCCAATGGCTGATTCCCCGCGAACGCCGTTTCGACGACCCGCTCTCGACCCTCGCCTACGGCACCGATGCCAGCTTCTACCGGCTGATTCCCAAGCTGGTGTTGCGGGTGGAAAACGAGGCGGAAGTGGTCGCCCTGCTCAAGCTCGCGCAGCAACACCGCGTACCGATGACCTTCCGCGCAGCCGGCACCAGCCTGTCCGGGCAGGCCGTCTCGGACTCGGTACTGGTGGTTCTCGGCGACGGTTGGAATGGCCGGGAGATCCGCCACGGCGGCGCGCAGATCCGCCTGCAACCCGGCGTTATCGGTGCCCAGGCCAACGCCTGGCTGGCGCCCCTGGGGCGCAAGATCGGCCCTGACCCGGCGTCGATCAATGCCGCGAAGATCGGTGGCATCGTCGCCAACAACTCCAGCGGGATGTGCTGCGGCACGGCGCACAACAGCTATCACACCCTGGCCGGCATGCGCATGGTGCTGGCCGACGGCAGCCTGCTCGACACCGAGAACGAGGCCAGCATCGCCGCCTTCCGGGAAAGCCATGGCGAATTGCTCGAACGCCTCGCCGAGCTGGGCCGGCAGACCCGCGCCGACACCGAACTGGCCGCGAAGATTCGGCACAAGTACCGACTGAAGAACACCACCGGGCTGTCCCTCAACGCGCTGGTCGACTACGACGAGCCGCTGGATATCCTCAGCCACCTGATGGTCGGCTCCGAGGGCACTCTGGGCTTCATCAGCGCAGTGACCTACGACACCGTGCCGGAGCACCCGCACAAGGCCAGCGCGCTGATCGTCTTTCCGGACGTCGAGATCTGCTGCCGCGCGGTCCCTGTACTCAAGCAGCAACCGGTGGACGCGGTGGAACTGCTCGACCGCCGCAGCCTGCGCTCGGTTCAGCAGCAGCCAGGCATGCCCGAGTGGGTGAGCGGGTTGTCGGACGGCGCCTGCGCGCTGCTGATCGAGTCGCGCGCCGCGACGCAAAGCCTGCTGCATGAGCAGTTGGGGCTGATCCGTGGGGCGCTGGCCGAGTTTCCGGTCGAGCAGCAGGTGGACTTCAGCGAAGACCCGGTGGTCTACGGCCAGCTGTGGGCGATCCGCAAAGGCACCTTCCCGGCAGTCGGAGCGGTGCGGCCCACCGGCACCACCGTGATCATCGAGGACGTGACCTTCCCCGTCGAACGCCTCGCCGAGGGCGTCAATCGCCTCATCGGGCTACTGGAGAAACACCGCTACGACGAGGCGATCATCTTCGGCCATGCGCTGGAGGGCAACCTGCACTTCGTCTTCACCCAGGGCTTCGACGATCCCGCCCAGGTGCAGCGCTACGAAGCCTTCATGCAGGACGTGGCGCAACTGGTGGCGGTGGAGTTCGGCGGTTCGCTGAAAGCCGAGCACGGCACCGGACGCAACATGGCGCCCTTCGTCGAGATGGAATGGGGACACGACGCCTATCAACTGATGTGGTCGCTCAAGCGCCTGCTCGACCCGAACGGCATTCTCAACCCCGACGTGGTGCTCTCCGAAGACCCGCAGATCCACCTGAAGCATCTCAAGCCGATGCCGGCGGCGGACGAACTGGTGGACAAGTGCATCGAGTGCGGCTTCTGCGAACCGGTCTGTCCATCCAACGGACTGACCCTGACGCCGCGCCAGCGCATCGTGATGTGGCGCGACATCCAGGCCGGCAACCGCGCCGGCAAGGACAATGCCGCTCTGCGCGAGGACTACGCCTACCGGGGCGTGGAGACCTGCGCCGCCACCGGCCTGTGCGCCCAGCGCTGCCCCGTGGGCATCAATACCGGCGACCTGGTGCGCAAGCTGCGTAGCGTCGACGCCACGCGCACGCGCCTGGCCGACTGGCTGGCCGAACACTTCCAGACGGCGATGCATGCCGGCCGTGTCACCCTGCACGTGGCCAATGGCGCGCGTCTGTTGCTCGGCGCACCGCGCCTGACCAAGGTCAGCGCGGCGCTGAGCCGCTGGAGCGACGGACGCCTGCCGCAGTGGAGTCCAGCCATGCCGCAACCGCTGTACCGACTGAACCTGCCCAAGGCCGCGGTAGATGCGCGTCCGCGGGTGGTCTACCTGGCCTCGTGCATCTCCCGCGCCACAGGCCCGGCTGCCGGCGACAACGAGCAGGTCCCGCTGATCGACAAGACCCGCGCACTGCTGGAGAAGGCCGGGTATCAGGTGGTCTTCCCGGAGAAACTGGACAGCCTCTGCTGCGGCCAGCCGTTCGCTTCCAAGGGGTATTTCGAGCAGGCCGAACGCAAGCGCCAGGAGACCCTGGACGCCTTGCTCGAGGCCAGCCGCGGCGGGCTCGACCCGATCTACTGCGACACCAGCCCCTGCACCCTGCGCCTGGTGCAGGAGCTGGGCGACGAGCGCCTCGACGTGCATGATCCCGTGCGCTTCATCCGCAGCCACTTGCTCGATCGCCTGGAAATCACCCCGCAGGACAAGCCCATCGCGGTACACGTCACCTGCAGTACCCAGCACCTGGGCGAAGGCCAGGCATTGATCGACATCGCCCGGCGTTGCGCCAAGCAGGTGGTCATCCCCGAGGGCATTCATTGCTGCGGCTTCGCCGGCGACAAGGGCTTCGCCACCCCCGAGCTCAACGCCCACGCGCTGCGCACGCTGAAGGACGCCGTGCGCCAGTGCGACGAAGGTATTTCCACCAGCCGCACCTGCGAGATCGGTCTTTCCGCCCACGGCGGCATCGACTACCACTCCCTGGTCTACCTGCTCGACCGGGTCAGCGCCCCCAAGCGCTGAGCCACCCGCCGTGCCCCTCGCGGGGCACGGACACGCTTCGATACACCCCTCTCCTCGCCCACTCAACCGGAAAAGTGAACCCCTGGCCAACCGCCAGAGTCGATCTCTACAAGCCCGGCAAGAAACGGGCCGCAGACCACGGACCCGCGTGTCCGCCACCGTCTTAGGACGGAGACAGGATGTCAAAGGATGGTCGGACACTTCCATTTGGCGAGCACCGCCGACAGGTCCCAGCACCCACGGCAAGGCCTGCGATGGAATCTCAATTTCCGAGGAGAACACCATGAAACGAGCTGCAATTGCCCTAACCGCCGCCCTGATGAGTACTCCGCTGTTTGCCGCCGACGACCTCTGCGATGTGAACCTGCAGAAAATCGACGACACCATGACCACCAAGAGCGCCACCCTGGGCCAGCCCCTGGAGGGTCAGGTCAAGGACCTGCAGAAGGAAGCCATGAGCGCCAAAGCGGCAGGCGACACCGAGAGCTGCATCGCAGCTTCCGGCCAGGCCCTGCAACTGTTGCAGACGCCCGGCGGCGATGGTGCCACCGGCGGTGCCACCGGCTCCGGCGGCTGAGTCCGGTTCGGGCGCCTGACTTGACACCAAGACAGGCGCCCGCATTTAGGAAATACGCGCAGGCGCTTCATTGCATCGACGCCACCCTCGGAATGGCGTAGACTGCGCGACTCGCACTCAAGACGTGCATTGGGGCCGATTAGGATTCGACGCCGGTAGCGAAGCTTGAGGGGCATGCCGAGTAGGTGACAGTACTCGTAAATCCACTGTTGCAAACTTATAGTTGCCAACGACGACAACTACGAAGGGTACGCGCTAGCCGCCTAACCTTCTCTGGTAGCTTCGGCTCCAGCGGTCTCGAGGGGATGCCTGTAAACCCGAAAAGACCGTCAGATAGAACAGGATCGCCGCCAAGTTCGCTGCAGACGTAACGGCTAAAACTCATGCAGCTCGCTCCAAGCACCCTGCCACTCGGGCGGCGCGGAGTTAACTCAGTAGAGCTGGCTAAGCATGTAGAACCGATAGTGGAGAGCTGGCGGACGGGGGTTCAAATCCCCCCGGCTCCACCAAACAACCAACTAAAGACGTCCTCGGACGTCTTTTTTGTGCCTGAAACTCAGCAAATATGCGGCTTTCAGCGCTTTCACGATCCGATAGCGTCCAACTAGATCCGCGTGGCCTGCTCCGCCGATTGCCCCGAATCACCTGGATCGTCAGTTCGCCTCGGATCGCCCTAATCGGCACTGGGTCTCGGACATGACCTACGTGCGGACAGCCCAAGGCTGGCTGTATCTGGCCGTCGTCCTCGATCTTTACTCACGCGCTGTCGTCGGTTCGGCGATGCACTATCGGATGCAGCAGGCCCTATACACGCCGCGCTGGAGATGGCCGAGGCTCGCTGCTGCACTCGGATCGTGGCAGCCAAGGCGGATTCAACCGGCCGTCGCAACACTGCGTTGCTGAATAGATTTCAGATAGTCGTTCAGTGCCTCGGCAGGTGTTTTCCAGCCGAGTGTTTTTCTGGGTCTAGTGTTCAGCGTATGGGCTACGGCTTGGATCTCTTGGTCACTCCAACGAGACAGGTCAGTGCCTTTCGGAAAATATTGCCGCAGAAGACCGTTTGTATTCTCGTTCGTACCGCGCTGCCATGGACTGTGAGGGTCGGCAAAGAAGACTTTCACTCCAGACTCGATGGTAAAGCGGACGTGATCCGATAGCTCCTTTCCGCGATCCCAAGTCAGTGATTGCCACAGCTGAACGGGCAAGCCAGTTACGGCCTTCTTCAGAGCATTGGTCATGGTGACAGCACCGTAGCCAGCAAGAGCGGGGCCGTTCTTCGTCCGGGGAGTCAGCCCGTAACCTTCCTCGCGAGGCAGATGAGCGAGCATGGTAAATCGGCTTGACCGCTCGACCAGCGTCCCGATCGCGGATCGGTTCAGGCCAATGATCAGGTCACCCTCCCAATGCCCTGGTAAGGCACGATCTTCCACCTCAGCAGGGCGGCTGGAAATCATGACGTCCTCGCTGACATGTGCCCATGATTTGGCCTGCGCCCTGGCTCTTGGTACGCGCAACGCCCGCCCAGTACGCAGGCAACTCACCAACTCGCGCTTGAGAGCGCCTCGCCCCTCAATGTAGAGAGCCTGATATATAGCTTCGTGAGAAATACGCATGGACTCGTCATCCGGGAAGTCGATTTGCAGCCGGTTGGCAATCTGTTCAGGCGACCAACCATTGACCCATTTACGGTCACCGCGATGTGGTTTATTTCGCCCCTTGAACGGTGCCTGTAGAGGCCCGGCAATCTCACGGCCATTAGCTTCATGAACCTTGCCTTCCAAGCGCTCTTGCACGTAATGGCGCAGTCGCGGGTTGGTCACCAGTTTCGCCGGCTTCGGTCTCTTGGCAACCAGTTCCGCCTTCCACTGCGCGACTGAAGCGCGATACTCGAGTCGGCCGCTACGAGTTGCTGCGTTACGAGTCAGCTCCCGTGAAACTGTCGACGGACTTCGTCCAAGACGGCGAGCAATCTCACGCACACCAACACCTTGCACCCGGAACAGCCCGATTTCCTCTCGCTCAGCGAACGACAAGTACCTTCCTGATATGATGTGGTTCGACATGAACAATGGCATCCCGCCGCGATGACGGAACCAGCGTGTGCCCATCGCTGACGATACGCCAATGGCCTCTGCCGCCCTTTCGCTTGTGATCCCGGTTGCGATCTGTTCCCCAAATAGCCGCTCGATCTCACGGCGAAGTGACGGCGCACCTGGCGAGCACATTGCCCCTCGCCCCGTCAACTTCTGCATCCACCCTGCAGGTCGCCCCATAAACACCTCCATGATCAAAGGTGTTGCGACGACCGGTTGAATCCACCCAGTAGCGACCTGCTCATTCTTACCTCTGCTGTCAGTGTGGACTGGTACGCGGCATTCGAACGGCTACCCTTCCTGGCCCAGACTTGGGCCTCGAAACGCCTTACGTCAGGCATGCATGTCCCCTGCACGGAGCAATTAACCCATGGTTCCTACCAATGGGCTTGCCCCTGCCTGCCAGCACACTTGGCCGCGCGTGCCCGGTCTACTCCGCTCGGTAATTATCTGTCCTCCCGCTCTGCAGCCTCTTCGCGGAGCAGGGCGACAGCGCCTGCCGTACATCCCCCTCCCCGTCATGGGCCAGAGGGTGTCCCCCTGCGACTCCCGCACCAGATGATTATGCTATTCGCCGATATGTGGCCGACTGATATCATCGCGTCCGCTCTATGGAGCAGTCATGGATTATCAAGGAGTGTGAGCGCATGAAAGCGCGTGGTTTGCTGTTGGCCATGGGAATGGCTGTGATCTGTAGCGGATGTGCCAGCGGGCTCAATTCGTATGAAAAAGCCGAAATGCGCAACTACCAGGCCCGCGGCCTTGCCGTGGAGGAAAAGAATCCCGGGACGGCGGCGGCACTAGGTTTGCTACCTGGGGGAGGTTCGTTCTACGGGCGCGAGTATGGCTGGGGTGTCGTGAATCTGCTGTTCTGGCCTCTGTCGATCCTTTGGGACCCTGTCAGCGGCCACTCAGCCGCCGAGGCGATCAACTACACGGCGACCAAAGCCCATGTAGCGAGGCTGGAGGAAGCCGATATGACGAATCTGGATGATCAATTGCAGACCGGCCAGATCGATTTGACCCAGTACACGCTGGAGAAAGGCAAGATCAACCGGAAGTATGCGGCGAACTGATCCTTGAGCTACAGAGAACCCGCACAGGTTGATGCCTGTGCGGGTTTTTCATTGCAGATTCAGCCCTGCGCCGAAACCACCAGCTTGCGCGCGTGGGCCAGGGACTCCTTGGTCAAGTCCACGCCACCAAGCATGCGCGCGACCTCTTCGACACGGCCCTTGGCATCCAGGCGCGCCACGGCGGTGCGGGTCTCGTCGCTGCCGCGTTGCTTGTGCACGAACAGGTGCTGGTGCCCCTGAGCGGCCACTTGCGGCAGGTGGGTGACGGTCAGCACCTGGCCACGTTCACCCAGGCGCCGCAGCAGTTGCCCGACCACCTCGGCGGTTGGCCCACCAATGCCCACGTCCACTTCGTCGAAGACCAAGGTCGGCACACGCGAGGTCTGCGCGGTGATCACCTGGATCGCCAGGCTGATGCGCGACAGCTCGCCGCCGGAGGCGACCTTGGCCAGGCCCTTGAGCGGTTGCCCGGGGTTGGCGCTGACCAGGAACTCGACCTGCTCGCGCCCTTGAGCCTGGGGCTCGTCGCCGGGCAACGGGGTCAAGGCGATGGAGAAGCGGCCGCCCGGCATGCCCAAACGCTGCATCTCGCCCTCGACAGCCTGCTGCAGAGATTCGGCGGCGCGGCCCCGCAGGCGGCTGAGCTCTTCGGCGCGCTCCTGGTAATGCCGTGCATAGGCAGCCAGTTCACCATCCAGGCGTTCCAGCGTCGCGTCATCGGCGTTCAGGCTCTCGAGCTCATCGAGCAGGCGCTGCTGCAACTCAGCCAGCTCCGCAGGCTGCACACGGTGCTTGCGCGCCAGGCCGTAGATGGCGTCCAGACGTTCCTCGAGTTGCTGCAGGCGCTGCGGGTCGGCGTCGAACTGGTCCATGAAGCGGTTGACCTCGCCGACGGCCTCCTCCACCTGAATCTGCGCACTGGCCAGCAGGTTGACCGCCTCGCCCAAGGCACCGCGCTGCTCGCCGTGGGCGGTGAGCCGGGCCAGGCTGGTGGTCAACGCGGAGAGCACGTTGCCGGCCTCGCTCTCGCTGCACAGCTCCAGCACCTGCTGGCAGCCGGCGAGCAATTGACCGGCATTGGCCAGGTTGCGGTGTTCCTCTTCCAGATGCTCCAGTTCACCTTCGCCGAGGGAGAGGTTTTCCAACTCTTCGAGCTGGTAGCTGAGCAATTGATGGCGAGCGCGTTGCTCCTCGCCGCTGCTGGAGAGGCGCTGTAGCTCCTGTCGCGTCTGCCGCCAGCGCTGGGCGGCGAGCTGCACCTGGCGCGCCAGCTCGGCGCCACCGGCGTACTCGTCGAGCAGGCGGCGATGGGTGTCGGGCTTGAGCAGCGACTGGTGCTCGTGCTGGCTGTGGATGTCGATCAACAGTCCACCGAGGCTTTTCAGGTCGCCCAGTGGGCAGGGACTGCCATTGATGTAGCCCCGCGAACGCCCTTCGGCGGTGATCACCCGGCGCAGGATGCACGGGCCCTCGCTGTCCAGGTCGCGCTCGGCGAGCCAGGCGCGCGCCTCGGGAATGTCCCCCAGTTCGAAGCTGGCGAGGATGTCGGCCTTGTCGGCGCCGGGACGCACCACGCCATTGTCCGCCCGGTCGCCCAGGGCCAGGCCGAGGGCATCGAGCATGATCGACTTGCCGGCACCGGTCTCGCCGGTGATCACGGACATGCCCCGCTCGAGCTCCAGATCCAGGTGCTCGACGATGGCGTAGTTGTGCACGGACAGGTGGACCAGCATGGGGGATTCTCCCGAAGACCCGTTGACCTGTTCATTTATACAGTCTTTCTGCCGGTAAGAACAAGCGGTCGCCGATATCCGTGCAAGCCCTCCCTTGAAGCAAGGATTTGCGTCCCCATATAGCCGTTCAACGCCAGACGCAGGCGAACCTGCGGACCGATATTCAAGAGGAGACACGCATGGCTGACGAAGAAATGCTCGAAAAGCAGAATCCCGAGGCCAACGAAGCCGCCGAGCCGGCCAACGGCGCGGATCTGTCGGCGCGCGTCGCCGAGCTCGAAGAGCAGCTCGCCGCGGCCAAGGACCAGGCGCTGCGCGCCACCGCCGATGCACAGAACGTGCGCCGCCGCGCCGAACAGGATGTGGAGAAGGCGCACAAGTACGCGCTGGAGAAGTTCTCCGCCGACCTGCTGGCGGTGGTCGACAGCCTGGAGCGTGCCCTGGAGCTGTCCGATCCGACCGACGAGTCGATCAAGCCTATGCGCGACGGCATCGAGCTGACCCTGAAGATGTTCCACGACACCTTCAAGCGCTACCAGCTCGAGCAACTCGACCCGCACGGCGAGCCCTTCAACCCGGAGCACCACCAGGCGATGGCCATGGAGGAAAGTCCCCATGCCGAGCCCAACAGCGTGCTCAAGGTGTTCCAGAAAGGCTACCTGCTCAACGGTCGTCTGCTGCGCCCCGCCATGGTGGTGGTCAGCAAGGCCCCGAGCATCGACGAAAAGGCCTGAGACGCAAGGTTGAAATCGGGGCCCTCGCCCCCATCTTTTAAGCAAGCGAATTCTGCCGCCGCGCCCCGCGGGGCGCGCCAAAACCCAAATTCGGAGAGAACAGACGATGGGCAAGATCATCGGTATCGACCTGGGGACCACCAACTCCTGCGTCGCCATTCTGGAAAACGGTAACGTCAAGGTCATCGAGAACGCTGAAGGCACCCGCACCACGCCCTCGATCATCGCCTACACCAACGACGGCGAAACCCTGGTCGGCCAGTCGGCCAAGCGCCAGGCAGTGACCAACCCGCAGAACACCCTGTACGCGGTCAAGCGCCTGATCGGTCGCCGCTTCGACGAAGAAGTGGTGCAGAAGGACATCAAACTGGTGCCCTACCAGATCGCCAAGGCCGACAACGGTGACGCCTGGGTAGAAGTGAAGGGCCAGAAAATGGCGCCTCCGCAGATTTCCGCGGAAGTGCTGAAGAAAATGAAGAAGACCGCCGAGGACTACCTGGGCGAAGCCGTCACCGAAGCGGTCATCACCGTGCCGGCCTACTTCAACGACAGCCAGCGCCAGGCCACCAAGGATGCCGGTCGCATCGCCGGCCTGGACGTCAAGCGCATCATCAACGAGCCCACTGCCGCGGCCCTGGCCTACGGCATGGACAAGGCCAAGGGCGATCACACCGTCATCGTCTATGACCTGGGCGGCGGTACCTTCGACGTATCGGTGATCGAGATCGCCGAAGTCGACGGCGAGCACCAGTTCGAAGTGCTGGCCACCAACGGGGACACCTTCCTCGGGGGTGAGGACTTCGACATCCGCCTGATCGACTACCTCGCCGACGAGTTCAAGAAGGAAAGCGGCATCAACCTCAAGGGCGACCCGCTGGCCATGCAGCGCCTGAAGGAAGCGGCCGAGAAAGCCAAGATCGAGCTGTCCTCGAGCAGCCAGACCGACGTCAACCTGCCGTACATCACTGCCGATGCGAGCGGTCCGAAGCACCTCAACGTGAAGATCTCCCGCGCCAAGCTGGAGTCGCTGGTCGAAGACTTGGTCGAGCGCACCATCGAGCCGTGCCGCATCGCCCTGAAAGATGCCGGTGTCGACGTCAGCAAGATCGACGACGTGATCCTGGTCGGCGGCCAGACCCGCATGCCGCTGGTGCAGAAGAAAGTCGCCGAGTTCTTCGGCAAGGAAGCGCGCAAGGACGTCAACCCCGACGAAGCCGTGGCCATGGGCGCCGCCATCCAGGGTGCCGTGCTGGCCGGTGACGTGAAGGACGTGCTGCTGCTGGACGTCTCCCCGCTGACCCTGGGCATCGAGACCCTGGGTGGCGTGATGACGCCGCTGATCGACAAGAACACCACCATCCCGACCAAGAAGTCGCAGGTGTTCTCCACCGCTGACGACAACCAGGGCGCGGTGACCATCCACGTGCTGCAGGGTGAGCGCAAGCAGGCCGCGCAGAACAAGTCGCTGGGCAAGTTCGACCTGGCCGACATTCCGCCGGCGCCGCGCGGCGTGCCGCAGATCGAGGTCACCTTCGACATCGACGCCAACGGCATCCTGAATGTGTCCGCCAAGGACAAGGCTACCGGCAAACAGCAATCGATCGTCATCAAGGCCAACTCCGGCCTGTCCGATGACGAGATCGAGAAAATGGTGCGCGACGCCGAAGCCAACGCCGAGGAAGACCGCAAGTTCGAGGAACTGGCCAGCGCCCGCAACCAGGGCGACCAACTGGTCCACGCCTCGCGCAAGATGCTGACCGAAGCGGGCGAGAAAGCCACCGCCGAGGAAAAGGCCGCGGTCGAAAAAGCCATCGCCGATCTGGAAGCCGCAGTGAAAGGCGACAGCAAGGATGAGATCGAAGCCAAGATCAATGCCCTGTCCGAAGCCACCGCGCCGCTGGCCCAGAAAATGTATGCCGATCAGCCCCAACCGGGCGCTGCAGGCGATGTGGGCGAGCAGGCCAAGGACGCCGGTGACGACGTGGTCGACGCCGAGTTCGAAGAGGTCAAGGACAACAAGTAAGTTCGCTTGAGTCCCTAGCCCGGGCGCTCGCCAGCGAGCGTCCGTCCCTGAACGCCACGCGGGAGCCGGTCTCCCGCGTTGGCGTGTCTGGAGGGGCGATACAGGAAACGAGGAACCATGGCGAAGAGAGATTATTACGAGATTCTGGGGGTCGAGCGCGGCGTCGACGAAGGTGACCTGAAGAAGGCCTATCGTCGCCTGGCGATGAAGTACCACCCGGACCGCAACCCCGACGACAAGGCCGCCGAGGAGAAATTCAAGGAGGCCGCCGAGGCCTACGAGGTTCTCTCGGACGCCTCCAAGCGGGCCGCCTACGACCAGTACGGCCACGCCGGCGTCGACCCGCAGATGGGTGCCGGAGGCTTCGGCGGCGCCGGAGCAGGCGCGAGCTTTTCCGATATTTTCGGCGACGTGTTCAGCGACTTCTTCGGCCAGGGCGGCGGACGCGGCGGCTCCCGCGGCGGCCCGCAGCGCGGCGCCGACCTGCGCTACACCCTGGAGCTGGACCTGGAAGAAGCCGTGCGCGGCACCAGCGTCACCATCCGCGTGCCCACCCTGGTCAACTGCAAGGTCTGTGACGGCAGCGGCGCGAAGAAAGGCAGCAGCCCGACCACCTGCCCCACCTGTGGCGGCATCGGCCAGGTACGCATGCAGCAGGGCTTCTTCTCGGTGCAGCAGACCTGCCCGCGTTGCCACGGCAGCGGCAAGATCATCCCCGAGCCCTGCGAGGCCTGTCATGGCCAGGGCCGCGTCGAGGAACAGAAAACCCTGTCGGTGAAGGTGCCCGCGGGCGTCGATACCGGCGATCGCATCCGCCTTTCCGGCGAAGGCGAAGCCGGTACCCTCGGTGGGCCGGCGGGCGACCTCTATGTGGTGGTCAACGTGCGCGAGCACGCGATCTTCCAGCGTGACGGCAAGCACCTGTACTGCGAGGTGCCGATCAGCTTTGCCGATGCCGCCCTGGGCGGTGAGCTGGAAGTGCCGACCCTCGACGGTCGGGTCAAATTGAAGATTCCCGAAGGCAGCCAGACCGGCAAGCTGTTCCGCCTGCGCGGCAAGGGCGTTGCCCCGGTGCGTGGGGGTGGCCCCGGCGATCTGATGTGCCGTGTCGCCGTGGAAACCCCGGTCAACCTGACCAAGCGCCAGCGCGAACTGCTCGAGGAGTTCCGCGACAGCCTGCAGGGCGACAGCTCCCATTCGCCCAAGGCGAGTGGCTGGTTCGACGGCATGAAGCGCTTCTTCGGCGATCTTTAATCAAGGTGGCCGCCGCCACGGCGGCGGCGGCCACAGCGTGGAGCAGTTGCTATGCGACGTATTGCAGTGATGGGCGCCGCCGGGCGCATGGGCAAGACCCTGATCGAAGCGGTGCAGCAGACCGCCGGCAGTGCCGGCCTGACCGCCGCCATCGATCGCGCGGAAAGCACCCTGGTCGGCGCCGACGCCGGTGAGCTAGCCGCCATCGGGCGCATTGGCGTACCGCTGTCGGGCGACCTGGCGCGCGTGATCGAGGAGTTCGACGTCCTCATCGACTTCACCCACCCGACGGTGACCCTGAAGAACCTGGAGATCTGCCGCAAGGCGGGCAAGGCCATGGTGATCGGCACCACCGGCTTCAGCGAAGCCGAGAAGCAGCGCCTGGCCGAAGCGGGCAAGGATATCCCGATCGTCTTCGCCGCCAACTTCAGCGTCGGCGTCAACCTCTGCCTGAAGCTGCTCGACACCGCCGCCCGGGTACTGGGCGACGAGGTCGACATCGAGATCATCGAGGCCCACCACCGGCACAAGGTGGACGCGCCTTCCGGCACCGCACTGCGCATGGGCGAAGTCGTCGCCAATGCACTGGGCCGCGACCTGCAGGAGGTCGCCGTGTACGGCCGCGAAGGCCAGACCGGCGCGCGCGCCCGCGAGACCATCGGCTTCGCCACCGTACGTGCCGGCGACGTGGTCGGTGAGCACACCGTGCTGTTCGCCGCCGAGGGCGAGCGCGTGGAAATCACCCACAAGGCCTCCAGCCGCATGACCTTCGCAAAGGGTGCCGTCCGCGCCGCACTCTGGCTGGAAGGCCGCGAGCCCGCACTGTACGACATGCAGGACGTGCTCGGACTGCGCTAAGGGGCTTCTCCTGCCGTCCTCCGGCCCCGCCCGTAGGATGGCGTTGAGGGCAACGCCCGATATCCATCAGCGCCTCCCTGATGGGTATCGCTTCGCTCAACCGCATCCTACTTTCAGAGCCTGCCGCGCGAACTGGCTGGGGCCGTAGGATGGCGTTGAGGAGCATGGCGACGATACCCATCATTGAATCCCTCCTGATGGGTATCGCTTCGCTCAACCGCATCCTACTTTCAGAGCCTGCTGCGCGAACTGGCTGGGGGCCGTAGGATGGCGTTGAGGAGCGTAGCGACGATACCCATCAATGCGCCCCTACCGATGGGTTTCGCTTCGCTCAACCGCATCCTTCTTTCAGAGTCCAGGCGGCACGACCTCGATCAGTGCCCTGCTTCGATCAGTACACATCGCGTCGATAACGCCCCGCCTCGCTCAACGCTGCCAAACCCTCTTCGCCGATCAGTTCGATCAGTGCCGCCTCCACGCCGCCGGCCATGCCGACCAGGCTGCCGCAGACGTAGATCGCCGCGCCCTGCGCCAGCCAGGCGCGTACCTCGTCGGCCGCGTCCAGCAGCGCATGCTGGACGTAGCGACGCTCGACGCCATCGCGGGAGAAGGCCAGGTCCAGCCGTTGCAGTTCGCCGCTGGCGAGCCAGCCGCGAATCTCCTCCTGGCAGTAGAAATCACAGGCCGCGTTGCGCTCGCCGAAGATCAGCCAGTTGCGCGTGCGACGCTCGCGTATGCGGGTCTTGAGCAGACTGCGCAGCCCCGCCAGGCCGGTACCGCTGCCGATCAGCAGCAGCGGAATGTCTTCCTCCGGCGCATGGAAGGCGCTGTTGCGGCGCAGCCGCGCGCTGATCGCCTCGCCCGGGGCCGCGTGATGCGTCAGCCAGCCCGAGCCCAGTCCAGGGCTGCCATCGGGGCGCTGCGCCTGACGCACGATGAGCTCCAGCGCCGCATCCTCGACCAGAGAGGCGATGGAGTATTCGCGCCCGGCCAGCGGCAGCAGTTCGTCGACCAGCGCCTGGGCGTGCAGACCGACCAGGTGCGCCAGGCTTTCCGGAAGCTCGCGGCCGCGCAGTGCCTCGTCCAGACGCAGCGTCAGCCCGTCCACCACGACGCGGGAGTCCGCCGCCAGACCCAGACGGGCGAGCCAGGCATCCACGATCGAGAACGGATGGCGCGGCGCGACTTCCAGAATATCGCCGGCGGCCCAGCGCTGCTCGGCAGGCGCCGCCAGGCGCACCAGCCAGGTGGGCTCGCCAGCGCTGCCGGGGTTGAGCAGATGCCGTTCGAGCAGCGTCCAGGACTGCCAGGAGCGTTCCACCACTGGCAGCGCCGCCGCGGCGCCGAAGTCCGCCAGCCGCGACTGCCAATGGGCGATGGCCGCCGGCTCGCCGTCGTCGACCTCGACCCTGTCGAACAACGGCTGCGCGCCGCAGCCACTGAGCCAGGCGTCCACGCGCCGGGCGAAACCACAGAAGTGCGGGTACTGACGGTCTCCCAGCGCCAGCACGGCGTAGCGCAGACCGTGCAGCTCCAGCGTCTGACCCAGCAAGCGCTTCTCCGCGCCACGGGCGTGGTCCGGCGCCTCGCCTTCACCGAAGGTGGAGATGACTAGCAACAGGCGGTGCGCAGCGGCCAGTCGTTCGGCGTCCAGACGTTGCAGCGGCTCCACATCGACGGCGGCGCCGGCGGCTTGCAACTGCGCGGCGCTGCGCCAGGCCAACTGCTCGGCACTGCCGCTCTGGCTGGCGTAGCCAACCAGCCAGCGCTCGCCGCCCTGTGGCGCAGTGGCCAGTGTCGCCCGCGAAGCCAACACCGCGCGTTTCTTGCGACGGCGATCCAGGTACAGCAGCCAGCCGGTGACCAGGAACAGCGGCATCGCCAGACTCGCGGCGAACATCAGCACCCGCCCGACCAGGCCAAAGTACTCGCCCGTGTGCAGGGGGTAGATGCTTGCCAGCAGACGCTCGCCGCCGGACTTTTCGGCATAGCGCTCGGCGCGCAGCAGCCGGCCGCTGCCCGGCTCGACCTGCAACTGATCGAAGGCCCGCCCGTGGGCGGCGTCATCCCTCACCATGAAGACCGTGACAGGCTGTCCCGCGCCCATCGGCAGACGCACGCTGAAGCCCTGCAGATGGCCTTCGGCGGTCTGCTGCAGGGTATTCCACAACGCAGCGAAGTCCACGTCCGGCATCGCGCCCGGTCGCGGCGGCCCACCCCGTCCGCGGCCCTCGCCGCGAGCCTGGCCCGCCGCTGAGGCATCGCCGAGCAGCCAGTGCGCACCGTCGCGGAACCAACTGTAGGACCAGGTCAGGCCGGTCAAGGCAGCGAGCAGATAAAAAACCAGGCACCAGGTCCCGAACACCGCATGCAGATCCCAGTTGAAGGCGCGGCCCTTCTTGGCCCAGTCCAGGGTCAGCCAGGTCCGCCAGGACAGCGCATGCCGCGGCCAGCGCAGGTACAGCCCGGAAAGGCAGAAGAACACCAGCATCAGCGTGCAGGCACCGGTGATCTGCCGTCCCACCGACCCCATGGCGAGAAAGCGGTGCAACTGCAGGGCGACACCGAAGAAGCCTTCGCCGCGCATCTCACCCGCCGGCTCGCCAGTGTAGGGATCGAACCAGGCACTCGGACCGCGGCGCTCGCCGGGAGCCGGCGCGTAGTTCACCGAGAGCGGGCTGCCGTCCTGCAGGTTGGGCATCCAGAACCCCACCACCGGGGCGGGCCCCTGCGCTTGCGCACGCTGCACCAGCGCCTGCAAAGGCAGGATGTCGCCGTCACGCTGTTCGGAGAGCATCTGCGGGTTGGCCAGGCGCAGCAGCTCGGGCTGGAAAGAGTAGAGCGCGCCGGTGACCCCTATCAGGGCGAGCACCAGGCCTCCGCTGATGCCGAACAGCCAGTGCAACTGGAATATCGCTTTCTTGAACACCGGGGTCACCTTGGCGGGAACGGCATGGAGGGAAATCCGCAGCGTGCGTGCCTGCCGCTGCAAACGGGATCGAATTCTATTTGAGAAATCATTTCAAAGGCAGCCGATAAACAACCTTTACCTTCTAATTACGCGTGCCACCGCGCGAGCGCGCCGAAGCCCCGGCGCAGGCTACGCCGGGGCTTCGTTGATCCGCCTCAGAAGTGGAAGTTGGTCGACAGCAGCGCGGTGCGCCCAGGCGCCACGTGGGCGTAATGGGTGCTGTAGACCTGGTCGAAGTAGCGCTTGTCGGTGAGGTTCTGCAGGTTCAACTGCACGTCCAGGTGCTTGCTGACAACGTACTTGACCATCGCGTCATAGCGCCAGTAATCGGGTACCTCGACGCTGTTCGCCGTGTTGCCATAGCGCGAGTCGACATAGTTGGCGCCGCCACCGACGGTCAGACGTGGCAACAGTTGGTAGGTGCTCCAGAAGCTGAAAGTATTGCGTGCGGCGTTGGGCACCTGGTTGCCGTCGGTGGCGCCAGCGGCAGTACCCGAGCCGCCGCCGTCGACGATCTCGCTGTCGAGGTACGTGTAGTTGGCGAACACGCTCCACTTGTCGGTGAGCTTGCCGGAGGCGCCCAGTTCGAAGCCGTCCACCCTCGTCTCGCCGACGTTCTGCGTGGTGCCGTCGCTATCGGTGACCCGCGCGTTGGTCTTCTCGGTGCGGAACACCGCGGCGTTGAGCGCCAAGCGCTCGTCGAAGAGATCCCACTTGGTGCCGATCTCGTAGCTGCGGTTGCGTTCCGGCTCGAGGATCGCGGTGGCGTCGGAGAGGCCGTCGGCACCCTCGCCGCCCGTTTCTCCGGGCGGGTTGCTGGAAGTCGACCAGGCAACGTAGACGCTCCCGTTGGGCAAGGGGTTGTAGACCAGACCGGCCTGGTAGTTCCAGAAATGGCTCTTGCTCTCGCGCTTGAAGTCACCCGCCACGGAGCCTCGCCCGCCGGTACTGTAACCACTCGCCTGCGTGTCATAGTCGTCGTAGCGCAGGCCCAGGTTCAGCGACCACTGTTCGTTGAACTTGAGCGTGTCGAAGACATAGCCCGCCAGGGTATCGGTGTCCGTATCGGTGTAGGCCAGGCTGCGCGTCACGTTGCCGGTCCAGGCAGCGTCCGGATTCGGATTCTCCAGGCTGGTGCAATCGCCGGATGCCAGCAGATCCGGAGTACAGACCCGGCCAGTCAGCCCGGTAGCCATGTTGACGTTATAGCCGTGGTTGTGGGTACCGACCTTGCTCATCTCGATGCCGGTGACCAGGCTGTGCTCGATGAAGCCGGTGACGAAGCGCGCCTTCAGGTCGGATTGGTTGATCCAGCCGTCGTTGACGCTGTTGCGGTTCTTGCTGGAGCGATACACCGTGCCGTTGACCACGTTGCCGGCGCTGTCGTCGGGGTTGGTGACGATGTAGTCCAGGGTGGTGCGCACCACGCGGAAGCTGTTGGACACGGTGACCGCGTCGTTCAGATCGTGCTCCAGGCTGAAGGTGCCGGTATCGGTGCTGCTCTTGCGGAAGTCCCGGCTCTTCAGCCCGTAGAAGTTGTCCTTGTCCACGCTCGCCGGGCGGCGTACGCCATCGGCGTCGGCGTTGGTATTGAGCGGGATGCCATAGTCCGGCATGTCGTCGCTTTCGAGATGGTAGTAGGACAGCGTGGCCCGGGTCGGCGTGTCGAAGCCGAAGGTAATGGTCGGCGCCACGCCCCAGCGCGAGACATCGACACCGTCGCGGCCTGCGACATTGGCGTCGTGCTTCATCAGGTTGACGCGCGCGGCGATCTCGTCGGTGAGCTTGCGGTTCACGTCCAGGGTGTAGCGACGCGTCTGGTCGGAACCAAAGGTGAAGCCGCCGTCGATGAAGTCGCGCCGTTGTGCGGTCTTGCTGATCAGGTTCAGGCTGCCACCGGTGGAGCCCGCGCCGGTATAGGCCGAGCCCGGCCCCTTGCTGACCTCCACCTGTTCGAGGTTGAAGACCTCGCGGGTCTGCATGGCGATGTCGCGCATGCCATCGACGAAGGTGTCGCTCTCGGCATTGAAGCCGCGAATGATCGGTCGGTCACCGGCGGGGTTACCGCCCTCCCCCGCGCCAAAGGTGATACCCGAGACGGTGCGCAGCGCATCGACCAGGTTCAGCGAGCCGCTGTCGCGCAAGACCTGCTGATTGATCACCGTGACAGTCTTGGGTGTCTCGCGCAACGGTGCGGTGTACTTCTTCGAGGCCGATTCCTCGACCTTGTAGTCCGCCGCGCTATCCACCACCTCGGTGGAGTCCAGGGTCAGCGGTTCGTCCGCGCGCGGCGACTGCGCATAGGCGTGGCCACCCACGGCGGTGAAGGCCACCCCAATGGCCGAAGCCAGGATTTTTTGCGTCGATGACTCGATCTGTTGTTGCGACATTGTGTCCCCTCCCAAAGGAAGGCGAGAATTTATTTCAGCACAGAAACACTTTCAATTGATATTTGTTCTCAAACGATAAAAAATCTCGCTGCTATCCGTCTGGTCTTTTGCGCGAGAAACCCCATGCTCATCCGCATCCCCCAACTGTTCGACGCCGACGAGGTCGAACGCATACGCAGCGCTCTGGAACGGGCCAATTGGCTCGATGGCCGTGTCACCGCCGGCTACCAGTCGGCCCAGGCCAAGCACAATGGCCAACTGGCCGAGGACGATCCGCTGGCGAGGGAAATCGCCGAGGCGATGCTGCAGCGCCTGTGGAACCATCCGCTGTTCGTCTCCGCTGCGCTGCCGAACAAGGTCTACCCACCCCTGTTCAACCGTTATGCGCCGGGCGAGGACTTCGGTCTGCACGTGGACAACGCCATTCGCGCGGTGCGCGGCAGCGCTGAACGCGTGCGCACCGACGTCTCCACCACGCTGTTCTTCAGCGACCCGGCCGACTACGACGGTGGCGAGCTGATCATCCAGGACACCTATGGCGTGCAGCAGGTGAAGTTCGCCGCCGGCGATGCGGTGCTCTACCCGTCCACCAGCCTGCACCGGGTGGCGCCGGTGACCCGCGGCACGCGCTATGCCTCGTTCTTCTGGAGCCAGAGCCTGGTGCGCGACGACGGCCAGCGCACCCTGCTCTACGAAATGGACCAGTCCATCCAGCAGTTGACCGCCGATCATCCCGGGCACCCCTCGCTGGTGGCCCTCACCGGCAGCTATCACAACCTGCTGCGCCGCTGGGCGGAGGTCTGAGATGGCCTGGCTGCTGCGTCGCGAAGAGCTGGAGGGCGCCGAGGCCGAACGCCTGTTCACCGAACAGCCCGTGCGCGCGGCACGGGCGATCCTCGCCGAGGCCGAACATGGCAACGCCGAGGCCCGCGTGCTGCTGGGACAGATCCTGCTGGAAGGCCGCGGTATCCAGGCCGATCCGGCACTGGCGGTGAGCTGGTTCGAGATCGCCGCCGCCGAGGGGCAGCCCATGGCCCACAACATGCTCGGGCGCTGCCTGGAACATGGCCGCGGCACCGCCGTCGACCTGTCGCGCGCGGCGCAGCACTATCGCCAAGCCGCTGCCGCCGGACTCGACTGGGGCTGCTACAACCTCGCCAACCTGCTCGCCACCGGGCGTGGCGTGGCACGCGACGAACTCGCCGCCCTCGCCCTCTACCGCCAGGCCGCGGAGGCTGGGCATGCCAAGTCGATGAACCTGCTGGGACGGTATCTGGAGGACGGCCGTATCGTTCCCCGCGACCTGCGCGCGGCACACTCCTGGTACCGACGCTCCGCCGAGGCCGGCGACTTCCGCGGGCAGTTCAGCCACGCCTGCGTGCTTGCCGAGTCAGGTGAGGTGGAGGAGGCCGTGGCCTGGCTCGCACGCGCCTGCGCGGCCGGCAACCTCAACTTCCTGCGCGTGGCCCGCGAACAACTGCGCAACGCCCGACACACCGAGCTGCGCGACTGTGCGCCAGCCTACTTCAGGCGCGCCGCCGAACTCGGCGACGCCAGCGACCGCCAGGCGCTGGCACGGGTGACAGCCAGCCCGTGCCCCGCCTGAACGCAAAGACGCCCAGGCCGGCAGCAGCCGACCTGGGCGTCTTCATCGTGCGTCAGAGGTAGAAGGACTTCAGCGGCGGGAAGCCGTTGAACTCGATCGCGCTGTAGCTGGTGGTGTAGGCACCGGTGGAGAACCAGAACAGACGGTCACCGCTGGAGAGGTTCAGCGGCAGGCCGTACTTGTAGTTCTCGTACATGATGTCGGCGCTGTCGCAGGTCGGACCGGCGATCACCACCTCCTCCATCTCGCCCTTCTTCTCGGTCCAGATGGGGAACTTGATCGCCTCGTCCATGGTTTCGATCAGACCGGAGAACTTGCCCACGTCGGTGAAGACCCAGCGCTCGACGGCGGTACGCGACTTGCGCGAGACCAGCACCACTTCGCTGACCAGGATGCCGGCGTTGGCGATCAGCGAACGACCCGGTTCGAGGATGATCTCCGGCAGCTCGTCGCCGAAGTCGTCCTTGAGGAAGCGGATGATTTCCTCGGCATAGGTCTGCAGGCTGTTGGTCTTGGCGATGTAGTTGGCCGGGAAGCCACCACCCATGTTGATCATCTGCAGGGTGATGCCGTCTTCTTCCTTGAGCCGCTCGAAGATGACCTTGACCTTGGCGATGGCGGCGTCCCAGACGTCGATGTCGCGCTGCTGGCTACCGACGTGGAAGGACACGCCGTAGGGCACCAGGCCCAGCTGCTTGGCGAGAATCAGCAGGTCCAGGGCCATGTCCGGCTGGCAACCGAACTTGCGCGACAGCGGCCAGTCCGCCGAGGTCGAACCCTCGGTGAGAATGCGCACGTAGACCTTGGCGCCCGGAGCCGCCTTGGCGATGTTGCGCAGGTCGGCCTCGGAGTCGGTGGCGAACATGCGCACGCCCTTCTCGTAGAAGTAGCGGATGTCCCGCGCCTTCTTGATGGTGTTGCCGTAGCTGATGCGTTCCGGGCCCACACCAGTGGCCATCACCTTGTCCAGCTCGTAGATCGAGGCGATGTCGAAGTTCGAACCCTTGTCGCGCAGCAACTCGGTGATCTCGGTGGCCGGGTTGGCCTTCACCGCGTAGTACACCTTGGCGAACGGGAAGCAGGCGGCCAGCTCGTCGTAGGCCTGGGCGATGATTTGCCGGTCGATGACGACGAAGGGCGTTTCCTGGGTGTCGGCGAAGGCCTTCATCTTCTGGAAGGTTTCGCGCGGGTAGTAGTCTTCGATATTCACGGACATGCCGGACTCCATGGGCGGAACAGTAACGGAATGGACAAGTGGTGGGCCCGGCGGTGCGATACGCCGGATGAACGACCGATCAGTTTCCCCACTTTGGTTCGCCTACTTCCCAAGGCTTGTCGCCGATGACCCCCGCTGCGGGGAGCCTCTCGTCGTCAGTACTTGAGCCGAATGGATCGTTTCCAGCATGGCCGTTCGGGCGCGAACTTTAGGACCATGAACTTCGTATATCAACCGCAAATGAACATTGATGGACAGTTTTTTTCGTGCGTTGAGAATCTTCAACGAAACGTCAGGAATGCTGCACGAAAAGTAGGCTGGACAGGCCCCTTGCAGGCCTGTCCACAGGCGCATCAGTGATTGATGCGCTCGAGGGCCAGGCCCTGGGTCCGCGGACCGAACACACCGATGGTGAACATCACCACCAGCATGCTGATGACGATGAAGACCACCACGCCCGGGGTACCGAAACTCTCCAGGAAGATGCCGATGATCACGCTGCTGAACACCGTGGACAGGCGGCTGAAGGAGTAGCAGAAGCCCACCGCGCGGGCGCGGATGTGGGTGGGGAACAGCTCGGTCTGGTAGCCATGGTAGCTGTAGGTCAGCCAGGCGTTGCTGAAGGTCACCATGATGCCGCAGAAGGTCAGCCACAGCGGGTTGCTCTGGAAGGCGAACAGGGTGCCGAAGATCACCGTGCCCAGCGCCGAGCAGACGATCTGCCACTTGTTCTCGAAGCGGCTGGTGACCTTCATGCAGAACAACGAGCCCAGCGGGTAGGCCAGGGTGATGACGAAGGCGTAGCCCAGGCTGTGGGTAACGCTCACGCCCTGCCCGGAGATCAGCTTGGGCAGCCAGTTGCCGAAACCGAAGAAGCCGATTGCCTGGAAGATGTTGAACACCACCAGCATCAACGTGCGCTTGCGGTAGGTGGCGCTCCAGATGTCGGCGAAGCGCCCTTCCGGCTGCACGGCGAACGACTCGATCTGCGCCTCCGGCAGCGCCCGACCAGTCTGCGCCGCGACCTTCGCCTCGATCGGTCGCAGCACCGCGTCGGCTTCCTCGTAACGGCCCTGCTGGGCGAGCCAGCGCGGCGACTCCGGCAAGCGCTGGCGCAACCACCAGACGAACAGCGCGAACACCGCGCTGAAGAACACCACCCAGCGCCAGCCGGATACGCCGAACGGCGCCTGCGGCACCAGCCACCAGGAAAGCAGCGCCACCACCGGCACCGAGGAGAACATGATGAAGAAGCCGAAGGCGAAGGCCTTGCTGCGCATGTTCTTGGGGATGATCTCGGACAGGTAGGTGTCGATGGTCACCAGCTCGACACCCAGCCCGATGCCCACCAGGAAGCGCATCAGGATCACCCCGATGGCGCTGCTCTGCAGGCCCATCAGCACGGTGCACAGCGTGTAGCCGATCAGCGCGAAAACGAACACGTTGCGTCGACCGAAGCGATCCGCATAGGGCGTCAGCAGGCTGGCGCCGATGAACAGACCGAGGAAGGTCGCGGCGGCGAAGGAGGCCTGGTCGGAGATGCCAAAAACGCCGGCGCCGCCGGTGGCGAAGATGCCGTCGGCGACCAGCCCAGGGCTGATGTAGGCGGTCTGAAACAGATCATAGAGTTCGAAGAAACCACCGATGGACAGCAACGCCACCAGCAGCCAGAGACTGCGGCTTTCCGGCAGGCGGTCGATACGGGCGGAGATTTCGGCGGCACGTGAGGGATCGGAGAGCGGAACGGCGGGTACATCCGCGCCCAGTGAAGCAGCGTGAGACATCGACAGGCATCCTGGTTTCATTGTCGGCATAGGCTACGCGCCCGGGCCTGCGGATGGATTGCCAATTCCCCGAGATATCGAAACAAATCGAAATAAAATCTCGCCATGCCCAGGCATGTCGCCATTTTCTTGCTGCAGCGCCGTTTCAGGGGCTCCGCTGCCGTGACAGGTTCAATCCACCAGCGTACAGGCCATCACCAGTGCATCCTCCCGGCCACGGACGGCGGGATAGTAGTCGCGGCGGCGCCCGATCTCGTTGAAGCCATAGCTCTCGTAGAGCCGATAGGCCGGTTCGTTGGAGGCGCGCAGTTCGAGGAAGCACTCGCGGGCATTGCGCAGGCTCGCCTGGCGCATCAGGTGCTCGAGCAACGCACGCCCCAGGCCACGGCCCTGGCACTGCGGATCGACGGTGATGTTCAGCAGGTGGGCCTCGTCGAGGATCAGGTTGATCACGCCATGTCCGACTTGACGTTCACCCTCGAACATCATCCAGCACTCGTAGCTCTTCACCGCGTCGAAGAAGATGCCACGGGTCCAGGGATGGCTGAAGGCGGCGTTCTCGATGGTCATCACGCGGTCGAGATCCGCCTCGGTCATCGGGCGGAACTGCAAAGGGGCACTCATGCGAACGGGATCACTCGGCAAGGTCGTCGGGGTTCGCCGGGGCCTGCCAGCGACGCATCACCCGTCCCATCGCGTGCCACAGCTCGCGCTTGAGTCCGGGGTCTTCCATGAGCTGCTCCAGGCCGGGCAGCGCCCAGGCGCTGCAGAGTCCCTCGAGGGAGACTTCCTGCAGCTGCCGCTGATCATCCAGCTCGCCGCAATGGCGCATCGCCGGAGCGCCGACCAGCCACAGGCAGGCGGCGGTCTGCTGCTCCAGTTGCGCGGCGATCAGCCCCTGCAAGTAGTCGCGGGCGGCCGCCGGTCCCTGGTCGAGACTGCCACCGGCGAACAGCGGCCAGCGCACCGGCTCGGCGATGATCTGCGGGCTGTCCGGCAGACCGGCGGCGCGCAGCAGGTCCTTGAGCAGCAGGTAGGCCGGGTCCCGGCGCTGCAGCGCTTCGCCGGTGGGCAGTTCGACCAGCAGCAGGCAGTTGCCGGCACGCATCAGTTGCAGCGAGAAGCGCGGCGGCGGCTCCGGCGCGGGCACCGGTGCCTCAGGCTCAGCTTCGGCGACGGGCGCCGCAGGCGTCACGGACGCGGCAGGCTTCGGCCGCAGGATTTCCGCGGGCGTCGGGCGCACGCTGGGGGCGCTGCTCGGTGCCGGCGTGGCCACGGGCGCGACGGCGGCAGCGATAGCCGCGGCAGGCGCCGTGTTCACCGGTGCGGGCGGCTCGGGATCGAGCAGTAGCTCGACGCGCGAGGGCGCGGCGAACGGCAGTTCCGTGCGCGGCAGCCAGACCGCCACTTGCATGGCGTCCAGATAGGCTCGGCGACGGAGTTCGGCGTTCAACGGGGGATGTCCTGCGCGACGAAGGAAAAATCAGCGGGGGATTGTCGCGTGAAACGCAGCCGGCGGGTAGTCCCCAGGCAGGGAGCCCGCCGGCCTCCAGCGGCTTACGCCGGCTGGTTCCAGGGGCGATCGCCCTGGGCGTCCTTGATGCGGGTGGGCAGGCCCATGCCGTCGAGCAGCTCGAGGAACGGCTCGGCCGGCAGTTGCTCCACGTTGACCATTCGCCGTGCATCCCACTGACCGCGCGCAACCAGCAGGGCGGCGGCGACCGGCGGCACGCCGGCGGTGTAGGAGATGCCCTGGCTGTCGGTCTCGGCGAAGGCGTCCTCGTGGTCGGCGACGTTGTAGATGAACAGCTCGCTGGGCTTGCCGTCCTTCTCGCCTTTGACCAGATCGCCGATGCAGGTCTTGCCGGTGTAGCCGGGCGCCAGCGAGGCGGGATCGGGCAGCACGGCCTTGACCACCTTGAGCGGCACCACTTCCAGGCCCTCGGCGGTCTTCACCGGTTGCTCGGAGAGCAGGCCGAGGTTCTTCAGCACGGTGAAGACGTTGATGTAGTGGTCGCCGAAGCTCATCCAGAAACGCACGTTGGGCACGTCCAGGTGCTTGGACAGCGAGTGCACTTCGTCATGCCCGGTCAGGTAGAGGTTCTGCTCGCCGACCACCGGCAGGTCGTCGGTGCGCTTGACCTCGAACATGCGGTTACTGGTCCACTGGCTGTTCTGCCAGCTGTAGACGGTGCCGGTGAACTCCCGGAAATTGATCTCCGGGTCGAAATTGGTCGCGAAGTACTTGCCGTGGGAACCGGCGTTGACGTCGAGGATGTCGATCGACTCGATCGTGTCGAAATACTTCTGCTGGGCGAGGGCCGCGTAGGCGTTGACCACGCCCGGGTCGAAGCCGACGCCGAGGATCGCGGTGATGCCCTTCTCCTGGCATTCGGCCAGGTGCTTCCACTCGTAGTTGCCGTACCACGGCGGGGTTTCGCAAATCTTCTGCGGGTCCTCGTGGATGGCCGTATCCAGGTAGGCCACGCCGCTGTCGATGCAGGCGCGCAGCACGGACATGTTGAGGAACGCCGAGCCGACGTTGATGACGATCTGCGATTCGGTCTCGTGGATCAGGGCCTTGGTCGCTTCCACGTCCAGAGCGTTCAGTGCGTGGGCGGTCAGCTCACCGGGCTGCTTGAGGCTGCCCTTGGCCCGCACGCTGTCGATGATGGCCTGACATTTGGAGATGTTGCGCGACGCGACGGCAATACGACCGAGTTCGTCGTTGTGCTGCGCGCACTTGTGGGCCACCACCTTGGCGACACCTCCTGCACCAATGATAAGGACGTTCTTCTTCAATTCTATGCTTCCTCGCTTGCCAGTCTTCAGGAGAGGCTGGATCGATAGTCTTCGTAGGCGAATTCGCGAACCAGCTCGACGCTGCCATCGAGTTGTTTCACGGCGATGGACGGCATTTTCAGGCCGTTGAACCAGTTTTTCTTGACCATGGTGTAACCCGCTGCGTCGATGAACGACAGCCGATCGCCGATGGCCAGCGGACGATCGAATTGGAACTCGCCGAAGATATCGCCAGCCAGGCATGACTTGCCGCACACCATCACCGTGTGCTCGCCGTCGCTGGCCGCCATCTTCGCGTTGAGGCGGTAGATCAGCAGATCGAGCATGTGCGCCTCGATCGAGCTGTCCACCACCGCCAGGTTCTTGCCGTTGAACAGCGTGTCGAGCACCGTCACTTCCAGCGACGCGCTCTGGGTGATCGCCGCCTCGCCGGGCTCCAGGTAGACCTGCACGCCGTATTTTTCGGAGAAGGCTTTCAGACGCGCGCAGAAGGCGTCGATCGGGTAGCCCTCGCCGGTGAAGTGAATGCCGCCGCCCAGGCTGACCCACTGGACTTTTTCCAGCAGATGGCCAAAACGTTCCTCGATGCGCCCGAGCATCTCGTCGAACAGCTCGAAGCGGCCGTTCTCGCAGTTGTTATGGAACATGAAGCCGGAAATCTGCCCGATCACCGCTTCGATCTTCGCGGGGTCCGCCTCGCCCAGGCGGCTGAACGGCCGTGCCGGGTCGGCCAGCAGGTAGTCGGAGCTGCTCACCTGCGGGTTGACGCGCAGGCCGCGGGTGGTGCCGGAGGTGGCGTCGGCGAAGCGCTCGAGCTGGCCGATGGAGTTGAAGATGATCTTGTCGCAGTTGGCGAGCATCTCTTCGATCTCGTCGTCGGCCCAGGCCACGCTGTAGGCGTGGGTCTCCCCGGCGAACTTCTCGCGGCCGAGCTTGAGCTCGTAGAGCGAGCTGGAAGTGGTGCCGTCCATGTACTGCTGCATCAGGTCGAACACCGACCAGGTGGCGAAGCACTTGAGCGCCAGCAGCGCCTTGGCCCCGGAGTGCTCGCGTACGTAGGCGATCTTCTCCAGGTTCACCAGCAGCTTCTGTTTGTCGATGAGGTAGTACGGCGTCTTGATCATCTGGTAGCTCTGCGAGTTCGACCGGCGCGGCGTTGCGGCCCCGGCAATGAAACGGACGCGAATTGTGCCGATACATGGCAAGGATCGAAAGACCACTGGCGATTTTTTCGCCATCGCCTGCGCCATGAAAGCAGCATCCGATGAAAAGGGCGTGACGATCGGCCAGCATCGCCTAGTGCGCCCGGCGTCAGTACAATCGAGCCTTTTTGCAAGGGTGCGTCCGCCGCGATGATCGATCCCAAGCGCGTATTGCGCGCGCTCGCCGAACACTGGGCCCTGCTCGAACCGCTCTGCGAGCGCTTCGACGCCGGCACCCTGAGCCTGGGCGAACTGCGCGCCCAACTGGCCGGCCAATTGCCCGAAGGCACGCCCACCGACATCACCGCCCTGCTCGACCAATGGATCAAGCTGGACATCCTGGTGCCGGTGGCAAAGAGCCCCAACCGCTTCGAGCTCAACGCGCAGATCCACGACTTCCTCGCCTACCTGCGCCGTGAGCATCGCCTCGGCCTGTGCCTGGAGATCGAGGCCTACCTGCGCCATCTGGAGCGCCTCGCCGGGCACATCCAGGATGCCTTCGAGATCCGTGACGGCCAGGACCTGGCGCGCCAGTTGCGTCTGCTCGACATGCGCGTGCGCGACGTATTGAAGAAGCTCGACAACGACGAGCAGGCGCTGGTCGCGGTGGCCGAGCGGGCGAAGACCCAGGACCGGCAGATCCCCCTGCGCCAGCGCTATGCCGAGGTGCTCGCCACCTGGGACGAGTACGTCGAGCCGATGATCCAGCTGGTCGCCGCCGACGGTGCCTTCGAGCTGGGCGTGCGCCGCGTCGAGCAGGTGCTGCTCAAGCTGCTCGGCGAGCAGGCACGCCTGGGCCAACTGGTCGACGACGACCTGCTGCTGCGCACTCACGCACGCATCCTGGAGATGCAGACCAACGCCCAGCTGACCCTGCGCCGCGCCCGCGAACTGCTGCTGCCGCTGCGCGAGGAAGCGCGCCGGCACAACGCGATCACCCGGGGCGCCGCGCTGGCCCTGGCGAGCATCCGCAAGAAAGGTCTGGACGCCGTGCCGCAGGCGGCGCTGCCGCTGTTCAGCCGGCCGCAGAGCACCTTCCTCGGCAGCGCCAGCCAGGTCGAAGCGTACGTCTATGCGCTGGCGCGCTTCGAGGCCAAGCCGAGCCGCTTCCCCAGCGCCACGACCAAGCGCGTCGGCGGCAAGACGCCGTCGCCACGCACCGCGCGGGAAATGCTCGAACGCTGCGAACAGGCGCTGCCGCTGCCGGACCTGATGAGCTGGCTGCTGGAGCAGGAACCCGAGGGCGCCACCGACGAACTGCTCTACTGGTTCTCGCGCCTGTCGCGGGACAGCCGCTTCCAGCGCGAACGCCTGGAGCGCCGCGAGTACCTGACCCAGCAGCACCGCGTCAGCCTCGCCTCCTACGCCCTGGTGGGCCCGCCGGATGCCTAAGTACGCCGCGCCGCACCCCGAATCCTGGGCCTCCTCGCCCCTTTTGCATGCCACGCGAGTGACCGCATGAACATCGATCTCAAGGAAATGACCCAGCTCGCGCCGATCTTTCGCGAGCTGTTCAAGGGCTACCACGTCAGCCGCCGCGACGCCGAGCTCTACGCCCAATTGTCCAACCTGCAGGATGCCTATCGCGCGCTGTTCAAGGCGCTGGGCTTCGAACTGGTGTGCGACCCGCGCGGCTTCTATTACTTCGTCCCCGAGCAGATGGGCGCACAGGTGAACAAGACCGCCCAGCGCCTGGCGCTGTTCACCTTCATCCTCGTCGAACACCTGGCCGACCAGGGCCGCGACCCGCTCGCCGTACTCGACGGCGGCAGCCTTGGCCGCGACGAGTTGCCGGCACTGCTCGACAAGTACAAGGAGCTGTTCCAGCAGGCCGAAGTGGACAGCGCCGAGGACCTGGAAGAGAAGGTCATGCGCCGCTTGCTGCAACTGGGCTTTGCCGCCGAGGACAACGGCAACTACCGCTTCCAGCCGCCGATGCATCGCTTCCTCGACGTCTGCCTGTCGGTACAGCAGGACCGCGACCTGGCCGCCACCCTGCACGCCGACCTGCCGCTGCCCACACCGCAGTTGGCCGGTGACGACGAGGACGAAGAGCCCATCGTCACCCTGGCGCTGGACGACGCCGAGGAAGACGACGAGGAAGCCGCCCTGGCCCGCGCCATCGCCGAAGAACGGGAGCACGACGCATGAGTACCGAACGCTACGGCATCCGCCGCTTCGCCCTGCTCAACACGGCCGGCTACAGCCTCGGCATCTTCCCCCTGGAAACGCCGCTGTCAGTCTACGGCGCGAACAACCTGGGCAAGTCGGCGTCGATCAACGCATTGCAGTTCCCGATCCTTGCGCGCATGTCGGACATGGCCTTCGGCAAGTACAGCCTGGAGCAGTCGCGCAAGTTCTACTTCGCCACCGACACCAGCTACATCCTCGTCGAACTGATGCTGCCCCACGGCCCGCACGTCATCGGCGTCGCCGGACGCGGCCCAGGCGGCGGCTTCGGCCACCAGTTCTTCGCCTACCAGGGCAGCCTGGACCTGGCCCACTACCAGCAGGACGGTACCTGCCTGCGCCTGCGCGAGCTATTCAAGAACCTCGGCCAGGCCGGCATCGTCGCCCACGAGGTGAAGCCCGAGGAACTGCGCCGCCTGCTGGTCGGCGGGCACACCTCGATTCCCCTGGACCTGACGCTGATCCCGCTGCGCTCCACCAGCGAGCAGAGCCTGAAGACCTTCCGCGCGCTGTTCATCAACCTGCTGCACATGCGCGAGATCACCGCCGCCAAGCTCAAGCAGCTGTTCTTGGACGCCTTCGAGCACAGCCTGCGCTCGGGCAGCGTCGACTACATCGCCGCCACCGAGGAAGCCTTCCGCGACGTGCGCCGCATGGAGCAGGACTACCAGGCGCTGGTCGCCGCCGGTCCGCTGGTCGAGGCGCTGGCCGCCGGCGTGGCCCAGCGCGAGGTGCAGCGCGGCAAGCTGCACCGCCTCTCGCCGCTGCTCGACAGCCTGCTCGGCACCTGGCACGACTACGCCGATGCGCGCAAAGAAGAACTGGTGATCCAGGCCGAGCACTACCAGCGCGAGCAGGACGGCCTGCAGGACGGCCAGCGCAATGGCACCCGCGAGCTGATGCGTCTGGAGCGCGAGGTCAGCGAGCTGCAACGCTGGCTCGGCGAACTGGCCGCGCTGAAGACCCGCTTCGCCCTGATCGAGGATGCCAAGGTCCTGGAAGAGCAGTTGCTCGCCGCCAAGGACGCCCATGACGAACTCGCCGGCGCCCTGGCGCAATCGCGGCAGTTCTCCAGCGAAGACCTGGACGAGCGCGTGCGTGACCTGGAGAAACGCCTGAAGTCGGTGAAGCAGCAGCTCGACCACGCCGACAACAACAGCTACTCGCGGCTGCGCGAAGAGTTCAGCCAGCAGGACGTCGACCGCCTGATGCGCCTGTTCAACGGCGCGCTGTTCAGCCTGCCGCTGGGCGACAAGGGCGTGACCCTGGATGAGGACGGCCACTGGGTCGGCGCCGTCGAGAAGATCCTCGACGCCTTCAAGGGCGAGCGCTTCGAAGTGCCCGGACTCTCCATCGACCTCTCCCACATCGAACCGCCGGCGCTCCAGGCGCTGGCCGACCGCGCCGCCCTGCGCGACCAGCGCGACCGCCTGGAGCGCGAACTCAAGCAACTGCGTACGCAGCAGGAGGTGGCCGCGGACAAGGCCGCCAGCAAGGCCCGCGCCGAGGCGCTGTACCAGGCCGTGCTGGATGCGCAGAAGGCCCTGGAGGACTTCCGCAGGAGCCAGACCCTGGCCGCCGAGGAACCCGCCAAGCTCGAAGCCCTGGCCCAGGCCGAAGCCGCCCAGGACGAGTTGCGCCGCGCCGGCGATGCCTTCACCGAGCGCGTGCAGCAGATATCCGCCAAGCTGCAACTGGTCGGCCGTCAATTGGCCGACCTGGAAGCCAAGGAGCGCACCCTGCAGGATGCCCTGCGCCGCCGCCAACTGCTGCCCGCCGACCTGCCCTTCGGCACGCCGTGGATGGAGCCGGTGGACGACTCGCTGGACAACCTGCTGCCGCTACTCAATGACTACCAGGACAGTTGGCAGGCGCTGCAGCGGGTGGACGGCCAGATCGAGGCGCTGTACGCCCAGGTGCGCCTCAAGGGCGTGGCCAAGTTCGACAGCGAGGAAGACACCGAGCGCCGCCTGCAACTGCTGATCAACGCCTATGCGCACCGCCAGGACGAGGCACTGACCCTGGCCAAGGCACGCCGCGCGGCGGTCACCGACATCGCCCGCACGCTACGCAACATTCGCAACGACTACGACAGCCTCGAGCACCAGTTGGCGCTGTTCAACCGCGAGATCAACAAGCGCCAGGTGTCGAACCTGGCGAGCTTCCGCATCGTCCTGGCACCGAACAAGGAAGCGCTCAAGCACATCGACCAGATCATCCACAGCGCCGGCCAGTACGAGGAAGGCGAGACCCTCTCGGTGTTCGACCTGACGCAGACCGCCGAGCAGGACGCGAAGAACGAGCAGGCCAAGGACTATCTGTCGCGCCTGGTCGCCGCCAACGGCAACCAGCTGGGCCTCAAGGACCTGTTCGAGCTGGCCTTCGAGATCACCAAGGTCAACGGCGCGCCGGTGATCCACACCGACATCGACGGCGCCGCCTCCAACGGCACCACCATGACCATCAAGGCGCTGACCAACATGTACCTGTTGCTGCACCTGATGGATCGCGAGCAGGCCGGCAAGATTCGCCTGCCGTATTACCTGGACGAGGCCGCGGACATCGACGAGCGCAACCAGCAGGCGCTGATCGAGACCAGCCAGCAGTTGGGCTTCACGCCGATCCTCGCCTCGGTGAAACCGCAGGTATCGGCGGAGGTGGCGATCGACCTGGAAGGTGGCAGCGGACCGAACGGCATCTACATCGACGAAGCCGACTGGAAGTTCATCCGTCGCCGCGACGACCCGCAGACGCCCGTCGCAGCGAGCGAGGACCGCGAGGCCAGCGACGCCTGACATCGGCGCGGAGGAACCGGGCTCGCCAGCGGACAGTCGACCAGGCAATCACGACTGTCCGGGGGCGCAGCATGTCCGCTCAGATACGCATCGGTATTTCCGGCTGGCGCTACCCGCCCTGGCGCGGGGTGTTCTACCCCGAGCGCCTGCGCCAGGCGGACGAGTTGCACTACGCCTCGCGCGCGGTGGGCAGCATCGAGATCAATGGCTCGTTCTATTCGCTGCAGCGGCCGTCCAGCTGGCGCAACTGGTACGCGCAGACGCCGGATGACTTCGTCTTCGCGGTGAAGGCGCCGCGCTTCATCACCCATGTGCGGCGCCTGCAGGATATCGAGGCACCGCTGGCCAACTTTCTCGCCTCTGGCGTGCTGCGCCTGGGCGACAAGCTT
Source organism: Pseudomonas sp. R4-15 (assembly GCF_055768815.1). Taxonomy (NCBI): domain Bacteria; kingdom Pseudomonadati; phylum Pseudomonadota; class Gammaproteobacteria; order Pseudomonadales; family Pseudomonadaceae; genus Pseudomonas; species Pseudomonas sp. R4-15. Next base: position 4,357,401 of record NZ_CM147293.1, read on the forward strand.
GGCCCGCTGCTCTGGCAACTGCCGCCGAGCCTGCGCTTCGACGAGCAGGTTCTCGCCGACTTTCTCCAACGCCTGCCCCACGACAGCGACCGCGCCCGCCACCTGGCCCGCGGCCACGAGCCACGCATGCAGGGCCGCGTCGACCTCGGCGACCATGAAACCCGGCCGCTGCGTCATGCGCTGGAGGTGCGCCACCACAGCTTCGTCGAGCGCACCTTCGTCGACCTGCTGCGCGAGCACGGGGTGGCCCTGGTGGTCGCCGATACGGCCGGCAAGTGGCCGCTGCTGGAAGACGTCACCGCCGACTTCGTCTATCTGCGTCTGCACGGAGAGGAAGAGCTCTACGCCAGTGGCTACAGCGACGCCGCGCTGGACGATTGGGCGCGACGCATGCGCGCCTGGGTCAGCGGTGGCCAGGTGGAGGACGCGCGCCTGGCGGTGCAACGCCAGCCACCGCGGCGCAAGCACCGCGACCTGTACTGTTATTTCGACAATGACATCAAGGTCAAGGCACCCTTCGATGCTGGCAAACTCGCCGCACGCCTGAAACTATCCGGGCCGCCGACGGGACTGGCCGAGCAAGCGGACGAAGCGGACCGGCTGATCGCCGAGCAAGGCAAGGCCCAACGCAATCCGTCCAAGCCACGCAGAACCGCTCGCTAGGAGCGATAAAGCCAGGGATAGAGCGCCTGCCCCAGCAGTTCGTTGAGCAGCACGCTGCCCTGCCACAGCGCCTGCATCTCCGGCAGCACGCCGCCCCAGGGCCGCGCGTGGGGTACGCCGAGGTAGCCGAAGGGTGCGCTGACCACCTCCAGTCCCTGCTGCTCGAAGCACCAGCGCGCCCGCGGCATGTGCCAGGCCTGGGTCACCAGGACCACCCGCTGGATGCCCGCCGCCCGCAGCACCTCGGCGCTGAACACCGCGTTTTCCCAGGTGGTGCGGCTGCGTTCCTCACGCCAGCGCACCGGGACGCCGTAGTCGCGCTGGAGGGTGTCGGCCATGATCCGCGCCTCGCTCGGCGGCTCGCCGTAGTGCAGGCCGCCGCTGGTCAGCAACGGAAGGCCCGACGCCCGCGCCAGGCGCGCCGCGTAGCGCACGCGATCCTGGGCGAACAGCCCCGGCTGATCGACGCCGCCCCAACCCGGATCGCCACGCTGGCGCCCGGCGCCGAGCACCACGATGACTTCCGCCCGCCGGGACAGCGTCGGCCACTGCGCCTCGGCCAGCGGCGGCTCGGTTTCGATCAGCCGGCCCAGTCGCTCGACCATCAACGGCGCGCTCAGGCCCCACAACCCCAGGCCAGCCAGCAGCACACAGCCTGCGGCCAGGCGCGGCGCACGGCGGCGCAGCCCCCAGGCCAACACCAACAACAGGACGAAGCCGCCCGGCGGCAACAGCAGCTGTTTGATCAGATAGCGCCAGGGCATCGCATCGCCTCTCGTCTCACCGTTCGTGCCCTCGCTCATGTATGCTACGGCGTTTTCCGAGGAGCCCGCCCGTGGCGCGCTCCCCCGCTCCTTATTTCAGCGTCCAAGCCATGCACGAACAGTATCAGCCCCGCGAAATCGAAGCCGCCGCACAGTCCTTCTGGGACGGCCAACAATCCTTCCAGGCCGTCATGCAGCCCGGCAAGGAAAAGTTCTACTGCCTGTCGATGTTCCCCTACCCCAGCGGCAAGCTGCACATGGGGCACGTGCGCAACTACACCATCGGTGACGTGATCGCCCGCTACCAGCGCATGCAGGGCAAGAACGTGCTGCAGCCGATGGGCTGGGACGCCTTCGGCATGCCCGCCGAGAACGCGGCGATGAAGAACCAGGTGGCGCCCGCCAAGTGGACCTACGACAACATCGCCTACATGAAGACCCAGCTCAAATCGCTGGGCCTGGCGATCGACTGGTCCCGCGAAGTCACCACCTGCAAGCCGGACTACTACCGCTGGGAGCAGTGGCTGTTCACCCAGCTGTTCGAGAAAGGGATCATCTACCGCAAGAACGGCACGGTGAACTGGGACCCGGTGGACCAGACCGTACTGGCCAACGAGCAGGTCATCGACGGCCGCGGCTGGCGTTCCGGCGCGCTGATCGAGAAGCGCGAAATCCCCATGTACTACTTCCGCATCACCGCCTATGCGGAAGAGCTGCTGTCCTCGCTGGACGAGCTGCCGGGCTGGCCCGAGCAGGTCAAGACCATGCAGCGCAACTGGATCGGCAAGAGCTTCGGCGCCGACATCGTGTTCGACTATGACGTCGACAGCATCGGCATCGAAGGCCAGCTGAAGGTCTACTCGACCCGCCCCGACACCCTGATGGGCGCCACCTACGTGGCCGTAGCCGCCGAGCACCCGCTGGCCCAGCGCGCCGCCGAGAGCAACGCCGAGCTCGCCGCCTTCATCGCTGAATGCAAGGCCGGTTCCGTGGCCGAGGCCGACATGGCCACCATGGAGAAGAAGGGTGTCGCCACCGGGCAGTTCGTCATCCATCCGCTGACCGGCGACAGGCTGCCGGTGTTCGTCGCCAACTACGTCCTCTGGGGCTACGGCGAGGGCGCGGTGATGGCGGTGCCGGCGCATGACGAACGCGACTTCGAGTTCGCCAACAAGTACGGCCTGCCGATCGTTCAGGTCTACACCGGCGAAGGCAAGGACTACGACGCCGCCAACTGGCAAGCCTGGTACGGCGACAAGGACGGCCTGACCACCCTCAACTCCGGCAAATACGACGGCAAGACCTACGGCGACGCCTTCGACGCCATCGTCGCGGACCTGGAAGCCAGCGCCCACGGTGCCCGCAAGACCCAGTTCCGCCTGCGCGACTGGGGCATCAGCCGCCAGCGCTACTGGGGCTGCCCGATCCCGATCATCCACTGCGACAGCTGCGGCGACGTGCCGGTCCCGGCCGAGCAACTGCCGGTGGTGCTGCCCGAGGACGTGGTGCCGGATGGCGCCGGCTCGCCGCTGGCGAGAATGCCCGAATTCTACGAATGCAGCTGCCCGAAATGCGGCGCGCCGGCCAAGCGCGAAACCGACACCATGGACACCTTCGTCGAATCGTCCTGGTACTTCGCCCGCTACGCCTGCCCGACGTTCGAGGGTGGCATGCTGAACAAGGCCGAGGCCGACTACTGGCTGCCCGTCGACCAATACATCGGCGGCATCGAACACGCCATCCTGCACCTGCTCTACGCACGCTTCTTCCACAAGCTGATGCGCGACGAAGGGCTGATCAGCTCCAGCGAGCCGTTCACCAACCTGCTGACCCAGGGCATGGTGGTCGCCGAGACCTACTACCGGACCACCGCCAACGGCGGCAAGGACTGGTTCAACCCCGCCGACGTGGAAGTCGAGCGTGACGCCAAGGCCAAGGTCATTGGCGCCAAGCTCAAGTCCGACGGCCTGCCGGTGGAAATCGGCGGCGTCGAGAAGATGTCCAAGTCGAAGAACAACGGCGTCGACCCGCAGGCGATGATCGACGCCTACGGCGCCGATACCTGCCGCCTGTTCATGATGTTCGCCTCGCCGCCGGACATGAGCCTGGAGTGGTCGGACTCCGGCGTCGAAGGCGCCAGCCGCTTCCTGCGTCGCGTCTGGCGCCTGGCGCAGAGCCACGTCAGCGCCGGCCTGCCGGCCGCCGCCGAGCTGTCGACCCTGAACGATGCGCAGAAGGCCGTGCGTCGCGCCATCCACCTGGCGATCAAGCAAGCCAGCGTGGATGTCGGTCAGAACCACAAGTTCAACACCGCCATCGCCCAGGTGATGACGCTGATGAACGTGCTGGAAAAGGCCCCGGCACAAACCGCTGTCGACCGCGCGCTGCTGCAGGAAGGTCTGGAAGCCGTGACTCTGCTGCTGGCACCGATCACTCCGCACATCTGCCACGAACTCTGGCAGCAACTGGGCCATGCCGGCGCGGTGATCGATGCCAACTGGCCGAGCGTCGACGAGCAGGCGCTGGTGCAGGACAGCCTGACCCTGGTCATCCAGGTCAACGGCAAGCTGCGCGGACAGATCGAAGTTCCCGCCGACGCCAGCCGCGAGGCCGTCGAGGCCGCCGCGCGCAGCAACGAGAACGTGCTGCGTTTCATCGATGGCCTGAGCATCCGCAAGGTCATCGTGGTGCCCGGCAAGCTGGTCAACATCGTCGCCAACTGATCCATGCCGGCGCTGGCGCCGGCCCATGCAAGGGAAAAACACATGCGCAAAAGCAACCTGCTGCCCCTCGCCCTCTGCCTGCTGCTGGGCGCCTGCGGCTTCCACCTGCGCGGTAGCCAGCAGGGCGAACTGCCCTTCGAGCGCCTGGACGTGCAGGCCCGCGACAGCTACGGCGAGACCGCCCGCCTGCTGCGCGAGCGCCTGCAGAGCCAGGGCGTCCAGGTGGGCGCTGGCGCCCCCTACCGCCTGCAACTGCGCGAGAAGCTCACCACCCGCAGCGTCAGCTACACCGGCTCGGCGCGTACCGCCGAGCGCGAGCTGAACACGCGCCTGGACTTCCGCCTGAGCGATTCGTCCAACCGCCTGCTGCTCGAAGACTCGGTCGAACAGGCACGCCTGTACACCCACGACAGCAGCAACATGGTCGCGTCCGACCGGGAGTACCAGGAATTGCTGGAAGAGAGCCGTAGCGACAGCGTGCAGCAATTGCTGACCCGCCTGCAGGCGCTCACCCCCGAGAGCCTAGCCGCCCTCGAAACCGAAGCGAAGGCCCGTGCCGAAGCCGAACAGCAGGCACTGGAACGCGCCCGTCGCGAACGCGAGGCGATGCCGCAACGCTCGCCGCTGCAGTTCCCCCAGGGCCAGTGACCGCTACGCCGTGAAGCTCAACCCGGGTCAGCTCGGCAAACAGCTGGACAGCGGCCTGGCCGCGGTCTATGCCGTCAGTGGTGACGAACCGCTGCTCTGCCAGGAGGCCGCCGATGCCATTCGCGCGGCCTGCCGCGCACGCGGCTTCAGCGAACGCCAGGTGCTCAACGCCGAGGCGAACTTCGACTGGGGCCAGCTCCTGGAAGCCGGCAATACCCTCTCGCTGTTCGCCGAGCAGCGCCTGATCGAACTGCGCCTGCCGTCCGGCAAGCCCTCCGACAAGGGCGCCGCGCTACTCGAATACCTCGCCCGCCCGCCGCAGGACACGGTACTGCTGCTGAGCCTGCCGCGCCTGGACGGCAGCACGCAGAAGACCAAGTGGGCCAAGGCACTGATCGACGGCGCCGACTGCCAGTTCCTGCAAATCTGGCCGGTAGACGTACACCAGCTACCCAACTGGATTCGCCAGCGCCTGGCCCAGGCCGGACTCTCGGCCACCCAGGATGCGGTGGAGCTGATCGCAGCGCGCGTCGAGGGCAACCTGCTCGCCGCCGTGCAGGAAATCGAGAAGCTGCGCCTGCTCGCCGAAGGCAACCAATTGGACGTGGAACAGGTGCAGGCGGCGGTCGGTGACAGCGCGCGCTTCGACGTCTTCGGCCTGATCGACGCCTGCCTCAATGGCGAGGCCGCACATGCCCTGCGCATGCTCGAAGGCCTGCGCGGCGAGGGCCAGGAACCGCTGTTCCTGGTCGCCATGCTCGCCCGCGAACTACGCCAACTGGCACAGCTCGCCCACCTCCACGAACAGGGCGTGCCGCTGGATCGCGCCTTCGGCCAGATGCGCCCGCCGGTCTGGGACAAACGCCGCCCATTGCTCGGCAAGGCGTTGCAACGGCACCCCGCGCAACGCTGGTCGCAACTGCTCGGCGAGGCCCAGGTGATCGACGCCCAGGTCAAGGGGCAGGCCCCCGGTTCACCCTGGCAGGGGCTCGCCAGCCTCTGCCTGCACCTGGCCGGCAGACGCCTGGCGCTGCCCAGCGCCTGATCCTGCCAGGGTCTATTGCCGTTTCATTCACGAGCCACGTATGAAACGGCAATAGACCCTAGCGCGCCCCACTGAAAGCCGGACGCGCCTCGTGCTATCGTGAGCACAGCCGATCATCGAAGAGATATCAATGTCTTACCAACGCCAAACCGGTCTGCTCCTGGGCTCGCTGCTGGTCGCGGCGAGCCTCCTGCCCGTAGCCGCCTGCGCCAGCCGCGACGAGACCCCCGCACCCACACCCAAGGTCGCCAACGTCGCCCCCGCAACACCGAGCCCAGAAGAAGTACCGACCCTGAGCTTCGCCCAGTGGCGCGACAGTTTTCGCCAGGAAGCGCTCGCAGCAGGCATCAGCACGACGACCTTCGACCGCGCCTTCGCCGGGGTGGACATCGACCCGGCGGTGATCCGCGCGGACCGCAGCCAACCTGAGTTCACCCGGCCGATCTGGGAGTACCTGGATGGCGCGCTGTCGCCGATCCGCGTCGCCAAGGGCCAGCAACTGCTCAACGAGAACGGTCCGCTGCTACATGCCATCGAACAGCGCTACGGCGTCGATCGTCAGGCGCTGGTGGCGATCTGGGGCATGGAGAGCAACTTCGGTCAGATCATGGGCGACAAGTCGGTGATCCGCTCCCTGGCCACCCTCGCCTACGAGGGACGCCGCCCGGTCTTCGCCCAACAGCAACTGCTCAGCGCGCTGCGCATCCTGCAACATGGCGACGTGCGTCCGGAACGCATGATCGGCTCCTGGGCCGGCGCCATGGGCCAGACCCAGTTCATCCCCACCACCTACGACAGCCACGCGGTCGACTTCGACAACGACGGTCGCCGTGATATCTGGGACTCCTCCGCCGATGCGCTGGCCTCCGCCGCGCATTACCTGCAAGCCTCGGGCTGGCAGATGGGACAGCCCTGGGGCTTCCAGGTCGAATTGCCGAAAGGCTTCGACTACGCCCTGGCCGACCCGCAGATCCGCAAGCCGGTCAGCGAATGGCATGCGCTGGGCGTGAAAGGCGCCCAGGCCAGCGCCGAGGACCCGCGCATCGCCCAGTTGCTGCTGCCGGCCGGGCATCGTGGCCCGGCCTTCCTGGTGCTGGACAACTTCCGCGCCATCCTGCGCTACAACAACTCCACCGCCTACGCCATGGCCGTGGGTCTGCTCTCCCAACGCTTCGGGGGGGCAGGCCAGGTCAATGGGGAGTGGCCACGCGGTGATCGCCCGCTATCACGCAGCGAGCGCATCGAACTGCAACAACGGCTGGCCGCCGCCGGTTTCGACCCGGGTGCGGCAGACAGCATCATCGGCGCCAACACCCGTCAGGCGATCCGCGCCTACCAGCAGCAACTCGGCTGGCCGGCGGACGGTTACGCCGAACAGCACCTGCTGGAAGCACTGCGCCAGCAGTAAAGGCCCGGCGCTCTCCCGCAAGGGAGAGGGAGCACCCGTGTCCAAGCCCGCATGAATAGCCCCTCTCCCCTCGCGGGAGAAGGGGAACCAGCGTACGCCAGTTACCGCGCCTTGCGCTCCGAAGGTCGACGGCTGCCGGCCACCAGTTTTTCCACCGCGCGGGTGGCGGCGACCATGCCGAAGGTGGCGGTGACCATCATCACCGCGCCGAAGCCGCCGGCGCAGTCCAGGCGCACGCCGTCGCCCACGAAGGCCTTGCTCTGGCAGACACCGCCGTCGGCAGTCGGGTAGCGCAGCTGCTCGGTGGAGTACACGCAGGGCACACTGTAGTAGCGCCCCGGCGTACGCGAGAAGCCATAGTCGCGACGCAGCAGGCCACGTACCTTGGCGATCAGCGGGTCGTTGACGGTCTTGTTCAGGTCCGCCACGCGCACCTGGGTCGGGTCGACCTGGCCGCCCGCGCCACCGGTGGCGACCAGGCCGATCTTGCGGCGCTTGCACCAGGAGATCAGCGCCGCCTTGGACATCACGCTGTCGATGCAGTCGACGACGAAGTCCAAGTCCTCGTGGATCAGATCGGGAATGTTCTCGCGGCTGACGAAGTCCATCACCTCGTGGACCACGCAGGCCGGATTGATCGCGCGGATGCGTTCGGCGGTGACCGTCACCTTCGGCCGGCCGACCTCCGGTGTCAGTGCGTGTGCCTGGCGGTTGGCGTTGCTCACGCAGACGTCGTCCAGGTCGATCAGGGTGATCTCGCCGACGCCCGAGCGCGCCAGGGCCTCGGCCACCCAGGAGCCGACGCCACCGATACCGGCTATCGCCACGTGCGCCGCGGCCAGGCGCGCCAGGCCGTCGCGACCGTAGAGACGGGCCACCCCGCCGAAGCGTTCTTCGTCCAGTTCCATGCTTACCTCGCAATGCGCCGCGCATTATTCCAGCCCGCCCGCGACGATGGAACATCCCTAGGGCAATGCAGTCCCCTTGCCTGGCGCCCGAGGGCATGTTCAGCTTGTCGGGTTTTTATCGCATGCCTACGAAGGAACGCCCCATGAGCATCGCCCCGAGCGCCGGCCAGTTGCCCGCCGCACACGAGCTGACCAACCTGCCACGGCTGGTCTCGCGCTACTACAACCTGCGCCCGGACGTCAGCGACCCGGCGCAGCAGGTCGCCTTCGGCACCTCCGGGCATCGCGGGTCCTCGCTCAAGGGCAGCTTCAACGAATGGCACATCCTCGCCACCACCCAGGCGATCTGCGATTACCGCGCAGGGCAAGGCATCGACGGTCCGCTGTTCCTCGGCATGGACACCCATGCGCTGTCCGAGCCGGCCTTCGCCTCGGCACTGGAAGTGCTCGCCGGCAACGGCGTGCATGCGCTGATCGACGCCGGTTGTAGTGAGACCGCCGGGCAGCCCGGCTACACGCCGACGCCGGCGCTGTCCAACGCCATCCTCGACTACAACCGCGATCGGCGCGACGGGCTGGCCGACGGGATCGTCATCACCCCCTCGCACAACCCGCCGCAGGACGGCGGCTTCAAGTACAACCCGCCCCACGGCGGTCCGGCGGACACCGACGTCACCCGCTGGATCCAGAACCGCGCCAACGAACTGCTCGGCGCCGAGCTCAAGGGCGTCAAGCGCGTCGCCTTCGAGCAGGCGCTGAAAGCCCCGACCACCCGCCGCTTCGACTTCATCGATCACTACGTCGGCGGTCTCGCCCAGGTCATCGACCTGGCGGCGATCCGCGACTCCGGCCTGCGCCTCGCGGTGGACCCGCTCGGCGGCGCCGGTGTGCACTATTGGCCACGCATCGCCGAGCGCTATGGCCTGCCGCTGCAGGTGCTGTCCAGCGAGGTCGACGGCACCTTCCGCTTCATGCACCAGGACTGGGACGGCAAGATCCGCATGGATTGCAGCTCGCCCTACGCCATGGCCGGGCTGATCGCCAACAAGGACACGTTCGACGTCGCCTTCGCCTGCGACACCGACCACGACCGCCACGGTATCGTCGCCCGCTCCACGGGCCTGCTGAATCCCAACCACTACCTCGCGGTGGCCATCGACTACCTGTTCACCCACCGCCCACAGTGGTCGGCCAGCGCCGGCATCGGCAAGACCCTGGTGTCCTCGTCGATGATCGACCGCGTCGCCGTCGGCATCGGTCGACCGCTGGTGGAAGTGCCGGTGGGCTTCAAATGGTTCGTCGACGGCCTGCTGGAAGGCTCGCTGGGTTTTGGTGGCGAGGAATCCGCCGGCGCCTCGTTCCTGCGCATGAACGGCGCGCCCTGGTCGACCGACAAGGACGGCCTGATCCTCGGCCTGCTCGCCGCCGAACTCACGGCGGTGACCGGCAAGGACCCGGGCGATCGTTACCGCGAACTCACCGAACGCTTCGGCGCGCCGGTCTACCAGCGCATCGACGCCGCCGCCGACCGCGAGCAGAAGGCGCGTCTGGGCAAGCTCTCCGCCGAACAGGTCACGGCCACTGAACTCGCCGGCCAGCCGATCACCCGCATCCTCACCCATGCACCGGGCAACGGCGCGGCCATCGGCGGGCTGAAAGTGGAAACCGCCAACGGCTGGTTCGCCGCACGACCGTCGGGCACTGAGGACGTCTACAAGATCTACGCCGAGAGCTTCGACGGCGAGGCGCACCTTTCGCGCATCCAGAGCGAAGCCAAGGCGCTGGTGGATGCGGTGCTGGCCGGTTAAGTCAGGCGCTCCAACGCCAGATCAGGTGGAGGCTCGCCGAGCGATTCTCCACCTCACAGGCCTACCTAGCCGGCATGCGACGGTTCAGGATTCGAGCAGCGCGCGCAACGCGGCGCAATCGGCGACGTGCAGGTCGGTCAGCTCCGGCCAGAGGTTTTCCGGGCCGACCAGCACGGAGCGCGCCCCGGCTGCGCGGGCGCACTCCAGGTCATGACGGAAGTCGCCGACCATCACCAGCGCCTGCGGCTGTACCTGCCAGCGCTCGGCCAGTTGCAGCAGGCCCGCCGGACGCGGCTTGGGCGGGGCTTCGTCGCGCCCCAGCACGTCGCCCTCGGCGAAACAGTCGGCCAGGCCGATCGCTTCCAGGGTGATGAAAGCCAGCTCGCGGGCGTTGCGCGTGAGGATGCCGACCTGGCAACCCTCCTCGCAAAGGTACTGCACCAGATCGGCGGCACCGTGGGCGAGATTGGCCGAGCGCGCCAACTCGCGCTCGTGCTCGAGTAGCCAGGCACGCTTGGCCGTCGCCTGCTCGGCGGGCAGCGCCGCGAGGTGGTCGAGGATGTCATCCTGCGCCGGAATCTCCAGGGCACGGCGGATCGCCGCGAAGTCATGCACAGCAACCGTCAGGGTGCCATCCATGTCGAATACCCAATGCCGCGCCTCGCGCAGGTTCACCGGCGCGCCTCGCGACGGCGGATGAGCCCCTCCTGAGCGACCGAAGCCACCAGCCGGCCACTGCGGTCGAAGATGCTGGCACGGTTGAAGCCTCGCGAATTGCCGGCCCAGGGGCTGTCCATGACATAGAGCAGCCAGTCGTCCATGCGCAGCTCGCTGTGAAACCACAGCGCGTGGTCGATGCTGGCGATCTGCATGTCGCGATCCCAGAAGGTCGCGCCATGGGGCAACAGCGAGGTGGTCAGCAGACCGAAGTCGGAGGCGTAGGCAAGCAAGTAGCGATGCAGCGCGGGATCATCCGGCAGCGTGCCCGAGGCGCGAAACCAGACCTGCTTGACCGGATCCTGGGGCTGCGGTGAAAACGGGTCGCGCAGCGTCACCGGACGCACCTCGATGGGTTTGGGCGAGAGCGCGGCTTCGCGCAGGCGCTCGGGCAGCCGATCGGCGATGCGCGCAGCCAGTTCCACCTCGTTCGCCAGCCCATCAGGCCCCGCCACGTCGGGCATGCTCACGTGCTGGTGGGCAAAGCCCTCCTCCTCTCCCTGGAACGATGCGCTGCAGAAGAAGATGGTCTGTCCCTTCTGGATCGCGGAGACACGGCGGGTGCTGAAGCTGCCGCCGTCACGCACGCGATCGACCTGGTAGACGATCGGCAGATTGGCGTCGCCAGGGCGCAGGAAGTAGCCGTGCAGCGAGTGCACCTTGCGCTCTCCCTCCACGGTGTGGCTGGCCGCGGCCAGCGACTGGCCCAGCACCTGGCCACCGAACAGTTGGCGAAAACCCAAATCCTGGCTGGCACCGCGAAACAGGTTTTCCTCGATGGGCTCCAGGCTCAGCAGGGCGACCAGATTCTCCAGTACACGACTCATAGGGGCTCCTCGATCCGACCCGCCGACAAACATGCGGCGCAGTGTAACGTGCGGCCACGCCCGGCTCGACGATAAAAGAAAACAGAATGAACGGCGGATCGGCCAGAGGCGCTGTCAGAGACGACAGCCACCGGCCTGAACGGTGCCGCCCAGGCGCTCGCCTAGATCGGCACGCAGCGGCGCCTGCCATTGCAGGCGGCTCAGCTCGAACAACTGGTGACGCCGCAGCGCATGCCCGGGCGCCAGCGCCGGATGTTCGAAGTCCCCGTCGGCCACTGCCTGCATGCCCAGGCGCTGCATCAGCGCCAGCGAGCGCTCGTTGCAACTCGGTGCGAAGGCCACCAGGCGTTCCTCGCTGAGCCGCTCGAAGGCGAAATCGATGCACAGCTGCGCGGCCTCGCGGGCATAGCCCTGCCCCCAATAACGCGGGGCGAGGCGCCAGACCAGCTCCACCGCGGGCGCGAACGGCGCATCGATGGCACACCGCCAGAGCCCCACCAGACCAATGAACTCAGCCTCGCCGGGCAATTCCACGCACCACAGGCCGAAGCCCTCGCGGGCGAAGTGCTCGCGGATGCGCTGTGCCAGCGCTTCGCTCTGCGGCCAGGTGAGGCAGGCCGGGAAGTGCCGCATGACCTGCGGGTCCGCGTGCAGGGCGGTGAAGGGCGCACGGTCCGAGTCGCGCCAGGGGCGCAACAGCAGACGCTCGCTGCATAACGTAGGGATCGTGTTCATCAGGCTACTCGGTGATTGCCGCGCTTCCATTGCCGGCGCGACAGACGATACAGCAGATGGTGACGCAAGGGATGACCGGGCGGCAGCCAGGGGTGCTGGAAATCGTCGCGCGCCTCGTAGCGCATACCCAGTCGCTCCATCAACGTCAGCGAAGAGAGGTTGGCCGGCACGCTGAAGGCGACCACCTCCTCGACCTGCAGACGCTCGAACGCGAAGGCCAGCGCGGCCTGCGCCGCTTCCTGCGCATAGCCCTCGCCCCAGTACTCCGCGGCCAGGCGCCAGCCGATGCTCAAGGCGGGCGCGAAGTGTGCGGGAAACTCGCACCACTGCAGCCCCGCATAGCCGATCGGCGAGCCGCCACTGCGCAGCTGCAGCGCCCACCAGCCATAGCCATGCTCGACGAAATGAGCCTGCATCTCGGCCAACTGCGCGTCGCTTTCGCGCGGCGTCAGCGGCCTCGGGAAATAGGCCATCACCCGCGGATCGCCGCTCAGTGCCGCGAATGCCGCGCGATCGGCGTCGCGCCACGGACGCATCAGCAGACGCGAAGTATGCAGGCTGATTGCATCGGCCATCGTTGTTCCCTTGCTCGCTTTGCTCCAGCATGGGACCACCTCAACCCCTCTGCCGTTCGGCGTTGGCTAGGAGACGAGATGCCGCTACCGCTGGTCTACCACCCCGACTACAGCCCGCCGCTGGCCGAAGCGCATCGCTTCCCGATGGCCAAGTTCCGCCTGCTCGCCGAGCATCTGACGGCCAGCGGGCTCTGTCGCGCGGAGGATTACCAGCGTCCCGAGCGGTGCTCCGAAGACATTCTCGCGCTGGCACATGACCGTTCGTATATCCAACGCTACTGCCAGGGCGAGATGACCCGCGAAGAGCTGCGCCGCCTCGGCCTGCCCTGGACCCCTGAGCTGGCACGACGCACCGTGCGCGCGGTAGGCGGCTCGCTGCTCACCGCCGAACTGGCGCTGCGCCATGGCCTGGCCTGCCACCTGGCCGGCGGCACCCATCATGCGCATCACGACTTCGCCTCCGGCTTCTGCATCTTCAACGACCTGGCGGTGATCGCCCGCTACCTGCTGGCCAGCGGCCGCGTCGACCGGGTGCTGATCTTCGATTGCGACGTGCACCAGGGTGACGGCACCGCGCGCATTCTCGAAGACGACCGCGAGGCGATCACCGTCTCGCTGCACTGCGAGCAGAACTTCCCCGCACGCAAGGCCCGCAGCGACTGGGACATTCCTCTGCCACGCGGTACCGGCGATGCGCACTACCTGCATACGGTGGACGAGGTGCTGGGCTACCTGCTGCCGCTGCACCAGCCCGATCTGGTCCTCTACGACGCCGGCGTCGACGTGCATGCCGCCGACGCCCTCGGCTACTTCGAGCTCAGCGACGCCGGCATCAGCGCCCGCGACCGGGCGGTGCTGCGCCACTGCCTCGGCCGCGACATCCCCGTACTGGGCGTGATCGGCGGCGGCTACGACCGTGACCGCGCGGCCCTCGCGCGCCGCCATGGCCTGCTGCATCACGCCGCGGCGCAGGTCTGGGGGGAATTCGGCCTGAATTGAATCCTCGTCCCCGCGATGGGTCAGCACACCTGACACGTCTTGTTACGAGGGCCCTTGGAATGTCCCCACCCGCCTGGCTGCACACGCTCGCCAGCGTTTCACTGGCAATCGCCCTGGCCTGCGCGCTCTGGACGCTCTATGACCTGCGTCGCCGTCCACAGCCGATGGCCATCATGAACCCGGTCTGGCCGATCACCATGCTCTGGGCCGGCCCGCTGGGACTGCTCGCCTACCTCTGGTTCGGCCGCACGACGCCACACCAGCAGCACCATGGCCATGACCACGCAGGCGCACCGGGCTGGCAGAGCGCAATCAAGGGCGCCACCCACTGCGGCGCCGGCTGCACCCTGGGCGACCTGATCGCCGAACTCTGCGTCCTGCTGGTACCCCTGAGCCTGTTCGGCGAAGCGGTGTTCGGCACCTGGGCACTCGATCTGTGCCTGGCGTTTGCCCTGGGTATCGTCTTTCAGTACTTCAGCATCAAGCCGATGCACCAGCTCTCGCCGGGGCAGGCGCTGGTCGCCGCCGTGAAGGCCGACACGCTGTCGCTGCTGGCCTGGCAGCTCGGCATGTACGGCTGGATGGCGATCAGTCTGTTCGTACTGTTCTCCGAACAGACGTTGCCCAAGAGCGGCCCGGTGTTCTGGTTCATGATGCAGCTGGCCATGCTGCTGGGGCTGCTTTGTGCGCTACCGGTGAACGCCTGGCTGATCCGTCGCGGGATCAAGGAGGCCATGTAGCGAACGGGACGCTAGAATGTGCTCCCTGTTTTCAGCGTGAAGCTCGTCCATGTCCATCTCCCAGCCCTCCCGCGTCGCCGTCATCGGCGGCGGCCCCGCCGGACTGATGGCCGCCGAGGTGCTCGCCGCTGGCGGCGTCGCCGTGGAGCTGTTCGACGCCATGCCCTCGCTGGGCCGCAAGTTCCTGCTGGCCGGCGTGGGCGGCATGAACATCACCCACTCGGAGGACTTTCCCGCGTTCGTCGGCCGTTATGGCGAGCGCCGCGAGGAGATTGGCCGACTGCTCGCGGGTTTCGACGGCCCGCGCCTGCGCGCGTGGATTCACGGGCTGGGCATCGACACCTTCGTCGGCAGCTCCGGACGGGTCTTCCCCACCGACATGAAGGCCGCCCCGCTGCTGCGCGCCTGGCTGCGCCGCCTGCGTGAGGCCGGCGTGCGACTGCACACCCGCCAGCGCTGGCTAGGCTGGAATACCGACGGCAGCCTGCGCCTGCAGGGCAGCGAGGGCGAGCGCGCGCTACAGGTCGACGCCTGCGTGCTGGCCCTGGGTGGCGGCAGTTGGGCACGCCTGGGCTCCGATGGCGCCTGGCAACCCTGGCTGGCCGAGCGCGGCGTCGAGGTCACGCCTCTGGCACCGAGCAACTGCGGTTTCGACGCTGCCGGCTGGAGCGAACACCTGCGCCAGCGCTTCGCCGGCGCACCGCTCAAGCAAGTGGCCCTGGCGCTGCAGGGCGAGGAGCCGCGCATCGGCGAGTTCGTGCTCACCGCCGGTGGCGTCGAGGGCAGCCTGGTCTATGCCCTTTCCGCGGCGATCCGCCGACGCATCGAGCGCGACGGCGAGGCACTACTGCAGTTGGACCTGCTGCCGCAGTGGCCATTGGAGAAGATCCAACGCGCCCTGGCCAAGCCACGCGGCTCGCGCTCCTGGTCCCGGCACCTGCAGGGACAACTGAAGCTCGACGGCGCCAAGGCGGCGCTGTTGCGCGAGCTGGCCGCCGACGCCTTCGACGATCCCGCGCGCCTGGCGCGAGCGGTCAAGGCCCTCCCCGTGCGCCTGCTGGCGCCACGCCCGCTGGACGAAGCGATCAGCAGCGCCGGCGGAGTACGCTTCGAGGCCATGGATGCTGCGCTGATGCTGCGCGCCCTGCCCGGCGTGTTCTGCGCCGGCGAAATGCTCGACTGGGAAGCGCCCACCGGCGGCTACCTGCTCACCGCCTGCTTCGCCAGCGGCCGCGTCGCCGCCCAGGGCGCACTCGACTGGCTGGCTCGCAAGCGGACCTAGGCGAGATCGCGCATGCAGCCGCCGCGCTAGCGGGGCTTGCGCTTCGGTTTGCCGGCGCTGGTCAGCCCCGGTGCGCGGCGCACGGCCTTGACCGCGGGGGCGGCGGTGTCTTCTTCGAACCAGTTGCCCAGATGGATGCGGCCCTTGCCGGCGGCCTGTCCGGGCACCTTCTTGACCTTGGGCTTCTTGGGTTTCTTCAGCACTTCGCCGCCGGCACGGGTCTGCGGCACCCGGTGATCGGGCTCGAAGCCCTCTTCGTCGTGGCGTGGCAGGACCTGGCCGATCAACGTTTCGATGGCCGCCAACTGGTCCACCTCATCGGCACACACCAGTGAGATCGCCTCGCCGCTGGCGCCGGCGCGGCCGGTACGACCGATACGGTGCACGTAGTCTTCGGCCACCGTCGGCAGGTCGAGATTGACCACCTGCGGCAGTTCCTGAATGTCCAGGCCGCGCGCCGCCACGTCGGTGGCCACCAGCACCTGCACCTCGCCGGCCTTGAAGCGCTCCAGCGCGCGCAGGCGCGAGGCCTGCGGACGGTCGCCATGGATCGCGTCGGCGGCGATGCCTTCGACCTGCAGGATCTCCACCAGTGCCTCGACGCCCTTGCGGGTCTTGCCGAAGACCAGCACCTGGCGCCAGCCATGCGCCGCCAGCAGGTGCAGGAACAGCTCGCTCTTGCGCTTCTTGTCCACCGGGATGAGCCACTGACGCACGCTCTTGGCGGCGCTGTTGCGCGGCGCCACCTCGATCTGCGCCGGATCGCGCAGCAACCCGGTCGCCATCTGCCGCACGCGCTCGGAGAAGGTCGCGGAAAACAGCAGCGTCTGCCGGCGCCGGGGCAGCGCGGCGAACAACTGGTCGAGTTCGTCGGCGAAGCCGAGGTCGAGCATGCGGTCGGCTTCATCGAGCACCAGCGCCTGCAGTGCGTCGAAACGCACGGCGTTCTGCCGATAGAGGTCGAGCAACCGACCCGGCGTGGCGACCAGGATGTCGAGGCCCTTGCGCAACGTCATCATCTGCGGATTGAGGCTGACCCCGCCGTACACCGCGTAATGCCGCAGCGGCAGGTTCTCCAGCAGGCCCTGCATAGCCTGGCCGATCTGCTCGGCGAGTTCACGGGTCGGCACCAGCACCAGCGCGCGCACGCCATTGGCCGGCGCCGCGGCGCCCTGCTGCAGCAGGCGCTGGGCCAGCGGCAGGACGAAGGCGGCGGTCTTGCCGGTGCCGGTCTGCGCCGCGGCGAGGACGTCGCGGCCTTTCAGCGCGGCGGGAATCGCCTGCGCCTGCACCGGCGTGGGCGCGGTGAAGCCGAGGCCTTCGAGGTTGCGCAACAACGGGTCGAGCAGACCGAGTTCGGCGAATGTCATGGCGGGGTCTCCGGCAGCGGGCGCGCAGTTTAGGGGCTGTACGAAAAATCGTCGAGCCGCCGCCCGTGGCGCGCCCTCAGATGAAGCCGTTGTCGTCGAAGTCGTCCGGGTAATCGTCGAAGGACGCGTCCTGCATGCTGTCATCGTAGCCCGAGCCGTCCTGCCAGCGCTGCTCGGACAAGGCGTTGTCCAGCGGCGGCTGCTGGATGACCTCGACGATATCGTCCGGGCGATGGTGATCGAACAGGTTCATCAGCAGGTTGCCCACCATCATCCCGCCGGCGACCCCCGCTGCCGTTTGCAGCGCGCCGCCGAGGAAGCCGCTGCCGCGCCCGGGCATGCCTGCGGAGGGCGCTGACGGCGCGGGCTCGCGCCAGCCGCGCTCGGCATTGGACGCCGCGGCAGCGGGCGCCGAGGCACCACCGAAGAGCCCGGAGAGGAAGCTACCGGAGCCCTGCGCACGGCCGTTGCGCAGCGTCTCGACCTCGCCCTCCAGCGACCGTACCCGGGCCTCCAGGCGCTTGAGCGCGGCCTCCTGCACGAGGATCGCCTGCGCCATGTAGTAAGGCGCCGCCGGCTGCTGCGCCAGGTGCGACTCGATATGGCGCTGCGCCTCGGCATCGCGTGTTTCGGACGCCTGCTCGGCCTGGCGCAGACGCGCGAAGAGACCGTCGATCAACTGCTGTTCCTGGGATTGCATGGCATGACCTCGTGAAGGATGCGAAGAAACACCCTCGAGAGTGCGCCTGACCAGCGCGTTTTCAAGGCATCCGGGCAACACAACGACAATCGTTCCGCCAGGGTTCAGGCGTCCGCCGCGGTTTGCGACCTGCATGGCTTGGGCTAAAGTGGGCGCCCCGTCCCATCACCCCTCGAACGCTTCATGAATCCGCTGTCGATCCTGCGCGACGCCTGGTACTTCGTCCGCCGCAACTGCTTTTCCATCCTTGGCCTGTGCCTGCCGCTGCTGCTGCTCGAAAGCCTGGCGCGCCAGGGCTGGCATGCCTGGCATGGCGAGATGCCCGCGCCGTTGCACGATCTGGCGCTGGGGTTGCTGTTCTACCCGCTGTACACGGTATCGCTGATCCTGTTCCTCGACGCGCGCAGCCGTGGCGAGCGACCTGGAAACGCACAACTCTGGGCGGCGGCGCTGCAACGCTGGCCGCTGTTCGCCCTGCTCGCCGGGATCAGCTCGCTGCTGATCATGCTTGGCGCCTCGCTACTGGTGCTGCCGGGGCTCTGGGTGATGGTCAAGCTGGTCTATGCCGAGTACTTGCTGGTACTGGAGAACGAGCCACCGCTGAGCGCCATCCGCCGCAGCATGGCGATGACCCAGGGGCAATTCCTGCCGCTGCTGGCGTTGCTGCTGTGCATACTGGCGCCGCTCTGGCTCGCCGATGCCTGGCTGGCGGAACTCGGCCAGCGCCAGGGCCCCAGCCTACTGCTGGTGGCCCTGGACCTGGCGCTGGGGGTGCTGCAACTGTTCCCCAGCATCGTCATGTTCCGCCTCTACATGCTGCGCCGCGAACAAGCCTGAGCCCGCAGCCGATGTAAAGACTGTCAGCGTTTCGCCACCTTTGGCCGCGCCCCTCGGCCCATAGGGTCTGTTCCCGCTTCATTCACGGCCGCGCCGGTGCCTAACCGCAGGCCATTTCTGGCGAGAACGCGGGGCGGCCATCCGCGGTTCGCGAGTGAAACGGGAACAGACCCTAGGGTGAGCGAGCGCGTCACGCACGCGTGCCGCACTCCCAGCGCGCGACCGTCCAGCCGTCGAGCTGCTCGTGCAGGGTGAAGCCCAGGCCCGGGCGATCCGGCAGCCACAGGCGTCCGTCGCGGATTTCCAGTCGCTCGTTGAAGGCCGGCTCCAGCCACTCGAAGTGTTCCACCCAGGTCTGGTGCTCGTAGGCTGCCGCCAGGTGCAGGTGGATTTCCATGACGAAGTGCGGCGCGAGGATCATGCCGCGGCTCTCGGCCAGGTTGGCCACCTTGAGGAACGGCGTGATGCCGCCGACCCGCGGGGCATCGTGCATCAGCACGTCCACCGCGCCGGACTGCACGTAGGCATTCACCTCCGCGGCGCTCACCAGCATCTCGCCGGTGCCCACCGGGGTATCCAGCGCCGCCGAAAGCTGCGCGTGCCCCTCGACGTCATAGGCGTCCAGCGGTTCCTCGATCCACTGCAGGTCGAACGGCTCCATGGCCCGGCCCATGCGTATCGCGGTGGTACGGTCCCACTGCTGGTTGACGTCGACCATCAGCGGCGTGTCGTCGCCGAGGTGCGCGCGTAGCGCCGCGACGCGTGCCAGGTCCAGTTTACGATCCGGGTGACCGACCTTCATTTTCACCCCGCCGATACCCCGCGCCAGCGAAGCCTCGGCCTTGTCGATGATCTCCTCGACGGAGGCCTGCAGGTAGCCGCCAGAGGTGTTGTAGCAGCGCACGCTGTCGCGGTGGGCGCCGAGCAGCTTGGCCAGCGGCAGGTTGGCGCGACGCGCCTTCAGATCCCAGAGGGCGGTATCCAGCGCTGCGATGGCCTGGGTCGACACACCGCTACGCCCCACCGAGGCGCCAGCCCAGACCAACTTGCTCCAGAGCCGGGCGATGTCGTTAGGGTCCTCACCGAGCAACAGCGGCGCAACCTCGCAGGCGAAGGCGAACTGCGCCGGACCGCCGGTGCGCAACGTGTAGGTGAAACCCATGCCGCGCACGCCCTGCTCGGTCTCGACCTCGGCGAACAACAGCGCGACATCGGCCAACGCCTTCTGCCGCCCGGTCAGTACCTTGGCGTCGCTCACGGCGGTCTTCAGCGGCAGGTTGACCGAACGCAGCTGGAGATGAACGATGCGGTCGGGCGTGGTCGACGCGTTGTGCAGGGCGAAGGTCATGGGTGCGCTCCCGGGAGGACGAACGGGTGGGGAGCGATCATAGACAGCGCAATTTATGCAGGTCTAATCTAATCAGAAACTTGATTAATACATAAACTGGATAAATGTTCGACCTCGTCCAACTCCGCTGCTTCACTACGGTGGCGACCGAGCTGAATTTCAGCCGTGCCGCGCAACGACTGAACATGACCCAGCCGCCCCTGAGCCGGCAGATTCAATTGCTGGAACATCACCTCGGCGTGCAACTGCTCACCCGCAGCACCCGCAGCGTCTCCCTGACCGCCGCCGGGCGCGCCTTCTTCATCGAGGCACAGAACCTGCTCGAACGTGCCGAACAGGCGGCGCTTTCCGCCCGGCGCTTCGCCGACGGCGACATCGGCACGGTGTCGCTGGGCTTCGTGCCCAGCGCGGTGTACGAATTCCTCCCCCGCGTGGTCGCCGACGTCCGGCGCAGCCAGCCGGACATCCGTGTTTCCCTGGCGGAGATGAACACCTACGAACAGCACGAGGCGCTGCATGCACGGCGCATCGACCTCGGCATCGTACGTTCGACGCCACGCCAGCCGGAGTTTTCCAGCGAGTGCCTGGTGCGCGAACCCTTCGTTCTCGCGGTTCCCACCGAGCATCGCCTGGCCTGCGCGGCTGCGCCGTGCATCACGGACCTGGAGGCGGAGCCCTTCATCATGTACTCGCATTCGGCCTACCAGCCGTTCAACGAACTGCTCACCGGCATGTTCCGCGCCGCCCAGGTGACCCCTGACTATGTTCAGTGGCTGGGCTCGACGCTGACCATCCTCGCGCTGGTGGACACCGGCATGGCCCTCGCCCTGGTCCCCCGGAGCGCCACGCGAATCCGCTTCGAGCGCGTACGTTTCCGCGACATCGAGCTGGGCGAAGGCATCCGCAGCGAGCTGCACCTGGTCTGGCGCAGCGACAACGACAACCCGGCCTTCCTCACCCTGCTCGAGGCACTTCGCGGCGCGCTCTGAGACGCGCTCACTGGCCGCGTGGCTTGGCCCGTGCGGTGGCCTGGGCGACCAGCGGATCGTCCGGCCAGTAGTGCTTCGGGTAACGGCCCTTGAGGTCCTTCTTCACCTCGGCGTAGGTACTCGCCCAGAAGTTTGCCAAATCCTGGGTGACCTGGACCGGGCGCTGCGCCGGCGACAGCAGGTGCAGCTTCACCGCCAGGCGGCCCGCGCCGATGCGCGGGGTATCCGCCACGCCGAACAGCTCCTGCAGGCGGACCGCGAGCACCGGCGGATACTCGCTGTAGTCCAGGCGGATGTTCGAGCCGGAGGGCACCGCCAGGGTGCGTGGCGCGAGTTCGTCGAGCTGGCGCGGCAACGGCCAGGGCAACAGCGCCTGGAGCATGCTCGCCAGGTCCAGGCTGGCGAAGTGGGACAACCGCGAGACCTTGCCCAGGTAGGGCAGCAGCCAATCCTCCAGCGTCTCCAGCAGCGCCGCGTCGCTGACGTCCGGCCAACTGCTGCCGCTGCCACCGGACTCCAGCTCCAGGCGCCGCAGCAGGCCGACACGCGCCTGCCATTGGCGCAGCTCCGGGGTCCATGCCAGCAGCGCCAGGCCCTTGCGCCGTACCAGCCCAAGCAAGGCCTGGGCGCGGGCCTGGGCATCCAGGTTGGGCAACGGCTCGCTGGCCAGCAGCAACTCGCCGACCTTGCGCTGACGCTCGGCGCGCAGCACGCCTTCGCGCTCGTCCCAGTCCAGCGTGTCGTGCTCGCTCACCTGCTCGGCGAGCACCGAATCGAACAGCGCCGGCTCCAGCGCCGCGGCCAGGTAGATGCGCTCTTCACGCTGGCCCTGGCGACTGCCGAGATCGGCGACCACCAGCCAGGGCTCCTTCATCAAGGCATCCGCTTCACCGAACTGTGCGGCACGACCGTTGGCCAGGCGGTACTCGCCCCCGCCGGCCCGACGCTGGCGGGCGATGCGGTCCGGATAGGCGAAGGCCAGCAACGCGCCAAGCCAGCGCCCCTGGGCCGGATCGGCTACCGGCTCGCTGGGCGCGCCGCGCAGGTAGCCACGAAATTGCCGCGCCAACTGACGGACACGTTGTAAGGCGCCGCGACTGGCGCGCGTGGCGCTGTGCTCGCCGGCCAGCAGCGCCAGGCGTGAGTGCAGGTCGGTATCACCGCCACGCAGAATGTCGCGCTCTCCCAGCAATGCAGCGAGATCGCACGCCAGCGCCGCCAGTCCCAGCGCGTGGCCACGCAGCAGCAGGTGGGCAATGCGCGGATGCGCCGGCAGCTCGGCCATGGCCTGGCCATGCGCGCTCAGACTCCCGGCGCCACTGCGCGAAGCCAGCGCGCCAAGGCGCTGCAACAGGTCCTGGGCCTGGGCATAGGCGGAGGCCGGCGGCAGGTCGAGCCAGCTCAGCTCCTGCGGCGTAACGCCCCAGCGCGCCAGTTGCAGGGCCAGGCCGGCGAGGTCGGCCTGGAGGATTTCCGCCGCGCCATGGGCAGCCAGTTGCTCGTGCTGGGTCTGCGACCACAAGCGATAACAGACGCCGGGTTGCAGGCGTCCGGCTCGCCCGGCACGCTGGGTCGCCGAGGCGCGGGAGATACGCTGAGTCTCCAGGCGCGTCATGCCACTGCCCGGATCGAAACGCGGCACCCGCGCCAGGCCGGCGTCCACCACGACCCGCACGCCGTCGATGGTCAGGCTGGTCTCGGCGATGTTGGTCGCCAGCACGATCTTGCGCTTGCCGGCCGGCGCCGGCTCGATAGCGGCGCGCTGGGCATCGAGGTCGAGCTCGCCATGCAGCGGACAGACGAGCACCTCGTCACGCCCGGCCAGGGCTTCGCCCAGCTGTTCGGCGACACGCCGGATCTCCGCCTGTCCGGGGAGGAACACCAACAGGCTGCCGGACTCATCGGCCAAGGCCTGCAGGACCGTCTGCAGCACTCGCGGCTCGATGAATTCGCCCGCCTGCCAGGGGCGTCCCCAACGGATGTCCACCGGGAACATGCGCCCCTCGCTGCGCACCACCGGCGCATCGTCGAGCAACGCCGACAGACGTTCGCCCTCCAGCGTCGCGGACATCACCAGCACCTTGAGCGGCGCTTCCTCGCGCAGCAGCGCACGGCCGTTGAGGGTCAGCGCCAGGGCCAGGTCGGCATCCAGGCTGCGCTCGTGGAATTCGTCGAAGATCACCAAGCCGACGCCATCCAGGGCCGGGTCGTCCTGCAGGCGACGGGCGAGGATGCCCTCGGTGACCACCTCGATGCGAGTACGGGGGCCGACCTTGCTGTCCAGGCGGATGCGATAGCCGACCGTCTCCCCGACCCGTTCGCCCCGTTCGGCAGCCAGCCGCTCTGCAGCGGCGCGTGCCGCCAGGCGCCGAGGTTCGAGCATGAGGATGCACTGCCCTGCCAACCAGGTCTCTTCCAGCAGCGCCAACGGCACGCGGGTGGTCTTGCCGGCCCCCGGCGGAGCCTCCAGCACGACTTCATGGCGTTGCTCGAGGGCTGCGCGCAGGGCGGGAAGGACGTCTTCGATGGGCAGCATGGCAGGCGATGGGGACATTCGGAATCGGGCCGGCGAGTATCGCACGGCAGAACCGAGTGAGCCGCCACACAGTCTCAGGCAGGAGCTGCTGCCGTTTCGCTTGCACGAGCGGTGACAGCAGCCGATGCACCGCTCATCGGCTGAGATATAGTGCTCACTTCCACTCCAGGAGAGTCATCATGCCCTTTCCCCGTCGTGTGCTAGCCAGCGCCGTCGCGGTCGCCTTGACCACCCAGCTCACCGCGTGCGGCACCATTTTCTATCCGGAACGCCGCGGCCAGATCGATGGACGCCTGGACCCGGCGATCGTCGTGCTGGATGCCGTTGGCCTGCTGTTCTACCTGATCCCCGGCGTGATCGCCTTCGCCGTCGATTTCGCCACCGGCGCCATCTACTTGCCTGGCGGCTATCAGGCGAACATCGCGCCGGAGAAACTCGATAGCGTGGTGGACAGCGATGGTCAGGTAAATCTGCCCCGCCTGCAGGCGCTGATCGAGCAGGAAACCGGCCAGCGCATGCCGCTGGATGACCCGCGCCTGCAGATCCAGCGCGGTGACGCGGGGCAACTCGCCAGCCTCGGCCAGGCTACGGCGGGCTGATGCAGCCGCTTGCCGAGCATCTGGCCTACCTGCTGCGTTATCAGGGGTGGGCCCACGCACGCCTGCTCGATGCCGTGGAGGCGCTGCCGGAAGAGGACTACCAGGCAAGCTGCGGGCTTTTCTTCGACAGTCTGCACGGGACGCTCAACCACCTGGCGGTGGTGGAGCGGATCTGGTTGGCGCGTTGGAACGGCGTGCCTGCGCCCTATGCCGAACTGGACGAGCGCCCTTGCGCAGATCGCGCCACCTTGCGCGCGATGCTCAGCGAGGGCGTTCTGCTCTGGCAGCAGGCGCTCGCCCCGCTTGACGACCACGCGCTGCTCGCGCCTTTCGACTACAGGAACCGCGCAGGCAAACCGCAACATTCGACCCGCTTGCGGATACTCACCCACCTGGTCAACCACGGTACTCACCATCGCGGGCAGGCCAGCGCGGCACTCAGCGCCCTCGGTCGGCCGGCACCGGTCATGGACCTGCTCTACTTCCCCGACGAACAGCAATGAAGATCGATGCCCGACATGCCCGCTTGCTGCGCCTGGCCACTCGCGCAGCGCTCGCCACGGCACTCCTGCTGGCCGCCACCAAGGCGCTGGCCTGGTGGGCCAGCGGCTCGGTCAGCCTGCTGGCGGGGCTCACCGACTCGCTGCTCGACGGAGCCGCCTCGCTGATCAACCTGCTGGCGGTGAACTACGCGCTGCGCCCCGCCGATGAGGATCACCGTTTCGGCCACGGCAAGGCCGAATCCCTCGCGGGCCTGGGCCAGGCCGCGTTCATCGGCGTCAGCGCGCTGCTGGTGGCGACCCAGGCGATCGAGCGCCTGCGCACGCCACAGCCGGTGGAGGCGACCGGGTTGGGCATCGCCGTGATGCTGCTGTCGCTGATCGCCACCGCCGCGCTGCTACTCCTGCAACGCCACGTGATTCGCGTCACCGGCTCGTCGGCGATCCAGGCCGACGCCCTGCACTACCATTCGGACCTGCTGCTCAACGGCGGCATCCTGCTCGCCCTGGTCCTCGCGCGCCTGGGCTGGCCGGCGCTGGACGCGGTGTTCGGCCTGGGCATCGCGCTGTACATCCTCTACAGCGCGGCGCGCATCGCCAAGAGCGCCGGATCGGTGCTGATGGATCGCGAGCTGCCGGAGGAAACCGTGCAGCGCATCGCCGAGCTGGCGCAGCAACCGGCGGGCGTGCTCGGTATTCATGACCTGCGTACCCGCGTCTCGGGTGGCGACTGGTTCGTGCAATTGCATCTGGAACTGCCGGGCGAGCTGCCCTTGCGCCGCGCCCATGCGATCTGCGACGAAGCCGAGGCGGCAATCCAGGCCGAGTTTCCCCAGGCCGAAGTGCTGGTGCACGCCGATCCGCGTCCGCAAACCTAGGCTCGCCAAACCAGAACTCAAATGTCGGGCAGCAAAAAGGGAGACGCCGGGTCTCCCTTGGTGCGTTGGTGTCCTGTCGTCGTCGCGGGTAGCGCCGTCTCGCTCGCCCGTCTGGTTGGACGGTGCGTACCCGGGGGCCTTCGGCTCGGCTGGAGCGGTTGGCAGCGGCGGGCGAGGTAGCGCCTGCGCCGCGGGGGACGTCCGGGAATCGACTAGGGAAATGCTAACGCGGAGGAGACGATAGGTGATTGCGAATATTGCGAATTTAACCAGCTATTGCGCAATCCAACCAAAGCAAAACAAAATAGTGCGCAATTAAAGCTCTAAAAGAGTCAAGCCAATGGAAAAACTCGACCGCTACGACCTGCGCATCCTCGAGGAGCTGCAGCGCGACGCGCGCATCTCCAACCAGGAACTCGCCGAGCGCATCGGCCTGTCGCCCTCCCCCTGCTCGCGCAGGGTCAAGCAGCTCGAGGACGACGGCTACATTCTGCGCCAGGTCGCCCTGCTCGATCGCAAGAAGCTGGGCCTGTCGCTCACCGCCTATGTCCTGATCGGCATGGACCGGCACACACCGGAGCGCTTCGAGCATTTCCAGGCGGCCATCCACTCACACCCCGAGATCCTCGAGTGCTGCCTGGTCACCGGGATGGATGCCGACTACCAGCTCAAGGTCGTGGTGCCGGACATGGATCATTACCAGCGCCTGCTGCTGGGCTACCTGACGCGCATCGAGGGCGTGACCAGCGTGCGCTCGTCCTTCGTCCTCGATCAGGTGCAGTCGAGCACCGAACTGCCCCTGGGGCATCTGCGGGGCTAGTCATCCGCGAGTGCGTAAAACCCCCATGGATGAAACGAGAAAGGCCCCGCAACGTATAATGCCGGCTCTGCGCATGGCACGAGGTCAACATGGAAACCGAGCAGTTCGAGTCGCTGATGATGTACGTCCTGGTAAGCGGCTTGATGGCCTTCATGGCATTCATCATCTGGGACCTGGCGAAAACCTCCAAGGCCGGACGCCTGGGCACCGCGATCCTCTTTCTGGGTCTGGGACTGTGCCTGTTCGCCTTTCTCGCCAAGCCGATCATCGGCTACCTCATCGAAGTGAGTCGCGGCATTCCGCACTAGGGCCTGTTCCCGTTTCATTCACGGCCGCGCCGGCGCCTGTTTTGGCGCGAGACAAGGCCGCGCCCGTTCCCGACGGGCTTGCGGCATTCACTCCATCCCTGGAGATCGCGCGAGTCGCAGGACTTACCGGGGTAAGTTCAAGACGAGTAACGCCGTATCGCGCCAAAACAAGCACCGGCCCGTAGGGTTGTGCCAGAAATGGCCTGCGCTGTCGTTGCAGGACTTGCCAAGGGAATAACCATTGCCTGCGTCCTGCGCCTAACCGCAGGCCATTTCTGGCGAGAACGCGGGGCGGCCATCCGCGGCTCGCGAATGAAACGGGAACAGGCCCTAGGGCCTGTTGACGTTTCGTTCACGACCGCGCCGAACGAAACGTCGAAGGTCCTAGAGCCGCGGCTCCACCTCGCGCCAATCCCCCGGCTGCAACCCGTCCAGACTCCAGGGGCCGATGCGCCAGCGCACCAGGCGCAGGGTTGGCAGGCCCACGGCCGCGGTCATTCGCCGCACCTGGCGATTGCGCCCCTCGCGAATGGTCAGCTCCAGCCAGGCCGTGGGCACGCTCTTGCGAAAGCGCACCGGCGGATTGCGCGGCCATAACGGCGGTTCGTCGATACGCCGGGCCTGGGCCGGCAGCGTCGGCCCGTCATTCAGCTCGACGCCCTCGCTCAGCCGGCGCAACTGCTCCTCGTCGGGTTCGCCCTCGACCTGCACCAGGTAGGTCTTGGCCAGCTTGTGGCGAGGGTCGGCGATGCGCGCCTGCAACTGACCGTCGTTGGTCAGCAGCAACAGGCCTTCGCTGTCGCGGTCCAGGCGTCCGGCGGGATAGATACCGGGGATCGGCACGAAGTCGGCCAGGGTCGCGCGACCCTGGTCGTCGCGGAACTGGGTGAGCACATCGAAGGGTTTGTTGAGAAGGATCAGACGGGGCGTGGCGGGCGCTGCCTTGGCCTGGCGGCGCGGCGGGGTGCGGGGAGGACGCGGCATAGGGGCGACACGCTGGATGGAACGGCCGCCCAGTCTACCGCAGGCGAGGCCTTCAGCAGCAGTCGTCCTCGACACGCTGCAGCAGCGTCTGCGCTTCGTCGTCGGCATGCCGCTCGAACAGTTCGAAGATCACGTTGACCTGCGAGTGCAGCAGCAGGCGGGCGTCGGCCTCGGTGCCGTCACGGTCGCCGAGCTTTTCCGCGAAGTAGCGGCAGAGTACGCAGTTGCCGTCGTCCTGCTCGCGGTAGTGGCGGATACGTGCATAGATGGCGCGTATGCAGGCATCGCAATCGATGTACGGCAGAGCGTCGTCACCGGCGATGCTGCGGTAGGTAGTCAGGGTGCTCATGGGCTGTTCCTCCAGGCCTGTACCCCACGGATTCGTGGAGCCTGGCCATGCTAGGAAAGTGACGGGGCGAACGTCTGTCAGCCAGGCGACACTCGCGGCCGCAGGCTGCGTTCGTGCAGTTGCTCGGGCTGGTGGATGATGAAGGCGCCATTGCCGCTGCGGCTGAGCAGCCCTTCGCGGGTCAGCCGGCTGAGCAGCGAGGACACGGTCTGCCGGGTGGTGCCGAGCAGGCGGGCGATGTCTTCGGTATTGAGGTCCAGGTGCAGCAGGATGCCCTCCTCCCGAGGCTCGCCACGGCGCCGCGCCATACCGTCGAGAAAGCGCGCCAGGCGCCCCTCCACGTCGCGAAAGGCCAAATCCTCGATAATCCGCATCGAATGCCCCAGCGCCTGGCCAAGCACCCGAACGATCGCCGGAGCGGCGCCAGGCAATTCTTCTAGGCGGCCCAGCACCTGGCGCGTCGAGGCGACCAGCACCTCGCAGTCACGCGCCGCCTGCACGTAGGCACGACTATGGGTGCTGTAGATATCGCCGGGTTCGAGAAAGGCCAGGGTGTACTCCTTGTCATCGAAGGCGAGGAACACGCGGATGCGCCCGCTCCGCACGATGAAGATGCTGTCGCGATCACCCTGAGGATCGCCCAGCAGTTCGTCCTCGCGCAGCTGGCGCACGCGAAAGCCCTGCAACAGCGCCGCGCGATCGAGCTCATCGAGCATGTCCAGGGGCGCGATCGCGCCCCGCGGGCCCGCACCGCCCGTGTGTGGATGGCTCCCTTGCTTTCCCATGAAGACTCCCCATCTACAACTGTGGACGACGGCGCCCCCTCGCCGTCCCGTTGTGCCGGCATTACCGCATTGCCGTAGCGGCAAGACTGCCCTCTGCGGGTCCGCGACGCAATCGCCCAGGCCAGTGCAACTACACTGATTCTTGCGAACACACCACGGTGACCCGCATGGATTTCAAGGATTACTACCAGATACTCGGTGTCGCCCCCGACGCCGACGAGAAGGCCATCAAGACGGCCTATCGCAAGCTGGCGCGCCAGTACCACCCGGACGTCAGCAAGGAGCCCAACGCCGAAGATCGCTTCAAGGAGGTCTCGGAGGCCTACGAGGTCCTCCACGACGCCGGCAAGCGCGCCGAGTACGACGAGCTGCGCCAATACGGCCAGCGGGGGCGTTTCGAACCGCCACCGGGTTGGCAGGCCTCCGGGCGCGACGAGCCGGGCGAGGACGCCTATGGCGACTTCGGCCAGTTCTCCGACTTCTTCGAATCGATCTTCGGTGGCCGCCCGGGCGCACGCAGCGCCGGCAGACGCGGCCGCGACCTGGAGATGGAGCTGCCGGTGTTCCTCGAGGAGACGCTGCGCGACGAGGCCCGCGAAGTCAGCTACAAGGTGCCGCGCTACGACAGCCATGGGCAGCGCGAGGACATCACCCACAGCATCAAGGTACGCATCCCCGCCGGGGTGCTCGACGGCGAGCGCATCCGCGTCAAGGGCCAGGGTGCGCCTGGGCTGGGCGATGCCCCGGATGGCGACCTGTATCTGGTCGTGCGCCTGGTGCCGCACCCCTTGTTCGACGCCGAAGGCCACGACCTGATCCTGACCCTGCCAGTGGCGCCCTGGGAAGCCGCGCTGGGCACCAAGGTCGAGATTCCCACCCTCGACGGGCGCATCAACCTCTCGGTGCCGCCGAACAGCGCCAGCGGCCAGCGCTTGCGCGTCAAGGGCAAGGGCCTGCCGCGCCGGGACGGCAGCTTCGGCGACCTCTACGCGGTGCTCAAGGTCGTGATGCCCCGCGACAATGCGCCGGTGAAGGCACTCTGGGAACAACTGGCACAACAGGCGGCGTTCGACCCGCGGCGTGAATGGAGGAAGAGCCAATGAGCCGCTTCATCGTCATCGAAGAGTTCTGCCAAAGCACCCACCTGAGCCGCGAGGCATTGGTGGAAATCGTCGAGTTGGGCATCCTCTCCCCCGCTCGGGACAGCGACCCCTGGGCGTTCGAGCTGGAAGCGTTGCTGCTGGCGCGTCGCGCCCAGCGACTCAAGCGCGAGCTGGCGCTGGACTGGGCGGGAACCGCCGTGGCGCTGCGCCTGTTCGACGAGATCGAGCATCTGCGCCGGGAGAACCAACAGTTGCGTCAGCGAGTGCAGCGCTTCGAGCAGCATTGAAGCCCAGCCGGCCGCATAGGATGCGGTAGGGCCGCGTAGGTCGCAGCCGCGTAGGATGGGTTGAGCGCAGCGATACCCATCAAGCCAGCATTACGGTGGGTATCGTCGCTCCGCGACTCAACCCATCCTACGATCCACGTGGGGACGATCAGACGAAGGAATGGATACGCCCTACCCTTCGGGCCAGAATGCCCGAATCCCCGCGACACCCTGTGCGCCGTGCTGCCAGGCGCGTTCGAGATCGCTCTCGCCCAGCCCGCCGAGCAGAAACGCCGGACGGTTGCAGCGCTCCAGCAAGGCCTGCGCCGCCGTCCAGCCCAATGCCTCGGCCTCTGGATGGGTGGCGGTCGGCTGGATCGGCGAAAGGGTGACGAAGTCCGCATCGATACGCTCGGCCAGCGCCAGTTCCTCGGCATCGTGGCAGGACGCCGCCAGCCAGCGCTCGGCGGGCAACGGGCGGCCCTGCGCGGCATAGCGCCGCAGCTGTTCAGAGGTCAGGTGCCAACCGGCGGAGGGAAAGTCCCCCAGCCATTCCAGCGGCCCCTTGAGCATCAACTGCGCGCGGCCGGCGCAGAGGCCGACGGCGTCCAGTGCAAGGTCGCGATACTGGGGGTCGAACATCGCCGGGGCGCGCAACTGGACCAGGCGAATGCCGCCGTCGAGGGCCGTTTTGAGACCGCGCAGCAGCGCGTCGGGCGCCAATCCATCCGGGGTGATCAGGTAACGCTCGGGCAGACGTGCGGCGGCAACGATGGGCCGATTGGCCGCGGGAAAGGCGTAATCGCCGAACTGCCGCGCGGTGATCCAGGCCAGTGGCTGGCCCTCGACGCCCTGCGCCTCACCGTCGAACGCGGAGACCTCCCAGACGTCCAGCAGGACGCGCTTGTCCGGGTAGTCATGGCGCACCTGCAGCAAGGGTCTGGCCTGGCGCACGCGAATCCCCAGCTCTTCCTGCAGCTCACGGGCCAGGGCCTGTTCGACACGCTCGCCCGCCTCGACCTTGCCG
Source organism: Pseudomonas sp. R4-15 (assembly GCF_055768815.1). Classification (NCBI taxonomy): domain Bacteria; kingdom Pseudomonadati; phylum Pseudomonadota; class Gammaproteobacteria; order Pseudomonadales; family Pseudomonadaceae; genus Pseudomonas; species Pseudomonas sp. R4-15. Next base: position 4,388,642 of record NZ_CM147293.1, read on the forward strand.
CCCGGGAATTCCCACAGACCGCCCTGGTGCTTGTGTTCGGGGCGGCGTGCGATGAGCACTCGCCCCTGCTCGTCGCGGATCACCGCGGCAGCCACGTGGACTCGATTCAAGAAACGCTCTCCCTCTCCTCGTGCGCCGCCCGCTGCCAGCGCAGGAAGGCGGGCCAGTTGTGAATGCTCTCGACATAGGCCGCCGCCACCGCCGGCAGCGCAACCCGATAGCTGCGCAGGCGCGAGGCGACCGGGGCGAAGAAGGCGTCGGCCAGCGTCGGTCGGCCGAAGAGGAAGTCGCCCTCCTGGCCAAAACGCGTACGGCAGTCTTCCCAGATCCGGCAGATGCGCGCGATATCGGCCGCGACCTCGTCGGGAATCCGCTCCAGCTCGCGGTCACGCTGCAGGTCCATTGGCATGTGCGTGCGCAACGCGACGAAACCGCTGTGCATCTCCGCGCAGACCGAGCGAGCCAAAGCCCGCGCGTACTCGCGCCGCGGCCACAGGCGCGCTTCGGCGAAACGCTCTGCCAGGTACTCGCCAATGGCCAGGGAGTCCCAGATGGGGCCCTCCTCGGTGACCAGCACCGGAACCTTGCCGGCCGGCGAATACTGCAGCAGTTGAGCCCGCGTCTCGGCCTGGAACAGGCGCACCCGGACTTCGTCGTAGGGCACGCCGGCCAGATCGATCGCCAGGGCAGCGCGCAGCGACCAGGAAGAGTAGTTCTTGTCGCCGACCACCAAGCTCAGGGCCATGGGCCAATCCTCAGGAACGATGGGAAAGGGGCTAGGGTCTGTTCCCGTTTCATTCACGGCCGCGCCGGTACCTGTTTTGCCGCAAGACAAGGCGCGAGTCGCGACCTTTACCGGGGTAAAGGTAAGAGGAGCAACGCCGTATTGCGGCAAAACAGGTACCGGCCCTGCGGGTTGTGCCAGGAATGGTCTGCGCTGTCGTTGCAGGACTTGCCAAGGGATGACACGGCCAGTCTGGTCATTGGCGGCGTCCTGCGCCTAATCGCAGGCCATTTCTGGCGACAACGCGGTTCGCGAATGAAACGGGAACAGACCCTAGGCTACGCGGCGAGCGAGTCGCCGCGCAATTCCATCGCGTCATGCCTGCATGTGCCGGCGGAATCCCTCAGGTACGGTACTCGGCGTTGATACGCACGTACTCGTGGGACAAGTCGGTGGTCCAGATGGTCTCGCTGGCGGAGCCGCGGCCCAACTCGATGCGGATCTGGATTTCCTCCTGAGCCATCACCGCCGAGCCCTGCTCCTCGGTATAGCTCGGCGCGCGCCCGCCCTTGCTGGCGATGCACACGTCGCCGAGGAACACGTCGATCTTCGACACGTCGAGTTGCGCCACGCCCGCCCGGCCGACTGCGGCGAGGATGCGGCCCCAGTTGGGGTCGGAGGCGAACAGTGCGGTCTTGATCAGCGGCGAATGGGCCACCGCGTAACCGACGTCCAGGCACTCCTGGTTGGTGGCGCCGCCGTTGACCTGCACAGTGACGAACTTGGTCGCGCCCTCGCCATCACGGACGATAGCCTGGGCCAGCTCCATCGCCACCTCGAAGAGGGCTTGCTTGAGGGTGGCAAAGGCCGCTCCGGTGGGTTGGGTGATCTCGTCCATCGGTGCCTGACCGGTGGCGACCAGCATGCAGCAGTCGTTGGTCGAGGTATCGCCATCGATGGTGATGCGGTTGAAGGACTTGTTCGCCGCATCGCGCAGCAGGTCCTGCAGCACGCCCTGGGCGACCTTGGCGTCGGTGGCGATGTAGCCGAGCATGGTCGCCATGTTCGGCTTGATCATGCCGGCGCCCTTGCTGATGCCGGTGACGGTGACGGTGGTACCGTCGATGTTCACCTGGCGACTGGCGCCCTTGGGCAGGGTGTCGGTGGTCATGATGCCGGTGGCGGCGTCGGCCCAGTTGTTCTCGCCCAGGTTGGCCAGGGCGGCGGGCAGTGCGGCCTCGATCTTCTCGACCGGCAACGGCTCACCGATCACCCCGGTGGAAAACGGCAACACACAGCCCTCGTCCACGCCGGCGAGTGCCGCCAACGCGGCGCAGGTGCGCGTGGCCGCCTGCAGACCGGGCTCGCCGGTGCCGGCGTTGGCGTTGCCGGTATTGGTCAGCAGGTAACGCACCGCGCCCCCGAGCACGCGCTTCTTGGAGAGGATCACCGGCGCTGCGCAGAACGCGTTGAGGGTGAACACGCCGGCCACGGTGGAGCCTTCGGCGCAGCGCATCACCACCACGTCCTTGCGGCCGGGTCGCTTGATACCGGCCGAGGCGATGCCCAGCTCGAAACCGGGAACGGGATGCAGGGTGGAAAGGGGCGGCAGACCGACGGCCATGGGGTTCTCCTCGAGAGCGGATCGCTCCGGCGATCCGGGTTGATCAGGAAAAACGCCGCGAGCGGCAGGACCGGTCGCGGCGTCGTTTACGGGGCTCAGCGCTTACTGAATCTGCCCGTGACAGTGCTTGTACTTCTTGCCGGAGCCACAGGGGCACGGCTCGTTGCGACCGATCTTCTGCTCGGCGCGGGCCGGAGCCTGGGCCACGGCGATGTCGTCATCCACCGCGGCCACCTCGGGCGACTCATCGACATCCAGGCCCGGCGCCTGGTCATGCTGGAACTGCATGCGCTTGGCCATTTCCTCGGCCTCGCGACGCAGGCGCGCCTCTTCCTCGGCCGGGTCCTCGCGGCGCACCTGAACGTGGCTGAGCACGCGGATGGTGTCGCGCTTGATCGACTCGAGCAGTTCCTGGAACAGATTGAACGACTCGCGCTTGTATTCCTGCTTGGGGTTCTTCTGCGCATAGCCGCGCAGGTGAATGCCGTGGCGCAGATGGTCCATGGTGGACAGGTGGTCCTTCCACAGGTCGTCCAGCACGCGCAGCAGGATCTGCTTCTCGAAGGTACGCAGCGCCTCCGCACCGGCCAGCTCTTCCTTCTCCGCGTAGGCGGCCAGCAGGCGCTCGCGAATCTTCTCGCGCAGGGTCTCCTCGTAGAGGTGGTCGTCCTCGTCCAGCCACTGCTGGATGGGCAGGTCCAGGGCAAAATCGCTACGCAGCGCGGCCTCGAGACCGGTGATATCCCACTGCTCGGGCAGCGACTGCGGCGCAATGTGCGCACTGATCGCGGCGGAGAGTGCCTCGTCGCGGAACTCGGCGATGGTTTCGCCGACGTTCTCTGCGGCCAGCAGCGTGTTGCGCATGTGGTAGATCACCTTGCGCTGCTCGTTGGCCACGTCGTCGAATTCCAGCAACTGCTTGCGGATATCGAAGTTGCGACCTTCGACCTTGCGCTGGGCCTTCTCGATGGCGTTGGTGACCATGCGATGCTCGATGGCCTCGCCCGCCTGCATGCCGAGCGCCTTCATGAAGTTCTTCACCCGGTCGGAGGCGAAGATGCGCATCAGGTTGTCTTCCAGCGACAGGTAGAAGCGGCTGGAGCCCGGGTCGCCCTGGCGACCGGCGCGGCCACGCAGCTGGTTATCGATACGCCGCGACTCGTGACGCTCGGAGGCGACCACGTGCAGACCACCCGCTTCGATCACCTGCTGGTGACGCTTCTGCCAGTCGGCCTTGATCTGCGCCACCTGTTCCTCGGTGGGGTTCTCCAGGGCGGCGACTTCCACCTCCCAGTTACCGCCGAGAAGGATGTCGGTGCCACGGCCCGCCATGTTGGTGGCGATGGTCACCGCACCGGGACGCCCCGCCTGGGCGATGATCTCGGCTTCCTTGTCGTGGTACTTGGCGTTGAGCACCTTGTGCTCGATGCCTTCGCGCACCAGCAACTGGCTGACGTATTCGGAGCTCTCGATCGATGCGGTACCCACCAGTACCGGACGGCCCTGGGCCTGGCACTGCTTCACGTCCTCGACGACCGCCGCGTATTTTTCTTCCTGGGTCAGGTAGACCAGGTCGTTGTGGTCCTTGCGCGCCACTTCCTTGTTGGTGGGGATGACCACCACCGACAGACCGTAGATCTGCTGGAACTCGAAGGCCTCGGTGTCGGCGGTGCCGGTCATGCCCGAGAGTTTCTTGTACAGGCGGAAGTAGTTCTGGAAGGTGGTCGACGCCAGGGTCTGGCTTTCCGGCTGGATGGCCACGCCTTCCTTCGCCTCGATCGCCTGATGCAGGCCTTCGGACAGGCGCCGGCCCTGCATGGTGCGCCCGGTGTGCTCGTCGATCAGCACTACCTGCCCGTTCTGCACGATGTACTCGACGTTGCGATGGAACAGCGTGTGCGCACGCAGACCGGCGTAGACGTGGGTCAGCAGGCTCAGGTTGCTCGCCGAATAGAGGCTGTCGCCCTCGCCGAGCAGGCCGGCCTGGGTGAGCATTTCCTCGATGTACTGGTGGCCGGCTTCGTTGAGTTCGACCTGACGGGTCTTCTCGTCGATGCTGTAGTGGCCTTCCTGGGTGACCTCGCCCTCGACTTCCTCGATATGACGCTTCAGGCGCGGAATCAGCAGGTTGATCTGCTGGTACAGCTTGGAGCTGTCCTCGGCCTGACCGGAGATGATCAGCGGAGTGCGCGCCTCGTCGATGAGGATCGAGTCCACTTCGTCGATGACCGCGAAGTTCAGCTCGCGCTGGAACTTGTCGGCCAGGCTGAAGGCCATGTTGTCGCGCAGGTAATCGAAGCCGAACTCGTTGTTGGTACCGTAGGTGATGTCGGAAGCGTAGGCGGCGCGCTTCTCCTCCGGCGGCTGGAACGGCGTGACCACGCCGACGCTCAGGCCGAGGAATTCGTACAGCGGACGCATCCAGTTGGCGTCGCGGCGGGCCAGGTAGTCGTTCACCGTGACCACGTGCACGCCCTTGCCTTCCAGGGCATTGAGATACACCGCGAGGGTACCGACGAGGGTCTTGCCCTCACCGGTGCGCATTTCGGCGATCTTGCCCTCGTGCAGGGTCATGCCGCCGATCAGCTGGACGTCGAAGTGGCGCATGCCCATGACCCGCTTGCCCGCCTCGCGGACCACCGCGAAAGCCTCGGGCAGCAGTTGGTCGAGCGTTTCACCCTTGGCCAGACGGGCCCGGAATTCCTCGGTCTTGGCGCGCAACTGCTCGTCAGAGAGACCCAGCATGCGCTCCTCGAAGGCATTGACGGCCTGGACCGTCTTGAGCATCCGCTTGACCTCACGGTCATTCTTGCTTCCAAGGAGCTTTCTCAACAAAGGCGCAAACATATAGACAGGATCTTCCACACGTAGGGATGGAGGGCGGCCCTTTCTCAGACGCCCGCGCAGCCTCCAGGGGCTGCATGCGAAGCGACCATTCTACTCGGAAACGCCGCCAAGGGGAGCGACCCATATCAGTACGCCAGCGCATGGGGTGGAGACAGGCTTCTGCTAAGATGCGAAGCCTCTCTTCAAGCAGGCAAGCCCGCTTTGAAATACCGTCCCCACGTCGCCCGCGCGCCCGCCGAACTGCTGCGTCAGGTCCGTCCCCTGCGCCACCTGTTCGCCCAGGCGCAGCGCCTGGCGCAATTGCAGGAGTTGCTCGATGCGCAGCTGCAACCGGCCGCGCGCGCGCACTGCAAGGTCGCCAGCTGGCAGGACGGAACCCTGCTGCTGGTGGTCGATGACAGCCATTGGGCAACACGCCTGCGCTATCAGCAGCGCCGCCTGCAGCGGCAGTTACTGACGCAGCCGGCGTTCTTCGGCTTGCAGCGCATTCTCTTCAAGGTCAGGCCGCTGGCGGCCGAACGCCCCATGCCGGAGCCGCCGCGTCCATTGAGCGCACAGGCCTGCCGTGAGCTGGCCGCCGGTGCCGACGGCATCACCGACCCGCGCCTGCGCGCTGCGCTGCAACGCCTGGCGCAGCGCGGCGCGCGGGACTGAGCGCGTCTCAGCGCGGCGCGACGGGTTTACGCGACTTGCCACCCTTGCCCGGTCGTTCGGCATTGCGCCGCGCCTCGGCGGCGGCCTTGGCCTGCTCGCGTTTTTCCCAGGATTTGCCGCCGGCGCCATTGTCCCTGGGCGGCAGCCCGGTGTGCTGCGTGAGGATGCGGCCCTTGGCCGGTGCGCCGGCCTTCTTGCTACCGGCCGGCGTGGAGTTCTTGCGCCGCGCACTCTGGTAGCCCGCATCGCCCTGGGGCTGATGGCTCGGGATCAGTTGCTGTTTGCCGCTGCCGATCAGGTCGCTGCGTCCCATGCGCTGCAGCGCCTCGCGCAGCATCGGCCAGTTCTTCGGATCGTGGTAACGCAGGAAGGCCTTGTGCAGGCGGCGCTGCTGGTCACTCTTGACGATGGTCACGCCATCGGACTTGTAGGTGACCTTGCGTAGCGGGTTCTTGCCCGAGTGATACATCGCCGTGGCGGTGGCCATCGGCGAGGGATAGAACGCCTGCACCTGGTCCGCACGGAAACCGTTGCGCTTGAGCCACAGGGCGAGGTTCATCATGTCCTCGTCGGTGGTGCCCGGATGCGCGGCGATGAAGTAGGGGATCAGGTACTGCTCCTTGCCCGCTTCCTTCGAGTACTTCTCGAACATCTGCTTGAAGCGGTCATAGGTGCCTATGCCCGGCTTCATCATCTTCGACAGCACGCCTTCCTCGGTGTGCTCGGGGGCGATCTTCAGGTAGCCGCCGACGTGATGGGTGACCAGTTCCTTGACGTACTCCGGCGACTCGACGGCGAGGTCGTAACGCAGGCCGGAGGCGATCAGGATCTTCTTCACCCCCGGCAGCTCGCGGGCCTCGCGATAGAGACGGATCAGCGCCGAGTGATCGGTGTTGAGGTTGTCGCAGATGCCGGGGTAGACGCAGGACGGCTTGCGGCAGTGCTTCTCGATCTCCGGGTCCTTGCAGGCGATGCGATACATGTTCGCGGTCGGCCCGCCGAGGTCGGAGATCACCCCGGTGAAACCCGGTACCTTGTCGCGGATTTCCTCGATCTCGCGAATGATCGATTCCTGCGAACGGTTCTGGATGATGCGGCCTTCGTGCTCGGTGATCGAACAGAAGGTGCAGCCGCCGAAGCAGCCACGCATGATGTTCACCGAGAAGCGAATCATCTCGTAGGCCGGAATCTTCGCCTTGCCGTAGACCGGGTGCGGCACGCGGGCGTACGGCAGGCCGAAGACGTAGTCCATCTCGCTGGTCTGCATCGGGATCGGCGGCGGGTTCAGCCAGATGTCCGCCTCGCCGTGACGCTGCACCAGCGCACGGGCGTTACCCGGATTGGTCTCCAGGTGCAGTACACGGTTGGCGTGGGCATACAGCACGGGGTCGTTACGCACCTTCTCGAAGGCCGGCAGGCGGATCACCGTGCGCTCACGGGTCAACCGCGGATGGCTGAGCAACTGCACCACCTGGGGCTCGTCGTCACCCTCCGGCTCGCCACCCTTCTCCTGCTCGATGGCGCAGGCCGCGGTGTCCTGGGTGTTGACGTAGGGGTTGATGATCTTGTCGATCTTGCCCGGTCGATCGATGCGCGTGGAATCGATCTCGAACCAGCCCTCGGGCGTGTTGCGACGGAGGAAGGCAGTGCCACGGATATCGTCGATAGCGCTGATCGTCTCGCCCTGGGCCAGACGCTGGGCGATCTCCACCACGGCGCGCTCGGCGTTGCCGTAGAGCAGGATGTCGGCGGTGGCGTCCATCAGGATCGAGCGCCGCACCTTGTCCTGCCAATAGTCGTAGTGGGCGATGCGCCGCAGTGACGCCTCGATGCCGCCGAGCACCACCGGCACGTGGCTGTAGGCTTCCTTGCAGCGCTGGCTATAGACCAGGCTGGCGCGATCCGGACGCTTGCCGGCGACGCCTTCCGGGGTATAGGCGTCATCGCTGCGAATCTTCTTGTCCGCGGTATAGCGGTTAATCATCGAGTCCATGTTGCCGGCGGCGACACCGAAGAACAGGTTCGGCTCGCCCAGACGCATGAAGTCGTCCTTCGACTGCCAGTCCGGCTGGGCGATGATCCCCACGCGAAAGCCCTGGGCCTCCAGCAGGCGGCCGATGATCGCCATGCCGAACGACGGATGGTCGACGTAGGCATCGCCGGTGACGATGATGACGTCGCAGCTATCCCAGCCGAGCGCGTCCATCTCTTCCCGGCTCATCGGCAGGAAGGGCGCGGGACCGAAGCATTCGGCCCAGTATTTGGGGTAGTCGTAGAGCGGCTTGGCGGCGTGCATTGTCGGCAATCGGGTGGGTTCTCGAGGGGCGCGGATCATAGCACAAAAAATAGACAAAACCCGACAAGCAGGGTAGGACGTGCGCCCTCCTCGCCGGGTCGTCGCGAGACCTGGGCTCAGTCGTCGTCGTCGAACTGATAGGTGCCCGGCGCAAGGTTCTCGAAGCGCGTGTACTTGCCCAGGAAGGCCAGGCGGCAGGTGCCGATGGGACCATTACGCTGCTTGCCGATGATGATCTCGGCAACGCCCTTGTACTCGGTCTCCGGGTGATAGACCTCGTCGCGGTAGACGAACATGATGATGTCCGCATCCTGCTCGATAGCGCCGGATTCACGCAGGTCGGAGTTCACCGGACGCTTGTTGGGGCGCTGCTCCAGGGAGCGGTTGAGCTGCGACAGTGCCACCACCGGGCAGCCGAACTCCTTGGCCAGCGCCTTGAGCGAGCGGGATATCTCGGAAATCTCGTTGGTGCGGTTGTCGCCGGAGGACCCCGGGATGCGCATCAGCTGCAGGTAGTCGACCATGATCAGGGCGATCTCGCCATGCTCGCGCGCCAGACGTCGGGCACGCGCGCGCATCTCGGTGGGGCTGATGCCGGCGGTGTCGTCGATGAACAGCTTGCGCTCGTTGAGCAGGTTGACCGCGCTGGTCAGGCGCGGCCAGTCGTCATCGTCGAGCTTGCCCGAACGCACCTTGGTCTGGTCGATGCGACCCAGCGAGGAGAGCATACGCATGACGATCGAGTCCGACGGCATCTCCAGGGAGAACACCAGCACCACCTTGTCGCTGCGCAGCACCGCGTTCTCTACCAGGTTCATGGCGAAGGTGGTCTTACCCATCGACGGACGCCCGGCGACGATCACCAGGTCCGCCGGCTGCAGACCGCTGGTCATGCCGTCGAGATCGGTGAAGCCGGTGGAAATGCCGGTCAGCCCCTCGTTGGTGTTGAACAGGGTGTCGATGCGGTCGATGGTCTTGACCAGGATATCGTTGATCCCGACCGGGCCACCGGCCTTGGGCCGTGCCTCGGCGATCTGGAAAATCTGCCGCTCGGCTTCGTCGAGCACCTCCTCGGCGCTCTTGCCCTCGGGGGTGTAGGCCATGTCGGCGATATCGTTGCTGATACCGATCAATTGGCGCAGCGTGGCGCGCTCGCGAACGATCTGCGCATAGGCCTTGATGTTCGCGACCGACGGCGTGTTCTTCGCCAGTTCGCCGAGATAGGCCAGGCCGCCGACCTGCGCCAATTGCCCTTCGTTATCGAGCAGCTCGGACAACGTCACCACGTCGAACGGCTGGTTGCGCTCGGCCAGCTTGAAGATGGCACGGAAGATCAGACGGTGGTCGTGACGGTAGAAGTCGCCGTCGGAAACACCGTCGGAAACCCGCTCCCAGGCGTTGTTGTCGAGCATCAGACCGCCCAGCACCGCCTGCTCGGCCTCGATGGAGTGCGGCGGCACCTTGAGGGCGGCGGTTTCGAGGTCGTATTGCTGGGGGACGCTGATGTCGTTCATGGCGCGGGAGTGGACTTCCTGAAATTAAAACGGGCACGTTCCCGTGAGGGAGACGTGCCCGATTGTTCGCGGAGCCGCACCTCAGTGCAAGTCCGCTCGACGGCCAGAATCAGCCGGCGATGACCACCAGCTTGACCGAGGCTTCGACGTCGGTGTGCAGATGCACAGCAACTTCGTATTCGCCGGTCTGGCGGATGGTGCCGTTCGGCAGGCGCACTTCGGCCTTGGCCACTTCCACGCCGGAGGCGGTCAGGGCGTCAGCGATGTCGGCGGTGCCGATGGAACCGAACAGTTTGCCTTCATCGCCAGCGACGGCGGTGATGGTGACTTCCAGTTCGTTCAGCTGGGCAGCGCGAGCTTCGGCGGTAGCCTTCTTCTCGGCGGCAGCGGCTTCCAGTTCAGCGCGACGGGCTTCGAAAGCCGCGACGTTCGCTTCGGTGGCAGCGGTAGCCTTGCCCTTGGGCAGCAGGAAGTTACGAGCGTAACCGCCCTTGATATTTACTTTGTCGCCCAGGTTGCCCAGGTTGGCGATCTTTTCCAGCAGGATGACTTCCATTTGAGTCTTACCTCTCGAATTTAACCTTCACCGTTCGTAGGACCGGCATCATCGTTGCGCGCCAGGCGCCCACGAAAATCAAACAGGCTGTCGACGATGGCCAGGACCATCAGCAACGGGTAGATCAACTGCATGAACAGCACCAGCGTCACGTACAGGCCCACCAGCCAGAAACGCCCAAGACGCCCCGCGCTGACCAGACCGTGCACCAGGGCCATCCCGGCAAACACCAGCGGCACACTGCACAGCGGCACGAGCGCGGTCATCTGCACGCCGAGCATCGGTGCCAACACCATCAACCCGACCAGTCCCGCAGCTTGCAGCGGCGTCAGCCGCAGCGCGCGAAACTCCCGACCGAAACCGCCCGGGTTGTACAGCGCCGCCTGCCAGTAGCGTCCCAACAAGAGACACAACAGGCTCAGCACCTGCATCAGTGCCGCCATCAGGCCAGTCAGCAGCGGCACCAACAGCGCCTGCATGCTTGCCTGCCCCTCATCCGGCAGTTGCGCGTAGTTCTCACCGAACATCTGCGGCATCAGCTTGCCCAGCTCACCGGCGAGGGCGGCAATCGCCTCCCCGAACACGGCGTGCAGGAGCAATGCATAGACGCCACCGAGCAGCACACTGGCCAGCAAGGTTCGCGACCAGGAAACGCTGCTACGCAGCACCAGCGCCAGGGCCAGGGCCCCGCACAACACCATCAGCGTGCGCGGTTCGCCGAAGTACCACCAGACCAGCGCCGGCAACAGTGCCCAGGCGAGGATCCCCATTGCATCGGAGAGCCCTCGGCGCAGCAGCACCAGGCTACCGCCAGCGGCACTGAGCCAGAACAGGAACGGCACCAGTGCGGAGCCAGCGACGACCCAGGAGGCCTGACGACGGCCACGCATGATGTACTCAGCCAGTGCGCGCATGCACTCTATCTACCCATCAACCTCGTCGACGCCCGGAATCAACGACCGTGGCCGTCGGTGTAGGGCAGCAGCGCCAGGTAACGCGCGCGCTTGATGGCAGTGGCCAGCTGACGCTGATACTTGGCTTTGGTCCCGGTGATGCGGCTGGGAACGATCTTGCCGGTCTCGGAGACGTAGGCTTTCAGGGTGTTGAGATCCTTGAAGTCGATCTCTTTGACGCCCTCAGCGGTGAAACGGCAGAACTTGCGACGGCGGAAGAAACGTGCCATGTGATAGCTCCTCGATTACTCGTCAGCGGTGACGGCGGAACGGCTTTCGCCTTCGGCGCCTTCGGCGTCAGGACGCTCACGACGCTCACGGCGCTCGCTGCGGTTCTCTTCGGCTTTCAGCATCTCGGACTGACCGGTGATGGCTTCGTCGCGACGGATGACCAGGTTACGGATCACGGCGTCGTTGTAGCGGAAGTTGTCTTCCAGCTCGGCCAGTGCCTTGCCGCTGCACTCGACGTTCAGCAGAACGTAGTGAGCCTTGTGCACGTTGTTGATGGCATAGGCCAGTTGACGGCGGCCCCAGTCTTCCAGGCGGTGAATCTTGCCGCCGTCTTCCTCGATGAGCTTGGTGTAGCGCTCAACCATGCCGCCAACCTGCTCGCTCTGGTCCGGGTGGACCAGGAAGATGATTTCGTAATGACGCATCAAGTGCTCCTTACGGGTGATAGCCTGCCGCAGTTGCGATCAGGCAAGGAGTGAATATCTCGTTATGGCTTGTCATGGCCGCACGTAGACCTGCCGCCACGACAAGGGCGGGCATTCTAGAGAAAGCCCGGTTTCCGCGCAAGCCGCAGCGGCTGCCGCCGGGCGGCTCGACAGGGAGATCAGCCCGTGCGTTGCGCCCGGCATTCGCCGCACAGCTGTTCGAGCAGCTCGCGGACCTGCCCAACGTCGTACGGCTTGAGCAACAGACGGGCGTCGGGAATGCCTTCCTGGCGAACGTCCACGGGGTAACCCGAGGCGATCACCACCCGCGGAGCGTCTTCCCTGGCGAGCACCTGCCGGGCGAGCTCGATGCCGGACATGCCCTCCAGGCCGACGTCGGTGAGCAGCACGTCGAAAGACCGCTCGACCAACTGCGCCAACGCCTCCTCGGCACTGACGCACGCCTGCACGCGATGGCCGAACTCCTCGATGACCTCGCACGTGAGCAGACGCAGTGTGTCATCGTCTTCGACGAACAGGACGGAAACGCCCTGCTCGCCGGCAGTCGCCAGGCCCTGTGCCTGCTGCTGGATGGTTTCCCTTCGCGGCGCCGCGGCCAGGGCACGGCGCACACGCTCGGCCAGGGCCTCAGGCGAATAAGGTTTGTTCAAAAGGTCGACGCCGGGGTCCAATCGCCCACCATGCACCACGACGTTCTCCGGATATCCGGAGGTATAGAGCACCGCCACCTCGGGCATCAGCTGGCGCGCCTGACGCGCCAGCTCGATGCATGACACCGAACCCGGCATCACCACGTCACTGAACAGCAGGTCGATGCGCTCGCCGGCATGCAGCAATTTCAGCGCCGCATCGGCATCCGCCGCCTGCAGCACGCGGTAGCCCAGCTCGCTCAACTGCCCGACCACCGTCGCACGCACGCCCGCCTCGTCCTCGACCACCAGGATGCACTCCTCACCGCCCGGCACCGTCGCGACTTCCGGCACCTCCGGTTCCGGCAGCAGACTCTGCTGCTCGCCGATACCACGGGGCAGATAAAGCGTGACGCAGGTCCCCACACCCTCCTCACTTTCCAGGGTGACGTGACCGCCACTCTGCTTGGCGAAGCCATAGACCATGCTCAAGCCCAGGCCCGTGCCACGCCCGGAGCGCCGGGTGGAGAAGAACGGTTCGAAGGCACGCTCGCGCACCTCACGACTCATCCCCGGGCCTTCGTCGAGGATCCGCAACTCCACGTAGTCGCCCGCCTGGACGTCGGCCTGACGGGTACTGTAGGCCTCGTCCAGGTGCGCATTACGCGCCTCGAGACGAAACCCGCCCTGCCCCTCCATCGCCTCGCCGGCGTTGAGCGCCAGGTTGAGCAGGACGTTCTCAAGATTGTGCGGATCGGCATACACCGGCCACACGCCATCTTCGAGTTGCCACTCCAGACGCACGGCCTCGCCCAGCGAACGTTGCAGCAACGGCTGCATCCGCGCGAACAGTTCTTCCAACTGCAGGGTCTGCGGCGAAAGCGGCTGGCGGCGGGCGAACGACAATAGCTGCGAAGCCAGCCGACCGCCCCGCTCGACGCCCCCAACGGCGGATTCCAGTCGACGCAGCGATAGCGCGTCCTCGCGCAGAGCGCGACGCAAGAGCTGCAGGTTGCCGCCGATGATCTGCAGCACATTGTTCAAATCGTGGGCAATGCCGCCGGTGAGCTGGCCGACCGCTTCGAGCTTGCGCGCCTGCAACAGCGCCTCCTCGGCCTGCCGGCGCTCAGCCTCGCTGCGCGCCAGCGCGAGGGTGCGCTCCTCCACCTCGCGCTCCAGACGCATGCGGTATTCGAGCAGGCGATCCTCGACACGTTTCTGCTGGGTAACCTCGTGACCCTGCACCAAAATCCCGCTGACAGTGCCGTCGTCCTCGCAGATCGGCTGGTAGACGAAGTCGAGGAACATCTCCTCCAACGGCACGCCCGGCTCGCGCTGCAACAGCACACGCTGCTGGCGTGCAATGAACGGCTGGCAACGAGCGCGGACCTCGTCGAGCCGCTCCAGCAGCCCCTGACCGGCGAGCTCGGGCAACGCCTCGGCCACCGACAGACCGATCAGCGGGCGCTCGCCCACCAGTTGCTGATAAGCCTCGTTCACCAGCTCGAAACGGTGCTCCGGCCCTTCGACGATGGCGAAGAAGCCCGGCGCCGACTCGAACAGGCGACGCAGGCGCAGGCGCTCGGCGAGCAGCCCTCGGGCATCGCTGAGCAACTCATTGGGATCCCGACGGCGCGCCACGTCCGCCACGGCGGGCGTGCGCAACTCGGAAATGTCCATGACATGCTGAAGCAGATGCTGCGGACTGCCGTCAGGGCCGGGGAGCGGCGTGTGGGTTACGCTCCAGCAACGGGCATGGAAGCGACCGTCAGGCCCACGCAAGGCATATTCGACCTCCGCCAGGCGCTGCACCTCGCCCGTCGCCAGCGCTTGCCGTTGGGACGCCATCACGCGCTCCATCTCGACCGGATAGGCGCCCTGGGGATCGAGTGGAAAAGCTTCGTCGACCGGTTTCCCGATCAGTTCTTCGCGCGTGCGGCCGGTGAGCGCCAGGTACGCGGCGCTGGCGTCGACCACTTGCAGGTGGCGGTCGAGCAACAAGTAGGCATTCGGCGAACACCGAAACAATGCCCGGAAATCAACGGGTTCCATCTGCGACCTCGGTTGCATATGGCACGTGAAGGCGTGCCACTCCCTCGCGGGGATGGACCCGGGGCCCTCAGCAAGGTTCCCCGGATCCGACCATCACCCCGCCTGGCGTTGGCGAACCGCCTCGAACAGGCAGATGCCGGTGGCCACGGAGACGTTGAGGCTACTCACGCTGCCAGCCATCGGCAGTTTGACCAGATAGTCGCAATGCTCGCGGGTCAGGCGCCGCATACCACGCCCCTCCGCCCCCATCACGACCACGCTGGGACCACGCATATCCACCTGGTAGAGAGTCTGTTCGGCCTCACCGGCGGTACCGACCGTCCACAGGCCACGCTGACGCAACTTCTCCAGCGTACGCGCGAGGTTGGTCACTGCCACCAGTGGAATGACCTCCGCCGCGCCACAGGCCACCTTGCGCACCGTGGCGTTGAGCGTCGCCGACTTGTCCTTCGGCACGATCACCGCCAACGCGCCGGCGGCATCCGCCGAGCGCAGGCAGGCACCGAGATTGTGCGGATCGGTGACACCGTCGAGCACCAGCAGCAGCGGCGGCCCCTCGCACCGCTCGAGCAGTTCGTCGAGCATGTTCTCGCCCCACACCTGGCTCGGGCTGACCTCGGCAACCACACCCTGGTGGACACCCTCGGCCCACTCGTCGAGCACCTTGCGCTCCTGGCTCTCGACCGGAATGCGCGCCTGTCGGGCGCGCTCCACCAGCTCGGCCAGACGCGCCTCCTGGCGCCCCTCGGCCAGCCACAGGCGCTTGACCCGTCGCGGATGGTGCTGCAACAACGCCGCTACGGCGTGAACACCGTAGACCTTCTCCAGATCGCTCATTTATCGCCCTTGTTCTTGCGCTTGGGCGCCGCGGACTTCGACTTGCCGTCAGTCTTCTTCGTGGAAGGCTTCTTGCTGGTCTTCTTCTCCACCTCGGCGGAGCGGGCGTCATCGAGCAGTTGGCGCTTGAGCGCACGGCTCTTGCTGCGCTGTTCCTCGGGCGCCGCTTCCACGGCCTCGGGCAGCGCCTGCACCTTGCCCGCGACACGCGGCTTGAGCAGCGCAGGCGTCTCGCCCTTACGCCGCGCCGGGGCGCCGGACTCCGCCGGCGTATCCGCCTTGCGCTTGCGTACCGCGCCCTTTTCGCCTGCGTGACGCTGCAACAGCGCCGGCTTCTCCACCTCGGTCACGCGACGTACCCGCTTGCTGTCGGGCACCTCGACCTCGGGCTTCTCGGCAGCCGCCTTGCGCCCACGGGAGCGGGTTTTCTTTGGCGCTTCCGCGACGTCCGGCAGCACGACCGGCGCGGCATCGCCCTTGCGCTTGCCGCGGCCCTTGGCGACACGCTCGGCCTTGCGCTCGGTAACGCCCTGCACCGCTTCGCTGGCCATCTCGAAGTCGATCTTGCGCTCGTCCAGGTCGACCCGAGCGACCAGCACCTGCACGCTGTCGCCAAGACGGAAGCTGCGACCACTACGCTCGCCAGCCAGGCGGTGCTGCACCGGGTCGAAGTGATAGTAGTCGGCGGGCAGCGCCGTTACGTGCACCAGCCCATCGACGAAGATATCCACCAACTCGACGAAGATGCCGAAGCCGGTGACCGCGGTGATCACCCCCGGGAAGGTTTCGCCGACGCGTTCGAGCATGTACTCGCACTTGAGCCAGTTGACCACGTCACGAGTCGCCTCGTCGGCCCGCCGCTCGGTCATCGAACACTCTTCACCGAGCTGCTCCAGACGCGCTTCATCGTATGGATAGATGCGCGCCTTGGGCATGCTCGCGGCGCCGGCACGACGTACGTGCTCGGTCTGCCGCTTGGAGCGGATCACACTGCGGATCGCGCGATGGATCAGCAGGTCCGGGTAGCGCCGGATCGGCGAGGTGAAGTGCGTGTAGGCCTCGTAGTTGAGACCGAAGTGGCCGACGTTGTCCGGGCTGTACACGGCCTGGCTCAGCGAACGCAACATCACCGTCTGGATCAGCGAAAAGTCCGGGCGCTCGCGGATCTTCTCCAACAAGGCCAGGTAGTCCTTGGGCGTCGGATCGGCCTTGCCGCGACTGAGCGACAGCCCCATCTCGGCGAGGAAGCCACGCAGCTTCTCCAGCTTCTCCGGGGTCGGCCCTTCATGGATACGGTACAGGCCGGGCAGCTCGTGATCCTGCAGGAAGCGTGCAGTGGCGACGTTGGCGCAGAGCATGCACTCCTCGATCAACCGGTGCGCCTCGTTGCGCTGGGTCGGGCGGATCTCGGCGATCTTGCGATCGGCACCGAAGACGATGCGCGTATCCTGGGTATCGAAATCGATGGCGCCGCGCGCGTGGCGGGCACCGAGCAACACCTTGTACAGCTTATATAGCTGCTCCAGGTGCGGCACCACGGCGGGAATCTGCCGACGCAGATCCTCGGCCTCGGCGCTTTCGGGGGTTTCCAGCAGCCGGCTGACCTTGTTGTAGGTGAGCCGTGCGTGGGAGTGGATGACTGCCTCGTAGAACACGTAGTCGCTCATCCGCCCGCTGCGGGTGATGTCCATTTCGCAGACCATCGCCAGCCGGTCGACCTGCGGATTGAGCGAGCACAACCCGTTGGAGAGCACTTCCGGCAGCATCGGTACGACACGTTCGGGAAAGTACACCGAGTTGCCGCGGGTGGCGGCCTCTTCGTCCAGCGCCGAACCGACCTTCACATAATGAGAGACATCGGCGATGGCCACGTAGAGCTTCCAACCGCCGCCTTTCTTGGCCTCGGCGAACACCGCGTCGTCGAAGTCGCGGGCATCCTCGCCGTCGATGGTGACGAAGGGCACCTCGCGCAGGTCGATGCGCTTCTCCTTGTCACGCTCGGCCACTTCGGGCTTGAGCTTGGCTGCTTCCTTCTGCACCGCCTCGGGCCATTCGTGGGGAATGGCGTAGCTGCGCAGCGCGACTTCGATCTCCATGCCCGGCGCCATGTACTCGCCAAGCACCTCGACGACCTCGCCCTGGGCCTGACGGAACGCCGTCGGCCACTGGGTAATGCGCACCTGGACGAATTGTCCATGCCGGGCCTCGCCCTGCTTGCCCGGCGGCACCAGCACTTCCTGCTGGATCTTCGGATTGTCGGCCATCACCGCGGCGATGCCGCTCTCGTCGAAATAGCGACCGACGAGGATTTCGTGGGCCCGCGCGACCACCTCGACGACGGCGCCCTCGCGCCGACCACGGCGGTCGGTGCCGGAAACCCGCGCCAATGCGCGGTCGCCATCGAAGACCAGGCGCATCTGCGCCGGCGAAAGGAACAGATCGTCGCTGCCGTCGTCCGGCACCAGGAAGCCGAAGCCGTCGCGGTGGCCGGAGACACGTCCGCGGATCAGATCGAGCTTGTCCACCGGCGCATAGGCGCCACGGCGGGTATAGATGAGCTGCCCGTCGCGCTCCATCGCGCGCAGGCGACGGCGCAGGGCCTCGACATCTTCCTCGCTGGACAGCCCGAACTCTTCGAGCAGTTGTTCACGCGTGGCCGGAGCGCCGCGCTCGTCGAGCCGCTGCAGGATGAGCTCGCGGCTAGGGATGGGGTTTTCGTATTTGTCCGCCTCGCGGGCGGCCTCGGGATCGAGGGATTGCCAATCGGCTGTCAAGAGAGATTCACCTGTACATTCGTTAACGCTCAGCCTCTATTGAAGCGCGAATCGCGCTGCATCGGGAGCTTTTCAACGTGGGAATATTTTTACCGGTCAGGGCTTTACAAGGCAAAACCGCCTCCGTATAGTTCGCGCCCACAGCGTCGAACGGACGTTGTATCACGGAATCGACGACTTATCATCGAATCCGGGCCCAGGTGGCGGAATTGGTAGACGCACTAGGTTCAGGTCCTAGCGGTGGCAACACCGTGGAAGTTCGAGTCTTCTCCTGGGCACCATTACCAACGTTTCGACGGCTCTGCCGCGCGGAATGGTAAACGAGGCGGGTCGGCCTCGCGATCATCGATCGACGACACGACCAGCGCGGCGCACATCGTCGCATGCCCAGGTGGCGGAATTGGTAGACGCACTAGGTTCAGGTCCTAGCGATGGCAACATCGTGGAAGTTCGAGTCTTCTCCTGGGCACCATTTCCGAAAACGAAACCGAGCCAAGCGCTCGGTTTCGTTTTTTTTCGTCCGCTGAAATCACGGCGATCCGCGCCTCAGGCGCGGAATTGCCCCAGGCTGCCGCGCAGCTGCCCGGCCAGCCCCTCGAGCACCTCGCCGTTGCGCGCCGTCGCAGCCACGGCCTCGGCGGCACGCTGCGCCTCGGAATGGATCACCTCCACACGCCGACGCACCACGGCAGCACTCTCCGCCTGTTGCCGGGCCGCGTGTGCGGCAGCCTCGATGGCCGCGTACACATCGCCCACCGAGGCATGGATGGCACCCTGCAGGCGACGACTGTCCTGCAGTGCGGAGAGACCGCTATCGGCCTGCTTGGCCGCCTCACCGATCACCGTCACCGCTTCGCGCGCACCCTGCTGAAGGGCAACGATGTGCGCCTGGATATCACCGGTGGACTGCTGCGTCTTGCTCGCCAGCGCGCGCACCTCGTCGGCAACCACCGCAAAGCCACGGCCGGTCTCCCCGGCGCGTGCCGCTTCGATCGCCGCATTCAAGGCCAGCAGGTTGGTCTGCTCGGCGATGCCATGGATCACGGTCAGCACCACTTCGATCTGCTCGCTCTGCGCCGCCAGCCGCTCGATCACCGCCGAGCCAGCCTCGACCCGCGAAACCAGTGCCTCGATGGATGAAGCGACCCGCTCGGCGATCGCCGCGTTGTCTTCGGCCGCCTGGCGAATTTCCTCGACGCGCTGCTGCGCCCGCTGCATCGTCTGGCTCTCTTCGTCGGCCTGGCTGGCCATGCCCTGCAACTCGACCAGGCTGCCGGCGACCTCGTCGCGTTGCCGCCCGGTCGCCGCGCTGGCCGCACTGGCACGCTCACCGAGTGCAGAGATCTCCTGCCCGGTGCGCGCCGCGACCTCGCCCGCCTCGCGCACGATGGGCTGCAGCTTGGCGACGAAACGGTTCACCGCATCGGCCATCTCCCCGACCTCATCGCGACTGTCGAGGGACACCCGCCGAGTCAGGTCGCCCTCGCCCGCCGCCAACTCGTCCAGCGCCCCGATCAACAGACGCAGCCGGCTGACCACCCGGCGCCCCAACACCAGCGCGAGCACCAGCAACACCACCAGCCCGATCAACGCCAATCCGAGCACGATGCGCATGCGCAATGTGCCGGCAGCAGTTTCGATGGAGCTCCGCGCCGCACTGTCCATGTTCGCCGCAGCGCTTTCCGCGCGCTGCAGGCGTGCAGCCAGCGCCGCTGCGGTTTCACTGGCAGCGCCGGACAGACTCTGCGAAACCAGTTCGCCACTGCTCGCCTGCAGCGCGGCGAAACGCTCGTCCAGCGCCTTGAGTTCAGCCTCGATTCCCGCCGTGGATACGCCCAGGCGCACCTTGCCGATCTCTACCCCGTTAGGGCTGATGGAGGCGTCGACCAGGTACACGGACGGATCGCTCTCGGCAACCTTGAGCACCGAGTCCAGGCCACGACCGCCGTCACCCTTGGCCAGCAATGCCTGGATCAACGGGTTCTGCCGGTTCAGGTAACGGGTGAGGTGATTGCCTTCGGCGTCATCGTAGACGACGAAGATCATGTTCGGATTGCGTTGCGCGCGCCGGGCGAACTCGGAAAGGGCGGGCGTATCGTTATCCCACATCGCCCGCGGCGCGACGGCGGCAAGCAGTTGCGCCAGGTCATCGGCGGACTGCTTGAGGCTACTTTCCAGCGTCTGCCGCAACTGCACCCGCTCCTGCTGCAGACGCTCGGAAAGTGCATCACCCAGGCCCTTACGCGTCGTCTCGGACAGCCTTTGCAGGCTTGCGGAAACCTCTTCCGCCGCCTGCCCCAGATCGCCCGAAAGACGCTGCGCATCCCCACCCAGGCGCTGCGAAACATCTTCGACCAGTCCATCGACAGTGCTTCGAGTCAGCCAGATGGCAACCAGCACCTGTACCGAAAGGGCAATGCCCAACGTCACGAAGACCGGCCGCAGCAGACGACTATGCAACAACGACAGGATGGCGGACACGTTGACACACTCCTCGTAATGTTCTGCTTTTTACGGCACATCGAGATTTATCTGAAGCCCGAAGCGCCGCCTATCCAGCTACGAGCAAAGTGCGTACCGCAACGGGGTCCATACTGGCATTTCTTCGTCTAGCCTTGGCTAAAGCCCGCCAGGAATCCCTGGCGAGGGCATGGCAGCCCTACATCCGGTAAGGAGCAAACCTTGAAGACACTCCTGGCGTCCGTCATCCGTGCACTGGGTTTGCGCACACTCAACGCGCAATTCCTGTTTTCCTACGCATTGATGTTCGTACTCGCGATCATCGGCTCCGTTGCCCTTTTTCGAAGTCTTGCAGTGACTCCGACGACCATCGACGTCGCCGGATCCCAACGCATGCTCAGCCAGCGCATGACCAAAGAGGCGCTGCTGGTAAGTGCCGGCGCGCTTTCCCGTGAGCAGATGGAACAGACGATCGCGCAGTTCGAGAAAAATCACGACGACCTGCTAGCGGGCAATGCCGAGCGCGGAATAAGCAAGATGGACGCCCCCGCCATCACTCTGAAGATGCGAGAGGTTGGCGAGCTCTGGCAGCAGTTCAAGGCGCAACTGGAAGGAGTGTCCCCCGGTTCACCCATGGATCTCGCCACTTTGCAGCAACGCTCGGTCGACCTGCTGAAGACCACCAACGAGGCCGTCGGTCTGATGGCGGAAAGCGCAACGCATTTGCAGGCGCTGACCTTGAAAGTCGCCTTCGCCTGCGTACTGGCCATCCTAGTGCTGGTCATCCTGGGGCGGCAGTTCGGCATGCGTCCTCTGATTATCGACCTGACTCGCCTCGAACGCGGCCTGGACCGTATCTCTGCCGGAGACTTCACCACGCGCCTGAAGGTGGAGTATTCGGACAACGAGTTCGGACGAATCGCGTTGTCGCTCAACCACATGTGCGAGCGACTGAGCCAATTGATCGCCCAAGCCAAGCAAACCGCACGGCAGGTCGACGGGACCATGGGCGACGCGCTCGAGTTGCTGGATGAGTCGCAGAATAACGTCGCCCGACAACACCAGGAGCTGGAGCTGGTCGCCACAGCGATGAACGAGATGGCCGCTACGGTGGGCGAGGTAGCCAGTCACGCCAACCAGGCAGCCGATGCTGCCGGCAATGCCAACAACGAGGCAAAGAACGGATTTCGTGCGACCAATGACAGTGCCCGCCTACTGGAAGCACTCAGCGATGGGCTGCAAAACAGCAGCACGCGCATGCAGGCACTCGAGCAAGACACCCAAGCGGTAGGCAGCGTGCTCTCGGTCATCACCGGCATTGCCGAACAAACCAACCTTCTGGCACTCAACGCTGCCATCGAGGCCGCTCGCGCCGGAGAAGCCGGACGCGGATTCGCCGTCGTCGCGGACGAAGTTCGCAGCCTGGCCAGCCGAACCCAACAGTCGACCGGAGAAATCCGCAATATCATCGAGCGCCTGCAACTTGCCGCCCTAGAGGCCATGCAGGCCATGCAGGAGAGCGCCAGGCAGGCACACGGCAATCTCGGTCAGATCCAGCAGGCCATCCAGGTGCTGGGCCAAATGACCACAGCCGTCGAGCACATCAGCGACATCAACCTGCAGATTGCCTCGGCGGCGGAAGAGCAGAGCCAGGTATCCGTGGACATCGACCAGCGGATCAGCAATCTTTCACAACTCGCGGGATCGACCCACGAATCCACAACCCGCGTCGGCGAACGCAGCCAAGAGGTGCGCAAGGGCATGCGTGAACTGCTCGATCAACTCGGCCAGTTCACCACCTGAGCACCGAGCAACGAAAAGGGCGTCCGAAGGCGCCCTCTGGGTCATCGCGAAGAGACTCAGGCGTAAGGATGACGCAGGACGATCGTCTCGTTGCGGTCCGGGCCGGTCGAGATGATGTCGATGGGCGCGCCCACCAGCTCTTCGATGCGCTTGATGTAGGCACGCGCATTGGCGGGCAACTCGTCGAGGCTCTTGGCGCCGACGGTCGACTCGCTCCAGCCGGGAACATCCTCGTACACCGGCTGCAGGCCCAGGTAGCTGTCGGCATCGGTCGGCGCGTCCTGCAGCAGGTTGCCGTCGGCATCCTTGTAGGCGGTGCAGATACGGATGGTTTCCAGGCCGTCGAGGACATCGAGCTTGGTCAGGCACAGGCCCGAGAGGCTGTTGATCTCGATCGCACGACGCAGGATCACCGCGTCGAACCAGCCACAACGGCGGGCACGACCGGTCGTCGAACCGAACTCGTGGCCACGCTGCGCGAGGCGCGCACCGGTCTCGTCGAACAGTTCGGTGGGGAACGGACCAGAACCCACGCGAGTGGTGTAAGCCTTGGTGATACCGAGGATGTAGTCCAGGTACAGCGGGCCGAAGCCCGAACCGGTAGCGGTGCCGCCGGCCGTGGTGCTGGAGCTGGTGACGAACGGATAGGTACCGTGGTCGATGTCCAGCAACGAGCCCTGCGCACCCTCGAACATGATGTTGGCGCCGTCGCGACGGAACTCATGCAGACGTGCAGCGACGTCGACCATCATCGGCTTGAGGATTTCCGCGTAGGAGAGCGCCTCGTCCAGGGTATTCTGGAAGTCGACGGCCGGCTCCTTGTAATAGTTCTGCAGGACGAAGTTGTGGTAGTCGAGCAGCTCACCGAGCTTGGCGGCGAAGCGTTCGCGATGGAACAGGTCGCCGACGCGCAGGCCGCGACGGGCCACCTTGTCTTCGTAGGCCGGGCCGATGCCACGCCCGGTGGTGCCGATCTTGGCATCGCCACGGGCCTTCTCGCGGGCCTGGTCCAGCGCCACGTGGTACGGCAGGATCAGCGTGCAGGAGGGGCTGATGCGCAGACGCTCACGCACCGGTACGCCTTTCTCTTCGAGCTTGGTGATCTCGCGCAGCAGGGCGTCGGGGGCGACGACCACGCCGTTACCGATCAGGCACTCGACGTTGTCGCGCAGGATGCCGGAGGGAATCAGGTGCAAGACGGTCTTCTCGCCGTCGATCACCAGGGTGTGGCCGGCATTGTGCCCACCCTGGTAACGCACTACCGCGGCGGCCTCGTCGGTCAGCAGGTCGACGATCTTGCCCTTGCCCTCGTCACCCCACTGGGTGCCCAGGACGACGACGTTCTTACCCATGCTCAATGTCCTCTATGTGACGCTCCGGCCGAGGCCGGGAGAAAAGATTCAAAGCCCTTGCTCGACCTGCCAGCGGTCGTCGCGCAGCACCAGACGACGATCACAGCCGGCGGCGGCCGCTTCGTCCTCGCCCTGGCCAGGCAATGCCTGGACGACCCGCTGCCCTTCCTGACGCAGGCGACGAACCGCCTGCCAGAGGGTGTAGTCCTGGCTGTCCGGCGCCCAGATGCCGCTGGCCGGCGCATCCAGCTCGCGCTCGCCCAGTACGCACAGACTGCGTAGATCGGTGGAGAAACCGGTGGCCGGGCGCGCCCGGCCGAAGTCGGCGCCGATGTCGTCGTAGCGCCCGCCCTGGGCGATGGCATCGCCAACCCCGGAGACGAACGCGGCGAACACCACGCCGGTGTGATAGTGGTAGCCACGCAGCTCGCCGAGGTCGAAATACAGGGCCAGCTCGGGATAGCGCACCGAGAGTTCGTCGGCGATGGCGATCAGCTCGTCGAGCGCCGCATGCACCTCATCGGGGGCCTCGACCAGCGCGGCTTGCGCCAGGTCCAGCACCTCGCGTCCACCACACAGCTCGGCCAGCGAACGCAGCATATCCGCGTAGGGCGCGGGCAAGCTCTCGGTCAGTGCGGCGACTTCATCGATGGCCTTGCGCTGCAGGGCATCGAACAGTGCCTGCTCGGTCTCACCGGACAGCCCGGCGGCCTTCGCCAGACCGCGGTAGATACCTACGTGACCAAGATCCATATGCACGCCCGGAACCTGGACGATGTCCAGCGTCTCGAGCATCAGGCTGATCACTTCCAGGTCGCTGGCCGGGCTGGCGTCGCCATACAGCTCGGCGCCCAACTGAATCGGACTGCGCGACGTGGACAGCGCACGCGGCTTGGCGTGCAGCACGCTGCCGGCATAGCACAGGCGCGCCGGACCATTGCGGCGCAGGCTGTGGGCATCCATGCGCGCCACCTGCGGAGTGATGTCGGCGCGAAAGCCCATTTGTCGACCGGACAGCGGGTCGGTGACCTTGAAGGTACGCAGGTCAAGGTCCTGACCGGCGCCGGTGAGCAGCGATTCGAGGTATTCGATGTGCGGGGTCACCACGAACTGGTAACCCCAGCGATGGAACAGGTCCAGCACCAGGCGTCGTGCGGTTTCGGTGCGCGCCGCTTCCGGCGGCAGGATTTCTTCGATGCCATCTGGCAGTAGCCAGCGGTCTACCGTAGCCATAGTTTCGCCATTTACCTTTCGCCTGGAACCAGGCTTTCCAATGGAGCAAACATCAAAGCGCCGCGCACGCTGATGCCGTACTCCTCACCCCCTTGGGACGGGAGCCCGCATGCAATCGCGTTGGCGCAGACGCAAAAAAGCCGGGAATTTCCCGGCTGACGCATCATAGCAACGATTCATCCGGGGGTCACCCAGCGGACGGTCCGGCCGTCCGCTGGCACCCACTCAGGGGCGAGCCTTTTCCAGGTAGCGGAAGAACTCACTGGAGGGATCGACCACCATGATATCGCCCTTGTCGGAGAAGCTGTCCCGATAGGCTTGCATGCTGCGGTAGAACGCGTAGAACTCCGGGTCCGCCTGATAGGCCTTGGCATAGATCGCCGCCGCCTTCGAATCCCCCTCACCACGCACCTGCTGTGCCTCGCGATAGGCCTCGGCGAGGATCACGCGCTTCTGCCGATCCGCGTCGGCACGAATGCCTTCGGCCAGCTCGCGCCCCTTGGCACGATGTTCACGGGCTTCACGCTCACGCTCGGTGCTCATGCGCTCGAACACGCTGCGATTGACCTCACGGGGCAGGTCGATCGCCTTGACCCGCACGTCGACGACCTCGATGCCCAGTTCCTTCTGCGCCATCGCATTCAGCGAACTGGTGATGGCCGCCATCAGCGCATCGCGCTCGCCGGACACCACCTCATGCAGCGTGCGCTTGCCGAACTGGTCGCGCAGACCGGACTCCAGGCGTCGCGACAGACGCTCGTCGGCGATCTGCTTCATGCCCGAGGTCGCGGTGTAGAAACGCTCGGCGTCGGCCACGCGCCACTTGGCGTAGGCGTCCACCATCACCGCCTTCTTCTCCAGGGTGAGGAAGCGCGAGGTGTTGGAGTCCAGAGTCAGCAGACGCGCGTCGAATTTGCGCACCTGGTTGACCACCGGGATCTTCACATGCAGGCCAGGCTGCACGTCGCTGTCGACCACCCGACCGAACTGCAACAGCACGGCCTTTTCGGTCTGCGAGACGATGTACAGCGAGTTCCACGCGACCACGGCGAGAATCACCGCCGCGATCAGCAGGGTCAGAGACTTGTTGTTCATCAGCGGCTCTCCCTCGAACGCAGGTCACGCGAATCCGAATCCCGTGACGAGCGCGTGCTTGAGTCCTGGCTGCTACCGCTCTGATCCTGGGACGCGTTGCCCGAACTGCTGCTCTGAGCACTACGGCGCCCGTCGATCATCTTGTCCAGCGGCAGATAGAGCAGATTGTTCTGCCCCTTGTCGCCAGTGACCATGACCTTGCTGGTATTGCTCAGGACCTGCTGCATGCTCTCCAGGTACAGACGCTCGCGCGTCACCTCCGGAGCCTTCTGGTACTGGCCGAGCAGTAGGCTGAAACGGTCCGCCTCACCTTCGGCACGTGCCACGACTTCGTCGCGGTAGCCGTTGGCCTCTTCCAAGATGCGCTGAGCCTGGCCGCGCGCCTCGGGGATCACACCGTTGGCATAGGCCTCGGCCTGGTTACGCTCACGCTGCTCGTCCTCGCGCGCACGGATGACGTCGTCAAAGGCCTCCTGGACCTCCTTCGGCGCCGCCGCGCTCTGCACGTTCACCTGGGTCACCGAGATACCGGCACGGTAGTTGTCGAGGAAGCGCTGCAAGCGCTCGCGAACCTCGACCGCCAGGGCTTCGCGCCCCTCGGTGAGCACCTGGTCCATCGCCGTGGAGCCGACCACATGACGCAGCGCACTGTCGGTCGCGTTCTGCAGGCTGACTTCCGGCTCATCGACGTTGAGCACGAAATCACGCAGGTTGGAGATCTTGTACTGAACGGTGAGCGGCACTTCGACGATATTCTCGTCCTGCGTCAGCATCTGCCCCTGCTTGGAGTAGGCACGTTCGCGGGTGACATTCTCCTGGAACTTGCGATCGATCGGCGGGAAGTAGATGTTCAGGCCGGGGCCAACCGTCTCGTAGTACTTGCCGAAGCGCAGGATCACCGCCTGCTCCTGTTCGTCGACCACGTAGACCGCGTTGTACATCCACACCGCCAGCAGCACGACCAGGCCGATGACGATCACGCCAATGCCCGGGCCACGACCACCGCGGCTACCGCCACCACCGCCGCCGCTGCGCTTCTTGCCGAAGATGCCGTTGAGACTGTCCTGCAGTTTGCGCAGCGCCTCGTCGATGTCGGGTGGTCCCTTGCGGTCGCCGCCGCCGTTACGACGACCGCCGCCGCCCCAGGGATCCTGATTGTTCGAATTGCCACCCGGCTCATTCCAAGCCATAGCGCTCTCCATCCGATAAAGCCAAAAAGCGCGCCGACGGCGCGCCCGCCAATGCTACCTAATGCACCTGCCCAGCGACAAAGCCGCCCCTACAGGCATTATTGCAAAGTATGTTGAGCCACGAAGTCCGAGGGCTCGAAGCCTTCTCGACTGACCAGGCGATTGAGCTCCACACGCGGCAAGCGCACCGAAAGCAGGCTTTCGCCTTCCTCGTCGTGCCGCTCCTCCTGCACCGCGCCCAACTCGAACAGCCGGGCACGCAGGCGACCCAGGCGCTGCGGCAGGCACAGCGTCGCAACGAACAGGTCGTCACCGAGCAACTCGGCGACGGCCTGGCGCAACAGCTCCAAGCCCTTTCCTTCACGCGCAGACAGCCAGACGCGCTGGGGCTTACCGTCCTCGTCACGCTGTATCTGTGGTTCGACGCCATCGAGCAGATCCAGCTTGTTGTAGACCTCCAGGATCGGCAGCTCACTGGCACCGATCTCGCCCAGCACCGCCAACACCTGCTCGATCTGCTGGTCGCGCTCGGGCTCATGGGAATCGATGACGTGCAACAGCAGGTCGGAATTGCTCGATTCCTCCAGCGTGGCACGGAAGGCCTCGACCAGCTTGTGCGGCAAGTGACGGATGAAACCTACCGTATCGGCAAGCACCACCGGCCCGAGGTCGTCCAGTTCGAGCCGACGCAGTGTCGGGTCCAGCGTGGCGAATAGCTGATCCGCCGCGTAGACCTCGGACGTCGTCAGAGCGTTGAATAACGTGGATTTGCCGGCGTTGGTATAGCCTACCAGGGAGACTGCCGGGATATCGGCGCGGCGCCGTCCACGACGGGCCTGCTCGCGCTGACTGCGGACCTTCTCGAGCCGCGCCTTGATCTGCCGGATGCGCACCCGCAACAGGCGTCGGTCGGTTTCCAACTGGGTTTCCCCGGGACCGCGCAGGCCGATACCGCCCTTCTGCCGTTCGAGGTGGGTCCACCCACGAACCAGGCGCGTGCTCATGTGCTCGAGTTGCGCCAGCTCGACCTGCAGCTTGCCCTCATGGGTGCGTGCACGTTGAGCAAAGATATCGAGGATCAAGCCGGTGCGATCGAGGACACGGCACTCGAAGGCACGTTCGAGGTTGCGCTCCTGGCTGGGCGTCAAGGCGTGGTTGAAGATGACCAACTCCGCCTCCTCGCTGCGCACGCGTTCGCGCAACTCCTCGACCTTGCCCGAGCCGATGAGGAACCGTGCACTGGGCTGGTGCCGCGAAACGCTCACCAGCGCAACGCTCTCGGCACCCGCCGAGCGGGCTAGCTCCTGGAACTCCTGAGGGTCTTCACGCGCCTCGGGGTCCAGGCCGTCCAGATGGACCAGAATGGCCCGCTCACCACCGCCGGGGCGCTCGAAGAACAAAGCGGACTCCCGTCAGGCGTTACCCGGCTCGCCAGCTTCATCGCCCGCGGTGGGCAGACGTACCGGACGGCTGGGCACGACAGTGGAGATCGCGTGCTTGTAGACCATCTGACTGACGGTGTTCTTGAGAAGGATGACGAACTGGTCGAAGGACTCGATCTGACCCTGCAGCTTGATGCCGTTGACCAGGTAGATGGAAACCGGGACGCGTTCCTTACGAAGGGTATTGAGGTAAGGGTCTTGTAGCGAATGCCCTTTTGACATGTGCCGCACTCCTTAGAAGAATTTCAGTCGTTTTAATCGTTGATAGGATTTCGGAGCCTCACCCGCACAAGCATAGCTGGCATCCGCAAGGGTCAGGTCAATATGGAGACCGACCCCAGGTATTTCAAGACACGCGACAGGTTGTCGCGGGCCAGGCTGTCCAATTGCAGCAGATCGGGCCAACCGCGCAGCCAGGTACACTGTCGCTTGGCCAGCTGTCGCGTGGCTGCGACGCCCCGTTCATACAGGGTTTCGCGATCCATGCCGCCATCGAGGTATTCCCACACTTGGCGGTAGCCCACCGCACGCATCGACGGCAAACCAAGATGCAGATCGTCGCGTCTACGCAAGGCTTCGACCTCCTCGATGAAGCCCTGTTCGAGCATGTTCGAGAATCGCTCGGCGATGCGTCGATGCAACAGGCTTCGTTCGAGCGGGGCAACCGCCAGATGCGCCACAGTATACGGTAAATATGCCTGCCCAACCGCCCTGGCATCGGCTTTTTCAAGGGCCTGGCGGCGGCGCAGCTCGCTCATGCTCTGGCCGCTCAGCCGCTGCACCTCGAGGGCGCGCAACAGCCGCTGGGGGTCGTTGGGATGAATGCGCGCGGCGGATTCGGGGTCGACTTCGGCGAGCAGCCGGTGCATGTGCGCC
The DNA here is from genome assembly GCF_055768815.1 of Pseudomonas sp. R4-15. Taxonomy (NCBI): domain Bacteria; kingdom Pseudomonadati; phylum Pseudomonadota; class Gammaproteobacteria; order Pseudomonadales; family Pseudomonadaceae; genus Pseudomonas; species Pseudomonas sp. R4-15. The sequence goes on from NZ_CM147293.1 coordinate 4,418,230, forward strand.
CAGCCCAACTGCTCGGCCTGCGCCTGCAGCTCGGCGCGCAGCGCGGCATCGGCCTGCGGCATGTCCGCCAGGCCGTCGAGCAGCGTCTTGAAGTACAGCATGGTGCCGCCGACCAGCAACGGGATGCGTCCCCGCGCACTGATCTGCGCCATCGCCTCCAGCGCGTCCTGACGAAACTCGGCGGCCGAGTAAGCCTGTGCCGGATCGCGGATGTCCACCAGTCGATGGGGAAACTCCGCGAGCACGTGCGCCGGGGGCTTGGCGGTGCCGATGTCCATGCCACGGTAGACCAGCGCCGAATCGACGCTGACCAGTTCACAGGGCAGCACCCGCGCCAGCTCCAGCGCCAGGTCGGTCTTGCCGGCGGCGGTGGGGCCCATGAGGAAGATGGCGGGAGGAAACGACTGCATCGGACTACCGGACTGGATTCGAGGGCGCATAGTGTCTGCGGCCCGACGGCGCGCCGCAAGTCAGGCGGCGGCGCGGGCGTAGGACCGTCACTGACCGCGCAGGAACAGCTTGTCCAGTTGATCCAGGCTCATCTGTGCCCAGGTCGGTCGGCCATGATTGCACTGGCCGCTGCGCTCGGTGCTCTCCATGTCGCGCAGCAGCGCGTTCATCTCCGGCAGCGTGAGCCGTCGGTTGGCACGCACGGCGCCATGGCAGGCCATGGTGGCCAGCAGCTCATTGAGATGCGCCTCGATACGGTCGCTGGTGCCATATTCGAGCAGGTCGGCGAGAACGTCGCGCACCAGGTTGGTGGCCTGGGCCTGCTTGAGCAACGCGGGGATCTGCCGGATGGCCACGGATTCCGGACCGAGCCGCTGCAGCTCGAAGCCAAGCCGCGAGAACCAGGCCACATGCTCCTCGGCGCAATCGGCCTCGCGCTCGGACAACGCCAGCGACTCGGGCACCAGCAGCGGCTGCCCACGCAGCCCTTCGCTGGCCATGGCGACCTTGAGGCGCTCGTAGGTGATGCGCTCATGGGCTGCGTGCATGTCCACCACCACGAGTCCCTGGGCGTTCTCGGCGAGAATGTAGATCCCCTTGAGCTGGGCGACGGCATAGCCCAGCGGCGGTATGTCACCCTGCTCGGCGGGCAGCGACGGCGGGGCGCCCTCGCCTGCCAGCGGCGCGAAGAAGGTGCGATAGGCGCCGGCCGCCTCGGCCAGCGGCGGCGGCGGCGGCGCTACCGGGCGCGGCGGCGAGTAACCGGAGCCGCCGCCCGACGACTGCCACTGCGGCGCGGGCGCCGCGGGTTCGAGCACGCTGGCGGCGAGGCTCATCTCGCCCTGCGGGCCAAATTCACCCGCGGCGGTGCCGCTCGGACGCTCCGGCATCGGCGTCGAGCTGGCGGCCAGTTGGTCCTCCGGGCGCACTTCGCCCAGGGCGCGATGCAAGGTGCCGTAGAGAAAGTCGTGGACGCTACGGCTCTCGCGAAAGCGCACCTCATGCTTGGTGGGATGCACGTTGACGTCGACCACGCCCGGGTCGATCTGCAGGAACAGCACGAAGGTCGGGTGACGGCCATTGAACAGCACGTCGCGGTAGGCCTGGCGCACCGCGTGGGCGACCAGCTTGTCGCGCACCATACGGCCGTTGACGTAGAAGTACTGCAGGTCCGCCTGGCTGCGCGAATAGGTCGGCAAGCCGACCCAACCCCACAGGCGCAGGCCGTTGCGCTCGACTTCGATCGGCAAAGCCTGCTCGAGGAAGGCGCTGCCACACACGGCAGCCACTCGGCGGGCCTGACTGAGTTCGTCGCTGGCCTCGTGCAGGGCCAGCACCGTCTTGCCGTTATGGCGCAGATGGAAGGCGACATCGAAACGTGCCAGCGCCAGCCGCTTGATGACTTCCTGCAGATGGTCGAATTCGGTCTTCTCGGCGCGCAGGAACTTGCGCCGCGCCGGGGTATTGAAGAACAGGTCGCGCACCTCAACCGAGGTTCCGACCGGATGCGCCGCGGGCTGCACCCGCGACTCCATCTCGCGCCCTTCGGTCTCCACCTGCCAGGCCTGCTCGGCATCGGCGGTGCGTGAGGTAAGGGTCAGTCGCGAGACGGAACTGATCGAGGCCAGCGCCTCCCCCCGGAACCCCAGGCTGATGACCTTCTCCAGGTCTTCGAGGTCGCGGATCTTGCTGGTGGCATGGCGCGCCAGGGCCAGGGGCAGGTCATCCGCGGGGATGCCACGGCCGTCGTCGCGGATGCGCAGCAGCTTCACGCCGCCCTGCTCGACCTCGACCTCGATGCGCCGAGCGCCCGCATCCAGACTGTTCTCCAGCAACTCCTTGGCCACCGAAGCGGGACGTTCGACCACCTCGCCGGCGGCGATCTGGTTCGCCAGGCGCGGGCTAAGCAGTTGGATACGACGTAACTCGGTCATTGCTGGGCCGCCAGGGTCGGCGCCGGTATCTGCAGCGTCTGCCCGACCTTGATCACATCGCCCTTGAGGTTATTGGCGCTGCGCAGCGCCGCCAGGCTGATGCTGTAGCGCTGGGCGATCAGCGCCAGGGTATCGCCGGACACCACACGGTGCTCACGCGGCCCAACGGCGATCTTGCCGGAGTCACGCAGCCAGGCGACGTAGGTCCCCGGCGGCGGGTTCTGCTCGAAAAATTGCCGCACGCCCGCCTGGATCGAGCGCGCCAGGCTCTGCTGGTGGCTACGACTCTGCAGTTGACGCGCTTCCTTGGGGTTGGAAATGAAGCCGGTCTCGACCAGGATCGAAGGAATGTCCGGCGATTTCAGCACCATGAAGCCAGCCTGTTCGACACGCTTCTTGTGCAGCGCCGTCATGCGCCCGATGTTGTTGAGGACCTTCTGCCCGATGTTCAGGCTGGAAGACAGCGAAGCGGTCATCGACAGGTCGAGCAAGACCCCGGCGAGCATGCGGTCCTTGTCGTCCAGGCTGACGCTGCCGGCACCGCCGATGAGGTCGGAGCGGTTCTCGTTGTCCGCCAGCCAGCGCGCGGTTTCCGACGTCGCGCCGCGGTCGGACAGCGCGAACACCGAGGCGCCAAAGGCCGAGGAACTCGGTGCCGCATCGGCATGGATGGATACGAACAGGTCGGCCCCCTTCTTGCGGGCGATCTCCGTACGCTTGCGCAGCGGAATGAAGTAGTCGCCGGTACGCGTCAGTTCGGCGCGATAGCCCTTCATGCCGTTGATCTGCCGCTGCAGTTCCTTGGCGATCTGCAACACCACGTCCTTTTCGTGGACGCCGCCAGGACCGCTGGCCCCGGGGTCTTCGCCGCCGTGCCCCGCATCGATGGCGACGACGATGTCGCGCTTGCCGCTGGGCAGCACCGGCAACGGCGACGAGGGCTGGGTGGGCGTCACCGGCACGGTTGGCGTGGAGGCATCCAGGGTGGCCGGCAACTCGCTGCCATTTCCCGCGCCGGTCGGGTCGTCGAAGAGGTCGACCACCAGGCGATCACCATATTCCTGGTTGGGCGCAAGGGTGAAGCTCTTGGGCGTGACCGCGCTCGACAGATCGATGACCAGGCGCAGCTCGTCCGGCGTACGCTGCGCCGAGCGAATCGACTGGATCGGGGTGTTCGCCAGCGCCAGCTTGTCCAGCGAAGCCCCCAGGTGAGCGCCGCTGACATCGATGACGATGCGATCGGGCGCGCTCAGGGTGAATAGATTGTGCTGTACCGGACCGCTCAAGTCGAAGACCAGCCGCGTGTTGTCCGGAGCACGCCACAGGCGCACGCTGCGTACGTCCACTGCGGCCAGCGCATCGGCCGCCAGACACAACAGCAGCAGGGCGACCCCACCGAACATCGCGCGCATGCGCATGCCTTTCCCCCATAACGAATTCATGGTTGCGCCCGCAGGGCGCTGCACCAGGTCTCGCCCCTGGCGCTGGATGGTTGCAGCCGCAAGACGCGGCCCTCGCCATCGACGGCAATGGTAATGTCGAGGTCGGCCTTTGGCAAAACGCCGGCGCCGCGCTGCGGCCACTCAACCAGGCATAGGACATCACCTTCGAAATAATCGCGGATGCCCATGAACTCCAGCTCCTCGGGATCGACCAGACGGTAGAGGTCGAAGTGATACACCCGACGCGTACCGATCTCATAGGGCTCGACCAGGGTGAAGGTCGGGCTCTTCACCGCGCCCGGGTGGCCGAAGCCGCGCAGGATGCCGCGTGACAAGGTGGTCTTGCCGGCGCCCAGGTCGCCGTGCAGATAGACCGTGCCACGCCCCTCGCTGACCTCCGCCAAGCGTGCGCCGAGGGCGTACATCGCCGCCTCATCGGCTGCGAACAGCGTTACCTCAGACATGGCGACTGCGCCTCCAAAAGGCTGCGAATCATCGGAATCAGATCGCTGGCGGCCAGACCGCGGCCGTGTCCAGCGAGCCGCTCGCCGGCGCTGGCATGTAGCCAAACGCCGAGGCAGGCGGCCTCGAAGGCCGCCAGCCCCTGGCCGCGCAACGCACCGAGCAGACCGGCGAGCACATCGCCGAGCCCGGCCCCGGCCATCACCGGATGACCACGATCACAGAGTGCCAGGCGCCCGTCCGGGGCCGCGATCAGGCTTCCCGCGCCCTTGAGCACCACCACGCAGGCATGCCGCCTCGCCAGTTCCCGCGCAGCCCAGGGACGATCCGCCTGTATCTCGGCGGTGGAGCAGCCCAGCAGGCGCGCTGCCTCGCCGGGGTGCGGCGTGATTAGCGCATCGGCCGGCAAGGCCACTGCACCGGTCGCCAGCAGGTTCAGCGCATCGGCGTCCCAAACCTGCGGTTTGCCGCAGCCGGCCGCCGCGGAAAGCAACGCGCGGCCCCAGGCGGCCTGCCCCAGGCCGGGGCCGACGACGATCACGTCGGCGCGTTCGAGCAGGGGCATCAATTGGTTGGCCGAGTCCACCGCCAGGCTCATCACCTCGGGCAGGCGCGCCTGAGCGGCTGCCAGGTGCTCGCCACGGGTAGCCAGGGACACCATGCCGGCACCGCCACGCAGTGCGCTCTCGCTGCTGAGCAGCGCCGCGCCGCCCGTGCCGCGATCGCCACCGATCACCAGCAGATGTCCGAACTGGCCCTTGTGCGCACTCGGTCGGCGCGGCGCCAGGCGCGGCAGCTCCGTTTCGCGCAGGCGCTGCGCACAGGGCGACACCTCGACCAGCACCTCGGGATCGGCCTGTAGGTCGTCGAACACCAGCTCGCCCACATGATCGGGCCCCGCCGCGGTAAACAGGCCGAGCTTGAGGCCGATGAAGGTCACCGTCAGTTGCGCCTCGATGGCGCGCCCGAGTACGCGACCGGTGTTGGCACAGAGCCCAGAGGGGATGTCGATGGCCAGCACCGGCAGGCCGCTGGCGTTGACCAGATCGATCAGCGCAGCGTAGGGCTCGCGTACCTCACCGGACAGCCCGGTACCGAGCAATGCATCGACCAGCACGCCGTCGAACACCGGGCACTCAGCGCAACGCGATACCGCCACGCCTGCGCTCAGCGCCACCTGCCAAGCCTCGCGGGCATCGCCACGCAGTTTCTCCGGCTCAGCCAGCGCCAGTACCTGCACACGCCAACCAGCGCGCTGAGCCAGGGCCGCGAGCAGGTAGCCGTCGCCGGCATTGTTGCCGCTACCGGCGAGCACGCTCAGTGCCTCGGCCGCCGGCCAGCGACGGCGCAGCGCGCGCCAGGCGGCGTGTGCCGCGCGCTGCATCAGCTCGAATCCGGGGGTACCGGCGGCAATCAGTTGCGCATCGAGCGCGCGTACACCGACGGCGTCATACAACGAGGGGGGAAGCGTTTCGTCCGAAACAGGCGACATCGGCCACTCCGCAGGGCCCGCGAGGGCGTTCCTGAAAATGGCGTGATTTTAGCATCAACCGCTCCGCCGGCGCCCCCGCGGAGACGCGCGGCAGGCGTCTGCCTCAGACGTTGAGGTCGAACTCGGCGGCGATCTGCCCCAGCCAGGCTCCCAGACGCTCCTCGGTGAGGTTGCTCTGGTTGTCCAGGTCCAGCGCCAGGCCGACGAACTTGCCGTCCTTGACCGCTTCGGAATGCTCGAACTCGTAACCGCTGAGCGGCCACTCGCCAACCAGGCGCGCACCCCGCTCGGCGAAGAAGGCATGCAGCTCGCCCATCGCGTCGAGGAACTCATCGGGATAGCCGACCTGGTCGCCCAACCCGAACACCGCGATGGTCTTGCCGCTGAAGTCCATGTCTTCGATCTTCGGCAGGAATTCTTCCCAGCTTTCGTTCTCGCAGTCCGAGGACAGCCCTGGCAATTCGCCGTCGCCCAGGGTCGGCGTACCGAGGATCAGGAAGTCATAGGCGTGGAAGTCCTCGGGCGCTGCGCGGTTGACGTTCAAGGCGTCGGCCATGGTTTCGTCATCGAAGCGTTTCTTGATCATCTTGGCGACCTTGCGGGTCTTGCCGGTGTTGGAGCCGAAGAACAATCCGATCCGGGCCATGGGTTCACCTCTGTCTCGCTTGATTGATGGAATCCGTTCGCGGTCGCCGTGGCGAGCGCCGCACGCAAGCTCTACAGCAGGAAACGGACCGCCCCTCCCAGGGCCAAACCTATCCCGCAACCCAATGATTTATAAGTCTTTTAATTCATCACCCAGGTGCCCCTTGTGGCAAAGGGCACGCAACGAAGCCTGCAGCGGAGGACGCGCTGTCGGCTTCATGACAATCACAGGTCGACGCTCAGCCGCGGAGCGGGCGCCAGCGGCGCAGCGGTCGTCACCTCGACCTCCTCTTCCATGGCCGACAGATCCTGCTGCTTGTGCACCACGAGCTGCGGCTCTCGCCCGCCCTCCTCCACGTCCAGGATGCAGCGGCGCAGCGCCGGCAGCGAGGGCATCTCGAACATGGTCGGTTGCAATGCCGCTTCGAGCACCGCGCGCAGGCCACGGGCGCCGGTCTTGCGCGCCAGGGCCTGGTCGGCGATGTGCGACAGTGCCGCCGGTGTCACTTCCAGCTCGATGCCCTGGTAGGCGAACAACTGTTGGTATTGGCGGATCAGCGCGTTGCGCGGCTCGCTGAGAATGCGTAGCAAGGTCGCGTGATCCAGCTCCTTGAGGAAGGTGACGATGGGGAAGCGGCCGATGAATTCCGGGATCAACCCGAACTCGTGCAGATCATCGGGCAGCAGCGCCGCCAGCAACTGGTTCATCGACGGCTGCTCGGCGCGCGGCCGGGCATGGAAACCGATAGCGGTGTCGCGCGGCTGGACGCGGCTGCACACCAGAGCCTCGAGCCCGGGAAAGGCGCCACCGGCGATGAACAGGATGTTGCGCGTATCGACCACCTGCTCTTCGCCGTGATCGCCGCGGCGACCGGACTTGGCGATGCGCACCTCGCTGCCCTCGACCATCTTCAGCAGGGCCTGCTGAACGCCCTCCCCGGAGATGTCGCGCATCGCCGTGGCGCCGCCACTGCGCTTGGCCAGCTTATCCACCTCATCGAGGTAGACGATGCCCCACTGCGCCTGCTGCACGTCGCCGCCGGCGGCTTCGAGCAGCCGCGCGATGATGCTGTCGACGTCGTCGCCGACATAACCGGCCTGGGTCAGGGTGGTGGCGTCGGCGGAGGCGAAGGGCACGCCGAGAATGCGCGCCAGGGTGCGCACCAGCAGCGTCTTGCCGGTGCCCGAGGGACCGGCCATGAGAATGTTGGATTTTTCCAGCTCGACCTGCTCACCGAGCTGGCAGACCGGCTCACGGTCGCTGTTGAGCAGCCGCAGGTAATGGTTGTAGACAGCCACGGCAAGGGTCTGCTTGGCCTCTTCCTGGCCGATCACCGAAGCGTCCAGGTGTTCCTTGTAGGCCGCCGGGGTGCGCAGTTGCGGCGCCAACTGCTGGCTGCGGCGGCGCTGCCCCCAACTGTTCACCACCTGGTGAGCGAGGTTGACGCACGCCTCGCAGATACGCCCTTCGTTGCCAGCGATCAGCGGCACCGTGGGGCTCTTTTCCGCGCCACAGAACGAACAGCGCGGGATATCCTCGGACTTGTCTTCAGCCATGGGCGAGGCTCTCCTCGATGACGAAGGCGGGAACCATCAGGGTTTCCAGCCACTGGCGCCGACGCGCCTTGTGCTGACGCTCGCGCAGCACCTCACGCAGACGATCCATTACGTCCTCCAGCGGCACCCGTCGGGCCGGCTGGACGAAATCGCAGCGCAGCAGATGAAAACCCAGCGGCGATTCCACCGGCTCGCTGATCTGCCCCGGCTCCAATTCGAAGAGCGCCTGCTCCAGCGCCCCATAGAGCATGCCGGGACGCACCTCGCCGAGTTCACCGCCCTGCAGCGCCGTCGGGCACTCCGAGTGCTTCATGGCCTGCTCGGCGAAACGCTCGGGCTTGCTCGCCAGGCGCCGGGCAATGGCCTCGATGCGCTCGCGCGCGGCTTGCCGACGGTTCTCCGGGAAGTCCTCGTTGATGGTCACCAGGATGTGCCGGGCACCGCGCAAGGGCGGCACGATGAAACGTTCCAGGTGATTGAAGTAGTACAGGCTCACCTCGGTATCACCGATCGTCGGCAACGCGGCGCAGACCCGCTCGAACACGGCCTCCACCCGCAGCTCGCGGGCCAGTTGCTCGCGCAAATCGGCATGTTCGAGGCCGGCGTCGTCGAGGGCCTGCTGCAAAACCTGCGGCTCGGCCTCGTCGAGCAGTTGCTGCCAGGCCTGCGCCAGGTGGCTCTCCGGCACCATCACGCCGAGGGCCTCGCGACTGCCGAGCACAGCGTTCTCCAGCGCGCGCTGGCGCTCGGCGATACGCGAAGCCTGCATTTGCTGGTCGGCATCGAGTTCGCCCGGCAGCCGACCGTAACGCTGCTGAGCCACACGTAGCAGGCGATAGCGCGCCACCGCGGCGTTTTCGAGCTCAGCCATGGACCACCTCCAACGCCTCGGCGACGGTCATTTCTACCGGCGCCAGGCTGGTCTCGGGTACTTGCAGCAGGAGACCGTTGCCAAAGTGCACGTGGTACTGGATGCCCTCGGGGAGGTCGCGCAGCACCTTCATCACGCTCCCTTCACCACCGAGCGGGATGATCACCTCGCCCCGTACGGCCAGGGCCCGGGTGGTCACCACGGCCTCACGAAACTCGAAGCGGTTGGGGACCCAGGGCGCCGACGCGGGAATCAACTCTTCTTCGCGACAGCCGATGGTGCGCCCCTCGGCGATGAAGTGGACGCGGTAGATCAACTGGTCCTGCAGGTAGGTGCCGACGTCGTAGACCACACCGACCGTGCCGCGGCGCATCAGCAGGGCACCGGTGTCCATGCCCGGGTAGGTGCCGTCGTTACGCACGTTGCGTATCAGGCGGACTTCTTCACCGTATTCGAACTGCGGCAGCATCGTCTTGCCCTCCCTAACCCAGCAGTTGCTCGAGCGGCACGAAGGTGGTCTGCGGCTCGCCGCGCTTGAACACCTTGAAGACCTTCTCCGTCAACGCGTCGGATTCGACGAAGTCCACGTAGGCCTGCGCCAGCAACTGGCGCAGCACGGCGTAACGCGGCGCTTCGGCCATCTCTTCGAGGTCGCCGGCCTTGCCCAGGTAGTCGTGGTAGCGCTGCATGATGTGCAGGCGGTTCACGTGCACCACATTCTGCTCGAAGGGAATGTCGAAGAAACCGAGGAAGTCCTCGGCCGAGACCAGTTCTTCCAGGGCTTCGTCGAGGCTCAGGCCGCAATCGGGGGAATAGCTCATGCGCGTCGCTCCGCGGTGGCAGTGGGAAAGGGAATGAGGATGGCGTCGTGCTCGGCGAGGATGCCCAGCAGCAACTGGGCGCCCAGCCGGTCCAGCGGGTCGAGCTCGCGGACCTTGCCGAGCATCGCCTTGCCCGCGGCGAAGCGGCCCAGGCGTAGATTCAGGTAACCCGCGCCCTTGAGCGCCAGCAGATACAGACGCAAGAGACCGAGGTTGGCCGCGCGCGCCTCGATCAGCTCGCTGCTCAGCGCATGCCAGTCGGCCGGCAGCTGCAGTCGCCCGGCGAGTACCGCGAGGATGCGCTCGGCGACCTGCAGCGCGGCCTCGGGCCGATGCCGGTAATAGTTGAAGCGATACAAACCGATGAGCACGCTGAGGTTCTCCGGCGCCAGCGCCTGGGCCTGCAGCAGAGCCCCCTCTGCGCTGCCTTCGGCATAGCCCTGGGCAGCCTGTTCGAGCAGCGCGTCCACGCGGGAATCCTGGGGATCGTCGAAATACAGGCCGTCGCCGGCGAAGTCCTGCAGGTCCATGGCTAGCCCCTCGCCGGCGCGAGCCGCTCGCGGCCGCCGGCGCAATCGTTGTCGCAGAGCGCGTTGTCCGGCTCGCAGTTGGCGTAGAAACGCTGCTGGCTGCCGGGCGGCATTTGGCCGCTGCTCTCCAGGCGCGCTTCCAGTCGATCGATGCGTTCCAGCAGGCAGGCGATGGCCTTGCCTACCGGGTCGGGAATCAGGTGATGGTCGAGGTCGATACCGTAGGGATTGATGCGCCCTGCTTCGCGCAAGCGCACGACCTTGCCGGGAATGCCGACCACCGTGCAGGTTTCCGGCACGTCCTGGACCACCACCGAATTGGCGCCGACGCGAGCGCCGGCACCGACGCAGATCGGTCCGAGAATCTTCGCCCCGGCGCCAACCATCACGCCGTCGCCCAGGGTCGGATGGCGCTTGCCCTTGCGCCAACTGGTGCCGCCCAGCGTCACGCCGTGGTAGAGGGTCACGTCGTTGCCGATCTCGGCGGTCTCACCGATCACCACGCAGGCGCCATGATCGATGAAGAAGCGCTCGCCGATGGTCGCCCCCGGATGGATGTCGACGTTGCTCAGCAGCCGCGCGAGAAAAGCCAGCAGCCGCGCCGGATAGCGCCAGCCGCGGCGCCACAGGCGGTTGGCCAGGCGATAGGCGATGATCGCGTGGACACCGGGATAGGTGGTGAGCACCTCGAAGGTGGTGCGCGCCGCCGGGTCACGCTGGAAGACGCAGCGCACGTCGTCACGCCATTGCTTGAACAGGCTCATGCGGCACCTCCGAGCAGGGCGCGCTGCTCTTCGCAGAGCAACTGATGGAAGCCGAGCAGTTCTTCGGCCAGCGGGCTGCGTTTGGTGCGCGTGGAGAAGGCACGGATGCGCCCAAGCAGCGCCTGGCACTGCGGGTCGTCCAGTTCGATGCCCAGCGCCTGGTAGCTGCTACGCACCATGTGCGCGCCGGAATGCTTTCCCAGCACCAGGCTGTGGCTGCGTCCCAGCTCGTCGGGGTTGAGCCCCTCGTAGTTGCGCCGATGCTTGAGCAGTCCATCCACGTGGATGCCCGCCTCATGGGTGAACACACCGGCGCCAACCACGCTCTTCTGCCAGGCCACCTGGCGCCCGGAGGCGCGTTCGACCAGCGCGGAGATCGCCGGAATCGCCAGGGTATCGATGCCGCAATCGATGCCGTGCAGGTGCTTGAGCGCCAGGGCGCACTCTTCCAGCGCGGCGTTGCCGGCGCGCTCGCCGAGCCCGTTCACCGTGGTGTTGATGTGGGTGGCGCCACCCTTTACCGCCGCCAGCGTGTTGGCGGTGGCCAGGCCGAAGTCGTCATGGGCGTGCACCTCCAGCTCCAGGTCGAGCCGCGCGCGGAGGAAGGCGAAACGCTCGTGGATGGTGAAGGGCTCCATCACCCCGACCGTATCGGCGAAGCGCAGACGCCGTGCCCCGGCGGCCTGGGCGATATGCCCGACCTGGACGATGAAGTCCGGATCGGCGCGCGAGGCGTCCTCGCAGCCCAGGCAGACTTCCAGCCCGGCCATGCGCGCCTGGGCCACCAGCCGCGCGACCTCGTCCAGCGCCCAGGCGCGGTCGCGCCCAAGCTTGTGCTGCAGCATCAGGTCCGAGACCGGCAATGACAGATCGACCATCTGCACGCCGGTGCCCAGCGCCGCGCGCAGGTCATGCTCGCTGAGCCGGCACCAGGCCAGCAGGCGCGTCGGCAGGCGCAGCTCGGCTATGGCCAGCATCACCTCGCGTTCCTCGTCGCCCATCGCCGGGATGCCGATTTCCAGCTCGCCCACCCCAAGGGCCGACAGGGCCTGGGCGATGGCGATCTTCTCATCGGCATTGAAGGCCACCCCGGCGCTCTGTTCGCCATCACGCAGGGTGGTGTCGTCGATCACGATGGACATCTCTGATTCTCCGACAAGGGCGGCCCTGAGGTCGCCGGGCTGGGGCTGACGGGTACCGCGGACTCAGGCGTAAACCGGGGCGAAGGCGCGATCGTGCTCGCGCAGCGGGCCGTCGCCATCCCAGTACGGCGACAGCTTGCGCAGTTGAGCGACGATCGGCGGCACTTCGCGGATGACCCGCTCGACCTCCTCCTCGGTGGTGTAGCGCGACAGCGAAAAACGCACCGTGCCGTGGGCGGCGGTGTAGGGAATGTCCATTGCCCGCATCACGTGGGAGGGCTCCAGCGAACCCGAGGTGCAGGCCGAACCACTGGAGGCGGCGATGCCGACCTTGTTCAGCAGCAGCAGGATGGCCTCCCCCTCGATGTACTCGAAGGCGATGCTCGCCGTGTTCGGCAGACGGTTGGCCGGATCGCCGGTGACGAAGGAATAGGGCACCGCGGCGAGGATGCCGGCCTCGAGCTTGTCACGCAGGCGTGCGACCTCGGTGTTCTCGTGCTCCATGAACAGCAGGGCGCGCTCGGCGGCCACGCCCAGGCCGACAATGGACGCGGCGTTCTCGGTGCCGGCCCGCCGACCACGCTCCTGATGCCCGCCGCGCAGCAGCGGACGGAAACGCGTGCCGCGGCGCAGGTAGAGCACACCGATGCCCTTGGGCGCATGCAGCTTGTGCCCGGATAGCGAGAGCATGTGGATGTGGGTGTCGGCCAGGTACATCGGCACCTTGCCGACGGCCTGCACGGCATCGGTGTGGAACATGATGCCGGCCTCGTCGGCCATGCGCGCCATTTCCTCGACCGGGAACAGGGTGCCGGTCTCGTTGTTGGCCCACATCACCGAGACCACTGCGACGTCGTCGCTGAGCAGTTCGGCGTACTCGGCCAGGTCCAGGCGACCGCATTTGTCGACCTTGAGCTTGTGTACGGTGTAGCCCTCGCTGGCGAGGTGATCGCACAGGCTCAGCACTGCGGGATGCTCGACCACGGTGGTGATGATGCTGCGCCGCTCGGGCTGCGCGCGCAGGGCCGAGAGAATCGCCGTGGAGTCGGATTCGGTACCGCAGGAGGTGAACACGATTTCCGAATCGTGCTCGGCACCCAGCAGCTTCTGCACACTCTGCCGCGCACGCTTGAGCGCCATACCGACCTGGTTGCCGAAGCTGTGCAGCGAGGACGGGTTGCCGAACTGCTCGGTGAAGTAAGGCAGCATGGCCTCGACCACTTCGGCATCGACGCGGGTGGTGGCGTTGTTGTCCAGGTAGACGTCGCTCATCTCACACCTCCAGTTGGGCCAGTTCTTTTTCGCTGGTGGGGATGACCTTGACGAACTCACCGAGCTCTTCGATCAGCCGCTGCTGGATGCCGCCCAGGGTCATCGCCGCCATCTGGCAGCCGGTGCAGGCGCCGGTGAGCTTGACGTAGACGTTGCGCCCATCGACTTCGAGCAACTCCACGTCGCCGCCATCACGCTGCAGGGTCGGGCGAATCGAGGCGAGCACCGTCTCGATGCGACGGATGCGTTGCAGGTTGCTCATCTTCGCCGGAGCAGGAACCGGGGCCGCTGTGCTCTCCGGGGAGACTGCAACCGGCGCCGGGGGCGGACTCTGCAAGGTGACCACGCCGGATTTCTTGCCACGCGCCTTGATCGGCGCCGGTACGAAGGTTTCACCACGGGCGGCCATTTCCTCGCCGAGCACGCGCTCCAGAGCCTCATGGCAGGCCGAACAACCACCGCCGGCCTTGGTGTAGTTGGTCACGTCCTCGACGCTGGAGAGGCGGTTGGCACGAATCGTCTCGCGCACCATCACCTCGTCCACGGCGAAGCACTTGCAGACCAGGGCGCCTTCCTCGTGGTCATCCTCGAGTTCCTCGCCACGGTAGTTGGCGACCGCCGCCTGTAGCGCCTCGCGCCCCATCACCGAGCAGTGCATCTTTTCCGGCGGCAGCCCGTCGAGGTAATCGGCGATGTCCTGATTACTGATCTTCAGCGCAGCGTCCAGGGTCAGCCCCTTGACCATCTCGGTGAGCGCCGACGACGAAGCGATCGCCGAACCACAGCCGAAGGTCTGGAAGCCGGCATCGAGGATGATGTCGGTCGCCGGGTCGACCTTGAGGGTCAGGCGCAGCGCATCGCCGCAACTGAGCGAACCCACGTCGCCGATGGCATTGGCCTCAGCCACCGCCCCGGCGTTCTTCGGGTTGTAGAAGTGTTCTTTGACCTTTTCCGAGTAGTCCCACATGGCCACCGGCCTCCCGATCTGTTCACGCGGCGCGCGGCGCCGCGGGCGCCCCATTAGCAGGCGAATGACTTACCGCAGCTGCAACTGCTCGCGGCGTTCGGATTGGTGAAGGTGAAGCCACTGCCTTCCATGCTCTCGACGAAGTCCATGGTCACGCCGGAAAGCAGCGGCGCGCTGGTGTCGTCGATGAGCAGGGTGATGCCCGAGCAGTCCACCTGCTGGTCGTCGGCGGCACCTTCTTCCTCGAGCTTGAGGCTGTACTTGTAGCCCGAGCAGCCGCCACCCTCGACGCGGATACGCAGTCCGGCGACGGGTTTGGCACTGCTGGTAATGAAACGGTTGACGGCGACGACGGCGCTGTCGGTCATGGTGATCATCGGCTCCACTCCTCTCGCTGGATGTTGCCCATGGCAAGCTTGGCGAAGGGAGCGGTGCAAGGCCGGTGCCATGCCCGCAAGGAGAGGGATTTACTTAGATATCAACGGATTGAGCGGATGGGCCGATCTCTAGGGCGTGTCGCGAAAAGCACCCGCGAAGCGACTTGTAGTTTTTGCTACAAGTCCCTCGACCGCTCAAGCAAGGCCATCGACGAAGTAGGAATTGCGATGCAGCTGCTCGGCGCCGTAGCGCGCCACCACGCAGCTCTGAGCACTCAGACGCCCGGCCGACAGGGTCAAACCCTGCTGCTGGATCAGTACGTCGCCCTTGCCCAGCGCCAACAGCCGCACGCCGCCGGATTGCTCGGCGCGGCGGTGCAGCGCCTCCAGCAAGTGTGCCTCCATCTGTCGCCAGGCCTCCAGGCTGGCGCCCTCCTCGCGCATCTGCGCGATGCGGGTGGCCAGTGCAGGCTCGGCAGCGAGTAGCCGCCGCAGTGTCTGCCGATTGCGCAGATGACTGCCCGGCCAAACCCGCAAACCGGCCTCGACACCCTGCGCCCGCAGGGCGATCCAGGCCGTCAGGTGCGGGCCGCCCACGCCATAGCTGTCACAGGCGCTGAGCACCTGCGCACTCTCCGGCGTGCCCACGTCGAGCAGGAAGCAGCGCTCGCCGACCAGCTGATGCAGCGCCGAGCACAACGCCGTCTCCGTCGCCAACTCCGCCATGCCACTGTCACGCAGGCGCTGCCCCTGACGCCGGCGCAGCACCGCCGGATGCACCGGCAGCGACGACTCCGGCGCACTGCGCAGACGCAGGGTGGCCAGGCGCGCCAGATAACGGTCGATGTGCTCCTCGTGCAGGCAACGGCGCAGCACCACGAAGCCATCGCGGGAGAAGGCAAAGCCGTCGAGCAACGGCAATGGACGGGCGGGCTCGGTCATGTCGGACTCCTGTTCCGAATATGCACTCAAACAAGAATACTTCTCAGTTACATAAAAACAAGCCCTGGGCGATAACGGGCGACGGACTGTCGCTGTCCATCGCAAAGCCCGTGCCCGCCACCTGAAGCGCCTCCGCGACCGCGGCAAGCCGCGTCAACCGGCCCCGGCACGGTGCTCAGCCGACGGCTCGAGACCTGTCGTCATGCATACAATTTTCTATATACTGTCGTATATATTACAGTCGAAACATGACGTACAGCCTCCTGAAACAGGCACCTCTGCACTGAACTATCGATTATTACCAATTCATAAATGATCCAAAAAACCTGCCAGCTCCGGCCTGCGACTTTCCTTCGCGCATGAAAAAGGCCCCGTCAGTCATCGCCGACGGGGCCTAGGGCCTGTTCCCGTTTCATTCACGGCCGCGCCGGCACCTGTTTTGCCGCGAGACAAGGCGCGAGTCGCAGGACTTGCCAAGGGAATGACACGGCCAGTCTGGTCATTGGCGGCGTCCTGCGCCTAACCGCAGGCCATTTCTGGCGAGAACGCGGGGCGGCCATCCGCGGTTCGCGAATGAAACGGGAACAGGCCCTAGCGACCGCAATGGAAACGGTTAGGCAGGCACACCGAGAATCACGTTGGACGCCTTGATTACAGCACTCACTGTCGCGCCCGGTTTGAGCCCCAGATCCGCCACCGCCTCGCGGGTGACGATCGAGGTGACCTCGGTACCGCCCTTGAGCTGGACCACCACTTCGCTGTTCACCGAGCCGGCCTGCACTTCCTTGACGGTACCGGCGAGCACGTTGCGCGCGGACAGGCGGATACCTTCGCTGTCGCTCATCAACATCACCCAGGGCGCCTTGACGATCGCCAGCACTTCGCTGCCGCTCGCCAGGCCGAGGGCCTCGACGCTCTCCACGGTCACCACCGACACCAGGTTGTCGCCCTGGCCCAGATCGATCATCACCTGGGCATTGACTGCGCCGTTGCGTATTTCGCGGACGACGCCCTTGAACAGGTTACGTGCACTGACTTTCATCGCTCATTCCTTGCCGAGTCGTGGATTTTGTCGGGCCCGCGACATCGCTATATCGTTCGCAACACAGAAAATGTCGAAAACCCCACAGGCCCTACCCGATCAATCTACTGCAGCCCTTTATAAACAAGGAAGCCTAGGAAAAAGGCCATTTGGTATAGCGCTTGCTTTACAGAAAAAAACGCCACCGGAGAACCACGCATGAGCGCCACCCGTTTCCTGGCCCGCATGTCCCTCGACACCGACGCCGGCACCGCCCTGTCCGACACCCGCATCCGCCTGCTCGAGGAGATCGACCGCGAAGGCTCGATCAATCGCGCGGCGAAGGCCGTGCCACTGTCCTACAAGGCGGCCTGGGATGCTCTGGACATCATGAACAACCTGGCCCCCGAACCGCTGGTGGTCCGCGTCAGCGGCGGACGCCAGGGCGGAGGCACGCAACTCACCGACTATGGCCGACGCATCGTCGCGATGTATCGCGCGCTGGAGATCGAATACCAGGCGGCGCTCGACCGCCTTTCCGCGCAGCTCGGCGAGGTGGAGGGCGATGTGCATTCGTTCCAGCGCCTGATGCAACGCATGGAGTTCAAGACCAGCGCGCGCAACCAGTTCTCCGGCCGGGTGGTCGGCCTGCGCCTGGGCGGCGTCGACTACGAAGTGCGCATCGCCATCGATGAGCACACCGAGATCGTCGCCATCATCACCCCCGCCAGCGCCGAGAACCTCGGCCTGGTCATCGGCCGCGAGATCACCGCACTGGTCAAGTCCTCGTCGGTGATGCTCAGCGTCGACCGCGATATCCGCCTGACCGCCCGCAACCAGTTGTGGGGCGAGGTGGCGGTGATCCACGAGGGGCCGGTGAACAACGAAGTCACCCTGCAGTTGCCCTCAGGGCGCAGCGTCACCAGCGTGGTCACCGCCGCGAGCTGCGCAAACCTGGGGCTCGCCGTCGGCGTGCCGGCTTGCGCACTGTTCAAGGCTTCCAGCGTCATTCTCGCGGGCTAATCCGCCACCTACCGCAACGTTCAAACAAGGAGTCGTCGATGAAAGCCATCCACCAACTGCTCGCCGCCCTCGGCCTGTCCCTGGCTGCCGCCAGCGCCCTGGCCGACGAGGTTCAGATTGCCGTGGCCGCCAACTTCACCGCACCGGTCAAGGAGATCGCCCAGGCCTTCGAGGCCGACACCGGACACAAGGTGGTCGCCGCCTTCGGCCCCACCGGTGGCCTCTACACCCAGATCAAGAACGGCGCGCCGTTCGAGGTGTTCTTCTCCGCCGACGACAGCACCCCGGCCAAGCTGGAACAGGAAGGCGACGTGGTGAAAGGCTCGCGCTTCACCTACGCCATCGGCACCCTGGTACTGTGGTCGCCCAAGGAAGGCTACGTCGACGATCAGGGCGAGGTGTTGAAGAAGAACGCCTTTGAGCACCTCTCCATCGCCAACCCGAAAACGGCCCCCTACGGCCTGGCCGCGACCCAGGTAATGGCCAAGCTGGGGTTGACCGAAGCCCTGCAGCCGAAGATCGTCGAAGGCAGCAACATCACTCAGGCCTACCAGTTCGTCGCCACCGGCAATGCCGAACTGGGCTTCGTCGCGCTGTCGCAGGTATTCAAGGACGGCAAGCTGACCAGCGGTTCGGCGTGGATGGTGCCGTCGGCGATGTACGAACCGATCCGCCAGGACGCGGTGATCCTCAACAAGGGTAAGGACAACCCCGCCGCGCAGGCCTTGGTCGAGTACCTGAAAGGGCCCAAAGCCGCCGCGATCATCAAATCCTACGGCTACGCCCTCTGACACAAGGACCCGAGGATGTCGCTCACCAGCGCCGACTTCGCCGCCATCTGGCTGACCCTCGAACTGGCTTCGCTGACCACCCTGCTGCTGTTGCTGATCGGCACGCCGATCGCCTGGTGGCTGGCGCGCACCCGCTCACCCCTCAAGGGCCCGCTGGGCGCGCTGGTGGCGTTGCCGCTGGTGCTGCCGCCGACGGTGCTGGGCTTCTACCTGCTGGTGACCATGGGCCCGAACGGTCCCGTGGGCCAGTTCACCCAGGCCCTCGGCCTGGGCACCCTGCCGTTCACCTTCGCCGGCCTGGTGGTCGGCTCGGTGTTCTATTCCATGCCGTTCGTCATCCAGCCGCTGCAGAACGCCTTCGAGGCGATCGGCGAGCGTCCGCTGGAGGTCGCCGCGACCCTGCGCGCCAGCCCCTGGGACTGTTTCTTCAGCGTGGTCCTGCCGCTGGCGCGACCGGGCTTTATCACCGCCGCGATCCTCGGCTTCGCCCACACCGTGGGCGAATTCGGCGTGGTGATGATGATCGGCGGCAACATCCCCGGGCATACCCGCACGGTCTCCGTGCAGATCTTCGATCATGTCGAGGCCATGGAGTACGCCCAGGCGCACTGGCTGGCCGGCGGCATGCTGCTGTTCTCCTTCCTCGTGCTGCTGGCGCTGTACTCCAGCCGCCGCTTCAAGCCGGGGCTCAATTGAAACCGCTTTCGCCGAGGGCCCCTGCGCATGCCTGACCGCTCCATCCAGGCCCGTTTCAAGCTCGATTACCCGGGCTTCTCGCTGGACGTCGACCTGACGCTGCCCGGGCACGGCATCACCGCACTGTTCGGCCACTCCGGGTCCGGCAAGACCACCTGCCTGCGCTGCGTGGCTGGCCTGGAACGCGCGCCGCACGCCCAGCTGTCGATCAACGGCGAAGTCTGGCAGGACAGCGCCCGTGGGCTCTTCGTCCCGGTGCACCGGCGCCCGCTGGGCTACGTGTTCCAGGAAGCGAGCCTGTTCCCCCACCTGAGCGTGCGCCGCAACCTGCAGTACGGCCAGCGCCGTGTGGCCCGCGACGAGCGTCGTGTCGACTGGCAGCGCATCCTCGACCTGCTGGGCATCGACCCTCTGCTCGAACGCATGCCCTCGCACCTCTCCGGCGGTGAGCGGCAGCGCGTCGGTATCGCCCGCGCCCTGCTGAGCAGTCCGCGCCTGCTGCTGATGGATGAGCCCCTGGCCGCGCTGGATCTCAAGCGCAAGAGCGAGATCCTGCCCTATCTCGAGCGGCTGCATGACGATCTGGACATCCCGGTGCTCTACGTCAGCCACTCCCCCGACGAGGTAGCGCGCCTGGCCGATCACGTGGTGATGCTCGAGGGTGGGCGGGTCATCGCCCAGGGCGGCCTGCAGGAGACCCTGGCGCGCCTGGACCTGCCGCTGGCGTTCGATGAGGATGCCGGCGTGGTGATCGAAAGCCGCGTACAGGAGCACGACGAGCGCTATCACCTCACCCGCCTGTGCTTTACCGGAGGCGATGTGCTGGTGGCACGGCGCCCCGAGGCACTCGGCAGCACCTTGCGCTTTCGCGTGCACGCCCGCGACGTCAGCCTGGCCCGCGAGCGCCACGACGACAGCAGCATCACCAACATCATCCCCGCACGGGTCCAGCAGACCGCCGACGCGGATACCCCGGCGCACCTACTGGTCCGTCTGGACGCCGGCGGCACGCCACTGCTGGCGCGCATCACCCGACGATCGGCCGAGCAACTGGGCGTACTGCCCGGCGCCCAGTTGTGGGCGCAGATCAAGGCCGTCGCTCTGCTCGGCTGAAATCTCCAGTTCGAGCCTTACACGCCCCCCTACCGAGCTCGAATAGACAAAAAACCGCAGCCCTGGCAGCGCACACAGCGCTCCAGCAAGGCCAGTGTCCGCCTGCCGCGGCTGTCGTGCGTGTCGCACAAAGGCTTGTCGGGTTGCTGCCAATACGCCAAAAGGTAAAACCCAAGCCTTTGATTCAAAAGAACAAAAAATGGCATTGAGGTTGCAGCAGGGCTGTCGGCACCTTCGCCAGCACAAGGGGAACCCCGATGTCCGTACAACAGATCAAGGCGTTTGCCGACGCCGCCAGGAACGACGCCGCTCTGGGCGAGCAACTCAAAGCCTGCCAGAAAGTGCGCGAGCTACTCGCACTGAGCCAGACCAGTGGCTTCGCCTTCGTCGAGGATGCGCTGTATCCGCCAAACGAACCGCAGTTCCGCGAGGAGCAACTCTCCGAGCGATTGGTCAAGGCGCTGCTGCGCGCCTGAGCCGGCTATGACCGACACGCGGCCGTCCCTCAGCGACCGCGTGCTCAGCCGATCAGCACCTCGTAGGCCCGCCGCAGCAGCTCACGGTCGAGCCAGGGCATGCCGATGCTGTCGGTGATGGCGATCCAGCGCGTGCCGGCGACCGGCTCGCACAGGTCATGCCCCGGTAGCGCCCCCAGGTACACAGGCAGGATGCCGCCGGGAATCTCCAGGCGTACCTGGTAGTCGCCAATGACTTCCAGCTCCGGCAGACCGGTCCGCTGGCGCAATTGCGCCAGTGCCATCGCCGGGTGCGGTAGTGGCCTGTCATCGGAGGATTCGACGAACACCGAGAGCGCCGGCAGAGCCTCGGGCAGCAACACACCGCTGCCCCGTTGCTGCGGCACCAGAAAATGCAGCCGGGCACTGACCGGATGCTTGTGGCAGACCAGCATCCGCCAATCCAACGCGGCAGCCGTCATGCGTCCAGCTCCAGCAGCGCATATTCCACGGGGCCGGCGAACAGCCGGGTACCGCCCTCGGCGACCACCTGGCGCGCCGCCACGGGGTCGCGAACGCGCACCCCGGCCAGGTAGTCGACGCCGAAGTCGCGCCAGCCGGCATGCCACGGCAGGCTAGGCCCCATCAGCACCACACAGGCATCCTCCGCCAATTCCAGCAGGCGCGGCAGGCTCTTGTTGATCAGGCTGCTGGCGGTGACGAAGACCCAGTCGGCCTGCGGCAGAAGCGTTTCCGCGGCGGTGTCCGGCAGATCGCCCGGCTGTGGGTGGCGCTCCAGGCAGCGGTAGGGCAGGTCATGCCAGAGCGTGTCCAGCCCCGGATAATGGCCGATGACCACCACCTGGCGGCCCTCCAGGCGTGGGCGGAAATGCGCGAACACGCGCAGTTGTCCAGGGACGTCGGCGCTCAGCGGCTTCGCCTCGGCCATGATCCCGTCGGGACGGTTGAGCCGGGCGTTGAGCACCGCCAGCCCCACCGCCGCCTCGGCCTCGTTCCAGGAACGCAACCAGGACTGCAGTTCATCCGCCGGGCGCCCGGCCAGCGTACCGGCCCAGGGCAACGTGCGGGGCACCTGGCGCGGACTGAAGGCGAAGCCCAGGCGACCTTCGACCTCGGCGCAGCTCCAGCTCAAGCCCAGGTTCACCGAGGCGACCGTAGCGTTGCTCGCAGCCTCGGCCAGCAGCCAATCGTAGAGTTCCGCCATCAGCTGGGCTCCGGCAACAGGCGCAGTTCCTGGCGCAGGGCATCGGCCCGGCCCCAGGCAGTCGCCGCCTCGATGAACCAGCCGGGACGCTGCGGGTGCTGCCGGCAGACGTCGAACTCGGCATACAGGCTGCCGCTCTCGGAAAGCTGGATGCTGCCGCGATAAGCGCCGTCGGGTGTACGCCACCAGGCATGCAGGGAGCGACTGTGATCGTAGGGATCTTCACGCAGCTCCGTCTGGTTGGCAGGACCGGCCGGCAATAACTGGGGATCCAGACCGACGCGCAAGAGTTCATCAGCCAGGCGTCGCAGCACCTCGCCAAACAGGTCCTGGGCCTTGTCCAGCCGCAGGGACAGGGTTTCCATCACTCGCCATCCTCCTCGAAAGCACGGGCGATACGCAGGAATGCGCCGCCACCGATCTCATCCACCGGGTCCAGCCATTCGAGCGCCTCGAGCACCCGGCGCGCGCGAGCCACATGACCACGGCGCAGGCGGATCACCCCCAGCGCCTTCAGGCTGAACAGGTAGAGTCGCGCCGCACCGTCGCGCTGCGACCAGTCGCAGCTGTGCGGCCGCAGCCGACGATAGTTGCGGTCGAAGCCGCCACCGTGGGCCGCAACGCGCAGCGCCCGCCAGGTGGCGACCTCGGCCTCGCGGTAACGCGCGGCGACGAAGTAGAACTTGTACAGCGCGACGTGCGCATCGGCCAATTGCGGCCAGCGCTCGCGCGCCTGCAGCAGGAGTCCCTCGCTGCGCGCAGGATCCGCCAGCGCCTGGTCGAGCATTTCGCGCAGCGCCCGCGGCGCCTCGGCGGAGAAATAGGCTCGCTCGCCCAGCGCCAGCAACGCCATTACCAGATTTCCGCGGGCGTCAGCTTGTCCGGCCAGGGCGTGCCGGCGAGCAGGTGCTCGATGATGACCTCGGCGTCCTCGGGTTCGGCCCAGCTGTACATGACCGAGCCGGGGTAGATCAGCAGGTTGGCGCCAGCCTGACACGGCCCCAGGCAACCGGTGGAAGTGAGGGCCACGCGGTTCTGCAGGTTTCGCTTGATCAACGCCTGGGCCAGTGCGTCACGCAATGCTTCTCCACCCTTGGCACCGCAACTGCCGCGCGGATGGCCTTCGGGCCGGCGCAGCGTGCAGACGAACAGGTGGAACTCGGGCTTGGCCATCACTGACTCCTCAGGCCGCAGCCGCTTCGTGACTGTGGCAATTCTTCGGACAGACCCGAGAGCAGGACATGCAACCGATGCAGTCCATGGCGTCCTGTACCGTCATCACCATCATCTCGTCGTCATCGTCGAAGTCGTCATCGTCCTCGACCACGCTGCTGCGCTCGACCAGCGTGAACACGTCACGCGGACAGACCTTGTAGCAACGCCCGCAGCCGATGCAGGTCTGCGCGTTCACGGCGGTGACGAATTGCGGCGTCCACTCGGCGCCGCCCCGGGTGCGCCCGGTGATCATGCTCATGGGGTTATCTCCTGGTATGGGCTACGGTGTCGTATTGCTGGCCGCTCGGGCGGCTCTCTGTGCGGCGCCGGAGGCGCGCTGTACGCAGGGCGATCAGGTATTCGCTCGACGGGACGCCCGGGCCGTGACCCGGGCGCGGCCCGGCACATCAGGCGCTCGCCGCGTCCAGCCGGCGCTTGGCCTCTGCCCAGGCCTGGCAGGCCTCGAGGGTCTGCCGGGCCAGTTCGGGCAACTCGCCGTAGGCGCTCCACAAGCGGTCCTCGACCAGATCGTGCACCTGCGAAGCCCACTCGGTGGCGATGCGTTTCTTCTGGCTGACTTCCTTCTGCAGCACCTTAAGTTCTTCGTCGCTCATCTGCTGTCCCTCAGAGTTCGGCTACGTTGCGGTTTTCCTGGACCAGCAGCGCGGCCTTGTCGACCAGCTTCTGCGCATCGAGCGCCAGCGCGTCGAGCGAGTCGAAACCGAAGCGGTGCACGTCACGCAGGGTGCGATCCAGAGCAACCAGCTTGCCGACCAGGATCAACGCGCGGCCGAAGCCCTCGTGGGTGATGTTGATGACTGGCACCGCGAGCAGCCCGGTCTGCTTCTCGAGCAATTGCGCGATGGCGTTGTAGAACGCCTTGATCCGCGACAGCGTGGTCTCGTCCGGATCGCCGACCACCGGGATCGCCTTGCGCCGGGCCTTGGTCAGCACCAGCGGATCGAGCACACGGGCGTCGCTCCAGGTGTCGTAGGTGCCGTAGCTGTCCATGGCGCGCAGTTGCACCACCATCTGCCGGATGATCGGCAGCTGCAGCGCGGGATCGTCGTCCTGTACGACGCTGGGCTCTTCTTCGACCTGAAACATGGATTTCCTCCTTAAGGGTTGGGTCACTCGTCCCAGGCTTCGGCGGCCATCGCGTCGAAACGCCGGCCATCGCTGCCCTGGGTGCGGCGGATAGCCTTGGCCAGCCAGGCCGAGGGGCCTTCGCGCAGTTCCTGTTGCAGGGCCTGCAGCAATTCGCCGATGACCGCGCCATCGGCGACCTTCACCGGCTGCACACCGGACGCCAGCAGTTGGCGTACCGCCGAGGCACCGCAGGCGCGGCAGTACACCGCGATGCAGCCTTCGAGCAGTTCAAGCCGCGCGATCAGCTTGTCTTCGTTGCCGTCCTGCTCGTCCTCGCCGAACTCGGCGACCGAGAGCACCTGGGCGTGCTCGGGGTCCACGCCGTAAATCACGAACGCCTTGGATGAGCCGAAATGCTGGTCCACCGTGCTGCGGTCGGCCGAGGCGAAGGCGACCTTCAACAAGCTGCCGGGCTCCTCGTCGAGCACCTGCAGTTGGCGGGTCATGCTGGACATGGCTAGTGCCTCCTTGGCGCGGCCTCGTCGGCCGGCTTCTGTGCATAGATCGAGCGATAGGGCGCGAGGCCCTGGTGGTGTTCGGCGAGCAGATTGGCCAGGTCGAAGAGCGCCTGGCAGGTCCCGCGGTAACCGCACCAGGTACGCCCGAAGCCGCCGAGCAGGTCGTATTGCGGGAAGCCGATGCGCAGCAGCGGCACGCCCAGCCGCTCGGCGCAGGCCAATGCGTGGCTGTTGCCCAGCAGCAGTTGCGCACCGCCGTTGCGGGCATCCTGCTCGAGATCCTCGAGATCGCCGATGCGGATGCTCGCCAGCGGCGATGCGCTCAGCGACGCGGCCTTGGCCGGCGTGACGGCGGCCACCACCCGTGCGCCCATGCCGCGCAGCAGGCTTTCGAAGCCGAGCAGCAGGTCGCCATCGGCGCCGATGCCGACCGCGGCGTCACCGAGCAGGAAGTGGCAGTCGAGCATGGCGTCCTGTAACTGCCGGCGCTGACGTTGCAGGCGTGCCGGCACCGGCTCGCCACTGATCGTCGCCAATGTGGTGAGCCAGCGGTCGATCTCGTCCAGGCCCAGCAGCAGGCCGAAACGATGGTCGGGAACGCCGCTGCGCGCCGCCAGGCTGTCGGCCGCCGCGTGCAGGCTCGGACCGACCACCAAGGTGGCGATGCTCTGCCCGGCGCTGGCCAGCTCGGCGACCTGCAGGCCGCCAGTGGTCAACGGGTTGAAGGCGTTGTCTTCCAGGTGGCCGTCGAGGCTGCCGGACAGGTCGGGAATCAACAGCGGCCGCAGCCCGAAGGCCTCGATGCTCTCGGCGACGAACTCCAGGTCCCCCGGCGTCAGGCTCGCCGAGCAGAGCACGTTGACCTGGCGTGGACGCCGGCCGACCTGGCTGCGGTCCTCGGGCACCAGCGCCTGGATCAG
Organism: Pseudomonas sp. R4-15; assembly: GCF_055768815.1. Lineage (NCBI taxonomy): Bacteria > Pseudomonadati > Pseudomonadota > Gammaproteobacteria > Pseudomonadales > Pseudomonadaceae > Pseudomonas > Pseudomonas sp. R4-15. The sequence continues at coordinate 4,443,964 of NZ_CM147293.1, forward strand.
CGCATTCACCGCCGCGGCAAAACCGGACTCGAAGCTGCCGCTGAAGTCCGGGGTGTTCACCGGGATCACCGCCACGTCCCTGAACTCGTCGTACTCGGCGCGGAAGCTGTGCAGCGCCTGGCCCAGGTCGCAGCCCTGGGTCTCGGCAAGTGCGGTACTGAGTACGCCGATCACCGCCGGCTGCTGCTTCTCGCAGATCACCCGCAGCGCTTCGACGATGTTCTCCTGGGCGCCCATGATCGCGCTGACCTGCTCCATGGCGGTGGTCTGCAGCGGTACCGGTTCACGGAAGTGGCGGACGAAGAACACCTTGGCGAACGCGGTGCAGCCCTGCGAGCCGTGCAACAGCGGCATGCTGCGCGCCAGGCCGAGGAAGGCCAGCGCCGCGCCCATGGTCTGGCTGGCCTTGAGCGGGCTGACCGCCAGCGCCTTCTTGCGATTGAGCAGTTCGGCCATGGAGCCTCCTAGAGAATGCGATGGGCTTCGCGCACCGCCTCGGCGGGCGCGGCGGAGGATGGCGGCGATGCCTCGGGCGTCGCCAGGCTCTGTCCGGCGGCGAGCGCCGGGCCCCAGGGCGCGGGACGGCGCAGCGCCGCCCAGATCGGACTGTCGATGGTCAGGCACAACTGGCGCACCAGCTCCAGCATGCCGTCGTAACCGGCGTAGCCGAACTCGCGCTCCTGGTTGATATCGAGGAACGGCACCCGCCCCTTGAGCGCGGTGTAGAGGTTGCGACCGCCGGCAATGAGGATGTCGGCACGGTAGTCGGCGACGGTTTTCAGCAGGATCCGCGGGTTGCCCTCGTCGAGCATCTTCACGTCGTCGCCCATCAGTTCGCGGATGCGCGCCTTGTCTTCCTCGGTGGACTTCTTGGTGCCGGTGGCGACCACCTTCATGCCCAGGTCCTGCAGCGCGGAGATCACCGACCAGGACTTCACTCCGCCGGTGTAGAGCAGCACGCGCTTGCCGGTGAGGCGTTCGCGCCAGGGCTCCAGCGCCGCGCGGATGCGCGTTTCCTCGCGTTCGATCAGCGCTTCGGTGCGCGCCGTGAGGTCGTCGTCGCCGATCAGCCGGGCGAAATCGCGCAGCGCCTGGGAGGTGTCGGTGATGCCGTAGAAGCTGCCTTCGAACCAGGGCGTGCCGTAGCGCTCCTGCAGCTTGCGGGCGACATTGAGCATGGCCTTGGAGCAGACCATCATGTTCACTTCGGCGCGGTGCATGCTCTGCACCTCACGGAAACGGGCGTCGCCGGAGAGCGTGCAGAGCACGCGAATGCCCAGTTCGTCGAGCAGTGGCAGGACGTGCCAGAACTCGCCGGCGATGTTGTATTCGCCGATCAGGTTGACGTCGTGCACGCGAATGCCCGGGCGCTCGCTGGCGGGCGGCAGCGGATCGGGCTCGCGGGTGCCGATCACGTACTTGAGCATGGCCTCGCCCGCGATGCGGTTGCCGAGGTTCTTGGTGCCATAGAAACCGGCGGCGTCCACCGGCACGACCGGCGTACCGAAATTCTCGGTCGCCGCCTTGCAGATGGCATCCACGTCGTCGCCGATCAGCGCGGGCACGCAGGTGTTGTAGACGAACACCGCGGCGGGCGAGTAGGTCTCCACCGCCTGGCGGATGGAGTGGAACAGGCGCTTCTCGGCACGCCCCATGATCACGTCCTGCTCGGACAGGTCGGTGGTCATGCCGATGCGGTACAGCGTCGGCCCACTGGAGCGGGTGCCACGGTTGTCCCAGGAGCTGCCGGCGCAGGCGATAGGACCATGCACCACGTGGGCGACGTCGGCGATCGGCAGCAGGGCGATCTGCGCGCCGTCGAAGGCGCACCCACCGTCAGTGGCACCGGGCTTGGCCTTGGCACAACCGGACTTCTCCTTCTTGTTGTGCTCGCAGGCGGGCTCGTCGAGCAGTTCGGCTATGTCCTTGGACTTCATCGCACGCCTCCAGATCAGGCTTTCTCATCAAGCACGAATGTCCGACTGCAAGCCGCATACCACTCAGCAACTCATTGAATTAAAATAGATTTCAAGGAATCCGCGTTGTAGCAAAGCGCCCCGCCTGTAGGCTTTGCAACAGCCATGGGGCGCATCTGCGCGGCTTTCGCGACAGCCCGTTCAAACGTCCGAGACCCGCGCCATCTGCTGCCGCGCGGCAATGGCCGCGAGCACCTCGGGATCGTGCTCGTCGAGTCGCTGCAGGGCTTCCAGGGGCGCGTGCTCCACCGCCGCCAGGCGCACCGTCCAGTCGGGATCGCGCAACAGATCGAGGACATCGTCGCCACACAGGCGCTGGGCGACGATACGGCGGATCTCCGGCTCCGGGTCCCCCGCCATCAGGCCCAGGCTCTCCAGCGGCAGGCGCTCGGCGACGCGCTTGCGCACCTGCCGGTCCTCGTCGCGCATGAAGCGGAACAGGCGTCCGGGCGCGATACGCTGGACGACGTAGGCGCGCACCAGGTAGTCGCGGTCGGCGGCCATCTGCTCCAGTTGATCGGCGGGCAACCGATCGGCGACGGTGATGCGGACCTCGCGGTCCTCGTCATGCATCATCGCCGGCAACTGCTCGCGCGGCAGCCGGTAGGCCACCGCACGGCGCACCGCCTCGTCCGGGTCGCGCATCAGCGGCTGCAACGCATCCAGCGGGGCGTAGCGCACGGCGATGGCACGTCGCTCCCAGAACGCGTCGGCGAGAAAGCGCACCGCGAGGTAGGGGTTCTGGAGAAAGAAGCGGTCGATCTGGCGTCCGCTGTCCACGGCCACGCAGGCATCGCCCGGCTGGCAGCGCCCGGCCAGCAGCAGGGTGCCACGCAGGTCGCACTGGCGACAGTCGGCCAGCGGAGTGAGGTCGGTTTCGTCGAGCATGGGCGCTACTCGACGACGACTTCGGCGAGCACGATGCCCGAGGCGCTCTCCGGGTCGTTGGTCAGCACCGAACAATGGTCGCTGGAGTTGACCAGGTAGAGGTTGAAGGTGTCTCGCTGTACCACCGGCTTGGCGTTCACCACGATGTCGTCGTCCATACACCAGGTGAAGTGCACGCCCGGATGCGCACTGCGCAGTTCGGCGATGAGGGTCTCGCCCAGCACGCCGTTCTCGGCACGGGCAACGACGGCGTCCAACAGACTCTGCTCGATCATGGCAATGCTCCTCTATTCCTCGCCCCGCAACAGGCGGGGCCTGGGCCGGGCCACCACGGCGGGACCGGCGGGTAGTTCGACTTCCTCGGCGTGCACGAAACGCACGCGTTGCGCCGGGCCGGCGCCCAGCGCCTTGGCCAGCCAGGGCGGCGGCGTGCTGCCGAGCAGGCGACACAGGCTCTGCGCCGCCTCACGCGCGGGCTGCGGCGTGCCGACCTGGATCGGATGCACGCCGGCGCGGATCACCCGCGCGGCGGCCGGCCCGCCGATGCTCAGCGCGTAGAGCATCTGGCAGTCGGCGACCAGTTCGGCGCGGCGCTCCAGGCGGTCCTCGCCCTGACGCAGATGCCCGGCCTCGCGCAGGGCGACCAGGCGCACCGTGCAGGGCGTGACCTGGTAGATGAGAAAGCGCGCGCAGCTGCTGTAGCGTCCATCCAGGGCCTCGCCCTCGTCGGACGCGCAGGCGATGCGCACCGCATCCACCGGCAACGCTTCCTCGGGCACCGGCAGCGGTACCGGCGGCAACTGCACGCCACGCCCCTTGAGCAGGCCGATGGCCCGCTGCAGCTGGCGTTCGCGCTCGCTCTCAGTGCCCTGCAGCTGCGTTTCCAGGCTGCGCCGCAGGCGCGCCAGGCGCAGGCGAGCCAGGCGCGCCTCGCTCAAGGGTTCGCCGAGCAGATCGATCAGCACGTGCAGCAAGCAGGCGTTGTCGACGCCCTCCAGCTCGCGCACGGCCAGTGCCACGCGCAGCGCGATGTGCGGCGGCAAGGGCGTTTCGGCCGGCGCGGCCATGGGAATCAGCCCTCGCCTGCCCGACGAGCGCGCAGGGTGGTCGGCAAGCTGGGCGGGGTGTCCAGCGGCTCGATGTAGTAGCTGGAGCCATCGCCCAGCTCGACGGTGCCGCCCCAGCGCTCGGGGGTGTCGTATTCCAGGGAAACGACGGTTTCCTCCAGGTCCTTCTTGGCGATGTAGAAGGTCAGTTGGCCTTGGGCATTACGGCGGATCATGACACTGGGCATGGGAGGCTCCGTCTGACGAAAAAGGGTCCGCCGATCCGGCCGTGCGGGGCAGCCGGATCAACGGACAGGGTGTTGCCCAGGCGAGGGGGCGTCTGGGCAAACTCCGAAAAATGGCAGGTGCCCAGCCGGGACAGGGTCGACGGGCGCGGCTTGATTTCCACCGCCCCGTCCCGGCCGGGCATACCTGGGGTGCCCGGCTTAGCGCACCAGGTCGTAGTTGTAGTCGGTCACCTGCATGCCACGGGTTTCCTCGTCGAGGCGCTCGAGCACGGCGTTGACGATGGTGGTGAGCATCTGCATGGCGCCTTCGTAGCCGAGCGTGGTCTGGCGATGCAGGTGGTGACGGTCGAAGATCGGGAAGCCGAGACGGATCAGCGGCACCTCGAACTCCTTGCCCTTGTGCAGCGTGTCGCGCTGGATGAACTTGCCGTAGCTGTTGCCGATCATGAAGTCCGGCTTGTCGGTGAAGACCAGCGAACGCAGGTGCCAGAGGTCCTTGCCGATGTACACGGTGGCACCCTGGCCGTAAGGCGAGGCTTCCAGGACCGCTTCCATGGCTTTCTTCCAACGCTTGTTGGCGTTGTTGCACAGCACATGGGTGGGTTCGGCACCAATTTCCATGAGGAACTTGGCCATGCCCATGACGAAGTCCGGGTCACCCCAGAGGGCGAATTTCTTGCCGTGCAGCCAGGTGTGCGAGTCGGTCATCATGTCGACCAGGCGACCGCGCTCCTTGTCCAGGCTCTCGGGGATCGGCTGACCGGTGACTTCGCTGACTTTCATCAGGAATTCGTCGGTCCAGTCCAGGCCCATCGGGATGGAAAGCTTGGGTACTTCGTGCTTCCAGGTGTTCTCGATGAACTTCTTGCTCTTCTCCAGGTGCCAGGGCTGCAGCAGGAAGGTGGTGTAGGCGTTGGGCGCGTCCTTCATCTCCTCCTGGGTGGTGCCACCGGCGTACATGCGGAACTTGCCGTCAGCCGGCGTATCCAGCACCTCTTCCGGATCGGAGAGCAGGCTGAAGCCGACATCCATCTCCTTGAGCATGCGCTTGATCACGCGGAAGTTGCCCAGGTAGGTCTCGAAGCCCGGAACGATGTTGACCTTGTGGTTGCTGCCAACCACCTTGTCTTCCATCTTGTTCAGGGTGAAGTAGCGGGCAATGCCCTCGAACATGTTGTCCCAGCCGGTGACGTGGCTGCCGACGAAGCTCGGGGTGTGCGCGAACGGTACCGGGTAGTCCTCGGGGATGAAGCCTTCCTTGCGCGAGTTGCCGATGAAGGCGTTGAGGTCGTCACCGATGACCTCGGCCATGCAGGTGGTGGACACGGCGATCATGTCGGGCTTGTAGGTGGCCTTGCAGTTGGCCAGGCCGTCCTTCATGTTCTGCTGGCCGCCGAACACCGCCGCATCCTCGGTCATGGAGTCGGAGACGCAGGAGACCGGCTCCTTGAAGTGGCGGTTGAAGTAGGTGCGGAAGTACGCCACGCACCCCTGCGAACCGTGCACGTAGGGCATGGTGTTCTCGAAGCCCAGGGAGCAGAGCACGGCACCCAGCGGCTGGCAGGCCTTGGCCGGGTTGATGGTCAGGGCCTCGCGCTGGAAGTTGAGTTCCTGGTACTCCTGGGTGGTGGTCCACAGGAAGGTCTCGTCGATCTTCTCCTGCGGGTGCTTTTCTTCGAAGTCGTCACGCTTGCGCGCGAGCATGTCCTTGTATTCGTCGTCGCGGAACAGCGGATAGCTGGGCTTGATGTTGTCGACTTGCTGGCTCATGACACTCTCCTTCGCCTCACTCATGCGTTACGGCGATATCTGGATGCCGGCAGCGGGCGTCACCGCCCGCCGCGGGTCGTTTCACGGTGTGTGGATCAGGCGCTGGCGGCGATCTTCTCGTCGGCCTCGGCCTTCTGCTGCCAGGGAGCCTGCAGTTTTTTCCAGCACGGGTTGTTGAGGGTCATGTCCATGTCGCGGGCGAAGATGGCGAAGCCGTCGAAGCCGTGATACGGGCCGGAGTAGTCCCAGGAGTGCATCTGGCGGAAGGGGATGCCCATCTTCTGGAAGATGTACTTCTCCTTGATGCCGGAGCCGATCAGGTCGGGCTTGACCTTCTTCACGAACTCTTCGAACTCGTAGCCGGTGACGTCGTCGTAGAGCAGCGTGGCGTCACCCATTTCCTTGAGCGTACGGTCGTAGTCGTCGTTGTGACCGAACTCGTAACCGGTACCGACCACTTCCATGCCCAGGTCTTCGTAGGCGCCGATCACGTGGCGCGGACGCAGGCCACCGACGTAGAGCATCACGCGCTTGCCTTCCAGGCGCGGGCGGTACTTGGCGACCACCGCTTCCCACTCGCTGCGGTACTTCTCGATGACTTCTTCGCACTTGGCCTTGATGTGGTCATCGAAGTGCTCAGCGATGGCACGCAGCGACTCGGCCGTCTTGGTCGGGCCGAAGAAGTTGTATTCCATCCACGGAATACCGTACTTCTCTTCCATGTGCCGCGAGATGTAGTTCATCGAGCGGTAGCAGTGCACCAGGTTGAGCTTGACCTTGGGGGTCAGCTCCATCTCCGAGAGGGTGCCATCGCCGGACCACTGGGCGACCACGCGCAGGCCCATCTCTTCGAGCAGGATGCGCGAGGACCAGGCGTCACCGCCGATGTTGTAGTCACCGATCACCGCCACGTCGTACGGCGTGCTCTGGAAGCTGGTGTCGTCGTCACGCTTGTCCAGCACCCAGTCACGGATGGCGTCGTTGGCGATGTGGTGGCCCAGCGACTGGGACACGCCACGGAAGCCTTCGCACCGCACCGGCACCACAGTGGTTTCGTACTCGGCGCCCTTCTTCTTGGAGACGGCTTCGATGTCGTCGCCGATCAGGCCGATGGGGCACTCGGACTGCACGGAGATACCCTTGTTCAGCGGGAACAGGGTCTGCACTTCGTCGATCAGCTTAGAGAGCTTCTTGTCGCCACCGAAGACGATGTCCTTCTCCTGGAAATCCGAGGTGAAGTTCATGGTGACGAAGGCGTTCACCCCGGTGGTGCCGATGTAGTAGTTGCGACGGCCGGCGCGGGAATACTGGCCGCAACCCACCGGCCCGTGGGAGATGTGGATCATGTCCTTGATCGGCCCCCACACCACGCCCTTGGAGCCGGCGTAGGCGCAGCCGCGGATGGTCATCAGACCCGGCTGCGACTTCTTGTTGGAGGTGATGCATTTCTTCGACTGCGACAGCTCCGGGTCGTTGGCCGACAGGTGCTTGGCGCGGTCCTTGCGGGCCTTCTCGGGGTAAACCTCCAGGACTTCCTGGATGAGGGATTCAACCTCTTCGCGTGACATACCGGACATGGTATGGCTCCTCTTGCACTGCGTTCGTCTGCGGGCAACGGACGCCGCGCCTGTGCGCGGCGGTCCGACAGGGCCCATCCGCCCTGCCCCGTCCTTGGGGGCCTTGCGGCCCCGGCACTGCTATCAGGCGGTCGCCTCTTCGGCGGCGGTCTTGCCGACGATGGTGAGGTCTTCCTCATCCATGATCCCGAACTCCATGAGCAGCGCTTCGAGCTCGTCCATGGTCACCGGGGTCGGAATGATCATCTTCTTGTTGTCGATGATCTTCTGCGCCAGGGCACGGTACTCGTCGGCCTGATGGGCGTTCGGGTCGTACTCGATGACGGTCATGCGGCGGATTTCTGCGCGCTGCACGACGTTGTCACGCGGTACGAAGTGGATCATCTGGGTGCCGAGCTTGTCGGCCAGGGCGATGATCAGCTCGTCCTCGCGGTCGGTGTTGCGGCTGTTGCAGATCAGGCCTGCCAGGCGCACGCCGCCGGAGTTGGCGTATTTCACGATGCCCTTGGAGATGTTGTTGGCCGCGTACATGGCCATCATCTCGCCGGAGCAGACGATGTAGATTTCCTGGGCCTTGTTCTCGCGGATGGGCATGGCGAAGCCGCCACAGACCACATCACCGAGTACGTCGTAGAACACGAAGTCCAGGTCTTCCTCGTAGGCGCCTTCCTCTTCGAGGAAGTTGATCGCGGTAATCACACCGCGGCCGGCGCAACCAACACCCGGCTCAGGACCACCGGACTCGACGCACTTGATGCCGCCGTAGCCGGCCTTGAGCACGTCTTCGAGCTCGAGGTCTTCCACGGTGCCGGCCTCGGCCGCCATTTCCATGATGGTGTTCTGGGCCTTGGAGTGCAGGATCAGACGGGTGGAGTCGGCTTTCGGGTCGCAGCCGACGATCATCACTTTCTTGCCTTTCTCGGCCAGAGCGGCGACGAGGTTCTGGGTGGTAGTGGACTTACCGATCCCGCCCTTGCCGTAGATGGCGCATTGACGCATAGCCATAGTCGAATTCCTCAGGTGTCGTTCCACTCGATGAGTGGCGAAGGCACGTAAAGCCGCGCAACGAAGCAAGTGCAGCCTTTGTGCCAGCGCCTTGCGAACATCCCAAGCAATTGATTTATAAATACTTAACTTGAAAAGCAGGCCCCCTTTGTCGGTTCGATACACGACAAAAGGCCTCGCCGCCCCTGTTGCAATGGCAACAAATCAACAACTTTTGTGAGGTTTTGAGGCCGACGACTGCGGATGCCGCAAAGGCTCAGTGCGCAAGGCTTGGCAGGCGGGCCGTGCGACTGGCGCGCAGCCCCAGCCAGGCATTGAGCAGCAGTGTCATCAGCACCAGCCCTCCGCCGTAGACGGTGGCCGCGGGCGGCCGCTCACCGAGCAGCCACCAGACCCAGAGCGAGCCGAGTAGCGCCTCGAGCAGGAAAAACAGCGCCACCTCGGCCGATGGCAGGTAGCGCGTGGCATTGCTCAGCAGGGCGGTGGCCAGGGGCATCTGCAACAAACCCATCAGCGCCAGGGCCAGATAGCTGCCCGGCGCCAGGGCGAAGGGCGTGGCCCAGGGCCAGGCGATCAGCGCCGCACAGCCCCCACCGAAGGCGATCAGCGGCATGCGGTCGACGTCAGGGTACCGGCGCAGCAGGGTCAGGTTGGCGCCCACCGCAGCGGCCGAAGCCAGCGCATAGACGTTGCCCAGCAGCCCCTCGCCACGCAGCGAGCCACCGAACACCAGCAACAGCCCCAGGCCGGAGAAGAGGATCGCCAGCCAGGTCCGCGTGGCGACCGCCTCTCGCAGGAAGCAGCGGGTGAAGCAGGCGGCGAACAGCGGCGCGGTGGTGAGGATCACCACCACGTTGGCCACTGCGGTATGGGTCACCGCCAGGACGAAGAACAGCGACACCAGCGCCTGCAGCACGGCGCTGGCGAGTACCACGGCAGCGTGACCTCGCAGGCTGCGCAGGCGCTCGCGGCGCCCGTACAACAGGCCCATGCACAGCGCGGTGAGGGCGCCGCGCCAGAACAGCACGCTCCAGCCATCGCTGGCCGCCAGGCGTACCAGCAGGCCATCGAAGCTCAGCACCAGGATGCCCAGTGCGGCCAGCGACAAACCCCGAGCGTGCGTCGTCATCGCTCGGACTCAGGCGCGCGCGGACGCATCGCGGGTGGCCAGACGCGAGCCCGAGCGGGCCACCCGCAGGCCTACGGCGCCAGCCAGCACCAGCATGCCGCCGCAGCCCAGTGCCAGCACGTAGCCGCCGAGGGTCGCCGACCGCGACAGACCATACTCGCCGGCCAGCGCCGTGAGCGTCTGCGCGTACTGCTGCCAGAGGAACACGCCGATCAGCGCGCCGGCGAGCATCGTGCACAGCGCGACCAGGCGCGTACCGCCCTCCCAGGACTGCAACTGTGCGGCGTCCGGACGATGCAGCCGCGCGAGGAAGTCGCGCTCGGCAGTCGTGACGCGGGTCAGGCGCGAGGCAAGGACGATCGCCAGCACCGCCGCCAGGGTGCTCAGCACCACCGGATGCAGGTACACCGGCAAGCTCACCCAGCCGGCCTGAACCGCCAGCGACAGTGCCAGGTTGCCGACGAAGCCGACCACCAGTCCCCAGCCAGCACCCGCGGCGGTGATGCGCCGGCTCCAGATGCTCATCAGCGCCACCGGCCCCCAGGACGAGGCGAACAGCGTGGCGGCGAACCACACCACGGCCATCACCGCAGGCGGCTGGAACAGCGCCAGGACGAAGGTAACGAAGCCGGCGGCGAGCACCGCCAGGCGGCTCGCACGCAGCGCCGCGGCTTCGCTGCGCGAGGCCGGCATGATGTCGTTGGAAATGCTGAAGCCGATGATCGAGAGGAAGGTCGAGCAGGACGACAGCCCGGCGGCGAAGACGCCGGTGAGGATCACCATGCCCAGCCAGGTCGGCAGCACGTTGAGCGCCGCCCAGACCATCGAGCGCTCCGGCGTCAGCTCGCTGCTGTAGAGATTCAGCGCCGCGCCGGTGAGCATCATCAGCGCGTAGAACACCGCCAGCGCCACCGCGGTGAGCATCGCCGAGCGCATCACCACATGCTCGTTGCGCGCCATCAGGTAGCGACTCGACTGCCAGGGGCTGGCAGCCAGCACCGCGGCCCACACTAGGCCCAGGGTGATGCCCCAGGTGGCCGCCTCGCCTTCGCTGGCGAAGGTCGAGCCCTCGCCCTGGATCACGCCGTGCCAGAGGGCGATGCCCGGCTTGTCGGTCTGTGCCAGCAGCCCTTCGATGACGCCGCGCCAGCCACCCAGGTCATCGATGATGTAGAGCGAACCGCCGACTGCGGCGAGGGAGAAGATGACGAACATCACCGTGTCGGTGAGCACCACGCCCGGCGCCCCGGAATACAGGATGAAGCCGGTGAAGGTCAGCCACACCAGCAGCAGGCCGAGCCAGTACGGCAGGTCGGTGAGTTCCTGGAACATGATCCCGGCGCCCTGCATCACCCCCAGCAGGTAGGCGCCCAGACCGAACACCGTGGTCAGCCCGGCGATGCGCTGCACCCCACGCGAGGCGAAGCGCTTGCCGAAGAATTCCGGCACCGTCAGCGCCTCGCTGCGGCGCAGGTAGCGGCCGAAAGCCAGCGCCCCGAGCAGACAGCCGGAGGTGCTGATGGCGGCGAAGATCAGCATCACGAACGGGTAACCCTGGTAGGCGAAACCGGTCTCGCCGAGGAAGGCACTGGTGCTCAGGTAGCTGGCCACCAGGGTACCGAGAATCAGGAACGTGGGGGAGTTGCGTCCGGCAACCAGGTAATCGTCGAGATGCTTGACCCGCCGACCGGCCCAATTGCCGATGAGAAAGTAGCCGAGCAGGCTGATGACGATCGCGAGGGTATAGGCCATGGGGGAGCTCTTCGTTCTTATATTGGCTCCGCCATCCTAAAAACTAGGCACGACCGCATTGTTCTAAACACGTCATGGAACAGGACAACTGCGACTCACGCCATCGCCCGTCGCCAAACTGCGAACGCCGACAACCCCAGCACCGCCCCCACCTCGGGCCGCTATCGTCATGCCGTGGCCGCTATGCAGCAGCCACCTGGCGCGGCCTCCGCCACCGGCAACAGCGGGAAGATCAGAACGCTTTTGCTCGTATCACGAGGAAACCGTAAGTGGAAACGGCTCAACGCCGGACATCGGGATTGGCCAGGGTGCAGGGCTCGCCGGCGAAGAACGCCCGCAGGTTGGCGAAGGCATCGCCGAAGTAGAGCTCGTAGCCCTGCCGCTCGACGTAACCCAGGTGCGGGGTACACAGCAGCCTGGGGTGGCGCAACAGGGGATCCTCCGGATCGAGCAGCGGCTCCTGCTCGAACACATCGATTGCGGCAAACCCCGGCCGTCCGTGGTCGAGCGCCTGCAGCAACGCGCCGGGCGCGATCAGTTCGGCTCGGCTGACGTTGACCAGCAGCGCATCGGGCTTCATCAGCGCCAGGTCCTGGGCCGTGACCAGATGGCGTGTCGCCTCCACCAGGCGCAGATTGAGGCTGAGCACGTCGGCTTCGGCGAAGAACTGTTCCCGGCTGCCAGCCGCACGGTGCCCGTCGCGCTCGGCGGCGGCCCGCGAGCCGTCGCTCCCCCAGACCATCACCGGCATCTCGAACGCCTGGGCATAGCGCGCCAGGCGCTGGCCGATCTTGCCGTATCCCCAGATGCCGAGGGTCCGCCCGCACAGGCGCTCACCCAGATTGACCTGCCACTGGCCGGCATGCAGCGCCTGGATCGCCGGCAGCAGCTGCCGCCGGGCCATGAGCATCAGGCTCCAGGCCAGTTCGGCCGGGGCTACCGGTGAGCCGCGCCCTTCCATCACCGCCACGCCGTGGCGGGTACAGGCGGCGAGGTCGAGGTGCGCGGCGACCTTGCCGGTCTGGCTGATCAGCCGCAGGCGCGGCAGGCGCGCCAGCAGTGCCTCACCAACGACCGTGCGTTCACGCGTCAGCACCAGGGCATCGGCATCGGCGAACCGCTCGGCGAGTCGCTCGATGTCGCTCTCGGCGTCGTGATAGAGGCTTACCCGACAACCGTCGAGCAGGCCGAAGCAGTCGAGCGAGCGAATCACATTCTGGTAATCGTCGGGAATCACGACATGCATGCACAACGCTCCTGCCATTCACGGCTCGATGGGGACTAATCGCTCCCCAACTTTAGGCGGTCCGGTTGCCGTCTTTCCAACGAATATTTCAGCAGTGCCGCGCTGCGGAAGATGCCGTGGGCGAACTTGCCGTAGGGCATGGTCAGGAAAAACGCCATGACGATGCCCAGGTGCAGCGCCAGGAGGATCGCCATGGCGCCGCTGTCACGCCCCAGCAACAAGGCGAAGCCACTGAGGCTGATCAACAGCAGCAGCACGATGAAGCCGCGGTCCATCGGGCGCTGCTCGGGGTCGCCATGCGCCGGATCGCGCCGGTAGTTCATCAGCAACAGGCCGAGCGGGCCGAGCACCAGGCCGATGCCACCGAGGCTGCCGAGCACCACCGGCAGGCTGCTCGGCGAATAAGGCGCCTCCAGCCCGAGCAGGTAGTGGTAGAGCGTGGCCACGCCAGTGGCCGCGAAGCAGAGCATGAAACCGTAGAACGTGAGGTGATGGAAACGCCGCCGCCAGAGCGTGAAGCGGTCGCTTTCGTTGTTACAGCCCTGGCCGTGCCCGCCGTCCAGGTACTTCAACCGCAGCACCGCGTCGGACGCCTCCAGCGCCGCTGCCAGCGGCGCCTCCAGCGGCTCCTCGGCCTGCGGCGTGACGCCCCGCCAGAAGCGCCGCACGCCGATCCCCAGGGCCAACACCGCGAAACCGAACACCGCACCGAACATCAGCGCCAGGGTGTTGTGAGGGAACACCGCATAGAAGTCACCGGCCAGGCGTCCCGGCAGCAGGGTGCCCTTGGCCCACAGCGTCAACAGCAGGAACAGCGCCAGCCCGCCGGCGCTGGCCAGCGCCATGCTCAGGCCCGCACGCCGGTAGAGCTTGCCGCAGGCGGCCGGCCAGGCATATTCGGAGTAGGTCTCCAGGCGCACCTTGGCCATCGACTGCGGCACGTTGACGGCGAACTCGTGGGGCGCCGCGTACTGGCAGGCGTGCAGGCAGGCACCGCAGTTGTGGCAGAGGTTGGCCAGGTAGTGAATGTCCGCCTTGGCGAACTCCAGCCGCCGGGTCATCGCCGGGAACACGGCGCAGAAGCCCTCGCAGTAGCGACAGGCATTGCAGATATGCATCTGCCGGTCGACTTCACTCTCGCTCAGGCTCAGCAGCGAGATCAGTGCAGGGGTGCCCGAAGCGCAGTCCGCCACCGGCTCCAGGAGGGTGTCATGCCGTTGCATAGTCGTTTCCTTCGCGTTGTGGGTAGCCCGCAGCGCCCGCGGCGCGGGCGCCGGCGATACGCCCGAAGGCCGTCCCGATGCTCATGCCGACGCCGGCGGTGTAGCCCTTGCCGAGCACGTTGCCAGCCATCATCTCGCCGGCGACGAAGAGGTTCTCGCTGGGCGCTCCGGCGAAGTGCACCGCCGCGTTCTCGTTGGTCTTCAGGCCCAGGTAGGTGAAGGTCACCCCGGGCTTGAGCGCGTAGCCATAGAAGGGCGGCGTATCCAATGGACGCGCCCAGTGGGTCTTGGCCGGGGCGACGCCCTCGGTATGGCAATCGTCCAGTTGCGTATGGTCGAAGTGACCGACCCGGCAGGCCCGGTTGTAGGCCTCGACGCTCTCCACGAACGTCTCCACCGGCAGCGCCAGCTTGCGCGCCAGTTCCGCCAGGCTGTTCGCCGTGGTCCCCGGGAACACCGGCGGCATGAAGCGACCGATGGCCTTCTGATCGATGATCGAGAAGGCCACCTGGCCCGGCTGCTGTGCCACCAGACGTCCCCAGATGGCATAGCGCTTGGGCCAGAAGTCCTCACCCTCGTCGTAGAAGCGCTGGCCGTCGCGATTCACCACGACCCCCAGCGACACGCAGTCGATGCGCGTGCAGATACCGCCGTCGTAGAGCGGCGCGCGGGCATCGATAGCGACCATGTGCGCCTGCGTCGGATCGCCGATGACATCGGCGCCCGCGTCGATCATGCTGCGCAGCAGGCCGCCCTGGTTGAAGCGCGTGCCACGGATGAGAAAGTTGTCGGCCGGCCATTCGCCCCGGTCGTTCTGGCCCCAGGCCTCGCGAAGCCATTCACGATTGGACTCGAAGCCGCCCGCCGCCAGCACGCAGGCGCGGGCCTCGATGCGCTCGGCCGGCAGGCTCTGGCCCGCGACCTCCCGCGCCGGCACATGGGCGGCGACGAAGCGCCCCTCGTGCAGCTCGAGCGAAGCCACCGGGGTGTCGTAGCGAATGCTCACGCCCAACGCCTGGGCGCTGCGGTAATAGGCATTCACCAACGCCTTTCCACCGCCCATGAAGAAGGCGTTGGTACGGGCCACGTGCAGGGCACCGGACAGCGGCGGCTGGAAATGCACGCCATGCCGACGCATCCAGCCTCGACACGTGGAGGAGGCGCGGATGGCGATACGCGCCAGGCGCTCGTCGGTGATGCCACCTGTGACGCGCAGCAGGTCCTGCCAGAACTCCTCTTCGGGGTAGGCATCCACCAACACGTCCTGGGGGGCGTCGTGCATGCAGCGCAGGTTGCGCGTGTGCTGCGAGTTCCCGCCACGCCATTCGCGGGGCGAGGCCTCTAGCAGCAGCACGCTCGCCCCGGCCTCGCGGGCCATCAGCGCAGCGCACAGGGCAGCATTGCCGCCACCCACTACAAGAACATCGAACATCCGTCTCTCCTCATCTCGGAGGCGCGATGTCCCCCGTTGCCGAAGCGACTCTAAAGAGCCTGCTGAAACGCCGAAAGGCGACGGCCGGGAAAGGGTGTTTAGTTTTACTAAAGACCTTGGAGAGGTTCAGTCCTGGGCTTCGTAGAGCCGTGCTCCGGGCCAAAGCCCTCCGCGCACCAGCTCGCGGGCGACGTCGAGAATCACCAGGCGTACGGCCAGCGCCGCCGGCGAGAGCTCATCCTCGGAGAGAGTTGCCAGCAGGTTGCGGCGCGTCACGTGGGCGTCCTCGATCTGCGCCACGACGAGCCCGGACTCACCGGAGTGCGCCGCCGCCGCGCCCGGCTGGATGGTCGCCGCATAGCCTTCGCGCACCGCCTGCATGAGCAGCGAGAGGCCATCGATTTCCATGACGATGTTCGGCTCGACGCCGGAGTGCTCGAAGGTCGTCATCACGGTACTGCGCAAGCCGTGCTGCGGGCTGGGCAACACCAGGGGCAGACGGCCGAGATCGGCAAGGCGCACTACGGGCGTGGTGGGCGCGCCCTCGAGCTTCGGCGAGGCGATGACGAACAGGTGCTCGTCGAGCAGCGGACTGACGTTCCAGCGCTTGCCGGTATCGGCCTGGAACAGCACGGCGAGATCGAGCTGCCGCGCATTGAGCTGATTGGCCAGGTAGCCGGAGAGCATTTCCACCAGGTGCAACTGGATATCCGGGTAGCGCCGACGCATGGCGTCGATCAGCGGCAGCGCCAGCACTGACGCCGTGGTCGGCGGCAGGCCAACGCTGACGTAGCCGCTCATGCGCCCGCGCTGCGCCGCCTGCACGGCATTCTCCGCCTGGCGCAGGGTCAACCGCGCATGGCGCTCGAAAGCGATCCCCGCGTTGGTCAACACCACGCCGGTACTGGTGCGACTGAGCAGGCGCGTGCTCAGTTCGCTCTCCAGCTTGCTGATCTGCTGACTCAGCGCGGAGGTGCCAATACCCAGCTCGAGCGCGGCGCGCCCAAGGCTGCCGTGCTCCACCGCGCTCAGGAAATACCGCAGTTGCCTCAGTTCCATGACAGCGTCCGTCCAGTCCTACGGCGCCGGTCATTGCGCCGCCGCTCGCGCCACAGGGTAAGAGAGCCTGCGGCGGACTTCCAGGCGCCGTCTCTCCTCCCTGGAGCTACTTCTGCACCAGGCCGAACTCCGTCGCCAGCGTCTTGTACTGCTCGACCTGACGATACACGTAGGTCTGCAGTTCATCACCGGTGATCGACAGGGGCAGCAGCTCGTAGCGCTCACGCAGCTCGGCGAAGGCATCGCTGGTCAGCAGGGTATCGAACTGCTGCTTCCACCAGGCGTAGTCCGCATCGCTCACGTTGGGGCCGACGTAGAAGCCACGGGCGATCGGCCAGCTGACGTCATAGCCCTGCTCCTTGGCGGTGGGAACGTCGCTCAGCGCCCCGGGCAGACGGTCGTCCGCGAGTACCGCGAGCACCCGAACCTTGCCAGCGGCGAGTTGCGCGGCTGCTTCGCCGATGCCACTGGTGATGACCTGCACGTGCCCACCGAGCAGCGCCGTCATCGGCTCGCCACCGCCTTCGAACGCCACGTAGCGCAGGCGTTTCGGATCGACTCCGGCGCTGCGGGCGACCATCGCCGCCTGCATCCAGTCCTGGCTACCGATGGTGCCGCCGGCACCGATCACCTGCGCCGAGGGATCCGTACGCAAGGCCTTCACCAGATCGTCGAAGTTCTGCAGGGGCGAATCCGCGCGCACCGTCACCGCACCGTAGTCGGTGCCGATGGCCGCCAGCCAGCGCACGGCCTTCTCGTCGTAGCGGCCGAACTTGCCCTGCGCGAGGTTCAGCAGCGAACCGCTGGACCAGGCAATGATGGTTCCCGGCTCGTCGGTTCGCTGAGCCACCACCGCGTTGTAGGCGACGGCACCGATACCACCGGGCATGTAGGTCACGCGCATCGGCGCCTCCAGCAAGCCGACGTCACGCAGGCCAGCCTGGGCGAGCTTGCAGGTGATGTCGAAGCCGCCGCCGGGCTTTGCCGGTGCGATGCATTCGGGACGCTTGGGCTCGGCCCAGGACAGGGTGCAGAGCATCAGGCCGGAGGTAGCCAACGCGAGCCGGCCAAGGATATGTTTCATGAAGTTCTCCTGTGGAGTCTTGTTCTGTTCGTACCATGCCGGCGGCGCATCGCGTCACGGAATCGGCGAAGGGCATGGCTGTGCGCACCTTAGGGCGCCTGCGCGCGGGAGGAAAGGCGCTAAGTCCGACGGGGTCTTCAGTTTCACTAAAGGAGGCAACCCGAGACAGCACCCACGCCAGCCTCGCAAAGCGATCCACCCCGAAAGACTGTCCCGAACCCTACATTTTGTCGTATAGCGCCCTCGCCCCGCCTCCAGAGCCCCGGACAGACTCTTTAAAATCAATAAGTTAGAAATGGCGTACTTCTTGCCAGGTGGTTCTCCGCACGGACCACTCGGAGACGCCACCGGTGAACCACGAACTACACGACATTCTCGCCCGCCTGGCCGACGGCCAATGCGTTCCCTACCTGGGCCCAGGCGCCCTGGACGGAGTCACCCACCGCCAGGCCGGAGTGCCGATTCCCGCGGACAGCGACAGCCTGATCCTCACCATGACCGGCGGTACGCCGATGTCGCCGCGCCTGATGTACGAGTTCCCGCGCGCGGCCATGCACATGGAGAACAAGAAGGGCCGCAGCTACATCGAGCGCTTCCTCACCCAGACCTACGCCGACGACGACTGGAGCGTCTCCCCGCTGCACCGTTGGCTGGCGGATCAGCACCTGCCCTACATCGTCGACTGCAACCGCGACAGCGGCCTGCAGAAGCTCTACGCCGACCGCCCGCACACCCTGGTGGTCGGCTGTGCGCGGCTGGGCGCCGGCCCCTATCGCTTCGAGCTCTACCAATGGCAAGGCGAGGCTTACCGCAGCATCACTCCGGAACAGGTCGACGGTGACCTGCCGGTGCTGTTCAAGCCGCTTGGCACACCGCTGCCCAAACCGACCTACGTGGCCAGCGATGCCGACTTCGTCGACTACATCACCGAGCTGATGGGCGGCTTCGCGATCCCCGCCTGGCTCAAGTTGCGCCGCCGTGGCCTGCAGTACCTGTTCCTCGGCATGTGCTTCACCCGTGACACCGAACGCATGGTGATGAGCGACATCATCTACGACGCCGCCGAAGTGGCCGGCTGGGCCCTGATCCCCGCCGCCACCGAGAAGGAGCGGCGCTTCTGCGCGCGTCAGCGCCTGCACTGCCTGGACACCGATTGGCGTGCCTTGCTTGAACTGGCCGGAGCCACCGTCAAGGTTGCCTGAGCCCCACTAACCGAAACGGGGGATCCCCAACATGCTGCTCAAGGACTACGAAGCACAGGGTCTGCTGTGCAACCTCAGCGTCAATGGCGCGACCAGTGAAGCCGATACCTTCGCCTTTCGTGGCGACCTGGTACTGGAAGAAGGCGATATCGCCGACGCCTCGGGCCGGCGGATGCCGCCCAAGGCGGTCATCAAGCAGGCCGCCGTACTGGTGAAGGGCAACAAGATGAGCATGGTCGCCGGCGCGCTGGTCGACCTGGCCCACCTGCCGTTCTTCATCGAGCGCTACCGCCATGACCTGGCCCCCGGCATCGTCGTGCTGTTCTACGTCGAGAACCTGACCAAGGCCATGACCACCGACCTGGATGGCGTCGGCATCACCCTGCTGCCCCACGCCGAGGGCGCGGTATGGAACACGCTGATGGAAGACCTGCGCCTGGACAAGGAAGACTTCAAGGGCCAGAGCGCAGAGGACAAGGTCATCACCATGGCCAACGGCCTGGCCGACTACAAACCCAAGGTGGACAGCCTCGGCTTCAACGAAGCCCTGGGCTTCGTCAGCACCGAGCCACGCCGCGAGAGCCGCGGCCCGGTCTGACCGGGCATCAAACCGGGCAAGGACGCCCGGTGCTTCCCCTGCAGCTCCACTCCACAGCTGCATCCTGACCCGCCCTGGGTCACTCCCCTGCCTGGCGGGGGAGTCTTCTTAAGCGCGTTCCAGGAATTCCTCGCGCAGCAGCGCACGGACCTCTAGATCCTCGAACTGTCCGGCCTTGAACATGGCACGCCGCAGGCAGCCCTCGTAGTGCATGCCGAGTTTCTCCAGCACCCGTGCCGAAGCCTCGTTGCGCGCGTAGCAAAGACCCGCGATACGCTCCAGACCCAGCTCCCGAAAACCATGCCCGAGCAACAACTCGGACGCTTCGGTCGCCAGCCCCCTGCCCCACCAGGGCACACCGATCCAGTAGCCCAGCTCGGCACGGCGATGCTGCAAAGACAGCCCCGCGAGACTGGCCGAGCCGATCAATTCGCCCTCCAGCGTGACCGCCCAGGTCAACGAGCGGCCCGCCTCCCGGGCGGCCGGCAGACTGGCGATCCACTGTTCGGCATCCTGCAAGGCGTAGGGATGCGGGATCGAAGCGGTGGTCGAGGAAATTCGCACATCCCCCGCCAGGGCACAGACGGCGGTAGCGTCCTCGGCCAGCATCGCGCGCAACAGCACGCGGTGGCCGGCAAGTTCGGGTTGCTGCACAGTGCCTCCTGCAATGCCGGGTAGCGAACGTCTCCAATGAGCGAGGGACGATATCAGCTTTGCCGTCGGGATGAGTGCATCCTCGCCGACCGTTCTTCCCGGTGCCGGCCGTGCTCAGACTCAGATACGTCGCAGGAACTGCTGGATACGCTCGCCACTGTCGTCGGAGAAGAACGCCTCGGCCGAGCTGTTCTTCACCACGACCCCGTGCTCCATGAACACGACCCGGTCTGCCACCTCGCGGGCGAAGCGCAACTCATGGGTGACGACCAGCATCGTCATCCCCATCCTGGCCAGATCACGCATCACACCGAGGACCTCGTCACGCAGCTCCGGATCGAGCGCCGAGGTGGGCTCATCGAAAAAGATGACTTCGGGTTCCATCGCCAGACCACGGGCAATCGCCACCCGCTGTTTCTGACCACCGGAGAGCTTCGCGGGATAGCTGTCGGCCTTCTCCTCCAGGCCGACCTGTGCCAGCAACGCGCGACCACGTTCGAGCGCCTGCTCGCGCGGCATCTTCTTCACGCTGAGCAACCCTTCGATGACGTTTTGCAGCGCTGTCATGTGCGGGAACAGGTTGAATGTCTGGAAGACCATCGCCGTCTTCTGGCGCAACGCGGTGATCTGCCGCCGAGCTGCCCGGTCGAAGCGGCCGGTGGAGGGAATCTCGAGGTGATGACCGCAAATCTCCAAGGTACCGGCGTCGGGTTGCTCCAACAGGTTTAGCGAGCGCAGCAGGGTGGTCTTGCCGGACCCGGACGGCCCCAGGATCACCACGACTTCGCCGGCCTGGACTTCGAGATCGACGCCCTTGAGCACCTGCAACGCGCCATAGGACTTGCTCAGCGCCGTCGCGCGCACGTTCACCACACTCATCGCATGTGCCTCGTCAGACGGCCTTCAAGCCAGGTTTGCAAAAGGGTCAACAGCTGGTTGATGAGCCAATAGATGGCGCCAACCATCAAGAACATTTCCATATAGCGGAAGGTCGCGGCCCCCAACTGTTCGGCCACCCGGGTCAGTTCCATGACCGTCACGGAGGAGGCCAGCGAGGTGTCCTTCATCAGCGCGATCAATCGGCTTCCCATCGGCGGCAAGGCGATACGCAATGCCTGCGGCAGGATGATCCGCCGCAGGCTGGTCCAATAGCCCATGCTCATGGAGGCTGCGGCCTCCCACTGGCCTGCCTCCACCGAGTTGATGCCGGCGCGGAATATTTCGCTCAGGTAGGCGGCCGAGAACAGCGTCAACGCCACCAATGCCGAAGGAATCGGCGAAAGCACGATGCCGTAATGGGGCAGCCCGAAGTAGATCAGCAGTATCTGCACCAGCAACGGCGTACCGCGGAATATCGAGACGTAGGTAAACGCCAGCGCCCGACACAGGCGCATGGGCGAGTTACGCAACAACGCGATCAACATGCCCAGTGCGCTGCCCAGTACGAAGGCGCTCAAGCCGAGGCCAATCGTCACCACGATGGCCTTCTCCAGCAACGGCAACGCGCGTTGGAACAGGTCCCACATAGCGTTATTCCTTCGCGGCCAGCTCGGCTTTCGCCGCCTGGATGCCCTTGATCATGTCGTAGTGCTCACCGACATACTGGCGCGAGAGCTTGTCCAGCGTGCCGTCGGCGGCCATCGCGTCGATCGCCTGACTGATGGCGTCACGCAGACTCTCGTGGCCCTTGGCGATGACCGGTGCCGAGAGCTGATAGGTCAGCGGCTGACCGATCGCCTTGATCGGCAGATGGTTGGCCTTACGGTACTTCTCGCCGCCGAACAGCGAAGAGAGCACGGCATCCACGCGACCAATCCCCAAGTCGTTGAACAGCAATCCGCCATTCTCGTAGGTACGCACCTCGGAGGAGGTCATGTGCTCGCGCGCCCAGGACTCGTTACTGGTGCCGGCGGTCGCGCCGACGGAATGGCCCGGCATGTCGTCGATGCTGGTGATCGCCGTATTGTCGTCCTTGACGAACAGGTAGAACTGCTCGACGCCATAAGGCGCGGCGAAATCGACCTGTTTCTTGCGCTCCTCGGTCGGTGTCACGTCATTCATCACCAGGTCGTACTTGTCGGCTTTCAGGCCTTCGACGAAGTTCTTGAAGCTGTCCGCGATGAATTCGATCCTCGCCACTCCAATGCGCTGGGCGACTTCCTTGGCCACGGCGACATCGTAGCCGTCCGGCTGGTTCTGCTCGTTCAGATAGCTCCAGGGCGGGCTGGCCTGGGTGTTGGCGATGCGGATCACGCCGGCATCGCGCACGCGCTGCAAAGCGTCTTCGGCCTGGGCCAGCGAGCTCAGTCCACACAGGGCTGCCAAGGTCAGGGCCAAGAGCCCCGCCGGATAAGTCTTCAGCATGCGGTACATCCTCTATGGGTGATGACACCGAAGGCATTCGGTGCGCGATGGGCAGCGATCAAGAAAACGCAGCGGAGTCTTTGCCCGCTTGCGGCAAAGCGGGTCAGCGAGCCCGGCTGTAGGCATCCAGCGCACGGGCCAGATCGGCGATCAACAGGTCCTGGTCCTCGAGACCGATCGACAAGCGCACCACGGGCTGGTCGGTGGGCGACCATTGGCGAGCGGTCTGCTGCGATGCCGGGTAGTAGGCGATCAGGCTATGCGTACCGCCCCAACTGGCACCGATGGGAAAATGCTGCAACGCATTGAAGAACGCGCCAAAAGCGCTCTCGTCCGCCGACGGCGCCAGCACGATCGACATCAGGCAGCCATTGCCGCTGAACTGTCGTTTCCACAGCGCATGGCCCGGATGGCTTTCCAGCGCAGGGAACAGCACCTGCTCCACCAGCGGATGCTGTTCCAGCCAGCGGGCGACAGCCAGGGCCTTGCGGCTCTGCTCGCGCAAACGCAGCTCGAACGTCTCCAGGCCACGCAGCACCAGGAAGCAATCGTCCGGGCTGGTAGCCTGACCGAAGATGCTTTGGGTCTCGCGGAGTACGGCGTATTGCTCGGCGTTGTCGAGCGCCACACTGCCCATCAGCAGATCGGAATGCCCCCCGAAGAACTTGGTGGCCGCCTCGACGACGAAGTCGATACCGTGCGCCAATGGCTTGAAATACAGAGGGCTGGCCCAGGTATTGTCGATCATGGTCAGCACGTCGTAACGCCGGGCAATCGCCGCGATGGCCGCTACGTCCTGCATCTCCATGGTGACGGTACCGGGAGCCTCGAGGCAGATCATCCGCGTGTTCGGACGGATCAGGGCTTCGATACCGGCATCGATGGTCGGCGGATAGTACTCGACCTCCACGCCCATCTTCGCCAGCCATAGACGCCCGAAGGTCTTCAGCGAGCCGTAGCAGGACTCGGATATCAGCAGGTGGTCCCCGCCGCGCACGAACGCCATCACCGTCATGATCAGTGCCGATGCCCCTGATGGCATGACCACCGCGTGCTGCGCGCCCTCGAGTTCGGCAATACGCCGCTCCAGTTCGCGCGCCGTCGGTGTTCCCGTGATGCCGTAGCTGTAGCCGTCGGGCTGACGCGTCTTGCGACCGACGAAATCCTCGAAGGTGTCGAACACCACGGTCGAGCCACGCCAGACGGCGGGCGAAAGGCTGGCATAGGGAGGGTTGAGGGAGTCGCGGACACTCATCGATAAACCTGTGCTGTGAACGAATCGATGGGGCGATTCTTCAGCAGGCCACGCCTTGCCGACTACAGCTAGAATTATTAGATCGATAAGTAAAGGTTATAGTCTGATGGGTGTTCGCGAGATCGAGATCTTCCGCGTGGTGATGACCGCGGGCAGCACCAGCAAGGCGGCCAACTTGCTGGGTATTTCACAACCCGCCGTCAGCCAGGCGATACGCAAACTGGAAAGCAGTGCCGGTCTCGCACTGTTCCACCGCATCCGTGGAAGGCTGGTTCCCACCCAGGAAGCCAACGCGCTGATGGTCGACGTCAACCAGTTCTTCGTCGGTTTCGAAACCATCGAGCATCGCCTTAAGAGCTTGCGTCAATACGGCACAGACCAACTGACGCTGGCGGTGCTCCCGGCCCTGGGCAACGCCTTCATGCCAAGGGCACTGGCCGCTTTCGACCTCCCCCGCCGCAATTTAAAGGTGTCGCTGCGCGTACTCAGCTCGCGCGAAGTCCATCAGCAGGTCATCAACGGACAATGCGACTTCGGCCTGATGGCCGACGAAATGTCCGTCACCGGCCTGGAGAATTCATCGTTCCTGGATGCGCCAGGGGTCATGGTGATGGCTCCCCAGCATCCACTCGCGTCCAAGGCCATCATCACCCCGGAAGACTTGCGCGAGGTGGATTTCCTCGCTCTGAACCCCGAAGACAGCAGTCGGCGGCGCCTGGAGTTGGCGCTGCACCCCAGCGGCGTGGCCCCCCAACTGCGCATAGAAACGGCTTATGCGCACACCATCTGTGAGATGGCGCTGTGCGGCATGGGGCTTGGCTTCGTCAGCCCCATCGCGGCCGTCGACTTCATCGATAGAGGCTTGATCGTGCGCCCCTTCTCGCTGGATGTGCGTTTCAAGATCCTGCTGTTGTTCCGCACCGGGACGCCGCTGAGCGAGAACGCCCGTCATCTGATCCGGGGCCTGCGTATACAGCTCGAAAAGGACGTCAAGCGGCTGCAATTGCACATGACCCGTTGACTCCGGCGGCCGCCGGGGAGGCTGGTACGACCAGCCAAAGCCCGTGCAGGCGCCGTTCAACCCGTAGCGCGATGCCCAAACTGATCGACGAGGTGCTGCAGACGCAGGGCCTGGCCGGCCACGGCGGTTGCGCAGCGCTGGCTGTATTCGCTGCTGTCGACGTTGTGCGCGCAAGCCTGGCGGATCGTCTCGATGCTCTGCCGAACCTCTTCGCTGGCGTGCCCCTGGCTGCGCGTGGCGCTGGCGATCTGGTCGCTGAGCTCGCGCAACTGGTGCAGCCGGCCCTGCACCGCGCGCAGATCCTCGGCGACCTGCAGGACGCGTTGCGAACCGTCGCCGGCCCGGGTTCGGCTGCGCGTCATGCTCGCCACCGCGACCCCGGCATTGCCCTGCAGGGCTTCGATGACGGCCTGGATCTCGTGGGTCGAGTCCTGCGTGCGCTGCGCCAGGTTGCGGACCTCTCCAGCGACCACCGCGAAACCGCGCCCCGCATCGCCGGCACGGGCCGACTCGATGGCCGCGTTGAGCGCCAGCAGGTTGGTCCGTTCGGCAACGCTCTCGATCATTTCCAGCGCCTTGTCGATGGCCCGCGAGTGTTCGTTCAGACGCTCCACCACGGCTGCGGCATCGCTGACCTCGGTGGACAGGGCCTCGACCAGCGCCTGCGCCTGTCCGGCGCGGCTCAGGCCGGAGTCGGTTTCGTCGGAGACACGGGCCATGGCATCGGCCCCTTGGCGGGTGCTTTCGGCGACCTCCTGCATGCTCGAGACCACCTGCCCGACCGCTACCGCTACCCGCTCGGCCTCCTGGTGCTGCCGGGAGATGGCGCTGCGCCCCGCCGCCATCGCCGATTCGAGTTCCCCCAGCGATGGCGCCATCTGCCGCACCGCATCCGCCACGCGCCCGAGCACCGCGCCCAGTTCCGCCTCCTGGCTGGACAGCGCGAAGGTCAGATCGGCCAACTCGTCCCGCCGCCTGCTGTACAGGTAACGCCCCAGCGGGTTGTGCGCGAGCGAACGCGCCCTCCTCCCGAGCCGTCGCAAGGGCGCGAGCTGCGCCTGCAGGCAGGCGACCTGCAGCAACCCCATGGCCACGGCGCCCAGAGCGCCGAGCGGTCCCGCGGCGATGAAGGCCAGCGGGCTGGCGAGCACCGGCAGTGCCAGGCCGATCAGTTGCAGGCGGGCCGTGAGCGACAGCCCGCTCAAGCGCACGCTGTCGCCAGCCCGCAACTTCGCGTAAAGCGCCTCGGCGGCCTGCACCTGCTGCACGCTGGCGGCGACCCGCACCGACTGGTATTCCACCGTCCTGCCGTCACGCTGGATCGGGGTGACGAAGGCGTTGACCCAGTAGTGATCGCCGTTCTTGCAGCGGTTCTTCACCAGCCCCATCCAGGAGCGGCCATCCCGCAGGGCACTCCAGAGATCGGCGAAAGCCTCGGCCGGCATATCGGGATGACGAATCAGGTTGTGCGGCTGGCCAATCAGCTCCCCCTCGCTGTAACCGCTGATGGCGACGAAGTCGGGATTGACGTAGGTGATGGTGCCGTGGAGATCGGTGGTCGACAGCAGGTTGATCCCCGACGGCAGGGGTACGCTGCATCCCGTGACGGGCTGGTTGAACTTCATGGCCGGTTCTCCAATGGCAGCGAGCCAGGGCAAGTACCTGCCCCGGCCCAAGCGGCTCAGCCGGGGGTCGGCTGGGCGTGACCGTGGCCGGAGCACCCCGCCGCGTCATGGGCCTGGCCGTCAGGCAGGTCGTTATGCCGATAGGCCTCTATGGCTTTCAGCGGATCGCTCTCAGCGGTGGTCAGCAGACGCACGCCACGCTCGCCCAGGCGGCGGGTGACACCTTCGCCGGCACTGGCGGCGAGCACCACGTCCATGCCGTGCAGCGGGTGGCGCTCCGAGAAGGTGCTGGTGTGGTACTCGTGCAGGCAGGCCTCGTCCTCCAGCGCCAGGCTGTAGAGACGCACCGCGGGCTCCCCCGGACGCAGATCGTAGACGTCCCAGGCCAGCGCGCGCCCGGCGTGCCCGGCGATACAGCCGGACTCGCTCAGCGCCACGGCCAGCAACTCGCGACGACTCATGCCGAAAGCACCTCATCCTCACTGCGCTCGAAGCGCACGCGCTGCTCGGCCGCCTGCCCCATCAGCTTGGCCAGCCAGGGTGGCGGGCTGCCCGCCATCACTCGCTGCAATTCGGCGAGCACCTGCTCGGCGTCGCCACCGGCGGCCTTTTTCACCGGATGCACGCCAGCCCGCACGACCTTCGCGGCGGCGGGGCCGCCGATGGAGACCACGTAGAGCACCTGGCAGTCACCGATCAGCTCGGCCCGCCAGGCGTTCTTGTCCTCGGCCAGCTCGGCGTCGACGGTGGAGCGCACATCGAGCAGCGCCAGGCTGTCGGCGCTGACCTGGTAGACCAGGAAGCGCAGGCAGGAACCGAAGTGCCCATCGAGCTGGTGGCCGTTGTTCGAGGCCACGGCCACGCGGATCGACCCGGCACAGGGCTCCGCCACATGCACCGGCTGCGGCAAGGCCGCGTCGAGGGTCTCGCCCCAGAGGATGCGCACCGCCTCCTTCATCGCCGCCACGGGTATCCCGACGTCCTCCGGCACCTCGTCGACATCCGGCCCGGCGATGCCGGCCTTGAGGTCGTTGACCGTCACCGTCTGCAGGCTGGCTTCGTCGATCACGCCGTCGATGCGCTGGTGGAGGATCTCCAGCACCTCGCCCACCCCCAGGCCGGGCAAGGCCCGCGCCGCCAGGGCGATGCGCAACGCGGTCTCGCGGTTCATCTGTACGCTGTCGTTCATACCGCTCTCCTCATCGTGGAGTAGGACGCCTCTGGCGGGCGCTGGAAATAGGGGTCGGCGATGCCGGCCTCAGTCATCGTCCTCGTCGTCATCCTCGTCCAGCACCCGGGTGATGCGCTGGTAGATCTCCACCCGATCACCGTCCTTGAGGGGCGTATCGAGCTTGGCCAACTTGCCGAACACACCGACCTTCTGCGTTTCCAGGTCGATGTCGGGACAGCACCGCAACAGCCCGGAGCGCTGGATCGCGACCTCCACGGTGGCGTCCTCGCCCACCTGGCAGTCCACCAGCAGCGGCGCGTCGGGGTTGGCGTAAACCACGGCTACCTTCATCGCGGCGCTCCTTACTGCAGCACGATCAGTTCGCCATGGCTGGCGACACGGCGCTCGGCCCGGCGGCGATCGATGATGCGCTTGCCGGCGAGCAGGAAACCCAGGGTGATGAACGCGCCCGGCGGCAGGATCGCCAGCAGCACGCCGTCGTAGTGCGGCAGCACGGTAATCTCCATCCAGTGGAAGTGTTCGCCGAGCAGCGAGGAAGCCTGGGCGAACAGGGTGCCGCTGCCGATGATTTCGCGAATGCCCCCCATCACCACCAGCACCCCGGTGAAGCCGATGCCCATGCCGGCACCGTCGAGAATCGACGGGATCACCGGGTTCTTCAGGCAGAACGACTCGGCGCGCCCGAGCACGGCGCAGTTGGTGACGATCAACGCGATGAACAGCCCGAGCACCTTGTACAGCTCATGCATCCAGGCGTTCATCGCCATGTCGATCAGCGTCACCACGCCGGCGATGATGCCGATCATCAGCGGGTTGCGGACCTCCGGCGCGATCACGTGGCGCAGCGAGGAGATGATCGCGTTGGTCAGGATCAGCACCAGCGTGGTCGCCAGGCCCATGCCCAGGCCGTTGGTGGCGCTGGTCGTCACCGCCAGCGCCGGACAGAGCGCGAGCATCTGCACCAGGGCGACGTTGTAGTCCCAGAGGGCGCTGGTGAAGTAACCCCAATGACTCTTGACCGCTGGCGCCGGCACGTCGGGCGCACCGCAATGTCCGCTCATGTTCAGGACTCCGGATGGGCCGCCAGCGCCTGGGCGTGGCGGGCTTGGAATTGCAAGCCATGAAGGATGCCGCGCACCACCGCGCGCGGCGTGATGGTGGCCCCGGCGAACTGGTCGAACTGGCCGCCATCTTTCTTGACCGCCCAGCCCGGCACGTCAGGATTACCCAGCGACAGGCCGTCGAAGCGGGTGATCCAGTCGCTGCGCGAGACCTCGATCTTGTCCGCCAGGCCCGGGGTTTCCTTGTGGCTGAGCACGCGCACGCCCAGGATCCTGCCCTGGTCGTCCACCGCCATCAGCAGCACGATGGCGCCACCGTAGCCGTAGGTGGTGACCTTGAACGCCACCGCCGTCAGGGCGCCGCCGCGCCGCGCGGGATAGACCTCCACAGGCCCCAGGTCCGCGTCCTGCAGGGTCTGCGCTTCGGCCAACGGATCGTTGTCGTAGAGCGACGCCGGCAGGACCTGGCGCAGCGAGGCGAGTTGATCCTCCTGAGCACGGGCGAGGATGTCCTGGTGGGTCACCTGGTTGCCCACCAGCAGGCCCAGCGCCACCAGCGCGCAGACCAGGCCCAGGGAGGCCCCCTGGTAGCCGATCAACTGGCGCCAGCGCTGCAGGCGACCGACCTGGGGCACCGCCTTCTCGTCCAGTACCGGCAGTTCGTCGGGCGTACTCATACTTTGTCCACCTCCTTCACCCGGCGGGTCCAACTCGCCGCGATCAGCGGTTTGCCACGGGGATTGCGGCCATAGGCGCGCGGCCGCAGGTAGCGGTCGATCAGCGGGGTCAGGGCGTTCATGAACAGCACGGCGAAGGCCACCGCCTCGGGGAAGTTGCCCCAGGTACGGATGACATAGACCAGCGCTCCACAACCGGCTCCGAACAGCAGCCGTCCGCTGCGGCTGACCGGCGAGGTGACCGGCTCCGTGGCGATGAAGAACGCGCCCAGCAGCAACCCGCCCGAGAGCAGGTGATAGAGCGCCCCCGGATAACGCTCCGGGTTGACCAGATGGGCCAGCGCGGCGAGCAGCGCGACCGTCGCCAGCATCGAAAGCGGTACGTGCCAGTGGATGATGCGCAGCGCCAGCAGGTACAGGCCGCCGATGACGATCAGCAATTCGGAGGTCTCGCCGAGGCTGCCGCCGCCAAAGCCGAGGAAGGCCTGCAGGTAGGAAAACTCGCTGTCCAGGTAACCGATCGCCGTCTGCCCGAGGGTCAGCCCGGTCTTCAGTCCGCCCAGGGCGGTGGCCCCCGCCGTGCCGTCGGCTTCGGAGGCCAAGCCGAAGGTGATGCGCAGGCCTTCGAGCAGGTCCGGCGACTCGGCGCCGAGCAGCGGGTGCGGCAGCGCCCAGTGGGTCATCTGCAAGGGGAAGGCGATCAGCAGTGCGACGCGCGCGAGCATCGCCGGGTTGAACAGGTTCTGCCCCAGCCCGCCATACAGATGCTTGCCGACGATGATGCCGAACAGGCTACCGCCGACACCGATCCACCAGGGCGCCCACGGCGGCAGCGAAACGGCGAGCAACCAGCCGGTGAGCAGCGCGCTGCCATCCAGCGCCTGGCGCAGCGGACGGCCCATCAGCTTCAGGCAGAAGGCCTCGCCCGCCAGCGCCGCGGCACAGGTGAGCAGGAACAGGTTGATCGCCGGCCAACCGAACAGATAGAGGCCGAACACCGTGGAAGGCAGCAGCGCCAGGCAGGTGTGCAGCATGACCCGAGCGGTGGAGGAGCGATCATGGGCAAACGGCCCGGATAACAGGCTCATGGCCGTACCTCCTCGTTCTCCACGCTGGCCTGCTTGGCGGCCTTGGCAGCGGCCTTCGCCGCCTTGGCGGCTTCCTTGGCCTCCTTGGCGGCGCGCTTGGCGGCCTCCTCGGCGGCCAGGCGCTCGTTGCGGGCGATGGTCAGGCGCTTGATGTAGTCGGTCTTGCGTGCCGCATCGCGGCGCTCGCGCTGCTCGCCCATGGCGTACTGGAAGTACTGCACCAGCGGAATGTGCGAGGGACAGACATAGGAGCAGCAGCCACAAAGGATGCAATCACGCAGGCCATAGTCGCTGGCGCCGTCGAAATCCTCGTTGCGCGCGCGGGCCGCCATCTCCAGCGGCAGCAGTCCCATCGGGCAGGCGTCCACGCAGCGCGAGCAGCGGATGCACGGCGAGGCCTCGCGGTGCGGCGTCTCGGCGGCGGTGAGCGCCAGCAGGCCGGTGCTGCCCTTGATCATCGGCACCTGGGCGTGGGGCAGTTGCATGCCCATCATCGGCCCGCCGAGCAGCAGGCTGGCCGGTTCGCCGATCAGCCCGCCGCAGGCGTCGAGCAGGGCCTGTGCCGGCGTGCCGATGGCGATCTCCAGGTTGCGCGGACGGCTCACGCAGCCCCCGGCGACGGTGACCACCCGCGAGATCAGCGGCCGACCGAAGCGCAGGGCCTGCTGGATCGCGTAGACGGTACCGACGTTGTGCACCAGCACGCCGACCTCGGTGCTGCGTCCCCTGGCCGGCACTTCGCGGCCGGTGATCTCGCGGATCAACTGCTTGGCCGAGCCCATGGGGTAGAGCGCCGGCACCGCGACCACCTCGACCGCGCCGAACGGCTTGGCCGCCTCGCGCATCGCCGCCAGTGCCTCCGGTTTGTTGTCCTCGATGGCGATGACGATGCTGTAGGCGCGCAGGATGTGCTGGATCAGGCGGGCGCCGTCGACGATGGCCTCGGCGCGCTCACGCATCAGGCGGTCGTCGGTGGTCAGGTAGGGCTCGCACTCGCTGCCGTTGACCAGCACCACCTTGATCTCGTGACGGGCACCCTGCTTGAGCTTCACCGCCGCCGGGAAGATCGCCCCGCCGAGGCCGACGATACCGGCCTGGGCCACCCGGTCGGCGAGCACCTCGGGGGCGACCTCGAAGGGGTTCTCCGGGACGTCCAGCTCCGCCCAGCGCTCTTCACCGTCGCATTCGAGCACCAGCCCCGGCACCGTCAGGCCCGACGGGTGCGGCGCGGCGATCTGGCCGACCTCGAGGATGCGTCCGGAACTGGGCGCATGCAGCGGCGCCGACATTTCCGAATGGGACACCGCCAGCAACTGGCCCTTGAGCACCCGCTCGCCGACCTTCACCAGCGGCAGCGCCTCGGCACCGGCGTGCTGGCGCAACGGCAGATAGAGGCGCTCGGGCAACGCCAGGTGGCCGATCGGCAGTGCCGAGGAGCGGTCCTTGTGCGCTGCCGGGTGGATGCCACCGCGGATGTGCGGAAGATGGAACATGCGGGTTCTCCGATTCGCGTCAGGCCGCGTAGGGCTTGGCCCAGCGCCAGGTTTCCAGGCTCTCGGGCTGCGCCGACAGGCTCACGCAGTCCTCCGGACAGGCCTCCTCGCACTTGCCGCAGCCGGTGCAGGCGGAGGTCAGTACGCAGTGGATCTGCCCGCTGGCGCCGATGATGGCGTCGGTCGGACAGGCCTTGTAGCAACGCGTGCAGCCGGTGCACTGGGCCGCCTCGATGCGCGCCAGCAGGGGCGCGCCCATCGCCGAGGTGTCCAGCGTCACGCCCAGCAGCGCAGCGAGCCGCTCGGCCAGCGCCGCGCCACCGGGGGGGCAACAGGTCACCTGCGCGCGGCCTTCGACCAGCGCCTCGGCCGCCGGGCCGCAGCCGGGAAAGCCGCATTGGCCGCACTGGCTGCCGGGCATCAGCGCCTCGATCTCCTTGCGCAGCGGGTTGCCGTCCTCGACGGCGAAGTACTTGGCCGCCACACCCAGGCCCAGGCCCAGGACGAGCCCCAGCGCGGCGATGATCAGGGTTGCGATGAGCATCTGCAGTTCTCCACGCGAAAGGTCAGATGAGGCCGCCAAAGCCCATGAACACCATCGCCAGCAGGCCGGCGGTGACGAAGGCGATCGGCGGACCAGAAAAGGCGGCCGGAACGCTGGCCAGCACCAGGCGCTCGCGCAGCCCGGCGAAGATCACCATGATCAGCGCGAAACCCAGCGCCGAGCCGAGGCCGAACAATGCGGCCATGCCCAGACCGTGGCCTTCGCGCACGCTGATCAGCGGCACGCCGAGGACGGCGCAGTTGGTGGTGATCAGCGGCAGGTAGATGCCCAGCGAGCGATGCAGTTGTGGGCTGAGCTTGCGGATCAAGAGCTCGATGAACTGCACCAGCGCCGCGATGACCAGGATGAAGGCGAGGATGCGCAGGAAACCGATGCCCAGCGGCAGCAGCACCCAGTGCTCGAGCATCCAGCTGGTGACCCCGGCCAGGGTCATCACCAGCATCGTCGCCAGGCCCATGCCGAGGGAGGCGTCGAGCTTTCCCGAGACGCCCATGAACGGACACAGACCGAGGAAATGGACCAGCACGACGTTGTTGATCAACGCGGTGCCGACCAGGAACAACAGGTAATCCATGGCGCCCTCCTGCACTCTTATCGAGCGATGTCGCACAGGGCTGGCCAGGTGCATCAAGCATGCCACGCGTTGATTGGACGCCCGAACGCCCCGGCAGGCCTGGCAAAACTTGATGCAGATCAACGGATGCGCAGGAATTTACCCCACGGCAAAGGGAGGACCCCGGCAACTTTGTCACTTTTGCGACAGGCTGATGCGGCCTCCGTACCGAGCGCTGTGGGCTTTCACACAGAAAGCCGCCCAAAACCCCCGTATAGAGCCTCCTGACAGCCTGCCAGAGGCTTCAGAGCGCTCTTCCCGGCGCGGCACAGTGTTTGCAATTTTCCACAAGAGGGCCGTTGCGCCCTCCGTTGATACCCATCCACATTCCGCGACGAGGCCGACTGCGCATGCCCCGCATCGAACAGAGCCACGAGCAACCCCAGGACGACGTCCGCGCCGAGGGTGACGTGTTGGAGCCCGAGGTGTTTCGCCAGGCGGTGGAGCACGCCCCGGTGGCGATCTCGATCACCGACCTGCACGCCAACATCCTCTACGCCAACCGTGCCTTCAGCGCGATCACCGGCTATGCGCCGCACGAGGTGATCGGCAAGAACGAATCGATGCTCTCCAACGGCACCACGCCACGACTGGTGTACCAGGCCCTGTGGAGCCGCCTGGGACAGAAGAAGCCCTGGTCGGGTGTATTGGTGAACCGGCGCAAGGACGAGAGTCTCTACCTCGCCGAGCTCAACGTAGCGCCGGTACTCGATGAGCAGGAACAGGCCATCTACTACCTGGGCATGCACCGCGACACCAGCGACCTGCATGAGCTGGAACAGCGGGTGAGCAACCAGCGACTGATGATCGAGGCGGTGGTCAACGCCGCGCCGGCGGCAATGGTGGTGCTCGACCACCAGCATCGCGTGGTGCTGTCCAACCGCGCCTTCCTGCAACTGGCCACGCACCTCACCCACGACGGTTCGGCCGACGCCCTGCTCAACCTGCTGCGCGACAGCCTGGAACAGCCCATCGCCGCCCTGGAACAGCATGGTAGCGCCTTCGCCGGCCTGGAGATTTCCTTCGACCTGGGCGGCCACGCGCCCTGCTGGCTGTCCTGCCACGGCACCGCCATTCACGTCGAGGACGAACGCGCCCAGGTGTTCTTCGCCCCCGGCGAGGAGCGTTACCTGCTGTTGACCCTGGACGACATCTCCGAGCTGCGGCAGAAGCAGCAGGATTCACAGCTCAACGCGATGAAGGCGCTGATCGCCGAGGAAGAACTGCTCGACGGCATGCGCGAGACCTTCAACGGCACCATCCATCGCCTGCAGGGCCCGGTGAACCTGATCACCGCCGCCGCGCGCATGCTCGAACGGCGCCTGGGCGACAAGGCGGAAAACGACCCGGTGCTGATGGCCATGCGCGAGGCCGCGGCGGCCGGGCTCGAAGCGCTGGAGAGCATGTCCGGCTCGATCCCGCCGCGGCAGATCGAGGCCAAGCTGCCGGTCAACGTCAATCAGCTGATCCGCGAAGTGATCACCCTGTGCACCGACCGCCTGCTCGCCCAGGGCATCGTCGTCGATTGGCAGCCCGCCCTGCGCCTGCCCTGGGTGATGGGCGCCGAAACCCGTCTGCGC
This sequence comes from Pseudomonas sp. R4-15, assembly GCF_055768815.1. Taxonomy (NCBI): domain Bacteria; kingdom Pseudomonadati; phylum Pseudomonadota; class Gammaproteobacteria; order Pseudomonadales; family Pseudomonadaceae; genus Pseudomonas; species Pseudomonas sp. R4-15. The sequence goes on from NZ_CM147293.1 coordinate 4,478,387, forward strand.
AGCATGATCAAGCAGATCATCGAGAACGCCATCGAGGCCATGAGCAGCAGCCATGTGACCCGTCGCGAGCTCTACGTGAGCACCCGCGTCGAGGACAGCCAGGTGGTTCGCATGGAGATCTGCGACAGCGGCCCGGGCATTCCCCAGGAGCTGGCGCTAAAGGTGTTTCAGCCATTCTTCAGTACCAAGCCACCGCGCCGCGCCGGGCACGGCATGGGACTGTCGATGGTCCAGGAAATCGTCAACGAGCATGCAGGGATGGTGCACATCGATACCGACTACCGGGATGGCTGCCGGGTAGTGGTGGAGCTGCCCTTCTCCGCCGCCGGTTGATTCGCAGGAGCCGCCGATGACTTCACCGATGTTGAACCGCAGCGCCGCGCCCTCGCGCGTCGAGCTCTTCGAACAGCAACTGCAGGCGCTGGCGCGCATCGCCCGTACCCTGGCACGCGAGCAGCAGATCGAGGAGGTTCTGGCGCGGACCCTGGCGGTACTGCATGAAGAACTGGGACTGCTCCACGGCTTGATCTCCATCGCCGATCCCGAGCACGCCAGTCAGCAGGTCAGCGCCATCCACAGCGACTCCGAAGCGGTGGTGCGCGCCGGCGAAAGCGTGCGCTATCGCATTGGCGAAGGGGTCATCGGCAACATCTTCAAGCATGGCAACTCCGTGGTGCTGGGGCGCATTTCCTCCGAACCGCGCTTTCTCGACCGCCTGGCGCTCTACGACCTGGAGATGCCCTTCATCGCCGTGCCGATCAAGTCCGCCGACGGCAAGACCATCGGCGTGCTCGCCGCGCAACCGGACAGCCGCGCCGATGAGCTGATGGGCGAACGTACGCGCCTGATGGAAATCGTCGCCAACCTGCTGTCGGGCACGGTGCGCCTGGCGATGAACCTCGAGGACGGCCGCGAAGTCGCCCACGAGCGCGACGAACTGCGCCGCGAAGTACGCGCCAAGTACGGCTTCGAGAACATGGTGGTGGGTCATACCGCCTCCATGCGCCGGGTCTTCGACCAGGTGCGGCGCGTTGCCAAGTGGGACAGCACCGTGCTGATCCTCGGCGAGTCCGGCACCGGCAAGGAATTGATCGCCAGTGCCATCCACTACAACTCGCCGCGCGCCCACCACCCGCTGGTACGCCTGAACTGCGCGGCGCTGCCGGAAACCCTGTTGGAATCGGAGCTCTTCGGCCACGAGAAAGGCGCCTTCACCGGCGCCGTGAAGCAGCGCAAGGGGCGTTTCGAACAGGCCGACAGCGGCACGCTGTTCCTCGACGAGATCGGCGAGATCTCGCCGATGTTCCAGGCCAAGCTGCTGCGCGTGCTGCAGGAGGGCGAATTCGAGCGGGTCGGCGGCAACCAGACGGTCCGTGTCAACGTACGCATCGTCGCCGCTACCAACCGCGACCTGGAAGGCGAGGTGGAAAAGGGCAAGTTCCGCGAGGACCTCTACTACCGGCTCAATGTCATGGCCATTCGCATTCCCGCCCTGCGCGAGCGCAGCGCGGACATTCCCGAACTGGCCGAATTCCTCCTCGACAAGATCGCCCGCCAGCAGGGGCGCAAGCTCAGCCTCACCGACAGTGCGGTGCGCCTGCTGATGAGCCATCGCTGGCCGGGCAACGTACGCGAGCTGGAAAACTGCCTGGAGCGCTCGGCGATCATGAGCGAGGACGGCACCATCACCCGCGATGTGGTGTCGCTGACCGGCCTGGACAACGACACGCTGCCCTTGGCGCCGATGCCCGAGGTGAACCTTGCCGACGAGAATCTCGACGACCGCGAGCGGGTCATCGCCGCCCTCGAACAGGCCGGCTGGGTGCAGGCCAAGGCGGCGCGCCTGCTGGGCATGACGCCACGGCAGATCGCCTACCGCATCCAGACCCTGAACATCCACATGCGCAAGATCTGATGTAGGACCTGCCGCCGTCTCTTTACCGGAACGCTCTCAAGAGCCACGCAAACGCCGCGTCGAGACGCGGCGTTTGTCGTTCTGGCAGCGGCAACAGGCTTTGTCGCGTGTATGACAGCCCCGCACATTTGTCTGCCTCCAGCCCGACAAAATCGCTCACGAAATTAAACAAATATCTTTTAAATCATACAGTTGAAGAATAGGCACAGGCTTTGCTCCGGTCTTGTCGAAACCCTATTCCAGCGGACCAAGACCATGGAACTGAGCGTACTCGGACAAGACCAGGCCCCTAGCGCCAGCGGCTGCTCGGCCGGCTCCTGCGGCAGCAGCGACGACCAGCTCTCGCACCTGCCGGACAGCATCCGCAGCAAGGTGCAGAACCACCCCTGCTACTCGGAAGAAGCCCACCACTACTTCGCCCGCATGCACGTGGCGGTGGCGCCGGCCTGCAACATCCAGTGCCACTACTGCAATCGCAAGTACGACTGCGCCAACGAATCGCGCCCCGGGGTGGTCTCCGAACTGCTGACCCCCGAGCAGGCGGTGATGAAGGTCAAGGCGGTCGCCGCGACCATTCCGCAGATGACCGTGCTCGGCATCGCCGGCCCCGGCGATCCGCTGGCCAACCCGCAACGCACCTTCGAGACCTTCCGCATGCTTTCCGAGCAGGCGCCGGACATCAAGTTGTGCGTGTCCACCAACGGCCTGTCGCTGCCCGACTGCGTCGACGAGCTGGCAAAGCACAACATCGACCACGTCACCATCACCATCAACTGCGTCGATCCGGACGTGGGCGCGCAGATCTATCCGTGGATCTACTGGAACAACAAGCGCATCCGCGGGCGCAAGGCCGCCAAGATCCTCATCGAGCGCCAGCAGAAAGGCCTCGAGATGCTGGTCGAGCGCGGCATCCTGGTGAAGGTAAATTCGGTACTGATCCCTGGGGTCAACGACGAGCACCTCAAGGAAGTGAGCAAGATCGTCAAGGCCAAGGGCGCCTTCCTGCACAACGTCATGCCGCTGATCGCCGAGGCCGAACACGGCACCTTCTACGGCGTGATGGGCCAGCGCAGTCCCGAGCCCGAGGAACTGCAGGACCTGCAGGACGCCTGCGCCGGGGACATGAACATGATGCGCCACTGCCGCCAGTGCCGCGCCGATGCGGTCGGCCTGCTCGGCGAGGATCGCGGCGAGGAGTTCACCCTCGACAAGATCGCCGCCATGGACATCGACTACGAGCAGGCGATGGTCAAGCGCGCCGCGGTGCACTCGGCGATTCTCGAAGAGCTCGACGAGAAGGCCGCGCGCAAGGCACGCCTGGCAGCGATGAGCGTGCCCAGCGCACCGGTCAGCGTGCTGCAGGGCGCGCGTCCGGTGCTGATGGCCGTGGCCACCAGCGGCGGCGGCCTGATCAACCAGCACTTCGGCCACGCCACCGAATTCCTCGTCTACGAGGCGTCGGAAAAAGGCGTGCGCTTCATCGGCCACCGCAAGGTCGAGCAGTACTGCGTCGGCGGCGACGAGTGCGGCGAGAAGGAAACCGCCCTCTCTGGCAGCCTCCGCGCACTCAAGGGCTGCGAGGCCGTGCTTTGCTCGAAGATCGGCTACGAGCCCTGGAGCCTGCTGGAAGAGGCCGGTATCGCGCCCAACGGCGAGCACGCCATGGAGCCCATCGAGGAAGCGGTGATGGCCGTCTACCAGGAGATGGCCGAGGACGGCCGCCTCGATGCACAACGCCCGGCCGCCCGCGCCGAAGCCTGACCCCAGCCGTAACGGAGACCTCGCCATGGCACTGCAAATCGTCGAAAGCTGCGTCAACTGCTGGGCCTGCCTGGACGTCTGTCCCAGCGAGGCCATCCGTCCCGGTGAGGCGCATTTCCACATCAGCGCCCACCAGTGCACCGAGTGCGATGGCGACCATGCCGATCCCCAGTGCGCGAGCATCTGTCCGATCGAGGGCGCCATCCTGCTGGCCGATGGCAGCCCGGCGAACCCCGCCGGCTCGCTCACCGGCATTCCCCCGGAGCGCCTGGCCGATGCCATGCGCGAAATCCAGGCCCGCTAGGGAAGCGGCAACCGCCCAGGAGGGACGACCATGTCCTGCATCGTCTTCTATGAAAAACCCGGCTGCGCCACCAATCGACTGCAGAAGCAGTTGCTGCGCTCGACGGGGCTGGAACTGGAGGTCCGCGACCTTCTCAGCGAAACCTGGACCGCCGAACGCCTGCGGCCGTTCTTCGGCGATCGCCCGGTCGTGGAGTGGTTCAACACCTCGGCGCCGGCGATCAAGTACGGTGAGCTCGACCCGGCCGGCGTCAGCGCCGAGCGCGCACTGGAACTGATGCTCGCTCACCCGCTGCTGATTCGCCGTCCGCTGCTACGCTGCGGCTGGCAGTTCATGGCCGGCTTCGACCTGGTGAAGATCAACGCCCTGTTGCCGTGCAAGGGCAAGCTGCCGCTGGACAGCGAGCGGCCCCTGGACAGCTGCTCGAAGGTCGGCACTGCCGAAGCCTACTGCCCGCCGCCGGCACGGGTCGCGCTGTGATGAATGCCGTCGCGCAACGCCTCAGCCCAGAGGCGCCCAACGCCGTCTGGCTACGCCAGATCCAGCAGGCCCAGCAGGCCGGAGACACCTGCCTGCCGGCCCAACTGGGCCTGGAGCGCGCGGCCTACGCCGAGCTGCATCGGCGCCATCAGTTGGCTCCGGCGAACCGCGCGTTGCCCGCGCGCGAGCGCGATGCGCTGCGCCAGGAACTACTGGTCCTGCGCCGCGACGAATGGAGCGAACTGCATGACCTGCTGCTCAGCGGTCGGCGTGACGACAGCCCTGACGTGCAGGGGATGGCGGCCATCGTCGCCGCCGCCTGCCTGGGTGGAAATCACCTCTGGCGAGACCTGGGCATGACCTCGCGCACGCAATTGCGCGAATTGCTGCTGCACAATTTTCCACACCTGGCGCTGCGCAACACACAAGACATGCGCTGGAAGAAGTTCTTCTACAAGCAACTGTGCGAACGCGAGGGCGGCTACGTCTGCCGTTCACCCAGTTGCGACATCTGCCCCACCTACGACGACTGTTTCGGAGAAGAATCATGAACCATCCCTACCGGATCGATGTGGAGCAGTTGCAGAACCTGCTCGACGGCGAAGAACACACCATGCTGCTGGACATGCGCGACGCCCGCGCCTACTGCCAGGGGCACGACCCACGCGCCATTCACCTGAGCGACCTGACCCTGCGCAGCCTGCTGCGCAGCACCCCGCGTCAATTGAACATCGTCATCTACTGCGCCGATGGCAAGGCCAGCCGCGAGATGGTTCGTCTGTTCGCCGACTTCGGCTTCGAGCGCTGCGTGAGCCTGGATGGCGGCTACGCTGCCTGGCAGTCGCGGCGTACCCGCACCGAGCGTTTCAGCAGCGTGCGCGTCGCCGAGGCGCTGGCGGTCTAGACCCGGAGGAGCGAAGTCCATGCAAGTCATCGATACCGAGGCACGCATCCGCCAGCAGCTCGACGAGAACCCTGTACTGCTGTACATGAAGGGCACGCCGGAGATTCCCGAGTGCGGTTTCTCCCGGGCCGCCGTGGCGATCCTGCAGAAGTACGGACGGCCCTTCGCCTTCGTCAACGTACTGATCGCCCCACACATCCGCGAAAAACTGCCGAAGATCTCCCAGTGGCCGACCTACCCGCAGCTGTTCGTCAACGGCGAGCTCGTCGGTGGCTGCGACATCATCCAGGGAATGGATGCCGAGGGTAGTCTCGCTGCGCTGCTGTCCGAGGCCGCAACGCCAGCCTGACGACACGCCGCGCAGGCGGCGTCGCGGTCTGGCAGAATTCGCCCTTTGCCAGTTCCCGCAGCGCCGCGCATGTCCGACTTCCTCGACCTCCCCACCCTCGCCAGTGCCATCAAGGACTGGGCGCGCGAGCTCGGCTTCGAACAACTGGGCATCGCCGGGCTCGACCTGGGCGAGCATCCCGCACACCTGCAGCGCTGGCTTGCGGCGGGTCACCACGGCGAGCTGGACTACATGGCCGCCCATGGCAGCAAGCGCTGGCGACCGGAGGAGCTGGTACCGGGAACCTTGCGCGTATTGTCGCTGCGTATGGACTACCTGCCCGGCGATACGGCGATGGCCCAGCGCCTGGCCGACGGCGAGGCCGCCTACGTGTCGCGCTATGCGCTCGGCCGCGATTACCACAAGCTGATCCGCAAGCGCCTGCAGCAACTCGCCGAGCGTATCCAGGCGGCGATCGGTCCGTTCGGCTACCGGGCCTTCGTCGACAGCGCGCCGGTGCTGGAGAAGGCCATCGCCGAACGCGCCGGCCTGGGCTGGATCGGCAAGAACACCCTGGTGCTCAACCGCAAGGCGGGCAGTTGGTTCTTCCTGGGCGAACTGTTCGTCGACCTGCCCCTGCCGCTGGACGCGCCGAACGAGCGCGAGCATTGCGGGCGTTGCAGCGCCTGCCTGGATATCTGCCCGACCCAGGCCTTCGTCGGCCCCTACCAGCTCGATGCGCGGCGCTGCATTTCCTACCTGACCATCGAACTCAAGGGCAGCATCCCGGTGGCGCTACGCCGCTCGATCGGCAACCGCGTATTCGGCTGCGACGACTGCCAGATCGTCTGCCCGTGGAATCGCTTCGCCCGGCCGACCGCGCAAGCGGACTTCCAGCCGCGCCATGGGCTGGACAACGCCGCGTTGGCGGAGCTGTTCCTGTGGAGCGAGGAGGAATTCCTCAGCCGTACCGAAGGCTCGCCCTTGCGCCGCGCCGGCTACGAGCGCTGGCTGCGCAACCTGGCGGTGGGCCTGGGTAACGCGCCCTCGACCATTCCCGTGCTGGAGGCGCTGCGCGCCCGCCGCGAGCATCCATCGGCGCTGGTGCGCGAACACGTCGCCTGGGCGCTAGCCCAGCACCCGGCCTGAACGGCTGGCAGGCGCCAGGCCTGCGATCACCGCCTCAGTAGCGGATGAAGTGCTCGCGGTAGTGGCGCAACTCGGCAATGGAATCGCGGATGTCGTCCAGCGCCAGGTGGCTGCTGGATTTCTTCACGCCATCGCGCACCTGGGGCGCCCAGCGCGCTGCCAGCTCCTTGAGGGTGGAGACGTCCAGGTTGCGGTAGTGGAAGTAGGCTTCCAGGCGCGGCATGTGCCGATAGAGGAAGCGGCGATCCTGGCAGATGCTGTTGCCGCACATCGGCGACACGCGCTTGGGTACCCAGCGCTCCAGGAACTCCAGAGTGCGCGCCTCGGCCTCGGCGGTTTCGATGCGACTCTCGCGCACCCGCTGGGTCAGACCCGATCCGCCATGCTGGCGGGTGTTCCACTCGTCCATGCCGGCGAGCCGCTCGTCGCTCTGGTGCACGGCGATCACGGGGCCCTCGGCGAGCACATTGAGGTCGCTGTCGGTGACGATGGTCGCCATCTCGATGATGACGTCGTTGTCCGGGTCGAGCCCGGTCATCTCCAGGTCGATCCAGATCAGGTGCTTCGAATTCGGCATGGTCAGCGGCTCGTTTGTGCAATCGCGGGAGTTTAGCGCAAAGCGGCGCTTTCTCGCGCCTCCGCCGGCGTCCACAGCAGCAGACGCGAAGCGCGCCAATCGTGCAGTTCGATGCTGCGCTGGGCGGGCACATCGGGCACCTCGAAGCTGTTGCTCACCAATAGCGCCCCCTCGGCCATCTCTGCCTGGGCCTTTTGCCAGAGCCGCGCCATCGGCGCCGGGGAAAGGAAACAGTAGACCACCCCGAAATCCCCCAACGGTAGCGCCCAGAGACTCAGGTAGCGCACCCGGCAATTGCCCCGGAACAGGCTGCGCAGCCAGGCGATGGCGAAGCTCAACGGTGCGGTTTCCACTCCGACGAAGCGGGCCTGGGGATAGCGCTGCGCCAGGCGCAGCAAAAGGCCACCGAAGCCACAGCCCAGGTCGACGAAGGCGAAATCCGGCGGCAACGGATCGAGCACCTCGTGCAGCGCCCGTTCGCCCTCGCCTCCTGTCAGGTAAAGCGGCACCCGCTCGCGCAGGCCGTTCCAGTTCAGCGCCGCGAGCAGCACGAAGGCCAGCGCCGGCACCCAGGCCGGCAAGCCCCAGGTGGAGACTGCGAGCAAGGCGGGCACGAAGGCCACTAGCAGCGGCCACCACCAGCGTGGCAGGCCCAGCCAGACACCGCCCACCAGCGCCAGGCATCCCTGGGCCAGCGCCGCCTGCCACAGTGTCGGGCGCCAGCCACCCAGGGCGGCGCAAAGAGCCAGCCCGCCGAACAGCAGTAGGCAGGCGAAACATTGCGCCAGCAGGGCGCGCCAGAGAGGGTGACGGAAGACAGTCATGCAGACATCGGATCGCCGGTGGCAGGAGTCTCAGTGTAAGGCCTGTTGCACGGCGCCGGGAGCGCCATGGCGCGTGCTAGAATCGCGCCCCGATCGCAACCCTCGGACGCCCGTCACGCATGGCCAAACGCCAACTCAACCGCCGCCAGCAGTGGCGCATCGAGAAAATCCAGGAAGAGCGCGCCGCCCGCGCGGCCAAGCGCGAGACGCGCGCGCTGGATGAGCTCGAAGGCGGCGACCTGGGGCCGGAACAGGAAGGCCTGGTGATTGCGCATTTTGGCGTACAGGTCGAGGTGGAGGACGAGCAGCGCGTACGCTGGCGCTGCCACCTGCGCGCCAACCTGCCGCCGCTGGTGACCGGCGACCGCGTGGTCTGGCGCGCCGGCAATGCCGACAGCGGCGTGATCGTCGCGCAGTTGCCGCGCCGCTCCGAGCTGTGCCGTCCGGACTCGCGCGGCCTGCTCAAGCCGGTGGCAGCGAACGTCGACCGTCTGGTGATCGTCTTCGCACCGCAGCCGCATCCCCACGGCAACCTCATCGACCGCTACCTGATCGCCGCACGCCACGCCGACATCGAGCCGCTGCTGCTGCTGAACAAGGCCGACCTGGTCGACGAACACAACGGCCCGGGGCTGAACGCGCTGCTCGATGTCTACCGCAACATCGGCTATCGCCTGCTGGAAGTCTCGGCCCATCAGGGTGAGGGGATGGACCAACTGCGCGCCACGCTGGACGGACACGTCAGCGTCTTCGTCGGTCAGTCGGGCGTCGGTAAGTCATCGCTGGTGAACGCCCTGCTGCCGGGCGAGGACGTGCGCGTGGGTGCGCTCTCCGAACACACGGGCAAGGGCACGCACACCACCACGACGGCGCGTCTGTTCCACTTCCCCGGCGGCGGCGAACTGATCGACTCACCCGGCATTCGCGAGTTCGGCCTGGTGCACGTCACCCGCGCCGACGTCGAGGACGGTTTCGTCGAATTCGCCGAACTGCTCGGACACTGCCGCTTCCGCGACTGCGCCCACGAGCGCGAACCGGGCTGTGCCCTGCTCGCCGCCGTCGAGGACGGCCGCGTCCACCCGCAGCGACTGGCCAGCTACCGGCACATTCTCACGGGTCTGGAAAAAGACGAGTACTAGGGTCTGCGGCCGCTTCACTCGCGATGCGCCGGGTAACCGCCTAGTTACCCGGCGCCAGACGCCCGCGCGCGGCGTCGTCCAGCGCACCATTGTCCGACTCGAAGAAGTTGCGCCGCTGCGCATCGCTGGCGGGCTGCGGAATCTGCGGGATGTCGCCGGCCGCCGGTACGTCGGGCGTTCCGTCGTCCTCGGACGGTGCGGTGACGGTACCCCCTTCGACCGCGCGCTGGGCACGACGGCTGAGCACGACGATGTCGATACGCCGGTTGATGGGGTCGAACGGGGCCGCCTTGTCCTGCAGTTGCGAAGCACCGAAACCGACCACCCGCGCCACCTGATCATCGGGATACCCCCCTCCGATCAACGCCCGTCGAGCGGCGTTGGCGCGATTGGCAGAGAGCTCCCAGTTGCCGAAATCACCCTGCCCGGCGAAGGGCTTGGCATCGGTATGGCCGCTGACGCTGATTTTGTTCGGCACGCCCTTGATGGTGTCGGCCATCGCCAGCAGGATGTCCTCGAAGTAAGGCTGCAGGCGCGCGCTACCGGAGTCGAACATCGGCCGGCGGTCGGCGTCGGTGATCTGGATGCGCAAGCCATCGGGGGTCACTTCCAGGTGAATCTGGTCGCGATAGTTCTGCAGTTCGGCGCTGGCGTCGATCTTTTCCTGAAGCTCCTTCATCAGCAGCTCCAGGCGTTCCTGGTCGAGTTTCTCCGCGGCCTGTTCGGCGTCCTCGGACGGCGAAGGCATGATCGGATTCTTGTTTTCGAGGATGTCCTGACTGTTCAGGTCGTTCGAAGAATCCCGCGTGTCCTGGTTGAGGGTGCGGTCGGGCGAGACCTGGGGAGAGCCGCCCAGGTCGATCACATAGGGGCTGTTGCTCTCGCTGAAGCCCACCGGATCTTGGAAGTAGCCGGAAATCTGTTTCTTCTGCTCAGGCGTGGCCGAGGACATCAGCCAGAGCACCAGGAAGAATGCCATCATCGCGGTGGCGAAGTCGGCGAAGGCGATTTTCCAGGCGCCGCCGTGGTGACCGGCGCCGCCTTTCTTCACCCGCTTGACGATGATCGGCTGGTTGTTTTCCATGTGTCAGGTCCCCAGGCGTGGCTCAGCTGCCACGCATCGCCTGCTCGAGCTCGCTGAAGCTCGGGCGATGGGCAGGGAACAGTACCTTGCGGCCGAATTCCACGGCCAGGGTCGGCGGCATGCCCGAGGCCGACGCCACCAGGCAGGCCTTGATCGACTCGTAGACGTTCACTTCCTCCTTGGCATCGTGCTCCAGCGATACCGCCAGCGGCCCGAAGAAGCCATAGGCCGCGAGAATACCGAGGAAGGTACCCACCAGGGCCGCACCGACGTGCTGGCCGAGCGCCGCCTGTTCGGCTTCACCGAGCATGGCCATGGTCACCACGATGCCGAGTACCGCGGCGACGATACCGAAGCCCGGCAGACCGTCGGCGATACGGTTGACCGCGTGTGCGGGATGCTCCAGGTCTTCCTTGAGGCTGGTCAGCTCCATGTCGAAGAGCCCCTCAAGCTCGTGCGGCGCCATGTTGCCCGAGGCCATGATGCGCAGGTAGTCGCAGATGAAGGCCATCATCCGCTCGTCCTTGAGCAGATTGGGATACTTGCTGAACAGCGGGCTGGCACCCGGATCTTCGATGTCCGCCTCGATGGCCATCATGCCTTCGCGGCGACTCTTGTTGAGAATTTCATAGAGCAGCTTGAGCACGTCCAGGTAAAAGGCGTGAGTAAAGCGCGAGCCGAACATCTTCAAGGACTTCTTGAAGACGTGCATGAAGGCACTGCCAGGGTTGGCCTGCAGGAATGCACCGAGCGCGGCCCCACCGATGATCAGCACCTCGAAAGGCTGGATCAGTGCGGCGATCTTGCCGTGGGAAAGAACGTATCCGCCAAGCACACTGGCGAACACGACGATGATGCCGATGATTTTTACCATTTCGAGGACAAGTCAGCAGAGCGAAGAAAAGCGCCGCGTCGCGCGGCTCTTCTAGTTATCGGGCGATTTACGCCAGACTAAAGGTAGAAACGGACAATTACCAGATCGGCGGTAAGGACATGAAACGCATCGAGCAGTTGGATCAACGCGTGAAGCAGCTCGACGGTTTACCGCTGCCGGTTCCGGCACAGGTACACCGGCGAGCGCTGCGTGCCCTGCGCGACAACAATTCATCGTTGCGCGATATGGCCGAGCAGATACAGCAAAGTCCCACGCTGGCGCTGGCGATCCTGCGCCAGTCGAACGCCCGCGTGAGCAACACGGACGCCAACGCCCTGAGCCTGGAAGTGGCGATTTCACGGCTTGGCGTGCAGCGCACGGTCTCGCTGATCGAAGCGCTGCCTGCGCTCGAGGAAACGCAGATGCCCCTGGCGTTGCGCCAACTGCTGCTGATCAGCCAGCACGCCAGCACCCAGGCCAGCGGGCTTTTCGCCGCGCGGCTGGCGCGCCTGTGGCAGGAGATCCACTGGGGCAGCCTGCTCTTCATGTCGCCCTACTGGGCACTGCTGTATGCCTATCCGGAGCTGTTCGAGGACTGGGCGCGGCGCACCCAGAGCGGTACCTTCCCCGAGGAAGGCAACGAGCACGAGCTGTTCAACCTGCCGCTGGTACGCCTCGGGCTGGAGCTCGCAGAACGCTGGAAACTGCCCGAATGGATCGTGCGTGGCTACCGCTTGCTGCTCGAGGATCGCCGGCAACTGGTGCGAGCCCTGCACATCGCCCGCGACCATGCCCATCCGCTGGAGCAGCGCCAGCGTCTGGACGCCCAGCCCGAACTGTCCCGCTGGCTGACGCAACCGGCGAACACGGTGCTGCTGGCCAACGGCCTGGCGCTCTCGGCCCATGACGGCTGGGGCACCCATCATCATCTGCGCTGGCAACAGCTGTGCGGCCTGTACCTGGAGCAACCGCTGGACGAATTGCACCAGGCCGTGCACCAGCACGCGGCAAGCAGCGCACGTCTGCATGACCAGCCCGGACTCTGGCACCCTGCCGAAGCGCTGCTCTGGCCCTGGGTCAGCGATGATCGGCATGCCCCCGTGGAACGCAACAGCGCGCCGCCGCCCAGCGACCCGAGCCTGGAGTGGCGCCAGCGCTGCACCCAGTTGCTGCGTGAACCGAGTCCTTTCGCCAACCTCGCCGAACTCGGCGAATGTGCCGCCCGCGCACTGCACAACAGTGGTCTGAACCAGGTACTGCTGTTCGATGCCTCGACCCAGCCACCCGCCCTGCTGCATGCCGCGGGCTGGAGCGGCCAGGCGCGCATCGCCAGCAGCCTGTCCACGACCCCCTTGCTCAGTCGACTGATGCAAACCCGCGGGCGCCTGTCTATCGACCATGGCAATGCCGGACGCCTGAAGGCGCTGCTGCCCACCTCGCTGCGCCAACTGTTCGATGGCGACCTGCTGATCGCCGGCCTTGGGGGGACGGGGGCTAGCGCGCTGCTGGTATGCGTGGCACGGGATGGCGAGGCGTTCGACCCCGCCCTGCAACGGGTCATCGACAAGACCCTGCAGTGCGTGGAGCGCGCGCTTCAGCAGCGCAGCGGTGCCTAGGGCCTGCTCCCGTTTCATTCGCGGCCGCGCCGATGCCTGTTTTGGCGCGAGACAAGGCGCGAGTCGCTGGGCTTACCGGGGTAAGTCCAAGACGAGCAACGCCGTATCGCGCCAAAACAGGCACCGGCCCGTAGGGTTGTGCCAGAAATGGCCTGCGCTGTCGTTGCAGAACTTGCCAAGGGAATGGCCATTGGCTGCGTTCTGCGCCTAATCGCAGGCCATTTCTGGCGACAATGCGGCTCGTGAATGAAACGGGAACAGGCCCTAGGCCTGCTGCGTATTGCACGCCGCAACGACAGCGCAGTTCGTAGGGGCTTTTCCGCTACAATCCCCGCCTCGACAGTCTGCGGAGCACCCCATGCCCGACTTCTCCGACCTTGCGCTGGTCATCGACAGCGAGCAACTCGCCGCCCGCCTGGACGCCCCCGAGCTGATCCTGGTCGACCTGAGCAGCGCAGCGCGCTACGCCGAAGGACACATTCCCGGCGCCCGCTTCGTCGACCCCAAGCGCACCCAGAGCCCACCGCCAGTGCCCGGTCACGCACCGGCGCTGGATGACCTGCAACGGCTGTTCGGCGAGCTGGGACACCGCCCGGAAGCGGTCTACGTGGTCTACGACGACGAAGGCGGCGGCTGGGCCGGGCGCTTCATCTGGCTGCTCGATGTCATCGGCCATAGCCGCTACCACTATCTCGACGGTGGCCTGCTGGCCTGGCAGGCGGAGGGGCGCCCGCTCTCGCAGGACACGCCAGCGCCCGCGGGCGCCCCGGTGGTCCTGCAATTGCACGAGGAGCCGACCGCTACGCGCGAGTACCTGCTGCAGCGCCTGGGCGCCGCCGACCTGCTGGTCTGGGATGCGCGCGGGCCGCTGGAATACCGTGGCGAGAAACGGGTTGCCACGCGCGGCGGGCACATCCCCGGCGCGGTGAACTTCGAATGGACCGCCGGGATGGACCCGCAGCGCCAGTTGCGCATGCGCAGCGACCTGCGCGAACACCTGCAGGCGCTGGGCATCACGCCTGACAAGGAGATCATCACCCATTGCCAGACGCACCATCGCTCCGGCTTCACTTATCTAGCGGCCAAGGCCCTGGGCTATCCGCGCGTGAAGGCCTATGCCGGCTCCTGGGCCGAATGGGGCAACGACCCGCAGACGCCTATCAGCACCGAGGAAACCCCATGAAAGACCGTCTCTTCATCGCCCTGCAGTACCTGGCGCCGCACCATCTGATCTCGCGCCTGGCCGGCTGCCTGGCGCAGTGCCGGGTCGGCTGGTTGAAGAACGCCTTCATCCGCACCTTCATTCGCCGCTACGACGTGGACATGAGCCAGGCTCAGTTGGAGAGCCCGGACGCCTATGCGCATTTCAACGCCTTCTTCACCCGCGCCCTCAAGGAGGGCGCCCGCCCGCTGCCGGACGATCCGAAAGCGCTGGTCTGCCCGGCCGACGGCGCCATCAGCCAGCTCGGTGAAATCCGCAACGGGCGCATCTTCCAAGCCAAGGGCCACGACTACAGCGTGCTGGAGTTGCTCGGTGGTGACGCCGAGCGCGCCGCGCCCTTCATGGGCGGCGACTTCGCCACCATCTACCTGTCACCGCGCGACTACCATCGCGTGCACATGCCGCTGGCCGGCACCCTGCGCGAGATGGTGCATGTCCCCGGACGCATCTTCTCGGTGAACCAGACCACCGCGGAGAACGTCCCGGAGCTGTTCGCCCGCAACGAGCGGGTGGTCTGCCTGTTCGATACCGAGCGTGGGCCGATGGCCATGGTGCTGGTCGGCGCGATGATCGTCGCCAGCATCGAGACGGTCTGGGCCGGCCTGGTAACACCGCCCAAGCGCCAGTTGCGCAGTTGGCGCTACGACGAAACCGCGCGGGCGCCCATCCACCTGGAGCGTGGTGCGGAAATGGGCCGTTTCCTGCTCGGTTCGACGGTGATCCTGCTGTTCGGCGCCGAGCAGGTGCGTTGGGCCGAAGCGCTCGGCACCTTGTCGCCGGTCTGTATGGGGCAGCGCCTGGATCGCCCATGAACCCACGACGGCAGCGATGGCTGCACGCCATCTGCGATGCTGCTAGAGTTCCGGAAAACCAGCCCCAGACGACGCAACGAGGACCCGCGGGAGTAGCCGCTCTACATGGATAATCAGAGCCCTCACCTGGCATTGCGCGTGCCCACTCCCAGCCAGCAGCGGCTCACTTTCGCCGAGGCCAGCGTGCGCGACCTGCGCCGCTGGCTGTCCGAACTCCCCAAGGCCAACATCGGTGAAACCGCTCGCCAGCTCTACCAGGCGCTGACCGAACTCAACCAGTTGGTGCTGGCAGCCGAGTTGCGGCTGCAACTGGTGGAACTGCTGCGCCCGGACGTCTACTTCGTCTGCCAGCACCTGGAGAAGCACTTCCTCGGGCGTTCGGTGGTTCTCGACGAGCGCCCGCGCAAGGTCGCCAATCTCTGTCAGGCCCTGCAGAACCACCTGGCTATCGGCTACAAGCTGGTCGTCGTGGCCGTCGCCTCGCGCCCGAGCAAGGAGCGCGCGGCGCTACTGACCAACGCCATCCAGCGCGCCATGCGCAGCCTCTATGCGCCCCTGGTGCGCTCCAGCCAGCTCTATTGCCCGATGCCCGAAGGACTCTGGTTCGAACTGCACCAGCTCTACCGGCTGGGTCGCCAGCACTCCCAGGAAAGCCAGCCGGTCACCGATGAACTGGCCCGCCACGCCAGCAGCCTGAGTATCGAGCAGTCCTATCTCTGTGCCCTGCTGCTGGGCTGCGCGCGGACCAACCAGATGCGCCAGGGCGGCATCGCGCAATTGGCCGGCGCTTTGGAGCTGTGGTGCGAGTACGCCTACCTGACGCCCGT
Organism: Pseudomonas sp. R4-15; assembly: GCF_055768815.1. Taxonomy (NCBI): domain Bacteria; kingdom Pseudomonadati; phylum Pseudomonadota; class Gammaproteobacteria; order Pseudomonadales; family Pseudomonadaceae; genus Pseudomonas; species Pseudomonas sp. R4-15. The sequence continues at coordinate 4,494,203 of NZ_CM147293.1, forward strand.
CGGCAACCCGAGCACGCAGTTCGCCGTAGCACCGCAGATGGACAGCCCGCCCCGCTACAAGACGCTGTTCGAGGACGGTGAGCGCCAGCAACTGCTCGGCCTGGATACCAGTCACCTGGTCAAGCAGATCCAGCAGTACCTGGCGCTGCCCCGCGAAGCCCGCGGCGACGCGGAGCTGCGCGTGCCGGCCGGCATCAACCCCGACCTGTTGCAGCACCTGAGCTCGACCTGGGGCGACATCGCCGAGCGTAGCTTCCAGCGCCTGCCTGGCCATGGCAGCCTGACCCTGTGCCTGGGGATGAGCGCCGTGCATTACTTCATCGCGGGAAGGCGGCAGTTTTCGGAGGTCCTGCGCGCGCCCCAGGAATTCCAGTCGGCGCACTTCGAGGCGGGAGGCAACGACGCCTGGGCCAACGCCTTCGATGCGCAGAAAAGCTCAGAGAACGTGATGGCCTACGAGGAAATCAGCTATCACAACGCGCCGCCGCCCGCCGAGGACGGCACCGCGGAAATCATCGAGGCAGACGACAGCTATCCCACGCACACCCTGCGCATCGTCAACCACAGTCCTGGCGGCTACTGCCTGTCCTGGCCTCGCGAGGTGCCCGCGCAACTGCAAGCCGGAGAGCTGCTCGGTTTGCAGGACAGTGCGGAAACCAGCGACGATGCACCCGCCGAACAGGGCTGGAGCATCGCCGTGGTGCGCTGGATCCGCCAGGTCCGCGGCGGCGGTACGCAGATGGGCGTGGAGCTGATTTCCCCACAGGCGCAGCCTTGCGGCCTGCGCCTGCTGCACAAGACCAGCCACGGCAGCCAGTACCTGCGCGCCCTGCTGCTGCCGGCCATCGCGGCCATCTCCCGGCCCGCCTCGGTGCTGGCGCCACGCCTGCCGTTCCAGGAAGGCAGCAAGGTCTTGATCAACCTCAACGGCGAGGAATACCACGCCGTGCTCAATCACAGCATGGCCAGTACCGGCAGCTTCGGTCAGTTCGAGTATCAACGGCTGGACCTTCCGGCGGAACAGGACGTCCAAGAACAAGTCACCAGCCAGGCGCCTGAAAGCGCCGTCTCGGAGGAAGACTTTGATTCCTTGTGGAAGTCCCTGTAGAGCGCCCGATGATCCTCTCGCCTAGTCCTGCGCCGATCAAGACGACGCAGCCGACCAGCCTGCCCGGCGAGCGCCGCACCATTCGGCTGCTCCTGATCGAAGGCTCGCACAATGAAGCCGAGCGCGTGGTCACGTTGTTTCGCAACGCCGGCAATGCCACCCGCGTGCATCGTCTGACGTCCCCCGAAGATCTCGACGACGCCCTGCAACAGAGCTGGGACCTGCTGATCTGCTCCCCCAACAGTGAAGACATGGACCCGCTGGTCGCCATCGAGACCATCGCCCGCCAGGCCAAGGACATCCCGGTGCTGCTGCTGGTGGAGGGCAACGATCCCCAGGCCGTGACCGAAGCGCTGCGCGTGGGCGCCCAGGACGCCGTGCCCCAAGGCGACGACGAGCGCCTGCTGCGGGTCGCCACCCGCGAACTGGCCAACCTGGAAGAACGGCGCGCCCGCCGCCATGCGGAGCTGGCCCTGCGCGAGAGCGAAAAGCGTGCGCAAACGCTGCTCGACAGCGCCGTGGACGCTATCGCCTACGTCCACGACGGTATGCACGTCTACGCCAACCCCGCCTATCTCAAGCGCTTCGGCTACGCCGATCTCGACGATCTGGCAGGCATCCCCATCATCGACCTGGTGGAGGACTGCGACGGCGCGGAATTTCGCGAACTGCTGCGCAACGCCCCCGGACAGCCCGCTGGCGAGCTGCAATGCAGCGGCGTGGACGCGCAGGGCCAGCGCTTTCCCGCACGCATGGTGTTCTCCCAGGCCAGTTTCGATGGCGAACCCTGCGTGCAGGTCGTTATCCGCGGCCACGAGGAAAGCACCGACCTGCAGGCGCAGATCCGCGAGATCAGCCGTCGTGACCAGGTCACCGGGCTCTACAATCGCCCGCATTTCCTCGAGCTGATCGATACCGCCGTGGAAAAAGTGATCAAAGGCGGCAAGCCCGCCAGCCTGGCGCTGATCGGCATCGACCATTACAGCACCCAGCTCAACGAAATCGGCCTGGCGCAGTTCGACCAGTTGCTCGCCGACCTCGCCGTGCTCCTGCGCCAGCACTTTTCCCCGGACACCGAGCTGGCGCGCTTTCGCGACGGCGTGTTCGCGGCCCTGGAGCCCGGCTGTACGCCGCAGCAAAGCGAGCCACGGCTACGCGAGCTGCTGCGCAAGGTCGAGGGTCAGGTGTTCGAAGTGGCGGGCCGCAGCGTGCAGATCACCCTGTCCGTCGGCGCCGCCGGGGTCAACGAACGCACGCCCCAGGCGCGCACGATCATCGAACGCGCGCACCGTTGCCTGGAGCAGGTACGCAACGGCATCAAGCTGTTCGATCCCACCGAGGAGCTGGCCGCCGCCGCCAACCGCGGCGACGTCACCGCGATGATCCGCCAGGCCCTCGAGCGCAATGCCTTCCGCCTGCTGTTCCAACCGATCATCAGCCTGCGCGGCGATACCGAAGAACAGTACGACGTCCTGCTGCGCCTGCTCGATCCCCAGGGCCAGGAAGTCCCGCCAGGCCAGTTCATCCAGGCCGCCGTGGAAAACGGCCTGGCCGGCAAGATCGATCGCTGGGTGATCCTCAACTCGGTCAAGCTGCTCGCCGAGCATCGCAGCAAGGGCAATCAGACGCGCCTGTTCGTCCACCTCACCGCCGCCAGCCTGCGCGAGGCCGGCCTGCTCGGCTGGATCGGCGCCGCGCTGCGGGCCGCACGGCTGCCGGCCGATGCGCTGGTGTTCCAACTGCACGAGCAGGACGCCATTGCCCAGCTCAAGCAGGCGCGCCTGTTCACCGAGGGCCTGGGGCAGATGGGTTGCAAGATCGCCATCAGCCAGTTCGGCTGCTCGCTGAATCCCTTCAATACGTTGCGCCACCTCAACGTGGACTACGTCAAGCTGGATGGCTCCTTCGCCAGCCAACTGGAGCGCAAGGAAAACCAGGACATCCTCAAGGAGATGCTCGGCGAGCTGCGCGCCCAGGGCAAACAGAGCATCGTGCCCTTCGTCGACAGCGCCAGCCTGCTGGCGATGCTCTGGCAGGCCGGCGCCAACTACATCCAGGGTTACTACCTGCAGGGCCCCAGCCTGACCATGGACTACGAGTTCGCCTCCGATGAGTAAGGCCTAGGGTCTGTTCCCGTTTCATTCACGGCCGCGCCGGCGCCTGTTTTGGCGGGAGACAAGGCGCGAATCGCAGGGCTTACCGGGGTAAGTCCAAGACGAGTAACGCCGTATCGCGCCAAAACAGGCACCGGCCCGTAGGGTGGGGCCGCCGAGGTTGTGCCAGAAATGGCCTGCGCTGTCGTTGCAGGACTTGCCAAGGGAATAACCATTGGCTGCGTCCTGCGCCTAACCGCAGGCCATTTCTGGCGAGAACGCGGGGCGGCCATCCGCGGCTCGCGAATGAAACGGGAACAGGCCCTAGGGCTCGACGACGCCTCAGTCGAGGCCGTCGCCCTCGCGCTCGCGATACCCCAACAAGTAGAGGATGCCGTCCAGGCCCAGGGTGGAGATGGCCTGCTTGGCCGACTGGCGCACCAGTGGCTTGGCACGGAAGGCCACGCCCAGCCCGGCCAGGCCAAGCATCGGCAGGTCATTGGCACCGTCACCCACCGCGATGGTCTGTTCCAGGCGCAGGCCGTGCTGCTCCGCCAGTTGCGTGAGCAAGTCGGCCTTGCGCTGGGCGTCGACGATCGGCTCCACCGCAACGCCGGTCAGACGCCCCGCCTCGATCTGCAGTTCATTGGCGAACACGTGGTCGATGCCCAACTGACGCTGCAGGCGCTCGGCGAAGTAGCTGAAGCCACCGGAGAGAATCGCGGTCTTGTAGCCCAGGCGCTTGAGTTCACGGAACAGCGTCTCGGCGCCTTCGGTGAGACGCAGGTTGTCCGCGATGTCGTCGAGCACCTCGACCGAGAGCCCCTTGAGCAGCGCCAGGCGCTCCTTGAAGCTGGCGCGGAAGTCCAGCTCGCCGCGCATCGCCCGCTCGGTGATCGCCGCGACCTGCTCGCCGACGCCCGCGGCCTTCGCCAGTTCATCGATGACCTCCGCCTCGATCAGCGTCGAGTCCATGTCGAAGACCGCCAGGCGGCGGTTGCGGCGATACACCGTATCGCGCTGGAAGGCGATATCCACTTCCAGCTCCTGCGCCACGCTGAGGAAGTCGGCGCGCAACGCCGCCAGATCCTGCGGCTCGCCGCGAACCGAAAACTCGATGCAACCCTTGGCCTGCTCGCTCGGCTCCCGCAGCGAACGACGACCCGACAGACGGTCGATGTGATCGATGTTCAGTCCATAACGCGCGGTGATCGCGCTGACCCGGTGCAGTTGCTCGGCGGTGACGTTGCGCGTCAGCAGCGTCACGATGTGCCGCGCCTTGCCCTGACCGCTCACCCAATGCTCGTACTGCTCGGCCGAAACCGGGGTGAAACGCACCTGCTGGTCCAGCTCGTGAGCGGCGAACAGCAGCTCCTTGAGCACCGCGGCGCCGCGCTCTCCGGGGATTTCCACGAGGATGCCGAAGGACAGCGTGTCGTGAATCACCGCCTGACCGATATCGAGGATGTTCACCCCGCCCTGGGCCAGGATGCCGGTGACCGCGGCCGTGAGGCCGGGACGGTCTTCGCCGGTGATGTTGATCAGGACGATTTCGCGCAAGGTGCAGCTCCGCCGGAAGAATTGACCCGATATTCTAACCGCTGGCGAATGGCCGTGGCTTCCGGGTCGCTGGCGCTTTTCCGTATACTGCCGCGAATTCCCTGCCCAAGAGCCGCGCCCCGTGAACCGGCCCGCCCCCGTCAAGCCAGATAACTTCTTCGTTCTACTCTTCCGTGCCCTGAGCCAGAAACGCGTGCCGATCGCCTTGCGTATCGTCGCCCACAGCCTGCTGCTGGTCGCCCTGGCGCTGGTCATCTACGCCTGGGTCATGGGCATGCAGTTCCGCCAGGCGATGGCCGACCAGGCCGAAGCCGTCGGTCAGAGTCTGACCACGCAGACGGCCGCCTCGGCGACCGAACTGCTGGTAGCCAACGACATCCTCAGCCTCAACGTGCTGCTCGGCAACCTGGTGAAGAACCCGCTGGTGGCGCATGCCGCCATCTACAGCGTCGACAACCGCATCCTCGCCGAGGCCGGTTCGCGCCCCGGGCAGAACCTGCTGGGAGACTCCGAAGGGCTGTTCTCCACGCCGCTGACCTTCCAGGAGGTCATCGCCGGGCACCTGCGCATCGCGCTGGACATGCGTCAGTTCCATCAGCCGATGACCATCAGTCTGCAGAGCATGGGCATCCTTGCGCTGATCCTGCTGGCTCTGACGCTGACCCTTTCGCTGCGCCTGGGCAGGCATATTTCCACGCCGCTGTTGCAGTTGCGTGTCTGGCTGCGCGACCCGGACGATCCGGCGCCGGGCGCCGGCCGCCAGGACGAGATCGGCGACCTCGCCCGACAGATGCAGGCGCGCCTGGTGCCGCCCCGTGCCGAGGAAGAGCACGAGGACGACTACGAAGAAGACTACGAGGACGATTACCAGACCGAGGGCGCGGCAGAGGACTTCGAGGAAGCCGACGAAGAGCCCGCCTGGGAGGACGACTTCGACGACGAGCCGCGCCTCGGCAACGTGGCCGACGACGAGGAGGAGGACGCCTTCGATCGTCGCCCGGCGCTGGCTCGCCCGCCGAGCTCATTCGGAGCGCTGGATGACGAGGTTTCCGCGCCCCCCGTCGTGGAGACGACCCCCGAGCCCCTGCTGCCGCCGGTCGCCGCCGCGCCGGCCGTGCCGTCTGCCAGCGCCGTGCTGGCGGTGCGCCTGGGCGCCCAGGAGCAACTGCGACAACTGCCGCGTACGCGCTTGCAGGCGCTGCTGGAGCGCTATCGCAATTGCCTGGAGCAAGCGGCACGGCTCTATCGCGGCGAGCTGCACACCCTCGCCGACGGCAGCAGCCTGGTGCTGTTCCACACCCGCGACTGCGGCGACGAATACCTTGCCCATGGCCTGTGCTGCGGCGAGCTGCTGCGCGTGCTGGGGCATGAATTGCAGATCGAGGTGGTCGACAGTGGCATCACCCTGCAACTGCAGCTGGGTCTGACCCAGGGCGAGGCCCTGAGCGGCCTGGGCCAGGCCGAACTGCTGCTCAGCGAGGCGGCCCTGGCGGCACTGGCGCTGTCCCAGCACAGTCGCAACCTGCTGCTGGTACAACGCAGCATCGGCGACGACCCGCAACTGCGCCGCCGCGCGCGCATCCGCCCAATCGCCAGCCCGCCCGGCGCCGGCTGCGTCGAACGTCTGCTCGACCCGCACCCGGCGATGCTGGAGCGCCAGCTTGCGCGGATGCGCACCAGCCTGATGCAGTCCTAGAGCCTGTGGACGGGGCAGCGCTGCTGCCCCGCACTGAAAGGCAACGGTGGAAAATCGCGAGGCGAGTCTTCCACCCTACGCACAGATTGCGTTCACCACGCCGGAGCGGTGAACGACCTCAGAAGCGAAACACTTCCACGTCGGTGCGAATCGGCTCGGCCACCGGAATCGCCGGGGACGGCTCGGGCTGCTTGGCCGCTGGTGCCGGCTCGGCGGGCGCCGCCGGCTTGCGCGACGCCGCGGCGAGGCGCGCGACGGGCACCACGGCATCCCCCAGACGTTCGGCCAATTGCGTGAGCAACTCGCTCTGCGCCCGCACTTGGTCGGCCGTGCTGCCGTCATGCGGCGCTTGCAGGCTGACCACGCGGCTCTCGCGAATCACCCCGGCGCCATCCAGCAGACGCCACTGCGCATCGAGCACGGCGCTCTGCTGAGGCCCCGAATCGAAACGGGTGATCTTCAACTCGACTTGCACCTGAGCATCGAAGCCCTGCGCCGGCGCCAAGGCCACCCGCTCGCTACCCAGCCGCGCGGCCAGGCGGCGCAACAGCAGATCGTCAACGCTACTGTCCAGGCGGCTCGCCCAGCGCCCGTCACGGGCTGGCAGCAGGCTGCCGTCGGTCTGACGCTGCAACAAAACGTCCTGATGCAGGTAATCGGCCATTTCGACCGGGCCGAGCAGGACCTTGGGGCCAGAACCACGCGAAGAAGCCAGCGGCGCCCCGGCATCGAGCTGATACATCGGCAGCGGCTGGTGGGCGCAACCGCCCAGGGCCACCAGGCCCAGGAGCGTCAGCGCGGAAAATAGACGTACTACGGTCATGAAAACCACCGATAGGGCCGCTCGTGGCGGCGAGTAAACGGGACTGGGGCGTGGTGCGCCCCCTCCAGACTGTCCATGATCCGCCAAAGCGGCGGCAGACTCCAGCACCGTCCGCCCTTAGGTCCGGTTGACACGTCGCGCAAACCGCTGGAACTCAGGCGCTGGGCTCTACGCACAGCGCGTCGACGCGCTGGAAGCCGCGCGGCAGCTTGTTGCCACGGCGTCCACGCTCGCCCTTGTAGTGTTCCAGATCGCTGGCGCGCAGGGTGAGACTGCGCTTGCCGGCCTGCAACGACAGGCTGGCACCGGCCGGCAGCACCGCCAGGTCGATGAGGTATTCCTCGCGGCTGGCGACGCGCTCACCGGGGATGCCGATGATCTTGTTGCCCTTGCCCTTGGCCAGTTGCGGTAGGTCGCGCACCGGGAACAGCAACAGCCGCCCTTCGGTGGTGACCGCCGCCAGCCAATCGTCCTCCAGGCTACCCAGCGGCCGGGGAGCCACCACCCGTGCGCCGGCTGGCAGGCTGAGCAGGGTCTTGCCGGCCTTGTTCTTGGCCTGCAGATCCTCACCCTTGACCACGAAGCCGTAGCCAGCATCCGAGGCCAACACGTAGAGCGCGGAATCCTCGGGCAGCAGCACGCACTCGAAGGACGCCCCCGGCGGCGGCGTCAGACGGCCGGTCAACGGCTCGCCCTGCCCCCGCGCGGAAGGCAGCGAGTGAGCCGGCAGCGAGTAACTGCGCCCGGTGGAGTCGATGAACACGGCGAACTGGTTGGAGCGTCCGGGCGCGGCCGCCCGGTAGCCATCGCCCGCCTTGTAGGCCAACGCCCCGGCGTCGATGTCGTGGCCCTTGGCGCAGCGCACCCAACCTTTCTCGGAGAGCACCACGGTGACCGGCTCGGACGGCATCAGCTCGTTTTCCGAGAGGGCACGGGCCTCGGCGCGCTCGACGATCGGCGAACGGCGCTCGTCGCCATACTTCTCCGCGTCCTCGATGATTTCCTTGCGCACCAGCTTCTTCAGCTTGGCCTCGCTGCCGAGCAACGCGAGCAGTTTCTCGCGCTCCTTCGCCAGTTCGTCCTGCTCGCCACGGATTTTCATCTCCTCCAGCCGCGCCAATTGACGTAGACGGGTGTCGAGGATGTAGTCGGCCTGTAGCTCGCTGAGCTCGAAGCGCTCCATCAACACCGGCTTGGGATGGTCCTCGCTGCGAATGATGTGGATCACTTCGTCGAGGTTGAGGAACGCAACCAGCAAACCTTCCAACAGGTGCAGGCGGCGCTCCACCTTGTCCAGGCGGAACTGCAGGCGACGACGCACGGTGCCGACGCGGTACTGCAGCCACTCCACCAGCAGGGTGCGCAGGTCCTTGACCTGCGGTTTGCCGTCGAGGCCGATCACGTTGAGGTTGACCCGGTAGCTCGACTCCAGGTCGGTGGTGGCGAACAGGTGGGTCATCAACTCTTCGGCATCGACGCGGTTGGAGCGCGGCACGATGACGATGCGGCAGGGGTTCTCGTGGTCCGATTCGTCGCGCAGGTCGGCGACCATCGGCAACTTCTTGGCCTGCATCTGCGCGGCGATCTGCTCCAGCACCTTGGCGCCGGAGACCTGGTGCGGCAGCGCGGTGACCACCACGTCGCCGTCCTCCACCTGGTACACCGCGCGGGCGCGCACCGAGCCACGCCCGGTCTGGTAGAGCTTCAGCAGGTCCGCGCGCGGGGTGATGATCTCCGCCTCGGTCGGGTAGTCCGGCCCGGGCACGTGCTCTGTCAGTTGTTCGACCGTTGCACCCGGCTCGTCGAGCAGGCGCACGCAGGCGCTGGCGACCTCTCGCAGGTTGTGCGGCGGCACGTCGGTGGCCATGCCCACGGCGATGCCGGTGGTGCCGTTGAGCAGCAGGTTGGGCAGGCGCGCCGGCAGGGTCGCCGGCTCGTTCAGGGTGCCGTCGAAATTCGGCACCCAGTCCACGGTGCCCTGGCCGAGTTCGTCGAGCAGCAGCTCGGAGTAGCGCGACAGGCGTGCCTCGGTGTAGCGCATGGCGGCGAAGGACTTGGGATCGTCCGGCGCCCCCCAGTTGCCCTGGCCGTCGACCAGGGTGTAGCGGTAGCTGAACGGCTGCGCCATCAGCACCATGGCTTCGTAGCAGGCCGAATCGCCATGCGGATGGTATTTGCCGAGCACGTCGCCGACGGTACGCGCCGACTTCTTGTGCTTGGAGTCCGCGTCCAGGCCCAGTTCGCTCATGGCGTAGACGATGCGCCGCTGCACGGGCTTCAAGCCATCGCCGACATGCGGCAGCGCGCGGTCCATGATCACGTACATGGAATAGTTGAGGTAGGCCTGCTCGGTGAAGTCGGCCAGCGACCGGCGTTCGACGCCTTCCAGGCTCAGGTCGAGGGATTCGCTCATGCGTGCCTCATGGTTGAATGTATTGGCGCAGCACCAGGGTGCCGTCGCGCTGGGTGAATTCGAGTTGGCCGAGCGCGCTCATGCCCAGCAGCACCCGCGGGCTGTCGAAGCCCGGTGCCACCAATGCGCGGACATCGTGCAGTTCGATGTCGCCGATGCGCAGGCGCTGCACCTGGGTGCGGTAGCCATCGCTGCGGCCGTTGGCGGTGAGCAGCGGGATGCCCGCGCCACGCGGCAGGCCCAGGCGCTCGGCGAGGGCCTGGGGAATCGCCACGTCGGTGGCGCCGGTATCGAGCAGGAAGGTCACCGGCTCGCCGTTGATCGAGCCGCCGACGCTGTAGTGACCCTGTCCGTCGCCGGCCAGCGTCACCTCGATGTAGTTCTCCGAATGCACCGAGGTCGGCTGTGCGTTCGGGTTGTCGCGGCGCTCGATCCAGTCACCGAAGAAACGCGTGGCCAGGGCCAGGCCGGCGACCCACGCCAGCACCAGCATCACCCGGCCCAGGCGCCGGCCCGGTGGCTGCGCGCTCAACGGGCGAAGCTCCCAGGGAGACGCCGAGGGCTCGTCAAACCAGCACCTCGGCGAGGTTGCCTTTGCTCTCCAGCCACTGCTTGCGATCGCCGGAACGCTTTTTCGCCAGGAGCATGTCCATGATTTCGCGGGTCGCGTCGAAGTCGTCCAGCGTGAGCTGCACCAGTCGCCGGGTGTTCGGGTCCATGGTGGTCTCGCGCAACTGCGGCGGGTTCATCTCGCCCAGGCCCTTGAAGCGGGTGACCTGCGGCTTGCCGCGCTTCTTCTCGGCGGTCAGGCGTTCGAGGATGGCATCACGCTCGCCCTCGTCGAGGGCGTAGTGCACCTCCTTGCCGAGGTCGATGCGGTACAGCGGCGGCATCGCCACGTAGACGTGACCGGCTTCCACCAACGGGCGGAAGTGACGAACGAACAGCGCGCACAGCAGGGTGGCGATGTGCAGGCCGTCGGAGTCGGCATCGGCGAGGATGCAGATCTTGCCGTAACGCAGTTGCACCAGGTCCGTCGAACCGGGGTCGATGCCGATGGCCACAGCGATGTCGTGCACCTCCTGGCTACCGAGCACTTCGCCGCCGTCCACCTCCCAGGTATTCAGGATCTTCCCGCGCAGCGGCATGATCGCCTGGAATTCCTTGTCCCGCGCTTGCTTGGCGCTGCCACCTGCGGAGTCGCCCTCGACCAGGAAGAGCTCGGCGCGCGCCGGGTCTTGGCCGGCGCAGTCGGCCAGCTTGCCGGGCAGCGCCGGGCCCTGAGTGATCTTCTTGCGCTCGACCTTCTTGCCCGCCTTGAGCCGCCGTCCGGCGTTGCTGATGGCCAGTTCGGCGAGTTGCAGGCCTAGGTCGTGGTGCGCGTTGAGCCACAGACTGAAGGCATCCTTGACCACGCCGGATACGAAACCGGCCGCCTCGCGGGAGGACAGGCGCTCCTTGGTCTGCCCGGAGAACTGTGGCTCCTGCATCTTCATCGAGAGCACGAAGGCGATGCGCTCCCAGACGTCCTCGGGCGCCAACTTGACGCCGCGTGGCAGCAGGTTGCGGAATTCGCAGAACTCGCGCATCGCTTCCAGCAGCCCCTGGCGCAGGCCATTGACGTGGGTACCGCCCTGGGCGGTGGGAATCAGGTTGACGTAGCTCTCCTGCACGCCCTCACCGCCTTCGGGCAGCCACAGCAGCGCCCAGTCGACCGCCTCGCGCTCGCCAGCCAGGGCGCCGGTGAAAGGCGCCTCCGGCAGCCGTGGCAGCTCGGAAACGGCATCGGCCAGGTAGGAGCGCAGGCCGTCCTCGTAGTGCCACTCGAGCTTCTCGCCACTGGCGCGATCCTCGAACACCACCGACAACCCCGGACACAGCACCGCCTTGGCCTTGAGCACATGCTTCAGGCGGCTGACGGAGAACTTCGGCGAATCGAAGTACTGCGCATCGGGCCAGAAATGCACGCTGGTGCCGGTATTGCGCTTGCCGACGCTGCCGACCGCGGCCAGGTCGCTGGCCTTGTAGCCGTCGGCGAAGGTCATCAGGTACTCGCTGCCGTCGCGCTTCACCCGCACCTCGACACGGGTCGAGAGGGCGTTGACCACGGAGATCCCGACGCCGTGCAGGCCGCCGGAGAACTGGTAGTTCTTGTTGGAGAACTTACCGCCCGCGTGCAGCTTGGTGAGAATCAGCTCGACACCCGGGACGCCCTCTTCGGGGTGGATGTCCACCGGCATGCCGCGCCCGTCGTCGATCACCTCCAGCGAATTGTCCGCATGCAGGATCACCTGCACGCTGCTGGCGTGTCCGGCCAGCGCCTCATCGACGCTGTTGTCGATGACTTCCTGGGCCAGGTGGTTGGGCCGGGTGGTGTCGGTGTACATGCCCGGGCGCTTGCGCACCGGGTCGAGCCCGGAGAGGACTTCGATGGCGTCGGCGTTATAGGTGGCCATGGTTCTCTTCTATGAATCGGGAAAATCACTGCCCTGCCCGCCCGCGGTGACGAAGCCGGCGTGTGCCAGCAACTCCGGCAGGCGCTCGGCAAAGCCCTGGAAGGAATGGTCGCCGCCCTCCTCCACGCGCAGCTCGCAGCCGGCGTAATAAGCCAGGGCGGCGCGGTAGTCGAGGGTTTCGTCGGCGCTCTGCAGCCAAACGGTGAAGCGCTGAGGATCACGGGGCGGTGGCACCTCGAGGGCGGCCAGCGCGGCCACGTGGTCGAGGGTCAGCTCCCAGGTCTCGCCGCTATGGTAGTTGGTCTGCGTCCCCAGACGCCCGTCGAACAGCCGGTGTGGCGCTACCGCCGGATTGATCAGCAGGGCGCGCAGGCCGTGCCGCTCGGCGAGCCAGGTCGCATAGTAGCCGCCCAGCGAACTGCCGACCAGCAAAGGCCGGCCCAGCTCGGCCAGCGCGGCCTCCAACTGCGCCATCGCCTGCAGGGGATGGTGGTGCAACGCCGGCACGCGCAGGCGCTCGGCGAGCCCGGCACGCTCCATAGCCGCCATCAGCTGCATGGCCTTGCTGGAGCGCGGCGAACTGTTGAAACCATGGATATAGAGAATGGCGGGTGTCATGGAGGCAAGAGGCTACAAGTTGCGTGCCATCTCTCGCAAGCGCACTCAGTAACCGGTCGCGTCGGGGTCGGGAACGAAGGCGTCGTCGGCGAGCCGTGAAACCGCGCTGTCCACACGGCCATCGGCATACAGGCGCAGCCAGCGATAACCGGGCCCGCGGGCTTCGATGGCGAAATCCTCGCTGCGCGGGGTGAACTGCACGCAGGTGGACGGCGTGGCGAGCACGCGCAGACGGCCGACCTGCTGGTCCACCGCCTGGTGTACATGGCCATGCAGCAGCACCCGCGCCTGAGGTCGCTCGGCGAGCAGCGCCAGCAAGGCGGTGCCATCACGCAGGCCGATGCCATCCATCCAGCGACTGCCCACCGGCGCTGGCTGGTGGTGCAGGCAGATCAGGTGATGCTGCTGGGGTGCCTCGTCCAGACGCGCAGCCAGCCACTCCAGGCGCTGCGTACCGAGATGACCGAATACCGCACCCGGCACCTGGCAGTCGAGCAGCAACAGGCGCCACGCGCCCATATCGACGACCTCGCGCAGACAGCCCGCGGCCGCGCCGACTTCGCCCATCGCAGCCGCGTCGTCGTGGTTACCGGGAATCCAGCAAGCGGGGGCGGCAAGCGGCGCACAGGCCTGGAGAAAAGCGCGATAGGACGCGACAGAGCCATCCTGGGAGAGGTCGCCGGTGGCCAGCAGCAGGTCGATGCGGGGTTGCTCACGGCGCGCCAGCTCGACCACCGCGCGCAGACTCTCCGCCGTGGGGATGCCCAGCAGGCGTGCGGCGGGATCGGCGTACAGGTGGCTGTCGGTCAGTTGCAGCAGTTGGATGGCAGCGTCGGAAGGCATGGGCTCGGCCGGCAGAAGGCGGAGCCCATTATGCGAAGCCACCGCTGGCGGAGCAAACTCGCCAGGCGGAACGACGTCACAGAAATCCCGACTCAGATCAGCGGTTCGAGCTCATGCCCGCAGGCGATGCAATGGGCCAGCCATTCGCCGAGGAACAGGTTGAGCTGGTGCTTCTCGTCCGGCTGATGCATGTCACGGTTGGGATAGGGGTAGATACCACGGAAGCGCCGGGCCTGGTCGGCGCCGACCACCTCGGCCATGCGCGCATCGTGATACACGCGCACTTCCAGGCGCGGCTGCGGCAGCCAGGATGCGCTGTGCTCCTGGCTGATGTGCAGGGTGCTGGTATACGGGCAGCTTTCCACCACTTCCAGTGCCAACACGCCGAGCAGGCGCTCGCCCTGGCTCATCGCCACGCGGCGCGCGTCGCTGCACTGGCGCATGCGCGGCAGCAGGCGCATCAGGCGCAGGTAGTTGGCTTCGCAGGTCGCCTGCAACTGTGGCAGGTCGATGCGGTAGCGTTCGCGGGCTGGACTCAACGCCAGGCCTCCCTTACTTCGTCGCGGTGCAGCGCCAGCCATTGCAGGGCAATCAGGCAGGCGGCGTTGTTCACATGACCGTCCGTGAGGGTGCGCATGGCTTCGTCGAACGACAGCACGTGCACGCGGATATCTTCTCCCTCCTCTGCAAGACCATGGATACCACCGGCGCCCCGGCTATCGCAACGCCCCAGGTACAAATGCACCAGTTCATCGCTGCCACCAGGCGACGGGAAGTAGCGGGCGATGGGCCACAGCCCGTCGATACGCAACCCGGCCTCCTCCTCCGCCTCGCGATGCGCGACCTCTTCGGGGCTCTCGGCCTTGTCGATCAGCCCGGCGACCATTTCCAGTAACCAGGGGCTGTCGCCCTTGCCGATGGCACCGACGCGGAATTGCTCGATCAGCACCAGCGCGTCTTCCTGCGGATCGTAGGGCAGTACGCAGACGGCATCGTGGCGTACGAACAGCTCGCGACTGAGCACCGGGCCCATGCCGCCTGAGAACTGCCGGTGGCGCAGATGCAGGCGGTCGACCTTGTAGAAACCGCTGAAGCAGTTCTCGCGCTCGACGATCTCATAGTCTCCGGGGGCCGGCTGGTGGGTTCTGCTCATGTAGGTTGCCCTTCCTGATTGCTGATGGTCTTGCAGACTAGCGGGCCGACGCGCTCTACGCAGCCTCTTGCGGCAACCGTTCGGCTGCCGATAATGACGATAGAACTCGACGACGTCCGATGAATCGAAGTCGCATCCTGCACCGACTGCGAAGGTCCCGATGAATTTCCCGCTACAGACCCTGCTGCTGATTTCCTGCCTCGGCCTGACCGCCTGCCAGAGCCTCACCGGACCGGCACCCGCCGAGTACCGCCGCCACGCCTGGGAAGACCACGCCGGCAACTGCCATGGCGACAAATGCCCGCTGGTGAACATCGACACCCTGGAGTTTGCCGAAGAACCCACGCTCAACGCACTGGTCGAGCAGCGCCTGCTGCAGATGACCGTCGCCGGCGAGCAGAGCACACCGGCTGCGAACCTGCAGGACTATGAGCGCAGCTTCCTCGGCAGCGCCGAGCCGGGCTGGAGCAGTTGGCTGCAGGCCAAGGTGCTCGACCAGCATCGCGGGCTGATCCTGCTGGAGCTCTCCAGTTATCTCTACACCGGGGGCGCCCACGGCATGCCGGGACGCCAGTTGCTGCAGTACGATCGCGAGGCGCAACGCGAGTTGCAACTGCAGGACCTGCTGCTACCGGGCAAGGAGGACGCCTTCTGGCACCTGGCCGAAGCCGCGCACCAGCGCTGGCTGGAGGAGAATAAGCTCGACCAGGACCCGCAGTTCGTGGAGTTCTGGCCCTTCCAGAAGACCACCCAGGTCGGACTCGGCACGGACGGCGCGATGCTGGTCTACGACGTCTACGCGATCGGCCCTTATTCGGTCGGCCATCCGCGCCTGAACATCCCCTACGCGGAGCTCGAAGGGGTGTTCAAACCGCAATACCTACGCTGAATGCCAAGCGCCGGGCTCGCCCGGCGCTTCTCGGCACGCTCACCGGCAAGGGGTCAGTTGCCGATCTTGCCGCCGTGGGCCTGCTGGTCGGCGTGGTAGGACGAACGCACCAGCGGACCGGACGCGACGTTCTTGAAGCCCATCTCGGCGCCCTTCTCGGCGAACCAGGCGAAGGTATCCGGGTGTACGAAACGCTGCACCGGCAGGTGATTGCGCGACGGCTGCAGGTACTGACCGAGGGTGAGCATGTCGATCTCGTGCTCACGCATGCGCTGCATGACCTCGATGACTTCCTCGTCGGTTTCGCCCAGGCCGAGCATCAGGCCGGACTTGGTCGGCACGTGGGGCACGCGCTTCTTGAAGTTTTCCAGCAGGTCCAGCGACCACTCGAAATCCGACCCCGGGCGCGAGGAGCGGTACAACCGCGGCACCGTTTCCAGGTTGTGGTTGAAGATGTCCGGCGGCTCGGCGGCGGTGATGTCCAGCGCCACGTCCATGCGCCCGCGGTAATCCGGCACCAGCGTCTCCAGTTGCACGCCTGGGGACAGCGCGCGGATTTCCCGCAGGCAGTCGGCGAAATGCTGGGCACCGCCGTCGCGCAGGTCGTCGCGGTCCACGGAGGTGATCACCACGTACTTCAGGCGCAGGTCGGCGATGGCGATGGCCAGGTTCTTCGGCTCGTCCACGTCCAGCGGCTTGGGTCGGCCATGGCCGACGTCGCAGAACGGGCAGCGGCGGGTACAGATGTCGCCCATGATCATGAAGGTCGCGGTACCGCCGGAGAAGCACTCGCCCAGGTTCGGGCAGGAGGCTTCCTCGCAGACGCTGTGCAGCTTGTGCTTGCGCAGCAACTGCTTGATGCGCTCGACCTCGGGGGTCACGGGAATGCGTACACGGATCCAGTCCGGCTTGCGCGGCAGTTCCTCGGTGGGAATGATCTTCACCGGGATGCGCGCGACCTTCTCGGCGCCACGCAGCTTGACGCCGGCTTCCACCTTGGCCGGCTTGCCCGGGGTTTCCACTGTACTCATAGGGTTTCGATCCCGCCCGTGAGGGCTGTGTATTGGGGGTAATCCAGTCGTGAGACGAGCCGCGCGAGCAGGCGGGCACTCACTTCGTCGAAATCCATCGGCCCGGCCAGGTCGCGCAGTTGGGTCATGGGCAAGCCGGCGTAGCCGCAGGGGTTGATGCGCCCGAAAGGCTCCAGGTCCATGTCGACGTTCAACGCCAGCCCATGGAAGGAGCGACCATTGCGGATGCGCAGGCCCAGCGAAGCGATCTTCATGCCGTCCACGTAGACGCCCGGGGCTTCGGCCTTGGCATAGGCCTGTACGTCATATTCGCCGAGCAGGTCCACCAGCCCCTGCTCCATGGCGCTGACCAGATCGCGCACGCCCAGGTGCGAGCGACGCACGTCCAGCAGCAAGTAGGCAACCAGTTGACCGGGGCCATGGTAGGTCACCTGGCCGCCGCGGTCGACCTGAACCACCGGAATGTCACCGGGAAACAGCAGGTGCTCGGCCTTGCCGGCCTGGCCCTGGGTAAACACCGGATGATGCTGCAGCAGCCAGATTTCGTCCGCGGTGGTCGCATCGCGCCCGTTGGTGAATGCCTGCATGGCGTGCCACGTGGGCAGGTATTCGACCAAGCCGAGCTGGCGCACGCCAAGTGGCGGGCGTTCCACCTCAAAGCACCATATGGACGCGGCCGGTGGCGCGCAGGTCCACGTGGATGGCCTGCAACTGCTCGACGCCGGTCGCGGTAATCAACACCTGCACGGACAAAAAGCGTCCGTTGCGGCTATCGCGGCTGACCAGCGTCGACGCATCCAGGTCGGGCGCGTGGCGCTGCAGCACTTCGAGCACCAGTTCGGCGAAACCGTCACCGGCCTCGCCGATCACCTTGATCGGATAACGTTCGCAGGGAAATTCGATTTTCGGAGCTGTGGGTTCTGTCATGGCTCTGGCCGACTCGAGGCCGGCGACGGCAAAACGCCGGGCGAAACGAGTCGCCCGGCGTGGGGGTCAGTTGAATAAACCGTAGAAGAATAGTCGGATACTATCCCAGATACGGCGGAACAGGCCACCCTCTTCCACCGGCTGCAGGGCCACCAGGTCGGCGCTATGCACCACCTTGTCGCCCAGCTTGACCTCGACCTTGCCGATCACCTGCCCCTGGGCGATGGGTGCCATAAGCTGCGGCTCGACCACCATGCTCGCCTGCAACTGGTTCATCTGGCCACGCGGCAGGGTCAGTGTCAGGTCGTTGGCCAAGCCGGCGGACACTTCGCGCGCATCGCCCTTCCAGACCGGCGCCTTGGTCAGCTCGGCGCCCTTCTGGTAGAAGGTGCGGCTTTCGAAAAAGCGGAAACCATAGGTCAGCAGCTTCTGCGTCTCGGCGGCGCGGGCCTGCTCGCTGTCGGTGCCGAAAACCACGGCGATCAGACGCTGACCGTCACGCACCGCGGAGGCCACCAGGCAGTAGCCGGCGGCATCGGTGTGGCCGGTCTTGAGGCCGTCGACGGTCTTGTCGCGCCACAGCAGCAGGTTGCGGTTGGGCTGCTTGATGTTGTTCCAGAGGAATTCCTTCTGGGAGTAGATCGCGTAGTGGCCGGCATCTTCGTGGACGATGGCATTGGCCAGGATCGCCATGTCATGCGCCGACGAGTAATGGTCGTCATGGGGCAGACCGGTGGCGTTCATGAAGTGGCTGTTGACCATGCCCAGCTTCTGCGCCTGGGTATTCATCATGTCGGCGAAGGCATCTTCGCTGCCGGCGATGTGCTCGGCGAGCGCCACGCTGGCGTCGTTGCCGGACTGGATGATGATGCCGTGCAGCAGGTCGCTGACCGAGACCTGGCTACCGACCTTGATGAACATCCGCGAGCCACCCGTGCGCCAGGCGTGCTCGCTGACGGTGACCATGTCGCTTTCCTTGATCTGCCCGCGGTTGATCTCCAGCGTGGCGATGTAGGCGGTCATCAGTTTGGTCAGGCTGGCCGGCGGCAGGCGTTCGTCGCCATCATTCTCGACCAGGACCTGACCGCTGGCGGCGTCCATCAGCACGTAGGATTTGGCCGCCAGTTGCGGCGGCGCCGGCAGGGCCTGTTGCGCCCAGGCCGTCGGTGCGGCAACCAGCAGGGCTGACAGGAAAAGGCGTTGCGCAAAGCTGATGATATTCATCCGTCTCTCTGGTATCGCTAAGGGTGAATGCGGCGAACTCGCCGCCGCAGGGTAGCCGGAGACACTCCGGCGGGCACTGCACTAATCGCTAATCGTTGCGCACGAGGCGCGGCTGACCGAGGTTGGCGAGCTTGACGCTGTCCTGCAGTTGGCGAACCTCATCCTGCGTGCCGATCGGCCCCAGGCGCACGCGATGCAGTACTTGCTGGTTGTGCACCACCGAGCTGACGAACACCGGTGCGCTCACCGTCGTGCTCAACTTCTCGCGCAACAGCTCGGCAGCGTCCGGGTTGGCGAACGCTCCCACCTGGAGATACAGCCCAGAGGCTGGTGCAGTAGCGTTTTTTTTTGCGTCGACCTGCAGCGGCAGCATCGCTGCGGCGTGCTGTTCGGGCGGCGGATCGTAGCGTTCGATCGGCTGGCTGGCGAGCGGCAGCGGAGGCTGCGCGGCACTCTGCGCCTGGGCCATGAGCGTGGGTACTGGCTTGCCCTGGGCGGCCCACCACTGCTGCGGATCGATGCCTTCGACCTTGACCCGCGCCGTGCCGCTCTCGGCATAGCCGAGCTTCTTCGCCGCGGCGAAGGAGAGGTCGATGATGCGGTCGGAATAGAACGGACCACGGTCATTGACCCGCAGGATCACGCTGCGGCCGTTGTCCAGGTTGGTGACGCGCACGTAGCTGGGCAGCGGCAGGGTCTTGTGTGCCGCACTCATGCCGTACAGGTCGTAAGTCTCGCCGTTGGCGGTGTGCTGGCCATGGAATTTGGTGCCATACCAGGATGCGGTGCCCACCGCCTGATAGCTGCGGGCGTCCTGCATCGGGTAGTAGGTCTTGCCCAGCACCGTGTAGGGATTGGCCTTGACCGTGCCATAGAACGGCATCGGCACCGCATCGGGGATTTTCGACACGTCCACGTCCCACCAGGGCGCGCCGTCGCGGTGCGGGCGGTTGTAGTCAGCCGGACCGGAGGTCGCCAGCGACGGCGACGAGACCTGTGGCCGCGACGACGAACAACTGGCCAATGCGACCACCAGGGCCCCCAGGCCAAACAGGCGTAAAGAAGAATTCATCGCTCACCTCGGGCTTGTTCGAGCGACTGCGCGAGCTGCTCGACCGCCATGGCATACATCACGCTGCGATTGTAGCGGGTGATGACGTAGAAGTTGGGAAGGCCGATCCAGTACTCCGGCCCCTTGGCACCGTCCAAGCGGAAGGCGCCCACGGATAATTCGTCGGTCAGCGGCTGCGCCGGGCTCCAGCCGAACTCGCGCAACTGCTGCACGCTCAGGCTCGTCTGCAGGCCAGGGCTGAGGGCTTGTTCGAACCGCTCACCGGACACCTGTGCGGGCACGGCCACCGCCTGGCCCCGCTGCCAGCCGTGTTCCTTGAAATAATTGGCGACGCTGCCGATGGCATCAGTCGGGTTGCCCCAGATGTCGATATGGCCGTCGCCGTCGAAGTCCACCGCGTAGGCCCGGAAGCTACCGGGCATGAACTGCGGCAAGCCCATGGCACCGGCGTAGGAGCCCTTGAGCGACAGCGGATCGACCTGCTCCTCGCGCGACAGCAGAAGGAATTCCCGCAACTGCCCGCAGAAGAAATCGGCACGCGGCGGGTAATCGAAACACAGCGTGGAGAGCGCATCGAGCACCCGGTAGCTGCCGGTGTTGCGTCCGTAGAAGGTCTCCACGCCGATGATCGCGACGATGTAGCGAGCCGGCACCCCGTATTCCGCCTCGGCACGCGTCAGGGCGGCCTCGTTCTGGCGCCAGAAGTCCACGCCGCGGGAGATGCGCGAATCGGTGATGAAGATCGGGCGGTACTCGCTCCAGGGCCGCACGCGTTCCGCAGGCCGGGAGATGGCATCGAGGATGCCCTGCTTGCGCTGCACTTCGTCGAACAACTGGTGTAGCTGTTCGTCGGCGAAACCGTACTCACGGGTCAGCGAGCCGATGAAGGTCTCGACCTCGGCATTATCGCGGTAATCCGCAGCGTGCGCGCACGGCGTTGCGAGCAGGCTGGCCAGGGTGAAGCCCAAGGCCGTTTGTCTGTTGTTCCCCATCAAACCTGCGCGATCCATTTGCGGTGCGTGTGTATCGACATCAAGACCCCGAACCCTGACAACAAGGTCACCAGGGAAGTTCCGCCATAGCTGATGAAGGGCAAGGGCACCCCCACCACGGGCAACAGCCCGCTGACCATGCCGATGTTGACGAATACGTAGACGAAGAAGGTCATCGTCAGGCTGCCGGCAAGCAACTTGCCGAACAGCGTCTGCGCCTGGGCGGTGATTACCAACCCGCGACCGATGAGCATCAGATAGATCAGCAGCAGTATGCAGACACCGACCAGACCGAACTCTTCGCCGAGTACGGCAATGATAAAGTCCGTGTGGCTTTCCGGCAAAAAGTCGAGGTGCGACTGGGTTCCCAGTAGCCAGCCCTTACCGAAGATGCCGCCGGAACCGATCGCCGCCTTCGACTGGATGATGTTCCAGCCGGTCCCCAGCGGATCGCTCTCTGGATCGAGGAAGGTCAGCACCCGCTGCTTCTGGTAGTCGTGCATGAAGAAGGTCCACATGCCGACCGCCACCGGCACCACCGCGGCCACCGCGCCAATGATCCAGCGCCAGGGCAACCCGCCGATGAACAGCACGAAGGCGCCGGATGCGAGGATCAGCAGCGAGGTGCCCAGGTCCGGCTGGCGCACGATCAGCACGAAGGGAATACCGATCAGCAACAGGCTGATCACCAGATGCTTGAGCCGCGGCGGCAGGTTGTGCCGCGCCAGATACCAGGCGATGGTCGCCGGCATGATGATCTTCATGAACTCCGCCGGCTGGAAGCGGATCACCCCAGGGATGTTGATCCAGCGCGTGGCGCCCATGGCGTTGTGGCCCATGATATCGACCACCACCAGCAGACTCACCCCCAGCACGTAGGCCAGCGGCACCCAGCGCGCCAGGAAGCGCGGCTCGAGTTGGGCGATGACCACCATCGCGACCAGGCCGATACCGAACGAGGTAGCCTGCTTGATCAGCAGGTCCCAGTCGCGCCCGCTCGCGGAATAGAGAACGAACAGGCTGCCGGCCGCGAGTACCAGCAACAGCAGCAGCAGGGTGCCATCGAGGTGAACGCGCTGCAGCAGGCTGGAGCGCCGACGCAGGACGTCCTCGTCGGACAGGGTGCGGTCGAAGCTGCTCATGGATGCTCCTCCTCGGCGGCCGGCGAGGCGTACTGGGGCTTCAGGTTGCCCTGATCATCGAGCAGCCAGGCATCGATCACCTGCTTGGCCACCGGCGCCGCGACACCGGAGCCTGATTCGCCATTCTCCACCATCACCGCGACGACGATCTCGGGATCCTCCGCCGGTGCGAAGGCCACGAACAGGGCGTGGTCACGGTGCCGCTCGTCGAGCTTGGCGCTGTCGTAGCGCTCGCCCTGGCGAATCGCCACGACCTGCGCGGTACCGCTCTTGCCGGCCATGCGGTACTTGGTGGTCGCACCGACCCGATGCGCGGTGCCGCGCGGGTTGTGCATCACCTGTTCCATGCCTTCGCGAGCGTAGTCCCAGAAATGCGGATCGCGCAGCTTGATGTCCTCCGGCGGATCGGGATCGACCACCGCCTCGCCCTCGATGGTCTTGGCCAGATGCGGGCGAATCCAGTGGCCACGGGTGGCGATCAGCGCGGTCGCCTGCGCCAGTTGCAGCGGCGTGGCCTGCATGTAGCCCTGGCCGATGCCGAGGATCAGCGTTTCCCCGGGGTACCAGGGCTGGCGAAAGCGCGCGCGCTTCCAGTCCCGCGACGGCATCAACCCACTGGCTTCCTCGAAAAGGTCGAGGGATACGCGCTGACCGATCCCGAAACGGCTCAGGTAATCGTGCAGGCGATCGATGCCCATCCTGTGTGCGACATCGTAGAAATACGTGTCGTTGGAACGCATCAGCGCGGTCACCAGGTCCACCCAACCGTCGCCGGTGCGGTTCCAGTTGCGGTACTTGTGCTCGAAATTCGGCAGTTGGTAGAAACCCGGATCGAAGACCCGCGACGAGGGTGTGATTACCCCCGCGTCGAGTCCTGCCACCGCCACCGCCGGCTTGATCGTCGAACCCGGCGGGTAGAGTCCGCGCAGCACCCGGTTGAACAGCGGTCGGTCGATCGAGTCGCGCAGTTCGCCGTAGTCCTTGAAGCTGATACCGGTGACGAACAGGTTGGGGTCGAAGCTCGGCTGGCTGACCATCGCCAGCAGCTCGCCAGTCTTCGGCTGCAGTGCCACCACGGCGCCCCGGCGTCCGCCCAGCGCCGCCTCGGCGGCGGCCTGCAGTTTGGAGTCGAGGGTCAGCACCAGGTCCTTACCGGGCTTCGGGTCGGTGCGATTGAGCACGCGCAGCACGCGGCCACGGGCGTTGGTCTCGACTTCCTCGTAACCCACATGACCATGCAGCGCGTCTTCGTAGAAGCGCTCCACGCCGGTCTTGCCGATATGGTGGGTGCCGCTGTAGTTCACCGGATCGACGCGCTTGAGCTCCTGCTCGTTGATGCGTCCGACATAGCCGACCGAATGGGCGAAATGCTCGCCCAGTGGATAGTGCCGCACCAGTTGCGCGGCCACCTCCACACCCGGCAGGCGGAACTGGTTCACCGCCAGCCGGGCGATCTGCTCTTCGCTCAATTCGAAGAGAATCGGCACCGGCTCGAACGGCCGCCGCCCCTGCTTCATGCGCCGCTCGAAGAGCGTGCGGTCTTCCTCCGGCAGCGCCAGCACCTGAACGATGGTGTCAAGCACCTTTTCCCAGTCGCCGGCGCGCTCGCGAGTCACCGTCAGGCTGAAGCTGGGACGGTTGTCGGCGAGGATCACCCCGTTGCGGTCGAAGATCAGCCCGCGGGTCGGCGGGATCGGCTGCACGTGGATGCGATTGTTCTCGGCCAGCGTCGAGTGATAGTCGTACTGGATCACCTGCAGGTAGTACAGCCGCGCCACCAGCACCAGGATCGCCACCACCACCACCACGGCACCGGCGAGCACCCGCCGGCGTACCAGGCGAGCGTCTTTTTCGTGGTCCTTGAGGCGGATCTGCTGCGGCATGACGGCGAACTACTTGTGGTAGGGATGGCCGGACAGCAGCGTCCAGGCCCGATACAGCTGCTCGCCGACGAGGATGCGCACCAACGGGTGCGGCAACGTCAGCGGCGACAGCGACCAGCGCTGCTCGCTGCGCGCGCAGACCTCCGGCGCCAGCCCCTCGGGACCGCCGACCATCAGGTTCACCGTGCGTGCATCGAGGCGCCAGCGCTCGACCTGCTCGGCGAGCTGCTCGGTGCTCCAGGGGCGCCCGCCGACCTCCAGGGTGACGACCTTTTCCCCCGGCTGCACCTTGCCCAGCATCGCCTCGCCTTCCTGGCGGATCAACCGCGCCACGTCGGCATTCTTGCCGCGCGTGGAGAGCGGGATTTCGACCAGCTCGACCGGCAGCTCGGCAGGCATGCGCCGCACGTACTCCTGCCAGCCATCCTCGACCCAGCGCGGCATCTTCGAGCCGACGGCGATCAGACGAATGCGCACGAGCGGGGCTTACTCGCCGTCGGCTTCGGCTTCACCGGCGTGCTGCGCACGACTCTGCTCGGCGCCCTGCCAGAGGCGCTCCAGGTCGTAGAACTGGCGGGTAGCGGTCTGCATCACGTGGACCACCGCGTCGCCCAGGTCGAGCAGCGCCCACTCGCCACCGTCCAGGCCTTCGCTGCCCAGCGGGCGGGCGCCCTGCGCCTTGACCTTTTCCAGGACGTTCTCGGCGAGCGACTTGACGTGGCGTCCGGAGGTACCGCTGGCGATGACCATGAAGTCGGTGACGCTGGTCTTGCCGCGTACATCGATGACGGTGATGTCCTTACCCTTGAGATCTTCCAGGGCGTCGACCGCCAGCTGGACCAGTTGTTCGTTCTGCATGTGAAGCCTATTCCTCAGCATCGGACGCCCGGTACAGCCGGTGCGCCTCTATGTAGTCAAGCACCGCGTCGGGTACCAGAAAGCGAACCGAACGCCCGTCGGCGAGTCGCTCGCGAATATGGGTGGCGGACACCTCCAGAGGCGTCTGCCAGATGAAACCGATGCGCCCCGCCGGCCCTTCGATGGCCTGCGGCACGCTCGCATTGCGCGCCGCGACCAGGTCGCGCAGCGCCTCGGGCGCCTCGCCCGGCGAATCCGGCCGCTGCAGCACCAGGATATGGCAGTGCTGCAGCAGTTCCTCCCAGCGATGCCAGGCGGGCAGCCCACAGAAGGCATCCCAACCCAGCAACAGGAAGAGCTGGTCGTCGCCGGCGATTTCCTCGCGCAGCGACTCCAGCGTTTCGATGGTCCACGACGGCCGCGCACGCCGCAGCTCGCGGTCATCCACCTGCAGCGGCGCGACATCCGCCACCGCCAGACGCACCATGGCCAGCCGATCCTCGGCCGACACCTGTGGCTGCGGACGGTGCGGCGGCCGGGCGCTGGGCACCAGGCGCAGCTCGTCCAGAGCCATCTGCTCGGCGACCTCCAGGGCCCCGCGCAAATGGCCGATATGCACGGGGTCGAAGGTACCGCCGAGGATACCGATCCGGCGCATCAGGTACGGATGTGCCCGTCGCCGAAGACCACGTACTTCTCGCTGGTCAGCCCTTCCAGGCCGACCGGCCCACGGGCGTGCAGCTTGTCGGTGGAGATGCCGATCTCCGCACCCAGGCCGTATTCGAAGCCGTCGGCGAAACGCGTCGAGGCGTTGACCATGACCGACGCCGAGTCCACTTCGGTGAGGAAACGCCGGGCGTCGCTGAAGTTCTCGCTGACGATCGCGTCGGTGTGCTGCGAGCCGTAGCGGTTGATGTGCTCGATGGCCGCGTCCAGGGAATCGACGACACGAATCGCCAGGATCGCTGCGTTGTATTCGGCGTACCAGTCGTCCTCGCTCGCTTCCAGCACCTCTTCGCCGAGCAGCGCGCGGGTCGCCGCGCAACCACGCAGCTCCACGCCCTTGTCGCGGTAGATGGCGGCCAGCGGCGGTAGCACGCGCCCGGCGATGTCGCGATGCACCAGCAGGGTTTCCATGGCGTTGCACGGCGAGTAGCGCTGGGTCTTGGCGTTGTCCGCCACCCGGATCGCCTTGTCGAGATCGGCGGCGACGTCGATGTAGACGTGGCAGACGCCGTCCAGGTGCTTGATCACCGGCACCTGGGCATCGCGGCTGATGCGTTCGATCAGGCCCTTGCCACCGCGCGGTACGATCACGTCGACGTACTCGGGCATCGTGATCAGCGCACCCACCGCCTCGCGGTCGGTGGTCTCGACCACCTGCACGGCGGAGGCCGGCAGGCCCGCTTCGGCCAGGCCGCTGGCGATGCAGGCGGCAATCGCCTGGTTGGAATGAATGGCCTCGGAGCCGCCGCGCAGAATGGTCGCGTTGCCCGACTTCAGGCACAGGCTGGCGGCATCGATGGTCACGTTCGGACGCGATTCGTAGATGATCCCCACCACGCCCAGAGGTACGCGCATCTTGCCGACCTGGATACCCGAGGGCTGGTAACGCATGTCACGGATCTCGCCGATCGGGTCGGCCAGCCCGGCGACCTGGCGCAGGCCTTCGATCATCGAGTCGATCACCTTGGGCGTCAGCGCCAGGCGATCCAGCATGGCCGGCGCCAGGCCGTTGGCACGGCCGTTCGCCAGGTCCTTCTCGTTCGCCTCGACCAGTGCTGGGCGCGCCGCGTCCAGCGCCTGCGCGGCGGCCAGCAGGGCGCGGTTCTTCTGCGCGGTGCTGGCTCGGGCGAGTTGGCGCGAAGCCTCGCGGGCGGCTTGGCCCAGGCGGGTCATGTAGTCGCGGACGGACTCGGTCATGGTCGGTGATCCGGATGGCAGAGAAAGCTGCCAAGTATACCGGCAGCCGCACGCGCCGCACAGCGCCGCACCCGCCTGCGCGCCAGGCGGTGTTCAGCTTCAGCGTCGCGTAAGGTTGAAAGAAAAGCCGGAGGTTATGATGACGCAACCTCTCGCAGCGGGATTCACCCTTGCCCAGCACTTCGCTTCCCTGGCCCGGCGCCCGCCCGCTTGGTCCTGAATTCTTCGACGACGATGCCTGCAGCCTGGCCAGACGCCTGCTGGGCAAGATCCTGCGACGCTACCAGGACGGCCTCTGGCTGTCGGCGCGCATCATCGAGACCGAGGCCTACTACCTGGCGGAAAAAGGCAGCCATGCCTCGCTCGGCTACACCCATAACCGTCGCGCGCTGTTCGGCCCCGGCGGGACGATCTACATGTACTACGCGCGCGGTGGCGACAGCCTCAACGTCGGCGCCCGCGGCGAAGGCAACGCGGTGCTGATCAAGTCCGCCCTGACCTGGCAGGACGCCGTCTCCGGCCCGGACAGCCTGGCGCGCATGCAGGCCAACAACCCCCGCGCCGATGGCTCGCCGCGTCCGCCCGAGCGCCTCTGCGCCGGCCAGACGCTGTTGTGCAAATCCCTCGGCCTGAAAGTGCCGGAGTGGAACGCCCGCACCTTCGACCCCGGCCAGTTCTTCATCGAGGACCTCGGCGCCGCGCCAGAGGCGGTGATCTGCTGCCCCCGCCTGGGCATTCCCATAGGCCGCGACGAGCACCTGCCCTACCGTTTCGTGGAATATCCGCACGCCCGCCACTGCACACGCAACCCGTTGCGTCGCGGGCAGGTCGAAGGCCGCGACTATCGAGTGTTGGATACCCCATGAGTGAATGGATCAACCTGTTGCAGACCTGGCTGGCGGCGCATCCGCAGTGGCTCGGCCTGGCCATCTTCCTCATCGCTGCCGGCGAATGCCTGGCCATCGTCGGCCTGTTGGTGCCGGGCACCCTGGCGCTGTTCGCGGTCTGCGCGCTGGCCGGCGCCGGTCCGCTCGGCCTGGGCACCACCCTGGCGCTGGGCTATGCCGGCGGGCTCTGTGGCGACTTGCTCTCCTATGCCCTGGGGCGACGCTTCCACCAGAACATCCGGCGCCTGCCGGGACTGCGCAGCCACCCCGAGTGGTTGGTCGGCGCCGAATTGCACTTCGCCCGCTACGGCAGTGCCAGCCTCTTGGTAGGGCGCTTCATTGGTCCGTTGCGCCCGATGCTGCCGATGGTCGCCGGCATGCTCGACATGCCCGCGCCGCGCTTCGTCCTGGTCAGCCTGCTGGCGTCCGCCGGCTGGGCGGTGGCCTACCTGCTGCCCGGCTGGGCCACCGGCGCCGCGCTGCGCCTGCCGCTACCCGCCGACTTCTGGCCGGAGGCCGCTGTGGTCTGCGCCGTACTGGCCTTGCTGCTGGGCAGCCTCATCTGGCTCTGCCTGCGTCGCTGGGCGGCGCTTCCCTGGCTCGCCGCCGGGCTCTGCGCACTGGCGTTCACCGCGCTCGCCCTGGGCCTGCCGCATCTGCAGGCTCTCGACCTCGGTCTGTTGCAGGTGATCCAGGAGCAGCGCAGCCCGGCCCACGACCGCTTCCTGATGGCGGTTACCCGCCTGGGTGATTTCGAGGTGCAGTTGGCGGTCGCCGCCCTGCTCTGCACCCTGCTGCTGGTACTGCGCCAGTGGCGTGCGCTGGCCTTCGCCGTCATCGCCCTGCTCGGCACCGCCTGCGGCAACCGCCTGCTCAAGGAAAGCTTCGCCCGCGCCCGCCCGGAAGTCCTGCTCGAACCGCTGCACACCTACAGTTTCCCCAGCGGCCACGCCTCCGCCTCCTTCGCCCTCTGCCTGACCTTCGGTATTCTCGCCGGCCGCGGGCAGCCACCACGCCTGCGCCTGACCTGGCTGCTGCTGGCCGGCCTGCCGGCGCTCTGGATCGCCCTGTCACGGGTCTACCTGGGCGTGCACTGGACCACTGACGTCATCGGCGGCGCACTGCTCGCCAGCGGCGTCTGCGCCCTGGCACTGGGCCTGCTGCAACGCAGCGCAGGCGGCCTCCCGGCGCTGCCGCGACGGGCCTGGTGGCTGATTCTGCCCCTCTGCCTGCTGCTAGTGGGCGGCTATGCCGCCTGGGGGTTGCCCAGCGTGTGGATGCAGTATCGCTACTAGCTCGCCTACTCCTGCAACTCGCCAAGCAGCTCCTGGATGCGCTCCAGGCGCTGCCCCGGCTCGCTCATCGCCAGTAGCTGCAACTTGTCCTCGGGGCTGAACGGAAGCAGGTAGGCCAGGCGGTCGGCCAGGGCGCGCTGGCCCTGCACCTGCAGCGGCATCTCCAGCGCGGCGACCAGCGGGTGCTCACCCAACGTCTGCAGCAAGGCCAGCAGATCAGCGTGTTCGGGCTGCAAGGGACGCTCGACCGGCTCGCTCAACCAGTCCACCTCGGCCAGGGTCGATTGGTCCGCCAGCACCTCGGCGCGGTTCACTCGAAAGCGCCGTCCGCCTTCCACGCGGATGCCCAGCAGGCCGTTGGGACGCTGTTGCCAGTCGCGGATCAGCGCCTCGCAGCCCAGGGCGGCGAAGTGGCTGACGGCTTCGCCGACCTCCTCACCCTCCAGAATGCAGACCACGCCGAAGCCCTGCTCGCGGCGCAGGCATTGGCTGATCATGTCCAGGTAGCGCGGCTCGAAGATCTGCAGGTCGAGCATGCAGCCGGGATAGAGCACGGTATGCAACGGGAACAGGGGCAGACTCATTCTCACCTCATCCGATCAGGGCCACCGCCAGCGGCAGCAGCACGGCGCTGGCCACGCCCATCAGACTCATCGACAGCGCGGCGAAGGCGCCCGCCTCCTCGCTGTCCTGCAGGGCGCGCGCGGTGCCCACCGCATGCGCCGTCACGCCCAGCGCAACGCCCTGGGCCGCTGGATGGGAGACGCCACAGCGACGCAGCAGTTCCGGCCCGAGTATCGCCCCGAGGATGCCGGTGATCATCACGAAAACAGCAGCGAGCGCCGCTACGCCACCGATCTGCTCGGCCACCAGCATGGCGATCGGCGAGGTCACCGACTTGGGCAACATCGTCGCCAGCACCATCGGCTCGGCACCGAAGAGCCAGGCCAGGGCCACGCCACAGCCGCTGGCGAAGGCACCGCCCAGGCCCAGGCTGATGACGATCGGCCAGAACAGCAGGCGAATACGCCGCAGGTTGACGAACAGCGGCACCGCCAACGCCACCGTGGCCGGCCCGAGCAGCACGCTGAGCAGACTGACGCTGGCCCGATAATGGTCGTAGTCGATACCGAAGGCCAACAGCACGCCGATCACCAGCAACATCGAGACCAGCACCGGCTGCAGGAACACCCAGCGGGTGCGTTCGTAACCCGCCAGCGCCAACTGGTAGGCCGCCAGGGTGACGCCCACCCCGAACAGCGGATGCTCCGCCACCGCCTGCCAGGCACCGTGCCAGTCCGGGCTCACGAGGACGCTCCGCGGCGGCGCGCCTGGCGCTCGATGAGTTTCTGCATCAGCACCCCGGTGAAGGCCAGCGACAGCAACAGCGAAAGCAGCAAGGCCCCGGCAATCGCCCAGAAGTCCTCGGCGATAGGCGAAACGTAGGCCATCACCCCAACCGCCGGCGGCACCAGGATCAGCGGCAGGTAGCGCAGCAGGCTGCCGGCGGCCAGACTCAGCGGCTCGCCGACCTCACCCCGCAGCAACAGAAAGGCGAACAACAATACCAGGCCTACGATGGGCCCAGGCAGCATCGGCAACAGCAGCACGTTGAGCGCGGTACCGAGCAATTGAAACAGGATCAGCCAAGTCAGGCCTCGGAGCAGCATGCGTCCCTCCTCATGCGAACCCCGGCATTATAGGCAGGCCCTGGGGCATACTGCGCTGCTCTCCCGTTCGCCGGACCCCGCGCATGTCCCGTCTCCTACTGATTGCCCTCTTCCTGCCCCTGCTCGCCTGCGGCCAACCCGACGCGCCCGCCGACGCAAGCGCAGCGCTGCGCTGGGACGGAGCCGACGGCAGCCACTACCAGGACCAGTTCCGCGACGGTCAGTTCAACGGGCTGGGCGTCCTTGAGCGGGCAGACGGCAGTCGCCACGAAGGGCACTTCGCCAACGGGCAGCCCAACGGCCTGGGCGTGCGCATCGACGCCAGCGGAGAGCGTCTTGCCGGCCGCTTTGAGAACGGCCTGCTGCAGGGGCAGGGCCGCTACCTGAGTCCCGAGGGCGACCGCTATGACGGCGGCTTCCTCGACGACCAGTTCGCCGGCGAAGGCGTCTATACCAGCGCCGATGGCGAGCGCTGGAGCGGCACCTTCGCCAAGGGCACACTGCAAGGCCCGGGCGAACACCAGGACCTCGACGGCAATCGCTATCAGGGCGCCTTCGTCGACTGGCAATACGACGGCGAAGGTCGCCTGCAGCGCAGCGACGGCGGCGTCTACCAGGGGCACTTCAAAGCCGGTCGTTTCGAGGGCGAGGGCGTGCTGACGACCGCTGACGGCACCCGCGAGGCCGGCCTGTGGCGCGACGGCAGGCGCTGGCAGGACGAACACGGCCAGCGCCTGGCCGACCCGCTGGAACTGGCCCTGCTCGACCAGGGCCGCCTGCTGGAGGCGCAGCTGCAGGCGCTGCCTCGCTCCACGTCGGCGGTCGAGCTGTATGCCCTGACGCTGGCCGGCGACGGTCGCCAGAGCGTCTTCATGCGCGAGGCGGACTACGTCGCCGATCTGCTGCGCACGGACTTCGCCGCGCGCGGGGAGATCCGCCTGGTGAACCATCGCGAGCACCTCGCCGACCGCCCCCTGGCCACCCGCGAGAGCCTCGCCCGCAGCCTGCGGGCACTGGCCGAACGCAGCGGCCCGGAAGACCTCATTTTCATCTACCTGACCAGCCACGGCGGCCACGACCACACCCTGAGCCTCTCCCAACCCGGCCTGGACCTGCTCGACCTGGATGCCCGCGAGCTGCCGCAGATGCTCGCCGTGCTGGGCGAACGACGGCGCATCCTGGTAGTTTCCGCCTGCTATTCCGGCGGCTTCATCACTCCCTTGAAGGACGACGAGAAGACCCTGGTGATCACCGCGGCGAGTGCCGACCGGGTGTCCTTCGGCTGCTCCGAAGAAGCCGACTTCACCTATTTCGGCCGCGCCTTCTTCGCCGAAGCCCTGCAGCAGACCGGCGACCTGGCCAAGGCCTACCGCCTGGCCAGCGCCCGCATCGCTGACCGCGAACGCGCCGAAGGCTTCGCCGCCTCGCAACCGCAGATGCAGGTCGCGCAGGACGTACTGCGCGCCTGGGACGACTACCGCAAGACCCTTGCCGCGCCTTGAAACACTCCGCGGGGATCATCCCCCCGCGACGTTGTCCATAATGCAGGTGTCCGCAGAAGGAGTTCGCCATGCACCATACGCCCCAGCGCATTCTCGTCGCCGGCGCCACCGGTCTCACCGGCGGCCAACTGCTCGACCGCCTGCTCGGCGAACCCTGCGTGAACCAGGTCATCGCGCCGACCCGTCGCGCGCTGCCGCCCCATGCGCGCCTGGACAACCCGGTCGGCGAACTCTCGCAGACCCTGCCGACCCTGCAGGGTCCGCTCGACATCGCCTTCAGTTGCCTGGGCAGCACCCTCAAGCGCGCCGGTTCCGAGGAGGCCTTCCGCGCCGTCGACCTGGAGCTGGTGCTGGAGGTCGGCCGCCGGGCGCTGCAACTGGGCGCACGGCATTACCTGGTGGTCAGCGCACTGGGCGCGGACTCCGGCTCACGGCTGTTCTACAACCGCGTCAAGGGCGAGATGGAGGAGGAACTGCAGGCGCAGGGCTGGCCGCAGCTGACCCTGGTGCGTCCGTCCCTGCTGCTGGGCAGCCGCGAGGAGTTCCGCCTCGGCGAGCGCCTGGCCGCACCGCTGATGCAGTGGCTCCCCGGCAAATGGCGGGCCATCGGCGCCTGCGAGCTGGCACATGCCCTGTGGCGCCTGGCCCTGGAGGAAGACCACGGCCTGCGCATCGTCGAGTCGGACGAACTCGCCGAACTGGGGCGCTGAGAGCACGCCTGGCCCTCGCCTCCCGCGCACCGCATAATCGGGTGCTGAGTACCGCACCGGGAGAGCCCCATGAGTCTCGAATCCGTCCGCGCCTTCTTCGCCGAGCAGGCGCCGGACCTGGAGATCATCGAACTGCAGACCAGCACCGCCACCGTGGCGCTGGCCGCCGAAGCCCACGGCGTGGAGCCGGGACGCATCGCCAAGACCCTGGCCTTTCGCGTAGGTGAGCGCGAGTTGCTGCTGGTCGCCCGCGGCGACGCGCGCATCGACAACCGCAAGATGAAGGAGGCCTTCGGCGGCAAGGCGAAGATGCTCGACGCCGAGACCGTGGTCGCGCTGACCAGTCACCCGGTCGGCGGCGTCTGCCCGTTCGGTCTGGCCAGCCCGCTGCCGGTCTATCTGGATCGCTCGCTGCAAGTCTTCGATGAAGTGCTGCCCGCCGCCGGCGACGTACACACTGCCGTACGCCTGGCACCGCGGCGCATTGCCGAGTTGGTCGACGGCGAGTGGGTCGACGTCTGCCAGGCACTGGAGGCCGAGGCATGAGTGCGCCCGTGACCCTGCTGGTGCGCTACACCCTGTCCGCCGAGTCGCTCGCACGCCTGGCGGAGCATTTCGAGGTGCTCTATGCGCCGGACGCTGCGAGCCTCGCGCAGGCTGTCGAGGAACGCGCGGCGGACGTGCGTGCGATGCTCACCATCGGTCCGATCGGCCTCTCCGCCGAACTGATCGACGCGCTGCCGGCGCTGGAGTTCGTCGCCGCCCTCGGCGTGGGTTACGAGAACATCGACCGGGTCGCCTGCCGTGCCCGCGGCATCGCCGTGAGCAACGGGGCCGGCAGCAACGCACCCAGCGTCGCCGACCACGCCATGGCCTTGCTGCTGGCCATCGTGCGCGACCTGCGCAACCTCGACCGGCTGTGCCGCCAGGGCGTCTGGCGCGATGTGCTCGGCGACATGCAGGGCATCGGCGGCCTGCGCCTGGGGCTGCTCGGCATGGGCGCGATCGGCCAGGCCATGGCGCGCCGCGCCGAGGCCTTCGACATGCAGGTGGCCTACCACAGCCGCAGCCCGCGCGCGGACAGCCCCCACCGCCACGTCGGCGATCTGCTGGAACTGGCGCGCTGGAGCGACTGCCTGCTGGTGGCGATCCCCGGTGGAGCGAACGCCCATCACCTGGTCGATGCGCGGGTACTCGAGGCCTTGGGCCGCGACGGCTACCTGATCAACGTCGCACGCGGCAGCGTGGTGGATACCGCCGCCCTCGCCGATGCCCTGCGCAACCAGCGCCTGGCCGGCGCGGCGCTGGACGTCTACGAGAGCGAGCCCGAGCCACCCCGCGAGCTGATCGAGCTGGACAACCTGATCATCACCCCGCACGTGGCTGCACGTTCACCGCAGGCGGTTCAGGCCTCGCTGACGCAGTTTCTGGAGAACGCCCGCCGCCACTTCGCCGGCGAGCCGTTGCTGCATCCTGTAACGGACTAGTGTCGCGACACTAATTCCCGCCCTGCACACCGAAGCCGATGTGCAGCGCTGCCGCCAGGGAGAACGGCAGCAGCAGGGTATCCAGCAGCGCGCTGGCCGGCAGGTCCAGGCCCGGGCGGGACGGCGCTTCGGCACCGAAGCGTTCCTTCGCGCAACAACCGCCGTGCATCGCATAGAGGTCCAGGCGCGTGCCGGCGTAGACCAGCGGCGCGCCTGGCTTGGCCGCATCCAGGGTGCGCACGCTGGCGCAACCGCTGAGCAGCGCGCAACACAGCAGCGCCACGGCGCGTTTCATTCCTCACCTCCCAGGTGATGCTCGCCCCAGCGCGGCAGCATGTCCTGGGGAATCTCCAGCAGGTTGAGAATCCGCGCGACGACGAAGTCGACCAGGTCGTCGAGGGTCTGCGGCTGGTGATAGAAGCCCGGCGACGCCGGCAGGATGATCGCGCCGAGGTTGGAGAGCTTGAGCATGTTCTCCAGGTGGATGCTCGAGTACGGCGCCTCGCGCGGCACCAGGATCAACTTGCGGCGCTCCTTGAGGGCCACGTCGGCGGCGCGCTCGATCAGGTTGTTGCTGGCGCCGCAGGCGATCGCCGAGAGCGTACCGGTGGAACAGGGCACCACCACCATCGCCGTCGGCGCGCCGGAACCGGAGGCCGGCGGGGCCATCCAGTCTTCCTTGGCGAACACGCGGATCTGCCCAGGCGCGGCGCCGGTGTATTCGGTGAGGAACGCCTGCATCGCCTGGGGCTTGGCCGGCAGTTGCACGTCGGTCTCGGTGGCCATCACCAGTTGCGCGGCCTTGGAGATGAGAAAATGCACCTCGCGCTCTTCCTGCACCAGGCAGTCGAGCAGGCGCAGGCCGTAGGGCGCGCCGGAGGCGCCGGTCATCGCCAGGGTGATGCGTTCGGGTCCGCTCATGCGTGCGTCCTCAGCGTGCGGCCAGGGCCGCAGCGAGCTTGCCGTGCAAGCCGCCGAAGCCGCCATTGCTCATGATCACCACCTGGCAGCCGGGTTTCGCGGCGGCGAGTACCCGTTCGATGATCGCCTCCAGCGAGTCGCAGACCTGCGCCGGCACCGGGCAGGCCGCCGCCGTACCGGCCAGGTCCCAGCCCAGGTTCGGCGGCGCGTACCAGAGCACCTCGTCGGCACTCACCACCGAGGCCGGCAGGCCGTCGCGGTGGGCGCCGAGCTTCATCGAGTTGGAGCGTGGCTCGATGATGGCGATCACCTGGGCCTCGCCGACGCGCTTGCGCAGGCCGTCGAGGGTCGTCGCGATGGCCGTCGGGTGGTGGGCGAAGTCGTCATAGACGGTGATGCCATCGACCTCGGCGACCTTTTCCATGCGGCGCTTGACGCTCTTGAAGGCGCTCAGCGCGGCGCAGCCCTGCTCCGGCAGCACGCCGACATGGCGCGCGGCGGCCAGGGTCGCCAGGGCGTTGGCGACGTTGTGCGCGCCGGTCAGCTCCCAGCGCACCTCGCCCTGCACCCGGCCTTCGAAGATCACCGCGAAGTGCGAGCCATCCTCGGCGAGCAGGCGCACCTGCCAGTCGCCGTCCTCGCCGGTGGTCTGCACCGGGGTCCAGCAGCCCATTTCCAGCACCCGCGCCAGCGCGTCTTCGCCTTCGGGGCGGATGATCAGGCCGCTGCCCGGCACGGTACGCACCAGGTGGTGGAACTGTCGCTCAATGGCGGCGAGGTCCGGGAAGATGTCCGCGTGATCGAATTCCAGGTTGTTGAGGATCGCCGTGCGCGGGCGGTAGTGGACGAACTTGCTGCGCTTGTCGAAGAAGGCGCTGTCGTACTCGTCCGCCTCGACCACGAAGAAGTCAGTGCCGCCCAGGCGCGCCGAGATGCCGAAGTTCTGCGGCACCCCGCCGATCAGGAAGCCCGGGCTCATGCCCGCGTGCTCCAGCACCCAGGCGAGCATGCTGGTGGTGGTGGTCTTGCCGTGGGTGCCGGCGACGCCGAGCACCCAGCGCCCCTGCAGCACGTGGTCGGCCAGCCATTGCGGGCCGGAGACGTAGGGCAGCCCGCGATCGAGCACGTATTCCACCGCCGGGTTGCCGCGCGACAGCGCATTGCCGATCACCACCAGGTCCGGGGCCGGGTCCAGGTGGGCGGGCGCGTAGCCCTGCAGCAGTTCGATGCCCTGGGCTTCGAGCTGGGTGCTCATCGGCGGATAGACGTTGGCATCGGAGCCGGTGACCCGGTGCCCGAGTTCCTTGGCCAGCACCGCCAGCGAGCCCATGAAGGTGCCGCAGATGCCGAGGATGTGAATATGCATGGATACCTCTGCAGACGGCCCGGCCAGGGCCGGGCGAATGGGCCGCAGATTAGCACAGGCCGGCGCTTGCACCCGCCCTCCGACGCCCCGTAAGGTGCGCGAAACGCTCCGTGGGTAACCTTCCGTCCATGTGGTCCTTCAGCGCCTGGCGCCGCCGTCGCCTGCTCGCCCGCAACGCCCTCGACTCCGCGCTATGGGCCAGCGTCTGCGCGCGCCTGCCGATACTCGACGGCCTCGATGCGCAGGAGCTGCAGCGCCTGGCCGAGGGCTGCGTACTGTTCCTCCATGGCAAGCGCCTGACCGCCCTGGGCGGACTGCAACTGGACGACGAGGCGCGGGTCATGCTCGCCGCGCAGGCCTGCCTGCCGCTGCTGCATCTGCCGGAGGCCGATTGGTACCGCGGCTTCCACGAGCTGGTGCTGTATCCCGGCGACTTCCTCAGTCCGCAGCGTTACCGCGATGACGCCGGCGTCGAACACGTCTGGGACGACGCCCGCAGCGGCGAAGCCTGGCAACAGGGGCCGGTGATCCTGGCCTGGCCCGGCGTTGCCGAGAGCGGCGGCTGGGCGGGCTACAACCTGGTCATCCACGAACTGGCGCACAAGCTGGACATGCTCGACGGCGATGCCAACGGCCTGCCACCGCTGCATCACGACATGCGCGTGAAGGACTGGGCCGATGCCCTGCAGGGCGCCTATGACGACCTCAATCGCCAGCTCGATGCCGATCCCGACGCGCAGACCGCCATCGATCCCTACGCTGCGGAGAACCCCGCGGAATTCTTCGCCGTCACCAGCGAATACTTCTTCAGCGCCCCCGACCTGCTCGCCGCCGCCTATCCACAGGTCTACCGGCAACTCGCGCTGTTCTACCGCCAGGACCCGCTCACCCGCCTGCAATCCAACCCACCCGCGCACCCCACGTAGGATGGGACGAGGAGCGCAGCGACGATTCCCATCGCGCCCACGCCATGCCCTCCCCCGGGAACCCAGCCAGCCAAGCACAGGTCGCATGCGCCGACCAAGGTCGAAGTCGCTCGCGGTAGCCGCATCCCGCGCGAAGCGCCTATAATCCCGCCACTTTTTTCTGGCCCTTCTCACTCGGAGACGCCCATGAGCTACAGCAAGATCCCGGCTGGCAAAGACCTGCCCAACGACATCTACGTCGCCATCGAGATCCCGGCCAACCACGCGCCGATCAAGTACGAAATCGACCACGATAGCGACTGCCTGATGGTCGACCGCTTCATGGCCACCCCGATGTTCTACCCGGCCAACTACGGCTTCATCCCGCACACCCTGGCCGACGATGGAGACCCCCTCGATGTGCTGGTCGTGACCCCCTACCCGGTCGCCCCCGGTTCGGTGATCCGCGCCCGTCCGGTCGGCGTGCTGAACATGAGCGACGAAGCCGGTGGCGACGCCAAACTGGTCGCCGTCCCGCACGACAAACTGAGCGTCCTCTACAAGGACGTGCAGGAATACACCGACCTGCCACCCCTGCTGATCGAGCAGATCAAGCACTTCTTCGAGAACTACAAGGATCTCGAAAAAGGCAAATGGGTGAAGGTCGAAGGCTGGGGCAACGCCGAAGAAGCCCGCGGCCTGATCACCAAGGCCGTCGCCGCCTACCAGAAGTAAGCTGCGACCGTCCTGGAGAAAGCCGGCCACGAGCCGGCTTTTTCATATCCGCGGCAAGCGTCTAGTCAAGTAAGCCAGGCAACATTGAATCGCCCCTAGTTTCGTAGACACCTCCAAGCCTCATAATGAGGCCCATTAGGAGGTGCCATGAGCAACCAGCGTTACCCCGAAGAATTCAAAATCGAAGCGGTCAAGCAAGTGACCGAGCGTGGCCTTCCTGTAGCCGAGGTGGCAGCGCGGTTAGGTATGTCGGTGCACAGCCTGTATGTCTGGATCAAACGCTACAGCAAGCCCCAGGGAAAGCGGCAGCAAGAGGACGATCAGCAGTCCGAACTGCGTCGTCTGCGTGCTGAACTCAAGCGAGTCACCGAAGAGCGAGACATCCTAAAAAAGGCCGCCGCGTACTTTGCCAAGGAGTCCGGCTGAAGTACGCCTTCATCAACAAGCTGTCGGTGGAGTATCCGGTTCGGCGTCTCTGCCAAACCCTCAAAGTGCATCCCAGCGGTTACTACGCTTGGCTATCCGAGCCAAACTCCGTACGCGCCAAGGAAGATCAGCGTCTGCTTGGGTTGATCAAGCATGCGTGGCTGGAAAGTGGTGGTGTTTACGGTTATCGGAAGATCCACGACGACCTGCGTGAGTTGGGTGAGTCCTGTGGCCGTCACCGAGTGACCCGCCTGATGAGGTTGGAGAAACTGCGTTCGCAG
This sequence comes from Pseudomonas sp. R4-15, assembly GCF_055768815.1. Classification (NCBI taxonomy): domain Bacteria; kingdom Pseudomonadati; phylum Pseudomonadota; class Gammaproteobacteria; order Pseudomonadales; family Pseudomonadaceae; genus Pseudomonas; species Pseudomonas sp. R4-15. Next base: position 4,533,092 of record NZ_CM147293.1, read on the forward strand.
ACCGGCTATCGTCGGCGCCCTGGCTATTACGGTGGCAAGCCGAAAGTGGCCTCGCCCAACCGCCTGGAGAGACAGTTCAAGGTCGCAGAACCCAATAAGGTCTGGGTCACTGACATCACCTACATTCGCACCTATGAAGGCTGGCTGTACTTGGCCGTGGTGCTGGATCTGTTTTCACGCCAGGTGGTCGGCTGGTCGATGAAGCCACGGATGTGCAGCGACCTCGCGATCGATGCCTTACTGATGGCGGTGTGGCGGCGTAAGCCCAAGCAGGAAGTGATGATTCACTCAGACCAGGGCAGTCAGGGTGGATTCAACCGGTCGTGGCAACACCTTTGATCATGGAGGTGTTTATGGGGCGACCTGCAGGGTGGATGCAGAAGTTGACGGGGCGAGGGGCAATGCGCTCGCCAGGTGCGCCGTCACTTCGCCGTGAGATCGAGCGGCTATTTGGGGAACAGATCGCAACCGGGATCACAAGCGAAAGGGCGGCAGAGGCCATTGGCGTATCGTCAGCGATGGGCACACGCTGGTTCCGTCATCGCGGCGGGATGCCATTGTTCATGTCGAACCACATCATATCAGGAAGGTACTTGTCGTTCGCTGAGCGAGAGGAAATCGGGCTGTTCCGGGTGCAAGGTGTTGGTGTGCGTGAGATTGCTCGCCGTCTTGGACGAAGTCCGTCGACAGTTTCACGGGAGCTGACTCGTAACGCAGCAACTCGTAGCGGCCGACTCGAGTATCGCGCTTCAGTCGCGCAGTGGAAGGCGGAACTGGTTGCCAAGAGACCGAAGCCGGCGAAACTGGTGACCAACCCGCGACTGCGCCATTACGTGCAAGAGCGCTTGGAAGGCAAGGTTCATGAAGCTAATGGCCGTGAGATTGCCGGGCCTCTACAGGCACCGTTCAAGGGGCGAAATAAACCACATCGCGGTGACCGTAAATGGGTCAATGGTTGGTCGCCTGAACAGATTGCCAACCGGCTGCAAATCGACTTCCCGGATGACGAGTCCATGCGTATTTCTCACGAAGCTATATATCAGGCTCTCTACATTGAGGGGCGAGGCGCTCTCAAGCGCGAGTTGGTGAGTTGCCTGCGTACTGGGCGGGCGTTGCGCGTACCAAGAGCCAGGGCGCAGGCCAAATCATGGGCACATGTCAGCGAGGACGTCATGATTTCCAGCCGCCCTGCTGAGGTGGAAGATCGTGCCTTACCAGGGCATTGGGAGGGTGACCTGATCATTGGCCTGAACCGATCCGCGATCGGGACGCTGGTCGAGCGGTCAAGCCGATTTACCATGCTCGCTCATCTGCCTCGCGAGGAAGGTTACGGGCTGACTCCCCGGACGAAGAACGGCCCCGCTCTTGCTGGCTACGGTGCTGTCACCATGACCAATGCTCTGAAGAAGGCCGTAACTGGCTTGCCCGTTCAGCTGTGGCAATCACTGACTTGGGATCGCGGAAAGGAGCTATCGGATCACGTCCGCTTTACCATCGAGTCTGGAGTGAAAGTCTTCTTTGCCGACCCTCACAGTCCATGGCAGCGCGGTACGAACAAGAATACAAACGGTCTTCTGCGGCAATATTTTCCGAAAGGCACTGACCTGTCTCGTTGGAGTGACCAAGAGATCCAAGCCGTAGCCCATACGCTGAACACTAGACCCAGAAAAACACTCGGCTGGAAAACACCTGCCGAGGCACTGAACGACTATCTGAAATCTATTCAGCAACGCAGTGTTGCGACGGCCGGTTGAATCCGCCCAGTTCAGCAGCCTGGACTGGCAAAGTTTCCTTAAGGCCAACAACCTGATCAGTAGCATGAGCCGGCGCGGTAACTGTCACGACAACGCCGTGGCAGAAAGCTTTTTCCAACCGCTGAAGCGCGAACGCATTAGACGGAAAACCTACGGCAATCGGGAAGAAGCACGCGCTGATGTGTTCGATTACATCGAGATGTTTTATAATCCTAAACGCCGGCACAGCAGCGCTATGCAGCTATCGCCAGTGGATTTTGAAAAGCGGTATTTCCAGAGCTTGGAAAGTGTCTAGGAAAACCGGGGCGATTCATGCTCTGGATTGCGTAGCTAGGGCAAGGAGGATTAGGTTGGCTAGTGAAGAGGATCGGAATTAGTTGCCATCCTATCCCAACACCGGCTTGGGGCCAGTGTTGGGGATGCAGTGTCTTAAATTGCAGAAGCTATTACTACAAATAATTATGTAGAGTTTTCTTTGTAATTATCTCTCTTTCGCGATTCTCTAGTCCAGGCCGTGGTTGATTCTTCATTTTGCAGCTTTTCGAGGTGAGATCTTTTTATAATTTGATTTATTAGGGTCTTGGATGTGGTCATTCTTCCGACAGGAATTGAAACTGAGTCTGATAATGGTGCCATTACAGTCACCATTGCGAAGAAGTCTTTCATGGCCAAAATTTCTACAGAATTTGTTTGGCGCCCTGGGTTTATGTATAGGCCGTTGTCAAAAATTCGGTTAAATGCCTTGGCTGATTTTGTTTTAAGTGACGCTGGTAATAGTAGCGAGGTAGAAAGGGATTGGGGGCTGCCTGACCACCTTCTGACTAAAGCTCTAAGATCTCCCAAGAGGTAGTTTAAGTCTTCTGTTGCTCCCCAAGACGATCCGCCAGGGCGTAACCAAAAAAAACTAGGCTCTTGTGTTTCGTTTGCTTTAGGGATGTCTGAGTTTGAAATAAGCTCGAGTAAGGCTTTTCTGTTATGGTCAAGATATGGGTAGCCAATGAATGGTCTATTTTGCGAGTCGCAAAGGCCGCTTTCAATGTCGAGCCACTTATGAAGATCTAAATATCCATCCTGAGATGTCGCTTTTTCTAGTGAGTCGATGCTTACTAGTCGAGAGTACTCTTTGCGTGCGGCAACTGTTGCAGCAGGGCGGTCTAATTTTCTGAGTTCATAGGACATTGCATCAGTAAGCTGTCTAAGCTTTCCGGGGCGATCACCTTCAATAGTTGTTAGGGTGGTTTCAAGTTTCGGGGTTAACGTCAGGGTTAGATACTCGCTTCCAGCAATCTGTGCATGGCTAAATCTGCCCGGCTGTACGTCTAGAATTGAATAAAGACTCCACTGCTCCGGGTTCTTTATTTTTCTAAATTTTCTTAAATAGTCTTTGAAGTTAGCATCAAAGGCTTCTCGGGCGAAGTTTGCCTCTATATCCATTCTTGCTGGAATAGGCGTCAGGGTTATTAAATTTCTTGCACTATGAAGGCCGCGAGAGGCTATCATGCTTTGGCTTATGAGATCGAACCAAACTTTTGCGTGGAATTCATCAACAACTGTTAGCGTTGGGGTCGAGTCTGTACTTGTCCGAAATAACTCTCGGGCTGACTGATGTAGTTCTACATTATCACCAGTAATTGTTACAAGGCTCCGTGCTCTTAAGTCATTTAGCACTACTCCGAGATCGTGTCCGTCGAATCCAAAGAAGCGAGCGAGGCGTGAGATACTAATTTGCTCAATGGTATTTAGTACTCGAAGGACAAACTCGTCTACAACAGGCATTCGCCTGTCTTTTGTGATCTGTGCGGATATGATGAATTCCCTGCATGGGATATTAAATCCAAAGGTGTTAATTAAAATTGGCTGAGCAAGGTCTATATCAAGATTGTATTCGGTCATGATAAGTCCTCAATGGGAATTACTTTAGAGTGTTCCGGGTGTGATTTTAAGTGATGTAGTACTTTTGACATTGGGGATCTATTTGAGACCGAACTCCACATGCGTGCTGATCCTATTATGATAAGTCTGGCTTTTGCGCGAGAGACAGCAACATTACATCGATTTGGCGAGCCGACGTGCCCAGTATCCTTTATGTGATTGCTGGCTACCAAAGATAGAATTACTATTGAGTTCTCTTTTCCTTGATAGGAGTCCACGGTATCTATGCGAACCATTCTCCTGAACTTTGGATCCCACGCATGTTTTGCCCATGCGATTTCTAGCTTTCTTTTTTGACCGGCATACATGCAGATCACACCGATAGGGGTTTCTTCGTCGAGTTTGTATAGTTGGGCGGTTATTTCTTTGTCTTCGCTAATTATCTCAAGTGTACGTAGGATTGCTTCAATTTCTGAGTTGTTGTGGCGAGTTGTTTCGCCGGCAGGTCTTTTCTCGCATTCTTCAGGGTGTGCAGAAGTGTCAATCCATGTAATAGGGTTCTTAAGAATGTTGCTTATCGAGCTGTCAAAAGAAATCCCTTGTTGTCGCATTGGTGATGTTTCGAGCTTGACTTCATGCGGCTCGTAGAAGCATGAAGACACCATCTTGCAGATGGCTGGATCCATTCGATATTGTTCAGTGAATCGAGAGCCAATTGTATTGCCGTATGGTGAGGTAAACGTGCGCTCGAAGTCACTTATTTGAACTTGCTCAGCCTCTACTTCGCCGAGTTTTTCGGATAGCTGATATGCTATATCTCTGCTAAGCATTGGCTTTAGCTGGAGATGATCTCCTACTAAGAGCACTCTTCTTGCCATTTGAATGGGCACAGCTAGTTCGCCTGGTGTACATCTGGCTGCTTCGTCGACAATAACCCAGTCAAAAATTTGGGTGTCGATCCTGATTTTTGTTTGCCCAACACCGACGCATGTAGCGGTAACGATATTTCTTGTTTTGGCTAGAAATTCTTCAAAGTTGCGTTGTGGGGACGATAATGCACTCAGCCAGTCTCTAGTTAACGTTAAAGATTTTCTAGCTGAATTCGCGTCGGCAGGGGAAACACCTGTATGCTTTTGGGTCAGTTCTTCTACTGCGTAGTCCAGCTCTTCTAGCGGAAGCTTTACATTAACCTCACGTCCGAGCGTCTGTTTTGCTGCTGCATGAAATGCAGACTCAAGTCTCGCAATCTGATTAAGAGTTCGTTCACGTTCAGGGCTAGACTCATCGAGATCCAAGGTGCCCGCATTTTGAGCGGCATAACATCTTCTGGCTGATAAGCCTACACTGCTATCTAGGTCGAAAAGTTCACTGGCAAAAGGTCGTGCGATACCTTTTGCTGATGTGAGTTGCGAATATCTGAACTTTGCGGCAGCCTCGAAGCGTACTCTGTAGCGCTCTCTAAGCTCTGCAGAATGGTACGGTTTTATTTTTTCTGTGATTCCTTTTGAACCAATTCTCAGTAGGTTTGGGCGGCCACCGAATTGTTTATACAAAGATAGTAAAGATTCAATTGCATTGTTTACCGCTTCGTGTGATTGGCTGGCAATTAGTATTCTTTGGCTTCCGCCTGTTGTCAGTAGCCAGTGCACAAAGGATGCAATGAATCTAGTTTTTCCTGTCCCAGGTGGGCCCTGCAACAAACCGACTGGACCATAACGCAGTAATTTTCGGAAGGCCGATTTTTGTCCTTCGTTTAGATTGTATTTTTTTAGGTCTTCTTCGGGTATTTCTACTTCAAAATCGGTTGGATGTTTGTCGGTATTTGAGTGAAAGTAGTCAATAAGGTCAGGAATGGCAGATCGTCTGTCTAGGATCCGATCAACAGCTTTTGTTCTTCTGTCAATAGAGGTTTGGGCTCTTCTATCTACCAGTTGAACTATATCTCCTTCCGAGAGGCGCCGCCCATTTCCACGAATTGCAATTGTTCCGGGAAAGCTGCTAAGGCTGTACTCTACTTCGCCGATACGTTTGTTAGAAGTTGAGTAAACTTCAACTGTGTCGTCGGGGTCGAAGTCGAACTCCTTTCTTGTATTCTCATACTTATATATTGAAGTGCCGTCCGAACTTGCGATAAGTCTTGTTAACTCAATTTCGATACGATCTTGCTCCTCCAAGTCCATGATAGTTCGCCAGTGTCGCTCGACATCAAGTTTGCTTGAATGGGGTTTCGGCTTTAAGGGGAATGTCTGGATTTTCGCTTGTCCAGTAATACCCCTTAAATAATGATAGATGTCATCAAATGAGTCCTGCTTTGATTCTTCTATTTCTACTTCTATATCTATCGCTTGCCCAGTAACAGAGGCGTGCGCCAAGGCCGTGAAGTGGGGTTTTTGATGTTTCAATGATTTTGAATTTGCTCTATCTCCTTCGATTATTATCTGTATGTGTGGTGAGGTTAATGTGAATTGCTCGGTATCAGCGTCTGGTTCTGTCCTTGAAAGGTAGAAGCCACGTCCTGTGGTGTATTCGCCGGGAGTGTGTTTTAGATAAACTTTGAAGCGAGATGCTGGAGGTGTATTTATTCTATTTATGCATTCTTTGATTGAGTGTAATGCGGGCTCTAGGGACTCTATTATAGGTCGTTCAGTTTCTTTTAGTAAAAATGTAAGGATTTCTCTTGTTTGATCGGACGGGTGTTGTGTGAGCAGGTTTGTAATGATTTTTAGCGCAGCGTACCGATCTAATGATTGTTGAGGCATTCTCTCCCAATTAGGTGGGCACATTGCTGGTGTTCTGATCTCCCCAGAGCCAACAGGAGATATGTCAAATGGATCTAGTATGTAGGTTTCATTTGTAGCTTCGTTAAAGATAATGTTGGATGGTGATATATCACCATGGTCGCAGCCAAGGTCATGTAGGGCTGTGACAGCGTTCAGGATCTGCAGGGCTATGCTCAAGATGTCTTGAGGGCTTAAGTTCTCTATTTTACCTATAGGTGTTCCTTCACAATACTCATAGATCACATAGGGGCCTATTGGAGATAGGCCAGTATCTAGGAACTTGGGGACTCCAGGAATTGGGGAGGATTTTAGCCTGTGCGCGCTATCTAATAAGCTGAATAATGCAAGGTCTGTCGCTGTAGATAATCCGCGTAATACACCATTCCATACTTTAACAGTTAGGTCACTATTTGAATCATGGGCGGTGATATATACGGAGCAGCTCGCTTTTGTCGATAGCGGCGATTTCATCGGCCAGCGTTGATATGGAATTATATCTGTTTCGAATCTGTCTAAAAGGGATTGGTCAATAGATTCTCTTTGGTTGCCCTCGATGAGATTAGAGAAATCTTCGGTCATTGTTATGGCGTCGCAGTATCTTTCGTGCGGCGCCTCGGAAAGACCCTTTGTGATCCAGCCTTTTAAGTGTAGTAATTCTGGGAGGAGGGATGATTCCAAGGAGGAACTATCTCTGCCAGGTGGGCTCCCTGTTAATATTAATGTTGCTAGATATGCGCACATATAAACATCGCGCTGTTGCCCGGTGCTCGGTGTGCTATTTGGTGAAATATCCTCTGGTAGGTCTGGTGAGTAACCTCGTAGAGATGTTAGCCAGTCGACTACGGATTCTTGATCAGGGATTTGAGAGCACATTAATCCTGTTGCTGAAATATCACTTGGGCTGCCAATCCACAAGCAGCGTGCTCCTAAGTCTCGGTGTGAGATTTGATGTTGGTGTAACTGAGAGACTATATTTAGAAGTCCTGAGGTTATTACCAATCTATCGGATATCGATAGATCTTCATGAGCGCGCTCCAAATAACGATCGAGGGTGCTCCAGCCTTGGGATATAGCCCTAATTTCAAAATGATGTGTGGAAATTTCTTCGTGAGGGGTTGATATTTCCCTTAGTAATTTATTTCCGGAGACTAGGCTGCTTTCCTTTTCCTGTAGATGAGCAAATGCCTTGGTTTCTCGGAGGGCAATAAATTGGCGCCTATCAGGACTGTTTAAACCGACCGGTAAATTTTCAAATGACCAGGTTCTAACTATTGCTTTTAGTCTAGTCTCTGCTTTTCGCTCTGCTCTGTGGTCAGACCAGACCCCTTTAGGGTGTTTAAATAGGTCGGGCTCGATAACTTGGTATCCCGACCAATCTGCTTCAAGTGGTTGAAACAACTTTGTGTTGCCAAAAGCTTTCTCAAACTCGGTTTCTAGTTGGTATAGTTTTAGAATTCCAAGCTTTGTCTGTTTTAGGAGCTCTCGCTTTTTGGTCGGTGTAGCGATAGAGCAGGCTTCATTTAGACTCCATACGTAATAGGTCTCCGAGGGGTGAAGGAATTGCTTGGTTGCACTTCCTGTTAGAACCACGCGGTGATCAACATAGAGCTGGCTTCCGATGGCGCCAAGCTCGCCTTTTAATACGGTCTTTAGTTTTTTTGCTTTTTCGCTTGCTTGGATAACAGCTGATCGCCCTCTATTTTGACGGCCAATTAACCATCTGTCGTTCTGATGTGTCAGCTTTCCATTCCAGTCTTTTATTTCTAGTATTAGAACTCTATCGTCCATCACCACTATTGCGTCGATTTCCATAGGGTCTTGACCCCTAGGAAAGCAATTTAGTGCAACATAGAGCAGCCACTCTTGGGGGAGGGACTTGGATAGGGCTTCAACTCCCTTAATCTCTCTTTTCATTATCCCTGAGCTGTTCAGGTAGCGAACTCGGCAAGCCATAATATTTCCCTGTAATTGGCTGTCTTTGGTTTCTAGCTGAGTTTCTTTGCTAGGTTTTCAGTTTTGGGGTGGTAGTAGCGCATAAGCATTCTGGTGTCTTGGTGGCCAGTTATTTTAGTTAGCTCGTGAAGTGGAAATATTTCGGCTAATCGTGAAGTCGCTTCATGTCGTAGGTCATGAAAGCGCAGATCGACCAGAAAAAGATTGCTATCTATCAACTGATCAACTTTGTCTTCTGATAAGCCTTCGTGCTGAAGCTGCACGGTAAGCCCCTCCACATAGGCTTGGCGAGCATCGACTATGGCATTGTTGAATGCTTTAGTAATGGTGTCCGGGCGGCTCTTGAACACGCGACCATTCTCGCGTTTGGGCTGGCTCTTCACGATTTCAGCTGCGCGGCTAGAGAGGGGGACGCCAAGGGCAGAGCCGTTCTTGGTCAGCGGCAAAATGGCGGTGCGTTTTTCTACGTCAACGTTGCTTCTCAGCAGTCCAGCGATCTCACTGCGGCGCATGCCGGTTTCGACAGCAAATTGAATGATCTGTGGCAACTCGGCCGAACGAGCGTGCCGACAGATCATCTCCAACTCGTCCAGGTGCTCGCATACCAGTTTGCCGTCCCGGAGTGCCCACACATTCGCGCTCATGATTCGCCTATCCCTGGCGTCATCAACACTGGGCTGGCGAATCAGCTCCACGGGGTTGCTCAGGGACTCCATGCGCCACTCTTTACGGGCGATGGTGAAGACATGGGATATCAACGCAAGCTCACGGCGTACTGTGGCCGCTGCTAGCCCGTCTGCAAGGCGTTGATCGCGGTAACTGGCCATGTCGGCGCCGCGAATGCTGGCCAGCGATCTTAGGGCCAGTGGGTGGCGTTGCAGGGCTTGTACGCGGGATAGCTCAGAGTCGCTGCTGCGCTTCTTGCTGGTAACCTGCTCGGCGTACATCTCCAGGGCTTTGGCGAAGGAGGTCGATTCCGCCTCGTTGCGGCTGACAAATACGCCGGCGTCTATCTCACGCTCGATCATCGTCGCCCAAGCTTTCGCTTCAGCCTGGGTGTTGAAAGTGCGGGTCTGTTGGGGCCACCCTTTACGCCTGATTTGGGCGTGCCACTGGTATGGGCCTTTCTTCCTGATCGTCGCCATCTTCAATCGCACTGTGCCAAAAATGTGCCATTAATCTTACAGGAACACCCATGGAAGCCGCAAAAAACGCGCTTATACGCGAAACCTTCCCTGTCTTGCCTTTGCAGTGCAACTGCACGGCCATCAGCGGTGTATGCACCGCGACCGGCGACTGACGCCCCTCGAAGTCACCCACCAGCAGGCTGAAGTCGAGGCCATTGGCCTGCCAGCGCGGCACCTCGGGATGATGGGTGAAGACCGGCGGCCCGTGGCGCTCGGCATCCGGCAGGGCGATCCACAGTTGCACGGCATGCAGGCGGCCGCCGTCGGTCGGTGAATCCTCGGTATGCACGATGCCGTCGCCGGCGCTCATCAGATTGACTTGGCCCGGCCGTACCCACTGCTGGTTGCCGAGACTGTCGCGGTGCAGCAGCTCGCCTTCGATCATCCAGGTGAAGGTCTGCAGGCCGATGTGCGGGTGGGCGCCCACGTGCATGCCGCCCTCCCCCGCGAACGTCGCCGGGCCGGCGTGATCGAGAAAGCACCAGGCACCGATGCGCCGGCGCTGCCGCGACGGCAACAGGCGCTGGATCGGGATACCGCCGCCGATTTCTTCACGACGGGCGGTGATGCGTTGGAATGACGATGACATGGGAAGCACCGATGAGCATTGAGGGGCTCAGGGTGCGGGAGATGCGCGGAGGCGTCCAGCCGTGCTGGGAAGCCCCCTCTCTGTGCAACCGGAGCATAGGTAACAAATTAAACCGGCAGCATGGGTTACACCTTTCCCCTCGCATGCCATTGGGATGCGGGCTCCAATCGTGAAGTCTGCAGGTTGATGTAACCCAGCAGGTGAAAGCTATAACGCACCTCCAGGCGTCCATCATCGACTTCACGTAACCCCACACGATGCTGGGCTAGCAGCTCGCTGATGTAAACGAGGCGGCCTTTGCACTTGATCTCACCGTTTTATCGAACGTTGCGTACCTGCTGGTCCTCGTTGTACTCGACAGACCGCTGCACTGGCGAATACCGGCGCAGCGAGGCTTGATATAGGCTCGCTGGCGTATATCTGTCCAAGCCTTCATGGCTACGGTGCTCATTGAACTCCTTGCGAAATGCGGCTAATGCTGCCTGTTGAGCGAGCGCCGACGTTCCACGCAGCTGATCACCGATAGCCCGATTGAGTGATCCATGCATGCGCTCATGACGAGCATTTTGCGTCGGCGTGCCCGGCCGGGTGCGATGCACTCGGATGCCTAATTCAACCCACCACTTCGACAAGCGCGTCAGGCCTCCCGCGCCTCGACTGGCAAAGGGGGAGCCGTTGTCGGTCAAGAGCCCCTCGGGCAAGCCATACTCATGGAAAACCCATTCGAAGATTGGCTTGGCCTGCGCGTAATCAGGGGCCTGCACGGCATGGCAGCCAAGCAGGAAACGGCTGGCGTTGTCCGTCACCGTCAAGGGATAGCACCAGTGCCCGCCCTGCGTAACGTACTGACCTTTGTAGTCCGCGCTCCACAACGCATTGTTGCTGCGGCCTAGCTCGAAGGGCTCGGGCGCCGCTGGATAGGGCCTACGATAGCGCCGCTGTTTGACCAGCCCAGCAGACTTGAGCACCTCACCGGCGGTACTGTCTGCCGGCCAATCGTGGCCAGGCCGCTCGCGGCGCAACAGGTCCATCACCTTCTTGGGACCAAAGCTGGGATGCTCTTTCTTGACGGCTACGATCTGCTCAGCCACCTGCGGATTTACCGCATGCGGGCAGCAGTGAGGGGCTTTAGAGCGCTCCATCAAACCCTCGGCTCCCGCCCGCTGATAGCGCTCGATCCATTTGTAGACGGTCTTGCGGCTAAGCCCATAGCCCACGGCAAGCTCACTAATCGAGTACCGGGCGCTTAGCCAGTCGGCAATCAGCTTTACCTTCAAATCCATTACACAAGTCTCTTTCCAGGGCATGGGCAGCACCTCCTGCTCACACCGTAACTTGTGTAACCCATCCTCCCGGTCTCGTTTGTTACCCATGTTGCCGGTTTGGACACTCCCTGGCCCTCTCCCGCGAGGGGAGAGGGAATGCTCGACGGTAATCGCGGGCAGTTTTAGAGCGTTTTGACGCGCAGCTCGCGGGGCATGGAGAAGGTGATGTTCTCCGGGCGGCCGTCGAGTTCGACCACCTCGCCGGCGCCCCAGGCGTGCAACTGGTCGATGACGCCGCGCACCAGGACTTCAGGCGCCGAGGCGCCGGCGGTGACGCCGATGCGCTGCACGCCGTCGAGCCATTCGCGCTTGAGGTCTTCGGCGCCGTCGATCAGGTAGGCCGGCGTGCCCATGCGCTCGGAAAGCTCGCGCAGGCGGTTGGAGTTGGAGCTGTTCGGACTGCCCACCACCAGCACCAGGTCGCTGTCGCCGGCGAGGGTCTTCACCGCGTCCTGGCGGTTCTGCGTGGCGTAGCAGATGTCGTTCTTGCGCGGCCCGGCGATGTTCGGGAACTTGGCGCGCAGGGCGTCGATGACCTTGCGCGTGTCGTCCATCGACAGAGTGGTCTGGGAGACGTAGAACAGCGCGTCGGGGTTGCGCACTTCCAGCGCGGCGACGTCCGCCTCGTCCTCGACCAGGTAGATCGCGCCGCCGTTGCGCGCGTCGTACTGGCCCATGGTGCCTTCCACCTCGGGGTGCCCGTGGTGGCCGATGAGGATGCATTCCTGGCCGTCGCGGCTGTAGCGGGCGACTTCGATGTGCACCTTGGTGACCAGCGGGCAGGTCGCATCGAACACCTTCAGGCCGCGCCGATCGGCTTCCTGGCGCACTGCCTGGGACACGCCGTGGGCGCTGAAGATGACGATGACGTCGTCCGGCACCTGGTCCAGTTCCTCGACGAAGATGGCGCCACGGGCACGCAGGTCCTCGACGACGAACTTGTTGTGCACCACCTCGTGACGCACGTAGATCGGCGGACCGAAGACCTCCAGGGCGCGGTTGACGATCTCGATGGCGCGGTCGACGCCAGCGCAGAAGCCACGGGGATTGGCCAGTTGGATTTGCATGCAAGGACTCGCGGGATAGGCTTTGGGGCCAGTCTAACGGGGTTCGCCCGGCACCGCAGGCTAGCGGGCCGGACGGTGATCAGCTGTTGTCGACGTCGAGGATCTTCACCTCGAAGGTGAGCGTCTTGCTCGCCAGCGGGTGGTTGAAGTCGACGGTCACGCGCTGCTCGTCGAAGGCTTTGACGATGCCCGGCAGCTCGGTGTTGGCGGCGTCGTTGAAGATCACCAGCAGCCCTTCGGAGAGCTCCATGCCCTCGAACTGGCTGCGCGGCATGACCTGCACGTTGGCCGGGTTGTGCTGGCCGAAGCCCTGCTCCGGGGCGATTTCCAGGCTGCGCTCGTCGCCGGCCTTGAAGCCGTAGAGCGCCTGTTCGAAGCCCGGCAGCAGGTTGCCGTCGCCAACCTTGAAGGTCGCCGGCTGCTTGTCGAAGTTGCTGTCGACCACATCGCCGTTGTCCAGCTTGAGGGCGAAGTGCAGGGTCACTCGGCTGATGGGGCCGATGCGTTGTTCAGCCATGCGCGGCCTCCTTCGGCTGCTTGCCGATGAACATGTCCAGTGCCAGCATCACGGCGCCGACGGTGATGGCGCTGTCCGCCAGGTTGAAGGCCGGGAAGAACCAGCGCTCCTGCCAGTGCACCAGCACGAAGTCGATCACGTGGCCGAGCAGCATGCGGTCGATCAGATTGCCCAGAGCGCCGCCGAGAACCAGCGCCAGGGCGATCGCCAGCCAGGTCTCGTGGGCCTTCAGGCGCTTCATCCAGACCACCAGGGTGATGCTCACGCCGACCGCGATCAGCGCGAACAGCCAGCGCTGCCAGCCGGACTCGTCAGCGAGGAAGCTGAACGCCGCGCCGGTGTTGTAGGCCAGGGTCCAGTCGAAGTAACCGGGAATCACCGTGATGCGCTGGTACAGCGAGAGGTTGCCCTCGAACCAGAACTTGCTGGCCTGGTCGAGGACGAACACGACGAGCGTGAGCCAGAGCCAGGCGAGCTTGCCGAATCGGGAGGTCATGCGGGTCTCCAAACGACGGATGAGGCGCCGCCGGCTGGCGGCGCCCGATGGGTCAGGCGAACTGGCGCTTCTCGCCTTCGCCGTAGACGTTGCTCACGCAGCGACCGCAGATTTCCGGATGCTCCGGATCGACGCCGACGTCCTCGCGCAGGTGCCAGCAACGCGCGCACTTGGCATGCGCTGACTTGCGCACCAGCAGCTTGAGGCCAGGGCGCTCGCTCTGCACGGCGTCTGCCGGTGCCTCGCCTTCGGCGTGCACCTCGGCCTTGGAGCTGATCAGCACGAAGCGCAGCTCGTCGCCCAGCTTGCCGAGCTTCTCGGCCAGAGCGCTGTCGGCGTAGAGATCAATCTCCGCCTGCAGGTTGCCACCGATGGTCTTGGCCGCGCGCAGGTTCTCCAGTTCCTTGTTCACCGCCACCTTGGCTTCCATCACCTGGGCCCAGAATTCGCGACCCAGCTCGAAGTCCGCCGGCAGCTCGCTGAGGCCCTGGTACCAGGTCTCGAGCATCACCGACTCGCCGTGCTCGCCGGGCAGGTACTGCCACAGCTCGTCGGCGGTGAAGGCCAGGATCGGTGCGACCCAGCGCACCAGCGCCTCGCTGATGTGGTACAGCGCGCTCTGGCAGGAGCGCCGCGCCACGCTGTCGGCGGCGGTGGTGTACTGGCGGTCCTTGATGATGTCCAGGTAGAAGCCGCCCAGCTCCTGCACGCAGAAGTTGTGCACCTTCTGGTAGACGTTGAGGAAGCGGTATTCGGTGTAGGCCTGCTCGATCTCGCGCTGCAGCAGCAGGGCGCGGTCCACCACCCAGCGATCCAGGGCCAGCATGTCCTCGGCAGGCAGCAGGTGCTGCGCCGGCTCGAAGCCATTCAGGTTGGCCAGCATGAAGCGCGCGGTGTTGCGGATACGGCGGTAGGCATCGGCGCTGCGCTGGAGGATCTGGTCGGAGACCGCCATCTCGCCGGAGTAGTCGGTGGAGGCGACCCACAGGCGCATGATGTCGGCGCCCAAGGTGTCGTTGACCTTCTGCGGGGCGACGGTGTTGCCCAGCGACTTGGACATCTTGCGGCCGTTCTCGTCCACGGTGAAACCGTGGGTCAGCAGCGCCTTGTAGGGTGCGTGACCGTCGATCGCGGCGCCGGTCAGCAACGACGAGTGGAACCAGCCGCGGTGCTGGTCGGAGCCTTCCAGGTAGAGGTCGGCGGCCGGGCCGTCGGCGTGCGCCAGCTCGGCGTGGGAGCCGCGCAGCACGTGCCAGTGGGTGGTGCCGGAGTCGAACCAGACGTCGAGGGTGTCGACGATCTTCTCGTACTGCGCGGCCTCGTCACCGAGCAGCTCGGCGGCGTCCAGCTTGAACCAGGCCTCGATGCCTTCCTGCTCGACGCGCTGCGCCACCTGCTCCATCAGTTCGACGGTGCGCGGGTGCAGCTCGCCGCTTTCGCGGTGCAGGAAGAACGGGATCGGCACGCCCCAGTTGCGCTGGCGCGAGATGCACCAGTCCGGGCGCCCGGCGATCATGCCATGCAGGCGCGCCTGGCCCCAGGCCGGGACGAACTGAGTGTCGTCCACGCCCTTCAGCGCCCGCTCGCGCAGGGTCGGGCCTTCATGGGGCTGAGTGCCGTCCGCGGCCCGATCCATACCAACGAACCACTGTGCGGTGGCGCGGTAGATCAGCGGGGTCTTGTGCCGCCAGCAGTGCATGTAGCTGTGCGAGATGGAAGCGTGCTTGAGCAGCGCGCCGACTTCGTCGAGCTTGGCGACGATGGCCGGGTTGGCCTTCCAGATGAACTGGCCGCCGAAGAACGGCAGCGAGTCGACGTAGACGCCGTTGCTCTGCACGGGGCTCAAGATGTCGTCGTTGCTCATCCCGTAGCGCTTGCAGCTGTAGAAGTCGTCCTCGCCGTAGGCCGGTGCGGAGTGCACCACGCCGGTACCGGCGCCCAACTCGACGTAGTCGGCCAGGTACATCGGCGACAGGCGGTCGTAGAACGGGTGGCGGAAGTTGATCAGCTCCAGCGCCTGGCCCTGGCAGGTGGCGAGGGTTTCGCCCTGCAGGCCGTAGCGCGCCAGGCAGGATTCGACCAGCTCCTCGGCCAGCACCAGCAGGCGCTCGCCGGTGTCGACCAGCGCGTAGGTGAATTCCGGGTGCACGTTGAGCGCCTGGTTGGCCGGGATGGTCCAGGGCGTGGTGGTCCAGATGACGATGGCGGTGGGCTTGGGCAGTGCGTCCAGGCCGAAGGCGGCGGCCAGCTTGTCGGCGTCCTCGACGGCGAAGGCGACGTCGATGGCGTCGGACTTCTTGTCCTGGTATTCCACCTCGGCCTCGGCCAGCGCCGAGCCGCAGTCGAAGCACCAGTTCACCGGTTTCAGACCCTTGAACACGAAGCCCTGTTCGACCATCTTGCCCAGTGCGCGGATTTCCCCGGCTTCGTTGGCGAAGTTCATGGTCTTGTAGGGGTTGTCCCAGTCACCCAGCACGCCCAGGCGGATGAAGTCGGCCTTCTGCAGCTCGATCTGCTCGGCGGCGTAGGCGCGGCACAGTTCACGCACCTTGTCGGCCGGCAGGTTCTTGCCGTGGGTGGTCTCGACCTTGTGCTCGATGGGCAGGCCGTGGCAGTCCCAGCCCGGCACGTAGGGGGCATCGAAACCGGCCAGGGTGCGCGAGCGGACGATCATGTCCTTGAGGATCTTGTTCACCGCGTGGCCGATGTGGATCACGCCGTTGGCGTAGGGCGGGCCATCATGCAGAACGAAGCGGGGACGACCCTCACCGACCTTGCGCAGCTTGCCGTAGAGGTCGATGTCCTTCCAGCGCTGCAGGGTCTGCGGTTCGCGCTGGGGCAGCCCGGCCTTCATCGGGAATGCCGTGTCCGGCAGGTTGAGGGTCGCTTTGTAGTCGGTCATGTCATCGCCTGTTCAAGTTCGTCGCGGCGCCCGCAGCGGCGCCCAGCATCGCATTCATCACGCAGGCCCGGCCTGCGCGTCTTGTTCGTTCATTCAGTCCAGCGGCTGACCCAGCCAGTACGCCTTCGCCGCATCGATATCGGCGGCAATCGCGACCTGCAGCTCGGCCAGCGAGGCGAAACGTCGCTCGTCACGCAGCTTGCGGTGGAAGGTGACCGTCAGCCGGGCACCGTAGAGGTCACCGGAAAACGCCAGCAGGTGCACCTCCAGGTGCGCGCGTCCGTCGCCCTGCAGCGTGGGGCGCATGCCGATGTTGGCCACCCCGGTGTGCCGCTGCCCTTCATGCAGCACGCTGACCAGGTAGACCCCGGCGAGCGGCACGCGGCTGCGCTTGAGCTGCACGTTGGCGGTCGGCGCGCCGAGCTGGCGACCGAGCTTCTGCCCATGCAGCACGCGCCCGGCGATGCTGTAGTGGCGACCGAGCAGGCGTTCGGCCAGGCGAAAATCGCCTTCGGCCAGCGCCCGTCGTACCCGCGTACTGCTGACCCGTTCGCCATCCACCTCGACGGTGCCGGCGGCCTCGACGCTGAAGCCGGCCTGCTCGCCGGCGCGCACCAGGAAGGCGAAGTCGCCGGCACGATCACAGCCGAAGCGGAAGTCGTCGCCGACCTCCAGATGGCGAATGCCCAGCCCGTCGATCAGCGCCTGCTGCACGAAGGCCTCGGCGCTGAGCTCGCGCAGGCGGCGGTTGAACGCCAGGCACAACACCAGGTCGACGCCGGCCTCGGCGAACAGCTCGAGCTTGTCACGCAGACGGGTCAGCCGTGCCGGCGCATTGCCCGGGGTGAAGAATTCACGGGGTTGCGGCTCGAAAATCACCACGCACGCCGGTACGCCCAGCTCCCCGGCGCGCTCGCGCAGGCGTTTGAGAATCGCCTGGTGGCCCCGGTGGACGCCGTCGAAATTGCCGATGGTGGCGACGCACCCCCGATGCCGGGGACGCAGGTTGTGTAGACCTCGAACCAGCTGCATGACACGCATCTTGCTTACAAAGTGGCCGATTATACGCACAGGCGTGGCCCCGTGCCTCCCCTTATCCGGCTCAGCCGATTGCACGTCGAGCGAACTGCCGCGGACGCATGCCAAGGGCCGCGAGCACCGCGAAATAGCCCGAGGCGCCGACCACCACCAACAGCATCAGGCGCGCCAGGCGCCAGTGCATCGCGCCCTGCTCCCAGGGCGGCATGACGTGCATGCAGCCGAGCAGCAGCGCGGCCATCGCCAGCACGCCGAGAATCACGCGCAGGAGGAAGCCGGACCATCCCGGCTGCGGCTCGAACAGCCGCTGGCGGCGAATCTGCCAGAACAGCAGCGCGGCGTTCAGGCAGGCCGCCAGGCCGATCGACAGCGCCAGCCCGGCATGCTGCAGCGGACCGATGAAGGCGAGGTTCATCAACTGCGTCGCCAGCAGGGTAACCAGCGCGATGCGCACCGGGGTGCGGATGTTCTGCCGTGCGTAGAAGCCGGGCGCGAGGATCTTCACCAGGATCAGACCGAGCAGGCCGGCGGCGTAGGCGATCAGCGCGCGCTGGGTCATCGCCGCGTCCAGCGCGGTGAATTCGCCGTACTGGAACAGCGCCACGGTGAGCGGCTCGGCGAGCACCGCCAGAGCCACGGCGCAGGGCAGCGCCAGCAGCACGCAGAGGCGCAGGCCCCAGTCGAGCAGCCGCGAATACTCGGCGCGGTCGTCGCTGGCGTAGGTCTTCGCAAGCGCCGGTAGGAGGATGGTCCCCAGCGCCACGCCGAGCACCCCGGTGGGCAGCTCCATCAGGCGGTCGGCGTAGTACATCCAGGACACCGATCCAGCCTGCAGGAACGAGGCGAACACGGTGTTGATGATCAGCGACACCTGCGCCACGGACACCCCGAGGATCGCCGGCCCCATCAGCTTGAGCACGCGCCAGACACCGCTGTGGCGCAGGTTCAGGCGCGGCAGCACGAGCATGCCGATCTTCTTCAGGTGCGGCAGCTGCCAGAGCAGTTGCAACACGCCGCCGACCAGCACCGCCCAGCCCAGCGCCAGCACCGGCGGATCGAAGTGCGGCGCGGCGAGCAGCGCGAAGCCGATCATCGCGACGTTGAGCAGGGTCGGCACGAACGCTGGCACCGAGAAGCGGTTCCAGGTGTTGAGCACCGCGCCGGCCAGCGACGACAGCGAGATCAGCAGGATGTACGGGAAGGTGATGCGCAGCAGATGGCTGGTGAGCGCGAAGCGCTGCGGCTCGTCGGCGAATCCCGGCGCACTGATCCACACCACCAGCGGCGCGGCGAGCATGCCCAGCGCGGTAACCAGCGCCAACGCCAGGGTCAGCAGGCCGGCCACGTAGGCCAGGAAGGTGCGCGTGGCCTCCTCGCCCTGCTGGGTCTTGTACTCGGCGAGGATCGGCACGAAGGCCTGGGAGAAGGCCCCCTCGGCGAAGATCCGGCGCAACAGGTTGGGCAGCTTGAAGGCGACGAAGAAGGCGTCGGTGGCGATGCCAGCGCCGAAGATGCGTGCGATGATGGTGTCGCGCACGAAGCCCAGCACCCGAGACAACAACGTCAGGGAGCTGACCGCGGCCAGTGACTTGAGCAGATTCATGGATATCCTGGTTGCCTGTGCGCCCGGGCGGCGAGTGTAGAGCCTGCGCCACGGATTCGCACCTACGCACGTTCGTCCGGCCATCGCTTCGATCACCGGACGGGTGCTTGACAAGCCATCCAGGCATCGGCATGATTCGCGGCCTTATTTGTAAGCCAACCCCCGATTTCGAGGAGTTCGAAAGTGGCCAACAGCCCTTCCGCCAAAAAACGCGCAAAACAGGCTGAGAAGCGTCGCAGCCACAACGCCAGCCTCCGTTCCATGGTCCGTACCTACATCAAGAACGTAGTCAAGGCCATCGACGCCAAAGATCTGGAGAAAGCCCAGGCTGCCTACACCGCAGCGGTCCCGGTCATCGACCGTATGGCCGACAAGGGCATCATCCACAAGAACAAGGCTGCTCGTCACAAGAGCCGCCTGAACGCGCACATCAAGGCCATGGCAATCCCCGCCGCTGCCTGATAAGCACGTTCGAATGAAAAGACCGGCCAATGGCCGGTTTTTTCATGCCCGCGAGAAAGTGCCGGCAAAAGAGGCGGATGCCTCCCTCGCCGAACAGCACTCAGACCATGATCAGGTTGTCGCGATGGATCAGCTCGGGCTCGTACTCGTAGCCGAGCATGCCGGCGATATCCTCACTGGGATGGCCCGCGATGCGCTGCGCTTCGGCTGCGCTGTAGTTGGCCAGGCCATGCGCCACCTCACGCCCTGCGGTATCGACGCAGACCACCATCTCGCCACGTCGGAAGGCGCCCTGCACGGAGCGCACACCCACCGCCAGCAGACTCTTGTGCCCCTGGCGTAGCGCGCGCACGGCGCCGTCGTCGAGCACCAGGGTACCGCGCATCTGCAGGTGCCCGGCGAGCCACTGCTTGCGCGCCGCCAGCACTTCGCGCTCAGGCGCCAGCAGGGTCCCGATCGCCTCGCCGGCGTGCAGGCGATCCAGCACCCGCTCGATACGCCCACCGGCAATCACCGTATGCGCCCCCGAACGCGCCGCCAGACGCGCGGCGCGCAGTTTGGTCTGCATGCCGCCGCGCCCGAGCACGCCGCCGCTGCTGCCAGCGACGGCATCCAGCGCCGGATCGTCGGCACGCGCCTCGCTGATCAGTTGGGCACCGGGGTTATTGCGCGGATCGGCATCGAACATACCGTCGCGATCGGTGAGGATGACCAGCAGATCCGCCTCGACCAGGTTGGCGACCAGCGCCGCCAGGGTGTCGTTGTCACCGAAGCGGATTTCATCGGTGACCACGGTGTCGTTCTCGTTGATCACCGGCACCACCTGCATGTCGAGCAGGGTACGCAGGGCGCTGCGGGCATTCAGGTAGCGCTTGCGGTCGGACAGGTCGTCGTGGGTTAGCAACACCTGGGCAGTCTGCCGGCCCAGCTCGCCGAAGGCGCTTTCCCAGGCACGGATCAGGCTCATCTGGCCGACCGCGGCGGCGGCCTGCAACTCGTGCATAGCGCTTGGTCGCCGCTCCCAGCCGAGGCGCTTCATACCGGCGGCCACGGCGCCGGAGGACACCACCACCAGTTCGACGCCCGCACGACGCAGCGCCTCCATCTGCTCGATCCACACCGCCATGGCCTGGCGGTCCAGTCCGCGGCCATCGGCCGTCAGCAGCGCACTACCGATCTTCACCACCCAGCGTTGCGCACCACTCACCTTGTCACGCATTTCTCGCCTTCCGTAAAACCCGCCAGGCGCGCCGGACGGCGCGCCATCCGTCACCGCACGTAGATGATTTCCGGCCCGTCGCCGTCATCCTCGTCGTCGTCATCCCAGTCGTCTTCCTCGACCGCATCGGCGCTCTTCAGGCCGGCACGACGCAGCGCGCGCTGGTCATCCATCGCCTGCAGACGGGCGCGCGCCTCGTCCTCGATGCGCTGATCGAGCTCCGCCAGCTCCTCGGCATACTCCGGCTCCTCGGCGATACGCAGGTTGCGCTCGTCCAGGTAGCGCATGATCTCCTGGGACAAGGCCTCGGTACCTTCGCGCTCCAGCGCGGAGATGACGAACACCGGGCCTTTCCAGTCGAGCCGCTCGACCACCTGGCGCAGGCGCTCCTCGCGCTCGTCGTCGAGCAACTGGTCGGCCTTGTTCAGCACCAGCCAACGCTCGCGTTCGAGCAGCGCCGGGCTGAATCTCTCCAGCTCGGTGAGAATGGTTTCGGCCGCATCGGCCGGGTCGCTCTCGTCCAGCGGCGCCATGTCCACCAGGTGCAACAGCAGGCGCGTGCGTGACAGGTGCTTGAGGAAGCGGATACCGAGGCCGGCACCGTCCGCCGCGCCTTCGATCAGCCCCGGAATGTCGGCGACCACGAAGCTCTTGTAGCGCCCGACACTCACCACCCCCAGGTTCGGCACCAGGGTGGTGAAGGGATAATCGGCGACCTTCGGCTTGGCCGCGGACACCGAACGAATGAAGGTGCTCTTGCCGGCATTCGGCAGCCCCAGCAGACCGACGTCCGCCAGCACCTTGAGCTCCAGCTTGAGATCGCGAGCCTCGCCCGGCTTGCCCGGTGTGGACTGTCGCGGCGCACGGTTGGTACTGGACTTGAAGCGGGTGTTGCCCAGCCCGTGCCAGCCGCCCTGGGCGACCAGCAGGCGCTGCCCGGCCTTGGTCAGGTCACCGATGATCTCCTGGGTGCCGGCATCGATCACCGTGGTACCCACCGGCACCGGCAGGACCATGTCCTCGCCTTTGCGGCCGGTGCAGTCCTTGCTACCGCCGTTCTGCCCACGCTGCGCGTCGAAGCGCCGGGTATAGCGGTAGTCGACCAGGGTATTGAGGTTTTCGTCGGCCTCCATGTAAACGGAGCCGCCGTCGCCGCCATCGCCACCGTTGGGGCCACCGAACTCGATGAACTTCTCGCGCCGGAAGCTCACCAGACCGTTGCCGCCGTCGCCGGCCTTGACGAATATCGATACTTCATCGACGAATTTCATGAAACGCCTCCCGCCCTTGGGCGGGCTGGTTGATGCATTGGAACGGGCCGGCAAAACCGACCGCTTTCATAGGATACAGAAACGAAAAAGCCCCGTCGCACGGACGGGGCTCTTTCACGCGAGGGTCAGGCTCAGGCGGCCACGACACTCACGTAGCGACGGCCGAAGGCGCCCTTCACTTCGAACTTGACCACGCCATCCACTTTCGCGAACAGGGTGTGGTCTTTGCCGATGCCCACGCCGAAACCGGGGTGGAACTGGGTGCCGCGCTGACGCACGATGATGTTGCCGGCCTTGATGACCTGGCCGCCGTACAGTTTCACGCCAAGGCGTTTACTTTCTGAGTCGCGACCGTTGCGGGTAGAACCGCCAGCTTTTTTGTGTGCCATGAGTCAAATCCTCCTAGAAGATCAGGCCTGGATGCCGGTGATCTTGATTTCGGTGAACCACTGACGGTGGCCCTGGCGCTTCATGTGGTGCTTACGACGACGGAACTTGATGATGCGAACCTTGTCGTGGCGACCCTGGGAAACCACTTCGGCGACGACGGTGGCGCCGTCGACCACCGGTGCGCCGATGGTGACGTCATCACCGTTGGCAACCAGCAGAACGCGGTCGAAAGTCACGGATTCGCCAGTGGCGACTTCCAGCTTCTCGACCTTGAGGAATTCACCTTCAGCGACTTTGTACTGCTTGCCGCCGGTAACGATAACTGCGTACATGGATGTTCTCCGTTAAACCTGCTCACCCGGTGCTTTGTCGGAATAAGAATCGACCGGCATGGCTGCCCGGCACCGAAGTAGCGCCTGGGCAATTGCGTAGGCAGGGAAATACCCTGAGGAAGTTCGGGGTGCGCGATTCTACGCAAGCCCGCCGTGCCGCGCAAGCGCCGCCCGGCGCTGCCTTGACAGCCTCCCGAGCGCCACCTAGCATGCCGCGCAACTCACAGGAGCCCCCAGACCGATGCAACCCCAGGCTTTCCATCGCGTGGTTGCGGACGATTTCGCCGCCGTCGACGGCATCATCCGCGAACAGCTGTCTTCCCGCGTCCCGCTGGTGGAAAAGATCGGTGATTACATCGTCTCCGCCGGCGGCAAGCGCCTCCGCCCCCTGCTCGTGCTGCTGGTCGGCAAGGCCCTCCAGCGCAATGACCGCGATCTGCAACTGCTGGCCGCGACCATCGAGTTCCTGCACACCTCCACGCTGCTGCACGACGACGTGGTCGACATGTCCGGCATGCGCCGCGGTCGTTCCACGGCCAACGCCCTGTGGGGCAACGCCCCGAGCGTGCTGGTTGGCGACTTCCTCTACGCGCGCTCCTTCGAAATGATGGTCAAGCTCGGTTCGATGGAGGTGATGCGCATCATCGCCAACGCGACCCGCGTCATCGCCGAGGGCGAGGTACTGCAATTGTCGCGGGTACGCGACGCCAGCACCACCGAAGCCATCTATATGGAAGTCATACGCGGCAAGACCGCGATGCTCTTCGAAGCGTCCACCCACAGCGCCGCGGTACTCGCCGGCGCCACGCCCGAGCGCTGCGAGGCGCTGCGCCAGTTCGGCGACCAGTTGGGCATCGCGTTCCAGTTGGTGGACGACCTGCTGGACTACCAGGGCGATTCCGAGACGCTGGGCAAGAACGTCGGCGACGACCTTGCCGAAGGCAAGCCGACCCTGCCGCTGATCTACGCCATGCGCGAGGGCACGCCCGAGCAGGCCAGCCTGGTGCGCAAGGCGATCCAGAAAGGCGGCCTCGACGACCTCGAGCAGATCCGCCAGGCGGTTCAGGACAGCGGCGCACTGGCCTACACCGCACGTCTGGCACGCGAACACGCCGAACGCGCGGTCGACCTGCTGCAGGAACTACCGCCGAGTGAATACCGTGAGGCGCTGATCGAACTCACCCGCTTCGCCGTGGCCCGCACCTACTGACGCGATCAATCGCGGCGATAGGCAAAGACGAATTCCTCAAGGCGATCGATCGGGCAAAACTATGCCCATCGATCGTCCACCGAGGAATTTCGCCATGCAAACCCTGCTTCGCCTGTTTCGCAACGCCCCCAGTCCCGCCGCCCCCTCCGACGCCAGCGAAGAGCATCCCAACTTCTGGATGTACTAGGGCCTGATTGCGACCTTCAGCACACCGTCACGCTGGTGAGCGAAGAGGTCGTATGCGGAAACGATGGTGTCGAGCGAATAGCGGTGCGTCACCAGTGCGCCGAAATCGGCGCGATTCGACTCGATGACGCTCATCAGCCGGCGCATGCGCTCCTTCCCGCCGGGACACAAGGCGGTGTTGATCTTGTGATCGCCCAACCCCGCGGCGAAGGCCGAGAGCGGGATCTGCAAGTCACTGGAATACACCCCCAGGCTCGAAAGCGTACCGCCCGGCTTGAGTACCTTCATGGCTTGCTCGAAGGTGCTGGGCAGCCCCAGGCATTCGATGGACGAGTCGGCGCCCCGCCCGCCCGTGAGCTTCATGACCTCGTCCACCACGTCGCATTTCGTGAAGTCCAAGGTGATGTCGGCGCCCATGCCCTTCGAGATACCCAGGCGGTGTTCGTTGCCGTCCACCGCGATGATCGTCGAAGCGCCCAGCAGCCTCGCGCCAGCGGTCGCGCACAAGCCGATCGGGCCTTGGGCGAAGATGACCACCGTGTCGCCGATGCGAATGTTCGCGTTTTCCGCGCCCTTGAAGCCCGTCGACATGATGTCGGGACACATCAGCACCTGCTCGTCGGTCAGGCTGTCCGGAATGGGCGCCAGGTTGCCCTCAGCGTCCGGCACGAGCACGTATTCGGCCTGAGTTCCATCGATGAGGTTGCCGAAGCGCCAGCCCGCGGTAGCCTTGTAACCGTGGCAGGCACAACGCCCCTGCTCGACCAGATAGCTGCCGTCCTGCGAGGCGACGCCATCCTGCGCCGCGTAGGAGTTGAAGTTCGGGCAGATGGCGCCGGCGATAACGCGCTGGCCCTCCCGGTAGCCCTTGACGGCGCTCCCGAGCTTCTCGATGACCCCGACAGGCTCGTGGCCGACGGTCAGGCCTTTCGCCACGGGATATTCGCCCTTGAGGATGTGTACATCGGTCCCGCAGATGGTCGTCGTGGTGATCCGCACCAGCGCGTCGTTCGGCCCCACTTCGGGGATCGGTTTGTCCGCCAGTTCGATTCGACCGGGTTCCACGAAAATCGCCGCTTTCATCATCGCCATCATTCACTCTCCTTGGGTGGGAGCAACATTGAGGTCGCATACCATCGATCCAGTGTCCGCAGACCGGGCGCTGTCCCGTTGATGCATATCAGCGAAACATTTCACATCCGCGACGCTGCCGGACCAACGGTGCCAATCACTGGACGCAAGGGAGTCCGGCGCTGACTCACGCCTGGTTAGCGAGTATTGGCCTCATCGACAGGATGCAAAAGCCTGCCACCCGTCACGCGAAATGGATCACGATTTCGCGAGCGGTCCTTGCCAAAATATAAATAAGAATTATTCTCATCTCATTCACTTACAAGGAGATGAGCCATGACCTATCTGATCGACGCCTGGCTGGAGCGCCCACACCCCTATCTGCGCATCCTCGACCGCGAGAATGGCAAGGTCTGCGCGGTTCTCGAGGAAGAAGCCATCGAGGAACTGCGTGAACAGGGCGAGCTGGACCTCGCCGGCCTCAACTCCACCGAACCGGCGGTGCTCAAGGAGCTGGTGCGCAATCTCTTCCTATTCTGCTACGCCCGCGCCCTGCGCCCCGCGGAGGCCTTGCACTGATACCGGCGCACCGTTGAAAAGACAAAAAGAAGGAGCGCCTTGGCGCCCCTTCCCTTTGCCGTTCGCTGCACTCAGAGCACGTCGAGCAATTCCACCTCGAACACCAGCACGCTGTGCGGCGGGATGCTGCCGACGGACTGGCCGCCATAGGCCAGCTCGCTCGGCACGTGCAGGCGCCACTTGCTGCCGGCATTCATCAATTGCAGGGCTTCGACCCAGCCAGCGATGACGCCACCCACCGGGAATTCGGCCGGCTCGCCACGCTGGTAGGAGCTGTCGAACACAGCGCCGTCCACCAGGGTGCCGTGGTAATGCACGCGCACCTGGTCGTCACGGGACGGAATACGCCCTTCGCCCGCCTGCAGCACTTCGTATTGCAGGCCGGAGGGGAGCTCGGTGACGCCCTCACGGGCTGCGTTGCGCTGCAGGTACTCACGGCCGACTTCGGCGGCAGCCTCTGCACGCGCCTGCGCCTCGGCCTGCATGCGCTCGCGAATCACCTTGAAGCTGGCCGACAGGGCCTGCCCATCGACACGGCTGGGTTCGCCGGCGAAAGCGTCACGCAGACCTGCGAGCACCGCGTCCAGGCTGACACCCGGCGGCGGGTTGTCGCGCAGTTGGTCGCCCAGCTGGCGGCCGATGCCATAGCTGACACGGGTTTCGTCGGTGGAAAGGTCGAGTTCGGACATGCGCGCTCCGGGAGGCTGAGATTCAAAGGCCGGCTAGCCTAGCACAAGGTCAACGCCTGAACGCCCGCCACCAGAGCCCACCGGCCAGGCTAGACCAGGTGCTGGAGCAGCACCTCCAGCGCCCGCGCATCCTCGGGCGAGAGGTCGATGATGTGGAAACCGGACCAGTGATGCTCGGCGCTCGCCCCCTCCCGCGTCCACAGGCAGTCTGCCCCCAAGTGGACTTCCGGCAAGTCCAGTTCATCATCGGCGACGATACGGCACTCCCATACCGAGTCGCTCGGCAACGTCATCTCCCCGAGCAGCATGAAGCCCTCGCGCGATAGGTCGACGATACGCCCCATGTACTGACCGCTGCCCTGATCGAACACCTCCAGGCGCACGTGAGCCTGCATGCGTACGTGCTGCCGTCGTTCCTGGCTCATTGCCTCTCCTCGCTCAACGTCACTTTTCTCTATCCCGCAGCATGCGGCGAATCGCCTGCAGCGCACGGTCCATCCAGGGCAGCGCGGCCTCTTCCGCCAGCACCTGCACGCGACCGGCCCGCAGCTCACGCGCCAACTGCGCCAGCGGCACGATGGCCGCCGGCATGCCGCGCGGGTCAACGAACATGAAGTGCTCCGTCGACGGGCTGAACCAGGACAGCTTCCAGCGCTGCCTGCCGTCCTCCGCGGGCACCTCGAACCAGGTGCCGAAAGGCAGTTGGCGCAACAGCCGCTCCTCTTCGGGCGCCCGCGCACCGTCATCCTCCGGGGCCACCGGAAGCGGTGCCTGGTAGGCCGCAAAAACCTCCCCGGAAGACGCTTCCAGCACGGGCTGCAACTCGGCCAGGGCCTGCGGCCGATCATTCTGAACCGCGTCCTGGCACGCGACCAGTATCTCCAACTGCCGGCGCACACTGTCCATCGAATGACCGCCCAGCAATTCCAGCCCCTTGCGCAATTCATCACACAGCGAATCGCGCACCGCGAACAATGTGCGCCGCCCGCCGGCATCCTGCGGCGTCCCCCCCCAGGCCAGCGTCGCCGTGGCGCGCAGCGCGCGCTGCCAGTCGGCGCTGTCCTCACCCTGGCGCAAGTGAATGAAGGTCAGCACGTCGCACCAGACGCCTTCGAGGAAGCGACTGATCGGCTCCGGGGCATGGTGTCGCTGCAACACCTCACCGATACGCGCCGTCGCTTGCTCACGCGCCACCAGCAGCCGCTCGCGCCCACGGGCCGCCTCGACGCTACGCTGCTCGCGCAGCTCTGCACGCTGCTGCAAGGTGGCGACGAAGGTTTCGAAATCCTCCAGCAGCAAGGCATAGCGATCCCCGTCCATGCCGGGCTGCGCGAGCAGATACTCGACTACCGTACGGATCTTGCGTTGCACGCCCTGCTCGTCGCCATCGCGCGCATACAGCGCCGCCGCCTGGGCCATGGCGTTCAGCAAACGTCGCGCAGGGTGCCGATAACGGGTAAAGAGGCTGGGATCGCGCAGCGCCAGACGTAGATAAGGCAAGTGCAGGTAGGACAGCAGCGCCCGACAGCCGTCGGGCAGCCGCTCGTCATCGAGGAGAAATTCGAAGAGCATCGCCAGGAGATCGAGCGTGTCCGCCGCGCCCCCCTCCAGACGGGCGAACTCATCGCCACGCGCCTGCAGCTCATTGCGCACGCCTCCGCGCGCGAGTACGCCACGTGCGCCCTCGGACGCGCTTCTTAGCGCATCTTCATCGCCTTCCTGCAGACGATCCAGGGCCGCCATGAGCGCCTCGGGGCGCAGAGCCGCGCCTTCGTCAGCGGTCGACTCGGGCGCCCCCTCCGCGGCTCGCACGGTACGCAGCAGATCGCCCAGTTCCTGCAGCAGTCGCTCGCCCTCATCCTCGTCGGACGCCTCGCCCACCGGCCGGGACCGAGGGGCGTGCGACGCTGCGCCGGTATGGCCACGCAAACGCAGGTTCGGCAATACACCCGCGGCGACCAGGGTTTCATTGAGTTGACGGTAGAACGCATCGAGGCGCTGCATCGTCTGCGCCTCGAAGACATCGTAGAGCACCAGCCGCACCGGCAACGGCAACCCGCAAGGCGCCAGCGCCCGGCGAAATGAGCGCGCCAGTACCGTCGGACCGAAGGGATTGTTGTCCTCGGCGAACTTCACGCCCCGATTGAGCAGGGCCAGGCGTTGCTCCAGCGCATGCAGTTCCCCCGTGCAGCGGGCTTTGAGACGCCCCGCCATACCGCTGACCCGCAGGTCCTCCTCGTAGTCGTCCGCGCTGACCAGTTCGAGTGACGCAGGGGGCGCGGGCGCCATCCCCGGCTGGCGCGCGGCGAACGCCGCAAAACCGGCGGCGACCTGACGGTGATAGTCGCGCTCGAGGGTAGGCCGCAGACGTCGCACCTCGCGCATGGCATCGAAGAAGAGCGCCTGCGTCTGGTTGTTCCCGGCACGCTCGGCGCAACTGAACAAGGCCTCGTCCGCAGCGGTGAAGGTCGCCGCGAGCCCGGCCACGAGATGATCGGACAAGGCCTGTCGACACCGCTGCACCAGCCGCCCATGGCGCGGCTGGATACGTCGACTGGCCAGCGCGTGGGGCGCCGAAGGCGGACTTTCCTGGTCTCGTTTCAAGGCAGAGAACCGCAGCTTGTTCCCGGGTCGCACAGGTATAAAGCGCCGCAGGACGGTGCGCAAGAACTTCACGGGAAAAGTGCGTGACAGGGGTTGACAGCCCGCCGGCCAGACGTAAAATGGCGCGCCTCTGATGCGGGGTTTGCCCGAGCAGAGATTGGAAGCCGATGTTCCGCGATAGCTCAGTCGGTAGAGCAAATGACTGTTAATCATTGGGTCCCTGGTTCGAGTCCAGGTCGCGGAGCCAACTTCCAGGCGGGGTATAGCGCAGTCCGGTAGCGCGCCTGTTTTGGGAGCAGGATGTCGGGAGTTCGAATCTCTCTACCCCGACCACATTTGGGTCGTTAGCTCAGTTGGTAGAGCAGTTGGCTTTTAACCAATTGGTCGTAGGTTCGAATCCTACACGACCCACCATATAGACGCCCCTCGGGGCGACGAAAGAGCCCGCCACCCGGCGGGCTTTTTCGTTTCCGGGATTCGCCCCGGCGGGGAAGCGCCCTCCCCCGCCGGGCGCCACTCAGTCGCCGATACGCCAGCCCGAGGTGATCGGATAGCGCCGGTCGCGACCGAACCCACGCTGCGTGACACGCACCCCGACCGCCGCCTGGCGCCGCTTGTATTCGTTGAGGTCGACCAGGCGCAGCACGCGGCGCACGTCCACCTCGTCGAAGCCCTCGGCGATGATCGCATCGGCGGACAGGTCATGCTCGATGTACAGGCGCAGGATCTCGTCCAGCACCGGATACGGCGGCAGCGAGTCCTCGTCCTTCTGATCGGGCGCGAGCTCGGCCGACGGCGGCCTGTCGATAACCCGCTGGGGAATCGCCGGGGACACCCCGTTGCGGTATTCGCAGAGACGGAACACCAGGGTCTTGGGCACGTCCTTGAGCACGTCGAAGCCACCGGCCATGTCGCCATAGAGCGTCGCGTAGCCCACCGCCATCTCGCTCTTGTTGCCGGTGGTCAGCACCAGGTAGCGCTTCTTGTTGGAGATCGCCATCAGCAGGGTGCCACGGCAGCGCGCCTGCAGGTTCTCTTCGGTGGTGTCGCGCTGCAATCCTTCGAAGACCGGCGCCAAGGTTTGCATGAAGCCCTCGACCATCGGCGCGATGGGCAACACGCTGTACTTCACACCCAGGGTACGGGCTTCCTCCTCGGCGTCCTCGAGGCTCATCTGCGCGGTGTAGTGGTAAGGCATCATCACCGCCTCGACGCGTTCCGCGCCCAGGGCGTCGACCGCCACCGCGAGCGTCAGCGCAGAATCGATGCCACCGGAGAGACCCAGCACGACACCCTGGAAGCCGTTCTTGCCCACGTAATCGCGCACACCGGCAACCAGCGCCTGGTAGACGCTGGCCTCCAGGGCCAACAACGGCTCCCGCTCCGCCGCACGCGGCGTCACCTGCTCGGCGCAGTCGAACTGCGCCAGGTAGAGCCCCTCGGCGAAGGCCGGCGCGCGCTGAGTGGTTTGTCCTGCGGCGTCGACCACACAGCTGTAGCCGTCGAACACCAGCTCGTCCTGACCGCCCACCTGGTTGACGTAGACGATCGGCAAGCCGCTTTCCCGGGCCCGCTGGGCAAGCACCGCTTCGCGCTCGCGCTGTTTGTCGATATGGAACGGCGAGGCGTTCGGGCAGAGCACCAGTTGCGCCCCGGCCTGGCGTGCGCGGGCGATCGGCTGCGCGAACCAGACGTCCTCGCAGATCACCATGCCCACCGTCACACCGGCGATATCCACCACGCAGGGGGCGTCGCCCGGCTCGAAGTAGCGCTTCTCGTCGAAGACCCGGTAATTGGGCAACTGCTGCTTGTAGTAGCGGCCGACCACCTCACCGTCGCGAATCAGCGCGCAGGCATTGAAGCGGCGCTCGCCCTCCAGCCAGGGATACCCCACCAGCAGGTGAATCCCGTCCACCTCCGCGCACAACCGCGCCAGCCCCTGCTCGACGCGCCGCTGCATGCTCGAACGCAGCAACAGGTCCTCGGGGGGATAGCCACACAGCGACAGCTCCGGGAACACCACCACGTCGGCGCGCAGTTCGTCGCGCGCGCGACGCGCATGGTCGATGATGCGCTGCACATTGCCGTGGACGTCGCCCACGCGCAGATTCAACTGGGCCATTGCGACCCGCAGGGTTCGGCTCATGCCGCCTCCGTCAGACTCTGAAGCGCCCGAACAGGGGCGCGTGTGGCGGCATTTTCCCGCATCCGTCGCCGTGGCGACAGCATGGCGTTGCATTGCGTTCTCCCCCGCCCCGCCGAGCAGTGCCGTCGGGCGACTCCTTTTGCTCAAGTCTTGCCGTTATCATCGGCGAGGTCACGGGCGCCGCGATGCGCTGCCCCTAGGGCCTGTTCCCGTTTCATTCGCGAACCGCGTTGTCGCCAGAAATGGCCGTGAATGAAACGGGAACAGGCCCTAGCCTCCCCAATCCATGGCCGACTGCTAGAATGCCCGGCCCGCCACCTCACGGAAGACACCATGGGTCTGTTCCGCCTGCTATTCATCATCGCCCTGGCGCTGGTCGTCGTCTGGCTGTGGCGGCGCTTGCGCAGCGCCGCGCGTCCGACGCCGCGACAGGAGTCTACGCAGATGGTGCGCTGTGCCCATTGCCGCCTACACCTGCCGATGCAACAGGCGCTGCGCGAAGGCGAGCACTGGTACTGCAGCCAAGCCCACCTGCAACGAGGCCCCCGTGACTGAGGGGTATCACCAGGCCCAGCGAATCCTGCGCCTCTATCATCTCTATCGGCTGAGCATCGGCCTGGCGCTGGTACTGCTGATTTCCAGCGATCTGGACACCCAATGGCTGCCATTGGCCCATGAGCAACTGTTCCAGGGTGGCAGCTGGGCCTACCTGATCATCAACATCGTGCTCGCGGTACTGCTGCAGCAACCGCGGACGGTACCGCTGTTCTGTCTCGGCCTGCTCGACGTACTGATGCTCTCGGTGCTGTTCTACGCCGGTGGCGGCATTCCCAGCGGCATCGGTAACCTGCTGATCGTCGCCGTGGCGATCGCCAACATCCTGCTGCAGGGCCGCATCGGCCTGTTGATTGCCGCGCTGGCGGCGATCGGCATGATCTACCTCACCCTTTACTTGAGCCTCTGGCTGCCCGGCGCCAGCGCTCAGTTCGTCCAGGTCGGGGCCTTGGGCGCACTGTGTTTCGCGGTCGCCATCCTGGTACAGATACTCACCCGGCGCCTGCGCCTGAGCGAATCCCTGGCCGAGCAGCGCGCAGCGGACGTCGCCAACCTGGAGGCGCTCAACGCCCTGATCCTGCAACGCATGCGCACCGGCATCCTGGTCCTCGACGCCGAACTGAAGGTCCTGCTCGCCAACCAGGGCGCGCATCAGTTGCTCGGCCGCGCGGTGCCGCCGGGGCTGCCGCTGCAGGAGCTCTCGGGCGAATTGCTCGAGCGCCTGCTGGCCTGGCAGGTCAACCCCACCCGCCAGGCCCAGACGCTACGTGGCTATGACGCCGGCCCGCTGCTGCAACCCAGCTTCATCGCGCTGTCCCGGGCGGACCGTCATGACACGCTGATCTTCCTCGAGGACGTGGCGCACATCGCGCGCCACGCGCAACAGCTCAAGCTGATCTCCCTGGGCCGCCTGACCGCCAGCATCGCCCATGAGATCCGCAACCCGCTGGGGGCGATCAGCCATGCCGCGCAACTGCTGCAGGAGTCCGAGGCGCTGGGAGGTGACGACCGTCGCTTGACGCAGATCGTCCAGGAGCAGTCGCTGCGGATGAACCTGATCATCGAGAACATCCTTCAGCTGTCGCGTCGACGTCCCTCGGAACCGCAACTGATCGACCTCGAGTTCGCCCTGCAGCGTTTCGTCGCCGAACAGCGCGAGCGCGCCGGGGAGGGCCGGCTTTACCTGCATATCGAAGGCCAGCACCTGCAGACCCGCATGGACCCCAACCAGTTGGAGCAGGTGCTCGGCAACCTGGTCCGCAACGCCTTGCGCCACAGTCCCAGCAAGCAGGTCTGGCTGACGCTACGTCGAGATGCCACCAGTGGCCTGCCGCTGCTCGACGTCGAGGAAGACGGACCGGGCGTTTCCGCCGAACAGCGCACGCACCTGTTCGAGCCGTTCTTCACCACCGAAGAACATGGCACCGGCCTTGGGTTGTATATTTCCCGGGAACTGTGCGAAAGCAACCAGGCGCAACTCGACTACCATGACGGCGGCCAGGGTGCCTGCTTCCGCATCACCTTCGCCCACCCGCACAAGCCAGGCTGAGAGTACCGTGAGCCAGAGAGCCCTGATCATCGACGACGAGCCCGACATCCGCGAGCTGCTCGAAATCACCCTGGGGCGAATGAAGCTCGACACCCGCAGCGCCAGCAGCTGTCAGGAGGCCCGCCGCTACCTGGACAGCGAACACTTCGACCTCTGCCTGACCGACATGCGCCTGCCCGACGGCACCGGCCTGGAACTGGTGGAATACATCCAGCAGACGCACCCGCAGTTGCCGGTGGCGATGATCACCGCCTACGGCAGCCTCGAGACGGCCATCGGCGCCCTCAAGGCCGGCGCCTTCGACTACCTGACCAAGCCGGTCGACCTGCCGCGCCTGCGCGAGCTGGTGAACAGTGCACTGCGCCTGCAACCCAGCCCGCCTGCCAGCAGCAAGGGCCTGGACAGCCGCCTGCTCGGCGACTCACCGCCCATGCGAGCGCTGCGCCAGCAGATCGATAAGGTCGCCCGCAGCCAGGCCCCGGTTTACATCGGCGGCGAGTCCGGTACCGGCAAGGAACTGGTGGCCCGCCTGATCCACGAACAGGGCGCACGATACGGTCAGCCATTCGTCCCGGTGAACTGCGGGGCGATCCCCGGCGAGCTGATGGAAAGCGACTTCTTCGGCCATCGCAAGGGCAGCTTCACTGGCGCCATCGACGACAAGCCGGGGCTGTTCCAGAGCGCCAACGGCGGCACCTTGTTCCTCGACGAAGTCGCCGACTTGCCGCTGGCGATGCAGGTCAAGCTGCTGCGCGCCATCCAGGAAAAGGCCATACGACCGGTCGGCGGCCAGCAGGAAATGTCCGTGGACGTCCGCATCCTCAGCGCCACCCACAAGGACCTGGCCGCCGAAGTCGCCGCCGGGCGCTTCCGCCAGGACCTCTACTATCGGCTCAACGTCATCGAGCTGCGCGTGCCGCCGCTGCGCGAGCGCCGCGAGGACATCGCCCTGCTCGCCAACGCCCTGCTCGGCCGCCTGACCCGCGGCCGTGGCCCGGTGCGCCTGGAGCCGCTTGCCCTGGAGAAGCTGCAAGCCTACCGCTTCCCCGGCAACGTCCGCGAGCTGGAAAACGTCCTCGAACGCGCATTCACCCTCTGCGAGGGCGAGCGTATCGGCGCCGCCGACCTGCGCCTGAGCGACGCGCCCCGCTGCGCCGAACCCGGCGGACTGGACGAGGTGGCCAACCTCGAAGACCACCTCGAGGAAGTCGAGCGCAAGCTGATCGTCCAGGCCCTGGAGGAAACCCGCTGGAACCGCACCGCCGCCGCCCAGCGCCTGGGACTGAGCTTTCGCTCGATGCGCTATCGCCTGAAGAAGCTGGGCCTGGACTGACGGCAAGCCCGTCGCATCTCGGGCGGCCCATCACAGAACCGGGCAAAACCTCGGCGCAAGCGTTGACTCCAGGTCCCAGCGGTTTAAAAGCAGGGGCTGACAGGATGTCTTCGACAGGTGCGCCCCATGGATGCCCGCCATAGCCTCGGCTTCTCGCTGATCGAGCTACTGACCACACTCACGCTACTGCTGATTTTTGCAAGCGCTGCTCTGCCGAGCTACCAACAGTTCAGCGAGCGCAACCGCCTACAAGCATTGATGGAAGAGCTACAGGCGCATGTGCGGTTCGCGCGGACCACCAGCGTACTGAACAAGCGCCCAGTGGATCTCTGTGGTTCCAGCGATGGAAACCAATGCGACAACCAGTGGAACCGCGGCTGGCGGGTCGCATTTTCAGACAGCCAGGAAACCTTGCGTGCTTATCAGCTGACAAGCTCCGATCACCTCGACTGGCGGGGCATGAGCTCGAAAATTCGCTTTCGTGATAACGGCACTGCACCCATGAGCAATGGACGCTTCTATCTGTGTGATGCCGATGATGCATTAGGCTGGCAGTTGGTACTCAGCCGCCAAGGGCGCCTGCGTCGCATCCAAGGCCTGGAAGACGGGCAGGAATGGAACGGGCACTGTGATTGAGCTCATTCCATCACCAGTCATCTACCTAGCTGGGCCGGTCATCCCAGCACCAGGGACAATGCCATCGCCAATAGCCATCATGCACGGCAAGCAGTCATCAGGAGCAGCGCATGATCGCCCAGCGGCAAATTACAGGGTTCACACTTATCGAACTCATCGTCGTGGTCACCCTGCTCGCTATCTTTGCCGCCATCGCCGTACCCGGCTTCACCTACTTCATCAATCAGAACCGTGCGCAGGCCAGCAATCAGGAGCTGCTTTCTTTGTTGCAGTTCGCCCGCGCGCAGGCGGTGGCACAGCGAACCACAATACGCGTATGCCCACAGAGCAACGGCTGGCGCGTACAGACCGACTGCTCGGCAGCCGCCAGTAACGCACTGCGAACCTTAGAAAATCCCCCGGGCATATCGGTGAACTACAGCATGAACCCGGCTGGCAACCAGATCCTGTTTTTGCAGAACGGTAGCGCGACGGCCGTCACACGTCTCATCACCTGTTATCAGAACCGTCCGAGAGACGGCTATACGATCGACATCGCGCGAACCGGCAATGTGCGAGCTTATGCGCGCGGCAAGAGCAGCGCTGACGGCTCCACCGACATGAACAGCTGCACACCATCATGAAAGGATCCGTCATGAAGGGCTTCAGCATGATCGAAGTACTGGTGACACTTTTGCTGCTGTGCGTCGGCATCCTCGGCATGGTCGCACTGCAAGGACGCTCGCTGCAGTACACCCAGGACGCGACCCAGCGTAATGTGGCTGCGGCCTTGGCGAACGATCTGGTGGAGATGATGCGAGCCATGCCCAGCGAGACCGGCTTCTACAAGACTGGAACCGGATCACTCCCCAGCGCGCCAAGCAGTTGCAACCCATTACCCAGTAACGCTGCGCAACAACTCGCCTGCTGGGCCAACCGCGCCACGACGGCACTCCCCGGCGCCGCAGAACTCTGGTCGAGCGAATTCCATGTCTGCCCCTCGCTGCAACCCGGCATCTGTGCCACCGGCAGCGCAATTGAAATACAACTGGCCTGGCGTGGCCGTGCCGGCGAGTGCCTGACCGACGACAACACATCCAGCGACATCTGTCGTTATCGCCTGCGCACCCAGCTCTAAGGGAGGCCCCATGAAGTTCATCGCAGCACAGCGCGGACTTTCACTCGTCGAGTTGATGGTGAGCCTGGCTATTGGCAGTTTTTTGATCCTCGGCGTCACCCAGTTGTACATCGACAACAAACGCACCTACGCCTTCCAGCAGAATCAGTCGGAAAACCTCGAAAGCTCGCGCTTCACGTTGCTCCTGTTACAACAAGAACTGGCCAAGGCCGGTTATCGACGGCGCCCTGACGAGCCGCAGGAAAACGCATTTCCAGCCTCAAACGCCGCGACCTGCGCCTTCACCGCCGGCCAGGTGGTGAAATGGCAATCAGCGAACTCACTATGCATCCGTTATCAGCCACACACACCGACCGATCGTGACTGCCAGGGCGACCTGCCGGTCAACACCAGCGCATTGGCGAACCCCTATACCAGCGCCCAGGAAATCTACGTGATGCGCTTCTTTCTGGAGGACAACAGCCTCAAGTGCCAACGCGCGCGCACCAACGCCTCGGGCGCCGTGCTGTCTTCCCCAGCCGTTAGCTCCGTCGAGCTGGTCACGGGCGTGGCCGACCTGAACTTTTCAACGGGCGTGGGCGCCGATGCAGATCGCAGCCGAGTGATTCAGTACCAAAACACCGACCCAGGTACCGCCCCGATTCTCTCCGTGCGCTATACGCTGCTGCTGCGCAGCAGCAACCCCAACCAGCGCGAAGGCATCAGTGTTACCGATGCCCTGGCGCCCTGGCGCACGCAACTGGGACTGTCGACGTCGAACAGTCGCTACACAGCCGTCAGTAACGCCGATGCAGGCCAGCTCTACCAGCTCCAGCAAAGCACCGTAATGCTGAGGAACCAGATGCCATGAGACATGCTCCCGCCTTTCGTCAACAACGCGGTGCTGCTCTATTCATCGCCCTGGTCATGCTCTTGGTGATTACCTTGCTGGCGCTTTCCAATACTAGGGAGATCACCCTTGAATCTCGTATCACCTCCAACTTCGTTGAACAGCAGCGGCTACTCAACACTGGCGAGGCTGGACTACGGGAAGGCGAGACGAGGATGGTCGGCCCACTCAAGCCACGCAATGCCACCTGTCAACCCGATGCGGACTTCTGCATGACGAACACCAAGGCCTACGCACAGAGTTTCGCCAACAGTAAACCCTATGCCCCCGCCGACGGTACCCAGACTCGTAGCGACACCCAGGTACGCTGGTATGCAGCGCCTGCTTCGACGGGCAGCGAGACGGCCCAGGCAGAGAACCCGGAATACGGTGAAATGCTGCGAGGACGGGGAATCTTCCGCTACGAGATCAATTCCGAATCGACCAATACCACCAGCAGCCAAAGCGTACGTCTGCGCTCGACCACGGCGAAAATCTTCAACTAGATAGAGGCCACGACCATGACGATTTTTACGAGCCTCAAGCGTTTCGCCCTGAGCCTGCTGCTTGCATCGCTTTATCTCGGCGGGATTCAGCAAGCGCAGGCAACCTTGCTGAATATCAGCCAGACGCCGCTGGTACTTTCAGAGAGTGTCGCCCCGAACCTTATTCTTACCCTCGATGATTCGGGCAGCATGCGTTTCGGCTTCGTTCCCGATAGTGTGGGCCAAGAGAGCAGCGGCTATCGCAATTTGCGAAGAGCCAAGGCCGCAGCATTCAACTCAATGTACTACAACCCGAACATAAGTTACGAGATCCCCACCCGCATGAATACCGATGGCTCACAGGCCAGCACCGGCTACAGCACGAGTTTCACCCAAGCCTATCACAATGGCTTCGATACCAGTGTGGGTTCAGTCAACTTGAGTAATAACTATCGAGTGGCCTGGGACGTACCCATCACGACCGCACCATCGAACTATGGGTATGGCTCCGGCACTAATTACAGTGGTAGCGGGACGATCTATAGACTGGCAGAGAACCCTGAGCGAGACTTCAGCGTGACGACCTCAGAACCAGGCAGCTTCACCAGCCCAGGCGGAATCACCTTTAACATTCGCGCCCAACCTTTCAGCTGTAGCGCTACCGCTAGCTACCCAGGCGTATTCAGCAATCTGACCGTTCCCTGCAGCAGGACATGGACCGACTACACCGCATCAATTATCCAAAGCGCCGTCCCCGCTTATTACTACACACTCAGAAGCAACTGCACGAACACCAATAACGACGACTGTTATCAACTCAACTTCGTCACCAGTGCGGAACAGCAAAATTTCGCCATCTGGTATTCGTTCTACCGCAACCGCGCACTGGCCACAGTCAGTGCCGCCAACCTCGCCTTCAACCAGCTTCCCTCATCCGTCAGGCTGACCTGGCAAACGCTCAACGCCTGCACAACGCTTAATTCGAAAAATTGCGGCACCAACTATTTCCGCGCCTTCAACGGCCGCCAGCGCGGCAACTTCTACGCCTGGCTCAGCAGCATTTCATTCGATAACGGTACGCCCTTGCGCGCGGCCTTGGGGCGTGCCGGAGAATTCCTGCGCAGCAACGACGCCTGGGCTTACAACCCCAACCCCTTCACCAACAATGGCGGCCGCGGTTCGACGGTGCGCAGCCCCGAATATGCCTGCCGCCCCAGTTACCACATCATGATGACCGACGGCATGTGGAACGGCACGGACGGCAACCCGTCGACCACCCTCAGGCCCGACCACAGCAACGTCACCTTGCCCGACGGTAGGAATTACAGTCAGCAAAGGCCTTTCTTTGGCGATAACCTCCACGACGAGGATCCTCGTAACAACAACACGACCAGTCTGGCGGACTTGGCATTCCATTACTGGGCCACTGACGCCAACAGCTCGCTGAACAACTCCGTCAAACCCTACGATCCCTATGCTGCCAACCCCTCGTCATTAACCAACGCGGAGTACTGGGACCCGCGCAACGACCCGGCGAGCTGGCAGCATCTGGTCAACTACACGGTCGGCCTTGGCTTATCGTCCTCGTTAACGCTCAACGGCCTGCAATGGGACGCCTCCCAGGGCACCTATGGCGGCACCGGCTACAACAACCTGCGCAACGGTACGCGCGACTGGCCAGCCGCCGACGAGGACAACCCCAACAACGTCTACGACCTCTGGCACACCGCGATCAACTCCCGCGGCGAATTCTTCAGCGTGGATGCCCCCGATGCGCTGATCGCCGCGTTCAGCCGCATCATCAACCGAATCGGCGACTTCAACACCTCCGCCAGCGCCCCGGCCGTGGACGGCAACCAGGTCGACGGGCTGAACAACTACGAAACCTACGAAACGGAATTTTCCAGCGAGGACTGGAGCGGTGACATCCGTAAATACACGATCGATAATCTTGGCAACCGCTCCCTGGCCTGGAGTGCGAAGGGCCTGGCAACCACCACACGCACAGCCGTCTATATGGCCAACGCCGCCGGTACTGCACTACAGGACTTTACCTGGAACAACCTGAGCAACGCACAAAGGGCGCTGTTCAACATCAACCCCGACAGTAATAGCCTGGCAACCGACAGCCGAGGCGAGGCGCGCTTGAACTATGTACGGGGTGATCGCGGCAATGAGGGCAGCGGCGACGGGAACTTCCGGCGACGCAACAGCCTGCTGGGCGACGTCGTCAATTCCTCGCCCGTCCTGGTTCAGCAAGCCCAGTACCTGCCCTACCTGGCCGAACGCATCGACGGCGGCAGTGGTAGCTACAGCGCCTTCGCCAGCACCCAGGCCAACCGTACGCCGATGCTTTATGTCGGCTCCAACGACGGCATGTTGCACGCCATCAACGCTAACACCGGACGAGAGGTTTATGCCTTCGTCCCCAGCGCCGTGCTACCCAACCTATTCCGCCTGAGCGGCCAGGGTTATCGCTCGGCTCACCGCTTTTTCGTCGACGGTACGCCGACGGTCGCCGACGTCTATTACGGCGGTGCTTGGCATACGGTCTTGGTCGGCAACCTGCGCGGCGGCGGTCGTTCGCTGTTCGCCCTGGACATCACCACCCCAAACAACCCGCGACTGCTCTGGGAATTCACCCACGCCGATCTCGGCTACACCTTTGCCCAACCCACCATCGCCCGGTTGCACAATGGCCATTGGGCCGTGGTCACCGGCAATGGCTACGGCAACCAGAGCGGCAACGTAGCCGACCGGGCTGCGTTGTTCGTTTTGGACATTCAGACCGGACAGCAACTG
This sequence comes from Pseudomonas sp. R4-15, assembly GCF_055768815.1. NCBI lineage: Bacteria > Pseudomonadati > Pseudomonadota > Gammaproteobacteria > Pseudomonadales > Pseudomonadaceae > Pseudomonas > Pseudomonas sp. R4-15. The sequence continues at coordinate 4,573,679 of NZ_CM147293.1, forward strand.
ACACCTAACCAGGCCCCCTTGGTGGTCAGCGGCGATACGAACCGAGCCAATGGCCTATCCAGCGTGCGCTTGGCCGACAACAACAGCGACGGTATCGCCGACTACGCCTATGCCGGCGATATTCAAGGCAATCTCTGGCGCTTCGACCTCTTCGGCGCCGTGGGCACCAGCGCCAGCGACCCTTTCAGCGGCATCAGCAACGGAACGATTAGTGTGTCCTATGGCGGGCGCCCGCTGTTCACCGCCGTCGATGGCTCGGGCAACGCGCAGACCATCATGGGACCGCCATCACTCGTGCGGCATCCCACGCAGACGGGTTATCTGGTGCTGTTCGGCACCGGCAAATACTTCGAAACCACCGATGGCAACGTCGATACCAGCCGTATGCAAAGTCTTTATGCCATCTGGGATCGCAGGACACGGGGCGAGTCGACGTCCTCTCCCCCCAGCATCACCCGTAGCTCGCTGCTGACCCAAACCATCACCAGCCAGACCACCGCGTCGGGCAGTACCGTACGCCTGGTCAGTCAGAACACGCCACAGTGGTATCGCACCGGCACGACCGAGCGAACCGACGCCAACGTCAACCAATGGGGCTGGAAACTCGATCTCGCGGTAAACGGCGACCGCAGGGGGGAAATGATGACCCGCGCCATGGTCGCGCGCGGTCAAACCCTGCTGTTCTCCACCCTCACGCCGAACAGCGATCCCTGCGAAAGTGGGGCGGAAAGCTGGCTTTACGGCCTGGATGCGTACACGGGAGGCAGAACGCTGTTCAACGTCATGGATATCAATAACGACGGGGTGGTCGATCTTTCGGATCGGTATAACAATTCCGACACGGTCTCTGGGCTGCAAGCGGGCAGCATCAGCAGTTTCAGCGTACTGGGCGATCATCTGTTCTTCAGCGAGCAAAGCCTCGCCATCAACTACGGTCCCAACGCAACGGGCCGGCAGACCTGGCAAGTCATCCCGGAAACCGAGGAGTAGCGATGCAGTCGTCCAGTAAAGGCTTCACACTCATCGAAGTCATGATCGTCGTGGTGATCGTTGGCATCCTCGCCTCGATCGCCTACCCAAGCTACCAGCGCTATGTCCTGCGCGGGCATCGCGCCGAAGGGCAGGCGTTGCTCAACGACATGGCGGCGCGCCAGGAGCGCTACCGCACCCAACGAAACACCTACACCAGCAATCTGAACGATTTGCTCACCCAAGCCGAGCGCAACAAACTCGCCTACTACACACCGAGTATCGTGAGCGCGAGCGCAACGGCGTATAGCCTGCAGGCGACGGCCAAGGCTGGCCAAACGAGAGATACCAGTTGCACGCCGCTAACCCTGAACGAGACAGGTGCTCAGGGCCCCACTCCGGACTGCTGGAAATAACCTTCACCCTGGCAACGCCCGCTCCAGCAGTGCCCGCACATCCACCCCGCGCGGCAATTCGCCGTAAACCAGCCCACGACGCTCCAGCCGGCTGCCGATGAAGGCATCGGCCAGGGCGTCGTTGCCGGCCTCCAGCAGCAGCCGCGCCTGGAGCGCCAGAGCGATGTCGCCGGTGAGTTGGCGGGCGCGATAGGGCAGCTCGTCCGTATCGACGAAGGCCTGCTTGAGGGCGGCGACGTGCGCCCCCAGGCGTCGATCCCCGTGCCCGTCGTCCAAGGCCTCGAACAGCGTATCGAGCATGCCGGGCTCGCGCGCTAGGGCGCGCAGTACGTCGAGGCACTGCACATTGCCCGAGCCTTCCCAGATGGAATTGACCGGGGCCTCTCGGTACAAGCGCGGCAGGATGCTCTCCTCCACGTAACCGGCGCCGCCCAGGCATTCGGAGGCCTCGTTGATCATTCCCGGCGCGCGCTTGCAGATCCAATACTTGCCCACGGCGGTGACCAGGCGAACGAAGCGGGCCTCGCCAGGATCAGCCAGATGGTCCAGTGCGCGACCCATGCGCAGGGTCAGCGCCAGCGCCGCCTCGCTTTCCAGCGACAGGTCGGCCAGCACGTTGCGCATCAGCGGCTGTTCGAGCAACGGCTTGCCACCGACCTGACGGTAGCGGCAGTGGTGCAGGGCCTGGGTCAGCGCCTGGCGCATCAACGAGGCGGAACCAATCATGCAGTCGAAACGCGTCATGCCGACCATATTGAGGATGTTCGCCACTCCCCGCCCCTCCTCGCCAATCAGCCAGGCCAGGGCACCGCGGAACTCCACCTCGCTGGAGGCGTTGGCGCGGTTGCCCAGCTTGTCCTTCAGGCGCTGGATGTAGAAGGCGTTGCGCGTGCCGTCCGGGCGATGGCGCGGCAGCAGGAAGCAGGACAACCCATGCTCGGTCTGCGCCAGGGTCAGGAAGGCATCGCACATCGGCGCGGAACAGAACCACTTGTGACCGACCAGTTCGTAGGCCTGGCCCGGCCCGGGCTGCCCCAGCGGATGGGCGCGCGTCGTGTTGGCGCGCACGTCGGTACCGCCCTGCTTCTCGGTCATGGCCATGCCCAGGGTCAGCCCGGCCTTGCGTTCCATCGGCAGGTTGCGCGGATCGTACTCGCTGGACAGCACGCCCGGCAGCCAGCGTTCGGCGAGGTCCGGCTGCAAGCGCAGCGCGGGCACGCTGGAGAAGGTCATGGTCAACGGACAGCTGCTGCCCGCCTCGGCCTGGTTGTGCAGGTACATCAGCGCCGCGCGCGCCACGTGGGCGCCCTCGCGCGGCTCGCGCCAGGGCAGCGAGGGAATGCCGTGGGCCACCGCCGCACGCATCAGCTCGTGATAGGCCGGATGGAAGTCCACCTGGTCGATGCGCTGCCCATATCGATCGTGGGTGCGCAGGCGCGGAGGGTTCTCGTTGGCGAGAAACCCCGCCGCCATCAGCGGCCCGCCAGCCAGCGCGCCATAGGTATCCAGCCGGGACTCCGCCCAGCCGCCGGCATAGTGCGCCACCCACTGCTGCAGCGGCAGGTCGAGGCGGTAGAGGTTGCTGCCCTCCAGGGGCGGCGGTTGGTTGAACACTTCGTGGGTTTCGGCCAGGACAGACATGGCGGGCTCCATCGCGCGTTACCAGGAGCTCCTAAGTGAAGCACGCGCCGCCCCATTGCACAGGCGTGCATTCGGCCAAACGCGAGGCCGTCGCCGACAGGCACCGGCGTTGCCCGCGGTCATCGAACAACGCTGATTTGGTGGTAAGCTCGCGCACCATGAAAACGCCCACTTCCCGTCCCGTCGTCCTCTGTCTGTCCGGCCACGATCCCAGTGGTGGCGCCGGCCTGCAGGCGGACATCGAGGCCCTGCTCGCGCAGGGCTGCCACGCCGCTCCGGCGGTCACCGCGCTGACCGTGCAGGACACCGTGAACGTCAGCGATTTCCGCGTGCTCGACCGCGACTGGGTGCTCGCCCAGGCCTACGCGGTCATCGCCGACCTGCCGGTCGCCGCGGTCAAGCTGGGCATGCTCGGCTCCTGCGAGATGGTTGAAACGGTCCTGGAAATCATGCGCCGACTGCCGGACGTTCCGCTGGTCTGCGACCCGGTGCTGCGCGCCGGGGGCGGCGGCTCGCTGGGGCCGGACGATGTCGGCTATGCGATTCGCGAGCGCCTGCTGCCCGTAGCCGCCATCGCCACGCCCAACCTACCCGAGGCACGCATTCTCGCCGAGCTGCCCGAGGGTAGCCCTGATGAATGCGCCGCGGCCCTCGCCGGACGCTTCCGCTATCTGCTGATCACCGGCGGCCACGGCGAGGAATCCGACGTGTGCAATCGCCTGTACGACGCCAGTGGGCTGATCGACAGCTTCAGCAACCCGCGCCTGCCCGGCAGCTTCCACGGCTCCGGCTGCACCCTGGCCAGCACCCTGGCCGGACGCCTGGCGCTGGGCGAAGCGATGGACAGCGCCGTGCGCTCGGCGCTCGACTACACCTGGCGCACCCTGCGCGACGCCGAGGCGCCGGGGCATGGCCAGTACGTGCCACGTCGCCTGCCGCTGGACTTCTGTCACTGATGAAACGCCTGGAAAAGCTGCGCGGTCTCTACGCCATCACTGACTCCACGCTGCTCGCCGAAGGTCGTCTGCTGCTCTATGCCGAGGCCGCCCTGCGCGGCGGAGCGCGCCTGCTGCAGTACCGCGACAAGAGCCGCGACGACTCCCGGCGCCTACGCGAAGCCGAAGCCTTGCAGCAACTCTGCACCCAGTTCGGCGCGCAATTGATCATCAACGACGACCTGGAGCTGGCCGCGCGCCTGGGCGTCGGCGTGCACCTGGGCCAGGAGGATGGTTCGCTGTCCGCCGCCCGCGCCCTGCTCGGCCGCCAGGCGATCATTGGCGCAACCTGTCACGCCCGGCTCGAACTGGCCGAGCAGGCCGTCGCCGAAGGCGCCAGCTACCTGGCCTTCGGGCGTTTCTTCGCGTCGCACACCAAGCCCGGTGCTCCGTCCGCCGGGCTGGAACTGCTGGCCCAGGCTCGCGAGCGCTTCAAGCTGCCGCTGGTGGCCATCGGCGGTGTGACCCTCGACAACGCGGCCGCGCTGGTCGCCCACGGCGCCAGCCTGCTAGCCGTCGTGCATGCCCTGTTCGCCGCCCCGGATGCGGCCGAGGTGGAGCGCCGTGCGCGCGCCTTCGCCGCCCTGTTCGACCCTTCCTGACCGACGCACCGCGCCGGCCGTCACGCTTCATGCGAGGTTAGCCATGTCCCGTTCCGAAACCCTCTTCAACAGCGCCCAGAAACACATCCCCGGCGGCGTCAATTCGCCGGTGCGCGCGTTCAAGAGCGTCGGCGGCACGCCGCTGTTCTTCAAGCACGCCGAGGGTGCCTACGTCGTCGACGAAGATGACAAGCGCTACGTCGACTACGTCGGCTCCTGGGGGCCGATGATCCTCGGCCACAGCCATCCCGACGTGCTCGACGCGGTACGCCGCCAGCTCGACCACGGCCTCTCCTACGGCGCGCCCACCGCGCTGGAAACCGAGATGGCCGAACTGGTCTGCCAACTGGTGCCGTCGATGGACATGGTGCGCATGGTCAGCTCCGGCACCGAGGCGACCATGAGCGCCATCCGCCTGGCCCGCGGCTACACCGGCCGCGACAGCATCATCAAGTTCGAGGGTTGCTACCACGGCCACTCCGACAGCCTGCTGGTGAAGGCCGGCTCCGGTGCCCTGACCCTCGGCGTGCCGAGCTCCCCCGGCGTGCCGGCGGCCTTCGCCCAGCACACCCTGACGCTGCCCTACAACGACCTCGCCGCGGTGGACGCCACCCTCGCCGAGGTCGGCGAGCAGGTCGCCTGCATCATCGTCGAACCGGTAGCCGGCAACATGAACTGCGTGCCGCCGGCCCCCGGCTTCCTCGAAGGCCTGCGCGCCGCCTGCGATCGCCACGGCGTGGTGCTGATCTTCGACGAGGTGATGACCGGTTTCCGCGTCGCCCTCGGCGGCGCCCAGGCGCACTACGGCGTGGTCCCGGACCTGACCACCTTCGGCAAGATCATCGGCGGCGGCATGCCGGTCGGCTGCTTCGGCGGCAAGCGCGCGATCATGGAATTCATCGCTCCGCTGGGCCCGGTGTACCAGGCCGGCACCCTCTCGGGTAACCCGCTGGCGATGGCCGCCGGTCTGACCACCCTGCGCCTGATCCAGCGCGAAGGCTTCCACGCGGAACTCAGCGACTACACCAGCCGCCTGCTGGCGGGTTTGCAGGAACGCGCCGATGCCGCCGGCATTCCGTTCGTCACCACCCAGGCCGGCGGCATGTTCGGCCTGTACTTCTCCGGCGCCGATGACATCCAGACCTTCGCCGACGTGATGGCCAGCGACGCCGAGCGCTTCAAGCGCTTCTTCCACCTGATGCTCGAAGGCGGCGTGTATTTGGCCCCCTCGGCGTTCGAAGCCGGCTTCACCTCCATCGCCCATGGCGACGCGGAACTGAAACTGACCCTGGACGCCGCCGAGCGCGCCTTCGCGAACCTCGCCTAGGTTGACCGAGGCGCACCCGTAGGATGGGAGTCGCGTAGCGACGACTCCCATCGGTTGCGTCTCACCTGATGGGTATCGCTACGCTCAACCTACGCGGCCCGACCCATCCCACCTGCGGCGCGACACCCCAACGCACCGATGAACGGCACGAAGAAATTTCCGTAAAGGTTCTGTAAGGCTGCGTGCGCTTATTCCATAATGGTGCAGTCGGCGTGTCGCCGGCCGGGGCCTCCCCCGTTAGCTTCATCGATAGGCGCTTCGAACCGCATGAAACGCACCGGTCGCGGCCTGTTCATTGGCTGCCTGCTGCTCGCCCTCTCCACGACTGCCATGGCCGGCGGTAACTCGCTGCTGATCCCGGCGACCACGCGCTGCGCGCTCGGTGTAGCCCCGGAGGAACTCTCCGAGGCGCTCGCCAGTTGCCAGCAAATGGCGATCAAGGGCGATAACCAGGCGCAGTACGAACTCGGCGAGTTCTACTACGATGGGCAACGCACCCCGCGCGATCTCAAGCAGGCACTGAACTGGTTCGAGCAGGCCTCGCTGGGCGGTCATGCCCAGGCCCAACTGCGTCTGGGCAACATGTTCTTCCGTGGCGAAGGCGTTCCGGCCAATAACATCCAGGCCTTCATCGTGCTGAAGATGTCGGCGGTCAATGGCTCGGAAGAGGCACTGGACGTCGCCGACCTGGTCTCGGCGCAGATGCGCCGCGAGGAACTGGACATTGCCACCCAGGTGCTCGGTCAGATCTTCCGCAATTACCTCACCGACCTACAGATGGTCGAGAGCGGTTCGCCCTTCGCGCCGTTGCCGTAGTCACCCCGTGAATGAAACGGGAACAGGCCCTAGCGCTTGTCCGGCATCGGCATCGGGAACGGCATGACGTTGCCGGCACCGCTGGCCTCGCTGATCTTCGGCGTTCCCAGGCGTTCGACCTCGTCGATGCGGATGATCGAATGCATGGGCACGAAGCTGCGCAGTACACCGTCGAACTGGGCCTTGAGCTTTTCCTCGCTGGGGTCGACCACCACCTGGGTGCGCTCGCCGAAGACGAACTCCTCGACCTCCAGGAAGCCCCACAGATCGCTCTGGAAGATCTGCTTGGCGTACATCTCGTACACCTGACCCTGGTTATGGAAGATGACCTTGAAAATGGCGGGCTCGCGCTTGCTCATGGCAGGAAGGGATCGCAACGCAATGGAATCGGGGCGCGAATATTAGCACGCCCGGCGGTCACTGGAGTGCCCCTTCGGCGCCTGCGGGGTGTGCGCATGCGCCAGTGGCCTCTATAATGTCCGGTCATTTTCACAGCACGGCCAACGACATCACCATGACCCGGAAGCTCTACATCGAAACCCACGGCTGCCAGATGAACGAGTACGACAGCTCGCGCATGGTCGACCTGCTGGGCGAGCACCAGGCCCTGGAAGTCACCAGCGACCCGAGCGAGGCCGACGTAATCCTGCTCAACACCTGCTCGATCCGCGAGAAGGCGCAGGAGAAAGTGTTCTCTCAGTTGGGCCGCTGGCGCGAGCTGAAGCAGGCGCGCCCCGACCTGGTGATCGGTGTCGGCGGTTGCGTGGCCAGCCAGGAAGGCGCGGCGATCCGCAACCGCGCGCCCTACGTCGACGTGGTGTTCGGCCCGCAGACCCTGCACCGCCTGCCGGAGATGATCGACGCCGCGCGCAGCACCGGCAGCGCCCAGGTCGACATCAGCTTCCCCGAGATCGAGAAGTTCGACCGCCTGCCCGAGCCGCGCATCGAAGGCGCCTCGGCGTTCGTCTCGATCATGGAAGGCTGCAGCAAGTACTGCAGCTTCTGCGTGGTGCCCTACACCCGCGGCGAAGAAGTCAGCCGGCCGCTGGACGACGTGCTCGCCGAGGTGATCCACCTGACGGAGAACGGCGTCAAGGAAGTCACCCTGCTGGGGCAGAACGTCAACGGCTACCGCGGCGCCACCCACGACGGGCAGATCTGCGACTTCGCCGAGCTGCTGCACCTGGTCGCCGCCATCGACGGCGTCGAGCGCATCCGCTACACCACCAGCCACCCGCTGGAGTTTTCCGATGCACTGATCGCCGCACATGCCGAAATCCCGCAACTGGTGAAGTTCGTCCACCTGCCGGTGCAGGCCGGGTCCGACCGCGTGCTGGCGGCGATGAAGCGCAACCACACCGCGCTCGAATACAAGTCGCGTATCCGCAAGCTGAAGGCCGCGGTGCCGGACATCTGCATCAGCTCCGACTTCATCGTCGGTTTCCCCGGCGAGACCGAGAAGGACTTCGAAGCGACCCTGAAGCTGGTACAGGATGTCGGCTTCGACTTCTCCTTCTCCTTCGTCTACAGCGCGCGCCCCGGCACGCCGGCGGCGGACCTGGTCGACGACACGCCTGAAGAGGTGAAGAAGCAACGCTTGCAGATCCTCCAGGCACGCCTGCATCAGCAGGGCTACGAGAACAGCCGACGAATGGTCGGCAGCGTGCAGCGCATTCTCGTCAGCGACTACTCCAAGAAGGATCCGGGCATGCTCCAGGGGCGTACCGAGAACAACCGCATCGTCAATTTCCGTTGCGACGATGCACAGTTGATCGGCCAGTTCGTCGAGGTGCACATCGACGATGCCCTGCCGCACTCCTTGCGTGGCACGCTGGTGCAGTCCAGCATTGAACAGGCACTGCCAGCCTGATCGGCGTCCACGGAACCATGGTCGTAGCGCGCCGGCTTCAACCGCGCGCCACGTGCGGTTATGCTCTCATTCACTCCAGCTGCCGCCTCGCGGCCAGACAAGACGACATTGAACGCCACCAAAGACCCCCATCGCTTCACCCTGGAACCCTTTGAAGCGCCCCGCTTCGCCAATCTCTGCGGGCAGTTCGACGAGCACCTGCGGCTGATCGAACAGCGCCTGGGCATCGAGCTGCGCAACCGCGGCAACCAGTTCGAACTGGTCGGCCCGGCGAAGGCCACCCAGGCCGCCGAGAACCTGCTGCGCCGCCTCTACCGCGAAACCAAGACCACCGAGCTGTCACCGGACATGGTGCACCTGTTCCTGCAGGAATCGGGGATGGAAGAAATCGCCGAGGCCCGCACCGACAGCGGCGTCTCGCTACGCACGCGCAAGGGCACCATCCGCCCGCGCGGCGCCAACCAGCAGCGCTACGTGCGCGCGATCCTCGATAACGACATCAACTTCGGCATCGGCCCGGCCGGCACCGGCAAGACCTACCTGGCGGTCGCCGCTGCGGTCGACGCGCTGGAGCGCGAACAGGTGCGCCGCATCCTGCTGGTGCGCCCGGCGGTGGAGGCCGGTGAGAAACTCGGCTTCCTTCCCGGCGATCTGGCGCAGAAGATCGACCCCTATCTGCGTCCGCTGTACGACGCGCTCTACGAGATGCTCGGCTTCGAGCACGTGGCGCGCCTGATCGAGAAGCAGGTCATCGAGATCGCACCGCTGGCCTACATGCGCGGACGCACGCTGAACAACAGCTTCATCATCCTCGACGAAAGCCAGAACACCACGCTGGAACAGATGAAGATGTTCCTCACCCGCATCGGCTTTGGCTCCACCGCGGTGATCACCGGCGACATCACCCAGGTCGACCTGCCGCGCGGCACCCGCTCCGGCCTGGCCCACGTGATGCAAGTGCTGGCCGATGTGCCGGGCATCAGCTTCACCCACTTCAAGCCCAAGGACGTGGTACGCCATCCGCTGGTGCAGCGTATCGTCGAGGCCTACGAGCGCTTCGAGGAACGTGCCGCCGCGCCCCGCCAGCAGCCGCCCGGCGATGACAACGATCCCGGAGCCAGGAACGACTGACGATGGTCGAACTCGACGTCCAGCTGGCCAGCGAGGCCAGCGAACTGCCTGACGCGGCACAACTGCAGCGCTGGTGCGAACTGGCTCTGCGCCAGCGCCAGAGCGACTCCGAGCTGACCATCCGCATCGTCGACGAGAGCGAAGGCCGCGAGCTCAACCACACCTGGCGGGACAAGGACTACGCGACCAACGTGTTGTCGTTCCCCGCTGACGTACCCGACGACTACCTGGACATCCCGCTGCTGGGCGACCTGGTGATCTGCGCGCCGGTGGTGGCCCGCGAAGCGAGCGAACAGGACAAGCCGCTGCAGGCGCACTGGGCGCACATGGTCATCCATGGCTGCCTGCACCTGCTCGGCTACGATCACATCGACGACGACGAAGCCGAGGAAATGGAATCCCTGGAACGGCAATTGCTCGCCGAACTGGGCCACGCCGACCCTTACGCCGGCGAACACTGACAGACTGGACCCTATGAACGAAGACCGAACAGGCACCGGGCACCGCAGCTGGCTGGAGAAGATCATCCAGGCCTTCGCCCACGAGCCGAAGAACCGCGAAGAACTGCTCAACCTGCTGCGCGAAGCCCACCAGAACAACCTGCTCGACAGCGAGGCCCTGGCCATCGTCGAAGGTGCCATCCAGGTCGCCGACCTGCAGGTACGCGACATCATGGTGCCGCGCTCCCAGGTGATGAGCATCCGCCTGGGGCAATCGCCACGCGAATTCCTTCCGGCCGTGATCGAAGCGGCGCATTCGCGCTACCCGGTGATCGGCGAGACCCTCGACGACGTCATCGGCATCCTCCTCGCCAAGGACCTGCTGCCGCTGCTGCTGCGCGACGACATGGACGACTTCGACATCCAGTCGCTGCTGCGCCCCGCGACCTTCGTTCCCGAATCCAAACGCCTGAACATCCTGCTCAAGGAATTTCGCGCCAACCGCAATCACATGGCGGTGGTGGTCGACGAATACGGTGGCGTCGCCGGCCTGGTGACCATCGAGGACGTGCTCGAACAGATCGTCGGCGACATCGAGGACGAGCACGACGTCGAGGAAGACAGCTACATCAAGCCGCTGCCCTCGGGCGATTTCCTGGTCAAGGCACTCACCCCCATCGAGAACTTCAACGAGTATTTCGAGGGCAGCTTCTCCAACGAGGAGTTCGATACCGTCGGCGGCCTGGTGATGAGCGCCTTCGGCCATCTGCCCAAGCGTAACGAAACCACGGTGATCGGCGGCTACCGCTTCCGCGTGCTGAACGCCGACAGCCGCCGCCTGCACCTGCTGCGCCTGACGCCCGTCGAGCGCGGCTGAGCCACCGGGGCGGCGCTGTCGCCCCCTCCTCACGTACTGCCTGCGAGTTCCCTCGATGCACTGGATCACCCGCCCCGGCTGGCCCGGAAACCTGATCGCCCTGGTTGCGGGGGCGCTCACCCCGCTGGCCTTCGCGCCCTTCGACCTGTGGCCGATCGAGCTGGTCTCGCTGGCGCTGTTCTACCTCGGCCTGCGCGAACTGTCGCCGGGCGCCGCACTGCGCCGTGGCTGGTGCTACGGCCTGGGGCTGTTCCTGGCCGGCACCAGTTGGGTGTACGTCAGCATCCATGACTACGGCGCCGCCTCGGTGCCCCTGGCCGGTGCATTGACCTTCGGCTTCTGCGCCGGCGTGGCGCTGTTCTTCGCCCTGCCCGCCTGGGCCTGGGCGCGCTGGCTGCGCCGCAGCCAGGCACCGCTGGCCGACGCCTGCGCCTTCGCGGCCCTGTGGCTGGCGCAGGAAGCCTTCCGCGGTTGGTTCCTCACCGGCTTCCCGTGGCTTTACGCCGGCTACAGCCAGATCGATGCACCGCTGGCCGGCCTCGCGCCGGTCGGTGGCGTCTGGCTGGTGTCCAGCGCGCTGGCGCTGATCGCCGCACTGCTGGTCAACCTGCCGCGTCTGCGCGGCAAGGCGCTGACCGCCGCGCTGCTGTTGCTGGTGCTCCCCTGGATCGCCGGGGCGCTGCTGCGTGGCCACCTGTGGACCCACGCGGCAGGGGCTCCGCTGTCGGTCGCGGCCGTGCAGGGCAACGTCGCCCAGGATATGAAATGGAACCCCGCGCATGTCGAGGCCCAGCTGGCGCTGTATCGCGACCTCAGCCTGCAGTCCAGGCACGCCGACCTGATCGTCTGGCCGGAAACCGCCATCCCCTTGCTGCGCGACTACGCCGAGGGCTACATCCAGGCCATGGGGCGCTTCGCCAGCCTGCGCGGTTCGGCATTGATCAGCGGCGTACCGATTCGCCAGGCCGACGCCAGCGGTGCGCCGCGCTACTACAACGGCGTGATCGCCACCGGCGAAGGCAGCGGCACCTACCTCAAGCAGCGCCTGGTGCCCTTCGGTGAATACGTGCCGCTGCAGGACCTGCTGCGCGGGCTGATCGCCTTCTTCGACCTGCCCATGTCCGACTTCGCCCGCGGCCCCAGCGATCAGCCACCGCTAGAGGCCAAGGGCCACCGGCTGGCCACGCTGATCTGCTACGAGGTGGTGTATCCCGAGCTGTCGGCGCGCATGGCCGCAGACAGTGACCTGCTGCTGACGGTGAGCAACGACACCTGGTTCGGCACCTCCATCGGCCCGCTGCAACACCTGCAGATGGCGCGCATGCGCGCGCTGGAAGCCGGTCGCTGGATGATCCGCGCGACCAATAACGGCGTCACCGCGCTGGTCGATCCCTTCGGCAAGATCGCCAACGAGATCTCGCAATTCCAGCAGGAAGTGCTCTACGGCCAGGTCGAACCGATGCAGGGGCTGACCCCCTATCTACGCTGGCGCAGTTGGCCCCTGGCGTTGCTCGCCACGCTGCTGCTCGGCTACGCGGCACTGAGCCGCCGGCGCCAGGATTGAGCCGGCGCGAAATCAGTCCTGAGCGGACTGCTGCGCCAGCGCCACCAGCGTGTCGCGCCAATCGGCGCCGGCCGGCAGGGCGAGGAAGTACGGATTGAGGTAATCCTCCCGCGCCTGGTAGTCCAGCGGCGCGCCGCTGGCATCCAGTAATTCCCCACCGGCGCCTTCGAGCACGCCCTGTGCCGCAGCGGTGTCCCACTGCGAGGTCGGCGCCAGGCGCGGATAACAGTCGGCGGCACCCTCGGCGAGCAGACAGAGCTTGAGCGAACTGCCGATGTTGGCCAGGCGCAGGTCGCCGAAGCGTGCCTGCAAGCCCTCCAGCAGACGTTGCTGGGCCGCGCTGGAGTGGCGCTTGCTGGCCACCACGGTGAAGCCCTCGCTAGGCGTCGGGCGCACCTGGATCGCTTCGGCGGACTGCTTCGGCGCCTTGCGCCAGGCGCCCAGACCGGCGCCCCCGTAGAAACACAGACCACTGACCGGGATGCCAACCACCCCGAGCACCACCCGTCCGCGCTCGATCAAGGCGACGTTGACCGTGAATTCCTCGCTGCCGGCGATGAATTCCTTGGTGCCGTCCAGTGGATCGACCAGCCACCAGCGGTGCCAGCCACGGCGGGTCTGCAGATCGATGCTGCAGGCCTCCTCGGACAGCACCGGAATATCCGGCGCCAGCGCCCGCAGGCCACGCACGAGAATGTCGTTGGCGGCGAGATCGGCCGCGGTCACCGGCGAATCATCGGCTTTCTGCTGCACGTCCAGCTCGCGCCGCCAGTAGGGCAGAATCGCCTCGCCGGCCTGACGTACCAGTTCGAGCAGCGGGGGAAAGAGTTCCAGGCTCATGCGCGCAGGACTCCACGGCTGATCAGCAGGTCACGCGCGAGGTACAGCGCGGCCAGCGCGCGGCCCTCGCTGAAGCGCGGGTGTTGCGCCAGCTCGGCTAACGCATGCAGGTCCACCTGGCTGACCTCCAGGGGCTCCGGCTCGTCGCCGGGCAGGCGCTCGGGATACAGGTCCTGGGCCAGCACCACCTGGATCTTCTGGCTCATGTAGCCCGGAGACAGCGACAGTTCGGTCAGCCATTCCAGTTGCCGGGCGCCGAAGCCGGCCTCCTCCTTAAGCTCACGATTGGCGGCCAGCAGTACGTCCTCGCCCGGCTCGATCAGCCCCTTGGGCAACGACAGCTGGTAGTCGTCGGTGCCGCCGCAGTATTCGTCCACCAGCAGCGCCTGGCCGGGCTCCACCATCGCCACCACCATCACAGCGCCGTAGCCGCTGCCACGCCCGACCAGCCGTTCGTAGGTACGCTCGGCTCCATTGGAGAAGCGCAACTGCACTTGCTCCACGGCAAACAGGCGACTGCGGGCGACGATCTCGCTGGAAAGCTTGGTAGGCTTCTGACGCATGGACGAACTCCTCTGGCGGACCGGTATCATACCCTGGCCGGCGCGGAGGTCACCGCCGGCGAGACCCTCTGTAACGACTCGAAGAAATCCGATGCCGACGCCTTGCTGGCAAACGGTGGACAGCGTGCTTCTGGACATGGACGGCACCCTGCTCGACCTGCATTTCGACAACCGCTTCTGGCTGCAGCACGTGCCGCTGCGCTACGCGCAGCGCCATGGCCTGAGCGCGGCCGAGGCCCAGGCACGTCTGCAAGGGCTGTTCACCCGCCACGCCGGCACCCTCGACTGGTACTGCCTCGACTTCTGGAGCGCCAAGCTCGACCTGCCGATTCTCCAGCTCAAGCACGAGCTGGCCGAACTGATCGTGCCGCTACCCGATGCCCTGGCCTTTCTCCAGGCGCTCGACGCGCGCGGCCTGCGGCCCCTGCTGGTGACCAATGCGCACCCCGCCTCGCTCGCGCTGAAGCTGGAGCGGGTCGCCCTGGCGCCGTGGTTCCAGGGCCTGGTCAGCACTCACCAGATCGGCTATCCCAAGGAGGATGCGCGGCTCTGGCAGGCGCTCGAGGCGCAGTGGGGCTTCGACCCCCAGCGCACGCTGTTCATCGACGACAGCCTGCCGGTCTTGCGCGCCGCTCGCGACCACGGGATTGCCCAGTTGCTCGCGGTGCGTCACCCGGACAGCCGTCAAGGGCCTCGCGACACCGCCGAATTCCCCGCGCTGGAGAGCTACGCCGAACTGCTCGCCAGCCTTCCCGGATAAGCCCATGGACATCAAGCAACTACGCTTCCTGGTCGCCCTGGCCGACACCCGCCACTTCGGCCAGGCGGCCACGCGCTGCCACGTGACCCAGCCGACACTGTCGGCGCGCCTGCGCAACCTGGAGGAGGAGCTGGGCCTGGAGCTCGTCAGCAGAGACCAACGCTTCGAGGGCTTCACCGAAGCCGGGCAACGCATCCTCGCCTGGGCGCGCAGCGTGCTCGCCGCCTGCGACGGGCTGCAGGCCGAGGCCGAGGCCTGCCGCGGACAGTTGCTCGGCACCCTGCGCCTGGGCCTGGTGCCGCTGCCCAGCCTGGACCCGCAACGCCTGCTGCGCTGCCTCAGCCAGGCCCATCCGGGCCTGCGCTTCGCGTTGCACACGCTGTCCGCCGCGCAGATCCTCGAAGGCCTCGCGGATAATCGCCTGGACCTGGGCCTGAGCTACGTCGAGGGCATCGATCCGGAGCACTTTGCCGTGCTGCCGCTGGCGACCACCGAGGTGGGCCTGCTGCATCATGCCGGATACTTCCAGTTCGACGAAGCCGTGCTCGACTGGGAAGCGTTGCACGCCTTGCCCCTCGGGCTACTGGGCACCGACATGCACTTTCGCCGAATGATCGATCACGCCTTCCTCTCGCGCCGGCTGCAGCCCGCGCCACTCCTCGAAAGCGACGCGGTGCAGCCGCTGATCCAGGCGGTACGCGATGGCCTGTGCTGTGCACCGGTTCCCTTGCATGCTGGCCTCGAACGCAGCGATGCCGAGCTGCGCCTGCATCCGCTGCAGCCGCTACCGGGCCTCGCGCCGATGGGCCTGCTGATGCGCCGCGACGCGCCCCGTTCGGCCCTCGCCGAGGTCTGCTGGAGTACCCTGGCCACCGCCTTCGACAGCGCACATCCCGGCAGCTCGCCCCCCTGAGATAAATCGACATGCCCGCCACCCTCGACGCCCGAACCGCTCGCCTGCTGCCCTGGATGGTCGCCATCGCGTTTTTCATGCAGACGCTCGACGGCACCATCCTCAACACCGCACTGCCGGCAATGGCCCGTGACCTGGCGGAAGACCCGCTGCGCATGCAGTCGGTGGTGATCGCCTACATGCTCACCGTGGCGCTGCTGATCCCCATCTCCGGCTGGATCGCCGACCGCTTCGGCACCCGCCGGGTATTCCTCTGCGCGGTGGCGCTGTTCACCCTCGGCTCGCTGGCCTGCGCCGCGTCCGACAGCCTCGGCATGTTGGTCGCCTCACGCGTACTGCAGGGATTGGGCGGCGCCCTGATGCTGCCCGTCGGCCGGCTGATGGTGCTACGCGCCTATCCGCGCAGCGACCTGGTACGCATCATGAGCTTCATCACCCTGCCCGGCTTGCTCGGCCCCCTGGTGGGCCCGACCCTCGGCGGCTGGTTGGTGGAGTACATCAGCTGGCATTGGATCTTCCTGATCAACCTGCCGGTGGGCCTGCTCGGCTGCGTGGCCATCTGGCGCTACATGCCGGACTTCCGCGGTAGCGACCAGGCACGCTTCGACGGCGTCGGCTTCGTCCTGTTCGGCGCCGCCATGCTGTTGATCAGCGTCGCCCTGGAAGGACTGGGCGAGATGCGCATGCCACACGTGCGGGTGGTGTTGCTCTTGCTGATCGGCTTCGCCTGCCTGATCGCCTACTGGCTGCGCGCTGCGCGCATCGAGGCGCCGCTGTTCAGTCCGCTGCTGTTTCGCACGCGCAGCTTCGCCGTCGGCATTTTCGGCAACCTCTTCGCGCGCCTGGGGAGCGGCGCCCTGCCCTTCCTGACGCCGCTGCTACTGCAGGTCGCGCTCGGCTATTCCCCCGCCGAGGCGGGGATGTGCATGATCCCGCTGGCGCTTTCGGCGATGGCAGCCAAACCGCTGGTCGGCCCCCTGCTGGGGCGTTTCGGTTACCGCCGCATGCTCACCGTGAACACCGTCGCGCTGGGCGCCTTCATCGCTTGCCTGGGGTGGTTCGGTCCGAGCCATCCGCTGCTACTGCTGCTTTTGCTGACCGTGCTCGGGGGCATCAACTCGATGCAGTTCACGCTGATGAACACCATCACCCTGATCGGCCTGCCGGACCGCGACGCCAGCGCCGGCAACAGCCTGCTGTCGGTGGTGGTGCAGTTGTCCATGAGCCTCGGCGTGGCCGCCGCCGGGGCGCTGCTCGGCGGCTTCTCGGCGGACTTCGGCGGCGAAGTGCTCGGCGCCTTCCAAGCCACCTACCTGTGCATCGGCCTGATGGCGATGGCCGCCTCGGCACTGTTCCTGCAGTTGGATGCCGAAGAGGGGCGGAGCCTGCCAACACGGCCGACGAGCGACGAATGACGGTGCGTACATCAAGATGCAGCATTACCGTGCCAGCATCACGCTAGGAGAGTAACGATGCGCAATATCCTGGTCGTCGAGGACAGCCCGCTGGTGCTGAAGATCCTCGAACACCTGTTCCGCCATGAGCCTGATCTGGAACCCCTCTTCTGCGCCAGTCTGGGCGAGGCGCGGGTGTTGCTGGAAACCTCGGCGGACCTGCTGTTCGCCGCGATCGTCGACCTCAACCTGCCGGATGCGCCCGACGGCGAGATCGTCGACCTGGTGATGGGTTTCCGTCTGCCGTGCATCGTTCTCACCGGCTCCTACGACGAACGCCGGCGCGATGACCTGCTGCTCAAGGGCGTGGTGGACTACGTGCTCAAGGACAGCCAGCATTCCTACGAATACGCCTTCCGCCTGCTGCACCACCTGGAGCGCAACGCCTCGGTGAAGATCCTCGTCGCCGACGACTCCGAGGCCACCCTGAACCTCGTGCGCCGCGTGCTTACCCCGCACCGCTACCAGATCATCGAAGCTCGCGATGGCGAACAGGCCCTGCAACTGCTCCAGGCCCAGCCGGACATCGACCTGCTGCTGGTCGACCACTCGATGCCCGGTCTCAGTGGCTTCGACCTGGTCAAGCTGCTGCGGCAGAAGCTACGCCGCTCGGAGCTGATCATCCTCGGCCTGTCCGCGGACACCAAGGGTTCGCTGTCGGCGATGTTCATCAAACACGGTGCCGACGACTTCCTACGCAAGCCCTTCTATCCCGAGGAGCTGAACTGCCGGGTGATGTCCAGCCTCGAACGCCGCGACCTGTTGCGCGCCCTCAAGCGCGCCGCGCAATATGATTCGCTCACCGAGCTGCTCAACCGCCACGCCTTCCAGGAACAGGGCCACGAGCGCCTGCGCCAGCTCAAACGCAACGGCCAGAAGGTAACGATCGCGATGATCGATCTCGACCACTTCAAGGCCATCAACGATGGCTACGGGCATGCCAGCGGCGACGCGGCGCTGAGGGTCTTCGCCCGCTGCCTGCGCCAGGCCCTGCCCGATGCCTTGCTCGGCCGACTCGGTGGCGAGGAGTTCGCAGCCATCACCAGCCAGGGTGGAGGCGCCCTGCGGGAGGCCCTCGAGCACCTGCGCAAGAGCCTGCGCGGCGTGCGCTATGCCGGCGAAGCGCCGGCACTGTCGTTCAGCGCCGGAGTCTACGAAGGCGAAGCCGAGGACCTGGAAAGCCTGCTGCACGAGGCGGACCAGCGCCTGTATCACGCCAAGCGGGGTGGCCGCGCACGTACCGAATAGCGTGACACCGAGGCACACTGAGACGTCAACTGCAGAACCGCGCCTTGCGCGGCCTTCGTCAAGCCAGCCATCGGGAGCAACATGCTGCGCCAAACGCTGCAACGCCTCTGGGCCAGGGAAAGCTTCTCCACGGGACTGCGCGTATTCATCGCGCTGGCCGGTGCGATGCTCGCCGGCGTCCTGGAAGACCGCAATGAACTGATCATTCCGCTGTTCCTCGGCATCATCGCCAGCGCCCTGGCGGAGACCGATGACAACTGGCGCGGCCGCTTGCAGGCGCTGCTGGTGACCCTGGTGTGCTTCGGCATCGCCGCGCTGGCGGTGGAACTGCTGTTCCCCTACCCCTGGCTGTTCCTCGCCGGGCTCTGCGCCTCGAGCTTCTCGCTGATCCTGCTCGGCGCGGTCGGCGGGCGCTATGCGAGCATCGCCCAGGCCACCCTGATCCTCTCCGTGTACAGCATGATCGGCGTGGAGCAGCGTGGCGGCGCGACCCACAATTTCTGGCACGAGCCGCTGGTACTGGTCAGTGGTGCTGCCTGGTATGGGCTGCTTTCGGTCCTCTGGTGCGCGCTGTTCACCCACCAGCCGTTGCAGCAGAGCCTGGCGCGGCTGTACCTGGCGCTGGGCGACTACCTGAAGATGAAGAGCGCCCTGTTCGAGCCCGTGCGCGATCTGAACGTGGAAGCCGGCCGCCTGGATTTGGCGCGCCAGAACGGTCGCGTCGTGAACGCCCTCAACCAGGCCAAGGACATGCTCCTGCACCGCCTGGGCGGCGGCCGCCCGACCGCACGCAACGCACGCTATCTGCGTCTGTACTTCGCCGCCCAGGATATCCACGAGCGCGCCAGCTCCTCGCACTATCCGTATCACGCGCTGGCTGCGGCCTTCTTCCACTCCGACGTGATGTTTCGCTGCCAGCGCCTGCTGGAGCAACAGGGCCGTGCCTGCAAGGCCCTGGCGCGCACCCTGCCACTGCGCCAGCCGTTCGACTACGACAACCGCAGCCAGGGCCTGGAAGACCTGCAGGCGGCCATCGAGCATCTGCGCGCGCAGAACAATCCCGCCTGGCGCCACCTGCTGCGTTCGCTCACCGCGCTGGCCAACAACCTGTCCACGCTGGACCGCAAGCTGGCCGAAGGCAGCTTGCCCGAAGGCAGCGGCGACGTGCAGGACATCACCCTCTTCGACCGCTCGCCACGCTCGTTGCGCGAGGCCGTGCAGCGCATTCGCCTGCAGTTCACCCCGACCTCGCTGGTGTTCCGCCACGCCCTGCGCATGTGCGTGGCGCTGGCCGCCGGCTATGGCGTGCTGCATGCCATCCACCCCAGCCAGGGCTACTGGATCCTGCTCACCACGTTGTTCGTCTGCCAACCCAACTACGGCGCCACGCGTACCCGCCTGGTGCAGCGCATCCTCGGCACCGTGGCCGGGCTGGTCGCCGGCTGGGCGCTCATCACCCTGTTCCCCAACCTGCTGCTGCAGGCGGTGCTGGCCGTGGTCGCCGGGGTGATCTTCTTCACCAACCGCGGGCGCCGCTACACCCTGTCCACGGCGGCGATCACCACCATGGTGCTGTTCTGCTTCAACCAGATCGGCGATGGCTACGGGCTGATCGTGCCGCGCCTGGCGGACACCCTGATCGGCGCGGCGATCGCCGGGGCCGCCGTGTTCCTGATCCTGCCCGACTGGCAGGGTCGACGGTTGAACCGGATGTTCGCCAACGCCTTGGTGAGCAATGCCCGCTACCTGCGCAAGATCATGCAGCAGTACGAGACCGGCAAGCGCGATGACCTGGACTACCGCATTACCCGGCGCAACGCGCACAACGCGGATGCGGCGCTGTCCACCACGCTGTCGAACATGCTTCTCGAGCCCGGGCACTTCCGTAAGGACGCGGAGATGGGTTTTCGTTTCCTGCTACTCAGCCACACCCTGCTGAGCTACCTGTCGGCGCTCGGCGCACACCGCGAGAGCCTGCCGGACGACCACTCCGATGCACTCATCGACGCGGCCTGCGAGCGCATCGCCAGCGCCCTGGAGAGCATCGCCGCAGCGCTGGCCGATGGCGGTGAACTGGACGTCCACGACGAAGAGGAGGAAGCCCTGGCCACGCGCCTTGAAGAGCTTCCCGAAGAACTCGACGACGCCCACCGGCTGATTCAGACGCAGTTGGCGCTGATCTGTCGGCAGTTGGCGCCGTTACGCACCCTCGCCGCGCACCTGCTGCGCCCTCCGCCGGCCACTGACAGCACTCACTCGTGACCACCCGTGCCGGTGCCCTGGCGCTCTTCCAGGGCCGGCTCGGCGACCGTGTTCTGATATTGCTCGGCGCTCTGCTGAGGGCCGCTCTGGCTATCGCGACGCTGCTCGTCGTCATTACCGCAGCCGGCAAGCAGGGCGGCGCCCAATAGCAGGCAAAGGTTCAAATAGCGCATAAGTGTCTCCTGGGACAGGTTGAAGGTCATGCTCGGGTGGGCTGCTCGCGCACTTGCTCGTCGAGCAGTTGGCCGATGCGTTCCAGAATGCGTTCGGCCGGGGCATGTTCGCCGACGCCCTCGACGCAGGCCGCCACCACACGGGGCTCACCGGACGCCGCCAACGGATCGAGGATCGCCATGTGGCAGGCGCGCTGGTGTTGAGTGCCGGTCTTGGCCACCACCGGCAGATCCTCAGGCAGCCCGGCTTGCAGGCGATAGTCCTGATAGCGGCCCAGCCCCATGATCCGGTAGAGCCGCTCGCGACTGGCCGGCTCCAGCAACTCGCCGCGCGCCAGACGTTCGAGCAGGCCGCCGTAGGCGTCCAGCGTGGCGCTGTTGAGGCCACTGGCGTAGTAGTCGTCGTAGGCTTCGTCGAGACTCATGCGCAGGCTGTGGCGGGGCACCTCTAGCATCCGCGCCAGGGCGCGCAGGCGCGGCTCACCGAAGTCAGCCGCTGCCAATTCGGTGATCTGCACGCCCGTCAGGCGCTCCGCATCCGGATGTATCCGACGGTAGATCTCGCGCCGCACCTGCTGCAGCGTGGTGATGCGCCCGAAGCCTTCCGGCGCCATGGCTTGCAGGCGTTCATTGAAGGCGTCCTCGCCGAGCAGGTCGATGAGCATGTCGGTGGCGACACTGTCGCTGCGCACCAGCATTTCCTCGAGCAGGGTGTCGATGCGGTAGCGCGTGCCGGCCTCGGCCCAGACCAGTTCACCGGCGGAATCCACGCGGAAACGGTCGCGCAGCTCGAGCTCCTGCTGCAGCGACAGCTCGCCGGCATCCACCCGTTGGAGGATTGCCAGAGCCACCGGCAACTTCACCGTGGAGCCCAGGTACCAGGGTCGGTCCGTCTCGAGACGATCCAGCGTGCCGCTGTCCAGCGCCTTGACGTAAACCCCCAGCCGCCCCTCCGTATCCTCCGCGAGCTGGCGCAGCTCGCCGGTGAGCGCGGTGGACTCCGCCTGGCCGCAGCCGCTCCACAGCGGCAGCGCCAGCACCAAGGCCAGCAAGGTCGTCGGCTTGTTCATGAGGATTCCCCAGCGCGTAGTCCATCGAGTTCGTCGAGCGCCTGGCCGAGCGCCTGGAAACCGCGCTCGGCGGCGGCCAGGGACGGCTCGCCGCGCAGGCAGGCAGCCACGATCAGGGTGCCGCCTGCACGCGGCCCGTCGAGGGCGCCGAAATCGCAGAAGTGCGCGTACTGGGTACCGGTCTTCTCGGCGAAGCGCAGTCCCTGCGGCAACCCCGCCCGCAGCCGGCGACTGCCGGTGCGGGTTCGCTGCATGACCGCCAGCAGGTATTCGCGGCTCACCGGCTGCAACAGATGGCCATCGACCAGGCGCTCGATGAGCAATCCCATCGACGCCAGCGGGGCGCTGTTCAAACCGCGCGCGTAATAGCGCCGGTAGGCTTGCGGCAGCGTCAGCGGTGCCAGTGCCTGCGGAGACACCCGCAACAGGCGCGCCAGTCCAGCGATACGCGGGGCGCCGAACGGCTGCGCGCGCAACTGCAGCAATTGCGGACCGCTGAGCTGTCGAGCGTCCGGGTGGAGTTCGGCATAGAGCTCGCGGCGTACGTCAGAGAGGCGCGTGATCGGTCCCCAATGCGGATCGATCTCGCGGACCAATGCGTTGACCTGCTCCAGACCGGCGCGACGAATCAGCATGTCGCTGGCCGCATTGTCGGAGAGCGTGATCATGCGTTCGAGCAGGACGGCGGTACGCACTTGCTGCCCCGGAGCCAGCGTCTTGGTGGGCCCGGCACCATCGACCAGGTCCTCGGACTGTACCGCCAGCAGGTCGTCGAGCGCGAAGCGCCCGGCATCCACCCCGCGCAACAGCGCCACCGCCACCGGCAGCTTGACCCCCGAAGCCAGATACCAGGGTTCGTCCGCACGGTAGGCGACGACGTGGCCGCTGGCCACGTCCTTGACGTAGACGCCCCACTCACCCGGCGCGGCGGCATCCAGCGCGCGAATGCGCTCGATCAGCGCGGGCGCCCAGGCGGATTGCGCCTGGGCAGCCGACACGAGCAATGAACAGAGGGTGAACAGCAGCAGACGACGAAACGGCATGGGCGGCCCTGGCGACTGGAAAAGTCGGGCGGCAGGCCGCCCTCCTCACACTAGACGCCAGGGCTCAGGCGGGGTTCAGCGCTCGCCGTTGCCTGTATGTAACATCAAGCGCGGGCGCGGCGTGGCGGTGGGTAGCGGATCGGCGCTGTCCAGCCCACGGAAACGCCCGAGGCTGGCGTCATAGGCCTTGATGTCGCACTTCTCGATGTCGTAGATCCAGCCATGGATCTGCAGTTGCCCGCTGGCCAGGCCAGAGGCGACGGACGGGTGGGTACGCAGGTGATCCAGCTGGGCGATGACGTTTTCCTCGGTGAGGAACGCCAGCCCGCCATCCTGTCCGCAACCACAGTCCTTATGGTGCTCGACCACGGTACGCGCGGTTTCCACGTGGCGCAGCCAGCTCTTGACGGTGGGCATCTTCTCCAGCACCGGCGGATCGAGCACCGCCTTCATGGCACCGCAGTCGGAGTGACCGCAGATGATGATGTGCTTCACCTTCAGCGCCATCACCGCGTACTCGATGGCGGTGGAGACGCCGCCGTTCATCTGCCCGTAGGGTGGCACCACGTTACCGACGTTGCGGCAGACGAACAGGTCGCCCGGGGAAGCCTGGGTGATCAGATCCGGCACCACTCGCGAGTCCGCACAGGTGATGATCATCGCCTGCGGGTACTGGGCATGTGCCAGGCTCTTGAAGAGCTCCTCCTGCTCGGGGAACACCTCGTCGCGGAAATGGCGGAAGCCATCCACCAGGGTCTTGAGCGTGTCGTCGGCCAACTTGGCCGGACCGCTGTCGTTCAGATCGCTGTCGCTCATGATTCCTCCGCAGGGCACGTCTGTAGATTCACTTATGAGAGCTGAGACTGTCGATCGCCGCCACAAGCCACATCTTTTCCGTCTGGCGACAGCGGCGAACTTCCCGCGGGCAGGCCGATCTGAGCTGTCGATCATAGTTCGCTTCATACCGTCCACGCCAAGACTGCCATCCATGACGTCATCCCTACCCATCGTGCTGCTGGTCGAGGACGAGCCCCAGGTGCTCGAACTCGTCGGCGACTATCTCGAATGCGAGGGCTACCAGGTCCTGCGCGCCGAGAATGCCGAGCAGGCCTTCGATATCCTCGCCAGCAAACCCCATCTGGACCTGCTGATCACCGACTTCCGCCTGCCCGGCGGCGTGTCCGGTGCGCGTATCGCCGAGCCCGCACTGCGCCTGCGTCCGGACCTGAAACTCATCTTCATCAGCGGCTACCCCACCGAGCTGCACGACTGCGGGAGCCCCCTGGCGACCCAGGCACCGCTGCTGGCCAAGCCTTTCGCCCTGGAAGACCTGCAACGCACGATGCGCGAGTTGCTGGACTGATCACGGCGCCCCGCCGGCGCGCTGACTAAGGTGGCATGCACTCCTGCTGCAAGGAAGCCGCATGCGCCTGTCTCTGCCTCATCTCGCCCTGCTGTTGCCCCTCACCGCCCTGGCCGACTGCCCACCGGCCGAGGTGCCTCTGGCCGATGAACTGGCCGAACTCGAAACCCGCCTTGCCGAGTGGGACCGCGCCTACCATCGCGACGGCCAGTCACCCATCGCCGACGAACTCTACGACCAGGCCCGCCAACGCGAGCGGCAATGGCGAGACTGCCTGGGTCTTGCGTCGCAGGCGCCGCGGACCGCGCTGGTCACGGCGAGCGGTGCGCTGCCACATCCCGTAGCGCAGACCGGCCTGGACAAGCTGCCGGACGAAGCAGCCGCAGGCGCCTGGATCGCCAACCGCAGGGATCTGTGGATCCAGCCCAAGGTGGATGGCGTGGCCGTGACCCTGGTCTATCGAAAGGGACAGTTGGTACAGGCCATCAGTCGCGGTGACGGTCAGGCCGGGCAGGACTGGAGTACCCGCGTAAAGACGCTGCCGAATGTCCCGCAACGGCTACCCGAAGCGATCGACAGCGTCGTTCAGGGCGAGCTCTACCTGCGCCTGGAGGGGCATCTACAGGCGCGCGACGGCGGCCTCGGCGCACGCGCCCAGGTCGCCGGTTGGCTCGCCCGCGAGACGCTCGATCCGGCGCTCGCCGCGCGCGTCGGGCTGTTCGCCTGGGATTGGCCGCAGGGGCCGGAAGACATGCCCGAGCGCCTCGCCGGCCTCCGCGACCTGGGTTTCGCCGATGTCGCGGAGCTGACCCAGCCGATAAGCTCGCTCGCGCAAGCCGCCGCCTGGCGTGAGCGCTGGTTCCACGGTCCGCTGCCGTTCGCCAGCGATGGCGTGGTCCTGCGCCAGGGCCGGCGTCCGCCAGCCGCACGCTGGCGCGCCGAGCCACCGGGCTGGGCGGTGGCCTGGAAATACCCGCCACGGCAGGCACTGGCGGAAGTGCGCGAGGTGGAGTTCCGCATCGGCCGGCGCGGACGCATCACTCCGCTGCTGCACCTGCAGCCCACGCGCCTCGACGACCGCGTTGTCAGCAGGGTCGCCGCAGGCTCGCTGGCGCAGTGGCGCGAACTGGACATCCGCCCCGGAGACCAGGTAGCGATCAGCCTCGCCGGCAACAGCATCCCTCGACTGGACTCGCTGGTTTGGCACGCCCATCAACGCCGCGCGTTGAACGTACCCGATCCCCAGCGCTACCACCCCCTGAGCTGCTGGCATCCCGAAGCGGGTTGCGAAGAACAATTCATCGCGCGCATGGAATGGCTGAGCGGCCCTGGCGGACTGGATCTGCCGGGAGTCGGCCCTGGCACCTGGCGCCTGTTGCAACGACACGGGCTGCTCGACGACCTGCTCGGCTGGATGCACCTGCAGGAGCCGCAACTGACAGCGCTGCCTGGGCTGGGCGAACGGCGCGCAGCGCATCTGCTGCACGTCTTTCGCGCAGCGCGGGAGCGATCCGCGGAGCGCTGGCTGACTGCGCTCGGCGCTCCCGCCGCGCTGACCCGCCAGGCCGCACCGGACTGGCCCAGTGTCCTGAGCTACGACGTCACCCAGTGGCAACGGCTGGATGGCGTCGGCCCGGCCACGGCGGCGGAACTCAGCGCATTCTTCGCCCATCCCGAAGTCCGCCGCCTGGGCGCGCACCTGCACGAAGAGGGCATCGCGGGGTTCTAGGCCCTAGTAAGCGCGAAATTCCTTGTGGCACGCCGAGCAGGCATCCTCGACGCGCTGCACCGGAGCGGCGAGGGCCGCCGGCTCCAACGGCTCGGCCGTACTCGCAGCGACCAACGCCGCGGTGCTCTGCTCCAGGTCCTGGGCCAGCGCCTGGAAGCGCGCCTGCTGCTCCCATACCTTTTCACTGGCTTCGCTGTCGTCCTCACGAACCTTGGGAAAGTGCTGCCAGGGCTGCTGCGACAATTCGTCGAGATGTTGCGCGCCCTCGCGAAACGCCTTGGCATCGAAGTCGATGCGGCCACGCAGCATGCCGCCCAGATCCTCGCTGGTATGCAGCATCTGCTTGAAGATGGCCTTGCGCTGGCCGAGGGGCGAGTTGGGGTCCACACGATCACAGGCACTCAGCGCTGCCATCAACAACACCGGCAGCAAACAGGACTTCAGCTTCATTTCGGGCAGATCTCCCTACGACAAGGCGGGGAATTATCCACGGCTCGCGCCGCCTCGCCAAATTCCTGGCTGAACCTCGCCCGAACGAGTGGCAAGCACCACTTGACCGACAACATGCTCAGTCGAATAGCTGATGTGTATCAGCCAAATGCGAATTCATCCTAAAAATTTTAGCCGCGACGGAACTTTCTATTCCGATGACGGTATCGAGGCTGTATAAACGGCCTTTCAATGGACCCGGTCGACCGCCGCAACGGTCGATCCCCGACAGAGAGGTTGATCCCATGCGCTGCGCCCTGCTTCCTTCCGCCCTGCTCCTCGGCCTGATCGCCAGCCTGCCCGCCCACGCTCTGGACTTCGGTTCCGTCGCTAGCGGCATCGCCAACGTCGCCGGCGCACTGAACGGACAGCAGAACAACAACTCGGCCACCGCCCAGGCTGTCAATACCAATGCCGACTGCCAGAAGGCCGTCGCCCAGAACCAGGACAAGATCGAACTGGTTCAGGCCATCGGCAAAGTGACCGGCAACCAGAAAATCACCGACGGCGCTGCGCGCGCGCAGAATGGCTGCGGCGAACTGATGGCCGGCACTGCGGTGGCTAACACCGGCGCCCAGCCGACTAGCGAAACCGCCAACCAGATCGACGCCGCCGCGAATGGCCTCAAGGCGCTGGGAGGCCTGTTCGGCAAGTGAGTCCGTCGCCCCCTCTTGGGCTGGCTCTCAGGCACCGCTATAATCGCTCCTCTGCGGCCGTCTCGCCGGCCGCACCCGCCACCCGGCCGAGGGGCGCTGCAGCAGTCGACGTGTAAACCGGCGGACCGCCTCCCTGCGGCCCCTTCGTGTACGCGTCGCCCTGTCAGGCTCGTCCGGGGCGTTTAACCGAACGCATCAACGGCGCCCATTCGCACCCAACGAATGGAGTTATCCCATGAGCGCCGTAATGACGCCTGCCGAATTCAACGACTACAAAGTCGCCGACATCACCCTGGCTGCCTGGGGCCGCCGCGAGATCGTCATCGCCGAATCCGAAATGCCTGCCCTGATGGGCCTGCGTAGCAAGTACGCGGCTCAGCAACCGCTCAAGGGCGCGAAGATCCTCGGCTGCATCCACATGACCATCCAGACCGCGGTGCTCATCGAGACGCTGGTGGCGCTGGGCGCCGAAGTGCGCTGGTCGTCCTGCAACATCTTCTCCACCCAGGACCAGGCCGCCGCCGCGATTGCCGCCGCCGGTATTCCGGTGTTCGCCTGGAAAGGCGAAACCGAAGCCGAGTACGAGTGGTGCATCGAGCAGACGATCCTCAAGGACGGCCAGCCGTGGGACGCCAACATGGTGCTCGACGACGGCGGCGACCTGACCGAGATCCTGCACAAGAAATACCCGCAAGTGCTGGAAAACGTCCACGGCATCACCGAGGAAACCACCACCGGCGTGCATCGCCTGCTCGACATGCTCAAGGCCGGCACCCTGAAAGTCCCGGCGATCAACGTCAACGACGCGGTCACCAAGAGCAAGAACGACAACAAGTACGGCTGCCGTCACAGCCTCAACGACGCCATCAAGCGCGGCACCGATCACCTGCTGTCGGGCAAGAAGGCGCTGGTCATCGGCTACGGTGACGTGGGCAAGGGCTCGTCCGCCTCGCTGCGCCAGGAAGGCATGATCGTACGCGTCAGCGAAGTCGACCCGATCTGCGCCATGCAGGCCTGCATGGACGGCTTCGAGGTGGTCTCGCCCTACATCGGCGGTATCAACGACGGTAGCGACGCCTGCATCGACAAGGCCTTGCTGGGCAGCATCGACCTGATCGTCACCACCACCGGCAACGCCAACGTCTGCGACGCCGGCATGCTCAAGGCGCTGAAGAAGCGCGCCGTGGTCTGCAACATCGGGCACTTCGACAACGAGATCGATACCGCCTTCATGCGCGCCAACTGGGCGTGGGAAGAGGTCAAGCCGCAGGTGCACAAGATCCACCGCAGCGGCAAGGGCACCTACGACCCGGCCAACGACGATTACCTGATCCTGCTCGCCGAAGGCCGCCTGGTGAACCTGGGTAACGCCACCGGCCACCCCAGCCGGATCATGGACGGCTCCTTCGCCAACCAGGTACTGGCGCAGATGTTCCTCTTCGAGCAGAAGTTCGCCGAACTGCCCGCCGCACGCCAGGCCGAGCGCCTGACCGTGGAAGTGCTGCCGAAGAAACTCGATGAGGAAGTGGCGCTGGAAATGGTCAAGGGCTTCGGTGGCGTGGTCACCCAGCTCACGCCCAAGCAGGCCGAGTACATCGGCGTGACCGTGGAAGGTCCGTTCAAGCCGGACAGCTACCGCTACTGATCCCACGGGCGGCGCGCCCTGGCGTGACCGCCCCGAGCCGACTCCAGACGGCGAGCCCCCGGGCTCGCCGCCTTTTGCCTGGTATTTCCCATGACTGCCGTCGATCGTCCGACCATCAGCTTCGAGTTCTTCCCGACCAAGACCGAGGCTGGCCATGAAAAACTGCTCGTCACCGCACGCCGGCTGGCCGAGCTCACCCCCGACTTCTTCTCCTGCACCTACGGTGCCGGTGGCTCGACCCGTGACCGCACGCTGAACACCGTGCTGCAGCTCGATGGCGAGGTGAAGGTGCCCACCGCACCGCACCTGTCCTGCGTCGGCGACAGCAAGGCCGAGCTACGCGCCCTGCTGACCCGCTACCGCGAGTCCGGCATCCAGCGCATCGTCGCCCTGCGCGGCGACCTGCCCTCCGGCATGGGCATGGCCAGCGGCGAGCTGCGCCATGCCAACGACCTGGTGGGCTTCATCCGCGAAGAAACCGGCAGCCACTTCCATATCGAAGTCGCCGCCTATCCGGAGACTCACCCCCAGGCACGCAGCTTCGAGCACGATCTGGAAAACTTCGTGCGCAAGGCCCAGGCCGGCGCCGACAGCGCCATCACCCAGTACTTCTTCAACGCCGACAGCTACTTCTACTTCGTGGAACGCCTGCGCAAGGCCGGCGTCGATATTCCGGTGATCCCCGGCATCATGCCGATCACCAACTACAGCAAGCTGGCGCGCTTCTCCGACGCCTGCGGCGCCGAGCTGCCGCGCTGGCTGCGCAAGCAACTGGAAGCCTACGGCGACGACACCGCGAGCATCCAGGCCTTCGGCGAGCAGACCATCTCCCGGCTCTGCGAGCGCCTGCTTGCCGGTGGCGCACCGGGGCTACATTTCTATACCCTCAACCAGGCCGAGCCGAGCCTGGCGATCTGCAGCAACCTGGGTCTGCAGGACGGCTAGAGGCTGTTCTGACGGGGGCAGCGAGTTGCCCCCGTTGTGTCTTACATGGAGTGCCGAATGCCCGAACGCCGCAAGATCAACGCCACCGTAAGCCCCAAGGGCAGCCTGGAAACGCTGTCCCACCGCGAGGTCCAGCAACTTCGCGAAACCGGCTCCGGCAGCGTCTACCAGCTGTTCCGCCAGTGTGCACTGGCGATCCTCAACACCGGCACCCACAGCGACAACGCCAAGACCATCCTCGAGGCCTACCACGACTTCGAGGTGCGCATTCACCAACAGGATCGTGGCATTCGCCTGGAACTGATCAACGCGCCGGGCGATGCCTTCGTCGATGGCGAGATGATCGCCAGCACCCGCGAGATGCTCTTCAGCGCCCTGCGCGACATCGTCTACACGCAGACCGAGCTGGACCGCGAGCGCATCGATCTGGACAGCTCCGAAGGCATCACTGACTACGTCTTCCACCTGCTGCGCAACGCCCGCACCCTGCGCGCCGGCGCCGATCCGAAGATGGTGGTGTGCTGGGGCGGTCACTCGATCAGCGTCGAGGAATACAAGTACACCAAGCGCGTCGGCCACGAACTGGGACTGCGCGGCCTGGACATCTGCACCGGCTGCGGGCCGGGCGTGATGAAGGGCCCGATGAAGGGCGCCACCATCGCCCACGCCAAGCAGCGCATCGTCGGAGGCCGCTACCTGGGGCTCACCGAACCGGGCATCATCGCCGCCGAAGCCCCCAATCCGATCGTCAATGAACTGGTCATCCTGCCGGACATCGAGAAACGCCTCGAAGCCTTCGTGCGCGTCGGCCACGGGATCATCGTGTTTCCCGGTGGTGTCGGTACGGCGGAGGAGTTCCTCTACCTGCTGGGCATCCTCACCCACCCGGACAACGCCGATGTCCCCTTCCCGCTGGTGCTGACCGGACCGAAGAGCGCCGAGGCCTACCTGCAGCAACTGCACGCCTTCATCGGCGCCACCCTCGGCAGCGAGGCCCAGGGTCGCTATCGGGTGATCGTCGACGATCCCGCCGAAGTCGCCCGGCACATGAACCTGGGTCTGCAGCACGTGCGCCAGTTCCGCCGCGAGCGCAACGATGCCTTCCATTTCAACTGGCTGTTGAAGATCGAAGCGGGCTTCCAGCACCCCTTCGAGCCGACCCACGCCAACATGGCCTCGCTCGATCTGACCCGCGAGCAGCCGCTGCACCAGTTGGCCGCCAACCTGCGCCGCGCGTTCTCCGGCATCGTCGCCGGCAACGTCAAGGCCAATGGCATCCGTCAGATCGAGGAGCACGGCCCGTACGAGATCAGTGGCGAAGCTTCGATCATGCAGCCGCTCGACGAGCTCCTGAAGGCCTTCGTCGCCCAGCACCGCATGAAGCTGCCGGGCGGCGCGGACTACGAGCCCTGCTACCGGGTCGTCGAACGCCGCTGAACCAGGGGCGCGCGGCCTGCGTGCCGCGCGCCATCGGCGGTTGCTAGGTGGTGGCGCTGCCCTGCGCCTGCATGGCCATGCCCTGGGGCTCTGCGCGCTTGAGCAGCGCGTAACTTACCCCGGTCAGCAGACTCCCCGCGGCGATGGCGAACAGGTACAGCCAGGCGTGGTTGATCGCATTCGGGATCAGCATCACGAACAGGCCGCCATGGGGCGCCATCAGGCGGCAGCCGAAGTACATCGACAGCGCGCCGGTGAGCGCGCCGCCGGCGATGCTCGCCGGGATCACCCGCAGCGGATCCTTCGCCGCGAAGGGAATCGCACCCTCGGAGATGAAGCACAGCCCCAGCACGCCAGCGGCCTTGCCCGCCTGACGCTCGCTCTGGGCGAACTTGCGGCGCGCCAGCACGGTGGCGATGGCCATGCCGATGGGCGGCACCATGCCGCCGGCCATGGTCGCGGCCATCGGCGCATAGCTCTGCGACGCCAGCAGGCCCACCGAGAAGGCATAGGCAGCCTTGTTGATCGGCCCGCCCAGATCCACGCACATCATGCCGCCCAGCAAGACCCCGAGCAGGACTGCATTGGTGCTGCCCATGCCGTCGAGGAAGCCGGTGAGCGCACCGAGCGCCGTGGCCACTGGCGCACCCACCACATAGATCATCACCAACCCGGTGACCAGGCTCGCCAGCAGCGGAATGATCAGGATCGGCTTGAGCGCCTCGATACTGCTCGGCAGGCGTACCAGGTGCGCCAACGCCCGGGCGCAATAGCCGGCGATGAACCCCGCAGCGATGCCGCCGAGAAAGCCCGCGCCCAAATTCGCCGCCAGCAAACCGCCGATCATGCCCGGCGCCAGCCCCGGTCGATCGGCGATGGAGTAGGCGATGTAACCGGCGAGCACCGGCACCATCAACTTGAAGGCCGCGTCGCCACCGATCTGCATGAGCGCGGCGGCCAGAGTCCCCTGCTGCTTGAACGCCTCGATACCGAAGACGAACGACAGCGCGATCAGCAGACCGCCCGCGACCACCATCGGCAGCATGTAGGACACACCGGTGAGCAGGTGCTTGTAGGGCCCCGCCTTCTCACCACTGCCGGCTGACGCCTGGGCCGCCCCGCTGCTGGCGCCCTGTAGCGGCTGCGCCTCAGCCAGTGCCCGTTGCAGGGTCTGCTGGGGCTGCTTGAGTGCAACCCCAGTGCCACAGCGATAGACCTTCTTGCCGGCGAAGCGCGCGGTTTCCACCTCGATGTCGGTGGCCAGCAGCACCACGTCGGCGGCGGCGATGGCCTCGGCCGACAGCGCGTTGCGCGCGCCCACCGAGCCGCGGGTCTCCACCGTCAGCGCGTAGCCCAACTGCTCGGCGGCCTGCTGCAGTGCCTCGGCAGCCATGAAGGTATGCGCGACGCCGGTTGGGCAGGCGGTCACCGCTACCAGCCGCGAGCGTGCAGTGGTCGGGGCCTGGGGCTCGTCCGCCTGCAGTACCGCGGCATGCTCGGCAGCTTCGCGCAGGAAGCGCTGGGGCTCAGCCAGGGCCTCGGCGGGCGTCGCCTGCACCAGGCGCTTGCCGACGAAACGCTGCAAGGCCAACTCGCCGGTGCGCACCACGACGACCAGGTCGGCCTCGGCGATGTCCTGCTCGCTCAACGGCGAGCCGATGGCCCGCGGGTCATGCACCTCGACCCGGTAGTCCCAGCCAAGGTGTTGCGCGGCGCCCGCCAGCAGGCGCGAGCAGATCACGCTGGTGACCTGCCCATTGGGGCAGGCAGTGACGATCAGCAGTTTCATTCAGCGGCCTCGATTTGTTGTATCTGCACGCCCGCCTCCAGGCGCGCCAGTTGTTCGCGGTCATGGATGCCGAAGCCGACCTGGGTCACCGCCTGTGCGGCAATCGCCGTGGCCAGGCGCAAGGTACGCTCGGCGGGCCAGCCTTCGAGCAGACCGTGGAGAGTCCCGGCCAGCAGCGAATCGCCTGCGCCGACGGTGCTCGCCACCGATACCTGCGGCGGCGTGGCCTGCAGCGCCTGGGTTTCGCCCAGCCAGCAGGCGCCCTGCGCGCCACGCGACAACAGCACCTGGCCGACGCCCTGCTCGCGCAAGCGGCGTGCCGCCAGCAGCAACGCGTCCAGCGCATGCGCCGGCACCCCGGCCAACTGCGCCAGCTCTTCGTCATTGGGTTTGATCAGCCAGGGCTTCGCGGCGACCGCCGCAGCCAGCGCCTCGCCACTGCTGTCCACCACCAGCGGCACGCCATGGGCCGCCAGGCGCTGCAGCAAGGCGCCGAACCAGGACGGGCTCACGCCCTGCGGCAGGCTGCCGGCGACCACCAGCGCATCGTGGCCGGCGAGCCAGCTTTCCAGTTCGCCGGCCAGCTCGGCCTGGGCCTGGGGCGTCACTTCCGGCCCGGGACCATTGAGGTCGCTGACCCGGCCGCTGTCCTCCACCAGTTTGAAATTGCTACGGGCCTCGCCGGGCACGCGAATGAAGGCATCGACGAAGCCGCGTCGGGCGAACAGCGCCTCGAACGGCTGCGCATTGGCGGCGCCGAGGAACCCGGCCACCGTCACCTTGTGACCGAGGTCGGCAAGCACCTGGGCGACGTTCAGCCCCTTGCCCGCGGCATGTCGTTGCAGGCTGCGGGTGCGGTTGACCTCGCCGGGACGCAGGCTCGCCAGTTGCACGGTGACGTCCAGCGCGGGGTTGAGGGTCAGGGTCAGGATGCGTGCCATTTCAGCAGCCCTCATCGACCAGCGCGCGTACCGCTGTGGCGCTGTCCAACTGCAGCGCGCGACGAGCCAGCTCCTGCGCCTCTCCCAGGCGCAGCTCACGCACCCGCGCCTTGACCAGGGCGATCGAGCGCGCGGAAACGCTCAGCTCGTCTACCCCCAGGCCGACCAACACCGGCACCGCCAGCTCGTCGCCAGCCAGCTCGCCGCAGACGCCGACCCATCGGCCGTGGGCGTGCGCGGCCTGTACCGTCATCTCGATCAAACGCAGCACCGCCGGGTGCAGACCGTCGGCCTCGGCGGAAAGACTCGGATGGCCACGGTCGATGGCCAGCGCATACTGGGTCAGGTCATTCGTACCGATACTGAAGAAGTCCACCTCCTGCGCCAGCACCGGTGCCATCAGGGCCGCCGATGGCACCTCGACCATGACGCCGAGCTGCAGGTCCTCGAGGGGAATCTCCTCACGCAGGCGCAAGGCCAGATCCCGCGCAAAGCGCCATTCCTCGAGCCGACCGACCATCGGGAACATGATCCTCAATGCGCGGCCCTGGGCAGCCTCGAGCAACGCACGCAACTGGGTCTCCAGCAGCTCAGGGCGGCGCATGCTCAGGCGGATGCCGCGTACGCCGAGGAACGGATTCTCCTCCGTCGGCAGCGGCAGGTAAGGCAGCGGCTTGTCGCCGCCCACATCGAGCGTGCGCACCACCAGCGGACGCCCCGCGAGACCGTCCAGCACCCGTTGGTACTCCGCCCGTTGGGTAGCCACGTCCGGCGCCTGCGGGTGATCCATGAACACCAGTTCAGTGCGCAGTAGACCGACCGCCTCCGCGCCCAGCTCGACCGCCTCGACCGTCTCGGCGGCCGCGCCGAGGTTGGCCGCCACTTCCACGCGATGGCCGTCCACGGTCACCGCCGCTTCCATGCGCAGTGCATCGGCGGCCTGTTGACGCTGTCGCCGGGTTTCCCGCGCGGCCTGGGCCACGGCCAGACGCTGGGCATCCGGCGCAACTTCCAGCACGCCATGATCGCCGTCCACCAGCAGGACGCAGCGCGGTGGGATGCCGAGCACCGCCTCGCCCGCACCGACCACCGCCGGAATACCCAGCGCGCGGGCAATGATCGCGCTATGGGAGGTAGCGCCGCCGCGCGCGGTGAGCACCCCGGCCACCCGGGCACGGTCGAGGCCGGCGACATCCGAGGGCGCGACCTCGTCCATCACCAGCACATAGGGCTCATCCGGCTCGCACAGGACTTCGACCCCACACAGACGCGCGAGGACCCGACGACCGATGTCGCGCAGGTCCGCCGCACGCTCGGCGAGCAATGCATCGTGCAGGGCTTCCTGTTGCGCCGCGGCGCGCTCGATTTCATCGGCCCAGGCCGCCTCGGCGGACAGCCCATTGCCCAGCGCCACTTCCACTTCCTCGCGCAGACCTGGGTCGTCGAGCATCGCCCGATGGGTCACGAAGATTTCCTGCACACTGGCTTGGTCACTGCGCGCCACCAGCGCCTGAATGTCCTCGCGCACCTGCGCCAGGGCGGCATCCAGGCGCTCGCGCTCGGTACCTTCACCCCGCCCCTGGCGGGAGTAGTCCAGCTGCAGCGGGCCACGCACCCAGGCCGGTCCGATGGCGATACCCGGCGCGGCGGCGACTGCCTGCAAGCGGCTGCCGGCGGCGGGTGGAACGATGTCGACGGGCTCCCCGGCACGCTGCTCGGGACTGGCCAGCACCGCTTGGCCCGGCTCGGGAAGCGCCTGCACTTCTTCGCCGAGTCCTGCGCGAACGGCCGCCTCCAAGGCGTCCAGCGCCCCCTCCGCGCCCGGCTCGACAAGAAAGTCCAGGACCTGCCCGCGTTGCGCGCCGAGTGCCAGCAGCTTGCTCAGGCTCTTCGCGGACACACCACGGCCCTCGTCCCCGGCCAGACGCACGCGCACCGCCGCGTCGAAGCCTTGGGCGATTTCCGCCAGCACCTTGGCCGGCCGTGCGTGCAAGCCATGGGCATTGGCCAGCGGCACCTGGCGTGACGGCCAATCGGGCGCGACCTCGCCACCGAGCGCCTCGAGCACACGGCGGCTGGAGTCGGCCGTGGCGAGTTCGCCGCCACGGCCCTGGATCAGCAGGTCGCAGAGTCGTTCCAGCAGCTGCCGATGGCTATCACCCAGGCTCGCCAGGCAGAACAGGCCGTGCACCGGCTGGCCATCGCGCAGCAGCGGCTCGGCGGGCGTGACGAAAGCCAGTCCGGGACGTACAACACCGCGCGCGCTATCCAGCCACCACAACCCGTCGCCCAGCGGCAGCGGTTCAGCGCCGACCAGCGCGGCACCGAAGGTCGCCTCCACGCAGCCGGCCTTCTTCAGGCGCCGCGCGCCGAGCCAGGCCAGCTCGTCGAAATCCTCGACCGGCAGCCCCAGGCCGACCAGTTGCGCATCCAGCGCCAGCGCCTGGGGGGCACCTTGCAGCAGCGCGAGTATTTCCTCTGCCGTGCGCGCGGACTGCAGCGCCGGCACCAGGTCCTGTTCGCCGAGGGCACGGGTGAGCAACTGCAACAGGCGCAGGTGCTCGTCGGAGCGCGCGGCGATGGCGATGGCGAGGTAGACACGCTGGCCGTCGCCCCAGTCCACGCCCTCGGCGAAGCGCATCAGGCGTACGCCGGTGCAGAGCACCTGGTCGCGGGTGTCCGGCGTGCCATGGGGAATCGCGATGCCCTGTCCCAGGAAGGTCGAGCCCTGAGCTTCCCGGGCGCGCATGCCCTCCAGGTAGCCGGGCTGCACCAGTCCGTCCGCCACCAGCCAGTCGGCCAGCTGCGCCAGCGCCTGGTCCTTGTCGCTGGCGGCGGCGTCCAGGCGGATGTCGGCGGCCTTGAGTTCAAGCATGCGCGTTCTCCTGACGGTCACTCCGTCGATCTAGCTGAATCGTTTCACTCGATGCGGCACATTACCCGAGATCGGGTAATCCTTGAAGCCTAGCGCCCTCGAGCCCATCGTTAGGGAAAGCTCCCCCCTGCGGTATGATGCTGTGTTGTCTTTCGACACGCTTGGATCGGGAAATTCGTGAAACTCAGGGACATCGCCCAACTGGCCGGCGTCTCGCTCACCACAGCGAGCTACGTGATCAACGGCCAGGCCGAGCAACGCCGCATCAGCGCCAGCACCGTCGCCCGGGTGATGGCGGTGGTGCAAAAGCATGGCTATCGCCCCGATCAGCAGGCCGCGGCACTGCGCCGCGGGCACAGCCGCACCCTCGCCTTCATCATTCCGGACCTGGAGAACCCCAGCTACGCGCGCATCGCCAAGCGCCTGGAGCGGGGCGCCCGCGACTGCGGCTACCAGCTACTGGTGGCCAGCTCCGACGATGACCCGCAGAGCGAGCGGCAACTGGTCGAGCTGTTCCGCGCACGGCGTTGCGATGCACTGCTGGTCGCCAGTTGCCTGCCCCCGGAAGATCCGCTGTACGCCGAACTGACCGACGGCGGCCTGCCGGTGATCGCCGTCGACCGCGCCCTGGCGCCTTCGCGTCTGCGTTCGGTGATCAGCGACGACCAGCAGGCGGGCTTCGAACTCGCCAACACCCTGCTCGCCCCACTGCCACGTCACATCGCCCTACTCGGCGCACGCCCCGAGCTGCGCGTGAGTCGCGACCGCGAGGCCGGCTTTCGCGCGGCGCTGCGCAACCTCGACCTGCGTGTCAGCGTGCTGCATGCCGAGCAGTTCGAACGCGAGGCCGGATGCCAGTTGATGGAGCAATTGCTCACCACCGACGGCGAGCGCCCGGACGCCTTGCTGACCACGGCCTACGTGCTGCTCGAAGGCGTCCTCGAGGCCTTGCAGCGTCACGACTGGCCCGGCTATCAGGCGCCACGCATGGCGACCTTCGGTGATACCCGGCTGCTGGACTTCATGCCCACGCGTATCGACGCCATCCAGCAGCAGCACGAACTGATCGCCGAGCGTCTGCTGTACTGGACCCTGCGCGCCATCGAGCACGACGAGTACCTGCCGGGCGTCGAGGCGATCCCGCGCCGACTGCATCGCCGGCGCGCACCCGGCGCGAACGGCTGAACGCGGAAGCCAGGCCATGCAGTTGATCGATACCCACAACCATCTCGACTTTCCCGAGTTCGATGCGGACCGCTCCCAGGTGCTCGCGCAAGCCCGTCAGGTAGGCGTGAAGCGCCAGGTGCTGATCGGCGTCTACCAGGCACACTGGGCTCGCCTGCAAGCACTCTGCGCGAACCAGCCGGACCTGCACTACGCCCTGGGGCTACACCCCTGTTTCCTGCACTGCCACCAGGATGCCGAACACCTGCAGCAGCTGCATGGACAGTTGCAGGCACGCCGAGCGGACCCGGCGCTTTGCGCCATCGGCGAGGTTGGCCTGGACTACTACATCGAGACGCCGGACAAACCTCGCCAGCAGGCCCTGTTCGAGGCGCAGATAGAAATGGCGCGGGCGTTCGAGCTGCCGTTGCTGCTGCACGTGCGTCGCGCCCATGCCGATGTCATCGCCACCCTCAAGCGTCATCGCCCGCCAAGAGGCGGCATCGTGCATGCCTTCAGCGGCAGCTTCGAAGAGGCCCGCGAGTATCTCAAGCTGGGCTTTCGCCTGGGCCTGGGTGGCGCCGGTACCTGGCCGCAGGCCAAGCGCATGCACAAGGTGCTGCAGCAGTTGCCGCTCGACGCCATCGTGCTGGAGACCGACGCCCCGGACATCCCGCCCGCCAGTCACCCAGGGCAACGCAACAGTCCCGAGTTCCTCCCCGCCATCTGCCAGGCGCTGGCCGAGATCAAGGACATCCCCGCCGAAGCGCTCGCCGCCGCCAGCACCCGCAATGCCTGCGAGCTGTTTGGCTGGGAGATGCCCTAGGGCCTGTTCCCGTTTCATTCGCGGCCGCGCCGATGCCTGTTTTGGCGCGAGACAAGGCGCGAGTCGCTGGGCTTACCGGGGTAAGTCCAAGACGAGCAACGCCGTATCGCGCCAAAACAGGCACCGGCCCGTAGGGTGGGGCCGCCGAGGCTGTGCCAGAAATGGCCTGCGCTGTCGTTGCAGAACTTGCCAAGGGAATGACCATTGGCTGCGTTCTGCGCCTAATCGCAGGCCATTTCTGGCGACAACGCGGCTCGTGAATGAAACGGGAACAGGCCCTAGACCCGGAACGCCGCCGCCAGCCCCTTCAGCCGCAATACCAGGGCTGACAGCTCGCGGCTGGCGCGCTCGGCACGCCCGGCGCCCTCGGCGGTCAATTCGGCATCCTGGCTGATCTGCACGATGTGCCGGTCGACCTCCAGCGCCACCGCGGTCTGCTGCTCTGCGGCGGCAGCGATCTGCTGGCTCTGCTCGACGATGCTGGAACTGGCCTCGAGGATGTGTTCCAGCGCCGTGCGCACCGCACTCGCCTGGCCGACCGCATCGCTGGCGGTGCGCTGGCTGGCGCCCATGGCACTCACTGCGGCGGCCACGCCGCCGTGCAGACGATCGATCATCGCCTCGATCTCGGCGGTGGACTGACGAGTGCGCAAGGCCAGCCCGCGCACTTCGTCGGCCACCACCGCGAAACCCCGACCGCTCTCGCCGGCGCGCGCCGCCTCGATCGCCGCGTTGAGCGCCAACAGGTTGGTCTGGTCGGCGATGCCCTTGATGACATCGAGCACCCGGCCGATCGCCTGGCTGTCGTCCGCCAGGCGGTTGATCGCCGCCACCGAGGTTTCGATCTCGCCGGCCAACTGACCGATACCCTCGACCTGAGCCACGACCCGCTGCCGACCACTCTGCGTTTCCCGGTCCACACGCTGGGCACCGTCCACCGCCGAGGCGGCGCTGCGCGCGACTTCCTGGGCCGTGGCGGCCATCTGGTTCATCGCGGTGGCGACCAGGTCGACACCTTCGCGCTGCCCACCCACCGCTTGGTGACTGGCCCCGGAGATGGACTCCACTTCCCGCGCCTGGGCATCGACCTCGGCGACCGTCTGTCCGAGCCGCTGGATCAGCTCATGAATCTTCGCCACGCTGCCGTTGAGGGTGTGCCCCAGTTCGCCGAGGGCATCGCGGCTGACCACACGGCAACTCACCGTCATGTCGCCACCGGCCATCTGCTGCATGGCGCGGGAGAGTCGCCGCAGGGTGCTGCGCATGGACAGGTAGAAGCCCGCATAGAGATAGGCAATCAACAACAGGTTCGCCAACAGACCGCCGGCGAGCAACGCCAACTTGCGCTCAGCGTGAAGGGTGCGCGCGGCGAGCAGGCCATCGAGCTCGGCGAGTACGCCATCCTCGAAGGCCTCGGTGCGACCGATGAGCGCCCCCTGTGCGTCGAAGAAGGCATCCCACGGCGTATCCAGACTTTCGGCGACGACGACCTCATCCTCCAACTGCTGGGACGCCTGGGTCAGACTCGCCAGGCTGGGCTGCGCCAGGGCGTCGAGTTCGGCGCTGTCGACCAAGGCGTCCTGGACGGCGCTCGCATATTCGCCCTGTAGGCGCTCCAGCGTGAGCAGCAGTTCATCCAGGCGCACGCTATCCGTCGAGTTGAGGAACCCCCGTCCCAGCGAATAGGCGCCCACCGCACGCGCTTCGCCGAGGGCTCGAATGACCCGCGGTGTCGTGACGGTGAGCAGGCCGGCAAGCTGGCGCACGTTGCGCTCTCGATCCAGGCTCAGACCGATCTCCGAAGCAACCAATCGCGCATAGACGTAGGCATCACCGGCCAAGCGCTCCGCCAACCCCTGGCGATTGTGCAGCGAACCCTGTTCACCCAAGGTCTGCAGCAACTGACGCAAGCCGTCGCGCTTTTCCTGGCTGCTGGACGTCGATGGCAGCTCCTGCGCAAGGAGTGTCTGCA
Organism: Pseudomonas sp. R4-15; assembly: GCF_055768815.1. Lineage (NCBI taxonomy): Bacteria > Pseudomonadati > Pseudomonadota > Gammaproteobacteria > Pseudomonadales > Pseudomonadaceae > Pseudomonas > Pseudomonas sp. R4-15. Next base: position 4,614,484 of record NZ_CM147293.1, read on the forward strand.
GGTCGCCGAGGAGCGCCTCGATGCGCCCACTGCGCGTCGTCGACGGGGCGGACTGGCCGAGCACGGCATCGACCTGCAGCAGGTCGCTCAGCGTTTGTGCCACGCGGCGTACCTGCAGTGCCTGATTCAGTTCGAGCAGACCTTCACGGGCGCTGCGCGAGCGGCCGAACTCCGTGTAGGCGTCGTGCACCAGGGAGGCATTGGTCAAGAGCATGGGGACGAAGAACAGCACGCTGATCAGCGTGAACTTCGCGCCGAAGCCGAGGCGATTCATCAGCGCCACGGCGGGGACGAGGAACGAGGCCAAGGGAAGCGCTCCGATTTATTGTTGTTATCGATAGCCGGGCGCCGCTGAGCGCCCGTCCCCTGTATAGCCGATACGTCGGGCGCGCTTTGTAACTTAAGGTAAAGCTACAGGAGCTGGCCCAGGGCAAGCAGCGAATACCAGAGCAAGGCGGTACGCAGGAGCAGATGCCACAGCTCATCAAGCGCGGCATTTTCCGCGGGCCCGGGCACGGCCTCGCCCAGTTCCGCAGCGCAGCTCGAGGCACGTTCGAGCAACAGGACGGCAGCCAACGGCCAGCGCAGCAATTCATCGAGTACGCTACGCATGCTCGCCACGAAGTTGCCCACCAGGGCGAAGCTCAGGCACTCCAGACGTGCCGGCAGCCAGTCCAGCGCATGCAGCAACTGCCCCGCCGCGGCCCGCAGCCGCTCCGCCTGGGCCTGGCTCTGCAGCAAAGCCAGCAACCGATAGCCCAGTGCGGCCATGGGCCCCAGCAGCGCATACCAGAAAATCACCGCGAAAAAACCTTGGTGAGCCTGCCACAGCAGATAGCGGCGCACGCCCGCCACCAGCGCTTCGGGCGAGTCGGCCTGCAGGCCCAGATCACGCTCCGCAATCAGCGCCATCGCCTCTCCATCGCCACGGCGACAGGCATCGCGCCAAGCACCCAGGCAATCGGGTATGTCGACCCGCCCCAGGCTGTAGAGCACGACCAACAGATGCAGGGGTAGCAGCAGCCAGCCATGCAGCAGAGGCTTCAACCCCGTCAGCAGACCGCCCAGCAGCAGCAACGGCGGCACGACCATCAAGGCCAGTTGCAACCAGGACGGCCAGCGCTGCATGAACGACCGCTCCAGTTGACGCAATACCCGAAGGTAGGCCCCATCGCGCTGGATCCAACGACGCCAGCGCCCCAGGCTCGCCAACAGCACCGCCAGCAACAGCACCAGAAAACTCATCGCGAAACTCCCAGGCGGGTCCAGTCGAACGCAGGGCCTGGGTCGGACTTGCGCCCCGGCGCGATATCGCTGTGGCCGCAGATACGCTCCGCGGACAGTTGCGGGTAATCTCGGCGAAGCGCAATCAGCAGGCCATCGAGCGCCCGGTACTGGGCATCGGTATACGGCAGCTCGTCGGTACCCTCGAGTTCGATGCCAATGGAGAAGTCGTTGCAGTTCTCACGCTCGCCGTAGCGCGAGACGCCCGCATGCCAGGCACGGGCATCGCAGGAAACGAACTGGGTGATGACGCCGTCGCGCTCGATGAGAAAATGCGCGGAGACCCGCAACTCGGCGATCTCGGCGAAGAAGGGATGTTCCTGCGGGTCCAGGCGATTCTGGAAGAAGCGCTGTACCTGTCCGGTGGCGAACTCTCCGGGCGGCAGACTGATGTTGTGGATGACCAGCAGCGACACCTCAGCCGCCGGGCGCGCGTTGTAGTTGGGCGACGGGCAATGGCGGATGCCCTGCACCCAACCGTCGCTCAGCAGCAAGTCCATGCAAAGGGCTCCCGAGGCATTCAATTCCTCGGCAGATTAGGGCGTCCGAGGGCCGCTGTCACTCATCCTTGCCAGGCGCACGGCTGCGCGCCTGACGCAGATTACCGATCACTGATTCCAAGGCCCGATCGAACAACTGGGCATCGTCCAATACCCGCACCTGGCCACTACGGAAAGCGGCGGCGAGCAACTCCCGGCTCTGCTCGAGCACCTTCATCCCGGTGCGGTTGACGAAGACGTAGCGGCCTTCAGGGCGAATGATCGCCGCCAGCTTGCAGCGCTGCCGGGTGCCCTCGCGAGGAAGCTCCAGCCAGGCGCCGACACGCAGCGCATCCACTTGCTGGGAGGCCTCGTCGGTAGACGTATCATCCGCGGGCGCTGCGGCCGGAACGGGGGGGACAGACTTGTCGACGACCACCTCGGCGAACGCGGGATCGTCGGATACATCGGTGAGTGTCTCGACTCCAGGTGCCTGCGCATCCTGCCCACCCCGCAACGCACGGAAGTGCAGCGCTTCGAGGCGGGCAAAAAAATCACCGGTGGAGAAGGGGTCGAAGGCCGCACTGGACAAACCTTCACGCAGGTTCGCCAGCAACGGCGGCACGCGCAACAACAGCGCCTGACGGGCCTCGAGGCCTTCCTGAGGAGTGACGCTCCAGAGCAGTTCATCCAGGGTGCCCAAGACATGCGTCCACTCGGCGGAGGCTTCGCCATGCTTGAGCAGGGTCAGCAACATCACCTGGCTCCAGGCTTCCTCGACGATGCTCACCACGACCTGCGGCAAATGCCTACCCTGCAGGCGCTCGTTGATCGCCGCCTCGACGCGTCGCCCGGCCTGCTCGGCCTTGGCACGCCCAATCTCGGCATCGCGGGTGCGTTGCTCGAGCAATTCGCTGCGCCGCCGCTCCTCACTGGTGAAGGCCAGGAAGTCCTCGAGCAACTCTTCGAACAACCCCGGATCGTCGTTGAACTCACCGAGCAAGCGCTGCACGATCTGCTCGACCTTCTGGTACAAGCTGCCACGACGAAATTCATCATGGTCACCCCACCCCACCGAGGCCATGGCGATCTCGTTGAGCAACCGGCGCGCCGGATGCCCGCTGCGCGCGAAGAAGTCGCGATCGAGCAGCGCGACCTTGATCATCGGAATCTGCAGGCGCCCCAGCAGGGCCTTGAGTGAGTCGGGCAGGTTGCGGTCATCAAGGATGAACTCGAAGAGCATCGATACCAGGTCGATGACGTTGCCCTCAAGCTCCCCCAGAACCCGTGGCCGCCCTGCTCGCTCGCTGGCCCGTCCGAGCAACGCCTGCAGCTCCCAGCGCGGGTCTCTCTCCTGGGCTTCCGCCGGCAGGTGCTGCTGCAGGTGCGAGAGCAGACGCAACACGTCCCGGCCGCTGACAGGCAGCACGTCCGGCGCCGGCATCGAAGGAGCGCTCACCGCAGCACGGGCCTGGGCCAACAACGCCTGCAAATCCGCCAGACCGGTGGTGCTGGCAGGGGACGCCGCGGACGCGGGGGCCGAAGCACGCCGCGCGTCCCGCGGAGAGTGCACATGACGTAGTTCGGGGAGCACGCCTGCAGCGACCAGTTGCGCGTTGGCGTCCTCGTAGAGTCCATCGATTCCGTCGAGCACGTGCCGCTCGAAGAGCTTGTAGAGGATCAGCTTGATCTGGATATCCATATTGAGATCGCGGCATGCCTCAACGAATAGTTCGCATAGGCGGGCGGGAGAAAGCGGATTGGCGAGCGTTTCCACCGGCTGCGCCACCACCTGCTCCAGCCGCCGGCGAAGCAGCTCGAGCGGGACGTTGCAGCGCGCGCAAACCTTGCCGATCATTGCATCGATGGCAACGTTCTGCTCCAGCTCGTCGTTCTGTACCAGGCTGAGCTTTTCAGCTGTAAGTGTCTCTATCGAGACCTTGCTACGCGCCGACCCCGGCTGCAAAAGCTGCGCAAAAGCCACGATCGTGCCTTGCAGGAAGGCTCGCTCGACCTGCTTACGCTTGAGACGTATGCCACGCATGGCTTCGAAGAGTAGCGTTTGCTCGCTGTTGCTGGTCGCTCGATCAGCCATGGCGAAAAGCGTGTCATCGACACTATCGAAGAGGCATCGCAACGCGCCACGCAAATGCGCCAAAGCGGTGTCGCGCAGGCTCTGCAGAGGCGCGGGGAGACCCGTCCCCGCCCCTGGAGAGGGGGCCTGATTGATCGACACGACTTTCCCGTCGGACTTCATGGTGTTTACCTGTGGCCGTGAAGCGGAGCTCGTGTCCGGCGAGAAACAGAGGCACGCCAGAATGATGGCGTCAATTTAAATCCAACTCAATAAGTGCTCAAAGGACTTTACTTAATCTATTGGTATACGCCCGGTGGGAGAGAATCCAAAGCCTTGGGCGACCAGCGCACTTTATCTGAGACCAGGAGTGCTCAATAATTCCGTCCATAGTCTCAGGAGCCCCCGATGCCCAATCTCGTTCTCTCCGACCTGCTCGCCGAAATCGATAGCAACGTGCGCCATGCCCTCGCCGAAGACGTCGGCACCGGCGACATCACCGCGCAACTGATCCCCGCCGAGCGCCTGGCACATGCACGCGTGATCACCCGTGAAGCCGCCATCGTCGCAGGGACCGCCTGGGTGGATCGCGTCTTCATGCAACTCGACCCTCGCGTAGCCGTTCATTGGCAGGTTGCCGACGGTGATCGCGTCCAGCCCGACCAGGTGCTGTTCACCCTTGAGGGGCCTGCACGCAGCCTGCTGAGCGGCGAGCGCTGCGCGCTGAACTTCCTGCAGACGCTGTCCGGCGTCGCGACCCGCTGCCGGGAATATGCGGACCTGGTCGCCGAGACCCAGGTCAAGCTGCTGGATACTCGCAAGACGCTACCCGGGCTACGGCTGGCGCAAAAGTACGCGGTCACCTGTGGCGGTTGCCACAACCACCGTATCGGCCTTTTCGATGCATTCTTGATCAAGGAAAACCATATCCTCGCATGCGGAGGCATCGCCGAAGCCGTGGCCGCCGCCCAAGGCATCGCGCCCGGCAAGCCCATCGAGATCGAGGTGGAGAGCCTCGGGGAACTGGATGCCGCTCTCACTGCGGGCGCGGACATCATCATGCTCGATGAACTGAGCCTGGAGGACATGCGGCGTGCCGTTGAACTCACGGCCGGACGCGCCAAGCTGGAGGCCTCCGGAGGCATCACCGAAAGCAATCTGCTGCAAATCGCCAGGACCGGGGTCGACTATGTTTCTCTGGGCACCCTGACCAAGGACGTTCGCGCCGTCGATCTGTCGATGCGCCTGAGCCAATAGCGTGGAAAAAGAAAAGGCCCCGAGATGTCGGGGCCTTTTGCGTTTGGTGCCGGAGACAGGAATCGAACCTGCGACCTTCGCGTTACGAGTGCGCTGCTCTACCTACTGAGCTACTCCGGCGGAGGCGGGGAAATTACCACCGGAACAAACACTTGGCAATCGCCGCTAGCGCCTAGCCGAAGGGTAATTCACCGACTGTTGGCCGCGCGAAGTAATAACCCTGCATCTTGCGAATGCCCAACGCCAGCAGCGCGGTGCACTCATCGGAAGTCTCCACCCCCTCGGCGATGATGCGGATGCCCAGTCGCTTCGCCGTGAGCACGATGCCCGCGACTATCGCCTCACGCACGGGGTCCCTGTCGATACCCCGGGTGAGCGCCATGTCCAGCTTGATCACCCCCGGCTGGAAGGTCGCAAGCAGATTGAGACCGGAGTAACCCGAGCCGAAGTCGTCTATCGCCGTGGTGAAGCCATGCCGGGAATAACTGCGGAAGATCTCCTGCAAATGCGCGGCATCGCTGACCTGCTCGCCCTCGGTGACCTCGAACATGATCCGCTCGAGAGGAAAGTTGAACTGCCTGGCAGCCTCGAGCGTGGCACGAATGCAGGTTTCCGCGCGATAGACGGCATTGGGCAGGAAGTTGATTGAAAGCAGGCAGTCCGGCTTGTCGAGCAACCCCAGTCCTGCTGAGAGCTCGATCGCCTTGACGCGGCATGCCTGGTCGAAACGATAGCGGTTGGCATCGTTCACCTGAGACAGGATGAACCCGGCACCCTCACCGTTAAGACCGCGAACCAGCGCCTCATAACCGAAGACCCGCTGTTCGACCACGTCCATGATTGGCTGGAAAGCCATGGTGAAATCAAAGTCCAACCCCGCCCCGGAACGACACTCCGAACAGCCTATGGAATGGAAACGAGGGGGCGTGGTGTCCATGGCGATCAGCATGAGATTTCCAGAATAAGGATATTGAGGGCACAGGACGACTATAGCGCGCAGTTGAAGGTCGCTGCGTCATGTCGTATGTTGACCATGCAAATCCACAGAGACTCCCGATGACCAGCACGATATTCCACACGCCCTCCGTGGCTCGCCTGATTGGCGTGGCAGCGGCAGCGTGCGGCTATTTCTATGGGTATTGGTTTAGCCAAGGGCTAGCCTGACACCTGACAGGCGGCCCTAACCACCCAAGGGCCGCCCACCAAAGACTTTCATGAACCCCCGGTCGGCGCCCCGACCGGGGGTTTTGCATTTCAGGCAGAAAATTTTCGAGGACACGCCACATGTACAAGCACTTCAACTACCGAGGCTACCTGGGCTTACGCAGTTGGCGATTTACACGCGTAGAGCAATGCCCCGACTCACCACCGACATGCAATTAGCCCAGGAAAGTCCAAGATGAATGCTTCACTCCCGCTGTCCCTTACCAGCTCTCTCCGCCACCCCCTGCCGTCACCAGAGGAATTGCGTGAACGACTGCCCCTCAACGAGGCGGTGCGTCACCAAGTAGCAGCCCATCGCCAGGCCATCCGCGACATATTGCACGGTCGCGACCCGCGCCTGTTGGTGATCGTCGGCCCCTGCTCACTGCATGATCCAGATGCGGCGCTCGAATACGGTCAACGGTTGGCCGACCTGGCAGAACGTACCCGCGACAGCCTTCTATTGGTGATGCGTGCTTACCTGGAAAAGCCACGTACCAGCATTGGCTGGAAAGGCATGCTCTACGACCCTCGGCTCGACGGCAGCGATGACATGCAGCAGGGGCTGGTACAGTCCCGCCGACTGCTGCTGGACCTGCTGGATCTAGGGCTGCCCCTGGCCAGCGAACTGCTCCAGCCCTTGGCGACGGATTACTTCGCCGACCTGCTCGGCTGGGCAGCGATTGGCGCCCGAACCAGTGAATCGCAGATTCACCGGGAGATGGTCAGTGGACTGAGCCTACCCGTTGGTTTTAAGAACGGTACCGACGGTAATCTCGCCACCGCTTTCGATGCCATGCGCTCGGCGGCACACAGCCACACCCACATGGGGATCGCTGAAAACGGCCGAGCGGCTCTGATCCAGACCCCCGGTAACGCAGATACCCATCTCGTGTTGCGCGGAGGCAAAATGGGCCCGAACCACGACGAACCAACCATCACTGCCGCGGCAGAGCGGGCCAAGGCCTTAGGCTTGAATAAGGCAATGATGGTCGACTGCAGCCACGCCAACAGTGGAAAGGATCCGAGCCGACAGCCTGAGGTACTACGGGAAGCCCTGCGACAGCGCTCCATGGGCGCAGAGCACTTGTGCGGGGTCATGCTCGAAAGCCACCTCTTCGAGGGCAGCCAACCGCTGAGCGAAGACTTGCGCTACGGCGTCTCGATTACGGATGCTTGCCTAGGCTGGGAACACACCGAACAAGCCCTGTTGGAAGCCGCGACCCTGTCGCGCTGATATCCGCGTTGGCTGTGCTTGCACAGCCACTCGCCTGACTTTTCTGCCGCCCA